>OZ219866.1:165000-3656460 GCA_964291675.2 Alphaproteobacteria bacterium | reverse complement strand
GACGCGGTAGGCGTCGGCGGCGACGTCGCGCATCTTCTCGAACGCGTCCCGCCGGTCGCCGAGGCTTTTCGCGCGATCGGTCAGGGTCTCCAGCTCGTGCGCCTTCACCTCTGTGCCGTCCTGGGCGCGCTCCAGGTCCTTCATCTCCGGGACGATGCGGTCGATGGTCCGGTCGAGGCGGGCGATCTGGGAATGGAGGCAGTTGACGAAGCCCCACAGCAGGGCCTCGCGCTCGTCGGCCATCTGCGTCCCCTCGACGGTGACTCCGTCCACGATGACGCGGATGGCTTCCGACAGAGCCTCGATGGCGTCGTCCTCGTCCCAGACGTCGCGGCTGTCGAGCTCGCCGCGCTCGGGTACCGCGCCGTGGAGCGCCATGCTCTCGCAGACGGCTGCGGTCGGCGAAGCGGTGGGGGTTGCGTTGGCGACGATCATGACGATTTCTCCCTGGTCCGGCGGGGCGGGATGCCCCGTCGCGAGGTCTCTTCCGCGCGGGCGGCGGCAATGAAGGGTGCGGTACGGGCGGCGGGAACGGCGCTGGCTCACAGCAGGGGGTGGGTCTCGACCCAGCGCTCGACGGTCTCGCGGAGCCGGCTGCGCTCGGTCACGCGCTTCCACCCGCGCCAGTCCTCGACGAGCCAGATCAGGTAGTGGAACCGGCCCGCATTGAGGATGTCCTCGTCCTTGAAGATGTCGCCGATGTGCTGGCCGTCGCGGTAGATTCTCACCTCGTCGGGGGCGGCGAGCTTGAAGGCGAGGTCGGTTCTGTAGCGTCCCATCGGATTGCTCCCGTTCGGCGGTTGCGGCGGGCTCTCTCCATCCCGCGCTTCGCTCACACGGACTCATGCCCTCCCTCTTCTCCCGCGCGGCGGAAGAGGGGAGCGAGACGCGCGCGAAGCGCGGCGGGACCGAGCGAGACCAGGTCGTCGTTGAAGTCGTCCCCCTGGGGGACGATCACGAGTGGGGCGACGCCCGCCCGGGCGCAGCGCCGGGCGAGGCGTTCCGCCGCGCGCTCGCCTTCGGGATCGTTGTCTCGTGCGACGATCAGCCGCGCGAGGCCGGGCGGAGGCGAGAACGCGCCGAGGCTGCCGGCCGAGAGCGCGGCGGCCGCGACGGTGTCGGGCAGCGCCGTGACGACCGACAGCACCGTTTCGATCCCCTCGCCCACGAGGAGCGTGCGGGTAGCCGGATCGCCGAAGTGGACGGCATGGCCGTGGACGCGGCCCAGCGCCTTGCGCGGGCGCGCCACGGCCGCCTTGGCAGGCCGCTGCGGGTCCAGCCATGTGCGGTGCACGCCGGTGAGCGTGCCGTCACCGCCGGTGACGGCGGCGACCAGCGCCGGCAGGCGGCGCACGCCGCCGTCGTCGCGATGGAGCAGCGCGGGATGGAAGCGGAGCGCGGGGAAGCGGGAGCGGTGGATCGCCCTGGCGCGCAGGTACGCCTCGGCGTGGGTGCCGTCGATGGCGCGGCAGCGCCGCCACAGGCGGCGTGCCGCCTCGGTCCGATCATAGATGTCGGGGCCGGCCGAGGTGAGCGTGGGTGGCAGCGAGAGGAAGGCACGTGCCTCGGCCATCGCCGCGCGGAGCGAGCCCGCGCCGGAGGCGATGCGGACGAGGTCGAGCAGATCGCCGTGCGTGCCCTCGGCGGAATCGGTCCACTTGCCGCGCGTGCCGGGCGGGACCAGGCGGACGAAGAGCGAGCGGCCCCTGGCGCCATGGATGTCGCCGGCGACCCAGTAGCGGCCGCTCCTGCGGCCGTTGGGCAGGTAGCGCCGGCAGACCTCCTCTGCGCGCTCGGCAAGGGCGGCGGCGACGCGCGCGGCGTTCACCGCGCACGTCTCGCGAGCGGGCCGGCGGAGCCGGGACCGTGAGCGGGGATGGGACGCATGGCAATACCTCTCCGGATGCTGCGTGGGATGCGCCCGGTCCCGGCCGGCACCCGGCCTCCCGGCGGCGCCGGGACGGCGGGCGGCGTGCGAAGCGCGAGCCGCACCGCACGGCCCGGCCGGGGACTCTGGCCCCGCAGCAAAAAAGACCGGCGCGCGAGGCGCCGGCCCGAGTTGCAGGGAGGATGCCGAAGTTGGTGCTCAGAAAGGAATCGGATCCGCAGTATCGGACGGATCGGCCGAGCCGTTCGCGTCGGCGGGCATCGCTTCGCCATCGGACGCAGGCGCGGCGTTGCCGTTGGTGCCGACGGGCTTGTCCAGGAACTGTACGCGCCCGCCGGGGACCAGGAGGATCTCGGTGGAGAAGCGGTCCGAGTCCTCGCCGTCCTTGCGCCACCTGCGGGTCTGCAGCTTGCCCGCGACGTAGACGAGGCGGCCCTTCTTGGCGTGCTTGGCGAGCATGTCGACCAGACCGCTCTGGAACGTCACGACGCGGTGCCACTCGGTCTTGTCGATCCGTTCGCCCCCGCCGTTCCGGTCGATGTAGCTCTCGTCGGTGGCGATGCTCATGTTGGCCACGCGCCCGCCGGAGGCAAGGTGGTTGATGCTGACGTCGTCGCCGAGGCGGCCAATGATCTGCGCGGAGTTGAGTCCAAACGCCATGATCGTGTCTCCTATCTTTCCAGGTTGCTGACGATGGTTGACGAACGGCGAGGAGACCCTCTCGATCCCCTTCCCGTTCGCCCCTCCAAAAGCTCCTCACCTCCTCTCGCCTGCCGTCAGCCCCGGTGCCTGCCGCGAGGCCGCCAGCTTTGCCTACCGCACCGGATGGTGGGCACGGCGCAGAGCACGGCCGTGGCGCCGGTGCCGCGGGCGCGGTGCCGCTGATGGAGACGATGGATGCCGGCAAGACCGCACCCGCGCGGCGCGAAGCGCCCGGCGTGGAAGCCGGGTCGGAGCCGGCATCCACGAGGCAGCCCGGGTGGGGCCCCCGCGGGTCTCGAGGGGCGTGGCGATCGCGATGCAGCCCGGTCGCCTTCATGGTGCGATCTCCCTGGTCGGACGTGCGGGCGCCGGAGCCCAGGGTTCCCGCGCGTCTCCGCGTTTGGGCGGGTGGCCCGCTCCCGGTTGCGGAAGGGCTACGGCACGCCGGTGAGCGATGGGGCCATGAGCGGCATGTTGGAGAGGATCTCCACCTGGTCGAAGCGGAGCCCGAGGAAGGCCAGGCAGGCCGCCGCCTCGGCCTCGGTGTCATACGTGCCGTGGTCCTCACCGGTCGCCAGCTCGATCACGGTGTAGAACGGCGGCCCCACCTGCGCGGCGTGCCAGGCGGGCGCGCGGGTATTGGAGCGGTACGCGCACGCCGGGCAGCGGGCAGCGCCGGCCGCGAAGCCGTTGCAATCCACACATCGCCGCCGCGCGCGCCGCCGGGCATATCGCTTCTTCCTGACGGCGCTGCGCCGCTCGGGAGAGACCCGTTCCGCCTCCAGCGCGGCGTGCCGGGCGCAGCGGGACGTGCCTCCGATCGCCGGCTCGGCGCAGCGCACGCAGACCCCGGCAGCCCGCCGCGCGGCATAGCGCACGCGTTCGGCTGCCCGCTGTGCCTCGCGGCAGGGCTCGCAGACCGAACGGCCCTCCGCAGGCGGGTTGCGGCCGCAATCCGTGCACAGCCCCGCTTCGCGCCGCGCCCGGCGGCGGCGCCTGTCGCCGTCGCGGTTGGCGCGGCGGCACTTGACCGGATCACGCCCGGCGTAAGCCGCGCCCCGGGCTCTGGCCCTGGCGCGGCGAGCCCTGTCGGCGGCCCGCCGGGAATAGGCATTCAACTGCACATCCTCCGTGCATGAAGAAGGAGCGCTTTCGGGTGACGCATCCGTTTCATCCTCTTCATGGACGTGAGTTCGAGCTGATCGAGATCACGTCGATACTGGGGGTGGGGCAGGTTCATTACACGGCTGACGACGGGACGCTGCGCACGATTCGTCAGGCGTTTACCAGCGCTGCGGCGGTGGATCCGTTTGTCAGGATGTCGGCGGGCCGCTCGGCGTTCCGCGTCTCGGACCTGCTTGTGTTGGCGGCATTGCTGGAGAGCCTCGACGGAGACGCCTGCACCGGGCGGGAGAGCGACGGCGGAGCGGAGGCTGTAAAGGAGATTTTGCCGAATGTGTAAGAATGTTTTTGCACATAGGCGCGCTGACGAAGACAGAGCATCTTGACTGCCGGGAAGACAGCGTTCTTTGGCCATTGTGCGAAGTATATCATGGGGTTTCCAGTCATAGAGAGGAAGAAGGGGGTTGATGCTGCGTTGGAAGTGTGCATAAATATAATTACATTCCTTTTCCGATGGAGCCCGCGCAATGGCCAGACGGCCCGCCGACGCCAAGACCCGCTCCCTCAAGGAGCACGGCTGCCTGAACCCGCACGCGGAGGCGGTACGCGACGAGTTGTTCCTGTCGAACCCGTTCTTCGACGCGCGCGATCTGCTCCAGGTCAGGTACGAGATGCTGCGCCGCGTGCGCGAGGACGGCGTGCCGGTGAGCCACGCCGCCGCCAGCTTCGGCGTCTCGCGGCCGACCTGGTATCAGGCGCAGCGCGCCTACGAAGCGGGCGGGCTGCCGGGCCTGGTGCCCGACCGGCCCGGACCGCGCCGGCCCCACAAGCTCAGCGACGAGGTGGTCGAGGCGCTGCGGGCGGCGAAGAACGAACGGCCGGATCTCACCGCCGCCGATCTGGTCGAGCTGGTACGCGATCGATTCGGCGTCTCGGTCCATCGCAGCAGCATCGACCGCGCCCTGGCGCGGGGAAAAAAACGATGACGATGCACAGCCCGCCCTGCGCCGCGCTCCCGGCGGCGGAGCCTTCGGCCTACGGACATGGGTACGAACGGATGCGCCGTCATGCCGTCGAGCCCGGCGCCGTCCACGACCGCCACGGAAGCGCCGTGGTGGCGCTGCGCGGCGTCGCGGCCTGGCTGCACGCCTTCGCCGAGCTGCCCGCCCCGCCGCCCGCCGTGTGCGCGGGGGCGTCGCCCGGGCCGTTGCCCACAGGGGTCGAGACGTCGGCGATCGACATTTTGGTCGCCATGCTCAACGGCCATGGAGAAGGGAAGTCGGCATGAGCACTGCCCATCAGAAGGTGGATACGGGCCATCTGAGCCGCGATGCCTACCTGTATGTGCGCCAGTCCAGCCTGCAGCAGGTGTTCGACCATGGCGAGAGCACGCGCCGCCAGTACGCGCTGCGGGATCGGGCCGTGGCGCTGGGCTGGCCGACCGAGAACATCGTCGTGATCGACAGCGATCAGGGCCTCTCCGGCGCCGACAGCGACCGCGAGGGGTTCCAGCACCTGGTCGCCGAGGTCGGCTTGGGACGGGCCGGGATCGTGCTCGGGCTCGAGGTCAGTCGGCTCGCGCGCAACTCCACCGACTGGCATCGGCTGCTCGAGATATGCGCCCTGAGCGAGACGCTGATCCTCGACGAGGACGGCGTCTACGACCCCGGCGAGTTCAACGACCGGCTCCTCCTGGGACTGAAAGGGACCATGAGCGAGGCGGAACTGCACATGATGCGTGCCCGGCTGCGCGGGGGGACTCTGAATGCGGCCAGGCGCGGGGAGCTGAAGATCCCGCTGCCGGTGGGGCTGGTCTACGATCCGCTCGGCGACGTGGTGCTCGACCCCGACGAACAAGTGCAGCACAGCCTGCGCCTGCTGTTCGACACCTTCACGCGGACCGGCTCGGCGCAGGCCACGGTAAAGCACTTCAACAGCGAGAAGCTTCTGTTCCCGCATCGTCCTCCCGGCGGATCGCACAAGGGCGAGCTGCACTGGAAGCCCCTGAAGTTCTCGCGGGTGCTCCAGGTACTTCACAATCCGCGATACGCGGGCGCCTTCGCGTACGGGCGCACCCGACGCCGCCGGCGGCCCGGCGGCGGTGTCGAGCACAGGCGCCTGGCGCGCGAGGAATGGACGGTGCTGCTGCGCGACGCGCACCCGGGCTACATCGACTGGCGGCGGTTCGAGGAGAACGAACGTCAGCTCCGGGACAATGCCCGATCCTACGAAGCGAAGCGCCGCAGCCCTCCGCGCGAGGGACCGGCGCTGCTGCAGGGTCTGGCCACCTGCGGCGTTTGCGGCCGGAGCATGACGGTGCACTACTACACCCGTAAAGGGCTGCGGTTCCCTCATTATGAGTGCAGTCGCGAAGGCATCGAGACGGCAAGCGCCAGGTGCCAGAACATGTCCGGCGCCGCTATCGACCGGGCGGTCGGCGAGCTGCTGGTGGAGTTGGTGACACCGCTCACGCTGGAGGTGGCGTTGCAGGTGCAGGACGAACTCACGGCGCGCGCCGATGAGGCCGATCTGTGGCGCACCCAGCGGGTGCAGCGCGCCCGCGAGGAAGCGAACCTGGCGCGGCAGAGGTTCATGCAGACCCATCCCGACAACCGCATGGTCGCCGACGTGCTGGAGGCGGAGTGGAACGCGAAGCTCCGGGCGCTGAACGAAGCTCAGCACGAGCTCGAGCGCAACCGCGCCGAGCCGGGCCAGGGGGTGGACGACGGGCAACGCCAGCGGATCCTCGCGCTGGCCAGCGACTTCCCCCGCCTGTGGAACGATCCGGCGACGCCGCACCGTGAGCGCAAGCGGCTGGCGCGGCTGCTGATCGACGACGTGACGCTCACCAAGGCCACCCGGAGCCTGGGGGTGCGTCTGCGCGGCGGCGCGATACGAGAGCTGACCTGGACGCCGGACCCACCCATCTATGAGCGCTTCAGGACCAAGGACGAGATCGTCGCCGAGATCGACAGGCTGTTGAACGATCACACCGAAGGCGAGGTCGCGGACATCCTCAACAGGCGCGGCTGCCGAACCGCACACGGTCTTGCCTTTACTCAGAACTTGGTAAAGGCAACCCGCCATCACCGCGGTCTCAAGTCACGTTATGAACGCCTGCGGGACCGCGGGCTGTTGACGGCTCGCGAGGCCGGCGAGCGTCTCGCCGTGTCGGAAGATACGGTCCACGCATGGCACAAGGCTGGACTTCTGCGCGCGGATACATACGGCGACAAGGGTCGCCGCTTGTTCGAGATCCCCGACCCTCCGCCAACGAAACAACCGGGCCGGTTGCTGTCGCAACGACAGCCCCCCGTCGATCGGCACAATGAGGTGTAGTATGAAGCATAGCTCCGCTTCTCGCCGCAGCCCCCGCAAACCTTGAGGCCGGGCTCGGGCGGAAACCTTCCACATCTGGTGCACAAACCGCTCGCAACGCGGGCGGCGTGGCGCCGGCGCAGGCGAGCGCTGGCGCTCTCCTCCGCGGGAGCCTGGTGGGCCATGACCGGCGCCCCGTTCAGCGGGCGTGGCGGAGGGCGAGGAGCCCGGAGGCGGCCAAACCCCAGATCTGCACCCCGGAGGCCTTCAGGTCGAGGGCGGTGCAGACGATGATCTCGTCGCGCTCGGGCTTCATCTTCTTGACCTCGCCCGCGCTGACGATCGTGCGACGCGGCTTGCGTCCGCCCGTCTTCGCCTTCGGCCGCTCGGCCTCGACCGGGTCGATTTGGCCGTCGGGCCGGGAGCGAAAACGCTCGACCACGTAGCGCTCCCCGTCGAGCCCGCGCCCGAATACGTGGATCAGAAACGTGTGCGCGTTGCGATGTGACGGCCGGCGAATCCGCATGGCGTGCCTCCCATTGGTGTGCGATGGCGAAGGCCGGGGGCTCTCTCCGCAGCGCCGCCCGACCGCCCCGCTCCCGGCCAACCGCTCGCTCCCGCCGGCGCAGGGATGGAACCGCGGCGCAGAGACCGGATGGGGGCGGTTGGCAGACCGGTGGGCGCCGGTGGGGCGCGCCGGCTCGTGGCGCCGTTGGCGCTAGATCGCTAAAGAGGCGCGGTAGCGGAGGGTTGGTGAGAGCGGACCCTTCGGACCCGAAGATGGGTCGGGTGTGGATGCCGATGGCCGATCAACCGGCCGGAGTGCCACCGCGCGGTGCCGCGCAGGCTCCGAAATGGTTCGCGTTCCTGGCGCACAGCCGGCGCGACGCAGCCTCCGCGCCGGATGTGGGTTCGGCCATCGTCGTGTTCTTGATGCGGTCGGTGATCATCTTCGCCGGCTCGCGGAGCTGCTCAATCGTCCAGTCGGCCGCGTAGCCCTCCATGATGTCGTTGGGTCGAGCATGGTTGACCGGCCGCTTGATCAGCGCATGGGGCGGTAACGGGTCGCGCCCGGCGACGGTGATGAAGCAGCTGCGCAGCCCGCGGTAACAGATAGCAGAACCGCGCTCCGCCCGCCTCGTAGATGCACCCGTAGTATTGCGACAGGTCCGAATTTTGGTCCAGGTGGCCAGTCGGAACTGAATGGATCGGCGCGATGCTGGTGTTAGTGCGGCTCGAACACCAATTCCGGCACCACCACTTCCCAGGACTCGCATTGGATACCATCGCGGAACTCAGGCTCCGACGCCTCGCGGCTCCAGTGGACGATGGCCATCACCTGGGCCGAGCGGCAACGCATGCCGGCCGGAGGCTGGAAGCCCTTCGCGAGGCGACCGACCACTGTCCCGCCTCGGTCCAGCAGCTCCCAGCGCCCGCTGTCCTTGACACGCGTCTGTAGCCCGTCGCCGGGCGAAAGAGCGGCGATCGCGCGGTGTATGGGTTGATGTTCGTGCCGGCGTCCGGCAAAGCTCAAGTGCACGTCCCGCAAACGAGCGCGAACGTGATGATAGAGAAGCTCGGCGGATGGTGGCGGAAGCTCAGCCCGGGCGCGATTGAGCACCGAAGGATGATCGCGCAGGACATCCTGTAGCGGGTGACGCCCCTCGAAACGCGCGAGCGCGAGGGTCTGTCGAGCGCGGGTCATGGCTACATAGTAGAGCCTGCGGGGTGCGTCTGGATCCTCGTCCCGTCCGACGCGGCCCCAGCCGCCGTCGAGCACGGCGACGTGGTCGAACTCCAAACCTTTGGCCCGGTGTCCGGTCAACAGCAACAGGCCTTGCTGGCGCCGGCGTATGTCCCGACCCCACTCGGCCAGCCATTCGATTACGTGGTCCGCTGGCGCTTCACCACCGCCGGTCTCGAGTGCGTGCTCTTCGATAGCTTGACGCAGGAGGTCGTGCCAGGGACCGGGCGGGCATGCTTCGACCCAGCCTGCCAGTGCCGCGCCGTCCACGACGCGGGGCTCCCGCGCGCGCAGCCAATCGACGAATGTTTGGGTCTCTCGTAGACGCCAGAAGCTCGGGATTTCCTCGTTCCCCATCTGAGCCGGAATATCGTGCGCTTCGCAGAAGGCACGCACCGGCGCCAAGTATTTCCACTCGCGCGCGATCACTGCGCATCGCGACCAGTCCCAGCCCGGTAGAGTGGCAAGGCGCAGGAACTCCGCCATCACGGTCTGCGCCTGGGAAACCGGATCGCTTCCGGCCGGCAGGATTTGCACACGCCCTTGCCCGACCGGGTCGAGCTCCTTCCACGCTGCGCCCGGCGGGTCCTTCGCGCGCGCCCTGTCGATGTGGATCGGATGCTGTGCTTTCATTCGCTCGCGGGCCGGCGCGATCATCGCGTTGGCCGCCGCGATGATATGACCGGTGGAGCGGTAGTTGCCGACGAGATAAGTGGGCGTTGGTCCGTAGTCCGCCTCGAAACGGCGGATGAACTCAACCGAGGCGCCGTTGAAGGCGTAGATGTTCTGGTCGTCGTCGCCGACGGCGAACAGGGTGAGCTTGCCGGCCTCGTCCTCGAGGGTCCGGCCGGCCAGTGCGGAGATCAGCTCGTACTGATCCGCACCGATGTCCTGGTACTCGTCCACCAGGATCCAGCGGAACCCGGCCAGAAGCCGCTCCCTCTGGTCGTCGGCCTCGTCCGGCGGAAGGCCCTCGCCGCGCAGCAGCTCGACCGCGCGGCGCAAGACTTCGCGGAAGACCTCGTCGTCGGGCTGCTCCGACCGGCCCGTGAAACTGGCACCGGCGAGCCGCATGGCAAGGGCATGGCAGGTGAGCACGGTGACGGCTCGCGCGTCGTCGCCGATCAACTCGTGCAGGCGGCGGCGGATATCGACCGCCGCATGGCGGTTGTAGGCGAGCGCGAGGATGCCTCTGGGATTCTCGCGGCGTGCCCGGATCAGATAGGCGATGCGGTGCACCAGCACCCGCGTCTTGCCGGACCCGGGCCCGGCGAGCACGAGAACGTTGGTCTGATCGCGGTCGTCAGCCACGATCCTCTGCTGCACGGTGTCCCGCAGACTCTCGACGATGGCATGCCAGGATTCCGGCGTGGTTTCCCGGCCGATTTCCTTGTCCCGGCCGGCGAGCCAGCGGTCGAGGAACCCCTCCTCGTTGAGCGTGAAGTAGTCCATCGCAAGACGATGCGCGTCCCTCATGGAAGCGAGGCCATGCTCCGCGAACGCCACCATGACATGGATCTGCAGGACCTGGCCCTTGTAATGGAGAGCGAGAGGTTCGAAGTCGGCCTTGGTGAAGCCAGTCCGTTCCCGCTGTTCCAAGTGGACGGTCATGGCCGGTCGGAATACCGTCAGCCCCTTGTTGAGGCGGATGACCTCCTGCTCGTGGAGCCAAAGCAGGGCGCGGTCCAGAAGTTTGTCGGGATACCTCACTCTGCTCCTCAGAACGATGTCCGATTCGATCGCTTGCATCAGCTTGCCGAGTGTCGTCTCCGCCAGGAGGTCCGTGCCACGGGTTCCTGAGGGCAAACAGGACAAGAGATGCTCCAGCAGGCGTCCGGCTGCCTCGCGCCGGATCTGCGCCGTCTCCTCAAGCGCTGACCATTCCCGCTGCAAGGTTATTCGTGCGGTTTCCGCATCCTGCTTTCTGACCGAAAGACTGCCGGCAGCGCCGTCCTCGCCGCGGCCGTCGTAGGCGATGCTGCGAACGATGCGCCACAGGCGCTCGGGAAGCGGATCGGGCAATCCCTGGTCCCGCAGTTCCTGCGCGGCGATGCGCAGGTGCAGCAATGCCGTGTCTCCCTTGCCCTGATCCCATGCCGCCTCGCGCATGTGCGCGATCAGGGCGGTCTCCAGCTCGGCCGCCTGGCCGAGACGCTTGGAGGACGAGCGCTCCACGCCGGTATGCACGAACGCGGTAAGCATCGTGTCGTTGCTGGCGATGCCGAGCCGCTCGAGATCGTACAGGGCGCCGACTACGGCCTTGGGGCCCAGGCCCGAGACCGCCATCAACTCGTCGGTGCTGAGACCCTCGTCCGCACCGGCCTGTATCAGCGCTTCGGCGATGCGCAGCAACTGCCGGCGATAGGAGTCCGCAATGTCGGCTCGTGCGAGCTGCTTGCGAGCCTCCCCGACCGAGTTTACCCGGAGCGACGAGGGGAACACCTGAACCACGTTTTCCTCGCGTTGCAGGAGCGAGGCCTCCTCCAGCCAGGCGATGGCGGTGCGAACGCGCGTGTCGTCCGTCGCCGTGTCGCGTTCGAACGCCTGCTCGTCGTCCTCGCCGAGGATTTCGGCGGTTGTGGCAACGACCGCGCCGTTGCACCGCCTCTTGCGGTGCAGATTGCGGAGCGCCCTCAGCACGCCGTGTATCTCCTGGCGCGTAAGCCGCGAGCGGGCGGACATGCCGAATTGGCGTTCCACGTCGTCCGCTGCATAGAGCAGGACGCAGCGCGCCGATTGCCGGTCCCGTCCGGCACGTCCCGCCTCCTGAAGGTAGTTCTCCAGAGAGCCGGGGATGTCGGCGTGGACCACGAGGCGCACGTCCGGCTTGTCGATGCCCATGCCGAAGGCATTGGTCGCCGCGATGGCGCGCAACTCGCCGCCGATGAAGCGCCGCTGCACGTCCTTCTTGGTTTCCGGCGGCACGCCGGCGTGGAAATACTCTGCCGCGAGGTCCTTCAGTTGCAGGAACTCCGCCACCTCCTCGCTTTGGCGACGCGTCGCGCAATAGACGATGGCACCGCCGGGCGTGTGCGGCGGAAGGTGCGAGGTCAGGACCTGATGGATGTGCCCGAACTTCTCACCGCCCGACGTCGGCATCACTTCGAAAGTCAGATTGCTGCGTTCGGCGCCGCCATCGAAGACCATGAGCTCGATGCCGAGCTTGTCTCGAAAGTGCCGCGCGATGTCCTCGGTAACGTCCGGCTTGGCGGTGGCGGTCAAGCACAGCACCGGCGGCACAGGCTCTTCACCGGCCTTCTCCCGGATGAAGCGGCCGACATAGCGGTAGTCGGGACGAAAGTCGTGACCCCAGCGCGACAGGCAATGAGCCTCGTCCAAGACCCAGGCGCCGATCTCGCGCTGGTCGAGAATCCGGCGCAGGGAGCGGGCGCGGAGCTGCTCCGGCGAGATCAGCAGGATTGCCGCATCCCCGAGGCGTACCCGATCCAATGCGTCGGCCCGCTCGGGCATCGACAGAAGACCGTTGATCGTCACGCACGAGACGATCCCCCTCGCTTCCAGTCCCGCCACCTGGTCTGCCATGAGCGCTACCAGGGGCGAGATCACCACTGTCAGCGCACCGGTGTTGTCGTAGCGCGATAGCGCCGGGATCTGGTAGCAGAGCGACTTGCCTGTGCCGGTGGGCAGGATGCCCAGCACATGGTTGCCCTGCATGGCCGCCTCGACGATGGCGTGCTGCATGGGATGTCCGTCGGCGTTCGCCGGTTTGGGACGGAAGTCGTCGAAGCCGAACCAGCGCTTCAGCTGCTTGCGGGCGTCGTGGCGCTCGCGGCACCAGCCGCAAGAGGGGTCGGCACAGGCCGTGTCCCTGAGCCGGCGCACGAGGCGTCCTGCCTCCGGGAACTGGTGACGAACCCAGGGCGGCATTACAGAGTTACCACCGGCGACCGACAGCCAGGCCAGTGCGTAGGCCAGCGGCCAGCCTGAACTCTCCGCGACCGGCCAGGCCTCGTGTCCATTGGATCCGCAGGCGTTGCCCTCCAGAAGCCTAAAAGTCGCCGCGAGGGCCTCCGCGTCCGACGGGCGGCGTGCCCCCCTTAGCTCGGAAAGGAAATCGTCGAGAGCACGGTCCGCACCCTGCGGTGCCGGTGTGGTCAACCGGTGCCAGGCGGTGAGCAGATCGGGCGCGGTTTTCCGCAGTGCTTCCCGCTGATCGTCGAAAACCTCGAGCGCAAGACGGGAATCGAGCTCCGGGTCGTTGATCTGGCCGCGTTTGAGCCCCCCGTCCTGATAGTGCTTGACGAGGTGGTGATACGGATTGCGGGGGAAGGCGAGGGGGTTGAGACGCAGCGTGTCTATCGCCGGCAGCGTGAGCAGATGCAGATCGGGCTTCGCCGCCTTGAGGTGGGGCAGGTCGAAGGCAATCAGGTTGTGGCCGAGAACGAAGGACGCGTCGGAGGCGAGTTCGTCGAGCTTCGAGAGCTCCGATGCAGAGCCGCCGCCGGAATAACCCTGTCCGGTATTGGCGCACACCGCACCGAAGGCTTGGATGCGGCCGGTTTCTTTGCTGACCTCAAGGTCAAGCGAGAGGCAGCGTAGGGGCTCGTCCTGCTTGGTCACTGTGGTCGCGGGGGCTGATTCTGCGGGAGGTGAATTACTGCGAGGATCGGACGGATCTTGCACGCTGCCGTGTCGGGTTATCGCCGCATGGCGAGCTGAGGATAGCGGGGGAGTAGACAGGCGTCTCTTTTCAAATCCTGAAAGATAGCGGACCTCAAATTGAACTGTACAATGCAGTGTAGTCGGCCTCGGCTTTCATATTGAACAATCGGGCGCGATTCCAGTGGGGACTAAGCCAGACGCAGGTCCGAGTCTCTTCTCAACCGAGTTTTCGCTTCCGGGTCGTCAGCGAAGCCAGTCGTATTGATCGCAGGCTAAAGAAGATGCGGCCTTGGCGTAGTCCGCGAGGGCCCGCAAGGTGGATGCCACAGAGGCTCGGCGATCTCACATGATGGCACGGTGCCGCGCATGCATGAAGATCATGCCGCGCTCCATCGGGACAGGCTTGCCAATGGTTCCGGACGAGCGGGGACCGCGGCGCATGCCTCGACGACCCGCCAGCCTCAGGAGTTCATCAATTCCTCGATGCGGTCCGCGATCCTCTGCGCCGGCTCGCGGAGCTGCTCGATGGTCCAGTCGGCCGCGTAGCCCTCGGTGATGTCGCTAGCGGGCGCGTGGTTCACCAGCCGCTTGGTCAGCGCATGGGGCAGCAGCAGGTCGCGCTCAGCGACGGTGATGAAGCAGTTGCGCAGGCCGTGGTACCAGAACCGCGCCCCGCCCGCCTCGCCGATGCATTTGTAGTGGTGCGACAGGTCCGCGATGTGGCCCACGGCGCCAGGCAGGGCGGACGGAAACACCCAGTCGTCGTCATCGTCCGATGACGCCCCGCTGTCTGCCAATCGGCGTTGCAGGATCGCGGCAAGCTGCCGGGTGATCGGCAGCTCCAGAGGTGCGCCCGTCTTGGTCTCCTCGACCCGGAAGACCATGTTCGTCTTCTCCACTCGGTCCCAGCACAACGGCAGCACCTCCCTCAGGCGCATGCCGGTGTAGAAGCCGAACCAGAAGGCGTCGCGCACGCACGGCGTGCTCACCGTCTCCACGATCCCCTTCTTCCAGCGCGGCAGCACCTCCGCCGGGGTGGAGATCTTGCGCCGCCGTTGGCGGTGGTACTTGCCGCCGCCCGCAAGCCACAGATCGACCGGGTTGCGCAGGCCGTCGAGATCGACGCAGGGGCGGCGGTAGATCGAGCGCAGCAGCGAGATCGCCCGGTTGGCCGGAGACCAGCCGCTGTCCTCGGTGAGCCGGTTGAAGTGGGCCTCCACGTCGCGCCGCGAGATGGTGTCGAGCGGACGCTCGTGCCACTCGGAGAAGTGGCGGGCGAACTCCTCGCGGTAGAGCCTGTCGGTCCCCGCCGCCCGCTTGGTGTTGGCGTCCATGAAATCCGTGAAGGCCTGCTCCAGCGTCGGCATGCGGCGCGCCTCGGAACGTGCTCCCGCCGGGTCCTCGCCGCGGGCCGCCTTGTTCAACAGCTCGCGCGCCTCGCGCCTGGCGTGAGCCACCGATATCGCGCCGTGGCGGCCGAGCACGACGCGCCGGTTGGGCGCCTTCCGCCCGCCGTCGCCTGCGCGGTAGTTGACGATGAAGGACTTGAGGCCGGTGGGCTGCACCCGGACGCCGAAGCCGGTCAGCCTGTCGTCCCAGGCGATCCAGGATTTGTCGGCGGGCTTCAGCGCCTTCACGCTGCGCCGGTTCAGGGTCAGCCTGGTCCGCGCGACCCGCTTGCCGGAGGGGTCGGTCATTTCGCTGCCGCCGCGTGCGCCGCTCGGTCGTCACCACTGTCAGCCGGCGAGACCTCGCCCCCGTTCATCAGCAGCTCGATCCTGTCGGCGATGAGTTGCGCCGGGCCGCGAAGCTGCTCGATGGTCCAGTCGGCGGCGTAGCCCTCGGTGACGTCCGCCGGCCGGGCGTGGTTGACCAGACGCTTGGTCAGGGCCCTGGGCAGCAGCAGGTCGCGCTCGGCCACGGTGATGAAGCAGTTGCGCAGGCCGTGATACCAGAACTTCGTGCCGGCGGCCTTGCCGATCCGCGCGTAGAGATGGCTCAGACTGGCGATATGCCCCGAGCCGCTCAGGGCGGAAGGGAAGATCCAGTCCCGGAGACCGCCTTCCAGGCCGTCGCACTCCGAGCGGCGGCGCTCCAGGATGGCGGCGAGCTGGCGGGTGACGGGCAGCTCCAGAGGCTCCCCCGTCTTGGTTTCCTCGACCCGGAAGAAGAGGCCCGCCATGTCCACGCGCTCCCAGCGCAGCGGCAGCACCTCCTGAATGCGCATGCCGGTGTAGAGCCCGAAGTGGAAGGCGTCCCGCGCCCCGGGCGTGACCACCACCGCCTCGATCCCGGCCCGCCAGCGCGGCAGCACGTCCGCCGGGGTGGAGATCTTGCGCCGCCTGGGCGTGTGGTACTCGCCCCCGCCGGCGAGCCAGAGATCGACCGGGTTGCGCAAGCCCTCCAGATCGACGCAGGGACGGCGGTAGACCGAGCGCAACTGCGCGATCGCCCGGTTGGCAGGCGCCCAGCCGTGATCCCGGCTGAGCCGGTTGAACCGCTCCTCCACGTCGCGCCGGGTGATGCTGTCGAGCGGGCGCCTGCGCCAGTCGCCCAGCATGTTGTCGAACTCGGCGCGGTACATCCGGTTGGAGCTGGCGGCCCGCTTGGGATTGACCGCCATGTAGTCCTCGAAGGCCTCCTCAAGCAGGGGCATGCCGCGCGCCACGGCGCGCTCGACCGCAGGATCGTCCCCGCCCGCGGCCCTGCCCAGCATCTGGTAGGCCATCTTGCGTGCGTCATCGACCGACATCCTGTCGAACCTGCCGATGACGACGCGCTTGTTGGGGGCCTTCCTGCCGCCGCCGTCGGTGCGGTAGTTGACCAGGAAGGACTTGGTGCCGGTGGGCTGGACCTGGACGCCGAATCCGGTGACCTTGACGTCCCATGCGATCCAGGGCCTGTCGGCGGGCTTCATGGCCTCGACGGCGCGCTTGGTGAGGGTGAGCTTGTGGCGAGCGACGCGTTTTCCGGTCATGGGGGGATTGTGGCGGAATGGCCACCCATATGTCAACACATTCGCCAACACCCGGCGATCACTGGAAGCCCTGCGCAGATACGGGCAGGCAAGGCCTGATCTCCCTAGAGCATTCTAAACACGCAAGAAAAGTAACGCATAGACAAGCGCAGGCACTTGCGGCCATGCCCCGATAATAGGTCTTACGAAGATGTTCAACCTGGCGGACGCTTGGGGCTGGCGGCCCTCCGGCAGCAACCCGGCCCGGAGCGTGCCCCGCTTCCGGGTCGAGAAGCACGAGCGGTTCCTGACCCGCGAGGAGCTCTTCCGGCTCGGCGAGACGCTGCGGGCGGCCCCGGGAAAGCGGCTCGCCTCCACCCACGCGGCGGCGGCCATCCGGCTCCTGGTGCTGACCGGGTGCCGCCGTAACGAAATCCTCGGGCTTCGGTGGGACGACCTCAACTTCCACACCGGCGAAATGCGGCTCCCCGACACGAAGACTGGTACCCGCATGGTCCCGCTCACCCCCGCCGCCGCGAGAGTGTTCGATGGCCTCGCCCGCACGCCCGGCAATCCGTGGGTGTTCCCGGGCAAGAAGAAGGGCACCCGGCTGGTCAACCTCAACGACTCGTGGGACCGCGTGCGCAAGGAGGCCGGGCTCGAAGACGTCCGCCTGCATGACTTGCGACATACGTTCGCCTCCCGGGCGCTCGCGCTCGGCGAGGGGCTGCCGATGATTGGCGACCTGCTCGGTCATCGCATGGTGACCACGACCGCGCGGTACGCGCATCTCGCCCGCGACTCGGTGCGCCATGCCACGGCCAACATCGGCGACGACCTCGGCCCCAGGCTCGTGCCGCCGGACGGCTCCCAGCACGTCGGCGTCAAATGAACTTCTCACGGGAGACCGCCATGCCAAGCCCGAACAAGCTCGTCCTTTCCCGGCGCGCGGTGGACGCCCTGCCGGTCGCCGAGCGCGAAGCCCTGTTCTGGGACCGCGACCTCACCGGCTTCGGGGTGCGCGTCCATCCCTCGGGCTCGAAGGTCTACATGGTGCAGACCCGCGCCCGGGGGAAAACACGCCGCGTCACCATCGGCCGCCACGGAGTGTGGACGCCCGAGCGGGCGCGGCGCGAGGCGGGACGGCTGCTTGCCAGCCTGAAGGCGGGCGAGACGCCGAGCCGCCCGGGCGCCGATTCCCCCTCGGCCAACGGGCCGACGATCGCCGAGATGGCCGAGCGCTACATGACCGAACATGTCGCCGTGCGCTGCAAGCCGACGACGCAGCGGGGATGCCGCTACATCCTGGACAGGTTCCTGCTGCCGAAGTTCGGGGCCCTGCGCCTGAGCGAGGTCACGCCCGACCATATTGCGGCGCTACACTACCGGATGCGCGCGACGCCGACCATGGCGAACCAGGCGGTCTCGCTGCTTTCCCGACTGTTCTACACCGCCGCCAAGTCGGGCGCGGCGCCGGCCGGCGGCAATCCCTGCCGGTTCATCCAGAAATACCCCACGCGCGGGCGCGAGCGCTTCCTGTCGGAGCAGGAGTTCGACCGGTTGGGCCGCGTGCTCGCCGAGCTCGAAGCCGCGGGCACGGTCTCAACGAGCGCCGCCGGGGCGCTGCGCCTGCTGATGCTGACCGGCTGCCGACGCAACGAGATCGTGACCCTGAAATGGGAGCATGTCGACCTCGAACACGACGAGTTGCGGCTCCGGGATGCGAAGACCGGGGCGCGGGCCGTGCCGCTCTCGCCCGCGGCGAAGCAGGTCCTGATCGCGCTGCCGCGCCGGCCCGACAACCCGTGGGTGTTTCCCGGCCGCGTGCGCGGCTCCCGCCTGCGGACGCTGAACGCGTCGTGGCAGCTCGTCCGCAGGGAGGCGGGGCTCGAAGACGTCCGCCTGCATGATTTGCGTCACAGCTTCGCCTCGCGATTGCTCGCCCTCGGGGAGGGTCTCCCGATGATCGGGAAGCTGCTCGGTCACACTAAGGTGCAGACGACCGCGCGCTATGCACACCTTGGCCAGCACTCGGTCAAGGTCGCTGCCGTTCGGATTTCCGACAGTCTCGAAGCCGACATGGACACGCCGCCAGAGGTTGCCGCCGCCATGTGATCTAAACCACTCTCTTGCGGCAAATCCCATCCATATGCCTGTGCGAGACCCTGTACCTTGTGAAAAAAGCCCCCATTTCCTCGTCTAGCTGTTCCCTCGCAACCCCATTACCTTTACGCAGGGCTACAGCGGCAACAGAACTGACTTTTGGACATGCCGTAACCGGGGATCCACATGCTATGACTTCGCATCTTTCGCACCATCTCGGCACTGCGGACACGGATCAATAAGCTCGTGAGCAACAACGTAGTGCCAAGGAAGCCAGTATTGACGGCCGTCAATGATAACCTGTTCGTGCGTAATGAACCCCTCCGCGCTCAACAATACATTCTCTAGACCAAGACTATCCGGATCATACACAATAACGTCGCCAGGTTGTTTCGCATAACGTTCAGAGTCCGTGCCGGGTTTGCCCGCTGCCAGGTCCAACGCCTTAATCCAATTAATTGGTTCACTATTTTTGGTCTTATCTAGTATTATCTTGATATTCTCCACCTTAATCTTTTTCAAGTAGTTTCCATGTTGAGGACATTTGGCGAATTCAGAAAACCCGCCATGCGCAAATTCGAGAGAGTGTTCCCCCACAGCAATCGGCATACGCAAGTAATCGTTCGTATCCGGCCAACCACTATTTGCTTCCTTCACGAGAGCAATCAGATAAGAATAGAATTGCTGTAGACAGTGCCCAGAATAGTCCGGAGAACCATGAATTTCTGGATTTGATATGTCCTCAAGAGTTCTCTGATTCCACGCATAACGCGACTTGTCACCAATAAGAAAATAACCCGCGTCCAGAATCACTATCATGTTTGGCCAAAGGCTGTTTGGGCACTCAGCTAAATGCTCACGAATGACCTCAACCATTTTCTCCCACCGTAAGGCACGCTCGTATGCGAATAGAATGCCAAACCTCCGGTAGAGACCTGCCTCCATTGTGAAGCCGCCCATTTGACGCCTTAGCGAGCGGATTGGTCTTATGTTCTTGAAAGCCTGTATATGCTTTAGCCCAGATGCCAACTCCTTTTTCGTTAGTTTCGACTTCACTTGTATCGTACCAAGCACAGATTCTACGGGATAGTATTCAAGCGTGTTTTCATATCTCTTAAGAACTATTGAATCGTTCGCGTTGACAAAAAGAATATCAAGCTCCGGACTGATGTGGCCTGATGGGGAAACTACTCGTGTGCTGACAGATGGTATACTGACACTGTTGGGCAGGAGGCCGTGTTTGGTGAGAAAATGTCTCAATATCTCTTCGCGATGATCGCCTTTGTCGCGAGGATGTTTTATTGGTTTTGTGTGATTGTAACTATCCAGAATTGCTTTCTGTAAATTCCGCAACTCTTCCTCTAGGCCGTGGAATTCTACCTCCTTCGTGCGCGCAGCAATTGCTTCGTCAGTGACACGACGCAACCATTCATATCGTTCTTGTTGTTCAGCCAAAAAGTCTTGTTTCTGTTTTGTCATTGTATTTGTGTCGTCGCCTTTGACGGTCATGTTCGAAGGTCAATAGTAAGTATGAATGTTTTCTTGTTGAAGGGCGCGATATCGCGCACGATCTCCGCGAACAGCCGCACCTGCGCAAGCGCCCCAGCCGAACGGTAACGGTGCGACTTCGGGTGCGGGTAGGGCAAGTCAAGAACGCGAAGGGAAACCAAGAAAGCCAGGGACTCTCTGCGAGCAAGAGCAGTCCCGCGGCGCGGACGCACTCACCGATGCGTTCGCGCAGTCGCCCGAGGACCCGCGACCAGCAAAGATCCCCGCTCGGGCGCTATAACCACTAGCCCATACTCGATGCTTCGGCCGCCGCATCACCTCCTCCTCTCAGTCTTTCCCAGATGATCGATCAAGGCGGAGGTGAATGCTGCAATTTGGCCTGGAGTCCCCTTGTTGACGACGCGCCGCAAGGCGGCCCCGACAGCTCTGTCATCATCCTTGTGCTCCTCGATATAGTGGAGCGCGACCTGCAGATCCAAGGACGACTCAGTTCTTGAGGTAGCATCCCTTGCTTCCTCGGGAGGCGCTTCCACCGGACAATCCGAATCGGTTGCTCGACGCTCCACCGCAGATGGCTCCTGGCCGGCATCGACCCTGGGCGGCATCGGATGCAGAGACCGTTGCGCCGGCGATGTCTCAATTTCATCTTCGATGAGCATCAGGTCAGCCCTGCGCTTGATTAGCAAGGTCTGACCAGATTCAAGCGTCAACCACTGCCATTGGAAATCGCCACTCGGCGACGTTATCGGATCGCTCGCAGTTTTAGCGAGGCCTAGACCCCGAACGTAGAGACCCTCGTCTTTCGTGCGCACCAAAGTATCGGCGCGTCTGGACGGCGCCGACCAGCGCAGCAGATCGGGATAACGATGGCCAACCGGACGTTCGCCAAAGGCAACCCTTACCAACCGATTAGCCTCAGAACGGAATAGCTCCGCATCCAGCACCTGCACTTGCGGCTCGGCTTCAGCGACCGCACCGGCGATCGCGCCGGCCATCGACGCAATCGTATCAGTATCTGTCCCTAGTTCGTTTGCTGCGATACGCATGGCCTTTTCCGGTTCAGCTTCGCACCACAACAAACCGACCGCCGCGACTGCAGTCAGCATTCCGCTGCCTCTCCGCGCTGGCTCGCGAAGTCTAAGGCCCTGGATCAAAGCGCCATAGCGTTCAGCTCCATTCGCATTCGAAGGGCTTGCTCCAGCAACTGACACCGCTTCCCTGCATTCTTCGATTGCACGCCTCCATGCGTCATCGAAACTTCCTGACTCCCGTTCAAAAGCTCCGCGCCAATAGCTTCCTACCTCGGTATCGCTCCTCATCAACTCGGGGAGTTCAGCCGCTTTCTTGACAGCCTCCATTACGTCACTGACCGATGGTTGATGGCCGGTGGACATGGTTTGTGCGAGCGTCAGTGCATGAACCACCGACCCGAGCAATCCGATGGGATGGGAATGGCTACAGATCGAGTTGCGCACAACGTCGGGCAGGTACGTGCGAGCGTCGTCCAAATCCGAGCTCGCCCAGACGTGGGGTTGGATGCGCATCGCCGCGCCGTTTCCGCCGGAGTTACTCCATCCCTTGAACGTGTTGGCGAACCAAGGGACTGTCTGTCTAGACAGGTTCCCCGCAGCAGCGCTCGTAGATTTGCCTCCCCCGAGCCCATAGCTTAGCCAGACTGGGAGTTCGACCTTTGCGAACGCTTCAACATCGAAACCACTAGGCCCAATCGCCCGGCCGGTGGCGAGACGCAACTGGGAATCATCTGAGTAGCAACCCACCGGCAACGTTACGGTGATTCCCCCCCGCCCACCGATCCTCCTATTCCATGCGATGGGACGGCAAAGCGGCTCACCTCCCGTCCTTCGCTTCAGTCCTCTCGAATCGGTCAGTTCACTGATCCAGCCCAATGCGTCCCCGTAAGCCGCCCACAGAGCGGAACGGTGGGTCATCGCGGCACGCGCTGCAAACTGAGTTGAAGCCACATTGCTAGGCTGTGGAACCTCCCCGGTATCCGGTGGCGGAGCCCCACGAAGCGATTCCGAAACAGTCATTCGAACGCCTCCGGTGCATGACGAACGGTAATCTCATCCAATTGGAGACCACTCAACATGCCATGAATCCCGTCAGCAGCATCTTCTGTTTGGGCATCAATCCGTTGCAGATACTCGCACGACAGCTCGCCTGGATACAGAACTTCCGCCTGTCGGTCGGTGGGCCATGCGGAATGCTTTCCATCACGGCCATGAACGCTGTTGTAACGACCAACAACCGTCTCTGCGAACATCCGCTCGAATCCCGGTAAGCCTTCGGCGCGAGTACACGCTGGATAAATGTTGTTTGTCGTCGTAAACACCACCCCCGGATGCGCCAATATCTCCGGGCAAAACGACAGCAAAACCCAAGGATTTCCCTCGGCCGCATGCCAACGCTGAGATGCATCGAACATCCAGGCGTTGATGCGCTCCACGGAGAGATTCACATAGTCCAGCCAGGCAGTGTCCTTGCGGTATGCTGCGTTCGGTTGATAGACGTATTCAAGATACTTGTCTTCGGGTAGCCGCTCTCGACTCTTGACGGCGCCAGCGGCCAAAACCCCGACCGCGCCGGTCATCGTTGTGAAATGCATCACGTTCCGCACTTCCCGCTCTTCCGCCGCCGCGAGGACTTCCGGACATGTCGGCAGAAGTTCGATTTCGTCCGATCTTCTTGGACGAGCCGGAATGAAGTTGTCCCTCGACATGGGGATCAAACCCGAACGAGTTCGTAGGTTTCGGGATCAAACATCTCAATCAACGTCGATTCTTCTCCAGGTTTGCAACCGACCATGACGGAGCGTCTGGCGCGCCCGATACCCATAGCCACCAAGCGGCGAAGAGAGTCGAGCGTGCCGTCTCCGTCTTCGTCACCATGAGGGGTGACCTCCTGATTTAGGCCAGGCATAAGCACATGATCGAATTCGAGACCTTTTGCGGAATGAAACGTTGACAACGCGACCAGCTCCGGCCCGGTCGGCCATTCGCGCTGTCGTGTCAGCTCACAGTAGTCGATGCCGCGTCGGTCAAGCGTCCCCCTTGCGTAATCGAACCACCCCTTGGGGTGGAGGATAGCGATCGTTTCCTCGGATTCTATAGCTTCTTGAACCTCGTTCAGCATGTAGTTGACCTGAGCAGCGTATCTTCCTACCACCACACGAGGAAGTGGACCCGAACGCTCGCACGCGTTTGCGTCAGGCACCAAACCATCCTCCTCTAGCGGGAGGTCCCGTACTAATGACGCCGCAAACCTGGCGATCTCCCCTGTATTGCGATGGTTGCGAGTTAGGGCGAACACCATTTGCGGACGCATATCGATGCCCACTTCTCTCCATTGGAAGCCCTGCGGGTAGATTCGCTGCACGGCATCCATGATGAAGGTCGTCGAGTGGTCTTCCCTCAAGTGCGCGAGGATGGTTCTTACTTGGTTTGCTGAGAGGTCCTGGGCTTCATCGACCACGACCACATCGTAGCCATGGCTATGCGTAGCTGCGGCTTCGATAGCGACATCGTTCCAGTCAGACTCGCCACGTTCTGCCTTCTGCTCCTCGAATGGTTCGATGACGTCCGCCAAGAGTCTTCGCCGGATGCGCCGCGGAACCGCAGGCGCCCTGCCACGCCCGGAACGCGTAGCGCGCAGGTAACCCGTTTCGTCAGCGTCTAGTAGTCTGCCAGCGTCGTCAAGAATTGCATCGTCTGCACCCGCGGTCAGCGTGGCGCACCAGACGGTCAGGGAGTCGCAGTGGTCGGCCGCCGCCGGCACGGCCGGCGCTATGGCGGGGCTCTCCGGCGCCTCGTCGTTGCCGGCGTCGTCCTTGAACGTCACCCGCAGCTTGATCCGCTTGAGGACGTCCGCGGGCCGCACCGTGTAGGTGGACCCGGTCTCGCCCGGGATTTCGGTGCCGCCGCTGAACCACTGGTATTCGAACGTCGCGCCGGTCAGACCGTCGGCGTCCTCGATGCCGGAGGTGTCCGCCGTCAGCGTCATGCCCACCTGCGCCGGGCCGTCGATGGCCACACCCGTCGCGGGGTTGTTGACGACCTCGGTGTCGTTCGTGACCGTCTCCGTGAAATCCGCCACCTCGTTGCCCGCCGCGTCCTCGAGCACGTTGTCGGTGCCCGAGGTCGGCTTGGTGTAGCCCACCGTCACCGCGTCGCCCGCAATCACCGCGGCATCCAGCGTCAGCGTCACGGTCATGCCGCTGATCGCCGGCGAGCCGGTGAGCGTCACCGTCTCCTCGGCCTCGCCCGGCGGCGTCCGCTTCACCTCGAAGGCATCGTTCGCGAGGTTGGCCGCGGCGGCGAGGTCCTCGTTGAAGGTGATCGCCAGCGACGTGCCGTCCACCGTCGCCGAGTCCACCTCCGGCGGCGTCGAGTCGGCCGACTCGACCGTGCCGGTCCCGGCGGGATAGGCGTCGCTCGCGAGCGGCCCCTCGGCGTTGCTCTCGTCGTCGGTGAAGCTCACCTCCACGATGACCTTCTTGCCCACGTCGGCCGCGACCAGGGTGTAGGTCGATGCCGTCTCGCCCGTGATCTGGGTCTTGTTCGAGGTGCCGTCGGAATCGACCCGGAACCACTGGTAGGTGTAGGCGAAGCCGGTATCGCCGTCCTCCGCCTTGGTGTTGCCGTTGTCGTCCGAGATCCCGTCGGTCGACGCCGTCAGGTCCTCGCCGGTGACGGCCGTGCCGGATATCGCCGGCTGGCCCGTGGCGGCGACGTTGGCATTCGCCTTGCAGACCACGCCGGCCCGTTCGGCGTGGGTGCAGTTGTTCACGCCCCAGCCCGCATGCTCGCACTCCGCCAGCTTCGTCTCGCTGCCGGTGCACGCGACATCGTCAAGCCAGAATTGGACGGAGATCAAAGTAGTGAACTCGGAGAGTATCGTGGCCCGCCGGGCGCCCTGGGTGTAGCCGAGCTGCTTGCACGCGACGTTGGCGTCCACCTTCTCCCAATCGTCGTCGCACACGTTCCGCCACTGGTTGTTGTGGCAGATCTCCACCTCGCCCTCGCGGTCGTTGTCGCCGCCGACGAGCCGCAGGTCGTCCGGCGTGCAGCCGTTCGCCGGCATCGCCGCGACCGACGACGTCGCGACGCTCTCGAGCGGTCCCTCGGAAAACCCCTCATTGTCGGTAAAGGAGACCCTCACCTTGAGGGTGTTGCCCTGGTCGTCGTCCGTCAGCGTGTATTCGCGCGACGTCGCCCCCGAGATGTTGGTGCCGCCGCGCACCCACTGGAAGGTGAAGCCGCCCGGGAACGAGGGCAGCCCGTCGGAGTCCGCGATGGTGCCCTTGTTGGCCGTCAGCGTGTTTCCGACCTGCGCCGTGCCGGAAATCGCCGGCTGGCCCGTCGCGGCGTTGTGGGACGTCTTGACGGCGATCTTGATGGAATCGTTGATGGTTGAGGTCCAGTTATCGGTCTCACTGGTCCGACTCCTGGATGTGTCGGCGATGCTCCACCCGGTATTCGCGGTCGCGGAGTTCCAGGTCGTCCGCCGCACGCTGTAGGTGTAGCTGCTCCCGCTGCCCATGGCCGTGTTCTCGAACACCACGAAGTACTTCGTGTTCGCTGCCAGCGTCGCATTGTTCGGCGCGGTGAAGGTGTTGTCCGACGTCGCGGCGATCGTCGTCGGATTGTTCAGCACGTAGAGGCTGGTGTCGGGCTTGTTGCCGGACGTGGAGGTGTAGATGCTCACCTTCACAGCCGCCTGCGAGCCGACAGACCTCAGATGCGCGACCACCGAGCCGAGGGTGTGGCTGCCGGCGCCGGTTGTGAACTGCTGCGCTTGGCCCCACTGGCTCCCGCTCGGCCCGCCGACGGTGCCGTTCGAGGTCGCGTTGGCCCCGCTGTGGTTGGTGACCCGCGTCTTCTCGGTCTGCGCGTGGGCCGGCGTGGAGAAGAGCGCCGCGAGCGGCAGCGCGAGACAGGCCAGCAGCAGCGCGGCCGTCCCGGCGCGGCGGGCCGTGGCCAGCGCACCGGCCGGCGTCGCCCTCGGGCGGGCCGGCCCGTCGTCGGAAGAACGACGGCCCGCGTTCGCCCGCCCCGCGAATGCCCCGGCCGACCGGCGCGGTCCTCGTTGGCGACGCCCCGCTCCGGCCCCGGACTCCGGCCCGGCGTTCCGCGCCCGCCGGTCCGCGCGCGCCTCGGCCCCGCCCGGGGAGAATTCGGGAGCGGCCGCCCGGTCCTCCGCCGGCGCCTCCGCGCCCGTTACCGGCCCGTCGCCGAAGCCGAACCTCACCGATGCCGCCGCGACCGCCGACCGGCAACCGCCGCGATTGAATGCGTTCCGGAATACGCTCACTGAACCCCCCGTCATCGCGTTCGCACAAAGATTTCCCCGACGAAGCCGCAGGCGGCAGCCGAGCCGCGCGCCCGCGCGCCTCCCCAGGACTGGGGACGCGCCGGGAAAGACCTGGCCCTATGGTTCGGATGGATGCCCGGAGATGGACGCCCTCGACGTCGCCATGCGGCATCCCTCGCCGGCGCACCCGCGCCTGTGGAGACGCCGCCGCGGAGTGCACCGGGTCTGCCTGCCAACCGCAGGAAGGAAGACCCGTATCCGTCCCCGGGATTGCCCATCGACCACCCCCCTGACGCTGTCGATCGGCTCGCGATAACTATTGTTATCGCGAGCCGATCTCCGGGCCGTGTTTCACGGACCTGGAGGCTTATCGATGCTTGTCGAACCGCTGAACCGGCCGGCGCAGACGAGCGCA
The DNA here is from genome assembly GCA_964291675.2 of Alphaproteobacteria bacterium. Classification (GTDB taxonomy): domain Bacteria; phylum Pseudomonadota; class Alphaproteobacteria; order MPNO01; family MPNO01; genus MPNO01. Next base: position 3,629,750 of record OZ219866.1, on the reverse strand, counting down.
AGCTGCGTCGAGCGGAGCCCGCGGACCGCTTGCGCGGCGTCCGCGCGCGGGGCGCTCGCCGACAACACCGAGCGGGCGATGCGCTCGGACCTCGCCATCTACGAGGACTGGTGCGGGGCGCATGGACTGACCGCGCTGCCGGCGGCGCCGAAGACGGTCGCGGCCTTCGTCGACGCCATGGCGAAGGAGCGCGCGCCCGCGACGGTGCGCCGCTACGTGGCGAGCATCGCGGCCGCGCACCGCGCGGTGGGGTTCGAGAAGACGACGCGAAGCGAGCCGGTGCGCCGCGCGCTCGCGCGCATGCACCGGCGCAAGGGGCGGCGCCAGGCGCAGGCCGAGGGGCTCAACTGGGCGCTGCTCGAGCGCCTGATGGGCGCCACCGGCGACACGCTCATCGACGCGCGCAACCGCGCCCTGCTCGCCGTCGCCTACGACACGCTGCTGCGCCGGGGCGAGCTCGTCGCGCTGCAAGTGTCTGATATCGTGGTGGATGCGGACGGCTCGGGGACGGTGCTGGTGCGCCGCTCAAAGACCGACGCGGAGGGGTGCGGCGCAACCCTGTACCTCGCCCCCGACAGTGTGGCGCTGGTGCGCGCATGGTGCGAGCGGAGCGGTGTGACCGGGGGGAGGGTGTTCCGCTCGCTCAACCGCGGCGCGCTCGGCGAGCGGCTCGACGCGAGCCAGGTGCCGCGCATCTTCAAGACGATGGCCGAGCGCGCGGGGCTGCCGGGCGACGTTGTCGCGCGCATCTCCGGGCACAGCACCCGGGTGGGCGCGGCGCAGGACATGGTGGCCGAAGGCATCGGGATGCCGGCCATCCTGGACGCGGGGCGCTGGAAGACGACGGCGATGGTGCACCGCTACGGCGAGCGGCTCCTGGCGCGGCGCAGCGGGGCGGCGCAGCTCGCGCGTCTTCAGCGTCGTGCGTGAGTGCGCGATGGCTTATGATGGGGCCTGCCCCGCTGGCGTCGATCCGTCCCGAACCGGTGCAAGGGGGCGGTTTTCCACAAAGTGTTATCGCGAGCCAAATTCGCCGCTTGGCGCTGGGCCGGTGTCCACGCGCCGAGGGCCCGGATGGCGCCGCGCTGGCGCTCCGACGCGGATAACCCGTTGACAATCCAGCAGGTTGCAATTGATTTCGAGGGTAACTAGGATTGCCGCCGCGTGACCGGGCGGCCTCGGGGCCGCCCGTCGGAAACGGTGGAATTGGCGGGTTGGCTCCTGATAACAATAGTTATCGCGAGCCAAACGGCCCCCGGCAGACCCGCCCCGCGACGCCTGTCCTTCGCTGTAACTTCTTGGTATTGCTGGACTATCCGGCCCCGGAAGGCCGTCCGGTACGCACCGGGTGCCGACGGTCCCTTCACCGCCCCGCGCGCGCCGCTCCGTGCCCCATCCCGGCGCTCCGCGCCAGGCCGTCTCACGGGGCCGTCCCCGGGCCCGGGGCGCACTTGCCGCCGCCTCCGCGCGGGCCGGAGAACCGCTCGCGGGACCCCGCCGCCGCAGGTCCGGAGGCGGCCGGGCGGCCCCGTACGACCGCGTCTCGCTCGTTCGCTCTACCCTCATGGTCCCGCCTCCCGCGGCGGACCCTTCCGTCACCGCGTGCCGGACCGATTCCACTACCGCCATCGCAAGCGGGAAGAAAATGCCTTTGCGCACCAAATTCATGCCCGTGCCGCATGCGCCCGGCCGCCGTCGGCCGCTTCGCGGTTCGATCTTTCCCGGCGCCGTGGCGCACCATGTCGCCTGAGGGGCGGACCGTACGGCCGGCCTTCCCGCCGGCGCCAGATACACTTCCGTGGGGATGGGCGCGGACTCTGCCGGGCGCACCTTCTGTACAGTGCGCCCGGCGCTCCTCAACCTGTCCGGCGCGATTGCGAGCGAACGCTCGTCGGGGGTGGGTGGCCCCGCCGCCTTTCCGGTCCTTCGCGTCCGGGCGACGGTGGGACAGCCGATGACGTGACTTCTGCTCTGGAACATACCGCCGTCCCGATCAGGCTCGGCGGGCCGCAACTTCTCTACCGATCGAAGTGAGGCGGCCGCTGCGCCATTCAAGCGGCCATGGCCATTGGGCTCTCGCCGGCACGCGACCTCTTTCGGCGGCTTCCGGCGCACAGGCGACGCGCGAGTCTTCTCTGCCTTCCCGTGGCGCCCCACGCCAGCGTCGCCGCTGCCGGGCGAGACCCGGCCGAGCTTGAGCAGGTCCGTTCGGTCCGGCAGCGTTCCAAATGCCGGTTGGGACATGGTCACGCCGCCGACGCGCTTGATCCGAGCTCGCGCCGTGTCCCACACTGAGATCGAAGTCCAGGGGAATCGAAAATGACCAGGAACGAACTCGCCGCGCGTATTGCCGCCGAGACGTCGGTGACCAGGGCCTCCGCCGAGCGCACGGTCGCCGCCGTGTTCTCCACCATCGCCGACGCCCTGGCGAACGACGAGCCGGTGACCATCGCGGGGTTCGGGAAATTCACGACCCGCATCCGGGCGGCGCGAACGGCCCGCAATCCCCGAACCGGAGAGCCCGTCGACATCGCGGCCTCGAAGGCGCCTTCGTTCAAGGCGGCGAAGGCCCTCCGCGACGCGGTCAACGGCTAGAGTCGGCCCAACCGGCCCGCGTCTTGCCGCTCGCCCCGGCAACGCCCATGCCGCAGATGCGCACCATCGCCAGGCCCACCCGGGGGTCCGGGGCGTTTGTGGCAGGGAGGAGTTGGGGAGAAACGTTGAAATTCGCCACCGGCGCGAACGCCTGCGCAGAGCAGCGGCAGACATCGGCTCCCTCGCGCGCGGGAATCCTTATATGGCGAGACGCAGGATTGCTCCGACGACGACGCTGCGGGCCAGTGCGCGCGGCTGATGCACCACCCGGTATCCGCCCGCTTACGGTGTCGACGGCAACCGTCGTTCAAGTGCCGGAACCGCGCGGTTCCGACGAGATCGTCGTCGAACATCCTCCGGGGTGGTGATCCGGATGAGCTTGGCACGTGATCATGAAGAACCTTTCCAACTAGGAGTCCCTTTGACATGCCATCTAAGCGGGTAGAAACGGATAACCATCTGCAGTCCGCAGGCGAGTGCTTCATGTTTCTGTGTTGGGTCGAAAGCACAATGCGGGATTTGTTGGTCCTACACGAAGGTAGCTGCGCTCTACGGGCGAATTACAACAAGGCGTACGGAGCGAGCAATCATCCACCGGAATTTGCGAGACGAAGACTCGAAATCGGTCGTCTTACTTTCGGCAGAATCAAGAACGAATTCTTGTCCGCTTGGCCAAAATGGAAAGCGGATACGAAAATACACGATGCTATTGAACGGTTAGTGATCTATCGCAATGGATTTGGCCATGCACAGGTACAGCCCTTCAGACAATATCTTCTATATACTCCAACGACAACTGCACTAAAATCAATTCGTGAGTTCATGAGATGCTCCAAATGCCTGAGCAGGCTCAAGGACTGCAAATGCAAACACGAAAATGCAACGGAACCTCTCTCCCTAGTGTTTCGCTGTGTTGACAGGAATTTTCTCTCGCAACTCTATGGAGATATTCGAACCGTTGACGAAAAGTGCTTCTTGCCTACGGCGAAGGAGCTGGATGTGGCCTATCAGGGCGTAGCTTGGCCAGAGAACCGGGGATGGGCCCTCGCGCAACACAAGCCAATGGCCCGCGGTCACTAGAAATCGCGAAGAACGAAATCGCCTGATTACGTCTCTGTCTCGAGGAAATGGCTAAACCACTCAGTTCGTGTTCGGTTGTCGCCTGTGAATGGCACTTTGTCCGACGCCCGCGGACCCACTCACGACGTTTGCGTCCCGGAGCAGCTCACAACGTGCCGGTCCGACGAGAACATCGCAGCCGAGCACCGTCGCGGAGCCGTAACCTTGTCGGTTCGCCACAGGTATCACCTTTACGTAATCAGGTTGGTGGCTTGCAAACAGGCCCTGTGTCGATCAATGGTGCTAGGCCAACGGTAGAGCGGAGAGGTTAGTGACTGTGGATCTGTTTTCGCCAGTGATCGAAGATCAGCAGCAGCATCCGATCTTCCGTCGGCTTTGCGGCCCTCGACAGGCCGCCGAGCGAGACGTGCTGCGCGACTGGAGCCAAGGATTCGTCGATCGCGACGGTAAGTTCGTCAAGGAGTTCCAGACCACTTTCGAGTCGTCGATGTGGGAGCTGTACGTGCACGCTTGCATCCGAGAGCTCGGCGGCGGCGTCGAGTTCAAGCACTCCCGACCCGACTTCGTGGCCAGCCTGCGTGGAGTCGACCTGTGTGTCGAAGCTACCGTCGCCCAGCCCCCCGCCGGCGGCCCGCCGGCATTTGGCGAGGGCCCGCCGGAGATTCCGGTCGATCTCAACGAGTTCAACCGAGATTCCATCGTGCGGATCAGCAGTCGCTTCACCGCGAAATCCGACCTCTACCTCCATAGGCACTCGACGCTTGCCCACGTCAAGGACAAACCGTTCGTGATCGCGCTCGCGCCCTTCGACCGACCCGCCGCACAGCTTGCGCACAATCGTCCGATCATCGCCGCCCTGTTCGGTCTCTACTTTGACGAAGAACAGAGCATGGCGACGCGGTCCTCTCGTGTCATCCGCTATCCGTTGTCAACAGTTCCAAAGTCCGATTCGGTTGACCTGCCGGTCGGTTTCTTCTGCGACGACCGCTATGCTCACGTCAGCGCCGTGATTTACAGTCCTATCGCCGGTATGGGGAAGATCCGTGCGCTCGCCGAAGACCCAGTCGACCATCTCGTGTTCACGACCGTCCACCCCAATCCCGACTCCATCGAACCGCGCGTCCGAAGAACACCCAAGTCCGAATACACCGAACATCTCCTTGACGGCCTCTACGTCATCCACAATCCGAATGCACGCCTTCCGCTCGGGTTCGACACGCTTGCGCACGAACGAATTGCTCAACTGACCCTCTCCGAACGCGGTGAGCTGCTGGAAACTGGCCCCGACGACTTTCTGCAGGTGCGGTTCGTGTTCTCCTTGGTCACTCAGTAGATGGACGGGTTTGCCCGTGTCCAGAGAACGCGCCCCTTCCGAACCAGACCGCCGCGAGAATCAGGCATCGCGAGGCCGCGCCTCGCCAATCGGATCAAACTCTGCCAAGACTCGTTTCAACTTGTACGGGTACGACAACATTCGTGTAGATATTCACGCTAAGAGCTGAGCTTCAGCCCTCGGGGGGGCGGGCAGAAGTCGGAAGCCGCCGAACCGTCAATGCAGTTCAGGAACGAGTCGCCACCCCCGGGCCTCGAGGTGTGCGGCACAATCCCGATTGGCCTTTCACAGTCCGGGGACGCGACGGCTCCCCAGACTTCGACGGCGGCAATCTCCTCGTCTTGGAGGTGCACGTGTTCGAGTTCCATTCACTCAAACATGATCCTACGACCGGAACTTTTTAGTCTGCTAAGGCTTCGCCGACACGTTCGACGAACAGGCGGTCGACAGCTTGCACGTCGGCCCTCCACGCCTCGATGTATTCACCGATCATCCCCGTGGACACCGGAAGATGCCTTACGGCGTTCCACCCTTGCGGGGTCTCCTCGAACAACGGGAGAAGCCTGAGAGCCACGACGCCGTTCCGTTCGCGAAGATAGGGGTCATCTCGCATGTGGATTTCGTTCGCGAACAACCATGCGTGAAAAGAGCCGGTCGGCGCGGCTTCACTGTACTTGCTCGCCGTAGACTCAGCGTAGTCGGCCAGCGACGCAGAGTAGCCTGCCCACGTGGAGTACGGCGGATCGGTTGGCCAGCGTTCTGCCATCCGGCGAAGCACGAAGAACGAGGAGAGCTCGCAGAGCGACTCATGGAACCAGTTGTTCGGACCGCATCGCAACTTGTCGTGTCCCGAAAGGACATGGCAAGACTCGTGCCCGAACTGGTAGGCGAATTGACTCCACTTCCGATCCTTCGCCGTGAGGTTCACTTCGTAGGCGGTATCGCCCGGTCTCCTGAAGAAGGCTCTCGGGGGTTCCCCGGGCAGGTTCATGACGCGAATCGTTTCGTCGAGCGGATCTCGCAGCTCGCGTACGATGTGCGATGCGACGTCCATCAACAGTACCCGGATGTCATCGCGCCGCGCCACGCCCCAGTCGCATTCGAGTACTTCGATCTCCACGATACCTCCCAAGAGCCGTCGGAAAGATGCTTATGCTACCTTGTGCAAATCTACGACGTAACACGCGGCGCATTGAACGGGGCCGCTTGCGATGAATTCACTGGTAGTCGGCTTGAAGTTCGGTGCCGATTACTGCCGGGAACTCTGGCCGTAAGACCGTGTCTACACGAATCTCCCGTTCACGTCGGGAATTTTGGGGCCGGGAACATACGAAGCAACCAGACAGGGACGCCGGATGCCCAAAGCGAGGAATCGCCTCGACTTCTGCCCTAAGATCATTCGCACGAACGGTCACGCGGACACATTGCCCACGATCGCATCCGCGCTTATGCCGCGCTGAGCCTGTCGGCCTCCGCCGTGGTGGTCGCCCTGCGCTTCGCAGCCCACGCGTCGAGATCCGACCTGCAATAGCGCACCCGGTTCCCGAAGCGGTGGAAAGCAGGCCCGTCGCCGCTCACGCGGTAACCGTCCAGCGTACGGTGCGAGAGGCCGAGGTAGATCGCAGCGCGCCGGGTATCGAAAAAGCCTCTGTCGTCGTTGCCCATGCTACCCCCCCGTCCGATTGCCGGATGTGCCGGAGCTGCCGCGCACCGACGCAGCGACCGTAGGAGGCGCCGCCTGGGTTTGCAAAGCGCACGGTAAGGAGAAATCCGGCGACCTCCCGCCGTCCGGACCAATGCGCGCGCTCCCGCACGACAGCGCCGGCACCGCGCGACTGGAGGCCGTCGTCAGCCCGTCCGGCGCCCGCCTGCCGCGTCCGCGAAGGCCCCGGCCCAGGTCAGTGCGGCGGAGAAATTCCGGAATTGGGAGGAGTCCTCCACGCCCGCGGCATACGCGTTCACCGCGGCGCGCGGTTTCGGAGTCAGATCGCTCTCTGGATGCTTACGGGGCTGGAATCAGTCCAGCAGGAAGGTCGAATAAACTACGGTATAACGGTAACTTACGGCGTTACTGAGCGTTTTCTACGATTTGCGTGTCCACGACGATCACGATCGTCGCCTCACCCGAACGCGGGCGGCTGTCGCATCGGCCCGCGTTCGGGAAGCACGAGCTCCACCCCGCCGAGCGCGGCGAAGCGGGCGTGGATGGCGCGGCCCAGATCCTTCGGCGGCACCGGCTCGCCGACGGCGCGGCGCAGGATGTCGCGGGCCTCCTCCTCCATCGACCGGCCGTTCTCCGCGGCGCGCACGCGCAGGCGGCGCTTTACCCCGTCATCCAGGTTGCGAATGGTGATGCTTGCCATGTCGGGTTCCTCCGAATGCTTAAAATTAAGCATCGATAGCAATGCAGTCGAACCCGGATGGCGGTGCACCACGATCGTGCCGGTCGAGTCGCCGGTCTTTCTTCGGCGAGGCGTGACACGGCCGGGGGGACGTTGACGCGCCGGCGGTGCCTCACAACAATCCGGGCATGGTCGATCATGTGCGCGAAACGGTCGATGTCGGCGGCTGCGCGATCGAGGTGCTGCGCGGCGGGTCGGGTCCGGGGCTGGTGTTCCTGCACGGCGCCGGCGGGGCGAGCGACTGGGCGCCCTATATGGACCGCCTCGCCGAGCGCTTCGCGGTGACGGTGCCGAGCCATCCCGGTTTCGGCCGGTCGGACACGCCCGAGTGGCTCGATTCCATGTCGGACCTCGCCTATTTCTACCTCGATGCGTTCGAGGCGCTGGGGCTCCATGACGTCCATGTCGTCGGCAATTCGCTCGGCGGCTGGCTCGCCTGCGAGATCGCGGTGCGATCGACCCGTTCGATGCGCTCGCTCACGCTGGTGGGGGCGGCCGGCATCCCGGTGGACGGCGTGCCGATGGGCGACCTCTTCCTGTGGAGCCCCGAAGACCGGGTGCGCAACGTCTATTGCGACCAGTCGCTCGCGGACGCCCGGCTCGCCCGGAACCCGAGCGAGGAGGAGGCGGACATCGCGCTAAAAAACTACTTCACCACCTCGCGGCTCGCCTGGAACCCGCGCTTCTGCAACCCGGATTTGCCGAAATGGCTGCACCGCATCCGGATTCCGACGATGATCGTCTGGGGCGCCGAGGACAGGATTTTTCCGCCCGCCTATGGCGAGGCCTATGCGGCGTCGATCCCGGGCTCGGAGCTCCGCATCGTCCCGCAATGCGGCCACCTGCCGCACCAGGAAAAGACCGACGCGTTTCTCGACGCCGTCGCCGCCATCGCGGAGCAAGCCGCATGAAGTTCTTCTTCTTCCACCTGATGCCCTATGCGCATCTCGACCTCGACTACGACAAGACCTATCCGGGCGCCTATCTGACGCTCCCCAACAGCTACTACGACCCGAAGAAGGGATCGGCGCTCTACCACCGCTATCTCGACGAATTGGAGCTCGCGGACCGGCTCGGCTTCGACGGGGTGTGCGTCAACGAGCACCACCAGACCGCCTACGGGCTGATGCCGGCGCCCAACCTGCTGGCCGGCGCGCTCACCCGCAGCGTCAGGAACGCGAAGATCTGCGTGCTCGGCCGGGCGCTGCCGATCACCGACAACCCGCTCTCCATCGCCGAAGAGTTCGCGATGCTCGACAATCTGGCGGAGGGGCGCTTCATCGCCGGCTTCGTGCGCGGGCTGGGCACCGAGTACCACGCCTCGATGGCGAACCCCTCGTTCAGCCACGCCCGCTTCCACGAGGCGCACGACCTGATCGTCCGGGCGTGGAGCGAGACCGGCCCCTTCGCCTTCGACGGCAGGCACTACCGCTACCGCTACGTCAATATCTGGCCCCGGCCCTACCAGACGCCGCACCCGCCGATCTGGATTCCCTCCCAGGGCTCGCGCGAGACCTATGAATGGGCCGCCCACCCGGACCGTAAATACACCTATCTGATCACCTTCAACCCGGCCGAGGCGGTGAAGCGCAATCTCGACGCCTATGCCCGCCAGTGCGAGACCTACGGCTACGAATGCAGCCCGGACCAGCTCGGCTGGGCGCTGCCGATCTACGTCGCGGAGACCGACGAGGCCGCCAACCGCGAGGCGGCGAACCATATCGAGGTGTTCTTCAACAAGTTCATCAACTCGCCGGCGGAGTACAAGCTGCCGCCGGGCTACTCCTCGATGGCGTCCTACAAATACGTCATGGAGACCAAGTTCAAGGTGCGCGAGCAGTTCCTCAGCCACGAGGCGCTGACCGGCAACGGCATGTTCGTCTGCGGCAGCCCGGAGACGGTGAGCGAGATCCTCGCCCGGCGCTTCGACGAGATGGGCTACGGCAACCTCGTCTGCATGCTCCAGTTCGGCACCCTGCCGGGCGAGCTGACGGAGAAGAGCATGACCCTGTTCGCCAAAGAGGTCATGCCCAGGCTCCGCCATCTCGGGGAGGCCCCGATCGCCGCCACGGCCGCGCAGTAGGCGCGCCGGCTCGGCGACCGGGGCACGCCGCCGCTCAGTAAATGGCCGTCAGCCGAAGGTCGACCTCGTGCTCCCGCGGCGGATCGTCGGCGGCGTCCTCGCGCCGCCGGACCTCGAAGGACAGGCTGAACGAGGCGCCTTCGGACGCCCCCGGCCCGTCGTTCACCAGCCGCCAGCCCGTGCTGTAGCTCCGCCCGGTGTCCGACAGACCGATGCCGCCTTCCGGTATCCAGGTGAAGCGGCCGCCGAACGCCGACAAACCGTAGCCGAACGTCGCGTCCAGCCGGCTTCTGTCGAGGTCGCCATCGTCGTTCCCGGCAAGACCCGCCGGCGTGGCGCCTCGGAGCAGCGCCTCGGCGCCGCCCGAGGACGGACCGCCGAAGGTCTGCGTCAGGCTCAGCTTCGGCCCCCGATCGCCCGATACCGGGTCCCAGGAAATCGAGCCCGACAGGCTGCGCTCCCGGAAGCCCTGCGCTTCGTGGGTCAGCAGCCCGCGCCCGCGCAACTCCGCCGACAGGCCGCGCCGCGGATATACCGCGGTCAGCCCCGCGCCGATATCCGCCCCGAACCCGGTCTCGGCGTCGCCTCCGTCATGACGCATCCCGATCTCGAAGTCCGGCGTCACAACCGAGCCAGGCGCCAGCACCACCGGCAGCGCGCCCTCCAGCCCGAGACGCAGCCGCGTCACCTCGGCCTCCGCCGCCGCCAGGTTGCCGCCGCGCGCGCCGGACACCGCGTCCGTCGAGCTGGACACGATCATGGCGTCCGTCTTCCCGGTCAGCGTCGGCCCGTCCTTGCCGCCCTCGTGCAGGGCTCCGCGCAGACCCGTCGCCGCCATCCACAGGTCGTGGTCGGTCCGAAGCGCCGGACTGCCGCCGGGCTTGAGCGTCAGCCCGCCCCCGCCGAAGCCCGCCATGCCCCAGACCTCCAGCCGCTCGCTCAGCGCATGACGCAGCCACGGCCAGATCCCGGTCGCCGTCGCCGACACCGTGCCGTCGTCCGCGCCGTCGCGGTAGCCGCCCTCGCCCAGGCTGTGCGAGAGCAGAAGCCCGGTGGTCCAGCGCCCCCGCGACCAGTCGGTCCCGAAAAGCGCGCTCGCCACCTCGCCTTCGAGCGTCAGCGTGCCCTCGCGGCCGTCGAAGCGCGTCACCGCGCCCCGGCCCCAGAGCGACACGGAGCCCTCGCCCGCGCTCTCCGCCGCCAGCGAGAAGGACGAGCCGAGCAGCAGCTCGCGCCCGGCCATCGTCCGTATCGTTTGCTTCGACCCGGTCGGCGCACCGAAGCCTTGCTCCAGGCCCGACCCGATCGCCGGATCGCCGGCGGCCCCGGACGGCGCGTCGGCAACGGCTCCGAGCCGTTCGCCCGCGAGATTGACCTCCGAGCCCGGCTGCCGGGCGGCCCGCATGCGCCCCTCCACCGCGGCCAGCGCCTGGTCCGCCACCGTCCGCCCGAAGCGCGCCATCCACGCCTGGGGCATGGGATCGGTGTTGGTGATCGTCCCGGTCGCGGTCGCATCCGCCAGCCTCACCCGCGACGGGTACGGGTTCGCGAGGGTGAGGGTCATGGTCTCCGAAGATTCGTTGTGGCTGTCGTTCCGCACCGGCACCGAAACCGTCTTCCGGGTCTCGTACGCCCGGAAGGCGAGCCTCCCCGAGACCGCGGTGTAGTCCGACCCGGCCCGGGCGGTGCCGTTGGACGTCGAGTAGTTGACCCATACCCGCCGCGAAAGCTGCCGATTCAGCGTCACGACGAAGTCCAGGGTCGCGCCCGCCGCCTCCGCCGCCGTCGCGTTCGCCACCGAGAGGCTGGGCGGCCCGGGGATCGTCAGGCTGGTCCCGCCGCCGAACTTCCGCCCCTGCGCGTCGCAGACGGCGTGCGCCGCCGCGCAGTCGGTCGTCGCGCGCGCCGTCAACGTCACGTCGCCGACCCCGGCCGGGTCAACGGTTACCTCCCACCGCAGGCTGCGGCCGCGCCTGAGCCGGCGCGCCTTCACGATTCGCCCGCCCTCGACGTCGAACAGCGCGTCGCGCACCGTGACGAAGCTGAAACTCCGCGGCTCGTGGCTGAACTCGAAATGAGCCCGGAAGCGCCTCGAACCGTTATGCTCGGATTTCGACCACGGGAAGGACGCCGTGATCGCCGGCCCCCGCACGCTCGCCATGACCGCCTCGCGGAGCCGCTGGCCGCCGATGCAGACCGCGTGCGGCTCCGCGCAGCGCCGCGCCGGGAGCCGTATCGCCACGTCTGCGACGCCGTCCGGCGTGACCGTCACCTCCCAGGCATTGCTCCCGCCACCGGGCGCCTGCCGTGCGCTGGTCACGCTCCCCCCGGTCAGCTCCAGCACCGAGGCCGCGTCCGTAGCCGGCGAGAGCCCCGCGGGCGCGCCGCTGAAATTGACGCGCATGGTGAACGCCGTCTCCCCGTCATGGCTGCTCGGCACGTTCCGAAGGCTCGCCGTCGCTGCCGCGCCGGACGTCGAGCTGGCCCGCGCCGTCCGGTGCAGGTGACTCAGCACGGCAGGCAATCCGCTCTCCGAGCTGCGGATGATCCCTCCGCTCAGCGCCAGGCTGTTGTGCTGCACATAGATCGTGGAGTGTCTGCGGTCTCTCCGCGCGAGCGTGTAGCCGAAGACCAGCTCCGTCGTCCCGCTGCCGCTCAGGTAGCGGGCGCTGCGCACCCGGTTGGTGAAGCCCCCGAGCCGGATGACGATCGTCGGCCTGCCGCCGCTCGTGTCCACATCCACCGCCTCGCTGAAGGTCAGCGTCACCTCGACGGTGTCGCGATAGCCCCAGCGGGCGCTGCGGCCGGCGCCGCCCACCCGGGGCCTGCCCCGGACCTCCGGTGGCTTCAGCTCGGTTACGCGGATCGTGACCGGTACCGTCGCCTCGCCGCCCTGGCCGTCCGCCGCCTTGACCGTCACCGAATATCTGGAGCTGTCGGTGATCCTGTAGGAGCGGCCGGTCCTGGTGCTGATCTGACCGGTTGTCCCGTCGATCGCGAACGCGGACGCGTGCGATCCCTCGAGGCTGTAGGCAATCGCGTGGCCATCCGCATCCGTCGCGACCACCGGCGCGCCCACCGGGCGGGCCTGGGTCTCCTGTCTGTCGGGGGGCGTCTCCCTGAAGCTCCGCGTCTCCGCGCCGCTGCCGAAGACCGGAGCGGCGTTCTGGGCCTCCGCCGGGGCGACCCACGCGATGGACGCCGAAATCAGCAGAACCGCCGCCGTGGGCGACTTCCGCAACGCGCCGCCGCCCCGGCGCCGCGCAGCGGCGTTCCCCGGTGCACGATTCGCAACTCCTGAGACTCGGCCCTTCAGCCCACGCATGATGCAACTACCTCCAAAAAACGGCTCGCCGCCTGCGGTGTCCGGACCGTCGATCGAAGAGCGATCGTCCTGCCGGACGGACGATTGCGAGGCTGCGTCGAGGCGAACCCGCCAGCGAGTTCGGACGACGAACAGCCACGAAAAGTCTGTTTCAGGCGTCGAGTCACAACGGGCGCCGTATATGAGGAATAGTTATCGGCCTCCGAACAAATTATTGTGTTCGGCCGGGGCGGCGTGCCTTCGGGGAGATCGCGATGCGACCGGCGGACCGCGCCGAAATTTCCTCCTAAACCCTTGCCCGCCATGGCCTGGAGGCCGCTCGGCCGGCGCCGGGCCTGCCCGCTTCGCCGCGTGGCGTTGCGATAGAAGGTCGCACCGGACCGGACGGACCGCGGCGGCGCGGATGCGGAGCGCCCGCGGCTCCCCATTGACGGTGCGGGCGCCGTGCAGACGGGCGAGCGGGCCGTGCATTGGACCCGCTGTGGAACCCGGATAGATTGCTCGAAGAAGCCACGACGACAGGACCGGGTGGCCGGCCTGTACCCCCTGACGAACCGGAAGGCGCGGAACCGGGCCGCGAAGCTGCGTCATGAAACGGAACGCGCTGCTCGGCGCCGCCTTTATCGTGGTCGCGATGCTGTTCTGGGGCGGCAACGCCACGATCGGCCGCTACGCGATGACCGCCGAGCTGCCGCCGATCGGGGTGAATTTCTGGCGCTGGACGGTGGCCTTCGCGATCCTCGCGCCGCTGACCGCCCGCACACTGTGGCGCCAGCGCGCGCTGCTCTGGCGCCACCGGGTCTATTGCCTCGGTCTGGGCCTGTCCGGGGTGACCTTCTTCAACGCCTTCTTCTATGTCGGGCTGCAGAGCACGACCGCCGTCCAGGGCTCGCTGATCGCCGCCCTCCTGCCGCTGATGATCCTCGTCCTCGGCGCGGTCTACGCCGGCACCGGCATCACCGGGCGGCAGGTGGGCGGCCTCGTCCTGTCGATCGGCGGCGCGGCGCTGGTCGTCGTCCACGGCGATGTCGCGGTGCTGCGGACGCTTCGGCTCAACCCGGGCGATTTCTGGTGCCTCGCCGCCGTGCTGTGCTGGGCGGTGCAGACCTTCATGCTGCGCTACAAGCCGCCCGAGATGGACATCATGGCCCTGGTGACGGCCTCGATGGGGCTCGGCTGGCTCGCTTTGCTACCGATCTACGCGGTCGAGATCGCGCTCGGCGGCGCGATGCGCTTCGACCGGGACACGCTGCTCATGGTCGGCTATCTCGGGCTGTTCGCGAGCGTCATCGCCTTCAGCCTCTACAACGCCGGCGTCATCCGCGTCGGCTCCGCGAGCGCCGGCTATTTCGGCAACCTGTACCCGGTGTTCAGCGCCCTGCTCGCCGTCGTCTTCCTCGGCGAGGCCATCGCCTGGTACCACGCGGCGGGCGGCCTCCTGGTGCTCGGCGGCATCTACCTCGCAACCGTCCCCGCCGGTACGCTGCGGCGCCGCCCGGCGGGGTGAAGCGCCGGTCGCTTCGGCCGCGCGTTTCGCTGAAGCCGGCCGAACCCGGCCCAACCCGCCGGCGTCCCGGGAATCCTTCACAATCCTGTGTGGACGCCTCGCGCACGCTCGCCTGCGATTACTTTTGGTTGTCTTAGTATTCATAAATTGTTATGTCTGATATCTGACGGTGTTGGGGAGACGCCGATATGGGGAGGCTTCGGTTCGGGTTCGGCGGCGCAGCAGTCTCACACGGCGCCACGCGCGGCGGCGTTCGTCCCGGTGGATGTCGGCGGGCATGGGGCAGGCGTCTGGCGCTGCTCCTGGTGCTGGCGCCCGCCGTTCTCGCCGCCGCCGGACACGCGCCCGCGCAGGCGTGCATCGAGTTCCCGCTCGATTGGCCGCTGAAACCGTCCGCGATCGGCAGGGGCGACAGCTTCCGGCTGATGTTCATCACCTCCAGAACCACCGTGCCGGGTACGCGATCCGACATATTGTGGTACAACGGGAGGGTAAGGCTCGACATGAAGTGGTTCGGACACAGGTCGATCCGCAGCTACTGGAAGAAGTTCAACGCGGTGGCGAGCACCACGCTGGTCGACGCGCGGGACAACACGGTCTCCACCTACACGGACGAAGACAAGGGCGTCCCGATCTACTGGCTCAACGGCCACAGGATCGCCGACGACTATGAGGACTTCTACGACGGAAGCTGGGACAGCTTCATCGCCAGGAACGAGCGCGGCGACCTGGTCTACGAGCTGCAGAATGTCCATGTCTGGACCGGGAGCACGGCCAACGGCACCGAGAATGTCCAGGACGGCGTGAGCCGGGCCCTGGGCCAACGTCACGTCTCCATCGGACGCCCCTGGTACAATTCGGGGATTTACTCCGGAGGCAGCCTCTACGAGAACGACAACGCCAAGCATCTCTACGGGCTCTCCGCTGTGCTCTGCATCCCCAGCCGGGTGAGGCTCTCCTGGTCGCCGAGCGCGGTGGAGGAGGGCGGCGGCGCGCGGCAGATCACGGTGACCGCGACCATGATCGACGGCGCGCGGGCGCACGACACCACAATCCGGGTCTCGGTCGGCTCCGGCACGGCGATCGCAGGGACCGATTTCGACGAGGTCGCGGATTTCGACCTGAACGTGACCGCCGGCCAGACCTCGGGCAGCGCCAGCTTCACCCTCACCCCGGTCGACGACACGCTGGAAGAGGACGACGAGACGGTCTCCATCACCGGCGCGGAGGACGACCTCGAGGTCCGGACCGCCAGCGGCCAGGGCCCGCTCACCATACAGGACGACGACATACCCCGGGTGGATCTCTCCTGGTCGCCGGACACGCTGGACGAGGACGGCGGCGCGCGGCAGGTCACGGTGACCGGGACGATGGTCGGCGCCACCCGGCCGGAGGACACCACGGTCCGGGTCTCGGTCGGCTCCGGCACGGCGATCGAGGGGACCGACTTCGCCGAGGTCGCGGATTTCAACCTGACGGTGACCGGCGGCCAGACCTCGGGCAGCGCCAGCTTCAGCCTCACCCCGGTCGACGACACGCTGGACGAGGACAACGAGACCGTCGCCATCTCCGGCGCCGCCAGCGGTCTCGAAGTCGGCACCGCGTCCGGTCAGGCTGCGCTGACCATCGCGGACGACGACACGGCGCGGGTCGCGCTCTCCTGGACGCCGGACACGCTGGACGAGGGCGGCGGCGCGCGGCAGGTCACGGTGACCGCGACCTTGACCGGCGCCACCCGGCCGGAGGACACCACCGTCCGGGTCTCGGTCGACTCCGGCACGGCGATCGAGGGGACCGACTTCGCCGAGGTCGCGGATTTCGACATCACGGTGGCGAGCGGCCAGACCTCGAGCAGCGCCAGCTTCACCCTCACCCCGGTCGACGACACGCTGGACGAGGACAACGAGACCGTCGCCATCGCCGGCGACGCCGGCGGTCTCGAAGTCGGCACCGCGTCCGGCCAGGCCGCGCTGACCATCGAGGACGACGACACGGCGCGGGTCGAGCTCTCCTGGACGCCGGACACGCTGGACGAGGACGGCGGCGCGCGGCAGGTCACGGTGACCGCGACCTTGACCGGCGCCACCCGGCCGGGGGACACCACGGTCCGGATCTCGGTCGGCTCCGGCACGGCGATCGAGGGGACCGACTTCAACGAGGTCGCGGATTTCGACATCACGGTGACCGGCGGCCAGGCCTCGGGCAGCGCCAGCTTCACCCTCACCCCGGTCGACGACACGCACGAGGAGGGCGACGAGACGGTCGCCATCTCCGGCGCGGCGGGAGGCCTCGCGGTCGGCACCGCGTCCGGCCAGGGGCCGCTGACCATTCAGGACGACGACACGACGCTGGGGCTGAGGCTCTCCTGGACGCCGAGCACGCTGGACGAGGACGGCGGCGCGCGGCAGGTCACGGTGACCGGGACGCTGGTCGGCGCCACGCAGACGGAGGACGTCACCGTCCGGGTCTCGGTCGGCTCCGGCACGGCGATCGAGGGGACCGATTTCGACGACGTCGCGGATTTCGACCTCACCGTGACCGGCGGCCAGACCTCGGGCAACGCCAGCTTCACCCTCACCCCGGTCGACGACACGCTGGACGAGGCCGACGAGACCGTCGCCGTCTCCGGCACGGCGGACAATCTCGCGGTCGGCACCGCGTCCGGCCAGGGGCCGCTGACGATACAGGACGACGACACGGCGCAGGTCGCGCTCTCCTGGTCGCCGGACACGCTGAGCGAGGGCGGCGGCGCGCGGCAGGTCACGGTGACCGCGACGCTCACCGGCGCCACCCGGTCGGAGGACACCACGGTCCGGGTCTCGGTCGGCTCCGGCACGGCGATCGAGGAGACCGACTTCGCCGAGGTCGCGGATTTCGACATCACGGTGACCGGCGGCCAGACCTCGGGCAGCGCCGCCTTCACCCTCACCCCGGTCGACGACACGCTGGACGAGGACAACGAGACCGTCGCCATCGCCGGCACGGCGGACGGTCTCGCGGTCGGCACCGTGTCCGGCCAGGCTGCGCTGACCATCGAGGACGACGACACGGCGCAGGTCGAGCTCTCCTGGTCGCCGGACACGCTGGACGAGGGCGGCGGCGCGCAGCAGGTCACGGTGACCGCGACGCTCACCGGCGCCACCCTGCCGGAGGACGTCACGGTCCGGGTCTCGGTCGGCTCCGGCACGGCGATCGAGGGGACCGATTTCGCCGAGGTCGCGGATTTCGACATCACCGTGACCGGCGGCCAGGCCTCGGGCAGCGCCAGCGTCACCCTCGCCCCAGTCGACGACACGCTCGAAGAGGGCGACGAAACGGTCGCCATCTCCGGCGCGGCGGGAGGCCTCCCGGTCGGCACCGCGTCCGGCCAGGGGCCGCTGACCATTCAGGACGACGACACGGCGCTGGGGCTGAGGCTCTCCTGGTCGCCGAGCACGCTGGACGAGGGCGGCGGCGCGCAGCAGGTCACGGTGACCGGGACCCTGGTCGGCGCCACGCAGACGGAGAACGTCACGGTCCGGGTCTCGGTCGGCTCCGGCACGGCGATCGAAGGGACCGATTTCGCCGAGGTCGCGGATTTCGACCTGACGGTGACCGCCGGCCAGGCCTCGGGCAGCGCCAGCTTCACCCTCACGCCGGTCGACGACACGCTCGAAGAGGCCGACGAGACCGTCGCCATCGCCGGCACGACGGACAATCTCGCGGTCGGCACCGCGTCCGGCCAGGGGCCGCTGACCATTCAGGACGACGACACGACGCTGGGGCTGAGGCTCTCCTGGTCGCCGGACACGCTGGACGAGGGCGGCGGCGCGCAGCGGGTCACGGTGACCGGGACCCTGGTCGGCGCCGCGCGGTCGGAGGACACCACGGTCCGGGTCTCGGTCGGCTCCGGCACGGCGATCGAGGGGACCGATTTCGACGAGGTCGCGGATTTCGACCTGACGGTGACCGCCGGCCAGGCCTCGGGCAGCGCCACGTTCACCCTCACGCCCGTGGACGACACGCTCGTCGAGGACGACGAGACCGTCTCCATCTCCGGCACGTCGGCCAATCTCGCGGTCGGCACCGCGTCCGGCCAGGGACCGCTCACCATACAGGACGACGACTTGGTGCCGGAGTTGGCTCTCTCCCTGGCGCCGAACACGCCCGACGAGGCCGCGTTTTCCGTCGCCGATGCGGAAACCCGGGAAGCGCCGGGCGCGACGCTCGGCTTCGTGGTGACCCTGAGCCAGTCGCGGACCGTCGCGACGACGGTCGAATACGCGACGGGCGACGGAAGCGCCACGGCCGGGGAGGACTATGTGGCCGCGAGCGGCACGCTCGACTTCGCCGCCGGGGTGACCTCGCGGGTCGTGCAGGTCCCGGTGCTCGACGACGTCCAGCACGAACACCGCGAGACGATGACGTTCACGCTGTCCAACCCGTCTCCGGGCGCCCGCATCGTCGACGGCGTGGCGACCGGCACGATCGAGGACCGGGACTCGCTGCTGCGTGTCTGGATCGTCCGGTTCGGACGGATGGTCGGGAGCCAGATCGTGGAGGCGCTGGCCGACAGGTTCGAGCGCAGCGGGTCGCACGTGACCATGGGCGGCGCGCGGGTCGGCGGTACCCCGGAATCCTCCGGCCCGCGCGCGCCGGAACCCGACGCCCGGCTCGGACGGGACGAGGAGAACGAGCCGCGGCGCAGCACGGGCACCGCCACCATGCGCGAGTTTCTGCGCGGCAGCAGCTTCCACGCCGCATCGGCCGGGGACCCCGGCGACGGCGCCGCGTTCGCCGCATGGGGCAACGTCGCGGTCGGCGATTGGATCGACGAGCGGTCCGACGGCGTCGATCTGGACAGCGCGGCGGTCACCGGGCTGATCGGCGTCGACTTGGCCTGGTCGCGAACGCTCGCCGGGGTGCTGGTCTCGCTCAGCAAGGGCGAGGGAACCTATTCCGCGAAAACCGACATGGTCAGACCCCGCGGCGACCTGCAAGGCCACTTGACCGGCGCCTACCCCTATCTGCGTTTCCGTCTCGGCGAGGGGCTGTCCGCCTGGGGCACGGCCGGCGCCGCCCGGGGCGAGGTCTCGCTTCGCCCCGAGGGCATGCCCGCGTTTCGCGCGGATCTCAGGATGCAGATGGGCGCCGCCGGGCTGGAAGGCGCAATTCTCGAACCGTCCGGACCGCTCGGCACGGAGGTGACGCTGAAATCCGACGCGATGTGGATGCGGATCCAATCGGATGCCACCGCCCACCTGCGGCGGGAGGAAGGCGAAGCGACCCAGGTCCGGCTCAGCGTAGAGAGCGAGAGCGCCGTTCGGGTCGCCGAAGGCGCGACGCTCACCCCCTCCGTCGAGATGGGGCTGCGCTATGACGGCGCGGATGCGCGTGACGGGCTGGGCGTGGAAATCGGCGCCGGCCTGCGCTTCGCCGCCAACCGGATCTCGGCCTCGGGCCGGGTGGAGACGCTGGCGCTGCGCGGCCGGAGCGGCTACCGGGAGTGGCGTGCCGGCGGCTCGTTCCACGTCGCGCCGGACGACTCGGGAAGGGGGGTGTCCCTCACCATGACGCCGAGCTGGGGTCCCGCGCCGGGCGGGTTGGGGCGGTTGCGGTCGGCGCGCGACGCGGCGGCGCTCGCGGCCGATGCCGGCATCCGTCCGGAGGGCCGGCTGGACGGCGAGATCGGGTACGGCCTGCCCGCCTTCGGCAGCCGCTTCACCGCGACGCCGAGGCTGGGTTTCGGACTCTCCCGGACGGGCCGCGACTACAGCATCGGCTGGACCCTGTCGCCGGCGCGACCCGCCCGGATGTCCTTCGACCTGGGGCTCGAGGCGACGCGCCGCAGGGCCGCCAACGACAACCGCGCGGCCCACGGATTCATGCTGCGCTCCAGGCTCTCCTGGTAGCCGTCACGCCGCCGCCGCGCCGCCGATCAGCCCGCCGCGTCGGGAAGCGCGGTTCCCACCATGCAGTCGCGGGTGACGATGCCGGCGAGGCGCTCGGCGTCCCAGCCTTCCGTTCCCCCGGGGCGCATCGGCAGGACGAGGTAGCGCATGTCGGCGTTGCTGTCATGCACCCGGACGGTGACGCCGTCGGGGATCTCGGTGCCGAACTCCTTCAGCACCGCGCGCGGCTCGATGACCGCGCGCGAGCGGTAGGACTTCGACTTGTACCAGTCGGGCGGCAGGCCGAGGATGGTCCGCGGGTAGCACGAGCACAGCGTGCACACGATCATGTTGTGCGCATCGGGCGTGTTCTCGACCACCACCAGCTCGGTCCCGGCCATCGGGATGCCGAGCTCGGCGACCGCCGCGGTGCCGTCGTCGAGCAGCCGCTCCCTGAACGCCGGGTCGGTCCAGGCCTTGGCGACGATCCGTGCGCCGACCGCGGGCCCCCGCGAGTCCATGAATTCGAGCTGGGTGCGGATCTGCTCGGGCGTGACCACCCCCTTCTCGACCAGCAGGTCGCGGATCGCGGTCGCCATCAGCTCGTAATGGCCGGTCTCCTCGACATCGCGGTTCTCCGGCGCGACCTCGTGGTCGTGGTGGTGGACCTCCGCGTGGCCCCTTTCGTCTTCCGCCATCTCCTGTCTCCTAGACCCGTTCCAGCCAGTGCTGAAAGATTTCCAGATCGAGCGTGTCCCGCTCCGGACCGTCATAGCGGTCCCAGATGTCGTGCTGCCGGAACCGCACCCGGTAGAGGTGCCGCCTCGGCTCGCCGTCGAACCCGTAGGCGAGCTCCTCGGGGTTCGGGAAGGCGCCGCAATAGCGCTCGATGATCCCGGTCTTGCCGCGGATATAGAACGGCGTCCGCCGATGGCCGGGCGGGTGGCTGAGCGCGATCCTGACCGTGTCGCCGACCTCGAAGCGGCGCTCCTCGGGGGTTGGGCCGGTCATGTCCCGCCCTCCAGCCGGCGCCGTATCGCTTCCATCCGGGACTCGATCTCGGCGTGGGTCGCCAGCCCCTTCTCCTCCAGCAGATCGCTCAGCGCCTCGGCCCAGCGCTCGAAATAGTAGAGGTCGTACTGCTCCTCCGGCAGGTCCTCCAGCGCGCGGCGCATCTCGTCGACGGTCATCAGCTTCTCCTCGCGGAGCGCGTTCACCGTCGCGGTGAGCAGCTTGGCCCACGGCCTGGTCGGCGGGCTCTCGGGGTCGACCGGGCCGGCCGGCATGCCCCCCATGTCGTGCTGTCTCTGCATCGTCCTCCCCCTTACTCGCCGCCGATCTCGCGGCGCACGATGTCGGCGCCGGCGACCATCGCCCTGAGCTTGCCGAGCGCGGTGTCGCGGTCGAGATACTTCATCCCGCAATCGGGCGCCACCACGATGCGCTCCGGCGGCAGGACTTCGAGCGCCCGGCGGATGCGCGCGGCCACCGTCTCGGCCGTCTCCACTTCGGGGTCGCCGAGATTCAGCACGCCGAGGATCACGGTCTTCGACGGAAGTCTTTCCAGGATCCCGAGGTCGAGCCCGGGCTGCGCGGCCTCGATCGAGACCTGGTCGACCGCCGCGTTCTCCAGCTCCGGCAGGAACGAGTACGCGCTCCCCTTCTCGTGCACGATGTGGGCGTAGCCGAAGCAGAGATGCACCGCCGTCGTCCCCTCGACGCCCTCCAGCGCGCGGTCGATCGCCTTGACCGCGTATGACCTGGCGATCTCCGGCCTCGCCTGCATATAGGGCTCGTCGAGCTGGACCACGTCGACCCCGGCGGCGAACAGCGCCTTGATCTCCTCGTTCATCGCGGCGGCATAATCCATCGCCGCCGCCTCGTCGGTGTCGTAATGGTCGTTCTGCGCCTGCTGGGTCATGGTGAACGGCCCGGGCACGGTGATCTTGGTCATCCGGTCGGTGTTGGCGACCAGGAACTCGGCGTCGCGCACCTCGATGGGCCGCGCCCGGTGGATCGGGCCCGCGATGCGGGGCACCGGGTTGGGGTGGCCGGTGCGGTCGATCGCGGTGCCAGGCGTGTCGATGTCGACTCCGCCGAGCGCGGTGGCGACGCGGTTGGAATAGCTCTCGCGGCGCATCTCGCCGTCGGTGATGATGTCGATGCCGGCATGCTCGAAGTCGTGGATCGCGGCGAGCGTCGCGGTGTCCTGCGCCTCCTCCAGCGCGTCTTCCGGCACCTTCCAGATCTCGCGCGCCCGCACCCTTGGCGGCAGCCGGCTCTTCAAATTCTCGCGGTCGACCAGCCAGTCGGGCTGAACGTGACTTCCGACCACGGTGGTCGGCAGAATCCTGGGCTCCACGACGCCTCCCCTCCCCGCTTTCGCCGACTATACGACACCCGCGCGCGGCACGGCCAGATATCCGCGCGGCCACGATAGACGGCGGTGCAACCTCCCCGCAGCTTCACCGCGCGACCGCGGCAAACCGACCGGGATGGTGCCCCTTGGCGCGCAGAAATTGCTCCGTTTGATTAATGTTCCTCTTTTGTACTTGCACTTTTGATCGGTTGTTACAAAATAGAGTACAATTCAGGTCCGGGCGCACGCCCCGATCCGCAGGGCGA
This sequence comes from Alphaproteobacteria bacterium, assembly GCA_964291675.2. GTDB lineage: Bacteria > Pseudomonadota > Alphaproteobacteria > MPNO01 > MPNO01 > MPNO01. The sequence goes on along the minus strand of OZ219866.1, from coordinate 3,606,930 downwards.
TGTCATGGCCGGGCCGCGATCTCCCGTCGACTTGCAGGGGGGATACAGTATTAGGCTAATGTTCGAATTCCTTTCTCCAATATCCAACATGGATTCCATAGCAAGGACTGTCGATACTATTTCCAATCGGCGCAGATCAATTTTGGGAACATGAGGATGTTTGCCGACATCCGGGCGCATTCTTTCTTTCTCGCCCCGGGCGGGTTCGCCCGGGGCGCGCGCATCGTTGGCGCTAGCGCGGCGCTGTTGCTCTCCGCGCCTGCCGGGGCGGGCACCCTTACCGTGGCGACCTTCAACGCGGAGTTCCTCACCCGCCCGAAAGTGCACCTGAAGTTCGGCTACCCCTTCGACCTGCGCAAGCGGGACCGGGAGATTTGGGACGCGCCCGGCTACCGGGACGGAAAATTCGCCGAGGCGACGGCGCGGGTCGCGCGCTACCTCGCCCGTCGCGTCCCGGCCGACGTGCTGGCGCTGACCGAGGTGGGCGGCAGGCGCGACGTGCTGGAGCTCAGGGACCGCCTGGCCGCCGAAGGGGCGGATTTCCCGCATGTCGAGATCTGCGACTGCACGGCGCGGCGGACGGCGCAGCATGTCGCGGTCTTCTCGCGCTTCCCGCTGACCGATGCGATGCGCCGCCTGCCGGGCCGCGAGGGCTATTTCGAGGAGCTCGACGACCCGGAGTCCGAGGCGGAGACGGGGATTTCCAAGGGTCTCGCCGTGCGCCTGGAAGTGGCCGGGCGGGCGTTCCGGCTCTATGCCGTTCACTTCGCGAGCGAGCGCGGCGGCCACTGGCAGGACGCGCAACGCATCGCCCAGGCGTCGATCCTGCGCCGCCTCACGCTTGCGGCGATCAACGCGGGCGAGCACGTCATCGTCGCCGGCGACCTCAACGACCGCAGGGGCGATCCGGCGATCCGCCGCGTGCGCGGGCTCGACGACATCTGGCCCGACCTGGTGCAGACCGGCCACCACCGATATTTCCGGGACGACGGCGAACGCTGGACGGTGGAATTCCGGGGACTTCGCGAACAGCTGGACCACATCCTGCTCTCCCGGTCGATCGTCACTGCGGCCAAGCGGGGCGGCATCCGCGCCAGCACCGGCCCGACTCCGGACAGGGGCGTCTCCGACCACCGGCCGCTGATGGTGACGCTCACCTTCCGCTAGGCAACGCCCTCTCAAGCACCTTGTCGAGCGAATAGACGGGAAGTCGCGAGCCTCGCTCCGGCCCCGCGCCGGTTCGTGCTCAGCCGGTCCGCTCCGCGAACGGTGCAAGCTGGATTTCGCCCTCGCGCCGGCGAATTCGGGCGATGTCGTGACTGGTCTGCATCCGCAGCAGCGTATCCATGGATACGCCGAAGACCTTCTCGATCCTGAGCGCCATTTCGGGCGAAAGACTCGCCCGCTCGTTGAGCAGCGCCGACAGCGCGGGCCGGGTGACTCCCAGCATCCGCGCAGCGTCGGTCACCGACAGTCCGGGAGCCTCGACGATCTCGCTCTTGACGAACCCGCCCGGATGCGCCGGGTTCTTCATCCGAATGCCCTGAGCCGCAACCATGCCCGCCTCCTGTCCGGCGTCGAAGTTCGCGTGCCTTCGCACCCTTCCCAACCGCGTCATGGCCGGGCTTGGTCCACCGCTGTCCGGTTTGGATTCTCGACGCGGGCCGCACCCGGCTCTTCCTGTACCGCCCATGGATGCCCGGATCAAGTCCACTGCTGTCCGTTTAGATGCGCTGGACCGGGCGCAAAGCCTTGTTCCGGGCGGGATATCGGCGCATCCGCCGGATCGGGACACGGATCGGCGCACGCCCGCACTCGCCGTCCCTGCCCCTCCGTTGTCACGCCGGCCTCGTTCTGGGCACCCACGGGCGGGGCGGTCCGCCCCCGGCTCCCGTACTCCTCCACCGCCACCACCACCCCGTCATGGCCGGACTTGATCCGGCCACCCATGCGCGGACTTGATCCGCGCAACCACTGGCGCCACCGGTACAACGCCCCGTCGGGAGAGGCGGCGGCGCCAGTGGGTGCCCGGATCAAGTCCGGGCATGACGGGCGATGTGCCACGGCGTCGAAAGGGGACGCGCCGCCCCGCCTCGACTCGATCCGCAAATGCTCTAGGATCGGCCGCCGGGCGGGAGGGGCGATGCGCGACCAGTCGATACGGGGGCATGTCCGGAATCTCGAGCAGCAGGGCGAGCTGATCCATTTCACCAGCCCGGTCGATCCGCACGGCAACGTCTCGGCGCTGTCGTGGAAGACCTACGACCGGCTCGGCAAGTCGGCGCTGTTCTCCAACCTCGAAGGCTTCCCGGGCTGGCGGATCTGCGCCCAGGTGATCGCCGACCGGCGCAAATGGGCGATCGCGCTCGGCGTCGAGCCCGACACCCTGATCCCGACCCTCGGCGAACGGATAAGAGAACCCGTCGAGCCGGTCGTCATCGACCCGGCGGGCGCGCCGGTCAGGGAGGTCGTCAAGCGCGGCGGCGCGGTCGACCTGACGGCGCTGCCGGCGGTCTGGCACTCGGAACGCGACCCCGGCCCCTACATCGCGTCCGGCATGGCGATCATCAAGGACCCCGAGACCGGGATCCGCAACATGTCGATCCACCGGATGCAGATCCTCGGTCCCGACACGACCGGGTTCCTGATCTGCCCGCGCCACGCGCTGCGCATCTACCAGATGTACCAGGCGCGGGGCGAGCCGATGCCGGTGGCGATGGTGATCGGCGCGCATCCCGCGCTCTACTACGCCGCCGGGTTCACCTCGTCCTACGGGCTCGACGAGCTCACCGTCGCGGGCGCGCTGCTCGGCGACCCGGTGCGGCTGGTCAAGTGCGAGACCATCGACATGGAGGTCCCGGCGGAGGCGGAGATCGTCCTCGAAGGCGAGGTCGCGCCGACCGGCATGACGCCGGAAGGCCCGTTCGGCGAGGCCACCGGCACCTATGCCATGGAGGGCTCGACCGAGATCTTTCGGGTCAAGGCGGTCACCCACCGCAGCGAGCCGATGTTCTATTCGATGCAGTGCGGCATCCCGATGACCGACACCCAGTCGATCACCGGCACCTGCATCGAGACCGTGGTGACCGACCATCTGCGCTCGGTCGAAGGCGGGCTCGACCTCAAGGACGTGCGGCTGCTCGGCATCTCGGGGCTGATGGCGGTGGTGCTCAAGCTCCGGCCCAGGGTCGAGGGACAGGCCAAGACGGCGCTGATGGCGGCGCTGTCGAGCCCCTATCTCCACCCCAAGCTCGCGATCGCGGTCGACGAGGACATCGACGCGGGCGATCTGCGCCAGGTGTTCTGGTCGCTGACCACGCGCGTCCATGCCGAACGCGACGTGATCCGCATCCCCAACACCCGCATCTGGTCGCTCGACAACGTCTCCGACATCGTGCCGGGGATGAGCCCGATGTACCGGATCGGCACCAAGACCGTCATCGACGCGACCATGCCGGCGGACGAGGCGGCGCGCGGCCGTTTCGCGCCGGCGATGCCGCTCAACCTGGCGGAGGTCGATCCGCGCGATTTTCTCGACTGAACAGGAAGGAGCCCGGGCGGTGTCCGAGATTTTTTCCAGACGCTTCGACTACGTGATCCTCGGCGGCGGCTCGGCCGGCTGCACACTGGCCAACCGGCTGTCGGCGGACTGCGGGAGCGAGGTCGCGCTGATCGAGGCGGGCAAGGACCACCCGCCGGGAACCGAGCCCGCGGACATCCGCAGCTCCTACGCGCTGGGCGCGGCCTTCAACCCGGCCTATCACTGGAGCGATCTGCGGGTGCGGCTCTCGCACAGCCCGAGCAACCGGCCGGACCGGCGCACCCCCCGCTTCATGGAGCAGGCTCGCGTGGTCGGCGGCGGCTCGTCGATCAACGCCCAGATGGCCAATCGCGGCTCGCCGCTCGACTACGACGAGTGGGAGCGGCTCGGCGCGCGGGGCTGGGGCTGGGACGACGTGCTGCCCTATTTCAGGAAGCTCGAGACCGACCAGGACATCGACGACGAATTCCACGGCAAAGACGGGCCGATCCCGGTCCGCCGGGTGCCGGAGCCGCAATGGACCGATTTCTCGCGCGCGGTCTCGCGGGCCCTGACCGATGACGGCCTCAAGCCGCTGCCCGACCAGAACGGGCGTTTCGAGGACGGCTGGTTCGCCTGCGCGATCTCCAACAAGAACGAGCAGCGCGCGTCGGCGGCGATGGGGTTCCTCGACGCCGGGACGCGCGATCGGCCCAACCTCCACATCGTGCCGGAGACCACGGTCGAGCGGCTGGTCTTCGAGGGCAGGCGCGCGGTCGGCGCGCGCGTGCGGCATCGCGGCGCGGCCCACGAGATCCGCGGCCAGCGCATCGTCGTCTCGTCGGGCGCGCTGCACACGCCGCCGCTGCTGATGCGCTCGGGCGTCGGCCCGGCGGGCGATCTGCGCGAGCTCGGCATCGAGGTCCTCGCCGACCGGCCGGGCGTCGGCGCCAATCTGAACGAGCACCCGACGCTCGCGGTCTCCGCCTATCTTTCGAGCGGCGCGCGGCTGAACGCGCCGGATCGGCGGCACGCCCATATCGCCTTCCGCTACTCTTCCGGGGTGGCCGAATGCGGGCCGGGCGACATGTATGTCTCGGTGACCGCTAAGTCGGGCTGGCATCCCGTGGGGGTGCGGCTCGGCTCCTTCCTGATGTGGTGCAACAAGCCCTATTCGCGCGGCCGGCTGAAGCTGGCGAGCGCCGAGCCCGGGGCCGAGCCGGACGTCGATTTCAACATGCTGTCCGACCGGCGGGACTATGACCGCCTGACCCAGGGGATAAGGCGGCTCGCGGGGTATTTCGACCATCCGGCGCTCCGGCGCATCGCCCGCGACCCGTTCCCGAGCGCCTATTCGGAGCGGGTCAAGAAGATCGGCGCGGTGACGACCAGGAACCACATCCTCACCACCATCCTCGGCGCCATTCTCGACCTGCCCGGCCCGGTGCGGCGCTCGGCGATCCGCAACCTGATCACCATGGGCGATACCCTCGCCGACCTGCTCGGCGACGAGAAGCGGATGGAGGACTACGTGCGCGGGAACGTCACCGGCTGCTGGCACCCGTCCGGCACCTGCCGGATGGGCGCGGCCGACGATCCGATGGCGGTGACCGACCCGTCGGGCGCGGTCTACGGCGTCGACGGGCTGACCGTTTGCGACGCCTCGCTGTTCCCCTGCGTGCCGCGCGCCAACACCAACATCCCCACCATCATGTGCGCCGAGAAGATCGCCGATGCGCTGATCGCCGACCGGGCGGGGTGAGGGGCGTATCGAAGGACGGGCTATCCCCAGCCGAGCTGGCCGAAGGCCCAGCCGTCGTTCCAGATCTTGGTGACATGCGCGATCTTGCCGTCCTGCATGTCCGCCACGTAGACATAGTCGGACTCGGTCTTCTTGCCGGTCGGCGGAACCGGCCCGCCCTCGCCGGTATGGGTTCCGGAAAAGACGCCGAAGATCGTCACCCTGTCGTTCTCTTCGTCGGCCCCGACCGCCTTCAGGACATAGCTCGCGTCCGGCAGGATCGTCACCACGCCCTGCATCCAGTCGCAATAGGCTTCCAGGGTCTCCATCTCAGCGATGGCCCCCGCCTGCGCGGAGAACCCAGCGTCGGGCGTGCAGAATTCGGCGCAACCCGCCCAGCCCGCGCCGCTCTCGCAGGCGTGATAGAAGCCGAGCGCCGTTTCCTTCGAATCGCTCATCGAAATTTCTCCCTTTTCTTCCGAACCGACCCGCCTACCCCAGCGGCCCGAGGAAGGGCTCGCCGGCGAAGGTGTCGGGCAGCGGGTCCAGCGCCTCGGGCCAGTCCTCGCCCGCCTTGCGGCGCTCGGCCGCGTCGCGCGGCCTGCCGTCCCAGCCGATCTGCTCCATGTAGTAATAAAGCTGGATCGCGTGGCCGTCGGGGTCGATGGCGAAGGCGGCGTAGTCGATCCCGGGCGACAGCTCCGGCGGCAGGCGGACGATGTCCACGCCGCGCTCCTCGAGAAAGCCGAGCGAGGCGCGAAGCTGGGCGTAGTCGCCGAGCTGCACCCCGAAGGCCATGCAGGTGGTGTGGTCGCTCAAGCCCAGCTCCGCGCGCAGCGCGATCGGATATAGCGCGAGCGAGTGGTGCTCGGTGTTGACCCTGAGAAACGCGCAGCGATGCCCGTTCCACGCGATCTCCTCGGTGACCGTCATGCCGAGCCGGTCGCGGTAGAAGCCGACCGCCGCGTCGAGGTCGTCGGTGAACAGCCGCACCGGGCCGACCCGCACGACCTTGAAGGGCCGCGGCAGCAGCACGCCGCCCACGTCGTAGCGCGCTTCGAGCCCGGTCTCGTGGCGGTAGCCGGAGCCGAGATCGGTGCCCTTGTCCCGCGCTCGGTCGACCTCGGCGTATTCCGGGATCTGCGGCAGGCCGGGCTGCTCGCGGAACTCCTCCTCGTGCAGCGCGGGGGCTTGGAGCGCCCGTCCCAGCCGATCTGCTCGATGCCGTAATAGAGCTCGTTGATGTGCTCGTCGGGATCGAACGGGTAGACATGCCAGTTGGAGCCCGGCTGGTCGCGCCCCGAACGCCTGATCCGGACGTCGTGCCCGCGCAGCCAGCTCTCCGCCTCGGCGACCTCGCGCAGGCTGCCGACCTGCCAGGTGATCTGGTTGACGGTGATGTCCGGCCGGGTCGACCGTCCGCCGATATGGTCCAGGATGGGCTTGGGGAACAGCACGAAGGAATGGTGGTCGCCGCCGTGGCGCATGAACCAGCCGACGGTGGCGTCGAACCGCCCGCGCTCTTCGTCGTCCGCCACGCGGGGGCTGAAATCGAGCGGATCGGACAGCGCGAAGCCGAGCAGCTCCGAATAGAACTTTAGGCAGGCGTCGAAATTGCAGACGTTGAAGCCGAAATGCCCGAGCCTGCGGATCTTGAACGGCCGGTCGAGCAGCACCCCGCCGACATTGAACTTTTGCCCACCCGATCCGTCCATCGCCATGCTCCTCTTTCCGGGTCCATCTTACAGCGATCGACGGTCCCCGCACGTCTTGCATCGAGGCGTGGGTCGATGTAACAGGATGCGCCGTTTTTGCAACCCGGAGACCGATGCAAGCGATGAGTGACGCCTCGACCGCCAAACCGGTCGCGGAAAAAGCCGAGTCCAAGAGCTCGACGGAGAGCGCCAAGCCGTCGACGTCCAGCGAATCCTCGACCGCGCCCGCACAAAAGTCGGCCCGCGAATCCGTGGGCGGCAAGACAGAAGTCCATTACGGCTATTTCAGCAACGTCAAGACGCCCGAGTACCGCTCCGGCTGGGACAGTATCTGGGGCGGCAGCAAGGCGAACGGAGCCCGGCGGGAGCGCGCCGCGGCGCGACCGGCGCGGGCGAAACCGCCGGTCCGCCTCACGCTGGCCTTCGACGACCTGCCGGAGGCGGTGCGGGACGAGCTGCGCAAGGCCGCCGGGTCGGCCCTCAAGGCCAGATCCCGGCTCAACCTCGCGCGCCGCGAGCAGGCCGGCGCGGTGAGCTGGACCATCGAATGCGAGGTGCGGCGCTAGCCCCCAAGCCGCCATGCCGGGACTCGATCCGGGCGCCGGCACCCCTTCCGACCCATCGCCTCGCGGGTGGAGGCGCGGCATGGATGGCCGGATCACCCCCGGACTCGATCCGGGGGCCGGCCATGACGTGGTTGGGGAAGCGCCATCGTCCTCCCTCCCGTCATGCCCGGACTTGATCCGGGCATCCATGGGCGGTGCATGGAGAGCCGGGTGCGGTCCGCCCCCATCGCCATCGCTCCGGTCGGATTGCCCTGCCTGCCGGGAGGCCGCATGGATGGCCGGATCACCCCGGACTCGATCCGGGGGCCGGCCATGACGAGGTGGGAACGCGGTGCGAGAGCGCACGAAACCGGGAAGCCGAACGTCAGGGCGTCTCTTCCCGCGCGCCGAGCCAGGACATCAACTCGCGCGACGACGCGAGTCTCTCCAGCCCATCGACCGCGGCGATCGTCCGGTCGGTCTGCTGCGAGCCGAGCGCGGGCTCCGCGTAGGTCCTGAACTTTTCCTCCACCTGCGCCCATGACAGCGGGTTCTGCGGCGTCCCCAGCGCGTGGTCGCACCGCGCCGAAACGCGCGCGCCGGTCGCGGTCTCGATCTCGGCGGCAGCCTGGCCGCCCTGGAGCGCGGGGTCGCGCGCGACCTCGACCCGTTCGGCGGCGAACCGCCTGAGCGCCGGGTCGTCGTAGCAGGCGGGCTCGAACTGGTCGAGGGTCAGCCTCCGGTCGCGCAGATAGACCGCGGCCACGTAATGCGCCGAAAGCAGGGCCTCGAACTTGGCCCTGTATGTCGCGAACCCGCCATGCATGTCGAACGCGGTTTTCGGCAGGGCGAGCCGAACCCACGCGATGTCGTCGAAGGCGATGTCGTCGGGGAGGTCGGCAAGCGCCGTCAACACGTCCTGCAGCGCGGTCGCGGCCGGCCACAGGCGGAGCGCGATCTCCTGCAACTCCCAGCGCCGCCCGAGATCCCGCGTCGCCAGCTCGGGCAGCCCGCCATCGGCATAGGTCGCGTAGAGCCCGCCATCGGGCGCGGTTAGAAAGTTTCGCGCGGCGACAAAGCCCTGCCCGGCGAGCAGCGCCGCCATCAGCCCGGACAGCGCGGCGCGGCACTGGTGCCACTTGACCGTCGGCGTGCCCCAGGCGGCGAAGGTACCGGCGGACTGGCTGCCGGCGAGGCCGAAGGCGCGTGCCATGGCGTCGGCATCGAAGCCGAGCAGCCTGCCGCAAGCCGCCGCCGCGCCGAACGGGCCGGTGACCCCGGGGCCGTGCCACCCCTTGGCGCGGAACGCCGCGTAGTCGAGCCCGAGGCCCACCCGCGTCGTCACCTCCAGCCCGGCGACCAACGCGGCCAGGAGGTCGGCGCCCGAGGCGTCGTCGCGCGCGGCGATGGCGAGCGCCGGGGGGACGATCTCGGGCGTCACATGGGTGAGCGTCGCGCGGTGCACGTCGCACATGGTGACGGCCGTGATGAGATAGCCGTTCATCAACGTGGCGCCGGCAAGCGACATCGGCCCGCCGCCGATCGCCGCGCTCTCCCCGGAGGCGCCGAGCGCGGAGGCGAGCGCCCGGACCTGGCCGGTCTCCTCCCCCCGGTGCCCGGCAAACGCGCAGGCGAGCGCATCGAGCAGCAGGGCCTTGGCCGACCGGCGCACGTCTTCGGGAACCGCATCGAGCCGCAGCGTGGCGGCGAACCCGGCGAGCTGCTGGGTGGTTTCTCGACTCATGCCGGGGCTTAGCGTACATGAGCCGGATCACCCTTGGGGAGCGGGCGTTTGCTGACCGGCGAGGAATACCTGAAAAGCCTGCGCGACGGGCGGGTCGTCTATATCGGCAAGGAGCTTGTGGACGACGTGACCGCGCATGCCGCCTTCCGCAACGCCGCCCGCTCCTTCGCCGCGATCTACGACCGCAAGCGGGCGCCGGAGAACCGGTCGCTGATGGTCTGCGAGGAGGACGGGGAGGCGTTCTCGACCTATTTCCTGCGCCCGCGCAGCCGCGCCGACCTCGAACGCCGCTACGAGACCCACCGGCGGATCGCGTCCTGGAGCTACGGCCTGCTGGGCCGCTCGCCCGACAACTTCCCGAGCTACCTGTCGGGGCTCGCCACGCGGCCGGAGCTGTTCGAGGAGCTGCGTCCGGGCACCGGCGAGAACCTGATGCGCTACTACCGCCGCGCCCGGCGCGACGACCTGTTCACCACCCACACCGTCACCAACCCGCAGGGGACGCGCCGGGGCGAGCCGGGCGCGACTTCGCCCACGCTCAGGGTGACGGCGGAGGACGACCGGGGGGTGACCCTCAACGGCCTCAAGATGATCGGCACGTCGGCCGTGTTCTGCCACGACACCTGGGTCGGCAATTTGCAGCCCGTGCCGCCCGGCAACGAGGCCGAGACGATCACCTGCGCGGTGCCGCTGAACGCTCCCGGTGTCTCGATATGGGCGCGCAAGCCCTACGAGAAATTCGCCACCTCGGAGTTCGACATGCCGCTTACCTGGCGCTTCGACGAGACCGACGCCGCGGTGCTGTTCGAGGATGTGCGGGTGCCGTGGGAGGACGTGTTCCTGCACGACGACGTGGCGATGACGCGCGAGATCTACGTGCGCACCCCGGGGCACTCGCTCGCCAACCACCAGGCCAATATCCGCTTCCTCGAGAAGCTCAAGCTGATCGTCGCGGTGGCCCACCGGGTCTGCGTCTCCAACCGCACGATCGGCATCCCGGCGGTCGCCGCCACGCTCGGCGACCTCGCGGCCCGGCTCGCGGCGCTGGAAGGGATGCTGATGGGCCAGCTCCATTCCTGCGAGGAGATGGTGCCGGGCTTCGTGACCGTGAACCGGCGCTACATGTACGCCGCGCTCCACTGGTGCTCCAACAGCTACGCGGATATCTGCGACACGGTGCGCGAGCTGCTGGGCGGCGGGCCGATCCAGATGCCGGCCGATTCCTCGGTCCTCGAAGACCCGGCGCTGGCGCAAAAATTCGAGACCTACTGGTCGACCCCGGACGAGACGGCGAAGGAGCGCATGAAGCTGCTGCGCCTCGCCTGGGATCTGCTGAGCTCCGAATTCGCCGGCCGCCACGCCCAGTACGAGAAGTTCTATGCCGGGCCGGGCTTCGTGATGAGCGGCTACAGCTACGGCGCCTGCGACTGGGACTCGCTGGCCGGGATCGTCGACGGGCTGATGGCGGGCTACGACGCGCCCTTCGATACGCCCCCTGACGGGGGCTACTCAGGATGAGGTGGGTGGGGCGCGGCCCAAGACCCTCCCCCTCATCCCGAGTAGGCGCGCCAGCGCCGTATCGAGGGACGGCCCGCTACCCCGGCCGATCGGCGAGCAGGTCCCTCCAGTGGCGGTAGAAGCCGACATATTCGGCCTCGTGGTCCCAGCTCGGCGATGAGGTGACGGGTTTCATGCCGAGCCCCTCGGCCATCCCGTCGGCGCCGTCCACCGCCTGCTCCAGCCCGCGCGCGTAGTCGTTCCACCCGGCCTCTCTGCCGTGGCAGCCGGCCTGGGCGACATCGAGCGAGATCACGTCGTCCGAGGTGGCGAGCCCGGTGACCAGGAAGAAATCCTCGAACTTCCGGAGCCGCGCGAAGCGGGCCTCCTTCGGCTCGTTCCTCGGCGCGATGCACCAGATCGTGACCTCCGTCCGTTCCGGCCCCAGCGGGCGGTGGGTCCTGAGATGCGTCGAGGCGAGGTCGTTCAAGACCATGTTGGGGAACACCAGCACGTTGCGCCCGCGCCGCAGCATCCAGTCGGCGCGGGCGCCGGGGAAGTCGCGCTCGATCCGCTCGGTCGCGGGCGCCAGCGGCGCCGCCTCCGGGCTCGCCCGGTCGGCCCAGAGCGCGATATGGCCGTGGCCGAGATAGAACGCGCCGTTGGCGACGTTACCCTTCATCCGCCCGGTCTCGGTCTTGAGCAGCCCCTCGGTGCCGTCCCTCGCCTCGCGCGCCAGCATGGTGTTGGCGAAGTTCCGGTGCACCGTGCCGACATGGTAGCCGTCGGTCACGTTCTCCGCCTGGTACTTCCAGTTGTGGTCGCAGACATAGGTCTGCGAGCCGGGCAGGATCTCGAGCCCGTCGGGGGCCTGGTCGGCGAACATGTCGATGAAATGGCGCGCCTCGCCGAGATGGTCCGCGAGCGGCGGGGCGGCGCGGTCGAGGCAGCCGAACACGAAGCCGCGATAGCTGTCGGCGAGCGGCACCGGCTTGAGGTCGAACCGCGCGCGGTCGAAATCGGGCGCCGGGAATCCCGCCTCCTGGTTCTTGATCTTGATGCAGCGCCCGTCCGAATCGTAGGCCCAGCCGTGGAACCGGCAGGTGATCACCCGCGCATTGCCCTGGCGGAACGGCGTCAACAGCGCGCCGCGATGGGAACACGCGTTGATGTAGCAGCCGACCGACCCGTCCTTGCGGCGGATCGCATAGACCGGCTGGCGCCCGATATGGGTGGCGAAATAATCGCCGTGGTTCGGGATCTGGCTCTCGTGGCAGAGATAGTTCCACTGCCGCTCGAAGATCTGCGCCATCTCCGCCTCGTACAGCGCGGCGTCGTGGAACGCCCGCCGGTCGATGCGGAAGACGCGCTCGTCGGGGCGGTCGTCGATGAAGGGCGATGCGTCGAAGGCCGGTTGTGTCATGGCTGGCTCCTGCTCGTTCGAGTGTGTCGCAGCCGCCCGGCAATGTCCACTTGGCGGACGAGCGGCTATAACGGGCGCGACGGAGGGTGCGATGGACCGAAGCAATCTGCGCTGCGTGCTGCCATACGACGATCTCAGGGAATGGATCGCCGAAGCCGACCGGCTGGGCGAGCTGCGCGTCGTGCGCGGCGCGTCCTGGGAGGAGGATATCGGGCTCGCCGCCGAGGCGGTGATCAAGCAGGACGACGGGCCGGCGGTGCTGTTCGACGACGTCGAGGGCTGCCCGCCGGGCTACCGGGTGATCATGAACGTCTTCGCCGGCAAGCGGCGCAACATGACCCTCGGCTTCCCCGACGACCTCAGCAAGTCCGAGCTGTCGGATGCCTGCTACGAGGGCTTCGTCAAGGACCGCAAGACGGTCCCGCACGAGATCGTGGACACCGGCCCGGTGCTGGAGAACGTGCTCGCGGGCGACGACATCGACCTGATGAAGTTCCCCACCCCGATCTGGCATGTCGAGGACGGCGGGCGCTATATCGGCACCGGCTGCCTCACCGTTACCCGCGATCCCGACGACGGCTGGCTCAATGTCGGCACCTACCGCGCGATGGTGCACGACAGATCCTCCATCGGCGTCCTCATGGTGCCCGGCAAGCACGGCCACGTGCATCGCGAGAAGTACTTCGCCCGGGGCGAGAAATGCCCGATCGTGATGGTGCTGGGCTCGGACCCGATGGCGTTCTACGCCGCCTGCACCGAGGCGCCGTCGGGCACCTGCGAGCTCGACCTGGTGGGCGGTATCCGCGGCGCGCCGGTGCAGTGCGTGCGGGGCGAGCTCACCGGCCTCCCCTTCCCGGCCAATTGCGAGATCGCCGTCGAGGGGTACCTGGTTGCCGGCCACGACAGGATGGAGGGCCCGTTCGGCGAGTGGACGGGGTACTACGCGAGCGGCGAGCATCCGGAGCCGGTGCTGCAGATCGAGCGCCTCTACCACCGCAACGATCCGATCATCCTCGGCGTGCCGCCGATGGGCGGCGGGTCGGACGAGATGGGCCGCTACCGCGCGGTGCTGCGCTCGGCGATGGTCAAGGAGGCGCTGGCCTCGGCCGGGGTGCCGGACGTGACCGGCGTGTGGTGCTACGAGATCGGCTCGTCGCGGCTGCTGCACGGCGTCGCCATCAGGCAGCGCTATCCGGGACACGCCAAGCAGGCCGGCCACATCGCCGCCACCTGCCATGCCGCCAACTACGCCAACCGCTATGTCGTGGTGGTCGACGACGACATCGACGTGACCGACCTGGAAGAGCTCTGGTGGGCGCTCTTGACGCGCAGCGACCCGGCGAGCTCGATCGACATCATCGCCGGCGCCCGGACGTCGCCCGCCGACCCCCTGCTGCACCCGGACCGGCGCGGCTCGGGCGATCTCTCGATGGGGCGCGCGGTGATCGACGCCTGCCGGCCGTTCCACTGGAAGGACGACTTCCCCAGGGTCAACGCGCCGAGCCCCGCCGAGGCGGAGGCCGCCAGGCGGCGCTTCGGCCATCTGCTGGACGGCTCGGACGGCGCCGGCTGACGCTTCGGCGACGATGGAACAGGTCCCCGACCGCACAAGGTTCCGCCCCGTCTCGACCCTGCTGCGCCGCCACGCCGAGGCCGATCCCGACAAGGTCTTCCTGCAATCGGCGGAAGACGGAAGGGCGCTGACCCATGCCGGGACGCTGGCGCTCTGCGAGGGATTCGCCGGGGTCTTCGCCGAACGCGGGCTGGCGCCGGGCGACCGCTTGCTGGTGCTGAGCGAGAACGGGCTGGAGCAGATGGCGCTGTTCATGGCCTGCCTGGCGACCGGCGTCGCCTATTGCACGATCAACGTGGAGGTGAACGCGGCGCATATCGGGGAGATGACCCGCCGCCTCGATCCCCGGCTCGTCGTGCGGGGCGAGGGCGCGGAGGCGCTCGATCCTGCGCGAGGCGCGGTGGCGCTGGATTCGCTCTACCACGAGGCCGCCTCGCACCCGCCCGCGGCGCTGCCCGAAATCGGCGAGGACGGGGTGGCGGTGATCGGCTTCACCTCCGGCACCTCCGCCGCGCCCAAGGGGATGATCCACAACCACGGCAACTATTTCTGGATCGCCGACCAGACGATCGACATGTGGAAGCTCGGGCCGGGCGACCGGGTCCTCGAATACCGCTCGATAAGCTGGCCCTCGACCCACATGCTGACCGTGATGCCGATGCTGGTGGCCGGCGGGACCATAATCCTGGCCCGCCGCTTCTCGCGCGGCCGCTTCTTCGACTGGATCGCCGATTACCGCCCGACCGTGACGATCGGCGTGCCGACGGTGGTGAACATGCTGCTGGAGGGCGACGGCCCGCCGCCCCGCGACGGCTTCGCCGGGGTGCGCTTCATGAGCTCGTCCACGGCGCCGCTGATGGTGTCCGCGCATCGGCGTTTCGAGGCGACCTACGGCATCGAGCTCATGCAGCTCTACGGCATGAGCGAGGGCGGGGTGGTCGCGGGCAACCATGTCGGCGCGCGCCGGATCGGCAGCGTCGGCCGTCCGGGCCTCTACCAGAACCTGCGAATCCTCGATCGCGGCGGGGCGGCGGCGCCGGCGGGCGAGGTCGGCGAGATCGAGATCGGCGGCGCGCAGAACGCATCGGCCTATCTGCTCGAAGGCGGGGAGGCGGTGCCGATCCGCGGCACGCGGTTCAAGACCGGCGATGTCGGCTATCTCGACGCGGACGGCTTTCTGCACGTCACCGGACGCGCCAAGGAGGTGATCATCCGCGGCGGCGTCAACATCGCCCCGCTGGAGATCGACAACGCGCTCGCCCGTCACGAAGACGTGGCGGAGGCGGCGAGCGTCGGCGTGCCCGATCCGATCTACGGCGAGGCGGTGGTGGCTTACGTCGTCGCCCGGGCGGGCGCCCAACTCGCGGAAGAGGACCTCGGCCGCCACTGCGCGGCGCTGCTGCCGGAGTTCAAGCGCCCGCGCGAGATCGTGCTCCGCGACGCCCTGCCGAAGAACGCCAGCGGCAAGATCGACCGCCTCGCGCTGCGCGCCGAGTGGGAGGCGGGCAAGGGTGCGCGGGCATAATTCGCGCCATGCGGGAAGAACATATGATTTGAACGATTGGGGATAGAGAACCTTGCTTCCGCGCCCGAACCCCCCAATAATTTAGCCGGTCCCGGGCGCGCGCCGCGGCGACCGGAACGAGTGGATCGACCGGGGCATTTCGACATGGATGAAGCGTTCTCCGTCTTCGTGATCGTCGTCATCGTGCTGGCGATCGCGCTGGTCTTCATGGGGGTGAAGACCGTGCCGCAGGGGTTCGAGTTCACGGTGGAGCGGTTCGGCCGCTACACCCGGACGCTGACCCCGGGGCTGCATTTGATCGTGCCGCTGGTCGACCGCATCGGCCAGCGCCAGAACGTGATGGAGCAGGTCACCGACGTGCCGTCGCAGGAGATCATCACCAAGGACAACGCCATGGTGCGGGTCGACGGGGTGGTGTTCTTCCAGGTGCTGGACCCGGTCAAGGCGTCCTACGAGGTGCGGCGGCTCGAAGTCTCGATCCTCAACCTGACGATGACCAATATCCGGACCGTCATGGGGTCGATGGACCTCGACGAGCTCCTGTCGCAAAGGGACAAGATCAACGCCGACCTGCTGCGCGTGGTCGACGAGGCGACCTCGCCCTGGGGGGTGAAGATCACCCGGATCGAGATCAAGGACATCTCGCCGCCCGAAGAGCTGGTCGACGCGATGGCGCGCCAGATGAAGGCCGAACGCGACAAGCGCGCCGCCATTCTCGAGGCCGAAGGCGTCCGGCAATCCGAGATTCTCAAGGCCGAGGGCGAGAAACAGGCGCAGATCCTCGACGCCGAGGGCCGCCGCGAAGCGGCGTTCCGCGACGCCGAGGCGCGCGAGCGCGAGGCGGAGGCCGAGGCCCGGGCGACCGAGATGGTCTCCAGGGCGATCGGCGAGGGCAACATCCAGGCGGTCAACTACTTCGTCGCCCAGAAATACGTCACCGCGCTGGAGACCATCGGCAAGGCGCGCAACCAGAAGCTCGTGCTGATGCCGCTGGAGGCCTCGGGCGTGATCGGCGCCGTCGCCGGGCTCACCGAGATCGCCAGACAGGCTTTTGGCGACGACGAAGGAGCGGCGGAGCGGCGCGGCTCGGTCCCCCGCTCGGGCGGCGACTGACCGGCGGGAGGGCACGCGCGAGCGACGATGGAGTTTCCCGAGGCCGTCTCGTTCTGGCACTGGCTCGCCTTCGGCGTCTTCGTGATGCTGATCGAGGTCCTGGTGCCCGGCGCCATCTTCCTCTGGCTCGGCATCGCCGCGGTGGTCACCGGCCTCCTGCTGGCGGCGATTCCCTCGATGATCTGGGAAGTCCAGGCGATGATCTTCGCCGTGCTGTCGGTGGCGGCGATCTTCATCGGCCGGCGTATCTACGTCGCCCGCCGGGCCCCCACCGACCACCCGACGCTCAACAAGCGGGGCCGGAATCTCGTCGGCACGCAGCACGTGCTGGATTCGGCGACCGCGGGCGGCCGCGGGAGGGTGCGCATCGGCGACACCGTCTGGCGCTTCACGGTGCGCCCCGAGGGCCGGGATCTCGCCGAGGGAACGCGGATCGCCGTCGTCGACGTCGACGGCACGACCCTGATCGTCCAGGCCGAGGCGGACGGGTAGCGCGACGGCGGGCGAACCGACTATCCGCCCCGGAACTCCGCTTCCGGCGCCACGCGGGCGATCTCCGTCCCGAGCGCGACGGGCCTCTTGCGCGAGGCTTCCTTTTCCCGCGAAACCGTCCCGATCCACCGCCGGATCGACGACTTCTTCGGTATCGCGCGGCGGCGCGCCGATGACCGGGCGGAGCGCATTACAATGATCGGGGCAGACAAGGAGGTCACCGCATGACGATCACCGTACGGGGCGCCGAGTACCAGGAGAATCTGGACAACGACATGGGGCTGGAGTTCTACGATCTGAGCCATCGCTGGGGGCTCGGTCAACCCTGCTGGCCCTATTTCGAGGACGTGAAGATCGAGCGCCTGCACTCGATGGCCAAGTCGGGCGTGCTGACCCAGCGCATCACCACCGTCATGCATTCGGGAACCCATATCGACGCGCCCGGCCATGTCGTCGAAGGCACGGCGTTCATGGACGAGGTTCCCCTGCCGCATTTCTTCGGCACGGGCGTGGTGGTGTCGATCCCGAAGGATCGCTGGGAGGTGATCGGGGCGGACGATCTGGAGAACGCGAGGCCGGCGATCCGGGAGGGCGATATCGTCATCGTCAACACCGGCTGGCACCGGCATTACGGCGACAACCAGACCTACTACGCCTACTCCCCCGGCTTCTACAGGGAGGCCGGCGAGTGGTTCGCGCGCAGGAAGGTCAAGATGGTGGGCACCGACACCCAGGCCCTCGACCATCCGCTGGGGACGGCGATCGCGCCGCACGGCCCGGGCTGGCCGAACGGCCTGATGCCGCATGTCGTGCGGCAATACGAGGAGGAGACCGGCCGCAGGGTGCTCGACGACTTCCCGGAATGGGAGCCGTGCCACCGCGCGATCCTGTCCGAGGGCATCTGCGGCATCGAGAATGTCGGCGGCGACATCGACAAGGTCACCGGCATGCGCGTCACCTTCGCCGCCTTCCCGTGGCGCTGGAAGAAGGGCGACGGCTGCATCGTCCGTCTGGTGGCGATGGTCGACCGTTCCGGCGGCTACCGCATCGAGACCGGGGAGGCTGCATGACACCGTCGGAGATCTTCGACGTCGCCGGCCGGTCGGCGCTGATCGCCGGCGCGTCGGGCGCGTTCGGGGCGGTCGCCGCGCGCACCCTCGCGGAAGCCGGATGCCGGCTGACGCTGGCCGGCGGCAATGCGCAGGCGCTGGAGGCGGTCGCGGACACGTGCCGGGAGCTGGGGGCCGCGGTCGCCACGGCGAATGCGCGCCCGGACTCGGAGGCCGCGGTCGATGCCATCGTGGACCGGGCGGTCGAGGCCCATGGCGGGCTCGACATCCTGGTCGTCGCGTCCGGCACCAACCGGGTGGCGAAGATCGACGAGATGGCGCCCGGCACCTTCGCCGAGGTCATGGACGCCAACGTGACCCAGTCCTGGCTGCTGGCCCGCGCCGCGACCCGCCGGATGAAGGCGCAGGGCGGCGGCGGCAAGATCGTCCTGGTCTCGTCGGCCCGCGGCCTGCTCGGCCACCCCGCCGGATACACCGCCTATTGCGCCTCCAAGTCGGCGGTAGACGGGATCGTCAGGGCGCTGGGCTGCGAGCTGGGCCCGACGGGGATTACCGTCAACGCGATCGCGCCCACCGTCTTCCGCTCGCCCGTCACCGGGTGGATGTTCGAAGACACGCCGGAGGCGAAGCGGGTGCGCGAGGGGTTTCTCGCCCGGCTCCCCAAGGGACGCCTGGGAGAGCCCGAGGATCTGGCCGGCCCGCTGCTCTTCCTCGCATCGAAGGCCTCGGACTTCTACACCGGGCACATCCTCTACGCCGACGGCGGCTATACCGCGGGGTAGGTCGATGGTCGCAACCTTGGGCATCGTCGGCGCCGGGCTCATGGGGCACGGCATCGCGCTTGCCTTCGCGCGCGCCGGGCTGGCGGTCCGGGTGCACGACCCGGCGGCGCAGGCTCTCGCGGGGTTGAACGATCGGGTGGCGGCGAGCATGGCGGCGATGGGCGACGGGCGCGCCGGTATCGATGCCGCCCTCGGCCGCATCGCGACCTGTCCCGCTTTGGCCGATGCGGTGGCGGACGCCGATCTGGTCATCGAAGCCGCGCCGGAGAAGCTCGACCTCAAGCGGTCGGTGTTCCGCGACCTGGAAGCCGCCGCGCCGGAGAGCTGCATCCTTGCCTCCAACACGTCGGTGCTGCCGATTACGGACATAGCCGCCGGGCTGACGGCGCGCGAGCGAATCCTCGGCACCCATTGGTGGAACCCGCCGCACATCGTTCCGCTGGTCGAGGTCATCCGCACGCAATGGACGTCGGAGGCGGCCCTCGACGCGACGATCGCGGTGCTTGAGCGGATCGGCAAGCGTCCCGTGCGGGTCGAGAAGGACGTTCCCGGCTTCATCGGCAACCGCCTGCAACACGCGCTGTGGCGCGAGGCGATCGGCCTGGTGGAGAACGGCGTCTGCGATGCCGAGACGGTGGACACCGTGGTCAAGGAGAGCTTCGGGCGGCGGCTTGCCGTCCTCGGCCCGCTGGAGAATGCCGACCTGGTGGGTACCGACCTGACCCTCGATATCCACCGGGCGGTCCTGTCCGACCTGGAATCGCGTCCCGGCCCCTCGCCCTATCTCGAGTCGCTGGTGCGCGGCGGGCGGCTCGGCATGGCCGCCGGCGGCGGCTTCCGCGACTGGACGCCGGAGACGGCGCGCGCGGTTCGCGAGCGCCTGCAAGCGCATTTGAGAAAGCTGGAGACGATCCTGGAATAGCCGCGCGTCCATCGGTCGGCTATTCGGGTCGAGTGGCGGGTGTTTTCCCAAGCCGTCATGGCGCGTCCTTCGATACGTCGCGTAGCGCCCGCTGACTGACGCATTGACCGCCCTGCGCTAGATTGGCGCGTGGACAGCTCCCCGAGACAGACCGCCACGGTCGCCGATCCGGCGCGCGTGCTCAGAGGCATCGCCTGGGCCGTGGTGTCGATGGCGCTGTTCACGCTCACGCCGGTCTTCGTGCGTTTCCTGTCGGCCGAGATGCACGCGGTGGAGATCATCTTCCACCGCTCGGTTATCGCCACCGCCGTGCTGCTGGCCTGGTTCTACTGGCGCGGCATCGCGCGCCTCAGGACCCGGGTGTTCAAGTCCCATGTCGGGCGGGCGGCGCTCAACTTCGCCGGCATGGCGCTGTGGTTCCAGGCGATCGTCGCCATGCCGCTCGCCGAGGCCACCGCGCTGCATTTCACCCTGCCGCTCTATACCGTGATCTTCGCCGCCTTGTTCCTCGGCGAGCGGGTCGGCTGGCGGCGCTGGTCGGCGACGGCGGTGGGCTTCTTCGGCGCGCTGATCGTGCTCCGCCCGGGCGCGGTGCCGGTGTCTTCGGAGGCGATGATGGTGCTCGCCTCGGCCGCCTTCTACGGCGGCGCCGTGGTGATGATCAAGCTCTTGACCCGGACCGACGCGGCGCTGCCGATCGCTTTCTATTCCAACCTGCTGATGGGGGCGATCGCGCTGGTGCCGACGATCTTCCTGTGGCAGGGGCCGGCGCTTGCCGACATACCGATGCTGCTCGCGCTGGCCTTCATCGGCACCGCGGCGCCCTATTGCTTCACCCGCGCGCTCGCCAATCTCGACGCCAGCGTGGTCGCCCCGCTCGACTTCCTGCGCCTGCCGTTCACCGCCTTCGCGGCATGGCTGATCTTCACCGAGGTGCCGGACCGCTGGACCTGGGTGGGCGCGGCGGTGATCTTCGGCTCCACCACCTATGTCGCGCGCCGCGAGGCGCGCCTCAAGGAGCGGGAACGCGCCGCGGGCGCGCGATGAAGCCGCTGCTTCCCGGCGACACGCTGATCCGCGCGACCGCATGGACGCTGGCGATGATCGCCTCCTTCCTGCTGCAGATGATCGCGGTCCGGGAGCTGTCGGCCAATCTCGGCGTGTTCCAGATCATGTTCATGCGGAGC
Source organism: Alphaproteobacteria bacterium (assembly GCA_964291675.2). Classification (GTDB taxonomy): domain Bacteria; phylum Pseudomonadota; class Alphaproteobacteria; order MPNO01; family MPNO01; genus MPNO01. Next base: position 3,586,081 of record OZ219866.1, on the reverse strand, counting down.
TGTGTCTCGTTCGCCATCGTGACGCCGCTGATCGCCTTGCACGGCAGGCGGCTGCTGCATACCTCGCGGATCGGCATGCACTTCGCGCGCAACGGCGTCAACTTCGCCGCCCAGTCGGCCTGGGCCTACGGCGTGGCGACGCTGCCGCTGGCGGCGGTCACCGCGCTCGAGTTCTCGACGCCGCTATGGGTCGCGCTGCTGGCCGCCCTGTTCCTCGGCGAGCGGCTGTCGCGCCACCGGGTGATCGCCGTGCTCAGCGGCCTGGTCGGCGTGCTGATCATCCTCAGGCCGGGCGTCGAGGCGGTGCAGCTCGCAGCCCTGGTCGTGCTCGGCTCGGCGCTCTGCTTCGCCACCTCCAACGTGATCGCCAAGGCGCTTACGCGCACCGAGGACACGCTGACCATCGTGATCTGGATGCAGATCATGCAGCTCCCCATCGGCTTCCTCGCCAGCATCTGGAGCTGGACCGATCCGCTGTGGAGCGACGCGCCGTGGCTGCTGCTGATCGGCTGCACCGGGCTGACCGCGCATTACTCGATGGCCAAGGCGTTCTCGCTCGCCGACGCGACGGTGGTCATGCCGATCGACTTCCTGCGCCTGCCCTTGGCCGCCATGCTCGCCTGGGCGGTATACCGGGAGCCGCTCAACCTGTTCGTCTTCCTCGGCGCGGCGCTGATGTTCGCCGGCAACTTCCACTCCGTCTGGCAGGAACGCCGCGCCCGGCGGGATTGAAGCGCCCCGTCATGGATGCCCGTCCCCTCCTCCCGTCATGGCCGGACTTGATCCGGCCATCCATGCGGCCTCTCCGCCCGCACGGACGCCGGCAGGGAGGGGCGGTGGCGCCAGTGGTTGCCCGGATCAAGTCCGGGCATCACGATGCGGGTGGCGCCCTACGCCTCGCCGCCGCCCGCCCGCCGGGCCTGGCCCGCGCCGAACAGCAGGTCGCGCGCCTCCGGGGTGAGCTCGCGGCGGCCGCGGTGTTCGTCGAGCAGCATCATGCCGCGCCCGACCGCCGGGCGGGCGCGGATCTCCTCGAACCAGCGCCCGAGCGCCGGGAAGTCCGCGAGGTCCTGGCCCTGGCGCCGGTGCGGCCGCACCCAGGGCCAGCAGGCGATGTCGGCGATGGAGTACTCGGCGCCCGCCAGATAGGGGTTGTCGGCGAGCCTGCGGTCCATCACGCCGTAGAGCCGGCCGACCTCCCTGGTGTAGCGCTCGATCCCGTAGGGCACGTCCTCGCCGCCCATGCGCTGGCGGAAATGATGCGCCTGCCCGCACATCGGCCCGAGCCCGCCCATCTGGAACATCAGCCACTCGACCACGCGGTAGCGGCCCTCGTCGGAGGCGGGCATGAACCTTCCCGTCTTCTCGGCCAGGTATTGCAGGATGGCGCCCGATTCGAACAGGGCGATGCGTGCGCCTCCCGGCCCCTCGTCGTCGACGATGGCGGGGATCCGGTTGTTGGGCGAGAGCGCGAGGAAATCGGGCGCGAACTGCTCGCCCTTGTTGATGTCGACCGCGACCGCCGCGTAGTCGAGCCCGCACTCCTCCAGCATGATCGAGATCTTTTGGCCGTTCGGCGTGGGCCAGGCGTAGAGCGCGATCACAGCGCGGATGCCAGCGCCGCGCCGACCTCCCGGGTCGTGGCGTTGCCGCCGAGATCGGCGGTCCTGGGGCCGCCCTCCGCCAGCAGCCCGGCGATGGCATCGACGATGGCCCCGGCCGCGTCGGCGTGGCCGAAATGCTCCAGCATCATCGCGCCCGACCGGATCTGGGCGATCGGGTTGGCGATGCCGCGCCCGGCGATGTCGGGCGCCGAGCCGTGCACCGGCTCGAACATCGAGGGGTGGTCCTTCTCCGGGTTGATGTTGCCGGACGCGGCGAGCCCGATGGAGCCGGCGACGGCGGGGCCGAGGTCGGACAGGATGTCGCCGAACAGATTGGAGCCCACGACGACGTCGAACCAGTCGGGGTTGGCGACGAAATGCGCCGCGAGGATGTCGATATGGTACCGGTCGGTCTCGATCCCGGGATACTCGGCGGCAATCGCGGCGAAGCGCTCGTCCCAGAAGGGCATCGAGTGGACGATGCCGTTCGACTTGGTGGCCGAGGTCACCTTGCGCGCCGGGCGGGTGCGGGCGAGCTCGAAGGCAAACCGCATGATCCGGTCGCAGCCGCGCCTTGTGAACACCGCCTGCTGGATCGCCGCCTCGTCCTCGGTCCCGGGGTAGATCCGCCCGCCGATCTGCGAGTACTCGCCTTCCACGTTCTCGCGCACGATCATCATGTCGATGTCGTCCGGCCCGCGCCCGGCGAGCGGCGAGCGCACGCCCTCGAACAGCTTCGCGGGGCGCAAATTGACGTATTGGTGGAAGCGGCGCCGGATCGGGATCAGCATGTCCCACAGCGAGACGTGGTCGGGCACGCCCGGCATGCCGACCGCGCCGAGATAGATCGCGTCGAACCCGGCCAGAAGGTCGAGCCCGTCCTCGGGCATGATCCGGCCGGTGCGCGCGTAGTCCGCGCAGCTCCAGTCGAACCCGGTGAAGGCGAGCGCGATGTCGAAGCGCCGCGCCGCCGCCTCCAGCACGGCGATGCCCTCGGGCATCACCTCGGTGCCGATCCCGTCGCCCGCGACGACCGCGATCCGGTGTGTCATTCCGCGCCTTCCTCGCTTGCGCGCAGCAGATCGTTCGGCCGCACCCCGCTGCGGCGCCGCTGGCGGGACCGCTCGCCGTTGTCGCGCCAACCCCCGGCGGCGGCGCGGCGCGCGTCCGCGTCCCACTTCTCCGACCAGTCGCCGAGCGAATAGCCGTGCCAGGGCGGCTCGGGGCGGAGCGCCGGCAGGCCGAGCTCGTCCCACAGCACGCGCGCGCGCTCCATGTACTCGCGCTTGGGCAGCGCGACCGGCGGCAGAGGCCCCTTGAGCGTCGCGTCGACCAGCAGCGAGGACTCCTCGTCCGTCCCCTTCGGCCCGTGGCCGCGGTCGCGATGCGGCAGGATCGCCGTGTCGCGCTGCGGGTCGGCGCGGTAGGCCATCGCCCAGAACACCGCATCCGCGTTCTCCGGGTCGATGTCCGGGCTCACCGCGATCACGTACTTGCCGCAGGGCTGCTGGAACGACGTCGTGCCGTAGAGCGCGCGCCAGACTTCGGTGCGCGGCGTGTCCTCGGCGAGCTGGACCGCGATCACCCGGCGCAGGTTGGTCAGCGGCTCGTGCATCGAGACCCGCCGCACCCCCCTGATGCCGAGATGCTCGCGCAAATGGTCGAGGAACAGCGGCTCGTAGGCGACCCGCTTGACGACGCTCGATTCGGACGGCGTGACCTGGCTGACGATCGAGGCGAAGACCGCGTCCCGCCGGTGGGCGATCGCCGTCACCTCGAAGACGAAATTGTACTCTTCCAGGTTGATGTGGCCGTGGCTCTCGCCGAACGGCCCCTCGGGCTCCAGGAACTCGGTGTCGATCCTCCCCTCGATCACGAACTCGGACTCGGCGGGGACCAGGAGGTCGACCGTCTTCGCGCGCACCGCGTTGATCGGGCGGCCGACGATGCCGCCCGCCACGGCGAGCTCGTCGGTGCCGAAGGCGATCTTCTGCGGCGCGCAATAGGCGACGGGCGGCGGGCAGCCGACCACGATCGCCATCTCCAGCTCGCGGCCCCGGTCGCGGCATTTGAGCCAGTGGTCGTAGCCGCCCTGGCCGAGATCGACGAACATCTTGAGCCCCATCCGGTCGGGCGCCTTGAGCTGCGCCCGGTAGGTGCCCATGTTCTGCACCCCGGTCTCGGGATCGGCGGTGATGCAGCAGGTCGCGGTGAGGTAGGGCGCTGCGTCGTAGCCCGGGGTCGAGATCGGCACCGGGAGCCCGTCGAGCCCGCCGCCCGCGCCCTTGAGCGCGGCGCCGGTCAGCACCGCCTCGTGGCAGGGCGCGTCGGACACGAGCTCGGGCGGGATCGGCGCGCGCATCGCCCGCCGCCAGGTCTCGCCGATCTCCTCGACCGGCACGCCCATGCCGATCGCATAGATCGCCGCGTTGGCGGCCAGCGCGCCGACCGCGACCGGGAAGTCGTAGCCGCGCCCGTTGGCATCGACCACGTCGGTGAACAGGAACGCCTTGCGGTCGGCCTCCGCCAGCCCGCCGCGGAACTGCCAGCGCACCAGCGGGTGGAGCAGCGAATCCTTGTCGACCGCGCGGTCGATCCGATACAGCAGCCCGGCCGCCTCCAGCGCCGCCAGATGCTCCTGGAAATCGGCGTAGCCGCGCGCCCGCCGCCCGGGATGCGGATCGAGGTCCGGTCTGGTCGCCATCGCGCGCCGATCATGCGACCCCGCCCGCCGCCTCGCAAGCGCCGCGCGAGGGGCGAGGTTCGCCTCGCGCCACGGTCCTTCGATGGAGGCTTGTCCAGATTGCTGGACGGGCGGCGGTTCCCTCGTCGATCCGCGCCAGCCGCCCGCCCGCCAGTTTATCTGGACAAGCGCCCTTCGATACGCGCCCTCCCCGCGCGCAGCACGTTCCCGCGTCACGCCCCTCCCTCGTCATGCCCGGCCCCCGGATCGAGTCCGGGGGTGATCCGGGCACCCATGGCCGGACTTGATCCGGCCACCCACCGCCACCTCTCCCGACGGGCCGTTGTGCGCGCCCAGAGGCTGCATGGGTGCCCGCGTCATGCCCCTCCCCCGTCATGCCTGGACTTGATCCGGGCACCCATGGCCGGACTTGATCCGGCCACCCACCGCCGCCCCTCCCGACGGGCCGTTGTGCGCGCCGAGAGGCTGCATGGGTGCCCGGATCAAGTCCGGGCATGACGGGGTGAGGGGAGTTCCGGCCACCCATGGGCGGGCCGGGAAGAACCGGGTGCGGCCCGCGTCGTCGTCACACTCCCCAACGTCATGACGGGGCCGCGTCCCGCCCATCGGGGCGCAGGAGAACTGGACATCCGGGGCGGGAAACGCCACCTTCGCTTGACTGTGGATGCCTTGCGGGGTGCGGGGTGGCGGAACCAGCCCTGAGCGATCGCGTGCTCGACTTCATCGGGCGGGAAACGTCGACGGAAGAGGAGTTCGACGCGCTCGCGCTCGCCCTGTTCGCGCATCAGTTCGGGAGCAACGAGAGCTTCCGCCGCTTCTGCCTGAAGAAGGGCCGGACGCCGCGTTCCGCGAGGAGCTGGCGCGAGATCCCGCCGGTGCCGATCAGCGCCTTCAAGACGCTCACGCTGAGCTGCGTCGCGCCGGCGGAGACCGAGCGCGTGTTCATGACCAGCGGCACCACGGGGGGCGCGCGCGGGCGCTGCTACCACCCGACGCTGGCGGTCTACGACCGGTCGATGATCGAGAATTTCCGCGCCCGCTTCATGCGCGGGCGCGAGCGCATCCGCATGGGAATCCTGTTCCCCACCGAGGAGGAGATGCCCAACTCCTCGCTCGCCCACTACCTCGCGCTGGCGGCGAAGAATTTCGGCACGCCGGACAGCGAATACCTGCTCGACCAGAAGGGGCTGGAGAACGACCGCCTGTTCCGCGCGCTCGACGAGGCGGCGGGCACCGGCGAGCCCTACGCGCTCCTGGGCGCGACCTACAGCTTCGTCCACGCCTTCGACGAGATGGGGCGCGGCGGCAGGAGCTGGCGCCTGCCGCCCGGCAGCCGGGTGCTGGATACCGGCGGCTTCAAGGGCCGCTCGCGCGACGTGGCGGCAGGCGAGTTCTACGCCCGCATGGAGGATCTGCTCGGCGTCGCGCCCGCGAGCTGCGTCAACATGTACGGCATGACCGAGCTCAGCACCCAGTTCTACGACGACGGCAACGACCGGGCGGGCGCGCCCAAGTCCGGCCCGCACTGGATCCGCTCGCGGGTCGTCGACCCGCTGTCGGGCGCCGACGTCCCGGATGGCGCGCCCGGCATCCTGGTCCATTGCGACCTTGCCAACTACAACTCGGCGGCGGCGATCATGACCGAGGATGTCGGGGTCGCCTGCGCAGACGGCTTCGTGCTGCTCGGCCGCGCCGACGACGAGGAAGCCCAGGGATGCTCGATGGCGGTCGCCGAGTTCCTGGAGGCCGCGAGGGGGTAGTGGCCGAGCTCGCCGGCCATCTTCCGGGCCTGCCGGCCGAGAGCGTGGAGCGGGAGACGCTGCGCTTCGAGGGCTGGGGGCGCCGCGTCGAGGTGGCGGTACCCGCGCTGACCGACGCACAGACGGAAGCGCTGGCGGAGCATGTCAGGGACGCCCGCGCGCGCCGCCTCGTCGGGCTCTCGACCGGGGAGATCGTGTATGTCCTCGACCGCGCGATCCGCTCTTTGCTCGACCGCTCCAATGCGCGCCGCCGCAAGGCGGAAGAGCTGCTGCCGGCGGTCACCGGCTTCGACCCGGAGACCGTCAGGCTCGGCCTCACCGCGTATCTGAAGACCTTCCGCGCGCCCCAGCTCGACGCCTTCGTCGCCGAGGACTTCTCCAACCCGGCGATGCTCGATTGCTTCCAGCCGCTGCGCAAGGGCGGCTACGGCCGCGCCGTCGGGCCGTCGCTGATCGCCCATGTCTGGGCCGGCAACGTGCCCGGCCTGCCGCTGTGGAGCCTGGTCTCCGGCCTGCTGGTCAAGTCCGCCGGCATCGGCAAGCTGCCGAGCGCCGAGCCGCTGCTGGCCGGCTGGTTCGCCGAGGCGGTGGCCGAGATCGACCCCGGCATCGCCGAGTGCATCGGCATCGTCTGGTGGCGGGGCGACGACGAACGCCAGCAGGCGCTGCTCGACGCCGCCGACCTCGTGCTCGCCTATGGCGGCAGCGAGACGCTGGAGGACATCCGCGACCGGCTCCCGGTCACCACGCGGTTCCTGCCGTTCGGCCACAAGCTGAGCTTCGCCATGGTGGCGGCGGCGGCGCTCGACGCCGACAAGGCCGTCGAAACCGCGGGCAGGGCGGCCTGGGACGTGGTCCGCTACGACCAGCACGGCTGCTACTCGCCGCATGTCTTCTATGTCGAGCGCGGCGGGACGGTCTCGCCGCGCGACTTCGCGAACTATCTCGGGAACGAGATCGCCGCGCTCGCGCACCGCTTCCCGCGCCGCGCGCTGGACGCGGGCGAGGCGGCCCGGCTCTCCATCCTCCGCGACGACGCGGCGCTCGCGGCCGTGCTCGGCGCGATCGAGGTGGCGGGCGACGACGAGGGCGGGTGGAGCGTCGCCTTCGCCGAGGACGACCTTGCGCTCGCGCCCGGCGGCGCCAACCGCACGGTGAAGGTGGCCGCGCTCGACCGCCTCGAAGACGCGCTCCCGGAGGTCGCGAGACACGCCCCCTTCCTCCAGACCGTCGGCGTCGCGGCGCCGCCGGAGACGCTGTTCCACCTGTCTGCCCTGCTCGGCGAGGCGGGGGCGTCGCGGATCTGCGCGCTCGGCGAGATGACCGCGCCGGAGGCCGGCTGGCACCATGACGGGCGGTTCAACCTGCTCGACCTGGTGCGTATCGTCGAGATCGAGCGCGGCGCCGAGGCGGCGGCCGAAGAGCTCGCCGACTATCTCGACTGACGGCGCGGCGGGGGCGGCGATGGATTTTCGCGACCGCGTGGTTCTGGTGACGGGCGCGAGCCGCGGGATCGGGGCCGCCATCGCCCGCGCCTTCGCGGCCGAGGGCGCCCGCGTCGCGGTCAACTATCTCGCCAGCGCCGATGCCGCCGCCGGGGTCGCGGCCGCGTGCCGCGAGGCCGGCGGCGACGGCTGGCCGGTGCGGGCCGACGTGCGCGACGCGGACGCGGTCGCCGCCATGATCGCCGGCGTCGAGGCGGAGCTCGGCCGGCTCGATGCGGTGGTCAACAACGCCTTCGCCGGCTACGCCTTCGACCCGGCGTCGCGCACCCCGTTCTGGGAGCTCGGCTGGGAGGACTACGACCGCCAGATGGAGGGCACGCTGCGCGCGAGCTTCAATGTCTGCCGGGCGGCGATCCCGGCCTTCGCCGGGCGGGCGAAGGGGAGCATCGTCAACCTCGCCACCGATCTGGTGGAACGTCCGGTCATCCCCTACCACGCCTACACCACCGCCAAGGCGGCGCTGGTCGCCTTCAGCCGCAACCTCGCCGCCGAGCTCGGACCGCGGGGGTCCGGGTCAACTGCGTCGCCCCCGGGCTGGTCTACCCGACCGGTTCGACCCGCGACACGCCGGAAGCGACCATGCAGCGCATCGTCGCCGACACGCCGCTGAGACGGATCGCCCGGCCCGAGGACGTGGCCGGCCCGGTGCTGTTCCTCGCCTCCGACTGGAGCGGCTTCATGACCGGCCAGACGCTGTATGTCGACGGCGGGCTGGTGATGCGCTGAGCGGCATCCCGTGCGGACGCCGCTACCCGGTCTCCCCGGGCTCGCGGTCGCTTTCGCCGGACCCGCTCTCGGCCGATTGCCGTTCGCGTTTCCTGGCCTTGGCTTCCAGCCGCGCCGCCTTCTTCTCGGCTTTCGCGATCTCGCGCTGGCGCCGTTCGAAGCTGTAGTTCGGCTTTCGGGCCATGGACGATCTCCGCGATGTTGGTGCGGGGCGGACAGGGCCCGCCCCATCGTGGCTCTATCCGTCGAGGGCGAGGTTCTCGGCGGAGGTCTTGCCGTTGCGGCCGGACACGAGCTCGAAGGACACCTTGCGCCCTTCGTTCAGCGTGGCGAGCCCGGCCCTCTCGACCGCGCTGATATGGACGAATACGTCCCTCGAGCCATCCTCCGGCTCGATGAACCCGTAACCCTTGGCGGGGTTGAACCACTTTACGGTACCTGTAGGCATCGTCGCTTCCTTTCACGACAGATGGGCGAAGCGCCGCCTCATGCGGCACCTCTCTGGATAACGTTCGCAATGTCGGGAAAGAAACCTGGCCGCCCGCGCGCGCGGGCAATCGGGTCACCAACGACGACCTGGCAACGCCGGGCGGACCATACAGGCAAAATGCCGGGGTGCCAAGCGGCGTTCGCGCGACAGCCCCCGCGGGCTACCAGCGCGCGGTTGCGGTGAGGTTCACCCGGTGCTCCGGCGGCCGGTCGTCATCGGCGGTTTCGCTGCGCGCCGCGCCGATGCGCAATTCGAACGCCCGTTGCGGGTCTCGCCCGGGACTCAGCCGCCAGCCGAGGCCGAGACCGAGCTCATGCTCGGGCCCGGCGCCGCCGTCGGCGTATTCGCGCCGCCCGCCCTCGACTTCGAGCGCGAAGGCGAGCCCCGCCGCCGGCCGCTCGACGAGGCGCCCGCCAAGGCGGAGCTCGGTGTCGGTTTCCGAGAAGCGGAGACGGAGCCCGGGGACCGCCGTCCAGCGCGCGCCCCACACCCCGAACCCGTAGCCGAGCCGTGCCTCGATGCGCCGCCGGCGGCGCGCGTCGTCCCCGGCCTCCGCGCCCTGCCCCGCGAGCGCCCCGCGCGCGAACGGCGCATCCGCGGCGCCCGCCGCCCTCCCGCCCAGCGTCTGCGACAGGTCGAGCGAGAGACCCCGCTCCGTATCGGGCGCCGGGTCGTAGGCGAGCGTCCCCGAGATCCCGTATATGCGCACATCGTCCGCATCGGCGCGCGCGCGGACCGCCGCCGAGACCCCGCGCGAGGGGTCGGACACGGCGAGCCCGGCCCCGACATCCGCGCCGGCACCGGTCGCCGCGTCGCCGCCGTCATGCCGCAGCCCGGCCTCCAGGCTCGGCGTCACGACCGCGACCGCGCCGATGCGGAAGGGTCGCGAGCCCTCGAACGCGAAGCGCAGCCGCGTCGCCTCGGCCTCCGAGCCGGCCAGGCCGGTCACCGCCTCGCTGCGCGAGCGCACCGCCATCGCGTCCGACTTCGCGGCGAGCGTCGGCCCGTCGCCGCCGCCGAGGAGAACGCCGCGCAAGCCGACCGCCGCCATCGCGAGCGACATGTCGGGGCTCAGCAACGCGCCCCCGTCGGGCTTCCGTTCCAGCCGCCCCTCGCCATAGCCCGCCATGCCCCACAGCGAGAACCGCTGGTCGAGCGCGTAGCTTCCATAGGGGAAGATTGCGGTCAGCGACGAGCCCAGCGTGCCGCGCCCCGACGGGGAGCGGTAGCCGCCCGTGCCGCGCGCGTGCGAGACCATTATCCCGGCCAGCATCCGGCCGCGCGTCCAGTCCGCGCCGACCGAAGCGCTCGCCACCTCGCCGTCGACGGCGAGCGCGCCGTCGCGCCCGTCGAAGCGGTTCACCGCGCCGTGGCCCCAGAACGCCGCGAAGCCGCGCTCCGCCGACCCGCCGGCGAGCGCGACCGACGAGCCCGCCATCGCCTTGCGCCCGGAAAGCGTCCGCGAGCGGAGACCGGCCTCGCCGGCGCCGTCGCGCAGCCGCTCGGCGAGCGTCTCCAGCCCCCTCGCGCCCTCCCGCGCGCCATCGGGACCGCGCACGGCCTGCCCGGCGAGGCGCGCCGAGACGCCCGCCGTGCGCGGCGCGCCGAGCCTCGCCTGCACCGCCGCCACGGCCTGGTCGCCCACCGCCCGGCCGAAGCGCGCGAGCCACGCCCCGGGATCCACCGGGAGGTCCGCGCCGTCCGGCTCGACGGTGGCGCCCGGCGGGTAGGCGTCGCTGGTCAGCGTCTCCCGGTTCCCCGCGTTGTCGGTGAACGACAGCGCCACCCTGACCTGCTTGCCCGCGTCGGCGGCGACCAGCCTGTAGCTGCGCGCGGTCGCGTTCGCGATATCGGTCTCGTCCATCCCGTCCACCCGTATCCACCGATAGGCGATGGCGGCAGGCAGCCCGTCGGCATCGGCGATGTCGCCCCACCCGGCGGTGAGGACCTGGCCGACCCGCGGATCGCCGGATATCGCGGGCGTGCCGGTGGCCGGGGAGTTGGCCGGCGGAACCACCACGACGGTGTCGCGGGTGGGCCCGACGGTGTCGCGGGCGGGCCCGACGGTGCCGCCCGGCGGGTAGACGCCGCTGGTGCGCATCTCCCGGTTCTCCGCGTTGTCGGTGAACGACAGCGCCACCCTGACCTGCTTGCCCTCGTCGTCGGCGACCAGCCTGTAGCTGCGCGCGGTCGCGTTCGGGATGTCGGTCTCGTCCATCCCGTCCACCCGTATCCACCGATAGGCGAAGGTGGACGGCAGCCCGTCGGCGTCGGCGATGTCGCCCGGCCCGGCGGTAAGGACCTGGCCGACCCGCGGATCGCCGGATATCGCGGGCGTGCCGGTGGCCGGGGCGTTGAGCGGCGGGTTCACGTCGATGGTGATCGTGTAGACCTGACTGTCGGCGGTGCCGTCGTTCACCCGGAAGTCGAAGCTCGCGAAATCCTCCCCGTCCTGGCCCGTCGGCGGGGTGTAGACCAGCTCGCCGCCGGCGAGCTGCGCCGCGGTGACCGTCCTGGGCAGGTCCGCCGCCGCGATCGGCGTGCCGTCGAGCGAGAGCGTGCCCTTGCCGGATGCCGGCAGCGAGACGATCTTCACGCTCGCCAGCATGTCGCCGGGGTCCGTATCGCTGAAGCCGAAATCCGCCTCGGCGAAGACGTGGTCCGTGTCCGCGTCCAGGTCGATGTCGCGGTTCGAGGCCGTGGGGGCGGCGTTGGCCGGGACGACCGTGCCCCTGAGGACGAACTTGACGGCGCCGTCGGCGCTGCTGTTCCGGAAGCTGCCGGGCCACAACGCCGCTCGCGACTGGTACCTGTCGGCGATGCTCCAGCCGCTCGCGCTGTTGGCGTCCTCCGCCGTGCCGGCAAGGTACACGACCGGGGTTCCGCTATGGGCTTCGACCACGATCCAGTAATCCGTCTCCGCCGAGAGGGTCACCGCCGAGGCCGGCTCGAACGTGAACAGCTTTGGAAGATCGGGAATGACGCCCAACGTCCCGGTGAAGTCGAAGTCGGCGATCTTCTTCCCGGTCGCGGAGCCGCTGTGCAGCGTCACCGTGGGCGCGTCGGCGAGTATCAGGATCCTCAGCTCGATCTCTAGGCCGGTCAGCCGGTAGCCGGCCGTTTCGCCCCCGGTGCGGAACGCCTGGGCGACGTCGTTCGTCTGCAGCAACACCAGACCGGTGGACCTATTGGTCCCGTTGCCGACCAGCAGGACGGCGTGGGCCGCCTTCCCGGCGCCCAACGCCAGCGCCGCGAGCGAGACGGCGAAAGCCACGGCCGCGCGCGCCGCCACGCGCCGCATCCGGTTCTCCGCCCCCGCCTGTCGATCCCTCCGCATTGTCGCCCCTCCCGTCTTCCACCGTCTCCCCGGCCCCTCGACGCCGGAGGAAGAACACGAAAGGATATAGTTCCATATCGTTCATGCTACTTAAAGTAGCAAATTCGGAGCAAGCAATCGGCCGACCCGCCCGGGCCGCGGCCTGTCGCCGCCGCCGGCCGGAAATGCGGGCTAGAATGGCGCCGGCCCTGCCCGTACGGAGGACGTCCATGCCCCATGTCGACGCCAACGGCGAACGGCTCCACTACCGGGAGGACGGGTGCGGGCCCGCGGTGCTGCTGATCCACTCGATGGGGGCGGATTGGACGATGTGGCGCGGCCAGCTCGCCGCGCTCGCCGACCGCTACCGCTGCATCGCCTTCGACTGCCGGGGCCACGGGGCGAGCTCCTACAACGCCCGCTTCACCGTCGCCGGGGCGGCGGCCGACCTCAAGGCCGGTCTCGATGCGCTCGGCGTCGGGGTCTGCCACCTGGTCGGGCTCGCCATGGGCGTGCCGATCGCGCTCTCCTTCGCCGCCCGATGGCCGGAGGCGGTGCGCTCGGTCGCGCTCGCCGACGGCTTCGTCGACATGCGGGAGGTGGGCGGCGCGCGCATCCCGGAATGGGCGAAGGCCATCCGGTCGACGCCGATGGCCGAGTTCGGCCGGCGCTATGTCGAGTCCCGCCTCATCGCCTCGGCGTCGGACGCGGCGCGCGACGACCTCGCGGCAGCGATCGCGAAAGTTCCTCCGGAGGCCTATATCGACGTGATGAAGGCGATCTTCGACCGCATAGCCTTCACCGCCGAAGCCGCCTCGGTCCGCGCCCCGGCGCTGGTGATCTGGGGCGAAGCGGACGAGGTGACCCCCCTCGCCCACTCGCGGCAGATCGCCGACGCCATCCCGAACGCCAGGCTGGAGACGATCCCCGGCGCCGGCCACATCGCCAATCTCGATCGACCGGCAGCGTTCAACCGCCTGCTCGCCGGCTTCCTCGACGCGCAGGCCGGGTGAGCCGGTGAAACCTTACGTTCGGACGCAGCGATACCGAGCCGGCCTGCTCTCCCTGTGAACAACGGCATCGGCGACGCCGCGCTTGAGCCACCTGTGCACCTGACCCCGGGCGAGCCCCAGGGAGTGCGCGATATCCCGCGAGGAACGCGCCTCCGCGGAGGTAAGCTCCGCCAGGCGAAGCAGGAACAGGTCGTAGAAATCGAAGTCCGTCGGGATCGCGGGCGGCGCGGCCGCCTGTCCGGCGGGCGACGACGGCCCGACACCGGGCTCATCCAGGGGAAGCTGCGGATGGGGGTTGCGATATCGGAGCGGTGCCGGCAACTTCTCGACACGTCCTTCCTCGACGCCGCGGATCAACCAGGTCTTCACTTGGCCTTTGGCGAGTTCGAGACGTGCGGCAAGGCTGGCTTCGAGGGCTGGCTCGCCCACCGATAGCGCCGCCAGCCGCGCCAGGAACAGGTCGTAGAACCCGAGCCCCTGAGGAATTGTTCCCTGGCGGACGCCTTTCTCCGCCGGCGGGGCCGCCGCGGAGTCGGGGCCGCTCCAGGCCACCGCCTCGTCGGTCAGCCCGGACGCAACGGGTCGCACCGCGGCCCCACCCCGGTCGAACAGCGCAGCGATGGATTCGGGAATGTCTCGTAGCCAGCACCCTCCTTTTTCGGCCAACGCGGCATTGCCGGAATCCGGTTCGCCGGTCGCCTTGACCCACAGAGGAACCCAGCCTGCCTCCAGATTCTCGCACGCCCCGTTCCAGGTACCGCCGCTGCCGCGCGCGCTGGCGACGACCACGGCGCCGTCGGCGAGGCAATAGATGTATCGGTTGCGGGCCATGGCGGTGCCGACGCGGAACCGTGCCTCGGGGTTGACCGACGAGATCAACACGAGGTCACCGGCCAGCAACGGTCTGCGGTAAAGCTGCGACGTGGAGGCTGCCAGCAGGCCGTCGGCCATCACGCCGACCGACGTACCTGCGCTCTCCAGCGCGCCTCTCATCGCAGTTCTGTCGATGCCGCGAGCGCCGCCGGAAACGATCGAGTGACCCTGCTGCGAAGCCGCTTCGCCGAGACGCCTGCCGAACTCCAAATCGGCTTCGCCGGCGTCGCGGGACCCGACGACCGCGAGACCGCCGCGGTCCAGAAGCGGCATCGCGCCGCAACCGAAGAGGACCGGCGGCGCCGCCGATCCGAGACGCCGCTCGAGCCGCCTGGGATAGGCCGGGTCGGGGCGCGTCAGAATCCACAGCCCCGCCCGAAACCACTTCTCCAATGACAGGCCGAGGGCCGGGCCTCGACCGAGCAGGCGGTCCAACCGCTTCGCCGTGATCGCGCGATCCTCCCAACCCGCCAGCAGCCCCGGGACATCGCCTCCCATCAGCGCCGATGGATCGGCTCCCCGGCCGTCGAGCCAGCGCACCAGGCGCGCCCATTCCCGCGGAGACAGCGGCTTCGCTCCCTGCCTGTCGGCGGCTCCCAGCGAAACCGTCAGCAGCAGCGTTGCCTGCGTCCGCGAGTCTTCGATCATGTCAGACGGCGAAGCTGGCGCTCGCCAGCGCCAACGGCCACACCGGTCCGCTGCCGGCGCGTCTGAGAAGGGCGGAAACTACCGTCAACGTCCACCCCGAATCGACCATGTCGTCGACCAGCAGCACCGGGCTACGAGGAACGACGCCCTCGATCTCGAAGACCCCGTCGAGATTGCGGCACTGGTGGTAACGATTTTGCTGCGCCTTCTGTTCTTCGTTGTCCTTCACCTTGATGACGACTTCCTCGATGGGCAAGTCCAACGCCCTGCCCAGTCTTGCGGCAAAGTCCGACACCAGTCGGGGGCGTCGGCGGGACGGGACGCAGGCGATCCAGCCCGGCATCGGGTCGGGACGCCAGCGTTCCCGCAGCATCCGAACGACGGCGTCCACCAGCTCGTCCCGGAAACGACCCTGCTGCTTGTCCTCGACGACCATTCGTCCCCACGGCGGTTCGCCCCAGCGCGACAGTATCCGCCCGGTCTCGGCGCGCAGATCGGCCGGCAGGCTTCCGCTCAGCCCGTATCGCGGGAAGCCATTCGCGGGGACCTGGCGATTGCAGACCAGGTCGATTTCGGACCGGTCGAGAAAGCGTGCCGCGTTTGCCTGCCTCTCGCGATCGACGCCGGTGGCGACGATCGGTCGGCCCAGACAGGAAGCGCATCTGCCGCAGGGTCGGGGATCTTCGTCGTCCAGCGCACGGGCAAGAAATTGCATCAGGCATCCGCGGTGGTCGATATATCGCTGAACCTCAGCCCACTCCGTCTCGCGCTGGAGGGTAAGGCGGCGGACACGCTCGCGATCCATGTTGTAGGGAACCGGCGTGCGCCGCCAGCTCCCCTCGACCATGACCACCGGGCTCGGGTTCTCGACCGAGAGAAACTTCAATGCCTGCGAGATTTGCCCGTAGCGCAGGTTGACCGCCGCTTCGAGCTGTCGGATGCGGAGCCCGTCGCTGTCTTCGAGCGCCCGCAAAATGGCCGCTACCCAGTTGTCGTCGGGGAAGGCGGAGCGACGGAAATACTCGTGGATATGACCGTCTTCCTCGCCGGACAATACGATCCCGACGGCGTGTTCGATCGCACGCCCCGCGCGCCCCACCTGCTGATAGTAGCCGACGATCGAGCCGGGCGCCTGGTAATGGACGACAAACCCTATGTCGGGCTTGTCGTATCCCATGCCGAGAGCGGTGGTCGCCACGACCGCCTTGATCCGGTTGTGGAGAAGGCGGTCTTCGACCTGCCGGCGGAGGTCGTCGCTCATGTCGGCATGATAGGCGTCTGCGGCGATACCGTGTCGGGTGAGCCACCGGGCGACCTGATCCGCGTCGCGCCTGGTCAGCGTGTAGACGATTCCCGTGCCGGGCAGGGCATCCAGATTCCGTGCGAGCCAGGCGAGGCGTTCGATCCGGGACCGCATGCGGATGGTCTGCAGCGAGAGACTGTTGCGGTACATCCCGCCGCGCAGAACGCCGATATCGCCGAGCTGTTCCCGCACGTCCGCCACCACGCGGTCGTTCGCCGTCGCCGTCGTGCCCAGTATCGGCACGTTGCCGGGCATGAGCCGCAGCACGTTCGCCAGACGCCGGTAGTCGGGCCGGAAGTCGTGGCCCCAATCCGATATGCAATGCGCCTCGTCGACCACCAGCAATCCGAGCCGTCCGGCGATCGGCATGAGGACATCGGCGACAAAGGCTTCGTTGGCCAGCCGTTCGGGAGAAATAAGCAGAACGTCCGCCCGGCCGTCCCGCACTGCCCGGTTGAACTCCGGCCATCGCTCGCGGTTCGTCGAATTGATCGTGATCGCCCTCAGGCGCAACCGGCGGGCGGCTTCGATCTGGTTCCGCATGAGGGCCAGGAGAGGCGAGACGATCAGCGTCGGACCGCGCCCGCTGTCCCGCAACAGGCGCGCGGCTATGAAATAGACGAAGCTCTTGCCCCAGCCCGTTCTCTGCACGACAAGCAGGCGTTCGCGCCGGTTGGTCAGGGCGTCGATTGCCCGGAACTGCCCGTCTCGAAACGCCGCCGATTCGTCGCCCAGCGCCGACCTGAGAAGGGCGAGCGCTTCCGCTTCGCTGGCCAAGGCTGCTCGACTCCGTTATCCCTTCGCACCGCGCTTCCGTTCGGGTTCCGGTGCCGGAGGGTGGTTTGCCGCTACACCAACTGCGAAGGACATTACACGGCGATGGTATGTCGACATAAGACTCCCGCATGACCGAGACCATCGCCATCCGCGCCCGCTGGGCGCTGCTGCCGGACGGGGCGGGGCAGCGCATCGCCACCGATCGCTGGGTGCTGGTCGAGGACGGGCGGATCGCCGCGGTGACGGCGGGCCGGCCGGGCGGGGCGGACCGCGTGATCGACGTGGCCGACGCGCTGGTCCTGCCGGGCTTCGTCAACCTGCACAACCACGGCATCTCGGCGCTGCTGTTCCGCGGCATCGTCGAGGACCGCCCGACCGCCTCCTGGGCCGCGGACACGGTCTACGGGCTGATCATGCCGCTGCAGGGCCTGGCCATGGAGGTGCTCGACGAAGAAGAGCTGCGCGCGGTCACCGCGCTCGGGCTGCTCGGCCTGGTCAAGGGCGGGGCGACCACGGTGATGGACCAGTTCCGCATCGCGCAGGCGGTCTCGTTCGACGTGGCCGACGAGCTGGGCATCCGCTTCTACGGCATGCCATACCTGTTCTCGACCGAGGATCTCGGCATCGGCGCCGACGGGCGGCCGGCTTACGCCGCGCGCGCGGCCGGCGAGAGCGACCTCGCCCGCGCGGCGGCGCTGTTCGACGCGCATGACGGGCGCGCCGACGGGCGCATACGCGCGGGGTTCGGGCCGCACGGCACCGACAGCTGCGATGCCGAGCTGCTCGCCGGGATCCGCGACGCAGCCGCTTCGCGGGGCGCCCCGGTCACCATCCACGTCTCGCAGAGCGCGATCGAGGGCGAGACGCTGCAATCGCGCTACGGCCGCACGCCGACCGAGCAGCTCGCCCATGTCGGGCTGCTCGGCCCCGGCCTGGTCGCCGCGCACTGCGTCTACGCCTCCGACGCCGACCTCGCGCTGATCGCGGACGCCGGCGCCACGGTGGTGAACTGCCCGGCCTCGTTCGCGCGCGGCGCGGTCGCGGCGGTGTGGCAGCGCACGGCGGCGCGCGGCATCCGCACCGGGATCGGGCTCGACGGCTATGCGATGGACACGATCGGCGAGCTGAGGACGGCGGCGCTGGTCTCCAAGCTCGCCGCGGGCCGCTCGGAGGACGGCGCGGCCCGCGACCTGGTGGCGGCGGCGACGGCTTGCGGCGCGGCGGCGCTCGGGCGCGACGACATCGGCCGCATCGCCCCGGGCTGCCGCGCCGACCTCGTGGTGGTGGGCTTGAGCGGCTCCCACCTCGCCCCGGTCAGCGACCCGCTCAAGACCATGGTGTGGCATGCCGGCAGCTCCGACATCGCGGCCGTGCTGGTCGACGGAAGGGTGGTGGTCGAGGGCGGCCGCCATCTGCTGGTCGACGAGCAGAGAATCGTCGCCGGCGGGGCGGCGGCGGTGCGCAAGGTGTGGAACGAAGGCCGCGCGCGGGGCTATATCAAAGACGGCGAGATCGTCGGATAGGCGGAACGGAGCGGCGCGATGACCCGGATTGTTGCGATCCTGAGCCCGGGCGAGATGGGCGGCGGCGTCGGCGCGGCGCTCGCCCGGCACGGCCACGACCCGATCGCCTGCCTTGCCGGGCGCGGCCCGGAGACCCGGGCGCGCGCCGAACGGCTGGGCTTCCGGCTCTGCGCCGATCTCGACTCGCTGGTCGCCGAGGCCGACATCGTGCTCTCGATCCTGCCGCCCGAATCGGCGCGGGCGGTGGCAGACGACGTCGCCGCCGCGATGCGGCGCACCGGGAGCGCGCCCCCCTTCGCCGAATGCAACGCCATCGCGCCGGAGACCGCGCGGTCGATCGCCGGCGCCTTCCGCGGCACCGGCGCGGACTTCATCGACGGCGGGATCATCGGCCTGCCGCCGGCCGAGGGGCGGAAGCCCACGCGCATCTACGTCTCCGGCGAGGCCGCGCCGGTGATGGACGCGTTCGACGGCAAGGACATCGCGATCCGCCAATGCGGCCCCGAGATCGGCCGCGCCTCGGCGGTCAAGATGTGCTACGCCTCGGTGTCGAAGGGCACCAACGCGCTGCACACCGCGGCGATGACCGCGGCCGATTCGCTCGGCGTCGGCGACATCCTGCGTGCCGAGATCGCCGATTCCGTGCCCGCCGTCTTCGAGCGCATGCAGGCCAACATCCCGCGCCTGCCCGCCGATGCCGGGCGCTGGGTGGGCGAGATGGAGGAGATCGCGCGCACCTACGCCGCGGCCGGCCTGCCGCCCGGCTTCCACCTCGCGGCGGCCGAGATGTTCCGCCTGCTCGACGCGACGCCCTACGGGCGCGAGACGCGCGAGTCCATGGACCGCGCGCGCACGATGGAGCGGACCGTCGCCGCCTGCGTCGCCGAGCTGCGCCGGCGCGAAGCGGCGGAGTGAGCGCCCGCCTCCGCCTCGCCGACGGGCGCGCGCTCGACGTCGCGGTCCGCAGGAGTGCGCGGGCGCGGCGCATCCAGATCAAGGTGGCCCCGGTCGGCGGCGCGGTCGAGCTGGTGCTGCCGCCGGGCGCGGCGCGGGCCGACGGGCTCGCCTTCCTCGAGGCGAAGCGGGAATGGGTCGCCGCGCGCACCGCGCGGGCGCTACCCCGCGTGCCCTTCGCCGACGGTGTCGCGTTTCCCTTTCTCGGCGGCGAGCTGACGGTCCGTTGCGCGGATGCCGGGCGTCCCGGGGCGTGGCGCGAAGGCGACGCGCTCAAGGTCTCCGGCCGCCCGGAAGACCTGCCCGGCCGGGTCGAACGCTGGCTGCGGGGCGCCGCCCGGGCGGAGATCGCGCCCCGGGTGCGGGACAAGGCGGCCCGGCTCGGCGCGCGCCCCGGCCGCATCGCGCTGCGCGACACCGCGTCGCGCTGGGGAAGCTGCTCGGCCGCGGGGAATCTGAGCTTTTGCTGGCGTATCGCGATGGCGCCCGTCGCCGTGCTCGACTATCTCGTCGCCCACGAGGTCGCCCATCTCGCCGAGCCAAACCACGGCGCGCGCTTCTGGGCCCATGTCGCGCACCTCTGCGATGACCCCGAGGCCGCGCGCGCCTGGCTCCGGCAGAACGGCGCCGCGCTGCACCGTTACGGGTAGGGGCCCCATTGCTTCTCCCGTGGGTTGTACGAACCGGTCAGACTGGTTAGACTGGCCGCATGGCGCTCACCTACCCGCTCCACGAAGCCAAGGCGCGGTTCTCCGAGGTCATCCGGCGGGTGCGCGAGGGCCGGATCGTGACGATCTCCTATCGCGGCGAGCCGGTGGCGGAGATCCGCCCCATCGAGCGGCAGCCGGAGCAGACCACCGAGGAGCGGCTGGAGGAGTTGAGGCGCAGAGGCGTCCTGGTACCGGCGGCGAACCCGAAGCAGCCGTTCCGCCCGGTGGCGCGGCGGCCCGGCGCGCTGGCGCGCTTCCTCAGAGACCGCGGCGAATGAGCACGGCCTATGTCGACAGCTCGCTGTTGACGGCCATAGCCTTCCAGGAGCCCGGCGTGTCGGACTGCGCGGACCGACTCGCCCGATTCGACGGCCTGATCTCCTCCAACCTGCTCGAAGCGGAGCTGCGGGCGGCGTTCGCGCGCGAGGCCATGGCGTTCCGGGAGGACACGATCGCGCGCATCGAATGGGTGCTGCCCGACCGGCCGCTCGGCGCCGAGCTCGCCTCGGTGCTCGAAGCGGGCTATCTGCGGGGCGCCGATCTGTGGCATGTCGCGGCGGCGCTCCACGCCTCGCCCAGCCCCGGCGGGCTCGCCTTCGCCACGCTGGACGCGAGGCAGGCCGCCGTCGCCCGCGCGCTCGGCTTCCCGCTGCCGTGGGAGGCGGTCGCGCCGTAGGCGGCGTATCGAAGGACCCCCGCGCCGCGCTTCGCGCCGGCCCGGGATAAGGCTATCTTCCCGGCCATGGACCGCGCCGAGCTCGAACGCCTCGACCGAGACTGCCCGCTCGCTTCCTGCCGGGAGCGCTTCGTGCTGCCCGACGGCGTGCTCTATTTCGACGGCAACTCGCTGGGCGCGCTGCCGCGGACCGCGCCTTCCAGCATACGCGACCTCGTCGAGGCGGAGTGGGGCGAGGGGCTGATCCGCAGCTGGCTCGACGCCGGCTGGTTCCATCTCGCGCGCCGGGCGGGCGATGCCATCGCGCCGCTGATCGGGGCGTCGGCGGGCGAGGTCGCGGTGTCGGACTCCACCTCGGTCAACATCTTCAAGCTGGCGGCGGCGCTGCTGCGCGACGGCGGCGGCAGGCGCAAGGTTCTGACCGAGAGCGGCAACTTCCCGACCGACATGTACATCCTGGAGGGGCTGGTCGACCTGCTGGGCGGCGGGCGCGCGCTGGTCCGCGCGCCGCCCGATACGATCCTCGACGCCATAGACGAGGCGACCGCGCTGGTGCTCCTCAGCCATGTCGACTACCGCACCGGCGCGGTGCTCGACATGGAAGCCGTCACCGCGCGCTGCAAGGCGCGGGGCGTGCCCGTCATCTGGGACCTCTGCCACTCGGCCGGCGCGATCCCGGTCGCGCTCAACCGCTGCGGCGTCGACTACGCGGTCGGCTGCACCTACAAGTTCTTGAACGGCGGGCCCGGGGCGCCGGCCTTCACCTATGTCTCGCGGGGCGCGATCGGCGGCTTCCGGCCGGCGGTGACCGGCTGGTTCGGCCATGCCGAGCAGTTCCGCTTCGAGGACCGCTACCGGCCGGCGGACTCGATAGACAAATGCCTCGTCGGCTCGCCGCCGGTGCTCTCGCTGCGCGCGGTGCTCGACGGGGTGGCGTGCTTCGAGGGCGTCGACATGGCGGCGCTCGCGGCCAAGTCGCGCCGGCTCTCCGATCTCTTCATCGCGCTCGCCGACGAGCGCCTCGCGCGGCACGGCCTCGCGCTCGCGAGCCCGCGCGAGGCGGCGAGGCGCGGCAGCCAGGTCTCGTTCCGCCACAGCCACGCCTATGCGGTCGCCAGGGCGCTGATCGCCAACGACCTGATCCCCGATTTCCGCGACCCGGACATTCTGCGCTTCGGCATCACGCCCTTGTACCTGCGCCATGTCGACGTGTGGGACGCGGTCGAGACCGTCGACGCGGTCATGGCCGGGCGCGCCTGGCAGGGTTTTGCGAGCGCCACCCGCGAGGCGGTGACGTGAGCGCGGTCCGCATCGGGGTGGTCGGCTACGGCTATATCGGGCGCTCGATCGTCGAGCGGGTGGCGGCGTCGGGCAGGGCGTTCGAGACCGCCTTCGTGCACAACCGGAGCCCGGGCGCGCTTGCCGGCATCGACCCGGCGCTGGTTCTCGGCGACCTCGCGGAAGCGCGCGGACGCCGGCCCGATCTGGTCGTCGAATGCGCCCATCCCGGCATCACCGAGCGTTTTGGGCAAGAATTCCTCGCCTTCGCCGACTACATGCCGCTCTCGGTGACGGCGCTCGCCGATGACGGCTTGCGGGCGCGGCTGGAGCGCGCGGCGACGGCGCACGGCACCAGGCTGCTGGTGCCGGCGGGCGCGCTCGCCGGCGGCGACGAGCTGCTGGCGCGGCCCGGGCAGTGGGAGCGGGTCCGCATCACCTTCCGCAAGCACCCCGACAATATCGACTTCTCCGAGAGCGGGCTCGACCCGGCGGCGATCGTCGGCGAGACGGCGGTCTACGAGGGCCCGGTGCGCGGCATCGCAAGACTCTACCCGCGCAACGTCAACACCATGGTGACCTGCGCGCTGGTCTCGACCGGGCTGGACGCCTGCGAGGCGCTTCTGGTCTGCGACCCGGCGCTCGACCGCGCGGTGGCCGAGATCGAGGCCTGGGACCGCGACGGCGGCCTGTTCCGCAGCGAGAAGCGCCAGCCCGCCGTCGGCGTCTCCGGCACCGAGATGCTGGACTCGATCTGGTACTCGATCCGGCGCGCGAGCGGCCGGCGCGGCGGCGCGGTGGAGCTGGTGTAGCGCCCTTCGACAGGGGCCGCGCCCGGTCACCCCCGCCACGTCATGGCCGGCCCCCGGTCGAGTCCGGGGCGATCCGGGCACACACTGGCGCCACCACGCCTCCCGCCCGGGCACCCATGCGGCCTCTCGGCGCGCACAACGGCCGGTGGGGGAGGGGCGGTGGCGGCAGTGGGTGGCCGGATCAAGTCCGGCCATGGGTGCCCGGATCAAGTCCGGGCATGACGGGGTGGGGGAGTAGCGGGGGTGTCGGTGGAGTAACGGGGAGAAGGAGCGGGGGCCGGGCGTCAGGGGGGCGGCGCGGCGGCGCGGCGGAACCTGCGTCGCGCCCGCCGGCGATCCCCGGCGTCGTGCCCGAACGTCGGAACGCTCGCCATGCTTCCCCACCTCGTCATCCACCCCCCGTCATGCACCCCCCTCGTCATGCCCCGGCCCCCGGATCAAGTCCCATAAGCGCTAACTTGTCTACATGAAGTATGTGTCTCGCTGCGGTCTGCGTCGGCGCGGCGGTTCGGCGAGGTCTCTTGAGATGTCGTTCCACTGCGCGATCGTGCGGGCGAGGCCGCAGGGCGGCTCGATGGCCCTTTGCACCTCGTTGAGGACGAAGCGGAACTCGCGCCACGGGCTATGCGGCCTGCGGCGCCGCCAGCCGGTATCCCCAGGGGGAAACGGCGCGGGCGTGGTCGACCAGCTTGTCGACCAGAAGCGCGACGAAGAGCTTTCCGTACAGCCAGGCGCGGGCGCTGTCGTCGTCACGCTTGGGCAGATGGCCGAGCCGGGCGAGCGATTTGAGGCGCTTGAAGACCAGCTCGACCTGCCAGCGCAGGCGGTACCATTCGAGAACCTCGCTTGCGCTGAAGCGCTGTTCGCAGAACGTGGTGAACACGATGACGTAATCGGCGAAGGCAAGGGTTGCGGGCTTGACCTCGCCGCCCTGGCGCCTGGCCTCGCGGCGCGCCCTCTTGCGCGCCCGCCGGGCGGCCTGGGCCGACTTGCGCACCGCGCAGACGCGCCCGTGCACCCCGCCCGCCGCCGCCGGCCAGCACCCCACGGCCCCGGCGCGGTCCAGCCCGGACAGCGCCGCAAGCAGATCGAAGCGCGCCCCGTCCGGGGTCCAGAGCGGCAACGCCCCGGTGTTCACCCGCACCGCGATGCGACCGCCCGCCGCCGCCACATGGCCAATCCCGGCCGCCGTCGCATACCCCCGGTCGGCCAGGATGTGGTCGCCCGCGCGCACCGGAAACCGCGCCAGATACTCCGCGCTGCCCGCCCCGCGCGTCGGCGTCACCGCGAAGTAATCGCAGCGCAGCGAGGACAGGCACAGGCTGTAATGCACCCGCCACACAGAGCCCGTCCGCCCCGGCTCGCGCACCGTGGTGGCGTCGAACGCGCGCACCCGCAAGCCCGAACCCGGTCGCGAACCCGGCGGGCGCGCCAGGCCGCGCTCGCGAAACAGCGCAACGCACAGCCCGTGCAGCCAGTCCGACGATTTGCGAAGCCGCTTGAGCAGCGCAACGTCCGACAGATCCGCCAGACCCGCCTGGCGCGCCCGAACCGCCGTCTCGCGCAGCGAATGCCCGCAGCCCAGATGCAGCAGCAGAACCCGCAGCGCCGCCTGTGCCGACTTGTCCTTGCGCAGACCCTTCAACGCCCCGCTGGAGCGACCCAGCTCTTCCCAGCCGGCCGGCAGAAACGACCGCAGAACCTCCCAGTCCTCGTCCATCGCAGGTCTCCAAGACCAAACACTCGGGAACCGTAACCAAAAGAGCCGACTCAAACAAGTTAGCGCTTATGGGATCAAGTCCGGGGGTGTTCCGGGCATCCACGGACGGGGCAGGAAAAACCGGGCGCCGCCCGCGTCATGAATCCGGACCGACCCACGATGCCCCTCCCGGCCGGACAGCCGGGCGGTTCCTCAGGAGCGGTCGTTCGATTTCCGCGAGTCCATAGAATTTCTTTATTTCCCGCTAAATTTACCGGTGTCGATCACGTTTTCGTGTTCTACCGTAGCACGAAACGCTTGGCTGGCAAGAGGACCGGAGAGTTCCTCCGGAAGTGGAAGTGCAGTCATGAGCAAGCGTCCGGCGTTGCAGCCAATTCTGGCGTCGCTGCACGATGCGGTGTTCGACGATGCCCGCTGGCCCGCATGCTCCGCCCTGATCGACGAGGCCTGCCGGATAAAGGGCAACATACTGACCCTCGCCTGCGGGCAACCCCCGGACGACACCGAAATCTACCTCGCGCGGCTCTACTATCGCGGCGAACGCCACCGCGAGTTGGAGCGCGAATATTTCGACCTCTACTACCCGATCGACGAACGCATACCGCGCCTGATCCGCCTGCCCGACAGCGAGGTGGTCCACGTCGCCGATCTCTACACCGAAGAGGAGCTCACCGCGTCGGCCACTTTCAACGAGAGCCTGCCCAACGGACAGTTCCAGAACGGTGTTAACGTGCGCATGGACGGGCCGAAGGGATCGCGCATCGCCTGGTGCACGGCCGATCCGGTCGACGGGGAGGGCTGGTCGTTCGACCGGATCGAGTTCGTCCGGGAATTGCTGCCCCATCTCCGCCAATACGCGATCGTGCGGCAGGCGCTCGCCGATGCCAGGGCGCTGGGGACGTCCCTCACGGCGCTCCTGGACACGGGCGGCCTGGGCATCCTCCATCTCGACGGGCGCGGTCGGATCGTGACGGCGAACGACCGGGGGACTGACATCCTCAGGACGGGCGATGCGCTCTACGACCGGCTCGGATCGCTCCGCGCCCGGCTGCCGGCCGACGACGACGCCCTGCAAAGCGCGCTCGCCCGCGCGCTGCCCGGCCGGGACGAGCCGGCGGCGGGCGCATCGCTCGCCATCGGCCGCCCCGGCCATCGCCCCGGGCTCACGCTCCACGTCAACCCGGTCGGCGACGGCGAACTCGACTTCCGCCCCTGGCGCGTGGCGGCGCTGGTGCTGGCGGTCGACCGCGCGCCGGCGGCCATCGACCCGGCCCAAATCGGCGCCGCCCTCGGCCTGACGGCCGCCGAGAGCCGGGTGGCGGCGCTGCTCGCCGAAGGCATGGCCGTCGGCCGGATCGCCGCCGTGACGGGGCGATCGGAGCGAACCGTCCGCTGGCACGTGCAGCAGATCTTCGACAAGCGCGGCATCTCGCGGCAGGTGGATTTGGTGCGCGAGGTGCTGTCGATGGGGGGGAGTCCCTCGCGTCCGCGGTGACGCTTTGGGAAGGAGTCCTATTTTGCCGAAGCCGTCCTTGTTCGGGAAGGTCCTGTCGGTTTGCAGCATGCCCCTGCCCTCCCATTCGCCTGGCTGGGAACCTGGCGTTCTCACCGGCGCTGGGTCGACACCGGGGACACCGCCGAGGGCCTGCGAGTCGTTTCGGCTGGTCCCAGCAATAGTGGCGGGGTCGCAAGCCCCCCGAGCTTCTATTCTCCACCCCAGCGCCGTCTGTCCATTGTCGGATAGCGGAGTGTCGCAACCAAGTGCGCCGAAAATCTGGAGGACGACCGACATCATGAAGGGAATTACCATTTTGCCTCTGGCGGCCATGGTACTCGCCGTGAGCGCCGTTCAGGCAATACAGGCCCAACCCGCGCCGATCTCCCGGGCCGTCGTTTCGGAGGAAGCCCCGCCCGAGAAGATGGCGTCTTTCTTCACCGCCCTCGAATCCGGTGACCGCTCCATTCCGATCCCGGGCGCGCAGTGGCTACAACTGCGATTCTCCGAATTCCGTCTCGGAGACGGCCGGTTGAGGGTCAGATCGGCGGTCGACGAGCAGATCTTTACGCAAGACCAGCTTGAAGCGTGGGAGGGGCTGACCGCTGTATTCAACGGTTCCGAGATCACGATCACCCTTATGCCTGGCACGTCGGGGGAGGTCTCGGCCAAAGTGGGGGACGTGATTATCGGCCTCCCGGGGACGATCCCCGAGTTGGGGCCCAGGACCGTTTGGCAGTCCCTGATCGATTTTCTCGGCGGCGATCTCCAGCGCTTCATCCCGACCGATGCTGAGCAGCAGCCGGAAGGATCAAATCCAGAGGCAGACTTTGCTCCCCAGGCGATTTGCGGTTCTGTAGACGACCGTGCCGCTTCCAGCCATCCCGCGGCCGGCCGCATCATGTCGATCGGATGCACGGCCTGGATTATCGTGGGAGGGCGGTTGCTGACCGCGGGTCACTGCATCGACACCCGTACGAACACCGTCGAGTTCAACGTTCCGCCCTCGACCGCGAACGGCGCGACGGTGTCGCCGCCGGTCCGTGACCAGTATCGGGTTATTGCTGGTTCTATCAAACATCAGGGCACGGGCACCGGCAATGACTGGGCCGTGTTCCAGGTACTGCCGAATACCCAAACCGGGCTGACGCCGATCGCTGCGCAGAAGGCTTTCTTCGAGGTCTCTAACACGGCGAAGCCAGCCACTGTACGGATTACCGGCTACGGAGTGGATGGTCCTCCACCGAAGTTCGGCAATGGCGGTCCTCGAAACGCGGACTACCAGACGCAGCAGACTCACGCCGGCAAGTTGACCAAGAATACCGGAGGCGCCAACCGCGGCACGCTGCGCTACAAGGTGGACACCCAGCCAGGTAACTCGGGGAGCCCGGTGATCGTCCAAGGGACCAACCAGACGATCGGAATCCACACACATGGCGGTTGCTCCAGCAATAGACGTACGAACGCCGGGACCAGCTTCCGCAATCGAGCCCTGTGGAACGCAATTGGAGGGCCTTAAGTACAAATGGTGGTCTGCAACCGAAATGTTTGGTGCCAATCGAAATACGTCTGGAATGGATGTCTTGTTCTTAGCTTTAACTCCCTACGAAACCTTTAATTGTGTGGATTCCGCCACCTGAGACCCGAAAACCGCGCTCTGTCGGCGTCGGTGGCGTGGAGTTTGGTTTTGTGCCCGAGCCCGAACCGCTTGCTGCCAAGACGCCGGACACCTACACCTTCCCCGGCCCGCCGCCTCGGCGTGCGCAGGCCGGGGAAGACACGGAGCGCGGGATGGCCGCACTCGAAATCGCCGCTTGCATCAACGAGACCTGTCCCTGGTCCGGCGGGCCGGTGCCGGCGGATTCGCTGACGCTGTACGACGGCCGGGTCGTCGGTTTGTGCAAGACCGGTTGCAGCGACAGGTTCGAGACCGCCCCATCCGCCTTTTCGACCGGGCGGCGGAAGCCAATCCGGTAGAGTCTCCCGAGACGCTTCTTGCGGTGCCGGAAGCGTTCCCACCGAGTATTCCGAGACCAAGATCGCTCCTAGGCTTGGGCCGGCGCGCAGCGCACGACCGACCAGCCAGTCGCGACTGGAGGGCGGCGAGGATGGGATGGATTATGTATGGGATGAGGTGGGGGCCGGCGGATAGGGCACATCGATCACGGACTATGTCATAGTCTGATGCCCGCCAAAACCGCAAACCCCAGGCGAGGACAAGATAAATAAAGCCGCTTGAATAAGAACCCCGCTAAAAGCGGCAACTGTCGACCGATTACCCTATGTGTAAAGATTGAGCGAAATGTACACACCTTCTAATTTCCTGCACCGAGTTTCCACCGAAGTTGACGATTCTTACTCGCGATACATTTTGCCATCGTCCGTTCCAGACCTAACATATTGAGAAGGTGAAGTTGCAATAGAGATTCCATTAGATCGTTCAGTTTAAGCAATTCCTCCCCGCTCGTCGGGGTCGTCTTGCGATCTTCCGAATAATGAGTCAAATAATGCCGCGTGCTTACGATCCTATCAACAATGTCCGTCCTTTTCTTTTCAATCTTGTACAGTGACCAATAAGCATCAAACATTTCCTTAAGCCTTTTGCGCAAGCTTGGCTCATTGAGGTATCTCATTTTTGATTCAAAATACTCTTTCCGTTCTCTGGGAACCGTTGCCAACATAGCGTCCTTTATCTCATTAAATTCGGCTGTCGGCAGTTCCTCTTTGGACCATTCTATGCATTGGGTTTGTCTTCTATGGAGAGACTCCATTGCCTGAACCAACGAAAGAAACTGTCCTTCGATAAATTTGAAGGCTCCTATCCTCTTGCCAAAATATAAGTCAAACGTCGGCTGAAATTGGTTGTAAGCGACCAACCAACGATTGAGCACATCTTCAAACCGGTGTTCAATGAGCCCATAGGTCAATAACATATTGTGTCGACGGATATTACTACTCGATTCAACTTCCGGTATCCCACGGTAGTAGATTTTGACTGGGATTCGACGGTGTTTTCCGTTCGTTAATTCCTGCACTACCTGGTCTGAGTAACCTTCAACGAAATCTAGCGGCACCATTGCATCAATACAAAAGTTAAGCAGGTTTTGTATTTTGAAAACAAGTTCTAGAAAATCATTAAGTGGCCGCGCACTGATTGTTCTAATGGAGATTCTTGCTCTTTGCGAGATACTAGTCTCGGTAGATCTGGGGACGATCGGTACGGTAGCATCGAAGTTAAACTCCAAAGTCATGTTATCAGGAAGCGAGTACGCTCGTTTGGCAGGAGGCGTGTAGTGAACTGTTACAGAGTTGAGTTTGTTGTCTTGGTTGAATTCAGGCGAAATCCCAACTCCGGAAATGCCAAGCCATTCGTCCAGCGGACTCACCGAAAACCGAAGTTCGGAAAATTCGATCGTCTCATCAGCCGAATAAGCGACTCCAACAAATACAAACATTGCTTCAATAATCGTTGTTGCAAGACCAGTTCCAGTCGTGGTTTCGGAATTCAAGCGGTGGCAGTCTTCTAGAGTGACATAGTCTTTTACTTTATCGGAGTTCACTAGACCCACAATGCGTCTGTAATATACATGGTTACCACTAAGTGCTCGTTCTCCCAATACCGCGCCTGGGTCATCCACATGCTGGAATTCCGTAAGGGCGGTTAAGACGAGTTCGGTACGACCCGTCGATGAAATTGTTAATCTACCGGGAACTCTTCGCGTATCGTCCTCGGGAAGCCAGAAAAAGCCGGAGGCTTCGACGGTATCGGCGAGTCTCATGATTGGTGCGCCCGTTCAGTTGGTCGAAAAGCTGGATACGATATGCTCAAAATGGGATTCAAATTGATGCAGCCACCTGCAAATGAAGAGATGGATTTCTCCCCCGTCATACTCGGACTCGTTCCGGGCAGCCACGGGCACCGCCACTTCTCCTTACCCACCGCTTCTCGGTTGAACGGACCGCATGGATGGCCGGAACAAGTCCGGCCATGACGAAAGGGGGGAGCGCACGGCCCAGCGCAGCAGGTACCGCGCGCGCTCCAGCGACGTGAAGAACGCCTCCCGCGCCTTCCCCAGCTCACTCCTGTCCACATCGCTCCCCATTCCCCTGCTACGGTGTCCCGCATGGAGCGCGCATATTGTAGGGTTCATGGTTCGTTCTTACAAGGGCCTGAGTCTTCCATTGCCGGATCAGCCCAGCGGATTCCGCCATCTGAGCCCCGAGAACCGCGCCATGTCGGCATCCGTCGAGTGCAGCTCGGCCTGGTGCTCGATGGCGAGCGCGGCGAGGTGGGCGGAGGTGGTGAGCGTGGCGGCCGCGCCCGCCCGGTCGAGCAGCGCGAACAGGATGTCGGCGTGGCGCTCGCCCGGGTGGATCAGCGCGGTCTGCGGGCGGGCGAGCCAGCCGGTAACCCGGGCGCGGGCGCCGTCCGGCTCCAGCGGGCTGTCGACGATCGCGGGGTCGGTGGCGATGCGGACGAAGCCGAGGATCGCCGCCCAGGGGAGGCCGACCGTGACGGCGCCGTTCAGCAGCCCCTCCCACCAGTCGCGCGCCGCCGCGTGCCGGCGCGCGCGCGAGTCGTGCGCCGCCACCAGCAGGTTGACGTCGGGGACGATCACTGTCCGAGCTTGCGGATCCGGCGCTCCGCCACGATCTGGTCCGCGAGCTGGTTGAGCCGGTCGGCGTCGGTGCCGGGCCTCAACCCGAGCGCGTGCGGCTGCACCCGGTAGGGCGGCGCCGCTTGCGGCTTGCCCGCCGCCCCGAGACCGGCGCGCAGCGCGTCGTTCACCACCGCCTTCATGCCGCGGCCCGAGCGCCGCATCTCGCTTCTCAGGAGCTGCTCGACATCGGGGTCGACGGTCAGCGTGGTGCGCATGGCGGACATAATGAGGCGGTATGAAGAGATGTCAAGATGACATTTCGCCGGCGGTCCATCGCCGCAGCCGCCGCGCGAGCTTCCCGCCGCAAGGCGCTGGCGGGCCGGCCGAATCGGCCGCTGCCGCGCCCGAAGCCGGGCGCGCACCCTGTCCCCCGGGGAGCCGTTTCACATGCAATCAGGCTAATGTTTCACGTGAAACATTGGGATTCTGGCCTAATGTTTCACGTGAAACATTAGGCGCTACAGCCCCATCATCTCCAGCGCGGCCTTGAGGATCGGGCTGTCGGGGTCGTTGAAGTGGCGCCGCAGCTCGAAATGGTTGACGCCCGGCATGTCGAACTCGCGCACCTCCAGCCCGGCCTCGCGCCAGGCGGCGGCGAACGCTTGGGACTGGCGGCGGAACTCCTTCTGCTCGCCGCCGCCATAGCCGATCACCAGCGGGCAGCCGTCGGAAGGGATGCGGCGGATCGCGCTGTTGCGGTCCTCCGCCGCTTCGTCGAGGCGGAGATAGTCGTTGCGCGCGCTGAGCCGCACCGGGGCGAGGTCGTACATGCCGCTGCAGAGCAGCGCGCCCTTCACCAGGCCGCGCGGCAGGCCGTGGGCGGCCGGCCAGTCGGTCACCACCATCATGCCGCCGACATGCCCGCCGGACGAGTGCCCGGCGATGTAGAGCCGGGCGGGGTCGGCGTTGAAGCCCGCGGCGTTCTCGTGGGACCAGGCGACGGCGGCGCGCGCCTGGCGGATCATCTCGTCCAGCGTGACCCCGGGGCAGAGGCCGAAATTCGCGGCGACGAACGCCGCCCCCGCCGCGACGAACGCCTCGGCCATGAAGCTCTCGTTCGCCTTGTCCGACCGCGTCCAGGCGCCGCCATGCATGTAGACCACGAGCGGCGAGCCGGGGGCGGCGGCCGGGAACACGTCCAGCCTCTCGTCCTCGCCCGGGCCGTAGGCCACGTCGATGCGGCAGTCGAGCGCCTGGCGCACGCGCGCGGACTCGGCCACGTCGACGGCGATGTAGTCGTCGGCGTCCGGCACCAGGGCGCGCTGGTTGTACTGCGAATCCAGCGCCTCCTGGTCGTAGTCGAGCCAGATCTTCGGGCCCGCCACCGCCCTACTCCGCCGCCTGGGCGGGCTTCTCGCCGACCGCGCCCGAGGCCCATACCGCCTCCAGCGCCTCGCCCTCGTAGCCCAGCACGTCGCGCAGGATCTCCCCGGTGTGCTCGCCCAGCAGCGGCGAGCGGAGCACGCGGGCGGGCGAGTCGGACAGCTTGACCGGGCAGCCGACGGTCAGGTACGGCCCGCGCGTCGGGTGGTCGACCTCGACGATGGTGCCGGTCTCCCTCAGGCTCGGCTCTTCGGCGATCTCCTTCATCGAGAGGATCGGCCCGACCGGGATGTCGAGCGGGTTGCAGATCTCCATCACCTCGAACTTGGTCTTGGTCTTCGTCCACGCCTCGATGGTGTCGAACACCTCGTCGAGCCGCGGCAGCCGCGCCTTCGGCGTCGCGTAGTCCGGATCCTCCTTCCATTCCGGCCGGCCGATCAGGTCGCAGATCCGCTGCCACACCGCGGCCTGGGTGATGAAGTAGGTATAGGCGTTGTCGTCGGTCTCCCAGCCCTTGCATTTGAGGATGCGCCCGGGCTGGCCGCCGCCCGAATCGTTGGCCGCCCTGGGCACGGCGTCCTTGAACGGGATGTCCTGGCCGTATTGCGAGTACTCGGTGAGCGGGCCGGCGGCGAGGCGCTGCTGGTCCCTGAGCTTGACCCGGCAGAGATTGATCACCCCGTCCTGCATCGGCGCCAGGATGCGCTGGCCGCGCCCCGTGCGCTCGCGCTGGAACAGCGCGGTGACGATGCCGAGCGCGAGATGCAGCCCGGTGCCGCTGTCGCCGATCTGCGCGCCGGTCACCATCGGCACGTTGTCGCGGAAGCCGGTGGTCGACGCCGCCCCGCCGGCGCATTGGGCGACGTTCTCGTAGACCTTGCACGCCTCGTAGGGGCCGGGGCCGAAGCCCTTGACCGAGGCCATGACCATGCGCGGGTTGAGCTCCTGCACCCGCTCCCAGCCGAAGCCGAGCCGGTCGATCGCGCCCGGCGCCAGGTTCTCGACCAGCACGTCGCAGGTCGCAACCAGCCGCTCCAGCACCTGCTTGCCGGCCGGGTTCTTGCCGTTGAGCTCGATCGAGCGCTTGTTGTGGTTGAGCATGGTGAAGTAGAGGCTGTCGGCGCCCGGCTTGTCGACCAGCTGGCCGCGCGTCGGATCGCCGGTGCCGGGGCGTTCCACCTTGATCACGTCGGCCCCGAACCAGGCCAGAAGCTGGGTGCAGGTGGGCCCCGACTGGACGTGGGTGAAGTCGAGGATCCTTATCCCCTTGAGCGCTTCCATCGATCGGTCCTCCTACTTGTACAAGTTACTTGTACATGGTCTGGGCCTTGGTCCCCGGCGCGTACTCGTCGGGGTCGACCCAGACATTGACGACGGCGCATCTGCCGGTGGCGGCGATCGCCTCGCGGGCGCGGCGCAGCGCCGGGCCGATCTGGGAGGCCTCGCGCACCTCCTCGCCGTGGCCGCCGATCATGGTGCCGAAATGCGAGAACGCGACGTCGCCGAGCTTGTTGCCGACATTGCCGCGCTGGGCGCCGTACTTGGCCATCTGGCCGTAGCGGATCTGGTTCATCGCCGAGTTGTTGCCGACGATCGCGAGATAGGGCGCGCCGAAGCGCTGCGCGGTCTCCATGTCGAAGGCGGTCATGCCGAACGAGCCGTCGCCGTAGAGGCAGACGACCTCCTTGCCGGGATGGGCGAGCTTGGCCGCCATGGCGAAGCCGGTGCCGACGCCGAGCGAGCCGAGCGCGCCGGGGTCCATCCACTGCCCGGGATTCTTCGGGCGGACGGCCTGGGCGGAGATGGTGACGATGTCGCCGCCGTCGCCGATATAGATCGTGTCCTCGCCCAGGAACTCGTTGATCTCCCAGGCCAGGCGATAGGGGTGGATCGGGCTCGCATCGCTCCTGAACATCGGCATCAGCCGTTCGAGCTTTTGCGCCTCGATGGCGCGCAGCTTCGCCATCCACTCCCGGCGCTTGCCGCGCGCGCCCCTGTCGATGCGCGCCGAGGCGGCGTCGGCGACGGCGGTGAGGATGGCGCCGGGGTCGCCGGCCAGCCCGAGCGAGATGTCGCGGTTCTTGCCGACGGTGGCGTAGCTCATGTCGATCTGCACCAGGGTCGCCGCCTCCGAGATCCGCCTGCCATAGCCCATGCGGAAGTCGAACGGCGTGCCGACGATCAGGATCACGTCGGCCTCCTTGAAGGCGTCCGACCGGGTGCGGTCGAAATGGTGCGGATCGCCCTCGGGCAGCATGCCGCGGCTCGCCCCGTTCATATAGGCCGGGATGTCGAGCGCGCGCACGAAGGCGGTCGCCGCCCGGTGGCCGCCGCTCGCCCAGACCTGCTGGCCGAACAGGACGGCCGGGCGCTCGGACGCCACGAGTATGTCGGCCAGGCGCTCGATATCCGCCGGGTCGCCGATCGCCCTGGTCGAGACCCGGTAGCTGCCGGGCGCCGGGATGCGGGCGCGCTCCAGCGGGATCTCGGCGTCCAGGATGTCGCGCGGGATCTCCAGATAGGCCGGGCCGTAGGCGCCGCTGAAACATTCGCGGGCGGCCATCGCCACCATGTCGGCCACGCGCTCGGTGGAGAACACGCCGGAGGCGAACTTGGTGATCGGCGCCATCATGTCGACATGCGGCAAATCCTGCAGCGAGCCCATGCGGTGCTGGGTGAGCGAGCTCTGCCCGCCGATATGGAGGATCGGGCTTTCGGAGCGGAAGGCGGTGGCAACGCCGGTGACCGCGTTGGTGCAGCCCGGCCCCGCCGTGGTCACCACGCAGCCGAGTTTTCCGGTCTGGCGCGCATAGCCGTCGGCGGCATGCGCCGCGGTCTGCTCGTGGCGCACGTCGACGATGCGGATGCCGGCATCGAGGCAGCCGTCGTAGATGTCGATGATATGCCCGCCGCAGAGGGTGAAGATGGTGTCCACCCCCTCGTTCTTCAGCGCCCGCGCCACCAGATGGCCGCCCGAGACGATGCCCTCGTCGCGGCTCTTCTCCGCCAGCGTGTCATGCGCCGTCGCCGACGGCTTGTCGATCACGGTGCTCACCTCAGCCTCCTTCGCTGCCCAAGAACTCGTCCCATTGCGCGCTCACATGGTCGTGCAGGCCCATCGTGTGGGCGAGCACGCGCTCGCCGGCGAGCCCGGGGTCGCGGAGCGCGATCGCGTCCACGATGGCGCGGTGGTCGGCGACCGAGCGGACCGCGCGGTCGGCCTCGTGCATGGCGCGGCTCCTGACCGCCCGGACATGGACGAACAGCCCGTCGGCGATGTCCCCCAGCATGGCGCAGTGCCCGGCCTCCAGGATCGCCTGGTGGAAGCGCATATTGGCCTCGGCATAGGCATCCACATGGGCGCGCGCGTCCCCGCCCTCGTACTCGCCGGCGAGGCGGTCGAGCGCGGCGATCTCGCGGTCGGTCGCGAGCTCGGCCGCGCGCCTCGCCGCCATGCTCTCCAGCGCCGCCCAGACGGTGATCATCTCCAGGATCTCGCCCCGGGTCTTGCGGACGATGAACACGCCCTTCCGCGGCACCACCTCGACCAGCCCCTCCTGGGCGAGCCGGGCGACGGCCTCGCGCACGGGGGTGCGGGAGATGCCGAGCTGGCCGGCGAGCGAGCGCTCGTCGAGCCGGAGGTCGGTCGCCGCGTCGTAGATCCGCGCATCGAGGATCGCCTGGCGCAGCTCGCCATAGACGTGGTCGGTGAGGCTGAAACTCCGCCCCACCCTCTCCAGCGTCACCGCGCCGGCGATGGTGCCCGTGTCGGCCATCCTGGGTCCCGGTCGAATGTGTTGTATATGGCATACCACACACCAGATGCCAGGGGCAAGGGGGGATTGGGCCCACCCCAACCCAACCCGTCATTTCTCCGCTCCACCGTCCTTCGGATGGCTCCGGTCGATATGACGCGGGGGAAGGAAAGGGAGGCATGGGACTCGCCTATTGCGCTCACAAATGTACGCATCTATAGTCAGGCGAGCACCGGCGCCGGCGCACGGTAAGGCGGCATGAACGGTCGGGAGTTTATCGTCCGGGTTCGCAGATGGGCGAGGGGCCGGAATCTGGAGGTTCGCTTCATGGCTTCCGAAGGCCCCGGTTCGCACGGGACGCCTTATGCGGGCGATCGCAAGACGACCGTCAAGGACCGCAGGAAGGAGATCGGCAAGGGACTGCTCGCCAAGATGCTCACCGACCTCGGGATCGATAGAGAAGACTTCTGACGGGGGCCGAACCGATGCCGGACACTTACGCCTACCCCGCCGAGCTCGAACGCGACGAGGACGGCCGCCATGTCGTCTCGTTCCCCGATTTCGGCTGGGGCGCGACCGACGGCGCGACGCGTGGCGAGGCGCTGGAAGAGGCCGGGGACCTGCTGCGCGAGCTGATCGCGGCCACGATCCGCGCGGGCGAGGCCCTGCCCCAGCCTTCGCGCGCGGGCAAGCCGCGCCCCCTGATCGTCCCGCCTCTGCAGATCGCCCTCAAGGCGGCGCTCTACGAGGCCTGGCGCGAGGCCGGCATCTCGCAGCGCCGCCTCGCCCGCGAGCTCGGTATCGCCGAGAGCGAGGTCCGCCGCATGCTGAACCCGGACCACGGCACCAGGGCCGCGGCCATCGACCGCGCGCTGCGGCAGTTGGGGAAGCGGGTGACGGTGAGGGTGGCCGCCTGAGCGGGCGGCCTCCTTCCTTGTGGGCGGGCTTGTTCCGGACACCCACGGGCGCCGCCCCCTCCCGACGCGCCGCCTCGCGGGCGGGGAGGCTGCATGGATGGCCGGATTACCCCCGGACTTGATCCGGGGGCCGGCCATGACGTTGTAGGGCTAGCACCGACACCTCCTCTCGTCATGGCCGGACTTGATCCGGCCATCCATGCGGCCGCTCCGCACGCACCGCGATCAGGCCGGAGGGACGGCGATGGGGCGGGCCGCACCCGGCCCTCCATGCACCGCCCATGGATGCCCGGATCACCCTCGGACTTGATCTGCGGGCCAGGCATGACGGGCCGGGGAGGGCCGGCCCCTGTTGACCTCTTCAAGCCGAAGAAGGCTTATGCCGTCACGCTGAAGCATCTGGCCGATGGCAGACCATTGAGGCATGAGCATCGACGCTGCATTCCAGGGAAGCCTCTTCGCCAACGACTTCCTGTGCGACACGGTTGCCGGGACGGCGGACTGGCAGGCGATCGATGACGCTGCGCTCGACCAACTCGAAGCCGGGCTGCGGGCGGTCTTCGAGCGTTTCCCGTTCCACGGGTCCCCAAACGAGAGCCAGACCGAAGACGACCTGATCTGGCCCGTCCTCGCAACGCTCGGCTGGTCGGCGAGCTCGCGGCAGCAAAACCTGAGCGCGGCCGGCCGCGAGGACGTGCCGGACGGCCTGCTGTTCGCGGACGACCGGGCAAAGGATCAGGCGAACCGTTTCGCCCGGGAGTGGATGCGTTACGAGTTGGGTCTGGCGGTCGTGGAATCGAAGCGCTGGCAGCGCCCGCTCGACCGGCGCTCGGGAAGAGCCGGCGAGGAGACGGCGCCCTCGACGCAGGTTCTCCGTTATTTGCGGCGCATCGACGATCTGACCGCGGGCCGCCTCCGCTGGGGCATCCTCACCAACGGCGCCGTATGGCGGCTCTATTATCAGGGCGCGCGGTCGGTCTCCGAACAGTTCTTTGAGATCGACCTCGCGGCGATCCTGAACCTTCCCGGCCACAACGACGGCCTGTTCGCGCTCGACGAGGCGGAACGGCGCCACGGCCTCAAGCTCTTCGCGCTGGTCTTCGGGCGCGATGCCTTCCTGCCCGGCGCGGCAGACGAACGCACCTTCCATCGGCGCGCGATCGAGGAAGGCCGGTACTACGAAGAGCGCGTCGCGGACAACCTGTCGAGACTCGTCTTCGAGCAGGTATTCCCCGGGCTCGCCCGCGCGATCTCGGCTGCCGCGCCGGAGGCGCCCCTGGCCGAGGTCCGCGAGGCGGCCCTGATCCTCCTCTACCGGCTGCTGTTCATCCTCTATGCGGAGGATCGCGACCTGCTGCCGGTCCGCGATGAGCGCTATGACGACTACGCGCTACGCGACCGGGTGCGCGGCGATGTCGGCCGCCGCAAGGACCTCGGGGACGTGTTCTCCGAGACCGCGGCGCGTTACTGGTCGGCGGTCGACGATCTCTGCCGCGCCGTCGACCGGGG
This sequence comes from Alphaproteobacteria bacterium, assembly GCA_964291675.2. Lineage (GTDB taxonomy): Bacteria > Pseudomonadota > Alphaproteobacteria > MPNO01 > MPNO01 > MPNO01. The sequence goes on along the minus strand of OZ219866.1, from coordinate 3,548,029 downwards.
CGACGCCTCGATCGGGCTGCCCCCGTACAACGGGGGTCTGTTCGACCGGACGCGGGTGCCGCTCCTCGACCGCATTCGGCTCGGCGACCGCGTGATGGCGGATATCATCGACGCCCTCTCCTTCGAGCAAGGCGAGGCGGGCCGCCGCTACATCAACTACCGCGACCTCGGCGTGCGCCAGCTCGGCTCGATCTACGAGCGCCTGCTGGAACACGAGCTTGTCCAGGACGGCGACGGGATAGCCGTCCGCCCCAATATCTTCGCCCGCAAGGGCTCCGGCAGCTACTACACGCCGGACGATCTGGTCGGCCTGATCGTGGAGGAGACGCTCGGGCCGCTGGTGCAAGCGCGTATGGACGCCTTCGTGGCGGAAGCCGGACGTGTCCCCGAAGCAAGCCCGGCGCGAGAGAGGGCGATCGCTCGCCTGGCACGACACGACCCGGCCGAGAGGCTGCTCGAGCTGAAGGTCTGCGACCCGGCCATGGGGTCGGGTCACTTCCTGGTCAATCTGGTGGACTATCTCGCCGACCAGGTGATCGCGGCCATGGCCGAAGCGGAAGTCGAGGTGGAAGGCTACGTCTCGCCGCTCGCGGACCGCATCGAGGCGATCCGCGAGAGGATCGCGGCAAACGCGGCGGAACGCGGCTGGACCGTCGATCTCGACCGGCTCGACGACCGCCACATCGTCCGGCGCATGGTGCTCAAGCGCTGCGTCTACGGCGTCGACAAGAACCCGATGGCGGTGGAGCTCGCGAAGGTTGCTCTCTGGCTGCACACCTTCACGGTAGGCGCGCCGCTCAGCTTTCTCGACCACCACCTCCGCTGTGGCGACAGCCTGTTCGGCGCATCGGCGCGGGCCGGGATCGACAAGGCCGCCCGGTATGGCGGCCCGCTTCTGCTGCACGGCCCCGTCACCCGGGCCGAGCGGTCCGCGGGCTCGATGCAACGGATCGAAGACCTGACCGACGCGGAGATCGCGGAGGCGCATCGCTCGGCCGAAGCGTTCGCCGAGGTGGAGGCGGCCACCGAGCCGCTCAACGCCGTCCTCTCCCTGGTGCACGCGATCGACTGGCTTAACGTGCGGGACCGGGAAAGCACGACCGCGCTGCAATCCTTCTTCGGCGGTCTCTTCGGCGACCCCATAGAGATCGCGCTGGCCAGGGCCGAGATCTCGATGGAGCCGGCGGAGAGTGCGCGTTTCGTCGAACTGCTGAGACAAGCGCAGCGCCTCGTCCGGGAGGAGCGCTTTTTCAACTGGCAGACCGCCTTTCCCGGCGTCTGGACGAATTGGCAGAGCCTGAATCCACAAGGCGGTTTCGATGCTGTGATCGGCAACCCGCCCTGGGACCGGATGAAGCTGCAACAGGTCGAATGGTTCGCCACGCGCCGACGCGAGATTGCGCTTCAGCCGCGCGCCGCCGACCGAAGGCGCTTGATCGCGGCGCTCCAGCAGGAAGACGACCCGCTGGCGCAGGACTATGCGGTGGCGAGCGAACGGGCCGCGATGGCCGCCCGCATTGCGCGAAAGGGCGGCGACTATCCGCTACTTTCTTCCGGCGACGTGAACCTTTACTCGCTCTTTGTCGAGCGTGCGATGGCGCTGGCGAAGCCCGACGGCATGGTCGGTCTCCTCACGCCGTCGGGCATCGCGTCGGACAAGACGGCGGCGCGCTTCTTCAAGGGCATCGCGACCGAAGGCCGGCTGAAGGCGCTGTACGATTTCGAGAACCGGCGCACGCGCTACGACGCTCCGCCCTTCTTCCCCGACGTGGACAGCCGTTTCAAGTTTTGCGCCTTCGTCGCCAGCCCGTCCCGGGTCCCCGACGCCGCGCGGTGCGCGTTCTTCGTTCAGGATGTTGCCGAGCTTGACGACGCAGAACGCTGCTTCCCGTTGACGGCGGAGGCCTTCGCGCGCGTCAACCCGAACACGGGCACCGCGCCCATCTTCCGGACCCGCCGCGACGCGGCACTGACCACGGCGATTTACCAGCGCCTGCCGGTGCTGGTGAACCGCTCGTCGGGCGAAGAGGCGAGGTCGTGGCCGGTGAAATACGCGACGATGTTCCACATGACCAACGACTCCGGGCGGTTCCGCACGCGCGCGGACCTTGAGGAGCGGGAACGCGCTTGGCCGACGGGCGGAAACCGCTTCGGCAGCCCGGCCGGCGAATGGGTGCCGCTCTACGAAGGCAAGATGGTGCAGGCTTTCGATCATCGTGCTGCCAGCGTTGTCGTCAACCTGGAAAATCAGCACCGCCCGGCTCAGCCCGAGCCGGCCACGCTCGATGAGCACCGCGATCCAGAGTGGCTACCTGACCCGCAGTATTGGGTTCTGCGAAGCGAGACGGCGTTCCCGACGGCCCCGTATTTGCTCGGGTTCAAAGACGTTACCGCGCCGACGAATGTACGATCCATGATCGCTGCCCTGATACCAGGTTCCGGCGCAGGGAACACACTGCCCATTGTATCGACAGATGGAGAGCGGGAGGCCCACACCGCACTCCTTCTCGCCAATTTCAACGCTGTGCCATTCGACTACGTCGCGCGCCGGAAAATTCAAGGCCAGCACCTCAACTGGTTCATCGTCGAGCAACTTCCCGTTGTCCCTCCCGTTCGGTACGAGGCCGAGCGCTTCGGACCGAAGGCCGTCCGTGAAATCGTCGGCGAGGCAGTGCTGGAATTGACTTACACGGCCCATGACATGGCCCCCTTCGCCCGCGACATGGGGTATGTCGATGAGGACGGCGAGGTCCTGCCGCCCTTCGCGTGGGACGAGGAGCGGCGCCTGTTTCTGCGCGCCAAGCTGGACGCGGTGTTCTTCCATGTCTACGGCGTCACCGACCGGGACGACGTGCGCTACGTCTATTCCACGTTTCCCATCGTCGAGCGCGAGGAAACCGCCGCCTACGGCACCTACCGCTCCCGCGAGCTCTGCCTCGCCTGGATGAACGCGCTGGCCGCCGGCCACCCGGACGCGGAGATCGCGCTGTAGCCGACCATGACGGAGGAGACCGCCTCCCCCCGCCGCGCGGCCCGTCGGGCGACCCGATTCGGCCTCCGACCTCACGATTTTGTTACAGTGACAAGAGACCGTCGACGCCGCGCTCCCCGCGGCGCCCGCGCTGCCGCTGTTCCCCGGGAGGTAGCATGAATCCCGCAACACCGCCGCCCCGCGCATCCACGCTTTTCCTCGCCTCCCTGCTCGCCCTCGCCGCCGTCCTCGCCCTCCCCCGCCCCGCGGCGGCGCAGGAGGCCTGCCCCCGCCCCGCCGGCGCCACCGCCGTCGAACCGCCGGAGGTCACGGCGGCGGAGGTGGAGAGCGGCACCGGCGCGCTCAAAGACTTCACGCTCGCCGCGCGGGAGCGGTCGCGCGAGCATGCGCGGCAGGCGACGACCACCGAGCAGGGGCTCTATATCGCCTGCCTGATCCGCCAGGAGGACGGCATCTGGCGGTCGGGCTCGACCTATCTGGTGAGCCTGACGCCGGACGGCCGCGTGTTCATCCACGCGAAGGACATGGCGCTCTCGGGCGGGCTGTTGAACCCGCTCGTCTATGGCGAGATCCTCGCCGCGCTCGGCGTCCCCCGGGCCGCTCTGGCCGGCCTCGCCTCGCCCGATCCCGCCGCGCGCGACGGCGCCTTGGCGACGCTCATGGCGACGCTGTCGGCGGAGCCCGACGCCGCGTTCGACGCGACCGCCATCGCCCCCGGCGCGTCGGGCTACGCCAGCGTCTATGTCTCGCCCGAGTTCCGGGCGCCGATCGTGCTGCTCGCCGGGTTCGACCTCGCGGCATCCCACCTGGCCCCGGAGGCGATCGACCACGGCGCGCCCAGCGTCACCGCGCGCGACGTGGTGGACCGCGAGACCCTGAAGGCGTTCGTCACCCAGGCCGGCAACTGGTTTCTCGAGATCCAGCGGAGCGGCGATGCCGCCGCCGCGTCGCGGGCCCGCATCGCGCTGCGCGATCCGAACGGGCCGTGGCGGCACGGCTCGGTCTATCTCTACGTGCTGGACACCGCCAACGACATCATCCTGTTCCACGCGACCCAGCCGGACCGGTTCGAGTACCGGCCGCTGCGGCCGACGGTGCGCGACGCGGTGACCGGCGAGTTCATCCTGCCGCGGGTCCTGGCGGCGGCCAAGAGCGGCCCCGACGGCGGATTCGTCGAGTATCACTTCGACGATCCCGCCGACGACAGCGACAGCGCCGACATCCCCAAGACCGGCTATGCCCGCGAGTTCACCGGCACGGTCGCGGGACCCGGCGGGGTCGCGCGCCCGCTCGATTTCATCGTCGCCTCGGGCTTCTACGGCAGCCCCGGCACCGGCACGACGCCGCCGCCGCCGGCGGGCGCCGATGCGAACCGGGCGGTCGCGGCCGTGCTGCCGCAAATCATGCGGGCGATGACCGCGGGCACGGTGGATGCGATATCGGCGCGCATGGAGCAGGCGGGCCCGGGCGCCGCGCCGGGCGCGGAGGCGCGGATCGGCGGCGCGTCCACGCTGACGGGCGCGCTGCTGGCCAACCGCGGCGCGCTGGAGGCGGGCGGCTTCGATCCCGGGCGCCTGCTGCCCGGCTCGTCCTTCGCCCTGCCGCTTGCGGGCGGCGAGGGCGGGCCGCTCGGCAAGCTCACGCTCTGGGGCAGCGGCGACTACCGCGAGCTCTCCGGCGGAAGCCGGCGCAGCGTGCGCTACGACGGCGACGTGACCGGCGCCCGTCTCGGGCTCGACGCCAGGCTGGGCGGGGGGCTGCTGGCCGGCGTGGCGGTCGGCCGGGCGCGCGGCGCGGCCGACTACCGCGACGGCGCGGCGGCCGGCGAGCTCACGGCCACGGTGACCGGCATCGCCCCCTATGCCGGCTGGCACTCGGCCGGCGGGCTGAGCCTCTGGGCCGCCGCCGGCCATGGCTGGGGCGAGGTCGAGCTCGACGGCCCGGCGGGGGCGGAGACCGGCGATTTGACGCAGCAGATGGCGGCGGCGGGCGCGAGCGGGAAGCTGCTCGCCAGCACCAGGCTGTCGGAGGGCGGCACCACCAGCATCAGGCTCAAGGGCGAGGCCGCCTACACCAGGGCCGAGCTCGACGGGTCGGGGGCGCTCGCGAGCGCGACGCTCGACGCCAGCCGGCTGCGGCTCGCCATCGAGGGCAGCCACGCCCAGCGTCTCGCCTCGGGGGCGTCGTTCACCCCGTCGGTCGAGATCGGCCTGCGCAGCGACGGCGGCGACGGCGAGACCGGCGGCGGCGTCGAGGCCGGGGGCGGGATGCGCTACGCCGACCCGGCATCGGGGCTCGCCGCCGAGCTGCGCGGCCGCACCCTGCTGGTCCATGGCGGCGACCACGAGGAGTGGGGCGTGGGCGGCTCGCTCAGCTTCGACCCCGGCGCGGCGGGGCGCGGGCTCGCCATCGGCGTCGCGCCGGGCTGGGGCCGGACGGCGAGCGGCGCGCGGCAACTGTGGGAGGCCGGAATCGTCCCCGCCGCCGCCCCAAGCCGCGCCGCCGGACGGCTGCGCGCGCGCATCGCCTACGGCATCGCCGGCCCCGGCGGCGCCGGCCTGCTCACCCCCTATGCCGGGCTCTCGCTCGCCGGGGCGGGCGCCCGGCGGGTGAGCCTCGGCGGGCGATTCGAGCTCGCGACGGCGGCGCATATCGGCCTGGAGGCCGCCCGCAGCCGCACCGCCCACGGCGCCACCCACCACGCCGTCACCCTGCGCGGGGGTCTGCGCTGGTAGGGGGCGTCCTTCGATACGCCGCTGACGCGGCTACTCAGGATGAGGGGAGGGAGATCGGCGCCGCCCCGCACCCACCCCTCAGGATGAAGGAGGGCGATGGGCGCCGCCCCGCACCCACCCCTCAGGATGAGGGAGGGCGAGCGGGGCCGCCCCACGTCCACCCCTCATCCTGAGTAGCCGCGTCAGCGGCGTATCGAAGGACGGGCGGGCCCCTACCCCAGCCGCGCCTCCAGCACGTGGCGCTGGATCTTGCCGGACGTGCTGCGCGGCAGATCGTCCATGGCCACGAAATGCACCTCCTTGGGCAGCTTGTAATTGGCGATGCGGCCGCGGCAGGCGGCGATCACGTCGTCCGCCGTCATCGTCTCGTCGGTGCGGGCGGCGAACACCACCGGGACCTCGCCCCAGCGCGCGTCCGGCTTCCTGACCACCGCGGCGTCGGAGATGCGGGGGTCGGCCAGGATGTGGCGCTCGATCTCGGCGGGATAAATGTTCTCGCCGCCCGACTTGATCATGTATTTCACCCGGTCGACGAAATCGAGCGTGCCGTCGGGGTTGCGGCGGAACGCATCGCCCATGTGGAACCAGCCGCCGCGGAACGCCTCGCGGTTGGCTTCGTCGTTGCCCCAGTAGCCGGAGAACAGGCTGGGCCCGCGGATCGCGAGCTCGCCGGGCTCGCCGTCCGCCACGTCGTTGCCGTCTTCGTCGACCAGGCGGATCTCGCAGAACCGGTTCTGCGCCTTGGGCAGGCGCTCGGGCGCGCTGCCTATGGGGACGAAGTTCGCGGTCGCCGGCGGGATCCCGGTCTCGGTCGAGCCGAAGGTGTTGAGCCAGGGCGCGCCCAACAGCCCGGTGATCTCCCTGAGCTGCTGGCGCGGCACGAGATCCGCCATCGCGCCCACCATGCCGATGGGCCTGAAGTCGCGGCTGGACGCCTTGAGATGGGCGATGAAATCCTCGACCATGCCGGGGACGGCGGCGAGGTAGTGCACCGGCCAGGTCTCGATGGCGCGGATCAGCTCGCGCGGGCGGTAGCCGTCCATCACCGCGACCCGGCCGCCGCGCAGGAGCGTCGCGAAGGCGAAGTCGTTCGCCCCCATGTGGAACAGCGGCGTCCAGGCGACGAACGTGTCGTCCGCCGGCACGGCCAGCTCGGCGGCGTAGATCAGGGTGCGCGCGATCATCGCCCGGTGGGAGATCAGCGCGCCCTTGGGGTGCCCGGTGGTGCCGCTGGTGAAGACGATGACCATGCCGTCCTCGGGCTCGACATGGCAGCCGGGATCGCGCTCGGACGCGCCCGCCATCGCCGCCTCCAGGCTCTCGCCCGGCACCAGGTCGGCCGGGAAGCCCGCCGCCGCGACCGTCGCCGCGTAGTCGGCCGAGGCGACGGTGAGCGCGGGGTCCGTGAGGGTCAGCCCGTGCGCGGTCTCCTCGGCGGTAAAGCGCCAGTTGAGCCCGACGCAGATGGCGCCGATGCGGGCGCAGGCGAGCTCGACCTCGAGATAGAAGATCGCGTTGCGCGCCATCAGCGCCACCCGGTCGCCGCGCCCGACGCCGCGCCCGAGCAGAACGTTGGCGAGCCGGTTCGTCCTGGCGTCGAGCTCGGCATAGGTCAGGCCGCGCCCGCCCTCGACCAGCGCGGTGCGCGCGGGGAACAGCCGCGCGGTCGCGGCGAACAGCCGCCCGACGGTGGCACAGGCGGCCTGCGCCACCTCGGGCGGCGGGGCGTAGTCGCTCACGATTCGACCAGCGCCAGCGCGCGCACCGGGCTCCCCGAGCCCCGGCGGATTTTTAGCGGCGCGGCGATCACCACCGACCCCGTCGGCGGCAGCTTGTCGAGATTGGTGAGCGCCGGCAGGCCGAAGCGCCCGTTGCCGTGCATCATGTGGTGGCAGGGGTAGGGCACGGCGAAGTGCTGCGCCTGGCCGGCGTCGGTGCCCACCGCCTCGCAGCCGAACCCCACCACGTCGCGCTCGGCGATCAGCCAGGCCACCAGGTCGACATCGGGGCCGGGGGTGTGCGAGCCGGTCTCGTCCATGTTGAGATATTTTACCGGATCGCTCCTGAGCGACCAGTCGGTCCGCATCAGCACCCAGGAGCGCGGCGGGATCGTTCCGTGCTCCGCCTCCCACGCCTCGACGCGGTCGGTCGTCAGCAGGTAGTCGGGGTCGGCCGCCGCCGCCGCCGAGCAGTCGACGACGCAGGCATGCGCCACGAACAGCGCCGGCGGGATGGTGTCGGTCGCGTTGTCGGCCAGGTCCTTGCCCGAGATCCAGTGGATCGGCGCGTCGAAATGGGTGCCGGTGTGCTCGCCGCAGGAGAAATTGTTCCAGTAGGTCGCAGGCCCCCTTCGGTCGTAGCGCGAGATCTCCTCCATGCGGAACGGCCAGGACTGGCCCATCTCGGGCGGCAGCACGATGGTCGGCGTCCGGCGGTCGAGCGTCATGGTGAGGTCGACCACCCGGATGCCGCCGCCGGCGATGCCGGCGAGCAGCCCCGCGAGCAGCCCGGTTTCGTTGGTTGTTTCCATTCCAGCCATCCCCGCTTCGCCCACCGTCGCTTCGCCCCGCGCGCTCCCTGCCCCGCCCCCCTCGTCATGGCCGGACTCGTTCCGGGCAGCCACGGGCGCTCGCCGTGGGATCGAGCGGTCGGCCGGAACAAGTCCGGCCAAGACGAAGGGGGCCGTCACAACGTTATCGCCCGCTCGATCTCTTTCGGGTTCGCCGCCCGGCGCGCGAGGATCTCTTCCGCGACCGCGCCGATCGCCAGGTCCTCGACGCCCGCCCGGAGCCCGGCGACGACGCGCCGCGCCACCCCCGCCGGGTCGAGCTTGGGCGGCGGGGCGAGCTGGTGCCACTCGTCCTCGATCGGGCCCAAAAAGGCGTTGACCACCCGCACCCCGCCCTCGGCGAGCTCGGCGCGCAGGCACGCGGACAGCGAGAGCGCCGCCGCCTGCGACGCCGAATAGGTGCCGAGCGACGGGTTGTTGACCAGCGCATAGGCGGAGAGCACGTTGACCCAGGCCGCCGCGCCATGCGCCCCGTCGGCCCCCCTCCCCCGCATCGCCGGTCCGAAATGCCCGGCGAGGCGCAGCAGGCCGTGATAGTGGATCTCCATCTCGTCATGCGCGGTGTTGAGGTCCATGCGGCCGACCGCGCCGCCCATGCGCAGGTGGTAGGCGTTGTTGACCAGGATCTCGACCTTGTCGCCGATCGTGGCGGCGAGCTCGGCGACCGATTCGGTGTCGGTCACGTCGAGCGGGAACAGGCGCGCGCGCTCGATACCGCGCGCCGCCTCGAGGTGCTCGCTCTGCCGCCAGGGCTGGGCGTGGCCGACATAGACCGCGCGCGCCCCGGCATCGGCGAAGACCCGCGCCAGCGCCGCGCCCAGCCCGGTCTTGCCGTCGACGATCAGCACGCGGCGGTCCCTGGGTTCGAATGCCATCTCGCGCAATTGCCGGTCGTCCTCCGGGTTGGGGGTGGGGGTCTCGGGGCTTGCCGTGACCGCGGCGTTGCCGGCCCGGTCGATGGCGAGGGCGAGGCGGACGCGCTCGCCCGCCACGCAGTCCTCGGCGAGGTGGGCGACCAGCGACGGCCCGGCATCGGCCCGGACGACGCCGAGCCGCCAGGGCAGGCGGTCACGGAAGAACAGGTCGTTGGAATGGGCGAGCACGGTCTCGGCCAGCAGCCTTCCGCCGCGCGCCACGTCGCGCCATTCCAGCGCGTCGCCGAGGCAGCGCCCGCAGATCTGGCGCGGCGGGTACTGCACGGTGCCGCAATCGGCGCAGGTCTGGAGCGCGAAGCGCCCGGCGGCGGCCATCGCGGTCAGCCCGTGCGCCTCGCGCGAGCGGTTGCCCGGCGGGCGCGTCGGCAGCCGGGTGCGCCGCGTCGGGTCCTTGCGGGCGGGCGGCGGCAGCCTGGTCGTCATCGGTCGCCCCGCCCCAAGATCGCCGCCGAGGTGCAGAGGCCGCGGTCGTAGTTGATCATCCCGAAACAGGATACCAGCCCGTGCCGCGCGCCATCGACCTCGTGGCCGTGGGTTTGCCCGGTGAGCTGGCGCAGCGTCTCGACCAGGCCGACGAAGCCGCCGCCGGCGCCCGCCTGCCCGCAAGAGAGCTGGCCGCCCGAGGTGTTGAACGGGAAGTCGCCGCCCGCCCTCAGATCGCGTTGGCGGACGAATCGGGGCGCCTCGCCCTTGGCGCAGAAGCCGAGATCCTCGATCTGCATGAAGCAGATCACCGGGTAGTCGTCATAGGCCTGGACGAGGTCGATGTCGGCGGGGCCGAGCCCGGCCTGGTCGTAGAGCTCGGGCGCATCGACCGCCCAGCCGCCGCGATACTGGATCGGGTCGTCGGGGAAGGCGTTGTGGCGCTCGATGGTCGCCAGCACCGAGGCGTAGGGCAGGCCGAGCGAGCGCGCCCGGTCCTCGGTCGTCACCAGGCAGGCCTCGGCGCCGGCGCACGGCATGACGCAGTCGAACAGGCGGAGCGGGAGCGCGATCGGCCGGGCGTCGAGATACTGCTCCATGGTGAGCGGGCGCTTCATCATGGCGTGCGCGACGGGGAGCGCGTTGTCGCGCTGGGCGATGCAGAGCAGGCCGAAATCCTCCCGCCTCGCGCCGAATTCCTTCATGTAGTGGTCGGTGAGGAAGGCGAAGCTCGCATTGGGGCCGCCGGCGCCGTAGGGGTAGACCGCGTCGTTGGCGAACTGGCTGAAGGTCGCCACGGTGCGGCGGAACGAGTCCACGTGGTTAGTGTCGGCGCCGATCAGGGCGACGATCCCGGCATCGCCCGCCTGCACCGCCCGCGCCGCCCGGCGCAGCGCCACCGCGCCCGACGCGCCGCCCATCGGGATGTGGTCGAGCCAGCGCGGCGAGACGCCGAGATGCTGCATCAGCCCGACCGCCGAGTCGGGGTAGAGGGTGAAGCTGGAGACGCAGAACCCGTCGATCTCGGCCTTGTCCAGGCCGGCCTCGCGGATCAGCGCCGCCAGCGCCCGGCCGCAGAACCAGTGCGCGCTGCGGATCGAGTAGCGCGCATACGGCACGGTGACCGGCGCCGCGACGACGATTCCGTCGTAGCCGAAGCGCCCGGCCGCCATGCTCAGAGGCCCTTCGGGTTGGTCATGAACTCCTCGACCACCTCGGGCGGCGGCTTCTCGAACTCGCCGGTGCGGCTCGCCGACAGCCCGGTCAGCCGTTTCAGCTTGACCGCCATCTCGGCCGCCTTGACCAGGATCGGGATGCCGTTGATGACCGGCGCGCCGCCGATATTGTGGTCGAAGATCCTGGCGAACAGCAGCATGGCGATCCCGCCGCCCGGGATCAGCACGTCGATCCCGCCCTCGACCAGCGGCGCCCCCTGCGCGGCGAAGCTCGCGACCGTCTCGTCGAACCGGGCCGGGTCGTCGAAGCCGGCGAGGATCGCGCCCGGCTCGAAGCTCATCGCGTGCACGCCGGTGACCCGCTCCCGGAGCCCGTACTTGCCGATCTGGTGGTGGAACCAGGAGATGTAGCGCGGGTTGATGGTGACGATGCCGATCTTCTGGCCGAGCTGGCAGGCATGCAGCATCGAGACCTCGCCGAGCGACAGCACCGGGATGTCGACCACGGCGCGCGCCTCGTACAGCCCGGCATCCTGGAAATGGCCCATGGCGAAGACGTCGTAGCCCTCGCGCTCGGCCCTGACCGCGTTGCAGATCGCCTCGCGCGCGCAGCGGAACTCGGACAGCGCATGGGCGTAGGAATCGGGCGGGGTGATGCCCAAGATGTCGACGGTGGTGCCCTCGTCGACGATTCCCGCGAGATATTTCCGCAGATTGTCCCAGTAGCTGCCGGCCTGCGCCTCGTCGGTGTAGCTCTGATAGGCGATCCTGATTGGTTCCATTGCACCCTTCTCCCCTCCGCTTGCGGGTCCAACTTATAGGACTTTCATCGGCGCCGTCCGGCCGCCGGAAATGTCGACCCGAAGCGCGGTCCGCAACGAAGCGGCGCTTGTTACCCGCCGCCCTGCTGCCCTACAGTAACCTGCCGTCGTGCGCTGGGCGGATCGACGACCATCGCTGGCGCCAGTGGCGCCGCATACCACGAATGGAAGGTATGTACGGCATCCACATATTGGAACTGGAGGACAGGAATGACCCTTAAGCAAATTGCCGGCGCCGTTGCGGTTGCCGGTGCGCTGGCGGCCATGGGCGCATCGCCCGGCCAGGCGGCGACGCTCGACGACGTGAAAGCTGCCGGAACGCTCAAATGCGGCATCAACACCGGCCTGCCCGGCTTCGCCTATACCGACGACAAGGGCAAGTGGACCGGCTTCGACGTCGCCTATTGCCGGGCGCTGGCCGCCGCCGTTCTGGGCGACGCCAACAAGGTCACCTTCGTCAACCTGACCGGCAAGACCCGCTTCCCGGCGCTGGCGGCGGGCGAGATCGACGTGCTGTCGCGCAACACCACCTGGACGCTGTCGCGCGACGTCGACCTCGGCTTCACCTTCATCGGCGTCAACTACTATGACGGCCAGGGCTTCATCGGCCGCACGGCGCTCGGCGTGAAGAGCGCCAAGGAGCTCGACGGCGCCTCGGTCTGCATCCAGACCGGCACCACCACCGAGCTCAACCTGGCGGACTTCTTCCGGGTCAACAAGATCAAGTACGAGCCGGTGCCGATCGAGACCAACGCCGAGGCCCGCGCGGCCTACGAGGCCGAGCGCTGCGACGTCTACACCACGGACGCGTCCGGCCTGGCGGCGACCAAGGCGACCTTCCCCGACCCCGGCAAGCACATGGTGTTCCCGGAGATCATCTCCAAGGAGCCGCTCGGGCCGCTGGTGCGCCAGGGCGACGACCAGTGGGCGGACATCGCGCGCTGGACGCTGAACGCGCTGATCAGCGCCGAGGAGCTCGGGGTGACCCAGGCCAACGCCGCGAAGCTGGCCGAGGGGACCGACAATCCGGAGATCAACCGGATGCTCGGCAAGGAAGGCTCGATGGGCAAGATGCTCGGCCTCGACGCGCAGTGGGCGCTCCGCGCGATCGCCGCGGAAGGCAATTACGCCGAGATGTTCGAGCGCTATATCGGCCCCAAGACCCCGCTCGGTCTGGCACGGGGGCTCAACGCCCTCTACAAGGACGGCGGCATCCTGTATTCGCCTCCGTTCCGGTAGAATTGACCGCGTACCGCCCTGCCCGCTTTGCCGGGCGGGGCGGCGCTTGTTCGGGTACCCGATGAGAGCGCGACGGCCGTGACCGACAGAGCGCCGCCCGTCGGCTCCGGCGGGTTCGACGTGAGCCGCCTGTGGACCGACGAGCGCTTCCGCGGCGTCGTCTTCCAGGTCGCGCTGGTTCTCGGCCTGGCGGCATTCGCCGCCTTCATCGTCGTCAACACCATCGCGAACTACGAGGAGGCCGGCCTCTCCTTCGGCTACGGCTTTCTGTTCGACACCGCCAACTTCGACATCAACCAGCGGCTGACCGAGTACGCGTCCACCTCGACCTACGGGCAGGCGCTGGTCGTCGGCGCGCTCAACACGATCCTGGTCGCCGTGATGGGCATCGTCTTCGCCACGACCATCGGCTTCGTGACCGGCGTGCTCCGGCTGTCGAACAATTTCCTGGTGAGCCGGATCGTCGCGGTCTGGGTCGAGTTCACCCGCAACGTCCCGGTGCTGCTGCAGATCATCTTCTGGTGGCTGATCATGCTGGCGCTGCCCAAGGTGCGCGCCAGCATATCGATCGGCGAAACAGTCTTTTTCAACAACCGCGGCGTGCGCCTGCCCTCGCCCATCCTGGAGGACGGATCGGCGATCGTGCTGGCGATGGTCCTGGTGGGCGCCGTTGCGGCGTTCGCGCTCAGGCGCTGGGCCAAGCGGCGCCAGGACGCCACCGGCCAGACCTTCCCGGTCGGCTGGTCCGGGCTCGGGCTGGTGCTGGGCGTTCCCCTCGTCGTCTTCTTCGCCCTCGGCCAGCCGCTCGATTTCGACATGCCGGTAAAGAGGCGGTTCAACCTGCAAGGCGGCGTCAGCATCACGCCGGAGCTGGTGGCGCTGTGGCTCGCGCTGTCGACCTACACCGGCGCCTTCATCTCCGAGATCGTGCGCAGCGGGATCCTCGCGGTGTCCAGGGGGCAGACCGAGGCCGCCGGCGCGCTCGGGCTCAGGCGCAACCTGATCATGCGCCAGATCGTCCTGCCGCAGGCGCTGCGCGTGATCGTTCCGCCGATGACCAGCCAGTATCTCAACCTGACCAAGAACTCCTCGCTCGCCGTCGCCATCGGCTACCAGGACATCGTCTCGGTCGGCGATACCACCCTCAACCAGAGCGGCCAGGCGATCGAGGTGATCTCGATCTACATGGCGTTCTACCTGGCGCTGAGCCTGATCACGTCGTCCTTCATGAACTGGTACAACAAGCGCATCGCCCTGGTGGAGAGATGAGCGGGCGCGCCTTCCATCGCAGCCGGGCGGAGATGCTGGCGGAGCGGCCGGCGCCGATCACCAGCGTCGGCGCCATCGGCTGGGTGCGGGCCAACCTGTTCTCCACCTGGCTCAACGTGGCGCTCACCCTGGCGGCGCTCGCCGTGCTCGCGCTGGCCCTGCCGCCGCTGATCGACTGGACGTTCCTCGAAGCCACCTATGTGGGCTCGGCGGGCAAGGACTGCACCAACGAGGGCGCGTGCTGGGCCTGGCTCGACCAGCGCATTGCCCAGTTCGTCTACGGCTTCTACCCGGAGGAGGCCTATTGGCGGGTGAACCTCGCCGTCATCCTGCTGGTGCCGGCGGTCGGCTATCTCCTGTTCGCCGACCTGCCCTATGCGCGCTACGGCCGCTGGTTCTCGCTCGCCTACCCGGCGATCGCGGCGTTCCTGCTGGTCGGCGGGCTCGGCCTCCAGGTCGTGCGCACCGACCAGTTCGGCGGCTTCGTGCTCAACCTGGTCGCCGGGCTGACCGGGATCGTGCTGTCGCTGCCCATCGGCGTCCTGCTGGCGCTCGGGCGGCGCTCGCGCATGCCGATCGTGCGCATGTTCTCGGTCGCGTTCATCGAGTTCATCCGCGGCGTGCCGCTGATCACGCTGCTTTTCGTCGCCATCATCCTGCTGCCGATCTTCCTGCCCCGCGAGGTCTCGCTCGACCAGCTCATCCGGGTCATGGTCATCATCACCCTGTTCGCCTCGGCCTACATGGCGGAGGTGATCCGCGGCGGGCTGCAGGCGATCCCCCAGGGGCAGTACGAGGCGGGCCAGGCGATGGGTCTGGGCTACTGGCAGTCGATGCGCCTGATCGTCCTGCCGCAGGCGCTGAAGATCTCCATCCCGGGCATCGTCAACACCTTCATCGGCCTGTTCAAGGACACCACACTGGTCATCATCATCGGCCTGTTCGACATCCTCGGCCAGGCGCGGCTGCTGCAGACCAACCAGGACTGGCTGGGCAAGGTCGATTACGAGACCTTCCTGCTGGCGGCGCTGTTCTTCTTCGTGATCTGCTTCGGCATGTCGCGCTACTCGATCAATCTCGAGAAGCGCCTGGACACCACGCGGCGCTGAGGGGGCACCATGGCCGAGTCACAGACCGAACCGGGCGGCGGCGAGGACCCGATCATCGAGATCGCCGGCCTCAACAAGTGGTTCGGAACCTTCCACGTGCTGCGCGACATCGACCTCACGGTGCAGCCGCGCGAGCGGATCGTCATCTGCGGGCCGTCGGGCTCGGGCAAGTCGACGCTGATCCGCTGCATCAACCGGCTGGAGGACCACCAGGAGGGCCGGGTGGTGGTCGACGGCACCGAGCTCACCCACAACCTCAAGAACATCGACGTGATCCGCCGCGAGGTCGGCATGGTGTTCCAGCAGTTCAACCTGTTTCCGCATCTGACGGTGCTGGAGAACTGCACGCTGGCGCCGATCTGGGTGCGCAAGATGCCCAAGGCGGAGGCCGCCGACATCGCCATGGAGTTCCTCACCCGGGTCAAGATCCCCGAACAGGCGGACAAGTTTCCCGGGCAGCTCTCCGGCGGTCAGCAGCAGCGCGTGGCGATCGCCCGCTCGCTCTGCATGCGCCCCAAGATCATGCTGTTCGACGAGCCCACCTCGGCGCTCGACCCGGAGATGATCAAGGAGGTGCTCGACGTGATGGTCGACCTCGCCGGCACCGGCATGACGATGCTCGTGGTCACCCACGAGATGGGCTTCGCCCGCCAGGTCGCCCATCGGGTGATCTTCATGGACGAGGGCCAGATCGTCGAGCAGAACGAGCCGGAGACGTTCTTCAACGACCCGAAATCGGACCGCACCAAGCTCTTCCTCAGCCAGATCCTCTCGCACTGAGAGAGGCGCGGCCTCCGGGCTCGTTCCGGGGCCCGGGCGCGGCGGCCGGAGCGGGACACGGATCGCGGCGCGCTCGTCGCATCGTCTCGTTGCGCCGTCGCCCCCGGCTCCTCCCGACCGTCATGCCCGGCCCCCGGATCAAGTCCACTGCTGTCCGGTTTGCCGTGAAACAGTTTCGGTGGGGGCGCGCGAGGGCCCCATCCAACGCCGGGAGGGAGTTGGCTGAGATCGCCGGAAGGGGGCGGCGGAGACGAGCGGTGGACTTCCCCGATGTGGCCCGAAGCGGTCCCGCGCGGCGGTCCGGCGTTATGCGGGCCGGTCAGGTGGCCTTGGGTTCGGCGCGCCGGGGTTGGATGTAGCCGTAGCGGCGGAGCATTCGGATCCAGCGCGGGGCGTTGCGCTTGACCATCAGCGCGTCGTAGTCGGCGGTGCGGTCGTAGTAGGGCCTGCCGGTCTTGAGCACGACATAAACGATGCGCAGCATCTTGTGTGCGCTGGCCACGATGGCGCGCTTGTATCCGCGCCGGGCGGCGAGCGCGCGGTGGTGGGCCTCGAACTGGCACCCCTTGGTTCGGGCCGCGCCGTGGGCACATTCGACGAGGCTGGCGCGCAGCGTCTTGGAGCCCCTTCGGGTGCGCGCGTTGCGGCGCTTTCCGCCGCTTTCGTTGTTGCCGGGGCAGAGCCCGGCCCAGGCGGCGAAGTGCTGCTTGGAGGCGAACGCCTCGATATCCGGGCCGATCTCGATCAGGATGGTCGAGGCGGCGATGCGGTCGATGCCGGGGATGGTGGTCAGCAGGCGGAGCTGTTCCTGCCACGGCGTCATCTGCCGGTCGATCTTCTCGCCGTAGGACGCGATGCGCGCCTCGAGCGCGTCATGCTCGTCCAGCAGATCGCCGAGCATGAAGCGGTCGTTATCGCCCAGGCTCAGGGAGAGCGCCTCGCCGAGCCCCTCCAGCTTGTTGGCGACGTGGCCGGTGAGCGAGGCGAGGATGACCGCGCGCGGCGTGGCTTGCGCCAGCCCGTCGAGGATCTTGCGGCCGTTGACGCCGAAGACGTCGGAGAGGATGCCGCCGATGCGCAGGCCGGCGCGGTCGACGATCTTCTGCACCCGGTTGCGCACGGTCGAGCGCTGCCTGACCAGGGTACGTCGCTGGCGGCTCAGCGAGCGCAGCTGCCGGAACGGCTCGGGGGGAACATGGGAAGGCGTGCAGAGCCCGAACTGGCACACGCAGGCCAGCCACACGCTGTCGGCGACATCGGTCTTGCGCCCCTTCAACTGCTTGACCTGACGCGCGTGCACCAGGATCGCTTCGATCCCCGCCGCCTCCACCGCCGCGAAGGGCGCCTGCCAGTAGATCCCGGTCCCTTCCATGACAGCGGCCTCGACGCGGCGACCGGTCAGCCAGGCGACCATCTCCGCCAGACCGCTCGGAAGCGAGCTGAAGCAGCGCGTCTCCACCACCGGCTCGCCCTCGCCCTCGCACAGGCGAACCGTCGCGGTGATCTCCATCTTGTGCACGTCCAGACCCGCCGCGCGCGGCCGCACGACGTGCAAGCCTTCCGTCTTCATCGCTGTCCTCCTCGTTGCGCTCTCGCCACGGCGGCGTAGGATCGCGCCGTGGCATCGCCACGGTGGAGGCGGGGACAGCGGTCGGAAGGACACGCACCCGTCGAGCGGGTGCGGTTCGATTTGCCGCGCGTCCACGGCCGCGGGCCGGGCACAGTACGGGGTGCGGAGCCGACCGCCGGAAGCAGTTTATATCTCGGGAACCACATCACCGATAAACGGAACGCTCACGCGTCGCCGCCTCCACCGTTCCCATCCTGCCACGGCAGACCCGCGCGACGATCGGCAAACCCTCAGCCGAACGCCCCGAGTTTCATGCCACGGGGTGGCTCAGCACCGCCGAGACCATGACGGTTTATGTGAGCTGGACCGGCGCAAAGCCTTGTTCCGGGCGGGTTATCGGCGCATCCGCCGGATCGGGACACGGATCGCCGCACGCCCGCACTTGCCGTCCCTGCCCCTCCGTTGTCACCCCGGCCTCGTTCCGGGCACCCACGGGCGGGGCGGTCCGCACCCGGCTCCCGTGCTTCTCCACCGCCACCCCCACCCCGTCATGGCCGGACTTGATCCGGCCACCCATGCGCGGACTTGATCCGCGCAACCACTGGCGCCACCGGTACAACGCCCCGTCGGGAGGAGCGGCGGCGCCAGTGGATGCCCGGATCAAGTCCGGGCATGACGAGGGGGGGAATGATGAGGGGGCGAGGCGTGGGGCGTGGGGGCCGTCGGACCTTCCGGCCGCGCCGCCGCAGATCGTGTCCCGCCACGTGGTGTAAGAGCCCGGCGCCGATCGCGGTATCCGGCGTGTTGGGCCGGTAGGGTCAGGCTGCCACGGCGGGCGGCTTGACGGTGAGATTGTCGCTGGTCTGAGCGATGGATTCCAGTGTCATGTATCTCCTTGCGACGGCCCACTCGTCGTTCTGCTCGAGCAGGATGGCGCCGACCAGGCGGGTGACGGCGTCTTCGTTGGGGAAGATGCCGACGACGTTGGTTCGGCGCTTGATCTCGGCATGGACCCGCTCGATGGGGTTGGTCGAGTGGAGCTTGGTTCGGTGCTCCCTGGGGAAGGTCATGTAGGCGAGGACGTCGTGCTCGGCGTCGTCCATGAGGGTGGCGAGCTTGGGCGCCTTGGGCCTGAGCTGGTCGGCGACCAGGCGCCACTGGGCGCTCGCGGCCTGGGCGTCGTCCTGGGCGAAGGCGGTGGCGACGAAGGCAGACACGACGCGCCTTCCCTGACGGCCGGCATGGGCCAGCAGGTTGCGCATGAAGTGGATGCGGCAGCGCTGCCAGGTGGCGCCGAGGATGCGGGTCGCGGCGGCCTTCAACCCCTTGTGGTCGTCGGAGATCACCAGCTTGACGCCCTTGAGCCCGCGGCCGGTCAGCGCGCGCAGGAAGGCGGTCCAGAAGGTCTCGGCCTCGGAGTGGCCGATCGCCATGCCGAGCACCTCGCGCCGGCCCTGGTCGTTGACCGCCACCGCGACGGTCACCGCGACCGAGACGATGCGCCCGATCTCGCGCATCTTGATATAGGTCGCATCCAGCCACAGATAGGGCCACTCGCCCTCCAGCGGCCGGTCGAGGAAGCTCTCGATCTTGTCGTCGATCTCGGCGCACAGCCTGGACACCTGGCTCTTGGAGATGCCCGACATGCCCATCGCCTGCACCAGGTCGTCGACCGAGCGCGTCGACACGCCCTGGATGTAGGCCTCCTGGATCACCGCCGTGAGTGCCTTCTCGGCCATCCGGCGCGGTTCCAGGAAGCCGGGGAAGTAGCTCCCCGTCCTGAGCTTCGGGATCCTCAGCGCCACCGTGCCGGCGCGGGTCTCCCAGGCCCGCTCGCGGTAGCCGTTGCGCTGCGTGATCCGCTCCGGCGTGCGCTCGCCATGGGCGGCGCCGGTCAGCCCTTCCACCTCCAGCGCCATCAGACGCTCGGCCGAGAAGCCGATCATCTCGCGCAGCAGATCGGCGTCGGAACTCTTCTCCAAAAGCCCGCGCAGGGCCATCATGTCGTCGGTCATCGCGGTTCCTCCTCAGGTTCGGGTTGGCGTTGCACGACCCAACCCTAAACCGGAACCGCGATGGCCTCCGCTGTGGATAAGCAGCCCGCCGCCGCCAGACTCGCGGCGGTCGCGGCGGCGCGCTGCTTACCCACAGCTACAAACCGAAGCCAGAGCTCCTACACCACGTCTGGGGACACGACCCGGCCGCCCACGCGATGCCCGGCCCCGGTCCTTCCCCCCGCTGCTCCCACCCCCACGTGACGCCCGGCCCCCGCTCCTTCTCCCCGCCGCTCCACCCCCCCGTCATGCCCGGACTCGATCCGGGCACCCACTGCCGCAACCGCCTCTCCCTGCCGGCACCCACTGGCGCCTCTCCCGACATGGCGTTGTGCGGGCGGCGCCTGTTGGTGCCCGGATCACCCCCGGACTTGATCCGGGGGCCCGGCATGACGAGGGTACAGGGGTGACAGCGGGGGCGGAGATGTCGATGCTCATCGGTGCGGAGCCCGGTCGAAAATCCAGACAGGACGGCAGTGGAGCAAGTCCGGCCACGACGTGGGAGGGCCGAAGGACGCACGCCGGACGCCGGCGTCCCCGCCCCGTGATGGCCGGACTTGTTCCGGCCATCCACGCCGTCCGCCGTCCGCGCGGCATGGAAGCTCCGAAGCAGGACTCTAGGCCGTTGATTCGGCGCCCGTTTGCCGGCTTCGGCTTGACAACGGGAAGGTGAGTCCGGCATGCTCGGAGACTGCGAGAAAGCTGAGCCGACAGTGTTCGATTCGCGTGGCTAGCGCATCTTCAGGGCATGACCGTGCGAAGCGGCGCCGTTGGCGCCGGCGGGTGGGGTCTGCGGTTTCGAGAGTGGCGGTCGTGAGTGGTATCGTCGGAGTCCTTGCCGCGGCGGTGTACGTCGTCGATCCGTTTCCGTCGGTCGTGGAGCGCGCGACGGAGGCACCGGCCCCGAAAGAGGCCCCCTACCCCCAACACGCGATCGAGGAATGGGAGCGCGAGGCCGAGGCGGCGGTGGATCTCGCCCTGCTGGCGAGCCCCGGCGTCCGCGACGCGAGCCGCAGCGTCGAGGAACGGACGCTGGAGGTGGGCAGCGGCGATACGCTGATGCTCCTCTACCTGCGCGCCGGCATTCCGAGGAACCAGGCGGCGGCGGCGATCGAGGCCATGCGCAAGGTCTACGACCCGCGCCGCATCCGGCCCGGGCAGAAGCTGACGATCGCCTATCTCGCGAGCGACCCGGCCTTCGAGGATCGCGGGATCCGGCTGCGCGGGGCGAAGCTCGCCACCGGTCCGACGACCGCGATCGCCGTCGAACGCCGGGGAAGCGCGTTCGCCGCCCGCAAGGTCGATGTGCGGACCGAGACCCGGCTCGCCCGCACCGGCGGGGAGATCTCGTCCTCGCTCTACCGCGCGGCGGAAAAGCAGGACCTGCCGATTCCGGTCCTGCTCCAGCTCGTTCGGATCTTTAGCTGGGATGTCGACTTTCAGCGCGAGATTCGCGCCGGCGACAGCTTCGACGTGGCCTGGGAGACGCTGCACACCCCGGAAGGCGCGTTCGTCGACCATGGCGACATGGTCTACGGCTCGCTCACCCTGCGCGGCAGGAAGCTCGAGCTCTTCCGCTTCACCGGACGGCACGGCACCGACTATTTCAACCGCGACGGGGCCGGCGCGCGCAAGCCCCTGATGCGCACCCCGATCGACGGCGCGCGGCTGTCGTCGAAATACGGCAAGCGGCGCCACCCGATCCTCGGCTACACGAGGATGCATCGCGGGGTCGACTTCGCCGCGCGGTCCGGCACGCCGATCTATGCCGCGGGCGACGGCCGGGTGGCCTATGCCGGGCGCAACGGCAGCTACGGGATCTATGTCCGCATCCGCCACAACAGCCGCTACCAGACGGCTTACGCGCATATGCGGGCGCTCAGGCGCGGCATTCGCCGGGGCGCGAATGTGCGCCAGGGGCAGGTGATCGGCTATGTCGGCTCGACCGGACGGTCGACCGGCCCGCATCTTCACTACGAGATCCTGGTCGACGGGCGGCAGGTCAACCCGCTGTCGGTCTCCATGCCGCCGCAGATCCGTCTCAAGGGCGCGGATCTCGCCGCGTTCGAGGCCTATCGGGGTACGCTCGAAGAGCGGCTCGCCAATATCAAGAGCAAGCGCTTCGCCGAATTCACCCGGTAGCGGTCGGGCGTCCGCGGGCCGATCCGGCCCGTGCGCCCTCTGGCGTCCCGGGCGGGGCTTCCCTAGATTCGGGCTCTCCCGCCTTCCCGCGACCCACGTGCAGGAGTGGAGATGATCCGTTCGCCGAACGATACCGTCGAGGCCGCCGTCGCCGACGGCGTGTGCACCGTAACCCTGTCGCGGCCGCAATCCCTGAACGCGATCGACGGCGACATGGCGGCGGCGCTCCATGCGGTGACCGAAGCGGCGGCGGCGGACGCGGCAATCCGCTGCGTCCTGGTCCGCGGCGCGGGCGACCACTTCATGGCCGGCGGCGACATCGCCGCGTTCCGCGCCTGGCTCGCGGAGATTCCCGAGGGGGAGGACCGGCGCACGCATTTCGAATCCTTCGTCCACCGCGTCCATCCCACGATCCGGGCGATCCGGTCGATGCCCAAGCCGGCGATCGCGGCGGTGCACGGCGCGGTGGCCGGGTTCGGGATGAGCCTGATGTCCGCCTGCGACCTCGCGGTGGCGAGCGAGAACGCCTTCTTCACCCTCGCCTATTGCCATATCGGGGTCAGCCCCGACGGGTCGTCGACCTATACCCTGCCGCGCTCGGTCGGGCTCAAGCGCAGCTTCGAGATGGCCTATCTCGGCGAGCGCTTCGGCGCCGAGGAGGCGAAGGCGATGGGGCTGGTCAACCGCGTCGTCGCCGAGGCCGAGTTCGAGTCCGCGGTCGACGGGCTCGCGCGATGCCTGGCGGCGGGCCCGACCCGCGCCTATGCCAACGCCAAGGCGCTCTTGAACGCCTCCGCCCGACGCTCGCTCGACGACCAGCTCGACGCCGAAGCCGCCGCGTTCGCCGACTGCGCCGCGGGCGAGGACTTCGCCGAGGGCATCGCCGCCTTCCTCGACAAGCGCACGCCCTCCTTCACCGGACGCTGACGCCGGAGGCCGTCCTTCGATAGGGGCCCTGCGGGGATGCCCCGGGCGAATTCCCTCGTACCGGGTAGGCGTCCCTTCCCCCGCGTCATGCCCTCTGCCACGTCATGCCCGGCCCCCGGATCGAGTCCGGGGGTGATCCGGGCACCCACTGGCGCCGCCGCCTCTCCCGCCCGACCGCCTCGCGTGCGGAGGTGCCGCATGGGTGGCCGGATCAAGTCGGGCCATGACGGGATGGGGGAGCGCCGCGCCGCCTCAATGGCCCGCCGGGCGGTCGCGGCGCACCGGCCAGGGCTTGTCGGAGACCGCGGCCGGGCGCACCCGTATCTCGTCGGCGATGTCGATCACCATCAGGTCGTAGCCGATCTCGACCCGCCCGTCATAGCCCTCCCTGACCTGGGCGAGGGCGGGGCCGATGACGTCGTCGTTGTTGTACATGTGGTAGATCACGCCGAGCCGGGGCCGGGACGCGGCCAGCACCTCGCCCACCTCGCGCGGCGCGGTGTGGACCTCCTCGGCGATGATGCGGGCGAGCTCGATCGGCCTGCCCGCCTTGTCGGCATAGACCTCGACCGGCGGGAACGCCTCGTGGATCAGCAGGTCGACGCCGCTCGCCCGGGCGATCAGCGCCTCGCATTTCTTGGTGTCGCCGGAGAACACCATCGACCGTCCGGCATGGTCGATGCGCAAGCCGAAGGTGTTGTGCGGCGGGGTGTGGACGACCTCGAAGGCGGTCACGCGGATGCCGTCGTCTTCCCAGATCGCGCCCTCGCCGTAGTCGACGGCCTCGATCTCCGAGCCCTGGAGCGAATCGAACACCCGGCGCCTTGTCTCGATGTCCCATGCGTAGATGCCGCGCAGATGGGCGACGATGTCGGCGGTGCCGGGCGGGCCCCAGACCCTGAGCGGCCGCCGCCGCCCGTAGGTCCAGCCGCCGATCCAGAACTGGTCGAGCCCGCCGATGTGATCGACGTGGTGGTGGGTGAGGAAGATCTTGTCCACCTCGTCGAAGGGGATCTGCAGCGAGGTGAAGTTGGCCGGCGTCCCGGGACCCACGTCGAGCAGCATTTTGTGCGGCCCCGCCTCGACGAACATGCCGGCCGCCGCCTGCCCGCGGCGCGGGAACGGCGTGCCGGTGCCGAGCAGGGTGACCCGCATCGCGCCCTCCTCCAGGGGTTCGCCGGGGTAGAAGACGTGCCGGTTCTGCATCGCTATTCGCTCCGCCGTTGGGGCCCGGGGCATCATAGACGGGCGCGCGCGGCGAAGCGAAAAGCGGCCTCCCGAGACGGGTTACACTCTGCCGGCCGGCTGTTAGTATGCGCGGTGGAATCGGGCCCCCGGTCGCGCGGGCGGGCCGGAGTCTCGAAGGACAACCGACAGGGAGCAGCCATCCGATGAAACCGACCCTTGGATCCTTTGCCGCGGCCGGGGTCGCGGCGCTGACGGCGGCGGCGATCGCCCTGCCCGCCCAGGCGGCGACCGAGCTCAAGGTGACGACGGCGCTGGGGACGAAGCACGACCAGTCGCAGGCCTTCCTCGAGACCTTCGTCAAGAAGATGGCGGAGGACGAGAGCGAGGTTAAGCTGAAATATCTCGGCGGGCCGGAGGTAACGCCGCCCCGCAAGCAGGGCGCGGCGCTGAAACGGGGTCTCATCGACATCATCATGTCGCCGTCGACCTACTACTCCGCCGCACAGCCCGAAGCGAAGCTGACCGGGATCTCCAACGTCCCGCCGCAGGAATGGCGCAAGAACGGCGGCTACGACATCTTCGCCGAGGCATGGGCCAAGCGGTCGAACGCGATCATCCTCGGCTGGGGCAATTTCTACACCACCGAGCAGTTCTCGATCTGGCTGGTCGACAAGCCCAAGCTCAGCAAGGAGACGGGGCTCGACATCAGGGGCCTCAAGGTGCGCTCGACCGCCCTCTACACGGCGTTCTTCAAGGCGATGGGCGCGATCCCGAAGACGATCGATCCGGCCGAGGTCTACACGGCGCTGGAACGCGGCGCGGTCCAGGGCCTTGCCTGGCCCGAGGGCGGGGTCGCCTTCCGCGGCTGGCAGCGCTTCATCAAATACCGGATCTTCCCGGGCTTCTTCCGTTCGACGACCATGGCGACGATGAACAAGGACAAGTTCGAGAGCCTGTCGGAGAAGGCCCAGAATCAGATTCTCGCCGCCGGGCTCCACTACGAGAACAATTCCGGCCAGCTCCTCAAGAAGAAGGCGCAGATCGACAACGAGAAGATCCGCAAGGCGGGCGTGCAGGACTTCCACCTCCCGCCCGAACACGCGAAGATCTACATCCAGACGATCCTCGGCGCGAAATGGGCCGAAGCCGAGCAACAGAAATTCACGGTCCCCTTGAGCGAGTTGAAGTCCAAGCTGTACAAGGCGGCGGGAAGCTGATTTCGCCGTCGCGCCCGGCTTGACGCCGAACGGCAGACGCCGCCCTCCGGGGCGGCGTCTTTCTTGGTGCGGATTTCGCGGCGGTGCGCCCTTCGACATGCCGCTTCGCGGGCTCTCGGGGCAGCGTATCGAGGGACGCCGGGCCGGCCCTTGCCGACCCCGCTACGCCGGCGCCAGCACCTCGTTGCGCGACGGGACCTCGACCACCCGGTCGGCCGGATCGCGGGCGATGCCGGGCGGGTCCTCGCCGCGTTCCATCGCCTCGATCGCCTCGCGCAGGCGGCGGCGGAACATGACGACGCCGCGATCGGACGTCGCCAGATGCTCGAGCCCGTGGCGCGCGATCGCCCGCTGGCTCACCTGTGCCTCCCAGTCGTCGGGCGCGCGCTGGGTCGCCTCGTAGTCGCGCACGACCGGCGCGTCCGGCGGCTGGAAGATCTTCTTGCCGGGGTCGATGCGCTCGACATGGAAGCCGATGGTGTTCTCGTTGTCGACCGGCACCCACCAGCCCACCATGCGCGCGCGCTCGGTCTCCCCGGGGTCGGTGCCGGTCACCTCGGGCGGCGGCACCGACCGCGCGGTCGGCACGAAGACGGTGGAGATCCGGGTCAGCCGGAAGCCGCTGTCGAGATCGGTGGTGCGGACATAGGACACGTGGCGGTCCGAATTGACGTAGTCGAAGCGCGGCGGCACCGACATCACCTCCGAGAACTCGAACAGTCCGGGGTTCCAGCCATGCAGGATGTAGGTGTGCACCGGGTCGACGGCGTTCTCCTGGAGCTGCAGCCAGTTGCACGCCGCGACCTCGCCTCGGCTGTAGTTGCGGTAGGCGAGATACTCCGCGCCCGCGTCCTCCAGGATGTCGTAGCGCGGCAATAGCGGCTTCCTCTCGAGCGGCCCCATATAGGCGAAGACCAGGCCCATGTACTCCTCGGCCGGGTACCAGGGCTGGCGAACCTCGTCCCTGTAGCGGCTGTGCGCCGGCTCGCCCGGCTGGTCGAGGCAGCGGCCCTCGCGGTCGTAGAGCCAGCCGTGATAGCAGCAGCGGATGCCGTCCTCCTCGATGCGGCCGTATTCGAGCGAGGTGCCGCGATGCGCGCAATGCGCGCCCAGCACGCCGACGCGCCCCGACTTGTCGCGCCAGGCGACCAGCTCCTCGCCGAGGATCCTGGCGAATTTCGGCAGGTCCCGGAGCTCGGACGACAGGCAGACCGGGTGCCAGTAGCGCCGCATCAGCTCGCCCATCGGCGTGCCGAAGCTCACATGGGTGAGCCGCGCGTCCTCCTCGGGGACGATCGCGTTGCGGCCGTAGCCGGAGCCGCCGGAATCGCTCATTCGCCTGCCTCCCCGCCGCGCCTCACATCAGGCTGGGCAGCCAGAGCGCGACGCCCGGGAAGGCGACCAGGATCAGGATCAGGATCGCGTCGCAGACCAGGAAGGGAAACGCGGCGCCGGCAACCTGCAAGATGGTCGTGCCCTTGGGCGCGACCCCCAGCATGACGTAGAGCAGTAATCCGAATGGCGGGGTGGTCCCCGCCATCTCGATCGTTATCAGCACGAACAGCCCGTACCAGATCAGGTCGAAGCCGAGCGCATGCGCCAGCGGGAAGAAGATCGGCACGGTGATCAGCATCATCGACGTGGCGTCCATGAACATGCCGAGCAGGATCAGCACGCAGAACATCATCAACAGGATGATCAGCCGGTGCAGCTCGTAGCTGGTCACCCATTCGATCAGCCCCCGGCTCGCCCCCGAATACGCCAGCATCTGGCTGAACACGGTGGAGTTCATCAGGATCAGGAACACCATCGCGGCGACCCGGATGGTCGCCTCGACGGCGGTCTTCGTGGATGCGAAGGAGAGCGAGCGGAACAGCGCGGCCAGGATGATCACCCCGAGCACGCCGCAGGCCGCCGCCTCGGTCGGCGTGGCGATGCCGAGGATGATGAAGCCGACCACCATGAAGACGATCAGCCCCATCGGCAGGATGTTGGTCGCCACCATCCTGAGCCGGGTGCCGAGGCTCATATAGGGCACGTCGTAGGCCGGCGCCGAGCCCGGGTTGCGCACGAGCTGCAGCGTGATCATCGCCGCGTAGAGCCCCGCCAGCAGGAAGCCGGGCAGGAAGCCCGCGACCAGCAGCCTGCCCACGTCGATCTCGGCGATGGCGGCGAGCAGCACGCCGAGCGCCGAGGGCGGGATGATCATCGCCAGCCCGCCGGTCCCCAGGATCGGCCCCATCGACATCTTCTTGCTGTAGCCGCGCCGGTTCATCTCCGGCACCATCAGCGAGCCCAGCATCGCCGTGTTGGCCATCGACGAGCCGGTCAGCGTCGAGAAGATCGAGCCGCCGGCGACGGTGAGATAGCACAGCCGCCCGGGCAGCCGCCCGAAGATCGCGTCCAGCCCGTCGAACACCCGGATGGCGAGCCCGGTATGGAAGAACAGCGATCCCATCATGATGAACATCGGCACCGGGCCGAGGATGAACCGGGTGATCAGCTGGGTCGAGTTGTCGGCCACCTGGATCATCCCCGAGGTGCCGGCGAAGATGATGACGGCGATGAAGTTGGTGGCGATGAACGAGAACGCGACCGGAACGCCGAGCGCCATGAAGGAAATCACCATGCCGAGCAGCAGGGCGAAGGCCCAGTACCATTCCATGGCCTACACCCCTTCCCGCACGTCCATCCGGCTGCCGTACATGTCGTCCACCCCGATCAGGTAGCGGAAGAACTCGACAGCCATCAGGAAGAACCCGAACGGCATCGGGAAGTAGAGCGTCCAGAGCGGGAAATAGGCGCCGCGATCGTCGAGCTCCTGGAACACGAACGCCTCGTACCAGAGCTGCACCGAGTAGTAGACGAAGGCGAGGCATCCGACGATCGCCACGAGATAGGCGAACTTCGCCGTCGCCAGCTTGACCCGCGGGGGCAGGAGCTGGGTGAGGGCGTCGACGAACACGTGACCCTTGATGCGCACGAGCCAGGGCGCGGCCAGCATGGTGAACCACAGCAGCCCGTACTCGACCAGCCCGTGGGTGCGGTCCCAGGGAAGTACGGGGAGGCCCCACCCGGCGAGGATGGTCAGCCCGACATCGGCGACGATGACCACGAACACCGCGAATATGATCAGCCCCGAACCGGCCTTGAACAGGTTCAGCAGCCACAGATGAGCCTTCGCGACGGCGTCCACGCATCCCCCTTTCCCGCGCCGCCCCCGGACTCCGGCCGCGGCGCGTCGGCAGACACTCTACCCGTCCGGCCCCGGCGATCCAACCGGGAGCGGGCGGGCCCGCACGGCACGCTTGTCACCGCACCGGGGAAGTGGCAGCTTCGCCCCGGGCCCGTAGTTCAGCTGGTTAGAACGCGCCGCTCATAACGGCGTTGTCGCAGGTTCAAGTCCTGCCGGGCCCACCAAGCCCACGCAACGGCCTCGTCTTCGATCGGCTACGCTCCCCTTCCGGTCGACCGGCGCGATCGGACCGCGCCCCGCCCGGCAACGGGCACGGTCTCCAGCTGCCTTTCGACGGCATCGGCGACGCTGTCGGCGAGCGGCAGATGCGCCTTGTCGGCGTTCCAGTGCTGGTGGAAGAGCTCGACCGTCTCGCGGGCGGTGTCGAGCACCAGCCTGGCGGACAGCCGCGCCCTGGCCGCGAGATGGGCAAGCTCGTCCTCGGAGAATCCATCGAAGCGCCTGGTTCGGCTGAAATTGAGCGCCGCCCCGTCGTCCGGGATGTAGGGGATCGTGGAGACGAAATCGTAGGCCGGCGCGAGCGTCGCACGCCGCCTGTCGGGATAGATCAGCGACCAGTTCTTGAGATGCATGTCGGCGTTGCCGATCAGGGTGTTGAAGGTGAGCCGGCGAATGAACTCGGCGGTGTCGTCCTCGCTTCCCTCGGCACCGATGACGCCGGCGATGCTGCGGGCGCTCGCCTTCTTGTACTTGTCCTCGGGATAGACGCCGAAGATCTGGGCGAAGTCCTCGACATGAACGGGGGTTCCGTCCGCGAGCCGGTCGAAGCGCTGGACGGCGAGGGCAGGTCCATCCGGCACGCCGATATCCCGGGGCAGGTTCCCTATGGCTGCCGGATCGACGAGCTTCAGGGCCGGTACGTCCATGCCGATCGTTCGGGCGAGCGTCATCATGGCGAATTCGTTCTCGGGCACGCCTTCGAATTCGCGGGACGGCAGCTTCACGATCCACGATCCGCCCATGCCGTGCACCGGGATCGTCAACCCGCCTCGCGCCGCCTCGATCGCGGAAAACTTGAGCTGGACGCCGGCCAGCGAGAAGCGCAGCGCGTTGCCGCGCCCGCGGCGATGCCGCTCGTCGCGATCGTCGACGTCGTGCGACCGTGCCTCGCCCCCGGCCGGCACGACGGTGACGGCGCCCGGCAGGTCGCTCCCGAGCGCCCGCAGCAGGAAGAACTCGCGCACCGGATTCACGCCGGCGCGCGCGGCCAGGTAGTCGCGCATCCGCCCTTCGGGCAGAAGGTTCGAGAAGAACGGCGGCAGCCTGACACGCCTGGGCCTGAATTCCTCGATGAGCTCCCCGAACCGGTCCTTGAAGGCGAGCCCGAGGACAGGCCGGCATTCGTCCGCCACGTAGTCCTCGGCGAAGGCGAACAGCGTGCGCTCCCCCGCCACATGCGTGAGCGTGCCGATGGGAACTCCGTGAAGCAGGACGTCGAGGGTGTGGACGTCAGCCATCGTCGTCGTCCAGGCTGTAGGCGGGCCGGGCGGTTGCAGCGTCTTCGCCAGCAGGCAGGGCATGTGCGAGCGCGTTGCGCAGGCCGTCGAGGTGCGCGAGCGCGTCGTGAAGCGCGCCCGCACCAGCGGCGTTCTCGTGGAAGGCCTTCACCGCCGCCGCTACGTCGCGGATCGCGCCGAGACGGTCTCCGGGAATCGCGAAGTGCCGGAGGTCGCGGACCTGCCGCTGGATCCGGGCCAGCTCGACCACGGCCGGGCGGGCCCGCGCCGCGCGGGCGGCCAGGTCCTGAAGCGCGTTGAGCGCGTCGAGCGAGCGCCGCGAGGCTTGCGCGGGCGCCGGCGTCGTTGCGTCGCGCCGCCCGACTATGGCGTCGACGGCGGGAAGCGCCTTGCGGGGCACCAGCACGAGGTCCAGATCCAGCACGCGGGCGAGCTCGACCAGGCTGGAGAGCCGGAGATCCACCGCACCGTTCTCGATCTTCGAGATGTGTCCCTGGGCGATCCCGGCTTTGGCGCCGAGCGCGCGCTGGCTCAGCCCGCGGGCTTCGCGGGCGTTTCTGAGCGCGCGGGCGATAGGCTCGGTGGCATAGTTCATATTGATGCACTTATATCTATCGATAAGCCATCACAATTAATCTTCATGTATCAATTCGGCGGACGCAGATCAAATGGTGATATTCTAAAATAGATCAATAAGCTGTTTCGATAGGGTCAAATGGATCGAACGTGAGTTGACCGCCCGGCCCCTGCCGGGCCCACCACCCGCTAGCCCGAGGCGCCGAGCCGTTCGAGCAGCTGTTTGAGGCGCTCCAGCGGGGTACGGTCGCGCATCATCTGCATCGGCACCGAGAAATGGCCGCGCCGCCAGATGAAGCGGTTCTCCGGCGGCACCCGCCATTCGTCGATCAGCGCCTTGCCGGTGGCGAACGGGGTCACGGTGTCGCGGCTGCCGAGCACGGTGACGATGTTCTCCGGGTCCATCGCCGGGGGGCCGCCCTGGGGGTCGAGCAAAGGGAGCCAGCGCAAGGCCTCGTCGCGGGTCCAGCCGCGCGCGGCGATGGCGTCCTCAACGCCCCAGAGCCGGGCCATGCTGCCGCGCAGCGCCGCGTCCTCGTGATGCCCGCAATGGGTGACGAGGAACAGCGCGTCGGGCCGGACCGCGGCCGGCCAGGCGCTCGCCCTGACCGCGAGAAGCTGGGAGAGCAGCGCGCCGAGGCTGCTGCCGCCGACGGCGACCGGGCCGCGGCTGGTCCGCCGGCTCCAGTCGATCAGCACCGGCCATTCGAGCAGCTGGGCGGAGAACGTGTCCAGCGCGCCGCGCGGCGCGCGGGCGATGAACATCTCGCCGCCATAGCGCCCGTCGGGGACCCGCCTGCCGTGCCACGGCGCTTCCGGCCGGACCACGCGGATCCCCATCTGGCACATCAGGAAGACCTCGTCGACCAGCCCGTGCCAGTGGTCGAACTCGACGCAGATTCCGTGGCCGAACACCAGCGTGGGCGGATCGGCGACGCCGACCGGCTCGTAGACCCGGGCGAACACGTCGTCGTCCATCACCGGGCTGGGCGAGCGGAACCTGAGCCAGTACTCCTCGCCCACCGGCCCCGGCACGCGCTGCGACTCGAACACCTCGGGAAACGGCGGTTCCGGCGCGAAGGCGGCGGCGGGATCGGCCAGCCAGGCGCCGTACTCGGCCTCGACCTCCGCCGCGCCCGGCACATCCCAGCGCACCGGCGGCACCCGCCGCCGGCGCCTGAGATAGGAGAAATGCCGCCGCGTGGCGTTGTAGGCGTTGCGCCGGTCGCGCCGCGCGGCCTCGATCGCCACCAGGCGGTAGAGCTCGGTCCCGTCTTCGCCGAAGAACACCTGTCGCCAGCGCGCTTCGGTCGCGTTCACCGCCTCGCGGGCGGTCTCGAACCGGTCGAGCGTCTTGCGCAGCCTGGCCCCGATCCCCGGGATCGGGTCCATCGGCACTTCCTCGTAGAACTTGAGCAGCGACCCGTTGGCGGCCCGCGCCGCCGCCCACAGCCGCGACAGCGGGAAGAACCAGCGCCCCAGAAGCCACAGCGCCACGGGGTCGAACCACGGCCGCGCCAGCCCCGCGCCGACGGGCGAGCACAACCATCTCTCGCTGAAATCCTCGGCGGTGAGACGCGGTTCCCAGCCCTCGGGAAAGACCGGGCCAGCCTTCAAGACGCGGCGCCCCGCTCTGGCAGCAAGTGGTTCACGGGCTTGACGTAGAAATCCAGCAATTTGCGTTCTTCGGGGTTTACCTTGTACCTGCCGGGCGGATCTTCAAGCAGGATTCGGCGCTTCAGCAGCAGCTTCAACCCGTCGCTGACGGCCAGGCTCTCTTCGCCGAAGGGAACATACACATGCGCGCCGGTGCTCTCGAACGCGCCGATGAGCCGGTGCACGCCCGCCTTCAGCTCCAGCTCGCTCAGCACCCGGTCGGGGCTTTCCGCCATCGCGGTCGCGATCAGCGAGACCGGCAGCACGGGAATCAGCCTGCCCACCTCCTCCATCAACCCGGTCACGAGCTTCATGGAGACGCCGTAGCGGGTCTCGCGGTCGAGTCCATCGAGCACGACCTCGTTCTCGGCAAGCCACGCCTTGAGGGAGACCGGAGCCCCGAAATTGGCGCAGGCCCGGCCGAATCGCTGGCGTCGCCCGTGGATCAGCTCGAGCGAGGTGCGGAGGAAGAACGCGACCGTGGAGCGCAGGACGAAGACGGTGCCGCGCTGGCTGAGCATCGCCTCGTCGCCATGGCGCAGCAGGGTGCGGTCCTCGACCACCCGCTCGTAGTTGATGGCAACGGGGACGAACAGGACATCGGGCGAGGACTCGACGTCGAAGCCGCGCATGATGTAGTCGATCAGCCCGGCCTTGGGCGGCCGCAGCCCGCCGTCATGCGACAGCCCGGCCTCGGGGAACAGCGCCTGGGGCACGCGGCCCTCCACCGCGAGCTGGACGTAGCGCTCCACCACGCGCCGGTAGAGCGGATTCCTAGAGTTGCGCCGCACGAAATAGGCGCCCATCGCGCGCAGCAGATTCGCCACCGGCCAGAACAGCGTCCACTCGCCCGCCGCATAGGAGAGCGCGGCGCGGCGCGAGGCGAGATAGGTGATGAGCAGGTAGTCGAAATTGCTGCGGTGGTTCATCACCAGCACCAGGCTGGCGCCGCTGTCCATCTTGTCGAGCGTTTCCTGGTCGGCGTAGCCGAGCCGCACGCGATAGAAGAAGCGGATGAAGCGGCGGGCCAGCCGGTAGCCGAGGCGGAAATAGAAATAGGCGTTGAACCCGGGCACGATCTCTTCGGCGTAGCCCCGGATCTCCTCGACGACGATCTGCTGCGGCACGTCCCGCTCGGAAGCCGCCTCGGAAGCCGCCCCGAGCACTTTCTCGTCGTAGATCAGGCGGTCGATCAGCGTGTCGCGCTTGGTCAGCATGAACGGCGGCAGGTCGATCCGCAGCCTCGAATTCACGTCCTCGATGACCCGGTAGACGCGGCGCCGGAGCACCCAGCGCGTGCCCGGCATGAGGAAGTGGCCGAAAAGGGAAAGCAGGGCGAGTGCCGAGACCAGCACGACGAGCCAGACGGGCAAGGCGACGAGTTCGCCCACGAAACCTCCCCGGCGGACCGCAGCCCCGCATCGGGGCCGCCTCTAGGCTCGACGGCGACACAAGCTGTGCAGGGCAGCGATGTATTTTGCCCGGACTGCGCCTATATTAGCACAGGCGTGTTGTCGCGATCGGGATGGTAGTCAGTTGAACAGGAACATCGTTCTCGGCGTCGCCGGGATTGCGATCGTCGTGGCCGCGATCCTGCTGCTGTTGTTTGCCGACCGCGGGACGGAAGACGCCGAGACGGCGCGGGCCGGCGCCACGTCGACGATTCCCGCACCCGCCAAGCCGGAATCGGAGATCGCGCCGCGGCAGCCCGACCGACCGGAAGCGACGGGAGAGTCGCCCGCCGAGCCTGCGCCGGGGTCGGGCGGGGCGCAGACCCGGCTGTCGGAGACCGCTGCGCGCGACGAGGTCGCGACGGAGGCGCCGGTGGAGGCCGGGCGACCGGCCGCCGAGCCCGGGACCGCCGCCACCCAGGCCCCGGTACAGGAAACCGCCACGCGCGGCCAGACCGAACGAGCGGGCGGCACGGCGGCAACCGAAACACGACCCGCCGCGCAGGCCGAACCGCCGGCGGCCAAGCCCGCGCCCGAGACCGCCGCCACCCAGGCCCCTGCGCCGAAGCCCGCCGCGCCCGGCCAGACCGAACGAGCGGACGGCACGGCGGCAGCCGATACCCGACCCGCCGCACAGGCCGGGCGCCCGGCGGCCAAGCCCGCGCCCGGGACCGCCGCCACTCAAGCCCCTGCGCCGCAGGCAGCCGCGCCCGGCCAGACCGAACGAGCGGGCGGCACGGCGGCAGCCGATACCCGACCTCCCGCGCAGGCCGAGCGCCCAGCCGCCAAGCCCGCGCCCGGGACCGCCGCCACTCAAGCCCCTGCGCCGCAGGCAGCCGCGCGCGGCCAGCCCGAACGAGCGGGGGGCACGGCGGCAGCCGATACCCGACCCGCCGCGCAGGCCGAACCGCCGGCGGCCAAGCCCGCGCCCGGGACCGCCGCCGCCCAGGCCCCTGCACCGAAGCCCGCCGCGCGCGACCGGACCGATACCGCGGGCGGCACGGCGGCAACCGCGAGCCGGCTTCCCGCGCAGGCCCGGCGACCGACCGCCGAACCGGCAGCGAAAGCCGCCGCGGCCGATGAACGGGCACCGGAGAAGACCGCGGGGACAGAGCCGGGATCGGCACGCCGGACCTCCGAGACGGAGGCAGAGAAGCCGGGGCCGAGCTTCGACGTGGTCCGGGTCAGCCCCGAAGGCAACACCGTGATCGCCGGCCGCGCCCGGCCGGGCGCCGAAGTGACGGTTCTGGACAAGGGCGAGGAGATCGGCCGGACCACGGCGGACAAGCGCGGAGACTGGGTGCTCATCCCGGACCGGCCGCTGGAGCCGGGGGATCACGAGTTGGAGGCGACGAGCCGCACCGATCCGGACGAGCCGGAGACCGAAGCGCAATCCGACAAGAAGGTCATCGTCGTCGTCCCCGAACCCGGGAAGGATATCGCCGGGCGGCCGACCGAGGGCAAGACGGGCGTGCTCGCGCTGACCGTTCCGCGCAGCGGATCGGCCGGCTCCGAGGTGATGCAGAAGCCCGGACCTCCCGCGACGCCGTCCGCCGGGGAAACCGGAGGTCCCAGTCCGGCGCAACCGTCGTCCGCCGCCCGGGCCCCGCAGCCCGCCGCCCCGGAACGCGCGGGCGAGGCCGCACGCGCGGAGCCTGCCGGCTCGACGACTTCCGGTCGACCGGGCCAGGCGGGAGAGCAGGGATCGCAACTCTCGCTGGACACCGTGGATTACGACCAGCAGGGCAGGGTCGCCATAGGCGGCCGCGCGCCGGAGGGGTCGCGGGTCCTGCTGTATCTGGACGACCGGCCGGTCGGCGGGGCCGATCCCGGGCAGTCGGGGGTATGGCGGGTCGATCTGGGCGACAGGGTGGAGTCCCGGCGCTACACGGTGCGGGTCGACCAGGTCGCCCCGGACGGGAAGGTGGTCGCGCGCGTCGAGTCGCCGTTCTTCCCCGCCGGTCCGATCAGCGATCTGCCGCGCGACGCCGTGGTGTTCGTCCAGCCGGGCAACAGCCTGTGGCGCATCGCGCGCCGGACCTATGGCGGCGGCATCCAGTACACGCTGATCTACGAGGCCAACCGGGATCAGATCCGCGATCCGGACCTGATCTATCCCGGTCAGATCTTCCTCCTCCCCAGGGGGCAGCGGCAGGTCAACTGAGCCGCACGTCGCCGCTGTCGGCGAGCGCGCGCTCCACGTCCAGCCCCGGCTCCCAGAGCGGCGCGGTGAGCCGCCGTTTGCCGTCCGGGGTCTTCGCGACTCCGGGCTCGTCGCGCCGCTTGCGATCCCACAGCTTGCAGGTGACCGGCACGTGCTTCTGGTCGAGCGCCTCGCAGTAATTGGTGTATTCGCAAACCGCCACCTCGTCGCCGCGTCCCAGGCGCACCTTGATGAACCAGTCGGGATCGGCGAGGCTCTGCCGGGCGAAGCCGACGATATCGGCCTTGCCGCCGCGCAGCAGGCCTTCGGCCTGCTCGAATCCGTGGACTCCGCCGGTGACCACCACCGGGGTCGCGTGCCCGGCCGCCCGGATCGCGCCGCGGATCGCGGCGGCGGGCTCCACGTTGCGCCCGAACGGGCCGCGCGCGTCGGACACGTATTGCGGCATGCACTCGTACCCGCTCGGCCCGGTATAGGGGTAGGCGGCGCTGCCCACCGCGGGCTGCTTGGCGTCCTCGAAGCGCCCGCCGCGCGACAGCGACAGAAAGTCGAACCCGGCCTCGGCGAAGGCGACGCCGAACCAGGCCGAATCCTCCACCGGGTTGCCGCCGTCGACGCAGTCCTCGGCCAGGTAGCGGCAGCCGACCGCGTAGTCTTCGCCGACCGTCTCGCGGACCCGCCGGAACACTTCGAGCGGGAGCCGCGCGCGGTTCTCGAGCGACCCGCCATAGCGGTCGTCGCGGTCGTTCAGCCGCGACAGGAACTGCGACATGGTGTAGGCGTGCGCGTAGTGCAGCTCGACCCCGTCGAAGCCCGCCTCGCGGGCGCGC
Source organism: Alphaproteobacteria bacterium (assembly GCA_964291675.2). Lineage (GTDB taxonomy): Bacteria > Pseudomonadota > Alphaproteobacteria > MPNO01 > MPNO01 > MPNO01. The sequence continues at coordinate 3,511,494 of OZ219866.1, read as the reverse complement.
CGGGCGGCATCGGCGAAGAGATCGGGGAGGACCTGCGGCAGGTCGCGGATATGCGGCAGGCCGACATCGGTCACGCGCTCCCGATAGCCGATTTGGAGCGCCTCCATCTCGCGCGGGGCGAGGATCGCGGCCAGCGCCGCGTCGTCGAGCTCGGCGAGACGGGCGCGGATCCGCTCCTCGGCCCAGCCGGCGGCGTTCAGCCGGGCCCGGTGATCGTCGGTGATGCGCAGGAACTCGCCGAGGAACCGCTCGCGGCGCGGGCGCCTGCGGATCGCCAGGAAATCGATGATCTGGATCAGCAGGCGGGTGTGCCCGCCGCTCGCCCGCGCGACGGTCTCGACGAGCGTCTTCAGGCCGGGGATGAACCGGTCGTCGCCGATGCGCAGCAGCGGGCCGCTCGGGATGTCGCGAATGCCGGTGGCCTCGACCACGATCGCGCCGGGCCGCCCGCGCGCGAAGCGCTCGTACCAGCCCAGCACCTCGGGCGTGACGATGCCCTCCCCGGTCGCCCGCCACGGCACCATGGCGGGCACCCAGCACCGGGATTCGAGGGAGAGCGGGCCGATATCGACCGGCCGGAAGAGCCGCGACGCGGCCGCCTCCTCGCGGGTCGGCCAGCGTCCCGGCTCGGCCGACCATTTGATGCGCTCCGGCGGACGCCACATAGGGGCCGCTCCCGGCTCTACACGGTTCGGACCGGAGCCGGAGCGCCGGTCCGCGTCAGGTGTCGAGGAAGCTGCGCAGCAGCCGCGACCGGCTCGGGTGCTTGAGCTTGCGCAGCGCCTTGGCCTCGATCTGGCGGATCCTCTCGCGCGTGACCGAGAACTGCTGGCCGACCTCCTCCAGCGTATGGTCGGTGTTCATGCCGATGCCGAAGCGCATGCGCAGCACGCGCTCCTCGCGCGGGGTGAGGCTGGCCAGCACCCGCGTCGTGGTCTCGCGCAGATTGCCGTGGATCGCCGCATCCAGCGGCTGCACCGCGTTCTTGTCCTCGATGAAGTCGCCGAGATGGCTGTCTTCCTCGTCGCCGATCGGCGTCTCCAGGCTGATCGGCTCCTTGGCGATCTTGAGGACCTTGCGGACCTTCTCCAGCGGCATGCCGAGGCGTTCGGCGAGCTCCTCGGGGGCGGGCTCGCGGCCCATCTCGTGCAGGAACTGCCGCGACGCCCGGACCAGCTTGTTGATTGTCTCGATCATGTGGACCGGGATGCGGATGGTACGCGCCTGGTCGGCGATCGACCGGGTGATCGCCTGGCGGATCCACCACGTCGCGTAGGTCGAGAACTTGTAGCCGCGGCGGTACTCGAACTTGTCGACCGCCTTCATCAGCCCGATATTGCCCTCCTGGATCAGGTCGAGGAACTGCAGCCCCCGGTTGGTGTATTTCTTGGCGATCGAGATCACCAGCCGGAGATTGGCCTCGACCATCTCCTTCTTCGCCCTCGCCGCGTCGCGCTCGCCGCGCTGGACCTCGTTGACGATCCGGCGGAACTCGGAGATCGGCATCTCGATCTCCCGTTCCAGCCCGGCGATGTCCTTGCGGATCGGGCGGATCTGGTCCTTGTGGTTGGAGACGAAGCCGCGCCAGCCCCTTTCCGACAGCCGCGACACCCGGTTGAGCCAGCGGGAATCGGTCTCGTTGCCGAAATAGCGCTCGAAGAACTTGTTGCGCTCAACGCCGGACCGCTCGGCGAGCCGCACCAGCCTGCTCTCCAGCGCGACCAGGTTGCGGTTGTGGACGTAGAGCTCCTGCACCAGCTCGTCGATCCGGGCGTTGTGCAGGTGGACGCTCTTGACCAGCCCGACCAGGGCCGCGCGCTGCTTGTGGAGGCGTGTCTCCGATCCCTTCGCGAAGGTCTTGCCCTCCCTCAGGGACTGCTCGCGCCGTTCGGCCAGACGCTGCACCCTGCCTTGCGTCGAAGCGATCGTCCTGAAGGTATCGAGCGCCTGCGGCCTGAGCGCCTCCTCCATGGCGGACAGCGAGACGTTGGAGTCCTCGCCGTCGCCGTCGGCCTGCCCGCCGGCCTCGCCGTTCACCGCGCCGTTGAGCGCGCCGCCGTCCCCGCTCTCGTCGTCCCCGGCGTCCACCGCGATGTCGCTGCCGCCGAATTCGCGGCTGTAGGTCGCATCGAGGTCGATGACGTCGCGCAGCAGCACGGTTCCGGCATTCAGCGCCTCATACCAGTCGAGCACCGCGCGCAGCGTCAGCGGGCTCTCGCAGATCGCCCCGATCATGCGCTCGCGGCCGGCCTCGATGCGCTTGGCGATGGCGATCTCGCCCTCGCGCGACAGCAGCTCGACGCTGCCCATCTCGCGCAGATACATGCGCACGGGATCGTCGGTCCGGCCGAGATCCTCGTCCTCGTCCGAGCTGCCCGGCAGGGCGGCCGCGCCCGCCGTCTTGCCGTCGTCGGGCGAATCGTCCTCGGCGTCCTCTCCCTCGACGACGTTGATGCCGAGCTCGGAGAGATTGGTCATCGTGTCTTCGATCTGCTCGGAAGACACCTGGTCGGGCGGCAGGGCGGCGTTCAGCTCGTCATAGGTGACGAAGCCGCGCTCCTTGCCGCGCGCGATCAGCTTCTTTACCAGCCCGCCGATCGAATCGATCAGGGGCGCATCGGAATTCTCCTCCCCAGCGGGCCTGGTTTCCGTCGCGCTCGTCGTTTTCGTCGCCATCGCCGCCCCTGTCGATGTGTACCCCGGGCAGCCGGAGCTCCGGCTGCGCGGCACCGGGGCATGCCCCCGGCGCCGAAAATTCCTGCCCTAGCCCGTCTCCCCGGCGGGCACCGCGTCCTCGCCGTCGAAAAGTTCGAGTTCGGCCTTCAATTGGATCAGTCGCTCTACGTTCTCTTCGCTGGGATCGTTGGCAAGTGCCATTTCCGCCGCTGCCAAATCCGCCTTCACACTGGACAACTCAAGCCCGTCCAAGGCATGGGAAACGCCGGACCGTGCCGACTCGATTGTAGCGTCAGGCCCGGCAAAACGCCATTGCGTATAGACATCGGCGCGGATCAGAGCCTCGGCCAGCTCCGCATCCGTCCCGCTCAAGTGGCTCTTGAGTCCGTGTTCGTCAAGCCCCGGCGCGTCGTGAACCACGGCCAGGATTCGCCGCAGCAGGCCGTCCACCCGCCGCTCTTCCACCTCCAGCGAAGCCAGGCGTTCGTCGAACTCCTCGATCAGCGGCGGGTGGCGCAGCAGGGTCGCGACGACATGTCGGACGGTGCTGCGCGGCAGCGTCTCGGGCGACATGCCGGGGCGGATGCCGATCCCTTCGCCGCCGCCGCGCCGGCGCGGGCCGCGCCGGAAGCCGAACCGGTCGTCGAGCCGGCTTCGGAAGCGGGTCCGGTACTGGTACTGCACCCTGCGGTTGTCGATCCTGTCGGCGGCGCGCTCCAGCGCCTGTTCGAGACCGGCGATCCGTTCGGGCGTATCGAAATTCCGGCCCTCGGCGTGCATCTCCCACACCAGCTCGACCAGGCCGCGCCGCCCCGCCAGACAGGCATCGACGGCGCCGCTGCCGCCCTCGGCGACCAGCCCGTCCGGGTCCAGGCCCGGCGGCAGGGACACGAATTGCAGCGACCGGCCGGGCTCCAGCAGCGGCAGCGCCCGCTCGGCGGCGCGCCGGGCCGCCCGCTTTCCGGCCTCGTCGCCGTCGAAGCACAGGATCGGCTCGGGCGCCATGCGCCACAGCGCGTGCAGATGGCTCTCGGTCAGCGCGGTGCCGAGCGGCGCCACCGCCTCCGCATATCCCGCCCGGTTGAGCGCGATCACGTCGGTGTAGCCCTCGGTCACGATCACCCGGCGGTTGCGGTGCGCCGCCTCGCGCGCGGTCGCCATGCCGTACAGCACGCGGCTCTTGTCGAACAGCGGCGTCTCCGGCGAGTTGAGGTATTTCGGGGTGCCGTCGCCGAGCGTCCGGCCGCCGAACGCGATCACCCGGCCGCGCCGGTCGGCGATGGGAAAGATCACCCGGCCGCGGAACCGGTCATAGGGGGTGCCGCTGTCCGGGCGGATCAGCAGACCGGCCTCGACGAGCAGCGCCTCGGGGTGGTCGGCGTCCATCACCGCGTTGCGCAGCGCGGTCCGCGAATCCGGCGCGTAGCCCAGCCGGAACCGGGCGATGGTCGCCGCGTCGATCTGCCGCTCCGCCAGATAGGCCAGCGCCCGGGCGCCCCTCGGGCTTCGCAGCTCGGCCTCGAAGAAGCGGCAGGCGCGCTCCATCGCGTCGTGCAGGTTCGCCCTCTGCCGTTCCGCCTCGCGCTCCGCCGGGGTCGCCCGCGGCATTTCGAGCCCCGCCTCGGAAGCCAGGCGCTCGACCGCCTCGGGGAAGGAGAGCCCCTCCTGGCGCATGACGAAGCCGATCACGTCGCCATGCGCGCCGCAGCCGAAGCAGTGGAAAAACCCCTTCTCCTCGCTGACCGTGAAAGACGGGGTCTTCTCGTTGTGGAACGGGCAGAGGCCGCTGAGCTCGCGCCCGGCGCGCTTGAGCGACACATGGCGCGCGATGACGTCGCCAAGCCCGACACGGGCGCGGATCTCGTCGAGGAAATCCGGCGCTATCGCCATCCCGTCCCCCGTCGCGTGCTATGCGCCCGGGCCGGTCAGCTTCCGGCCAGCTCGGATTTTACCACCGCGCTGGCACGGCCGAAATTCATCCGCCCGGCATAGCGCTCCTTCAGGAGCGCCATCGTGCGTCCCATGTCCTTGATGCTGTCCGCGCCGATCTCGGCGATCAGCGCGTGAACCGCGCCGGCGGTCTCGTCGTCCGACATCTGCCGCGGCAGGAAGCCCTCGATGACGCGGATCTCCTCCTCTTCCTGCCGCGCGAGCTCGTCCCGGCCGCCCTGCCGGTAGAGCGCGATCGCCTCCTCGCGCTGGCGCACCATGGTCTGCAACACGCCCAGTATGTCCTGGTCGGCGATCGCTTCGCCCTCGCCCCTGCCGCGCGAGGCGATATCGCGGTCCTTGATCGCGGCCAGGATCAGGCGAACCGTCGACACCGTGCAGGCGTCCTTTTCCTTCATCCCCGCTTTCAGCCGGTCGGCCAGGCGCTTGCGAAGCATCTCGGCTCCCTGCTCGATGCCAACCACGCCGGATTACAGACCGCGAACGCGCTGCCGTCTCGCCGGGCCGGGACCCCGGCCGCAGCCTCCGGCCCGCCGCTTGCGGCTGGCCCCGCCGGGGCGCCCACGGGGCTCGACGCTTGAACTTGACATCCGGCGATCCTACATTCAAGGGCCTGACAAGTCCCCTCGCATCGGCATCGGGTTCGCGTGGCCGGCGCCGCGTGGGGGCGGTTTTGGTACGGTGGTCGGATGATGGACAGAGTGCCCATGACCGCGGAAGGGTATTCGCACCTGGAAGCGGAGCTCAAGCGGCTGAAATCGGTCGAGCGGCCGGAGATCATTCGCGCCATCGCCGCCGCGCGCGAGCATGGCGACCTCTCCGAGAACGCGGAATACCACGCCGCGCGCGAACGCCAGGCCTTCGTCGAGGGAAGGGTGGCCGATATCGAGGACGTGATCAGGCGCGCCGAGGTGATCGACGTGGCCAAGCTCTCGGGCAAGGAGATCAAGTTCGGCGCCATCGTCACGCTCTCCGACGAGGACACCGAGCAGGAGCGCACGTTCCAGATCGTGGGCGAGCACGAGTCCGATGTCGACGCCGGACGGCTGTCGGTCACCTCCCCGCTGGCCCGCGCGGTGATCGGGCGGACCATCGGCGACTCGGTCGAGGTGACCACCCCCAAGGGCACCAAGTCCTACGAGGTGATGGGCGTCGAGTTCCGCTGAGCCCCCTAGAGCGCGGATTTCCCGCCGTCCACCATGAGCGCCGCCGCGGTGACGAACGAGGCTTCGGCCGAGGCGAGCCAGAGGATCGGGTAGGCGATCTCGCGCGCCTCGGCCCAGCGGCCCATCAGCGGCACCGATTTCTGCTCCTCTTCGAGCGCCGCGCGGCCGATCCCCTGCGCCGCGTAGCGCTCCAGATGGTAGGGCGTCAGCACCCCGCCGGGGCAGACGGCGTTGGCGCGCACCCCGTGCGCGGCCTCCTCGCAGGCCACGGTTCTGGTCATCGAGACGATGGCCGCCTTGGTCGCGTCGTACTGGCCCATGCCGGTGCGCGCGATCACCCCGAAGGTCGACGAGACGTTGACGATGTTGCCGTCCTCGGCTTGGCGCAGATGCGGCAGCGCGGCGCGGGTGCAGTTGGCTGTCCCCAGGATGTTGACCGCGACGATGCGCTCCCACGAGGACGCCGGGCGCTCGGCGAGGGGGCCGTATTCGCGCACGCCCGCGTTGTTGACCAGGATGTCGAGACCGCCGAAGGCACCGACCGCCTCCTCGACGGCGCGAAACGCCTCGTCCTCCCGGGCGATGTCGGCGGCGATGGCGAGGACATCGCCGCCTCCCGCCCGCGCGATCTCGCCGGCGGCGCGGGAGAGCGCGTCCGCATCGAGATCGACGATCGCCACCCGCGCGCCTTCCGCGCCGAACAGCGAAGCGGTCGCCGCGCCGATACCGCCGGCGCCGCCGGTGACGATCGCCGCCCTGTCCTGCAGCCGGCCGGGCACGGAGCCGCTATTCGGCGGCCGCGGTTTCGACCCCGGGCGCCAGCAGCGCGTCGATGCAGTCGTCCACGCCGCGCACGTCGCCGAAGCTCTGCCAGACCGAGGTCAGCCCGACCAGGTGGTCCTCGTCGTAGCGCGCCGCGTTGGCGTCGGAGACCATGACCACGCGGTAGCCGATCATCATCGCGTCGCGCGCGCTGGTCTCGCAGCAGAAATTGGTCGCGGTGCCGGCGATCAGCAGGTTCTCGATGCCGCGCGCGCGCAGCCTCTCGTCGAGGTCGGAAGACCCCTGGATAAAGGTCGAGAACCGCGTCTTGCGGGCGATCAGGTCGGTCTCCTCCACCTCCAGGGTGTGGTAGAGCCGGTGGCCCTCGCTGCCCTCGGTCAGACCGTCCTTGTGCGCCTTCATCTTGGCCGGGGTGAAGAAGTGGTCGTGGTAGATCGGCCACAGGCTCGGGCCGTCCATCTCCTCGGCCACCGTCAGCAGCACCCAGGCGACCACGCCGCCGCGCGCCCGGACCGAAGCGGCGAGCCGGTTGATGTTGGGGCAGATGCTTTTCGCGGTGTCGACCTCGGCGACGAAGAAGTTCTGCATGTCGATCACCACCAGGGCGGTCTTCGTCGGATCGAACCTGTCGAAGACGTGAAGACGGCCCCGCTTGGCCATGATGCGTTCGATCACGTAGTCCGGGATCTCCAGCTGATGGGGCATCCTCTCCCTCCCTCCGGTCAGGCGCACAGTTTACGGGCCAGCGCCAGCAATTGCATGTCCGCCCCGCGCGGCCCGACCAGCGAGAGGCCGAGCGGCAGGCCGTCGATCGTCGCCATCGGCAGGCTGACCTGCGGCAGCCCGCCGAGCCCGGCGATGCACAGCAGATGCATCGCCTGGTTGCGGAAGCGGATCTCGATGTCGTCGAGCGGCGTGTTCTTGAGCGGCGCGGCGCGCGGCGAGGTGGGGATGACGAGCACGTCCCCGTCCCCGAGGACCGAGTCCAGGCGGTCCCGGATCGCCGCGTGCTCGGCCCGCGCCGCGGCGACGGTGCGCGCGTCGAGACCGGAAGCCCAGTCGAGCCGCATCTTCGCCCCGGGCCCGAGGCGCGGCCGGGTCTCGGTCACCCAGGCGCCGAGATTGGACCAGATCGAGGCGGCCTGCACGACCCGGAAGGTCTCGAACCAGCCTCCCAGCCCGCCCTCGGCCAGCGACAAATCGACCGCCGGGGCGACCGCGTCCTCCGCCCGGGCGACCGCCTCGGCGAGCGCCGCGGCGACCCGCTCCCCGGCCGCCGCGAAGGCATCGACCCCGCGCAGCAGGCGCCGCGGCGGCGGCGCGGCGTCGTCGAGCAACACCCGGCCGACGGCCTCCAGCAGCCCCGCATCGCGGGCGAACCAGCCGGCCACGTCGAAGGGCGGGCCGAACGGAATCACGCCGTCGAGCGGTACCCGGTCGACCGTCGGGCGGATGCCGAAGATGCCGCAATAGCTCGCCGGCAGCCGCACCGAGCCGCCGCAATCGGTCCCGAGCGCGAAATCGGCCAGCCCGCCGGCCACCGCCGAGGCGGAGCCGTTGGACGAGCCGCCGGGAACCCGGTCGGGAGCCGCCGGGTTGACCGGCGTGCCGTAATGGACGTTCTCCCCGGTCAGGCTGTAGGCAAGCTCGTCGGTCAGGGTCTTGCCCACCATCCGCGCGCCGGCATCGAGCAGGCGCCGGACCGCCGGGGCCGTCGCCGTCGCCGCCTCGTGCGTGGCGAGCCATTCCGGGCTGCCGAACCCGGTCTTGTAGCCGGCGATGTCGAACACGTCCTTGACCGCGAAGGCGAAACCCTTGAGGGGTCCCTGCCCGCTCCCCGGCGCGGTCGGGCGGCTGTGGGTGCAGAACGCGCCGAGCGGATCGTCGAACCGGGCGGTCATGCCGCGTGCTCCCGCTGGTGGTAGATTGGCCGTTCCTTACCGGCACCGCGGGGCCGGATCAATCGGCCGGAGGCATGCGTGGGCGATCAATCGATTCGCGGCTATCTCGATGCGCTGGAAGCGGCGGGCGAGCTGGTCCGCTTCGACCGGCCGGTCGATCCGCTCGCCGACCTCACCGCCATCGGCTGGAAGACATACGACCGGCTGGGCAAGGCGAGCCTGTTCACCGACCCGGTGGGGTTTGCGGGCTGGCGGGTGGCGAACCAGATCATCGCCGACCGGCGCAAATGGGGTATCGCGCTCGGCGTCGCCGAGCGGGACGTGGTGGCGAGCTTCAACGCGCGGCTGCGAAAGCCCGTGCCGACGGCGGAGATCCCGCGGGCGGATGCCCCGGTCAAGCAGGTCGTCCTGCGCGGCCCGGAGGTCGACCTCACGCGCATCCCCGCGGTCTGGACGTCGGAGGCCGATCCCGGCCCCTACATCGCCGCCGGCATGGCGATCGTCAAGGACCCCGACACCGGCATCCGCAACATGTCGATCCACCGCATGCAGGTGCTCGGCCCCGACCGGACGGGCTACCTGATCTGCCCGCGCCAGGCGCTCAGGATCTACCAGAAATACCAGGCGCGAAACGAGCCGATGCCGGTGGCGGTCGCGGTGGGGGCGCATCCGGCGATCTATTTCGCGTCCTCCTATACCGCGCCCTACGGCACCGACGAGCTCACCGTCGCGGGCGCGCTGCTCGGCGAGCCGGTCCGCATGGTGCGCTGCGAGAGCGTCGACATGGAGGTGCCGGCCGACGCGGAGCTGGTGCTGGAAGGCGAGATCCCGCCCGACGAGACCACGCCCGAGGGTCCGTTCGGCGAGGGATCGGGCGGCTATGCGATGGAGGGCCGCATTCAGGTCTTCAAGGTGGCGGCGCTGACGCGCCGCGCCGACCCGATCTTCTATGCCATGCAGTGCGGCGCGCCGATGACCGACACCCAGGCGCTGGTCGCGAGCGCCATCGACATGCTGCTGTGGCAGCATCTGGAGCGCGTCGAGGGCGGGCTCGACCTGCTCGACCTGCGCTGCCTCGGGATCGCCGGGCTGATGGCGGTGGTGGTCAAGCTGAGGCCGCGGGTGGAAGGCCAGGCGAAGACCGCCCTGATGGCCGCGCTCTCGGGTCCGCAGATGCACCCCAAGCTCGCCATCGCGGTCGACGAGGACATCGACTGCACCGATCTGCGCCAGGTCTTCTGGTCGCTGACCACGCGGGTCGACGCCGGGCGCGATGTCGTAAAAATACCGAACGCGCGGACCTGGTCGCTCGACAACATATCCGACATCGTGCCGGGCCAGAGCCCGATGTACCGGATCGGCACCAAGTGGCTGATCGACGCGACGCGCCCGGTGGGCGCCGACAGCTCGGTTCGCGAGCGCTTCGAGCCGGCGATGCCGCTCAACCTGGACAAGATCGACCTGGCGGAAGTCCTGCCCTGACCGAGGAGAGACAGATGCGCGCGGCGGTGATTGTCGAAGACGGCGGAAGGCGGCGGCTGGAGGTCGCGGGCGACCTGCCCGAACCGTCGCCCGGCGAGGGCGAGCTCCTGGTGCGGGTGGGGGCGGCGGGGCTCAACCGCGCCGATCTGGTGATGCCGCTCCGGCACCGCCACGGCACCGGCGCATCGGGCCCGGCGATCGCCGGCAACGAGTTCGCCGGCACGGTCGCCGCCCTCGGCCCGGGCACCGACCGGTTCGCGGCGGGCGACCGGGTGATGGGGTTCGGCGCTTCCGCCTTCGCCGAACTGACCACGGTCGACCAGCGCCACGTCTTCCCGGTGCCCGACGGCATGGCGTGGGAGCGCGCGGCCGCCTTCCCCGTCGCCGTCGAGACCATGCACGATGCCATCGTCACCAACGGCCGGCTCGCGGCGGGCGAGAGCGTGCTCTTCCTCGGCGCCGGTTCGGGCGTCGGCATCGTCGGCATGCAGATCGCCAGGGCCAAGGGGGCGTCCCCGGTGCTCGGCGCCTCGCGCTCGCGCGACCGGCTGGAACGCCTGGCCGCGTTCGGCATGGACGAGGGGATCGACATATCCGACCCCCTCTGGCCCGACCGGGTGCGCGCGGCGACCGGTGGCAAGGGGGTCGATCTGATCGTCGACATGGTGTCGGGCCCGGCGGTGAACGCCGGCATGCAGGCGGCGGCGGTTCGCGGCCGGATCGTCAATGTCGGGCGGCTCGGCGGGATGACGGGGGAGTTCGACTTCGACCTGCACGCGCTCAAGCGGATCGACTATATCGGGGTGACCTTCCGCACCCGCTCGGACGACGAGATCGCCGCCATCGTCGAGCGCGCCTGGGCCGATCTCGGCCCGTCGATCGAGGGCGGGAAGATCGAGCTGCCGCTGCACGCCGCCTATCCGCTCGAACGGGTGGCCGACGCCTATGCCGAGATGCGCCGCGATTCGCATCTCGGCAAGATCGCGATCGTGCCCTGAGCGCCGCTTGCCCGATGGAACGCGATCCCGACGCGCGCGCGCTGTTCGTCACCGCCGCCGGCACGGAAATCGGCAAGACGCTGGTGACCGCGGCCCTGGTCCACCAGCTCCGCGAGGCGGGGCGTCCGGTGCGCGCGCTCAAGCCGGTGATCAGCGGGCTCGACGAGGTTGCCCCCGCGGATTCGGATTCGGGCCGGCTCCTCGCCGCGCTCGGCCGGCCGGTGGACGCGGACGGGATCGCCGGGATCTCGCCCTGGCGCTTCGGTGCGCCGCTCTCCCCCCACATGGCCGCCGCCGCCGAAGGGCGGGAGATCGACTTCGACGCCCTGGTCGGGTTCTGCCGGGCCGAGATGAAGGCGTGCGCCGCCGCCGGCGAGACCCTGCTGATCGAGGGGGTGGGCGGCGCGATGGTGCCGGTGACGACGCGCCGGACCGTGCTCGACTGGATCGCCGCGCTCGGCCTTCCCGCGGTCCTCGTCGGCGGCAGCTATCTGGGGGCGCTCAGCCACACGCTCACCGCCGCGCGCGCCCTGGAGAGCGCGGGCATCGCCATCGCGGCGGCGGCGATCAGCGAGTCGGAGGACAACGATGTCGGCCTCGCGCCGACCGTGGAGACGCTGCGCGGTTTCCTGCCGACGACGCCCGTCCTCCCCCTGCCGCGCATTCGCGCAGCGGGCGAGGTGTGGCGCGCCGCGCCCGCCCTGCTCGATGCCGTCCTGCCGGCGCGACGGGGAGCCGGCGCAATTCCTGCCGGCGATTTCTGAATTTCCTGCAACCGCCGGGAACATCCCGGGGTGACTTCTCCAGCCATGTGTTTATGCTGGGGCGCAGTAGCAAAAGAAGGTGGGAGGTACGCATGAAGAAGCTTCTGACGGTTCTGGCGGCGGCGGCGGTAGGGCTGGCCGCGGCGCCGGGCGCGCTGGCCGCTTGCGGGTCGGTGGTGATCGCGAACATGAACTGGGCATCGGCCGAGCTGATGGCCAACGTGGACAAGATCGTCCTGGAGAAGGGCTATGGCTGCAAGGCCTCGCTGGTTCCGGGTGACACGATGCCGACCTTCACCTCGATGAACGAGAAGGGCGCGCCCGACGTTGCGCCCGAGCTCTGGATCAACGCGGTGCGCAACCCGCTCGGCATGGCGACCAAGGAAGGGCGGCTGCACTCGCTGAACGAAGGGCCGATCACCGGGCTCGGCGAGGGCTGGTGGATTTCGCCGCACACGGCGAAGAAGCACCCTGAGCTGAAGACGGTTCTGGACATCCTGGAACGCCCCGACCTGTTCCCCTACCAGGAGGACAAGTCGAAGGGGGCGTTCGTCGGCTGCCCGGCCGGCTGGGGCTGCCAGTTGACCAACGCCAACCTGTTCCGGGGCTTCAAGATGAAGGAGAAGGGCTGGGTGCTGGTCGATCCCGGTTCCGCCGCGGGTCTGGACGGCTCCATGGCCAAGGCGGTGGAGCGGGGCCAGAACTGGTTCGGCTATTACTGGTCGCCGACCGCGCTGGTCGGCAAGCTCGGCATCGTGAAGGTGCCGTTCGGCGTGCCGTTCGTCGGCAGCGAGCACTGGGACGGCTGCATCGTCAAACCGGAACAGGAATGCGCGGATCCGAAACCCTCGTCCTGGACCAAGTCCGAGGTGCATACCGTGGTCAGCGACAAGTTCATGAAGGCCGGCGGGGTGGCGCTCGACTATCTGAAGAAGCGCGTCTTTCCCGGCGACATCATGAACGGCATGCTGGTCTACATGCAGGCCAACCAGGCGAGCGGCGAGGACGCGGCGGTGGAGTTCCTGCGCAAGCACGAGGGCGTCTGGACCAAGTGGGTGTCGGCGGATGCCGCGGCCAAGGTGAAGGCCTCGCTGTAGGCCCTGGTTACTCACGGGTCCGCTGACCGCCGGTCGTCGGCGGACCCGGCCGCGCTGCGCCAGGGCTTCCGGACGTGGAACTGTTGGACAAATTCCCCACGCTGGGGGATCAGGCGCTTCGCGACCTCAAGAATGCCATAGACCGGGGGTTTCGCGATTTCTCGCGCAGCCACGGGGAAGCGATCGAGAACTTCTTCGAGCCGCTGCTCCAGTTCCTGGTCTGGTTCGAGCGGCTGCTGCAGACCAGCCCGTGGCCGCTGGTCATCCTGGCCATCGCCGCCTTCGCCTGGCTCGGCGCCCGGAACTGGCTGGTGGTGGGCGGGACGGTCGCGGCGTTTCTCGCGATCGGCTATCTCGGCATGTGGCAGGACACGATGGCGACGCTCGCCATCGTGTCCGTCGCCACGCTGCTCTGCATCGCGGTGGGGATTCCGATCGGCATCGCCATGGCGCGCTCGGACCGCGTCCAGGCGGCGATCACCCCGCTGCTCGACGTGATGCAGACGATCCCGAGCTTCGTCTATCTGATCCCCGTCGTGATGCTGCTCGGCATCGGCAAGGTCCCGGGGCTGATCGCGGTGTGCATCTACGCCCTGCCGCCGATCGTGCGCCTGACCAATCTCGGCATCCGGCTGGTCGACCGGGAGGTGCTGGAGGCCGCCGACGCCTTCGGGGCGAGCTATATCCAGAAGCTGCTGGGGGTGCAGATCCCGCTGGCGCTCCCCAACATCTTCGCCGGCGTCAACCAGACGATCATGATGTCGCTCGCCATGGTGGTCATCGCCTCGATGATCGGGGTCAAGGGGCTCGGCGTTCCGGTGCTCAGGGCGATCTCCAACCAGTATCTCGCGCTCGGGCTGATGAACGGCCTCGCCATCGTCGTGCTGGCGATCATCTTCGACCGGATCTCGCAGGGATTCGGCAAGAACCTGCAAAAGCACCGGAGGGATGAGCACCAACGCTGACATCAAGGTCGCGATCAGGGACCTCTACAAGATCTTCGGGCCCAGCGCGGCCGCCATGACGGACCATGTCCGGGCGGGGATGTCCAAGGACGACCTGCTGGAGCGGCACGGCCACGTGCTCGGCCTCAAGGACATCAACCTCGACGTCGAGGCGCGTCACATCCAGGTGGTGATGGGGCTGTCGGGGTCGGGCAAGTCGACCCTGATCCGCCACGTCAACCGGCTGATCGAGCCGACCTCGGGCGAGGTGCTGGTCGACGGCGAGGACGTGCTCGCCATGAGCCCGCCGGCGCTGCGCGACTTCCGGCGCGCGAAGGCGTCGATGGTGTTCCAGCGCTTCGCGCTGCTGCCCCACCGGACCGTCGTCGCCAACGTCGCCTACGGCCTGCACATCCAGGGGGTCGACAAGGCGGAGGTCGCCGAACGCAGCCAGCGCTGGATCGACCGGGTCGGGCTCAGCGGCTACGAGAACTACTACACCGCGCAGCTCTCGGGCGGCATGCAGCAGCGGGTGGGGCTGGCGCGGGCGCTCGCCACCGATGCCGAGATCCTGCTGATGGACGAGCCGTTCTCGGCGCTCGACCCGCTGATCCGCACCGACATGCAGGACATCCTGCTCGACCTCCAGACCGAGCTGCACAAGACCATCGTGTTCATCACCCACGACCTCGAAGAGGCGCTGCGGCTCGGCAACAACATCGCCATCCTGCGCGACGGCGAGGCGGTGCAGATCGGGACCCCGCAGGACATCGTGCTGCGCCCGGCGGACGACTACGTCTCCGACTTCATCAAGGACATCAACCGCGGCCGGGTGATCGAGGTCGCCTCGATCATGGACGCCGGGCCGGCGAACGGCGCGCCCGAGATCGACGCCGCGACGGTGCTCGACGACGCTCTTCAATCGCTGATCGGCAGCGGGGCGGAGGTCGCCGCGGTCACCCGCGACGGCAAGCCGGTCGGCTCCGTCCGCCTGGAACGCATCGCCACCGCCCTCGCCCGGCCGGGTTGAGGGGGCGCGGCTTCAGCCGCAGCGGTCGATCCGCAGCTCCGTGTGACGCGCCAGGACGTCGAAATCGGCGTCGCGATGGAGCACCGCCACATCGACGCGAATCGCGACGGCGGCGATGAGACAGTCGACCAGCTTGCGCACCGTCTCGCCGCGCTGTCGGCAGCGGCGATAGAGTTCGGCGCCGCGCTCGTAATCCGCCGGCATCACAGGAATGAAGACCGCTCGCGCAAGCAGGCGTCGGAGATTCTCGAGATGGCGCTCGTCGCGCGCGCCGGCCAGCAGCTCCATCCGGACCACGTCGCAGGTCGCGGTCTCGCTCGCGAGCAGGGCCTCGACGCGGTTACAGGTCGCCGAGCCGGTACCGCGCAGGAATTCGACCCAGGCGGATGTATCGACCAGGATCAAGCCGAGCGGCCGGAGCGCAGCTCTTCGAGATCGCCGTCCCAGCCCGATCCGCGAAGCCGCCTGGCCTCATCGATCCCGAGCGGCTCCGCCGCGAGCATCCGCAGAGCGAAATTCACCGCTTCCCGCTTGGTCGCCAGGCGGAAGCGGCGCATCACCTCGGCACAGGCTTCGTCGTCGATGTCGATATTGGTGCGTGACATGTGTATAAGATACACCAAGCCCCAAATTGGAGCAAGCGCGGGTCAGCTCACCATCAGCCCCGGCAGGTAGAGCGCGAGCCCGGGGAACAGGATCAGCAGCACCAGAACGATCAGCGCGCAGCCGATATAGGGGGCGGCCGCCATCGCGACCTGCCAGAGCGTCGTCCCGCGCGGCGCGACGCCGATCATCACGAACAGCAGCAGCCCGAAGGGCGGGGTGGTGAGGCTGATCTCCAGCGCCAGCAGCATCACCAGCCCGAACCAGACCAGGTCGAACTCCAGCGTCTGGGCGAGCGGGAAGAAGATCGGCACGGTGATCAGCATCATCGAGACCTGGTCCATGAACATGCCGAGGACCAGGAGGACACCGAACATGATCAGCAGCATGACGATCGGCGCCAGATCGACCTTGGTCGCCCAGTCGATCAGCCCGGCGCTGGCGCCGGTGAAGGCAAGCAGCTGGCTGAAGGTCGAGGAGGCGAGGATGATCAGCAGCACCATCGCGGTCACCCGGACCGAGCCGGCGACCGACTTCACGATCACGTCCCAGGAGAGCACCCGGTAGAGCGCGGCGAGGATGAGCACGCCGAGCGCACCGAACCCGGCCGATTCGGTGGGCGTCGCGATGCCCAGGATGATCAGCCCGATCACGCAGAACACCACGAAGCCCATCGGCAGGACGTTGACCACGAGCGCGAGCAGCACCCGGCCGAGAGAGGCCGATTCCACCACATAGGCCGGTGCCGCGTCCTTGTCGAGCTTGACCTGGGCGTAGATCAGGATCGAGTAGAGCGCCGCCAGCACCAGCCCGGGGAGCACGCCGGCGATCAGCAGCGCCCCGATATCGATCTCGGCGAGGCTCGCCAGCAGCACCGCGAGCGCCGATGGCGGGATGATCATCGCCAGCCCGCCGGTGCCGAGGATCGGCCCCATCGACATGTGCTTCTTGTAGCCCCGGCTGGTCATCTCGGGGACCATCATCGAGCCCATCATCGCGGTATTCGCCATGGTCGAGCCCGACAGCGTGGCGAAGATGGTGCCGCCGACGACGGTGATGTAGGAGAGCCGCCCGGGCAGCCGGCCGAAGCACAGGTCGAGCGCGTCGAACACCCGGATGGCAAGCCCGGTGTGGAAGAACAATTCGCCCATGATGATGAACAGCGGCACCGGGATCAGGGCGAAGATGGTGACCGATTCGACGGCGTTGACGACGATCTGCGGCATCGCGTCGAGCCCGCCCATATAGATCATCGCGCCGACGATGTTGGCGGTCAGGAAGGCGAAGGCGACCGGGATGCCGAGCAGCATGAACACCACGACCATGCCGACCAGGAACCCGGCGATGCCGTACCACTCGCCGAGCAGCGCCATCACAGCGACTCCGAGGAGCCGACCCTGCCGGTGTAGTAGGACCCGAAGCCGAGCAAATAGCGGCCGAACTCGATCGCCACCAGGGTGAAGCCGAGCGGAAACGGCAGGAACAGGATCCATTTCGGCATGTCGATCGAGCGCAGGTCGAGCTCGCCGGTCTCCAGCGTCAGCGCCAGCTCGACGAAGCCGTAATAGACGAACAGCAGGGACAGCACGATGCAGAGCACATAGACCGCCTTGGCCATCGCCCATCGCACCGGCGGCGGCATCGCCATGGTCAGCGACTCGACGACCACGTGGCCCCTGAGCCGCACCAGCCAGGGGGCGGCCAGCATGGTCGAGAACAGGAGGCAGTATTCGGCGATCGCGCTGTACCACTGGAGCGCGTTGTAACCGGCGGTGCGGATCGCCACGTCGGCGATGATGCCGACGAAGATCACCACCAGCATCAGCCCGGCGAGAATGGCGAGGCCGACGATCAGCCCGTCATAGGCGCGGGATAGGAGTTTCATCGCGGCGACGCCAGGGAGGCACCGCCGCGCGCTCCCGAAGCGGCTTCCGGAGCGCGCGGGCGGGGTTGCGGCCTACTGGCCGTGATAGAGCTTGGAAAGCGTCTTCGCCTCGGGCGTGTCGACCTTCTTCAGGCGCTCGATGGGCAGGTTGTTGGCCAGGCCGATATAGCGCTTCGCCGCGTCGCCCGACATGGTGATCGTCTTGTGGCCGAACTCCTTGGCGAGGATCTCGGACTCCTTCTCCACCAGCGGCTTCCAGTAGTCGTGCGAAATGTGCTCCCAGTCGCGGCCCAGCTTGAGCATCAGCTCGCGGCCTTTCGGGCTCAGCTTCTTCAGCGCCTTGTTGGAGATGAAGATGCAGGGCTCGAGCTGGTAGAACCTCGGATAGACCCGGTACTTGACGAATTTCGGCCAGCCCATAGGCCGGGTGAACAGCTCGGGGAAGGCGAAGCCGTCGACCAGCCCGCGCTCCAGCGCGTTGTAGATCTCCGGCACCTGGACGGTGATGGTGGTCGCGCCCAGCGCCCTCAGGAACGCGTCATAGATCGGCACCGAGCGCATCTTGAAGCCTTCGAGCGAGATCATGCCGTCGGCGTGCCGCTTGGGCTCGCGGCTGAGATAGAGCACGAAGGAGACGCTGGTCGCGGTCTGCGACAGGATGATCCCGTCGAGTCGCTTGGTCATCGCCCGGTTGAGGGCGTCCATCGCGCCGGACTTGCGGGCATCCCACGGCCGGATCATCGTCGCCGACAGCGCGTCGACCTCGGGGGCCACGCCGCGGTGGTAGCTGGCGGCGGTGAACATCAGGTCGTAGAGACCCGACTTGAACCCCTTGGCCTGGGCCGGCGCCTTGGCGATCTCCGGCCCGCCGATGAACTTGATCTTGAACTGCCCCGCCGCTTCCTTGTTGGCGTGTTCGATGAAGCGCAGGAAATCGGGGGTGAGCGGGAAGTTCTTGGGCCAGGCGGAAATGCCCTTGAGTGCGACCTCCGCGGCCTGCACCGCCGGCGCGGCGAGCAGCGCTCCGGCCACCGCCGCGGCGGCGATCGTGAGCAGTGATTTCCTCATGGTCGAGCTCCCTGTGGTTTCGTTTCCCGGACGTGTCGGACGGACAGGTTTCCGCATTTGCCGGCCTGGCGCAAGCGGCTCGGCTAGCGCGCCGGCGCCCCGGTCCCGGCCCGGGAGCGGCCGGCGGCGCGCTTTGCGCCGGACGCGGGCTTGCGGGACCGCCTGCGGGATTTCACCCCGTGCTTCTTCTTGAGCTTGTCGATGTCGAGCTGGATGTCCCAGGTCAGCGGGTGGCCGGGCGGCAGGTATTCGTTCTCCACCATGACCGCGCAGCCCGGGCAGTAGAACTCGACGATGCGCATCCAGTCGGGATCGAAGGAGAAGTTGAACTCCTTGCTCGGGCCGATCGGGAAATGGATCTCGCGGGGGTCGCGCTCGCGTACCAGGCACCCCCGCTTGTAGGATTCGCGCGCATCGCCCAGATCGTGGCCGCAGCGATTGCAGCACCAGCGCTCGGCTTCGAGCTCGATGTCGAGATACTCGGTGATCCTGACCTTCATCCGGCGCGCCCCGCTCGCCCTGCCGCCCCCGCCCTTTTCGCAGCGCGGCAAGGCGCGGTCAACCGCACGCCGCCGGTCAGACCACCGCGTCCTGGCGCAGGCGGCCGATCCCGGCCGCGTCGTAGCCGAGCTCGCCCAGAATGTCGTCGGTATGCTCGCCGAGCTGGGGCGGCGGCGCCGTCGGCTGGTCGTCGCGCGCGCCGTCGAAGCGCACCGGCCGGCGCAGCAGCGTCATCGTCCCCTCCTCCGGGTGCGCGGTCTCGAAAAAGCTCTCCAGATGGCGGACCTGCGGGTCCTCGCGCACCTCGGGCAGGGTGAGGATCGGCGCGAACGGCACGTCCTCGGCCTCCAGCCTGGCCATCCAGTGCGCCCGCGGCCTGGTTCCGACCGTCTTCTGGAACTCGGCCTTGAGCGCGAAATAGTTCTCGATTCGCGACTCTCGCAGGGCGAAGCGCTCGTCGGCGCCGAGATCGGGCCGCTCGAACGCGTTCTGCACCCCCTGCCAGAATTTCTGCGGCGACGACAGATGGAGCGCCAGCAGCTTGCCGTCCGAGCAGCGCAGCGAGTAGGACTGCGACGCCCGGACCCTCGCATGCGGCCCCTGCGGGAACCCGCCCTGGATCAGGTTGGACCACGGGTCGGGCATGAAGGTGATGGTCGATTCGAGCATGTTGACGTCGACCCGGCGCGCCTTGCCGGTCCGTTCGCGCTCGAACAGGGCGCCGAGAATGCCGTAGCAGGCGTTGATTCCGGTCATGTTGTCGGCGATCGTGGGTCCGGTGATCTGCGGGTCCTCGGGCTCGATGAACATCGAGGAGACGCCCGACAGCGACTGCGCGACGGCATCGTAGGCCGGGCGGTCCCGGTAGGGTCCGTCCTCGCCGAAACCGGTGATCGAGCAATAGATCAGCCCCGGATTGCGCGCTCTCAGCGCGTCCAGCCCGAGGCCGAGCCGGTCCATCACCCCCGGCCGGAAGTTCTCCAGCAGCACGTCGGCGGTCTCGACCAGGCGGAGCAGGATCTCCCTCCCCTCCTCCGACCGCAAATTGAGGGTCATCGAGCGCTTGTTGCGGTTATAGGCGAGGAAATGGGCGCTGTAGGTGCCGCCCCGCCAGCTGCGGAACATGTCGCCGCCGGCGGGGTTCTCGATTTTGACGACATCGGCCCCGAGATCGGCGAGCATCTGCCCGCCGAGCGGGCCGGTGATCATCGTGGTGAGTTCGAGGATGCGGATCCCGTCGAGCGCCGCCATTGCCGCTTCGCCTATTCCGCGGCGATCGACGCGGGGTCGCGCCGCTCGGCGGCGATCAGCTCGCGCAGCAGCCGGCGGACCTGGATGCCGGGGCCGTCCGCGTTGATGTCGATCTGCGGCGCATCGGGATCGCTCGACATCATCGCCTGCTGGGCCTCCAGGATCGCCTTGTCCTCCAGGAAGACCTGGGTGAAGTTGGTGCGGAACTTCTCGGTCACCTCTTCCTCTCCGAGGCGGAAATTGCGCGTGTGCCCGTAGAAATAGTGCGTCGTCGTCGCGGTCTCCGGGGTGAGCGCGTTCAGCACCTTGAGCTCCACCCCGCCGTCGCGGCGGCCGTCATGCATGTCGATCCCGGTCCCGGTATCGACGCA
Organism: Alphaproteobacteria bacterium; assembly: GCA_964291675.2. Lineage (GTDB taxonomy): Bacteria > Pseudomonadota > Alphaproteobacteria > MPNO01 > MPNO01 > MPNO01. Next base: position 3,491,024 of record OZ219866.1, on the reverse strand, counting down.
GCCCGCGTGGTTGACCAGGAAGCACGGCATGTCGATCGTCGTGATCAGCCAGCGGTCGACATTGCCCGCGAAGTTGCCGCACCACTGGTAGAACGGCGCCGCGGGGCGGTCGATCACCAGCCGCGACATGCGCACCGACCGCTCCAGGCGCTCGGTCTTGCAGGGAAAATCGACGATCGCGTCGGTGCCGATGGAGGTCGAGGTGGGCATGCACATAGGACAGGTGGGTGAGGTCGAACAGGTTGTCCGAGATCAGCTCGTAGTTGCAGGCCATCGGCAGCGGCTTCCCGCCATTGCCCTCCACCATCTCCCAGTCGGGCGATTCGAGCCAGTGCCAGTCCGGCAGCAGCGCCGGATCGGCGAGCGCGGGATCGCCCATCCACACCCAGATCCAGCCATAGCGCTCGGTCGCCGGGTAGGATTGCACGGCGGCGCCGGGCGGCACCGCGGTCTGGCCGGGGACCGAGACGCAGGCGCCGTCGGCGGCGAAGACGAGGCCGTGATAGCCGCAGCGCAGGTGGTCGCCGACGACCGTCCCCATCGACAGCGGCAGCGCCCGGTGGCAGCACGAATCGGCGAGCGCCGCGGCGGTGCCGTCGCTCTTGCGGTAGAGCACGACGGGCTCGCCGAGGAGCGTGCGGGCGAAGGGCGCCTCGCCGACCTCGTGGTCGTAGGCGGCGACATACCAGCAATTGCGCAGGAACATGGCGGTCTCCCGAATCCGCGGCAGCGGATTTGACCACAGGGCCGGGGACCGGACAAGGCGGAGGCGGTCCCCGGATTGCCAAAGCGCGGCGCATGTGCTGCTGTTCGGCCGGGGGACACCGGATGTCCGATATCGACACGCTGCTGTTTGCCAACGAGGCGTTCTACCGCGCCTTCGCCGACCGTGACGCCGAGGCGATGGAGGCGATGTGGGCGGAACGCGAGCCCATCGTCTGCATGCACCCGGGCTGGGACGTGCTGATCGGCCGCGAGGCGGTGATGCGGAGCTGGGCGGCGATCATCGGCAATCCCAACTCGCCCGACATCTCGTGCCATGCCGCCATCGCCTACGCCAACGGCGATATCGGCGTGGTGACCTGCTACGAGGAGCTGGAGGGGCAGTTCCTGCTCGCCACCAACCTGTTCGTGCGCGAGGGCAGCCTCTGGAGAATCTGCCACCACCATTCCGGCCCCACCCAGGGCCGCCCGCCGACCGACGAGCCGCCGGGAGAGCCCGAGACCCTGAACTGACCGGGGTCCGACTCCCTGGCGCCCTCGTCCCCCGTGAACCGAGCGAGGAGAGTTATGCGAATCGTCGACCTGACGCTGCCGATCAACCGCGACATGCGCCCGATGCCGCGGCTCGCGCAGTACCGGGACAACCCGACGCGCTGCATCGCCCTGACCGCGCTCAGCGAGGCCCAGGCCGCGACGCTCGCGGAGGAACGCATCGAGCTGGCTGACGGAATCGAGATCGCCCATCACATGACCAGCAAGGTCGAGATCCTGACCCATATCGGCACTCATATCGACGCGCCGCGCCACTTCATCGATGGCGGCAGGGCGGTCGACGAGATCCCGCTGGAGAGCCTGGTGAAGCCGGGACGCGTGATTCCGCTGACGCATATCGAGCCCGGCGGGAGCGTCACCGCGGACGCGATCCTGGAGACCGGCGTGGCGTTCGACGAAACGGTGATCCCGATCCTGCATACCGCCTGGACCGACCGGGCATGGGGCACCGACGCCTACTGGAACGACGTCATCTACATGGACGTGAGCGTCAGCCGGCTGCTGGTCGAACGCGGCGTCAGCGCGGTCGCCATCGACTTCCATCCGGAGATCCCGTTCTGGCGCATGCCGCCGGCGCCGGGCCTGCCGCCCGGGCCGAACCACCGCGCGCTGCTCGGCAACGGCACGACGATCGTCCAGATGGTCACCAATGTCGGCGCCATCGGCGCCGAACCGTTCGTGCTGGCGGCGATCCCGCTGCGGCTCGAAGGGCTCGACGGCTCGCCGGCGCGCGTCTTCGCGATGGTCGACGGGCCCTGAGGGACGATCCGCGGCGCAGGGGAGGCCGGCCGATGGAGGGAAGCACTTGAAGCTCGTCCAGTTTCAGGATCGGGAAGGCGGCGAGGTCCGGCCCGGCCTGCTGACGCCGCGCGGTATCGTCGACATGGCCGAGGCGGTCGGGGGCCCGGCGCGGACGATGAACGGCATCGTCGACGGCTTCGATGCGATGCGGGGAGACCTTGCCCGCCTGGACGCCGAAGGAGACGCGATCCCGCTCGACCGGGTCCGGCTGCGCGCGCCGCTGCCGCGGCCCGGCAAGATGCTCTGCTGCATCGGCAATTACCGGGAGCACCGGGAGCGCGATCCGCGCCCGCTCAACATGTTCCTGAAAAACCACGATGCGGTGATCGGACCGGGAGACACCGTCATGCTGCCCGAGACGACCGAGCCCTGGGCGTTTCACCACGAGGCGGAGCTCGCCCTGGTCGTCAAGGGCCCGGCCAGGCGCGTGCGGCGGGAGCACTGGCGCGAGGCGGTGTTCGGCTACACCTGCCTGATCGACGTCTCCGCGCGCGGCGAGGGGCGTTCGACCTGGCGGGCGCGGAGCTGGATGGGCAAGTCCTTCGACACCTTCGCCCCGCTCGGCCCGTGCATCGTCACGGCGGACGAGATCGCCGACCCCAACGACCTCGACGTCCGGTTCCGGGTCTCGGGCGAGCTGCGCCACGACTACAACACCGCCGACATGGAGCACCCGGTGCCCGAGCTCGTCGCGTGGGCGAGCGCAATCATGACCCTCAACTCGGGCGACGTCATCGGCTGCGGCACCAATCACGAGGGGCTGGGGCCGCTGCAGGACGGCGACCGCGCGGAGATCGAGATCGCCGGCATCGGGCGCATGGAGGTGGGCGTCGCCGATCCCCTCAAGCGGAGCTGGAAACGCGGCGTCTATATGGGCCCGGACTCGACCCATCCCGACAACCCGGACCCGGAAGAGCCTTCCTGGCGGTAGCGGGGGCGCCGCACCGGGTCCTCGCCCAAAGATGGAGTATCCCAGATGACCGCGGCCCCGCCCTGCGTCCTTGTCGCCCACGACCCGGCCGCCGAGGCGCGCAGCGTCTACCGCCACGAGCTCGGCGCGCGCTGCGAGCTGCTGTACAGGCCCGATCTCGCGCCGGGAGACTGGGAGGACGCGCGGGCGCGGGCGCGCGTGCTGATCGCCCAGAACCCCCGGATCGAGGTCGCGGCGGACGACGTGGCCGCGATGACCTCGCTCGGCTTCGTCCAGCTCCTGACCGCGGGGGTCGACCACGTGCCGCTGCATCTGTTCCCGCGCGACCTGCCGATCGCCTCGAATGCGGGCGCGTTCGCCGGCCCGATGGCGGAGTTCGCGCTGGCGATGACGCTGGCCGCCGCCAAGCGCCTGCCGGTCGAGCACCGGGAGATGCGCGCGGGGCGGTTCAACCAGTTCGTCGCCAACCGTACCCTCGACGGGGCGGTCTGCGCGATAATCGGCTTCGGCGGCGTCGGGCGGCAGGCGGCGGGGCTGTTCCGGGCGCTGGGTGCGGAGATCCACGCCATCAACCGCAGCGGCGAGACCGCCGAGGCGGTGGCGTTCATCGGCACCCTGGCGGCGCTGGAAGAGGTGCTCCGCGCCGCCGATGTCGTCCTGGTCTCGCTGTCGCTGACAAGGGCGACGGCGGGGCTGATCGGCGCGCGCGAGCTCGGCTGGATGAAGGACGACGCGATCCTGGTCAACGTCGCGCGCGGCGAGATCGTCGACCAGGACACGCTCTACCGCCACCTCGTCGCCAACCGGCGGTTCTTCGCCTGCCTGGAGTCGTGGTGGGTCGAGCCGGTGCGGCACGGCGAGTTCCGCATCGACCATCCGTTCCTCGACCTGCCAAACGTGATCGCCGCGCCGCACAACTCGGCCAGCGTGGCGGGCGCGCAGGTCGAGGCGGTGCGGCTCGGCGCGCGCAACGTGCGCCGCTGGCTGGACGGCGAGCCGCCCCGCAGCCTGCTGGGCGCGGACGAACGCGGCAACTGAGGAGGGAGAGATGCTCGAGCTCTATCATTCCGGCCTGTCGACCTGCTCCAAACAGGTGCGCCTCGCGCTGGTCGAGAAGGGGCTGCCCTATGTCAGCCGCTATATCGAGCTCCAGCACCATGCGCATCTGAGCGCCGACTATCTCAAGCTCAACCCCTGGGGGGTGGTGCCGACGCTGGTGCATGACGGGCGCCCCATCGTCAACTCGGCGGCGATCGCCGAGTACCTCGAGGACGCATTTCCCGACCCGCCGCTGCGCCCGTCCGACCCCGGGGCGCGGAGCCGCATGCGGCTCTGGACCTGGGCCGCCGACATGGTCCATCCGGCGTTGCAGAACGCGACCTATGACGGGGTGCTGAAGCGGAAGATGACCGATCTTGAGCCCGCCGAGATCGAGCGCCTGCTCCACCGCATGCCCGCGCCGGAAAGGCGGGAGCGTATGCGCCGGATCGTCGGCGGCGGGTTCGACGAGGGCGAGATCGACCATGCCTTCGACCGCCTCGGTTTCGTCATCGGGCGGGCGGAGGAAGATCTCGCCGACGGGCCGTGGCTTGCCGGCGAGACCTACTCGCTGGCGGATATCGGCATGCTCGCCATCGTCCACCGGGTGACCGAGCTGCGTCCGGCGATGCTCGACCGCGACCGGTTTTCCCGCGTCAACGGCTGGTACGACCGCCTGATGGCGCGCCCCGCCGTCCGGCGGGTCTACGCCGCCGGCACCGGGGAGACCCCGCCCCGGCCGAAGCAGCACACGATTTCCGGCATGGCCTGAGACCGCGTGCCCGCTATACGAGCGCGAGCGCGATCCAGGGGAACACGGTGACCAGGATCAGGACCACCAGCATGGTCAGCGCGAACGGCGCCGCGCCCCAGAAGATGTCCTCCACCTTGATGCGGCGGTCCTGAAGGTTGTTGTGGATCACGAAGCACGCCAGCCCGAGCGGCGGCGTCAGCAGCCCGATCTCGACCGCGATGATGGTCACGATCCCGAACCAGACGAGGTCGATGTCGAACGATGCCAGCGCGGGCACCGCGAGGGGCACGGTGATCAGCATAATCGAGCCCGCGTCCAGGATGGTCCCGAGGAGGATCAGCACCACGATGTAGACCGCGAGCAGGCCGGCATAGCCGAGCCCCGATGCGAGGATGTACTGCTCCATCAGGTTGGGGACGCCGGACAAGGCGATCATCCGGGAGTAGAGCTGGGCGGCGATCAGCAGGAAGCAGATCGCCGCGGTCACATGCCCGGTCTCCGACAACGCCTCCCAGAACGTCTTCCAGGTCAGCCTGCGCTTGAGCATCGTCAGGATCATGGCGCCCAGCGCGCCGACCGCGCCCGCCTCGGTCGCCGTGAACACCCCGCCATAGATGCCGCCGAGCACGATAAGGATCAAGAGCACGATGGGGGCGAGCTTGACCCAGAGCTCGCGAGCGGACATCTCCGAGCGGGTCTCGCGCTCCAGCGTCTCGCGCGCGGCGACCCGGTCGGGAAAGCGGCGCGCCATGATCCAGATCAGCGCGCAATAGGCCGCCGACAGGAGGAGACCGGGGACGATCCCGGCGATGAACAGATCGCCGATCGAGGTCTCGGCGAGGATGCCGAACAGGATCAGCAGCAGGCTCGGCGGGATCAGCATGCCGAGCACCGACGAGCCCGCCACCACGCCGACGGCGAAGCGGGGGCGGTAGCCGAGCCGCAGCATCTCCGGCACCGCGACCTTGGTGAAGACCGACGCGGAGGCGATCGAGGTCCCGGTCACCGCGGCGAAGACCGCGTTCGCGCCGACCGTCGCCGAGCCCAACCCCGCCCTGAAGCGGCGGAACAGGTGGTTCGCCACGTCGTAGGTGTCCTTGCCGATGTCGGAGACGCTGACGAACAGCCCCATCAGCACGAACAGCGGGATGACGCCGAACTCGTAGCGCTGCAGGCCTTCGGATGCCGCCAGCCCCATCAGCCTGCCGGCGATCTCGAAGTTGTCGCGCATGATCCAGACGCAGATGAAGGAGAGCAGCGAGAGCGCGACCCCGACATGGACGCCGACATAGACCAGGAACAGGACGAAGAGCACCGAGATCACGGCGATCTGCGCCCTGGTGAAGTCGAACGCGGTGCCGAGCGCGAGGAAGACCAGCGCGACGGCGATGGCGGCGGCGATGCCCGCGAGCGGACCGCCCAGCTCCCGGTCGCCCTCCCGCCGCCGGCGCGCGATGAACCGGAGATCGGCCCATAGCTCGCGCAGGAACTGGACCGCGCAGAACCCCGCGCCGAGGACAAGGAAAAGCTTGAAGGGCCAGATCGCGATCGTCACGTCGCCCTCCAGCCCGGCATAGGTGTCGCGCTCCCACGCGCGCTGGAAGATCGGCAGGACATAGAGGACGATCCCCGCCATCAGGACGGCGCCGGCGAGGTGGTATATCGCCTGCAGGGTGTGGCCCAGCATCGCCCGGGAACCGAGCAGACGGCCGATCAGCACGTCGGAACGGGTCATCCGCCCGCCTCTGAGCGCGGCGGCGAGCTGGACGAAGACGATGGCGACGATCGACAGCTCGATCAGCAGCGGCACGCCGCTGATCGGCGCGCTGAACAGGAACCGCGCGAACACGTCGGCGTTGATCGCCACCATGATCGCGAAGATCCAGAGCGTGCCGACCGCGTTCAGCCCGGAGATCGCCCAATCGACCGCGACCATGGGGTCGAGGCGCCGCGCCGCGCCGGGAGCGGACCTGTCGGCCATCGGCTAGGCGCTCAAGGGAGGCGCCCCGGGCGCGGCCGCGCGGCGCGGACACCCGGGGCGGGACTGCGGGACGAGGCTATTCCCTGTCCCAGTCGCGGACGATCTCGGCCTTGGCGTCGCGCAGGCCCTGCATATAGGCCGCGAGCACGCGCTGCCCCGGCTGGCCCTTCTTCTCCAGCCTCTCCGCCCACTGCTTGGCGACATTGGGCAGGGCCCGCGCCCAGCGCTCGCGCTCCGCCGCCGGGAAGTCGGAGATCTTGGCCCCGGCCTTGGCCATGATGGATTCGAATTTCTTCGATTTGCCCAGGCTGACCGCCGCGTGGCGGTCCTGCCAGCCCACCGCCACCTCGCGGAAGATCGTCTGCACCCAGCCGGGCAGCTTCTTCCAGGAATCGGTGTTGACGCTGAGCCCGGTGGCGGCGATCGCGCCGAAATTGACCTTGGTGAGGTAGGGCGCCGATTGATAGATCTTGTAGGGAAAGCCCAGCCCCCAGGAGACCGGGTAGCCGGAATAGACGCCGTTCTTGATGTGCAGATAGGCCTGCGCCATGCTCGAACTCACCACCACCGCGCCGGTATTGAGCAGGTAGTTCCCCATCGTGCCGCTGGCGCCGAGCTTGCGCCCCTTCAAATCCTCGTAGCGCTTGACCGGATACTTGGTCATCAGGTGGATCGTGTCGTTGACCCCGGTGCCGAGATAGACCTGGTTGTAGCCGTGCCACACCTTGCCCATCTCCGGCACCTGCTTGTGGACGTCGCGCATGATCCGGGTCAGGGCATGGACGTCGGCGGTGCCGAACGGGACGTAGGTGGAAACGTTCTCAAGCGGCAGCTTGGATTCCTCGAAGACGTGGATCTGCACGCCCACGTCGGCGATGCCGTCCTCGACCGCCTCCAGCACCTCGTGAAACTTCGCGAGCGTGAAGGCGTAGGCCTGGGTCCACTCGATCCTGAAATCCTTGCCGGAAGCGGCGATCCGCTTGTCGACCTCGGGGACGAAATACTCCTTGGTGACCTGGACCGGGGTGACGATCGGCGGCGGCGCGCCGACCACGGTGAGCTTTACCGTCTTCGCATGAACCGCGCCGGCGACCAGCGGGATCGCCGCCGCGCCGAGCACGAGGCACGCATAGACTCGCCGAATCGAAACCATTTCAATCCTCCCATCCGCAGGCTTGGTTCTTGCAGCCGAACCGAAGCCTAGCCCGGACCTCTCACCCCTGTCACGGCCTGCGTCGCGCCCGGGCGTTCGTCCCGCCAGGAGCGGGCCGAAGAGCGTATCGGGCAATACGATCGAGGCCCGCGACGCCGCGGGCGGGCGCCCGGGCGCGACCCTTCGGGCGGCGCTGTCCGGCCGACAGGGTGCGTCGAGGCGCTTGCCCGATGTGCCGCATCGCGCCGCGCGCCTCTCCTGCCCTGTCGGCCGGACAGCGCCGCGCAGGCCATGACAGGGGGTGGAGTCGAGGACTGGCGCGCCAGCTTTAGGGTCCGGTGGCTTATCCGGCGCTTTCGCACCGGGCCTCAGTCCGGCGCCCATGGCCGCGTTTCCAGCCCCCGCTCATCAAACCGGACGTGCGGATTTCCCGCATCCGGCTTTCGGACGAGATCATGCCTTCGCATGCGGAAGGCCCCTGGTCCTCGGCGACAGGCGGGTGAGGCCGTATTCGTCGCGCAGCCTCGTGTCCGGGAAGCGCACGTATTTCCCGGTCTTCACCTTGTGCTTGAGACAGAGCCACCGGCGAAGCCGCCGGATCGCGTGGCGGTCGATGGCGCCGTAGGCCGGGCTGACCTGGCCGAGGCTGAAGTAGTTCGCCCATCCGGTCATGACCCGGTTCAGGCTTTCCACCATCGCCTCCGGCGGCTGCCGGCTGTAGCGCCGCGCCGTCATCTCGCTGATCCTGCGGCAGATGCTCCGGACGCTCGCCTTGCTGGGCCGGGTGCCGATATAGGCGCCCTTCCCGTGCGGTCGATAATTGCGTCCGATACGGTATCCGAGGAACTCGAACGCCTCCTCCGGGCACCGCAGGCATCGGGTTTTGCGTTCGCTGACCGCCAGCTTCAGACCGTCCACGAGCCGCTCGACCGCCGCCAGCGTTTCCGCCGCCGGAGCCTTGCCGAGCACGCAGAGATCGTCGGCGTAGTTCACGATTTCCGAACGCAAGCGCCGGGCGAAGCCCAGCGCCTTCCAGCCCAGTATGAAGCGCCGCATGTAGAGGTTGCTGGCCAGCGGACTTATCGGCGCCCCCTGCGGGATGCCTTTCCGCTCTCTGCGCGCCCGGTTCGTGCGGCGCTTGCCGCCTTCGCCGTCGTCCTCCTCCACCGGCATTTCCAGCCACGCCTTGATGAGCTTGAGCATCCGCCCGTCGCCAACGCGCCGGGCGAAGCTCTTGAGAAGCTCGGCATGCGGGATTTCGCCGAAGTAGTTGGACAGGTCGCAATCGACCACCTCGTTGTGCCCCGTGTTAAGCAGGCTGTGGACGCGCCTTACCGCGTCGTGGGCGCTCCGCCCCGGCCTGTAGGCGTGCTGTTCCGGTTGCAGGTCCGCTTCGAATATCGGCTCAAGCACCAGCAGAGCCGATGTCTGCGCCACCCGGTCCCGGATGCAGGGGATGCCCAAGGGCCGGAACTTGCCGGGCTGCTTCTTCGGGATGAGCACCTGCCGTACCGGCTTCGGTGTGTACGCTCCATCCTTCAGTTCCCGCGCCAGTTCCCCAAGCCAGCGCCCCACGCCGTATCGCTCGATGTCCGCCAACGTCTCTCCATCCACCCCGGCGGAGCCGCCCTTGCGGCGCACCCGCCGCCAGGCTTCGGCAAGAAAGTCCTCGCGCCACACCTTGTCGATCAGCGAATGAAAACGCCGCTCGGGTTCTTCCTTGGCTTTCGCATGTAATACGGTCTGGAGTTTCCGAACCCGCTCCGGCCCTGCTAGGCTCTCGCCAGTGGCCATGCCTTCGCTCCTTCCCGCATCGCTCTCGAACCAGGGCTCCTTCCCTCCACCGGCGTTACCCGGCTTCCGCGGTAATACAAGCCCCTCCGCCACCCTGACGGCCCGGCCTGCCCCTCGCGAGGTTCCGGTTGGCGCGTGCCACGCCACCGTCAGGGCTTCCCGTGTTGCCACCGTCCCCCTCTTCCATGCGTGCCGCCGCCACTACCCCGGCGGAGCCGGCCGGTGCGCGCGTCGCTCGCTTCCCGACCGATTACAGCCTTCCCCGTTTCTCAGGCGGGTCGGCCTCCGCATCGCCCGTTTCGAGGCCTGCTCGGCGTTCACTCGCGTTGCGGCCCGCATGGTCGCTAAGCCGCCCAAGGCGGCCCGTTGCACCGAAGTGCTTCAGCCGAAGTCGTTGCCTCCTTCAACCGCCCCGATTGCTACCGGCCGGAGCGACAGTTGCCGGGCGGGGTTCGCACCCGCTGAGGAACAGCGCCTTTCCACGGCGCACTGAGAAGTCCGGGCTGGCACCCGGGCTTCGGCGTGCCCATGCATCGCCGCCGCCTAATGTGGTTAACTCGCGCGGGACATGCGAAAGGCGGGCGTGCCATCTCGGACAAACCCCACGCGCTGGTGATCGGCGGCTCGGTCGGCGGGCTGCTCGCCGCCAGCCTGCTGCGCCGGGCGGGCTGGGACGCGACGGTGTTCGAACGCACCGTGGGCGACCTCACGGGCCGCGGGGCGGGTCTCGGGATTTCCGCCCAGCTACTGGACATCATGGACCGCATCGGCGCGCGCTTCGAGCCGTCGGCCGGGGTCGCGCATCTGAGCCAGGTGTGGATGGAGCGCGACGGCTCGATCGCCTTCGCGCTCGGCCGCCCGACGGTGGGCAGCAGCTGGGCCCGGGTGTACCGGCCGCTGCGCGACATCGTCCCGCCCGGAATCTACCGCCAGGGGATGACGCTGCGCGGCGTCGAGCAGGATGCAGGGTCGGTCACCGCGGTCTTCGAGGACGGCACCCGCCTCGCCGCCGACCTGCTGGTCGCCGCCGACGGCGTCTTCTCCACCGTCCGGCGGCAGCTGATGCCGGAGACCGAACCCCGCTATGCCCGCTACGTCGCCTGGCGCGGCATCGTCGAGGAGCAGGACGTGCCGCGGGAGACCGGCGACGCCATCGGCGGGCGGATCGTCTTCTGCTTCCCGCCGGGCGAGCTGCTGCTGACCATGGTCGTCCCGGGTCCGGGCGAGGACATGCGCCCCGGCCACCGGCGCATCTACTTCATCTGGTACCGCCCGGCCGGGCCCGACGCGCTCCGCGACCTGTTCACCGACGCGGGCGGCACGAACCACGGAATCTCGATCCCGCCGCCGCTCATCCGGCCCGGCCCGGTCGCCGCGATGAAGGCGGACGCCGGTGACCGACTGCCGGCGGCCGTGGCCGCGGTCGTCGAGCGCGTGCCGCAGCCGCTGCTACAGGCGATAACCGACATGGAGTCCGCGCGCATGACGCATGGCCGGGTCGCGGTCATGGGCGATGCCGCCTTCGTCGCCCGGCCCCATTCGATAGGCGGGGTCTCCAAGGCCGCGCTCGACGCTCAATGCCTCGCGGAGTCGCTTGCGGAATCGGACGATATCGCCGCGGCTCTCGCCCGGTACGAGGAGTCCCAGCTCGACTTCGGCCGCCGGCTGGTGGCGCATTCGCGCTATCTGGGCGCATTCCTGGAGCATGGCGGCGACGCGCCGCCCGCCGATCCCGCGCGCATCATCCGGGACTACGGCGCGCCCGACCTGCTGCACGATGTCGACCCCGCGCGCTTTCGGGCGAAAGCGGTGTAGCATCGCAAACCCGACAAAGGAGGCGAAGCCATGAGCGAAACCGACGCCCCGCGCCTGACCTGGCAGGGCTCGATCCACGAGGGCATCCCGATCGCCACCGAGAAGCTGGACGCGTGTATCGAGTTCTACACCAAGGTGCTGGACCTCAAGCTGCTGCCGCGCCCCAAGGCGCTGGACGATCTCGGCCCGGGCGCATGGCTCGGCGACGATCGCGACAACGTGCAGTTCCACCTGATCGCCAACGACGTGGCGCTGAAGCCGGCGGAGGACGCCAATATCGAGCCCGCCGGGCGCCACACCGCCTGGCGCATCGGCGACGTGGATGCCTTCCGCGGCCGCATGCGCGCGCTCGGCATACATTTCGAGGAGATCTCGAACCTGCTCGGCGAGCCCCAGCTCTTCGTCACCGATCCGCAGGGCCACACCTGGGAGTTCCAGGGCCCGCCCGGCTCGAAGTGAGCCGGCGCGAGCCCGGCGCGGACCGACCCTCCGGGCGTCAGGGGTACCGGCGGCGTCCCCGGCCTACGCGCCGTCCTCGCCTTTGGCCTCGATCCACATCTCGCGCAGCGCGTCGCGCCGGATCTTGCCGCGGTCGGATTTGGGGAGCGAGTCGGTGAACACCACCGCCCTGGGACGCTTGAACGCGGGCAGGCTCGCCGCGCAATGCGCGTCGATCTCGGCCTCGCCGGGCGCGCGCCCGGGTCTCGCCACCACGTAGCACACCACCTCCTCGCCATAGATCGGGTCGGGCACGCCGACGGCGGCGGCTTCGGCTATGTCGTCGTGGCGCATCAGGACGTGGTCGATCTCCAGCGGCGCGATATTGACCCCGCCCCGGATGATCAAGTCCTTGGTCCGGCCGGTGACCCGCACGAAACCGTCCTCGTCCATGGTCGCGAGGTCGCCGGTCCTGAGCCGCGCGAGGCTGTGGTCCTCCCACACCCCGTCGGGCGAGATGGTGGCGCGGCTGGTCTGCGGCCCGCCGACCGTGACCTCGCCCTCGACGCCCGGCGGGCAGGGCTTGCCGTCGCCGTCGACGATGACGAATTCCTGGTGCCTCGCCGGCGGGCCGACGGTGCCCATGCGCCGCCGGTCGTGCCGGTTGCCGCAGATCCACCCCGCCTCGGACATGCCGTAGAGCTGGAGCAGGGTGACGCCGTACATCTCCTCGAAGCTGCGCCACTGGTCGGGGCTGAGCGGCGCCGTCGAGCAGGTCATCAGGCGCAGCGTCGGCACGTCGTCGGCGGCGATCCCGGCGGGCTCGTTGAGCAGCATGTTGACCACCGTCGGCACGCCGGCGGCAAACGTGATGCCGTTGTCGCGGATCCAGTGGAAGAACCGCCCGTGCGAGAAGCGCCGGGCGATATGCAGGGTGAGCCCGGTCTGGAGGAACGGCATCAGGCTGAGGATCTGCGCCGAGTTCCACCCGAAGGAGCGGTATTCGAGCGTCCTGTCGTCCGCCGTCAGCCCCAGCATGTCCAGCGTCGAGAGCCCGCTCAGCCAATAGGCGGTGTGGTCGAAGACGACGCATTTGGGCTTCGACGTGGTGCCCGAGGTGCAGAAGATCGCGGCGATGTCGGCAATGCCGTTGCAGGTTCCCACTTCGGGGCTCGCCGGCAGGTCGCCGAGCCGGGCGAAGAAACCGTCGCCGTCCCGGTCGCCGAAGATTTCGCGCGCCGCCGGGTCTCCGGCACCCATCGCCGCCGCGTCGAGGTCTTGGTGCACGAAGGTGAAGCGGGGCTCGATATTGGCGAGGAGCTCGCCGACATGGGCCGCGTTCATCTCGACATTGAGCGGGCACACCACCGCGCCGAGACGCCAGATCCCGAGCCAGAGGACCAGCTTCTCCAGGCTCTCTTCCGAGAGCAGCGCCACCCGGTCGCCGTGCCCGACGCCGCGGCGCGCGAGGAAATTGGCGACCCGGTTGGCCGCCGCGTGGAGGCCGGCGAAGTCGATCCGGCTGTCCCGGTCGAGATCGACGATGGCGGTCTTGCCGGGATGCCGGTCGCGGTAGCGCGCGAGCAGCGTGGCCACCGGCTCGATGGGAAGCGCGAGGTCGTGCTCGCGGGTCGCGCGCTCGATGACGGTCATCTCTCTCCTATTCGGTGCGGGCGGCCAGCGCCACCGCGATCGCGGCCGCGACCGCCGCGTTGTCGGTCAGCAGCGCGGCATTGGCGGCGAGGCTCTCGCCGCCGGTGATCTCGGCGATCCGGTCGAGCAGGAAGGGGGTGAGCTCCTTGCCGCCGACGCCGGCGCGGCCGGCCTCGCCGAGCGCATCGGCGATCGCCGCCTCGATCCGCTCCGGGTCCAGCGCCGCCGCTTCCGGCAGCGGGTTGGCGAACACGATCCCGGCGCCGAGACGGAGCGCGCGCTGGGCCGCGATGAGACGCGCCGCCGCCGCCGCGTCGTCGACCCTGTGGGGCACCGCGATGCCGCTCTCGCGCAGATAGAAGGCGGGCAGGACGCCGGTGCGGTAGCCGACGACCGGCACGCCCCTGGTCTCCAGGTATTCCATGGTCCGCGGCAGATCCAGGATCGACTTGGCGCCGGCGCAGACCACCGCGACCGGGGTGCGGCCGAGCTCCTCCAGATCGGCCGAGACGTCGAGCGTCTCCTCCACCCCGCGGTGGACGCCGCCGATGCCGCCGGTGGCGAAGACGGCGATGCCGGCGCGCGCGGCCGCGATCATCGTCGCCGCCACCGTGGTCGCCCCGTCCCGCCCGGTCGCAGCGGCGAAGGCGAGGTCGCGCCGGCTCACCTTCATCGCGTCCGGCTGCGATGCCAGACGCTCGACCTCGCCCTGCGCCAGCCCGACGGTCAGCGTGCCCGCGACGACGCCGATGAAGGCCGGCAGCGCGCCGCCCTCGCGCACCGCGCGGTCGAGCCCGGCGGCCACCTCCAGCGATCGCGGATAGGGAAAGCCATGCGCGATGGCGGTGGTCTCCAGCGCCACCACCGGCCGGCCCGCATCGAGCGCGGCCCGCACGTCCTCCGAGACCTTGAACACGTCCGCCATGGGCGGAAATTAGCAGCAGCGGCCACCGCGCCGCTATCGGGCGGCGCCGGTTGTGGTCCGGCCGGCGCGGCGCCTATATTTCCGGGGGCAATGCGGGATCAGGTTCCCGGAGACGAAGGGGAGAGGACATGTCGAGGTCACGCGCGATCGCCATCGCCGCAGCCGTGCTCGTCGCCGCCGCGCCGGCGCTGGGCCAGAAGGCCAAGAATACGCTCCGGGTCGGCTTTTACGACCCGATCCCGGGCGTCGACTTGGTCTACGACCCCAAGGGCGAGACCGCCTTCACGGCGCGCGCGGTGTTCGACACGCTGATCGGCTACGACGAGCGCACCAAGAAGTTCGAGCCCCTGCTCGCCAAGTCGTGGAAGACGGTCGACCCGACGACCTACGAGTTCGTGCTGCGCGACGACATAAAGTTCCATGACGGCTCGCCGCTCGATGCCGACGACGTGGTCTACACGCTCAACTTTCTCGCCGACCCCAAGGTCAAGTTCCGCATCAAGTCGCGCTTCCTGTGGATCGGGAAGGCCGAGAAGACCGGCTCGCACACCGTCCGGGTCACCACCAAGGGGCCGCGCGCGGTGGCGCTCGCCCGCTTCGCGGTGAGCATCCCGATCTTCCCGTCGGACGTGCACGGGGCGCTCGAGAACAAGGCCGCGTTCGGCAAGAAGCCGGTCGGCACCGGCCCCTACAAGGTGGTCGCCTACGACCCCAATACCGGCGTCCGCATGGTGCGCAACCCCGGCTACCGGCACGGCTCCCCGTCCAAGCCGGCGGGGACGATCGAGAATATCCACATCCTGCCGATCCCCGACGTGCAGAACCAGGTCGCGCAGCTGATCACCGGCGGGCTCGACATGATCCACAACGTGCCGAAGGACCAGGCGGAGAATCTGGCGCAGAACCCCGAGCTCGCGGTCACGGTCAGCAACGGCATCCTCTATCGCTACATCGCCTTCGATGCGATCGGGCGCACCGGCAGCGACGACCTCAAGGACGCGCGGGTCCGTCGGGCGCTGATCCACGCCATCGACCGGGACTCGATCCGCCGCAACATCTTCGCCGGCGGCGATGCGGTGGAGAGGATGGATTCGATCTGCAAGCCGATCCAGATCGGCTGCGTGTTCGACGTGAAGCCGCCGGCCTACGACCCCAAGAAGGCCAGGGCGTTGCTCGCGGAAGCCGGCAAGGCGGACCTCAAATTGCAGATCACCACCCTGCCAGAGGCCCGCAAGGTGGCCGAGGCCGTGGTCGGCTATCTCCGGGCGGCCGGCGTCGAGGCGTCGATCAAGAGCGTCACCTTCGGCGCCTACCGCAAGCTGCAGAGGACCGGCAAGATCCAGACCCTGGTGCACCAGTTCAGCTCCGGCGGGGTGCCCGACACCGATGCCCTGGTCAGCTTCTATTTCGGCAGCAAGGCGCGCAACTATTACGGCGACACGCAGATCGCCGGGTGGATGAAGCAGGCCGGGGCGTCGTTCGACATCGCCGCGCGCGAGGCGCTCTACCGCAAGATCTTCAACCGGATCAACGAGCAGGCCTATATCGTCCCGATCGCCGGCCTGCCTTCGGTGTTCGTGCACGCGAAGGACCTCGAGATCGACAAGGGGATCATCAACCCGTTCGGCGCGGAGATGAGCCGGATACGCTGGAAGTAGCGTCCCCGCCTCTCGTCGTTTCGCCCGGAGTCGTTGGGAGAACGGCCGAGCGGCCCGCCATCCGATTGCGGCTATACTGCGGTCCAGCCATGCTCGACCACGAAACCAACCGCAAGCTCTCGCAAGTCGGCGCGGACACGCCGATGGGGGCGTTGCTGCGCCGCTACTGGCATCCCGTCGCGGGCGCCGCCGAGCTGGAGCGCCGGCCCACCCTGCCGGTCAGGCTGATGGGCGAGGACCTGGTGCTCTACCGCGACCTGTCGGGCGGTTACGGCCTCCTGGACCGGCATTGCTGCCACCGCCGCGCCGACCTGACGCACGGCTATGTCGAGGCGAACGGGCTGAGATGCAGCTACCACGGCTGGCTCTACGACGCCGGCGGCGCCTGTATCGAGCAGCCCTTCGAGGACATCGCCGACCCGGACTCCCGGTTCAGGGACAAGGTCCGCATAAAGTCCTACCCCGTCGCGGAGAAGGCGGGGATGCTGTGGGCCTATCTCGGACCCGAGCCGGCCCCGCTGGTGCCGACCTGGGAGCCCTTCACCTGGGCCAACGGGTTCCGCCAGGTGGTGATCTCGGAAATCCCCTGCAACTGGTTCCAGTGCCAGGAGAACTCCATCGACCCGGTCCATTTCGAGTGGCAGCACGAGAACTGGCGGGTGCGCGCGGGCGGCGCCGCCGGACCCTACGCGCCCAGGCATCTCAGGATCGATTTCGAGGAGTTCGATTACGGCATCACCTACAAGCGCATCCGCGAGAACACCGACGAGAACCACCCGCTGTGGACGGTCGGGCGCAACTGCCTGTGGCCCAACGCGCTGTTCACCGGCGACCATTTCGAGTGGCGGGTGCCGATCGACGACGACAACACGCTGAGCGTCGGCTGGTTCTTCAACCCGGTGCCGCAGGACCGGCGGCCCTACGCCCAGAACGAGATCCCCTGCTGGCGCGGCCCGATCAAGGACGCGGACGGGCGCTGGATCACCAGCCACGTGATGAACCAGGACTTCGTCGCCTGGGTGGGCCAGGGCACGCTCGCCGACCGCTCGAAGGAGCGGCTCGGGCGCTCGGACCGCGGCGTCATCATGATGCGCCGGCGCTTCCTCGCCGACATCGAGCGCATCGGGCGGGGCGAGGACCCGAAGGCGGTGGTCCGCGACGCGGCGGTCAACGACTGCATCGCGCTGCCGATCTTCGACCGCGACTTCTTCGTCGACGGGTGGACGCGGGAGTCCCTCGCGGATGCGGCGCATGTGCGCACGCGGTCCACGCTCGACTTCGTCTTCCAGGCGGGCCAGCCGGCGGAGGTGCGGGCCGCCTATGTCGAGGCGATGGGCTTCGACCGGGACGGCGGCGCCGGTTGAACCTCCCGAATCCCGCCGATAGCATGTCCGCGGATTGAGACAACCGCTGGCGCCGGCGCCGCGCCAGTGGAAGATGATCACCTCCGGCATCGCCGATGCGACGGTGATGTACAACAATTTCGAGCGCAAGCGGCTGTCGCTCGACCAGGTGGGCACGCTCCCCTTCAGCATCACCGACGCGGCCTCGACCGCGACCGCGCTCTGGCGCACCCACAAGAAGTATTTCGAGGCCAAGAACCAGCACAAGGGCGTCAAGTTCCTCGGCTACGTCATGCATGGCGGCGGGGAGCTGTTCAGCCTCAAGGACCCCATCCTGTCGGTGGCGGACATGAAGCGGATGAAGCTGCGCTCGCCGCCGGGCGACGTCGCCAAGGCGGTCGGCCGGACGGGGCGGCGGTCGTACTCACGCCGGGCGTCAAGGCGTTCGACGTGGTGTCCAAGGGGATCGTCGACGGGCTGGTCTTCCCGATCGGCGACGTCTGGAAGCTCAAGATGACGCCCTACGTCAAGCACCTCACCAAGGTGCCGGGCACCCCCACCGAGGCGGGCGGGATCGGCGCGGTGGGCGCGGTCGCCTTCGCGGTCTCGCGCAGGAAGATGGGCTGGCGCGGGTTCTGCAGCGCGCTCATCGAGGCCGACCAGACCACCGCCATGGTGTTCAGCGTGTAAGCATCCGCCGAACACCGCGGGCTAATTCGGGCTGAGTTTGTCGGCGGGGCGATGCTGGCGATTAAGCGCCGGGCGGGGTCCGGCCCCGCCTTCGCGGGGGCCGGCTCTATGCTGCGCGATCGAGCTTTTGCTCCGGGACCCAGTTCCAGGGGAGGAGT
This sequence comes from Alphaproteobacteria bacterium, assembly GCA_964291675.2. GTDB lineage: Bacteria > Pseudomonadota > Alphaproteobacteria > MPNO01 > MPNO01 > MPNO01. The sequence continues at coordinate 3,472,617 of OZ219866.1, read as the reverse complement.
TCGTCGAGCCGGCTCTGCGGCGTCTCGGCGATGCGGCCGAGCACATCGGCGAGCCAGGCCTGAGGATCGACATCGTTGAGCTTGGCGGTGCCGATGAGCGTGTACATCGTCGCCGCACGGGCGCCGCCGCGGTCGGAGCCGGCGAACAACCAACTGCGTCTTCCGAGGGCGATACCCCGGTAGCCAACAGGGACCCCCCACGCGGCTTCGCTTCGCGTAACGCAAGGCGCTACACGAAGCCGCGCGGGTCCCCCCTATTGGCTACCGGGACAACCTCCGCCGTGCCTCTCAGGGGGTTAATTTTGCACGCCGATATAGGGGGTCAGTATTGAAAGCCGATTGACAAAAGGCGGTCCTCAGCGGAGGGTTACGCCTGAGTGGGACGAGGACGAAGAGCAGTACAATGAGATACTGAAGCGGATCGCGCCGACGACAAACGATCTGATGATGGTGCCAACATGAAACTCATAGCCCGTACCCTCTCCGCCGTGGCCTTCGTAGCCGCTTCGCTTCTTGCCAGCCACGGAACAGCCGGAAGCGTTGAAGATGTTGTAAAGGCAGCAGAAGAGATTGCGCTGCATGACGCAGCGGGCCGTGTCGAGGCAGGCGGGCGTGCGGGGTTTGTTCCGACGGCGCTGCTGGCCGAAGCGGAAGTGGGGCCGAAGGCGGGGGAAACATTCCGGGATTGCCCGTCCTGTCCGGAAATGGTGGTGGTGCCGGCGGGTTCGTTCGTCATGGGCTCGCCGAGGTCGGAAGTAGGCCGTGACGGAGATGAAGTCCTGCAGCATGAGGTGATGATCTCGCAACCCTTTGCGGTGGGCAAACACGAGGTGACGTTTGCGGAATGGGATACCTGCGTATCCGCTGGCGGGTGCGACGGGTATCGCCCCGATGACAAGGGCTGGGGCCGTGGAAGTCGGCCGGTCATCCATGTGAACTGGAACGAAGCGCGGTCGTATGTCGCGTGGCTGTCGCGGAAGACGGGGAAGGAGTACCGGCTGTTGACGGAGGCGGAGTGGGAATATGCGGCGCGCGCGAAGACGCGGACGCGCTATAGCTGGGGGGATTCGGTGGGCCGGAACCGGGCGAACTGCCGCGGCTGCGGCAGCCGCTGGGACGGCCGTGAAACGGCTCCGGCTGGTTCATTTGCGGCGAACGGTTTCGGCTTGCATGACATGTCGGGCAATGTATCGGAATGGGTCGAGGACTGCTGGCACAGTGACTATGCGGGCGCACCGTCGGACGGCAGCGCTTGGGTGGCGGGCGGTGATTGCGGGGAGCGCATATTGCGCGGCGGTTCGTGGAGCAACATACCGTGGTTCCTCCGTTCCGCCATCCGCCTCGGGTACAGTGTCGGGAATCGGGTCGTCACCTTCGGCTTCCGCGTTGCCCGGACGCTTACGCCTTGAGTCCTTACTTGTTTACCTCGGGGGTCCGGGGGCGGAGCCCCCCGCGGGATTATTTCGCGGGCCCGACCCGGGAACCGGGCATGGAAGGGGAGCCGCGCAAATCTTTAGGGCTCAGCAGGTTCGCGTGAGCGAGCCTGCTGAACCTGTTTGAACGAAGCCGCGGCCCCCGAGAGGGGGTGCTGGCTATGTGGAAAGTGCGCTGGTGGCGCGCTTACGAAGGGGCGAGTGGTGGGCTACCACACGTCACAACCCGGGTGATGCGGGCTCTGGATCGCGTGCCGCAGGGCATCCTTGCCGAGGTGTCGGAGACCGGGCGCGTGAACAAGGCGCCGCGCATGTTCGAATCGGCAATCGAGGCGACCGCCAGGGCCGGCGCGAATATCTTTGTCAGCAGTTGCGTCGACTACTTCAACGCGCAATCCGAACTGCGCAAGGGTCGCGGTAGGGACGCCGGTTTCCCGGCGCCCCCCGCACAGATCCGGACGTGGCCGTTAAGCCATCCGGCTCCTACCTCGGGTATTTGACGTCGAACCGCTGCCCCGGCCACGGGTGTCGGATCCATGGCTTGGGCCAGTATCGGTCAACCAGGGCTTGCAGCCGTTGCCAGCTGAAGCGATCCCGTTGCGACCGTCGGCGCAGCGCCTTCAGCCATATCCGTTTCAGGATGTAGGTGAAGCTTCGCAGGAAGCGGGCACTCGTCGGGACGGCGTAGTAGTTCAGCCATCCGTTGACTACCCGCCCCAGCCACCGGGCGACCTCGTGGAGGTCGTGGTGCCTGCGCCGCCGCAGAACCTCCGCGATGCGCTTCAGGGTGCGGCTCATCCGCTTTGCAACGGGCTTGCGTCCGAGCCCGAACTGCCCGCTCCTGGTCGTCCTGCAATAGTGCGTGAAGCCCAGGAAGTCGAACGTCTCCGGGCGGCCCAGCCCCCGTGCCCGGCGGTCCACTTCCGCGAACCTGCCGAACTCGATGAGCCGGGTCTTGGCCGGATGCAGGGCCAGATCGAACTGGCCGAGCCGTTCCCCAAGCGCATGCAGGAAGCGTTCCGCGTCCCTCTTGCGCTGGAAGCCGACGACCACATCATCGGCGTAGCGTACGATGATGGCATCGCCATCTGCCCTTTCGGGCCGCCACTTGCGATGGAACCAGAGGTCGAGGACATAGTGCAGATACACGTTCGCCAGCGTGGCTGAGACGATCGCCCCTTGCGGCGTGCCCTGCTGCGTGTCCTCCCACCGGCCATCGACCATGACGCCGGCTTTCAGCCACTTGGCGATCAGCCGGATCACCCGCCGATCCCCGATCCGGTGCTCAAGGAACCGGACGAGCCAGTCCCGCGAAACAGAATCGAAAAACCTTTGGATGTCGCAGTCGACCACCCAGTTGACCTTCCGCCGATTGATGGCGACAGCAAGCGCGTCGAGTGCGTCATGCGCCCCGCGCCCCGGTCGGAACCCGTAGCTGAAGCCGAGGAAGACCGGCTCGTAGATCGGCGTCAGGATGATCTCCGTCACCGCCTTCTGGACGATCTTGTCCTCCAGCGCGGCGACGCCGAGCGGTCGTGTCCCGCCATCCGGCTTGGGTATCTCTACCCGCCGGACCGGCGGCGCCCGATACGCCCCGGACTGTACGCGCCGGTGCAGGTCGAGCAGCCGCTCTTCCAGCCCGTTCGCGTACTCGGCCCATGTCATGCCGTCCACCCCCGCCGCGGCGTCCCGCTTCAGCGCGTGGAAGGCCCAGCGCAGCGCGTCCGGCGTGACATGATGCAGGAGCGCCGTCAGTTTCTCCTGCGGTTTCCTCGTTGCAGCTTGACGTATCCGCTCGGCGGCCTGGGTCACGCTTTCCCGGCTCTGCGTCCGGCGCGTGCTTTCGCTTCGCGGATTCCCCTTGGTCGAGGCCCTTTCCTCCACGGACTCCGCAGAGGCTCGCGCCCCGTTGTTCGCCCGCTTCGACGGTACTATGGCCCCGTCCGACTTCTTCACTCCGTTCATCTCAGGCTTCGGATACCTCCTTCCCTTCGCGGCCCCGATACGACCATCGGGGCAGTGTGAAGACCTCCCAGGTCCCGGTGGTGGGCTTACATGCGTGCATGGGGTCCCCGACGCCGCGAAGCTCCCCCACACCTCGCCATATTGCGGTGTGGACGATGTTGCCTTCGACGAGCTTAAACGTCTCGGCACTTCGGACCATCTCGTTTTCGGCGCTCAATATCCCTGCCCGCATGCACCGCTACCGACGCTTCACCCCCGGCCTCACGGCCGACGATGCACGGCTCGCGGAGAAACGTGGTTGGCTACTCCTTTCGTTTCGCGGGACTTTCACCCGCTACCCTTCCACCAGTTAGCCTGGCACTCTAAGCATCCGCCGAAGACCGCAGGGGTATTCAGTCTGATTTTGAGCAGCAGCTGGCTCGGAGCGAAACGGTCCGCGTGCGATCTGGCCCCCGCCTTCGCGGGGGCAGGCTCTATGCGGCCTGATCGAGCTTCTGTTCCCGAACCCAGTTCCAGGGGAGGAGTTCTTCGAGCCTGGTCTGCGGCGTGTCCGCGATTCGGTCTAGCACGTCGGCGAGCCAGGCCTGCGGATCGACATCGTTGAGCTTGGCGGTGCCGATGAGCGTGTACATCGCCGCCGCGCGTACGCCGCCGCGGTCCGAGCCGGCGAAGAGCCATGACTTGCGGCCCAGGGCGATCGCGCATTCATTCTGCCCATATCGGGCAGGATTGCGTCATCCACTACCGCTGGCACGCACTGTTCGGTCGGCGAGTACGCCCTGAAGTTATCGAACAGCGTGCAGACGGCCTCATGGCCTCCGTCGAGGTAGAGCCGGGGCTGATCATCAAGATACCCGCCTGGATGCTTGATCCTGCGTCATGCGCCGGCATGGAGATCGGCGCGCCGCGTGCCTCCCCGGCCGCCCTCGCCGCACTTCACGAGCTTCTCGTCGGCCAGGTTTTCGACATAGCTCCCCCGATGACGGAACCGTTAGCGGAGAGGAGCGCGATGAAGTCTTTGCCTGTAACAGCGCGACCGCCGAGAGAACCCCGACAGCTCGGCATGCCGCTCGACGCACCGACGCTGCGCGGTCTGAGCTCGGAGGAACGAGACGCGGTGGTGAGCGCAGTGGCCGGGTTGCTTCTGGAAGCGGCGACCGCCCCGGTGAAGGAGGATGACGATGGGCGTCGCTGAAGCGTTGCCGCGATCGGTGTTGACGCGCAAGGCCGTGGTCTATGTCCGTCAGTCCACGCCCCAGCAGATGCGGAACAATCTGGAGAGCCAGCGCCGCCAATACGATCTCGTCGATGTGGCGCGCGGGCACGGCTTTGCCCGGGTCGAAGTCATCGACGACGATCAGGGCCTGTCGGCGGACGGTGCCGTTGCGCGGCCCGGTTTCGAGCGCCTCGTCGCCTGGCTGTGCGCCGGGGACGTTGGAGCCGTGCTTTGTTTCGAGGCTTCGCGGGTCTCTCGCAACGGCCGGGACTGGCACCATCTTCTCGAGCTCTGCGGTCTCGTCGAGGCACGCGTCATCGACCAGGATGGCATCTACGATCCTCGCCACCCCAACGATCGTCTGCTGCTCGGCATGAAGGGCCAGATCAGCGAGTTCGAACTCGGCGTTCTGCGCGCTCGGATGTTCGAGGCCGCCCGCTCCAAGGCCGCCCGCGGCGAGCTTCGCATCAGCGTCCCGATCGGCTACGTCTGGCATCCCGAGGCCGGGCTGGGGCTGGACCCCGACATTCGGGTTCAGGAAGCGATCCGTCAGGTATTCGCCCGGTTTCGCGAGCTTGGCAGCGCGCGGCAGGTGTTGCTGGCGCTGAGCGGGCAGAAGCTTTGCTTCCCACGCCCGTCGGATGGCAGGACAATGGTCTCCTTCGACTGGACGCCGATCCGCTATCGCAACGTAATTTCGGTGTTGAAGAACCCTTTCTACGCCGGGGTCTACGCTTACGGCAAAAGCGAGCGGCGGACCGAGATCGTCGACGGGCGCGTGCGCAAGAGCTATGGACACCGCAAGCCGATGGCGGAATGGGAGGTCGTGCTGAAGGACCATCACGAGGGCTACATCGACTGGCCGGAGTTCGAGCGCAACCAGGCGCAGCTCGCCGCCAATGCCTTCGGCAAGGCGGGGGGCACGAAGTCGGGGCGCGGCGGGCGGGCGCTTCTTGGCGGCCTCCTCAGTTGCGCACGCTGCGGACGCACGATGAGCGTTGCCTATTCCGGTCGCACGCCCGGCAATCCTGTCTACCGCTGCAATCGGCGACACCTCCAGCTCGAGCTAGAGCCCTGTCTGGGGTTCGGGGGTGCGCGTGTGGATGCGGCCGTTGCCGATGAGATCCTCCGCGTCGTGGAGCCCATGGCGGTGGAAGCCTCGTTGGAAGCCGAGCGGATGAACGCGGAGGGTCTTTCCGAACAGCAACGGGTGGCCGAGCTGGATCTGCAGCAAGCCCGCTACGAGGCGGCGCTCGCCGAGCGGCGCTACGCCGCCTGCGATCCGGACAACCGGCTGATCGCCGCCGAGCTGGAGAAGAGTTGGGAGGCAGCGCTTCGACGCGTCCAGGCGTGCGAAGCAAGGCTGGGCGCGATGCCGTCGCCGCGGCCCACTGTCCCCGACCTGGCCGGACTTGCCGACGACCTGAAGGCCGCCTGGAACGCGCCCGGGGTGAGCATGCGCGCCCGCCAGCGTCTCGTGCGCACCCTGATCATGGGCATAATCGTCGATGTCGACGAAGAGGCGCGTGACGTCCTGCTGACGATCCACTGGATGGGTGGCCGTCATTCCCGTCTCAGGGTCCGCAAGCCCAAGAGCGGCGAACATGGCTGCCGAACGCCCGAGGAAGCTCTGGCAGTGATACGCAGCATGGCCGGGCGATGGTCGGACGAACATATCGCCGCGTCGCTCAACCGGATGGGTATGCGGACCGGGCAGCACAAGAGTTGGACCGCTCACCGGGTCGGATCGATCCGGCGTGTGAACGGGATCGACGGCTACCTCTCAGCGGACAAGCAGGGCGACTGGCGCACCATGACCGAGGCGGCGAAAGAGTTGGGCACGACCAGCCATACCCTCAGGCGCCTGATCGAGGATGGAACGCTACCTGCCACGCAACTCGTTCCCGGAGCGCCCTGGCAAATCAGGGCCAAAGACCTCCATTCCGAGCGGGTCGCCAACGCCCTGGCACTGCGGAAAGACCCGCGTCGCGCTTCATGTCGGGATCAGATGTCAATGTTTTCAGACACTTGAAGAAGGGGTGCAGAATGACTCCATCGTCGCAATACCTCTGAGCGCCCTCTCGGCGGCATTGTTGGTGAGGCAGATGCGGCCGTCGTCGAGGAAGCGGGCGAACAGCTCCCAGCGCCTGAGCATGTAGTCCATCGCCTTGGCCACCGGGGCATGTTTCGACAGCTTCACGCGCTCGGCCCGCATCCACTCCTTGAGTTCGGCCAGCACCGGCGCGCTCAACTCCCGGCGCACGGCGAGGCGCTCCTCCGCGGACTTGCCGACGATCCCGCGCTCGATATCGAACAGCACGTCGATCCGCTTCACCGCCTCCAGCGCGAGCGGCGAGACCGGCGGCGGGTCCTTGCCGCGCCTCTTCCCGGCCGCGATGTCGGCGAGATCGAAGAACTTCCTTCGCGAATGCGCCCAACACGCAGCCTCGATCACGGGCCCGGGCAATCTCCCGGCCACATAGAGGGCGTTGTAGCCGGCGTAGATGTCGGCCTGGAGGATGCCGGCGAAGGTCTCCAGATGCGCGACCGGGTGAGCGCCGGACCGGTCCCGCGCGTAGCGGAACAGCGCCGCCGGCGGATCCGGACCGCCGAACGGCCTGTCATCGCGCACATAGACCCAGGCCCGCCCGGTGGCGCACCTGCCCCTGGCCAGCACCGGCACCGGGGTGTCGTCGCCATGCAGGCGTTCCGCCGCCATGACATGGGCCTCGATCAGATCGTGCAGCGGCTTCAGCGCCACCGTGCACGCGCCCACCTGGTCGGCCAGGGTCGACAGGCTGAGATCGATACCCTCCCTCGCGTAGCGGTCGCGCTGGCGGTTCAACGGCTGGTGCTGCCCGTACTTCTCGAACAGGATCGTCGCCAGCAGGTTGGGGCCAGCCCAGCCCCGCGGCGTCGGGTGGAACGGCGCCGGCGGCTGGCCGATCTTCTCGCAAGCCCGGCAGGTGAACTTCTCGCGCACCGTCTGGATCACCTTCCACTGGCGCGGGATCGCCTCCAGCGTCTCGGTCACGTCCTCGCCGATCTTCGACAGCTTCTCCGAGCCGCAGCACGCGCAGAATGTCGGCGGCGGAACCACTTTCCGCTCGCGCGGAATATGCGCCGGGAACGGCTTGCGGGCCGGCTTGCGCCGCGTGAACCCCTTGACCTCGGTCGTGCCGGCCGCCGCCTGCTCGGCCGCCAGCTCGTCCTCCGTCGCGTTCGCCTCAAGCTCGTCGAGTTGCAGCTCGAGCTGGTCGAGAAGCCGCTGCTTGCGCTCCGAGCGCTGCCCGTAGAGCTCGCGCCGGAGCTTCTCGACCGCCAGCTTGAGGAAAGCGATCTCCGCCTCGGCGTCCGACACCTTCGCCTCGGCGTTCGCGGCCCGCGCCTCGGCCGCCGCAAGCGCCGCCTTCAGAGATGCAATGTTGGATCCGCCGGTCATTGGCGGAATCGAATCACAGCACCCGATTCGGCGCTACAACAATCGCGCCGACCGCACGGCTCCCCCGCCGATCAGCCCGCCCGCGACGGCCGCCAGGTCCGAACCGGATTCCGCCAGTCGATCCCTTCCAGCAGGTAGCCGAGCTGCGCCGCGCCGATCGACACCGCGCCCCCAGACGTGGTCGGCCACTGGAACCGGCCCCGCTCAAGCCGCTTGGCATACAGCGAGATCCCAACCCCGTCGTGCCAGAGAATCTTGATCAGGTCGCCGCGACGGCCCCGGAAAACGTAGAGATCGCCCGCGTGAGGGTCGCGCCCGAGATCCTCCTGGACCTGCAGCGCCAGCGTGTTCATGCCGCGACGCATGTCCGTCACCCCGGTCGCCAGCCACACCCGCACACCACCCGGAACCGGGATCATCGCCGATCCAGAACCGCAAGAACCCGGGCCAGAGCCACACCGTCCACCGCCCGGCCGACGATCACACGCGCGCCGCACGCCAGCGCAATCTCGATCCGCCCCGCCGCCGCGACAACGTCCCCGGACGACCGGCACGGCGCCGACGCGCCGGCCTCCCCGTCGCAAGGCGCTTCGACCACCACCGGCACCAACCGGCCAGCCCCGGCGTCGCGCGCCGCCTCGCGGAACCGCCGACGCCAGGTGAAGACCTGGTTGGCATTGACGTTGTAACGCCGCGCAACGACCGACACCGAAACCCCAGGCTCATGGCTCTCCGCGACGATCTGGCGCTTCTGAGCCTCGCTCCACCGACGGCGCCGCCGATCGGCCGTCTCACCGCTTCCCGCGCCCGGCTTCTCACTCGCAACCGACATCGGCCAAGTGTCCACTTGCCGCTAAGTGGACACTTAACAAGGGCCCACTTCCCAAGCACTCAGACCCACCAAACGCCCCCCATCGGAACAGTGAGCGCGCGCACGTTGTTTGATGGTGCGGATTTCGCGTTATTCGATGGGGATCGTCTGCCGTTTGCAGGAAGGCCGGGCGGGGAGTGTCGCGAGGCCGTCGGCGCTTCAAGCCGCTTCGCGGCTCCTTCGCTCCGCTACGGCCCTTCGGGTGACCCGCCGCCGTCCCCGCGCCAGAGGGCTGCCATGGCCGTAAGCAGAGCTTTCGGCCATTGGCCGATCGCTTCAGGCAGTTTCGTGGGGCATTGTGCGCTGGTGTTCCCGTTCCCGTTCCCTGCAACGCTTAAGGGTTCGCCGGAACGGGAACGGGAAGAGGGGCTGCTTCGCCTACGGGTTGTGGCTGTCCGTCGGGTTGTCGGCTTGGTTCGCCGCGGTTCCGAGGAAGCGGTAGCGACCTCCCGTCCCGCGCTCGACCCGTCCCTCGCGCACAAGCCCGTGCAGTGCCGCGGAGACAGTCGCGTTGCGTACCCCGGCGCGTTTTCGGATCTCGGACTGCACGAGTGGGGATTCGGCTGTCGCGAGCACCTGGGCGATCCGCTGTTCGGCGCTGTCCGGCTGCGGCGGAGCCTGGTGAGGTCCTGTCCGCCGGAGCTGCAGCGCTGGTCCTTCGCCGTCATCGGCAAGCTCGATCTCGATATTGTTGAGGCCGGGTGCGGCGCGATGCTCGGCGGTCATGACGATCTGCCCGTCGCGCCGGCGCAGGTAGAGATTGCTGTCGCCCCAGGCATGCAGCTCGCTGCTGCCGCGCAGCGCCTGGCCGGGGCGGCTGGCGCCACTCTTGCGAGCGTGGTGGACGAGCAGCACAGCGGTCCCGAAGCGGCGCTGCAGGTCGCGCAGGAAGCCGAGGATGGGAGCGACTTCCGCAACCGCGTTCTCGTCGACGCCATGCAGGCGGACCAGGGGATCGAGGACGAGGAGGCGCGGTCCGATCCGTTCGACGGTCTCCAGCAGCCGCTGCCGGTCGAGGCGATGATCGAGGCGGAGCGTGGGCACGTCGATGACGGCGATGTCGAGGGCCTCGAAGTCGGCGCCGGCGGCCCGGGCGATGCCCTTGAGGCGGTCGCGCACGATGTGACCGGCGTCCTCGGCGGCGAAGAGCAACACGGTGCCGCTTGCCGCGGGGCGGAAGTGGCGCAGGCAGGGCACTCCTGCAGCCACCGCGACGGCGAGGTCCAGCGCGAGGAAGGACTTGCCGCACTTGGGCTCGCCGCCGACGATGCCGACCCCCTGTTCGCTCCACAGGGCATCGACCAGCCACTGCCGCTCCCGCGGCCGCTCCTCGAGTTCGGCCGGTGGCCGTGTCGGGAAGCCGGTCATCGCCGGGCCCGCCTGGCTGGCGGTGCCTCGCCGAGGGTCTCGATGAAGAGCTTCTCGTCGAGCACCTCGCGATCCTTCTCGGCACCGGCTGCGAGCACGGCATCAGCCATGACGGTGAGTGCCCTGGGGTTTCCTGCGGCATGGGTGACGAGGGTGTCCCTGAGCCCGGCGGTCATCAGCGCCGGATTGCCGGCCTCTTCGAGCAGATGGTCGAGCAGGCCGGCCAGGTCGGCGTCCTCGGTCCGGGTCATCAGCAGACGCTGTCGGATACGCGAGGCGATGGGCTGCAGGTCGGGCTGGCGGAGCCGGTCGAGCAGGCGGTTGTCACCGGCGAAGACGACGGAGAGGATGGCGCGCGAGTCGAAGTCGGTCGACGCGAGCAGGCGGATCTCGGAGAACACCGAGGGCAGCAGTTCCTGGGCCTCGTCGATGAGCAACACCGGGCGCATGCGGGTGTCATCGAGATGCGCGAGCCAGCGCTGGCGCAGGTTTTTGAAGCTGGCCCAGCGATTGTTGTACAGCAGGTCGACGCCAAACAGCTCGCCGATCTCGCGGTAGAAGTCCGACAGTCTCGAGGACGGGTGGGTGATGGCGGCGACCCTGAGCCCGTCGCATCGCCCGAGCCGGTGGGCGAGCAGGCGCAGGGCAACGCTCTTTCCGGTTCCGGGCTCTCCGGCGATCAGTGCGAAGCCGCCGTGGCGCACGAGATGGCGTTCGATCCTGAGGCAGAAGCTGTCGACGGCGCCAGTCGCCATCAGGCTGTCGACCGGGAGGTCAGGGGCGAACGGGTTCCACTTGAGCCCGTACAGGGTGAGGTGTTCGCGGTTCATCAGCGTTCTCCATCATCGCGGGTGTCATCGAAGGCAAGCCATGCCGGCGGCAGGCCGGTTGCAGCCTGCGCGTCGAGCATGCTCTTGAGCAGCGGCGGCAGTCCGCCTGTCCCCTCGCCGCCCTTGCCATCGTCGTCGCCGGGGCCGATGGGACGGCGCACACCATCGGCGTTGCCGCGCTTGTCGAGGGGATAGAGCGTGCACAGCCGTTCGCCGCCCCGGCCGTCGACCAGATCGACGCTGCTGAGGTCCCAGCGCGCATAGCGGACCCAGGCCTCGCGCAGGTGGCGCCACGGCGGCGGTATCTGGTAGCGGATGTTCTCGACCGAGACGGTGCCGTCCGAGCGCCGGAGCATGCGCTTCCTCGTGATGCGGAAGGCCGCCTTGAGCTCGGCCGCGCCGGGGCAGGGCCGCGATGCGTCGACGCTCCCGGCGAGGCGCCGATGCGGCGACATGCCGAGTTCGCGGTGCTCGCGGCGGTGATAGTCCTGCTCCAGCCAGGCGACGGTGGCGTCGTTGAGCATCTTCAGGGTGAGCGCGTCGACGCCTTCGAGCTGGGCCATCAGGCGTGATTCGACCGTGCCCCAGAAAGTCTCGATCTTTCCATTTTGATGCGGGCTGTACGCGAGCGTCGTGACCCCCGCGATGCCGAGCCGGAGCAACCCTTCCTCGACCTCGCCGGCGGTCATCGCCGAGCCGTTGTCGGTCAGCAGGGACCGCGGCAGGCCCCGCTTCATCAACGCCTGGCACAGCCCATGGACGAAGACCTCTGCGGTCTCGGCGAGATACCACTGAAGGTGGCAGCCGAGCCGGGAGTGGTCGTCGAGAAAGCCCAGAAGGATCGGCGTCTTCCACTCGCCCGAGGCCGTCAGCACACGACACTTGGCGGTATGCATATCGCTGTGCCACAGGGCGTGGCTGCGCGTGACCTCGTAGCTCAGTACCTCGCGGGCCTGGACAGGCGGCCGCGCCTCGCTCTCGTGCCACTTGCGCCGGCGCTTGCGCACCAGCCCGCGAGCCCGCATCGCCCGGGTGAGCGTCGCATAGGACGGCATCGGGCCGAGCGCCGGATCGGCCGCGACCAGCGCCGCCAGGTTCTCATGGTGCAGCTGTGCCGACCACGACGGATGCGCCCGGTACTGATCGCGCAACACCTCGATCAGTGCCGCCGATATCGCCCGTTCGCGGCCGATGTCGGCCCGTGGCTTTCGGCGAAGCGCCTTGACCGGGTCCTGCTCCTGCGCCCGCGCCTGGTAGTACCAGCGCTCGATCGTGGAGGCCGAGAAGCGCACCGGCCCCTTGCCGGACGGATGTTCCCACTCGCGTCCGGCCAGCCGCTCCAGCTCGGCCCGCAGCTTCCCCTTCGGCGGCGGCGAGGCCAGAAGCGGCCCGACCACCGCGAAGCGCAGCCGCGCCCACCGGTCGCGACGCTCGCTCCCGTCGTTGCTGTCCATCCCGGCATCCCTCCCTCGCCCTGTTGGGGAGATGCCGGTGTAAGAGCCCCTATCCGTTCATGACAGAAACGCTTTCTGCGGGCGAAGCCGGCCCGGCGCCGAGCGCGCAAGAACCGGTCCACGGCATCAGCCAGACCAGGCTCCGCAGCAGCCGCGCCCGCAGGCCCCGGCCCCGCATCAGGCGCAGCAGCCGGCGCACAGGCGCTTCCCCGGCCGGTGTCGCCAGCTCGCCCCGCTTCGCCGCCCACTCCGGGGTCGCCGGGAAGGCGTCCAGCCACCAGCGACGCCAGCGCTTCAGCGTCGAGACCGGAACCCCACAGCGCCGCGCGATCGTCTGCAACCGCACCCCGCCGGTCAGCGCCAGTGCGCTCACCAGCAGGAACAGCGCACCGACGTAGAACCTCCGACCGAAGAAACGCACCGAGGCAGGACGCACCCGGCGCCTGCACACCGAACAGCACAGGCTGAAGCGCCGCACATCGTCCCGAAGATCCGCCGCCAGACCGTACGGCTTGCGAGGGTAGGCCGCGCTGTGAAGCGTCCCGCCGCAGTGAGGACAGCCCACCGCACGGCAGGCCTCCGCCTCGGCTGCGTCGACCTGCTTCAGAAAGTCCCAAACCCGGGCGTTGCAGAGGATGGAGTGACGGAACAGCTTGTGCGACATTGGGGCGTCTCAGTTGATGTAGCTGTCACCGAGACAAGCCCTCCGGCGGCCTTCTTGCAAGATCGCCGGGGGGCACCTTCCCCAAAACCTCGATTAATCCAAGCGGATCAGCCCCCAATCCCCGCTGAAAGCCTGCGCCTGCTCAACAGGCGGCCTACGCCGGAGGGTTACTTCAGCGTCGCCTTCGGCGCGATCATCCTGTCCAACTTCATGAACATCTCGGGTATGCCCAACCAGATCGTCGACTGGGTGAACTCGCTGGAGATCGCCCCGATCACCGTCGTGCTGGTGATCTGCCTGATCTATATCGCGCTGGGCTGCGTGTTCGAGGGCATCGGCATGATCCTGCTGACCGTGCCGATCTTCTTCCCCGTGGTCCAGAGCCTCGGCTTCGACCTGATCTGGTTCGGCATCGTAGTCATCATGGTGACCGAGATCAGCCTGATCACGCCGCCGATCGGCATGAACGTGTTCGTGCTCAAGACCATCATGCCGGAGATGTCGCTGTGGGGCATTTTCGCCGGCATCAGCCCGTTCTTCGTCGCCGACATCGTCCGCCTGGCGCTGATCGTGTTCATCCCGGGGCTGACGCTCTACCTGCCGGGCCTGATGGGCGGGTAGCCGAACCCGTCACCCGCGCCATCAGCGCGTCCGCGCTTTCCGGGGGGGCGTCGCCAGCCCAGGCGACGTAGCCGTCCGGGCGGACCAGGACGAGACCGGCGCCCAGGCTCTCGGGCGCCGGCCCGCGGACGATTTTGAGCGGGATCGAGCGTTCCGCGCAGGCGCGCTGGAGGCGAGCGATGCTCGCGTCGGCGGCGCCGAGCGCGACCAGGGTGAACCCGCGCCCCAGCTCCTCGAAGACGTTGCGCCCCGAAGCGAGCCGCCACGGCGGCAAGTAGTGGCCCGGCCGCGCCCGCTCGCTGCGCGCCGATGCGGCGCCGGTGACCCCGCCTTGCGGGCCGGCGATCGCGGTCGATCCCTCGTAATGGGGCGCGTAGCTGTTCAAATGCCTGTTCCCGGCCTCGGCATAAGCCGCCCAGCCGCGCGCGAACGCCTCGGCGTCGCGTTCGGGGTGGATCCGGTCGAACAGCTCGCGGTCGGCGGAGATCCGGCTGTCGATGAATTCCGCCGCCGTGTCCCTGGCCACCTCCTGCCTCTCCTCGCTATAGGAGTCGAGCAGGGCGTCGCCGCCCCAGCCCTGCAGCACCGCCGCCAGCTTCCACCCCAGATTGGCCGCGTCCTCGAACCCGGTATTGAGACCGTACCCGCCATAGGGCGGGTGGCTGTGCGCCGCGTCGCCGGCGATGAACACGCGGCCCGCGCGAAACGCCTCGGCAATCGAGACGCGCAGATCCCAGTAGCCGATATGCTCGAAGCTGCAGTCGAACTCGAAGCCGGCGGCCTCGCGGAGCAGCGCGCGGACCCCCGCCTCGCTCCGTTCCGCCGAGCCTACGGGCGCGTGGAAGAACCAGCCCTCATGCTCGTCGATCCGCCCGAAGAAGCGCCAGTAGCCGTTCAGGTCCGGGTGCACCACCCGGTAGATATAGGCCGGCGGAAAGCGCTTCAGCCGCTCGCCGAGCGCGGGCGAGCGGAACACGGCGAGCACCATGGTCTGCTCGTAATCGGTTCCGCCGGAGGCGAGGCCCGCGCTGTCGCGCACCGTGGACCGGCTGCCGTCGCAGCCGACGACATAGTCCGCCTCGACGGTTTCGCGCACGGTGCCGCCTTGCTCGGCGATGTCGACGGCGGCGCCGCCCGCCGACTGCCGCACCGCTTCGGCGGACCAGCCCTCCCTCACCCCGACCGCCGGGATCCCGGCGAGGCGGTCCCGCAGCACCTGCTCGGTGAGGTATTGCGGCAGCCGTTCGCTCCGCTGGAAGTAGTACTTGTCGACCGCGGTCCGGTAGACGCCGGCAAACCAGTGCGCGCCCGCGAGGTCGCCATAGGCGACGATGGCGTTGCCGGGGAAGCCGGGCCGGATGACCCGCCGGGAGCGCAGCTCGTCGGCGATGCCCCAGGAATAGAACAGGTCGAGCGTGCGCTGGGTAAGGTTCTGGCCCTTGGGGATGCGGTGGGGCTCGGTGCGCCGCTCGACCAGGGTGCAGGCGACGCCGCGCAAGCCCAGATCGACGGCGAGCGCGAGCCCGACCGGGCCGCCCCCGACGACGACGACGCGCGGACGATCGGCCATCCCCCGGCCGGCGTTCAGGTCCAGCAGACGAAGGCGTTGGCGGTTCCGGTCCCCGCCAGCGAGCGGTAGCAGGGCACGTAGTCGATCACGTCCCCGCCGAGCCCGGTGCCGAACAGCACCCCCGCCGCGACGATCCAGTTGCGCAGCTCCGACGAGCCGGATTGCAGCAAGTCCTGCTCGATGCCGCAGAGCGCCGCCTCGTTGCGGTCGCAGAACGCCTCGAGAAACCGTCGGTCGAGATCCTCGTCGATGCAGAAATGCGACATCCCGCCGGACCCGACGACGGCGACGCGGGCGGGCGAGTCCCAGTCGCGGATCGCGCGGCCGAGCATCGCGCCGAAGTCGAAGCAGCGCCGCGCGGTCGGCTGGTTGGGCGGGTAGAAGGTGTTGGCGATCACCGGCAGGGTGGGAACCGCGCGGTCGCGCATGATCCGGCGCAGGACGAAGCTGAAGGCGTGCGGCGTGCCGACATGGCGATGGTTCTCGTGGCGCAGCCAGTCGTTCGACGCGGCGAGGTCGAAGCCTTCCTCCATCGCGCGCGCGAAGACGATTTCGGCGAGCTCGGGCAGGCCCGGGTAGACGGTATGGCGGTCCGGGCGGTAGGCCCATTCGGCCTCCGCGATCCCGGGCGGCAGCCTGGCCTTCTGCGCCTCGCTGGTCGGCTGGTTGTAGAAGGTCTCGCCGCGATAGACGGTGAAGGTCGGCTGGATGTTTTCGAGGAACAGCTCGCGCTGGTCGTTGCCGAGGATGACGCAGGCATCCGGCGCCACCTCCTCCCATCTGTCGGCGAGCGCGGCGATCCCGGCCTGGCAGGCGTCGTAGCGCTGTTGCCGTTCGTCATCGGCGATCCATGCCGCGATGCCTTCCCCCGCCCGGCGCTCGACCAGCTCGTCGAAGGTGAAGCGTTCGCCCTTGAACCAGTGCTCGTTCACCAGATCGGCCTTGACCCGCTCGCCCCATTGGTCGGGCGTGGTGTTCAGGGTCGGCCCGTGGGTTGTCCAGATGCCGAGTACGACGTCCGCCATCACTCGTCTCCACCCTGTTGCAGCATGCGTTCGTAGGACGCTCCCATGACCCGGCTGACCGGCTCGCCGCGCCGCACCGCCTCGGTCATCGCGCGTTCGCGCGCGACGATCGATTCGGCCTTCGCCAGCACCTCGCCGGCGCGCGCCGCCGGCACCGCGGCGACCCCGCTGCGGTCGGCGATCACCAGGTCGCCCGGGCGCACGGTCAATTCTCCGACGGCGATGTCGATATTGAAACCCTCTTCGTGGATCCGCCCGCGCGCCGTCCGCGCCGTCGCGAAACGGGCGTAGACGGCGAAGCCGAGCCCGGCGGCTTCGTCGATGTCCCGCGCAGGCCCGTCCACGATCACCCCCTCGATCCCCGCCTGCTGCGCCGCGTGGGACAGCACGCCGCCCCAGCCCGCGGCGTCGATGCCGGTGCGCTGCTCGATCACCAGGACGCAACCGGGTCCGGCCGAATCGACCGCGCCGCTGCACAGATGCCGCGGCGGCGCGTCCTCCGGCTTGCGGTCGGTGAGCTTGACCGTGACCGCCCTGCCGGCGATCCGCCCGGTCGTGGTCAGCGCCGCGATCCCGGTCACCGCCGGCGGCAGGCCGAGCGAGTCGAGCGCATCGGACACCGCGCAGACATCGAGCGCGGCCAGGCGTGCGATCGGGCGGCGGTCGTCATCGGTCATGGGTCTCACCGTCATACAGGTGGCATTCTACGCGGCCCGCGGGATCGGTCACCGTCGCGGGCGGCTTCGCGCGGCAAGTCTCCATCGCGCTCGGGCAGCGCGGGTGGAAGCGGCAGCCGGGCGGCGGGTCGAGCGGGTCGGGGAAGTCTCCGCCGAACGGCCCGGGCGGCAGGCCGAGCGCCGGGTCGGGCGT
Source organism: Alphaproteobacteria bacterium (assembly GCA_964291675.2). Lineage (GTDB taxonomy): Bacteria > Pseudomonadota > Alphaproteobacteria > MPNO01 > MPNO01 > MPNO01. Next base: position 3,455,288 of record OZ219866.1, on the reverse strand, counting down.
CAGGATCGAGCGCAGCAGGGTCTCGGTATAGGGGTGGCGGGGGGACTCGAAGATCGAGGCCGTCCCGCCCAGCTCCACCAGCCGGCCGAGATACATCACCGCCACCCGGTCGGCGATGTGCTCGACCACGGCGAGGTCGTGGCTGATGAACACGTAGGTCAGGTTGAGGCTCCGCCTGAGCTCCAGCAGCAGGTTCAGGATCTGCGCCTGCACCGACACGTCGAGCGCCGAGGTGGGCTCGTCGAAGACGACGATGGCGGGCTGGATCGCCAGCGCGCGGGCGATGGCGACGCGCTGGCGCTGGCCGCCGGAGAGCTGGTTCGGATAGGCGTGCACCAGATGCGCCGGCAGGCCGACCAGCTCCATGATCTCGGCGACCCGCGACCGGCGCTCCGGCTCGCTGCCGATGCGGTGGACGGCGAGCGGCAGGCCGACGATCTGCCCCAGCGTCTTGCGCGGGTTGAGCGACGAATAGGGGTCCTGGAAGACGGGCTGGACGCGGGCGGCGATCCGCGCGCGGCCGACTTCCCGCATCGGCCGTCCGGCGAAGCGGATCGACCCGCCGGACGGCGCGAGAAGCCCGAGCAGCATGCGCGCGAGCGTGGTCTTGCCGCAGCCCGATTCGCCGACGATGGCGAGCACCTCGCCCTCCCGCACCGAGAAGGAGACATCGTCCACCGCGCGCAGCGTGGCCGGGGTCTCGAACAGCCCCCGCCTGACCCGGAACAACCGGGTGACGCGGTCGCATTCGAGCACCGGGACGGTCACGGCGCCGGGCCGCGCAGATGCGCGACGGGATGGACGCAGCGGTAGCTGTGGCCCTCCTCGATCCGGCGTTCGGCGTTGCCGCCCGTGCGGCAGCGTTCCTCCGCCCAGGCGCAGCGGTTGCGGAACCCGCATCCGCGGTCCTCGCCGATCATCGAGGGCACGATGCCCGGGATCGAGCCCAGCCGGGTCCGCCGTTCCGTCCTGCCCGGCCAGGGGATGCAGTCGATCAGCCCGCGCGTATAGGGGTGGGTCGGCGCGCCGAAGATCTGCCGGCTCGACCCGGCCTCGACCACGCGCCCGGCATACATGACGGCGATCCGGTCGGCGATCCGCGCGACGACGCCGAGATCGTGGGAGATCAGGATCAGCGCCATGTTGAACTCGGCCTGCAAGTCCTTGAGCAGGCGAAGCACCTGCGCCTGCACGGTGACGTCGAGCGCCGTGGTCGGCTCGTCGGCGACGATCAGGTCGGGATCGCACATCAGCGCCATCGCGATCACGATGCGCTGCCGGAGCCCGCCCGAGAGCTGGTGCGGGAACTGGCCGAGCCGCGCGCCCGGATTGACGATGCCCACCCGGTCGAGCAGGTGCTCGGCGCGGTCGCGGGCTTCGCGGCGGCCGCTCCCGCGGTGGCGCATGTGGATCTCCTCGAGCTGGTCGCCGATCGGGTAGACCGGGTTGAGCGCGGTCATCGGGTCCTGGAAGATCATGCTCATCCGGTTGCCGCGCATGTCGGAGAACGCCCTGTCGGAGAGCGCGCGGAGATCGGTTCCCAAGAGCTCGATCCGCCGCGCCGCGAGCCGGGCCCGGCGCGGCAGCAGGCGCAACACCGCGAGCGCGGTCATCGTCTTGCCGCAGCCCGATTCGCCCACGATCGCCAGCGTCTCGCCGCGCGCCGCCTCCAGGTCCACATTGCTGACCGCATGCAGCGTGCCCGAGGGCAGCGCGATCTCGACCGAGAGGCCGCGCACCCGCAGGATGGCATCGCCCGTCACCGGCCGCGGCCTTCGGGCACGGTGATGTCGCGGATCCCGTCGCCCATCAGGTTGATCGCGATCACCAGGAAGAACAGCGCCAGCCCGGGCAGCGCGATCAGCCAGGGCTTGAAGAACATGAAGTTCCGCCCTTCGGAGATCAGCAGCCCCCAGGACGGGGTGGGCGGCTGGATTCCGAGGCCGAGAAAGGACAGCACGGCCTCGACCAGTATGGCGATGGCCATTTCGAGGCTGGCGATGACGATGATGTGGCTCATCACGTTGGGCAGGATCTCCTGGACGACGATGCGCGCGTGCGACGCGCCGACCGCCTCGGCGGCGGCGACGAACTCCTGCCCCCTGATCTGCTGGGTGACGCTCCGCGTGACCACCGCGAAGCGGTCCCAGAACAGGAAGCCGAGAATGGCGATGAGCGCGATCAGCGAGCCGCCGAAGACCGAGACCAGCGACAGCGCGATCAGGATGCCGGGCAGCGCCAGCTTCACGTTGATCAGGTACATCACGACGGCGTCGACCCGGCCGCCGAAATAGCCGCCGACGATGCCGACGCTCGACCCCACGACGCCGGAGATGACCGCCGCGCCGAACCCGATGAGCAGCGAGATGCGCGCGCCGAACAGGATGCGCGTCAGATAGTCCCGGCCGAGCGAATCGGTGCCCAGCGGATGCGCCCAGCTCCCGCCCTTGCCCCAGATCGGGTCGATCAGCCGGGCATCGAGGTCCTGGGTGAACGGGTCCGACGGCGAGACCCAGGGCGCGAAGACCGCCAGCAGAACCACGGCGAGCACGAACCCGGCGCCGGCCAGGAAGCCGACATGGCTCCGCGCCCGGCGGCGCATGACCTCGCGCGGCGTCGGCGCGTCGACCCGGAACTCGTCTGCGAAAATGTCGCCCGCCATCACCTAGCCGAGGCGGATGCGGGGGTCGAGGCGGGCGTTGATCAGGTCGGACGCCAGCGTGAGCACGATATAGGCGAGCGACACGAAGACCAGGATCGACTGGACGACGGGGAAATCGCTCCTGAGGATCGACTCGTAGGCCAGCAGCCCGATTCCGTTGAGCGCGAACACGGTCTCGACGATCACCGATCCGCCGAGCAGGAAGCCCAGAGAGACCGCGGCGAGCGAGACCACCGGCAGGATCGCGTTGCGGAGCGCGTGCTTGAAGAAGACCCTGCCGGGAGAGAGCCCCTTGGCCCGCGCGGTCCTGACGAAATCGGCTTCCAGCACCTCCAGCATGCCGGTCCGGGTCAGCCGCATCAGGGCCGGCATCACCGCGGTGCCGAGCGCCAGCGTCGGCAGAATGAAATGGGCGAAGCTGGCCGACCCCGAGATCGGCAGCCACCTGAGCACCACGCCGAACAGGTAGATCAGGATCAGCCCGAACCAGAAATTGGGGATCGCCTGGCCGAACACGGCGATTCCGAGCGCCGCCCTGTCGATCGCCGTGTTGGCCCTGATCGCCGCCAGCACGCCGAGCGGGATGGCGATCGCGAGCGCCAGGATGAGGGAATAGAGCGAGAGCAGGATCGTCACCCCGACCCGTTCGAGGATCAGGTCCATCACCGGCTCGTTGGTGAACAGCGACTGCCCGAGATCGCCGCCGAGCGCGCTCCACGCCCAGTCCAGGTATTGCTCGTGCAGCGGCTTGTCGAGGCCGTAGAGCGCGGCGATCTCGGCGATCTCGGCGGGCGTCGCGTCCTCGCCGGCGAGGTCGGCGGCGAGGTCGCCGGAGACCCGCAGCAGCGCGAAGCCGATGATCGACACCGTCACCGCGACGAGCAGCGCCACGCCCAGCCTTTGTGCGAAGAAGCGTCCCACCCCGGGATTCCCGCGCGGCGCCCCGGCTCACGCCTCCAGCCTGAAGACGCGGCGCGCGTTGCCGGCCAGAATCTTGTCCTTGTCGGCGTCCGACAGCCACGCGAAGCCCTGGATGTGGTGCGCGACGTCGTCCATGTGGCGTCCCGTGTCGGGGTCGATCGACGAGCCGACGCCCGGGCATTCGGCGCCGAACAGGCACCGGTCGACGCCGGCCACCCGGATCAGCAGCTCGATCGCCTCGGGGGTGTAGAGCACGGTATCGTAGTAGAGGCGGCGCATGCGTTGGCTGAACCGCTCCGCCCCCTGGCGGCGCAGCGTCCCCGATTCGAAGCGCCCGAGCTGGTAGGGGATCGCGCCGCCGCCATGGCTGACGACGATCTTGAGGTCGGGAAAGTCGTCGAGCACGGCCGAGTTGACCAGCCCGTAGACCGCGGTGGTCTCCTCGTTGATGAAGCGGAGCGAGTAGGGCTCGCGCTCCGACCGCGACCCGGTGCCGTGGATATGCGCCGGCACGTCGAGCTCGCAGAGCTTCTCGTAGAGCGGGTACCAGTAGCGGTCGCCGAGCGCCGGCGGATGGATTCCGGTGTTCTCGTAGGGGTCGGGGTTCAGCAGGCAGCCCTTGAAGCCGAGCTCGCCCACGCAGCGCTCCAGCTCCCGGATCGCCATGTCGAGCGGCTCGCCGGCGGGCTGGGGAAGCCCGGCGATGCCGACGAAGCGGTCGGGGTAGAGCTGGGTCTCCCGGTGGATCATGTCGTTGCATTCCTCGTGGAACCACTGCACGAGGCGGGCCGGCTTCTCGGAATGCATGAGCTGGAAGGGGCGCGGCGAGACAAGCTGCATGTCGGTGCCGAGCGCATCGATATAGCCCATGTGGCTGTGGCCGGAGCCCGGGAAGTGCTTCTTCTCGACCGCCTCGCGGATGTCGTCGTCGCTGACGCTCACCCGGCCGCGCCCGTGCGAGCCGCGATGCGCCAGCAGCGTCGCCTTGTAGGCCCACAGCTCGGCCGGCGCGCTCACATGGGCGTGGCAATCGATGATCATGTCCCCTCCCCTGGGCCCGGCGATGCGAGCGCTACTATAGGCGAGTTCGCGGGGCCGCCAAGGTTGCGGGGCGGGGCGGAGCGGGACGCGGATCGCTGCGCGTTCGTCGCGTCGTGGTCTTGTGCCGTCGCCCCCGGCCTCCCTCCCCTCCCCCCAACGTCATGGCCGGACTTGATCCGGCCACCCATGCGCGGACTCGATCCGCGCAACCACTGGCGCCACCGGTAAAACGCCCCGTCGGGAGGGCCGGCGGCGCCAGTGGGTGCCCGGATCAAGTCCGGGCATGACGGGAGGGGGTGTGGGTGTGGGTGTTGGCGCTCCCCCAACCACGTCATGGCCGGTTCCCGGATCAAGTCCGGGGGCCGGGCATGACGGAAGAAGTGTCGTCGGCGTCCCGCTCGTCAAGTAATGGTCATAAGCCCGTATCGAAGGACGGGCGTGGAAGCGCGCCTTGCCGGGGCTTCAGCCCTCGTCTTGGTCGACGTTCTGGCCGCGCTCGATCATGTAGCTCTGCTCGACGAACTCGACGCGCTTGTCGTCGGATTCGGCGATCAGCACGGTGAGCCCGTCCTGCTGGAGCTGGCGGATGGTCTCGCCCAGCTTGTCGCCGAGGCCGGGCGACAGCCCCTCGAACGGCTCGTCCAGCAGCAGCAGCTTGGTGCCGCTCATCAGCGAGCGGGCGAGCGCGGCCATCTTCTGCTGCCCGCCGCTCAGCATCGAGGCGCGGCGGTTCACCAGCGGCGCGAGGTCGGGCATCCGGTCGTAGATGTAGCGCAGCCGCTCCCCGGGGTTCTCCGCCTTGGCGGCCCAGGCCGGCAGCAGGATGTTGTCCTCGACCGTCAGCGAGCCGATCAGCCGGCGGTCCTCGGGCATGTAGCCGATGCCGCGCCGGGCGCGCTGGTGTCCCGGCACCTCGAGCAGGTTCTCGCCGTCGAGCTCGATGCCGCCGCCGACCACCGGCACCAGCCCCATGACGCTCTTGAGCGTCGTCGTCTTGCCGGCCCCGTTGCGGCCCACCAGCGCGACCATCTCGCCTTGCGGGATGTCGAGGCTGATCCCGCGCAGGATCACGAAGGTCTTGATGGTCACCCTGATGTCGCCGAGCTTCAGCATGTCAGTCGTGCCCCAGAACGGCGCGCCGGACCTCGGGCTGGGCCAGCACGCTCTCCGGCTCGCCGTCGGCGACCACCCTTCCGGTGTCGAACACCAGCACCCGCCTGCCGTAGCGCTGGACGACGTCCATGTCGTGCTCGACGAAGATGGTCGTGATGTCGCCCTCCCTGAGCACGCCCACCAGCGTGTCCATGACCTGGAACTTGTCCTCGATGCTGACCCCGCTGGTCGGCTCGTCCATCACCAGGAGCGTCGGCTTGAGGGCGAAGGAGAGCGCGATGTCCAACAGCTTGCGGCCGCCCTCGGGGAGCTCGCTCACCGGCCGGTTGGCGTAGGATTCGAGGCCGAAGCGGTTGAGGATCTCCCACGCCTCGGGCTCCCAGGGATCGCGGTGCAGCGGCCGCCAGAAATTGCTCGACTCGCCCGACGTGGCGGCGAGCGACAGCAGCACGCCCTCCAGCACGGTCATGTTGGTGTAGAGCTGCGGGATCTGGAACGAGCGCGCGACGCCGCGCTTGGCGAGATCGCGCGGCGCCAGGTCGGTGGTGTCCTGGCCCATCACCAGGATGCGCCCGCTCTCCGGCTTGAGGTAGCCGGTGATCAGGTTGAGGAAGGTCGTCTTGCCGGACCCGTTGGCGCCGACGATGCCGACCAGCTCGCCATTGCCGACCTCGATATTGAGGTCGTCGGCGGCGATCACCGCGCCGAAGGAGCGGTTGATCGCGACGGTCTGGAGGATGGGGGTGGTGTCAGTGATGGTCGCCCCCTCTGTCCTTGCCGGTGATCCGCGCCTCGATGCGCTGGTAGATCGCCCACAGCCCGCCCGGCTGGAACAGGATGATCACCAGCATGATGATGCCCATCATCATCTGCCAGGCGAGCGGGAAGTATTTCGACGCGTAGGTCTGCAGGAACTCGAAGACCAGCGCGCCCAGCATCGGCCCCGGCACGCCGCCGAACCCGCCCAGCAGGGCGACGAAGACGAACTCGCCCGACTGGATCCAGAACGCGTCCTCCGGCACGATATGGCCGATGGTGAAGGCCGCCATCACCCCCGCCACCCCGCCCAGCGTGCCGGCCAGCAGGTAGGTCCGGTAGACCACCTGGCGGACCGCGACCCCGGAATACTCGATGCGGATCTCGTTGTCGTACATCGCGCGCAGGAAGTACCCGGCGGGCGAGGCCATGAAGCGATAGACCACCAGCGTGACGACGCCCACCATGGTCAGCGCGAAATAGTAGTAGCCGTAGGAATCGCCCGGCAGGGTGATCCCGGCCAGCGTCGCGGTGCCGATCGCCAGCCCGTCGGTGCCGCCGGTGACCCAGTAGAGCTTGAGCAGGGCGCCGAACAGCATCATCGAGAAGGCGAGGTTCAGCATGGCGAAGAAGACCTCGCGGTAGCGCGCCATGACGATGCCGACCAGCGCGGCCATGATGAAGCCCGCGAGCGCGCCGAGCGGAACCAGGAAGAGCAGCTCCTTGACGCCCAGCCACTTGACGCAGAACCCGACCGCATAGGCGCCGGTCGCGTAGTAGAGCGCGTGGCCGAAGGTCAGGAGCCCGCCGCGCAAGAGGACCGACACGCCCATCACCGCGATGAACATGAACATCGCCTTGGTGAGCACGAACAGGATCCAGCCGGGCAGGAAGGGCGGCACCGCGATCAGCAGGGCTGCGGCGGCCACGCCGGCGCGCGGCAGGGCTCTCCAGTTCATCATATCCGTCGGAGCTCCACTTCGCCGAAGAGCCCCTGGGGCCGGATCACCAGCACCAGGATCATGATCAGGTAGACCGCCATGAGCTCGACCTCGGGCGCGAGATGGATGGCGAGCGCGCGCGCGAAGCTGACGACGACGGCGCCGACCGCCGCGCCCTCGATACTGCCCATGCCGCCGATGGCGATCACCGCGAAGGCGAGCACCACGACCTCCAGCGCGAATTGCGGCACCACGGCGATCTTGGGCGCGACGAAGGCGCCGCCGAGCGCCGCGGCCAGCGCGCCCACGGTGAAGGCGACGGTGAAGATCAGGTTGACGTTGATGCCGATGGCCTGGCTCACCTCGCGGTCGGCGATCACCGCGATGACCAGCTTGCCGAAGCGCGTGGCCCGCACCATCCAGACCAGCGCGGCGCCGAACACCACCGCGACGCCCACCAGCACGAAGTCGTACCAGGGGTAGATGATCCCGCCCACCTTGAACCGGCCCAGCATCGAGTAGGGCTCGGAGATGAACAGCGGCTCCATCCCCCAGATCAGCTTCATGCTGTCATCGAGGATCAGCAGGATCGAGAAGGTGAGCAGCAGCTGGATGTGCATGTCGCTGCCGTAGATGCGGCGCAACAGCAGGCGCTCGATGATCGGTCCGAGCAGGAAGCCGATGATCAGCGCGCCCAGCAGCAGCATCAGATAGGTGAGCACCGGCGGCAGGTCGACCTCCAGCACCCAGAGCGCGAGCCAGGTGCCCATATAGGCGCCGAGCGCGTAGATGCCGCCATGCGAGACGTTGAGGATGCGCATGACGCCGAAGACGACGGTCAACCCGACCGACAGCAGGAACAGCGTCGCCGCGTAGTTGATCGCGTCGAAGACGATGATGGTGAGAAGGTTCATCCCGCGCCGGATCCCTGCTGTCTACCCCGGAACGGCCGTCCGAGCCGGCCCGCGAGGGGGGCTCGTCCCCCCTCGCGCCGCGGCTCGGCAGGCCGCGAAACGGCCGGCTACTTGATGCTCCGCACCCAGTCCAGGGTCTTGGTGCCGAGCGGCGGGGTGATGTCCTCCGCCTTGTGGTGGACGATGTTCTCCAGCACCGCGAAGCCGTGCTCCTTGGAGAACTTGGTCACCCCGACCAGGCCGCCATGCACCGCCTGGTGGTCGGGCCGCATGGTGATCCTGCCGCTCGGCGTATCCCAGCTCAGGTTCTCGAAGGCCTTGATGACCTCCTCGGTGGTCGGCCAGCGGCCGGCCATCTCGATCGCCTTCTCATAGGCGCCCTTCAGCCCCGACCACGCCTGGTAGGTGCGGTAGGCGGGGTAGTCGGGATAGCGCTTGTTGTGCGCGTAGACCGCGTCGACGAACTCCTGGTGTTCCTTGCTCCCCTTGAGGGCGAAGAACCCGGCCGTCGCGCGCGGCGCGGCGACCACGCCGTCGGGCATCGACTTGCCGACATTCTGCAGCACCTGCTCGCCGGTCGACAGCAGCACCAGGCTCTGCTCGAACAGCCCGCGCGGCCTGGCCTGCTTGATGAAGGTGATCAGCCCGCCGCCCCAGAAGCTGGAATGGATCGCGTCGGGCCGCGCCGCCAGCAGGCGGGAGATCTCGGCCGAGTACTCGCCGGCCTGGAACTTGGTCCACAGCTCGGCGACCACCTCGACGTCCGGCTTGAGGCGCTGCATCGCGATCTTGAACGCCTCCCAGGAATCGCGGCCCCAGGCATAGTCCTCGTTGGCGCCGGCGATGGTCTTGATGTCGGGATTGACCGAGAGCGCGTAGCGCGCGAGCGAGACGCTGTCGCCGGCCTGGTTGGCCGACGTGCGGAAGACGTATTTGAGCTTGTTGTCCTCGGTCAGGCGGTGGGTGCCGCAGACATGCACCACGGTCAGGATCTTGAGCTCCTCGGCGACCGGCGCGATGGCCAGGCAGTTGCCGCTGGAGGTGTAGCCGACGACCGCGTCCACCTTCTCGTCGAGCACCAGGCGGCGCAGCTCGGAGACCTGCTTCTTCGGCCCGCCGCCCTCGTCGACCAGCACCAGGTCGATCGGAACGCCGGCGATGCCGCCTTCCTTGTTCCACTTGGCGACCAGCAGCTCGGACGTGCCCTTGCCGGACACGCCGAACACCGCCGCGCCGCCCGAGAAGAAGTCGACGAAGGCCACCTTGAGCGCCTTGGGCGCTCCCTTCGGCGGCGCCGCCGCGGCGCCGAACGCCATCGCCCCGGCGGCAAGCGCGCCGAGCGCGAAGGAGAGAATTCCAGATGTCGAGACTTTCCGCATGACGCGCCTCCCTTTCCGTAGGGCTCCGCGAGGCCGTCGCTTACCGTCGTAGCCTACCGTTCTTCGCGGCCGCTCGCGGACGGTTCTTCCCAAACCGGCAGAACGGTAGCACAAACGAATCGGGACAGGAAGCGCCCGCCGGGCGCCGCCGCTCAGTGCGGCACGATGCTGCCGCGTTCGATGACGTAGATGTCGTCGAGCAGGGGCGCGATGTGGACGTCGTTCGACTCGGCGACCAGCACCGACTCGCCCTCCGCCTTCAGGTTGCCCAGGATCTCGACCATGCGCTGGGCGAAGACCGGCGCGATGCCCTCGCTCGGCTCGTCGAGCAGCAGCAGCTTGGTGCCGCACATGATGGCGCGGGCGAAGGCAACGAACTTCTGCTGCCCGCCGGACAGCGTCGTCGCGCCGCGGTTGCGGAACTCCTCGACCTCCGGCATCAGCCCGTAGATCCATTGCAGGCGCTCGGCGGCGCCCTCGGACCGGGTCGACCACACCGGCAGCATGATGTTCTCTTCCGCCGTCAGCTCGGGCACCAGGCGGCGGTCCTCCGGCATGAAGCCGATCCCGAGATGGGCGCGGCGATGGGCGTGCGAGGCGCCGAGATCGAGATGCTCGAACTGGATCGCCCCCTTCCGCAGCTTGAGCGCGCCCATGATCGCGCGCATCACCGTCGTCTTGCCGGCGCCGTTGCGGCCGATCAGCCCGCACATCGCACCCGACGGCACTTCGAAGCTCACGCCGCGCAGGATCTCGGTGGCGCCGATGCTGACATCGATATCGGTGACGGTCAGCATCGGCCCGCCTCCCCCTCCCCGGCCGCGTCGCCGTTGCCGGCGCCCGCGCGGTGGTATTCCTTGCCGATCACGAATTCCTGCACCAGGGGATCGACCATCGCCTGCTCGGTCGGCGCGTCGCAGATGATCTCGCCCTGCGAGAAGGCGAGCACGCGGGAGACATAGCGCTCGACGATCTCCATGTCGTGCTCGATGAAGAGCACCGTGGTCTCCTCCTCCTTCAGCGCCTGCATCAATATGTCCATGATGCCGAACTTCTCCTCGACGCTGATCCCGCTGGTCGGCTCGTCGAGCATCAGCAGCTTGGGCTTGCGCACCGTCGCCATCGCGATGTCGAGCAGCTTGCGCACGCCCTGCGGCAGGGCCGAGGCCGCGACATTGCGGTAATCGGCGATCTGGTAGCGCACCAGATGCTGGTCCACCCGGTCGCCCCGGTCGCCCCGCATCAGCGCGCCCAGCAGGCCGAGCCCGTCGCGCTCGGCGATGCCGAAGGAGATCATCAGATTGTCGAACACGCTCTCCGACAGGAACACCTGCGGCACCTGGAACGAGCGGCACAGCCCGAGCCGGGTGATCTGGCGCACCGAGCGGCCGCGGATGTCGCGGCCCATGAACTCGATCCTGCCCTCGGTCGGCTCCAGATAGCCGGTCACCATGTTGACGAAGGTCGTCTTGCCGGCGCCGTTGGCGCCGATCACGCCGACGGTCTCGCCCTGCTCGATGACGACGTTGATGTTGTGCGCCGCGACGACCGCGCCGAAGCTCTTCTCCAGCCCCTGGACGTTGAGTACGACAGACATCGGCTTACGCCTTTTCCCGTTCCGCTTCGAGCCGGCCCCGCTCGACCCGCCGCTTGTTCCAGCGGTCGACCAGCGACCACAGCCCGTTGGGCAGGAACATGATGATCAGCAGCAGCGTCCCGCCCATGATGAGCTGCCAGATCCCGGGGAACTGCTCGAACGCGTAGGTGCGGATCAGCTCGTAGAGCAGCGCGCCGATGAACGGCGCGCCGACATTGCCGGTGCCGCTCAGGATCGCGATGAACACGAAATCGCCGGAGATCGGCCAGTAGGTCATCGAGTCGGGATCGACATGGCCGATGGTCATGGCGGCGATGGCGCCGCCGAACCCGCCGACCAGGCCGGAGATGGTGTACTTGACGTGGATCGCCCGCTCGGCCGAGTAGCCGAGGAATTCGAGGCGGATCTCGTTCTCGCGCACCGCCGTCGTCATGTAGCCCAGCGTCGAACGCAAATAGTGGTGCACCGCCATCGCGACGCCCCAGGTCAGCACGGCGGCGAAGATGAACAGCGTGAACTTGTTCGCCGCACCCTCCGGCGCGTACCAGAGATAGGTCGTCCGTTCGAGGCTGATGCCGTCGGTCGAGCCCAGGCTCTCCAGCTTCGCCAGCACGCCGTAGAGGATCATCGAGAAGGCGAGGTTCAGCAGCGCGAAGAAGATGCCCCGGTAGCGCCTCAGCAGGAAGCCGAGGGCCCAGGCGAACCCGCCGGCGACGACGACGCCGCAGGCAACCGTGAAGAGGGCGTCGGTGATGCCGAGATACTTGACGATCAGGGCCACGGTATAGGCGCCGAAGCCGTAGAACAGGGCGTGGCCGAAGGAGATCAGCCCGCAGCGCCACAGCACCAGCAGCCCGAGCGCCACCGAGCCGCGCGCCAGCGAGAGCAGCAGGATCGCGCGGAACCACTCGGGGATGAAGAAGTTGACGACGATCAGGACGACCAGACCGATGGTCAGCGCCCAGCCCGTCCGATCCATGAACCTGGTCATATCTTCCTCGGCTTGGCGGGGGCGAACAGACCCTGGGGCCTGACGATCAGGACGATCGCCATGATCATGTAGATGACGAACAGCTCGAGCACCGGCTCGAGATGCACCGCCGCGGCGCGGGCGACGCCGACCACCAGCGAGCCGATCAGCGCGCCCGGTATCGACCCCATGCCGCCGATGACGACGACGGCGAAGGCGAGCACGATGACCTCCACGCCGATTCCCGGCTGCACCGAGATCGCCGGCGCCTGGTAGGCGCCGCCGAGCGCGCCGAGGAACGAGCCCACGATGAAGGTCAGCAGGAAGATCCGGGTGACGTTGATCCCCATCGACTGCGACAGCTCGCGGTCGTAGATCACCGCCAGCAGCATCTTGCCGAAGGTGGTCCGTCTCAGCCCGTACCACAGCACCGCCGCGACCAGCGCGGAGAGCAGGATCATCGACAGATTGTAGTTGTCGAAGGGCAGCTCCGCGATGTCGGTCTGGCCGAGCAGCGCCAGCGGCTCCGCCGCGATATAGGGGTTGGTGCCCCAGATCAGCAGCAGCACGTCCTCCAGGATCAGGAACGCGGCGAAGGTGGCGAGCACGACGATGTGCTCGTCCTCGGCGTAGAGGAACTGGAGCAGCCCGCGCTCGATGATGATGCCGAACACGATGCCGAGGAAGATCGCGGTCAGCGCCATGATCACGAACGCGCCGGCGCCGGGCCAGCCCGTCTCGGCATAGACGATCAGGATCGTGGCGCACAGATAGGCACCGAACGCATACAGCGACCCGTGGGTGACGTTGAGGATTTTCTGCACGCCGCAGATCACCGTCAGCCCGACGGAGACCATGAACAGGTAGGAGGCGTACACCAACCCGTCGATCAGGATGATGAGTAGGAGCTCGGTGTCCAACGGTCCGATCCCGTTAGCCGGAAGGCGGTTCCGGCGAGTCGTTTGCGGGCGGGCGAGCGGAGATCCGGGCGCCGTTCGACAGCGCCCGGACCGTTCGCAACCCTTCTGGAGCTAGGGCGTGCTCAGCCGCACTTGGCGCCCTTCATCCCGCCTTCGAGCCAGGGCACGGACTCGACGCCGTCGGGCGGATTGACGCATTCCGGCTCGAACACGACGACGTCCTTGACCACCATCTCGTTCTTCTTCTCGTCCCACACGGTGACGCCCCAGCGGTCCTCGGTGATCGCCTGGTGGCCGTTGCTGAGCGCCATCTGCACCGTGCCGGCGAGCGACGTGAAGGTCGCGCCCTCGAGCGCCGCGATCACCTGGTCGGTGGTCGGGAACTTGCCGCCATTGTCCTTCATCGCCTTGTCATAGGCGAACTTGGCGGCGAGGATCCCCTGCCCGTACTGGTAGGTCGGCTGCGCCGGCGGCTCGCCATAGGTCTCGCGGTACTTCTTCTGGAACCACTTGTTGATCGGGGTGTCGATGTTGACCGCGTACATCCCGTACGGCCCCCGGGTGCCGACGATCTGGCCTTCCGGGAATTTCCGTCCCAAACGGTAGGCGACGGTCTCGCCGACCGTCAGGATGAAGGTCTTGCGCTTGAACAGCCCGCGCGCGTTGGCCTGGGCGATGAACGCTTCGAGGTCGCCGCCCCAGAAGCTCGAATGCACGACCTTCTGCTTGGCCCTGAGCAGCGCCGAGATCTCGGAGCCGTACTGGCCGGAGAACAGCTTGGGGAATTGCTGCTTCTTGGCGGCCTTGGCGCCGGGCGCCACGACCTTCATCGCCAGGCTGAAGTCGCGCCAGGAGTCCTGCCCCCAGGCGTAGTTCTGGTTCAGCCCGATAAAGCCGTTCTCGAGCAGCTCCGGATACTTGCTGGAGATGTAGCGCGCCGCGCCCGTGTTGTTGCCGGTGCCGTGGCTCATCGTGCGGAACAGGTATTTGGGCTTCTTCACCAGCTCTTCGAAGACCCGCGGGGTGCCGCAGACCGTCATCAGGGTGAGAACCTTGACCTCCTCGGCGACGCGCGCCACCGCGGCGCAGGTCCCTGAGGAGATGTAGCCGACCACCAGGTCGACGCCGTCCTTCTGCACCTTGTTGCGCAGCTCGGTGACCTGCTTGGTGCCGCCGCCGGCCTCGTCGTAGATCAGCGCCTCGATCTTGCGCCCGGCCAGGCCGACGCTGTTATAGGGCGCCGGAATCTCGCCGTTGTTGATCGCATTGACCAGCAGCTCGACGCCCTGCTTCGCCGGGATGCCGAAGGCTGGAGCCCCGGCGCCGGTGAGAAACGTCGGGACCCCCATCTTGACGGTCTGCGCGGTCGCCGCGCCGGCAATCAGTGCCGCGCCCGCGACGGTCGCAAGCAAGACCGCGGTTCTCCCCTGTCCATGGCTCATGTGATCCTCCCGCATGTTCATGGAAATGGCCGAAGAGGCGGTAAACTGCCAGCACAGACATGCCGTTGCAAGCCGCCCGGCGGCGCTTATTCGTCGGGCCCGGTCCGCCCCTACGCCCGTTGCCAGACGATGTCCGCCTTCGAGCCCGGCCCGTAGGCGATGCTGGGCTCGGCGGTGAGCGTCATGGTGTCGCCGTCGAGCTCGACCCTGCGGCGCTGCACCGTGCCGCGGAGATCGGGCCGCGAGCTCAGCTCGATGGTGTGCAGGTTCTCCCCGTCGCGGCATTCCAGCCGGCCGCAATAGGTCAAATGGTCGACGCCGCCGGCGCCGTCCGGCCGCTCGACCGAGCACGACATGTGGCCGTCGGCGGCATAGAAGATGTAGCCCTTCGCCCCGCTCCACGGCTGCGACACCGTCCCGTCCGCCGCCGTCAGCCGGTAATCGGCGAGCCGCCAGGTCCCCACAAGCTCCGCGCGCACCATCGCTTCCCTCCCCTTCTCGTCAGCCGCCCCAGCCTATCCGTCCATCGTAGCGACGGCTATATTCCCGCGCCGAAACCGGGAGGTGCCGCCATGCCCAGGATCACGCCGCGCGAGCGCGCCGACGCGCCCGAGCTCGAGGACGTGTTCGAGCGCGCCGAGCGGGCGCTCGGCTTCGTGCCCAACAGCTTCTTCGTCATGGCGCGCGCGCCCGGGATGCTGCGCGCCTTCTCCCGCCTGTCGCGCGAGGTGATCGGCGTTCCCGGCAAGGCGCCGCTCGGGCTCAAGCGCATGCTGGCCTACATGGCGAGCCGCTCGGCCGGCTGCCAGTACTGCTCGGCCCACACGGCGAGCGCCGCGGTCGAGGTCGACGGCGTGGCGGCGGAGAAGATCGAGGCGATCTTCGACTACGAGACCAGCCCGCTATTCACCGAGGCCGAGCGCGCGGCGCTGCGCATGGCGCAGTCGGCGGGCGCGGTCCCCAACGCGGTCACCGACCGGGACATGGAGGCGCTCAAAGCCCATTTCGACGAGGACCAGATCGTCGAGCTGGTCGGCGTCGTCTGCCTGTTCGGCTGGCTCAACCGCTGGAACGACACCATGGCGACCCCGCTGGAGGAGCGCCCGGTGGCGTTCGGCGAGCGGCACCTCGCGCCGAGCGGCTGGGACCCGTCCAAGCATCTGGCGGGCTGACATGCGGGGCGGCGCGGCGGGATGACCGGCGACCGGCTCTACCCCGACCGGCCGATCGTGGGCGTCGGCGTGGCGGTCTTCCGCGGCACCGACGTGCTGCTGATCAAGCGCGCCAAGCCGCCGGTGTCGGACCGCTGGAGCATCCCGGGCGGCGCGCAGGAGATCGGCGAGACGGTGCGCGAGGCGGCGCTGCGCGAGGTGGCGGAGGAGACCGGGCTCGCGGTCGAGATCGTCGGCCTGGTCGACGTGGTCGACGGCATCACCCGCGACGCCGACGGGCGGGCGCGATACCACTACACCCTGGTCGACTTCGCCGCCCGCTGGCTCTCCGGCGAGGCCCGCGCGGCGAGCGACGCGGCGGCGGTCCGCTGGGTCGCCCGCGACGCGCTCGCCGCCATCCCGATGTGGCACGAGACGAGACGGATCGTAGAGAGCGCGGCGGAGATGGTGGCCGGCGCGCGGTGACGGGCGGGCAAAAGAAAAGGGCGGCTCGCGCCGCCCTTGAAAAGTGTCTCCGGGGCCGGCAGGGCCGGTCCCGAAAAGCCGTCGGACGCTAGAAGCCCACCTTGACGCCGACGATACCGGCGAGGCCGCTGTTCTGCATGTCTCCGGCGCCGTTCTCGGACTCGTTCCACAGCAGGTTCACGTGAACCGTCGTGCCGGGGCCGAGCGCACGGGCGTAGCTGCCCATGACCTTCGTGTGGCTGGCGCTACCCGTGTCCATCTCGCCGTGCATGCCGGTGAGGCTGAACTTGTTCGCGCCCGCTATGTAGCGCACGCCGACATCGGTCAATTGACCCTGCTCGGCGTCGTTGTCGTTGGTCACCCGCTTGTGGGCGGCCGACACGCGGAACCCGCCGCCGAAATCGAGCCGGGCAGCGACGAGCCAGTCGCTCGATTCGTCCGGGCCGCCTTCGGTGCCGCCCTGATACATCGTCATGCCGGCGCCGACGGCGAAGCCGACATCGCCGAACTTGCCACCGTAGCTGACCGCCCCCTCGACGCCGTCATGGCGCTGCTCGGTGGTGTCGATCCGCGAGTTGTCGTCGTTGTTCACCATGTTCGGCGAATACGTCACGCCGACCTGGAAGCCGCCGAACTTCGGAGAGATGTACGTGACCTTCTCCGCGTCTCCGGTGTCCAGCCGGGAGTGGCTCATGGTGTAGAAGCCATGTCCCCCGCCGCCTCGCACGCTGGGAACCCAGGCGTCGTCGAAGCTGAGGTTCTCGCCGACGCCGGTCGCCCAGGAACCGCTTATCCCGGTCAGCATCTTGACCGGCGCACCGCCGGTGCCGCCGAGCGTGATGCTGCCGAAGGACCCCGAGACCTTGACGAAGTACTCGTCGATCGGGTCGCCGCCAGCATTGGCAGCGCTGTGGTTGTTCTGGCCTTCGAGTTCCACGCGGGCATGGATCTTCATGCCGTTGTCGAGCGAGCCGCGGCCGTTGAAATGAATCTCCGCGTCGGTCCGGGTGTCGAGCGCAGACGTATCCGTGCTCATATCTTCGTCGAGAATGCCGCCGACGACGCCCTCGTAATAGCCGTTCACCGAAATGGACGGCTTCATCATCTTCTTGTCGGCCGCGACCGTGCCGCCCGCGATGAGTACGCTCGCGGCGACAATAGCCGTACCGGCCAATAGTTGCTTCTTCATAGCCCCTCCATGGAGTTAATGCTTCGCCGCAACCGCGCGGCAAGGCCCGGACACGGGCTGGTGCCCGAGCGTTTGTTTGATAGGGGAAATCCCGCGCCGCCGCAACCGGGGCGGCGAATCCGCCGCGCTAATGCTCCGCTACTGTTGCAGATTTACAACAGGCGGAATCGCCGGCCTGCCACGCGTTCAAAGCGGGCAGTCGGCGCGGTCGCAGGACGGCTTCGCGTCGGCCGAGACGAACACGCCGCACCGGGTGCAGGCGACCAGGTCCTGCGACGACGGCGCCTGGTCGCCCTCGACCCGGTCGCGTTCCGCGCCGCCCTGCATCTGCTGCCGGCGCTGGACCCAGCGCAGGCCGTACCACACGGCGGCGATCAGCGCGGCGAGGACGACCAGCTTGGACAGGCTGAACCCGAACATGGCGCCATTTGGCGCCCG
Organism: Alphaproteobacteria bacterium; assembly: GCA_964291675.2. Lineage (GTDB taxonomy): Bacteria > Pseudomonadota > Alphaproteobacteria > MPNO01 > MPNO01 > MPNO01. Next base: position 3,437,368 of record OZ219866.1, on the reverse strand, counting down.
GCGCCGCGGACAGTCAAGCCGCGGCCTTGCCGGATCAGAGCCCGTAGCGCTTCCACATCGCCCATTCGTCGAGCGCCGCGAGAAGCTCGGCGCCGAGCGCGCCGGCGTCGATCCCGCCGCCGGCCGGCCCGATTCCGAGGCGGCGGCGCAGCCCGCGGCGCATCGCCACCGGGCGGATCCGCACCCGCTCGCCGAAGCGGTCGCGCAGCACCCCGCGCAGATCGCCGAGCCCGTCGACCAGGCCGAGCGCGATCGCCTGGCGACCGCTCCAGAACTCGCCGGAGAACAGCTCCTCGTCCGCGCCCTTGAGGCGGCGGCCGCGGCGCTGGCGGACATGGGCGATGAAGCTCTGGTGCATGTCGCGCTGCACCGCCAGCAGCCGTTCGACCTCGCCCGGGTCCTCGGGCCGGAACGGGTCGAGCATGCCCTTGCGCGCGCCCGCCGTGTGCACCCGGCGCTCGACGCCGTGGCGGGCGATCGCCTCGACGAAGCCGAACCCGGCCGCGATCACCCCGATCGAGCCGACGATGGAGTTCTCGTCGGCGTAGATCTCGTCCCCGGCGCAGGCGAGCCAGTAGCCGCCCGACGCCGCGACGTCCTCGGCGAAGGCCAGCACCGGGACGCCGCGCTCGTCGGCCCGGGCGCGGATCCGCCGCGCGATCAGGGCGCTCTGCACCGGCGAGCCGCCGGGCGAGTTGACGGCAAGCGCCACCGCGGCCAGACGCCTGGGGGCGAAGGCGCGGTCGATCGCCCGTTCCATGCTGGCGAGCGTCACGCTGCCGCCGCGCAGCGCCCCGGCCCGTCCGACGATGCCGGCGAGCCGGAGCACCGAGACCAGCGGCGCGTCGCGGCCGCGGCGCCAGAAGGCGAGCGACCGCCGCCGGCGGCCGCGCGCCGGCTCCGGTGGCCTGGGGACGGGTTCCGCGCCGTTCATGGGGCTATAGATAGAGGCCCGCCCGGCGCGCGCCAAGCGGCCGCCGGGTCAGGGATCGAGGCCCGCGCCGCGCAGCACGAGGTCGGCCTCCGGCGTGAAACCGCCATCCGCCCGGTGCAGCACCAGCCCCGGGGCGAGGCGGAGCGGCGCCGCCGTGCCGCGCCGGGCGCGCACCAGGATACGCTTGGCCGGGCTGCCGTCGCCGCGCGGCCAGAGGGGGTAGACCACGACGCCGCCCGCGCGCCCGTCGAACGCCGCCAGCACCTCGGCCAGCCGGTCGGCGCGATGGACCAGGGTCAGCGTGCCCATGCCGCGCAGCATGCTGACCCCGAAGGCGATCCAGTCCGCGAGCCCGGCCTCGCCCTCGACATGCGACGCGGCGCGGCTGGCGTCGGCCGGGCCGCGAACGCCCCCGGCCGGGTGGAAGGGCGGGTTCATCATCACGTGGTCGAAGGCGCCGAGCGCGAGGCGCGACGGCGGGCTCGCCAGGTCGCCGACCATGATCTCCACCCGGTCGCTCATGTCGTTGAGGCGGATGTTCTCGCCGGCGACGCTCACCAGCGCGTGCTGGGGGTCGAACCCGACCACCCGGCAGCCGGGCACGCGCGCCGCCAGCATCAGCGCCGCACCGCCGATCCCGGCGCCGGGCTCCAGTATCCGCTCGCCCTCGGCGGCCGGTACCGCGGCGGCGAGCATGACGCTGTCGATGGCCACCCGGAAGCCGCGCCTGGGCTGGCGGATGACCAGCCGCCCGTCGAGCAGCCGGTCCTCGGTCAGCGGTGCGATGCGGTTGGCGCCGCTCACCCGTTCAGCCCGGGCTCAGGCGGTGACCCTCCCCCGCCTCGGTCACCAGACGGCGGGCGCGGGCGAGGTCGTCGTCCTCGACCATGACGCGGCGCGGGATCGCCAGGGTCGAACCCTCGAGGACGCTGGTATGGGTATCGAGCAGGATCGGGGCGATTCCCTCCGCCCGCAAGGCCGCGTCGAGCCAGGACAGAAACACCAGCTCGTTGCTCCGCACCAGCTCCCGCATGTTCCCCGCCCGGATTCGTTTCGCTTCGCCGGAGCGGCGGCTTGACCCAGACCGGCCTCCGGCTATGTTCGGCAACCTGTCTAACACCAATCGACGGGGCGGACAAAGCCGGTGAGCGTGGTCGTAGAGCTGGCGCGCGGATCGGACGCGCGCGCGCGTCCCAACCTTGAGGCCCTGACGGCGCTGACCGCCGCCGACATGGAAGCGGTCAACCGCACCATCGTCGAACGCATGGAGAGCCCGGTGCTGCTGGTCTCGCAGCTCGCCGGGCACATCGTCGCCGCCGGCGGCAAGCGGCTGCGCCCGATGATCACGCTGGCGGCGGCGCGGATGTGCGGCTATGCGGGGGAACGCCATGTCGGGCTGGCGGCCTGCGTCGAGCTGATCCACACCGCGACGCTGCTGCATGACGACGTGGTCGACGCCAGCGATCTGCGCCGCGGCGCGGCGACGGCCAACGCGGTCTGGGGCAACCAGGCCTCGGTGCTGGTCGGCGATTTCCTGTTCTCGCGCTCCTTCGAGCTCATGGTCGCCGACGCCTCGCTGGACGTGCTCGCCATATTGTCGGAAGCCTCCTCGGTGATCGCCGAGGGCGAGGTGCTTCAGCTGATGACCGCGAACGACGTGGACACCGGCGAGGAGGACTATCTCGAGGTGGTCCGCGCCAAGACCGCGAAGCTGTTCGCCGCCGCGGCGGAGATCGGCGCCGTCGTCGCCGACCGCCCGGCGGAAGAGCGCGAGGCGCTCCGGCGGTTCGGCCACAATCTCGGCATGGCCTTCCAGCTGGTCGACGACGTGCTCGACTACTCGGCCCGCCAGGCGACGCTCGGCAAGACGGTGGGCGACGATTTCCGCGAGGGCAAGGTCACGCTGCCGATCGTCTACGCGGTGCGCGACGCCGACGCGGACGGCAAGGCGTTCTGGCGCCGCACGCTGGAGGACCAGGTGCAGAAGAAGGGCGACCTCAAGCGGGCCATCGCGCTGCTGGAACGCACCGGCGCGCTGCGCGCGACGCTGGAGGGCGCGCGCGGCTACGCCGCCAAGGCGCGCGGGGCGCTCGCCGCCTTCCCGGAAAGCGAGGCCCGGCGCGCGCTCGCGCAAAGCGTCGAGTTCGCCGTGGACCGCGCCTATTGAAGCGGTCCTTGCCGGGCGAATCGGCAGGGTCTATAACCCTCTTCCGCTGGAATTCGGAGTGTAGCTCAGCCTGGTAGAGCACTGTCTTCGGGAGGCAGGGGCCGGTGGTTCGAATCCACTCACTCCGACCAGCGAAATCGGTGACCTGACGGCAAAGCGCGGCCTCGGGCGCGCGGCGGACCGGCTGTTGCCGGTGCTGCATCACCCGGTTCTCGACATAGAGGACGATCGGGTACATCGCCGTCGAGATCGCCGCGAGGATGGCGATGAACAGCGCGATCGCCACCGCCATGGCATGGATCGAGGCTTCGTCGCCGAGCCAGATGTAGAAGATCGGCACCGGCGCGATCTCGGGCAGCGCATCGGCCGCCACCATGAACCTTTCGCCCCACGCCGGATCAGCCCCTGCGATAGGGCATCCCGATCGCGGCGGGTCCCTGGCTCTTGCCGCCGACGACGATGAGAATGGCGAGCGTCAGCACATAAGGAAACATCAGCATGAACTGGTGCGGGATGTCGAGCCCGACCGCCTGTCCGCGGAATTGAAGGGCATCCGCACCGCCGAAGATCAGGCAGGCGATCATGCCGCCAACCGGGTTCCAGCGCCCGAAGATCAGCGCCGCCAGCGCGATGAAGCCGCGCCCGGCGACCATCTCGTCCTGAAAGAAGTGCAGCTGTCCGAGCGAGAGGAACGCCCCGCCGGCGCCGGCCAGCGCGCCGGACAGCACCGTGCAGGCATAGCGCACCCGCAGGGGATCGACGCCGACCGACGAGGCGGCATGCGGGTGCTCGCCGGTGGCGGTGATCATCAGCCCCCAGCGCGTCCTGTAGAGGATCACCCAGAGGACGGGGACCAGCAGGAAGGCGACATAAACCAAGGCATGCTGGTGGAATAGAACCGGTCCGAGGAGGGGAAGGTCGGCCAGCAACGGCAGCGAGACGGGATCGAAATGGGGCACCACCCGCTGTTGTTCCTTGAGCCCGAAGACGATGCGGATCAGGAAGCTCGACAGGCCGAGGCCAAGCAGGTTTATCGCCGTGCCCGAGACGATCTGGTTGGCGCCCAGGGATATCGAGACGAAGGCGTGAATCCAGGCGATCAGGGCGCCGGCAACCACCCCGCAGGCGAAGCCCAGCCACGGCGAGCCGATGAACCAGGCGCCGAACACCCCGGTAAGCGCGGCCATCAGCATGGTGCCTTCGAGGCCGATATTGATGATGCCCGCGCGCTCGTTGAGGATGCCGCCGAGCGTGGCGAACAGCAGCGGCGTCGCCAGCCGGATCGTGGCGGCGAAGTAGTCGGGGTCGAGCAGGCCGAACAACACCTCCATCGCCGCCCCTCAACCGCGCCTGCGCCGGCGGTGCCATTCGAGCACCGCGACGCCGAGGATGAACAGGATGACCATGCCCTGGATCACCAGGATCAGCGAGGTCGGCAGCCCGGTCGTCCTCTGCATCTGGTTGGCGCCGACCCGGAGGGCGGCGAACAGGAAGGCCGCAAACACCACGCCGATGGGATCGGACCGGCCGAGGAACGCCACCGCGATTCCATCGAACCCGTAGCCCGGGGAGAAGAAGTCGAGCAGCCGGTACTGGCCGCCGATCATCTCGGTGGTGCCGGCGAGCCCCGCGAGCCCGCCGGAGACGCTCATCGCGCCGAACACGTAGCGGTTGACCGGCACCCCGGCGAAGCGCGCGGTTCCCGTCGATTCGCCGACCGCGCGCAGCTTCAGCCCGAACGGCGTGCGCCACAGCACATAGGCTGTGACGAGGGCGAAACCGACGGCGATGAAGATGGCGATCGAGAGGTCCGACTTGGCGTACAGCACCGGAAGCCGCGCGCTCTCGGCGACCATGGCCGTCTGGTGGAAGAAGCCGGGAGGCTCGGCCAGCGGGCCGTGGACCAGGTAGCTCACGAAGAATATCGCGACGAAGTTGAGCATGATCGTCGAGATGATCTCGTTGATGCCGCGCGCGGACCGCAGATAGCCCGCGATCCCGCCCCACGCGGCGCCGGCCAGGAACCCGCCGGCGATGGCGAGCGCGATGTGGAGGACCGCCGGCAGGCCGGTCAGGTAGATCCCGATGACCACGCTCGCCAGCGCGCCGGCGTAGAGCTGCCCCTCGGCGCCGATATTGAGCAGGTTGCAGCGGAAGGCGAAGGCCACGGCAAGGCCGGTGAAGATCAGCGGGGTGGTGCGCGCGAGCGTGTTTCCGAGCGCGAACCCGTCTCCGACGGCGCCTTGCAGCAGCGCCCAATAGGCGGCGAGAGGGTCGGCGCCGGCGAGCAGGATCAGCACCGCGCTCGCGGCCAGGGCGAGCGCGATCGCGGCGAGCGAAATCGATGTCGCGCGCAGCGCCTCGGGGATGCGCGCGGCCGCGGCCTGGCTCACGATGCGCTCCGCGTCGCGGCCTCGCCGAGCGCCATCCCCGCCATCATCAACCCGACGGTCTCGCGCGTCGTCTCCTCGGCTTTCACCAGCCCCATCGCCCGACCCTCGTACATCACCAGTATCCGGTCGCTGAGGGCGAGGACCTCGTCGAGCTCGGTGGAGACCAGGAGGATGGCCATGCCCTCGTCGCGCGCGGCCAGCAGACGCCGGTGGACGTATTCGGTCGCGCCCACGTCGAGCCCGCGGGTCGGCTGCGCCGCCAGCAGCAGCTTCGGGCCGAGACCGAGCTCGCGCGCAAGCACGAGCTTCTGCTGGTTTCCGCCCGACAGGGCGGAAGCCGGGGTGTCGGGCCCCGGCGCCCTGATCGAGAAGCTCTCGATGGCCCGCTCGGTCGCCTCGCGCATGGCCCCGACGCGGAGCCAGAAGGGCGAGCCGAACGGCGGGCGGTCGCTCGACTTGAGGGCCAGGTTTTCCCACAGTCGGAAGGACATCAGAAGACCGGTCCGGTGACGGTCCTCGGTGACATGCCCGATATTCCGAAAACGCTCGCCGCGCGAGGGGGCGAGTTCGGCCAGGTCGAGGCTGCCCCCTTCGACGGCACGCACCCCGGCGATCGCCTCGGTCAGCTCCTTCTGGCCGTTGCCGTCGACGCCGGCGATCCCAAAGATTTCGCCCTCGAACAGCGAAAACCCGACGCCGTCGACCGCGCGCAGGCCGCGGTCGTCGCGGACGCTCAGGTTGTCGATCCGCAAGACCGGGGCGCCCGGCCGGTTGCCGCGCCTGCGCGGCGGGACGATGTCGTGGCCCACCATGAGCCTGGCGAGCTCGGACGGATCGGTCTCGGCGGCGGCCACCGTGCCGGCGAGCCGGCCGCCGCGCAGCACGCTGATCCGGTCGGCGACCTCCATCACCTCGTTGAGCTTGTGCGAGATGAAGACGACCGCCTTGCCGCTCGCCGCCAGGCTGCGCAACACGCCGATCAGGTGTTCCACCTCCGACGGCGCCAGCACCGCCGTCGGCTCGTCGAGGATCAACAGATCGGCGTCGCGGTAGAGCGCCTTCAGGATCTCCACCCGTTGCTGGACGCCGACCGGCAGTTGCCAGACCTGCGCGCCGGTGTCGATGTCGAGCCCGTGCGTCGCGGCGAGCTTCCCGATTCGGGCGGCGGCCGTCTTGAGGTCGAGCAGCGGGCTGCCCGGTGCGTTCTCGGTCCTCAGACCGAGCACGATGTTCTCCACCACGGTCAGCGGGGGCACCAGCATGAAGTGCTGGTGCACCATGCCGACGCCGGCCGCGATCGCGTCCATCGGCGAGGAAAAGCGGACCTCCTCCCCGTCGAGCAGGATGCGCCCCGAATCCGGCCGGTGCAGCCCGTAGAGCGCGTTCATCAGCGTCGTCTTGCCGGACCCGTTCTCGCCCAGCAGCGCGTGGATCTCGCCCCGGTCGACCGCCAGGTCGACGCGGTCGTTGGCGACCACGCCGGGGAAGGTCTTGGTGATCCGCTCCATGCGCAAGAGGGGCATCGGCAGGTTCCCGAGACACGCAACGAAGACGCCCGCCGCCCCGGGGCGGCGGGCGCTGTCACGCTGCCGGCCGGGCTAGATCTTGTTGATCTTCTGCTTCATCAGCGCCGGCACGTTGGGCGCGGGGACCTTGACCGCGCCCGACTTGATGTCGGCGACCAGCTTGGCGATCTCGGCCTTCACGTTGTCCGGAACCATGGGACCGTAGGGCCCGACCTCGAGCACGCCGGAGGCGAGGCCGAAGCGGTTGGGCCCCGGATTGAACTTGCCGGCGATCACCGACTTGATCGACTTGAGCAGCATGTCGTCGACCTTGATCACCGCCGAGGAGACGACGAGATCGGGGGCGAGGCTCCGCTGGTCGGCGAAATAGCCGATCACCGGCACCTTCTTCTCCTTCGCCGCCTGGATCACGCCGAGACCCGTCGCGTCCGCCATGTGGGCGACGATATCGGCGCCCTGCGAGATCACCGCGCGCGCCGCCTCCTTGCCCTTGACGGCGTCATAGAAGGTGCCGGTGTAGATCGCGACGAACTTCGCCTTGGGCTTGGCCGCCAGCACGCCCTGGCGGAAGGCGTCGACCTGGATGCGGATCGGCGGGATCTCCCAGCCGCCGACCGCGCCGATGACATCGGCCTTGCTGAGCCTCGCCGCCAACTGGCCGGTCACGTAGAACAGCTCCTGGAACGAGACGTAGAGATTGGCGAGGTTCCCGGCCTTGCCCGAGCCGTAGGTGTTGAAGAAGTGCTTGTCGGGGTTCTCGGCGGCGACCTTGGCGATGGCGTCGCCCCACTGGAAGCCGTGCGCGTAGATCACGTTGTAGCCCCGATTGGCGTAGTCGCGCAGCGTGGCGACGAAATCGGGCCGCTTGACGCTCTCCGAGAACGCCACCTCGACCTTGTCGCCCAGGGTCTTCTCGATCAGCATCAGCCCGGCATGCGCGCTGGCGTTGAAGCCCTTGTCGCTGACGGCGCCGGGCAGCGCCAGCGCCACCTTGAGCTTCTCCGCGCCGGCCGCGCTTGCCGACAGGGCAAGACCGGCGGCGGCGCAAACCGCGAGCAGGGTCCTCGTACCGAATGGGTTGGATTCGTCTCGCATTGGCCGTTCCTCCGGTGGGTTGTTGTCGTTCTACAAGGCCGGCAAAAGTGTAGGTCGCGGCGAGTCCGCGTCAATAGATGCCCCTTGCGGGGCGGACCTCGCCTTTCCAGAATTCGCCGACGCCGTCCCGCGCAGGAGCGCCCGCCCGTCATGCTGACACTCTACCGCGACCATAACGCGGTCTGTTGCCACAAGGTCGAGCTGGTCCTGGCCGAGAAGGGTCTCGACTACGAGACCGTGACGGTTCCGCTGTTCCTGAGCGCGCAGTACGACCCGGACTATCTCCGCATAAACCCGCGCGGCGTGGTGCCGACCCTGGTGCATGACGGCGCGACGATCGTCGAGTCGACCGTCATCTGCGAATATCTGGAAGAGACCTTCCCCGCCCCGCCGCTGATGCCCGGCGATCCGGCCGGGCGCGCTGAAGTCCGGCAATGGACCAAGCTGGTCGACGAGGAGATCCACGAAGCCGGCTCGGTGCTGAGCTTCTGCGCCATGTTCCGCGACCGCATGCTGGCCATGGAAGAGGCGGAACGGGAGAAGCGGTTTCGCAATGTCGGCAACCCGGGCCGCGAGGATTTCTACCGGTCTTCGGTGGAGGACGGCGTCGCCTCGCGCTTCGCGTTCAGAGCCGTCGCCGCCCATGAGAGGCTGGTCCGGGACCTGGAGGCCCGGCTGGCGAAGACCGGGAGCTGGCTCGCCGGGGACCGGTACACGCTCGCCGAGGCGGCGGTGACGCCCTATTTCGCCCGCGCCGAGTATCTCGGTCTGCTCGATGTCTGGACCGCCGGCCGTCCGGCGACCGCGGCCTGGTGGGGCCGGATCAAGTCGCGGGCGAGCTTCCAGGCGGTCCTGACCGGGACGCTGTCCAATGCCGACCTCGCGGAGATGAGCGCCTCGGGGGACAAGATCCGAACCCGGGTCGAGGCGCGCCGCGACGAGTACCTGCGCGCCTACGCCTCGCGCCTCGCCTGACCACACAGCCCCGGAGAGAGACGGTGCCTGAAAACTGCGACATCCTGATCCGAAACGCGCGTCTTCGCCGGCAGGCGGAAGGGCTGCGCGACATCGCCATCGCCGGCGGCAAGATCGCCGAAATCGCTCCCGCGCTCGACGTCGCGGCGGACACCGAGATAGACGCGGCGGGCGGGCTGGTCACCGAGTCCTTCGCCAATCCGCATCTCCACATGTGCAAGGTGTGGACGCTGGAGATGATGCAGGACGACGCGCTCAAGGCCTATCGCGAGGGCCAGATGGGCAAGACGATGACCGCCATCGAGCTCGCGAGCCTGGTCAAGGAGAAGTACGACGCGTCCTGGATCACCGACAACGCCAGGCGCGCGGCCGCGCTCGCGGCGCTGCACGGCAATCTGCACATCCGCGCCTTCGCCGACGTGGACACCAAGGCGCGGCTCGAAGGGGTGAAGGGGCTGCTGGCGGTCAGGGACGAGTTCCGCGGCATCGTCGACATCCAGGTCGTCGCCTTCGCCCAGGACGGCATCGTCCGCGAGCCGGGCGCCGATGCGCTGATGCGCGAGGCGATGGAGATGGGCGCCGACGTGGTGGGAGGGATACCCTGGATCGAGTTCACCGAGGCCGACGCCGCCGCGCATATACGGGTCTGTTTCGACCTCGCGGCGGAATTCGACAAGGACGTCTCGATGCTGCTCGACGACGCCGGCGATCCGGGGCTGCGCACGCTCGAGACGATGGCCGTCGAGGCGATCGAGCGCGGCTGGGAGGGCCGCGCGCTGGCGCATCACTGCCGCGCCATGGCGCTCTACCCGGAGGCCTATTTCAAGCGCCTCTCGGCGATCCTCAAGCGCGCCCGGGTCCCGGTGGTGAGCGACCCCCATACGGGCCCCCTGCACGCGCGGGTGAAGGAATTCCTCGAAGACGGCGTCCTGGTCTGCCTCGGCCAGGACGACATCTCGGACGCCTACTACCCGTTCGGCCGCAACAACATGCTGGAGGTGGCGTTCCTCGCCTCGCACCTTCTCTGGATGACGGCACGCGAGGAGATCGACCGGCTCTACGACTTGGTGACGGTGGATGCCGCGCGCGCGATGAATGTCGCGGATTTCGCCCTGGCGCCGGGCAATCCCGCTCATCTGGTGGTGCTGGGGGAACCGAACACGGTCGAGGCGCTGCGCAACCACAGCGCGCCGGTCCATGTGGTGAGCCACGGGGCCGTGCTCGACCGCCAGCGCATGGCCGCCCTGGCGGCCGGCTAGGCGGAACGTCCGACTGCGGGGTTCCGAAGGCATATTGCACGGCCGGAGAAGACCGCAGCCGCCTTGGGTTCAGGCGAGATTGCCGATGTCCCGCTTGCGCAGCATCCGTCCGAACAGGACGAGCCCGACCAGCGAGATCGCCACGAGAACCGTCGATACCGCCGCCACGCTGGGATCGGCGTAGTACTGGATGTGCTGCATCAGGCGCAGCGGCAGCGGGTTCCCGCGCGCGAGGAAGATCGACATCGCGACATTGTCGAAGGACATCAGGAAGGCGAAGGCGACGCCCGCGATCATGCCGGGCCGGACGGCCGGATAGGTGATGTCGAGGAAGGTCCTCAGCCGCGAAGCCCCGAGCGACTGCGCGGCGTGCTCCAGCCGGATGTCGTATCCGGACAGGGCGGCAAGGACCAGATAGACGACATAGGGTATCCCGATGATGCTGTGCCCGAGCGACGCGGCAAGGATGCCGGGGCGAATGCCGACCGAGGACAGGGTTTGCAGCAGCCCGAGCCCGACCACCACCGCCGGGATGATCAGCGGCATGATCACCAGGGACTGAACCGCCGAGCGCCCGAAGAAGCGGTAGTTGTTGATGGCAATCGCCGCCAGCGTTCCCGCCACCCCCGCCATCGCGCTGCTGATGGCCGCGATGATCGTGCTGACCACGAAACCGTCGACGAATTTGCGATTGTCCCACGCCACCTCGTACCATTGGAGGCTGAAGCCGGGCGGCGGAAACACCAGCTGCGAGACATTGCTGAACGACAGCACGATGGCGACCACGATGGGTCCCAGCAGGAAGACGGTCACCAACCCGACATAGGCGGTCAGCAAGGGGGGCGCCGCCCTGCTCATCCCGTCCTCTCCCGCCGCCGCCGCATCAGAAGCTCTTGGCCCACGGCGCCGCGCGGCGCAGCACCAGGTTCATGGACAGCAGGACGAGGACCACCAGGGCCACCATCAGGATGGCCATGGCGGCCGAGTTCGCCCAGCGTAGATTGGCGATCGCCTCGTCGTAGATCGCCGGCGCCAGCATGCGGAAGCGCGTCGTGCCGAGCAGCGTCGGCAGGACGAAGTCGCTCAACACGACGGCGATCACGAGCTGCAGCCCGGCGAAGATGCCCGGAAGGCTCAACGGCACGATCACCCGCGCGAATGTCGCCGCCGAGCCCGCGCCCAGGCTGGTGGAGGCCAGCAGAATCCTGACATCGATCTTGGCGATCGAATTGGCGAGCGGCAGGATCATCAGCGGCAGGTAGCGGTGGACCATGCCGATGACCATGCCGCTGACCTCGAACAGGATATGCACCGGCCCTTCGGTTATGCCGAGGGCGATCAGCACGGTGTTGATGAGCCCGCTGTCGGCGGTGATGATCATCCAGCCGAAGACCCGGGTTATCACGCTGACGAGGAGCGGCGTGTAGATGATCCAGAGCAGGAGATTGCGCCTCTCCCCGGCCCAGCGGACCAGGTAGTAGGCGAACGGGTAGCCGATGACGAGGGTGATGACGGCCACCCCCACGGCGATCAGCATGCTGTTGCCGAACAGGCTCGCGTAGTAGCCGTCGGTCAGGATCCTGGCGTAGTTTGCGAACGAGAAATCCGCGACCATGATCGCGCTCGGATCGTCCCAGTTGAGGCTGTTGCGCAGCAGGACCGCGAGCGGAAACAGGAACAGCGGAACCAGGATCGTCAGCACCGGAACCAGCAGCAGCCACGCGTAGCGCTGCTGCCGGCGGAACAGCCAGCGGCTCAGGGCCCCGGCTCTCGACGGGTCTCGTGCCGAATCGGCGGCGCCGGCCACGGTCAGGCGGGCGGCTCGGCGGGCAGCACGTAGCAGCGCTCGGGCGCGATATCGATATAGACCCGATCGCCCACGTCGAACCGCGCGGACGCCCCGCTGGACGGGCCGTCCAGCACCACCTGCTCGCCGCCCAGATCGATCGCCTGCCGTTTGGTGGCGCCCATGAACCGGGCAAGCGAAACGGTCCCGGGATTGTCCCTGTGCACCGACGTGGGCTCGGAAGACAGCGCGATATCCTCCGCGCGCACATAGATGTTGACCCGCCTTCCGCGCTGGAAGAGCCGGTCGTCCGTCACCGGCAGCGTCAGCCCGCAATCCGCCTTGACCGCGAGTCCCGAACCGGCCGCGGCGGTCACCCCTCTCAACGTGTTGGCGGAGCCCACGAATTCCAGCACGAAGGAGGATTTGGGGTCGGAATAGATTGCCTCGGGCGGGCCGATCTGGAGTATTTCGCCGTCGCTCATGACCGCGATCCGGTCGGCGATGGTGAAGGCCTCGCGCTGGTCGTGAGTGACGATGATGGTGGTGATGCCGAGCTGACGCAGCAGGATCGACAGCTCCACCTGCATCTGTTCCCGCAGATTCTTGTCGAGCGCGCTCAGCGCCTCGTCCAGCAGCAGCATCACCGGTCTGACGGCAAGCGCCCGGGCGATGGCGACGCGCTGCTGCTGGCCGCCGCTCAGCTCGGACGGGTAGCGTTCCTCCAGCCCGTTGAGCTTGAGCAGGTCGACGACCTCCGCGACCCTCGCCCGGATCTCCCCGGCCGGCATGCGCCGGATGCCCAGCCCGTAGCCGATATTGCCGGCGGTCGTCAGATGCGGGAACAGCGCGTAGTTCTGGAACACCATGCCGATATTGCGGTGGTTCGGCGGGATGTCCCGCAGCGACTCGCCGCGCAGCCGGAGATCGCCGCTGTCGCAGCTCTCGAAGCCGGCGATGATGTTGAGCAGCGTGGTCTTGCCGCACCCGCTCGGCCCGAGCAGGGCGACCATCTCGCCGCGCCGCACGGTGAGATTGCAGTCGCGGACGGCGCGGACCGCGCCGAAGGACTTTTCGACGCCCTCGACCCTGAGGTCGATCGTATCGGCCCCGCCGGTCATCTCCTCACCGCCCGGCGCATCGCGCCCCCGGAACGAGCCGGGACCCGGCGGCCCGAGCTCGTGCCGGGCCGCCGCTCAGCCATCGCGGGAGGCCGCCGGGTTTGCGGTCAGCCCGCGATCTCCCGCGCCCAGCGGTCCGCCCACTCGGCCTGCCGGCTCGCCACATAGGCGTAATCGTACTCGAACAGCCGGCTCGGATCCTGAATGATCAGCTTGGCGAACTCTTCGTCCAGCTCGACGTTCTTGTTGGCCGGGGTGAGCGGGATCGCCGAGCAGATCGCCTTCTGCACGTCCTGCCGGAGGGTGTAGTTCACATAGGTCTTCGCGAGCTTCATCCGCTTCGAGCCCTTGGCGATCGCCAGGTCGTAGGGCTGCGAGGGCACCCCCTCCTTGGGCGTGCCGCGGGCGAGGAAGGCGTTCTTCGAGATCGCGAGCCCGATGCGCGCGCTGTATTGCGGCGCGATCACGACCTCCTTTCGCTCCATGAGCTGCGTGACCTGGTTCGGATCGCCGAAGAAGCTCCGCACGTGCGGCTTGAGCTCGGCGACCTTGGGGAAGATCTTGTCGACGGTCTTCTCGTCGCCGCCCATGGCGCGCGCGATGCTGCACAGCACCACCGCGATCATGCTGTTGAGCGGCGCGGCCGGCAGCATCAGCTTGCCGCGCACCTCCGGGCGCCACAGATCGAGCCACGAGTCGACCGGGTTGCCGACGCCATCCTTGTTGTAGACCACGTCGACGGCGTCGAAGACCATCGCGACGCCGGCGCCGCCGGGCGCGAGCGTCCCGGGACGGCACTCCTTGAGCAGCGGGATGTCGGCGTCCGACAGGATCTCGACCAGCCCGGCATTGCCGGCGCGGACCGTCGGATCCCTCGTCAGGAAGCCGATGTCGTAGATCGGATCGTCGGGCTGCGCCTTCCACTTGCTGATGATCAGCCCGGGCTGGTCCTGCTCGTACTCGACGCGACCGTGACCCGCCTTCTCGAAGGTCTGCCCGACGAGCTTTTCCAGCGCCCGGTACGGGCCGCCGTAATGCGTCACGCGGAGCGGGTCGGCGGCGAAGGCGGGCGCGATCCACCCGGACGATCCGACGGCCGCGGCCATCCCGCCGAGCGCCGTGGTCTGAAGGAAACGCCGTCTCGAAGTCGCTGAGTTCATGGTCAGCCTCCCATTCTTGTGGTCCATCGGGTCACGCGAATTCAGGCACCGACACGTGGGTTCGTCAGAGATCCGGAAGAAGGATAACCACTGCGGGCGGCCTTCGATAGGGCGGGAAAACGGTTGGCGCGGGCGCGCCGCCACCGCTAGCCTGTGCGCCGTGGGGCATCCGGTTCGGGGCGGAGAGCGAGGCCGCGATGGGCAGGCTGGTGGAACGGCTCAAGGCGCATGCGGGGGAGAGCTGGACCGCCTATGTCCGCCACCCCTGGCTGGTCGGCATCCACGACGGCGATCTCAGCGTCGAGCGGTTCCGCTTCTTCCTGGTCCAGGACCTGCCGTATCTCGCCGATTTCTCCCGGGTCTATTTCATGGGCTTCGCCAAGCTGGGCCCCGGCGACCTGCGGCACTTCCGCCCCTTCCTCAAGCTGATCGCCGATTACGACGAAGGCAATGTCGAGGAAGAGTGGCTCGCCGAGATCGGCTGCAACGAGTACTCGACGGACCGCTGGGCCGCCCTCAAGGCGCGGGAAGGGTACATGAACCACCTCGTGCGCACCGCCCATGAAGGGACCGCGTTCGAGATATTCGCCGCCACCCTGCCCTGCTGCGTCGGTTTCGCCGAGATCGGCGACTGGCTGAAGGACAAGGATCTCTCGCGGCACCGCGCGGTCTATCGCAAATGGATCGACCACTACCGCCGCCCCTTCCAGAGGCAGCAGGTGAACGCCCTCGTCGCCGCGCTGGAGACCTGCACGGCCGATCTGCGCGAATCCAATCTTCAGGCGTTGGACCGTGTCTTCCTGCGCAGCGTTCAGCACCAGGTCCACGTCTTCGACGCCGCCTGGCGCCTGGGCGATCCGTGGCCCGGCCCCGGGAGCTTCGCCGGCTAGCGGGTCATGCTGAAGGGGCGCGTCTGCATCGTCACCGGCGCCGCCCGCGGGATCGGCCGCGAATTCGCGCTGCATTTCGCGAGCCTGGGCGCACGGGTCGTCGCCGCCGACCGGCTGAGCTGCGACGCGACGATCCGGCAAATCGGGGAGGCGTCGGGCGAGGCGATCCCGGCCACCGGCGACGTGACCTCGGCGGGCGATGCTGCGGCGATCGTCGCCGCCGCGGTGGATGCGTTCGGGCGTGTCGACGTGCTTCTCAACAACGCCGCGCTCTATGGCGGGATCGCCATCAGGGGTTTTGAAGATATCCCGGAACCGGAATGGGACCGGGTGATGTCGGTCAACGTAAAGGGCGTCTGGCAGATGTGCCGGGCGGTCGCGGCCCCGATGCGGGCGCAGGGCGCAGGGCGCATCATCAATGTCGCCAGCAACGTGATCTTCATGGGAAAGCCCGGCTTTCTCCACTACGTCGCGTCCAAGGGGGCTGTCTGGGCGCTGACCGGCGCCCTCTCGCGTGAGCTCGCCGGCTCGGGCGTGACGGTGAACGCGCTGGCTCCGGGCTACATCACCACCGAGGCGACGAGATCGATGGCGGATGCGGCGGCCGTGAGCGAGCTGGAAGCCGAAATCATGCGGTCGCAAAGCGTCAAGCGGCTGATCGAACCGTCCGACCTTGTCGGCACGGCGGCGTTTCTTGCGTCCGACGCGGCCGCGCTGGTTACCGGCCAGACGATCACCGTGGACGGCGGCACGATCACCGGGTGACGGTTTCGCCTCCCATGCGCAAGGCACGCCTGGCGAGCCTCCATTTTCTCCTGCTTCGCGGGCTCGCCCGATTGGCCCGCGCGATGCCGTGCGGGATTGCGGCTCCGGCGGCCCATGACGTGGCGTTGCGGGCCTTCGGGTTGCAGCATATGTCGTAGCGCTACACCGACCGGGCACCCACGTCGGCAAACCATCTCAAATCGCGCACCACTCTGCCGCGATTGACGATCGGCCGAGGCGCTCGACATGGTCCTGGAGACGGGCCGTCGCTTCGCGGTGACGCGAGAAGAAAGCCGGTCGCCGCGCTTCGAGCGGAAGATCGTCATCGCCCCGGAACAGATGTCCAGACCGAGCTCCACCGCCGTGGCGATGGCGACCGTGCTGCGTTTGCCCGGCGCGGTCAGCGCGCGGTAGCGCCTCGTCAGACGCGCCCGCGCCTTCCATGCCGCCTCCCGGGCGGCTTCCGGCAGGTGCCGCGCCGCGAGTTGCTTCTTCTTCCCCACTCGGGCGGGATAGCGGTAG
Organism: Alphaproteobacteria bacterium; assembly: GCA_964291675.2. Taxonomy (GTDB): domain Bacteria; phylum Pseudomonadota; class Alphaproteobacteria; order MPNO01; family MPNO01; genus MPNO01. Next base: position 3,420,775 of record OZ219866.1, on the reverse strand, counting down.
AACAACGCGCTCCCGGCCAGAACGCGGCGTACCCGGTCGGCGCCGCCTGGTAGCGGAAACGGAGCGCCACGCCCGGCCGCTCCAGCCTGCGCACGAAGCGACGCACCGAACCGCCGCCCGAGCCGATCGCGCCGAAATACCCGACCGTTGGCTCATGCCGGTGGAGCTTCCGCAAGGGGGCGCGAGCCGCCACCGCGCCCACTTGTACGCCGGACGCCGGGCACCGGGCGGAGCCGGCTATTGCCGGTGCTGCATCACCCGGTTCTCGACATAGAGGATGATCAGGTACATCACCGTCGAGATCGCCGCGAGGATGGTGATCGCGGTCATCACCAGGTTCATGGCGAAGATCTGGCTGCCGTAGATGATCAGGTGGCCGAGCCCGGCCTTGGCCGCCTGGAACTCGCCGACGATGACGCCCACCAAAGCGAGCCCGACATTGATCTTGAGCGCGGCGATCATCACCGGGACGTTGCCGGGCAGCACCACCTTGCGCAGGATCTGCGCCTTGCTGGCGCCGAAGGTGCGGATCAGCTTGATCTTGTTGGGGTCGGTCTCGCGGAACCCCGAATAGACCATCAGGATGGTGATGAACAGCGCGATCGCCACCGCCATGGCGTAGATCGAGGCTTCGTCGCCGAGCCAGATATAGAAGATCGGCACCAGCGCGATCTTGGGCAGCGCATTGGCCACCACCATGAACGGGTCGACCACGCGGTAGAGGAACTCCCACCACCAGAGCGCCATGGCCACCGCCACGCCGAGCGCCATGGAGATGGCGAAGCCGACCACGGTCTCGACCAGGGTGATCCAGGTGTGGAACAGGATGTTGTTGTCCTCGGCCCCGACCATCTCGACGAAGGCCGGCCAGATCGCCGAGGGGTAGCTGGTCAGCATCGGGTTCACCCAATGCGCCCGCGGGGCGATCTCCCAGACCAGCACGAAGCCGAGCAGGGCGAGGATCTGGCAGGCGAGGATCATCCGCCGCCGGATGCGCACCCGGCGCAGGAAGGCCGCGTACATGTCGCTCGGGGCGCCGGCCTGCCCGCTCGCTTCCGGCCCTGCGTCGCGGTCAGCCGCCGACATGGATCTCCAGCTCTCCCCAGATCTGGTTGAAGTAGTCTCGGAACTCGGGCCGGTTGCGCGCCTCGAACGGCGTCGGCCGGCCGGCGCCGGCATCGGCGAAGCGGATCTCGTGCTCCGCCTTGACGAAGCCCGGCCGCTTGCTCATCACCACCACCCGGTCGGCCATGCTGACGGCCTCCGAGATGTCGTGGGTGACCAGGATCACCGTCTTGCCCTCGCGGCGCAGGATCTCGCCCACCTCGTCGGCCAGCGCGAGGCGGGTCTGGAAGTCGAGCGCCGAGAACGGCTCGTCGAGCAGCAGGATCTCGGGCTCGGTGCACAGCGTGCGGGCGAGCGCCGCGCGCTGGCGCATCCCGCCCGAGAGCTGGTGCGGGTAGTGCCCGGTGAACTCGCCGAGGCCGTAGCGGCGCAGGAGCTCCAGCGCCCGCTCCCGCGCGCGGCCCATGTCGAGCCCCTGGATCTCCGGCCCGATCAGCACGTTCTGCAGGATCGAGCGCCACTCGAACAGATAGTCCTGCTGCAGCATGTAGCCGCAGACCGGCGAGGGCCCGCGCACCGGCCGGCCGTCCACCAGCACCTCGCCGGCGGTGGGCTCGAGGATGCCGGCGATCAGCGAGAGCAGCGTCGACTTGCCGCAGCCGCTCTGGCCGACGATGCCGACGAACTCGCCCGGCCGGATCCCGAGCGACAGCCCGCGCACCGCCTCCGTCTCCCCCTCCAGGGTGAAGTAGCGGAGGTGGATGTCGCGCAGCTCGACCTTGGGGGTCGCCTCGCCCGCCGCCATGCCGCGCCGCCGCCTATTGCATCGACTTCTTGGCGGCCTCGGAGAACTTCGTGGTCACCACACGCTCATAGGCGACCCGCTTGTCGGCCTTCAGCACGCCGCCCTCGACCAAAATGTCCTGCAAGGCGGAGATCGCCTGCGGATGGGTGGTCGGGTCGGTCTTCCAGATGCCGAACTTGCGGTAGCGCGTGACCGAGGCGGCGATGTCGCCGAGCTCGACCTTGGGGAACCACTTGGTGATGGCCTTGGCCGCGGTCTCGGCATCGGCGGTCTGGATCCATTTCTGCGCCTTGTGGATGGCGTTGGCCCAGCCCTGGACGATCTTTGGGTTCTTCTCGATATAGCTGTCGGTCGCCATGAACACGGTGTAGTCGACCGGCCCGACCTCCTTGCCGACCGAGGCGACGGGATAGGCGATCCCCTGGCGCGAGAGCTTGCTGACATCGGGCTCGAAGAACACCGAGAAGCTCGCCTTGTTGACCATCCAGGCGCCGACCCGGGCGGGGATGGCGATGTTGGTCACGTGGTCGATGTCCTTCTTCGGGCTGATGCCGTGCTTCTTCATGGCGTATTCGAGGAACAGCCCGGGGGTCGAGCCGGGGCGCCAGCCCATCACCGTCTTGCCCTTGATCATCGACCACTTGAACTGCTCCATGGTCATCTTCTCGCGGGACATCAGGAACAGCCCGTCGGTCGCGGTGATGGCCGCGAACATCTTGGTCTTCTCGGGCGAGGCGCCGTTCTCGACATAGATCGCGGTCTCCGGTCCCTGGAGGACCACGTCCACCTTGCCGGACAGCAGCATCGCCGTGCCCTTGTCGCCGCCCCAGGCGGTGGTCATGTCGACCTCGATCCCCTGGTCGCGGAAATAGCCGTTGGCCATGGCAACGTATTTCGGCAGGTAGAACACCGAGCGCACGACCTCGGCGTATTTCACCTTGGTCGTCTGCTGCGCGCGGGCCTCGCCCGCCGCGGCCAGCGCGGCCGCAAGCGCCGCGACGCACGACGCCGTCAGAGCGAACTTCATCAATGCCTCCCCGTTCCTCGTTTGGAAAACACCCCTAGTACAACAGACGACGCGCCCCGTTCCAAGCCGCCGCCGGCGGCTTCATCCGACAGGCGGCGGCGCGGTGGCGCGCATCGACGGCCGCGCGGCGAAGCGGTCGTACCAGCCGGCGAGAGCCGGATGCCGGTCGCGCCAGCCGGGAGCGCAATCGCGCAGCTCCATGTAGCCGATCGCGCAGGCCGCGGCGATGGGCGCGATGGTGAGCGTCTCCTCGAGCGCGGCGAGGTCGTGCTCCAGACGGGCGAGCGCACGCGCGATCTTGCCGGACTGGTTGTCGGAAAAGGGCTGGAAGCGGCGCTCCTCGGGACGCCGGCGCTCGCCGGCGAGAGCGGCCGAGGCGGCGCCCAGCCCGTCGCCCAGCGCCTGCAGGCGGAGCGCTTCCCAGCGCGCCTCGCCGGCGGCGGGAAACAGCCGCTTCCCGTCATGCCGGGCATCGAGGTATTCGCAGATCACCGCCGAATCGTAGAGCGCCGCGCCGTCGTCGGTGACGATCGCCGGAACCTGCCCCATCGGGTTGGTCGCCTCCAGCGCCGGGATCGCGCCGCCGAGCGCCACCACCGTCCAGTCGATCGCATCCGCCTGGCCGGTCTCGATCGCGACCACGCGCACCTTGCGCGAGAACGGCGAGTTGGGGCTGGAAAATCCTTTCATCTTGCGGTCTCCGTCGGTTTCGCGAACGCCGCCGACCATACAACGGCGGTCGTCACTCATCGAGCAGCCGGATCGTCATGCGGCGGACATGGTCCTGCCCGCCGAAGAACACCGCCAGGACGCGCACCGTCCGGCGGCCATCGTCGACGTCGAACCGGTAGATCGCGCGTCCCACGGCCAGATGCCGCAATCCGGGCAGGATGTCGTCGTGGCGTTCCCCGCGATGGGGTGCCGCCAGGATGCGCTGCGCGGCCGCCCGAATTTCGAGGACCCGCGCCGCGGCATGGTCGAGCGCGTCCTTCGGGCTCTCGCCGAAAGCGAGGTAGCTGCCCGTCAGATGATCGAAAATCAGTCCGAAATCGCGTTCCGCCTCGGCCGAGAACTCAAGACGGAACGTCATGCGCGCGGCGCTTGCCGGCGATCATCCGCGACAGGCGCTCGTCCATCCGCTCCGCTTCGACGAATTCGCCCTCGCGGCGCCGCGACAGGAGCGCGCGCAGCGCCGCGGTCTCCAGCGCCTCCGCATCCGTTCGCCGGCGCAGCAACTCGACGCCCTGCTGCAGGACGGCGCTGAGGCTCGGGTAGCGCCCGGCTTCCACCTGCGCCTTGGCGAAGGCGTGCTGTTCGTCGGTGAGAGAGATCGAGGACTTTACGGTCATCCGGGTCACTCCGACGGCAGGGTACTACTCCGTCGCACCAGGGTCGATGCCGACCGCCGGCCGCTTGCCCGGTCCGCCGCCCCTCGCGTAGGGTGCGGCGGCGAGGGAGGGCGTTATCGGTGACGGCGGAGCCCGAAAAACCGACCATCGTGGTCACCGGCGGCGGCAGCGGCATCGGCAACGCGATCGTCCGCCGCGCGCTGGCGGCGGGCTACGCGGTCTCGGCCTGGGACGTGGCCGAGGGCGCGCTCGCCGGGGTGAACCGGCCCGGCCTGTCGTTCCACCTTCTCGACGTGCGCGACAAGGCGGCGATGGAAGCCGCGGTCGCCGGCATCGCGGAGGCCGGCGGGACCATCGTGGGCCTCGCCGCCTGCGCCGCGGTCTACAAGCCGGTCCCCTTCCTCGAGCTCGACGACGCGGCGTGGGACCGGCATCTCGACATCAACCTCAAGGGCACGCTGCTCGCCAGCCAGGCGGTGCTGCCCGGGATGCGCCGCCGCGGCAAGGGCGCCATCGTCATGTTCTCGTCCTCGATCGCGCGCAACGGCGCCGCCGGCGGGGCGCATTACGCGGCAACCAAGGGCGGGGTGCTGGGGCTCGCCCGGGCGATGGCGCTGGAGACCGCGCGTGACGGCATCCGGGTCAACGCGATCTCGCCCGGAATCACCGACACGCCGCAGCCGCGCGGCCATCGCAGCCAGGCCGATCTCGACGCCGCGGCGGCGGCCAACCCGATGGGCCGCATCGGCGCGCCGGAGGACATGGCCGAGGCCGCGCTGTTCCTGATGGAGGACGATGCGAGCTTCGTCACCGGCCAGGACATCCGCATCAACGGCGGAAGGCTGATGATCTAGATGGGCAACGTGCTGGTCACCGGTGCGGCGAGCGGCATCGCCCGGGCGGCGGCGATTCGCCTCGCCGGGCGCATGACGGTCCACGCCGCGGACATCGACGAGGCGGGTCTGGCGCAGACGGTGGACACGATCCGCGAAGCGGGCGGCGACGCGCGGGCGGTCGCGGTCGACGTGGCGGACCGCGCCTCGGTCGAGGCCATGGTGGCGGCGGTCGACGGCCCGATCGAGGCCGGCTTCTTCGCCGCCGGCATCCATATCCGGGGCACCGCCGAGAGCGTCGCCGAGCGGGACTGGGACCGGATGGTCGACGTCCACGTCAAGGGCACGTTCCTGTGCTGCCAGGCGACGCTGCGGCGCATGCGGGAACAGGGCACCGGCGGGGCCATCGTCACCATGTCGTCGGACTACGCGGTGATGGCGGTGCCGGGGGGTGCGGCCTATTGCGCGGCCAAGGCGGCGATCCACTCGCTCACCAAGTCGATCGCCCAGGAATTCGCGCCCGAGGGGATCCGCATCAACGCGCTCGGCCCGGGGCCGATCGACACGCCGATCCTGCGCTCCGGCCGGAGCGAGGCGGAATACGAGGAAGTGCGTAAGAGGCTCGCGGGCAACTTGCCGGTCGGCCGGCTCGGCCGCCCGGAAGAGGTGGCCGCGGTGGTCGATTTCCTGCTGAGCGAGCGGTCGTCCTACATCACCGGCCAGATAATCCACCCGAACGGCGGCCAGCTCACCTGGTGAGCATCCTTAGCCCGCAATTCTCGGTGCGCCGTGGAAAGGCGCTGTTCCTCAGCGGGTGCGAACCCCGCCCGGCAACTGTCGCTCCGGCCGGTAGCAATCGGGGCGGTTGAAGGAGGCAACGACTTCGGCTGAAGCACTTCGGTGCAACGGGCCGCCTTGGGCGGCTTAGCGACCATGCGGGCCGCAACGCGAGTGAACGCCGAGCAGGCCTCGAAACGGGCGATGCGGAGGCCGACCCGCCTGAGAAACGGGGAAGGCTGTAATCGGTCGGGAAGCGAGCGACGCGCGCACCGGCCGGCTCCGCCGGGGTAGTGGCGGCGGCACGCATGGAAGAGGGGGACGGTGGCAACACGGGAAGCCCTGACGGTGGCGTGGCACGCGCCAACCGGAACCTCGCGAGGGGCAGGCCGGGCCGTCAGGGTGGCGGAGGGGCTTGTATTACCGCGGAAGCCGGGTAACGCCGGTGGAGGGAAGGAGCCCTGGTTCGAGAGCGATGCGGGAAGGAGCGAAGGCATGGCCACTGGCGAGAGCCTAGCAGGGCCGGAGCGGGTTCGGAAACTCCAGACCGTATTACATGCGAAAGCCAAGGAAGAACCCGAGCGGCGTTTTCATTCGCTGATCGACAAGGTGTGGCGCGAGGACTTTCTTGCCGAAGCCTGGCGGCGGGTGCGCCGCAAGGGCGGCTCCGCCGGGGTGGATGGAGAGACGTTGGCGGACATCGAGCGATACGGCGTGGGGCGCTGGCTTGGGGAACTGGCGCGGGAACTGAAGGATGGAGCGTACACACCGAAGCCGGTACGGCAGGTGCTCATCCCGAAGAAGCAGCCCGGCAAGTTCCGGCCCTTGGGCATCCCCTGCATCCGGGACCGGGTGGCGCAGACATCGGCTCTGCTGGTGCTTGAGCCGATATTCGAAGCGGACCTGCAACCGGAACAGCACGCCTACAGGCCGGGGCGGAGCGCCCACGACGCGGTAAGGCGCGTCCACAGCCTGCTTAACACGGGGCACAACGAGGTGGTCGATTGCGACCTGTCCAACTACTTCGGCGAAATCCCGCATGCCGAGCTTCTCAAGAGCTTCGCCCGGCGCGTTGGCGACGGGCGGATGCTCAAGCTCATCAAGGCGTGGCTGGAAATGCCGGTGGAGGAGGACGACGGCGAAGGCGGCAAGCGCCGCACGAACCGGGCGCGCAGAGAGCGGAAAGGCATCCCGCAGGGGGCGCCGATAAGTCCGCTGGCCAGCAACCTCTACATGCGGCGCTTCATACTGGGCTGGAAGGCGCTGGGCTTCGCCCGGCGCTTGCGTTCGGAAATCGTGAACTACGCCGACGATCTCTGCGTGCTCGGCAAGGCTCCGGCGGCGGAAACGCTGGCGGCGGTCGAGCGGCTCGTGGACGGTCTGAAGCTGGCGGTCAGCGAACGCAAAACCCGATGCCTGCGGTGCCCGGAGGAGGCGTTCGAGTTCCTCGGATACCGTATCGGACGCAATTATCGACCGCACGGGAAGGGCGCCTATATCGGCACCCGGCCCAGCAAGGCGAGCGTCCGGAGCATCTGCCGCAGGATCAGCGAGATGACGGCGCGGCGCTACAGCCGGCAGCCGCCGGAGGCGATGGTGGAAAGCCTGAACCGGGTCATGACCGGATGGGCGAACTACTTCAGCCTCGGCCAGGTCAGCCCGGCCTACGGCGCCATCGACCGCCACGCGATCCGGCGGCTTCGCCGGTGGCTCTGTCTCAAGCACAAGGTGAAGACCGGGAAATACGTGCGCTTCCCGGACACGAGGCTGCGCGACGAATACGGCCTCACCCGCCTGTCGCCGAGGACCAGGGGCCTTCCGCATGCGAAGGCATGATCTCGTCCGAAAGCCGGATGCGGGAAATCCGCACGTCCGGTTTGATGAGCGGGGGCTGGAAACGCGGCCATGGGCGCCGGACTGAGGCCCGGTGCGAAAGCGCCGGATAAGCCACCGGACCCTAAAGCTGGCGCGCCAGTCCTCGACTCCACCCCCTGTCATGGCCTGCGCGGCGCTGTCCGGCCGACAGGGCAGGAGAGGCGCGCGGCGCGATGCGGCACATCGGGCAAGCGCCTCGACGCACCCTGTCGGCCGGAGAGCGCCGCCCGAAGGGTCGCGCCCGGGCGCCCGCCCGCGGCGTCGCGGGCCTCGACCGTAGTTCCTGCTACGCTCTTCGGCCCGCTCCTGGCGGGACGAACGCCCGGGCGCGACGCAGGCCTTGACAGGGGCGAGAATTGCGGGCTAGCCGGGAATCACCCGGTGCTCGCCCTTGATCTGGATGCGGTAGCCAGACCGCGTATGCGGGTGGTAGTCCCAGATCGCGAAGTGGTGGGTGCAGCGATTGTCCCAGAACGCCACCGAATGCGGCTCCCAGCGGAACCGCACGTGGAAGTTGGGGTGCTCGCAGTGGCGGTAGAGGAAGCCGAGGATGGCATCGCTCTCCGCCTTCGAGACGCCGCAGACATGCGACGTGAATCCGGGATTGACATAGAGCAGCCTGCGCCCGGTCACCGGGTGCCTAGCGATCATCGGCTGCTCGGTGACCGGCAGGTCGTTGGTCGCGGTGTTGGAGAACGCGCCGGAGCCGTCATGCACCGCCGTCATGCCTTGGAGATAGCGCTTCATGGCCGGGGACAGCGCCTCGTAGGCGGCGTACATGCTGGCGAACATGGTGTCGCCGCCGCCCGCCGGGGGCACGGTGTGGATATAGAGGATCGAGCCCATCGGCGGGGTTTCCATGCACGACTGGTCGGTGTGCCAGGTCTCGTTGCCGGACACCGATTTCGAGCTCCCGTCGAAATGGAGCGCCCGCACCTCGGGGTAGGCCTGCAGCTGCTTGGAGTTGGTGCCGTCGCCGCCGACGCTGATGTGCAGCTTGCCGAAATGCTCGCCGAGCGCCTTCTGGGTCTCGTGGGTCAGCTCCTGTTCGCGGAAGAACAGGACCTGGTGCTCCATCAGCGCCTCGTGCAGGTCTTCCACCACCGGCGCGTCGAGCGGCCGCGTCAGGTCGATCCCCTCGACCAGCCCGCCGATATTGGGCGTCACCGGCATCACCCGGATCGTGTTGTGTCCCATGACCGTTCCCTCCAGCCGCCGCGGCGAGTTCGCAAGATGGCCGCAAAGCCCGCGCCGGGCAAGCGGTCCCCGCCCCTCCCGCTAGCGCGGCTCCAGCCGCCAGACGGCGGCGTCGTTCTCGTCGAGCAGCAGGTAGATCGACCCGTCCGGCCCGCTGCGCACGTCGCGGATGCGGTTGCCGAAATCCTCCAGCAGGCGTTCCTCGTGGACCACCTTGTCGCCGTCGAGCTCGAGCCGGACGAGGAGCTGCGCCCGCAGCGCGCCGACGAACAGGTTGCCCCTCCAGCGGGGAAACGCGTCGCCGCGATAGACGGTGAGCCCGGAGGGCGCGATCGACGGCACCCACCAGGTCTTCGGCTGCTCCATGCCGGGCCGCGCGGTCTCGTCGGTGATCTTGGTGCCGATATAGTTGCGCCCGTGGGTGATCGCCGGCCAGCCATAGTTCCGCCCGCGCTCGACCAGGTTGACCTCGTCGCCGCCCCTGGGCCCGTGCTCCTGCGACCACAGCAGGCCGGTCGCCGGGTCGAAGGCGAGGCCCTGCGGGTTGCGGTGCCCGTAGGACCAGATCTCGGCCAGCGCCCCTGCCCGGCCGGCGAAGGGGTTGTCGGCGGGTGCGCTGCCGTCGCGGTTGAGTCTGAGGATCGCGCCGGCATGGGTGCCGAGATCCTGGGCGTTCGGCCGGTGGCCGCGGTCGCCGACGGTGACGAAAAGCTTGCCGTCGGGGCCGAAGCGCAGCCGCGATCCGAAATGCCGCCCCGAGCCGCTGCCCGGCCTTGCGGCGAAGATCAGCCTGAACCCGCCCAGCCGGCCGCTGGTCAGCCGCGCGGTGGCGACCGCGGTGGTCTTGCCGCCTTTGGCGTCCCAGGCGAGGCTCAGATAGAGCCTCCGGTTGCGCGCAAAATCGGGGTCGAGCGCCACGTCCATCAGCCCGCCCTGGCCGTAAGCCTCGATGCGGGGCAGCCCGCGCAGCGGCGCCGAGGGCCGCCCGCCGCGGTCGAGAATGCGGAGAGTCCCGTCCTTCTCGGTGACCAGGATGCGGCCGTCCGGCAGGAACGCCATGCCCCAAGCCTGGTCGAGCGGTCCGCCGACCGGCACCAGGCGGAAATCGTGCTTTTCCGAGCGGTAGTCGCGCGCGTCCGCCGCTGCGGCGGGGGCCGCGCCGAGCAGCAGCGCGGCGCAGAGCGCGCCGATCCCGATGCGGACGGGCGTGACCCCGGTCAGCCCGCCACCTCGATGTCTGTGGTCGGATAGTCCGCCGGCATGGTGACCTCGATCACCTCCATGTCCTCGCTGTAGTCGACCACGTTGTGGACCTCGCCGGGCGGCGAGTAGACCGAGGCGCCTGCATGCGCGGTGATCGGCTCGGCATGCCCCTGCCATCGGTAGGTCACCCAGCCCTTGAGGATATAGACCATCTGGAAGTCGAGCTCGTGGCGGTGAAAGCCGAGATCGCGCCGGCACGGCCCCTTGGCGCGCAGATGGATGGCGCCCACCTTGCCGCCGGTCGCCTCCGCCATGCCGAGGTCGCGGTAGTCGAAGGCGTCCCAGAGCCCGACCGGCTTGAACGCCGCCTCGTCGCATTCGTGGATGGCGAGCGCGCTCAGCGCCTTGGCCAGGTCGAACGCTTCGGACATCGCCCCCTCCCCTATGCGGCGAGCCGCCGTTCCCATTCGGCGAGCGCCGGCCCGCGCTCGTTGTCGCCGAGATGGCCGAGCGCCTGGGCGACGAAATCCATCCCCACCATCTCGTTCCAGGCGCGGATCAGCCGCAGCGTGACCGGGCCCGGCAGGGTGCCGTCGCCGATCGCAGAGCCGTTCAGGCTCGTGGCCGGCAGCACGGTGCCGCTGGTCCCCGACAGGAACGCCTCGTCGGCGGTGTAGACGTCGTAGGGCGCGAACGCGTCCTCGACCACCTCGATGCCGAGCTCGTGGGCGAGCTGGATCACCGTCTTGCGGGTGATGCCGCCGAGCACGTTGCGCGCCTTCGGCGTGCACAGCCTGCCGCCGGAGACGAAGAAGAAGTTGGCGGTGTTCGATTCGGCGATGTTGCCGTCGATGTCGAGCATCAGCGGCAGCGCCTCGGGATCGGATTGCTGCGCCTCGAACCGGGCCTGGAGCTGGTTCATCCGGTTGGTGAGCTTGGCCTTCGGGTCGGCGCATTGCGGCGGGGTGCGCCGCACCCCCGGCGTCACCAGCTTGAGGCCGTTGAGGTACGCGTGCGCGAAGCCGGCGAACGCGACCTCCAGGCAGTACATCGTCACCGTCGCCGGCGCCGCATCGCCGAGCCGGCGGTCGCCGCGGCTGATCACCATCCACAGCGCGTAGTCGCTGCCGTCCTCGAGCAGCGGCAGGTTGCGCGCGACGGTCTCCTCGCCGATCGCCGCGATCTCCTCCCGGCTCAGCCCGCAATCGATCCGCGTATAGGCGAGCGAGCGGAACAGCCGCGCGAGATGGGTCTCCAGCCGGAACAGCTTTCCGGCGAAGGTGCGGGCGACCTCATAGACCCCGTCGCCGCCCGAAAATCCCCAGTCCAGCACCGAGACCCTGGCCTCGCTCTCGGGCACGAACGCGCCGTTGAGGTAAATCTCTTTCTCGTTCATCGGTGGCCCCCGATCGTCGCTGATTCATCCTACGATTGCCGAATCCCGGCGGCGCGGCAAGGCGCTCACCCGCCGGACGCGTCGAGCGCCTTGAGGCGCTCGACCGCATTCCGATGAAGAATCCGGTCATAGGCGTCCTTCGCCGGTATCTCGATGGCACGGGCGAGCAGGCCGCGCGCCCTGTCGCGGTACTCGTCCTCGTCGAGCGCCAGCAAGCCGAGCGCATATTCCAGATACACCGCCTTCACCTGCGGCGCACCCTTCACGGCCTTGTCGAAATGGGCGATCGCATCCCTCTCGCGCGCGCCGTAGGTGATGCGGGCGAGGAACGACCCGACCGCGGCGACCACCTCGGCGTGCCAGGCGCCCATCGCGAGATGGGCGGCGGCCATCCCGGGATTCAGCTTGAGCGCGTTCTCCGCCGCCTCGCGGATCTTCTCGGCATAGCCGCGGTTGGCCGCTTCGAACGAGCCGATGGCCTGCGACAGCCGGCCGATGGTGTGGGCGACCTGGAGATGCGCCTCCGGGTTGTCCGGATCGGCCCGGACGGCCTTCTCCGCCAGCGCGGCGGCCTCGTCCAGAAGGCCCTCCTTCCGGTCGTGAGGCGCCAGGAAATGGGCGTGATAGGCGAGCGCCCGGGCAGCCAGCGCGTAGCCTTCCGAGGTGCCGACGGAAGCGCCGATCCGCGCCGCCTCGGCGAACCGCCCCTCCGCATGGGCCGCCCGTGCCTCTTCGACGGGCTGGGCGCCGGCGCCGGCCGGAAAGGCAAGAGCCAGACCGGCGAGGAACAGGAAGAGGACGCGGGAACCCATTGGAAAAATCGGTGCCTCGGGGACGGAGGATGGGGCGAGCGTAGACCGGTTCTCCCGCCAATGCCACGGCCTTCGTCGCACCCGGATCTGGCACGGCGCCGGGCACCCTTCCGACCCACCACCTTGCGGGCGGAAGGGCCGCATGGGTGGCCGGAACAAGTCCGGCCATGACGTAGTGGGGGAAGCGCCAACACCCCTCGTCATGCCCGGACTTGATCCGGGCACCCACGGGCGGCGGCCGCCCGCCTTGACCGGCCGCCCTGGGGCGGGGGATGCTTGCGTCCCGGGCGGCGCGAAGGAGGGTGGGACAGGTGGCGGATGAGGACCGTGGCGCGGCAGGCGAAACCTCGCGCAGGGTCCCGATCTGGGACCGTCCGACGCGGATCTTCCACTGGCTGCTCGCGATTTTGTTCGTGGTCTGCTACGTGAGCGGCAGCCAGGGCCGCTTCGACATCCACATCCCGGCCGGCCAGGCGCTGCTGGTGCTGGTGGTCGCGCGGATCGTCTGGGGACTCGTCGGCAGCGAGACGTCGCGGCTCCTCGCCCTCTTCCGGTCGCCCGCGACGGTGCTTGCCTATCTTCGGACGGTGCCGCGCCGCGTGCCGGACCGCTATGGCGGCCACAACCCGCTCGGCGGGTTTTCCGTTCTCGCCATGCTGGGTCTGCTCCTGCTGCAGACCGGTCTCGGCCTGTTCGCCGCCGACGTCGACGGGCTCAACGAGGGCCCGCTATCGTTCCTGGTCAGCTACGACCTCGCGCGCGAGGCGTCGGAACTGCATGCGCTGGTCGTCGACATCCTGCTGGTCCTGGTCGGATTGCACCTCGCGGCGGTCCTGTTCCACCTGGTCTACAAGCGCGAGAACCTCACCGCCGCCATGGTGACGGGGCGCGGGCCGGTGCCGGACGGGCGCAAGGCGCCGCGCATCGCCGGCGACGGGCGGGCGGTGCTGGTGCTCGGGCTTGCGATCGTCGTCGTGGTCGGCGGGATCGAGCTCGCCCGGAGGGTGCTCTGAGGATACGCGGGCGATCAGTTCCGCTTCTCGCGGAACACCCGGTGGCACCCGCCGCAGCCCACCCGGCCGAGCTCGCCGAACGCCGCGCCGATCTTGGCCTTGTCGCCGCCCTCGATGGCGGCGGCGAGGACGGCGGCCTTCTCGCCGAGCGTCTTGGCGGCGGCGCCGAACTCGTCCCACTTCTCCCAGATCACCGGCTTGGCCTCGGATTTCGGCAGGGCTTCCATGCCGGTTCCCTTGGGAAACAGCGCCAGGATCCCGGGCGCGGTCTCCGAGATCACCGCGACCGCCTTGAGGGCGTCGTCCTTGGAGCCGCGGCCGCCGGTGTATCCCTTGATCGTCCGCATCGACCCGCCCATGCCCTTCATGGCCGCGCTGCGCTTCTCGGCGACCTGCTGGGCATCCTGGGCGGCCACCGGCGCCGGGGCGGCGAAGCCCAAAGAGATGGCGAGCAAGATTCCGGCCGCGCCGGTAGACAGTTTGCTGGCTGACATGGCGTCCTCCCTGTGCTTTCGCGACGGCCGCGACGATGTGCCCGGCGGTATTTCGAAACCATATGCCAAAGCCCGGCGGCCAACAATATGCAGACCCCGGAATCAGTCCCCGCCGGCGAATTTGGGGTACAGGTTGCGGTAGCCGAGCTTCTTGCGGCTCTCGGCGTTCTCGCGCGCCTTCTCGGCACTCATCGGGGTGAAGCCGTAGCCCTGGACCAGCCGGCACATGAAGTTCATCCGCGCGGTCACCGCGATCGCGTCGTGCAGCGCCTTCTCGTCCCAGCCGGCCGCGAACACCGCGTCGGCGTCGTCCTGGCCTACCTCCGTGGGCGCCAAAGTGAGCTTGCGGGCATAGGCGAGCAGCGGCTTGAAGCGGTCCTCGACGGGCGCGCTCTCCAGATCCTCGACCGCGCTGTCGATCGCCTCGCCGTCCATCCCCCAGGCGACCGCGGCCGCCCGGTGGGCGACCCAGGCGTAGCGGCAATCCGCGATGCCGACGACGAAGGCGGCGATCGTCTCGCGCTCGCCCGGGGTGAGCGGCGACGGGCCGCGCATCAGCGCCTGGCTGGTATCCGCCCAGGGCAGGTAGATGTCCGGATAGGCCTCGAACACATTGCCCGGGCCGGCGTCGTCCGGCAGCGATCTGAAGAACGGCACCCTACCCCTCCTTTCGCTCGTCGAAGGCGGCCTGCATCTCGGCCGCGACCGCGCGCGCGACCGATGCGGGATCGGCGGCGCGCACGATGGGGCGGCCCATGACGATGTAGTCGGCCCCCGCCCGGATCGCCTCGATCGGCGTGCCGCCGCGCTTGTGGTCGTCCGCGCCGTGCCCGGCCGGGCGCACCCCCGGGGTTCCGAGCAACAGTCTTTCGCGCGGCGCGATGGCGCGGATTTTCGCCGCGTCCCGCGGCGCGGCGATCAACCCGTCGCAGCCGTACTCCATCGCCTTCCTGACGCGGATCTCGACCAGCTCCTCGACCGGGCGGAGATAGCCGAGCTCGCGCATGTCGTCATCGTCGAGATTGGTCAGCACCGAGATCGCGAACACCTTGAGCGCCGAGCCCCGCTTGGCCTCGTTGGCGGCGAGCAGGATGTCGCGGTTGCCGTGGACGGTCACCAGGCTCACCCCGCGCGCCGCCAGGCTGGCGACTCCTTCGCGCACGGTCTCGCCGATGTCGTACATCTTGCAGTCGAGGAACAGCTCCTTGCCGGCCCTGAGCACAGAATCGATCAGCCCCTCGACGCCCCGCGCATAGAGCAGCCAGGGGCCGATCTTGTAATAGGCCGCCGCGTCGCCGAGGGTCTCGATCAGCGCCCGCGCCTCGTCGACGGTGCGCACGTCGAGGGCGACGATCAGCCGCCGCCTGGCGTCGATCATGCGGTCTCGCCGGCGAGCTGCGCGCGCTTGGCGTCGACCCGCCCGGCCTGCCGCGCGAGGTCGACCACGAAGCGGACGTGACTTCCCCTGCCGACCACCTCGACCGGGTCGCGGACCTCGACGTCGAGCGTGACCCGCCTGCCGTCGATCTCGGCGACGCTGGCGGCGATTTCGACCCAGGAGCCCTCCAGCGAGGCGCCGAGATGGTCGACCGCGACCCGCATGCCGACCGTCGCCTCGCCCGGATCGAGATGTTCGGCGATCATCTCCAGGCAGGCAATCTCGATGTCGCGCACCATGGCGGGCGTGGCATACACCCGCCGGTCCTCGCCGAGCACGTCGATGGTGCTCTCGCGCGGGATATCGAACCGGCGCGCGACGCCGAGCCCCGGCTTCAAGCTGTCCTTCATGTCGTCTCCCGTCGGGCCCCGCCGCCGTAGATGCGGCGCAGCTCGGTCTTGAGGATCTTGCCCATGGCGCTCTTCGGCATCGCGTCGACGAAGGCCATGCGGCGGGGGATCTTGTAGCCGCCGATGCGTTCGCGGCAATGGGCGATCATCTCCTCGGCATCCAGCGCGGCGCCGGGCGCGGGCACGATCACCGCGAACAGCGCCTCGCCGTATTTCTCGTCCGGCACGCCGACCACCGCCGCCTCGTTGACCCCGGGGTGCTGGTAGAGCACCGCCTCGACCTCGGAGGAATAGACGTTCTCGCCGCCGGTGATCACCATGTCCTTCTTGCGGTCGAGGAGGTACATGAACCCGTCCTCGTCGATCCGCCCGATATCGCCGGTATGAAACCAGCCGCCGCGGAACGCCGCCGCGGTCTCCTCGGGCCGGTTGAGATAGCCGGCCGTCACGTTGGGGCCGCGCACCGCCACCTCGCCCGCCTCGCCGAGCGGCACCTCGGCGCCGTTGCCGTCGACGATGCGCATGTCGACCCCGGTGACCGGCCGCCCGGCCGCCTTGAGCCGGTCGTAGCGCCCGCTTTCGAGCGCGTTCCGGTGCTCGTCCGGGTCGAGCGTCGTCAGGATCGGCGAGGTCTCGGTAAGCCCGTAGCCCTGCTGGATCTCGGCGCCCGGGAGCGCCTCCATCGCGCGGCGAATCCACTCGACGGCCATCGGCGAGGAGCCGTAGAACAGCAGCCGCAGCTTCGCCAGATCGCAATCCGCGAAGGACGGGTCCTGCAGGACCATGATGATCATCGTCGGCGCGAGGAAGGCGACGGTGACGCCGTGGCGCTCCATCGCGCGCAGCACCGATTCCGGCGAGAAGACCGGCAGGAACATGTGCGCCGCGCCCTGCAACGTGTAGGCGGTCCCCAGCAGGTCGGCCGAGTGGAACATCGGCGCTGCGTGGAGAAACACATCGTCGGTCCTCGCGCCCAGCGCGATCGCGCATTGCTGGCCGTTGGCGAACACGTTGCGGTGGCTCAAGGGCACGCCCTTGGAGCGCCCCGTGGTGCCGCCGGTATAGAGCAGCACGGCGGTGTCGTCCTCGCGCGCCTCATGCGCGTCGGCGGGCACCGCGTCGGCGAGCAGCGCCTCGTATTGCGACGCGACCGGCAGGGTCCGCTCGCGCCACGGGGCGAGCTCGTCGGCGTTTGCGAGCTCGGTCAGCGCCTCGTCGACGACCAGCAGCCGGCAATCCGAATCGTCGAGGATGTGGCGGATCTCGGGGCCCGCGAGCCGGATATTGACCGGCACCGGCACCCGGCCCGACCAGTACCCGGCATGCATCAGCTCGGCGTTGCGGAAGGTGTTGCGCGAGAGGATCGCGTAGCGCTCGCCCGGGCCGACGCCGAGCCCGTCGAGCACGCTCGCCGCGCGGCGCGCCCGGTCGACGAATTCGCCCCAGGTGAACACGCGCTCGTCGTCGACCACCGCGGTCCGCGCCGCATAGAGCCGCCGCGCCCGATCCATCGCGGAGACCATGGTCAGCATCGCCGTCTTCCTCCCGCTCCGGGCGGTTTCCCCGGGCGCCGCATTTTAGTGGAATACCATGCTGCGCCGAAACGGGAGAGGCGTCGGTTGAGTCGCGGGATCGCGTTCACGCAGGCGATCTCACGGTTCATGCTGGAGCGAATCGGAGAGGCTTGGTCGGCCGAAACGGCTCGTCTATCTTGCTGCCAGACAGCGGTTGACAAGACCTGCGCCGAGGAACAAAATAAGAACATCCTCACGGCCAAGCATTGGACTGCCTGATGCGCGTGGATGCCACCGTTCCCGAACCCGACCGACAGGACAAGGAAAAGCGCCGGGTTCGCAACGGCGAAGCGACCAACGATCTGATCTTCAGCGCCTACGCGGACGGCAACGATCGCATCTTTCCCCGCGTGCTCGGTCTTTATGTGAGCCCGGGCAGCGTGGTCGCCGATGTGACGTTTGGCAAGGGCGTGTTCTGGCGGCACGTGCCCGAAGATCGCTACGAAGTTCTGGCGAGCGACATCCAGACAGGGGTGGATTGCCGCGACCTTCCTTATGAGGACGGCGAAATCGACTGCGTGGTCCTGGACCCGCCCTACATGCACTCGCCCGGTGGGACGGCGCACGGATCGCAGCCTCCATTCGAGGACCACTACCGCAACAACGGAAGCGGCAATCGGACCGGCGGGAAGTATCACGAAGCGGTTCTGGACCTCTATCGCGAGGGCGGCGAGGAAGCGTATCGCGTGCTGCGCGACAAGGGGGTGCTGATCGTCAAGTGCCAGGACGAGGTTTGTTCGAACCGCCAGCGCTTTACCCATGTCGAGATCATTCAAATGTACGAGGGCATGGGCTACGTCGCCGAAGACCTCTTCGTGGCGGCGCGAAACAATCGACCGGGCGTCAGCCGCACCGTCCGTCAGGTGCATGCCCGCAAGAACCATTCCTATTTCCTGGTGTTCTGGAAACGGGGCGAAACCAAGGGGATCTGGGAACCGCCCGAATGAACCCTATCGAATTGCTGGTCCAAGTCATCGATGAACACGCGCCCGAGGACATTTGGCAGAACTCTCCACTGATCGGGTACCGTCTGCTCGGCAACACCAACCGCGGGGAAATCGGGGAAGAGTTCATCCGGCGCTACGTGAGAGCCCACGATATCCCGGTGACCAATGGCGGGCGAACCTCCCCTTTGGATCTCAGAATTGGAACCGGCCGGTTCGAAGTCAAAACCGCTTCTCTCGGAGCCAAACGTGCATTCCAGTTCAACCATGTCCGCCTCGACCGGGACTACGACTACCTGTTGTGCCTTGGAATCTGCCCCCACGAAATCGTCTTCAACATGTGGCGCAAGGGCGAAGTCGCAGAGAATCGCGCCGGTCGTCTGGTTCGAATGGCGGAGGGGCAGGGAGTGACCTACAAGCTCACAAAGCGGCTGGACGAGATGGCGCCGATCGTCGAGTTGCCGGCCGCCCTGCGCACTGCTCTGGACGTCTAGTTCCCCCGCATCGAGGCGAATCGCCCCTTCGGTTGCGGCCCCGCCGGACCGCCCATAGGATGCCGGCAACGGGGGAGGAACGGGATTGCAGGTCGCGGACAGCTTTGTCGTTGATGCGCCGCTTCAACGCGTGTGGTCGATGATCACCGACCCCGAGGTGGTGGGGCCGTGCATCCCGGGCTGCCAGGGGATCGAGGTGACCGGGCCTGCCACCTACAAGGCCGACATCAGGGTCGCGGTGGGGCCGATCAAGACCACGTTCTCCGTCACCGTCGAGAAGACCGAGGAACGGCCACCCCATTTCGCCTCCTCCGCCACCAAGGGCGAGGAGGGCGGCCGGGCCAGCACGCTCAACGCGACCAGCACGCTCACCCTCTCGGAGGTCGAGGGCGGCACCGAGATCGCCTACGCCTCCGACGTCTCGGTGTTCGGCCGGCTCGGCAAGTTCGGGCTCGGCGTGATGAAGAAGAAGGCGCGCGACATCGGCCGCGCCTTCGCCGACAATTTTCGCGAGAAGGCCGAGGGGAGCGCCGCATGACCGGCGAGGCGGTCCCCGAATACGCCAGGCTGTTCGTCGAGGGGCTCAAGGAAGCCGATGTCGGGGTCGTGACCGCGCTCCCCGAATCGCTGCTCGCCAGCGTCTACCGGCTGTGCGCGGCGGACAACGCGATCCGCTACATCCAGGTCTCCAACGAGGGCGACATGCCGGGGATCTGCGCCGGCACCTATCTCGCCGGCAGGCGGGCGCTGATGATCATGGAGAACTCCGGCATCCGCCAGTGCTGCGAGCCGGTGGCGCGGCTCGCCTTCCAGCACGCGCTGCCGATGGTGATGGCCATGAGCTATCGCGGCGAATGGGGCGAGCAGAACTGGTGGGGCCACAACCACGCCCAGACCATGGCGCCGATCCTGGATTCGCTCCGCATCCCGTACCGCTTCGTCACCGAGACGGCGGACATCAAGCCGGCGATCGGGCGCGCCTTCAAGCACGCCGACGGCAGCAACTGGCCGGTCGCGCTGGTGTTCTCGGGCAACTGCGTGGAGCGCCCCGCCTATGCAGCGGATTGAGGCCTTCCGCGCCATCGCGCCGCTGATAACGGCGGAGGATCTGGTGACCACCTCGATCGGCGCCACCTGGGACGACTGGTGGAATCTGAAGCCCGACGCCGACAACACCTTCTTCACCGGCGTGCTGGGCTCGGTGACCTCGACCGCGCTCGGGCTCGCGGTCTCGCTGCCGCATCGCCGCATCGTCGCTTTCGAGAGCGACGGCTCGATGCTGATGAACACCGGCATCCTTTGCACCCTGGGCGCCGAGCGCCCGCCCAACCTGACGGTGCTGGTGTTCGACAACGGGATCTACGAGAACATCGGCGGGCCGCCGACGCTGACCTCGCGCAACACCGACCTCGCGCGCATGGCCGACGGCGCCGGCTGCCTCAACTGCGAGACGGTGCGCGACCCGGAGACGCTTGCCGAACGCTTCGCCGCGATGCTGGGCGACGGCGAGATGGGCTACCTGGTCGCCAGGATCGAGCCCGGCAAGCACCCCTGGAAGTGGGAGGACCGCAAGCCGACCGACGGGATCGAGGACAAGTACCGCTTCCTGCGCTATGTCGAGCGGCTGGAAGGGGTGGTCATCCACCCCGGCGCGCCGCAGAACTGACCGTGCCGGGCGGGATCGACGACCGGCGCCACCTCAACCTCACCGGCCCGTTCCGCGCGCTCTGGCACGCCGCCCGGGAGGCCGAACGACGCCCGCCGGACGACGCCCCGCCGGCCGCCGAGAACCCGCCGGACCCGATCCACGCGGCGATCCGCCGCCAGGTCGAGGAGCTGCTGGCCGACACCGGCATCGCGCCCGAGCGGCGCCGCGAGATCTTCGACTCTATCGCCTGCCCGTGCTGCGGCGGCACCGGGGCGAGCTTCGCGATCGCCATCAAGCCGGCCGCGCAGGCGGGGTTTTAGGGTGTCTCGGCCCGTCCTTCGATACGCCCCCTGCGGGGGCTACTCAGGATGAGGGTTTGGCTGGGGCGGATAAGCGCTCACGCCCAGAAAACACTTCCTCATCCCGAGTAGGCCCCGCAGGGGCCGTATCGAGGGACGGCTCGCCCGCCCCGGCGAGCGTCGCCTTGGCGGCGCGGATCCTCTCCGACGCCGCCGTGTCGACCGCCAGCGTCGCGGCGTCGCACACCACGCCGTAGTCGCGGAACGCGGCCTCGGGCGTGACGTAGCCCTGGCGCAAATCGTGCGCCACCGCCTCGACGGGTCGCTCCAGCGGCGGGCCGAACCCGCCGCCGCCGCCCGATCGCAGCGCGAACGCCTCGCCGGCGGCGAGGCGGGCGGTGAGCACCTTGGCGTTGGGAAAATCCTCGCGCCAGGCGCCGTCGCGGCGGAGCGCCACCCGATTGCCCATCGCATCCAGCCCGCCGGCGAGCCCCCAGGGCCGGCAATGCACGCGGTCGATCTGGGTGTTGACGGTGAGCGGGGCGCGCGCCTGCACCACGTTCTCGATCCCGAGCCCGCCGCGCCTGCGCCCGGCGCCGCAGGAATCCGGGCGCAGCGCATGCGCCTCGAACAGCAGCGGGTACTTGGCCTCCAACTGCTCGACCGGGCTGTTGTGGGTGTCGCCGTCGTTCATGCAGATGGTGGCCGAGTTGCCGTCCTCCGCCTGCTTGGCGCCCCAGCCGCCGCCGGTCGGGCCGATGAAGGCGATATAAAACTCCTCCGTCGCCGGGTTGACCCCGTTCAGCATGCCGATGATCAGATCGGCGTGGTGCCCGGCGACGATGCGCTCGGGGATCGCCGGGGCCAGCGCCTTGAACACGGTATCGACGATGGTCATCGGAAAGGTCATCCACCAGCGCATCGGCGCCGGCTTCTCGGCGCTGACCACGCGGCCCATCGGGATGACCACGTCGAGGTTGCGGAAGCTGCCGTCGTTGATCGGGTAGTCGGTCGGCGAGGTCAGGCACTTGAAGGCGACCTGGGAACAGGCGTGCCCGGTGGTCACGCCCGAGTTATAGAACCCCTTGACCTGCTCGGAGACATGGGAGAGGTCGACCGTCATCCTGTCCCCCGCAACGGTCACCCGGACGCGGATCGGCACCGGCTCGGCGATATCGACCCCGTCGTCGTCCATGAAGGACTCGGCCTCGTAGACGCCGTCCGGGATCGCCAGCGTGCGCTCCCGCGCCGCCCGTTCGGACTGGTCCATGATCGACGCGATGGCGCCGAGCACCTCGTCCCGCCCGTAGCGGCGGATCAGCTCGAGGAAGCGCCGCTCGCCGCTGGAGATCGCGGTGAGCTGGGCGCGGAGATCGCCCATCGCGCGGTCCGGCAGGCGGACGTTCATGCGCAGGATGTCGAGCAGGTCCCGGTTGACGACGCCGGCCCGCTGGTATTTGAGGATCGGGATCTGCAGGCCTTCCGAGTAGATGTCGGTGGTCATGCCGTCGAGCGTGCCGCCGATATCGGGCCAGTGCGCCATGCAGACGGCGAAGCCGACCAGCGCGCCGTCGTCGAACACCGGCATCGAGAAGGTCAGGTGGTTGAGATGGCTGCCGGTGATATAGGCGTCGTTGGTGAGCAATATGTCGCCCGGCCCGATGTCGGCGCCGAAATGCCGGAGCTTCGCCTTCACCGTCTCGGCCATGCCGCGGATGAACATCGGCAGGCCGAGCCCGATGGAGACCGTCTCGCCCTCGGCGGTGAACAGCCCGACGGTGAAGTCGAGCGCCTCGTAGATGATCATGTTGTAGGCGGTGCGGGTGAGGTTGGTCTTCATCTCCTCGGTGATGGCGATGACGCCGCCCCGCACCAGCTCGGTGACCACCGGGTCGGGCGAGGCTCCGCTCATCGCCCGCCGGCCCCCACCCGGATCCGGAGATTGCCGTGCTCGTCGACGCCGAGCCTGTCGCCCGGCAGCAGCAGCGTGGTCGATGCCGCCTCCTCGATCACCGCCGGGCCGTCGAGCGCCGCACCGGCGCCGAGCCCGGCCCTTGCATAGACCGGGGTGGCGACGAAGCCGCCGGTCTCGGAGAAATAGATGCGCCGCGTCTCGAACGGCGCCGGATCGGCCGTGCCGCCCGCGCCGCCCTGCACCATCGGCGGCTTGGGCAGGAGGCCGGACACCGTCATGCGCAAGCTCACCAGCTCGGCCGGCTCGTCCGGCGCCGAGGTGCCGTAGCGGATGCCGTGCACCTCGTCGAAGCGCCGCTTGATCGCCGCCCGGTCGCCGGCAGCGAACAGCGCGGCCGGCAAATCGACCGTCACCGCGTGCTCCTGTCCGACATAGCGCATGTCGGCGGCGCGCCCGACGACGATCTCCGAGACGGCCGCGCCGGTGGCGGCGACCGCGGCCCTTCCGTCCGCCTCCATCTCGGCGTAGAGCCGCTCGATCTCTTCCAGCGGCGCCTCGGCGAGGCGGGCGAACCAGGTGCGCACGTAGTCGTAGCGCAAATCGGCGTGCAGCATGCCGATCGCCGAGAAATGGCCGGGCGCCGGCGGGACGACGATCTCCCGCATGCCGATCTCGCGCGCCACCGCGCTTGCGTGCAGCGGCCCGGCGCCGCCGCAGGCGACGAGGGCGAACGCGCCGGCGTCGAGCCCGCGCTCGGTCGACACGCCCTTGACCGCGAACGACATCGCGGTGGCGGCGATCTGCAGCACGCCGGCGGCGGCCTCGACCGGGTCCATGCCGAGCGGATCGGCGACGCCCGATTTCATCGCCTCGAGCGCGGCCGCGGAATCGAGCGTCATCGCGCCGCCGAGGAAGCGGTCGGCGGCGATCCGGCCGAGCACCAGGTTGGCGTCGGTCACCGTGGCCCGGGTTCCTCCGGCGCCGTAGCAGGCCGGACCCGGGCTCGCGCCGGCGCTCTCCGGCCCGACGCGGAGCGCGCCCTGCGAGTCGGCCCGCGCGATCGACCCGCCGCCGGTGCCGACCTCGAAGATGTCCATCATCGCGATCTGCACCGGCAGGCCCTGCTCGTAGCCGCCGATCTTGGCACTTCCCGTGGTCAGCGCCTCGCCGCCGTATATCACCCCCGACTTGGCCGTGGTCCCGCCCATGTCGAAGGTGATCGCGTTCCCGATCCCGGCGGCGCGGGCCAGCGCGCGGCCGGCGATGACGCCCGCCGCCGGTCCCGATTCGAGCATGTGGACGCAGTCCCGCCGCGCCTGGGCCACGTCGTAGAGCCCGCCGGTCGACTGCACCACGAGGAAGGCGCCGGGGAAGGATTGCGCCTCGAGGTGGTCGCCGATCTCGCCCAGATAGCGCCTGACGCCGGGGCCGATATAGGCGTTGGCGGCGACCGTCGAGCAGCGTTCGAACTCGCGGTACTCCTGCGACAGCTCGCACGACGCCGTGACGAACGCGCCCGGCAGGCAGGATTCGAGGATCGCCTTGGTCCGCCTCTCGTGGTCGGGGTTGCGGTAGCTGTGCAGGAGCAGGATCGCCACCGCCTCGACATCGAGCCCGGCGAGGCGTTGGCCGAGCGCGCGCACCTCGTCCTCGTCGAGCGGGGTCAGCGCCTCGCCCTCGGCGAGCATGCGCTCGTCGAGCTCGAAGCACATCGCGCGCTCGATCAGCGGGCGGTGCTTCTTGAAGAACAAATTGTAGGAATCCGGCCGGTTGACCCGGCCGATCTCGTAGATGTCGCGGAACCCCTTGGTGATCACCAGCGCGGCGCGCGCGCCGGTGCGTTCCAGCATGGTGTTGATGGCGATGGTCGAGCCGTGCAGGAACAACGCCGCGTCGGAGAACGCGACACCGGCGCGCTCCACCCCGGCGGCGATGCCGTCCACCAGATGCGCCGGCGTCGACGGCGCCTTGCCGAGCCGCAGCGTTCCGCTCGCCGCGTCGAAGGCGGCGATGTCGGTGAACGTGCCGCCGATATCGGCGGCGAGCCTGAGCCCGCCGGGAATTTCCGGTTCCGCCATGTCCAGTCCGGGTGCGAGGAGTCCTTGGCGCGCGCGACTATCGAAACGCCCGCGGGCGGTGTCAACCGGCGGCCCCTCGATACGGCCCCACCACGTCATGCCCGGACTTTTTCCGGGCATCTCTTGCGAGCGGCCGGCGGCGTGGATGGCCGGAACGGGTCCGGCCACGACGTGGTGGGGACGCTACCCCCCGCCCCGCAGCATGCGGACGATGCCGGAGAAGTCGGACGCCTCCCCGCCGTCGGCGCAGTACTGCTCGTAGAGCGCGGCGGCGTGGCTGCCGAGCGGGGTGTTGGCGTCGTTCGCCTGGGCGGCGCCGCGCGCGAGCCTGAGGTCCTTCAGCATCATCGCCGCGGTGAACCCCGCCCGGTAGTCGCGGTTGGCGGGCGACGAGGGCACCGGTCCCGGCACCGGGCAGTAGCTGGTGAGCGACCAGCACTGCCCCGAGGCGGTCGACATGATGTCGAACAGGGTCCGGGCGTCGAGCCCGACCCGCTCGGCGAGCGCGAAGGCCTCCGAGACGGCGATCATCGAGACCCCGAGCACCATGTTGTTGCACATCTTCGCCGCCTGGCCGTTGCCCGCCCCGCCGGCGTGCACGACGTTGCGCCCCATCGCCGCCATCAGGGGCTCGCCGCGGGCGACGGCGTCTTCGGCCCCGCCGACCATGAAGGTGAGCGTGCCCGCCTCGGCGCCGCCGACCCCGCCGGAGACCGGCGCGTCCAGCATCGCGAAACCCCTGCCCGCCGCCTCCCCGTGCACCGCGCGCGCGGTCGCGAGGTCGATCGTCGAGCAGTCGACCAGCAGCGCATCCCCGTTCGCCTCGGCCAGCAGCCCGCCGGCGCCGCAATAGACCGCGCGTACGTGGTCGCCCGCCGGCAGCATGGTGAACACCGCGTCCGCGCCCGCCGCCGCCGCCGCGAGGTCGCCCGCCAGCGGGATTCCCGCCGCCCCGGCCGCCTCGCGCGCCGGCGCCGCCACGTCGAAGCCCTGCACCGCGTGGCCGGCCGCGATCAGCCGGCAAGCCATGGGCCGGCCCATATTGCCGAGCCCGACGAATCCGATTTCCGCCATCGTCCCTCCCCCGCCGTCAGTCGAAGGCAAGCTCGCGCTCGACCGGCGCGAAGTAGCGTTCGACATCCGCCTCGCCGACATCTTCGATCCGCGCCGGGTCCCAGCGCGGCTTGCGGTCCTTGTCGATCACCGCGGCGCGGATACCCTCGAAGAAATCGTGCCCGGCGAGGAAGGCACACGCCATGCGGTACTCCCGGCGCATCGCGGATTCGAAATCGAGCCCGCCGCCGCCGCGCAGCTGGCGGAGGGTGACCAGCATGCTGGTCGGCGACTTGGTGCGCAGCGTATCCGCCGTCTCGATGGCGAAATAGCCGTCCTCGGCCTCCAGCGCGTCGATTATCCCTTGCACGGTCGGGGCGGAGAAGCAGCGGTCGATCGCCCTCGCATGCTCGCGGAGCTGCACCGGCCCGGGATTCTCCGCGAACTCGGCGAGGACCGCATCGACCGCCGCTTCGCCCTCCGACAGGTCGGCGGCGGCGAGGCGTTCGACGAAGGCGGGCAGTGTCGCGCTCGGCATGAAGTGGGTGCCGATGCCGGCATGGATCGCGTCCGCCGCCTTGAGCCGCGCCCCGGTGAGCGCGAGATACATGCCGAGCTCGCCCGGCGCGCGCGGCAAGAACTCGGTCGCCCCGACATCGGGAAACAGCCCGATGCCGCATTCCGGCATGGCGAACATCGTGCGCTCGGTCATCACCCGGTGCGATCCGTGCACCGATATGCCGACCCCGCCGCCCATGACGATGCCGTCGACCAGCGCGACATAGGGCTTGGGGAATTCGTGCACCGCGTGGTCGAGCCGGTACTCGTGCCAGAAGAAGGTGCTGGCCGTGCCGTCGCCCGCGCGACGGGAGTCGTAGAGCGCGCGGATGTCGCCGCCGGCGCAGAACGCGCGCTCGCCGGCGCCCGACACCACGACGGCGCCGATCGCGGGCTCGTCGGCCCATTCGAGCAGGCGGGCGCGGAAGGCGATGCACATCTCCCTCGTGAGCGCGTTGAAGGTGGCGGGGGCGTCGAGCTCGACCCGGCCGATGCCGCCTTCGACGGCGAAGGCGATGTCCGCCGTCATCGGGCTTCCGCCAGCAGGCGCCGGGCGATGATGACCCGCATGATCTCGTTGGTTCCTTCGAGGATCTGGTGGACGCGCAGATCGCGCAGGTAGCGCTCGATCGCGTGGTCGCGAAGATAGCCGTACCCGCCATGCAGCTGCAGGGCCTCGTTGCAGACCTCGAACCCGGCATCGGTGGCGAGGCGCTTGGCCATCGCGCAGCGGAGCGTCGCGTCCGCCTCGCCCTCGTCGATCGCCGCCGCCGCGCGCCACACCATGAGCCGCGCCGATTCGAGCGCGGTCGCCATGTCGGCGAGCTTGAACCGGGTCGCCTGGAAGTCGGCGATGGCGCGGCCGAACTGCCGGCGCTCGCCGACATAGGCCCGCGCCGCCTCGTAGCACGCCCGGGCGCCGCCGATCGAACACGCGCCGATATTGATCCGCCCGCCGTCGAGCCCCGCCATGGCGATGCGGAACCCCTCCCCCTCGGCGCCGATGCGGTGGGCCACCGGCACCCGGCAGTCGTCGAAATAGACCATTGCGGTGGGCTGGGAGTGCCAGCCGAGCTTTTTCTCCTGCTCGCCGAAGGAGAGCCCGGGCGTGCCGGCCTCGACGCCGATGCAGGTGATCCCGCCCGGACCGTCGGTGCCGGTGCGCGCCATGGTGACGTAGAGGTCGGCGCTCCCGGCGCCCGAGATGAACGCCTTGGCGCCGTTGAGCACGTAGTCCCCGCCGTCGCGCTCGGCCCGCGTGGTCAGCGAGGCGGCATCCGACCCGCTGCCGGGCTCGGTCAGGCAGTAGCTCGCGAACCACGCCATGGAATTGAGCTTCGGCAGCCACGCGTGGCGCCGGTCCTCGCCCGCGAAGGCGTCGATCATCCAGGCGGCCATGTTGTGGATCGAGATATAGGCCGCCGTCGAGGTGCAGCCGGCGGCGAGCTCCTCCAGCACGATCGCCGCGTCGAGCCGCCGGCAGGCCGAACCGCCCACGTCCTCGCCGACATAGAGCCCGGCGAAGCCGAGCGCGGCGGCGGCGCGCAGCGTATCGACCGGGAAGACCGAGTCCTCGTCCCAGGCCGCCGCGTTCGGCGCCAGCTCGCCCGCGGCGAAGGCCCGCGCCGCCGCGCGGAATTGCTGCTGCTCCTCGGAAAGCCCGAATTCCATGGCCCCTCCGGCGGCGGACCCTAGAGCAAATCGGGCTCGTGCGGAACCGCGCCGTCCCGCCGCGCACGGCCCAGCGCCGCACTTTCCTCGCCTTGCCCGGCCCGGTATATGACTGCTCAGACCCGGGCGCGGTCGCGGCCGGCATCGTTGAAGGCTCGAGGAGGCGGGATCGGATGCGCTATGAAGCGCCGGCGTCACTGGACGCGGCGACCAGGCTGCTGGCGGAGGCCGGCGGGTCCGCGAGGGTGCTGGCGGGCGGCACCGACCTGTTGATCCAGATGCGCGCCGATCTGGTCGAGCCGACGGTGCTGGTCGATATCAAGAACATCGCCGAGATGCGCGAGATCGCCGAGCAAGACGGCCGCTTCCGCCTCGGCGCCGCGGTCACCGGCATGGAGATCATGGAGCATGAAGGCTTCAACGCCGCCTGGCCCGGGATCGTCGACGGCGCCAGGCTGATCGGCTCGATCCAGATCCGCGGCCGGGCGACGCTCGGCGGCAATCTGTGCAACGCATCGCCCGCCGCCGACAGCGTACCGGCGCTGATCGCGGCCGGCGCCCTCGCCCAGGTCATCGGCCCGGACGGGCGGCGCGCGGTGCCGGTCGAGGACATCGCGACCGCGCCGGGCCGGACCTCGCTGGCGGACGGCGAGATCGTGGTCTCGTTCGACCTGCCGGAGCGCAGGCCGCGCTCGGGCGATGCCTATCTCCGCTTCACCCCGCGCACCGAGATGGACATCGCGGTGGTCGGCGTCGGCGTCAACCTTGCGCTGGACGAGGCGGGGGTGTGCACGTCCGCACGGGTGGCGCTCGGCGCGGTCGCCGAACGCGCGCTGCTGGTCGACGAGGCCGCCGCCGCGCTGATCGGCACGCGGGTCGACGACGAGGCGCTCGCCGCGCTGTCCGAGGCCGCCTCGGCGGCCTGCCGGCCGATCGACGACAAGCGGGGCACCGTAGAATTCAGGATCGAGGTCGCCGGCGTTCTCGCCGAACGGGCGGCCCGGATCGCGCTGCAACGGGCGGAGCAGAGCTGATGGCGCGCTACCACGTGACGACGACGATCAACGGCGACGAGGTCGATTTTCTGTGCGAGAGCGACCAGACGCTGCTCTCGGTGCTGCGCGACGAACTGGTGATGACCGGCACCAAGGAGGGCTGCGGCACCGGCGATTGCGGCGCCTGCTCGGTCACCGTCGACGACCGGCTGATGTGCTCCTGCCTGGTGCTCGGCGTCGAAATCGAGGGCAAGCGGGTCGAGACCATCGAGGGCATGGCCGACGGCGAGGCGCTGCACCCGCTGCAGCAAAAATTCCTCGAACACGCGGCGCTGCAATGCGGCATCTGCACGCCGGGCCTGCTGGTCGCCTCGCGGGCGCTGCTGGAGCGCAACCCCGACCCGAGCGAGACGGAAATCCGCTACTGGCTCGCCGGCAATCTCTGCCGCTGCACCGGATATCACAAGATCGTCGAGGCGGTGGCCGACGCCGCCCGCGAGATGAGGGAGGTCTGAGATGGCGACGATGCTCAAATACGAGGACAAGGATCTCAAGGTCGTCGGCACCCGGCCGATCCGCCCGGACGGGGTCGACAAGGTGACCGGCCGCGCCCGCTACGGCGCCGACATCAACCTGCCGGGCCAGCTTTACGGCCGCGTGGTCAGGAGCCCGCACGCGCACGCGCGGGTGCTCGCCATCCGCACCGACAAGGCCGAGGCGGTCAAGGGCGTCAAGGCGGTAGTCACGCGCGAGGACTTCCCGGAGATGCCCGTCGAGTACGCCGCCGCGGGCGAGCTGATCGTCAATTTCCGCGACGTGACCCGCAACATGATGGCGCGCGAGAAGGTGCTCTATGACGGCCACCCGGTGGCCGCCGTCGCCGCCACCTCGGAGGCGATCGCGCGCCGCGCGGCGCGGCTGATCGAGGTCGATTACGAGGTGCTGCCGCATGTCATCGACCCGGTGGAGGCCATGGCCGACGATGCGCCGCTGCTGCACGAGGAGCAGATGACGGTGGGGCTCGACCCGGCGCCGGAAAAGCCCTCCAACCTCGCCAAGGTGGTCGCCTTCGCCAGGGGCGACGTGGAGCAGGGCTTCGCCGAGGCCGATCTGGTGATCGAGCGCGAGTTCGACACCAAGCCCGTGCACCAGGGCTATATCGAGCCGCAGGCCTCGATCGCGAGCTACACCGAGGACGGCCAGGTCGAGCTCTACACCGCCACCCAGGGCCATTTCGTGATCCGCGCGCAATGCGCCAAGCTCTTGCAGATGGACATCTCCAAGATCCGCGTGATCCCGACCGAGCTCGGCGGCGGGTTCGGCGGCAAGAACAACGTCTATCTCGAGCCGCTCGCCATCGTGCTGTCCAGGAAGTCGAACCGGCCGGTCAAGATGACGATGAGCCGGGAGGACGTGTTCCGCTCGACCGGCCCGACCTCGGGCGCGCATACGCGGATCAAGATCGGCTGCCGCAAGGACGGGCGGATCGTCGCCGCCGAGGCCGAGCTCGACTTCCAGGCCGGCGCCTTCGCCGGCTCCTCGGTGCCGATGGCGGCGATGTGCACGTTCACCCGCTACGACCTCGACAACGTCAAGGTCAGGGGCAACGACATCACCGTGAACCGGCCCAAGGTCGCCGCCTACCGCGCGCCGGGCGCGCCGATCTCGATCTTCGGTGTCGAGAGCATTCTGGACGAGATGTCGCGCGAGCTCGGCATCGACCCGATCGAGCTGCGCCTGAAGAACGCCGCCAGCGAGGGCACGCAGACCTATTACGGCCCGACCTTCGGCCCCATCGGCTACGAGGAGACCCTGAAGCGGGCGCAGGAACACCCGCATCTCGACGAGAAGCTCGGCCCCGACCAGGGGCGCGGCATCGCCACCGGGTTCTGGTTCAACATCGGCAAGGAGACCACGACGACGCTCAACGTCAACGAGGACGGTAGCGTGACCGTCATCCTCGGCACCATCGACGTGGCCGGCGGGTCGCGCGCGGCGATGGCGATGATGGTGGCCGAGGAGCTCGGCATCGACGTCGACAAGGTGCGCCCGCAGATCGGCGACACCCAGGCGCTCGGCTTCAACTTCGTCACCGCCGGCAGCCGCGGCACCTTCGCCAGCGGCATGGCGGTGACCGTGGCCGCGCGCAAGGCGATCGACACGATGCGCGAGCGCGCCGCCCGGGTGTGGGACGTGCCGGTCGACGGGGTGGTGTGGGAGGACGGCCACGCGCGGCCGGCGAGCTCCAATGTCGGCGAGTTCGAGCCGCTCTCCATCGTCGACATCGCCCGCAAGGCGGGCGTCACCGGCGGCCCGATCGCGGGGCATGCGGAGATCACCGCCGAGGGCGCGGGGCCGGGCTTCGGCACCCATATCGTCGACGTCGAGGTCGACCGCCGCACCGGGCTGGTCAAGATCCTGCGCTACACCGTGATCCAGGACACCGGCAAGGCGATCCACCCGGCCTATGTCGAGGGCCAGTTCCAGGGCGGCGCGGTACAGGGGATCGGCTGGGCCTTGAACGAGGAGTACATCTACGACGCCGACGGCAGGCTGGAGAACCCGGGCTTCCTCGACTACCGGGTGCCGGTCGCCTCCGACGTGCCGTTCATCGGCACCGAGATCGTCGAGGTGCCCAACCCCAACCACCCCTACGGCGTGCGCGGCATCGGCGAGGTGCCGATCATCCCGCCGATCGCGGCGATCTCGAACGCCATCCACGACGCCATCGGCATCCGCCTGCGCGAACAGCCGATGTCGCCGCCCAAGGTGCTCAAGGCGATCCGCGAGGCGTCCAACGGCGCCGGGTGAGGCGTCCTTCGATACGCCCCCTGCGGGGGCTACTCAGGATGAGGCGAGGTCAGTACGCCTCAAAGGAAATCCCTCATCCTGAGTAGCCCGCCGGAGGCGGGCGTATCGAAGGACACCCCCGCTCGGGATCGGAAGCGGGTCCCGGGCTTGGCACCGCCCACCCTCATCCTGAGTAGCGGCGAAGCCGCGTATCGAAGGACGCCCCCGCTCGGGATCGGAAGAGGGTCCTGGGCCTGGCACCGCCCACCCTCACCCTGAGTAGCGGCGAAGCCGCGTATCGAAGGACGCCCCCGCTCGGGATCGGAAGAGGGTCCTGGGCCTGGCACCGCCCACCCTCATCCTGAGTAGCGGCGAAGCCGCGTATCGAAGGACGCCCTACCCCGCCGCCGCCAGCAGGCGGTGCTGCTCCAGGATGTCGGCGAGCGAGTCCGGGTCGCCGCGCCCGAGGCCGCATTCGGCGGCGATGCCGGCGACGGCGGCGAAGCGGCGCGCGCAGGCGAGCTTGTGCGCGTTGCCCACCGCATCGCCCTCGTGCACCAGCCCGAGATAGAGCGCCGTCCCCCGCCCCAGAGCGAGGTCCTGGAGCGGCTGGAAGAACGCCTCGTCGCCGCGCTCCCTGGGCACCGGCATGTGGATGTACCGGATGGCGCGCGACACGCTGTCGGCGATGCCGTTGGCGATGGCGACGCAGACCCCGAGATCGGCGGGCTGCACCATGTGCTCGTCCTGCGGGCTGCCGTAGCACAGGTGATAGCCGAGATCGACGCCGTCCGGCACCATGTCGCCGATCTCGCCGAGCGAGGCGAGGATCCGCCCCCGCTGGTCTTCCTCCAGCCCGTAATACCCCTCCCACATCAGCACCTCGGGGCAGACGTCCCACTGATACGCGATCCCGCCATGCGGCAGGGCGTTGGCGATGCGCCCGAGCTCGGCGCGGAGATGGGCGGTGTAGGGGGGGATGAAATCGTCGTAGGCGTTGGGCGAGATGAAGTTGTAGGCGATCGCCAGCGGCGTCGCCATGCAGATCTGGTACTTCGCCCCGTCCGGCACCGCGCCCTCGCCCTTGAGCCTGGCGAAGACCGCGTGGTTGCGGATCGCGTCCTCGGCATAGCCGGTGGCGAAGCCGAGGCGCGCCGCATCCACGCCTGCGCGGACGCGCAGGCGCTCGACCGAATAGACCAGCCTGCCGTCCCACTGGCGGAACTCGAGGACCGGCACGTCGGGATCGACCTCCAGGTCGGGATGGGCCTTGAGCATGTCGTTGACGAAGCTGATCCAGCGCCGCCGCCGCCCGGTCTCGCCGTCCGGCAGGCAGCGCAGATGCGGCCCCAGCGCCTGCCCCAGCGTGCGGAACGCGGTCTCCGCGTCGTCGAGCGGCAGGCTGCCGACCATGTGCGCGGCAAGCCCGGTCGGCGATTCGGCCATCTCTCGTCCTCCCCCGGTTGCCGCGCGAGTGTGGCGGCGAAGGCCGCGCCCTGTCCAGCGCCCGTCCGCGCGCGACGCGCCGCCGTGCTGGGCACGGCTCCGCCCCGGATCGAGTGCGGGGTTCGGTCGATATGACGAAGGGGCGCCCGCGTTGACCGCCGATCAGCCGCCCCCTACCCTCGGCCGGTGCCGAAAAGCCTCTCCGAGGACCGGGTGGCGGGGTTCCGCCGCGACGGGTTCGTGTTCCCGATCGACGCGTTGACGGCGGAGCAGGCGCGCGCGGCGGTCGACTGCCTGGAGCGCTACGAGCGCGACACCGGCGAGCGCGCCATGGCGACGCTGGCCCACAAGTCGCACCTCCCGTTCCGCCGGTTCAGCGACATCGTCCGCCATCCGCGCATCCTCGACGCGGTGGAGGATCTGATCGGCCCCGACATCCTGTGCTGGGGCTCCAGCTTCTTCGTCAAGGAGGCGCGCGACCCTGCCTACGTGTCGTGGCACTGCGACACCTACTATTACGGCATCGAGCCGCGCGAGACGGTCACCGCCTGGGTCGCCTTCACGCCGTCGGACCGGGACTCGGGCTGCATCCGCTGCATCCCGGGGAGCCATCTCGCCGACACCGCGTTCGACGAGACGCCCGATCCCGCCAACCTGCTGTCCAGGGGCCAGACCACGCGGGACGTGGACGAGGCGCGGGCGGTCGCCATGCCGCTGGCGGCCGGGCAGTTCTCGCTCCACCACGAATGCACGGTGCATTCGTCCGAGCCCAACCGGGCGGATTACCGGCGCATCGGGCTCTCGATCCACTACTGCCCGACCCGTGCGCGCCAGACCCGCTACGCCGAGCGCCCGACGGCGGCGCTGGTGCGCGACGCCGACCGCTACGGCCACTGGGCGCCCGAGCCGCGCACCGAGAAAGAGTTCGACGCCGCGGCCGCCGCCCGGATGAAGGCGATCCGCACCGGCTTCCTGGGACGGCGGCGGGGGTAGCGTTCCGGCCCGGAAGCCGCCGTGCCGTCGCCCCCTCCCGCCCCTCCGCCGTGCGGACGGCGAGGCCGCATGGATGGCCGGATCGCCCCCGGACCGTGATCCGGGGCAAGCCCGGCCATGACGGGGTGGCGGTGGACGGGCCGGGAGAAGTGGCGGGAGTGACGGGACTCGAACCCGCGGCCTCTGGCGTGACAGGCCAGCGCTCTAACCATCTGAGCTACACCCCCGGCGCCGGCGACGATGTAGAACGCCGGGGGCGGCGGTGTCAACAACCGCGCGGCGCGGCGGGGAATTCGGGGTGATGGTGGGCGGTGACGGGATCGAACCGCCGACTTCCACGGTGTAAACGTGGCGCTCTACCGGCTGAGCTAACCGCCCGGGCGCCGGACCCTAGCGCGGGTCCGGCTTCCGGGTCAACGCGGCCCGCCCGGACCTAGTTGAGCGCGTCCTTGAGGGCCTTGCCGGCCTTGAACTTGGGCTGGTTGGAGGCCGCAATCTGGATGGTTTCGCCGGTCTGCGGGTTGCGGCCGGTGGAGGCCGCGCGCCGGGACACGCTGAACGTCCCGAACCCGACCACTCGAACGTCGCCGCCGTCCTGGAGCGACGCCGTGATGCAGTCGAACACCGCATCGACCGCCTTCGCGGAATCCGCCCTGGAGAGCCCGGAACTGTCGGCCACCGACTGGACGAGATCGCTCTTGTTCACCTCACGCCTCCTTCATGATGACATTAAAAAAAAGCAAAAAGAATGGCTTGGAAGCGCGTCAACCAAGCCGTCAACCACACACGCGCCATGTCAAACCGGGCGCGCCCGACCATGGAGTGTAGTGCGCCCAAAATTCGAGCGTCAATCGGGAATACGGCGGATTTCCGTGGAAATTCCGGGGTTTTGCCGAATCACCCCGGCGGGGCGGTCAGTGGGTGACCACCCCGCTCACGTCGCCTTCCTTGGCGGCGGGCGGCACGGCTTTGGCCGCTTCCGGGTCCCACTCGATGGGCACCGGCTGGCGCACCAGCGCCGCGGCGATGACCTCGTCGACCGTGGCGACCGGGACGATCTTCAGGTTGCGCTTGACGTTGTCGGGGATCTCGGCGAGGTCCTTCTCGTTCTCGCGCGGGATCAGCACCGTGTCGAGCCCGCCCCTGAGCGCGGCGAGCAGCTTCTCCTTGAGCCCGCCGATGGGGAGCACCCGGCCGCGCAGCGTCACCTCGCCGGTCATCGCCACGTCGCGGCGCACCGGGATGCCGGTCAGCGCGGACACGATCGAGGAGCACATCGCCACCCCGGCCGACGGCCCGTCCTTGGGCGTCGCCCCCTCGGGCACGTGGACGTGGATGTCGCGCTTCTCGAACGAGGTCGGCTCGATGCCGAACACCGCGCTCCGCGACCGCACGTAGCTGCGCGCGGCCTGCACCGATTCCTGCATCACGTCGCCGAGCTTGCCGGTATGGGCGATGGTCCCCTTGCCGGGCAGGATCACCGCCTCGACCGACAGCATCTCGCCGCCGATCTCGGTCCAGGCGAGGCCGGTGGTCACCCCCACCAGGTCGGTCTCCTCGACCTCGCCGAAGCGGAACCGCCTGACGCCGGCGTATTTCTCGACCGAGCGCCGCGTCACCCGGACCTGCTTCCTGTTCTCGGTCAGCACGTCCTTGATCGCCTTGCGGGCGAGCTTGGCGAGCTCGCGCTCCAGGTTCCGCACCCCGGCCTCGCGGGTGTAGTAGCGGATCAGGTCGCGCAGCGCGTCGTCGGAGATCGACCACTCCCTGGGCTTGAGCCCGTGCGCCTTGACCTGCTTGGGGATCAGGTGGCGCTTGGCGATCTCGACCTTCTCGTCCTCGGTGTAGCCGGCAAGCCGGATGATCTCCATCCGGTCCATCAGCGGCTGCGGCATGCGCAGCGTGTTCGCCGTGGTCACGAACAGCACGTCGGACAGGTCGTAATCGACCTCCAGATAGTGGTCGTTGAAGGTCGAGTTCTGCTCCGGGTCGAGCACTTCGAGGAGCGCCGAGGAGGGATCGCCGCGCCAGTCGGCGCCCAGCTTGTCGACCTCGTCGAGCAGGAACAGCGGGTTCGACGACTTGGCCTTCTTCATGCCCTGGACGATCTTGCCGGGCATCGAGCCGATATAGGTGCGGCGGTGGCCGCGGATCTCGGCCTCGTCGCGCACCCCGCCCAGCGACATGCGCACGAAGTTGCGCCCGGTGGCGCGCGCGATCGACTTGCCGAGCGAGGTCTTGCCGACGCCGGGCGGGCCGACCAGGCAGAGGATCGGCCCCTTGACCTTGCGCACGCGCTGCTGCACGGCGAGGTACTCGACGATCCGCTCCTTGACCTTCTCCAGCCCGTAATGGTCCTCGTCCAGCACGCGCTGGGCGCCGCCCAGGTCGCGCTTGATCCGCGAGCGCTTGCGCCACGGGATGTTGAGCAGCCAGTCGAGGTAGTTGCGCACCACCGTCGCCTCGGCCGACATCGGGCTCATCGAGCGCAGCTTCTTGAGCTCCTGCAGCGCCTTCTCGCGCGCCTCCTTGGAGAACTTGGTGTTGTTGATCCGCTCCTCGATCTCGCCCGCCTCGTCGCGCCCGTCCTCGCCCTCGCCGAGCTCCTTCTGGATCGCCTTGAGCTGCTCGTTGAGGTAGTACTCGCGCTGCGTCTTCTCCATCTGCCGCTTGACGCGGTTGCGGATCCGCTTCTCCACCTGGAGCACGCCGATCTCGTTCTCCATGAAGGCGTAGGCGCGCTCCAGCCGCTCCTCGACCGGGACCGTCTCCAGGAGCTCCTGCTTCTCCGAGATCTTTAGCGCGAGATGCGAGGCGATGGTGTCGGCGAGCTTGCTCGGGTCCTCGATCTGGTTGAGCGAGACCAGGACTTCCGAGGGTATCTTCTTGTTCAGCTTGATGTATTGCTCGAACTGCTTGACCACCGAGCGGGCGAGCGGCTCGAGCTCGTCGGCGTCCTCCGGCTGGTCGTCGATCGGCTCGGCCTCGGCCTGGAAGTACTCGTCGGTCCGGGTGAAGCGGACGATGCGCGCCCGCCTGGAGCCCTCGACCAGCACCTTGACCGTGCCGTCGGGCAGCTTGAGAAGCTGCAGCACCGTGCCCACGGTGCCGAGCGCATGGATGTCGTCGGGCGACGGGTCGTCCTGGCTCGCGTTCTTCTGGGCGACCAGCAGGATCTGCTTGTCGTCCTTCATCACGTCCTCCAGCGCGCGCACCGACTTCTCGCGGCCGACGAAGAGCGGCACGATCATGTGCGGGAAGACGACGATGTCCCTGAGCGGCAGCAGCGGGAAGACAGGGCGCGGGTTATCTGACATGGCGCGATCCGGAACCGTTGAACGGGCCCGCCGCGGGTGGCGGCAGGCCGTCGAGGCAGGATTGTAACATGGACAAATAGCCGGAAACTTCAACCCCGGCGACTCGGGATCTCGCGGCCCCTTCGGCGGTCCCTCGATACGGCGCCTGCGGCGCCTACTCGGGATGAGGGAAGGGCCTTGGCGGACCCGCCCACCATCCTGAGCGGGCGTCCTTCGATACGCGGCTTCGCCGCTACTCAGGATGAGGGTGGGTTATGGACGGCCAACAACCACCCTCATCCTGAGTAGCCCCCGCAGGGGGCGTATCGAAGGACGGCCCCCCGATCAGGCGGTGGAGCCGGACTCCTCCAGCCGGTCGGCGTAGATGTAGAGCGGCTTGGCGCGGCCCTCGACGACCTCGCCGTTGATGGCGATCTCTTCCACGTCCTCCATCCCGGGCAGGTCGAACATGGTCTCGAGCAGGATGGATTCGAGGATCGAGCGCAGCCCGCGCGCCCCGGTCTTGCGGTTGATCGCCTTGAGCGCGACGGCCTTGAGCGCGTCCTCGGTGAAGTTGAGCGCCACGCTCTCCATCTCGAACAGCCTTCCGTACTGCTTGATCAGCGCGTTCTTCGGCCGCGTCAGGATCTGCACCAGCGCGTCCTCGCTCAAATCCTCCAGCGTGGCGATCACCGGCAGGCGGCCGACGAATTCGGGGATCAGGCCGAACTTGAGCAGGTCCTCGGGCTCGATCTCGCGCAGCACCTCGCCGGTCGCCCGGTCGTCGGGGCTCCTGACATCGGCCCCGAAGCCGATCTGCGTCCCCTGGCCGCGCGCGGAAATGATCTTCTCCAGCCCGGAGAAGGCGCCGCCGCAGATGAACAGGATGTTGGTGGTGTCGACCTGCAGGAACTCCTGCTGCGGATGCTTGCGCCCGCCCTGCGGCGGCACCGAGGCGACGGTGCCCTCCATGATCTTCAACAGCGCCTGCTGCACCCCCTCGCCCGAGACGTCGCGGGTGATCGAGGGGTTGTCCGACTTGCGCGATATCTTGTCGACCTCGTCGATATAGACGATGCCGCGCTGGGCGCGCTCGACATTGTAGTCGGCCGATTGCAGCAGCTTCAGGATGATGTTCTCGACATCCTCGCCGACATAGCCGGCCTCGGTCAGCGTCGTCGCATCCGCCATGGTGAACGGCACGTCGAGGATGCGCGCGAGCGTCTGCGCCAGGAGGGTCTTGCCGCAGCCGGTCGGGCCGATCAGCAGGATGTTCGACTTGGCGATCTCGATCTCGTTGTTTTTGGTGCCGTGGGCGAGCCGCTTGTAGTGGTTGTGCACGGCCACCGAGAGCACCCGCTTGGCGTGGTCCTGGCCGATCACGTAGTCGTCGAGCACGGTGCAGATCTCGCGCGGGGTGGGCACGCCGTCGCGCGACTTGACCAGCGTCGACTTGCTCTCCTCGCGGATGATGTCCATGCAGAGCTCGACGCATTCGTCGCAGATGAACACCGTCGGGCCGGCGATCAGCTTGCGCACCTCGTGCTGGCTCTTGCCGCAGAACGAGCAGTACAGGACGTTCTTGGAATCGCCGCTGGCGGACTTGTTCATCGGGACCTCGTCGACACTCGGCGCCGCCGCGAGTCTAGCCGAGAGACCGCGCAGCGTCCATTGACAATGGGCCGCGCCCCGTCGCGGGCGGCGAATCCGGGCGCCGCGCGGCGTTCCGCCCGGCGCGGCCCGGCCCCGCCGCCGCGGCGAATTGTCGCAGGCGGTCCTTCGATACGCCCGCCTGCGGCGGGCTACTCAGGATGAGGGGTGGGGGTGGGGGCAAGGCTCTTTCCTCATCCTGAGTAGGCCCCGCAGGGGCCGTATCGAAGGGCCTCATCCTGAGTAGGCCCCGCAGGGGCCGTATCGAAGGGCCTCATCCTGAGTAGGCCCCGCAGGGGCCGTATCGAAGAGCCTCATCCTGAGTAGGCCCCGCAGGGGCCGTATCGAAGGGCCTCATCCTGAGTAGGCCCCGCAGGGGCCGTATCGAAGGGCCTCATCCCGAGTAGGCGCGCCAGCGCCGTATCGAGGGACCCCTAGATCCCGACGATGGTCTCGCCGCTGTTCGGGCTCACCACCTGCCCGGTGACCATCTCGGCCTCGTCCGAGGCGAGCCAGGCGACGGCGTAGGAGATGTCCTCGGGCCGGGTGAAGCGGCCGAGCGGCATCCCCTTCTCGCGCTCGGCGATCTGCTCGTCGCTGTTGGAGCCCCGCGTCATGCCGGTCACCACGAAGCCGGGCGCGACCGCGTTGACGGTGATCCGGTGCGGCGCGAGCTCGCGCGCCCAGCACTTGGTGAGGCCCGAGATCGCCGCCTTGGCGGACGCGTAGTGCGACGCCCGCGCACTCCCGCCCATGGCGTAGATCGAGGAGATGTTGACGATCCGCCCGTAGCGCCGCGCCGCCATGCCGGGGACCACCGCCTGGGTGGCGAAGAAGGTGCCGCGGACATGGACCTCGAACATGCGGTCGAAGGTCTCGGGGTCGATATCCTCCAGCTCGAGCCGCCTGCCGCCGACTCCGGCGTTGTTGACCAGGATGTCGACCGGGCCGAAGGACGCCTCGGCCTCGGCGATGCCGGATTTGAGCGCGGCCACGTCGCGGATGTCGAGCTTGAGCTCGTGCGCCCGGCGGCCCTCCGCGCGCACCGCCGCCGCGGTCTCCGCGATCCCGTCGATCGTGTCGTGGACGATGACGTCGGCCCCGCGCCCGGCCAGCAGATGCGCGTGGCTGCGCCCCATGCCGCCGCCCGCGCCGGTCACCAGCGCGATCCGGCCTTCGAGTGAAGTCTTGGCCATAAGATGTTATTTCCTCTCGTCTATTCGGATCGAAGCCGTGCCGCGCGGGCGGTCGGGTCGCGCCCGCCGGGTGATGCGGCTATTTTCCGCCCGCCGCCGCCGCCCGACAAGACCGGCCCCGCATGGTTCCCGCGCTCCGCCCGATCGCCCTCAACTGCCTCGCGCTCGGCGCGGCGGCGCTGGGCGGGTTCGTGTTCCAGGCGCTCGGCACGCCGATCCCGTGGCTGCTGGGCCCGCTCGCCTGCGTCGCCGGGATCAACCTCGCGGGCTTCCGCATCGCCTGTCCGAACGGCACCCGCCAGCTCGGCCAGATCGTCATCGGCACCGCGATCGGGCTCCGCTTCACCCCCGAGGTCGCCGCGGTCGTGGCGGGCCAGCTGCACTGGATGGCGCTGGCCGCGATCGCCGCGGTGCTGCTCGGCGGGGTGGGCGCGCTGATCCAGATGCGCATCGCCCGGCTCGACGCCGCGACCGCCTATTTCGGCAGCGTGCCGGGCGGCATGGCGGAGATGATCGTCATCGGCGACCGCTTCCGGGCCGAGCCGGTGGCCACCGCGCTGTCGCAGACGGTGCGCGTCGGCATCGTCGTGGTCACCGTGCCGGTCGGGCTCGCCTGGCTCGGCGCCACGGGGGAGTCGTTCCTCGGGCTGCGGACGATCCCGGTCGACTGGTCGCTGCTGCCGCTGCTGCTCGCGGGCTCGGCCGGCGCGTCCTTCCTGCTCGCCCGGCTCGGCGTGACCAACGCCTGGATGCTGGGCGCCTGCTTCCTCGCCGCCGGGCTGACGGTGGGCGAAATCGAGCTCTCCGGCATGCCCGACGTGTTCCTGGTGCTGGGCCAGCTCCTGGTCGGCGCCGCGCTCGGCGAGCGCTTCGAGCGCGAGCCGATGCGCCGCGCGCCCCGGGTCATCGTCGGCGCCGCGCTGTCGACGGCGATATTGCTGGCCGCCAGCGTCGCGCTGGCCTGGGGCATAAGCGCCGCCTCGGGCGTGCCGCTCGCCACCCTGGTGGCCGCGACCTGCCCCGGCGGGCTCGCCGAGATGAGCATCACCGCCGAGATCCTCGGCCTCGGCGTGCCGCTGGTGACCGCCTACCACATCGCCCGGATCGTGCTGATCGCCCTGGTCACCCTGCCGCTGTTCCGCATGATTCAAGGCCGGCCGGAGTAGGTTCGGACGCTTCCGCCCGCACGGCGCGCAGTGGATGGCCGGCCCCCGGATCGAGTCCGGGGGCGATCCGGCCATCCTCGCCGCCGCCCCTACCCCCCGGCCTGGTCGGCGACCGCCCGCGCCGCCGCCTCGACCGCCGCCGCGTCGGCGAGGTAGCGGCGCGAGCGCGGCGCGAGGTCTTCGGCCAGGTCGTAGACCAGCGGCAGCCCGGTCGGGATGTTGAGCTCGAGCACCTCGGACTCGCTCATCCCGTCGAGATACATCGCCAGCGCGCGCAGGCTGTTGCCGTGGGCGGCGACCAGCACGGTCTCGCCGCGCGCGAGCGACGGGCCGATCGCCTGGCGCCAATACGGCAGCACGCGGGCCAGCGTCATCTCCAGGCTCTCGCCCGACGGCAGCTCGGCCGCGGACAGCCCGCCATAGCGCCGCTCGAAGCGCGGATGGCCCGGGTCGGCCGCGTCCAGCGCCGGCGGCGGGGTGGCGAAGCTGCGGCGCCAGATCTTTACCTGCGCGGCGCCGTGCCGCGCCGCGGTCTCGGCCTTGTCGAGCCCCTGGAGCGCGCCGTAATGGCGTTCGTTCAGCCGCCACGAGCGCTCGACCGGCACCCACATCTGGTCCATCTCGTCGAGCATCAGCCAGAGCGTGCGGATCGCCCGCTTGAGCACCGAGGTGAAGGCGCGGTCGACGCCGATCCCCTCGCGGGCGAGCGCGCGCCCGGCATCGCGCGCCTCGGCGACGCCCGCCGGCGCGAGGTCGACATCGACCCAGCCGGTGAACCGGTTCTGCAGGTTCCAGTCGCTCTGGCCATGGCGCACCAGGATCAGCGTCGGCACCGTTTCCCCTCCCCCGCGGCGGTCGCCCGGGCTGACCCTGTGTATGCGCGGCGCCGGCGGAGGGCAAGGCCGTATCGAAGGACGGCCGCAAGACATTTGTTGTCGGGTTTCCATACCGATTCGTTCTTGCTCACTGTATCTTGCGGGCGATGCGCGATAATGGATCCGGCCGCGCCCGGACCGCCGAGAGAGGGGAACGCCATGAAGTCCGCGACATCCCCGGGGGCGCTGGCCGCCCTCGCCTCCCTGCTGCTCCTGCCCGCCTGCGGGGGCGGCGACGGCGATGTCGGCGGCATCGCCCCCATGCCGGAATCGCCGCCGCCGTCGACTGCCGGCGCACTCTCCGACGATCCGGGCGGGCAGCGGGCCGAGGCCGCGATGGCCGCGACGGCGCTCCCCAATTTCGGCAGCGTCACGCAATCGTCCAACTTCACGCTCGACGGCGCGGTCCGCGTCACCGCCGACAGCGCCTCGGCGTCGTTCGACGGCCACGACATCCGGGTGACGGTGGACCGCCCGGGACGCGGCACCCTGATCCTGGACTCGGCGGAGGAGGAGAGCGGACCTCCGGACATAACCCCCGCCACGGGCGGGTACGCGCAGCGCTTCGACACGCTCGTGGACCCGCCGGACGCGGACATGGGCGCCAACCCGGGCATCGCCGTCGGGTTCGTGCAGACGCGCTGGAAGGACGGCGATCCCGGCGATTTCCTGACCTGGGGGTCCTGGGCCTCCCTCGAATTCGATCTGGACGCGGAGGCGCTTTCCGGCCTGGCGGTGGCGGGGGTCGGCAGCTTCGTCGACGGCCCCGATTTGCGCGGAACGCCCACCTTGCCGAGCGGCGGCACGGCGACTTACGAGGGCGGGGCGAGCGGTCTCTACGCCCATGGCCATGACGGCGGGCCCGCCGAGGCCGGGCTGTTCTGGGCCATGGCGCGGCTCACCGCAGATTTCGACGCCGGCACCGTCGCGGGCTGCATCGGCTGTACGGGCGGCATAATGGTCCTGGCGGACGACGCCGCGTCGGCGGCGGAAGAGGTCGCGATCGGGCCCGCGACGATCCCCGCCAACATCGCGCTCAGCCCCGCCCCGATCGGCGCGGACGGCACGTTCCGCGACGACGGCGTGACGGTGGCGATCGCGGGGCGCGACATCGCTGACAGCGGCGGCGCCTGGGGCGGGCGCTTCTCCACCGTCGCCGACGCCGCCGGCGACCCGCGCCTCGCCGCCGGCACCGCCGGCGCCGAATGGACCGAGGCCGACGGCGGCCAGGGCGTGTTCCTGGGGAGCTGGTTCGCCGACAAGCGGTAGCGGCGGGCCGGGGCGCGGAAGGCGGGGCGGAGGGGCCGGGCTCGGCCCACTTCGTCCCGGCCACCGCCTCCCATCCTGAGACCTCCCGGAGGGGGGCGCATCCAGGGACGCGCCCGCCCCCTCCCCGCGTCATGCCCGGCCCCCGGATCGAGTCCGGGGGCCGGGCATGACGGGGGGGACGAGCGGGGGCCGGGGGCGTATCGGGGGACACGCGCCCGCGCATCGACGCGCCGCCGCGGCCACCCACCGGTGCCACGGCCGCGCCCGACGGGCCGATGTGCCGGCGGCGGCAGTTGGTGCCCGGGCCAAGCCTCGCCGTCATCGTGAGTAGCGGCGAAGCCGCGTATCGAGGGACGCCTCGTCCCCCATCGTCACCCCCCATCGTCACCCCCCTCGTCATGGCCGGACTTGATCCGGCCACCCATGCGCGGACTCGATCCGCGCAACCACTGGCGCCACCGGTACAACGCCCCGTCGGGAGGAGCGGCGGCGCCAGTGGATGCCCGGATCAAGTCCGGGCATGACGGGGGGGGATGAGCGGGGCCGTATCGGGCACCCACTGGCGCCACAGCCGCGCCCGACGGGGCGTTGTGCCGGCGGCGGCAGTTGGTGCCCGGGCCAAGCCTCGCCCTCATCGTGAGTAGCGGCGAAGCCGCGCATCGAGGGACGCCTCGTCCCCCCAACTTCACCCCCCATCTTCACCACCCCGTCATGGCCGGACTTGATCCGGCCATCCATGCGCGGACTCGATCCGCGCAACCACTGGCGCCACCGGTACAACGCCCCGTCGGGAGGAGCGGCGGCGCCAGTGGATGCCCGGATCACCCCCGGACTTGATCCGGGGGCCAGGCATGACGGGTTGGGGGAATGGAGGTCTCTCGATCCGGCCCAGCGGGACTTCCCGGGATGGCGGCGGGGCGGACCGCCTCCGGCAACGACGCCGATTGACATTGTTGACGACACTTTTCAAGTTAAAGCCCATAGTCGACAAAAAAATGTCAGGCTAGACATATGTTGCAC
Organism: Alphaproteobacteria bacterium; assembly: GCA_964291675.2. Taxonomy (GTDB): domain Bacteria; phylum Pseudomonadota; class Alphaproteobacteria; order MPNO01; family MPNO01; genus MPNO01. The sequence continues at coordinate 3,376,211 of OZ219866.1, read as the reverse complement.
TGGATCAAGGTCAACAACTACCGATCTATACGGGACGAGGTCACGCTGGACTTCCGCGTCCCGGGGACCACGCCGGAGCGGCCGTGGCTGCGCCGCCCCACCGCGCGGTCCGACCTCCGGGTTCCGGCCGCGGTTGCGCTGATCGGCCCCAACGGGTCGGGGAAGTCGGCCTGTTTGCGGGCGCTGGCGGATACGGTTCGCTTCGCGGTGCGCTCCTACGGCGACGGACCGGATTCCCTCGGAGGCTTCAACGCGTTTGCCTCCGAGGACTCCCTGCGCAAGCCCACCCGGGTCGAAATGGGTTTCGACGCGCCCTGGCCGCTCTCCGGCCCGGACGCGCCCAATGACGTGTACCGCTACACCGTGGAATTGCGGAGGGACACACGGGATTTCAAACCCGGCGCCGTGGGCTACGAGGCGCTGCACGATTTCCCGCGGGGCCGGCCCCGGCGGTTGATGGAACGCCGCGGCGATGGACCGGTCTACGTCGCGAGGCACATGGGCATCAGACCGAGCGACGACCGGCTCGCCTCGGTTCCGCGGGACGCCTCGGCCCTGTCGACCCTTTCCCGTATGGGCGTCGAGACGTTTTCAGCGATGGTGGACGATTTGGACGGGGTGCAAACGAACGTCACGGCGGTCGAACCGATGCGCCTCTCGGACCGCGCCATAACCGCCTATTTCCGGGAAACCCCCGGAGCGAGGAAACGAATCTCCGACAGGTTCGAACGATTCGATCTCGGGATCGAGAGCATGAACGTGGTTCAGGCGGGTAACGGGAACTGGTACCTGGTCTTTGCCCATTCCGGTCTCGGCATGCCAGTGACCTTCGAAGGGGAGTCCGCCGGGACCCGTCAGGCCGTGCAAGTATTTCCGGCGCTCGACAACGCGCTCGAATCCGGCGGGCTGGCGGTAATGGACGCGCTCGACAACGACCTGCACGCCGACCTGGTGGACGAGATTTTGGGCTGGTTCCGGCGCGAAGACACCAACCCCCGTAACGCACAGCTTATCTGCTCGCTGCACGGCCTGTCGGCGCTCGACGACCTGGAAAAGGAAGAGGTGTTCATCGTCGAGAAGGACCGGGAAGGAGCCACCCAGGCCTATGGCGTGCGCGATGTCGCGGGGCTGCGCCGGGGCGCCGATCTCCGAAAGCTCTACCGCGGCGGCGCGCTGGGCGGGCTGCCCTCGCTCGGCTGACCCGTGCCGCCGCGCAGGCCCATCGCGCGCCGCCGACGCATCTTCGCCGCGGCGGAAGGCGACGGCGCAACGGGTCGCGGATGCGGGACGGCGGGGCGCCGGTCTTCCTCGACGCCGACCGGCTCGCGGCGGACCGCGCCGCCGGGTGCGCATTGGAGGCGATATTCCTCGATCCGGGAGCGGCCACCCCCGCTGCGCTGCCGCACTCCGGCCGGCGCGAACTTGCGCGTCAATGGCTGGAACGGTCCGCGAATGCGATGGGTCTCGACTCGGCAAACGACGGCCTGCGTATCCGGGCGGCCTGGGCGGCGGGCCGCAGTGCCTACGAGGAGCCGGGACGCGGCTGCGACTCGGCGCAGATGCGGGAACGAAAGATCGCGCTGCGTTCGGGTCCCCGCAAATCTTGTCAAGAAGGGGACGGTACATATATCGGAAGGGTACTGGCGAAACGGCGGAAACCCTCGATCGCTCGATCGGCGGTACGCCGGTTCGTTGGCGTTTCCGGCTTTGGTGGGAGCGCGGCAGGATGGCGATGACCTACAGAATCGCGGACGAGTTCTCGACGACGCCGGGAGGGCGCTTCAGGAAACACGGACCCTATAGCGGCGAAGAGTTCCGCGACGATGTGCTCGGCCATCTGCTGGGGAGGGCCATTGGGTCGGACGACAAGCTGGTCATCGTACTGGACGGAACCCACGGCTACGGTTCGTCGTTCCTGGAGGAAGCATTCGGCGGACTGATCCGTCGGCGCCTGTTCGGCCGCGAACAGGTGAAGCGCCACCTTGAACTCAAGGCGTTGGACCCGCTCTACGAGACCTATCGGTTGTCCGCGAACCGGTACATGGACAACGCGCGACCGCAATAGTCCGCGCCGCCACGACAGCACAGGCAACGCCTTGCCGGAACCTCCGCCACCAGACCCTTGGCTGAGTTTGACGTCGGACGGCGTCAAGCTCCTGCTCGCTTTCCTGTTGGGATGGTTCGCCGCCCTCGCCATTCGCGTCTGGCAAAGCAGGGTCGACGAGCACTCCCAGCGATACGACGAACTCCGGGGCGCGATACTGCAGGCGGCGGAAATTTCGACCAACTACTGGCTGAAGATCGACGACCTCAGCGACCGGCAGGCCGAAGCGCGCCTCGTCGGACTCTTTCGCCGTCTCAATGGGCTCGCGGTAGAGTTGGCACGCGCCTCGAGAGACGACCCTCTCACGCATGCGAAGCGCTTGGTCGAATTCGGGGACCTGACGACCGGAGGGCCGGACTACGAGGTCGACGATCGCGCCATCGATGTCTCCCGCGCCATGGCGGTCCAGCAGGAGGCGGCGGACCTCATCCTGTATTTCCAGAAATACCGACGCCGGCAATTGACCCTGCGTCGAAGCCTCGGGCTCGGCCTGTTCCGACATCGGCCGTCGGGCTGATCCGGCCCCCCATCGTCACCCCCCATCTTCACCCCCCTCGTCATGGCCGGCCCCCGGATCGAGTCCGGGGGTGATCCGGCCACCAACTGGCGCCACAGCCGCGCTCGACGGGCCGATGTGCCGGCGGCGGCAGTGGATGCCCGGATCAAGTCCGGGCATGACGGGGGGGATGAGCGGGGCCGTATCGGCCACCCACTGGCGCCACAGCCGCGCCCGACGGGCCGATGTGCCGGCGGCAGCAGTCGGTGCCCGGCCCAAGCCTCGCCCTCATCGTGAGTAGCGGCGAAGCCGCGCATCGAGGGACGCCTCGTCCCCCCAACTTCACCCCCCATCTTCACCACCCCGTCATGGCCGGACTTGATCCGGCCATCCATGCGCGGACTCGATCCGCGCAACCACTGGCGCCACCGGTACAACGCCCCGTCGGGAGGAGCGGCGGCGCCAGTGGATGCCCGGATCAAGTCCACTGCTGTCCGGTTTAGCCTTCGACGCGGATCGCGCCCGGCGTTCCCCGCCCCAGCGCCATGCCTCCCCCCATCGTCATGCCCGGACTTGATCCGGGCATCCACTGGCGCCGCCGCCCCTTCCCGCCGGCCGCCTCGCAGGCGGGGACGCCGCATGGATGGCCGGATCAAGTCCGGCCATGACGGGGGGGATGAGCGGGGCCGTACCGGCCACCCACTGCTGCCACAGCCTCGCCCGACGGGGGGCGTTGTGCCGGCGGCGGCAGTTGGTGCCCGGATCACCCCCGAACTCGATCCGGGGGCCGGGCATGACGGGATGCGGGAAACGGCGGGGCGTTGGCAAGGGGCGCGGCGGTCCCTCGATACGCCGCGCCGCAAATGCGCTGTGAACGGTACGGGGTGGCGTGGCCGGCCTCGGCCTGCTCTCCGTCCCCCCCCCTTCACCCGCCGCTGGCGGCCTCGGCCTCCGGGGCGGGGCGGCTGGTGACGACCTCGTCGATGATGCCGAACGCCTTGGCGTCGTCGGGCGACAGGAAGCGGTCGCGCTCCATCGCCTCCTCGATGGTGCCGATGTCCTGGCCGGTGTGCTCGACATAGATCTGGTTGAGCCTGCCGCGCAGGGTCAGGATCTCGCGCGCGTGGATCTCGATGTCGGAGGCCTGGCCCTGGAACCCGCCCGAGGGCTGGTGCACCATGATCCGCGCATGCGGCAGCGAGTAGCGCTTGCCCTTGGCGCCGGCGGCCAGCAGCAGCGAGCCCATCGAGGCGGCCTGGCCGATGCACACCGTCGAGATCTCCGGGCGGATGTACTGCATGGTGTCGTAGACCGCGAGCCCCGAGGTCACCAGCCCGCCCGGCGAGTTGACGTAGAAGGCGATGTCCTTGGTCGGGTTCTCCGATTCGAGATACAGCATCTGGGCGCAGATCAGCGAGGCGACCGCATCGTCGACCCCGCCGATCAGGAAGATTATGCGCTCCTTCAACAGCCGGGAGAAGATGTCGTAGGCCCGCTCGCCGCGGTTGGTCTGCTCGACCACCATCGGCACCAGGGCGTTCATCCTCGCGTCGGTGCTCATCCGTCCTGCCCCTCCTCCGGCGCGGCGTCCCCATCGGCGGGCTCGGCGGTGAGCTCGTCGAGCTCGACCGCGCGGTCCGTCACCTGCGCCATCTCGATGACGAAATCCACCACCTTGTCCTCGAAGATCGGCGCCTGCAGCGACTGCATCGCGTCGGGGTTGTCGCGGTAGAACTCGAAGACCTGCGCCGCCCGGTCGGGCATCATGCGGGCCTGCTCCATCATCGCCCGGTTGAGCTCGTCCTCGCTCACCTGGATGTTGTTGGCCCGGCCGATCTCCGACAGGATCAGCGCGAGGCGGACCCGGCGCTCGGCGATGGTGCGGTAGCGCGCGCGGTCGTCGAATTCGCCGTCGACCGCCGGCGGCGGCGCAACGATCAGCGGATGCGGGACAGCGGGGCGCTGGTCTTCCCGGACGCCGACCGGCTCGCGGCGGACCGCGTCGCCGGCCGCGACCCGGAAACCGTGCCCGGCCTCGGGGACTTGCCGTTGGTCTATCTCAGGCCGAAGCTTGAAGGCCTGCTGGTCCGGCATCACCCCTGCCGCGAAGCACATTTTCCGGCCGCGGAACACGCCGAGAGCCGCTTGCGAGAGCTGTGGCCGACCTACCGAAAGCCCACGCCGGCCGCCCCGCTGTGAGACCGCTTCGACGCGAACGATCCGCGAAGGGCCGCCGCCCACGACCCCGATCTCCGCGACGCCCTGGTGCTGCTGGGCGTGTTGCCGGAAATGACCGCGACGGAAGCCGGCGACGAGGCCGGCAAGCCCGATTTTCTCGCCAATGGCGGCCGGAATGCCCACGCCGCCGCTCGCGCCCAACCTGTCGCCCCGGCCTTGTGCGGGGTGGCAGTCGGGGACGGGGCGTTGGGGTTGACATGATTCTACACAACAATATAGTTGGGTGTGTGATACCCAAACTTGACTCCAAGACCGGCTACCTCCCACCAGGCATCCACGATGCTGGGTGGCACGATGTCGCCCGTCGCTTCGCTGGCAATAGCCATCGCGCTCGACTGATGGAAGGTTTGCTGGCTGCGTGCCGCAACTTGGCGATGGCCGGATGCGCGAAGCTGTTGCTGGACGGGAGCTTCGTTACGGCCAAGGCGCTGCCGGGGGATTACGACGCCGCTTGGGAAACGGCGGGTGTCGATCTGAACCGATTGGACCCGGTGCTTCTCGACTTGGAGCACCCCCGGGCGGCGATGAAAGCGAAATATCTCGGAGACCTCTTCCCGGCGTCGGCACGTGCCGCGCCGGGAGTGCTCTTTCGAGACTTCTTTATGACCGACCGCAACGGCGTCCAAAAAGGCGTCGTGCTGATCGATCTGGGGAGTTTGCCATGATCACCAACGAGAGACAGTACCGAATCACGCGAAAGAAGGCGCACGGCTTTGCCCGTGCAATCGAGGAATTCGATGTCAAATCGGACAACCGGGCAGACGTGCATCCAAGGCTCGTGCAGGCCGAACGAGAGGCCATGGAGAGCCAACTGGAAGACCTGCGGGAAGAGTTGGAGGAATACGAGCAGTTGAAATCAGCCGAGGTGTCAGTCATTTCAGTAGGCTCGTTCGAAGAACTTGCGGATGGCTTGATCAAGGCCAGGATCGCAGGGGGTCTCAGCCAACGGGCGCTTGCGCAACGTCTAAATCTCAAGGAACAGCAGATCCAACGATACGAGGCGGAGCGCTATGCGTCCGCAAGCTACCAGCGACTGTGCCAGGTAGCGCGCGCCCTGGAGCTACGGATAGAAAACGAAATTCTACTTCCCGTCGTGCCGGATAGCTTCAAGGGGTTCCTCGCGAAGGTCAGCCAGGTGGGGCTGGGTCGGGACTTCGTGGTGGAACGCTTGTTGTGTTCAGCGGATGCCGCCATCGCAGATGGCGAAGTGCCGGATCAGTGGAATGACCAGAGACTGACCGCGAAAGCGGCAGCCGCGCTGGAGCGCGTCTTCGGATGGAGGCGCGACGACATCTTCGGCGCTCAAGCATTGCCCGCACCTATGACGGCGGCGGCTGCCGCACGTTTCAAGATGCCGAAGCGACGTGACGAGGGCGCCGCAGGACTCTTCGCGACCTACGCCAATCACCTGGCCGTCGTGGCCATACGGGGGATGGCCGGCTACCCTATTGAGTCAATCCCGACCGATCCGGGCGAAATGCGAAAGAAGATTTTGGCTCGCGGCGAGGGAAGGGACGATCTCCGCACGGTTCTTCACACGGTGTGGGACCTTGGGGTGGTTGTGCTTCCACTCAGGGGAACAGGGACTTTCCACGGCGCGTGTTGGCGCTACGAGGGCCGTAACGCGATCGTGCTGAAGCAGACGTCGAGGCATGAAGCGCGTTGGACGTTTGATCTGCTCCACGAGGTGTTCCATGCGGCGCAACGGCCTGACGAACAGGCATTCGAGCTGGTTGAGGCGGAAGCAACGTCCAGCGAACGTCGGGAATCGGATGAGGAGATCGCGGCCAGCCAGTTTGCCGGAGACGTGATGCTAGATGGCAAGGCGAACGAACTCGCCGAGGATTGCGTTGCACAGGCCAACAACATGATCCCGCGATTGCAACGTGTGGTCCGGCGAGTGGCGAAGAAGCGGGGAGTGAGCGTCGGCGCGCTCGCGAACTACCTGGCCTTCCGGTTGTCCCGGCAGGGCCTCGACTGGTGGGGTGCGGCTGCCAAGCTTCAGCGCGAGGACGAAGACCCGTGGACCGTCGCGCGCGACGTATTTTTTGAGCGGTATCCGTACCATATCGAAGACGAAATCGATCGCTCTTTGCTTGATCGTGCGCTGAATTGAGGAGATCCGAATGCCCGAGTTTCAAAGACCGCCACCCCTCAACATCAAGTGCACGTCGGCGGACTGCGAGAATGATCTGCATTGCTTCAAACAGCTGAAGAAGATGACCCAGGAGCAACGCGGGAGGTGCCGGTACTGCGGTGCTGATCTTGTGGACTGGAATAGGCTTCACGTGCGCGACTTCGGTGATGTCGAGTACACCTTCGCGGCTTTAAGGAACGAGATGATCCGGCACTACTTCTTCCACAGGAAACTTGACGAGAAGGCTGTTCGGCATGCACAGCGGAAGGGTCGAATTCGGCTCAAAGAGGCGGCACGGCACCGGCTCACCAAGTATCTCGCTCCTGCGCAGCCCGCCCGGGACGGACGCCAGACGCCGTTCGAAGGGAACGCCATATTCTACGCCCAGCACGCGACGGCCACATGTTGCCGGACCTGCCTTGAGTACTGGCATAACATTCCGAAAGGCAGGGAATTGACCGCCGAGGAGCAGGAGTACTGCGCTGCACTGGTGGATTGTTTTCTTGACGATCGTCTGCCCGAGTTGGCAGAGATACCCGTCAAGGTGCCGAACCTGCGACAAGCTCCTCCCTCGGTTTGGTGAGCGTGAGAGCGTGGTCGATGGGACGGCGAAATTCATGAGACGCGATCGGTGGAGAGCTGTAACCAGTGGAGCGAGGGAGACCCGAGATGAGCACGGACGGAGCCGCGGAAGGCGGCACACAGACCGGGCACGAGGTGTCTGGTACTGATACGGATTCCGCCCGGATAATGCCGAATGCCGTGCTCGTGTGCTTTTCGGGAAAGATCGGCAGCGGCAAGACCTCGACAAGCGTCGCGGTCGCGAAAGCCCTGGGGTGTGGGTACACCAGCTTTGGCGGCTACCTGAGCAACGTGTTGGCAGCGCGCGGGAGCGATCCCGATTGCCGGGAGTTGCTTCAAGATCTTGGTCAATACCGGATTGAGCAAGACGCGGAGGCGTTTTGCAGGGACGTGCTAGCAGCGGGAGGGTTCGTTCCCGGCGAGGATTTCGTGTTGGACGGCGTGCGGCATGTCGACGTGCTGCCGCATCTCATTCGGATGGCGGCACCTTCTGAGATGCGCATGATTTACCTGGAGACGGACTCCAGATTGCGCTCGATCCGGGTCGGAGAACGATCTGCCACGGAATCGGAGGACTTCGACAGGGCGTCAAGTCATGTCGTCGAAGCAGACATGACGGACAAGTTGCCTTTGGCGGCCGATGCGATAGTAGACAGCTCTCTAACCAGCCGAGCCGTGATCGAGCGATGCATTGGACTCATCGACAGCTGGCGGTGGGCAGGTGCGTGCATCGCTTCGACATCAGGGGTCGAGGGCGCAGCGGGTAAGACGTAGAGGACATGAGAACCATCAACGTAAAAATTCAAGGCTCGTGGCTCCATCGGCGTGGGCTGCGCGGGCATTGGATTACAGTTTACGTACACCAATACGGCGGTCAGGAGAGCACTGAGCGCTTGCACAGCCACCCGTGGGCATTAGCCTTCGGGATCGTGCTCAGAGGCACACTGCTGGAAGTCGTCGGCAAAGAGGGGGGTCCTCCTCGGCGGCGTAGTTTCCTGTCGTTCGGGATGTACACGCGAGAGACGTTCCACCGAATTCAGGATGGCAATGCGCTGACGCTGTTCGTTGGCCTTCTACGGACTCAGAAGTGGATCGAACGGGCGGCGGAAGTTCGTACGGCAGAGGGGTACTGCCATTACACGGAGATCATGCCGGACGAGTCGGGATTCAGGCCGCACTTGGTGGCGGCGGGAAACAAGTAGTACGGGGCAACGCTGACGTCCTGGCGCGTATTGGCTCGCCATTGCTCACAACAAGATCGTGTTATGACATTCCGACACAATTAGCGCCTGTTCCGAGAATGGCCGACTAGTTGGTTAGTGGAAGAACTTGTCGTGGATGTGACGGCGACCTCAATCGCCTTCGGTTTGTACAGATAGGGCAATCGCCTGACAGTTGCCTCTCCCGGCGGCCAGGGATGATGGCTTTCGGGAACGGCGGGGCGTCCGCGCGGGGCGGAGGCGTCCTGCCCCTCAAGCAACGGCTCTTTCCGCTTCGCGTCTTTGGAGCTGCGGTCGAAACGACGGACGGGTCCCCCCCCTTCACCCGCCGCTGGCGGGCTCGGCCTCGGGGGCGGGGCGGCTGGCGACGACCTCGTCGATGATGCCGAACGCCTTGGCGTCGTCGGGCGACAGGAAGCGGTCGCGCTCCATCGCCTCCTCGATGGTGCCGATGTCCTGGCCGGTGTGCTCGACATAGATCCGGTTGAGCCTCCCGCGCAGGGTCAGGATCTCGCGCGCGTGGATCTCGATGTCGGAGGCCTGGCCCTGGAACCCGCCCGAGGGCTGGTGCACCATGATCCGCGCATGCGGCAGCGAGTAGCGCTTGCCCTTGGCGCCGGCGGCCAGCAGCAGCGAGCCCATCGAGGCGGCCTGGCCGATGCACACCGTCGAGATCTCCGGGCGGATGTACTGCATGGTGTCGTAGACCGCGAGCCCCGAGGTCACCAGCCCGCCCGGCGAGTTGACGTAGAACGCGATGTCCTTGGTCGGGTTCTCCGATTCGAGATACAGCATCTGGGCGCAGATCAGCGAGGCGACCGCATCGTCGACCCCGCCGATCAGGAAGATTATGCGCTCCTTCAGCAGCCGGGAGAAGATGTCGTAGGCCCGCTCGCCGCGGTTGGTCTGCTCGACCACCATCGGCACCAGGGCGTTCATCCTCGCGTCCGTGCTCATCCGTCCTGCCCCTCCTCCGGCGCGGCGTCCCCATCGGCGGGCTCGGCGGTGAGCTCGTCGAGCTCGACCGCGCGCTCCGTCACCTGCGCCATCTCGATGACGAAATCCACCACCTTGTCCTCGAAGATCGGCGCCTGCAGCGACTGCATCGCGTCGGGGTTGTCGCGGTAGAACTCGAAGACCTGCGCCGCCCGGTCGGGCATCATGCGGGCCTGCTCCATCATCGCCCGGTTGAGCTCGTCCTCGCTCACCTGGATGTTGTTGGCCCGGCCGATCTCCGACAGGATCAGCGCGAGGCGGACCCGGCGCTCGGCGATGGTGCGGTAGCGCGCCCGCAGCTCGTCCTCGGCGAGCGCCTCGTCGTCGGCGTCGAGATCGCCCTTCCGCTTCGCCTCCTCGACCTGGCTCCAGATGGTCTCGAACTCGCGCTCCACCATGCCGGGCGGCAGGTCGAACCCGTCGCGCTCGGCCAGCGTGTCGAGCAGCGAGCGCTTGAGCCGGGCGCGCGAGAGGCTGGCGAACTCGTCCTCGATCTGTCCCCGGATCGCGGTCCTGAGCGCATCGAGGTCCTCGGCGCCGAGATGCTTGGCGAGCGCGTCGTCGATCAGGAGCGCGTCGGCGCTGCGCAACTCCTTGACGGCGACGGCGAAGCTCGCCGCCTTGCCGGCGAGCGCGTCGTTCGGGTAGTCGTCGGGGAAGTCGATCGCGACGGTCTTCTCATCGCCCGCCCGCGCGCCGACGAGCTGCGCCTCGAAGCCGGGGACGAAGCGGTCCGAGCCCAGGCGGAGCACGAAATCCTCCGCCGCGCCGCCCTCGAAGGGCTCGCCGTCGATGCTGCCCTCGAAGTCGATCACCAGCTCGTCGCCGTCGGCGGCCGCCGCGCCGTCGGCCGCCGGGCTGAAATGCCGGTGCCGTTCGGCGAGGCGGCCGATCGCCTCCTCGACCCGCGCCTCGTCGACCGCGACCACCATGCGCTCCAGCGCGAGCGCCGCGAGGTCGGGCGGCTCGATCTCGGGCATCAGCTCCAGCGCAAGCGTGTATTCGAGGTCCTTGCCGTCCTCGAATTCGAGGTCCTCGATGTCGGGCTGCATGGCCGGGCGGATGCCCTCGCCATCGATCGCGCTCTGCGTCGCATCCACGATCGCCGATTGCAGAATTTCGCCCCTGACCGCCTCGCCGAAGCGCCGGCGCAAGATGGCGAGCGGCGCCTTGCCGGCGCGGAAGCCGGGGATGCGCGCCTCGCGGCCGAGATCGGTCAGCCGGGCGACCACCTTGTCCTCGATGTCGGCGGCGGGGACGCTGATGCGGTAGGCCCGCTTGAGCCCGTCGGCGCTGATCTGGGTGACTTGCATGGCGGTCCCGTGGGTCCTGTCGTCGGGCGGCGGGGATGGTGCGGGCGGAGGGACTCGAACCCCCATGGCTTGCGCCACCGGATCCTAAATCCGGCGTGTCTACCAGTTCCACCACACCCGCCTGCGGGCGGCGCCATGGTATAGTCGCCGCCCGCCGCCAGGGCAAGCGGACCGGACAGGGAGGGCATCGTGCAGGGAAGTGCTGCGATCATCGAGCATCTCAACCGCGTTCTGCTCAACGAGCTGACCGCCATCAACCAGTACTTCCTGCACTCCAGGATGCTGAAGAACTGGGGGATCGCCGGCCTCGCCAAGCACGAGTACGACGAATCGCTCGACGAGATGCGCCATGCCGACGCGCTGGTCGAGCGCATCCTGTTCCTCGAGGGGCTGCCCAATCTGCAGGATATCGGCAAGCTGCTGATCGGCGAGACGGCGCGCGAGATCCTCGAATGCGACCTCAGGCTGGAGCACGCCGCGATCCCGGCGGTGCGCGAGGCGATCGCCGCCTGCGAGGCGGAGGGGGACTACATCACCCGCGAATTGCTGGAGAAGATCCTGGAGGGCGAGGAGGCGCATGTCGACTGGCTGGAGACCCAGCTCGGGCTGATCGAGCGCATGGGGCCGGAAAACTTCATCCAGCACCACAGCGCGTGAGGCGTCAGCGCCGCCCCGCCTGCGCCGAGACCTCGTCCATCAGCCGCTGCGCGAAGCCCAGGCAGCGCCCGCAGCGCGGCTCGCCGCCGAGCGCCGAATAGGCCTCCTCCGCCGACCGCGCCCCGCCCGCCGCGAGATCGCGCAAGTCGCACTCCCGATGGCGGTTGCAGATGCAGACATACATGGCGCCAAATGCCGCCCCAATCCCAGACGCGAATGACAATATGTTGCGATGCGAATGATTGTCAATAGCGGAAATTTTGTGGGGGATGCGGCGTGGTCGGGGGGCACCGGGGCTGTAGCGGAGGGGGGCGGGGGAGGCGGCTGGTGGCTCAGGGGGCGGGCGGGCGGAAGCGGCGGATCGCGGCGCGGGCGGCGGCGTCGATGATGGCGGCGGCGTCGATGCCGCAGGCGGCGTGCAGGTCGGGGATGTCGCCGGACTGGCCGAAGCCGGCCACGCCGAGCGGGTAGATGCGGTGCCCGGCGACCGAGCCCAGCCAGGAGAGCGCCGCCGGGTGGCCGTCGAGCACGGTGACCAGGGCGGCGTCGGCGGCGAGCGGGGCGAGCAGATCCTCGATCGGCGCGGTGCGCCGGCGGTCGCCGGCGATGCGCGCCTGGCGGGCGGCGAGCCAGCCGGCATGCAGCCGGTCGGGCGAGGTGACGGCGAGCAGGGCGGCATCGGGCAGGTCCTCACGCAGCGCCGCGACCGCCGCCTCGGCCTCGGGCGCCATCGCCCCCATATAGGCGACGGCGAGCCCGGCGCCCTCGGGCGGCGCGCCGTCCCGCCAATAGGCGCCGGCGATGGTGCCCGCGCGCCAGCCCGCGTCGGCGCGCACCGGCTGGCGGACCGCCCGCGTCGACAGGCGGAGCGCCACCGAGCCGCCGTCATCCGCCTGCATGTGGCCAAAGCCCCAGGCGACGATCTCGGCGAGCTCGTCGACGAAGGCGGGCTCGAAGGCGGCGAGCCCGGCCTGGCCGAGGGTGATCAGCGGGGTCTCCTGCGACTGGTGCGCGCCGCCCTCCGGCGCCAGCGTGACGCCCGACGGCGTCGCCGCCAGCATGAACCGCGCGTCCTGGTAGCAGGCGTAGTGCAGCGCATCCAGCCCGCGCCGGATGAACGGATCGTACAGCGTGCCGACCGGCAGCAGCCTTGCACCGAACGTCCCGGCGGCGAGCCCGAAGGCCGACAGCATCAGGAACAGGTTGTTCTCGGCGATGCCGAGCTCGACATGCCGGCCCTCGGGCGACATCGCCCAAAGCTGCGGCGTGAGCACCGCCTCCTCGGCATAGGTGTCGGCGGCGCGCTGGCGGGCGAACACGCCCTGCCGGTTGACCCAGGAGCCGAGCCCGGTCGAGACCGCCACGTCGGGCGAGGTGGTGACGATGCGCTCGGCCAGCTCGCCGCCCGCGCGCGCGATCTCGGCGAGGATGCGCCCGAACCCGTCCTGGGTCGACATCCTCTCCCGCGCAGGCGCCTCGATGCGCGCCGGCACGGCGATGCGCGCCGCCGCGCGCCGCCGCGGGAACGACGCGGCGAAGGGGGCGGCGGCGAGAAACGCCTCGAGCTCGTCGGCGGCGATGTCGAGCCCGGCGAAGCGCTCCCACTCCTCGCCCGGCGCGATCCCCATCCCGGCGCGGAACGCTGCCATCTGGTCTGGCGTCATCAGCCCGGCATGGTTGTCCTTGTGCCCGGCGAAGGGGAGGCCGTAGCCCTTGGTGGTGTAGCAGATCAGGCAGGTCGGCCGGTCGTCGTCGATGCCGCGAAACGCCTCCAGCAGCATGTCGAGGTCGTTGCCGGCGAGGTTGGTCATCAGCGCGTGCAGCGCCGCGTCGTCGCGCCGCGCGATCAGCGCCAGGGCCTCGGCGTCGCCGGAGAGATCGCGCGCCAGGCGCTCGCGCCACCCCGCGCCGCCCTTGAAGGTGAGCGCCGAGTAGAGCGAGTTGGGGCAGGCGTCGATCCAGCGCTTCAGCGCCTGCCCGCCGGGCTCGGCGAAGGCGGTCTCCAGCTTGCGGCCGTATTTGAGCGTCGCCACCCGCCAGCCGACCGAGCGGAACAGCTCGTCGATGCGCCCGAACAGCCGGTCCGAGACCACCGAGTCGAGGCTCTGGCGGTTGTAGTCGACCACCCACCAGAGATCGCGCGCGTCGTGCTTCCAGCTCTCCAGCAGCGCCTCGAACACGTTGCCCTCGTCGAGCTCGGCATCGCCGACCAGGGCGATCATGCGCCCGCCCGAGCCCTGCTCGATCAGCCCCTTGCAGGCGAGGTAGTCGCGCGCCAGCGCGGCGAACACGGTCTGCGCCGCGCCGAGCCCGACCGAGCCGGTGGAGAAGTCGACGTCGCGATCCTTGGTGCGCGAGGGGTAGGCCTGGGCGCCGCCGAGCGCGCGGAAACCCTCCAGCCGCTCGCGGCTCTCGCGCCCGAACAGATACTGGATGGCGTGGAACACGGGGGCGGCGTGCGGCTTGACGGCGATGCGGTCCTCCGGCCTGAGCACGTCGAAATAGAGCGCCGTCATGATCGAGGCGATCGAGGCGCAGGACGCCTGGTGCCCGCCCACCTTGAGCCCGTCGCGCGACGGCCTCACGTGGTTCGCGTGGTGGATGGTCCAGGCGGCGAGCCACAGCACCTTGCGTTCGAGCGCCGCCAGGATCGCGCGGCGGTCGGCCGGCGCGCGCGCCGGATGCGCCAACTCGGCTGACAGGCTGGACATCGCTTGCTCCCGGGCCGGGCGGGGCGCGGCGGGCCCCGCGGAGACGAAGTATAGGCCGGGCGGCAAAGAATTATCTTGCGAAGGGCTGCGCGAAATGCAGGGTCTGCGCAACGAAACCCGCGCAGACGGCATATCGGAGGCAGGTTATGCCAAACCCCGAGCTCGATGCGATCGACCGCCGCATCCTCGGCGTGCTCCAGGCGGATGCGCGGATCTCCAACGCGGCGCTTGCCGAGGCGGTCGGGCTGTCGCCGTCGCCCTGCCTGCGCCGGGTGCGCGCGCTGGAGCGCGGGGGCGTGATCAAGGGCTACGCGGCGCTGGTCGAGCCCGGCGCGGTGGGGCTGGCGATCTCGGTGTTCGTGCAGGTGACGCTGGAACGCCAGATCGAGCGGGCGCTGGAGACCTTCGAGCGCGCCGTCGGCGGCCGCCCCGAGGTGATGGAGTGCTACCTGATGACCGGCGACGCCGACTACCTGCTCCGCGTCGTGGTCTCCGACCTGACGGCCTACGAGCGCTTCCTGAAAGAGCACCTGACCAGGGTCGCCGGCGTCGCCTCGATCAAGTCGAGCTTCGCCCTCAACCAGGTGAAGTACGCGACCGCGCTGCCGCTGGAGCGGGTGTGAGGGGGTGGCGGTCCGTCGATACGGCCGCCTCCCCCCGTCATGCCCGGACTTGATCCGGGCATCCACTGGCGCCGCTGCCTCTCCCGCCCGCCGTCGTGCGCGCCGAGAGGCCGCATGGGTGCCCGGATCAAGTCCGGCCATGACGTATGGGCAACAGCGGGAGCGGAGATGCAGATGCTCACGGGCGCGGAGCCCGCGTCGAAAATCTAAACCGGACAGCAGTGGACTTGATCCGGGCATCCACTGGCGCCGCCGCCATCCCTCCCGGTCGGCCGCCGCGCGGCTTCCGGTCGGCCTCATGGGTAGCGGGAGATAACAGATCGACTCGCGAAGAGTTGCGCACCAGTCGGCGCCAAGAGCGCTGATGGAGGCATCCACGCTCAACCTGCCGGAGGTCACGCCGTGATGGCTTCACTCAGGTCGATCAGGTCGTCCACATGGCACATCACCGGCTCGTCCAAGTGCTCCACGGGCCAATGCTCGGCGTCGAGCTTCATACAGCGTACTGTCCAGGACTTCACCGCGGTCTCCACCAAGTAAATCTCGTCCGGCAGATCCGTGCGCTCGGGCAGTAGGGCAGAGAGACATTCGCCGACGAGAACTTGGTTCGTGAGGGCGATGTCGTCGCTCTCCAGCACCAGCACAGTCCGTGCGCCATCCTGCTTGCAGCGCTGAAGCTTCGGACACTTGCGATCAAGTGCCTGCCACAACCGGTCTGAACGACAAGCTTCCAATTCCTCGTCTTCCAGGCTGAGGCGCGCGGGTAGGAGAGCCCCCCGCTGCGACTCGGAGCGCGCCGCACCGATCCAGAGACGCACCGAATAGGGGAAGCCCGGCGGCCTGGCCTCGATGGAATCGAGGTTGCGCGGAGATATGTACTCCCGTTCGAGGTCGTCCCTGTTCCTGTCGTACAGGGACTGAGCCTGCGCCCGAATCCAAGCGATGAGCCTCCGCCGGATTCGGTCGAGTTCCGCCGGACTCACCCCGAGATGGGTGTCGATGGGGAAGTTCAGCGCGTAGACGGCCGGGCCGGGTAGCGTTCCCGACAGATCGTCGATGACCGGCTCGATGAGCTGTTTGAATCCCTCGCCTGTTCGGATCAATCCCGGGATGGCCTCGATCTGCGTGTGTTCGATAGCATATTCCCGGGCACCGAGCCTCAGCCGGAAATCCACCGGCGGACCAATCCCGTCCGTCTCGGGGCGCCGAACCGCCGCGCGCGTCTCGCCAGTACGCCGCTCGATGCATTTCACAACGGCGTCGCAGGCTTTACCTTCATTCCCGGATGAGTTTCGCTTTCGGGCGCTCGTCCTCATGCCGCTATCCCCTTCCGCCGGCCCCTGCTTAGTATGCGTCTCCGGCCGACAGGCTGGACATCGCTCGCTCCCCAGCGGGACGCTTGGGACCTGCGTGACCCGGAATATAGGCCGGGCGGCCAAAAAATATGTTGCGAAGGGCTGCGCGAAATGCAGGGTTTGCGCAACGAAACCGGCGCAGACGGCATATCGGAGGCAGGTTATGCCAAACCCCGAGCTCGATGCGATCGACCGCCGCATCCTGGGCGTGCTCCAGGCCGACGCGCGGATCTCCAACGCCGCGCTTGCCGAGGCGGTCGGGCTGTCGCCGTCGCCCTGCCTGCGCCGGGTGCGCGCGCTGGAGCGCGGGGGCGTGATCAAGGGCTACGCGGCGCTGGTCGAGCCGGGCGCGGTGGGGCTGCCGATCTCGGTGTTCGTCCAGGTGACGCTGGAGCGCCAGGTCGAGCGGGCGCTGGAGACCTTCGAGCGCGCCGTCGGCGGCCGCCCCGAGGTGATGGAGTGCTACCTGATGACCGGCGACGCCGACTACCTGCTCCGCGTCGTGGTCTCCGACCTCACGGCCTACGAGCGCTTCCTGAAAGAGCACCTGACCCGCGTCGCCGGCGTCGCCTCGATCAAGTCGAGCTTCGCCCTCAACCAGGTGAAGTACGCGACCGCGCTGCCGCTGGCGGGGGTGTGAGGGGGCGGGGGGCGGTCCGTCGATACGCCCCGCCTCCGCTAATCCCCCCCGTCATGGCCGGACTTGATCCGGCCACCCATGCGCGGACTTGATCCGCGCAACCACTGGCGCCGCCACACCTCCCGGCCGGCCGCCGTGCAGGCCGAGAGGCCGCATGGATGGCCGGATCAAGTCCGGCCATGACGTGGTGGGGGTAGCGGCAACGCCCCCATTGTCATGCCAGGGCGCCGGAACTAATGCCGGGGGGCGTTCCGAGCGGCAACGCGGCGAGCGCGGAGAGCCGGCGCGGCGACGGGACGAGCGAAGCGGTCGATGCGAGCGGAGCCTGCGTGGCTGCCGCGGCACGAACGACTTGCCGGAACCGAGCCGAGCGCCGACCTCTACGACGACGCCCCGGCGTGCATATCGTCCAGCCGGTGCCCGGGCCGACGGCGCGATCGGATGCGGGAGGCGCCGGCCACGGCCCCGTCGCCAACCGGGACTCCGGCGCGTGGCCCGGCTTCGCGGTCTCCGACCCGACCGCCTGCCCCGCTGCCCGAACGCGCCCGACCCGGTCCGCCTGGGTCGCGCTGAACCGGACCGCCGTGGCGCCGCGGAGGGCATCGCGAATCTTCTTGCACGACATCAAGGACATAGCCTAAACTGTTGAAGACAGGAAGAAGAATCCCCGCCGGAAGCCGTCGGAAGCTCTCGCGCGGGGGCCGGGCTTCTCGCTGCAGACGGGCCGCGGGACGGCGGTCGGGGGGACAGTGCCATGACGGTCGACGACGCGTTCGAAGCGGCGCTTCGGCTCTCGGACTCCGGGACGCCCTGCGCCGTGGCGGGGGCGAGCCGGGACATCGCGCGGCGCGCGCTTCGCCGGCGCTGCACCGTCGCCGCCGCGGCCTTGGCCTCGACCCTGCTGGCCACGTCCTGCATCGGTCCGGGCCAGACCGTCGGGCCGCGCGCTCCCGCCGTGACGCCGGCCGGCGGCGGCGCCGGGACCGGGCAAGCCGTCACGCGGGACCGGGCGCCCGGCCCGGCCGCGGCGGGTCCCGCCCCGGCCCTCGACCCGCTCGTCGCCGGCGCGGCCGCGCCGGAGGCCGCGGGGCCGGAGGCCGGCCGCCTGTCGGCGGACGGGTCTCCGCCCGGCGGGCGGCGCGTGTCGCTGCGCCCCAGGAACAACGTCGAGGCGGACGACCTGCTCGACCACTGGGGGCACCGCCGCGGCGACCCGCTGTCGGCCGGGCTGTCGGCGGCGGCGGACCCCGACGGCGACATCGGCGATTTCCTGGCGTTGCTGGAGGACGCGCGGGAGGCCGGCGCCGGGCGGGCGGTCCCCGGGTTCGCGGACGGCGATACCGTCACCATGCTGGGCCGCGGGCGCGGCATCGCCTATGGACGCTGGGCCGGCGGTCCGGCGGATACGCTGTCCATCGATTTCGACCTCCAATATGCGACCGGCAAGCTGCGCGAGGACCCCTCGGTCGGGGCGGCGCTCGAACGGGCGGGCAAGGCCTGGAGCCGGCGCATCGGCGACACGTGGCAGGCCTGGGAGCGCGGGTTCGGCGAGTCCAAGGGCCGCCTGATCGGAGACCGCGGCGCCGACGGGAGCGAGATCCGCGTCGGGCCGGGCGGCGAGACCAGCACCGGCCTCGTCATATACGTGACCGGGGCCGATCTGGGCGAAGCCGACGGGAGGGGCGGTGCCCGGAGCCTGCGGCCGGGCGCCGTCTGGGAACCGCATAGCGGCGCACTCGCACTCGACGAGAGCTACCTGGAAGAGGCGACGGAAAGCTCGCTCTTCCACGTGATGGTGCACGAGATCGGCCACGTGATCGGTTCGTGGTTCGGCGAGGCGGTCGAGGAACGGCTTGCTTCCTATATCGACCGCGAGGCCGGCACCTGGAGAGGTCCGCACGTGATGGCGGTCCATGGCGGGCCTGCGCCGTTCCAGGACGCCGACGATACGCATGGCTGGCATGGCGGGGAGCGCAGCTCCGACGCTGGGCAGATCGACTACGCGCATAGCGGGGTCTGCGCGTCGGTCATGGCCTATTGCACGCAATCCGGCGGCATACCCGCGTTCCTGCCCGCGGAGATCGATTTCGCCTTCCTCGCCGATATCGGGATGTCGATCGGGCCGCCGACCGACCGGCCGGAGACCTACGGGCTGGCGGGCTGGATGGACCATTCGGCCTTCACGCTCTCGGTGTCGCGCGAGCTGAAGGTGTCGCTCGCCGACCCGCAGCCGCGCTACTCGATCTCGGGCGCCGGGTTCCGCAGCCTGGACACGGTGGATCTGCTGTGGGCCGAGGCCGATGCGTTCGGCGATCCCAGCAGCGGCGCTCTCGCCCGCTCCTTCCCGCTCGCCGGGACGGTGCGCTACTCGGGCGGGCTGATCGGCACCGCGGTCGAGCTGCCCGGCCTTCCCCCGGTCCATGGCCATGCGAATCTCGCGGTCGTTCTCGATACCATGACCGGCAAGGCGAGCTTCACCTCGCTGCGGACCTTGTACGAGGGACGGCGCCACCTCTTCGCCGGAGGCAGCCTGCACTATCCGATCGCGGTGACGGATGACGGGATAACCGGCGACTCCCCCGGGGTGTCTCTCGCGGCCGATTTCTACGGACCGCGGCACGAGGAGGTCGCCGGCACGCTCGACGATCCCCGGGCCGGGCTGGTCGCGAGCTTCGGCGCGAGGCACGACGAGAGACCCGGGCGCGACGACGTGATCGCCGAGGCGGACCACCTCAGGGGCATGACGTCCCAGCACGGCACCGGCGAAGGCACGGACGGATGGTACCGGTACCGGTGCGGGTCCGGCTGCGAGGGCAGGTTCAACTGGTGGCAAGCGGGCAATGACTGGTACGAAGTGGCCGCCTCGGGAGAGCGGACGCCCCGCGAGCGCGTGCTCGGCTGGACGGCCGGCTGGGGCGAGTGGCTGTCCCAAGACATGGTCGCCGATCATGGCGCGATCCGCATCGCCCGGCGCGCCGCCCACGGCACCGACGGGGGCACGGGACGGTTCCAGCAGGACGGCTATTACGGGACCATGCGGCACGCCGCGTTCGGCACCGGGTTCTACCGCTTCCACGGCTGGGAGTCGGAGGACGGCTCGGTGTCGAACCATTCCATCCGCGGAACCGGCTTCCAGGGCGACCTCGCCGGAACCCGCCCGACCGGCGGGGCGAGCTGGGACGGGCGGATGGTCGGATACCAGTCCGGCCTGGAGGCCGGCGAGGACCCGTTCGTGGAGGGCCGCGCGAGCGTGCGCGTCTCGTTCGGCCGCGACCGGGTCGACATCGGCTTCTCCGGCGTCAGGAGCATGGACTTGCGGCGCGAGGTGGCGAATTTCGGTTTCGCGAACGTCCCCCTCTCCTCCGACGGCACGTTTGGCGGCTTCGACGGCGGCTACGTGGAAGGCGGCTTCTTCGGCCCGGCGCACCGGGAAGCCGCCGGCATGTTCCAGAAGAACGACAACAACGTGATCGGGAGCTTCGGCGCCGTCGCCCCGGAGTAGCCCCCCGCTCACCCCGCGATCGCCAGCCGCCTGGGCCCTGCCCGGCCGCCGTCGGGACGGCGCGGGCCGGTCCAGCGCACCGCGCCGCGCACCGGCTGCGGGCGGAGCGGCTTGCGCTCTTCGGCCGGGGCGGGCCAGTCGGGAGGCCGGGCGATCACGTCGAACCGTGCCGCGATGCCCGCCTCGCCCGCCCGCCACGCCGCGATCTCGACCGCGAAGAAGCGGGCGAGGCTGTCGCCGGGGCGGTTCAGCCAGTCGATCGCCACCAAATGCTCGTCGCAAAACCGCGCCGCCAGCCAGACCACGGCGGCGGCGTCGAGCCCCGCCGCGTAGGCCAGGACCTGGCCGAGATGGCGGTGGTCGGAACGCCCGAGCTGGGCCTCGATCACCACCGGCGATCCGCTGGCGGCGTCGCGGCACAGGAGATCGGCGCGGAACCGCCCGACCCGCCGCTCCAGCGCCTGCGGCTCGAGCTCGAGCCGGAGCGCCTCGCCGAGCCGCCGCAGGGCCTCCGGCGCCGCCAGCCAGGGGACGAAATCGGCGCGCTCGCCGGGCCAGACGTCGCCCGGCTCGACCCGGTCCAGCCAGCCGATCGGGCGTCCGTCCATAGCCGCTGCTCTCCCTGCCGCGCCGCGCGGGACCGTCCGGGCACGAAAAAGGGCGCCGGCTCTTCCGGCGCCCTATTTGGCCACTGTGGCAAATATACCCCAAAACGCGTCCCATGTCAAGCGGTTTTTTCATATCAGGGGATTTTTGTCCAGCCCATCCCTCGATACGGCCCCTGCGGGGGCCTGCTCGGGATGAGGGCAGGGTGTCGGGCCGTCCACCGCCCCAATCCCTCATCCTGAGTAGCCCGCCGCAGGCGGGCGTATCGAAGGACGCCCCTCACCCCGGGGTCAGCTCGAACCCCTCATAGCCCGACTCCGCGACGGCGGCGCATTTCTCCATGTAGGACGGCATGCCGCCGATATAGGGCATGAAGACGCGCGGCTTGCCGGGGACGTTGGCGCCGAGATACCACGAGCTGCAGTTGTAGCGCAGCGTCTTCGAGGCCACCTCGTTGCCGTGCTCGACCCACGCGTCCTGGGCCTCCAGCGCGGGCTCGATCTCGCGGACCCCCTTGTCGCGCAGGTATTCCAGGCAGGCGGCGATCCACTCCACGTGGTGCTCGATGGTCGGCATCATGTTGGACAGCACCGAGGGGCTGCCGGGGCCGGTTATCGCGAACAGGTTGGGGAAGCCGTTCGACATCAGGCCGAGATACATGCGCGGCCCCGCCTGCCACGCCTCGGCGAGGGCGCGCCCGCCCCTGCCGCGTATGTCGATGCGGGCGAGCGCGCCGGTCATCGCATCGAAACCGGTGGCCAGCACCAGGTCGTCGAACGCGTATTCCCGGCCGCCCGCGACGAGCCCACCCGGCAGGATGCGGCCGATCCCGTCCTCGCCGAGCGGCACCAGCTCGACATTGGGCCGGTTGAAGGCGGCGTAGTAGTCGTCGCCGAGGGAGAGCCGCTTGCAGCCGATCACGTGCCGGGGCGTGAGCTTCTCGGCGGTCTCGGGGTCGCTGACGGTCTCGCGGATCTTCTGGCGGACGAAATCCTGCGCCCGCCGGTTCGCCGCCTCGTCGAAGCCGAAATCGCGATAGGCGTTCAGAAAGCCGATCCCGCCCTGGTCCCAGGCGCGGGCCAGCGTCGCGCGGCACTCGTCTTCCGGCACCGCGAGCGCGGATTGCTGGGCGATGGCCACCGCGAACCCGCCAAAGGTCTTTCTCGCGGCGGCGCGGAGCTCGGGGTAGCGCGCCTTGATGTCGGCCTGCTCGGCGGCATCGAGCGGCCGGTTCTTCGCCGGCACGACATAGCTCGCCGTGCGCTGGAACACGGTGACGCGGGCGGCCTCCCTGGCGATCTCCGGGATCGCCTGCACCGCCGAGGAGCCGGTGCCGACCACGCCCACCAGCCTTCCCGAGAAATCGACCGTCTCGTGCGGCCAGCGCCCGGTGTGGAACACCCGCCCGGCGAAATCGTCGAGCCCGGCGAAATCCGGCCGGTTCGCCGCCGACAGGCAGCCGGTCGCCATGATGCAGTATCGGGCGAGATATTCGTCGCCGGCGTCGGTCGCGACCCGCCAGCGGGCTTCATCCCCGTCCCACGCCGCCGCGGCGACGCTTGTGTCGAGCGAGATGTCGGGCCAGAGGTCGAACCGGTCGGCGACGTGCTCGGCGTAGCGCAGGATCTCCGCCTGCGCGGGGTAGCGCTCGGTCCACTCCCAGTCCCGCGACAGCGCGTCGTCGAACTGGTAGCAGTAGAACATGCTCTCCACGTCGCAGCGCGCGCCGGGGTAGCGGTTCCAGTACCAGGTGCCGCCGACGCCGGAGGCCGCCTCGACCGCGCGCGCGGCGAAGCCCGCGCCGCGCAGCTTGTGCAGCATGTAGAGCCCGGCGAAGCCGGCGCCGACGATCAGCGCGTCGAGTCTGGCGGGATCGGGCATGGCGTCCCTCGAAACGGCGCTTCGCGCCTACTCGGGATGAGGGGAGTATTCTTCAGAGATACCACCCCATCCGCATCCTGAGTAGCCCCCGGAGGGGGCGCCCTTCGATACGGCCCCTGCGGGGCCTACTCAGGATGAGGCGAAAACCCTTGCCCCCACCCCTCATCCTGAGTAGCCCGTCGAAGGCGGGCGTATCGAAGGATGCCCGCCCTCCCTGACCGCCGCGCCGAAGGCGCGGAACAGGGCTCGGTTGACCGGGTTGGTCTGCGGGTCGTGCTCGGCATGCCACTGGACGCCGAGCGCGAAGCCGGGGGCGCCGGCGATGCGGATGGCCTCGATGGTGCCGTCCTCGGCCACCCCCTCGACGACGACGCGCGCGCCGGGCTCCAATATGCCCTGGCCGTGCAGCGAGTTGACGCGGACGGTCTCGCGGCCGAACAGGCGCGCGAAAATGCCGCCCGGGACCAGGCGCACGTCGTGGCGGTCGGCGAACACGACGTCCTGGTCGGGATGGATCTCGCCGTTCGCCAGCCGCGTGGCGCGGTGGTTGATGCGCCCGGGCAGGTCTCGGATCTCGGGATGCAGGGTGCTGCCGAAGGCGACCCCCATCTCCTGGATGCCGCGGCAGAGGCCGAGGATCGGCACGCCGCGCGCGATACAGGCCTCGGTCACTTGCAGCGCCACCGCGTCGCGCTCCCGGTCGTAGGGCTCGTGGCTCGGGCTGGGCTCGACGTTGAAATGCGCCGGATGGACGTTGGACCGCCCGCCGGTCAGCAGCACCCCGTCGACGGCATCGAGCAGCGCGGCGATATCGGTCACGTCGGGCGCGCCGGCGAACATCACCGGCAGCGCGCCGGCGACCTCGGCGACGGCGCGCAGATTCTTCTCGCCCACGAGCTGCGCCGGGTAGCGGTCGTTGACCAGGTGCCTGGAGCCGATGATGCCGACCAGTGGCTTTGGCATTGCTTCGCTTGCGTCCTCCTGGAAGCCGCGCCGGTCAGGCGGCGAACGGGTCGCGCACCATCACCGTATCCTCGCGCTCGGGGCTGGTCGAGAGCAGGGCGACGGGGGAATCGATCAGCTCCTCGATGCGGCGGATGTATTTTACCGCATCGGCCGGCAGCTCGGCCCAGCTCCGCGCGCCCCTGGTGCTGTCCTGCCAGCCGGCGAGGGTCTCGTAGACCGGGCGCACAGTCGCCTGGCCCAGCGCCGAGGCGGGGAAGCGGTCGAGCTTCCCGTCCGCGGTCTCGTAGCCGGTGCACACTTTCAGCTCCGCCATGCCGTCGAGCACGTCGAGCTTGGTGAGCGCGATGCCGTCGATCCCGGCGAAGCGGATCGCCTGGCGCACCATCACCGCGTCGAACCAGCCGCAGCGCCGCTTGCGCCCGGTGACGGTGCCGAACTCGCGGCCGCGCTCGCCGAGAACCTGGCCGATATCGTTGTCCTGCTCGGTCGGGAACGGCCCCGAGCCGACGCGGGTGGTGTAGGCCTTGGTGATGCCGAGCACGTAGTCGATCGCGCGCGGGCCGAGCCCGCTGCCGGCCGCCGCCTGGCCGGCCAGGGTGTTGGACGAGGTGACATAGGGGTAGGTGCCGTGGTCGACATCGAGCATCGCACCCTGCGCGCCCTCGAACAGGATGCGCCTGCCCGCCCGCCTGGCCTCGTCGAGGCGGAGCCAGACCGGGGCGGCGAAGGGCAGGATGCGCGGCGCCACCCGGCGCAGCTTGTCGAGCAGGTCGCCGCGGTCGAACGGCTCGGCGCCGAGCCCGCGCAGCAGCGCGTTGTGGTGCTCGAGCAGCTGGTCCACGCGCGGCGCAAGCCCGTCCGCATCGGCGAGGTCGCAGAGCCGGATCGCCCGGCGCCCGACCTTGTCCTCATAGGCCGGGCCGATGCCCCGCCCGGTGGTGCCGATGCGCGCAGCACCCCTCGCCGCCTCGCGGGCGTGGTCGAGCGCCGGGTGCAGCGGCAGGATCAGGCACGCGTTCTCGGCGACGCAGAAGGTCTCGGGGCTCACGTCGACGCCCATGCCGCGCACCGCGTCGATCTCGTCCAACAGCGCCCACGGGTCGACCACCACGCCGCTGCCGACGATCGAGAGCTTGCCCGGGCGCACCACGCCGGAGGGCAGCAGGCTGAGCTTGTAGGTCCGGCCGTCGATCACCAGGGTGTGGCCGGCGTTGTGCCCGCCCTGGAAGCGCACCACCACGTCGGCGCGCTCGGACAGCCAGTCGACGATCTTGCCCTTGCCCTCGTCGCCCCATTGCGAGCCGACCACCGCGACGTTCGCCATCGGCCCGGCCTCAGCCCACCGGGAGCACGCGGCCGGCGCGGCAGTGATGGGTGCAGCCGAGCCGGGCTGCCTCCGCCTCCGGCGCGGCCGCCGGCTCGAGCCCGGCGACGGTGATCCAGCCCTCGGCCCGGAGCGCGCGGCCGGTCGCCGGCGCGGTGCCGGGCGGCAGGAACACGCGGCGCGGCCCCCTCGGCGCCGGCACCGAGCGCAGGATGGTGTCGACATAGAGGGTGACGCCGGTGCCGAGCTCGCCGCCCGCGCCGTCCCCGTCGGCGCCGGTGACGTAGCGCCCGCCGCTGGCGAGCTCGCCGCGCACGCCGTCGGGGAAGATCGTGAAGCAGATCCCGGTGTGGTACTCGAAGCCGCGGTTCTCCAGCGGGTCGGCGGTGAGCCTGAGCTCGGGCGCGGCGGCGCGGATCTCGGAGATCACCCCGGCGAGGCGGCGGCGCACCCCGGCCGGGCCGGGCGGCAGGTCGAGCGCATCGAGCGCCGCCTGGCAGCTCTCGGCCGGGCCGGCGGCGGCGAGCAGCGCGCCCAGCGTGTCGGCGAGCCCGCCGCCGAGCGCCGCGATCGCCGCGGCGTCCTTGTGGTCGATCGCCTCGCGCAGCGCCGCGTCGGCGGCGAGCTCGCGGCCGTGCGCGGCGCACACCGCGGGCGCGAGCGGCGGCATGGTGAGGTCGATCGCGATGTCGGCGGCGCCGACCAGGGTCAGCGCCTCGGCGGCGAGCACCACGATCTCGGCGTCGGCGGCGGGCTCGTCGGAGCCGATCAGCTCCATCCCCACCTGGGTGAACTGGCGTTCGGGGCGGAGATGGGTGCCGTTGATCCTGAGCACGTCGCCGGCGTAGCAGAGGCGCAGCGGGCGCGGCGCGTCCTTCAGCCGGCTCGCCGCGATGCGCGCGACCTGCGGGGTGATGTCGGCGCGCACCCCCATCATGCGCTGCGAGGCGGGGTCCATCAGGCGGAAGGTCTCGGAGGCGATCGCCGCGCCCGCGCCCGACAGCAGCCCCTCCTCGAACTCGACCAGCGGCGCCTTGACCCGCTCGTAGCCGTTGAGCTCGAACAGGCCGATCAGCCGCTCGACCACGCCGGCCTCCTGGGCGGCGGCGGGCGGCAGCACGTCGCGCAGCCCGGAGGGCAGCAGCGCGCGGCGGTCCCCCTCGTTCATCGCCCCGCCCCCGTCAGAAGGTGAGCGCGCGGGCCCGCACCACGCCGGGCAGCGCGCGCACGCAGTCGAGGACCGAGGCCGGGATCGTGCCGTCGACCGAGATCAGGCTGACCGCGTTCTCGCGCGGGCCCGAGCGGCCGAGATGGAAGGTCGCGATGTTCACCCCGGCGTCGCCGAGGCAGGAGCCGAGCCGGCCGATGAACCCCGGCTCGTCGCGGTTCACCATGTACAGCATGTTGCTGGCGAGCGAGGCTTCGAGGGGAATCCCGTCGAGCTCGACGATGCGCGGCATGCGGTTGGAGAACAGCGTGCCGGCGGTGGTCCGCGTCGCCCGCTCGGTGGTCACGGTGAGGCGGATCAGCGAGGGGTAGTCGGAGCGCCTGGCGTGCTTGGTCTCGGTCACCTGGATGCCGCGCTCGCGGGCGACGATGGGCGCGTTGACGATGTTGACCGAATCGACGATCGGCGCGAGCAGCCCTTCGAGCAGCGAAGCGGTCATCGGCTGCGGGTTGAGCTCCGCCGCCTCGCCGTCGTACTCGACCACCACGGCGCGGAAGCCGGTCTCGGCGACCTGGCCGGCGAGGCTGCCGATCTGGCGCGCGAGATCCATGAAGGGCGCGAGACGGGCCGATTCCTCGCTGGAGAACGACGGCATGTTGATCGCGTGCAGCACCGCGCCGTCGAGCAGGTAGTCGGACATCTGCTCGGCGATCTGGACGGCGACGTTCTCCTGCGCCTCGGCGGTCGACGCGCCGAGATGCGGGGTGGCGACGACGCCCGCCATGCCGAACAGCGGGTAGTCGCCGGGCGGCTCCTCGGGATAGACGTCGACGGCGACCCCGCCGACATGGCCCGAGGACAGCGCGTCGGCGAGCGCGTGCGCATCGACCAGCTCGCCGCGGGCGCAGTTGACGATGCGCACCCCGGGGCGCGTCCTGGCCAGCGCCCGGGCGTCGAGGATGCCGCGCGTCCGGTCGGTCAGCGGCACGTGCAGGCTGATCACGTCGGATCGCTCCAGCAGCTCGTCGAGCGCCACCCTGGCGACGCCGAGCCGCTCGGCCCGCTCGGCCGCCAGATAGGGGTCGTGCACCAGCACCCGCATCTTGAGCCCCTGCGCCCGGTCGGCGACCACCGAGCCGACATTGCCGCAGCCGACGATGCCGAGCGTCTTGCCGGCGAGCTCGGTGCCGAGGAACCGGGCGCGGTCCCAGGCGCCGGACTGGGTCTCGCGGTCGGCGGCGGGGATCTGGCGGGCCAGCGCGAACATCAGCGCGATGGCGTGCTCGGCGGTGGTCACCGCATTGCCGAACGGCGTGTTCATCACCACCACGCCGCGCGCGCTGGCGGCGGGCACGTCGATATTGTCGACGCCGATCCCGGCGCGGCCGATCACCCTGAGGCGCTCGCCGGCCTCGATCACCGAGGACGTCACCCTTGTCGCCGAGCGCACCGCGAGCCCGTCATACGCGCCGATCCGCTCCAGCAGCGCCTCGGAGGCCAGCCCGGGGTCGAAATCGACGTCGATGCCGCGCTCGCCGAAGACGCCGACGGCGCGCTCGCTCAGCCTGTCGGAGATGAGGACCCGGTTCATCGGCGCGGTCTCAGGCGGCCACCGGCTCGCCCTGGCGCACCCGCCCCCAGGCCCAGCCCAGCCAGGCGAACAGCGCCTCCAGGTCTGCCGTCTCCACGGTCGGCCCGGCCCAGATGCGGAGCCCGGGTGGGGCCGAGCGGTAGCCGTTGATGTCGCAGGCGACGCCCTCGGCCTCCAGCATGGACTCGATGCGCTTCGGCACCGCGGCCTTGCCGGCGGCGTCGAGGGCGGCGAACCAGGGATCGGCGAAGCCGAGGCAGACCGAGGTCGGCGAGCGCGTCGCCGGCACCGCGGCGAGGAAGTCGATCCACGGCGTCGCCGCGACCCAGCGTTCGATCGCCGCCATGTTGGCCGAGGTGCGCGCCAGCAGCGCGTCGAGCCCGCCGATCTCCTCGGCCCAGCGCAGCCCGTCGAGCGCGTCCTCGACGCACAGCATCGAGGGCGTGTTGATGGTCTCGCCGCGGAAGATCCCCTCGATCAGCGCGCCGCCCGAGGTGAGGCGGAAGACCTTGGGGATCGGCCAGGGCGGGGTATGGCTCGCCAGCCGGTCGGCGGCGCGCGGGCCGAGCGCGATCATGCCGTGCCCCGCCTCGCCGCCCATCGCCTTCTGCCAGGACCAGGTGGCGACGTCGAGCCGGTCCCAGGGGAGGTCCATCGCGAACGCCGCCGAGGTGGCGTCGCAGATGACCAGCCCCTCGCGGCCGGGGTCGATCCACGCGCCGTCGGGCACGCGGACGCCGGATGTGGTGCCGTTCCAGGCGAACACCACGTCGCGCGAGAAATCGACCGCGGCGAGGTCGGGCAGCTCGCCGTAGGCGGCCGACAGCACCCGCGCGTCGGCGATCCCGAGATGGTCCACGACGTCGCTCGCCCAGCCCGCGCCGAAATTCTCCCACGCCAGCAGGTCGACGCCGCGCGGCCCGAGCAGCGACCACAGCGCCATCTCGACCGCGCCGGTGTCGGAGGCCGGAACGATGCCGAGCCGCCATCCCTCGGGCAGGCCGAGCAGGCGGCGCGAGCGCTCGATGACCTCCGCGAGCCGGGCCTTGGGGGCGGGCGCGCGGTGCGAGCGCCCGAGCAGCGCGCCGGCCAGCACGTCGGGCGTCCAGCCCGGCCGCTTGGCGCACGGGCCGGACGAGAAGAACGGGCGGTTCGGGCGGACGCGCGGCGCGGCCGGCGATACCATCGTCTGATCCTCGCATATGCCGGCGGCGCCCGTGCCCGGGCGCCGGGCGCGGCCGGCCGGGAAATTAGAAAGCGCGCGGCGGCGCGTCAATGCGCCGGCGCGCGCGCCTCGATACGCCCCCCGGCCCCCGCTCATGCCCTCCCCCGTCATGGCCGGCCCCCGGATCAAGTCCGGGGGTGATCCGGGCATCAACTGGGTCGTGTCCCCAGACGTGGTGTAGGAGCTCTGGCCTTGGTTTGTAGCTGTGGGTAAGCAGCGCGCCGCCGCGACCGCCGCGAGTCTGGCGGCGGCGGGCTGCTTATCCACAGCGGAGGCCATCGCGGTTCCGGTTTAGGGTTGGGTCGTGCAACGCCAACCCGAACCTGAGGAGGAACCGCGATGACCGACGACATGATGGCCCTGCGCGGGCTTTTGGAGAAGAGTTCCGACGCCGATCTGCTGCGCGAGATGATCGGCTTCTCGGCCGAGCGTCTGATGGCGCTGGAGGTGGAAGGGCTGACCGGCGCCGCCCATGGCGAGCGCACGCCGGAGCGGATCACGCAGCGCAACGGCTACCGCGAGCGGGCCTGGGAGACCCGCGCCGGCACGGTGGCGCTGAGGATCCCGAAGCTCAGGACGGGGAGCTACTTCCCCGGCTTCCTGGAACCGCGCCGGATGGCCGAGAAGGCACTCACGGCGGTGATCCAGGAGGCCTACATCCAGGGCGTGTCGACGCGCTCGGTCGACGACCTGGTGCAGGCGATGGGGATGTCGGGCATCTCCAAGAGCCAGGTGTCCAGGCTGTGCGCCGAGATCGACGACAAGATCGAGAGCTTCCTCGACCGGCCGCTGGAGGGCGAGTGGCCCTATCTGTGGCTGGATGCGACCTATATCAAGATGCGCGAGATCGGGCGCATCGTCCCGGTCGCGGTGACCGTCGCGGTGGCGGTCAACGACCAGGGCCGGCGCGAGGTGCTCGGCATGGCGATCGGCCACTCCGAGGCCGAGACCTTCTGGACCGCCTTCCTGCGCGCGCTGACCGGCCGCGGGCTCAAGGGCGTCAAGCTGGTGATCTCCGACGACCACAAGGGGTTGAAGGCCGCCGCGACCCGCATCCTCGGCGCCACCTGGCAGCGCTGCCGCATCCACTTCATGCGCAACCTGCTGGCCCATGCCGGCCGTCAGGGAAGGCGCGTCGTGTCTGCCTTCGTCGCCACCGCCTTCGCCCAGGACGACGCCCAGGCCGCGAGCGCCCAGTGGCGCCTGGTCGCCGACCAGCTCAGGCCCAAGGCGCCCAAGCTCGCCACCCTCATGGACGACGCCGAGCACGACGTCCTCGCCTACATGACCTTCCCCAGGGAGCACCGAACCAAGCTCCACTCGACCAACCCCATCGAGCGGGTCCATGCCGAGATCAAGCGCCGAACCAACGTCGTCGGCATCTTCCCCAACGAAGACGCCGTCACCCGCCTGGTCGGCGCCATCCTGCTCGAGCAGAACGACGAGTGGGCCGTTGCAAGGAGATACATGACACTGGAATCCATCGCTCAGACCAGCGACAATCTCACCGTCAAGCCGCCCGCCGTGGCAGCCTGACCCTACCGGCCCAACACGCCGGATACCGCGATCGGCGCCGGGCTCTTACACCACGTGGCGGGACACGATCATCAACTGCCGCCGCCGGCACATCGGCCCGTCGGTCGCGGCTGTGGCGCCAGTGGGTGGCCGGATCAAGTCCACTGCTGTCCGGTTTATGTGAGCTGGACCGGGCGCAAAGCCTTGTTCCGGGCGGGATATCGGCGCATCCGCCGGATCGGGACACGGATCGCCGCACGCCCGCACTTGCCGTCCCTGCCCCTCCGTTGTCACGTCGGCCTCGTTCCGGGCACCCACGGGCGGGGCGGGCCGCCCCCGGCTCCCGTGCTCCTCCACCGCCACCCCCACCCCGTCATGGCCGGCCCCCGGATCAAGTCCGGGGGTGATCCGGCCACCCATGCGCGGACTTGATCCGCGCAACCACTGGCGCCACCGGTACAACGCCCCGTCGGGAGGAGCGGCGGCGCCAGTGGGTGCCCGGATCAAGTCCACTGCTGTCCGGTTTAGATTTTCGACGCGGGCTCCGCGCCCGTGAGCATCTGCATCTCCGCTCCCGCTGTTACCCCTACGTCATGGCCGGACTTGATCCGGCCATCCACGCGGCCTCTCCGCCCGCACGACGGTCCGACGAGAGGGGCGGCGGCGCCCATGGATGCCCGGATCAAGTCCGGGCATGACGAGGGGGGTGACGATGGGGGAGTGACGATGGGGAGTGACGACGGGAGGTGACGATGGGGGACGCGGCTTGGGCCGCCTGTCACTTCCCCCTCATCCCGAGCAGCCCGTCGCGGGCGGGCGTATCGAAGGACCGGCCCCGGGGCTTGCCATCGCACCCGCTTGTGGCATGGTAGCCGCGCCGGGCGATCGGGAGGGAAGATGGCGATCACGCTCTACGAGCTGGTGGGACGGGACGATCTCAGGTTCAGCCCCTATTGCTGGCGCACCCGCTTCGCGCTGGCCCACAAGGCGCTCGACTTCGACACCGTGCCGGTGCGCTTCGCCGACAAGCGGCCGATCGCCTTCAGCGGCCAGGAACGGGTGCCGGTGCTGCGCGACGGCGACCGGGCGGTGGCCGATTCCTGGGCCATCGCGTGCTATCTCGACGAGGCCTATCCCGACCGGCCGCCGCTGTTCGCGAGCCGCGCCGAGCGGGCGATGGCGCGGCTGATCAACGAATGGGCCGACCGCGAGGTGAACCCCAGGCTCATCCTGCTGGTGGTCAGGGACGTCTACGACAACATCGACGAGCGCGACCGCGGCTATTTCCTGGAAACCCGCGAGAAGCGGTTCGGCACCACGCTGGACGCGCTGCACGCGGCGCGCGAGGACCGCCTGCCGGCGGCGCGGGCGGCGCTCGCCCCGGCCCGCGCGGTGCTCGCCGACCAGCCCTTTCTCGCCGGCGACGAGCCGGGCTACGCGGACTACATCCTGATGGGCAGCTGCCAGTGGATCCGCATCGTCAGCCCGTATGCGGTCATCGCGCCCGACGACCCGGTGCTCGAATGGCGCGGGCGCATGCTCGCGCTGTTCGGCGGGATGGCGGCGGACGCGGCGGCGCTGGGCCCCTGAGCCCCGGCGGCGCGGCGCCGGGCCGGGCGGCGGCATGACGGAATACGCCCCCCACGTGCTGGTCGTCGACGACGACGACAGGCTGCGCGACCTGCTGAGCCAGTATCTCGGCGCCAACGGCTACCGGGTGACCGCTTCCGCCGATGCGGTCGAGGCGCGCGACCGGGTGCGCTCGATGGCGTTCGACCTCGTTGTGCTCGACGTGATGATGCCGGGCGAGGACGGGTTCTCGCTCACCGCCTGGCTGCGGCAGGTCTCGGACACGCCGATCCTGCTGCTGACCGCGCGCGGCGAGCCGCAGGACCGGATCGCCGGGCTCGAACGCGGCGCGGACGACTACCTGGTCAAGCCGTTCGAGCCGCGCGAGCTGGTGCTCCGCCTGTCCAGCCTGCTGCGCCGCGCGCCTCGGTCGGTGCCGGATCCGGTGGTGCGCCTCGGCGAGCACCGCTTCCACGTCGAGCGTTCCGCGCTCACCAGGAACGACCTCGCGGTTCACCTGTCGCCGGTCGAGGCGAGGCTGCTGCGCACCCTGGCGCGGCGGCCCGGGGTGACGCTGTCGCGCCGCCTGCTGATCGCCGAGAGCGGCATCGCCGGCGGCGCGCGCACGGTCGACGTCCAGGTCACCAGGCTGCGCCGCAAGATCGAGCCCGACCCGCGCCACCCGCGCTACCTGCAGACGGTGCGCGGCGAGGGCTACGTGCTGCAGCCCGACTGACCGCCATGCCGGGCTTCCTCAAGCGTCTGGCGCCCAAGACCCTGATCGGACGGTCGGTGACCATCCTGGTCGTGCCGATGATCGTCGTTCAGGCGGTGGCGACCTGGGCGTTCTACGACCGCCACTGGGACATCGTGACCAAGCGCCTGGTCGCCACGGTGGCGGGCGACATCGCGCTGGTGATCGAGGGGATGCGGGCGTTTCCGGGCGCGGCGAGCCGCGAGGTCGTGCTGCGCGGCGCGCGCACCGCGGGGCTGCGCGCGAGCTTCGCCCGGGGCGCCGCGCTGGCCGGTCCGGGGCCGCGGATCGGCGAGGGCATCCGCGACCGCCGCCTGTCGCAGGCGCTCGACTACCAGCTCGGCCGGCCCTACCACATGGAGACCGCGGGCTACGGCGACTGGATCCGCGTCAAGGTGCAGCTCGCCGACGGCGTGCTCGACGTGTTCGTCGAGAAGCGCCGCCTGTTCGAGGAGACGACCTATCTGTTCCTCGCCTGGCTGATCGGCACCTCGCTGGTGATGATCGTCATCGCGGTTCTGTTCATGCGCAACCAGGTGCGGCCGATCCGCCGGCTCGCCGTCGCGGTGGACGAATTCGGCAAGGGCCGCGAGGTGCCCGACGTGAGCCCGTCCGGCGCCGCCGAGATCCGCAGCCTGACCACCGCCTTCAACCTGATGCGCGCGCGGATCGGGCGGGCGATCGCGCAGCGCACCGAGATGCTGGCCGGGGTGTCGCACGACCTGCGCACGCCGCTGACCCGGATCAAGCTGCAGATCGCCCTGCTCGGCGAGGGCGGGCGGGTCGACGACCTCAAATCCGACGTCGCCGAGATGGAGTCGCTGGTCGAGGAATATCTCGCCTTCGCCGCCGGCGAGGGCACCGAGGCGGTGGTCGCCGCCGACGTGGCGCCGATCCTCGACGAGGTGGTCGCCGGCGCGCGGCGCGACGGGGTGGCGGTCGAGTTCCGCGCGCCTGCCGAGCTGGTCGTGCCGATCCGCCCCAACGCCTTCCGGCGCTGCCTCGCCAACGTGGTCTCCAACGCGGTGCGCCACGCCGGGCGCGTCTCGGTGCGGGCGAGCCGCAGCCGGGACACGATCGAGATCGTCGTCGACGACGACGGGCCGGGCATTCCGGAGAGCGCCCGCGAGGACGTGTTCAAGCCGTTCTACCGGATCGACGGCTCGCGCAACCCGGCGACCGGGGGCACCGGGCTGGGGCTGACCATCGCGCGCGACGTGATGCGCGGCCATGGCGGGGACATCAGGATCGAGACCGCGCCGGGCGGCGGCGTCCGCGCCCGGCTGCGCATGCCGGTCTAGGCGGTCGCCGCCTGAGCCCGTCTCGGGTTCAGGCGCCCCATCAGCCGGTCGGCGCGGCTCAAATTGCGGTCGAGATGCGCCATCGTCCTGGCCAGATCGGGCGAGTCGTCGCGCAGGAAGACGAACAGGCTGGACATGAACAGCGCGGCCAGCCCGCGCACCCGGAGCTCGCCGAACGGGCCGGAGCCGCCGACGCCGGCGGTCTCCAGCGACCAGGTCATCGAGCGCAGCAGCCGCCTGGTGCCGCAATACCCCTCGCGCGGCACCGTCAGCCCCTCGCAGACGATCGAGGCGAGCGCCGCGCGATGCGGCTGGAGCGCCTCGAAGCGCCGGGCCAGCACGTCGAACAGGCGGTCGCGCACCGGCTCGGCGGCGGCCTCCTCGTCGGTGCCGCGCATCACCTGGGCGTCGATCCGCGCGGTGAACGCATCGAGGATCGCGGCCTTGCTGCGGAACAGGCCGTGGACCTGGTCGAGCCGCACCCCGGCCTCCCCGGCGATCTCGGACAGGGTGACCCGCCGCCACGGCCGCTCCGCCGCCAGCGCGAGCGCCGCATCGATCACCCGGTCCGGATTGGCTCTCCTGGGCGCTGCCATCGTCGTCACCCCCGCTCATGGGCACGCCGCAACCATAGGCCGAAACGGCGGGAATGTTAACCGGCAATAGGGGTGCGGGCGGGACGTTTATCGGCTCGCGGTGGAAACTCGCTCTGCATGCACCTATAACAGGTTGCAGTCGGTGCGGGAGAGCTTTCATGGCGCAGGCGGCAGCCGATGGGATGAACGAGCTGGGTAGCCGGGTCAGGGCCCTGGAAGCCCGTATGGATTATCTCGCCACCAAGGAAGACATCGGCGAAGTCAAGGCGCTGATCGCCGACCTGGAGACCAGGATGCTGCGCTGGCTGGTCGGCACGCTGGGCGTGGCCGCGCTCGGCATGATCGCGAGCGCGATCGTTACCATCGCCCGCGTACTGGCCTGATCGGCGGCTCGCGCGCGCTCGCACAGCACTCCAGCCACGTCATGGCCCGCGGGCGGAACGGATATCCGCTCGGAGTGGAATATCCCTCGATATCCATCTATAGTAAGTTGCAGTCGGTGCGGGAGAGGCTTCATGGCGCAGACAGCGGCCGGCGGGATGCACGAGCTGGATAGTCGGGTCGGGGCCCTCGAAGCCCGCATCGACTATCTCGCCACCAAGGAAGACATCGGCGCGGTCAAGGCGCTGGTCGCCGAGGTCAAGGCGCTGATCGCCGAGCGCGAGACCAGGATGCTGCGCTGGCTGATCGGCACGCTGGGCGTGGCCGCGCTCGGCATGATCGCGAGCGCGATCGTTACCATCGCCCGCGTACTGGCGTAGCGGCCGCTTCAGCCCGGCCGCCGGATCGCGTCCGCGCCCGCCTCGGCGGTCTGGCGGAGCTCGCGGCGCAGCACCTTGTTGGCCGCGTTGCGCGGCAGCGCGTCGACGAAGAGATACCCCTTGGGCCGCTTGAACCCGGCGAGGCCGCCCGCCCGGCAATGGGCGTCGAGCGCGGCCGCCGCGGGCGCTTCGCCGGCGGCGACGACGCAGGCGAGCACCGCCTCGCCCCAGCGCGCATCGGGCAGGCCGATGACGCAGCAATCGGCGATTCCGGGATGGGCGGCGAGCGCGGCCTCGACCTCCCCGGGGTGGATGTTCTCGCCGCCCGAGCGGATCACGTCGTCGACCCGCCCGCGCAGCCTGAGATCGCCGTCGGCCTCGACCTCGACGATGTCGCCCGAATAGTACCAGCCGCCGCGCAGCTTCTCGGCCGTCGCCTCGGGCCGGTTGAGATAGCCCGAGAAGGTCGCATCCGCGCTGGCGTCGATGATCAGCTCGCCCTCCTCGCCGGGACCCACCGCGTCGTCGGGGCCGCCGCCGAGCCGGACCGCCCTGGTGCGCGAATAGAAGCCGGGGCGGAGCGAGGCCGGGCGGTCCACCGGGTCGGGGTTGTAGAGCGAGCACATGGTCTCGGTGGTGCCGTAGATGTGGCGGATCGCCGCCGGCCAGTGCCGGTCGATGTGGCGGATCAGCGCAGGCTCGATCACCCCGCCGCCGAACAGCACCAGCTCCAGCGAGCGCATCCGCTCGGGCGCGTAGCCGGGCGCCCGGGTCATCGCGTGATAGAGCGTCGGCACCGCGAACATGTAGGTGATCGCGTGGCGCTCGGTCATCTCGACCGCCGCCGCCGGATCGAAGCTGGTCATCGCGTAATAGGTGCCGCCGAAGGCGAGGGTGACCAGGAACACGCCGTAGAAGCCGATGGCGTGGCTGAGCGGCATGAAGCCGAGCGTCCGGTTGTGCCCGCCATGGCGCAGACCGGCCTGGGTGGAGAGCCAGAGGACGCGGTGCTCGGTGGTGCGCTGGGCGAGCACCACGCCCTTGGGCAGGCCGGTGGTGCCCGAGGTGTAGAACACGAAGGCGGGGTCCTCGCGGCCGGGGCGCGGCGGCTCGCCCAGCCGCGCCGGATCGCCCCGGCAGGCGGCCAAGTCTGCCGGGGCGAGTACCGGCGCGCCGTCGGGGAGCGCATCCGCGGCGGCGGCGGCGAGCGCCCGGTCGGGCCCGACGATTGCG
Organism: Alphaproteobacteria bacterium; assembly: GCA_964291675.2. Lineage (GTDB taxonomy): Bacteria > Pseudomonadota > Alphaproteobacteria > MPNO01 > MPNO01 > MPNO01. The sequence continues at coordinate 3,339,147 of OZ219866.1, read as the reverse complement.
GCCCGCGCCTCGCCGTGGGCGGCGAGCGCGGCGATGTCGGCCGGGCCGAGCCGGTGGTTGAGCAGCATCGGCACCGCGGCCAGGCGCTGCAACGCGAGCAGGAGGACGGCGTGGTCGAAGCTGCCGGGAAGCACCGTCGCCACCCGGTCGCCGGCGCCCAGCCCGCGCGCGGCCAGGCCGGCGGCGACGCTCTCGATCTCGGCGATCAGCGCCGCATAGGTGAGCGAGCGGTCCGTGAGGTCGTCGACGATGGCGATGCGGTCCGGGGTCCGCTCGGCGGACAGCCAGACAAGGTCGAACGCGGTCTGCATGCCTTCCCTTCAGCTTGCCGCCGCGGCGGCGAGGCGGGCGAGGCAGGCGTCGCGGCCGGGCGCGAAACCCTCGGCGATCCACCACGCCTCGACCTCGCGCAGCAGGCTTCCGACCGCCGGCCCGGGCGGCGCGCCGAGCGCGATCGCGTCCCGGCCGCCGAGGGGGAAGACCGGGCGCCGCCACGCGGCCAGCGCGCGGGCGGCCTGCTCGAAGCCGGCCTCGTCGCCGCCGTCCGCGCGGCGCCCGGCCCAGGCGATGGCGAGCGCGTCGGCGAACGCCTCCTCGCCCCAGCGGTAGAGCCGGCAGCCGGACGCGGCGGGATCGGGGTCTCCGATCAGCGCGCCGGAAGCCGCCACGGCTTTTTCGAGCCGCGCCGCCTCGGCGCGCGACATGCGCAGCCGCCGGGCGAGGCGGCCGGTCTCCGCTTCGTCGGCGTCGAGCACGGCGGCGAGGCGGCGGATCGCCGCGGCGCCGAGGCCGAGCGCCGCCTCGACCCCCACGACGCCGTCGAGCCGGGCGAAGGCGGTCGCGCCGGGGACGATGGGGGCGAGCGCGCCGGCCCGGTCCATCAGGCGCAGCGTCCCGCCCGGATCGGGCGCGCCCAGGATCCTGCCGAGCTCGGCCCAGACCCGCTCGCCCGACAGGCCGGCCAGGCGCGGCGCGAAGTCGGTGCAGGCGGCCATCGCGTCCGGGTCCGGCGCGCCGGCGCCGTAGCTTGCGTGGAAGCGGAAGAAGCGCAGCAGCCGCAGCACGTCCTCGGCCAGCCGCTCGCGCGCCGCGCCGACGAAGCGCACCCGCCCGGACTCGAGGTCGGCGCGCCCGCCGGTCGGGTCGTAGAGCGTGCCGTCGGCGTCGAGATAGAGCGCGTTGACGGTAAAATCGCGGCGCGCGGCATCGGCCAGCCAGTCGCCGGTGAAGGCGACCACGGCGCGGCGCCCGTCGGTCTCCACGTCGCGGCGCAGCGTGGTGACCTCGAACAGCTCGCCCTCGACCAGCGCGGTCAGCGTGCCGTGGGCGAGCCCGGTCGGGATCGTGCGGATGCCGCGCGCCCGGAGCAGCGCCACCGCCCGGTCGGGGGTCGCCTCGGTGGCGATGTCGATGTCGTGCACGGGACGGCCGGCGAGGGTGTCGCGCACGCAGCCGCCGACGAAGCGCGACGTCGCGCCGCCGCCCGCCAGCGCGGCGAGCAGGGTGCGCGCCGCCGGCGCGGTCATCCACTCCCGGGGTTCGATGCGTCCCGCCGGTCGCAAGGAGACGCCGTTCAGTTGCCGCCCGGGGCGTCGGAATGCTGCCCGGGCACGACCTCGCCGTCGATCAGCCGGGCGGGCTGGTAGACCTCGCCCGGATCGCCGCCGACCAGCAGCGCATAGGCGCCGAGCGTGGCGGCGAGAAGCACCAGTCCGGCGACGGCGAGCTGCGGCACCGGCGCCGCCCGCCAGCCCTTCTTCTTCTCCTCGCCGGGCCGCTGCGGGCGGAACTGGTGCCACAGGTACCAGACCAGCGCGGGCAGGACCAAAGGCAGGATGTAGGTGAGCAGGATCCGCGTCATGGCCGTCGCAGCACCTCCCCCAGATTGACCAGGATTCGCGCGGTCAGCCCCCAGATGAAATGGGAGCCGTAGGGAATGGCGTAGAACTGGCGCTCCACATTGCCGCTCACCCGGGTCTCGAAGCGGTGGTTGGCGGGGTCGACCAGGAAGGCGAGCGGCACCTCGAATATCTCCGCCACCTCGTGCGCGTCGGGCACCAGGGCGAGCGGCGGGACCACCATGCCGACCACGGGAAACACGCGATAGCCGGTGCCGGTCTCGCGCAGGTCGAGCCGCCCGAGCAGCTCGACGTCGCCGGCGGCGAGGCCGATCTCCTCGCCGGTCTCGCGCAGCGCCGCCGCCTCGGGCGAATCGTCGCGCTCCTCGATGCGCCCGCCGGGGAAGGAGATCTGCCCCGAATGGGATTTCAGGTGGTCGGTCCGGCGGGTGAACAGGACGGTCGGCGCGTCGTCGCGGCGCACGATCGGGACCAGCACCGCGGCCGGCGTCAACCCCCTTGCGTCGCCCGCCGCGCCGTTCGCCGCGCGCCAGTCGGGACCGTCGCCGGCGGCGATGCCGGGGCCGTCGAAGGCCGCCCTTATGCCGTCGCTGCTTGTGTCGATCACGCGACCGGGCCTACGCCGCCGGGCCGAGGGTGAAGAACGCGCCGTCGCTGCGCACGCGGACGGTCGGACCGCCGGGGCCGTCGGCCTCCTCGCCGAGCTCGACCAGGTCGTAGAACACCGAGCGCAGGATGAGCGCGTCCAGCCCGTCCCGCACGCCGACATAGGGCGCGGGCTCGCCGCTCCCGGCGTCGGTCTCGACGCGGATCGGGTGCTCGGGACCGGCGCTCACCATCTCGTCGATATTGGTGCGGAAGCGGATGATGCGCCCCGCGCCGGCGCCCTCGACGAACATCTCCACGGCGGTAAACGGCGCGTCGTCGACCGCGATGCGGCACTTCTCGAACGGCGTCTCCAGCCAGTAGTCGCCGGCCGAATCGCGCTTGAGCACGCTGGCGAAGAGCTTGACGAGAGGTTTGCGACCGATCGGCGAGCCGTGGTAGAACCACGTCCCGTCGCGCGCGATTCGCATGTCGATATCGCCGCAGAACTGCTGGGCGGAAGCGGTGCCGATATCGGCCGCCGGCCGCGGTCGCAAGGCGCGCGAGACGCGGCGGAGATCGGATTCGGACATCGTGTGCGTCTGCCCTCCGTGAGGTGCCCGTGTCCAACCTGCCGACCGACATCCAGACCGCCGGCGAGACGCCGCCCCGGGCGAGCGAGATCGAGGCGCTCGGCCACCGCATGGCGATGGTGCGCGACCGCATCGGCCGGGTGATTTTCGGCCAGGAACAGGTTGTCGAAGAGACCCTTATCACCCTTCTCGCCGGCGGTCACGCCCTGCTCATCGGATTTCCCGGTCTCGGCAAGACCCGGCTGGTGGAAACCCTCGGCGGGGTGCTGGGTCTGGACGACAAGCGGGTCCAGTTCACCCCCGACCTGATGCCGGCCGACATACTGGGCTCCGAGGTCATGGAGGAGAGCGAGTCCGGGCGGCGCGGATTCCGCTTCATCCAGGGTCCGGTGTTTGCCCAGCTCCTGATGGCCGACGAGATCAACCGCGCCAGCCCGCGCACCCAGTCGGCGCTGCTCCAGGCGATGCAGGAGCAGCGGGTGTCGGTCGCCGGCCGCTACCACCCGCTGCCCCTGCCCTTCCACGTGCTGGCGACGCAGAACCCGCTGGAACAGGAAGGCACCTACCCGCTGCCCGAGGCGCAGCTCGACCGCTTCCTGTTGCAGATCGACATCGTCTATCCCGAGCTCGACGCCGAGCGCGAGATGCTGATCGCCACCACCGGCGCGGAGGAGGCGCCGGCGGAACAGGTGCTGACCGGCGAGGAGCTGCGCGCCGCCCAGCGGCTGGTCCGCGCCATCCCGGTCGGCGAGTCGGTGGTGAACGGCATCCTCGAGCTGGTGCGGCGCGGGCGTCCCGACACCACCGACATCCCGGAACTCCCCGGCCAGGTGGCGTGGGGGCCGGGTCCGCGGGCGAGCCAGGCGCTGATGCTGGCGAGCCGCGCCCGCGCCCTGCTCGACGGGCGGCTCGCGCCCTCGCTCGACGACGTGCTGGCGCTGGCCGGGCCAGTGCTGCGCCACCGCATGGCGGTCACCTTCGCGGCGCGGGCGGACGGGATCTCGGTCGACGACATCATCGCAAGATTGTGCGCACCCCTCGCATAGACCGGTTCGGCATCTCCCCCGACCGCGCCGGCCCGGCGCTGCGCCGCGGCGCCGAGGAGGCGGCCGCCCGGATCCCCGAGCTGATGGTCGAGGCCGACCGCATCGCGTCCTCGGTGATCGCCGGGATTCACGGCAGGCGGCGGGTCGGGCGGGGCGACACGTTCTGGCAGTTCCGCCAGTACCAGCCCGGCGACAGCGCGCAGTCGATCGACTGGCGCCAGACCGCGAAGTCGCGCTTCGCCTATGTCCGCGAGACCGAGTGGGAGGCGGCGCAGAGCGTCTGGATCTGGTGCGACGCCTCGCCCTCGATGCGCTTCCGCTCGGACCCGGGCTGGCCCGACAAGCAGCAGCGCGCGGCGGTGCTGGCGCTCGCGGCGGCGATCCTCCTGGTGCGCGGCGGCGAGCGGATCGCGCTGCTCGGCTCGGGCCTCGCCCCGGACCAGGGCCGCGGCGCGCTGGAACGCTTCACCGAGTGCCTGGTGCGCGCGCTGGCGGAGGAGTCGAGCCTGCCCCCGGTCGAGCCCCTGCCGCGCCATGCCCGGCTGGTGATCTTGGGCGATCTGCTCTCGCCGCTCGCCGAGATCGAGCGCACCATCCGCGACTTCGCCGCGATGGGCGTGGCGGGCCATCTGCTGCGGGTGATCGACCCGGCGGAGCTGTCGCTCCCCTATGATGGAAGGGTCCGCTTCGAGGGACTGGAGGACGAGGGCGGGGTGGTGATCGGCCGGGTCGGCAATATCCGCGAGGACTACGCCGGAGCGATGGCGCGGCACCGCGAAGGCCTCGGCGGCATCGTGCGATCGCTCGGCTGGACCGTCGCCGCGCATGTCACCGACCAGCCGCCGCAGACCGCGCTGCTCGCATTGCACGCGGCGCTCGCGCCGCCCGAGGGGTGACGCGGTGGCCGGCCTCAGCGCGCTCGGCTTCGCCGCCCCCTGGTTCCTGCTCGCCGGGCTCGTCCTGCCGCTGATCTGGTGGCTGCTGCGCGTCACCCCGCCGGCGCCGAGGCTGGTCGCCTTCCCGCCGATCCGCCTCGTCCTCGGCCTGCGCTCGCCCGAGGAATCGCCGGCCCGCACGCCGCTCTGGCTGATCGTGCTGCGCTGCCTCATCGCCGCGCTGATCATCCTGGCGCTGGCCGGGCCGGTGCTGAACCCGACCGCGGGGCTGCGCGGCTCGGGCCCGCTGATCCTCATCGTCGACAACGGCTGGGCCTCCGCGCGCAACTGGCAGGACCGGGTGGCGGCCTGGAACGAGCTGCTCGACCGGGCGGAGCGCGACAACCGGCCGGTGCGGCTGGCGACCGCCGCGCGGGCCGGCGACGGCGGGCCGGCCGGGTTCTCCGACCCGCTGCGCGCCGAGGAGGCGCGCGAGATCCTGCGCGCGGTCGAGCCGCGGCCCTGGGCGGCGGATCACCGCGCCCTGCTGGCCGCCTCGGAATCGCTCGCCATCGACGGCTCGGCCCACTCGGTGTGGCTGAGCGACGGGCTGGAGGGCGCGGCGACAAGGGACCTCGCGCTCCGCCTGCAACGCCTCGGCAGCCTCGACGTCCTCGCCCCCGGCGGCCGCTCGACCGCGCTGCTGCTGCGCGGCGCGGGGGGCGATCCCGGCGGCATCGAGGCCGCGGTCGAACGCGCCGATGACGGGGAGCGCGCGGCGCGCTGGGTTCGCGCGGTGGCCGAGGACGGCCGCGTGCTGGCCCGCGAGCGGGTGTCCTTCGCGCCGGGCGAGCGGAGCGGCAAGATCCGCTTCGCCCTGCCGCCGCGGCTGAGGAACGCGGTCGCGCGGCTGGAGATCGAGGACGAGCGCACGGCGGGCGGGGTCTTCCTGCTCGACGAGCGCTGGCGGCGGCGCCCGGTCGGCCTGGTCTCGGGCGACACCGCCGACGCCGACCAGCCGCTGTTGAGCGCGCTCTATTTCCTGCAGCGCGCGCTGGAGCCGTTCAGCGAGGTGACCCGCGGGACGCTGGGCGAGCTCGTCGCCGAGCCGTTCTCGGTCATCGTGCTCGCCGATATCGGCCGGCTCGGCGGCGAGGAGGCGGACGGCCTCGCGCGCTGGATCGGGCGCGGCGGCGTCGCCGTCCGGTTCTCCGGCCCGAAGCTCGCCCGCAACGCCGATTCGCTGCTGCCGGTCAAGCTCAGGAGCGGCGGCAGGGTGCTCGGCGGCGCGCTCTCCTGGACCGCGCCGGCCAGGCTCGCGCCGTTCGCGGAGGCGAGCCCGTTCTTCGGGCTGGAGATCCCGCACGACGTCCGGGTGCGGCGCCAGGTCCTCGCCGAACCCTCGCTGCAGCTCAACGACAAGACCTGGGCGCGGCTGAGCGACGGCACCCCGCTGATCACCGCCGAACGCCAGGGTCTGGGCTGGCTGGTGCTGGTCCACGTCACCGCCAACACCGACTGGTCCAACCTGCCGATCTCCGGCCTGTTCGTCGACCTGCTGCGGCGCATGGTCGATCTGTCGCAGGGCGTGGTCGGCGGGGACAGGCGGGCGAGCCTGGCGCCGCTCCAGACCCTCGACGGGTTCGGCGCGCTGGGCGACCCGCCGGCCGCGGCGGCGGCGATCGCGGCGCTGGGTGCCGAGCCGCCGGCGCCGGGCCCGGCCTCGCCGCCCGGCTATTACGGCACCGACACGGCGCGCCAGGCGCTCAACCTGGCCGACGGGGTGGCGGCGCCCAAACCGCTCGGCCCGCTCCCGGCCGGCGTCGCGCGCTCCGGCTACCGCGAGACCGGCGCGACGCTCCCGCTCGCGCCCTGGCTGCTGCTCGCGGCGCTCGCGCTGGCGATCGCCGACACCGCGATCGGGCTGGTCATGCGGGGGCTGGTGCGGCTGCGCCCGCCGAAGGCGGCCGGGGTCGCGGCGGCGGCGATGCTGGCCGTGCTCGCCCCCGGCGGGACCGCCGACGCCCAGTCGGGCGGGCGGGCGCATATCGGCCCCGACGCGCGGGCGCTGCATGCGACGCTGGAGACCCGCCTCGCCTATGTGATCACCCGCGACCGCGCGACGGACGAGGTCTCGCGCGCCGGGCTCGCCGGGCTCACAAGGGTGCTGCGCCTGCGCACCTCGGTCGAGCCGGGCGAGCCGCTCGGGGTCGATCCGGAGCGCGACGAGCTCGCCCTCTTCCCGCTGCTCTACTGGGCAGTGTCGACGCGCCAGCCGCCGCCCTCGGACCGCGCCCTGGAAAAGCTCAACCGCTATCTGCGCAGCGGCGGCACCATCCTGTTCGACACCAAGGAGCGCGGCGACTTCCTGACCGGCACGCTGGGCGGCGAGGGCGCGGCGGGGCGGCATCTGCGTCTGCTGCTGCGCGGCCTCGACGTCTCGACCCTGATCCCGGTGCCGCGCGACCACGTGCTGACCAAGGCGTTCTACCTGCTGAGCGACTTCCCCGGGCGCTGGAGCGGCGGGCGGGTCTGGGTCGAACGGCGCGGCGGGCGGCACAATGACGGGGTCTCGTCGGTGATCATCGGGTCCAACGACTGGTCGGGCGCCTGGGCCGTCGACCGGCTCGGCGCGGCGATGTTCCCGGTGGTGCCGCAGGGCGAGATGCAGCGCGAGATGGCCTATCGCTTCGGGGTCAACTGGGTGATGTACGCGCTCACCGGCAACTACAAGACCGACCAGGTCCACGTGCCGGCGATCATCGAACGGCTCGGCCAATGACCTCGATCGCCTTCGCGCCGATGTTCGACTGGACCGTGCTCGCCGCCGCCGGCGCGCTCGCGCTCGCCGTGCTGGCGCTCTGTGCGGTCACGCGCGCCCGCGGGCTGGGCTGGCGCAGCCTCGCCCTCGCCGCGCTGTGGCTCGCTTTGGCCAACCCGGCGCTGGTCGAGGAGGAGCGCGAGCCGATCCCGGACCTGGTCACGGTGGTGGTCGACGAGTCGGACAGCCAGAAGATCGACGGTCGGCGAACGCGCTCCGAAGACATTTTGGAAACCTTGCTCGCGAAATTGGACAAGCTCAACGATCTCGATGTCCGCGTGGTCAGGGCGGGGGCGGAGAAGAGCGCGGTCGCCGGCGCCGGCGAGGGCACGCGGCTGTTCGAGGCGCTGGGCCGCAGCCTGTCGAGCACGTCGCGGCGGCGCATGGCCGGGACCGTGCTGCTGACCGACGGCCAGGTTCACGACGTCCCCGGCGCGGAGGACGCGCTCCCCTTCGCCGGGCCGCTGCACGTGCTGCTCAACGGCAGGCGCGGCGAGCACGACCGGATCCTGTTCGTCGACAAGGCGCCGAGCTACGGGCTGGTCGGCTCGAAGGCGCGGATCGAGATCCGCGTCGAGGACGCCGCCGAGGCCGGCCGCCCCGCCAGCATCGCGATCGTGCGCGACGGCAAGCCGGCCCGCCGCGTCGACGCGACGATCGGCGCCGCGCGCACGGTCGAGGTCGAGATCGACCGCGCCGGCTCGAACATCTTCGAGCTCGAGGTCGACGCCCGGCCGGGCGAGCTGACCGGCGCCAACAACCGCAACGTGGTCGAGATATCCGGCGTGCGCGAACGGCTGCGCGTGCTGCTGGTGTCGGGCGAGCCGCATCCCGGCGGGCGGGTGTGGCGCAACTTCCTCAAGGCGGACCCGTCGGTCGACCTGGTCCATTTCACCATCCTGCGGCCGCCGGAGAAGCTGGACGCGACGCCGGTGCGCGAGCTGTCGCTGATCGCCTTCCCGATCCGCGAGCTGTTCGAGGTCAAGCTGGACGATTTCGACCTGATCATCTTCGACCGCTACCGCCGCCGCGGGGTGCTGCCGGCGATCTATCTCGACAACATCGCGCGCTTCGTCGAAGGCGGCGGCGCGGTGCTGGAGGTGGCGGGGCCGGGCTTCGCCTCGGCGCTCAGCCTGTACCAGACGCCGCTCGGCGCGATCCTGCCGGGCGCGCCGACCGGGCAGGTGTTCGAGCGCGGCTTCAAGCCGGTGGTGAGCGATATCGGCGAACGGCACCCGGTCACCGCCGAGCTGTTCGGCGCGGCGGGAACGCGGTCGCGCTGGGGCCGCTGGTTCCGCCAGGTCGAGGTCGGCGCGGCGCGCGGCACGATCCTGATGCAGGGCGCCGACGAGCGGCCGCTGCTGATCGTCGACCGGGTCGGCGAGGGCCGCGTGGCGCAGCTCTTGAGCGACCACATATGGCTGTGGGCGCGCGGCTTCGAGACCGGCGGCCCGCATTCGGAGATTTTGCGGCGGCTGTCGCACTGGCTGATGAAGGAGCCGGATCTGGAGGAGAACGACCTCCGCGTCGCCGCCGGACGGCGCGGCCTGGTCATCACCCGGCGCAGCCTGGAGCGCGACCACCCGCCGGTCGAGGTCACCGCCCCGTCGGGCGCGACCACCGCCGTCGAGCTCGTCGAGGAAGGCGGCGGGCGGGCGCGGGCGATTCTGGCGCCGGACGAGATGGGGCTCTACCGGGTGAGCGACGGGGAGCGGACGGCGCTCGCCGCGGTGGCGAGCCCCAACCCGGTCGAGTTCGCCGACATGCGCACGACCGCCGACAGGCTGTCGGCCATCGCCGCCAGGACCGGCGGCGGCATCGTCTGGCTGGCCGACGGCCTGCCCTCGTTTCGCCGGGTGCGGCCGGACCGCCTCGCCTCGGGGTCGGGCTGGATGGGGCTGGTCGCCAACCGCGACTACCGGGTGACCAGCATCACCGAGGTGCCGCTGCTGCCGCCGCTCGCGGTGCTGCTGCTGGGCGTCGGCGTGCTGATGCTCGCCTGGCGCCGGGAGGGGCGCTAGCCCTACTGGAACCCCAGCCCGCTGCAGATCGCGAGCACGATGTCCTGGACCAGATAGACGTCCTTGACCAGCGGCAGCGAGACCGCGCCGAGCAGCAGCAGGCCGCCGGCCAGGATGTATTCGCTCTTGCCCACGATTCTCCGCCCGCCGCCCCGCTCAGGCGCTTTGCCTGAACTTCGGGTCGGTGTATTGCGCGTTATGCGCCAGCATCATCTTGATCAGCTCGGGCAGCCGGTCCTCGGTCGGCACCGGGTCGGTGTCCCAGTGGTTGTACTCGTCGACCCCGCGGACCAGCGTCGCCGGTCGGCGCTCCAGCGTCGACCTGACATGCGGCGGGATCAGGAAGAACGAGTAGCCCACCCGGGTCTCGGTCGAGTTGTTGGGATAGGATGCGTGCGCGGTGCGCTCGGTGTGCATCGAGAACTGGCCCTGCTCGAGCTCCATGTGGACCGCCTTCGACTCGTCCAGCCCCTGGATGGTCTGGCCGCGGCCCAGCATGTTCTTCTTCTCGCCCGGCGCCTCGCCGGGGGCGTTCTCGCGGCTCTCCTTGTGCTCGTAACCCACCTCGTGCGAGCGCGGCATCACCCTGAGGCAGCCGTTCCCCCTGTTGGCCGGGGTGAGCGCCAGCCAGCAGGTCACCATGTCGTGCGGTTCGCAGCCGAAATAGGCCGAGTCCTGGTGCCACGAGACGAACGAGCCGTCGCCCGCCGGCTTGACCCAGAAACGCGAGCCGAAGGCGAGGATGTTGGGCCCGATGATGTCCTCGGCCGCGTCGAGGATGCGCGGCTCGCGGATCAAATCCCAGGTCTCGGGCAGGCAGAGATGGCCCTTGAGCTTGAACACCCCCGGGTTGATCCCCTGGTCGTCCTCGAACCGGTTCATCGCGCCCAGCAGGTCGTCGCACTTCTCCTTGTCGACACCGTCGACCGGAAACAGATACCCCTCGCGCTTGAAGAACTCGATCTGCTCTTCGGTCAGCACCTTCGGCATTCATTCCTCCGCCCTTCGCGCGGCGCGACCGGCCGCTTCGCTGCCCTATTCTAACCGAATTCCGTTGCTGTAAAAGTATGCGGATGTCGGGCTGGAGGCTTGTGCGGTTGCGATCCATTGCGGTCGTCGGCTCCCTGCTGGTCGCCATCTCCCTGGTCTGGGGATGCGGCGGGGGTGGCGGGGAGTCTTCCGCGCCGCAGCCGCGGGTCGAGGCTCCGCCGCCGCCGATGCCGCCGGAGCCGCCGCCGCAGCAAACGTGCATTCCAACCGCGGATTTCGGTTGCGTGTCACCGCAGGTTTTCCAACGCCAGCGCCAGTCTCTCCAGGACGACCACGCCGGCGCGGAGGATTTCGCCAACCAATGGGGGCTGACCGCGATCCGCGCGCACCGCGCCTATGCGCAACTCGAGCTCGGGCATGGCGCCGGCACCGAGCCGGGCAGCGGCCACACCGTGGGGCTGATCGACACCGGCATCGACACCGGACACGACGCGTTCGCCGGCAAGACGGTGACCGAGCACTTCTTTGCCGGGGCGACCGACGAGACCGGCGACGAGCCCTCGCACGGCACCGCCGTCGCCAGCGTGATCGCCGGGCGGCCCTCCTCCGCGTTCACCGCGGCGGTGGACGCCGCGCGCGGCGTCGCCCGGGGCGCCGATATCGCGATGTTCGCCCTCGTTGCCGGATCGGCCGGCGGCGAATACGTGCCGGTATCGCTGAGCGGAGCCGACAGCGCGGACGACGAATGGGCGGCGAGGTTCGCCCATGTGCTCAACTGGTCGAGCGGAGGCCGGAGCCTCGACTTCGTCAATCTCAGCGTGGGCTACGAGGGTATCGTCGAGCAATACGGCGAACAGGCGCTGCGCGACGGGCTGGACGATACCATCGCCGCCCTGGCGCAGGCCGGCGCCGGCGAAAAGACCGTCTTCGTCTGGTCCGCCGGAAACGGCCATGGCAGGGACTGCGACGCCGCCAATTTCACCGGCAATCCCGACCTCTGCGTAAACGGCGTGGTCAACGCGAGGTCGGTCGAGATCCTGCCGGGCCTGCCGGCGCGCATCGCCGAGCTGCGGGGTCACCTGGTCGCGGTCGTCGCGGTCGCGCCCGACGCCGACGGCGACGGCGACTACGAGATCGCCACCTTCTCCAACCGCTGCGGCATCGCCGCCGACTGGTGCATCGCCGCCCCCGGGCAGGCCGTCCGCGCGGCCTTTTTCGGACCCGATCCCGACGACGGCAGCCCGGGCGCGCGAGGCGCCTACAGCCCCAGCGGCACCTCCCTCGCCGCGCCGATGGTGACCGGCGGGCTGGCGGTGATGAAACACCATTTCCGCGGCCAGCTCTCCAACGCCACGCTGCTCTCGCGGCTGCTGGCGACCGCCGACAAGAGCGGCATCTATGCCGACCGCGAGGTCTACGGGCAGGGGCTGATGGATCTGGGCGCGGCGACGGCACCGGTCGGCGAAACCGCGCTCGCGCTCGGCGAACGGGTCGACGGTCCGGCGAGCGGCCTGCCCGGAACCCGGCTCGTGCCCGGCGGCGCGATGGGGGACGGGCTCGCGCGGGCCTTCGCCGGCCACGAGATCGCCGCCTTCGACCGGCTCGGCGCGCCCTTCTGGGTGCCGCTCGGCGACCTCGCCGGCGACGCGCCGCAACGCTCCGCCCTGGCGCGGCTGCGCGGCCTCACGGCGCCTCGGGAAGACGGCGGCGCCGGCCCGCTCTTCCCCCGCCTCGCCCCGCTCGCCGCCGGCGGTCGGTTGCATCTCGGCGTCATGCGGGCGCCGTCCGGCGCGGAGGGCGGGCATCTCGCCCTCGCCGGCTCCGCCCTCGCCCTCGGCACGGCGGCGGAGAGCGGTCTCGGGCTCCTCGCCTTCTCCTCCGAGGGCGTGCGCGGCCAGCACCCGGCGTCCGGCGCCGCGCTCTCCTGGCGGCCCGGCGGCGGCCGGCTGGGCGTCACCGGCGGCTGGGTGGGGGAACGCGAGACCGTGCTGGGCGGCGCCGCCGCCGGCGCCTTCGGCCGGCTGTCCGGCGCCTCGGCCTTCGCCGGCGTGGAGGGGAAGGCCCGCATCGGCGCCTGGCAGGTCGGCGCCGGCGCCGAATTCGGCACCGTCAGGGCGGCGGCGCAGGGCGGCATGATCGCGCGCGTCTCGCCGCTCGCCACCAGCGCCTTCGCCGTCGAAGCGGAAACCGCCATGGCGAACGGCGACGGGCTGCGGTTCTCGCTGTCCCAGCCGCTTCGGATCGAGGCCGGGCGGGCAAGTCTCGCGGTTCCGGTCGGTCGCACCCGCGACGGAACGGTGCTGCGCCGGCGGCTCACCGCCGGTCTCGCGCCCAGCGGCCGGCAGATCGATATCGCCGCCCGGTGGCGCCGCTCCCTCGCCGACGGCGCCGAGCTCGGCATCGGCGCCGGCTGGACCCGGCAGCCGGGCCACGACGCCGCTTCCGATTCCGAATTCGTCCTCCTCGCCGGCTGGCGCTACGCCTTCTGATCCGTCGCGCAATTTTCGCGTCGGCGGTCGCGCGCCGGATGAGATCGCTCCGTGCGGCAGGTGACATATCCGAATAGCTATGATTAAATGGTATAATGGATACTTCCGTCGGCATGGCGCCTGCCAGTCCGCGATCCGGTCGAACCGGGCGACGACTGGGGGCGGGGATCGCGGCGCTTGCCGCCTTGGTCCTCTTTGGCTGCGGCGGCGGCGGCGGCGGGAACGGCGACGAGGCGGCGAGCGCGGTCCTCCACAACCAGTGGGGGCTGCGCACGATCAGGGCGGACCGGGCATACAACCGCCTGGAGGCCCTGCCCGGCGCCGCGACCGCGCCCGGCAGCGGCCAGACCCTCGGCGCGGTCGATACCGGCATCGACGAAGACCATCCGGTATTCGCGGGCAAGTCGGTATCGGAGATTCTGCTGGGAAGCGCGACCAACGAGACGGGCGACCGATATTCGCACGGCACCGCGGTCGCGAGTGTGATGGCCGGAAACCCGAGCGATGCCATCGCCACGGAGGTGGACGCGCCGCGCGGCGTCGCCCGGGGCGCCGATATCGCGATGTTCGCGATCCCACTGGGCAGGCCCAGACCGTCCTACAACCCGATCTCGCTGTCCGGTCTGCGCAGCGCGGACAATCGTCGGGCGTCGATGGCGACCGCGGTGACCGGCTGGACCGGCGGAGGCCGGACCATCGATTTCACGAACATGAGCTTCGGCGTAAACGGCATCATCGAGCAGTATTCGGAGCAAGAGCTCCGGGCCATATTCGGCGCCTCGATCGCGGCGCTGGCACAGGCCGGTTCGACCGACAAGACTGTCTTCGTCTGGGCCGCCGGCAACGCCCACGGCAGGGACTGCGACCCGGCGGATTTCACCGGCAACCCCGATCTCTGCGTCGCCGAGAAGGTCGTCGCCAGGTCGGTCGACATCGATGCGGGACTGCCGGTGCGGATCCCCGAGCTGCGCGGGCATGTGATCGCCGTCGTGGCGATCGGCCGGGACGGCCGGATCGCCCCGTTCTCCAATCGCTGCGGCATCGCCGCCGACTGGTGCATCGCCGCGCCCGGGGTGGGGGTCCGCGTGGCCTATTTCGGGCCCGACCTAGATGACGGGACCCCGGGCATCCGGGGCGCGGCCGACGTCGACGGCACCTCCTACGCCGCGCCGATAGTGACCGGCGGGCTGGCGGTGATGAAGCACGCCTTCCGCGACCAGCTTCCCAATACGGCGCTGGTTTCGCGGCTGCTGGCGACGGCGGACAAGAGCGGCATCTACGCCGACAGCAGCGTCTACGGCCAGGGGCTGTTGGACCTGGAGGCCGCGACGGCACCGGTCGGCACCACCATGGTCGCCCGCGGCGACCGGGTCGGCGGCCGGGGCAGCAACCTCTCCGGGACGCGTTTCACGGCGGGCGGCCCCTTGGGGAACGGGCTCGCCCGCACCTTCGCCGGTCACGAGATTGCGGCCTTCGATTCGCTGGGCGCGCCGTTCTGGTATCCCCTGGACGCCCTCTCCGCCCCCGACCCCGGCCGCCCGGTCCTGGCGCGGCTGCGCGCCTTCGCGGCACCCCGGCGGGCCGATCCGGACCCCGGGCCGCTGCGCCACCGCTTCGCCGCGCTGACCGCCGGCGACCGGTTGAGCGTCGGCGTCCTGCGGGCGCCCGATCCCGGCACCGGCGGCGGACATCTCTCGCTCGCCGACGGCGCCCTCGCCCTCGGCACGGGGCAGCCGGGCGGGCTGCGCGTCGCCGCCTTCTCGAGCGAAGGGATGCGCGGGCACAGCCCGGCCTCCGGCGCCGCGCTGTCGTGGCGGCCGGATGGCGGCTGGCTGGGTCTCACCGGCGGATGGGTGGGCGAACGCCAAACCATGCTCGGCAGCACCGCCGCCGGCGCCTTCGGCCGGCTGTCCGGCAACGCCGCCTTCGCCGGCATCGAGGCGAGCGCGGCGCTGGGCGCCTGGCGGCTCGACGCCGGCGCGGAGCTCGGCACGGCCAGGGCGCAGGCAAGCGGCGGCATGATCGCAGCCGTCTCGCCGCTCGCCACCAGCGCCTTCGCGCTCTCCGCCGAGCGGACGCTGGCGAACGGCGACCGCATCGGGTTCTCGGCGGCGCAGCCGCTCCGCGTCGAGGCCGGGCGTGCCAGGCTGTCGCTTCCCGTCGGGCGCTCCGAGGACGGGCGGGTGCTGCGCCGCTCGCTGTCGGCCGGGCTGGAGCCCGGCGGCCGGCAGATCGACATCGCCGCGCGCTGGCGCCGCACCCTGCCGAACGGCGACGAGTTCGGGATCGGCGCCGGCTGGACCCGCCAGCCCGGCCACGACACCGCGGCGGAGCCCGAGCTCAGCCTGCTCGCCAACTGGCGCTACGCCTTCTGAGCCGCCGCCGCGCGGAGCGCCCTGCCGCGACGCTCCACCTGCGCTTGCGGGACATAACGACGCAGCGTCGTCATATCCGTTTCGATATCTCGTCTGACGGGCAACTCTGTCCTGCGGCGGCCCCTCCATGTGCGCGGGCCGCGTGCCAACGGTGGAGAGACGGCCCGAATGACGAACGCGACCGGTCGACCGATGCGGGATATCGGAGGATGGCTTTCGGCACTCGCCGCGGGGGCGCTCCTGGCGGCCTGCGGAGAGATCGGCGACGAGCCTGTTTACAACCAGTGGGGGCTGCGCACCGTCGAGGCGGATCGGGCCTATAAGCGGCTGGCAACCCGGGACGGCGCGAGAACCGCGCCGGGCAGCGGTCAGACCCTGGGCGTGGTCGACAGCGGCATCGACAGCGAGCACCCGGTCTTCGCGGGCAAGTCGGTGTCGGAAACCCTGCTGGGCGACGCGACAGACGAGACGGGCGAGGAAGAATCGCACGGCACCGCGGTGGCGAGCGTGATGGCCGGAAACCCGAGCGACCTCTACGCCGCGCAGGTGAACGCCCCGCGCGGCGTCGCCCGGGGCGCCGATATAGCGATGTTCGCGATCCCGCTGGGCAGGCCGGGAGCGAACTATGGGGCGGTCGTCGGCGCCGGCCGCGTTTCGTTGGCGTCGGTGATCAACCGGGTGACCGGCTGGTCCAGAGGCGACCGGTCGATCGATTTTGCGAATATGAGCTTCGGCCCCCACGGGTTCATCGAGCAGTACTCGCAGCAGCAGCTCCGCGACAGATACGGGGCCGTAGTCGGGGCGCTGGCGCAGGCCGGTTCGACCGACAAGACCGTCTTCGTCTGGGCCGCCGGCAACGCCCACGGCAAGGACTGCGACCCGGCGGATTTCACCGGCAACCCCGATCTCTGCGTCGACGGACGCGTCGTCGCCAGGTCGGTCGAGGTCCTGCCGGGCCTGCCGATGCGGTTCCCCGAGCTGCGCGGGCATCTGGTCGCGGTCGTGGCGGTCGGCCAGAACGGCAGGATCGCCTCGTTCTCCAATCGCTGCGGGGCCGCCTCCGACTGGTGTATCGCGGCCCCGGGCGTGGCGGTCCGCGTGGCGTATTTCGGGCCCGACTGGAACGACGGGAGCCCGGGCGCCCGGGGCGCGGCCAGCGCCAACGGCACCTCCTTCGCCGCGCCGATCGTGACCGGCGGGCTGGCGGTGCTGAAAGATGTCTTCCGCAGCCAGCTCTCCAATTCGGCGCTGGTCGCGCGGCTGCTGGCGACGGCGAACAAGAAGGGCATCTACGCCGACAGCAGCGTCTACGGCCAGGGCCTGATGGATCTCGACGCCGCGACGGCACCGGTCGGCATCGCCGCGATCGCGCGCGGCGACCGGGTCGGAGACCCGGGCCACGCCCTGGTCCGCACCCGGTTGGCACCGGGCGGGGCGATCGGCGCCGGTCTGGCGCGAGCCTTCGCCGGCCACGAGATCGCGGCCTTCGATTCGCTGGGCGCGCCGTTCTGGTATCCCCTGGACGCCCTCTCCGCCCCCGACCCCGGCCGCCCGGTCCTGGCGCGGCTGCGCGCCTTCGCGGCACCCCGGCGGGCCGATCCGGACCCCGGGCCGCTGCGCCACCGCTTCGCCGCGCTGACCGCCGGCGACCGGTTGAGCGTCGGCGTCCTGCGGGCGCCCGATCCCGGCACCGGCGGCGGACATCTCTCGCTCGCCGACGGCGCCCTCGCCCTCGGCACGGGGCAGCCGGGCGGGCTGCGCGTCGCCGCCTTCTCGAGCGAAGGGATGCGCGGGCACAGCCCGGCCTCCGGCGCCGCGCTGTCGTGGCGGCCGGATGGCGGCTGGCTGGGTCTCACCGGCGGATGGGTGGGCGAACGCCAAACCATGCTCGGCAGCACCGCCGCCGGCGCCTTCGGCCGGCTGTCCGGCAACGCCGCCTTCGCCGGCATCGAGGCGAGCGCGGCGCTGGGCGCCTGGCGGCTCGACGCCGGCGCGGAGCTCGGCACGGCCAGGGCGCAGGCAAGCGGCGGCATGATCGCAGCCGTCTCGCCGCTCGCCACCAGCGCCTTCGCGCTCTCCGCCGAGCGGACGCTGGCGAACGGCGACCGCATCGGGTTCTCGGCGGCGCAGCCGCTCCGCGTCGAGGCCGGGCGTGCCAGGCTGTCGCTTCCCGTCGGGCGCTCCGAGGACGGGCGGGTGCTGCGCCGCTCGCTGTCGGCCGGGCTGGAGCCCGGCGGCCGGCAGATCGACATCGCCGCGCGCTGGCGCCGCACCCTGCCGAACGGCGGCGAGCTCGGGATCGGCGCCGGCTGGACCCGCCAGCCCGGCCACGACACCGCGGCGGAGCCCGAGCTCAGCCTGCTCGCCAACTGGCGCTACGCCTTCTGAGCCGCCGCCGCGCGGAGCGCCCGCCAGATGCGCTCGGGCGTCGCCGGCATCCGGACGTGTTCGACGCCGAGCGGCGCGAGCGCGTCCACCACCGCGTTCATCGTGGCCGGCAGCGCACCCACCGCGCCGGCCTCGCCCGCCCCCTTCACGCCGACCGGGTTGACCGCCGTCGGCAGCTCGTTGAACGCCGCGACCCAGGACGGCAGGTCGTCGGCCCGCGGCATGCAGTAATCCATGAACGAGCCGGCGAGAAGCTGGCCCGTCGCCGCGTCGAAGGCGACGTCCTCCATCAGCGCCTGGCCGATGCCCTGGGCGAGCCCGCCGTGGATCTGCCCCTCCAGCAGCTTGGGGTTGAGGATGGTGCCGAAATCGTCGACCACCGCGTAATCGACGATCTCGAGCGCCCCGGTCTCGGGGTCGATCTCGATCTCGGCGACATGGCAGCCATTGGGGAAGGTGAGCGCGCCCGGGCGGTACATCGCCGTCTCGTCGAGCCCCGGCTCGATGTCGAGCGGCAGGCCGTGCGGCGCATAGGCCGCCCGGGCAATGTCGGCGATGCCGACCGAACGGTCGGTTCCGGCGACCGTGAACGTCCCCTCGGCGAAGTCGATATCCTCTTCCGACGCTTCCAGCAGGGCGGCGGCGATCGTCTTTCCCTTGCCGACGATCTTGTCGGCCGCGAGCGCTACCGCCGAGCCGCCGAGCGCCGCCGAGCGCGAGGCGAAGGAGCCGCGCCCGAAGGTCACCATGTCGGTATCGCCCGAGACGAAGCGCACCGCGCCCGCATCCAGCCCCAGCCGGTCGCAGGCGATCTGGGTGAAGGTGGTCGCGTGGCCCTGCCCGTGATGGACCGAGCCCACCATCAACGTCGCCGTGCCGCTGGCATCGAAGCGGATCTGCGCCGCCTCGAGCTCCAGCCCGGCGGCGCGGTGTACGGTGTTGGAAATGCCGATGCCGCGCAGCTTGCCGCGCGCGGCGGCTTCTTCGCGCCGCGCCGCGAAGCCCGGGTAGTCGGCGAGAGCCAGCGCATCGTCGAGGTTCTTTTCGAAATCGCCGCTGTCATAGGTGAAGGTGAGCGCGGTCCTGTACGGCATGGCAGCGGCGGGGATGGTGTTGCGCCGGCGGATCTCGGCCGCATCGAGACGCAGGCGCCGCGCCGCCTCGTCGATCAGCTGCTCCAGCACCGTCGATGCCTCGGGCCGCCCCGCCCCGCGATAGGGCGAGGTGCAGAAGGTGTTGGTGAACATGCCGGAGACCCGGACATGGATCGCCGGCGTCGTGTAGGTGCCGGCGAGCGTCCCCAGATTGACCACCGGCGGCAGCGGGCCGCGCAGCGAGAGATAGGCGCCGAGATTGGCGAAACTCCGGCAGCGGAGCGCAAGGAAACGCCCGTCGCGGTCGAGCGCCAGCGCGGCGTCGGAGACGCAGTCGCGCGCCGAATCGTCGCTCACCATGCATTCGCCACGCTCGGCGGTCCATTTGACCGGCCGGGCGAACTTTTTCGCGGCCCAGAGCACCAGCGCGTTCTCCGGGTAGACGTTGCTGTAGAGCCCGAAGCTGCCGCCGATATCGGGCGCGATCACGCGCATGCGCGTCTCCGGGATGCCGAAGACGGTGCGCGCGAGATGCATGCGGAGCAAATGCGCCTGCTGAACCCCGGTATAGAGCGTGTAGCGCTCCTGCGAGGGGTCGTAGGCGCCGAGACAGCCGCGCGGGCCGAGCGGGGCCGCGGTCACCCGGCTGATGACGAAGCGGCGCTCGACGACGATGTGGGCGGAAGCGAAGCCGGCCTCGACCGCGGCTTCGTCGCCGTCTTCGTGATAGAAGCACTCGTTGCCGGGGCAGCCGTCCCAGAGCAGCGGCGCGCCCGGCTCGGCCGCGTCGGCGGGGGAGACCACCGCGGGCAGCGGCTCGTAATCGACCGCGATCCGCTCGGCGGCGTCGCGCGCCAGCGCCGCGGTCTCGGCGACCACCATCGCCACATAGTCGCCCACCACGCGGACCCGGTCGCGCGCCAGCACCGGTCGCGGCGGGCGGAACATGTCGCCGCCGTCGCGGCGGAACCGCTTCTGGTCGCAGGGCAGGTGGCCGAGCCCGTCGGCCGCGCAATCGGCGCCGGTCAGCACGCCGAGCACGCCCGGCATCGCCGCCGCCGCGCCCGTCTCGACGGCGCGGATCCGGGCATGGGCGTGCGGCGAGCGCAGGATGAAGGCACAGGCCTGGCCGGGCAGGTCGAGGTCGTCGACATAGCGCCCGAGCCCCTTCAGCAGCCTCGGGTCCTCCAGGCGCGATACCGGCTGGCCGATCGCGAACTCCCCCATCGCCTCTCCCCCCTTGCCGGGCGCCGCCGATGGTCGTCAATTCGCCGGGCGCGGGCAAGCACGCGGGGGGTTGCAAGACGCCGCTTGCGCGCCCATCTCGGTCGGGAACGCGACTGCCGACAGGGGAGGAAAGCGGCATGGGCACGACATCGATCGTCAAACGGGCGGCGGGCGCGCTGCTCACCGCCGCGGCTCTCGCGGGTTCGGCCGGCGCGGCCTCGGCCGCCCAGGCGGTCGCGACCTTCGCGGGCGGCTGTTTCTGGTGCGTGGAGTCCGATTTCGACAAGGTGCCGGGGGTGCTGGAGACGGTGTCCGGCTATACCGGCGGCACGCTGGAGAACCCGACCTACAAGGCTGTCACCGGGGGCAATACCGGGCATTACGAGGCGGTCCGCATCACCTACGACCCGGCCAAGGTGAGCTACGAGGAACTGCTCGACGTGTTCTGGCACTCGGTCGATCCGACCGACGCCGGCGGGCAGTTCTGCGACCGCGGCGACAGCTACCGGACCGCGGTGTTCTTTCACACGCCGGAGCAGCAGCGCGCGGCCATCGCCACCAAGCGGGCGATCAACGACTCCGGCACGCTCAAGGGCTCGATCGTCACCCCGATCCTGATGGCCAAGGCCTTCTACCCGGCCGAGGCCTACCACCAGGAGTATTACGTCAAGGACCCGCTACGCTACCGCTTCTACCGCTTCGGCTGCGGCCGCGACAAACGCCTGCGCGACATCTGGGGCAAGGAGGCGCTCAGGGGGATCAAGGACAAGTAGGGGCGGCGGTCAGGCCTGGACGCGGTAGATTCGCCGCTCCAGACTTCTGGACAGTACCGCCACGACATCGGGGACCAGAGGCCGCAGTTCCGAAAGACGGCTTCGGGCGGCGATCGCGATGATCACGGGAACAGGCAGGTTGTCGGGATTTTGCTCGTGTTCGAAGCCGCGGTCCACGGTGAGGAGGGCATCGAACCCGTCTGCCGCGGCGAGTCGTAGTAGTTCCCCATTCGTGCTCCCCGCCCATCCCATCTCTTGGACGGTGCAAACCTCGATCGATTGGGGAAAGGACGCGGCGAGCCGCCTCGGCGCGGACTCGTCAAGCAGCAGCTTCATGCGCCTCGCCGGCCAGCATCGCCTTCGCCCGTTCGAGAACGGCGACGGCCTGATCGCGCGAGACCGTGGGGAAGTCCTCCAGGAACTCGTCCAGCCGGTCGCCCGCCTCCAGATGCTCGATCAGGATACGCACCGGAACCCGAGTGCCGGAAAACACCGGGACGCCCCCGAGGATCTCGGAGTTGCTCTCGATAGGACATTCGCCCATCGCCATCCCTCGCCCGCTGTCGAATCCGTCCGCCGGGGATGCCGGGAACTACGCCATCGTACAGCCACATGTCAGACCTGACGAGCCTCACGCCGCCTCCACGTCGGTCCTGGCGAAGTCCTCGCCCTTGTAGAGCAGCTTCTCGCCGGTGGTCTCGGCCAGCGCGTAGGCGAAGCAGTCGCCGAAATTGAGCGCCGCCGGGTGGTTGCCCCGGCCGAAGCGCCGCCAGGCGCGGCGGGCGGCCTGCATCTGCTCGACCGTCACCGGCTCCAACGCAATTCCGAAACGTTGGACAAGGAGGTCGAGTTGATCGCCCGCCGCAGCGCCACCCCTGCCCTCCACGACGATGGATGCCTCCAACAGGCTGGCGACGGAAACGCGCGGTTGTGTGGCCGTGGCGATCGCCTCCTCGTAGCGTTCGGCCTCCGGCTCGCGGTTGAGGATCGCCACGACCGCCGAACTGTCGATGATCATTTCGGCAACCCGCGCTCATCGTAGAGAAAGTCGCCGATCTCGTCCGATGAGGGTCCCGGTCCCATGAGGCTCGCGCAGCTCTCGGCGATGGCGCGGATGTCGCGAAGCAGCGCTTCCTTGTCGCGCGCCCGCCTCTCGCGCGCCAGGCGCTCGCGGAGCGCGACGGTGATCGCGCCGGTCTTGGTCTCGCCGGTCAGCTCGGCGAGCTCGGCGGCGAGGCGGCAGGTTTCGGCGTTCTTGATGTTGAGGCTCATCGCGGACCCCTGGGGTAGACGATGCGAGGCTCTTTCTACCCCATGCCGCGCCGCCCGGCAATGCGCCTGCCGGCGGCTTGCGCGGGCCCCGGTTTCGCGATAGGGCAACGGGCGGGAGGAAGCGATGACCGCGAGAATCGCCGCAATCGAGACCGTGCAGGTATCCCTGCCGACGCGCCGCGAGCACAAATGGACCGGGCTCACCGAGCCCATCGGCGGCTACATCCTGGTCCGCATGACCGGCGACAATGGGCTCGTCGGCTGGGGCGAGGCGTCGGCGCTAAAAGACTGGGGCGGCGATTACGGGCGCTATTTCGGCGAATCGCCGGCTACCGCGCGGCTGGTGATCGAGACCTACCTGGCACCCGCCGCGATCGGGCTGGATGCGGCGCAGCCGGCCCTGCTGCACGCGGCGATGGATGCCGCGGTCAAGGGCTACCCCTATGCCAAGGGCGCGGTCGAGATGGCGGCCTACGACCTCGCCGGGCGCAGCTTCGGCGTGCCGGTCCACCGCCTGCTCGGCGGGAAGCTCAGGGACTCGGTGCCGATCACCCATTCGATCGGCCTGCTCGCCATCGACGAAGCGGTCGAGGAATGCAGGATCGTCGTCGCCGAGGGCATCAAGACGATCAAGATCAAGGTCGGCGTCGATCCCGAGCGCGATGTCGAGATCGTGCACCGCATCCGCGAGGCGGTGGGCCCGGCGACCCGGCTCTGCGTCGATGCCAATTGCGGCTACGCCACGCCCTACGAGGCGGTCAGGATCATCCGCAGGATGGAGCCGGCCGGGCTGATCTACGCCGAGCAGCCGGTCGAGGGGATCGACGGCCTCGCCGAGGTGCGGCGCGCGATCGGCGTGCCGCTGATGGCCGACGAGAGCGCGTGGAACGCGCGCGACGTGATCGAGATCGCCGAGCGACGCGCCGCCGACATCGTCTCGATCTACACCACCAAGCCGGGCGGTCTCTACCGCGCCATGCAGGTCGCCGCGGTGGCCCGGGCGGCCGGGCTGATCTCCAACGTCAACGGCTCGGTCGAGACCGGGGTGGGCAACCTCGCCAACCTCCAGCTCGCCGCCGCCGCCGAGCCGGTGACGCTGAGCTGCGTCGTCCCGGTCTCGATGCCGGCGGAGCACCGGAAGGGGCGCATCGGCGGGGTCTACTACACCGACGACCTGATCTCGGCTCCGCTCGCCCATGTCGACGGGGCGGTGCCGGTGCCGGACGGGCCGGGCATGGGGGTCGACATCGACGAGGCCAAGATCGAACGCTACCGGGTGGAGACGGGCGATGCGTGACGCGGTGCTGAGCCGCCTGCGGGCGGAGATGGAACGCGCCGGGCTGGACGCGGCGGTGGCGGTCTCGCCGGAGAATTTCGGCTGGGTCGCAGGCTTCGTCGTCCCCTCGCAGCCGATCATGCGCTGGCGCCACGCGATGGCCGTCGTCGGGCACACGGACACCGCCTATGTCTGCGTCGACATGGAGGAGACCACCGTCGCCGGGCGGGCGGGCGAGGTGCCGGTGCGCGCCTGGGGCGAGTTCACCGACGACGCGATGGCGGTGCTCGCCGACGAGCTCGCCCGACTCGGCTTCGCGCGCATCGGGATCGAGCTCGACTATTTGCCGGCGGCCGATTTCGCCCGCCTCCAGGCGGCGATGCCGACAGCGGAGTTCGTCGCCATCGACGCGGCGCTCGACGGCATGCGGCGGATCAAGACGCCGGACGAGATCGACCTTTTACGTCGGCTCTCGCGGATTTCCGATCGCGCGATCGGCGATGCCTTCGCCGCGGTCTCGCCGGGCGATACCGAGATGGACCTCGGCGCGGCGCTGACCCGGAGCGTCTACGAACAGGGGGCGGAGCAGTTCCGGCTGATGATCGTCGCCACCGGCCCGCGCAGCGAGCTCCCCAATGTCGGGCCGACCGACCGCGTGCTCGAACCGCGCGATGTCTGCCGGGTCGAGATCTTCTCGATGATCGGCGGCTACCATGCCGGGGTCTGCCGCACGGCGGCGGTGAGCGAGCCGCCCGAGCACGCCGAGCGGATCTGGGCCAATCTGGTGGGCTGCAAGCACATGCTCTTGGACATGATCCGCCCGGGCGCGGTCGCCAGCGACATCTACGCCGCCTTCCTCGCGGAGTTCGGCAAGCTCGGCCTGCCGCCCATCGCCTTCGTCGGGCACGGCATCGGGCTCAATCTGCACGAGGCGCCCTATCTCGCCGCGCATGACGACACCGTGCTTCGGGCCGGCACGGTCATGGGCTTCGAGCCGCTGGTCTACCGCACCGGCCACGGCTACGGCATGCAGCTCAAGGACATGGTGGCGGTCGCGGAGCGCGGCGCCGAGCTCCTGTCCGACGCCACCGACAACGACCGGCTGATCGTCATCGGCTGAGCGCGGCGGGCTCGCGGAGCGGATTGCAATTCCCGCTGCAGGGGTATACATTGCGGTGCAAGATGACCCATCGGACTACCGCCCAGACAGGGAGATACGGGGTCCGATCATCCTGACCCCAGGGACGCCTCGCGCGTCCCTGTATATCTTGTGCCGACTGCCATGACCGGTGACGATCCGATCCGTAGTCCACGCCACTGGGTCCGGGTGTTCGTCGATTTCTGGAACTACACGCTTTCGATGCGAGATGCCGATGCGGCGTTCCGCACCGACTGGACAAGGCTGGGTCAGGCGTTGTCGAGAGCGGCGACGTCAGTTGTCGATACCGCCGCGACGGGCGAGTACCAAGGCCTCAACTTCTATGGCTCATACGATCCGGTCAGCGGAGCGGATCGGAAACTTCGCCGGTGGGCGACAACAGTAGTGAACACGTTTCCCGGCGTGAGCGTATCGATCGTTCCGCGCCAGCGGAAGCGGTCGCCACCGGCTTGCCCTGCCTGCCATGCGGCGGTGGGCCAATGCCCTGCCTGTGGGTCGGATATGCGGGGGACCGAGGAAAAAGGCGTCGATGTCCGCATGGCAACCGACATGATCAGTCTTGCCTGGGTCGACAACTATGACATCGCCGTTCTGGTGTCGTCCGACCGGGATTTTGTACCGGTGGCCGAATTCCTCGAAACCAGAGGCATCAAGGTGATCCACGGGGCGTTCCCTCCAAAGGGCGCGCAACTCACCGCCCGATGCTGGGGAAGCGTTGACATTGCTCGCTTGCGCGAGGATTTCCGTTTTGTCAGGCCCGCAAGCGCCGATTGACGCCCTTCACAGATCGCGGCTATGCACCGAGCGCGCCGATCAGCTCGAGCGCGGCCGTCTCGCCCGCCGCGTCGCCTGCGATCAGCAGCACGATCTCCTCGATCCCGGTGGCGCGGTACTGGGCGATGCGCGCCGCGCAGTCGTCGGCCGTGCCGCAGACGGCGAACGCCTCGACCGCCTCGTCGGGGATCAGCGCCGCGGCCGCGTCCATGTCGCGCCGCGCGATCGCGTCCTTGACCGCATCCCGGTCGACGGCGATGCCGGATCCGGCGACGCTCGGGGCGACGAAATCGTTGCGCATCATGAAGGCGATTTTGGGCCGCAGACGCTCGACCGCCGCCGCCCGGTCGGGATCGACGGCGATGTAGACATAGGCCGCGCGCCTGAGCGCCGCCGGGTCGCGGCCCGCCTCTTTCGCGCCGGCTTCGACCGTGGCGAGGGATTGGGCGCAATACCCGGCCGTGAGCCCGGCCGACAGCACCACCCCGTCGGCGAGCTCGCCGGCGAGCCGCAGCATCCTGGGTCCCATCGCGGCGAGGTAGAGCGGGATCGGCTCAGGCGGCAGGAAGGCCATGCGCATGCCGTCGAGGCGGAACATCTCGCCCTCGAAGGCGCCCTTCTCGCCGGACCAGAGCTGGCGCAGACAGGCGATGAACTCGCGCATGGCCGCGAGCGGCTTCTCCAGCTTCGCGCCCGCCTCGGCGAGGAACATCGGGTTGCCCGAGCCGAGCGCGAGCGCGGCACGTCCGGGCGCCGCCTCGGCGATGGTCGCCATCGCCATCGCCACCGAGACCGGCGACCAGAGATAGGGGCTGATCGCGGTCGGCACCACGGTGGCGCGCGCGGTGCGGAGCGCGAAGGCGGTGCAGGAGACCAGGGACTGGCGGTAGCCCAGATGCTCGGCCATCCACAGCCCGTCCGCGCCCGCCGCCTCGGCGCGGCGGGCGAGCGCGAGCGCATCTGCGAAGCTCGCGAAGCCGTCGAAGCTCACCCCGAAGCCGCTCATCCCTGCTGCACCAGGCGATGCAGCGCCGCCGCATCGAGGCCGGCGATCCCCATGCGTTCGAGGGTGAGTCCCTCGCTGGCGTAGTCGATTCCGGTCGTCGCCGAGAGCAGCGCGACATGGGCGTCGATGGTCGGCGTCGGCACGCCCGCCAGCCGGCCGAAGGCGGCAAACGGAACCAGCCCGTAGCCCACGTCCTCGTGCACGTAGCGGTGGTCGAGCGAGGGCGGGCTCCTGAGCGTCGCGTTGGGCGCGCTCTCCCGGCAGGCGCGCGAGATCGAGCCGCTCTCCATCGCCTCCCGCGTGGTCAGCCCGGCATTGCGGAAGATTTCGAGGAAGGGGGTCGCCGGCACGTCGAGCGCGCGCGCGACGGCGAGTCGTTCGGCGTCGATCTCCGCCGTCACCCTGCCGACCGCATCGGTCACCCCCTCGCGGTAGAACAGGAAGTCGCCGCCGGTCGATTCGATCCACCCGGCATTCAGCAGCATGCCGGGCGGATGGAAGACGGCGTTGATATTGGCAAGCCCGGTCTCCAGCACGCTGGAGGCGGGGCGGATTTCGGGGAACAGCGGCGAGACCGCCTCGTGCAGCCGTGCCGTCGCGGTGCCGGGCAGCGCCGCGAACATCAGCGATTTCGTGTAGCTGTAGATGCCGACGGTGGCTGGCGCCTCGATCCGGCTGATGAAGGTGAGCGTCACCGTCTCGCAGGTCTCGATCGGGGCGGCGTGCCCGGCGCGGCGCATCTCGGCGCGGAAGTGGAGCCCGCCACCGGTATGGCCGGGGTCGAGGAAGACGGGAACCCCTTCTTCCAGCATCCCGGCAAGGCGCTCGGCGTAGTAGGCATGCGCGACCGAGGGCACCACGAGCATGACCAGGTCGGCGCCATCGACCGCCTCGGCCACGTCGGTGGTCAAGAGCGCCGGCATCGCGCGACCCTCGAACACGCCGCGCGCATCGATCCCGCCATTGTCGCGGATCGGCTGAAGCGAATCCTCGCGCCTCGCATGCAGCCGGACCTCGAAGCCGCGGCGCGCGAGATCCGCGGCCGCCGCATGGCCGCCATGCCCCGCCCCCATCACCGCGACCGACCGGATGCCCATCGGTCGATCTTGCGGGCGCGGACGGGCGCGGGCAAGGGCGGCCTTCGATACGCCCGCCTGCGGCGGGCTACTCAGGATGAGGTGCTGGTATGCCACATGCAGGATTCCTCATCCTGAGTAGGCGCGAAGCCCCGTATCGAAGGACGCACTGTGGCGGTCGGCCGCCGGTTTGGCTACATTCGCGGCCGATGTCCGAAGCGCCGCAGAGATCCGACCGACGGAGCGAAGCCCGCGCGCGGCTGGCCGCGGCGATGGCGTACGATCGGGGGCTTGCGGCGCGCTATCGCCGCGAGGGGCTGTGGCGCGACGAGCTGCTGACCGACTGGCTCGACCGCATTGTCGCGGCGACGCCGGAGGCGACCGCCATCGTTACCGCCGGGGGAACCCTCACCTTCGCCGAGCTCGCGGCGATGAGCGACCGCCTCGCCGCCGGGTTCCGCCGGCTCGGCATCGGCAGGGGCGACGTGGTCGGCGTGCAGCTCCGCAACGGTCCTTGGTGGGTCGCGATCCACGCCGCCCTGGTGCGCATCGGCGCGGCGATGACCGGCATCCATCTCACCTTCCGCGAGGCCGAGTGCGAGCGCGCGCTCGGCTTCGGCGAGGCGGCGGCGATCGTCTGCGAAAGGGCGATGGGCGATTTCGCCATCGCCGAGACCATGCTGCGGCTGAAACGGCGCCTGCCGGCGCTGGAACACGTCATCGTCGCGGGCGGCGGGCCGGCGGGGACGATCGCGCTCGAATCGCTCGAGGACGAGCCCCGGCCGGTCGCCGAGCGGGCGGATGCGTCCGGGCCGTTCATCATGCTCTACACCTCGGGCTCGACCAGCCGGCCCAAGGCGGTGCCGCTCAGCCACAACAATCTGCTGACCAACGCGCGCGGCAGCGCCGGCGTGTTCGGCATCGCCGCGGAAGACCGGATCATGGCGGCCGGGCCGTTCGCCCATCTCTATTCGCTGCACGCCCCGCATTTCTCGCTGCTGACGGGGGCGGCCCAGGTGATCCTGCCGACCTACGACAAGGCGGCCTTCGTCGACCTGGTGGAGACCGCGCGGCCGACGGTGATCTTCGCCGTCCCCGCCCATGTGCTGCCCTGCCTCGCCGAAGGGCTGATGGACGGGCGCGACTGGTCCTCGGTGCGGCTGCTGTCGATCGCCGGCGCGGCGGTATCGGGCGAGCTGGTGCGCGCGCTCGACGCCAGGCTGCCGAACGGGCGGGTGGTCCAGCTCTGGGGCATGACCGAGATGCAGGCCGGGCTCTATACCCGCCCCGACGATCCGGTGGACTTCGCGGCCGAGACCTGCGGGCGGCCGAGCCCCGGCACCGAGATCCGCATCGCGTCCGGGGACGGCGAAGCGTTGCCGCAAGGCGCCGAGGGCGAGCTTCAGGTGCGCGGCGCCTCGGTCTTTCCGGGCTATTTCCGCGACCCCGGGTCGAACGCCGAGGCGTTCACCCACGACCGCTGGTTCCGCACCGGCGACCTCGCGACCGTCGACGTTCACGGCAATGTGGTGCTCAAGGGCCGCATCAAGGACACGGTCAACCGGGGCGGGGTCAAGTACTCGACGCGCGAGGTCGAGGAGCTGCTGCTCGACCATCCGGAGATCGACCAGGCGGCGGTCGTGCCGGCGCCGCATGCGCGGCTCGGCGAGATCGGCTGCGCCTTCGCCGTCGCCCGCAACGACGGCGCGGTGACGCTGGACGGGCTCTGCGCCTGGCTGCTGGAGCGGGGCATCGCCAAGTACAAGCTGCCGGAACGGCTGGAGCTGGTGGCGGAGATGCCGCTCGGCCCGTCGCGCAAGATCGACAAGGAGTCGCTGAAGGCGATCGCGGCGAACGCCGCGGCGGGCGAGGCGGCCGGCGAGGCGGCGCAATGAACCGCGAGGACCTCCGCCGCCACCTGCTCGCCGCCCCGTATGACGAGCTGGCGGCGGAGGCGGTGCGGCTGCGCGATGCCGGGTTCGGGCATACGGTGTCGTATTCGCGCAAGGTGTTCGTGCCGCTGACCCGGCTCTGCCGCGACGTCTGCCATTACTGCACCTTCGCAGCGCCGCCGCGGCGCGGCGTCGCCGCCTATCTGTCGCCGGAGGAGGTGCTGGCGATCGCCGAGGCGGGGCGGAAGGCCGGCTGCAAGGAGGCGCTGTTCACCCTCGGCGACAAGCCCGAATTGCGCTACCGCGCGGCGCGCGAGGCGCTGGCCGCGCTGGGCTTCGGGACGACGATCGAATACCTGGTCCACGCGGCGCGGCTGGTGTTCGAGGAGACCGGGCTCTTGCCGCATGTCAACCCGGGGGTGCTGGGCCGCGCCGATATCGCCGCGCTCCGCGAGGTCTCGGTGTCGCAGGGGA
Organism: Alphaproteobacteria bacterium; assembly: GCA_964291675.2. Lineage (GTDB taxonomy): Bacteria > Pseudomonadota > Alphaproteobacteria > MPNO01 > MPNO01 > MPNO01. Next base: position 3,309,082 of record OZ219866.1, on the reverse strand, counting down.
TCATGCTCGAAAGCCTGTCGGAGAGGCTGGCGCGGCGCGGCTTCCCGCATTTCGGCTCGCCCGACAAGCGGCCCGGCCCCCGGCTCGCCACCCTCCGCGAGGCCGGCGAGCTCGCCGTCCCCTTCACCACCGGCATCCTGATCGGCATCGGCGAGACCCGGGCGGAACGGCTCGACGACCTGTTCGCCATCGCCGAGCTGCATCGCGCGCACGGCCACATCCAGGAAGTCATCGTGCAGAACTTCCGCGCCAAGCCGGGCACCCGCATGGCGGGCGCGCCCGAGCCGGCGCCGGAAGAGCTCGCCTGGACGGTCGCCGCCGCGCGCCACGTGCTCGGCCCGGCGATGAGCATCCAGGCGCCGCCCAATCTGAGCGCCGGGACCTGGCCCGATCTGATCGCCGCCGGGCTCAACGACTGGGGCGGGGTCTCGCCGGTCACCCCGGACCACGTCAACCCGGAGGCGCCGTGGCCGGAGATCGACGCGCTCGCGCGGCAGAGCGCCGCCGCCGGCAAGCTGCTGGTCGAGCGTCTGGCGGTCTACCCGGCCTATGCGCTGGACGCGGAACGCTGGGTCGATCCCGCGCTCGCGCCCGCGGTGCGCCGCACGATCGATTCGGAGGGGTTCGCCAGGCCCGATTTCTGGGCTCCCGGGGTCGCCGAAGGCCCGCCGGCGGACCGCGCAGTCCGGGCTCCCGCGATCCGCACCGACGACCTCGCACCCATAATCGACCGCGCCGCCGCGGGCATGCGGCTGGAGATTGGGGAGATCGTGCATTTGTTCGGCGCGCGGGCCGGGCGGTTCGATGCCGTGGTCGCGGCGGCGGATGCGATCAGGCGCGAGGTGTCCGGCGATGTCGTGACCTATGTCGTCAACCGCAACATCAACTACACCAACATCTGCACCTATGCCTGCCGGTTCTGCGCCTTCTCCAAGGGGCGCTCCAGCGCCGGGCTGCGCGGCACCCCCTACGACCTCGACCTCGAGGAGATCGAGCGGCGCGTCGCCGAAGCGTGGGTGCGCGGCGCGACGGAAGTCTGTCTGCAAGGCGGCATCCATCCCGACTACACCGGCGAGACCTATGTCGCGATCGCCCGCGCGGTGAAGCGCGTGGCGCCCGAGATGCACGTCCACGCCTTCTCGCCGCTCGAGATCAGCCAGGGCGCGGCGACGCTGGGGCTGCCGGTGGACGCCTTCCTGGAACGGCTGATCGATGCCGGGCTCGGCTCGCTGCCCGGTACCGCGGCGGAAATCCTCGATCCCCCGATCCGCCAAATCCTCTGCCCCGACAAGGTGACGGTCGACGAGTGGCTGTCGGTGATCCGCACCGCGCACCGGCTGGGACTCAGGACCACCGCGACCGTCATGTTCGGCAGCGTCGAGGGGCCGGCGTCCTGGGCGCGGCACCTCAACGCGGTGCGCGACCTGCAGGCCGACACCGGCGGGTTCACCGAGTTCGTGCCGCTCCCCTTCGTCCACATGGAGGCGCCGATCTATCTCCGCGGCAAGGCGCGCAAGGGCCCGACCTGGCGCGAGGCCGTGCTGATGCACGCCGTGGCCCGGCTCGCGCTCAACCCGTCGATCCCCAACATCCAGGTGTCCTGGGTGAAGATGGGGCGCGAGGGCGCGGCCTCTTGCCTCGATGCCGGGGTCAACGATCTGGGCGGCACGCTGATGAACGAGAGCATCTCGCGCGCCGCGGGCACGGCGCACGGCCAGGAGCTGCCGCCCGACGAGATGGACGCGCTGATCGCGGGCGCCGGGCGCCTGCCGCGCCAGCGCTCGACGACCTACGGCCCGGTCGACGCGGCGCGCATCGCCGCCGGGCGCGGCGCGGCGCCGCTCGAACCCGTCGCGGCCGCGCGGTGAGCGCACTTCCCGTCATCGCCATCGTCGGCGGCACCGGGGCCGAGGGCACCGGGCTCGCGGTGCGCTGGGCGCGCGCCGGCTACCGGGTGATCGTCGGCTCGCGCTCGGCCGAGCGCGCCGCGGCCAGCGCGGCGGCGCTCTCCGAACACGGCGCGGTCGAGGGGGCGGCCAATACCGATGCCGCGGCGGAAGCGGATATCGTCGTCGTCACCGTTCCCTTCGCCGCCCAGCGCCGGACCATGAGCGACATCGCCGATGCCGCGCGCGGCAAGATCGTGATCGACGTGACGGTGCCGCTGGTGCCGCCCCGGGTCGCCCGGGTGCAGCTCCCGCCGGAGGGCTCGGCGGCGGCCATCGCGCAAGGCATTCTCGGCGATGAGACCCGCGTGGTGTCGGCGTTCCAGAACGTCGCCGCCGACCACCTCGCCGATCCCGGTCACGAGATGGAGTGCGACGTGCTGGTCTGCGGCGACTCGAGGGAGGCGCGCGCCGAAGCCGTGGCGCTGATCGAGGCGGCGGGCCTGCGCGGCATCGAGGCCGGGCCGCTCGACAACGCCGTCGCCGCCGAGGCGCTGACCTCGGTGCTGATCTGGATCAACCGGCGCTACGAATCGCCCGGCTCCGGCATCCGCATCACCGGGCTGCCCGGGGAGTCGGATTGACCGCGAGCGCGCCCCGGCTCGAAATCGTCGCGCTGGATGGCGTGCCGGACATCGCGGCCGGCGACGACCTTTGCGGCGTGGTGCTCGATGCCTACCGGGCCTCGGGCCTCGCCCCGGCGGCGGGCGACATCCTGGCGATCGCCCAAAAAATCGTCTCCAAGGCGGAGGGGCGGCGGGTGGACCTTGACGGCGTCTCCCCTTCCCCGGAGGCCGAACGGCTCGCCCGCGAAACCGGCAAGGACGCGCGGGTGATCGAGCTGATCCTGGCCGAGTCGGAGCGGGTGATGCGGGCGCGCCCCGGGCTGATCGTGGTGCGCCACCGGCTCGGCTATGTGCTGGCGAATGCGGGGATCGACGCGTCCAACGTGGAGGAGGGCGGCGACAGGAGGGTGCTGTTGCTGCCCGAGGACCCGGACGGCAGCGCGGCGGCGATCCGCGCCGGGATCGAACGGCGCACCGGAATCGCCCCCGGGGTGATCGTCGCCGACAGCCTGGGGCGCGCCTGGCGGCTCGGCACCGCGGCGACCGCGCTCGGCGCCGCCGGGGTGACGACGCTCGCCGATCTGCGCGGCAGGCCGGACATGTTCGGCCGGCCGTTGCAGGTGAGCGAGGTGGGGCTCGCCGACCAGATCGCCGCGGCGGCGGCGCTCGCCATGGGCGAGGCGGACGAGAGGCGGCCGATCGCGCTTGTGCGCGGGCTCGCGGCGGAGTCCGGGGAGGCGCGCGCCGCCGACCTGATCCGGCCGCGCGAATTCGACCTGTTCTGCTGACCATGGCCGGGCATGTTCTCGCGCTCGCGGGCGGCGTCGGCGGTGCCAGGCTGGCGCGCGGCCTCGCCGGCGCGCTCGACCCGGAACGCCTGACCGTGGTCGTCAACACCGGCGACGATTTCGAGCATCTCGGGCTGCCGGTCTCGCCCGACCTCGACACGGTGATGTACACGCTCGCCGGGCGCGCCAACGAGGAGACCGGGTGGGGCGTCGCCGGCGAGACCTGGTCGTTCATGGCGGCGCTGGCCGAGCTCGGCGGCGAGACCTGGTTCAGGCTGGGCGACAAGGACCTCGCCACCCATGTCGAGCGCCGCCGCATGCTGGAGGCGGGCAAGACCCTGTCGCAGGCGACGGCGGCGCTCTCGGCGGCGCTCGGCATCGGACACCGCATCGTGCCGATGAGCGATGCGCCCGTCCGCACCGTCGTCGAGACCGACGAGGGCGCCCTCCCCTTCCAGGACTATTTCGTCCGCCGGCAATGCGAGCCCCGGGTCTCGGGCTTCCGCTTCGACGGGATCGAGGCGGCCGGCCCCTCCCCCGGCTTCGCCGCCGCCCTCGCCGACAAGGCGCTCCAAGCGGTCGTCATCTGCCCCTCCAACCCCTATGTCAGCGTCGCGCCGATCGTCGGCATGGCGGATGTCGCCGCCTTTCTCGACGCGCGGAATGTCCCGGTGGTGGCCGTCTCGCCCATCGTCGGCGGGCGGGCGATCAAGGGGCCGGCGGCCAAGATGATGGCGGAGCTCGGCGCCGAGACCGACGCGCTCGGCATCGCCCGGCATTACGGCGCGCGGATCGACGGCATGGTGATCGACGAGCTGGACGCCGCCCTCGCCCCGGCCATAAGCGAGCTCGGCATGGCGGTTTGTGTCACAGAGACGGTGATGCGCGACGAATCCGATTCGCGGGCGCTGGCCGAGGAGACGCTTGCCTTCGCCGCGGGGCTCGGCGCCGGCGCGCGATGATCGTCTCGGCCATCGTTCCGGTGCGCTCGCTCGCCGACGGCAAGCGCCGCCTCGCCGGAGCGATGGACGATGCGGCGCGCGCCGCGCTCAACGAGGAATTCCTGGTCCACGCGCTGGGGCTCGCCGGCGCGCTCGCCGGCCCGACGCTGCTGGTGAGCCCGGACGAAGCGGTCGCCGCGCACCCGGCCGCGGCCGATGCGGTGCTTGTCGCCGACCCCGGGCTCGGCCTCAACGCGGCGGTCGAGGCCGGGCGGGGCGCGGCGCGGCTTCTGGGCGCGGCGCGCATCGTCGTCCTGCCGAGCGATTTGCCGACCGCGCAACCGGGCGACGTGCTGGCGCTGGCCGGGACGGCGAGCCCGGTTGCCGTCGCGCCGGACCGCCACCGAAGGGGCACCAACGGGCTCGCGCTCGACGCCGGGCTCGACTTCGCCTTCCGCTTCGGGGCCGGCAGCTTCGCCGCCCACATGGCGGAGGCCGCGCGCCTCGGGGTCGCGGCCGAGGCGGTCGACAACCCCGGGCTCGCGCTCGACATCGACACGCCGGAGGACTGGCGCGACTGGCGCGGCGGCGGCTGATGCGCTATTGCCGCGGCGTCCGCCGCCAAGGGAGAAACCGATGCATTACGACTACGTCCCGCTGTCCCAACGCAAGCCCCTGCGCTGGCCGAACGGGGCGCGGCTCGCGCTGATCCTCACCTTCAACCTGGAATACTGGGACCTGACCAAGGACAGCGCCGGTCCCTACTACGCCGGCGGTCCGGCGATCCTGCCCGACCCGCTGCCGGGCAACGTGCCGGACTATCCCAATTTCACCTGGCGCGAATACGGCCAGCGGGTCGGCATCTGGCGGCTGATCGACATCTTCGACCGCGCCGGCGTGCCGGCGAGCTGCACGATGAACGCCAAGATGGGGCTGGAGCGGCGCGCGGTGATCGATGCGGCGAACGAGCGCGGCTGGGAGCTGGTCGCCCACAACTACGTCCAGACCGACCTTCTGACCAACTATTTCGACGACCCGGAGACCGAGCGCGGCATCATCCTGGAGACGCTCCGGGTGTACGAGGAGGCGGTCGGCCGCCCGGCCAGGGGCTGGCTCTCGTCCTCGCTGCGCTGCAACGCAAGCACGGTCGAGACCATCGCCGAGCAGGGGCTGATCTACACCAACGATTTCATGAACGACGACCAGCCCTATCTGATCCACACCGCGAGCGGGCCCGTGGTCTCGGTGCCCTATTCCAACGAGGTCAACGACTTCACCATCTATCTGCGCCGCGGCATGACCAACGAGCAAGCCTTCGCGATGCTGAAGGACCAGTTCGACGAGCTCTACCGCGAGGGCGGCGACAGCGGCCGGCTGATGAATGTCGGCATCCACCCGCATGTCTGGGGCCAGCCCTTCCGGGTCCGCGCGCTGCGCGAGTTCATCGACTACGCCAAGGGGTTCGAAGGGGTGTGGTTCGCCAAGCGGGAAGAGATCGCCGAATGGTATCTCGACAACCACGAGAGCCATATCGGCGGGTCGTGAGCGCGCCCTACCCGGCCGTGGGCAGGCGCGCCAGAAAGCGTTCGAGGTCGACGGCGACCCGGTCGTGGGTGCCGCGGACGAAGGCGCGGCCGGCATCCTCGCCCACCACTTCGAAGCGCAGCCGGCGGCCGTCCAGCGCGGCCACCCGGGCCTCCAGGCGCACCCGGCGCCCGGCCGGCACCGGGGCCAGGCGTTCGAGGTCGAGACGGACGCCGACGCTCGCCTCGCCCGGCCCGTAACCCGGCTTCATCGCCTCGTCGCAGGCGATTTCGCAGAACAGGGTGAACCACGGGTCGGAGAGGAAGAAAAAGTCGGGATAGCCGTTCTCCGGCCCGCAATGGCGCGGCTCGACCGTCGCCTCGTAGCGCCCGCGCATGCCGATGGCGTAGCTGCCCATCGGGTTACCCGCCCGCCGCGGCGAGCAAGGCATCGCGGTCCTCGATCGCCCACACCAGGGTGCCGGTCATCGCCGTCCCTTCGCCGTCGCGGGCCTCGACATCGAGGGTGAATTCCCGCCCCTTCACCGCGGTCACAAGCGCGGTCGCCTCGATCCGGGCGCCGGGGGGCGATGCCTTGAGATGGGCGAGGGTGGAGCACCGCGGCGTCGCGACCTCGCCCCCGGCGAGGCCCGGGGCGATGGCGTTCCGCGCGGCCAGCGCGCAGAAATGCGCGAGCGTCGGGGTGGAGAGGACTCGTACCCCGGGATTGCCGGCGGCATGCGCGGTATGGCGCTCCTCGACGACGACGGCGTAGCTGCCGACCGCGCCCGGCTCGCGCATCAGCCGGCCTGCCGGTAGCGGACCAGCCCGTCGGCCTCGCCGTCCATGCGGACCAGCGTGCCCTCGCTCACCAGATAATGCAGGTGCGACAGCGCCTCGCCCATGGCGAAGGCGATCTGGTGGTTGTCGAGCTCGCGCTTGAACAGCACCGGGATCAGATCGAGCGCGGTGCGCGGCTCGGCGCAGAAATCGCGCGCGATTTCGAGCCGCTCGCGGTGGTGCTCCTGTAGGTAGTCGAGCCGTTCCAGCAGCCCGTAGAAGGGGCGGTTGTGCGAGGGCAGCACAAAACACTCCCCGGGCAGGTGACGGAAGCGGTCGAAGCTCTCGACGAAGTGGCGCAGCGGGTCGCCCTCGGGCTCGGCGAACCAGACGCTGATATTGGTGGTAATGCGGGGCAGCACCTGGTCGCCGGCGATCAGCAGCTTGAGCTCCGGGCAGTAGAGCGAGGCGTGCTCGGGCGAATGCCCGCCGCCGACGATCACCTGCCATGTCCGCCCGCCGATGTCGAACTCGCCGTTGTGCCAGATGCGCCGCACCCGGGACGGCACCGGCGTGGTCCAGCGCCCGAAATTCCCCACCCCGGCCCGGTAGGCGTCGACGCTGTCGGCGTCGAGCCCGTTGACCCGGAAGAACTCCATCCAGCCCTCGACGTCGTGGGTCACGTCCTGCGTCCAGGCGAGATGGGCCTGCAGCCACTCGCCGTAGGTCATCCACAGCGCGGTGCCGTACTCCTCCTGCAGCCAGCCGGCGAGGCCGAGATGGTCGGGGTGGAAATGGGTGACGATGGCGCGCTTGAGCGGGCGGCCGCCGAACCGCTTGAGCACGGCCTGCCAGTGCGCCCTCGCGTCGTCGCCGTTCCACCCGGTGTCGACGACCGTCCAGCCGTCGCCGTCCTCGATGAGATAGAGGTTGATGTGGTCGAGCGCGAAGGGGAGCGGCATCTTGAGCCAGTGCACGCCGGGCGCGACCTCCAGGGTCTCGCCGTATTCGAGGTCTTCATGGGGGTAACGCGGCTGGCTGGACATCGCTGTGCTCCGAAATCGGGGGACCGCCGGCACGCGACCGCGCCGCGGACGGGGCGTCCGCGTCCGGGAATGCGCGCATTCGGGAGGTCGGCGGCGGGCGGAAACTAGCAGCGCCCGGCGCGGCCGGCAACCGCGCGGCTTGCCGACCGGAGAGCCCTTCTCCTAGACTTGCGCGCGGGAACGTACAGAGAGGCCCAGCATGGACACCATCGAACAGGGCGCGGGCCAGACCCGGCTCCCCGAGCTCAAGCGGGACGCCGCGACGCGGGACATCCTGGCCCACGCGGCGCGCCAGGCGCGGGAGCGCAATCTGGACGACTACCTGATCGTCGACGTCGACGCGCATCACTTCGAGAACCAGTCCTGGGGCGAGATCGTCGAATACATCCCCGACCCGGTGATCCGCGACATCGCGTCGAATTTCCGCGGCGGCGGCGACGGGCGGGGAGACGTCAACACCGGCATCATGCAGGCCAGCGGCTGGCCGCTGCACCAGAGCGTCGGCGGGCGGATCCCGCACGAGCCGGGCGTGCTGGAGCCCGGCGAGCCCGGCATCCAGCGCGATGTCAGCCTGGTTCGCCGCGCCATCGAGAGCTTCGGCATCGACTACCAGGTGATCTTCCCGACGCCGATGCTGGCGCTCGGCCTGCATCCCGAGCTCGACGTCGAGATCGCGCTGTCCAGGGGCTACAACCACTGGGTGACCGACCGGGTGCTGTCGGCCGACGAGCGCATCAAGTCGCTGCTCTACCTCCCCTTCAACGACCCGCCGGCCTGCGAGGAGATCGTCGAGCGCTACAGCGACACCAGGGGGGTGGTCGGCTTCATGGTCACCTCGGTGCGCTACAAGCCGGTGCACCACAATGCCTATATGCGGCTCTACCGGATGATCGAGGAGCGCGGGATGACGCTCGGCTTCCACGCCGGGCCCAACTGGGGCGGCGACGGCTATGTGCGCCAGCTCAACCGCTTCCTCACCATGCACGCGATCTCGTTCTCGCTGTGCAACATGGTGCATCTCGCCAACTGGGTGATGAACGGCCTGCCGGAGCGCTTCCCCAACCTGCCGGTGGTCTGGATCGAGAGCGGCATCGCCTGGCTCTCCTTCATGATGCCCCGGCTCGACAACGAGTACCTGATGCGCTCGTCCGAGGCGCCGGCGCTGAAGCGCCTGCCGAGCGAATATATCGGCGAGATGTACTACACCTCGCAGCCGCTGGAGCGCACCAACATGAAGCTGCTGGAGGCGACCTGCGATGCGTTCAACGCCTCGACCCAGATGATGTACTCCTCGGACTGGCCGCACTGGGATTTCGACGCGCCGAGCGTGATCTTCGACCTGCCCTTCTTCGACGAGGCGGCCAAGCGCAACATCCTCGGGCTGACCGCAAAGCGCGTGTTCCGCATCGAGGACTGAGCCCTCGGCCGTGGAGAGGGAGCTCGCCGAGGGCTTCGACATCGCCCGCCTGACGCGGGGCTTCCTCGACGACCCGTTCCCGACCTACCGCGCGCTCCGCCGGCACGCCCCGGTGAAGACCATGGCCGACGGCTCGGTCTTCCTCACCCGCTACGCCGACGTGACGGAGGTCTATCACGACGCCGCGCGCTACTCGTCGGACAAGACGGTCGATTTCCGCCCGGCGATGGGGGAGACGCCGCTCTACGAGCACCACACGACGAGCCTGGTGTTCAACGACGCGCCCTACCACACGCGGGTGCGCAAGCGGCTGATGCCGGCCTTCACCCCGCGCGCGCTGAGGGCGCTCCAGCCGCGCGTCGAGGCGGTGGTCGACGACATGCTGGACGACATCGCCGAGCGCGGGTCCTGCGACCTGATCCGCGACCTCGCCTCGGCGCTGCCGGTCGAGTTGATCGGCGACATGCTGGGCATTCCGCGCCCCGAACGGGCGCCGCTCAGGGGCTGGTCGCTGGCGATCCTGAGCGGGCTCGAACCCCGGCCGAGCCCGGACCAGGTGGCGCGCGGCTCGGAGGCGGTGGACGAGTTCAAGGACTATCTGCGCAGCCTGGTCGCGCGCCGCGTGCGGGATGCGGGCGACGACGACGCCGAAATCCTGTCCAAGCTGATCGGCCCCGACGCGGACGGCGCGGCGCTGAGCGAGCTCGAATTGCTGCACAACTGCATTTTTCTGCTCAACGCGGGGCACGAGACGACCACCAACCTGATCGGCAACGGGGTCGAGGCGCTGCTCCGCTTCCCGGGCGAGATGCGGCGGCTGCGCGAGGATCCCGGGCTGATCGGCACGGCGGTCGAGGAGCTCCTGCGCTTCGAGAGCTCGAACCAGATCGGCAACCGGCGGCTCACGGTCGATGCGACGCTCGGCGGGGCGAAGCTCGCCGCCGGGACCTATATCCACATGTCGATCGGGGCCGCCAACCGCGACCCCGCGGAATTCCCCGACCCCGACCGGCTCGACGTGTCGCGCACGCCCAACCGGCATCTCGCCTTCGGCGCCGGGGTGCATGCCTGCGCCGGCATGTCGCTCGCCCGCATGGAGGGGCGCGTGGCGATCGGCAAGCTCTTGGCCCGGTTCCCCTCGATCGAGCTCGCCGGCAAGCCGGAACGCGGCGGCCGCGCCCGCTTCCGCGGCTTCAACAGCCTGCCGCTTGCGCTGCGGTAGGGGCGGGACCGAGAGCGCCGGGGCTGAGAGCAGGCTTCGCCGAGAAGAGAGAGTGTGCGCCTTTCGACGCGGGCAATCCGACCCTAATACGGTTCTACGTTGGAGAATTGATCGATCAGGTCATCCCGAACCTGAGTGCTTGAGAGAAACCCGCGGTTCCAGAGGTGATAGGCTGCCGTTTGTGCGCCGACCCCGTACCTCTCCAGTACATGCAGGAACCTCTCCGGCTCGGCATACGAATCGAGACTATGGGCTTCCTCTCCCAATGCTTCGCTGGGGAGTAGGAATTCCGCCGCGAAAGCCCCTGCCCGGCGCCGCGCCCAAGGCTGCGCGAAGGCTGTCGACGCAGCTCCCAGAGCGTCTCGGCGGTACGGATCCAACAGCAGATGTCCCAGGGCCCGAATCGACTCGAACCTCCGGCCCCAAGGCGTCGAGGTGCGGGGGGTACGATTGATGATCGCAGCGGCACCACAACCGCGTCGAAACCCCGCCAGCATTCGTTCGTGCGTGCACTTGACATCGGAATCGATGAGGTTCACCCCGGCTTCCCTCAACTGCCCGTCCACATCCTCGATCGGTTGCCCATTGAGGCCAAGATAATCCCGAAGACCCTGGGCGGCGAGATAGCCGGATGTCTCCGGATCGGAAGCGGGCCGCACCGCATCGAGTGCCAAGGCTCTCAGCTCCTCGGCAAAGCCAGTGGCAGATCGACTTTCACCGTCAAGTCGCCAGACCAAGTCCCACATGGAGTCGGAAATTCCGGGTGGGAGGTCTCGCAGGACTTGAGTGACCACGCTGCCACCCGGATCCCTCTCGTCTGCATGAAGGCCAAGCTTTTGCCGCAACTCGGCATCGTCGCGGGAGCCGGTCCGGCCGCGCAGGACATCCGCAGGGATTCCGGTGTATGCCTGCAATGCTTCAGAGAAATCCGGCATCGCTTCACGGAGCGGGTCTGCCCGGTAAACCCAAGGGTATACGTCGTCGAGTCCACCGTCCCGAAGCCATCGAGCGACGTAAGACACGAAGTCGGAAAGAATCTCTTCGCCCTCGCTCCAGCCGATCGTCTGGCGACCGTCCACCGACAGAAATCGAGGAGCCGGAGAACCGGCGAATTCAGCCTGTGCCCATTCGATGAACAACCGGTCGCCACCCCGGATCAAGGAAACATTCGGCAAATGAGCGCCGTCCGCGCCCGCGGCGAGAAAGTGCCGCGACCACCAAAGTTCGCGCGCATCCAGCCAGTCGTCTTCGCCGAATTCGGCGGGAGGCAGTGAATCTCCCCAACGCCTGACGGTATTGCGTGATGAGATACCTAGGGGAAAGCCGCTGGGACGTTCCTCGAATTCGAGAAAGGTCCAGGATCGCACCAGCCAGTCCGCGATCGGGGCAAGCGGCACGTTGACTCCCTCGCGAACGGAATCCGAGCCGTCCAGGAGATTTCGGCAGATGTTTTCTCCATTGATCCAGAGCGACAGCTGCGCCCAAGCTGTGAATTCGGGGGGAAATCGGCGCTCCCAGGACGGCGAGAGTGGCTCGATACCGACTGCGAAGCTGTTTCGGTTTCCGATCAGCATCGTTATCCGAGCCTCTTTAGCAGAGTTCGGTATTCCGAATTGGAAATAGCACCCCGATCCCTGAAGTGTCGCAGAATCCTGCCCGGAACGTAGCTCGCAGGGTAGCCATGATACTCGAACTCGCCGTTTGCGACTCGCGTCATCTGAGCAGTGAAGAATTCCAGCCCCGACTCGGTGCGGCGGAGGGCGAATCGTCTGGATCCCGGTACGTCCGGGTCTTCGGCAACTGAATTCCGCAGAAGCTCGTTCCGCTCGCGGAGAGTCATTCCCTTCGGACAGGGCGTCTTGTCGGGAGACCACGAGGGCGGTCCCGCCTCGGTGGTTTCAACTTTGTGCGCCTGATTTGCGAAGTAGCGCATGGATCTTCGATTCAAAGCAAAGCGGCGTGCAGTGGGGTAGAGGTGTCGCCAACGAAGCCCGAATATGTCGGACGCCGCCGCCCTATCCGCGCCAACTCTCCCTACACCACAATAGTCGACATGCCGACGGATACGCGGCCTGTCCGGGGCACGACGTCCTCGCGGCTCATTGCAATGACTTCTCTGAGATTGGCGTTCAGCTCGTCGAGCGTCTCGCCCTGGCTGTGGGCGCCGGGAAAGCCGGGGACATAGCCGACATAGAGCCCTGTATCCGGGCATCGCTCGACGACTGCGGTATAGGTTTGCATCGACGCGACCGTCCGCCTTGGATGGGCCGCCAGTCTAGACTTGGCCGACGCGTGCCGGAAGCGGGAATGCGCCCGCCGTGCTTGCGCGGCTTCACCGCCCTGCCGCTTGCGCTACGATAGCCCGGAGGACGAGGGAGGCCGGACATGCCGGACGGGACGCGGACCGCTTTCGGGGCGAGCCATTGGGGGGCGTTCACCGCCGAGACGGTGGACGGCAGGCTGGTCGGCGTCACGCCGTTCGCCAAGGACCCCGATCCCGCGCCCTTCATCCGGGCGCTGCCCGATGCGGTCCACGCCGAATGCCGCATCGCCCGTCCGGCGGTGCGCAAGTCGTGGCTGGAGGGCGGGCCGGGCACGAACACCGCGCTCAGGGGCGCGGAGCCCTTCATCGAAGTGAGCTGGGACCGGGCGCTCGACCTGGTCGCGGGCGAGCTCGACCGGGTCAAGCGGGAGCACGGCAACGAGGCCGTCTACGGCAGCTCGGGCTGGGCCAGCGCCGGCGGCTTCCACAACGCGCGCAGCCAGCTCTCCCGCTTTCTCAACCTGCATGGCGGCTTCGTCGACCAGGTCACCAATTACAGCTTTGGCGCGGCGAGCGTGATCGTGCCGCGCATCGTGGGCTCGATGAGCCCGGTGGTCGGCCCGGTCAACACCTGGCCCACGATCGTCGAGCATACCGAGCTCATCGTCGCTTTCGGCGGCATGGCGCCCAAGAACGCCAACGTCAACCAGGGCGGCGTCGGCGCGCACGAGGCGGCGGATTGGCAGCGTCGTGCCGTCGAGTCGGGAACCGAGTTCGTCTGCATCGGCCCGATCCGCGACGACACCGCCGAAGAGGTCGCGGCCGAATGGCATGCCATCCGCCCCAACACCGATCTCGCGGTGATGCTGGGCCTCGCCCACACGCTGCTGGTGGAAGACCTGCACGACACGGATTTCCTCGCGCGCTGCTGCACCGGTTTCGAGCGGCTCGCGGCGTACCTGCTGGGCGAGGCGGACGGGACCGCCAAGGACGCCGACTGGGCCGCGGCGATCGCCGAAATGCCGGCGGGGGCGATCCGCGGCCTCGCCCGCAAGATGGCGTCGTCGCGGACCCTGATCGCCGTGAGCTGGTCGGTGCAGCGCGCCGACCACGGCGAGCAGCCCTACTGGATGACCATCGCCCTGGCCGCCATGCTGGGCCAGATCGGCCTCCCCGGCGGCGGTTTCGGCTTCGGCTACGGCGCCATTCACGGCATCGGCGCGCCGACCCGGCAGGTCGCCCCGCCCAAGCTCCCGGCGGGCCGGAACGCCGTCGAGAGCTGGATCCCGGTCGCCAGGCTCGCCGACATGCTGCTCAACCCGGGCGCGGCCTACAGCTTCAACGGCGAGGAACGGCGCTATCCGGACATCCGGCTGGTCTACTGGTGCGGCGGCAACCCGTTCCACAAGCAGCAGGACCTCAACAACCTGCTCAGGGGCTGGGCGAAGCCGGAGACCATCGTCATCCACGAGCCCTGGTGGACTCCCGCCGCCAAGCGCGCCGACATCGTGCTGCCCTGCACGACGACGCTGGAGCGCAACGACATCGCGGCGTCGAACTTCGACCGCTTCGTCTTCGCCAGCCAGCAGGCGATCGACCCGGTCGGCGGGGCGCGCAACGAGTACGACATCTACGCCGCGCTCGCCGGGCGGCTGGGCTTCGCCGATTCGTTCACCGAGGGGAGAAGCGAGACCGAATGGCTGCGCCATCTCTACGACATCTACCGCCAGCGCGTCGCCAGGGACGGGATCGAGATGCCGGGCTTCGACGCGTTCTGGGAGGAGGGTTATTTCGAGCTTCCGCTGCCGGACGCGCCGCCGATCCCGTTCGCCGATTTCCGCGCCGAGCCGGAAGCGGCGCCGCTCAAGACCCCGTCCGGCAGGATCGAAATCTGGTCCGAGACCATCGCCGGGTTCGGCTATGACGACGTTCCCGGCCATCCGACATGGATGGAGCCGGTCGAATGGCTGGGCGGGGCGAAGGCGGCCCGATTCCCCCTCCATCTGGTCTCGAACCAGCCGCGCGCGCGGCTCCACAGCCAGCTCGACTGCGGTTCGGTGAGCCGCGCCGCCAAGGTGGCGGGACGCGAGGCGGTGCGGATGAACCCGGTCGATGCCGCTTCGCGGGGCATCGCCGACGGCGACATCGTCCGCCTGTACAACGACCGCGGCGCCTGCCTCGCGGGCGCGCTGGCGAGCGATGCGATCCGCCCCGGCGTGGTGGAGCTCGCCACCGGCGCGTGGTTCGACCCGGACGATCCGGCGATTCCGGGCAGCCTGGAGAAGCACGGCAACCCCAACGTGCTCACCATCGACAAGCCGACATCCGCGCTCACCCAGTGCAGCGCGGCGCAGACCGCCCTGGTCGAGGTCGAGCGGTTCGACGGGCCGGCGCCCGAGGTCAGCGCCTTCGCCCCGCCGCCCATCGTCCGCGCGTGAATATCCTCCTCGTCTTCGCCCATCCCGGCGCCGACAGCCTCAACGCCGCGCTCCGCGACCGCGCCGTCGCGGCGCTCGAACGCGCGGGCCACAGCGTCGATCTCTGCGACCTCTACGCCGAGGGCTTCGACCCGGTGCTGACGGCGGAGGAGCGCGCGGCCTATTTCGACGAGGAGGCGAACCGGGCGCGCACAGCGGGCCATGCGGAGCGCCTGTTCGCCGCCGAAGGGCTGGTCTTCGTGTTCCCGACCTGGACGCTCGGCCCGCCGGCCATCCTCAAGGGGTTCTTCGACCGGGTCATGGTCCCCGGGGTCTCGTTCCGCCAGGACGAGCATGGCCGGCTCCACCCCAATTTGCGCCACATCCGGTCGCTCGCGGCGATCGTCACCTATGGGCGCGACCGGCCCATCCTGCGCTGGTTCGGCGACCCGCCGCGCAAGATGTTCACCCGCTACATGAAATGGTTCCTCGCCAGGGGCGCGCGGGTGCGCTATCTCGCGCTCTACGACCTGCACCGGCCCTCGCCCGCGCGCATCCAGCGCTTCATGCGGCGCATCGACCGGGAGATGGCGGGGTTTTGAAAACCCGATAGCGGTTCGAGTCCGGGCGCCCCAACCCTTTACATCCCGTTTCGGGATACTTAGATTTGAGTCGTGCGGATCATCGCGAAGAGAGCCTTGCGCGACTATTGGTCCCGGGAACCCGGGTCGGAGCAACCGCTCAAGGCCTGGTACGCGATGGCGAGGAAAGCCGACTGGGCCTCGCCCGCGGACGTGAAATCGGCGTACCGCAACGCGAGTTTCGTCGGCAATGACCGGGTCGTGTTCAATATCGGTGGAAACAGGTACAGGCTCATCGTGCTTTTCCACTACGCCCGCCGTACCGGGTACGTCCGCTTTCTGGGCACGCATGCCGAGTACGACGCGATCGACGCACGCAACGTCTAGGAGATCGGCATGACCGTTAGACCGATCAGGAGCGAAGCCGACTACGACGCGGCGCTGTCGGCGATCGACCGCTTGTTGGACGCCGCGCCGGATACGCCGGAAGCCGACGAGCTCGAAGTTCTCGTCACCCTCGTGGAAGCATACGAAGCGGTACATTGGCCGATAGAAGCACCGGACCCGATTTCACTGATCGAACACGTCATGGAAGCACGCGGGCTGCGCCAAAGGGACCTTGCCGTGCTGATCGGATCGCAGCCGCATGCCTCGGAGGTGCTGAACCGCCGCCGTCCACTGACCTTGCCGATGATCCGTGCGCTGTCCACCGAGTGGGGCCTTCCCGCCGATATCCTGGTTCAGGAATACGCCCTCGCCTGAGGCGGCCGCCTACACCCGCGTCGACAGCCAGATCGCGATCCGCGAGCCGGTCTTGACCGCGTCGGTCAACAAACGGTAGCCGGGCGCGTCGTGCGCCGCGTGCGCGACGGCGAGGTCGCGGTGCTCGATCTCGTCGGCGCGGAACTCGTCGATGGTGGCGCGGAGCTCGGCCTCGTCCTCGCCGAGCGCGGCGGACTGCTCGGCGTAGTGGCGGTCGATCACCTCCTCGATCGCCTCGGTGCAGGCCATCGCGGCGCGCTCGCCCATCAGCGCGGTCGCCGCGCCGAGCGCGTAGCCGGCGACATGCCAGAGGGGCATCAGCGCGGTCGGGCGGACGCCGCGCTCGGCGACCATCGCGTCGAACGCCGCGAGGTGTTCGGCTTCCTTGGCGGCCATCTCGTCGACCGCGTCGGCCGCGGCGCCCGGCGGGAGGAACGCGCGCTGCCCGGCATAGATGCGCACCGCCCCGTACTCGCCGGCCTGGTCGACGCGGATCATGCGGGCGACGGTCTCCGCCCGGTCCGGGTCGCCGGGCAGCCGGTCCTCCGCGGTCAGACGCTTGCTCATGCGGGCCGCCGCCAGGACCGCGCGACGAGCAGGAAACAGCCCGCTGCCAGCACGGCCGAGGCGATCAGGTTGAAGCCGGCGAGCGAGATCCCCATCAGCGACCATGGTACCTCGTCGCAGCGCACCACGGGGGCCGCTTCGAGCTGGCGCCTCAGCTCCTCGATCGTCGTTGCGTCGATGGCCGCGGCCGAGCAGCCGGCGGGGCCGCGGAACCAGCCCTGCTCCACCCCGAGATGGTAGAACGCGACCGCTCCGCCCACCGCGAAGGCAAGCCCGCAGAGCGCGACCACGGCCGAGCGCGCGGCCGGGCGCCGCAGCGCGGTCAGCGCCACCAGCGACAGCCCGATCGCCGCCGCGTAGGGCCAGCGCTGCCAGATGCAGAGCTCGCAGGGCGCGAGCCCGCCGGCATATTGCGAGGCGAGCGCGGTCCCGAGGATCAGGGCGCTGGCGGCGAGGATCGCGGCGGGGGCGGATTTCTCGATCGTCACAGGGCGTATTTGGCAAGGACGAAGCCGCCAAGCAAGAGGGCGGCGAAGACGGCGGTCACCAGCCCGAGCCGGCGTTCGATGAAGGCGCGGATCGGCGGGCCGATCCAGTAGAGCAGCGCCGCCACGACGAGGAAGCGGAGCCCGCGCGCCACCACCGAGGCGGCAACGAAAACCGCCGGGTCGAGCCGCGTCGCGCCGCTCGCGATGGCGACCACCTTGTAGGGGAACGGGGTGAAGCCCGCGCCGAACACGATCCACGCGCCCCATTCGTTGTAGCGCGCGCCGAACGCGGCAAAAGCCTCGCCGTAGCCGTAGAAGGCGAGAATCGGCCGCGCCGCCGTCTCGAACAGGAACAGGCCGATGGCGTAGCCGAACGCCCCGCCCGCCACCGAGGCCGCGGTGCAGACCGCCGCGTACCGCCACGCCCGGTCGCGCGCCGCCAGCACCATCGGGATCAGCAGCACGTCGGGCGGGATCGGGAAGAACCAGCCCTCGACGAAGGCCACGGCCGCCAGCGCCCAGACCGCACGCTTGCGCCCGGCCAGCCCCATCGTCCAGTCGTACAGGCGTCTCAGCACGCCGCCCTCCCCGCCGCGCCGCGACTATAGTGCCTGTTTCGGAACCCCGTGTGCCCTCGCGCCAAGTCCCCCCACCCGACATGGCCGGAACACCGCCGGACTTGATCCGGGGGCCAGGCATGACGGGAGGGGGGTGGCATGACGAGCGGGTGTTGGCGCTCCCGCCAAGACGTCAGGACAATGGGCCGCGCCACACGCGGCAACGATCCGTTGAGATGCGAGGCGATTTGCGGCACAGTGCGGCGCGGGTCGCGGGTGTGGCGGAATTGGTAGACGCGGCGGCCTCAAAAGCCGCTGTCCGCAAGGACTTGCCGGTTCGAGTCCGGCCACCCGTACCAGAATTCGGAGGTGCAAATGCTCGCATCCGGCGTCGATTTACCGACCGGTTCGGGGCGAGTCGACATCGACCCCGCGATCTGCGGCGGACGCCCGCGTATTCGCGGAACCCGGGTTCGGGTTTCCGATATCCTGCAGATTTTGGCGTCCGGCGTGTCGCCGGCCGAGCTGCTGGCCGACTATCCCTATCTGAGCGATGCGGACGTTCGGGCTGCCCTCGCCTGGGGGGCTGCCGCAGTCGATCGTACAGGCACTCCCGGCGGCGGATAGGCGCAACGGACACCGGTCGAATTGCGTTGACCCACCGGCGCTTTGTTGAGAGCCCCGCCCCGTTCCCCTACACTCGCCGGGCCCACAGGACAGGATGCGCGCGATGAAGGTCTTCCTCTTTCATTTGATGCCCTACGCCTATCTCGACCTTGACTACGACAAGAAGTACCGCTCGGCCTGGGTGGTGCTGCCGAACAGCTATTTCGACCCCAAGAAGGGACACGAGCTCTACAATCGCTATCTCGACGAGCTGGAATACGGCGAGGAGCTCGGCTTCGACGGGCTCTGCGTCAACGAGCACCACCAGAACGCCTACGGCATCATGCCGTCGCCGATCGTCACCGCGGCGGCGCTGGCGCGGCGCACCGAGCGGGTCAAGATCGCCATCGTGGGCTCGGCCTTCGGCATCCGCGAGCACCCGCTGACGCTCGCCGAAGAGCATGCGATGATCGACTGCATCTCAGGCGGGCGGCTGATCAGCGGCATGGTGCGCGGCATCGGCTGCGAGTACTACTCGATGGGCGCCAACCCGGCCTTCTCGCACGACCGCTTCCACGAGGCGCACGATCTGGTGATCCGCGCCTGGACCGAGGAAGGCCCGTTCTCCTTCGAGGGCGAGCACTACCATTTCGAATACGTCAATCTGTGGCCGCGCCCCTACCAGGACCCGCACCCGCCGATCTGGTGCCCCTCGCAGGGCTCGACCGAGACCATCGAGTGGACCGCGCACCCGGACCGCAAATACACCTACCTCCAGACCTACAGCCCGTTCCGCGCGGTCAAGCGGTTCATGGACGCCTATCGCGACAAGGCGCGCGAACACGGCTACGAGGCGAGCCCCGACCAGCTCGGTTGGCTGGTGCCGATCTATGTCGCCGATACCGACGAGCAGGCGCGCGACGAGGCGAGGCCGCATATCGAGGCCTTCGCCAACAAGTTCCTGCGCAACCCGCCGGAGATGCTGCTGCCGCCGGGCTACACCTCGATCGCCTCGCTGAAGAACGTGCGCAAGCACAAGTCGAGCCTGAGCCGCAGCCAGACCGTGGAATCGCTGATCGAGGACGAGGTGGTGGTGATCGGCAGCCCGGACACGGTGCGCGAGAAGCTGCTCGACTGCCAGCGCCGGGTGGCGCTCGGCAACGTGCTCGCGCTCTGCCAGTTCGGCACCCTGCCGGCCGACCTCACGCGCAGGAACATGGAGAAGTTCGCCGCCGAGGTGATGCCGGCGCTGCACGAATCGCATATCGAGCGGCCGGAGCTCGTCGCGGCCGAATAGCGCAGCGCCCGCGCGGCGCCGGTCCGCGATGACGGAACACGGGATCGGCGCCCCGGTCGCCCGGGCGGACGACCGGCGGCTGCTGACCGGCGGCGGGCGCTATCTCGACGACCTGGACCTTTCCGGGCTCGCGCATGGCGTCGTGCTGCGCTCGCCCCACGCGCATGCGGCGATCGCCGGGATCGACACGGTGGACGCGGCGCGCATGCCGGGCGTGCTCGCGGTGCTCGACGGCAGGGACTGGGAGGCGGACGAGCATGGCTGCCTGCCCTGCGAGGACAGGCGCAACCGGCCCGACGGAACGCCGATGATCGACCCGCCGCGGCCTGCGCTGGTCCGCGACCGGGTGCGGTTCGTGGGCGACGCGGTCGCCTTCGTCGTCGCCGAGACCCTCGATCGCGCGATGGATGCGGCGGAACGCATCGACGTGGATTACCGGCCGCTGCCTTCGGTCGCCACCGTCGAACAGGCGCTCGGGCGTCATGCGCCGGCGGTGTGGCCGTTCTGCCCGGACAACGTCGCCTTCGCCCACGAGGAGGGCGACGCCGGTGCCGTCGCGGCGGCGCTTGAGCGGGCGGCGCATGTGGTCCGCCGCCGCTTCGCGGTCAACCGGATCACCGGGGCGATGATCGAGCCGCGCGGCTGCATCGGCGCCTATGACCGGCATGAGGGCCGCTACACCCTCCATTCGGGGGCGCAGAACCCGCATACGCTGCGGCGGGATCTCGCCCGCGCGGTGTTCGGCGTGGCGGAAGCCCGGGTCCGCGTCGTGTGCGGCGACATCGGCGGCAGCTTCGGGACGCGCGGGCCCAACTACCCGGAGATGGTCCTGGTGCTGTGGGCGGCGCGCAAGCTCGGGCGCCCGGTCAAATGGCTCTCGACCCGCGCCGAGGGCATGGCGAGCGACGACCATGCGCGCGAATGCGCGACCGAGGCCGCGCTCGGGCTCGACGCCGACGGGCGGTTCGTGGCGCTCCAGGTCTCGACCGCCGCCAATCTCGGCGCCTACCTGTCGACCCGCGGTCCGCGCCCGCCCGTCGGCAATCTCGGCACGCTCGCCGGGGTCTACCGCACGCCGGCGGTGCATGTCGCGGTACGGGGCGTGCACACACACACCGCCCCGACCTCGCCCTATCGCGGCTCGGGCGCGCCCGAGGCGGCGTTCGTGCTGGAGCGGCTGGTCGACCTCGCCGCCCGCGAGCTCGGGATGCCGGCGGCGGCGCTCAGGCGCATCAACACCGTCACGCCCGACCGCATGCCGTGGACCAACGCGCTCGGCTATGTCTACGATTGCGGCGACTTCCCGGCCAATCTCGAGCGCGCGCTGGAAGCGGCCGACCATGAAGGGTTCCCGGCGCGAAGACGCGCGGCGGAAGCGCGCGGCAGGCTGCGCGGCTTCGGCTTCGCCAACACGGTCAAGAAGACCTCGACCCCGATCGTCGAGACCGCCGAGATCCGCATCGACCCCTCGGGCGTGCTGACGCTCGCGACCGGAACGGTCGATCACGGCCAGGGCCATGCAACGATCTTCCGGCAGATATTGTGCGAGTGCCTCGGTGTTTCGCCGGGCGACATCCGCTTCGTCCAGGGCGACACCGACCTCGTCGCCCACGGCCGCGGCACCTTCAACTCGCGCTCGACGGCGATCGCCGGATCGGCGATCCGCCTCGCCGCCGACAAGGTGATCGGCAAGGGGAAGCGAATCGCCGCACACATGCTGGAAGCGGCCGAGGCGGACATAGCCTATGGGGAAGCGCGATTCGCGGTCGCCGGCACCGACCGGTCGGTCACCCTCGCAGAAATCGCCGCCGCCGCGGCGGAACCCTTGCCGGACGGGCTCGAACCCGGTCTCGACGCCGCTGCCCGGTACGCGCCGCGGTACTGGAACTGGCCGAGCTCGGCGCAGGTCTGCGAGGTCGAGATCGACCCCGAGACCGGCGCCGTCGAGGTCGTCGCCTATGTCGGGATCTCCGACGCCGGGCGGGTGATCAACCCGATGCTCTATGCCGGGCAGCTGCATGGCGGCATCGCCCAGGGGATCGGTCAGGCGCTCATGGAGGAGATCCGCTCCGACCCGGAGAGCGGACAGTTGCTGACCGGCTCGTTCTTGGACTACGCCCTGCCGCGCGCGGACGACCTCGCCGCCTTCGCGGTGGCGAGCGCGGGAGTTCCCACCGCCTCCAATCCGATCGGCGCCAAGGGGGTGGGCGAATCGGGGCCGACCGGCGCGCTGCCGGCGACGCTGAACGCCGTCGCCGACGCGCTCGCCGCGCGCGGGGTGGCGGATGTCCCGCTGCCCGCCACGCCGGAGCGCATCTGGCGGGCGCTGAACGGCGGCGGGTGAGCTTGGCCGGTCGCCACAACCCGGTCGTCGGGGTGCTCTGGATGTTCGGCGCGGCGGTCGCCTTCTCGGTGGCGCTCGCTTTGGTCCGCCATCTGTCGGCCACCTACTCGACATTCGAGATCGTCGTCTTCCGCCTGGTCTTCGGGATCGCGGTGCTCCTGCCCTGGCTCGCCCGGGTCGGGCGGGCGGGGCTCAGGACGAACAATCTCCGGCTCTATGCCGTGCGCGCCGCGTTCGCCTATTCGGCGATGTTCTGCGGCTACTACGCGGTGCGGCTGATCACCATCGCCGATGCGGTGGCGCTCCAGTTCACCCTGCCGATCTTCACCCTGATCTTCGCGGTCATCCTGCTCAAGGAGCGCGCCTACGCGCATCGCTGGATCGCAACCGTGCTCGGCTTCGTCGGCGTGCTGATCATCGTCCGCCCGGGCTTCGCGGAGGTGAACGCGGGCGTCGCCATCGCGCTCGCCGCGGCGCTGCTGTTCGGGGTGGTGGACGTCTCGACCCGCTTTCTGGCACGGGACGACGGCATTCGCACCATCCTGTTCTACGGCTTCGTCATGCAGATTCCGATCGCGGCGATCCCGGCGGCGGTCACCTGGGTGACGCCGACGCTCGCCGACATTCCGTGGATCCTCGCCTTCGCCATGGCCGCGCTGGGCGCGCAGGTCTGCATCACCAACTCGCTCGCCGCGGCGGAGGCGAGCCTGGTCTCGCCGGTGCTCTATCTGAGGCTGCCGATGGTGGCGCTGATCGGCTTCGTGTTCTTCGACGAGCTGCCGAGCGTCTGGACCTGGGTGGGGGCCGCGCTGCTTTTCGGCTGCACCTATTACTGCACCTGGCGCGACGCCCGCATGACCCGCTCAGCCTGAGCCGTCGCCGTCGAGCATCGGCGCGGGCAGGATCTCGACCACCACGTTGAGGTTGCCGGGCGGCGCGCCGCCGATCCCGGGCAGGCCCAGCCCCTCGAAGGTCAGCGTGCGGCCGCTCTCGGTGCCGGGGGCGACGATCACCTCGACCCGCGCCCCGGTGACCAGCTCGACCACCTTGCGGGTCCCCTCCTCCGCCTCCCTGAGGGTGATGCCGACGGTCTCGGCCAAATCCTCGCCGGGCAAGGCGAGCGAGGTGCTGGCCGCGCCGAACACCCGGCCGCGCCGGTTGCCGGCGATGTCGCCGAACAGGTCGATCGGGCGCTCGCCGATCCCGTCGTCGAAGTGGAACGCATCGCCCTCGGGCCCGAACCCGTCGGCATGGCCGCGCCGCCAGCCGCCGGAATCGAACTCGGCCCGGCGCCCGGGATCGCTCAGCAGGTCGTAGGCTTCCGTCGCCTCGCGGAACCGGTTGGCCGCCACCCTATCGCCCGGGTTGGCGTCGGGGTGCAGCGCCTTGGCGAGCGCCCGGTAGGCGCGCTTGACCTCGTCCAGCGTCGCGCCGGGCTCGATGCCGAGCACTTCGTAGGGGTCCTTCATGACGCCAGATTACCACGCGTCGCCGCGCCGGCGGATCGCGGCTGGATGACGGAAGCAATACCCGCTATGGTTGAGACGTGAGCGCCGAGATCGTCACCATGCTGGGCGGATTCGCGACGCTGCTCGCCGCCGGCGGGACGTTCGCGATATTCATGTTCCGGCTGTTTCTCAGGCTCGAAAGCAGGGTGGACAGGCTCGAAGGCAAGGTCGACGATCTGGCCCGCGAGGTCTCGGAGATGCGCGGGGAGATCCGCGGGCGCTTCGCCGCGCAGCCGGCGCGGTGACCCCCGTACGAAACCCGTTGACACGGGTTTCGTGTTACACGAAATTCGTGACATGAAGAACGTCACCGTCACATTGCCGGAAGAAACTGCGGCGTGGCTCCGGGTCCGGGCCGCCCAGGATGAGCGCAGCGTGTCCAAATGGCTTGCCGAGCTGCTGGAAGGGATGCGGCGGAGGGAGGACGAATACGACCTCGCTATGGAACGACTCCTGGCCCACAAGCCGCGCAAGTTTAGCTGGGTCGACGGACGCCGGCCAACGCGCGAGGAATTGTATGACCGGCCCGGTCCTCGTTGACACCAACGTCCTCGTCTACTGGCAACACGATTCGGATCCGGTCAAGCAGTCCCGCGCCGAGAATTGGATCGCGTATCTCGGGCACCACCGCGCCGCGCGCATCAGCTTCCAGGTGCTGCAGGAGCTTTACTCCACGCTGACGCGCAAGGTGAAGCCGGCCTTCGACGCCGAAAAGGCGCGCGCCATCGTCCGCGACCTCGCTCCATGGCAACCGGTAGCGATAGACTTGGCGATCCTGGAAAGGGCCTGGCGAATCCAGGAACGCTACATGCTGTCGTGGTGGGACGCCCTGATCGTCGCGGCGGCGCACTCCTGTGCGTGTTCGGCGCTCCTGACGGAGGATTTGCAGCACGGCCAGCTACTCGGCCAGGTCAGGGTGATCGACCCTTTCGCTTTGCCCGAGCTGGCTCCACAGGACGTTCTGGCTTCGCTGCAAGCCTAGGCGGAGCTCCCACCGCCCGCATTGCCGCGCCCGCGGGCGGCGGCTAGGCTTCCCGCAAGCAGGGAGGCAGCCATGGCGCCCGAATCCGTCGATATCCTGATCAGGAACGGCACGATCCTCACCGTCGACGAGGAGCGGCGCATCCTCACCGACGGCGCGGTGGCGGTGCGGGGCGACCGCATCGTCGCGGTCGGCAAGACGGCCGAGCTCGATGCCGCCTACAGCGCGGCGCGAACCGTCGACGCCTCGCTCAAGCTGGTCATGCCGGGGCTGATCGACGGCCACGCCCATCTGATCGAGCTCGCGCGCGGGCTGATACCGGACAACCTGCGGACCAGCGACTGGCTCAAGCACTGGTGCTACCCCTATCTCGATGCGATCACCGAGGAGGACGAGTACTGGTATGCCAAGTGCCTGATGGCGGAGATGATCCGCTCGGGCACCACCTGCTTCGTCGAGCCCGGCTGCAAGTTCCTCGCCAGCACGCTGAAAGCGATCGAGGAGACCGGGATGCGGGCCACCACCGGGAGCTGGGTGTGGGACCATGACGGCCCGGACGGGCAGAAATGCCCGGACTACTTCCTGCCCATGACGCTGGACGAGGCGCTGGAGATCACCGAGTCCAATATCCGCAGCTGGGACCGTTCGGCCGACGGCCGCATCCGCGTGTTCGCCACCATCGAGGGGGTCGGCACCTGCTCCGACGCGCTGACCAAGGGCGCCAAGGAGATCGCCGCCGAGTACGGCACCTTCGCGCTGATGCACAAGGCGAGCTCGCAGGAGGAGGTGGCGAGCGAGCTCAGGGCGACCGGCCACCGCCCGGTCGAGCACATGTACGAGATCGGCGCGCTCGGCCCCAACGTCTATCTCAACCACATGACGGCGGTCGAATCCTTCGAGGTCGACATGCTGGCCGAGACCGACGCCAAGGTGTGCCAGAACCCGCCGGCGGCGCTCAAGCTCGCCAAGGGGACCACCCGCATGGGCAAGTTCCTGGAGATGCGCGAGAAGGGGGTGACGGTGGCCTTGGGCTGCGACGGGGTGAACTCGGCCGACCACAAGGACATGTTCCAGGCGATGTTCCTCGCCGCCACCCTGCCCAAGGACGCGCGCCTCGACCCGGAGGTCATAACCGCGGAAGAGGTGATCGAGATGGCGACGCTGGACGGCGCCAGGGCGACCGGCTGGGAGGACGAGCTCGGCGCCGTCGAGCCCGGCCGCAAGGCCGACCTGATCCTGCTCGACATCGACCGCCCGGAATGGGTGCCGAGCTACAATCTGGTCTACAGCCTGGTCTATGCGGCGAGCGGCGACTGCGTCGACACGGTGATGGTCGACGGCAGGATCCTGATGCAGAACCGCGAGCTCGCCACCATGGATCTCGGGGAGGTGCACGCGCGCTGCCGCGAGCTCGCGCCACGGCTGATCGAGCGCGCCAACGTCAAGCCGATCTCGCGCTGGCCGGTGGTGTAGCCCCGCCCCCTACATCAGCGACGGCAAGACCGTCGCGATCGCCGGGAAGGCGATCATCAGGCCGAGACGGCAGACGTCGGCAAGGACGAAGGGCGTGACGCCGCGGTAGATCGTGGAGATCGGGACGTCGGTCGCGGTGGCGTTGAGGACGAAGATGTTCATCCCGATGGGCGGGGTGATCAGGCTGATTTCCGTGACCACGACGACCAGCACGCCGAACCATATCGGGTCGATGCCCGCCTCCTTGACCACGGGAAAGAACAGCGGGATGGTCAGCAGGATCATCGAAATGCTGTCGAGGATGCAGCCGAGCAGCACGTAGATCATCGAGACGCAGACCACGATCAGCAGCGGATGGGTGCCGAAATCGACGGCAAGCCCCGCGAGCGCCTTGGGTAGCGGGGTCATGTTGAGGAAGTTCGAGAAGACCAGCGCGCCGACCAGGATGAGAAAGATCCCGGCGGTCATTCGCGCCGTTTCGTAAAGCGCCTCGCCGATGGCCCGGGCGCCGATCCGGCGGCGGAGAACCGCGGCGAGCAGCGCGCCACCCGCGCCCACGCCGGCGGCTTCGGTCGGCGTGAACGCTCCGGCATAGATGCCGCCGATAACCAGGACGAACAACAGGACGACTTCCCACACCGCGGCCACCGAACGCCAGCGCGCCGCCCAGCCCGCGGGGTCGCTCGGCGGGCCGATCCCGGGCCGCAGCCGGGTCAGGATCGAGATGGTCCGAACGTACAGAAAGACACCGAGCAGGCCGGGCAGGATCCCCGCGATGAACAGCTTCGAGATGTCGGTGTTGGTCATGATCCCGTACAGGACCATGATGACGCTTGGCGGGATCAATATGCCGAGCGTTCCACCGGCGGCGATCGACCCGGCCGCCAGCGACGGCGCATAGCCGAGCTGGCGCATCGGCGGCAACGCAACCCGGCTCATCGTGGCGGTGGTGGCGAGCGAGCTGCCGCAGACGGCGCTGAATGCGCCGCAGGAGACGATCGTCGCGCGGGCAAGACCGCCGGGGCGATGCCCGATCCATGCCTCGCATGCGGCGTAGAGGTCTTCGGCGAAGCGCGCCCGGGCGATGATGTTGCCCATCAGGAGAAACAGGGGGATCACGGTCAGCGAGTACTGCCTGGAGGCGTCGACCAATGCGTGCGCCGAAGAAATCAGGGCGGGTCCCCATCCGTTGACCGCAGCGAAGCCGACGATCCCGATGGAGATCATGGCGACCGCAACCGGCACCCGCAGGAAGACGAGAAAGAAGAGAACCAGGAAGCCCGCGGCGGCCAGCTCCATCGGGCGCTATCGCCCTGGTCCGGGACGGGCGGGCGCGGCCAACCCGCGGGAGACCAGGCGGGTTGCGGCGAGGAGAGCCGTCGACCCGGTGAGTATCGCGGCGAAATGGACGAAGGGCGCGGTCCGGATCTGCAGATACAGCGTCACGTCGCCGTACTGGGCCATCCCCTCGGCCTGACGCCACAGGAACGGGGCCAGGGCGGCGAGCACCGCGAGGGTCAGCAGGTCGCCGAGCGCGCAGAGCGACCTCCGCCCCCGGTCGGTAAGCCAGCGATCGACCAGGGTTACCGTGATGTGCTCGTCGCGCAGCGTGGTCGCGGGAAGCGCCAGGAAGAACAGCGCCAGCAGGGCCAGCTCGCTGATCTCGTAGCCGCCGGGAAGCGGGCGGTTCAATACTTCCCGCCCGCCCACATCCAGCACCGTCAGCCCCAGGAGAACGAACAGCGTCGCGCCGCAGAGGAAGGCGTAGGCGCGGCCGCCGGCAATGGTCGATGCGACGCGAAGCATGCCGGCCACGAGGCAGAGCCGGAGAGACGAGACTCCGCTATTTCCCGCCGAGCGCGGCGCGCTGTTCGCGCATATAGGCAAGCGCCGCCTCGCCATCCACGCCCTTCGCCTTGGCGGCCTTTACCCAGGCATCGCGCATCGGGCGGAAGGCCTTGTCCACCTGCGCCCGGAAGCCGGCATCCATCTCCGTCCATTGCGCGTCGCTCGATTTCGAGTACGCGGCGCCCCGCCGGTCGCCGACATCCCAGGAGCCGCCGATCGCCCTGGCGCCGGCCTCGCCGGAAATCTTCATGATCGCCGCGCGGTCGGCGGCGGAAAGCGCCGCCCATTTCTTCGGGTTCGCCGCCACGTGGAAGGTGACGTTGTAGATCCCGCCGGGCACGATGGTGGTGAATTTCAGGATCTTGGCCAGCTTGAAGTCTCCGATCGCGTTCCAGGGCAGAAACACGCCATCGGCGACGCCGCGGGTCACCAGCTGCGGCACCTGGCCGATGCTGGCGAACATGGGGACGGCCCCCAGCGTCTTCGCCAGCGTCCCGATGGTCTCGCCGGGCACGCGGAACTTCAGACCCTCGAGATCCTTGGCGGATGCGATCGGCCGTTTGGAGTTGTGGATCAGCCCCGGCCCGTGGGTGAGCGCCGTCAGAACCTGGACTTCCTCGTGCTCGCCCGCTTTCTCGAAATGCTTCTTGTAGGTTCGCCAGTAGACCACCGAATTCGTCGCCGCGTCGGAGCCGCCGAAGGGGAACTCCGCCGCCTGATGCAACACGAAGCGGCCGCGCGTGATGCCGGGCAAATAGTAGGCGGCGTCGACCACCCCGTCCCTGATCAGGTCGAAATGCGCGGGCGGCGCGCCGGCGGCTTTGGCGAGGAACTCAATCCGCACCCTCCCCTCGGTCACCTTGCCGACCTCGTCGCCCCACTTGAACACGCCGTTCTTGTTGAAATCGGCGACCGGTGGACCGAACCAGGAGAACTTGAGCACGGTGTCGGCCGAGGCCGGCAGGCTCGTTGCTGCGGCGCCGGCAATCAGGGCGAGCAAATTCGATCGAACAAAGCGCATCGTTCCGTTCCTCCTTCGTGTTAGCCCGCTTGCCCGGACGGGCCTTCAGTTCCAGACATCCTCGGCCACGCGGACCACGAGGTCGAGCTTGCGCCGTTGATCGTCCTCGCTCAGCGGGTTGCCCAGAAAGTGGCTGGCGAAGCCGCATTGCGGGCTGAGCGCCAGCTGCTCCAGCGGCGCGACGCGGGCGGCCGCGTCGATGCGACGCTTGAGCGCATCGGGGTCTTCCAGCTCGGGCGATTTGGTGGTCACCAGGCCCAGCACGGCGGTCTTGCCCGTGGGCAGGCGCGCGAGCGGACCGAAATCGCCGGCGCGGGGCGAGTCGTATTCCATGAAATAGGCGCTCACATCGATCCCGTTGAACAGCAGATCCGAGACGTAGTCGTAGCCGCCCTCGCCGAGCCAGTGGCCCCGGTTGTTCCCGCGGCAGAGATGCATCGACACGAACACGCCGTCCGGGCGGTCCGAAAGCGCCTCGTTGATCACCATCGCATAGGTCTTCAGCAGGGACTCCGGGTCGTCGCCGCGCGCTTCCAACTGGCCGCGGAACTTCGGATCGCACATGAGCGCGAGAATGCACTCGTCGAGCTGGACATAGCCGCAGCCCGCATCCGCGAGATCGGCGATTTCCTCGCGATAGGCGCGCGCGAGGTCGGACCAGAACTCGTCGAGATCGGGGTAGACCGACTCGTCGACGGCCAGCCTGCCGCCGAAGAAATGGACGATCGGCGGCGAGGGCATCGTGATCTTGACGACTCCCTCGCTACGGTCGTTCAGGAACAGGAACGAGTCCCGGTTTATCGACCGGCTGCGCCGGATCTTGCCGTTCACATGCGCGACCGGAGCGGGCAGCCGGTTGCCTTGCGGGTCGGTGAACTCGATCGCGAATTCGGCGAAGTCGATATAGGTGCCGTCCAGCTCCAGCACGAAGTCCTGCCACCAGGATCGCCGCCGAAACTCGCCGTCGGTGACGGCGCCGAGCCCGACACCCTCCTGAAGCGCGATCGCGTCGACGATCGCCTCGTCCTCGATCTCCCGCAGCTCGTCGAAGCGCCGGCTGTCGCTCACGCGCGTGTGGTGGTCGCCTTCCAGCCGGTCCCGCGCGGCCTTCAGCTTCTCGGGTCGCAGCAGGCTGCCGACGTGATCCGCCCGGAAGGGCGGGTTTCCCTTCGTCATTCTTGCTTGCCCATCCGCGCCTTAAAGGCGGCGATGGCGTCCTTGAGCTCGGTGTATTCCTCGCAGCCGAACAGGCAGGCCTTGTCGAGCACGGCGAGGCGCTCCTCGGCCTTGGCGAGGTCGCCGAGCACGAGGTAGAGCTCGCCGAGATACTCGTTGGCGCCGCGGTGCCTCGGCGCGAGGCGGAGCGCGATCCGGTAGTGCTTCAGCGCGGCGTCGTAGCTCTTCAGCTTGCGATGCGCATAGCCGAGATAGTTGTGCACGTCCGCATTGTCGGGCTCGGCCGCCTCGGCCTGCTTCAGAAGCGGCAGGGCTTCGGCGAATCTCTCCGCCTCGATCAGCTCGGCCGCCTTCGCGTAGTGCGGACTGGCGGGGGCGCTCTGCGGCGGGTCGCTGGACGGCGCCGCGGCCACCGCGGCCGAGAACAGGCAGGCCGCCGCCATCGATAGCAATCCTGTCGGTCCGGTCGCATTCATCGCTCGGCCTCCCTCGCCGCAACCCGCCGATGATGCGCCCGGCGTGCATTGCGTGTCACGCGGAATCGGGCCACCATCCGGCGGTCGCCTCACATGCGGAGCACCGCCGATGACCGCGCCCCGCCGCACCGGGCTCGATATCCGATGGACCGCCGAGGACTGCACCCGGGTGCCGTTCGAGGTGTTCAACGACCGCGCGCTCTACGACATCGAGCTCGACCGCATCTTCGCCGGCGGGCACTGGCAGTATCTCGCGCTGGAGCACGAGATCCCGAACGAGGGCGACTACACGACCACCTATTTCGGCGAGCGCCGCGTGGTCGCGGTGCGCGGCAAGGACGGCGCGATCCACGCCTTCGAGAACCGCTGCGCCCATCGCGGGGCGCAGGTGGTCACAAGGCTGCGCGGCAATGCCAGGCAATTCAACTGCCCCTACCACATGTGGTGCTACGACCATGCGGGGAACCTGCTCGCGGTGCCGCAGCAGAAGGGGGTCAAGGGCAAGGGCGGCATGCCGGACGATTTCGACATCGCCGGGCGCGGCATGCGCAAGCTCCGCACCGCGTCGGTCCGCGGGCTGGTGTTCGGCTGCTTCGCCGCGGAGCCCGAGCCGCTGGAAGACTATCTCGGCCCGGTCGCATTGCGCCATATCGAGCGCATCACCGCCCGGCCGATCCGCGTCCTCGGCTATTTCCGCCAGGTGGTGGAGGCCAACTGGAAGCTGTACGCCGAGAACACGCGCGATCCCTACCACGCGCCGCTGCTGCATCTGTTCCATGTCAGCTTCGGCATCCAGACCCCGGCGA
Organism: Alphaproteobacteria bacterium; assembly: GCA_964291675.2. GTDB lineage: Bacteria > Pseudomonadota > Alphaproteobacteria > MPNO01 > MPNO01 > MPNO01. Next base: position 3,277,681 of record OZ219866.1, on the reverse strand, counting down.
TGACCGGCGGCACCTATCTCGACGCCGACGGCAAGAACAACTGCATCCATGTCGAGACCGACCCGGACGACGCCAAGGACCACGCGCTGCTGGTCGAGCAGTACAGGACCAACACGAAGTACCGCCCGGACTACGCGCTCAAGGACCCGCGCATCATCGGCACCGAGAGATCGCTCGGCGACAGCACCACGACGGTGATCCTCTCGATCTTCCCCTCGCTGGTCGTGGCCCAGGTCGACAACGCCTTCCAGATCCGCCACGTGCGCCCCAAGGGGCCGGAGAAATTCGAGATCTACTGGACCTATTTCGGCTACGAGGGCGGCAGCCAGAGCGAGCACGAGGACAAGCTCAGGCTGGCCAACATGATCGGCCCGGCGGGCTATATCTCGATGGAGGACGGCGAGGCCGCCCGCCTGGTGCAGCAGGGCACGCGGACCCAGACCGGCGAGCACTCGTTCATCGAGATGGGCGGGCGCGGCGCGGTGGGCGACCGAGACACGCTCGCCCAGGAGGTCGCGCTGCGCGGCTTCTGGCAGTACTACCGCAGGGCGGTGGGCTTCGACGCGGCGGCCGCCAATGGCGGCTGACGCCACCGTCTTCGCCATCCTCGACCTGTACAGCGACTACGCGCTCTGCCTCGACGAGCGCCGCTTCGAGGACTGGCCCGAATTCTTCGCCGAGAACTGCCGCTACGAGGTGCAGTCGCGCGAGAACCGGGAGCTCGGCCTGCCGGGGGCGATGATCTACTGCGATTCGCGGGGCGCGGTGGAGGACCGGGTGACGGTGCTGCGGGACACCCTGACCTACCCGTATCTCCACATCCGCCACCTGATCGCCAATATCCGCGTGCACGTCGAGCGCGCGGGCGCGTTCGAGACGTCGGCGAGCTATCTCGTGCTGCACTCGACCGAGGAGGGCGAGACCCGGATCTACTCGACCGGCAAGTACGAGGACGAGATCGTGTTCGAGGCCGGCCGCGCGCGCTTCCGCAGGAAGATCGTCGTCGCCGACACCTTCGCGATCGACAACCTGCTCGCCGTGCCGCTGTAGGCGTCCTTCGATACGCCGCCCTCCGGGCGGCTACTCAGGATGAGGGTGTGAGTGAGCGGGCAACGGGAGAAGACCCTCATCCCGAGTAGGCCCGAAGGGCCGTATCGAGGGACGGCTCAGCCGAGCCGGTAGAACTCGATCATGTTGTTGTAGAGCAGGTTCCGCTTGACCGCCTCGCTGTAGTCGTTGGAGGCGATGAACTCCGGCAGCTCGGTGGTCAGATCCTCCTCGGTCGGCTCGTGCGGATAGTCCGAGGCGTACAGGATGCGCTCCGAGCCCATCGCGTCGATCGCGTATTTGAGCCCGCGCTCGCCGAGCTCCATCGCCACCCAGAAATTGTCGCCCTCGCGGATATAGTCCGACGGCCGCTTGCTCAGCCGCTTGCGCGCGCCGGCGCCGAAGATCGAGTCGTACTCGTAGTCCATCCGGTCCATCATGAACGGCACCCAGGTGCAGCCGCCCTCGAGGAAGGCGATGCGGAGCCCGGGCCAGCGGTCGAACACGCCCGAGAAGACGATGTCGGTGAGCTGGATCATCAGCGGAAACGGGTGTTCCAGCGTGTGCACCTTGACGAACTCGGTAAAGTGGTCGAAGCCGAGCCCGCGGCTCGGCGCGCCGTGGATGGCGAGCGGCATGGCGTGCTTCTCGGCCGCCTCGAAGATCGGCGCGAAGAACTCGTCGCCGTAGGTCTTGCCCAAAATCGTCATCGACGGCAGCACGCAGGCCGGGAAGCGCACCCGCTCGGTCTTGCAGCGCGCGATCTCGGCCGCCGCGGCTTCCGGGTCCTGCACCGCCAGCATGCCGGCGCCGTGGAACCGCTCGTCCTGGCTGGTGTAGCGGGCCTCCAGCCAGTTGTTGTAGGCCGTCGCCGTGGCGGCCGCCCACTCGACGTCGGAGATCAGCCCGCAGGCGAGCCCGGCGGTCGGGTACAGCACCGTGCCCTCGATCCCGATCACGTCGACCATCTCGCGCCACACCTCGGCGTTGGTGTGGAAGTAGCGGCGCTCGGCGTCCTCGGTTGAGTTGATCACGCCGCGCGACCAGCCGTCGAGGCTCGGCCAGATCCCGAAGGTCCGCTGCATCCGCATGTTCTCGAACCTTCCCTCGTAGTGCTGCAGCAGCTCGTCGTTGTCCTCCAGCACGTGCCCGTCGCCGTCGAAGACCGGAAAGGGGTGTTTGGCCATGCCGCGTTCTTCCTTCTGCTGGCCCCTGGCGGGCCGGTTGGGATCGGAGCCAGGAGCCTCGCACCCCGCGGCACCGCAGGCAAGCCGGGTCCGGGCGGACCGGTATCCCGCGCGCTACCAGCGCGCGGCGGCGGCGAGGCCGATCGCGTTGTCGCGCGGGACGTCCCGGCGAGCCGCCTCGATGCGCATCTCGAACGCCGCGCTCCCGTCGCGCGGGGCGGCGAGGCGCCAGCCGAGGGCGAGGCCGAGCTCGTGCTCCGCCCCGGCGGTGCCGTCCACGCGCTCGCGCCTCGCGCCGTCCACGGCAAGCGTGACGGCGAGGCCGGTGGCCGCCCGCTCGAACAGCCGCCCGCCGAGGCGGAGCTCGCGCTGCCTGTCGGAGAGGCCGAGGCCGAGCTCGGGCCTTGCCGTCCAGCGCGCGCCCCACACCGCGAAGCCGTAGCCGAGACGCGCCTCGAAGCGGCGCCGGGCGAGATCGCCTTCCGCGTCGTCCGGCCCGATCCCCGCCGGTGCCGGGCGCGCGAGCAACGCCTCGGCCCCGCCCTCGGCCGGCCCGCCCAGCGTCTGCGCCAGGCTGAGCGAGAGGCCGCGCTCGTCCTCTGGCGCCGCCTCCCAGCTCAGCTCGGCCGAGAGGCCGCGCTCGCGGAAGCCCCCCGCCTCGTGGGTCAGCAGCCCGCGCGCCCGGACCTCCGCCGAGAGGCCGCGCGCCGGGTCCGACAGCGCGAGCCCGGCGCCGATATCGGCGCCGGTGCCGGTCTCGGCGTCGCCCCCGTCGCGGCGCAGCCCGAGCGACAGCGCCGGCGTCAGCACCGCCGCGCCGCCCAGCGCGAAGCGCCGCTCGGCCTCCAGACCGAAGCGCAGCCGCGTCACCTCCGCCTCCGTCTCCGTCAGCGCCGGCACCCGGTCGGCTCGCGCGCGCACCGCCATCGCGTCCGTCTTCGCCGCGACGGTCGGCCCGTCCTCGCCGCCATCCACCAGCACGCCGCGCGCGCCGACCGCCACCATCCCGAAGTCGATATCGGGCCGCATCGTCTCCCGCGCCTCCGGCGTCAGCGTCATGGAGCCCGCGCCGTAGCCCGCCATGCCCCACAGCGTGATCCGCTCCGACAGCGTATAGCGCCCGTACGGGAAGACCGTGGCGAGCCGCGCCTCCGCCGCCCCGCTGTCCGCGGGCGCGCGGTAGCCGCCCTGGCCCCGCGCGAGCGACACCACGATCCCGGCCAGCGCCCTTCCCCACGATCCGTCCGCGCCCAGCATCGCGTTGCTCACCTCGCCGTCGAAGACGGCCCCGAGCTTGCGCCCCTCGAAGCGGGTAGCCGTGCCGCGGCCCCAGAACGCCGCGCCGCCGCCGTCGGCGCCGTCCCGGCCGAACGCGAAGGCCGTGGCGGCGAGCGCCTCGCGGCCCGACACCGTCCGCGAGCCGAAGACCGCGCCGCCCGACCGATCGGCGAGCGCCGGCGAACGCTCGCCCGGCGCGGCGTCCGCGGGCCCGCTCACGCTCTGGCCCGCGACGCTGCCCGCCAGGCCCGGCCGGCGCGGCGCCGCGAGCCGCGCCTCGATTGCGTCCACCGCCTGCGCGCCCACCGTGCGGGCGAAGCGCGCGAGCCACCCGTTGGGGATCGCGTCGCCGCCGTACACCTCGTCGACGGCGGGCAGGACGGCGCTGTCCGAAGGATAGGGGTCGCTGGTCCGCGCCTCCGGGTAGCCGTCATTGTCGACGAAGGAGAGCGTCACCCGGAACTGCTTGCCCTCGTCGGCGGCGGTCAGCCTGTAGGTCATCCCGTTCGCGCCGGCGATCTCCGTCTCGCTCTGCCCGTCGACCCGGATCCACTGGTAGTCGAAGCTGTCAGGCACCCCGTTGGCGTCCTCGATCGTGCCCCTGTCGGCGGTCAGGACCCGGCCCACCTGCGCAATGCCGGAGATGACGGGCTTGCCGGTGGCGGGGGAGTTCGCCGGCCGTGGGGCGACGTTCCCGATCGTCGGGTAGGGGTCGCTCGCCAGCGGCCCCTCCGGGTAGCCGTCGTTGTCGACGAAGGAGAGCGTCACCCGGAACTGCTTGCCCTCGTCGGCGGCGGTCAGCCTGTAGGTCATCCCGTTCGCGCCGGCGATCTCCGTCTCGCTCTCCCCGTCGACCCGGATCCACTGGTAGTCGAAGACGTCCGGCACCCCGTTGGCGTCCTCGATCGTGCCCCTGTCGGCGGTCAGCACCTGGCCCACCCGCGCGGTGCCGGAGATGACCGGCTTGCCGGTGGCGGGGGAGTTCGCCGGCGGCGGGTCGACATCGTCGCCCGCCGGGTAGGGGTCGCTGGTGCGCGCCTCCGGGTAGCCGTCGTTGTCGACGAAGGAGAGCGTCACCCTCAACTGCTTGTCCTGGTCGGCGGCGGTCAGCCTGTAGGTCTTCTCGGTCGCGCCGGCGATCTCCGTCTCGCTGTCCCCGTCGACCCGGATCCACTGGTATTCGAAGACGTCCGGCACCCCGTTGGCGTCGGCGATCGTGCCCCTGTCGGCGGTCAGCACCTGGCCCACCCGCGCGGTGCCGGAGATGACGGGCTTGCCGGTGGCCGGGGAGTTCGGCGGCGGCGGGTCGACACCGTCGCCCGCCGGGTAGGGGTCGCTGGTGCGCGCCTCCGGATAGCCGTCGTTGTCGACGAAGGAGAGCGTCACCCTGAACTGCTTGTCCTGGTCGTCGGCGGTCAGACTGTAGGTCATTCCGGTCGCGCCGGGGATCTCCGTCTCGGTCTGCCCGTCGACCCGGAACCACTGGTAGTCGAAGCTGTCCGGCATCCCGTTGGCATCGTCGACGGTGCCCCTGTCGGCGGTCAGCACCTGGCCCACCCGCGCGGTGCCGGAGATCGTCGGCTTGCCGGTGGCGGGGATGTTGGCCGGCCGCGGATCGACGTTCCCGATCGTCGGGTAGGGGTCGCTCGCCAGCGGCCCCTCCGGGTAGCCGTCATTGTCGACGAAGGAGAGCGCCACCCGGAGCTTGTTGCCCTCGTCGTCGGCGGTCAGCGCGTAGGTTCTCTCGGTCGCGCCGGGGATGTCCCTGTCTGTCCCCCCGACGACCCGTATCCACTGGTACTCGAAGACGTCCGGCATCCCGTTGCGGTCGTCGACGGTGCCCCTGTCGGCGGTCAGGGTCTGGCCCACCCGCGCAATTCCGGAAATGGCGGGCTTGCCGGTGGCGGGGTAGTTCCTCTGTTGCGGCTCGACAGTCGCGCCCGTCGGGTAGGGATCGCTCGCCAGCGGCCCCTCCGGGTAGCCGTCATTGTCGACGAAGGAGAGCGCCACCCGGAGCTGCCTGCCCTCTTCGTCGTCGGTCAGCCTGTAGGTCTTCTCGGTCGCGCCGGGGATTTCCGTGTCGGCCCCCCCGACGACCCGAAACCACTGGTATTCGAAGACGTCCGGCACCCCGTTGTCGTCGGCGATAGTGCCCCTGTCGGCAGTCAGGAGCTGGCCCACCCGCGCGGTGCCGGAGATGGCGGGCTTGCCGGTGGCGGGGGAGTTGTCGGGCCTGACGTTGCCGTCGACGCGGATCCTGCCGGCCCACTTGGTCAGAGGAAATTCCACATCGGTATAGCGCCTGAAACTGCCGGTCGAGCCGGCGGCACGCTGCAGGACCCTGTCGGCGATGCTCCAGCCCGGATTCGAGCTGGCGTCCTCTCCTCCGTCTCTGGTCAGGACCAGGCTGGCGTCCTCGCCGGCGCCCGTTCCCTCATATGCGACCCTCACCCAGTAGTCGGTCTGGTTCGCCAGCGTGACGGTCACGTTCGGTGTGAACCTCTCGGTCGTTCGGTTTCCTTGCAGCACCGTTGGGCCGGTGAATTCGGCCAGCTCGGTTCCGGTCGGCGACCCGGAGAAGAGCCTGACCGTCGGAACGGCGGCGGTCCCGCCTTCTTGAACGCCGAACTCCACCCAGATGCTGGTGATCTTGTAGCCGCTGGCGCCGGGGCCGGTGGTGAACCGCACGGCGAAGTCATGGATCCCGAGCGACTCTCCCTTAACACCGCTTTGCCGGAGATTGCTCACCAGCACCTCGGCAAGGGCCGTGCCCGGCAGGGCCGTACCGGCGCCGAGCAGGAGGAGGCCGGCCGCGAGCCGGCAGGCGCGGCCCGTCCGCGCCGCGCGCCCGGACCCGGCGCCCCGCCGCCCGCTCATCCCTCCGCGTCGCGGAGCCCCCCGGCAACTCTCCCCCACCCGGCGCGCGCGCCGGGACCATGCCGCCACAAAAGACCGGTATGACACACTGACTACTCCCTCCCTGTGACCCGTCCGACCGCCCGGCGCGGGTCAGTCAACACGTCTTGATTACTTTTTGTTGTTTGTATTCTATCCTAGATTGCATAGGTGCGCGCAAGCGCCTTGCCCGGACCTCTCGCCGTTGTGACCGCCCCGCCGGCCGGCGGGGCGGAACCCGATTCGGGCCTCGCAATGCCCGCCGTCGCCCTTCGGCGGGCGTCCGTCGCCGTCGAAGACCGATAAGCGGGGTTCGGCCGTGAGTCGGGTCAGGCCCCGGCGCGGTGGGCGGGCACCCTGTCGAGCCTGTCTTCCAGTCGGTCCCGTTCCCGCTCCAGATCGTACTGGCTCTGGAGGCCGATCCAGAACTCGGCCGAGTTCCCGAAGAACCGGGAGAACAGCAGCGCGGTCTCCGCGGTGATCGACCGCTCGCCGTGAACGATCGCGTGCACGCGCCTCGGGTCCACGCCGAGCGCCTTGGCCAGCCGGTACTGTGTGATCTTCATCGGAACCAGAAACTCGTCGCTCAGGATTTCGCCGGGGTGAATTGGGGGCAGCTTCCTGCGTCCCGATGAGGTCGACTCGGTCATGGTCCAACGTCCTCAGTGGTAGTCGACGATCTCGACGTCAAATGCATCTCCCTGACGCCAGGAAAAGCACACCCGCCACCGTTCGTTGATACGGATGCTGTGCTGGCCCTTGCGGTCTCCGGAGAGCGCTTCAAGGCGGTTTCCCCGGGGAACCCGCAGATCGTTCAGGTCCCTGGCGTTGTTGAGCATCATCAGCTTGGCCTGCGCGCGGCGCTGGATTGCCGCAGGGAATCTCCTGCACCACTCCCGGTTCGCGACGGCTTCCGTATCAGCGTTCCTGAAACTCCGGATCATGCGCTCATTAGTGTCACACGCTAATAGCGTATTGTACTATTAATCCTAGTTCGTCAACACCGTCGCCAATTGGACGGCGCATCACGGCGTCAGCGGGGCGAGGAAGTCGATCACCGCCCGGTTGAACGCGTCCGGAATCTCCCACAGGAAGCCGTGCCCGCCATTCTCCAGCACGCGGAGCGTGGCGCCCGGGATCCCGTCGAGCATCGCCTGCTGGTCGGCCATCGGGTTGAGCCACTCCGCATCCCCCATCAGCACCAGCGTCGGCGCGGCGATGCGCCCGAGGATGGGGGTCGAATCGTGGCTCTCGATGGCCTCGACGTGGCCGCGATAGGCGTGCAGCGGCATCGGCTCGTAGACCGGCGCGCCGAGCTCCTCGGTGAGGGAGTCGAGACGGTCCCGGAAATAGTCGTGGGTAAAGGAGATCAGCGGGCCGAACGCCGCCGCCGCCTCGGGGCCGTGGGTCTCGTACAGCCAGGCCGAGGCGCGCAGGCTGTAGACGTTGAGCGGATTGGCCTTGGCGGCGGAGGCGGCGAGCACCAGGGCGGAGACCCGGCCGGGGTGGCGCGCGGCCATGTCCTGGCCGACGCGCCCGCCCATCGAGTAGCCGAGCACATGCGCCCGCTCGACGCCGAGCCGGTCCAGCAGGCCGATCGCGTCGTCGGCGAATTGCGGGATCGAGTAGCCGCCCCGCGGCGCCTCCGATTCGCCGCTCCCCCGGTGGTCGAGCGCTATGGTGCGGAATTCTTGCGCGAAGGCGGGGATCTGGTTCGCCCAGGCGTGCAGCCCGTCGCCGAACCCCATCAGCAGGAGCAGCGGATGGCCGGCGCCCCATTCGTCGTAGTTGAGCGAGACCCCGTTGACCGTGGCGCGCGGCATGTCAGCCCCTCCCGATATGCGGAAACACGTCCCTGACCAGGCGCTCGCCCATCGCCGCGCGGTCGGGGCCGAGCAGGAACACGTTGATGTGCTCGACGCCGAGCGCGGCGATGCGCCCCAGCCGGTCGATCCACACATCCGGCGGCCCGCCGACGGTGAAGGCGTCGATCATGTCCTCGGTGACGAAGTCCATCGCCGCCTTCGCCTGGTCGAAATGCCCGCCGGCATAGGCCGCCCTGATGTTCTCGATCCGCTGCTCCGGCACGCCGGCGATTTCGGCGTACTGGCGCGAGGTCTGCGGGAACCAGGCGGCCATCGGCCGGCACAGCGCCCGCGCGGCGTCGGCGTCGTCCTGCAGCGAGCCGTAGACCGTGCAGCCGATGTCGATCGCGCTCGCATCGCGCCCGGCGGCTTCGGCGCCCTCGCGGATGCGTTCCATCGCGTAGGCGATGCAGTCCTCGTGGACGCCCGCGAGAAACAGCACGCCGTCGGCGAGCTCGCCCCCCATGCGCAGCATGCGCGGCCCCGACGCCGCGAGATAGACCGGGAGCGGCGCCGGCAGGTCGAAAGAGAGCCGCGCGTCCTTGAGCGCGAAGGTCTCGCCGTCGCGCGTCACCGTCTCGCCGGTCTCCAGCGCCCGCATCACCCCGATCATCTCGCGCACCACGGCGACCCGCGCCATCGGATAGCCGAGCTCCATCACCGGCCGGTCGCCGGTCGCGACCGCGACGATGCCGCGCCCGCCGGACAGCTCGTGGACGGTCGCCATGGCGTTCAGGTTGATCGCCGGGTGGCGCGTATAGGGGTGGGTGCAGTTGGGGCCGATGCGCAGCCTCTCGGAGTGCAGCGCGGCGACGGTGAGATAGCTGTAGACGTCGCGCGCGTGCAGCGACGAATCGCAGACCCAGAGATAGTCGCAGCCGCCGTCCTCGGCGGTCTCGACCAGCCGGCGGAACCGGTCCGGCGGCTCGACCGCCATCGTCGTCATCCCGAAACGCATGCTGCCCTCCCGCGGCGCGGCGCCCACGCTAGCGCGTGCGGGTTGCCGATGGAACCGGCGCGGTCCCCCGACACCGCCCCCGCCCCTCTCCGTCATGCCCGGCCCCCGGATCGAGTCCGGGGGTGATCCGGCCACCCATGCAGCCGCTCCGCGCGCACGGCGGCGGGTCGGGAGGGGTGGCGGCGCCAGTGGGTGCCCGGATCAAGTCCGGGCATGACGAGGGGGGGTAGGCATGGCGCTCCCTCCCCCCCGTCATGGCCGGACTTGATCCGGCCACCCATGCGCGGACTCGATCCGCGCAACCACTGGCGCCACCGGGTACCACGCCGCGTCGGGAGAGGCGGCGGCGCCAGTGGGTGCCCGGATCGCCCCCGGACTCGATCCGGGGGCCGGGCGTGACGAAGGGGTGGCGCTCGAAGGCGGATGCAATGCGGCCCGCCGCTCCGCATAATCGGGCGGGGTTTGGGGAGGAGCCGGCGATGCGGACGGATGTGCTGGAACGCGTGACGGGAGCCTTGCAGGACTCGCTCTCGGTCGACGTCACCCAGGGCCTGGTGCGGACCGACAGCACCTGCGGCAGGGAGGCCACCCTTGCCGCCGAGCTGGAGGAGCGAATCCGCGAGATCGGCGTCGGCCGGGTGTGGCGCGAGGAGGTGTTCGACGGCCGCTCGAACACGCTGTGGGAGGTCGATTCGGGCAGGCCCGGCCCGCACCTCCTGTTCACCGGCCATCTCGACACCAAGCCGGTCTGCGAGGGCTGGACCCGCGACCCGTTCGACGGCGCCATCGAGGACGGCAGGATGTTCGGCCACGGGGTGATGGACATGAAGGCCGGGCTGGGCTGCCAGATCGGCGCGATCAAGACCGTCCTCGACTCGGGCGCCGCGTTCTCGGGAAAGATCACCTTTGCGGCGGTGTGCGACCACATGGGCGACCAGACCGGCAGCATCGACCTGTTCCGCCGGCACCGCTTCGACCACTGCATCCTCGGCGAGCTGACCGGCATGGAGATCTACGTCGCCCATCGCGGGCGCTACTATTTCGACGTCTCGACGGTCGGCCTCTCCGCCCATACCTGCCACAAGGATCTGGCGGTCAACGCGATCGAGAAGATGCTGCCGGTGGCCGACGAGATCGCGAAGCTCCGCCACTTCCCGGATATCTCGGACGAGATGAAGGCCCTGGTCGGCCCCGAGCTCCATATCGCGGTCGGGCGCATATACGGCGGGCTGTTCCCGGGCGGGCCGTCGATGATCCCCGACCGCTGCACCATCCGCGTCGACACGCGCCCGCAGCCGGGCGTGGCGCCCGACGAGGTGCGGGGGCTGATCGAGGGCGCGATCGGGCGGGCGCAGGCGCGCGACCCGGAGATCAGGGCCGAGCTCGTGCTCGCCGACGAGAAGAGCTCCTTCATGGTTCCCACGAATGCGCCCGTGGTGCGCTGCCTCGCCGAGGCGTGGGAAGCGGTGATGGGACGGCCGCCCGTCTTCGTCGGCGGCTCCTGGCTCGGCGACACGGCGAGCTTCGGCGCGCTCTGCGAGACCGCGATCTTCGGCCCGGGCGGCGAGCCGGTCTACCAGCCGGACGAGTCGCTGGCGCTCGCCGACATCGCGACCGCCACAAGGATCAACGCGCTGGCGGCGCTCAACCTGCTCGGCGAGGCATGAGCTACGCCGAGCTCTCGCCCGCCCGCTACCGCCGGCTCACGGCCAGGCGCGCGGCGCGCCTGGTCGCCGACGGCGCGGTCTCGCCGGTCCATCTCGCCGAGCACGCGCTGGCAGCGGCGCGGGACGCGGAGCCCCGGATCAACGCCTATGTGCGCCTGCTCGACCGCGACGCGCTCGCCGCCGCGGCGGAGCGCGAGGCCGAGGCCCGCGCGGGCCGTCCCCGGGGGACGCTGCACGGGGTGCCGATCGCGGTGAAGGACAACTTCTACCTCGCCGGGCATCCGGTCTCGCGCGGCTCGCGCACCGCATCGGACGATCCGGTGGCGGAGAACGCGCCGACGATCGAGCGCGTGCTGGCGGCCGGCGCGGTGATCGTCGGCAAGACCGCCATGCCGGAATTCGGCTGGAAGGGGACCGGGAATTCGCCGCTGACCGGCATCACCCGCAACCCGTGGGACGCCTCCCGCGACCCGGGCGGCTCCAGCGCGGGCTCGGCGGCCACCGTGGCGTCGGGCGCGGTGCCGGTCGCGCTCGGCTCGGACGCCGGCGGGTCGATCCGCATCCCGGCCGCGTTCTGCGGGATCGTCGGCGTGAAGCCGACGCTGGGCCGGATTCCGGTCTGGCCCGGGACGGTGACCGGCTCGCTCTCCCATGTCGGGCCGCTGGCGCGCTCGGTCGGGGACGCGGCGCTGGCGGTCGCGGCGACCGCGGGGCCGGACCCGCGCGACCCGCTGTCCTACGGCGCGCCCGATGCCGCCCCGCGCGAGGCGCTCGCCCGGCTGCGCGCGGGAGGGCTGCGGGTGGCGGTCGCCGCCGCGCCGTTCGGGGTCGCGCCCGGGGCCGGCGTGGCCGCGGTCTTCGCGGGCGCGGTGGCGCGGCTCAAGCGCGCGGTGCCGGCGGCCTGGTCGGAGACCGCGCTCGACCTCCCGCTGCCGCGCGGCGTCTTCGAGACTTTGTGGGTGACCGGGCGGGGGTTCGGCTTCGCCGACACGATCGCCGCGCGGGGGGCGGAGATGGACCCCGGGCTGGTGCGCTGCGCGGCGCTGGCGCGCGGCTATTCGACGGGCGATTTGCTCGGCGCTATCGACGGCCGGCGCCGGCACAACGCGGCGCTCGCCGCGCTCCTGGAAGCCTGCGACGTGCTGGTCACGCCGACGATGCCGCTCACCGCCTTCGCCGCCGGGGACGAGGTGCCGCCGGGCGGCGAGGCGGACGCGCCGCTCCCCTGGGTGAGCTGGACGCCCTACACCTACCCGTTCAACCTGTCGGGCCAGCCGGCGGTCTCGATCCCCTGCGGGTTCGACCGGGACGGGCTTCCGGTGGGCCTCCAGGTGGTCGCCAAGTGGGGCGCCGACCGGCTGGCGATGGCGGTCGCCGGGCGCTTCGAGCTTGTGCTGGGCCGCGCCCGCCCGGCGCCGCTCAATGCGCCATGAAGACCGGCATCTCGGCCCGGGTCAGCACGTGCTGGGTCACCCCGCCGAGGATGAGCTGGCGCAGCCGGCTGCGCGAGAACGCGCCCATCACCAGGAGGTCGGCGCCGATCGCGCTGGCCTCGGCGAGCAGCACCTCGCCGATCGAGCGGTAGTCGGGCGACAGCTCGCGGATCTCGGCCTCGATGCCGTGCCAGGCGAGGTTCTCGCTGATCGCCTCGGCGGGCGGCCCCTGCTTGGCGCCGGTCGAGACCGACAGCAGGCGCACCTTCCTCGAGCGCTCCAGCAGCAGCGCCTTGGCGGCGTGGAACGCGCGCGCCGCCGGGCCGCTCCGGTTCCAGCCGACCAGCACGGTCTCGCCGATATGCTCGGGCGGGTCGGGCGGGGTCACCAGGACCGGCCGCCCGGTGGCGAAGATCGCCGATTCGACGCTCAGCAGGTCGAGATTGGTCGGCCCGCCGAGCGGCCGGCCGACGACGATCAAATCGTAGGCGCCGCCCCGCCTGGCGACCACGTCGGGGCCGAACTCGTCGATCGCCTCCCAGCTCACCGACGGCTGGTCGGAGTGCCCCGCGCGGGTGCGGATCTCGAACCCGGTCTCGCCGACGAAGGCGTCGAAATGCCCGCGCGAGGCGGCCTCGATCTCGTTGGCCCGCTCGATATGCTCGGCCTCCAGGTCGTGGCTGACATAGGCGTGGATGCCCTCATAGCCCATCGCGGCGATCGCCCGCGGGCGCTCGCGCACATGGGTGACCGCGACATGGGCGGAAAAGTCCCTGGCGATCGCGCCGGCCGCGTGCAGCACCGCCCGGTCGGTCTCCGGCTCGATCAGCAAAGCGAGAATGGACCGCGTGGTCATCGCACCTCCCCACCGCCGGGCGCGGTATAGTCCTGCCTTCCAGCCCACAATATAGGCCGGAACCGGAGAAATGCGATACGGGCGGCGCTCCGGCGGCTTTCCCGGGGCCGGTTGGGCACGGCCGGAGGTGGGCCTAATGTTTCACTTTAATGTGAGTAACTGCCTAGGATCACTCAGCATTTGCAGACGCGGTACCAATATATCGGCGATACCATAGAGTTACGGTCTTCCACCGGAAGGGCTGGATGGGTGGTGCAGGATATTGGCGGCATCGAATCAACACTATGCCAACACATGGACCTGGCGGCAGACTCGATAGCGGCTGTTGTAGGGGGCAAATTCATCGTCGGGTCGTAGGGACCCTGTCAGTCGCGGTTGATTCCGGGGCGGTTGGGGTGTCCATGCCGGGTGTGCGGATCACCAGGACAGGCCGAGCTTGCCGCCGTCTTCCTTCCCTTCGGCTGCGGTCTCCGTCGGTACGGCAACCCGGTCGGTCGGCGTGTCCTCCCCGCCGGCCCCGGACACGTCTTCCTCGATGCCTGCATCGGCCGGCGCCAGCGACCAGCGGCGGTTGTTGGAAAGGTAGCGTTGCTGTGCCCGTCCGTTGCGCAATTCGACCCGGATCGACGACGCCTTGATCGAACGCTCGATATCGTCGGCGGCACGGCCGACGATTTCGTCCACCGTCGAGCCCGGATGTTCGCCGAGCACCCGTTCGACGAACCGGCGCACCGAGCCGCGCGGCGCACGCCCGCGTCCGCGGGTCCGACGCGTCGCCTTCGCTGCCCGTCCACCGCGCTCTGCCTGCGTCTGCCGCTTCGTCACTTTCCCTGTGCTCAGCGCCTCCAGCAGCTCGTTCCGCGCGTCGGCCCGTCCGCGAGCATAAGCCTCGGCCTCGACTTCTGCGATCAACGCCGAGAGCGTGGCCGCCGTGCTCGCCAATCTCTTCGCCACCGGTCGATTTCCCCATCTGTGTCAAACGATCGTCACGTGGCTGAAGCAATACCTGCCCGCGCCTTCCGCCGCAACGGACGGGACATTGGATCGGCGTCGCCCCTTCCCTTACCCGAACCCAGCTTCGTCCGGTCCAGGCCGCGCCCGGGTGGGCGCGCGGAGCTCCGCCGGACGCTTGCGCGAGACCGGACGCTCGCGCGAGATCAGTGGCGCGAGGTCGTCGAGCTCGACGAACGCGTCGGCCTGGCGGCGCAGGTCGTCCGCCACCGCCGGCGGCGACGTGCGCCGCGTCGAGACTACGCTCACCCGCGCGCCGGTGCGCTGAACCGCCTCCACCAGGCGGTGGAAGTCGCCGTCGCAGGAGAACAGCACAGCGTGATCGACCTTCCCCGCCATCGCCATCATGTCGACCGCGATCTCTACGCCCATATTGCCTTTGACCCGGCGCCGCCCGGTGGCGTCGGCGAATTCCTTCGCGGGCTTGGTGACGGTCGTGTAGCCGTTGTATTCGAGCCAGTCGACCAGCGGACGGACGGGCGAGTGATCCTCGACCTCGACCAGCGCGGTATAGTAATACGCCCGCACCAGCCGGCCGCGCGCCGCCATGATCTCCAGCAGCTTGCGGAAGTCGATGTCGAAGCCGAGCGCGCGCGTCGTGGCGTGCACGTTGGCGCCGTCGATGAAGACCGCGACGCGCTCGTCAGGCCGAATATCCATTGATCCAGAGTCCCCATCCGCCTCGGAGGCAATGATAAACCGATCAAACTACGCGCAGTTTTGAAATCCTATTGTTGAAGTTGGTTCATACCCGCACCGAATGCCGGTCGACCGACCATTTACTCTGATTGAACGAGGCCCGGATGGATCCTTCGTCACAGCTCTGTCCCACCGCCCGCTATACCATCCATTCGAATGCGGAAACCCGATCGGTCTTCGGTGGGGAGGTAAAGAGCATCTTTGCCGCACATGGCTCCGCTTTGGGATTGTGCATTAATTCTGCGAACACTCAGCAAGGGCGATGACGATCGTCCACGGCGTGGCTCAACAGCGAGAAACTCGGCTCTTGACTGTCAATCGGCGCTGACAATGGAGACTCGTTTCTCGTCCCAGAGGGCCGCCAGGGCCAGCGGTCCTCCGTCTGCAGCCAGGCCAGCCCGACCGACGTGTCAGGAAAGATCACCGGTCGCACCGGCTCTCGTCGAGTTTGGCTGGATCTTCGTCCAGACCGGCGACCGGGGCGGGCTTGGGCGGCGGTCCCCGATCCCGTCAATGCCGGCGGTGCAAGCACGCCCGACCACACCGTCTCAGCAAGGAAAGCATCGGCGAAGACCAGGCTCCAGCTTCCCGCAGCGCGCCGAGCTTCGCCGCGACACGGTTGCCGTCGGTCACCAGTAAGGTCTCGCCCGAGGCCGCGAGCCGGAAATATTCGCTCAACCGATTATTCAGCGCCTTGACCCCAACCGATCACATGCGGTGAAAGTAGCTACCGCACCCTTCTTGATTAACCGGTGCCCGGAGCCGAACTTCATACACCAAGGACGCGAGCCCATCCGCCGAACCCCAAAGCAGGGTGCAGACTGAGCCCGCCCCGGGTCACATTCCGGGGCGGGCTGGGGGTGCCAGCGGAATGAACAACGTCTCAAGGGCCAGGGCCTACGAAATC
Source organism: Alphaproteobacteria bacterium (assembly GCA_964291675.2). Lineage (GTDB taxonomy): Bacteria > Pseudomonadota > Alphaproteobacteria > MPNO01 > MPNO01 > MPNO01. Next base: position 3,261,878 of record OZ219866.1, on the reverse strand, counting down.
ATGGCCAATTAACGCCACCAGTTGTGCGAGATACGAAGGAACTACCAAACCCCCGATGTGGACGGGTTGATCGGCCGACTACCGGGCGCCCGCTGGCGGCATCCCAACCAAATACCGTATCTGTACAATCAGTTAGGTGCCGTTGCATGGTGTGTGCTAAGGACAACGAACTTTCTTGACGGCGTCCCCGACAGCCCTCAGCTCACTCCACAATATTATGTGTCCCTTTTTGTAACCATCGGCACTGACTTTGTACACCTTCTTGGGTGGGACAGTTGCGACAATCGCACAAACCTTAGCCCAATCTGGATTATTGTCAGATTGTTTAACCAACCGGTGTTTACCGATAAACAATTGGACATTACAAAAGTTCCCTTTACCTATTGATGTGCTGGCCGCCACTTCAATTGGATAAGCCGATTCGTTCTTGTAGCAAGTGTTTTTCTTGCGATCACGTTTCACATTGTACCATTTTCGATTGAAATATTGGTTTATTCTTTTCTTGGAGATTTGCGAGCGTTCTTTCAACACTTTGGTTAGACTCTTGAGTGTCTCAATCTCATCTTGCATATGTTGAAGCTTGCGGTCAAGCTGTCTTCCAATGTCTCCAAGAGTCGCAATTGGCTCATTGTTATTATTGTATTTTTGCCAAGGTATGTTGATATCCCCTTTTCCTCCGTCTATTCGAACAACATTCACATGGTCTGGCTGTGCGATAGGCGCAGCTCTAACATCCTTACGAGTGCACATCAATCGAGTTTTTCGGTTCGATGCAAGGCTTGTCGTGGTAGAATTCTGATGCTCAACGTTCTCCCATATGCAATTGACATTAGGTCTAGACGGCGAAGACCAACTCAATGTCGTCGATGCGTTTGAGTCATCAGTTCTATATTGAACTACCAGTTCAAGACTACTTGGAGTCGGAGGGCTCAGAAGGCTGAAAGACACCTCGGTTGAATCGATACAAGCCAGGTACGCCTGGTAGGCGCCGGGAGCAATGGTCTCCAGGTATCGCTTATAACTGGCACGGCGAAAGTCTTTATCGCGATCATGACGGCAATATCTCTTCGCTAAGACGTCCTCGTTACTCCTAGATTGCCCCAACGATAGTTTAAGGAACTTGTAGCTACCATCGTAATTCTTGCTTTCGCCAGATTGTATTGAACGGGAATACTCCTTGCAAAAGCGTGCCACTGTGTCGGAAAAATCTGTTTCATCCTTTATTGTTGTAGACACTGTTCGCGAATTCTTGATCAGCTGAAGGCAGTGATTATTACTAGCCTGAACATTCGTGTCAGAAACGCCGACAATTATACATACAAGAAAGGCAATTGTTGAGCGAAGACCGGGAAAATCTCTTGTCGAGTGGTGCCTCGGCAGTTCACCGCCTCGTGAATTGATCTGGTCAACCCGAGCAAAGTGCCGGACAAGACGCACTTCTTCCAACGCTAGCCGCATCGATTCTGTCCTCGGCTTTCTGAGGATAGTTTGAAATACAGGTTAGTGAGGTGTCCGTTGAATGCCAAGCAGAAAGTTCAACACCAGCAGCCTAATGTCGTGATTTTCGTGTACCGGCTCATTTCTTTCACATGATTCGGCGGGAGGCAGCGCTGGTCGAAGCAGAGCAAGTGGCTGACGGTGGGAGCCAGCGTGACGATTAGGGGCAGGACGGCTCCTCGCCGGTTTGTCGATGCGCCTGCGGGTCAGGCGAGAAGCTCAAGTTCTGCTGTAGTTCAGTACTCAGATGAGGTGTGAGTGCACCCGTGGACCCAATTGCTCCGCCGACCGCCACCGGCGAGGTTCTCCGCATCCACGACAAAGAGGATCTGCCGCGGGCGACCATGAAACGTAAGCCTCCGGCGAGGCTTTCAATTACCCACATCTTGATATTGGACCGGCTGTGACCACAAGTTGTTCTGTAGCCGGAATCGAATGAGATTCCTTGTCTGGCACCGAATCGCGGGGAGAGGTGCAGATGACGGAGGAACGGTGGTTTGATCGGGAACTTGCGACGTGCCGGCTTGGCGACGGTCGTTTGGATGGTCGTCTTCGCGAGCTGGTCGCACGCATGGAAGTCGGGTTCGGAGAGAGTATTCCTCCGGCATGTCAGGACTGGGCCGGCACCAAGGCGGCCTATCGGTTCTTTTCCAACGACCGGGTGAGCGAAGAGGACATTCTGCGGGGCCATTTCGATGCCACGCAGCGCCGCTTTGCGGCCAGTGCGGGCCCGATTCTGGTACTGCATGACACGACGGAGTTCTCTTGGCGGCGCAAGCGGCCGGGACAAGGCGGGCCGCGACCGCCTGCACACGGTCTGCGGGCTGCTGATGCACGCGAGCCTGGCGGTGACGACGGACGGGCTGCCCTTGGGGATGGCCGCGGTCAAGTTCTGGAACCGCAAGAAGTTCAAGGGTATGCCATGCGCTGGAAAATTGAGGTCTTCCACAAGATCCTGAAATCTGGCTGTCGGGCGGAACAGGCACGATTGCGAACCGCCGAGCGGCTGGTCCGGTTGCTCGCGGTGTTCTGCATCCTAAGCTGGCGCGTGTTCTGGCTGACGATGCTCAACCGGGCCGAGCCGGACCTCGAACCGGCCTTGGTGCTGACCGACATGGAAACGACCATGCTCGATCGCCTGGTCCCCGACCCAGCCCATGATCTCCCCGTGCCAAGGACACTCTCGTTGTATCTCACCAAGATCGCCCGGCTCGGAGGCTATCTCGCCCGCGCCAAAGACCCGCCGCCGGGAAACATCGTCATGTGGCGCGGTCTCTCCCGTCTGAACGACATAACACTCGGAGCAACCCTGCAAGCCGAAATTGTGGGTAATTGAAAGCCGGCGAGGGCCGCCTTCCCGGATTAGTGTGACCGTGTGAGGCTGTGCGATCGGGAGTGGACACTTGGGAAATGTCCACCGAGGACCAAGTGGACACGATCGCAGATGTCGGATGCAGAGGAGAAGCGGGTGCGGTTGCCGGCACGGCCGGCTGCTTCGCGGCGCCGCTGGAGCGAGGCGGCGAAGCGCCGGATCGTTGCGGAGAGCTATCAGCCGGGGGTTTCGGTCGCGCTGGTCGCTCGGCGCAATGATTTGAACGCCAACCTGGTTTTCAACTGGCGCCGGAAGTTTCGCGAGCAAGGCGGTTTCGTGCCGGTGGTTGTCGAGCCGGATCGCATGCTGTCGCCTCCGAAGGATGCCGGTGCGGGCGCCGAGCCGACGACGGGGCGGATCGAGATCGCGCTGGCGGACGGGTCGCGTGTGATTGTCGACCGGGAGGTGGACGGCGCGGCTCTGGGGCGGGTTCTTTCGGTTCTGGCGCGGCGATGATCCCGGTTCCTGGCGGCGTCCGTGTCTGGCTGGCGACCGGGGTCACGGACATGCGGCGCGGCATGAACACGCTGGCGCTCCAGGTCCAGGAGGATCTCGGTCGCGACCCTCACGCGGGCGATCTCTATATTTTCCGCGGACGCAAAGGCGACCTCGTCAAGATTCTCTGGAGTGACGGGGTTGGGACCTCGCTCTATGCCAAGCGCCTGGAACGCGGCCGGTTCCAGTGGCCGGTGACGTCGGGCGGCGCGGTGTCGATCGGCGCGGCGCAGCTCGGCTCCCTGCTTGAGGGGATCGATTGGCGGAACCCGGTCCAGGCCTGGCGACCGTCGCGCGCGGGCTGAGCGGCAAAGCGGGTCGGCCGCCAGGATTGCTGTAGCGGCGAATCGGGCGCTGTGATTCGATCCCGCCGATGCCCGACGGGACCGACATCGCAGCCCTGAAGACGGCCCTCGCGGCGGCGGAGGCGCGGGCCGCGAACGCCGAGGCGAAGATGTCCGACGCCGAGGCCGAGATCGCCTTTCTGAAGCTGACCATCGAGAAGCTCCGGCGCGAGTTCTTCGGCTCTCGCTCGGAGCGCAAGCAGCGTCTTCTCGACCAACTCGAACTCCAGCTCGACGAACTCGAGGCGAGCGCGACGGAGGACGAGCTGGCGGCCGAGAAGGCGGCGGCGGAGACCACGCGGGTTGAAGGGTTCACCCGGCGCAGGCCGGCCCGCAAGCCGTTGCCTGCGCAGCTGCCGCGCGAGCGGGTGGTGGTGCCCGCGCCGACATCCTGCGCGTGCTGCGGCTCGGCGGAGCTGTCGAAGATCGGCGAGGACATCACCGAGACGCTGGAGGCGATCCCGCGCCGGTGGAAGGTGATCCAGACGGTGCGCGAGAAGTTCACCTGCCGGCGTTGCGAGAAGATCAGCCAGCCGCCGGCGCCGTTTCATGCGACGCCCCGGGGCTGGGCGGGTCCCAACCTGCTGGCGATGATCCTGTTCGAGAAGTATGGGCAGCATCAGCCTTTGAACCGCCAGCGCGACCGTTACGCGCGCGAAGGCGTCGATCTCAGCCTGTCGACCCTGGCCGACCAGGTCGGCGCCTGCACCGTGGCGCTCCGACCCTTGCACGACCTGATCGCGGCGCATGTGCTGGCGGCGGACCGGCTGCACGGCGACGATACCCCGGTGCCGGTGCTGGCCAGGGGCAAGTGCGCCACCGGCCGGGCGTGGGTCTATGTGCGCGACGATGCGCCGTTCGGCGGTCCGGATGAGCAGGCGCAGGCTTTCAGCGGGGATTGGGGGCTGATCCGCTTGGATTAATCGAGGTTTTGGGGAAGGTGCCCCCCGGCGATCTTGCAAGAAGGCCGCCGGAGGGCTTGTCTCGGTGACAGCTACATCAACTGAGACGCCCCAATGTCGCACAAGCTGTTCCGTCACTCCATCCTCTGCAACGCCCGGGTTTGGGACTTTCTGAAGCAGGTCGACGCAGCCGAGGCGGAGGCCTGCCGTGCGGTGGGCTGTCCTCACTGCGGCGGGACGCTTCACAGCGCGGCCTACCCTCGCAAGCCGTACGGTCTGGCGGCGGATCTTCGGGACGATGTGCGGCGCTTCAGCCTGTGCTGTTCGGTGTGCAGGCGCCGGGTGCGTCCTGCCTCGGTGCGTTTCTTCGGTCGGAGGTTCTACGTCGGTGCGCTGTTCCTGCTGGTGAGCGCACTGGCGCTGACCGGCGGGGTGCGGTTGCAGACGATCGCGCGGCGCTGTGGGGTTCCGGTCTCGACGCTGAAGCGCTGGCGTCGCTGGTGGCTGGACGCCTTCCCGGCGACCCCGGAGTGGGCGGCGAAGCGGGGCGAGCTGGCGACACCGGCCGGGGAAGCGCCTGTGCGCCGGCTGCTGCGCCTGATGCGGGGCCGGGGCCTGCGGGCGCGGCTGCTGCGGAGCCTGGTCTGGCTGATGCCGTGGACCGGTTCTTGCGCGCTCGGCGCCGGGCCGGCTTCGCCCGCAGAAAGCGTTTCTGTCATGAACGGATAGGGGCTCTTACACCGGCATCTCCCCAACAGGGCGAGGGAGGGATGCCGGGATGGACAGCAACGACGGGAGCGAGCGTCGCGACCGGTGGGCGCGGCTGCGCTTCGCGGTGGTCGGGCCGCTTCTGGCCTCGCCGCCGCCGAAGGGGAAGCTGCGGGCCGAGCTGGAGCGGCTGGCCGGACGCGAGTGGGAACATCCGTCCGGCAAGGGGCCGGTGCGCTTCTCGGCCTCCACGATCGAGCGCTGGTACTACCAGGCGCGGGCGCAGGAGCAGGACCCGGTCAAGGCGCTTCGCCGAAAGCCACGGGCCGACATCGGCCGCGAACGGGCGATATCGGCGGCACTGATCGAGGTGTTGCGCGATCAGTACCGGGCGCATCCGTCGTGGTCGGCACAGCTGCACCATGAGAACCTGGCGGCGCTGGTCGCGGCCGATCCGGCGCTCGGCCCGATGCCGTCCTATGCGACGCTCACCCGGGCGATGCGGGCTCGCGGGCTGGTGCGCAAGCGCCGGCGCAAGTGGCACGAGAGCGAGGCGCGGCCGCCTGTCCAGGCCCGCGAGGTACTGAGCTACGAGGTCACGCGCAGCCACGCCCTGTGGCACAGCGATATGCATACCGCCAAGTGTCGTGTGCTGACGGCCTCGGGCGAGTGGAAGACGCCGATCCTTCTGGGCTTTCTCGACGACCACTCCCGGCTCGGCTGCCACCTTCAGTGGTATCTCGCCGAGACCGCAGAGGTCTTCGTCCATGGGCTGTGCCAGGCGTTGATGAAGCGGGGCCTGCCGCGGTCCCTGCTGACCGACAACGGCTCGGCGATGACCGCCGGCGAGGTCGAGGAAGGGTTGCTCCGGCTCGGCATCGCGGGGGTCACGACGCTCGCGTACAGCCCGCATCAAAATGGAAAGATCGAGACTTTCTGGGGCACGGTCGAATCACGCCTGATGGCCCAGCTCGAAGGCGTCGACGCGCTCACCCTGAAGATGCTCAACGACGCCACCGTCGCCTGGCTGGAGCAGGACTATCACCGCCGCGAGCACCGCGAACTCGGCATGTCGCCGCATCGGCGCCTCGCCGGGAGCGTCGACGCATCGCGGCCCTGCCCCGGCGCGGCCGAGCTCAAGGCGGCCTTCCGCATCACGAGGAAGCGCATGCTCCGGCGCTCGGACGGCACCGTCTCGGTCGAGAACATCCGCTACCAGATACCGCCGCCGTGGCGCCACCTGCGCGAGGCCTGGGTCCGCTATGCGCGCTGGGACCTCAGCAGCGTCGATCTGGTCGACGGCCGGGGCGGCGAACGGCTGTGCACGCTCTATCCCCTCGACAAGCGCGGCAACGCCGATGGTGTGCGCCGTCCCATCGGCCCCGGCGACGACGATGGCAAGGGCGGCGAGGGGACAGGCGGACTGCCGCCGCTGCTCAAGAGCATGCTCGACGCGCAGGCTGCAACCGGCCTGCCGCCGGCATGGCTTGCCTTCGATGACACCCGCGATGATGGAGAACGCTGATGAACCGCGAACACCTCACCCTGTACGGGCTCAAGTGGAACCCGTTCGCCCCTGACCTCCCGGTCGACAGCCTGATGGCGACTGGCGCCGTCGACAGCTTCTGCCTCAGGATCGAACGCCATCTCGTGCGCCACGGCGGCTTCGCACTGATCGCCGGAGAGCCCGGAACCGGAAAGAGCGTTGCCCTGCGCCTGCTCGCCCACCGGCTCGGGCGATGCGACGGGCTCAGGGTCGCCGCCATCACCCACCCGTCCTCGAGACTGTCGGACTTCTACCGCGAGATCGGCGAGCTGTTTGGCGTCGACCTGCTGTACAACAATCGCTGGGCCAGCTTCAAAAACCTGCGCCAGCGCTGGCTCGCGCATCTCGATGACACCCGCATGCGCCCGGTGTTGCTCATCGACGAGGCCCAGGAACTGCTGCCCTCGGTGTTCTCCGAGATCCGCCTGCTCGCGTCGACCGACTTCGACTCGCGCGCCATCCTCTCCGTCGTCTTCGCCGGTGACAACCGCCTGCTCGACCGGCTCCGCCAGCCCGACCTGCAGCCCATCGCCTCGCGTATCCGACAGCGTCTGCTGATGACCCGGACCGAGGACGCCGACCTGGCCGGCCTGCTCGACCATCTGCTCGAAGAGGCCGGCAATCCGGCGCTGATGACCGCCGGGCTCAGGGACACCCTCGTCACCCATGCCGCAGGAAACCCCAGGGCACTCACCGTCATGGCTGATGCCGTGCTCGCAGCCGGTGCCGAGAAGGATCGCGAGGTGCTCGACGAGAAGCTCTTCATCGAGACCCTCGGCGAGGCACCGCCAGCCAGGCGGGCCCGGCGATGACCGGCTTCCCGACACGGCCACCGGCCGAACTCGAGGAGCGGCCGCGGGAGCGGCAGTGGCTGGTCGATGCCCTGTGGAGCGAACAGGGGGTCGGCATCGTCGGCGGCGAGCCCAAGTGCGGCAAGTCCTTCCTCGCGCTGGACCTCGCCGTCGCGGTGGCTGCAGGAGTGCCCTGCCTGCGCCACTTCCGCCCCGCGGCAAGCGGCACCGTGTTGCTCTTCGCCGCCGAGGACGCCGGTCACATCGTGCGCGACCGCCTCAAGGGCATCGCCCGGGCCGCCGGCGCCGACTTCGAGGCCCTCGACATCGCCGTCATCGACGTGCCCACGCTCCGCCTCGATCATCGCCTCGACCGGCAGCGGCTGCTGGAGACCGTCGAACGGATCGGACCGCGCCTCCTCGTCCTCGATCCCCTGGTCCGCCTGCATGGCGTCGACGAGAACGCGGTTGCGGAAGTCGCTCCCATCCTCGGCTTCCTGCGCGACCTGCAGCGCCGCTTCGGGACCGCTGTGCTGCTCGTCCACCACGCTCGCAAGAGTGGCGCCAGCCGCCCCGGCCAGGCGCTGCGCGGCAGCAGCGAGCTGCATGCCTGGGGCGACAGCAATCTCTACCTGCGCCGGCGCGACGGGCAGATCGTCATGACCGCCGAGCATCGCGCCGCACCCGGCCTCAACAATATCGAGATCGAGCTTGCCGATGACGGCGAAGGACCAGCGCTGCAGCTCCGGCGGACAGGACCTCACCAGGCTCCGCCGCAGCCGGACAGCGCCGAACAGCGGATCGCCCAGGTGCTCGCGACAGCCGAATCCCCACTCGTGCAGTCCGAGATCCGAAAACGCGCCGGGGTACGCAACGCGACTGTCTCCGCGGCACTGCACGGGCTTGTGCGCGAGGGACGGGTCGAGCGCGGGACGGGAGGTCGCTACCGCTTCCTCGGAACCGCGGCGAACCAAGCCGACAACCCGACGGACAGCCACAACCCGTAGGCGAAGCAGCCCCTCTTCCCGTTCCCGTTCCGGCGAACCCTTAAGCGTTGCAGGGAACGGGAACGGGAACACCAGCGCACAATGCCCCACGAAACTGCCTGAAGCGATCGGCCAATGGCCGAAAGCTCTGCTTACGGCCATGGCAGCCCTCTGGCGCGGGGACGGCGGCGGGTCACCCGAAGGGCCGTAGCGGAGCGAAGGAGCCGCGAAGCGGCTTGAAGCGCCGACGGCCTCGCGACACTCCCCGCCCGGCCTTCCTGCAAACGGCAGACGATCCCCATCGAATAACGCGAAATCCGCACCATCAAACAACGTGCGCGCGCTCACCGGACCCGCCGGCGGCGCTGTTCCGCCATTCGCGGGATCGATCCGGCGATTATCTTGATGACCAGCCCCGGCTCTACCTCGACGGAGGCGATGGAGCGTCGGCACGCTGTTCGATAGCTTCAGAGCGTACTCAACGGCCGAACAGTGCGTGCCAGCGGTAGTGGATGACGCAATCCTGCCCGATATGGGCAGAATGAATGCACGATCGCTTTGGCCGGGAAGTCGTGGCTGTTCACCGGCTCGGACCGAGGCGGCCGTGCGCGCGGCGGCGATGTACACGCTCATCGGCACCGCCAAGCTCAGAGTTGACGCTTGATGCTCTCGCTGACAGAAGGGGCAGATGCCAAAAGCGTTCAGCTTGCTCGTCGGGGCGGCCGTCATTTTCTGCTTGGAACAGGGAGCAGAAATGGCGTGGCCGAATGTCTCTGCTGGCACTTGGTGGCTTGTAGCCGGAGCGCTCGCGTTCTTTTGGCTGCTGGCGACATATCGGAATGAAATTCGGCTGGGCTTTCAGAAATGGAAGATTCCCGCCAAGGACCTCCACTCATTCGACATGCCGATCCGAGAAGCCGTCGACCATTACGTTCGGACGTTCCCCCATTCCTACCGAGATGGGGCCGACCGTCACGCCTTTGAGGTGCTTCACAAGGCGATGTGCACCGGCAAGCTTCCAGTCATCGGGACCAAAGGCGAGAGAGGCATGCCCAAACGTCTTTCTCTCCGGCAATGTAGACGTCTCAAACCGATCAGAATATTTGTCCCGAAGAACCCGGCATCGCCCCAAGGAGTGCGGTTCGATCTCATTGATGAAGCGGTGGTGACAGATCCTCTTGCAGAGACCGAGGAGCCAATCGGCTACACCGGATTGCGCGTGCGCAGCTCTGATCTTTACCGGCTGTGGCCGAAAGACCTGTCTGGCAGTTACTAAAGAAGATCCTCAATCCCGGCCCAGGTCTGGGCCTAATCGTGCCCTTTAATCCAGAGTGCTGGCCACGCCGACGATCCTCAGGGCCGGCTGAAAACCGGACCCGGACCGTCAAATAACGCCGGAATCTCCGTCAAATGCGGCCAGAATTTGCACGCGAGATGGGTGTAGCTCGCCATGGTGCGGTGTCGGGTACTCGATCACGCTGCTAATGACCGCTTTGCGATTGCCGCCCATACCGGCCCCGGAGTCCATCGAATGCCGTGAAGTCCTCTCACCGATTATCGTGCTCACGCTCACGGGCATTGCGGTCCCTCCTCCTCATCGGCCGGGATCTCTAGCTGTGCGCGGGAAGAATTCGGGAATTATATACTTGCCTAAATATCCGTAGGCCGGTAGCGTCCGCCCTTCCTACCACGGGAGGGGCGCGATGGTCGAGACGGACGGCGAAAACCGGGATAGGCTGAGACAGGGGCAGTCTGGGGCGGCCAAGGGAAGCCGGGAAGAGGCAATTAACACGATCCTTGCCGGGGTATTGACCGAAGACCACAATCTCCGGACGGTCCCTGAACAGCGTGTCCACGGGCGGAGCAAGACGCCGGACCTGACAATTCGTCCGACTCTCGATTGCCCTCACACGATATTCGGCGAAGCGAAATTCGGGACTAGCGACAAGGCGAAACGAGAAGCGTCCGAGCAAGCGCGCCGGTGGACGAAGGATCAGCCACAGAACGCACCGAAGCGGCTTGCTCTCGCTCTTTGCTACCCAGATGAGATCAGGGGCGATCTCACGCCTCCCGAAATAGCATCCTGTTTGCGCCAAACGCAGGGGCTGGAGTGGGTGTTCGCCGGCGCGGGCGGCGAAGCATGGCGCCGAGGAGGGGCGGCAACCCTTGCGACGGAAATCCGTAACGTTTCCGATCGCCGCGGCGACATAGAAACCCTGCTGACAGGGATCATCGTGGAGTCCGCGAATATCTGGGTGAGCCACCGCGAGGCGGCTACCGAGTTGCTCGCCTTGGCTCTCAACATGCAGCCGCCGAAAGCAGGCGATGACAGGGTTCTGCGTATAGCGTCCGTGATGCTCGCTAACGGTTGTCTTCTTGACCGGCGACTCGAAGCAATCTGGTCAGATGTTCCGCTTCCACAGGCAACGCCGAACGAGACGGCGAAGAGCCTGTTGACGAGACGATGGGAGCAAATCCTTGCCGTCGATTACAAGCCGATATTTGAACCGGCTCTCGCCTGTTTGCTCGCGCTTCCTGACGAAGTGGAAACCGAGTGGGTTCTCGAAACGCTGCGCTGCGCTGCGGACTCTTGCGCACACGCCCTCGGGGCCTTGGAATACGACGTTGCGGGGCCGATCTACCACCGATTGCTCGAAAGTGCGCGGTATGACGGATCGTTCTATACGACCCCGCCAGCCGCCATGTTGCTCGCACGCCTTGCCCTTTCACATGTGGATTGCGACTGGCGCGATCCCGAGGCAATCGCACGGCTACGGATCATCGACCCGGCTTGCGGGACCGGAACGCTGTTGCTGGCCGCACAACACGCCGTCCGCGACCTTCATAGCGCGACCACCAACGACCGCACATCGATTGAGATGGTGCATCTCGAGATGGTCCAGCGGGTGTTGCATGGCCTCGACATCAACCGCCACGCCGTACAGCTCGCGGCCTGCAATCTCACACTCAGTTCGCCGCGCGTCGATTATCACCGAATGCCGCTCTATACGGCGAAGCACGGAGTGCTCCCAGATGGTGACGCCGAGCGCGCATGGGCAGGGTCCCTTGAACTGCTGTTGCAGGACAGCCCCGGCGAACTGGCGCTGGATTTGGGCCGTCCGAAGGCAGAGGAGGAAATTGAAACTGGCCGTAGCGAAGGTGAGCAATTTGGGAAGGACATTTCGGATCCGTTTGACTTGGTGATAATGAACCCACCCTTTACGCGGAACGACATTCGCAACCGGCAACTCACGCCGGAGGCGCGGAGACAGGTGCAGAAGCGCGAACAGGATATAGCTGAGCGGCTTGAGGCGCAGGACAAGGACGCCGCCAAAGGCATAGACCAGACCAGTGCGCGAACATTCTTCACTCCCTTGGCCGACAAGATACTGAAAACCGGAGCGCGGACGCTGGCGACGGTTCTTCCCACAACCGCCATGACTGCGCCTTCCGGGCAGGCGGAGCGCGAACTGCTGGCGACGCGCTTCCAAATCGAGACCGTCATAACAGCACACGATCCAACGCGGATCTATTTCTCGGGGAATACCAGGATTCACGAAAGCATGATCGTTGCGACGGCCGCCAGGGACGAAGCGAAGCCGACGCGCTTCATTCAGCTTCACCGCAACCCGACGAACAAGGCCGAGGCGCTGGCACTGGAAAGCTGCTTGCGGGACAACGGCGATCTGGCGGAGTGGGGACGGGAGACCGTGTGGCCCGCCGCCCGGATGAAGCGCGGCGACTGGATTGCCGCCCTGTTCTACGACGCCGAACTGATCGAGGCGATTGACGAAATAGAGGCGCTCATGGGGGACCGGCTTCGCCCGTTGCGCGACATGGCGCATGTAGGGCCGGAAGGTCGGCGAATCCGTGATGCGTTCCCCAGCGATGAAAGCATGACCGGCGAATATGCCCTGCTATGGCGGCATGAGACCGATCGGCAGCAGTCTATCGAGACAACGCCGGATCGCCGTATGCGGCCCAGGGAGGGCAAGGAACGGTATGCCGAGCGCCGATTGTGGCCGAAGGCCGGACGGCTGCTCGTCGGCAACAAAATGCGCATCAATCTTGTTCGGACGACTGCGGTCTGGACCGGAGAGATGGCACTTAGAAGCGCATGGTGCCCCATCACCCCTATAGATGGAGGCACGGCGCAAACCGAAAAGGCATGGGCTGCATGGCTCAACTCAACGCCGGGCATATTAGGTCTTTTGGCTCGCCGGACGAAAGAACTGACCTATCCGGCATTTCCTCTTGAAAACTTGCGCGCCCTTCCATGCCCCAATCCGAAATCGGTTGATTTGCAGCCGCTCATTGACGCCTTCGAGAGAACCAGAAAAGCGAGGCTGGAGCCGTTGCCAAACATGGCTGACGACCCGGCGCGAATCGAAATCGATTCGGCCGCCGCCCGTGTTGCGCGCCTAAACGGCTTACAAGTGGCGAAATGGCGGGCCGCAATCAGCCGGGAACCGTCTGTTTGCAACAGAGTCGCCTAAAGGGAGAACGCGATGACCACGAAGCGGCCCTTGCGCGACGAAGTGGAGGAACTTCGCTCCATCGTCGCGGTTCAGGCGACGATCATCAGCAGCTTAATCGGCGCCTTGGGGCCGGATGTTGGCGCGCTCATGTGCAGGATCGTCGATGCGCTTCCAGAACAGGAAGCGTTTCAGTCCCTGTCGCCTCGGGCGCGCCGCATCCTTGCGCGAGAGCTCGAGAAATTTCGCGCCGGCATCGACCCCAGCCCGCACCTTCACTGATTGTTCTTGCGGCGTCACGCCCGCGCCCTACTCGGCAAGCCGTTGTCAGCGATCAGCGAGGCGTAGGTCGGCCGCTTCCCCGCCATCCCGAACGCCAGCCCGGCCATCTGCGACAGCGTGTCGGCCTCGCGGACGTTGTGACGCCCGGCGAAGTCGGCGATGTATCGATGCAGATGCTTCGAGCTGAACTTGTGATAGATGCCCTTGTGCGCCCGTTTCAGCATCGACCGGAAGCTCTCGATCCCGTTCTTGTGCGCCTGCTGGCGGACATACTCGCCAGCCGAGTGATTGACGCTTTCGTGATCGTACCACGGCGCCAGCGTCTGATAAACGGCGGCATCGTCGCTGTAGACCGTCGCGCCGAACTTGGCCGTCTCGACGGCGAAGCCCGCCAGATGCGCGGCGTCCGTGCCGTGGACATGCCGGGCCCGGACCTCGCTGGTGTAGCGATCCTTCACGCCGACCGCGACCTCTTTCCCGACCGCGGCGCGGCCCGTCAGCTCTTCTCGCTTGTCCTTGTGCATGTTCTTCCGCAGCCCGCCCAAGTAGACCTCATCCGCTTCCGCCGGCCCGCCGAAGGGCGGATCGTCGTCGTCGCGCTCGAACGCCTTGCGGATGCGCTGGAGCATGAACCACGCGGTTTTCTGGGTCACGCCCAAGTCGCGATGCAGCTTCATGCTGGAGACGCCCTTGAGGCTCGTCAGGTGCAGGTAGATCGCATAGACCCACTTCCGCAGGGGAAGGGGCGATCCCTCCATGACGGTGCCGATACGGACGCTGAAATGCCGCTTGCACGCCGGGCACCAGTAGGGCATCGGCGGGGTTCCCTTGCACTCGACCGTCTCGACCGATCCGCAGCGCGGGCAATGCCGCCCGTCCGGCCAGACCTTCGCCTCGAACCATTCCCGCGCCGCCTCATCGGTCGGGAACAGGTCGGCCATCTCCATGACGGTGATGCCTTCGCGGTGGTTCTTTCCGGGGGCCTTGGCCATGTCGCGTCTCCCTTCACACTGAATATGGGGATCGCGACTTATTTAGTCAAGTATATAATTCCCAAAATTTGTCGGAGGTCCTGGATCCGAACATCATCGAGCACAGCGCGCGACCGTTTACGGTGCCGAGGCTGCTGAAGGTCGGTGAGATATCAGGTCGACTTGTGGTTGGCAATCACCCATGGGTTGTCGTCATCGCGGGGTAGGAGGCTTGCCGATCAGCGGCGCGCAGCCCCGCAGCTTCGCCGCCAGCTTGCCAGCCAGCACCAGATCGTGGGGCAGCGTATCGTGATCGATCAGATCCTCGTAGCCCTGGGCCGGCGCGAGGTGCTCGGCATGGCGATCGGCCACGACGAGGCCGAGACCTTCTGGACCGCGTTCCTGCGCTCGCTGGCCGGCCGCGGGCTCGGCGGCGTCAAGCTGCTGATCTCCGACTACCACAAGGGGCTCAAGACCGCCACTACCCGCATCCTCGACGCCTCCTGGCCGCGCGCTGCCGCATCCACTTAATGCGCAACCTGCTGGCCCATGCGGGGAGACAGGGAAGGCGGGCATGCTCCTTGCGTATCTCACCCAACATGATGGTGTGGATGCCCCCACCCGACGGCATCCACACCATCAAGTTGGGTCTCACTTGCCTGAAACCGGATCGATTGCGTCCTCTACCTCTCTTATCGAGTGGACGAATAGGCGTCACGGGTCCGCGACAACCGCTGCATGTCCCACGAGGTCGAGGCATGGCGTGTCGCCGACGGTGTGGAAGCTAGCGATTGAACGGCTGGTATCGGCGGGGCGAAGTCGGCCTATCCCGATTGAGTGAGGTCGACTAGGCTGGGTGGTGCCCGAAGCGAGGAATCTGGCAATTGTCGTTGGGCGCACTTTGCTGAACGACGAACCGTTCAGTTGGTCACGACTACTTACTAGCAACACGGGGTCTCAATCAACGGACGCGTAGGAAACCTTTCAAATGAGAGGAACAATGTATGCCTGAATCGGGTGGAGCGGCGACACAGACCGGAATCTTCTACCAGAACAGTGTTGCAGCGCTTGCGCTTGCTGACCTTCTGGTGCTTGACCAGCAAATTGCCCGAGAGCGTGTCGTTGAGGTTAGGCTTGAGGCTCCTGAAGAGGTTGACGACATCGTACTGCGGTTCGCCGACGGGCATCGTGAGTTTCGGAATGTCAAGCTCAGCATTCGGGTGGCAAATAGCGCGTGGTCAGGGTTGTGGCGCAGCCTCAACGCTCAGCGCGGTTCCACGAAGTTTGGCGGCGATGATCGGCTGACGCTTGTGGTGGAGGTAAGGTCAAAGGACAGCGAAGCCGTGGCAGCGATTTGCGAGCGCGCGGCGTCATCAGTCGACGAGCACGAACTTCGAGCCCGCCTTATGTCTGGGCAAGTCTCGGCACTCAATAGCATCGTGAGCATTCTGGGCTCGAGCACCGCTGCATTCGAATTGCTCCGGCAAACCAGTGTTCTGCATCTTGCTTTGGACGAAATAGAGCGGGAGCTTGGCCGTCGGCGTCTAGCGGGGACCCGGTCGCCACCTCCGACACTGCTGCCCATCCTTCGGGATATGGCCGGAGGAGAGGCCCGACGAAGGGGCCTTTTTCAGCCGGCCCCGCTCAGACGTCGTCTCAAACTCGAGCATGGCCTATTGCTTGGTGAACCGCTGGATTGGGGTCTCGATTCCTATCGGGCAACAATAAAGGAGCTCTCAAGGATCGAGGTGCCGGGTACGGGTGTCGCCGGTCCTGCAGAAGAGCTGTTTGTTTGGCCCCGCGCACGCGACCATGATGGCACGCGGTCTACCGGTTTCGAGGACGAGGACCCAGCATTCGTTAGTTGGGACGAAAATGTTGTCCTTGATCTACGTAGCTTCCCAAATGACCATCTTGATCGCGTCGTGGTGGTAGCCGGTCCGGGCTATGGCAAATCGGCGCTTCTAACCTCGATTAGTGGGAAGTTGGCTGAAGGCCCCTTGGTACCAGTGCCAATTCCGCTAGCCTCGCTGGCTTCGGCCGACAGCAGCATCATTTCGTTCCTGACCAATAGTACCAGCAAGGAGCTCGATTTGAGCGCTGATTGGCGCCTGCTTGCCGAGCAGGGGTTGCTGGTCCTATTGCTGGATGGCTTAGACGAGGTACCCTCTGGCTCGCGCCCGATGCTCATGCATCGCATCGCAACCTTCTCGGCTCGCTATCCTCGCGCCTCATGGATGCTCACGGTACGAGATTCGGCGGTGGTAACGGGTCTGCCCGACGCGAGAATTGTGGAGTTGCTTGCGCTCAACGATGACGACATCGAGCGCTTCACTACAACTATGAAGAACCATTTTGGTTCAGTGGATGACTGGAAAATTGCAGATCGCCTTGAACTCTACCCGGACCTCTATCGGCTCGCGCGAATTCCACTCTTCCTCGTGATGCTACTGGTCACCACCGATCTCGGGAAGCAAAAAGCGCTGAAGCGGTCAGATCTGATAGAAGCTTATCTAAAGACCCTTTTCTATCCTGCCCAGCATAAGCGCGTGCAAGATCCAGTTGACCGATCGGTAGCCCTTCGAGCGATAGCGGAAGTACTGGCATTCGAACGTCTTGAACGTCAAGAAATCGGTGCGACCGAACGAGAGGTGCGCGATGTAGTCAACCGCATTGCGGCTTCGCCTTCAGAAGCGGAAATACTATTCGAGCAGCTCAAGGCGAATGGGATTCTCAAGTCACAGAGTACTATCCGGCTACAGTTTCCGTATCCTATCGTGCAGGAATATCTTGCTGCTTGTCATCTTGTCGAATGCTATTCGGATAGCCTAGAACAGCGTATTGAGGATGCTTTGCAGCGCCCTTGGGCTCAAGCAATACAATTCGGACTTGAACTACATTCTGCCCCTGAGCCAATCATGCAAGCAATGTTGGCTCGACCGGATGATGCCTTCAGTACTGGCCTTCGTTTGGTCGGCCGTTGTATCGCCAACGGTGCGAGGGTCAGTAGGGAACTGCGGGAAGAGGTCGGCAATCGCCTTGTGGAGTATTGGGTCCACGCACCTTCGCGATCTCGCGAGCGTGTTGGGCGCTTGCTTGCCGACGGCTTCTCGAGTCCACCGTCCGATGCCATGATCGCGGCGCTACACCATCGGTGGCTAATCAACGACGGAGCTGGGGACATCATCTCCAAGCTGAATGACCCCAACGTGACACTTAGCGTAGTGAACAGCATAATCGAGCGTGATCGAAGTAGCATCATGACTTATCACAGTCTCAAGCCCGCGTTCCGCGCCGTCGGAGATACAGCGTTGAGAGCAATTGCCGACAAGATGGACCCCCAGACACAAGATGAAGATGAAATTATTGAAATCTCTAGCCTCCTCTCAAACTTCCCAGAGGGAACAGTTTCGCGAGAGCTCGCGCTCTCTATAGCACGCAACTTGCGCCTTCCCGCTCAAGCGCGGATGCGTGCATATAAGCTCGCCGGAAAGCCACTTCCAGATGATGGTATAGAGCTTGCTTTAGCCGCATTCCGTCATGATGATTGGAGCCGACAATATGAGGCGGATCAATTGGTCAGTGTACACTCGGAACCTGCACGGTTCTTGGGCGAGCTACTTCGTGATACGTCCATTCCACTAAAGCGCAGGCGGGAGCTAGCGGGTGATGTCACCACCGTGCTTCCCGATACAGAAGCGCGACAAGCCTTCTTTCGGACGTGTATTTATGATTTGTCGATTCATGATGAGATCAAAATGACTCTACAACTCTTTGAAGCTCGTTTCGGTGATCGAGTGGCATTTGTTAATCTTGTCGAAAGTATCGGGCATATCCCTGTAGAGTATGCTGCAACCACCGTCGCACTATTTGGTCATTTTCCTGAGCAAAAGCTTGCTGAACGTGCGGCGGCACTAACGAGAGAGCGAGAGTTGTCTGCGCAGGAAATGACGCGATTTGCAAATTCCGTGGGCACAGGCATGTTATACGTTTTCGAAATGGACTTCGGGTTCAGTGGCACGCTGCATCCCGCGCCCCTTCATCCAGGTGTCGCTGCATGGCTGGAGTTACTGGAAGTATGGTTGGAACAAGCTGACCTTTCACCGGGAGACCGTCTCGCCGTGATGACAGTAGCGGCGCAACTAGGCTGCGAACGAGCAAGAGAAAAGTTGGAAGCGGAGGTTTTCGCGATCGACGACATGGATGGGCCAGAGTGGATCGAGGGCGATGCGGAGGGACACACGCTTAGTCATGCGTTGAGA
This sequence comes from Alphaproteobacteria bacterium, assembly GCA_964291675.2. Lineage (GTDB taxonomy): Bacteria > Pseudomonadota > Alphaproteobacteria > MPNO01 > MPNO01 > MPNO01. Next base: position 3,243,247 of record OZ219866.1, on the reverse strand, counting down.
GAGTTAAGACAACGAAATCCGGTCCTCTCTCCAGCCTTGGTTGAGAAAATTGTAGCGTCGGTACGATACAACGTGGCGACTTGTGGCATTATCGCGCTCCAAGCGGTTGGTGATGCCGGGGCGCTTCAGCGCCTCATCAGCCTTCACGACGAGAAAACAGAATGGCATATCAGGGACACAATCGCGAATGCGATCGAGTTGGTGGCGGCTAGACAAGGCGTTGTGATCCAGAAGGTCGGTCGACGCTATCAGCTGGCTAGCTGAATTCGGAGGATGGTCACCTTCCTGCAAGCCTGTGAGGGCGTCAATGAAAGGAGGTGCTCCTCTGCCAGCGAAGTAAATACCCGGGCCGGCAGCTACCGCCGCTCCGTCGCCGGCTAGGCGGCGCGCTCCAAGCAGACCGACACGGGGCAGTCGCAGGAGCTCGCGCAGGCGGAGGCTCCCGTTGAGACGTCTACCCGTCCGCCGGAGTGCGCCGCGGAAGTCCGGCAGCCGGGCTTGGGAGAGCTGCGCCCGGTTCGGCCGATCTCCACCGAACCCGCCGTAGCTCCGTCGCCGGAGCATTCAGAAGAGGCGTACCGGCAACTCCGCACCGACTGGCAGCGTCGTGCCGCGCGGGCGGAACGCTCCGGCATGTCCCCCTTCGACCTCGACGGGGCGGCAGAGCTCATCGGGCGTATCGGCGAGTTCGCGAGCAACCAGAACTTGCCCGCCGAACCGCGTCGGCGCCTCCGGGTCGTGGCTCGCCGCTACACCCGGCGTCTCGAGGCGGGCGCACGCCTCGAGGCCTGGATGCGTCGGCGTCGGCTGAGAGGCCATGGCACACCATGGCACACCGGTGAATTCGTGGAGGAACGCGTCGCTTGCCGGCATTGCCCGCAGAGCCGGACCACCTTTAGCCTGCTGGAGGCCATGCTCTGGCCGAATCTGGCGGGGACCGGATGTCCAGAGGAAGAAACCAGCGACACAAACCATAGCTGTCTTCATGCATTCGTGTCTTCCGTTTGCGTTTGCCGGCGATTTCGTCGCCTCACCGGCCCTGGGCCACATCGCGCACGTGACCACATGGGGGCGGGCACGACCGAGGTGGGCGAGAGAAGTCTGGACGACGGCAAGGAGCGACGTCCGGGCTCTGTGGCCTTGGCGTTCGAAGATGGAATCCCATGGGAATCATCCGAATTCTACCTCCAGGGCGCTCAAGACCGCTCGTGACCTGATTGGGTCTGAGCAGCGCTGGACGGTGACGAGACGCTGCTGCACGCGGTCCTAGTCTGCAAAAGCGGTTGCGGTTCTGCTGGGGCAAATTATGGAGCCGCAAGAACAGGTTACGGCGCTCGAAGTGCCGAATCGCGTTGGGTGCCTGGAGCGTCGAGACTGACGCCGGCGTGATCGACAGGGACCCGACTGAGAGGGCGCAGTTTGTTTGATGGGATTCCGGGGGAATCCGCTCAAGTTATTTGATGGGTGATGGGGGGTGCCCCTCAGCAATCTTGCAAGAAGACCGCCAAGGGGCTTGTCTCGGTGACGGTGAATCAACCAGAGACGGCTCCGAATGTCGCCATACATTCGGACGGCCGTCTCGAGGGCGACGAACGGTTCGCCATTCGTGTGTCCCGCGGAGCTCAGGTCAGATTGAGAATAATTGGTGATTACCAGCATGCCTATGTCACGATCGAGGATGCGACGGCGCCGCCGCCGGCGCTGCAGGTGCGTCTTTCGGACAGCGCGATCGACGTGGGTGACGAGGCGACGGCCACCTTCCTGGCGCCCGGGGGCGGGCTGACCTGGGGCGGCTTTCCGGTGACCTTCGCGATGCATCCGGAGGTATCGCCCGATCCGCGGCTGACCGGCAAAGCGGCGGCGGACGAGGACCATTTCGAGATCCGGGTCGACGGCGCGAAGGTGGATCGCGGGGCGGACGGGACGTGGCGGGCCGAGTTCGGCCGGCGCAATTTCGACTCGGCGGGCCCGGTCACGGTATCGGTGTTCAACAGGGAGGACCGCCGCGCGGAGGGCGCCAAGCTGTTGGTGCTGGTTCCGGACGCGGGGGGCGCGCGCCTGCTGCGGGACGGCGGCACGCAGTTCCGCGAATGGGTGCTGACGCGCGCGGCGGCGCCGGTGGCGGTCGTGCCGCGCATCGATGGGATCGAGGTCCCGGCCGACTGGGCCCTGCTGCCGGCGGGCGTCGGCCCCGGCGGGGGCTTCCGGCTGCTGGTGGTGACGTCGCAGAGCCGGACCGCCGAGGCGTCGGGGATCTCGTCATATGACGGCCATGCCCGGAGCCTGGCGGCGGCGGGCCATGCGGCCATCCGCGAGCATGGCTCGAAGTTCCGGGCGCTGGTGTGCACGGCGGCGGTGGACGCGCGCGACCAGACGGGCACGACCGGCGCGGGGGTTCCGGTGTACTGGCTCGGCGGCGACAAGGTGGCCGACGGCTATGGGGACCTCTACGACGGGAGCTGGGCGAGCAACGCGCCGCGCGACGAGCGCGGCGAGGCGGTGCCCGGGCGCTCGGTGCGGGTGTTCACCGGGTGCGCGGGCGACGGGACGGGCCAGGACGGGCTGGAGCTCGGCAGCGCCGGGCGCATCGCCATCGGCCGGGCGAAGGTGGCCGGGGTGGAGCTGAACGACCCGGGAACGACGACCGAGCGGCAGTTGCATCGCCGGATCTATGCGCTCTCGCCGGTGTTCGTGCGCGCGGGCGCGGCGGCCTCGGCGGGGACATTGTCCGTTGCGGACGCGCGCGCGGAGGAAGGGACGGATGCGACGCTGGACTTCGTGGTGACGCTCGACCGGTCGTCGACCGGGACAGTGACGGTGGACTATGCAACGTCGGACGGGAGCGCGGCGGCGGGCGAGGACTACACGGCCACGTCCGGAACGCTGACCTTTGCGGCGGGCGAGAGCGCGAAGACGGTGGCGGTGGCGGTGCTCGACGATGCCCATGACGAGGGCAGCGAGACGCTGACGCTGACGCTCTCGAACGCGGCGGGGGCGACCATCGCGGACGGGAGCGCGACGGGGACCATCACCAACTCCGACCCCGTTCCGAAGGCGTGGCTGGCGCGGTTCGGGCGCACGGTGACGGGCCAGGTGCTCGACGCGGTGGAGGCGCGCTTGTCCGCGCCGCGCGCGGCGGGCGTGGAGGCGAGCCTCGCGGGCCAGGCGCTGCCGTCGTGGCGGGACGGCGAAGCGGCGGCCCTGAACGAGGACGCCGACGCGGCGCGGGAGCGGCGCGAGGATGCCGAGGCCCGCGCGGGTCTGGCGGCGGTGACGGCGTGGTTGTCGCAGACGGGTCCCGACGGCCGGGGCGCGGCCGGCTTCGGCGGGCATGGCGACGAGGACGGGCGTGAGTTCGAGACCCGTGCGCTGAGCGGCCGCGACTTCGTGCTGGGCACGTCGTTTGCGCTGACCGGGGGCTCTTCGGAGGGCGGCGGCTTCGCCTCGCTGTGGGGCTGGGGCTCGATCGCGGGCTTTGACGGCCGCGAGGGATCGCTCACGGTGGACGGCGAGGTGACCACGGGCCTGATCGGCGCGGACTGGGCGAGCGAACGCTGGACGGCGGGCCTGGCCGTGGGTCATTCCACCGGTGCGGGCGGCTACCGCAGGGGCGGCGACTGCGCTCCCAACTGCGGCGGCGCCATCGACGCCACCCTGACGGGCCTCTACCCCTATGCGGGGATCGATCTGACGGATCGCCTCTCGCTGTGGGCGGCGGCGGGTCACGGCGCGGGCGAGGTGACGGTGACGCCCGAGGCGCCCGAGGGCGGGAACGGGCCCGGCCTGTCGGCGGACCTCACCATGACGATGGGGGCGGCCGGGATGCGCAGCGAGGTGCTGCGGCCGGAGGGCGGCGACGGTCTCCTGCTTGCGCTCAAGGGCGATGCGCGTTTCACCCGGACGTCTTCGGAGGCGGTGCGCTCGTCGTCGGGCAACCTGGCGGCGGCGGACGCGGACGCGTGGCTGGTTCGCGCGGGGCTCGAGGGCTCGCGGCCCTTCCCGCTGGGCGGGGACGGCGCCACGCTCACCCCGTCCTTCGAGCTCGGGATACGGCGCGACGGGGGCGATGCGGAGACGGGCCTGGGCGCCGACATGGGCGGCGGCCTCGCGTTCGCCGATTCGCGGCACGGGCTGGTCTTTGAAGCCCGGGCGCGGGCGCTGGTTGCGCACCAGGCGGAGGGCTTCCGCGAGTGGGGCGCGGGCGCGTCCTTCGGCTGGGATCCCCGCCCGGAGAGCGGCCGGGGCCTCTCGCTGACCTTGACCCAGAGCTGGGGCGGCACGCCTTCGGGCGGGATGGACGCGTTGCTCGGGCGCGAGACGCTGGTGGGCCTTGCGCCCGCCGAGGGCGAGGACGGCTCGAGCGGCTTCCATGCGTCGCGCCGTCTGGAGGGCGAGATCGGCTACGGGTGGCCTGCGTTCGGCGGCGCCTTCACCGGCACGCCCAACCTCGGCTTCGGGCTGTCGGACGGCGGCGCGCGCGACTGGCGCATCGGCTGGCGGCTCGCGCCGGCTCGTGCGAGCGCCGGGGGCTTCGAGGTGAGCCTCGACGCGACGCGGAGCGAGCCCGCGAACGACGCCGATCCACCGGTGCACGGGGTGATGCTCAGGGGCGCGATGCGCTGGTGAGGCGCGGCGCGCGGCGCGCCGCGGTTCCGTTCACATCCATGGAACGGCGTTGAGCCGGCTATTCCACCGGACCCCGGTCCCGGTCCTCCCACGCGGGAGGCAGGGGCCGGGGTCCTTTGCGTGAGAGGGCAACCCGAAGGAGGAGGATCATGAGCAATACCGGAGCGGGGAGGGCCTGGCGGTTCCTGAAGCGGAACCCGGACTACGCGGCTGAATGGGAGGCGGCGGCCGACACCATGCCGCCGGCGGAGAGCGGACCGCTTCCGATGCGAACGCAGTCGCCCGCGGACCGCGCGGCGGCGGCATGGGGACTGATGGCGTGGGAGGATCCGCTCGCCGAGGAGGGTTCCCCCTTCTGGACGGAGGCGCCGGCGCTGCGGGGCATCCCCGTGCCCGGGGCGCCGCCGCTGACGGCGCTGCTGGCGGGGCCGGGGGTGCGGTTGTCGGGGCTGCGTCTCGCGGACGGGGGCGCGGCGGTCAAGGTCGAGCAGGGCGAGGCATCCTTGCAGATCCGGATCGATGACGGCCAAAAGTTCGATCCGGCGGGTGGGGTGCTGATCGGCCTGGCCACCGGGCTCGACCTTGGCGTGCGCCTGCACGGGGCCGGGGACCTGTGGCCGGTCGCGGCGGTCGAGACCAAAAAAGACGGGACAGGCGGCGTCTCCGCATCCCCGACGAGGAGCTGCTGAGGGTGCTCGACGCGAGGCTCGCCGGCCGCAGCCTGCGCGGGATCGCGATCGAGCTCTACGGCAGGCGGCGGGTTGCCGCGGACTGGTCGCGCGACGGCTCGATGAAGGCGCGGGTGCGCTGGCGGGTGAAGCGCGCGCTCTGGCTGATGAACGGCGGCTACGGGGTTCTGGTGAGCGGCGGGTCATAGTGCCCCACTCGCGCCGGACAATTGCCGGGACGTTCCGCTCTCTCCCATAGCGCTCACATGCTCCACGAGCGCCCGCTGTCGCGGGACCGGGACTGCGTGCGGTACGCCGACGAGAACCGTTCCAGCCGGGAGACCTCTGCCGGCAGGCGCTCGCGCCCGTCTTCGACGCGGTCGAGATGGGCGCGGTAGGTCGCGAAGTCGTCGAGGATCGCGCGGCCCTCCCGCAGCAGGCTTTCGTTCCGGTCCAGCCAGATCGGCCAGGAGCGCTGCTCCTGGCGCGGGATGTCGAGGTCGCGTTCGCGGTGGGTAATGGTCCGGTAGCGCAGCCAGTGGCGTTCCACGTCGCGCAGGAAGCCGCGCACCCTCTCGCGCGCCGCGGCGTGCGCCCGGTACTGCCCGACGATCTCCTCCAGACGCGCGCGCGCCTCTGCGGCAAGCCACTGGCTCCCGGAGAAGGCGGCGATGCGCTCGATGAGCGCGTTGGCGCCGTCGAGGTCGAAGCGATGCTCGCCCTGCCTCCCGGCCCGGTCGAGGTGCGCCTGCCAGTTGCGCCGGAGCCGGCGATAGGCCGCCCGGGACAGGTCCGGGCCGGACGCCTCGCTCCGCGCGGGCGCCTCGGCGGCCGGCCTGACCGGAGCGGCGTCGGCGCCGGTATCCCGGCTCGTCTGCGCGGCAGGCCGGTCGGTATGGGCGGTCTCTGCGGTGGATGCGGTCTGCCGTGCGGGCTCGGGAGCCGGTTCCCCGTCCCGACGCGCGTGCTCGCTCTCCGTCTCGGTGTCCTGGCGCGCCTGCTCGCTCGCTCCCTCCGTGTTCTGCCGTGTGTGCGCCGCCCTGGCGGCGGCGGAGCGGAGGTAGCTGCCGGCCCGGGCATGCACGTCGCGCAGCTCCCGCAGCTCGCCGTCGCCGATCCCGGCGCGCTCGGAGAGAAGCCGCTCGAAGGTCCGGGGGCGGGCCGTGAAGGACGCGGCCTGCTTCATCAGCGCGCCGTGGCGGTCGAGGGTCTCGCGGAAGGCCGGGCTGAGCGCGATCGCCTCGCCCTCGTCCCGGACGCGCGCGCGGAGGTCGTCCCAGGCGGCCAGAACTTCGGCCCGCTCGGCCGCGAATGCGTCGACGGCAGCGCCGTGACGCCAGCCGTTGACGGCGTAGCGGATCTCGCCCGCGATGCGGTCCAGCGCGTTGTCGTTCGCGGCGGCGTTGGCCTGGGCCGTGCCGGCCTGCCGCATGCCGTCCGGGCGGGCCCGGCTGTTGCGCGCCGCTTCCCGGGGATCGCGCCATGCGCCGCCCGCGACGTAGTCGAGCGCCGCCTCCTTGGGCTCGGAGCGCGACCAGCGCTCGGCCAGATACCCGCGGACTTCCGAGTCCGTCACCGGCATGTCGGCATTGTCCTCCGGCCGCCGCTCGGCGATGTCGAAGGCGATGGGTGAGCGGTTGACGTAGACGTCGATCCCCTCCCGGTGCCGGGTCGCGGCCGGGTAGATCGTCTCCCGCGCCGGCCGGTCGTCCACCAGCAGGAAGGCCCTGTCCACGGTGAGCCCCTGGGCGGAGGCGATGGTCATGGCATAGCCGTAGTCGAGGCGGACGTTGCCGTGAAAATCGCGGATCTCGTCGTGGCGGAACGTCACCTTGCGCCCATCATCCGTGCGGGCGGTGATCAGAAGGGAGGGTTCGTCCTCTCCGGGCTTGCGGTCTCTCGCCTCCGTCCCGGCCCCGCGCCCGGCGGCCCCGCCGGCTCGCCGGTTCCGGGCCTTGCGGGACACCGCCGTGTCCGACACCGCAGGGTCTGCTGCCCGCTGCACCTCCCGGTGCATCTCTATGCGCTCGACGGTGACCACGGTGCCGTTGAAGAGCAGCTTCTCCCACTGCGTCGCCCCGATGCGCAACCGGTCGCCGACGGCGATCTCCAGAGGCTCCGTCTTGCGCCCGTCCACCTCGCGGCTCACCTCGATGACGGCGCGCTCCGCATCGGGCGTCTTGCCGAGCACCCGCTCCCGCATCAGCCACGACAGCGCGCGCGTCTCCGCCCGCGTGCGCGCGAGAACGACGGCGGACGAGTCCGGCTCGGCCTTGACGTGCCGCGCCCAGTCGTCCACCAGCTTCGCCAGGGTCTTCTCCTCGTCGTGACAGAGATGAAGGCGGCCCCGCAAATGCCACGCCTCGATGGCTTTCCCGGCCTCGCCGTCTCGAAGCGCCTCCGACACCGCCACCTGCCACGGGGTGAACACCGGCTTGCGGTCCGTCGCCTCGTAGCCGGCCATGATGGCGTCACGCTCCTGCGGGTTCGTGAGCCCCGCCCGGAAGCGCGCCTGCTCCGGCGTCTCCTCGTGAACATGGACGAGCACGTCCTCCAGGTCCGCCTTCTGGCGCCGGATGCGGTCGACGCGCACGCTGCCCGCCACGTCGCGGATCAATCTCAACCCCGGCCCCGCCTCCACCGGCTGCTGCTGGCGCGTGTCGCCGGCGAACACCACCTTGGCGCCGTGGCGCTCGGAGAGCTGAAGGATGTGATGGGCCTGGCGGGTCGACAGCATCCCCGCCTCGTCCACCACGATCAGGGTCTTGGCGCCAATCTCGATCTGTCCCTTGGCCGCGAGCTTGAGGAGCTTGTCGACGCAGTAGGCGCGCGCGTCGCAGTCGTCGCCCAGCGCCACCGCCGTCCGCCAGGCCACCGCCGTCGGCACGATCTCGTAGCCGTGCTCCCTGTGAAGGTCGGTGATGGGCCTCAAGGTGGTGGTCTTGCCCGAGCCCGCCGCGCCCTCGATCACCGCGACCCGGCCGCCCCTCGCGGTGGCGTGGCGGATCGCCAGCGACTGCTCCTGGCTCAGCGGATAGCCCCGTTCAAGCAGGGTCTCCACCTTCTCCTTGACCGCCTGTTCCGGCAGGCCGTGGCCGGTGTCGGCCGCCATGGCCTCGGCCATGTCCTTGACCGCCTGCTCCAGGCCGAGGTTATGGCGGGTGGAGTAGACCTCGGTGTGAGCCATGCCGGCCAGGGACTCCGCCGTCGGCTTCTTGGGCTCCAGCCGCTCGATCTCCGGGTTGCGCCGCAGCCGCTCGATGGCCGTCCCCACCGCGTCCCGGCCCAGCAGTCCCGCTGCCGCGTTCGCCGCCGCCTCCACCATGTCCGGGCGCCGGAACACGGCTTCCTCACGCGCAAGGTGGGCAGGAAGATCGTCGAGCCTGTCGGTCAGCTCCCGGATCCGTTCTCGCCCGATCTCGACCTTATGGCCTGTCACGGACCGGATCAGCGCCTCGCGCTCGACATAGTCTTGCGCTTCCTCGCGCCAGCGGCGGTGACGGACCTCGGGGTCGTTGTCATGTGACTTGCCCGCCCTGGTCAGCTTGTTCACGCCCGCCATGCGCGAAGCGTTGCCGAGCGAGGGAATGCCCAGCTCCCCGGCCTTGGCGACGATGGCCTTACGCCGCTTCGACCAGAAGGACTGCAAATCCTCCGGCATCCCCTCGATACGGGTGAACTCGGCGTTGGGACCGTACTGATCCATGCGCACGCCCAGGTTCTGTTGCAGGTCCCAGGCCATGTACGCGCGGAACAGCGCACCCGCCGCCTTCTTCCAGCTGTAGACCGGGTACTGGTGATGCGCCCGCCACCTGCCGTCCTCCCGGGTCCTCGCGAGGTTGAAGATCGTGCAGTGGACGTGAAGCTGCGGGTCGTTCTCCCGGCTCGTGCCGTGCACGAAGGTGGCTCCCATGAGGTCGGCCTCCGAAGGACGGGTCACGCCGTTGCTGCCGACACGGGTGTAGGCGCAATACCTGAACACGGTGTCCTCGATCGCCGCCCTGGCGGCGGCCACCGCCATCGCCTCGATTTCTTGGCGCATCTGCGGCTCGGCGAGGGCCCAGAGCGACGACACGCTCTTGTCCACCGAGAACGTCAGGTCGACGCCGGGAGAGCGCGCCGGGTTGCCGGCCCGCTGTACCAGCTTGTCCGAGCCGTCGGGAGAGAAGCCCGAGTAGAGGCGGTGGAAGTGGCCGGAATCCACCTTCTGCCCGTCCTCCAGCCCGAGCAGGCCCCTGGGGTTGAACCAGGTGCCGTCCGGCTCCTCGCCCGCCGTGTAGTACTCGTTGGGATGGCGGAACGAGCGCTGGCTCTCCAGGTAGTACTCCGCCGACGCCATCTGGCCGATGGTGGCTACCATGGCGCACCCGCCCGCTGGCGACTGGTGTGCGTGCCCATTCCTGCCGGGACGGTGTTCATGCGATCCGGCACGCACAGCCTCTCAGCAACCGGCTGAAGCGACCCGACAAAGCTCGGAAAATCCTTGTATAGGTGTTGTGGTGTGCCGTCCCCGTGGGCCGATTCCGTGGCTCCGGCTCGCTCCCGCATGCGCCAGCATGCACAGGTGTGAGAAGCTGCCTTTTTCAGTGACTTGTTTCCGACGAAGCATGCTGCCTGCATAGCACGGTCCTCATTGCGAACACCATATGTGGGGCCTCCGGGGAACGTAGTCACCACATGTATGGGCTTGGCTACGCGTTACCACGGCGAAAAAAATTGGTCGTCAATGCGATTCAGGTGGAGAAATTCGTCGTGAGGGCTCCGATTCCAGTGGCGACGCCGTCCATTGGAGCGGGGGTCGAGGCAGAGGCAATGGGGAACGATCCGGAGAAACCGATCCCGTTGATGCGGGACCTCGAATGAGAGCGAGGCCGCTTGCGAGAGCGCAAGCTCGAGCAAGAGGCGGAGCGCGTGACGGTCACGTGATCGGAGTGAGCGTTGACAGAACGTCGCATCGGGCCGGGCGGGCTTGGTCTCAAGACGACCCTGGGCGGGGAGAGCGGCTGGACGAGTTGAGCGCGGGAGCGCGGAACACTGCGTGTTCGACGAGGACGATCGGGATCGCGGCAGGCCTGAATACGATGGCGCAGGGAGCGCTGCTGTTCATCTTCGATGACGGTGTGGGAGAGAGCGATGGCGCGAAGCGCCGAGCCTGTTGCGAGGCCATGGGGGAAGGCGAGCCGCCGAAGGGCGGCGAGGCGACTGGACAAGGTATCGGGGAGAGCCGCCGGCGATGGGAGCGGAGCGACCGAGCCACGGCGGCGGAAGGACGGGGCCCTGTCGTCCGCACCGGCAAGCGCCAGGGATCGTCACCGAACGGCGAAGACCGCGAAGCGGGCTTCGTGGAGCCGGGCGTGGCGAAGCCGCGCCCGGCGGAATAGAGCCCGGCGACCGGTCCGAAGGACCGGGCGGGCGCCCAACCCTTTCGACCGACGGCGCGGACGACGGCAGGCCGTCACCGGGGACAATGGAAGTTGTGCTACAAGCGACAGGGTTCGGGGAATGCCCCACCAGGGCCGCCACAAACGGAACGGTGGCGGCGTCCAATGCGGGTTCGGGGAGAAGGAAGAGCTGATACGGGGCCGATGGCGGCGCGCGAAGCGCGGCGGCGATATGCCGTTCGCAGAACGGCGAGCCGCCGCGCTGAGAAGGGAGGGACAGCCGCTGGAGAGGAACGACCGGCGAGCGCCCGGCGCCGGCGCGAAGCGCCGCGCCGGACGCTCAGCGTCGATGCGCGGCTCTGGCAACGGAGCAAAAGGGGGGAGCCGGTCCTCACGTTTGCGAGGACCGGCTCCCGGGAGAGGGGGAAGTGCCGCATCACGCCGCGACGGAATACACGGGTATGCCCAGCTGCCTCGCCTTGTCGACGAGGTTTCCGGTGATCCCGGAGCCGGGGAACGCGATGACGCCCTTCGGCAGCAGGTTCAGCAGCTCGTCGTTCCTGCGGAACGGGGCGGCCTTGCCGTGGGCGCTCCAGTCCGGGCGGCAGACCACCTGGTCGACGCCGCGCGCGTTCGCCCAGCTTGCGGCGATCTTCTCGATGCCGGGACCGCCGCCGTGCAGCAGAACCATGTCGCCGTACTTCTCGCGCGCGCGGTCCAGCGTGGTCCAGACCGCGTCCGCATCGGCGACGCTCTTGCCGCCGGCGATCGCCACCAGGGTGCCGTCGGGCAGATGCGCGCGGGTCTCGCGGTCCTTGCGGGCGCGGCGGAAGTCGCGGGCGTCGATGGCGGCCGAGGTGAGCGTTCCGGTCTGGCTGGCGTGCGATCCGTGGCGCGGGCGCCAGACGTCGCCGGTGTGGACGCGGTAGGCGTCGGCGGCGACGTCGCGCATGGTCTCGAACGCGTCCCTGCGGTCGCCGAGGTTCCGCGCCCGGTCGGTCAGGGTCTCGAGCTCGTGCGCCTTGACCTCGGTGCCGTCCTGGGCGCGCTCCAGGTCCTTCATCTCCGGGACGATGCGGTCGATGGTCCGGTCGAGGCGGGCGACCTGGGAATGGAAGCAGTTGACGAAGCCCCACAGCAGGCTCTCGCGCTCGTCGGCCATCTGCGTCCCCTCGACGGTGATGCCCTCCACCATGACGCGAATGGCTTCGCTCAGCGCGTCGATGGCGTCGTCCTCGTCCCAGACGTCGCGGCTGTCGAGCTCGCCGCGCTCGGGCGCGGCGCCGTAGAGGGCCATGCTCTCGCAGACGGCGGCGGTGGGCGATGCGGTCTGTGTGGCGCCGGTATCGAACATATCGAGTTCCTTTCGGTTCATCCTCCAGGGCCCTGTGCCCCGTCGTGATCTCCACTTCGGACACGCGCGCGCAGGGGAGCCACGCGGTGCTGGCGGAGCTTGGCGGCGGTGCGGGGCGAGTGGTGCGGGCGCAAGGCCGTAGCGGAGCCTGGCGAGGAACGAGCCCGGCGGAGGTTGGGCCTGAGCCACGGTCGCCGCGCGCCGTTGTCTAGCGCAGCCCGCCGCGCCGGAGCGCAGCGGAGGACCCCCGGTTGGCGGACCGAGCACGCGTGGCAGAATTGGAGATCACGACGGGGCACAGTCCCCTGTCCGTCCCAAGCGGCGCCAGCCGCTTCGCGTCCGCGGACGCGACCGCCGCGAGAAGGTTTTCCGGGAAGCGGGCCTGTGCGAACGGCGCCGGCTCAGAGCAGGGGGTGGGTCTCGACCCAGCGCTCGACGGTCTCGCGCAGCTTGCTGCGCTCGGTCACGCGCTTCCAGCCGCGCCAGTCCTCCGTGAGATGGATGAGGTAGTGGAACCGGCCCGGATCGAGGATGTCCTCGTCCTTGAAGATGTCGCCGACGTGCTCGCCGTCTCGAAAGACTCGCACCTCGTCGGGGGCGGCGAGCTTGAAGGCGAGGTCGGTTCTGTAGCGTCCCATCGGAATGTCCCCTTCGGGGGTTGCGGCGGGTTCTCTCTCTCCGTCCCGCGCTTCGTTCAGGCCAATGCACGCGGCCCCCCGCCTCCCGAGCAGCGAAAGACCGGCGCGAGGCGGGCGGCGAGCGCGGCGGGACCGAGGGCAACGAGGTCGTCGTTGAAGTCATCCCCGTCGGGCGTGAGGACGATGGCGGCGACGCCCGCCCGCGCGCAGCGCCGGGCGAGGCGTTCCGCCGCGCGCTCGCCTTCGGGGTCGTTGTCGCGGGCGATGACGAGGCGGGCGTGGCCGGGCGGAGGCGCGAACGCGCCGAGGCTGCCGGCCGAGAGCGCCGCGGCTGCGACGGTATCCGGCAACGCCGTGACGACCGACAGCACCGTCTCGATCCCCTCGCCCACCAGCAGCGTGCGGGTAGCCGGATCGCCGAAGCGGACGGCGTGGCCGTGGACGCGGCCCAGCGCCTTGCGCGGGCGCGCCACGGCCGCCTTGGCGGGCCGCTGCGGGTCCAGCCATGTGCGGTGCACGCCGGTGAGCGTGCCGTGACCGGGGTGTTCCCCTGGACCAGGGTGTTCCCCTGCGGCGCCGGTGACGGCGGCGACCAGCGCCGGCAGGCGGCGCACGCCGCCGTCGTCGCGATGGAGCAGCGCGGGGTGGAAGCGGAGCGCGGGGAAGCGGCAGCGATCGATGGCGCGGGCGCGGAGATAGGCCTCGGCATGAGTGCCGTCGATGGCGCGGCAGCGCCGCCACAGGCGGCGTGCCGCCTCGGTCCGATCATGGTTGTCGGGGCCGGTTGGAGCCGGTATGGGCGGCAGCGAGAGGAAGGCGCGTGCCTCGGCCAGCGCCGCGCGCAGCGAGCTCGCGCCGGAGGCGATGCGGACGAGGTCGAGCAGGTCGCCATGCGTGCCCTCGGCGGAATCGGTCCACTTGCCGGGCGTGCCGGGAGGCGCGAGACGAACGAAGAGCGAGCGGCCCCTGGCGCCATGAATGTCGCCGGCGATCCAGTAGCGGCCGCTCCTGCGTCCGTGGGGGAGGTAGCGCCGGCACACTTCCTCGGCGCGCCCGGCAAGGGCGGCAGCGACGCGTGCGGCGTTCACCGCGCACGTCTCGCGAGCGGGCCGGCGAAGCCGGGACCGTGAGCGGGGATGGGACGCATGGCCGGACCTCTCTCGATGCTGCGTGGGATGCGCCCGGGTCCCGGCCGGCACCCGGCCTCCCGGCGGCGCCGGGACGGCGGGCGATGCGCGGAGCGCGACCCATGCCGTCCCGCCCGGCCGGTGACTCTGGCCCGGCGGCAAGAAAAAAGCCGGCGCGCGAGGCGCCGGCCTGAGTTGCAGGGAGGATGCCGAAGTTGGGATTCAGAAGGGAATCTCGCCTGCGGTCTCGTCGGGATCGGCGGTGCCAGACGCGGCGGTCTGGGCGGTCGCCTCACCGTTCGACGCCGGGGCGCCGTTGCCGTTGGCGGGCTTGTCCAGGAACTGTACGCGCCCGCCGGGAACCAGCAGGATCTCGGTGGAGAAGCGGTCCGAGTCCTCGCCGTCCTTGCGCCACCTGCGGGTCTGCAGCTTGCCCGCGACGTAGACCAGACGGCCCTTCTTCGCGTGCTTTTCCAGCATGTCGACCAGACCGCTCTGGAACGTCACGACGCGGTGCCATTCGGTCTTGTCGATCCGTTCGCCCCCGCCGTTCCGGTCGATGTAGCTCTCGTCGGTGGCGATGCTCATGTTGGCCACGCGCCCGCCGGAGGCCAGGTGGTTGATGCTGACGTCGTCGCCGAGGCGGCCAATGATCTGCGCGGAGTTGAGTCCAAACGCCATGATCGTGTCTCCTATCTCTCCAGGTTGCTGACGATGGTTGACGAACGGCGAGGAGACCCTCTCGATCCCCTTCCCGTTCGCCCCTCCAAAAGCTCCTCACCTCCTCTCGCCTGCCGTCCGCTCCGGTGCTTGCCGCGAAGCCGCCAGCCTTGCCGGCCGCACCGGATGGCGGCGCGGCGCAGAGCACGGCCGTGGCGCCGGTGCCGGGAAAGCGGCGCCGTCGACGGGAACAACCGATGCCGGCGGGACGGCACCCGCGCGGCGCGAAGCGCCCAGCGTGGAAGCCGGGTGGGGGCCGGCATCCGCGCACTAAGTGGGATGGGGCCCCCGCGGGTCTTGAGGGGCGTGGCGATCGCGATGTAGCCTCGCCGCGTTCATGCGCGACTCTCCCGTTGGACGCGCGGGCGCTGGAGGTCCTGTTCGGCTCCCGCGCGTTTCCACGTTTTGGGCGGGTGCCCTGGTCCCGGTTGCGGAAGGGCTACGGCACTCCGGTGAGCGATGGGGCCATGAGAGGCATGTTGGAGAGGATTTCCACCTGGTCGATGCGGAGCCCGAGGAAGACCAGGCAGGCCGCCGCCTCCGCTTCGGTGTCATAGGTGCCGTGGTCGATGCCCGACTCCGCCTCGATCACGGCGTAGAACGGCGGCCCCACCCGGGCGGCGTGCCAGGCGGGGGCGCGCGTATTGGAGCGGTACGCGCAGGCCGGGCAGCGGGCAGCGCCGGCCGAGTAGACACCGCAATCCACGCAAACGCCTCGGGCGCGGCGCCGGGAATAGCGTTTTCGATCAACGGCTCTCTTGCGCTCGGGCGAGACCCGTTCCGCCTCCAGCGCTGCGTGTCGGGCGCAGCGGGACGTGCCTCCGATCGCCGGCTCGCCGCAGCGCACGCAGAGACCGGCAGCCCGCCGCGCGGCATACCGGGAGCGTTCGGCTGCCCGCTGTGCCTCGCGGCAAGTCTCGCAGACCGAACGGCCGTCGGCGGGTTGGCGAAGGCCGCAATCCGCGCACAGTCCCGCTTCGCGCCGCGCCCGGCGGCGGCGCCCGTCGCCGGCGCGGTTGGCGCGGCGGCACTTGACCGGATCGCGCCCGGCGTAGGGCTTGGCCTGGGCCCTGGCGCGGCGGGCCTTGTCGGCGGCGCGGCGTTTCTCGGCGCAGCTCTCGCACACCTTGAGGCCGGGTTCCGGTGGACCCTTGGCGCACCGGGTACAAAGCCCGCTCGCGACGCGCGCGGCGTGGCGCCGGCGCAGGCGAGCGTTGGCGCTCTCCTTCGCGGGAACCTGGTCGGCCATGACCGGCGCCCCCGCTCAGCGCGCGTAGCGCATTGCGGAAATCCCTCCGGCCGCCAGCCCCCATAGCTGCACCCCGGAGGCTTTGAGATCGAGTGCGGTGCAGATGATGATCTCGTCGCGCTCGCGCTTCATCTTCTTGACCTCGCCCGCGCTGACGACGGTGCGCCGCGGCCTGCGTCCGGCCTTCTTCGCCTTCGGCTGGTCGGCCTCGATCGGGTCGATCTGCCCGTCGGGCCGGGAGCGGAAGCGCTCGACCACGTAGCGCTCCCCGTCGAGCCCGCGCTGCGACGGCCGGCGAATCCGCATGGCGTGCCTCCCATTGGTCTGCGATGGCGAAGGCCGGGGGCTCTCTCCGCAGAATACGTCCGAACCAGGCGCCGAAGGCGGGTGACGGCGTCTTCGTTGGGGAAGATGCCGACGACGTTGGTTCGGCGCTTGATCTCGGCACGTGTGTGCGCTGCGCTGCGACGGCCGGCGAATCCGCATGGCGTGCCTCCCATTGGTCTGCGATGGCGAAGGCCGGGGGCTCTCTGCAGCGCCGCCCGGCCGCCCCGCTCCCGGCCAGACCCTCGCTCCCGCCGGCGCGTGCGCGGGGACGCGCAATCTGGTGACGGGGATGGAGAGATACGCACAGGCGATGGAGGAGGATGACGATGGCCGGGCGCAACTCGTCACGGTGGTCAGACCCATCGTGGGGACACGACCATCGCGCCGCCTCGAATGGAAGGAACGGGTGGCGGCGATGGCACCGGCAGCGCGCGATGCGCCGCGCGCGGAGACGGGGTTGAGTCGGCGCGGCAGCGACCGATGCCAATGGTGGTACCGGCGACAGTCGCATGCGTGCGAATTGATCGCATCCCCGGCGCCTATACGTTTCTTGCCGCACGACTCTCGGCACACCCATGCGAGCCATGCGGTGATGAACGCGGTGCCGGCGCCGCAATCGAACTATGATCGCCAACAGGGGGCGCCGGAGTAACCCGACCGGCTATGCTCCACCGCCTTGCCGAAATGTCTTCGGCGGTGGTACCGATGACGGAGAAATCGCGGAGAGGAAAACCGGCGACAACGGCGTGATCGTGCCGTTTCGCCCGGGGGCGGCTACGTTGGGCGATATGTAGCGTCCCCCATCAGCTATGCCCGGCGCACACCCCGTGCGCGTCCCGCGAGGCCTTGAGCGCGGCGGCGGAGATCGCATCGTCGGCCGCGACCCGGTCCTCGTAGTCTTCCAGGGTCGCGCTAGAGAAGGAAACCCAATAATGTCTAACCCAGAACAGAGGCTCGCCCTCACGTTTCTCTGCCAAAATATTCATGACTTCAAGGAGGCCGCCCGCCTCTTGGAAGCGTGGATACGAAAGGCCAATGTGGACGAGAACTCCGACGCCTGCGCGTCCATGAAGGCGGTCTCGCACTTCAATTTAGGAACATCCCTAGAGCTAATGTTCAAGCTGATGCTCCGGATAAGTGAACTTCCATACGACAACACGCACGGTCTGGTAAAACTGTACAGCCTCCTGCCCAATCTGGAGAAGGTGCGCCTCAACAGGCTCTCCCAGGACATAGGCTGCAACACTAAGATGGTCGCCTACCTGCACTTCGAAGACCCCGCCAACCCTCCCGTACCGCCTGCCCGCCGTAGGCTGTCCACTTTGGAAGATATTCTCGAGTATTTCGACCAAGACGTGATGGTTTATAAGGCGCGCTACTCGTATGAGCAGGTGGAGCGACTCGAAGCGCGGCACTATATGGAAGACATATCTTTTTTTATCGAGTTCATTCACCGAAACCTGCGCCATCTGTCATCGCAGTTGTCCCTGCGCGCGGCGCGCTGAGGGGCGTCGACGGGATTTCATGTGATCAGCCATCGCCGGTGCACCCCGCATGCGCCTCGCGCCTCGCCTCCACGGCCGCGGCGGCGATCGCATCGTCCGCCGGGACCCGATCCTCGTAGTCTTCCAGCGTCTCGCCCAGTCGAAGACGTTGGTCGTCCCTCCGCCGCCGTCCCGAGCCGAGTCCAGATCGGCTCTGTATGCTCGGCCGTGCCCGCTGTGAAGGCCCTCAGGTATTCGACCCTGTTGGAGTGGGTGACGTAGCCCCAGTCGCCCGTGGCGCTCGTACGGGACAGAAGCTCCGTCCGGTTGCCCTCGCCCAGCCATCCCGGCGGATCGGCGCGCTGCCGCCAGCGCTCGGTTGTTGCCCCGGAAGGAATGTAGGTGTCGTAGAAATGGTTTCCGCGAACCTCGTAGACATAGCCGTTCGCGGGGACTGCGGTGGCCACCACGTTGTAGCGGTAGTGGATGGTGCCGAGAAGTCGCTCTTGAACGAGCTCGCGACGGTCTGCGCTGAGAGTGCGCCGCCGACGTTCCCCCATGTGCCCATCGGCGCCGTCGCATGGGGGGTGTACGGCTCGACGTGGTAGCCCGACTTATTCATGGAACAGAGCGATTGTCGCCTGATTTTGCGCGCGCATGGGGGTGTTCGACGCCTTCGTAGCGCCGTGATTTGAGTTGGTCGGTGTCGGGTTGGGGGTTGCAGGGTCTCGGGTTGGCGGGGCACGCCGCCCCGGAGATCACGGACCCGAGGTGGCGATCCGGCGCTTCTTCGGCGCGACCCGCGCCCCGGCAAAGGGGGCCGCATTCCCTTCGCTCGGAGTATTCGAGAACCACGGCCTCGTCGTAGGTAAGCTTCTCGGCCAGCGTCCTCCACGAGGCGTCGGCCGGGACCAAGTTCGCGGCCTTGAGCGGGGCGACATGAGCCGCAACGTCCATAGAGATGCCGACCCAGCACTTCATATCGCCAATCTCCCGATCCACCGGCACGGTTGAACCCGCTCAGGCCGGGCGGGTAAATAAGAAAGGGGCAGAACTCCTAATTCCCCCGACACGCCGCCTCGTTCACCCTCAGATAAGTGAGAGGGTCGCGCAGCACCGCTCAGCACTTCCCCGGCAGCATCAAGGTCGTGTTCGTGCAGTTCACCGTCCAGGACAATTTTCGATTCAGGGTATAGGTGACGACCCCTGGGATCAGGGCGCATCCCCGCGGCTCGACCTCCTCCCTCTGGCGCGCGCAGGAGGCCATGTTCGCCTCGCACCAGCGGTACATCGCCTGCGCGGACTTGACGATCGCCGAGGTGTATTGCCGGGTGCGCACGTCGGGCGGGAGGGAATTGATGTCCGCGGCGACCTGCCTCCACATCTCCTTGCAGGTATCCGCCGTTCCCTTTCCCCAGCCGTGCGGGCCGGCGGCGGTCTATGTCCGCGGGGACGTTCATACGGAGGGAATAGCGAGATTCTCTGCGACGCTGAAACGAGCGCACAAATGCGTCTACCGCAAGATCTCGAAGGCGTACCCCGAACGATACGTCAAAGAGTTCTCCGGCCAGCACAACGCCCGGCGCGCTTAGACGGACGCGCAGACGATGACTGGCGTTGCAGCGCTCACGGGCTGCAGGCTGATGTATCGGGATCTGGTGGCCGACTGAACGATCACCAGTCAATCCTATAGACGCTCCATACTCTTCCTGGCTTCGGTCTACCGCCCAACTCTCCATCGCAATGCGGCCCACAACGCTGTCGTCGTACTTTCTCTTCAGCGTTCGCCTGTTTGTATGTCAATCCGGAAGAAAGCGTTCTGTACTTCGCGTCATTTGGTACTTTCCCGGCCGATTTAAGATCGGCCACCCGAACAGCAACATCGGTTGCTATCCCAATTCGGCATCCGGACCTCCTTTTTCGTACGATCCGGCTCATGCGCTTGCCAAGACCTGTCCGGTCCGATCCCAGATTATCCAGGCATCGATCCCGCCTTCAGCGGTTTCCCGGTTCTCGTGAAAAAGATACTGAAGGCCCTCATGGCCTAGACTTTCGAGCCTTCGAAGTTCCCTAAAGCATTGAGCACGCGGGTCTTCCATATGTTTCCTCGCCTACCGGTGAGCGCACGCTTGGCCGGTTTACGCAATTCGTTCCGTCACAGGTTCGTTCCGAGGGAAAGTCTGCCGTGGGATGCCTATCCATGCTGGACCTGTGTGAACCGATTCGGATGCCGCCCCATCGGTGATTCAGTGCCCCGACCCTTGTGGCCGAGACTACCATTTCTCACCGTAGCATCGCCGTCGAAATCCCGCAAGACTCACAGGGGGGTTGACGCTTTTCTCGGTTCGACGGAGCATCTTCCCGTCACTTGATCGAGCGGAGCCCGCCACGTTGCGTCTTCTGTTGAATCGAAGAGCCCGATCGACGGAAGGGAGTAGCTACGCTGCCACGGGCGAAAAGGTAGAACCTCTTGCTCTCTGCTCGACGATGACACGGCCCGGCACCAGCCGGGGCCGACACACAAGCCGGGGAGGGTGGCATGCGTATAGTCCTCTTGGTGTCAGTGGTAGTCGGGTTGGTGGTTACGACGACGAGCGAAGCGGCTTCCGGCGAGAAGGAGGACGTTCTTCTTGCCGAGGAGATGATTGCGGCAATAAAGCTGTCCGAAAAGGCGTACAAACGGGCTTATTATCGAGCCTTCAAGGCCATAACCGGAACGTCTGAAGGAAAAAAGAGGCTAAGCCACTGTTCCAGAAAAGACGCCTCTTATTGGCCGACCTGTATTGCCGGGAAGTGGGAATACGAACGGGTTTACAAGGCTTTGCGAAAGAAGTTTTACGAAGAAGAACTCAAGAATTTGAGCGGACCATGACTAAAGGCCCCGGCAGCCGCGATTTCAACCGCATGTCACGGCGCGAAAGAGGTCTATTGAAAGAGCCTGTGCCAGCTGTGCTGCATCGAGGAGCGATAGAATTGAGGGCGATCGCGGACCGGAACGGGGAGGGGCTGAGACAATTGCACCAAAGGCATGCAAGGCGAACTGCCGGCTGACCCGAATTCAGGGTGACTACCTCGACATCGATTTGATACGTTTGATTGCGTTTACTGGGCATCGTCCGCGTCGTCTGTCTCTTCGTGATCCGATCCAACCACAAATGGGCCAGAGCCAGCGAAGAAGTCCAGTGCGAAACGGAACAAGGCCCTACCGGTAGACAATAGACTATTGTCTATTGACTTTTCCACCAAACCCGTTCAAACGGTGAAGTGGATCAAATCTACACGTTAGATCGAGACCAGCTTCGATTCGTCAAGACATATGACAAAAAGGACGAACAGGGATTAAGGACTACACCGAGTTTCATTCATTACATAGTGCCCCCAATCAAGTATTCCTTTCGAAAGTTTCTCATGCTGTTCCTCCGATGAACAAGGAATGGTGACAACCGTTTCCCATTGTCCGTTGATTTCGGCTTGAAGATCAATATCAAAGTTCTCGCCTTTGACAACCTTCGTTTTCGTCATCCCTTCATCCTCCTTCACCTATCCCATTTCCGCTTCTGATACCACCTATCCCGCTTTGGCTTGTTAAAGAACCGCTTGGTTCCATGAATCACAATCCGATCATTCCCGCCCATACGTAGCAGCTGTGAGCCTATGTGGGAATCCTGTAGCTGTAGGCAGACGTAGTTCTCATTGAATTGTAACCGGCGACCCCTGAACCGTTCCTTATTCATAGTCTGAACACAAGAGAAATGGTTCTTGTGAAAAGACATGATCTTAGTCCGAGTGACTTCTTGAGCCAGTGCGCTATAGGCCACAAGCACCAGCGCATGAACGACAGTCATTGGACACTTTCCATACAACCGTATTGCCTCAAGCAATTTGTCGCAGACCGGCAATGCTTTGCCGCCGTGTTTCTTGTCTTGAGACAACTTAGCAAAATGCGATGACTGGTGGCATTCTGGCACATATAACGTTCGGCTTGTGCGAGTCTCGCGTTCCGCCTACAGGAATAAATTACATTGCTACAAGCCTGCTTAGCTTGCCCGCAAATATCGGTAGTATCTGATTGCCGTCTTTGTATCGCGCGTCCATCTATGATCGTTTCGCAAGTAGCTCCTACTTGTTCCAGTATCGCAGACTGGCGAGCATCTACATCGGAAAAACCGACTCCCTTCAAAATACACTTGGTAGTCTTTGCCTCCACCGAACCACTCCAACCCATAAGGGCCGCAACCATCCCCGCCAGCACGATCTTCTTCATTTCCCGCCTCCATTGCGCCAGTCAGCAACCGGCCCGAATGGTGTCGGGCCGTTGCTATCGCACACAGAAAGTGAGAGACCCCGCCTATTCGCCGGGCGGGGGAGCTACCCCTGCCGGGTCTTGCGGCTGTTCTATTCAGCGGGCGACCCGACTCAGCGCGTCTATGTGCGATAGCAGGGAAAAGGCTAGGACGAAGGGAAACGGCTTGTCAAGCCACCAGATCGGCATAGGGCAGGCTCTTGCCGACCATCCCTTGGAAGATCGCCGTCATCTGGTCCTTGGTGTCCATTTCCCGGATATTGTGCCGACCGGCGAATTCATTGACATAGCGATGCAGGTGCTTTGCGCTCATCCGGTGGAAAGTTCCGTGATACGCTCGCTTGAAAATAGACCAGAAATTCTCCATCCCGTTTGTGTGGGCTTGTCCGACAACCCATTGCTTGGCGGTATGATTGACTGACTGGTGATAGGGCAGACCCTTGTAGGACTTGCTTTCGTCGGTATAGACCATCGTGCCTTCTTTGGTGTTCGCCCGGACATAACCCTGTAAAGTCATTGCAGAGGTTTCATAAACGACTTTGGCGGTAATCTGTTTGGTCTTGCGACCCTTAATGCCAGCAACAATACTCTTGCCGACCCCGCCGCGTCCGGCATTCAGCTTCTTGTACTTGTGCTTGTTCTTTTCCTTCCCGCCGATATAGGTTTCGTCCGCTTCGACCGGTCCGGCGAAAGGCAGATCAACGCCACCAAAGCCAGTGCGAATGCGATGCTCCATATACCAAGCTGACTTTTGGGTTATCCCCAATTCCCTATGGAGCTTCATTGAGGAAACCCCTTTCAGGCTGGTAATGGTCATATAGATCGCAATTGCCCATTTCTGGTAGCCGATTTGAGATTTCTGCATTGCGGTTCCGGTGCGGACACTGAAACCTCTCCGGCACGAATTGCAGTAATAGGGCATAGTGTGTGTCGGAGTGCGCTTGGTCTTGTCAATGGTGCCACACTTGGGGCAAGTCGGGTTATCTTTGTCTTTTCCCCACCGCTTTTCTTCAAACCAAGCCTGAGCGGTATCATCATCAGGAAACATCTTGAATAATTGAATTATTGTGATGCCGTCTCTGTCCGATTTGCCGGGCGCTTTCATCGTCTAATATCCCTTGTTTGATGGTGTTAATATAGGCTTTTATGGTGCTTTTGTCAAGGGCTTATTGGTGATTGTTTGATAAATTTTAGTGGGGAAAGATGACAATTCTACAGTCAGCAAAGCGGAGACCTAATTGGTTCAAGGACTTGTTGCGAGATTTGAGGAAAGGGAAATACTTGAAAGAGTTAGAACGAGTGAAGGAATTAGCCGGGTTGAAGGAGGATAGTTCGGATATATCGGTTGATGGACTTATCTCGTTTATCGGGCACGTCGGCAATGCTCTTGCGGATCGTGATATTGAGGCTTTGGAAGGAATGAAAGGCGAGATGGACTCGGTATTTTCCGATAGCGGGGATTCATTGGTCCAGACCAAGGGTTATCTGATAGACAATGCTGTTTCGGTGTTGACTGATTTGAAGGCGGTCGAACGCGGCGGGGAGTAGATTGTAGGTGGATAAATAGAAGTGCGGGGACCAAACATCAGCAATGCCGAAGTCTGTCCCCGCTGGTCTAGTAGGAGGGACTCGAACCCCCACAAGCATTACACTTAACCGATTGGTAATCGGTCGCGTCTACCATTTTCGCCACTACTAGACGTTGAACGAATAGCAGGGCGATCTAAGGAGGTCAAGCAAGGTGTTTTTTGTGGGGGTTTGGTCTTAGGCTTATGGTGTTTTTTTGGACGGTTTTCACAGTTAGCCTGTTTGGATCAGTGATGGTCCTGTAGTCTCCGGTTGGAATGCCGTTGGGGACAGTTTGGTTTCTGTGTTTGCACAGTTAGGTATGTAATTGCCTTCTTTTTTCGTTCTCCCGCTCGCGGTCGTCAGTTCCTCACCGGAACAACCGAATTTGTGGACAAGTTAAACCATGAAATCGGACCGCGCGCCCATTTCTGTGACTTCCTGGCGTAGTCGACTCTTGCTGAGCGGATACTTTGCCGTAGCTCGGAGTCACCGCTCCGCCGTGCGGCTCAGCTCAATGCTCTTATCGGTCCTGCTGCGCACGACCGATAAGTGCATAGTCAAAATGTTGAGCTCAACATTTGATCAGCTCATCGATGCGATCGGCGATGCGCTGCGCGGCCTCGCGGAGCTGGTCCGCCGTCCAGTCCGACGCGTAGCCCTCGGTGACGTCGCTGGGCCTCGCATGGTTGACCAGCCGCTTGGTGAGACTGGTCGGCAGCATCAGCTCCCGGTCCGCCACCGTGATGAAGCAGTTGCGCAGCGCATGGAACCAGAACTTCGCACCGCCCGCCTCGCCGATCCGCGCGTTCAGCTGCTGCGTCGTCACGAGCCGCCCCGAGGCGCTGGTCTCCGACGGGAACACCCAGACGCGGCTCTCCGCCGGAAAGTTCCCGCGCTCGGCCGCGCGGCGTCGGAGGATCTCCCCGACCTGCCGGACGATCGGGATCTCCAGCGGCTCGCCCGACTTGGTCTCCTCGACCGTCAGCGTCATCGCATCGAGGTCCACCATGTCCCAGCGTAGCTCCAGCACCTCGGAATGGCGCATGCCGGTGTAGAGGCCGAGCCGCAGCGCATCCCGCGCCACCGGGTTGCGAACCCCCTTCTCGATCCCCCTGTGCCAGCGCGGCAGAACCTCGGCCGGAGGCTGGATGCGCCGCCGCCGCTGGCGGTGCAGCCGCCCGCCCGCCGCGCGCCACTGCGCCACCGGGTTGTGCAGACCCTGGACGTCGACGCATTGCCGCCGGTACAGCGCCCCCAGCATGATGAGCGCCGAGTTGGCCCCCACCCAGCCGATCTCGGAGGTCAGCCGGTTGAAGCACTGCTCGACGTCCTTGCGGGAGATTGTGTTGAGCGACCGGTCGAGCCAGGGCTCGAGATCGTGATACACCGTCCTCCGGTAGACCTCGACGGTGCGCGGCTTCCTCTCCGGCCCCATCGACAGGTACTCCTCGAAGGCCTCGCGCAGCGTGGGCGTCGACCGCGACCGGGTGCGCCCCTCCGCCGGGTCCTCCCCGGCGGCGACCTTGCCGAGCGTCTCGTGGGCGATGCGTCTTGCCTGCTCTGCCGAGACCCGCCCGTGCCGGCCGATGACGAGCCGCCGGTTGGCGGCCCGCCTGCCGCCGCCCGAGGCGCGGTAGTTCACCAGATAGGACCGCACCCCCGAGGGCTGTACCCTGACCCCGAACCCCGTCAGCCTGTCGTCCCAGGCGATGAAGGGTTTGTCGGCCGGCATGAGGGCCTCGACGCTGCGCTTATTCAATGTGAGCTTGAGCTGGGCGACCCGTTTTCCGGACAGTGTTGACATAGAGACACCCTCTCTAAAATCTCTCGAAATATCATCTAGAACCTCAACACATGAAAGTCAACCGTGGATCAGAGGGGGAAACGCTAGCCACCGAATGGCAATCCGATACATCCGCAAGCTATTGGAATAAAGCAGAAAACACCCACTCCATACAAATCCTGACAAGCGCTGATACGGCCTGATTACGCATCCGAAACCTGTATTATTTAATGTTTCACGTGAAACAATGGTCAGCATTGTTGACTTATCCATCGCCTCAAGAGCGTGCCGCAAATGGTAAGCCGCCCGCGCAAAACCCCCATTCGCCCCGAATCCGGCCCGGCGTCCCGGCGGGACGCGGCGCGGCGGCTACGCCCTGGACAGCACGACGACCGGGATCTCGCGGGTCGCGGCGGCCTTCTCCCGGTAGGCGTCGTAGGGCGGGTAGAGCGCGGCCATCATCTGCCACAGCCGGTCGCGGTACTCGCCTTGCGCGGTCCGCGCGGTGGCGGCGAAGGACACCGCCTCGACCTGCACGTCCACCGCCGGGTCGGCCGCCAGGTTGAGGTACCAGTGCGGGTGCTCGGGCCGACCGCCCTGGGAGGCGATGACGACGTAGTCCGGCCCGTCGCAGCCGTAGATCAGCGGCGTCGTCCGCGGCTCGCCGGTCCTGCGCCCGGTGGTGGTCAGCAACAGGCAAGGGAAGTTGCCCGTCCCGTCATGCCCCTTCCAGATATGCCCGTCGGCGCCGCCGGTCGCTCGGTACCGCCTGACGTGGTCCCTCGCCCAATCGCGCTGTGCCATTTGGATCGCGCTCCCATCTTCGCTCGCTTGCCGATCATATCGGACGGCGGCCCGGATGGGGATGGCATCGGCCCGCCATCCAGGGCAGCCGGTCGGGATCGACATTGCCGCCGGTGACCACGACGCCGACCCGCCGGCCGGCAAAGACCCCCGGGTGCTTGAGGATGGCGGCGAGCGGCACCGCGCCCGAGGGCTCGACCACGGTCTTGAGCCGGGTCCACATCAGCTTCGTCGCCGCGACGATCTCGCGTTCCGACACCGTGAGGATGTCGGCGACGCCGCCCGACACGAAGTGCCAGGTGAGCGCGCCGAGCGGCGCCTTGAGCCCGTCGGCGATGGTCTGCGGCGCCTCGTCGACCACGATGCGCCCGGCGCGCAGGCTGCGCGCGGCATCGTCGGCCTGCTCGGGCTCGGCGGCGTAGACCTCGGTGTCCGGGGCGATGGCGGAGAGCGCAAGGCAGATCCCGGACACCATGCCGCCGCCGCCGATGGGGGCGATGACTGCGTCGAGCCCGCCGGTCTGGTCCACCAGCTCGCGCGCGCAGGTGGCCTGGCCGGCGATCACCCTAAAATCGTCGTAGGGGTGGACGAAGGCGGCGCCGGTCTCTCGCAGCACCCCGGCGAGCGCCGCGTCGCGCGCCGGATAGGACGGCTCGCACTCGACGATCCTGCCGCCATAGCCCGCCACCGCCTGCTTCTTGGCGGCAACGGCGTCGTCGGGCATCACCACGTGGCACGGGATGCCGCGCCTTCGGGCGGCCCAGGCGAGCGCCTGCGCATGATTGCCCGAGCTGTGCGTCGCCACCCCGCCCGCCGCCTCCGCGCCGGAGAGGCCGAACACCGCGTTCGACGCGCCGCGCGCCTTGAACGCGCCGGCGCGCTGGAAATTCTCGCATTTGAAGAACAGCCCGGCCCCGGCCAGGCGGTCGAGCGAGGCCGAGGTCAGCACCGGGGTGCGGTGGACATGGGGCGCGATCCGCTCATGCGCGGCCGTGACGTCGTCATAGGTCGGGATGCGCATGGCGGGATTTGTAGCACGTTACCGCCCGATGCCGGATTGCCTGGCGGGCGGTTTCGAGTCACGCTCGGCACCTGGACAGGGGAGGGACGATATGACCGAGCCAGGCGATCCCAGGCCGGAAGTCGCGATCGGCCATGTCAGGCTGGACGTCAACAGCCTCGGCGAAGCGTGCGATCTGCTGGAGCGGCTGGGGGTCCGCCCGGTGACGCGGGGGGAGTCCTACGCGGTGCTGGAGCTGCGCGGCGGCACCCATCTGATCGTCCGCGCCGGGGAGCACGAGATCGCGGACGGCCAGATGGCGCCGATCGACCTGATGGTCGACGACGTCCGGGCGACGCATGCGCGTTATTGCGAGATGGGGCTGGAGCCGTCGGAGATCGCCTCGGGATCGATCCACTCCTCCTTCACCATCCCGTTCCCCGACGGCTATCGTCTCAAGATCACCTCTTCCCACACCGGCGGCCGGCCGGTCTGAAACCCGGAGGCGACGCATGACCAGGATACCCCCGCTCACCCGCGACGAGATGGACGACGAGGGCAAGCGGGTCTACGACGAGACCGTGGCGGCGACCGGGCGGGTCGGGCGCGGGCCCGCCGTCGGCTACGCCCATGCGCCCGGCATGTGGGAGACCAACAACGCGGCGACCGACTATTTCGAGAACCGCTGCTCGCTCACCCTGCCGCAGCTTCGCCTGGTGGCGCTGCTGACGGCCAGGCGCTGGAACGCCGCCTATCCCTGGGCGGCGCAGGCGCGGATGGCGCTGGAGGCGGGGCTGGATCGCGCGGTCGTCGACGCGGTGAACGCGCGCGAGCGGCCCGGCTTCGCGACCCGCGAGGACGAGGCGGTCCACGACGCGGCGCGCGAGCTGCTGGCGACCG
Organism: Alphaproteobacteria bacterium; assembly: GCA_964291675.2. Taxonomy (GTDB): domain Bacteria; phylum Pseudomonadota; class Alphaproteobacteria; order MPNO01; family MPNO01; genus MPNO01. The sequence continues at coordinate 3,215,314 of OZ219866.1, read as the reverse complement.
GCACGCTGGACGCCGCGGGGTTCGCCGCAGCCGAACGGGTACTGGGCTATCGCCGCATGGCCGACCTGGTCGGCGCAATCGGCCATTTCTGCAAGACCGCGATGATGGCCAATGTCGTCGACGCCGAGGCCCCGCCCGACTGGCCGTCGCACCTCGCGGCGTAGGGCGCGCCCCCTTCCGTCCGGCGGCCGTGCGGACGGCGGCATGGATGGCCGGATCACGTCCGGCCATGACGGGTGGGGGGAGCCGCTATCGCCCCCCACCGTCATGCCCGGACTCGATCCACTGCTGTCCGGTTCAGCTGAGTTGGACGGGGTGCAAGCCCTTGGTACGGACGGGATATCGGCGCATCGGCCGGATCGGGACACGGATCGCGGCACGCCCGCATTCGCCGTCCTTGTCCCCCCTTTTGTCCCCCCGGACCCGATCCGGGATGTATCGAAGGGCGCTCTGGCCCACCGCCGCGTCGCGGATCGCGCGCCACATCGGTTGCGAGGTTGCGGGCAGGCCGGCGTGGCGGACACCGAGGGGTTCGAGCGCATCGGCGACGGCGAGGCAAGCCGCCGCAGGGACGGCGGCGAGGAGGCGGCCGTTTACTCGGCGGCGCGCAGGCCTTCGACGTGGGACTGGCGCTCGGCGAGGCGCTGCATCTCCCGGCGGAAGTCGTCCATCGCGGCCTGGAACGCGCGGCGGTCGTTGCCGGCCTCGGCGATATAGCCGTCGAGCCGGGTTTCGAGCCGGTCCATCCGCTGGTCGATCCGCAGAGTCAGGCCCGCCGTGAGCGATCCCAGGGCGACCCCGACGGCGAGCATGGCGATCAGCTCGACCGACATGGCGCGAGCCTAGCCGCGATCCGGCGGGCTGTCGAGGAGCTCGCAGGCTCCGCACCGGGGCCGTTCTTCGATACGCCCCCTTCAGGGGCCACCGGGAATGAGGAGAGGTTGGCTGGGCCAAAGAGAAACCCCTCATCCCGAGTAGCCCCGGACCCGATCCGGGGCGTATCGAAGGGCGCTTTGCCCCACGGCCGCGTCGCGGATCGCGCGCCACATCGGTTGCGAGGTCGCGGGCAGGCCGGCGTGGCGGACCCCGAGGAGTTCGAGCGCATCGGCGACGGCGAGGCAAGCCGCCGCAGGGACGGCGGCGAGGAGGCGGCCGTTTACTCGGCGGCGCGCAGGCCTTCGACGTGGGACTGGCGCTCGGCGAGGCGCTGCATCTCCCGGCGGAAGTCGTCCATCGCGGCCTGGAACGCGCGGCGGTCGTTGCCGGCCTCGGCGATATAGCCGTCGATCCGGGTTTCGAGCCGGTCCATCCGGGTTTCTAGCCGGTCCATCCGGGCTTCAAGCCGGGTTTCGAGCCGGTCGATCCGGCGGTCGATCCGCAGAATCAGACCCGCCGTGAGCGATCCCAGGGCGACCCCGACGGCGATTATGGCGATCAGCTCTGCCGACATGGCGCGAGCCTAGCCGCGATCCGGCGGGCTGTCGAGGAGCTCGCAGGCTCCGCACCGGGGCCGTTCTTCGATAGGGGCTTATCCAGATTACTTGACGAGCTGTCGGATGGCGCGGATCGACGAGGGGACCGCCGCCGGTCATGGTCGACGTCCTACCTGCCCTCATGTCGTCATGCCCGGCCCCCGGATCAAGTCCGGGGGTGATCCGGGCATCCATGGGCTGTGCATGGCGAGCCGGGTGCGGCCCGCCCCATCGGCATCCTTCCAGCCGGATCGCCGTGCGCGCGGATGCCGCATGGATGGCCGGATCAAGTCCGGCCATGACGGGGTGGTGGCGGTGGAGGAGCAAGGAGAGCCGGGTGCGGCCCGCGTCGAAAATCCAGACCGGACAGCAGTGGAACACCCCCGGACCCGATCCGGGGCGTGTCGAAGGACGCTTTGCCCCACCGCCGCGTCGCGGATCGCGCGCCACATCGGTTGCGAGGTCGCGGGCAGGTCGGCGTGGCGGACCCTGAGGGGTTCGAGCGCATCGGCGACGGCGAGGGAAGCCGCCGCAGGGACGGCGGCGAGGAGGCGGCCGCTTACTCGGCGGCGCGCAGGCCTTCGACGTGGGACTGGCGCTCGGCGAGGCGCTGCATCTCCCGGCGGAAGTCGTCCATCGCGGCCTGGAACGCGCGGCGGTCGTTGCCGGCCTCGGCGATATAGCCGTCGATCCGGGTTTCGAGCCGGGTTTCGAGCCGGTCCATCCGGGTTTCGAGCCGGTCCATCCGCCGGTCGATCCGCAGAATCAGACCCGCCGTGAGCGATCCCAAGGCGACCCCGACGGCGATTATGGCGATCAGCTCGGCGGACATGGCGCGAGCCTAGCCGCGATCCGGCGGGCTGTCGAGGAGCTCGCAGGCTTCGGCCTTCTCGCCGCGATCGTCGATGCGGCGCGCGGCTTCAGCCGGGAAACACGGCCCGACCCTCTCCGCCCGCCAGGCGGCCGGTGGGGAAAGGCGGCGCCCATGAATGCCCGGAACGTCGCCGCCCGGTCATGGCCGGACTCGATCCACTGCTGTCCGGTTTAGCTGAGTTGGACGGGGTCCAAGCCCTTGCTACGGACGGGATATCGGCGCATCGGCCGAATCGGGACACGGATCGCGGCACGTCCGCATTTGCCGTCTCTGTCCCCCCTTTTGTCAGCCCGGACTTGATCCGGGGCCCAGAGCCACGGGCACCGTCGTCGCCCGGCTTCCCCCGGATCGGCGTCCGGGGTGACAAAAGGGGGGCCGAGACGTCGATGCTCATGGTCACGGAGGCCGCGTCGAAATACCAAACCGGACAGCAATGGAACCGGTCCGGGCATCCACTGGCGCCGGCACCTCTCGCCACCGCTCGCCTCGCGGGCGGCGGCCCCGCTACCGCCGCTTCTCGCGCAGGCCCATGCGCTCCAGGCGGGGCAGGATTTCGGCGCAGAAGAACGGCAGCTCGGCGGCGTAGTTGACGAAGGAGACGCCGATGCCGCGCAGCCCGGCCTCGGCGAAGCGGGCGATCTCGGCGGCGACACGGTCGGGGTCGCCGACGATCGGGATGCCGCCGAGCCCGTGCGCGATCTGCCTGCGAAGCTCGTCGAACTCGGCGGCGGGAAAGTCTTTCGGGTGCATCCCTCGCATCGCCAGAATGTTGTCGACCGCCGCCCAGTCGGCGTGGTCGATGACGCAGCGGCGGTGGTACTCCTCGGCCTCCCGCATCGTCGGCCGACAGGTCACCACGCCCACCGAGTAGACGTCGATCTCGCGGCCGTGCTCGGCGGCGAGGCGCTTGGCGGCGCGGATGTCCGCGGCGAACTCGTCGATCGTCGCCGCCTGCCGCCGCGTCGAGAACAGCGCATCGCAGTTGCGCACCGCGAACTCCCGCCCGGTCGGCGAAGCGCCCGCGTTCATCAGCAGCGGCCGCGACTTCCCGTAGGGCTTGGGCGCGGAGCGTACCTCGCGGAGTCTTAGGAACTCACCGTCGAAATCGAACGCGTCGTCGCGCTGCCACATCGCGCGGATCGCGTCGATCCATTCCTGGCCGTAGGCGTAGCGCGCCTCGTGGTCGCGCTGGGCGACGCCGAACATGGCGAACTCGCCCTCGTTCCAGCCGCAGACGATGTTGACGCCGAACCGCCCCTCCCCCACCAGGTCGGCGGTGACGAAGGACTTGGCGGCGATGACCGGATGCAGCAGCGGCGCATGCACCGTCGCGAACACCGTCATGCGCCTCGTATGCGCCAGCAGCGCGGTCGCCCAGGTTACCGATTCGAGGGTTTCCCCCTGGTAGTCGGTGTCCCCGCCATAGCCCTTCCAGCGGCCGATCGGCAGCATGAAGTCGATGCCGGCCTCGTCCGCCATCCGCGCCAGCGCCAAATTGTCGGGCCAGTTGCCAGACCAGCGTTCGGGCACCCCGGTCACCGCCCGGCCCGACGAGCAGTTGGCGCCGAACAGCCCGAGCTTGAACCGGTTGGCGTTGTGCATCGCCAGCCGGTCCCGCATGTGGACCGCGCCGGGCGTCCCTCGATACGGCGCCGATGCGCCTGCCCGGGACGAGGGGTTTTTCTTGCGCCCTACCAACCTCTCCTCGTCCCGAGCAGCCACCGCAGGGGGCGTATCGAAGGACGCCCCGGCGTCCCGTTTCAGAATTTCATGCGCATTCGGAGCCTGTCGCGGCCCCGTCCATGGCCGCCCGCAACGGCCCTACAGCTTGGCCGGGTCGATCCGGTCGTAGACGTGCTCCTTCAGCAGCGCCTGGAAGGTCGCGGTGTCGCGGGTCTTGCCGGCGAGCAGCTTCTCCCACTTCGCGACATTGGCGCGATAGGCGTCGATGACCTTCTGCGGGTCCTCGACCCGGCGCCTCTTGGCGCCGGCGATGACGGCGTCCAGCTCCTTCGCGAGGTAGCCCGCCCTCAGGTCGGAGAACTCCTTGCCGCCCTTGGTGAACACGCCGCCCGCCGAGAGCACCATCTCGATGCCGGTCTTCTCGTCCCTGGCGTAGCCGTCGATGGTGGTCATCGCCCCGGACAGCGGCATGGCGTCGACGAGCGCCTGCTTGTGTTCGAGCGGCAGCGCGTCCCAGGCTCCCCGGTTCATCACGAAATGGGCCGCGGCGGCAAAATTGCCCATCGGGAAATCGAGCACGTATTTGATGTGCTCGCCGATCGAATAGGCCTTGACCCAGGCCAGCGGGCCGATCGCGCAGTCGATCTGGCCGCGCTGCAGCGCCTCGATCATGTCGGAGCCGCTCATGGAGACCGGCGTCCCGCCCATCGCCCTGGCCCAGCGCCCGGCGGCGCCGGAGGTCCGCATGCGCTTGCCCTTGACCTCGGCGAGGCTGGTCACCCTGGTGTTGCACAGGAGCTTGTAGGTGTTGAGCCCGTAGAAGCCGAGCGGCACGGTCTTCTGCTTGCGGAAATCGGCCAGGCATTCCGGACAGTCGTGGAAGATCGTCTCGGCGGAAGCACCCGCCGCCACCAGCGGATCCTCGGCGAACAGCGACATGTCGGTGATCGTGTAGACATGCGGGATCTTGGACTGGACGAAGCTCGGGATGATGATCGCGCCGTCCGCCACCCCGCCGCCGACATTGGTGAGCGAGGCGCGCAGCCCGAAGAGCTGGCCGCCGGTGAGCAGCTTCCACTTGAGCTTGCCGCCGGTCGCCTTGGCGAGCGCCTCGAAGGTGGGGGCGAGCCCCTTTGTGTTGACGTTGTGCTGCGGCGGCAGGGCGCTGCCGAACACCAGATCGCGCGCCGCGGCGTGCTGCGCGAGCGCGAGCGCGCCGGCGGCCAGAAGCGCCGCGTATCCAAGCCGTTTCATGTTCCCTTCCTCCCGTTTTTCGGTTGCGGTCATCTCATCATGCCGGGCAGGAGCAGCGCAATGTCGGGGTAGGCGACGATCAGCGCGATGACCACGATGTCGCAGACCAGGAACCACGCGACGCCCTTGAAGATCGTTTCGAGCTCGATCCTGTCGCCGACCACGCTCTTGATGACATAGACGTTCATGCCCACCGGCGGGGTGATCATCCCGATTTCGAGATACTTGATGACCAGGATGCCGAACCAGATCAGGTCCAGGTCGAGCGCGGTGAACATCGGCAGGAAGAGCGGCAGCGTGAGCAGCATCACGCCGAGCGGGTCGAGGAACATGCCGAGCACGATGTAGATCAGCGAGGCGGCGATCACCAGCAGCAGCGGATCGCCGGCCCAGCCGCCGACCACCTCGGCGAGATACCCGGGCACCCCGGTGAGCGCCAGGAAGCGGGTCAGCAGCACCGCCCCGACCGCGACGAAGAAGATGCGCGCGGTGCTGCTCAGCGCCTCCAGCACGCTCAGCTTCAGCCGCTCCAGGGTGAGCTTGCCCTGCAGCCATACGATGACGATGGCGAGCGAGGCGCCGGCGGCGCCGGCCTCGGTCGCGGTGAACACGCCGGCATAGAGCCCGCCGATGATGCCGGCCACCAGGGCGGCCAGCGGCCAGATCTCCTTGAGCGCGGCGAAGCGCTCGCCCCAGGTGGCCTCGAAGTCGATATTGGGCGCGAGCGCCGGGTTGAGCCGGCAGCGCACCACGATCATCGCGCTGTAGACGAACGCCGTCAGGATGCCCGGCAGAATGCCCGCGATGAACAGCTTGCTCACCGAGACCTCGGCGAAGATGCCGTAGAGCACCATCAGGATCGAGGGCGGGATCAGCGTCCCCAGCGTGCCCGCGCTCGCCACCACCCCGGCCGCCAGCCCCTTGTCGTAGTTGATGGCGAGCATCTCCGGGATGGTGATGCGGCCCATCGCCGCCGCGGTGGCGATGGATGCGCCCGACGCCGCGGCGAAGCCGGCGCAGGCGAAGGTCGCCGCCACGGCGAGCCCGCCCGGCAGCGCGCCCAGCCACAGCCTCGCCGCGTTGAACAGCGCCGAGCTGATCCCCGAGTAATAGGCGACCGCCCCCATCAGCAGGAACATCGGGATGGCCGAGAGCGACCAGTGGGCGGCGAACTCGAACGGCGTCGTCCTCAGCGCCGAGAAGGCGACGTCGACATTGCGCAGGCTGACGATCCCGAAGAAGGCGACGAGGCCGAGCGCAGCCCCGATCGGCACGCGGAGCGCGATCAGCACGATCACCGCGCCGATCCCGATGAAGCCGATGTCGAGGGGGGTCACCGCGCGCTGCCCGCGCGGGCGTGGCGCAGCACCAGGCAGGCGAACAGCACCGCCATCAGCGCGCAGCCGATGGGGATCAGCCAGCGGCTCGGCCAGATGACGATCAGGTCGTCGGCGGTCTCCCACAGCTCGCCGCCCTCGGTCTGGATCAGCGCCTCGATGGCGGTCTGCCAGGCCATCAGCGCGACATAGAACAGGGTGAGCGTGGCCGCCGCCGCGTCGAGGCAGGACCGCACGCGCTGCGGCAGCCCGCGGGTGAAGAGCTCGATGAAGATATGCCCCTCGCCGCGGCTGATATGGGCGAGCGGCAGGAACACCACCGCCACCATGTAGTAGCCGGCGACGATCTCCAGCGTGCCGTCGATCGGCGCGCTGAAGGCGAGACGGCCGAACACGTCGGCGGTCACATGCACCATCATCACCAGGATGAGCACGCCGGCAACCGCGGCGAGCGAATCCGAGGGGATGCGCAGCCAAGTGGGGAAGTCAGGCCCGGCGGTGTCGTTCATCCCGGCAATCGCCCTCCCGTCTCCCGATTATCGGCCCCGCCCGGAACGCGCGTCAATCGCCGCCGGCCGAGGCGGCGTGGCGCGCGGCGAGATAGCCGAAGGTCATGCCGCGCACCAGCAGCAGCCCGCCCTGGTAGCCGACCCCGAAATCGGTCTGCGCCGCGGCGCCGCCGCAGGCATAGAGCCCGGCGATGGGGTGGCCGCGCACATGCAGCACCCTTGCGTCGGCGTCGGTCAGCAGGCCGGCGGAGCTCGACCCGCTGGGATGCAGGCGGACGCCGTAGAACGGCGGCTCGGAGACCGGCGCCAGGTTGGGGTGGATCGGATGCGCGCTGTCGCCCGACAGCACCTGGATCCACAGGAACTCGCCGCGGCCGAACTCGGGATCGCGGCCCTCGGCGGCGCCGCGGTTGAAGCGGGCGGCGGTCTCGTCGAGCGCCGATGCGTCGATGCCGAGCCCGGCGGCGAGTCCGGCGAGCGTATCGGCGCGCGCCAGCCACTCCGGCGCCGGCGCGCCCGGCGGCCGTCCGGCGAAGGAGTAGCGTTGCTGGAACCGGCTGTCGAAGATCATGAAGCAGGGCAGGTTGGCGAACTCGCGCTTCGCCTGGTCGTACGCCTTGATCGCCCTCACCCCCTTCTGGAAGCTCGATTCGTCGAAGAACCGGCGCCCCGCCCGGTTGACCACCATGCAATGCGGATAGCTGAGCTCGGTGAAGCCGGTCATGCGGAACCGCGCCGGCTCGCCCTGCCGCTCGGCCGGGATGTCGTAGCCGAGAAAGAAGAAGAAATTCTCGGGCACCCGGTGGATGGCGGCGCCGATCTCGCTCGCCATGGTCATCCCGTCGCCGGTGATCGAGGCCGGGAACATGGAGCGCCAGCCGGGCACGCCTTCGAACCGCGCCACCAGATCCGGGTTGCTCTCATAGCCGCCGGTCGCCAGCACGACGCCGCGTCTCGCCGCGATCTCCGCCGGGCGGCCGGCGTGCCGGCCGCGAACTCCCGCCACCCTTCCGTCGTCGAGGATCAGCGAGCCGGCCTCGAACTCCGTCAGGATGGGCACGCCCGCGCGTCTCAGCCCGGCCAGGAACTGGCCCACGATGGCCTGACCGGTGCCGAGCCGGCCGCTCTCGGCCCGCTCGCGCAGGAGGTCGGGGTCCCAGTCCTTCATGCTGCCGAGCCCGCCCCAGGCGACCATGTCGGTGCTCGACATGCCGGGCGGAAAATAGGGGTTGTCCTGGAGCAGGTCGGACCACGCGCCGAGCTCGGCGCGGGCGATCGGCGCGGCGTTCAAGGACCGGCCGGCGGAAGTCGAGCCCGGCGCCTGGGGGTAGAACTGGTCCGGCACGCGGGGGCGCAGCAGGAGCGACACGCCCAGCTCCTCGAACGCCCCCAGGGCTTCGTCGGACCTGTCGGCGAGCGCCGCGAGGTTCTCGGGAACCGACGCCCCGCCGGCGATGAATTCGAGATAGGCGCGCGTCTCCTCCTTGCTGTCGGACAGGCCGTGCGCCGCCTGGTGATGGTTCGCCCCGATCCACACCCCGCCGGACGACATGGCGCTGCCGCCGCCGATGCGGGCCGATTTCTCGACGACGCAAACTCTTAGCCCGCCCCCCGCGCCGGCGAGCGCCGCCGCGAGCCCGGCCAGCCCCGAGCCCACGCAGAGCAGATCCACCGCCTCGATCCCGTCCATGTCCCGCTCCATCGGCCCGCAGCCGCGTCAACTGGTCAGCTTGCAGCGCCGCCAGCGCTCGGTGCTACCTTCATCCGGGCCTCCGCCCGTCAGTCTAGAGCGTGTCCGTTTCAGGTAGAACCGATGCGGCGCCGCGTCCCTCGATACGGCGCTTCGCGCCTACTCGGGATGAGGGAATTTGGTTGCGGCCTACCAACCGCCTCCTCATCCTGAGTAGCCCCCGAAGGGGGCGTATCGAAGGACGGTCCCGGCCGCGTCGGCGGTTCCACCCGAACCGGATACGCTCAAGACCCTCGGGCGTCGAGCCAGGAACGCCCGCCGCCGGTTGACGCCCGAAGGGCGGTGCCGATACTGGCCTCCGGTCGCGGTCCCGGCGGAGTCGACGTGTTCAGATCGGTCGAGCAGCTCTTCAGGCCGCGCTCCATCGCCATCGTCGGTGCCTCGGACAGCGGCGCGGGGGGCTGGCCGCGGGCGATCTACGCCAATCTGGAGCATGCCGGCTTCCCGGTTCCGGTCTATCTGATCAACCCGCGGCGCGACCTTCTGTGGGGCCGCGAGGTGCACCCGTCCTTCGCGAGCCTGCCGGAGCCGGTCGACCTCGCGCTCACCCTGATCCCGGCGGAACGCGTCGCCGACGCGCTGGCCGAGGGGCTCGACCACGGGCTGAAGACGGCGCTGGTCTTCGCCGCCCGGTTCGGCGAGGGCGGGGACGAGGCCGGGGGAGAGCGTTCGCGGGCGCTGGCCGCGCTCTGCGAACGCGGGCTCCGGGTCTGCGGTCCCAACTGCATGGGCGCGCTGGGATTGCCCGAGTCCAACCTGTTCTACCCGGCGGAACGGGTGCGCGCGCTGCCCAAGGGCGGGGTCGGCGTGGTCTTCCAGTCGGGCGGCACCTTCCAGTACTGGCTCGGCCAGGGGGCGGTGCGCGGGCTCGGCTTCAGCTACGCGGTCTCCAGCGGCAACGAGCTCGACCTCGACGCGGCCGACTACATCGCCTTCCTGGTCGACGATCCCGGCACGCGGGTGATCGCCTGCATGCTGGAGGGCATCCGCCGCCCCGAAGCGTTCATGGCGGCGGCCGAAAAGGCGCTCGCGGCGGGGAAGCCCATCGTCGCCGTCAAGACCGGGGCGAGCGAGCGCGGGCGGGCGGCGACCGAGAGCCATACCGGGGCGGTGGCGGGCGACGACGACATTTTTGACGCGGTCTGCGACCGCTACGGCATCTCGCGCTGTCACGGGCTCGACGATCTGATCGAGACCGCGCTGATGTTCTGCACCGTGCGCCTGCCCAAGGGGCCGAGGGTCGCCTTCGCCGGGTATTCGGGCGGGGCGACCGGGCTGTTCCTCGACTATGCGAGCGAGGCCGGGTTGCCGGTGGCGGAGCTCGGCGCGGAGACCGCGGCGGCCATCGCGCCGCTGCTCGACCGCGGGCTCCGCCCCGGCAACCCGCTCGACGGCGGCGCCGGGCTGGCCGGCCGGCAGGACGATTTCCGCAAGATCTGCCGGGCGATCGCCGACGACCCCGGGGTCGACATCCTGTCGATGCAGGGCCAGCTCCCGGCGGAGGACGGCGAGCGCGGCGACCCCGGCGTGTTCGCGGCGGCGGCACAAGGCGCGGCCTCGGTGGTGGCGCATGGGCGGATGGGCCAGAACGTGACCGGGCCGGGGCGCGAATTCCAGGCGGCGGCGGGGGTTCCCTTCCTGCACGGCCTGCCGGAGACCGTGCGCGCACTGAAGGCGCTCGGGCGCTATGCCGAACGCCGGCGGCGCGGCCTCCCCGCCCGGCCTGAGATCGTACCCTCGCCGGAACCGGTTGCCGATTTGCTCGCCGCCGCCGGGGTGCCGGGTCCGCGAGGCGGGCGCGCCGCGACCGCCGCCGAGGCGGCAGCGCTCGCCGACGAGATCGGCTATCCGGTGGCGCTCAAGATCGTCTCGCCGCAGGCGGTCCACAAGACGGAGGTCGGCGCCGTCGCGCTCGGGCTCGGCGACGCGGATGCCGTCGCGCGCGCGGCGGCGCGGATGGCCGCGCGGCTGGAGGACGCCCGTCCGGGCGCGCGGCTCGACGGGTTCCTGGTGCAGGAGATGGTCGACGGGCTCGAATTCTTCGTCGGTCTCAGGGACGACCCGCAATTCGGCCCGGTCATCGCAGCCGGGCTCGGCGGCATCCATGTGGAGGTGCTGCGCGACCTCGCCTTCCGGCTGCTGCCGATCGACGAGGCGGAGGCGCGCGGCATGCTGGGCTCGCTTCGCGCAGCCGCGCTGCTGGGCCGGTTCCGCGGCCAGGCGCCGCGCGATGTCGACGCGCTGGTCGCCGCGATGCTGGCCGCCGCGGATTTGTTCCCCGGCATGCGCCACCGCCTCGCCGAGTTCGAGATCAACCCGCTGACGGTGCTCGCCGAGGGCGACGGCGTGCGGGCGGTCGATATCAGGGAGACCGCGCGGCGATGAATTTCGACCTGCCGGAAGAGCTCGCGATGCTGAAGCAGACGGTGCGGCGCTTCGTCGACCGCGAGCTGATCCCGATCGAGCGCGAGACCTGCGAGGGCGGCAAGCTCAAGCCGGACGTGCGCGCCGTGCTGGAGGACAAGGCGAAGGCGCTCGGGCTCTGGCTCTACGACGTGCCGGAGGAATATGGCGGGCTCGGGCTCGGGCTCTTGGCCCGCGCCGTGGTGTGGGCCGAGCTCGGCCGCACCATCGCGCTCCCCTCGCGCAACGCCAGCATCTTCGGACCGGCGGTGAGCCCGATCCTCTACTTCCTCGACGCAGCGCAGAAGGAGCGCTATCTGCTGCCGGTCGTCGCCGGCGAGAAGAAGGCCTGCTTCGCCCAGACCGAGCCCGACGCGGGCGGCGATCCGGGCGCCATGCGCTCGACTGCCGTGCGCGACGGCGACTACTACGTGATCGACGGCACCAAGCGCTTCATCACCGGCGCCGACGAGGCGGATTTCGCCCAGGTGTTCGCCGCCACCGACCGCGCCAAGGGCTCGCGCGGCGGGATCTCCGCGTTCCTCGTCGACATGGACACGCCCGGGGTGACGCTGCTGCGCCCGCAGGAAACGATGATGGACGACCGGCCGTGGGAGATCGCCTTCGAGGAGGTGCGGGTTCCCGTCGAGAACCGCATCGGCGAGGAGGGCGACGGCTTCAGGTTCGCGCAGAACTGGATCAGCGCGGGACGGATCCGCCACGGCGCGCGCGGCATCGGGGTGATGGAGCGCTGCCTCGAGCTCGGCGCCTCCTACGCCGGGCAGCGCGTCACCTTCGGCGAGAAGCTCGCCGAGCGCCAGGCGGTGCAGTGGATGCTGGTCGACACCTATGCCGAGCTGCACCGGCTGAGGCTGATGGTCCACCACGCCGCCTGGAAGGCCGATCGCGGCGAGGACGTCCGCTACGAGGCCTATATGTGCAAGTATCTCGGCGACACCCGGTCCTTCGAGGCGGCGGATCGCTGCCTCCAGATCCATGGCGGCATCGGGCTCACCACCGACCTGCCGATCGAGCGCATGTGGCGCGACCAGCGGAGCTTCGTGATCACCGAGGGCCCGACCGAGATCCTCAAGATGGCGCTGGCGCGGCGCGTGTTGCGGGAATACGGCGGGTGAGCTCTACCCTGGTTTGCCTCCCCGCCACGCTCCGATAAGCTTTTGGGGTCGCGACGACGGAACGTCCTAAGGAGGGGTCATGGCCGATTACAACTACGAATGCGTCAAGGTCGAGCTGCGGGACGGCATCGCCTGGGCGATCATGAACCGTCCCGAGAAGCGCAACGCGATGAGCCCGCAGCTCCACTACGACATGGACGACGCGCTCGGCCGGCTGGAGACCGACGCGGATGCGCGGGTGATCGTGGTGACCGGCGCGGGCGGCAATTTCAGCGCCGGCCAGGACTTGAAGAAATTCTTCCGCGAGCTGGAGAACGACCCCTTCGAGCGCAAGAAGGCGCAGCGCCACGCCAATAGCTGGCGCTGGCAGCGGCTCTACAACTACGACAAGCCGACCATCGCGATGATCCACGGCTATTGCGTGGGCGGCGCGTTCATGCAGCTGCTGGCGGCCGATTTCGCGATCGCCGCCAGGAGCGCGACCTTCTCGCTGTCCGAGGTCAACTGGGGAATCCTGCCGGGCGCGCTGGTCGCCAAGGCGATCTCCGACGCGGTGCTGCCCCGCCACGCGCTCTACTATGCCTGCCTCGGCGATCCGTTCGACGGCGACGAGGCGGCGCGCATCGGCATGGTCAACTACGCCGTGCCGGACGACGAGCTGGAGGCGGAGACCGTCAAGCTCGCCGGGAAGCTGATGAAGAAGAGCCCGGCGGTGCTGCGCGCGACCAAACAGGCGGTGCGCCAGGTGCGCACGATGGATTTCGACCAGGCCTACGACTACCTCGCCGCCAAGGGCCAGTCGATCAAGGTCGGCGACGCCGAGGACTCTTACAACACCGGGCTGCGCCAGTTCCTCGACGAGAAGAGCTACAAGCCGACCTTCGAGCCGTTCAAGCTGGGGACGATGCTGTCCGACCAGCGGGACTGATACATCAAGGGGAGAGACGACGATGAAACGACTGCTGAGCGTAGCTCTGGCGGGCGCGGTTGCCGCCGTGATCGGCCTTGCCGGCGCGGCGGAGGCGCAGTTCTACAAGGGCAAGCGCATCACCATCCTGATCAACTACTCGGCGGGCGGGCCGACCGACATCGAGGGCCGGCTGGTCGCCAAGCATCTGAGCAAGCACATCCCGGGCAACCCCGATATCATCGTGAAGAACGTCCCCGGCGCGGGCGGCATCACCGGGTCCAACTACATGGGCCAGGTCGCCAGGCCGGACGGGCTGTCGCTCGCGATTTTCACCCCGCCGCTGATCTCGCAGGTGCTCCAGGACCCCGGGCTGCGCGTCGACTTCTCCAAGTTCGTCTGGCTCGCCGGCATCGGCCACCCGCAGGTGTGCTACATCCGCAAGGACGCGGGCGTGAGCAAGGTCGACGACCTGCTGAAGATCAAGGGGTTCAAGGCCGCCGGCATGCGGGTCACGTCGTCGCACGATCTCCGCTTCCGCATGGCGCTCGACCTGCTGGGCGCGGATTACAAATACGTCACCGGCTACAAGGGTCTCGCCAAGGTGGTCGCGGGCGTGATGCAGAACGAGACCCAGTTCTCCTGCGGCTCGGTGCCCGGCTTCCGCAAGAACGTCGAGCCCAACCTGATCCAGCCCGGCCACGCCATCGCGCTGTGGTACTACTCGGCGGTCGGCGCGGACGGCAAGGAGGTGCGCAACCCGCATCTCAAGGGCATCCCGACCTATCTCGACGTCTATCGGAAGCTCAAGGGCAAGACGCCCTCGGGCGTGCAGTACGATGCCTTCCAGCTCATCAACAACCTGTCGGTGAGCATGCTGCGCGGCTCCTTCGTCCCGGCGGGTACGCCCGACGAGGCGGTCAAGGCGTTGCGCGCGGCCTGGGCCGCCGTGGCCACGGACAAGGACTTCGCCGCCGACTACACCAAGGTGATCAAGGCGCCGCCGAACATCATCCTCGCGGAAGCGGCGCAGGCGCATGTGGACGCGGCGGGCAAGGTCTCGCCCGAGATCGTCGCCTTCTTCAAGGACCTCATCGGCCGCAAGTAGCCGAAGCGTTCCCGAGGCACTGACGCACCCGGGCGGAGCGATGCCGTCCGGGTGTCCTGTCCGGACATCCCGATGTTCGATGCGGCGCTGAGCGGGCTGGTATCGGTGGTCGCCTGGCCGGCCATCGGGTACCTCTTCCTCGGCGTCTTCATCGGGCTCTATTTCGGCGCGGTCCCCGGCCTGTCGGGGCTGGTGGGGATGGCGATCCTGCTGCCCTTCACCTTCTCGATGGAGCCGGTGCCGGCGCTCGCCTTCCTGCTCGGCATGTTCGCGGTCACCACCACCAGCGACACCATCGCCTCGGTGCTGCTGGGCATTCCCGGGACCGCCGCCTCGCAGGCGACCATCCTGGACGGCTACCCGATGGCGATGAAGGGCGAGGCCTCGCGCGCCTTCGGCGCGGCGTTCACCGTGTCCGCCGTCGGCGGTCTGCTGGGCGCGGTGGTGCTGGGGCTGTCGATCCCCATCGTCAAGCCGCTGATCCTCTCCTTCACCCAGGCCGAGTTCTTCATGCTGGGCCTGCTCGGCCTCGCCATGGTGGGCTCGCTGTCGGGCGATTCGATCCTGCGCGGCCTGCTCGCCGCCCTCTGCGGGCTGGGCCTTTCCTATGTCGGCTATGCCGAGAACGGCGCGGTGCCGCGCTACTGGCTGGGCACGACCTATCTGCTGGAGGGGCTGCCGCTGATCCCGGTCGTGCTCGGGCTGTTCGCCCTGCCGGAGGTGATCGACCTCGCGATCCGCAACAGCTCGATCTCGCGCGTGCCGGAGGACCGCATGGCGGGCGGGATGATGACCGGCATCCGCGACGCCTGGCGCAACCGGTGGCTGGTGCTGCGCTCGACGGCGATCGGCGCCTATGTCGGGATGCTGCCCGGGCTCGGCGGCTCCATCGTCGACTGGGTCGCCTACGGCCACGTGGTGCAGAGCGCGAAGGACAAGGCAGGGTTCGGCAAGGGCGACGTGCGCGGGGTGATCGCGCCCGAGACCGCCAACAACGCGATGAAAGGGGGCGCGCTGATCCCGACCGTCGCCTTCGGTATCCCGGGCAGCGCCTCGATGGCGATCCTGCTCGGCGCGCTGATGATCCAGGACATGACGCCCGGGCCGGAGATGCTGACCAGCAAGCTCGACATCACCTTCTCGCTGATGTGGACGCTGGTGATCGCCAATGTCGCGGGCGCGCTGCTGCTGATGCTGCTCGCCCGGCAGGTGGCGAGGGTGACCTTCCTGCCGGGACATCTGGTGGTGCCGGCGATCGTGCTCTTCGTGTTCATGGGCGCGTGGCTCGCCAACTCCAATATCGGCGACTGGATCGCGCTGCTGGTCTTCGGCCTGGTCGGCTACGCGATGAAGCATGGCGGGGTGCCGCGCCCGCCGATGGTGCTGGGCTTCGTGATCGGCCCGATCATGGAGAACGCGCTGTTCATCACCAGCTCGGCGCATGACGGCCTGTCCTGGCTCGGACGGCCGATCTGCCTGGTCATCGGCGTGCTGATCGTGCTTTCCATCGTCTTCGCGGTCCGGCGGAGCCGGACGCGGCGGGAGGCGGGAACCAGCATCGTCGCCGATCTCGGGCGCACCGACCCGACGGTGTCCATGGTCGCGGTCGGCATACTGCTCGCGGCCTGCGTCTACGGGCTGGTGCCGACCTTCGCCTGGCCGGCCGATGTCGGCGGGACCCCGATGATCACCATGATCCCGGCGATCTGCCTTGCCGCGGTCGCCCTCTGGCAGGGCGCGCGGGAGATCCGCCGCCTCCGCGCCGAGGGCGGCGAGGTCTTCCCGGTAGGCCGCGAGCTTTTCCGCGTGGGCCAGCTCTATCTCTGGTGGATCGGCCTCTTCGCGGTCACCGTCGCCGCCGGCCAGCTCGTCGCCCTTCCCCTGTTCGTCGCCCTCTACCTCCTGGTCTGGGGCCGCTACCGGTGGTGGATCGCGGCGATCTACGCGGCGGCGGGATGGGTCTTCCTCTATGTCATGTTCGACCGCATCGTCGCGGTGCTCTGGTACCCGTCGCTGCTGTTCCACTGATCCCGCCCGGCGCGGCGGCCAATTGACACGCCTCGCGGCCATCCCCATGTAGGCGGGACACCCGCATGGAAAGAAATAGCGCGTGCAGTTTGCAACTTCGGCGATCCCGGTGCAATTCTCCGGCAACGCCCGGGAATATTTCGGCATCTGGCTGATCAATCTGCTGCTGTCGATCGTCACGCTCGGCGTCTACTCGGCCTGGGCGAAGGTGCGAAACAGGCAGTACTTCCTGGGCAACACGAGCATCGACGGCCGGCCGTTCGCGTATCACGCCGCGGGCCTCCAGATACTCATCGGCCGCGCCATCGTGGTCGCGGCGATCGCGCTGTATTCCGTCGCCTCGACCTTCCTTCCGGTCGCGGTGCCTGTTCTGGTCCTGTTGTACGCGGCGATCCTGCCCTGGCTGATCAATCGGGGGCTGCGCTTCAACGCGGCAATGACCAGCTGGTCCAATCTGCGCTTCCGGTTCGAAGGGAGCTACTGGCCCGCTTTCCTCGTGTTCCTGCTCTACCCGTTTCTTGCGCTCTTCAGCCTCTATCTGGCACTTCCCTACGTGACCAGGGCCGCCGCGCGATACAGAATCGGTCGACATCGGCTGGGCGGGCACCGCTTCGCCTTCGACAGCGGGATCGGACCGTTCTACGTCGCGTTCCTCTGCACCGCCATATGGGCCGTCGTCGGCATCGCGTTGACCCTCGGGGTGATCCTGAACAGCGGGATGGCGGAGCGGGTCATGCTCGACCTCCAGACCGGCGATCCGTCCGACGGCGTCACCATCCTCATGCTGTTCGTCGCCGCGGCGATCTGGTTCGTGGCGCTGTTTCCCGCGGCCACGATATACGGCGCCTTCACGCGCAACGCGATTTACGCCGGAACCGCCCTCGAAGGCGGCCACCGCTTCGAATCGACGATCGCGCCGCCCAGGCTGGTCTGGATCGCCATCAGCAACGCACTCGCCGTCGTCTTCTCGATGGGAATGCTGCTCCCTTGGGCACGGATTCGCGTGGCGCACTATTTGTGCGCCCATACCTTCATAAGGCCCGCCGGTTCGCTCGACGACTTCGTCGGCGAGGCCGAGCGCCGGCAGTCGGCGTTCGGCGATGCTTTCCTGGACATCGAGGGCATCGATGTCGGCGCCGCCGTCTGAGACAGGGGCGCCCCGGTTTCCCTGCTGCCGGCGTGGCGCGGCGAAACGCCGCATGGACAGCCCGCGCGCCTTGGCGCATCCGGGACGCACCGCATGCAGCAAAGGCAGAGCGAGATGCATGGTGCGACCGAAACCGTCCCCGTCCGGTTTACCGGCGATGCCCGCGAATATTTCGGCATCTGGATCGTCAACGTGCTGCTGTCGATCGCCACGCTCGGCATCTACTCGGCCTGGGCGAAGGTCAGGAACAAGAAGTACTTCCTCGGCAACACCACCATCGGCGGCCGGCCCTTCGGCTACCATGCCACGGGCCGTCAGGTCCTCGTCGGCCGCGCCATCGTGGTCGGCTTGTTCGGGGCGATGGGCGTTTGGTCGTCGCTCAACCCTGACTTCGCCATCAGTTCCATAGGCTTGTTGGGCGTCACCCCCGTGTTCATTTATCAGGCGCTGAGGTTCAACGCGTCGGTAACGAGCTGGTCGGATGTCCGATTCCGCTTCGACGGGACGGGACAGCGAGCCATCAGCGTTTTCGCTATCTTCCCTCTCCTCGCGGCCTCTACCCTCTTTCTGGCATTCCCTTTCGCCGCGCGGGAGATGAAACGGTATACGATCGGAGGGCATTCGCTGGGGGATCGGCGGTTTTCCTTCAACGGCGGGATCGGGCCGTTCTATCGCGCCCTCCTCCTGACGGCGGCATGGTCGGCGGCATGGTTCGTCGCGGTCTTCGTGCTGTTTGTCTGCGTCCTGGCGGCAAGCGGGCTTGCGGACGATTTCGAACGCGCAATCCGCAGCAGCGGCTACGAGCACGATATCGGCATGGCCGCGTTCATTGGCCTGATCCTGGTCGCGGTCCTGCCACTGAAGACGATCTATGGCGCGTTCGTGCGCAATGCCGTCTATGCCGGCACCGCGCTCGAAGGCGGGCACCGGTTCGCATCGACCATTTCGGCAACGCGGCTGGTGTGGATCGCGATCAGCAATGCGGTCGCCGTCGTCGCTTCGCTGGGGTTGCTGCTGCCCTGGGCGCGCATCCGCGTGGCGCGGTATCTGTGCGCCAACACCTGGATCAGGCCTGCGGGTTCGCTCGACCGCTTCACCAGCGAGGCGGAATGCCGGCAATCGGCCGTGGGCGATGCCTATATGGATTTAGGCGGCGCGGATGTCGGGGCGGCCGCCTGAGGCGCCCACGGGCGAGGCCTATGCCGCCGGATCGTCGCGGCGGATCGCGGCCCGTCTGCGCGCCGCGGCCGATGGCGGCGCCGTCGAGCTGGTCGACCGCGACGACGGCACGGTGCTGGCGAGCGCAGCGCCTTCGGCGATCCGCCGCGAGCGCCGGCTGGGCAGTCTGCCCGCCACCGCCCATTTTCCCGGCGGCTGGCGCTTCACCAGCCACCATCACGACGCGGTCGATGCGTTGCTGGGAACCGACCGCACCGACCGCCTGCATCGCTGGGAGGCGTGGCGTCCGCGGCTGGTCCTCGTGGTGGCGCTCGCCTTCGTGGCGGGCTTCGCGGTCTGGCGCTGGGGGCTCGGCGCGTTGGTCGCCGTCGCGCTGGCGTTCACCCCCGACGCACTCACCCGCGCCGTCGACGACGGCCACCTCGCCTTCGCCGACCGGACGCTGGCCGAACCGTCGGGCCTGGACGAGGAACAACGGAACCGGACGCGCGGGGTGTTCGAGCGGCTGGGGGCGGTGGCGCCCGCGCCCCGCTTCGGCGCTTACAAGCTGGTGTTCCGCAGCATGCCGAAAGTGGGCCCGAACGCCTTCGCCCTGCCGGGCGGCACCATCGTCGTTACCGACGAGCTGGTGAGGGCATTCCCCGAACCCGACGTGATCGCGGGCGTGCTGGGGCACGAGATCGCCCATGTCGCCGAGGCCCACGGGCTACGCCGCGTCTATCGCAGCCTCGGCACCTATCTCCTTGTCGCGGTGATCGTCGGCGACGTGGGCCCGGTTCTGGACGACATGCTGCTGGAAGGCGGGCTGCTTCTCTCGCTCGCCCATTCGCGCGAGCACGAACGCGAGGCGGACCGGATCGGCGTGGGGATCGCTTCCAGGGCGGGCTACGATCCGGCGGCGCTGACGCGGTTCTTCGAGCGGCTTTCCGCCGACGATGCGGGCGGCGGACCGTCATGGCTGTCGACCCATCCCGCGACGGGCGAACGCGTGCTCGAGATCAGGCGCCTCGCGGAAGAACTCGGGCGCCCGCGCGGGTAGCGCCGCTATTCCGCCGCCACCGGGTTTTTCAGCACGCCGATCCGCTCGACCTCGACTTCGACCTCCTGGCCGGGGCGGAGCCAGCGCGGCGTCTGCTCGGACACCGCCGAGCCGCCGGGGCTTCCCGTCGCGATCATGTCGCCGGGCTCCAGCCAGGTGAAGCGCGAGATATGGGCGATCAGGAACGGCACCTTGAAGATCATCATCGCGGTCGAGCCGTCCTGGCGAAGCTCGCCGTCGACCCTGGTGCGGATCGCGAGGTCGCCGATATCGCCGACCTCGTCCGCCGTCACCATCCAGGGCCCGATCGCGCCGGCCCGGTAAAAGTTCTTGCCGGGGCAGTTCTGCGTCCCGCGGCTCTGCCAGTCGCGCACCGAGCCCTCGTTCATCGCCGTGTAGCCGGCGATATAGTCCATCGCCCGGTCCTCCGGGATGTGGCGCCCCGCCTTGCCGATGATGACGCAGAGCTCGCCCTCGAAGTCCAGTTCGTCGGACACGCGGGGTTTCAGGACGGGCTCGCCATGCGCGGCGAAGCTCGACGCGAACCGGGGGAACACGCTCGGCCATTCCGGCCCGCCATCGGCGAGCACCTCGTGGTAGCCGCGATAGTTCCGCCCGATGCACAGGATCTTGCCGGGCGCGGTCACGGGAAACATGGGCTCGACCTCGTCGAGGGCGAAATCCGGCTCCGCGCCCGCCTCGGCCTCGATGCGCGACAAGGCGAGCCCGGCGATCGCGTCTTGCAGGGTCGGGAACTCGCCGCCGACGCGGGCGCCGAGATCGACGATGCCGCCGTCCCTGACGGCGCCATACCCCTCCCTGCCCGCATGGCGGTAGCTGATCAGCTTCATCTGCGCCCTCCGCTGGCTCCGGGCGGCGAGGATAGGCGCGGCCGGCGCCCCTGTCAGGGCGCTTCGTCGTCGGCGCGCGGATCGAGGGCGAAGGCGTTGGGCGATGTCCGCACCATCGGCACGTAGTCCTCGCGGTCTTCGGGCGCGACGGCATCGCGCTGCCTCATCCGCCAGACCGTCCACAGCGCCACCGAGGCATGCACCGCGCAGGTGAACAGGAACAGGTATCGGGTCCCCAGCGCCTCCATGAGCGCCGAGGCGAGCAGCGGTCCGACAACCGCGCCGATCCCGAAAATCACCAGGAGGCCCGCGCTGATCTCGACGAAATCGCCCGGATCCGCATGGTCGTTGGCATGGGCGACGGCAAAGCCGTAGATCGAGAACGCCGCCGCCCCGAACAGGAAATAGGCCGCATAGACGACGGGAAGGGGCAGGACACTCGCCAGCAGCAGGAGAGCCAGACCGGCGCAGGTGGCGATCGCGCACAGCGCGGCGATCAGCCAGCGCCGGTCGGGCAGGCGGTCGGAGAGGCGGCCGAGCGGGTACTGGACGAACGCCCCGCCGACGATCGCGATGCTGACGAAGACCGCGATGCCGGCAAGCGACAGCCCCAGGCTCTTGGCGTAGATCGGCGCCAGGCTCCAGACCGCGCCGTTCGCCATGCCGTTGGTCAGGCAGCCGATCACCCCGACCTGCGAGTTGCGCCACAGCTTGCG
Source organism: Alphaproteobacteria bacterium (assembly GCA_964291675.2). GTDB lineage: Bacteria > Pseudomonadota > Alphaproteobacteria > MPNO01 > MPNO01 > MPNO01. The sequence continues at coordinate 3,193,921 of OZ219866.1, read as the reverse complement.
CAGATCCGGCCGCGCCCGCACCGGCAGCGACGGCGACGGCGCGCGGCTCAGGCAGACCGGGACGACGGCGAGCGCGAACAGGATCGTCGCCACGGAGAACAGCTCCGGGCCGCCCGGAGAATCGATCAGGATGAGGTATTGACCCGCGGTGACGGCCGCCAGGTGGATCGCGATATAGGCCGAGAACACGGTGCCCCGGTTGCGCGGGGTCGAGGCGGCGTTGAGCCAGCTCTCGATCACCATGTAGAGCCCGGAAATGCACAGCCCCAGCACGATGCGAAACAGGATCCAGGCCGCCGGGAGCAGCGCCAGCGCGTGCAGCAGCGGAACGATGGCGCCGAGAGCCGCGACCGCGGCATAGACCCGGATATGGCCGACCCGGGAGACCAGCGGCGGCACCAGATAGCAACCCAGCACGAAGCCGGTGAAATAGGCCGCGCCGATGGCCCCGATCCAGACCGCGCCGAAGCCCTCGAGCTCGGCGCGCAGCGGCACCAGGGTGAGAAACAGCCCGTTGCCCAGCATCAGCAGCGCCACGCCGGCCAGAAGGGCGGCGATGGGCGCGAACATCGATCTCGGCTCGGCGAGGAAAGCGGTCATTTGCGCCACGGTACGCGGCCTTGTCGGACGGTTGCACAAGCGCTCTGAGGCGCCGCGATATGAAGCTCGGCGGCGTCGGATGCAAGCACTTTTTTCGCCGCCGTCCGCAGCCTAGATCGGGAGCCGAATCCGAAGTTCAAGGGGTGGTGTTCGCGGGGTGACGTATCAGGGTCGATGGCCGGCCGCTGCTGACGATCATCTCGCGTTCGTCGAACGTCGCTCCCGCGTCTGCGCGGCCAGCCGGGGAAGCCCCTTCGCCGCCAGGTCGCGGACGAACTCCGACGGCGTGAAGGGCGGATTGCTGTACGCCTTCCGAAGGGTGCTCAACACGCCAAGTGCTTCGGAGGGGTAGAGATCGAACGTCCGGGACAGAAACCCGTCGGCGTCGACCGCCTCGATATCGAACCGCCCGAGGACCTCGGCCGGAAAGTCGGCCAGGTTATCGGTGACGATGTACCGGGCGCCGCAACGGATCGCGGCCGCCAGGACGTGGCGGTCGTCGGCATCGGGAAGTTCGAGCGTCCCGATCAACGGCTCGTATCCCGTGACCTGCGCCTCCGCGAAATGCTCGCTCATAGCATGGCGCTGGGAACGGACACTCGGTTCAAGATGCGGCTTCTGTTCGAGGAGGTTCAGCGTCCACTCGTCGAGAATCCGCTCGCTCCATCGCGCCCGGAACAAGCCGGCGTGGTGGAAGCGCAAGAGAACGTCCCTCTTGCGGAAGGGAAACAGGACGTTTGCATCCAGCAGGGCGATGCGAGGGTCCGCGAGCTGCGTCAAGACGCATCGAACTCCTGACCGAGACGGGCAAGATCGTCGAGCGCCGCACGGCGCACGGCGTCGCGACGGTCGATATAGGCCATCAGATCGGCGTGCATGACGCGACGGTGCGAACCGACCGAAACGAACGGGATCGTGCCCGTCTTGAGCAGCTTGCTGACGTGCGGGCGCGAGACACCCAGGATGTCGGCCGCCTGCTGCGTGGTCAGCATGGCGCCGGCCGGAACCAGCGTGACCGTCTTGCCCGACGCGACACCGCCCAGCAGATCGATCACCAGGTCGGCGATCGCGGGTGCCAAGCGAACGGCCTCGCCGTCTTCGCGATGAATGGCGAGGACGCCGTTCCCGCCCCGGGCGTGGGCAAGCGCCGTTACCGCTTGCGCAGCGCAGGCCATCTCGTCCTGCGTCGGAAGACGGTGTCCCAGGTCCACCGCGTCGGTGGCGTTGCTCATCCCGATTCTCCTCCTCTGCAATGGGCCGGTGCCTCGATCGCGGCGCGCGGGCATGCGTTCAAGTGTAATAACAAGAATAACAGAAACAAGTGTAACAGCAAGGCTGCCTCAGCCGATCAAGCCCCGGCGCCAACCTTCATGCGGAGTGGGAAAGCGGGTCGAGGATCGACCGCTGCCCGGGATGACGTACGACTGCTTCGAGTGCCTGGACTGCCGCAAACGAACACAGGGCCCGGTCGCCCGAGCCCGGAGCGTAATGCTCCGATGTCCGAGGCATGGGACTGGCAAATGGAGGCGTCGAGAACGGCGGCGGCGGTCGCGAAAAAGGACGGGATCTAGCCCGCGCCGGCGCCCTGAGGAGCCAACGCGGCGACGCGGCGGCTGAGCGCGACCAGCCCGCCGTCGCGCACCCCGAGCGCTTCCAGCCGGGCGATGGTCTCCTTCAGGTAGGCCGCGTTGGTCCCCCGCTCGCCGCGGCAGGTGGCGATCCGGCGATCCTCTTCCCCGGGCGCCAGGCTGCGCGCGTAGTAGGGCGTCCCGCGGTCGACCACGAGCGTGTAGCCGGGAAAGCGACCGTCCGCCGTCTCCAGCCTCACCTTGCGCAGCAAATAGATGTCTTCGGCCAACTCGCGCCGGTCGAGATAGCGCGCCGCCGCCTCGCGCCGGCCTTCGGCGATGCGGTAGGCAAGGCCGCGGCACGAGCCGCCGGCATCGAGGCCGAGCACCAGCCCCGGCCGTTGGGGCGTCCCGCGATAGACCGTCGAATCGACGCAGAACCGGCGATGGTAGCCGCGCAGCAGCGCCGGCTTCGCCTCCGCGAAGGCGAAGCCGGGGTCCCACATCAGCGATCCGTAGGCGAAGAACCAGATATCGCCCGGCCCGTCGAAGACGATCTTGGCGGTCATCGCGAGGCGAGCGCGAAGCCGGTCACCGCGACCGCCATGCCGACGATCGAGACCGGGCCGAGGACCTCGTCGAACATCAGCCAGCCCATCACGGCGGTGATCGCCGGGGTCAGGTAGAACAGGCTCGCCACCCGCGAGGCCTCGCCGAGCCTGAGCAGGTAGAACAGCAGGTTGTAGGCGCCGATGGTGAGCACGAAGACCAGCCAGAACAGCGAGAACACGAACTCGCCGGTCCAGTCGATCGCCCGCGTCTCGAACAGCAGCACCAGGCCGATCGTGAGAGCCGCGTTGACCCCCGCTTGCAGCGCCGTGCCCGAGCGCAGATCCATGTCGGCGCAAAAACGCTTCTGGTAGACCGTGCCCAGGGTGAGCGCGAGCACGCTGGTCGCGCCGAGCGCCATGCCGAACAGCGTGCCTTCGGCGATGTCGATCTTGCGCCAGACCACCATGACGACGCCGGCGAAGCCGAGCACCAGCCCGACCCACTGGCGCGCGCTCACGGTCTCGCCCAGCGCCCGGCCGACGATCATCGCGGTCAACAGGGGCTGCAACCCGACGATCAGGGCAAGCGTCCCGATCGCCACCCCCTCGTCGACGGCGACGAACACCGACCACAGATAGCCGCAGTGAACCAGCACCCCGGCCACCGCGATGTGCCCCGCCTCCGCGGCGCTGGCCGGCCCGGGCGCACGGAAGGCGGCGGCGACGGCGACCAGGAACAGCGTCCCGAAGGCGAACCTGAGCGCGAGGAAGGTGAGCGGCTCGACATAGGGCATGCCGTACTTGGTGAAGATGTTGCCGGTGCTCCAGATCGCCGCGAAGATCAGCGGCGCCGCGGCGAGGAACAGCCCGTGCGCGGAACGCCCGGCGGTCACGCCCCGGCCCCGCCGCGCCGGGTCACCAGGAAGACGCCGAGGCCGGCGATCGCGAACCCCGCCAGCGCGGTCGGCCCGAAGCTCTCGCCGAAGCTCAGCCAGCCGAGCAGCACGGTGGTCGGCGGGGTGAGATAGAACAGGCTGGAGACCCGCGCCGCCTCGCCGCGCCGGAGCAGTATGTAGTACAGGTTGGACGCGGCGACGGAGAGCACCAGCACGAGCCAGACCAGGACGAGCGCGAGCTCGACGCCGGGTACCACCCGGTTGGTCTCGATCAGGAGCGCCAGCGCCCCGGTGGTGAAGAACGCCGTGCCGTGCTGGATTATCATCCCGGTCCTCAGATCCATCGCCGCGCAGTAGCGCTTCTGGTAGAGCGACGCGGCGGTGATCAGGATAGGCGTGAAGGCCGCGACGATGTAGCCGAGCGGCGTCCCCGACGACACGCTCACGCCCTCGCCGAGGACGCAGGCAAGCCCGGCGAAGCCGAGCACGAAGCCGGTCCACTGGATCGCGCCCACCCGTTCGCCGAGCGCGCGTCCGACGAGGATGGCGGTGACCAGCGGCTGCATCCCCGCGATCAGCGCGACGGTGCCCTGCGGCACGCCCTCGCCGAGCGCGATGAAGATGCAGGAGAGATAGGCGGAGTGGAGCAGGAACCCGGCGAAGGCGATATGACCCGCCTCGCGCCAGGTCGCGGGCCAGGAAGCCGCGAGGAAGGGCAGCGCGGCGCCGACGACGATGACGTTGAGCGCGGAACGGATCGCCAGCAGGGTCAGCGGCTCGGCGTATTCGATCCCGAAACTGGTGATCGGGAAGCCCGACGCCCAGCAAAACACGAACAGCACCGGCGTCAGCGTCACCCAGAGCGGGGTGGACCTGTCCGCGCCGGTCATGGCGCGGGAGCCGCCTGCGCGGGATCGGGGGTCTTGCCCATCGGAACACCATAGCGGCCGGCCCGCCTCCGCTCGACCGCCGCCGCGGGGCCGCATATAACCGGCGGATGGCCAGGAAGGCGGCGTTCGGGGCGGCCGCGCTGAGTCTCCTCGCGATCATCGTCTACAGCGCGGTCTGGTGGATCGCCGCCGACGGGCTGCGCGCGGGTCTCGACGGCTGGGCCGCCGAGATGCGGAGCCGCGGCTGGCAGGTCGTCTACGAGCGGGTCCGCATCGAGGGCTATCCGGGGCCGCTGGTCGCCAGCGTCGATGCAGCCTCGGTCGCCGCTCCCGGCTGGCGCTGGGAAGGCCCGAGAATCGCCGCGCGGGCGTGGCCCTGGAGCCCGTCGCGCATCGCCTTCTCGGCCCCGGGCGAACACCGCGTCTGGACCGGCGGGGCCGATGCCGCGCCGATCCGGGTGCGGGCGGGGGTTGCCACCGGGACGTTGCGGCGCCCGGCGGCGGAAACCCGGATCGACCTCGCGCTCGGCGATATCGAAATCCGGGTGCCGGGGCGCAAGCCGCCGCGCTCGATCGCCGGGGCGGAGGCCTCGATCGTCCTTCCCGACCGGCCGGGGCGGGCCGATAGGGGGCGCGGTCCCGAGCCGCCGGGGCCGACGATCGCGCTCGAACTCGCCGGGATCGAGATCGCCGGGTCCGAGCGCGGGATCGATTCGCTTTCGCTCGCGGCCAAACTGACCGGCCCGCTGCCGCGCGCGGCGACGCCACGGGGGCTCGCGCGGTGGCGCGACGGCGGCGGGGTGGTGGAGATCGGCAACGCGGCGCTGCGCTCGCGGCGCGCGCGCGTCGCCGGCTCGGGCACCGTCGCGCTCGACCGCGACCTTCAGCCGATCGCCGCGTTCTCCTTTCGCATCGACGGCCGCGAGGACCTGCTCCGCCTGCTGGTCGCCCTCGGCGCGGTCGAGAAGAAGAACGCCGGGGCCATCGGCCTCGGGCTCCAGCTCCTCGCCCGCGCGGACAAGGGGCAGAGCGATTCGACCGCGCTGCCGGTAACGATCCAGAACCGCCGGCTCTATCTCGGGCCGCTCTCGGTCATGCGGCTGCCGCGGATCGACTGGAACTTCTAACCGTCGGGCTGCGGCGGGATGTGCTGCTGGGCGGCGACGACGCCGCGCCTGATGTCGCGGGTGCGCTTGAACAGCAATTCGAGAGCGGCCCCGTCGCCGACGCGGACCGCCCGCTGGAGCGCGGTCAGGTCCTCGGTGAAGCGGCCGAGCATCTCCAGCACGGCGTCGCGGTTGTTGAGGAAGATGTCGCGCCACATCACCGGGTCGGAGCCCGCAATCCGGGTGAAATCGCGAAACCCCGCGGCCGAATACTTGATCACCTCGGACTTGAGATGATCCTCCAGATCGGTCGCCGTCCCGACGATGGTGTAGGCGATCAGATGGGGGATATGCGAGGTGATCGCGAGCACGTAGTCGTGGTGGGCCGCATCCATCCTGGCGATCATGCTGCCGGCGCGGCGCCACAGCTCGGATACCCGCTCGATCGCCGCCTCGTCGGTGCCGGGCGGCGGGGTGATCAGGAACCAGCGCCCCTCGAACAGCGTGTCGAACCCGGCCTCGGGACCGGTATTCTCGGTGCCGGCGATCGGATGGCCGGGGACGAAGTGGACGCCGTCCGGCAGATGCGGAAGGACGGCCTCGAGCACCGCCCCCTTGACCGAGCCGACATCCGAGACGATGGCGCCGGGCGCGAGGCTCGGGGCGATGGCGCGCGCGATGGCGCCATAGGAGCCGAGCGGCGTGCAGATGATCACCAGATCGGCCCCCGCCGCCGCCTCGCACGGATCCTGCGTCGTCGAGTCCACGATCTCCAGCCGCTCGGCGGCGGCCAGCGTCTCCGCCCGGCGGGCGCAGCCGACGACGTGGCCGGCGAGGCGGTCGCGCTTGACCACGCGGGCCAGGGAGGAGCCGATCAACCCGATTCCGATCAAGGCGATCCGCCGGAACAGAACGTCGCTGGACATGGATCAGTCCGCGAACGCCTCGATCGCCTCGACCAGCGCCCGCATCTCGTCTTCCAGCCCGACGGTGATCCTGAGATGGTCGGGGAGGCGGTTGCCGGCGACGGCGCGCGGGATCAACCCGTGGCGCGCGAGATGGGCGAGCGCGGCTTCGGCGTTCCGCCCCTCGTCGGCGGGGAACTCGACGAGGACGAAATTGCCGACGCTCGGCGTCACCGGGAAGCCGGCGGCGGCGATGCGCTCGGAGATCCAGGGGAGCCAGGCCGCGTTGTGGTCGCGCGACCGGGCCAGGAAGTCGGTGTCCTGCACCGCCGCGATTCCGGCCGCCTGGGCGGGGGCGTTGATGTTGAAGGGCGAGCGGATGCGATGCAGCACCGAAGCGACCGATTCCGGGCAATAGGCCCAGCCGAGCCGGACCCCGCCGAGCCCGTAGATCTTCGAGAACGTCCGCGTCATGACCGTGTTCTGCCCGCGATCGACCAGCGCTTCGCCGGCGCCGTAGTCGTTGCGCGTCACGTATTCGGCATAGGCGGAATCGATCACCAGCACGACGTCTTCGGGCAGGCCGGCGCGCAGGCGCTCGATCTCCTCCAGCGGCAAGTAGGTCCCGGTCGGGTTGTTGGGGTTGGCGATGAAGACGATCCGGGTTCTGGGCGTCGCCGCGGCCAGCAGGGCATCGACGTCGGCGGTGAGATTCCGTTCCGGCGCCTCGACCACCTGCGCGCCCACGCTGAGCCCGGCGAGCCGGTACATGACGAAGGCGTGAGCATGGGTCAGCACCTCGTCGCCGGGTCCGGCATAGGCGCGCGCGAGCAGCGTGATCAGCTCGTCGGATCCCGCGCCGCAGACGATTCGCCCCGGGTCGAGTCCGTGCGCCGCGCCGATCGCCTCGCACAGCGCGACGGCGCCGCCGTCGGGGTAGCGGTGGATGTCGGCGGCGGTCCCGGCCAGCGCGCGCATCGCCGCCGGGCTGGGGCCGAGCGCGCCCTCGTTGGACGACAGCTTGATCACCCGCGCCCGGCCCGGGATCGACGAGTCTCCGGGTATGTAGGGCGCGATGTCGAGGATGCCTGGCCTCGGGGTCGGCCCGCTCATGGTTGCTTGACGCCCCTCTGGGGCCCGACCTCGCTGGCGGCAAAGGGCTCGGCATAGGCGCCCAGCACCTTGAGCTCGACCTTCTCCTCGCCGCCGATTTCCTCGGCAATGGCGGCGATTCTGGGGTCTCCGTTCTCGACGAACCCATCGACCTCGAGCAGGAAAAGCGTCGCCTCCGGCTCCACCTCGTCGGCATGGGTGAGCGTCAGCCGCGACTCGAGCCCGCGAGACTGGAAGGCGCCGTGGACCCGCGCCCGGCTGGTATCCTCGCCGGCCCTGACGACGATGAAGCTGCGGTCGCGATCGGTGGGCTCGGGCGCCTGCATGGCGATGACCAGCGAACCGCGGCCGGCGCCCGATAGCCGCCGCAGCGGCACGAACGGCAGCCGGGCGACGATCGTCGGGCGGCCGGCGCCTCTGGCCCGCTCGCCGTACTGAGCGAGACGCGGCCACCACGGGGTTTCCTGGCTGTCGGCGGGAAACGGCAGGACGCCCACCGACGCATCGCCCTGGGTCAGCGCGATGAACACGCCGGTAACCGTCCCGTGCAGGGAAAGCGGCGTCGCGGCGCCGAAATGGGTCTCGACGATTTCACAGCGCGGGTCCGATTCGTCGGCGGCATAGACCGCGACGACGAAATCTCCCTGCAGACCGAGGGTCGCCGAGATGATCTGGCGCCAGATCAGGGTCAGCGGCACCTTCGGAAATTCGCCCTCATGACGCTGGACCAGGCGCCGCAGGATCTCCGCCTCGCGGCCGGGGCGGTAAACCGGCGCCGTCGACCCGCTCTTGGCCTCGACCACGGATTGCGCCAGCGAGGTCCGCTCTATCAGCAGCCCGTGCAGGCGGTCGTCGATGTCGTCGATGCGCTTGCGCACATCGGCGAGCGACACCCCGGAATGGCTCATGTCGGTTTCGTCCCACCCCGCAACCCCCGCCTGGCCATGGGCCTTCGGCCGGGTGAATACATGACATCTTCGTAGCGACTTATAACCAGCCCCTGCATTGGTTACAATCGACGCCGCCGATGCCGGTCGTTGCCGGGGACAGGGATTTCCGCGGTTGCCGTTGCGTCGGCGGTCTTATACAGAGCCGCAGGTGATGAAGCCCGTAGCGCTCAATCGCCCGACCTCCCTGTTGCCGGCGGAGATACCGGGCACGCATGTGCGTCTGGCGACCGACGAGCCGTTGCTGCTCGACTGCGGTGTCGCGCTCGGACCGGTCACGGTCGCCTACCGGACCTATGGAGCGCTGAACGCGGAGCGCTCGAACGCGATCCTGGTATGCCATGCCCTGACCGGCGACCAGTTCGTCGCCGAGCCCCACCCGATCACCGGCAAGCCGGGCTGGTGGGACCTTCTGGTCGGGCCCGGCAAGGTGCTCGACACCGACCGCTACCACGTCATTTGCGCCAATGTGCTCGGCGGATGCATGGGGACCACCGGCCCGATGGACATCAACCCGGAAACCGGGGAGCGCTACGGTCTCGCCTTCCCGGTGATCACCATCAGCGACATGGTGCAGGTCCAGGCGCTGCTGCTCGACCATCTCGGGATCGACCGGCTGTTTTGCGTGATCGGCGGCTCGATGGGGGGGATGCAGGTGATCGAGTGGGCGGCGCGCTATCCCGAGCGCGTCTTCTCCGCCGTTCCGATCGCCGCGGCCGCGCGTCATTCCTCGCAGAACATCGCGTTCAACGAGGTCGGCCGCCAGGCCATCATGGCCGATCCCGACTGGTGTCAGGGCGAGTATCTGCGCCACGGCAAGGTGCCGACCCGCGGCCTCGCCGTGGCGCGCATGGCGGCGCATATCACCTACCTGTCGGACTCGGCGCTGCACCGCAAGTTCGGCCGCCGGCTGCAGGGGCGGGACGCGCTCAGCTTCGGCTTCGACGCCGATTTCCAGGTGGAAAGCTACCTGCGCCACCAGGGCATTACCTTCGTCGAACGGTTCGACGCGAACTCCTATCTCTACATCACGCGCGCGATGGACTATTTCGACATCGCGGCGGAGCATGGCGGGGCGCTGTCGAAGGCCTTCGCCGGCACCCCGGTCCGGTTCTGCCTGTTCTCGTTCACCAGCGACTGGCTGTTCCCCACCGTCGAGAGCCGCGCGGTGGTCAAGGCGCTCAACGCGGTCGCGGCGAATGTCAGCTTCGTCGAAGTGAAGACCGACAAGGGGCACGATGCCTTCCTGCTCGACGAGCCCGAATTCGCCACCACGCTGCGCGGCTTTCTCGACGGTGCGGGGAAGCACCGGGGCCTTGGCGGGGGATGACCGCCGGGACGGCCGGCGCCGGGGCGCCGGCGATCCGCCGCGACCTGCAAATCATCGCCGACATGATCGAGCCCGGTTCGCGGGTGCTCGATATCGGCTGCGGCGACGGCGAGCTGCTCTATCACCTGGTCAACTTCAAGAATGTCGACGCGCGCGGCATCGAGCTCAGCCAGGACGGGGTCAACGCCTGCGTGGTTCGCGGCCTGCCGGTCATCCAGGGCGATGCCGACACCGATCTCGAAGACTACCCGCCGGGCGCGTTCGACTACGCGGTTCTGAGCCAGACCCTCCAGGCCACGCGCGCGCCGCGCGACCTCCTCGGCCAGCTTCTCCGCATCGCGACGCGGGTGGTGGTCTCCTTCACCAATTTCGGCCAGCTCGGCACGCGCTGGCGGCTCGTCTGGGAGGGGCGCATGCCGGTGATCGGCGGCCCGGGCGAGCGCTGGTACGACACCGCGAACATCCACCTCTGCACGATCCGCGACTTCCAGGAGCTGTGCCAGGACCTCGAGGTGGTGGTGGAGCGCGCGGTCTCGCTCGACCGCGGCGGGCGCGTCAGCGCGATCGGCAGGATCGGACCGTTCGCCAATCTAAGGAGCCGGCAGGGAATCTTTCTGCTGCGGCGCGAGGATTCGGCGGCGGCCTGAGACCGCGGCCGCCGGCGTTGCCGCGTAGATCAGCTTGGTCGCCTCGGCGATCAGCACGCCGCCGAGACGGGGAAACCAGCGCCCGCCGATGCGCTCCCATGCCGGGGCGGCGGCGTGCAGGACGCGGCGGCGGCTGGGCGGGACGAACAGCCCGTAGCGCGCCGCGACCGGGTTGAACATGGCGTCCTTGAGCAGCAAGGAGAGCTGCGACTGGGAATAGGGGTGTCCGTGTCCGAACGGCGTCCTGTCGAGCCGCGCCCAGATTCCGGTGCGGTTGGGCACCACGACGACCAGCCGCGCGCCGTCGGCCATCACCCGCCAGACCTCGCGCAGCATGGGCCGGAGCTGCTCGGCCGATTCGAGTGCGTGCACCAGGATCACCCGGTCCATGGAGAGGTCGGGCAAGGGGAGCTCCGCCTCGTCCGCCAGCGCCGCCAAATTGGCCCCCTCGCCGGGCCACCGGATCACCCCCTGGCGGGCCGGCATCACGGCGACGACCCGCTCCGCCTCGGCGCGGAACTGGCCGAGATAGGGCGTGGCATAGCCGATTCCCAGCACGCTCATCCCGGTTACCTCGCCCCAGCACGCGCGGACGTGGTCGCGGATCGCGCGCCGCGCGACGCCGCCGATCCGGGAGCGGTAGAAGTTCCGCAACTCGACCACATCCGTCCACATCCGGCCAGCCTAGCCCGGATTCTCCGGCACTGTCATGACCTGCGGCTGAAGCGCGTCCTTCGATACGCGGCTTCGCCGCTACTCAGGATGAGGGTGGGGTATGGCCCGCCAACAATCCTCCTCATCCTGAGTAGCCGCCCGGAGGGCGGCGTATCGAAGGACGGCCTCGGAAGCGTCGGCGGTCCCTTGCGAAACGGATACGCCCGATGTGACCGGACGCCGGGCCTGGATGGAATCGACCGCTTCTTCCTGCTAGTTTGCGCCCCGCCAGCCGGTGCCGATCGCGGGAGAACATGCTGCCATGTCGACGCTCGAAATTCATCAGATCCCGACGCGGGTCGACAACTACGTCTATCTCGTCCGCGAGTCCTCGACCGGCCAGGCGGCGGTGGTCGACCCCTCGGACGCGGCGCCGGTGTTCGAGGCGCTGGACGGGCTCGGCTGGAACCTCACCCACGTGCTGGCGACGCATCACCACAACGACCACATCGGCGGCGTGCCGGAAATCAAGCAGCGCACCGGCTGCACCGTGGTCGGCCCCCGCGCGGACCGCGACCGGATCCCCGGCATCGACATCGAAGTCGGCGACGGCGATACCTATATGCTCTACGAGGCGGAGGCCAGGGTGTTCGACGTGCCGGGCCACACGCGCGGGCATATCGCCTACTGGTTCCCGGAATCGGAAGCCCTGTTCTGCGGCGACACGCTGTTCGCGCTGGGCTGCGGCCGGGTGTTCGAGGGCACGCATGAGCAGATGTGGAACTCGATCTCCAAGTTCAAGCCGCTGCCCGACGAGACCATGGTCTATTGCGCGCACGAATACACCCAGTCCAACGCGCGCTTCGCGGTCACGGTGGAGCCGGACAATGGCGACCTCGCGGCCTATGCCGCGGAGGTAGACCGCAAGCGGGCGGCCGGGGAGCGCACCGTGCCGTCGCAGCTCGGGCTGGAGCGGCGGACCAACCCCTTCCTCCGCGCCGACGTCCCCGCCTTCGCGGCGGCGCTCGGGATGGAGGGCAGCACGCCGGTGGAGGTCTTCGCCGAAGTGCGCACCCGCAAGGACAATTTCTGACCGGTCGTCCGCTCTGAAGATAGTTGTCATCAGTCTGGAAAGGGCGGTCGAGCGGCGGCGAAGGATCGTTTCCGACCTGCACGCCCTGGGGTTGGAGTTCGAGCTGCGCGACGCCGTGGACGGCCACGATCTTCCGCCCGCATACCAACCCCTGATCGACCGTTCGGCCTATCGCCGGGCCGGGCGGCCCATCCGCATGGGGTCCATCGCCAACTGGATCAGCCAGCGCGAGGCCATGCTGGACATGGTGGAGAACGGACCCGAAATCATGACCGTGCTGGAGGACGACGCGACTTTCTCGCCCGAATTCCCGGCAGTGCTGCGGGCTCTGGAAGAGACGACGGAACCCTTCGGGATCGTATTCCTCCACCACGGGCCGAGGCGCCCGTTCATTGCCCATGCGGCGCTGCCCACCGGGCATCGCCTGGGCTGGACCCGCTGGTCCCATTTCGGCTCCCAGGGCTATGCGATCACGCGCCAGGCGGCCCGGCGGTTCCTGGAAGCGAACCCGCTGATCCGCGACGGCATCGACAGGTCGCTCGCGCGCTACTGGCATCACGGCCTGAAGACGTACAGTCTCGACCCCGCCGTGGTTCAGCATCGAACGCGAAGCGAGGGACTCGCCTCGTTGATAGGCGTGGGGCCGATCGAGGCGTCTTCGGATCCGCTGCGGCGCGCCCGCCGGAGCTGCTTCCTGGCGAGCGAGGGGCTGCGCAAGAGAGCCGCGCTCACCGGGCTGGTGATCCGCTCGAAGGGGCCCTTCAGGGGGCTGCTGGAGGTCGTGCGGCCCTGATACGGGCGTCCCCTCGATGCGCCCTTACCCGCCCGCGGCGATCGCCTCCAGGATCCGCCCCGGGGTGAACGGCATCGCGGTGACCTTCGCCCCGAACGGCGCCAGCGCGTCGTTGACCGCGTTCATCACCACCGCCGGCGCGCCGCAGGTCCCGGCCTCGCCCGCGCCCTTGGCGCCGAGCTCGGACGAGCCGGTCATCGAGACCACGTGGGCGCATTCGATGTCGGGCGTCTCGTTCGACTGCGGGACCAGGTAGTCCGCCATGGTACCGTTCTGGAGCTGGCCCGCCTCGTCGTAGACGCAGTGCTCCCAGAGCGCGCCGCCCAGCCCCTGGACGATGCCGCCGCGGATCTGTTCGTCGACCATCTGCGGATTGATCACCGTGCCGCAATCCTCGACGCACCAGTGGTTGAGCAGGGTGAGGAACCCGGTCTCGGCGTCCACCTCGACATAGGCCCCCTGCACCCCGTTGGTGAAGGCGAAGGGGTAGTCCTTGGGCACGTAGTGGCGGGTCGCCATCAGCTCGGACTGGTAGTCGACCGGCAGGGTGTCGGGGCGGAAATAGCAGATGCGCCCGATCTCATCGAGGCCGATGCGCTCGACCCCGGTCTCGCGGTCGACCACGACCCCGCCCCTTATGTCGAGGCTCCCGGCCTCGGCCTGCAGCATGACGCCGGCCACGTCGAGAATCTGCGCGCGCAGCGCCTTCCCGGTCTGGGCGATCGCCTCGCCGCCGATCCCGGCCGCCCGCGACGCCCAGGTGCCGCCGCCATAGGGGGTGTGCTCGGTATCGCCGGAGATCACCCGGACCCGGTCGATGGGAACCCCCATCGCGGTCGCCGCGACCTGGGCGGCGACGGTCTCCATCCCCTGCCCCTGCTCGGTCGCGCCGGTCGAGACGAACACGTTGCCGCGCGCGTCGAGGCGCATCGTCGCCCCGTCCTGGGCCGAGATGCGGGCGCCGCCGATGCCATAAAACATCGCCGACGGGTTGGTGACCTCGATGAAGCTGGCGAGCCCGACACCGCGCCAGACGCCGTCGGCCCTGAGGCGGTCGCGCTCGGCGCAGAGCGCGCCGTAGTCCATCATCTCCAGGATCTTGTTCAGGCTCTCCTGGTGGGAGAGGCTCTCGAAATTCATCCCCTGGGCGGATTTCTTCGGGTACTCGCCGTCGCGGTGCACGTTGATCCGGCGTATCTCGGCCGGGTCCATGCCGACCGCGCGGGCCCCCGAATCGACCAGCCCCTCGGTCACCGCGCACATGATCGGATGGCCGACCGCGCGGTACTGGCACATCATGTTCTTGTTCATGAACACCACGCGGGCGCGCGCCCGGTAGTTGTCGAAGGCGTAGGGCCCGCCGATCATGTTGACGATCTGGTTGGCCTCGATGGCGCTGGTCCTGGGGTACATCGAATACGGCCCGACGCCGGTGAGGTCGTCGATCTCCATCGCCAGGATGCGGCCGTCCCTGGCCATCGCGATCTTGGCGTCGATCCGGTGGTCGCGCGCGTGGATGTCGGAGAGGAACGACTCCAGCCGGTCGGCCACGAACTTGACCGGTCGCTTGAGCGCGATCGCCAGCCCCACCGTCGCCATCTCGTCGGCATAGGTGTGCACCTTGATGCCGAACGAGCCGCCGACATCCTTGGCGATCACCCTGACGCGATGCTCCTCGAGCCCGAAATGGAGCGCGAATATGCCCTGCATCATGTGCGGCGACTGGGTGGAGTGGTGGACCGTCAGGTTGCGCGTCGACGGGTCGAAATCGGCGACCAGGCCGCGCGGCTCCAGCGTCACCCCGGTATGCCGGCCGAACAGGTAGGTCTCCTCCACCACCGCGTCGGCCGCTTCATAGGCGGCATCGACGTCGCCCGCCGCGTATTGCCGCTGCCAGGCGAGGTTGTCGCCGAGCTCGGCATGGATCACCGGCGTCCCGGGATCGAGCGCGGTCTCCATGTCGGTCGCGGCCGGCAGCTCCTCCCACTCGATCTCCACCAGCTCGGCCGCGTCCTCGGCCTGCTCGCGGCGCTCGGCGACGACGGCGACCACCGCCTCGCCCTGCCAGCGCGCGACGTCGACGGGAAGCGCGTGCTGGGGCGCGGATTTGAGCCCTTCGAGATGGGTGAGCACGCCGACCCAGGGCTCGTGGATGCGGGCGAGCTCCGCGCCGGTCACCACCGCGACCACGCCGGGCGCGGCGGCGGCCGCTTCGGTGTCGATGGAGACGATCCTCGCATGGGCGTGCGGGCTGCGGACGAAGGCGGCATGCACCATCCTGGGCAGCACGATGTCGTCGACGAAGGTGCCCCGCCCGTGCGTCAGGCGCCTGGCGTCGGGGCGCGGCACGCTGCGCCCGATATAGGAGTTGGGGCGGTCGAGAATCCAGCGGTCTTCAGCCATGGTCAGGCCGCCGGCGGGTCGAAGTGGAACACGCCCTGGATCGCTTCGAGCACCTTGTCGCCGTGCGCGCCCTCGATCTGCCGGGCGATGGAGTCGGGCATCGAGACGTCGTCCCGGTCTTCGCCGAGCCCGGTGATTACGGTGAGCTGAACCGCGTCGATGTCGCCGACATTGTGGAACCCGCGATAGACGCCGGGCGGGCAGGAGAAGGTGTCCCACTTGCCGAGCCGCGCCCGGTGCTCGACGGGCTCGCCGACGTAGTATTCGATCTCGCCCTGCAGCACCATGAAGGTCTCGAAGGTGGTGTTGTGCGAGTGCAGGCAGGGCCCCTGCCCCGGCGGCATGATCGAGATGAACATGGTCGAGCCGGCGGCGCCGAAGATCGGCGCGTCGCTGCCGAACGGGTTCTTGGTGTCGTCGTCCAGGATGACCGGCATCAGCTTGCGGGCGAAGATGATGTCCATCGCGTCCTGCCCGACCCAGCCGATCTCGCCCGCGGTCGACATCGGCTTCAAATCCTCGAACCTGCCGATGCGGCTCTCGAACTCCGCCTTGCTCGGCGTGTGGATCGAATTCGCCATCTCCCTCCTCCATTCGCTGGTCTGCCCTATCATGGCGCGAGGGCGCCCGGTGGGGGAAGGAATTTGTGCATGCCAATCCATCCCTCTACTGTGCAACGGGCAGGGAGGCGAGGCCGTTGGCGGACGATCCGGACACCGCGCAGGGGGCAAGGCCCGACTTCGTCACGCGGGCGACGGAGACGCTGAGCACGATCTCGGCGTTCTGGATCCTGCTGCTGGCCGCGATCTTCCTCTACGACATCATCGGCCGCGAGCTGTTCAACACGCCGTTCCTCGGCACCCACGAGATCGTCGGCAACTCGATCGTCGGCATCCTGTTCCTCGAGCTTCCGTCGACCATCAAGCGCGGCGCGATGCTGCGCACCACCATCGTCTACTACGCGGTTTCCAGGATTCCGCGCCGCGTCATCGACTGCGCGTCCTATCTGCTCGGGGCGGCGCTGTTCCTCGCCATCATCTTCGGCGGCTGGGACGCGATGATCGTGAGCTGGGAGGTCCGGGAGATCGAGGGCGCCGGCGCGTTCGAGGTGCCGATCTACCCGGTGCGAACGCTGATCCTCGCCTTCAGCGCGATCTGCGCGCTGATCTACGTGCAACTGTTCTACGTCGCCGTCACCGGCAAGGCGGAAGCGGAACCCGCATAGGCGCGCGGCAGCCGCGCCGGGGAGAGCATCTTGGAGCCAGAGGTCGTCCTCGTCATCATCCTGGTCGCGCTGATCGGCCTGGTCGTCGCCGGGCTGCATATCGGCATCGTGCTCGGGATGGTCTCGCTCGGCGGCACCTTCCTGCTGTTCGACGACCTCGCCATCACCATGGAGCTCGCCAACCAGGCGGCCTATGCGGTGCTGCGCAACTCGGTCTTCGCGGCGATCCCGCTGTTCGTGCTGATGGGCGAGTTCATGTCGAGATCGGGCATGGCGCGCGACCTCTACAAGATCTGCAACTATTTCCTGCGCGCGCTGCCGGGCCGGCTGGCCGTGGCCACCGTGTTCGGCAACGCGGTCTTCGCCGCGGTGACCGGGGTCAGCATCGCCTCGGCGATGGCGTTCTCGCGCATCTCCTACCCGGAGATGCGGCGCTTCGGCTACAACCGGTCCTATGCGCTCGGCGCGATCGCCGGGTCTTCCAGCCTCGGCATGCTGATCCCGCCGAGCGTGCTGCTGATCGTCTGGGGGATCGTGATCGAGGAGTCGATCGGCAAGCTGTTCCTGGCCGGCTTCATCCCGGGCGTGATCCTGGCCGCGCTGATGGGCCTCTACTGCGCGGGCTACGCCAGGTTCCGGCCGGAGGCGGCGCCGAGCATGGATGCGCTGGCGGAGGAGCCGCCCACTTTGGCCGAGGTGGTGAGCGGGCTCGGCGTGGTCGCGCTGATCCTGCTGGTCCTCGGCGGGCTGTTCGCGGGGCTGTTCACGCCGTCCGAATCGGCGGCCGTCGGCTGCGGCGGGGCGCTGCTCTTCTCGGCGATGAAAAGGCTGAAATGGCTGGACTACCGCACGGCGATCATCGATTCGGGCAAGACCATCGCGCCGATCCTGTTCCTCCTGATGACCGCCTCGATGTACGCCAAGTTCTTGGCGCTCGGCGGCATCATCGGGGTGATCCAGGACTTCATCGACGGCATGGGGCTGGGCCCGTTCGGCGTGACCATCCTGATGATCCTGATCTGGCTCGCCATGGGAACGCTGATCGATTCGATCTCGATCATCCTCTTGACGGTGCCGATCTTCTGGCCGCTGGCGGAGGCCGGCGGCTGGAACACCTATGCGTTTGCGATCTTCGGGATCCTCGCCATCGAGGCCGGCCTGCTGACCCCGCCCTTCGGCCTCCTGGTCTACACCGTCAAGGGGGCGGTGCCCGACCCCTCGGTCACGCTGAAGGAGATCTTTGGCGGCTCGATCCCCTACTGGATCCTGATGCTGATCGTCATGGTGGTGATCTGGATCTGGCCGGTCACCGCCACCTTCCTGACCCGCTGACGGCCCCTACCCGACCGTCTCGGTGCGACCGGACTCGGTCGACTTCACGATCGCCTCCAGGATCTCGACATTGTGGACCTTCTGCCGGTCGGTGAACTTGTACGCCGCGCCGTCCTCGACCGCCGCCGCCCAGGCTTCGAGATTGGCGCGCACCTGGTCGATCGGATCGAAGGTCCGCGACCAGATCTCCTCGTCCTCTCCCCGCCAGGTCACCAGCGCGGGGTCGGGGTCCTGGATGTGGGCGGTCTCGCGGTGCTCGACCCAGCCCCGGTCGCCGAACAGCGTGATCCGCTGGTAGTAGGGCGTCGGCCCGATATTGCACATATAGCCGGTCGCGCCGGAGGCGAAGTCGAACTGGACCGAGAGCGTCGCATCGGAGGGCCGGTCCTCGCGGTGCCGCCTGAGCGTCGCGCCCACCGCGGCGACGGGTCCGGCGATGCTTTGCAGGTAGTCGGTGATGTGAACGCCGACCGCGGTCATCAGCCCCGCCGGCGCCTGCGCCGGGTCCTGGCGCCAGGCCGCCGTCGCGGCCCCCGCCAACAGGCTGTAGGACCAGTTGACCTCCAGATGGCGCAGCGTCCCGATCTCGCCGTCGTCGACCATGCGCTTGACCTCGATCAGCGCCGGCTCGTAGCGCCGTTCGTGGCCGATGCCGAGCAGGATCCCGCGCGCGGTGCACGCCTCCAGCATGCGGGCCGCCGATGCGCCGTTGAGCGCCAGCGGCTTCTCGCAGAAGATCCGCTTTCCGGCCTCGGCAGCGGCGACCACCTGCTCCTCGTGCAGCCCGTGCGGGGTGGTGAGGATCACCGCGTCGACGGCTGCATCCTCGAGCACCTCCGCGTAGCTCCGGGTGAGCGGGAGCCCCGACCGCTCGGCGAATTCGGCGAGGTGGTCGAAGGTCACATCCATCCCCCGCACGACCTCGATCCGCTCGCTTCCCTGGAGAGAGCTCCAGATCCGCTGGCCCCACCAGCCGAGGCCGACGACCGCCGCCCTTATCATGCTGCGTTCCCCGTTTCTTGACGCCTGTCGCGGCCGCCCCCGCCGCGCGGGCGGGGGCGGCGCGCCCGAACGATCCGGCGCTAGTCGAGATCGTATTTGTGCGGCAGCTTGATGCCGGCGGCTTCCGCGTTCGCGAGATAGGCCTTCATCAGCGCGGTGCCGGGCAGGCCCTGGCCGTCGAACTTCTTGGCGTTCTGCTTCGGCCAGTCGCCGAGCGCCGCGGCCATCTTGGCGCGCTCCTCGGGGGGCAAGTACTGGATCGTGCTGCCGGTCTCCTTGAGCTTCTTGAGCGAGGCATCGAAGCGCCTGGAGGATTCCTGGGCCGACTTGTCCATCCAGATCTCTGACTCCTCGTCGATGATCTTCCGCACCTCGGGCGGCAGCTTGTTGTAGCTCTTGAGGTTCATCGTCATCTGGTAGAGCGACGTCGAGCCCCAGCCGACCACGGTGAACACCTTCGCCGGCTCGTTGAGCTTGAAGCCGAGCCAGGCGGTCGGGAAGATCACCAGCCCCTCATAGACGCCCGACTGGAGCGAGTTGTAGGACTCGTTCAGGCTGGTCTGGACGGCGGTCGCCCCGGACAGTTTCAGCCACGGCAGGTTGGGGCCGGCGCCGGCGATCTTGCGGCCCTTGAGGTCGGACATCTTGGACCACTTGAACTTGGTGCCGAGCCCGTAGGACGAGAACGTGCCGGCGCCGAGCCACTTCTGGTTATACTTGTGCAGCGACTCGGTCCACGCCGGGAACTGCTTGTAGGTCTTCCGGGTGATCTTGTCCTGCAACACCGGATCGTCGGTGACGAACGGCACGAAGTAGTGGAAGGCGAAATGGACCGCCTTGGTGGGCTCGAAGCAGGCGCACCAGAGGCCGATGTCGAACAGCCCCTTCTCGACCGACTCCAGCACATCGAACGGCCCGGCGACGGTGCCGCCATAGGCCTCGATGAAGCGGATCTTGTGGTCGGTCTCCTTCTCGACCCGCGCCTTGACGGTGGGCACGAAATAGGTGCTCGCCATGAAGATCGGCTCGAGCGGCTTCATCGCCTGGCCGGCGCCGATGCGCAGCGTGAACGACTTGGCGTCGACCGCCGAGACCGGTACCGCCGCGGCCAGGCCGAGGGCGGCGACGCCGAAGGCGAGCGATTTCAACTTGCTGGACGATGACATGTTCGGTTTCTCCCTGTATCGGACGCACGGCACGATCCGGGCAACCTATACACCCGGACCTGTCGGTGCCAGATGGAATCGCCCGCCTCAGCCCCGCTTGCCCCGGCCGCTGCGGTACTGGGCGTAGACCTCGTCGAGGGCGGCGAGACAGACCGGGTCGAGGTCGTGCCGCGGCTCGGGCTCGGGCTCCCAGTGGCCGTGCGTGTCGCGGCCCCGCACCACCAGGGCGGAGGCGCCCTCGAACGCGGTCTGGCGGACATGCGGCGCGACGTAGTGGATCGAGAGCCCGATCCTCGGCTTGTCCGAGCTATTGGGGTTGGAGCCGTGCACCACCGATTCGTGGTGGATCGAGATCTCGCCGGCGGAGAGCTCGCAATCGACCGCGCGGCTCTCGTCCACCCCGGCGATGGTCTGGCCCTTCATCAGCAGGTTCTGCGGGTCCATCGTCTCCTCGTGGTCGAGGATGCCGTCGCGATGGGTCCCGGGCACGAAGCGGACGCAGCCCTGCTCGATCCGGCTGTCGGTAAACGCGACCCAGGTGGTGACGGTCTCGGCCGGGCGCAGCCCGTAATAGGTGGAATCCTGATGCCACGAGACGAAGCGCGGGTCGCGCGCCTTCTTGGTGAAGAACGACGAGCCCCAGCACAAGATGTCGGGACCGATCAGGTCCTCCACCGCATCCAGCATCGCCGGGTTGCGCACCAGCTCGTTCAGCCAGGTGAGCGGCATGTGGGCCTTGATCTTGAAGCGGCTCTGCGGCTCCGCCCCGGTCTCGGCTTCGAGCGCATCGAAGCGCGCGCGCAGCGCATCCGCCGCGGCCCGGTCCATGATGCGGACCGGGAACACGAAGCCGTCCCGGCGATAGCGCTCGACCTCGGCCGCGCTCAGAGCCTTGCCCACCGGCGCGCCCTCAGGCCGGCCGGTCTTCGCTGCTCACCGTGGTGCGCCACAACAGGCGCCGCTCGGTGGACGGAAAGTCGCGCCTGGCATGCATCGAGCAGCGGTTGTCCCAGAGCAGCAGATCGCCCTTCTGCCAGACATGTTCGTAGACGAACTCGTCCTTCTCCGAATGGTCGAACAGCCGGGTGAGCGCGGCCTCGCTCTCGTCTTCCTCCATGCCGACGATCGAGGCGGTGATCAGCCGGTCGACATAGACCGCCTTGCGGCCGGTCTCCGGATGGGTGCGGAACACCGGGTGCTCGGCCTCGGAGAAGGCCGGCGTGCCGATGTCGTCGCCGCGGTGCTGCGAGCCGTAATTGTAGTGGTGGAAGGCGCGCCTGCCCTCGAGCGAGTCGCGGAGTCCGGCGTCGAGCGTCTCGTAGGCCGCGTAGCCGCTGGCGAACAGCGTGTTGCCGCCCTCCGACGGGATCTCCACCGCATACAGGCAGGTCGCCTTGTCGGGCACGTCGGCGTGGATCATGTCGTGGTGGAACATCATGTCGCCGTCGGGGAGCGCGCCGATCGGCTCGCCGTTGGCCCGGATGTTGCTGATCAGCATGATGCCGGGCAGCATGTCGTGCTGGCCCGAGGTGCGGTATTCCCTGGGCCTGGCGTTGGCGCCGGGCGTGCCGAAATAGGAGGTGACCTGGAGCAGCCTCTCCTGGTCGAGCGACTGGCCGCGAAAGACCACCATGATGTGGTCGAGCCAGAGCCGGTAGATCTCGCGGATCGTCGCCTCGTCCGGCCTCCTCGCGAGGTCGATATCCATGACCTCGACGCCGATATGCGGGGAAAGCTTCCTGGTTCTCAAGGCCATCTCCTGCCCTCCTATTCGGCCAGCGCCTCGCCGAGGATGGTGCACCGCCGGAGCAGGCGGCGCTCGTTCTCCGGGAAGTCCGTGCGCGCGTGGCACGAGCACCAGTTGTCCCACATCACCAGGTCGCCCTCGCGCCACACATGCTCGTAGATCAGCCCGCGATCTTCGGTGAAGCCGAACAGCTCTTCCAGCAGGGCGTCGCTCTCGGCCTCGGGCAGCCCCTCGATCCGCGCGGTGATCAGCGGATTGACGTAGAGCGCCTTGCGGCCGGTCCGCGGATGGGCGATCGCCACCGGCTGGACGAAATGCGGGTAATCGTCGAGGTCGGCGTCAAGCGAGACCTTCTCGGTGACCGAGTAGTTGTAGATCTGGAGCGCGCGGGCGCCGGCGATTCGCGCCTTCGTCGCGGCATCGAGCCGGTCATAGGCCGCGTACATGTTGGCGAACAGCGTGTTGCCGCCGCGGCTCGGGATGTCGATCGCGTACAGCATGGTGCCGCGATAGGGCTCGGCCACGTAGCACATGTCGTGGTGGAACCACATCTCGCCGTCGGGCAGCGAGCCGATCGGCCTGCCGTTCTCGCGGATATTGGACACCAGCATGACGGCGGGGTGGAAATCGGCCCCCTCCGGCCTGATCTCGGCCGGCCTCGACCGCTCGCCGAGCGTGCCGAACTGGCCGGCGAAGCGGAGCTGCGCCTCCTGGTCGAGCTCCTGGCCGCGGAACACCAGCACGACATGCTCCAGCCAGGCGGCCTCGATCCCGGCGATCTCGGCCGCGCCGAGCGGCCGCGCCAGGTCGACGCCGATCACCTCGGCGCCGATCGCCTCATGCAGCTTTTCGATGCGCAGGCTCACCGTCTCGCAACCCGTCCTCTGCGTCCCCGGCCAATAATACGCCCGCGGGGCTCGCGGACAACATCCGCGGCCCGCCACCCGTCATCTCCGGCCTTCTCCGCCATGGCCGGACTCGTTCCACTGCTGTCCGGTTTAGCCTTCGACGCGGGTCGCGCCCGGCGTTCCCCGCCCAGCGCCATGCCTCCCCCCATCGTCATGCCCGGACTTGATCCGGGCATCCACTGGCGCCGCCGCTCCTCCGGACGGGGCGTTGTACCGGTGGCGCCAGTGGTTGCGCGGATCAAGTCCGCGCATGGGTGGCCGGATCAAGTCCGGCCATGACGGGGTGGGGGTGGCGGTGGAGGAGTACGGGAGCCGGGTGCGGCCCGCCCCGCCCGTGGGTGCCCGGAACGAGGCCGGGGTGACAACGGAGGGGCAGGGACGGCAAGTGCGGGCGTGCGGCGATCCGTGTCCCGATCCGGCGGATGCGCCGATATCCCGCCCGGAACAAGGCTTTGCGCCCCGTCCAGCCCATCTAATCCGGACAGCAGTGGCCTCCGGCGGGGATCCGGTCGAAACGGCGGCACGCGCCCGACCTCTGCGCGCTTTGCCGGGAAGGAGAATGTTAGTAATCTAACGGTTTCCGGGCCCGGCCCGGACTCCTTCCGCAACAGGCTGGAGAAGGAAACCGCGGGGTGAGGCGCGCGCTGCTTCGCATAGTCCTGCTCGTCGTCGTGCCGGCCGCGGCCATTGTCGTGAGCGCGCATTACTGGGTCGCGTCGGGTCGCTACGTGACCACCGAGAACGCCTATGTGAAGGCCAACGTGATCCAGATCAGCGCCGAGATCCCGGGCCGGGTCGCCGATGTCTTCGTGGCGGAGAACGCGGCCATCCGGGCGGGCGATGCGATCTTCTCGATCGACGCGGAACCGTTTCGCGTCGCGCTCGCCGAGGCCGATGCCAGGCTGGCTGCGGTGCGCAACCGGATGGTCGCGCTGCGCGCGTCCTGGCGCGGCGCCCGGGAGGAGCTGCGGGAGGCCGAGCAGGAGGTCGCCTATCGCCAGCGCATCTTCGACCGGCAGGAGAAGCTTGCCGGACGCGGCCACGCCTCGCGCACCCGGTTCGAGGAGGCGGAGCGGAACCTGATCGCCGCCCGCCAGCGCGCCGGCACGGTGCGCCAGAAGGGTCTCGCCATCCTCGCCGAGCTCGGCGGCGCGCCCGGGATCGAGGCCGAGCAAAGCCCGCAATTCCGCGAGGCGCTGGCCGCGCGCGACCGGGCGGAGATCGACGTGAGACGCACCGTGATCCGGGCGCCGGCGGACGGGACGATCGGCCGGGTGCGGCTGCAACGGGGCGAGTATGTCGATGCCGGCAGGCCGGTGATGCCGCTGATCGAGACCGGCCGGGCCTGGGTGGAGGCCAATCTCAAGGAGACCCAGCTCACCCATGTCCGGGTCGGCCAGCCGGCGGAGATCGTGGTCGACGCCTTCCCGGAGCTGTCGTGGCGCGCCCGGGTCGCCAGCATCAGCCCCTCGACCGGCGCCGAGCTCTCCGTGCTGCCGCCGCAGAACGCGTCGGGCAACTGGGTCAAGATCGTCCAGCGGGTGCCGGTGCGGCTGGAGATCGACGGCGGCACCGGGCGGCCCTTCGCCATGCCGGCGGGGGCCACGGTGTCGGTCAGCATCGACACCGGGCGCGAGGTGACGCTGTTCGACGCGGTGGGCTCGGCGCTCGCCTTCATGGCGCCGGGGAAATGACCGAAGGCGAGCCGGATCCGCGGCGATCCGATCTGGCGCGGTCGATGGTCACCGTCGCGGTGATGATGGCGACCACGGTCGTCATCCTCGACATGACCATCGCCTCGATCGCCCTGCCGCACATGCAGGGCAATCTGGGTGCCAGCCAGGACCAGATCGGCTGGGTGATGACGACCTATTTCGTCTGCCAGGCGATCTCCACGGCATGCACCGGCTGGGTGGCGGGCAGGCTGGGGCGCAAGCGCACCTTCCTGCTCGCGCTCGCCGGGTTCATGGGCTTCTCGATGCTGTCGGGCAGCGCCACCTCGCTGCCCGAAATCCTGGTCTGGCGCGCCTGCCAGGGGGCGATGAGCGCGCCGGTGATCCCGATCTCGCAGGCGCTGATGCTCGACAACTACCCGCCGGAACGGCACGGCTCGGCGCTCGCGATCTGGGGGACCGGGGTGATGTTCGCGCCCGTCATGGGCCCCGTGGTCGGCGGCTTCGTCACCGAGAATTACGGCTGGCAGTGGATCTTCTTCATCGGCATCCCGTTCGCGCTGGCCGGGCTCGCGCTCGGCCTCGGCTTCATGCGGGAGACCCTGGCGAAGCAGGACCGGCCGTTCGATCTGTTCGGCTTCGTCGCGCTCGCCTGCGCGCTTGCCGCGCTCCAGCTCCTGCTCGACCGGGGCGAGCAGGAGGGCTGGTTCGACTCGCCCGAGATCGTCGTCGAGGCGGCGATCGTGGTGCTCGGCCTCTACGTCTTCACGGTCCATTCGCTCACCACGGACACCCCCTTCATCTCGCGCGGCATCCTGTCCGACCGCAACTTCGTGCTCGGCCTCGCCTTCATGTTCCTGCTCGGGGTCTGCGTGCTGGCGCTCAACGTGATCCTGCCGATGTTCCTGCAAGTCCTGCGGGGTCTTCCGGTGATCACGGCGGGCTATGTGATGGCGCCGCGCGGTCTCGGCACCTTCGCCTCGCTGCTGCTGGCGGGGTGGCTGGTGCGCCATGTCGACGGCAGGCCGGTGTGCGCGCTCGGCTTCGCCTGCGTCGCCGTCTCGTCCTATTATCTCTCGACATTCTCGGCCGATGTCGACCTCTACGACGTGTCCTGGGCGGCCTTCGTCAACGGGCTCGGCATCGGCTTCATCTGGGTGCCGCTCACGGTGATATCCTTCGAGACCCTGCCCGCGCGACATCGGACCGAGGCGTCGACGCTGACCAGCCTGGCTAGGAATTACGGCTCGGGCGTGGGCGTCTCCGTCGTGGTGGCGATCCTGAGCCGCACCCGCGCGGTCTCCGAGGGCGAGATCTCCGCGCGCGTCGATCCCTACCGCGAAGGCGCGCAGGCGCCATACCTGCCGGAGGCGTGGGACCCCGCCTCGTCCCCCGGCATCGCCGCGCTGGATGGCGAGATCTTCCGCCAGGCCCAGGCGATCGGCTTCGCCAACGACTTCCATGCCCTCGCCATCGCGGCGCTGGCGACCATCCCGCTGATCGCCCTGTTGCGGACCGCGGGGCCGCCCCGGCGGCGCCGGAGAAGCGCATGAAGCTCGCCAACAAGCCCCGGCTGCGCTCGGCGCTCAGAAAGCTGTATGCCGCGCAGATCGACTGGTCCGACGGCTACGTGCGCGCCACCGCGGCGCAGGAAGCGATCGACTTCGTCGCCATGATGGCGGGGATCAAGCCGGTCTACGTGACCGGGCGCGGCTTCGATCACGACGGCTGGCGGGCGGCGGTGCTGGAAGTCGCCGCCTCCAACCGGCTCTATGTCGTCCCGGGTCCCTACTGGGAGGCCATCCGCCCGTCCTCCGACCTTCCCGGCTGGTTCGTCGAGACCGGCCGCAAGGGGCTCGACGAGGGCCGCGCGCATTACATCGCCAAGGGACGCGCGATCGCCGACGAGCTCAAGGCGCTGGCCGACGGCGGCCGCCCGGAGATCGAGCAGGAGGCGCGGCTGCTCGGCTTCCCGCTCTGCTGCGTGGAGGCGCATTACCGGGCCGCTTCCGCCTTCGAGCGCGCGACCTACGAGCTGCTGTCGCGCCGCGCCGGCGGCGACGAGGAAGAGATGAAACGCCTCGCCGAGGGTCCCGAGCCGCTGCGCCCGGAAACCGAGGAGGAGCGCATGCTGCTGGCCACCGCGGTGAGCGTGCGCCCCGCCCGCTATACCAGCCTCAACATGTGCGAGACCTGCGCCGCCGACCCGGACAGCCCCGGGGTCAGGCTCTCGGCGACCTACGGCGCGCTGGCGGAAGCGTTGAGCGGCAAGCGGAGGCGGGACCGCGACGGCCGGCGCCGGGGTTGAACGCCAGCCCTCCAATGGGAAGACTTGACGGGGATCGGCCCCTTCGGCTTCAACCCTGCTGCCCAAATACGGAAACCCTGGATGAGTGAAGAGCGGCGCACGGCACTGGTCACGGGCGCGTCGAGCGGCATCGGCGCGGCGACGGCGATCGCGCTCGCCCGCGCGGGCCATGACGTCGCGGTCAATTACGGCTCCTCCCGGGCGCGCGCGGAGGAGACGGCGGCGGCCTGCGCGGCGGCGGGTGCGGAATCCTTCGCCGTCCGGTGCGACGTCGCCGATGACGGCGCGGTCAAGGCGATGCTGGCCGCCTGCGAGGACGCCTTCGGCCGCCTCGACGTGCTGGTCAACAACGCCGGCACCACCATCGAGACCGGACCGAAGGACATGGACGCGGTCGATCTCGATGCCTGGGACCGGGTCTTCGCGGTCAACGTGCGCGGGCTGTTCCAGGTCACCCGCGCCGCAGTGCCGCTGCTGCGCAAATCCGCCGAGCCCTGCATCGTCAACACCTGTTCCATCGCCGGGCTGCGGCCCGGCCCGCAGCCCTTGCCCTACGCCGCCAGCAAGGCCGCCGTCGCCAACCTGACCCGGACGCTGGCGGGCGCGCTCGGCCCGGAGATCCGGGTCAACGCGGTCGCGCCGGGCTGGATGGAAGGCGAGTGGATGGAGCGCACCCTGGCGGAGAACTACGAGGGGCTGATGGCGAGGCGCGCGCGCTACACGCCGCTCAAGCGCGTCGCCACCGCCGAGGACGTGGCCGAGACCGTGCTCAGCCTCGTCGTGAGCAACAAATTCGTCACCGGCCACATCGTCGTCATCGACGGCGGGTTTGCCGCCGTCACCTGATCCGCCCCGGAGCCCGCCATGCTGCAAGGCGTCGTCCCCTACCCCGCCGAGTTTCAGAAGCTCTACCGCGACAAGGGCTACTGGGAGGACCGCGCGCTGCGCGACGAGCTGCAGCCCTGCCTGAAGAAATTCGCCGACCGGGTCGCGGTGATCGACGAGACCGGCGAGCTGAGCTATGGCGAGCTCGACCGGATGTCGACCAATCTGGCGCTCAACCTGGTGGCGCTCGGGCTGAGACCGCTCGACCGGGTGGTGATCCAGCTCCCCAACGTGAAGGAGTTCGCGGTCCTCTACGTCGCGCTGCAGAAGGCCGGCTGCATCCCCATCGCGGCGCTGGTCACCCATCGCTTCGCCGAGATCGGCCAGTTCGTGGCGCTGTCGGGCGCGACCGCCTGCGTCATTCCCGACACGATCCGCGGCTTCGACTACCGCGACATGGCGGCGCGGGTGCGGGCGGAGAACGGCCGCCTGAAACATCTCGTCGTCATGGGCGAGGCGACGGGCGATTCGGTGTCGCTGCGCGAGCTGATCGAACGGCCGTCGCCGCTCGGCGCGGACGCGCTGGCCGCGATCGAGATCGACCCCGCCGATCCCGCGGTGTTCCAGCTCTCCGGCGGGACCACCGGCATCCCCAAGCTGATCCCGCGCACCCATAACGACTACGCCTACAACTCGAAACAGGCGGCGCGGGAGACCGAGGTGACGCCCGATTCGCGGCTCTTCATCGTGCTGCCGATCGCGCACAACCTGCCGCTCGCCTGCCCCGGCTTGCAGGGCTATCTGCTCAACGGCGCCGCCGTGGTGCTGTCGACCAGCGCCCGCGCGCCGGATGCCTTCGCGATGATCGAGAAGCACCGCGTGACCCATGTGATCGGCGTGCCGGCGCTCCATATCGGCTGGATCAACGATCCGGCGGCGGCCGATTACGATCTGTCGTCGGTGCGGATGATCGGCAGCGGCGGCCAGCGGCTCCAGCCCGAGGTCAAGCGCCGGATGCGGGAGGTCTATCCCAACGCCTTCGTGCAGGAGAATTTCGGCATGGCCGAGGGCACGCTGATGTTCGTCAAGCGGACCGACAGCGAGGACGCCCAGCTTGAGACCGTCGGACAGCCGATGTGCCCGGACGACGAGGTCATGCTGCTCGACGAAGAGGACCAGTTGGTGCCGTTCGGCGAGGTGGGCGAGTTCTGCGTGCGCGGCCCCTATACCCTGCGCGGCTATTTCGCGGCCGACGAGCACAACGCGCGCGCCTTCACCAATGACGGCTTCTACCGCTCGGGCGACCTGCTGCGCCAGCACTCTTCGGGCAACTACATCGTCGAGGGGCGGATCAAGGACCTGATCAACCGCGGCGGGGAGAAGATCTCGGCCGAGGAGATCGAGAACCTGATCCTCATGCACCCCGCGGTGCGCAACGTGGCCTGCGTGCCGATGCCGGATGCGCGCCTCGGCGAGCGCATGTGCGCCTACCTCGTCCTCCATCCCGGCCGCAACATCGAGCTGGCCGAGCTGGTTGGCTTCCTCGAGCAGAAGGAGATCGCGCGCTTCAAGCTGCCGGAGCGCATCGAGATCGTCGACAGCTTCCCGGTCTCCGCCTTCGGCAAGGTCTCGAAGAAGGCGCTAGTGGAGACGATCTCCGCCAAGCTCGCCGATGAGGCGAACAGCTAGCCATGCGCATTGTCGACCTGCACTGCTATCCCAACACCCAGCCCTGGATCGACTGCCAGGGGCCCTATGTGAAGGCGCTCGCCGAGTACTGGAAGCGCGAGTGGTCGGCCAAAGAAGAGGACGAGGTGGTCCGGGATTTCGCCGAGGCGGGGGTGGAGGCGGTGCTGGTGGCGCTCGACCTCGAAGCCACGGTGGGCACGCCGCCGTGCTCGAACGACTACGTCGCCGGCATGTGGAAGCGCCACCCCGAGCGCATCATCCAGGCCTGGGGGGCGGTGGACCCGCTGAAGGGCGAGGCCGCCATCGCGGAAGCCGAGCACGCCGTCAACGATCTCGGCCTGCTGGGCTTCCACTTCCACCCCATCATGGGCCACTTCGCGGTCAACGAGCGCCGCTTCTACCCGCTATGGGAAGCGATCGCGGCGCTCGGCGTGCCGGTGATGATCGATGTCGGCACCACCGGCATGGGGGCCGGCATGCCGGGCGGTCTCGGCGCCCGGATCCGCCACGCCCACCCGTCGGCGATCGACGACCTCGCCGCGGATTTCCCGGCGCTCACCATCGTCGCCGCCCATCCCGGCTGGCCGTGGATCGAGGAGATGACGGCGGTCGCGCTGCACAAGGGCAACGTGTTCTGGGAGATGTCCGGCTGGGCGCCCAAATACATCCCCGAGTCGCTGCTGCGCGACATGCGCTCGCGCCTGAAGGACAAGGTGATGTTCGGCAGCGACTACCCCTCGATGCCCTACGGGCGGCTGTTCGAGGAATGGGGCAAGGTCGGCTACAGCGACGCGTTCCTAGAAAAATTCTTCCACGGCAACGCCGAGACCGTCCTCGGGCTGTAGGCGAGGTTCCCCTACAGCGTCATCAGATCCTCGCCGATGGCGAGCGGTCCCCGGTAGTCGCGGCGGATGATCTCGCTGAGCTCGCGGGGCACCGCGTCGGGCATCATGTGGGTGGTGACCAGCATGTTCACCTCGGCGTCCCGGGCGACCAGCGAGAGCCGTTCGGGCGAGGTGTGGGCGTGCGCGGTGTGGCTCTTGTCGATCTCGGGCGCCCGCCACTTCTCGTACTGCATGCATTCGTGGATCAGGATATCCGCCCGGTGCGCGTGCCGGATCAGATTCTCGCAGGGGCAGGTGTCGCCGGACAGAACGATCCGCCGGTCCTTCGATTCGAAGCGGTAGCCGAAGGGCTGTTCCAGCGGGAAGTGGTCGACATCGAAGGCGGTGACCTCGATCCCGTCGATTTCGGCCGCGAGGCCCTGGTCGATCTCGTGCACCACGATATTGGGCATTTCCCGCCGCGCGGTGCGGATCTTCATGCGCCTTTCGAGGTCCGGGCGGTGCATCTCGAGCAGCTGGTCGACCATCGGCCGAAGCCCGGGCGGCCCGTAGATGTGCCACGGCGCGTCGCCGCCCAGGATCCAGCGGCAGATGATGAAATGCCCGAGATCGATGTAGTGGTCGGAATGCAGGTGGGTGATGAAGACGTGCTCGATGCTGTCGAGCGGTACCCCCGCCTCGACCAGCCGCACCACCACGCCGGAGCCGCAATCGACCAGGAAGCCGTTCGACCCGGCCCGCACCGCGTAGCCCGGGCCGCGCCGCTTCGGATTGGGGAAGGGCAGCCCGGTGCCCAGCAGGGTGACTTGCACGCGCCGTCTCCCGTCCCGCCGTCGGATGACGCGACCGTAGCACCGCGCCGCCAAGCCGGCCAAGGATTTCGCCGCCGGGATGCGTCAAACTCCATAGGGTGGGACCGCGTTGGACACTTGTGCCCAGATGAACGGGGAGACCGACGGCGCGCTGGCCGGACGAGCCGCGGCCGGTGACCGCGACGCCTTTGCGGCGCTCATCGAGCGTCACTACGAACGGATATACCGGGTGGGCGCGCGGGTGCTGGGCGACGCGGACGATGCGGCCGACCTGGCGCAGGATGTGTGCGTCGGCCTGGCCGCCCGGCTCGCCTCATACCGGGGCGAGAGCCGGTTCACCACCTGGCTCTACCGGGTGGTGGTCAACGCCGCGCGCGACCGCCTGCGGCGCGACGGCGCGAGGCGGCGCAACGAGCAGGCGTTCGCCGAGATCGACACCCTGACCCGGGCCGGACAGGCCGAGCGCGAGGACGAGGCCGTCTGGCTGCGCCAGGTGCTGGAGATGCTCGGCGCCGATTTGCGAACGACCGTGACCCTGGTGATCGAGGAGGGGTTGCGGCATGCGGAAGCCGCCGAGGTGCTGGGCGTCTCCGAATCCACCGTGTCGTGGCGCATGCACGAGGCGCGCAAGCGGCTGCGCGCGATGCTGGCCGGCAGCGAGGTGACGCCGTGAACGACGACTTCGACAGGTTGCAGAGGGCGCTCCACGCCAACCCGCCGCGCCCGTCGCCGGGCGACCGCGAGCGGACGATGGAGGCGGCGATGGCCGCTTTCGACCGACACCGCCAAGGATTTCGACACGGGAGCCGTCAGATAGGGCGTGTACCCGGACAGGGTACGTCCTGGCTGCGGAGGATCCCGATGCCCCGTCCCCATCTCGCCCTTGCAGGTCTGACCGCCTGTCTCGTGGTTGCCGGCGTCGTCGGATACCGAACACTCTGGCTCCCCGGTTCCGGCACGGAGGAGCAGCAAATGGCCGCTGCCCGACCGGGCCCCGGCACATCGGAACCGGCCCCGGCGCCGCCGGAATCGCGCCAGGCCGCCGCCGGAAGAAAGGCCATGGAGGAGCGTTGGCGGCGGATTCAGACGGAGGGGGCATCCCGTGAGGCCTTGTCGAAGGATCTGCAGCACTTGCTGTTGCAGGACTCCGGACGGGCCTTGTCGATGTACCGTCCCTCGGAGCCGCCCCGCTCGGCTCACCGCGACCGTTTCTCATCCTTCGACGCGAACCCGGTGAAGCGGGCCGCCGAGGACCCGGTCTCCACCTTCTCGATCGACGTCGACACCGCGTCCTACGGCTTCATGCGCGCCTCGCTCAACCGGGGCGTGTTGCCGCCGCCGAACGCGGTGCGCACGGAAGAGCTGGTCAACTACTTCCCCTACGGCTACGCGCCGCCGGAGGACCGCGAGACGCCGTTCGCCGTCCACGCCTCGCTCATGCCGACGCCGTGGAACGAGGCGACGCGGCTGATGCATATCGGCATCAAGGGCTACGTTCCCGAGCGCGAGTCTCGCCCGCGCGCCAACCTGGTGTTCCTGATCGACAGCTCGGGCTCGATGGACGCGCCCGACAAGCTGCCGCTCCTGAAGAGCTCGTTCAAGCTGTTGCTGGGCGCGCTGGCGGCCGACGATAGGGTGGCGATCGTCACCTATGCGGGCGCCGCGGGCACGGTGCTCCCCCCGACCGAAGCGGCCGAGCCCGCGAAGATCGCCGCCGCGCTGGACCGCCTCGATGCGGGCGGGTCGACGGCGGGCGCGGAGGGGATCCGCCAGGCCTATCTCCTCGCCGAGCAGCATTTCGTCGAGGGCGGCATCAACCGCGTGATCCTCGCCACCGACGGCGACTTCAATGTCGGCATCGCCGATCCGGAGCAGCTGGAAGGCTATATCGCGCGCAAGCGGGACAGCGGCGTCTATCTCTCAGTCCTCGGCTTCGGCATGGGGAACTACAACGACGAACTCATGCAGCGCCTTGCGCAGAGCGGCAACGGCAACGCGGCCTATATCGACAGCCTGTCGGAGGCGCGCAAGGTGCTGGTTCAGGAGGCGGGATCGACGCTCTTCCCGATCGCCAGGGACGTCAAGATCCAGGTCGAGTTCAACCCGGCGCTCATCGCCGAATACCGGCTGATCGGCTACGAGACCCGGATGCTGGCGCGCGAGGACTTCCGCAACGACAAGGTGGACGCCGGCGAGATCGGCGCCGGCCACACGGTGACCGCGCTCTACGAGGTCGCGCTTGCGGGCTCGGGCGGCGAGTTGACCGCGCCGCTGCGCTACGGCCGGCAGAAGGCCCGGACGGGCGGCGGGTCGGTTAACGAGTTCGCCACCGTCTCCATCCGCTACAAGAAGCCCGACGCCGGGAAGAGCGCGAGGATGGCCCGGCAGGTCACCCCGGCCGATGCGTTCGGGAACGCGGACGAGGCGCCGCGGGATCTCCGCTTCGCCGCCGCCGTCGCCGCGTTCGGGCAGATCCTGCGCGGCGGCCGCTACACCGGCGACTACGGCTATGACGACGTCCTCGCCGCCGCTCAAGCGGCCAAGGGCAAGGACCGGTTCGGCTACCGGGCCGAGTTCGTCGGCCTCGTCCGGCTCGCGAAATCCGCCGCCGCCATGGAGCCGCAGGGCCGCCGGTAACCGCCTTCCCACCCAGCGACCGTTCCTCCTGCCATCCACCATGGGGTCATCCGCTCCTGCCGCAACGGTTGCGGGCTTCGGTTGTTGCAGCTACGCAACAGCGGGAGAAGACTTTGCCACCCGGATTGCCGGCATCGACATTGAGGCTCGAAGCACACGTGCGGTTCCGATTCCTGCAACATACCGACCGCCGGGTTTCCGGCATGACGGCCAGCTTCTGGGCGCTGGCGCTGATGTGGGTGCCGGCCATCGAAGTGGGAGACCGCCTGGTCTCCTTCGTCCCCCGGATGGACGCCGTGGTTCCCCCTGTCGGTCCTGCGCAGACCCTGATTTGGTTGCTCCTTGCGATCCCGATCCTCGCCCCGATGGGGTTGCCGAGCGCACTGCTGTGCAGGTGGCTCTGGCGATTGGGATATCGTCGCATGGCCTGGTCGGCCGGTATTGTGCTGTTTGCCGCCACGGCGGCGATCATTTCCTCGGACGGCGAGTTGATCCGCTCGCTGCAGTGGATCATCGGCGCATTGGCGTTTGCGCCGAGTATCCTCGCGATGACATTGCCGGTCTGGATTGTCGTCTACCCGGCAATCGTCGGTGGGCTGGTCTGGATCGCGATCGCGATGCTTCCGCGTCCCGAAGCGACCCATGCGGAAGCGCCTCGCCGGAGGTCTTTGAGTGTCGGCTTCTGGCTCCTTGCATTGCTGTGGCTTCCGGCAGAGGCAAGCGGGGGCATGCTGATCCAGCTTCTTCCGGCCCTGCGCGCCACGCTTCCCCAAGAAGCGCTCCGGTTGCTCCTGGCCCCGCTGGGCGTCGTGCCGATGGGCGAGGTTCAATTGTGGGTCAGGTTGCTGCCGATGTTCGCGGTGACGCTCTTCGTGTTTTCGCCTGCTGGTCTGATGATTGCACTGCCTTGCCGGCTCCTCTGGCGCCTGGGGTATCGACGCGCCGCGTGGACGGTCGGTGTCGTGTCCGCGTTGAGCACGGCGGCGCTGGTGATGCTGGCGATGGAGCTGTTCCTGCCCATAGCTCCTCCTCGGTTTGTCGGTACGACTGGCATGGTTGTCGAATCGCTGTACTACGGCGGACAGATGTTGCCGTCCGACATCGCCGTGTACCTGGCGGTCTTCAACCTGCCGTTGCTGGTCGTGGCCGTGCTGCTGGGACATCGCAGGACGGCACGCAACGGGAGATCGGGCATCGAATGTAGGGTAGAACGACCCATGGATTGACCCTGCTCCGGAGGTATCCGTAGGGTTGAAATCGGTTCGCGAACAGACAGGTTTCGGTTGGGTGGCTTGAATTGGAGCGGGCAACCGTCAACCCGTGTCAGGCAGACGGTGCGGGTCGAGGGGCGCGGGGGGCGAGGTGCGACGAGGCTGTGGCGCATTCGGGGCGGGGAGCGGCTCGGCCTCGTCCGTCTGGCGAAATCCGCCGCCGCCATGGAGCCGCAGGGCCGGCGATGAGCGCGAGCGCTACACCATCCCCGCCCGCTCCAGCACGCCGTCGAGGCGTCGTTCGAGCTCGGGCAGCGCCGGGACCATCGGCAGGCGGTGCGCGTTCTCCGGGATCAGCCCGACCCGCTTCATCATGTATTTGATGGGGATCGGGTTGGTGTCGTAGAACACCGCCTGGTTGATCTCGAACAGCGCGTAGTGGATGTCCCGCGCCTTTTTGAGGTCGCCCTCCCAGACCGCCTCGCACATCGCCGCCAGCCGCGCCGGGCGCAGATTGCCGACCGCGTTCATCAGCCCGCAGGCGCCGACCGCCATCATCGGGTAGCTGAGGTCCTCCAGCCCGACGAAGATGCGGAAATCCATGCCGAGCCGGGCGAGGCAGCGGCTGACGAAGCCGAGATCGTCGACGGCGTGCTTCATGCCGACGAAGTTGGGCGCCTTGTCGGCGATCTCGCACAGCGTCTCCAGGGTCACGCTCACCGCCGCCCGGCCGGGGATGTGGTAGATCATCCAGGGCAGTTCGGTGCGCGTGGCGAGCTCCAGGTAGTAGGCGGCGAGCCCGCGCTGCGGCGGGCGGATGAAATAGGGGGTGACGATCAGCAGCGCGTCGGCCCCCGCCTTGTCGGCATGCAGGGTCAGCGCCTCGGCATCGGCGAAGGATTGCGACCCGGTGGCGGCGACGACCGGCACCCTTCCCGCGGCCGCCTCGACCGCCACGTCGACGGCCCGGTTGCGTTCGGCGACCGTGAGCGTCGCGGGCTCCGACGTGGTGCCGTTGACCAGGATGCCGTGCGAGCCCTCGCGGATCTGGAACTCGACCATCCCGGCATAGGCCGCGTAGTCGACGGCGCCGTCGCGGAACGGGGTGATCAGCGGCGGTATCGAGCCGCGCAGGAAGTCCTCCGGCAGGTCCATCATGGCGCTATTCGCCGAGCGCCGCCCTGACCTGCTCCTTGTTGGTCTCGAAGCCGACATTGGCGCCGAGCACCGACCACGGATGCTTGAGGTCCTCCTGCCAGAGGAGCGATTCCATGACGATGTTGAGCGGCTGGTCCTGGACGGTCAGCTCGTAGACCGCCTCGTCGTAGGAGGCGTGGTTGTGCACCGCCCAGCCCGGCGCCGACAGCATCAGATCGCCCGCCTTCCACTCATAGACCTTGCCCTCGACGGTGGACCGGCCGCTGCCCGAGAAATAGTAGTTGATCGCCGCCGAGACATGGCGGTGCGGCCGGTCGACGATCTTCGGCGGGCGCACCGTCATGGTGGCGAAGAAGCTCGGCGTGGTGCCGTTGAACCGCCCGGTCATCGGGTTGAACAGCAGGTAGAGCCGCCGGCCGCGATACTCCTTGCCGAGGGCCTGGAGCTTGTCGAGCTCGCGCTTCACGTCCTGCCACGGCCAGTGCAGCGCGGGCGAATCGAGCGCCTCGGGGTTGATCAGCGTCTCGTAGGGCATCAGCCAGGCGCCGTCCCCGGTGAGCTGGAAGGTGCCGTAGGGGTTGACGTCGCGCGCATCGGGCGGCGCCTCGGCCTCGGCTTGCGCGCCGCCGCCGACCGCCTCGATCGGCGGCGGCGGCTCCTCGTCGACGATGTGGACGTTCATCTTCTCCAAGAGCGGCGCGTTGGAGTAGGAGAGCCGAACTTGCACGTCGTCGGAATCGTTGACGTGCCAGTAGGTCGCCATCGACGGGAAGTTCCACACGTCGTAGAGCGCAAACGGGATGCGCTTGCCGTCGACGATCGAGTACCCGCCGCCGCCGATGCAGAAATTCACCTGGGTCGAGTTGTGGCGGATCGGCGCCGACTGCTCGCCGGGCTTCAGCACCTCCAGCGTGACGCGCACCCCGGGCTGCAGGCCGGGACCGACGCCGAGCGCCTGCCAGTCGGGATGGGCGACGATCGAGTGGCGCCGGCCGTTGGCCGGCCGCGCCAGGCTGGCCAGCCGCTCGACCTCGCCGTCGATCTCCTCCCTGGTGATCACCACCGGCTCCCAGAGATCGAGCTCGGGCGTCGTGTACCCGCTGCGGTCGATGAAGACGGCCTTCTTCTGCGCCATGTCGGGACTCCTCCTGTAGCGCCGCCGCTCGACAAATCGGGGCATCGGGTCGGGCGGCCGGGGGAATTGCGCGGAGCCTAGCCCCGGCCCGGACAAGGGTCAATCAGGCGGCCGACGCGCCGAGGGCGGCCCGGATCTCGGCGGTCACCGCGTCGATGCCCGCCATGCCGTCGACGCTCCTGAGAACGCCGCGGGTCCGGTAGTAGGGCAGCAGCGGCTCGGTCTGGGCGTGGTAGGCGGCAAGACGCGTCTTCACCGTCGCCTCGTTGTCGTCGGGGCGGTGCGTGAACCGGGTGCCGCCGCAGCGGTCGCACACCCCCTCGACGGCGGTCGGCCGGAAGCGCCGGTGATAGCCGGCCCCGCAATCGGCGCAGGAGAACCGCCCGGCGATGCGCTCGACCAGGGCGCCGTCGGGGACCGCGATCTCGATCACCGCGTCGAGCCGCCTGGCCTTGCGGGCGAGCATCCCGTCGAGCGCCTCGGCCTGGGCGACGGTGCGCGGAAAGCCGTCCAGGATGAACCCGCCGGCGCAATCGGGCTCGTCGATCCGCCGGTCGATCATCGACACCATCAAGTCGTCGGGGACCAGCCTGCCGGCCTCCATGATCGCGCCGACGAGCTTGCCGGTCTCGCTGCCCGAGGCCACCGCCGCGCGCAGCATCTCGCCGGTGGACAGCTGGACCAGCCCGCTCGATTCCTGGAGGCGAATCGCCTGGGTGCCCTTGCCGGAGCCCGGGGGCCCCAGCATGATCAGGTTCATCCGCGCCGCCCCCGGAGCCGCGACTTCTTGATCAGCCCCTCGTATTGGTGGGCGATGAGATGCGACTGGACCTGGGCCACGGTGTCCATGGTGACGGTCACCACGATGAGCAGACTCGTCCCGCCGAAATAGAACGGCACCGCGTATTGCGAGATCAGGATCTCGGGCAGGATGCTGACCGCCGTCAGGTAGATCGCGCCCACCACCGTCAGCCGGGTCAGGATGTAGTCGAGATGGTCGGCGGTGTTCTTGCCGGGCCGGATTCCGGGCACGAAGCCGCCGTATTTCTTGAGGTTGTCGGCGGTATCCACCGGGTTGAAGACCACGGATGTGTAGAAGAACGCGAAGAAGACGATCAGCGCGGCGTAGATGAACAGGTAGGCCGGCTGGCCGCGCCCCATCAGCGCCGTGAGGTCGCCGAGCCAGCCGGGGCCCTGCTGCGACGAGAACCCGGCCACCGTGACCGGCAGCAGCAGCAGCGAGCTCGCGAAGATCGGCGGGATGACGCCCGCCGTGTTGATCTTGAGCGGGATATGCGAGGCCTCGCCGCCGAACATGCGGTTGCCGACCTGGCGCTTCGGGTACTGCACGACGACCCGGCGCTGGGCGCGCTCGATGAACACGATGAAGGTGATCACCGCAACCGCCATCACCAGCAGGGCGACGATGAAGACCGCCGACAGCGCGCCGGTGCGGCCGAGCTCCAGCGTGGAGGCCAGCGCCGCCGGCAGGTTCGCGACGATGCCGGCGAAGATGATCAGCGAGATGCCGTTCCCCACCCCGCGCGCGGTCACCTGCTCGCCCAGCCACATCAGGAAGATGGTCCCGCCGACCAGGGTGATCACCGTGGTCGCGCGGAAGAACACGCCGGGATCGATCACGGCGGAGCCCTGGCTTCCGGTCATCCCCTCGAGCCCGACGGCGATCCCGTAGGCCTGGAGCGCGGCCAGCACGACCGTGCCGTAGCGGGTGTACTGGTTGATCTTCTTGCGGCCGGGCTCGCCCTCCTTCTTGAGCCGCTCGAAATGGGGCGAGACCGCGGTGAGCAGCTGCATGATGATCATCGCCGAGATATACGGCATGATGTTCAGCGCGAAGATCGTCATGCGCCCGAACGCGCCGCCGGCGAACATGTCGAACATGCCGAGGATGCCGCCCGCCTGCTGACGGAAGATGTCCTCCAGGATCGCCGGGTCGATGCCGGGCAGCGGGATATAGGTGCCGAGCCGGTAGACGATCAGCGCGCCGAGGGTGAACCAGATCCGCTTCTTGAGCTCGGTCGCCTTGGCGAAGTTGGCGAAGTTGATGTGCGAGGCGAGCTGCTCGGCCGCCGAAGCCATGGGCTAGTCTCCCGACCCTGCGCCGTCCCCGTCCGATGCCCCGGCCCCGGCGGGCGAAGCGGCGCCGACCGAGACGCTGCCCCCGGCCTTCTCCACCGCCGCGACCGCCGCCTTCGACGCTCCCGAAACCGCGAGGGTCACGCTCGCCGTGATCTCGCCCTTGGCCAGGACGCGGATGCCGTCGCGGCGCGATTTTACCAGACCCGCGGCGAGCAGCGCCGCTTCGTCGATCGGCTGTCCGGGGTCGAGCCGGCCGGCGTCGATCGCCGCCTGCAACCGGCCGAGATTGACCACCCGGTAACGCTTGCGGAACGGGTTGTGGAAGCCGCGCTTGGGCAGGCGCCGGTAGAGCGGCATCTGGCCGCCCTCGAAGCCCAGCAGGGAGACGCCGCTGCGCGACTTCTGGCCCTTCTGGCCCCTGCCGGAGGTCTTGCCCTTGCCCGAGCCGACGCCGCGGCCGATGCGCTTGCGCGGCCGTCTGGCGCCGGCATTGTCGCGGAGTTCGTTCAGCCTCATCGAATCGCTCCCGGCCTTGCCCTAGTCCGCTTCCTGCACGGAGACCAGGTGCGAGACCTTGCGGATCATGCCGCGTATCGCGGGCGTATCCTCCAGCTCCCGGCTGCGATGCAGCTTGTTGAGCCCAAGCCCGATCAGCGTGGCGCGCTGGTCCTTGGGTCGGCCGATCGGGCTCTTGATCTGGGTCACGGTGACGGTCTTGGGCTTAGCCATTGGCCTCCGCTCCCGCCGCCTGGCCGCGCCCGTCCTCGCCCGCGCGGCGGCCGATGATGTCGCCGATCTTCTTGCCGCGCCTGGCTGCCACCGCGCGCGGCGAGTTCAGCCGCGACAGCCCGTCGAAGGTCGCCTTGACCATGTTGTAAGGGTTGGCGGTGCCGATCGACTTGGCGACCACGTCATGCACGCCGAGGGTCTCGAACACCGCGCGCATCGGCCCGCCGGCGATGATCCCCGTGCCCGGCGGCGCGGCGCGCAGCACCACCCGCCCGGCGCCGAAATGCCCGACGATGTCGTGGTGCAGCGTGCGCCCCTCGCGCAGCGGCACGCGGATCAGCTTGCGCTTGGCCTGCTCGGTCGCCTTGCGGATCGCTTCGGGCACCTCGCGCGCCTTGCCGCTGCCGTAGCCGACGCGCCCCTTGGCGTCGCCGACCACCACCAGCGCGGCGAAGCCGAACCGCCGCCCGCCCTTCACCACCTTGGCGACGCGGTTGATGCTGACCAGCTTGTCGACGAGCTCGCTCTGCTCGGAATCGTCGGACCGGCGGCCGCCGCGCTCGGATCGTGGACCTCTTGCCATCTGCAAATCCTCAGAACGCGAGACCGCTCTCGCGGGCCGCTTCGGCCAGGGCCTTGACCCGGCCATGATACAGGTAGGAGCCGCGGTCGAAGACAACTTCCGTGACCCCGCTGGCCAGCGCGCGCTCGGCGACCAGCTTGCCGACCCGCGCCGCCGCCTCCTTGTCGGCGCCCGACTTGAGGCCCGAGCGCAGCTCCTTTTCCAGGCTGGAGGCGGACGCCAGCGTGCGCCCGGCGCGATCGTCGATCACCTGGGCGGAAATGTTCTTGTTCGACCGGAACACCGACAGCCTCGGCCGGTCGGTGTTGCGGCGCCTGAGCCGGCGGCGCACCCTGGCGCGGCGCCTGACGGCGAGTTCGGACGGGTTTGCCATCACCTACTTCTTCTTGCCTTCCTTGCGGACGACGATCTCGTCCGCATAGCGAATGCCCTTGCCCTTGTACGGCTCCGGCTTGCGATAGGCGCGGATCTCGGCCGCCACCTGGCCGACCTGCTGGCGGTCGATGCCGGAGACCGCGATATGGGTCGGCCGCTCGCAGGCGATCGCGATCCCCTCGGGGATCGGGTGCCTGATCTCGTGGCTGTAGCCGAGCTGGAGGACCAGCTCCTCGCCGTCCACGGCGGCGCGGTAGCCGACGCCGTTGATCGCGAGCTCGACCCGGAAGCCTTCGCTGACCCCGGTGACGATGTTCTGCAACAGGCTCCGCGTGGTTCCCCACATCGAACGGGCGCGCTTGGTCTCGCCGCGCGGCGCCACCGTCAGCCTGTCGTCTTCCCGTGTCAGCTCGACCTGGTCCGACAGCGTCATCGACAGCGCGCCGAGCTTGCCCCTGGCGCTGACCTCGCGCCCGGCGATCGCCACCTCGACGCCCTCGGGCAGCGTGACCGGCATTTGTCCCACGCGCGACATGACGCCTCCTAGAACACCATGCAGAGGACTTCGCCGCCGACATTGGCGGCGCGCGCCTCGCTGTCAGACATCACCCCCTGCGGGGTGGACAGGATCGAGATGCCGAGCCCGTTATAGACCGGCGCGAGATCCCTGATCTTGGAATAGACCCGCCGCCCGGGCTTGGAGATCCGATGGATCTCGCGGATCACCGGCTCTCCGTCGTGGTATTTGAGCTCGATGCGGAGCTCGGCAATGCCCTTGCGCAGCTCGCTCTCGCTGTAGCCCCGGATATAGCCCTCGCGCTGGAGCACGTCGAGCACGTTGGCGCGCAGCCGGGAAGAGGGCGCGTCGATCGCCGACTTGTGCGCCCGCTGGCCGTTGCGGATGCGCGTCAGCATATCGCCGAGAGGGTCGCTCATCGTCATCGTCGCGACTCCTTACCAGCTCGACTTCACCATGCCGGGGATCAACCCGAAGGCCGCGAGTTCGCGCAGCGCGATCCGCGAGATGCGGAACTTGCGGTAATAGCCGCGCGGCCGTCCGCTGAGCTCGCAGCGGTTGCGCACGCGCACCGCTGCACCGTTGCGCGGCATCTTGGCGAGCCTGAGACGGGCGCTGAACCGCTCCTCCATCGGCAGGTCGCGGTCGTTCGCGATCTCCTTCAACGCCGCGCGCTTGGCGCTGTCGCGGGCGGCCAGCCGTTGGCGCTTCCTGTTTCTCTCTACGGCGCTCTTTTTCGCCATCCGATCGTTCCCGGTCCTTGCATCAGTTCACGAAGGGAAATTGGAATCCCCTGAGCAGCGATCTCGCCTCGTCGTCGGTCTTCGCGGTGGTGACGACGACGACATCCATGCCGCGCATCTGGTCCACCGAGTCGTAGTCGATCTCGGGGAAGACGATCTGTTCCTGCAGCCCCAGCGCATAGTTGCCGCTGCCGTCGAAGCTCGCCGGCGACAGGCCGCGGAAGTCGCGCACCCTGGGCAGCGCGATGGTGATCAGCCGGTCGAGAAACTCGTACATCATCGTCCGCCTCAGCGTGACCTTGACGCCCACGGGCATGCCCTCGCGCAGCTTGAACTGGGCGACGGATCTGCGGGCGCGGATGACGATCGGCTTCTGGCCGGCGATGAGGGCCATCTCGCGGGCCGCCGCG
The DNA here is from genome assembly GCA_964291675.2 of Alphaproteobacteria bacterium. Taxonomy (GTDB): domain Bacteria; phylum Pseudomonadota; class Alphaproteobacteria; order MPNO01; family MPNO01; genus MPNO01. Next base: position 3,151,295 of record OZ219866.1, on the reverse strand, counting down.
TCGATCTTCTTCGAATCGCCGACCGCCTCGCCGACCCCCATGTTGAGAACGACCTTGTCCAGCCTCGGCACCTGCATGGGGTTGGCGTAGCCGAACTCCTCCAGCAGCGCCGGCCGGACGACCTCTCGATAGTGTTCCTGAAGGCGGGCAGACATGGTTTCCGTCCCTAGTCGATCAACTCGCCGGACGCCTTGGCGTAGCGGACCTTGCGGCCGTCCTCCAGCAGCCGGAAGCCGACGCGCGTGGGCCTGTCGGAGGCCGGGTCGAGCAGCGCCACGTTGGAGACATGGATCGGCGCCTCCTTCTGGACGATGCCGCCGGCCTGGGTCTGCGAGGGGCGGGTGTGGCGCTTGACCACGTTGACGCCCTGGACGATCAGCCGCCCTTCCTTCGGCATCGACTTGAGCACGCTGCCCCGCTTTCCCTTGTCGCGCCCGGTCAGCACGATGACGTTGTCGCCCTTGCGGATCCGCTTGATGCCGCCGCCCTTGTTCGCCCGGCGTCCCATGTCACAGCACCTCCGGCGCGAGCGAGATGATCTTCATGTACTGCTTGGCGCGCAGCTCGCGGGTGACCGGGCCGAAAATGCGGGTCCCGATCGGCTCGCCGGCCGGGTTGATCAGCACCGCCGCGTTGCGGTCGAACCGGATGGCGGTGCCGTCGGGCCGGCGGATTTCCTTGGCGGTGCGGACCACCACCGCCTTGTGGATATCGCCCTTCTTCACCCGTCCGCGCGGGATCGCCTCCTTGACCGAGACCACGATCACGTCGCCGACCGACGCCCAGCGGCGCCTCGACCCGCCCAGGATGCGGATGCACTGCACCCGCCGGGCGCCCGAGTTGTCCGCTACGTCGAGATTGCTTTCGGCCTGAATCATTGCGCCCTCACGTCGCCGCGGAACCGCCGGACTCGTCGACTACTTCCCACCGCTTGGACTTCGACAGCGGGCGGCACTCGCGGATACGCACGACATCGCCTTCCTTGCACCTGTTCTCGGCGTCGTGGGCGGAGAACTTGCCGGACCGGCGGATGATCTTCTTGTAGATCGGGTGGCGCACGCGGCGTTCAACCCTGACCACCACGGTCTTGTCCATCTTGTCGCTTATCACGACGCCCTGCAGGACCCGTCTCGGCACCGCTCAGCCCTCCCTTTCGGCCGCGCGGCGGCGCTCGTTGACGATGGTCTGGATGCGCGCGATGTCGCGCCTGACCTCGCGCACCCGCGAGGTCGCCTCGAGCTGCCCGCTGGCGCGCTGGAAGCGGAGATTGAGCGCTTCCCGGCGCAGCCCGCGCAGCATTTCGGCGAGCTCGTCGGGCGTCTTCTGCCTGACTTCCGCGGCCTTCATCGTCAATGGCCTCCGGCCAGGCGTTGCACGAAGCGCACCGGGATGGGCAGCTTCGCCGCGGCGAGCGAGAGCGCGCTTCTCGCGACATCGCCCGGCACGCCGTCGATCTCGAACATGATGCGGCCCGGCTTGACCCGGCAGGCCCAGTACTCCGGCGAGCCCTTGCCCTTGCCCTGGCGCACCTCGGCCGGTTTCTGGGAGACCGGAACGTCGGGGAAGATGCGGATCCACACCCGGCCCGAGCGCTTCATGTGGCGGGTAATCGCCCGCCTGGAGGCCTCGATCTGGCGCGCCGTGACCCGGCCCGGACCCATCGCCTTCAGCCCGTAGGCGCCGAAATTGAGCGTCGTGCCGGCCTTGGCGTTGCCGTGGATGCGGCCCTTGTGGGCCTTCCTGAACTTGGTTCTCTTCGGGCTCAGCATCGCTCCGCATTCCTCCGCCTAACGGGCGGTCTGCATTTCCTGGTTGGTCCGGTCGAGCGCCATCGGGTCGTGCGCCATGATCTCGCCCTTGAACACCCAGACCTTCACCCCGCAGGTGCCGTAGGTGGTCCGCGCCGTGGCGATCCCGTAATCGACATTGGCGCGCAGCGTGTGCAGCGGCACGCGCCCCTCGCGGTACCACTCCATGCGCGCGATCTCGGCGCCGCCGAGCCGCCCGCCGCAATTGATCCGGATGCCCTCGGCGCCGAGGCGCATCGCCGACTGGACGGCGCGCTTCATCGCGCGGCGGAACGCGACCCGGCGTTCGAGCTGCTGGGCGATGTTCTCGGCGACCAGCTTGGCGTCGATCTCGGGCTTGCGGAACTCGACGATGTTGATGTGGACGTCCGAGTCGGTCATCCGGGAGACGTCCTGGCGCAGCTTCTCGATATCGGCGCCCTTCTTGCCGATCACCACCCCGGGGCGCGCCGAATGGATCGTCACCCTGGCCTTCTTGGCCGGCCGTTCGATGACCACCCGGCTGACGCCGGCCTGGGACAGGCGCTTGAACAGGTAGTCCCTGAGCCGGAGGTCCTCGTGCAGCAGGTCGCCGTACTGCGTATCGGCGTACCAGCGCGAATCCCAGGTGCGGTTGATCCCGACCCTGAGCCCTACCGGATTGACCTTCTGACCCATCAGGCTTCTTCCTCGTCTTCCTCGCGCTCGCGCACCACCACCGTCAGATTGCTGAACGGCTTCTCCAGCCGCCCGACCCGGCCGCGGGCGCGCGCCCGGAACCGCTTCATCGCGAAGCTGCGTCCGACATGGGCCTCGGCGACGACCAGCCGGTCGACATCGAGCTGGTGGTTGTTCTCGGCATTGGCGATCGCCGATTGCAGCACCTTGCGGACATCCTGCGCGACCCGGCGGCGCGAAAACGTGAGCGCGGTCAGCGCGCGCGAGGCGTCCATGCCGCGGATCATCTGGGCCAGCAGGTTCAGCTTGCGCGGGCTGACATGGATGGCCTTGAGATAGGCCATCGCCTCGTTCTCGCCGAGCCGCCTGAATCCCTTGGGCTTGCCCATCTCAGCCCCGCCTGGCGCGCTTGTCGGCCGCGTGGCCGTGATAGGTGCGCGTCATCGCGAACTCGCCGAATTTGTGGCCGACCATGTTCTCCGTCACCAGGACGGGCAGGAATTTGTGCCCGTTATGGACGCCGAAGGTGAGGCCGACGAATTGCGGCAGGATGGTCGAGCGCCGCGACCACGTGCGGATGATCTCCTTGCGCCCGGAGTCGCGCACCTTCTCGGCCTTCTTGAGAAGGTAGCCGTCGACGAACGGGCCTTTCCAGACCGAACGAGACACAACCTGTCCCCTCTATCTCTTGTGACGGCGGCGCATGATGAGCGCGTCGCTCTTCTTCTTGCTGCGCGTCCGCTTGCCCTTGGTCGGCACGCCCCAGGGCGTCACCGGGTGGCGCCCGCCGGAGCTCCGCCCCTCGCCCCCGCCATGAGGGTGGTCGACCGGGTTCATCGCGACGCCGCGCACCGAGGGCCGCTTGCCGAGCCAGCGGTTGCGCCCCGCCTTCGCCTTCTTGATGTTCTGGTTGTCCGAGTTGGACACCGCGCCGATCGTCGCCATGCAGCGCGCCGGCACCATGCGCGCCTCGCCCGAGGTCAGGCGGAGCTGCGCATAGCCCGAATCCTTGCCGACGAGCTGCGCATAGGTGCCCGCGGCGCGGGCGATCTGCGCGCCCTTGCCGGGCCGCATCTCGATATTGTGGATGATGGTGCCGACCGGGATGTTCTCCATCGGCATCGCGTTGCCGGGCTTCACGTCGACCGACCGGCCGGCGACCACCGTGTCGCCGACGGCGAGGCGCTGCGGCGCGACGATGTAGCTCTGCTCGCCGTCCTCGTATTTCAGCAGCGCGATGAAGGCGGACCGGTTGGGGTCGTACTCGATGCGCTCGACCCGCGCCGGCACGTCGAACTTGCGCCGCTTGAAGTCGATCTTGCGGTACAGCCGCTTGTGCCCGCCGCCGCGCCGGCGCGCGGTGATCCGCCCGGCGTTGTTGCGCCCGCCCTTGGCCGACAGCCCCTCCGTGAGCTTCTTGACCGGGCGGCCCTTCCACAGCTCGGAGCGGTCGACCAGGATCAGCCCGCGCTGCGAGGAGGTGACCGGGTTGAACTTCTTGAGCGCCATCGCCTAGACCCCCGTCGTCACGTCGATCGACTGGCCCTCGGCGAGCGACACCATGGCCTTCTTGTAGTCGGGACGCTTGCCGATGCGCCCGCGGAAGCGCTTGACCTTGCCCTTCTGGCGGATGGTGTTGACCGCCGTGACCTCGACGTCGAACAGCTTCTCCACCGCCGCCTTGATCTCCGGCTTGGTGGCGTCCAGCGGCACCCGGAAGGTGATCTGGTTGTGCTCGCTGGCCATGGTCGATTTCTCGGTGATCACCGGCGCGCGCAGAAGCTCGCAGGCGCGGGCGTCGGAGACCCGGACGGGGCCGGTGCGTCTCATGACAGCCGCTCCTCGAGATGGCTCACCGCCTCGCGGGTCAGCACCAGGGTTTCGCGCCTCAATATGTCGTAGACATTGGCGCCCTGCTGCGGCAGCACGTCGATATTGGGCAGGTTGGCGGCCGCGCGCACGAAATTGGTGTCGAGCTCCGCGCCGCCGATGATCAGCGCCGAGCGCCAGCCGAGCGCGTCGATCCGGGCGGCCAGCGCGGCGGTCCTGTGGTCCCCGGCCTCGGCGGCGTCGAGCACGATGAGCCGTCCCTCCGCGCATTTGCTCGACAGCGCCGCGCGCAGCGCCATGCGGCGCACCTTCTTGGGCAGCTTGTGGGCGTGGCTGCGCGGCTTGGGGCCGAAGGTCACCGAGCCGCCGCGCCATTGCGGCGAGCGCCGGCTGCCGTGCCGGGCGCGGCCGGTGCCCTTCTGCTTGTACGGCTTGGCGGTGGTGCCGCGGACCTGGCTGATGCCCTTGGTGCTGTGCGTGCCGGCGCGGCGCTTGGCGCGCTGCCAGTTGACCATGCGCGCGAGGATGTCGCCGCGCACCGGGGCGGCGAAGACCGGATCGGCGAGCTCGATCGAGCCCGCCTTCTCGTTGTCGAGGGTCACGACATCAATTTTCATCGCCGTCCCCCTCCGGCTCCGGCTCGGGCTCGGGCGCGGCCTCCGCCGCCGCCCTGACGGCGCCCGGGAAGGGCAGGCCGTCGGGCGCCGGGCGCTTCTTCGCGTCGGAGACCAGCACGTAGCCGCCCTTCGAGCCCGGCACCGCGCCGGCGAGCAGGATCAGGCCGCGCTCGGCATCGGTCGAATGCACCGTCAGGTTCTGTACCGTGGTCCGGGCATCGCCCAGATGGCCGGCCATCTTCTTGCCCTTGAACACCTTGCCGGGGTCCTGGCTGTTGCCGGTCGAGCCGTGGCTGCGGTGGCTGATGGAGACGCCGTGGCTCGCCTCCAGCCCGCCGAAATTGTGCCGCTTCATGGCGCCGGCGAAGCCCTTGCCGATGCTGGTGCCGACGACGTCGACATGCTGGCCGGCGACGAAATGGTCGGCCGTCAGCTCGGCGCCCACGTCGATCACCGCGTCGTCGGAGATGCGGAACTCGGCGAGCTTGCGCTTGGGCTCGACCCGGGCGCCGGCGAAATGGCCGCGCATCGGCCTGGACACGTTCTTCACCTTGGCCGCGCCGACGCCGAGCTGCAGCGCGGTGTAGCCGTCGCGTTCGGCGGTCTTGACCGCCACCACCTGGCAGTTGTCGATTTTCAGCACCGTCACCGGCACGTGCGAGCCGTCGTCGCCGAAGGCGCGCGTCATGCCGAGCTTGCGGGCGATCAGACCGGTGCGCATCGTGCCGCCCTCAGAGCTTGATCTCGACATCGACGCCGGCGGCGAGGTCGAGCTTCATCAGCGCGTCCACCGTCTGCGGCGTCGGATCGATGATGTCGAGCAGCCGCTTGTGGGTGCGGATCTCGAACTGCTCGCGCGACTTCTTGTCGATATGGGGCGAGCGCAGCACGGTGAACTTCTCGATCCGCGTCGGCAGCGGGATCGGCCCGCGCACCTCGGCGCCGGTGCGTTTCGCGGTGTTGACGATCTCGCCGGTCGACTGGTCGAGCACCCGGTGATCGAACGCCTTGAGGCGGATGCGTATGTTCTGGTTGTCCATCTCTGCTCTCCGCCCCGCCCGGGTGCTACTCGATGATCTGCGCGACGACGCCGGCGCCGACGGTGCGCCCGCCCTCGCGGATGGCGAAGCGCAGCCCCTCGTCCATCGCGATGGGGACGATCAGCTCGACATCCATCGACACGTTGTCGCCCGGCATCACCATCTCCGTCCCCTCCGGCAGCGCAACCTGACCCGTCACGTCCGTCGTGCGGAAGTAGAACTGGGGACGGTAGTTCGAGAAGAACGGCGTGTGACGACCGCCCTCCTCCTTGGTCAGGATATACGCCTCCGCCTTGAACTTCGTGTGCGGCGTGATCGAGCCCGGCCGCGCCAGCACCTGGCCGCGCTCCACCTCGGTGCGCCCGACACCGCGCAGCAGGCACCCCACATTGTCCCCCGCCTCGCCCGAGTCCAGCAGCTTGCGGAACATCTCGACGCCGGTCACCACCGTCTTCGAGGTCTCCTTCAAGCCGACGATCTCGACCTCCTCGCCCACCTTGATCGTCCCGCGCTCGATCCGCCCCGTCACCACCGTGCCGCGGCCCGAGATCGAGAACACGTCCTCGATCGGCATCAGAAACGCCATGTCCTTCGGCCGGTCCGGCTGCGGCACGTAGTCGTCCACCGCGCCCATCAGCTCCAGCACCGAGCCCGTCCCCGTCGCACCCTCCGAGCCCTCCAGAGCCTCCAGCGCCGAGCCCCGGATCACCGGGATGTCGTCGCCCGGAAAGTCGTAGCTCGACAGAAGCTCGCGCACCTCGAGCTCCACAAGGTCCAGAATCTCCTCGTCGTCCACCTGGTCGACCTTGTTCATGTACACCACGATCGCCGGCACACCCACCTGGCGCGCCAGCAGGATGTGCTCCCGCGTCTGCGGCATCGGGCCGTCCGCCGCCGATACCACCAGGATCGCCCCGTCCATCTGGGCCGCCCCGGTGATCATGTTCTTCACGTAATCCGCATGGCCCGGGCAGTCCACATGCGCGTAGTGCCGCGCGCCGGTCTCGTACTCCACATGCGCCGTAGCGATGGTGATCCCGCGCGCCTTCTCCTCCGGCGCCTTGTCGATCTGGTCGTAGGACGTGAACTCCGCCCCGCCGGCCTCCGCCAGTACCTTGGTGATCGCCGCCGTCAACGTCGTCTTGCCGTGATCCACATGGCCGATCGTCCCCACATTGCAGTGCGGCTTGGTACGCTCGAACTTCGCCTTCGCCATCTCAATTCGTCCCCGGTGTGGTCCCGTTCGCTGCGGCTACGCCATCTTGGCGCGGACTTCCTCCGCGATCCCCTGCGGCACCTGCTCGTAATGATCGAAATGCATGGTGAACTGCGCCCGCCCCTGGCTCATCGAGCGCAGGTTGTTGACATAGCCGAACATGTTGGCGAGCGGCACGATGGCGGTGACGACGCGGGCGTTGCCGCGGCTGTCCATCGCGCTGATCTGGCCGCGCCGGCTCTGCAGGTCGCCGATGATGTCGCCCAGATAGTCTTCCGGCGTCACCACCTCGAGCCGCATCACCGGCTCCAGCAATTTGGGCGCCGCGCGGGCGACCCCCTCGCGGAACGCCGCGCGGGCGGCGATCTCGAAGGCCACGGTCGACGAATCGACCTCGTGGCTGTCGCCGTCGAGCAGCGTCGTCTGTACATCCACTACCGGAAACCCGGCCAGCACGCCCACCTCGCTGGCACCGTTGATTCCCTTCTCGACCGCCGGAATGAACTCGCGGGGCACGGCGCCACCGGTCACCGAACTTGAGAACGTGTTTCCGGTGCCGCGCCTGCCCGGCTCGAAGCGCAGCGCGATCTTGGCATATTGCCCGGCCCCGCCGGTCTGCTTGCGGTGGACGAATTCGTGCTCGACGGCCTTCGAGACGGTCTCGCGATAGGCCACCTGGGGCACGCCGACATTGGCGTCCACCTTGAACTCGCGGCGCATCCGGTCGACCAGGATTTCGAGATGCAGCTCGCCCATCCCCTTGATCACGGTCTGGCCGCTCTCGGCATCGACCGAGATGCGGAAGCTCGGATCCTCCTGGGCGAGGCGGCCGAGCGCGGACGACATCTTCTCCTGGTCGGACTTGGTCTTGGGCTCGACCGCGATCTCGATTACCGGGTCGGGAAACTCGATGCGCTCGAGGATCACCGGGTGGCGCGGATCGGACAGGGTCTCGCCGGTGGTGGTGTCCTTGAGCCCGGCCAGCGCGACGATGTCGCCGGCCCGGGCCTGGTTCACCTCCTCGCGCGAATTCGCGTGCATCAGCAGCATGCGGCCGACCCGCTCGCGCTTGCCCTTGACGGTGTTGAGGATGGTCTCGCCGCTGTTCAGCACGCCGGAATAGACCCTGATAAACGACAGCGACCCCACGAAGGGGTCGGTCATGATCTTGAAGGCCAGGGCGGAGAACGGCTCGTCGTCGCTGTTGCTGCGGGTGATCTCCTTGTCGGTGCCCATCGTCACGCCGCGGATCGCATGCGCCTCGTCGGGGGCCGGGAGATAGTCGACCACCGCATCGAGCAGCAGCTGCACCCCCTTGTTCTTGAAGGCGGAACCGTTGAGCACCGGGACGAAGGCGCCGGCGACGGTACCCGCCCGGATACAGGCCTTGAGGGTCTCGGCGTCGGGCTCGGTGCCGTCGAGATAGGCCTCCATCGCCGCATCGTCCTGCTCGACGGCGACCTCCAGGAGGGCGTCCCGGAAGCGCCGCGCGTCGTCTTCCAGGTCGGGCGGGATCTCGCCCTCGACGAACTCGGCGCCAAGGGTCTCGTCCTTCCAGACGACCGCCTTCATGCGCACCAGATCGACCGCCCCGGCATAGCCCGCCTCGGCCCCGATCGGCAGTTGCAGGACCAGGGGCCGCGCCCCGAGGCGGTCCTCGATCATGTCGACGCAGCGCGCGAAATCCGCCCCCACCCGGTCCATCTTGTTGACGAAGCAGATGCGCGGCACCCGGTACTTGTCGGCCTGGCGCCACACCGTCTCGGATTGCGGCTCGACCCCGGCGACGCTGTCGAAGACCGCCACCGCGCCGTCCAGCACGCGCAGGCTGCGCTCGACCTCGATGGTGAAATCGACGTGGCCCGGGGTGTCGATGATGTTGATCCGGCAATCGCGCCAGAAGCAGGTGGTGGCGGCCGAGGTGATGGTTATGCCGCGTTCCTGCTCCTGCTCCATCCAGTCCATGGTCGCGGTGCCCTCATGCACCTCGCCCAGCTTGTAGGACCGGCCGGTATAGTAGAGCACCCGTTCCGTGGTCGTCGTCTTGCCGGCATCGATATGGGCCATGATGCCGATATTTCGGTAGCGGGAAATTGGCGTCTTGCGCGGCATGACGGGTCCGGGCGGGAAGGGGTTGCTACCAGCGGTAATGGGAGAAGGCCTTGTTGGCCTCCGCCATCCGGTGGGTGTCTTCCCGCTTCTTGACCGCGGCGCCGCGGGAGCTCGCCGCGTCCTGGAGCTCGTTCGACAGCCGGTCGGCCATCGTGTACTCGGAGCGGCTGCGCGCGCTGTCGATGATCCAGCGCAGCGCCAGCGCCTGGCGGCGCGACTGGCGGACCTCGACCGGCACCTGGTAGGTCGCGCCGCCGACCCGCCGCGAGCGCACCTCGACCATCGGCTTGACGTTCTCCAGCGCCTCGTGGAAGACCCTGACCCCGTTCTGTCCGGAGCGCCGCTCGATGGTCTCCAGCGCGCCGTAGACGATCTTCTCGGCGGCCGATCTCTTGCCCTGCAGCATTACGCAGTTGATGAACTTGGTCAGCACCGGATCGCCGTATTTGGGATCCGGCAGGACCTCCCGCTTCTCCGCCGCGCGTCGCCGAGGCATTCGCCGATCCCCGCTATTTGGGCCGCTTGGCGCCGTACTTGGAACGGCGCTGGCGGCGGTCGGTGACGCCCTGGGTGTCGAGCGTGCCGCGGATGATGTGATAGCGCACGCCGGGCAGATCCTTGACCCGGCCGCCGCGGATCAGCACCACCGAGTGCTCCTGGAGGTTGTGCCCCTCGCCCGGGATATAGCTGGTCACCTCGAACCCGTTGGTCAGGCGCACCCGCGCGACCTTGCGCAGCGCCGAGTTCGGCTTCTTGGGCGTCGTCGTATAGACCCGGGTGCAGACCCCCCGCTTTTGCGGGCAGCCCTCCATCGCCGGCACCTTGTTGCGCACGACTTCGGGCGATCGCGGTTTGCGAATCAACTGGTTGATCGTCGGCACGCCACCTGTTCCCTTTCTGCCGCGCCCGAGGGCGGGAAACGCTGTCCGCAAGACACGCACCACCGCGGGCGTATCGCGCGCCGCGGCGGGCTTGGGATCTCCGGGATCCCGGTTCGACTTTTCGTCCCAGCTCAGATGGGAGCTGCGTCTAGGACTCGCTCCTACCGCCAGCCCCCGAAATGAGCGCCGGAATATAGTGGCCCGCCCGACCCCCGTCAACCCGGAAACACCCGGGTTTCAAGGGGGTTGGACGGTGTCGCGCCGCCTCCCCGCGGCGCCTGCCGCGCGCGGCTACTCGCCGACCGGCACCGCGGGGTCGCCGCTCTCGTCGGTCAGCCGGGCGGGCTCCTCGGACGCCGCCAGCTCGGCCATGTCGCGGTCCTTGACCGCCGCGAGCTCGCGCATCCGGTTCATGAACGCGCCCGTGCCGGCGGGGATGAGGCGGCCGACGATCACGTTCTCCTTCAAGCCCGTAAGCTGGTCGACCCGCCCCGAGATCGAGGCCTCGGTCAGCACCCTTGTCGTCTCCTGGAACGATGCGGCGGAGATGAAGGAGTGGGTCTGGAGGGACGCCTTGGTGATGCCCTGCAGCACCGGCTGGGCGGTGGCGGGCTTGAGCGAATCGGCCTCGGCCGCGGCGTTGACCGCCTCGAACTCCAGCCGGTCGACCTGCTCGCCGACCAGGAAGGTGGTCTCGCCCGGGTCGGAGATCTCCACCTTCTGCAGCATCTGGCGGACGATCACCTCGATGTGCTTGTCGTTGATCTTCACGCCCTGCAGCCGGTAGACGTCCTGGATCTCCTCGATCAGATAGGAGGCGAGCTCCTCGACGCCGAGCACGCGCAGGATGTCGTGCGGCACCGGGTTTCCGTCCATCAACGGGTCGCCGCGCTCGACATAGTCGCCCTCCTGAACGCTGACATGCTTGCCCTTGGGCAGCAGGTATTCGACCGGCTCGGCGCCCTCCTCCTCGGGGCGGACGATGATCCGCCGCTTGGCCTTGTAGTCCTTGCCGAACTCGACCCGGCCCGGCCCCTCGCTGATGACCGCGAAGTCCTTCGGCTTGCGCGCCTCGAAGAGCTCGGCGACGCGCGGCAGGCCGCCGGTGATGTCGCGCGTCTTCGCGGTCTGGGGAATCCGCGCCAGCACGTCGCCGGCATGGACCTCGGTGCCGGGCTCCACCGAGAGGATGGCGTCGACCGAGAGGAAGTAGCGCGCCTCGCTCCCGTTGGCGAGCTGCACCACCTCGCCGTCATCGTCGCGCAGCGTGATCCTGGGCCTGAGGTCCGAGCCCTTGTGCTGCTTCCAGTCGATCACCGTCTTGTAGGAAATGCCGGTCGCCTCGTCGACCACGTCCCGCATCGAGACGCCGTCGACCAAATCGACATAGTTGGCGATACCCTCGCGCTCGGTGATGATCGGCCGCGTATAGGGGTCCCACTCGGCCAGCTTCGCGCCCTTCTCGATGCTGGTCCCCTCGTCGGCGAGCAGCCGCGCGCCGTAGGGCACGCGATGGCGCGCCCGCTCGCGCCCCTGGTCGTCGACCAGCACCAGCTCCGCGTTGTGCGCCATGACCACGGGCCGCCCTTCGCTGTCGATCACGACATTGCGGTTCTTGATCGTGACCGTGGCGTCGAACGCGGCCTCGATGCCCCACTGCTCGGCGACCCTGGCGGCGCCGCCGATATGGAAAGTCCGCATGGTGAGCTGCGTGCCGGGCTCGCCGATCGACTGGGCGGCCATGATCCCGACCGCCTCGCCGAGATTGACGCGCGTGCCGCGGGCGAGGTCGCGCCCATAGCAGGAGGCGCAGACGCCGCCCTTGGATTCGCAGGTGAGAACCGAGCGGATCTTCACCGACTCGATCCCGGCCCGGTCGATGGTCTCGACCACCGCCTCGTCGATCAGCGTCGCGGCGTCGACCAGCATCTCGCCGCTCAGCGGGTCGAGGATCTCGGTCGCGGCGCAGCGGCCCAGCACCCGTTCGGCCAGGGTCTCCAGCACCTCGCCGCCATCGACCACCGCGCGCACGGTCAGCCCCTCCCGGGTGCCGCAATCCTCCTCGATCACCGTGCAGTCCTGCGCCACGTCGACCAGACGCCGCGTGAGATAGCCGGAATTCGCCGTCTTCAGCGCGGTATCGGCCAGCCCCTTGCGCGCGCCGTGCGAGGAGTTGAAATATTCGAGAACCGTCAGCCCCTCCTTGAAGTTGGAGATGATCGGCGTCTCGATGATCTCGCCGGAGGGCTTGGCCATCAGCCCGCGCATGCCGGCGAGCTGCTTCATCTGGGCGGCGGAGCCGCGCGCGCCCGAATGGGCCATCATGAACACCGAGTTGACCGGCTGGCCGGGATCTGGGTTGGAGATCCCCTCCATCATCTTCTCGGCCACCTCGTCGGTGCAGCGCGACCAGGCGTCGACCACCTTGTTGTATTTCTCGCCCTGGGTGATCAGCCCTTCCTGGTATTGCTGCTCGAACTGCTTGACGGCGTCATGGGTGTCGTGGACCAGGGATTCCTTGGCCCGCGGGATGACCAGATCGTCCTTGCCGAAGGAAATCCCCGCCTTGCAGGCATGCGCGAAGCCCATCCCCATCAGCCGGTCGGCGAAGATCACCGTCTCCTTCTGGCCGCAATGGCGGTAGACGATGTCGATGACGTTGGAGATCTCCTTCTTGGTCAGGAGCTGGTTCAGCAGCGCCGTGCTCACGTCGGGATGGCGCGGCAGGATCTGGGTCAGCAGCGCGCGGCCCGGCGTGGTGTCGAGCCGCACCCTGACGGGCGTGCCCTGGGCGTCGACCCCGTCGATGCGGACCTGGACCCTGGCATGCAAATCGACCGCGCCGGTATCGAGCGCCTGCTCCAGCTCGCCGATGCTGGAAAACACCATGCCCTCGCCCCGCTGGCCTTCCCGTTCCAGCGTCAGGTAGTAGAGGCCGAGCACGATGTCCTGCGAGGGGACGATGATCGGCTTGCCGTTGGCCGGGCTCAGGATGTTGTTGGTCGACATCATGAGCACGCGGGCCTCGAGCTGGGCCTCCAGCGAGAGCGGCACGTGGACCGCCATCTGGTCGCCGTCGAAATCGGCGTTGAAGGCGGTGCAGACCAGCGGGTGGAGCTGGATCGCCTTGCCCTCGATGAGCACCGGCTCGAAGGCCTGGATGCCCAGCCGGTGCAGCGTGGGCGCCCGGTTGAGCAGCACCGGATGCTCCCGGATCACCTCTTCCAGGATGTCCCAGACCTCGGGCCGCTCCTTCTCCACCATGCGCTTGGCGGCCTTGATGGTGCTCGCCATGCCGTAGAGCTCGAGCCTGGAATAGATGAACGGCTTGAACAGCTCGAGCGCCATCTTCTTGGGCAACCCGCACTGGTGCAGCTTGAGCTCGGGGCCGACCACGATCACCGACCGCCCGGAATAGTCGACCCGCTTGCCCAGCAGGTTCTGCCGGAAGCGGCCCTGCTTGCCCTTGAGCATGTCGCTCAGCGACTTGAGCGGACGCTTGTTGGCGCCGGTGATCACCCGGCCGCGCCGGCCGTTGTCGAACAGCGCGTCGACCGATTCCTGGAGCATCCGCTTCTCATTGCGCACGATGATGTCGGGCGCGCGCAGCTCGATCAGCCGCTTGAGGCGGTTGTTGCGGTTGATCACCCGGCGGTAGAGGTCGTTGAGATCCGAGGTGGCGAAGCGGCCGCCGTCGAGCGGCACCAGCGGCCTGAGCTCGGGCGGGATCACCGGGACGATGTCGAGGATCATCCATTCCGGACGGGTGCCCGAATCGATGAACGCCTCGACCAGCTTGAGCCGCTTGACCAGCTTCTTGCGCTTGGCCTCCGAGCGGGTCTCCTTGAGGTCGATGCGAAGCTGGGTGCGCTCCTCGTCGAGATCGATCGCCGAGAGCATGGTCTTCAGCGCCTCGGCCCCGATCCCGGCGGTGAACATGTCCTCGCCGTACTCGTCCTGGGCCTGCAAATAGTCTTCCTCGGAGAGCAGCCGCTTCGCCTCCAGCGGCGTCATCCCGGGGTCGATGACGAGGAAGTTCTCGAAATAGAGCACCCGCTCGATGTCCTTGAGCGTCATGTCGAGCAACAGCCCGATGCGGCTCGGCAGGGACTTGAGGAACCAGATATGGGCGACCGGCGCGGCGAGCTCGATATGGCCCATGCGCTCGCGGCGGACCTTCGACAGCGTGACCTCGACGCCGCATTTCTCGCAGATGATGCCGCGATACTTCATCCGCTTGTACTTGCCGCACAGGCATTCGTAGTCCTTGATCGGGCCGAAGATGCGGGCGCAGAACAGCCCGTCGCGCTCCGGCTTGAAGGTGCGGTAGTTGATGGTCTCCGGCTTCTTGATCTCGCCATAGGACCACGAGCGGATGCGCTCCGGGCTGGCGATGGAGATGCAAATCTCGTCGAAGCTCTGAGCGTTGCCGATCTGCCCGAAAATATTGATGAGCTCATTCATGACTTCATCCTTTGCGTGGCCGAGAGGCCTGCCGTCGGTCGATTCCGCCCCGCGATCCCTCAGGACCGCTGGTTGAGCTCGACATTGAGGCAGAGCGACTTCAGCTCCTTGACGAGAACGTTGAACGACTCGGGAATGCCGGCTTCGAAGGTGTCGTCGCCGCGCACGATCGACTCGTAGACCTTGGTGCGGCCCGAGACGTCGTCCGACTTGACGGTCAGCATCTCCTGCAAGGTGTAGGCGGCGCCGTAGCCCTCCAGCGCCCAGACCTCCATCTCGCCGAAACGCTGGCCGCCGAACTGGGCCTTGCCGCCGAGCGGCTGCTGGGTGACCAGGCTGTAGGGGCCGATCGAGCGGGCGTGGATCTTGTCGTCCACCAGATGGTGCAGCTTCATCATGTAGATGTAGCCGACGGTGACCGGGCGGTCGAACGGGTCTCCGGTGCGGCCGTCCCAGAGCTGCGCCTGTCCGCTCGAATCGAGCCCCGCCATCTCCAGCGCCTCGACGATGTCGGCTTCGTGCGCGCCGTCGAACACGGGCGTCGCCATCGGCACGCCGGAGCGCAGGTTCTGGCCGAGCTCGATGATCTCGTCGTCGTCCAGATCCGCGATCACCCCGTCATGCACCATCTTGCCGTAGATCGACCGGAGCTGCCGGCGGATGGTGTTGATCCTGCCGTTGCGCAGCACCTTGTCGAGGGTCTCGCCGACGCTGCGCCCGAGCCCGGCGGAGGCCCAGCCCAGATGGGTTTCGAGGATCTGTCCGACATTCATCCGCGACGGCACGCCGAGCGGGTTGAGCACGATGTCGACCGGGGTTCCGTCGTCGAGATGGGGCATGTCCTCGATCGGGACGATCTTCGAGATCACGCCCTTGTTGCCGTGCCGCCCGGCCATCTTGTCGCCCGGCTGCAGCTTGCGCTTCACCGCGACATAGACCTTGACCATCTTCATCACCCCGGGCGGCATCTCGTCGCCCGCCTGGAGCTTGTCGACCTTGCTGTCGAAGCGGTCCTGGAGCCGTTTCTCGCTCTCGTCGAACTGCGCCTTCAGGGCCTCGACATCGGCCATCGCGGCCTCGTTCTCGACGACGAACCGGGTGAGCTCGCGCACCGTATGCCCGGCCAGCGCCTCGCGGCTCAGCCGGCTCCCGGCCTCGGCGTCGCCCGGCCCGCTGACCGCCGTCTCGTCCGCCAGCAGATCGCCGAGCCGCGCCCGGTAGCTGCGCTCGAGGATCGCCCGCTCGTCCTGGTGGTCCTTGGCGAGGCGCTCGATCTCCTCGCGCTCGATGGCGAGCGCGCGTTCGTCCTTGTCGACGCCGCGGCGCGAGAACACGCGCACCTCCACGATGGTGCCGGTGACCCCGGGCGGCAGACGAAGCGAGGTGTCGCGCACGTCGGAGGCCTTCTCGCCGAAGATCGCGCGGAGCAGCTTCTCCTCCGGCGTCATCGGGCTCTCGCCCTTCGGCGTCACCTTGCCGACCAGGATATCGCCGGGATTCACCTCGGCGCCGATATAGACGATACCGGCCTCGTCGAGGTTCTTCAGCGCCTCCTCGCCGACATTGGGGATGTCGCGGGTGATCTCCTCCTGGCCCAGCTTGGTGTCGCGGGCCATGACGTCGAACTCCTCGATGTGGATCGAGGTGAAGACGTCCTCGCGCGCGATGCGCTCGGAGATCAGGATCGAGTCCTCGAAATTGTAGCCGTGCCACGGCATGAAGGCGACCAGCACGTTGCGCCCCAGCGCGAGCTCGCCGAGATGGGTCGACGGCCCGTCGGCGATGATGTCGCCGGCATTCACCCGGTCGCCCACCTTCACCAGCGGGCGCTGGTTGATGCAGGTGTTCTGGTTGGACCGCTGGAACTTGCGCAGATTGTAGATATCGACGCCGGGCGCCGACAGCGAGGCCTCCTCGGTGGCGCGCACGACGATGCGGGTGCCGTCCATCTGGTCGACCACGCCGCCGCGCCGGGCGACGATGGTGGCGCCCGAGCCGCGCGCCACCGCCTCCTCCATCCCGGTGCCGACCAGCGGCGCCTCGGTCTGGATCAGCGGCACCGCCTGGCGCTGCATGTTGGACCCCATCAGGGCGCGGTTGGCGTCGTCGTTCTCGAGGAAGGGAATCAGCGCCGCGGCGACCGAGACGAGCTGCTTGGGCGAGACGTCGATGAAGCCGATGGACTCGGGCAGGGCGAGCACGAACTCCCCGCCGCGGCGGCAGCTCACCAGATCGTCGGTGAACTTGCCGTTGCGGTCGAGATTGGCGTTCGCCTGGGCGATGGTGTAGCTGCCCTCGTCGATCGCCGACAGGTATTCGACCTCGTCGGTGACCTTGCCGCCGACGACCTTGCGGTAGGGGGTCTCGATGAAGCCGTAGCGGTTGACGCGCGCGAAGGTCGCGAGCGAGTTGATCAGGCCGATATTGGGCCCCTCCGGCGTCTCGATCGGGCAGATCCGCCCGTAATGGGTCGGATGCACGTCGCGCACCTCGAAGCCGGCCCGTTCCCGGGTGAGCCCGCCCGGCCCCAGCGCCGACAGGCGCCGCTTGTGGGTGATCTCCGACAGCGGGTTGGTCTGGTCCATGAACTGGGAGAGCTGCGAGGAGCCGAAGAACTCGCGCACCGCCGCCGCCGCCGGCTTGGCGTTGATCAGGTCGTGCGGCATCACCGAATCGAGCTCCAGCGAGCCCATGCGCTCGCGGATCGCGCGCTCCACGCGCAGCAGGCCGATCCGGTACTGGTTCTCCATCAGCTCGCCGACCGAGCGGACCCGCCGGTTGCCGAGATGGTCGATGTCGTCGACCTCGCCGATCCCGTCCTTCAGCTCGACCAGCGTCTTGACCACGGCGAGGATGTCCTGCTTGCGCAGGGTCCGCACCGTGTCTTCGGTCTCCAGCCCGAGCCTGGCATTCATCTTCACCCGGCCGACGGCGGAGAGGTCGTAGCGCTCGGCATCGAAGAACAGCGAGTTGAACATCGACTCCGCGCTTTCCAGCGTCGGCGGCTCGCCCGGGCGCATCACCCGGTAGATGTCCATCAGCGCGTCCTCGCGCGACCGGTTGCGGTCGACCGAGAGGCTGTTGAGGATGTAGGGACCGACATGGGTGTGATCGATCCACAGGATCTTGAGCGCGCCGACCCCCGCCTCGGCCAGTGCCGCCAGCGCCTCCTCGGTGATCTCGTCGCCGGCCTCGAGATGGACCTCGCCGGTGTCTTCGTTGATCAGGTCCTCGGCGAGATGCTGCCCCACCAGCGCCTCGTCCCCGACCTTGAGCTGGCGGACGCCCGCCTCGCCCAGCCGCCGCGCGAGGCCCGGCGTCATCTTCCGCCCGGCCTCGGCGACGACCTTGCCGTCGTCGGCGTTGACCAGGTCGTCCATCAGCTTCGCCCCGCGCAGCCGGTCCGGCTCGAAACCGGTCTTCCAGCCGTCTTCCACGCGCTCGTAGGCGATCGAGTCGTAGAAATAGTCGAGCAGCTCCTCGACGCTCATGCCGCGCACCTCTTCCGGCGCGACCGCTTCGCCGGCCGCCGCGCGTTCCGCCCTGAGCGTCCGGGTCTCCTCGGAATCGAGCGCGAACAGGAGCGTGGTGACCGGCAGCTTGCGGCGCCGGTCTATGCGGACATGGACCAGGTCCTTGGCGTCGAACTCGAAGTCGAGCCAGGAGCCGCGATAGGGGATGATCCGGGCGGCGAAGAGATACTTGCCCGAGGAATGGGTCTTGCCCTTGTCGTGGTCGAAGAACACGCCGGGCGAGCGGTGCATCTGCGAGACGATCACCCGCTCGGTGCCGTTGACGACGAAGGTGCCGTTATCCGTCATCAGCGGCATGTCGCCCATATAGACGTCCTGCTCCTTGATGTCGCGGACCGAGCGCGCGCCGGTATCCTCGTCGACGTCGAAGACCACCAGCCTGAGGGTGACCTTGAGCGGCGCGGCATAGGTCATGTCGCGCTGCTGGCACTCGTCGACGTCGTATTTCGGCGGTTCGAGCTCGTACTTGACGAATTCGAGCGTCCCGTTCTCCGAGAAGTCGGAGATCGGGAAGACCGACCGGAACACCTCCTGCAGCCCGCTGACGGTCCGGTCCTCGGCACCCACATCCATCTGCAGGAACTTGTCGTAGGACGTCTTCTGCACCTCGATCAGGTTCGGCATGTCGGCCGCCGCCTGGATGCGACCGAACTCCTTGCGAATGCGTTTGCGACCGGTAAAGGACTGTGCCATTGCCACCTCTTCAGGCGCGCGGGACGGTGCGGCGGCGGCCGCCGTCCAGCGCGCAGCGATCGTTCGGACCCATCGACATTGCCGCCGGCGCCGCCCGCCTTGGGCGCGCGGCCAACTACTTCACCTCGACGGTCGCCCCGGCTTCCTCGAGCTTCGCCCTGATCTCTTCGGCCTCGTCCTTGCCCACCGCCTCCTTGACCGGCTTGGGCACACCCTCGACGAGGTCCTTCGCCTCCTTGAGGCCGAGCCCGGTAATGGCGCGGACTTCCTTGATGACGTTGATCTTCTTCTCGCCGAAGCTGACCAGGATCAGGTCGAACTCGGTCTTCTCTTCCTCGGCCGGGGCGCCCTCGGCCGGGACGGCGGCGGCGACCGCGACGGGGGCGGCGGCGCTCACCCCCCACTTGTCCTCCAGCAGCTTGGACAGCTCCGCGGCCTCGATGACCGTGAGCTGCGACAGGTCCTCGACAAGTTGTTCGAGATTGGCAGCCATAATCGCTTCTCCTCTCTGATACGGATGCCCGGCCGTCAGGCCGCATCCTTGTCTGCATAGGCCCCCATCAGCCGGGCCAACTGGCCCGCCGGAGCCTGGAGCACGCCGGCGACCCTGGTCGCCGGCGTCTGGATCATGCCGACCAGCCGTCCCCTCAGCTCGTCGAGCGAGGGCAGCCTGGCCAGCGCGGTGACCCCCTCGGCGTCGAGCACCTGCTCGCCGAGCCCGCCACCCATGATGTCGAGGGCTTCGTTCCGTTCCGCGAAATCGACCGCGACGCGCGCCGCGGCGACCGGATCGTCGGAATAGGCGATCGCGGTCGGGCCGACGAACAGGCCGGACAGGCCCGCGAACGTGGTCCCTTCCAGCGCGAGCCTGGTCAGCCGGTTCTTGGTCACCTTGAAGCGCGCCCCGGCATCGCGCATCCGTCGGCGGAGGTCGGTCGCCTGGGCGACCGTGAGGCCCACCGGCCGGGTCACCACGACGAGGGTCGTGGCGCCGAACAGCGCGTTGAGCGAAGCCACCTGTTCTACCTTTTGCGCTCGGTTCAACGATCGTCTCTCCTGTCGGACCGGCATCGCCGCCGGTCGGGTTGCGACTGGACCCCCACCGGGGTCCGGCTTCCTGTCCCAGAAGCCCGAGCCGCCCGCGCCCCGAGGGAGCGCAACCGATGAACTCGCGACCCCTGTCTGTGCGGGGCTTACCCGCCGGTTGCCCGGCGGCGCCTGCAGTCTCGGACAGGTCTCCTCCCCGGGACGCGGCCCGGGTCGGACCTCTTCGCGCCGCCGGGCGGCGCGGAAGACGCGTTCGCTACGACGCGCCGCCGATCACGCTCTGGACGTCGAGCTTGACGCCCGGGCCCATCGTCGAGCTCAGCGCGGCGCGCTTGACGAAAGTCCCCTTGGCGCCGCTCGGCTTGGCCTTGACCACGGCGTCGGCGAGCGCGCGGATGTTCTCCTTCAGATCGTCCTCGGCGAAGCTCGCCTTGCCGATCCCGGCATGGATGATGCCGGCCTTCTCGACCCGGAACTCGACCTGCCCGCCCTTGGCGGCCTGCACCGCGGCGGCGACGTCCTGGGTGACGGTGCCGAGCTTGGGGTTGGGCATCAGCCCGCGCGGGCCGAGGATTTTGCCCAGCCTGCCGACCACCGCCATCATGTCGGGCGTCGCCACGCAGCGGTCGAACTCGATGGTCCCGCCCTGGACGGTCTCGGCGAGCTCCTCGGCGCCGACCAGGTCGGCGCCCGCCCCGCGCGCCTCCTCCGCCTTGTCGCCGCGCGCGAACACGGCGACCCGGATCGCCTTGCCGGTCCCCTTGGGGAGCGAGACCATGCCGCGCACCATCTGGTCGGCGTGGCGCGGATCGACGCCGAGATTCATCGACAGCTCGAACGTCTCGTCGAACCTGGTGCTCGCCCGCTGCTTGAGCAGCCCCACCGCCTCGTCGAGGCCGTAGAGCCGTTCGCGGTCGATCCCCTCATAGGCCTTGCTGAGGCGCTTTCCCTTCCTTGCCATCGGCTTACTCCATCACCTGCACGCCCATCGAGCGCGCGGTCCCGGCGAGCATCCTGCACGCCGCCTCGACGTCGTTGGCGTTGAGGTCGGCCATCTTCTTCTCGGCGATCTCGCGCAGCTGCGACATGCGGACCGCGCCCACCATGGTGTGGCCGGGCTCCTGCGAGCCCGCCTCGAGCCTCGCCGCCTGCTTGATGAAATAGGACGCCGGCGGGGTCCTGGTCTCGAAGGAGAACGAGCGGTCGGCATAGACCGTGATCACCGTCGGGGTCGGCACGCCCTGTTCCTGGTTCTGCGTGTGCGCGTTGAACGCCTTGCAGAACTCCATGATGTTGACGCCCTGCTGGCCCAGCGCGGGGCCGATCGGCGGCGACGGGTTCGCCTGCCCGGCCGGCACCTGCAGCTTGATGAAACCTGCGATTTTCTTTGCCATCTCTCGACCGCCGCCTCAGAAATTCACCGCCTGCCGCCCCGCCGTCACAGCTTCTCGACCTGGGCGTATTCGAGCTCGACCGGGGTGGAGCGCCCGAAGATCGACACCGCCACCTTGAGCCGCGCGCGCTCCTCGTCGATCTCCTCCACCGTGCCGTTGAACGAGGTGAAGGGGCCGTCGCTGACCCGGACCTGCTCGCCGACGTCGAAGGTGATCGAGGGCTTGGGCCGCTCCACCCCTTCCTGGACCTGGCGCAGGATGCGCTGGGTCTCGGCCTCGGAAATCGGCGAGGGCTTGCCGCGCCCGCCGCCGAGAAAGCCGGTGACCTTGGGCGTGTCCTTGACCAGATGCCAGGTCTCGTCGGTCAGCTCCATCTTGATCAGCACGTAGCCCGGGAAGAACTTGCGGTCGGCGCGCACCTTGGCGCCGCGCCGCATGCGCACCACCTCCTCGGTCGGCACCAGGACCTCGTCGAACATGTCGTCGAGATGCTTCTGCGCGGCCTGCTCGCGGATCGACTGGGCGACCTTGTTCTCGAACCCGGAATAGACGTGGATCACGTACCAGCGCGCCGTCATCGCCTAGCCCCCGAGCCCCAGCACCGCGCGCACCGCGACCGACAGGATCTGGTCCACGACGAAGAAGAACAGCGCCGCCAGGGCGACGAAGATGAACACCATCACCGTGGTCACCGCGGTCTCCCGCCGGCTCGGCCAGGTCACCCGCGCGACTTCGCGCCGGACCTGCTGGATAAACTCGATGGGGCCGATCTTCGCCATGTCGATCCGACTGTCCTCGTCACCCGTCAGACGCTGCACCGGCTGGCAGGAGTGGAGGGATTCGAACCCACAACCCCCGGTTTTGGAGACCGGTGCTCTGCCAATTGAGCTACACTCCTGGGGTCGTGCCCGCCGTTTCCGGGTTGACGCCTGCTACTCGATGATCTGCGCGACGACGCCGGCGCCGACGGTGCGCCCGCCCTCGCGGATGGCGAAGCGCAGCCCCTCGTCCATCGCGATGGGGACGATCAGCTCGACATCCATCGACACGTTGTCGCCCGGCATCACCATCTCCGTCCCCTCCGGCAGCGCAACCTGACCCGTCACATCCGTCGTGCGGAAGTAGAACTGGGGACGGTAGTTCGAGAAGAACGGCGTGTGACGACCGCCCTCCTCCTTGGTCAGGATATACGCCTCCGCCTTGAACTTCGTGTGCGGCGTGATCGAGCCCGGCCGCGCCAGCACCTGGCCGCGCTCCACCTCCGTGCGCCCGACACCGCGCAGCAGGCACCCCACATTGTCCCCCGCCTCGCCCGAGTCCAGCAGCTTGCGGAACATCTCGACGCCGGTCACCACCGTCTTCGAGGTCTCCTTCAAGCCGACGATCTCGACCTCCTCGCCAACCTTGATCGTCCCGCGCTCGATCCGCCCCGTCACCACCGTGCCGCGGCCCGAGATCGAGAACACGTCCTCGATCGGCATCAGAAACGCCATGTCCTTCGGACGGTCCGGCTGCGGCACGTAGTCGTCCACCGCGCCCATCAGCTCCAGCACCGAGCCCGTCCCCGTCGCGCCCTCCGAGCCCTCCAGAGCCTCCAGCGCCGAGCCCCGGATCACCGGGATGTCGTCGCCCGGAAAGTCGTAGCTCGACAGAAGCTCGCGCACCTCAAGCTCCACAAGGTCCAGAATCTCCTCGTCGTCCACCTGGTCGACCTTGTTCATGTACACCACGATCGCAGGCACACCCACCTGGCGCGCCAGCAGGATGTGCTCCCGCGTCTGCGGCATCGGGCCGTCCGCCGCCGACACCACCAGGATCGCCCCGTCCATCTGGGCCGCCCCGGTGATCATGTTCTTCACGTAATCCGCATGGCCCGGGCAGTCCACATGCGCGTAGTGCCGCGCGCCGGTCTCGTACTCCACATGCGCCGTCGCGATGGTGATCCCGCGCGCCTTCTCCTCCGGCGCCTTGTCGATCTGGTCGTAGGACGTGAACTCCGCCCCGCCGGCCTCCGCCAGTACCTTGGTGATCGCCGCCGTCAACGTCGTCTTGCCGTGATCCACATGGCCGATCGTCCCCACATTGCAGTGCGGCTTGGTACGCTCGAACTTCGCCTTCGCCATCTCAATTCGTCCCCGGTGTGGGTTGGCTCGCCGGGCCGGGATGCGGACCCGCGCGGTCGGTGGTTGGAGCGGGTGATGGGAATCGAACCCACACAACCAGCTTGGAAGGCTGGGGCTCTACCATTGAGCTACACCCGCGCGACGTTCCTGGGCCTCCCGCTGCACTGGCCGTCCGCTCCGCCAACCGCTCCCGCACCCTCGCCCCGCACCCTCGGAATGCCGCCGCCGAGGGCTGGTGGAGGGGGTTGGATTCGAACCAACGTAGGCAAACGCCAACGGGTTTACAGCCCGTCCCCTTTAGCCACTCGGGCACCCCTCCGAGACCGCCGAAGTAGGCGATTTGCATCCTCCTGTCAACGACAGGAAAAGTGCGAAAGCGCCCGTCCCGGACCATGGGAGGCGCGCCATGCAGGATCAGTTGTTAGAACAATGTCGGCGCGCATTATAGTCCCTCCCATGACTCGAAACAAGGGCATGCGCGCCGGCCGGGCGCGGCGCGGCACGGTCTGGCTCTACGGCCGGCACGCGGTCGCCGCGGCGCTCGCCAACCCCGCGCGGCGGCGGCTCCGCCTGCTCGCCGAGCGCGATGCGGGCGAGGCCCTCGCCGCGCACGGGCCGGAGATCGTCGACCGCGACGCGCTGCGCCGGATCCTGCCCGAGGGCGCCGTCCACCAGGGGCTCGCCCTGCTCGCCGAACCGCTCGCCCAGGGCGGTCTCGAATCGGTTCTCGATGCCGCGCGCTCGCGCGGGCGCGCGGCGGCCATCGTGCTCGACCGGGTGCAGGACCCGCAGAACGTGGGCGCGGTGCTCAGGAGCGCCGCCGCGCTCGGCGCGCTCGCCCTGGTGATGCCCGACCGCCACGCCCCGCCGGAGACCGGGGCGCTCGCCAAGGCGGCCTCGGGCGCGCTCGAATCGGTGCCGGTGATCCGGGTCGCCAACCTCGCCCGCGCGCTCGGCCGGCTGAAGGCGGGCGGGCTCTGGTGCGTCGGCTTCGACGCCGGCGCCGGGACCGAGCTGGCGCCGGGCGGGCTGCCCGACCGCTGCGCGCTCGTGCTCGGCGCCGAGGGGCGCGGGCTGCGCCGGCTGACGGCCGAGCGCTGCGATCTCCTGCTGCGCATCCCGATGGCCGGGGGCGCGGCGAGCCTCAACGTCTCGGCCGCCGCCGCCATCGCGCTCTACGCCCACGCGCAGGCGGCGTAGCCGGGTCAGCCGGCGCGGTCCCCGGCTCCGGCGAGCGCGCCGTGCAGCGCCCGCACCGCCTGGACGAAGCAATCCATCGGCGCGGCGGTGATGCCGGCGCCGATCTGGCCGATCCCGGCCTCGCGGTGGGCGATCCCGGTATTGACGATCGGCTGAACCCCGCTGTCGACGACCCGACGCGCGTCGATCCCGGCCGGCGCCGCGGCGAAGTCGAGGACGGGCAGGGTGAAGGCGGGGTTCGCGCCGAGCGCGATGGCGCGCATCCGGCGGCTGGCGGCGATCGCCTCGCTTGCGCTGCCGCCGACGAAGCGGACGATCGCCGGCGCCGCCGCCATCGCGAACCCGCCGAGCCCGGCGGTCTCGGTGATCGCGCTGTCGCCGATGTCGCGCGCGCCGTGCTCGCGGCCGAAGCCGGAGAAGTAGAGCCCGTCGACGACCGGCGCGGGGGCGGTGAACCAGCGGTCCCCGGTGGCGCTCGTCTGGATGCCGAACTCGACCCCGTTGCGCGCCATCGCGGTGACCATCGAGGCGTAGTCCACGCCGCGCGCGGCATCGAGCATCGCCTTGCAGGCGGCCATCGAGAGGTTGAGGAAGAAATGGTCGTTGCCGGCGATGAAGGCGAAGACCCGGGCGACCGCCGCGGGATCGGCGCCGCAGGCGAGCGCCGGCGCGACCAGCCGCTTGACCAGCAGCGAGGTCGCCGCCGCGTTGCGGTTGTGCGCCTCGTCGCCCATGTGCAGCGCCTGGGCGATCAGCGGCTTGAGCTCGACCGGCCCGTGCGCCTCCAGCGTGCGCGCCAGCACGTCCGCGAGCTCCCCCTGCATCCAGCGCAGCCGCTCGATCACCTCCGGGCCGTTGGCGCCGAAGCGAAGCACCTTGCCCAGCCCCTCGTTGAGGCTGCAGAAGGCGACATTGCCGGCCGGCGCGTTCTCGACCGCCCACACCGGCATCGACGGCGAGGTCACGCCGGACATCGGCCCGACGGCGGCGTGGCGGTGGCAGGAATCGAATTCCACCCCGCCCGAATCGGCGAGATCGCGCGCGGCGTCGAGATCCGCGGCCCAGCCCTCGAACAGGATCGCGCCCAGCACCGCGCCCCGCATCGGCCCGCACATCGCCTCCCATTCCACCGGCGGGCCGGCATGCAGGATCGTCCGTTCGCCCATTCCGGGCAGCGCCGCCAGCGCCGGCGCGATCCCGGTCGCGGCGGGCTCGGCGGCGAGGAAGCGGTCGAAGGCGAGGCGGTTGGCGGCCTCGACGCGGGGATGGTTGACGGTCGCGGCGAGCGCGAGCCCGGCATCGCGCGATCCGTCCGCCGGCGGGCGCCAGTCGATGTCGACGGCGCTGCCGCCGGCCTCCCGGATCGCTTCGCCGAACGCGGCGATGCCGAGATTGAGCACCCGGGGGCCGGTCGGACCGGCGGCGCTCACGCCCCGCCCCCGCCGGCGATTCGGGCGGCGATTCGCGCCGCCTCCGCATTGCTCGCGGCGAGCACCATGCCGGCGTCGGCGAGCGCCGCCTCCTGGCGCGAGAGGCGCTGCGGGTCGGCCTCGGTGCCGCACACCGAGCCCACCGCGACCGGGCCGTCGAGGGCGCCGATCGCCGGCGCGAGCGCCGCCGCCGGGTCGCCATGCGCGCCGCAGCCGAGAACCACGTCGATCAGGATCGCCGCCGTGCCGGGCGCGGCGGCGGCATCGCGGATTCGCACCAGCCTCGGGCGGTAGTCGATCATCGGGTGGGGCCGGCCGCGGGTGAAGGCGTCGTCGCCGAGATCGAGCATCAGGTGTCCGCCCGCCTCGCCGTCCCAGGCATCGCGCGCATCGAGCGGCGCGTTGGACAGGATCCGCCCGAGCAGGGGCGCCGCGACCGCCTGGGCCTCGTAGCAGAGCGTACCGCCCGAGAACAGCCCGACCAGCCGGCCCGGCCCGCAAGCGCGCGGCACCGGCGGATCGGCGCCGGGGCCGGCGGCTCCGGCGGTGCCGGCCGCCAGCGCCGCCGCGTCCTCCAGCGTCGCCGCGAACCGCAGATTGGCCGGGAGCTCCGGCGGCCGGGCGCCGACGAAGCAGGCGATTACCGGCTTTCCCGCCGCGCCGGCGGCGTCGAGCAGGCGGCGCATCACCGCCTCGTCGGGCGGCTTGGAGACCAGGACGATGCGGTCGGTCCCCGGGTCCGCCGCCAGCATGGCGAGGCCGCGCAGCGTCGTCGTCCCGCCGACCTGGCGGGACAGGTCCCGCCCGCCGGCGCCGATGGCATGCGAGATCCCGGCCCCGCGGCGGTCGACCAGGCAGGCGACCTGCTGCAGCCCGGTGCCGGACGCGCCGACGATGCCGATGGCGCCCTGCCGCACCCGGTTGGCGAAGCCGAGCGGCACCCCGCCGACGATGGCGGTGCCGCAATCGGGGCCCATCAGCAGCCGGCCGCGCCGCTCCGCCTCGCGCTTGAGCGCGACCTCGTCCTCCAGCGAGACGTTGTCGGAGAACACCATCGCGTCGAGCCCGAGCCGGAGCGCCTTCATCGCCTCCGCCGCCGCGTACTCGCCGGGGCAGGAGATCAGCGCGAGCGTCGCATCCGGCGCCGCGTCGACGGCTTCGGCGAGGCTGCGCGGCCGCGCCGGGGCGGCCTCTCCGCCGGGCGCGGCATCCGGCCGGGTCCCGCCGTCCAGCATCGCCGCCGCCCGTTCGAGCGCGGCGGCGAGCGCGTCCGCGTCCTCGCCCTCGACCGCCACCAGGAGGTCGTTGGCCCGGGCCTCGACGGCGTCCAGGGCGACGCCGCTCTCCGCCAGCATGGCCAGATTGGCGGGGCTCGCCATCGCCGCCGAGGCGCGCGCGATGCCCGGCTCGGCCTCGAGCGCGGCGGCGAGCTGCATCAGGGCGACCGAATCGCGGAACAGGCCGCGCCGCAGCAGCGTCTCGGTCGCCATCGCGGCGGCCTAGGCGGTCGCCTTGTCCATGTCGACGATGGCGGCGACCATGCCGCCGCCGGCCGGCCCCTGCTGCAACGCCGCGACCGAGACGAACACCGCCGGATCGCCGAGCGCGGCGGACACCACCCCGCCCACCGTCGCCTTGGTCGTGAGCGTGTGGTGGACGTCGGAATCGTTGAGCGAGACCTGCCGCCTGCCGCGCAGCCGCCCGGTCGGGTCGGTCTCGCATTTGACGAAGCAGTTGACCACCGCATCGCCGAGATCCGACGGGCGCGGCCGGTCGCCGAGCGGCAGCCCGGCGCTGCGGATCGCCTCGTAGATGCCGTCCGTGTCGATCGCGTCCTTCATCACCGAATGGCCGATGCGGAACCGCCCGCCGGCGCCCTTGCGGTTGCCGACCACGACGATCTGCGCCTCCACCTGCTCGTTGCCGCTGGAGCACGACGCGACCGAGGAGTAGAGATCGAAATCGCGGCCGATCTGGTCCTCGCGCGGCATCGGGATCTCGCCGAGCGCGTAGCCGATGCCGAGCGCCGCGGTGGCGTTGGCGATCGACATCGATTCCATGGTCTCCTCGGTGGCCACGCTATGCCCGCGCGACCTGGCGTCGGCGATGGTCTCGGTGGTGAGCAGGGGGGATTTGGACTGGACGTAGTGGATGTCCGACGCATCCTCGATGCCGGCGTCCCGCATCGCAAGGCGGACGCCGCCGGCGACCTTCTCGACCCCGGCGGGGCGGCCGATGTCCTCGGGCGCGATGGCTTCCGACATGGCGATGCCGATGGCCAGCCGTTCGGCCTCCGGGTCTGGATCGGGATCGTCGACGCGGGCGAACACGTTGATATGCGGCGAGATGACGCCGGGACACCCGCCCGACAGCGCGATGGGCACGCGCATCGCCGCCTCGCGCCCGCCGCTGCCCTGGCGCGCCAGGAAGTCGCGCAGCATCCGGTCGACCAGGATGCGGCCGAAATCGTTGACCCCGCCATTGCCCTCGGTCTTGGCGACCAGGGCGACGATGTCGTCGACGCCGAACCCCTCGTCGGCCATCGCCGCCTCGATGCCGGCGGTGTCCTGGACATGCTCCATCGCTACCTTGCGGACGACGATCGCCATGGCTGCTCCCCCTTGCCTCGTGCAACTCTCCGCGCGCAACCTAGCAGAGCCGCGACGGCGCTTGAATGCAGCCCGCGACGGCGCTATCTGTCGCCGGGTCGCCGGATTAGCTCAGTCGGCAGAGCGGCTGATTTGTAATCAGCAGGTCGGGGGTTCGAATCCCTCATCCGGCACCAGGCTTTTCAAGGGGTTAGGGGAAATAGGGTGACTCGGGCGGGAGCCTGAGTCGCCACCGGGTCACCAAGGCCGGCGGGGAGGGTTGCCAAAATGGCGCCGTTCGACTGCGGGGGTACAGGGGCGGGGGGTATCAGATAGCCCAAGGGGGC
This sequence comes from Alphaproteobacteria bacterium, assembly GCA_964291675.2. Classification (GTDB taxonomy): domain Bacteria; phylum Pseudomonadota; class Alphaproteobacteria; order MPNO01; family MPNO01; genus MPNO01. Next base: position 3,122,315 of record OZ219866.1, on the reverse strand, counting down.
GCGTACGGATCAAGGCAACAGGCGTTTCAGGCGTTCCCAAGTGTCCCGCAAGAAGCCGGGAACGGTGTTCTGCAAAGCGTCTCGCCATGAGTCGGGAATGTCGTTCCAACCGGGCAAATCGGGAACGTATTTCGTGCTCTCGTCCCATGCCTGCTGGGCGGACCCTTCGATCCGCTCAAGGAGCCGCGCTCGCGACGGCACGGGCACCGGGCAAACGGCGGGCTCGCTCTCGGTCTCTGATTCCGGGTCATCGACCACCCGCTTGATGCGGTCCATATCGCTCATGGCGTCGCAAAGGTCCCTGATTTCCATCGCAGTGAGACCGGCGACGACGAGGGCGCCGGCGTAGGGCAGCGCCTTCGCCGGCGCCGTCGCGACGCTCCGACTTGCCGATCTGAGCAGGCGGGTCCGGGACCGGTCCGCGGCCTTGCCGACTTTCTTGAGTTGACCCCGCAGCTTGCGGTTCTCGGTTCGCAGACCGTCGTTTTCCTTTTTCAACTCGGCCACGGCCCTGCGCTGCTTTCCCCACGGGGTATCGAGGTCGAACGCCTGGTCCACGAGCTGATCGACGACGCTGTACAGCACCCCACCGACGAACAGTGTCACGTTGGCGCCGAGGGAGACCACCAATGCGATCGCCACGACAAGGTTGCGCGACAGGCGGACGGCCTTCATGCGTTGCTCCTCTGTTTTCTCCGACGTATGCGAAGCGGGCCGGTCGCTGACGATGGAGCCGACCCGATCCTCCATCGTGGCGAGGCGCCCTTGCCGCGTCTATCAGGCGGCGCGATGAGGGCGACCGGCACCGCGGTCCGACAGCTTTTTGTCGAGTTCTTCGACAACCGGAAATTGGTTGACAACCCAACAGCCGCGCGGCCCCTTCCACCGCCCAATGCCATTTCTAATTCACGGAGAAGCGCGCCCATGCGGGAGGGGTTCTACAAGGTTGAATATGCGGGGCAGGCCGATTCCGGGTTCGCTCTGCTGGCGCTAGACACCGGCGCAGTGGTCGGCGCCGATTGGGCGGGCGGACGCTACGACGGCACTTACCGCTGGAACGAGCAAACGCAGCTTCTCGACATGGAAGTCGTCGTATCGGTTCCGGAAGGGGTGCAGGTTGTCCAGGGCCATATGGCCGGGCCGGGCGGCCTCAAGTTCGATGCTCGGTGCTCCTTCCCCCGCGATCCCGAGAGTCGGATCGTCGAAGCGGCAACGGATCTCGGGCCAGTAGCGGTGCGCATCACCTTGCTCCGCGCCTTCGACTAAGCAGGCCTGCCCGCCTGGCGTCGCGGTCGAGCGGGCAGCATTTCATCAGCAAAGACGAGCCATCCGCCCCGCTTGGCCGTTTGAGCCATCACGGCGCCGGCTATACCCTTTGCGCGGCACGCGGCACGGCAGGAGCGCGAGACGGTGGGGCTCGGCTTGAGCAATGCAAACCCCGGCATCACCTGGGACACCGATCGCCGGCCTCGCCGCGACGGTCGGACGCGCCCGTGACGCCGGGCGACTTCATCGCCAAGTGGCGCGCCTCCGCGCTGAAGGAGAGCTCGGCGGCGCAGGAGCACTTCATCGACCTGTGCCGGCTGCTCGGCGAGCCGACCCCGGCGGAGGCCGATCCCACGGGCGAGCGCTACTGCTTCGAGCGCGGCGCCCGCAAGGACACCGGCGGCGACGGCTGGGCCGATGTCTGGCGGCAGGGCCGCTTCGCCTGGGAGTACAAGGGCAAGCTCGCCGACCTCGACGCGGCGTTCAACCAGCTCAGGCAATACGCGCTGGCCCTGGAGAACCCGCCGCTCCTGATCGTCTCGGACATGGAGCGGTTTCGCATCCGCACCAACTGGACCAACAGCGTGAGCGAGACGCACGAGTTCGCGCTGGACGGCCTCGCCGAGCCCGGCAACCGGGACAAGCTGAAATGGGCGATGTCCGACCCGGAGCGGCTGCGCCCCAGCGAGACGCGCCAGGCGGTGACCGCGCGCGCCGCGGAAACCTTTGCCGAGCTCGCGCAATCGCTCCGCGACCGGGGCCACGACCCGCAGGCGGTGGCGCATTTCGTGAACCGCCTGGTGTTCTGCATGTTCGCCGAGGACGTGGGCCTGCTGCCCGACGACATGTTCACCCGGATGCTGGAACACGCGCGCCGGCGGCCGGGAGAATTCGCCGACCTCGCCCGCGACCTGTTCGGGGCGATGGCGTCCGGCGGGCGGATCGGGTTCGAGGCGGTCGCCTGGTTCAACGGCGGGCTGTTCGACGACGACTCCGCCCTGCCGCTGGAGCGGGACGAGATCGACACGGCGCTCAGGGCGGCGGCGCTCGACTGGTCGGAGATCGACCCGTCGATCCTCGGCACCCTGTTCGAGCGCGGGCTCGACCCCGACAAGCGCTCCCAGCTCGGCGCGCACTACACCGACCGCGACAAGATCATGCGGATCGTCGAGCCGGTGATCGTCCGCCCCCTGCTGGCGGAATGGGAGACCGCGAAGGCCGAGATCGCGGCCGCTATAGCGAAGGAGGAGAAGGCAAGGCCGAGGACGCGACGCCGCAGGAAAGGACCCGTGAGGATTAGCCCGTCGCAAGGTTTGCTGAACGCGTTCCTGAAGCGCTTGCAGGAATTCACGGTGCTCGACCCGGCTTGCGGCTCGGGCAACTTCCTCTATCTGGCGCTGCACGCGCTCAAAGACATTGAGCACCGGGTACAGCTTGAAGCGGAGGCCTTGGGGCTTGAACGCCGCTTTCCCGCGACCGGCCCGGCGAACGTCCGGGGCATCGAGGTCAACGCCTACGCCGCCGAGCTCGCCCGCGTGTCGGTCTGGATCGGCGAAATCCAGTGGATGCGCCGCAACGGGTTCACCGAGGCCCGCAACCCCATCCTCAAGCCGCTCGACAACATCGAATGCCGCGACGCGATCCTGGCGCCCGACGGGAGCGAGCCCGGCTGGCCCGAGGTCGACGTGGTGATCGGCAACCCGCCCTTCCTCGGCGGGAAGCTCCTGATCGGTGAGCTGGGCGAGGACTATGTTGCGCGGGTCTTCGCGGCCTACCAACGCCGCGTGCCGCCGGAAGCCGATCTGGTCTGCTACTGGTTCGTGAAGGCGGGGGAGCATGTCGACACGGGCAAGGCGCACCGGGTCGGCCTGGTCGCCACCAACTCGATCCGCGGCGGTGCCAACCGGCGGGCGTTGCAGGCAGCGACCGTGGGACACCCGATCTTCGACGCCTGGAGCGACGAGCCCTGGGTGATCGACGGCGCGGCGGTACGGGTCTCGCTGGTGAGCTTCGCCCGCGCCGGGGACGGTCACGCGCCCGAGGTCCGGCTCGACGGCGAGCCCGTCGACGAAATCTACGCCGACCTGACGGCCAGGCGCGGCGGCGCAGGGATCGACCTGACGCGGGCCGTGCGCCAGCCCGCGAATGTCGGGGCCGCCTTCATGGGCGACACCAAGGGCGGGCCGTTCGACATTCCCGGCGATCTTGCGCGGGCGTGGCTGCGCCTTCCGGCCAATCCGAACGGACGGCCGAACGCCGACGTGCTCAGGCCTTGGGCGAACGGCATGGACCTGACCCGCAGACCGGCCGGCAAGTGGATCGTCGATTTCGGCTGGCGCATGGAGGAGGCGGAGGCCGCGCTCTACGAGGAGCCCTATCGGTACGCGCGCGAACACGTCCACCCGATGCGGCAACGGAATCGCCGCGAGGCCTACCGCGTCAATTGGTGGCGCCATGTCGAGCCGCGACAGGGCATGTGGCGCGCGCTCGACGGTCTGCCACGCTTTGTCGCGACGCCACGTGTCTCCAAACACCGGCTGTTCGTATGGGTCGATGCCGGCGTCTGCTTGGACAGTGCAGCGATCGCGATTGCCCGCGACGACGACACCACCTTCGGTATCCTGCACAGCCGGTTTCACGAGGCGTGGTCGCTCCGGCTCGGAACGTGGCTCGGCAAGGGCAACGATCCGCGCTACACCCCGACCACCACCTTCGAGACCTTCCCGTTCCCGGACGGCCTCTCGCCCGACATCCCCGCTGCCGACTACGCCGGCGATCCCCGCGCCGTCGCCATCGCCGGGGCCGCGCGGCGGCTGGTCGAGCTGCGCGACCGCTGGCTCAACCCGCCCGAATGGGTGGGGTGGGTGGACGAGCCGGTTCCCGGCTACCCGAGGCGCCCGGTGCCGCGCAACGCCGCGGCGGAGAAGGCGCTGAGGGCCCGCACGCTGACCAACCTCTACAACGACCGCCCGCAATGGCTCGCCGATGCCCACGCGGCCCTCGATGCCGCCGTGGCCGCGGCCTATGGTTGGGATGCGGGGATCCCGGACGAGAACGCGCTGGCGAAGCTGCTGGCGCTCAACCTGGCGCACGGAGCACCGGGATAGTCCGAGGACTCACGACGACGGGCGGCCGTTCCTTCGCGCAGTAGCGCCGCCGGGCTCCCGCGCCGCGCCCCGGCGAAGTTCCGGGCGGCGAGAAAGGGCGCCGGCATCTCCGGCGCCCCATTTCGCGAGCGTGGCAAATCTACCCCAAAACGCGTCCCATGTCAAGCGCTATTTTGCCTTTTGACGATAGGTCAGCAATGCTGACCATTGTTTCACGTGAAACATTGTCCCGAAACGGTACTATTTTGGCGTGACGCGGGGAGACGGCATCGACCCCCGGCATGCGTCCGGGCGGCCGTCGGAGGCCCGGAACGCGTCGGGCGATCTGTCGCCTAGCCCGCCCGCTCGCCGAGCGCGGGCTCGCGCAGCGCGGCGCCGACCGGCCCGAAGCCGCGTTCCACCGTCTCTCCCCCCGCGCTCATTCGGCGGCCCGATCTTCCGCTTCCGGGGGGCGCCAGCGCAGCACCGGGCGGCGCGCGGCGGCGGTCTCGTCGAAGCGGCGGCGCGGCGCGTGCGCCGGCGCGGCGTGGAACGAATCGGCCTCGCCGGCCAGCGCGCGCCGGACGATGTCCCGCAGCGTCGCGATCAGGTGGTCGAGGCTCTCGCGCGACTCGGTCTCGGTGGGCTCCAGCAGCAGCGCGCCATGCACCACCAGCGGGAAGTAGATGGTCGCCGGGTGGTAGCCCTCGTCGATCATCGCCTTGGCGAGGTCGAGCGTGCTGACGCCGGTGTCCTTGAGGAAGGAATCGTCGAACAGCACCTCGTGCATGCAGGGGCCGTCATAGGGCAGGCTCATCAGGTCGCTTAGCCCGGCCGAGACGTAGTTGGCGTTGAGCACCGCGTCCGAGGAGGCCTGGCGCAGCCCGTCGATGCCGTGGCTCAGGATGTAGGCGAGCGCGCGGACGAACATGCCCATCTGGCCGTGGAAGCCCTTGACCCGCCCGAAGGCCGACCCGGCATCGTGCTCGATCAGCCGGAAGCCGTCCGGCCCGCCGACCACATAGGGCACCGGGGCGAAGGGCGCGAGCGCCTCGGAGAGGGCGATCGGGCCGCTGCCCGGGCCGCCGCCGCCATGCGGCGTCGAGAACGTCTTGTGCAGGTTGAGATGCATGCAGTCGATGCCGAGATCGCCGGGCCGCACCCGGCCGACGATGGCGTTGAAATTGGCGCCGTCGGCGTAGAAATAGGCGCCGGCTTCGCGCACCGCCTCGGCCTGCTCCAGGATCTCGTCCTCGAACAGGCCGCAGGTATTGGGGTTGGTCAGCATGAAGGCCGCGACATCGTCGTCGAGCGCGGCTTTGAGCGCGGCGAGATCGACCCGCCCGCGCGCGTTCAGCGGCACCGCGGCGACCTCGTAGCCGCACATCGCGGCGCTTGCGGGGTTGGTGCCGTGCGCGGAATCGGGCACCAGCACGCGCTTCCGCGCATCGCCCGCCGCCTCGTGCGCCGAGCGGACGACCATCAGCCCGGTCCACTCGCCATGCGCGCCGGCCGCCGGCGACAGCGCGATCGCCGGCATCCCGGTGAGCGCCCGGAGCCAGCCGGCCAGCCGGTCCATCAGGGCGAGCGCGCCCTGCACGGTGGATTCGGGCTGCAGCGGGTGGATGTCGGCGAAGCCGGGCAGCCTGGCGAGCTTCTCGTTGAGCCTCGGGTTGTGCTTCATCGTGCAGGAGCCGAGCGGGTAGAGGCCGCTGTCGATGGCGTAGTTCTTCTGGCTGAGCCGGGTGAAGTGGCGCACCACCTGGGGCTCGGAGAGCCCGGGCAGGCCGATCGGCGTCGCGCGCGCGAGACCGCCGAGGCGGTCGGCGAGCGCCGGCGGCTCGGGCAGGTCGACGCCGGTGCGCCCCTCCGCGCCCTGTTCGAAGATCAGCCGCTCCTCGAAGCGCAGCCCGCGATGGCGGATGCCGTCCGCCCCCGTCCCGGCGCTCATCGCAGGACCTCCCGGAGCGCGGCTTCGAGCGCCGCCATGTCGTCCTCCGACACGGTCTCGGTGGCGGCGACCAGCAGCAGCGGCGCCGCGCCGGCCTCGCCCGGCAGCAGGCGGGACACCGGCACGCCCGCGAGCACGCCGCGCGCGGCGAGCGCGTCGACCACCCCGGCGGCGGGACGGTCGAGGCGGAGAGTGAATTCGTTGAAGAAGCTCTCGTTCACCACCGCCGCGCCGGGGACCGCGTCGAGCCGCTCGGCGAGCGCCACGGCGCGGGCGTGGTTGAGGCGCGCGAGCCGGACGAACCCGGCCTCGCCGAGCAGGCTCAGATGGATGGCGAAGGCGAGCGCGCAGAGCCCCGAATTGGTGCAGATGTTGCTGGTCGACTTCTCGCGCCGGATATGCTGCTCGCGGGTGGCGAGCGTCAGCACCCAGCCGCGCCTTCCGTCCGCGTCCAGCGCCTCGCCGGCCAGCCGTCCCGGCATCTGCCGGACATGGCGGTCGCGGCAGGCGAACAGCCCGACATAGGGTCCGCCGAAGGTGAGCGGGTTGCCGAGCGACTTGCCTTCGGCGGCGACGATGTCGGCCCCCATCTCGCCGGGGGATCTGAGCGCGCCGAGCGCCACCGCCTCGGTCACCGCGACGATCAGCAGCGCGCCCGCCTCGTGGCAGGCCTCGGCGAGCGGCGCGAGATCGCGCACCCGGCCGAAGAAATCGGGATACTGCACGACGGCGCAGGCGGTGTCTTGGTCGATCCTGCCGGCCAGCGACTCGGTGCCGTCGAAATCGGGCGCCGGGCAGTCGAGCTCGGCATCGAGGAATCTGAGCCCGGTCTCGGTCACCTCGCGGTATTGCGGATGCAGCGCGCCGGAGACCACCACGCGGCGCCGCCTCGTGACGCGGCGCGCCATGCCGACCGCCTCCAGGCAGGCGGTGGCGCCGTCATACATCGACGCGTTGGCGACATCGAGGCCGGCGATCAGCGCGACCTGGGTCTGGAACTCGAACAGCGCCTGCAGCGTGCCCTGCGAGATCTCCGGCTGGTAGGGGGTGTAGGAGGTGAGGAACTCGCCGCGCTGGATCAGCGCGTCCACGCTCGCCGGCACGTGGTGGCGATAGGCGCCGGCGCCGAGAAAGAACGGCGCCGAGCCGGCGGCGAGGTTTTGCGCGGCAAGCGCGCCGAGCGCGCGCTCGACCTCGATCTCGCCGGCATGGTCGGGCAGGTCGAAGACCGGGTCGCGGGCCGCCTCGGGCACGTCGCGGAACAGGCTGTCGACGGAAGCTACGCCGATCGCGGCGAGCATCGCCCGGCGGTCGGACTCGGTCAGCGGGAGGTAGCGCATCGCTCTGCCTTTCCGCGGGTCAGAGGGTGGACACGAAGTTCCGGTAGGCCGGTTCGTCGAGCAGGGCGTCGACCTCCTCCGGATCGGACATCCTCACCTTGAGAAACCAGCCGCCGCCGGTCGGCTCGCGGTTGACCAGCCCGGGATCGTCGGCCAGCGGCTCGTTGACCTCGACCACCTCGCCGCTCACCGGCGCATAGACCTCGCTCGCCGCCTTGACCGACTCGACGACCGCCGCCTCGTCGCCCTGGGCGACCGCCAGGCCGGGCTCGGGGAGCTCGACGAACACCACGTCGCCGAGCTGGTCCTGCGCGTAGTCGGAAATCCCGATCACCGCGATATCGCCTTCGACGCGGACCCATTCATGCTCTTCGCTGTATCTGAGGTCGGCCATTTCCCTGTCCCCCTAGCCCTTGAAGTAGCGGTGCGGAACGAACGGCAGCGCGGCGACGCGGGCGGGCAGCGGCCGGCCGCGCACCACGACCTCGACCGCCCTTCCCGCTTCGCCCGCCCGGGCGTCGACATAGCCCATCGCCACCGGGCCGCCGACGCTCGGCCCGAAGCCGCCGCTGGTGATCTCGCCGATCGCCTCGCCGCCGGCCTCTCGGATCGTCGTGTGCGCGCGCGCCGGGGCGCGCCCGTCGGGCCGGATGCCGACGCGGCGGCGCGGCGGACCCGAGGCGAGCTGGTCGAGGATGACGCGGGCGCCGGGAAAGCCGCCTTCCGCCCGCCTGCGCCTGGAGACGGTCCAGGCGAGCCCGGCCTCGACCGGCGTGGCGGTCCGGTCGATATCCTGGCCGTAGAGGCAGAGCCCGGCTTCCAGCCGTAGCGTGTCGCGCGCGCCGAGCCCGGCCGGCTCGACCTCCTTCTGGTCGAGCAGCAGGCGGGCGATGCGTTCGGTGTCGCCGGCCGGGATGGAGATCTCGAACCCGTCCTCGCCGGTATAGCCGGACCGGGTGACCGCGAGCTTCGCGCCGTCGATCTCGAAGGGCGCGGCGCTCATGAAGGGGAGCGCCTCGGCGCCCGGCGCCAGCCGGGCGAGGACGGCGGCCGCCTGCGGACCTTGCAGCGCCACCAGCCCCCGGTCGAGCGCCTCGACGACGCATCCACCGGGCAGCGCGTCGCGCAAATGGGCGATGTCGGCGTCCTTGCGGGCGGCGTTGACGACGACGAACAGGTAGTCCCCGACATTGGTGACGATCAGGTCGTCGAGGATGCCGCCCGCCTCGTCGGTCAGCATCGTGTAGCGCATCCGCCCCGGGGCGAGCCCGGCGATGTCGCCCGGCACCAGCGCCTCCAGCGCGCCGGCCCGGCCGGCGCCGCGGATCGTGAGCTGGCCCATATGCGAGACGTCGAACAGCGACGCCGCGCTTCGCGTGTGCAAATGTTCTTCGACGATCCCGCCGGCGTAGCGGATCGGCATGTCGTAGCCGGCGAACGGCGCCATCCTGGCGCCGAGGGCGCGATGCAGACCGGTCAGCGGGGTCGGCCTGGCGGGAGCGGATTCGGGATCGCTCATCGGGTCCTCCGGCAGAAAGCACGCGCGCGTATAGCGCCGCGCGCCCCCTCTGTCCGTGGACCTGAGAGAATCACGGGACGGTTTCGTCCCGCTTACCCCTTCGGTGGGACCGCTCGCCCGACGGCGCGGCGGCCCGCTTTCCAGAGACACATCAACCCGCGGTCCGTTTGCCTGAGAGTTTCCGGGGCCCTTGCTCCTTCGGCGCCGGTGCGAGACCGAACTCTCCCGCGGGGGTCGTCTGTGTAGCGCAGCATCCGACCCGTGGCCGGACATGCCCTATCTTATGGGGCGGGGAGTCCGCGTCAACCGCCCCCGCGAACCGGCCGCCGGGCGCCGCCCGACCGGTTGTAGTCGAGCTGGCCGCGGTCGAGCTGAAAGCCGATGAAGACGTTGTAGTCCCTGGCGCTGCGCCCGCCGGCGAGCGGGATCGAAATCGCCACCCGATCCCGGAACAGGGCCCGGTCGCGGCCCGCCTCGAAGTCGATCTCGACGGGAAAGACGCGCTTGCCGGCGGGGTCGGGGTGGAACTCCTGGATGGCGACGAAATGGGCGAACCGCGCCTTGCCGGCGCGGTTGGCGGGGCCGCGGTCGAGCGCGAACTCGACGACCAGATCGACCTCGACCGAATCCTCCTCGATCTCGCATTCGCCGGCGAAATCGACCAGCCGGCCGCGCACCACCACGTCGGTCACGTCGCGCCCCGCGCCGGAGCGGAATTCGGTCAGCCGGTCGGCGTGTTCGAGGATCTCGACCCGCGGGCAGATCCGCTCCGCCCGCCCGGCGTCGCCACCGCAGCCATGGATGGCGAGCGGCGTTGCGCACGCCGCCAGCAGGATTGCGACCCGGCGGCGGGACAGCACTGAACGACCGCCTCTCGGACCTGCCATCGGACCCTAGAGGTCGTTATGGGTACCGTCGCAGACCGGCTTGTTGGACGTGCTCTTGCAGCCGCAGAACCAGACCGTCCGGTCGGCCTTGGCCTCGTACTGCATGGGCGCCATGCCGGTGCCCTTGTGCGAGCCGTCGCAGAACGGCTGGGAGCTGCTGCGCCCGCAGGCGCACCACCAGTACTCGGTGCCCGTCTCGACCTCGATGCCGTAGGGCTCCTTTTGCGCGATGACCGGTTCCGCCATGACCAAGCTTCCTATCCGAATGCCGCTATGGTATCCCCGGCAATCTAGTGTTCCGGCCGGCGATCCTCAAGGGAGCGGTTGGAACGGGGTCGGCAGCACATGCAGAAGCCATCGCTGAAAATCCTTCTCGCCGGGCCGCGCGGCTTCTGCGCCGGGGTCGACCGGGCGATCAACATCGTCGAGCTGGCGCTTCGCAAATACGGCGCGCCGGTCTATGTGCGCCACGAGATCGTCCACAACCGCTACGTGGTCGAGGCGCTGGAGCAGAAGGGCGCGGTCTTCGTCGAGGAGCTGGACGAGGTGCCCGACGGCGTGCCGGTGGTGTTCAGCGCCCATGGCGTCGCCAAGGCGGTGTTCTCCGAGGCCGATTCGCGCGAGCTGTTCTATCTCGACGCGACCTGTCCGCTGGTCACCAAGGTGCATGTCGACGCGCAGCGCCACGAGCGCGAGGGGCGGCAGGTCATCCTGATCGGCCACGCCGGCCATCCCGAGGTGATCGGAACCATGGGCCAGCTCCCCGCAGGCAGCATCGTTCTGGTGGAGACCGTGGAGCAGGCCCGTACCGTCGAGGTCGACGATCCCGGGCGGCTCTCCTACGTCACCCAGACCACGCTGTCGGTCGACGACACCGAGGCCATCGTGAAGGCGCTCAAGGCGCGCTTCCCGGCGATCGAGCCGCCGCGCAAGGAAGACATCTGCTACGCCACCACCAACCGGCAGGCCGCGGTCAAGGCGATCGCCGGGCGCTGCGACGCGCTCGCGGTGATCGGCGCGCCGTACTCGTCCAACTCCCGGCGCCTCGTCGAAGTGGCGCGCGCCGCGGGATGCGACAAGGCGGTGCTGGTGCAGCGCGCGAGCGAATTGGACCCCGCCTGGCTGGACGGCGTGGCCGCGCTCGGGGTGACGGCCGGCGCATCGGCGCCCGAGGTCCTGGTCGAGGAGCTGATCGATCGTTGCCGCACGCTGTTCGACGTGACGGTCGAGGAGGTCTCGTCGATCGAGGAGTCGGTCGAGTTCAGCCTGCCGCGAGCGCTCACGGCCTGAGGCGGCCGCCGGCGGCGACATGGCGGTCTATACCGACGTTCCGGACGATGCGCTCGAAGCCTTCGTGGCCGCCTACGACATCGGCGGCGTGCTGGCCTGCAAGGGAATCGCGGAGGGGATCGAGAACTCCAACTACCTGCTCCAGACCGAGCGGGGCTCGTACATCCTGACGCTGTACGAGCGCCGCGTGGCGCCGGAGGACCTGCCCTTCTTTCTCGGGCTGATGGACCATCTCGCGGGCCGCGGCATCGCCTGCCCGACCCCGGTTCGCGGGCGCGACGGCGAGGCGCTGCGCGAGCTGTGCGGCCGGCCGGCGGCGATCGTGACCTTCCTGCACGGCATGTGCGTGCGCAACATCGCGCCCGCGCACTGCGCCGCGCTGGGCGGCGCGATGGCGGCGATGCACCGGGCGGGCGCGGATTTTTCGATGCGGCGGCGCAACGCGCTGGGCCCGTCGGGCTGGGGGCCGCTGTTCGAGACCTGCCGGGGTTCGGCGGGCGACATCGCCCCCGGCCTCGCCGCGGAGATCGACGACGAGCTCGGCTTTCTCGCCCGGCACTGGCCGGCGGAGGCGGCGAGCGGCATCATCCACGCCGATCTGTTCCCGGACAACGTGTTCTTCCTCGGCGGCAGGTTGTCGGGGATGATCGACTTCTACTTTGCCTGCAACGACTTCTATGCCTATGAGCTGGCCGTGTGCCTCAACGCCTGGTGCTTCGAGGCGGATTTCAGCTTCAACGCCGCCAGGGCGCGGCGGATGATCGACGGATATCGCGCGGTGCGCGAGCTGGACCCGGGCGAGATCGCCGCGCTGCCGATCCTCGCGCGCGGCGCGGCGCTGAGGTTCCTGCTGACCCGCCTGCACGACGCGCTGTTCCCGCCCGACGGCGTCCTGGTGGGCCGCAAGGACCCGCTCGAATATCTGCACAAGCTCCGCTTCCACCGGGGCGCCGCCGGCCCCGGCGCCTACGGGCTCGACGGATGAGCGTGGTCGACATCTTCACCGACGGCGCGTGCAGCGGGAACCCGGGCCCGGGCGGCTGGGGGGCGGTGCTGCGCCACGGCGCCTCGGAGAAGGAGCTGTGCGGCGGCGCGGCGGCGACGACCAACAACCGGATGGAGCTGATGGCGGCGATCAAGGCGATCGAGGCGCTGAAGCGCCCCTCGCGGGTGCGCCTCCATACCGACAGCGTCTATCTGCGGGACGGGATCACGCGCTGGATCCGGGGCTGGAAGGCCAATGGCTGGAAGACGGCGGCGAAGAAGCCGGTCAAAAACGTCGATCTATGGAAGAGGCTGGACGCGCTGGCCGCCGGGCACCGGATCGACTGGCGCTGGGTGAAGGGCCATGCCGGCCACCCGGACAACGAGCGCGCCGACGCGCTTGCGCGCAAGGGCCTCGCGCAGCAGCGCGAGGCCGATGCCCGGGCCTGAAGGGATCAGAGCTGGCCGAGGATGGTGCCGGCGTCGCTGACCTCGTAGCCGCCGCCCTCTTCGAGGTTGAGGCTGGTGACGGTTCCGTCTTCCACGATCATCGAGTAGCGGCGCGACCGCACGCCGAGCCCGCGCCCGACGAGGTCGAGCTCGACATCGAGCGCGCGGGCGAAGTCGGCGCTGCCGTCGGCCAGCATCCGCACCTTGTCGCCGACATCCTGGCTCTTGCCCCAGGCATCCATCACGAACACGTCGTTGACGGCGACGCAGGCGATGGTGTCGACGCCCTTGTCCTTGATCGCCGCCGCCTGCTCCACGAAGCTGGGCAGGTGCTTGGCCGAGCAGGTGGGCGTGAACGCGCCGGGCACGGCGAACAGCACGACCTTCTTGCCGGAGAAAAGCTCCTCGGTGGTAACCGGCCCCGGGCCGTCCGAGCCCATCGCGGTCAGGGTTGCGGAAGGAATCCTGTCGCCGACCTGAATCGTCATGTCATGCCCCTGGCTGGTGTGAATCCCCGCTGAAATAAGGGATCGGCGGCCGCTTGTCACCCCGGCCGGGGGTGCATGCCCGGTCAGCGTTCGGCGATCCGCGGCGCGGTGCCGGCCGCGCGGTCGATCGCCTCCAGCACCGTCGACTCGGTCAGCAGCTCGGGCAACGGCTCGCCGCCGGGGCGCGCCGGCCCGTAGACCGCGTTGAACGGAATGCCGAAACGGCCGAACGACTTGAGATAGGCGTCGATCTCGTCGCTCGGCCGGGTCCAGTCGGCGACCATCGCCACCACGCGATCGCCGGTCAGCCGCTCGCTGACGGCCCGGTTGTTGAGCACCAGCGCCTTGTTGACCTGGCAGGTGATGCACCAGTCGGCGGTGACGTCGACGAACACCACCTTGCCCGATTCCACCGCCGAGGCGATCGCCTGGCGCTCGAACGGCATCCAGTGGGCGGCGACGCTCGCGGCGCGGCCGGACCCCGCGCCGGGCCAGATGGCGAGCGCCAGCGCCGCCGCGGCCGCCGCGCCGGCGAGGCCGCGCCCCGCCCGCCGCGTCGTCCCGGCGCCCGGCCGGGCGAGCACGAGGCCGGCGAGCAGCGCCGCCAGCGCCGCGCCGACGGCGACCGCCTGCCACGCCCCGAGCTGGACCGCAAGCACCGTCACCAGCCACAGCGCCGTCGCCAGCAGCAGGACCCCCAGGCCGCGCCTGAGCGTCACCATCCATTGCCCGGGGCGCGGCAGCCGCGTGGCGATGCCGGGAAACGCGGCGCCCGCGAGATAGGGCAGCGCGAGGCCGATTCCGAGGCACAGGAACACGGCGTAGATCTCGGCCGCGCCGCGCATGAGCGCGAAGCTGACGGCGGTGCCGAGGAACGGCGCCGAGCACGGGGTGGCCAGCAGGGTCGCGAAAACCCCGGTGAGGAAATGCCCCATCCTGCCCTGGACGCGCCGGCCGCCCGCCCCGGCGGCCATGTCGGCGACCGCGCCGGGCAGGCGGATCTCGAACAATCCGAAGAGGTTGGCGGAGAACAGGGTGACGATCACCGCCATGACGGCGAGGAACAGGGGCTGCTGGAACTGGACGCCCCAGCCGACCGTCTCGCCGGCCAGCCGCAACCCCGCGACGAAGCTGGCGAGCACCAGGAAGGAGACCACGATCCCCGCCGCCGAGGCGACGAAGCCGGCGCGCACCTCGCCCCGGTCGCCGCCGCCATGGCTCACCGCGGACAGCAGCTTGAGCGAGAGGACGGGCAGCACGCAGGGCATCAGATTGAGGATCAGCCCGCCCGCCACCGCCAGCAGGAGCACCGTCCACAGCGACAGGTCCATGGCCTGGGCGGAGCCGGGCGAAGCGGTCTGCGCGGCGGCCAGCGCCAGAACCTGCTCGGCGGCGCGCTCGCCGTCGACCACGGTGAAGCGGATTTCGCGGCCCGCCAGGCTGCCGCCCTTGGGCGGGGCGAGCGCTGCGATCCGGGCGAAGGCGGTCTTGCCGTCCTCGCCGATCCGGTAGTCGGGCGCGCCGAACCCCCAGCCATCCGGCCCCTCGACATAGATGTCGGGCCGCGCCAGCGGCGCATCGGCGGCGAGGCTGACCTCGAGCGCCCGCGTTACCGGCCCGCCGACCGCGGCGGCGGAGGCGACGCGGATCGGCCGGTCGGCGCCGGTGCGCGGCACCAGGGCGCTGAACCGGTCGATCAGCGCCGCCTCGCGCGACGGGGCCGCCTCCCCCGCCGGCAATCCGAGGGCGAGCTCGGCGGTATAGGGGACGCAGACGTCGTCGCAGACGAGATAGGGAATCCGCGCCCGCACCGAGAGCGCCTCGCCCGGCCGGGCGATCGCGGCATCGACCGGCAGGACGACCTCGCCGCGATAGCCCAGGGTTTCGAGACCGACCACCGAGAACCGCTCGGGCGCCGGCCAGGACAGCGCGGCGGCCTCCAGGTTGCGCGAGCCGGTCCAGTCGGGGTGCGGCGGGAAGCCGGCGTCGCCCGGCGACCGCCAGTAGATCTTCCAGCCCGGGTTCATGCGGAAATGGATGCCGAGGCCGAGCGTCCGGGCGTCGCCGGCGGCGTCCGACTCCGCGATCAGGCGCACCGCGCCGTGTTCGTTGGTCCACCACGGGGAAGCGGCGGCCCGCGACTCGCCGGCGAGCAAGGGCGACAGCGCCAGCGCGGCGAGACCGAGCGCCACGCCGAGGCGGGACTTGTTGGTACCGATCACGTCGTTTGCACCGTTATGGTTCCGGCCGATCCTGGGCTATACTTCGAGCGAGGGCCGATGCGGCCCCGGCAACGGATATATAGGTCGGCGATGCGCGGTGGAAATTCAATCGGTTTCGTGTCCGCCGACCGTCCGTCGGAAGCCGGGACCGTCATCCGATCCAGTCCGGAGGACGTGCTATGAGTGCCGAGGACGACGGCGAAGGCTATCTGACCGGCCAGCTCCTGGTCGCGATGCCGCAGATGGAGGACCCGCGCTTCGTCAAGTCGGTGATCTATCTTTGCGCCCATAGCTCCGAGGGCGCGATGGGGCTGGTGGTCAACAAGCTGATGGACAATATCAGCTTCCCCGACCTTCTCGACCAGCTCAACCTCGCCGGGTCGGAGGCGCCGCAGGGCATCAACGTCCATTTCGGCGGCCCGGTGGAGACCGGGCGCGGCTTCGTGCTGCACTCCGCCGAGTACGTCCAGGACGCGACGCTGGTGATCGACAAGACCGTCGCGCTGACCGCGACGATCGACATATTGAAGGCGATCGCCGCGGGACAGGGACCGCGGCACAGCCTGCTGGCGCTCGGCTATGCGGGCTGGGGGCCGGGGCAGCTCGACGACGAGCTCCAGCGCAACGGATGGCTCTCCGTGCCGGCCGATTCCGGCCTGATCTTCGGGACCGGCCTGGACGACCGCTGGGAGCGCGCGATCGGCAAGCTCGGCGTCGACGCCAGCATGCTGTCGGGTACCGCCGGGCGGGCCTAGGACAGAGCGGAAACGATCTCTCCGTAGCCCGGCAGCGCGGCCTCGGGGCCGAGTACCGCGACGGTCGGCCGGCCGGCGCGCAGGCGGTCGGAGATCCGCGCCACCGCGGCGCGGTCCACCGCGTCGACGCCTTCGGTGATTTCGCTCGTCGCCAGCACCCGGCCGAAGATCAGCATGTGGCGCGCGATCTGTTCCGCGCGCGACGCGGTGCTCTCCAGCGACATCAGGATTCCGGCCTTGAGCTGCGCCCGGGCGCGGCCGAGCTCGATCTCGTCGACCTCGCCGGCCATGGTCCTCAGATTGACGCAGACTCGCTCGACCACCTCGGACGCGCTCTCGGCCCCGGTCCCGGCATAGATGCCGAACAGCCCGCAATCGGCGTAGCTGGAGTTGAAGCTGTAGATCGAATAGACCAGCCCGCGCTCCTCCCTGATGTCCTGGAACAGCCGCGAGGAAAGCCCGCCGCCGAGCCCGGCGGAGAACACCGCGAGCGCGTAATAGTCGGGATCGCGATGCGCGATGCCCTCCAGCCCGAGCACCAGGTGGAGCTGCTCCAGCTCGCGCACGACGCGGCTGTCGCCGCCGCCATAGACCGCGGGCTCGGGCGCCGACACCGCGTCGCCGCGGAGCCCTCCGAAGGCGTCCTCGACACGGCGCGCGAAATCGTCGTGGTCCACCTTGCCGGCCGCCGCGACGACGATCCGCCCGGCGGTGTAGAAGCGGGCGATGTAGTCGACCAGCGCGGCCCGGCCGATCGCGCCCACGAGCTGCGGCGTGCCCAGCGTCGGGCGGCCGACCGGCTGGTCCGGGAACGCGGTCGCCTGGAAGTCGTCGAAGACGACGTCTTCCGGCGTGTCGCTGCTCTGGCCGATCTCGCGCAGGATGACCGCCCGCTCGCGTTCGAGCTCCCGGTCGTCGAGCACGGCGTGCTGCAGGATGTCGGCGATGATGTCGAGCGCCAGACCCTCGTCGCCGCCGAGAACCGTGGCGTGGAAGGCGGTGACCTCGCGCGAGGTATAGGCGTTGAGGTGCCCGCCGACCGATTCGATCTCCTCGGCGATCGCCCGGGCGGAGCGCCGGCTCGTGCCCTTGAACGCCATGTGCTCGACCAGATGCGCGATGCCGTTGACCTCGGCGCGCTCGTGCCGCGTCCCGACATCGATCCAGGCGCCGAGCGAGACCGTCTCGACGCTCGCCATGCGGTGGGTGACGACCCTGAGCCCGTTCGGCAGCGCGGTCGTGGCGACGCTCATGCCGCGCCCCGGATACCGATGCTCTCGCGCACCAGTGCTTTTATGGCCGCCACGTCGTTGGCCATGGTCTCGACCCGTTCGGGCCGCGCCAGCACCGCGGCGAGGCGGGGCGGCAATTCCGGCCGGATGCCGGTCGCGGTCTCCACCGCTTCGGGGAACTTGGCCGGATGCGCGGTCGCCATCGCGATCAGCGGAATTTCGCGGTCGCGCCGCCGGTCGCGTCCGACGCCGTAGCCGACGGCGGTGTGCGGGTCGAGCATGATATGCGCGTCCTCGAACACCCGGGCGATGGTGCGCCGGGTCTCGTCGTCGCTCCGCCGGCCGGCGGCGAACAGCTCGCGGATGCGCGCCATGGTCACCGCGGCCACGGTCATCCGCCCGGACTGGCGGAAGCGGTCCAGCGCCCGGCGCACCGCGGCGCCGTCGCGGCGCACGAAGTCGTACAGCAGGCGCTCGAAATTGCTCGAGACCTGGATGTCCATGCTGGGGCTGACGGTCGGCACCACCTCGCCGATCTCCATGGTGCCGGTCTCCAGGAACCGGGCGAGGATGTCGTTGCGGTTGGTCGCGATGACCAGCTGGTCGACCGGCAGGCCCATGCGGCGGGCGGCGTAGCCGGCGAAGACGTTGCCGAAATTGCCGGTGGGCACCGAGAACGCGACCGGCCGGTGGGGCGCGCCGAGCGCGACCGCGGCGGTGACGTAGTAGACCGCCTGGGCGGCGATCCGCGCCCAGTTGATCGAGTTCACCGCGGTCAGCCGGCAATCGGCGCGGAAGCGGGCGTCGTTGAACATCGCCTTCACCAAATCCTGGCAGTCGTCGAAGGTCCCCTCGACGGCGATGTTGTGGACGTTCGCCGCATCGACCGTGGTCATCTGGCGGCGCTGAACCTCGGACACCCGCCCTTCCGGGTGCAGCACGAAGATCTCGATCCCGGCGCGGTCGCGGCAGGCCTCGATCGCCGCCGACCCGGTATCCCCGGAGGTCGCGGCGACGATCGTCACCCGCTCGCCGCGCCTGGCGAGCGCGTGATCGAACAGCCGGCCGACAAGCTGCAGGGCGTAGTCCTTGAAGGCCAGCGTCGGGCCGTGAAACAGCTCCAGCAGCCAGTCGCCGGAATCGAGCTGGACCAGCGGGGCGACCGCGGGATGGTCGAACCCGGCATAGGAAGCGGCGGCGATCCCGGCCAGCGTCGCCTCGTCGATGTCCGGTTCGGTGAACGGGGCGACGAGGCGGGCCGCGACCTCGTGATAGGGAAGCGCTGCGAACCCGGCGAGCGTGCGCGCGTCGAAGCGGGGCCAGGATTCGGGCACGTAAAGCCCGCCATCGGGCGCGAGCCCGCTCAGCAGCACGTCCTCGAATCCGAGCGGCGGCGCCTCGCCACGCGTGCTCACATAGCGCAACTCACGCTCCCTTCCCTTCGACGACGGGGCATATACGCCGCGATGCGCCGCGGCACAAACGCCGCCCCTCGTCAGCCTCGCCGATTGTTCCTATGCTCCGGCCGGGATGACCGGCCTCAACCGTAACACGCTAAGCCTCGGCCTGTTCGGCGCCAATTGCTCGGGCGGTCTCGCCACCTCGACCTTCCCGGACCGCTGGGAAGCGAGCTGGGAGAACAACCTCGCGCTCGCCCGCATGGCCGACGACGCCGGCATGGACTTCATGCTGCCGCTCGGACGCTGGATCGGCTATGGCGGCGAGACCAACCACAACGGCTCCAATTTCGAGACCCTGACCTGGGCCGCGGGCATCCTCGCATCGACCCGGCGCATCATGGCCTTCGGCACGCTGCACGTGACGCTGATCAACCCGGTCTTCGCGGCCAAGCAGATGGTTACCTGCCACCATATCGGCGGCGGCCGGTTCGGGCTCAACATCGTCTGCGGCTGGTACCAGAAGGAGTTCGACATGCTGGGCGTCGATCTCGGCGCGCATGACCGGCGCTACGATCTCGGCCAGGAGTGGCTCGACATCGTCAACCGGGTGTGGACCGAGGACCGGCCGTTCGATCTGGACGGCGAGTTCTTCACCCTGCGATCGACCGTGCTGGAGCCCAAGCCGCTGGACCGGCGCCGCCCGATGCTGGTCAGCGCGGCGATGTCGCCGACCGGGCGCGCGTTTGCGCTGCGCAACGCCGACATGCTGTTCACCGTGGTGTGGGACCTCGACCGCCTGCCCGCCCAGTCGGCGGAGATCCGCTCGGAGGCCAGGGCGCTGGGCCGCGACGTCGGCATCTTCACCAACGCCTATGTGGTCTGTCGGCCGACCCGCAAGGAGGCGGAGGACTACCACCACCACTACGCCGTCGAGCACCGCGACGCCGAGGCGGTGGAGACCATGGTGGTGGAGCGCGGCTGGGACAGGCCGGGCATCCCGGAGGACCGGCGGCAGCTCTTCCGGCTGCGCGCGGCCGGCGGCAATAGCGGCTTCCCCATCGTCGGCGATCCCGATGGGGTGGCCGAGACCATGCGCCTGATGTCGGCCGGCGGGGTGAGCGCGCTCGCCCTCGGCTTCCCCAACTACCTCAAGCATTTTCCCTATTTCCGCGACGAGGTGCTGCCGCGGCTGGAACGGATGGGGCTCAGGTCCGCCGCCGCGCACGGCTGAGGGCGACGCCGGCGGCGAGCCGTACCTTGCGCGGCGCCGCCATCCAGATGCAGAAGATCGAGACCAGCGCGAGCGCGGCGCAGAGCGTGAAGGCCGGCGCGTAGCTGCCGGCGCGGTCGAAGATCGTCCCGGTCAGCCAGGGACCCGCCCCGGCGCCCAGATTGCCGCCGACGCTGAGGAAGCCGAACACCACGGCGAAGCGCGGCCCGGCATAGATGTCGGCGGCAATCGTGCCGTAGAGCGCGCCGAGCCCGTAGCCGAACAGGCCCTGGCAGGCGACGATCGCATAGACCAGGAGCGGCGACGGCAGGGTCTCGACGACCAGCAGCAGCAGGTAGCAGGCCGCGAAGCCCGACAGCGCCACCGTCCACGCCCATTCCCGGCCGATGCGGTCCGACAGCCCGCCCACCCCGATCTGGCCGAAGATGCCGCAGAACCCGACCAGGCCCAGAGCGAGCGCGGCGAAGTCCGGGGCGAAGCCGATATCCAGCAGGTATTTGGTCTGGTGCACCTGGACCGCGTACCAGGCGAACAGCCCGGTGAAGTAGGCGCAGGTCACCCACCAGAAGCGGGCGGTGGCGACGGCGCGGCCGAGCGTCCAGTCGGTCTCCGCCCAGCGACGGTCGACCACCGTCTCGGGCCGCGCGGCGCGCCCCCTGCCCGGCTGCCGGTCGTCGCCGTCGGGATCGAGCCCCACCGAGGCCGGGTCCCGGCGCTGGGCGAGCAGGTTGAGCGGGACGATCACCGCCACCAGCAGGGCCGCGAGCGACAGGCAGGCGACCCGCCAGCCATCGGCTTCGATCACCGATTGCAGCCAGGGCAGGATGACGATCGCCCCCACGCCGACGCCGGAGAAGGCGATACCGATCGCCAGCCCGCGGCGGCGCACGAACCAGTTGGGCAGGAACATCGAATGCCCGGCATAGCTCATCGAGACCGCGAAGCTCACCGTCATGACGCCGAGGGTGAGGTAGAACTCGCCCGGCGTCGTCGCCAGGGTGGCGAGCAGCAGCCCGGCCGCGGCGATCGTCGCGCCGGCCGGGATCATCACCTGCGGGCCGAAACGCGTCATCACGAAGCCGAGCGTCGGCACCAGCATCACCGAGGCGGCGAAGCCGACCGAGAACGCCGCCGCGGTCACGCCGCGCTCCCAGCCGAACTCGTCGAGGATCGGCGGAAACAGGAGCGAGAACGAGGTCCGCGCGCTGACCCCGACGGACATGGTCACGAAGGCGATCCCGACGACCGCCCAGCCGTAATAGAACGGCAGGCGGGCGGCCAGCGAACGACCGGTCATCAGGCCCCGGCGGTTGCGAGCGCCGGGCCGGGGCCGCGGCTCTCGCGGATCAGGATCGACAGGAAGGCGGCCAGGAAGGCGAGCGCGAGCGACACGATCCACACCCAGTCATAGCGCGCGAAGAGCTCGAACAGATAGCCGCCGAGGAACGATCCCGCCGCGCCGCCGAGCGAGTGGGCGGCGAAGATCAGCCCCATCGTGACGCCCATGATATGCCGCCCCATATGGCTCGCCACCAGGCCGGCGACGATCGGGAAGGTGGCGTAGTCGAAGCTGCCGAACAGCACCGCGAAGGCGAACAGGAGCGGCGTGCTGCCGGAGATCTGCATGAGGACGAGGAAGGTGAGCCCGCGCATGAAGTAGATCGCGGCGAGCAGCGTCGGACGGTGGAAGCGGTCGGACAGGTGGCCGAAGCCGATCAGCCCGGCGAGGCTGAAGGCCGACAGCACGCCATAGGCGGTGGCGCCCTCCAGCGGCGGGAAGCCGCAGGCGACGGCGTAGGGGATCAGGTGGATCTTGACCACCCCGGCGGTGGTGAAGCCGCAGATCGCGAAGCCGCCGGCGAGCAGCCAGAAGGTCGGCTTGCGGGCGAGCTCGCGCAGCACCGCGCCGAAGCCGCTTCGCGCCCCCCGATTCGGCACCGGACGGGCGGCGGCGGCCCCGCGCCGGCCGATCAGCAGGTTGACCGCGACCGCGGTGGCGAGGATTGCGGCGGCGGCGATCCACAGGCTGGAGCGCCAGCCGAACGCCGCGATCAGCACCGCGAGCAGCGGCATCAGGGCGACCTGCCCGGCGGTGCTGCCCGAGGTCGCGATGCCGGTGGCAAGCCCGAGGCGGCGGTCGAAATACGCCGCCACCGTGGTCGACACCAGCGAGGGGGAGATCGCCGCGAAGCCGATGCCGCCGACCAGGCCGTAGCACAGCACGAGCTGCCAGGGCTCCGACATCAGCGCGCACAACCCGAGCGCCAGCGCGGCGAGCGCCATGCCGATGGCGTAGACCGCGCGCGGGCCGTGCCGGTCGAGCAGCATCCCGGCGACCGGGGCGACCGCCGCCATGGTGGTCAGCATCGCCGCGCCAGCGGTGGACACCAGGCCGTAGCTCCAGCCCAGATCGTCCTTGAGAAACGGCATCAGCAGGCCGATCGCGTTGCGCGCGGCGATCACGATGCCGAGCATCGCGAACAGCGCGGCGACGACGATCCAGCCCCTCCGGGCCGCGCGCGCGTCGATGTCGGATGCGTGTCCTGCGGCCAAGCGACCCCCCTGCCCGGCGCCCCCCCGGACAGGCGAGCGGCGATCGAGGGCGGCCGTCAGCCCCGGTTATAGGCGGATTCGCGGGACCGGCACCAGAGCGGCGCCCCCCTACTCCGCCGCCTCCTCCGCGCTGCCGATGGAGGCGGCGAGGTCGTAGCGGGACAGCATCTCGTCGACCAGCCCGGTCGCCGCCTGCCAGTCATAGGTGCGGTAGGCGTGGCCGCGGGTGACGAACTGGGCGCCGGCGTAGAACATCTCGTACTGGGCGTGGCGCGAGGCGAATTCCGAGCCGATCGCGTCCCAGGCGAGCTTGAGGAATTTCACCCTGGGCTCGGGGTCCATCGCCGGCGATTGCTGGGTGCGCTCGATATACTCGGCGAGCGCCGGGACGGCGAAGTCGCGCGCCGAGGACGGCAGCATGATCAGCGCCCCGCCGGCGAGCTCGCGCAGCTTGGTGATGAAGTCGGGGTAGAGCTGCTGGGTCAGCACCTGGGAGGAGTACATCAGGTTGCGGTCGGGCACGTAATGGCCGTGATACTCGCCGCCGCCGGCTTCCATGCCGTAGACCAGCCCCTTGACCATCGCGGTCTGCGCCGCGAGATGGCCGAGCTGCTCGCGCACCGAGGGGATGCCGACCGTGCCGATGGTCTCGGCGATCTTGTGGGCGACGCCGAGCAGGAACTGCATCTTCACCATCAGGCGGATCTGCGCCTGGTAGTTCTGCATGTAGTGCGCGTAGGTGTCGGAGAACTGGGCCCGCGCCATCTCGGTGTCGCGGTAGATGAACACCCGGTCCCACGGCACGTGCACGTCGTCGAAATAGATCAGCGCGTCGTTCTCGTCGAAATGGGTCGACAGCGGGTAGTCGTACTCGCTGGTGACCGAGCCCTCGTAGGACCGCCGGGACAGCACCTTGACGCCCTTGTGCGCCATCGGCACGGCGAAGGAGATGGCGTATTTCTCCTCGCCCGGCCGGAGCGGCTGGATGTTGGCGCACAGCACCTCGTTCGCCATGATCGAGCCGGTGCCGAGCATCTTGGCGCCGCGCACGGTGATCCCCTGCGGATCCTCGTCGACCACGCCGCAGGTCAAGAACTCCTCGTCCTGCTCGCCGGTGTCCTTCGACCGGTCGGCCTGCGGGTTGATGATCACGTAGGTCATGTAGATGTCGTTGTCCCGCGCCCAGGCGTAGTAGTCGAGCAGCGCCTGCGCCCGCGCCTCGCTGTGCCGCCGGAACAGGTGGATGCCCATCACCTGGCCCGCCATCGAGGACGCGATGTGGTCCGGCGAGCGCCCGAGCCAGCCGCCCGAAAGCCTCATCCAGGCGACGATCGCCTTGCGGCGCGCGACCAGCTCCTCATAGGATTTGGTGAGCTGCCAGGCGCGGTTGACCCGCTCGCCGCTGGTCGGCGATTCGAAGGTCATCAGCTCGACGTTCTCGGGCCGGCACTGGAAGTCGTAGAGCGCGCAGGCCGAAGCGACCGCGTTCCGGTAGGCGGGATGGACGGTCACGTCGCCGATGCGCACGCCGTCGAGATAGACCTCGCGCCCGTCCCGCAGGCTCTCCCGGTGTCGATCTCCGTCCTTCGGCATCGCGGTCCCTCTCCCGTCCGGCGCGGCCACTGGGTGACCGTCCCATCATACCAGCATTCGCCGACGTTGCAGCGCACAGGGCGGACACCTATGTTGCGGCCCGCCGCGAAGGGCGGGAGGGCTGGCGATGCAGCATGTGGAGGCGGGCTATCCGGAGCCGGGAGGGCTGTATCTGGAGCCGACCCGGTATTTCGACCACGACGCGCCGTCGGTCCGCGCGTTCGCGCTGGCCAGGACCGCCGGCGCGGATACCCCGGTCGCCAGGGCGGTGGCGCTGTTCTACGCGATCCGCGACGAGATCCGCTACGACCCCTACACCATATCGGATGACCGCGAGAGCTACCGGGCGAGCCGCGTGCTCGAATCCGGCGCCGCGTTCTGCGTGCCCAAGGCCAATCTCCTGGTCGCCTGCGCGCGCGCCGTCGGCATCCCCGCAGGGCTCGGTCTGTCGGACGTGACCAACCATCTCTGCACCGAGCGCCTGCTCAATCTGATGGGCGGCAGCAATTTGTTCATCCACCACGGCTACGCGGTGCTGCATCTCGACGGGGGCTGGGTCAAGGCGGCGGCGACCTTCAATCTGGAGCTGTGCGAGAAGTTCGACGTGCTGCCGACCGAGTTCGACGGCACCGGCCACGCGCTGTTCCAGGAATTCGACGGGCAGGGCCGGCGCCACATGGAGTATGTCCGGGATCACGGCGTGTGGTCGGATTTCGACTTCGACCGGGTGATCGGCGATTTCCGCGACCTCTACCCGGGCACGCTGTTCGAGGACTGCGCCGCCGAACGGGCGAAGAACGCCGCGAGGGAGGCCGCCCGCTTCGAGGACGAGCGGCCGGTCGTTTGACCGCGGAAGACGCGGCGGCGCTGCTCGGCCGGGCGCGGCGAAACGTCGCGGCGGTCGGGCCGCTTCCCGGGCCGCTGCGGCCGGCGGACGAGGCGGAAGCCTATCGCGTCCAGCAGGCGCTGCGCGCCTGGTTCGCCGACAACGGCGACCCGCCGCAGGCGGGCTACAAGCTCGGCTGCACCACCCCCGTCATGCAGGCGATGCTGGGCCTCGACGCGCCGGTCTATGGCGGCATCCGCGCCGGCGACGTCCATCCCACCGGCGCCGTGCTGGCCGCGGCGGGGTTCCGGGCGCCCGGCATCGAATGCGAGATCGCGCTCCGGCTCGGCCGCGATGTCGACGCCCGCCGCCGCGCCCCGCCCCGCGCCCGGATCGCCGGTGCCGTCGCCGCGGCGATGCCGGCGATCGAGATCGTCGACAACCGCTACGGCGACTGGTCCGCCCTCGGCACGCCGACGCTGATCGCCGACGATTTCTTCCAGGCCGCCTGCGTGCTGGGGAAGCCGGCGGACTGCGACCCGATGGCGCTCGACCGCGCGTCCGGGCGGACCCTGATCGACGGCGTGGAAACCGGGCGGGGCGCGGGGACGGACGTGCTCGGGCATCCGCTCGATGCCGTTGCATGGCTCGCCCGCGCGCTCGGACGGCGGGGCGCGGTGCTGCGCGCGGGCTCGCTGGTGATGACGGGATCGCTGGTGAAGACGGTGTGGCTCGCGCGCTTTCCCGCCGCGGCGCGCGTCGAGATCGACGGGATCGGTGCGGCGGAGGTCAGGCTGGGCTACGCCCGCATTACCCCATGAACAGCTGGACGACGGCTATCGCGAGCGTCGCCCCGCCCGCGATGGCGCCTATGGCACACAACAGAATCCACACCTTGAGATTGAGCAGATCCTCGCGGGTGGCGGCATGCTCCATGAAGGATTCGATCCTTGCCAGACGCTGGCCGAAGGCTGCTTCATGGGTATCGGCCTGGGTGGCCATAGTCGAACTCCGCCATCCTCGTTTGCGAATATAGTGGACGCCGCATTGGCGATCCAGAACAAACCCGGACGGACATACAACCATGGATCGCATTGACGGCCGGCCTCGCCGACGGTGGCGGCGCGGGAATGGGGGGGAACGCTTCCGGCCCAACCGGGCGCGCGCTAGTCGTCGACCGCGGCCGCCTTGCCGCCGACGATCCTCTGGCCGACCGCCGGCACGCCGCCCTCCTCGCCCCAGCGGGGGGCCGATTCGATGTGGATGCCGAACTGGTCGAGCATCCTCATGCAGCTCTGGTCGACCACGTCCTGCAACGTCACCGGCCGGTTGTAGAACGCCGGCACCGGCGGGAAGATCACCGCGCCGAGCCGGCCGAGGCGGATCAGGTTCTCCAGATGGCCGGCATGCAGCGGCGTCTCGCGGATCGCCACCAGCAGCGTGCGGCGCTCCTTGAGCACCACGTCCGCGGCGCGGCTGATCAGGTCGCCGGTATTGCCCATCGCCACGTTCGACATGGTCTTGATCGAGCACGGCGCGATCACCATACCCTTGGAATGGAAAGAGCCCGACGAGATGGACGCCCCGATATTGCCGACCTCGTGCACCTCGTCGGCCAGCGCGTTGATGTCGGCGATGTCGACGTCGTGCTCCATCTTGAGGGTCAGCTTGGCCGACCGGCTCATCACCAGATGGACTTCGAACGCGCCGGACTGGCGCAGCATCTCCATCAGCCGCACGCCGTAGATCGTGCCGGTGGCGCCGGTGATGCCGACAATGATGCGCTCCATAAACCGCCCTCCAGCGACGCGATCTGGTATAATCGGGACGACAATCTAACGGACCGGGGACTTTGCGGAAAGGACGCCATGACCGGGCGGCGGGCCGGAGGCCGGGCGGGGCCGGGCCGGGCCGGCCGGCGCGCGACGGGGGCATGCACCAGCGGAACATGAGAGACGGGCTCTTGCCGCCCATCCGAAACCGGGCGCTCGGGATCGCCTGCGCCTGCGCCGCGGCCCTCTGGCTGGGCGCGGCGCAGGCCGCCGAGAACGCCGCCGGGCCGGCCGGGACTGCGGTTTCGAGCGAGACGGCCTATCCCGCGATGATCGGCCGCGTGCTGCGCTACCGCGCGCGCCACGAGGACACGCTGATCCACCTGCCGCGGCGCTTCAACGTCGGCTACACCGAGCTGCGCGCGGCCAACCCCTATGTCGATCCATGGCTGCCGGGCGAAGGCACCGAGATCCTGATCCCGACCGCCCATATCGTCCCGCAGGCGGCGCATCGCGGGCTGGTTCTCAACCTCGGCGACCAGCGGCTCTACCATTTCAAGCCGGACGGCAAGACGGTGGTCTCGTATCCGGTGGGGATCGGCCGGGAGGGATGGTCGACGCCGACCGGGCGCACCAGGGTGGTGCGCAAGCGCGCAAGGCCGACCTGGTACGTGCCGAAGTCGATTCGCGCCGAACGCCCGGATCTGCCGGCGGTGGTGCCGCCCGGGCCGGACAACCCGCTCGGCCTGCACGCGCTCTATCTCGGCTGGGCGGCCTATCTGCTGCACGGCACCAACCGGCCCTACGGGATCGGCCGCCGCGCCTCGCATGGCTGTGTGCGGCTCTACCCGGAAGACATCGCCCGGCTGTTCCGCGAAATCCCCGTCGGCACGCCCGTCACCGTGGTCGACCAGCCGATCAAGATCGCCTGGGTGGGCGGCGATCTCATGCTCGAGGTCCATCCGACCCAGGCCCAGGCCGACCAGGTGGAAGCCGGCGAGCGGATGACCCGCGAGGGCGCGCCCGAGATCGCCTACAGGCTCGTCGCCGCCGTCCGGGGGAATGCGAGGAGGCTCGACTGGAGCCGTATCCGGCAGGCCCTGCGCAAGCGCGAGGGGCTGCCGATTGCCGTCCTCAAGAGGGAGGGCGCCGCGGGGTAGCGTCCCGCCGACGGGCCGCGTCGAGCGGAGTTGCCCGACGCGGCCGTCAAGTCAGTCCAAACCCGCCTATTTCCGCATCTTGGACTGCATCATGCGGTCCATCTTCATCGCGGCGGACTTGGCCTCGTTGGCGGCGCGCTCCGCCGCGGCGGCGGCACGTTCCGCGGCGCGGGCCGCGTCTTCGGCGCGCTTGCCGGCGGCATCGGCCTTGGCGCCCGCGGCAGCCGCCGCGGCGGCGGCCTGCTTCGCGGTCGCGTCCGTCGCCCGGTATTGTTCCACCGTCACCACTTCGCAGCCGGCGACGAACATCAAGGGCAGCGCAACGACCGCGCAAGTTTTCAAAGCCTTCATTACCGTATCTCCTTCGATGATCGGGTGCGATCGCCGTTCGACATGAGCTGGCGAAACCACGGATATCCTGCAGACCTGATGGCGTCGACGACGCCGAGTCGCCATCAACCTAGCGTATCGAGGGATTCGGCGCCAGCAACAAGGCGGCTCCCTGCGGCGAACTGTCGCACGGACTGGGGAAAACTCGCCACCGGCGCCGCGCCGCCATGCCCGGGCCGAACCGGTCCGCCGCCGCCCCGATTCGTCGCACAAGCCATTGGAGCGGAAGCAGACAGGAGCTAGAATTCGGTCCAGGCCGCGAATTCGCCTGTCGCGGTCCGGAATCGGCGCAACTACGGGAGGGGTGTGTCGATGTTGCTCGACTGGGCGTTGGGAAAGGTTGCGTCCACCGGTCGTCTGACCCTGATCGACGCGAACGGGCGCACTCACCGGATCGAGGGGTCGCCGGGACCGGAATGCGCGGTCCGGCTGCACGACCGCCGGCTGCACGTCCAGCTGGTCACCAACCCATGGCTTCGGGTGGGCGAGGCCTATATGGACGGAACTCTTACCATCGAGGAAGGAACGCTTGGCGACTTCATCGAATATTGCTGCGTCAATTCGCAGGCAGCGGAGGACAACCCCGCGTTCCGCCTGTCGCAATGGCTGAGCCGCCGGACGCGCTGGCTGCAGCAGCACAACCCGATCGGCCGCGCGCGGCGCAACGTCGCCCATCACTACGACCTGTCGGACACGCTCTACGACCTGTTCCTCGACCGCGACCGGCAGTATTCCTGCGCCTATTTCACGGACGACGCCGACACCCTGGACGAGGCTCAGGAGAACAAGAAGCGCCACCTCGCGGCCAAGCTCAGGCTGCGGCCGGGGCTCCGGGTGCTCGACATCGGCTCCGGCTGGGGCGGGCTCGCCCTCTACCTCGCCGGGCTCGAAGAGGTGGACGTGACCGGCGTGACGCTGTCGGAGGAGCAGCACAGGGTGGCCGAGCGCCGGGCCGCCGAAGCCGGGCTTTCCGGGCGCGTGCGGTTCATGCTGGAGGACTACCGGCATCGCACGGGGCAATACGACCGGATCGTGTCGGTGGGCATGTTCGAGCATGTCGGCGCCCGGCACTATCGCGAGTTCTTCGGCAAGCTGCGCGAGCTGCTGCCGCAGGACGGGGTCGCCCTGCTGCACTCGATCGGCCGCATGGAGCCGCCGGGAACCACCAGCGCCTGGCTGCGCAAGTACATCTTCCCCGGCGGCTACACCCCGGCGATGTCGGAGGTGCTCGCGGCCCTCGAACGGGAGAAGCTCTACGTCACCGACATCGAGATCCTGCGGCTGCACTACGCCAAGACGCTGGCGCACTGGCACCAGCGCTTCCAAGACAACAGGTCACGGATCTGCGATCTCTACGACGAGCGCTTCTGCCGGATGTGGGAGTTCTATCTGAAAGGCTGCGAGATGGCCTTCCGCTACTGGAACCAGATGGTCTTCCAGATGCAGATCGCCCGCAACCAGGACGCGGTGCCGCTGACGCGGGACTACATCACCGACTGGGAGCGCGCGCAGACGGCCGCCGAAGCGCGGCGGGCGGAAATCGCCGCCTGAGCTTATCCACACGCCGCTTCGTCCGGATCGGCCTTGCGGGCTCGCGGGTTACTTCCGATTTCCCCGCGACTCAGCGGCGAAAATAACTTTCGCCCCCGCTATTTCTCATGACCGGCGGACGACGCCGTACCGATTCGCCCCGGGCTCGATTACCGTCCCTGCTTCGCCCCGGGGGAGGTAAGGCTTGGCCGAGACGGTCCCAGTCATCGAGAGCGAACGCGAAGGCCAGCGCAGCCCGCCGGCCAATGTCGAGGCCGAGATGGGGCTGCTCGGCGCGGTCCTGCTCAACAACCGGGCCTTCGAGCGGGTCTCGGAATTCCTCTCCGAGGAGCATTTCAGCGAGGAGTTCCACCGCCGGATCTGGCGCGCCTGCAAGACGCTGATCGAGCGCGGCCAGCGCGCCGACCCCACCACGCTCAGGCATTTCTTCGAGTCCGACGAGGTCTACCGCGCGATCGGCGGCGCGGCCTATGTCGCCCGGCTCGCCGCCAACGCGACGACGGTGATCAACGCCGCCGATTACGGCCGCCTGATCCACGACCTGTTCCTGCGGCGCGAGCTGATCGAGCTCGGAACCGACATCGTCAACGACGCCTATGCCGGCGACCTGGAGGTCAGCGCGGTCGACCAGATCGAGAGCGCGGAGCAGAACCTCTACGACCTGGCGACGACGGGGAGCTACGAGGGCGGCTTCCGCGCGCTCACCGAGGCGGTGGCCGACGCGGTGGACATGGCCCAGGCGGCGTTCAAGCGCGACGGCAAGACGGTCGGCGCACCCAGCGGCTTCACCGAGCTCGACCTGATGCTGGGGGGGCTGCACAAATCCGACCTGATCGTGCTCGCCGGCCGGCCGTCGATGGGCAAGACGGCGCTGGCCACCAATATCGCCTTCCACGTCGCCGAGGCGGCCGTCGCCGGGGCGGAGACGGGCAAGGCCCCGCCCGCCGTCGGGTTCTACTCGCTGGAGATGTCGGCCGAACAGCTCGCCAACCGGCTGGTCGCCGAGCAGACCAAGATCTCGTCGGACAAGATTCGCCGCGGCGAGCTCAACGAGAGCCAGTTCGAGCGGCTGGTGGTCGCCAGCCGCAAGCTGGAGGGGCTCGGCTTCTTCATCGACGACACGCCGGCGCTCACCACGTCCGCGCTGCGCACGCGCGCGCGCCGCCTCAAGCGCCAGCACGGGCTCGCCCTCCTGGTGGTCGACTACCTGCAGCTGGTCTCCGGCAGCCGCAACGCGCGCAACGACAGTCGGGTGCAGGAGATCTCCGAGATCACCCGCGGCCTCAAGACGCTGGCCAAGGAGCTCGACGTGCCGGTGCTCGCGCTGTCGCAGCTCTCGCGCGCGGTGGAGAACCGCGAGGACAAGCGCCCGCTTCTCGCCGACCTCCGCGAATCGGGCACCATCGAGCAGGATGCCGACGTGGTGATGTTCATCTACCGCGAGGAATACTATCTCGAACGCCAGGAGCCGAGCCAACGGGCGGACGAGGACGCGGCCAAGTTCCTCGAACGGCAGGAGCAATGGGAAGACCGCCGCAGCAAGGCCGAGGGCCGCGCCGAGATCATCGTCGCCAAGCAGAGGCACGGCCCGACCGGCAGGGTCGTGCTCCGCTTCCACGCCGAGATGACCAAGTTCGAGAACCTGAACGAGACTCGGGAAGCGCCCTACTGAGCGCCGGGCGCAGCGACCGCGCGTGGATGACCGTCGACCTCGCGGCGGTCGCGGAAAACTGGCGCGCGCTCGCCCGCCGCGCGCCGGGCGCGGTATGCGGGGCGGTGGTGAAGGCCGATGCCTACGGGCTCGGCGCGGCGGCGGTCGGCCGGGCGCTGAGCCGCGCGGGGTGCCGGACGTTCTTCGTCGCCACCCCGGCGGAGGGCGCCGCGCTGCGCCGGGCGCTGGAAGCGGCGCCGGCCGAGATCCTGGTCTTCGACGGCGATGTCGAAGGCGATGCGGCGCGCTACGACGGCCATCTTCTCACCCCGGTCCTCGGCACCCTGGACGCGCTGGCGCTGTGGTCGCGCCACGCCCAGGCGCAGGGCGGGCGGCGGGCGGCGCTGATGCTGGATACCGGCATGACCCGGCTCGGTCTCGGCGAGGCCGAAGCGGCGACGCTCGCGGCCGAGCCCGACCGGCTGGCCGGGATCGAGCTCGCCCTCGTGATGAGCCATCTCGCCTGCGCCGATACGCCGCACCACCCCCTGAACGCGGCCCAGAAGGCGGCGTTCGACGCGATGCGGGCGCGCCTCCCCGCCGCGCCCGCTTCCTTCGCCAACTCGGCCGGGATCTTTCTCGGACCGGGGTTTCACTACGACCTGCTGCGCCCGGGCGCCGCCCTCTACGGGCTGTCGGTGGTATCCGGCCGGCCCAACCCGATGAAGCGGGCGGTCCGGCTTCAGGCCCGTATCCTCCAGGCGCGGATCGTTGACAGCGAAACACCCGTTGGATACGGTGCCGACCGCCTGATCGCCGCCGGATCGACGCTCGCCACCATCGCGATGGGCTACGCCGACGGGCTGCCACGCGCCCTCGGAGACCGCGGCAGCGGGCGCATCGGCGGCACGCCGGTGCCCCTCGTCGGACGGGTATCGATGGACCTCGCGACACTCGACGTAACCGGGATTGAGCCCGGCCTGGTCCGCCCGGGCTGCGTCGTCGACCTGATCGACGACGCGCACGACGCCGACGCGCTGGCGGCCGAGGCAGGCACGATCGGCTACGAGATTCTCGCCCGCATCGGCAGCCGGGTGCGCCGGATCCATCGCGGCGGGGCGGGCGGGTGAACGCCGTCGCCTCGGTCGGGCGCGCGACGCTCAACTTCCTCGCCGCCGCCGGCCGGCTCACCCTGTTCGCCGGCACCGGGGCCATGCACTGCGTCCGTCCGCCGTTCCATTTCCGCCTGATCGGCCGCCAGATGATCGAGGTCGGCTACTACTCGCTGCCGGTGGTGGGGCTGACGGCCCTGTTCACCGGGATGGTGCTGGCGTTGCAGAGCTATGCCGGGTTCTCGCGGTTCAACGCCGAGAGCGCGGTGGCCGCCATCGTGGCGCTGTCGATCACCCGCGAGCTCGCCCCGGTGCTCGCCGGGCTGATGGTGGCCGGGCGCATCGGCGCGGCGATGGCGGCCGAGATCGGCACCATGCGCGTGACCGAGCAGATCGACGCCCTCACCGCTCTTGCGACCGACCCCTTCAAGTACCTCGTCGCGCCGCGGCTGATCGCCGGCACGCTCACCCTGCCGCTCTGCGTGCTGGCCGCCGACGCGATCGGCGTCTTCGGCGGCTATCTGCTGGCGGTCAACAAGCTCGGCTTCAACACGACGGTCTACCTCAAGAGCACGTTTCAGTACCTCGAGGTCATCGACATCGTCTCCGGGCTGGTCAAGGCGGCCGTGTTCGGCTTCCTGATCGCCCTGATGGGCTGCTACCACGGCTACTATTCGCGCGGCGGGGCGCAGGGCGTCGGCGCGGCGACGACCAACGCGGTGGTCTCGGCGTCGGTGCTCATCCTCGCCTCCAACTACCTGATCACAGAAGCGTTCTTCGCGTGATGTCCGGACACGGGACGGCGGCGGCCGGCGAACGCCCGACGATCCGGGTGCGGGGGTTGTGCAAGTCCTTCGGCGCCAACCGGGTGCTCGACGGGCTCGATCTCGACATCATGCGCGGCGAATCCCTGGCGGTGATCGGCGGGTCGGGAACCGGCAAGTCGGTTCTGGTCAAGAACATCATCGGCCTGATGCGGCCGGATTCGGGCAGCATCGCGATAGACGGCGCGGAGACGGTGGGGCTCTGCGGCGGGGCGCGGAACGCGGTGCTCGCGAGGTTCGGCGTGCTGTTCCAGGGCGCGGCCCTGTTCGACTCCATGCCGGTCTGGGAGAACGTCGCCTTCGGGCTGATCCACAGCCGCGGCATGGAACGCGGCGCGGCGCGCGAGGCGGCCATCGGGAAGCTCGCCCATGTCGGTCTCGGCGGCGGCCAGGCCGACCGCTACCCGTCCGAGCTGTCGAGCGGCATGCAGAAGCGCGTCGCTCTCGCCCGCGCCATCGCCGTCGAGCCCGAGATCCTGTTCTTCGACGAGCCCACCACCGGGCTCGACCCGATCGTGGGCGATGCGATCAACGAGCTGATCGTGGAATGCGTGCGCGGGCTCGGCGCGACCGCGCTCACCATCACCCACGACATGGCGAGCGCGCGCCGGATCGCCGACCGGATCGCGATGATCCACGCCGGCAGGATCATCTGGGCGGGTCCGGCCGACGCGGTCGACGACAGCGGCGATCCGGCGGTAGACCAGTTCATCCACGGCCGTACGGAAGGTCCCATCCGCACGGCCGCCCACGCGGCCTGAACCGCCCGGCAACGGTCGCGGGAGACGTCGAGAATGGCCCGTCAGGCCAGCCGGTATGTCTGCCAGGAATGCGGCGCCGCCTTCGCCAAGTGGAGCGGCAGATGCGATTCCTGCGGCGAATGGAACGCGATCGTCGAGGAGCGGCCCCGCCCCGCGGCGCCGCGCGGGCCGGGCGCCGGACAGGGCGCCGCGATCGAGTTCGTTCCGCTCGCCGGAAGCGAGGCCGACGCGCCCCGGCTGGCCAGCGGAATCGCTGAGTTCGACCGGGTGACCGGGGGCGGGCTGGTCGCCGGCTCGGCGCTGCTGGTGGGCGGAGACCCGGGTATCGGCAAGTCGACCATGCTGCTGCAGGTGGCGGGCGCGCTGGCCGGCGCGGTGCCGGTGGCCTATATCTCGGGCGAGGAAGCGGTCGACCAGATCCGCCTGCGCGCCCGGCGGCTCGGCCTCGCCGACTCCCCGGTGCGGCTGGCGACGGCGACCGGCGTCCGCGACATCGCCGCGACGCTCGATGGCGGCGAGGCGCCGCGGGCGGTGGTGGTCGATTCGATCCAGACGATGTATGTCGACACGTTGGAATCCGCGCCCGGTACGGTCGCCCAGGTTCGCGCCAGCGCACAGGAGTTGATCCATCTCGCCAAGCGTCGCGGTTTCTGTCTGCTGCTGGTCGGACATGTGACCAAGGACGGGTCCATCGCCGGTCCGCGCGTGCTCGAACACATGGTCGATGGGGTATTCTATTTCGAAGGCCGGAGCGGCCACGAATTCCGCGTGCTGCGCGCGCTCAAGAACCGTTTCGGGCCGACCGACGAGATCGGCGTGTTCGAGATGACCGGGCGTGGCCTGATCGAGGTCTCCAACCCCTCGGCGCTGTTCCTCGCCGAGCGCCGCAGCGACGTGCCCGGCGCGGCGGTCTTCGCCGGCATGGAGGGAACCCGCCCGGTGCTGGTGGAGATCCAGGCGCTGGTGGCGCCCTCGCCGCTGGCCACGCCGCGGCGCGCCGTGGTGGGCTGGGATTCGGCGAGGCTGGCGATGGTGCTCGCCGTGATCGAGGCGCGCTGCGGCATCGGGCTCGCCGGGCGCGATGTCTATCTCAACGTCGCCGGCGGGATGCGGATCGCCGAACCCGCCGCCGATCTCGCCGTCGCCGGCGCGGTGCTGTCGGCCGCCTCGGACCGGGCGGCGCCTTCGGACGCGGTCATGTTCGGCGAGATCGGCCTCGGCGGCGAGGTGCGCGGCATCGCCCGGCCGGCGCTCCGGCTGCGCGAGGCCGCGAAGCTCGGATTCGCCCGCGCCATCGCGCCGGCGCGGGGCGGCGGAGAGGCGATCCCGCAGGCCGGCATCGAGGTCACCGAAATCGGCCATCTGAGCGATCTCGTCGCGATGTTCGGCCCGCCGCGCGCCGCGCCCTGGCCGCAAGCCGGAGGCGTCTAGCGTGTCGCCGCTCGACCTCGCGGTCATCGCCACCCTGGTCATCGCCGGGCTGCTCGGGCTGTGGCTCGGCGTGGTCCGCGTCCTGCTCGGCATCGGTAGCTGGATCGGGGCGGCGCTGCTCACCGTGTACGGCATGCCGCTGCTGCGCCCCACCGCGCGGGGCTGGATCGAAAGCCCCTTCCTCGCCGATCTTGCGGCGGGCGCCGCCGTCTTCGCGGCGGGGCTGATCGCATTGACCGTCCTGACCCATCTGATCGCCGAGCGGATCCGGGGCAGCGCCCTCGGCGCGGTCGACCGTTCGCTCGGCCTCCTGGTCGGGCTGGCGCTCGGGATCGTGGTGGCGTCCGGGAGCTATCTGGTGGTCGAGCGTCTGCTCGTCCCTCCGCATCAGGGGAGCGAGCGGCCGGAATGGCTGCGCGACTCCCGGACCGCCCCGTTGCTCGCCTTCTCGGCGCGCTTCATGGTCTCGCTGCTGCCGCCGGAATGGCGCCCGGCAGGTGTGGCGGACAGCGCCGCCGCGCCGCCGCCGGATCCCGGCGCCGAGGCGGAGAGGCTGATGACGCCGGTTCCGGAAGACCCGGCGACGAAGGACAAGTCGGGGTACAGCAAGGACGAGCGGCGCGAGATGGATCGCCTGTTCAACGCCAACCAGTGAGCGAAATGCGGACGAGCGAAGCCCCCGGCCGGGACAGCGACAAGCCGCGCGAGGAATGCGGCGTGTTCGGCGTGTGGGACCACGCCGATGCCGCGGCGCTGACCGTGCTCGGCCTGCACGCGCTGCAGCATCGCGGGCAGGAAGCGGCGGGGATCGTCTCGTTCGACGGCGAGCGCTTTCACAGCCACCACGCGCTGGGCGAGGTGGGCGAGAATTTCAGCGACGAGGCGGTGATCCGCAGCCTGCCCGGGGACCGTGCGATCGGTCACAACCGGTACTCGACCACCGGCGATGCGGTGCTGCGCAACGTCCAGCCTCTCTTCGCCGATTTCGCCTCGGGCGGGTTCGCGATCGGCCATAACGGCAACCTGACCAACGCCAGGCGCATCCGCCGCGCCCTGGTCGAGCGCGGATGCCTGTTCCACTCGACCACGGACACCGAGGTCATCGTCCACCTGATCGCCACCTCGGCCAAGGACTCGGTGGAGGAACGGCTGGTCGACGCGCTGGAACAGGTCGTCGGCGCCTATTCCCTGGTGGCGATGACCAACACCGCGATGATCGGCGTGCGCGATCCGCTGGGGGTCAGGCCGCTGGTGCTGGGGCGTATCGGCGACGGCTGGATACTCGCCTCGGAGACCTGCGCGCTCGACATCATCGGCGCCGAATACGTGCGCGACGTGGAGCCGGGCGAGATCGTGCTGATCGGCGCCGAAGGGGTGCGGAGCCTCGCGCCCTTCCCGCCCCGGCCGAAGCGCTTCTGCGTCTTCGAATACATCTACTTCGCGCGCCCCGATTCGAGCGTGGAGTCGGTCAATGTCTACGAGGCGCGCTGCCGCATCGGCGAACAGCTCGCGCGCGAGCAGCCGGCCGCGGCCGATGTGGTGGTTCCGATCCCCGATTCCGGCGTGCCGGCCGCGCTGGGCTACGCGCGGGAGGCCGGCATCCCCTACGAGATCGGCATCATCCGCAATCACTATGTCGGACGCACCTTCATCGAGCCGACCGACCGCATCCGCCATCTCGGCGTCAAGCTCAAGCACAACGCCAACCGCAACCTGATCCGCGGCAAGCGGGTGATCCTGGTCGACGACAGCATCGTCCGCGGCACCACGTCGACCAAGATCGTCGAGATGGTGCGCAATGCCGGCGCGTCCGAGGTCCATATGCGCATCGCCTCGCCGCCGACCACGCATTCCTGCTTCTACGGCGTCGACACGCCGGAACGCGGCGAGCTGCTGGCGGCGCGCCACGGCGTGGAGGAGATGATGCGGGTGATCGGCGTCGACAGCCTCGCCTATCTCTCGCTCGACGGGCTCTACCGGGCGCTCGGCGAAGAGGGCCGCGACGCGGGCGCGCCCCGGTTCTGCGACGCCTGTTTTTCCGGCCGCTACCCGATCCCGCTGGTCGACCGCAGCGAAGGCGACACCGACACCCAGCTCTCGCTGCTCGCGGAGACCCGCTGAGTGGCGGCGAGGCTCGACGGGCGGGTCGCGCTGATCACCGGCGCCTCGCGCGGCATCGGCGCGGCGATCGCCCGGCGTTTCGCGAGCGAAGGCGCGCTTCCGGTGCTGGCGGCGCGCAGCGTGGGCGGGCTGGAGGAGGTCGACGACGCGATCAGGGCCGCCTCGGGCGGCACGAGGTCGGCCACGCTGGTGGAGGTCGACCTCGCCGAGGCGAGCGCCGCCGACAGGCTGGCGGCCGCGATCGCCGAGCGTTTCGGGCGGCTCGACATCCTGGTGGCCAACGCCGCGCAGCTCGGCACGCTGGCGCCGATGCACCAGATCGACCCGCGCGAGTGGGACCGGGTGCTGGCGGTCAATCTCGGCGCCAATTTCCGCCTGATCCGCGCCCTCGATCCGGTGCTGCGCGCGGTCGAGGCGGGCCGCGCCATCTTCGTCGGCAGCGGCGCGGGCCGTCTCGCGCTGCCCTATTGGGGCAGCTATGCGGTCTCCAAGGCGGGGCTGGAGACGATGGCCCTCGCCTGGGCGGCGGAGACCGCCAGGACCCGGCTCCGCGTCAATGTCGTGGACCCCGGCGGCACGCGAACCGGGATGCGCGCCCAGGCGTTTCCGGGCGAAGACCCGGCGAGCCTCAAGCCGCCCGACGCGCTGGGCGACGTCTTCGTCGACCTGGCCGCCGCCGATTGCGGCCGCCACGGGCCGGACTTGATCCGGCCACCCATGCGGCCCCACCGCGCGCATGCGAGGTGGTGCGGTGCTACTGACCCCGCGGCGGGAAATCCGGGTCAGACATAGGGATTCCTGCCCTTGCGCAGGGCGATGCGGATCGGCACGCCGGTCAGCCCGAAATCCTCCCTGAGCCCGTTGGTCAGGTAGCGGAGATAGGACTCCGGCACCGAAGCGGGGCGCGAGGCGAACAGCGCGAAGGTCGGCGGACGGGTCTTGATCTGGGTCATGTAGCGCAGCCTCAGCCTGCGCCCGTCGACGATCGGCGGCGGGTGGCGGTCGACGGTCCCGGCGAGCCAGCGGTTCAGCGGCCCGGTATCGACCCGGCCGTTCCAGATCTCGTAGATCTCGAACACCGTCGGCAGCAGCCGCGCGACGCCGCGCCCGGTGAGGGCCGAGAGCGTGCGCACCGGGATGCCGCGGATCTGGGGCAGCGAACGTTCGAGGCGGTCGCGGATCTCGCCGATGCGCGCGTCTCGGTCGGCGACCGCGTCCCACTTGTTCACCGCCAGCACCATCGCGCGGCCCTCTTCGGCGATCTGCCGGGCGATCGTCAGGTCGGACTTCTCCAGGCCCTCGACCCCGTCGACCAGCAGCACCGCGACATGGGCGAAGCGGATCGCGTTTCTGGTGTCGGCCGCGGTCAGCCGCTCCAGCCGTTCGGTGACCCGCGCCTTGCGGCGCAGCCCGGCGGTGTCGATCAGCCGGATCCCGCGGCCGCGCCAGGACCACGCCACCCAGACGGCGTCGCGGGTCACCCCGGGCTCGGGACCGGTCAGCACCCGCTCCTCGCCCAGCAGCCGGTTGACCAGCGTGGACTTGCCGACATTGGGCCGCCCGACGATGGCGAGGTTGAGCGCGCCCTCCCCGGTTTCCGCAGCGCCCGCCTCGTCCCCGTGCCGCGCGCCGGCATGCGGCGCCAGCGCGTCGAACAGGGCGGAAAGCCCCTCCCCGTGCTCGGCCGAGATCGGCACCGGCTCGCCGAGGCCGAGCCGCCAGGCCTCGATCAGCCCGGCCGCGCCGGCGCCGCCCTCGCACTTGTTGGCGGCGAGCACCACCGGCTTGGCCGAGCGCCTGAGCGCGTCGGCGAAATGCGCATCGAGCGGCGTCACCCCGGCGCGCGCATCGACCAGCATGAGCAGCAGGTCGGCCTCGTCGATCGCCAGCCCGGTCTGCGCCTGCATGCGCCCGGCCAGCGTCTCGCCCGCCTCGTCCTCCAGCCCGGCGGTGTCGATCGCCCTGAAGGACAGGCCGAGCAGCGCGGCCTCGCCTTCGCGCCGGTCGCGGGTCACCCCGGGGGTCGGGTGGACCAGCGCCTGGCGCCGGCCGACCAGGCGGTTGAACAGGGTCGACTTGCCGACATTGGGCCGCCCGACGATGGCCACGGTGAGGGGCATCACTTGAGCGCGATCAGATCCGCGCCTTCGGTGAGCAGGAACACGGTCTCGCGGGCGATCGCTGGCGCCACGAATATCGAATCGGGCGCCTCGATGCGGCCCAGCGGCTCGCCGGTATAGGGCGAGACCGACCAGACTTCGCCCGTGCTGGCGGCGATCAGGAGCCGGTCGCCGACCAGCACCGGACCCGCCCAGTAGATCGGGCCGGTGCGGTCTTCCTGGTCCTCGAACTGGGGCAGCGTGCGGACCCACCGCACCCTTCCGTCGCGGCGCGAGAGGCACACGACGTGGCTGTCGCCGGAGACCAGGTAGACGAAATCGCCGGCGACCCAGGGCGTGTGGGTGCCGCCGATCTGCTGCTCCCACACCCTGCTGCCGGTGCGCAGGTCGATCGCCATCGTCCGCCCGCTATTGCTGACCGCGACGACCAGGCCGCGATCGATCACCGGCAGTCCGCGGATGTGGGCGAGGCTGGACACCGGATCGGTGCGGCGCAGCGCCGTCAGCCGGTCCGACCACAGCACGCGTCCGTTGGCGGCCCTGAGGGCGACGATCTCGCCGGAGGAGAACGCCGCCACGACGATGTCTCCGGCGACGGCGGGGGCGGCCGCGCCGACCAGCCCGGCGGGCTCGGCGATCTCGGCATGCGACCAGAGGACCCGCCCGGTGGCGGCATCGAGCGCGAACAGCTCGTTCGACAGCGTGATCGCGAACACCCTTCCGTCGCGGGACGTGGGGGCGGCGCGCAGCGGGCTCGAAAGCTTGCGCCGCCACAGCTCCTCGCCGGTGGCGGCCTCGAGGGCGAACACCTGGGCGAAGCCGGTGGTGACGTAAAGCCTCCCCTCGCCGACCGCGAGCCCGCCGCCGAGGGTGCCGGTATCCTCGGTTTCGCGGTCCAGCGCGCGGGTCCACGACAGCGACCCGTCCTCCAGATCGTGAGCCCGGACTTCGGCGTCGACGTCGAGGGTGTAGATCCGCTCTCCGGCGACCACCGGCTGGGCGAGGAGCTGTCCCTCGTCGTCGGAGCCGCGGCCGATGTCGACGCTCCAGCGCTCGTCGAGCGTCCCGTTCGCGGCCAGGTGATGCATCGCGTGGTTGGGCAGCCCGCCGGCCTGGGGCCAGTTCGCGTTGGCCGATGGCGGCGGCAGGCGCACCTCCAGCCTGGCGATGCCCGGGTGGGGGACGAGCGCCTGCCGGAGGCCGAGAACCGGCAGCCGCTCGCCGGCAAGCTTCGGTTCTTCCGGTTCGCCGAAGAAGGCTCCTTCGCAGCCGGCGGCGAGCAGCGATACCGCCAGCATCGCGCCGCGAATCGCCATCCTTCCCGGTCGCGCGGCGAGGCCGATCATCGGTCGGCGACCATCCTGAGCATCTGCGTCGCCCGCAGCCGCACATTCGCGGGCGCCTGGGCGTCGTCGACGATACGCTGCAGATGGGTCTTCGCCCGATCCCCGTTGCCGGTGTTGAGTTCGGCCAAAGCGAGGGTCTCCAAAGCGAGGTGGCGCCAGGCCCCGTCCTGGCCGGTCAGCGGGGCGAGGTCGGAGGCGATGCGCTGCATGTCCGCGCCGGGCGCGTCGAGCGCGTTCTGCGCGGCGAGCAAAGTCGCGAGATCGCGCATCGGACGGTCGAGGGCGCCGTCGGCGGCGAGCGCGCGGAACGCTTCGGCCGCGCCCGCGGGATCGCCCGAGGAAGCCCGCAGCGCGGCCGCGTGGAAGCGCGCGAGCACCCCGTAGGTGGTCCCCGATTCGGCGCCGAGCGCGACGAACAGCGCCTCGGCGTCGCCGGTCTTTCCCTCCTCGGCGAGCGCCTTGGCGACCGCGAACTTCGCGCCCGCTTCGAGCTGCCGGTCGGTCCTGTATTCCTGCCAGCCGGTATAGGCGGCGATGGCCAGCACCACCGCGACCGCGCCGCCGATGACGTACTTGCCGTAGCGCCGCCAGAGCTTTTCCGCCCGCTCCTGGCGCAGCTCCTCGTCGATCTCGCGAAAAATGTCGGCCACGCGCGGCCCTCCGCCAAGTCCGACCGGCATGGCGCCACGCGGCGCCCGCCTCCGGTCCGGCCATGGGATTACAACCTTGCGCGGCAATCCGCAACATGCCGGCCGGCCGGACCGTGGATACCCGCAATGGTACTCTGGACGCCGGGCGCGAAATACGCGATATATCGGGTGTCACGAAACTGTCATCGAACGGGGGCGTACGGCACGAGAATGGCGACGGTATTCGACCTTCGCGCCTACCGGCAAAAGCCCCGATCCGTGTTCTTCGACCGCAACGACCTCAGCCGTCTCCTCACGCTGTACAGCCGCCGCGTCGCCACCGGCGAGTGGAAGGACTATGCGATGGCGCCGCGCGACGGGATGGCCGTGTTCTCGGTGTTCCGCCGTGCTTGCGACCGGCCCGCCTATACCGTCGTCAAGATGGCGGCGGGCGACGGCGGCGAGGTGGAATACATGATCTACGACGGCTGCCGGCGGCTGCGCCGCGGCACCTCGCTCAACGCCGTCCTCGACCTGTTCGAGCCCCGGCTCAGGCTGGTCTGACCCGCGGCGCGGGGAGCGCCGGTCCCCGGCTCATTCGTCGATCAGCACGTGCCCGCCCGGGGTCCACTTGAAATAGGGCACCGGGCCGTGCCCCTCGCCCCTTGCGGCGGTCGCGAACGAAGTCCCGAAATGGGTCAGCACGCGCCGCGTGATCAGGGCGAGATCGAGGGTCAGCGCCTGCTCCACGGTGAACCATTGGAGGCCGAGAAGCTCGTCCGATTCGCGCGCCTCGCCGGTCACATGGGCATGCGCGACGACGAAGAACCGGGCGTTGAACCGGATCGGGCGGATCGGCGGGGTCACCGCGCGGGCAATATAGGACAGCGCACCCGGCGCCGGCGCGAATCCGGTGCCGAAGAACCCCTCCCAGCCGCGCGGCGGCGGGCGCTCCGGTTCCGGGTCCGGACCGCCGACGATCAGCCCGGTCTCCTCGAAGGTCTCGCGGATCGCCGCCACCGCCATCGCCCGCGCCCGCGCCGGGCCGAGCTTGCGTCCGAGCCGCGCCGCCGCCGCGGGGGCGAGCGGCGAGGCGCAGCGCACCCTGGAGTCGCGCGGATCGATGCGCCCGCCGGGAAACACGTAGCGGTTGGGCATGAAGCGGTGGCGGGCGTGGCGCTCGCCCATCAGCACTTCGAGGCGCCCGCATTCTCGCGGTAGACGATCAGCGTCGCCGCGTCGCGCGGCCGCGCGAGAGGCTCGCCGGGCGCGCGCAGCGGCGGCGGGGCGGGGCGGGCGCTCATCGGCGGAGCGCGCGGCGGGGTAAGGCGGTTTCCGGGCGAGCGTCGCGGATGGGGGGCACGGGTTGCCAATCCGCCACCCGCCGCAGGACCGCCCGGCGCAGCGCCGCGATGTCGCCGGCGCCGGCGCAGAAGGCGGCTATCCTCAGCTCTTCGAGCATCCGCGCCATGCGTCTCGCCGCCGCCGCCGCCGCATCCGCGCCGGGCTCCAGCATCGGCGCTGCGGTGCCCGCCAGCGAGGCGCCCAGCCGGATCGCCTTGGCCGCGTCGACCCCGTCGCGGATGCCGCCGCTCGCGAAGACCGGCCGGTCGGGAATCGCCCGCACGGTGTCGATGAGAGCGGCGGCGGTCGGAATGCCCCAGCCGGCGAAGACATGCGCCACGGCGCGGACCTCCGGGTCGGGCTGGCGATGCGCCTCGACCTCGCTCCAGCTTGTCCCGCCGGCCCCCGAGACATCCACCCCGGCGAGGCCGCATTCGACCAGCCGCAGCGCCACCTCGCCCGAGATCCCGTTACCCACCTCCTTGCCGACGACCGGAACGTCGAGCGACGAGGCGAGACGTTCGATCTTGCGGTAGAGACCGGCC
This sequence comes from Alphaproteobacteria bacterium, assembly GCA_964291675.2. GTDB lineage: Bacteria > Pseudomonadota > Alphaproteobacteria > MPNO01 > MPNO01 > MPNO01. Next base: position 3,078,485 of record OZ219866.1, on the reverse strand, counting down.
CAGTTGCGGTCCCCGCCCGGCTGCACCGCCTCCTGCAAAGGGTTGAAATGCAGGAACAGCGCGTCCGCGCCGATGCTGTCCACCGCGCGCCGCGCCTCGTCCGCGCCATAGCCGTCGTTGAGCTGGACGGCGCCGAAATTGGCGAACAGCAGGATGTCGGGGGCGACGTCGCGCACCCGGTAGGTCTCGCCGAGCGCCGGCCGCTCGATCATCGCGCGCTGCGAGCCGATTCCCATCGCGATACCGAGCGACTGCGCCGCGGCGGCGAGATTCCGGTTGATGTCCCGCGCGCGCGGCGTGCCCCCCGTCATGCTGCCGATCAGCAGCGGCGCCTTCAGCGCGCGCCCGAACAGGCGGGTCGAGAGATCGACCGCGTCGAGGTCGAGCTCGGGCAGCGCCGCGTGCTCGAAGAAGAACCGTTCGAAACCCGCCGACACCCCCTTGGCGGAGACGTCCGCCCCGAGGACGGTATCGATGTGCTCCCTCTTGCGGGCCTCGATATCGCCGCTCATCGCGGCTCAGCCGGCGATCAGCGTGACCGTCTGCCACTCCTCGTCGATGGCGCCGAGATCGACATTCGCCGCATCGCGCGCGGGCGCCATGTAGCGCCCGGCGAACGAGACCTCCAGCCGGTCATCGGCGAAGGGGTAGGGATCGAGCGCGTAGGTCGCGGCATCGCGCGGGGTGAGCGCGATGGTCGCGTCCTCGTCGCGCGACTTCGGCACATGGGTGAAGCTCTGGGGCTTGCGGTCGGCGGCGCCGTTGCAATTGAAGTAGAGCGCCATGGTGTCGAAGAACTGGAGCTGCTTGTAGTTCTGCATCACCTGCGCCTCGTCCACCCATGCAGCGGTGTCGGGGTTCTCGGCCAGCGCGTGCTTGAGGCGGGCCTGGCGTTCCAGCTCGCCGCTGAGCATGCCCTCGGCGGTCGAGCGGTTCTCGGCGGCGAGGCTGTCGAGCAGGACGTGGTCGGACATGCCGTAGCGGCCGTTATAGAGGCCCCAGCTGTGCATGCTCGACAACAGCCCGCAATAGGCGTGGCGGCGGCTGTTGAACTCGGGCGAGGCGGCGGATGTCTTGACGATCTCCGGGAACGGCGTCTGCACCAGGTTGTAGGGCAGCCCGGTGCCGGGATCGATCCGCCCCTCGGCGTCGAGCTCCGCCCAGCCGGCGTCGTGGTGGTCGACGATGTAGAGAACGACATCGCGCGGCTCGACCGGCTCGAACCCGTCGTTGCCGAAGGCGCGCGCGATGCGCCCGGCGAAGCTCGTGTGCTGGGCCATCGTGATGACGAAACGCGGCTCTTCGGGGGGTGCGCTCTGCACGATCATCTTTCGGGCCTCCGTATCCGGAAGCCCGGACTATAGCATGCCGCGGCCCCCTTCACTCCCACTCGATGGTGCCGGGGGGCTTGGAGGTGACGTCGTAGACCACCCGGTTGATGCCGCGCACCTCGTTGACGATCCTGGTGCCGATCCGCGCGATCGTGGCGTGGTCGAAGGGGTAGCTCTCGGCCGTCATGCCGTCGGTCGAGACCACGGCGCGCAGCGCGCACACCCTGTCGTAGCTGCGCTCGTCGCCCATCACGCCGACCGTGCGGACCGGCAGCAGCACCGCGAAGGCCTGCCAGATCTCGTCATAGAGCCCGGCCGAGCGCAGCTCCTCGAGGTAGAATCGCATCGGCGCGGCGCAGGATCTCCAGGCTCTCTGCCGTCACCTCGCCGGGGATGCGGATGGCGAGCCCGGGCCCCGGGAAAGGGTGGCGGCCGATCATGGTCTCGGGCAGGCCGAGCGTGCGCCCGAGCGCGCGCACCTCGTCCTTGAACAGGTCGCGCAGCGGCTCGACCAGCGCCATGTCCATGCGCTCGGGCAGGCCGCCGACATTGTGGTGCGACTTGATGACCGCGCTCGGCCCGCCGGTCACCGAGACCGACTCGATCACGTCGGGGTAGAGCGTGCCCTGGGCGAGGAATTCCGCGCCGCCGGCGGCCTCGGCCTCGGCCGCGAACACGTCGACGAAGGCGGCGCCGATGCGCTTGCGCTTCTCCTCCGGGTCGGTCACGCCGGCCAGCTCGCGGAGGAAGCGCTCGCCGGCATCGACGGCGCGCAGCGGGATGTTGTAGTGGCCGCGGAACAGCTCGACCACCTGTTCGGTCTCGCCGGCGCGCATCAGCCCGGTGTCGACATAGACGCAGAAGAACCGCTCGCCCACCGCCTCGTGCAGCAGAACCGCGGTCACCGCGCTGTCGACGCCGCCCGACAGGCCGCAGACGACCCGCCCGTCGCCCACCTGGGCGCGCACCCGCTCGACCGTGCGGTCGCGATAGGACGCCATGGTCCAGTCGCCGCCGCAGCCGGCGATGTTGTGGGTGAAGCTTTTCAGCAGCGCCGTCCCGTCCGGCGTGTGGACGACCTCGGGGTGGAACTGGACGCCGTAATAGCCGCGCGCCTCGTCGGCGATCGCCGCAAACGGCGCGCCCTCGCTCACCGCGGCGGGGGCGAACCCGTCGGGCAGGCTGGTCACCCGGTCGCCGTGGCTCATCCAGACCTGCGCCCGGTCGCCGGGCTTCCAGACGCCGTCGAACAACCCGCAGGACTCGGTCACGGTGAGCTCGGCGCGGCCGAACTCGCGCGCCTCGGCGCTGTCGACCGCGCCGCCGAGCGCGGCGCACATCGCCTGCTGCCCGTAGCAGATGCCGAGCACCGGAACGCCGAGCCCGAACACGGCTTCGGGAACCTGCGGCGCCTCCGCCCGGGTCGTCGAGTCGGGCCCGCCGGACAGCACCACCGCGCGCGGCGCGAACCCGCGGATCGCCTCGTCGCCGACGAACCAGGGATGGATCTCGCAATAGACGCCGCTCTCGCGGATGCGGCGCGCGATGAGCTGGGTGACCTGGGAGCCGAAATCCAGGATCAGGACGGCCTCGTCCGAGCGCTGCATGGGCGGAGGCAGCGCCTAGCCCTGGGAGGCGGCGAGCACCGCCGCGTCGGGCCAGCCATAGGCGAGCTCCTCGATCGCCGCGCCGCCGAGCGAGCCCGCGCGCCGCCCGACATGGCGCCCGCCCAGCGCCTCGTAGAAATAGCGCGCCGGGTTGCCGGCCAGCACCCAGACGATCAGCGAGGGGCCGAGCGCCGAAGCGAGCTCGACCGCGAGCGCGCAGAACAGGCGCCGGCCGACGCCGCCCTGCTGGTGGTCGCCGTCGATATAGAGCGTGTAGACCTCGCTGTCATAGGCGAAGCCGCGCGGCCGCGCCGGACCGCCGCCGGCGAAACCGATCACCGCCCCGTCCGCGGCCTCGGCGACCATCACCCGCTCGCCCCGCCCCGGGTAGCGGATGGTCCGCGCCCAGCGCTCCGCCCGCCCTTCGCCGCGGCGCATGCCGACCAGCAGCCGGTCGGGCAGCAGCCCGGGATAGGCGTCCTGCCAGCCGGCGACGTAGATCCTGGCGATCGCCGGGGCATCGTCGGGCCGGGCCGGTCGGAGGGTCGCGGTCACCGCCGGCTCACTCCGCGCGCCGGTAGTTGGGGGCCTCGCGGGTGATCGCCACGTCGTGGACATGGCTCTCGCGCATGCCGGCGCTGGTGGTCCGGCGGAACCGGCAATTGGCCTGCATCGCCGCGACGTTCGGGTTCCCGGTATAGCCCATGGCGGCCTTGAGCCCGCCGATGAGCTGGTGCAGCACGGCACCCGCCGGCCCCTTATAGGGCACGCGGGCCTCGACGCCTTCGGAAATCAGGTCAAGCTCCCGGCTCACGTCCTGCTGGAAATAGCGGTCGGCCGAGCCGCGCGCCATCGCGCCGACCGACCCCATGCCGCGATAGGCCTTGTAGGACCGGCCCTCGTAGAGGAACACGTCGCCCGGGCTCTCGTCGGTGCCGGCCAGCAGCGATCCGACCATCGCGCAATCCGCCCCGGCGGCGATCGCCTTTCCGAGATCGCCGGAAAAGCGGATGCCGCCATCGGCGATCGCCGGCACGCCGGCCTCGCGGCAGGCCTCGGCGCATTCGAGCACGGCGGTGAATTGCGGCACGCCGACGCCCGCCACCACCCTCGTGGTGCAGATCGATCCCGGCCCGATGCCGATCTTGACCGCATCCGCCCCGGCATCGACCAGCGCGCGCACCCCCTCGGGCGTCGCCACGTTGCCGGCCACCACGTCGGCGCGGTTGGACATCCGCTTGATCCGCCGGACCGCCTCGACCACGCCCCGGGAATGGCCGTGCGCGGTGTCGACCACGATCGCATCGGCGTCCGCGTCGATCAGCGCCGCCGCGCGCTCCGCCCCCTCCTCGCCGACGCCGGTCGCCGCGGCGACCCGCAGCCGCCCCTTCTCGTCCTTGGTGGCGTCGGGAAAGCGCTGCGCCTTCTCCATGTCCTTGACGGTGATCAGCCCGACGCAGCGATACGCGCCGTCGACCACCAGCAGCTTCTCGATACGGTGGGCGTGCAGCAGCCGCTTGGCCTCCTCGCCGTCGACCTGCTCGGTCACGGTGACCAAATTGTCGGCGGTCATCAGCTCGCGCACCGCCTGGTCGCGGTCGCTGGCGAAGCGGACGTCCCGGTTGGTCAGGATGCCGGCCAGCCTTCCGCCGGGCTCGACCACGGGAATGCCGGAGATGCGGTGCGCGGCCATCAGGTCGAGCGCATGGGCGAGCGTCGCGTCGGGCGCGATGGTGACCGGGTTGACCACCATGCCGGACTCGAACTTCTTGACCCGCCGGACCTCGCCCGCCTGGCGCTCGATGTCGAGGTTCTTGTGCAGAACGCCGATCCCGCCCGCCTGCGCCATGGCGATGGCGAGCGCGCTCTCGGTCACGGTGTCCATCGCCGCGGAGACCAGCGGAATGCCGAGCCGGATGCGCCGCGTCAGCCGCGTCGCGGTGTCGGTCTCGCGCGGAAGGATGGCGGATTCGGCCGGCACCAGGAGGACGTCATCGAAGGAAAAAGCCTCTTGAATGTCCATGCGCGGGCCGTTGTCCAGAGGCCCGGCACCATACACCAGGCGCCCGCGAATCCCAAGCGGGGGAGGGCCGCGGTTCAGCCCCCTCCGGCGACGATGAAACCATACCCGGCGCCGAAATCCCGCAGCAATTCGCAGCGATAGCCGGCAAGCTCCTCCACGACGCGCCGGTCGTGGAAGTCCTTGTCCTTGTCGATGAAACAACTCCGCGTACCGGGATTGAGGGCGAGATGAGCGAGAACGGTCGCGTAGACGACCGAATCCTGAGGCGAGAAATCGTGCTCGCTCCGGCACTCCCGTGACATCGCCAGGATGTCGTCGTCGAGCGGAATCACCTCGGCCGTGTCCGAGAGCCTGGAGCACACGGCGTCCAGCTGCTTCTCCTCTTCCTCTATGCTCGCGGTCAACAATTCGGTGATATCGCGAAATCTGCGGAGTCGGTCCACTCGGGTTTCGGTACGGGCGATCTGCCCGAACTCCGCGTCGAGCTCCTGCTTCATCTTCGTGCGTCGTTTGCGCCGCCGCGTCAGCGCCTCGTAGGGTTCCGCGAGGCAATAGGCGGGAATCACGAGCTGGACGCCGTCGGTCCCGCAAACCTTCAGAATCCGCTCGCAGATGTCCCGCTGCTCCTGGAGCAGGGCAAGCTCGATGACGAAATTCGACTCTACGTAGACGTTCACGCCGCCGCTTCGTACTCGATACGGCCACCCTTGACGGCGGCGCGGAATCCCGACCGTGCGAGCCAATCCCGGTCGTCGCCGTCTGCTTCGGTCGATAGCGCCGGCCACATCACGTCGCCGAGCCAGGCAGCCACGATCAACTCGAACGCATACCCTCCGACATTGCGCGGATCGATGCCCGTACTCTCGAAATAGGGCGCGAAGGTCGCTTCCGCGTCGACTTCATAGTCGGGCGGAACTTCGACCGGATCGGTCCCCGCATCCTTCCACAGATAGATCCGGTCCCGCGCGACCATCAGCAAAAAATCGGCGTCCCCGAATTCGCCGAGTGCGAGGATGTTTCGCCGCGTCTTGGCGGCCCAGTCGCGGGAGGTTCCCCGCCTGTTCTTCACCTCCGCGAGCGCGACCAGCCGGCCGGCCGGGTCGTAGAGGGCGAGGTCTGCGCGAACGTGCATCGTCGGGCCGGCGGCTTCGGTGGCATCGACGGGGACAATGGGTGCGCCCCCCGGAGATGTCAACGAAGGGGCCGGCGAGATCGGCGCTGCCCTGAGCCCCGGAATCCGCGGGCGACGAAGTAGAGCTCGGCGGATTCGGCGCGCGAGGCGGCGGGCTTGAAGCTCCGCACCCCGGCGAAGGCGCGCTTGAGCGCCGCCGTGAACGCCGCCGCGCCGCCGCCGTGGAACGCCTTGACCACGAACCCGCCGCCCGGGCGGAGCACGCCGAGCGCGAGCTCGCAGGCGAGCTCGGCGAGGCGCTGGTTGCGGATCTGGTCGGTGCCGCGGTGGCCGGTGGCGGCGATCGCCATATCGGAGAGCACGAGGTCGACCGCGCCCGCCAGCTCGCCGATCAGCGCCTCGGCCGCCGCCCCGTCGTCGAGGTCGAGCAGGCGCGCCTCGGCGCCAGCGACCGGCTCCATCCCGGCGCGGTCGACGGCGACGATTCGCCCGCCCGGCGCACGCTCGACGGCGACCTGGGTCCAGCCGCCCGGCGCGGCGCCGAGATCGAGCACCACGGCGCCGCGCCCGAGCAGGTCGAACCTGTCGTCGATCTCGATCAGCTTCCAGGCGGCGCGCGACCGGTAGCCGTGCTTCGCCGCGGCGGCGACATAGGGGTCGTTGAGCTGGCGTTGCAGCCAGCGCGTCGATGAGGGCTTGCGCCCCTTGGCGGTCCTGACCCGGACGGTGGCGCCCCGCCTGCCGACGCTCCCGCTCCCCGCGCCGCGCCCAGGCTTGCGGTCACGCCCGGCCATGCGCTGGGCCTGCGCCGAACTCGGCGGCGAGCTGGAGCAGGATGCCCTCGCGCACGCCGCGGTCGGCGACCCGGAGCCGCCCCGCCGGCCAGGTGCGGCAGACCGCCTCCAGGATCGCGCAGCCGGCGACCACGAGGTCGGCCCGGCCGCGGCCGATCGAGGGGTGGGCGGCGCGTTCCGCATAGGTCGAGCGGGACAGCTGGCGGCTGATCCTGCTGATCTGGTCGAAGGTGAGGTAGGAGCCGTCGACGAGAGCGCGGTTGTAGCGCCTGAGGCCGAGATTGACCCCGGCGATGGTGGTCACCGTTCCGGCGGTCCCCAGCATCTGCATGCGGCCCCGCTCGATCTCCCGCCGGATGCCGTGCTCGGCGTCGAACGGCGCGAGCATGGCTTCGACCTCGGCCACGATCGCCTCGTATTCCTCGACCGTGAAGTCCTCGGGTCCGTGGCGCTCGGTCACCGTGACCACGCCGAGCGGGAGCGAGATCCAGCCGATTATGTCGGGCCCGTCCCGGCCGGAAACCCTGAGCCAGACGAGCTCGGCGCTGCCGCCGCCGACATCGAAGATCAGCCCGTAGGGAAGCTCGGGGTCGAACAGCGGCAGGCAGCCCATCAGGGTGAGCGTCGCCTCCTCGCGCGACGAGATGATGTCGAGCTCGATCCCGGTCTCGGCGGCCACGCGGTCGAGGAAGCCGGAGCAATTGGCCGCCCGGCGCGCCGCCTCGGTGGCCACGTAGCGGGCGCGCGCGACCCGGTGGCGGCGGATCTTCGCGGCGCAGACGGCGAGCGCGTCGACGGTGCGCCGCATCGCGGTCTCGCCGAGCACGCCGGTCGCCTCCAGCCCCTGGCCGAGCCGCACGATGCGCGAGAACCCGTCGATCACGGCGAATCCGTCCGGCGTGGGGCGGGCGATCAAGAGCCGGCAATTGTTGGTGCCGAGGTCGAGCGCGGCGATCTTGCGCCCGCCGCCGCGCCGGCGCCGCCCCGTCCCCGACCGGGAACTCCTAAATCCCTGTTTCGACCCGTACGCCACGTCCATCGTCCCTGAGCCCCTCCCGGCGAATTTTACCGCCTGGCTCCGATGTCACAAATCCCGGCCGCCGGAGCGCGAACTTGATCGTCCCTCGAATAGCGCTATTCTCTGCCCGCCCCGACATGCTGGGGGATAGTTTAACGGTAGAACTCTCGGCTCTGACCCGAGCAGTCCTGGTTCGAATCCAGGTCCCCCAGCCAAATTCGCCATCCGCACCGCCGGTCCCGATGACCCCGCGCCGCTTGACGGCCCCGGTTCGCCGGCTGTAAGGGTCGCCGGACCTGTGGCGGCGAATTTCGAGATGCCGGAAGCCCGATGAAACCGGCCCCGTTCACCCATCACCTGCCGGGGACGGTTGACGAGGCCGCATCCCTGCTCGCCGCCCATGCGAGCGAAGACGCGCGGATTCTCGCCGGCGGGCAGAGCCTGGTGCCGACGATGGCGTTCCGCCTCGCCCGGCCGGCCCACCTGATCGACATCAACCGGGTCTCCGGCCTCGGCAGCGTCGCCGTCGGGGAGGATGCGCTCGGGATCGGCGCGCTGGCGCGCCACGCCGATTTCCATCGCCCGGTGGAGGACGGGCCGCTCGGCGCGCTGCTCGCCGCCGTGGTACGCCATATCGGCCATTACCCGATCCGCATGCGGGGCACATTCTGCGGCAGCCTCGCCCATGCCGACCCGGCATCCGAATGGTGCCTCGTCGCGGCGACGCTGGATGCCCGGCTGACCGCGCGCAGCGCGCGGGGCGAGCGCGAGATCGCCGCGCGGTCGTTCTTCGAATGGGCGATGGTAACGGCGCTGGCCGACGACGAGCTCTTGCTGCGCGCCGACCTCCCCCGGCTCGCGCCCGATGCGCGCTGGGGGTTCTGCGAGTTCGCCCGCCGCGCCGGCGATTTCGCGCTGGCGATGGCGCTCGCGGTCTACCGGGTGGAGGAGGGCGCGATCGTCGAGCCGCGAATCGGCGTCGGCGGGGTCGAGGCCTGTCCCCGGCGCATCCCGGAAGGCGAAGCCGTGCTGGCGGGCCGCGCGCCCGGCCCGGCGCTGTTCCGCGAAGCCGGTGCCGCCGTCGCCGATGCGGTGGATGCGGTCTCCGATGTCCATGCGAGCGCCGAATATCGCGGCGAGCTTGCCGGCGTCATGGTCGAGCGCGCACTGGCGGACGCCGCCGGATGACCGAGCCGCGCGAAATCTCGTTCACCGTCAACGGCGAAGCCCGCGCCGTCCGGGTCGAGCCGCGCAAGACGCTGGCGGACGCGATCCGCGAGGATTGCGGGCTGACCGGCACCCATCTCGGCTGCGAGCACGGGGTGTGCGGCGCCTGCACGCTCCTGCTCGACGGCGCGCCGGTGAGGAGCTGCCTGATGTTCGCCGCCCAGGCCGAGGGCGCCGAGATCCGCACCGTCGAGGGGCTCGCGGAGGGCGAGGCGCTGCACCCCCTGCAACAGGCCTTCATCGACCATCACGCGCTGCAATGCGGGTTCTGCACGCCTGGCTTCCTGATGCTCGCCGTCGGCGTGCTGGAGCGCGAGCCCGATATCGACGAGGAGGGCTTGCGCGAGGCGCTCGCCTCCAATCTCTGCCGCTGCACGGGCTATCTCAACATTCTGGATGCGGTGAAGGCCGCGGCGGCCGCGATGAAGGCCGGGCCCGGATGACGCCGCCCCGGCGCGAGACCTGGATCGGCAAGCGGGTCGCGCGCATCGAGGACCCGCCGCTGGTGCGCGGCGCCGGCCGCTTCGCCGCCGACATCTCGTTTCCCAACCAGCTCCACATGCGCGTCCTGCGCTCGGACCGGGCGCATGCGGAAATCCTCGCGCTCGATGTGGAGAGCGCCCGCGCGGCGCCCGGCGTCGCCGCCGTGTGGACCGCCGAGGACGTCGCCGATATCGGCCCGATCGCGTTTCGCGCCACAAGGGTGAAGGGGCTCGAGCCCTACCGCCAGCCGGTCCTCGCGCGCGGCAGGGTGCGCTATGTCGGCGAGCCCGTCGCAGCCGTGTTCGCCGACAGCCCCTATCGCGCCGAGGACGCGGCGGAGCTGGTCGAAGCGAGGTATCGCGACCTGCCGCCGATCCTGGCGGCCGAGGACGAGCCGGGCCGGTTCGACGCGGCGCATTCGACCGAGGCGCATGTGCTGGAGAAGTCGCGCGGCGACATCGCCGCGGCGTTCGACGGCGCGCATGCGGTGGTCGAGATCGAGGTCTCGGTGGGGCGGCATTCCGCGGTGCCGATGGAGACCCGCGGCGCGGTCGCGGTCTACGACGCCGGGCGCGACATGCTCGAGCTCCACGGCGCCACCAAGCGGCCGCATTTCAACCGCGACCAGCTGGCCGCCGCGCTCGGGCGGGCGCCCGCCTCGGTCCAGCTCTACGAGGGCCAGATCGGCGGCGGGTTCGGGGTGCGCGGCGAGCTCTACCCGGACGAGTACCTGGTCTGCGCCGCCGCGCTCCGCCTCGCACGGCCGGTCAAGTGGATCGAGGACCGCTGGGAGCATTTGCAGGCGGCCAATCATTCGCGCGAGCAGCGCCACCGGGTCCGCGCGGCGGTGGACGCGGACGGCACCGTGCGCGCCATCGACAGCATTTTCTTCCACGACCAGGGCGCCTATATCCGCACCCACGGCGTGCGCGTCCCCGACATGACCGCCGGCATGATGCCGGGCCCCTACCGGGTCCCCGCCTTTCGCGCCCGCGGCCATGTCCGCCTGACCAACAAGACGCCGGCCGCGACCTACCGCTCGCCCGGCCGCTTCGAGGCGACCTTCGCCCGCGAGCGCCTGTTCGACGCCGTCGCCGCAAGGCTCGGCGCCGACCCGGTCGAGATCAGGCGGCGCAACCTGATCGGGCGGGAGCAGATGCCGTTCGCCGGCGGGATCGACACCATCGACCACGAGGTGGTCTACGATTCGGGCGACTACGCGAAGCTGCTGGACAAGGCGCTCGCCCGCGCCGGCTGGGACGGGATCCAGGCCGAGATGGAGCGGCGCCGGGAAGCCGGCGAGCTGGCCGGCGCCGGGCTCGCGCTGTTCGTCGAGAAGAGCGGGCCGGGCCCGGCCGACGGGGTCCGCATCCGGGTGGACGCGACCGGCGCGGTCGAGCTGCTCACCGGCGGCGCCGCGCTCGGCCAGGGTTTCGCGACCGCGATGGCGCAGATCTGCGCAGACACGCTCGGGGTCGACTACCGCCGGGTGCGGGTCGTGCACGGCCGCACCGATCTGATCGATTACGGCTTTGGCGCGCACTCCTCGCGGGCGACGGTGATGACCGGCGAGGCGGTCCGGATCGCCAGCGAGAACCTGCGCGCGAGAGCGATCGAGGCGGCGGCGGAGCTGTTGCAGGCGCCGGCGGACGCGCTGGAGGTCGCCGACGGGCGGGTGGCGCGGACGGATACGGAGAGCGGCGCCGAGATCGGCCTCGGCGAGATCGCCCGCCGGCTGGCGCCCGGCTCGCCGATCCTCGCCGGGCGCGCGCCCGGCCTCTCGGCCGAGGGCTGGCACCGCAGCGACCTGATGGCCTATCCCTACGGCGTCCACATCGCGCAAGCGTGCGTCGACGCGGGGACCGGCGGCGTCGCGGTGGAGCGCTATTCGATCGCCTACGATGTCGGCCGCGCGGTCAACCCGATGCTGGTCGACGGCCAGCTCATGGGCGGCTGCGTCCAGGGGCTCGGCGGGGCGCTGCTGGAAGAGTTCCGCTACGACGCGACCGGCGCGCCGCTCTCGGTCACCTTCGCCGACTATCTGATGCCGACGCTGGCCGAGACCCCGCCCATCGACCTTCTGGTCTGCGAGGACGCGCCGAGCCCCTATAACGGCCTCGGCGTCAAGGGCGCCGGCGAAGGCGGCATCAACCCGGTCGGCGCCGCCATCGCGTCGGCCATCGACGCCGCCATCGGCATCCCCGGCGCCATCGACCGCCTCCCTGTGACCCCGGAACGGTTGAGGGCGATCTTGCGGGCGGCGCGGAAGGTTTAGGGGGCGCCGGCCGTGCCCGCCAAACGATATCGACAAATGGCATTCCTTACCTTATAAGGAATAAGGCTTCACTGACCTATAACAATCGGAGCGAAAATCATGGTGCAGACAACGAAGATCGCGATCGATCTCGACGTGCATCGCGCCATCGAGCACCGGCGAACGAGCTTCGATCAGAGCCCCAACGCGATCCTTCGCGACATACTCGATCTCCCTCCCGCCTCGGCGGCGATCCCGCCCTCGGACCCCAGGCCCCGTCGAACCGGGACTTACGCGTTCCTGCTGCTCGGCGACAGGGTTGAAGCGGGTAGTCTCAAGCTGGCGTACATGACCTGTCTCCGTAAGCTTGGAGAACTCGATCCACAGTTCTTCGAACGGCTGTCGCTCCTGACCACGAGGTCTCGCAGGGTCGTTGCGAGGAAGCCGACCGATCTGTACCTGAAGAAACCCGAGCTGGCCGAGAAACATGCGGTGCGCCTGACCGGCCGGTGGTGGGTGGACACCAACCTGAATCGGCCGCAATGCGAGCAGCGATTGCGGATGGCGTGTGAGGTCGCGGGCCTCCAATTCGGCGGCGCCGATGGCGACCTGATTCTGGATTTTCCCGACGGTGAGGCCCCCACGCGTGGTCTGAAGGATTTGCTCGCCGCCGCACCGCTTGAGGGGATCGACATCGAGCGGTCGCGCAACCCGGGTCGTGAGGTCGACTTCTGACATACCTCATCGACACGAATGTCATCTCGGAGCTGCGCAAGGGCGACCGCTGCGACGCCCGGGTCGCTGCATGGTATGCCGGAATCGAACATTCGGATGTCTTTCTGAGCGTTCTGGTAACGGGCGAGCTCCGAAAGGGCATCGAGCTCGTCAGGCCGCGCGATGGCCGGCAGGCAGCCGCGCTGGAGCGCTGGTTGTGGGAGGTCGAGCGGGCGTTCGGTGACCGCATCCTGCCGGTCGATGCCCTCGTGGCTGACATATGGGGCATAATGAGCGCCGTCCGGCCGATCCCGGAGGTGGACGGCTTGCTGGCCGCGACGGCCCGACGGTTCGACCTGACGCTCGTGACGCGCGATATATCCGGTGTCGACGGTCTGGGCGCTTCCGTGCTGAATCCTTTCGATTGGCTCCGGGCGGGGTCGGCTTGAGCGGCGCAGCGGGGGAGTGACGGCATGCCCAAGCGAACCACCGCCGGGCTGGGCGTCGGCGCCAGCGTGCCGCGCAAGGAGGATGCGCGGTTCCTGCGCGGGCGCGGGCGCTATGTGGCGGACATCGCGATACCCGGCACGCTGGAGGTCGCGTTTCTGCGCAGCCCGCTGGGGCACGCGCGGATCCGCGACGTGGCGAAGCCCGCGAGCGGCACGGTCTGGCTCGCCGACGACCTTCCCGCCTTGCGCCCGGTCCGGGTGGTGCCCGACATCCCGGGCTTCAAGCCGGCCGACCACTGGCCGCTGGCGCGCGGCAAGGCGCGCTACGCGGGCGAGCCGATCGCCGCCTGCGGAGCGGCCACCCGGGCCGAAGCCGAGGACATCGCGGCCGCGACAATCGCCGACCTCGACCCTCTCCCGGCGATCGTCGAGCCCCTCGCGGCGCGCGGCGACCCGCCGGCTTTGCTGCACGAGGAATGGGGCGACAACGTCTATGTCGCGCTGCCCATCGCCGGCGGGGACATCGATTCGGTGCGCGACGCGCCGGTCAGCGTGACCCGCAACTACCGCATGAACCGGCAATCGACGATGCCGCTGGAGGGGCGCGCGGTGCTCGCCCGGTGGGACGAGCGCGAAGACGAGCTGGTGGTCCACCTGACCTCGCAGATCCCGCACATCATGCGGGTCGGGCTGGCCGAGATGCTGGGCCTCCAGATGCGCCAGGTGCGGGTCGTCTCGCCCGATGTCGGCGGCGGGTTCGGCGGCAAGGCGCGGATGATGCCGGAGGACCTCGCGGTCTGCGCCATCGCGCTGGAGACCGGCCGGCCGGTGCGCTGGGTGGAGGATCTGGCCGAACATCTGAGCGCCGCCTGCCAGGCGCGCGAGCATGTCTACCGGGTGACCGCCTATGCCGACGAACGCGGCATCGTCGCCGGGATCGACGCCGAGATCACCATCGACGGCGGCGCCTACGCGCTCTGGCATACCGGCCCGTTCATGGAGACCGGCATGGCGGCGCGCAACCTGCCGGGCCCCTACCGGATCGAGCACTTCCGCGCCGAGACCTGGACGGTCGCCACCAACAAGCCGCCGCTCGGCGTCTATCGCGGGGTGGCGCGGCCGGGCGCCTGCTTCGCCATCGAGCGCAGCATCGACGAGGTCGCGCGCGAAGTCGGGCGCGACCCGCGCGACGTGCGCATCGACAACATGGTCGGGCCCGACGAGATGCCCTACCGCACGGTCTGCGACATGAAGTTCGACAACGGCGACTATCCGGAGGCGGTGCGCCGGGCGGCGGCGCTGGTCGGCTATGACGGGATCAGGGCGCGCCAGGCGGCCAGGCTGCCGGACGGGCGCCTGCTGGGCGTCGGGCTCGGCAGCTTCACCGAGCAGTCGGCGCACGGCGCCGAGGAGTGGGTGCGCCGCCGCACCCCGATCGTCGCGGGCTACGAGACCGCCACCGCGCGCATGCATGCCGACGGCACGCTGCATTTGCTGGTGGCGATCCACAGCCACGGCCAGGGCATGGAGACCACGCTCGCGCAGATCGCCTGCGAGGAGCTCGGCATCCACCCGGACGACGTCTCGGTCCGCTTCGGCGACACCGCAATCTCGCCCTTCGGCATGGGCACCTTCGCCTCGCGCTCGATCGTCATGGGCGGCGGCGCGGTATCCAACGCCTGTATCGCGCTCCGGGCCAGGATGGCCGGGATCGCCGCCCACCTCCTGCAATGCGACGCCGCCGCGATCCGCTTCGCCGACGGCGAGGCGGCGGGACCCTCGGGCTCGGTCTCGTTCGCCGAGATCGGCCGCATCGCCCATCTGCGCCAGGAGCAGCTGCCGGACGGCATGGACCCGGTGCTCGACGTGACGGAGACCTGGGAGCCCACCGAATCCTCCGGCGTCTTCTCCTATTCCACCCACGCCGCCGCGGTCGCGGTCGACCCGGCGACCGGCGCGGTCGAGATCCTCGACTACGCGGTCGTCGAGGATTGCGGCACCGTGGTCAACCCGATGATCGTCGACGGGCAGATCGCCGGCGGCACCGCCCAGGGCATCGGCACCGCGCTCTACGAGGAGGTGGCGTTCGACGGCGACGGCCAGCCGCTCGCCACCACCTTCGCCGACTACCTGCTGCCCGGCGCGGCCGAGATCCCGTCTTTCGCCATCGGCCACATGGCGACGCCCGCGACCTCCACCAAGTTCGGCATGAAGGGGATGGGAGAAGGCGGCGCCATCGCCCCGCCGGCGGCCATCGCCAACGCGCTCGCCGACGCCTTCGCCGCCTCCGGCGCGCAGTTCAACGAGACCCCGCTCACGCCGAGGCGGGTGCTGGCGGCGATCGCGGCGGCGGCGGGGTCGGATTGAGGTTGCGCGGCCTTCGTCGCCGACATAACGTACATCCACATGTACATGAGGGATGCAACATGACCGAGAAGCATTCCATCGCCGATGCGCGCCGCAACCTGCCGCGACTGATCCGGGAGGCGGAGAACGGCAAGACGGTGGAGCTCACGCGGCGCGGAGAACCGGTCGCCGTGCTGGTCGGCCACCGGCAGTTCAAGCGGCTTGCCGGGAAGCGGCGCGGCTTCGCGGCGGCGTATCGGGAATTCCTGGAGACGACCGACCTCGCCGAACTCGATCTCGACCCGGACGAGCTGTTCGGGGACGTGCGGGACAGGAGCCCGGGCCGCGACGTGTCGCTGTGAGCCGTGCGGTACTTGCTGGACACGCACGTTGTAGAAAACTCTCAATAGCTCCGTAACCTACCGTAATACTGAACCTTTTTCGACATTCCCTCCGAAACGAATCGAGCCCCGTAAGCATCCAGAGAGCGATCGGACTCCGAAACCGCCCGCCGCAGCGAACGCGCATGCCCCCTGGATGTAGGATGCCCCAAAGCTTGCCGTTTGCCGGCGCCCTGATCCTGGGCCGGGCCTTCCCGGATGCGGCCGAAGGGTGCCGGGCACGCTGACGAGGACGTTCCGGCGGCCGGAGTCGGCGCCGTCGCGCGTGAGCGCGCGCACTGATCCACACGGCGTGACCTTGCCGGAAGGCCCCTAACCGCGCGCTTTGAAAACCCCGGCGGCTCCGCCTACCTTCGCTGCGCTGGCGCGCGTTGCGGCCGGCAGGAGCGGCATCTCCTGGCATGGCCGCAGGCGGCCGGCACCGGGCCGGCGGCGCAGCGGGTCCGGAACATCCGGCAATCGAACGGGGGGCACCATGAACGACGACGACACGGGCGGCTTCTTCGACACCCGGCGCGCGGCGGCCTGGCTCGGCCTCTCGCCCCGCACGCTGGATGGCTACCGCGTGAGCGGCGACGGGCCGGCCTTCCACCGCTTCGGCAACCGGGTGCGGTATCGCCGGCCGGATCTGGACGCGTGGGCGACTCGGCGCCGGGCGACCACGACGGCGGAGGCGGACAGGCTCGGCAAAACGTGAGCGCGGAAGCAAGCGCGGAGACAGCTTGCCGTCCCGCTCACCAGTGAACGAGGATTCGCGCGCGGTGTGATTGAGCAGCCCCTACTGCCCGCCGGTGCGCACCTCTATCCATAACGGGCGGTGATCCGAGATATGGTGCCTTACGTACGCGTGCCCAACATGCGACGGTGCTGTATTGACTGAGCCGACGCGGGAGGGGCCGCGCTATCCCCGGGGGCGCCTACGCCGGCTTCTTCCACCCGCCCCGAACATCACCATGGGAATGGGAAAGCAAGTTCTCGCATTGCTACTTTGTTGCGTCATCCGGCTTACGCGCAGCGCTGTGCACTTTCCGAAATCGGCTATCGATGAAGTTACTCCTCGCGAGAAGAGCCTCTGATGTGTCGGTTGTTTCATCACTTCCCGGCAAATTCGGCAATTCCCGCACAAGGTTGGTTGCAAGATCGACAATCCTCGTTTCATACTTGTCGTCAATATTCGCCATTCTTGCGGCTGGACCGCCTACGGAAGCAATCGCCCATGCGAGCTGAGCGAGGGACTCGACAAAGCCGCGTTCCTGATAGTATCCGCCGAGTGTGGGAATACCGTATGCGTTGTGCCTTGCATGAGGTGTGTTTTCTGGACTCGGGTGAACTCCAACTTCACTCATGAGCGAGTACGAGTCGCGGTCATGTGGCACAACGCTGTTGGCCGCTTCGATCCTTTCTCGAACTACGACCGGGCGGAATTTGGAGCGACGCTCTCGTGCGGACAATCGTAGCCAGGAATGAAGCTCGTCCGGATCGACGAAGAATAGCCACATAAGGTTACCGACTTCCGCGACATTGCGTGTTATCGCCCATGCCTCGTCATAGTGTCCCATTTCGATTAGACGAAATGAAGCGAGGGCGGAACTCACGGAGCGACCGACCAGATGCTCTATCGCGTGGCTTCCCCCACGACACCCCCAGAGGCATGAAGCCATTTGGTCAAGGAGCGAAAGCAAAGTGCCGACGTCGTCGAGTGTTTTCCGCACCGAACTTGGAAGTACTGCGACGTTGCGCATAGTCTCAACAGCGCAGTTTCTATGGTTGCGTTCTGAAAAGCGGAGGAATTCCACGCCTTCCGGCACGGCGTCGAATGGTCTGTCTGCCATGTCCTGATGTCTCCAGTAAACACTGTTCGGTGCGCTTGCCAAGCGGTGTAGAGATGGTTCTGCCGACGTTGGAGAATGGCCTCTGTAGGTGCAATAGACGATACCGCCGGTGGATGCGAAATGTACGGCGTTGCCAGGGTCTTTGCACTCTACTCCACAGGTCAGCGGTCTGTTGTCCTGCGCCAAGGGTAGCCCGCGCGTCCGTAAGTTGGAGGAGGATTTGGTCCGCCTTTCGGCCTGGGGATTGGTCGTTCTTGCTCGAATCGCCTTGGACTCTCGCATCGCACGCTGGGCGGCTACCGCGTGAGTGGTGACGGCCCTGCCTTCTACCGCCTCGGCAACCGTGTGGCCTATCGCAGGCTGGATTTGGACGCATGGGCGGTGAAGCGGCGAACAACCACGACGGCAGGGTCGGCAGGTACAGGGTCATCTCGACCGCCCCGGCGACGGTCTCCGCATGCCGCATGAGCACCAGCAGCCGACCGATCTAGAGGGCGGGTGGCTGACGGCATTGGCGAATTCTATCTCTCAGTATGCGCTGATCCGTCCTCAAAGGCAGGCCCATCTCCGATAACAGCGGTGATTCGGTCTCGCAATGGTTTACGAATGTCCTGCGGAAACTTCCATGTAATGGTCGGATAGTGATTTACGTCGAAATGTACATACTTGAGCAGATCATCGCGACAAGTGAAAATCACGGGGATATTCAGTCCATGGGCGAATCCAGCCTCGTAGTAGACACTGCCGCGTGCGTTATCTATGTGTTGTGACTTGTCTCTTATCAAACGGCATGTAAAGTCACAAACAACAAATCGTGACCTTCTAATTTCTGCAATTATCTCGTCATCAATCTTTGTGAGAAAATCCCTCCTATCTATCCGAACCGCTCTATAGCCAGCATCTTTTACGGCTGGCTCGATTCCGTCGTCATATGCAGCTTTGACCTCATCATCAAACCACATGGCAACAAACGCTTGATTGGACAACTGACCGTATCCTTGGCCCTCCAGTCGTTTCATTCCTTCGAGAGTGAGTGCGTAGGCTTTGTCCTTTGGCTCCCTTACCAGTCCCGCCTTTGCAGCTTCTGATGCTAACCAGTCAAGATCGTAGTAGTCGGAACCACTTTCCGTGGATGCTCGAATAGTGTTCATGATGTCCGAATCGAACGGCAACTCAATTGGATCCGATGGATACCCGGGAAGTTTGTCCCGAAGAGCACGAAGAAACCTGTCCAGCCGTTGTTCAACTGGCAGGAAGGGCTGCCGAGAAATGCTCTCTATCTCATCAGGATCTAGATGGGGTATCCTCGCGTGTTTGTTTTGGTCGTAAACCCAACGGGAAATCTTCCTTCTTTGCTCCTCCGCGCAATCAATACGGAAATTCTCGTTAGCGTCGAAAGAAGGAACGGAGAATATTCCCCCAGCCCGAGGCGAATTGAAGTATATCCGGAGCTCGCCACGGGCCGCAGACGGATAGCAGCGTACTTCTTCCATCGGCCAGACTGGACATTTTCTGTAGTCATTTGACTGCTCAATTGCCCTTGTCACTGTCGTCAGGTCGTCCTCGTACATTCCAGGTTCCTCAGTTTGTCGATTTGGTCGCTACGCCACTCACAGAGCAAGGGCCACTGGTAAGCACTCCCCAAGGCCGTGGGCACCAGATGCGCTTGGCCCCGATATCCGTGATGGCTGTTGATCCCCGGATCCGTGAGCGGTGAGCTGTCCGGCACCGTAAGCGGCAGGGTTCCAGGTGGTGCATCAGCCGCGCGCACTGGCCCGCAGCGCAGTCGTCGGAGCAATCCTGCGGCTCGCCATATAAGGATTCCCGCGCGCGAGGGAGCCGATGTCGGCCGCTGGTCTGCGCAGGCGTTCGCGCGTCTGGCGAATTTCAACGTTTCCCCCCAACTCCTCCCTGCCCCAAATGTTGCGGAACTCACGGAGCACGACCCGACGCTCGTGTGCACGGCTGCGGCTACGCTGGCGGGATGACGTGCGGGGCGCCGAACCCGTTCCGCCCTGTTAGCCGTTGACCGCGTCGCGCAGCGCCTTCGCGGGCTTGAACGACGGCGCCCTCGACGCCGCGATGGCGACGGGCTCCCCGGTCTGAGGATTGCGCCCGGTTCGTGGTGCGCGCTGCTTTCAATGGCGCGTTCCCTCCGGCACTGCATGTCCGGCCTCGCCGGACCCGCGCTACTCGTCCGGCTTCGGCACGCGGTAGCCGACGCCGCGCACGTTGAGGATCCAGGCCGGCCGTTTCGGGTCATCGCCGAGCTTGTCCCGCATCTGCTTGACGAAGGTGCGCACCCGGGCCGGCTCGGCGGCGTCCGGCCCGTTCCAGAGCTGCCGGATCAGCGATTCGTAGGTCGAGACCCGGCCCGCGTTCAGCGTCAGCAGGCGCAGGAGGTCGAACTCGGTGGCGGTGAGCGGCACCGGGCGGCCGCCCACCGTGACCCGCCGTTCGTCGTAGTGGACGGCGAGGTCGCCGAGGACGAAGGTCTCCGGGCCGGCGTGCTTGCGCAAGGCCGCCTGGATGCGCGCCGTCAGCTCGGTCGCCGAGAAGGGCTTGACCAGAGCGCGCGGGCGCTGTCGGCGGCCTCCTGCAGCACGGTGGCGAGGTCGAGGCTCGATCCGAGGCGCAGCACGGCCGCGCTCAGCATCGAGATGCGCTCCTCCAGAACCTCGTTCCCGCGTTCGAGCTCTTCGTTCGCGCGTTCGAGTTCTTCGCGGCTCTTCACGCGTTTCTCCCCGGTGGCGGACGACGGCGCGGGCGGGCCAGGCAAGCCGCAGGCCGCGATGCCCGGCGGCGCCCGCACCGGGCCGCCGGCCCGGGCGGCGGATGCGGCAGATAATTTTTTTCCGACATCAACGAAATCCAAATGAAATTCCTCGATAACCGTACAATTACCACGCGGTCGTTGTGATAGAAAGCCTTGCGGGCATGGCTGCCCGTCCGATCGGCGTTTACTGAGTATGGAGCTAATCGATGCGGCTTGAGAGGCCCGATGTGGCGCGGGCGCGCGCCGCCGTGTTCGCGGTTGCGCGTGAAGGCGGGACCATCGACGAGAGCCGCGAGGATGCGGCCCGGGGCTTGACACCGGCCCCCGCCTCGGGCGGGTATAGACACCGGCCCCCGCCTCGGGCGGGTATAATGGCCCAGCGGCCCAGCGGCCCAGCGGCCCAGCGGCCCAGCGGCCCAGCGGCCCAGCGGCCCAGCGGCCCAGCGGCCCAGCGGCCCAGCGGCCCAGCGGCCCAGCGGCCCAGCGGCCCAGCGGCCCAGCGGCCCAGCGGCCCAGCGGCCCAGCGGCCCAGCGGCCCAGCGGCCCAGCGGCCCAGCGGCCCAGCGGCCCAGCGGCCCAGCGGCCCAGCGGCCCAGCGGCCCAGCGGCATGACCTGCGCCCGGCGCCCGGCCGGCGCGCGCAAGCCGGCTTCCCCGTCAGAGTCTCCGCGCAGGCCTGACCCGCGTCCCGGGCGCCGCTGCGCCCGCCTCTCCCTACTCCTCCCCGCCCTCGCGCTGCTGCTCGGCGCGCTCTCCCCCTTCGCCGCCGCGCCGGCCGCCGCCGACGTGCTGGTGAGCAACATCGGGCAGACGGCGGGCCTAGATTCCAACTGGCGATTCACTATCGCGCGCGCGCAGGGCTTCACGACCGGAAGCAACGCCGACGGTTATACCCTCGAGAGCATCGAGGCGAGGATTCGGACATACACCGCCCTGACCACCGGACAGCGCAATAACGTGAAGGCGCAGCTCTGGTCCGCTTTCGACAGTGGAACGAACATCGGGAAGCCGAACGAGAAAATCGCGGACCTGACGGTCCCGTCGACCCTCGGCAGCGCCGCCGGCACCGTCAACGTCGCGTTCGCGGCGCCTTCGGGCACCACGCTTGCCGCGGACACCACGTATTTCCTGTACTTTCCCTTCTTTAGCGCAGGCTCGAGTCTGAGTCTGGTGACGACGACTTCGGGCAATGAGGATTCGGGAGCCGCCACAGGCTGGAGCGTCGGGAACAGCAGCTACTATGGCAACCCCGCCAGGACCTTGTTGTCGGGCGAGTCCTACAGAATCCGCGTCAACGGCTCGGCGGCGCAGTCCGGATCCTCCGACCCGCCCGCCGCGCCGACGGGGCTGAACGTCTCGGCGGGCGACACGAAGCTGGACCTGTCGTGGACGGCGCCGTCGGGGACGGTGACGGGCTACGACGTGCACTACACCTCGGCGGACTCGGGCACGGTCGCCAACGACGCGGCGGTGACCACGGGCGCGGCATCCGCGGGCTGGGTGGACGCCAGCCACAGCGGCACGGCGGCCTCGCATCGGATTTCGAGCCTGACCAACGGCACGCCCTACCGGGTGCGGGTGCGCGCGGTGAACGCCAACGGCAACAGCGACTGGGTCGTCGACACGGGCATGCCGGCCGCCGCCTGCACCCTGGCGACCGGCGAAATCTGGTGCGCGACGCTGACGCCGCAGGCGTTTACCTCAGGCAGCGGAGGCGTTGGCTGCGTAACTCAAGCTCAATGCAACTCACTGTTATCTGACAACGAGTTCACGGTCGGCGGCACGACTTATAGTTTCACTGTCGTGGCTGACTTCAATCCCCCTGCGAGCAACCCGCTGCAAGCCGCGTTTACTCCTATTCCAGCAAATACTGCACTTCGTGCCCTGAAGTTCTGCGTCGGCACGACAGAGTATTCGATTGGGGGTGCTGCAATTATCGGTAGTTCCGATCCGGGCTGGTCCGCCGGCACCTCGGTCCGGCTCTCCGACCGTCACGCGCATCCCCGGCACGCCGCGCACCGTCTTGAGATACGGCACCGGGGATTCGACCGCATCGGGCGGCTCGAACAGCACCCGGTCGCCGACCGCCGGCTCTTCGCCGAACAGCGGGAAGGCGGCGTAGCCCCAGGCTTCGTCCGACCAGCTCGCATTGACGTGGACGCGCGAGGCCGCGCCCAGCCACAGCGCCGCCAGCGCGATCATGACCGCGAGGCCGATCTTCCGGCGCCGCGCGGTCATTCCCCGCCTCCCGGGACCGGCACGCCGCCGTCCGTCCGGCCGCGCGCGAGCACCGCCGCGAGCGCCGCCTCGACCTCGTGCGTCAGGTCCGGCGCCCCGGCGGCGACCGCCCGGGCCGGGAGGAGAACGACGCGATGCGTTTCAGCCACCCGGCCGAGCGCGGCCTCCAGCGCCCCGCCCCAGGCGCGCGCGTCCTCGGCGGTCCGGCCATCCGCCGCGGCGCGCGTCGTCCAGGCCGCGGTCATCTCCCCGAGACGGACCGACGCGATGCGCGGCGCCTCGGGCGCGGCAAGCCGCACCGTCGCCGCGGCCACCGCCGCCGCCACGCCGCCCGAGAGCAGCACGGCGCAGGCCAGCAGGCGAAGCTCGCTCATGCCGCGTTCCCCGCCCGCCGCGCGGTCATCCTCACATGGGCGCGGGTGTCCCGGTGCTTGAACCAGGCGGTGCCGTCCTCGTCGTGGAACATGTAGAGGTAGTGGCCCGCCCAGTTGCGCGCGCCCGGTTCGGCCGACAGAACGCCCGCCAGGATGGCGGCGCGGAACACCGTCTCCGCGTCCCGCTCCACGGCGATGCCGTTCGCCGCGGGCCGGCGCCGGTCAGGACGCGGGCGCATCGTCCGCTCCCTCGCCGCCTGCCCGCCGCAACGCTGCCCGGTCGCCCGCAAGCGCGCGGAACCGGGCGAGCCAGGCCTCGGCGGCCTTGTCGGGCGCCACCGGGCGGAGGCGCCGCTTGAGCGGCGGGAAGGCGACGCCGGCGCCGGCGGACAGGCTTCCATCGAGCAGGTCGCGCCTCTCGGCCGCCGCCGCCATGCGGGTCACGAAACGGAGCAGTTCCGCGTGTTCCTCGTCGAGCACGGCATCCAGCCCCGCCGCCTCTCGTACCGCCGTCTCGATCGCCGTTGCGAGCTTGCCGGCCCGCTCGGCGGCGCGCTGCGAGTCCGGCAGGTGCCCCCGGAGCCAGGCGGACGGCGCGCTGGCGACCAGCGCGTGCAGGGCCAGCCGCCGCCGGTCCTCGTCGCCGAGCCCATCGAGCGCCTCGATCTCTTCCGAGACGATGACCGCGTGCGCCGCGACCGAGTGGTAGCCGCGCATGCACCCGCCCCGGCGGCAGGTATTAGCCAGCACATGGGCGAGCGCGGTGAAGTCGATGTCGGCGGCCGTCACCGTCTCCGGGTCGTCCGGCCAGCGAAGGGCGCCTTGCTCTCTTCCGGGGTTTCGTTTGGATGTCATGGGCGCTCTCCCGTGTCGGTCGTTTCGGAATGTCCGGCAGAGGCAGGACCGGCCGCGTCCCCGGGGCGAACGACCCCTGCGGGGCGCGCGCCCCCGGCAATCCGGTCGATGGCCTCGACAGTGCTCAGCCCCTGCGCCTTCAGGTTTTCCACCGCCGCGAATGCCGGGCCGCGCGACGAGAACAGCGCCACCGACCAGGCGTCGAGCACCAGGCGCGCGACGCGCCAGCCGTCCGGGCCGTGCAGCACCAGCTCGGCATAGCGGCCGTCCGCGGTGGTGAGAGATTTCAGCGCGCGCTCCATGCCGGGATCGCAGTGGATGCGCTTCTCGGACTTCAGCAGCTCGACCGACTCGTCCTTCTGGGCGAGGAAGATCGTCCAGTCCGAGTTCTCCCAGGCCGCCCTTGCGGCGGGGTTGGCGTAATAGTCGTTGACCGACTGGGTGCCGGTAATCAGCGCGCCGCGGTACTTGCGGGCGCGCCGCGCGGCGCCCTCGAGGAACGCCTTGCTGTCCTCGCCGGAGAGCAGGTCCCAGGCCTCGTCGATGACGATGGCCTTCGCCCGCGTGCGCGGCCCGTGATACATGCGCTGGGTGGCGAGGAAGACCACCAGCATCAGCACCACCGCCTGGACGTCGCCCCGGCCCTTGAGCTCGGCGAGCTCGAACACCGTGAGCGCGTTCTCCAGATCGGGGACGTTGCTTTCTGCGAACAGCCTCCCCATCGCGCCGCCCGGGCACCAGGGGCCGAGGGAGGTCGCCATGTCGGCGGCGCGGCGGTCGTCCCTTGCTTCGAGGTTCTTCCTGACCGTGCCGAGATCGGCGTCGTTGCCGGCCTCGTCCCAGGCCGCCGCGATCGCCTCGGCGATCAGCGCCGCCTCGATGTCGTCGATCGAGCCCCGGCGCCGGGCCATGCGCCCGATGACGCCGGCCAGCATGGCGAAACACTCCTCGCGGTAGTCGCCGTCGTGATTGGCGGTTCCGGCGTCGATCATGGCGAAGGGGTTGAGGCAGGCCGGGTCCTTGCCGAAGGCGATGAACGCGCCCTCCAGGGCTTCGGCGGTGTGCTGAAAGGACCGCCCGTCGTCGATCACCACGGCCTCGCCGCCGGCGCCGATCAGCCCGGTGACCAGCTCCTGCATCAGCACCGACTTGCCCGAGCCCGACTTGCCCGTGACGGCGACGTTGTAGTTGCCGGCCTCGTTGGCGAGGGCCGGACGGTCTACCGCGACCCCGCCCCGGCGCCGCCGCGCGCGAAGGCCAATGCCGCGCGCAGATCGGCCGAGAGCGCGCCCGCGAGCTCGGTCTCGATCAGCCGCAGCTTCTCGACCACCGCCAACGCCGTGTTGAAGCGCGCCAGCCCCTCGTTCCGGTGCCGGGCGAGCGCGACGCGGTTGGCGCGCAGGCCCTCGCGCCAGCGCCGCAATTGCTCGCCGTCGGCGATGTCGAGCGTCCCGGCGCGCTCCTCGACCGTGCGGTGCAGGTCCGTGAGCCACACCTGCATCACGTCGAGCGCCACGGCCTCGGCCAGCGCGTCCATCTCCTGGTCGATGACGGCGCCCCGGTAGGCCGCCGCCGCGTTGGCGACCCGGTAGACCGGCAGCGTGGTGAGGTTCACCAGCCCGAGCGCGGGGGCGGGCACGGCGGTGTCGGTGCGCACCGCGTCGACCATGTCGCGCAGCAGCGCCGCCACCCGCGCCCGGAAGCCCCGGTTGGGCGGCACCGTCGCCGTGCCCAGCGCCGGGTTGAGGCAGCGCGTGCTCTCGTCGCAGCGGTAGACCGGGAGCGCCCCGCCGCCCTCCATCAGCGTCTCGGTGACGCGGCGGTCGAGCGCCAGCGGTTCGAGAATCCGCACGCGGGGGCCGGAGGTATCGCCGTCCGAGGTGGGCGCGGTGACGATCACCGTGCCGGTGACCGCCATGGCGAACTCGGCAAGCTGGGTGTCGCCGGCGAGGAAGGAGGACGCCCGGACCGCCTTCCAGGCGTAGTTGACGTTGACCGGCACCTGGTCGGCCATCGGCCCCGAGGCGGCGGCGAGCGTCGAGTGGCGCTTGCCGTCGGCGCCGCAGCCGTGCTTGGCGGCAGCATAGTCCGAGAAGATACCCTGGGAAGTCCCGATGGCGGCGCAGATCGACGCGCTCGCCCGGTCGTTCTTCGACCACGCCGCGCCGACCAGCGCCTGGGCGGTCTCGCAGGAGTTGAGGTTCTGGCTGTTGACCCACTGCGCCAGCGCCCGGAGCTTGGCCATGGTCTCGGCGATCTCCGAGAGCACGTCGGCGGAGGCGGGCGCGGCCAGCGCCAGCAGCAGGGCGGCACAGACCGCGCCCTTCTTCAGATCAATAGTCATTGCCCGGCTCCAGTGCGGTGAGGGCGTAGATGCGTTCGGCCATCTCGTCCTCGGCCATGACGCCGAAGCCGACGGGGACGATCCGCTTCGTGGCCGTGTCGAACAGCACGAGGGCGGGGACGGGAGCGTCGCCGAGGCCGAGCCGGGCGGCGCGCCCCCGGTCGGCCACCGCCTCCGGCCAGCCCTCCAGCGCCTCGCCGGTGAGCGAGACGGCGAGCACGTCGAGGCCGTGGCGGAGGCTGAAGGCGCGGAGCAGCGGGCCGAAGACCTTGCAGGCGGCGCCGGCCGCGAGCTGGCGGCAATGGGCGCGCGAGGCGGCCCGGGCCGGTGCGCCGCTGGTGCTGCGCGGCGTCATGGAGGACGGCCTGCCCGCGACCGCGAAGCGGATCGGTGCGCGCCTCGGCGGCCATGACGCGGGGGTCGCCATCGACCCGCGCCTGTTCCGGCTGTTGGGCATCGAGAGGGTGCCCGCCGTGATCGTCGTGCCGGGCGGCGTGCCGCGGTGCCGGAGCACCGACAGGCTGCTGAAGATCAGGACTTCGGCCGTGCCGGAACGCGGTCCCGCCATTCCTGCGGCATGCCGTTCGGCCGGAAGGGGCGCGGTCGAGCCGGGCAGGGTTTGCCGCGCGGTCTCGCCGGCGCGTTCCAGCGCGCGGTCGAGGATGGAACGAGTCCATGCGCCGATCCGCAACGGCGGCATCGCGGCGGGCTCCGGACCGGCAATGCCGGCGCTCGCGGGCGAGCCGCATGTGGCGGCGCTGGTCAAGCTGGTGCGCGCGGTGGCCCGGCGGGACGTGCTGCCCGGCTACGCAATCCATGCGGGCGGAAGGACGGCGCCGACCGGCCTGACGCTCATCGAGACCTGGCGGGGTCCGCGCCTCGCGGCGCTCGTCTTCGAGGCCGCGCGTCCGGTATCCCCCGGATCGTTGTCCGGGGCAGGCGAGGATGGGGATGCCAACGCGGGCCTCGCCGGGACCATCGGGGCGCTTGCGGGCATCGGGCGCGTGTCGGCCCTCTGGCTGGCGGCGCCCGGCACCGGGCCTTCGGGCGGGCGTCTCGGCGTCGCGGTGCCGTCCTCGTCGAACACCGGCCGGCTCATGACGTTGAGCGGCGAGACGCCTCGCTCGGGCGGGCGCGTCTCGACCGGCCCCCGCCGGGCTCCGCCTCCTTGCGGCTCAGCGGATGAAGGTGGCCAGATTCCTGTCGCCTGAGGGACGCGTGGCGGCGTCCGGGCGATGGAGATCGCCATGTCGACAACGGGCGAAGGGGGCCGGCGTGATTTCCAGACGTGAAGGGCGCGCCGGGTTTATCTATACGAGGTGCGGAACCGCGAATAAGGTTGAGTCGTCACAAGCGATCCGTGAGCCGGGCCGGGCCGAAAATCCGACCGGATGGCGCGTCTCACAAGGCGGAAACTTGTCGGTGGCGAGCGCGGAGGACGGAGGTGGACGGTGGATGAGCACGAGCGGCAATTGACCGCCAGCATCTCGAAGTCGATGGCGGTGATGTGCGTTCGCAACACGATGCTCGAGGACATTCACGCGGGGATTGAGCCGGTCACCCGTACTGGCGATTTCACCGATGTCGTGGTGATCGACGCGGACGGTCGAAGGCTCCCCTGGCCGGAGGTGTCGCGCATCGGCACCGACGAGATGGGTCGTCTGATGCGCCAAGTGGTCAATCGCCTCTACACGTTCCAGGCGAAAGCGGGCGACCCGCACTTCGTCCGCATGATGGACCGGGCGCTGGCCGAGGCCGGGAGATGGGACGAGCCCGAGCTCGATGGGATAATCCTGTCCGCTATCGCGTCGAGCCGCCGACGTGCGGAGGAAGGAGACTGAGAATGTGGGCCGCGTCACATGAGTGGGGAACCGGAACAGGCGCCTACGTCCCATCGCTCTTGCAGCCGTCGTCCCGGCATCGGTTAGCCTTCTTCTCCGACGCACCCCGTGTCCGGTTCCCACATACGTTGACGTTCAACCATTTGAAACGGAGCGGTTTCAGATCGTTGTCGACTCCCGTATCCGGTCGTCGCCCGCAAGGGGCGCAAGGTCTATCAACTGCAAGCGGAGTGCGGAAGTTAGCCGACTGCCCATGTAGATCACGGTTGGGGAAACGACGTACAGCGGGAGGTATTTTCTGTGGCCCAGCAGCCCGTAACGTGCGTGGTGCACGCAATTCAACTTCCGCGATCCAGCGAGGACCGAGTTTAGAGCTAGCCGAACCAATGCTCTCATCTTTTTCATGTAGTCGCACTGAAGCAGAACTTGACTACAGCTACCGATGCATACTGGGATGTCGCACCTTTTCTATAGATCGCTCCTTGCTGATACAATTCGCATGGCCAGTCTTGCATTGGGACGAGGTGAAACGGACGTGAACAGGTGTCGGATATGCAAACAATAAAGTGTAGGGATGACACTGCGCCAGTCAGCTTGGCGACTTCGCCTACGGACTCTAGCGAACACCGTAGGTTCGTACTCGATGGCTCTTCCACATGTACTTGGGTGAAGGCAGGCCAAGAGTTCGAATCCAACGTTTTGCGTGGACGAATCGAACCCTGGCTAACCGCTCTGGTGCAGTCGGAGCACCTGTCTTTGCTAGTCGGTTCCGGACTAACACACGCCGTCCATCAATTGGCGACAGGCAGAGGATTGCCCGGGATGAACCGTGTGACCTTTGCATCACTGGACGAAGAAATCACGACAGAGGCCAAACGTGTCGCTAGCCATTCCGGACGCAATGATGGAAACATAGAAGGATCGTGTCCCGCCACGTGGTGTAAGAGCCCGGCGCCGATCGCGGTATCCGGCGTGTTGGGCCGGTAGGGTCAGGCTGCCACGGCGGGCGGCTTGACGGTGAGATTGTCGCTGGTCTGAGCGATGGATTCCAGTGTCATGTATCTCCTTGCGACGGCCCACTCGTCGTTCTGCTCGAGCAGGATGGCGCCGACCAGGCGGGTGACGGCGTCTTCGTTGGGGAAGATGCCGACGACGTTGGTTCGGCGCTTGATCTCGGCATGGACCCGCTCGATGGGGTTGGTCGAGTGGAGCTTGGTTCGGTGCTCCCTGGGGAAGGTCATGTAGGCGAGGACGTCGTGCTCGGCGTCGTCCATGAGGGTGGCGAGCTTGGGCGCCTTGGGCCTGAGCTGGTCGGCGACCAGGCGCCACTGGGCGCTCGCGGCCTGGGCGTCGTCCTGGGCGAAGGCGGTGGCGACGAAGGCAGACACGACGCGCCTTCCCTGACGGCCGGCATGGGCCAGCAGGTTGCGCATGAAGTGGATGCGGCAGCGCTGCCAGGTGGCGCCGAGGATGCGGGTCGCGGCGGCCTTCAACCCCTTGTGGTCGTCGGAGATCACCAGCTTGACGCCCTTGAGCCCGCGGCCGGTCAGCGCGCGCAGGAAGGCGGTCCAGAAGGTCTCGGCCTCGGAGTGGCCGATCGCCATGCCGAGCACCTCGCGCCGGCCCTGGTCGTTGACCGCCACCGCGACGGTCACCGCGACCGGGACGATGCGCCCGATCTCGCGCATCTTGATATAGGTCGCATCCAGCCACAGATAGGGCCACTCGCCCTCCAGCGGCCGGTCGAGGAAGCTCTCGATCTTGTCGTCGATCTCGGCGCACAGCCTGGACACCTGGCTCTTGGAGATGCCCGACATCCCCATCGCCTGCACCAGGTCGTCGACCGAGCGCGTCGACACGCCCTGGATGTAGGCCTCCTGGATCACCGCCGTGAGTGCCTTCTCGGCCATCCGGCGCGGTTCCAGGAAGCCGGGGAAGTAGCTCCCCGTCCTGAGCTTCGGGATCCTCAGCGCCACCGTGCCGGCGCGGGTCTCCCAGGCCCGCTCGCGGTAGCCGTTGCGCTGCGTGATCCGCTCCGGCGTGCGCTCGCCATGGGCGGCGCCGGTCAGCCCTTCCACCTCCAGCGCCATCAGACGCTCGGCCGAGAAGCCGATCATCTCGCGCAGCAGATCGGCGTCGGAACTCTTCTCCAAAAGCCCGCGCAGGGCCATCATGTCGTCGGTCATCGCGGTTCCTCCTCAGGTTCGGGTTGGCGTTGCACGACCCAACCCTAAACCGGAACCGCGATGGCCTCCGCTGTGGATAAGCAGCCCGCCGCCGCCAGACTCGCGGCGGTCGCGGCGGCGCGCTGCTTACCCACAGCTACAAACCAAGGCCAGAGCTCCTACACCACGTCTGGGGACACGACCCATAGAAGATCAAATCCGCGTGGCAAATGAACTTATCCGTGGCTTGGAGATACTTTCGTCAAGCGGTACAGAAGAATCTTCGGAACAAGAGACCCTAGCCAATTTGAACAAGGATTTGTCTAATTTGCTTCAGACCTTTACTGCCTCCATATTAGAGGGAGAGAATAACTTAATTGGATGTGCATTGGAGAAACGTGATCTTGCATTCAATTATCTTGTGAGCTTCTTGATGAGTTTTGCCAGTCGCTCGGGGACACGGGAAAGATTGAATATATTCACGACAAACTATGATCGATACCTTGAGGCAGGAGCGGATGTTGCCGGACTTAGACTGATTGACCGATTTGTGGGAACGCTTGCACCCGTATTTCGCGCATCGCGCCTGGATGTAGATTTACACTACAACCCACCTGGCATCAGAGGCGAGCCCCGATACCTGGAGGGTGTAGCCAGATTCACTAAACTACATGGATCGGTGGACTGGCTGGATTTCGGTGACGCAATTCGCCGAATTGGATTGCCATTCGGTGCTAAGAGTACGGCTCCCTTTTTGTCTATGTACACAAGATATGGAGTGGATGCGCGCCAGTTCATGATCTATCCCAATGCTGCAAAGGACCGAGAAACAGCAGCATATCCCTACGTAGAGTTGTTCCGTGACTTTGCAGCATCCATTTGCCGCCCGAACAGCACGGTTTTCTGCTACGGCTATAGTTTTGGAGATGAGCATATAAATCGGGTGATTGAGGATATGTTGACAATACCCTCGACACATCTGGTAATCATTGCTTTCAGTGATCCTCTAGGAAGGATAATGCGGACTTACGAGAGATTGGGGAGGCATGCTCAAATTTCTCTTCTTCTAGGGGACCATCTAGGTGACCTAGAGAGTTTGGTAGACCACTTCCTTCCAAAACCTGCAATTGATCGCACCACGTTCCGAATGGCGGAGCTGCTGAGAGGGCGGTGGGGCACTGCTGACAGCTCCGAACGTCAACAGGGCAACGTCTCCGCCGTCGACGATGATGGGGGCACAACGTGACGCAGCCTCCCTTTGAGTACGCTGGCAGTTTCCGCGTTGGAACAGTAGACTTTGTCTCGCCTGACGAAATCAAGGTTGCGCTTGATGTGGAAGCTCCGGATTCAGTGGCACTGAACTCCGGGACACCTAGGTCATTTCCTAGAGTAAACAGCTATCTTCTTGTGTCTGTAGATGAGGCTTTTTTGGTCGGCCAAGTGGAATGGCTAGCGGTCGAACGTTCTCCGTTTCCTAAGCGGCGAGGAATGCAGGATTTTGGCTTGGTGGACTTGCCATATCCACTTCGACGACTTCGACTTAATCCACTTGGTACGTTGAGGGCGTGCAAGGGAGACGCAGAATATCAATTTCGGCGTGGTGCGGACGCGTTGCCGTCGGTTGGCTCGCCCGTCATCCTGCCTACCGAGAAGCAACTCCGGTCTATTGTAGAGTCTGGAGCATTTCGCAGGGTAAAAATCGGTACGAGTCCGTTGGCTGGTGATGCTGAAGTAGCGGTAGACCCGAATAGGCTGTTCGGACGTCACTTCGCTGTTCTCGGGAATACTGGAAGTGGAAAGTCGTGTTCGGTCGCTGGCGTCGTGCGTTGGTGCTTAGAACAAGCAACAAATTCGCGGTGTGACCGCGGGATGAACGCTCGGTTCGTCATTCTCGACCCCAACGGTGAGTATGCGCGTGCCTTTCGTCGGGATCCCCTAATCCGTGCGAAAGTATTTCGGGTTGATGCGAGTAATGGTGAATTGCCCCTGAAGGTGCCATTGTGGTTTTGGAATAGCGCCGAGTGGAGTTCATTTACTCAAGCCAGTGCAAGAACACAAAGGCCTCTTTTGCGGCGCGCATTGCGTGAGGTAAAGGCTGGAAGGCTGGGTGTCAGCGAACAGACAGAAGAGGAAAGAGATCTAGAGTTGCGCAGATACCTTTCTTCAAGGCTGATAACTATCCGGCGTGACTTCCGCTCTGGTGCAATTTCGAGCGAATGTACTAGGTTTGGATTTCAACTCAAAGCTATGGCTGCGGACTTGCGGACGAGAATGGAGCAGTTTCCAGGCTACGGCCTAGAGTCATTGCTGGATGCGATAGTTGACGCCGGCAAAACGAATATAAAGAGATTTGAAAAGGATGGAGAAAAAGTTGAGTATTTTGTAGCATTTAGTGAGAATCAAGTCGAAACCATAATTGAAACCTTGAACGATTGCCTGAATCAAGTAGGGGGAATTGCGTACCCAGAGGGACCGGATGAAGATGTTCCAGTGGCGTTTCGTGGAACGGATCTGGCCGATCATCTTGAGATACTTGCACAGCAAGAGAATGTCACCCAGTTTGTGGACTTCCTTGTTGCAAGAATCAGAACACTCTTGTCAGATCCGAAAATGAAAGCGGTAATTGACGACTCTGAGGGTGTATC
Organism: Alphaproteobacteria bacterium; assembly: GCA_964291675.2. Classification (GTDB taxonomy): domain Bacteria; phylum Pseudomonadota; class Alphaproteobacteria; order MPNO01; family MPNO01; genus MPNO01. The sequence goes on along the minus strand of OZ219866.1, from coordinate 3,045,637 downwards.
CTTGGATTCGTGGCTGGATCAGTACTTGGGTACTGAAGGTAGTGAACAGGCATCTGTGTCGATAATTGATCTTTCACTAGTACCGACCGAAGTAATTCATGTTGTTACGGCGGTCATCGCGCGAATTATTTTTGAGGCACTGCAGCGTTATGTAAGAGTATTTGGAACTACACTTCCCACTGTTTTGATAATGGAGGAGGCTCATACGTTTGTTAAACGGTACAGAGAAGATATTGAAAATCAAGACGCATCTTCCATTTGTTGTCAGGTTTTTGAACGAATCGCTAGGGAAGGAAGGAAGTTCGGTCTGGGACTTGTGCTTTCGTCTCAGCGTCCATCGGAACTGTCCCCAACTGTACTGTCACAGTGTAATACGTTTCTTCTTCATCGTATTAGCAACGACCGCGATCAAGAGTTGGTGCACCGCTTGGTACCGGATAGCCTACGGGGATTGCTTCGTGAACTCCCATCTTTGCCCTCGCAGGCCGCGATTCTCCTTGGTTGGGCATCGGAACTGCCCGTAATGGTTAGGATGAATGATTTGCCAGAACATCAGCAGCCGCGTTCTGCTGACCCAGATTTTTGGGGTGTTTGGTTGGGGTTGAACGAGGAGCGAAAAGGTAAAGTCGAAGGTGCTGGTTGGGAGCCATTAGTTCGGGATTGGCAGAACGTGCCTACCGACCCCAACGATGCTTCAAGCGAGGATGTCGAAGATGGCTGTTAAGAGTTGGGCGTTGGGAGTGGATCGGTCTTCGCGAAGGGGCGCGCCTTCACAGCGAGCAGAAGGCTGGCCTCCAGGGCTCAAGTGATGCGCGCCGTGGGCAGCGGTGAAGATCTTCCCTCTCTCCGGTTGTTGATCGAGGGGGGTGGTGACGGACGCATAGTACCCTAGGCGGCGAGGGAACCGGCTCGAAACATTGATTAGGAGGAGCACAATGGGTTCCCGTTTTTCCGCCCGATACGGCTATCGCGCCCCGGAACGAGAGATCTACGTTCGCGAGGATGCGCCCGAAGGCCTGCGAGATGCCATTCCTCAGATTGCTGAAGACCTTGGTATGAGGCCGGCTTCCATGCGGCGTGTCGTCTGCCGCACGCTGCGTGTGCGGCCAGACCCCTCGAACTGGAGTGAGTATCCAAATGTCGCCGACGAGGTGAACGATCTCATTTCGGAATGCCCCTGGTTCAGAGTGTACGATATATCCGAAGCGCTGCACGTAGCCCTTGCACAACGTTCTTCCGACCAGGCAGAGGCGTTCGAGGCACAGCTTAATGACGTCTTTCTGGAAATGGGTATTGGGTGGCAGATGACGGATGGGGATATCGTTTATCGAGGCTCCGCCACCTTTACCGAAACAACCCGACAGGCCGACGAGACGCTGGCTGACACCGGGTACACCGCCGCCGCCAAGGAAATCCAGGAGGCATTGCACGATATCTCGCGCAGGCCAGAACCGGACGTGACCGGCGCCATCCAGCATGCAATGTCCGCCCTTGAATGCATCGCTCGCGAGGTGACAGGCGAGCGCAACGTCACGCTTGGCCGCCTCGTCCGGAAGCTGGATTTGACTCCACCTCTCGACACGGCTGTCGAAAAGCTTTGGGGCTACGCTTCAGAACGCGGACGTCATATTCGCGAAGGCCAGCCGGTATCCACAGACGAGGCCGAGCTCGTTGTGACGCTCGCATGCGGCGTATGCACCTTCCTTGCACGACGATGCGATGCGGACGATTGAAGGAATTCTACACATTCGAGGTTCTGCCACCTGCCTATTGCGGCAGCGACCCGTCACGGCGAGGCATAACTGACTCATGAACCCGCTGGAATGGCTTGGACGCAACGAACCTGGCTTTGCGGAGCTCTGCCGGGATGATCGCGACGCAATTGGAGATTTCGTGCTTCTCTGGAGCCTGTTCGAGGCGAGGGTTCTCGACCGGCGCGGGAGCGCGCGAGCTATCGTAGAGGTCACGACACGCTGGTCCGAGCGGGGTGTTCTGGCGCAGGATAGTTTTCAGATCGAACAGACGTATTTTCGTAACCGCTACTGCCCGGGCGGACAGTTCAGCTACCACTTCGATCATCTCAACTTCCGGCGACCTGATTACGAAGAACTCGTCCGGAGGTTTCTGAAGCAGGAATGTCTGCACGCGTGGGAAGATGCGGCCGGCCTACTCATTGTCGTCTATCGCCTCCGCAACAACCTGTTCCACGGCCTGAAGTGGGCTTATGCCATTCGGGGTCAGCGCGAAAACTTAAGCAACGCCAGCACTGCTTTGGTCCGGGCACTAGAACTTGAAGGCATCGGACACGACTAAGTCTGGTAAGGGTGAAGCTCCCAGTTCTCCGACGAGTAGGCGAAGTTCAGCGCGCGTCGGGTCCGCTCTACGTTCCGGGAGCGGCCTCCGTCGAGGGCATTCGTGGCTCTGCTCAGCCTCCTTGCGCCCATGATGTCGAAGGGCACCGGTCAATGGCGCGCCTAGTGGCGCTCACGACGCGTCCGAATGGATGGGGGGCCGGTCACCGAGTGCGCTGGAGGTCGGGGCGACCAAGTCGCGGGAGGTGCGCGTAGCGGGCTCCACACCGCGGTGACTGAGGAGCTTTCCGATTATCGGTAGGCTTTCACCAAGCGCGAGAGCCGTGGAGGCGAAGGTGTGACGTAGATCACGGGGCGGCGGAAACTTCAGGCGGGGTGTCTGTGTCGGCTTCGAGGCTGTCCGCGATTCTCGCGGCGGCGACCTTGACCGAGTGCTGGCCAAGGTGTGCATAGCGCGCGGTCGTCTGCACCTTCGTGTGACCGAGCAGCTTCCCGATCATCGGGAGACTCTCCCCGAGGGCGAGCAATCGCGAGGCGAAGGTTTGTCCCAAGTACTCTGCGGTCTTGGGCGGATGGTTGCGTGCCGCCGGTCCTCGCCCTCGCGCCAATTGCCAAACGGTATTCGGCTGTTACGAGGGAACGAACGACGATAACCAGTCTCTGAAAGGTGCGAGCGACAGTCCGATTGCCCACGAGGCCGCAGATGGATGGTCAAAGTAACCGACGCTGTTGGTGACGACAGCGAGGGCGTTGAGGTGCACGGCGGCGGTGTTCCCGTGGAGAACTACGGGCGACCCACTTTGACCGGGAAACGCTGGAAAGCCGAGTTCGTAGGCGAAGTAGGACTCCTCGCGTTCGTCGTCTTGGTGCTGGTACTGACGTTGGATGTGCCCGACCATGTATCGGGCCGTGAAGGCATCACTGTCGTGAACCGGATACCCGAACGATGCTACGGGTTCTCCCAGAGCGTCCTTTCCGTCTCCGAGCTCAAGAAGCCGGAAGCATTGCCAGGAATCGGATACGCCGTCCAATAGGAGCACAGCGAGATCGGCCGGAGCGTCCGGGAACTCTACACGTTTCGCGAGTTGGATTTGAACTTCATTGGCCTTCTTGGCAGCCACGGCATACCGGCTGTAGCCTCCATCTACAACATGCTTGGCCGTTACGACAACGTCGGGACGTCCGAGCCTGAACCCTGTACCGAGGATGGGCGTGTACCGGCCGGGAGCCAAACAGCCATACACGGTCACAACGCATTGCTGAAACTCAAGGATCATTGGATGACTTCGGAGTTGAACTGCATCTTGACCCTATCATCCCTGACGAGAATTCGGCGGAATCTCGACAGCCGCGGCAGGATCGGGACAAGTACTGTCAATCAGAGCGAGCGATAAACAAGAGCGGTGTGCAGTCGTAGATCACAGGTTGGCGGAACCGTCCGGCGGCGTGTCCATGTCGGCTTCGAGGCTGTCGGATATCCGCACGGCGGCGACCTTGGCCGCCGCCGCGTGGGCCGAGGCGAGGCGCCTTTCCGGGGCCGCCCGCAGCGCCTCGCCGAGCCGGAACAGCTCCTCGCGGGTGAGGAACCGCTCGTGCTTCTCGACCCGGAAGCGTGGCACGCTCCGGCACGGGTTGCTGCCCGAGGGACGCCAGCCCCACCCGTCTGCCAGGTTGAACATCTTGACCAGGATGTCGGCCGCCCGGTTGGCGACGGTCGGCATCTGGTGCAGGCTGTTGTGGAAGGCGAGGATGTCCTTGTACTCGACGTCCGCGACGCGGCGCTTGCCGAGGGCCGGCACGATATGCTTGCGGAGCATGAGGCGGTAATGCGAGATGGTGGCCGGCTTGCAGTGCATCGCGACATACTCGCGCTGGTAACGCTCGGCGAGATCGGCGACGGTCGGGTCGGACGCTGGCTCGGGAGCAACGGGCGGCTCTCCGGCCTTGATGCGCGCGATGACGTCGGTGGCCTTCCTGCGGGCGTGGTCGACGGAGAAGTCGGTGTCGCCATGGGTGCCGAGGCTGACGCGCCTGGAGCGGCCGAAGGCGCGCGTCTGGACGACGAAGACCTTCTTGCCGGAGGGGTACACTCGAACGCCGAAGCCGGGAAGTTCGTTGTCCCAGAAGACGGCGTCCTTGCCGTTGACCGAGAGACGGTCCACGGTGCGCTTGGTGAGGGTGCGGTACTGGCGTTCCGCCATGGTGCGGGGGCTCCTTCGGGGCGTCTTCTGCGCGGCGACTTCCGGTAGCAGAGCCGTAAGCGTACAGAAAGCATGGTGACGGCAACAGTGGACGTGTGGTCTGACGGCCTCATCGCCAGCTTGGCAAGTTGGAGGGCAATGTAGCAATGGGGAATAGTCCCGTCAAGACAATCACTTATCGCATGCCATCGCCCCCTGGGAGCGGCATGCGACGACGGGTGAAACGGGGCCGAATCGGGGTCAGAATTTGACGTACTTAATGGACACGAACGTCGTATCGGAACCTCTGCGGCCGAAGCCGAGTCTGGGCGTGGTCCGCCGTCTACGCCAGATCGAGGACGAAGCGGCGATCGGAGCCCCCGTCTGGCACGAATTGCGCTTCGGCTGCGCCCGCCTTCCTCCGTCGCGGCGTCGTGAAAGGATCGAGCACTATATGGACACCGTCGTTCTGCCCAGCTTCCCGGTCCTGGAATACGACCGGGACGCGGCGGACTGGCACGCGCGGGAGCGGGCGCGGTTGAGCGCCCTGGGCAGGACCCCGCCAATTGTCGACGGGCAGATCGCGGCCATCGCGTATGTCAACGGCCTGTTCCTGGTCACGACAAATGAGCGGCATTTCGAGGGCTTTCGAGGGTTGCGCCTGGAGGTCTGGAGCTGAGCGATGAAGTTCCGCCCCTTGCCACGGCCCGCCCGCGTTGCTTCCATTCCGCCCGGTTCCACCGCCACCGAAGGACTGCCGCCATGCCGCTCACCCGCGCCCATCTGGTCGGCAGCCTGCCCTACCCGGACGCCGACACGGCCTTCGCCGAGACCGCCGCGCGCCTCGGCGGGCATCTGAAGCGCATCCCGGACGGCGAGACCGGCGAGCGGGCGCGCTGGATCTTCTGGCAGCGCGCCAAGCTGGCCAACCATCCGGCGATGGAGGTCGCGGCCGACGAGGACAAGGCGCGCATCCACCAGTGGGACGGCAAGCTGATCCGCGAGTGGGAGCTGTTCCGCTTCCGCCCGGGCGTCGACCCGGCGGCGGTCGAATTCGATCCCGGCTACGCGCCGGAGGCGATCGCGTCCCATGAGCGGTTCCGCGCGCTGCGCGCGGCGGGCACGCTGCCGGCGGATATCCGCTTCCAGGTCTGCCTGCCGACGCCGATGGCGGTCGGCTACTGGTTCGTCGCGCCCGGCTCCCGGCCCGATTTCTTCGCCGCCTACGAACGCGCCTTCAAGTCCGACCTCGCGAAGATCTGCGCCGCCATCCCGCACGGCGACCTCGCGATTCAGTGGGACGTGTGCCAGGAGGTGCTGGCCTGGGAAAACTATTTCCCCAACCGGCCGGAGACCTACAAGGCGGACATCTGCGGCATGCTGGCGAGGCTCGGCGACGCGGTGCCGGAGCCGGCCGAGCTCGGCTACCACCTGTGCTACGGCACGCCCAACGACGAGCACGTGGTGATGCCCGAAGATCTCGCCAACGCGGTCGAGATCGCCCACGGCGTGCTCGGCCGGCTCGGGCGGTCATTGCAGTTCCTCCACGTCCCGGCGCCGAAGCACCGGGACGACGCGGCCTATTACGCGCCGCTCGCCGGGCTTCGCCTGCCCGAGGCGTGCGAGCTCTATCTCGGGCTGATCCACCACGACGACCGCGACGGCGACCGGCGCCGCATCGCGGCGGCTTCGCGCGCGGTGGGCGATTTCGGCATCGCCACCGAATGCGGCTGGGGCCGCGGCGACCCGTCCCGCGCGCCCGGCCTGCTCGACAGCCACCGGATCGCGCTGGGGGGCTGATCCGCGCGGCGCGGGATCGGCGAGCGGGCGGGCCGGCACGCGTGGATCGTCCAATTCGTTGATTTCCTGCGGATCGTGGAGTCAGAATTCATTTCGAAGCGCGGGCGACCCGGGCGACATCCGGCCGGGCGACCCGCGATCCGGCCCGGCCGGACCCGAAGGGAGGACACACCGATGCCTCTGGTTCTCGACTATATCGACCCCAAGCGCACCGCCGTCATCGTGGTGGACATGCAGAACGACTTCGTCGCGCCGGACGGGGCGCTGGAGACCCCGATGGGGCGCGACATCCTGCCCGGTCTCAAGCGCCTCCTGGAGCACGCCCGCAAGACCGGCATGCGGGTGATCTACACCACCCACGTACACCGGCGCGACGGCTCGGATATGGGGCTCTACGGCGAGATCTGGCCGCCCATCGCGAGCCGCGCCGGGCTGGTCGACGGCGAGCCCGGCATCGAGATCTACGACGAGATCGCCCCGGCGGAGAACGAGCCGGTGATCAAGAAGCACCGCTATAGCGGGTTCATGGGCACCGATCTCGACATGATCCTGCGCACGGAGAAGATCGAGACCGTCGCGGTGACCGGCGTGACCACCGAGAACTGCTGCCACGCCACCGCCCGGGACGCGATGTTCAACGGCTACAAGGTCGCGTTCATCTCCGACGCCACGGGCACGTTCGATTATCCCGATATCGGCTTCGGCGCGATCCCCGCCGCGGAGGTGCACCGGGTGTCGCTCGGCATCCTCGGCGTGTCAACGGCGCATGTCATGAATGTCGACGAGTTCATCCAGCGCAGCGCGGCGAACCGGCCGGAAGGCGACCGCGACGCCGCCGAATAGAAGCGGCGCGTCCCTTTCCTCAACCCGTCATGCCCGGCCCCCGGAACGAGTCCGGGGACGATCCGGGCACCCATGGGCGCCGCCGCCCGTCCCGGCCGGCCGCCATACGCGCGGAGGTGCCGCATGGGTGGCCGGATCGAGCCCCGGACTGTGATCCGGGCACCCACTGCCGCCGCCGCCCCTCCCGACGGGGCGTTGTACCGGTGGCGCCAGAGGTTGCGCGGATCAAGTCCGCGCATGGGTGGCCGGATCAAGTCCGGCCATGACGGGGTGGGCGGGGGAAGCGCCAGCACCCCCTCCCGTCATGCCGGGCCCCCGGAACGAGTCCAGGGGTGTTCCGGCCATCCATGGGCCGGGCGCGGTGGGAGGAGTGGATGGCCGGAACAAGTCCGGCCATGACGGGAGGGGCGGGCACCCACTGGCGCCGCCGCTCCTCCCGCCGGCCGACATGCGCGCGGAACGGCTGCATGGGTGGCCGGATCACCCCCGGACTCGTTCCGGGGGCCGGCCATGACGTGGTGGGGGCGCAGGGGGCGTATCGGGGGACGCCGCACCGCGGCGGCGGCGTCGAAATCCTATTCGCCCTATTGCCAGGGGCCGGGTTTGCGGGTGACCGGGATGCGCGACCCGCTTGCCTTGCGCCTCGGCGATCCGGCGGCCGGTCGCGGCGCCGCCCGGCCGCCGCCGATGCCCATCGCCCCGGCCTGCTCGACCAGCGCCGCCACCCGGTTCGCGGTCCGCGGGTGGGTGGTGAACAGCCCGTCCATCCTGTTGGCGTGCAGCGGGTTGACGATGAACATGTGCGCCGTCGCCGGGTTGCGTTCCGCCGCCTCGTAGTCGGTGCGCGCGGCGCCGGCTTGCAGCTTTTCCAGCGCCGAGGCGAGCCATAGCGGGTTGCCGCAGATCTCGCCCCCGGCCCGGTCGGCGGAATACTCGCGGGTGCGGGAGATCGCCATCTGCACCAGCGCCGCCGCGACCGGGCCGAGGATCATCACCAGCAGCACGCCGATGCCGCCGAGCGGGCTGTTGCGGCTGCCGCCGAACATGCCGGAGAACATGGCGATGCCGGCGAGCGCCGAGACGGCGCCCGCGATGGTCGCGGTGATCGTCATGGTGAGCGTGTCGCGGTTCCTCACATGGGCGAGCTCGTGCGCCATCACCCCGGCGAGCTCGTCGCGGCTCAGCATGCGCAACAGGCCCGTCGTCGCGGCGACGGCGGCGTTGTCGGGGTTGCGCCCGGTGGCGAAGGCGTTGGGCTGCGCGGTGTCGATGACATAGACCTTCGGCATCGGCAGCCCGGCGCGCCGCGCCAGCTCCTCGACCGTGCCGAAAAGCTCGGGCGAGCCGCGCCGGTCGACCTCGCGCGCGTTGTGCATCCTGAGCACGATCTTGTCGGCGTTCCAGAAGGCGAACAGATTGCCGGCGCCCGCGATCAGGAGCGCGAACAGCATCATGGCCTCGCCGCCGACGAGGAAGCCGCACACCCCGAGCACGCCGGCCATGGCGGCCATCAGCATGGCTGTGCGCAGCGCGTTCATGGCGTCGTGTCCGTCGGACGGATGGTATTCCGGCTCTTCACATAGGGGCCGCGCAGCGCGCCATCAAGCCTGAAACCGCAGCCGCGCCTTGAGGATCTTGCCGGCCGGGCCCCTGGGCAGGGCGGGCTCGATGCGGACATGGCGCGGGTACTTGTAGCCCGCCATGCGGTCGCGGCAGAACGCGACGATGTCCTCGGCCGCCGCGGCGTCGGGCCGATTGAGGCTGACGAAGGCCGCGATGTCCTCGCCGAGATCGTCGTCGGGCACGCCGATCACCGCCGCCTCGGCGACCGCCGGATGCGACAGCAGCACCGCCTCCACCTCGCCGGGCGCCACGGTATAGCCGCCGCGCAGGATCATGTCCTTGCGGCGGCCGACGATGCGCACATGGCCGTCGGGGGAGAGCGTCGCGAGGTCGCCGGTCCTGAACCAGGCGCCCTCGAACGCCTCTTCGGTGTCGTCCGGCCGGCCGAGATAGCCGGACATCCGCGCCGGGCTCGCGATCCAGAGCTCGCCGGTCTCGCCCGCCGCGAGCGCCCGCCCGGACTCGTCGACCACGCGCAGCGCGACCCCCGGCACGGCGCGCCCGATCGCGTCGGGCAGGTCGGCGGGCTCCGCCGCGCGGTAGGAGATCGGCCGGAACAGCTCGGTCATGCCGTAGCCGCGGACGATGCGCACCCCGGTCTTCTCGCGCCAGTGTCTCGCGAGCTCCCACGGGCAGGGCGCCGCGCCCGACAGCGCGTAGCGCAGGCTGGCGAGATCGCTGCCGGCGAGCGCCGGGCTGTCGAGGATGCGCCGGAACATGGTGGCGACGCCCGGGAACACGCTCACCCGGTGGCGCGCGATGGCGGCGAGCGCGTCCCCGGGATCGAAGCGCGCGAGGAAGGCGACCGAGCCGCCCGACAGCAGCGGCGCCAGCACCGAGCCGAAGATGCCGAGCGAATGGGCGAGCGGCAGCGCCGACAGCGAGACGTCGTCCTCCCGCAAGTCCATCACCGGACCGCGCCAGGATTCCAGCGCCCAGGCGACCGCCGCCTGGGACAGCAGCACCCCCTTGGGGTCGCCGGTGCTGCCCGAGGTGTAGAGCACGATCGCGATATCGCCGGGTTCGGTCGAGACGGCGGGGAAGTCGGCCTCGCCCGGGGCCGGCGCCTCGACCGTCCGGTCGGGCGCGAAATCGGCGAGGATGCGGGCGCGCTCGCCGGCGGTGAGAAGCGGGTTGAGCGGCAGCGCGGTGGCGCCCGTCTTGAGCGCGCCGAACAGCGCGACGACGAGCTCGGCCGGGTCGTCGAGGCCGAGCGCAACCCGGCTGCCGCGCCCGATGCCCGCGCCCGCGAGCGCGGCCGCGAGCGCCCCCGCCCTGCCCTCGACCTCGCGCCACGCTAAGGCCGTCCCGCCCGAGTCGAGAACCCGCTTGCCGGGACGCCGCCGGGCCTGCTCTTCCAGCGATTGCGCGAGATGGACGGCCATCGCGGCTAGCGCAGCAGCGCCTCCACGTCGATGCCGTCCCAGACGGCGTCGGGGAAGCTGTGCCGCGGGGTGAAGGCGTCGAGGCTGGGCTTGGCCGTCGCGTCGACCCCCCACTTGGCGGTGAACCCGTCTTTGCCCGCGGTCGAGGGGTCGAGATCGGAGCCGCGCGCGCCCGAGACCACCATGATGTCGCGGTCGGGCTGGCAGCGCGTGGCGATCGCCCAGTTCACCTCGCGGTCGGAGAACACGTCGATGTCGTGGTCCACCACCACGACCCGCTTCATGTAGAGGTCGGCGCCGAGCACGGCGAAGATCGCGTTCTTGGCCTGGCCTTCGAGGCGCTGCTCGATGGAGACGAAGCAGGTGAACGGGCTCGGCACCCGCACCGCCCTGACCGAGGGGATCATCGCCCGCACGGCGCGGTAGAGATTGGCCTCCATCGGGACGGTCGACAGCAGCATGTGGTCGAGATGGCCGACGGTGATGTCGTGGAACATCGCGCCCTCGCGGTGGGTGAGCGCGTTGACCTGCACCACCTCGCGGTCGCGCGCGCCGAGGCTGTAGCCGGTGAACTCGCCGAACGGCCCCTCGGCGATGCGCGCGCGCGGCAGGATCTCGGCCTCCAGGATCATCTCCGCCTGGGCCGGCACCAGCACGTCGGAGGTCTCGCAGCGCACCAGCTCCAGCGGCTCGCCCAGGAGCCCGCCCATAATTCCGCGCTCGTCCTCGTCGATCGAGCCGATGGCGAGGCAGCCGAGCGCGATCGCCGGGTGGACGCCGATGGCGAAGGCGACCGGCAGCGCCTCGCCGCGCGACTCGGCGACCTGGTAGTACTCCCAGAGATGCTTGCCGAGCGTCAGGTGGATCGAGGTGGTGTCCCGGCCGGTGATCATCAGCCGGTTATAGGCGCAGTTCCACATCTCGCCGTCGGGGTCCCTGGCGAACGAGATCGCCGCGGTGATATAGGCCCCGCCGTCGCCCTGGTGGTGTTCGAGCTGGGGCAACAGCGCCAGGTCGATGTCGGCGCCCTTCAGCACCACGTCCTTGCACGGCCCGGTATTGATCTCGCGCGGCGCGACCGGCTCGTCCATCGCCTCGAGGTATTTCTTCAGCATCTCGCGCGGCGGCGCGCCCATCGCCATGGCGAGGCGCGAGCGGCTGGCATGGAGGTTGGTGAGCACCGGGAAGGCGCTGCCCTTGACGTTCTCGAACAGGAGAACCGGGCGGCGCTTCGCCTCCTTCTCGATCTTGACCACCGCGGCGGTCACCTCGTGGCCGGGGTCCATCTCGCGGGCGACGGTCACGAGCTCGTCGGGCCGTTCCGCGCGCACGCGTTCGAGAAAGGAGGGGAGGTCCTGGGCCATGTCTCGCCTTCGCCGGTGGTTGCCGGCGGCACGCTAGCGAATGGGGCGGGGGCTCACAAGGCGCGGGGCGATCCCTGCCCGGCGTCGCAGATCACCGACGATAGGTCGTGAAAGACCCGATCGATTCAACTATATTGGGCACATGAGCGACGAGATCCTCACCATGCTGGGCGTCGGGGTCGCGCTGGGCCTGTTCATCTGGCGGGTAACCGACCGGCTCGACCGCAAGATCGACGCCCTGGCCAAGGATCATCGGTCCCTGGCCCGGGAGCTTTCGGAGCTTCGCGGCGAAATCCGCGGGCGCCTCGGCGAAATGCCCGCGGGGACCGGTGCGCGATGAGCGACGAAATCCTCACCATGCTGGGCGTCGGGATCGCGCTGGCCTTGTTCAACTGGCGTACCAGCGCCGGCATGGAACGCCGCCTGGACGAGAAGATCGACCGTCTCGCGGATGACATCCGGAGCCTGGCGGCCGACCACCGGAGCCTGGCCGGCGAGATATCCGAACTCCGCGAACGCATGGCCCGGCTCGAGGGGCTGTTGCAGGGCTTCATCCGCGGGGAGCTCCCAGCCGCGAAGTGAGCCCGTCGCCGCTTCGGGACTGCAAACGAATGCCCGGGTGCCGGCCGCCGGCGCTCAACCCGGCGCGTAATGCTCGACGCCGTCGAGGTCCTCGTCGCGGCCGCGCAGCTCGATCACGTTGAGGTCGGGGTCGCGCACGAACACCGACACGTTGCCGTCCTCGCCGAACCTGACCGGGCCCTGGCGGATCTCGATGCCGTTCTCGTTGAGCGCCGCGACGGTATCCGCGACCGAGGCGACGCGTAGCGCGACATGGGTGATGCCGGCGTATTTGGTGCCGTCCACGTCCATCAGCACGTTGCGCCCGCCATGGTCGTCATTGGCGTTGACCACCAGGTTGATCTCCACCCCCTGCGCATTGCGGATGATGATCACCGCGTCGAACTCGACCTCGCGTTCGAGCTCGAAGCCGAGCGCGCGGTAGAAGGCGAGCGCGCGCCCGGCGTCGGAGACCCGGATGCCGATATGGTCGACCTGCGCGACGTCGATGCTGCCGGCCATGTCGCGTCCTCCCGTTGCGGCGGGCATATTCTAGGCCGCTCCCCGCGCCGGGGCGATAGGCGAGCGGCTCGCCGCAACTCTCTCTTTGGTAGTGAAGCACTCGACACGTGCTACTATATTGGGAGCATGAGCAACGAAATCGTCACCATGCTCGGCGTCGGGGCGACGCTGCTCGCGTCGGGCGGGACCTGCGCCCTGTTCCTGTTCCGCCTGTACGGCCGGCTGGAGGACAGGTTCGACCGGCTGGAAGGGAAGGTCGACGATCTCGCGAAGGATCACCAGGCACTCGCCCGCGAGTTCTCGGAATTCCGTGGCGAGGTCCGCGCGCGCCTCGGCGACCTTCCCGCGGAAAGCGCGGCCCGGTGAGCGCCGAGATCGTCACCGTGCTCGGCGTCGGGGCGACGCTGCTGGCGACGGGCGGGACCTTCGCCATGTTCCTGTTGCGCCTGTACGGCCGGCTTCAGGACAATTTCGCCCGGCTGGAGGACCGGTTCGAACGGCTGGAGGACAGGTTCGTTCGGCTGGAAGAGAAGGTCGACGAACTCGCCAGGGACCACCAGGCCCTCGCCCGCGAGTTCTCGGAATTCCGTGGCGAGGTCCGCGCGCGCCTCGGCGACCTTCCCGCGGAAAGCGCGGCCCGGTGAGCGCCGAGATCGTCACCGTGCTCGGCGTCGGGGCGACGCTGCTGGCGTCGGGCGGTACCTTCGCCATGTTCCTGTTGCGCCTGTACGGCCGGCTTCAGGACAATTTCGCCCAGCTTGAGGACAGGTTCGGCCGGCTGGAGGGCAGGTTCGAACGGCTTGAGGACAGATTCGAACGGCTGGAGGACCGGTTCGACCGGCTGGAGGACAAGTTCGTTCGGCTGGAAGAGAAGGTCGACGATCTCGCGAAGGATCACCAGGGCCTCGCCCGCGAGTTCTCGGAATTCCGTGGCGAGGTCCGCGCGCGCCTCGGCGACCTGCCGGCGGCGACCGGGGCGGGGTGACGCCGGCGGCGACCCGGCTCAGCGCTGGGTGCGCTGCCAGCCGGGGGCGGCATAGGCCGGCGCGTCCGACGCCGGCAGGGGCTGGCGCCCGCGGATCGCATCGGCCGCCTTCTCGGCGATCATGATGGTCGGCGCGTTGAGGTTGCCGGTGGTGATCGTCGGCATGACCGAGCTGTCGACCACGCGGAGTGCGTCGACGCCATGCACCCGGCAGGCCGGATCGACCACCGCCATGGCGTCGGTCCCCATCTTGCAGGTGCCAGTGGGGTGGTACGCGCTCTGCACCGTCTCGCGCACGAAGGCGTCGATCTCCGCGTCGCTCCGCACCGCCTCGCCGGGCGCCAGCTCGGCGCCGCGATAGGGGTCGAAGGCGGGCTGGGCGAAGATCTCCCGGGTCAGGCGGACACAGGCCCGCATGTCGGCCCAGTCGTCGGGATGGCTCATGTAGTTGAAGCGGATCTCGGGCGGCGAAGCGGGGTCGGCGGAGGCCAGGCGGATTGTGCCGCGCGAGCGGGAGCGCATCGGGCCGACATGCGCCTGGAAGCCGTGGCGGCGAATCCGGTTCTGCATGTCGTAGGACGCCGCGAGCGGCAGGAAGTGATACTGGATGTCGGGCCAGCGGATGCCCGGGCGCGAGCGGATGAAGCCGCCGGATTCGAAATGGTTGGTCGCGCCGAGGCCGGTCCTGAACGCCATCCAGCGCAGCCCGATCAGCGCCCTTTGCACCAGCCCGGTCGCGGCGTAGAGCGTGATCGGCCTGGTGCAGGCCCGCTGGACGTAGAGCTCCAGATGGTCCTGCAAATTGCCGCCGACGCCGGGCAGGTCGTGCACCGCCTCGATGCCGTGCTCGCGCAGATGCCCCGCCGGGCCGATTCCCGACAGCATCAGGAGCTGCGGCGCGTTGATCGGCCCGCCCGACAGCACCACCTCGCGCCGCGCTTCGACGCTCAGCAGCGCGCCGCCCTTGCGGTACTCGACGCCGCGGGCGCGCCTTCCGTCGAGCAGGATACGGGTGGCCAGCGCGCCCGACTCGACGGCGAGGTTGGCTCGGGCCGCCGCCGGCTTGAGATAGGCGTTCGCCGTGCTCCAGCGCCGGCCGCGGTGCACCGTCATGTCCATCGGCCCCAGACCCTCCTGCCGGTAGCCGTTCATGTCGTCGGTACGCGCGTAGCCCGCCTCGGTCCCGGCCTCGATGAAGGCCTCGTAGAGCGGGTTCGCCATGGCCCCGCGGCTGGTATGCAGCGGGCCCGAATCGCCGCGATAGGCATCGCCGCCGGCGGCGCAAGTCTCGGCCTTGCGGAAATAGGGCAGCACCTCGGCATAGGACCAGCCGGTCGCGCCGCCCTCGGCCCAGGAGTCGTAGTCGAGCGCGTTGCCCCGCACATAGGCCATGCCGTTGACCGAGGACGAGCCGCCGAGCACCCGGCCGCGCGGGCAATGCAGGCGCCGCCCGCCCAGGCCGGGCTCGGGCTCGGACCAGTAATGCCAGCCGTAGCGCCGGTGGGTCATCGCGATCGCCAGCGCGGACGGCATCTGCAGGAACACGCTGCGGTCGCTGCCGCCGGCCTCGATCAGCAGCACGGTCGAGGCGCCGTCCTCGGTCAGCCGGTTGGCCAGCACGCAGCCGGCCGATCCCGCGCCGACCACGACGTAATCGAAAGCCTGGTTTGCGTTCATCCGGGTGTCCCGCCACTGCGACCGTTGTGGCAATATACCCGCCATTCCAGCGGTATCCGGCCCGGGCTTTCCGGTCGGGACGCGCATGGGGTAGCCAAGGGGAGGACATGTCAATGACAAAATGCCTGCGCATAGCGGCCATCGGCGCGGCTTTTGCCGTGCTGTTTTCGTCCGCCGGATCGGCGGCCGATCCCGATTCGTGCAAGTCGGTCCGCTTCTCCGATGTCGGCTGGACCGACATCACCGCGACCACCGCGGCAACCTCGGTGGTGCTCAAGGCGCTCGGCTACGATCCCACCGCGAAGGTGCTGTCGGTGCCGGTCACCTATCGCAGCCTCAAGAACGGCGATATCGACGTCTTCCTCGGCAACTGGATGCCGACCATGGAGGCCGACATCAAGCCCTACCGCGACGACGGGTCGGTCGAGACGGTGGCGAAGAACCTGACCGGGGCGAAATACACGCTCGCGGTCAACAAGCTGGCGGCCGACGGCGGCATCAAGAGCTTCGGCGACATCGCCAAGTACCGCGACCGGCTCGAAGGCAAGATCTACGGCATCGAGCCCGGCAACGACGGCAACCGCCTGATCCAGGACATGATCGCCAAGAACGCGTTCGGCCTGAAGGGCTTCAAGCTGGTCGAATCGAGCGAGCAGGGCATGCTGGCCCAGGTGGTGCGCGCCAACCGCAAGAAGCAGTGGATCGTGTTCCTGGGCTGGGAGCCGCATCCGATGAACGCCAGGTTCGAGATGACCTATCTCGCCGGCGGCGACGACGTGTTCGGACCGAATTTCGGCGGCGCCGAGGTCTACACCAACATCCGCAAGGGCTATGCCGGGCAGTGCCCGAATGTCGGCAGGCTGCTGAAGAACCTGCAATTCACCCTGGCGATGGAGAACGAGATCATGACCGCGATCCTGGAGGACAAGCAGGAGCCGCAGAAGGCGGCGGCGGCGTGGCTCAAGCAGAACCCGGCCATCCTGAAGACCTGGCTCGCCGGGGTGACGACGATGGGCGGGGGCGACTCCATGGCCGCGGTCGACAAGGCGCTGGGGCTGTAGCCGCCTCGCCCCGGGACCGCCGCCAGGGAGGGCGGGCAACGCCGCGGGGTAGGTCTTGGACTGGCTGACGGACGAGAAGATCCCGCTCGGCAGGTGGATCGAGTCCTTCGTGGACGTCCTGCTGGACCACGGGGCCTGGTTCTTCGACTACCTGTCCGAGATCCTGAAATTCGTCATCGAGGGCGTCACCGGGCTCGCGCTGGCGCTGCCCGCGCTGGTGCTGGTGGCGCTGCTCGCGGCGCTCGCCTTCTTTCTGCACCGCTCGTGGAAGCTGGTGGCGGCGGTGGTGCTGACGCTGCTGCTGGTGATCAATCTGGGCTACTGGGAGAACACGGTCCAGACGCTCACCCTGATCCTGTTCTCGACCGTGATCTGCATCGCCGCCGGCGTGCCGGTCGGCATCGCGGCGGCGCACCGGCCCTGGCTGTACAACGCCATCCGGCCGGTGCTCGACCTGATGCAGACCATCCCGACCTTCGTCTATTTGATCCCGACCATGATCATGTTCGGCCTCGGCGTGGTGCCGGGGCTGATCTCGACGGTGATCTTCGCCATCCCGGCGCCGATCCGGCTCACCCATCTCGGCATCTCCAGCGTGCCGCGGCCGCTGGTGGAGGCCGGCGAGGCGTTCGGCGCGACGCGCGGCCAGCTCCTGTGGAAGGTCGAGCTGCCGCACGCCATGCCGACCATCATGGCGGGCGTGACCCAGTGCATCATGCTCAGCCTCTCCATGGTGGTGATCGCGGCGATGGTGGGCGCGCCGGGGCTCGGCGTCCCGGTGCTGCGCGCGCTCAATACGGTCAACATCGCCAAGGGGTTCGAGGCCGGGCTCGCCATCGTCATCGTCGCCATCCTGCTCGACCGCATCTGCAAGCAGCGCGGCGGCGACAACCGGCGGAGCTGATCGATTCGCGCGATCGAGCTCAACGACGTGGACATCCTGTTCGGCGGCGACGCCGGGGCCGCGCTCGCGATGCTGGATGGCGGCGCCGGGCGCCAGGAGATCCACGACGCGACCGGCGCGGTGGTCGGCGTCGCCGGGGCGTCGCTCGCCGTCCGCCCGGGCGAGATCTGCGTGCTGATGGGCCTGTCGGGCTCCGGCAAGTCGACGCTGCTGCGCGCGGTCAACGGGCTGTGCCCGGTCACCCGCGGACGGGTCCTGGTGCGCGACGGCGGCGAGATGCTGGACATGACCCTCTGCGATGCCGCCACGCTCAGGCGCATGCGCATGCAGCACATCGCCATGGTGTTCCAGCAATTCGCCCTGTTGCCCTGGCGCACGGTGCACGAGAATGTGAGCTTCGGCCTGGAGCTGCGCGGCACCGGACGGGCCGAGCGCGACGCCCTGGTGGCGGAGAAGCTGAAGCTGGTCGATCTCGACCGCTGGGCCGACCGGTTCGTCCACGAGCTTTCCGGCGGCATGCAGCAGCGCGTGGGGCTCGCCCGCGCGCTCGCCACCGATTCCGACATCCTGCTGATGGACGAGCCGTTCTCGGCGCTGGACCCGCTGATCCGCGAGCATTTGCAGGACGAGCTGCTCGACCTGCAACGCCGGCTCGGCAAGACCATCCTGTTCGTCAGCCACGACCTCAACGAGGCGCTCAAGCTCGGCCGCCACATCGCCATCATGGAGGCCGGCCGCATCGTCCAGTTCGGCGAGCCGGAAGAGATCGTCCTCAAGCCGGCCAACGCCTATGTCGCCGAGTTCATCGCCCACATGGACGCGCTCAACGTGCTGCGCTGCGGCTCGCTGATGACGCCGGTGGCCGAGATCAGGCGCGGCGGCGGCAAGCTGCTGCTCGACTGGTCGGGGCTCAACCGGCTGAGCCTGAACGAGGCGGGCGAGCCGGTCGAGGCCAGCATCGAGCCCGCCCCCGCCGCGATCCGCCACCACACGCCGGACACGGACCCGGCCGCGCTCGACGCCGGCACGATCTGCGCCGCGGCGCCGGATCTGCGGATGCGGGCGGCGATCGAGCTGCGCCACCGCACCGGCCGCCCGGTGCTGATGGTCGAGGACGGCCGCCTGGTCGGCGTGATCGGCGACGACGAGATCTATCGCGGCCTGATGAGCCAGGGCGCCGCGGCGGCGTGCTGACCCTTACGCCGAGGGCGGAGGCGAAAGCGGCGACGGTCCCGAAAACCTTTACGCGGCGGCCTCGGCGATCGCATCGCGGAATACCGCGAAGCTGCGGGACCGGTTGCGCGCGGGGTCGATATTTCGACCGATGTCGGTGGCGGCCTGTACCTTGGCCAATCCCTGCCTGAAATAGCCGTGCTTCCGCAGGACTCGTTCGAACGCCTCCCAAGTGCCGCCGCGGATCGCATCCGGGTCCCGGTAGGCGGCGCGACCGGGAATATTCGCCGATACGCGCGGATACGCCGCGCGCACCGCCGTCCAGTCGCCGAAATACCAGGCTTCAAGCTCTTCGATGGCGATCCTCGTCACGACTTGCCAGCCGGCGCCGCCCGCGGCTCGTCTCGAACGGAGCCCGGCGCTCTCGCAGAATTGATCGAGCGTGGACTTGAGCTCCATGCAGTCGTCTGCGTCGCGATCCACGACCACCACGATGCGGTACTCCGCCGGCATCCATGCCGCGTAGCCCCTGAGGCGATCCCCGATCCTGCGCAACAGCGCGCCCTTGCCCGGGTAGGGGTAGGTTCCGAAGGTGCAGCCCGCCGGCAGGAAACCGGGCAGCCAGGTCCTGAGAAACGCCTCCATGGAGACTTCTTCCACGTGGAACTCGAAATGGCAGGCGGGCATGTCAGGTTCCGACACTGCCCCGCGCCGGCATTCCGCCCCCGGTCAGCGGGTCTCCGACACCGAAATGCCCTTCCATCCAGAGATCGCCAAGCTGGGCGCCGGCCTCCATGAACGCCTTGACCTTGTCGTTTCCGTCCAAGGCGTGACATCGCGTGTAGCCGGACTCGTCGCGCCAAAGCACGCGCACTTCGCGCGGTCGCAGCGTGTCGAGGAAGAACGGCGAATGGGTGGTGACGAGGATCTGGGTCGCCCGGGCCGCTTCCCGGCACTCCTCGGCGAACCCGTGGAGCACGCGGGGATGCAGGAAGTTCTCGGGCTCCTCGATGCCGATGAAGGGCGGCGGAACCGGGTCGTGCAGCAGCGTCAGGTAGGCGAGCATTTTGAGCGTGCCTTCGGACACGGAGCGGGCCATGACGGGCTCGGCGAACGGGGCGTCCTTGACTCGGAGTAACAGCCTGCCGTCCCTCGTCAGGTCGACGGTGACGTTCTCGATCCTGGGGACCCGTTCGCGGAGCCTGCCGAAGATCGACTCCAAGCGTTCGGGATGCTCTTCGGACAGATACTGGATCACGTTGGCGAGGTTGTCCCCGGTCTTGCTCAGGCGCTCCTGTGGCCCCGCCTCCGGCTGTCCCCGCGCGTCCTCGAACGAGAGACAGGACATGTGCCATCCCATGATGATGTCCCGGAGCGCGACCACACGGGGGTTCTCCGCGAGCTGGCCGAGCGCGTTGACCGCGAGCGTGTCCGGTGAACTCAGGGGGACCTCCATCCCCTCATCCCGCGCGTCGGGCAGTTCACCCGGGATGACCCGCCCCACTCCGTCGGCGTAGTCGAGAAACCTGAACGGTGCTCCATGGCTCCCCCGCTTCCACCGAAGCCATTCCTGGGCCACGACGGGTCTGCCGTTGGTCTCGTCCACTTCGAGGCGATAGGTGATCAGGGGTGTCTTCGGCCGTTCGCGATAGGCGATCTCGATCAGGACAGGTCCGTCCGCGCCGCGCGATTTCAGCTCGCGCGCCCTGCCGCGCTTTTCCCAAGCTCGGCGCAGCCCGCTCTCGAAGCATTCGGCGAGAAAGGCGAAGACGTCGAACACCGTCGTCTTGCCGCTGCCGTTGGGGCCCAGCAGCACGGTAAGCGGCGTGATCCGCGTCAGCTCGACGTCCCGCAGGGCACGAAAGTTCTGCACCTTGAGGCGTTCGATCCGCGGTGGCGCCTCGCCGGTCATCGTCATCGCGTTCATTTCGCTGTTTCCGTCACGCGGGTGTCGCTGCGACCGGCACCCCTGAGCGGTTCGCTCCGGATGTTAGTGCATGGACGGTTGCTGGGCCATGCGGACCCCCTACCCCTCCCTGGCCACCGCGCTCTCGTGCCAGCGGCGCAGCAGGGCGTGCTGCAGCCAGCCGAGCGCGGCGAACACGGCGATGCCGGCGAGCGAGATCAGCAGCAGCGCGGCGAACATGCGCGGGATGTTGAGCCGGTAGCCCGATTCGAGGATGCGCCAGGCGAGCCCCGAGGCGGCGCCGCCGGTGCCGGCGACGAACTCCGCCACCACCGCGCCGATCAGCGCGAGCCCGCCGGCGATCCTGAGCGAGGACAGGTAGTAGGGCAGCGCGCTCGGCAGGCGGAGCCGCCACAGGATCTGGCGCGGGCTCGCGCCGTAGAGCTCGAACAGGTCGCGCAGATTGTGGTCGGCGCTCTTCAGCCCGAGCGTGGTGTTGGCGACGACCGGGAAGAAGGCGACGATCCAGGCGCAGATCAAGAGCGCGATCTCGATGTCCTTGACCCAGATGATGATCAGCGGGGCGATCGAGACCACCGGCGTCACCTGGACGATCACCGCGTAGGGGAACAGGCTCGCCTCCAGCCAGCGCGAGCGGGCGAACAGGATGGCGATGCCGAGCCCGCCCGCCGCCGCCAGCAGGAACGCGCCGAGCGCCGTCTTCATGGTGTGCGCGAGCGAGACCAGCAGGGTCTGCCAGTCCTTCGCCAGGGTCTCCAGGATCAGCAGCGGCCCGGGCAGGACATAGTGCGCGACCTCGTGGACGCGGACCGCGCCCTCCCAGAGGGCGAGCACGGCGATGCCGATCGCGAGCGGCGCGGCGATGCGCGCAATGCGGCCGGCGGCGGGGCCTGGCGGCTCGCTCACACCCGCCGGTGGAACCACTTGGCGGCGGCGAGCAGGGCGGCATCCGCGCCGCGCCTGCCGATCAGCTGCACGCCGACCGGGAGCCCGCGCGGCCCGGTCGCGAAGGGCAGCGTCACGCAGGGCAGATGCAAGAGCGTCCAGGTGGTCTGGAAGATCGGATCGCCGGTCATGCCGAGCCCCTCCGGCGCCTCGCCGGGCGCGCTCGGGGTGAGCAGCGCGTCGCACCCGCCGAACGCCTCGTCGGCCTGCGCGCGGCACGCCCTGGCATGGGTGCGGGCGGCCTCGACCGTCGCCTCGTCATAGCCCAGCCCCTCCTCGATCATGCCGCGCAGCCGCTCGCTCAGCCGGTCGCGGTGATCGGCGTATTGCCGGGCGAGGCTCTGGGTCAGCCCGGCGTTGAGGAGCACCCGGTGGCTGTCGGGGATCGCGGCGAACGCGTCCGGCAGGTCGAGATCGGCGACTTCGGCGCCGAGATCGGCGAATCTCGCCGCCGCGCGCTCGACCGCCTCGCGGGTCTCGTCCTCGGCCCTGCTCCAGTGATGGGTGCGGCACAGCCCGATTTTCGGCGCGCGGCCGAGCCCGTCCGCCGGGACCGCGGGCTCGGCGCCGCGCACGATGTCGTAGAACAGCCCCAGATCGTCGACCGACCGGGCCATGTAGCCCAGCGTGTCGAAGACCGGCTCGAGCGCGAGAATGCCGGCGAGGTCCACCGTGCCGTGGGTCGGCTTGAGCCCGGCCACGCCGCAGAACGCGGCCGGGCGGATCAGCGACCCGGCGGTCTGGTTGCCGAAGGCGATCGGCACCATCGAGGCGCCGACCGCGGCGGCCGAGCCGCTCGACGAGCCGCCCGGGGTGTGGCCCGCGTTGTGCGGGTTGCGGGTCTTGCCGGGCTGGAAGGTGGCGAACTCGGTGGAGACGGTCTTGCCCAGCAGCACCGCGCCGCCCCGGCGCATCGCCGCCACGCAGGCCGCGTCGCGCTGCGGCCGGTGGCCGCCATGGATCGCCGGCGCGCCGTACTCGGTCGGCAGCTCGCCCGAGTCGATCACGTCCTTCACCGCGAACGGCACGCCGTGCAGCGGGCCCCTGGGCGCCTGGGAATCGGCCGCCCGCGCCTGGGCCATGGCGTAGTCGGGATCGAGATGGGCCCAGGCCTCGATGTCGGCGTCGCGGTCCTCGATCCGCTCCAGGCAGGACCGGACCAGCGCCTCCGAAAGAATCTCGCCGGCGGCGATGCGCCGGCCCGCCTCGGCCGCGGTGAGCTGCCAGAGTTCGCTCATGTCCCTCCCCCTCGCGGAAACCGTGCCCTCGCCCGGCCGCGCCGTGCCGCGCGGTTCCGGCGCTTCGTCTTAGAGCATATGCGCGCCGCATGGAACCGTCGCGGCGAGGCGTCTCTCGATACGCGCCCTGCCCCGCCACGTCATGGCCGGGCCGGTTCGACTGCTGTCCGGTCTGGATCGGGGCAGGGATCGCGGCGCGCCCGCCGCGTCGTCTTGTTCCACCGCCCCGGCTCCCCCATCGCCATGCCCGGCCCCCGGATCAAGTCCGGGGGTGATCCGGGCACCCATGGCCGGACTCGATCCGGCCACCCACTGGTGCCGCCGCCTCAACCGACGGGGCGTTGTGCCGGCGGCACCTGTTGGTGCCCGGATCAAGTCCGGGCATGACGGGCGGGGGCGAGCCGATTCGCCCGGCCCGCGCGGCCGTCGCGGCGGGGCGAATTCCCCTATCGAATAAATCCCGCGATGCCCGATTTACGCTTTCCGGGAATTCCTTTCAGCCCCGGGCGCCGCTCTCGCCGGGCACGGGCGGGCGCGCGTCCAGCACCGGCGCGGCCCAGGCGAGCGCCATGTCCTCCATCTCGCGGGCGTTGGTGCTGTACAGGTTGAACAGCCCGTTCTGCCGCCCCGGCTTGAGCCGCTTGACGTAGCGCGGCCCGTCCTCGGCGAGCTGCACCACGCACAGCTTGCCGAGGCATTCCGTCGGCACCCCCTGGTAGTCGCGGGTGTAGAACAGCAGCCAGCCCTCCTCGATCGGCAGCATCGAATCGCCGACCACCTCGACCGCCACCGTCTGCTGGGCGTCGAGCCCGTTGGGGCAGCGCACTTGGCGGGTTCCCTGGCCCATCGCGTGGTCGTCGACGGCATGCACCTCGGAGCCCGCGCCGACCCGGCCGACCACCGGCACGTTGGCCAGCCCCTCGACCAGGTCGAGCACGTTGCACTCCAGCGCGGTGGCCACCTCGCCCAGCCGGTCGAGCGTGATCGACACCTTGCCGGTCTCCCATTTGTGCAGATGGCCGGCCGAGGTGCCGAGCCGCCCGGCCAGCACCTGGAGCGTCAGCCCGCGCCGCTTGCGCCATTGCCGGATACGGTTGGAGATCGCGATTCCGTCAGGTCTTTCGGCCATGGTCCTCACCCAGAAATTGCATCCTTCGGCGTATTGCTACTTGACAGAGTTTTCTTTTCATGCAAACTACAGGCGTCAGATATGAGAAGGAGATAGCGCATATGGAAGAAGATCGCAAGCGCCTTCCGTTCTCCCCGGGGGAGCGCCGGCGTCTCCTCCTGCTGGCGGCGAGCGGCATCGAGCTCGGCTTCCTCGAATGGACCTTCGCGCGCCCCGCCGCGGCGCTCGAAGCGGCGCTGGACGAATGGCGCTGCGCCGCCCCGCCGGCGCCGGCGCCGGATATGGCCTGGCCGGAGGACGACGGCGAGGGCGAGGCGCCGCCGCTGCCCTCGCCGCCGCTGCGCCGGGCGCTGGAGACGCTCGGCGGGAGGGTCACCGCGACCGTCGCCGGCTACGCGCTCGACGGCGCGCCGGCGTCGATCCCCGACCTGATCCGCGCCGCCCGGGCGGCCGGCACCCGCATCCGCTATCCCGGGATCGACCCGCTGCCGGGCGCCTTCGCGGCCGGGCCGAGCGTCCGCCCGCCGGCCCGCCGCCGCGCCGGCTGACAATTCGCAGAAGGAGCACAGCATGGAACCCGAAACCGAAGCCGCCGCACCCCGGGATGCCGGGCCGACCCCCGAGACGCTGCGCAAGCTGCGCCGCGACATCGTCGCCCGGCTGGGGCGCGACGGCCGGCTCTGCGCCGGCCAGCTCCGCGCGGCGCTCGAGATCCGCCGGGTCTGGGAGGCGTTCGGCCGCGGGTTGTTCCCCGCCGCGCGCCCGGCCGCGCCCATCGCCCAGCGCCGGCGCCGCGCCATGTTCACCGACCCCATCGACCGGCTCACCCCGGCGGAGGAGCTGGCCTGGCGGCTGCGCTACCGGCCCTGGGCGCGCGAGATGGCGGTCACCGTCGCCGCCGGCGCGGTGCGCACCACGCGGCTCCAGCTCATCCTCGACGTGGTGATCGACAATCACGGGCTGCGCCAGGTCGAGGGCTGGTACCGCATGCGCCACGGCTCGGCGGTCGAGCACGTCCGGGCCGCGCTGCACCGCTACGCCGAGCTTGCCGGCTGGGTCGACGCGCCGTACCCCGAGACCCGCAATTCCTCGGCCGTGCGCATGGACCCGGCAGAGCGGACGGACGAGGAGGAGCAGGAGAACGACGACTTCGGATAATTTTTGCTTGACACGGGACGCGTTTTCGACTATATTTTTCATAGTCGAGAAATGGGGCGCCGGAGGGACCGGCGCCTTTTTTCGTGGGCGGGTGCCCGGTCGGCTTCACGGCGGGATATGCTTGTGCCCCGCGATATCCTATTGTTTTCCCGTGCCAAGGGGTTGCGGTCTTCCCCGCAGTCCCGGAAGGAGGGCTCGTATGGCGGATGCGGAGGCACCTGCGCTGACCAGGGAGATCGCTGCCTATGAAGGCATGCGCAACGCGCTCGAGACGGATCACCTGGGCAAGTGGGCGATCGTGCATGGCGGGGAGCTGGCGGGCCTCTACGACACGTTCGAGGACGCCGCCGCGCAGGCGGTCGAGCGGTTCGGGGCAGGGCCGTACTTGATCAGGGAGATCGGCGCTCCGCCGATCACGCTACCCGCCTCGGCGCTCTACAACCCGGTTGCGGTGGATGCCGCAAGCTGAGTGCGGGTTCGCAGGGCAACCCTATGCCCTGGTCAGGTTCGGCCCCACGCTCCGGGTGCGGATCGGCTTCGATCCCGACTACCGTGCCGGCGGGAACCCGAACCTGCCGCAGGCCGAGCACCGTGCTCTGGTCGATACGGGGGCAGGGGAAAGCTGCATAGACTCTTCCATCGCGGCGGCGGTCGGCTTGCCGGCCATCGATCGTGTGCAAGTATCCGGGGTGCACGGGGCCGGAGAGGTCAATGTCCATCTGGCCCAGATATTCATCCCCATCCTGGACCTGGCCGTCTCCGGCAGGTTCGCGGGCGTGCACCTCCATGCGGGCGGGCAGCCGCACGGCGCACTCATCGGCCGCGCGCTCCTGCGCCATGTGACGATGCTCTACAACGGGATGACGGGGTCGGTATCCATCGCCCTCCCGGACCCGCCTCGCCCCCAAGTCCGGACGAGCGCGTAGGCCCCCTCCTCGATCGGGCCGCCGCTCGATAGAGCCCTCACCCTGGATAGCGACGGAACGTCCCCAATCGCAGCCGGCAAGAAACGCCCGGGATTCCAGGGGGTTCCGCAAAAAATTTCCCTTTAACGCATTTTTTGCTTGACATGGGACGCGTTTTGGGGTAGATTTGTCACAGTCGACAAATGGGGCGCCGGAGAGACCGGCGCCCTTTTTGCCGGGCGGGGAGCGGAGACGAAGGCGCGCACCGCGCACCGTACACATCGAGGCGGCTTCGACCTCCGGTGCCAGCCAGGGTTGTTGACCGCGAAACGGCCCCTATCTAGGGTTTACGCGCCGACGGGAAAGGGTCGCCGGATGAGTACCTTCGCCGTCTATCTCAATCAGCCGGACGCCGGCGCATGGGAAGCGATAAAGCAGAACTGGCCCGGCAGGCACTTCATTCTGGACGAGAGGGTGGCATTCGTCGCACCCGAAGGGATCGTCCTGACATCGGACGTGGCCAGGACCGTCGGGGTTGCCACGGACGCCGACAGTCGTCTCGGTATCGTTCTCGAGATCTCTGCCTATTTCGGATTCAATCGAAACGACCTTTGGGAATGGCTCTCCAAGGTCAGGGCGTGATGGCGTCGGTCCGTCCACATCCCACGGCGACTCCATCGGCATCCTTGGTGCATGCCGGCGGGTCGAACGGAGATGGCATCGACGCTCGCTTGCGGGCATTGGAAATCCAGCTAGCCCGGATTGACGAACGGATCAGGGGTATCGAAAACACCATGGCGACCAAGGCATGGGTGCTCGGCGGCGTCGTTGCCGCCTCCGTTATCGGGATCGGGCTCGCAATCACGCTCATCAAGCTGTTTGGCTAGCTTGCCGTTCGATCTGTGGATATCTTCCTGCCCTGTCGCCGGATTTGTCAGTGCCGGGGCTCGCTCCGCTTGGTCGAAATGCCGATGGGGGCGTATCGAGGGACAGTCGCCCGCCCCGCAGCCCGAGTCGGCACCGGCAAGAAACCCCCGGAATTCCAGGGGGTTACGCAAAAAATTTCCCTTTAACGCATTTTTCGCTTGACATGGGACGCGTTTTGGGGTAGGTTTGTCACAGTCGACAAATGGGGCGCCGGAGGGACCGGCGCCCTTTTTGCTGGCGGGGGAACGGGGGGGCCCGGGCGGACGAGGCGGGCTTCGGCGTCCGCTCATCCATCGTGCTACCTTGTTCGGCGGTCCAGGCCAAGCGCGATCCAGTTGACTTAAATGTCAATAGCAGAGAGTATCGAGGCTGCGATCGTAACGGGTCGCCTTCGCGCATTCGTGCCGGAGTTCGACAGTGACGAGGCGGTCCGTTCCGTGCTTCTCCATCCTCGGCTCGCCGATGACATTTCCGAGCGGGTCGAGGCTTGGGGGCGGCGGGTCGGCCGGCTTCAGGGAGACCTGGAATCGTTTGTCAAAGGCGAGCACGTGACGCTGAGCATGACGCCGTTCGAGCACGGAAGCGCATTCCTGGCGCTCATGGATCCGCCCGCGGACGGAACCTGGGAAATCAGGAGCCGCGACCCGAACCCCGGCTTGCGCGTGTTTGGAAGGTTTCCCTGCGCCGACACGTTCGTTGCCCTCTCGTGGGAGCCCAGGTCGGTTCGGTTCGGCGGCCGGAGGCCGCTCGGCAAGCGGGATTCGCTGGAGTACGAGCTGGCCCTCATCGAGACGAACGAGCGCTGGAATGCCGCCCTTCCCGGCGCGGTGCCGCTGACAGGAGGAAGCTGCCGTGACTACGTTTCGACAAATTCCAGTGAAATCTGAGATCGCGGGCGACGAGCCGCTCTCGGACTACGCGCTCGGCTATCTCAACGAGCGGGTGAGGAACAGCTTCTACGACTACGTTCTGCGGCGGTTCCACGAGGCGGCCGAACGGGACGGGTTGACCAAGGCAAAGCTCGCGCGGCGCCTCGGGCTCGAGCCGGCTCGCGTCACCAGGCTGCTCGGATCGCCGGGCAACTGGACGCTGGATACCGTCAGCGAGCTGCTGGTCGGTATCTGTCGCGAGGAGTTGCGGCCTCGATCCGAGCCGTACTTGCAGCGCGCCGCGAGGAATTACCGATCTGAGGATCTGGTCCGATCCCTCGCCCCCGCGCAGCGCTCAAGAGCGGTGAAGCACGAAGAAGGAGTGAGGGATCGGCGGATTCGGCCCAACAGTGCGTTGGCGGAAATACCGCCTAAACCGTCGCAGGCCGATGCGGCAAGGTTGCCGAGTATCGCAAGGTCAGCTCCGTGAAAATCATAGCTTTCTCGTCCGGAACCTTGGTATCGCTTTTCCCTCTTGAGTCGTTCACCCCCATGGACGGGCTAAATGAACGCCAAATTCTCATTGCCATCGGCCAACGATACAATTTCGGCACCTTGCCCAGGCTGTCGTCCCACACCGAACTGGAAAGAAACGGGCTTGTGTACGAGTTGGGGTTCTTCCAGACAGAGTTGGGAGAAGCCACGATCCACCGCTTGTCTATCCACAATGACGGAGTAGTCGTTCGAGCATACGAGACAGGGCATGCGGAAGCATTTTTCGCGGACCTGATAGACTGGCTGGTCCAGCATTACGGATGCAGGCGGATCCATAAGAAGTCGCTCTACTCGAGCGAGGTCGTTGTCGAATTCGAGAAACCGGCAGCGAATATGCTCGCCAAGTACGACAAGATTGCAAATGTCATTTTATCCGGCGTGAACGAACACCGGGACGTGAGTGCAGCAGCGTTCAGCGCGCTCACAATTGAATTCGCATCAAAATCCGAGGCAATCCCGAAATTCATCATTGAACGTCGCGAGGGGACGTCCGTGGAGGCTGAACGCTATTTCTGTTCAGCGCCATTGACGACGAAACGACACTTGCAGGTGCTCGAAGAACTAGAACGCCTGTTTTCGTAGATCACGGTTCCGCCACCGCTTCCGGACGCCTCCCGGGTAATCGCCGTTCGCTGCTCCGGCGTCGGTCCGGTGGCGCTTCGGAGGCGGCAAGAAACCCCCGGGATTCCAGGGGGTTTGGCAAAAATTTTCCCTTTAACGTATTTTTTCTTGACACGGGACGCGTTTTGGGGTAGATTTGCCACAGTCGCGAAATGGGGCGCCGGAGAGACCGGCGCCCTTTTTCGTGGCGGAGACGGGGGGCAACCGGCCTCCTCCCCCGTCATGCCCGGACTCGATCCGGGCATCCATGAGCGCTGCCACCCTCCCGTCGGACCGTCATGCGGGCGGAGAGGCCGTGTGGATGGCCGGATCGAGTCCGGCCATGACGGGGTGGTGGCGGAGGAGGAGCAGGGAGAGCCGGGCGCGGCCCGCCCCATCGCCATCACTCCGCCTCCCGTCATGTCCGGACTCGATCCGGGCGTCGAGGGGCGGGGCGAAGAGGGCCGGGTTCGGCCCGCATCGAAGGCTGAACCGGGCAGCGGTGCAACGAGTCCGGGCATGACGGGGCGTATCGAGGGACAACCGCCCGCTCCGCCGCCCGAATTGGCACCGGCAAGAAACCCCCGGGATTCCAAGGGGTTCCGAAAAAATTTCCCTATAACGTATTTTTCGCTTGACATGGGACGCGTTTTGGGGTAGATTTGCCACAGTCGCGAAATGGGGCGCCGGAGAGACCGGCGCCCTTTTTCGTGGCCCGACATCCCGACAACCGAACGAGGACGCGATCTTGACGGGTTCGAGCATCGACGCCGACGCGCTCGCCGAGCTGGCGGCGATCGGCTGCACCGAGGCCGAGGCGGCCGCCTGGCTCGGCGTGCCGGCGGATGCGTTCGCCCGCGCGCTCGCCGACCCGGCGCTTCGGCGCGCCTGGGCCGACGGCGCGCTGTGCGGGCGGGTGCGCATCCGGCGCTCGCAATTCGCGCTCGCCGAGCGCAACGCCACCATGGCCGGCCTGCTGGGCCGGCTGATCCTGGGCCAGGGCGGGGACGGGGGCATCGCCGCCGACCGGCTGGCCGAGATCGTCGATACGGGGATCGAACGTGACCGAGAAAATTAGCACCGGCTACCGGTCGCGCCCGCTGCAGGCCGACATCCACCGCAGCCTCGCCCGGTTCAGCGTGCTGGTCTGCCACCGCCGCTTCGGCAAGACGGTGCTCTGCGTCAACGAGCTGATCGACCACGCCATCCGCGCGCGGCGCCCGCGCCCGCGGTTTGCCTATATCGCGCCCTATTACCGCCAGGCCAAGCGGGTCGCGTGGGACTATCTCAAGCACTACACGTCCGCGGTGCCGGGCCGCAAGGTGAGCGAGACCGAGCTCCGGGTCGACCTCCCCAACGGCGCGCGCATCCAGCTCTACGGCGCCGACAACCCGGATTCGCTGCGCGGCATCTATCTCGACGGCGCGGTGCTCGACGAGTACGCGCAGATGAACCCCGACATGTGGGGCGAGGTGATCCGCCCGGCGCTCGCCGACCGCGAGGGCTGGGCGATCTTCATCGGCACGCCCAAGGGGCATGACGCGTTCTGGCGCATGTACCGCGCGGCCCGCGCCGATGCGACCTGGTACGCGGCGCTGTTCCCGGCATCGGCGAGTGGCGTGCTGCCGGCGCAGGAGCTCGCCGCCGCGCGCCGCGACATGACGCGCGAGGAGTACGCCCAGGAGTTCGAGTGCTCCTTCGAGGCGGCGGTCAAGGGCGCCTATTACGGCCGGGCGATGGCCGACGCCCGGCGCTCGGGGCGTATCCGCGCGGTGCCGCACGACCCGGCGCTGCCGGTCGACACCGCCTGGGATCTCGGCATCGGCGACCCGACGGCGATCTGGTTCGCCCAGCTCGCCGGGCCCGAGATCCACCTGCTCGACTACTACGAGGCGGAGGGGGAGGGGCTCGACCACTATGCCGGGCTGCTGCAGGAACGCGCCGCCGAGCGCGGCTATGTCTATGGCCGCCACTACGCGCCGCCCGACGCGCTGGCCCGCGAGCTCGGCACCGGGCGGACGCGCGAGGAGCAGGCGCGGCGGCTCGGCATCCGGTTCGCCATCGTGCCGCGCCACCGCATCGAGGACGGCATCAACGCGGTGCGCGCGATCCTGCCGCGCTGCTGGTTCGACGCCGAGCGCGCCGAGGCCGGCATCGAGTGCCTGCGCCGCTACCGGGCGGAAATCGACCCCGCCACCGGCGGGCTCGGCGACCGGCCGGTGCACGACCGCTTCAGCCACGGCGCGGACGCGTTCCGCTACCTGGCGATGGGGATCGGCGACCGCTTCGCCCCGCCGGCGCCGCGCGCGGACAGCTTCGAGGGCCAATGGCGCCGCCACCTCGCCGAGCGCCGCCGCGCCGGGCACGGGCTGATCTGACCGCGGGGCGCGCCGCCCCGCTCCCTCCGTCATGCCCGGACTTGATCCGGGCACCCATGCGGCCGCCGCGCGCAAGGGGGTTGCAGGGAGAGGCGGCGGCGCCAGTGGGTGCCCGGATCAAGTCCGGGCATGACGGGTGGGGGCGGCAGGGCACGTATCGAAGGACCGCCATGCGAGCCGAAAGGAAAGCCATGAAGACCGAGACCGAAACTCCCGGGCCGGACGGGACGGTGCGCCACTGGCGGGCCGAGCTCGACCGGGCGGGGCGGGCCGGGCGCGACTGGATGCAGCGCGCCGACAAGGTGGTCGAGCGCTACCGCGCCGAGAAGCGCCAGTCCGCCCGCCGCCAGGTCAACATCCTGTGGGCCAATACCGAGATCCTGAAGCCGGTGATCTACTCGCAGACCCCGGCGCCGGACGTGCGCCGGCGCTATCTCGACGACGACCCGGTCGGGCGCGAGGCCGCGCTGGTGCTGGAGCGCGCGCTCTCCTACCTGCTCGACGACGACGGCTTCGACCGGGCGATGGAGGCGGTGCGCGACGACATGCTGCTGCCCGGGCGCGGCGTCGCGCGCATCGTCTACGAGCCGGTGATCGCGAGGCGCGCCCTGGAGCGCGCCGAAGGCCCCGATGGCGCGCCGGTCTTCCTGCTCGACGGCCGGCCGGTCGAGCCCGACGGGTTCGACGGCGAGGACGCCTGGGTCGAGGAGGTGGCCGACGAGCGGGTCCGCTGCCGCCACGTGTTCTGGAAGGACTACCGCGAGCAGCCCGCGCGCTGCTGGGACGAGGTGGGCTGGATCGCCTTCCGCCACGCGCTCGCGCGCGGCGAGCTGGTCGAGCGCTTCGGCGCGATCGGCCGCGACATCCCGCTGGAGGGCGCGGTGCGCGCCTATGACGGGCGCGACCGCGCGGGCGCCGCGCCGGAGGTCGCGCCGGAAGGCGCGAGGCGCGCCGTCCTGTGGGAGATCTGGGACAAGCCGGGGCGCAGGCGCATCGTCATCGCCGACGGCTTCGACCGCGTCGTCGAGGAGACCCCCGACCCGCTCGGGCTCGCCGGCTTCTTCCCGGTGCCGGAGCCGATCTATGCGGTCAGGACGTCGGACTCGCGGGTGCCGATCCCGGAATTCACCCTCTACCAGGACCAGGCGCTGGAGCTCGACGAGCTCGCCGACCGCAAGCGGCATCTGATCGCCGCGCTCAGGGCGCGCGGCGTCTATGCCGGGGTGCTGGGCGAGATCGAGCGGCTGCTCACCGAGGCCGGCGAGAACGAGATGATCCCGGTCAAGGACTGGGACCAGTTCCGCGACAAGGGCGGGCTGGCGGCGGCCATCGAGTGGCTGCCGATCGAGCGCATCGCCCAGGTGATCGTCTCGCTCAACGGCCACATGGCGCAGCTCAAGGCCGAGATCTTCGAGATCACCGGCCTGTCGGACATCGTGCGCGGCTCCACCCAGGCCTCCGAGACCGCCACCGCGCAGCGCCTCAAGGGCTCCTTCGGCACCATGCGGATGCAGCCCCGCCAGCGCCCGATGCAGCGCTTCGTGCGCGACGCGCTGCGCCTCAAGGCGGAGGTGATCGCCGAGCATTTCCGCCCCGAGACGCTGGCCCGGATGACCGGGCGGCCGGTGCCGCCGGCGGTCGCTGCGCTGCTGCGCGACGAGCGGCTGCGCGGCTTCCGCATCGACATCGAGACCGAATCGACGGTCCAGCCCGACGCCGAGGCCGAGCGGCGCAACGCGGTCGAGTTCCTGACCGCCGCGACCGGCTTCTTTACCGGCATCGCGCCCTTGATCGGGGCGGCGCCGCAATCTGCGCCGATGTTCCTCGAAATGTTCCGCACCGCCGCGCGCAGCTTCAAGCCCGGCCGCCGGCTGGAGGAGGTGATCGGGCGCACCTCGGACGCGCTGATCCGCCAGGCCGAGGCGGCCGCCGCCGCGCCGCCGCCGGGCCCGGCCGAGGGCAGGCCGCGATGACCCGCTACGCCTGGAGCAAGGCGCAGGCCCGCTGGGTCCCGCTGGCGCCGCCCCGCCCGGCCGCCGGGCCGCAGCTCGTCAACCGCGACGCCCCCTTCGAGCACGGCATCGCCAGCCCCGCCGACGGCCGCCGCTACCGCTCGCGCCGCGACTGGGACGAGCATCTGCGGGCCAACGGCATGGTCGAGATCGGCAACGACGCGGTCGGTCCTTCGATACGCCCGCCTGCGGCGGGCTACTCAGGATGAGGAGAGAATGGATGAGAAAGGATGCCGGCCGCCCCAACCCCACCCTCATCCTGAGTAGCCCCCGAAGGATGAGGAGAGAATGGATGAGAAAGGATGCCGGCCGCCCCAACCCCGCCCTCATCCCGAGTAGGCCCGAAGGGCCGTATCGAGGGACGGGGCGCGGCTGATGCCCCTGCTCGACATGCTGTTCGGCCGCGGCGCGGCCGAGCCGGTCGCGGCGATCGGCCGGGTGATCGACGATCTGTTCACCAGCGACGACGAACGGCTCGGCAAGGAGGCCCTGCTCGCCCGCCTCGCGCAGCGCCCGGCGCTGGCCCAGATCGAGGTCAACCGCATTGAGGCGCAGCACCGCTCTGTGTTCGTCGCCGGCTGGCGGCCCTTCATCGGCTGGATCTGCGGCGCCGCGCTCGCCTGGAACTTCATCCTGCGCGATCTGCTGGTCTGGGGGTTCTCGGTCTGGGCGCCCGGCACCCCGGTCCCGGCGGCGCTCCAGCTCGAGCACCTGCTGACGGTGCTGCTGAGCCTGCTCGGCCTCGGCGGGCTCAGGACGTTCGAGAAGATGGGCGGCAGGACGAAATAGGGGTGCGTCCTTCGATACGCGGCTTCGCCGCTACTCAGGATGAGGGCGGGGTTGAGCGCCCTCCAACAAGACACCTCATCCTGAGTAGACCGCCGCAGGCGGGCGTATCGAAGGACGAGCCCACCCATCCACGAATCCAACCCCTTCGGAGCAAGCATGACCGACGAGGCCGAAAGCGATCTCGACATCGCCGGTGCCCGCGCCGATAGGTCTTGACGATCCGCCGCGATCCGCTGTACCTATCACCGTGATAGGTGCGGGCGGAGTGGTGTCGGCGTGACGAAGCCCGGCGAAGAACCGCTATCCGCGGCCCGGGCCACGGACTCGATCAGGGAAATGGCCCTACGCGACGATTTCGGAGTCTTCATGAGCAAACATGCGATTGAGCAGATAAAGCAGCGTGACCTGATATTGGATGACGTACTTTATGTCCTGAAACGTGGATTTGTTTATGAAAAAGGGGAGCCGTCGGCCCGGCCGGGCTATTTCAGGTACAAGATGGAGTGCAAGACACCGAACTCCGGGAGACGCACGTTGAGAGTTGTCGTAGTCCCGTCGACAGAGAAGAGGGAAGCGACGATTGTGACGGCAATGTGGGCTGACGAACCGATACAACGCGGTTGAAGAAGGCTGCAAGGCATGAAGGCTGCTTCCGGGGAGCGCACCAGATACCGCTACACCGAATGCGGACTGGACAACGTATTCATCGAGGGAATCGGCGTGCGGGTCGACGACAGCGGTGAAGAAGTGCTGTACATCCCGGCGGTCAACGAGCTGCACAAGACCATCGCTCGGGGCATCGTGGAGCGCGAATCGGCGATGTCCGGGCAGGAGCTCAGGTTCCTGCGGACGATGATGGGCTTCACCCAGGCGGAGCTCGCAAGGCACGTCCATCGCGACGCCCAGTCGGTTGCCCGATGGGAGAAGAACCGAACGCCGATCCAGGCCGCGTCCGAGATCGTCGTCCGGCTGCTGGCGGTCGAGAAGCTGGATCTCGGCGAGCGCGGCTCGATCGAGCAGATCGCCGCCAGATGCGTTCCGGGCGGCAGCCGCCCGGATATCGTCATCGACGGGAGCGGACCGCCCGGGTACAGGCTCGCCGCCTGAGGCGCAACGCCCGATAATCGACTTCGATGGCGGCCCGTTTCGAGGCCGCTTATTTTCGCTAGGCGCCCGGCCGAAGCGGGCTTCTCCTGTCGCCCCGGACTCGATCCGGGGTGGCGGCAAGGGCGCGTGGCGAGCCCACCCATCCACGAATCCAACCCCTTCGGAGGAACCATGACCGACGAAACCAACAGCCTGCGCGAGGATCTGGAGGCGGCGTGGGACAGCCTCGCGGCCGAGGACAGCGAGCCCGCCGGGGAGGAGACGGAGCCCGGCGCGGAGGAGCCGGCCGAGCCCGCCGAGCCCGCCGAGCCTGCCGACGACGCCGACGCCGAGCCCCCGCCCGGGCACTGGCCGGCGGCGTGGCGCGAGCGCTTCCAGGCGCTGCCCGAAGACGCGCGCGAGTATGCGCTCGACCTGCACCGCGAGCTGGAGACGGCGCATTCCGAACGCTCGCAGACGCTCGCCGAGCGCGAGAAGGCGCTCGCCGGGCTGGAGGCGGTCGATGCGGCGCTCGCGCCGTGGCGCGAGTCGATGCGCGCGCAGGGGATCTCCGACGGCGAGGCGGTGGCGCGGCTGCTGGAGGCGCATGCGCTGATCGAGCAGGACCCCGGGGCGGCGCTCGCGCTGTTCGCCGAGTCCTACGGTCTCGCGCCCGACGCCGGCGACGCTCCGCCCGACGCCGGCGCCGCCCCGCCCGGCGCGCCGGCGCGCCCGGACGAGATGCTGGACACGCTGGAGCGCTACGCCGCCGAGCAGCACGAGCTCCGCCTGCTGGCCGCGATGGAGGCCGAGCTCGACGCCCGGGCGCGCGCCGCCGATTCCGACGGCAGGCCGCGCTTCCCGCATTTCGACGCGGTCCGGCCCAGGCTCTCGGCGCTGATCCGGGCCGGTGCCGCGACGAGCTTCGAGGACGCATACGAACAGGCCGTCTGGGCCGATCCCGCCACCAGGCAGAAGGCGCTCCAGGCGCGCGATGCCGAGCTGGCGGAACGCCGCGAGAGCGCCCGCAAGGCCGAGGTTGCGAAGGCGAGGAACGCCGGACGGGCCGCTCTGGGCGGCGCCGAACCGGCGGGCTCCGCGCTGCCGCCCGCCCGGTCGCATCGCGAGGAGCTCGAGCGCGTCTGGGACCGGATGGTCGGCGCGTAACCACGGACAAGCAAGGAACCGAAACATGGCAAACGCCAATCTGGGCGACCTGGTCACCACCACGCTGCGCAACCGCCGCGGCCAGCTCGCCGACAACATCCTCAACCACAACGCGGTGCTGCGCTACCTCAACAAGGAGGGCCAGGTCGACCCCGCCGATGGCGGGCGGACCCTGGTGGAGGAGCTGGAATACGCCGAGAACCAGACCTTCAAGTACTATTCCGGCTACGAGGTGCTCGACATCTCGCCCTCGGACGTCTTCGACTCCGCCGAGTACGAGTGGAAGCAGGCCGCCGTCGTGGTCTCGGTCTCCGGCGCCGAGGAGCGCAAGAACGCCGGCAAGGAGCAGTCCCTCCGCCTGGTCGACCGGCGCATCAAGAACGCCGAGAAGACGATGATGAACAACCTGTCGATCGGGGTGTACTCCGACGGCACCGGCGCGTCGGGCAAGCAGATCGGCGGGCTGCGCGCGCTGGTCGCCGACGACCCGTCCACCGGCACCGTCGGCGGCATCGACCGCGCCGCGTTCTCGTTCTGGCGCAACCAGGTCTACGACTTCT
Source organism: Alphaproteobacteria bacterium (assembly GCA_964291675.2). GTDB lineage: Bacteria > Pseudomonadota > Alphaproteobacteria > MPNO01 > MPNO01 > MPNO01. Next base: position 3,009,002 of record OZ219866.1, on the reverse strand, counting down.
CCGAGGCCGGCGTGACGCCGGGCGCCGACACCGTGCAGAAGGCGATGAACGCGCTCTGGCTCAAATGCCTGCGCGGCGCCGACGCGCCGAGCCTGATCGTCGCCGACACGGTCTACTTCAACCACTACTGGCAGTCGCTGCAGGCGATCCAGCGCATCTCGTCCGAGGAGGACGCGGGCGCCGGGTTCCGCTCGATCCAGTATTACGGCCCCGGCGGGTCGGCCCCGGTGATGTACGACGACAAGTGCCCCGAATCGCACATGTACATGCTGAACACCGACTACCTGTTCTGGCGCCCGCACAAGGACGCCAACATGGAGCCCCTGGAGAAGCGGCAATCGGTCAACCAGGACGCGACCGTGATCCCGATCATCTTCATGGGCAACCTGACGATGTCGAACGCCGCCCGCCAGGGCGTGATCCACGCCTGACCCTGCGCCCCTTCGATACGCCCCCGGACTCGGTCCGGGGGCTACTCAGGGTGAGGGAGTTCTTCTCGGGTCCAGCACCCACCCCTCATCCTGAGTAGCGCCCGCAGGGCGCGTATCGAAGGACCGCCCAACGCTCCGACCGAAGGAAACCGCCATGTCCATCCACCACGCCACCGCGCCGCTCGCCGGCGCGCGCATCGATTCGCCCGGCGCCGCCGCCGAGCACGCCCCCGGCACCCGGGTCGCCGGCACCGACGGCACCGAATGGATCTATGTCCGGGCCGCCGGCGCGATCGCGCGCCACGACTACGTCACCGTCGACGAGGATTTCGACGCCTCCGCCGGCACCAAGACGGCGGTCGATGCCGGCCACGCCATCGCCGTCGCCCAGGCCGCCTTCGCCGAGGGCGAGTACGGCTGGGTCGCGACCGCCGGCCAGGGCGCCGCGCTCAAGGTCAACGTGCTCGCGCGCTGCGCCAGGGACTCGGCGCTCTACACCACCGCCGAGGCCGGCAAGCTCGACGACGCGAAGACCGGCCAGAGCCGGGTCGCCGGCATCGCCATCACCGCCGCCGCCGGCAGCGCCGCCGCCGCCCGCCCGGCCATCGTCGCCCACCCGCGGGCGGGGTAGTCCCTCGATACGGCCCCTGCGGGGCCTACTCGGGATGAGGGTCTTTTGTTGGACCAAGAGACTTTCCCTCATCCTGAGTAGCCGCGAAGCGGCGTATCGAAGGACGCGCCCTGCCCGCCCCCATCGTCATGGCCGGACTCGTTCCGGCCATCCACCGGGCCTGCCGCCGGCACTGCGCCCGGTGGAGGGAGATGCCCGGCCCCCGGACTCGTTCCGGGGGCCGGGCATGACGGAAGGGAGGGCGCCGCCGCCCCTCCCGACGGGGCGTTGTACCGGTGGCGCCAGTGGTTGCGCGGATCAAGTCCGCGCATGGGTGGCCGGATCAAGTCCGGCCATGACGAGGGGGCGGGGGGGAGGGGGGCGGGGGAAGCGGGCACCCATGGGCGCCGCCGGCACCGCGCCCGGTGGAGCGAGATGCCCGGCCGCCGGACTCGTTCCGGGAGCCGGGCATGACGGAAGGGGGCAGGCCCCCACCAACCAGAAAGGACGAGCCATGCAACCGGTTCCCGACGATTCCGGCTACTGGGAGAATTTCGCCGCCGAGCAGCAGAATGGCGGGCGCGACGACTGCATCCCGCATTTCTACATGCGCGCGGTGCGGAACCCGGCGCGCAGCGAGGAGCGCGGCCGGCCGGTGTTCGACGAGATCGCCTATGTCCGCGTGCTGGTGCCGGGCGACCGCAACAGCGTCGTCGACCGCCGCGCCTCGGATGCCGACCGCGCGCGCTGGCCCGGCCGCTGGGCCGCCTTCGAGGCCAGGCGCGAGCGCCCGTCCGGCACGCCGATCGAGCACTGGCCCTATCTCACCGTGGCGGGGGTGGCCGAGCTCAAGGCGCTGGAAGTGTTCACCGTCGAGCAGGTGGCCGGCGCCGACGAGGCGCTGCGCGAGCGGATCGGCGAGACCGCCGCCGCCCTCGCCGAGCGCGCGCGCCAGTTCCTGCAGCCGCAGACCGAGACCGAGACGGCGCTGCGCGCCGAGATCGCCCGCCTCAAGCGCGAGGTCGCGCGGCTGGAGGGCGACAACGCGCGGCTGCGCCAGGCCGGGCAGGGAAGGCGGGAGCGCCGCCGATGAGCCTGCTCGATATCTGCCGCGAAGCCGCCGCCGAGGCCGGGGTGGCGCCGCCCGCCGCGGTCACCGGCAACCCGGAGACCGCCGCGATCCGCCTGCTCGCCGCCGCGCGCCAGGAGATCTTCTCGATGTCCGGGGCCGCGGAGTGGACCGCGCTGGTGCGCGAGCACGTCTTCGCCGCCGCCGCCGCGACCGCGCAGCCGGACGGCCTGCCCGCGGATTTCGGCCATATCGTCGACGGCACCGCCTGGGACCGGACCGCCGGGCGGCGGCTCGACGGCCCGCTGTCCGGCCCGCAATGGCAGGCGCTGCTGGCCGCGCGCGGCGGAGCCGGGGGCGTGGGTCGCTGCTTCCGCATCCACGGCGGCGGCTTCCACCTCTACCCGGCGCCCGCCCGGGCGGGCGGCGAGCTTGCCTTCGAATACGTCACGGCGGACATCGTGATCGCCGCCTCGGGCGCCAGGCGGCGCGGCTGGGAGGCCGACGACGACCGCTTCGCCCTGTCCGAGGAGATCGCCGCCATGGGGGTGAAATGGCGTTTCAAGAAGGCCGTGGGGCTGGCCTATGACGACGACCTCAACGAGTACCTCTCGGTGCTCGCCCGCGCGATCGCGCGCGACGGCGGGCGGCCCACGCTGCGGCTGGACGGCGCCGCGCCCGCCGCGCTCGCCGCCGCCCTGCCGGATGGCGGCTTCCCGGGGTCCGGCCGATGCTGAGGCGACGGCGCGCCAGGCGGCGCCGCGCCGCCACCATGACGGTCACCGTGCCGGCCCCGGTGGGCGGGCTGAACACCCGCGATTCGCTCAACCTGATGCCGCCCACCGACGCGGTGAGGCTGGACAACTGGAACCCGGGGATCGCCGCGCTCGCGGTGCGCGAGGGCTTCCAGCCGCTGGTGTCGGGCTTCGCTTCGGGGCCGGTCGAGACCCTGGCCGCGTTCCACGCCGGCAGCGTGCGCAAGACCGTCGCGGCGGCCGATGGCGGCATCTACGAGATCTCCGGCGCGCCGGCCCGGCTGGCGACCGGTTTCGCGGAGAACCGCTGGCAGGGCGTCAGCTTCAACGGCCGCATGGGTCTGGTCAACGGCACCGACGCGCCGCAGATCTTCGACGGCCGCGCCGTCGCGGCGATGACGGTCTCGGGCGACGGGCTGGCGCCGCAACGGCTGCTCGGCATCATGACCCACCGCTCGCGCACCTATTTCTTCGAGCGCGACAGCCAGGATTTCTGGTACTCGGAGACCGACGCGCTGGGCGGAAGCCTGGCGCGCTTCCCGCTGTCCCGGGTCGGCCAGTTCGGCGGCAACCTGGTCTGCATGGGCTCGTGGAACGTCGAGGGCGGGTCAGACGTCTGGGGCGGCGGCGGCATCGGCGAGGACCTCGCGGTGTTCTGCATGTCGTCCGGCGACATCGTGGTCTATCGCGGCGACGACCCGGGCTCCGACTGGCGCCTGGTCGGCGTGTTCCGCGCCGGCGCCCCGGTCGACGTGCGCGGCGTGGCCCGGCGCGGCTCCGATCTGGTGGTGCTGACCTCGGAAGGGCTGATCTCGATCGCCCGGCTGGTCAGCGAGGGCTCGCTCACCCCCAGCGGGGTGGTGTCCGACAAGATCCGCCCGACCCTGGTCGAGGCGGTGCGGCGCCACGGGCCCAACGCCGGCTGGCAGGTCGTGGTGCATGCGCGGGCCGGGCGGGCCATCGTCAACGCCCCGCTCGGCGGCGGCCGGTTCGAGCAATACGTGATGGACACGCGGACCGGCGCCTGGGCGCGCTGGACCGGGATCGACGCCCATGCCTGGGCGGTGTGGGACGAGAACGCCCATTTCGGCGCCGCCTCGGGGACGGTCAACCGGATCGGCGGCACCACCGACGCGGGCAGGACCATCGCCGGCGATGCGCAGACCGCGTTCAACGCCTTCGGCCGGCGCGACCTGATGAAGCGCTGCATCTGCCTGCGCCCGGTGCTGCGCGGCAAGGCGGAGGCGCGGATCGGGCTCGCCGCGCTGGCCGATTTCCGCAGCGCCGGCGCGCCGGCCGTGGTCACCGGCTTCGGCCCGGCGGGCGACGGCTGGGAGGGCGCCGATACGGTCTGGGAGATCTGGGGCGACCTGGTCTGGCAGGGCGGCGAGCAGACGACGATCGCCGAATGGCGCGCCGCCGACGGGCTCGGCTACGCGCTGGGCGCGAGGCTCACCTCCGAGACCAGCGACGAACTCGAATGGGAAACGCTGACCTTTCAGCTCGAAACCGGGCGAGGACTGATCTGATGACCGCATTGACGGGCAAGAAGCCCAAGGACACCTACAAGGACCTGCTGCAGGTCTCCAACGCGAACCGCGGGATCGACGGCGTGCCGCGCCCGGTCGAGGACGGCGAGGGCACGCCGAGCGCGCTCCTGCTCGCCACCGACCGGGTCTCGCTCGCCGGGCACGAGCTGGTGCTCGACGGCGACGGCGACACCTCGATCGCCGCCGCCGAGGACGACCGGATCGACGTGAAGCTCGCCGGCGCGGTGGATTTCCGCTTCCGCGCGGACGCGCTGGAAATTCTGTCGGGCTCGACGCTGAGGCTGGAGAGCGGCGCCTCGCTCGCCGTCGAGGACGGCGCCACCGTCGCCGGGCTGTCGGCCCCGTCGGCCCTGCCGGCCGGGATGCTGGCGCCCTTCGCCGGCGCCGCCGCGCCGGCCGGCTGGCTGCTGTGCTACGGCCAGGCGGTGTCGCGCGACGATTACCCCGCCCTGTTCGCGGCGATCGGCACGACCCACGGCGCGGGCGACGGCTCGACCAGCTTCAACCTGCCCGATCTGCGCGGCCGCGCCGTCGCCGGCAAGGACGACATGGGCGGCAGCGCGGCGAACCGGCTGACCGGCCAGTCGGGCGGCGTCGACGGCGACACGCTCGGCGCGGCCGGCGGCGCGGAGACGCATACCCTCGGCTCGTCCCAGATGCCGTCGCATTCGCACGCGCGGGGCACCCTCGCCACGGCGTCCGCCGGCAGCCACAACCACTCGATAAACACCGGCGCGTTCCACACCAGCGGCAACTACTCCAGGCTGAGCTGGGGCAACAACAACGCGTCCGGCACGCAGAGCACCGCATCGGGCGGATCGCACAGCCACGCCATCCGCGGCTACACCGGCCGCGTGGGCAGCGGCCGGGCGCACAACAACGTGCAGCCGACCGTGGTGCTGAACTGGATCGTCAAGACGTAGCCCGGTTTTCGATACGGCCCTCCGACCCGCCGCCTCGCAAGCGGAGAGGCCGCCTGGATGGCCGGAACAAGTCCGGCCATGACGTGGTGGGGGAGCGCCAACACGCCCCTCGTCATGCTGCCCTCGTCATGCCCGGACTTGATCCGGGCACCCATGGCCGGACTTGATCCGGCCACCCACTGCCGCCGCCGCTCCTTCCGACGGGGCGTTGTACCGGTGGCGCCAGTGGTTGCGCGGATCAAGTCCGCGCATGGGTGGCCGGATCAAGTCCGGCCATGACGGGGCGGGGAGTGCGCGCCTCCCTGCCGTCCGCCTCGCAAGCGGAGAGGCCGCGCGGGCGGCGCGCGTCGAAAATCGAACCAACACGGGAAACACGCCATGCCGAGCCTCGCGCTGGGAAGCGACGCGGAGATCGCCCGCTGGGTCGGCCGCCGGCTGGGGATCGAGGATTTCGGCCCGGCCGCGGCGATCGGCGTGGTCGAGGACGGAAGCCTGGTCGCCGGCATCGTCTATAGCGGCTGGCGCGACCGGCCCGGCGCGCTGGAGATGTCGATCGCGAGCACCTCGCCGCGCTGGTGCCGGCGCTGGGTGCTCGAGGCCGCGTTCCGCTACCCGTTCGAGCAGCTCGGCGCGCGCCGGGTGCAGGCCACGATCAGGCGCGGCAACCGGACCGCCAGGCGCTTCGTCGAACGGCTGGGCTTCCGCTACGAGGGCATGGCCCGCGAAGCCTGGCCGACCGGCGAGGACGCCGCAATCTATTCGATGCTGCGGCGCGAATGCCGCTGGACAGGAGACCGACATGGGAAAACGACCCCCCAAACCGCCCCCCGTACCCGACCCGGCGAAGCTGATCGAGGCCCAGGCCGCGGCCAACCGGATCAGCCAGTTCACCCCGCAGGGCAATCTGCTCTACGGAACGGTGGGCGATGACGGGCAGTTCGTCTTCGACCCCGGCGCGTCGCGCCATGCGACGCGGGTGGTCGAGACGCCCTACCAGCAGGACTTCCGCGCCCGCCAGGAGGCGATCGGCCGGACGCTCGCCGGCCAGGCGCTGGACCGGGCGCGGGGGCTGCGATTCGGCGGGCTGGATACCGCCGGCCTGCCGCCCGCGTTCGACGCCGCCGGGCTGGAGGCGCTGCGCGGCCGCGCCGAGCGGGCTTCCTACCAGCGGGCGCTCGGCCTGCTCGACCCGGAGATCGAGCGCCAGGAGCGCCGGCTGCGCCAGAGCCTCGCCAATCGCGGCCTGCCGATCGCCGAGGGCAGCGCCGGCGGCGCGGAGTTCGACCGCCTGCTCGATGCCGGCAACCGCGCCCGCCAGGATGCGGCCTGGGCGGCGGTGGCGGAGGGCGGGGCCGAGGCGGACCGCGCCTTCGCCCGGCGCTCCGCCGCCCGCCGGCAGGGCTTCGCCGAGCGCGCGGCGCTGCGCCAGCAGCAGTTCAACGAGCTCGCCGCCCTGCTCGGCGGCCAGCAGGTGGCGCCGGTCGGCCTGCCCGGCTTCGCCCCGGCGGCGCCGCTCGACGTGCTCGGCGCCCACGCGCTGTCGCAGCGGGCCGGGCTCAACCGCTACAACGCCCGGCTCGGGCAGTGGAACCAGTTCCGCCAGGGGCTCGGCCAGGCGCTCGGCACCGCGGCGCTGTTCGCCTCCAGCCGGGCGGTGAAGACGGACAACCGCCCGGCGGACCATGCGGACAGCCTCGCCAGGCTGCGCGGCCTCGACGTCGAGCGCTGGCGCTACCGCGGCGACCCGACGCCGCATATCGGCCCCTACGCCGAGGACTTCGCCGCCGCGTTCGCCGGCGACGGGCGGACCATCGACGCGATGGACGCCATCGGCGCCACCATGTCGGCGGTCAAGGGGCTCGCCGCCCGGGTCGACGCGCTGGCCGAGCGCCTCGACGCGGCCGCCTGAACCCGAACCGGAGAACCGAGATGGAGAAGCACCCGATATCCACCTTCCGGCGCGGCAGCGCGTCCGCCCGCACGCCGCGCATGACCCACCCGCCCGGGGACCCGGACTACCGGGCCGTCGCGCTCCGCCTGCTCGCCGATTTCCTGACCGCCGGAGCCGAGCCGGTGAAGGGGCGGACGCCGATGCCGGCGCCGCCGCGGCTGCCGGCGGGCGGCGCGGCGATGCCGCGGCCCGGCCGGCCGGCGCCGCCGATGCCCGCCTCCCCGCCGCCCCGGGTGCCGTTCCCGGCGCTCCCGCCGCCCGCCGCCGCGGGCGGTCCGCCGCGCTCGGCCCTGGCGGCGATCGAGCGCTTCGTCGAGGCGGCGCGCGCCGGCCGGCTCGCCGCGTATCGCCGGCGCCGGGGCTGAGCCATGGACCGCACCGACGAGCGCTACACCGCATCCGCCCGGCCGTTCAACGGCGAGGACCGGGTGCTGCTCGCCCGGCTCGACGAGCGCACCAGGGCGATCCACGACCGGCTGGAGGAGTTCGTCACCAAGGAGAGCTTCCGCCCGGTGATGCTGATCGCCTACGGCATGATGGCTTCGGTCGCCCTCGGCCTGCTCGGCGCGGTGCTGGAGACGGTGCTGCGGTAGGGGGATGACGGGGCCGGGCGCGGGGCTCGCCGTCTCCCCGGTGACCGCGTGGGAGCTCGCCATGCTGGAGCGACAGGGCCGGATCGCCCTGTCGCTCGCGCCCGGGGCATGGTTCGAGCGCTTCTGCGCGCTGCCCGGGGTGGCGCTGGCCGAGATGCCGCCCTCGGTGCCGATCGCCTCCTGCGCCCTGCCCGGCTCGCCGCCCGCCGACCCGGCGGATCGCATCCTCGCCGCCACCGCGCGGGCGTTCGGCTATACGCTGGTCACGCGCGACCGCCTCCTGCTCGACTACGGCGCGGAAGGGCATGTGCGGGTGCTGGGGTGCTGAGGGGCGAAAGGCGCCCGGCCGCTCACAGCGGTTCGGTTCCCTCGCCGAGGATGGCGACATAGCGGGCATAGCCGAACCGGCGGTTGCGCTTCTTGCCCGTCAACTCGCGCGCGATGCCCGAGTTTTCGAGGATCTCCATTGCCGCCGACGCCGCCGGGAAGGATAGTCGAGCGGGGGCGCCGGGGGCAGGGCGGCCGGAACGAAGGCCCGCACCGTCTCGCCGCCCACGACGGTCGCTTCGTATCGGCCGGTCTCGCCCCGGTACATGGACGGGCGCCCCAATTAAACGAAACGTAGCTAGGCTTGGCGCTATTAGGATTACAGGGCAAAAGTTTAATAAGACGCCGTCGCGCGGCGACGACGAAACCGCCGTGGGGTCGCCGGCAGCGCTCCCGACCCACCGCCTCGCGGGCCGCGAGGCGGCATGGATGCCCGGATCGAGTCCACTGCTGTCCGGTTTGCCGTGAAACAGTTTCGGTGGGGGCGCGCGAGGGCCCCATCCAACGCCGGGAGGGAGTTGGCTGAGATCGCCGGAAGGGGGCGGCGGAGACGAGCGGTGGACTTCCCCGATGTGGCCCGAAGCGGTCCCGCGCGGCGGTCCGGCGTTATGCGGGCCGGTCAGGTGGCCTTGGGTTCGGCGCGCCGGGGTTGGATGTAGCCGTAGCGGCGGAGCATTCGGATCCAGCGCGGGGCGTTGCGCTTGACCATCAGCGCGTCGTAGTCGGCGGTGCGGTCGTAGTAGGGCCTGCCGGTCTTGAGCACGACATAAACGATGCGCAGCATCTTGTGTGCGCCGGCCACGATGGCGCGCTTGTATCCGCGCCGGGCGGCGAGCGCGCGGTGGTGGGCCTCGAACTGGCACCCCTTGGTTCGGGCCGCGCCGTGGGCACATTCGACGAGGCTGGCGCGCAGCGTCTTGGAGCCCCTTCGGGTGCGCGCGTTGCGGCGCTTTCCGCCGCTTTCGTTGTTGCCGGGGCAGAGCCCGGCCCAGGCGGCGAAGTGCTGCTTGGAGGCGAACGCCTCGATATCCGGGCCGATCTCGATCAGGATGGTCGAGGCGGCGATGCGGTCGATGCCGGGGATGGTGGTCAGCAGGCGGAGCTGTTCCTGCCACGGCGTCATCTGCCGGTCGATCTTCTCGCCGTAGGACGCGATGCGCGCCTCGAGCGCGTCATGCTCGTCCAGCAGATCGCCGAGCATGAAGCGGTCGTTGTCGCCCAGGCTCAGGGAGAGCGCCTCGCCGAGCCCCTCCAGCTTGTTGGCGACGTGGCCGGTGAGCGAGGCGAGGATGACCGCGCGCGGCGTGGCTTGCGCCAGCCCGTCGAGGATCTTGCGGCCGTTGACGCCGAAGACGTCGGAGAGGATGCCGCCGATGCGCAGGCCGGCGCGGTCGACGATCTTCTGCACCCGGTTGCGCACGGTCGAGCGCTGCCTGACCAGGGTACGCCGCTGGCGGCTCAGCGAGCGCAGCTCCCGGAACGGCTCGGGGGGAACATGGGAAGGCGTGCAGAGCCCGAACTGGCACACGCAGGCCAGCCACACGCTGTCGGCGACATCGGTCTTGCGCCCCTTCAACTGCTTGACCTGACGCGCGTGCACCAGGATCGCTTCGATCCCCGCCGCCTCCACCGCCGCGAAGGGCGCCTGCCAGTAGATCCCGGTCCCTTCCATGACAGCGGCCTCGACGCGGCGACCGGTCAGCCAGGCGACCATCTCCGCCAGACCGCTCGGAAGCGAGCTGAAGCAGCGCGTCTCCACCACCGGCTCGCCCTCGCCCTCGCACAGGCGAACCGTCGCGGTGATCTCCATCTTGTGCACGTCCAGACCCGCCGCGCGCGGCCGCACGACGTGCAAGCCTTCCGTCTTCATCGCTGTCCTCCTCGTTGCGCTCTCGCCACGGCGGCGTAGGATCGCGCCGTGGCATCGCCACGGTGGAGGCGGGGACAGCGGTCGGAAGGACACGCACCCGTCGAGCGGGTGCGGTTCGATTTGCCGCGCGTCCACGGCCGCGGGCCGGGCACAGTACGGGGTGCGGAGCCGACCGCCGGAAGCAGTTTATATCTCGGGAACCACATCACCGATAAACGGAACGCTCACGCGTCGCCGCCTCCACCATTCCCATCCTGCCACGGCAGACCCGCGCGACGATCGGCAAACCCTCAGCCGAACGCCCCGAGTTTCATGCCACGGGGTGGCTCAGCACCGCCGAGACCATGACGGTTTATATGAGCTGGACCGGGCGCAAAGCCTTGATCCGGGCGGGATATCGGCGCATCCGCCGGATCGGGACACGGATCGCCGCACGCCCGCACTTGCCGTCCCTGCCCCTCCGTTGTCACCCCGGCCTCGTTCCGGGCACCCACGGGTGGGGCGGTCCGCCCCCGGCTCCCGTACTCCTCCACCGCCACCCCCACCCCGTCATGGCCGGACTTGATCCGGCCACCCATGCGCGGACTTGATCCGCGCAACCACTGGCGCCACCGGTACAACGCCCCGTCGGGAGGAGCGGCGGCGCCAGTGGATGCCCGGATCGAGGCCACTGCTGTCCGGTTTGGATGAGCTGGACCGGGCGCAAAGCCTCGGTACGCGCGAATTTCCGGCCCATCCGCCGGATCGGGACACGGATCGCGACACGCGCGACGCGTCGTCGCATGCCGCCGTCGCCCCCGGCCCTCCCTCGTCATGCCCGGACTTGATCCGTCTATGGACGCCCCCGGCGGTGCAAGGTTTTTTTTCGAACGGTTCGGACAGTGCGGTCAGGTGCTGTCGTCTATGCGGCCTCTGCTTGCGGCCTATGCGGCGCCGCGGGCCTGTATGGCATACGGGCACGCGTGCTCTTCGGCGCGCCGGATCAAACTGGTTTTCCCGATCCCGTCTCATCGACCGTTTGTCCTTACCCGTCCTCAGACCTCGCCCGCACTGCCGACGGCGGCCCGCATCCGCCGCGCTCAGGCGGTGTTCGGCGCGGGCGCCCGGTAGCTCTGCTGTCTCGTGGTCATCGCCCAGGCGATGCGCGCGGTGCGGTTGGCCAGCGCCACGGCGATCAGCTTCTTCGGCTTCCTGGTGGCCAGCATCCCGGCCAGCCACGGGTCGCGCACCGTGTCGTGGCGCCCGGCGCTGCGGACCACCGACATGGCGCCGAGCACCAAGAGCCGCCTGAGATCGCGCTGGCCCATCTTCGATATCCTGCCCAGCCGCGGCTTGCCGGCCGTCGTGTGCTGGCGCGGCACCAGCCCGAGCCAGGCCGAGAAGTCGCGCCCGCGGCGGAACCCGTCGAGCGGCGGCGCGAAGGCCTGGATCGCCATCGCGGTGACCGGCCCGACCCCCGGTATGGTCATCAGCCGGCGCGCATCCGCATCCCGCCGCGCCTCGGCGCGCAGCTCCTTGTCGAGCTCGGCGACCTGTTCGTCCAGCCCGGCGATCTGCTCCAGCAGCACCCCGGCGAGCTCGCCCACCCGGTCCGGCAGACCGGCCCGCGCAGCCTCCAGCGCCACCGCGAGCTTGCCGACACTCGCCGGACCCTTCGGCGCCACCAGCCCGAACTCCGCCAGATGGCCGCGCAGCGCGTCGAGCGCCTGGGTGCGCTGGCGCACCAGGAGATCGCGCACCCGGAACAGCATGCCGCGGCTCTGCTGCTCGGCCGTCTTCACCGCAACCAGGCTCATGGTCGGCCGCGACGCCGCCTCGCAGATCGCCGCCGCATCCGCCGCATCGTTCTTCTGGCGCTTCACGAAGGGCTTCACATAGACCGGCGGCACCAGCCGCACCTCATGGCCCAGATCGAGGATCTCGCGACCCCAGTGATGCGCACCCCCGCACGCCTCCATCGCCACCACGCAGCGCGGCTGACGCGCCACAAAGGCGAGCAGCCTGCCGCGGCTCAGCGTCCGGCGGAAACCCACCGAGCCGTCCGCGCACATCCCGTGCAGCTGAAAACTCCGCTTCGAAAGATCGATCCCGATCATGCTAACCTCGGCCATGGATGCTCCCTCCTCCAAGTGGGTTGATGACACCGCCACTTTGGCACACAGATGCCGTCGGAGGGGGCGTCCACTCCATCGGGCACCCACTGGCGCCGCCGCCCCTCTCGTCGGACCGTCGTGCGGGCGGAGAGGCCGCGTGGATGGCCGGATCAAGTCCGGCCATGACGAAGGGGGCTGATCCGGGCACCCACTGGCGCCGCCGCCCCTCCCGACCCACCGCCTCGCGGGCCGCGAGGCGGCATGGATGGCCGGATCGCCCCCGGACTCGATCCGGGGGCCGGCCATGACGGGGCGGGGATGGCGGGGCGGGCCTCGCCGGCGTTCTCCGCCCCGCCCGAAGCGACGCGCCGCCCGGAGGGGAAAATGGCGCCGGCTCAGGTCTTGGGGATGAGGATCGTGCCGGGGAGGCCTTCGAAGTGGCGATCGCAGGTCAGCAGGTCGGCCTCATGCGCACGGGCGGTGGCGAAGACGATGGCGTCCGCGGTTGCGAGGCCGTGCGTACGGCAGGCCTCGGCGGCGGCGAGAGCGATCTCCGTGTCCAGGGGGGCGACGCTGCAGACCTGGGTGAAGGCGATCGCCCGATCGGCCTCGTCCTCGCCACGCTCCCGGGTGAGCCACTTCGCGAGCTCGAGCTGGACGATGGTCGGAACCAGCCAGGCAGGCTGTTCCGGAAGGCGCTCCGCAACGGCCTCTCCCACGGGCGAGCCGATCAGCCACTCGATCCAGGCCGAGCTGTCGACGAGGCGCATCAGCGCCGATCCGAGCGATCGCGGTAGCCGTCCGTCGCGGCGCCATCGGCGATGCCGGCGAGCGCGTCGCGATCCGGGACCGGAACGAGGAGGACGCCGGTTCCCTTGGGGATGAAGGCGAAGACCTGCCCGGCTTCCCATTGCCGAGCCGTTCGCACCGCCTTCGGGATCGAGATCTGGAACTTGGACGACAGGGTTGCTGTCCTTGACATGGTCGTAACCTTTTCCAATCGATAAAAGAAACGTAAGAAAACCGGACGCTCGGTTCAAGGCCGGCGCGGGTGGGGACGGTGGGGAGAGCGCATTCCCGCCCCGCCCGAAGCGACAACCGCCCCGCCTGCCCAACGCCCGCCCTTCTGATCCCAACGCCCGCCCTTCTGATGTAGTCTGCCCCCGGCACCCCTATCCGAGGACAGGCGATGGCGAGGACCACACCCGCGACCCCGACCGAGGAGCGCTGCGTCACCTCCTACCCGGCGCGGCGCGGCTATGCGCCGGGCGTGTTCTTCCCGCCCGAGGCGCCCAACGTGACGGATGCGATCGACATCCACTGCCACGCCCATGGCGGCCAGCAGGACGCGCTGGCGCTCGCCAAATTCGCCTCGCGCTCGGGCATGCGGGGGATCCTGTTCAAGACCATCACCGATTTCGCCCGCCCGGCCGACGCGGTGGGGCGCATCCGCGACGCGCTCGCCGAATGGGCCGACGCCGAGGGGGTGCGGCCGGTCGAGTGCTGGGCCGGCGCGCTGATGGGGTTCGACGGCTCGGCGCCGACCAGGCGCTGGTGCGAGGACCAGATCGCCTCGGGCGCGGTCGCGCTCTGGCTGCCCGTGTTCAACCACGCCAACACCTACTTCAAGGTGGGCGGGCGCGAGATCTGGTGGGACCCCGACGCCGACCCGGCGGCGCATTCCGAGCCGCTGCCCTGGGAGGAGGCGCTGGAGAAGGGCCACTACCTGCTGGGCGAGGACGGACGCCTGAAGGACGAGGTGGCGGATATCGTGAGGCTCTGCGCCGAGCGCGGCATCGCGCTGTTCTTCGGCCACGCGACCCATGGGGAGATCGACCGCCTCGCCGAGCTGGTCGCCGCGCTCGGCTTCGGGAAGGCGGTGATCGACCACCCGTTCAGCCCCTTCGTCGACCTCGAGATCGAGCACATGAAGCGCCTGGCGGGCGCCGGGATTACGCTCAACTTCACCTATGACGAGCTGTCGCCGCTGCTCGGCGTCGACCCGGCGCGGATGTACGAGGCGATCCGCGCAGTGGGGCCGGCCCATTGCACGCTGTCGTCGGATGCCGGCGAGCCGCTGTTCCCCAACTCGGTCGAGTGCATCCGCCTGATCCGCGGCTACATGGCGGCGTTCGGGCTGGACGAGGACGAGATCCGCCGGGTCTCGGTGCTCAACCCGGCGCGCATCGTCGGGCTGGAGGCGGTGCCGCAATGATCGTCGACTTCCAGCACCACTTCCTGCCGCGCGAGCTGCTGCCGGACGGCGCAGGCGACGCGCCGTTCACCCGCTACGACGAGAACGGCGTGCCGTCCTACAGCTTCCACAACCTGCTGGTCGACCTCGACGCCCATGTCGAGATGATGGACGCGGCCGGCATCGGGACCGCGATGCTCTCCTGCGCCGAGGGGATGTGCGCCGGGATCGAGAAGTCGAGGCTCTGCAACGACGCCGCCAGCTCGGCGGAGCGCGCCTATCCCGGCCGCTTCGCCGGCACCGCGCACGCCCACCCGCTGGGCGGAGCCGAGGCGATGCGCGAGCTCGCGCGCTGCGCGGGCGAGCTCGGCTTCCCGGGCGTGGTCATCACGTCGGAGTTCGACGGCATCGGGCTCGACGCGCCCGAGCTCGACCCGTTCTGGGCCGAGGCGTCCAGGCTCGGGCTCTACGTCTTCGTCCACCCGGCGCTCCGCCTCACCCATGCGCGGCAGTTCGACGCCTACGACCTCGCCCGCGCGGTCGGGCGCGAGTTCTCGCTGATCCAGGCGACGATCCGCCTGGTCAATGGCGGCGTGTTCGACCGCCACCCGGACCTCACCGTCCAGATGGCCCATCTCGGCGGCGGCATCGCCTCGGTGCTGGGGCGCATCCGCAGCTACCAGGACCGCGCGTTCTGGGGCACGGCGGGCAACGACCGGCACGGCCGCAATCCCGAGCGCGACTTCGACGATTACCTCGCCGAGCGCATGGTGTTCGACACCGCCGGGTTCTGCGGCGATGCGCGCTCGGTCGCGACCTCGCTGGTCGAGCTTCCGGCCGAGCGCATCGTGTTCGCGAGCGACTACCCGCAGGAGATCCGCAAGCCCGCGGCCGTCAGGGCCTTCGTCGACGGCATCCGCGCCCTCGGCGATGCGGGGGACGGCATCCTGGGCGGCAATAACGGGCTGCTGCTCGGCGGTCCGGCGGGATGAGCGGAGGCCGGGAGGACGGCCAGGCGGCGCCGGAAGCCGAGATCGAGGCGCGGCTGTGGGACCGGCCGGGGTTTTTGATCCGCCGGCTGCACCAGATCCATGTCGCGCTGTTCCTCGAAGAGTGCCGCGGGTTCGACGTGACGCCGGTGCAGTACGCGGTGCTGACGGCGCTCGCGATCGCGCCCGGGCGGGACCAGATCACGCTGGCGCGGGACGCCGGGATCGACCGCACCAATGTCGCCGACGTGCTGCAACGCCTCGCCCAGCGCGGGCTGATCGAACGCCGCCGGGGGGATGAGGACCGGCGCGTGCGCCTCGCCTATCTGACGCCGGACGGCGCGGCGCTGACCGCGCGGATGGAGGCCGCCATGCTGCGCGCCCAGGAGCGCCTGGTGGCGCCGCTGAGCGAGCCCGACCGCGCCCGGCTGATGCGAAGCCTCGCGGCGCTCGTCGCCGCCAACAACGAGTTCAGCCGCGCGCCGACGCGGTGAGGGCGGGGACTCACTCGGAATAGAACGCGCGCCGCAGCTCCGCGGAAGCGACGAAACGGGACGCTTGGCGGTAGATCGCGCGCAGTGTGCCGGGAGCGAGCTCTGTGTGCATGGGCACGGTAAGAACCTGCCGTTCGCCGGACGCGGTCATGCGGACGAGCTTCGCGTGGCTGCCCCGGGTCGAGACGACCTCGAACCCGAAGCGCCGGAAAATCCGCACGACGGCCCGCGATGTCAGCCGCTTCAGGCGGGGCATCAGGGGGAGACGGCGGCGGTCTCGTAGTTGACCACGAGCCGCGGCGCCGGCTGCAGCCCGGCCCGCGCCAGCTCCTCGTCGTCGAGGTGCAGCGCGAGCGCGCTGCGCAGGTTCGCCAGGGTCTCGTCCAGCGACCGGCCCTGGGTGACGACGGCGACTTCGAGGCATTCCGCCACGTACCACCCCTCGCTCTCGGAGATCACCGCATGGATCGCGGACCGCGAATCGGGTGCCGGGGCGTGCCGCCGATCCCCGTCGGCGGTCTCCAAGGGAGAGCGCGGTTCCTCCATCTCGGAGGGGCGGAATGCCGGAAGGAGCTCGTAGCGGCCCCGGCCCACGCGGCGGAAATACGGCCAGCGATGGGGATGGTTGGCCGGCGCGTTCACGCAGCACCGGCTGACGATATGGGTGCGGACCGAGCCTTCCTTCAGATGGGGCAGGTCGCGGACCACGTCGATCAGCCTGAAGCTCCAGCCCGGCGGGGAGCAGAGACGTCGGGCAGCCGCGAGGACCTCCGCATGGATCGCTCCGCTGTCCGGTCCGCGTTCGCTCCGTGCAGCCATTCGGGAACCCCGTCTTTTCGCAGCGCGGCCCGGAGACTATATTTACAAGTTGTAAGAACAGATTGTCAAGCCGACTTCGACGGGTCTGCGCTCCCCGGTCCACTGCCGTGCGGGCAGAGGGGCTGCATGGATGGCCGGATCGAGTCCACTGCTGTCCGGTTTAGCCTTCGACGCGCGTCGCGCCCGGCGTTTCCCGCCCCATCACCATGCCTCCCCCCATCGTCATGCCCGGACTTGATCCGGGCATCCACTGGCGCCGCCGCTCCTCCCGACGGGGCGTTGTACCGGTGGCGCCAGTGGTTGCGCGGATCAAGTCCGCGCATGGGTGGCCGGATCAATTCCGGCCATGACGGAGGGGGGAACGTTTAGGAAGATCGCCTGGGCCGCTACCATTCCTCGTTGCCCCGGGGCTCGCCGGTGTCCTGCTCGGGATGAAGGTTGTCCGGCGTTACCCGGGCCAGAAAGTCGTGGAGATCGTCGTTTCGCCTCCGCATCCGGGGCCGTTCGCCCTCGGCGGTCGTTCGGGCGGCCTGGATGGAAGATCGCGTCAGGTCGGACATTTGCAGTCGCCCGCCCTACGCCGTGACCGCCAGCGGGTGGGCGGCGAGGCGGCGGTCGGCGGTGAGCAGGCTGAGGCCCTCGACCTGGGCCTGGACAAGCAGCAACTCGTCGAACGGGTCGCGGTGTTCGAGCGGCGTCTCCAGCGCCGCCGCGGCATGCGCCATGGTGAGCGGCAGGAAGGTCACCTCCTGGCCTTCGAGCGCGGCGATCGCGTCATTGGGGTCGAACGGGCTCTTGCGCGCGCCGGAGGGATGGCGGGCGTTGAACTTGAGGCGCATCTCCCAGATCGACACCGCGCTGACATAGAGCCGGGCCTCGTTCGCGGCGAGGAATTCCCGGTCTGCCGCGGGCAGCGTCCCCAGCGCCTCCATCAGCCGGTAGAGATAGGTCGTGTCGAGGAGGACGCGCACCGGTCAGCCGTCCTCTTCGTCCTCCAGCCCGAGCGCCTGGCGGCTGAACGCGGGATCGTGGAACGCGGCCTCCATCGCCGCAACCTCTTCGGGCGGCGCGTCCTCGATCCCGAGGCGCCGGCGGGTTTCCTCCAGCTTGTCGAAGTCGATGCCGCCGCTCCGGTCGCAGCGCACCAGTTCGGCGGCCGGCCGGCCGTGCCGGGTGATGACCACCCGCTCGCCGTTGCGCGCGGCGCTGACGAGTTCGGAAAGCCGTGCCTTGGCCTCGCGCAAGGAAAGCTCCATGGACTCGCTCCCGATCCGGTGGTCGGACTATCGGCTGCGGCAGGCTCCGAATCAAGCGTACGTTGTGATCACAATTGCGCGAAAGCGCCGTCGGGGATCGCCTGCCCCGCTGTGCGATGGTGCGGGGTTCGCCGAGCCATGGGGGACGCGCCATGAGGGGCTGGGAGCTGCGCGCGCCGGAGGGATGGCGGGCGTTGAGCTTGAGGCGCATCTTCGGGCGGGCTACTCGTCGTCGAGACAGAGCACGCGCCGGCTGAAGGCGGGATCGTCGAACGCCTCCGGCCAGCCGTCCCCGTCCTCGATCCCGAGGCGCCGGCGGGTCTTCTCCAGCCTGTCGAAGTCGATGCCGCCGTGCCGGGTGACGATCGCCCGCGCGGCGGCGACGAGCTCGGAGAGCCGCGCCCTGGCCTCGCGCAGGGACAGTTCCATCGCCTGTCGCTCCCTGTCGAGCCCCGCCGACTATGGGCCGCCGCTTGGCGCCATTCAAGACCACACCGCGCCCACAATTTCGCGAGCCTACCGGCGGGGTTACACCCGCCGGTCGCGCTGTGCCATATTGCGGCGTTCCCATGGCAGCGAGACGCCCATGACTGCAACCCGTCGACGCCGGCCCGAGCGGCCCGGCGCAGCGCGCCCCGGCCCGGGAGGCGCGCCATGAGGGAATGGGAGCTGTTCCGGCCCGGCTTCCTGCCCGGGCTGATGACCGTCGTCGCCGCCTTGATCCTCTGGCAGCTGGTCTCGCTCCTGTTCCTGCCGGTCTTCCTGCCGGGCCCGCTGGTGCTGCTCGACCGGGTGATCGAGGTCTATGGCGAGGCCGAGACCTATCTGGTGGTCTGGCAGACGGTCTCGCGGATCTTCCAGGGGCTGGTGCTGTCGATGCTGATCGGCACCGCGATCGGCCTGATGATGGGCCTCAGGCGCGACCTGGAGGCGTTCCTCGACAGCTGGATCATGGTGCTGCTGACCTTCCCGGCGATCTGCTGGGCGTTCCTCGCGGTGCTCTGGTTCGGCCTGTCGGAGATCGCGCCCTTGCTGACGGTCCTGCTGATCGTCTTCCCCTTCGTCTCGATGAATGTGTGGGAAGGCACCAAGGCGGTCGAGAAGGCGCTGATCGACATGGCCCATGTCTACCGGGCGGACCGTTCGCTGGTGATCCGCAAGGTGATCATCCCGCAGCTCATGCCCTATCTGTTCTCGGCGCTCAGGATCGCGCTCTCGCTGTCGTGGAAGATCGTCCTGGTCGGCGAGGCGTTCGGCGTCGCCAGCGGCGTCGGCCAGCGGCTCATCTACTGGTTCGAGGACACCCGCGTCGACATGATGCTCGCCTGGGGCATCAGCTTCATGATCATCATGACCCTGATCGACCTGCTGATCTTCCGCCTGTGGGAGAAGCGCACATTCGTCTGGAGGCACAAATTTGCAACCTGACCAAGCAACCGCGACGCCGGAGGAGGCCGCGCCCGACCGGGCGACGGTGGTCTCCGTCGACAACCTCACCAAGCGCTTCAACGTCCCCGGCGGCGAAGAGAAGTTCGTGGTGCTGGATGCGATCAGCCTCAAGGTGCACGAGGGCAGCTTCGCCAGCATCGTCGGCCCCTCGGGCTGCGGCAAGTCGACGCTACTCAACATCATCTCCGGCATCGAGACCCACGACCCCAGCGACGGCGGGTCGGTGACGGTGCATCCGCGGACCGGGGAGGGCGGCGAGCCGCGCATCGGCTATGTCTTCCAGAGCGCGCGGCTGCTCAACTGGCTCACCGTCGAGGGCAATCTCCAGTTCGCCCTGGAGGCGCAGCAGATCCCGCGCAATGTCTGGGGCGAGCGGGTGTCCAAGTACCTCGAAATGGTCGGGCTCGCCGGGCAGGAGAAGAACTACCCGCTGAATCTCTCGGGCGGGATGCAGCAGCGCGTGGCGATCGCCCGCGCGCTCGCCATCGAGCCCGACATCCTGCTGATGGACGAGCCGTTCAGCCATCTCGACGAGATCACCGCGCGCAAGATGCGCTTCGACCTGATGGACATCCTGCAGCGCGCCAGGACGACGATCCTGTTCGTGACCCACGACCTCGGCGAGGCGGTGTTCCTGTCCGACCACATCTACATGATGAGCACCAAGCCGGCGCGCATCTTCAAGCGCGTGGATGTCGAAGTGCCGCGCCCGCGCGCGCCGGAGGACCCGCAGATCTTCGACATGGAGAAAGACCTCGTGCGGGAGTTCTTCAGCGTGCTCGACGCCGACGCGATCGCGGAGGGCTGACATGAGCGCGAGGTGGAAAGCGGTCGGGCTGCGGGCGGGCTCCATCGTCGCGCTGATCGTCATCTGGTGGATCACCGCGCTGCTGATGGGCGACGAGACGGTGCTGCCGGGCCCGCTGCTGATCGGCGCCACCATCCTCACCAACCTGGCGACGCTCGGCCCCGAGGGGCAGACCGCGTTCTTTCACATCGGAATCTCGCTCGCGCGGATCTTCGTCACCTTCGCCGCCGCCATGCTGGCCGGCATCGGCATCGGCCTCACCATGGGGCTGCGCAAGGTCTTCGAGCACTCGCTGCTGGCGCTGATCCCGCTGGCGCTCACCATGCCGACCATCCTGATGGTGTTTCTCGCCGTGCTGTGGTTCGGCTTCAACGAGGTCGGCAGCCTGGTCGCGGTGATCGGCGTGGTCACGCCCTTCGTGGCGGTGAACATCTTCGAGGGCGCCAAGGCGATGGACAAGTCGCTGATCGACATGGCGAAGTCGTTCAAGGCCGACCGCCGGGCGCTGATCCGCAAGGTCTATCTGCCGCAGCTCATGCCCTATATCTTCTCCGCCTTCCGCTTCTCCTTCGGCATGACCTGGAAGATCGTCGCGCTGGCCGAGACCTTCGGCATCAAGTTCGGCATCGGCTACATGTTCTTCTTCTGGTTCGAGCAGTTCAGCATGGAGCAGGTGCTGGCCTGGGTGATCCTGTTCGTGATCCTGATGCTGATCCTCGAACACGGCGTGTTCGCGAGGCTGGAGCACCGCGCCTTCCGCTGGCGCCCGTCGCACGCGAAGTAGGGCCTGTCCGTTTCAGATGGAACCGCGGACGCGGTCCAGGCCGTCCTTCGATAGCGGCTCATAACCATTACTTGACGAGCGGGACGCCAACGACACTTCTTCCGTCACGCCCGGCCCCCGGAACGAGTCCGGGAGTGTTCCGGGCATCCATGGACGCCGCCACCCGTCCCGTCGGACCGTCATGCGGGGGAGAGGCCGCGTGGATGGCCGGATCAAGTCCGGCCATGACGGGGTGGGGAAGCGCCAACACCCACACCCCCTCCCGTCATGCCCGGACTTGATCCGGGCACCCACTGGCGCCGCCGCCTCTCCCGGCGGGCCGCCATGCGCGCGAGGGTGCCGCATGGGTGGCCGGAACAAGTCCGGCCATGACATGGGGGGAGCGCCAACACCCACACCCACCCTCGTCATGCCCGGCCCCCGGAACGAGTCCGGGGGTGATCCAGTCAGTCGAAGTCCTCGTGCTGTTGCAGCCACCCCACCTCGCCGCAGCCCCTGTCGCCGACCGGGATCAGACCCTCGTCGGCGGCGGCCCGGGCAAGCGCGTTGTCGAACGTCGCGAGCGGCGCCTCGTGGCGGCACGCAAGCTCGAGATAGACCGCGCCGTAGAACGACAACGCATGCCTCTCGGCCAGGGCGAAGGCGGTTTCGAGGTTTGCATGCCTGTCGGTCCGGATGGGCAGGTCGGACAGCACACCGAGACGTTCCGAGGGTCCGCCCCCGCCGCATCGCGACGAGGAGACCGTTGCGAACCTCAAGGTGCCACGACAGCGGGACCAGCGCGTCTCCGTCTTCAAGGCGTATCAAGACTTCCTTTGCACCGGGCCGGCCGAACGCCGAGGCCAAACTCCGGCTTGCGCCTCCCGTCAGGAACTCCGCGATGGCATCGCCCGTCTCATCGTCAGGGTCGAATCCGGCCATGTGGCCGACGTGCTCCTTCTCCCGGACCGTCGCGGGACCGGAGATCGCCTCGGCGATGCGCGCGGCGCGGCTGCCGGTTGGACGGCCCTCGCCCGGTCGATGCCGCCGCGGCATGGATTTTTGGGCAAACGGCACTTCCGGCCCCGGCCTTCGGGCTCTATTGGCGGGGCGTGTCCGGGCGATACCATGGGGTGCCGGCCGCGGGCGCGGCGGGGGTCGACGGAGAAACGCCATGAAGCTCTTGCGCAACGGGTTGGCCGTGGGGGTTGCGGCCATGCTGGCCGCCTGCGCCGAAGACGCCCGGATGCCGGCCGGGGATCCTTCGAACGTCGCGCTGCAAACGCCCGGCCAGGCGCGCCAGGCACCGACCGTGAAGCTCGACGGTCTTGTGCATGTGGGGGCGGACGTCGCCGCGCCCGCCGACGGGCTGCCGCGGGTCGCCCGTCACGGCGAGGCCCGCGTCTCGCACGGACCGATCGCCGACGGCGTCGGCGCGGCCGAGCTGGTCGCCTATCTGCGGGCGGACGCCGCTGGGTATCTGGACCCGGGCGAGGAGGCCGACGCGGACGACCAGTTCATCCCCGGCGGGCTCGTCCTTCGCTTCGCGGCGGCGCCGCCGGCGGTTCGCGTCGCCGAAGGCACGCCGCCGGCGCTGCTCGACGAGACGGTCCGCGTGGTGCAGGCGATCAACGCGGCCCTGCCGCAAGACTGGCAGCTCCGGTTCGGCGGCGAATTCGTCCCCAGCGAGGCGATGGAGGCTGCGGTGGGAGAAATCCTGGTCGCGTTCGCGCCGCAGGCGGATTGGCCTGTCGGAGCGGCGCCGCCGGGCGGGGAGGATATCGGGCTCGCGGCGCCGCGCTACGCGCTCGAGCCCACGGGAGACCCGGAAGCTCCCTGGCGGATCGATATCGTCGCCGGCCGGGTCTGGATCGACCCGGCGCAAACCGAGGGGCTGGAAAGGCTGGGCGTGATCGCGCACGAGCTGATCCATTTGCTCGGTCGCGGCCATGTGGACCCGAACCGGTTCCCGGCAACGCTGATGGTTTCGGGCGGCAGCGAGGCGTTGACCCCGCACGTGCTCCACCCCCTCGATCGCGAGGCGCTGCTCGCGGTCTATCGCCACTTGCCGCCCGGGACCCCGCCGGACCGTATCGCGGCGGCGCTCGGGTCCTGGTCGGACGTCTCGATGCATATCCGCGGCGCCATCGACGTCGCGGGCGGCGAGTTGGCGTTCGGCGCCGCGCTGCGCAACGGGCTCGCGCAGCCCTGGGCGGCCGGGCCCGCGCCGGGGTCGCCGCTCGGGGACAACGCGGCGCTCTCCGGCCGCGCAAGCTGGTCCGGCCGCCTCGCGGGGCTCACGCCGGGGGCGGAGTCCGTCGCCGGCGCGGCCGACCTCGCCGTGGATCTGGGCTCGCTGACGGGCGCGCTGGATTTTTCCGCGCTGGAGCGCTGGCCCGCCGGCGCGGCGCCGGGACCGGCGGGGAGCGGGACGACATGGCGCGACGGCCGCCTGGGCTACGCGATCGAGGTGCGCGGCAACGGCTTCATCCGGACCGGCGGCGATGCAGGGGAGGTGACCGGCGCGTTCTTCGGTCCGGGCCATGAGGGCATGGGCGGTGTCGTGCTGCGCGCGGATTTGAGCGCGGGATTCGGCGGCAAGCGCTGACCCGCGCGGTCCCGGGGGCGGTTCAGGCCGCGGCGAGGAACTCCGCGATCGCCGCCGCCACCGCGTCGGGGCGGTCGAACTCGGCCATGTGGCCGGCGCCCGCTATCTCGCGGATCGTGGTGGGGCCGGAGATCGCATCCGCCATGCGCGCGGCGTAGGAGCGCGGCATCACCCGGTCGTCGGCGCCCCGGAGCAGCAGCGTCGGGCAGGCGATCCGCCCGAGACGCGTCGCCAGCCTGGTATCGCCGAGCGGCCACAGCAGGCGCGCCGCCGCGTTGTTGGCGCGCTGCATCGCGAGGTCCCATTCGAGCGTCTCGTCCGCGTCGCCGGCGGCGGCGGCGGTATAGGCGTCGAGCTCGTCCGGCCGGTTGCTGAGCAGCGGCGAACGGTCGGCGGGGCGCTGGGCGAAGATGTCGGCGATCGGCTCGGCCTCGTCGAACACGCCGAACGGGGCGATCAGCACCAGCCTCGCCACCGCCCCCGGCCACACCGCCGCGACATCGGCGGCGAGCGCGCCGCCGGTCGAGGCGCCGATCAGCGCGCCGCCGTCGGTCTCCGCCGCAAGGTGGGCGTCGCGCGCGGCCAGCAGCCAGTCGACATGCTCGTCGAGGAGGTCCGCCGAATGCCCGCCCGGCGCGCCGGGCAGCGACGGGGCGACGACGCGATGCGCCCCGGCCAGAAGGTCGAGCACCGGCAGCCAGCGGGGCAGCCCGACGACGCCGGCGAAGAAGCACACGCCCGGCCCCGCGCCCTTCTCCCATACCCGCAGCTCGCCGCCGGAAACCGCGGCGGAGCGTTGGGCGATGCTCGTCATACGGCGACCGGCTCCGGCACCGCGCGGCTCTGGCTCGGCATCGGGCTGGGCCACCACTTGTCTTCCCATTCGTCGTCGAACAAATCGGCGATCTGCGGCAGCACCCGCTCGGCGAACAGCCTTGTGTTGTACCTGGTCAGGTCCTTCGACATGTCGCCGAAATGGAGCAGCAGCATCAGGTGGCCGACATTGAGGTTGACCGCCACCTCGCGGAGCTGGTCGGCGACCTCGTCGGGGCTGCCGACGATGACGTGGCCCTGCTCCAGGACGTTGGCGTCCTCGGAATGGAAGGGCCGCGCGGCGATCGCCTGGTCGGCCGCCCGGGAGACCTGCGAGGTGATGCGCGAGCGCACCGTCGCCTCCGACACATAGCCCGGCGGGCGGGCGAATTTGGGGTCGAGATGGAGGCAGCGGTCATAGAAATAGCTCGCCGGCCCGGCATAGAGGTCGACCGCCTCGGCGCGGCTCTCGGCGACGCCGACGGCCTGGAGGAAGCCGGCGTGGTAGGGGTTGGGCTCGGCCCCCATCGCCTTCATCTCCTCCCAGAACCCCTTCATCACGCCGAGCCCCGCCTTGTAGCCCCAGTAGGAGAGGTAGGCGTAGACGAAGTCGTTCTCGTAGCACATCCGCCAGGTCTCGACCGAGCCCGAGCCCGGCACCCAGACCGGCGGGCGCGGCTTCTGGACCGGGCGCGGCCACGGGTTGACGTAGCGCAGCCGGTTGAAGCGGCCGTTATAGGGGAACGGCTTCTCCTCGCGCCAGGCGCGGGTGATCAGGTCGATCGCCTCGTAGTAGCGCGGGCGCAAGAGCCCGGGGTTGCGGCTGTAGGCGTAGCAGGTGTCCATCGGCGTGCCGACCGGGAAGCCGGCGATCAGCCGCCCGCCCGATATGCAGTCGATCATCGCGAACTCCTCGGCCACCCGGATCGGCGGGTCGTAGAGCGCGACCGAGCTCCCCATCACGCAGATCGCCGCGTCGCCGGTGCGCCGCGCCAGGCTGGCGGCGATCAAATTGGGCGACGGCATCAGCCCGTAGCCGTTGGAGTGGTGCTCGTTGACGCAGATCCCGTCGAACCCCTGCTCGGCGGCGAATTCGAGCTCGTCCATGAAGTCGTTGTACATCAGGTGCGCGCGTTCGGGATCGAACAGCGCCGGGTCGATCTCGACCCAGACACCCGGGTGGCGCTCCTTGAAGTCGTCGGGGAGCTCGGTGTAGGGCATCAGATGGAACCAGAGCACCTTCATCGCGCGACCGGCCTTTCGGATTGCAGTTGCGCGCGAGAGTAACAGACCGGCGCGGCGCGTGCATGCGGCGGGCGCGGCCCCGCGCGGGCGTCAGGGAACCAGCCTGAGCGCGGCGAACAGCAGCCCGCCAACCCCGAAGACGGCGGCATACATGCGCCGTTCGCCGGATTGCATCCGGTCCAGGAGCTCGGCCTTGAGTGCCGCCATGTCCACCTTGAGAGCCGCGATGTCCATCTTGCGATGTCCATCTTGGTCGCCAACTCTTCGCGGCCGGACTCGGCAGCCGAGCGAACGGCTTCGGCGACGGCTTCCGCCTGCTCGCGCTTCATCCCCGCCTGTTCCATGCGGCGGGCCGCGGTCAGGGTATCGAAGGCTGCGGCCATCCCGGCCGGTCTCCGCGCTCGCGACGATGGGGCGAGCCTAGCCGCGACCGGATGCACCGGCAACGCCGTCGCACGGTCATGACTTCACAACTGCGTGGGTCCGGGTACCGGTCGGCGTCAGGGAACCAGCTTGAGCGCGGCGAACAGCAACCCGCCAACCCCGAAGACGGCGGCATACATGCGCCGTTCGCCGGACTGCATCCGGTCCACGAGCTCCACCCTGAGCGCGGAGATGTCCCCCTTGAGCTCTACCTTGAGTTCCGCCAGGTCCGTCTTGACAGCTGCCACGTCAGTCTTGGTCGCCAGCTCCTCGCGGCCGGATTCCGCAGCGGTGCGGACGGCTTCGGCGACGGCTTCCGCCTGCTCGCGCTTCATGCCCGCCTCTTCCATGCGGCGGGCGGCGGTCAGGGTGTCGAAACCGGCGGCCATTCCAACCCATGTCCCTACGCGGCGCGCTGAGGCAAGCGTAGCCGTGACCGGATGCACCCGCAATGCCATCCGAGGATCGGACGTTCACAAGTGTGTGGGTCCGAATGTCGGTCGGCGGGCCCGCGAACGCGGCGGCGGGATCGCCTGCTTCCGGCGTCAGGGAACCAGCTTGAGCGCGGCGAACAGCAGCCCGCCAACGCCGAAGACGGCGGCATACATGCGCCGTTCGGTCGATTGGATCCGGTCCACCAGCTCCACCCTGAGCCCCGCAAGACCCGTCTCGAGTTCGGACTTGAATTCCGTCCTGTGCGCGTCGAGCTCCGACTTGAACTCCGCCCTCAGCGCGTCGAGATCCGACTTGACCTCCGCCCTCAGCGCGTCGAGATCCGACTTGACCTCCGCCCTCAGCGCGGCGAGCTCCGACCTGACGGCCGCCACGTCGGCTTTGACGCCTGCCAGATCCGTCTTGGTCGCCAACTCTTCGCGGTCGGATTCCGCGGCCGAGCGGACGGCTTCGGCGACGGCTTCCGCCTGTTCGCGCTTCATCCCCGCGTCTTCCATGCGGCGGGCGGCGGTCAGGGTATCGAACGCAGCGGCCATCCCGGCCGGTCTCCGCAATCGCGCGCTGGTTCGAGCCTAGCCGGGGCCGGGCGGGGCTGCAACCTCGGCGTGCATTCAGCCCTTCACGAGGGTGTAGGTCTGGGTCTCGGCGGGCAGGAGCGCGAGCGCGGCGGCGAGGTCTGCCGGCGCCTCGCCCTCGCCATAGGCGGCGAGATGGCGCCCGCTGCACACCGCTACCAGCCGGTCGCCGGCGAAGGGGAACGGATCGAGCGCGTAGACGCCGCCGCCCCTCGGCGTCACCGTCACCTCGGCGTCGGTCTCGGCGTCCCGCGGCACGCAAACAAAGGTCTCGACGCCGCGGTCGGTCTCGTGGCGCAGGTTGAAATAGAGCGCGAGCGTGTCGAAGAACTGGAGCTGCTTGTAGTTCTGCACGAGGTGCGCCTCCTCCACCCAGGGCGCGGTCTCCGGGTCGGCGGCGAGCGCCTCCCTGATGCGCTCCTGGCGCGCGATCTCGCCGTCCAGCATGCGGTCGACGTCGGCGCGGTCGGCCGGCCCGACCGGGATCGAGGTCGACCCGCCCGGCCGCACCCGGAACTCCGAGTAGCCGTAGCGCCCGTGATAGAGCCCCCAGGAATGCATCGACGACAGCAGCCCGCAATAGAGGTGGCGCGCCTCGTTGACCTCGGCCGAGCGCCGGCCGGTGTCGGTGCCGCCCGGCACCGGCGCGTTGCCGATGCCGCAGGGCAGGCCGGAGCGCTCGTCGAGCACCGGGTTGCCGTCGAACGCGTCCCAGCCGTAGTCGTGGTGGCTGACGACATAGACCATCTCGTCATGCGGCTCGCAGCGCTCGAAGGCGTCGTTGCCGAAGGCGCGCACGAACTGCCCGCAGAGCGCGTTGTGCTCGCGCATCGAGCACAGGAAGCGGGGCTCGCCCGGCGGGGCGGTCTGGATCATCATGGCGCGGTCCCTCCCAAGGGTGCCTGCGCCATTTAAGCGCAAATTTCGCCGCCAGGCAGCCATTCCCTCACAGCATCGCCTCGGCGTAGCGGGCGCGCTGGGCGGCGGGGTTGCCGAGCCAGGCGGCGAGCGTCATCGCGCGCTTGAGGTAGAGCCCGGAATCGTGCTCGTCGGTGAACCCGATGGCGCCGTGCATCTGGATCGCCGACTTGGTCACGAGGAGCGCCGAGTCGGCGGCATGCGCCTTGAGCGCGGCGGCCATCGCCGGCGCGATGTCGCCGTCGCCGCCGGCGATGCGGAACAGCAGCGACCGCGTGCCGACGATGCGGGTGAAGTCGTCGACGGCGCGGTGCTGCAGCGCCTGGAAGGCGCCGAGAGGGCGGCCGAACTGCTCGCGGGTGCGGAGATAGTCGAGCGTCATGTCGAGCGCCGCGTCCATCGCCCCGAGAAGCTCCGCCGAGGCCGCGACCAGCAGGCCGTCGCGCAGCGCCGCCGGCCGGCCGAACCCCCGGTTCTGCCGCGCCGCCAGCGGTCGCGCGGCGACGCCCTCGAAGACGACGTCGCCGAACGACGCGCCGTCGACCGTGCGCCGGGGCGCGATCCCGAGCCCCCGGGCGCCGGCCTCGACATGGCAGAGCAGCGGACCGTCGGGGCCGGCGGCGCCGACCAGCAGCCCGTCCGCGGCGCCGGCCGCGATCACGCCGGCGCAGGACCCGTCGAGCAGCACGACTTCGCCCGCCTCCGGCCGCGCGCGGACGCCACCGCCATCGGCGGCGAGCGCCGGAACCACCAGCGTCTCGCCCGCGACGACGCGCGCCAGCAGCGCTTCGGTTCCCTCGCAGCCGGCGAGCGCGGCGGCCGTCACGATCGACGCGCCGGCCGGCTCGGGGGCGAGCGCGCGGCCCGCCTGTTCCAGCAGCAGCGCCGCCTCGGTGAGGCCGAGCCCGAGCCCGCCCCGGTCGGCCGACACCAGCACGCCGAGCCAGCCCTGTTGCGCCATCGCCCGCAGGACCTCGCGGTCGAAGCCGTGCTCGGTCCCGCGCAGGCGCCGCACCCGCTCCGCCCCGCCGGTATCGGCGAGGAAGCGGCGGGCGCTGTCGCGCAGCATGCGTTGCTCTTCGGAAAGCAGCAGGTCCATAATGGCCGGGAAGCGAGGGGTTGCGTGATCGCCGGGGGGCTACACTGACGATCCGCCGGGCGCCGGGCAAGCCCGGCATGGCGGCTTCGCGAATGCCGGCGCCGGTCGCCGGCTCAGAACCCCCACCCCCCGCTGGAGGGGCTAATCTAAAGCGGGGGGTGGGGAGTTCGAGATGCCTCCCGAACCGCTGGGGTCGCTGTCAAGCCGTTCGCCGGAAGCACCCTCCCGGCCGGGGCCGCTCGCCCAGAGGCCGGGAACGCTAAGACAGAATTCAGGACTTTTCAAGTATTTATGAAGGATCATTGATACATTCCTTTAGAAATACTATCATGGATGGATAATCTTGTCAAATACTCTCTCTTAAATGCGTGTCGACGCCCGCTATCGGACGGGAACGGGTCCCGGCCTCGCCGGGGAGCCCGGAGCTTGCGAAGTACGACACTGTCGGTACGGCGGGCGCGGCGGTCGGGGACGACGAACCGGGGGACCATGGACGCCCAGAGCGCGCAATTGGCGGTCTCCGGGTGACTTGGGCTGTGACCGACGATCAACGCTGCCCCAGCGATGTACTGGCTTTACCAGAATCTTGACGAAGACTATATTGATTCCATGGAACTCATGTACGAAGAGGCGAAGAGGTCATTCCCCCTTCGTCCCGGATGGCTCGGTGCCGTCCAGCTCGTTCTTCTCGTGACCGTCTGGGTCGGGGGGCCGGTCGCCTTGATCTGGTGGCTGGTCGGGTAACTGAAGGAACATGATGCCTTCCTTCAAGTCTGAAGGGATGGCCTCGTAGTCTGAACGAGTCAAGGCGACAACAAGCCTTACCCTTTTGGCGCTTGGAGCGTAGCGCCGGATTCTCCACATTGGAAACTGATCCCAAAGCCATTTGAAAAGGCTCAGGAGAACGGCTGGGCTCAGGAAATCCACAGCGCCGCCGAGCAAGTTGCGCCGACCCGGCCAAAGCCGGAGGGGACTCGGCTGCGGAAAATGTAAACCATTTCAAGGAAATAAGTGGTAGCGGAGGCCGGACTCGAACCAGCGACCCACGGATTATGATTCCGCTGCTCTACCAACTGAGCTACTCCGCCACCGGAGGGGACGCTTTACGGCCGGCCCCGGACGGTGTCAAGGACCAAGGGCGTCTGGCGGATCCAGCCGCCGCCGAGCACCCGCTCGCCGTCGTAGAGAACGCAGGCCTGGCCGGGCGCGATGCCGTGCTCGGGCGAATCCAGCGCGACCGTGGCTTCGTCGCCCGAGCCCGCGCGCAGGGTCGCCGCGGCGGGCGGGCGCATCGAGCGAATCTTCGCCCGCACGGCGACGGGGCCGGGCGGCGGCCGGGCGCCGGCGAGCCAGTTGAGCCCGCCGATGCGGATCTCGCTGCGGGCCAGCGCATCGCGCGGGCCGACCACGACGCGCCGCCTCGCGGGCTCGGTGCGGACCACGTAGAGCGGCTCGCCGGTGCCGCCTATGGCGAGCCCGCGGCGCTGCCCGACGGTGAAGTTTATCGTCCCGTCATGACTGCCGAGACGCCGGCCCCGGAGGTCGACGATGTCGCCCGGCTCGGCGGCGCCGGGGCGCAGGCGCTCGACGGTTCGGGCATAGCCGCCGGCGGGCACGAAGCAGATGTCCTGGCTGTCCGGCTTGGCCGCCACCGGCAGGGCGAGACGCCGGGCTTCCCGGCGCACTGCCTGCTTCCTCATGCCGCCGAGGGGAAAGCGCAGAAAGGCGAGCTGGTCGCGCGTCGTCGCGAACAGGAAGTAGCTCTGGTCGCGGTCGGCATCGACGGCGCGGTGCAGCTCCGGCCCGTCCGGCCCGGCCAGGCGGCGCGCGTAATGCCCGGTGGCCAGCGCATCGGCGCCGAAGTCGCGCGCCAGCGCCATCAGGTCGCGGAACTTGACCGTCCGGTTGCAGGTCACGCAGGGAACCGGCGTCTCGCCGGCGACATAGGAGTCGGCGAAGGGCTCGATCACGCTCTCGCGGAACCGGCTCCGGTAGTCGAGCACGTAGTGCGGGATGCCGATCGCGTCGGCGGCGCGCCTGGCGTCGTAGATGTCCTGCCCGGCGCAGCACGCCCCCTTGCGCGACGCCGCCGTGCCGTCGTCATAGAGCTGCAGCGTGACGCCGACCGCCCGGTAGCCCGCCTCGGCGACCAGGGCCGCCGTCACCGCGCTGTCGACGCCGCCCGACATGGCGACCGCCACGAGGGTGGCTTCGCGCGGCTTGTCGATGTCGAGCGAAATCATGGGTACGGCTCAGTCGTCCATGTGGTTGACGGTCTCGGCGGGCAGGGTGAGCTCGATCCCGTCGAGCGCCTCGGTGACGACGATCTGGCAGCCGAGGCGGGATACCGGCGTCACCCCCCAGGCGAGGTCGAGCATGTCCTCCTCGTCGTCGCTGGAGGGCGGTAGCCGGTCGTAATCGGCCTCGCTCAGGATCACATGGCAGGTCGAGCAGGCCATCGAGCCCTCGCAGGCGCCTTCGACCTCGACACCGTGCGCCCAGGCGATCTCCAGCACCGAGCGGCCGGCCTCGGCGTCGATCTCGCGGCGCCCGCCATCCGCCGATATGAACGCGATGCGCGGCACCGTCCGGCCCTCAGGCGACGCGGCGCGCGGTGCGGCGGCGCAGCCGCGCCCAGGCGGCGACGAAGCGGTCGACCTCTTGGGCGGTGGTGCGCCAGCCGAGGCTGACGCGGAGCGCGCACATCGCCGCTTCCCCGTCCACGCCCATCGCGGCGAGCACGTAAGGCGGGCGCACCCTGCCGGAGGAGCAGGCGGAGCCGGCGCTGACCGCGATGCCGTCGAGGTCCATGGCGATCACCTGCGCCGCGCTCTCGCAGCCCGGCATGATCGCCATCGAGGTGTTGGGCAGCCTGGGCGCGGCGGCGCCCGGCATCCAGGCGGCGGGATCGAGCGCGCGGATATCCGCCTCCATCCGGTCGCGCAGCGCGGACAGGCGGGCGAAGTCGTCCAGCCGCTCGGCCGCGATCTCCGCCGCGCGGCCGAAACCCGCGATCCCGGCGACGTTCTCGGTGCCGGCGCGCCGGCCGCGCTCCTGCCCGCCGCCATGGATCAGCGGCGCCGCGCCGTCGGGATCGCGCAGCACCAGCGCGCCGACGCCCTGCGGCCCGCCCAGCTTGTGCGCGGAGAGGGCGTAGCTGTCCGCGCCCAGCGCCGCGACATCGACCGGGATCTTGCCCGCCGCCTGGACCGCGTCGCAATGGACGCGGGCGCCGTGGCGCCGCGCCGCCGCGACCGCCTCGGCGACCGGCTGGACGACGCCGGTCTCGTTGTTGGCCAGCATGACGGCAACCAGGGCGGGACGCGGATCGGCGGCCAGCGCGCGGTCGAGCGCCTCGAGGTCGAGGACGCCGTCCGCCGTGACCGGGAGCCGTTCCGCACCCTCGTCGGCGGACAGCGCCGATTCGTGCTCGATCGCCGAGACCAGAACGCGCCGGGCGCCGGAACAGCGGATCGCCTGGTTGTTGGCCTCGGTGCCGCCGCCGGTGAAGACGATCCCGGCCGGGTCCGCGCCGACCAGCCGGGCGACCGACTCGCGCGCCCGCTCGACGCGCGCCCGCGCGGCCCGGCCCGGGGCGTGGATGGACGAGGCGTTGGCGCCCGCGCGCATCGCCTCGGCCGCCGCCTCGGCGGCTTCGGGCCATACCGGCGCGCTCGCGTTGTAGTCCAGATAGACCGTGGCGTTCATCGCTCGTCTTCCGCGCCGGCCCGCTCGAACGAAGCCGGCCTCCTTGAAGTCCGGTGCCGCGGTTATGATATAAATGCCGACGCTCTCGCGGGCGGAGCATTCGCCGTCCGCGCCAGCCGATATACCGGCGGCGTCGCAAACCTAGTTGCGCGTCCTGACCTGTCAACCGCCGATAATGCCCGGCCGGGTCCAGGCGAGGAGGAATTTCCAGCGATGCCCGAGGTCATATTCAACGGCCCCGAGGGACGGCTGGAAGGCCGCTACTACCACAGCAAGACGCCCAACGCGCCGATCGCGATCCTGCTCCATCCGCACCCGCAATATGGCGGGACGATGAACAACCGGGTGGTGTTCCAGGCGTTCCAGGTGTTCACCAGGCGTGGATTCTCGGCGCTGCGCTTCAACTTCCGCGGGGTCGGGCGGTCGCGAGGCGTCTATGACGAGGGGCTGGGCGAGCTCAGCGACGCGGCGGCGGCGCTGGACTGGCTGCAATCCTGCAACCCCGACGCGCCGCAATGCTGGATCGGCGGCTTCTCCTTCGGCGCCTGGATCGGCATGCAGCTGCTGATGCGCCGGCCGGAGATTACCAGCTTCGTCTCCATCGCGCCGCCGGCGAGCCTCTACGACTTCTCCTTCCTCGCGCCCTGCCCGTGCTCGGGCCTGTTCCTGCACGGCGATGCCGACCAGCAGGTGCCGCAGGATTCGGTCGCCGAGCTCGCCGAGCACCTCTCCAACCAGCGCGGCGTGACCATCGACTACCGGGTGATCGAGGGCGCCGACCATTTCTTCAACGAGCACCTCGACGTGCTCACCGGGCACATGGACGACTATCTCGACGCCCGCGTCGGCCCCGTGGGCGAAGGCGAGGAAGACTGAGCATGCGACGGGACAAGACCGAGCACGGGCGGCGCGCGACCGACCTGGGACGGGACGGCCCTCCAGCCGACGATCGGATCGCGGTGAAGATGGGTCGCGGCGGACGCATCGTCATTCCGGCGGGTTTCCGCGAGGCCATGGGAGTGCAGGAAGGCGACACCCTGGTCGCGACGATCGACGGCGACGGCGTCGTCCGGCTGACCAGCGCGTCGGCGGCCGTCCGCATGGCCCGGCGCATCCTTGGCAAGGCCGTCCCCGCCGATGTCAGCCTGTCGGACTCGCTGATCGAGGACCGGCGGCGGGAGGCGGCGTCCGGCGATGTAGCGATCCGGCCGATCCGCTAGAAGCTGTCCGCTCTCGATGGAGCCGATGCGGCGAGGCGTCCCTCGGTGCAGCGCTTCGCGCCTACTCGGGACGAGGAAGTATTTTTGCGGCATGCCAACCTCTCCTCATCCTGAGCAGCCCCGGACTTGATCCGGGGCGTAGCGAAGGACGCACCCTAGGGCAGATGCAGCCTGCCGCCGGCGGTCGGCGCGGCGACGCCGGTGGTGGTGGGCAGGCTGAGCGGGAGGCCGCGCCGGCTGCGCATCGCGAGAAAGGCGAAGGCCTCGGCCTCCAGCGCGTCGCCCCGCCAGCCCTGCGCCTCGACGGGGTCGCAAGCGACGCCGAGCAGGGCGGAGAGCCGCGCCATGATGACCGGGTTGCGGCGCCCCCCGCCGGCAACCAGCCAGCGCGCCGGCGGCGCGGGCAGATGGGCGAGAGCGCGCGCGACCGCGGCCGCGGTGACCTCGGCCAGCGTCGCCGCGCCGTCCGCCGCGGACAGCCCGGCGACGGGGTCGAGGGAAAAATCCAGCCGGTCGAGCGATTTGGGCGGCGCCCGGTCGAACCAGGGATCGGCGAGGTAGCGCGCCACGACCTCCTGCGAGACGCGCCCGGTGGCCGCCAGCGCGCCGTCCGCGTCGTAGCGCCGCCCGGTGTGGCGCTCCACCCATTGATCGAGCAGCGCGTTGCCGGGTCCGGTATCGAAGGCGATTGGCGGCGCACGCCGGCCGATCCAGGTCAGGTTCGCCATGCCGCCGATATTGAGCACCGCGACCGGCGCCGCGGCATCGCCGAGCAGGGCCGCGTGGTAGAGCGGCGCGAGCGGCGCCCCCTGCCCGCCCGCCGCCACGTCGGCGCTGCGGAAATCGTCGACCACCGGAAGCTTGAGCGCGCGCGCGAGCGCTCCGCCGTCGCCGATCTGCACGGTCACCCCGTCGCCCGGGCGATGGTCGATCGTGTGGCCGTGAAACCCGACCAGAGCGGGCGCCGGGCGGTCGGCGGGAAGCCCGGCGAGGAGCCGCCGCACCGCATCGGCATGGCGGCGGGTGAGCTCGGACTCGACCGCCTCGTAGCCCGACGACCGGCCGAGCGTCGCCGCGAGCCGGGCGCGGAACGCCGCGGGATAGGGGAAGGTCGCCGCCGGTCCGAAGGCGCGGACGGTCTCGCCGTCGGTCTCGATCAGCGCCGCGTCGATGCCGTCGAGCGAGGTGCCGCTCATCAGCCCGACGACCCAGGCGTGGCCTTCCGCCCCGGCCATGCCCGCAGGCCCCGCGGTCAGTCCGCGGGGACGGTCGCAAGATAGTGGTCGACGATCTCCGACCCGGTGGCGCGCCAGACGCCGTCATGGGCGCAGATATAGTCCAGCCCGCCTTCGAGCGCGCCGATCCGGTGCGGCATGCCGATGACGAACGGGTGGAGGCAGATCGCCATCACCCTTCCGGACTCGGCTCCTTCGCGGTACAGCACGTCGAACTGGCGCTTGATCATGGTCTCGAACTCCTCCGCCGTCCGCCCCATGCGGATCATCGCCGGCAGGTCGTTGATCTCGCCGGAATAGGGGATCGAGCAGATCTGTCGCCCGTCGACATCCATCCGGTAGGGCTGGTCGTCGTTGATCCAGTCGGCGACATACGCGGCGCCGTTGTCGATCAGATAATCGAGCGTGTGCCAGCTCTCCTGCAGCCCCGACGACAGCCAGCCGCGCGGCCGCGCCCCGGTCGCGGCCTCGATGCGGTCGAAGACGCGCTTCACGGTATCGCGCTCGGCCTCCGGCTCCATGTGGTGGAGGTAGCGCGAGTTGCTCTCGTTGTGGCCCATGAACTCCCAGCCGAGCGCCCTGGCGTCCTCGACGATCTCGGGGTAGTCGTCGCAGACCTCCGAGTTGAGGGCGACGGTGCCCCTGACCCCGTGACGCTCCAGCACCTCCATGATGCGGAACACCCCGACCCTGGCGCCATAGTCGCGCGGCGCCCAGTTGATGATGTCGGGCGCCATCCCGGTGCCGCCGGGGACCGGTTCGTCGAGCGGAAAGATCTCGATATTGGGGATCACCCAGAGGGCGAGCCGCGCCCCGCCGGGCCAGGTGAGCTTCGCCCGCCGGTTGATCGGAACGTAAGCGAAGGGCCCGGTGCGGCTCGGTTCCATGGTCGACTCCCTTTGTTTCTCGGACGGCCGGATGTTAAACCGGCCGGCGAAGCGGGCGCCAACGGTTTCGGGCAGCCGGGAGGCTGTGCCCGAGCGCCGCCACGCTCCTTGGAGTTTGCGATGACAGTCTACGGCTCGGACTTCCTGAGAACCGTCGCCGAGCGCGGGTTCGTTCACCAGTGCACCGACGCGGGCGGGCTCGACGCGGCGCTCTCCGAGGGCGTGCCGAAGCTCTGCTATATCGGCTTCGACTGCACCGCGGACAGCCTGCATGTGGGCTCGCTCATGCCGATCATGCTGCTGCGCTGGTGGCAGCGGACCGGCCACAAGCCGATCGTGCTGATGGGCGGCGGGACCACCAAGGTGGGCGACCCTTCGGGCA
The DNA here is from genome assembly GCA_964291675.2 of Alphaproteobacteria bacterium. Lineage (GTDB taxonomy): Bacteria > Pseudomonadota > Alphaproteobacteria > MPNO01 > MPNO01 > MPNO01. Next base: position 2,972,492 of record OZ219866.1, on the reverse strand, counting down.
AGGACGAATCCCGTCAACTGCTCTCGGAGGAGCGGATCCTCGCCAATTTGGACGGCATCAAGCGGGTCTTCTCGCAGTTCCTGACATTCGGCGACGGTCCGACCGATGCGGTGATGATGAACAATGCGGACTGGCTCGACGGGCTCTCGTATATCCCGTTCCTGCGCGAATTCGGGCGCCACTTCTCGATCAACCGCATGCTGGGCTTCGATTCGGTCCGGCTCAGGCTCGACCGCGAGCAGCCGCTGAGCTTCCTCGAATTCAACTACATGGTGCTCCAGGCCTACGACTTCATGGAGCTCTACCGGCGGACCGGCTGCATCCTGCAGATGGGCGGGTCCGACCAGTGGGGCAACATCGTCTCCGGCATCGAGCTGGCACGGCGCACCGACGGGGCGGCGCTCTACGGGCTGACCTCGCCGCTGATCACCACCGCTTCGGGCGAGAAGATGGGCAAGACGGCGGGCGGCGCGGTCTGGCTCAACGCCGACCGGGTGAGCGCATACGACTACTACCAGTTCTGGCGCAACGCCGCCGACGGCGATGTCGGCCGGTTCCTGCGGCTGTTCACGACCCTGCCGCTCGACGAGATCGCCCGGCTCGAAGCGTTGCGCGACGCCGAGATCAACGAGGCCAAGAAGGTGCTGGCGCGCGAGGCGACGGCGCTGTGCCACGGCGCGGCGGAGGCGAGGCGCGCCGAGGCGACCGCGCGCACCACCTTCGAGGACGGCGCGCTGGGGTCGGACCTGCCGCGCTACGCGCTCGACCGGTCCGAGCTGGAGAGCGGGATCGCGGCTTTCGACCTGATCGCGCGCGCCGGGCTCGCTGCGTCCAGGGCCGATGCGCGGCGGCTGATCCGGGGCGGCGGCGGCCGGCTCAACGACCGCGCCTTCAACAGCGAGATGCAGACGGTCACGCTGGGCGATCTGACGCCGGACGGGGTGATGAAGCTGTCGGCCGGCCGCAAGCGGCATGTCATCGTGACGCCGGTCTGACCGGCCCGGTCACCGCTTGGGCTGCGGCTCCGGCGGCGGGTCCTCGCGCTTGCTGTCGAATATCCGGAAGATGTTGCGGAACACGCCGGGCGTCAGCACGCCGAGCGGGTTCACGGTGAAGGACGGCTGTTCGACCTTGCCGCGGATCGCGAAGGGCGCGGCGAACAGGCCGCCGCCCTTCTCGGCGGAAAAGATAAAACCGATGCCCGGAACCTCGCCAAGCGCCGCGTTGAGCGGATAGGCGGGCACCAGGGTGCCGTCGATCTCAACGGTCTCCTCGTCGACGTCGATGGTCCCGCTGCCGGTGACGCCGATTCCCGGACCGAACGCCCGCGCCTCGGCGAAGCGGAGCTTCGACCCGCCATGGGTGAACGGGATGTCGAGCGCGGTCACCCGCACGCCGCGCCCGCCGAGCTCCTCCGACAGGGCGCCGAGCGAGGCAAGGCGCAGCGCCTGCACCAGCCTGGGCGCGCCGGTGAGCACGAAGTCGCGGATGGCGATCCTGCCCTTCCACTGCCCTTCCCGATCGCCGGTCTGGCCCTCGGCGGCAACGGTCAGCCGGCCGCCGCGGACCCATTTGGTCTCGCCCACCAGGCCCAGCATCTCCCCGGCATCCATGCTGGTCGCCTGCAGCCGTCCGGCGCCGTCGCGGGGGCGGTAGCTGAGATCGAAGCGCTTTCCGTTGGGAAACCGGCCGGAGAGGTCGATCGCCTGCCAGCTCCCGTCGCGGTAGCGGGCGGCGAGCGACGCCTTCTCGACCGACCGCCCGGCGGTGAGCAGCACGCGATCGAGCCGGGCGGCGATGCGCAGCGGCGGCAGGCTGGATTCGCCCTCTCCCTGGGTCAGGCGCTGGATCGGCGCGGCGTCGAACAGCCGGCCGCCGGCGTCGATCGTCCAGCCCTCCGCCTCGTCGATCGACAGCGCGCCCGCAAGGTCGAAGCGGTCGGGGACGGCGAGGCGGTCGATCTCCACCCTGCTTATGCTTCCGCGGTCGAGCCTGACCCGACCCGCCGCCCGGAGATCGCCGGCCACGAGGTCCTTGATGCGGATCGCCCGCGCGCGGCCCTTGTCGAAGGCGATTTCGAACGACGCCCGTCCCTTCACGCCGGGCGGTTTCCACCATTCGAGGGGGGGCAGGGCGACCTCCGCTTCGGCGGCGTCGAGCGTGCCCGTCGCGCGGGCGGCACCGCCGGAGAACACGGCGTAATCCGCGGCCACCGAGACCGGTCCCCGCACCAGCGGGGCGAGGGTCACGCCGAGGCGCTCCCGGTCGGCTTCGGTGAGCCGCGCCCGCACGCTGTAGCGCCGGCGCGGCTCCTCGGTGCCGGTAAAATCCTCGCGCCAGCCGACGGCGGCGGAGACGCCGGAAACGCGCGCATCTCCGTCGATCTTCATACCCTGGTTGTTGAGCGTGAAACGCAGCGCCCCGTCGGCCAGGTCCTCGCCGAGGAACGCCCCGTCGGCGACCGCGCCGGTGAGCGTGCCCGCCGCGCCGATCTTCGCGTCGTCGAGCGCCAGCGCGTCGATCAGCGGAAAGCTCGCCTCGATCCGCATCGCCAGCCTGCCGCGCACCCCGCCCGGCCGGAGACCGACCTTGGATGCGTAGCCCAGGCGCGGATGGTCGAGCACCGAGAGCGCCGTGGCCAGCGGCCCGGTCACCCGGCCCTGCAACGCCATATGCGCCGTGTCCGCCGAGAGACCGGTGATGTGGATCAGCCCCTCGGACAGGACGAGATCGGAAACCCCGCCCCCGTCGACGGCGATCCGTATCCGGTCGCGGCCGATGGTGACGGAGCCCCGGGCCTCGGTAATGGGGGGCAGCGGCTTTAGGTAGTGGAGGGTCGCGCGCACCATGCCGAGGGTCACCTCGACCCGCTCGATCCTGGCCCCGCCATCGGCAAAGGAGAGCGCGAGATCGGCGGCCAGATCGCGGACTTCGCCCCGGTTCAGATTGGCGGCCAGCCAGCTTCGCGCGCCCTCGGCCACCCCCTCGGGCCAGTAGCGCGGCAGCGCCGACATGGTCATCCCGACGAGCTTCGCGCGCGCGTTCAGCCGCGGCTTACGATCGACCCCGGCGAGCCTGCCGGTCAGGGACAGCCTGGGCTTGCCGAAATCGATGTCCAGCCGGTCGATCTCGACCGCCCCGTCGGCGGCGCCGTAACTTCCGTCGAGGACGAGCGAACGGATGTCGTAGCGGTGATTGCCGAGCTCGGCCAGGCGCAGCGACCCCGCGCCGCCGCTGATGGCGAAGCGCGCGTCGCGGATGCTGCCGCCGGCGTCGGAGGTCGCGGCGAGATGCCCCTCAAGCGGAACCGAGACGCCCCGGAGGTCGGGAAGGCGGGGGAACCAGCCGGCGAGGATCGCCGCCAGGCGGTCGGGCACCAGGCCGGCGAAGTCGAGCGCGACATGGGTGGTGCGGTCCGCCAGCCGGTATTCCGCCACGCCCGCCATCGAGAGCCGCTCGTCGCCGGACCAGCCGTCGAGGTCGAACACGCTGACGATCGCCCGGTCCCGGCGCTCGAAATCGACCGATACCCGGTCGGGGCTCATGCGCAGCCCGAGCAGCCGGTCCTCCAGCGAGACCGAGGCGCGGTGGATGGCGACGCGTTCGAGCTTCCCCAGCAGGCTCTCGCCGGACCCGCCCTCGCCGCCGGACTCGAACAGCGTGAGGGATCGGCCGCCCTCCCCGGCCAGGCCGATGCTCAACGTGCCGTCCTTGCGCCGCATCACCGAAACCGCGGCGTCGCTCAGGCGGATCGTCTTGAGCACCAGCCTGCCGTCCAGAAGCGCGGCCGGCGACAGCCCGATGGAGAGTTCGGGAACCTTGGCGACCACGACATCGTCCCTGCCGCGCAGCTCGGCGTCCGACATCACCAGATCGAGCGGCCGTCTTGTGCCGCCCCAGGTCAGCACGAGGTCGGAGAAGGCGATGCGGTGGGGGAGGTCGAGCGCGGCCAGCCGCCGCTCCACATGGGGCTTGAGAAAGCCGAGGGATACCGGGCCTTCGGAAATTTTCCACGCGCCGAAAAGGGTCAGACCGACCAGCGTGAGGGCGCTGAGCAGGGCGACGTCGACGCCGATGCGGAGCAGGCGGCGCATCATGGCGAGCCCGCGCCCGCTTGACCGGGAACGGCCGAGGGAACACTTTCGGTCGGCCTCTCCACCGCCGGAGAACCGCGCTTGACGCCGACCGCAGAACAACCCGTCGCCGACACCGGAGACCTCCCCCGGCCGGCAAACCCGGCGGCGGCCGAGCTCGCGTTCGAACGCTGGGAAGAGGCCGCTTCCGAGGCCGCGCCGGAAACCGCGCGCCGCGCCCGCGCGCTCGCCGCCGACCCGGCTGCGCGCTCAGTGCTTTCGACGGTGTTCGGTAACAGCCCCTTCCTCACCCATTGTGCCATCCGCGATATCGCATTCGCCTGTGACTTGCTCGCCGATGGCGTGCAGGCGGCGTGGGATCGGACGATGGCGACGCTCGATCGCATGGGGCCGCACGATGCCGGCACCGAAGAGATAATGTCGGCGCTTCGCGTCGCCAAGAGAAGAACCTCGCTCGCAACCGCCGTCGCCGATCTGAGCGGCGCCTGGCCGGTGGAGACCGTGTGCGCCCGTCTCTCCGACTTCGCCCAGCGCTCGCTGGAGATCGCCGTCGACCACCTGCTCGCCGGGGCGGCGGCGGCGGGCGAAATCGCGCTGCCCGCGCCGGACCATCCGTCGCTCGCCTCAGGATGGATCGTGCTCGGCATGGGGAAGCTCGGCGGGCGCGAGCTCAACTACTCGAGCGATATCGACCTGATCGTGCTCTATGACGGCGCGCTGATCGAATACACGGGCAGAACCAGCCTTCAGCAATGCATGATCCGCCTCACCCAGAACCTGGTCAAGGTGATGGCCGAACGGACCAGTGACGGCTACGTCTTCCGCACCGATCTGAGGCTGCGCCCCGATCCGGGATCCACGCCGGTCGCGGTCGCCACAAGGGCGGCCGAGATCTATTACGAGAGCGCCGGCCAGAACTGGGAACGGGCGGCGATGATCAAGGCCCGCCCGATCGCCGGCGACATCGTGGCGGGAGAAGCGTTTCTCGAAATGCTGCATCCGTTCGTCTGGCGCAAGAGCCTCGATTTCTTCGCCATCCAGGACATCCATTCGATCAAGCGCCAGATCAACGCCCGGCGCGGCGGCTCGACGATGGACGTAGCCGGGCACGACATCAAGCTGGGCCGCGGCGGCATCCGCGAGATCGAGTTCTTCGCCCAGACCCAGCAGCTCATCTGGGGCGGGCGCGATTCCTCGTTGAGGGTCCGCGACACCTGCGATGCGCTGCGCGCGCTGGCGCGCGCGGGTCTTCTCGAATCCGTCGTCAGCAGCCGGCTGATCCAGGCCTACCGGTTTCACCGCCGGATCGAGAATCGCCTGCAGATGATCGACGACCAGCAGACCCATTCCCTGCCGCAGGACGAGGCGGAGCTGGAACGCATCGCCCTTCTCATGGGGTATGACGGCCGGGCGGCGTTCGAGGCGGCGCTGCTGGAGGAGCTGCGCGCCGTCGAATCGCACTACGCCGTGCTGTTCGAAAAGACCCCCGATCTGTCGGGTCCGGGAAACCTGGTCTTCACCGGCGCCGAGGACGACCCGGAAACCCTGGAGACCCTGTCGCGGATGGGCTTCCGGGAGCCCGGCCGGGTGGCCGAGCGCATCCGCATCTGGCATCACGGCCGCTACTCGTCGACCCGCAGCGCGCGGGCGCGCGAGCTGTTGACCGAGCTCATCCCGACCGTGCTGGAGACCCTGTCGACCACCAACGACCCGGACGCCGCGCTGCTCCGCTTCGACGACTTCCTGCGCACGCTTCCGGCCGGGGTGCACATCCTCTCGCTGTTCACCAACAACCCGGCGCTGCTGGCGCTGCTCGCCAGGATCATGGGAAGCGCCCCCCGGCTCGCGAACCTGCTCAGCCGTCACCCGATCATGCTCGAAGGCGTCTTGCAGCCCGGGTCGCTGGACCCCGGCGCCGGCAGCGAGGGGCTCGCCGCCGACCTCGAACGGGCGCTCGCCGAAGCCCACCACTACGAGGACGTTCTCGACGCCTGCCGCTACTGGAACAACGTCCGCGTGTTCGAGATCGGCGTGCAGATGCTCAACGGCCGGATCGACGGGGCGGAGGCGGGCCGGCCGCTGGCCGACATCGCCACGGCCTGCGTGCGCGCCCTGCTGCCCGCGACCGCGCGCGATTTCGCGCGCAGGCACGGCGCGGTGCCGGACAGCGCCTTCGCCGTGCTCGGTTTCGGCAAGCTCGGCGGGCGGGAGCTCACCACCGAGTCGGACCTCGATCTCCTGTTCCTCTACGAGACCGGGGACGAGCATGCCGAGTCCGACGGTTCGCGCCCGCTGCCCTGCCAGACCTACTACGCCCGGCTGTGCCAGCGCTTCATCGGCGCCATGTCGGCGCCGACCAACGAAGGGAGTCTCTACGAGGTCGACATGCGGCTGCGCCCGGCCGGCGCGTCGGGGCCGATCGCCACCTCGCTCGCGGCGTTCACGCGCTATCAGAACGAAGATGCCTGGACCTGGGAGCATCTGGCGCTGACCCGCGCCAGGGTGATCGCCGCGCCGGAAGCGTTCGCCGCGCGCATCGAGAAGACCATCGCGTCGGTGCTCACCCGGGAGCGCGACCCGGACCGGCTGGTCTCTGCGGTCGCCGACATGCGCGACAGAATGGAGCGGGAGCTTGCGGTCGACGACTTCTGGTCGATCAAGCGGTTTCGCGGCGGCATGATCGACATCGAGTTCATCGCCCAGTATCTCCAGCTTCGCCACGCCCACAGCCACCCCGAGGTGCTGTCGACCGATACCACCGACGCGCTCGAACGGCTGGCCGCCGCCGGTTGCCTGGACCCGTCGGTCGCCGGCGAGCTGATCGAGGCGATGACGCTGTGGCGGCGGCTGCAGGGGATCGTTCGCCTGGCCTTCGGCGCCGGGGTGGCGGGCCGCCACGAATCGCCCGCGTTGCAGGAATTCGTCGCCCGCGCAACGGGCTCGGCGGACTACGCGGCGCTCGAAGAGAGGAGCCTCGCCCTCGCCGCCCGGTCGTACCGGCATTTCGAGGAGATCGTCGCCGGACCCGCGGCCGCGGCCGAGGCCACGACAGGAAAGGATCGCCGATGACGCTGGAGGTTGGACAGCGCGCACCCGATTTCGAGATGGCGACCGACGGCGGCGGAACCGTGTCGCTCGCCGGCCTCGCGGGCCGCAAAATCGTGCTCTACTTCTATCCGAAGGACGACACGCCGGGATGCACCAGGGAGGCCTGCGCCTTCCGCGATTCGCTCCCGGACTTTACCGGTCTCGATGCCGTGGTCGTGGGCGTGTCGAAGGACAGCGTCGCCAGGCACGACCGGTTCAAGGCGAAGCACGATTTGCCGTTTACGCTGGCCGCCGACCTCGACGGCAGCGTGTGCGAGGCCTACGGCACCTGGGTCGAGAAATCCATGTACGGGCGCAGCTTCATGGGGATCGAGCGCGCGACCTTCCTGATCGACGAGACCGGCGCGATCCGCCGCATCTGGCGCAAGGTCCGCGTCAACGGCCATGTCGACGCCGTGCTCGAAGCCGTCGGGTCGCTCTGATCCCGGTGCGGCCGCTCAGTGCGGGCGCGGCAGCTTGAGATAGCTGTAGCGGTCGCCCGAGCGCACCCGGATCGACAGCACGTCGTCGTCCCTGAGCACGGTCAGGCGGATCTCCGCCCCCGGCTCCCCGGCGGCCCAGACCGTCCGGTAGTAATGCGCCAGGCCGGACGCCGCGACGCCCTCGACCGAGAGGATCGCATCGCCCGGCTGCACGCCGCACTGGTCGCCGGGTCCGTTGGCGGCGACCCCGGTCACCACCAGCCGGTCGTCGGATTCGTTGACATAGACGCCGAGCCAGGGGCGCCCGGCGCGCCGCGCCCGCCCGGTGCTCACCAAATCGTCCCGGATCGGCGCCAGCAGGTCGATCGGCACGAACAGGTTGCCCGGCACCGTCTCGCCGCCGTCGAGCGAGTGTTCGACATAGAGCGACCCGCAGCCGACCAGCGCCCCCGACCGGTCGATCAGCGCGGCGCCGCCCCAATAGGGGTGGACGGGAACCGTGCAGATCGCCTCGTCGAGCATGTATTCCCAGGACCCGGCGAACTCGCGCACGACCGCCACCTCGCCCTCGATCGCGTGCTTGATGCCGCCGAACGAGGCGATGACCACCGGGTCCTTCGCCGACACCACGCCGGAGCGGCCGATCGCCACCGGGGCGGCATCGAGCGCCTCGTCGGCCCGCACCAGCCCGAACCCGGTCTCGTGGTCGTAGCCGACCGGAGAAGCGGACACGGTCCGCCCGTCGACGTCGGTGAGCGCGATCCGGTCGGCCTCGGTGATCAGATAGCCGATCGTCAGCACCAGCCCGTCGGCGCCGATCAGCACGCCGTTGCCCTCGCGCTCGGTGCCCAGGATGGTCGCCGTGAAGGCGCTCGCCGGGACCTCGGCGCGCAGCCGGAAGACCGCGCCCAGCACGGGATCGAGGTCGTAGGCGAGCTCGGCGGGGTCGGGGCGGGAGGCGCCCATCAGCGCGGGATGGACGATGTCGAGAACACCGTCCGGCCGGTGCCCGTTGGCGCGCTCGATCCCTGACATGACGTTCCGATCGGTTGGGGCGGGTCCGGGCGAGGCTATCGGTTCGGCACGGCGGTTACAAACCGCGCGATGCGTCGCTACCCGTCCTCGAGCGGCACCAGGGCCTCGGTCAGCAACGCCCTTATGTCCTCCGGCATGGGCGCGGAGGTCCGGGTCGCGGGATCGAAGAACACCTCGACCGATTCGAGCGTCGCGGTCAGCGTGCCGTCGTCGACGTTGTACATCCGGTTGAGATGGGTGCAGCTCTTGCGGCCCACGCGGATGAAGGCGGTCTCGATGCGCAGCAGCTCGCCGGCCTTCATCTCGTGGATGAAGTTGAGGGTGTTGCGGGCGACCACCAGCATCACCCCGCGCGCCTTCATCTCGCTGTGCGGACAGCCGATATGGCTCCAGATATGGAACCCGGCATCGTCGAAGAAATTGCAGTAATGGCGGACGTTCATATGCCCGAACTGGTCGCAATACCAAGGGTGGACGACCGCGCGGTGGGTCTCGTGCCAGCGTCCCAATCGATGTCTCCCGGCTGGGGTCCCGCGCTCTCTTTGTCGATGGCGGGCGGGCTGTCAAGCCGGTCCCGGCCGGGTTGACGGGGAGCGCCCGGGACCGCCCACTATGCGGCGCGCAACCGACGGGATCGGGCGATGGATTTCGGGGTCAGCTTCGCGACCGCGGCGGAGCACTGGAAGACGGCCAGGCGGGCCGAGGCGCTCGGCTTCGACTATGCCTGGTTCTCCGACACCCAGCTGCTCAACGCCGACGTGTTCGTCGCCATGGCGGCCGCGGCCATGGAGACCTCGCGGATCCGGCTCGGCAGCGCGGTCGCGGTGCCGTCGAACCGGATCGCGCCGGTGACCGCCAACGCGCTCGCCTCGCTCAACAAGCTGGCGCCGGGGCGCATCGATTTCGGCATATCCACCGGGTTTACCGCGCGCCGCACGATGGGCCGCGGCGCGGTGCCGCTGGCCGAGATGGCGCAATACATCGAGGTCGTGAAGGGCCTGCTCGACGGCGACACGGTGGCGTGGAGCGACGCGGAGGGGACCAGCCGGATACGCTTCCTCAACCCCGAGCACGGGCTGATCAATATCGACGACCCGGTCCGCTTCCATGTCTCGGCGTTCGGCCCCAAGGGGCGGCGGCTGACGGCGCGGATCGGGGCGGGCTGGATGTCGGCGGTGGGCAATCTCGATCGCGCGGCCGCCGATGCCGCGGACATGCGGGACGCCATGCGCGAGGCGGGGCGCGACCCGGCCGGGCTCTACGCGACGGCGATCACCGGCGGCTGCGTGCTGGCCGAGGGCGAGGCGTTCGACAGCGAACGCGCGAAGGCGCTGGCCGGGCCGGCCGCCGCGGTGGTGCTGCACAACCTGGTCGAGCAGGAGCGATTCGGGACGATCCGGCTCGACCTCCCCGCCCCCCTCGCCCCGCTGCTGGAGCGCTACCGCACGCTCTACCGGGGCTACACGCCGGAGGATGCGCGCTACCTCACTTTGCATCGCGGCCATCTCCTGTTCCTGCGCCCGGACGAGGCGCCGCTGATCACCGGCGAGCTGATCCGCAATGCGACGATCACGGGAACGAAGTCGCAGCTCCGCGAGGCGATCCGCGCGCTGGCAGCGGCCGGCTTCACCCAGTTCTCCTGCCACATCCGCTTCGGCCACGAGGAGACGCTCGACGAATGGGCCGAGGTGATCGGGGGTCTGTGAGGCGCTGCGGAGGGCCGGAACGCCCCCGGACTCGTTGCGGGGGCCGGCCATGACGGGCGGGGCGCGATGGCGATGGAGAGACGCTGCCGAAGCGGGACGCTAACCCGACGGGCGCGCGCCGAGCCTGGCGGCGAGCGCGGCGGCCATGAAGGCGTCGAGATCGCCGTCGAGCACCGCCTGGGGGTTCCCCTTCTCGATATTGGTGCGCAGGTCCTTCACCATCTGGTAGGGCTGCAGCACGTAGGAGCGGATCTGGTGCCCCCAGCCGATCTCGCTCTTGGCGGCGTGCTCGGCCTGGGCCTCGGCCTCGCGCCTCTGCAATTCCTGCTCGTAGAGCCGGGCGCGCAGCATCGCGAAGGCGGCCGCCCGGTTGCGGTGCTGCGAGCGGTCGTTCTGACACTGGACGACGATATTGGTGGGCAGATGGGTGATCCTGACCGCGCTGTCGGTCCGGTTGACGTGCTGCCCGCCGGCGCCCGAGGCGCGGTAGGTGTCGATGCGGATGTCCTTGTCCTCGATCTCGATCGCGATGTCGTCGTCGATCACCGGATAGGCCCAGACCGAGGCGAAGCTGGTATGCCGCCGCGAACTGGCGTCGAAGGGCGAGATGCGGACCAGGCGGTGAACCCCGCTCTCGGTCTTGAGCCAGCCATAGGCGTTCTCCCCCTTGACGCGCATGGTGACCGACTTGAAGCCGGCCTCCTCGCCCGGGCTCTCCTCCAGCATCTCGACGGCATAGCCATGCGCTTCGGCCCAGCGCGCGTACATCCGCGCCAGCATCTCCGCCCAGTCCTGCGACTCGGTGCCGCCGGCGCCGGCATGGATCTCGACGAAGCTGTCATTGCCGTCGGCTTCGCCGGAGAGCAGGCTCTCGGTCTCCATCCGCGCCGCGCGGTCGCGCAGCGCGACCAGGGCGGCCTCGGCCTCGGCGACGACCTCGCCGTCGTCCTCGGCCTCGCCGAGCTCGACGAGGTCGCGGTTGTCCCGCATTTCGCGGTCGAGCGCCCGCCAGGCGGCGAGCGCGCCGTCGAGCCGCGTGCGCTCGCGCATCACGTCGCGCGCGCGCTCGGGATCGTTCCAGAACGCCGGGTCCTCGACCAGCGCGTTCAGCGCCGCCAGCCGGGCCTCGGATCTCTCGGGGTCAAAGATGCCTCCTCAGCAGCGCAAGCGACTGCTCGATCTCGCCGAGGACGGACTCGATTTCCGCGCGCATGTCGGACCGCTCCGGGGTTTCTCGCTGACGTGGCGGGCGCGGCTAATATAGGTCGCGGCGACGCTTCGGTGTAGCCGGGTCCTCCGCCGCCGGCGCCGCGGCGCCTCCGACGACGGGCTGAGGGGCGGCGGGTTCGGTGCCCGGCTTGAACGCTTCGAGGATCACCCCCCTGCCCGGCCCGCGCGCGACCAGCCCGGTCGCCGCGTCCACCCGGACCAGGCGAATCCCGGGCGGGATGCGGAACGGCGTCGCCGGCTTGTCCTCGAGCGCGGCCTGCATGAAATCGCGGAATATGGGCGCCGCCGCCGACGAGCCAGTCTCGTTTCGGCCGAGGGATTTGGGCGCGTCGAAGCCGACGAAGACGCCGACCGCGAGATCGGGCGAGAAGCCGACGAACCAGGCATCGCGGCTGTCATTGGTGGTGCCGGTCTTGCCGGCGATCGGCTTGCCCACCGCCCGGACCCGCCGCCCGGTACCGCGCTGGACGACGCCTTCCAGCATCGAGACCACCTGATAGGCGCTCCCCCCGTCGGCGACCCGTTCGCGCGCATCCGGCAGGTCGGGCTCGGCCTGGCCGGTCCAGGCAACGCCGGTGCAGCCGGGGCACTCGCGCCGGTCGTGCCGGAACACGGTCTTGCCGTTGCGGTCCTGGATGCGGTCGAGGAAGGTCGGCACGATCCTGTTTCCGCCATTGACCAGCATGGCGTAGGCGGCGGTCAGGCGCAGCAGGGTGGTCTCGCCCGCGCCGAGCGACATCGACAGGATCCGCGGCAGCCGGTCGACCACGCCGAGCCGTTCGGCGTAGCGCGCCACCGCCTCCATGCCGATGCGCTGCGCCACGCGGACGGTCATCAGGTTGCGGGATTTCTCCATGCCGATCCGCATCGGGCTGGGGCCGTAGAAGCGCTTGGTGTAGTTGGCCGGCTTCCACTTGCCCATCCCCGGCCCCTGATCGATGACGAAGGGGGCGTCGAGCACCAGGCTGGAGGGGGTGAAGCCGTGGTCCAGGGCGGCGAGGTAGACGAAGGGCTTGAAGGCCGAGCCGGGCTGGCGCCTGGCCTGGGTGGCGCGGTTGAACTGGCTGGCCGCGTAGCTGAACCCGCCGGTGAGCGCCAGCACGCGGCCGGTATGGGGGTCGAGCGCGACCAGCGCCCCGTCGATGTCGGGGATCTGGCGGAGCGCGTAGCCCACGCCCTCCGGCTCGCCCTCGGCGGCGGCCACGGGCTCGACGCTGACGACATCGCCGGGCGCGAGCACGTCGGAAACCCGTTCGACCGCGGGGCCCAGCCTTTGATCCTCCAGCCGCTCGCGTGCCCAGCGCAGCCGGTCGAGCGCAATCGTCCCGTGCTCTCCCGACACCAGGCGAATGGCGGCGGCGGTTTCGTCCACCCGGTCGACCACGGCCAATCGCCAGCCCTCCGGCATGCCGGCGATGCGGTGCTGCCCGAGCTGGGCGGCGATCGGCAGATCCGGGTCGATCCGGGCCACCGGACCGCGCCAGCCATGCCGCCGGTCGTAGGCGAGCAGGCCGCCGCGCAACGACCGGTCGGCGGCCGCCTGCAAGCCGGGATCGAGCGTGGTCCGCACCGACAGGCCGCCGCCATAGAGCTGCGTCGTCCCGAACCGCGCGGCGAGCTCGCGGCGCACCTCCTCGACGAAGTATTCGGCCTTGGCGACCAGCACCTCGTCGGGCGGCGTGAGCGTCACCGGTCGCGACCGGGCGAGCGTCGCCTGGGCCTCGTCGATACGTCCGTCGCTCAACATCCGGCCGATCACGTAATCCCGCCTCGCGCGCGCGGCCCTGGGGCGGCGTTCGGGGTTGTAGTTGTTGGGCGCCTTGGGCAGGCCGGCGAGGAAGGCGGCCTCGGCGACGGTCAGCTCGTCGAGCGACTTGTTGAAGTAGTTGATGGCGGCGGCGGCGACGCCATAGGAGCCGAGCCCGAGATAGATCTGGTTGAGGTACAGCTCGAGAATGCGCTCCTTCGACAGCGCGCGCTCGATCCGGAAGGCGAGAAGGATCTCGCGGATTTTGCGCCGGTAGGAGACGGCGTCGGTCAGCAGGAAATTCTTGGTCACCTGCTGGGTGATGGTCGACGCGCCGACCGGCCGCCGGTCGGTGCCGAGCCGCATCAGGTTCCTGATCAGGGCGACCGCGATCCCGGGCGGGTCGATCCCGGAATGCTCGAAGAACGTCTTGTCCTCGGCCGAGACGAAGGCGTCGATCACCCGGCGGGGCATGGCCGAGACCGGGACGAAGACCCGTTTCTCGGTCGCGAACTCGGCGAGCAGCCTGCCGTCTCCGGCATGGATTCGGCTCACCATGGGCGGCTCGTAATCGGCGAGCTGGGCGTAGTCCGGCAAGCCGCGGCTATAGGAGTAGAGCAGCCAGACGGCACCGCCGCCGGCGAGAAGCCCGACGACGACGAATACCGCAGCCAGTACGCCGATCGTCTTCAGAACACGCATGTCGACCGCAAGTCACCGGGCCGTTCCCGCCCGCACGGGGATCGGGGCCGAGGGTGGCCGGTCAATGAGATATGGGAAGGGATCCTACCGTTTGAAGGCCTGTTCGCGGGCAAAATAGCTGTCGATGGCGCGGACGATCGCGGCGGCGACGCGCTCGCGGTCGCGCGCCCGGTTGAGGCTGCGCTCCTCGGACCGGTGGGACAGGTAGCCGAGCTCGACCAGAACCGAGGGAACGTCGGGTGCCTTGAGAACCGCGAAACCCGCGAATCGGTGGGTGTTGCGAAGCAGGGGGCGGACCTTGCCGATCTCGCGCGTGAGGATGCGCGCGAAGATCGCCGAATCGTTCATCGTCTGGCGTTGCGCGAGATCGATGAGAAAGCTGGCGACCTCCGAGGTCTGCTCGGTGAGGTCTATCCCGGCGATCAGGTCCGCCTTGTTCTCCCTGGCGGCGAGCGCCGCCGCCTCCTTGTCGGAGGCGCGTTCGGAGAGCGTGTAGACCGAGGCGCCGCGCACCTTCTTTCCCGGAATCGAATCGGCGTGCAGCGAGATGAACAGATCCGCGGCGTGGCGGCGCGCCGTCGCCACCCGCCGGCGCAGCGGCACGAACACGTCGCGCGCGCGGGTCATCACCACGCGGTAACGCCCCGTCGCGCGCAGCTTCCTCGCCACCGCCACGGCGTGGGCCAGCGTCACCCGCTTCTCGCGCGTGCCGCGCACCCCGATCGCGCCGGGATCGACCCCGCCATGGCCGGGGTCGACGGCGACCGTCTTGACGCTGCGCGCGATGCGGCGTTTGGGAAGCGGGACGGGTTCGGTTTCCGCCGGCGGCTTCGCCGCGCGGCCCGGCGATGCGCGCTTGGCGAATCGGGTCGCGCTCACCGCGCGCAGATCCACCACCAGCCGATATGCGCGGTTGCCCCTGGGGGGCAGCAGGAACGCGCTCTCGACCGCCACCGGCCGCGAGACGTCGAGCACCACGCGCGAGATCGTGTCGCTGAAATGTCCGTAGCGGAACGCCTGGACCAGCCCGCCTCTGGGCGCCCTCAGCGGGTCGAGCCGCCATGTCACCGGCGGCAGGTCGATGACCACGCGGTACGGCTTGTCGAGGGTGAATACGGCGAATTTCACCTGCGCGCTGAGATCGAGCACGAACCGCGTCTTGGCCTTGTCGGGGCCGATTCGAGCGCCCATGACGAGAGTGGCGGCGTCGGCGGCGGCCGCGGCGCAGGCGGTCAGCGCCAGCGCAATCCCGACAGGCGTCCACAGGCGCCTCGTTCTCAGGAACATGTACCCGGCCCCAAATCCCGGACCGCATCTATACGCGCGGTGGGCGATTTAGTCCATGACCGGGTACCGTGCCGGCGGTCCGACCGTTCGACGCCGCCTTCGGGCCCGGGTCAGTCGCGGAGATCGGCGAGCGCGATGATCCGGTATTCCTCGATATTGCCCATCGCGTTGCCCGCGACCACGTCGCGCAGCGATTCGTGGTCGTCCACGTCGACCAGCGTGGCATAGCCCTTGAGCCCGGCGATCGGGTAGACGCTCGCCCGGTTGCTCTCGCCGAGCGACACGAAATGGTTGACGCATTGGCCGACCGGCGCGTCCTTGGTGCGGTGCGGCGGCGGCCGGTTGATGATGAGAAACTTCGCCATGTCCTTCTCCCGCCGCTAGCCGATGATCCCCGCCTCGCGCATCGCCCGGGTCTCGCCTTCCAGCGTACCGAGCGGGTAGACCTCGTAGGAACCCCAGCTGCCGCCCGGGTTGCGGAACAGCACGGCCATCAGCTCGTCATGGTCTTCGACGTCGAGGAACACCGCGAACCCGGCGCCGTTGTCCTCGACGATCTCGAACACCTCCGCCCTGCCCTCGTCGCGCAGCGCCCGCCACTGGGCCCGGGCGCCGTCGACATTGGCCTTTTGCGGCAGCGGCTTCCTGGGCCGCGCGAGTATCAGGAACTTGGCCATCTGCGCTCCTCAGCCTCGAACCGCCCCGATCAGATCGATCTCGATCAGCGCGTCGGGGACCAGAAGACCCGTGGTGCCGACCGTGGTCCGCGCCGGCGGGATGTCGAAATATTCCTTCCAGACCTCATCGAAGGCGTTGAAATCGTTGAGGTCTTCCAGGAAGATCTGAGCCTTGACGACATCGTCGAGCGAGCTCCCCGCGGCGGCGAAGGTGCGCGCCAGATTGTCCAGGACATAGCGGGTGCGCTTCTTGATGTTGGAACCGTAATAGGGAAAGGCCGGATCGACCCTGGCCTCGGCCGGAATTCCGGCGACGAAGTCGCTCGGCACCTGGCCCGCGGCGAAGACGTAATCGCCCAGCCGGTACGCCTCGGTGTAGTTGGCGAGCGGCTGCGGGCTGTCGGACCGGATCGCGGTGCATTCGAGCGCGCCGGGAACGTAGCCGATCAGGTCGATCTCGATCATCGAATCCTTGACCAGCAAACCCGTCGTGCCGACCGTCGTCCGCGCCGGCGGCGAATCGAAATACTCCTTCCAGACCTCGTCGAAGGCATCGAACTCGTGGAGATCCTCCAGGAAGACCTGCGCCTTGACCACGCGATCGAGCGAGGAGCCCGCCGCCTCGAAGGTCCGGGCCAGGTTCCCGAGCACGTAGCGGGTGCGCCTCTTGATGTCGGAGCCGTAATAGGGAAACGCCGGGTCGGTCCGCGCCTCGGCCGGGATTCCGGTGGTGAAATCGGTGGGAAGCTGGCCGGCGGCGAAGACCAGCCCGCCGACCCGGAACGCCTCGGTGTAGCTGGCGAGCGGCTGGGGCACATCGGACGTCACCGCGGTACAGTCGAGCTCGCCGGGCACATAGCCGATCAGGTCGATCTCGATCATCGCGTCCCGGACCAGCAGGCCGCTGGTGCCGACCGTGGTGCGTGCCGGCGGGGTCCTGAAATATTCCTTCCAGACCTCGTCGAAAGCGTTGAAATCGTTGAGGTCTTCGAGGAACACCTGCGCCTTGACGACATGGTCGAGCGAGGAGCCCGCCGCCTCGAAGGTCCGGACGAGGTTGTTCAGCACGTACCGGGTGCGTTTCTTGATGTCGGACCCGTAATAGGGAAACGCCGGATCGGTCCGCGCCTCGGGCGGTATTCCGGTCGTGAAATCGGTGGGAAGCTGGCCCGCCGCGAAGATCAGCCCGCCGGCGCAAAACGCCTCGGTGTAGTTGGCGAGAGGCTGGGGGATGTCGGATCTGACGGCCTCGACCCGCATGATTCGTTCCTCGGCGGCCACTGCGGCGGCGGGAATTCTTCTTGGCCGCGCGCGGCGTGTCAATCGACCGCCGGGCGGTGAGGAATGCGGTTGAGTGCGCGGGGCCGCGCGACTATGTTTCGGACGCGGCCGGCTGGGCTCGGCCGCGCATGCGGCACGCAGCGGCGATGCCGTGCCGGCAGTGCGCCCGGCGAAAGCCGGCGCCGCACGCTGACGTCGGAATTTGGAGAGAATGGCCGGGTCCGAGGCAAGCAAAGAATTCGGCAGCCGTATCGGCCGAGATCGGGCGGAGCCCATTCCGCGCGACCGGGTTTCGACGGCGCCCCTCGAGGCCACGACCGAAACACGGCCGGGCGCGCCGTCACGACGCCTTGCGTCGCGCCGCGCCGGCCCCGGAGCAATTGATGACAAAACGGATGCTGATCGACGGCACCCACCTCGAAGAGGTGCGTGTCGTCATCACCAGCGCGAACCGGCTGGATGAGTATGACGTCGAGACGTCGACCAAACGCCAGTTCAAGGGAAACATCTATCTAGCCAAGGTCACCCGAGTCGAACCGTCCCTGCAGGCGGCGTTCGTCGATTTCGGGGGCGACCGGCATGGCTTCCTGGCCTTCAACGACATCCACCCCGACTACTTCCAGATCCCGGTGGAAGACCGCGAGGCGCTGGTCGCAGCGGAGAACGCCGAGGGCGGGAACGAAAACGTCGCGCAGGCGCTGGTCGACGAGATCGACAGCACGGTGGAGGAGATGTCCGAGGCCGACGACGCGGAGCCGGCCGAGGACGAGGCCGATGCCGCGCTTCCCGAATCGGCCGGCGCCCCGCTCGCCGATGTAGCGGCCGCGGAGGCCGGGAATTCGGAAGAACCTCAGGGCTCTGCGGACGGGGAGGCGGCGCCGGAAGCGGCGGGCTCCGCAAACGAAGACGGCGAAGACGCCGGCGGCGAAGAGGCTCGGCCCGCCCCCCGCAGGCGGCGCCGGGGACGCAAGCGCAAGGACGGCAACGGCGACGCCGAATCGGGATCGGGCCGGCGGCGCGCCCGACGCTACAAGATCCAGGAAGTCATCAAGCGCAACCAGATCATCCTGGTCCAGGTGGTCAAGGAAGAGCGCGGCAACAAGGGCGCGGCGCTGACCACCTATATCTCGCTGGCCGGGCGCTACTGCGTCCTGATGCCCAACACGGCGCGCGGCGGCGGCATTTCGCGCAAGATCACCAACGCGAACGCGCGCAAGAAGCTCAAGAAGATCATCGACGACCTCGAAATCCGGAACGGGATGGGCGTCATCATACGGACCGCCGGGACCGAGCGGAGCAAGGCGGAAATCCGCCGGGACTTCGAGTATCTGAGCCGCAACTGGGACGAAGTGCGCGAGCGGACTTTCAACTCGATCGCGCCGGCCCTGGTCTACGAGGACGCGAGCCTGATCAAGCGGGCCATCCGCGACCTCTACACCAGGGACGTGGAGGAGGTCCTGGTCGACGGGATGGAGGCCTACCAGACCGCCAAGAAATACATGCGGATGCTGACGCCGAGCCACGCCAAGCGGGTCCAGCGCTATCGCGAGACCGACATCCCCCTCTTCCACCGCTATCAGATCGAGGGGCAGCTCGATGCGATCCACAGCGCCGAGGTGCAGCTCAAGTCGGGCGGCTACCTGGTCATCCAGGCGACCGAGGCGCTGGTCTCCATCGACGTCAACTCGGGCCGTTCGACGCGCGAGCGCAATATCGAGGAGACCGCGGTCAACACCAATGTCGAAGCGGCCGACGAGATCGCCCGCCAGCTCCGGCTGCGCGACCTCGCGGGGCTCGTCGTCATCGACTTCATCGACATGCAGGAAAACCGCAACCTGCGCCAGGTCGAACGCCGGCTCAAGGAGGCGATGAAGGCGGACCGGGCGCGCATCCAGATCGGCCGGATCAGCGGTTTCGGCCTGCTGGAGCTGTCGCGTCAGAGGTTGCGTCCGAGCCTGCAGGAAGCGAGCAGCCAGACCTGTCCCCATTGCCGGGGCGCCGGGTTCGTGCGGTCCACCGAGTCGATGGCGCTTCAGGTGCTGCGCGCGCTGGAGGACGAGGGAATCCGGCACCGTCTGGGCGAGGTCACGGTCTCGATCCCCAGCTCGGTCGCGCTCTACGTGCTCAACAACAAGCGGGCGATGCTGACCGACATCGAAAACCGCTACGGATTCCGGGTCACGCTGCTCGGCGACGACAGCGTGATTCCGCCCGATATGCGCATCGAGCGGGTGCGCGCGGCGGAATCCGACGAGCGTCCGCCAGCCGCAGAAGCGGCGGACAAGCCCGCCAAGGCCGCCGCGGAAGACGGCGAGAAGAAGCGCTCGCGGCGCCGGCGCTCGCGGCGCAAGCCGGCCGCGGAAGCGGTCGCCGAGCCCGCCGCGGAAACGACCGCACAGCCGCCCGAGGAAGCCGTGTCGGAGGAGACCGCAGAGACCGAAGGCGAAGGCGCCGGCGGCGAGAAGCGGCCCGCCCGGAAACGCTCGGGACGCCGGGGGGGACGCCGGCGGTCGGGGCGCGGCTCCAAGGCGGCGTCCGACACCGGCGGAGCGGCGGAGACCGACGGTTCCGCGACGCCCGGCGCGGCTCCCGACGGCGACGGCGTGCCCGAATCGGGAGCGGTCCAGGAGCCCCGGTCGGAGCCCGAGCCCGAGCCGGTCGCGATGCCGGAACCCGAGCCCGAGCGGGTCGCGATAGCGGAACCCGCGCCCGAGCCGGTCGCGATGCCGGAACCCGAGCCCGAGCCGGTCGCGATAGCGGAACCCGAGCCCGAGCCGGTCGCGATGCCGGAACCCGAGCCCGAGCGGGTCGCGATACCGGAACCCGCGCCCGAGCCGGTCGCGATGCCGGAACCCGAGCCCGAGCCGGTCGCGATAGCGGAACCCGAGCCCGAGCCGGTCGCGATACCGGAACCCGCGCCCGAGCCGGTCGCGATGCCGGAACCCGAGCCCGAGCCGGTCGCGATAGCGGAACCCGAGCCCGAGCCGGTCGCGATACCGGAACCCGCGCCCGAGCCGGTTGCGATAGCGGAACCCGAGCCCGAGCCGGTGTCGGTCGCCCCGCCGGAGCCCGATCCCGCACCGGCGCTGGCGGCGCCGGGAGGGGAGGCGGGGTCCGAATCGGCCGACGCCGTCGTCGCGGAGGAGAACGACCGCCCGAAACGGCGCGGCTGGTGGCAGAAGATCGTCAAATAGCCGGCGCGGCGCCAGCCCAGCGCTCCAGCCGCGCCACCGCCTCGCGCATGTCCTGCTGCGATCCGGCGAAGGACAGCCGCACGTAGTCTCCGCCGCGGCGCCGGTCGAAGTCGAGCCCGGGAGCGACCGCGACCCCCGCCTCGGCGAGTAGCCGGCGGCTCAGCTCCCGGCTGTCGATGCCGAACGCGCGGACGTCGGCGTAGAGATAGAACGCGCCGTCGGCGGGCGCGAAGCGGGCGAAGCCGATCGGCGGCAATCCGGCCAGCAGGATTGCCCGGTTCTCCGCGTATCTGGCGACATTGCGGTCGAGCTCGGCGGCGCAGTCGAAAGCCGCGATGGCGGCATGCTGCGCCAGGGTAGGCGGCGATATGAACAGGTTCTGGGCCAGGCATTCCACGGCCCGGCCGAGGTCTTCCGGCACCACCATCCAGCCGATTCGCCAGCCGGTCATCGAGAAGTATTTCGAGAAGCTGTTGATCGCCACCGCCCGGTCGGTGAAGCGGAGCGCGGTATCGGCCGGGGCTTCGTAGGCGATGCCGTGATAGATCTCGTCGGAGATCAGGCGGATGCCGCGCTCGGCGCAATAGCCCGCGAGCGCGGCGAGCGCGGCGCGGTCGAGCATCGTGCCGGTGGGATTGGCCGGGCTCGCGACGATCAGCCCGTCGAGGCGGCCCTCGGCCTCCAGCAGCGCGGGTGTCGGCTGAAACCGGGTCTCCGGCCCTGTCGCGATGCACACCGCCTCGATGCCGAGCGCCGAAAGGATGTTGCGGTAGGCCGGGTATCCGGGATCGGCCAGGGCGACGCGGTCGCCGGGATCGAAGGCCGCCAGAAAGGCGAGCATGAACCCGCCGGACGACCCCGTGGTGACGACGATCCGCGCCGGATCCGGGTCGATGCCGTAGCGTTCGCGATAGTGCCGGGCGATCCTCGAGCGGAGATCGGGGATGCCGGTCGCTTCGGTGTAGCCCAGCGGATCGCGCTCCAGCACCGCGGCGGCCGCGTCGAGCACGGCGCGGGGCGCGGATGTCGCCGGCTGTCCCACCTCCAGGTGGACGATGTCCTCTCCGGCCGCCGCGCGCTCGTTGGCCACGCGCATGACGTCCATCACGATGAAGGGCGGGACCGACCCGCGGGCGGCGCGCTTGAGCGCCATGCTACCGCGCCGCGCTCGCGGCGTGGCCGAATCCGCGCGGATCGACGCCGTAGCGGCAGCTGTCCTGGCCGCGCCGGCTGCCGCCGGGGCAGTGGATCGCGTTGACGCGGCCGAGCGAGCCGCCGGCGACGATCCTGAAGCCGCGGCCCCGGAACGGCGCGGCGGTATCGGCAATTCCGGCCTCGGCGTAGACCGTCCGCGATCGGGCATCGGCGGAGACGCGGCCGTCCGCCAGGGCGTCCGCCACCGGCCTTCCGTCGAACAGGACGCCGCCGGCAACCCGGACCAGGGCGGCGGCGGAGGCCGGTCCGCCGGAAGCCGCGGCGGCGAAGAACGTGTTGCGGGTGTTGGCGTTGCTGACGACGGCGATCGAGGCCGCCTCGGTCCCGCGCCCGGGCGCCGCGGCAAAAGCCCCGATTCCGGGGAGAATCCTCCCCGTCCCGAAGGCCCCGTTCATCGAGAGGCGGCAGGCGACGGCCCCGCCGGCGCGGTCGATTACGGCGAAACCCGTGGTCCCGCTCAAGTCCGGCGAGGCGGGATGGGCGCCCGGCGCCGGTCGGCCGGCGGCGAGCGCCGCCTCGGCGATCGCCCGCGCCTTGCCGGTGTCGTCGGCGCGGCCATACGCCCCCTCGACGAAGAGCCGTCGCCACAGCCCCGCCGCCATCGAGGAGGGCACCAGCACGGCTTCATGGTCGCCGACCTCGAAGCGTTGCGGTTCGCGCCACGCCGGCGTGGCGCTGCGCAGCGCCGCGACGGGCAGGCTGCTGCCGATGGCGGCGGCGGACTCGGCATAGCGGCGCGCCAGGGGACCGCTGTGGAGCGCGCCCGCTCCCTGGAACCGTAGCTGGCCGATGACCGTGGCGAGCGTCACCTGTTCCAGACGGTCGCCTTCCCGCAGCGGGCTGCCGTCGGGTCTGAAGAAGAGAGAGCGCGCCCGCTCGTCGCGCCGGAGGCGAGCGGCGTTGGCGGCGATCGAGCGCGCCAGGGCGCGCGAGATCCGATGGCCGAAACGGGCGATACGTTCGCCCGGCTGAACCAGCCGGGCCCAGCGAAGCCCACCGAAGCGCGCGTGCAGGGCGGCCATGCCGCGGACATTGCCGGGCGGCGCGACACCGGGCTTCGCGCCGGCCGACCCCGCCATCCGCGCGAGGCCGAAATCGACCATCCCGGGCCGGTTGCTGCGGGAATCGTAGGCCAGACAGACCCCGCCGCCGCCGATACCCGCCGCGACCGGATAGGTCGCGGCGAGCGCGAAATAGAGCGCCACCGCGGCGTCGGCCGCGTTGCCGCCGGCGGACAGGATATCCCGCGCGACCAGGGCGGCGGTCGGCTCATCCGCGACGGCGCCGCCGAAGCCGTCCGCGGCGCGACCGACAACGCCGAGAGGCTGGGAGACGGTCCCGCACCCCGCCAGCAGGGGAATGACGGCGAAGAAGATTGTTTTACGGCGGACAGCGACCCACATACGCCTACACAGAACAAGGTGTTCGATGTTCCGTACCGGTTTCATTCGCCTCGCCGCTTGGGTGAAGGCCCTGAGCGGCGCCTTGCTGATCGCGTCCGCCGCGCCGGCTCTCGCCGCCCCGACGGTACAGATCTACGACACCGAGATCGAGAATATTATCCGGTCCCATCTCGAACCGATCCTCGACGCCGCCGGCGTCGAGCCCGATTCGGTGCGCATCCACCTGCTGCGCTCGAACGCGCCCAACGCCTTCGTCTCGCGCGGGCGGCACATGTTCCTGACCACCGGCCTGCTGCGCCGGACCACGCATCCGGGGCAGGTGATCGGGGTGCTGGCGCATGAGACGGGTCACATCGCGGGCGGTCACCTGGCGCGGCTCGACACCGTGCTGCGCGACGCCGCCACGCCGACGCTGATGAGCGCCGTGATCGGCGCCGTCCTCGGCACGCTGGCGGGCGATGCCGGGGTGGCGATCGCGACCATCAGCGCGGGCCAGCATCTGGTGCGCTCGCGGCTCCTTTCCTTCAGCCGGACGCAGGAGAATTCGGCGGACCGCGCGGCCGTCCGCCTGCTCGACCGGACCGGCCAGTCGAGCCGCGGCTTGCTCGAATTCATGGAGATTCTCGAGGACTACCAGAGCCTGTTCCTGAGCCGGCAGGAAGAGGAGCAGATCAGCTACCAGGTCACCCATCCGCTGACCCGCGACCGGATCGCGTTCCTGCGCAACCATGTCGCGAATTCCAGGCATTCCGACGTCCCGGCCCCGCCGGCGGCCATCGACGCGCATCGGCGCATGGTCGCCAAGCTCGACGGCTTCCTCGACCGGCCCGAGCAAACCCTGCGCAAATATCCGGCGAGCGACGGCTCCGTGCCGGCGCGCTACGCCCGCGCCGTCGCGCATTATCGCCAGGCGGAATTCGCCAAGGCGCTGGACACCGTCTCCGGGCTGATCTCCGAGCATCCGGAAGACCCGTATTTTCTCGAGCTCAAGGGCCAGATCCTGTTCGAGAGCGGCCGGATCGCGGACGCCCTGCCCTACTACCGCCGCGCGGTCGAGCAACTTCCCGATGCGCCGCTGCTGCGCGTCGGGCTCGCCCATGCCATGATCGAGACCAACCGGCAGACGCTGCTCGGGTCGGCGGTCTCCAATTTGGAAGAGGCGCTGCGCTACGACGATACCATCGCACTCGCCTGGCGCCTTGCCGCGACGGCCTATGGACGCTCGGGAAAGCTCGGCGAAGCCGCGCTCGCCTCGGCCGAATATGCCATGCGCGCCGGACGAACGGGCGATGCGGTGCTGATGGCCGAACGGGCCAAGCGCCTGTTCGAGGAGGGCTCCGCCGGCCGCCTGCGCGCGGAGGATTTGCTGGGCACGCTGAAACGGCGCGC
The DNA here is from genome assembly GCA_964291675.2 of Alphaproteobacteria bacterium. Classification (GTDB taxonomy): domain Bacteria; phylum Pseudomonadota; class Alphaproteobacteria; order MPNO01; family MPNO01; genus MPNO01. Next base: position 2,948,002 of record OZ219866.1, on the reverse strand, counting down.
GCGGGGACGGTGAGCGGCGGCATGGCGCCTGCCGTGATAGAATCGCGACGGCGCGCTTGCGGAATTGGATCGGCGAACGGGAGAAGCGGCATGCGCTCATGGATTCTCGCGGCGGTCTGTGCGATCGCCGTGGCGGGCGCACTCCCCGCCCGCGCGGCCGAGATGACGGCCGAGCAGCGCCAGGCCATTGAAAGCGTCGTCGAGTCCTACCTGCTGCGCCATCCGGAGGTGATCGAGCGCGCGATGGAGGCGCTCGCGGCCAAGCGCGAGGCGGCGAAGGAGAGCGCCGCCGCGGTCGCCATCGAGAAGTACCGGCGGGACCTGTTCGAGCGCCCGGCGACCCCGGTGGGCGGCAATGTCGACGGCGACGTGACCGTGGTCGAGTTCTTCGACTACCGCTGCGGCGTGTGCCGGCGGGTCCATCCGATCGTCGACGAGCTCATCGCGTCCGACGGCAAGATCCGTCGGGTCTACATCGAATGGCCGATTCTCGGTCCCGAATCGGTCTTCGCCGCCCGCGCGGCGCTGGCCTCGCGCAACCAGGGCGGTGCGAAATACCTGCGCTTCCACGACCTCATGATGGAGTCGCGCGGCGCGCTGGACAGGGGCAAGGTGCTCTCCCTCGCCGAGCAGGCGGGGCTCGACCGGCGGCGGCTGGAACGCGATCTCGGAAAGCCCGACATCGCCCGCATCATCAACCGCAACTACGCCATCGCCGACGCGCTCTCCCTCAACGGCACCCCGTCATTCGTCATCGGCGGCAAGGTGATCCGCGGCGGGCGCGATCTGGAGACGATGCGCCAACTCGTCGCGGACGCGCGCGAGGCGGCCGCGGACGGGCGCACCGAAGCCCGCTAGATGTAGTACTCGTCGAGCGGCGGGAAGCCGTTGAAGCCAATCGAGGCGTAGCTCGCCGTGTAGGCGCCGGCGCTCAGGATCTCGATCCGGTCGCCGATCCGGAGCGCGAGCGGAAGCTCGTAGCCCGCATTCTCGTAGAGCATGTCGACCTCGTCGCAGGTCGGCCCGGCGATCGCCACCGGTCCGGTCGGCCCGCCGTCGCGCCCGGTGCGCAGCTGGTACTGGATCGCCTCGTCCAGCACCTCGGGCAGCCCGCCGAAACGCCCGACGTCGAGATAGACCCAGCGCCTGTCGTCGTCGCGGGATTTGCGCGAAATCAGCACCACCTCGGTCTGGATGACGCCGGCATCGCCGGGGATGCAGCGCCCCGGCTCGATCATCATGCGTGGCAGGTTGTTGCCGAAATGCCGGGTCATCGCGGCGGAAATCGCCGCGCCGTAGCGCTCCACCGGGGGTGCGTGCTGGCGGTAGCGCGCGGGAAACCCGCCGCCGAGATTGATCGTCTCGAGGTCGACGCCGCGCCGGTTCAGCGCGGTGAAGACCATTGCCGACCGCCCGATCGCGATATCCCACTGCGCGACATCGCGTTGCTGCGAGCCGACATGGAAAGACAGGCCGTGCGGATCGAGACCGAGCGCGCCCGCGCGCTGGAGAAGATCGATCGCCATGTCGATGCGGCAGCCGAATTTCTCCGACAGCGGCCAGTCGGCGCCGGCGCCCTCCATCGCGATGCGGCACAGCACCCGGGCGCCGGGGGCCGCGCGGGCGAGCTTGGCGAGCTCGGCCTCGCTGTCGAAGGCGAACAGCCCGACGCCGTAGGCGTGCGCGCTGCGGATGTCGCGCTCCTTCTTGACGGTGCTGCCATAGGCCATCCGCTCCGGCGCGATGCCGAGCGCCCGACACTGCTCGATCTCGTAGATGCTGGCGGTGTCGAAGCTGGAACCCAGGCGTTCGAGACGCTCGACGATCGGCCGCGCCGGGTTGGCCTTCATGGCGTAGTAGATCTCGGCCGTGGGCAGGGCTTCGACGAGCGCGCGGTAGTTCTCCTCGACGACGTCGAGATCGACCACCAGGCAAGGCGTGGCCGGCCGGCGGGCCGCGAGAAAGCGTGCGATCTTGTCGGTCATGCTGCGCCGCCGCCCATAGCCACGCCGGAGCGAGGGCGCCGGTGATAGACGGGGTTGCGGAGGCTGTAAAGGGGTCGGGAGAGGGGCGTCGCGCACGCCGTCGTTGCGAATCGAATCCCGTCCCCCTATATAGATTTGTCCCCTCTCACCGGAAGTGATCGAGCTTGGCCCCCCGCGTCCTCGTCCTCAACGGCCCCAACCTCAACATGCTCGGTACACGCCAGCCGGAGATCTACGGCCGCGAGACGCTGGCCGAGATCGAGAGGCTGTGCCGCGACAAGGGGCGTTCGCTCGGCGTCGAAATCGACTTCCGCCAGTCCAACCACGAGGGCGAGCTGATCGACTGGATTCACGCCGCGCGCGAGACCCAGGACGCGATCGTGATCAACCCCGCGGGGCTCACCCACACATCGCTCTCCCTGATGGATGCGCTTGTCGCGAGCGAGCTTCCGGTGATCGAGCTGCATCTGTCCAACCCGCACCGGCGCGAGGCGTTCCGCCACGACAGCTATGTCTCCAGGGTCGCCGCCGGGGTGATCTGCGGCTTCGGCAGCCACGGCTACACCCTCGCCGTCGAAGCCGCTTCCCGTCTGGCGTCGGGCGCAGCGAAAGCGGGCTGATGCCGCCGCTGGAGATCGACGAAGCGTTGATCCGGCGGCTGGCATCCCTGCTGGAAGAGACCGGGCTCGGGGAAATCGAATATGCCGAGGGCGACCGCCGGATCCGGGTGACCGGGCGGACCGCGGCGGCGCACGCCGCCGCGCCCGCGCCGCCGCCCGCTTCCGTTCCGCCGCCGGAGTCGCCGCCGCTCGCGCCGGAAGCCCCGGAGCCTGCGACGGAGGATGCCGTCGTCGCGCCCATGGTCGGCACCGTCTATGTCGCGCCGGAGCCCGGCGCCCTGCCTTTCGTGCAGCCCGGCGACACGGTCGCCGCCGGCGACACGCTGCTTCTGATCGAGGCGATGAAGACTTTTAACCCGATCCGCGCGCCGCGCGCCGGCAAGGTCGCCCGCATTCTGGTCTCCGATGCAGCACCGGTGGAATTCGGCGAAGCGCTGATCGTCCTCGAATAAGGGGTCCCGCTTGTTCGACAAGGTCCTTATCGCCAACCGGGGAGAGGTGGCTCTGCGGATCCACCGTGCGTGCAAGGAGATGGGAATCCAGACCGTCGCGGTGCACTCGACGGCGGACAAGGACGCGATGCATGTCCGGCTCGCCGACGAGAGCGTCTGCATCGGCCCGCCGGCGGCGCGCCAGAGCTATCTCAACGTGCCGGCGATCGTCTCGGCGGCGGTGATCGCGGGCGCGGACGCCATCCATCCGGGCTACGGCTTCCTGTCGGAAGACGACAAGTTCGCCTCCATCGTCGAGGAGCACGGCCTCTGCTTCATCGGGCCGTCGGCGGATCACATCGCGATGATGGGCGACAAGATCGCGGCCAAGAAGGCGATGATCGGGCTCGGCGTCCCCGCCGTCCCCGGCTCGGACGGTCCGGTGAGCGAGGATTCGGAGGCGGCGCGAATCGCCGGGGAAATCGGCTTTCCGGTGCTGATCAAGGCGGCCGGCGGCGGTGGCGGGCGCGGCATGAAGGTCGCGGAGGCCGCCGACGTGCTGCCCTCGGCGCTCGCCATGGCGCGCTCCGAGGCCAAGGCGGCCTTCCGCGACGAATCGGTCTATATCGAGAAATATCTCGACCGGCCCCGCCACATCGAGGTGCAGGTGCTCGCCGACCGGGAAGGCAATGTCGTCCATCTCGGCGAGCGCGACTGCTCGCTCCAGCGCCGCCACCAGAAGGTGCTGGAAGAGGCGGGCTCTCCGGCGCTGAACGACGACCAGCGCGACCGGATCGGCGGCATCGCCTGCCAGGCGATGCAACGCCTCGGCTATCGCAGCGCAGGCACCCTGGAATTTCTCTTCGAGGACGGCGAATTCTACTTCATCGAGATGAACACGCGCCTCCAGGTGGAGCATCCGGTGACCGAGGCGATCACCGGGATCGACATCGTCCGCGAGCAGATCCGCATCGCCGCCGGCTTGCCGCTCGGTTTCGGTCAGGAGGATATCGTGTTCTCCGGCCATGCGATCGAATGCCGGATCAACGCCGAATCGTCGGAGACCTTCGCGCCCTCGCCGGGCCGCATCACCGATTACCACCCGCCGGGAGGGCTCGGCGTGCGCGTCGATTCCGGGATTTACGCCGGCTATTCGGTCCCACCGAACTACGACAGCCTGATCGCCAAGCTGATCGTCCACGGCTCGACGCGCAACGAATGCCTGATGCGGCTGCGCCGGGCGCTGCAGGAGTGCGTGATCGGCGGCATCGACACCACGCTCGCGCTGCACGAACGGATCGTGTCCGAGGCCGACTTCATCAACGGCGATTACGACATCAAGTGGCTCGAGGCCTTCGTCGCGGAGCCGGAATGAGGCCATGGCCGCGCTGAGCCCGGAGACGCTGCTGCGCGCCTATGCCGTGGGGCTGTTCCCGATGGCCGAGCGGCGCGACGATCCGACGCTCTACTGGATCGACCCGGAGAAGCGCGGAATCCTGCCGCTCAACCGGTTCCACACGCCCCGGCGGCTGGCCCGGCGGGTGCGCAGCGGCGTCTTCGAGATCCGCTGCGACGCCGCCTTCCGCGAGGTCATCTCGGCCTGCGCCGAGCCGGGCAGCGGGCGCAGGGAGACCTGGATCAACCGCGAGATCGTCGACCTCTATTGCGAGCTGCACGCGATGGGGCGGGCGCATAGCGTCGAAGCCTGGCGCGACGGGCGTCTGGTCGGCGGGCTCTACGGCGTCGCGCTCGGCGCCGCGTTCTTCGGCGAGAGCATGTTCACGCGCGAATCCGATGCCTCCAAGGTGGCGCTGGTGCATCTGGTGGCGCGCCTCGCGGCGGGCGGGTTCACCCTGCTCGACGTCCAGTTCGTCACGCCGCATCTCGCCCGCTTCGGCGCCGTCGAGATCCACCGTTCGGGTTACCGGCAACTGCTCGCCGACGCGCTCGACAGATCGGCGTCCTTTCAGCGCGAAGTCGCGCCCTCGGCTGTCGAGGCGGTCCTGCAATCCACCACCCAGACGTCGTAGACCGGGTGCTCCAGGCTGGACAGCGCCGGGCTCGAGGCGAACATCCAGCCGCTGAACAACGGCATCGCCGGGCCGTCCCGCCGCAGCTCGACGATCTCCAGGAACGCCGTCGTCTCGGGCGGCTCTTCGGGCGGCCGTTTACGGCAATGGCGCGAGACGATGCGGAGCGTGCCGAACCTCACCGGCCGGTCGACCGGGGCGTCGAAGGTCGAGATTCTGGCGGTCACCTTGTCGAGACCCTGGAGCACCGCGACCCGGCCCTCCTGCGCCGCCGCCGGCGCCGCCCCGATCAGCGCCCCGATCAGCGCGACGACGGCGGCCAGCCTCAGCATCCGTCCGCCGCGGGCTTGACCGCAAGGAAGCGGAGCCGGACGTAATCCGCCACCCAGCCCGTGCCTTGGCGATAGAGAGCCGGCTCCAGCGCGTCCCTCACCTCCGACAAGAGCGCCGGCCGCGCGTCTTCCGCCACGGCGTCGAGGAACGGCGCGGCGAAGGTCTCCAGCCAGCCCACGATGTCGCCCGGCAGATTCGTCGGCCGCTCCACCAGCGCCATCGTCCGGACCTCAAATCCCCGCGCGGCCAGTCGGCGCCGGTAGGCTTCCGGGGTCGGGAAGTACCAGGGGAAGCGGGATTCCGGGTCGATCCCGCGGCGTTCCAGCGCGTTCGCAAGCGCGCGGGAGATTTGCGCCACGTTCCCCGCGCCGCCCATCTCGCCGGCGATGCGTCCGCCCTGGCGAAGCGCCCGCCACATCCCGTCGATCGGCTCGTCGGGCCGGGTCATCCAGTGCAGCGCCGCGTTGGTGACGATCGCATCGAACTCCGATTCGAAGGGCAGCGCGTGACCGTCGCAGACCCGCGCGTCGACGCCCCGCGCCCGCGCCGCCGCGACCTGCGCCGGGCTGGCATCGACGCCGACGATGCTCCGGCAGCGCGCCGCGATGGCGGCGGTGAGCACGCCGTCGCCGCAGCCGAGGTCGAGGATGTCCTCTTCCGGCCGGGGCGCCAGCAATTCGACCAGCGGCCCGGCGAGGTCGGAGACGAAACGGCCGTGCTCCGCATAGCGCGCGGGATCCCAGCGCTGCTCCGGCGCCGTGCCCGCCGCGCGCGCCGCCCGGTCACTTGGTGGCGCCGCCGCCCTCATTGCCGGTCTGGCTGAAAATCAACTGGCCGAGCAGCGATGTCAGGTCTATCGCGCCCTGGGTGATCTCGATCTCGCCGCCGTCGGGAATGGTCTCCTCCGCCCCCCGGGCGTCAGCGCCAGGTACCTGTCGCCGAGCAAGCCGTCGGCGGTGATCGCGAGCGAGCTGTCGGCCGGCAACCGGATCTTCGAATCGATGCTCATCCTGACCACCGCAAGAAACGATTTCGGATCGATGCGCTGGTCGATCACGGTGCCGATCTTGATCCCGCTCATCCGCACGTCGCTGCCGGGATGGATGCCGTCTATCCGGTCGAAGGACGCGGAGATGGCGTAGCCCTCGACCGTCTCGACCTGCGCGGTGTTGTAGGCGAAGACGAAGAACAGCACCGCCACGCCGATGACCAGGGCGCCGATCAGCGTCTCGACCGGACTCCTACGCACCGGGCGGCACCCCGGCGGTCACGCGGGCGGCTTCCAGGATTCGTACTCGCTGCGGGCGCGGGCGCGTTCCGCGCCGCTCAGGGCATGTCCGGGCGGGCGGTACGCGTCCGGCGTGCCGGTGGCGTTGGGGCGATGCGGCTTCTGCCACGGCCGCTTCGGCGATCCCGCCTCCGGCGGCGCCTCGTCCACCGTGTGGTGCAGCCAGGCGTGCCATTCCGGCGGCACGCGCGAGGCTTCGGCCTCGCCCTCGTAAATCACCCAGCGGCGCTCCCGCCGTCCCTCGGGCGCCGACTTCTCGCGGTAGTAGCGATTGCCCGTGTCGTCGCTTCCGACCGGCTCGCCCTTCCACCAGGTGAATATGCGCGTGGCTATGGTCATCGCGTTTCCGCGCCGCCGGCTCCCGCGCCGGGGCGGCGATCGAAGGGCCGGCAATATGGCACTTGTCCCGCCGATCGTCCAGCATCCCGATACCGGCCCGACCCCGCCTGGCCGCTTGTGCGCGGCGCCCGCGCGCCACACAATGGACGCCGGTCGGATGGGTTCCAGAGGCCACGATGCCCGACGGCGGCGAGCCGGTAAAGATCAAGGTTCTCAATGATATAAGGGAGGTCGCGCCGGATGCGTGGAATGCCTGCGCCGGCCCCGGCAACCCGTTCGTCTCGCACGGCTTCCTGCGCATCCTGGAGCAGAGCGGCTCGGTCTCCGGCCGTACCGGATGGCTGCCCCAGCACCTCGCGATCGAGGACGAGGACGGCACGCTGATCGGCGCGGTGCCGTGCTACCTGAAGAGCCATTCCTACGGCGAGTACGTGTTCGACTGGGGTTGGGCGGACGCGTTCGAGCGCGCCGGCGGCCAGTACTACCCGAAGCTCCAGATCTCGGTGCCGTTCACGCCGGTATCGGGGCCGCGCCTGATGGTGCGGCCGGGCGCGGAGACGGAACAGACCCGGCTGATGCTGGCGGCGGGGCTGATGGAGCTCGCCAAGACGCACGGGGTGTCCTCCTTCCATGTCACCTTCTGCACCGAAGACGAGTGGCGCGCGCTGGGCGAGGCGGGGCTGTTGCAGCGCATGGGCCAGCAATTCCACTGGCACAACCGGGGCTACGGGAGCTTCGATGACTTCCTCGCCGGGCTCGCCTCGCGCAAGCGCAAGTCGATCCGCAAGGAGCGGCGCGAGGCGAATGACGGGCTGGAGATCAGGACGCTGACCGGGGACGCCCTGGAAGAGCACCACATGGAGGCGTTCTACGGCTTCTACCTGAGCACGGTCGACAAGAAGTGGTCGAACGCATATCTCACCCGCGCCTTCTTCCGGCTGCTCGGCAGCGAGCTCGCCGACCGGGTCGTGCTGGTCGCCGCCTTCCGCGGCGGGCGCATGGTGGGCGGGGCCCTCAACCTGCGCGGCAGCGACACACTGTACGGCCGCAACTGGGGCGCCGAGCGGCGCTACCGGATGCTGTATTTCGAGGCCTGCTTCTACCGCGCCATCGACTACGCCATCGAGCACGGGCTCGCCCGCGTCGAGGCCGGCGCACAGGGACCGCACAAGATCCAGCGCGGCTACCTGCCGAGCCCCACCTACAGCGTCCACTGGATCCGCGAGCCAAGATTCCGCGAGGCGGTGGCGAATTTCGTCAGCCGCGAGAGCGTGTTGCTCCGCCACGAGATGCACGAGCTGACGGAGGCCGGCCCCTATCGCCGGACCGACGACGACTAGCCCGGATTTCCCGCCCCTGTCATGGCCTGCGCGGCGCTGTCCGGCCGACAGGGCAGGAGAGGCGCGCGGCGCGATGCGGGGACATCGGGCAAGCGCGTCTGCGCACCCTGTCGGCCGGACAGCGCCGCCCGAAGGGTCGCGCCCGGGCGCCCGCCCGCTGCGTCGCGGGCCTCGACCGTATTGCCCGATACGCTCTTCGGCCCGCTCCTGGCGGGACGAACGCCCGGGCGCGACGCAGGCCGTGACAGGGGCGGGAAATCCGGGCTGGCCTTGACGCTCAGTCGCGGATCTCGACCTTCACCCTTGTGCAGTTATAGGCGTTGCACGGCGCGAGCACGTCCATGGGGCAGTTCGAGAGGCCGACGAGCAGCGCCATCCTCGCCTCGAACTCGATGTAGTCGCCCGGCTGCGAAACCGGAAAATCGATGATCCACCGCTTCTGGCTGCAGTCGTGGTGGTAGTTCATGAACAGATCCATCGTGTCCGGGATGTCGTCGTAGCCGATGCCGTAGGGCTGCATCACGCCGGCGATGATCTCGTGGCAGCCGTCCCTCGGCCCGACGCCGTGGCTCTCGTAGAGGTAGCGGTTGCACATCCGGTTATGCACGTCATGGACGCCCTTGGGCGTGGGCGTGTCGGCGGTGATCGTCATCATCGGCCGGCACGAGGTCGACATCAGCGTGTCGCCGACGCTCAACGAGTCGCGCGGCACGTATTGCGCCCCGGGCGCCGGGATGTAGCGGGTGCGCGAATACGAGGTCGACAGCTTCTCGCGCGGGTTGTCGCGGTTGAACAACGCCATGTCGACCACCTGCTGCCCTTCGAGGTCGATCACGCGGAGCCGCTGCCCGGTTTCGATTTCGAGCGCGAGCCCGGTCTTGGGCGGCAGCACGTTTTCGAAGATTACGGCCATCGCCTGTGCCTCCCCAGCGGTTCCGATCCGGCGATGTTAGAGCCTGTCCGGTTCGGATAGAAGCGCGGCGGTCCCTTCAACCTCGGCCGCGTCCCTCGATACGTCCCCTGCGGGGCTTATGTTCCTGATGTGCCGAAAAAAAACCGAGTGGGGCGACCGCCCGCACTCGGTCCTCATTCCGAAAATTATGTGCCTGACATGCCACGCTCCCGGACGGGTGCGCGGGACGCCAGAGGGCATTTGAGTGCAGTTACACAATCATACCGTAGAGGATGTCAAGCGGGATCGCCGGGGGCTCCACGCCGAGTCGACCTCCCGCGCGGCCTCAGCGCCAGGCGTCGATCGACACCGTGCCGCCTTGGCTGTAGCGCCCGGCGATCATCTTCCACGCGCCCTGGGTCTCGCCGCCGGCGACGACGATGTTGATGTCGGACGGCTCGAAGATGCGGATCGGCTCCTCGGGCGCGGCGCGCAGCCGGGTCGCGAAGGGCTCGACGCCGGCCACCGCGAGCGGGTGGATCAGGGTCTTGACCCACTGGTTGTCCCAGTACTCGCGCGCCGGCAGGCGGGCGTTGTCGGCGAGCCAGTCGATCATCTTCTCCTTGGTGTCGAAGCCGAGCTCGACCAGGCCGCGGGCGCAGATCGGGTCCATCACGAAGAGCGGCGGGAAATGGTGCTCGCAGCCGGCGAGCGAGCGCCGGAAATTCTCCTGCCATGTCTCGCGCGGTCCGTACCCGGCATGGGTGTACCACGCGCCGAAGAACACGCTCGCGGCGCTCTCTTCGGCGTCAAATCCCTTCTGGACGTGGAGCGGCTGCCACGGGCTGCGCTGCTCGGCCTCGGCGAAGGTGGAGGAATAGTTGTACCAGTTGCCGACCGAGCCCATATAGGTGTCGCCCGGGACCGAGCCGCCTTGCAGGTTGATCGAGGCGAGGTTGTAGGCCCGCCCGATCGTCGCGTTGGCGTGGTTGTAGGGACCCATCGCGCCGATGCCGTCATTCATGCCGATTTCCGTGCGGATCGGCCCGTTGACCACCCCGATGACGGCAAACGAGTTGGTGCTCGACGAGCGCGCGGTCTGCCCGGTCGCAGCCAGCGCGAGGATGACCGGCAGGTATTCGGGCCTTGCGCCCGCCATGACGGCGTTGACCGCGACCTTCTCGACGGTGAATTCCCAGGCCTCGCGATAGGCGGTCGGCCTGAGCGTGCCCACGACCTCGTCGGGGCTGCGGCCGGTGCCGCGCAGCATCGCCTCGACCCGCTCCTCGGTCGGCAGGACGATCGGCAAATGGTCGGTCCAGCGGTTCTCCTCGAACAAGGCGCGCAGGTTGTCCTCGCCGTCGGGCTCCAGCAGGCGCGGCGTGGCGCGTTCGAAGGAGAGCCCGCTCAGATCGGCGTCGTCGAGCGGGCGGGTCAGCCCTTCGATCACCTCGCGCAGGAAGGGGCGGCCGGAGACCGGGTCCGCGCCCTCGATATAGGAGCGGAGCTGCGCCGCCGTGCGGTCGACGACCGGCTGGGGGACGAAGGCCTGGCGCGCCGTCGGCATGCCGTTGGCCAGCGCCGTGGATTTCACGAGCTGCGAGAACACCTCGGTGTGGACCGCGACGGCGGGTACCCCGGCGCGTTCGAGGTCGAGCGCGAGCCCGACGACCGTCGGGCTGCAGGTGCTTCACAGCCCGACCCCGAGGATCGCCCCGTCGCCGTCGTGCTCGATCCGCTTGCGCATATCGGGATCGTCGACCCAGCTCTCGCGCGGCTTGACGATCCTGGCATCGACCGAGGGCAGGTTGCCGCCGAACCAGTCGAGCAGCTCGCCCATGAACCTGTCGGAATTGTCGAACAGGCAATCGACCAGATAGACCACCTTGCCGTCGAGGCTCCGGAGCCGCGGCGCAAGCCGCTCTCCGGCGACCCCGGGCGGCGTGCCGCGCGGATCGTGGACCGTCAGGCGTCGGCTCATCGCAGGCTCTCCCCCTCTGTCGCCGGGACTTTATTGCCGCCCCGGGGATGCTACAACAGCGGGGCGAGGGTTAGGGGAGACCGCAATTGTTCACCGACCGAATCGAGGAACGCTGGATCGCGGCGTTCGATACCGTCTTCGGCCTGTGCAGGGTCGGGAAGGGCGAGGAAGTCGCGATCCTCTCGGAGACCCAGTCGCGGCGGCTCAACGTGCAGCTCGCCGAGCTCGCGCTGCTCAGGCGCGGCGCCCGCCCGTTCCACGTCACCGTCGTCTCGCCGCCGCAGACCGCGCCGGTGCCGGTGCGTTCCACCGGCGCATCGCCCGCCTTGCAGGGGCTCGGCCCGGCGGTCAAGGCGCTGGCGGCGAGCTCCCTCGTGGTCGATCTCACGGTGGAAGGGATGCTGCACGCGCCCGAGCTGCCCGACATCATCGGCGACGGCGCGCGGCTGCTGATGGTCAGCAACGAGCATCCCGACGCGCTGGAGCGCCTGGTGCCCGACCCGGCGCTCACCGACCGCGTCAAGGCGGCGGTCAAGCGGGTCCGCGCGGCGAAGCAGATGCGCGTGACCTCGAACGCCGGTTCGGACCTGACGGTCGCCCTCGACGGGGCGCCGAGCGCCGGGGTGTGGGGCTATTGCGACCGTCCCAAGACCGTCGCCCACTGGCCGGGCGGGATCGTGGTCGCCTTCCCCGCCGCGGGCTCGGTGCAGGGCCGGCTGGTGCTCGATACCGGCGACGTCAACCTGACCTTCAAGCGCTATCTCGAGGCGCCGGTCGGGCTCACCATCGAGGACGACTACGTCACCGCCGTCGAGGGCGAGGGCACCGACGCCGAGCTGTTCCGGCGCTACTGGGCCGCCTGGGGCGACCGCGAGGCCTACGCCACCTCGCATGTCGGCTGGGGGCTGAACGAGGCGGCGCGCTACGAGGCGCTCACCATGTACGACCGGCGCGACTTCAACGGCACCGAGATCCGGGCGTTTGCCGGCAACTTCCTGTACTCGACCGGCGCCAACGAGTTCGCCGATCGTCACACGCTCGGGCATTTCGACCTGCCGATGCGGAACTGCACGGTCAGCCTCGACGGGGTGCCGGTGGTCGAATCCGGCCGCCTGGTCGACGGCGGGGCATGACCGCGATCCATCGGGGCGGCAATTTTCTCTGTAAGCGGAGGGCGTGAGACATGGCGACCGGCACCGGCGGGCGCGACGCGCCGATGTTCGACCCGGACTATTTCGGCCTGACCGACGAAGCGGCCGCGCTCTGCGCCGAGGCAAGACGCCTCGGCGAGGACAGGTTCGCGGGACGGGCCGAGAAGTGGGACCGCGACGCGATCTTCCCGATGGCGAATTACCGCGACCTCCACAAATCCGGCCTGCTCGCGGTGTGCGTGCCGAAGAAGCACGGCGGGCACGGCGCCGACCTCAAGGCCTATTCGCTGATGGCGGCCGAGATCGGGCGCTACTGCGGGTCGACGGCGCTCACCTTCAACATGCATGTGAGCTCGTGCCTGTGGACCGGCGCGCTCGCCGACGACCTGCCGATGACCCGCAGCCAAAGGCGCGAGCACAACCGGCGGCGCGCGCTGCACTACGCCCGGATCGTCGAGAAGGGCGCGATCTACGCCCAGCCGTTCTCCGAAGGCGGCGCGGCGGCGGCGGGGTTCCGCCCGTTCGGCACGCTGGCCGACCGGGTGGACGGCGGCTGGGTGATCAACGGCAAGAAGATCTTCGCCTCGCTCGCGGGCTCGGCCGACTATTACGGCGTGCTGTGCACCGAGAAGAGGGAGAATCTGAGCCGCCGCGACACGATGTATTTCGCCATCCCCGCCGAGGCCGAGGGGGTGAGCGTGGTCGGCGACTGGGACCCGTTGGGAATGCGCGGGACGGTCTCGCGCAATCTCCTGTTCGAGAACGTGTTCGTGCCGGACGACGCGGCGCTGATGCCCAAGGGGATCTATTTCGAGGCCGCGACCCGCTGGCCGCACATGTTCACGACGCTCACCCCGAGCTATATGGGGATCGCCCAGGCGGCGTACGACTTCACGGTGCGCTATTTGCGCGGCGAGGTGCCGGGGATGCCGCCGGTCAAGCGGCGCATGTACCCGACCAAGCAGCACGCCGTGGCCGAGATGCTGGTCGCGCTGGAGCAGGCCAAGGCGCTGTGGTTCCAGATGCTCGGCGAGGCGCGCGCCAACCCGTCCAAGGCGTCCGTTCTGCGCGCCTACTGCGCCCAGTACACGGTGATGGAGACCGCCAACGACCTCTGCCAGAAGGCGATCCGCACCTGCGGCGGGCAGTCGATGCTGAAAAGCCTGCCGCTGGAGCGGCTCTACCGCGACAGCCGCTGCGGCTCGCTGATGCTGCCCTGGACGGCCGAGCTCTGCATCGACAAGCTCGGCCGCGAGGCGCTGTACGAGCGCGGCGAGGAGGACGAATGAGCGATCTGTCGTCCTGGGTCGAGAAGAACGCCGCGTTCGCCCCGTCGAAGACCGCGATCCGCTTCGAGGGCGAGGACATCGATTACGCCCGCTTTGCCGAGACCATAAGCGGCTGCGCGCGGGCGCTGAAGGGCGTGCACGGGGTCCGGCCCGGCGACCGGGTCGCCTTCCTCGGCTTCAACAGCCCGGCGATGCTGGCGCTGTTCTTCGCCTGCGCGCGACTCGGCGCGATGTTCTCGCCGCTCAACTGGCGCCTGGTGGCGCCGGAGCTCGCCTACATCCTTGGCGATTCGGCGCCGCGCGTGCTGGTGGCGGACGCCGATCATCTCGACCTCGCGCGCGCCGCGGCCGGCGATTGCCCGGCGGCGGTGGTTCCAGCGGACGGGATAGCCCGGGACGCGGAGACGGCGAGCGGCGACGACAGGAACCCGGGGGCGGGGCGCGAGACGCCCTGCCTGCTGGTCTACACCTCGGGCACCACGGGCCGTCCCAAGGGCGCGGTGCTCGCCCAGGAGGCGATCCAGGTCAACGCGCATCACTGCATCCACTATGCCGGGCTCACCGATACCGACCGGGTGCTGACGGTGCTGCCGATGTTCCATGTCGGCGGGCTCAACATCCTGACCTCGCCCGCCTTCTATGTCGGAGGCACGGTGATCCTGCACCGCCGCTTCGACGCCGCGGCGACGCTGCGCGCGATCGTGGACGACCGCCCGACCCAGACGGTGCTGGTGCCGGCGACCATCCAGGCGGTGATCGACCTCCCCGGATGGGCGGAGGCGGACCTCTCCAGCCTGCGCCTGCTGACCACCGGTTCGTCCATCGTTCCGCTGCACCTGATCGAGGCGGTCCATGCGCGCGGCATCCCGGTGTGCCAGACCTATGGCCTGACCGAGACCGCGCCGGTCGCGATCTACCAGAAGCCGGGGGATTGCCGCCTGAAGCCGCGCTCGACCGGGAAATGCGGGTTGCACTGCGAGATGGCGATCGCCGACGAGGCCGGCAATCCGCTGCCGGACGGGGAGTCGGGGGAGATCCTGATCCGCGGCGGCAACGTGCTTCTCGAATACTGGAACAACCGGGAAGAGACCCGCCGCGCCATCAAGGGCGGCTGGTTCCATACCGGCGATGTCGCCTACCGCGATGCCGACGGCGACGTGTTCGTCAACGACCGCAAGAAGGACATCGTGATCTCGGGCGGCGAGAACATCTACCCGGCCGAGATCGAGCAGCTCGTCCACCGCATGGACGATGTGGAGGACGTCGCGGTGGTCGGCCGGGCGGATTCGCGCTGGGGCGAGGTGCCGGTCGCCGTGGTCGTCCCGGCGGCGGGCGCGGCGATCCCTCCGGCGGACTTCCTCGCCCGCTTCGAGGGCAGGCTCGCCCGCTTCAAGCACCCCAAGGACGTCCTGTTCGTCGACGCGCTGCCCAGGAACGCGATGGGCAAGACCCTCAAGCACGAGCTGCGGGAGACGGTGAACCGCCTGTGAGCGGCCCGCCGCGGTCAGTACCGGTAGAGCAGCCCCGCTTCGACGTTGTGGGCGCCGTAGGTCAACCCGGTGTCCCCGAAATCCGGCTTCAGGGTGGCGAAGTAGCGGTACCCCAGCCTGATCTCCATCCTGCGCGTGACCCGATAGCCGAGTCCGGCCATGGCCTGATAGGCGAACACCGTCGCGTTGTCCGAGGTCGCGAACGCGGTGTACGCAGCGCCGTTGCTCCGCACCGTTACCGGGTCGATCTTGGCCATGTGGGTCGCCAGCCCCAGGCCGAGCCCGGCATAGGGTCGGAACCTGCGCATTCTGAGGCTGTAGGTACCGTTGGCCATCAGGCTCAACGTGTTCAGCCTTCCGTCGACGGGAAACTTCCCTGACAGCGTCGAAGCGGCGGCGCCGTGCCCGGCTTCGATTCTCGTCGCCTCGCCGAATCTGGATCGGCGATAGCCGAGCTCGAGCTCGGCCTGCAGCCCCGAGCGGAAGCGGTAGCCGGCGGCGGCCAGCACCCCGACACCCGGTTTCATCGAGAACGCCATGGACAGCCGCCGGCGTTCCCCCTCCTGGGACATTTCGGAGTCGCGCGGGAGCGCGAGCAGCCCGGTCACGGTCACGTAGAATCCGCCGCCGCGGGCGCGGGCCATGCCGGGATTGCCGAGCGCGGCCATTGCCATGACCGTCGCGGCGGCGACCGCACAGCGGCGAACATCCATCCTCGATATCCCCTGTCGCTCGGGTGAGGGCCGGGCCGCGGCCGGAGGGATTCCCGCCCGTCCCGGAGCGCGTATATACCCCGAACGGGGCGCCCCGCCGGGCTGTGCGGCGATTTGCCGCGACGGCGCGAGGGCGGGCGGGCTAGATCTCGACCGCGGCGGCGCGGCGCAGGATTTCGGCGACCACGCTGTGGGCGGCGAGCGTCGAGGTCTTGGGGTTGCCGGGGAGCGGCCTGCCGCGCACCTCGATGTCGAAGGCGCCGAACGTCCCCTCGACGCGGACAGTGTGGATGTTGCCGCCGGCCCCGGGATCGGCGACCAGCCGCACCTCGGTGCGGTCGAACCCGGCCCCGGCAAGCGCGATGGTGGCGGCGACGTTCGCGTTCTGCGGGTAGAGCCGGGCCGCCTCGTCCGCCGCGCCCTCGAACAGCACCGTCGGGCGGTCGAGCGCGTCGAGATCGTGCGCCGCCTCGGCCGGGGTGCCGCGCCACGCCCCCGGCGGCTTGCGCGAGGTGTAGACCACCCGCTCCAGCCCGCCGATACGCGCCGCCGCCAGCGCATCGGCGCCGGCCACCGCGCCCGCCGGCAGGATCAGCTTGCCGCCGCCCGCCGCGGCGGCCGCCTCCAGCCGGGCGCGCAGCGGCGCATCGGCCAGCGCGCCGATGGAGATCGCCAGGAAGTCGATGCCGCGCCTCAGCGCATCCTCGCCGAACTCCGCCACCGCGCCGTGCCCGGCGCATTCGGCGATCAGGTCGGGGACGGTGGGGAGCTCGCCGATGGCGCCCGCCACCTCCAGCGTCGCCGGCAGGGCGGCGCGCGCAGCGGCCTCCCGCCCGGGGCGGACCAGCACGCCGGTGACCGCCGCCCCGGCGCCCGGCCGGATGTGCTTGAGAACCTCGGTGGCGATGGCCCCGCGGCCGATCAGGACGACGTTCAGCATGGGCCTAATCCTTGCGGCGCACCGGCGGTCCGGCGAAGGGTATCGCGAACGGGCCGATCGCGGTCATGTCGATCTCCACCATCGCGGGGCCGTCGGCGGCGATCGCCCAGTCGAGCGCCGCGCGCATGGCGGCGACCTCGCCCACGCGCCGGAACGGCAGGCCGAGCCCGCCGGCGAGCGCCGCGAGGTCGGGCAACGCGAGGTCGGTATAGAGGTGCCGACCGCCATAGCCGCGGTCCTGGATGTTGCGGATCACGCCGTAGCCGCGGTCGTTCATCGCGATCAGCGCGACATGGGCGCGCTCCTGCACGAGCGTCGAAATCTCGCCGAGCGAGAGCGCGAGCCCGCCATCGCCGACCAGCGCCACCGTCTTGCGAGCGGGCGCGGCGAGCGCGGCGCCGATCGCCATGGGCAGCCCCTGGCCGATGCCGCCGCCGAGCGCATGGACCCCGCGGCGCGGCCCGGAAAGGCGGGGCGCGCGGTTGCCCCACGCGCTGTTGGACAGCGTGATGTCGCGCACCCAGACCAGATCGTCGGGCACGGCGGCCTGCAGATCGTCCATCAACCGCTCATAGGGGCCGAGGGTCTCGCGCAGCGCGGTCTCGGCGGCGTGCCGCGCGGCGGCGAGATCCGCGCCCAGCGCCGGATCGACGGCCATGCGCCCGCGCAGCCGTTCGGCGAGCCCGGCCATCGCCCTGGCCGCGTCGCCGCAGACGAAGATGTCGTTGGCGTAGGAACGCCCGTCCGCCCTGGGATCGGCGTCGATGCGATAGAGCGGGCGCGGCAAAGCGAGCCGGTATTTGAGCGTCTCGTTGCCGCGCAGCCGGGAGCCCACCACCAGCATCGCGTCGCAGCCCGCGTAGAACGCCTCGACCGGGGGCTGGAAGTTGTACGCCCCGAGCGACATGCGATCGCCCTCCGGGACCGTGCCGCGGCCGTGGATGCTGGTGACCACGCCGAAGCCGAGAGCGGCGAGCGCGCGCGCCTCCGACGCCGCCCCGGCCGCGCCGCCGCCGAGCCAGAGCATCGGCCGGCGCGCCGCCGCCAGCGCATCGGCGAGCTCGTCGAGCGCCGCCGCGTCGGGCTCCGGCCGGTCGGGCGCGAGCGGGGCGAGCGAGGACGGCCGCGCCAGCGACGCTTCCTGGATGTCGACCGGGATCTCGACGCTGACCGGCCCGCCGGGCGCGCTGCGGGCGATGCGCGCCGCCTCGCGCAGCGCGCCCGGCAGGTCGGCCGCGCAACGCACCCGGAGCGCCGCCTTGGAGGCGCCGCGCAGCATGGTGAGCTGGTCGCGCGCCTCGTGGATATAGCCGCGGTCCTGGTCGAGATAGGCGGTCTCGATCTGACCCGTCAGATGGAGCAGCGGGGTGCCCGCGGTCTGCGCCTCGACCAGGGCGCCGCAGGCATTGCCGGCGCCGGTCCCGGTGCTGGTGAAGGCGACGCCGAGCCGGCCGGAGACGCGGGCATTGGCGTCGGCCATGTTGACCGCGCCCGCCTCGCCCCGCGCCGGCACGAAGCGGATGCGGTTGCGCCGCCCGATCGCGTCCAGCATCGGCATGTTGTGGATCGAGATCACGCCGAAGGCGGTCTCCACCCCGGCGGATTCGAGGAAGGCCGCGACCGCCTCGCCCGCCGGGATCTCAGACATGGTGCCCCTGCCCGCCCGCGACCTCGACGGTCTCCCCGGTCAGGTAGCTCGCCGCCGGCGAGGCGAGGAAGACCATGACGCGGGCCGCCTCGTCGGCCTCGCCGATGCGCCCAAGCGGGATCCCCCGCTCATGGGCGAGCTCGGCGAACCACGCCTGCTTGCTCTTGCCGCCGCCCTCGCCCTGTTCATGGCGGCGGTTCCACTGTCCCGAATCGACCAGCCCGATCAGGATGGAGTTGACGCGGATCCCCTTGGGTGCGAAGTCCCGGCTCATCGTCTTGGCGAGGTTGAGCGCGCCCGCGCGCGCGGCGGCGGTGGCGGCAAGCCACGGCTCGGGGCGCCTCGCGAGCAGGGCGTTGGTGCAGACGATGGCCGACGGCGCGGCGTCTTCGAGCAGCTTCAGGAAGGCGCGCACGGGGTGCAGCACGGAGAAGAACTTCAGGTCGAGCTCGGCGCGCCATTCGTCGTCGGCGAGGTCGGCGATCCCGCCGCGCCGCGCCTGGCCGGCATTGGCGATCAGGATGTCGGCGCGGCCGAAGCGCTCCGCCACGCGGTCGCGGAATTCCGCCACCCGGCCGGGGTCGAGCACGTCGCAGGCCGCCGCCAGCACGCGGTCCGCGCCATGCGCGCCGGCAAGCTGCCGCTCGGCCCCGGACAGCCGTTCCGCCGACCGGCCGCAGATGGCGACGCTCGCGCCCTCTTCGAGGAACATCCGCGCGCAGGCGAGGCCGATCCCCGACGAGCCCCCGGTGACCACCGCCACCTTGCCGGACAGTTTCAGGTCCACCGCCGCTATTCCGCCGCTTGCGGGGACGGCAGGCGTCCGCCGCTCATTCCAGGCCGTCCAGGAACCGGGTGAGCGCGGCGTTGAACGTCCCCGGCCCCTCGACATAGCTCGCATGGCCGAGCCCGGGCAGCGTGACGTAGCGCGCGCCGGGAATGGCGGCGGCGATGTCGCGGCCGATCGCCTCGGGGGTTACGCTGTCCTCGCTGCCATACATCACCAGCGCCGGCACCCGGATCGCCGCGGCGTCGGCGAAGATGTCCGAGCCGTGCAGCATGCGGGCGGCCTGGGCGTAGCCTTCGGGCCGCACCCGGCTCTGCACCGCGTAGACCTTCTCGTAGACCTCGTCGGGCGCGCCGGGCGACAGCACCTCGCGGGCGCGCCGCCTGGCGACCTCCGCCGGGCCGAGCGCCGTCATCGCCTCGATCCGCGCCTCCAGCCGGCCGACGCGGATCTCCTCGGACGCGTTCCGATAGCCCGCAGCGGCGTCGGACAGGGTGACGCTCCCGAGCCGCCCGGGGTGCCGGGCGGCGAAACACGCCGCGATCAGCCCGCCGAGCGAATGGCCGAGCAGATGGACCCGCGCGAGCCCGAGCCCGTCGAGCAGGTCGCCCACGGCGTCGGCATAGGCGGCGCACGGCGGGGCGTCCCCGGGCAGCGGGTCCGAGCCGCCATAGCCCGGCGCGTCCCAGGCGACGATGCGGAAGCGGTCGGCCAGCGCGTCGAGCTGGGGCGCCCAGGAGGCCGAGCCCGAGCCGATTCCGTGCAGCAGGACAAGAGCCGGCCCGTCGCCGGCCGCGCGGCAGGCGATCGCGCGACCGTTCGCCCGGACGGTTTCGAGCGGCGGAAGGCTCACGCCTTGCGCTTGATCTTGGCGAGGGGATGGTCGGGCGGGTAGGTCGGGATGCGCGGCCGGGATGCGCCCAGCATCACGCACATCAGCGCCTCCTCCTCGCCCTCGTTGACCAGCCCGCGATAGACCCCGGGCGGCACCGAGATCAGGTCGCGCTCGCCGAGCTCGGTCTCGAAGCTCTCGCCGTCGCTCTCCAGGGTGAGACGGATCCGCCCGCGCAGCATGAAGAACACCTCCTCCACGTCGTCATGGACGTGCGGCGGACCCTCGCAGCCGGGCGGCAGCACCATGGTCGAGAAGGTGAAATGCTCGGACGGCACGGCGTTCGAGTCGTCCGTCACCCCGGTCCCGCCGGTGCCGAGATAGCGCATCTGCGCGCGCCGGTATTTGGGGTCGAAATCGGCCTGGAACTTGAGCGCGTCCCAGTCGTAGCGCCGGGTCCGGTAACGCGCGATCCGGGTCTCCATCCAGTCGGCGAGGCTGCGCATGGTCGGGTCCTCCTACTCGGCCGCCGCGGCGGGCGCTTCGCCCGCGCGGAGCGCCGCGGCCTGGCGTCCGGCCTCGTCCTCGATCAGCCGCCGGATGCGCGCGAGCCCGGTGTCGTGCTGGTAGAGGAACTCGCGGTCGCGCGCGTCGTTCGGCATGCCTTCCAGCAGGATGCGGTCCTGCTCCAGCACGTCCCAGTGGAGGGTTTCCAGCTTGTGCTTGTACATGAACCGCCAGACCGACCGCTCCCAGCCCGTCACCTTCCGGGTGCGCCAGAAGAAGACGCGGCAGTTCTCGCGGTCGATCGGGGTGACGAAGCCGACGATGCCGAACGCGCCGCCGGGACCGGCGTTGCGCTGATAGGGGATGGAGAGCCGCATCCAGTGGGCGCCGGTGTCGGCGAACTCGACCCAGTCGAAATTGACCCCGCGCTGGTTGGTCTTCTCGAACACCAGCCCGTGCTCGGTGTCGCGGGTGCGCATCCTCGCATCCTTGTCGCCGCGCCCCATGGAATGCGATTCGGCGTGCAGATAGGCGCCGTGCATCGGGTCCATCACGTTGTCGATGGCGTAGCGGTAGTTGCAGCGCCAGTGCGAGGTGCAGAGGATCGCGCTCCACTCCTCCGAGCGCAGCTCCTCGGGGTACTCGAAGGGCACCGGCTCGGGATGCAGCGCATCGCCGAAATAGGCGAAGATGCCGCCCATGTGCTCGAACGCCGGATAGGCCCTGACCGCCCGCGTGCCGACCAGCGGGCAGTCGCCGATCGCCGGCATGGCGACCACCGTGCCGGTGCCGTCGACCTCCAGCCCGTGATACCAGCAGGCCAGCCGGTCGCCGAGATTCCAGCCCTTGGAGAGCTCGGCGCCGCGATGCGGGCAGCGGTCGGCGAGCACCCGGACCCCGCCTTCCGCGTCGCGCCAGACGACGATCCGCTCGCCGAGACGCGTCAGCGCGACCGGCTTGTCGCGGATCATCCAGCCGGCGGCGATCGGGTACCAGCGGTTGCGCACCCCGAGATCGGTCAGGGATTCGACATCGGCGGCGCTCTCGTGTGCGGACATCTCCGTCTCCATCCTGCTCCGTCAGGGGCCGAGGCGCATCATCGCCGCCTCGAAGACTTCCGCGGTCCACCGCTCCGCGCCCTCGGGGGCGGGACCGTCGGCGTTCAGCGCATCGACGATCCCGTCGAGATCGTGGATGCCGCGGCCGAAGATCTCCTCCAGACGGTCTGCGAGGGCCTCGGCGAACGCGCTCGGCGGCGCGTCGACCTGGGTCTGGTGCCGGATATTTCCGGGCTCCTCGAAAGGCAAGGGCAAGGTCGGACCCCTCCGACAATACGACCGGTAGCGGACGCTGTTTCCCGGATTCACGGTAGGACGTGCGGGAAATCCGGTCAATGCCGGACGCCGCCTCGGCGACGCATCGGGGTTTGTGTCGTGCCGGTCTCCCGCCCACGCGCCGCGGCGGTCCTTTCCGGAACCGGGCGGTTTACAGGCCCGCCGCCTTGCGGGCCTCCGCCAGCCACGCCGTCGCGCGCCCGACGCCGCCGAAAGGGAAGATGTGCAGGCCGACGATTTCGGGCAACGGATCGTTCCCCGCCGCGGCGACCAGGCCGGCGATCAGCCCGTCCGGCTTCACGGTGCGGCGGATCAGCTTCACGCTGCCGGCGCCCTGGCGCATCAGGGCGCGGGCCGAGACGCCGACGCCGCAGATTTTCGCATAGCGCAGGAGGGTCGCCAGGTCGGCGGGGCCGGCAATGCCGAGGCGCACCGGAAGGCCGATGCCCAGGCCGCGCAGGCTTCGCGCCCAATCGACGACCGTCGCGCCGTCGAACACGAACTGGGTCACGAAATCGAAATCGGCGTCGCTGAAGCGGGCGTAACGGTCCTTCCCGAGCATCGCCTCGCGCAACGCCTCCGCGCCGATGAGGCGGTTGCCCTCGGGATGGGCGCCGACATGGATCCTGCGCAGGCCGTGCCGTTCCAGGGCGCCGGTCAGCAGCACGTCCATGCTCCCGGCATACGGCCCGGCAATTTCCGGCCGGTCGCCGGCGATCACCAGAGCCTCCCGGCAGCCGGCCTCGCCGGTCAGCCGGCAGAGGAAATCCTCGAGCGCGGCGTGGCTCGGCAGGTCCCGCGCCGCGATATGCGGGACGGCAACATAGCCCCGCGCATTCAGCGTCTTCGCGGCGGCCACCGTGTCGGCCCGGTCGCGCGACGGCAGCGCGGTGACGAAGACCCGCGCGCCCGCCGGCACATGCGCGCACACCCTGTCGACCTGGCCGGCATCCGGCAGGGTTTCCGTCGACACATCGGTCAGCAGGCGCTGCAAGAGCGGTTGCGGATGTAGCGGGTACTCGGCGGAACGAAGATCGAGACTCATGGCTTTGCCGATCGGCCGGACCCGCCGGCGAATTCGCCGCGCGGGCAGATGCGGGAAGGAGCGGCCTCTACGCCCTCTCGCCGCCAATGAAAAGCGAAAAATCCCGGGCACGAATCACAGTTGCGTGTACCGCCGTCGCGGGCGGCATATCGGGCTTCGCATCTTCGCCGGGGAGTCCGCCTTGGCGGGCTAAGCGATTGCGCGCCGCCCGGCGCCGCGATAGTTGTGCTCTATGTGGACCGCAACCGAGCGAGGGTCCATGGCGGACGACGAGGCGAAGGCGCATGTCCGCGCCGTGACCGTCGCCTCCGGCACGTCGTTCTACTGGGCGATGCGGCTGCTGCCGGCGGCCCGCCGCGAGGCGATGTTCGCGATCTACGCGTTCTGCCGCGAGGTCGACGACATCGCCGACGATGCCGGGTCGCCGGACGACAAGGGCCGCCGGCTCGACCTCTGGCGCGACGAGATCGACGCGATCTACGCCGGCACGCCGGAAAATCTCACCGCGCGCGCCCTGATCGAGCCGAGCCGCCGCTTCGGGCTGCGCCGCGAGGATTTTCTGGCGGTGATCGACGGCATGAAGATGGATCTGGGCGACGGGCTGAAGGCGCCGCGCCTGGAGGAGCTGGAGCTCTACTGCCACCGGGTGGCGGGCGCGGTGGGGCTCCTGTCGATCCGCGCCTTCGGGGACGGCGGACCGCGCGCCCAGGCGTTCGCGCTGGCGCTCGGCACGGCGTTGCAGCTCACCAATATCCTGCGCGACATGGTGGAGGACGCCGAGCGCGGCCGGCTCTATCTGCCGCGCGAATTGCTGGACGAGGCGGGAATCGAGGTCGCGGCGCCGCGCGAGGTGCTGCGCCACGCCGCGCTGCCGAAGGTCTGCGCGGCGCTGGCGCAGATCGCCAAGCAAAAATTCGACGAGGCGCAATCCGCGCTGGCGGGCTGCGACCGCCGCGCGCTGCGGCCCGGGGTGGCGATGATGACGCACTACCGGCGCCTGCTGGCGGCGCTGGAGCGGCGCGGCTGGACCCGCCTCGAAGTCCCGGTCCGCATATCGAAGCCGGAAAAGCTCCTGATCGCGCTGCGCCACTTCGTGTTCGCCTGAGACTCGGGCGATCGTGGACAAACCGGGGCGCCGCAACTAGTCTGCGAACGGGCCGGTTGTGTCACCGGTTCCGCGAGTTGGCGTCAATCGGAGGGAACTCGGTGGAAGGTTCCACATGGGAACGCGTCGCCGTCGAGACCCCATCATGCGTGCCCCTCGCCCGGCCCGCACCGGACCCGGCGGAGGGGCTGGACATGCGGCTCGACCGCGTCATCGAAGCCGCCGGCGCAGCGCTCCGCGATAGACAGACGGCGGACGGCCACTGGGTCTTCCCGCTCGAGGCCGATGTGACGATCCCGGCCGAATACATCCTGCTTGAGCATTTCATCGACGACATCGACGCCCCGCTGGAGGCCCGGCTCGCGGACTACATCCGCCGCCGCCAGGGAGAGGACGGCGGCTGGCCTCTGTTCCACGAGGGCGACACCGATGTCAGCGCGTCGGTCAAGGCCTATTTCGCCCTCAAATGCGTGGGCGACGACCCGGAGGCTCCGCATATGCGCCGGGCGCGCGACGCCATCCTGGCGCGCGGCGGCGCGGCGCAATGCAACGTGTTCACGCGGATCACGCTGGCCCTGTTCGGCCAGCTTCCGTGGCGAGCGGTGCCGGTCATGCCGCTCGAAATCATGCTGCTGCCACGCTGGTTTCCGATCCACCTCGACAAGGTGTCCTACTGGTCGCGCACGGTGATCGTGCCACTGCTGGTGCTGCTCGACCGCCGGCCGAGGGCGGCCAACCCGGGCAATGCGGATATCGCGGAGCTGTTCGACGAAGACCCCTGGCGGCGCTGCCCTCATCTGGTGCGACCCACCGGAGCCGTGCTCGACAACGTCTTCCTCGCGGCCGACCGCGCGCTGCGGCTGCTCCGGCCCTTCAGCCCGTCCGCGCTCAGGCGCCGCGCATTGTCGCGGGCGCTCGACTTCATCGGCGAGCGGCTCAACGGGGATCACGGGATCGGCGGCATCTTCCCGGCGATGGCCAACACGGTCATGACCTTTCACGCGCTGGGCTACGCGAGAGACGATCCGCGCTACCGGGATTCCCTGAACGCGATCAGGAAGCTCCTGGCGGCGACGCGGGGAGAGACGCTGTGCCAGCCCTGCCTGTCGCCGGTCTGGGATACCGCGCTCGCGGCGCACGCCCTGATGGAGACCGGTGGCGAGGACAACCGGGAAGCCGCGAAGCGCGCCTCCGGCTGGCTGGTCGGCGAGCAGATCACCGACGTCCGGGGAGACTGGGCCCGCAACCGTCCCGGACTCGTCCCCGGCGGCTGGGCCTTCGAGTACCGCAACGAGCACTACCCCGACACCGACGACACCGCGGTCGTCGTGATGGCGATCGACCGCGCGCTGTCGACCGGCGCCAACGGCGCGGTGGAGCGCGGGGCGGAATGGATCCTCGGCATGCAGAGCTCCAACGGCGGCTGGGGGTCTTTCGACGTCGACAACAACAAGCACTATCTCGACAGCATCCCCTTCGCCGATCACGGCGCGCTGCTCGACCCGCCGACAGCGGACGTCACCGCGCGCTGCGTCGGCATGCTCGCCCAGCTCGGCCATGCGCGCGACGAGGCGAGCGTCGCGCGCGGCATCGAATTCCTGCTCCGCGAGCAGGAGGAGGACGGCTCGTGGTACGGGCGCTGGGGCATGAACTACGTCTACGGCACCTGGTGCGCCCTGAGCGCGTTCAACGCGCTCGGCGAGGATCCGGCCGCGCCCCATATCCGGCGCGCGGTGCGCTGGCTGGAAGCGCGGCAGCGCGCCGATGGCGGCTGGGGCGAGGACGGCGCGACCTATTGGAGCGACCGGCGCGGCGAGGCCAAGGTCTCGACGCCGACCCAGACCGCCTGGGCGGTGCTCGCCCTGATGGCGGCCGGCGAGGCCGGCGGCGGGGCGGCGCGGCGCGGCGTCGAATTCCTGCTCGACGCACCGCGCGAGGACGGGGTCTGGCGGGAAGACCATTACAACGCGGTCGGGTTTCCCCGCGTGTTCTATCTCAAGTATCACGGCTACAGCGCCTATTTCCCGGTCCTCGCGCTGGCGCGCTACCGGCGGCTCTGCCGCGGCAACGCCAGGACCTCGCCCTTCGGGTTGTGAACGCCGGGCGGCTCGGGATCGTCACCGGCCTCCCGGGGGAAGCCCGCGCCGCGCGCGGCGCGGCCGCCGCGATCCTGTGCGCCGACGGCTCCCCGGAGCGGGCGCGGTCGCACGCCGAGGCGCTGGCCGGCTCGGGCGCGGCTGCGCTGGCCAGCTTCGGCGTGGCGGGCGGGCTCGATCCCGGGCTGCTTCCGGGGACGGTGGTGATCGCGACCGAAATCGTCGCCCCCGGCGGCGCCGCGATCGGGGTCGACGGGGAATGGGCGGGCCGGCTCGCCGCCCGGCTGGAGCCCGCGCTTCGCATCACCCGCGCGCCGATCGCCGGAACCCCCGAGCCGGTCGCCGACGCCGCCGCCAGGGCGGCGCTCGCCCGATCCTCGGGCGCCGCCGCGGTCGACATGGAGAGCCACGAAGTCGGGCTCGCGGCGGCGGAAGTGGGGCTGCCGGTGCTGGCCGTGCGCGCCATCGCCGACCCGGCCGGGCGCAGCCTGCCCGCGTCGGCGCTCACCGCATTGGGCGTCGGCCGCGCCCGGGCGGTCATCGAGCTCTGCCGGCGTCCCGGCGACTGGGCGGCGCTCGCCCGGCTTGCAACGGATTACCGCCGCGCGCTTGCCGCGCTCCGCGTCGTCGTCGCCTCCGGCGGGCCCGACCTCGCCTTCGGAAGCGGCGCTAGCCCAGGAACTTCAGCAGATAGAGCGAGAGCTCGGGCACGTAGGTGACGATCACCAGCGCAAAGACGTTGATGACGATGAACGGCACCAGCCCGGGATAGATGCTCTTGAGCGGCGCCTTGAACAGCGCCTGGGCGACGAAGATGTTGAGCCCGAAGGGCGGGGTGAACATGCCGATGGCGAGGTTCACCGTCATGATCACGCCGAAATGCACCAGATCGACGCCGAGCGCCGCGGCGATCGGGGCGAGCAGCGGGGTCAGCACCAGGATCGCCGATCCCGGGTCGAGCAGGCAGCCGACGATCAGCAGGAACACGTTGATGATCATCAGGATGACCCAGGGCGGGACGTCGAGCGCCTGGATCGCGGCGACCGCGGCTTGCGGGATTCCGCTGATGGTGAGCAGCCAGGAGAACACGCCGGCGCCGGCGACGATGATCAGGACCTGGGCGGTCAGGTACATGGAGTTGATCGAGACGTCCCAGATGCCGCGCCACGAGATGTCGCCGTAGATGAACTTGGTGACCAGGATGGCGTAGACGCAGGCGATCCCCGCCGCCTCGGTGGGCGAGAACACCCCGGCATAGATGCCGCCCAGGATGATCCCCGGGGTGCCGAGCGCCCAGATGCCGGACTTGCTGGCGCGCAGGAACTCGCGCCACTCGAAGGGCTGGCCCTCGCGGATGTCGCGCCGGGCGGCGTACCAGTAGATGTAGCCGCCCATCATCAGCGACATCAGCAGGCCCGGGAAGACGCCGGCGATGAACAGATGCGACACCGACTGCTCGGCCGAGGCGCCGTAGAGGATCATGCTGATCGAGGGCGGGATGACGATGGCGATGGCGCCCGAAGACGTCAGCACGCCGGTCGAGAATCTCTCGTCGTAGCCCTTCTCGCGCAGCGGCGGGTACATCAGCCGGCCGACCGCGGCCACGGTGGCCGGGCTCGACCCCGAGATCGCGCCGAAGATCGTACACGTGCCGACCGTGGTCAGCGGCAGGCTGCCCCGCATCCCGCCGATCACCGACATCACCCAGGCGATGATGCGCTGGGAGATGCCGCCCATGCCCATCAGCTCGCCGGCGAAGATGAAGAACGGAACCGCCATCAGCGCGAACTTGTCGACGCTGCCGAACATCACCTGGTGGACCGCGGTATGCGGCACCTGCGTGAAGAACAGGAGGATGACCGCCGAGGTGGCGACCAGGATGATGAAGATCGGAAAGCCGAGGAGCAGAAGACCCACCGGCATCAGGACCATCACCCACTCCATTCCCCGTCTCCCCCAAACCCTGCTGCGCTTGTTCGCTTTGCCCGGGCGCGGCTCAGCCGCCGGATTCCGCCCGGCGCTTCGCTTCTTCCTGCTGCTGTTCGGTCGCCGCGATCAGGTCCTCGACCTCGCTGGTGAGGTCGCCGGTGACCAGCCGGCGGAAGCGCCAGACGATGACGACGAACATCATGATGAAGCCGAGCAGGATGGCGAAATGCGGGATCACCATGGGGATCTCGGCGACCACGCTACGCTGGTCGAGCCGGTACATCAGCTCGGTCACCGTGAAGGTCTGGGGCAGGACGAAGATGCACACCAGCAGGAAGCAGACCACGCCGGCGAAGTTCATGATCTCCTTGAACGGCGAGGGCAGCATGATGGAAAAGAAGTCCATCCTGAGGTGGTGGCCGTCCCAGCTCACCAGCACCGCGCCGATGAACACCATCCAGACCATCGAGTAGATCATGATCTCCTCGGCCCAGACGATCGGCGCGAGGAACAGATAGCGGCCGAGGATGTTGGCGAAGTTGATCGCGATCCCGAACAGGATCAGCGAGCCGATGATGAGCCGCGGCAGGCTGACCACCCCGGCGCTGACGAATGGGTGCAAGGCGTCGGCAATCCGCGCCAAGGCCGAGCCGTTCTGCTGGCTGGTATCGCTCATGGCCGTCCCCGCAACCGTTCTGTCTTCGTTGGCGGCCCGCGCGTCCTTCGCCGTGCCGGACCGCAGCGGCGTCGCGGTCATCGTGGCCAGATTGCCCTGACATTGCAAGACCGCCCGGGTGGGCGCGATTGCCGCGCGGGGGCGGCGGACCTATAGTCGCCCGAGCCAACCGCGGAGGCGTTGATGCACCCTTTCGAGATGCCCAAGGACTATGTCGACCGGATGGTCGAGCGCCAGGGACGGCCGCATACCTGCGAGACCTTCGACGGCCCGAAGACGGCGCTGGTGGTGGTCGACATGCAGATCTATTTCATGGAGGAGGGCCAGCTCGGCGCGGCGCCGGTGGCCCAGGAGATCGTGCCCAACGTCAACCGCCTCGCCGCGGCGGTGAGAGCCGCCGGCGGGATGGTGGTCTGGCTGCAGAACCTGGCGACCCGCGAGTCGCTCAAGAGCTGGTCGGTCACGCATGAGCGCCTGCTGCCGGAGAAGCGCGAGCAACGCCTGAACGCCATGAAGCGCGGCTCGCGGGCGTTCCAGCTCTGGCCCACCCTCGACGTGCGCGACGAGGACGAGATCGTCGTCAAGCGGCGCTTCAGCGCCTTCATCCAGGGCTCGTCGAATATCGAGAACGTGCTGCGCGACCGCGAGATCGAGACCCTCATCGTGACCGGGGTGGCGACCAACGTGTGCTGCGAATCGACGGCGCGCGACG
The DNA here is from genome assembly GCA_964291675.2 of Alphaproteobacteria bacterium. Lineage (GTDB taxonomy): Bacteria > Pseudomonadota > Alphaproteobacteria > MPNO01 > MPNO01 > MPNO01. The sequence continues at coordinate 2,918,509 of OZ219866.1, read as the reverse complement.
CGATGATGCTGAACTACCGCTCGCTGATGGTCTCGGACGGCTGCGCGACGATGAGCGATTCCGAGCACGCGGCGGCGCTGGGCAATTTCTACCTCCATTTCGGCGACGTGCAGGAGACCGACGAGCTGATCGCCCGGCTCGAGGCGTCGACGCGGCGCAACGAAGAACAAGCCGCCGAATAGCCGCCGCGATGCCCGACGACAGCGCGCTCAAATTCGGGATCGGCCAGCCGGTCCCGCGCAGCGAGGACCCGCGCCTGCTCTCGGGCGGCGGCCGCTTCACCGACGATGTCAGCGCGCCCGGCCAGGCCCATGCGGCGTTCCTGCGCTCGACGGTGGGTCACGGGGAGATCGCGGCGCTCGACGTGGCCGCCGCCCGCGCCGCCCCCGGCGTGCTCGCGGTCTATACCGGGGCCGACCTCGAAGCCGACGGCATCGGCCACATCCCCTGCCCGGTGCCGATGAAGAACCGCGACGGCTCGGCGCCCAGCGTGCCGCCGCGCCCGGCGCTCAGCATCGGCCGGGTGCGCCATGTCGGCGACCCGGTGGCGGTGGTGATCGCGGAGACCCTCGATGCGGCGCGCGACGCGGCGGAAGCCATCCGCTTCGAGGTCGCGCCGCTCCCCGCCGCGGCGACCGTCGAGCGCGCGCTTGCCGAGGACGCGCCCGAGCTCTGGGAGTGCTGCCCCGGAAACGTCTTCCTCGACTTCCACATGGGCGACGAGGCGGCGGTCGAGGCGGCGCTGGCGGACGCCCGTCACGTGACCCGCATCCGCCTCGACAACACCCGCATGGTGGTCAACACGATGGAGCCGCGCGCCGCGCTCGCGCAGTACGACGCCGACGCCGGAAAGTTCACCCTCCATGTCGGCAGCCAGGGCGTGACCGGCTACCGGGCGACGCTGGCGGGCGCCATCTTCGGCGTGGCGCCGGACAAGATCCGCGTGGTCAGCGACGATGTCGGCGGCTCGTTCGGCATGAAGGGCGCGGCCTATGCCGAGGCGATCTGCGCGATGTACGCGGCGCGCCGGCTGAACCGCCCGGTCAAGTGGTGCGCCGACCGCGCGGAGAGCTTCCTGTCGGACCACCAGGGGCGGGCGATGACGGTCGACCTCGCGCTGGCGCTCGACGAGGACGGCAACTTCCTCGCGCTCAAGGTCGATGCGCTCGGCGACATGGGGGCCTATCTCACCGCCATGGGGCCGTGGCCGGTGACCATGGTGGTCAGCCGCAACATCATCAGCGTCTACAAGACCCCGCTGTTCTCCTACGGCGCCAAATGCGTGTTCACCAACACCGTCCCGACCGGGCCCTATCGCGGCGCCGGGCGGCCGGAGTCGAAGTATTTTCTCGAGCTGCTGATCGACAAGGCGGCGGCCGAGACCGGCATCGACCGGATCGAGCTGCGTCGGCGCAACCTGGTCCGGCCCGACCAGATGCCGTTCGAGACGCCGGTCGGGCTGACTTACGATTCGGGCGACTTCGAGGCGATCCTGGACCGGGCGATGGCGCGCGCCGATGTCGCGGGCTTCGCCGAACGCAGGCGGGCGAGCGAGGAAGCGGGCCGGCTGCGCGGGCTCGGCATCGCGCCCTATCTGGAGACCACCGCGGCGCCCGGCACCGAGCTCGCCGATATCCGCTTCGAGGCGGACGGCACGGTGACCCTGGTCACCGGCACCTGCGATTTCGGCATGGGCCATGCGACGCCCTTCGCCCAGGTGCTGAGCGGGACGCTCGGCGTGCCGTTCGAACGGATCCGCATCGTGCAGCACGATTCGGACGAGATGAGCGACGGCGCCGGCGGATCGGGCGGCTCGCGCTCGGCGATCGCCACGGGCGGCGCCATCCTGGAGGCGAGCGAGGCGGTAATCGCGCGCGGCCGGCGGATCGCCGGTCACCTGCTGGAGGCCGCGGTCGAGGACGTCGAGTTCGCCGACGGGGCGTTCCGCGTCGCCGGCACCGACCGGTCGATCGACATCATGGGCCTGGCGGAGGCGGCGCGCGCCAACCCGGCCCTGCCCGGCGACCTCGCCGGCGGGCTGGACGCCAAGCGCTCGCACCAGACGAGCCCGATCAGCTTCCCCAATGGCTGCCATGTCTGCGAAATCGAGATCGACCCCGATACCGGCGCGGCCGCAATCGAGCGCTACACCGTGGTCGACGATTTCGGCACCGTGCTCAACCCGCTGATCGTCGAGGGGCAGGTGCATGGCGGCATCGCCCAGGGGCTCGGCCAGGTGCTGCTGGAGAACACGGTCTATGACGAGGACGGCCAGCTCGTGACAGGCTCCTACATGGATTACGCCATGCCGCGGGCCGACCACATGGCGGCGGTCGACTTCACCACCCACCCGGTGCCCTGCGCCACCAACCCGCTCGGCGTCAAGGGCTGCGGCGAGGCCGGCAACGGGGGCGCCTACCCGGCGGTGACCCTCGCCGTGCTCGACGCGCTCGCCGCCCGCGGGGTGGCCGCACTCCCGCTCCCGGCGAGCCCGCATTGCATCTGGCAGGCGCTGCGCGAAGCGGCGGGCTGAGGAGGAACGCCATGCCGACGGCGGCGGTCAACGGCACCGAGATCTGGTACCAGGCGCAGGGCGGCGGCCACCCGCTGATGCTGTTCCCGGGCCTCGGCATGGACCACAGCTATTACCGGCTGGGCGAACCGCTGCTGCGCGCGGGCTGCACCACCGTGCTGGTCGATCCGCGCGGCGTCGGGCGGTCGCAGAAGGACGACCCCTCCGGCGTCACCTACGGCGCCGAGCTCTGGGCCGACGACTTCGCTGCCCTCGCCCGCCACGCGGGCTGGGCCAGCGTCGACGTGCTGGGCTCCTCGCTCGGCGGGTCGGTGGCGCAGGCGATGGCGGTGCGCCACCCCGAGCTGGTGCGCTCGATGATCGTGGTCGGCGGCTTCTCCGAGCTCGACCGGGCGATGGAGATCAACTTCTCGCTGCGCAAGAAGATCATCGCCAGGATCGGCATGGGGGAGGAGCTCGCCGACTTCATGGGGCTCTCGACCATGACCCGGGAGTTCATGGACACCGACGAGGGGCTCGCCGTCATGCGGGCCAACCAGGAGAACGTGCGCAGGAACTCGCCCGTGCTCTACACCGCCTTCCTCGATTCGATCCTGCATTGGGGCCGCCGCCTGCCGGGCCAGGAGGGCGAGGAGTCGTGGACCGCGAAGATCCGCGGCGTCGCCTGCCCCACCCTGGTGCTGACCGGCGACAACGACTATTTCATCCCCGCGAAGTTCTCCCGGATCATCGCCGATGCGATCCCGGGCGCCGCCTATCGCGAGATCCCGGGCGGCGGTCACATCCCGTTCATCGAGAAGCCCGCCGAGACCGCCGAGGCCGTCGCCGATTTCCTCGCCGGTCTGGGTTGAGCCGTCCCCGCCGGAGGCCGTCATGCCCGGAATCGTTCCGGGCACCCATGTGCGGAAGCGCTGGGTGGATGGCCGGAACGGGTCCCGCCGTGACGTGGAAGGCAGAGGACGCTACCGCGACCGGTCCCCGCCGGTCTCGGGCTCCCATTCCCGCGCCAGGCGCCGGGCGCGGGAGAGGTCGGCGTCCGGCAGGCGCTTTTCGACCCTGGCCTGTCCCCGGTGCGCGATTTCGCGCATCTCCGGGCTCGGCGCGTTTCCCGGGGACAGCGCCAGCGCATACCATTTGTAGGCCTCGACCAGGTCCTCCGGCACGCCCTTGGCGGCCTCGTGCATGAACCCGATCATCGCCTGGGCGTTGCCGTCGCCCCGCTCCGCGGCGCGGCGATACCATGTCGCGGCTTGGGCGAGATCCTCGTCGACACCCTCGCCCTTGAGATACATGTGTGCGAGGCTGAACGCGGCGCGGCGATGGCCCTGCTCGGCGGCGCGGCGATACCATTCGACCGCCTGGGCGGCGTCGCGGTCCACCCCATCGCCCCTGGCATGTATGACGGCGAGATTGTACTGGGCGTCCACAAGACCCTGCTCGGCGGCGCGCCGGTACCATTTGGCGGCCTCGGCGTAGTCGCGGTCGACGCCGCGGCCGGCGAGGTAGAGGTTGGCGAGATTGTTCTGGGCGAGGACGTGGCCCTGTTCGGCCGAGCGTCGCAGCCATTTGGCGGACTCGGCGGCATCGCGGCGCACGCCGCGACCCGCCCCGTACATCAGGCCCAGATTGTTCTGCGCGTAGGCATTGCCCTGCTCGGCGGCGCGGCGGAACCATCTGGCGGCCTCGGCGTCGTCTTGGCGGACGCCCCTGCCCTCGTCGTAGATCACCCCGAGGGCGAGCTGGGCGAGGACGTTGCCGCGCTCGGCCGGGCCGAGGAAGCCCCGACGAGCCGCGGCGTAGTCGCCCTCGCGGTAGGCCGCGGCGGCTTCCTCGAAACTTTGCGCCGCCGCCGGCAGAGCGCCGGCGAGGGCGAGCAGCAGCACCGCGCCCACGCGGATCGATCTCGCCATGGCTCCTCCGAGATTGGAGGGGCGAGACTAGCGCGGCCGTGGCGCCGCGGGGCTGCGACCGAACCGCGCAGGGGGCCGGGTCAGGCGCGCGGGCGCAGCCGGACGGCGCGCGAGGCGCGGCGCGGGAGCCACGCCTTGCGCCACATCAGCCAGCGCTGGCCGAGCGGCGCGATGGCGATCTCCTCGCGCCCCGAAACCGCTGCGCGGAGGATCCTGGCGGCGACCCGGGCGGGGTCCATGCCGGCCGCCATCGCCGGATCCATGCGGCCGTACGGGCTGCCGTCGCCCCTGAGCGCGTTGACCGAGACCCGGGTCCTGACGCTGCCGAGGACGACCAGCAGCACACCGATTCCGTCGCGATGCGCCTCCGCCCGGAAGGCGTCGAACAGCCCGTGCAGCGCCTTCTTCGAGGCGTTGTAGCCCGACCGGTAGGGCGAGGAGTAGTAGGCCGCGATGCTGGAGATGACGACGATCTTGCCGCCGCCCGCCAGCGCCGGCATGACCGCCCGGGTGAGCGCCAGCGGCCCGAAGAAATTGACCTCGAACAGGCGGCGGTAGATTTCGATCCCGGCATCGGCGACCAGCGCGCGCTGGGTCTGGCCGGCGTTGTGGATCAGGTAGTCGATGCGCCCCTCGGCGCGCACCGCCCTGGTCGCGGCCTCGATCGAGGCGGGGTCGGCGAGGTCCATCGGCAGCGCCCGCGCTTCGCCGCCCGACCGGCCGATCGCCCGCGCCACCCGGTCGAGCTCGCCGGCGCGCCGGGCCGACAGCACCAGCTGCGCCCCGGCCGCGCCGAAGGCATGCGCCAGCGCCTCGCCCAGCCCGCCCGAGGCGCCGGTGATCCAGACCGTCTTTTCCGCCACCATCCCTCGCCTCCCCGCCGCGCGATGCCGCATGGTAGGCCGCTCGGCGTCCCCAACGCGAGAGAATGCCCGCTCCCCCAATCGTCATGGCCGGGTATGTCCGGGCATCCGGTGCCCGCAGCCGATGTCCCCCGCTGCGCCGCACCCGCGGGTGCCGGGCCGGCATGGCGTCGGAGGGGCCGCGTGGACGGCCTAGCCGTCGAGATAGTCTTCCAGGCGGATTCGCTCCCACGCCTCCTTCGGCGGCACGATGCGGTCGGCGAAGGGGAGCGTCGCCGGGCGGGTCGCGTCGACGATCATCTTGGTCTGCATGGGCCCCTTCTCGGTCCTGACCTCGCCATATGCCGAGGGGTCGAGATGGGCGCCCATGGCGAACGGGATGGCGGTCACGTCGCGGTCGGCCTGGACGTGGGTGGAGACCGCCCACAGCACGTCGGAGTCGTTGTAGATGTCGATCTCGTCGTCGACCACGATGGCGATCTTGACGTTGGGATCGCCGGCCAGCGCCGCCATGCCGGCCGACTTGCCCTCGCCCGGCACCCGCTTGCGGATCTTGATATAGGCGGTGAAGGTGCAGTTGCCGGAGGGCGGCAGGTGGACGCCGGTGACCGAGGGGACGAGCTTGGCGACCGCGTTGTAGAGCGCGGTCTCGAAGGTCAGCGCGCCGGCCAGGTTGTGCTCGCGATGCGACGGGTCGAGGTCGTGGTAGATCGCGTCCCGGCGCATGGTGATCCCGGTCACCTGCATCAGCCCGACCGGGTCCTTGGCCGGGCCGTAGAACCCGGTGTACTCGGAGAACGGGCCGTCGGCGGTCTCCTTCGCCGGGTCGAGGAAGCCCTCGATGGCGATCTCCGCCCAGGCCGGCACCGGGATGTCGACCGTCTCGCCGTCGACCACCTCGAGCGGCTCGCCCATCAGCGCGCCCATCATCTCGTACTCGTCGGAGTCGAAGGGCTGCTTGGACAGCGTGCCGAGGATGGCGGCCGGGTGGTGGCCGATGAACAGCACCGCGTCCATCGGCTTATTCATCTCGCGGTACTTGCGGTAGATGTAGCCCGCGTGGTGGGCCGGGTTGAACATGCAGGCGAGCTCGGCCCTGCCCTTGATCTCGTGGCGGTAGACCCCGGCGTTGAGCACCCCGGTCTCCGGGTCCCTGACCACCAGGCAGCCGATGGCGATGTACTTGCCCGAGTTCTTCACCGCATGCTTGACGATGGGGAGCTTGCCGAGATCGACCTCGTCGCGGGCGATGACGACCTGCTTTACCGGCGCGTCCTCGCGGGCGACCGCTTCGGTGGGGACGGGCTTCGCCACGCGCGCGCGGAAGCGGTCGAGGATCTCCGATTTCGGCCGGTCTGGATCGACGCCGAGCGCGAGGCCGAGGAGCTCGTACTTGCCGAACAGGTTGGTCACCAGCGGGAGCTCCGAGCCGTTGACCTTCTCGAAGCGGATGACCGGGTACTCGTCGCGGGCGGCGAGCTTCTGCTGGATCACGCAGGGCTCGTAGATCGGATCGACCGGGCGGGTGACGGTGGCGAAATACTCCGGACCCATCTGCCGGGCCTCGGCGAGGAACGTCCTGAGATCCTTGTTCATCGCGCCCTCCCTCAGGGGATCAGGATGGTCGAGCCGGTGGTGGCGCGGGCCTCCAGCGCCCGGTGCGCCTCGGCGGCCTCGGCGAGCGGCCATTCCTGGTTGACGTTGATCGTGACGATGCCGCGCCCGACCAGGTCGAACAACCGCGCCGACGCGGTCTCGATCATCTCGCGGGTGGCGATGTGGTCGGCGAGTCCGGGCCGGGTGACGAATTTCGAGCCCTGCTGCAAGAGCCCGGTATCGAGCTCGGGGAACGGTCCCGAAGCCTGGCCGAACCCGGCGATGGTGCCGCGCGCCCGGGTGCAGCGGATCGAATCGAGGAACGTGTCCCGGGCGATCGAATCGTAGACCGCGTGCGCCCCCGCCCCGCCGGTGAGCTCCAGCACCCGGTCGGCGAAGTTCTCGCGCGTGTACACGATGGGGTGGTCGCAGCCGTGGCGCGCGGCGAGTGCCGCCTTCTCGTCCGAGCCGACGGTGCCGATCACCGTCGCGCCGAGATGCCTGGCCCATTGGCAGAAGATCAGCCCGACCCCGCCGGCGGCGGCGTGGATCACCACAACGTCGCCCGGCTGCACGGCGTAGGTCCAGTAGAGCAGGTAGTGGACGGTGAGCCCCTTCAGCATCGTCGCCGCCGCGATGCGCTCGTCGATCCCGTCCGGCAGGCGGACAACCTTGTCGGCGGCGATCAGCCGTTCTCCGGCGTAAGAGCCGAGCGGCCCGGCATAGGCGACCCGGTCGCCCACGGCCAGCCCCTCCACGTCGGGTCCCACCGCCTCGACCGTGCCGGCGCCCTCGGAGCCCACGATCACCGGGAGGGTCAGCGGGTACACCCCGCGGCGGCGATAGGTGTCGGCCATGTTGACGCCGATCGCGCTGTGGCGCAGCAGCACCTGGCCCGGGCCGGGCGCGGCGACCGCCACGTCTTCCGGCGTCAGCACCTCCGGGCCGCCATATTGGTGAACCACCAGGGCCTGCGTCATGCCGCTCCCTCTCCGCCAACCGAACGGCGCATCCTAGCAGGTCGACCCGGCGAAGGGAGAAGGCGCCGCCCGTCAGCGCCGCGCGGCGCTTTGCTGCGCCGCTTCCAGCGCCTCGGCGAAGCGGTAGAGCGCGCGGTTGCGTTCCGCGTGGCTCTCGCGCATTCCCTTGGCCGCCCGGATCGCCGCCTCGGCGTCGGCGGAGGCGAAGCGCCCGTCCTCGTAGACGATCTTGCCGGCCACCAGCACCGTGCGCACCGCCCGCCCGCGCTCGGCGAAGACGAGCTGTTGCAGCGGGTCGTTGAGCGGCGCGAGGCTCGGCGCGTCGAGGTCGTAGAGCACGAGGTCGGCCGCCGCGCCCGCCTCGATCGCGCCGAGCCGGGGGCCGGAGACGAAGGCCGCGGCGCCGCCCCTCGTCGCCATGTCGAACGCGTCCCCCGCGTCCGGCCAGTCGGCGCGCGGCACGCCGGATATGCGCGGCAGCAGAGCCGCGAGGCTCATCGCCTCGTGGATCGACAGCGTGTCGTTGGTGCTCGCCCCGTCGGTCCCGAGCGCGACGGGGACGCCCGTTGCCAGCATCCGCGCGATCGGAGCGATGCCGGCGCCGATCTTGGAGTTGCTGTGCGGGTTGTGGACGACGACCGCCTTGTTTGCCGCGAGCAGGTCGATGTCGTCTCCGTCCACCCAGACGGTATGGGCGAGCGACCATCGGCGGTCGAGGATGCCGAGCGCGTCGAGCTGGGCGACCATGGTGCGGCCGTAGCGCTCTTCCGCGAGGGTGCGCTGGATGCGGGTCTCCAGCAGATGGGTGTGGATGCCGAGGTCGCGCGCGGCGGCGATTTCGTAGCAGCGCAGCAGCATCTCGTCGGAACAGCGGATCGGGTTGGACGGGCCGGGCATGATCGAGACCAGCCCGCCATGGCCGTGCCAGGCATCGGCGGCCGCTTCGCACACAGAAGCGATCTCGTCGACGGGGAGCGGCGCCAGCGGGTTGTCGCCGAGGTCGCGCTCGATCGAGAGGTCTACGCCGTCGATCCGCGCGGGGTCGATGTCGTCATAGGCGCGGTCGAACACGCGGAGCGCGATCGCCGCCCGCATGCCGATCCCGGCATAGGCGCGCGCGAGGGGGGCCACGTCTTCGGCCGCGCAGTTCTGCTCCGGGTAGTGGTCGATCGCCGCGGTGACGCCCGAGCGCAGCATGTCGAGCGCGCCGAGCGCCGCCGAGACCGCGATCTCCTCGGCGCCGCGCCCGGCGGTGACGGCCTGGTTGGTCCACATGAAGCCCACATGGTCCATCCCGTCCGCCGTCCCGCGCAGGACGTTGAGCGGCGAATGGGTGTGCGCGTTGACCAGCCCGGGCGCGACCAGCCGGTCTCCGCCCTCGACGATTTCGGCGGCGCGGCCTTCGCCCGGCGCGGCGATCCGGGCGATCAGGCCGTCGCGCATCTCGATGTCGCAGTCCTCGAGGACGAGCGCGCCGTCGCGCGGGAGCAGCGCGCGGCAGCGGCGGATCGCGGTGTCGGCTTCGCTCCCGGTGCGGTTCTCCATCCGCCGATGGTGGGCCAGGCCGGCGCCACGGGTCAATCCGCTCCGCGGATGCGCCGCGCGATCTTCTGCGAGAGCTCGGTCTCGATCTCCTCCAGCGCCGCCGCGACCGTACCGGCGAGCGCCGGGTGCGCTTCGGCGCAGCGGCCGAGATGCACCGCGATATCGTCGTCGGCGATGCCCGCCAGCGCGGTCACGATCTCGCGCGCGGGATCGCGATGCAGCTCTTCGAGCAGGACGGGCTTCGCGCTCGCGCCACCCAGCCGCGCGAGCGCCACCGCCGCCGCCCTCCGCACCGGGCGATGAAAATCGCCGATCAGCTCCTCGAGCGCGGCGATGTCGGCCCCGCCGAACCGGCCAAGCCGCGCGGCGAGCGCCCTGACCCGGGGATCGGCATGGCCGAGGAGGGGATAGGCGAACCCGCGCGGCAGCGTGAGCCCCGCATCGCGCGCCGCCGGCAGCGCGGCGGGCAGCAGCGGCGGCGGCAAATCCGCGGCGGTGACGATGCCGGCGAGCCGGTCCGCCGCCTCCTTCGTGCCGATCCGGGCGAGCGCTTGCACCACCGCCTCCTGTTCCGGCTGGGGGCGCTCGCGGCCATACCCCCGGAAGCGGCGCCACAGAAGGTCCAGCGCCGGCAGGGCGCGGTCGCCGAGCCGGCGTTCGACGACGAGGCGGCACAGCAGGACCGCATCCCGCATCGCCGCGTCCGGCAACAGGTCGAGGATCTCGTCGTCGGACAGCGTTTCCGGCCGCAGCGGCGGCGATGCCGGCCCGGCATCCGGCGCGGCCGGCGGCCGGTCCCCGAACAGGTCGAATTGCCGCGGACCATCGCCCATCCCGGGATGGTGGGCGAAGCCGGCGCCGCCGGTCAATCGGGACGCCGGCGGCGCGCTACGGCACCAGCCGGGTGTTTGGGAACGCGGCGAACCAGCCGAACCAGAACGCCCGCTGCGCCGGGAGACGGCGCAGCACACGCCCGTCCTCGGCGGTCAGGGCGTGCTCGTCCATCGTCCACACCGTGCCGGCGCTGTCCTCGACGCCGCGGTCGCCGTCGTAGCGGGCGAACGTCACGTCCTCGCTGGCATAGGCGCGGTTGGCGCCCGACGGATCGGTGAGCACCACGAGCGCCGTGCCCTCGATCGCATCGTGATGGACCGGGTTCGCGGCGAGGAACTCGGCCGATATGGCGAGCGGCGCCTCGGGGTGGCGGGCGAGCCGCAGGGCGAACACCTCGTCCTTGTTCTTCAGCCGCGTGTCGAGGACCGGGACCTGGAACATCGGCTCGTCGGTCGCGAAGTAGTCGCGATAGGCGGCCCCTTCGGCGTAGTCGCGCCGGTGGCCGGTATCGAGCGAGAGCACGAGGGTTCCGGGGTGGCGCCGCCGCCACTCGCCCCAGGTCGTCGTCACCACGGCCCCGCGCTCCAGCACGATGCCCTTCCCGGCGAGCGGCCCGACGACCGGCGCGCCCTCCATCGTGCTCCACAGCGACTGGGTGGCCTGGTCGTACATCAGCTTGTTCGAACGGTAGAGGAAGCCGCTGGTGCCGAGCCGGTGACGCACGCCCTGGTGGCCGGTGCGATAGAGGATCACGGTGCCGCAGAGCGTGCAGTAGACGCCGGCGACCGGCACGCCGCCCACGGTGTCGACGAACATCTCGTGCCAGGCGAGGATGCGCTTCGGATAGGCGCGCGCATCGCCGTTGACGGAGATGCCGAACACGATGTGGTCGTCCGCCAGATAGGAGGCGTCCTCCGCGGCCAGCATCGCCGGGTTGCGAAGCGGCGGGATGCCGTCCTGCCGCACGCCGCCCCAGACGATCTCGTCGAGCCGGATGAGCGCATTCCCGGGCGTATCGAAATATGCCGAGAACCGCGGGTCGATGAGGCTGTAGAGCGCGCTCTTGAAGGCGGCGTAGCGGGGGTGCCGCGCCTCGGGCGCATTCCACATCCTGCGTTGCCACGCCCCGAGGTCGTGGCCGAGCCGGGCGCCGGCCTCCCGTTCCATGAGTCCCACCAGGACGCCGGAGACCTCCGCGTCGCGGCTGAGGCGGATCGTCTCGAGAGCCATCGGCAGGAATGACGGCTGCCATTGGGTCTCGATCAGCTCCCAGGCGCGCGCCTTGTCGCCCGCCTCGCCCACGAGCAGGGTCAGGAACGCCCGGGCAACGGCGCGGTCGGTGCTCTCCGCCCGGGGATGCGCGGCACCCGCCGCCAGAACAAGGAGGATGCCGCACGCGACGACGAGGCTGCGAATGGCAGGCATGGGATGTCTCCTCGACCGCCATCCTGCGACCGGTCCACATCGAATGCTAGTGCTTTGACGGTTTTCCGGCCAAGCCGGCCGGCCGGCGGAGCGGCGCTAAGCCCCGTCGCGGCGGTATTCCTGGCCGCGGGCGCGGTAGTTCTCGACGGTCTGGGCGAACGCCGCGAGCTCGTCTGCGGTGAGCGCGCGGGCAGGCCGCGCCGGGCTGCCGGCCCAGAGCTCGCCCCTGGGCAGGCGCTTGCCCGGGGTCAGCATGGCGCCGGCGGCGAGCATCCCGCCGCCCTCGATCACCGCCTCGTCGAGCACGATCGCGCCCATGCCGACGAAGCCGCCGTCCTCGACCGTGCAGGCATGCAGCAGCGCCTTGTGGCCGATTGTCACGTCGGCGCCGATCCAGGTGCCCTGCTTGGCGCTGTGGACGTGGATCACCGTGCCGTCCTGGATGTTCGAGCGCGCGCCGATGCGCACGCTGTGCTCGTCCCCCCGGATGACGCAGTTGAACCAGATATTGGCCTCGGCGCCGATCTCGACATCGCCCACGATGCGGCAGCCCTCGGCGACGAACGCGGTCGGATCGATGCTGGGCCAGGTGCCGCGATAGGGCAGCAGGGTGGCGCCGTCCGCGGCGCTCACGGGAACAGCGGCTCCTGCTCCAGCGCCGTGGTCTCGGGCAGCGCGCAGACCAGGTTCATGTTCTGCACCGCCTGGCCGGCGGCGCCCTTGACCAGGTTGTCGAGCACCGAGACCAGGATCGCGCGGCCCGGCAGCCGGTCGGGGAACACGCCGATCAGGCAGTGATTGGAGCCCCGCACGTGGCGGGTCGCGGGAACCGCGCCGTCGGGCACCACGCGGACGAAGGGCTCGCCGTCGTAACGCTCGGCCAGCACGGCGCGCAGGTCGTCCGGCCCCGCCCCGCCGGCGAGCCGGACATAGACGGTCGACAGAATCCCCCGGTTCATCGGCATCAGATGCGGCGTGAAGTTGACGGCGATCGGGCTGCCCGCCGCCTTGCTCAGCTCCTGCTCGATCTCGGGCGCGTGGCGGTGCGAGGCGATGCCGTAGGCGTGGATGCCTTCGGAGACTTCGGCGAACAGGCTCGCCTCCCTGGCCGCCCTGCCGGCGCCGGAGACGCCCGACTTGGAATCGACGATGATCTCGGCCTCGATCGCGCCGTCGGCCAGCAGCGGCGCGAGCGGCAGGATCGCCGAGGTCGGGTAGCAGCCGGGATTGGCGACCAGCCTTGCCGCCCTCACCTCCTCGCGCGCGAGCTCGGTGAGGCCGTAGACCGCCTCTTCCTGCAGCGCCGGCGCGCGGTGCTCGTGGCCGTACCACTCGGCATAGGTCGCGAGGTCGTGGAGGCGGAAATCGGCCGAGAGATCGACCACCTTGAGGGTGCCCGGGAGCGCGGCGATCACCTCCTGCGTGGTGCCGTGCGGCAGGCAGCAGAACACAAGGTCGTGCGCATCCCAGTCGGCGTCCTCGATACGGATCAGGTCGGGCAGGCCGCGCGCGGCGAATTGCGGGAACACCGCGTCGAACGGCCTGCCCGCGTGGCGGTCGGCGGTCAGCGTCCGGATCTCGACCGACGGGTGGTGCAGCAGGATCCGCACCAGCTCGGCGCCGGTATAGCCGCTGGCGCCGAGGATGGCGGTCCGAACGGCGTTGCCTGTGCTCGCCATGGCATCACCTCCGGCGATGCGTCCCGCGCTACGCCCCGGATCGAGTCCGGGGCTGCTCGGGATGAGGGAAGTTCATTGCTGGCCCCACCATACCCTCACCCTGAGTAGCGGCGAAGCCGCGTATCGAAGGGCGGGAGGGGTTGCGCACGCAATGTCCTGTTTCGGATGTCGGTGTGCTTTCGCACCCTGTCCCCACCCCGTCATGGCCGGACTTGTTCCGGCCATCCACGCGACCGGCCGAGCGAGATGCCCGGAGCAAGTCCGGGCATGACGGGTGAGGGGACACTAGCGCTTGGAGAACTGGAAGCTGCGTCGCGCCTTGCGCTTGCCGTATTTCTTGCGCTCGACCACGCGGGCGTCGCGGGTCAGGAACCCGCCGCGCTTGAGGATCGGGCGCAGCGCCGGCTCGGCATGGGTGAGCGCGCGCGAGATGCCGTGGCGCACGGCGCCGGCCTGGCCCGACAGTCCGCCGCCCTTGACCGTGCACCAGACGTCGTACTGGTTGTCGCGGTCGGCCACCAGGAAGGGCTGGTTGAGCAGCATCTGCAGGACGGGCCGCGCGAAATAGGCCTCGCCCTCGCGCCCGTTGACGGTGATCCGCCCCGAGCCCGGCTTGATCCACACCCGGGCGACCGCGTTCTTGCGCTTGCCCGTGGCATAGGAGCGGCCGTGTTCGTCGACCTTGCGCTCGTAGACCGGCGCGGCCTCGGCCGGCGGCTCCGCCACCAGCCCCTCGGGCATGACGTCGCCGAGCGTCGCCGTGTCCTGGTCTGCCATCATCTGCTCCTGGCGTTCTTCGGGTTGAGAGCGGCGATGTCCAGCGTCTCGGGCTGCTGCGCCTCGTGCGGGTGCTCGGAGCCGGCATAGACCCGGAGCTTGCCGAACTGCTTGCGCCCGAGCGGACCCTTGGGGAGCATGCGCTGCACCGCCTTCTCGACCACCCGCTCGGGATGGGCGCCGGCCAGAATCTTCTCCGCCGTGGTGCTCTTGATGCCGCCGGGATAGCCGGTGTGGCGGTAATAGGTCTTCTGCTCCCGCTTGCGGCCGGTGAGCCGGATCTTGCCGGCGTTGATCACCACGATGTTGTCGCCGCAATCGATATGCGGCGTGAAGATCGGCTTGTGCTTGCCGCGCAGCATGCGGGCGACCACGGCGGCCAGCCGTCCGACCACCAGCCCGTCGGCGTCGACCAGGTACCACTTGCTCTCGACATCCGCCGGTTTCGCGGAATAGGTGCGCATCGTTAGCCCCGCCCGTAGAATCCCGTCCGCCAGCGCGGAACGGCGCGCGAGTATCGCAGAAGTTTTCGCAGTGTCAATGCCGGAAAGGCTTTTGGGAGCAGGGATTTATGGGAGCGTAACATGTTATGCGAGATCGCGCCCTTGCCTCGCGCCCCTGGCCGCGCCAGATTGGCGCCGGATCGACCTTGGGGATCGCCCGATGGCAACCAATCTGTCCCACGACGCGGCGAGCAACGACGCGCCGGTGCTGAGGCGCGACGCGGACGGCATCGCGACGCTGGTGCTCAACCGTCCGGCGGCGCGCAACGCGCTGTCGAGCGCGGCGATGGCGGCGCTCCAGTCGGAGATCGACTCGATCGCCGCCGATCCCTCGGTGCGCGTGCTGGTGATCGGCGCCAACGGCCCCGCCTTCTGCGCCGGCCACGACATGCGGGAGCTGCGCGCGAACCCGTCGAAGGAGGCCGTGGCGGCCCTGTTCGGCGAGAGCGGCAAGCTGATGCTGTCGCTGATCCGCCTGCCCAAGCCGGCGATCGCCCGGGTGCAGGGAACGGCGACGGCGGCGGGCTGCCAGCTCGTCGCGAGCTGCGACCTCGCGGTGGCCTCCAGCGATGCCAAGTTCGCGACGCCCGGCGTCGAGATCGGCCTGTTCTGCTCGACGCCGATGGTCGCGATCAGCCGCAACGTGCCGCGCAAGCGGATGATGGAGATGCTGCTGACGGGCGATGCGATCGATGCCGAAACCGCGGCCGGGTACGGCCTCGTCAACCGCGTGGTCGCGCCGGAGGCGCTGGAGGCGGAGACCGACGCGCTGGCCGCGCGCATCGCGCAAAAGTCGGCGCTCACCATCGCCATCGGCAAGCAGGCGTTCTACCGCCAGGTCGAGGCCGGGTTCGAGGACGCCTACCGCGTCGCCAGCGAGGCGATGACGCGCAACATGCTCGCCCGCGACGCCGGCGAAGGGATCGACGCCTTTCTCGAAAAGCGCGAGCCGCGCTGGGAAGACCGCTGAGGTCCTTCGATACGCCCGCCTGCGGCGGCCTGCTCAGGATGAGGCCATTTTCCTACACCCTCATCCCGAGTAGGCGCGCAAGCGCCGTATCGAGGGACGCCGATCACACCCCGGCGAGCGCACGGTCGAGGTCGGCGATCAGGTCGTCCACCGTCTCGATTCCGACCGACAGGCGGACCACCTCGGGCCCGGCGCCGGCGCGGATCTGCTGCTCCTCGTCGAGCTGGCGGTGGGTGGTCGAGGCGGGGTGGATGATCAGGCTCCTGGTGTCGCCGATATTGGCGAGGTGGGAGAACAGCTCGACCCGGTCGACCACGGCGATCCCCGCCTCGTAGCCGCCCTTCACGCCGAAGGTCAGCACGGCCCCCGCGCCGCGCGGCAGGTATTTTTGCGCAAGCTCCCGGTAGGGCGAGGACTCGAGCCCGGCATAGGAGACCCAGGCGACCCTGGGATGGGCTTCGAGCCAGCGCGCGACGGCGAGCGCGTTCGCGCAATGCCGTTCCATCCTGAGCGGCAGGGTCTCGACCCCCTGGAGCAGGGCGAAGGCCGACTGCGCCGAGAGGCTCGCCCCGTAGTCGCGCAGCGCGACGGCGCGCATCTTCATGGTCAGCGCGAAATCGCCGAAGGTCTCGGCGAAGGTGAGCCCGTGATAGGCCGGGTCCGGTCGCGTGAGCCCGGGAAACTTGTCGTTCGCGGTCCAGTCGAAGCGGCCCGACTCGACGACGACGCCGCCCATCGTGTTGCCGTGGCCGCCAATGAACTTGGTCATCGAATGGATCGAGATGTCGGCGCCCCACTCGAAGGGGCGCATCAGCCAGGGCGAGGCGAGCGTGTTGTCGACCACCAGCGGAACCCCCCACTCGGCCGCGATTCGCGCGATGGGCTCGATGTCGATCACCACCCCGCCTGGGTTGGCGAGCGACTCGCAGAAGACGAACTTCACCTTGTCGGTCATCGCCGCCCGGACGTTGTAGACATCGGTCATGTCGACGAAGCGGCAGGTCCAGCCGAGCCTGGCGAAGGTGATCCCGAACTGGGTGAGCGAGCCGCCATAGAGGTGGCGCGAGGCGAGGAACTCGTCGCCCGGCTCGAGCAGCGTGGCCGCGGCGAGGAACTGCGCGGCGTGCCCCGACGCGGTGGCCACCGCGCCGCGCCCGCCTTCGAGCGCGGCGATGCGCTCCTCCAGCACCGCGACGGTCGGGTTGGTGAGCCGCGAATAGATGTAGCCGAAGGTCTGGAGGTTGAACAGCTCCGCGGCGTGGTCGGCGTCGTCGAAGGCGAAGGAGGTGGTCTGGTAGATCGGCGTCGCGCGGGCGCCGGTCACCGGGTCGGGCCTGGCGCCGGCATGGACGGCGAGGGTCTCGAAGCCGGGCGCGCGCGCCTCCCCCTCGTCGGGGAGCGCATCGAGCAGCGCCTTGATGCGCCCCCGTTCGGTCATGCCCGAGGCGGCCTCAGGCTCTTGGCGGTGACGATGCCGGAGTTGATGCCGCTCCAGCCGAGCTCGCCCGAGAGCCTCGCATACTCGATCTTGGGGCAGCGGTCCATGACGACGACCAGCCCCGCTTCCTCGGCGAGCCTGGCCGCCTCGTCGTTGCGCACCGAGAGCTGCATCCAGAGCACCTGGATGCCCTTCGCGTCCCTGTTGGCGATCGCGTCCCTCGCGATCTCCAGCGCCTCTTCGGAGGGGCGGAAGACGTCGACCATGTCGATCGGCCCGGGTGCCGCGGCGATGTCGGGATGCACCGTCTCGCCCAAAATCTCCGCCCCCGCCCGCGCCGGGTTGACCGGGATCACCCGGTAGCCGCGCTTTTGCAGGTACTTCATCGCGTAGAAGCTCGGCCGGCGCCACAGCGTGCTCGCGCCCACCATGGCGATGGTCCGCACGTTCGCGAGGATCGTGCGGATCCGGCGGTCCGGGTAGAAGTCGTGATGCGCCAGTCTGACGGCTTCGCTCATCGCCGCCGGACGCTAGCGCGCGACGGGAAGAAGGGCAAGAACGCGGCGTTCAGCCGGTTTCCTCCGCGATCCAGTCGAGGAAGGGCGCAAGGCCGGCGGAGATGTCGAGCCGGATCGCACACGGCGTGTCGTAGGGGTGGATATCCGCCACCCGCCGCGCCAGCGCATCGAACTTCTCGGCCCGCGTCTTGGCGATCAGCACGACCTCCTCGGCCTCCTCCAGCGCGCCCTCCCAGCGATAGAGCGAGACCATGCCGGGGACGACGTTGACGCAGGCGGCGAGCCGGTCCTCGACCAGCGCGCGGCCGATGGTCTTCGCCTCCGCGACGCTCGCCGCCGTCATATAGGCAAGGCAGTAGGACATCGCTTCGTCCTCCCGTTGTGGCCTGTCCAGATGGTTGCGCGTAGACTGCCAGCGGAGCATGGGCATGGCGAACGCGACGGAGGCAAGGATGGCGCTGAGCGAGAGACTGACCAGGCTGATCGAGGTGTCGGCGCCGCTCTGGGCCGGCGAGGCCGAGGTGGTCCGGACCTACTGGGACTCCCCCGTGCGCAACCACGAGAGCGAGCTGCTGTGGCTGCGCCGCCAGTGCTCGAAGGAGTTCAACGGCACCGGCATCGGCGAGTACAAGAACATGGGCGTGTTCATGGGGCCGATCACCGAGCTCGGCGAGATCTTTCCGAAGATCGACACCGGCGAGGGCGGGGTCGACCGGCGCTACGCGCTGGAGCTGATCGAGATCCTGCACGACGAGTTCGACCACTACGCCCGCTTCGCCGACATCTACGACGCGATCCGCGGCCCCGGCACGCCGCCGATGAACCCGCACGAGCTGGAGACCTGGGACGAGGACGCGGAGCTCACCCGCACCCGCCACCGCCACAACGCCGAGCACGGCGCGCTCGGCGTGCGCGCGAGCCGTTTCACCGAGGGCGGCTACTGCACCCTGTTCCGCGAGGGGATGCGGCTCAAGGGGCGGGGCGGCACGGACGACATGATCGCCGAGGCCTGCACCAAGGTCTATGAGGACGAGTTCGGCCACATGCTGGAAGGCATCGTCGGCCTCGACGAGGAGGGCTGGTCGGAGGCGCAGCTCGACCTGCTGGAGACGCTGGTCCTCGAACAGCTCCGGCTGCGCATCCCGATGCGCAACGCCGAGTTCAGCTTCCCGCTGAGCGAGGACCGGGTGCGGGCGATCTACGCCGGCGACATCGAGCCGGAAATATTCGACTACGGCCACGCCGAGAGCGTGATGGCCTGAGGTCCGCCCTCACAGGATAAAGCTCACCGAGCCGAGGGCGCCGAGCTCCTCGCTGTCGAGGATGGCGCGGCGCTCGGCGATGCGGAGCCCGTCCGCGGCGGCGCGCAGCCGGTAGCGGTAGCGCCCCACATACTCGCCGATTCGCTCGTTGCGGCGGAACCGGTAGACCGCGAAATTGGCCTCGGCGAGGAGCTCGCCGCCGTCGCGCCCGACGATGCGGACATTGGAGACCAGCCGCCTGGTGCGCGAGCGCGGGCGCTCGGCATGCGCGTCCTCGCTCTTGAGGCGCTTGACCCGGCCGTGGATGCGCGCGATGTCGTCGGCGATGGTGAACAGCGTGTCGCGGGGATCGCCGTCCGGCACGTCGTTGGGCGGCACCAGGTAGCGCGCATCTTCGGTCAAGAGGCCGAGCCAGTCGTCGAGCCGCCAGGCATCCAGCAGCGCCGCCTCCTCGTAGAACAGCGCCTCCACGTCCTCGCGCCCGACCGCGTCGATGGATGTCACGACGCGCCGCCGGTCATCAGCGCGTTCCAGCGCCGCCAGAAGCTGCGCAGGTGGAGCTCGTCGGTGTTGAGCTGCTCGCCGGTCTTGTTCATGCCGCGCGAGATCTCGGACCAGCCGACCTCCCGCCAGGTGGACAGGCCGTCCTGCACCAGCTCCAGCGCCTCGACGTCGTCGGGCGTGGCCAGCCCGCCCGGCCCGTAGAAGGTGAGAAAGCTGTCGAGCCGGCGCGCCCGCGAGGTCTCCGATTCCTCGACCGGGCCGAGCGCCCAGGCGGTCACCCGCATACGGTCGACCGCCGTGGGCCAGAACGTGCGGACCGTCACCGCCGAGCCGTCATTGATCACCAGGTTGGGGAAGACGACGAGGTTGCGGTTGGTGTCGGCGACGCGGCGCGCGCGGTCCTCGCCGAGCCGGGCTTCGAGCTCGCCCCGGATCGCCGCGATCTCGGGCTTCGCGTCCTCGCCGTAGAGCGGGATCCAGGCGGCGATCGGCCGGCCGCGGAAGTTGACGTTGTCGACCACGGCGTGGCCGTTGCCGAGCGACTTGCCGACGCCGGGCGCCGGCATCATCAGCCCGCTGGGCAGGCGCACCGACACCCCCGAATCCTTCATGTATTCGAGATAGGTCGAATGCGTCGCGTGCAGGTGGTAGTCGTCGAAGCTGTTCTCGACCAGCAGCTTCCAGTTGGCGCGGATGTCGTATTCCTGGGTGCCGGCGACGATTTCCAGCCGCGCGGACGGCGACTGGTCGACCACCAGGTCGAGATACTCCCTGGCGCCGGCGAGGTAGTCGGCGAGCGGCTCGGGATCGGCGCCGAAATGGACGAAGCGGAAGCCGCGATAGTCGTCGAACGCCGGCACCTCGCCGAGCGCGAAATCGGCCTTGTCGAAGCCGGCGCCGTAGGACTCCTCGCCCGGCACGTGGGTGAGCGCGCCGCCATGATCGTAGGTCCAGCCGTGATAGAGGCAGGCGAACCGCGTCCGGTTGCCTTCGCGCTCGCGGCACACCATGGTGCCGCGATGCCGGCATGTATTGAGGAACGCGCGCGCCCTGCCCTCGCGGTCGCGCACGAACAGGACCGGACGCCCGGCCACGTGGCGGGTGCGGAAGTCGCCGGGCTCGGGGATCTCCGAATCGTGGCCGAGATAGATCCAACAGCGGTCGAAGATCCGCCGGCGCTCGTCCTCCAGGATGTCCGGGTCGACGAGCACCCGGCGGTTGAGCCGGAAGCGCTCGCCTTCGGGATCGTCGATGATGAAGGGTGCGTCCATTGCCGCCAATGATGCGCGGACCGGCGTTCCCCGTCCAGAATGGTCGCGCGGGGGCGAGCGGGTCGCCATGTGGCTCGCTCAAATGGCACGGGATCGTTGCCAATTTATACCCCATTGGGTTATGTCTTACGCAATGCTCGCGGTGGTTGCCGCGATCCGGGCCGCCGCGAAGGAGAGACCATGACTGCGTTCGGAGAAGACCTGGTCCGGTCCCTCGAAGAGGCCCTTGCCCATGCCAAGGGGGCGGGTCCGGCGATCCTTCACGAGTCCGTGACCCCGCGCGAGGTTCGCAAGCAGGCCAAGCTCACGCAGGCGCAGATGGCCCCGCTGATCGGCATGAGCCTGTCGGGCTATCGGAAATGGGAGCAGGGCGCGCGCCGCGTCAGCGGCCCGGCGGCGACCCTTCTGCGCGTGATCCAGAAGGAGCCGGAAGCCGTCATGCGCGCGCTGACGTCCTCGTGAGGGGGCGCGAGGCCGACAAATCGCCCCGCCCGTGAAGCCGCTCGAGCCCAGGGATTACGGCTTCATCGGGCTGCTTGCGGCGATCACGCTGATCAACCCGCTGTCGATCCATTTCTATCTGCCCGCGCTGTCGGCCATCAAGTCCGCCTTCGAGGTCGACGCGGCGACGGCGCAGTTCACCTTCAGCGTCACCATGTTCACCCTCGCCGCGGCGACGCTGGCGATCGGCTCGCTGTCGGACGGGTTCGGGCGCAAGCCGGTGCTGCTCGGCGGGATCGTGCTGTTCGTCGCGGGCTCGCTTGCCTGCGCCGCCGCCGAGGCGATCGAGGTGCTGATCCTCGGCCGGCTGCTGCAGGCCGCCGGCGCGGCGAGCGGGCTGGTGCTGGCCCGCGCCATCGCGCGCGACGTCTACGGGCTGGAACGGCTGACCCAGATCATCGCGCTCCTGACCATGGCCTATGTGATGGGGCCGATGCTGTCGCCGCCGCTCGGCGGCGCCATCGTGGACGGGCTGGGCTGGCGCTGGATCTTCTGGTTCGCCGCCGCCGCGGGGGCGCTGCTGGTGGTCTTTTCGGTCTGCTTCATCCCGGAGACCCGCCCGGCGAGCGGCAGGGTGCAGAGTGCGCGGGCGATGCTCGGCGCCTATCGGCGGCTGTTCCGGATAGCGCGGTTCTCGCTCTACGTGCTCCACACCGGCTTCGTCACCGGCGCCTTCTTCGCCATCGCCGCCGCGTCGTCGCTGCTGATGACCGGGATGCTGAACCGCCCGGCGTCGGAGTACGGGCTCTATTTCCTGTTCTTCCCGGCGGGCTACCTGCTCGGCAACTTCATCGCCGCCCGGTTCGGGCTCCGGGTGCCGATCGACACGATGGTATTGGCCGGCTCGGTCCTCAACATGGCCGGCGCGGTGGCGCTGGCCGCGGCGCTCTGGCTGGCGACGCCGACGCCGCTCGGCATCTTCGTCCCCGGCTTCGTCATCACCCTGAGCCAGGGGCTCGCCTTGCCGAGCGCGCAGTCGGGCGCCATCGCCGTCGACAAGGACCTCGCCGGCACCGCGTCGGGCATCGGCGTGTTCATGCAGATGTTCTTCGCCGCCGCCGCGTCGCAGGCGACCGGGCTGTTCGCCGACGGTACCGTCGACCCGATGATCCTGGTGGTGCTGCCGCTCTCGGTCGCGGCGCTCGCCGCCAGCCTCGCGCTCAGGCTACCGGGCGTGCGCTAGGCCCTTCGATACGCCCCCACGGCTGGTCATGACGGGGCGGGCAGGGGCGCGGCCCGAGAGATCGCCCGCCTACCCCGGCGTCGGCAGCGTGCCCTCGGGGAGCGATTCGACGTGGTCGGCGACGGCGCCCGGGCGGGTGAACCAGATGCGGTCGGCGCGCGGGTGCTCGACGATGTATCTCAGGATGCGGCGCAGCTCGGCCAGGCGGTAGGGCTGGCCGACGATGAAGGTGTGCAGCGACAGCGCATAGGCCAGCGGCTGCGCCTCGCACAGCTTCAGCATCTCGTCGATCTGGTCGGTCACCATCTCGGTGAACTCGCGCGCCGTGTGGTGGCGGTTCAGCAGCGCCGGCGAATCGTTGAGCTCCACCGGGTAGGGCACCGAGAGGATCGGCCCGAATTTGGTCTTCATCCACACCGGCTGGTCGTCGAGCGGCCAGTCGAGCACGTAGCGGTAGCCGGCCTCCTTGAGATGGTCGAGGGTCGCCCCGGTCTCGGAGATCCACGGGCCGAGCCAGCCGCCCGGCTGCACCCCCTCCTGCTCGATCAGGATGTCGGTGGCCTCGCGGATCAGCACCCGCTCCTCGTCCTCGGTGAGGTCGCCCTGGCGCTCGGAGTTGGTGCGGCCGTGGCCCACCACCTCGTCGCCGCGGGCGCGCACGCGCTCCATGATCTGCGGCGCGTAGTCGTAGACCGCCGTGTTGACCAGGTGGCAGGCCGGCAGCTCGAGCTCGTCGAACAGGTCGAGAATACGCCAGATTCCCACCCTCAGCCCGTAATCGCGCCACGCATAGTTGCGGATGTCGGGCTGCGGGCCGGGCGCGGTCGGGGTGTGGCCCATCCCCTCGCCGTAGCTGAAATGCTCGATGTTCAGACCTATATAGAAGGCGAGCCGCTTGCCGTCCGGCCAGTCGTATTGCGGGCGGTCGACGATCGCGGAGTAGTCGTAGCGGCCGTGCTTGCGGATTTCCATGGACCTCCCCCGTCAGGCGATGCGGGCGGACCGTACACGACGCCTCAATCGTCGGGAACCACCGCGGTCGCCTCGATCTCGACCTTGGCGCGGTCCTCCATCAGGGCCGAGACCTCGACCGCCGCCATCGCCGGGTAGCTGCGCCCGATCGTATCCCGATAGGCCGCGCCGATTTCCGCCAGCCGGTCGAGATATTCGCGCTTGTCGGTGAAATACATGGTCATCCGGACGATGTGTTCGGGCCCGGCGCCGGCCTCGGCCAGCACGGCCACGATGTTCGCCAGCGCCCGGCGGAACTGCTCGGCGAAGTCGTCGCTCTCGATCTCCTGGTCCGCGTTCCAGCCGATCTGGCCGGCGACGAAGACCATGCGGCCGGACGCCGCGACGCCGTTGGAATAGCCCCTGGGCCGCTTCCAGCCCGGCGGTTGCAATATCTCCATCGATTCCCCCTCGGCGCTTGTCAGCATCGGATGGTTGTTTTAAGCATAAAATAACCGCGAAGGGTCGAGCCCGCCATGCCCGAGACCGAAACAGCCCGGCCGCTCGCCGGCCGCCACGCGCTGATCACCGGCGGCGGGCGGGGAATCGGCGCCGCGGTGGCCCATGCGCTCGCCGGGCTCGGCGCCGACCTCACCCTGGTCGGCCGCGACGAGGCGAAGCTGGAGGAGACCGCGGCGGCGCTTCGCGGGTCCGCCCCCGTCGCGGTCGCGACCGTCGCGGGCGACGTCGACCGAGAGGACTCGATGGCCGCCGTGTTCGACCGCGCGGAGCCGGTGTCGATCCTGATCAACAACGCCGGCATCGCCGAGAGCGCGCCGTTCGCCCGCATCGACGACGGCCACTGGGACCGCACGATCGCGACCAACCTGACCGGCACGTTCCGCTGCATGCGGCTCGCCTTCCCGGCGATGGCCAAGGCGGGCTGGGGGCGCATCGTCAACATCGCCTCCACCGCGGGCATCAAGGGCTACGCCTACACGGTCGCCTATTGCGCATCGAAGCACGGGGTGGTGGGGCTCACCCGCGCGCTCGCCATCGAGGCGGCGCGCAGCGGGGTTACGGTCAACGCGGTCTGCCCCGGCTTCACCGAGACCGACATGGCGGCCCGCGCGATCGCCAACGTCGCCGCCAAGACCGGGCGCGGCGAGGACGAGGCGCGGCGCGAGCTCACGCGGATCAACCCGCAGGGAAGGCTGGTGCAGCCCGGGGAGGTGGCCGATACGGTTGCCTGGCTCTGCCTTCCGTCGTCGTCGGCGATCACCGGCCAGGCGATCGCGGTGGCCGGCGGCGAGGCGATGTGATGGAGGACGCCGCCGGCGCCGGGGGCGAGCCCCGGATCGACGATTTCGAGACCGGCCTCGGCGCCGATGACGGGCTGGAGCTCCGCGTCTGGCTCAGGCTGCTGACCTGCTCCACGCTGATCGAGCACGGCGTGCGCCACGGCCTGCACCGCAATTTCGAGACCACGCTGCCCCGCTTCGACGTGCTCGCCCAGCTCCAGCGCGCCGGCAAGCCGCTCTCGATGGGCGATCTGTCGCGCCGCCTCATGGTGACCAACGGCAACGTCACCGGGCTGGTCGACCGGCTGGCGCGCGAGGGGATGGTTGCGCGCCGGGGCGCCGCGGGCGACCGGCGGGTCCGGAAGGTCGAGCTGACGGCGGCGGGGGCGGCGCTGTTCGCGCGCATGGCGGCCGACAACCGGCGCTGGGTGACCGGGATGATGGACGGGCTCGCGCGCGAGGAGAAGGAGGCGCTGTTCGCCCTGCTCGGGCGCCTCAAATCGGCGGTGCTCGATTCCGGGGAGACGATGGAGGACGCGGATGAACAAGATCGTCGGCGCTGAGCTCGCGCCGCAGCATTTCGACTGGTCGGTCGAGGGCAAGGTGGGGACGCTCACCATCAACCGGCCGGACCGCAAGAACCCGCTGACCTTCCAGTCCTATGCCGAGATCCGCGACACCTTCCGCGCGCTGAGATACGCCGACGACGTGAAGGCGGTGGTGGTGACCGGGGCGGGCGGGAATTTCTGCTCGGGCGGCGACGTGCACGACATCATCGGCCCGCTGATCGAGATGGACATGCCGGAGCTCCTCGACTTCACCCGCATGACCGGCGATCTGGTGAAGGCGATGCGCGCCTGCCCGCAGCCGATCGTCGCCGCCATCGACGGCATCTGCGCCGGCGCGGGGGCCGCCATCGCCATGCATTCGGACATGCGCTTCGGCACCGAGGCCGCGAAGGTCGCCTTCCTGTTCGTCCGCGTGGGGCTCGCCGGCTGCGACATGGGGGCGTGCAGCGTCCTGCCGCGCATCATCGGCCAGGGCCGCGCCGCCGAGCTGCTCTATTCGGGGCGCAGCATGGGCGGCGCGGAGGCGCATGCGTGGGGCTTCTTCAACCGGCTGTGCCCGCCCGACGAGGTGCTGGCGACCGCCCAGGCAGAAGCGAAGAAGCTTGCCGAGGGGCCGAGCTTCGCGCACGCCATGACCAAGCGCATGCTGCACCGGGAATGGCCGATGGCGCTCGACGACGCCATCGACGCCGAGGCCGACGCCCAGGCGATCTGCATGCAGACCAGGGATTTCAGGCGCGCCTACGAGGCCTTCGCCAGGAAGCAACGCCCGGTCTTCGAGGGCGACTGATGGCCGACCGCAGCTTCCTCGACTGGCCGTTCTTCGACGATTCGCACCGCGCGCTGGCGGTGGACGTGGACGCGTGGGCAAGCAATGCCGTCGCCCCGCTGGAGCACGAGGAGCCGCGCGGCGACGCGGCGCTCGATGCGCTGTGCCGCCGCCTGGTCGGGCTGCTGGCCGAGGGCGGCTGGCTGCGCTACTGCGTGTCGGGATCGCATGGCGGGGCGGCGGACGCGCTCGACGTGCGCAGCCTCTGCCTGATCCGCGAGATCCTCGCCTACCGCTCCGGCCTCGCCGATTTCTGCTTCGTCATGCAGGGGCTCGGCACCGGCGCCATCTCGCTGTTCGGCAGCGAGGCGCTGAAATCGCGCTATTTGCCGGGAACCGCGTCGGGCGAGCGCATCGCGGCGTTCGCGCTGAGCGAGCCGGCGAGCGGCTCGGACGTGGCGGCGATGACCACGACGGCCCGGGCCGACGGGACGGACTATGTGCTCGACGGCGAGAAGACGCTGATCTCCAATGCCGGGATCGCCGCGCAATACGTCGTCTTCGCGCGCACCGGCGAGGGCGAGGGCGCGAAGGGGCTGTCGGCCTTCGTGGTCGATGCGGAGACGCCCGGGCTCGACGTGCCGGAACGCTTCCCGGTGATCGCGCCGCACCCGCTGGGCCGCGTCCGCCTCTCGTCCTGCCGGGTGCCGGCGACGCAGATGCTGGCCGCGCCCGGGGACGGCTTCAAAGTGGCGATGGCCTCGCTCGACGTGTTCCGCTCGACCGTCGCCGCCGCCGCGCTCGGCTTCGCCCGCCGGGCGCTCGACGAGACCCTGGCGCGGAGCCGCGGACGGATCGCCTTCGGCAGGCCGATCGCGGACACCCAGCTCATCCAGGAGAAGATCGCCGACATGGCGGTGAAGATCGACGCGGCGGCGCTGCTCGCCTACCGCTCGGCCTGGACCAAGGACCGCTTCCGGGGCCGGGTGACCCGCGAGGCGGCGATCGCCAAGCTCTACGCCACCGAGGCCGCGCAGGAGGTGGTCGACCAGGCGGTCCAGGTGTTCGGCGGCCAGGGGGTGATCGTCGGCAACCCGGTCGAGCGCCTGTACCGCGAGATCCGGGCGCTCCGAATCTACGAGGGCACCAGCGAGATCCAGAAGCTGATCGTCGCCAGCCAGACGCTCGCCGGGGACTGAGGGCGGCGTTTCCTTCCTAATCGCCGTAGAGCTCGAGCAGGTTCCCGTCCGGGTCCTTGAAGAACACCAGCCGGGCAACGCCCTGATCGGGCTCCGGCGGCAGGATCTCCGAGGCGAACTCGACGCCCCGATCCGTAAGCTGGCGCATCATCGCGTCGATGTCGTCCACGGCGAAGGCGATGTACCTGACCCCCGTGAAGTCGTCGACCAGACCCCTTGTGGAGGCCGGCTCGCCCTTGACCTGGACCAGCTTCAGGGCGAGCGGCCCCATCCGGAAGGTGCGGAAACGGAACCCCCGTTTGGCGAACCCGCCTTTCGCCGCCTTGGCATCGGAGACGTCGACGCGCTTGATCTCCTGCATGCCCAGCACGTCCCGGTAGAAGCCGATCGACCGCTCGATATCGCGGACGACGAGGGCGAGGAAGACCGGCGCGTTGTCCTGAATTTCCATCGGACCTCCCATCGCGCGTCGCTACCATTTCATCGGGCACTTGGTGTGGTGGGAGTCCTTGTAGTCGACGGTCGCCTATCCTGCCAGCCCTTGCACGAGGACGCCCTTGTCATCGCGTGCCACCGCCACCGCAAGGCGATCCCGGATCGGCTGGCGGTTGTTGGAAATGCGCGATCGTGACCGGCGTATCGGTGTCGCGGTGGCGCTCGCGGAATGCGCGTCCCCGCCCTCCTCCATCACACCGCGATCGCAATTCCGCAGCGCCTGCCCGCCGCGCGCACATCCGCCAGGAGGCTCGCGTCGCTCTGCCCGTCGCGCAGCGCGGCGACCCGGAAATCCTCCGGCGCCACCCGGTCGCCGAAGAACAGCCAGGCGCTATCCGGGTCGCAGCGGCCGGAGGTCCACACCAGCCCCTCGATCTCGGGAAATTCACGGTGGATGGCGGCGGCCCAGCGGGCGGTCTCCGCGTAGCGCCCGGGCGGGGCGCCGATCAGCGAAGTCTGCGCGATCCGCCAGCGCCTGAGGTCGGGCGCGCGGAGCGAGGCGAGGCGGAAGCGGCGCCCGGCTTCGAGCCGGCCATGCGCACGGGCGCGCACCAGAGTTGCCGGCACCGTCGCGCGCCTCGCGCCGGCGGGAACGTCGTGAAAGATCGTCTCGTGGATCGCCGCTTCCACGTTGCTCGCGGCGTAGAGCGAAGGGATGCAGCGTCCCTCGGCGTCGCGGATCGGCGCGAAGCGCGTGGGCGCGCCCTTG
Organism: Alphaproteobacteria bacterium; assembly: GCA_964291675.2. GTDB lineage: Bacteria > Pseudomonadota > Alphaproteobacteria > MPNO01 > MPNO01 > MPNO01. Next base: position 2,890,224 of record OZ219866.1, on the reverse strand, counting down.
CAGGGGTTGAATTCGGCGCTGCCGTAGCGCCGGTCGTGCACGCGCTCCACCGTCGCGCCGGCCGGGAGCGCGACGATGTTGGGGCGGGCGAGCGGGGCCGGCGGCGGGCGAAGCGCCATGACCCGGGCTCGCCCTAGCCGATGGCGGGATCGGCGAGCCTGCGGGCCGCCTCGACCACGGAGTCGGGGTCGGCGAGGCGTTCCTGCGGCGCCGCGCCGTCGAGCCAGCCATTGCCCGATGCGAACCACATCGCGATCTGCCAGCCGGTCATGCCGGCGGGGAGCGCCGCGAGGATCGCCTTCACGGGCCGCCGCGGCACCCCGTCCACGAGCTGGAATTCCGGGAAGAGGTCGATCCCCGACCGGCGGACCGCGAACAGCCTGCCCTCGCGTTTCCAGCGCGAGGCGGGCTCGCTCCTGTTGCGCGGGTTGAGGCCCGAAGCGGCGCGGATCTCGGCCGCGGTCAGGAGCGGGGTTTCCCGGAGATAGTCGGAGCGCAGCCTGGCATTGTCGACGGCAAGCTCGGTCTCGACCTGCGCCCGCGGCGCGCCGGCGAGAAGCACGTCCAGCAGCTTCTCGATATCGGCCTCGGTCAGCCGAACCCGGCGCTCGGCCGCGAGCGAAGGCAGCGTCCCGACCGTGCGTTCGACCAGCTCCGCCAACCCCTCGGATGCATCGCCCACGAGCAGCCACATCTCGGCGGGCGCGGCCGTTTCGTGGCCCGATTCGCCGATCTTCTCGCGCAGCCGGGCGGGAAGCTCCGCGATGTCGTCGGACGTCAGATCGATCAGCGACAGCGGCTCGGGCATGGCAGCGTAATTCCGACGGGATGCATGAGATACTCTACATAGTAGAATATAGTGTAAATCACGCTCTGCCTCAAGCGCCCCGCCGCTTGGATCGCAGTCCGGGGCCGGCGCGGCGCCGTCCCTACGGAGTCGCCGGGTTGAGGCGCGCCGCGTCCATGAAGTTGCGGTAGAGGGTGCGCGAGAGCGATGCGAAGCCCGGCATGTCGGCGGCGGCGGCGGCGTCGAGCCGGGCCAGCGCGCCCGCGCCGAGCGCGGCTTCGAGCGCCGCGGCGTATTCCGGGATCTCGCCCCATTCGGAGACCGTGCCGGGGGTGAGCTCGACATGGAACTGCATCGAGAAGGCGTGGTCCGCCCAGGACATCGCATTGACCGCGCAAGCGGGCGAAGAGATCAGGACTTCGGCGCCGGGCGGCGGCCGGACGACCTCCGCGCTGTGCCATTGCAGGCAGCGGAATTCCCCGGGGACGTCCCTGAGGAAGGGGCTCGCGCACCCGGCATCGGTGAGCCGCACCGGCATCACCCCGATCTCCGGCTGCGCGGCCGGCCCCACCTCGCCGCCCAGCGCTTCCGCGAGCAGCTGGTGGCCGAGGCAGAAGCCGAGGAAGGGGCGCCGCGATCGCTCCACCCATTCGCGGATCGCCGCGAGCTCCGCCGCGATCCAGGGATGCTCGTCCTTCTGCCACACATCCATCGGGCCGCCCATGCTGACCAGCACGTCGTAGAAGTCGAGCTCGGGGATCGGCTCGCCCTCGTCGAGCTCCACCGCGCGCCACTCGATGCCGTCTTCCGCCATGAAGTCGCGAAAGATGCCGGGGTGCTCGCAGGCGATGTGCTGCAGGACGAGAACGCGCATCGGGCTGTCTCCGGCGGGGATGACGCGCACCCCGCTTCCCTGTCATCGGCATCCATCATAGCAAACCGGGACCCGCCGTTCCGGTGGGCGGCGCGGTCGGCCTCCCGTCCCGCCCGATCGCCCGCCCGCGTCTTCGTCCGGTTGATTTCCCGGGTACTGCAACCGTACGATTGGGGTCCTGTCGTCCAGGGAGCCAGGAAGGGAGAAACGCCCATGTCTGCCAGACGCGTGCTGACGTCGCTCGCCATCGTCATCGGAACGGCCGCCGTGCTCGGAACCGCCGCGTCCCAGGCGGTCGCCGGATCGAGCCTCAAGATCCTCAGGAGCTGGCCGCCGGTCATCGACGCGGTGCGGATCATCGAGCGGTATCACGAGCAGGTGGAGCAGGCCGCCGCCGGCGAGCTCAAGCTCTCCCAGGTGGGGCCCGAGGTGGTGCCGCCGCTGGAGCAGCTCAACCCGGTCTCGGCCGGCGTGTTCGACTTCCTGTTCAGCCACGGCGCCTATCACGGCGGCAGCAACGGGCTGCTGATCGGCGTCGACGCGCTCAAGCTCGACCCCGGTAAGCTGCGCGAATCGGGGCTGTTCGAGTACATCAGCAAGAACTACGAGAAGCGGCACGGGCTCAAGCTGCTGGCCCTGACGCCGACGGGGCACGATGGCTACCACATGGTGCTCAAGTCGCTTCCCGATCCCGAGACCGGGATCAAGGGGCGCAAGATCCGCGGCACCTCGACCTACCACCCGCTGATCAAGAAGCTCGGCGGCTCGCCGGTGGTGCTCACCTTCGGCCAGATCTACACCGCGCTGGAGAAGGGCGTGGTCGACGGCTATTGCTGGCCGGTCTACGGGCTGCTGGCGACCAAGTTCTACGAGGCCGGCGCCAAGTACGTGATGCGGCCGACGCTCGGCGTGTCGCGCAGCTTCACGCTGATCAACCTCAACGCCTTCAACAAGCTGCCGAAGGGGCTGCAGACCATCCTGGTCGAGGAAGCCAAGAAGGTCGAATACTGGTCGATCGAGTGGTTCGACGACTTCATCGCCAAGGAAAGGAAGCAGCTCGAGGCGCTGGGCGTCACCTATCACGACTATCCCGAAAAGTTCCGCCCGCATGTCCGCAAGTGGTTCAACGAGGGGGTTCTCGATCTCGTCGTGAAGTACTCCAAGGCGGACGGGCAGAAATTCGTCGATATGGCGCGGGCGGCGAACATGGTCGCCGAGTAGCCAGGCAAGACCGTTGCGGGCAGCCGGCGTATTCCGGCTGCCCGCCGACGCTTGCACGGTGTGAGCGGGCATGAGCGCCGTCCTTCGCATCCACGACCGGATCACCTACGCGCTGTTCGTCGTCGGGGTGGTCCTGGTGGCGCTGATCGGCGTGCTCTATGTCTACGAGGTCGCGTCGCGCTACTTCTTCAACGCGCCCACCGACTGGGGCAACGACACGTCGAGCTTCATGCTGTCGGTCGCGACCTTCCTCTGCATCCCGCAGCTGGTGAAGGACGGCGGTCATGTCGCGGTGACCATCATCTTCCAGTACTCCTCGCCCGAGGTCGCGCTCTGGGTGGCCCGCATCACTGCCATCGCCGGCGCCATCGTCTGCGCCATCGCCGCCTATATGGCGTTCGAGGAGGCGGCGCGGCAGATCGCCAACGACATCCTGACCAACACCACCACGGCGATCCCGAAATGGTGGGTGACGTCCTTCATCCCCTACGGCCTCGCCAACGCCTCGCTCTACTTCGTGCGCACGCTGAACCGCATACCCCAGGCCGGGATCTGACCCGGCGATGGAGTGGTATGTCGTCCTGATCATCGGCCTGACCCTGCTGCTCGGGCTGTTCCTCTCGGGCGCGCCGATCTTCATCGCCTTCATGATCATCAACGTGGCCGGCACGCTGGTCTATTTCGGCCCGGCCGGGTTCGGCATGTTCGCCAACAGCCTGTACGACACGACCACCTTCCCGACGCTGATCGCGGTGCCGCTGTTCATCCTGATGGGCGAGTTCCTGTTCCGCTCGGGCGCGATGGACGTGCTCTACGATTCGCTCGACAAGCTGGTCGGGCGCTCCCGGCTCCGGCTCTACTACCTGTCGATCGCGCTCTCGACCATGTTCGGCGCGCTGTCGGGCGCGGCGATGGGGGTGGTGGCGATGCTCGGCCGGTCGCTGTTCCCGGGGCTGATCGCGCGCGGCTACGACCGCGGCATCTCGACCGGCACCATCCTCGCCGGCGCCAGCCTCGCGCCGATCATCCCGCCCAGCATCCTGGTGATCATCATCGGCAGCCTGGCCCAGGTCTCGATCGCCAGGCTGCTGATCGCGGGCATCATCCCCGGGCTGATCCTGGCCGGGCTGTTCCTCGCCTATATCATGCTCAGGGTGAAGCTCGACCCCGGACGGGCGCCGGCGGTGGCCGACGATATCGGCGACGTCACCTGGCGCGACCGGGGCGTCGCGGTGCTCAAGATGATCCCCTTCACGATCATCATCCTGGGCGTGCTCGGCACCATCATGGCGGGAATCGCCACGCCCGAGGAATCGGCCGGCACCGGGGTGCTGGGGACGCTCATCGTCGCCCGCATCTACGGCCGGCTGAATTACCGGCTGATCCGGGACGCCTGCGATTCGACGGCGCGGATCACCGCGATGATCCTCGCCATCATGATGAGCTCGAAGATGTTCGGGCAGCTGCTCGCCTTCTCGGGGTCGACCACCGCGCTGGTCGGCTTCATCAGCGACGTCGAGGTCAATCGCTGGGTCCTGCTGTTCATCCTGATGGCGGTGCCCTTCCTGCTCTGCCTGTTCATCGACCAGGTCGCGCTGATGCTGGTGGTCATCCCGATCTACATGCCGCTCTTGCAACCGCTCGGTTTCGACCCGATATGGTTCTGGTTGCTCTTCCTGATCAACATCACGCTGGGCGGGATCACGCCGCCTTTCGGCTACACGATGTTCGCCTTCAAGGGGGTTCAGCCATCGGTGCCGATGACGGACATCTACAACGCGTCATGGCCGTTCGTGTTCATCTTCCTGATCGGAATGCTGATCTTCGCCGCCTTCCCCGGCGTGGTGACCTGGCTGCCCAACCTGCTCTAGGCGCCGCCCCCGTTTCCGCGCATCCGCGTATCGCAAACTCCGCATTTGTCGTCGGCGAGACGACGCCCGCGCACCCGTCGCCCTAGCGAAAGGGACTCCGCATGTTCGGATGCTTTTTCCCCAGCCCACGCGCCCTGGTCTACTCGGCCGGGGGGTGGGCGCTGACAGCGCTGCTGTTCTGGCACCTGGTGGCCGCCGACTGGGGCGACCCGACCGGCCTCTCGGGGCTGTTCGGCCTCGAGGAGAGGACGGTCTGGGTCTATCTCTACGTGTTCCTCGCCTATGCCGCCTTCGCCGGCTTCTGGATGTGGTACCGGCCGCACCGATGGTCGCTCTGGTCGGTCGCGGGCTCGGCGCTGATCGTCTTCGTCACCTGGTTCCAGGTGCAGCTCGACGTGATGATCAACGAGTGGTTCGGGCGGTTCTACGACACCATCCAGAAGGCGCTCGCCAAGCCCGGCGCGGTGTCGATCGAGGACTACTACGCGCAGCTCGCGACCTTCCTGATCATCGCCATGGTGTTCATCGTCACCGCCGTCCTGAACGCCTTCTTCACCAGCCATTTCGTGTTCCGCTGGCGGACCGCGATGAACGACCGCTATGTCGAGCTGTGGCAGAACGTGCGGCATATCGAGGGCGCCTCGCAGCGCGTCCAGGAAGACACCATGCGGTTCGCCGGCATCATGGAATCGCTCGGCGTGCGGTTCATCGACGCGGTGATGACGCTGATCGCCTTCCTGCCGATCCTCTGGGGGCTCTCGGTCCACATCAAGGAGATCCCGGTGGTCGGCGAGCTCGCCTACGCGCTGGTCTGGGTCGCCATACTGTGGTCGGTGTTCGGCACCGGCATCCTGGCGCTCGCCGGCTACCGCCTGCCCGGGCTCGAGTTCCGCAACCAGCGGGTCGAGGCCGCCTTCCGCAAGGAGCTGGTCATCGGCGAGGACCGCGAGGACCGGGCGCAGCCGCCGACGCTGGGCGAGCTGTTCGCCAACGTGCGGCGCAACTATTTCCGGCTCTACCTCAACTACCTTTACTTCAACGTCGTGCGCTACGGCTACCTCCAGGCCGGCGTGATCCTGCCCTATATCGCGCTCGGGCCGACCATCGTCTCGGCGGCGTTCACCCTCGGCGTGATGCAGCAGATCATCCGCGCCTTCGGGCGGGTGGAGAACTCGTTCCAGTTCCTGGTCAACTCGTGGACCACGATCGTCGAGCTGATGTCGATCTACAAGCGCCTCGCCGCCTTCGAGCGCGCGATCGCCGGCGACCACCAGGCGGCGATCGAGTTCGAGACCGGAACCCGGCTCCCGGCGGGGTAGGGACGGGCAGGCGCTCGACCCCGCCCGGCGGTTTCGCCGAGCGGCTACGGAGCCGGTCTCGACGGCCGTCCCGGTCGAGTTCGTCCTCCACCCGGCCCCGCGCAAGCGCCCCGGGACGGGGAGTATCGCGCCGAGACGCTAGCCCGGCGCGTCCTCCGCGCCCCTTCCCGTCAGCCGCACCCGCGCCCCGGCCAGCAGGTCGCGCAGCTTCCGCCGGATCGCCCAGAGGCACACCAGCGAGGGGATCACCATCAGCGTCGTGATGACGAAGAAGGCGCCCCAGTCTCCTTCCAGCCAATCCACCAGCTCGCCCGAGGCGGCGGCGAGAAGCGTTCTGCCCGCGGTGCCGAGCGAAGCCAGCAGGGCGTACTGGGTGGCGGTATAGGTCCGGTCCACCAGCATCGAGATGAAGGCGACGAAGGTGACCGTTGCGAAGGCGCTCGTGAGGTCGTCCATCACGATCGCCGCGGCGAACAGCGCCTCCGACTTCCCGGACCAGGCCAGCAGCGCGAACATGAGATTGGTCAGCGCCATGGCGATGCCGGATGCGAACATGGCCCGAACGAGACCGATGCGGATCGCGACGAGGCTTCCCAGCAGCGTGAACCCCACGGTGACGATCCAGCCGAGACCCTTCGAATAGAGCGCGATGTCGGACTTGGTGAAGCCGATCTCGGTGTAGAAGACGAGCGACATGCGCCCCATGAAGGCTTCGCCGATCTTGAACAGGAAGACGAAGCCCAGCACCGCCGCGGCGATCGCGAACCCGTTCTTCTCGAAGAAGCGCATGACGGGGCCGACGACGGTGCCGCCGAGCCAGGCGGCGGCGCGGCCGAACGGCCCGGACACGTGCAGCCGCGCGGCGATGCGCTCCTCGTCCTCCGCCTGGGCGGCTATTCGTTCCGTCGCCCGGGCCTCCCGCACGAACAAGAGGCCGACATTGCAGAGCACCACCGCGATCCCGAGCACGAGGAACGTCGCCTGCCAGTAGCTCTCCACGCCCGCGGTCTGGAAGGCCGCGGCGGTCTCCAGGGCGACGATGCCGCCGAGCTTGAAGCCGCTCCACCAGCCGACCACCGCAACGGCCGCGCCGGCGGCCATCGCCTCGCCCTCGGTCCTCTCCATTTGCTCGATACGCAGCGCGTCGATCGCGATGTCCTGGGTCGCTGACGCCACCGCGACGGCGAGACCGACCGCGATGACCGCTCCGAGGCTCTCGGAAGGATCCAGCGCGCTCCACAGCGCGAGACACACGAGGATCGCCGCCTGGAGCACCAGGATCCAGGCGCGGCGCTGTCCGAGCCGCCGCGAGAGCCACGGCAGCCGCAGGCGATCGATCAGCGGGGCCCAGAGAAAGTTGAACGCGTAGACGCCGAAGATCAGGCCGGCCCAGCCGATGGTGCCGCGGCTGAGCCCGTCTTCCTTCAGCCAGAGGGTGAGGCTGCTCCCGATGAGCACCCAGGGGAATCCGCTGACGATTCCGAGAAGGAGAATGCGGGCCATCCGCCGCTCGAAGTAGAGGGCGAAGGAATCCGCCAGACCCTTCATCGCGTTCCCCGGGCTATTCGGCAACGGACACCACCCCCTGCCCGTTCCGACATGGACTGCCGGTGCCGCTGGATCGTCGCGCCGGAGAGCGCCCCATCGACCGCGTGCCGGTCGAGCAACAACACCGCCGCCGCCGTGGCTACGAATTCCCAGCGGACGCTTGGCGGGCGCGACGCATGAACGCCGAGGGGCCGTCTTTCGCGATCGCGTCGACCTGGCCGGCGCTGTAGCTCACCGGGTCGAGATGAGCGTGGAAGCCGAAATTCAGAATTCCCTCTTCGTTCGGGCGGGCGAGGCCCGGAGCGGATGCCGCCGCCTGGACGAAGGACAGGGTGAGCCAGAGAACCGTTGTCGCGGAGACCAGACTTCGGAGCGGGCTGCCCACCTTCGCAAAGGGGCGCTTCGTGCTCAACCTGTGCATGGCGGCTCCTGTGAACCGTGAATTGGCCGTGCGCGCGCATGATCCCGATTATTGACGCGATTTCAATGTGCTAAAGGATGGCGTCTCAACGTCTCCCGAAACCCGGCTCGGACGGCGCCGCAAGGGGAATGGGGACGGCCGGCCGCGGGTAGATGACGGCGGGCCGCCCCGGAGGCGCGGCGGCAAAGGAAGGCCATGGGCGCCGCGCCGGTTCAGTCCTTGTTTCCGCAGAACACCGACCGGAAATCCGTTCCCGAGGCGTGGCCGACGGCGCCGGCCTGGTTGGTACCGCCGAACTGGCCGACGGCGTCGCAGCTGTTGGCGTTGGCAGCGGTGCTGCCCCACAGCGTGGCCGTCGACCTCGCCGATCTCCTGCCGGCCGATCGCGATGCGCCGCGCCTTCCGCCACCTGCCGGAGAACGCGAGCATCCATGGCGTCCGCGCGACGGTTCGGATTGCGCAAGACGACACGGGTCCCGGCGGCGGCGTCGAGGACCGAGGACCCGGCATCCCGGAGGCGGACCGGGGGCGGGTGTTCGAGCCTTTCGCCCGGCTCGACGAGTCACGGAGCCGCGATACGGGCGGCGCTGGTTCGGGCCTCGCCATCGCGCGGACCATCGTCAGCGGTCACGGCGGGAACATCTCGCTGGAGAATCGCGGCGAAGGCGGGTCGAGGGCGACTGTCATGCCGCCCGGAGGGTCGCGCCCGGGCGCGACGCAGGCCGTGACAGTGGCGGGAAATGCGGCCTAGCTGGGCCGATTGCCCTTCCCGCGTTCGCTCAGGCGCAGATCGCCGCGGCGGATCTTGCCGGTGGCGGTCATCGGGAGCTCGGCCACGAACTCGACCTCGCGGGGGTATTCGTGCGCCGACAGCCGCTCGCGGACATGGCTGCGGAGCGCGGCCTCCAGCGCCGGGGTCGCCGCCTCGCCCCGGCGCAGCACCACGAAGGCCTTGACGATCTCGCCCCTCAGCGCGTCCGGGACCCCGACGGCGGCGGCCATCGCGACCGCCTTGTGGCCCGCCAGGCATGCCTCGATCTCGCCCGGTCCGATGCGGTAGCCGGCCGAGGAGATGACGTCGTCCTCGCGCCCGACGAAGCGGAACCTGCCGTCTTCGCCGCAGAGGCCCAGATCGCCGGTGAGCAGCCAGTCGCCGCGAAACTTCGCCGCGGTCGCCGCCTCGTTCCGCCAGTAGCCCAAGAACATCGCCGGGTCGGGGCGGCGGATCGCGATCTCGCCGGTCTCGCCCGGCGGCATCTTGCGCCCCCCGGCATCCAGCACCGCGACCTCGTGGCCGGGGATCGCGCGGCCCAGCCAGCCCGGCCTCACCTTCTCGAGCCCGGCGCAATTGCCGAGCACCAGATTGCATTCGGTCTGGCCGTAGAACTCGTTGATCGTCAGGCCGAACGCCTCCCGCCCCCAGTCGAGCAGGTCTTCGCCGAGGCTCTCGCCGCCGCTGCCGATCGAGCGCATCGCGATGCCGGGCCGGCGCCGGGCGGCTGCCGGTGCCTGGCGCATCATCTTGAGCGCCGTCGGCGGCAGGAAGGCGTTGCGCACGCGGTGCCGGGCGAGCATGGCGAATGCCTGCTCGGGGTCGAACTTTCCGGCGGGACTCGCCAGCACCGGCACGCCCGCGGCCCAGGACGGCAGCAGCACGTCGAGCAACCCGCCCGCCCAGGCCCAGTCCGCCGGCGTCCAGAACAGATCGCCCTTCCGCGGGAAGAACTCGTGCGGCAGGGCGACGCCGGGCAGATGGCCGGGCAGCACCCGGTGGCCGTGCAGCGCGCCCTTGGGCGGTCCCGTGGTGCCCGAGGTGTACATCAGCAGCGCCGGATCGTCCGGGCCGGTCGCCGCGATCCCGAACCGGTCCCGGCCGCGTTCGAGAAAATCCCAAAAGTCCTCCGCGACCGTCAGCGAGAGCGCCGGCAGGTCCAGCCCGGCGATCTTCGCGCGTCCCTCGGCGTTGGCGATCAGCGCCTTGGCGCCCGAATCGCGGAGCCGGTGCTCGATCGCCTGCGCGCCGAACAGCGCGAACAGCGGCAGCGCGACCGCGCCCAGCTTGTAGATCGCGAGATGGGCGAGCCCGGTCTCGACGCTCTGCCCCGCCATCACGGCGACCCGGTCGCCGCGGCAGACGCCGTTCGCGGCCAGCGCGTTGGCCAACCGGTTGGAGAGGCGGGAGAGCTCGCGGAACGACCATTCGCGGGAATTGCTGCCCGCCTCGCCGGGGCAGATCAGCGCCGGGCGCCGGCTCGCGACATGGCGCTCGCAGACATGCTCGGCGATGTTGTAGCGTGCCGGCAGCCGCCAGCGAAACGCCGCCCGAGTCGCCTCCCAGCTCTCGCGGCGCTCGACGATCATCCGGCGAGCCCGTAGAAGTCGAGCGCGTTGTCGCGCAGGATTCTTCGCGCGTCGTCCTCGCCGGGCCGGGCCGCCTCCAGGAACTCCCGCACCGGGCCGGCGCCCGAGTCGAAATGCGGGTAGTCGGTGGCAAACAGGATCTTGTCGGCGCCGAGCCCGTCGACCGCGAGCGGCACGGTCGGATCGCCGGGATCGCAGGTGACGGCGCACTGGCGCGCGAAATACTCGCTCGGACGCATCGTGAGGCCGCGCATGTAGCGACCGAGCCGCGGGTGCTCGAAATGGTCGTCGAGCCGCGCCAGCCAGTAGGGCGCCCAGGAGCAGCCGGCCTCGAAGAAACCGACTTTGAGCGCCTTGTGGCGTTCCAGCACGCCGCCGCAGATCAGCGCCATCGCCGCCATCATCTGCTCGAAGGGGTGCGAGACGACGTGGTGGAAGACGTAGCTCTCCGGGCGCATCATCCCGCCATAACGGTCGCCGCCGGCGGTCGCCGGATCGCCGGTCGATTCGTGCACGACCAGCGGCACGCCGAGCTCCGCGACCGCTTCCCAGAGCGGCTCCCGGCTCGGGTGGTCGAGCCGCCTTCCGCCGACCGGGTTGGGCCGGACGGTCACCGCCACCGCACCGAGCTCGGCGACCGCGCGGCGCGCCTCGCCGACCGCCTCGTCGATGTCGTGCAGCGCCACCGGGGCGGCGAATTTGAGGCGTTCGGGAAAGGCGCCGCACCAATCCGCCATCCAGGCGTTGTAGGCGCGGATCGCGGCGTGGCTGAAGCCGGGCTCCAGATAGCCCGCGACCAGCGCGGCGGAGGGGTAGAGCACCGCGAGCCGGATGCGCTCCTTGTCGAGCACCTCGATCCGGCTCTCGGGCGGCATCGGCTTGCGGACCGAGATCTCCTTCGGAAACGGCGGGTGCTCCTCGCCGTCGACGACGAATCGCCGGTTCCTGTCGGCGTTGAGCGCCCAGCCCTGCGTGCGCGCGCGAAAGCCGGGCTCCAGGTATTCGGCGAACATCGCGTCCTCTTCGTGGACGTGCCCGTCCGCGTCGATGGCGAGGTAGTCGGCTGGCGATGCGGCCATGTCCACGCCCTCCGATCTGCGGGTTGCGGGGCTACAGACTACTGTCCTGTCTCCAAACTTCCATGCCTTGCGATGCCGTGCCACTTTGCCCGCCATGACGGGGGGGCAGGCATGGTGCAAGGAGTCACCGGAACACGGATTTTGCTATCCTGCCGGCATGAACCTCGGAAGGGACGGGATGGAGGCGGTCGATGGCTGAGCCGGGCGGCGGTCCGAGCGCCCATCCCGACCGGTTCGCGGCGGAGAACCTGCCGCCCGGGGAGCTGTGGCCGGTCTTCGATTACGACAGCCTGCCCGAGCTCCGCGCCTATCCCGACCGCATGAATTGCGGCGCGATCCTGCTCGACGGGACCGCCGCCGCCGGCCACCGCGACCGCCCCGTCCTCCATTTCGACGCCACGACGTGGAGCTACGGCGCGCTCCAGGACCTCGCCGAGCGGATCGCCCGCGTGCTGGTCGAGGATTGCGGCCTGGTGCCGGGCAACCGGGTGCTGCTGCGCTCGGCCAACACGCCGATGCTGGTGGCCTGCTGGTTCGCGGTGCTCAAGGCGGGCGGCATCTGCGTCACCACGATGCAGCTCTTGCGCGCGCGCGAGCTGGTCCACATCGTCGAGAAGGCGCAGATCTCCCATGCGCTCTGCGACCTCGCGCTGATGGAGGAGATGGAGGCGGCGCGCGACCGCAGCGGGGGGCTGCTCCGGCACCTGCTCACCTTCACGCCGCTCGGCGACCGGCCGGACCGCGCCTCGCTCGATCGCGCGGCCGGGGCGAAGCGAGCGGGGTTCGGCAACTGCGACACCGCATCGGACGACGTCTCGCTGATCGCCTTCACCTCGGGCACCACGGGCAATCCCAAGGCGACGGTGCATTTCCACCGCGACGTGATCGCGATGTGCGACTGCTTCCCGCGCTATTTCGACATGTCGGCGCCGGACGACGTGTTCGCCGGCACGCCGCCGCTCGCCTTCACCTTCGGCCTCGGCGGGCTGACCGCGTTTCCGATGCGCTTCGGCGCCTCGACCCGCTTCTTCCCCGGACCCGTCGCGCCGGAAGAGATGATCGAGGCGGTCGCGCGCTACCGCATCACCAGCCTCTACACCGCGCCCACCGCCTACCGCGCGATGGCCGACATCGCCGGCCGGCACGATTTGTCGAGCCTCGCCAAATGCGTCTCCGCCGGCGAGACCCTGCCCCGGGCGACCTGGGAGGCGTTTTACGACGCAACCGGGATTCCCATCGTCGACGGGCTGGGCTCGACCGAGATGCTGCACATCTTTGTCTCCGCGCCGAGGGAGGAGATGCGCGCCGGCCTCACCGGGCGCGCGATCCCGGGCTACCGGGCGCGCGTCGTCGACGAGGCGGGCAACACCCTGCCGCCCGGCGAGCCCGGGCTGCTCGCGGTGCGGGGGCCCACCGGCTGCCGCTATCTCGACGACATCGACCGCCAGCAGGTCTATGTCCGCGACGGCTGGAACTACCCGGGCGACGTCTACGAGACCGACGCCGACGGGTATTTCCGCTATGTCGCGCGGGCCGACGACATGATCATCTCCGCCGGCTACAACATTTCCGGCCCGGAGGTCGAGGCGGCGCTGCTGGACCATCCCGCGGTCGCCGAATGCGCGGTGATCGGCAAGCCGGACGCGGCGCGCACCAACATCGTCAAGGCGTTCGTGGTGCTGCGCGAGGGGACCGACGCAGGGTCGGAGACGGCGCGGCGCCTGCAGGATTTCGTGAAGGCGGAGATCGCCCCCTACAAATACCCGCGCGAGATCGAGTTCGTCGGCGACCTGCCGAAGACCGAGACCGGCAAGATGCAGCGCTTCCGCCTGCGCGAGCAGGAGGCGTCGGGCGGCTGAGGCCGTCCTTCGATAGGGGCTTGTCCAGATTACTTGACGAGCTGTCGGCTGGCACGGATCGACGAGGGGACCGCCGCCGGTCATGGTCGACGTCTTACCTGCCCGCGTCATGGCCGGCCCCCGGATCAAGTCCGGCCATGACGGGGTGGTGGTGGCGGTAGGGGAGCAGGGAGAGCCGGGCGCGGTCCGCCCTCATCGCCATGCCCCATCCCGAGCAGGCGCGAAGCGCCGTATCGCGGGACGCACCGCACCCCGCGCGATATGCATTTCCCGATTCTTCCCATGCGTCGGGCGTCTTGCGTGTTGACGCGGGATCGAAATCGGACGAAACGTGGACGGTCGGCCCGTGCCCGTCCCCGCGAAGGCGGGGGCCGACGGTGACGGAACGGGAGGAAACCATGAACGACCGGGCTTTCCACCGGACCCTGGCGAGCGTTCTCGTGGCCGCCCCGGCCGCCTTCGCCGCGTCGGGCGCCGCCGCCGCGCCGCAGGTGCTGGCGCTGTTCTCGACCGACCGGCCGGTCGCGCTGGCCTGCGCGGGCGATGTGTGCCGCGCCGAGCTGCCGACGCTCTGCCTCCAGCCCGGCCGCCGCGTGCCGCAGCCGGGCCGCGCCTACCGCCTGGCCGACGGACAGTCGCTCGCCCTTGTCGGGCGCGGCGCGGACGGGAGGGAGGTTTCGCTAAGTCTCGACGGCGCGACGGCCATCGCCGCCTCCCGCACCCATGTCGCGGTGACCGTCTCGGTCCCGCGCGCCCTGCTCGACCGGCACGGGCTGGAGCATGCCGCAATCGCGGTCGGCGGCAACGTGTCGGCAATCCCGGTCGCCGCCGCCGAGGACCGGCGCCCGCAGACGGCGGGCGAGATCGCGGCCGCGACCGGCCACGGCCGGCGGCTCGCGACGGCGATCGTCGACCGGGAGCCCGACCGCATGCCCGCGGTGCGGCTGATGACCCGGATGTCCAACGCGCTTCCCGCCGGCGACCGGGACGCGGTGTGGGCATCGATGGTTGCCGAGGCCGAGGCGAGCGGGGTCTCCGGCGCCGCCATCGGCTTCGCCCGGTTCAACTACGGGCTCTGCAAGTTCAAGACCGCGAACCGCATCGTCGCCTCGTTCCGCGAGTGCCTGCGCGGGCTGAGCGACGACTCGATGGAGTTCTTGAACAGCGACCTCGAACGGGCGCTGGGCTCGGGGAGTTAGCTAACGCCCCAGCGGCAAAGGCTGCTCGGCGAGCATCGCGCTCACCACCACCTCGCGGACGCGGCCGGCGTCGAGACCGTACTCGGCGATCGTCTCGGCGCTGTCGGCCAGGATGGTGTCGGCGTCCTGCATGATCTTGAGCCGCTTGAACAAATCGGGACGGGCGAGCCCCATGCTCTCGCCCACCAGCTCCATGAAATTGACCACCTCGAACGGCCAGTCGCGCTCGTGGGTGCAGAGCTCGCGGTGGCAGGCGTGGTAGATCCCGGCCAGCGCGTCGACCCCGGCCGCCTCCGCCGCCGCGAGCTGCTCGGCGTGCACGTCCCGCTTGTAGTCGGGCAGCACCGACAGCGTGTTGCACATGTAGCCGACGCGGGGCTGTGCGAGGTCGACGAAGTCGAGCCCCGGGATCGCGCGGAGTATGGTCTCGGCGGCCTCCGCGATGCCGGCGACGCCCGGGTGCTCGTGCAGCCCGACGCGCTTGTCCACCGGCCGGGTCATCAGCGGGCGCAGATCGTCGAGCCGGCTCTCGAGCCAGATCACGAAGGGGGTGAGGTCGAAGGGCGAATCGCCCGCCGCCTCGCGGGTCTCCAGCGCGGCCTCGCCGAGATGGACCTGGCAGCTCGGGCACCAGGACAGCACCTCGTCCACGCCGCTGTCGGCGAAACGGTCGATGGTGCGCCCGGACAGATCGGCGAATTTGTCGAGATCGCCGGCGCGGAACTGGTAGACGCCGCAGCAATAGCTGGGCCCGCCGCGCACCACGTACTCGACCCCGAGCGCGTCCATCACGTCGAGGCACAGGAGCGCGATATGCGGCGTCTTCAGCACGTTGCAGCCGGTGTAGAAGATGGTCTCCGGGCGCTCCGGCTCGGGCGCGAGCGCGCCGATCTGGCCGAGCCGCGCCAGCAGCTCGGGCGGGAGCTGGAGACGCGACAGCGTCTGCACGCCCCGGCTCATGGCGCCGAACTGCCTGCCGCCGCCGGTCCTGAGATCCGCCGCCGGGCGGGTGTTCCGCAAGTCGGCGATGCGGGCGAGCGCCAGCATGAAGCGCGGATTGACGCCGTATTCGCAGGCCGGGATGCAGTGTCCGCTGCCGGTGCAGATCTCCGCCCAGCGGCGCGCCGCGTCGGGCCCCTCGCCGGTGCGGATCAGCTCGATGACGCCGGCGGCCACGGCTTCGGCATCCGACACGTCGAGCCCCGCCGGCCCCGGCATCGGGCACACCCGCACGCAGTCGCCGCATCTGGTGCAGGCGTCGAGAATGCCGGCGCGGCGCATATCGAGTGCGGCGAAGAACTCCTGCGACCTGTCGGGACCGTCGGGCATGGGGGCCGGGGTAGTTTCAATCCGAACGCCAGACCCTAGCACGGGACGAAGCCGGCGGCGAACGGAACTCCCGGTCGCTTGACAGCAATATAGCGGATACGCTATATTGCTGTTATGGAATGGACGGTCGAAACCGTCTCCGCCGCCGATTCCGAAATCATGGCCCTGCCGGCAAAGCTTCGCGCGCGGCTGGTGCGTCTTCTGGAGGCGGTGGAGAATGTCGGTTTGGAGGCCCTTCGCGAACCGCATGTCAGGCACATCGACGGCAAGCTTTGGGAACTCCGTGTCAGGGCGGAAGAAGGCATCGCGAGGGGCATCTATGTGACGGCGACAGGGCGACGCGTCGTGGTCCTGCATGTTTTCGTGAAGAAGTCCCGGAAGACGCCGCGCCGGGCGCTCGCGACCGCCAGGGAACGGATGAAGCAGGTGAGGTGATGACGAGGCTCAGGGATCTGAAGGAACGCCTTATGGAGGATCCGGATTTCCGCCAGGAGTACGCGCGGGCGGATGACGAGTTCGCGCTGATCGAGGCGCTGGTGCGGGCCCGCGCGGCGGCGAAGTTGACGCAAGCCGAGCTCGCCGAGCGCCTCGGTACGACCCAGTCCGCCATCGCGCGGCTGGAGGGCGGCCGGGTGTCGCCGTCCTTCGCCACCCTGCGCCGCTACGCCGAAGCGACCGGTACCCGGCTGACGGTGGGCCTGGTGCAGGCGGACGGATGAGCCCGCGGGACGGGGAAAGGACCGCTGACATGGCCGAGACCGGAACCCTGATCGACTGGCCGGAGGAAGGCGTCGCCCGGGCGCCCTATGCGGTGTTCTCCGACCCCGCGATCTACGCGGCCGAGATGCGGCGCATCTTCCGCGGGCCGGTCTGGCACTATCTCGGGCTGGAGGCGGAGCTGCCGGAGCCCGGCTGCTACCGGCTGATCGATGTCGGCGACACGCCGGTGATCGTGCTCAGGAGCCCCGACGGCGGGATCAACGCGCTGGTCAACCGCTGCGCCCACAAGGGGACGATGCTGCTGTTCGAGCCCTTCGGGCGCATCGAGCGGCTGATGTGCATCTACCACAACTGGGCCTACGACCTCGACGGCTGCCTGAAAAGCGTGCCCTTCGCCAGGGGCATCAACGGCAAAGGCGGCATGCCGGCCTCGTTCGACATGGCGGAGAACGGTCTCGACCGGCTGCGCGTGGAATCGCTGGGCGGCATCGTGTTCGGCACGTTCTCGGACGCAACCCCGCCGCTGGAGGCCTATATCGGCGAGCGGCTGATGCCCAACTACCGGCGCATGACGCAGCGCCCCTTCAGGGTGCTCGGCTATTACAGCCAGTATCTCGATTCCAACTGGAAGCTCTATTTCGAGAACGCGACCGACCCCTACCACGCGACCATCCTGCATGCCTGGGCGACCCGGCTGAAGCTCAACCGCTTCACCATGGTGGGCGCGATCGAGATGAGCGACGACGGCTGGCACCATTTGAGCTGGTCCAAGATGGCGACCGACAGGGAGGGCGAGGTCTACGAGACCGGGGCGTTCCGCAGCGGCGGCGGCAATTTCGACGAGTTCGGGCTGCACGACCCCTCGGTGATCGAGCAGTGGGACGAGTTCGGCGACGGCATCACCACCGCGATCCAGACCGCCTTTCCCAACTTCGTCCTGCAGCAGATCCACAACACCATCGCCACCCGCTATTTGGTGCCGCGCGGGCCGGAAGGCTCGGAGCTGGTGTGGACCGTGCTCGGCTACGCGGACGACGACGACCGGCAGACCGAAATCCGGCTCAAGCAGGGCAATCTGATCGGCCCGTCGGGCTATATCTCGCTGGAGGACGGGATGGTCGGCTCGCTGGTCCAGAAGGGGATCGAGGGCGACAAGGACAAGGCCTCGGTGATGGAGATGGCCGGCCGCTCGGTCGAGTCGATCTTCAACAGCCGCGCCTCGGAATGCGGCGTGCGCGGCTTCTGGACCGCCTATCGCGCGCTGATGGGCGTCTGATGGCGGGGCGTGTCCCGGCGGCGGTCGCCGCGCTGATGACGGAGTACGTGCATGCCATCGACGACGACCGGCTGGAGGACTGGCCCGGCCTGTTCACCGATCCCTGCCTCTACCGCATCGCCACGCGCGACAACGAGGAGCGCGGCCTGCCCGCCTCGCTGGTCTGGTGCGACTCCCGCGCGATGCTGCTCGACCGGGTGGTCTCGGTGCGCCATGCCAACGTGTTCGAGCCGCACCGCTACCGCCACATGGTGAGCGCGATCCGCATCCTCGCATCGGACGGGGCGGAGGTCCGGGCACGGTCGAACTACCTGGTGACGCGGACGATGCGCGACGGAACCATGGCGGTGTTCTCGACCGGCGCGTATCGTGACGTTATCGTGGTCGAGGACGGGAGCGCCCGGTTCCGGGAACGCGTCGTCGTCTGCGATCACGGCATGATCAACAACCTGATCGCGATCCCGATCTGAGCGCGGGCCGGCGGGTACGGAGGAAGACATGCGCAAGCACCTGATCTGCGGGTCGCTGTTCGACGGTCTCGGCGAGACCGCGAAGAGGGACCGGACCATCGTCGTCGACGACGACCGGATCGCCTATGTCGGGCCGTCGGCGGAGGCGCCGGACCAGCGCCCGGGCGAGCCGGTGATCGACCACAGCGGCTGCTTCGTCATGCCCGGGCTGATCGACATCCATGTCCATCTGAGCTACGGCGACGCCCAGGCGAACGAGGACATCGACATCTTCTCGCCGCCCGAGTACCGGGCGCTGCGCGCGCTGCGGGCGGCGCAGACGGTGATGAAGGCAGGCTACACCTCGATCGCCGACCCGGCCTCGACCGGGCGCACCACGGTCGGCGTGCGCGATGCGATCAACGCCGGCATGTTCGACGGGCCGCGGATCACCACCTCGGGGCGCCAGATCACCGCGCGCCAGGGGCTCGCCGACTGGTATCCGACCTGGATCGGCGTGCCGGAGAGCTCGGTCGGCGTGCTGGTGCGCAATACCGACGAGGCGATCGAGGAGATCCGCATGCAGGTCAAGGACCGGGTGGATTTCGTCAAGATCGCGCTCGACGGGCTGCACCGCAAGGATTCGGACGGCGAGCTGATGGCCTGCTTCAACCAGCGCGAGATGGACGCGATGGTCGAGGAGAGCCACCGGCTCGGGCGCAAGGTCATCACCCATGCGCGCGGCCGCGAGGCGGTGCTGACCTCGGCCCGCGCCGGGGTCGACGTGATCTTCCACGCCTTCGAGATGGACGAGGAGGGGCTGGACGCGGTGCTGGAGAACGGCTCGATCCTGTCGCCCGCGCTCACCTTCGTCGCCAACACGGTCGAGTTCACCCGCCCGTCCGACCCCTGCTTCAAGTGGCGGCCCAACCAGAACCGCCGGGTCATCGACGACGCCTGCGAGATGCTGATCAAGGCGCGCGAGCAGGGCGTGCCCTTCATGGTGGGGACCGATTCGGGCTTCGCCATCACGCCCTACGGCGAGTGGCACGCCAAGGAGCTGGAGCTCATGGTCGACGATCTCGGCTTCACCCCGGGCGAGGCGCTCAAGGCGACGACCAGCGGGAACTCGGCGCTGCTGCGCGAGAAGGACGATGTCGGCCGCCTCGCCGAGGGCGCGTTTGCCGACATCACGGTCATCGCCGGCGATCCGCTGGACGACATCGCCATCCTGCAGAACCGCGAGGCCATCAAGGCGGTCTATCGCGGCGGCGAGCCGGTCGACCTCGCGCCCGAGCCGCGCGCGTCGGGCTACCAGTGGGAATACTCCTACCGGCAGTGGAACGACATCTACACGCGGGAGCGTGTCGCCGAGCTCAACTGAACCGCGGGCGTCCCATCGAACCGTTCGGGAATATCGGCCGGCCGGTCCGGCGCAGGGAAGACTCGCGCCTGCTCACCGGGCAAGGCCGGTTCAGCGACGACTTCTCCCTGCCCGGCCAGGCCTGGGCGGTCATGGTGCGTTCGCCGCATCCGCATGCGCTCATCCGGTCGGTCGACAAGGCGGCGGCGCTGGCCCTGCCGGGCGTGCTCGCCGTCCTGACGGGTGCCGATTGCGCGGCGGACGGGCTCGGCCCGCTCGACCACAGCCCGCTGCCCAAGACCCGGTTCGATCTCAAGCTGCACGGCCCGGGCGGTACCGAGGTCTTTATCGGCGACCACGCGCTGCTGCCGGTCGACAAGGCGCGCCATGTCGGCGAAGCCATCGCCATGGTCGTCGCCGGGACCCGTGCCCAGGCGCAGGACGCCGCCGAAGCCGTGTTCGTCGACTACGAGCCGCTGCCGGCGGTCGCCGACACAAGCGCAGCGGCCGCCCCCGGTGCGCCGCGGATCTGGGACGAGCGGCCGGACAACATCCTGGTCGAGACCTTCTTCGGCGACGCGGCGGCGACGGAGGCTGCCTTCGCCCAGGCCGCGCATGTCGCGAGCCGCCGCTTCGTCGTCCCCCGGGTGACCGGCTGCCCGCTGGAGCCCCGTTCGGCGCTGGGAAGCTACGACCCGGAGACCGGGCGCTACACCATCCATGCCGGGAGCGGCGGCGCGGTGCGCCAGAAGCGCGAGATCGCCGCCGTGCTCGGCGTGGATGCGGACCGGGTGCGGGTCCGCGCCTACGACGTGGGCGGCAATTTCGGCACCCGCAACCGCTGCTATGTCGAGTTCCCGCTGGTCGCCTGGGCGGCGCGCAGGCTGGGCCGGCCGGTGAAGTGCACCGTCGAGCGCGGCGAGGCCCTGGTCAGCGACTACCAGGGCCGCGACCTGGTGACGGAGGTCGCGCTCGCCTTCGACGCGGACGGCGGGATCCTGGGCTTGCGCGCGGAGAATCTGAGCAATGTCGGCGCGCGCTGCGTCTCGCTGTCGCCGCTGTCCAAGGGCTCGGGCATCGTGACCGGCTCCTACCGCGTGCCGGCGGCCCGGCTGCGCTCGCGCGCGACGTTCTCCAACACACCGCCGACCAACGCCTATCGCAGCTCGGGCCGGCCGGAATGCATCTTCGCCATAGAGCGGCTGATCGAGGAAGCGGCCGAGGAGCTCGGCATCGACGCCGTCGAGCTCAGGCGCCGCAACCTGGTCGCGCCGGACGAGATGCCCTACCGCAACCCGGTCGGCATGACCTATGACAGCGGCGAGTACGAGAAGAGCCTCGACATGGCGCTCGGCCTGTCGGACCCGGGCGGGTTCGCGGCGCGGCGGGAGGAAGCCGCGGGCCGCGCACGGCTGCTCGGGCGCGGCTTGGCCCACTACGTCGAATCCTCCATCGGCACGCCGGTCGAGCAGGCGCGGCTGCGCGTCATCGGCCGCGAAGGCCGGGTCGAGGTGACGATCGGCACCCAGCCGAGCGGGCAGGGCCACGAGACCAGCTTCGCCCAGGTGGCGGCGGACGGGCTCGGCGTCGATGTCGACGACGTCCGGATCGTCATGGGGGACACCGATGTCGTGCTTGTCGGCGGCGGGTCGCATTCCGGCCGTTCGATGCGTCTGGCGGGAACCGCGATGGTCAAGGCGGTCGATGCGCTGATCGAGGAAGCGAGGCCCGTGGCCGCCGCGCTGCTCGAAGCGGCGGAAATCGACATCGCCTTCGCCGCGGGCCGCTTCGCGGTCGCCGGCACCGACCGCCAGGCCGCGCTCTACGAGGTCGCGCAACATGCCGATGGCGGCGAGCTTCGCGCGGTGGGCGATATCGAGATGCATACCCCGGTCTTCCCCAATGGCTGCCATGTCTGCGAGGTCGAGGTCGATCCCGAGACCGGCGCGGTCGACATCCTCCGCTACGCCGCGGTCGACGACGTGGGACGCGCGATCAACCCGCTGATCGTCGACGGGCAGACGCATGGCGGCATCGTCCAGGGGGTGGGCCAGGCGATGTGGGAGGTCTGCGTCAACGATCCCGGGAGCGGACAGCCGCTGGCCGGCTCGTTCATGGACTACGCCCTGCCGCGCGCCGATGCGTTTCCGTTCTTCGACACCGCGCTCAACGAGGTCCCTTCGCCGACCAACCCGCTCGGCGTCAAGGCCGGCGGCGAGGGCGGCACCACGCCCGCGCTCGCGGCGATCGTCAACGCGATCCTCGATGCGCTGCGCCCGCTCGGCGTCGCCGACCTCACCATGCCGGCGACCCCGTTCCGGGTCTGGAGCGCGATCCGGGCGGCGCGTCCCTCGATACGGCGCTGCGCGCTTACTCGGGATGAGGGGTAGGTTGGGCGGCTCGCCACCTCCCCTCATCCTGAGTAGCCCCCAAAGGGGGCGTATCGAAGGACGGCAGCGAACGGCCAAACGGCTTGGCATCGGGCGGCCGCGCGTGTAACCGTCGGGGCCATCGCGGAAGCCGAGGGGAGAAGACCGTGCTGTTCAAATCCCGGTCCGCCGACCGACCGTTTCACTTCGGCCCCTTCCCGCTGGAGACGCTGCCGCGCGACGACTCGGCGATCGAGAGGGAAGCGGCGCGCCCGCCCGCAGCGCCGCCGGATCGGCAGCGCCCCCCGGGCCAGCTCGTCGACTCGATAGAAAAATTCACCCGGCTCTACGCCGAGTTCGCCGACGCCGAGGCGGCGAAGGAGAAGGCGCCGGTCTCCGACGACCTCGAACGGCGCTCGGTCGACATCAAGGGGGTCGGCTATTTCATGGACGCGAGCCAGATGGGCATCTGCCGGATCCCGGACAGTGCCTGGCTCGCCGGCGTCGAGCGTTGCGACGGCCACGACCATGCGATCGTGATCCTGATCGAGCACGCGCGCGTCGCCGAGGAAGGCAACCTCGCGCGCGAGTGGATGCTGCCCGCCGTCGCCGCCAACGCCGGGATGCGCGCGGCCGAGATCGCCGCCCTGATCGCCGGCCACATCCGCGTTATGGGCCACGGCGCCCACATGCACGGCGTCGACGCCGAGCGCCTCGATGCCGAGCGCCTCGCCGTGCTCGCCGGGCTCGCGCTGCGGCGGGGCGAGGGCATCGTCAACCCGTTCGTGGGCGAGGCGTTCTCGCTCTGCGTCGTCTCGACCGACTACCCGCTGGCGGTCGACAGGCCGCTCGCCGCCGGCGCGGCGGGCGCGTCGCGAGGGTTCGGCTACTGGCTCGGGCAAGGCGGCGCGCGGTCGGGGCGCGAGCGCAACCGGCGCGCCAGGCGGCGCACCGATCTCGGCCCCTTCGCGATGGAGACCGTCAAGCGCGTCGACCGGCCGACCACGCTGATCCTCGACGAGGAAGTGCCGCGCGTCCCCAAGCGGGCGAGTTTTTTCGAACGCGCCTTGCAGGGCGATCTCGGGGTCAAGGCGCAGATGGCGCGCCGCGTGTTCTCCTTCAAGCACCCGCTGTCGCTGAGCCAGCTCAAGGTGATCCGCAGCATGGTGCCCTACCAGGACGGGAAGGTGGCGGAGGTCGACACCGGGCGCTTCCAGGATGCCGAGGCCAATACCAGGGCGCTCAAGTCGCTCGCCTATTTCCTCGGCACCGATGTCGCCGGGGTGTGCGAGGTGCCGCGCTATGCCTGGTACTCGCACAAGGAGAACGGCGAGCCGATCGAGCCCTACCACAAATACGCCGTCGTCATGCTGATCGACCAGGGCTTCGACACCATGGAAGGGGCGAGCGGCGACGACTGGATATCCGGCGCCCAGTCGATGCGCGCCTATCTGCGCGGCGCCGAGATCGCTTCGGTGATGGCCGACCTGCTGCGCGCCAACAGGTTCGCGGCGCGCTCGCAGACCAACGCCGATTCGGACGTGCTGCACATCCCGCTGGTGCTCTGGGCCGGGCTGGGCGAGCTCTCACGGATCGGCGAGCTGATCCTCAACCCGTTCCTCGGCCCCCGGCTCAAGACCGTGGTGATGACCACCGACATGCCGCTGGTGCCGGACAGGCCGATCGATTTCGGGCTCCAGTATTTCTGCAGCCATTGCTTCAAATGCGCCCGCGAATGCCCCTGCGACGCGATCCCCTGGGGCGACAAGGTGATGTTCAACGGCTACGAGATGTGGAAGCCGGATGTCGAGCGCTGCACCCGCTACCGGCTGACCAACATCAAGGGCTCGGCCTGCGGGCGCTGCATGAAGACCTGCCCGCTCAACAAGGTGGTGGACGCGGACGGCCCGCTGGTGACGCGGATGGCGAGCTGGCTCGGCATCAACGCGATGTTCCTGAAACCCCTGATGGTCCCGGTCGCCGCCTGGCTCGACGACGCGCTCGGCAACGGCAAGCGCAACCCGCTCAAGAAGTGGTGGTTCGACCACGAGGTGGTGAACGGCGTCGCCACCGCGCCGAAGGCGACCAACCGGCGCGACATCGACCCGTCGAAGAAGCTCGACCCGGCGAAGCAGAAGATGGCCTATTACCACGCCAACATGATGCCGCCGCCCGATTCGCCCGAGCCCGTCATGGTCGACCGCAAGCAGGCGCTCGCCGCCAGGGACGCGATCGAGACCCCGGACCAGGCGCGGGCGCGGCTGGGCAACGGCGCGGCCGTGCCGGCGCATTACGTCGCGACCCCGCCGGTCGGCGCCGACGATGCCGAGGGCGAGCTGGTCGCCAGCCCCTACGCGAAGGACTGAGACGCCGCGCCCCATGCCGCTTGCCGAGTGCGACGGCCGCCGGGTGAGCTACGAGGCGGGCGGCCGGGAGGGCCTGCCGCCGATGGCGCTGCTGCCGCCGGGGGCAAGCGGCGCGTCGATCTGGCGGCCGGTCGCGGCGCGGCTCAACGACCGCTTCCGCACGGCGGCCCTGAACCCGTCGGGCTATGGCGAGACCGAGCCCTTCGCGGGCCCGGAACCGATGACCATCCGCGACGAGGCCGCGGCCGCCGCCGCCGTGATCCGCGCCGAGCTGCCGGACGGCGGGGCTCGCGCCCATGTCGTCGGCCACTCCTATGGCGGCACGGTGGCGCTGGTGCTGGCGCTCGCATGGCCGCAGCTCGTCGGACGCCTCACTTTGCTTGAGCCCGCGCCCTACCCGCTGCTGCGCGAGGCCGGCGAGACCGCCCTGGCGGAGGAGATCGAAGGGCGGAACCGGGACTTCATCTCAGCCGTGCGCGGCGGCGGCCTCGACGACGCGGCGATGGAAGCCTATCTCGACTACTTCAACGCCCGGGCGGGCTACTGGCGCGGCCTCGACGCGGAGACGCGGAGCCGGATGCTCGCTTTGCCGGAGCGTCTCGCCGTCAATCTCGATGCGGTGGGACGGCTGAGATTGCGCCCCGCCGATCTCGCCGCCATCGCCGCGCCGGTCACCGTGATCCGGGGCGGCGCGACCGACCGGCTGCACGCGCGCCTCTCCGAGCTGATCGCCGGCGCCATCCCCGGCACGTCGACGGTCGACCTGCCCGGAGCCGGCCACATGATGACGCTGACCCACGGCCCGGCCATCGCCGACCTGCTGCGAAATATCGCGTAGGACGGGGGTCAGCGGCCCCGCCGGGGCATCATGAAGGGGAGCGCGCAGAAGAAGCTCAGCAACGCCATCGAGCCCATCGCCAGGAAGGCGAGCCCCCAGGCGTTGGCGCCGCCGAGCGGCGCGGCCAGATCGAGCACCAGCCCGACCAGCGCCGGGGCGAACAGGGAGCCGCTGAACCCGAATATCGAATGCACCGCGAGCGTCGCGCCGCGATGGCCGGCCGGAGACGTCGCCACGGCACCGGCGGTGAGCGCCGCCGAATCCGCCTGGATCGCGGCGGAGTAGAGCAGGCACAGCAACGCCGCGACGGCGAAGGGGAGCGGCGAGGAGAACCCGGCCGCGGCGCCGATCCCGAAGGTCCCCAGCATGACCCAGGCGATCAGCCGCGCCCGCCCGATGCGCAGGGCGAGCTCCGCGCCGGCGATGCTGGAGACCACCGAGACGAGGGCGAACACGGTGGCGAACAGCGTGGCGTCGAGCTCGAACGAGGCGCCGCCGCCGAGGCAGAACACGAGGAACGGGACGATCCAGGAGCGCATGGCGAACAGCTCGGCCCCGTGGCCGGCATAGGCGATGATGTAGCCCATCGTCTCGCGCGAGCGCAGGACCGGGCGGAAGTCCAGCACGTGGCTGCGTTCCTCGGCCGCCGCCTCGGGCGGGCGCGGCACGACCGCCGCCGCCAGGAGAAGACCGGACAGCGCCGGCCCGGCGGCGGTGAACAGAAACGCGCCGCGCCATCCGAACCATTCCAGCGCGACCCCGGCGAGCGAATAGGAGAGCGCGGTGCCGACGCTGAAGCTCGCGGTATAGAACGCGACCGCCCGCGCGTGCCGGGGCTGGGGCAGCCGGTCGGTCAGCATCTTGAGCCCCGGCATGTAGCTGCCGGCGAGGCCGGCGCCGGCGATCACGCGCCACGGCAGGGCCGACCAGAACCCGTTGGCGAAGAGCGCCAGCCCGGCCAGGCCGAGGGCAGACAGCGCGGCACCCAGGATGACGATCCGGCGCGCGTCCACCCGGTCGGTCACCGCGGACAGCAACGGGACCGCGAGCACGTAGCCGCCGAAGAACGCGCCGGACAGCCAGCCGGCCATGGCGTTGCTCATCTGCCAGGCGGGCTGAAGCACCGGCAGCAGCGACCAATAGGCCGCGAAACCGGCCATCGTCAGCACTTCGACGAGGCACACCAGGGCGACCAGCGCGGCCGGCCGGCGCAACGCGGTGGAAGCCTTCACCGGCGCGGCGTCCCTCGATACGACCCTCCGGGCCTACTCGGGATGAGGGTGTGGGAGGATGGCCTCATCCTGAGTAGCCCGCCGCAGGCGGGCGTATCGAAGGGGCTCACCCTCCCACCCGCCACACCCGGGCGGTGCCGCTGGCGGTGGCGAGCACGGCGCCGTCGGGATCGAGCAGCCGCCCCTCCATGAAGCAGATGGTCTTTCCCGTCCGCACCGGCCAGCCCTCGCCGATCAGCCTTCCGGGCCGGGCGGGCGCGAGGAAGGTGGTCTTCAACTCGAGCGTCGGCACGCGGAACCCGGGGCCCATCCGGGCGATGGCGGAGAACGACATCGCCATGTCGAGCATGGTCGTCACGATGCCGCCCTGGAGCACGCCCAGCATGTTGCAGAACGCGTCCCTGCCTTCGAAGCCGATCCTGAAGGTGCCGCTCGCGGCGTCGCAGGAGAGCGCTTGCGCGCCGAGAAGGGAGGCGACCGGCGTGTCCTCCAGCAGGCGCGGCACCCAGGGCGGGTATTCTTCCGGCGAGGCGTCCATGTCCCTAAACTAGACACTTGGCGAGGCGGGAAAAACCGGGAGGCCGCGATGGGCGACGAACTCTGGCGCTGGACGGCGGAAGAGCTGGTCCGGGGCATCCGGACGGGCGCGATATCGAGCCGCGAGGCGACCGAGAGCTGCCTCGCCCGGCTGGATGCGGTGAACCCCGGGATCAACGCCGTGGTCGACCCGCTGGCCGACGAGGCGCTGGCCGCCGCCGACCGGGCGGACGCGGCGATCCGCCGGGGCGAGGCGCCGGGGACCCTCCACGGCGTCCCCGTCACGGTCAAGATCAATGTCGACTATGCCGGCCGGGCGACCACCAACGGGGTGACCGCCTTCGCCAACATGGCGGCGGAGGAAGACAGCGCTTCGGTGGCCAATCTGCGCAAGGCGGGGGCGGTGATCCTCGGCCGCACCAACGTGCCGGGCTTCTCGACCCGCTACTTCACCGACAACGATCTGCACGGGCGGACGCTCAACCCGTGGGATGCCGGGCGCACGCCCGGCGGGTCGAGCGGCGGGGCGGCGGCGGCGGTGGCCGCCGGCATCGGCCCGATCGGGCACGGCAACGACCGCGCCGGCTCGGTGCGCTACCCGGCCTATGCCTGCGGCGTCGCCGGGCTGCGCCCGAGCCTCGGCCGGGTGCCCGACTTCAACCCCTCGGCCGCCGAGGAGCGCGGCATCTCCTCGCAGATGACCAGCGTGCACGGACCGCTGGCGCGCTCGATGGGCGACATCCGCCTCGGCCTTGCGGCGCTGGCCGCCGCCGATCCGCGCGATCCCTGGTGGGTCCCAATGCCGCTCGGCGAGCCGGAGGCCGGTCGCAGCCGCGCCGCCATCCTGACCGCCCTGCCGGGCGTGGACGCCGATCCCGCCGTGACCGAGGCGGTGCGGCAGGCCGGGACGTGGCTCCAGGACGCGGGCTACGACGTGGAGGAAGCCTGCCCGCCCCGGCTCGACGAGGCGGCGGGGCTGTTCTGGCCGATCCTGATGGCCGAGGAGCGCGCGGCGACGGCGGCCGAGCGCGCCGCCTCGTCGAGCGGGATCGAGCGCTACGGCGACGAGGCGGTGAAACGCGCCCGCCGCTCGGTCCGCGCCTATGCCGGGGACCTCGACTACGAGACCTATGTCCGGGCGCTGGCGGCGCGGACCACCATGCTGCGCGAGTGGTACGGCTTCTTCGAGCGCTACCCGATCCTGGTCATGCCGGTGTCGTGGCAGCGCCCCTACCCCATCGACCACGACCAGAAGGGCGACGACGCGATGCGCGAGATGCTGGACGCGCACCGGCCGATGCTGGCGGTCTCGCTCTTGGGCCTGCCCGGGCTGTCGGTGCCGGTCGGCCTCGCCGACGGGGTGCCGGTGGGGGTGCAGATCGTCGCCGCCCGGTTCGGCGAGGAACGCCTGCTGGCGGCCGGCGAGGCGATCGAGGCGCGCGCCCCGGTCGCGACGCCGATCGACCCCGTGGGCTGAGGAGAGCGCGATGAGCGACCGGGATGCGATGTTCGAGGCGCTGATCGACGCCTCGGGCGTGCCCGTCTCGGAGGACGAGAAGGCGGATCTTCGCAAGACCTACGCCACGCTGATGCAACTTGCGGAACGCACCCGCCGCCCGGGACGGAGCTGGGAAGTCCGCACGCTGCCGCATTTCACCCCGCCGGCCCCGGCCGATGACGGCTGAGCTGCCGAGCATCGCGGCGGCGGCGCGCGGCTACCGCGACGGCACCCTGTCGCCGGTGGAGGTCGCCGCGCTCTGCCTGGAACGCATCGAGCGCTACGACGGGGCGCTGCACTGCTACCACGCGGTATTCGCCGAGGAGGCGATGGCGGCGGCGCGCGCGGCGGAGGACGCGCTCGACCGGGGCGACGACCTCGGGCCTCTGCACGGCATCCCCGTGGCGCTCAAGGACGTGTTCTACTGGAAGGGCAGGAAGACCACCTCGAACTCGCGGGTGATGCTCGATTTCGAGGCGGACGAGGACGCGGGCGTCCTCACCCGGCTCAAGCAGGGCGGCGCCGTCCCGCTCGGCCAGCTCAACACCTACGAGTTCACCTTCGGCGGCAGGCCCTCGACCGAGCCGCCCTTCCCGCCGGCGCTCAACCCGTGGGATACCGGGCGGATCACCGGCGGGTCGTCGAGCGGGTCGGGCGCGGCGGTCGCCGCCGGGCTCTGCCTCGGCGCGCTCGGCACCGATGCCGGCGGCTCGATCCGGCTGCCGGCGGCGTTCTGCGGCATCGCCGGGCTCAAGCCCACCATCGGCCGGGTCAGCGCTTATGGCGACATGCCGCTCACCTACTCCTTCGACTGCGTGGGCCCGATGGCGTGGACCAGCGAGGACGCCGCGATCATGCTCCAGGCGCTCGCCGGGCACGATCCGCGCGATCCGATGAGCGCCGATGTCGCGGTGCCCGACTATCTCGCCGGGCTGGAGGACGGGGTGGCGGGGTTGCGGATCGGGCTGATCCGGCATTTCTACACCGACGACTTCGCCTCGCCGCCGGAGATCGTCCGCGCGATCGACGGGGTGGCCGAGACGCTCGCCGGGCTCGGCGCCGAAATCGAGGAGGTCTCGGTCTCGCCGCTGATCGACTGGCATGCGGTGGGCCGCGTGCTGGTGCCGGCGGAGGCCTTCGCGATCCACGAGGAGCGGCTGCAGACCCGCTGGGACGAGTACGGCCGGCTCGCGCGCAACCGGCTGATGCTGGGCAGCCTGTTCCGCGCCGTCGACTACATCCAGGCGCAGCGCCGGCGGACCGAGCTGCTGGCCGAGCTCGAAGCGGTGCTGGCGCGCTGCGACGCGGTGGTGACGACGGGCATGATGACGCCGGCGCCGCCGCTCGACGACACCGAGCCCTTCCCCTTCATCGACGTGCCGACCATCGGCATCCCGTTCAACCTGACCGCCCATCCCTGCCACGTGGTGCGGGCCGGGTTCTTCGCCGACGGGACGCCGATCGGCGCGCAGATCGCCGGGCGGCACTGGGACGAGGCGACGGTGCTGCGCACCGCCCACGCCTTCGAGCGCGCCGCCGGCCTCAACGAACGCCGGCCGCCGCTCGACGGCTGAGGATGGAAGAACACGGAGGCAGGCATGGCGGGGTTCGACAAGGTCTCGATCGAGACGCTGTTTCGGATCGACGGCGATTCGGCGCTGGTCACCGGGGCGGGCGGCGGGCTCGGGCGGATCGCGGCGCTTGCGCTCGCCGGGGCGGGCGCGCATGTCGCGGTGACCGATATCGACGAGGCGGCGGCCGAACGCGTGACCGACGAGATCCGCGCGGCCGGCGGGATCGCCCAGCCCTGGCGGCTCGACGTCGCCGACCGCAAGCGCATCGACGCGGTGATCGACGCGGCGGCGGAGCAGTTCGGCGGGCTTCACATCCTGATCAACAACGCCGGCATCGCCCGCCGCGGGCCGACCGAGACCTTCGCGGACGAGGACTGGGACCGCGTGATCGAGGTCAACATGACATCCGCCTTCGTCTGCGCCCGGCGGGCGGCGAAATACATGCTGGCCCAGGGCGAGGGGCGGATCGTCTCGATCGCCTCGATCATGGGGTTCCGGGCCAACGCCATCTTCCCGCACATCCCCTACCAGGCGAGCAAGGGGGCGATCGTCAACATGACCCGCTCGCTCGCCGTCGAATGGGCCGGTCGCGGCATCCGGGTCAACGCCATCGCGCCGACCTTCTTCTACACCAATCTGGGCGCCGACATGCGCCAGCGCCGCCCCGAGGTGGTGGCCGAGATCGAGGCGCGCACGCCGCTCGGCCGCCTCGGCGAGCCGGAAGAGCTCGCCGGCGGCATCCTCTATCTGGCGAGCCCGGCCTCCTCGATGGTGACCGGCCACACGCTCGCCATCGACGGCGGCTGGCTGTCGGTTTGACCGGCACTTCCCTACCGGCATTTCTCACGAGCGGCGGGCGTTTCGGGCGTCGAACGCGAGAGTGACCGTCTCCCCCGATCCGGACCGTCGCGGTCGGGGGTCCTGTCCGGGGGGTACCGGCGGGAACGCCCGCGGCGGCGCGGAAACCGGGTACGGTAGCGCGGGGGCCGGACGCGATTCGCGAGCCCGGGGCCGACGGGAAGGCGGCTCCGCGCGGTACGCGATTCCTCCCCCGCCGGAATTCCTGCCGCCCGCACTGGAACGCCGCGCTTCGCCGCCCCATATGCCCTCATGCAGTCAGTGGACATGCGGCCGGCCGCCCTCAACGTGAGGAACGCTAGCATGTTCGAGAAGCAAGGCAATCCGGGCCGCCATCCGAACGGACGATGGGGTCGTTCGCAGCGGCAGATGTCCACATCCTTGCCGGCATCCGACCGGCCGCGTTTCCCGACATCGCAGCGCGCCCCGCCGGATGGCCGTCTCCCGGGCGGGGCCGGACGGGCGATTTACGACAAGAGCCGCAAATTCCGGCCCGCCGGGCCGGACGAACGGAGGACGGCGCGTCCGTTCAAGCTGTCGCTCGCGCTGGCGGTCGGGGCGCTGGTTCTGCCGGCGGCGGTCGAAGCCGCCTGCGGCAAGAGCAACAGGGTGAGCCACCGCGACTCCGAATGCCTGAGCGCCTGGTGGGAAAACCATGACAGCATGTTCCGGCAAAATACCTTCTACGTGAAAAACCTGTGCCCGGAGCTCGGCAGGGTGGTCGCGAAGGTCGACCTGAAAGAGGAGATGGACCGGACGCTGTACCTCGATAACGGCGCGCGGCGAACGGGTCAGACCAAATTTCGGATCCGCTGGATCTACTGTTGCGCGGACCTCAGCACGCTCTGCAACCGCTCCGATCTGCGCAGGGCCGACGAAGGCACGAGCGTCCCCGGCGCCGCGGTGCCGGAGGCCGTCGCCGGCAACGACGCGCTTGCGGGCGCCTGGCTGTCCGGCTTCGGACGTGCGGTGGCCTCGAAGCACGTCGACCTCCTGGGCGCGCAACTGGCGGATGGCGGCCGGCAGCCGCACCTCGTCCTGGACGGATACCGCGTCGACCTCGCACCGGGTCCGGACGGCGCGCGCCCGCAGGAGGATGCGCACGGCGGGTCGGCACCGGACATGCCGGGCCTCTCCGAAGGCGAAGCCGGGAAAAGTGCCGCCGGGTCGACGACCGGGCGCGGTCTCCTGTCCGGCAGCTCGTTCCTGTTCTCGGGCGGAGACGACGCCGCCGGGCGCCGGTCGGGCTGGGGACGCACGGCGCCGCTGGAGTTCGCCGGGGCGCGCGGCACGCCGGGCGAGGGCCGTCTGGAGCTGTTGGGGGCCGACTACGAGCACGGCCGCCTGCTCGCCGGCGTGGCGCTGTCGCACGGGTCCGGCGCGGACGGGGGGATGTCCGACGGGGTCCACGGATTCGGGGCTTCGCTGCACGGCGTGCATCCCTACTTGCGATTGGCGGTGGATGACCGGCTGTGGGTCTGGAGCGCGTTCGGCTTCTGGACCGGCGACATGACGGTTCGCGATGGCGACGGCGCCGCTCGCTCAGACCCGCCGGGACGATGGCGGACGGGTCTGGACATGTCGATGGCCGCCGTGGGTGCGGGCGGTGCGCTGCTGACGGCGGACGAGGCGGACGGGTTCGCGGTTTCCGCGAAGGCGGACGCCTATGCGATGCGCATCGGCTCCCGGGCGGTCGCGGTTGGCGGGGGCGATCCCCCGGAGGCCGAAATCGACCGTCTGCGGCTCGGGCTCGACGGCTCGCGCGTCTTTCGGCTGGGGCTCCGGCGCAGCCTGGCGGCGTCGATCGGGGTCGGCCTCGTCCGCGACGGTGGAGACGGCGGCGCGGGGACGAGCGGCGGGCTCAACGCGTCCCTGCGCCACGCATCGCCGGGCCAATCCATATCTGCCGGGCTGGAGCTCGTCGGCGATGGGCGCGAATACACGCTCGGCTGGCGGCTGCAGCCGGGGCTCCGCGCCGTGCCCCGCTGCGGCCTGGGTCTGCACGCGGCACGCCGCGAGCATACCGCCGACGACCGGGAGACGGAGTACGCGATCGACCTCCGCGCGACCTTTTCCTGGTAGCAGGCCGTCATGCCCGGCCCCCGGAACGAATCCGGGGGGTGTCCCGCTGCTGTCCGGCTCGGATTGTCAGGCCGGGCTCCGCCCCCATGTGCGACGACATCTCCGCCCCCCTTTGTCGCCCAGGACCCCGATCCGGGGAAGGCCGGGCGAGGGCGGTGCCCGCGGCCCTGGGCCCCGGCTCTCCACCGCGCTCCGGCCGGGGTGGCAAAAGGGGTGATGGTCGGCGGCTGCGGCCTTGCCGACGGCCGTCGGCGAGACATCCGGGTCAGTCCCGGTTGAGCCCCGGCTGCCACAGCACGTCGGCCGTGCCGCCGGCATTGGCCTCGCGCGCCAGCACGAAGAGGAGGTCGGAGAGCCGGTTGAGGAAGGTGAGCGCGTCGGGGTTCACGGGCTCCGCGGCCGCCACCGCCCAGGCCGCGCGCTCCGCCCGGCGCGCCACCGTGCAGGCGAGATGGAGATGGGCCGCCGCGTTCGTCCCGCCGCGCAGCACGAAGGATCTGAGCGGCCCGAGATCGGCCGAGACGGCGTCGATCTCGCGCTCCAGCCTGGCGACCTGGGCGGCGGCGATGCGCAGCGTCTTGCCGTCGTCGGCGGACCCGTCGCCAGGCGTGGATATGTCGGCGCCGAGGTCGAACATGTCGTTCTGGATGCGGGCGAGGATCGCATCCGCCTCGCCGTCCCCGGCATGGAGCCGCGCCAGCCCGATCGCCGCGTTGGCCTCGTCGATGTCGCCGATGGCGGCGATGCGCGCGGCGTGCTTGGGCGCCCGCGTGCCGTCCGACAGCGAGGTCTCGCCGCCGTCGCCGCCGCCGGTATAGATCCTGTCGAGCTTGACCATCGCCTCTCCCCGGCGAAGCCCGGGACTACAGCATCACCTCGCCGCCGCAGCAGGCGATGCACTGGCCGGTGATGAAGGCGCTGCCGGGCGAGGCGAGGAACAGCACCAGCCCGATCAGGTCGTCCGGCGTCTCGGGGCGCTTGAGGATGCGGATCTGCTGGATATGGCCGCGCCCGGACTCGTCCATGCTGGCGTGCTCGATCTCGGTCTCGGTATAGCCCGGCATGATGGCGTTCACGTTGATGTTGTCGTCGCCGAGCTCGCGCGCCATCGCCCGGGTCATGCCGACGATCGCCGCCTTGGACGAGACATAGTGCATGAACCCGGGCACGCCCTGGGGGACGGTGCCGGAAGAGATGTTGACGATCCGCCCCTGCCCGGCCGCGCGCATCGCCGGCGCCACGGCGGCGGCGCAGAGCCAGGAGCCGGTGACGTTGACGTGGATCACCCGGTTCCACTCGTCATAGGGAATCTCGTCGAAGCTGCGGCGCGGGATGGTGGCGAAGATCGCGGCGTTGTTGACCAGCACGTCGACCCGCCCATGGGCTTGCAGCGTCTTTGCCACCATCGACTCGACGGAGTCCGGCGACCCGACATCGGTCTCCACGGCGAGGCAGTCGCCGCCCCGGCCGCGGATCTCGGCCTCCACATTGGCGAGATTGTCGCCGTCGATCTCGGCGAGCACGGGAATGGCGCCCGCCTCGGCGAAGGCGAGCGCGTACTCGCGGCCGAGCCCCTGCCCCGCGCCGGTGACGACGACGATCTTGCCGCCTACGTCGAATCGGTCCTCGGCCATGCTTCCTCCGGCCTCCCTACTCCGCCGCCTCGCGCGCCGCGCCGCCGGCGCCGACCGCGTAGAACCGCTCGGCGTTGCGGAACAGGACCGCCTCGCGGTCCTCGTCGCTCAGCTCGGGGTGCTCGAAGATCTCCTCCAAATGGTGCAGGCACTTCTCGGTGTTCACCTCGTGCGGGAAGTCGGACGAGAACATGAAGGGCGCGTTGCCCACCTTCCCGATCGCCGCGGCGAGGGTGTACTCGTCGCCCTCGGCGCCGACGAAGATGCGGCCCCCTTCGATCAGCCCGAGCAAATAGCCGCTCACCGACTGGCCTTCCGCGAGCTTCAGCAGCTCGCCCCGCCAGTCGAGCGGCAGGAAGTTGTCGTGCGAGGACTCGAAGCGCTCGATGCAGAACAGCAGCCAGGCGACGCCGCCTTCGAGGAAACCCACCCTGAGGCCCGGGAATCGGTCGAACACGCCGTTGAACACCAGACCGCCGAGCCCGATCATCATCGCCAGCGGGTGGCCGATGGCATGTGCCGGGGCGAAGACGTTCATCTGGTCCATGCCGAAATTGATGTGATTGCCGGCATGCACCGCGAGCGGGCAGCCCAGACGCTCGGCCTCGGCATAGATCGGCCAGTATTCCTTGGAGCCGAGATTGCCCTTGATTCCGGTGCCCGACAGCATGGCGCCGGTCATGCCGAGCCCGGTGATGCAGCGCGCCAGCTCCTCGACCGCAGCGTCGGGCTCCTGCATCGCGATCAGCCCCATCCCCCGGAACGCGCCGGAGCGCTCGATATAGGTCTCGGCGAGCCAGTCGTTATAGGCGCGGGCGACCGCGATGGCGTAGTCGGAATTGGCGATGTGGCCCATGGTCAGCCCGTTGGTCGGGAACAGCACCGCGCTCTCGATCCCGGTCGCGTCCATGAAGCGCATCCATTCCTCGACGCCGACATGCTTGCCGTCGCCGAAGGCGCCCGGCGGGTTGGTGCCGGTCGGCGTGTGGAGATGGCCGAGCGGCGGGAACCAGGGCTGGCCGGCGAAGATCCCGTGCGCGTATTTCCAGTCGCGGTAGATCTTGGGCATGCGCTTGCCCATCGCCGCGGCGTCCTCGAAGACATGGCCGTCGGCGTCGATGATGCGGGGCTGTGTCATGGATTTCCTCCCATGGGGACAGGGTTCAGCGCATGGCCGCCGGCAGGATGGTGACGATCCCGGGGAAGATCATCAAGAGGGCGATCAGCACCAGCTGGATGCCGACGATGGGAACCGCCGCGCGGTAGATCTCGGCCATGCCGAGGCGCGGCTGAACCCCCTTCATCACGAACAGCAGCACGCCGAAGGGCGGCGTGATCCCGGCCAGCTCGAGCTGCACCAGGATCAGGATCGAGAACCAGATCGGATCGAGCCCGAGCGCCAGCACCAGCGGCATGAAAACCGGGATCGAGACCATCATGATCGAGATCGTGTCGATGAAGCAGCCGAGCACCAGCACCATGAGCTGCATGATCACGACCATCGCCATCGGCGAGAGATCGAGCTCGGCCACCGCGTCGACCAGCGAGGACGTCGTGCCGGTGGCGGCGAGGATCTGCGAGAACCCGGCCGACCCGACGATCACCAGCAGCATCATCGAGGTCGTCGTGGTGGTCGACATCAGCGCGGCCTTGACCGCCTCCCAGGTCAGGCGGCGATAGCAGGCGGCGATGGCGAGCGTCGCGACCACGCCCATGGCGGCGGCCTCGGACGGGGTTGCGATGCCCATGAAGATGAAGCCGGTCACGACCACGATCAGGCTGAACAGCGGCGCCACGCGGACCAGGCTCGCGAGCTTCTGCGCCAGCGTCATCGGCGGCGCGACATAAGGCGGGGCGAGATGCGGCTGGAGCTTCGCCCGCAGGGTGAAGTAGGCGAAGTAGAGCGCGGCCAGCACCAGCCCCGGCAACAGCCCGGCGAGCAGCAGCTTGGCGATCGACACCTTGGCGAGCGCGCCCAGCAGCACGCCGAGCGCGCTCGGCGGGATCAGCACCGCGAGCCCGCCGCCGGCAAGGATCGAGCCGACCGAGAACTCCGAGCGGTACTCGCGCTTGGCCATCTCGGGCACCAGGGTCGAGCCCAGCATGGCGACGGATGCCATGCTGGCGCCGCTGAGCGCGCCGAACAGCGTGCCGCCGCCGACCGCGGACACTGCGAGGCGGCCGGGCAGGCGCCCGATCCAGACATCGGCGGCGTCGACCGTCATGTTGGCGAGCCCGGTGCGCATCAGCAATTCGCCCATCAGGATGAACAGCGGGATCGGGATCAGCGCGAACTGGCCGACCGAGGAGAACGCGCTGGTCGCCAGCAGCGACAGCGCGACCTCGCCGCCCATGAAGAAGTAGAGGCCGAGGATGTTGAGCGTGAGAAAGCCGAACGCGACCGGCATGCCGCTGGCCAGCACGACGGCGAGCAGCACGAAGAACAGCAGCAGCAGGAGCGACCAGTCGAGCTCCATCGCGCGCGCCCTCAGGTCCCGACGAGCGGCGTGTCGTCCCGGCCGCCGGCCGCCCGCAGCGCCGCCTCCGGGTCGCGCTCGCCGAGATAGGTCAGCAGCCGCGCCAGGAAGGCCAGCGTCAGCGCCGCGCTGCCGAACGGCACCGCGACATAGGGGTAGATGCGCGGGATGTTCCAGATCCGCCCCATGCGCACGTCGTTCTCGGCGTACTCGACGGCGCCGATCCCGGTGCGCCAGGCGAGAATGGCGCAGACCGCGAGCCCGATGACGGAAACGGCGATGCCGATGGCGCGCTGCGGCCGGGGTCCCAGCGCATCGATCAGGATCTCGACCCGCACATGGCCGTCGCGCAGCAGGATCCACGGCGCGGCGAGGAAAGTCATCCAGACCAGCGAATACTCCGACAGGTCGAACGCCCAGGGCGAGGCCCAGTCGAACAGGTTCCGCGTGACCACGTCATAGGTGATCCAGAAGCTCATCGCGAGGATGAGCAGGGCGGACAGCCAGGCGAGCCAGCGGGCCGGCCGCTCGACCAGCCTTGCGAAACCCCTCACCTTCTGCACTCCCGGCCCGTCCCTCGATACGGCGCTTCGCGCCTACTCGGGATGAGGTGTGTCGGTTTGCGACCCACCACCCCACCCTCATCCTGAGTAGCCGCCCCGAGGGCGGCGTATCGAAGGACGCGCCTGCCCAGGATGGGGTGTCTTGCGGTTGACCCCAAGATCACGCCCTCATCCCGAGTAGCGCCCGGAGGGCGCGTATCGAAGGGCGGCTCCCCTACCCCGCCGCCTTGTCGAACGCCGCTTTCAGCCTGGCGCCGTTCTCCGGCGATTGCTTGAGGATCTTGGCCCACAGCTTCTCTTCGGTGAGGTCGACGAAGCGCTTGGCATCGGCCGGCGGCAGCTCGACGATCTCGAGCCCGTGCTTCTTCATCACCGCGTGCTCTTCGTCGCGGGTCTTCCTGCACCAATCCGCGCCGATCTTGTCGGCCGAGCGCGACGCCTTCATCAGGATGTCCTGCAGCTCCTTGGGCAGCTTCTTGAAGCTGTTGGGGTTCAGGAGGTGGGTGGTGCGCAGCGTGTAGAAGGTCGGCGAGACGATGTACTTGGCGTGCTCGTAAAACTTGAAGTCGAGCAGGCCGAGATCGGGCCAGCCGAGCCCGTCAACGACGCCGCGTTCCATCGAGGTATAGGCCTCGGCCGGGGCGACGGTGACCGGCACCGAGCCGAGGGCTTCGAGGATCGGGTCGTAGAGCGGGATCGAGCGGATCTTGCGCCCCTTGAAGGTAGAGAGGTCGGTCGGCTTGAACGTGACCTGGAACACATAGCCCACGCCGCTCATCGGGATGCCGAGCAGCATCACGCCGCGCTTCTGCATCAGCACGTCGGCATAGGCGTCGAGCACGCCGGTCTCGCGCAGCCGCTCGATCGAGGCGGTGCCGCTGGCCAGCGAGATCGACGACGGCATGGCGCCGGCGAAATAGGCGTTGGCCGAATGGCTCATGTCGAACACGCCCTTGGCGACCGCCTCCGGCGCGTCGAAGCCGCTGATCACCTCGGAGCCGCCGGCATATTCGATCTTGAGCTCCCCGCCCGACATCCGGTCGACCTCGGCGGCAAGGAAGTCGTAGCACTTCCCCCAGACCGTCTTGCGATTGATGATCGTGATGTAGCGCAGCTTGTGCTTCGGCTTGGCGATCGCCGGGAACCCGGCGATGGCGCCGCTCGCGCCGATCGCCGCGGCTGCGCTGGTCTTGACGAATTTGCGACGCGAAAGCGCGTTCTTCGTTTGCTCTGTCACCGTTTCCTCCACATTGACGTCTGGTGTCGACCGGCATGTCCCGGTCCGGACCCTCCGCGATGTTAGAGGAAGGCCGGTATCGGCTCCACCCGGGGCGCGGCGCCTACCGCCAGCCGCCGCCGCCGTTCACATAGACCGTGTCCGCCGT
Source organism: Alphaproteobacteria bacterium (assembly GCA_964291675.2). Classification (GTDB taxonomy): domain Bacteria; phylum Pseudomonadota; class Alphaproteobacteria; order MPNO01; family MPNO01; genus MPNO01. The sequence continues at coordinate 2,851,135 of OZ219866.1, read as the reverse complement.
CATGAAGCCGCAGGAATCCGAGCACAGGAAGAGCACCAGCTCGCCGATCTCCTCGGGCGTGCCGAAGCGCTTCATCGGCACGTCCTCCAGCATCCGCCGCGCGAGCTCGGGCGAGGTCCGGGCGGCGGCCTGGAAGGGGGTGTCGACCGGTCCCGGCGAGATCGAGAGCGCGCGGATGCCCCGGTCGGCGAACTCGCGGGCAACCCCCATGGTCATCGTCACCACCGCGCCCTTGGCCGAGGCGTAGTGCACCGAATGCCCCGGCCCGCCGCGGCGATGCGCCATGCTTCCCATGTTGACGATCACGCCCGAGCCGCGCTCCAGCATGTGCGGGATGACCGCCTGCATGGCATGGAAAGTACCGTCGACGTTGAGCGCGAAAGCCGCGCGCCAGAGCGCGGCGTCGATGTCGAGAAATTGCGCCCGGCGGCCCGCCGCGCCGGCGCTGTTGAACAGGAAGTCGATGCCGCCGAAGGCTGCGATCCCGGCGGCCACCGCCGCGTCCACGGCGGCGCGGTCGGTCACGTCGCAGGGAATCGCGATTGCGCTCTTCCCGGCCGCCACCGCGTCGGCGCCGGCGCCGTCGATATCGGCGGCGACCACATTGGCGCCCTCGCGCGCGAAGATCGCCGCCGCCGCCCGTCCGATGCCGCTCGCGGCGCCCGTGATCAGCACGGTCTTGCCGTGGAAGAAATCGGGCGTCCTCACCGTCAGCCTCCCCTCGCCTGGATCTTCGCCCACGAATCGCGCAGCGCCACCACCCGGTTGAACACCGGCCGCCCGGGGCGCGAGTCGGGATCGGGGCGGAAATAGCCCTGGCGCTCGAACTGCACCGGCGCATCGCCCGCCCCGGCCAGCGAGGGCTCGAGCATGCAGCCCTTCAGCACGACCAGCGAGTCGGGGTTGAGGTCGCGGGTGAAATCTCCCGACGCACCCGGCTCGGGCACCGAGAATAGCCGGTCGTAGAGCCGGATTTCGGCCGGCATGCCGTGGCTGGCCGAGACCCAGTGGACGGTGCCGCGCACCTTGCGGCCGTCGGGCGCATCGCCGCCCCTTGTCGCCGGATCGTAGGTGCAGCGCAGCAGGGCGGGCTCGCCGTCCGCGCCCGTCTCGACGCCTGTGCAGGTGACCAGCCAGGCGTAGCGCAGCCGGACCTCGCGCCCCGCCGCCAGGCGGTGGAACTTGCGCGGCGGGTCCGCCATGAAGTCGTCGCGCTCGACCCAGATCTCGCGGCCGAACGGGATCTCGCGCTGCCCGGCGTCGGGATCGTTCGGGCTGTTGGGCGCCGGCAGCATGTCGGTCCGGCCCTCGGGCCAGTTCTCGATCACGACCTTGAGCGGGCGCAGCACGGCGAGCCGGCGCTCCGCCGTCCGGTTGAGCGCGTCGCGGATGCAATGGTCGAGCAGCGCCGGGTCGACCAGATTGTCGGCCCGCGCGACGCCGATGCGCTGGGCGAAATCACGGATCGCCTCGGGCGGCACGCCGCGCCGCCTGAGCCCCGCCAGCGTCGGCATCCGGGGGTCGTCCCAGCCCGCCACATGCCCCTCCTCGACGAGGCGGATCAGGCGCCGCTTGGACAGCACGGTATAGGCCAGGTTGAGCCTGGCGAACTCGTACTGGCGGGGCCGCGCCGGCACCGGCAGGTTGTCGATCAGCCAGTCGTAGAGCGGACGGTGGTCGGCGAATTCGAGCGTGCAGAGCGAGTGCGTCACCCCCTCGATCGCGTCGGACTGGCCGTGCGCGAAGTCGTAGGTGGGGTAGATGCACCAGCCCCCGCCGGTACGGGGATGGGGCGTCTTCAGGATGCGGTAGAGCACCGGGTCGCGCAGGTTGACGTTGCCCGACGTCATGTCGATCCGGGCGCGCAGCACGCGGGCGCCCTCGTCGAACTCGCCCTCCCGCATGCGCCGCAGGAGATCGAGGTTTTCCGCCGCCGGACGGTCGCGCCAGGGGCTTTCGATGCCCGGCTCGGTCAGCGTGCCCCGCATCTCGCGGATGTCGTCGGCGCTCGAATCGTCGACATAGGCCCGCCCCGCGCGCACCAGGTGCTCGGCCCATTCGTAGAGCCGCTCGAAATGGTCGGAGGCGAAGTGGAGATGGGCCCCCCAGTCATAGCCGAGCCAGCGGACATCGGTCTTGATCGACTCGATGAACGCCTCTTCTTCCCTGACCGGGTTGGTGTCGTCGAAGCGGAGATGGCAGCGCCCGCCGAACTCTCGGGCGACGCCGAAATTCAGCACGATCGACTTGGCGTGGCCGATATGGAGGTAGCCGTTGGGCTCGGGCGGAAAACGGGTGACGATCTCGGCGCTGCGTCCGCCGGCGATGTCGTCCCGGACGATGCCGCGGATGAAATCGCCCGGCGCTTCGGACCCCGCCTCGGCGACGCTCATCCGGCGCTTCGGCCCCTCACAGCCACCACTGGATGACGTATTCGTAGGGCCCTTCCCGGTTGACCAGGTCCACCCGCTGGAGGGCGATCCGGTAGCCGTCCGCCGTCTTCCTGAGGAAATGGCGGTAGCGGCCGGTGAAGTTGCGGATGTCGTAGCGCAAGTATTCCGCGCAGTGGAAGCGGGACCGCACCACGACGTCGCCGTTGGGGTCCTCGGATTCGACGATGACGTTCGAGACCACGTGGCACAGCCGGTTCTCCGGCGCCTGGCTGTGCGCCTGGGGATGGTTGTTCCGGCGAATCCGCATCTTCATCATGTTGAGGTTTTCCCAGAAGATGTTGGGAACCCCCTCGCCGTCCTCCTGGTCCTCGGCGACCGGCATCCAGTAATGGCCGTCCTCGGCGAACAGGTCGAGCCAGTCGTCCCACCGCTTCTCGTCGAGGATCTCGGCCTGGCGGTAGAGGAAGCGCTCGACCGCGAGCTGGGTCTCGATGCTCACCTTGGCGGCCGAGAACCGGTCGCCCGCCGCCAGCTTTTGCGCCGCCGCACCCATCGCCCTACGCCCCCGCGCCGTTGGCGGTCATGTAACCCTTCCAGGCCTGCATCATCGAGCGCATCGGAAGCTCGCTCATCGAGGACGGGGCGGAGTACATGATGCCGCCCTCCTCGCTGTCCTGGCCCGCGTTGCGGTGGAAGCTCACCCATTCGATGGCGTTGCTCTCCAGCCCGTGCTGGCACTTCCACCAGTTGAACAGGTCGTCGGCGTTGACCATCGTCGACGGCGAGTTCACCAGGTAGTAGTAGGCGAGCGAGCGCTGGTAGATCGCCTCCGGCGCGCCCTTGAGGCGGAAATGCCAGATCTCGCTCAGCGTCCGGTTGGGGCTCAGGGGCCGGATGGTGCGGAGCTGCTGCAGCGGCGGCTGCACCGAGTTGCACGGGTAGAGCAGCACGTGGTGGAGGTCGACGCCGAGGATCTCCTCCGTCTTCTCCTCGCCGTAAGAGGCGTACATGCGCCTGACATATTCGTTGGTGTCGGGGTCGTCCGGGCGCAGCCCCATATAGCCTTCCAGCGTGCAATGGCCCTGCGGGAGGCCGGTGGTGCCGAACTTGTCCCAGCCGTCGATGCCGTGGCGCACGAAGTCGGACAGGAAGCCGTAGGACATCGGCGGGTCTTCGCCGCCCCGCTTCATCTCGTTCTCGACGCTGCGCGCCGCCGCGCCCGTCGACTCGTGGGTCGCGCCGGGGTGCGACACGTCGATCTGGTTTTCCAGAAAAATCTTCCAGTTGGATTGCTGGATCATGTGGAAGCAGTCGCCGACCACCTCGATCTCGCCGTCGGGCGAGCGGTCGACGAGCTGGTCGAGCGCGAGCCGGGCCCGCCCGAGATGGGTCTCGAGGTCGGGGCCGTCCTCGGCGAGCGATGCGAACCAGAAGCCGCGATAGCTGTCGGCCCTCGGCGCCTTGCGGATGTGGAAGCCGGGGTCCGCCATGTCGAACCGCGTGCCCTCGTAGCCCTTGACGCCCGGCACGCTCTCCAGCCTGCCGTCGAGCTCGAACATCCAGGCGTGGTAAGAGCAGCGGAACAGCTTGCCCGCGTTGCCCTTGCGCGCCGAGCAGATCTGCGCGCCGCGATGCGGGCAGCGGTTGTAGAGCACGTTGATCTCGCCGTTCAGATCGCGGGTCATCAGCATCGGCTGGCAGCCGACGCGGGCGAGGTAGTAGTCGCCGGGGTTCTTCACCTGGCTCTCGTGGCCGATATAGATCCACAGCCGCTCGAAGATCCGTTCCATCTCCAGGTCGAAGATGCCGGGATCCACATAGGCCTTCCGGTGCACCCGGTCGGGCTCGACCAGGGCGGCGATCTCGTTCTCGGACCAGGTCATCGCATCTCTCCCAAGGGCGGCCCGATCATTGCGACTCGCCCGGCAATTGGCTAGAGCATTTTCACGCGAATTGGAAGTTGCCGCGGAGGGAGGACGAAACGGTGGCCGATTTCGACGATCGTGCGGTGCTGATCACCGGCCCGGCCAAGGGCATGGGAGCGCGGATCACGAGGCGGTTCGCCGAGGAAGGGGCGGATCTGGTGCTGGCCGGGCGGGACATCGCGGCCATCGCGCCGGTCGCCGAGGAGGCGAAGGCGATGGGACGCGGCGCCATCGTCGCGCCCTGCGACGTGACCGACGCCACGGCGAGGCCGCGGTGCGGGCGGGGCTCGACGCCTATGGCAAGATCGACGTGCTGGTCAACGTCGCCGGCGGCACCGGGCCGCTCGGCGCCGCGTCGTGGGAGATCGAGCCCGCGGATTTCGACCGGATCGTCGAGCTCAACATGAAGGGGGCGTGGCTCACCATGCGCGCGGCGATCCCGCACATGATCGAACGGCGCTACGGCAAGATCGTCAATGTCGGCGGCACGTTCGGGCTGCGCGGCCGCCAGGGCAGGATGGCCTATTCCGCCTCCAAATGGGGCTTGCGCGGGATCACCAAGTCGACCGCGCTCGAGGTCGGGCCGCACAACGTCAACGTCAACTGCGTCTGCCCGGGCATGGTGGACGGGCCGCGCTTCCGCAAGGTCTGCGCCGAGCGCGCCGAGCGCCTCGGCATCACCCCGGAGGAGGCGCGCCGCCAGCACGAGGAGGAATACGCGCTGAAGCGGATTTCCACCGATTCGGACGTCGCCGAGGCGGTGCTCTTTTTCGCCAGCGACCGGGCGCGTAACATCACCGGCCAGGACCTCGCCGTAGACGGCGGCTGGGTGATTTAGGAGCGCTGCGATGAAAACGGTGGACCTCCTGATCAAGGGCGGGGCGGTGGTCTCGCCGTCCGCCACGATCGAGGCCGATATCGCGATCGACGGCGAACGCGTCGTCGGCATCGCCGCGGGCGAGATGTCGCCGCCGGCGCGGGAGACCGTCGATGCCAGCGGGCTCCATGTCCTCCCGGGCGCGGTCGACAGCCACGTCCATTTCCGCGAGCCCGGCTACGACTACAAGGAGAACTGGGAGACCGGCACCGCGGCGGCGGCCTGCGGCGGCACCACCACGGTGTTCGAGATGCCCAACACCCATCCGCCGACCGGCACGCTGGAGGCGCTGCGCGACAAGCAGGCCCGGGCGAAGCGGCAGGCGCATGTCGATTACGGCATCTACGGGCTGCTGGACGAGAACAATATCGACGTTCTGGAGGACCTGACGCGGGCCGGCGTCAGCGGCTTCAAGTGTTTTATGGGAAACACCTTCGGCGACCTGCCGGCACCGTCCGACGGGGCGATGCTGGAGGGATTCGAGATCCTGGCGAGGCTCGGCATGCGCTGCACCGTCCATGCCGAGAACGCCTCGATCATGGCGCGGCGCGAAGCGAAGATGAGGGAGGCCGGGCGCAACGACGCCCCCGCCCATCTCGCCGCCCGACCGGAGATCTGCGCCGTCGAGGCGGTGGGCCGGGCGACCGCCTTCGCCGAGTGGACGGGCGCCCGGCTCCATATCGCGCACAAGTCGTCGGCCGACGGGCTCGACCTGGTGCGCCGCGCCAAGTCGCGCGGCGTCGACGTGACGGTCGAGACCTGCCCGCAATACCTGATCTTCACGGTCGAGGACATGGACGCGCTGGGCGGGCAGCTCCGGGTCAACCCGCCGATCCGCGAGAAGGGCCATGGCGAGGCGCTGTGGGCGGCGCTGCATGACGGAACGATCGACATGATCGCCACCGACCACGCGCCCCATCTGCCGGAGGAGAAGGCGTCCAACAGCATCTGGGAGTGCGAGTGCGGCTTTCCCGGCGTCGAGACCCAGATGCCGATCATGCTGACCCAGGTGGCCGAGGGCCGGCTGACGCTCAACCAGTATGTCGAATGGTCCGCCGCGGCGCCGGCCAGGGCCTGGGGCTGCTATCCGCGCAAGGGGCTGATCGCGCCGGGCTCGGACGCCGATATCGCCATCGTCGACCTCGGGGCGGAGGGGCGGATCTCGCGCGAGGCGCTGCACTCGCGCAGCCGCATGACGCCCTGGCACGGTTTCGAGACCCGGGGTCGGGTGGTGCATACCCTGGTGCGCGGCAGGATCGTGGTCCGCGACGGCGTGCTGGCCGACGCGGCGGGCTGGGGCCGCCCGGTGGTCCAGGACATGCCGGAGCCGGCGCCGCGCAATGTCGACAAGACGACCGCGGCGATCACCGCCTACTCGCCGGACTGACCGAGCCCGAGCAGCTCCTCGACCACGGCGAGCTGGATCTCCGCCGCGGGCGCCAGTTGATCGATCGGCACCCATTCGTTCGCCGCATGGCCCTGATCGGCCGCGCCGGGGCCGAAGGTCAGGATCTCGATCCCGTCATCGGCAAAATAGCGCCCGTCGCTCGCCCCCACCGCGACGAGCTCGCGCAGCGGCTGGCCCGTCACCCGCCCGATCGCGCGGTGGAATGCCGCGATGCAGGGCGTGTCGCCGGTCGAGGCGAAGCCGTTGGTGCCGGTCAGGAACTCGAACGCGTAGCTCACCTCCGGCTCGCCCGAGGTGGCAAGCGCCGCCTCCATCTCGGCGAAGGCATCGTCCATCTTTTCTTCCGGCAGCGTGCGCCGGTCGATCTCGATGACGCACTCGCTCGGCACCGCGTTGGTGTTGTGGCCGCCGCGGATGGTGCCGATGCTCATGGTCGATTTGAGCCTGCGCCGGCGGCGCACCGCGAGCCTCGGGACCAGCTCGCGCTGCAGGGTCTCGATCAGCCGCATCATGCGGAGGATCGCGTTGTCGCCGGCCGTCGGGTCGCCGGCATGGGCCGCGCGGCCGCGCGCGGTGAGCCGGGACCAGAAGACGCCCCGCTCCTCGGCGATCGTCTGGAGCTGGGTCTGCGCGCCGAGGATCAGGTAGTCGGGTCGGACCGCACCCGTCTCGCGCAGGTAAGCGAGCCCATCGGAGCCGAGCCGCTCCTCGTCGCCGACGAAGGTGAACGCGATTTCGCCGGTTCGCGGCCCGCCGGCCTCGGCGATGCGCTCGGCGAGCCAGAGCTGGACCGCCATCGCGGCCTTGCTGTTGCCGGCGCCGAGGCCGTGCAGATTGCCGTCGATCTCGGTGGCGACGAAGGGGTCGGTGAGCCAGTCCTCGCGATTGCCGACATCGACGGTATCGGCATGGGCGTTGAAGACCAGCGACGGTCTGCCGTCGCCCATGCGCCCGACGGTATTGGCGATGCCTTCCGCGCGGGACAGGGTCTCGACCGCATATCCGGCGGCGGACAGGCGGTCGGCCGCATAGGCGCAGATCGCCGTCGTGTCGCCCGGCGGGTCGGTGGACCGGATGGCGATGAGGTCGCCGAGGATGGCCTTGATCGCGTCGGTTGTCGGTTTGCGTTCCATGGCACGACCGATTGAAATGAGCCCCCTGCCCGAAGGGAGGCCCTAAATGCCCGAAGCGACGCCCGACGGCAACATCGTCGTCATCCGCGGCGGCACGATTCTGCCCTGCGACGGATCGAGCCGGACGATCGAGAACGGCGAGGTCTGGTTCTCCGGCGGCACAATCCGCGCGGTCTGCGGGGCGGGCGGTTTCGCGCCGCCGCCAGGCGCGGAGATTGCCGCCGTCGAGGCCGATGGCCGTATCGTCATGCCGGGGCTGATCAACGCCCACTCGCATTCCTACTCGGCGCTGCTCAAGGGCACCGTCGATGCGGTGCCGCTCGACCTCTACATGATCCGCGCCATCGCCGGCGGCAGCGACCGGAGCCCGCGCGAGATCTTCGTGTCCGCCCAGGTCGATTGCATCACGCTGCTCAAATCGGGCGTCACCTCGGTGATCGACCACTATTCCGAACGCCCGCAAACCACCGCCGAGGGTCTGGAGGCGGTCGCGGCCGGCTACCGCGAGGCCGGGCTGCGCGCCCGCATCGCCCCGATGTTCGCCGACCTGCCCTATCTCGACACCGTGCCGATCGACGCATCCAGCCTGCCGGACGACTTGCGGGCGTTCTACGAACGCATGAACCCGCCCGACGCCGAAGCCTATTTCTCGACCGTCGAGGCGGCGCTCGCGGACCTCGATTCGGCGGACGGGCGCCTCGGGCTGCTGCTCGGGGTGGACGGGCCGCAGCGCTGCTCGGACGCGCTGATCGAGATGACGGCCGACGCCAAGAAGCGCACCGGGCTCGGCCTCCACACCCATATGCTGGAGGCCAAGACGCAGGCGGCGATGCGCGCCCCCGCCGAGGGCTTCGTGGCCCGGCTGGCGCGGCTCGGGATCGTCTGCGACAAGAGCTCGTTCGCCCATTTCGTCTGGTCGGCCGAGGACGACATCGCCGCCGCCCGCGAGGCGGGGCTCACCGTCATCCACCCGGCGCCGTCCAACATGATGCTGGGCTCCGGGGTCTGTCCGATGCTGCGCCTGGTGGAGGCCGGCATTCCGGTCGCCTTCGGCTCGGACGGCACGAATTGCAGCCCGGCGGCGCTGCTCGAGCCGATCCGGGTCGCCGCCTATCTGTCGCGTCTGACCGAGCCCGACCCCGACCGGTGGATCGACGCGCCGGGCATGCTGACGCTCGCCATGCAGGGCGGCGCCCGGGCGCTGGGCGAGCCCGGCCGGATCGGCACGCTCGCCCCCGGCGCGCGGGCCGATATCCTGGTCGTCGACACGCGCGGCCACTGGCACATGCCGATGGGCGATCCGTGGCGGCACATCCTGTTCTACGAGCAGGGCGCCGGCACCGAGCATGTCTGGATCGACGGCCGGCAGGTGGTGCGCGACGGCGCGGTGCTGACCATCGACGAGCCCGCGATCCTCGCCGAGGCGACGGAGATCGCCGCCCGCTTCGCCGAGAGCATGGGCGACCGCGAGGACTTCATCGCCCGGCACCACGCCCCGTTCCGCGCCATGCTGCTCGACACCCACGCGAACGATATCGGCATCGAACGGCTGATCCGGCTGCGCTGAGGGCGTGCCTCGATACGGCCCCTCACCCTGATCAGCCGCGCAGCGGCGTAGCGAAGGGCGGCGCGCGGACTACCCGTCATGCTAAGGTCGCCGGCCATGCCGAAAGACCCGTCAGCGCTGCTGTCCTCGATCCCGTCGGTCGACCGGCTGCTCGACTCGGCGCCCTTGCGCGAGGCGGCCGAACGCCACGGCCGCGCCGTTGTCGTCGAAGCGGCACGCGAGGTTCTGGACGAGGTCAGACGCGCCCTGGCGGCGGGGGCGGAGACCGTCGCGCGCACGGTCGAGCCGGCGGCGCTTGCCGCGCGCATCGCCGGTCGGGCGGCGGCGGAAGCCGCGCCCTCGCTGCGGCCGGTCTACAACCTGACGGGAACGGTGCTGCATACCAATCTCGGGCGCGCGAGCCTTGCAGCCGAGGCCATCGAGGCGGCGGCCGCGGCGGCGGGCGGGCCGTCGACGCTGGAATACGATGTCGGCCGGACCGCGCGCGGCGACCGGGACTCCCATGTCGAGGCGCTGCTCTGCCGGCTGACCGGGGCCGAGGCGGCGACGGCGGTCAACAACAACGCCGCCGCGGTTCTGCTGGTGCTGTCGACGCTCGCCAGGGGGCGCGAGGTGCCGGTCTCGCGCGGCGAGCTGGTCGAGATCGGCGGCTCGTTCCGCATGCCGGACGTGATGGCGGCGGCGGGCTGCATCCTGCGCGAGGTCGGCACCACCAACCGCACCCATCTGGGCGACTTCGAGGCGGCGATCGGCGAGGACACCGCGCTGGTGATGAAGGTGCATGCCAGCAACTACGCGATCCAGGGGTTCACCGCCGAGGCGCCGGAACCGGCGCTCGCGGCGCTCTGCGCCGAGCGCGGCGTGCCCTTCGCGGTCGACCTGGGCAGCGGCGCGCTGCTGCGGCTCGAACGCTACGGCCTCGCCCACGAGACCACGGTGGCCGAGACCCTGGCGGCCGGCGCCGACATCGTCACCTTCAGCGGCGACAAGCTGCTCGGCGGCCCGCAGGCCGGGCTGATCGTCGGCCGGCGCGACCTGATCGCGGAGATCGGGCGCAACCCCCTCAAACGCGCGCTGAGAGTGGACAAGATGACCATGGCGGCGCTCGCCGCCACGCTCGCGCTCTACCGCGACCCGGATCGCATCGCCGAACGCCTGCCGACGCTGCGCCACCTGACCCGGAGCGAGGAGGCCGTCGCCGCGCTGTGCGAGGGCATCGTCCCGGCGGTCCGGGCGGGCGTCGGCGAAGGCTTCTCGGTCGAGACCCTGCCCTGTTTGAGCCAGATCGGCTCGGGCGCGCTCCCCATTGCCAGCATCCCGAGCCGGGCGATCGCGATCAGGCCCAAATCCGGACGCGGCGGCGACATCGAGCGGCTGGCCGCTTCCTTCGCCGCGCTTCCGGTGCCGGTGATCGGGCGCGTCGCCGACGGCGCGTTGCTGCTCGACCTGCGCTGCCTCGAAGACGCCGAGGGCCTTTGCGCGCAGCTCGCCAGCCTCGCGATCGGGGATGCGCCCGGCAAATGATCGTCGCGACGGCGGGACATGTCGACCACGGCAAGACGTCGCTGGTGCGCGCGCTGACCGGGATCGACACCGACCGCCTGCCGGAGGAGAAGCAGCGCAATCTGACGATCGATCTCGGCTTCGCCTACATGCCGCTGGCCGGCGGCGGGGTGCTCGGCTTCGTCGACGTGCCGGGGCACGAGCGCTTCATCCGCAACATGCTGTGCGGCGTGGCCGCAATCGATTTCGCGCTGCTCGTCGTCGCCGCAGACGACGGGGTGATGCCGCAGACGCGGGAGCATCTGGCGATCCTGGAGCTGCTCGGGGTCGCCGACGGCGCGGTGGCGATCACCAAGACCGACCGCGTCGATCCCGATCGCATCGCCGAGGTCGACGAGGAGGTGGAGCTCTATCTCGACGAGACCCGGCTTGCCGGAGCGCCCCGCTTCCCCGTCTCCTCGGTGGCGGGGGACGGGGTGGCGGCGCTGAAGGCGCATCTGGAGGCCAGGTCGGGCGACATTCGCCGGCGCGCGGCGGACGGGCATTTCCGCCTCGCCGTCGACCGGGCCTTCACGGTGGTGGGCGCCGGGCTGGTGGTCACCGGCACCGCATTCTCGGGCGCCGTCGCGGTCGGCGACCAGCCCATATTGTCGCCGAGACAAATCCCGGTCCGGGTCCGCGGCATCCACGCCCAGGACCGCAAGTCGGAGCGCGGCCGGGCGGGCGAGCGTCTGGCACTCAACATCGTCGGCCAGTCGCTCGGCAAGGACGGGGTCGCGCGCGGCGACTGGGTGGTGGAAGAAGGCGCCCACCTGCCCGCCCGGCGCATCGACGCGAGCGTGCGCATCCTCGCCGACGAGACCCGGCCGGTGGCGCACTGGACGCCGGTCCACGTCCATTTGGCGGCTTCGGACGTGACCGGCAGGCTCGCCCTCCTCGAAGCCCGGTCGCTGGCGCCGGGCGAGTCGGGGCTTGCCCAGCTCGTGCTCGAGCGGCCGATCGGCGCGATGCACGGCGACCGCTTCGTGCTGCGCGACACCTCGGCGACCCGCACGATCGGCGGCGGGACGGTGGTCGACATCCTGCCGCCGGCGCGGGGGCGCGCACGGCCGGCGCGGCTCGCCTATCTCAAGGCGGTGGCGGAGCCCGATGCCTCGGCCGCGCTCCAGGCCGCCATCGACGCCGCCGAGAACGCCGTCGATCTCACGAAGTTCGCGCGCGCCCGCAACCTCACCGACGCCGCGCGCGAAGAAATCTTCGCGGCGGCGGGGATGGTTCGGCTCGGCGATCTCGCGCTGTCCGGGCCGCGCTGGGAGCGGCTGAAGGCGAGCGTCGGCGAGGCGCTCGCTGGCTGGCACGCGGGCCACGACGACGCGGTAGGCCCGACCGAGGCCAATCTGCGCTCGGCGATGCAGCCGCGCATCCCGGTCGACCTTCTGAAGCGCGCCATCCCGGAGCTCGAACGCGAGGGTGTCCTGGTCCGCGAAGGCGCGCGCGTCCGCCTGCCGGACCACCGGCCGCGCATGTCCGCCGCCGACGAGACACTGTGGCGCGACCTCGAGGCCCTGCTGGAGGACGGCGGCACCCGCCCGCCGCTGGTGAGCGAGATCGCCGAACAGACGGGGCTCGATGCGCGGCGCATCGCAACCTTCCTCGGCCGCGCCGCCAAGCTCGGCCTCGTGGTGGGCGCGACCAGGAACCGCTACTACCTGCCGGGCGCCCTGCGCAGCCTGGCGGCAAGCCTGGAGGCGGCGGCGGAAGGCTCGGCGGACGGCACCGTCACCGCGGCCTCGTTCCGCGACAAGGCGGGGATCGGCCGCAACCTCGCCATCGAGGTGCTGGAATATTTCGACAAGGTGCGGTTCACCCGGCGTTCCGGCAACGAGCGCAAGGTGCTGCGGCCGTCGACGGCAGTGTTCGGCGGGGGTGCGGAGCCGGAAGCCTGAAGTCCACCGCGTCCGGTCGGGTCGATACGAATTGCCGGATCAATCCGGACTCCCGATCGGTCTGTCCAGGGTCCAGTCCCAGGTCCCGGCGTCGCGTTCCCGCACGGCCTGCTTCCAGCCGACCTGTTGCGCCCGCTTGGTGAAGTTCAGGCCTTCCGGCGAATGGCGGGCGATGCCGTCGAAGATCGTGGCGAGCCGCTGGGTGTCGATCAGGCCGGTGGCCTCGATCGCCTGGTTTATCACCAGCTTCTGCATGGCGAGCTGGTTGACCGGCACGCCCGCCATGCGGCGGGCCAGCGCCTCCACCTCGTCGTCGAGCGCCGCCGCGGGCACGGCCTTCAGCACCAGGCCCATCTCGGCCGCCTCGGAGCCCGCGATCCTGTCGCCGGTGAACAGCAGCCGCTTCGCCTTCTCCGGCCCCAGCCGGTAGACCCACATGGCGGTCGTCGGGCAGCCCCAGACCCGCGCCGGCATGTAGCCGATCTCGGCGTCCTCGGCGATCAGGGTCAGGTCGGCGCACAGCGCGATGTCGGAGCCGCCGGCGAGCGCGAGGCCGTGCACCTTGCAGACCACCGGCTTGAGCGCCCGCCAGAGCGCCATGAAATGCTGCGTGTTCGCCCACATGAAGGCGTAGTCCTGGATCGGGTCCCAGGGCATCCCCTGCCCGGCATAGCCGCCATCGCCGCCACTCTCCCCGCCCGCGTAGCGCTTGAGATCGTAGCCGGAGCAGAACGCCCGCCCGGCGCCCGAGAGCAGCATGACGTGGACGCCCGGATCGGCATCGGCGCGGGCGACGGCATCGGACAGAGCACCCGGCATCTCGTCGTCGATGGCGTTCAGCACCTCGGGACGGTTGAGCGTGATCCGTGCGATCCGCCCATCCCGCTCGTACAGCACACTGGACATGGCGTTCTCCCGCGGTGAGGACGATCCGCAGTTGACGGGATCGCCGGCTTGGCCGCACTCTCCCCGCCACGGAAAAGAATCGCGGCCCGGTGGCGCGCCCGGTCTTCAAAACCGGTGAGGGGCGTGAGACGTCCCTGGTGGGTTCGACTCCCACTCTTTTCCGCCACCCTTCACGCCGCACCGTAGCGCGCCCGATAGGCCGCGAGCGCGGCTTCGAAGCATTCGACGGGGGCGCTTACGATGCCGGCGCCGATCTGCCCGCCGTCGCGCCCGGCGATGCCGATATCCATCACCGGGAGGATGCCGGTCTCGACCACGCGGTGGATGTCGATGCCGGTGGGCGTGCCGCGATAGCCGAGATAGGGAATCCGGTAGTCCGGGTTCTCGCCCACCGTGATGGCGTAGAGCGCGAGGTTGCGCTCGACCATCGCCGGCGCCGAGCCGCCCTGGTAGTCCTGCAACGGGAAGGCGGCGGCCTGGGCGAAGCCGCCGAGGCCTATGGTCTCGGCAATGGTGCTCTCGCCGCCCATCCAGGCGATCTCGTCCTCGGTGTGCCCCTCGAACAGCCTCGCATCGACCGAGGCGTGCGGGCCGGTGAACCAGGTATCGCCCAGACCGCTCACCCGGATGGCGAAGTTGTTGCAGTTGAACGCCATCGCGGTCACCACGCTCGAACCCTCGATCCCGGCGGCGGCGTCGGCGGTGCACTTGGCGGCGGCCATCGACAGGCGGAGGAAGAAGTAGTGGTCCTCGGTGAGCGCGGCCACGGTGCGTTCGACCGCGCCCCGCAGGGCGGGATCGAGGCCGAGGAGATGGAGGAACAGCTCGCGGGTGAACAGGAGGGAGGCCGCGGTGTTGCGGCTGTGCAGCTCGTCCCCCATGTGCAGCGCGCGCCGCATGATCGGCTTGAGCGGGATGCCGCCCGCCGCCCGCACCGCCTCGGCGAGCACGGGGGCGATCACGTCCTGGACGAACAGCAGACGCTCCCGCACGCCTTCGTCGTAGACGCCGTAGTTGAGGCGCCTCGGGTCGGTCCCCTCGTACATGTTGCAGAAGCCGTTGATGCCCGCGTGCCGGTTCTCGACGACGAAGACCGGCATCGAGGCGGTGTAGATGCCGGCGAGCGAGCCCACCGCGCCGTAATCGTGGCAGCCGTCGACCGCGATCTCGCCCTGCGCGAGCTTTCGCGCCGCGTCCTCCGCATCGGATGCCAGCCCCTCGAACAGGGCGCCGCCGATCACCGCGTCGCGCTGGCCGCCGACATAGCGCTCCCACGCCATCGGCGGGCCCGAGGTGAGCACGGTGGCGGGCGTCATCCGGGGCAGGACCTCGATCGCCGGGCGGATGTCGACCAGCACCGGCTCGGCCGCAGAGAGGCGCTCGAAAGCGAGCCCGTTCGCTTCGGTCCGGTTCATGCCCCCTCCCCGCGTCCTCCGGTTGCGATCAGCATGGCCCGGGGCTAGTCTCCGTCGCAAGGGCCGGGACCGGCCCGTTCGGAGAAATCGTCAAGCGGAGCGGATGTCATGGCTGCGGACACCACCAACCTGCCCTTCGTGAGAAACGCCTGGTATATCGGCGCGTGGTCGGAGGAGCTCGCGGACGGCATGCTGGGCCGCACGATCATGAACCAGCCGCTGGTGTTGTTCCGCGATTCCGACGGCAGGGTGGGCGCGCTGGAGGACCGCTGCTGCCATCGCGGCGCGCCGCTGACCCACGGCACGGTGATCGAGACCGGCCTGCAATGCGGCTATCACGGCCTGGTCTACGACACCACCGGCGCCTGCGTGACCATCCCGGGTCAGGACCGGATCCCGCCGGAGGCCGGGGTGGTCAGCTATCCCGTGGTCGAGCGCAACCAGATCGTCTGGATCTGGATGGGCGACCCCGCCCGCGCCGACGAGAGCCTGATCGTCGACTACCCCTATCACGACCAGCCCGGGAAATGGCCGCATCGCAAGGCGATGTTCCAGATCAAGGCCAACTACATGCTGATGATCGACAACCTGATGGACCTCACGCATCTGGGCTACGTCCACAACCGGACCATCGGCGGCGACCCCAACACCCATGTCACCGCCGACATGGAGACCCGGCCGACCGAGAACGGCGCCTATTTCATCCGCTGGATGCCGGATTGCGTGCCGCCGCCGACCTATCAGAAGGGCGGTCAGTTCGAGGGGCGCATCGACCGGTGGCAGGAGTTCGAATACGTGCCGCCCGGCATCGTGCTGCAATGGTCGGGCGGTCTCGACGTGGGGCGCGGCGCGCGCGAGAACCGCGACCAGAAGGGCTTCCATTTGCGCCTCTTGCACGGCGCGACGCCGGAGACCGAGACCACGTTCCACTACTTCTGGTCGACCGCCAACGGCTACCGCCAGGACGAGCCGCAGGCGACCCAGGACATGTATGACGAGATCTACCCGACCTTCATCGAGGACAAGACCATCATGGAGGCGCAGCAGGAGCGCCTCGACCTCGACCCCGACCGCAGCCTGGTGCCGATCAACGCCGACAGCGCGCTGGCGCTCGCCCGGATCGCCATCGACCGGATGATCGAACGCGAGCAGGCGGGAATCGCCCAGGCGGCCGAATAGCGCCGGGCGCCTCTCTTCGGCACCCCGAAAGCCGTCGGCCGGCGGCTGCGGCCGGCCGGCGCGCGCCCCTTTGGAGACGGTTGAATGAGCGATTCCGGGTTCGATGTCGTCGTGGTCGGCGCCGGCAACGCGGCGATCTGCGCGGCGCTGGCGGCGGAGGAGAACGGCGCCAACGTGCTGGTGCTGGAGCGCGCGAACGAGGACGAATCGGGCGGCAACTCGCGCTTCACCGCGGGCGCCATGCGGGTGGTCTATGACGGGGTCGAAGACCTCAAGGCGCTGATGCCCGACCTCACCAACGAGGAGATCGCCAACACCGATTTCGGCACCTACACCCAGGACCAGTTCTATGACGACATGGCGCGGGTCACCCAGTACCGCGCCGATCCCGACATGGTCGAGCTGCTGGTCACCCGGTCGCGCGACACGCTCTTGTGGATGCGCGAGAAGGGGGTGCGCTTCGCGCCGATCTGGGGCCGCCAGGCTTTTAGGGTGGACGGCAAGTTCAAGTTCTGGGGCGGGCTCACCGTCGAGGCCTGGGGCGGCGGTCCCGGGCTGGTGGATTCGCTGCACGAGATCGCGGCCGGGCGCGGCATCGAGATCCGCTACGGCCACCGCGCCACCGAGCTGGTCTTCGACGGGGTGACGGTGCGCGGCGTGAAGGTGAAGACCAAGGGCCGGATCGAGGAGATCCGCGCCAAATCCGTGGTGCTCGCCGCCGGCGGCTTCCAGGGCAACTACGAGTGGCGCACGCGCTATCTCGGCCCCGGCTGGGAGCTCGCCAAGGTGCGCGGCACGCGGTTCAACACCGGCGACGGGATCCGCATGGCGCTCGACATCGGCGCCATGCCCTACGGCAACTGGTCGGGCTGCCACGCGGTCGGCTGGGAGAGGAACGCGCCCGAGTTCGGCGACCTCGCGGTGGGCGACCAGTTCCAGAAGCACAGCTACCCCTTCGCCGCCATGGTCAACGCGACGGGAAGGCGCTTCGTCGACGAGGGTGCGGATTTCCGCAACTACACCTATGCCAAGTACGGAAGGGTGATCCTGGAGCAGCCGGGGCAGTTCGCCTGGCAGATCTTCGATGCCAAGGTCGCCCATCTCAAGCGCGACGAATACAACATCCGCCAGGTCACCAAGGCGAGCGCCGACACGCTGGAAGAGCTCGCCCCGCAGCTCGACGGGGTGGACGCCGATTCCTTCCTCGCCGAGATCGCCGCCTATAACGCGGCCGTCCGCACCGACATCCCGTTCAACCCCAACGTCAAGGACGGGCGCTGCACGGAGGGGCTGGCGGTCCCCAAGTCGAACTGGGCCAACACCATCGACGAGCCGCCCTTCGAGGCCTATGCGGTGACCTGCGGCATCACCTTTACCTTCGGGGGCTTGCGCATCGACACCGACGGGCAGGTGCTCGACACCGAATCCGAGCCGATCCCCGGGCTCTACGCGGCGGGCGAGCTGGTGGGCGGCATCTTCTATTTCAACTACCCGGGCGGCAGCGGGCTCACCTCGGGCGCGGTCTTCGGCCGCATCGCCGGCGCCTCGGCCGCGACCGCCTGACGCCGCGCCCACCGGAGAAGCGCCGTGCCGGTCATCGTCGCCGAGAACGATCCGATCATCCGCAACATCCAGGTCGTGCTCGACCCCGACACGCCGGCCGACCGGCAGGACGCGATCGCCGACTATTTCTCGGTCGACCTGCCGGACTTCCACTCCTGGCGGGACGATCTGCGCGCCCGGGCCGCGTCGATATTCCCCGCCGAGTTCCGCATGGCCGACGATATCGAGGCGTTGCGCGCGGCGCTCGCGGGCGCCGAGGGCGTGATCGTCGAGGGCATGGCGTTCGGCGCGGCGGAGCTCGCCCTCGCCCCCGGGCTCAAAATCGTCCAGAAATTCGGCGCCGACCTCCGCAACATCGACCTCGCGGCCTGCGCCGCAAGCGGGGTTCCGGTCAGACCGCTCCGGCGGCGGGTCAACGGCGCCGTCGCCGAGCACGTCTTTGCCCTGATGCTGGCGCTCGCCAAGAAGATCTGCGAGATCGGCGGGCGGATCGACACCGCCAGCCTGGAAGCCGTCGGCTATGCGCCGAGGCTCTACGACAGCCGGCATTGCGGGCGCTCCAACTGGGGCCGCATCGGCGGTCTGGGGACGCTCGAAGGTGCCGTGCTCGGCGCCGTCGGGCTGGGCGAGATCGGCCGCGAGCTCGCCAGGCGCGCCTCGGCCTTCGGCATGGAGGTGCTCTACTTCCAGCGCCGCCGGCTCCCGCCCGACATCGAAGAGGCGCACGGCGCGCGCTATTGCGGCTTCGAGGAGCTGCTGGAGCGCTCCGACTACATCTCGGTCCAGCTCCCGTCGAACCGCGAGACGCGCGGGATGATCGATGCCGCTGCGTTCCGCCGGATGAAGCCGGGCGCGGTGCTGATCAACGTCTCGCGGGCGGAGATCGTCGACCGCGCCGCGCTGATCGAGGCGTTGGAGAGCGGCCGTCTCGGCGGCGCCGGGCTCGACGTGTTCTGGGAGGAGCCGGCCGCGCCGAACGACCCGCTGACCGCCTTCCGCAATGTGGTGATCACGCCGCATACCGCGGTCGCCGCCCGCTGGAACGGGGCGCGCGACGTGGAGGAGGCGGTGCTCAACTTCGCGGAGGCGATCGGCTGAGCGCGGGCGCGACCGGACGGATCGCCGCCTTCGCCGACGGCCTCGCCTTCGGGGACCTGCCGGAGGCGGCGCTCGAACGGGGCCGGGTCCATGTGCTCGACTGCATCGGCCTCGCCATCGCCGGCGCCCGCACGGAGGCCGTCCGCATCGCCCGCGACCACATAGACGCTCTCGGTTCGGCGGGCGGCGGGGCGACCGTTCTGGGCACGCCTGCGCGCAGCGCGCAGCGCTTCGCCGCTTTCCTCAACGCGGCGGCGATGCATGCCGACAATTTCGACGACACCAACCCGCAGGCGCTGGCGGAACGGAACGGCGGCATCCACGCGACCGCGCCGGTTCTCGCCGCCGCGCTCGCCGTCGCCGAGGAGCGAGCGGCGAGCGGACGCGACCTCGCCACCGCGCTGCACGCCGGCATCGAGATCGCCTGCCGGATCAACCACGCGATCGACGCGCGCCACTATCGGGAGGGTTTCCACGCGACGGGAACGCTGTCCACCTTCGGCGCCGCCGCCGCCGCGGCGATGCTCTACGGTCTGGACCGCCGGCGGATCGGACACGCGCTCGCCTTCGCCGCCAGCGCGGCGGGCGGCGTGCGGCAGAACTTCGGCTCGATGGTCGAGATCCTGCACCCGGGCATGGCGGCGGAGGCAGGCGTCGTCGCCGCCGACATGACCGCGCGGGGGCTGGTCGGCGCGGCCGACGCGCTCGGCGGCAAGGTCGGGTATTTCGCCGCCGCTGGCGGCGACTTCGACCCCGCGGTGCTGGAACGCCTGGGCGATCCCTGGGCCATTCTCGATCCGGGCATGTGGATCAAGCCTTTCCCCAACGGCGCGCTGACCCACCCGGCGATGACCGGGCTGCTGGCGCTCAGGCGCGAGCACGGGTTCGGCGGCGGCGACATCGCAGCGATCTCCGCCAGAACCAACCGGCGGGTCCTCGAGACCTTGATCCACCACGACCCGAAAACGGTCATGGAGGCGCGGTTCTCGATGCAGTTCGCGCTTGCGCTGATCGCCGTCGAGGGCCGCGCCGGGCTCGCCGAGTTCACCGCAGAAACGCTCGCCCGCCCGGACATCCGCCGGGCGATGGAACGGGTGCGGTTTACCGCCTATGACCGGCCCGGAGCGGATTTTACCAACATGACGACGCTGCTCGATGTCGAGCTCGCCGACGGCAGGCGGCTGGAGAGGCGCTGCGACTGGGCGCAGGGTTCGACGCAGGCGCCGATGAGCTTCGCCGACGCCTGCGAAAAATTCCGCCGGTGCACCGCCTTCGCCGGGTTTCCGGCGCAAACCGCCGAGGCGGCGATCGGGATCGTCGGCGCGTTCGACACGCTCGACGACGCCGGGCGGATCGCCCGCATTTGCCAGACCGATGGGGAGCGGCAATAGTCCCCGCTCGTCATCGCGATGGGGGGATGAGATGCACGACATCCGGCGCGTGGTCACCGGCCACGACGAGAACGGCAAGGCGATCGTCGTCATGGACGGCGCCGCGCCCAATGTCCGCACAAGGCCGGTGGGCGATCTGGTCGCGACCCAGCTCTGGCGCACCTTCGCGACCCCGGCCGACAACTCGGGCGACGAAGACCCGGCGACGGGCGAGATCAAGACGCCCCCGCCGCCCGGCGGCACGGTGTTCCGCATCACCGAGTTCCCGCCGGTGACGCCGGAGGTCGAGGCGCTGGAGCACAGCGCGGTCGCCGCCGCGCTCGGCGCGATCCCGGCCGGCGACATCGTCAACAAGCACCCCTTCATGCACCGCACCAACTCGGTCGATTACGCGATCGTGCTGTCGGGCGAGATCGACATGCTGCTCGACGACTCGGAGGTCCACGTGAAGGCGGGCGACGTGATCGTCCAGAAGGGCACCAACCACGCCTGGGTCAACCGCGGCAGCGAGCCCTGCCGCATGGCCTTCATCCTGGTCGACGCCGAGCCGGTGCCGAACGCGGTCTGAGCGGGGCGGATCGGGCGGCACGGTGAGACTCGTCACCTTCCGGCACCGCGCGACCGGCGATCGGGATCGCGTCGGCGCGTTGATCGAGCGCGACGAAGCGGTGGTCGATCTCGGCCTGTCCCCGGGCGGGCCCGCCTTCGCGTCGATGCTCGCGCTGATCCGCGCCGGCGACGAGGCGCTGGCGGAGGCGCGCCGCGCGGTGGCGAGCCCGCCGGCATCCGCCGTGCTCCCCGCCGCCGAGATCGTGCTGCGCACGCCGCTGCCGGAACCGCCCCAGATCCGCGACTGCCTGTGCTTCGAGGAGCACCTCAAGCGGGCGTTCGAGGTGTTGCGGAAATCGCGCGGCGACGCGCAGCCGGGCATGTTCGAAATCCCGGAGATCTGGTACCGCCAGCCGATCTACTACAAGGCCAACCGCCTGGCGGTGGTCGGGCACGGGGCGGACGTGATCTGGCCGGGCTACGCCGAGGTGATGGATTACGAGCTCGAATTCGGCTTTTTCATCGGCAAGGGCGGCAAGGACATCGCGCGCGACGCGGCGCGCGCCCATATCTTCGGCTACTCGATCTTCAACGACTTCTCGGCGCGGGACGCGCAGGCGCTGGAAATGCCGGGCGGGCTCGGACCCGGCAAGGGCAAGGATTTCGACGGCGGCAACGTCATCGGGCCGTGCATCGTGACCGCCGACGCGCTCGACCCCTATGACTGCACGATGATCGCCCGGGTCAACGGCGAGGAGTGGTCGCGCGGCCATTCGGGCAGCATCCACTGGACGTTCGAGGACCTGATCGCCCATGTCTCGCGGTCCGAGACGCTTCATCCCGGCGAGTTCTTCGGCTCGGGAACCGTCGGCGGGGGCTGCGGGCTGGAGCTTGAGCGCTACTTGTCGGACGGCGACGTGGTCGAGCTCGAGGTGGAGGGCATCGGCGTCCTGCGCAACCGGCTCATCAGGGAGGCTTGAATGGTCGAGAAGATCCGCCGCGTGGTCACCGCGCATGACGAAGACGGGCGGTCGGTGTTCGTCATCGACGGCGATGCCGGCACGGTCAAGGAGATGGACTCGATGCCGGGGCTCGCGCTCACCGAGCTGTGGCGCACCGACGGCGCGCCGGCCGACAACGCGGGACGGGAAGATGCCGCCGACGGCCCGGTCGTGCTCGAACCCGGGCCAAGCGGCACCGTCTTCCGCATCGTCGAGTTTCCGCCGGACAGCGCGTGGCGCCACCGCGCCGATGCAAGGGACGCCTTCGAATCGATCGACGCCGGGCATGCCCCGGACGCCGCCAGCGACGATCCGATGATGCACAAGACCTCGACGGTGGATTACCTCGTCGTGCTCAAGGGCGAGATCTGGGCCGTTCTGGATACCGGCGAGGTGTGCCTGAAGGCGGGCGACGCGATGATCCAGCGCGGCACCAACCATTCCTGGAGCGTGCGCACCGACGAGCCCTGCCTGCTCGCCGCCGTGCTGGTCAGCGCCGACCCGGCGTAGGGGGGGAGCCGACGCGGTTTCGGCGCCGCTATTCGAAGGGCAGCAGCACGGTGGCGCCGGTGGTGCGCCGGGCCTCGATCATGCGGTGCGCCTCGGCCGCCTCGCGGAGCGGGTAGAGGTGGTTGACCGCGGGCTTGACCGCGCCGCTTCGCACGACCTCGAACAGCTCCTCCGCCCCGGCCGCCAGGTCCTCGCGCTTCGCCATGTAGTGCATGATCGCCGGCCGGGTGAGGAACAGCGAGCCGCGCGCCCCGAGCTCGATCACGTCGACCGGGTCGGGCGCGCCCGAGGCGTGGCCGTAGCTCGCCATCATGCCGAGCGGCCTGAGGCAGTCCATCGAGCGGCGGAAGGTGTCCTTGCCGATCGATTCGTAGACCACCGCGCAGCCCTCGCCGCCGGTGACCTCGCCGACGGTCTCGACGAAATCGCCCTCGCCGTGGACCACGGCATGGTCGCAGCCCGCCGCGCGCGCCTGTTCCGCCTTCTCCCCGGTGCTGACGGTGCCGATCACGGTGGCGCCGAGATGCCTGCCCCACTGGCAGAGGATCTGGCCCATGCCGCCCGCCGCCGCGTGCACCAGGATCGCATCGCCCCGCTCGACCCGGTAGGTCCGCCGCAGCAAATACTGGGCGGTGAGCCCCTTGAGCATCAGCGCGGCGACGGCGCGCGCATCGATCCCGTCGGGGACGCGCACGACCTTCTCCGCCGGATAGATGCGCTCCTGGCTGTAGGCGCCGTGCGGCGGCATGGCGTAGCCCACTCGGTCGCCCGGCGCGAGCCCCTCGACGCCCTCGCCGATTTCGGCGACCGTGCCGGCGCCCTCGAAACCGAGCACCAGCGGCAAGGCGGGGACCGGCCAGGGGTGCGGCATGCCGCGCCGGTGATAGGTGTCGACGTAGTTGACGCCCACCGCCTCGTTGCGGATGCGCACCTCGCCCGCGCCGGGCGCGCCGACCTCGACCTCTTCCCAGCGGAAGACATCGGGCGCGCCCTTCTCGTGAATCACCGCCGCCATCGGCATTTCGACTCTCCCAACCGGCCTTGAGGAGGCGGAGAATACCGCCCCGGCGCCGCGGGCTACAGGGTTTGCCGGCCCTCCCGCCATCGGACATACTCGCTGCCGGCCAACGCTCGGGGAGGTGCAGGGGATGGAGTTTCACGGCCCGTCGACGGTCGACGAGGCGGTTGCGCTGCTGGCCGCGGACGAGGACGCGCGCTGTCTCGCGGGCGGCGCGACGCTGGTCGCGATGATGAACGCCGACCTGGTGATGCCCTCGGCGCTCGTCAGCCTGCGCCATATCGAATCGCTCAGGGGAATCGCGGCCGACGCCGGGGGCGGGCTCCGCATCGGCGCGATGGCCACCCACCGCGAGGTCGCCGGTGCGGCCGGTCTCGACGGCGCGCATGCGCTGATTTCGGCGACCGCGCGGGCGATCGGCCATCCGGCGATCCGCAACATGGGCACCATCGGCGGGTCGATCGGCCACGGCGACCCGCAGGCCGATTATCCCGGCGCGCTGGTGGCGCTCGACGCGGCGGTTGAGCTGCGGGGGGCGGGCGGGACACGGGCCGTCCCGGCGCAGGATTTCTTCGTCGACTACCTGGAGACCGCCTTGCGGCCGGGCGAGCTGATCGCCGCCGTCACCCTGCCGCCTTCGCCGGCGGGCGGGTTCGGCGCCTATGAGAAATTCGCCCGCGTCGAGGGCGATTACGCGACGGTGTCGGTCGCCGCCGTGGTGGCGATGGAGGGCGAAACCTGCAGCTACGTCCGCGTCGCTCTCGGCAGTTGCGGGCCGACCCCGGTCCGGGCCGAGGAAGCGGAGGCGCGGCTCGCGGGCACCGCGCTCGCGGACCGGGATATCGCCGATGCCGCGGCGATCCTCCGCGACGCCTGCGACCCGGTCGATGACGTCCGGGGTTCGGGCGAGTACCGCATGATGCTGGTCGAGCCGCTGCTCGGCCGCGCGCTCCGCGCGGCGGCGGCCAGGGGAGACGCGCGATGAGCGACGCGATCCCGATCTCGCTCAAGGTCAACGGCAGGACGCACCAATTGTTCGTCCGGCCCTGGCACACGCTGTTGCAGGTGCTGCGCGAGCAGGTCTCGCTCACCGGCTCCAAGCGGGGCTGCAACCAGGGGGTCTGCGGCGCCTGCTCGGTGATGGTCGACGGCGCCGTGATGCGCGGCTGCCTGACGCTTGCCGCCGACGCCGCCGGCCGCGAGATCGTCACCGTCGAGGGCCTTGCCGAAGGCGGCGCGCTGTCGCCGGTGCAGCAGGCGCTGCTCGACCACGGCGCGGTGCAGTGCGGCTTCTGCATGCCGGGCATGGCGGTGGCGGCGACCGCGCTGCTGGCGGACAACCCGAGCCCGACCGACGACGAGATCCGCGACGGGCTGTCGGGCAATCTCTGCCGCTGCTCGGGCTACGTGAAGGTGGTGGAGGCGGTCAGGTCGGCGAGCGCGGGAGGCGCGTCATGAACGACTATGTGAGCCCCGTCGGACAGGGAATCCCGCGGCTGGAGACGCGCGACAAGATCACCGGCAAGGCGGTCTACGCCGACGACATGTCGCGCCCCGACATGCTGGTCGGCGTGATCGTGCCGAGCCCCCACGCCCATGCGCGGATCACGGGATACGACGTCTCCGCCGCGCTCGCGCTCGACGGCGTCGCGGCGGTCGTGACCGGCGAGGACATCGGCGGGCACAGGATCGGCCCCTTCGTCAAGGACGAGACCGCGCTCGCGATCGGCAAGGTCCGCTATATGGGCGAGCCGGTGGCGGCGGTGGCGGCGGCGGATCTGGAGACCGCCAAGGAAGCCGCGCGGCTGATCGACATCTCCTACGAGGAGCTGCCGGCGGTGTTCGACACCGATGCGGCGACGGAAGCGGACGCGCCCGCGCTGCACGAGGGCTTCGCCGAGTACATCAAGGTCTTCGAGGCCGAGAGCGACCGCAACGCGATGGCGATCATCGAGATCGTCGAGGGCGATGTCGACTCGGCCTGGGAGCGCTGCGCGGCGATCGTCGAGGGGAGCTACGAGACCCAGGCGCAGTGCCACACCTATATGGAGCCGTGCTCGGCGCTGGCCGAGATCGATTCCAACGGCAAGATCACCATCTGGTCGTCCAACCAGTCGGTGTTCCACGTCCAATCGTTCGTCGCCGATTCGCTCGGGCTTCCGATGTCCAAGGTTCGCTGCGTCACGCCGCAGGTGGGGGGCGCGTTCGGCGGCAAGATGGAGCAGACCGTGCAGCCCGCCGCCGCCGCGCTGGCGCGCGCGACCGGCCGGCCGGTCAAGGTGACGCTGAGCCGCGAGCAGGATTTCGAGATGATCCGCTCCCGCCACCCGGGCAAGGTGTGGATGAAAACCGGCGCGGCGGCGGACGGCACGCTGCTCGCGCGCGAGGTCAGGATCGTCCTCGACGCCGGCGCCTATGCCGACGACAGCCCCGGCGTGGCCGGGATCGCGGCGCTGTTCTGCCGCGGGCCCTACCGCATCGAGAACGTCTCGATCGAGTCGCGCCCGGTCTACACCAACAAGCTGCGCTCGGGCGCGTTCCGCGGCTTCGGCGGCCCGCAGGTGGCCATCGCCGGCGAGACCCAGATCGACGAGATCGCGGCTCGGCTCGGCATGGACCCGATCGACCTCCGGCTGAAGAACGTCGTGCGGCCGGGCGAGGAGTGGATGATCGGCGTGGCGCTCAACAAGGCCGGGCTGTCGGAGTGCCTGGAACGGGTGCGCGCCGCCTGCGGCTGGGACGGGAAGCGCAAGACCGCGACCGACGGGTCGGGCCGCAGGCGCGGGATCGGGCTCGCCTGCGTCCCGCATATCTCGGGCGTGCTGACCTCGGGGGCGATCGTCCGCATCCTGGAGGACGGCACCGCCGTCTTGAACACCGGCGCGGTGGACAACGGCCAGGGCTCGGACACGGTGCTGGTCCAGATCTGCGCCGCCGCGCTCGGCCTCGAAATCGACCAGGTGAGCGTGGCGACGCCCGACACCGACGGCTCGCCCTATAACTGGGGCACCACGGCGAGCCGCGTCACCTACATGGCCGGCCGCGCGGTGGTCGCGGCCGCCGAGGACGCCATCGCCCAGCTCAAGCAGCGCGCGGCGATCATGATGGAGTGCGCCGAGGAAGACCTGGAGCTCCGCGACGGCGGGCGTATCGGCATCAAGGGGGTGCCGGAGGCCGAGGTGGGGTTCCGCGACATCTCCGGCTTCTCGCACTGGGTCGCCGGCGGGCCGGTCATCGGCACCAACTCGCTGGCCTATGACGGGCCGGATTTCGACCCCAAGCGCGGCTATCTGAAGGGCTTCCCGTTCGGCAAGATCGGCGCCTGGATCTTCGCCGCGCAGGCGGTGGAGGTCGAGGTCGACGAAGCGACCGGGCGGATCGTTCCGCTAAAAGTCTGGTCGGCGCACGATATCGGCAAGGCGATCAACCCGACGGCGGTCGAGGGCCAGATCCAGGGCGGCATCGTCCAGGGGCTGGGCTACGCGCTGTGCGAGGAGATGGTGTGGGATTCCGGCCGGCTCGCGAACCCGTCGCTGATGGACTACAAGATCCCGGGCATCGCGGACGTGCCGCCCGAGATCGACACCATCCTGGTCGAGGACCCGGACGAGGACGGCCCGTTCGGCGCCAAGGGCATCGGCGAGCCTCCGCTGGTCGGCATCGCGCCGGCGATTTCCAACGCCGTCGCCCATGCCACGGGAATCCGGCTCAGGCGCCTGCCGATGACGCCGGAACGGGTGCTGCGGGCCTTGCGGGAGTAACGGTTCGCGCCGACGCCGAAATGCTCTAGAGTCGGTGTGTCCGAACTCGACGAGGTATCGACATGGCCGATTCCGGAGCGCCCGCGCCGGCCCAGGCGGCCGGCTACGACGTCGTCACCCGCGGCGTGCATCATCTCGCGCTGACCACCGAGGACATGAAGACGACCACCGAGTTCTTCGTGAACGTCGTCGGCATGCCGCTGGTGCACGCGATGAAGGTCCCGGAGGGCGTCGGCACCGGGCCCGGCAATCGCGGCAACCCGCCCTGGGAGTGCATCCGCCACTACTTCTTCGACATGGGGAACGACAGCCTGCTCGCCTTCTTCGAGATCCCCAGGGGCGAGAAGCCGAGATCCGACCGCGACGCCATCGGCGGCATGCAGCACTGCGCCTTCGTGGTCACGGCCGAACGGTTTGCCGAGATCCAGCGGCGGCTGACCGACCACGGCATTCCCTTCGACGGGCCGATCGACATCCTGCCGGGCATGGTCTCGATCTACTTCAGGGACCCGAACGGCATCCGGCTGGAGGCGTGCTGCCATCCGGCGGAGGGCGAGGCCCCGGGGGTGATCCCGATGGTCACCCAGACCAGGGCGGAAGCCGCCGCGGAGCTGGAGACGCTGGACGTCGATGCGGGCTGGATCGACGCGATGACCGGGGCGTTGCCGGCGGAGCGCTGAAGCCGCCCCTCGATACGGCGCTTCGCGCCTACTCGGGATGAGGATATTTTTCGTGGGCCATACCTACCTCCCTCATCCTGAGTAGGCGCGAAGCGCCGTATCGAAGGACGCGCCTACTCGGCGGCGACCCGGTCCGGCCGGTTGGTCCACTGCGCCAGGAGCTCGTGCGCCTCGGCCGCCTTCTTCTCCAGCTCGGCCTTGCCCGAGATGCGGCAGGTGAGTTCGAGGCGGATGTCGTTGGGGTCGAAGAAGTAGATCGACTTGACGAAGCCGTGGTCGGTCACGCCGAGCACGTCGACGCCTTCCGCTTCCAGCCGCGCCTTGGCGGTCTCAAGGGCCGCCTCGTTCTCGACCTCCAGCGCGAGGTGGTTGACCCAGCGCGGCGTGTCGGGGTCGCGCCTGGTGATCTCGCCGTCGCCGAGATCGAAGAAGGCGACATAGGAGCCGTCCGCCATCTCGAAGAAGATGTGGACATAGGGCGAGTACTCGCCGGTGCTCGGCACGATGTCGGCCGAGACCACGTGGGCCAGCGGCAGGCCGAGCACGTCCTCGTAGAAATGCCGCGTCTCCTCCGCGTCGCGGCAGCGATAGGCCCAGTGATGCAGGCTCTTGATCGAAGGCATCATGGCGTCTCTCCTCGATAGCCGTGCCGGTTCAGGCGGCGACCGGCGCCCGCACCGGAAAATACGTTGCCAGCCAGTCCTCGATCACCCGACGGACCCGGACATTGCTCTCGGCGAACATGAAGTGGTCGGTGTCCGCCGTCAGGTGCAGGTCGGTCGGCTGGCCGGCGCGCTTGAACATCTCGATCGACTGCTCGGTCGGGGTGACCGAGTCCACCGAGCTGTGCAGCAGGAGCAGCGGCCGGGGCGCGATATTGCCGACCACGTCGTTGGCGACGAAATCGAACATCGACTGCGCCGTCTCGGCGGGGAACTCGGTGACCGAATTGGCCGCGAGGTTGTTCCTGAGATGCGCCGGTATCGGCACGATGTCGTAGCGCGGCACCATCAGCGACTCGCCGGTCCGCTCGCGGTGGCGCTTGCCGGCTTCGAGCATGTCGGTGAACTTCTTCCACGCTTCCGGCGTCGGGTGCTGGCCGCGGAACTTGCGCGCGCCGTCGCCCCACCCGCCGGACGAGATCACCGCCGCGATCCTGTCATGGACGCCGGCGGTGTAGACCGAGACCGCCGCGCCGAAGCTGGAGCCGAGCGCGCCGATGCGCTCGGGATCCACTTCCGGCCGCGCCGCCAGCCACGCATGCGCCGCCTTGGTGTCCTCGACCTGTTCGAGGCAGATGATACGGCCGAACTCGCCGTCGCTCTCGCCGCAGCCCCGCATGTCGAAGCGCAGCGTGACATAGCCGAGGCCGGTCAGCATCCGGCAGGGCAGGACGCAGTTTTCCGACGTCTTGTTGCCGCCGAACCCGTGCAGGACCAGGAAGGCCGGGCGGCGCTCGTTCGGTTCCATGTCGTCCGGGAGATGCAGGATGCCGCGCAGGGTCAGCCCCTCGGACCGGAATTCGATATGTTCTTCGCGCGGCATGCCGCCTCCCCGTTCAATCGCTCTCCGCACCATAGCGAATTTCCAGATCGGCGACGAGCGCGCGGGCGGCGGCGACCGCCTCGTCGATCGTTCGCGCCTCCCGCGGGGCGTCGGCGGGCTCCCCGAAATGGACGCTCACCCGGCGCAGCCGGGGCCAGCGCCGGTGCCGCGGCAGGACATCGAACGTGCCCGCGATATAGGCAGGCGCCAGCGCGACCCGCCGTTCCGCTTGCAGCATGCCGATCCCGCGCATGAAACCCTGGAGCCGCCCGTCGGGCGAGCGCCAGGACTCGGGGAACCACACCACGCTCTCGCCGCGGTCGATCAGCCCCCCGGCGATGGCGAGTCCCTCGGCGGGGCTGCGGTCGTCGACCGGAAACAGCCGGGCGATGCGGGCGAGCCAGCTCAGCGCGGGCGACTCGAACACGCGGGCCTTGTCGGCGCCCCACCAGAGCGTTTCGAAGACCCGCCAGGGAAGCGCCGCCGCCAGCACCAGCGGATCGAGATCGCTGGCATGGTTGGCGATGAGGATCGCCGGCCGCCCGGCATCGGGGACCGGGCCGGAGCGCCTGACGCCGAACGCGGCTTTCATGACCAGCCGGTTGAGCCACCAGGCCGTCCAGCCGACGCAGCGGCGGACGCCTCGCGGGGGGGAGGGCAGGATTGTTTCCGCCGGGGACTCGGGCGCGGCTTCCGGCGCGGCCCGGGCGGCGCGGACGAGATCCGCGAGCGTCACCACCTCGGCCAGCGCGTCGGGCGCCAGCGAGACGCCGAGCTCGCCCTCGATCTCCTGCGCGATCTCCAGCCAGGCGAGCGAGTCGACGCCGAGGTCGAGCTGCGGGCTGGTCGAGAGGCCGATCGATTCGTCGGCGAAGCGGGCGCGGATCAGCGCCAGAATGCGTGCCGCCCGGGGGTCGGCGGCGAGCGTTGCATCCTCCGCCTCGCCCGCCCCGCCGGCCTCGCGCCCTCCGGCGGCG
Organism: Alphaproteobacteria bacterium; assembly: GCA_964291675.2. Classification (GTDB taxonomy): domain Bacteria; phylum Pseudomonadota; class Alphaproteobacteria; order MPNO01; family MPNO01; genus MPNO01. Next base: position 2,820,790 of record OZ219866.1, on the reverse strand, counting down.
TCGAACAGTTCGGGCAGGCGGAACCGGCGGAGCTTGCTCAGCCGCGTCCTCGGCAAGGGCTCGCGATGGATGCGGTAGGACGTCACCCGCTTGTATGGCGCGAGCTCGGCGCCCGCCTCGGTGACGGCGATGCGGATCGCATCGTCGAGCCGCTGGGTCCGCGCCTGGCGCAGCCCGTCCTCGTCCGGGACGATGAGGGCGGCGAGATTGCCGTCGCGCTCGAACACCGCGGCCTCGGCGACAAGCGGGCTTGCGGCGAGCGCGGTCTCGACCTCCTCGGGGCCGATATTCTTGCCGCCGGACAACACGATCACGTCCTTGCTGCGCCCGGTGACGACCAGCGAGCCGTCGCCGTCGATCCGGCCGAGATCGCCGGAGCGGAACCAGCCGTCCTCGGCGAACACGGAGGCGGTCGTCTCGCTGTCGTTGAAATAGCCGGCAAACACGTGCGGGCCGCGGATCTGCACCTCGCCGATCCCGTCCTCGTCGGGCTCGGCGATGCGCAGCTCGCTGCCCTCCACCGGCTTGCCCTCGGTGCCGATGCGTCCGGCGCCGTAGCGGTTGTAGGTGGTGACCGACGAGGTCTCCACCAGCCCGTAGCCGGTGAGCACCTGGAAGCCGAGCCCTTCGAGCCGCCAGGCGACCCCCTCTTCGAGCTTGGCGCCGCCCGAGACCACCATGCGCAGCCGGGGCGCGAAGCGGCGCCGCACCGGCCACATCAGCCACCTGCCGAGGCGCGGGCCGCCATTGCGCGAGACCGAAGTGGAAAGGCGCCAGAGGGCGCCGAACAGCGTACCGGCAACGCCGCTCTCCAGCCTTCCGCCGATCCCCTCGACCAGGGCCTCGTAGAGCCGCGGCACGCCCAGCATGACCGTCGCGCGGGCATCGCGGAGCGCGGTCGCGACATCGGGTCCGGTGGGCGCCCTTGGGAGGATCACGGTCGAGCCGCAGGCAAACGGCACCATCAGCCCGGCCATGAAGGGATAGGCGTGATGGAGCGGCAGCGGCAGCGCGGCCCGGTCGCCGGTGTCGACGAACCCGCCCTCGGCCAGCGCCGCGACATTGAACATGAAATTGCCGTGGGTCAGCGGCACGCCCTTGGCCACCCCGGTGGTGCCCGAGGTGTAGATGATCGCGGCCAGGTCCTCCGGCGAGACCGCGGGAAGCGCCGCGGGCGCCTCGCCGAGCAGCGTCGACCAGTGCGCCGGTTCGCCGGCGGCGTCCCCGTCGAGACGCCAGGCGCCGGCGAGGCCCAGGGTCGCCGCTTCGGGAAGCTCGTCGAGGACCTGCCGGTCGGCGAACAGCGCCCTCGCCCCGCTATCCGCCAGCGCCCGGCGGAAGTCCTCCGGCGAGCCCATGTCGTCCAGCGGAACCGCGACCGCGCCGATTGCCGCGAGCGCGAGGCGCAGCACCACCTGCGCGTCGCTGTTGACGCCGATCACGCCGACCGCAACGCCGTGGCCGAGGCCGCGCCCGATCAGCCCGCCGGCGAGCGCGAGCGCGTCGCGGTGCAGGCCGCGATAGCTTCGGGTCTCCATGCCCGCCGCGGTGAAGGCGACGACCGCCGGGGCATCGCCGAAGCGCGGCAGATCGTCGATCAGGGTTTGCAGCGTGCGTTTCATGGCAAGACGCCCACGGGCGTGGAGCCTAATGCGTGCGCGGGTTCTTCATCACCTTGTCCCGGTCCGCCGAGACGATTTCGACGGTATGCACCTCGCCATCGCGCAGCAGCTTGAGCGTCACCGTCGACCCGGCGGGGCCGATACCCCAGACCCGGCGGTACATCTGGGCCATGGACTCGATCTTGGCGTCATTGACCGCCAGCACCACGTCGCCCGCCTCGATACCCGACCCGGCGCAGGGGCCGCGCTCGGAAATCGAGGTGATCAGCACCCGGCCCAGCGCCTCGACGCTGTAAATGCCCAGCCAGGGCCGGCTGGGGCCCGGACGCCTGCCGTAGCGCAGCAGGTCGTCCACGGTTTCCTTGTAGAGGTCGATGGGAACGAACATGTTGCCCGCGCTCGGCCCGCCGCCGGGCGCCGCGTCCTGGACGAAGAGCGAGCCCAGCCCGACCAGCCGGCCGCCGCCGTCGATCAGCGCCGCGCCGCTCCAATGCGGGTGCGGCGGGGCGGTGAATATCGCCTCGTCGAGCAGGTATTCCCAGTAGCCGGCAAATTCCCGCTTGGAGACGACCTGCGCCTTGATGGCGTTCTCCAGCCCTCCCCGGGCGGCCGCGACCAGCCAGTCCCGTTCCTCGAACCCGGCCGTGTCGCCGAGCGCGATGGGCCTCGCGTCCAGCGACGAGCCGCCGCGCAGCAGGCCGAACCCGGTCTCGTAGTCGTAGGCGAGCACCTGGGCGCGGGTCGCCCCGGTCTGTTCCGAACCGAGGACGATGTGCTCGGCCTCGGCGATCAGATAGCCGATGGTGAGGAACAGATTGTCCTCGCCCACCAGGATCGCGTTGCCTTCGCGCTCGGTGCCCAGATAGGACGAGCTGAACGCATCCTCCGGCGCCTGCGAGCGAAGCTGCACGACCGAGCGCAGCACGTCGGCCAGCTCGAAGCCGTAATCCGCCGGGTCGGGCCGCGTGACGCGCCCGATATTGGGATCGACCAGATGCGCCAGGGACAGCGGCTTGTGACCGTTCGCTTGCTCGATTCCGCTCATGACCGCACGGGCCGATGACTAGGGGACGGCAGGATAGCACCCCGTCGCCGGCAAAGCACAGGCCCGGGCGGCACCGCGCCCTGGATCAGCGTGCGCGTTTCAGGCTGGACTGGCTGAAGTCGCGATCCGACAGCCTGGCGCGGAACGCGAAGTCGGACCAGCGCATGATCGTGCTCTTGCCCGTCAAATGGTTCTCCATCGTCATCTCGGAGGCGCGCCAGTAGCGGTCCAGATAGCGCCGGTACTCGCCGAGCGTGAGCGTCTTCAGATGCGCGTTCTTGCGGTCGAAATACTCGATCTTCCAGATCCGGAGCTCGTCCTTGTCGCGCCAGACGATTTGCCTGGTGTAGCCCGAGCCCTTCTCGACCGGCACGTTCTCGACGACCGAACACTGTAGCTCGCCGCAGGCTTCGTCCTTCAGGTAGCGGTATCTGTACTTCTCCACCTCCGGCGTGCCGAGATCCTCGTAGGAAAACTCGCTGCCCATGAAGGAGCCGGACCGGTTCGACGAGCTGATCCGCTTGACCCGCTTGAGCGCCGGCAAGAAGAGCCACTGGTCGTCCGGCCCCTCCCGGTGGGAATGGATCAGCAGCGCGGTTCCCTTGACGCCGCGCGGCTCGTCGAACACGAACAGGCTTTTGTTGCCGTCATCGGCGACCTCGAGCACCTTGATGCGAAGCTGCCGCCGGCTCTCGCGCCCCTGCTTGTTGCGCAGCACCATGGTCTGGCTGGCGGTGAAATTGCCGAACCCCCGGTCCCGGTCGCGCGCTTCCTTCGCGATCTCCAGGCCGCGCTCCCCGGCGCTCTGGGCATGGGCCGCCGGCGGCATCGCCAGCACCGTCAAGAGGACGAACGCGATGGACCGGGTCGAACGGGCGCGAATCATGACTTCCTCCGATCGAGAGCCATCAACAAAGGCGGCAGGAGCAGGAAATCCGCGAGCAGCGCGAAGACGATCGTCAGCGTGACCAGGAGGCCGAGCGCCCAGCTCACCTCGAAGCCGGAGGAGGCGAACACCAGGAAGCCGAGCGCCAGCACGGCGGTGGTGGTCCACAATGCGTGGCCCACGGTGCGAAAGGCGGAGCGCACCGCCTCGGCGGCGTCGCTTCCGTCGCGCCGGGCCTTGAGGTACTTGGTCAGGAAATGGATCGTGTCGTCGACCACGATCCCGAAGGCGATGGCGGTCATCACCGAACCGGCGAGGCCCACGCGGCCGACCATGAAGGCCCAGAGGCCGAGGCTCATCGCGGCGGGGATGAAGTTGGGCACCAGGCTGAGCAGACCGACCCGCAGGCTCCGGAACACGAAGACCAGGATCAGCGAGATCAGGGCCATCGCGAGGACGGTGCCGGTCAGCATGCTCTCGATGTTGCGCTGCGACAGATGGGCGAAGACGATGCTGACGCCGGAGGCCTCGGTCGCGAGACCGGGAGCGTTGGCCCGCAGCCAGGCCTGGGCCCGCGCGTCGAGCTCGCGCTGCGCCTGGGAGGTGAGGCTCCGCATCACCGCCGTCATGCGGGTCGCCGACTTGCCGATATCGATCCGGTTGTTCAGATCCCGCCCGAAGGGAAGCGACAGCTCGTAGAGCAGCAAGTATTGCGAGGAGAGATCCGGGTCGTCCGGCACCCGATGGAACTCCGGGTCGTCGCCATGCAGGTTCCTGTTCAGGCGTTTCATGATGTCCGGAAAGGCCTGCACGTGGGACACTTCGGGCTGAGTCCGGAACCATTCGGCGAAGGCCTCGACCTTGCGCAGATAGGCCGGTTCGGTGATGCCGCCTTCGGTCCCCGAATCGAGCGAGTATTCCAGCGTCTCGACACCGGTGAGGTTGTCGATGACGAAATCCGTGTCCTTGCGGAACTCGTAGCGCTCGCTGAGATATTTGGTCCAGTTGTCGGTGAGCTCCAGGCGGGGAATGCCGGTGACCATGACGATTGCGACGATGGCGCAGCACCACAGCAGGACGCCGCGGCGCTGCACGACGAACCCGCCGAAGCGATCGAAGAAGGCGGGCTCGCCGGCGCGAACCGCGCGTGGGCGCATCGGCAGGACGGAGAGCAGCGCGGGCAGCAGCGTGAGCGAATAGACGAACGCGCAGAACACGCCGAACGCGACGAGATTTCCGAGCACCCGGAAGGGCGGCGAATCCGAGGCGTTCAGGCTCAGAAAGCCGATCGCCGTGGTGAGCGACGTGAGGAACACCGGCCAGGCATTGACCCGGATCGCCTCCGCGATGGCCGCATTGCGGTCCAGCCCCCTGCCCATGCCCGCCAGCGCGGTCGAGACGATGTGAACCGAGTGGGCGACCGCCACAGTCATCACGATGATCGGCATCCCGGAATTGGCGGGGTTGAACACCGTTCCGAGCCAGCCGGCAAAACCCACCGTGGTGTTGACCGCGAACATCAGCACGGCGACGATCGCCGCCGTCCCGAGGACCGAGCGCAGGAGCGCGGCCGCCGCCAGGGTGATGACCGCGAAGACGATCGGAATCAGGGTTTCGAGGTCGTCCCGGGTGGCGTCGGCGAAGGCCCGGTTCAACGGCACGTCGCCGGTCAGGTAGTAGGCGATGTCCGGATGGTCGGCGCGGGCCTTGTCGAGCAGGACGTTGAGATAGTCGGTGATCTCGATCACCGCGGCATCGGGGTTTTCGGGCAGCGCGAAGTCGATCGCCAGCCCCGCCACCTTGCCGTCGCGCGAGACCAGCCGTCCGGCGATCTCGACCGCGTTCAGCGCAACCCCCCGGACCCGTTCCAGCTCGACGTCCGAGAGCGCGCCCGCATCCTCGACCAGCGGGCGGACGATCAGCTCGTCGCCATTCGCCCGGCTGTGGGAGTAGTTGGTGAGCGAGTCCACCCGGGTTGAATGCGGCGCCTGCCACGCCGCCTCGGTCAGCTCCTCGACGGCCCCGAGCGTCTCTCGGGTGAATACCGAGCCGGTTCGCGGCGCAACCGCGATCAGCGCCCTGTTGGACGAGCCGTAGGTCGCTTCCAGCGCGTTCAGGGCGGCGAGCTGCGGATTGTCCTCGTCGAACAGGCTCCGGTAGTCGTTGGTCACGCCGACGAAGCCCGCACCCGCCGTCACCGCGAGCATGACCAGCGCGGCAATCGCAAGCACCGGCCAGCGATGGCGCAGGATCGCGCCGGCGAAGCGGTCCAGGGCGTCGCCGGTCATCGCAGCCCTCGCATCGGGTGGGGGTGTCGGCATGGTTTGCGCCGGCTCCGTCGGGGCGTGGGGATCGGCAGGGGACAGACAGGCTGGCTCGGCCGCGCAATTCCTACCACTGGGAGGACCGCTCCGCGTAGACGTGGTCGGGCAATCTGTAGCTGATTCCCTGCTTGTCGAACATGGAGACGTCGAGAATGGTGGTGAGATTCGCCATTTGGCGGGACGGGCTCCGCCTCAGCTTTTCCATCATCCGCTCGATCCGGTTCAGCGTCCGGAATTTCCACAGGATTCCCCGTGTCGGGGCTTCGGGATACATGAGCTCGTCGGCGAGCCGGTCGCCGATCAGGGCGCGCGAAATCTGTCCGATGTAGCCGGCGAGCTTCTGGCGCTCGTCCCTGTCGTCCAGCCCTGCGAAGAGCGGCGCGGAGTTGATCAGCGAAGACGAGAGCACGACCGATTCCATCGACGGCGGCGGCTCGCACAGACGGCCGATCCGGAACAATTCGAGCGCGTCCTCTTCGTCCCGGTACAGGATGGTCTCGGGAATGCCCATCAGATAGCCGGAATACCGCCACACCGCCATGAAGCTCCTGCGCTCCTCCTCGCTGAAGGTCGCCCCGAGGCTTTTCAGGTGCTTCAGCAGCCTGGCCGAAAAGGCGGCGATGGCGAATCCCAGATTTGCGGAGCTGATCGGCGTGCCCAGCTCCTCGGCGTCCCATTCTTCGGACCTGCCGAGGAGCTGCCGGATCTTCGCATGCACCAGCCTGACCCGGACGGAATGCGTCCACCCGTCGGCATGCGCCTCCATGCCGCCGGGCATGAAAATCTCCAGCATGTGGCGGTTGTTCTGCTTCAGCCGCCGCACGCCCTGGTCGCGCAGCCGCCCGGTCAGAAAAAACGACTTGGCGATGTTGGTGGAAAACCCCTCGACCAGAACGCCGCCCACCATGCCGGCGAGCACCAGCCGCGTGTTCCGGTGGAACATGCGGCAGCCGGGCAGGAACGAGGGCAAGTCGAGCCAGTCCGGCGGTTCGGCGCAATGCGCGAAGAACTCCCTGACCGATGCCGGCGCGTCGCGCAACGCGTCGCCTTCGCGATCGTGCATGCCGAGCTCGATCAGCATGGCCGATTCGTCCGGTCCGAGCGGTTCGAGCTCGGCGATCATCGCGTCGGCGAGCGGGTCGCCCATCGTGGTGTGCGCCAGGTAGTTCGCCGAACGCTCCGGATCGGCCTGCCGGCCCCTGGCGTACCCGTCCGTGTAGGCGGCTGGGATCTTCATGGTTTCGAAGTTGGAGATTGTGGCCAGTCCACGATTCTTCAACTCAGCCAGATCAGATACCGGAATTGAAGAGTTTACTAGCACAAAGGCGGGCGAACGTCGCGAACGGGCGATTCCACCGCCGCGTTCACGCCAGCCCGGCGGCACGGACCGCCGCGAGGTAGCCCCGGCTGACCGGGGCCTCGTGACCGCCGGTAAGGTTCAATACCGTGCGGCCGTTGCGGCGCGTCGCCCCGGTCACGTGACGCCGGGAGACCCAGTAAGACCGGTGGACGCGCAGCCCGCCGGCACCCTCCAGCTCCGCCACCGCATCGGCGAAACGCATCAGCACCAGCGTCGAGCCGGCGGCGGTGAACGCCTCGACATAGTGGTCCGCCATCCGGAGATACACCAGATCGCGGCCGAGCTCGGGCGGCAGGCGGTCGAGGAAACGCACGGTCTTGCTCCCGCCGTCGCCCGGGCTCGGCGGTTCGCCCTCCGCGACCGCCGTTCGAACGCGCGCCAGCACACCGACCACGAGGAAGCTGATCGCCATCATCAGCACGGCCACGCCGAGATAGATCGTCCCGAGCGCGCTGCCGCCCTCGTAGCCCGGCCTGAACAGGGTTTCGGCGCTGAAGACGACGGCGGTGCCGGGAACCGCCGCCACCAGGGCGGCGCCCGCCATCGCCAGCGCGCGGCCCCGCCGCGAGGCGGAAGCGGCGAGGCGCAGCGTCAGGATCACGATGCTGGCGCAGACCAGCCAGTTGGCGCCGAGCGCCAGCGCCCAGTAGCCGAGGCGTCCCGCGGCGCCGATCGAATCGTAGGTGCCGAACGGGCCGATGAACGCGAACAGCGCGATCAGGCAGGCGAGCACCGCCCCCTGGACGGCCAGAGACCGGGGGCCGAGCAATTCACGAAGCGTGAACGACAAATCCTGCAACTGGCGAAATAGTCCGGTGCATCCGCGCAACCGACAATGACCCGCCTCCCGGCCTCGATCAACACTGCCGATGTCAGCGTCGAACAGCCAGGAGGAAAGACACGATGACGATTTCAAGAACTCTCGGAATTTGCCGCACCGCAGCGGCCGCGCTCCTCGTTTCGTCGACCGCCGTGGCCGCCGATCTGGAGGTCGTGGTCGACGGCCTGCGCTCGGCGCAGGGCCAGGCCCGGGTTGCCGTCCACAAGCGCGTCCCGGGCGCCGCTTTCCCGGAGGGTGGCGTCGTCGCGGCTGCCTGGCGCACGGCCGGCACCGGCGCGCTCCGCTTCGTCTTCGCCGACCTCGCGCCGGGCGACTACGCGGTCGCGGCGTTCCACGATGCCGACGGCGACGGCAAGCTGGGCCAGAACATGGTCGGACTTCCCACCGAGGGGTTCGGGTTTTCCAACGGCGCCACGGGGTTCATGGGCCCGCCGGGCTTCGACGAGGCGGCGGTGACCGTGGGCCCGGATGACGGGCGCGTTTCCGTCGCCGTCAGCATCGCCTATCCGGGGAGCTGAGGGGATGAAGGCCGAGCTGTCGCGCCGCGCGGCGCTCCGCACGCTCGCCGGGCTGCCGGCGCTCATGGCGGCGGGCGCCGCCGCCGGCCCCCGGGAGGATTTCGCCGCGGCGATCGCCCGCGACCCCCGGCTGGTCGCCTTCGCGACCGCGCGGGCGGAGAGCTTCGCCGCGCCGGTCGAAACGCTGAGCGGGCGGCTTCCCGCCGGTCTCGCCGGCGTGCTGTGGCGCAACGGCCCGGCCGAGCACGAACGCTTCGGCCGGCGCTACGCCCACTGGTTCGACGGCGACGGGATGGTCCAGGCGTTCGCCTTCGCGGACGGACGCGTCAACCACCGCGCGCGCATTCTCGACACCCCCAAGCGGCGCCGCGAGACCCGCGCGGGCAAGCGTATCCTGCCGGGGTTCGGAACCCCGGGGCCGGCGGCGCTGCGCGGCCCGGACGACATGAACGTCGCCAACACCGCCATGCTCGCCCATGCCGAGCGGCTGATGGCCCTGTGGGAGGGCGGCTCGGCGCTCGCGGTCGACCCGGACACCCTCGCCGCCGGAGATTTCGTCGCCTGGCGCCCGGATCTCGCCGGCCTGCCGTTCTCCGCCCACCCCAAGGTCGAGCCCGACGGGACGCTGTGGAATATCGGCTTCGCGACCCGGCCGCGCCCGGCCCTGCTGCTCTACCGGATCGACCGCAGCGGGCGGCGGGTCGCGGCCAATCTCCTGCCCGACACGGGACCGCTGGGCATGGCGCACGACTTCGTGGTGACGGCGCGCCATCTGGTCGTGCTGCTGACCCCGTTCGTGATCGACGGGGCGTCGAGCCACGCCACGTTCCTCGACGCCCATGCCTGGCGGCCCGGGCTCGGCACCCGCGTCGTGGCGGTCGACAAGGACACGCTGCAACCCGTCCGGCGCCACGAGCTGCCGCCCGGCTTCCACTTCCACCACGGCAATGGCTGGGAAGAGGCCGACGGCACGATCCGGCTGGATCTGTGCCAGGCGCCCGACCCCGGCTTCGTGACCGGCGATCTGCGCGCCGTCATGCGGGGCGCCCTGGACTTCCGGTCGGCCCATCCCCGGTACCGCGTCGCCGTGCTGCGCCCGGACGGCGGCGCCGGGATCGAGGACGGGGCTCCGGGGGTTGCCGAGTTCCCGCGCATCGACGGACGATACACGGCTCGGCGGCACCGCAGGCTGTTCGCGCTCACCGGCGACGGCGCTGTCGGCGGCTGGCCGCTGCGCGCGGCGGCCAGCCTCGATCCGGAAGGCGGCGCGGTGGACGCCTGGACCTATCCGCGGCACCAGATCCCGGAGGAGCACGTATTCGTCGCGCGCGGCCCGGACGAGGGCGAGGGCTGGCTGATCGGTCCCTATATCGACACCCGCCGCCAGGCCGCCGGGCTCAACCTGTTCGAGGCCGGACGCATCGCCGACGGGCCGCTGTGGCAGGGCATTCTTCCCTACCCGCTGCCGATGGCGCTGCACGGCATGTTCGCGGCGGCCTGAACGGGGCGGCGTCGGAGGAGAACGGCTCGCCCGAGCTTCGCGGTCACCGCCATGCGTGCAACGGCTGGTGGTTCGAACGGCGGCAAGTTATCGTTGGTCGCGGCAGGCGTGGCGCCAACCTGATCTTCCTCGTGCGATCTACACGACCGGGACCCACGAGATGTTCATGCACAGTATCAAGATCGAGAACATACTTTCCTTCGGCCCCGACGCCCAGGAAGTGGAGCTGAAGCCGCTCAACGTATTGATTGGCCCCAACGGCTCCGGCAAGTCAAATTTCCTCGAAGTGTTCGGCCTGCTCAAGGCCGCGCCGACCGATCTGGTTGCACCGATACGCGAAGGAGGCGGGAGCGACAATTGGATCTGGCGCGGCGAACGGCATAATTCAACGGCGCGAGTGGAGGTTGTCGTAGACCAGCCCCTGTTCCGCCCCGACAGACCGCCGATTCGCTACAGTCTTTCCTTTGGACCGTTTTTCTTCGGAGCGCCCAATCTGACTGAAGAAATCGCGGAGGTCGAACAAGCTGAACAGGCAGACACCGGCAGACAGTGGTATCTTTCCCGCGACAGCAGCGCAATTCGTTTGAACTATCGGGACGAGAATGGCGGACGGAAACAGCGCCAACTCGCCCCGACGGATGTCAAGAACGATCAATCGATTTTGTCGCAGCTGAAGGACCCGGTGCAGTATCCTGAACTCACCATCCTTGGAATGGATTTGGGGAGGATACATCTGTACAGGGAGTGGACCTTCGGACGTAACACAGCGCCCAGATTGCCGCAGAAGGCCGATCTCCCGAACCACACTTTGGCGGAAGACGGACACAATTTGGGGATGGTGTTGAACCGCTTGAGGGGAGATCCCAAGGCAAAGAACAGGTTTCTCGCTGCATTGCGGCGGCTCTATGAGGGAATAGACGATTTCGACGTAAGGGTCGAGGCGGGTTCCGTACAGGTGTTTCTCCAGGAACGCAATATCACCATTCCCGCCACGAGGCTGTCGGACGGCACGCTCCGCTACCTTTGCCTGCTCGCCATCTTGTGCCACCCGGCTCCGCCGCCGGTGGTCTGTCTTGAGGAACCGGAGCTCGGTCTTCATCCCGACATTCTTCCCGGCCTCGCCGACTTGCTGCGTGACGCTTCCGAGCGGAGCCAGCTCATTGTCACTACTCACTCGGACACCTTGGTGGACGCGTTGACGGATACATCGGAGAGCATAGTGGTCTGCGAGAAGGAGAGCGGGCACACGACGCTGAAGCGCCCTGATAAAGACACGCTCTCTGGGTGGCTTCAGAAGTATCGGCTTGGCGAGCTGTGGACCTCTGGAGAGCTCGGAGGGAATCGGTGGTGAACGTCAAGGTCTATGTCGAGGGAGGCGGCACCACGCGAGACTTGCGAACGAGATGCCGCGAGGGATTCGCGTCGTTCTTCGAGAAGGCGAATTTGGCCGGACGGATGCCACGAATCGTCGCCTGCGGTAGCAGACACACCGCGTTCGACAAGTTTCGCACCGCATTGGGTTCAGCCAGCGACGAGGCGTTCATAGTGCTGCTGGTCGACAGCGAAGCCCCGCTTCAGGGCGATTCGGGGTCCTGGCGTCACTTGGAGGCGCGAGACAAGTGGACACGTCCGCCGGGGGCCGCGGACGAGAATGCGCACTTGATGGTTCAGTGCATGGAGGCTTGGTTTCTGGCCGACAGAGACGGTTTGGAGACCTATTTTGGTCCCGGCTTCAGTCGCAATGCGCTCCCAGGCAGCCGGGAAGTCGAGAACGTCGCCAAGGCCGACGTGCTTCGCGGGCTGCGGGACGCGACCCGTCGGTCGAAGAGAGGCGAGTACCACAAGGGCAATCACTCCTACGGCATTTTGGCCCAAGTCGCTTCCGGCAATGTATTGGACGCTTCTCCGCACGCGAAGCGCTTGGTCGACACATTGCGAGAAAAGGCGTCGAACTAGAGACCGGTGCCCGACGGAACGCGGACGCCGGTGGGCGTGTCTGCCGTTCACCGTCATGATCTCTGGAAACCGAGGCCATCCACCCAAAGTGCCGCTGTTCGGCGTCTGGGTCCCAAGCCGCCGGCCTCTCCGACGGCCCGCTCTGGCAGGGATTGCCGCCCACCCCGGCCGAAGCGCTGCACGGCACCTTCGTCGTGACGTGAGGTGACGAAGGAGTGCGCCTTGCCATCGAATCCGTGGCATTATGTGCCCTCTTGACGATGCCGGCCGGCTATTGGCACCGGCCGACAGGGCATCGGCGATTGGTTCGACACTTTGGCAAGGAGATCGGAAATGAGACGTTTGCTCCTGGCATCCGCGGCGGCGGCGCTGGTGGCGTCGGCGGCGCATGCGGACATGAAGGTCGGCGTGCTGATGGGCTTTACCGGGCCGATCGAGTCGCTCACCCCCAACATCGCGGCCTCGGCGGAACTCGCGATGAAGGAAGCGAGCGATTCTGGCTTGTTCCTCGGCGGCAAGAAGGTGGTCCCGGTGCGCGGCGATTCGACCTGCGTCGATGCCGCGGCGGCGCAGGCGGCGGCCGAGCGCCTGATCAATTCCGACGGGGTGGCGGCGATCATGGGCGCGGACTGCTCGGGCGTCACCATCGCGGTGGCCAACAACGTGGGCGTGCCCAACGGGGTGGTCATGGTCTCGCCCTCGGCCACCTCGCCGGCGATCACCACGCTCAAGGACAAGGGGTATCTCTTCCGCACCGCGCCGTCGGACGCGCGCCAGGGAGAGGTGCTGGCCCAGGTCGCGAAGGCGCGCGGCATCAAGGAGATCGCCGTGACCTACACCAACAACGACTACGGCAAGGGTCTGGCGAACTCGTTCTCCAACGCCTTCAAGGCGGTCGGCGGCAAGGTCGCCCTGTCCGCGGCGCATGAGGACGGCAAGGCCGATTACGCGGCCGAGGTCGGCGCGCTGGCCGCGTCGGGGGCGGAGCACCTGGCGGTGTTCGGCTATGTCGACAAGGGCGGCAAGGGGATCATCCAGGCCTCGCTCGACGCCGGGGCGTTCGACCGGTTCCTCCTGGCAGACGGTATGGTGGGAGAGTCCCTGATCAAGGCCATCGGCAAGCCGCTGAACGGTTCCGTCGCCACGGCGCCGGGGTCGGATTCGCCGAACGCCAAGAAGTTCCAGGAAGCCGCGAACAAGGGCGGGGTCAAAGGCGCGTCGCCGTTCGCGGCGGAGGGCTACGACGCGGCGGCGTTGATCGTCCTCGCCGCGCAGGCCGCGGGCTCCATGGACCGGGCGGCGATCCAGGCCAAGATCCTCGAAGTTGCCAACGCGCCGGGCGAGCAGATCGGTCCGGGCGAGCTGGCCAAGGGTCTGAAGCTGCTCGCCGACGGCAAGGCGATCGACTACCAGGGGGCGACCGATGTCGGGCTGAACGACGCCGGCGACGCATCGGGCAGCTACAAGGAATACGAGGTCAAGGACGGCAAGTTCGCCACCGTCAAGATCCACTGACCCGGCAGTCATCAGGGGGTAGCGGCCCGGCGGGGTTTGCCGGGCCGCCCACCCCGGGCGCGCCCGCATGATCCGCGTGGTCGACCTGCACAAGCATTTCGGCGGCGTGCGGGCCGTCGACGGCGCCAGCCTGGAAATCGAGCAGGGCGCGATCACCGGCCTGATCGGGCCCAACGGGGCCGGCAAGACCACCCTGTTCAACGTCATCGCCGGGGTGTACCCGCCGACCTCCGGGCGGGTCTATCTGGCCGACGAGGAGGTCACCGGGTTGCGGCCCCACCTCCTGTTCGACCGGGGGCTGGCAAGAACCTTCCAGATCGCGCACGAATTCACCACGCTGACGGTGATCGAGAACCTGATGGCGTCGGTCGGCGGGCAGACCGGCGAGAGCCTGACCGGCGCCTGGCTGCGGCCGGGCCGGGTGCGCGCCGAGGAAGCGCGGATCCGGCGCCGGGCGGAAGAGGTGATCGAGTTCCTCGACCTCGGCGAGGTCGCCGGCAAGCCGGCCGGCGAGCTCTCGGGCGGCCAGAAGAAGCTGGTCGAGCTCGCCCGGGTGATGATGACCGGCGCCAGGGTGGTGCTGCTCGACGAGATCGGCGCGGGCGTCAACCGCACCCTCCTGCGCTCGATCGCCGGCGCCATCCTCAGGCTCAATATCGAGCGCGGCTACACGTTCTGCATGATCGAGCACGACATGGACCTGGTCTCGCTGCTCTGCGATCCGGTCATCGTGATGACCGAAGGCAGGGTGCTCACCCAGGGCCCCGCGCCGGACGTGCAGGCGGACGAGCGGGTGATCGAGGCCTATCTCGGCACCCGCGCGAGAAGCGCCCCTTCATGAGCTATCTCGCCGGCGAGGACATGCATGGCGGGTATGGCGGAGCCGACATACTGCGCGGCTGCTCGGTCTCGGTCGCAAGGGGCGAGATCGTCGTCATCGTGGGCCCCAACGGGGCCGGCAAGTCGACCGCCATGAAGGCGCTGTTCGGCATGGTGCGGCTGCGCCGGGGAAAGGTGCGCCTCGACGGCGATCCCATCGACCGCCTGACCCCGCAGGACCGGGTGAAGCGGGGCATGGCCTTCGTGCCGCAGACCGGCAACATATTCGCCACGCTCTCGGTCGGGGAGAATCTCGAAATGGGCGCCTTCCTGCGCCGCGACGACATCTCGGACAGCATGGAGCGCGTCTTCGCCCTGTTCCCCGTGCTCGGGGAGAAGCGTCGCCAGCTCGCCGGCGAGCTGTCCGGCGGCCAGCGCCAGCAGGTGGCGATCGGGCGCGCGCTGATGACCCGGCCGGACGTGCTGATGCTCGACGAGCCCACCGCCGGGGTGTCGCCGATCGTGATGGACGAGCTGTTCGACCGAATCCTCGAAATACGCCGCGCCGGCATCGCCATCCTGATGGTGGAGCAGAACGCCCGCCAGGCGCTCGCCATCGCCGATCGCGGCTTCGTGCTGGTGACCGGGAAGAACCGCTTCACCGACAGCGGCGAGGCCCTTCTCGCCAACCCGGAAGTCCGGCGCTCCTTCCTCGGCGGGTGAGCGGCGATGCTGGTCGACCTGGTCAACGCGCTGGTCCTGCTGGCGAACTTCGTGATCGTGCCAGCCATCGCCTACGGCTCCCAGCTCGCCTTGGGCGCGCTCGGCATCACCCTGGTTTACGGCATCCTCCGCTTCGCCAACTTCTCGCACGGCGACCTGATGGCGTTCGGCACCATGGCCGCGATCCTCGCCACCTGGCAGCTGCAGGGATGGGGGGTCGGTCTCGGCGCGCTGCCGACGGCGCTCCTCGCCCTGCCGGCCGGCATCGCCGCGGCGGTGCTCGCCGCGCTCGCCGCCGACCGCACGGTGTTCCGCTTCTACCGGGTCAGGCGCAGCTCGCCCATGGTGCTGTCGATCGCCTCGGTCGGGGTGATGTTCGTGCTCAACGGGCTGGTGCGGGTGATCATCGGCCCCGACGACCGGTCGTTCGCCGACGGCACGCGCTACTTGCTGAACGCGCGCCAGTTCAAGGAGACGACCGGGCTGGCCGAGGGGCTGACGGTGCGCACCTCCCAACTGCTCACCCTCGCGGTGGCGGTGGTCGCGGTGGCGGCGCTGTTCTGGTTCCTGCGCCGCACGCGGGCGGGCAAGGCGATGCGCGCCTACTCGGACAACGAGGACCTCGCGCTCCTGTCGGGCGTCGAGCCCGACCGGGTGGTGCTGACCACCTGGGTCATCGCGGCCTCGCTGGCGGCCGTCGCCGGCACGCTCTACGGGCTCGACAAGAGCTTCCAGCCCTTCACCTACATGCAGCTCCTCCTGCCCATGTTCGCCGCCGCCATCGTCGGCGGAATCGGCCAGCCCCACGGCGCCATCGCGGGCGGGTTCCTGGTCGCCTTCTCGGAGATCGCGCTGACCTACCCCTACCGCAAGTTCCTGCGCTACCTGCTGCCCGACGACATGCAGCCGGACGGGCTGATGCAGCTGCTGTCGACCGACTACAAGCTCTCGGTCTCCTTCGTCATCCTGGTCGTGGTGCTGCTGTGGCGGCCGACCGGGCTGTTTCGCGGGCGGCTCTTTTGAACGCCCGGATGCGCGCGCTGGCCGGCTTCGCCGCGATCGCCGCGGCGCTCGCCGCCGTCGGCTTCGGCCAGTCCTGGTCGGTCAGCCTGGCGGTGCTCAATCTCTGCCTGATCTCGGCCGTGATGGCGCTCGGCGTCAACATCCAGTGGGGCTATGCCGGGCTGTTCAATGTCGGGACGATGGCCTTCGCCGGGCTCGGCGGGCTGGCGGCGGTGCTGGTCTCGCAGCCGCCGGTGCACGCGGCGGCGGCGGCGGGCGGGGCGGACCTGCTGCTCGCGGCGGGCGCGGCGGGCCTCGCCGCCGGGCTGATCTGGCTGGTCCTGCGCAGCGTCCCGCGCGGCAGGCTCCGCACCCTCGCCGTCGCGGTCACGGCGGTGGCGGGGTATTTCGTCATCGCCGCCTTCTTCGATCCCGCGGTCGAGGCGATCGAGGCGGTCGACCCCTCGACCAGCGGCTATCTCGGCGGGCTCGGCCTGCCGGTCGTGCTCTCCTGGGCGGTCGGCGGGCTGTTCGCGGCGGGCGCCGCCTGGGTGATCGGCCGGGTGGCGCTCGGGCTGCGCGCGGATTATTTCGCCATCGCCACGCTCGGCATCTCCGAGATCGTCATCGCCGTGCTGAAGAACGAGGACTGGCTCGCCCGCGGCGTCAAGAACGTGACCGGGCTGGACCGGCCGGTGCCCTACGAGATCGACCTCCAGCAGGCCGGCTGGTTCGCCGACATGGTGAGCCGGCTCAACGCGGGCGCGCTGTCTGCCGTGTCCGAGGCCGACCGCGCGACGCTCTTGCGCGACCTGGTGATCGAGGCGTCCGGCATCTTCGTCAAGCTGTGCTACGCCGGGCTGTTCGCCGCCGTCCTGCTGGCCGTGCTCGCTCTCAGCGAACGCGCGCTGCGCTCTCCCTGGGGGCGGATGATGCGGGCGATCAGGGACAACGAGACCGCGGCCGAGGCGCTCGGCAAGGACGTCTATGCCCGCCACATGCAGGTCTTCGTTCTGGGCTCGGCGGTGATCGGCGTGGCCGGCGCGATGCTGGTCACGCTGGACGGGCAGTTCACCCCCAACAGCTACCACCCGATGCGCTTCACCTTCCTGATCTGGGTGATGGTGATCGTCGGCGGCTCGGGCAACAATCTCGGCGCCGTGCTCGGCGGCTTCATCGTGTGGCTGAGCTGGATCGAGGCCGAGCCGCTGGCGCTCTGGACGATCGACGCCCTGACCGCGGCGATGGCGGCGGACGACCCGCTGCGCAAACATCTGGTGGAGGCCGCGGCGCATGTGCGGCCCATCCTGATGGGGCTGATCCTGCTTCTGGTGATGCGCTTCAGCCCGCGCGGCGTGATCCCGGAGACGGTGCGGCGCTGAGGGGCAATCGCCGATTCACGTCCAAAAGTTTGCTTCGGTAAATTCGCTCGTGGCCCGCTGGTGTCCCCGTTCCGACGTTCGTGACCTGTCGAACCCCGTCCCCACCACGTCATGGCCGGACCTGTTCCGGCCATCCACGCAGCCCGGGCAGGCAAGGCAACCGCTCGGAACGGATGCCCGGATCAAGTCCGGGCATGACGACCTGTGGGAAAGGCTTGGCTGAAGAGGCCGCGCACCGGCCCGACTGCAAGCGAACGAATTTCCGAAACAGGGCAATAGCCAACAACGCAAATGATGGTCTCAGAGGGGCCGCGGATTGCGTTGCGGTCAAATAAGCCTAAATCCGGCAGTTGGAGGGCGCGATCGGCCTCTTGGCGCGGTCTGGACGGTCGATTTCAGGGGTCGATTTCAGGGGTCGATTTCAGCACGCTGGCGCGGCCCGAGGGGGCGGCAGCCAGGGTTGACGGCCGGGCTGGCGTCCATGGAGGTATTTCTTGAGCGCTTCGGCGAGGATGCGGCGCCAGCGATCCTCGGCGGTCAACTGCTCCGCAGTTTGCGCCAGGGCGCGGAAGAAGCCGGCGATCCGCCGCAGGGCCGCGGCCACCGCCGCGCGGCGCCCGTGATGGGAGGTCACCGTCAGCCGGGTCTGGCCGGCATGATGGGTCTGGCGGGCGACGCCGTGCAACAGCAGCGGGCGGCTGGTGATCGCCTCGCGGTGGCGGTCGGGATCGGCGAGGCGGACGAACAGGCTCCACCAGTTATAGATCAGCGCGATCAGCCGGGCCATGTGGCGGCAGCGCGTCAGGTCGCGCGTGGTGAAGCCGCCCCAGCCCCACTGGTTCTTAAGCTCGTCGAAGCCGTTCTCGGCATCGGCTCGGTCGCGGTAGAGCTGGGCCAGCGAGCGCACCTCCAGATCGAGCGAGGTCGCGAGCACCGCGAACTCCCACACCCCGGTGCCGGGCCGCGCCTCGGTCCAGAACAACTCGCCCTGGCCGTCGTCGTGGCGCGTCAGCGCCAGAGGCTCGCGCAGCCGGCGGCGCAGCACCGCCACCCGGCGCGACCGGCTCCAGCCGTGCAGGCGGAGCGCGGCCCCGATCCCCTGCCAGCCCTGGCCCGCGTCCTGCCAGCCGTCCCGACCCATCTGCCGCTCGGCAAGCCGGCGCGCCCCCTTGGTCAGGCGCAGCTTGAACAGATAGTCCAGACCCGCCGCCTCGCACGACGCCATGTTGCCCTCGCTGCCCCAGTCCTTGTCGCCCCGCACCAGGCGCGGCCAGCGATCCCGGCCGAGACGGTCGAGCAAGGCCCACAGGGACGGTGCCGCCCGCATCGAACGGTGACGGTTGCCCGGCGCAACCTCGACATCCAGAACCAGCCGCGTGCCCGCCATCAGGAACGCATGGCAGGCGTGCGACGGGCGGCCCGGCTTCTTCGGGTTGTAGCTCGCCACCGCCCCCTCCTGGCGGCCGTAGAGCGGCTTGATCGTGGTGTCGCAATCCAGAACCCAGGGCTCGCTCAGCAGGGGACGAAGCGTGTCGTCGAGATGGCCCTGAAGCCACGATGTGCCCTCATCCGCCGCGATCCGCTCCAGGCCGCGCCGCACCGAATCCTCGCTCGCAACCTTGCCCATCCCCAGAAGCGCCGGGTTCACCCCGTCGCCGCGCAGCGCCGTGATGTGCGCATAGCGCGACTGGCCCGCCAGGACCGACAGCAGCACCGTGCCCAGAATGTCCCGCTTCGACGGCGCGTTCGGGCTCGCGTAATGCAGCGGGCAGTCCGCCACCAGCGCCTCGAAGCGCCCGCTCACCTTCAGATATTCCGCGAAAAATGCCAGATGGCCCAGCGGCGTAACCGCCGCGTCGGGGTCCCATTCGACATGAACCGTGCCGCCGAAGGTGTCCACCTTCACGGCCTCGCAGGCGACGTCCCGCACCGCGCAGGGATCCTCACCCGCAGGGTGACCCTCTCCGGTCTCTCCAAATCCGCTCATCCCCGCAGTCTACAAGGACTCCAGCCAATCCAGACCACCAGCAACTGCCGGATTTAGGATAAGAAGAGTCAACTTTGTTTATTCGACAGAAAGGAAGAATATCATTATAAATCAACAGAGTATGGCAACAGCTTTGGCGTCATCCTGGCGGCAACCGGCTCTATTCCTCCCGCACGATCCGCCCCTCGATCGCCGGCGCGACGGTGCCGGATGCGGCGATGCGCTCGATCACCTGACCCGCCGTGAGCCCGCCCGAGCGGGCGTCGACAAGCACCTCGGCGCTGCGCAATACGCCATACCCGTCGCCGCCGCCGGCGAGGAAGTCGACGGTGGCCAGCGTGTAGCTCCTGCCGGGATCCAGCGGCTCGCCGCCCACCGCGACCCGGGCGATGCGCGCGCCGGCTTGCCGGCGGGGATCGAAGGCGAAGGCGATGCCCGAGACCTGGGGAAACCGGCCGGCGGCGCGCTCGACCCGGCTCACGCCGTTCTCCAGCGCCTGCTTTAGCTGCGCGCCGGTCAGGCGGAGCGTTACCGTCCTGTTGCCGAAGGGGAGTTCGGTCAGCACCAGCTTGCGGGTGATCGCGGTGCCGGCGGGATAGACGGTGTCGCCCCTCACCCCGCCGCCGTTGAGGAGCGCGATGTCGCTCCCCGTCGCCGCCCGCATCGCGTCGGCGACGAGATTGCCAAAGGCGGTCTCGCCCGCACGCACCGCGACCCGCCTGGTGTCGAGCGCCGTCCGCGTTTCGCCGATGACCGCCCCGAGGTCCCGGTCGAGCCGGGCCCGGTAAGCCTCGACCCTGGCCGCGACCGTCGCGTCGCCGGCGAGACCGGCGGTGGACCGCAGGCGCCAGCTCGGGGTCCAGACGGCGACTTGCGCGCCGGCGCGGTTCTTGCGCCGCGCGATCTCGAGGTCGAGCACGGCGACGTGGTCCCCCTGCGAGCCCGCCTTCATGACCGCCTGCCTTCCGTCGTAGCGGGCCAGCAGCAGATGGTCGTGACCGCCGAGCAGGATGTCGATCCCGCGCGACCCGCCGAGCAGCTCCATGTCGCGGGCAATCTCGTCATGGGTGAGCGCGACGACGAGGTCGGCGCCCGCCCGCTTCAACTCCCTGGCCAGCGCGATCCCGGTCTCCACGACGGGGGCGAAGGTCGTCTCCTTGCCGGGCTTGGAGATTTCCGGCGTGTCGGCGATCACCAGCCCGAGGAAGCCGATGCGGAAGCCGCCTTTTTCCAGCATCGTCGTCGCGGGGGCGCCGGGAAAGCGCTCGCCCTTGTAGCGGACGTTGCCGGCGAGCCAGGTCATGCGCGACTCCGACAGCCTCTGACGCAGCACCGCGGCGCCGAAATCGAACTCATGGTTGCCGACGACGCCGATGTCGAACCCGATGGCGTCGGCGAGCTCGATCATGTGCGCACCCCTGTCGATGCCGGACATCAGCGAGGGCGAGATCATGTCGCCGCCGAAGGTGACGATCGAATGCCCGCCTTGCGCCTCGGCCCGGGCGCGTTCCTCGGCCACGACCGCGGCGATCCGCGCCGCCCCGCCCGCCCCCTTGCGGCCTTCCATCCGGTCCCAGTCGCCGACATGGACGATGGTCAGGGAGAGCGGTTCGGCGGCGGCGGGGAGCGGCGCCAGGGCGATCGCCGCCGCGAGCGCAAAGGCGTTCAGGATGCGGACCATGTTCGTGCGGTTCCCGGGTTGTCGGTTGAAGGATCGCCGGCCGGTCGGCGGATCAGCCTAAGCCGGATCGACGTCGGACGGAACCTCGCCGGGCGGAGTCGACGCCGCATCGGGAACCCGCGTTGACTTCCCGGATGGGCGCCCCGACACTCCGGCCAGCCACGAGCGAACTCCACGGGGAGATCGAGACCATGCGAACCAGGCTGACCCTTGTCGCGCTCGCCTGCGCGCTCGCCGCCGCCACGGCGAACGCCAAGGAGCTCCGCTTCGCCTTCCAGGGCGATGCGGATTCGATGGACCCCTATACGCTCAACGAGACCTTCACGCTCGGCTTCCTCGGCAACATCTACGAGGGGCTGATCCGGCGCGGACCCGACCTCGCCATCGAGCCCGCGCTCGCCGAGCGCTGGGAGATCGTGGCGCCCGACCGCTGGCGCTTCCATCTGCGGCGCGGCGTGAAGTTCCACGAGGGCGAGGATTTCACCGCCGACGACGTGCTGTTCTCGGCCGACCGGGTGCGCGCCAAGGGCTCGGACCTCACCACCCGGCTCGCCGGCGTCAAGCAGGTGGTCAAGATCGACGACTACACCGTCGAGTTCGTGACCGAGACCCCCAACCCCATCCTGCACGTCGAATGGGGCTCCTGGGGCATCATGTCCAAGAGCTGGTCGGAGAAGCACAACGCCGCGACCCCGGAGGCGATGGCGGACGACCAGGAGAAGTACACCACCCGCCACGCCAACGGCACCGGGCCGTTCCGCCTGGTCAGCCGGGAGGCCGGGATCCGGGCGGTGGCGGTGCCCAACCCGGGCTGGTGGGACAACGCCAACAGGGAGCACAACCTCACCAAAGTCACCTTCACCCCGATCGCGTCGGATGCGACCCGCGTGGCGGCGCTGCTGTCGGGCCAGATCGACATGGCCTATCCGATCCCGGTGCAGGACATCAGGCGCGTCGACCGCAACGCCGGCACGCGGATGCTGGTGGGGCCGGAGCTCCGCACCATCTTCCTCGGCATGGACCAGTTCCGCGGCGAGCTCCTCTACTCCGACGTCAAGGGCAGGAACCCGTTCAGGGACCGGCGGGTCCGCGAGGCGGTCTACCGGGCGATCGACATCGAGGCGATCCGCCGCAAGGTGATGCGCGGCCTCTCCAACCCGTCGGCGATGATGATCGGACCCGGCATCAACGGCTTCAGCGCCGACTTCAAGCGCCTCGCCCACGATCCCGGGCGGGCCAGGGCGCTGCTCGCCGAGGCGGGCTACGGCGAGGGGCTCGAGGTCGGCATGGACTGCCCCAACGACCGCTATGTCAACGACGAGGCGATCTGCCAGGCCGTCGTCTCGATGCTCGCCAAGGTGGGCATCAGGGTGAAGCTCAACGCCCAGCCCAAGGCCAAGTACTTCCCCAAGATCCTGGCGCCGCGGCTGGAGACCAGCTTCTACCTGCTGGGCTGGACGCCGGGCAGCTTCGATTCGTGGAACCCGCTCTACAACCTGCACGGCTGCGCGCGCGTGGGCGCGGGCGCGATCTGGGCGGAGGCGGACCGCAACCGGATTTCCAGCGGCAAGTTCAACCTCGGCGGCTACTGCAACCCCAAGGTCGACGCGCTCGCCGCGCGCATCCTGTCGGAGACCGACAAGGCCGCGCGCGACCGGCTGATCGAAGAGGCCTGGTCGATGACCATCGCCGACATCGCCCACGTGCCGCTGCACCAGCAGGCGCTCGCCTGGGGCGTGCGGGACGGCGTCACCCTCGCGCAGCGCCCGGACAACCAGTTCGCCTGGCGGCACGTGCGGATGAAATAGGGCCGGGCGCCGGCCCGGCCGCCACGCGCTGAGCCCGGCCCCGTGATCGCGCTCGTCCTGCGCCGGCTGCTGCAATCGGTCGTCGTCATGCTGGCGGTGGCGCTGATCGGCTTCACCCTGTTCCGCTATGTCGGCGATCCGGTGGCCCAGATGGTCGGGCAGGAGACCTCGCTGGAGGAGCGCGCGGCGCTGCGCGAGGAGCTCGGGCTCAACGATCCGGTCGTCCTCCAGTTCGCCCGCTATGTCGGCGACATCGCCCAGGGGCGGTTCGGCATCTCCTATGCCATCGACCGCCCGGTCGCCGAGCTGATCGCCGAACGCCTGCCGGCGACGCTGGAGCTCAGCCTGGTCGCCGCGCTCTATGCGCTGCTGGTCGGCATCCCGATGGGGGTGTACACCGCGCTCCACCCCGCCCGGCTGCTGTCGAAGGCGTTTTTGGCCGTCTCGCTGGTCGGCATATCGCTTCCCACCTTCTTCATCGGCATCCTGCTGATCCTGGTCTTCGGCGTCTGGCTCGGGCTCCTGCCCACATTCGGCCGGGGCGAGGCGGTCGATCTCGGCTGGTGGAGCACGGGCCTGCTGACCGCGAGCGGCTGGAAGTCGATCCTGATGCCGGCCTTCACGCTGGGTATGTTCCAGCTCACTTTGATCATGCGGCTGGTGCGCTCCGAGATGCTGGAGGTGCTGCGCACCGACTACATCAAGTTCGCCCGGGCCCGCGGGCTCAGCGACCGGGCGGTCAATTTCGGCCACGCGCTGAAGAACACGCTGGTGCCGGTGATCACCGTCACCGGGCTCCAGCTCGGCTCGATCATCGCCTTCGCCATCATCACCGAGACCGTGTTCCAGTGGCCCGGCATGGGGCTCCTGTTCCTGCAGGCGATCCAGTTCGCCGACATACCGGTCATGGCGAGCTACCTGGTGCTGATCGCGCTGTTCTTCGTGCTGATCAACCTGGCCGTGGACATCCTCTACCACGTGGTCGACCCCAGGCTCCGCATCGACCGCGGGGCCGAGGGAGGGTAGTGCGGTGGCCATCCTTCGATACGCCGCTTCGCCGCTGCCGGGGACGAAGGTCGGGCGGGGCGGCCCCGATACGCTCCCCTCATCCCGCGTCGGCCCGGAGGGCCGTATCGAGGGGCGCGTCGCGGTTCCGACCGGCCCCGAGGTCCTCCGATGACCGCCCTCGCGCGTATCGGCCGGGCGGCGGCGCGGCTGCGCGACCACGACCTCTGGCACGACTTCACGGCGTCGCGGATCACAATCGGCGCGGCGGCGGTCACCGCGGCGATCGTGCTGGCCGCCCTGTTCGCACCCTGGATCACGCCGCAGAACCCGTTCGACCCGGCCGAGCTCGACCTCTTGGACGCCTTCACCCCGCCGGTCTGGGCCGAAGGCGGCGACTGGCGCTTCGTGCTCGGCACCGACGACCAGGGGCGCGACCTCTACTCGGCGATGCTCTACGGCGCCCGCATCTCGCTGCTGGTCGGCTTCGCCTCGGTGCTGCTGGCCGGCTTCATCGGCGTCACGCTCGGGCTCGTCGCGGGCTATGCCGGCGGCGCGGTGGATGCGGCGATCATGCGCGTCGCCGACGTGCAGATCAGCTTCCCGGCGATCCTGGTCGCGCTGCTGATCGACGGCGTGCTGCGCGGCATCCTGCCCCGCGAGCGCCATGACGAGCTCGCGCTCTACGTTCTCGTCTTCGCCATCGGCGCCTCCGGCTGGGTGCAGTTCGCGCGCACCGTGCGCGGCTCCACCCTGGTCGAGAAGAACAAGGAATACGTCCAGGCCGCGCGGGTCATCGGGGTCGGCCCGGGCGCCATCATGCTGCGCCACATCCTGCCCAACGCGATGGGCCCGGTGCTGGTGATCGCGACCATCGGCCTCGCCGTCGCCATACTGACCGAGGCCACGCTCTCCTTCCTCGGCGTCGGCGTGCCGCCGACGGAGCCCTCGCTCGGCACGCTGATCGACATCGGCCAGGACTTCCTGTTCTCCGGCGAGTGGTGGATCGTGGTCTTCCCCGGCGTGCTGCTGGCGGCGCTGATCCTCGCCGTCAACCTGCTCGGCGACTGGCTGCGCGATGCGTTCAACCCGAAGCTCCGCCGCGGGGCGGCGCTGTGAGCCCGAAGCTGCTTGAGGTCGACGGGCTCAGGGTCGAGTTCCCGACCCGCCGCGGCACGCTGGTCGCCGTCGACGGGGTGTCGTTTGCCATCGCCAAGGGCGAGGTGCTCGGCATGGTCGGCGAATCGGGCGCCGGCAAGTCGCTCACCGGCAACGCGATCATCGGCCTGCTGGAGCCGCCGGGGCGCATCGCCGCGGGCTCGGTCCGCCTCGCCGGGGAGCGCATCGACGGCCTGCCGCCGGACGAGATCCGGCGCATCCGGGGGCGGCGCATCGGGGCGATCTTCCAGGACCCGCTGACCAGCCTCAACCCGCTCTACACGGTGGGCGAACAGCTCGTCGAGACCATCCTCGCCCATCTCGACATCGGCGTGCGCGCGGCCCGGCGGCGCGCGCTGGAGCTGTTGGGCGAGGTCGGCATCCCGGCGGCCGCCGAGCGCATCGACCACTACCCGCACCAGTTCTCCGGCGGCATGCGCCAGCGCGTGGTGATCGCGCTCGCGCTCGCCGCCGAGCCCGAGCTGATCATCGCCGACGAGCCGACCACGGCGCTCGATGTGTCGATCCAGGCGCAGATCATCCGCCTGCTCAAGCGCCTCAGCGCCGAGCGCGGCGCATCCGTGCTGCTGATCACCCACGACATGGGGGTGATCGCCGAGACCGCCGACCGGGTCGCGGTGATGTATGCCGGGCGGATCGCCGAGATCGGGCCGGTGCGCCGGGTGCTCGAATCGCCGCTCCACCCCTATACCGAGGGGCTGATGGCGGCGATCCCGGCGGTCGGGCGCGACGTCGACAGCCTGGCGCAGATCGCGGGCGCGATGCCGCGGCTGCACGAGATCCCCGCCGGCTGCGCCTTCCACCCGCGCTGCCCGAAGGCGGTGGCGGGGTGCGACCGCGACCGGCCCGGGCTCGCGCCGATCGGCGAATCCGAGGTCGCCTGCCGGCTCTATCGCGACAACGGGATGCCGGCACATGGCTGATCCGCTGGTCGAAATCGCCGGGCTCAAGCGCCATTTCGACGTCTCCCCGCCCTGGCTCAACCGCGCCGTCGAGGGCGGCGGGCGGCGCATCGTGAAGGCCGTGGACGGGGTCGATTTCGCGATCCGGCGCGGCGAGACCTTCGCGCTCGTGGGCGAGTCGGGCTGCGGCAAGTCGACCGTCGCTCGGCTGATCGTCGGCCTGCACGCGCCGGGCGCCGGTTCGATCCGCTATGCCGGCGCCGAGCTCGGCCCGGCATCGCCGGCGCGGCGGCGCATGCAGATGATCTTCCAGGACCCCTACGCCTCGCTCAACCCGCGCTGGCGGGTGCGCGACATCGTGGCCGAGCCGATCCGCCACAACCGGCTGCTGCCCGACCGCGCGGCGGTGGAGGAACGGGTGGCCGGGCTGCTGACCCGCGTGGGCCTCTCGCCGGTCGACGGCGAGAAATACCCGCACGAGTTCTCCGGCGGGCAGCGCCAGCGCATCTCGATCGCCCGGGCGCTGGCGGGCGAGCCGGAGTTCATCGTCTGCGACGAGCCGACCTCGGCGCTCGACGTCTCGGTGCAGGCGCAGATCCTCAACCTGATGAAGGCGCTGCAACGCGCGCTCGGGCTCACCTATCTGTTGATCTCGCACGACCTCGCGGTGGTCTATCACGTCTCGTCGCGGGTCGCGGTGATGTATCTCGGGCGGATCTGCGAGCTCGCCGACACCGCGACCCTGTTCGGCCGCCCGCGCCACCCCTATACGCGGCTGCTGCTCGACACCATCCCCGACCTTTCGATGAGCCGACGCGAGCGCGAACCCGTCGCCGGCGAGGTGCCGAGCCCGATCGACCCGCCCCCGGGCTGCGCCTTCCACCCGCGCTGCCCGCACGCCGACGAGCGCTGCCGCCGGGAACGCCCGGAGCTCAGGCCCGCCGGCGGCGCGGAGGTCGCCTGCCACGCGGTCGAGGAGGGGCGGATCGCCTGAGCCCGGCCTTACGGGCCGAGAGGCCGCATGGATGGCCGGATCAAGTCCACTGCTGTCCGGTTTAGCCTTCAACGCGCGTCGCGCCCGGCGTTTCCCGCCCCATCGCCATGCCTCCCCCCATCGTCATGCCCGGACTTGATCCGGGCATCCACTGGCGCCGCCGCCCCTTCCCGCCGGCCGCCTCGCAAGCGGGGACGCCGCATGGATGGCCGGATCAAGTCCACTGCTGTCCGGTTTAGCCTTCGACGCGCGTCGCGCCCGGCGTTTCCCGCCCCATCACCATGCCTCCCCCCATCGTCATGCCCCGGCCCCCGGATCAAGTCCGGGGGTGATCCGGGCATCCACTGGCGCCGCCGCTCCTCCCGACGGGGCGTTGTACCGGTGGCGCTAGTGGTTGCGCGGATCAAGTCCGCGCATGGGTGGCCGGATCAAGTCCGGCCATGACGGGGTGGGGGTGGCGGTGGAGGAGTACGGGAGCCGGGTGCGGCCCGCCCCGCCCGTGGGTGCCCGGAACGAGGCCGGGGTGACAACGGAGGGGCACGGACGGCAAGTGCGGGCGTGCGGCGATCCGTGTCCCGATCCGGCGGATGCGCCGATATCCCGCCCGGAACAAGGCTTTGCGCCCGGTCCAGCTCATCTAAACCGGACACCAGTGGATCGAGTCCGGCCATGACGGAGTGGGGGACGTGCCGAACCCCCCCTTCGTCATGGCCGGACTCGATCCGGCCATCCATGGGCGGGAAGCGGCTTCAGAAGGAGAGCTTCGCCCTGGCGAAGGCGGCGTGGACGAGCTTGCCGTCCATCGCCAGACCGCCATACCTGAGCCCCAGGCTGAGCCCGTGGGGGCCGACGGCATCGAGGCCCGTGCCGAGGCCGAGCACGG
Organism: Alphaproteobacteria bacterium; assembly: GCA_964291675.2. Classification (GTDB taxonomy): domain Bacteria; phylum Pseudomonadota; class Alphaproteobacteria; order MPNO01; family MPNO01; genus MPNO01. The sequence goes on along the minus strand of OZ219866.1, from coordinate 2,792,857 downwards.
TCCCGGGCGCACCGGGCAGACGGGCCCGGCTGGCGGTGGAGACGATCCCCAGGCGATCCGACTGCCGGAGCGCGAATTCGGGCGAATCCGTCCAAATGCGCGCCGCGCCGAGCTTGAGCGAGGGGCGCAGCTTCAGATCCCCCGGCCCGTCCTGCCAGTCGGACGCAAGGTCGAGCCCCATCCTCCAGCCGCCATAGCGCTGGACGACCTCCGGCATCGCGGCGCGGAATACCGGGCCTTCCGCCGTATGGCTCTCATGCCTCAGCTCGCCGGCGAACGCGCCCGCGAGCGGGGTGAGGGTGAGCCCCGCCCCGAGGTCGAGGCGCGCGCCGAGGCCGAGCTTCACGTCGCTCTGGGCCGCCTCGTAGCGGCTGCGAAGACCGCCGCCAAGCGTCGGGTTCCGATAGGCGCTCGCCACCCGCCAGCGTGCCTGCGACAGGCTGAGCGCGCCGAACAGGGTCTCGCTTTGCCAGCCCCCCTTGAGGGCGTAGCGGCCGCCCGACAGCGCCGTCGCATGGGCACCCGCGCCCGCCCGCTCCAGGGCGGCGTCGGGCGCGGCAGCGAATCCGAGGACGAAGCCGTCGCCGAGCGCGAAATCCATGCCGATCTCGGTGCCCGAAGCCGCTCCGGCGCCGCTCTCGGGCATGACCCGCGACAGGCTGCGCACCCAGTAGCGCGACGAACGATCGAGGGGCTGGACGAGTGCCGGGTTCAGCGAGGCGGACGAGGCCGGCGCCTCGGTATCCCAGTCCAGCACGGCGAACAACGCCGCCAGAATCGCGCCGCCGCCGATGAGCAGGGCGGTGTTGTCGTCCCCGCCGCCGCCGCCGCCGCTGACGGGCGGAGTCGGCGCGGGCGGAGTCGGCTCTGGATCGGGGGTCGGTGTGGGAGAGACACCCGGTTGCTCGGGGAACCGTTCCGCCGGCCTGGCGCCGACGGAAGCGCCCTGCATGACCGTCGCCGTCCCGGTCGCCGGGTCGAACGACGCGAGCCGGGTCAGCGAACCGCCGCTGTCGCGGGTCTGGACCGGCAGCGCCTCCCCGCCCTGCACGTTCGCGCCCTCCAGGAAGGTCGCCACCGCCTCTGCCGCCTCGACCGGTCGGGCGTCCGCCGCCGCCTCGACGACGACCGCGCCGCCGTCGCGCACCGTCGTCCCGCCGCCGGCAGTGATCCTGGGCGTGCCGGTCGCGGTCAGCAGCGCGGTCAGCCTCGTGCCGTCATGTACCTCCACCGTGCCGTCCGCGCCGACATTCATGTGCCCGGTCAGCACCAGCCCGCCTTCCGAGACGACGACCGAGCTGCCGGCGAAGGTGATGTCGCCGTTGATGGTGAAATCGCCCGGGCACAGCTTGTTCAGCGTCTCCAGGTTGGTGATGTTGCCGGTCAGGCGGGACGCTCCGCTCACGTCGAGGATCAGCTCGTCCTCCCCGGCGCCGAAGTCGATGTCGCCGGTCATCGTCACCGCGCCATACGCGCGGATGACGTCATCCCCGCCGCCCGTGGCGATGTCGCCCACCGTGACGCTGTTGTCGATCTTGAGGCTGTCGGCCGATCCGCCGAACGACATGCGGCCCCGCACCACGGAGCTCCTCATGACCGTGACGGTCGCCGGTGCGTCGCCCAGAAGCATCGCCTGCGGCGCCTGGACCAGCGCGCGGTTGTCGAGCGTCACCGCGATGGAGCCGGCCGCGCCGCTCGATGCGTGGATGCCCACCCCGTCGTCGGCGTCGGTGGCGGAATCGTGCGTGGCGACCACCCTCCCGCCGTCGACCACGACGGTGGCCCGTCCGCTGCCGAAGGTACGCGCCTGGATACCCTGCGCCGCTTCGCCCGAGACCTCGATCGAGCCGGTATTGCGCGCCTCCACGTCGCCGGCGCGGGTGATGAGCCCACCGTCGTTGTTGAAGAAGCTGGCGGTGATGCCGAAGGCGATATCGGTGCCCGTGACCCCGCCGCGCGCACCTTCGGTCGCGATCGTGCCCGCGTTCTGGGCGAACGCGCTGCCGTAACCCTGGCCGCCGCGGGCCACCAGAATCGCCGCGCCCAAGCCGCTGGCGGCATCCCCCGTGGTCGTGATCGTGCCGCCGTCCTCGTTATAGGCGCGCACGGTATTGGGATTGTCCGCGGTTGCGCGGCTGGTGGACAGGGCGATGACGGCATCGGCATTGTCGCCGCCGGTGGCGACCCGGCCCCTGTTGCGGATCGTGGCCGTCGCCGATCTGGCGCTGCCGTCGTTGCTGGTCCAGGCAATCGCGCCGAAGGCGCGCGCGCCCCTGGTCTCGACCGAGCCGGACCGCTGGTTCACGACGCTGGCGTCGCCGCGCCACGAGGTCGCAAAGAGCCCGCGCGCGCCGATCTCCAGCCCGACATTGTTGGGCAGGGTGTCGATCGAGCCGGTCGCATGGGTGACGACCGCGCCCGCGTTTTCCACGCTCGCGGTGCCGCTGCCTCTCGAGATGGCGACGACGCCGTAGCCCGGCACGCCATAGGTCTCCACGCTGCCGCTCGCCGAACTGCGCGCCGTCGCGCTCCCCCGCTCGGACCAGGCGAGCACCCCGTAGGGGCCGATCCACCCGTCGTTCGACGGATACACGAAGGCATCGCCCCTGGTCACGACCGAGCCGGCGTTCCCGGCGACCGCGCTGCCGTCGCCATTCGCGTGGGCGCTGACGCCGCGGCCGCCGATTCCGGCGACCGCAATGGTGCCGCCGGCCGCGTTCGACGCTTCGGCGTTGCCGTTATCGTTGTGGTACGCGCGGACGCCGTCCGACGGTACGAAGAAATTGCCACCACAGGTCTGACAAACGCCGCCGGACGTGCGGACCGTTCCCCGGTTGATCGAGGTCGCGGTTCCGGCGCTTCCGCTCTCGACGTGGGTGGTAACGCCGCGCCCGGCGGTGCCGCCGGTCGTGATTGTGCCGGCGTTGACGGCGCGGGCCGAGGAAGACTCCGAAAAGACAAGCATCCCATACGCAAACATGTCGCCGGTTGTGGAAATCGTGCCCCGGTTGATCGCTTCTATCGTGCCGGTATGGCTTGCGTCGTTGTTCCTGAGCACGATGCCGTCGTTGCCGTCGCCGGAAGCTTCGATGGTCGCGAAGGATTCGAGCACGGCATCGGCGGCTTCGTATCCGGCCGTGAAGCCGTCGATACGGATGAAGACGTTGCTCCCCGCATCGGATGCGAGATTGCCGGTCAGCGCCAGCCGGCCGCCCTCGGCGTCCGGGATTATCTGCACGACGCGATCGATGTTGGGATGGGACACGTCGATGACCAGCGTGTCGGCGTTGGCCGGAATATCATCCGGACCATCGGCGGCTGTCATCGCATCGCCGTCGGTATCTGCAGTGCATCCTATCCGGTAGTCGTTGCCCGCGCCCGTCGTCCATCGGCCGCTCGCGTCGAGGGTTCCCCGGGTCCACGCGTCGTCGCAGGTCACCGCGGCCGGGGCCGGGGACAGGGGAGCGTCGGCCAGGACAAGAAGTCCCGCCGCCAGGGCGGCCGCCACCGCCCCGCCAGTTCGGCACCTGGCAGCGGTCCCAGCGGGAGAACCGTGGAACCGTTCGAGCGGGTGGGGGCGTTCTGGAGCGATTTTCGCGGTTTCGATCGGATCGGCGATGTACATGGCAACCTCGAACCGGTTTGATGACTGTCGGCGTCTGCGATCTCGAATTCAGGTAAGCGGCGAGGAAGCCGGCTCCCGGGAGAGGGTTGCCGCCCCGCTTTCGCCGTCGGGTCGCGGCGCGGGACGCGGGATGTCGCCGGGCCATTCGGCGGAGTCGTCAGGCCAGTTGCGGCTGAGATACTCGATGACGTTCCGCGCCGAGCGGAGGGTGCAGGTCCGCCCGGCCTGGAGACGGCTGAAGAACTTGCCGTCGTCGACTGCCAGATATGCGACGCGTGACAGGCTTATTCCGCGCGCCGCAGCGAACCGCTCTGCCAGACGGACCAAGGACGATTCATTCATGGCGCGGAGCTTATGAGGAAAATATACCTTATATCAAGAGAAATATCACATATCTGGCATATCATCCTTTCTCTCTCGGATTTGTTCGCCGGTTCATAGGGTTGTCTTCCGCAGGCGAGGGATATATCCCTTGCGCGTGGAAGACATTCTGCGAGAGATCGACGCCGCGCTCGAACGCCGGGGGATCTCGGCCCGGGCAGCCTCGATACGGGCGCTAGGCGCGCCCGAGCTGATCCGGGACATGCGGCGCGGCCATGTTCCCTCGGTGGAACGGCTGCGCTCACTCTGCGACGTGCTCGGCCTGGAGTTCTATGTCGGACCGCCGCGGTGGCGCCGGGCCGAGGACGGGGGCGCGCTGCCCGATGTCCCTCTCCGCTCTCTGGAGCGATCGGCGCGGGACCTGGTCCGAATCACCGTAGACGCCGACGGCGACCCGATCCCCGAAGACCTCTGGCCGGTCCTCCTCGCCCGACGACCCACCGAACCGCAGGCCGCCCAGGAGGACCCGCCTGCCATGGGGCCAAAGGTAGATGAAGTCGACTTCGACACCGGTCTTCGCGCCATGACGGGAGACCTTCGGCGCGCGCCCATTGGCGGGTCGGCGAGCGAACCATCGGCCGAAGATCTGGCTGCTACCGCGGAAGCGCAGCTGCTCCGCGCCATCATGCCTTCTCTCCGGGGGGACGACCCGCTTGAGGCGTCTATTCTCGAAGACGACCCTGTGAAACGGCTGCCGAAATTCCGGAAACTCCTGGCACACCGGCTGGAGGCGGATGGTCTCGACCCTGCGCGCTGGACCCTCGTCCCGATTCGGGACGAATCGATGGAGCCGACGCTTCCGAACGGGTGCGTGACCGTGGTCGATGGTACGAACACGGACTTGGATCCGGCTGGCATCAAGGTCGTGAAATTCGGCGACGACACGTTATTCAGGCGCATCACTACCGACGAAGAGGGACGGCGCCTCATGGTATGCGATCATCCCGACTGGCCCGACGAGCCCTGGCCGAACGGGGCCCGGATCGTCGGAGAGATAAGGTGGATGGGGCGCCAGCTGGGCTGAGCCTCGCTCCCTCGTCCATCAGCCCCGCTGAGCGCTATGGTTCCCACCCCGTCGAGCCCGCGATGCCGGGTACCGGACGGGCGGCCGACGGTCTGCGCCTTCCACCCGCGCTGCCCGTGCCCGGAGAACCGCCGCCGCCCGGAACGCCCGGAGCTCACGCCCGCCGGCGGCGCGGCGGTCGCCTGCCATGGGGTCGAGGAGGGGCGGATGCGGGGAGGCGACATGGAGAAGGTCGGCGCCTGCTCACCGATCGCCCTGCCAGCGCACCGAAGCTATGCACCACCCCCGGTCGACTATCGGTCGCCGCCCAATAGATCGTCGTAGTCGTCGCGTGACATCGAACAATCGACAAGCGCTACAAATTGGGATGTTGTAAGATCGCATTGCCTTGCCATGGCACCCACCAAGTCATTGCCGAGATATTTATATCCGGTGCCTCGACTTACAATAGTTTTAATGCCGGTCTTCTTTCCGTCCTTGTTGTAGTAAATCAGTATTGTGTGCCTTTTGCCCTCTATTCTTCCAAATCCCTTGTGTTCTAGACTATGCAACACTTCCCGTCGTTCAAGTTGCATTGTCCACGATCCGGAAATCTTCCAATAAGCGTCGCTTCAGAGCGGCGGCGCTCTCCGTCAGATTTTCATCGTCTTCCATGGCATACTCTTGCCAAAGAACGGCTATCATGTCTTGAATCGCTTCCACCAATTCTTGCCTGGTATACGCTGAAATCGAGAGTCCGAGCTCTTCTACTTCCGCCCGATAACACTCATGTGATTCCGAGACGTAGGGTTTCACGACGAACGGCGCATTCCGGCGCAAGACTCCACTATCCAGTGCAATCTCCCGCAGAATGAGTGGAGATATGTCGAAGCCGGATCGATCTTCGCTAGTCTCGATATCGACTGCTTTCGCCTCGACCGTTTCCCCCGAATTGGGATTTCGAGTCCTTCGAGTCGCCATCGTTCATGTTCCCGACATTTCCGGTCAAACGTGAGCGTGTTGAACCGGAACCAGGTTCCCTCACCCATCCCGGCGAGGCCATGGAGCTGGAACCGAAGGTTCTCATCATGCCGCTCCGTACCTCGCAGAAGTCACTCCGTATATTGCTCCCTTGGCATCGAAAGCAAGAACGACGGGTTTGGATGCGGCCGAGAGCCGCTATCTTCTGAATCGGGCTTCGGCACTCTTCGGTGCGATGCCTGGCCACACCCTCATCCCGACCAGCCCCGGACGGGAGCCTATCGAAAGCCGCCTCACCCGCCGAACAGGTCGCCGAACTTGGCGGTCACCCGGGCTTCGAGCCCGGCGCTGTTGCGCACCACGGCGGGGAAGTCCTCGCCGCGGGCGAACGGTTTGCAGGCATCGACCACCACGCGGGCGTTGCGCCGGTCGTCGTGGCTGTAGCACATCGGGTCGAGATGGGTGCTCCAGCCGCCGCGGATCACCTCGATCCCCTCGCGCGGGTCGCAGCGGGTGCACATCGCCCACAGCACGTCGTTCATGTTGGCCGGGTCGATGTCGTCGTCGACCACCACCACCCAGCGATTGGCATAGGCGCCGGCGTGGCATTGCGAGGCGATCATGCCGGCCTGCTTGGAGTGCCCGCCATACATCTGGCGGATCGACACGGTGAGCCACATCCGGCTCCCCCCCGCCTCGTGCGCCCACACCCCCTTGACCTCGGGCACGCCGGCGGCTTCCAGCTGGTTCCACACCGCGCCGCAGCGATAGGTGCCGCGGTAGAACGTGTCGTCGTTGGGCGGCACGCCGGGGATGGCGCCCAGCAGGATCGGGGCGTCGCGGTGCATGAAGGTCTCGATGCGGATGGCGGGCTCGGGGTGCATGTCGCCCGCGTAGTAGCCTGCCCACTCGCCGAACGGCCCCTCGTCGACCAGGTCGTCGCGCGCGACGAACCCCTCGAAGGCGATCTCGGCATTGGCCGGGACGGGGAGCCCGGTCTTCGGCATGTTGATGATCTGCACCGCCTCGCCCAGCAGCCCGCCGGCGCAGTCGTACTCGTTCGCGCCGTGCGGCATCTCCAGCCCGGCGACCATGAACAGCGCCGGGTGCATCCCGGCGACCACGGCGACCGGGCAGCGCTCGCCGCGGTCGAAATACTTGTTCATGATCATGTTGCCGTGCTTGCCCCTGGACACCATGACCGAGGCGGTCCTGGGGTCGTGCGCCTGGACGCGGTAGGCGCCGTAATTGATCCAGCCCGAGTCCGGGTCCTGCATCACCACCATGCAGGCGGTGCCGATATAGTAGCCGCCGTCGCGCTCGTGCCAGCGCGGCGAGGGGATGGTGGTGATGTCGATGTCGTCGCCCTCGAACACGTTCTCGTTGAGCGGCCCGCCATTGACCTCGACGGGGGCGTGCACCGGCTGGTCGCGCATGTAGTCGCGCCAGCGATTGACCAGCGCCACCTCGGGCGTGTCGATGGGCAGGCCGAGCGCGAGGTTGATGCGCGGCACCGAGGTCAGGATGTTGGCCAGCACCCGGTGGCCTCTGGGATAGCCCGGCACCTCGTCGAACATCACCGCCGGGTTGGTCATCTTGCGCATCGCGATGTCGACGATGCCGCCGATCTCCTCCTCGCGGTCCGCGCCGGTCACGGTCTCCAGCTGGCCCGCCGCGTCGAGCTCCGCCACCCAGTCGCGCAAGTCCTTGTTCGCCACGTCCATCCCTCCCGCATGTCTGCCGCGGCCATCATACCGCCCGGCCCGGGCCGCGAAAGAGGGCGCCGGTCTCTCCGGCGCCCCATTTCGCGACTGTGGCAAATATAGACCAAAACGCGTCCCATGTCAAGCAGTATTTTGCCGGTCGGGATATTTTCGTGTTTCCGAGCCAGGTTTCCCGCGAGCCATGCGCGCGATACGGTACGATTTCACCTGCCCGGGGGTCGAGCGCGATGCGTCGATACGCGCCCGGCGCTCTCCCATCGCCATGGCCGGGCTCGTTCCGGAGGCCGGGCATGACGGGAGGGCAGCCGAGGCCGGGTGCGAGGCGTCCTTCGATACGCGGCTTCGCCGCTACTCGGGATGAGGGGGTTTCCCGGGCATGCCGACCTGGCCTCATCCCGAGCAGCGCCCGAAGGGGGCGTATCGAGGGACGCCGCGTCAGCCCCTTCCCGCGGCGTCCCGGTATGCGGCGAGCAGCATCCGGCGGTCGGTCTTGCCGGTCGGTCCGATCGGCCATCGCTCGACCAGGTGGATGCCGGTCGGCCAGAATTTCCGCGTGATTCCACGACCGGCGAAATACGCGCGCAGATCGTCCATGGTCAGGCTGGCGCCGGGGCGGAGCTCGACGCAGGCGATCGGCAGATCGCCGAGCCGCTCGTCCGGCAGGCCGACGACCAGGGCGCACACGACGGCGGGGTGGGAGGACAGCACGTCCTCCAGATCGGCGACCGGCACGGTCTCCGCGCCGCGCCGCAGCACGTTCTTGAGCCGGCCGGTGATCCGCAGATAGCCCGCCTCGTCGAGCCGGCCGAGGTCTCCGGTGTCAAAAAACCCGTCCGCGTCCACCATGTCCTCGATGGCGCCGTCGGGGCGGAGGTAGCCGGCGCAGACCGCCGGACCGCGGACCAGGATGCGGCCCTCCTCGCCGGGCGGCAGGCGCGCGCCGTCGGCGTCGGCGATGTCGATCTCGATCCCCTGCTGGGCGGTGCCGGCGCTGTCGAAGACCCGTGCGGGGGGAGAGGCGGCGTCGGTCGAGGCGACGTGGCCGAACTCGGTCATGCCGAGCGCGCGCGAGATGCGGAACGGCAGCTCCCGGTGGGCCCGCTCGGCGACCGGGGCGGGCATGGCGTCGCCGGACTGGGTGAACATCCACACACCCGCGAGCGCCCGGCGCACGTCCTCGCCGGCGCCCAAGAGGTCGATGACGAAGGCGGCGGTGCCGAGCGACACCGTGGCGCCGTGGGCGCGCGCGAGCTCGGCCATGCGCCGCGCGTCCCAGCGCTCCTGCAGCAGCACCGTGCCGCCCGCCTGCAAGGCGCAGCGCACGCCGTAGAAATAGCCGAAGGTGTGGCCGACGGGGAGCGCCAGATGGACCACGTCGCGCTCGCCGATCCCCTGCCTGTCGATGGTCGACTGCACCGTATAGAGCGCCGTGTCATGGGCGTGGACGACGCCCTTGGGGAAGCCCGTGGTCCCCGAGGTGACGGCGATCTCCAGCGGATAGAGCCCGCTTCCGGCGTTCTCGGCGGCCTCCTCTTCGCTCGCCGCGGAGGCCGCGTCGAGGATCTCCGACCAGGCGCGAAAGCCCGCCGCGCCGCCCCGCACCAGCACCGGCTGGGGCGGCTCCTCCGCCTCCGCCAGCGCGCCGCTCACGGTGTCCATGCGGTCGTCACCGAGATACTCGCAGGAGGTCACCCAGAGCCTCGGGCGCAGCAGGTCGAGGGCGCGCGCGCATTCGCGCACCCCCCAGGTGACGGGGCAGAACGAGAACACCGCCCCGCCGACCTCGCAGGCCAGCATGACGGCGGCGAATTCGCGCCAGTTGGGAAGCTGGGTCAGCACGATCTCGCCCGGGCGGAGCCCTTCCGCCCGCATGCCCGCCGCGCCGGCGAGCGCGGCCCGCCACAGCGCGCGGTAGCTCAGCGATCCGGTCTCGTCGATGACCGCCGGCTTGTCGGGCTCGGCGGCGGCGCGGTCGCGCACGCGCCGCCACAGCGGCTCGCGCGCCCACCAGCCCTGCGCCTCCCACGCCGCGCGGGGGCGCCGCGCGAGGCTGGGCAGCGAGCGGATCGTCCGCGCCATGCCGGCCCCCGCCGCCCGCGCTCAGTCGTAGAACGGCCTCACGTCCTCCAGAACGAACGACTCGTCGGGGTCGGGGGCGATGATCCTGTTGTCATGGCCGGGGAAGATCCGCATGCCGTATTTTTCCTGCAGCCGGCGGCATTTGACGGCCGATTGCGCCCACGCCGTCGGGTTCTGGTTGAGGATATTGCCGACGAACGGGTCGCCCCAGGTCGCGGCCAGGTAGATGTGATCGGACGCCAGCAGCACCCAGCCGGTATGGGGCAGGTTCACGGCGACGCCGATCGAGCCCCAGGTGTGGCCGGGCAGGCTGACCGTCCAGATGCCGCGATAGATCTCCATGTCGCCGAACACGGTGGTGGCGCGGTTGGGCATCAGGCAGGCCCAGTCCTTGCGGGTAAAGCCCTGCGGGCTGGTGACGCCCCACATGGTCACCAGATCGTCCCGCAGCATGCCGCCCTTGACCTCGACGATGCCGCGCAGCTCCTCCTCGTGCAGCAGGATGCGCGCGTCGGTGGCGGCGAATTTCGGCAGATTGCCGGCGTGGTCGGTGTGCAGGTGGGTGACGATGACGTCGTCGAAATCCTCGGGCGTCAGACCGTGCTGCTCCAGGCGCTGGGAGAACAGCCCGTCCTCGCCGGGCTCGTAATCCATCGCGCCCTTGTAGTGTTCGTTCTTCCAGTCCCGCTTGGCCGAGTCGCTGAACCCGGTATCGACCAGGATCCGCCCGCCCGGGTGCTCGATGATGTAGGCGTAGCAGGGATGGGCGATCTGGCCTTCGCCGAGGCGCGGGTGGCCGCAGGCGAGATGCTGCGAAGCCTGCTTGTCGGGATGGCCGGTGGCGACCAGCTCGAAGTCGAGCGCGGTGACCCCGCACTCCAGCACGGTCAGGGAGATTTTTCCGGACATCGAACGCCTAGGGTTTCTGGTCCGGGTGCAGCTCGATCAGGCCAAGCAGATACCCGCCGGTGGATTTGGGATGGACGAACACGTGGCGGCCGCGCGAATCGTCGAACACCGGCTCGACGAGCTGCCCGCCCGCATCCCTGATCTGCCGCATGGCGTCTTCCAGATCCTCCACCTGCAGGCAGATGTGATGGATCCCGGGCCCTCTCTTCTCGAGAAAATGGTTGAGCGGGGCCTTCTCGTCGGCCGGGCGGATGATCTCGAAGCGCACGCGGGTCTGCTCGTAGTCCTCGTGCTCGTAATAGGTCGTGGTCACCCCGTGCGGATGGATGTCCTCGCCGTAGAGCGGCTTGATGCCGAACAGCGCGAGCACGCTCGCCGAGGGCTCGGTATCGGCCGCGCCGATGGAAATGTGCTCGAAACCGGTGATCTTGATCATGCCTCGTCCCCGAACTGCCGCCCCGAAAAGCCCGGTCCGTTGACAGTGCCGGAGGCGGGCCGAATACTGGATTTGCGCGGCAAGTATTTGGCTCGCCCGAAGTCCTGTCAACAGACGGCGCGGCATCTCGCGCATCGCCATCCCGGAGCGAAGGATCCCGCGTGAAATATACCGGCACGCTCTCCATCACCGTGGGCTGGGGCGACTGCGCGCCGTCCGGCGCGGTCTACTACCCCAACTATTTCCGCTGGTTCGACACCGCGATGTGGAAGTTCTTCGACACCGCCGGATGGCCGTTGCGCGAGCTCGAGGCGGCGCACGGCATCGTCGGGCTGCCGCTGGTCGACACCCGCGCCGCCTTCAAGGGCCCGTGCCGGCTGCACGATGCGCTCCAGATCGAGACCCGGATCGCGGGCTTCCGGCGCAAGACGCTGGAGATGACCCACACGCTCACCAATTCCGGCAGGATCGCCGTCGAGGCCACCGATATCCGGTTCTGGGGCATCCGCCACCCGGACGGTTCGGGCCGGCTGAAGGCGGCGGAGATCCCGGCCGAGGTCATCGCCTATTTCGGCGGCTGACGCCGCGGGCGGGACAGGCGGCGGAGAAGACTCACCCCGGACCGCCCTCCGCCCGGCAATCGCCGATCTCGACCGCGCGGTCGTGGCGCACGACGACCGAGCGGAGCTCTTCCAGATTGGCGCAGCCGAGCTGGCCGAGGGTGGCGCGCAGGTCGTCCGCGAACAGATCGATCAGGTGTCCCGGCCCGCGCGCGCCGAGCGCGCCGAGGCTCCACAGGAACGCCTTGCCGGCGAAGGCCGCATCGGCGCCGAGCGCGATGCCGCGCGCCACGTCGACGCCGGACCGGACGCCGCTGTCGACGACGATCGTCGCCCGCCCGCCGACCCGCGCGGCGATCGCCGGAAGCAGGTCGATCGGCGGCGGCAGCGCGTCGATCTGCCGCCCGCCGTGGTTGGAGACGAAGATCCCGTCGAGCCCGAGCGAGACCGCGCGCTCGGCGTCGTCGGGGTGGAGCACGCCCTTGAGCACCAGCGGCTTCTTCCACCTGTCGCGATAGCGCGCGATCTCCTCCCAGGTGAAGGCGCCGCCGAACTCGCGCTCGACGAACGAAGCGGTCTCGGCGAAGCCGGGGTTGCCGCCGATATAGGGGGCGAGCGACACGAAGCGCGGGATGCCGTTGCGCAGCAGCGCGGCGAACCAGCGCGGCGACGACAGGGCCTGGAGGCGCAGCCGGGCGGTCAGCCGGAAGGGGTTGGATATCCCGCTCTTCACCTCGCGCGGCCTGGTGGTGCGGATCGGCGTGTCGACGGTCAGCACCAGCGCCTGGGCGCCGGCGTCGGCGGCGCGGCGCGCGAGATCGAAGCCGATCCGGTGGTCGTCGCGCCAGAACCGGTAGAGCTGGAACCACAGCACGTCGGGCGCGAGCCCGGCCGCCCGCTCGACATCGATGCCCGACAGCGCGCCCAGCGTATAGGGCACGCGCGCCGCCTGGGCGGCCTTCGCCAAATAGGTCTCGGCGCCCGGCAGCACCGTGCCCGGCCCGCCGATCGGCGCGATCCCGATGGGCGCGGCATAGGCGCGGCCGAACAGCTCGGTGTCGCCCGCCGGCGGCTCGATCACACGGGCGTAGCGGGGCACAAGCTGCACGTCGTCGAACGCGGCCCAGTTGCGGGCGATGCCGGTATCGGCGCCCGCGCCGCCGTCCATGTACTCGAAGGCGAAGCGCGGCAGCACGCGGCGCGCCCGCCGGCGCAGATCCTGCGCCGTCGGGTAGCGCCGCCTCAGCGCGAGCCTGTCCTCCGCCATCGCACCCCCTCCCGGCCGGCGCGCCCGGCCCGCGGATATTGTGACCGCCGCCGCGCCGGGCGGCAAAGCCTGCGGAACCGCTTTCCATGTGTTTCCGCCGGCGATATGGTTCAGCCATACGCAACCGTCCCGGCCGATCCGCGATGAAGACGACGCTCAATCTGAACGATCGGGTGCTGCGCCTGGCGAAGCGGCGCGCGGCGCGGGACGGTATCACACTCACCCGGTTCGTGGAGGACGCGCTGCGCGCCCGTCTGTCCGAGCCGCGCGGCGGGGCGCGGGGTTACCGGCTCAAGCTGGCGACGGTGACCGGTTACGCGCCGCCCAACGTGGACGTTGCCGACCGGAACGCCCTCTATGACGTGATCGACGGCGCGTGATCGCGCTCGATACGAACATTCTGATATGTGCGCATCGGGGCGAGACGGCGCTGCATGAGGCAGCCGCGTCGAGGCTCGTCATCCTGGCCGAAGGGGCGGAGAGATGGGCTCTGCCGGTGTTCTGCGTGACCGAATTCCTGCGGGTCGTCACGCACCCGCGCGTGTTCAACCCGGCCTCCACGGTCGCGCAGGCGACCGCGTTCGTCGAGGGGATCGCTTCCGCTCCGAGCTGCGAGATCGTACGCCCCGGCGCGGAGTTCATCGAAATCCTGATCGACACCGCCCGGCGGGCGCAGACGCGCGGCAATCTGATGTTCGACGCCCAGATCGCGGCCCTGTGCCTTGAACACGGAATCGACACCGTGCTGACGAACGACCGGGATTTCGACCGGTTCGAACCATTACGGGCGATCCGCCTGGAGTAGCGACAGCTCGGCGGCCGGACATCCCGCCCCTACCCGCCGAGCGTCGACCTCCAGCCTTGCGCGAGGGCCGCGAGGGGCTTTCCGCAGACCGTCTGCCAGCGCCCGGGGTCGCCGGGGTCCCGCGCGCGGGGGACCAGCGGCGTGAGCGCGTAGCGCTCGCGAAACCCCCGCTCATCCGACCGGTCCAGCTCGGCGGCGTCGGGGCGGCGTTTGCAAGCGGGCACGGGCGATGTCATCGTTTGCGCTTCGGCGCAGCCGCGCACGATCCGCCCGGCGGGCCGGTCCGCAGATGGAGAAGGTTTCGATGCTCACCCCCACCCGCATGTTCGCCGCATCGCTCGCCGCGTCGCTGGTTCTCGCCCCGGGCGCATGGGCCAAGGACAAGATCGAGATCAAGATCGGCTCGGTCACGATCAAGGACACCGTCCACCAGTGGATGATCAACTTCGAGAAGAACGTGGAGCGGCGCATCGGCAACCGGGTGGACGTGCGGGTGTTCCCGGCCGGCCAGCTCGGCGGCATTCACCGCCAGATCGAGGGCGTCCAGCTCGGCACCCAAGAGATGACGCTGCTGCCGCCCGACTTCTTCGTCGGCATCGACAAGCGCTTCATGGTGACATCCTCGCCCGGCATCTTCCGCGACCTGCGCCACGCGCAGAACTCGCTGCACGACCCCGCGTTCAAGAAGATGTTCTTCTCGATGGCCGACAAGAAGGGCATCACCGGGGTCGGGATCTATTGCGGCGACCTCGCGCACTATGTCTCGCGCCGGCCGATCCTCAAGCTCGACGACTTCAAGGGCAAGAAGATCCGCGTCTTCGCGAGCGCCATCGAGCGCGAGACGGTGCGCCGGCTGGGCGGCGCGGCGGCCCCCATCCCTCTGCTGGAAGCGTTGCAGGCGCTGCAGCGCGGCACGGTCGACGGGATGAAGAGCGGCCTCGCGATCTTCGTCACCTTCAAGTACTGGTCGGTCACCAAGCACCTCACCCGGACGCTGGAATCGGTGATCTGCGTGGAGACCGTCACCAACCCGGCTTTCCTCAGGAAGCTTCCCGCGGATATCCGCCAGATCGTCATGGAAGAGGGCCAGAACACCGATTGGGAGACGCTCGCCTTCAGCGAGGCGTTCCTCGCGAAGAACGAGAAGATCTGGAAGGACAACGGCGCCAACATCTACGACCTCTCGCCGGAGGACCGGGCCGAGATGCGCCGGCGCCTGTCGCAGGTGGGCGAGGCGGTGGTCGAGGACCTGCCGGAGGTGAAGAAGGTCTACGACATGCTCAAGGAAGCGGCCGCGAAGTACGAGTGAGCCCCTGGCCGCCCGGGGCGGCGGCGGGAACGGCATGACCGAGCGAGACGACAGCGCGCCCGGCGCGCAGACCCGCGGCGACGCCCGGCTCGGCCAGGAGTTCGCCGGCGAGACCTTCCACACCGACCTCCAGGGCGGGCGCAGCTATCACGACTTCCTCGAGCTCGACAAGATCCTCAACGCCCAGCCCTCGATCACCGGCGCGCATGACGAGGCGCTGTTCTTCATCCTGCACCAGGTCAAGGAGCTGTGGATGAAGCTGATGCTGCACGAGCTCGAGGCCGCCTTCCCGCTTGTCCGCGACGACGAATTGCGCCCGGCCTTCAAGATCTTCGCCCGGGTCAAGCGCATCCAGGAGAACCTGATCCAGGCCTGGCACATCCTGACCACCATGACCCCGGCCGACTATCTGAAGTTCCGCGACGGGCTCGGCCGCTCTTCCGGCTTCCAGTCCTTCCAGTACCGTTCGATCGAGTTCGTGTTCGGCAACAAGCAGCGCGAGACCATCGCCCCGTTCGCCGACATGCCCGAGATCGCCGCCCGGCTCGTGGCGCTGCTCGAACGGCCGAGCCTCTACGACGAGGTGGTGATGCTGCTGGCCCGGCGCGGCCATGCGATCGACGGCGCGGTGCTGGAGCGCGACTGGTCGCAGAGGCGCGAGCCCGACGGGTCCGTCATGGCGGCGTGGCGCGACATCTACCGCTCCAGCCCGCGCAACTGGGAGCTCTACGAGCTCGCCGAACACCTGATCGATATCGACGACCTGTTCCAGACCTGGCGGTTCCGCCACCGCAACGCCGTCGAGCGGGTGATCGGCCACAAGATCGGCACCGGCGGCACCAGCGGCGTCGGCTATCTGACCCGGGCCACCGCCATCCGCCTGTTCCCCGAGCTCTGGGCGGTGCGGACGGAGATGTAGGGGGGCGGCCGGCGTGCGGTCTCTCCGGCCGCGCCTCTCCCGCATGTCGTCGTGGCCGGACATGTTCCGCTGCCGTCGGGTTTGGCCTTCGGGGCGGGTCGCACCCGGCTCCCGTACTCCTCCACCGCCACCCCCACCCCGTCATGGCCGGACTTGATCCGGCCATCCATGCGGCCTTTCCGCCAGCGAGGCGGCGGATCGGTTAGAATATCCGGCGCGGCGCCGGCCGGAGCGCCGCGGATACCGAGCGAGCACCGGAGAAGCATCCATGTCGGTGACCGATCGCGAGCTGGAACGGGCAGCGGCACGAATGCAGAAAAAGCGCGATGCCGGCCATGCGCTGTCCGCCCGCTACGACCGGCGGAGGCGGCGGGTCGTCGTGAAGTTGAACACCGGCATCGAAATCGCCTTTCCCCCAGAACTCGCGGAGGGGCTGGACGGCGCCTCGTCCGAAGACCTGGCCGAGATCGAGCTCAGCCCGAGCGGGCTCGGCCTGCACTGGCCGAGACTCGACGCCGATCTCTACCTTCCGGCCCTGCTGCGGGGCGTCCTCGGCTCGCGGCGCTGGATGGCCGCGCATCTCGGCGCGGCGGGCGGCAGGTCCCGCTCGTCCGCCAAGGCCAGGGCGGCGCGCGAGAACGGCCGCAAGGACGGGCGGCCGCGGTGGGACGGCGTTGCGGGGGAAACGGGCCGGTAGGGCGTGTCCGCTCTTGGATGGAACCGATGCGCCGCGGCGTCACTCGATACGGCCCTCCGCGCCTACTCGGGATGAGGGTCTTGGGGCGTCCCGCGCCCCGCCTCCCAACCCTCATCCTGAGTAGCCCCGGATCGCAGTCCGGGGCTTGATCCGGGCATATGGGAGGACGGCCCCGGCCGTGCCGGCGGTTCCATCCAAGACGGATGCGCCCTCCCGCAGCATTTTCCTACCCCCGCCCCCCGAACCACCGCGCGTCCCCCAGCACCACCGAGGTCTCGATCTGGCGCTCCGGCACGGTCCAGTAGCGCCTGAGCAGACCCGCCTTCTCGTCCTCGCCGACCAGGGCGAAGCCGCGCGCTTCGTAGAAGCGGATCGCCCAGCCCGCCGCCGCCCAGGTACCGATCAGGATGGGGCGGTCGGCGCCGCGGCAGAGTGCGGCGAGCAGCGCCGTGCCGATTCCCTCGCCCTGGCGCTCGGGGCGGACATAGGCGTGGCGGATCAGGATCACGTCGTCCACCGGCTGGACGCCCATCACGCCCTGCAGCCCGCCTTCGTCCGCCCAGCCGCTGAAGGCGATGCCGGCGGCGATCTCGGCGGCGAGCTCCCCCGCCGGCATGTAGGGCTCCTTCCAGCGGTCGGGCGGGATGATGCCGCGATAGGCCTCGGCCGCCGCGTTGACGACGGCGAGGATGTCCGGCCGGTCTGCCGTTACCTCCAGATCGTCGCCGTCGGCGAGCGCGCGGATCACGGCGCGGCGAGGAAGTCGGCGACCAGCGCGGCGACCGCGTCCGGGCGCTCGGCGAAGGCGCTGTGCCCGGCGCCCTCGACGATCTCCAGCCGGGCGTCGCCGAACCCGTCCGCATAGGCCTCGCCGTGGCGGGCGGGGACCAGCCGGTCATGCTCGCCCTGCACCACCAGCGCCGGGGCGCGGTAGCGAGGCAGGCGTTCGGCGAGGCGCCGGCTGTGCAGGTATGGCGGGCTGAAGCCGATGCGCGAGGCGAAGCGGAACAGCTTGTAGCGCAGCACCTCCTGGTCGATGTCGCCGCGGAGATCGGGGAACATGGCGCGCGCGATGCCGGACTCGGCGTCGCCGAACAGCAGCGCGCGGAGCGCGGCCAGCGAGACCCCGTCGGCCGGATGGGTCTCCCAGAACACGTCGGCGATCGGCGCGCCGGGGACGAACAGCCCGGTCGGGCCGACCAGCGCGAGGCGCTCGACTCGCTCCGGATGGCGCACCGCGATCTCGGCCGCGATCCAGCCGCCGATGCAGGAGCCGGCGAGGCGGAGCGTCCCGAGCCCGAGCGCGTCGAACAGCTCGAGATAGTGGAACACCAGGTCGTCGACGGTCTCCAGCGCCTCGTCCTCCGAGCTACCGGCGCAGCCGGGATGGGCGGGCGCGATCAGCGCGAGGCGTTGGGCCAGCGCCTCGTGGAACGGCAGGAAGGAGAAGGACGCGCCGTGGATGTCGGCGATGCCGTGCAGATAGACCGCGGCCGGGCCGTCCCCCGCCTCGGCGATCTGGACCGTCCGGCTCCGGGGAAGGGCGACCTCGCGGCCGCTCATTCGGCGGCGCTCGCGGTCGGGCGGTCGGCGAGCGCCGGGTAGTTGCGGGCGAACAGCTCGGCCGAGCGGGCGCGGAGTTCGGGCGCCACCTGTTCGGCGAACAGGCGGGCGCTCTTTCGCGCGAGCCCATCCGCCATGTTGCCGAAATGGAACTGGATCAGCAGATTGCCGATTTCGGCCTGCTCGATCAGGTCCCACAGCTTCTCGCGCACCGTGGCCGGGCTGCCGACCACGATGGAGGCCTTGGCTTCCAGCTCCTCCCAGTCGTCGGCATCGCCCAGCATCGGCGCGCCGGCGGTCGAGTTCTCCAGATAGGCGCGCCACGAGCGCACCGATTGCGACGGCACGCCGGGGCCGAAGGTGAGCGTCCGCCCGGTGCGCCTGAGATGGCCCTTGAGGCAGTATTTGAGGAAGTACCAGACCCCCTCCTCCGCCTCCTGCCTGGCCTGCTCGTCGGTCTCGCCGACATAGACCGAGAGCAGCACCCCCATGCGGAACGGGTGGTAGGCATCGCCGTGGCGCTGGAGGATGCCGGCGAAGCGCTCGCGCGCCTGGCGGGTCGCCGCCCCGTGGGTGCGCGACGACAGGAAGTAGTCGAAGCCGCGGCGCGCCACATGGTCCATGGTCTCGGCGCTGAGGGCCCCCGGGATCCACACCCTGGGGTGCGGCGTCTGGCGCGGCTTGGGCCAGATATTGACGTAGCGCAGCGGGTAGGACGGCCCCTCGTGCTCGAACGGCCCGTCCTCGGTCCAGGTCCTGAGGATCAGGTCGACCGCCTCCCAGAAGCGCTGGCGCGACTGCGGCGAGGGGATGTTGTAGTTGTACGCCTCGGGCCCGCCGCCGACGGCGAAGCCCGCGATCAGCCGCCCGCCCGAGATCGAATCGATCATCGCGTATTCCTCGGCGACGCGGAGCGGGTTGAGGTGGAGCGGCAGCAGATTGCCGAGCACGACCAGCTTCGCCCGCTCGGTGCGCTGGGTGAGCGCCGCGGCGACGATGTTGGGCGAGGGCATCAGCCCGTAGATGTTCTGGTGGTGCTCGTTCAGCACCAGCCCGTCGAAGCCGAGCCCGGCCGCCTCGGCGAGCTGGTCGATATATTCCTGATACAGCCCGTCGGTCCGCTCGCGGTCCCACAGGCTGTTGGGCACCGTCACCCAGCCGGTGTCGAACCGCTCGTCGAAATCCTCCGGCAGATAGGGGTAGGCCATGAAGTGCCAGTGGAAGAGCTGCACCGGGTGCATCGGCGGACTCCTGTCGGGTCGGGCGGCGCCAGTGTCGCCCGTCGCCGCGCCCGCGGCAAGCCGGGCGGTCCTCGACAGGCGCCTATCCGGATAACCCGACGCACGGTCGGCGCGGATCGACGAGGGGACCGCCGCCCGTCATGGCCGACGCCCTGCCCGCCCCCATGTCGTCATGGCCGGCCCCCGGATCGAGTCCGGGGGCGATCCGGGCATCCATGGGCGGTGCATGCGGAGCCGGACGCGGCCCGCCCCCATCGGCGTCCCTCCGGACGGATCGCCGTGCGTGCGGAGGGGCCGCATGGTTGGCCGGTCCGGAGTGGACTTGTTCCGGGCATGACCGGGGGAGCCGAATCCTGACCGCGGCTATTCGCCGCCCTCCGCAGCATCCCTGCGTCCGAGTAAAATCTTCGCGATGCGGCTGCGAGTGCCGGAAGTCGTCGATGGGGGCTGGAGAATCGTCCCGACCGTCTGTGGGCAAGCGCGGGAAAACCGTCCCATCGAACCGTACCGGAATGACAGCCGGCCGCTTCGAAATTACGTTACTCCACGGGCGAGGGAGACCCGCGATGGACAACGATCGAACCGAGAGGTCGGCTCAGCAGGAAGAGGTCGAGCGGAACTACCGTGCGTTCCGTGAGCGCCTGCCCGACCTGCTCAGAGAGCATCGAAACAAGTTTGCGCTCATGCGGGATGCGCGGATAGTCGATTTCTTCGACACGAGCCGGGATGCTTTCGTCGCGGGCTCCAATCTGTTTGAGGACGGTCGGTTCTCCATCCAGGAAGTGACCGATCAGGCCGTCGATCTCGGTTATCTGTCTCATGCCGGTGCTCTCAGGCCGCTTTGAGTGGAACGCGGGGCCGATCCGCGAGGTCGGCATCCTCCCGGAGGGCATCTCATCGAAAAGCGCCGCTCCTCACCTGTGCCCGGCTCTGTTCGACACCGGGGCGCTGAATTCCTGCATCTTGAAGCCGGTCGTCGACTATCTCCGGATGGAGCCACGCGGCCGAAGAACGCTGCACACCGCAGGCCCGGCCGTGGAAGTGTCCCTCAACCAGGTACAATTCTTTTTCCTGCTCGATCAGGACAGGACAGAGGATCTCATAGGAGCGGAGAACTGGGATCTGGCCGGTCCGGTGCTGGTGCCCGGCCTCAATCCCGAAGGGGCTGGCCTCAGCAGATATCAGGCCATCATCGGCCGCGACATCCTTCGGAAGGGCACTTTCACGCTGCTTCCCGGGGGTCAGTACGCCTTCGGGTACTGACCGGGAGCCGCCCCGGTTGTCGAATCAGGCGGTTGTCCTGCCGTGCGGGAGGCCGAACGGCGGCACCGGAATCAAGGATCGGCCACAGCGCCGGCCGATCGCTGGAGGAATATCGGCCAACACATCGGCCAACCCAGCGATCGAGCTGTCGCCACGGCAAGAAATCCGGAGGCCTGCGGGCGCATGACATCGGCCGGAGAGATCGCCGAAGCGCCGACGCGGATCGAGCCCGCCCGGCGCCTGCTGCGCGACGTCGTAGAGGCGGGGCTGCTCGCCTCGGAGACGCCGAAAGGCCCGGTCTCGCTGCGATTCCCGGTGGACGCGCCGGAGGGCCTGTTTCCCCGGCTCTTTCCGCAGACGTGACCGACCGGCGTGGGCCGCCGTCCAACCTCCGCCGGCGACCGGCCCGAGGACCGCGAAGCGTCGAACGCCGCCGCATGACGCAGCGCCGGCCTTCTCCAGCAAGCCCCTGTCGAAGTACCGGCTATTCGAGCGTCCGCGGCCGGACGAAGCAAGTGAGGCGGCCGGCGCCGGGGGCGATGTCCGACCAGCTCGCCGTGTCGAACGCGATGCCCGCCAGCGCCGCCGTCGGGTAGCCCGCGGCGAGCAGGTCCAGGAGGTCGTCGGGCCCCTCGCCGGCCAGCGCGCAGGCCAGCAGGTGGAAGCCGGGGTTGTGCCCGACCATCATCGCCGACTCGTGCCGGTCCGGCAGCGCCCGGGCGAGCGCGAACAGCCCGGCGGGCGCGGCGTGGTAGAGCTCCTCGGTGGTCTCGACCTCGGGCGCGCTCTCCAGCACCCCGGCGACCAGCGCCCAGGTCTCGGCCGCCCGCCGCGCGGCGGAGCACAGCACGAACGCCGGCGCGCAGTCGTTGTCCCGCATCCAGCCCGCCACCGCCGGCGCCGCCCGCCTGCCGCGCGCGGCCAGCGGGCGGTCGAAGTCGGCGAGCCCGGGGTCGCCCCAGTCGGACTTGGCGTGCCTCAGGAGGTAGAGCGTGCGCATCGCGCACGAGCATAGGCCGGCGGCGGAGCGCTTGTCAGTCCCCGCGCAAGGCGGGTTCGACCGATCCGCATCGGTCACGCCGCCCGCGCCTTTCGCTTGACGGAAGCGGCGAAAGCGTAAACGCTCGCGGGACGAATTCTTGCTTCTCGACGGGCCCGGCCGCGCGGCCGGTGGAACCGATGGACGACGCGCGACCGCAACAGGCCGAAGCGGGCGAGGCCCCTTCCTCGCCGCTCGCCGGCAACCCGAACCGGTTCATCAACCGGGAGCTCTCCTGGCTCGCGTTCAACGAGCGCGTGCTGGAGGAGGCCTCGAACGCGGCCCATCCGCTGCTCGAGCGGCTGCGCTTCGTCTCCATCTCGGCGGCCAATCTGGACGAGTTCTACATGGTCCGGGTGGCCGGGCTCAAAAGCCTGATCCAGGCCGGCGTGGCCGCGCGCAGCGCCGACGGGCTGACGCCGCAGGAGCAGCTCCGCGCGGTCAACGAGCGCGCCCGCAAGCTGATGCGCGAACAGCAGCGCTGCTGGCGCGCGCTGCGCGAGGCGATGCGCGAAGCGGGGATCGAGGTGCTCGAACCCGAGGCGCTGGATGCGGCCGAGCGCGACTGGCTCGCGGCCTATTTCGTCAAGGAGATCTTTCCCGCGCTGACCCCGGTGGCGATCGACCCGGCGCACCCCTTCCCGTTCATCCCCAATTTCGGCTTCTCGCTGGTGCTGTCGATGAAGCGGCCGGAGGACGAGGAGACCCTGGCCGGGCTGGTTGCGCTGCCCGCCACGATCGACCGCTTCGTCCGCCTGGAGAGCCGCAAATCGGCCTTCGTCGCGCTGGAACAGGTGGTCCGCGTCCATCTCGACCTGCTGTTCCCCGGCTTCGATCTTCAGGATGTCGGCGTGTTCCGCGTGCTGCGCGACAGCGATCTGGAGATCGAGGAGGAGGCGGAAGACCTGGTGCGCGAGTCGGAGGAGCTGCTGCGCCGGCGCCGCCGGGGCTCGGTGATCCGGCTCAAGATCAACGCCGACGTGCCGGCGGCGCTCAGGAGCTTCGTGGTCGACAGCCTCGGCGTCGGCGAGGAGGACGTGTTCGACGTGGACGGGCTGCTGGGCCTCGCCGAGACCTCCAGCCTGATCCTGCGCGACCGCCCGGATCTCGTCTTCGAGCCCTACTCGCCGCGCTTCCCCGAGCGCATCCTCGACTACGACGGCGACTGCTTCGCCGCGATCCGCCAGAAGGACATCATCGTCCACCACCCCTATGAGAGCTTCGACGTGGTGGTGAGCTTCCTGCGCCAGGCCGCGGCGGACCCCAACGTGGTGGCGATCAAGCAGACGCTGTACCGCACCAGCGAGGACTCGCCGATCGTGGCCGCGCTGCGCGACGCCGCCGAGCGCGGCAAGTCGGTGACCGCGCTGATCGAGCTCAAGGCGCGGTTCGACGAGGAGCGCAACATACGCTGGGCGCGCGACCTGGAGCGCGCCGGCGCCCAGGTGGTGTTCGGCTTCGTCCAGCTCAAGACCCACGCCAAGGTCTCGCTGGTGGTCCGGCGCGAGCAGAACGGGCTGCAGACCTACGCCCATTTCGGCACCGGCAACTACCACCCGATCAACGCGCGGATCTACACCGACCTGTCGCACTTCACCTGCGACGCGACGTTCTGCCGCGACGCGGCGAAGCTGTTCAACTACATGACCGGGACCGGCGTGCCGGAGGGCATGGAGCGTATCTCGGTCTCGCCGATCGACATGCGCGACACCCTGGTCCGGCTGATCGACGGCGAGATCGACAATGCGCGCGCCGGCAGGCCGGCCTGGATCCTCGCCAAGATGAACTCCCTGGTCGACCCCGAGATCATCGACCGCCTGTACGCCGCCTCGCGGGCCGGGGTCGGCATCGAGCTGATCGTGCGCGGCATCTGCTGCCTCAGGCCCGGCGTGCCCGGCCTGTCCGACAACATCCGGGTGAAAAGCATCGTCGGCCGCTTCCTCGAACACAGCCGGATCGTCTGCTTCGGCGCCGCCCACCCGCGCGGCTCGGCCAAGGCGAAGGTCTACATCTCGTCGGCCGACTGGATGCCGCGCAATCTCGACCGGCGGGTGGAGACCCTGATCCCGATCCTCAACCGGACCGTCCACCGCCAGGTGCTGGACCGCATCATGGGCGCCAACCTGATGGACGAGGCGCAGAGCTGGGTGCTGGAGGCGGACGGTGCCTATCGCCGCGTCGAGGCGCCCGAGAGCGCCTTTAGCGCGCATGACTACTTCATGACCAACCCGAGTCTCTCGGGCCGGGGAAGCGCGCTCAGGAACGACGACTCCGGCGCCCCCGCCTGAGCCGGTTCCAGGGTTCCGGGCGATAGCGTAGATGCACGACACGGGACCGATCGAGACGCCCGAGGCCGCGCCCGCCCGCGCCGCGCCGGATGCCCCGGTCGCGGTGGTCGATATCGGCTCCAACACGGTGCGGCTGGTGGTCTATGACGGCTACCGGCGGGCGCCGGTGCCGATGTTCAACGAGAGCGCGGCCTGCGGGCTCGGCGCCGAGCTGGCGAAGACCGGGACGATCGACGATGCGGCGGCGGGCCGCGCGCTGCGCGCGATCGCCCGGTTCGGCGCGCTCGCCCGCGGCATGGGGGCGGCAGAGCCCGCCTTCATCGCCACCGCCGCGGTGCGCGAAGCGAGCAACGGCGCGGCGTTCGTGCGCGGGGTCGCCGAAAGCTGCGGCGAGCGCATCCGCGTGCTGAGCGGCGACGAGGAGGCGAGGCTGTCTGCGCTCGGGGTGATCTCCGGCCTGCCCGGGGCCGACGGCATCATGGGCGATCTCGGCGGCGGCAGCCTCGAGCTGGTCGACATCCGCCGCGGCCGGATCGCCCGCCAGGCAACCCTGCCGCTCGGGATACTGCGCTATGCCGGGCGCGGCCGGGCGGCGCGCCGCGCGATGCTGGAGGAGATCCGCGCCCAGCTCGCCGATCTCCGCTGGCTCAAAGGCGGCGCCGGGCGCGCCTTCTATCCCGTCGGCGGGGCGTGGCGCGCGGTCGCCCGGCTGCACATGGCGCGCGCCGACCACCCGCTGCACGTGATCGACGGCTACCGCATGTCGGTGGGCGAGATGCGCGACCTCGCCGAGGTGATGGGCGCGCTCGGCCCGCGCTCGCTGGAGCAGATCGCCGGCGTGTCCCGGCGGCGGCGCGACAGCCTGCCGGTCGCCTGCGACATGATGCGCGCGTTGCTCGCGGCGACCGGGGCGAAGCGGATCGCGTTCTCCGCCCACGGGCTGCGCGAGGGGTTTCTCTACGACCGGCTGGTCCCGGAGCGGCGGCGCGACGACCCGGTGCTCGCCGCCGCCATGACGCTCTCCGCCCGCGAGTCCCGCTTCGGCCCGCTGGGCCACACCCTGTTCGACTGGATCGAGCCGCTGTTCCAGGGGCGCCGCAAGGGTGGGCGGCGGCTGCGGCGCATCGCCTGCCACCTCGCCGACATCGGCTGGCGCGAACACCCCGACTACCGCGCGGTGCAGACGATGAACCGGATCCAGCGCTTCCCCTTCATGGGGCTGGAGCACGACCAGCGCGGCTTCCTCTCCTATGCCGCCTTCGTGCGCTATGGCGGCGACCCGGGGGCGCCCGAGGCGCAGGCGGCGCACCGGCTGATGACCCAGCGCCAGCGCCAGCGCGCCGAGGTGATCGGCGAGGCGATGCGGCTCGCCTTCCGGGTCTCGGGCGGCGCGCCTGCCCTGCTCGCCCGCGCCTCGCTCGCCGTCGACCGGGACCGCCTCACCCTCGCCTTGCCCAAGGACGGCGCCGCGCCGCTCGACGAGCCGGTGTCGCGCCAGCTCGACGCGCTCGCCGCCGCCGCCGGCATGCGCCCCGGCCGCATCGTGGCGTAGCGTCCGGAGGGGGCGTATCGAAGCCCCCTACCCGTCCCCCACCTCGACGACCACGGCCATGGCGCTGTCGCCGGCGGCGCAGCCGGTGAACAGGCCCCAGCCGCCGCCGCGGAGCGCGAGCTCCTCGATCAGCTCGATCACCGCGCGCAGCCCGGTCGGGCCCTGCGGGTGGCCCCAGATCAGCGAGCAGCCGAAATTGTTCATCGCGTCCACGTCGGCGCCGGTCTCGCGGCAGAACACCACGTCGTTCACCGCGAACGGGTTGTGGGTCTTGATCGCCGCCACGTCGTCGAGCGCGATCCCGGCATCGTCGAGCGCCCGCCGGGCGGCGCCGATCGGCGCCTCCGGCATGTGGCGGATTTCCGCCCGCGCGGTGCCGAACCCGGCGAGCCGGATCGAGATGCCGGCATCGCGCGACATCGCCTTCGCGCGCTCGCGGTCCGTCACCACCAGCCCCGCATTGCCGTCCGCCGGGTGGGTCTGCCCGGCATAGGTCACCGTGCCGTCCTCGTCGACGGGGCGCAGCCGCTCCAGCCCCGCGCGCGTGGTCTCGTGCACCCCCTCGTCGCCGTCGAGCACGCCGCGCGTCTTGCGGTAGCGCGCATCCGGCACCTCCAGCGGCAGCGTCATGTAGCGCTTCTGGAAGGCGCGATCCTCGGCCAGCGCGTCCTCGTACTGCTCGTAGCGCCGGAGCACCACCTCGTGCTGCTCCGCGGTGGCGATCTGCCACTTGCGCGCCACCGTCTCGGCGGTGTCGATCATGCCGCACTCGGCATAGGGGTCGGAGGAGAAATTGCCGAGCACCCAGTTCTCGTGCTCGCCGGTGCCGCCGGGCGCGTCGGGCGCGGGGTAGTAGACATGCGGCCCGTTCGAGGTGCGGTCGCCCGACATCGCGAGCGCCACCTCCGCCCCGCCGTCGGCGACCTCCTGGCTCGCCGCCTGCAAACAGCGCGCGCCGGTGGCGCAGGCGTGGTTGATCGTCGGGCCCGGGATATGGCCGGCGCCCATCATCCCGGTCACCCAGGGCAGGCCGAAGAAGCACTGGCGCTGCGCCACGGTGAGGCCGAGCACGCCGTAATCGATGTCGTCGAGCCCGATTCCGCGCCGGGCGAGCTCGTCCCTGGCCACGTGGGCGAGGAACCGCATCGAGTGCAGATGCGCCAGGCTGCCCTGCCAGCGTGCGAAGGGCGTCGACCAATAGGCGCCGTAGGGTATGTGAGCGTCGCGCACCCGGTTCTCCTCTTGCAGGTTCGTGGGCCCGGTCGGGTCCCGGAGCCTATCCGTTTCGCGCCGGACCGCAACGGCCTTCGGGATCGGGAGAGGCCCGGGTCGGGTTGGGAGATCGGTTTCGCGCGCCGGACCGGCCGGCCGGCTACCAGCGCGCCGTCACCCCGAACCCGAGCGCGTGCCGCGGGTCGGCATTATCGTTGGCCGCCTCGCGCCGGCTCGCCTCCAGCCGCAGCTCGACTGTCGCGGAACCGCCCTGGACCGGGTCGAGGCGCCAACCGAGGCTGTACTCCCGCTGCCCGTTCGCCAGCCCCAATCCGAGCTCCGGCGTCGCGGTGAAGCGGCCGCCGAGGACCGCGAACCCGTAGCCCAGCCGCAGCTCCAGCCGGCGGTTCTCCAGCTCGTCGCCGGGATCGTCGGCCCCGAGTCCCGCCAGGGTCTCCCGCCCGAGCAGAGCATCCATGCCGCCCGTGGCCGGGCTGCCGACGGTCTGGACCAGCCGTGCCGCCGGGCCCCGGCCGGTGCCACCACCGGGCTCCCAGGCGAACGAGCCGGAGATCCCGCGGTCGCGGAAGCCCCGCGACTCGTGGGCCAGCAGCCCGCGCCCGCTCAGCTCGGCCGCGATCCCGCGTGTCAGGTCCGACCAGGCGAGCCCGCCGCCGAGATCGAGCCCGAAGCCGGTCTCGGCGTCGCCGTCGTCACGGCGCAGGCCGATTTCCACGCGGGGCACGAGCGAGCCCGCCTCGCCGAGGACGATGCCATGCCACGCCCCTTCCAGCCCGAGCCGGAGCCGGGTCACCTCGGCCGTCGACGCCGCCAGCCCCGGCGCTTCCGCGGACGCGGTGCGCACCGCCATGGCGTCCGATGTCACCGTCAGCTCGATGCCGCCCCCGGGCCCCGGCTCGACCGCGACGCCGCGAACGCCGACCGCCCCCATCGCGAGGTCCATGTCGGTCCGGGTCGCCGCCGCGTCCTCCGACCCCAGCGTGAGCTCGCCCGCCCCGTAGCCCGCCACGCCCCAGAGCGTCACCCGCTCGTTCGGCATGTAGCGCCCGTAGGGGAAGACCCCGGTGAGCGTGCTCTCGATCTCGCCCTCCGCCGACGGGCCCCGGTAGCCGCCCTCGCCCTCGGAGCGCGCGACCAGCAGCCCGGCCGTCCAGGCGCCCGCCCCGGACTCCGGCCCGGGGTCCCATGTCCAATCGGCGCCCAGCATGAAGCCGGCCACCTCGCCGTCGAGCGAGATTTCGCCCGCGCGGCCGTCGAAGCGGCCGAGCGCGCCCCGGCCCCAGATCCCGATCGCGCCGCCCGTTCCGGTCTCGCCGGTCAGCGTGAAGGACGAACCGGTCAGCAGGTCGCGCCCGCCCGCCATGCGCGCCCGGTATCCGGACCCGGCGCCGCCTGCCTGCGTGCCCTCGCGCGGCCGGTCGGCGCTCGCCGCGAGCCGCGACCGCGCCTCGGCTTCACGGGCCGAGCTCGGCACGCCCGCACCCCGCGGCCCGGCGCCGCCTGCCGCGACGCCCGGGCCGTGGCCGCCGACCCGCTGGCCGGCGAGCGTCATCTCGATTCCGGGTGTCCGAGATTGCCCTCAGCCGCCCTTCGACCGCCTCGATCACCTGCCCGGCCACGGTGCGCCCGAACCGCGCGAGCCAGGCCTGCGGCACGGGGTCGTGGTTGACGATCGTCCCGGTCGCCACGTCGTCCGCGATAATCGCTCCCGACGCGTCGCTGAGGGTCAGCGTCAGGGTTTCCGCGCCTTCGTCGCGGGCATCGTCCAGCACCTCGACGGAGACGGTCCTCCGGGTCTGACCGGCGGCGAAGGTGAGGGTTCCGCTGGCCGCGCCGTAATCCTCGCCGGCGGTGGCCGTGCCGTCGGCGGTGGCGTAGCCGACCGTCACCGCCTGCGGGACCGCCCGGCTCAGCGTTACCGCGAAGTCGAGGGTCGCGCCGTCTTCCTCCGCCGCCCGCGCGTCGGCCACCGCAAGCGCCGCCGGGCCGCGCACCCTGTGGCCCGCCTGCACCCCGGATGCGGCGAATTCGATCGCCGCCTGGGTCCCGGTTTCGATGTCCTGGATGGCGCCGTCGTTGAGGTGGATGGACCCGGCCGGGATCTCGATTCCGTCTTCGTCCCGGTCGCCGGATCCCACCGTGTAGCCGAAGACGAGATCCTGGGTGCCGTCGCCGCCGGCGAAGTTGGCCCTCGCGGCCCGGGGGGCATCGGCGCTGCCGAGGTCGAACTCCAGATAGGGGCTTCCGGTCACCCTGACCGGCCGGGTGAACACGACCCGGATGTCGATGCGTTCGCCGAGCTCGTAGGTGTCGCCGGACGCGGGCGCGGAAACGACCTCGGGGGCTCCGAATACCCGGAGCGGGCCGTCCGCCTCGTCGTCGACCTCGACGACCACGATGTCGGGCAGCTCGATGCGGGTGTGTCCGAGATCGCCCATCACGAGATGGTGGTGGAAGAGCCGCTCGCCGGGGTAGGCGTCGTTGTCCTGCAGCGCCTCCACCGTCACCGTGAAGGCCTCCCCCCAGTGATGCGGAGTCCGGCCGGCCCCCGACTCGCTCGGGAGAGACCGGGACGCCCGCTCGTCGGGATCGGGCGAGAAGGGCCAGGACCGGTCGCCCCGCGGCACCAGGTCGGCATCGCCCTCACCCGCCTCGCGGACGAGGAGGCCCCACTGTGCCGGCCGCCGGTCCAGCTTCATCAGGTAAGTGACCTGCTCGCCTTCGCGGACGCTCAGCCGCAAGTCGGCAAGGGGATTGCCGTCTTCATCCAGGAACGTGACGCCCACCACGTCGTCGTCGGCAATGGTGACCGTTGCCTGGCACGCATCGTCGCATCGCGTGCGATTGGGATTGCGTACCTGTACCAGGTCGCCGAGCGAGGCGTCGCGCGACAGGGTGACGGTGAACTGCTCGCCGGGCTCGTCCTCGTCGTCGTCGACCGGCGGCAGCTCGACGGATTTGCGCGCGACCCAGCGCCCGTCCACCGCCGCATAGTCCGCCGGCGCGAAGGTCAGCGTCGTGTCGACGGGCACATAGTCGACCCCGGCGGTCGCGGTTCCGGCCTCGGTCGAGAGAGCGACCGCGTGGCTGCGGTTGGGCGGCGGCAGTCCGGGCTGGGTCTCCATCACCACCTCGACGCTCGCCTCGGCGCCGCTCGCGCCCTCGTCGAAGCCGTACGAGGTCTGGCTCAGCCGCGCGATCAGCGCCGGCGTGGACGCCGCCATCCGCACGGAGGCCGCCGCCGGCGTCCCGACGTGGTAGCCGGCCCCCAGCACAACGGTGGCCGTGAGGGTTCCCCCTTGTGCCGGGCGCGGATTCTGCCGGGAGGCGGGGATCCGAAGCTCGGCGGCGGTCGCGCCCGCGGCGAACGCGACTTGCCGGCGGAGATCGCCGGAGTCGAGAAACGGCCGATCCTGCGTCAGCCTCAGCTCGACCCGGATCGCCCGGTCCGCCGCCTCGGCCAGCGTCAGGTTGAACACGATGTCGTCCAGCCCCGCGATAAAGGCCTCCCGGCCCGGCCGGATGGTGACGGTCTGTCCCGCCGCTGCCCCGTCGTCGTCGGCGATCACGACGCTGAGGCTCGACCGGGGCCCGGCGCGAATCCCGGGCGGCAAGTCGCCGAAGCCGATCGTCAGGGTCTCGCCGTCGTCGTCCTCGCCGTCGTCGACCGCCGTCAGCGCGAGGCTCTTCTCCGTTTCGCCGGGCTCGAAGACCGCGCTGGATGCCGAGAGGGTGTAGTCGTCGGCCGTCGCGCCGTCGCCCAGCGCGACGACGAGCGGAATGGCGACGGCGTGGCTGGGGGCCGGGTCCAGCACGACCGTGACGGATGCCGCGGTCCCGCTCTCGGAAATCGTCAGCGCGGTCGCGCCGAACGCGACGGTCAGCGCGCGATCGACCTTGTGGCCGGCATCCTCGGCGACGCCCGGATAGGCGCGCTCGACCGGGACGGAGCCCAGCTCGGGGCCGGTGACGGGGAGCGTCCCACCGAAGCCGGAGCCCGGCCCGCCCGCATCGACGCCGATGCCGTCGGCGTCGTGGTCGCCTTCCCGAACGCGGTAGCGATAGACCAGCCGGCGGGTCCCGGAACCCGAGACGTAGCGCGCCGCCCGGTAGTTGGCGCCGCCGGCCGCATCGCCCACGCGGATGGCGATGGAGGAGTCGCCGTCGGGCACGTAGGCGTCGGCGCTGAAGGTCAGCGTGACCTCGATGTCCTCGCCGAGCCGGTAGCCGCCGGGGTGAGGCGGGCACCGACGTGACATGGACGCCGGTGACTTCGAACGATCCGTCGACCTTGTGCCGGCCATCGTCCGACAGGCCGGGGAAATGGCGGTCCACCGGCAGCAGCCCGAAGCTGTAGACCAGCGTCGGCACCCATCCGCTGTACCCGGCGTTCGCGCCCCCGGCGTCGACGCCGATCCCGTCGGTGTCCAGATCGCCGAGCCGCACCCGGTAGCGGAAGACCAGGCGGGTCGTGAACTGCCCGGACTCGTAGGTTGCGGTGCGATGGGCGGAGCCGTCTTCCGCATCGCCCACCTGGATGCCGATCGACGTCGGATCGCCCGGCGCGACGTAGACCGGCGTGTTGTAGGTGAGGGCGATGTCGATGTTCTCGCCGAGCCGGTACGTGTCCCCGTCCCGCGGGCGGGAGACGATCTCCGTCCGGTAGGCGCGGTGGGGGCTGGGGCGGCCCTGGACCCGGATCTTCAGAATGTCGTGGGGATCTCTGTACCAGCGGGAGTTCTCGGCCTTTCGCCAGATGAGATGGCCCTCGACCGACCAGCCGGCCTCCGCTCCGGAATCCTCGTTGTGGCTTGTGGTCGTGGCGAACTGGGCGAAGTTGTCGTTGGCGCATCCGCGCTCGCAATCGAGTACAAAGACGTACTCGGTGTCCGGCTCCATGTACGTGTCGGCCGGCGCCCGCCATTCGTTTTCGGCGTAGTCGTTCAGCCGTCCCCCCGAGAGCCTGGCGACATGGTGGTAGGTGCCGTCGACGACGCGGTAGAGGTAGCCCACGAGGGTCATGTAGCGGCTCTCGTGCGTGTCATCCACGCGCAGCCAGATGCCCTCCAGCTGGTACCCGGCCGGA
The DNA here is from genome assembly GCA_964291675.2 of Alphaproteobacteria bacterium. Lineage (GTDB taxonomy): Bacteria > Pseudomonadota > Alphaproteobacteria > MPNO01 > MPNO01 > MPNO01. Next base: position 2,760,897 of record OZ219866.1, on the reverse strand, counting down.
TTCGGGCCGGTCCTGAAGCGCTGCTGCACCCCCGACTGGGCGCTGAAGAACGCCATGTGTCTCTCCGATGACTGCCCCATGTTGGACACCAACGCGGTCACCGGCGGGTCGTAGACCTGGGTGGAGCGGGCCGCCGGCGGGAGAACACAGAGCAGCGCCGCCGACAGCAGCACCGGAAGGATGAACGGGCGGTCGCGGCATGCGGGCCGCAATCGGCGATGGCGTCGACCCCTGCATCTTTCGGCTCGGCTTCCGTCGGCTCTTTGCCCGGTCATCGCTCGTCTCCAAGCCTGTCGCTGCGGCGCGCAACTCGGATAGAGGCGCTGACGACTCAGCTGGGGACTCCTGCCGTCGTCGCCAGACGAATTTTCCGATGGGGGCTATTGGAATCGCTTATCCCCGGACCCGGACGCGGGGCAAGGGGCACCGCTTCCAACCGGGACGGATAAATCCTAGATTAGGTGCCGTCCCCATTCTCAGGAGCGCAGATCCCGATGCCCCTTCTCGACATCCATCACGTCGCGATCAAGACGCAGGACCTCGAGGCCACCGACCGGTTCTACGAAGAGGTGCTCGGCCTGGAGAAGATCGAGCGGCCCGATTTCGACTTCCCGGGCACCTGGTTCGACCTCGGCAGCACGATGTTCCACATCATGGCCGGCGATGCGGGGCTCGACAACGACGGCAACCCGACGCATGGCAGCGCCTCGGTCGACCATGTCGCGGTCAAGGCGCATAACTACGACGCGATGAAGCGGCGGGTGGTCGAGCTCGACATGCCGCACCGCGAGTTCGCGATCCCCACCTTCGGGCTGTGGCAGCTCTTCGTGCGCGACCCCAACGGGGTGATCATCGAGCTCAACTTCACCGTCGCCGACGAACCCGAGGGCAGCACCGGGCCGGGCACCGACAATCTGTTCGTGCCGGGCGAGTTTTGAGCCCCCAAGAAGCGGCGGCGGCGGCGGGGACGGAGGCCGCGCGGCGGCGCCTGCTGCGCCCCGAGATCGAGGGGCTCGGCGAGTCGCTGATCCGCGCCGTCGCCGAGGCCAATATCGGCCGCGCCGGCGTGATCGCGCTGTGGTTCGGCGAGCCGGACACGCCGACGCCCGATTTCATCAAGCAGGCGGCGGTCCGCGCGCTCGAGGCGAACCACGTGTTCTACACCCAGAACCGGGGCATCCCGCCGCTGCGCGAGGCGATCGCGGGCTATGCGGCGCGGCTGCACGGCCGCCCGATGGGGACGGAGCGGATCACCGTGACCGCATCCGGCATGAGCGCGATCATGCTGACCGCCCAGGCGATCGTCGCGCCCGGCGACAACGTGGTGGCCGTCGGGCCGATCTGGCCCAACTGCGTCGAGACGGTGCACGTGATGGGCGGCGAGACCCGGATCGTGGCGCTGGAGGCGGCCGACGGCGGCGGCTGGCGGCTCGACCTCGACCGCCTGTTCGATGCCTGCGACGACCGCACGGTGGCGGTGATGGTCAACTCGCCGTCCAACCCGACGGGCTGGGTGATGAGCGCCGACGACCAGCGCGCGCTGCTGGAGCGGTGCCGCGAACGCGGCATCTACGTGGTCGCCGACGAGGTCTATGTCCGGCTCGCCTTCGATCTGCCCCGCGCGCCCTCCTTCCTCGACATCGCCGAGCCCGACGACCGGGTGGTGGCGATCAACTCGTTCTCCAAGTCGTGGTCGATGACCGGCTGGCGGCTCGGCTGGCTCACCCATGCGGCGGAGCTGGGCGATGCCTTCGCCAAGCTCAACGAGTACAACCTCGCCTCGGCCACCACCTTCGTGCAGCACGCCGGCATCGCCGCGGTCGAGCAGGGCGACGGCTTCATCGAATCCCTGGTCGAGCGCTACCGCCGCAACCGCGACCTCGTGGTGCAGCGCCTCGGCGCCATGCGCCGGGTCCGCCTGCCGCGCCCGGACGGCGCGTTCTACGCCTTCTTCGCGGTCGACGGCGTGACCGACAGCCTCGGCTTCGCGCGCGAGCTGATCGAGACCGCCGGGGTCGGCCTCGCCCCGGGCCGCGCCTTCGGCGAGGCCGGCGAGGGAAGGCTCAGGCTGTGCTTCGCCGCCGAGCCCGACACCCTGTCCAAGGCGCTCGACCGGCTGGAGCCCAGGCTGGACTGAGGGGCGCGCGGCCGCGAGCCCGGACTCGTTCCGGGGCTGTCCGATTTGCCCGTCGGGGCGGGCTCTGCCCCGGTGGGCGAGACGGTCGGAAATCCGGCGTTCGGTGCTTTGGGCGCTTCGCCGCCGACCCGGCCCGCGCGCAACGACATGTCGCCCGCCGGGCACCGCGCGACACGATGCTGCTATTTTGTCGCAGCGCCTTGCGCGCGGCCCCGGCGATCCCATGTCTCGGGTCTCGCCACATCGGAAGGACAGCGCGATGGACGGGCTTGCGCTTCAGGGCGACGCGGCAACGGCCGGGGATGCGTACCGGGCCGGGGTGGAGATCGCCGACATCACCGCCCGGGCGCGCTACCACGAGGGCTTCGACGGCCACGAGCGCATCGTCCGCGCGGTCGACCGGGCGGCCGGGCTCGACGCGATCGTGGCGATCCACGACCGCAGCCTGGGCCCGGCGATCGGCGGCTGCCGCATGTGGCCCTACGCGGACGAGGCCGCCGCGCTCACCGACGCGCTCAGGCTGTCGCGCGGCATGACCTACAAATGCGCGCTCGCCGGCGTGGCCCTCGGCGGCGGCAAGGCGGTGATCCTGGGCGACCCGCGCAGCGGCAAGTCCGAAGCGCTGTTCCGCGCCTTCGGCCGCGCGGTCGATGCGCTCGCCGGGCACTACATCTCGGGCGAGGACGTGGGCGTCACCGTCGACGACATGAACCTGGCGGCGGCGGAGACCGACCACATCCTCGGCAGCGGCGACCGCGGCGGCGATCCGGCGCCGTGGACCGCGCGCGGCGTGTTCGCCGGCATCGAGGCGGCGCTCGCGCACCGGCTCGGCCGCCGATCGGTCGCCGGCGCGACGGTCGCGGTGCAGGGGCTGGGCCATGTCGGATACCGGCTCTGCGAGCGCCTCGCCGCGGCGGGCGCGAAGCTGGTCGTCGCCGACATCTCGCCCGCGGCGGCCAGGCGCGCGGCCGCGGCCTTCGGCGCCGCCGTCGTCGACCCCGGGGCGATCTACGACGCCGAGGCCGAGGTGTTCGCGCCCTGCGCGCTGGGCGGGGCGATCGACGACGGCACGGTCGCGCGGCTCCGCTGCGCCGTGGTCGCGGGCTCGGCCAACAACCAGCTCGCCGAGCCGCGCCACGGCGATCTGCTGAGCGCGCGCAACGTGCTCTACGCGCCGGACTACGCGATCAACGCCGGCGGGCTGATCGCGCTCGCGCTCACCCGCCTGCCGGGCGGGTTCTCCGAGCGCCGCGCCGAGGCCGCGACCGCGGCGATCGGCGACACGCTGGCGGAGATCTTCGCGCGCGCCGGGCGCGAGGGCGCGGCGCCGAGCCGCATCGCCGACGACATCGCCGCGGAGTGCATCGCCCGGGCCGCGGGACGCTGCCCGATCGTGTAGGATCGACGCCCGCGACCTGCCGGAGTGGGCGCCGTGCCCGACGACCCGATCGCCGTCATCGAGGCCGAGCTCGCCGCGCCGCCGTTCCACCGCTGGCTGCGCCCGAGCCTCGAATCGGCCGACCCCGGGAGCGACACCGTCACCGTCAGGATCCCGGCCCGGCCGGAGCTCGCCCGCATCCCCGGCGAGCCCGGGTTTCACGGCGCCATCGTCGCCGGCGCGGTCGACATCGCGGCGCATGCCGCCATCGTCCTCCGGACCGGCGGGCCGACGCCGACCGTCGACCTCCGGGTCGACTATCTGCGCGCCTCTTCCGGGGCGGACCTGCTGGCCCGCGCCCGCATAATCCGCGCCGGGCGCAGCCTCGGCACCGTGCGGGTCGACGTGTCCGAGCCCGGCGGGCGAGAGATCGCCGCCGGGATGGCCACCTTCTATCTGCGGCGCGACTGAACCGCGGGCTCGCGAAAAGTTTATCTTCACGGTTTGTTCTTTTCGCTTGCATACCGGAACAAAGCGTGTACATATGGGCTTCGTTGCACGCGGACGAAGGACGTGGAATAAGAGGCGGAGGGACCGATGAGCGGCAATGGTCTGAGACTGGTCGAGAAGGACGCCATGGATCGCAACAAGGCACTGGACGCCGCGCTGGGGCAGATCGAGCGGGCCTACGGCAAGGGCTCGATCATGAAGCTCGGCGAGCGCAGCCGGCCGACCGACACCGAGGCGATCTCGACCGGCTCGCTCGGGCTCGACATCGCGCTCGGGGTCGGCGGGCTGCCGCGCGGGCGCATCGTCGAGATCTACGGCCCCGAGAGCTCGGGCAAGACGACGCTGGCGCTGCACGCGGTCGCCGAGGCGCAACGCAGCGGCGGCACCTGCGCCTTCATCGATGCCGAGCACGCGCTCGACCCGGTCTACGCCGCCAAGCTCGGCGTCGACGTGGGCGAGCTGCTGATCAGCCAGCCCGATGCGGGCGAGCAGGCGCTGGAGATCGCCGACACGCTGGTCAGGTCGGGCGCCATCGACGTGATCGTCATCGACAGCGTAGCCGCGCTGGTGCCGCGCGCCGAGCTCGAGGGCGAGATGGGCGACACCCATGTCGGGCTGCAGGCGCGGCTGATGAGCCAGGCGCTGCGCAAGCTGACCGGCTCGATCGCGCGCTCGCGCTGCCTGATCGTGTTCATCAACCAGATCCGCATGAAGATCGGCGTCATGTTCGGCAGCCCGGAGACCACCACCGGCGGCAACGCGCTCAAGTTCTACGCCTCGGTCCGGCTCGACATCCGCCGCATCGGCGCGATCAAGGACCGCGACGAGGTGGTCGGCAACCAGACCCGGGTCAAGGTGGTGAAGAACAAGCTCGCGCCCCCCTTCAAGGCGGTCGAGTTCGACATCATGTATGGCGAGGGCATCTCCAAGACCGGCGAGCTGATCGACCTCGGCGTCAAGGCCAATATCGTCGAGAAGTCGGGCTCCTGGTTCTCCTACGGCGACCAGCGCATCGGCCAGGGGCGCGAGAACACCAAGCAGTTCCTGGCCGACAACCCGGAGATCGCCGACGGCATCGAGCGCGCGGTGCGCGAGAGCGCCGGCCTGCTCGCCGAAGCCATCGTCATCGACCGCGAGGACGGCGACGACGACGCGGAGAAGCACGCGATGTAGCGGGGCGGCGGGGCGCGCGCCAGGCCCTCGCCGGTCCTTCGATACGCGCCCTCCGGGCGCTACTCAGGACGAGGGGTGGGGTGTGGGTTGGCCCCGATACCGACAACCCGCGCTCATCCCGAGCAGGCGCGCAGCGCCGTATCGAGGGACGCGCCCTTCCGCCGCCATTCGGGACGAGGCAAGGGGTGTGGGTGGCCCAAGGCCATTCCCTCATCCTGAGTAGCGCCCGGAGGGCGCGTATCGAAGGACGCGCCCCGCTGGACAGACGTTCTCCCGCGCTATACTGAATCCCGGCGCCGGGCCGTTGGATGGGTTGCGCGGCGCGCGCGGCAATGGCGGACGACCGGGACATGCTCAGCACCAACGATCTGCGCTCGACCTTCCTCGACTACTTCGCCGACAACGGGCATGCGGTGGTCGCGTCCTCGCCGCTGGTGCCGGAGAACGACCCGACGCTGTTGTTCACCAATGCCGGCATGGTGCAGTTCAAGAACGTGTTTACCGGGCTGGAGACGCGCGACTACGCGCGCGCGGCGACCTCGCAGAAATGCGTGCGCGCCGGCGGCAAGCACAACGATCTGGAGAATGTCGGCTACACCGCGCGGCATCACACCTTCTTCGAGATGCTGGGCAATTTCTCGTTCGGCGACTACTTCAAGGAGACCGCGATCGAGCTCGCCTGGTCGCTGATCACGCGCGAGCTCGCGGTGCCCGAGGACCGCCTGCTGGTCACCGTCTTCGTCGACGACGACGAGGCGTTCGAGCTGTGGCGCCGCATCGCCGGGCTGCGCGAGGAGCGCATCCTCAGGATCGCCACCAGCGACAATTTCTGGTCGATGGGCGAGACCGGGCCGTGCGGGCCGTGCTCGGAGATCTTTTTCGACCATGGCGACCGCATCCCGGGCGGGCCGCCGGGGAGCCCGGACGAGGACGGCGACCGCTTCATCGAGATCTGGAACCTGGTCTTCATGCAGTTCGACCAGCCGAGCCCCGGCGAGCGGGTGAAGCTGCCCAGGCCCAGCATCGACACCGGCATGGGGCTGGAGCGCATCGCCGCCCTCTTGCAGGGCACCCACGACAACTACGCGACCGACGTGCTGCGCAGCCTGATCGAGGCCTCGGCCGACCGTTCCGGCACCGAGCCCGACGGCCCGCATGCGGTCGCCCACCGGGTGATCGCCGACCACGTGCGGGCCGCGAGCTTCCTGATCGCCGACGGGGTGCTGCCGTCGAACGAGGGCCGCGGCTACGTGCTGCGCCGGATCATGCGCCGCGCCATGCGCCACGCCCACATCATGGGCGCGCGCGAGCCGCTGATGTGGCGGCTGGTGGCGCCGCTGGCGGCCCGGATGGGCGGCGCCTTCGCCGAGCTCAAGCGCGCCGAGCCGCTGATCGCCGAGACCCTGCGCCACGAGGAGTCGCGCTTCAAGGACATGCTCGACCGGGGCCTGCGGCTGCTCGCCGACGAGACCGCCCGCCTGGGCGAGAACGAGAAGCTGCCGGGCGACGTCGCGTTCCGGCTCTACGACACCTACGGCTTCCCGCTCGACCTGACCGAGGACGTGCTGCGCGGCGAGGGGCGCGGCGTCGATATCGCCGGCTTCGACGCGGCGATGGAGCGCCAGCGCGAAGAGGCCCGCCGGAGCTGGGCCGGGTCGGGCGACACCGCGGATGACGGGCTCTGGTTCGACCTGCGCGAGCGCATCGGCGCCACCGAGTTTCTGGGCTACACCACGCTGGCCGCCGATGCGAGCGTGGTCGGGCTTGTCTCGGGCGGGCGCGAGATCGACCGCGCCGGGGCGGGGGACGAAGTCTCGATCGTCGTCAACCAGACCCCCTTCTACGCCGAGGCGGGCGGCCAGATCGGCGACCGCGGGGTGGCGGAGGGCGGCGAAACGCGGATCGAGATAGACGACACGCGGCGATACGCCGACGATCTGATCGTCCATGTCGGCCGCGTGGCGCAAGGCGCGGTGGCGCCGGGCGACGTGCTGGAGATGCGCGTCGATGCGGCCAGGCGCGCCGGGCTCCGGGCGCATCATTCGGCCACCCATCTGCTGCACGCGGCGCTCAGGCGGCGGCTCGGCGCGCATGTCACGCAGAAGGGCTCGCTGGTCGCGCCCGACCGGCTTCGCTTCGACATCAGCCACCACGCCTCGGTCGCGCGCGACGCGCTGGGCGAGATCGAGCGCGCGGTCAACGGCCAGATCCGCGTGAACGCCGAGGTCGCCACAAGGCTGATGACGCCGGACGAGGCGACCGGAGCGGGCGCGATCGCGCTGTTCGGCGAGAAATACGGCGACGAGGTGCGGGTCGTCACCATGGGCGAGGACGCCGGCGCGCCCTACTCGGTCGAGCTCTGCGGCGGCACCCATGTCGCGCGCACCGGCGATATCGGCGCCTTCAAGATCGTCGCCGAAGGCGCCGTCGCGGCCGGGGTGCGGCGCATCGAGGCTGTGGCCGGCGAGGCCGCGATCGCCCACTTCGCGTGGCAGGAAGAGGTGCTGGTGCAGGCCAGCAATGCGTTGAACACCTCGACGGCTGAGCTCCCGGGGCGCATCGAGGGGCTGCTGGAGGAGCGCCGGCGGCTGGAGCGCGAGCTGTCCGAGACCAGGCGCAGGCTGGCGACCGGCGGCCAGGCCGCGCGCCGGCCCGAGAAGCGCATCGACGGCATCGCCTTCGCCGGGCGCCGCGTCGACGGGGTGCCGGCGAAGGAGCTGCGCGGCATGGCCGACGACCTCAAGCAGCAGATCGGCTCCGGCGTGGTCGCGCTGGTCGCGGTCGACGACGGCAAGGCCTCGCTGGTGGTCGGCGTCACCGACGACCTCACCGACCGCTTCGATGCGGTCGCCCTGGTGCGCCGGGGCGCCGCGGCGCTCGGCGGCAAGGGCGGCGGCGGGCGGCCCGACATGGCGCAGGCCGGCGGTCCCGACCCGGGCGCGGCGGAGCAGGCGCTGGAGACCATCGAACGCGCGCTGTCGGCGGGCCCGGACGGCGGCTGAACCGGGACCGTCCGATGCCAGCCCCGCCCGGTCTCGCGATCCGGCTCGACGGCACCATCGACCCCTTGCGCTCCGCCCGGCTTGCCGCCGCCGCCGACGCGGCGGGCTTCCGCACGGTCTGGTTCGCCGAGAACCCGTTCCAGCGCGGCGTCCTGCCGGCGGCGAGCGCGAGCGCCCTGGCCACGAGCTCGGTCGGCATCGGTATCGGGGCGTTCAACCCGTTCAACCGCCACCCCAGCCTGATGGCGATGGAGATCGCCGCCCTCGACGAGCTCGCCGGCGGGCGCGCCATGCTCGGGATCGGCGTCGGCGTGCCGCCGGTGATCGCCCGCTTCGCCGGGTTCGAACGCCCGCTCGCGGCGATGCGCGATGCGGTCGCCATCCTGCGCGGGATGCTCGCCGGCGAGACGGTGAGCCATGCCGGGACGGTGTTCTCCGCCGATGCCCTCGCCCTCGGCTTCGCCGCGCCGCGGCGCGACATCCCGGTCCATGTCGCCGCCATGGGGCCGCGCATGCTGCGCCTCGCGGGCGAGATCGGCGACGGGGTGCTGATCAGCAATATGTGTCCGCCCGGCTACACCGGCCACGCGGCGGCGCTGGCCGCGGAGGGGGCGGCCTCCGCCGGCCGCGCGCCGCCCGGGACGGTGGTGAAATACATGCCCTGCGCCGTCGCCGCCGACCGGGCGTCCGCGCGCCGCGCGATCAAGCCGGAGATCGCGGCAAAGCTCCGCGGCTACGAGGACCTGTTTGCGGACGTGCCCGCCGCGCTGGCGGCGGTGCGCCACGGCGGCGCGATCGAGCCCGCGCTCCACGCCGCGACGCTGGAACGGCTGCGGGCCGGCGAGGACCCGGATACGGCGCTCGACGAGGCGTTCGTCGACGCTTACGGGATCGCCGGGACGGTCGGGGACTGCCTGCGGCGGATCGAGGAGCTCGGCGCCGGCGGGGCGACCGAGATCGCGCTCACCTTCGTCGGCGGCGATGCGGCGCGCGACATCGCGCTGATCGGCGAAGCCGCCGGCGGCTGACGGGCGCCATGCCGGCCGCAACCGCCGTGGTCGAGATGGCGGACGTCGCCAAGACCTTCGCCAACGGCACCGTTGCGCTCGACGGCCTCACGCTCCGCGTCCGGGCCGGCTCCTTTACCAGCCTCCTGGGCCCGTCGGGCTGCGGCAAGTCGACCGCGCTGCGGCTGATGGCGGGTCTCGGCGAGCCCAGCGGCGGCAGCATCCGGCTCGCCGCCGAGACCGCCCGGCGCGACATCGGCTTCGTCTTCCAGGAGCCGACGCTGATGCCCTGGGCCACGGTGTTCGACAACGTCTTCCTGCCGCTCCGCCTCGCCGGGAGGCCGCGGCGGGAGGCGCGCGCCGGGATCGAACGGGCGCTCGACCTTGTCGGGCTCGCGGGTTTCGCCGGCGCCTATCCGCGCGAGCTCTCGGGCGGGATGGGCATGCGCGCCTCGATCGCCCGCGCGCTGGTGACCGGGCCTCGCCTGCTGCTGATGGACGAGCCCTTCGCCGCGCTCGACGAGATCACCCGCTTCAGGCTCAACGACGACCTGCTGGCGCTGTGGCGGAGCGAGGGCTGGACGGTGGTGTTCGTCACCCACAGCGTGTTCGAATCGGTCTATCTCTCGGACCGCATCCTGGTGATGACACCGCGTCCGGGCCGCATCGCGGCCGAGATCGCGGTCGATGCGCCCTACCCCCGCAGCGAGACCGGCTTTCGCACCTCGGACGCCTATAACCGTCATTGCCGCGAGGTCTCGGCCCGGCTCGCCGAGGCGATGGGTGGCTGAGGACGCCGGTCTCGCCCGCGCGGCGGCGCTGCACCGCGACGGGCGGCTGGAGGAGGCGGTCGCCGCCTACCGGGCGCTGCTCGCGGGCGATCCGGAGAACGCCGGCATCTGGCACAATATGGGGGTCGCGCTCGCCGGGAGCGGCGACGCGGAAGCCGCGCTCGCGGCCTTCGACCGCGCGCTCGCGCTCAGCTCCGACTATCTCCACGCCCGGGTCAACCGGGGCGGGGTTCTGCAATCGCTCGGGCGCCACGCGGCGGCGGCGGCGGCCTATGCGGCGGCGCTGGAACGCGACCCCGGGCTCTACGAGATCCGCCTGCGCGAGGGGCTGATGCGGCTCGCCGCGGGCGACCGAAGGGGCGCGCTTGCGGCCTTCCGCAAGACCCGGGCGGTCCGCCGCGACCCGGGCGCGATGGGGGCGGACCATCCCTCCTTCGCCCGTTCGTCGCGCCTCAAGCTCGCCCATGACGCGGCCCAGCTCCGCCGTCTCGCCGACGCCGGGCGGGAGGGCGCCGACTTCGCCGCGCTCGCCGCGCTCTACGAACGGGCGGCGGCGAAGCTGCCCGCCGGGGCGGGGTCGGCGCCGCTGCCCGAAGAGCTGGCGGAGACTTACAACCGCGCGCTCCACACCGCCGAGGCGGACGAGATCCCGGGAGGGGCGCTGGATGCGTTGCTCGACGGCGCGGAGATCGAGGCGCGCTATCGGGGCCGGGAGCCCGGCATCGCCGTCATCGACCGCCTGTTGAGCCCGCCGGCGCTCGCCGCGCTCCGCCGGCACCTGTTGGAGAGCACCGTCTGGCACGATTGCGAACACATCCCGGGCTTCCTTGCGGCCTATCTGGAAGACGGTCTCGCCTCGCCCGTCCTGTTGCAGATCGCCGACGAGCTCCGCGCCGCGCTGCCCGGCATCCTCGCCCTCCACCCGCTGGCCCAGGCCTGGGCCTTCAAGTGCCTGACCGGCTCGCAGGGAATCGATATCCACGCCGATTCGGGGGCGGTCAGCGTCAATTTCTGGCTCACCCCCGATGCCGCCAACCTGGAGCCCGGCGCGGGCGGGCTCACGGTCCACCGCGCGCCGCCGCCGGAAGGCTGGCGGATCGCCGACTACGACCGGGACAGGGGGCGCATCCGCGCCTTCCTGGAGGCGAGCGATGCCGGCTCCCTCAGGGTCGCCCATGCCGCGAACCGGGCCGTCCTGTTCCGCTCCGACCTGTTCCACGAATCGGGGCGGGTGCGGTTTCGCCCGGGCTATGCCAACCACCGGATCAACATCACCCTGCTGTTCGGCGAGAGGCCCTGAGCGTACCAAATTTGGGATTCTTCTTTATTTTTGTACGACCGCGAGGTAAGCTGCGGCCAATGCAGGACCTCACCGCATCGGACAAGTACACCGCGAGGCCGGTGCGCCTCGGCGAGCCCGACCCCTATCCCGACCGGGTTGCGGGCGAGTTCGTGTGCCGGGTGGTCTCCAACGACATGGTGAACGAGTCCAACCGGCTGCTGGTGCTCGATGCGCCGGAACGCGCGCTCGGCGCCCGGGCGGGGCAGTTCTTCCACTTGCTCTGCCCGACGCCCGACGGCGCCGAGGTGTGGATGCGCCGGCCGATGAGCATCTACCGCATCGACCGGCCCGGCGGACGGCTCGAATTCTTGTACAAATGCGAGGGCCGCGGCACGCTCGGCATGTCGATGCTGCAACCGGGCGGCGCGTTCAACATCGCCGGCCCGCTCGGCATCGGCTTCAGCCTGGAGCCCGGCTGGAAGCATATCGTGGTGCTCGGCCGCGGCGTCGGCCTGGCGACGCTGGCGCCGCTCTCCCAGCTCGCCGCCGAGCACGATGTCAGGATCACCGCCATCCTGAGCGCGCGCACGCCGGCGCTCCTGATGTCGCGCGATTTCTTCGCCGATCTCGGCGCCGAGGTGATCGAGGTCGTCGACAGCGACGGCTCCAGCGCGGTGGAGAATGTCGAGGCCGTCATCGAAAGGCTGATCGCCGGCGGCAGGGCGGACGCCTTCTTCACCTGCGGCTCCAACCGCCTGCTGATGCTGATGAAGCGGCTCGGCGCGGCGCACGGCATTCCGGGCCAGGTGGCGATGGAGCAGCTCATGTGCTGCGCGCTCGGCGCCTGCTACATCTGCGTGCGCACCTTCGAGGTCGACGGCAAGCGCGTCCTCAAGCGGGTGTGCCGCGAAGGGCCGGTATTCGACATCCAGGAGGCAGTCGGATGGTAGACCTCTCGATCCGCATCGGCGACGTCGACCTCGCCAACCCGGTGATGCCCGCCTCGGGCGCGTTCTCCTGGGAATATGCCGACGTGATCGATCTCAACCGGCTGGGCGGGCTGGTCGCCAAGACGATCTGCAAGGAGCCGCGCAACGGCAACCCGACGCCGCGCATGGCCGAGACCGAGGCCGGGATCATCCAGTCGATCGGCCTGCCGGGCAAGGGCGTCTACTACTTTCTCGACCACATCGTCCCCGAATACAAGAAGTTCACGCCGCCGTTTATCGCCAGCATCTCGGCGGAGACCGCGGACGAGTTCGCCGAGATGTGCTCGATCCTGAGCGTCCCCGAGATCGACGTGCTGGAGGTCAACATCTCGTGCCCGACGCGCAACGCGACGGGCGGCAATTTCTCGCTGCACGAGGAGCACACGGCGAAGGTCATGCGCGACATCCGCGCCGCCACCGACCACCCGGTGTGGGCCAAGCTGTCGCCCAATGCCGGCGACATCGTCTCCATCGCCGTCGCCGCCGAGGAGGCGGGCGCCGATGCGCTGGTGATCGCCAACACCTTCCTGTCGCTCAAGATCCGCACCGACAATTTCCGCCCGGCGCTCGGCAACAAGTTCGGCGGGCTGGTCTCGCCGGCGCTCAAGCCGATCGTGCTCAGGATGGTCTACCAGGTGGCCAAGGAGGTCACCGTGCCGGTGATCGGCATCGGCGGCGTCACCAAGGCGGAGGACGTGGTCGAGTACATGCTGGCCGGCGCGCACGGCGTCGGCATCGGCTATGCCGGGTTCCGCAACCCGACCGCGCTGACCGCGATCATCGACGACCTGGAGGCGTGGTGCGCGGCGCGCGGCATCGCCCGCGTCACCGACCTGATCGGCGCGGTGCGCGACGACGACATGGAGACCGACACCCTGGTCGCCGCCTCGGCGGGGATCTGAGCGGGCTCAGTTGGTCGACTGGATGTCCTGCTCCTGCGCCTCGTAGGCCCTGAGCCGCTTCTCCTGCTCGCCCGACGCCTCGCCGACGATGCGCTCCAGCACCTGGTCGTCGGTGATCTCGCCCGGTCGCCTGAGCGCGCGGAGCTTCTTCAGCACCTCTTCCGAGACCGTGATATTCGGCACTCCGCCCTCCCCGGCGGCGGCGCTACAAGAGCGCCTTCAGCGCTTCCTCAAACGCCTCGTCGTCCCAGCCGAACGGCCCCTTGGCGCCGGCATAGGCGATCCTGCCCTCGGCGTCGATCAGGAACTGGCGCATCGGCAGGCCGACATATTTCTCCTCGACGTGGTTGTCGATGCGGTCGACCAGCATCGGCATCCCGATATCGAGGGCGAGCTGGCAGGCCGAGGCGATTTCGCTGCGCTCCTCGTCGGTGACCGGCTCGTCGTAGATCACGTCCTCGATCAGGTTGTTGGGCACCTGCCAGCCATTGGCGGGGTGGGCCTCGCGGATGTAGATCAGGAAGAACTCCACCCGGTCCCCGTAGCTGGCGTAGAGCTCGTTAAGGCGCACGGCCTTGCCGCGGAACGGAGGTCAGGTGAACGAGCCGAAGGCGATCGCCACCGGCTTCCCCCGGTAGTCGGAAAGCCGCATTTGCCGGCCGGTCCGCCTGCGGTTGCGGTCGAGCCGGTCGGCGACGAAATCGGGCGCCATCGAGCCGACCCGCGGCACCGCCGCCTCGCGCGCCTTCTGCTCCGCCATGTGGGCGTCGAACTGGGCCTCGGTGATGTCGGAGATCTCGAGCCAGACCTCGCGGCGCTGCGCCATGTCCATGGCGCGGTACTCGTCGAGGGTAACCGGGCTTTCCATCGCTGCGTCCGCCATCGGCGCACCTCTCCCTGCGCTGCCCACCGCCCCAACTTAGGCGAGGCGGGCGGGGTCTTCAACGCCCGGCGCCACCCTCAGATCACCTCGCGCGAGCCGTCGGAGTAGCGGATCTTCACCGTTACCGTGCCCTCGTTCATCAGCCACGGGCGGATCGTGAACGACCTTGCGCCGGAGGAGTGCATCGGGTCGGCGGCGGCGATCTCCCTCGCCTCGTCGAGGCTGGCGGCGCGGACGATCACCATCCCCTCGCCCAGCCACTCGGTCTCGTCGTCGTTCCAGAACGGGCCGGCGCCGAACATGATGCCGCGCGCCTCCAGCGAGACCTGGTATTCGAGATGCGGCCCGATATTCTCCATCACCGGGCCGAGCCCGTTCGTCGGCGTGGTGAAGACGACGTAGAGCTGCTTCTGCAGCATGCCCTCGCAGGCCTTCATCACGTCTTGCTTCATCACTTTCGGTCCAGCCATCAGCTCCTCCCTCGGCCCGGCGTTCAGCGGAACGGAACGCAGTGACGGCGCATGAACGCGCCCTTGTGGCGACGCCGCCAGGCCTCGACGGTCCACGGCGTATCGCTCGGGTGGGCGAGCGGGCCGGCGACGAATACACGCGCCCTGAGCGCCCGTCCGCCTTCGACCAGGACGGTGCGCTCGGCGTCTACATATTCGTCGCTCTCGAAGCGCGCAAGGCGGAGCACGGCACCGCGGTCGAGCCCGGCGGCCAGCACGCCCTCCACCGCCTCCCCGGCGGCCGGGACCACGACCGGGTAGTGCCGGCCGCGGATATAGACCCGCCGGTAACCCGGAAGCCGCGCCGCGGGCAGGTCCCGCCGACCTATCCACGCTCCCAGGATGCGCGCCCGCACATCCGGGTCGAGCAGCGTGCCGTAGAAGAAGTACCGCAAGGCGGGAGCGGCCTCAGCGGACCTCCGACGCCAGCCGGGCTCCGCGCGAGGCCATGAAGTAGAGGCCGAGATGGTGGGCGAGCGGCTGCGGGTGCGACGCCGTCTCGGGCAGGCCCAGCGCTTCGGCGGCGTCGCGGTCGAGCCCGTAGGTGGCGCAGCCGGGCTCGTAGACCACCAGCTCGACGAGGTCCGGCATCAGCCCGTGATTGCGCGCCGACAGCATGGTCAGCACGAAGTCCATCACGCAGATATCGGTGCAGATGCCGACCACCAGCGCGCACTCGATGCGCCCGGCGCGCGCCCAGTCGACGATCCGGTTGCCGCCGCCCCTTGTGTCGATGGCGCCGACGAAACCGTTGATGCAGTCCTTCTCGATCAGCGTCGCCTGCGCGCAGCCATGCAGCCAGGCGAGCTCCGGCACCAGCTCCTCCTGCCCGGTGCCGCGCTCGCAGTGGGGCGGATAGGGCGGCTCGGGCTTGCCCGGGATGTGGGTGTCGAGGAAGGCGGCGATCGGCCAGCCTTCGGCGGCGAAGCGGCGCGCGAGCCGGTCGGTCTCGGCCACCATGCGGCTGACCTGCGGGTTGGGCTCGGGCGGGGCGAGCGGCCCCGCGCCGACGGTGGCGAAGCCGTTCACCTCGTCGACGATCACCAGCCCGGTGCGCTGCGCCGCCGCATCGAAGGGCGCGAGCGCCACCGGCATGTGCGTCCTGAGCCCGTGCAGCAGGGCTTCGACTTCGGCGCTCATCCCCGGCCTCCGCGATCCGCTAGCGAGGGGCGGAGTCTACACCTCCCCGGCATCGATGCCAGATCCGTCGAGCAGCCGCGTCAGCGACGCCCTGAGCCGGGCGAGCCCGTCCCCGTCCGCCGCCTCGCAGCGCGCGACCAGCGCGTCCTCGGTGTTCGACGCCCGCAGCAGCCACCACCCGTCCTCGGTGCGCACCCGGACGCCGTCGACCTCGCTCATCTCGGCCCCCTCGCGGCGGAGCCGGCGGCGAATCTCCTCGACGACGGCGAACTTGCGCGCGTCCGGACAGCCGAAGCGAAGCTCGGGCGTGGCGACCGTCGCCGGCAGGCGGTCGCGGATCCCGGCCAGCGTCTCCTTCGACCGCGACAGGACTCCGAGCAGCCTGACCGCGGCATAGAGCGCGTCGTCGTAGCCGTAATAGCCGTCGGCGATGAAGATGTGGCCGCTCATCTCGCCCGCCAGCGCCGCGCCGGTCTCGGCCATCTTGTCCTTGATCAGCGAATGCCCGGTGCGCCACATCAGCGGCACCCCGCCGAGCCGGGCGATTTCGTCGAACAGGGTCTGGCTCGCCTTCACGTCGGCGATCACGGTCGCGCCGGGAAGCCGGCCGAGGATGTCGCGCGCCAGCAGCATCAGGATCTGGTCGCCCCACAGGATGCGGCCCTCCCCGTCGACCACGCCGAGCCGGTCGCCGTCGCCGTCGAAGGCGATGCCGAGCTCGCAGCCCTGCTCGGCGACGCAGCGGACGAGCTGGCGCAGATTGTCCTCGACCGCGGGGTCGGGGTGATGCGCGGGGAACCGGCCGTCGATCTCCTCGTTCAGCAGCACATGGGCGCCCGGCAGCCGGTCGCACAGCATCCGCATCGCTTCGCCGGCCGCGCCGTTGCCCGCATCCCAGGCGACCCTGAGCGGCCGTGCGCCGTCGAAATCCGCGGCGATCCGCTCGACATAGGGTTCCAGCGCCGGCCGGTCCTCGCTGGTCCCGGCGCCCGAGGCGAACGCGCCCTCGGCGGCGATGCGGCCGAGGCGCTGGATGTCCTCGCCGTGGAACGCCCCGGCGGCGGTCAGCAGCTTGAAGCCGTTGTAGTCGGGCGGGTTGTGCGAGCCCGACACCATGACGCCGGCGTCCGCCCCGAACGACCGCACCGCGAAGTAGAGCATCGGCGTCGGGCCGAGCCCGACGCGGATGACGGACGCCCCGGTGCGTTCCAGCCCGTCGACCAGGGCGGCTTCGAGCGCCGGGGAATGCAGCCGTCCGTCATAGCCGACACAGACATTCCGGCCGCCGTCCTCGCGGATTGCGGTACCGAAGGCGCGGCCGATCACCGTCGCATCTTCCTCCGACAGCGTCTTCCCGACGATGCCCCTTATGTCGTAGGCGCGCAGGATCGTCGGGTCGAGCGCCCGCGCCGCGCCGCTCCGCCGCGCGCTCATGCGGCGCCTTCGATCCGCCTGCGCCCGACGCTCAGATAGTCGAACGCGGCATCCTCCATGTCGTCGAGCTCGTAGATGTTGCGCATGTCGACCAACGCCGGCGTCTTCATCAGGCGCCCGATCCGTCCGAAGTCGAGGGCGCGGAACTCGTTCCATTCGGTGACGATGGCAAGACAATCCGCGTCCTCCATCGCGGCATAGGCGTCGTCGCACCATGCGATGCCCTCGAACAGGCTTTTGGCCGCGCCCATCCCCTGCGGATCGAAGGCGCGGATTTCCGCCCCGCGGTCGAGCAGCCCGGACAGGATGCCGAGGCCCGGGCTCTCGCGGATATCGTCGGTATTGGGCTTGAAGGTGACCCCGAGCACCGCCACGCGCTTGCCCGCGACCGACCCGCCGCAGGCGGCCTCGATCTTGCCGATCATGCGCCCCGCGCGGCTCTCGTTGGCGGCGATGACCGCCTCGACGATCCGCACCGGCGCGCCGGCCCGCCGCGCGAGGGACACCAGCGCGCGCGTGTCCTTCGGCAGACAGGACCCGCCGTAACCCGGCCCGGCATGCAGAAACTTGGCACCGATTCGTCCGTCGAGCCCGATCCCGCGGGCCACGTCCTGCACGTCCGCGCCCACCCTCTCGCACAGATCGGCGATCTCGTTGATGAAGGTGACCTTGGTCGCGAGAAACGCGTTGGCGGCGTATTTGATCATCTCCGCCGTCTCCAGCGCGGTGAGCACCACCGGCGTCTCGAGCAGATAGAGCGGGCGATAGACCGCCTGCAGCACCCGGGCGGCCCGCTCGCTCTCGACCCCGATCACCACCCGGTCGGGGCGCATGAAATCGCCGATCGCCGAGCCCTCGCGCAGGAACTCGGGGTTGGAGGCGATGTCGAAGCTGGCGGGCGCGCAATGCCGCGCCATCAGGCGTGCCATCTCGCGCCCGGTGCCGACGGGGACCGTCGATTTCATCACCACGACGGTGTAGCCGCCGTCGAGACAGCGGGCGACACCGGTGACGGCGTCGCGGACATTGTCGAGATCGGCCGCGCCGTCGCCGTGGCGGCCGGGGGTTCCGACGGCGATGAACACCGCATCCGAACCGGCGACGGCGAGCGCGGTATCGGTGGTGAAGCAAAGCCGGCCCGCCTTCACGTTCGACTCGGCCAGAGCCGCCAGGCCCGGCTCGTAGATCGGCAACTCGCCGGCGCGCAGCTTCGCGATCTTCGACTCGTCCCGGTCGACGACGACGACTTCGATTCCGAATTCCGAGAAGCAGGCGCCGGATACGAGCCCGACATAGCCCGCGCCGACCATTCCGATGCGCACGGCGTCACCTCTACTGCTGAACCGCTTGCCGCCCCGTCCCCGGCCGCGCGCATGTACGGCGCGCGGTCAGCTTCCGAGCAGCACCTCCTTGGCCTGGTTGATCTTGGCGGCGAGATAGGTCGATCCGCCCTGGTCGGGATGGATCTTGAGCATGAGCCGGCGGTGGGCGTCGCGGATCTCGTCCGCATCGGCACCGCGGCGCACGCCGAGGATCTCATACGCTTCGTCGACCGTCATCGGCCGCCCGTCGGGCTGTCCCGCGCCGCCGCCTTGCGCGCCGCCGCCTTGCGCGCCGCCGTCGCCGCCGCGCCACTCGGCGCCGTGCATGCGGTCGAGATAGGATTCGAGCAGCTCGGCGGACTGCGCATCGTTGACCCGGCAGTCGCGCAGCAGCGCAAGCAGCTCCTCGAGGCTGAGCTCCTCGACCAGCCGCCCGCGGAACGGACCCTCCAGCACCGTGCCCTGGAGCTCCCCGGTATCGTGGTCGAGCGTCATGCGCAGATAGGCGGTCTCGACATCGGAGGACTGCCCGGGGGACGGCCCGCCGAAGCTCCGCACCGTCTGGGCGATGCGCCGCGCGCGGAACAGCATGGGCAGCAGGCCGGCGGCGATCATCGCCGCATAGGCGATGCGCCCCGTCACCGTCAGGTAGGTCGCCAGCGCGATCCCGACGATCCCAAAAGTCCATTTCAGGATGCGCAGCAGCACCTTCGGGTCGATGCCCTGGATCCCGCGGGCCAGGAGGTAGAGGCCGACGGCGACCGCGATGACGAGGATCAGATAGGACATGGGCGGGCGTCTAGGGCGCTCAGCCGATCTGCTTGGTGATCTGCAAGGCCGCCCCTCCGGTGCGCTTGCCGTAGTCGCTGAGCGCGAGCCGGCCGCCGGCGGCGAACACCGCCACCGCGCCGAGCAATTCGCGAAGCTGGCGGGCGGAAGACGAATCGAAGCTGCAATAGGCGCCGCCGGTGAGCCTCGCGATCTGCCGGAAGGCGCGCGTGGCGATCGGCTCGCCGCCTTCCTGGAACATGAAGGCGGGCATGCCGAGCACGCCGAGGCGTCCGGCATGGTGGCAGAGCCGGTCCACGTCCTCCTCCATGCAGTCGCCGACGAAGACCAGCGCGTTGACCTTCTTCTTCTCGGTCTCCTTGAGGGCGTGCCGGAGGACCTTGCCGATCTGGGTCTGTCCGCCGAGGCAGCGGACGGCGGTCATGCGGCGCACCAGCTCGCCCGAGGAATCGACCCACGGGCTCGCCCTGCATTCGCCGAAGCCCCGGTAGAAGACGAGCTGCACCTCGAGCCCGCCCAGAACCTCGGTCTCGCGGAACATCTCGGCCTGGATGTGGCAGGCCCGGTCCCAGCTCGGCTCGCGGCTGGCCGTCGCGTCCATCGCGAAGATCAGCCGCCCCTTGCCGCCCGGGGTCTTCAGCTTGGGCGTTTGCGCGAGCCGGTCGAGGAACTTCCCGACATCGCCGCCCGTCGATCTGGCGGCACCGCTGCCCGGCCTGCGGGTCACATCCCTGGCCATGGCGCCTACCCGCTTCCTCGCCGGGGGCTCATGCGGCTCCCCCGTGCCGATCCGGCGCTTGGCCGGCCGGCTCGATCCACACCGCGGTATCGTGGAACACCGCGCCACCCGATGGCGGGCCGGGATCGGCGCTGACCAGCAGGTTGATGCCGATCTCTTCCTCGAACGCGCTGCCGGGCCAGATCCCCTCGACGATCGTCACGCCTTCCTGAAGCCCGTCGAATGGCTCGGCGGCGACGGTGACGGCCCCCCTGTCATTGCCGATCCGCACCCGGTCCCCCGCGGCAACGCCGAGCCGGCGGCAATCCTCGGGATGGATCTTCGCGCGCGGCCGGTCTTCCTGCGCCTGCCCGGTCGGGGTCTCGGTGAAGCTCGAATTGAGAAAGCTCCGCGACGGTGCGGTGACCAGCCGAAACGGGTGGCGCGCATCCGCCGCGTCGATGATCGCGTGGTGGTCGGGAAGCGCCGGCATCCCTTCATGCAGGGGGCCGAGCGCCGCCCAGTCGGGGGCGAAGCGGAAGCGGCCGTCCGTATTCGGGAACCCGTCGGTGAAATGGCCCTTTCCGAAGGGGGGGTTGCAATCGACCCAGCGTCTCTCGCGCAGCTCGTCGGCGCCGCAATAGCCCGAGGCCAACAATGTCCGGTCGATCGTCTCCCAGGCGTCGATGCCAAAGCCTTCGTGCTCCGCGCCGAGCCGCCGGGCGAGCGCGCACAGCACGTCGTGGTTGGACCGCGCTTCGCCGAGCGGCTCGATGGCGCGCGGGCCGATCTGGAGATGGGTGTGGCCGAGCGAGACATAGAGGTCGTCATGTTCGAGAAACGTCGTCGCCGGCAGCACGATATCGGCCATGCGCGCGGTCTCGGTCATGAACTGCTCGTGCACGCAGACGAACAGATCCTCGCGGCAAAAGCCCTCTCTCACCTTTCCCAGCTCGGGCGCCACCGACATCGGGTTGGTGTTCTGGATCAGCATGGCGGTGACCGGCGGGCCGTCGCCGATATCCCGCGGATCGCCGGTCAGCACCGCGCCGATGCGCGACATGTCGAGAACCCGCGTGTCGCGGTCGAGGGCGTCGGTGCCATCGATCAGCCGCATGTCGATGCCGAACAGCCCGCTATTGGCGTAGAGCGCGCCGCCGCCCTCATGCGCCCAGGCGCCGGTCACCGTGGGCAGGCAGGTCACGGCGTGGTAGTTGACCGCCCCGTTGCGCGAGCGCGAGAAGCCGTAGCCGGCGCGGATCATCGCCTTCTTGTTGGCGCCGTAGAGCGCCGCGAAGTCCTCGATCTCGGCGGCGTCGAGCCCGGTGATGCGGGCCGCCCATTCCGGCGTGCGGTCGGCGAGATGGGCTTCCAGCCGGTCGGGGTCGTCGGCGTAGCGCGCCATGTAGCCCCGGTCGGCCCAGCCGTCGCGGAACAGCACGTGCATCGTCGCGCAGGCGAGCGCGCCGTCGGTGCCCGGGCGCAGCGCGAGATGAAGGTCGGCGATCTTCGCGGTCCCGGTCCGGTAAGGGTCGATCACCGCCAGCTTGGCCCCGCGCGTCTTTCTGGCGACGGCGATGTGGTGCATCAGGTTGACCTGGGTGTGGACCGGATTGGAGCCCCAGACCACGATCAGGTCGCTGAGCGCCACCTCGCAGCTATCGGGGCCGTACCTGGCGCCCACACCGGCCAGCCAGCCGGCGTCGGTCAGCGCCGAACAGATGGTCCTCAACTGCCGCGAATAACGCATGACGTGGCGCAGACGGTTGATGCCCTCGCGCTGCACCAGCCCCATGGTGCCGGCGTAGTAGTAGGGCCAGACGGTCTCGTTGCCCAGGCGCGCGGCGCGCTCGGCGAAGACATCGGCCACCCGGTCGAGCGCTTCGTCCCAGGAGATCTCGGCGAAGTCGCCCGACCCCCTGGGCCCGGTCCGAAGCAACGGCCGGGTCAGGCGGTCCGGGTGATGCACCCGCTCGGCGTAGCGGGCGACCTTGGCGCACACCACGCCCGCGGTGTAGCGGTTGTCCTCCGCGCCGCGCACCGCGCCGATCCGGTCAGGCGCCAGGCGCTCGACGTCGAGCGCGCAGGCGCTCGGGCAGTCATGCGGGCAAACCGAGAAGGCGATGTCGGGATATGCTGCGTCCAGGGGCATCTAGGTGCCGAGACCCTCGCAAATCCGCCTCGTTCCGAGCGATCCGAATATAGGCCGAGCCCGGTTTGTCGACAATGGCCGGGACCGCGCCTCACCCGCCCTTGTGAAGCGTCCCGCCGGGCACGAAGGCGTGGAACACGAAGGCGAAGGTGAGATCGTGCACCTCGTCCTTCCACTCGTCGCCGTCGCGGCGCTCGACGATCACGTTGCCGATATCGCGGCCTTCCGGGATCGCGCCCGAATCCAGGGCGGAGTTCTGCCCCGGCAGCCAGCGCAGCCGCAGATCGCCGGCGGTCAGCTCCTTGCGTTCCCGGAGCAGTTCTAGCGGCCAGGCCTCGTCGCCCACCTTGACCACATAGGCCATCGGCGCGATGCCCTCGGGCAGGTCGCCGCGATAGAGGAAGGGGCGCGTGGCGCTGTCGTAGCCGGTATAGGGGTTCATGCCGTAGGGCCGCATCGCCGAGCTGTTGGGCACCAGGACCCGCCCGTCCGCGTGGCGCTCCTTGAACAGGGCGAAGGACTCGACCCGGGCCGGCAGGATCCTGAGCATCTTGCCGTCCAGCTCGCCGACGATCCCGGTGCCGGTGAATTGCTGCCACCAGCTCTCGGTCTGGCGGTCGTACATGACGAGGTCGCTGTTGCGCAGCTTGCCGGTGGTGCCGAAATCGAGCACCCGCCCGTCGAGGCGGCGGTCGAACACGATCGCCGAGTTGCAGAGCGGGCAATAGGTCACCGAGACCGGCATGCCGCCCACGGTGTCGTTGACGATCTCGTGCCAGATCAGCACCCGCAGCGGGTAGGCGCGCGCGTCCTCGCCGATCTTCACCGTGATCACCGGCTCGGTATCGGCGAGGTCGGTCGCCTCGGCGAGGGGCACGAATTTCGGATCGTCGATCGAGGGGATGCCGTCCTTCGGCGGGCCGCCCGACATGATCTCCTCGAACGGAACGGAATGCTTCGAGAAGTCGGTCTTCGGCCAGGACGACTTCCAGGAGGCCGGGCTGGCGGCGGCGGTCGCGGCAACGAGCAGGAGCGCGAGCGCGCCCCCCGCTCCGAACGCGCGCGCGACGGTCTTCGACGGAATCGACATGGCCTCAAATCCTCCCAAAAGAATCGTTCGCCTTTACTTTGGGCGGCGGGCGGCATCCGCAAGCAAGCCGAGCCTCACAATTCCGTGAGCATAGCCTATCGGCGCGGCGGTGCGGGCGCTATAGGATCGCCGCCGTGTCCAGCCCCTCCCTCCTCGCGCGGATCGAAGGCGCGCTGCCCGGACGGACGGCCGCCTTTGCGATCCTGCTCTTCGTCGCGCTGTGCTGGGCGGGGACTATCATCGCCGGGCGGGCGGCGACGCCGGAAGTGCCGCCGCTGACGATCAATTTCTGGCGCTGGTCGATCGCCCTGCTTGCGGTCCTGCCGTTCACCGGGCGGGCGCTGATCGCCAAGCGCAGCGTCGTGCGGGCGCATTGGCGCGACCTCCTGCTGCTGGGCTGCCTCAACATGACCGCCTTCGGCGGCCTGTTCTTCCTCGGGCTGGAGCACACCCAGGCGATTAACGGCTCGATCCTGCTGGCCACGATGACGATCAACATCGTGCTCGTTTCGTGGCTGTTCTTCGGGGTCGGAATCTCGCGGGTGCAGATCTGCGGCGTGGCGATCGGCTTCCTCGGCATCCTCACGATCATCGTGCGCGGCGAGCCGGCGGTCCTGCTGACGCTGTCGGTGGGGATCGGCGACCCGCTGCTCTGGGCGAGCACGCTCTGCTACGCCTTCTACTCGACCAGCCTCAGGCGCGCGCCGCAGGCGTTGAGCCCGACCGAGCTGATGGCGGTGCTCTGCGCGGTCGGCGCGATCACCTGCCTGCCACTGTTCCTGCTGGAAGCCGTCGTGCTGGGGCGGGTGGCGGACTGGACCCCGGGCGCGATGGCGGCGGTCGGGTTCATCGCGCTGTTCCCGTCGCTGATCGCCCAGATCCTCTGGGTCGGGGCCATCGCCCGGGTGGGCGCCAACACGGCGGGCTATTTCATCTACACCGTGCCGATCTTCGGGACGGCGATGGCGGTCGCCTTCTTCGGGGAAGAGCCGCGCTGGTACCACGCGGCCGGGATCGTGCTGGTCTTCGCCGGGGTCTATGCGGCGACGTCGCGCGCCGAGCGCGATCAAACCGGCTGAGCCTCGCCGCTCTCCGCGGAACGGACGATCGCCTCCAGCACCCCCGTCGCGTGGCCGATCTCGCCGGGCGGGATGGGGAACGGCGCGCCGCCCGAGGCGGCGGCCGCGAAGGCCTCCAGGCACTCCCGTATCGTCCGGTAGCCGGGGTAGTCGTAGCCGTCCCAGCTTCGGTCCTCGCTTCCGCCGTCGACGAATTCCGCCTCCAGCCGGTCGAGCGCGTGGATCTGGGCCCAGCCGCCGGTGCCGATGACGCGAAGCTGGTAGAGATGGGCGGTCGCGGCGACGGTGCCGAGATAGCCGGTGCAGCCGGAATCGAAGTCGATCAGCACCGAGGTCGCATCGTCGACGCCGAAGGGCAGCGCGATCCGCTTGCTCCGGGTCCGGACGGAAGTCACCGGTCCGGCGAGCCCGACGAAGGCGTCGACCACGTGGATGCCGAGCGAGGTCATCCCGCCCGCCGGGCTCTCCGCCGCATCGGCGCGCCAGGTCTCCGCCGCGCGCCGGAGATCGGCCGAGAAATTGCCTTCGACGTGCAGGACGTCGCCCAGCCGGCCCGCGTCGAGGATCGAGCGGAGTGCGCGGAAGTTGGGCGCGAAGCGCCGGTTGTGGCCGACCGCCAGCACGACCCCGGCCGTGTCCGCCGCCTCGATCGCCACCGCCGCGTCGGCCGCGGTCAGGGTGAGGGGCTTCTCGCAGAACACGTGCTTGCCGGCCTTCGCCGCGGCGACGATCTGGCCGCCATGCAGCGAGTGCGGCGTCGCCAGCACAACCGCGTCGATCCCCGTATCGGCGAGCGCGGCGTGATAATCCGCCCCCAGCGCCAGCCCCTTCGCCGCCGCGTAGTCCTCGACCTTCGACGGGGTCCGGGTGACGGCGCGGACAAAGCGGATCGCGTCGGACCCCTCGCCGAGCGAATCGACCAGCGTCTGGCCCCAGCGGCCGAGGCCGACGATGGCGGCGTCGATCACGCTCAGGCGTCCGTCTTGGCGCGCGGCACCAGCATGTCGTACCAGGGCTTGTTGTCGCGCGTCCGCGTGTCGTCGACATGCAGCGCCTTGACCTCGGTGTACTCGTTCAGCCCCTCCTCGCCGAACTCGCGGCCGATCCCCGACTGCTTGTAGCCGCCGAACGGCATGCGCTCGCTCAGCAGATGCCAGTCGTTGATCCACACCGTGCCGGTGCGCATCCGGGCGGCGATCTCGCGCGCGTGGTCGAGGTCCTCGCTCCAGACGCCGCCGCCGAGGCCGAAGATCGAGTCGTTGGCGATCGAGACCGCCTCATCCTCGCTGTCGTATTTGAGCACGCACAGCACCGGGCCGAAGATCTCCTCCCGGGCGATGCGCATGTCGTTGGTGACGTCGGTGAACACGGTGGGCTCGATGAAATACCCCTTGCCGAGCGGGCCCTCGGTCGCCCGCGCTCCGCCGCAGGCGAGCGTCGCCCCCTCCTTCTTGCCGAGCTCGATATAGTCGAGCACGGTCTCCATGTGGCGCTCCGACACCACCGGCCCGAGCCGGGTCGCCGGGTCGAGCGGGTCGCCCATCGGCAGCGCTTCCAGCTTGGCGACCATCTGGCCGACGAAATCGTCGTGCTGATCGCTGGGCAGCAGCAGCCTGGTACCGGACTCGCAGACCTGGCCCTGGTGGTAGAACGAGGCGAAGATCGAGCCGTCGACCGCGATGTCCCAGTTGGCGTCGTGCAGCACGATATTGGCCGACTTGCCGCCGCATTCGAGGGTGACCTTCTTCAGCGTGCCCGCGGCCTTGGCCATGATGTCGCGGCCCACCTCGGTGGAGCCGGTGAACGCCACCTTGTCGACCAGCGGGCTGGTGGTCATGACTTCGCCGATGGTCCCGCCGGGGCCGGCGATGATGTTGACCACGCCGGGCGGGAAGCCGATTTCGTCGACGATGCGGGCGAGCTCCAGCGCATTGAGCGGCGTGTCGCTGGCCGGCTTCAGGACGATGGTGTTGCCGGTGGCGAGCGCCGGGCCGAGCTTCCACACCGCCATCAGCAGGGGAAAGTTCCACGGGATGATCGAGGCGCAGACGCCGATCGGCTCGCGGATCGTGTAGTTGAAGGACCGCCCGGGACGGGACATGCCCTCGATCTCGCGGGCCTCGGCGTTGTAGCGCCTGGCCATCTCGCCGAACCAGGCCATCTGGCGCTGGGCGAGATAGGCATCGGCGCCGCATTTGGCGATGGTGCCGCCGGAATCGCGCGCTTCGTTGGCCGCGAGCTCCTTCTGGCGCTCCTTCATCCGGGCGGCGAGCGCGCCGATCAGCGCCGAGCGCTCCTCGCCGCTCATGCCTGGCCACGGCCCCTCGTCGAAAGCCCTGCGCGCGGCGGCGATCGCCTTCTCCGCATCGCCCGGGCCGGCGACCGGGATGTCGGCGATCGCCTCGCCGTCGAACGGGTTGATGCTGGGCTTCGTCCTGCCGCCCCCGGCATCGACGAAGGCGCCGTCGATATAGAGTCGATAGGTCTCCATGGTCCCCGTTCTCCCCTGCAATGCGGCCCGCGCCGGGCGGGCGGAGATATAGCGGGCGCGCAAAGGCCGGTCCATAGCACCGCCCCGCCCCGCCGCTATAATGCCGGCCTTTGCATGACTGGCTGGAGGCGGGGGTGGCGACCGAGAACGGCGACTACGAGAACATCAAGACCGAGCGGCGCGACGCCGCGCTCGAGGTGACGCTCGACCGGCCGGAGGTGATGAACGCGATCAACGAGCCCATGGCCGAGGAGATCATGGACGCGCTGGCCGAGGTCGAGCTCGACCGCGACATCCTCGCCGTCATCCTCCAGGGCGACGAGCGCGCGTTCTGCTCCGGCGCCGACCTCAGCGGGTTCAAGGACGAGATCCACGAGCGCTACGACAACTACCGCGCCCGCTACAACGTGCGCCGCAACCGGGTGCTCTACAAGTTCATGCAGGCCTATACCAAGCCGGTGATCTCGGCGGTCGAGGGCTATTGCCTCGGCGGCGGGTTCGAGCTCGCCATGTTCGGCGACCTCATCGTCGCCGGCGAGGACGCCCAGTTCGGCCTGCCGGAATCCCGCCATGGCCTGATCCCGGGCGCCGGCGGCACCCAGAACCTGCCCCGCATGATCGGCGCCGCGCTCGCCAAGGAGCTGATCTGGACGGCGCGCCGGATCGGCGCCGAGGAAGCCCGGTCCTACCGCATCGTCAACCACGTCACGCCGAAGGGCGAGGCGCTCGCCAAGGCGCGCGAGATCGTCGAGGCGATGGCGCGGAACGGTCCGCTCGCCATCATGATGACCAAGCAGGCGATCGACCGCGGCATGGACCTGCCGCTGATGCACGGCTTCATGCAGGAGGCGGATCTCGCTTACATGCTGGCCTGGTCGGAGGACCGCGCGGAGGGGCTCAAGGCCTTCGCCGAGCGCCGCCGCCCCAGCTTCAAGGGGCAGTAGCGCCCGCCCCGCCCGCCCTCTAAAACCACGCCGAAGCCCGGGCCGGCAGGCGGTCGGGCGCGCGTTTCCCGGAGTCCGGCCGATGCCCGATCAATCCTACCGCACCTTTCTCGCCAACCTGCAGCAGCAGGGCGAGATGATCCACTTCACCAAGGAGGTCGACCCGCTCTCCAACATGTCGGCGGTCGAGTGGAAGACCTATAACGATCTCGGGAAGTCGAGCCTGTTCAGCAACATCAAGGGCCATGCGGGCTGGCAGGCCTGCAGCCAGATCCTCGCCGACCGCAGGAAATGGTCGATCGGGCTCGGCATCCCCGAGGACGAGATGCTGGAGACCATGTCGCTCCGGCTGCGCGAGCCGATCCCGACGGAGGACGTCGATGCCGACCGCGCGCCGGTCAAGGAGGTGATCCTCAAGGGGGACGACGCCGACCTCGACGACATCCCGTCGATGATCGTCTCGGAGAAGGACGGCGGGCGCTTCCTCGCATCGGGCATGGCGATCATCAAGGACCCCGAGACCGGCATCCGCAACATGTCGATCCACCGCCAGCAGATCATGGGGCGCGACAAGACCGGGTTCCTGATGCTGCACCGCCAAGCGCGGCGGATCTACGACATGTACTCGGCGCGCAACGAGCCGACCCCGGTGGCGATGGTGTTCGGCGTGCACCCGGCGATCTTCTTCGGCTCGGCCTACACGACCCGGTTCGGCGTGGACGAGCTCGAACTCTCCGGCGGGCTGATGGGCGAGGCGGTGCGCATGGTCAAGTGCGAGACCATCGACGTGGAGGTCCCGGCCGAGGCCGAGCTGGTGATCGAGGGCGAGGTGCTGCCCAACCATCTCGAGCCCGAAGGCCCGTTCGGCGAGGTGCCCGGCACCTACGCCATGCAGGGCCATTCCGAGATCTTCAGGGTCAAGGCGATCACCCGGCGCAGGGACCCGATCTTCTACGCCATCCATTGCGGCTTCCCGGTCACCGACACGCAGCAGACCACCGCGCTCGGCATCGAGATCGCGACCCGGGAGCATTTGCGCAATGTCGAGGGCGGGCTCGATTTGCGCGACATCCGTTGCGTCACCGCGGCCGGGCTGATGATGCTGGTGCTGAAAATCCGCCCCCGGGTGGAGGGCCAGGCCAAGACCGCGCTGATGGCGGCGCTGTCGGGACCCTATCTCCACCCCAAGGTGGCGATCGCCGTCGACGAGGACATCGACGCCGCGGATCTGCGCCAGGTGATGTGGTCGATGACCACCCGGGTGCATGCCGAGAAGGACGTGGTCCTGATCCCCAACACCCGGGTGTTCCCGCTCGACAACATCTCGCCCATCGTCGAGGGGATGGACAGCCTGCACCGGATCGGCACCAAGTGGATGATCGACGCGACCATGCCGGCGCCGACCCAGGTCGAGGCGCGCGCCCGCTTCGAGCGCGCGATCCCGAAGAACTTCGACAGCGTGGAGCTGGACGACTTCCTGCCCTGACCGGACCCCGGCAGGTTCAGGCGGCGACGCCGGGGGGCAGGATCCCGGCCTCGTTGAGCACGTGCTCGCGGTAGATCTCGGTAATCGACGCCCAGCGCAGCCGGACCGCCTCCTCGCAGACCTCCAGCGTGCGCGCCTCCAGCTCGGGCGTGACGTATTTCTCGCAGAGCGCCATCTGGCGGTTGGAATGCTCGAGGTCCGCCTCGGCGTGCTCGACGAAGAAGGCGATCTCCTTCGCATCCGCTCCGTAGCCGTAATGCTTCGCCAAGGAAGGGATGGTGATCTCGGTGTTGAGCGCGACCTGCTGGCCCTCCTGGGTCGACTGCATGGCGAGCGCCACGCCCACCGGCTCGTCGCGCAGGCAGTGGACGTAGTGCAGGGTACGCCCCCACCAGGCGGGACCCATCTTCAGCTTCCTGACCTCTTCGGTGGCGAGCCCGGCCGCGTTGCAGAAGTCGAAGATCATCTCGGTGTGGTCGTGCGGCTGCTTGTCCTCGCCGGGGGAGGCGATCAGCCCCTCTTCCTCGGCCAGGTTCTCGACCAGCGACTGGACGACGTCCTTGGGCGCGCGGTAGAGCAGCAGGCCGAAGGACGGCAGCGCCTGTTCGACGAACTTGTAGTGGTTCGCCATGTAGATCCCGAGCGCCTTGAGCGGCAGCGACCCGTCGGTCATCGCCTGGAAGAACGGGTGCTTCTTGGTGTGCCAGGTCTCCCGGAGGGCGACGACCTTCGCGCCGATCCCGCTGGTGGTGCCGTCCATGTCTCTCCCTCCGCGTTGGGGCGCGCGGATGCTACACGCCGCCGCTGTGCCCGGCAATCGGCGCGCCCGGTCAGTTCATCAGGCGCTTCGCCACCCCGCGGCGGGCGAAGTCGAGCAGCAGCGCGGAGACCACCAGGATGTAGCCCACATCCCACAGCGCGACCCAGCCCCACTCGCCCTGGAAGGCCGAGCGGGCGAGCCGCACCGGGTGCAGCAGCGGCAGCGCCTCGGCCACGATCAGCCACGCCCCGGGCAGACGTTCGCGGATCGGGAAGAAGACGTCCGAGAACAGGAAGAGCGGCGTGAGGAACAGGGTGAAGTAGAAGCTGAACAGGTCGATGAAGGGGATGCGCATGGTGAAGGCGAGGCCGATTGCGGCGAACAGCAGGCCCGCGAGCGGAATCACCGCCAGCGCCGCGAGCCCGCCCGGAAACGGCACCAGCCCGAACAGCGTCGCCACCACGAAGAACCCGCCGCCATAGATCAGCGAGCGGGTCATCGACCACAGGACCTCGCCGATCAGGATGTCGTCCGGCCCGACCGGTGTGGTCAGCATGCCGTCATACGCCTTCTCGAAATGGATTCGGACATAGACGTTGTAGGTCACCTCGAAGCTCGCGCCATGCATCGCCGCGACCGCCAGCAACCCGGGCGTCAGGAACTCGATATAGCGCATCCCGCCGATCTCGGAGATATAGGCGCCGACGCCGATGCCGATCGCCGTCAGGTAGAACACCGGCTCGAAGAAATTCGGCAGGATGTTGAACTTCCAGGTGCGCCGATAGAGCGTCGCGTTGCGGCGCCAGACCGACCAGGCGTGGCGCGGGGAGACGTCCAATTCAGCCCTCCTCGTCCAGCCTGGTGCCGCTGAGCGAGAGGAACACGTCCTCCAGATTGGCCGGGCGGAGGACGATGGGTCTCCTGTCGCCGCCGTCGAGCGCGCGCAGCGCCTCCTGCAGCCGCCCGGCATCGTCGGCGAAGGCCATCAGCCGGTTGCCGGCGCGGAGATACGGCACGGCATCGGCGAGGCCGGCGAGGAACCGCCCCCCCTCCACCTCGTCGCAGTCGAACTCGATGGCCTCGCGCGCGAGATGCGTGGCGATCAGCGCGGCCGGGGCGTCGTCGGCGATCGCCCTCCCGGCGGCCATGATCACCACCCGGTCGCACAGCCGCTCCGCCTCGTCCATGTAATGGGTGGTCAGCAGCACCGTGGTGCCGGCCGCGCGGAGCGCGCGGACGCGCGACCACAGCCCCTGGCGGACATTGGGGTCGAGCCCGGTGGTGGGCTCGTCGAGAATCAGCAGCTCGGGCATGTTCATCAGCGAGAGCGCAACCGCGAGGCGCCGCTTGAACCCGCCCGACAGGCGCCGCACGACCATGTCGGCGTGGGCGCCGAGCTGGAGGAACTCGACCAGCGTGCCGACGCGCCGCGCGATGGTCTCGGCGTCCAGCAGATAGTGGCGCCCGAAGATCTCCATGTTCTCGCGCGCGGTCGCGGTCTCGATCAGCACGTTGTCCTGCAGCGTCACGCCGAGCTGCGCGCGCACCGCGCGGCCGTGCCGCGCCACGTCGCGGCCGAACACCGAGACCGTGCCGGCGCTCGGCCGGGCGGCGCCGTAGATCATCCTCAGCGTCGTCGTCTTGCCGGCGCCGTTGGGGCCGAGCAGGCCGAAGCACTGCCCGGCCGGAACGTCGAGGTCGAGCCCGTCGACGGCCAGACGCCGGCCGTAGCGCTTGCTCACGCCGCGCAGGGAGACGACGGAAGGCTTGGGCTCGGGCATCGGCACTGTCGGTACAACCGCTTTGTTGGTGGCGGGAACTGTCCTACCATCCCGGCCTCGAAAACCGAAGGGAGGGTCGAATGGCCGAGATCGCAGTCGCCGAGCGAGGCGCCGGCGTCGCCGGCCCGCCGCGCTTCGACGGAATCGACCATGTCAGCGTTCCGTGCCGCGACCTCGACGAGGGGATCCGCTTCTACCGCGACGTGCTGGGCGGCGAGATGCTGGTCAGGGAAGACGCGTTTGCGTTGTTCGACATCTGCGGCGCGCGTATCGGGATCGGGTCGGCGGGCTGCAGCTTTATCGAGCCGGGCGCCGAATACCCCCATCTGGGGTTCGCCTGCAATGCGGACTCGCTGATCGCGATGCAGAACTGGCTCGCCGCCTGCGGCATTCCGACCACGAATCTGTGGACGCGCCAGGGCATCGAGGCGCTGATGTTCTTCCGCGATCCCTCGGGCAACGTGATCGAGCTGTTCTGCCACGAGGGCTATGCGGGCGCGGCCGACCTGCCGCGGGGCCCCGCGCGCGGCCACGGGATAACCGTCGACATCGACGCGATCGCCTACTCGGAGTGGCGGCTGCCGGAGGGCTTCGAACCGGGGTAGCGGTCCGCGCGCGCTCGTCCGACGGTCCGGGGGCGCCCGCCACGGCACGGCGCGGCCGACGCCCGGCCGCGTTCCGTTCTCCCGTAGCCATGGCAACCCGATCCGGTATCCCCTCGTTGCGCCGCGCAGCACCGCCCGGGCGAGCAGGGCCTCGCGCCACAGCGCCGCCAGACCCCGCGAATCGAGGTGCTCCGGATGGACGCTCCAGAGGCGCCCGCGTCAACCCGCGGGCGCGGCCTGTTGCGCGGGCGGGGTTTCCTGCGCCCCGCCATCGGCGCGCGAGACGCGGATCTGGGTGAGCTGGTTGCGCTCGCGCCGCATGACCTCGAAGCGGAAGCCGTGGAACACGAAGATCTGGCCGATCTCGGGGATGATCCTGGCCTCGTGGATGACCAGGCCCGCGATGGTCGCCGCCTCCTGGTCGGGCAGCTCCCAGTCGAAACGCCGGTTGAGGTCGCGCACGGTCACCGCCCCGTCGATCAGATAGGCGCCGTCGCGCTGCCGCCGGACGCCGATCGGGACGACGTCGTGTTCGTCGGAGATCTCGCCCACGATCTCCTCGATGATGTCCTCCAGCGTGATGATCCCCATCAGGGCGCCGTACTCGTCGACCACCAGCGCGAAGTGCTCGTGCCGCCGCCGGAAGGCCTGGAGCTGGTCGAGCAGCGTGGTGGTCTCCGGCACGAACCAGGGCTTTGCGCAGATGCGGTCGATCTCCAGCGAATCGAGGTCGCCGGCATGGGCGCGCATGGCGCGGGCGAGCTCCCGGGCGTGCAATACGCCGACCACGTTGTCGGGGTTGTCGCGCCACAGCGGGATGCGGGTATGCGGGCTGCCGAGCGCCTGGTCGACGATCTCCGACGCCGGCTGGTCGGCGTCGAGCGCGACCACGTCCATGCGGTGGCGCATCACCATCTCGACCTCGACATCGTTGAGGTCGAGGATGCTGCGCAGCATCGCCCGTTCCTGGTCGGCGGAGCTGCCGCTGCCCGGGTGGAGCTCGATCGCGCCGCGCAGCTCCTCCAGCGCCCGGG
This sequence comes from Alphaproteobacteria bacterium, assembly GCA_964291675.2. Lineage (GTDB taxonomy): Bacteria > Pseudomonadota > Alphaproteobacteria > MPNO01 > MPNO01 > MPNO01. Next base: position 2,727,509 of record OZ219866.1, on the reverse strand, counting down.
CGCGCTCCTCGCCGCCGCGGGAGTAGACCCTGAACAGGCCGAGCAGCCCGCGGACGACGATCTGGAAGCCGTCGGTGATCGGACCCAGCACCGCCACCAGCACCCGGAACACCGGGGCGATCAGCAGCGCCACGCGGTCCGGGTTCTGAAACGCGAAGGTCTTGGGAAGGATCTCGCCGAAGACCAGCACCAGCAGCGTCATCGCGATCGTGGCGTAGACCACCCCGGTCTCGCCGACCGCCGAGATCAGCACGCTGGTGGCCAGCGCCGAGGCGAGGATGTTGACCAAATTGTTGCCGAGCAGGATGGCACCGATCATCCGCTCCTTGCGCTGGCGCAGCCGGTTGACGATGCCCGCCCGCCGCTCGCCCTTGCGCTCGAGCTGGTGCATGCGCGGGTGCGAGGCGGCGGTGAGCGCGGTCTCGGAGCCGGAAAAGAAGGCGGACAGCAGGATCAGAACGGCAATGCCCGCGAGCGTGGCGACCAGCGCGATGGTCATGCGGCGAACTCGCGCGCGAGGACGGTCTCCAGCGCGGAACGGTCGATCCCGGAAGCGATGAACGCGTCGCCGATCCCGCGCGCCAGGACGAAGTTGAGCTCGCCGGAACGAACCTTCTTGTCGCGCCCCATCGCGGCGATCAGGTCGTCCGCGCCGCCGAGCTCGGCGCCGAGCTCGGCCACCGCCGCGGGCAGCCCCACCGCCCGCAGATGGCGCCGCACCCGCGCCGCGTCGTCGTGCCCGCAGAGCCCGAGCTCGGCCGACAGGGCGAAGGCGAGGACCAGACCGACAGCGACCGCCTCGCCATGCAGCACCGCCCCGTCATAGCGCGCCCGCGCCTCGAGCGCGTGGCCGAAGGTGTGGCCGAGATTGAGCAGCGCGCGCACCCCTTGCTCGGTCTCGTCGGCGGCGACGATGGCGGCCTTGGCGGCGCAGCTCTTGCGCACCGCGTAGCCGCGGGCCTCGCCCCCGCCGTCGATCACCGCGCCGCCCTGGTCCTCCAGCCATTCGAAGAAGGCACGGTCGCCGAGCAGCCCGTATTTCACCACCTCGGCGTAGCCGGCGAGACGCTCGCGCCTGGGCAGCGTGTCGAGGGTCCCGGTGTCGGAGAGCACCAGCTTCGGCTGGTGGAACGCGCCGACGAGGTTCTTGCCGTAGCCGCTGTTGATCGCCGTCTTGCCGCCAACGGCGCTGTCCACCTGGGCGAGCAGCGTGGTGGGGATCTGCACGAATCCGAGGCCGCGCAGCGCGAGGCTCGCGGCAACGCCGGCGAGGTCGCCGACCACGCCGCCGCCGAGCGCCACCACGACCGACGACCGTTCGGGCCGGGTCTCCAGGATTCCTTCAAGCAGATCCTGGAGCTGCGCAAAGCTCTTGCTCGCCTCGCCGTCGGGCAGGACGAAGCGATGGCATGCGAGACCGGCGGCATCGAGCGAGGCTTCGAGCCGGCCGAGATGAAGCGAGGCAACGGTCTCGTCGGTGACCACGAGCAACGGGCGCGGTCCGGCGAGCGGCGCGAGATGCGCGCCGGCCCGGTCGATCAGCCCGTCGCCGACGACGATGTCATAGGAGCGCTCGCCGAGTTCGACTCGCAGGGTCTGGCTCATATCGCCGGTTGCGCCGTCCGTTCTCCGGCCAGGAATGCGTCGATCGCCGCGGCCACGCGGGCTGCGGTGGCCCGCGGCTTTTCCTCCGTCGTGTCGACCACGAGGTCGGCTTGTGCATAGACCGGGTAGCGCTCCGCCATCAGACGCTCGAGAACCCGGCGGGGGTCGTCCTGCTTCAGGAGCGGGCGATTGTCGCGCCGCGCCACCCGGCCCAGCAGCAGCTCGACATCCGCGCGCAGCCAGACCGAGACCGCCTTGGCGCGGATCGCCGCCCTGGTGTCGGAATCCATGAACGCGCCGCCGCCGGTCGCCAGCACCTGGGTCGGCCGGTCGAGCAGCCGCGCGATCACCCGGCGTTCGCCGCTGCGGAATTCCGCTTCGCCGTAGACGGCGAATATGTCCTCGATCGCGCAGCCGGCGGCGGCCTCGATCTCGTCGTCGGCGTCGACGAACGGCAGGTCGTAGAGCTTGGCGAGCTCGCGGCCGATGCACGTCTTGCCCGCCCCCATCAGACCGACGAGCACGATGGAGCGCGAGATCCCGGGGGTTTCTCGCTCGCTCAAGGCGACCGCCCTTGGACAAGCCCGGCTGCACGGCGGGATTTCCCGCCGCGAAGGCGACCCGCCGCAAATTTGCCACAGTCATACATTAGCCGGCGAATTATAGTATGGATGGTACCCGATGTCGCCGACATCGGCGGCGGGAGGGGTTTCCGCCGGCATCGCTTCTGGGGTCGAGTCGCCGCATGCACAGGCTGTCCCGCGTGTTGGTTGTCGTTGCCGTGCTGGCGGTCGTCGCGGGCGCCGTCTATTTCGCGCTCTCCGATATCCCGCCGCCGACGGCCAGGGTGGAGAAGGTCATCCCCGATGCGCGGTTGCCACGCTAGACCGGTCGCATTGCTCGCCGCCGCCACGGCGGTCGCAACCCTCGCCCTTGCGGCGACCGCACCCGGCGCCGCGGCGCGGGACGGGGACAGGCCGCTCCGCCTCGCCCAGACCGACTCGTCGGAACGCCCGAGCGCGCCCGTCCGCCTGATCCCGCCGGCGAGCTCCGAGGAGCCCTCCGCCGAGCCGGTCAAGCCGCCCGAGACCGGTACGCCGCCGGCCGCCGCGCGGGAGGCGGAGCCGCCGGACGGCGGGTCGGTGACGGCGACCGCGCTCGAGGTTCTCGATACGGCATCGGTCGGACTCATCGACAAGGACGAGGGCGGGCTCGGCGTCACGTTGTGGCGCGGATCTAAGCGCTCCCTGATCGAGAAGCTCCTCGCCCGCCTGCCCGCGAAATCGCGCTCCGCCTCGGCCCGCAAGCTGGCCATACGGCTGCTGTCCACCCGCGCGCAGGCGCCGCATGGCGAATCGAACGGGCCCGACATGCTGACCTCGCGCGTCGCGCGGCTGGTGGAGCTCGGCGCGGCCGAAGCGGCGAGCCGCCTGGCGAACCAGGTTCCGCTCGACCGGGCCGGGGAGACCCTGTCGCGCAGCGCCGTTGAGGCGCTGTTCCTGCTGAACGACAATTCCGGCGCCTGCCAGCGCGTGCGCGACGTCGCCCGCCGTTCCGAGGACTCCTATTGGCAGCGGGCGTTCGCGTTCTGCCTGCTGCTCTCGGACGAAGGCGCGCGGGCCGACATCATCGTGGATGTCCTTGCCGAGCGCGGCGACGAGAGTGCGCCGTTCTTCCCGGAGCTGGTGGAGACGCTCAACGGCGGCGAGACGGCGGTCGTCGAGAGCCTTCCCGACCCCGCCGGGCTCGATTTGGCGATGATGCGCGCGGCCAATGTGCGCCTTCCGGCCGACGTGCTGGGCTCGGACCGCCCGGCGGTGCTGCGCAGCGTCGCCGCCAGCCCGAACGCCGGGCTCGATCTGCGGCTCGCGGCGGGCGAGCGCGCGCTGGTCTATGGCGCGATCGACGCGGACCGGCTGAACGAGCTCTACGCCGCGGTGCAGTGGGACGACGACGCCCACGCCGATCCGGCAAAGACCGCGGCAGGCGTATGGGGACCGCGGGGCCGCGCCCTGCTGCTGCTCAGCGCGGCGGCCGCGGACGGCGCGGAAGCGAAGGCCCGGCTCCTGAGACACGCCTTCGAGCTTGCCCAGGAGAACGGCGGCTACGACGTCGTGGCCGCGGCGAGCGTGCCGGTCCTCGCGGCGCTTCCGCAGGACCCCGCGCTGGCCTGGTTCGCTCCCGACGCGGTGTCGGCCCTGCTGACGGCAGGCCAAGTGGAACAGGCACGGGCCTGGCTGGGGCTCGCCGAGAGCGAAGCGGAGCCCGGCACGGTGGCCGGGGAAGCCTCGTCCCGCCTCTGGGCGATCGGCCTCCTGGCCGCACCGGACACCGCGGCGGCGGTCGACGAGACCGCCCTGGCGGCATGGCGGCGCAGCGCCCATGGCGGCGACGCGGAGACCGCGCGCCAGGCGGAGGTGGTCGCTCTCTCCCTGCTCGAGGCGCTCGGCGCGGAGCCGGGCCCGGGGCGCTGGGCGGATTTGCTGGCGGCGGGACCGCCGGCCCGCATGGCGGCGCCCGACATCGCCTGGGGGCGCGCCCTCCAGGAAGCCTCGGCGGCCGGGCGGGTGGGAGAGACCGTTCTGATCGCCCTGCTCGGCCTCAACGGCGCCAACGGCGAGACGCCGGGAGCGGCGGCGATGCGGCTGGTGGTCGAGAGCCTGAGGCGGGTCGGCCTCGATCCGGAGGCCAGGTCGCTCGCGCTTGAGACCGCCGTGGCGTACCGGTTGTGACGGCCATGGCCGGAGACGCCCGCCACGTCGAGTCCTTCCTCGAGATGATGGCCGCCGAACGGGGCGCGGCGCATAACACGATCGCCGCCTACCGGCGGGATGCCGAGGATCTGAGCCGGTTCCTCTCCACCCTGCCCTCCCGCCCGGCGCTCGCCGATGTCGCGGACGGGCATCTCAGGATCTATCTCGCATCCCTCTCCGCGCGGGGGCTCTCGGCGCGGACCGCGTCCCGGCGCATCGCGGCGATTCGCCAGCTCTTCGGGTTCCTGATCGCCGAAGGGGTGCGCACGGATGACCCGATGTCGCGGATCGACCCGCCGCGGCGGGGCCGGCCGCTCCCGAAGCTGCTGAACGAGGACGAGGTCGGGCGCCTGATCGCCGCCGCGAAAGAGCGTCCGGGCATTCGCGGACTCCGGCTGCACGCCTTGCTGGAGCTGCTCTATGCGAGCGGGCTTCGGGTCAGCGAGCTGGTCTCCCTGCCGGTCGGCGCGCTGCTCGGCGAGGACGCGTTGATCTCGGTGCGCGGCAAGGGGGCCAAGGAGCGGCTGGTGCCGATCGGCGAACCGGCCCGGACCGCGCTCAAGGCCTATCTCCCCCATCGCCTGAAATTCGTGCCGGACGCCGGGACGTCCAAGTTCCTGTTCCCCTCGAGATCCCGGGCGGGGCACCTCACCCGTTCGCATTTCGCCCGCGAACTCAAGGCTTTGGCCGGAAGCTGCGGCCTTGACGCGAATCGCGTCTCGCCGCATGTACTTCGCCATGCGTTCGCCACCCATCTGGTTGCCAACGAGGCCGATCTCAGGAGCGTGCAGCGCATGCTCGGCCATGCCGACCTCGCCACCACGGAGATCTACACCCATCTGGTGGACGACCGGCTGCAGCGCCTGGTCGAGGCGCACCATCCGCTGGCAAATCGCGGCTGAGCCGTGACCGAACGTGGCATGCCGAGCTTTCTCGACTTCGAGCGGCCGATCGCCGAGCTCGAAGGCAAGATCGAGGAGCTGCGCCATATCGGCGACGTCAACGAGATCGAGATCACCGACGAGGTGCAGCGGCTGCAGCAGCGGATCGAGCGCCTGCTGCGCCAGACCTACGGCAAGCTCACCCCCTGGCAGATCGTCCAGGTGGCGCGCCACCCGATGCGGCCGCACTGCGTGGACTATCTGCGCGCGCTGTTCGACGGGTTCCGGACGCTCGCGGGGGACCGGCTCTATGCCGAAGACGCGGCGATCATTGGCGGGATCGGCCGGTTCCGCGGCCGCTCGGTGGTCGTCATCGGCCAGGAGAAGGGCGCCGAGATCGAGTCGCGGATGAAGCACAATTTCGGCATGGCGCGGCCGGAAGGCTACCGCAAGGCGCAGCGGCTGATGCGCCTCGCCGACCGGTTCGGGCTGCCCGTCGTGACCCTGGTCGACACGCCCGGCGCCTATCCGGGGATCGGCGCGGAGGAGCGCGGCCAGGCCGAGGCGATCGCCCGCTCGATCGAAACCTGCCTCTCGCTTGGCGTGCCCCTGGTCAGCGCGGTCATCGGCGAAGGCGGCTCCGGCGGCGCGATCGCCATCGCCGCGGCCAACCGGGTGCTGATGCTCCAGCACTCGATCTACTCCGTCATATCGCCCGAGGGCTGCGCGTCGATCCTGTGGCGCGACGGCGAGTTCGCGCGCGACGCGGCGGAAGCGCTCAGGCTGACGGCCGACGATCTGCACAGGCTCGGCGTCGTCGACACCGTGATCGAAGAGCCGCTCGGCGGCGCCCACCGCGACCCGGAGACCGCGATCGCCCGGGTCGGCGATGCCATCGCGGCCGCCCTCGACGCAATGGCCGGGATGGATGCCGGCGCGTTGCGCGATCACCGCTCCCGCAAGTTCCTGGAAATGGGCGAGGTCTCGCTCGCCTGAGACGGCGCCCGGTCAGGCCACCCGTCCGTGGCAGTGCTTGTATTTCCTGGCCGACCCGCAGGGGCAGGCGGCGTTGCGCGGCACCTTGCCCCAGGTTTCCGGGATCTCCGGGTCCAGGTGGCGGCCGAGCGGCTCGTAGAAGGTCCAGCCCGGCGGCACCTCGTCGACCGCGCCGGCCAGCGCCGCGCTGCGGGGCGCCGGACCCCGCGCGAAGGCCGCGGCCGGATGGAGGGCTTCCGGTTCCGCCCCGCCGAACGGGTCGGCCCCCGCCATGGCCGGGTCCGATCGCCCCTCGACCACCCCTTCCCGTTCCTCGCGCGGGGCGAGCGCGTCCGGGTCGCGGATCTCCAGGTCGAGATGGCACATCACCGAGGTCGTGGTCTCGCGCAGCTGTTCGAGCATCGCGTTGAACAGGTCGAACGCCTCGCGCTTGTACTCGTTGAGCGGGTCCTTCTGGCCGTAGGCGCGCAAGCCGATGCCCTGGCGCAGGTGGTCGAGCCCGAGCAGATGCTCCTTCCAGGTCTGGTCGAGGAGCTGGAGCAAGATGCTCTTTTCCGCAAGCCGCATGATCGCGGGCGTGTAGTTGGCGACCTTCTCGGCCATCAGGCGGTCGCCGGCAGCGATCATGCGGTCGGCGATCTCCTCGTCGGCGATCCCCTCCTCCTCGGCCCATTCCGCGACCGGCATGTCGAGACCGAGCAGGCGCAACCCTTCCCCGTGCAACGTCTCGACGTCCCATTGCTCCGCATAGGCGCGCTCGGGAATGCAGCGCGCGACCGCGCCGCGGATCGCCTCGTGGCGCATGTCGCCGATCGTCTCGGACACGTCCTTGGCGTTCATCAAGTCCTTGCGCTGGTCGTAGATCACCTTGCGCTGGTCGTTCATCACGTCGTCGAAGCGCAGCAGGTTCTTGCGGATTTCGAAGTTGCGTTCCTCCACCTTCTTCTGGGCCTTCTCCAGCGCCTTGTTGATCCACGGATGGACGATCGCCTCGCCCTCTTCGAGGCCGAGGCGGCGCAGCATGCCGTCGATCCGCTCGGACCCGAAGATCCGCATCAGATCGTCCTCCAGCGACAGGAAGAAGCGCGACCGGCCGGGATCGCCCTGGCGCCCGGAACGGCCGCGAAGCTGGTTGTCGATGCGCCGCGCCTCGTGCCGCTCGGTGCCGATCACGCACAGCCCGCCGGCCTCGAGGACGATCTTGCGGTTGGCCCCGACCTCGGCCTCCACCCGGGCGCGGATCTCCGATCCCCGCTTTTCCCGCGCGGCGTCGGATTTGAGCGCCGCGAGCTCCTGGGCGACCCGCATGTCGACATTGCCGCCGAGCTGGATGTCGGTGCCGCGGCCGGCCATGTTGGTGGCGATGGTGATCGCACCGGGCTGGCCCGCCTGGGCGATGATATAGGCCTCCTGCTCGTGGTAGCGGGCGTTGAGCACGCTGTGCTCGATCTTGCGCTGGTTGAGGAGGCCGGACAGGAGCTCGGACTTCTCGATCGAGACGGTGCCCACCAGCACCGGCTGGCGGCGGGCGCTGCAATCCTCGATCATCGCGAGGATCGCCTTGTTCTTTTCCTCGGCCGTGCGATAGACCTCGTCGTCCTCGTCGGCGCGGATGCACACCTCGTTGGTCGGGATCTCGGCGACTTCGAGGCCGTAGATCTCGGCCAGCTCCGACGCCTCGGTCATCGCGGTGCCGGTCATTCCGGCGAGCTTGGGGTAGAGCCGGAAATAGTTCTGAAAGGTGATCGAGGCGAGGGTCTGGTTCTCCGCCTGGACCTCGACGTCCTCCTTCGCCTCCAGCGCCTGGTGCAACCCCTCCGAGAACCGCCTGCCCTCCATCATGCGGCCGGTGAATTCGTCGATGATGACGATGCGGCCGTCCTTGACGATGTAGTCGGTATCGCGCTCGAACAGCGCATGCGCGCGCAGCGCCTGGTTCACGTGGTGCACGACCGAGATGTTGGAGATGTCGTAGAACCCCGCGCCCTTGAGGAAGTCGCCCTCGGCGAGCAGCGCCTCGATCTTCTCCGAACCCGCCTCGGTCAGGGCGACGGTGCGCTGCTTCTCGTCCTTCTCGTAGTCGTCGGGTCCGAGCTCGGGGATCAGCTTGTCCACCCTGCGGTACAGATCGGTCGTATCGTCGGTCGGCCCGGAGATGATCAGCGGGGTCCGCGCCTCGTCGATGAAGATGTTGTCGACCTCGTCGACGATGGCGTAGTGGAACGGCCGCTGGACCATCTCGTCGAGCTGGAACTTCATGTTGTCGCGGAGATAGTCGAAGCCGAACTCGTTGTTGGTGCCGTAGGTGACGTCCGCCGCATAGGCGGCGTGGCGTTCGGCGTCGGTCAGCCCGTGCACGATGCAGCCGACCGTGAGCCCGAGAAATTCGTAGATCTGGCCCATCCAGGCGGAATCGCGCTGGGCCAGGTAGTCGTTCACCGTGACCACGTGGACGCCCTCGCCCGAGAGCGCGTTGAGATAGACCGGCAGGGTCGCGACCAGGGTCTTGCCCTCGCCGGTCTTCATCTCGGCGATCATGCCCCGATGGAGCACAATCCCGCCCATGAGCTGGACGTCGTAATGGCGCTGGCCCAGCGTGCGCTTCGCCGCCTCGCGAACGGTGGCGAAGGCGTCATGCAGCAGGTCGTCGAGCGCCTCGCCCCCTTCCAGGCGCTCGCGCAGCCAGCCGGTACGCGCCTTGAGCGCCGCGTCGGACAGCGCCTCGATCTCGGGTTCGAGCGCGTTGATGGTCTCGGCCTCGTGCGCCAGACGCTTCATCAGGCGCTCATTGGCGCTGCCCATCAGACTTTGTGCGATACGGCCGAACATCGGGATTCCTCGGACTGAGCTGTCGGGTGTATCGGGGCGAGCGCGATCCCGGGGTTCTCCACAGATAAGAGTACCTCATTGCGCTGTCAACGAGGCGCCAGGGACAGGGCTGCGGGTGTGACGATCGGTCCGCCGCCGCGCCGCCATGGACATCGCCGCTGCGGCGCGGCATAAGCCTTCGATCCGACAAACCTCCGCATCGGGAAACCCTAGCCGTGGCGAATATTTCTCCCTTGGCGCCGGACCGCTTTCCAGCGCTGGATCCGGTTCCGGGCGTCCGGCTTGCCGCCGGGGCCAGCGGCGAACGCTACGCCGGGCGCGACGATCTGCTGCTGGTCGAGCTCGCCCCGGGGACGGCCGTGGCCGGCGTCACCACGCGCTCCAGGACGGCCGCGCCGCCGGTTCTGTGGACCCGCGCGATGCTGGCCGAGGGCCGCGCCGCGGCGCTGGTGGTCAATGCCGGCAACGCCAACGCCTTCACCGGGCCGGCGGGCGCGGAGTGCGTCGCCGCCACCGCTTGCGCCGCCGCCGCGGCGCTGCGCTGCGGCGAGCGCGCGGTCGCGGTGGCCTCCACCGGGGTGATCGGGGTGCGGCCGAATATAGATCGCATCGCCGGGGCGATCCCGACGCTCGCCGCGTCGCTCGCCGACGATGGCTGGGAGCGGGCGGCGGGGGCGATCCGCACCACCGATACCTTCGCCAAGGGCGCCGGCGCGACGGCCCGGATCGGGGACGCGCCGGTCACGGTCGCCGGAATCGCCAAGGGATCGGGCATGATCGCACCCGACATGGCGACCATGCTCGCCTTCGTGTTCACCGATGCCCGCCTTCCGGCGCCGGTTCTGGACCGGCTGCTGCGCCAGGCGGTGAACCGCTCGTTCAACGCGATCACCGTGGACGGCGACACCTCGACCAGCGACATGGCGCTCCTGTTCGCGACCGGGCTGGCGGGCAACGAGGCGATCGACGATTGGCGCGATTCGCGCCTCTCCCCGTTCCGGGAGGCGCTCGGCGCGGTCTGCGGCGACCTCGCCCGGCAGATCGTCCGCGACGGCGAGGGGGCGACCAAGCTCGTCACCATCCACGTGACCGGCGCGACCTCGGAGGCCGCGGCGCGGCGCATCGGTCTTACCGTCGCCAACTCCCCCCTGGTCAAGACAGCGATCGCCGGCAGCGACGCCAACTGGGGCCGTATCGTCGCCGCGCTGGGCAAGACCCGCGAACGCATCGACGTGGGCGCGCTCGCCATCTCCATGGGCGGCGTGCAGATCACCGACGGCGAGGCGGTGGTCGAGGGCTATGACGAGACCCCGGTGGCGGCGCATCTGGCCGGCTCGGAGGTGGAGATCGGCATCGATGTCGGGGTGGGGCGCGGCCGGGCCACGGTTTGGACCTGCGACCTCACGCACGGCTATATCGACATCAATGCCGACTACCGAAGTTGACCTCCCGGTCGTCCTGGTCGCCGCCGCCGCGCTGGTCGACGCCGACGGGCGGGTGCTGATCGCGCAGCGCCCCGAAGGCAAGACCATGGCCGGGCTGTGGGAGTTCCCGGGCGGCAAGGTCGGCCCGGGCGAGACTCCCGAACGCGCGCTGATCCGCGAGCTCGGCGAGGAGCTCGGGATCGACGTCGCCGCGAACTGCCTCGCCCCCTTCACCTTCGCGTCCCACCGCTACGAAGACTTCCACCTGCTGATGCCGCTCTTCGTCTGCCGGGTGTGGAACGGCTCGGTGCGTCCACTCGAGGGCCAGGCCCTCAAATGGGTCCGGCCGGTGCGGCTCGGCGACTACCCGATGCCGCCCGCCGACCGGCCGCTGGTCGCGATGCTGCGGGATTTGCTGTGACCGGACCCTCGGCGCTCCGCGTCTGGGCGATCATCGCGCTCTGCTTCTGCGCGCTCGGCCTCACCTTCGCGTCGCGCTCGTCGGTCGGCGTGCTGATGCCGATCTGGGAGGTCGAGCTCGGCTGGTCGCGCGGCCTCAGCTCGACCGGCAGCTCGCTGGTGCTGGTGATCATGGGGCTGATCTCCCCGGTCGCGGGCGACATCATCGACCGCTTCGGGCCGCGCCACGTCTTCGCGGGCGGGCTGGTCTTCATGGGCGGGGCGATCGCGGCGAGCTCGCAGATCTCCCGCGAGTGGGAGTTCCTGCTCCTGTTCGGCGTGATCGGCGGCGTCGGCCACGGCGCGATCTCCTTGCCGCTGGTCACCGCCATGATGGCACAGCTGCTGAAACGGCATAGCGGGCTGTTGACGGGTTTCGCGCTGTCGGGCTCGACCGCGGGCCAGCTCCCGGTGCTGACGCTGCTGGCGCTGCTGGTGGTCGCGCTGGGCTGGCGCGGCGCCTATCTGAGCTTCGGGCTCGGGCTGCTGGCGCTGATCCCGCTCGCCTGGCTGTTGCTCAAGGGGGTGGGGCGCGGGCCCCGCGAACGCGCGCAAGGCGATGCGGATGCGGCGACCTTCGTTGCCCGGCTCGCCATCCTGATGCGCAACCGGACCTTCGTGTTGCTGTCCTGCTCTTTCGTGCTCTGCGGCTTCACCACGGCGGGGGTGTTCGACGTCCATTTCGTTCCCTACGCGGTGAGTTGCGGCTTCGCCCTGGTCGATTCGACCGCGGCGCATGGCGCGCACGGCGCCGGCAACATGATCGGGCTGATCCTGTTCGGCTGGCTGTCCGACCGGTTCCACCGGGCTCGTTTGCTGGCCGCGATGTACGCGGCGCGCGCGCTGCTCTTCGTGCTCCTGCTCAACACGACGGGGAGCCTGACGCTCCTGTTCGTCTTCACCGTCGCCTTCGGCGTCCTCAACTTCGCGACGCTCGCCCCGATTGCCAGCCTGATCGCCTCCCATGTCGGGATCCGCATGATGGGTTTGTCGATGGGGCTGATCTTCGGCGTGCATTCGATCGGCGCCGCGCTCGGCGCGGCCTTCGGCGGCTACTTCTACGACCTCACGGCGCGTTACGAGGGGGTATGGCTGATCTCGCTCGGCCTCGCGCTGCTCGCCGCCGCGCTCGCCCTCCTGGTCCGCGAGGAGCCGGACGAAAAGCGTCCCCGGATGGGCGTGCCCCTGCCCGCCCCGGCCTAGCCCGCCCGTTCGCCGGCGGAACGTTCCTCGGTGCCGAGCGCTTCGGCCAGCCGCGCGGCGGCGCTGCCGGGACGGAGCGGGCGCTGCTGGTCGGCGGACGGCGCCCAGCCGGTCAGGAACAGGATCTGGAAGGTGGCGGGGATACGCCCTTCCGCGTCGCCGAACAGCGCCCGGTAGCGCGCCGCCGCCGCCGCGAAGACCGCCCGCCTCGTGGGGGTGCGGCTGCGCGCCGCCAGCGCATTCGCCTCGCCCATCGCGCGCAGGTCGCGCATCAGGGCGAGCGCGTCCGGCCAGGTGACGGAGAGCGTGTCGCTGTCCGCAACCGGCAGGGCGAAGCCCGCGCGCTGGAGCAGCGCGCCGGCGTCGCGCGTGTCGGCGAACGGCGCGACGCGGGGGCTCGCGCCGTCCGCGACCTCGCTCTCCGCGTCCAGCAGAACGCGGCGCAGCTCGCGCAGGGTCCCGCCGCCGAACAGGGCGGCGAGCAAAAGCCCGTCCGGGACCAGGATATCGCGGACTTGCGCCAGCGCGCCGGGGAGATCGTTGACCGCGTGCAGGCTGAGCGCGGCGAGCACGAGGTCGAAGCTCCCGGGCGCGAAGGGGATGGCCTCCTCGTCGGCGACGACCGCCATGCCGGTGCGGCCCTTGGCCAGCGCCTCGGCGGCGTCGGCGACCGCGACCAGCTCGACCCCGGTGCGCGCGGCGACGAGGCCGCACAGGCGGTCGCTCAGGGCGCCCAGCACGAGCACGCGGCGGAACACCCGGTCGAAATCGTCCAGCCGGTCGGCGAGGCGTTCGGCGATCTCGTCGTGCAGGAATGTCGCCCGCTCGCCGAGCCGGGCGCTGCGTTCCCGCCGGCGGCGCACGGCTGGACGGTCGAAGACGGTGACGGGCCCGGCCATCGCATCGTTATCGCACCCGGGCGGCCGGCGCTCAATCGGTTCCCGGCATGCAATGCCGGGCGCAAATCGGCTAAATTCCGCCGGGCAAGCCTTGGGAGGTGCGGACGATGGCGAACACGGTCACCGCGCAGGAGCTGCGCGCGATGCTGCTCGACGGCGGCGAGCTCGCGCTGCTCGACGTTCGCGAGGAAGGAGTGTTTTCGGACTCCCACCTCCTGTTCGCGAGCTCGCTTCCGCTCAGCCGGCTCGAATTCGGCATCGACGCGCTGGTTCCCCGGCGGGCCGCGCGCGTCGTCCTGTGCGACGACGGCGACGGGCTGGCGGAGCGCGCGGCGGACCGGCTCGCCGATCTCGGCTACACCGATGTCTCGATCCTCGACGGCGGCACCGGCGCGTGGGAGCGCGCGGGGTATGTGCTGTTCAGCGGCGTCTACGTCCCGAGCAAGGCGTTCGGCGAGTATGTCGAGGAGACCTGCCACACCCCCAACATCACCGCCGAGGAGCTCAAGGCGCGGCTCGACGCGGGCGACGACCTCGTGGTCCTCGACAGCCGCCCGATGGACGAATTCCGCCGCATGAACATCCCGACCGCGATCGACGTGCCGGGCGCCGAGCTCGCCTACCGGGTGCACGACATCGCGCCCTCCCCCGACACCACGGTGGTGGTCAACTGCGCCGGGCGGACGCGCAGCATCATCGGCGCGCAGTCGCTGATCAAGGCGGGCATTCCCAACAGGGTGATGGCGCTGCGCAACGGCACCATGGGCTGGGCGCTGGCCGGTTTCACGCTGGAACGCGGCAACGAACGCCCGCCGCCCGCGGTCAGCCCGCAGGGCCTTGCCCGGGCCCAATCCTGTGCGTCCCGGGTCGCGGCCGGAAGCGGCATCGAGACCATCGACCGCGACGGGCTGGCCGCAAGGCGCGCCGAGGCGGACCGGCGCTCTCTGTTTCTGCTCGACGTGCGCGGCGTCGACGAATACGAGGCCGGCCACCTCGCCGGCTCGCGCCCGATCCCGGGCGGCCAGCTCGTGCAGACGACGGACGCGGTGATCGGCACCCGCAATGCGCGGGTCGTGCTGATCGACGACACCGGGGTGCGGGCGACGATGACGGCCTCCTGGCTGGTCGAGATGGGCTGGCCCGAGGTCGCCCTCTACCGCCTCGACCCGGAGGCGGACGAGATCGAAACCGGTGCCTGGCAGCCCGCCCTGCTCGGTCTGGACCGGGCGGAGGCCCGCTCGGTCGGGGTGGAGGCGCTTGCGGCGGGCCTCGCGGACGGCAGCATGGCCGCGGTCGATCTCGGCGGCAGCCGTGCCTATCTGGCGGGACACATCCCGGGCGCTGGTTTCGCGCTCAGATCGCGGCTGGATGGCGTGCTGGACAAGCTGCCGAAGGCAGGGACGGTGGTGTTGACCTCGGCTGACGGGCGGCTCGCCCGGCTGGCCGCTTCCGAGCGCGGCGGCGAATTCGCCTGTCTCGAAGGCGGAACCGAGGCCTGGGCGGCGGCGGGCAAGCCGCTCAGAGACGGCGAGGAGTCGATGCTGGACCGCCCCGACGATGTCTGGCTCAGGCCCTATGACCGGGGCGGCGACGTGGTCCAGGCGATGAACGCCTATCTCGAATGGGAGCTGCAGCTGGTCGCGCAGCTCGAAGCCGACGGCACCGCCCGGTTCCGCCGGTTCGACGGGTGAGCGGCCTCGCCACCACCGCCGTCGCCGCCGGGCGGGCGCTGGTCGACCTCGTCCTGCCCGCGCGCTGTCTCGCCTGCGGCGTGGCGGTGAGCGACCCGGGCACGTTGTGCGGTGCCTGCTGGCCCGCGCTCACCTTCATCGCCGCGCCGTTCTGCGCGGTCTGCGGCGAGCCGTTCGTCTACGAAGTGCCGGGCGAGACGGTTTGCGCGGGATGCCTCGGCCGTCCGCCGCGCTTCGACCGGGCGCGCGCGGTGCTGCGCTACGACGAAGCCTCGCGCGGCCTGGTGCTCAAGTTCAAGCACGGCGACCGCACGGACGCGGCCCCGGTATTCGCGCGCTGGCTGGCCAACGCGGCGGGCGAGCTGCTCGACGGCGCCCCGGTCCTGGCGCCGGTGCCGCTGCACCGGGCGCGGCTGTTCGCCAGGCGCTACAACCAGTCGGCCCTGCTCGCCGCAGGCCTCGCCCGGGTCGCCGGGCTCGAATGGCTGCCGGACGGGCTCGCGAGACACCGCAAGACCCGGCCGCAGGGGCGGTTGAGCCCGGCCGAGCGCCGGCGCAATGTGGGCGGCGCGTTCTCCGTGACCGCGGCGGGCAAGGCGGCGGTCGCCGGACGCCGGGTGCTGCTGATCGACGACGTGCTGACGACGGGGGCGACGGCCGAGGCGTGCGCGAGCGCATTGCGGCGCGCCGGCGCGGACGGGGTGGACGTTTTGGCCCTCGCCCGCGTCACCTCGCAGGACGGTACGGGAAACGGGTAGAAAATCGGCCGCGGAAAGGCATATTGGAAGCGGGAGATCGCGGGGTCGTAACGGTGAGCCGGATTGAAGTCTATTCCAGCCTTTGGTGCCCGTTCTGCAGCCGGGCCAAGGCTTTGCTGAACCGCAAGGGCGTCGCCTATGAGGAGATCGACGTCGACCGCGACCCCAATCTGCGCCAGCAGATGATGCAGCGCGCGGGCGGGCGCCGAACCGTGCCGCAGATCTTCATCGACGGCCGCCATGTCGGCGGCTCGGACGACCTCGCGGATCTGGAACGCGCAGGCGAGCTCGACGCTTTGCTCGGGATCGGCCGGTGACGGCACCGTTCACGGTCGCCTGCATCCAGACGAACACCGGCAACGACGCGTCCGCGAACCTCACGGCCGCGCTCGCGCTGGCGCGCGACGCCCACGCCGCCGGAGCGGATCTGATCGCCTTTCCCGAGGTCGTCGGGCTGATCGAGCCGGACCGCGCGGCGCTGGCGGCCGAGGCGCGCGGCGAGAGCGATCACCGGGCGCTCGCCGCCTTCAGGGCGTTCGCCGCCGCCTCCGGCGTCTGGCTCCTGGTCGGCTCGCTCACCGTGGGGCTTGGCGGCGGCAGGCTCGCCAACCGGTCCTTTATGGTCGATCCGCATGGCCGGGTCGCGGCGCGCTACGACAAGATCCACCTGTTCGACGTCGACCTGCCGGACGGGCGGCGGTCGCGTGAGTCCGAGCGCTACGAAGCGGGCACGGCGGCCGTCGTGGCGGCGCTGCCGTGGGGCGGGCTCGGGATGACGGTATGCTACGATCTCCGCTTCCCGGCGCTCTACTGGGACCTCGCGCAGGCGGGCGCGGATTTCCTCGCGGTGCCCTCGGCGTTCACCCGGATTACCGGTCGGGCGCATTGGCACGCGCTGCTGCGGGCACGCGCCATCGAGACCGGCTGCTACGTCATCGCGCCCGCGCAGTGCGGCGACCACGCGGGCCGGCGCGAGAGCTACGGGCACTCGCTGGTGGTCGAGCCGTGGGGCGGCATCGTCGCCGACGGCGGCGAGGAGGCGGGGTTCGTGCTGGCGGAAATCGAGCCCGCCAGGGTGCGCGAGGCCCGGGCGGCGCTGCCGGCGCTCGCCAACGCCCGGCGCTACGCCCCGCCGTCGAGCCTGCGCGCCGCCGAATAGCCCGACCCGCGGCAGGCGCAGATGCGCTGCACCAGGGCGGGCGCCGGGCGGGCGATCTCGCCGTGCTCGTAGGCGACGACCGAGAGCTCGCCCTCGACCGCCCGCAGCAACTCGCCCGGGCGCAGCAGGAAATCCGGGTTGCGCGGCCGCCCGAACCGCGCGTTGCCCTCGGCGAAGGTCTCGTAGATCAGCACGCCGCCGTCTGCCACCGCATCGACGATGTGCGGCAGGATGGGACGGAACAGGTAGTTGGCGACCACCACGGCGGCGAACTTGCGGTCCCCGGCGGGCCATTCCCCGCCGTCCTCGAGATCGGCCTCGATCAGCGTGAAGTCGGCGCGGCCCAGCAGGTCGGCGACGCCCGCGCCGTAACGGTCGACCGCGGTCACCCTGTGGCCGCGCGACAGGAAGTATCGCGCATGCCGCCCGGTGCCGCAGGCAAGGTCGAGCACCCCGCCGCCTGGCGGCGTCAGATGGGCGAACCGCAGCACCCAGGGCGAGGGCGATTCCAGTCGTCCGTGCGGAGTCACGGACGGCTTGCCCATCGCGGCGACATCGACCACATTAGCTGCGATGTTTCAGTCATCGGGAACAATGTGTAGGTCCTAGATGATCTTGTACAACCTGCGCTGCGCCGGGGACCACGAGTTCGAAGCCTGGTTCAAGGACAGCGGAACCTTCGACCGTCAGGTCGAGGCTGCCGAGGTCGCCTGCCCGGTCTGCGGCGACGTGCGCGTCGGCAAGGCGATCATGGCGCCGCGCCTGTCGCGCGCCGCCAGGAAGGGCGCCGGCGAGATGCCGCACCCGGCGCAAGTGCGGACCAAGTACCTCCAGACGTTGCGCGAGATGCGCCGCAAGGTGGAAGAGAACTGCGACTATGTCGGCCCCGACTTCGCCACCGAAGCGCTCAAGATCCACAACGGCGAGACCGACGAGCGCAACATCTACGGCGAAGCGACCGAGGACGAGACCAAGGCGCTGATCGAGGAAGACGTCCCCTTCGGCCGCATTCCCTGGGTCCCGCGCGAAGACGCCTGATCGCCCCTACCCTCGCGCGGGTTCGGCCGTCGCCATGTAGTTCACCGAAACGTTCGGGGTCAGCCGCCAGTCGTCGGTCAGCACGTCGTAGCGCACCCCGTCCAGCGCGGTGAGCGTGGCGCCGCCGGCCTCCAGCGCGCGCCCGAGCTCCGACGGGCGCACGAAGCGCCGCCAGTCATGGGTCCCGCGCGGCAGCCAGCGGAGGACATATTCCGCCGCGACGATCCCCAGCAGGAAGGACCGGGGCGTCCGGTTGAGGGTGGCGAAGACCAGCCTGGCGTCCGGCTTGGCGGCGGACACGCAGGCGGCGACGAATGCCCGGAGGTCGGGCACGTGCTCGACCACCTCGAGCGCCAGCACCGCGTCGAAGCGCCGCCCCTCCGCGGCGAGATCCTCGACGGTGCCCACGCGGTAAGCGATATCGAGCCCGCTGCGGGCGGCGTGATTGGCGGCGATTTCGATGTTGCGGGCGCTCGGATCGATGCCGGTCACCTTCGCGCCGAGCCGGGCCAGGGGCTCGCACAGCAGCCCGCCACCGCAGCCGACATCGACGATCTCCATGCCCGACAGCGGCTCCGGCGCTGTTACGCCGCGGCCGTTCGCCGCGCACAGCGCGTCGCGGATGTAGCGCACTCTCACCGGGTTGAGCTTGTGCAGCGGGCGGAACGCGCCCTCGGGGTCCCACCAGGCATCGGCCAGGGCGGAGAACCTCGCCACCTCGGCTTGGTCGACGCGGCCGGGCTTCGGTTGCTTGTCAGCCATCATGTGTATATGTATGCGCGCCCCCGCGGAAGGGCCAGCCGGATGCAGAGTCCGGCCTTGCGGCGCGCCGGACCGCATGGCTCCGCGGCGGCCGAAATCCCGGCGTATCCGGCCTGGGCGCATTTGCGGCAGGGGAGCGCTGAGTGGTGCGTCTCGTGCAGAAATTCGGCGGAACATCGGTCGCCGACATCGACCGGATCCGCACCGCCGCCGGCCGGGTCGCCAACGCGGTCGCGGCCGGGAACGAGGTTGCCGTCGTCGTCTCGGCCATGGCCGGAACCACCGACCGGCTGGTCGAGTGGACGCGCGAGATCGCCCCGGTGCACGACGCGCGCGAATACGACGTCGTGGTGTCGTCCGGCGAACAGGCGACGGTGGGGCTGATGGCGCTCGCCCTCCAGGCCGCCGGTGTCGACGCGCGGTCCTGGCTCGGCTGGCAGGTCCCGATCCTGACCGACGACGTGCACGGCCGCGCCCGCATCGGCGAGATCGACCCGGACGAGCTGTTGCGGCGCATGGCGCAGGGTCAGGTCCCGGTCGTCGCCGGCTTCCAGGGTCTCAGCGCGGCGAGACGCATCACCACGCTGGGGCGCGGCGGATCGGATACCTCCGCGGTGGCGCTCGCCGCCGCGCTCGGCGCCGACCGCTGCGACATCTTTACCGACGTGGACGGGATCTATACCACCGACCCGCGAATCGTCGCCAAGGCGCGCAAGCTCGAGAAAGTCACCTTCGAGGAGATGCTCGAGATGGCGTCGCAGGGCGCCAGGGTGCTGCAAACCCGGTCGGTCGAGCTGGCGATGAACCACGGGGTCGAGCTGCAGGTGCTGTCCAGCTTCGTGGATGCGCCGGGCACCTTCGTGGTCAACGAGGACGAGGACGTGGAACAGCAAGTCGTCAGCGGCATCGCCTATACCAGGGACGAGGCCAAGGTCACCATCGTGGGCGTGCCGGACCGCCCCGGGATCGCGGCCGGCATATTCGGCCCGCTGGCGGAGACCAGCATCAATGTCGACCTGATCGTCCAGAACGTATCGGCGGACGGCAAGCAGACCGACATCACCTTCACCGTCGCCCAGGCGGATTACGATCGCGCGCTGGGCATGATCGAAGCGGCGCGCGACAAGATCGGCTTCCGCCGCGTCGAGGGCGACCCGGAGGTGGTGAAGATCTCGGTGATCGGAGTCGGCATGCGGTCGCATGCCGGGGTCGCGCAGAAGATGTTCAACGCCCTGGCCGAGAAAGGCATCAACATCCAGGTGATATCGACATCGGAGATCAAGGTGAGCGTGCTGCTGGCCGAGGAATACACCGAGCTCGCCCTGCGTGCGCTGCACACCGCCTACGGTCTCGACGACGGCGAGACCGCATGAGCGGGACCGCTGCCCGCGAACGTCAGAGGTCGGTGACCGGTCGTCGCGCCGCACGGGCGCGGCTCGACGCCCTGTGGCACCGCGGCCGCGCTTTCCTGGGCGCCGAGTACGCCATCCTTGGCGGGGCGATGACCTGGGTGTCGGAACGCAAGCTGGTCTCCGCGCTGTCCAACGCGGGCGGGTTCGGCGTCATCGCCTGCGGCGCGATGACGCCCGACCTGCTGAGCGCCGAGATCGAGGCCACGTACCGCCTCACCGCGCGCCCCTTCGGCGTCAACCTGATCACCGTGCATCCGCAGCTGGACGCGCTGATCGACGTCTGCGGCGACCACCATGTGTCGCATGTCATCCTCGCCGGCGGGCTGCCGCCGGGCCCGGCGATCGCCCGGATCAAGGAAAGCGGCGCGAAGGTGCTCTGCTTCGCGCCGACGCTGGCGGTCGCGCGCCGGCTGGTGCGGCTCGGCGCGGATGCGATCGTCATCGAGGGCGCGGAGGCGGGCGGCCATGTGGGCCCGGTGGCGACCAGCGTGCTGGCGCAGGAAATCCTGCCCAATCTCGACCAGGTTCCGGTGTTCATCGCCGGCGGTATCGGGCGCGGCGACGCGGTCCTCGGATATCTGGAGCTCGGCGCGTCGGGCTGTCAGCTCGGCACGCGGTTCGTGTGCGCGACCGAGTCGATCGCGCATCCCGATTTCAAGCGCGCCTTCATCCGGGCCTCGGCCCGCGACGCGGTGACCTCGGTGCAGGTCGACCCCGATTTTCCGGTGACCCCGGTGCGGGCGCTGCAGAACAAGGGAACCCAGGCCTTCATCGAGACCCAGAAACGGGTGATCGCCAAGGTTCGCGCCGGCGACATGGCGCAGGACGAGGCGCAGCTCGAAATCGAGCATTTCTGGGCCGGCGCGCTGCGCCGCGCGGTCATCGACGGCGACATCGACTCGGGTTCGCTGATGGCCGGACAGAGCGTCGGCATGGTGGTCGGCGAGCAGCCGACCGCGGAGATCATCGGCGAGCTGGTCGACCAGGCACTCGCCGCCATCGAGGCGAGGGCCTCGGCCGGGGGCTGATCCCGATGGCGCAGACCGGCATGGGCGGTCACCGCCAGGCTCTTCGCCGGCTCCGGACGATCATGGCCGGGGACGGCTCGGCGCAGGACCGCCTGGACGAGATCGTCAAGCTGGTGGCGGCGGAAATGGTTGCCGAGGTGTGCTCGGTCTACGTGATGCGCGCCGGCGAAACGCTCGAGCTGTTCGCGACCGAAGGCCTGAACCCGTCGGCGGTGCACCTGACCCGCCTCCGGGTCGGCGAAGGGCTGGTCGGCGAGGTCGCGGCCCGGGCGCGTCCCCTCAACCTCCCCGATGCCCAGAGCCACCCGCAATTCAGCTACCGGCCGGAGACCGGAGAAGAGGTCTTCCACTCGCTGCTCGGCGTGCCGGTCATTCGGGGCGGGCGGGTGCGTGGCGTCCTGGTGGTGCAGAACCGGGCGCAGCGGCAATACAGCGACGAGGAGGTCGAAACGCTGGAGGTGATCGCCGTCGTCATCGCCGAGCTGATCGCCTCCGGCGGGCTGGTGAGCCCGGTGGAGACCGCCCCGGCGCAGGGCAACGCCATTCTCGCCATCCGTCTCGAAGGAGTCCGGATCAACGGCGGCCTCGCCACGGGGGAAGCCGTGCACCACACCCCGAGGGTGAGCATCCCCCAGCTCGTCGCCGACGACCCGGCGGCCGAGCACCGGCGGCTCGCCGAAGCCCTGTCGTCGATGCATAGCGAGCTCGACGACATGCTTGCGCTGGATGCGCTCGGCCGACCCGGCGAACACCTGGACGTGCTGCACGCCTACCGCAAGTTCGCCGAGGACCGGGGCTGGTTGCGCCGCATCGGCGAAGCGATCGACGGCGGTCTGACCGCCGAGGCCGCGGTGCAGAAAGTGCTCGACGACACCCGCGCCCGGATGCGCCAGATCACCGACCCCTATCTGAGCGAACGGATGGCGGACCTTGAGGATCTGGCCTACCGGATGCTGCACCATCTGACGGGCGACGTACGCACGGCGCATCTTGCGGAGCAGCCGGAGGCGCTGGTCCTGGTGGCCCATTCGATCGGCCCGGCGGAACTCCTCGACTACGCGCCGCGGCGGCTCAAGGCCCTGATCCTGGAAGAGGGCTCGGCCAATTCGCACGTCGCCATCGTCGCCCGGGCGCTCGACATCCCCGTGGTGGGCCGGGTCAAGGGAGCGCTGTCGCAGGTCGACCCGATGGATCCGGTGATCGTGGACGGAGACCACTCCCAGGTCTATGTCCGGCCGGGGGAAGACATCCAGCAAACGGTGGCGGAGTATTTTTCCGTCCGCCAGCGCCGCCTCGCGGCCTACAGCGCCAAGCGGGACGAGCCGGCGGTCACCAGGGACGGCGTCTATATCAGCCTCAACGTGAACGCCGGGCTGTTGATGGACCTGCAATCGCTGGAGGCGAGCGGGGCGGACGGGGTGGGGCTCTACCGTACCGAGATCCCGTTCATGCTCCACTCCGAGCTACCCAGCGTCGAGGCGCAAACCGATCTTTACCGCCGGGTGCTGGAAGGCGCCGCGGGGCGGCCGGTCAGGTTCCGCACGCTCGATATCGGCGGCGACAAGCAGCTCCCCTATTTCCGCGATTCCGCCGACCAGAACCCGGCGATGGGCTGGCGGTCGATCAGGGTCGCGCTCGACCGGCCGAGCATGCTGCGCCAGCAGCTCCGCGCCCTCATCGCGGCGTGCGACGGAAGCCCGCTGAGCGTCATGTTCCCGATGATCGCCGAGGTCGCGGAGTTCGAGGCGGCACGCGCCATACTCGACCTCGAAGTCGAGCGGGCGAAGAGCCGCGGCCGGCGCATCCCCGAACCGCTCGAGGTGGGCGCGATGCTGGAAGTGCCGAGCCTGATGTGGCAGCTCGACTCCCTCCTGCCGCAGGTCGACTTCCTGTCGGTCGGCAGCAACGACCTGTTCCAGTTTCTCTTTGCCGTCGACCGCGGCAATCCCCTGGTGGCGGACCGCTACGACGTGCTTTCCCCGGGCCTGCTCTCGGTGTTGGAGAACCTGGCACGCCGATGCTCCGACGACTGCGTCGCGGTTTCCCTGTGCGGCGAGATGGCCGGCCGCCCGATCGAGGCGATGGCGCTGATCGGCGTGGGTTTCCGCAGCCTGTCCGCGCCGGCAGGCACGCTCGGGGCGGTCAAGACGATGGTCAACGGCCTCGACGCAGGCGCGCTTGCCGGGTTCATGAAGACGCTTCTGAGCCTGCCGGATCACAGTATCCGGGAGCGCCTGCGGGACTACGCCATCGACCACGGGATCGAGCTCGCAGAGCTGTGAAGGCCACCCGCCGGTGAGCGGAAACCATGTCTTTCAACGTGGCCTAGTCCCGTTATACTGAGATGCCGTTTCCGCAGGGGACCGCATTGGGGATGAACTTCGCGGCCTGGCGGGCGGCGTCGACGCCATGCGTGGAGGTGGACCCATCGCCAGAGCCCGCCGCGAAATGTTCGGTGAGGAGATTTCGCTGGATTTCGAGCCGGCCGAGGTCGGCGCGAGTCTGCGCGAAGCGAGGATCGTCCTCGGACGCGACGTGGCTCATGTCGCGCGCGACCTGCGCATTCGACAGGTCTATATCGAGGCGATCGAGGCGGGGCGCTTCGAAGATCTTCCGGGCCTCGCCTACCAGACCGGGTTCCTGCGGGCCTACGCGAACTATCTCGGTCTCGACGGGGCGGAGCTGGCGGAACGCCTGCGCGCCAACCGCGCGGGCACCGCAGACCGCAGCGAGCTGCAGGTGTTTTCCCCCATCGACGAAGGGCATCTCCCCACCCGGTCGGTTCTGCTGCTGGCGGCTCTGCTCGCGATCGTGGTCTACGGGGTCTGGTACTTCATGGCGAATACCGAGGGCGATCCCATGGAACGGGTCGCGGCACTGCCGGACCGGTTCGCCAGCTTGCTCGACGAGGAGCCCGATGCGGGAGGCGGCGACCCGTCGCCCGCCGGTCCAGCCAGGGAAGAGCCGCCGCCGACGCCCCAATCGAGCGCCCGCGCCGGCGACACCTCCAGCGGCATCGAGGCCGAAGCGACCGTCGTGGCGATACGAGAGCCCTCGGCGCCGGAGCTGGAGCCGGAGCCGGAGCTCCGGGCCGCGTTCTCGGACGACGGAGCCGTAACCGCGGAACAGGACCCGCAGCCGATCTCCCCGGCCGAGCCTGTGGGATCCGACAACCCCGCCGCGCCGGAGCCGGCACAGGCGGAATCGGAGAGCCGGGCGGAGACGGAGACGGCCTCCCTGCCCTCGCCTCCCCCTCCGCCCGACGCCGAGGCCCATGACGGTCCGGGACCGGCGGGCGCGGAGGCCGCCGCCCTTCCCGGCCTCGTACTGCGCGCGGTGACAGATAGCTGGATCGAAATCCGGTCGGGCAACGCGCCGCCGCTCTATTCGGGCCTGCTGCGCGAGGGTCAGAGATACGCCGTACCGCAGCAGCAGGGTCTGACGCTGATCACCGGAAATGCCGGCGGCCTGGAGGTGCTGGTCGACGGAAAGGCGATGCCGCCGCTCGGCCCGCCGGGGGCGGTGATGCGCGATATTGCGCTGGACGGCCTGCGACGGTAGGGGCGGTCGGCGCGCTTTCTGCCGCTTGCCGATCTGCGCTATAAGGCGCCGGTTCAAGAGCGCGAGCAAACGTCGCCATGGCCAGGCTGCAGCCGGTCCGCGGGACCCACGACCTGCTTCCCGATCAGGCGCGCGCCTTCCGGCGCGTGGCGGATGCCGCCCGCTCGGTGGCGGAGCGCTACGGCTATCACGAGATGGCGACGCCGATCTTCGAGTTCTCCGAGGTCTTCAAGCGTACGCTGGGCGACACGTCCGACATCGTGACCAAGGAGATGTACACCTTCGCCGACCGAAGCGGCGCGGAAATCACCTTGCGCCCCGAGGGCACCGCGGGAGTCGCGCGCGCCGTCATCTCGGGCGGGCTCGCCCAGCACATGCCGCTCAAGTACTTCTATGCCGGCCCGATGTTCCGCTACGAGCGCCCGCAGAAGGGCCGGCTGCGCCAGTTTCACCAGATCGGCATCGAATTGCTGGGGGTCGCGGAGCCGCTCGGCGACATCGAGGCGATGGCCCTGGGGGCGGCGACGCTGGACGCGCTCGGCGTTGCCGGGCAGGTGACGCTTGAGCTCAACACGCTCGGCAACGCGCGGAGCCGGGCGGCCTACCGCGAGTTGCTGGTCGACTATTTCGAGGCGCGGCGCGACGATTTGTCGCGCGACAGCCTCGAGCGCCTGGCGCGCAACCCGTTGCGAATCCTCGATTCCAAGAACCCGGGCGACCGTGCCGCCATCGCCGGAGCCCCGGCGCTGGGCGACAGCCTGGATGCGGAATCGGCCGATTTCTTCGCATCCGTCCGTGACGGGCTCGACCGGCTCGGGATCGCCTACGCGGTCAACCCCCGCCTGGTTCGCGGGCTCGATTACTACTGCCACACGGCGTTCGAATTCACCACCGACGCGCTCGGCGCGCAGGGCGCGGTCATCGCCGGCGGGCGCTATGACGGGCTGATCGGCCAGATGGGCGGGCCGGAGACCCCGGGAGTCGGCTGGGCCGGCGGTATCGAGCGGCTGTCGATGCTGGCCGGCGCGCCGGAACCGCCGCCACGGCCGATCGCGCTGATCCCGGTGGGTCCGAGGGCGGAGACCGAAACCCTGGTCCTCGCCAACCGGCTGCGTCGCGCCGGGTTCGCCATCGAGCTCGGTTATCGCGGCAATCTGAGCCGCCGGTTGAGCCGGGCCGATCGCGTCAATGCGCGCGCGGCGGTCATTCTCGGCGAGGACGAGCTCGCCCGGGACATGGCAACGGTGAGGGACCTTGACAGCGGCGCCCAGGACGAAGTTCCGCTCGCCCACCTCGCCGACCTTCTGGCCGGACTCTCGTGAACCGGCGGGGCCGCCCGTGCAGATGAACGAGAAGCTCGACCAGCTCCTGCAGCGCCACGAGGAGCTGGCGACGCGGATGGGCGCCCAGGATTTCGAGGACACCCAGGCGTTCGTGCGGGCCTCCAAGGAATATGCCGACCTCGCCCCGGTGGTGGAGGCGATCCGGGCGCTCCGCGCGGCGGAGCGGGAAGCCGACGGGCTGGAAGAGATCATCGCCGACGAGGGCGGGGACGCCGACATGCGTGACCTGGCGCAGGAGGAGCTGCCGGCGCTCAGGGAGACCATCGCCGGACACGAACATCGGCTGAAAGTCCTGCTGCTCCCCAAGGATGCGGCGGACGAGAAGAACGCGATCCTCGAGATCCGCGCCGGCACCGGCGGCGACGAGGCCGCGCTGTTCGCGGCCGACCTGTTCCGCATGTATCAGCGCTATGCCGAGCTGCGCGGCTGGCGTCTCGCGCTGATGCAGACGACGGAGACCGGCATCGGCGGGTTCAAGGAGGCGGTTGCCGAGATTTCCGGCGGCGGCGTCTTCGCCCGGTTGAAGTTCGAATCGGGGGTGCATCGCGTCCAGCGCGTCCCGGAGACCGAGTCGAGCGGGCGCATCCACACCTCGGCCGCCACCGTCGCCGTGCTGCCCGAGGCCGAGGAGGTCGATGTCGCGATCGACGAACGCGACTTGCGGATCGACGTCTTCCGCGCCTCGGGTCCCGGTGGCCAGTCGGTCAACACCACCGACAGCGCGGTGCGGATCACCCATGTTCCGACCGGAATCGTGGTCTCGCAGCAGGACGAGAAATCGCAGCACAAGAACCGTGCCAAGGCGATGAAGGTGCTGCGCGCCAGGCTCTATCAGGCCGAACGCGCGGCGCGCGACGCCGAGCGCGCCGCGGAACGCAAATCCCAGGTGGGCTCCGGCGACCGCTCGGAACGCATCCGCACCTACAATTTTCCGCAGGGCCGGGTCACCGACCACCGCATCGGCCTCACCCTGCACAAGCTCGACCGCGTCCTCGCCGGCGAGGCGCTGGACGAGGTGATCGACGCGCTCACCACCCACGATCAGGCGGCGCGCCTCGCCGAGATCTCTTGAGCCGGACCGTCGAAGCGCTGCTGCGGGAGGCCGGGCAGAGGCTTGGAAACGCCGGCATCGAAGGGCCGCGCGGCGAGGCCCGGGTGTTGCTTCAGGCCGCCCTCGGCCAACCCGCCGAAGCCCTGGTCCGCGCGCCCGGAGCACCGGTCGCGGCCGAACGGGCGCAACGGTTCGATGCCTTGATCGCCCGCCGCACCGAGCGAGAACCGGTGTCGCGCATCCTCGGGAAGCGAGAGTTCTGGAGCCTGGAATTCGCGGTCTCCGAAGATACGCTCGACCCGCGGCCGGACAGCGAGACGGTGGTCGCCGCAGCGCTTCGCTGGCGCGCCGGCCGGTCGGGGCGGATCCGCGCGCTCGATCTCGGGACCGGCACCGGATGCCTGCTTCTCGCGCTGCTCAGCGAACTGCCGCACGCGGCGGGCGTGGGCACCGACATCGTGGCGGGGGCGGTCGCCACGGCGGCGCGCAACGCCGCCGCGCTCGGTCTTTCGGGGCGCGCGTCGTTTCGCCGTGCCGACTGGGACTCGGGCGTCGAGGGCAGGTTCGACCTGGTCCTCGGCAACCCGCCCTATATTCCGGGCGCCGCGATAGACCGGCTGGAACCCGAAATCGCGCGCTGGGAGCCGAGGACGGCGCTCGACGGCGGCGCCGACGGGCTCGACGCCTACCGCCGGATGGCTCCGGCGATCGCAAGGCGCCTGGCGCCCCCCGGCGCCGCCTTTGTCGAGATCGGCGCCGGCCAGGAAAGCGCCGTCGAGGCGATCATGGCGGAAGTCGGACTCGAGCGATTCGCCCGCGAGGCCGATCTCGCGGGCACCATGCGCTGCCTTGGCTTCGCATGCCGGGGTTGATCGACATGGGGTCGACAAGATAATAGTTGGAATGACGGGGCTCGCGGTCTAGCCTGAACAACGGGCACAGCAGCAAGCCGAAGGCTCGAGACTGCAGGCCGCAACTAGGCGCACCCCCACAGCACGCCGCCCAAGTCGAGAGACGCCGCTCCCTTGAGGTGCGACAGGGTGGAAAGCTGAGGGAAAGACACTCGCCCGAACAGAGAAGTGGGACCCATGAGACAAGGATCCAATCCGAAGCGTTTGCGCGGCCGCACAGGACGCAAGAATTCGCATCCCCGGTCACAGACCTTCGAGAGCAACGGTCCCGAGGTGAAGGTTCGGGGTAACGCCCAGCAAGTGGTAGAGAAATATCTGGCGCTGGCGCGGGATGCGTCTTCCGTCGGCGACCGGATCACGGCGGAAAGCTATTTTCAGCACGCGGAGCACTATTACCGGGTGATGACGGCCAATGGCGGCGGCGAGGACCGCAACGCCCAGGGGCAGCGCCAGAACCCCCAGCTCGAAGCCAGGGCCGACAGCAACGGCGCCGCGCCGCGCCAGCAGGCCGCCGAGGCGTCCAACGGCAGCGCGACGGACGCCGAGCAGCCGCCGCAGAACGGCCTGTCGGCGCAGGCCTCGCCGGAAGCCCCGCCCCAGGAGCCGCAGTCCCGGGAGTAGCCCGCGGCCGCATTTCCCCGGCATCGCAGGCCTTGCAGGGCCTGAGCGGCGTTTCCATATAGAGATTGTCGAGCGGACGCCCGAGGGGTCCGCCGGCATGCCCGCCTGTCGCAGGGGGCGCAACATGCAATGTCTGTAACCGGAGTTGCAGCCGATGGATTTCGACCGTTTCACCGAACGGGCGCGCGGCGTCGTGCAAGCGGCCCAGGCCCAGGCCGCCGCCCGCCGCCACCAGCGCCTCACAGCCGAACATATTCTCAAGATCCTGCTGGAAGACCGGGAGGGGCTGTGCGCGGGGCTGATCCAGGCCGCCGGCGGCGATCCCGGGCAGGCGTTCGCGCGCACCGAGGCGTCGCTGGACAAGCTTCCCAGAGTCGAGGGCGGAGACGGCCAACTCTACATGACGGCCGAGGCGTCGCGTCTCATCTCGGCGGCGCAGGAGGCCGCGGACAAGGCCGGAGACAGCTATGTCACCGTCGAGCGCCTGCTGCTCGGCGCCGCGCTCGCGAACGGCACGGAAGCGGCGGATGCCCTGCGCGCAAGCGGCGTGACGCCGCAATCGCTCAACGCGGCGATCGAGCAGCTCCGCAAGGGCCGGACCGCGGACAGCGCCACCGCGGAACAGGCCTATGACGCGCTCAAGCGCTACGCGACCGACCTCACCGAACAGGCGGAGTCGGGCAGGCTCGACCCGGTAATCGGGCGCGACGAGGAGATCCGCCGCACCATCCAGGTGCTGGCGCGGCGCACCAAGAACAACCCGGTGCTGATCGGCGAGCCCGGGGTCGGCAAGACGGCGATCGTCGAGGGCCTCGCCCAGCGGATCGTCAACGGCGACGTCCCGGAACCGCTGCGCGACAAGCGGCTGATGGCGCTCGACCTGGGCGCCATGGTGGCCGGCGCCAAGTATCGCGGCGAGTTCGAGGAGCGCCTGAAGGCGGTGATCGAGGAGATCAGGGCGGCGCAAGGCGATATCGTCGTCTTTATCGACGAACTCCACACCCTGGTCGGCGCGGGGGCGGCGGAGGGGGCGATGGACGCGTCGAACATGCTCAAGCCGATGCTGGCACGCGGCGAGCTGCACTGTATCGGCGCGACCACGCTGGACGAGCACCGCAAGCGCATCGAGAAGGACGCGGCGCTCGCCAGGCGCTTCCAGTCGGTCTTCGTCACCGAGCCCACGGTCGCCGACACGATCTCGATCCTGCGCGGGCTCAAGGAGAAATACGAGCTTCACCACGGCATCCGGATCACCGACGGCGCCATCGTCGCCGCGGCGACGCTCGCCAACCGCTACATCACCGAACGGTTTCTCCCCGACAAGGCGATCGACCTGGTGGACGAGGCCTCGTCCCGCCTCAGGATGACGGTCGATTCCAAGCCCGAGGAGATCGACGAACTGGACCGCCGCATCATCCAGCTCAAGATCGAGCGCGAGGCGCTGGGCAAGGAGAACGACGAGGCGGCGCGCGAGCGGCTGGCGACGCTGGAACGCGAGCTCGCCGAGCTGGAGGAACAGGCGACCGGGCTGACCGCCCTGTGGACCCGCGAGAAGGACAAGATCGCGCAAAGCCAGAAGCTCAAGGAACGGCTGGACCAGGCCCGGTCGGAGCTCGAATCGGCGCAGCGGGCAGGCGACCTCGCGCGCGCCGGCGAGCTCGCCTACGGGCTGATCCCCGAGCTGGAGCGCGACCTCGCCGAGGCCGGGGCGGGAGCGGAGAGCGGCGGCCGGCGGATGCTCAAGGAGGAGGTCACCGACGGCGACATCGCCGCCGTGGTGTCGCGCTGGACCGGCATTCCCGTCGACAAGATGCTGGAGGGCGAGCGCGACCGGCTGATGGCGATGGAGGAGACGCTCACCCGCCGCGTGGTCGGCCAGGAGGACGCGGTGGCTGCGATCGCCAACGCCGTCCGCCGCGCCCGCGCCGGGTTGCAGGACCCCAACCGCCCGCTCGGCTCGTTCATGTTCCTGGGCCCCACCGGGGTCGGCAAGACCGAGCTCACCAAGGCGCTGGCGGCGTTCCTGTTCGACGACGAGGCGGCGATGATCCGCATCGACATGTCGGAGTTCATGGAGAAGCACTCGGTCGCCCGGCTGATCGGCGCGCCGCCGGGCTATGTCGGCTACGAGGAAGGCGGGTCGCTGACCGAGGCGGTGCGCCGGCGGCCCTACCAGGTGGTGCTGTTCGACGAGATCGAGAAAGCCCATTCCGACGTGTTCAACATCCTCCTCCAGGTGCTCGACGAGGGGCGATTGACCGACGGACACGGACGGCAGGTGGATTTCCGCAACACGCTGATCGTGCTCACATCGAACCTGGGCGGCGAGATGCTGGCCGCGCAGGCCGACGACGAGGACGCGGCGGCTTCGCGCGAGGCGGTGATGGCGATCGTACGCGCCGCCTTCCGGCCCGAATTCCTCAACCGGCTGGACGAGATGCTGGTCTTCCAGCGGCTCCGGCGCGACCACATGAAGGCGATCGTCGACATCCAGCTCGCCCGGCTCGCCGGGCTGCTGGAGGACCGCAAGATCGCGCTCGCGGTGGCCGACGACGCCAAGACCTGGCTCGCCGAACAGGGTTACGACCCCGCCTACGGCGCGCGTCCGCTCAAGCGGGTCATCCAGCGCAGCCTGCAGAACCCGCTCGCCACCCTGATCCTCGAAGGCGGGGTCAAGGACGGCGAGACGGTGCGCGTCGCCCGGGGCGAGGACGGGCTGGCCTTCGACGCGGGCCCGGCGCGGAGGTCGATCGCCGCCTGACGCCGGGCGTGGCGCGCTGCACCGCGTGCTGCTAGGGTCCGCCCATGGTTTCCGCATCGCCCGCCTCGCCGCTGGTGGCCGCGCGGGACGTGAGCCTCCGCTTCGGGCGGCGGACGGTTCTGGACCGGGTCGACCTTGCCGTCCATGCCAGCGAGATCGTCACCCTGGTCGGGCTCAACGGCGCGGGCAAATCGACCCTGGTCCGCGCGATCCTGGGCATAATCCGGCCGGATTCGGGAGCGGTGATCCGCGCGCCGGGGTTGCGCATCGGCTACACCCCGCAACAGGTTCAGCGCGATCCGATCATGCCGATGACGGTGCGGCGTTTCCTCACACTGGGCGCGCCGGCGCCGCAGCGGAAGCTCGATGCGATGCTCGAAGAGGTCGGTGCGGGCGGGGTCATCGACGACCCGCTGGCCGAACTTTCGGGCGGGGAGATGCAGCGCGTCCTGCTGGCCCGGGCGCTGCTGCGCGAGCCGGGGCTGCTCGTGCTCGACGAGCCGCTGGCAGGCGTCGACCTGACCAGCCAGAGCGAGCTATACCGGATGATCGCGGCGATCCGGGACCGCTACGGCTGCGGCGTTCTGCTGGTCTCGCACGACCTGCATCTGGTCATGGCCGCCACCGACACGGTGGTGTGCCTCAACGGGCATGTCTGCTGCACCGGCCATCCCCAGGCGGTGCTGCGCGACCCGGAGTTCATCTCGCTCTACGGCCCGCATCTGTCGGACACGCTGGCGGTCTACCGCCACATGCACGATCACCGCCACGACGCGCTGGGCGAGCCCCGGTCCATGGAACCGGGCGCGCCGGAGGAATCGGCACCTCCCGCCGGCCGCTCCTGATGGAGGAATTTTTCCTGCGCGCGCTCGGCGGCGGAATCGGTGCGGCGCTGGCCGCCGGGCCGGTGGGCTGCTTCGTGGTGTGGCGCCGCATGGCCTATTTCGGGGCGGCGCTCGCGCATGCGGTGCTGCTGGGCATCGCGCTCGGCTTCCTGCTCGACATCGAGCCGATCCTGGCGGTCTTCGCGGTCTGTCTCCTGCTGGCGGGGTGCCTGACGCTGCTGGAACGCCAGCGCTACCTGTCGCTCGACGCCCTGCTCGGGGTGCTCGCCCATGCCGTCTTCGCGGCGGGGCTGGTCGCGGTTGCGTTCATGGAACGGCTGCGCGTCGATCTGCTGGGATATTTGTTCGGCGACATCCTTGCGGTGAGCGCCGCCGACCTCTGGCTGATCTTCGCGACCGCCGCCGTCGTCGTCGCCGTCATCGCCTGGCAGTGGCGCAACCTCCTCTCTCTCGCCGTGGACCGGGATCTCGCAGCGGTCGAAGGGGTGCCGGTGGAGCGGGTCCGCATGTTGCTCCTGCTGCTGGTCGCCGCGGTGATCGCGGTGGGGATGAAGATCGTCGGCATGCTGCTGGTGGTGGCGCTGGTGATCATTCCGGCGGCGGCCGCGCGCCGCCTGACGGCGACGCCCGAGGGGATGGCGGTGGCGGCGACCGCGATCGGCGTCGTCTCCGTCGTCGCCGGGCTGTTCGGCTCGCTCCAATGGGACGTTCCGGCCGGACCGGCCATCGTGCTGGTCACGAGCGCGATATTTGCAGCCAGCCTGCTCGTCCCGGTGCCCAGGGGGCGAGGTTAGGCGCCCGGCGCGAGGCAGCCCTTGAACGCCGCGGCCATGTTGCGCAGCAACGTGAAATACAGCTCCGGACCGTCCTCGATATCGGCGCCGAGGGGGTCGACGATTCCGGACCTGATCTTGCTGCCCTCGAGAACGACATCGACGATTCGCATGTTGAACTGGGGTTCGGCGAACACGCAGGCGACGTCGAGCTCGCGCATCTTCGCGCGCAGCCGGCGAAGTCGCTTGGCGCCCGGCGACCGCTCCGGGCTGACCACCACCGAGCCGACGGCGTTGAGGCCGAAGCGATCCTCGAAATAGCGGTAGCCGTCATGAAAGACGACGAACGGCTTGCCGCGGACCGGGGCAAGCTCCGCGGAGACTTGCTTGGCCAGCGCGTCGAGCCTCGGGAGAAGCATCCGCGCGTTGGCTTCGTAGCTGGCGGCGTTCACCGGGTCGGCTTGCGACAGGGCGTGGGCGATCGCGCGCGCCATCGTCCGGCCGTTCACCGGGTCGAGCCAGACATGCATGTCGAACGCGCCGCGCGCGTGGTCATCGTCGTGGTCGCGATCGCCGTGCGTATGCGACCTGCCCTTCGCGTGGTCCTCGTCATGGTCGTGGTGGGGATCCGCGTCGAAGGCTCCGCCCTCCCGCAGCGGGAGGCGGACCAGCCCCTTCGCATCGGCCAGCGCAACCACGCGCGCCTTACCCGCGAGCGCCTCGACCGAGCGGGCGAGCGACGTCTCCATCGTCCCGTCGATCAGGAAAACGACATCGGCGTCCGCCAAGGCGGCGGCATCCGACGGACGCAGGGTGAAGGTGTGCGGCGAGGCCCTGCCCCGCATCAGCAGGCGGGGCTCGCCGACCCCGGCCATCACGGCGCTCACCAGGGAATGCACCGGCTTGATCGAGGCGACCACCCGAATGTCGGCGGAAGCGGCGGAGGCGCCGGCGAACGCGCCGCCGGCGAGCGCCGCCGCGGCAAGCCCGGAACGAGTCCACGATGACATAGAATCGGCGAAATCCATGGAACCGGCTCCAACGATTGTCTGCTATCGACCGGATCGCCTTGCGTCTGGCGTCGTAGCTTGTACATTCACGAATGCGTGAGCGTCCAGCCGTGTCGCCCGGTCGCGCAGTTTCTCGGTGGCACTCCCTGCAAGCGAACCAGCTGATGCAATGCGCACCGGCTTCCGCCTGACTTGCCGCCCCGACGCCATCCCCGCGCCAGCGGGACAGCGGCCATGACGGACGCCGGGAGCGGCGACGCCGGAACCCTGGTCGCGGCCCGAGGCATCGGCGTGCGGCGGGGCGAACGCTGGATCGTCCGGCATGTCGACCTCAAGGTGGGCCGGGGCGAGCTGGTGTTCCTCATCGGCGCCAACGGCGCCGGCAAGTCGACCTGCGCGAGGGCCGTGCTCGGGTTGATCGGAACCGACGAGGGGACCGTCGAGCGCTCGCCCGCGATCGGGGTGGGGTATGTACCGCAACGTCTGGCATTGACCGCGACCCTGCCGCTCACGCTGCGCCGGCTGATGACGCTGACCGGCGGGTTCGCCGCGGGCGAGATCGACGATGCGCTGCGCGACGTCGGCCTCGAGCGGCTGGGCGACCCGCCGATCACCACCCTGTCCGGCGGCGAGTTCCAGAGGCTCCTGCTGGCCCGGGCGCTGCTTCACCGCCCCGACCTGCTGGTGCTCGACGAACCGGCGCAGGGGGTCGACCTCGCCGGCGCCGATGTGGTGCACGAATTGATCGAGGGCATCCGCGCCGATCTCGGCTGCGGGGTGCTGCTGATCTCGCACGATCTGGAGCGAGCGATGGCGATCGGCGACGATGTCGTGGTCCTCCTGCCGCACGAGCATGACGAGCCGGGCTGAGCCGTGCTGGACGACTTCCTGACCCGCGCCCTGATCGCCGGAATCGGGCTCGCGCTGGTCACCGGTCCCACGGGATGTTTCATCGTCTGGCGCAGGCTCGCCTATTTCGGCGAGACGATAGCCCATTCGGCGCTGCTCGGCGTCGCCCTCGCCATCCTGATCGACCTCAACCTCGCGGTCGGCATTTTCGCCGTTGCCGCCGCGGTCGTGCTGGCGATGTTCTATCTCGAACGGCGCGACACTCTGCCGACCGACACCCTGCTCGGCCTGCTCTCGCATGGCGGGCTCGCCCTCGGCCTGGTCATTCTGTCCTTCTTTCCCGGCATGCGCCTCAACCTGCATGCGCTGCTGTTCGGCGACCTCCTCGCGGTGTCGCGCATCGACCTGGCGGTGGTCTGGGTCGGCGGCGCGATCGCCCTGGCGGTTCTGCGCTGGATCTGGCGCCCTCTGCTCGCCGCGACCGTCAGCGCGGACTTGGCATCGGTGGCCGGGCTGCGGCCGGATCGCGCGCGGCTGATATTCGGTATCCTGCTGGCGGCGGTGATCGCCGGCGCGATCAAGATCGTAGGCGTCCTCCTGATCGTCGCCCTGCTGATCATCCCGGCGGCGACGGTCCGCCGTTTCGCCGCGAGCCCGGAAGGCATGGCGGCCGGCGCCGCGGCCGCGGGTATCGTCGCGGTGGCGGGCGGGCTGCTCGCCTCGGCAAGCCTCGATACGCCGTCCGGACCCTCGATCGTGGTCGCGGCGCTCGCCCTGTTCATCGTCACCCGGTTCTGGCGCGGGCGATCGCACTGAACGGACGGGTTTGCGGACGGCTGGCTGGAGACGCGAGCCTCCCCGCTCTTGAATTCGTCGCGCGAAACACCACATTTGGAATCGTTCTAAAGGAAGTAGCAGGCTCAGCATGCCCCAGACATTGCACCGGACGAAGATCGACATCCCCGACAATTTGCGCGCGGCGGCGATCGACCTGCTCAACGCAAGGCTGGCCGATGGCGTCGATCTGTCGAGCCAGATGAAACAGGCCCATTGGAACGTGAAGGGCCCCGGCTTCATCGCGCTGCACGAACTGTTCGATACCGTCCACGGCGCCGTGCAGATCCATGTCGATGACATGGCGGAGCGGATCACGGCGCTCGGCGGGACCGCGCACGGCACGGCCGCGGTGGCGGCGTCCGCCTCGACGCTGCCCGAATTTCCCCTGGAGATTCGAGCCGGCGCCGACCACGTCGAGGCGGTGAGCACGGCGCTCGCCGCGTTCGCCAAGCAGGTGCGCCGGGCGATCGCCGAGGCGGCGGAGATCGGCGACGCCGATACCGAAGACATGTTCGTCGGCGTCTCGCGGGACATCGACAAGAACCTGTGGCTGGTGGAGGCGCACGCCCAGGCCGACCGCTGACCGGGGGATGGCGTGAGACCGGGGATCGCCGGGCGATACGGGTTCTGGCCGCTCGCCCTGCTGTGGCTGCCGGCCGGCATCGTCGCCTCCGCCCTGCTCCGCTTCGGGCCACCGGCCGAGCCGGGCTTGTGGCTGGCCACGTTGCTCATGTCGGCGGGGAGCCTCGCCGTCGTTGCGCCCTGCGGCCTGCCGCTCGCGCTCGCCTGCCGCGCGCTGTGGCGGCGGGGCTACCGGAGATCCGCCTGGGCGGCGGGTGTCGGGCTCGGCGCGCTCACCGTGGCGGCCGGGCTCTTCGCCGGCCTGCTCGGACCCGTCGCCATCGCCGTCGCGGCGGCCGCGCTGAGCCTGCCGGTTTGGGTCGCATGGTGGCTCGCGCGGCGAACCGGCTCGCGGACGGGTGCAGGCTAGTCCCGGGCCTCCGTCAACGCCTCGCTCGCCTCCCACAGGCGCCGCGCGTGCTCGGCATCGTAGGAGACGGGCGAGGACCGGACCGCCTCGCGCTTCTCGAAATACTTTCCCGTGACGCCGGCGACATCGCCCGAGGCGGCGAGATAGACCGCCGTGTCGGCGCCGCGCGCCGGCGTCAGGAGGAACGGGCGGCCGAGCCAGATGGCGATCCGCTGCCACCATCTCATGTCGCGGAACAGGGCCGTCGAGACCACGCCCGGGTGCAGGCAGTTGGCCGTCACCCCGGTCCCTTCGAGGCGGCGCGCGAGCTCGTAGGTGAAGTACACATTGGCCAGCTTGGACCGGCAATAGGCGTCGAACGGCGAGTAGTCGCGCTCGTTCTGCAAGTCGTCGAAATCGAGCGGGGCTCTCCGGTGCGCGCCCGAGGCCACGGTGACGATGCGGGAAGGCGCGCTCGCCTTGAGCCGGTCGAGCAACAGCCCGGTCAGCAGGAACGGCGCCAGGTGGTTGACAGCGAAGGTGAGCTCCAGCCCGTCCTCGCTGAGCCGGCGCTCCTGCCAGGCGAGCACGGCCGCGTTGTTGACCAGCACGTCGAGACGCTCGAAGCGTTCTAGGTACTCCGCCGCCACGCGGCGGATCTCGGGCTGCGAGGCGAGGTCGGCGACCAGCAGATGGAGCGCGCGGCTGCCGCTGCGGCGTTCGATCTCCGCCACGGCCGCGCGGCCGCGGGCCTCGCTTCGGCAGAGCAGCACCACCGTCGCGCCCAGCCGCGCGAGGCCGAGCGCCGCCGCCTTTCCGATTCCCGCGTTGGCGCCGGTGATCAGGCAGGTTTTTCCGTTCATGTCTTGGTTCATGGGCTTGTCCGCACTCGATCCCGCATTGGGCCGTCACCCGGACGCCGCTGCGTCGGCGGACGCGACTCCGCGCTCGGTCTCGGCGATCACCGAATCGACCACCGCGCGCAGCGCCTCCGCGCTGTCCGCCCCGTCCAGCATCGCCTGCCGGTAGACGTCCTCCTGCCGGTCGGCGCTGTTGCCGAGAGCAACGATTCGTTCGACCCGCGCGAGCGCCGACTCGCAGCCGAGCGCCCGCGCATCGTCGCCGAGCGCGGCCACGAGCTCGCCCGCGAAATCGGCAACATCGACCCGGCCGCCTCGCCCGTCCGGGTAGGGCAGGAAGGCGAAGGTACCGTAGCGCTGCGCGATCCAGCGCCCCTCTTCGACCGATTCCGGCGGAATCTCCGCCAGCCGCTCTCCGGCATCCAGCCGCGCGTTCAGGTTGCGGATCAGGCAGGCATAGAGGGCGGCGATGGCCACGGCCTCCTCGATCCTGGGGCAGATGTCGCAGATCCTGAGCTCGATCGTGGCGTAGCTCGCCGACGGGCGGATGTCCCAGCGCAGCTCGCTGCCGTCCTCGATCGCCTCGATCGACTTGTAACGCGCCACCACGGCGTCGTAGTCGGACCGCGTGCGCATCGCCGGCGGCGTCCCGGTGCGCGGCAGCGCGCCGATCGCCATCTGGCGGTAGGATTTGAGCCCGGTCAGCCGGCCGCCATGGAAGGGCGACGAGCAGGAGAGCACGAGGAACAGGGCCAGATAGCCGCGCAGCGCGTACATCACCTCGATCCTGCGGTCGTCGCCGTCGAACCCGGCATGGATGTGCATCCCGCCGATGAAGAACTGCCGCACGCTGTCCTGGAAATCGATCTCGGCGCGCTGGTAGCGCTCCTTCTGCGTCACCTGCTGTTCCTGCCACCGGGCCCAGGGATGGGTCGAGGACGCGATCACCCGGGCGCCGTGCTCGCGCGTGGCGTCGATGGCGCAGCGCCGCGTCTCCCTGAGGCTCTGTTCGACCTCGGCGACCGAGCCGCACACCCGGGAATTGGTTTCGATCTGCGAACGCATGAACTCGCTGACCACCTTGTGCTCGCCGGCCAGCTCGACGGCCCGGACCATGATCCCCTCGTCGGGGTCGGCGACCACGTCGCGCGTGCGCGGATCGACGATCATCAACTCCTCTTCCACGCCGAGCGTGATTTCACCCATGGCCGAGATCTCCTTCGAATGCGCCGAGCATAGAAATCGTCGTGCCGCCCGCGCGGCTTCCCCTCAATCTTCTCCCCGCACGCCGCCGGCGCGGCCGCACGGATAGAACTGCCTGCAATAGCGCCGGTACCTGCCGATCTCGCCGTCGGAACGGGACAGGCTCGGCCGCGGCCGGTATCGCTTGTTTTCCCAGATCGTCACGTCCTGTCGAACGTCCCTTACCTGCGAGGACATCAGAATCCTGTTCATCAGCCGGGTGCGCAGCTTCACCGGCAGGAAACCGAGACCGGAGATCGGGCGCCTGGGCTCGCGCAGCTCGCGCAGCTGCGAGACCAGGACCATGTCGATGAGCCGGCCGTCGACCGGTGTGGCCAGCACCCAGAGGCGGGAGTGCATGCCGATCGTGCGCTCGACGACCTCGACGAACGAATAGCCCAGCCCATGGATATGGGCGGTCGCCGAGATGTCGTAGATCAGGTCGGTGAACCCGGCGATCCGGCGGCGGCGCCTGAAATCGAAGCGGGTCAGGAGATACGCGCCCTCCACCGCGGTCTCGCCGACCGGCTTGACCGCGTCGTAGCCGTGCACGTAGCGCAGATGGCCGAGGTCCACCGAGTTCTCCGTGGTCTCCTGCGGGTGGCCGGGAAACCGGATGGTGCGGATCTCCTTCCCGCCCCACCCGTCGCCTTCCGGCGGGTCCTCGGGAAGGCGCCATCGCGGCGGACGCCCGTCGATGCCCCACCAGGCGAAGACCAGGCCGGAGATCACCCGCGTCTCGAACACCTCCAGCTTCGCCGCAGGCGGCGGCGGGCCGAAGGGCGTGGCGACGCACGCGCCGCGGGCGTCGTAGGCGAAGCCGTGAAACGGGCACACGAGGCGACCGTCGCGCACCCGCCCGCCGGCCGCAGGACCCAGGGAGGCGCCGAGATGGGGGCACACCGCGCGGGCCGCGCAGACCGCTCCCCCGTCGTCGGACCAGACGACGATATCCTCCCCGAGCCACTGCCTCTGAAGCGGATTCCGCTTCGCCAGCGCGCGGCGGTCGGCGACGAAATACCACCCCTCGGGAAACGGGTAGAGAACGGCGTTGCCGTCGCCCGCGCGGCGATCCCCGGTCGCGTCCCGCGGGGATCCGCGCCCCTGTCGAGGCGGTTCCACGGGGATTCGGTCAGCGCGGATCGCGCGACGGCATCTGTGGTCGGGGCATCGAACCGCCCTCCGCATCGTGACGGTGCCCAGCGGGCCAAGGCGAGCGAGGCTCTCGTCCGGCATCATAGCCGATGGCGGTCGGTGTCGGCCAGCGGACGGCGAGAGACACGGTGTCGCGGGTGGAGTGGGGAATGCCGGTGTCGGAGCGACTGCGAGATGCTATGCTCGGGACCTGCTCACCGGCCGGTAATTCCGCATGAATCTGGAATCGTTTGTCGCGCTCGTGATGGGTCGGCGATGGCTGACCATGCTGCTCTCCCTGCTCTTCATGGCCGGCCTCGCGGCGGGGGCCGGGCGGATCGTCGCGGTCGATGTCGACGTGCGGAATCACTTCGGCAAGGACGACCCGCATATCGTCGCACTGGAGCGGCTGGAGGACACCTACGCGCTCTCCGACGGCGCGCTGGTCGCGGTGGCGCCGAAGAGCGGCACCATCTTCACGCGGGAGACCCTGGTCGCCATCGAGGACCTGACCGAGCGGCTGTGGCGGACGCCCTACGTCACCCGCGTCGATTCGATCGCCAACTACACCCACAGCGAAGGCCGCGAGGACGAGCTGGTCGTCGAACCGCTCATCGACGAGGCCGGCTCGCTCAGCGACCAGGACATCGAACGAATCGAGCGCATCGCTCTCGCCACCCGGGAGGTCGCCGGGCGCTTCGTCTCGCGCGACGGCCGCGTCGCCGGGCTGGTGGTCAGCGTCGCGCTTCCCGAGAACCGCGAGCAGGGAAAGCTCGAGGTCACCGACTTCCTCTACGACACCGCCGTCGAGGCGCGCGAGAAGTTCTCGAATGTCGACTACCACCTGACCGGCGAGATCGTGCTCAACCGGGCGATGCGCGATGCCATCGACGGCGAGATGGCGGTGCTCGCCCCCATCGCCCTCGCGACGATGCTGGTCGTCGCCGTGATCCTGCTGCGCTCGATCTGGGGGACCGTGGCGATCGTCGCGATGATGGTCGCGGTCATCCTGTCGGCGCTGGGGTTCGTCGGCTGGACCGGGATGAAGCTGTTCGGCGAGAGCGCGGCGGCGATGTTCGTCCTGATGGCGGTCACCGTCGCGCATTCCGTCCACGTGATCGAGGGCATGTTCGCGGGCTTGCGCGAGGGCATGGACCGCCGGCAGGCGGTCGTCCATTCGCTGCGCGTCAATCTGTGGCCCGTCTTCCTGACTTCGCTGACCACGGCGATCGGCTTCCTCAGTCTGAACTTTGCGGAGATGCCGCCGTTCAAGGTGATGGGCAACATGGTGGCGTTCGGCGCGCTCTGCGCCTTCGTCTATTCGGCGACCCTGCTGCCGGTGCTCCTGTCGATCCTGCCGATGCGCGCCCGGAAGCCGCGCGCGGGCGGATCCGATTTCTTCGACCTTCTGGGGCGGTTCGTGGTCTCCCGCCACACGACGCTGCTGATCTCCTTCAGCGTGCTGGTGGTGGTGCTGATCGCCGGCATCTCGCGGATCGAGCTCAAGGAGAACTGGCTGGAGCTGCTCGACGAGAGCTACGAGTTCCGCCGGTCCACCGATTTCATCAGCAAGAATTTTACCGGCGTGGAGACCTACGAATACTCGCTCGGCGCCGGGCGGGAGGGCGGCATCACCGATGTCGGGTATCTCGGCAAGGTCGATGCGCTGTCCGAGTGGTTCCGCTCGCAGCCGGAAATCGCCCACGTGTTCGGCATCGCCGACATCCTGAAGCGCCTGAACAAGAACCTGCATGGCGACGATCCGGCGTTCTACAGGATTCCGGAGAGCTCCGATCTCGCCGCGCAGTATCTGCTGCTCTACGAGCTCTCTTTGCCGGTCGGCCGCGACCTCAACAACCTGATCGACGTGGACCGGTCGTCGACCCGGCTGACGGTGGTGCTCAAGAGCCTGTCGACCAGCGAGAAGATCGCGCTCGACGAGCGCGCGCAGGACTGGTTCCGGCAGAACGCCCCCGAGATGGCGACCCGGGCCAGCGGCGTGGCCGTGGTCGGCGCGCGTTCGATCCAGCGCAACATCGAGGGCATGCTGATCGGCACCGTCACCGCCATGGCCATCGTCTCGCTGCTGCTGCTGTTCATGTTCAGGAGCGTGCGTCTCGGCCTGATCACCCTGATCCCCAATTTCGTCCCCGCCGCCATGGCGATGGGCCTGTGGGGGTATGCGGTGGGCGAGGTCGGTGTCGCGGCCTCGGTGGTCACGGCGATCGCCTTCGGCATCATCGTCGACGACACGATCCACTTCATGACCAAATACGTCGAGGGGAGGAAGCGCGGGCTGTTGCCTTCCGAATCGGTGCAATCCGCCTTTCGCACGGTGGGCAGGGCGCTGTTCGCGACCACCGTCGTGTTCGCGCTCGGCTTCATGGTGTTCGGCACCTCGGGGATGGCGACCAACCAGGCGCTCGGCCTGCTGGTGGGCATAACCGTCATCGTCGCATTGCTGGCGGATTTCCTGCTTCTGCCGCCGCTCCTGATGGCGCTCGACGGCGCCCGGGAGACCGGCGCGCAGATCAGGGAACGGCTGCGGCGCGAGGCCGAGTAGACAGGGCGTATGACAGGATGCCGCAGGCCGGGCCGGTCGGGATTCGTGCTAGCATGCGCGAAGAGCTTGCGGTGAAGGCGACCGACAGGAGGAACCGGTGACTCGCGCCTCGCTCCCCCACCCGATGCCGCTCTGGTGCGGCATCCTGGCCGCCGTCTTCGCCTGGACGGCCGAGCCGGCATCCGTCCGGGCGGACAGCAGCGCCGAGGAAGCCGGCCGCAAGCTCGCCACCGAATCCCGCCAGCGCCAGAAGGGTTTCGGCAATTTCACCGCCAACCTCACCATGGTGTTGCGCACCAAGCGGGGGCAGGAAAGCCGCCGTCAGATCCGCCTGAAGACCATCGAGGTCGAGGGCGACGGCGACCGCACCATCTTCGTGTTCGACCGCCCGCGCGATGTCAGGGGGACCGGGTTCCTGGTTCACGCCCACAAGGACAGGCCGGACGAGCAGTGGCTCTATCTTCCCGCCCTGAAACGGGTCAAGCGCATCAGCTCGTCGAAGCAGTCCGGCTCCTTCATGGGCAGCGAGTTCTCCTACGAGGACATGGGCGCCGTCGAGGTCGAGAAATTCAAGCACCGCCTGCTGCGCGACGAGGCCTGCGGCGACCTCCGGTGCAGCGTCCTGGAGCGCATCCCGCTCAGCAAGGATTCGGGATATTCCCGGCAACTGGTCTGGCTCGACAAGAAGGAGCTTCGCAGCATCCGGATCCAGTTCTTCGACCGCCGGGGCGCACATCTCAAGACCATGGCGGTCGAGGATTACAAGAGATATCTCGACCGGTTCTGGCGCGCGAGCAAGATCACCATGAGCAACCATCTCACGGGCAAGAGCACCGTGCTGAACTGGTCGGATTACGAGTTCGGCACCGACCTCGACCTCGGCGACTTCACCCGGACGGCGCTGAAGCGGGTGCGCTAGAGCCGGGCCGGGC
Organism: Alphaproteobacteria bacterium; assembly: GCA_964291675.2. Lineage (GTDB taxonomy): Bacteria > Pseudomonadota > Alphaproteobacteria > MPNO01 > MPNO01 > MPNO01. Next base: position 2,684,349 of record OZ219866.1, on the reverse strand, counting down.
CCGGCGATGCCGAGACGGATCGCCATAATCGGCGGCGGGGTCTCGGGTCTGGGCGTGGCCTGGGCGCTCGGCCGGCATCCCGACCGCTTCGATTTCCGGCTGTTCGAGGCAGAGCCCCGGCTCGGCGGCAACGCGGTCACCGCCGACATGAAGCAGGACGACGGCAGCTCGATACCCTTCGACATCTCCGTCACCGCCTGCATTCCCTCCGTCTACCACCACATCGTCCTGTTCATGCGCCAGCACGGAATCGAGCTGATCGACACAAGGTTCAGCTACAGCGTGAGGTATCGCGGCGGCGTCTACGCGCACGATTTCGACTCCGACATCAGGCGGCGGCTGCAGCCGGAAATCGAGAGATTCCAGAAGCTCCTGAAGCGGCTCAAGCGGTTCGGCCGGCTCAACCGGACGCGGTCCAGGGCGCTGAATGCCCTCAACCCGTTCAACTACGTCAGCATGGGGATGCTGCTCAATCTCGGCAGGTTCTCCGGCGATTTCCGCTACCAGGTGCTGAAGCCCATGTTCGTCAACTTCCTGATGGCCAGCAACGTGTTCGACATGCCGGCATCGCTGTTCGCCCGGTATCTGGAGTTCTTCGACATCGAGACCGCGACGCCGATGCAGACCTGGGAGCGGGGCACGCGGCGCATTTACGAGGCGATGTCGGCGGACTTCCGGGACCGGATCTATCTCGGCCGGCCGGTGCGCAAGGTCTACCGGCGCGCGTCCGGGGTGGTCGTGGAGGACGAGCGCGGCGGGACGGAGACGTTCGACGACGTGGTCTTCGCGTGCAACGCCAACCAGACGCTGATGATGCTGGACGATCCGACCCTGCTGGAGGGCTGGCTGCTGTCGGCGATCCGCTACGAGAGCGAGCTCCACAACCACACGGTGGTCCATTCCGACGCCACCGTCCTGCCGGACAATGAGGTCAAGCCGCTCGCCAGCCGGAGCAACCACATCGAGCAATACGGCGCCAGGCCGGACAACTACGAAATCACCTATATCATGCACAACCAGCAGCCCTGGGCGAACCGGTCCGACAAGCCCTGCCTGGTGACCTACAACCCGGTCAGCCGCATCGACGAGAGCAAGATCGTGAAGCGCTTGTGGTTCCAGCACATCGTGCACGACGTGCGTCACGTGGCCCTGCTGATCCACCTCTTCCGCTTCGTTCAGGGCCGGCGGCGAAGCTGGCATTGCGGCGCCCACACGCTGGTCAACAGCCAGGAGACCTGTTTCGTCTCGGGCCTGGCGACGGCGCGGCAGATCGGCGCCGACTATCCGTTCGAGGACGCTGAGGCGCGCAGGTGGTTCAACTTCTACGGGCGCATGATGTACGGCTGGCGCTTCAGGAGGGCGTGAGCGCCGTCCCGCCCACGGCCGGGCGGGTGCGCCGCGTCAGACCGGCAGCTCGCGCCTCTGCCCGGCGACGAGGAAATTCAGCTTCTCGGTCGGCTTCATCGACGGCAGCGGGCTGAACGGCAGCGCATCGGCGTAGCGCGCGGGGGTGACCTCGAGGGTGAAGTAATGCGCGATCATCAGCACGTTGACCGCGAGCTGCAGGTCCATCCAGCGCGAGCCCAGGCATCTGTGCGTGCCCAGCCCGTAGGGCGCGTAGCCCGGGCCGCGGTGCTCTTCGCGGGGCGGCAGATAGCGGTCGATGTCGAACGAGAAGGGGTCGGGAAAGACGTCTTCCATGTAGTGCGAGGCCGTCTGGGCGATACTGACCCTTGCCCCCACCGGCAGCTCGTAGCCTTCGAGCACGAAGGAGTTCATCACGTCCCGCATCGACACGGGGACGATCGGATACATCCTGAGGCACTCCATCAGAAAGCGGTGCGTGACCTCCATCGACGACTGGTTGAAGTCCTCGCCGTCCGGGTCCCGGTTCCCGAACAGGGCGTCGGCTTCTTCCTGGATTCTCTTGCCGAGCGCGGGCTGGGACGCCAGCGCGTAGACCGCGAAGCTGAGCGCGTCGCCGAGATAGACGCTGGCCACCAGCGCCGCGGACAGGGCGAAACGCAAATTGGCCTCCGGCACCAGCTGCGGATCGCTCGCGTGCAGGCTCAGCCAGTCGTCGGCCAGGTCGCGCGGGCAACCGGCGCGCTGCACCGGCGTGTGGACGCTCTGGATCCGTTCCAGCAGCGTGTCGACGGCTTTGGCGCGGCGCTTCATCCCGGGCGTGTTCAGCATGAACCTCGGCAAGGCGTTCATGATATGCGTCGTCAGCGCCCGCTCCTTGAAGTCCATCAGGTCGTCGATGATGTCCTGCGAATCGACGCTCAGGAAGAGCGGCGAGAGCTGCGCGTTGATCATGCGCCGGCAGTCGCGCACCGGGAAGGTTTTCCCCACCGTCCAGCCCGCCATGAATTCGCGGGCGAGCCGGTAGACCTCGTCCAGCCGGCCGGAAAGCCTGCCGCGCGACTGGGCCGGCCCCATCGCCTTGCGAAGCCGGAAATGATCGGCGCCGTCGAGCGACGGCATTACGCCGTGCGCGCCGTAGACCTTCTCGAACTCGGCGAAATAGCCCCCGGCCTTCAGGTGCATCCGCCCGTGCCGGTGCACCCAGCGGTTGGTCTCGGGCCCGGCGAGGAAGGTCATCGGTTTCGCGAACGGCAGACGGACCTCGAACGCCGGGCCGTATTCCCTCGCGAGATCCGCCAAGACCGCGGGAATGTTGCCGCTGCGAACATGCGGGCTCGGCAGCAGCCGGCGCAGGGCGATGACGGGTATCTTCTTGGTGAGGGTGGAACGCCTGAGCATCGGGGTGGCGATGTTCTGCGCCACCGCCGCCGCTATGGACCGGCCGATCAGGTCCATCTGGCGGATGAAGGCGATGCGCTCTTCGGTCTCCTCGTCGAGCTCGAACATGATGCGAAAGACGTCGCACGCGTCGACGAGGCAGATGACGATGACGTCTCTCGGATCGGGAATCTCGTCGGTGAAGAGCGCCTTGACCACGCGGGTCTTGATGAACTGGCCGACCGTGCCTTCCTGGGAGGCGCCGCGCAGATCCTCGTACCACCTCGCGGTCGCCAGCGTCCAGAAATCGCCGTCATGGTGCTCCAGGATCTTCAGCTCGACCAGGCGGTCCAGGGTCCGGTCGACGATCGCGTCCGCCCGCCCGGCGAGGCGTTCGATCCAGTACTGGGCGTTTCGTCGATCCGGCTCGTCGGCGATCTGCTTCAGAACCGGATCGAGAGCGGGATCGCCGGTTTCCGTCGCGTCCAGCAGATGCAGCGAATCCAGATCCGTGTCGATGCGCGCCTGGAGGGAGAGTTCCGCGAGCACCGCGCCGACAACGGTGCAGTTCAGGTCCCAGCCCGGAACCTGATGGAAATAGCCGTTCTGCTCGTTGAGCAGCATCAGGACGAGCTCTTCCGGCAGGCTCAGCGGCTGGGTCGTCACCGTCGTGTCAGGCATGGCCTCCTCGCATCCCGATCGGTCGCAAGGCACGGACGCCGCAATTCCCGCGGGAAGCGATCGGACGCGAATGCGCGGGAAAAGGCCGGGAAATTACCATCACGGGCGCGGTCGTGACAAAGAAAACAAAACCGCGAGGCAGTGCGGCAAAGCGAAATTTGACTTATGCATCGCAAACATCCGATGCCGTGCGCTCGGGTATCCGGATCGCCATCGTCCGCCTCCCGATACTCATGTCGGGACCGGAGGCGCGCCGGTCAAGCCCGCCGGGAGCGGCTCAAGGTCGCAGCCGTCGAGATCCTTGTACCGATGGGCCGACGGGCGTTGCCGGCGTCGAGTGCGGGAAAAATCGGGGACAGTCCATGTCGAGCTCAAGTCCGGGGTTCGGCATGTTGTCCCGAGACGGCAACCGCCGGACAGGCTCACGACGCAATCGGCGAATTCGATCGAGAACCGGGGGAGGAACGAACCTTGCTCGATGGAAACGCACCGCAAGACGCAGAATTGGTGCTGTACACCAACCCGATGTCGCGCGGGCGGATCGCGCGCTGGATGCTGGAGGAGGCGGGGGTGCCCTACCTTACCGAGCTCCTCGAATACAAGCCGGCGATGAAGTCGGAATCGTATTTGGCGATCAACCCGATGGGCAAGGTGCCGGCGATCCGCCACGGCGCGACCGCGGTCACCGAGGCTCCGGCGATCTGCGCCTATCTGGCGGACGCCTTCCCCGACGCCGGGCTCGCGCCGCCGGCCGGGGAGCGCGGCGCCTATTACCGCTGGCTGTTCTTCGCCGCCGGTCCGCTGGAGGCGGCGGTCACCAACCGCGCCTTCGGCCTGGCCCCGCCCGAGGACAAGGAGGCGATGGTGGGGTACGGCAATTTCCCGACCGTGATGGCGGCTCTGGAACGCGCGGTGGAGGGCGCGGGCTACGTCGCCGGAGAGGACTTCTCCGCCGCCGATGTCTATGTCGGATCTCATGTCTTCTGGGGCCTGCAATTCGAGCTGATCGAGAAGCGCCCGGCCTTCGAAACCTACTGGTCGCGCCTGGAGACGCGCGATGCCTATCGCCGCGCGGCCGCGCTGGACGAAGCGGCGGCGGGCGAGGCCGACGCCGGGTGACGCGGGCGGGCGCGGCTACTCGGGGTGAAAGGCGATGTCGCTGTACCAGGCGCGGGCGCGGCGTCCGCTGTTGTCGGAATCGGTCATCACCGCGACCCCTTCCAGCCGGTCCACCGCGCGGCCGAACAGGCGTCTGAAGTCGGCGCGCACATCCCGCCTGTGGGTCCGCCACGCCCCCGCCTGCCGGTCGCCGGAATCGAGGGCGAACATCATCACCTTGGAGGTGAAGGGGTTGGGCCAGGCATCGCCGACGCGCGCCCTGCCGGCCCAGACATAGCTGATCGCGATCGGCAGGGAGAACCACCCCTCGCCGGGCGCGACGACATAGACCCGGGCGGCGAAGTCGTCGCCCTGCTTGACCCGCTCGTCGCTCACCCCAACTGTCCCGGCGATCCGCCAGCGCCACTCCAGCACCGGGGTCGCCGCGAGGTCGATCTCGCGTTCCAGATAGAGGCTCGATGCCGAGGACTCGCTGACGGCCTCAAGCACGCGCCGCCCGTCGAGCTCGACGATCCGGTAGCGGGTCTCGCCCTCGAACTCGCGCACCTGCCAGTTCGCCATGTCGCCCGCGGAGAACCGTCCCAGCACGAGCGGCTCGGCCCGCGCCGACAGCGCGGCGAGCGACACCGCCAACAGAACCGGCGACCAGCGCTTCACTTCCCGCCTAGCTCTCCCGCTCCGGGTGTGCGAAGGGCCAGGGCGACGCCTCGCTGCCGGTCTCGATCGGCACCTCGATCAGCACCGGCCCGTCCTCCCCGAACCCCTCCTCCAGCGCCGTCCGCAGCGCCTCCGGGGTCGAGGCCCGCACCCCCTTGGCGCCGAACCCCTCGGCGACTTTGACGAAATCGGGGTTGACCAGCTCGGCGCCGATCAGGCGGCCGTCGAACACGGTCGTCTGGTCGCGGTGGACGTTGCCGAAGGCGTTGTTGTTGAACACCACGGTCACCAGGTTGATCCGGTGCTGCACCGCCGTCGCGAGCTCCTGGATGCCGAACATGAAGCCGCCGTCCCCGGTGATCGAAACCACGCACTTGTCGGGGTTGGCGATCTTGACGCCGACGGCGGTCTGGAAGCCGAAGCCGAGGCTCTCCTGGTAGCCGCAGGTCACGTATTGCCTCGGGCCGTAGACCGGGAAGGCAAAGCGCGCGGCGAACCCGGCCTGGGTGATCTCCTCGACCAGCAGCCCGTCGCGGGGCAGCGCGGCGCGGATCGCCTTGAGAAATCCGACCTGCGGCTGGACCGATTCGATCGCCGCTTCCGCCGCCGCGCTGTAGCCGAGGAACTCGTCCGCGCGCGACGCCCGCTTGTCGATCGAGGTCTCCAGCGCCGCGATCAGCGCGGCGGTGCCGAGCCTGGCGTCGGTGACCATCCCGACATCGGGGCGGATGCGGACGAACTCGGTCGGATCGATGTCGATGCGGATCGTCCTGATGCCGTCCGGCATCCAGCGCCAGCGGAAATGGACCAGCTCCAGCCGGCTGCCGATGCCGATCAGCAGGTCGCATTTCGGCCAGTACTCCCAGGCCGCCGTGGAGAGCAGCCCGTAGGGGCTGTCGTTGCCCACCACCCCCTTGCCGCTGCGGAACGCGGTGACCGGCGCCTGGATCAGCTTGGCGAGCGCCGCGACCTCCTCGGGGGCGTGCTGGGCGCCCGCGCCGACCACGATCAGCGGGTTGCGCGCTTCGCGGACCAGCTTCGCCGCCGCCGCGACCGCGTCCGGGTCGGGCGCCGGCGGGGCGGGCAGGGAGCGGTCGATGGCGAGCTCGACCTCGGCGGCCTCGCCGAACACGTCCCACGGCGCCTCGACGGCCGCCGGCCGGACCCGCCCGGCGAGCATTTCCCGGAACGCGCGGGCGACGATCCCGGGCGCCTGGGTCGGGTGGTCGATGCGCTCGGCATAGCCGGTGAAGCCGCGCAGCGTCGCGAGCTGGTCGGGCAGCTCGTGCAGTTGACCCCGCCCCCTTCCGATCAGGTGGGACATCACGTTCCCGGTAACGCACAGCACGGGCGCGCTCGCGCCATAGGCGACGCTGAGGGCGGAGGAGGAGTTGAGCACGCCCGGGCCGGGCACGACGGTGTACGCCCCCACCTTTCCGGTCGACTTGGCGTAGCCGAACGCCATGTGGCCCGCGCCCTGCTCGTGGCGGGTGGTGACGAAGCGGATGCGGTTGCTCTCCCGCGCCAGCGCGTCGGTGAAGTGGTACATGTGGGCGCCGGGGATCCCGAACACGGTGTCGACGCCGTGCAGGACCAGGGACTTGGCGATCGCCTCGCCGGTGGTCAGCTTGGGCAACCCGGTTCCTTTCAGACTCCGGCCAGCGCGGCGTGGATGTCGAGCAGCGGACCCACGGTCTCCGCCGGCCGCCGGCCGAAGCCGCATTCGGTGGCGATACCGTAGCCGGCGACATGCTTGTCGGCCGTCGCCATCCGCCGCCGCGTCCCGGCGACGCCGTCGGTGTCATGGACCAGGCCGAGGAACAGCGTCGTCTCCGGCTTCAGCGCGAGGTCGCGCAGCGGCTCGAAATAGCCCTCGTCGTCGCGTTCGACCGGCACCGGCATGTGGATCCAGTCGATCGACCGCTCGACGCCCGAGGCGAGCCGGTTGGCGAGGTCGACCATGGCGCCCATGTCGCGCGGCTCGACGAAGTGCCTGCCGCCGAACGAGCCGTAGCAGAGATGGTAGCCCATCTCGATGCCGGCCGGGATCGCATCGCCGCACGCGACCAGGCGCTCGGCGATGCCGTCCCTGTGGAAGGGGAAGTAGCATTGCCGCGCGCCGTCGAAGGCCTGCATGTCGTGCGCGTTGTCCCACTGCCAGGCGATCCGCCCGTGCGGCAGGGCCCGGGCGACCTCGTCGATCTCCTGCATCATGCGCGCCACGTAGGCCGGCTCGACGCGTATCCGGTCGGCCGGCGCGATCGCCGAGTTGAGCACGTTGAACGGGCTCGGCACGGCGATCAGGAACCTTGTGTCGCGCGGAACCCTCCCCGCCTCCTGCAACGCCTCGAAGGTGGCGAAGCTCTCGATGGCGCAGGCGGCGTAGCCGAGCGGGCGCATCTCCAGCGCGTCGGGGGAGACGCCGTCCGCGATCCGCCACCACGTGGTATGGGCGATGCTGCCGCCGCCGGCGAAGGCGGTGGGGTTGCGGTAGTCCCCCTCCGATTCGATGGGCTCGAACCGGGGGTGGTCCTTGAACACGTGATCCTGCCAGCGGATCCAGGCCAGCCGCTCGCCGGTCTCGCCGTCGGGAATGCGCTTCACCGCGCCGCCCAGGCGGTCGGCGACCGTGGCGAACACCTCCCCGGCATTCGCCAGGGGGATGCTGCCGCAGAGGTGGATCTCACGCTGGCTCAAGAGCGGGGTCTCCGTTCGTCGGACGGCGCGCGATATTGCGGAAAACGCCCTCGCCCGGCAAGGCGCGCCGGAATGGGTGCGGGTGTCTGGTTGCAGCGACAACTAGATTGCGGCAGCCTGCGCCCGTCCATCGGGGAGCCCTTCCGTGCCGCGACCGCCCAACATCCTGCTCATCACCTCGGACCAGCACCGCTGGGACTGTTTCGGCTTCGAGGGGCGGCGGATCCGCACGCCCTGGCTCGACCGGATGGCGGCGGCGGGAACCCGGTTCTCCGCGGCGATCACGCCCAACCTGGTGTGCCAGCCGGCGCGCGCGTCGATCCTGACCGGCATGCTGCCGCTGACCCACGGCGCCTACGACAACTTCGTCGACCTCGACGCGCGCACCGCCGAGCGCGGCTGGGCGCGCCGTCTCGCGGATGCCGGCTATGCCGGCAAGTTCATCGGCAAGGGCCATTTCGGCGAGGATCCGGCGGCGACCCCGTACGGCGCGCCGGAGAGCCGCGGGCAGTCCGCCGGCTTTCCCGACGACTGGACGGGTCCCTATATGGGCTTCGACGAGGTCGAGCTGATGATCCTCGGCCACTGGCACGATCTGCTGCCCTGCGAGAAGCCGCCGCGCGGCCAGCATTTCGAGCGCTGGTTCTGGAGCCGCGGCGGCGACGGCGAGGCGTGGTCGCTGTGGGCGGAGGATGCCGGGCCGCCGCCCGGGGCGGCGCAGACCTGGTTTTCGAGGCTTCCGGCACTCTGGCATTCGACGACCTGGGTGACGGATCGCACGCTGGCCTTTCTCGACGGTCACGATCCGCAAGCGCCGTTCTGCCTCTGGGTCTCCTACCCGGACCCGCACCACCCGTTCGACTGCCCGGAGCCGTGGAGCCGGCTGCACGGCGCCGACGAGGTGGACATTTCGCCGACCCATGCGCGCGACCTCGACCGCCGGCCGTGGTGGCACCGGGCGGCGCTGGAGAACGAGCCGCGGGCGCGCACCGAGCGGTCGCGCACCCTGCGCCGCGAATACAGCCGGATCGAGCCGCAGACCGACCGCCAGCTGGCCGAGATGACAGCCAACTATTTCGGCGAGATCGCGTTCATCGACCACGGCGTCGGCCGCATACTGGACCGGCTGGACGCGCTCGGCCTCGCCGACGATACGCTCGCGGTGTTCACCGCGGACCACGGCGAGTTGCTGGGCGATCACGGCCTCTACCTCAAGGGGCCGACGCCGTATGAGGGGCTGCTCAGGGTCGGGCTGATCGTGCGCGGGCCGGGCGTCCCCGCCGGGCGCGTCGTCGCCGACCCGGTCTCGACCGTGGACCTCGCGGCGACGTTCTACGACTACGCCGGGATCGACCGCCCGGACGACATCCAGAGCCGGTCGCTCAAGCCGCTGATCGAGGGCGGGGAAGGCCGAGACGTCGCCTACGGCGAATGGAACCTGCACCCGAGCCGCGCCGGGGTGGAGCTGCGGCTCCGCACGGTTCGCACGGCGGACGCCAAGCTCACCGTCGACTTGCTCTCCGGCGCCGGCGAGATGTACGACCTCGCCGACGACCCGGACGAGATGGACAATTTGTTCGACGACGACGGACGGCGCGGGTTGCGCCGCGAGCTGACGGACATGGTCCGCGCCCGGCCGGGGCCGTTGCTCGACGCGTTTCCCGAACACCGCGAATAGGACCATGGCGGTGCGCAACGACCCGCGCGACGATCCCGGCTACGACCTGACCCGGGTAACCGCCTACAGGCTGGCGGTGTTGTCCAACCGCCTGACGCTGTGGTCCGCCCGGGTCTACCGGCGGGAGTTCGGCACCAGCGTGCTGGAATGGCGCGTGCTGTCGATCCTGGCCGCCTTGGGGCCGGTGATGGCGCGCGACGTCGCCGAGTTCTCGGTGCTCGACAAGAGCAATGTCAGCCGGGCCGTCCGCCGCCTGACTGCGCGCGGCCTGGTGCGGCAAGCCAGCCATCCGGACGACGGGCGGAGCCGGATCCTGACCCTCACCGGGGAAGGCAGGGCGCTGCATCGCAGGATCGCGGCGCGCTCGCGCGAGCGGGAAGAGGCCCTGTTCGAGGATTTCGGCGCGGCCGAACGCGAGCGGCTGGCGACGCTGCTCGACGGGCTGGACGCCCGCGCCCGGGTGCTGCTGGCGGCGACGGAGGAGTAGTCACGGCATGGAAATCGTCCTTCTCGGCACGGGAACGCCCGCGCCGTCGCTCAAGCGGGCGAGCTCGAGCTACCTGGTCGATCTCGGCGCCAGCGTGATCCTGTTCGATTTCGGCCCCGGCGCCTATCACCGGATGATGGAGGCGGGTTACCGGGCGACCGACATCACCCATCTGGCGTTCTCCCACCTGCACTACGATCACTGCCTCGACTACGCGCGGCTGGTGATGACGCGCTGGGACCAGGGCGCCGGGCAGGTCCCGGAGCTCCAGGTCTACGGGCCGGCGCGTACCGCGCGCATGACCCGGCTGCTGTTCGCCGCCGACGGCGTGTTCGGACCCGATATCGCGGCGCGCACGACGCTCGAGCCGAGCGTCCAGGTCTACGAGTCGCGCGGCGGCACCCGCCCGCGCAAGGGCCCCGAACCCGCCGTGCGCGAGATCGCGAGCGGCGACGTCATCGAGGGCGACGGCTGGACCATCGGGACCGTCTCGGTGCCGCACGCCCAGCCGGTGCTCGACTGTCTCGGCTTCCGTCTCGATGCGCCGGCGGGCTCGTTCGCCTATTCGGGCGATTCCGGCCCCTCCAGCGCCTTCGCGCGGCTGGCCGCCGGGTCGGACGTGATGGTCCACATGACCTACCAGATCTCGGGCACCGCGCCCGGCCCGGAATGGACCCGGGGCGCGGCGGGCCATCTGGAGTCCGCGCGGATCGCGGCGGAAGCCGGGGCGCGGACGCTGGTGGTGAGCCACGTCTCCAACCAGATGGACGTGCCCGGCCTGCGCGAACGCCTGATCGCGGAGATGGCGGAAGTCTTCGCCGGCAACATCGTCTGGGGCGAGGACCTGATGCGCGTCCCCCTCGGCGGACCCGAGGCCGAGCGCCACACCGGCTAGGCGCGGCGCGTTGCCGGGGACCGTGTTTCGGTGATAAGGTTGTCATGACAACTAATATGAGCCTTCGAGCAGGAGACCCGAGATGTCCTTCAAGTCATTCGGTGCGGCGGTGGCGGCGGCCGGCGCTCTGGCCTTCGTCACCGGACCGGCCGCCGCCTGGCAGCCGAGCGGTCCCGTCAACCTGATGATCGCCTTCGCCGCCGGGGGCGGCGCCGACACCCAGGCGCGGCTGATCGCGACCGAGCTGGAGAAGACCAGGGGGTGGAAGATCATCCCGCAGAACGTCACCGGCAAAGGCGGCGGGGTGATGGCGCGCAAGCTGAAGACGCAGCCGAACGACGGGCTGACCTTCGGCATCGCGGTCACCCAGACCTTCACCTACAACGTCCTCGCGGCGAAGAGTGTCGGCTATGCGGCGGACGATTTCACCTACGTCACGACGACGGCGGGCACCCAGATCGGGCTCGTCGCCAGGTCGGAGCGCGGCTGGAAGTCGATCGAGGACGTGATCGCGGCGGCCAAGGCGGGCACCACCTTCAAGCTCGGCGCGATGGGCCCGAAGCTCGCCGACCTCGCCTACGTGACCGAGCAGAAGTTCGGCATCGAGTTCAACACCGTCATGCTCCGCGGCGGCCGCGCGGTCCTCAACGCGATCACCGCGGGCGACGTGGATCTCGGCTGGGTGGCCGGCATCCAGAACAAGGGCGTCAAGGCGGGCGACTTGGTCAACCTCGTGTCGGGGGAGAAGACGCGGCTCAAGATCTCGCCCGACATACCCACGCTGCAGGAGATCGGCATCCCCTACGACGCGGGCGTCAAGTTCCTGATCGTCGCCCCCAAGGGAATCCCGGCCGACGCGCGCCAGGGGATGGCGGACGCCGTCGCCTCGGTGCTGACCGACACGTCCACCAAGGCGGCGAAGTTCGTCCAGCGCGCCTTCGGCGGGCCCAGCCTGATCTCCGGCGCGGCGCTCGAAAAGCTCATCGCCGACAGCATCGAGAACAACAGGAAGCTGATAGCGGCCACCCAGTAGGCGGACCCGCCCGGCCGCCGGGACCGGGATGCGTATCGACCCCCGGTCGCTGGGCATCGCGGCGGCCGTCGCCGCGTTTGCCCTGCTGACCCTGGGGGTCTGGATCCCGGCCGACGTGGAGAGCGGCGTCGTCGAGACCTTCCGGCGCCGCACCGTGATCGGCGATGCCATGGCGCCCACCGTCGCCGCCATCGGCATGCTCGTTGCGGCGGCGCTGCTGGCGGTCTCCGCGATCCTGAAACCCCGCCGCGAGGCGGCGGCGTTCGACAGGCAGAGCCTGACATTCGCCGCCCGCTTCGCGGCCGCAATCGCCGTCGGGCTCGCCTTGATGGGCCATACGGGGCCGCTCGTCGTCGACGCGATCAACGCGCTCGGCGGCGCCGTCGGCAGCTATCGCGAGCTGCGCGACACCATCCCTTACAAGTATTTCGGCTATCTGCTGGGCGGCATCGCCATGGTGGCGGGCGCGATCGCCGTCGTCGAGCAGCGATTGACCCGGGGCGCGGCGCTGGCGGCCGTGCTGGCGACGCTCGTCCTCATCGTCCTCTACGATCTGCCGTTCGACGACCTCCTGCTGCCGCCCAACGGCGACCAGTGATGGGCATTCTCGACCACGTCTGGCTCGGCGTCGTCGCGGTGTTCACCCAAGCCCCGGTCGCGACCGTGTTCGGGCTGCCGGTCTCGATCACCGTGGCCATGGTGGTCCTCGGCTTCCTCGGCGGCATCGTGGTCGGTGCGACGCCCGGTCTCGGCGGGCCGTTCGCCATGGCGATCTCGCTGCCGATCCTGATCACCATCTTCGGCTTCAACCCGGACGCGCTGCTTCCCGTGCTCGGCTTCCTGATCGGCATCATGAAGGGGGCGACGGTGGGCGGCGCGGTGCCGGCGATCCTGTTCAACACGCCCGGAACGCCGGATTCGCTGATGACCACGCTCGACGGGTTCCCCATGACCCGGAAGGGCGAGGCCGGCAAGGCGCTCCGCATCGCCCATTTCTCGTCCGCCTCGGGCGACACGTTCTCCGACATCGTGCTGTTCACCTGCGCACCCTTCCTCGCGATCACCGTCGAGGCCTATCTCGGCTTCCCGGAGAAGGCGGCGCTGATCGTCCTGTCGCTCGCCTTCATCTCCGCGGTGGTAGGGGATTCGGTGTGGAAGGGCATCCTCGCCGCCCTGTTCGGCATGTTCGTGGCCTTTATCGGCACCGGCGAGGACCACCATCCGCGGCTCTCGCTGGGCTCGGACGCGCTGGCCGGCGGGCTGCCGCTGATCGGCGTGGTGCTCGGCGTGCTGATCCTGGGCGAGGTGTTCGCGGCGCTGGAGGACATGTGGCGCGAGAAGCGCGCGACCGATGCCATTTCCGCTCCGGCTGCGTCCGGCGACAACCGGCTCGGGCTCCGCGACATCCGGCGCATCGCGCCCTTCGTCGGTCTCTCCGCCGGTATCGGCACGATGGTGGGCGCGCTCCCCGGAATCGGCTCGACACTCGCCGCGACGCTCGGCTACGCGACGGGGCGCAGGCTGCACCGGGGCGAGGTGCGCTTCGGGGACGGCGCGCCCGAGGGGGTCGCGGCCACCGAGGCGGCGAACAGCGCGGTCTCCGGCGCCAATCTGATCCCCGTCCTCTCGCTCGGCATCCCCGGCAACGTCGCCGCCGTGTTCATCATCCTCGCGACCGAGACCATCAGCGGCTTCAACCCCGGCCCGGCGGTGTTCCGCCTGACCCCCGACCAGGTCAACGGCGAGATGGTCATCGCCTTCGGCCTGTTTACCGCCATGGTGTTCGCCAACCTGCTCAACTGGACGGTGGGCGGCGCGTTCATGCGATCGATGGGGATCATGGTGCGAATCCCCAAGCAGCGCCTCCTGCCCATCGTGCTGCTGCTGACGCTCACCGCGATCTACGCGCAGCAGCCGGAGATGCTGTCGATCTATGTGACGCTGTTCTTCGGCCTGGTCGGCTATCTGATGCGCAGGCTACGCTTCTCGGTCCTCCCCTTCGTGATCGCCTTCATCCTCGCCAACAATCTGGAGGAGGCGGTGCGCCAGGCGTTCTCGGCGACCGGGGCCGATCCGTGGTTCCTGTTTTCGAGCCCGATCTCGATCGCCTTCATGGCGCTCGCCGTGCTCGTCGTCGTGTTCTTCGCCCGCGGTCGCGACGGCCAGGATAGGAAAGGGAGCTGACATGGCACCGGACGGCCAGAACCTGCTGTTCATCATGTCGGACGAGCACAACCCGAAGATGCTGGGCTGCTACGGCCACGGCATGGTGCGGACGCCCAATCTCGACTTTCTGGCCGAGCGCGGCACGCGGTTTTCCGCCGCCTACACCAACTCGCCGATCTGCATCCCGGCGCGCGCCGCCTTCGCCACCGGCCGCCACGTCCACGACACCCGCTACTGGGACAACGCCCACCCCTATGACGGGGCCGTCCCGAGCTGGTGCCACCGGCTGCGGCGCGAGGGGCGCCGGGTCGAGGCGATCGGCAAGCTGCACTATCGCGGCGCCGACATCGATTCCGGGTTCGGACGCGAGATCGAGCCGATGCACGTGATGGACGGCATCGGCCAGGTCTGGGGCTCGGTCCGCGACCCGCTGCCGCCTTCGCGCCCGGCGAAGATGCTGAACCGGATCGGGCCGGGCGAATCGAGCTACAACCGCTACGACCGGCTGGTCGCCGACCGGGCCAAGGCATGGCTCGCCGACGCCGCGACGCGGGACGAGAAGCCTTGGGTGCTCTATGTCGGCTTCGTTGCGCCGCATTTTCCGCTGGTGGTGCCCGAGGCGTATTACGGCCTCTACCCGCTCGACCGCCTGCCCGCGCGCAAGCTCGACCCGGCGGCGGGCTATGTCCGCCACCCCTGGCTGCAGCGCATGGACGACTTCCAGCAGGTCGACCGCAACCTCACGACGGAGGAGCGACTGAAGGCGGTGGCGGCCTATTTCGGGCTCTGCACCTATGTCGACGCGCTGATCGGCGAGGTGCTGGAGTCGCTGGACGCGGTCGGGCTCGGCGGGACCACCCGCATCGTCTACACCAGCGATCACGGCGACAATGTCGGCGCGCGCGGCCTCTGGGGCAAATCCAACATGTACGAGGAATCGGCGGGGATTCCGCTGATCCTCGCCGGACCCGGAATCCCCGAGGGCGCGGTCTGCGGCACGCCGGTCTCGCTGCTGGATGCCTATCCGAGCGTGCTTGCCACGGCGGGGCTCGCGCCGACCGGGGAAGAGGCGGCGCTGCCCGGGCGTTCGTGGTTCGACATCGCCGCCGCACCCTACGATCCCGAGCGCGTCGCGTTCAGCGAGTACCACGCCGCCGCCTCGCCGAGCGCCGCCTTCATGGTGCGGCGGGGAACGAGGAAGCTGATCCATTATGTCGGCTACGAGCCGGAGCTGTTCGACCTCGCGGCGGACCCGGAGGAAACCGTCGACCTCGCCGCCTCGGACCCCGCGGCGGTCGCGGAATACGAGGCGATCCTCCGCGCGATCTGCGATCCCGAGCGCGTCGACCGCCGCGCCAAGGACGACCAGAACGCGCTGACCGCCCGCTTCGGCGGCCCCGAGCCCGCGTTCAGGACCGGCACGCCCGGGGCGACCCCTGTGCCGGGCGAGCGGCCGGAGTGATGCGAACATCGACGGCGCCCGCCGGGGCAGCGACGTTGACTCCGGCCCTGCGGCGCCCGACGCTGTGCCCGGCCCGGCAGGGAGGCGGGCGGGCATGGCGGCGAGCAAGACCCTCTATCTCGCGAACCCCTACGGCTTCTCGGCGCAGCAGAGCCGGGGGCCGCTGCGCGAGCTGAAGGCGGCGCTGGAGGCGCTGGGCGCGGAGATCTGGGAGCCGTTCGAGCGCAACAACCAGATCGACCGGGCGAGCCCGGGCTGGGCCTACAGGATCGGCCAGGCGGATCTGCGCGACGTGCGCGACGCCGACGGGCTGTTCGCGGTGGTCAACGGCTGCCCGCCGGACGAGGGGGTGATGGTGGAGCTCGGCATGGCGATCGCCTGGGAGAAGCCGGTATTCCTGTTCCGCGACGATTTCCGCCGCTGCACCGACAGCGAGGCCTACCCCCTCAACCTGATGCTGTTCACCGGCTTGCCGGAGACCGGCTGGGAGGCCTGGTGGTACGGCTCGGTCGCGGAGATCGCCGATCCCGGCAAGGCGCTCGCGCGCTGGCTGGGCGGCACCGAGGGGTGAACGCGGATGCCGGGCGAGCGAGCGCCATGACGGAACGGAACGCGGGTCTTCCGCCGGATTTCGGCAGGACCGTCCAGGCCCTGATCGAAAGCAAGACCAAGCCCGTCGGCGCCCTGGGGCTGGTGGAGTCGCTCGCGCTGCAACTCGCCCGCGCGACGGGAAAGACGGCGCCGCGCCTCGAGACCTGCGCGCTCACCATATTCGCTGCCGATCACGGCATCGCCGCCGAGGGCGTTTCGGTCTACCCGCAGGCGGTGACCCGTCAGATGGTGCTGAACTTCCTGCACGGCGGCGCGGCGGCCAATGTCTTCGCGGACGCGGTCGGCGTAACGGTTCAGGTGGTGGATTCGGGTGTGGCCGGCGAGCCGATCGTCCACCCGGACCTCCTGTCGCGGCGAATCGGCGCCGGAACGCGAAACAGCCGGCTGGAGCCCGCCATGACCGAAGCCCAGCGCGACGCGGCCCTGAAAGCGGGCGCGGCGCTGGCGGCCGAGTGCGGAGCCGATGCGCTCTGTTTCGGCGAGATGGGTATCGGCAACACGTCGGCGGCGAGCCTTGTCGCACACAAGCTGCTCGACCTGCCGCTTGCCGGGCTCGTGGGCCGCGGTACCGGTCTCGACGAGAAGGGCGTCGCCCGCAAGCGCGCCGTGCTGGAAGAAGCCGCCGCACGCACCGCGCGGAGGCTCGACGCCGCCAGGGCGCTGGCCGAGTATGGCGGATTCGAGATCGCGATGATGGCCGGGGCGATGATCGAAGGGGCCAGGTCCAACCGGCCGGTGCTGGTGGACGGGTTCATCTCCGGCGTGGCCGCGTTGGCCGCGCTCCACATGGAGCCGGCGGTCGAACGCGCGCTGCTCTACGCGCACCGTTCCGCCGAGGCCGGTCACGCGATCCTGCTGGAGACGCTGGGGGCCCGGCCGGTGCTCGATCTGGAGATGCGCCTCGGCGAGGGCACCGGGGCGCTGCTCGCCTGGCCCATTGTCCGCGCCGCATCGGCGATGCTGACCGACATGGCGAGCTTCGAGAGCGCCGGCGTCAGCGGGCCGGCCTGACGTCCCGGCCCCGGCGATGCTCGCCCGGGAATGGCACCTGCTGCTGCTCGCCTGCCGGATGCTGACCCGCATCCCGGCGGCGCGGGGAACCGACCATGCGTCTCCGCCGGAAGCCGCCTCGGTCCGCTACTACCCGTTGGTCGGGGTGCTCGTCGGCCTCGTGGGCGCAGCCGTGTTCGCCGCCGCGCACGCCCCGCTGGGCGCGCCGCTCGCCGCGCTGCTTGCGGTCGCCGCCACCGCGCTCGTCACCGGCGCGCTGCACGAGGACGGCCTCGCCGACACGGCGGACGGGATCGGCGGCGGGCGGTCGGCCGAGCGCGCGCTGGAGATCATGCGCGACAGCCACATCGGCACCTACGGCGTGCTCGCCCTGATCCTCGCCGTCGCCGTCAGGGTCCTGGTGCTGGCCGCGCTCCCCCTGTGGATCGGCGCAGCATTGCTGGTCGCCGCGCACGGGCTCAGCCGGTGGAGCGTCGTTCTGGTGATCGCGACCGCGCGCTACGTCCGCGATTCGGGGATTGCGAGCCCTGTTGCCGGCCCGGTCTCGTCCGCTTCGCACGTTCTCGCCGGGGCGACCGCGATTGCCTGCCTCGCCCCGCTGGCGGTGATGGCGACGCCCGCAGCGACGCTCGGTGTGGTTGCCGGGCTCGCGCTCGGGCATTTCGCGATCCGGGCGGCGTTCCAGAGGAAGCTCGGCGGATACACCGGCGACTGCCTCGGCGCGACTCAGCAGGCGAGCGAAATCGGCGCCTGCCTCGGCCTGCTGGCGTGCGTCTAGCGCTCCCTGCCGGGCACCTTGGCCTCCTACACCAACGGCGCATCGCGTGAGGGGGGTCGGCGATCCGTGCGGGGATTTCACTGATGGCAATCGCCTCCGCAAGCGACTATGATGCCCGGCACTTGGTCCCCGCCGGACTAGCCGTACGGCCCCGGCGGGGTTATTTCTTGCCGCCATGGCCGCCGAGCCGGATGTCAAGCGCGCCGTTTCCTTCTTCGACGGGCAGAACCTGTACCGGCACGCGAAGGACGCCTTTGGCCACCACCATCCCAATTTCGATCCGCGCAAGCTCGCCGATGCGGTTTGCGCGGAACGCGGCTGGCGCAATCGCGGTGTCCGCTTCTACACCGGCGTTCCGAGCGCGGACAGGGCGCCGATGTGGCACGGGTACTGGACGCGCCGCCTGACCGCGATGCGGCGGGCGGGCATCGTCGTCGCGTCGCGTCCTCTGCGCTATCGGGTGGAACGGATCCGGCTTCCGGACGGCTCGATCCACGAGGTCCCGGTCGAGCGCGAGAAGGGTATCGACTTGCGGCTCGGGCTGGACATCGTGCGCATGGCGCGGAACGCGGAGCTCGACGTGGCGATCGTGTTCAGTCAGGACCAGGACCTGGCCGAAGTTGCCCGCGAGGTGCGCGACATATCGCGGAGCGGCGACCGCTGGCTGAAGATGGCCTCGGCCTTCCCGACGGGGCCGCGGGCGAGTTCGACGCGCGGGATCGACCGGACCGACTGGATTCCCATGGATCGGGAATTCTACAATTCCTGCCTTGATGACCGGGACTATCGGCCGAATCGCCGGTGACGCCGTGCCCTGCTGACCCGCGTTTCGCCAACCATCGTCAACAGGGCTAGCCCGCTCGCGGGCGGCGTGCGGCGGCGCTACACTGCGCTCCCAGGAGGGACGCGGCGGCCGGGCCGCCGCACGGCGCGGGAGGCAACCATGCAAAAGGTCAGGCTCGTCCAACCCGATTTCGCCGACGACGAGGTCGCGGCGATCTTCGACGATATCCGCGCGACCAAGGGCGCGAACTTTCTCACTCCCACCTGGGGGTTCTTCGCCCTCGACATCGAGCTCTTGAGGGGGTGGTGGACGCTGACCAAGCGCCTGCAAACCACCCCGGGCTCGCTCCCCAAGCCGCTGCTCAACGCGATCTCGCTGGTCTGCGCGGCGGAGGTGGATTGCCCGCGCTGCATCAACAATCACCAGACCCATCTGATCCAGCATTTCGGGATGAGCATGGACGAGGTGATGGCGTGCATCGACTTCGAGAACTCCTCGACGCTCGATCCGATGTGGAAGGACGTGCTCCGCTTCGCCCGCAAGGTCGCGTTCAACCAGGGGACGGAAGACCGGGATTTTCAGGCGTTGCGCGACCACGGGATCGACGATCTGGGCATCGCCGAGATCGTGTCCATGGCGATGCTGGAATCGGGCATGGCGCGCCACGCGGTGGGCGTGGCGCCGTTCGAGAACGGCGACCAGTGGCCGAAGGAAAACCTGCCCTCGGCGAGCTACGCGGAAAGCGTCGGTCGTTAGAGCGTGTCAGTCTTGGTCGGAAGCGCCGTCGCGTCCGGGGCGTCCCTCGATACGGCGCTCCGCGCCTACTCGGGATGAGGGTATTTTCTTGAGCCATACCAACCTCTCCTCATCCTGAGTAGCCCCCGCAGGGGGCGTATCGAAGGACGGCTTCAGGCGCGTCGACGGTTCCACCTGAACCGGACAGACTCTAGCCCGGGCTCCTGGCCGTCGCGAATTCGCGCGCGTCCGCCACGACTCCGGCAATCGCGCTGGCCGCGGCGGTGGCGGGGCTGCAGAGCGCGATCTCCGCCTTCCTGTTGCCCATGCGGCCCGGGGCGTTGCGGTTGCTGGTGGACAGGCACAGCTCGCCGTCGGCGAGCACGCCCTGGTGCACGCCGGCGCACACCGCGCAGCCGCTCGGCATGAAGGTCGCGCCCGCCTCGAGCAGGGCTTCGAGGTCGCCGGTCCCGGCCGCTTCGGCCATCACCGCGCGCGAGGCCGGGACCACGATCAGGCGCACGTCTTCATGCACCCGCCATCCGCGCAGGATCCCGGCGGCGATCGCCAGATCGTCGGCCCTCGCATTGGTGCAGGATCCGATGAACACCTGGTGCACCTTGCGCCCCGCCGCCTCGCCCACCTTCACGCCGCGATCCTCGCGCCCGGGCAGGGCGACCATCGGCTCCAGCGCGGCCAGGTCGATCGTCAATTCGCGCGAATAGGCCGCGTCCGGGTCGGATTGGACGGGCTCGTAGTCGAACTGCGCCCGGTCGCGCAAGAATTCCAGGGTCGTATCGTCGCACGGGAAGACGCCGGTCTTGGCGCCGAGCTCTGCGCTCATGTTGCACAGCGTGAAGCGTTCCGAGGGCGACAGGGACGGGGCGGCGGGACCGGCATATTCCAGCACCTCGTACACCGCGCCCAACACGCCGAGCGTCGCTACCATGTGAAGCATCAGGTCCTTGGCGTGCACCCCTTGCGGCAGCGCGCCTTCGAGGCAGATGCGAACGGTCTCGGGGACCTTGACCCAGAGCCGTTCGGTCGCCCAGGCGAAGCCCAGCTCGGTCTCGCCGACACCGAGGGCGAGCGCCCCGAGCGCGCCGCCCGACGGCGTGTGGGAATCGCTTGCCACCACGAGGCTGCCCGGGACGACGAGGCCGCGCTCGAACATCACCTGGTGGGAGATCCCGGTGCCGCCTTCGAAGAAGTGGCGCAGTTGCTGCGCCCTGGCGAAGTTGCGGATGCGGGCGTGGTTGTTCGCGTCGCGGGCATTGTCGGCCGGCACGATGTGATCCAGGCATATCGCGACCCTGTCGGGGTGCAGCACGCGGGTCGCCCCCATGCGTTCGAACGCGTCGATCGCGTAGACCGCGAAATCGTGGGAGTAGGAGAAATCGGGTATCGCTTCGACGATCCGGCCGGGATGGGGGCGGGCAACGCCGGAGGTGCGGGCGAGGATCTTCTGCGCCAGCGTCAGGCCGGGCTCAGCCATTCGCGCTCTCCTCTGCACGGCCGCGCAGCCGGCTTCGGCCGTATTCCACGAGGTCGCCCGCGGCCACGATGCGGCGGACCAGCTCGGGCACCGGCGGCACGGTGTAGGCCCGGCCGGCGCAGCGGACATGCCCCGCGACGGTGTCGATCTCCATCTCGCAGCCGTCGTCCACGCCGTCGCCGACCAGCGCCGGACAGTCCAGCACCAATAGCCCGTTGTTGATGGCGTTGCGATAAAACATCCGCGCGAACGGGCCGCCGATCGCCACGCTCACCCCGGCGGCGCGGAGCGCGCGCGCCGAGGACTCGCGCCCGGTGCCGTATCCGAAAGCCGCGCCGGCAACCAGGATATCGGCCCGGCGCACGCGCGCGTTTGCGCTCGGATCGAGCTCCTCCAGCACATGCTCCGCCATCGCCTCCGGGGGAAGGAAGGCGTAGCGCGCGGGAAGGATCGCGTCTCCCGACACGTAGTCGCCGAAGACCGCGACGGTTCCACGCAGCTTCATCCCGGACATCCCCCGACAGCGTGACGATCGAAGACGACAGTAAAGCGTATTCGACTCGAACAGAACCGCCGGCGCGTCCTTCGATACGCCCGCCTCCGGCGGGCTACTCAGGATGAGGGAAATGGTGAAAGCCGCAACAAGGCATCCTCATCCTGAGTAGCGCCCGAAGGGCGCGTATCGAAGGACGCTGGAGCGGCAACCCGGATGAGGGTTGATTGGTCTGTCGCAAGATATTCGCTCATCCCGAGTAGGCCACGCGGGGGCCGTATCGAGGGACGCCGGCTCGGCATGTCCCGGTCAGGTCGTTGGAACCCTCGCCAGCGCGGCTGCGAGCCTAGACCAGGCGTCCTCGTCGGGCGGCAGGGCGAAACGCAGCCAGTCGGGTTGTTGGTCGAAGTCGCGGACCAGGATCCCGGCGCGCCCGAGCGCGTCCGCCACCGCCGGCGCATTCCGGTGGCGCACCAGCCGGAACAGGGAGGTGCCGCCCACCGCCTCCAGCCCGTATCCCGCAAGCACGGCGTCCAGCCGGGCGCCGGTCCGGGCCAGCAGCTCGCCGGTCTCCCGCCGCCATGCGGAATCGGCGAGCGCCCGGCAGGCGACGTGGATGGCGACGCCGGAGACCGGCCACGGGCCGAGCGCCCGCGCCACACGCTCGACGACATGCTCCTCCGCGACCAGGAAGCCGAGCCTGAGCCCGGCCAGCCCGTAGGCCTTGCCGAAGGACCGCAGGACGATCAGCCCGGGTTGCGGCACCAGCGGCGCGGCACTCAGCCCCGCCTCGGCGAATTCGGCGAACGCCTCGTCGACGATCAGCCGCCCGCCACGGCGCGCCTTGCGCGTCGCGAGCTCGCCGATCGCACCCGCATCGAAGGCCCGGCCGTCGGGGTTGTTGGGGTTGCACAGCACCGCGACATCGCCGTCCTCCAGCCCCGCCAGCGCGGAGACCTGCGTCACCCCGGCCCCGGCGGCGGCCCAGACCGCCGCATGCTCGCCATAGGTCGGCGCCAGCACCGAGACGCGCGCGGCGGGAAAGATGCGGGGCAGCGAGGAGATCAGCAGCTGGGTGCCCGCCGCGACAGCGACCAGCCCCGGGCCCTGCGCGCCATAGGCCGCCGCCGCCGCTTCCCTGAGGTCGCGGATATGTGTCTCCTCGGGCAGGCGCGTATAGGCTGTCCCGGGGATCGGCGGCAGCTTGTAGGGGAAGGGGTTGATGCCCGTCGACAGGTCGATCAGCGGCTCGGGCGCCGCCGGATACCGCTGGCGCAGACGCGATAGCTGCCCGCCATGGCGGATCACGTGACGGCCGCCATGTGGTTCGAAACCAACCTGCTTCTCCTCCTCGCCGCGCTCTTGCTGGAGGCGGTTTTCGGTTATCCCAAGCCGCTGTTCGCGCGGATCGCCCACCCCGTGGTCTGGGTCGGCGGCATCCTGGAGCGCGCGGACCGGCGCTGGAACCGGCCGACCTTGCCCGATCGGCGGCGGCGCCTCAACGGCGCGTGCTGCGTCCTCTCGGTCGTGCTGCTGGCGACCGTCGCGGCGGCCGCGGTGCAGGGCGCGGCGATGCTGTGGGCGCAATGGTGGGTGGCCGCGCTCGCGCTCGCACCCCTCGCGGCCTCGCTGCCGGCGCAGCGCAGCCTGCACGACCACGTCGCCGCGGTGCGGGACGGGCTGAGATCGGGCGGTCTCGCGGCGGGCCGCGACCGGGTGCGCCACGTCGTCGGCCGCGATCCCGCCTCGCTCGACGAGGCCGGGGTGGCGCGCGCGGGGATCGAGAGCCTGGCCGAGAATTTTTCGGACGGCGTGGTGGCGCCGGCCTTCTGGTGCGCCGTGCTCGGCCTGCCGGGAGCGGCCGCCTACAAGGCGATCAACACCGCCGACAGCATGATCGGGCACGCGGACTCGCGCTACCGCGATTTCGGCCGCTTCGCCGCCAGGCTCGACGACCTGGTCAACCTGCCGGCCTCGCGGCTCGCGGCGGGGTGGATCGTGCTGGCCGCGGCAACCCTGCCGAGCGCCTCGCCGGGCGGCGCGATCCGGGCGGTGCGGCGCGACGCGGCGCAGCACCGCTCGCCCAACGCCGGCTGGCCGGAGGCGGCGCTGGCGGGCGCGCTCGGGCTCCGCCTCGGCGGTCCCCGTCAGTATGGCGGCCGCCCGGTCGAGGATTCCTGGATGGGCGACGGCCGCGCCGAGGCGACGGCGGACGACATCGACCGGGCGCTCGTTCTCTACCGCCGCGCCTGCGCGCTCCAGATCGCCGCCGTCGCCCTCGCGCTCACCGCTATCGCGCCATGGCGATGATCCGGTCGATGTCGAGATGCGCCTCCAGATGAGCGGCGAGCCCGTCCAGCGTCTTCTCGACCAGCGCGTCGTGATCGTCGATGCCGCTCTCCGAGCCCAGCCCCCGCAGCCATGCGGCCCGATAGCGGTCGCCGGCGAACAGCCCGTGCACATAGGTCCCCGCCACCCGCCCGTCCGGCGAGCGGGCGCCGTCCATGCGCCCGTCGGCGAGGCGATGCAGCGGTCTCCCGGTATCGGGGCCGCGGGTCCGGCCCATGTGGATCTCGTAGCCCGATAGGGGGATGCCGTCCACGGTCTCCCCGGCAGCCTCGGCAACCGTCTTCGGCCCGGCCAGCACGGTCTCGACATCGAGCAGGCCGAGCCCCGCGACTTGTCCGGGCGCGCCCTCCATCCCGTCGGGATCGGACAGGCGCGCGCCCAGCATCTGGTAGCCGCCGCACAGCCCGAGCACGCGCCCGCCGCGGCGGCGATGCGCGGCGATGTCTATGTCCCACCCCTCCTCGCGCAGCGCCGCGAGGTCGGCGATCGTCGCCTTGCTGCCCGGCAGGATGACCAGCTCGGCATCCGCCGGCAGAGGCGCGCCGCGCCCGACCAGGATCACCTCCACCCCCGGCTCGGCGTCGAGCGGGTCGAGATCGTCGAAATTGGCGATCCGCGGCAGATGCGGGACGGCGATTCGCAGGCGCCCCGCCCCTCCGGCGGGCCGTCCCCGCTCGGCGAGGTCGTAGGCGTCTTCGGCGGGGAGCAGCCGGGCGTCCTCGAAGAACGGCACCAGCCCGAGCGCCGGCCACCCGGTGCGCCGCGCGATCTCCGCCATCCCGTCGGTGAACAGCGAGGGGTCGCCGCGCATCTTGTTGACGACGAAGCCCGCGACCAGCGCCTCGTCCGACCGCGCGATGACCTCCCTGGTGCCGACGAGGGCGGCGATGACGCCGCCGCGTTCGATGTCGCCGACCAGCAGGACGGGAATGTCGGTGGCGGCGGCGAACCCCATATTGGCGATGTCGGCGATGCGCAGATTGGTCTCCGACGCGCTGCCGGCGCCCTCGACGACGATCAGATCGGCGTCGGCGCGCAGCTTCGCGAAGCTCTCCATCACCCGCGGCTTGAGACCTCGCTTCAATTCCTGGAACTCGCGGGCGCGCGCGGTGCCCTCGACCCGCCCCTGGACGACGATCTGCGCGCCGGTCTCCGAGCTCGGCTTGAGCAGCACCGGGTTCATGTGAACGCTGGGCGCCACCCGGGCGGCGCGCGCCTGGAGCGCCTGCGCGCGGCCGATCTCGCCGCCGTCGGCGGCCACCGCGGCGTTGTTCGACATGTTCTGCGGCTTGAACGGGCGGACCGCGTAGCCCCGCCCGGCGAGCGCCCGCAGCAGGCCGGCGGCGAGCACCGACTTGCCGACATTCGAGCCGGTGCCCTGCAGCATGACCGCCCGCGCGGGCATCAGTACTCGATGCCCTCCTGGGTCTTCACCCCGGCCTTGAAGTGGTGCTTGACCAGCGTCATCTCGGTCACCAGGTCGGCGGCCTCGATCAGCGGCGGCTTGGCGTTCCGCCCCGTGACCACGACGTGCAGATCCTTCGGCCGGGCGGCGAGCCCGGCGAGCACGCCGTCGAGCGGCAGGTAGTCGTAGCGCAGCGCGATATTGAGCTCGTCGAGCACGACGAGGCCGAAGTCCGGGCTCGCCATCATCGCGACGGCGGTCTCCCAGGCCCGCTCGCAGGCGGCGATGTCGCGCGCCTTGTCCTGGGTCTCCCAGGTGAACCCCTCGCCGAGCGCGTGCCATTCGACCATGTCGGGCGCCAGCGCTTCGAGCGCCAGCTTCTCGCCGGTCGACCAGGCGCCCTTGATGAACTGCACGACGCCGACCTTGCGGCCGCGCCCGATCATCCGCAGCGCCAGCCCGAAGGCGGCCGTCGACTTGCCCTTGCCGGTGCCGGTATGGACCATCAACAGCCCCTTCTCGACGGTCTTGGAGGCGACCTCGGCGTCCTGCACGGCCTTGCGGTGGGCCATCTTCGCCTTGTGGCGGTCGCTGTCGTCGCTCTCGGTCATGGCTTGCCTTTGACGATCATGGGGATGCCGGCGACCATGAAGTGCACATGTTCCGCGCGCGCGGCAAGCGCGCGGTGCAGCGCGCCGGCGGCGTCGCGGAAGTCGCGCGCAAGAAGGTTGTCGGGGACGATCCCCATGCCGACCTCGTTGGAGACCAGCACGGTCTTTGCGCGGCGGCGCTCCAGCGCCGCGACCAATCGGCCGGTCTCGGCCTCGCCTGCGCGGCCCGCCGCCATCAGATTGCTCAGCCAGAGCGTTAGGCAGTCGACCAGCACCGGCGCCTCGGCGGGGCAGCTTTCGAGGGCGGCGGCGAGCTCCAGCGGCTCTTCCACGGTCCGCCAGCTTGCGCCCCGGCGCTCCCGGTGCTCGCGGATGCGCGCGCGCATCTCGGCGTCGCCGGCTTCGGCGGTGGCGATGTAGCGCCAGGGCGGCGGGGCGGCCTCGACGAGGGATTCGGCGTGGCGGCTCTTGCCCGACCTCGCGCCTCCGAGAACCAGATAGAGCCCGGCGACCGGCATGTCCTCCCCCGCAAATGCCCGCCCGCCTTGTAGCATGCGCGCAAGGGGAATGCAGGCGGGGCCTCCGGTCGGGTAAACTCGGCCCGCCTTCAATCGCGGCGGGAGATTTAGCCCTGACCGACAGCCGACCGGTCCTCCATATCTGCCTGACCTGCCGGCCGGCCGGGCTGGCGCCGGACGCGCCGAACGACCCGGCCGCGGGATCACGGCTGCACGAAGTCGTGCTCCGCCGTCTGCGGAGCCGCGGGCTCGAATCTGCCGTCCGGGTCAACCCGGTGAGCTGCATGGCCAATTGCGAACAGGGGTGCAGCGCCGCGCTCTCCCAGCCCGGCAAGTGGTCCTATATCGCGGGATTCCTGGGCGCCGAGCTCGCCGACGACGTGATCGATTACGCGCTCACCTATGCCGCGTCGCGCAGCGGGGTGGTCATGCCGTCGAAGCGCGCGCCCACGTTGCGCGACGCGATCGTCGCCCGCATCCCCGCCTTCCCCGACGACGTTCCCCAACCGCGAGAGACCGCATGAGCTTTTCCGCCGCCAAGATCCCGGCCACCATCGTCACCGGCTTTTTGGGCGCCGGCAAGACCACGATGGTGCGCCACCTGCTGGGCAACGCCAATGGCCAGCGGCTTGCCGTCATCGTCAACGAGTTCGGCGCCGAGGGGGTCGACGGCGAGACGCTGAGGAGCTGCGGCATCGAGGACTGCCCGGAAGAGAACATTGTCGAGCTCGCCAACGGCTGCCTGTGCTGCACCGTGGCGGACGACTTCCTGCCCACCATGCGCGCCCTGATCGACCGCGACGCGCCGCCCGACCACATCGTGATCGAGACCTCGGGGCTCGCGCTGCCCAAGCCGCTGATCAAGGCCTTCGACTGGCCGGAGATCCGCTCGCGCATGACGGTCGACGGGGTGATCGCGGTGATCGACGGGCCGGCGGTCGCCGACGGCCGCTTCGCCGACGATCTCGACGCCGTCGAGGCGATGCGCGCCGAGGACCCGTCGATCGACCACGACAACCCGTTGCAGGAGCTCTACGAAGACCAGCTGATGGCGGCCGACATCGTGGTGCTCAACAAGACCGACCTGCTGGAAGCGGGGCGGCTTCCGGGGCTGCGCGACGAGATCGCCGCCGCGGCGGGCCGCCCGGTCAGGATGATCGCCACCAGCGAGGGGACGGTCGATCCGGCGGTGGTGCTCGGGCTCGACGCCGCGGCGGAGGACGACCTCGCCGCGCGCCCGTCCCACCATGACGGCGAGGAGGACCACGAGCACGACGATTTCGAGTCCTTCGACCTCGCGCTGGGCGAAATCGGGTCCCCGTCCGCCTTCGCCGCGCGCCTCGCCCGCGTCGCCGCCGCGCACGACATTTTGCGCATCAAGGGCTTTGCGGCGGTCGCCGGAAAGCCGATGCGCCTCGCCGTCCAGGGCGTCGGCCGCCGGGTCAACCATCACTTCGACCGCCCGTGGGCGGCGGGCGAGCGGCGCGGGACCCGGCTGGTGGTGATCGGCCAGGCCGGGCTCGACCGCGCCGCCATCGCGGAGGCGCTCCGGTCCTGAGCCATGCATCTCCTGTTCCGCGAAGCGCACAGCCTGGACGAGATCGACACCGCCGTCGATCTCGGCCAGAGCCCGGCGGAGATGGTGTTCCTGTCCTTCGCCGATACCGATCTCGCGGCCGCCACGGTGGCGTCGGGCGAGCTCGGCGACGCGCTGCCCTCGCTGCGTCTCGCCAATATCGGCCGGCTGCGCCACCCGCTGTCGGTCGACGTCTATGTCGAGGAGGTGATCGCCGAATCGCGCATCGTCGCGGCGCGGCTGCTGGGCGGGCTCGATTATTGGCGCTACGGCATCGAGGAGATCGCCCGGATCGCCGCCGAGCGCGGCATCCTGCTGGCGCTGATGCCGGGCGACGGACGGCCGGATGACCGGCTCGCGGAGCTCTCCACCGTGGCGTCTTCGGACCTCGAACGGCTGGAGCGCTGCTTCGCTGAGGGCGGAGCGCACAATGTCGGGCTGGGGCTCGCCCATATGGCGCATCTCGCCGGCCTCCGACCGGCGCCCACGTCGCGACCCCGCCCGGTGCCGCCCTTCGGCGAGCACGCGCTCGCACCCGACCCCGAGGCGCCGGGGGCGACCGCAATCCTCCTGTTCTACCGGGCCTATCTGCTAGCCGGCGATATCGCGCCGCTGACCGCGCTCGCCGCACGGCTCGCGGAGCACGGCATCCGCACCGTCGGCCTCTATGTCGGCAGCCTCAGGGACCCCGAGACCGCGCCCTGGGTGGCACGCCGGCTGCGCGAGATCGGCCCCGATATCGTGCTCAACGCGACCGCCTTCTCCGCCCGCCGCGACGATGCGGGATCGCCGCTCGATGCGGCAGGCGTGCCGGTGCTCCAGCTCATGCTGGCCGGCTCGTCGCGCGACGCCTGGGAGTCTTCGGCGCGCGGCCTCTCGCAATCCGACCTCGCGATGCAGGTGGTGCTGCCCGAGCTCGACGGCAGGCTGTCGGCGACGGCGATCTCCTTCAAGTCGGAGGAGGAGCGGGAAGACCGGCTGGAATACGCCCGCACAGGCCATGCCCCGGACGCGGCCGGGATCGCGGTGGCGGCGGGGCAGGCGGCCCGCTGGATCCGGCTCGCGCGGCGTGCGCGCGGCGCACGCCGGGTCGCGATGGTGCTGTCGGACTACCCCGCCGCCGGGCAGCTCGCCCACGCCATCGGGCTCGACACCGTCGAGAGCGGCGTCGAAATTCTCTCGCTGCTGGCCGAGGCGGGGTACGACGTGACGGCCGACGCGACGGCGCTGGACCTGGTGGACGCCCTTTGCGACGCCCCGCCGCAACCGGTCCTCGACCTCGCGGACTATCGCCGCCTGTTCCGCACCCTGCCGCAGGAGGCGCGGTCGCGCATCGTCGAGGCCTGGGGCGCGCCCGAGAACGACCCCGCGGCGGAGGACGGAAAATTCGTCTTTCGCCACGGCCGGTTCGGCCGCCTGATCGCCGCCATCCAGCCCGACCGCGGCCAGGTGCTCGACCGCAAGACGCTCTACCACGACCCGGACGTGGCGCCGCGCCACGCCTATGTCGCGTTCTATCTCTGGCTGCGCTGCGTCGAGGACATCGACGCGATGATCCATCTCGGCGCGCACGGCACGCTGGAATGGCTGCCCGGCAAGGCGGTCGCGGTCTCCGAGGCGTGTTTCCCGGCTGCCCTTCTCGGCGGCATCCCGGTCGCCTACCCGTTCATCGTCAACAACCCGGGCGAGGCGGCGGCGGCCAAGCGCCGGCTCGGCGCGGTCACCATCGGCCACCTGACCCCGCCGCTGAAGGCCGCCGGGTCGCACGGCGCGGCGCTCGAGCTGGAGCGGCTGATCGACGAATACGCCGGCGCCGACGGGCTTGATGCGCGCCGCACGGCGCTGCTGCGCGGCGAGATCCTCGACCGGGCGGAGACGCTCGGCCTGCTGGAGGAGTGCGGCGCCGGCGCCGAGCTGTCGGAAGACGACCGGCTGGCCCGGCTCGACACCTATCTCTGCGAGGTGAAGGATTTGCAGATCAGGGACGGGCTGCACGTCTTCGGCCGCATCCCGGCGGCGGAGGGCCGCGCCGCCCTGCTCGCCGCCCTGCAAAGGGACGCGCCGGCGGACATCGAGGTGCGGCTCGATGCCTCCGCCGCCTCGGAGCGCAAGGCGCTGCTCGATGCGCTCGACGGCAAATTCGTCGCGCCGGGCCCTTCCGGCGCGCCGACCCGCGGACGGGCCGACGTGCTGCCCACCGGGCGCAACATGTTCACCATCGACCCGCGCGCCGTCCCCAACCGCTCCGCCATGGCGCTCGCAAGGCGCACGGCGGACGAGCTCGTCCGCCGCCATCTCCAGGAGACCGGCGACTGGCCGCGCGCGCTGATGATCGACCTGTGGGGCAGCGCCACCATGCGCACCGGCGGCGAGGACCTCGCGCTGGCGCTGGTGCTGGTCGGCGCGGAGCCGGTCTGGAGCGAGGGCTCCAGCCGGGTGACCGGGTTCGAGATCGTGCCGCTCGACCTCTTGGGCCGGCCGCGCATCGACGTGACGCTCCGCGTCTCCGGGCTGTTCCGCGACGCCTTCGAGGCGCAGATCGCGATGTTCGACGCGGTGGTGCGGGCGATCGCCCGGCGGCAGGAGCCGGGCGATGCGAACCCGCTGGCCGGAATCGCCGGCGATCTCGACGCCGAGGCCTTCCGCGCCGCGACGGCGCGCATCTACGGCGCCGCGCCGGGCGCCTATGGCGCGGGGGTGTCGGCGCTGATCGAGACCGGCGCCTGGTCCGGGCGCGACCAGCTCGGCGCGAGCTACCTCGCCGCCTCGGCCAACGCCTACGGAAAGGGTCTCGACGGCCGGCCCGACCCGGAGGGGTTCGCGCGCCGCGTGCGCGGCGCCGACGCGCTGCTCCACGCGCAGGACCACCGCGAGGTGGATCTGCTCGATTCCACGGATTTCGCGGCGCATGAGGGCGGTTTCGTCGCCGCCGCCGGACGGCTGGGCGCGAAGCCGAAGGTCTGGCACCTCGACACTGCCGAACCGGAGGCGCCGCGCGCCCGGGCGCTCACCGAGGAGATCGCCCGCATCGTCCGCGGCCGCGCCGCCAACCCGGCCTGGATCGCCGGCATGATGCGCCACAGCTACCGCGGCGGGGCGGAGATCGCGCGGTCGCTGGAGGGCGTGTTCGCCTTCGCCGCCACCCTGCCGGACAGCCTCGACCGCCAGTTCGACGGGATTTTCGACGCAACGCTGGGCACAAGCGAGGTCGATGCGTTCCTGCGCCGGCACAATCCGGCCGCCCGCGGCGCGATGATCGCCCGCTTCAACGAGGCGCTTGACCGCGGGCTGTGGCGACCGCGGCGCAACTCGACCGCCGACTTCCTGCGCGGGAACGGAAGATGAGCGCGCCGAGGGGGAGCTGCCCGTCGCTGCTCGCGCCGATGCAATCGGGCGACGGGCTGCTGCTGCGGGTCAAGCCGCGGGCGGCGACGCTCACCGCGGACCAGGCGGCGCGCATGGCGGCGGGCGCCGCTCGATACGGCAACGGCATCGTCGAGCTCACCAATCGCGGCCACCTCCAGCTCCGCGGGTTCAAGGATCCGGGCGTCGAGGACTTCGCCGGAGAGATGGCGCGGATCGGTCTCGCCGCCGCGGAGCCCGGGGCGGAAGCGGTGCGCAACGTGCTCGCCGACCCGCTCGGGCCGGACGATCCCGGCGCCGCCTTCGATTCGCACCGTCTCGCGCACCGCCTGAGTGCGATGCTCGAAGGCGATCCCGCGCTGCACGCCCTGCCGCACAAGTTCGGCCTGCTGGTCGATGCCGGCGCGGCCCTGCCGCTCGCCGAGTGGCGTGCCGACATCGTGCTGCGGGCCGCCGGGACGGGGATTGGCATCTCGCTCGACAGCGGCGACCGCATGCTGGTCGTGCCGCCGGAGGGCGTGGAAGACGCGGTGCGCCGGCTGCTCGGCGCGTTCCTGTCGTGGATGGCGAAACGAGACACGCCGGCGCCGCGCATGCGGGCGATGATCGCGGCGTGCGGTGCCGCGGAGGTGTTCGGCGCGGCCGGATCGACCGGCGAAGCGGCAGCGCCGTGCGGGACGGCGCCGGCCCGCCCGTGCGCGGGCTTCACGGCGCTTGCCGGGGGCGGGTGCTTCCAGGCCGGCGCGCCGTTCGGCGCCATCGATGCGGCGGCGCTCGCCGCGCTTGCCGGCATCGCGCGGCGCTTCGCCGACGGCACGATCCGCATCGCACCGTGGAAGGCGGCGGTGCTGTGCGGGGTCGCGCTGGAAAACGTCGAAGCAATTCGCGACGCCGCGGCGGAAGCGGGATTCGTCGTCGAGCCGGACGATCCGAGGCAGCGCATCGTCGCCTGCGCCGGCCGGCCGCGCTGCCCCTCCGCGCATGCCGACACCCGCGCCGATGCCGCACGCCTGGTCGCGATGGGCGCGGTGCCGGCCGGGCTTGTGCACCTCTCCGGCTGCGCCAAGGGCTGCGCCCATCCGGGCCCGGCCCCGGTCGCCCTGGTCGCGGGGGAGGCGGGTTACGGCCTGGTCCGCGGCGGCCGACCGGGGGATGTGCCCGCGCCGGTCGGGCTGACGCTGGCGCAGGCGGCGAGCGCCCTGTCCGGGCCGGCGCCGTGACCGGACGCTACGACTATCTCCGCGACGGCGCGGCGATCTACCGGCAATCCTTCGCCACCATCCGCGCGGAGGCCGACCTCTCCGGCTTCTCGGACATCGAGGCGCGGGTGGCGGTGCGCATGATCCACGCCTGCGGCATGACCGACCTCGCCGCCGATATCGGCTTCTCCCCCGGATTCGCGGCGGCCGCGCGGGCGGCGCTCCGCGCCGGGGCGCCGATCCTGTGCGATGCGAAGATGGTGGCGAGCGGGATCACCCGGTCCCGCCTGCCGGCGGAGAACGCGGTGATCTGCACCCTTGGCGAGGACGCGGTGCCGGCGCTCGCCCGGCGTCTGGGCACCACCCGCTCGGCGGCGGCGCTCGGGCTGTGGCGCGACCGGCTGGAGGGTGCGCTGGTCGCGGTGGGAAACGCGCCGACCGCCTTGTTCCGGCTGATGGAGATGCTGGACGACGGCGCGCCCCCGCCGGCCGCGGTGATCGGCGTCCCGGTCGGGTTCGTCGGCGCGGCGGAGTCGAAGGCGGCGCTGGCGGCACGGCCCCACCCGCCGCATCTCGTGGTGCGCGGCCGGCGGGGCGGCAGCGCGCTCGCCACCGCGGCGGTCAACGCGCTGGCGAGCGACCTGGAATGACGGTCCGGGGCACGCTGTTCGGCATCGGCGTCGGACCCGGCGATCCGGAGCTGCTGACGCTCAAGGCGGCGCGGCTGCTGCGCGAGGCGCCGGTCGTCGCCCATTTCGCCCGATCCGGCGGCGAAGGCCAGGCGCGGCGCATCGCGGGTGGCCATATCCGCGCGGAGGCGGAGGAGCTCCGCTTCGCCTTCCCCTACACCACCCAGATTCCGCGCCTATCCGCCGCCTACCGCGACGCGATGGCGGCGCTCTACGACCAGGCCGCGGCGGACATCGCCGCCATCCTCGACGGCGGCAGGGACGTCGCCCTTCTGTGCGAGGGCGACCCGCTGTTCTACGGCTCGTTCATGTATGTGAACGACCGGCTGGCGGGGCGCTACGAGATCGAGATCGTACCCGGCGTGACCGCGATGGCGGGCTGCTGGGGCCGGGTCGGCACGCCGATGACGCGCGGCGAGGATAGCCTCGCGGTGCTCGCCGGCACGGCGGCGGAAGAGGCGCTCGCCGAAGGCCTTGGGACGGCCGACGCGGCGGTGGTCATGAAGGCCGGGCGCAACCTGCCGAAGATCCGCCGGGCGCTGGAGCGGGCGGGGCTGCTCGACCGCGCGATTCTGGTGGAACGCGGCACCATGCCGGGCGAACGCATCGTCGCGCTGGCCGACGCGCCGGCGGACGAGGCCGCCTATTTCTCGCTGGTGCTGGTGCCGACCGCGCGGGCCGGGACGTGAGCGGGCGCGTCCATGTGGTCGGGCTGGGGCCGGGCGATGCGCGCCATCTGACGCCGGCGGCGGCGGACGCGCTGGGTGCGGCACGGCACCTGGTGGGCTACGGCCCCTATCTCGCCCGCCTCGCGGCGCGCAAGGACCAGACCGTCCACCCCTCCGACAACCGCGAGGAGCTGGAGCGCGCGCGTCACGCGCTGCGGCTCGCCGGGGCGGGAGAGACCGTCGCCCTGGTCTCGTCGGGCGATGCCGGGGTGTTCGCCATGGCGGCGACCCTGTTCGAGGCGCTGGAAGAGGCGGGCGGCGCGGATGTCGAGATCGAGGTGGTCCCCGGCGTGACCGCGATGACCGCCGCCGCCGCGCGCATCGGCGCGCCGCTCGGCCACGATTTCTGCGCCATCTCGCTGTCCGACAACCTCAAGCCGTGGAAGACCGTGCTCGCGCGGCTGCGCGCCGCGGCGGAGGCCGATTTCGTGATCGCCCTCTACAACCCGGCCTCGCGGGCGCGGCCCTGGCAGCTCGGCGAGGCGCTGGCGCTGCTGCGCGGCCTGCGCGCGGGCGACACGCCGGTGGTGTTCGCGACCGCGGTCAGCCGGCCGGACGAGGAGATCGCCGTCGTAAAGCTCGCCGAGGCCCGGGCGGAGATGGCCGACATGCGCACCCTGGTCATCGTGGGATCGAGCGCGACGCGCAGCGTTCCGCGGGCGGGCGGCGGCGCCTGGGTCTACACGCCGCGCAGGGCGGCGGTCCCGGCATGACGCGCCACCAGCCACTCCCACGCCTCGTCGACCGTCTCCACCGCCGGGCCCAAGGCGGGCGGGCGGTCCACCATGACGACCGGAATCCCCAGCCTTCTCGCGGCGGCGAGCTTGGCCGCGGTCGCCTCCCCGCCGGAGTTCTTGGTGACCAGCACGTCGATCCGGTGCCGTTGCAGCAGGCGCTCTTCGTGGTCGACCGAGAAGGGGCCGCGCGCCGCGATCGCGATCGCCCCGTCCGGCAGGTCGTCGGGCGGCGGTGGATCCACGCTGCGGACCAGGTAGGCATGCGGGGTGCCGCGGAACGGCGCGAGGTCCTTGCGGCCGATGGTCAGGAACACGCGGCGCGGCCGGTCTCCCAGCGCTCGCGCCGCGGCCCCGATATCCGGCACCCGGATCCAGCGATCGCCCGCCGCCTCGCGCCAGGGCGGACGCAGGATGGCGAGCCAGGGCACCCCGACGGCGGAAGCCGCGGCGGCGGCGTTGGCGGAAATCCCGGTGGCGAAGGGATGGGTCGCGTCGAGCAGCGCGTCGATGCGGTTGGCGCCGAGATAGCGGGCGAGCCCGTCCGCCCCGCCGAAACCGCCGATCCGGGTCGCGAGCGGCGAGGCCGCGGGGGCGCGCGTCGCGCCGGCGAGCGACAGGGTTCCCTCGAACCGCCCGTCATCCGCGATCCGCCGGGCGAGCGCGCCGGCCTCGGCGGTCCCGCCGAGCAAGAGGATTCTTGGCCGTGACAGCCCCTGGCTCTCTTCCGTCGTTCGATGAAGCCGCCCCCGTCGGGCGCTGGCTCGCGATTATCGGGGTCGGCGAGGACGGCGTCGAGGGATTGTCGCCGGCCGCCCTCAAGGCCGTCGCCGGTGCCGGGGCGGTGTTCGGCGGGCGCCGCCATCTGCGGCTGCTCGAAGGGACGATAGGGGGCGAGGCGGTCGCCTGGCCCAGCCCCATCCGCGACGCCATCCCCCGCATCGCGGCGCTGCGCGGCACGCCGGTCGCGGTGCTCGCCTCGGGCGATCCGTTCCACCACGGCATCGGCTCGGTGCTGGCCGAGACCGTCCCGGCGGACGAGATGGCGGTCCACCCGGCACCTTCCTCTTTCGCCCTCGCGGCGGGGCGGATGGGCTGGGCGGTGCAGGATGCGGCGCTGGTCTCGCTCTGCGGCCATCCGGTGGAAACCCTGGTCCCCCGCCTCCAGCCCGGGCGCCGGCTGCTGGTGCTCTCGGCCGACGAGACGACGCCGCGATCCGTTGCGCAACTATTGACCGCGAACGGGTTCGGCGAGAGCCGGATCGCGATCCTCGAATCGCTCGGCGGGCCCTCGGAACGGGTGCGCGAATGCCGCGCGGCGGATTTCGACATCGCCGATGCGGGGCGGCTCAACACGCTGGCGATAACCGTCGCGGCGGCGCCCGGGGCGCGCGTGGTGCCGCTCGGCGCCGGGCTGCCGGACGCGCTGTTCGAGACCGACGGCATGCTGACCAAGCGCGAGATCCGGGCGGTGACGCTCTCCAGCCTCGCGCCCCGCGCAGGCGAGCTGTTGTGGGATATCGGCGCGGGCTCGGGCTCGGTCGCCATCGAGTGGCTGCTCGCCCACAGGGCCAACCGAGCGGTGGCGGTCGAGCGGCGCGCGGACCGCGCGGCGCGGGCGCGGAGGAACGCCGCCGCCCTCGGCGTGCCGCATCTCGACATCGTCGCGGGCGAGGCGCCGGCGGCGCTCGCCGGGCTGCCGCCGCCGGATGCGGCGTTCGTCGGCGGCGGGATCGCGGCGGGTTTGCTGGAGGCGGCGTGGCGGGCGCTGCCGCCGGGCGGCAGGCTGGTGGCCAACGGCGTGACGCTGGAGGGCGAGCTCGCGCTCGGCGCGTTCGCGCACGAGACCGGCGGCACCCTCACCCGGCTCTCGGTGGAGCGGCTGGACCGGATCGGCGGCATGCAGGGGTTCCGCCCGGCGCTGACGGTGACCCAGCTCAGGGCGGTAAAACCGTGATCGTGGTCGGCATCGGCTGCCGCCGCGGCTCCCCGGCGGAGCGCATCGGCGCCGCAATCGGCGAGGCGCTGGCGCGCACCGGCCTCCCCGCCGATCGCATCGACGCGCTGGCCGCCCCCGAATTCAAGGCGGACGAGGCAGGGATCGCGGCGGCGGCGGCGGCGCTCGGCCTGCCGCTCCGCCTCGTCGCGCGGTCCCGCCTCGAAGCGGTGCAGCAGCTCTGCGCCACAAGAACGGCGGCGGCAGAGCGCGCGACCGGGCTCGGCGCGGTGGCCGAGGCCGCGGCGCTCGCCGCCTGCGGGCGCAACCCGGTGCTGGTGCTGGCGCGGATCGCGCTGGGCGGGGTGACCTGCGCGGTGGCGCGGGGGGAGGGCGCATGACGGTCCATTTCATCGGCGCCGGGCCCGGCGCGCCGGATTTGATCACGCTGCGCGGCCGCGACCTGCTGGGACGCTGCCCGGTCTGCCTCTACGCCGGCTCGCTGGTCCATCCCGGCATCCTCGCCCACTGCCCGGCGGACGCGGAGATCGTCGACACCGCGCCGATGAGCCTGGACGGGATCGTCGCGCGCATCCGCATCGCACACGACGCCGGGAAGGACGTGGCCCGGCTGCATTCCGGGGACCTCTCGGTGTGGAGCGCGGCGGGCGAGCAGTTCCGCCGTCTCGACCGGCTCGGCATCCCCTACACCATGACGCCCGGGGTGCCCGCCTTCGCGGCGGCGGCGGCGGCGCTCGGGCGCGAGCTCACTTTGCCCGGGGTCGCGCAATCCCTGGTGCTGACCCGGACGCCCGGCCGCGCCTCGAAGATGCCGGCGCGCGAGACCCTGGCGGCCTTCGCGGCCTCGGGCGCGACGCTCGCGATCCATCTGTCGATCCAGGCGCTCGACCGCGTGGTGGCGGAGCTCGAACCCCATTACGGCGCGGACTGCCCGGTCGCCATCGTCTGCCGCGCGAGCTGGCCGGAGGAGCGGGTGGTCAAGGGGACGCTGGGCACCGTCGAGGCGCTGGCCGCCGCATCGCCGATGGAACGCACGGCGACGATCCTGGTCGGCCCGGTGCTGGCGGCCGAGGATTTCCGCGAGAGCGCGCTCTACGACCCCGGCTACCGCCGCCGCTTCCGCGAGCGGTCGCGCTGACGCGCACGGCTTGGCGTGGGACCGCCCCGGCCAGAGGGCGAAATTCTCCAATCCCCGAGAACAGGGCGCTTCGGTCGACACCGTCGAAGGCGTCCGGGGTGTCCCGCGGCGAGGTCGGCGGGGGGTATCCGCAAGTCTACGGCCAGATGATGTCGCCCCGACCGCTTTGCGGTAGTCTGGATCGGATCGGCGGCGCCCGAGAGGAAGCGATCGGGAACCGGCAGCCGGCCGCGCGCCGCCGTCCGGCCACGGGGAGGTGCTGGTGGCTGTCCTGGTGAGACCGGTTGCCCGGCACGCGCAGGCGCGGGCGGGGCGTCGCCGCGAGAGCACCGGGATCGGCCCCGACCCCGCCGGGGATGGCGCGGAGCCGCGTTCGCACCGGATAGCGTTCCAGCCCTTCCGGCGTAGCGCAGACGCAGATGCCATCGACCGCCCGCGGTAAGCCTCCCTCGCGCAAGGCGCGGCTGGCAGGTGCCTATGTCGTCCTGCTTCGCGGGCTTGCCCGATTGGCCGGCGCGATGCTGTGCGGGATCGCGGCTCTGGTCGCCTATGACGTGGTGTTGCGGGCCTTCGGGCTGCAGCCGCCGCAAGCGACCAGCGGCGTGAGCGAATACAGCCTCCTGTTCGTCGCCATGCTCGCCTCGCCCTGGCTGGTGAGAAGCCGCGGCCACGTGGTGGTGACGTCGTTCTTCAACCTGGTGCCGTCGACGCTCAGGCGGGTTCTGGAGCGCGCGATCTATCTGGGCTGTGCCGCGGTCAGCCTGCTGCTGGCCGCCTACGGCTTCAAAACCGGCTATGCGAGCTTTCTCGGCGGCGAGATCGATATCCGGTCGATCGACATGCCGCGCTGGATCCTGTTCTCCTCGATCGGCATGGGCTTCACGCTGATCGGTATCGAATTCCTGGTGCTCCTGTTCGGCCGCGGCTCGCTCTATCGCGGCGACGAGCAACAGCGGGGCATCGTCTGACCGATGATCTGGTACGAGACGATCGCGCTGCTGCTGGGTGCCGTGGTCGGGCTGATGATGCTCGGCATCCCCGTGGCGTTCGCGTTCCTGCTGGTCAACGTCGCCGGCGTCTTCGTGTTCTTCGGCGGGATGGTGGGGATCGAGCAGCTGGTGGCGAATGCGACCGAGTCGGTGACGACGTTCGCCCTCGTGCCGGTGCCGCTGTTCCTGCTGATGGGCGAGATCTTCTTCCACACCGGCATGGCGCTGCGGGTCTTCGATGCGCTCGACAAGTGCTTCGGCCGGCTGCCGGGACGGCTGTCCTACCTGACCGTGGTGGGCGGCACGCTGTTTGCGGCGCTGTCCGGCTCCAGCATGGCCAATACCGCGATGCTGGGCTCGCTGATGGTCCCCGAGATGACCAGCCGCGGCTACAAGAAGCACATGGTGATCGGGCCGATCCTGGGCACCGGCGGGCTCGCCATCATCATCCCGCCGTCCAGCCTCGCGGTGCTGC
Source organism: Alphaproteobacteria bacterium (assembly GCA_964291675.2). Taxonomy (GTDB): domain Bacteria; phylum Pseudomonadota; class Alphaproteobacteria; order MPNO01; family MPNO01; genus MPNO01. The sequence continues at coordinate 2,645,090 of OZ219866.1, read as the reverse complement.
TCGGAAGCCTGGCGCGCATCGACATCGGCGCGCTGCTGATCGCCGGGCTGGTGCCCGGCCTGCTGCTCGCGCTGGCATACGTGGTGGTGATCTTCTGCCAGGTCAAGCGCGACCCGGAAGCGGCGCCGGGCTATGACGTTTCGCGACCGACGGCAGTCGAGCTGGCGAAGCTCGTCGCGGCGAACATTCTGCCGATGGGCGTCGTCGTGTTCGCCGTCGTCGGGCTGATCATCGTCGGGGTCGCGACGCCGACCGAGGCCTCGGCCTTCGGCGTCATCTCGGTGCTGCTGCTCGCCCTGGTCTATCGCTGCTTCACCTGGGACGCCCTGACCAGGGCGGTCGAAGGGACCACGCGGGTCACCGCGATGGTGTTCCTGATCATCATCGGCTCGTCGACCTTCAGCCAGATCCTGACCTTCTCCGGCGCCACCCCCGGTCTGCTGGGCCAGGTCACCGGCCTCGACGTCTCGCCCTACGCGATGCTCTTCTTCATGTTCCTGATCCTGCTGTTTCTCGGCATGTTCATGGACCAGGTGTCGATGATGCTGATCACCCTGCCGGTGTTCATCCCGCTCGCCCAGTCGTTCGGGCTCGACATGGTCTGGTTCGGCCTGTTCATCCTGCTCGGGCTCGAAGTCGGTCTCGTTACCCCGCCCTTCGGATTGCTGCTCTTCGTCATGCTGGGCGTCGGCCCGCGCGACACCACCCTGCCCGACGTGGCGCGGGCGGCGGTGCCCTATATCCTCTGCGTTTTCGTCCTGATGCTGGCCCTCGCCGTCTTTCCCGATATCGCCTTGTTCCTGCCTGGCGCGATTGGCTGACGGATCGCCGTGCCGGGAAAGGCTAGGACGAAACGGGGCCCTCGCGTAGGCTGTAGGCAATAAGGAAAACATATCCGTTTCAGGGGGAGAAAAGTCATGTTCAAGAGAGCGATGATGCTCGCCGCCTGTCTCCTGGCTTCGGCGTCGATGGCGCCGGCGGCGCATGCGGAGGTCACGATCCGGGCGATAAATCCGTTCCCGCCGCAGCAGATATTCGGCAAGGAGTTCCTCAACTACATCCGCATCCTCAACCAGGCCGGCAAGGGGGTGTACAGGGTCGAGCTGGTCGGCGGACCGGCGGCGATCCCGATGATGCAGCAGGCCGGCGCGCTCAGGAACGGCATCGTCGACATGCTTTGGGCGCCGGCCAGCTTCCATCGCGGGCTGGTCCCGGAGGTGGATGCGCTGAGCGCCAGCAACGTCACGCCCTGGGAGGCGCGCGGGAACGGCGGCGTCGACCTGCTCGACCGGATTTACGGCGAGAAGCTGAAGGCGCATTTCCTCGGCTGGACGATCGCCGGGTTCGGGTTTCACGTCTTTCTCACCAGGCCGCCCAAGGTGACCGGGGACGGTGGCGTCGACCTGCGCGGGCTCAAGCTTCGCTCGGCGCCGATGTACACCAACTTCTTCAAGAAGATCGGCGTCATCAACGTGGCCATGCGGGCGCCCGACATCTATACCGGGCTGGAGCGCGGCGTGATCGTCGGGATGGGCTGGCCGGCGCTTGCGATCACCGACCTCGGCTGGCAGAAATTCATCAATCACCGGATCGACCCGTCCTTCCTGCAAGCCGACGGGGTGACGCTGGTCAATCTGAAGAAGTGGCAGTCCCTGCCGGCCGGCGCGCGCAAGGCGCTGACCGACGCCACGACAGCCTATGAGAAGACCGCCGTCGGGTTCTGGGAGGCCGCGGTGACCAAGGAGCAGCGGGCGCTCGAAGCGGCCGGGCTCAAGGTGATCAGGCTCAAGGACGGCCCGGCGAAGACGTTCGTCGCCGACGCGGCGGCCGAGGTCTGGAAACGCCTGGAGGCCACCGGATCGCCGCACGCGAAGGCGCTGCGGGAGAAGTTCGCCAAGTAGAAACGCGGGAACGGGCCCATCGGCTGGGGCGCGACGGCGCAAATGCACGACACCCGCTCTGCACAAGCCTCCCGATTCCCGGGTCGCCGGGGCCTGGAAGACGGGTTGAGGCCACGACCCCGCGCTCGACGCGGCTTTGAACCAGCGAGGCGATCATGGCGGACGGAGTACTCGTTCTGACCAACGAGGAGGCGGCCGGCCTGCTCGGCATGGCCGAGGCGATCCGGTTGATGGAGGAGGCCTATCGCGACTTCGGCGCCAACCGCGCCCGCATCGTCCCGCGCCAGCGTCTCTACGTGCCGGAAACCCAGTACGAGGACCCCACCTGGTTCTGGCTCAATGTGATTCCCGGCATCGTGCCCTGCCACGGCGTGGCGGCGATCCGTCTGAACGCGGCGCACACGACCTATCGCCGCGAGGGTGCCGGCACCCGCCAGACCATCCCGGGGGATTTCTCGGGCTTCGTTCTGGTGTGGGACATCGCCAGCCGCGAGCTCCTGGGGATCGTCCACGACCACGCCGTCTCGCCGCTTCGGGTGGGTGCCACGTCGGGGCTCGCGGCCCGCTACCTGGCGCGGGAGGACGCGGCCACGCTGGGCCTGCTCGGCGCCGGCAAGCAGGCGCGCGCCCAGGTCGAGGCGCTGCTCGCGGTCCGCCCGTCGATCCGCAGCATCAGGGTGTTCTCGCCCACGGCGGCCAACCGGGAGCGTTTCGCCCGCTCCGTGTCGGAGGATCTGGGCGTTACCGCACAGGCGGCGGGCACGGCGGAGGAGGCGGTCGCCGGGTCCGACATCGTGGTCGCCGCCACCAACTCGGCCGATCCGGTGATATTCGGGCGCTGGCTGCCGGATGGCGCCCATGTGATCAGCATGGTGGGCGCCAGCAAGTTCGACGGCCGCCGCGAGATCGACGACGAGACGGTTCGTCGCGCCGAGGTGATCGTGGTCAATCTGCGCGAGCAGGTGGAGCTGGACCGGCAGGCGGACATTCTGATGCCGCTCCGCCGCGGCTACACGTCGTGGGACAATATCCACGAGCTCGGCGAGCTGTGCATCGGCGCGACCCGCGGCCGCACGTCGTCAAGCCAGATCACGCTGCATTCCAACAATGTCGGGATGGGTATCCAGTTCGCCTCGGTCTGCAAGCGCGTGCTGGAAATCGCCCGCGAGCGGGGGCTCGGGACCGAGCTCGATTCGAACCTGTTCATGACCCGCCGCGCCCGCGGCGAGGAGTACGCGCCCTGAGCGCATGACGGCCGCGCCGCGATTCGAACGAGGAGGAGCGACTCATGACCATCGACAGAATAAAGCCGGGCGCGTGGAACGCCCGCGCGGTCGTGCATGGCGGGCTGGCCTATCTTTCGGGCATCGTCGCCGAGGACAAGACCCTCGACCTCAAGGGCCAGACGGAACAGGTGCTCGCGTTGATCGACGGCTTTCTCGCCGAAGCGGGCAGCGACAAGTCGCGCGTTCTCTCGGCGACGGTCTATATGGCGGACCTGTCGCAGAAGGACGCGATGAACGAGGTCTGGATGGCCTGGCTCGATCCCGCCTGCCTGCCCGCACGGGCCGCGGTGGGCGTCGAGCTCACGCCCGGCACCCAGGTCGAGATCATGCTGGTGGCCGCGGTTTGACTGCTAACCGTCACGCCCGAATCGCGATAGGCTGGCGCATCGTCCAGACGGAACGGAGGGTCCGATGTCGGATTTCAGGCAAAAGCTGGTGATCGACCACGCCGATGGCGCAACCTACGGAAAAGAGGGTATCCGCGATCAGTTCGTCTACCGGCATTTCGGCGTCGAGGAGGCGACCGGCGGCAAGTACGGCGCGCATCTGATCCGCGGCGGCGACGGCCCGCCGCCGATCGAGGCCCATGTTCACACCGACATCGATTTCCTGATCGTCTACGTGGTCAGCGGCTGGGTGAGGTTCTGGTACGAGGGGCACGGCGAGGAGACGCTGAGGGCGGGCTCGGTCCACATGCTGCCGCCCGAGATCAAGCACTCGGTCGTCGACTGGTCCGACGACCTGGAGATGCTGGAGATCACCTCGCCGGCCGAGTACGGCACCCGCGAGCTGACGGAGGCGGAGATGGAAGCGGCCGCCGCCTGAGCGGGACCGGGCTCGGCGGCTCTTTGGCGTCTCAAGCCTGCGGGAGGTGGCCGTCGGGGTGGGGCATCTCGCGGTAGATGCCGAGCGACTTCATGGCCGGGAAGTCGTGGATCGAGAACAGGATCGCAGGCTCGCCGTTCGGATTGGCATGCTCGTGCCAGAACCAGTTCGGGACCACGAACAGGTCGCCCTCGGCCCAATCGAACCGCCGGTCCCCCACCAGGCTGTGGCCCTCGCCCCGGAAGACGTAATACACCGCGCAGCTGGCGTGCCGATGAGCCCGGGTCCGCACGCCGGGCCGGATCATCTGAACGCAGCAGGCGAAGGTGGGGTAGAGCGACTTGCCGGTCGCCGGATTGACGTATTCGAGGATCACGTCGTCGAACGGGCTGACCTCGGTCTCGGCGAGGCGGCAGAGCGCCTCATGGGTCGCCGCCCAGCGGTAGTGGATGAGCCCCACGCGGTGCGAGCTGCCGCCGCTGTCCCAAACCGGCTTCAGCCCCGCCGCGCTGTAGCGCTTCTCCGAAAGCCCCGCCGCCGATCCCGATAGCTGCGTCTCGTCCGACACCTGATAGCCGACATATTCGCCCACGGTTTCGAGCCAGCCCATCGCGTCGAGATACTGCACCAGCGGAAGGTCGAGCGCATCGAGCCACACGCCGGCCTCGTTGCCTTCTCCGCCATAGTCGTGCCACTCGCCGCCCGGCGTCACGATCAGGTCGCCGGGCTCCATGATGCACTTGTCGTTCTCGACCGTCGTGTAAGCGCCGCTGCCCTTGAGGAAGAAACGGATCGCGTTTGCCGTATGCCGGTGCGGCACGGCGATCTCGTTGGGCAGGATCTGCTGGACCGAAACCGAGAGCGACTGGGTCGCGTATTTCCATCCCGGCGTCCCGGGGTTGGCAAGCCGCAGCATGCGCCGCTCGCCGAGCGCCATGCCCGCCGCCTTTTCGGTCAGCCGCTCGATCTCGGCGGCTTTCCAGTGATGCGCCTGGATGAGGTGCTTCTTCGGCCGGACGACCGGTTGCCCGGCGGAGCCCGGAAAATCGAGCGCCGCGCCATACACTTCGGCGAGGAAATCGTCCGCTGTCGTCGCCTGCTGCCGCGACATCTCCCGCTCCCCATGTTGTGCGATGGACGGGCCGGTCCGGGTCGAATGTTAGTGCACGGACGGTTTCTCCGCCAAGCCGGATGGCCGGCGGCCGGTTCGGCGGGGGCTCAATCGCCGTCGAAGATGGTCTCCGGGAGCAGCGCCGAGACCACGTAGTTCGGCACGTCCACCACGTTGGAGACCCTGAGGTCGACGGCGACGCTGCAGATCACATAGGCCTGCTCGCGGCTGAAGCCGCGCTCCTGGAGAAGCTCCATCATGTTGAGCACCGCGTTGCGGCAGGCGAGCGTCAGGTTCTCGCCGTCGTTCTCGCCATCGTCGGCGATCGGCATGCCCATGACGCCGAGAAAGCGCCGCGGCACCGCGATCTCGGGATCGGCGAAATAGCGGTCGTGGCTGAACACCGGCGCGGTGAACCGGCGCGATGCCGCGAGCCCCTTGTACAGCCTGAAGCGGACCGCCACCGTCGCGCCCATCTCGACGGCGGTCACCGAGACCTCGCCGTCTCCCTGGGCGAAATGCCCGTCGCCGGTGGAGAACAACGCCCCCGGGACAAACACCGGCAGAACCAGCTTCGCGCCTTTGGTGAGCTGCTTCACGTCGAAATTGCCGCCGTTCTCGCGCGGCGGCTGGGTGCGCAGGCCCTGAAGCCCGCAAGCGCCCCCCGGCACCGCGCCCTGCAGGCGCGGCGGCGCGACGGCGCCGCCCCGGTCGGCCAGCCGCTGCTCGCGCTCGGTCCATTCCCTCAGCTTGTCGGCCGACGGCGCGACGCCCGAGATCCCCATGAAGGGCGCGCCCGGAATCCGGACGCCGGGAATCTGCGGCGAGGTCGCCCAGCCGTCGCTGAGCGTCCAGTGGACGAGAAACCGCTCGGTCATGATGTCGCGCAGGAAACCGAGCCCCGGCAGGATCGCGCTGAACGCGGTCGCCTGCGGCACGATGTCCAAAAATTCGATTTCGAGCGCATCGCCCGGCTCGGCGCCCTTGACCGCGACCGGACCGGTCAGCGGGTGAACCGCGCCGACCTCGAAGCCGGCGAAATCCGCTTCGGTGGTCTCCGGCGTAATCTGGCCGTCGACCGCGTCGCGGGTCTCGATGACCACCTCTTCGCCCTCGCCGACTTCCAGCACCGGCTCGATGTCGGGGTGGTAGCGGTTGTGCCCGACATGCGGCTCCGCGGAAAGCGGCTTGCTCCGGTCGATACGGATCTCATGCATCGCGACGCCTCCCCCGCCGTCGTCCCTCGCGCGCGGTCGCCGGCAACCTCCGGGCTCACTCGGTCTGGGCGATCAGGCTGACCACGTCGGCATCGCCGACCACCCGCGTCCGGTGGCCCTTGCCGGTCGTGTCTTCCATCAGCCGCACCGCGCCGGCACCGAATATCCGGCTCTCGCCGTCGCTCATCGTGATCTCGAGCTCGCCCTCGATGGTGGTGTTGAACTGCCGCTTGGGCGTGGCGTGCCAGTCGCCGAACCAGCCGCGCGGTATGCGGACGAACAGGATGCGCGCCGCGGGCGCCGGGTCGGATACGTGGACCGGCTCGGTCGGCGGCGCGAATTCCTGCGGCGCGGTCGCCACCTCGACATCTTCGAAATGCGTCTCCCCGGCGTCGTCGGTGTACATGCGGACATATTTCATGCGGCCCTCCCCTGGCAGCGTCCCGCACGTTCCTACTTGCCCGCCCCGCCGCCGTCCACCGGCGAGCGCGACCGGCGTCGGGCCTCGGATTGCGACCTGTCGCCGGGGCATGTCGCGACGACGCGGATGCCTTCGTCGATCTCGCTACACAGCCGGGGAGACCAGGCTCTCGGAGACGCCGGTCAAGCATCGGCCGACGCGTTGACGAAAGCTCCGCGATTGAAGATCCACTCCCGTCAATTGCAGACGAAACTGCGACATCTGACCGTCAGTTACCTCCAAGCACCGGAATACCGGCGAAAACCCGGATGGTCATTGCGATAGCCGTTCCATTGGCGATCGTGGCGTCATCGGCCTCGACAGGCCGCTCATCTGCGTCGACGAACAGGCAGCCGGGATGTTCCACGGGGGCGATGCGCGCGCAGTAGTCCGAGGCAACCTCCAATGCCCGGTCAAGGACCCGACGCATGTGCTGCCATTCTATCCTGGAGCCGTCCTCCATGCGCACGGTCTCGACCTCTTCCTCGGCGTATCCAAATGCATTGGCACGGATGGCGCGCAAAGTGGACGGGGGCGCCATGTCCGGTGCCTTGCCGCTCACCGCCCACGCCAGCGGGCCGAGCGGTGCGTAGCGCTGGACGATGTTGACGAGATCGACCGCGTCCCGCGCCGCCGAATTCCGGCGCGCCGCGCAGAGAACCTTGTTCACCGCCAGGTCTGCATCGTGCAGTCGAAATCCAAACTCGGGATCGTCCTGGGCCGGGAAGAAACGCCGACATGCGTCTTCGTCATCGAACCACTGGACCCGCGTCTCCTCTCCGCCCTTTCTGAGGATGGTCTCGACGACAAGGTCGTTGTCGGTTGTGAGTTCGACGGCGTAGCCCGCGTTCCGCAGCGTCTCGAGCTCAGGCTCGACAGCGTGAGCGAGACGGCCCCTGTCATCCAGGAAGATATCCATGTCGTCCGACAGTCTCGGCCATTCACGGTTCAAGGCTGCACCGCCGGCAACGTAGTTGTACTCCGAGCGGTGAGGGCGAAGGATTTCGGCAGCGGACTGCTGGATCGCGGTGAGGGGCATTACCTTGTCAACCTCATGAGCATTCGCCCGAGGTTATAGGCTTCCGAGTTTCCCCGATGCATGAGCGCGGCGGCGACCACCGCGGCATCGGCCAGCCCGGCCTTCTCGGGATCGACGTCGATGTTGTCGAGGCATTTTGCGCGGTACTTCCTGTACGCCTTCGCGATCAGCATCCGCGCTTCCTTGACCGCCTCCGATTCCGAGCCTTCGCGCAGCTGGGCGGCGTAGGCCTTCAACTTGTCGACCTGGTTGGCAGGAACGAAGACTTCGACGCGTTTCAAGCCAGCCCGTCGACGACGTTCGCGGGACCGATATACCCGTTCATTCGCGGCCGCATTCGCAGATGCCATCGGGGTGTCCTCGATGCATGTTACCGGACACGTTACCATGACTATTACCGGTAACACAATTCAGCGCGTTTCCGGTTATATGTGCCAAATTATTACCGGTTACAAGACTGGTGTCCCATACCCCGTTCATGCTCCATCGATCCGGACCGAGCCCCTCACCAAGTTCAGCGAGGCTGCGAGGCAGCCGGTGCGCGAACGGACCGCCCGGAACCTGTTAGGAGATCGAAATGCGGGACGCAGCCCCGGGCCGGCGTCAGGCGAGGCGCCGCGCGACCTGCCAGCGGCGCGCCGCCACCACCGCCCAGATTCCTTCGGCGACCAGGAAGGGATAGGAGCCGATCAGGTAGGCGTACACGGCCGCGAGGGCGCAGCCGGCCGCGAAGGCCGCGATGAAGACCGTGCCGCGTCTCTCCAGAGCGTAGCAGACGACCATCGTCGCGATGGCGACGATGCCGAGGATTTCCACCGGGGGCGGGATCGTCATCGCCGCACTCCTTTCCGGCTTGCCCGTATGTGGCGCGATTGTAGCGTGACGAGCGCGGTGCCGGCGCAACGCCGCATTTGGCACCGGGCGCACCGGTTCGCTAAAATCGTCACGGTCGGGCTCGCGTCCTGGAACCTGCGCATCCCTGCGTGCCGCGACGAAACGTCTCTAGCCGGAGGGCATGTCATGGACGGGCACGAAACGATCGGAAACCGCGCCGCGCCGGATGCATCGGTCTATGTGCCGTCGCTTCAACTGACCGAAGGACAGCCGCCGCCGGTCGCGGCGAATGGCGGCCTGTCCTACATGTCGTTCGACCGGGACGGCGATGCGGGGACGCAAGCGGCGATCCAGGCGGCGCTCGACCAGGTCGCCGAAGGGCGCGTGCAGGCGTTCATCGACCGGATCGAGAGCGCGCCGCCCGGCCCCATCGAGACAGAGTGGGGCCCCGGATTCCGCGACTACGAGGAGTGCCTGGAATATATCCGGGCGAACGGCATCGAGGCCCCCGAAGGCGGGCTCGCGCTGCCGCTGCGATACACCGCGCACGAGCAGCCGTCCTACTCCGTCGTCACGTCCAACGCGCTGTGGCGGGACCCGGCGCGCGCGGCAGAGGCGAAGCTGCTGCGCAAGGCGGAAGAGAACAACGCCCGCCGCGCCCTCTACTTCCCGCAGGTGATGCGCGACGCGCGCCGCATCGGCGAGTACTACCCCAGCCTCTCGGTCGAGAGCCCCGAATGCATGGACAGGCTCGGCGTCTCGCTGGCGCATCTCGAATCCGAGTGCGGGAACTTCTACGACTCGGCGGAGGTGGAACGCGTGTTCTACCCGGAGATCGAGGCGCTCCTGCTGGGCTTCTTCCCGAATGCGACCGATGCGCTGGTCTACAACCACGACATATTCGACAAGGACTATCGGGGCGACCGCACGGAAGACCAGGAGGCCAGGAACCCGGGGGTGAACGCCAGCTACGTCAACCTCGTGCACAACGACCTCAACGACAACAGCGGCCGGGTGCGCTGCCGCGAGCTGCTGACCAGGAATCTGCGCAATTTCGGGCGCGAGCAGCGCTACACCGAGGCGGAGGCCGACGCCAAGATGTCGCGGCGCTTCATGTCGATCAATCTCGCCAAGCCGATGGAGACCGTGGGCCAGTACCCCTTCGTGCTCTGCGCCTGGCCCTCTTTCGCCGATCAGCCCTATATCACCAACTACCGCATCTACGACGACCGCGTCGGCGAGACCACGCGCTTCACCTACCGGCCCGATCACGAGTGGTACTGGCTTCCGCAGCAGACCTCCACCGAGGTCTCGATGCTCAAATGCTACGACTCCGTCGCCGACGGCTCGGTCTCGCGCTGGTCCTTCCACACCGCCTGCATCGACCCGACCGCGCCCGCCGACGCGCCCTGCCGCAAGAACGTCGTGGTCCGCGCCTTCGTCTTCTTCTGAGCGCCCGAGCGGCCGCGGATCGTCGGCGCCGGTCGCGCGCCGGCCCGGCGCATGGCGATTTGCCTTCGGTCCGAAAATCTGGCCGGATAGGCGGCGCCAGTCTCGCAGGGAGGGTTGCCGACATGACAGCGCAGAGGCCGACACACGCCCAGCTCAAGGAAGTCGTCGCGGAGCTGAGCATGACCATGAGCGACGACCGCATCCAGGACTTCCTCGACGTGATGCAGGGCACGCTTGATGCCTATGACGCGGTCGACGCGATGCCCGACAACCTGCCGCCGGTGAAGTATCCGCGCGGCGGGTTCAGCCACCCGGCGGCCGGCGACAACCCCTACAACGCCTGGCATGTGCGGACCGAGATCCGCGGCGCGGCGGACGGGCCGCTGGCGGGCCGCACGGTCGCCCTCAAGGACAATGTCTGCCTCGCCGGCGTGCCGATGATGAACGGCGCCTCCACGCTCCAGGGCTACACCCCCGATGTCGACGCGACCATCGCCACCCGCCTGCTCGACGCCGGCGCGACCATCGTCGGCAAGGCGCATTGCGAGTATTTCTGCCTGTCCGGCGGCAGCCATACCAGCGCCCACGGCCAGGTGGAGAACCCGCACAAGCCCGGCTACTCCGCCGGCGGCTCCTCGTCGGGCTCGGCGGCCCTGGTGGCGGGCGGCGAGGTCGACATGGCGATCGGCGGCGACCAGGGCGGCTCGATCAGGATCCCGTCCTCCTATAGCGGCTGCTACGGCCTCAAGCCGACCCACGGCCTGGTGCCCTATACCGGGGTGATGCCGATCGAGACCACCATCGACCACACCGGGCCGATGACGGCGAACGTGCGCGACAACGCCGCCATGCTGCAGGCGATCGCCGGCGCCGACGGCCTCGACCCGCGACAATACGACCCGCAGGTCGACGACTACGTGGCCGCGATCGGCGAGGGCGCGGAAGGCTTGCGGATCGGCGTCGTGAGCGAGGGGTTCGGACATGCGAACTCGGAGCCCGACGTGGACGCCGCGGTGCGCGCCGCTTGCGCGGTCTTCGAGGGCCTCGGCGCCTCGGTCGAAGAAATCACCGTCCCGTCCCATCTCGACGGCCCCGCCATCTGGACGCCGATCGCGGTCGAGGGGCTGACCAACCAGATGATGCTCGGCAACGGCATGGGGACCGGCTGGAAGGGGATGTACACCACGTCGCTGCTCGACTACCACGCGGGCTGGCGGCAGGGCGCGGACGAGCTCTCGGACACGCTCAAGATCTGCATGCTGATCGGCCAGTACTACCTCAAGCATTTCGGCGGGCACTACTACGCCAAGGCGCAGAACCTCGCCCGCATGCTCCGGGCCGACTACGACGCGGCGTTCGAGAGCTGCGATCTGCTGCTCATGCCGACCCTGCCGATGAAGGCGACCCCGCTGCCGCCCGACGATGCGCCGCTCGCCCTCTATTGCCAGCGCGCCTTCGAGATGCTGGCCAACACGTCGCCGTTCGACGTGACCGGGCACCCCGCCATGTCGATTCCGTGCGCCATGAGCGACGGGCTGCCGGTCGGCATGATGCTGGTCGCGGGCAAGTGGCGCGAGGCGACGATCTACCGCGCCGCCGCCGCTTTCGAGGGGGCGGGCGACTGGCGGCAACGGTAGGCGGTCAGTCGGCGGTGCTGCGCTTCTTCAGCTCGATCGGCTGGCCGTGCGGGGTGTGGACGGTCGCCTCGGTCCAGTCGTGCTTGAGCGCGGCAAGCTCCGACTCGGTTCCCAGCCCCTTGTCGACCACCAGCCTTTCCAGCGCCGCCAGCCAGTGCTCGTAATAGCGGTCCCCGAGATCGGGATCGCCCCGCTGCTTCGCGGCGGCGATCTCCGCCGAGAGGCAGTCGACCCATTCGGTCCAGGTGAACTTCCCGGCCTCCGACAGCCGCACCGCCATGGCGAAGGCGGTCGCCTCCCAGGGCTCGCGGAAGACCGGCCCGTCCTCGGCGTCCCAGGGAAGCTCCGGCAATCGGTCAGGCGAGCCCGCGTCGCTCATGCCCCGCGTCGCTCATGCAAGGTCGAGGTAATCGTCGAACAGGTCGATATAGAGGCTCGAATTCGCGTTCGCGTGCGCGCCCCAGAGATGGTCCGCCTCGAAGCGCACGCTGTAGACGTGCTGCGGGTCGCTGTGGACGCCGCTGACCGAGGTGTCCGGGAAGGCGAACACGCCGTGGTCGCGCGCGACGGTTCCGGTCCTGCCGCGGATGTAGCGCGGCAGCCTGGTATGCGACATCGGGTTCACGTCGCGCGCCGTGACCCGGTCCCCCACCTTGAACCTGGGGGCTACGTCGGCGTCCATCCGGCATGAGGCGCCGCCGGCGACGAGACCCGGTACGATGTCCGGTGTGAGAGCTGGCATCGTCAACCTCCCGCTTCGCGAAGGCTCGCGATCTTCGCTTCCAGCTCGCCCTCGGCCAGCACGCCGCGTTCCACCAGCAGCGTCTCGAAAGAGTGCAGCCAGTGCTCGTAATACGAGGTCTCCAGATACTCCGCCGGGCCCATCCGCTCGATGCCGTGGCGGAACATGTCGACGTTGAAATGGCCTTCCGCGAAGTTGGTGAAGAACATGCCGAACACCCGGCCTTCCCATTCCTCGTGGAACGCCGGCTCGTTCTCCTCGCGCTCGATCGGGCCCATGCACTGCATGCCGCCCATGTCGTGTATACCGTTCATCGCTTCGCTCCCCTGGGGGCCGGTCAGCCGGCGGGCGCGTCGGCCAGCGCCGTGCCGATCATCGAATCGCGGCTCACCAGCCCCGCTAGCTCGTCCTCGCTCATCCCCTCGGTGCCGGCCGGGCGCTGCGGCAGCACCAGGTAGCGGAGCTCCGCGTTGCTATCCCAGACCCTGAGCTCGATGTCCTCGGACAGCTCGACGCCGAACTCCTCCAGCACGCCGCGCGGATCGATCACCGCGCGGGCCCGGTAGGGCGCGCTCTTGAACCAGATGGGCGGCAGCCCCAGCGTCGGCCACGGATAGCAGGAGCAGAGCGTGCACACGACCATGTTGTGCACCTCGTCGGTGTTCTCCACGACGACCATGTCCTCGCCCTGCACGCCGCTGAAGCCGAGCTCGGCGATGGCCTTGGAGCCGTCCTCCAGCAGCCTCTGCTTGTAGTCCGGGTCGGTCCACGCCCGGGCGACGACCTTGGCCCCGTTGCGCGGGCCGATCCGGGTCTCGTAGGTCTCCACCAGAGCGTCGATGGCGGCCGGATCGAGAAGACCCTTCTCGGTGAGCAGCGTCTCCAGGGCCTTCACACGCATCGCCGTGTCGGATGGAGGCTCGTTATGGGTGTGATCGTGTGCCATGGGATCCCTCATTGGCGATCGTGCTTCGATGTTATCCGCTGGCGGGGGTCCGTTCAACGACATTCAAAATGGCGGGAGGCGTTGCACCGCCCGGGCTCAGGCGGTGCGCGGGCTATCCTCCGCCCGCTTGCCTTCGCGGATCCAGAACCAGGCGGCGAACAGGCCGAGCAGCGCCCAGGCCGCGAAGCCCACGCCGAGCGCGCGCCCGGCGAACAGCCCGGCGAGCTCCGGCGGCGCCGGGCCGGCGAAGGCCTCGGGGTGCGGCGCGCCGATCGCATGCGGGGCGAGGATCAGCGCCGCGGCGATGCCCCGGGCGGCCCACCCCTTGCCGAAGGCGATCAGGGCGAGACCCGCGGCGGTGGCGGCGACGGTGCCGAACCACCAGGCCTGGCGCAGGCCGAGCTCCGCCGCAGCCGAGCCCGGCAGCTCCGGCGGCAGTCCGACCGCCGGCGCGAGCTGCACCGAGCAGAAGCCGGCCAGCCCCCAGACCAGCCCCTGCCGGGCGGTGATGCCGATGCCGCGCTCCTGGGCCAGCGCCATCGCCGCGACCAGGATCAACGCATAGCCGGTATAGGTGAGGGTGGCGAACAGGACGCTCAGACCGTCGCGCAGCAGATCGAAGACGCCGAACGACGACGACGTCGCGCCCGCCGCCGGCTCCGCGCCGAAATGGGTGAGCCGGCCGGTCTCGTAGAGCTCGGCCTGGAGCAGCACGGGCTGCACGAAGACAAGCTGGAGCAGGGCCGCGATCAGCCCCGCCGCGAAGCCAGCGAACAGTCCGCTGACCAATATGCGCGAGAACATGGCCTAGTGGCAGGGAAAGCCGGCGGCGTGACGCGTATCGTGCGCGGCGGCGTGCAACCCGGAGGTCTGCGCGTGACCGGCGAGCGTCACGATCGCCAGACCGATAAACGCGCAGAGCGCGATGGCCACGAGATTCGTCGAGCCCAAGACCCGGCTTTGCGTCTGAGCAGTCATGCGGTTCTCCGTCCTGTCGCGGGGCTCCGGACCCGATCCGCGGATCGTACCGGACTCCCCGGCAATCCTCCAGCCTTGCCGACCGACGCACCAAGCCCGCAAACACTATCCGCGCATCTCCGACGCCGTCAAGCGGCGGGAGGACCCGGTAGTGCCTCAGTCTGAATTCGCCGCCCGCTTCTTGTAGGGGCCACGGGGGCCGGGCTTCGGTGCCCGCTCGTCCACGATCCTCACCAGGTCTTCCATGGCCCAAACGGTGTTGCTCAGACCGGCTTCCATCGCCGGCGTGACCTTCAGGGTCTTGTGGATGCGGATGAAGTTGTACCAGGCGGTATAGAGCGCAACCATGTGCATGTGGTTCTCGAACTTCTTGGAGAACGCATCGGTCAGCCGCGTGAAGCGGCGCATGTGCATCCGCATGCTCAGATTGTGCCGCTCGACATGGCTGGTCGAGACATCGGCCCGGACCGGCTTCCCTTCGATGGCCCGTTTGCGAGCTCCGATGCACGCGCGCGGGCTGTAGCGGGCTTCGGTCTGCGGGGCATCGCCGTACAGCTTGACGAGCTGGGCGTAGTCCACGTCGCCGCCGAACGCGCCCTCGACGGCCTCCAGATACGCCTTGTGGCCGTTCGTGGTCAGTTGGACCCGGTTCGCCAGCCGAGACCGCAGATCGTCCATGAAGGCAATCGCGTACTCGCCATCACGTCCGCCGACCAGCCATGACACGATCAGCTTGCTGTCGCTGCCCAGAGCCGTCCAGGTCCAGGTGTCGCCGGCCTCCGCCGGGGCGGCCTTGGCATTCGGGACGTTCTTCTGCTTGGCGTGGGTGAACGACCAGATTTCGTCGCACTGGATGCGGCTGGCGGTGACGCCCTGCACCATCTCGTCATGCAGATCGGCACAGACCTTGCCCGCGTCGACCAACAGCTTCGCGACAGTGTTGAAGCTCACGTCCGCGAGCCGCGCGGTCGCCCGCATGGACTGGCCTTCGCAGAGCATGTTCAGGATCAGGGCGCGGGTTTTCAGAGGCAATTTGTTCATGCCTCATATATATATGAACTACAATGCTTACCGTCAAGTAATAGCTGAAGATAGCTTTTCGCTTGTCAGCGACGGTCCCTCCGGGCACCATCCGCCGGATGGCTGGCGATGAGCATAGCGGGGGCAACGGCGACGCGGGGAACCGCGTTGCCTTCGACTACATCAAGAGCCAGCATTTCCGAGTGGTCCGGGCTGACGGCGCCATTGGTGGCTTGACCCCTACGGGCAATATTCATTTCGCCCTATATACCGAACGTCACCCCATTCCGAGGCGCCTTGTGCATCAGATGGAAGAAGGTGGGCTGGGCGCCGTGCTGCCGAATGAGACAGTCGCCCGAGATGCAATCGTGCGTGAGATGGATGTAGACGTATTCGTCACCATTGGCGTCGCACGCAGCCTTCACCAGTGGCTTGGCGAAAAGATAGCTGAGTGGGAGAGCCGCAACACGGAACGATCAACGGGGAACTAAGGTGAGTACGGCTACGGCATCGCAACCTGATTGGAGTGTTCCATATGCGCAGCGGGTCGAAGGCATACAAAGCCAACGGCACGGCTACATCGATATATCCAGCGCGGTCGGCCCGTATCGCGTGCGTCGGTTTCGCCGCCTGGTGCGGCAATGGCGATCTGACACGTACTATCTGTCTTCGGTGACTGCCAAATCTAACCATCCCGCTTTCAAAGAAATCGTGGAAATGGGAGAATTGGCCGTCCCATGGATCATTGAAGAGCTGCGGAACCATCGGGATTTCCTTTTCATCGCCCTTCATCTCATAGTGAAGGATGGACCGATGCCTGTCGGTCCTATGGGCAAGCCACACAAATTGATTGATGAGTGGCTGCAATGGGCGGAACGGGTAAATATCCACCTTGAGTGATGCTTGATATGTTCCCGGCCCTTCGAACGGAGGGTTACGAGACAACGAGCCCTGCGTCCATCAGCTACAACTGCGTGGCCTGGGCAGCAGACGACATCGAGCGATGGTGGGAGCCTGACCCCATAGGGGTGTTCTATTGGCCCAGAAGCGCGCCCCGAGAATGGACAATCGAGGCGATCGTTGCTGCATTCCAGACGCTCGGTTATGAGCGTTGTGAGGATTGCAATCTAAAACCCCAAACGGAAAAGATTGCCATCTACGCACATGCACGTGGCGAGCCGACGCATGTGGCATGGCAGTTGGAAGATGGCAGGTGGAGCAGCAAGCTTGGAGAAGGCGTGGACATTACTCACACCACCTTGGAGGGGCTGACAAGCCCAATATACGGAACGGCCTGCGCGTACATGGAGAGACCGCGCGCCGACAGGAAATCCTTCTAGAGCACTATCCTATCTAGTTGAATCAATTGTGAATTTCCAAGGGTTTGCGATTCGTGGTCCAAACTGCGGGCTGGTGAAGGAGGCCAGCCTGTATGGCACGAGCTCTTTCGAACGATCTGCGTCGCCGCGTGGTGGCGGCGGTGGTGGAAGGCGGCATGTCGCGGCGCGGCGCGGCGAAGCAGTTCGGGGTCGCGCCGTCGACGGCGATCAAGTGGGTGGATGCGTGGCAGCGGACCGGGAGCCATCGTCCCGGGCGGCAGGGCGGCGACCGGCGCTCGCAGCGCATCGAGGCGCATGCGGCGGCGCTCCTCGCGCTGATCGAGGAGACGCCGGACCTGACGCTGGCGGAGATCGCGGTGCATCTGGAGGACGCGCACGGACTGCGGGTCTCGCAGAGCACGGTGTGGCGCTTCTTCCACCGCCGCGGCATCACGTTCAAAAAAAAACCGCGCATGCCAGCGAGCAGCAGCGTGCGGATGTGATGCGCCGCCGCCGCGCCTGGTTCGAGGCCCAGCCCGGCCTCGACCCCGACAGGCTGGTCTTCGTCGACGAGACCGGGGCGTCGACCAAGATGGCCAGGCGATGCGGCCGGGCGCTGCGCGGCCAGCGCTGCCGCGCATCGGTGCCGCACGGGCACTGGAAGACCACCACCTTCGTCGGCGCCTTGCGGCGCAGCGGCATGACCGCCCCGATGACGCTCGACGGCGCCATGTACGGGGCCGCTTTCCTGGCCTATGTCGAGCAGGTGCTGGCGCCCGCGCTCAAGCCCGGCGACATCGTGGTCATGGACAACCTCAACGTCCACCGCGGCGCCGCCGTGCGCCAGGCCATCCACAGCGCCGGTGCCGAGCTGCGCTTCCTGCCGCCCTACTCGCCCGACCTCAACCCGATCGAGATGGCCTACTCCAAGTTCAAAGCCTGCCTCAAGCGCAGCGCCGCCCGCACCGTCACCGAACTCGCCGACGCCATCGCCCAGGCCATCGACACCTACACCCCCGGCGAATGCCAAAACTACTTCGCCGCCGCAGGTTACGACCGTAAATGATCGGATAATGCTCTAGTCCCTCAGCTTGCGCCATCGCGCATTGGCCGCATTGCGCGCTATTTTTGATCGTTGCTGTTTGTTCAGATTTCTTGCCCGGGCCTCGCCGCCCTTTGCACCTAGGGCCTTGGCCGCCGGGTCCTTGCCATCGTCCTCGAACTCTTCCTCTTCCTCGCCGGTTGCGATCCGCATGACCTTGACGGCGTTCGAGACGACATCGCGCGGGCGCTTCTGGCCTTGCGGTCCTTTGGGCATGTCCGACCCTCCAATGCTTCCCGCTAAGCATATGGGATGCGGGGTCGGGACGCGACAGGCCAGATTTCAAACTGACGCACTACCGAGGACCCTGACGCCGAAGCCGGCGGGGTCGCGGTCCCGGAACTTCGCGTCCTTGCCGTCGGCCTCCGGCCGTTCCACAATCCGCCTGGCGAGCCGAAGCGCGCTCCGCCTCGGCATCGCCCGTCCTCCGGCCGGCCCGAATACCGGTCGTCGAACCGCATGCGCAGGACATCGGAATTCAGGGGTCAACGCGGACCATGATTGGCGGGATCGCAAGAGGCAGAGGGCTTGCGGCAGCCACTGGCGAGAAACCCGGGTCAGCCCTTCCCGACCAGCCTGGCATCGCGGTCGAACAGCAGCACGTCGATCACGATCCCCGACCCGGCGACCACGGCGGCGGCCTGGCGGCGGGCGGCGCCGGCGATCGCGTCGCCCAGCGCCAGCCCTTCCGCTTCGGCGATGCGGAAAGCGAGCGCCGCGGTGTTGGCATTGGCGATGGAATCGGCCGCCGCCTCGCCTGCCCCCATGTCCCGCGCCACCGCGGCGAGGGCGGCGAGGTCGACGGCGCCCTTGCGCGAGTGCAGGTCGAGCCGGCCCTGGGCGAGCTTGGTCATCTTCGCCACCCCGCCGGCAATCGTGACGCGCGGCACCGGGTGCCTGCGCAAATATTTGAGCATGCCGCCGACGAAATCGCCCATGTCGATCAGCGCCGATTCCGAGAGGCCGTAGTAGCGCTGCACCGCCGCCTCGGAGGTCGCCCCTGTGGCGCCCGCGACGTGGTCGAGCCCGGTCGCTCGCGCCACGTCGATGCCGCTGTAGATCGAGTGGATCCAGGCGGCGCAGGAATAGGGGACGACGATCCCCGTGGTGCCGAGGATGGAAAGCCCGCCGACGATCCCGAGCCTCGGGTTCATCGTCTTCTGCGCCAGCGCCTCGCCGCCGGGGATGGCGATCTCGACCTCGACGTCGCCGGCGACGCCGTGCGCCGCCGCAACCTCGGCGATGGCGGCGGCGATCATCCGGCGCGGCACCGGGTTGATCGCGGGCTCGCCGGGCTCGACCGGCAGGCCGGGCTTGGTCGCCGTGCCGACGCCGGGCCCGGCGCGGAAGCGGAGCCCACCGGGGGACTCGCGCACCGTCGCCTCGATGAGCGCGCCATGGGTCACGTCGGGGTCGTCGCCGGCATCCTTGACCACCGAAGCGGTCGCCGCGCCGTCGGCCAGACGGTGCCCGGCGAGCGCGAAGGCGGCGCTCGCGCCGCGCGGCAAGGCGATGGTCACCGGGTCCTCGAACGTCCCGGTCAGGAGGGCGCCGTAGGCCGACTTGGCCGCCGCGGTGGCGCAAGCGCCGGTGGTCCAGCCGCGGCGCAGCCCGGAATCGCGTACCATGGTGCCGGAGATAGGGTATCGGCGCGACGCTGTCACCCGGGGCGGGGGGACCGATGATCGGCGAGCGGCTGGAGTCCATGCTGGACAACTGCCCGGTCTTCGAGCCCGGCACGGTGTGGCTGGTCGGCGCCGGGCCGGGCGATCCGGGCTATCTCACGGTGAACGCGCTGCGCGCGCTGCAACAGGCCGATGCGGTGCTGCACGATGCGCTGATCGACGGGCGCATTCTCGACCTCGCGCGCCCCGAAGCCGAGCGCATCTATTCCGGCAAGCGGGCGGGCGAGCACGCCATCGACCGCGACGCGGTCTCGGCCCGCATGATCGCGCTGGCGGGGCGAGGCCGCCGCGTGCTGCGCCTCAAGGGGGGCGACCCGATGGTGTTCGGCCGCGGCGGGGAGGAGATGCTGAACCTCGCCGAGGCGGGGATCCCGTTCAGGATAATCCCGGGCGTCACGGCGGGGCTGGCGGCGATGGCGGTGGCGACCATCCCGGCCACGCTGCGGGACGTGAACCGGGCGGTGGTGCTGGCCACCGGACATGCCGCCCCGGAGGCCGAGGAGACCGACTGGGCGGCGCTCGCCCGGCTGGGTCAGCCGCTGGTGCTCTACATGGCGCTGCGCCGGCTGGAGCGCATCGCCGGGGCGCTGATCGCCGGCGGCATGGCGCCGGAGACCCCGCTCGCGGTGATCTCGTCGGCCACCCGGTCGGACGAGGACATTCTGGTCTCCACCCTGGGCACGGTCTGCCGCGACCGGGAGCGTCACCCGATCGAGCCGCCGGCGGTCGTCGTCATCGGCGAGATCGTCAACCTGCGCCGGCGCTTGCTGCGGCTCGCTCCGGCGTTCGCGGGGGCGCTGGCTTGAGCGCGCGGGCGCTGATGGTCGCCGCGCCGCGATCCGGGGCCGGCAAGACCACGCTGGCAGTCGGTCTGATCGCGGCGCTCGGGCGGCGCGGGCGGCGGGTGGGCGCGCTCAAATGCGGGCCGGACTACATCGATCCCGCCTTCCACGCCGCCGCCAGCGGCGCCGATTGCGCCAATATCGACAGCTGGGCGATGTCGCCCGGCCACGTCGCGGCGGTATTGCGATCCGCCGCCGAGCCGGGCGGGATGCTGGTGATCGAGTCGGCGATGGGGCTGTTCGACGGCGTCGCCGGGCGCGACGGGCGGTCAGGCGCGGCGTCCGACGTCGCCATCGGCTTCGGCATCCCGGTCGTGCTGGCGATCGACATCGCCGGCCAGGGGCGCTCGGCGGGCGCCGTCGCCGCCGGGTTCGCGGCGTTCGATCCGCGCCTCGAGCTCGGGGGCGCGATCCTCAACGGGGTGGCGAGCGAGCGCCATCTGCGCACTGCGTCCGAGGGCCTCGCCGCCGCCGGGATCGCATGTCTCGGCTGGCTGCCCAGGCGCCCCGATCTCGCCTTCCCGGACCGCCATCTCGGGCTGGTCCAGGCGCGCGAGCGGCATGATCTCGCGCGGCAGGTCGACGCCCTGGCCGGCCAGGTCGCCGAGACCGTCGACCTCGACCGCCTGGAATCCCTGGCCCGCCCGCCGCTGAACGCGCCGCGCGGCGAAAATTTCGACACCCGCCCGCTCGACCCGCCGGGCCAGCGCATCGCGCTCGCCGACGACGCGGCGTTCTCCTTCTTCTACCCGCAGATGGCGGCGGGCTGGCGGCGGCTCGGCGCGGAGATCGTCCGCTTCTCGCCGCTCGCCGACCAGCCGCCGCCGCCGGGCTGCGACTGCTGCTGGCTGCCGGGCGGCTATCCCGAGCTGCATGCCGGGCGGATCGCCGCGGCGGACAATTTCCTCGGCGGGCTCCGGGAGTTCGCCGAGACCCGGCCGGTGCATGGCGAGTGCGGCGGCTACATGGTGCTGGGGCAGGCGCTGGAGGACGCGGACGGCAACACCCACGCCATGGCCGGGCTGATGGGGCACAGCACGAGCTTTCGCGAGCGCAGGCTGCATCTCGGCTATCGCCGCGCGGTGACCGCCGGGGACTGCGTCCTGGGGCCCGCCGGCACGGCGGTGCGCGGCCACGAGTTCCACTACGCGACAATGCCGGACGCGGCGGCGGACCGGTCCTTTCTCGACCTGTCCGACGGCGAGGGGCGCGCGCTCGGACCGGGCGGCGGGCGGCGCGGCAACGTCACGGGAACGTTTTTCCACGCCATCGCCCGCGAATGCTGAGGCGAGGCGCGGCCGGCGCTTGACCGGGTTCGGAGCGAAAGGCTATTGCTAGCGGGCGCGGCGAAGCCCGCCGATGACACGACGGAGATGCGCATGACCGCTCAAACGCAAACCCGGGTTCTCGCCTCGACCGATCTCGTCGCCATTGCGCTTTGCGCCTTCATCGGGCTTGCCATCGTCACGCTCGCCGGCCACGCGCAGACCTCGGCGCTGCACGGCGCCGCGCACGACACGCGCCACGCGGCCGGCTTCCCCTGCCACTAGGGCGATGTTCTCCCGCATACCGGTCGGCGGGCCGAGCGCGGCGCAGTTCCGGGCGCGCGGGGCCGAGCGGGCGGAGGACACCCCGCGCACCGCCTAACGATGCCGCGCTCTCTCGCGCTTCTGGCGATCGGGCTGGCGCTCGGCGGCGGCATCGGGTTCTTCCTCGCCGCCGCCAACAATGTCGCGCTGGACGGCCACCACCACGCTCCGGCGCCCGCCGCCGGGCACGCCCATGGCGGAGAGACCATCGACCTGCCGGCCGGCCCGGGCGCGCCGACGGTCGCGCTCGGCGTCGACCGGGACGCCAGGTCGGGCTGGAACCTGCATATCGCGACGACCAATTTCCGCTTCGCCCCGGAGCGCGCGAACGCGCCCCACCGCCCCGGCGAGGGCCATGCCCATGTCTATGTCGACGGCCGCAAGATCGCCCGGGTCTACGGTCCCTGGTTCCACCTCGACGCGCTGCCGCCGGGCGGCGCGACCGTCGCCGTCACCCTGAACGCGAACGACCACCGCGCCCTCGCGGTCGCGGGACGCCCGCTCAGGGCCGAGCGCAGGGTCGCGGTCGAATAGTCAGCTCCCGGCTGCTCCGCCGAACGGGCAGGCCGCGAGATGCCCGGGCGCGTATTCCTGCATTGCCGGGGTCTCGCCGGCACAGGACTCGCGGGCGATCGCACAGCGGGTGCGGAAGGCGCAGCCGGATGGCGGGGCGAGCGGCGATGGCACTTCGCCGCCGAGCGGCGTCCTGCTGCGGCCGCGCTCGACCGCCGGGTCGGGGATCGGCGCGGCGGCGATCAGGGCGCGGGTATAGGGGTGGCGGGGGCTCCGGACGAGGTCGCGCGCGGGCGCGTATTCCAGCGCCCGGCCGAGATAGAACACCATGATCCGGTCGGAGATGTGCTTCACCACGCTGAGGTCGTGGGCGATGAAGATCAGCGCCAGCCCGAACTCGCGCCTGAGGTCGTCGAGCAGGTTGACGATCTGCGCCTGCACGCTGACGTCGAGCGCCGAGACCGGCTCGTCGCAGATCACCAGGCGCGGGCGCGAGACCAGCGCCCGGGCGATGGCGATACGCTGGCACTGGCCGCCGGAGAATTCGTGCGGGTAGCGGTCGAGATGGTCGGGCAGCAGGCCGACGCGCTCCATCGTCCGGGCCACGCGCGCGCGGCGTTGGGCGCGCTTCAGGCCGGGCTCGTGGGTCGCCAGCGGCTCGGCGACGATCTCGCCCGCGGTCATCCTCGGGTCGAGCGCGGCGAGCGGGTCCTGGAAGATCATCTGGATGTCGCGGCGGCGGCGCTGGCGCTCGGCCGGCGCCATCGCCAGCAGATCCTCGCCCTGCCACAGCGCCCGCCCGCCGGCGGCGGGGATCGTGCCGATCAGCGCGCGGGCGAGCGTCGACTTGCCGGAGCCGCTCTCGCCGACGATGCCGACGGTCTCGCCGGCGTCGAGGTCGAAGCTCACCTGCCGCACGGCGCGAAGCTCCCGGGCGCGCTGCCAAGGCCGAAGCCCGGCCGGGCGCACCGGGAAGGAGACCGAGAGGTCGCGCACCGAGAGCAGCGCGCTCACGGCGCCGCTCCGAGCGGGCGGTGGCAGGCGACAAGGCGCCCGCCCGGGAAGGGCACGGGCGCCGGCGCCGCGCGCGCGCAGAGCTCGTCGGCCAGCTTGCAGCGCGCGGCGAACGGGCATCCCGCCCGCGGGCGGGCGGGATCGGGCGGCTCGCCCGGGATGTCGGGCAGGCGCGCGTCGTCCCGGTCGAGCCGCGGCACCGCCTCCAGCAGCCCGGCGGTATAGGGGTGGCGCGGCCCGGCGAAGATGTCCGCGACCGTCCCGCTCTCCATCACCCGCCCGCCATAAAGCACCGCCATCTCGTCGCAATTGCCGGCGACCACGCCGACATCGTGGGTGACCAGGATCACCGCCGTGCTGAAGCGCGCCCGCATGTCGGCGAGCAGGTGCATGATCTGCGCCTGAACGGTCACGTCGAGCGCGGTGGTCGGCTCGTCGGCGATCAGGAGGCGCGGGCGGCAGGCCAGCGCGATGGCGATCAGCACCCGCTGGCGCATGCCGCCGGAGAACTGGTGCGGGTACATGGCGATCCGCGCCGCGGCGTCGGGGACCTCCATCGCCTCCAGCAGGCGGACCGATTCGGCGAGCGCCTCGCGCCGCGTCATGCCGCGATGCAGCGTCAGCACCTCGGTCATCTGGTCGGCGATCCGCATATAGGGGTTGAGCGCGGTCATCGGGTCCTGGAACACCATGGCGATGCGGCTCGCGCGGTACCGGCCGAGCGCGGCCTCGCCGAGGCCGAGCAGCTCGTCCCCGTCGAACCGGACCGACCCGGTGGCGCTGCCGTTCTTCGCCAGCAGCCCCATGATGGCGTACATCGTCTGGCTTTTGCCGGAGCCGCTCTCGCCCACCAGGCCGAGCGCCCGGCCGGGCTCGACGTCGAGATCGACCCCGTCGACGGCGCTCACCGTGCCGTCCGGCGTCTCGAACGAGACGCAGAGGTCGCGCACCGAGAGCAGCGCCACTTCTCAGCGGTCCTTCGGGTCGAGCGCGTCGCGCAGCCCGTCGCCGAGGAAGAAGAAGGCGAACAGCGTGACGACGAAGAAGAACAGCGGAAACAGGAGCTGCCACAGCGTACCGTACTGCATCTGGCTGGCGCCGGCGGCGATCAGCGCGCCCCAGCTCGTCGCCGGCTCCTGCACCCCGAGCCCGAGGAAGCTGATGAAGCTCTCATAGAGGATCATCGAGGGCACCAGCAGGGTGGCGTAGACGATCACCACGCCGGCGAGGTTGGGGACGATGTGGCGGGCGATGACGCGGCCAGGCCGCACGCCGATGGCGACCGCCGCCTCGACGAACTCCCGGTTCCTGAGGGCGAGGGTCTGGCCGCGCGCGATGCGCGCCATGTCGAGCCAGCTCACCAGCCCGATGCCGATGAACAGCATCAGGATCGAGCGGCCGAAGACGACCATGAAGACGATCAGCACGAACATGTAGGGGATCGCCATCAGCACGTCGACGATGCGCATCATGGCGCCGTCGAGCCGGCCGCCGAAATAGCCCGCGGTCGCGCCGTAGAGCGTGCCCACCACCACCGAGATCAGCGCGCCGGCGATGCCGACCATGAGCGAGATCCTCGTGCCCTGGACGGTGCGCGCGTAGAGGTCGCGGCCGAGCTCGTCGACGCCGAAGTAATGGCCGTTGGCGAGCGAGGGCGCCCCCTTCTCGGCCACCGCGCCGAGCATCGACCAGTCGATCTCCTCGTTCGACCACGGCGCGATGAGGCCGCCGAGCAGCGCGAAGCCGGCGACCAGGACCAGCGTTGCGAGGCTCGCCACGGCGGCGCGGTTCTGCATGAAGCGCCGCCCGGCATCGCGCCACAGCGAGCGCCCGGCCCGCGGTTCCGCCAGCGCCCGCATCGCGCGCCGTCCGAACAGCACCACCGCTTCTCAGTAGCGGATGCGCGGGTCGATCCAGGCATAGAGCAGGTCGACCAGCAGGTTGAACGACACCGTCAGCGCCCCGGTCAGGATGGTCACCCCCATGATGACCGGGTAATCGCGGTTGAGCGCCGAGTTGACGAAGAACTGCCCGATCCCGCCGGTGGCGAAGAACACGTCGATCACCACCGAGCCGGTGATCATGCCGACGAAGGCGGGGCCGAGATAGGAGATCACCGGCAGCATGGCGGGCTTGAGCGCGTGGCCGAGCACGATGCGCCGCGCCGGCAGCCCCTTGGCGCGGGCGGTGCGGATGAAGTCGGCGCCCAGCACGTCGAGCATCGAGGACCGGGCGATGCGGGCGATCGAGGCCATGAAGGAGGTCGACAGCGCTATCACCGGCATGACGACATACATCCACTGCCCGCCCTGCCAGCCGCCGCCCGGTAGCCAGCCGAGCCACAGCGTGAACACCAGCGTCAGGATCGGCGCCATCACGAAGTTGGGCAGCACCTGGGCGCCGACCGAGACGCCGACGGCGAGGTAGTCGAGCACGGTGTTGTGCCGCAGCGCGGCCGCGACGCCGAGCGGGATGCCCACCGCCACCGCCGCCGCGAAGGCCCAGGCGCCATAGGTCAGCGTGACCGGAAACCCCTGGGCGATGATCCGGTTCACGCCCTGGTCCTTGTAGCGGAAGGACGGGCCGAAATCGAACTGGGTGACGATGCCCAGCAGATAGCGCCAGATCTGCACCGCGAGCGGCTGGTCGAGCCCGTACTTGCGCTCCAGATTGGCCATCACCTCGGGCGGCAGCGCGCGCTCGGCGTCGAACGGACCGCCCGGGGCGGCGTGGATCAGCACATAGGACAGCACGACGAGAACCAGCAGCGTCGGCACCGCGACGGCGAGGCGCTTGAGGAAATAGGCGATCATCGGGCGTGGCGTCCCTCGATACGGCCCTTCGGGCCTACCCGGGATGAGGGGTTTGCTCTCGGGATCGCCCCACCCCCTTCCTCATCGCGAGCAGCCCCCGCAGGCGGCGCATTGAAGGGGGCCTATACCGATCACTTGACGGCAGGTCGGCTGGCGCAGACCGGCGACGGGAACGCCGCCCCGCCCCCTCTCGTCATGCCCGGACTTGATCCGGGCACCCACTGGCGCCGCCGCCCCTCCCGGCCGATCGCCTCGCGGGCGGCGAGGCCGCATGGGTGGCCGGATCACCCCCGGACTTGATCCGGGGGCCGGCCATGACGGGGTTGGGGGAGCACCAACGCCTCCCGACTCGTGCCGGGGGCCGGGCATGATGTAAGAGGTGTCGCTCGCTTCCCGCTCGTCAAGTAACCGATATAAGCCCCTATCGAAGGACGGTGTCTCGCGGCGGCGCGCGTGGAACGGGGATTCGGTGTCGACGGCAATCATGGCGTGCCGGGGTCGCCGTAGATCGCGTCGCGCAGCCGGGGCCAGGAATAGGCTGCCAGCGGGTCAGGCGCGTCGGGGTCGCCCGCCCGCAGATCGGCCAGCCGGTACTGCTTCCGGGACGGGGTGAGGACGCGGCGCAGCCCGTCCTCCACCAGGGCGCGCAGCGGGCGCCCGGTTTCCCTGGCATGGCGCCTCGCGCGCGCCAGCAGGTCGTCGTCGATGTCGAGCGTCGTCTTCACCTGCGTGCATTAGCCCCGTTCGATGTCGAGGTGAAGCAATTCCTCTCCTCACTCCGCCACCCGGTAGAGCGTCCGCGAATACCAGTTGTTCTCGACGTTGTCGTAGGGCCAGCCCCTGATGTCGCTCTTGAGCAGGAAGGTGTTGGCGTAGTGGTAGATCGGGATGATCGCCATGTCGTCGGCGAGGATCTTCTCGACCTCGACATAGATCCCGGACGGGTCCTCGGCCGTCCGCGAGCGCCGCATCAGCGCGTCCACCCGCGCATTCGAATAGCCGCCGTCATTGGCGCCGTGACGGGTGGTCAGCAGGTCGAGGAAGGTCGAGGCCTCGTTGTAGTCGCCGCACCAGCCCGACCGGGCCAAGTCGAACTCCCGGTTCTTGCGGATGTCGAGATAGGTCTTCCACTCGAAATTGGCGAGCTCGGTGCGCACCCCGAGCTTCTGCTTCCACATCTGGCCGATCACGGTGGCGATCTGCCTGTGGCTCTCCGACGTGTTGTAGATCAGCTTCAGCGTGAGATCCCGCGCCCCGGACTCGGCGAACAGCCGCCTGGCCTCGGCGTCGCGCTCGCCCTGGCTCAGCTTCGCATAGGCGATGTCGGGCATGCGGAACCCGGCGGTCTTCAGATGGGTGAAGTTGTAGGCCGGCCACTGCCCGCCCTTGAGCAGCCGGCTCACGATCACCTCGCGGTCGATCGCCATGCCGAGCGCCCGCCTCACCCGCACGTCGCGGAGCGCCGCGTTGCCGCTCCCGGTGTGGTTGATCGCGTAGTAGTAGGAGCAGAGCCTCGGCACGCTCTTCGCCTGATCGGGCATTTCCTTCTTCAGCGCCGGGAACCGGCCGGGCGGCAGCGGCTCGAGATGGTCGAGCTCGCCCGCCCGGTAGCGGGTCAGCGCCTGGTTCGAATCGTTGATGACGAGGCCGGTGACCCGCTCGACGATCACCCTGCCCGCGCCCCAGTAGAGCGGGTTCTTCACCCGCCTGTGGTACTCGTTGAGCACCATCTCGGTCAGCACATAGGCGCCGTTGGAGACCATCCTGCCGGGCGCGGTCCACGCCTTTCCGTGTTTCTCGATCGTCGCGCGGTGCACCGGGAACAGGGTGGCGTAGGTGGTCATCGCCGGGAAATAGGGCAGCGGCCGGTCGAGCCTGACCACCAGCGTGCGGTCGTCCGGGGCGCCGACGCCGAGCGTTTCGGGCGGCTTCTCGCCGGCCAGGATCTGCTTCGCGTTGGCGATCTGGGTGAGCTCGACATACCAGCCATAGGGCGACGCCGTGGCGGGGTCGACCGCGCGCCGCCAGGCATAGACGAAGTCGTGCGCGGTGACCGGATCGCCGTTCGACCAGCGCGCGTCCTTACGAAGCGCGAAGCGGTAGACGGTGTTGCCCTCGGACGCCGCGTAGCCCGTCGCCACGCCGGGAACGAGGTTGCCCTCGGCGTCCTGGTTCAACAGCCCCTCGAACAGATCGCGGATCACGTGGAAGCCCGAGACGTCCTCGTTGAGCTGCGGGTCGAGGGTGGGGAACTGGTCGGCCAGTCGGTAGGTGAAGCTCTGGTCGCGGGCCAGCTTCTCGCCGGTCGCGGGATGGGTGGAGGCGGCCTCGGCGCCGGCGGCAAGCGTCAGCGCAGCCGCGACGGCGGCCGCCTTCAGGATGAGCGCGGTTCGCGCGATTTCGACCGGCATCTCTCTCTCGCAAGGCGGTTCGCCACGCCCCGTCCCCGGGGCCGCAGAATGCTAGGCGATAGCCCGATTCGCCTCCACCCGGTTTGGCGGAGACCGTCCGGCGAAGCTCGATTTCGGCGGCCCCCGCGGGTAGGTCGACGGCATGAACTCCGAGGTCGGGAACCCGGCGCTCGCGCAGCTCCGCGCGATCCGCGCGACGGTCGACAAGATCGATGCCGAGCTCGGCGATCTCCGCCAGCGCGTCTCGTCGATCGAGCGGCACCTGGCCGATCGGCAGAACCAGCTCGCCAACCTGCAGCGCGACGTGGCCAACATCCACCAGCGCCTGGACCGTCACGGGGAACGGCTGGAGCGGATCGAACGCCGCCTCGAACTCGGCGACGCCCCCGCCTGAGAGCCGCGGAGCCCGGCCGCGCTCGCTTTCCGGGCACGCCTCTCGAAATCGCGCATCCGCTCCCCATATACGAAGCTGAGAAACATGCGGCCGGCCGCTCTGCAACTCAGGGAGCGGCGACATGTTCACCACAAGCCTCCTCGTGCCCATCGCCGTGGCCGTGCTGACGGTGCTGTCGGCCGCGCCGGCGGCGGCCCAGCTGACCGCCCCGGGCGGCGACCGGACCTGCCCCCAGACCGCGTCGGTCACCGCCATCGCCTTCGCCTCCCCCGCCGGGATCTACGGGATCGGCGACGAAATCCTGGTGTCGGTCTCCTTCGACCGGCCGGTCACGGTGGCGCCGGGCGCGGCGCCGGTGCTGGTGCTCGACATCGGCGGCGCGGCGCACCCGGCCGCCTATCGGGGCGGCAGCGGCACGGCGGCGCTTGCCTTCGCCTATGAAGTGGCCGAGGGCGACGCGGACGCCGACGGGATCGCCGTCGCCGCCGACCGGCTGGGCGCGCCGCAGGGCGGCATCGCGGGCCCCGCCGGCGCGGCGGCGTCGCTGACCCACCCCGCGCTCGGCCCCGACCCGAGCCGCAGGGTGGACGGCGAGCGGCCCACCGCCCTGTTCGCGACGGTCGATGGCGACACGCTGGCGGTGACCTGGGACGAGGCGTTGATGAGCGAGGACGGGCTCGCCGGCCCGGGCGGCTTCGCGCTGTTCGTCGGCGGCGCGCCCCGCTCGTTCGACGCCGCCCGGGTGGACGGCCGCCAGGTGCTGCTCGGGCTGGACGGAAGCGTCGGCGACGGGGATTGGGTCACAATCTCCTACGCCCCGCCCGATTCCCGGCCGGTGCGGGATCGCGCGGGCAACGCCGCCGCCGGCTTCTCGTTCACCGTGACCGGCCGGGAGCGCGCGATCTGCGCCCTCGCGCGGGCGCCCGGCGCCCATTCGGGATGAGGGCGCGCGCGCTCAGCCGGAGGCGGCCTCGCGGGCGGCTTCTTCCTCGGCCACCAGCTCCTTCTTGGACAGCTTGCCGATCATCGTCTTGGGCAGCTCGTCGCGGAACTCGACATGCTTCGGCATCTCGTGCCGGCCGAGCTTGTCGGCGAGGAAGTCCTTGAGCGCGTCGGCGTCGAGCGTCTGCCCCTCCTTGAGCTTGACGAAGGCCTTGACCGCCTCGCCGGTGTAGTCGTCCGGCACGCCGATCACCGTGACCTCCTCGACCGCCTCGTGGCGGTAGATCCCCTCCTCCACCTTGCGCGGGAACACGTTGAAGCCGCTGACCAGCACGAGGTCCTTCTTGCGGTCGATGATGAAGACGTAGCCGTCCTCGTCGACATGGCCGACATCGCCGGTGAGCAGCCTGCCGTCGACGACGGTCTCGGCGGTCGCCTCCTCGCGCCCCCAATAGCCCTTCATCACCTGCGGGCCGGAGACGCAGATCTCGCCGTCCTCGCCCTGCGGCAACAGCTTTCGCGGGTCCTCCTTGTCGACGATGGCGATCGAGGTGCCGGGCACCGGCAGGCCGATCGAGCCCTCCTTGTTGAGCCCGTCGAACGGGTTCGCGGTGGCCAGCGGCGAAGTCTCGGTCAGCCCGTAGCCCTCGACCAGCTTGCAGCCCGAGAGCGTCTCGAAGCGGCGCTTGATCTCGCCCGGCAGCGGGGCGCCGCCGGACAGGCAGATCTTGATCGAGGTCAGGTCGAATTTCTCCAGCTTCGGGTGGTTGACGATCGCGGTGTACATCGTGGGCACGCCGGGGAACAGCGTCGGCTTCTTCTTCGTCACGTCCTCCAGCACCGGGTCGAGCTCGAAGCGCGGGCGCATCACGATCGAGCCGCCGAGCGCGATGGTCAGGTTCATCACCACGGTCATGGCGAAGACGTGGAAGAACGGCAGCACGCCCATCATGCGCTCTTCGCCGGGCACCAGGTCGGGGCTCCACATCAGCGCCTGGTGGACGTTGGCGTGGAGGTTGGCGTGGGTCAGCATGGCGCCCTTGGAGACCCCGGTGGTGCCGCCGGTATATTGCAGCACGGCGATGTCGGCGCGGGGGTCGATCGCGGGCGGCTCGCCGGCGCCGTCGTTGTCGAGCAGCCGGGCGAAGGCGACATGCCGGTCGTCATTCGGCACGCGGGCGATCTCGCTTCGCTTGAGCAGCGGGAACAGCACGCTCTTGGGGAACGGCAGGGCGGCCTGCAAGGTGCCGACGACCAGCTTGCCGACCAGCCCGCGGTCCAGCAGCGCCGCCATCTTCGGGTACAGCGCCTCCAGGCCGAGCGTCACCATGATCCCGGTCCCGGAATCCTCGATCTGGTGGGCGAGCTGGTCTTCCGTATAGAGCGGGCTGTAATTGACCACCGTGCCGCCGGCCTTGAGGATGCCGAAAAAGGAAATGACGAATTGCGGGCAGTTGGGCAGGAACAGCCCGACCTTGACCCCCTTGGCGACGCCGAGCGCGCGGAAACCGGCGGCGGCGCGCGTCACCGCGTCGCCGAGCTCGGCATAGGTGTAGCGCTTGCCGAGGAAGTCCATCGCCTCGTTGCCGGGGAAGCGTTCGACCGCCTCGTCGAGGATCGCGAATAGCGGCCCTTCGGGGATCTCGGCATCCCATTGCACGCCCTCGGGGTATTTCGCGAGCCATAGCGGATCGGTCACGGCGTCCTCCTCCTTCGGCGGGAACCGGGCGATGCTAGAGCGTATCGGGTGGAGACGGAACCCTGACCGGCGTCCCTCGATGCGGCGCGTAGCCTGACCCAAGCGGAGCCGAGGAGCGCCTGGCCGGGATGAGGAACATTGTATGTGGCATACCAACCTCCCTCATCCCGAGTAGCCCCCGCAGCGGGCGTATCGATGGACGCGAGACCGGCCTCGGCCTCATCCCCGTTCCGCCAGTGCCGCATCGTCCTCAGGTCCCGGCTCGACCCGCAGCGTGACACGCAGGCCGCCATCCAGCGCCGCAAGCATCCTGATCAACCGGTCAAGCGTGAACCGCCCGAAATCCGCGTTGCGAATGCGCGAGAAATCCGCCGGGGCGAACCCGGCCAACGCACCCGCCTTCCGCACCGTGAGCCCGCGCTCGTCCAGCACCGCGATGATCCCGGCCGCGAGGATCGCCTTGGCCTGTTTCAGATCGGCGTGCGGGTCGCCGAGGTCGCGGAACGCATTCCCGCTTCCTTCGACCGGCTCGAAGTCGCTCTCGCTCATTGCGACAATTCCCTCTTCAAACGCGAACGCCAGCTCAGACGAACCGCTCCACCTCGGCGAGATCCGCCTCGGTCAGCCGCCAGCCCGCCGCGCCGGCATTCGCCGCCACCTGCTCGGGGCTCGTCGCGCCGGCGATCACGCTGAGCATGCCGGGCTGCGCGGCGAGCCAGGAGAAGGCGAGCTCGAGCAGCGAGCGGCCCGCCGCGCGAGCGAAGCGGGCCAGCCCCTCGACCTGCTCCCACTCGATATCCGTGACCCGCCATTCGGACAGCCTGGTGCCGCCGGGCCAGGGCGCGCCCAGCCGGTACTTGCCCGACAGCAGCCCGTTGGCGAGCGGGTAGTAGGGCAGGATTCCCATCCCCGCCTCGCCGCAGGCCGGGATCACGTCGTCCTCGATCGCCCGGTCGAGCAGGCTGTAGGGGTTCTGCGCGGTGACGAAGGCGCACCGGCCATGTCCGTCCGCGACCGCGCGCGCCTCGGCGATCTGGGCGCCGGAGAAGTTGGAGCAGCCGACGAACCGCACCTTGCCCTGATCCACCAGCCGATCCAGCGCCTCCAGCGTGTCGGCGATCGGCGTCGACGGGTCGGGGCGGTGGATCTGGTAGAGGTCGATCGTCTCGGTGCGCAGCCGCTTCAGGCTGCCCTCGACGGCTTTCGCGACCTTGCGCGGCGCGGCGCCGCCGCTCCAGCCGAACTTGGTGGCAATCGCGATCTCGCGGCGCCGCGCGCCGAGCGCCTTGCCGATGTATTTCTCCGAGCGCCCGCCGCCATAGGACTCCGCGGTGTCGAACAGGGTGATCCCGGCATCGAGCGCGGCATGGATCACCGCGCGCGATTCGCGCTCGCCCAGCCGGCGCCCGAAATTGTTGCAGCCGAGCCCGACCAGGGACACGCGGAGACCGCCGCCCGTCTCGCCGCCGACCGTCCTGAACTCCATGCCCCGCCCCCGCCGGTTGCCGCGCGCCGCAGGATACACCGGGCCGCGCCGGACTCGCGCTGCCCAGCGGACGCCGGGCCGGCGGATCAGCCCATCAGGGCGCCGAACGCCGCGCCGCTCGCCATCGCGCCGGCGATGCCGAGGGCGACATAGGCGGCGAACACCGGGCCGCGCACCAGCGAGAACACCGCCGCCATGGCCGGGATGCAGCTCACCGACCCGGCCACCATGAAGGCCATCGCCGCGCCCGCGCCCATGCCCTGCTGCACCAGCCCGGCGACCAGGGCCGGCGCGGCGTAGCCGTTGAGATAGGCCGGCGCGCCGACCAGCGCGCCGATCGCGATCGACGCGACACCGTCCCCGCCGACCGCCTCCGCCGGCACGTAGGCGACCAGCAGCGCCTGCAGCAGATAGGCGAGCGCGAGCCACTTGACGAGGAACCGCGCGTTCGCCACCGCCTCGGCGCGGAAAATCGCCATGCGCGGCGGCTCGCGCCAGAACCGCCACAGCGTGTCTTCCCCGAGCTGGATCTCGCAGCCGGTGCAGAGCCCGTCCCTTTCGGCGCGCAGCGGGGCGGCGAAGGCGGGCAGGCGGGCAAGCGGGCGGACGGCAAAGCCGCCCGCCAGCCCGAGCGCGACCGCCGCCACCGCCTTGCCGGCGGCGAACTCCCAGCCGAGCGCGGCGGCGGTGATCAGCGCGGTCGCCGGGTCGATCAGCGGCGAGGACAGCCAGAACGCCATGATCGCAGACAGCGGCGCGCCGAGCGCCAGCATGGCGGCGATGAACGGGATGACCTCGCAGGAGCAGAACGGGGCAAGCCCGCCGAGCAGCGCGGCGAGGACGATCATCCGCGTCTCGCGGCCCTCGAAGGCGCGCGCCACCAGCGCGGTCGCCCCGCTCGCCTTGAGCCCGGCGACCAGCGCGACCGCCGCGGCGATCCAGGGCAGCGTCCCGGCGAACCCGGCCAGCGCCTCGCCCAGGATCGCGGCGAGGCTCGCCGGGTCGAGCGCCGCCACGGCGAGCGGGATGGCGAGCACGAGGCCCCAGACCGAGGCCAACCCCCCGATCCCGCCGCGCAGCCCGGCGACGCCGCGAAGCTCCAGCCCCGTCATGCCGCCCCGCCCACCGGTCCGGATTCGCGGTTCGCGTCCATGAGCCGGATATTCGATCGGTGCGGCCGGAATTCAACTTCGGCGGGAGCGCCGCGCGGAAGGTCCCCATCGGCGGCGAACGACCGGCGTCCGCTCAACCCGCCACCTCGCAGATCGCCGACGCGGTCAGCGCGAACAACTTCGCCGTCGCGATCGGATCGTCGATCGCCATCGGCCGCGCCACCCCCGTCGGCGATGGGTTCCCTGGTGCCGGGGCCGTCGCCCACGGCGGGGATGCCCGCCTCGTAGAAGGCGTTGGCATCGCGCCACATGCCGACGACACGGGTCGGGCGAAGGGCAGGTTTTCCCCGGCACCGCGCTGTGGACGACCGTCAGGCTCTCGATCGGCCTTTCCGCGCCGTTGGAGACGAAACCGCGCCGGATATCGCAGACCTGTATCCCGCACTCGAACCCGGTTTCCGCGAGTGCCCGGGCCAGCGATCGCCGGTTCTCCATCGGGGCGGCCTCGGGGGCCAGCCTGATGTCGAGAAGCAGGTCGTTGCTGCCGGCTGCCGAGCGCCCGCGCTGCGCAACGCTACCCGGCGTGAAGGCTGTATTCGATGACGCAGCGCTCGGCCCGGTAGAAGTCGTGCAGGAACGCCTCCTCGCTTTCGTATCGCCGATCCGGAACCAGGCGCGCCGGGATCGGAATCCGCAGCGGGCTGCGGTCGAACGGGTAGGGGTGGACGCGGGCGCGCGCGCCGTCCAGCACGTCCACCGTGAGCGTCACGTCGTCCCGTCCGGGGCCCACCGGCACGTGCCCGATGCTGTTGGACGGGCCGTTCTTGCGCGCCGCGCTGTCCAACGGGTAGCGGTTGCAGATGAACTGGGCGAGCTGGTCGAAGACCTCCATGAGCTTGAAGTTCCGCCAGAGCTCCGCCTCGGTGGCGAAGTTGCGATAGGTCGCCGAGCCGCGCAGCCGGTCGATGAGCTCCTCTCGCCTGACCTCCCAGCGGTCGAGCGCCTCGCGCACCTCGGGGATCGCCGAGAAATCCGGCATGTGCGAGATCAACCCCTTGCCCTGCGTGCACAGCCCCTCGGCGTGCATGAGGATCATCAGCCCGGCATAGGGGTCCTGCTCCGCGACGCGCTCGATCCCGCGCCGGAAGAACTCGAGCCAGACGGAGCCGAGAGTCCTGACGCTCCCGATATAGTCCATCGGGTAGCCTTCCTCGGTGAGGGTGGGGCGGGCCTCCCACTCCCACCACCCGGCATCGTGCTCCTCCGCCGCCAGCACCATCGACCCGTAGGGCGCGGGCTCGGCGAACTGGGCGTTTCCCCAATGCGCCGCGAGCAGCCCGGCGACCCTGGAGTGGTCGGTCTGCAGGACGAGGACGAGCCGGGAGTCCTTGAGGCCGCTGATCATCATGGCGGTTGTCTCCCTGAAGGCGACCCGAGCGCGGCAGGCCGGCATCGAGCGGCCTTCCCCAACCCGGCCGGCCCCGACGACCGGTCCAGCCGGAAGGTTAGTGCATCGTCGGTTCCCGGGCCAGGCGGGGCGAAGGGCCGGTTCGCTTCCGCGCATCCCGTTCGGGTGCCGGCATCCCGGCGAAAGACCAGGGGACCCCGATGGCCGACGGCGCGGGCGCGGGACGTATCGACGTCCACCATTTCTTTCCGCCGGAATATTTCGCCGCCATGGGTGGCATGATGGAGAGGCCGCCGGTGCGCGGCTGGACGCTCGATCGAACGCTGGAGGAGCTCGACCGGAACGGCGTCGACACGGCGATGCTGTCGCTCTCGCCGCCGGGCATCCACCACGCAACCGAGGCGGAGAACCGCGCCCTCGCCCGCACGGTCAACGAGCACGCCGCCGCGCTGCTCGCGCTGTTCGACCACGTGCCGGTCTCGCGGGTGCCGCTCGGCACCGATTTCCCGTTCGGAAGCACGGCCGAGACCATCCGCGGGCTGGAGGCCTGCGGCCTCGGCGTGGACGACGTGCAAAGGGTGTGCCGCGGCAATGCCGGGCGCCTGATCCCGCGGTTCGCGGTGCGACCCGCCCGGGCCCGGCCGTCGATCGGCGACATCGTTCGACCCTCCGCAAGCGAAGCGGTTCGACTGCAAGCGGAGGGAGATTGTCAGCCCGCTACCGGTCGTGGGTCGGGTTCCGCGAAGCCTGTATCCGTTTGATGCGTTCCGGCCAGGTCGAGCGGATCCAGGCGAGGATGTCCCAGATCTCGTCGTCGGACAGCGCGTCGCCGAAACCCTCCATGCCGCTCTTGAAGTCGCTCACCCCGCGCGCCGCCATCAGCGCCTTGCCGCCGAGCTTGGTGTAGTCGAACAGCAGCCGGTTGTCGTGATGCCAGGTATGGCCCGTCCGGTCATGCGGCGGCGCCGGCAGCAGCCCGTCCTCGCCGATCCGCCGCCAGTTCGGCTGGCCCTCCAGCTCCGCGCCGTGGCAGGAGGCGCAGTGCTCCTTGTAGAGCGCCCGCCCGTTGCCGAGGTCGCGGTTCTCCAGCTCGTGGTCGGCGTACGCGGCCGCCGGCAGAAGCAGGGTGAGAAACGCGAGAACGCGCCTCACGCGACCTCGACCCAGGTCTTCATGCCGGAGGCCTGGTGGGCGAGCGTATGGCAGTGGATCAGCCACTTGCCCGGGTTGTCGAACACGCAGAGCACGTCCCGGCTCCGGCGCGCCTCGACCTGCGTGGTGTCGCGGTAATGGCCGGGCGCGCCGTCCGGGCCGAGCTCGTGGAAATGGTGGCCGTGGATGTGGATGCCGTGCGGGAACGCGGTGTCGTTCCGCATGGCGATCCGCACCGTCTCGCCGCGCGCGAAGCGCTGCCACGGCGCCTCCGGCATGCCGGAGCGGTCGTTGAAGGCCCAGAAGTCGTCGCCGCCGTGGCGCCCGCCCATGGCGCCGCCCTGCATGGCGAGCGTGAGCCGCCGCGCGCCGCGCGCCTCGGGCGCCGGGATCGCGGTCGGCGGCAGGGCGGCGACGGGCCCGCCGATCGGCGCGGGATTGCGGCCCTCGGCGGGGATCGTGCCGAGCGCGTAGGGCTCGCCCCGGGGCAGCAGGTCGAAGGCGAGCGGGCCGGCCACGTCGAGCACGATGTCGGCGCGCTGGGCCGGGGCGAGCTCGGGCTCGCCGATGGGCTCCGGCTCGGCGAGCGGCATCCCGTCGAGCGCCACGATCCGGCCCTCCCCGCCGCCGATCCTCAGCTTGAAGGTACGCGCCGTCGCCGCGTTGATCAGCCTGAGCCGCACCCGGTCGCCGATGCGCACCGTCGGGGCGGAGAAGAACGCCCGCGCGTAGTTGCCGAGCCGCCCGGCATGCGAGAAATCGTGCCGGTTGCCGAAGCTCTCGTGCAGCGCGCCATCCTCGGTCAGCCGCCAGTCGTCGAGCACCGCCGTGATGTCGCGGTCGACCCGGGGCGGCGCGCGCTCCTCGACGATCAGCGGGCCGTACAGCCCCTTGGCCACCTGCTCCCAGGAGCGGTGATGGGCGTGGTACCAGTAGGTGCCGGGATGCGGCACGGCGAAGTCGTAGGCGAAGCCCGCCCCGGGCGCCACCGCCTCCTGGGTGAGCCCGGGCACGCCGTCCATCGCGTTGTCGATGTGGATGCCGTGCCAGTGGACCGCGCTCGCCCGCCCGGTCGCGTTCTCGAAGGCGACCGAGACCCGCCCGCCGGCGCGCACGCGGATCTCCGGCCCCGGCGTGCGGCCGTTGAAGCCGAGCATCGCCGTCGGCCCCTCGACATAGGGCACCAGCCGCACGCTGGCCGGCCCGGCCCTGAGCCGCATCGGCGCCGCCCCGCCGGTGGCCGGGGCGAGCGCGCAGGCGGCCGAGGCCGCGAGGAATTGCCGTCGGTTCATGACCGCGAAGATGGCACGGAGCGGGGCCCGCGCCAAGGCGGTAAGCCGCCCCTCGCCCCTCGCGCATCGCGCGGCGGTTTGGCAGGATGGCCCCGCCATGGCGCTCCCACCGACCGACCGACCGCCGCTCCACATGACCACCCGCGAGGTGGCGGCGCTGCTGCGGGTCAAGGAGCGCAAGGTCTACGAGCTCGCGGCGGCGGGCGAGATCCCGCACCGCCGCATCACCGGCAAGCTGCTGTTCCCCAGGGACGAGGTGATGGACTGGGCCGGGGTCGGCGCCGGCGCGCTGGCCGACCGGCCGCTGGTGCTGGCCGGCTCGCACGACCCCCTGCTCGAATGGGCGGTGCGCGAATCGGGCTCGGGGCTCGCGACGATCCTCAACGGCAGCGGCGACGGGCTCAGGCGCTTCGCCGACCGCCAGGCGGCGATCGCCGGCATCCACGTCCACGAGCGGGAGGGCTGGAATGTCGAGACGGTCGCGGACTGGCGGCTGACCGGCTGCGTGCTGCTCGCCTGGGCGGTTCGCCTGCGCGGGCTCGTCCTGTCCCGCGAGGCCGGCAGGCGCGTGAGCAAGATCGCCGATCTGCGCGGCGCGCGGGTCGCCTTCCGCCAGCCCGAGTCGGCGGCCGCGCAGCTGTTCGAGGAATTCCTCCGCCACGCCGAGATGTCGCCCGACGACCTGGTCCCGGCCGGCGGGCTCGCCTGGACCGAGAGCGAGGCGGCGGCGGCGGTGGCGGCGGGCGAGGCCGACGCGGCGGTCGGCATCGAGGCGATGGCGCGGCAGTACAAGCTCTCCTTCCTGCCGCTGGTCGAGGAGCGCTTCGACCTGCTGGTCGACCGCCGCGCCTATTTCACCGAGCCGGTGCGCGCCCTGCTCGGCTTCGCCGCCGGCGAGGCGATGCGCGAGAAGGCCGATTCGATGGGCGGCTACAGGCTGGAGGACACCGGCGCGGTGCGCTGGCTCTCGCCCTGACGCGTCACAGCTTCAGGACGGCGATCAGCGCCGCCAGAAAGATGGCCGAGGTTCCGACCTGCGTCCCGGTGACCCATTTGATGGTGTTGGTCTGCACCGCGAGGATCCTGGCTTCGAGCGTGCCGCGCAGCTCGGCGATCTGCCCTTCGAGGGCGTTGCTGCGGGTCTCGATCCTCAATTCCAGATCGCCGCGCAGCGTGGCCATGTCCCTGGCGATCGTCACGCCCTGGGTCTCGATCTTCGCTTCCAGATCCCCGCGCAACCGCGCCATGTCCTTGCCGATCTCCACGCCCTGGGTCGCGATCTTCGCTGCCAGATCGCCGCGCAGCCGGTCCATGTCCGTCCGCAGCCCGTTCACCTCCGTCCGCAGGCGCTCGACGTCTTCGCCGGTCGCGAAGCTGCGGTCGACCCATTGCGCCTGCATCCGCACGACCGCGCCGGCCTGCTCCGGCGGCATGCCCGCGGCCACGAGCTCCTCGACGGCGAGCTGGGTATCGAACATCGGGGCGGAAACGGTCTCTGGCATCGCCCGATGGTATACGCAGCACGCCGAAATTGTAAATCCCATATCGCTTCGCTACCGGGCATCGCGGGCGGCTACCCGTCATCCTCCCGCCGCCCGAGCGAGGGGACGCAGACGGTGCTGCCGTCGGCAAGGTCCTCGACGCGCACCGCGACGCCGTAGACCGCGCTCAGCGCCGCTTGCGTCAGCGCGTCCCTGGGCGCGCCGGTCGCCCGCACCCGCCCCTCGTGCAGCAGCGCGACCGCGGTGCCGACGGCAAACGCGTGATCCGGGTCGTGGGTCGACAGGATCACCGTGAGCCCGTCGGCGGCGAGCCCCGCGATCTCGCCCAGCACCAGCGCCTGGTTGCCGAAATCGAGGCTGGCGGTGGGCTCGTCCATCACCAGCACGGGGGTCTCCTGGGCGAGCGCGCGGGCGATCAGCACGAGCTGGCGCTGCCCGCCCGAGAGCCTCGTGTAGTCGGCCCCGGCGAGGTGCTCGATGCGCAACCTCGCGAGCGCCGCCCGCGCCGCCTCGCGGTCCGCCTCGCCGGGCTGGGAGAACGGGCCGAGCCTTGCGGTCCTCCCCATCAGCACCACCTCCAGCGCCGCGTAGGCGAACGGCGCGGCATGCGCCTGCGGCACATAGGCGGCGCGGGTCGCGATGTCGCGCCGCGCCAGGCTCTCCAGCCGCCGGCCGGCCAGCCTCACCTCGCCGCCCTGCGCCGGGATCAGCCCGAGCAGGGTCTTGAACAGCGTCGTCTTGCCCGACCCGTTGGGGCCCAGCAGGCACAATATGTCGCCCGGCCCGGCGGCGAGCGCGATGCCCGAGCCCACCGCATGGCCGGGATAGCCGATGGCGAGATCGCTGGTCTCGACGCTCACGCCCATGTCCGGCGCCCCCGCGCCAGCAGCCACAGGAAGAACGGCGCGCCGACCACCGCGGTGAGGATGCCGAGCGGCACCTCGACGGCGGAGATCGTGCGCGCCAGCGTGTCGACGGCCAGCATGTAGCTCGCCCCCAGCAGGGCGGCGGCGGGCAGCAACTGCCCGAAGCCGGGGCCCACGATCATCCGCGCGATATGCGGGATCACCAGCCCGACCCAGCCGACCACCCCGGCGACGGCGACCACGCTCGCGGTGATCAGCGTCGCGCAGAATATCACCGCGAGCCGGAGCCGCCCCGCCTCGACGCCGAGCGCGCGCGCCTCCTCGTCGCCGAGCGCGAGCACGTTGATCCGCCAGCGCAGCGCCACCATGGGCACCAGCCCGGCCAGCACCACCGGCGCGGCGGGCAGGATGTCCTCCGCCTTCACCCCGGCGAGGCTGCCGAGCAGCCAGAAGGTGATCGCCGGAAGCTGGTCGTAGGGATCGGCCAGCACCTTCAAGAGCGAGGTCGCCGCGCCGGCGAGCGCGCCCACCACGACGCCCGCCAGCACCAGGATCAGCGTGCGGTCGCCGGTGCGCACCGCGGCGGCGACGAAGCCCACCAGCGCCACCGCGGCGAGCCCGCCGGCGAACCCCAGCGCCTGGATCGCCAGCACCGGCAGCGACAGGAAGATGCCGAGCACCGCACCGAGCCCGGCGCCGGCCGAGACGCCCAGAATGTCGGGCGAGACCAGCGGGTTGCGGAACAGCGTCTGGTAGCAGGCGCCGGCGGCGGCGAGCGCGGCGCCGACCAGCAGCGAGGCGGCGATTCGGGGGAGGCGGATCGAGAGCAGCACGGTCTCCGCCCGCCCGTCCCCGCCGCCGCCCGAGAGGATGGCGAGCGCCTCGCCGACGGCCAGCGGGTACGGCCCGACCAGCAGCGCCGCGAAGGCGCCCGCGCCGAGCGCGGCGGTCATCCAGAGCGCCGCCGCCGCGCCGCGGCGCGCGGTCAGGGCGCGCGCGCCTGCGCCCATTCGAGCAGCCGGTCGAGCTCGGCCTCGCTGAGCTCGACATGGTACCAGAGGCGGTAGAACGAAGCGGCGTCGCGCCGCAGATCGCCGGTCCAGCGCTCCGGGTAGAACAGCCCGGCGAGCCATTTGAGCCCCATCAGCCGGTTGACCGAGGGCGGCCGGTCGATCCAGCCGAACGGCGCGGTGGGCGAGAGATAGACCCGGCCCCGGCGCACCGCTTCGATCCCCCGCCACAGCCTGTCGCGCCACACCCGGGCGTAGAAGATGCGGTCCCAGGTGACGACGGTGTCGGGGTCGGCGACGATCACCTGCTCGGGGGAGGCCTGCACCAGCCCGCGGCGGCCGGGCACGTCGGCCACGTTGCGCCCGCCGGCGCGCTCGATGATCTCGGTGTTGATCGAGCCCCTGAGCCCGGTCTCCAGCCCGTCCGGGCCGCGCGCCAGATAGACCCGGGGGCGCGCCGCCATCGGCACCGCGCCGAGCGCCGCATCGAGCGCGGCGAAGGTGGCTTCCGCGTCGCTGGCCAGCGCCTCGGCGCGCGCCTCGACCCCGAGCGCGCGGCCCAGCAGGCGGAGCGAGCGCGCGGTCTCGGCGAAGCGGCCGTTGACCAGGATATAGGGGATGCCGGTCTGGTCCTGCACCCGGTCGGCGAGATCGATATAGGTGCCGCGCACCGAGCCGAAATCGACGATCAGGTCGGGCTTCAGCGCCAGCACCCGCTCCAGATTGGCCTCCCCGCCGCGCCCGGTGAGCCGCCCGGTCTCGGGGAGCTCGCGATACGGCGCGGCGATATAGGGTTTTTCGTAGCCCCTGAGCGCGCGCGGCCAGCCCAAGAGCGCCTCCGGCTTCAGCGCATAGACCACGATCGAGGCCGGCGGGCCGGAGGCGAACACGCGGTCGACGGTGTCCGGCACCTCGACGGCGCGGCCGGCCGAGTCGACGATGGTCCGGGCGTCCGCCTGCGCCGCGAGCGCGACGAGCCCCAGGAGAAGAATGCGCGCGATCATGCCGCTCCCTTTGTGCATCACCGAGGCGGGCGGGGGAAGGGGTGCGCGTCGGCGGCCCGTCCGGCGCTTCCAACCGAGACGGGCACGCCCTAGATTGAGTGTTCCGGTGAGCGCCTTCGCGTGCACCGGGGAGCGCACGGGTGAGCGGCCATGCATTGTCTGACCGATTTCAAGAATTTCGCCCGGGCAGAGCTCAATCTGTTCGAGCCGTTGACCGTCCTGCTCGGCAGAAACGGATCGGGCAAGACCAATCTGATCGAGGGAGTCGAGCTTCTCGCCAGCCTGGCCCGCGGTACGCCGTTCAACGAAGTCACCGATGTCGATCGCGGCGGTGCGTTCGAGGTGCGGGGCGGTCTGCGATCTTG
Organism: Alphaproteobacteria bacterium; assembly: GCA_964291675.2. GTDB lineage: Bacteria > Pseudomonadota > Alphaproteobacteria > MPNO01 > MPNO01 > MPNO01. Next base: position 2,602,122 of record OZ219866.1, on the reverse strand, counting down.
CATTCGCTTCGGCAGGGAAAAGCTCGGACTGCGGTTGAATCGGGCCAGCGTTCGTTTCGATGGAAGGGAACGGCCCGTCGACTATTTCATCGGAATTGCTGCGCGCGGAAGAAACGACGTTCTGCTGGCCGAGGAGAGCTTGCAAATCGGAGACCGGACACTCTTCCATGCCATAGAGTCCGGCGGAGAGTCGATGGAGGTCAGATACGACAACTTCTCGCGCGGCAGGAATCCGACCTGCCAGGTATCGGCGTCCCGCTCCGTCCTCTCGCGTTACGAAGAAATTATCGGCAACAGTCAGGCAAGCAGTCCCAGGCTGCGCGAATTAACGAGAACCGTTCAGGGCGTGAGAGGCTATCTGCGAAACTCCTACATCTTCGACCCGCACCCCAAGGCGATGCGGGAGTACACGCGCGCCGAGTCGAACCCCCGGCTCCTGCGCAACGGAGCCAACCTCTCGGCGGTCCTGTTTGCGCTCAGCCAGGGAGATGAGGAACAGAACGCGGCATTGCAGCGCATAACGGAGATCATCCGGCAGATTCCGGAGGAACCGTTCATCGGAATCGGCTTCGCAACAACTTCGCTTGGCGATGTGATGGCCGGGTTTGTCGCGGACGCGGGGCAGGCGACGAGCGACGAAGATTTGGTTGATGCGCGGCTTCTCTCTGACGGCACCCTGCGGATGCTCGCTATCGTGACCGCGCTTGAGACCGTTCCCAACTCCTCGCGCATCGTCATCGAGGAGTTCGACAACGGCCTGCACCCGAGCCGTGCCAGGCTGCTCGTCGAGACGCTGTCCGATACCGCGAGCCGCCGCGAGCTGAACGTGCTCGTGACCACCCACAATCCGGCGTTCATGGATGCGCTAGACGACTCCCGGATGGAAAGCGTGCTCATCTGTCACCGCGGCGAGTCGGGCGACGGTTCGACGGTCACCAGGCTTGGCGACATGGACATCGCCGGGACGATCGGGCTTCGCGGCGGCTTGGGCGACTTCGTGACCCGCGGTGCGCTCGACGAGCATCTTGCGCCGGACTTCGCGGACAAACGCCAGCGGGAAACGCGGGAATGGCTCGAGTCGCTGGGTTGAGCGGCGCGGCAATTCTCGATACATCGTGGCTGCTCGAACTGTATCGCGTGCCGGGCTACTTCAAGGAGTCGCGGACCGCCGCCGTTCAGACGCAGACCGCCGACCTCATCGACGCGAGGTACGAGCTGTTCGTAACCGTCCCGGTGTTGTTCGAGGTCGCGAGCCACATCAACCACGTTCGCGACGGCCGCCGTCGCCGATCCCTTGCCCAACGGCTCTCGGATGACATCGCAAGCTCCATCGGCCGCGAACGCCCGTGGACGATCGCCGCCTCAGGTCCGGAACTCCTCCTGCGGTCGCAAGACCTGATCCGGCTGGCTCGCCGATTTCTGGCCTCCTCCGGTCCCAACTACTCCTTCGCCGATATCTCGATCATCGACCTGGCGGAGGCGCTTCGCGGCCCGGGACGCACGGTCAGGATTCTGGCGTTCGACACGCAGCTCGCGTCGTACTCGGATTGAGTGTCCCGATCGCGGGCCTTCCTCGCCTCGATCGCGCCGAGCCGTCCCATCCAGACCGGACAGCAGTGGCCTCGTTCCGCCCCACCCGTGCGGCCTCTACATCCGCGGGGCGGCGGGTCGGGGCCGCCGACCCGCCGCCTCGACAGCAAATGCCGACAGACCGTTCCGTCAGCTCTGGTCCCACTCGACCGGCGCGGCGCCCGGCGTCTCGGGCTCGTAGTACCATTTTAGCCCGAGCTTCTCCTCGCTGAGCACGTTGGTGCGAAAACTCCGCCAGGCCTGGATCTCGAAATAGTCGAGCGGGCCGCCATGGGCGCGAAGCCGGTGCGGCACGCCCGGGGGGAAATAGACAAGCGTGCCGGGATCGAGCTCCTGCGAGGTATCCCCGACCTCGACCACGCCGCGGCCCTTGAAGGTCATGTAGCAATGGGCGGCGCCGTCCGGGTTGGCGTCGGTGCCCACATGCCGGTGATAGGGCGACGAGCCGCCCTCGCGGTAGTGCATCTCGCCGGCCTGGATCGCGTTGGTCGGGGTGAGCCTGCTGCCGTCGCGAAGCCGGACGGTGGACTCCGCGCAGAAGCGGCGAACCCGGCCGCCGCTCGCGTCGCTGAGCGCGCGAAGCGTCCGCCGGTTGAAGAAATATCCCGGCCCCCCGGCCAACCCCGCTTCGACGGCGGAAGGAGGCCTGGGCGTCACCATGTGCAGCAGCTCCATATCCGACCCGGACGCCTCGAACCGCGCCGACTCGCCAGGCGCGAGCAGCACGCCGGCGCCCTCCTCGGCCGCGTGCCGCTCGCCGTTGAAGCCGATGACGCCGTCCTTCGGCGTCGCCATCGCGTAGACCAGGTGGTAGTCGTCGTCCGCCCGCGGCTCGAACCGGCGGCCTTCGGACACCGTTCGCCGGTAGACGGTCAGCGTCTTCGAGCCGCACAGGCTCCGGCCGCAGATGGTCCTTTCGAGCCCGGATTCGACGGTCCTGGGCTCGACAGCGTTCGAATCGACGATCGAGACGTCGTCAATGGTCGCCATGGGTGTTTGCTCCTGAACAGCGATCGATCCCGTGTCGGGGCCGCGCGGCCGGCCCGCGGGCGCGGTCGGCGAGCGCATGGCGCCACCGGCGGACGGAGCCGGCAACCCCGGGGCGGCAAGGTAGCGCAGGAGCTTGCGTGTTGTACATCGCGGCCGGGCGGGCCGGGCACGTCGCATTGCCGGGCCGGGTCGAGCGCCCGCGCCACGGCCGCGGCCGCCAGCCGCATGTCCGGCCGGGGAATCTCGATTGCGCCGTCCGCGTCCTCCGACACCGCGTCGATCGGCGCGACCGGGATGCCGAGCGCCCCGGTCGCGTCGGATGTCCGGCGGCGCCGGCCCGCCCCCGCGGTCCCGCCCGGAAACGGAATGAGGACATCGGATACCGGCGGCGGCCGGGCCGCCGGTCGGAGATCCGGGCTAGGACGCCGGCGCAGCGGTCTCCGCCGCCGTCGGGACGGGCGGGACGGGCACGTAGCATTGCCGGGCGCGGCCGTCCTCTCCCCGCCGCTTCCGCAGGGCGAACGCCATCGGCAGCGGCTCGCCGCGCGGGCGGAGCTTCATGCCCGGGATGGCGTTGTCCGCGATCTCGATCCCCGGTGCGCTGCGCGCGAGCAGGTTCAGCACGAGCTGGCGAATGACCTTTTCCGTGTAGGGGCCGGGCCGCGTCGCACCGTTCTCCCAGCGCGAGACCACGGTCTTGTCGCTGAGGTCGAGGGCATCGGCGAATTCGCTCCCCGTGCGGTCCAGCACGTGGCGCAGATAGCGCAGCTCCGCGCCGACCATCCGGGCCGGATCGAGCACCCGCGCCACGGCCACCGTCGCCAGCAGCGTGCCCGACCGGGGGAGCTCGATCGCGCCGTCCGCGTCCTCCGAGACCGCGTCGATCAGCGTGACCGGGATGCCGAGCTCCACCGTCGCGTCGTATGTCTTTCTCTTCACCGTCCGTTCCCGAGCCGCGCGCCGGTCGTTGGCGTCCTGTTTCAGGAATTGGCCATTTTTCGCACGTCGTCCCCGCCACGTCATGACCGGCCCCCGGAACGAGTCCGGGGGTGTTCCGGGCATCCATGGGCGCCGCCGCCTCTGCCGACCGGCCGTCATGCGCGCCGAGGGGCTGCGTGGATGGCCGGATCGAGTCCACTGCTGTCCGGTTTAGATCAGCTGGACCGGGCGCAAAGCCTCGGTACGCGCGGATTTCCGGCCCAGCCGCCGGATCGGGACACGGATCGCGACACGCGCGACGCGTCGTCGCATGCCGCCGTCGCCCCCGGCCCTCCCTCGTCATGCCCGGACTTGATCCGGGCATCCATGGGCGCCGCCGCCCCTCTCGTCGGACCGTCGTGCGGGCGGAGAGGCCGCGTGGATGGCCGGATCAAGTCCGGCCATGACGTAGGGGTAACAGCGGGAGCGGAGATGCAGATGCTCACGGGCGCGGAGCCCGCGCCGAAAATCTAAACCGGACAGCAGTGGACTCGATCCGGGCATCCACTGGCGCCGCCGCCCCTTCCCGCCGGCCGCCTCGCAGGCGGGGACGCCGCATGGATGGCCGGATCAAGTCCGGCCATGACGGGGTGGGGGTGGCGGTGGAGGAGCAAGGAGAGCCGGGTGCGGCCCGCGTCGAAGGCTAGACCGGACAGCAGTGGAACAAGCCCGGGCATGACGAGGCCGGGTGTCCGCGCTTCTCCGTCCCGGAAGGCCATTCGTCGCGGGGGCCGGGCAACCGTTGCCCGTCCATCGTCGTTCCGCTCGACCGACCGGGCCTCTCCCCTCTTTCGGAGAGCTCGACACCCGCCGCCGCCTCGGGCGACGCTTTCCCCTGCAATCGACAGCGCGTCCCGCTCGGTCGGGTCGCCCGCTGAATACCAGAGCCTGTCACGGCGAAGGGTAGCTCCCTGAGCCCGGTGAATAGGCGGGGTCACACGCATACGCGCTGTCGATTGCAACGGCCCGGCACCCGCCGGGCTGGCAAGCGTGGAACCGCCAGCTATCGGGGCCGGGCCGCAGGGCTGTACGCGAGCGAGTACGGGTCCGATGCCACGGTGCCGCCGGGGAGCGCCGAGATCGGCGAGTTCTCCGGGAGCGCCGACATGACGGCGGATTTCGGTGCAGGCACCGTCCGGGGCTGTGTCGGATGCAGCGACCGGATCCGGCTCTCGGGCGTGTTCGGAGACAGCGCCACGGGAGAGGTCGAGGGCTTCGACGATGTGTCGGATTACCGCATCGAGTTCGGCGCCACCGCGCTCGACCGGGGCGATGCGACGTTCCAGGGAACCGGCGTGATCCTCTCCCATCCCGACATCCCGCTCGTCTCCTCCGGCTACCGGGCCGGCCGGCTCTCCAACCGGCCGGACGCGGCGGGCGACCCCAGGGCGGTCGCCGGCGCGTTCGGCGGAGAGGCGGCCACCGCCGGCGGGAGCCGGGCCGTCTTCGTCGGCGCCTTCGCCGCCGGGAGGCGGTAGGAGAGCGGGAAGACGGCTCGCCTCGGCGGAGACGGCGCCGACGGCAACGCCGGTCGGCGGTCGGCGGCAGGCCTCCGGAGCGGCCCGCCCCGGCTCGCGGGCACGCGCCTCCCCGCGTCTCCCGGACCGCAGCCGCCCGCCCGGCGGGGCGTCCCTCGATACGCCCCGGAACCAGCCCCGGACTGCGATCCGGGGCAAGCCCGGGGCTGCTCGGGATGAGGCAATTTCGCTGGCCCGACCGACCCATCCTCTTCCCGAGCAGCGCCCGAAGGGCGCGTATCGAAGGACCCTCACCGCTTCGCGTTGGGGAAGAACAGCTGCCGGCCGCCGATGCGGTGGGCGGCGATGGCGGCCTGGCCCTCCGGGGACAGCATCCAGTCGACGAATTGTTGCGCGAGCGCGACCTTCACGCGGGGGTGGCGCGACTTGCTGACGGCGACGATGCCGTACTGGTTGAACAGTCGCGGATCGCCCTCGACGACGATGCGGTGGCCGCGCTTGTTGCCGAAGGCGATCCAGGACGCGCGGTCGGTCAGCACATAGGCGCCCATGCCGATGCCCACGTTGAGCGTCGCCCCCATGCCGGAGCCGGTCTCGCGGTACCAGCGCCCGGAATGCGCCGCGGGCTCGATCCCGGCCGCCCGCCACAGCCTGAGCTCCGCCTTGTGGGTGCCGCTGTCGTCGCCGCGCGAGGCGAACGGCGCGCGCGCCCGGGCGATCGCCGCCAGCGCCGCCGGGGCGTCGGCGGTGCCGGCGATCCCGGCCGGGTCGGCGCGGGGGCCGACGATCGCGAAGTCGTTATACATCACGTCGTGGCGCGCCGTCCCGTGGCCCTCGGCGACGAATCTTCGCTCGGCCTCGCGGTCGTGCACCAGCAGCGCGTCGCCGTCCCCCCGGGCGGCGTTGCGCAGCGCCTGGCCGGTGCCGACCGCGACCACCCGCACCTCGATCCCGGTCCGCGCGCGGAACGCCGGCAGGATGCGCTCGAACAGGCCGGAGTTGCGCGTCGACGTGGTCGATTGCAGCACGATGAAGCGCTCCGCCGCCCCGGCCGGCAGCGCGGCGAGCAAGGCGAGGCAGAGCAGCGCGCGCCGCATCACTGCGCGGGCCCGGCATGGAGGCGGCCCTCGACCCAGGCGCGCGCGGCCTCGGAACGCGGCGCCCGCAGCGCGCCCGGCAGCGCGCCGGTCTCGGCGACGCGCCCGGCATCGAGGAACACCAGCTCGCCGGCGAGGCGCAACGCCTGGCCCGCATCGTGGGTCACCAGCACGATGGCGACGCCCGCCGCATGCGCCTCCGCGATCAGCGCCTCGACCGCCCGCGCCGAGGCCGGGTCGAGGCTCGCCGTCGGCTCGTCGAGGAACAGGAGCTCGGGCGCGGTGGCGAGCGCGCGGGCGATGGCGAGGCGCTGCTGCTCGCCGGCCGAGAGCAGCCGCGCCGGGCGCCGCGCGAGATGGGCGAGCCGGGCGCGGGCGAGCGCGTGCTCGGCGCGCGCCGCGCGCTCGGCGCCGGCGACCCCGCGCGCCGCCAGCGCGAAGCGGAGATTGGCGCGCACCGAGCGGCGCAGCAGCACCGGGCGCTGGAACACCATCGCCTGGGCTTCGCGGGCGGCGCGCCCGGGCGGGCGCCCGCGCCACAGGATCTCGCCCGCGCTCGGGCGGATCAGCCCGTGCAGCAGGCGCAGCAGCAGGCTCTTGCCGGCGCCGTTGGCGCCCATCACCGCGACGCTGTCGCCTGCGCGGATGGCGAGGTCGATGCCGTCGACCGGACGCGCGCCGCCGGCCTCGAAGCGGAGCCCGGTCGCGCTCAGCAGGGGCTCAGCCATAGGCCATGCGGACCGCCGAGGCGCGCAGCGTCATCACCGCCCCGGTCACCGCGACGGCGAGCGCGATCAGCACCGCGCCGAGCGCCAGCGCCAGCTCGAGATTGCCCTTCGAGGTCTCCAGCGCGATCGCCGTGGTCATCACCCGCGTCGCGTGGTCGATATTGCCGCCGACGATCATCACCGCGCCGACCTCGGCCACGGCGCGGCCGAACCCGGCGAGCGCCACGGTGAGCAGGGCGTAGCGCGCGTCCCACAAGAGCGCGCGGAGCCGGCCGAGCGGCCCGACGCCGAGCGAGGCGAACTGCTCGGCGTATTCGCGGTCGAGCTCCTCGACCGCCTGGCGGGTGAGCGCGGCGACGATGGGGGTTACCAGCACGGTCTGGGCGGCGATCATCGCCGCCGGGGTGTAGAGCAGGCCGAGCACGCCAAGCGGGCCCGACGCCGACAGCACCAGATAGACCATCAGCCCGACGACGACCGGCGGCAGCCCCATCAGCGCGTTCAGCGCCACCGTCGCCGCCACCCGCCCGGGAAAGCGGAACGCCCCCACCGCCGCACCCAGCGGCAGGCCGATCAGGCAGGCCAATACCAGCGCGCTCAGCGTGACGCGCAGCGACAGCCCGATGATCTCGATCAGCTCCGGATCCCAGGCAAGGATCAGCCCCACCGCCTGCGCCAACGACCCCCAAAACCCGTCCATGGCTGCATTATGTACTGGCGACAAATTTTTTATAAGAAAAATCGTAAAAATACACACCCGACAGCGCTGCGTGTCGCCGGGGCATGGGGCAGAGAAGGGACGCTGGCGGTGCGACGCCTGCTATTTTTCTAATATAGAGAATATAGGTTGAGACGTGTCCCGTGTCAAGGGATTATTGCTTTATTAGATAAAATTCAGGCATCCGGGCGGACGGCGAATTGTTCGAGCCGGGCGTCGTGGGCCGCGGTGAGCGCGCGGCCGCCCGGAGCGCGCCGCAGGCCGCCCCGTCGACCGGGATGCCGCCCGGCCGGGTCGGATGCAGCGCGACCTCGGGCGGGCCCGGCGCGCCGAGCGCGTTCTGCAAGCCGACGCCGCAGGCCGGCCGCATCGCCATCGCTTCTTCCGATCGGCGGCCGCGATACGCCAGGCCGCCAACATTCCCGCGATCCGCGGGCGGGCGCCAGCCGGGCGGGGAGCCCCTGCATCGACCGGCAAGGGGCGGCCGTCACGGGCCGTCCAGCAAGTCGGCCACCAGCTCCTCCAAACGAGATGCGACGCCGTGCTCGGCAAGAGCGTCGCGGACGCGCCTGCGGGAGCGAGTGAAGTATTCGCCTTCCCTCAGGTCGACCCGATCGGCAACCGTCTTCGCCCTTCTGGCGGCGAGGGCAAGGCGTTGGTGGAGAGCATCGCTGCCATCGAAGCGCGGGATTGGCAGGTTGAACACATACTTGTCGAAGTCCCGTGCGCCCCACTGCCCCTGCGCTTGATACGGTGCCACGCTGGCGCGCAGTGCCTCACTGTTGAGAATGCCGCAGAGATAGTACGCTTCTGCCCTGCTCCTCGCCTGTCCCCAGTAGAGCTTGTGGTCGACGAGCGCCGATTCATTCTCGACCACCGCCGCGGCGAGATTGGTGCCCGCTTTCGTGTAGACCACTCGGATGGGGGCAATTGGAAATTGGCAGGACAGTTTCCCGTAGTAGTCGCACTGCTGAATGAAGCTCAAATCGCTGCCCTTGTGCTCTTCCCACAGGGATTCGGACTTTTCCAACCACCGAGCCAAGGCCCGGTATCCGCACCTCGCAGCGGCACGTGCATCCATTAGCTCGAATCGCTCTTCATCCCAGGGCACAACAGCTTGGAGCGGCCGAATCACGCGGAACGGGGCGATGGATTCGCCGAGCAGTACAGGGCGCAGAAATCCCTTCTCCACCGTGCCCTGCGGCGGATTCAGGCCTTTCCAGGGATTCTTGTCCTGGTTGCCGGCCCGGCCGCGAACCAATGGCGATTCAGGGTTGGGCGGGAGGAGTCCTGTCGCGGGGACGGGTTCGACGAGGACGAGGCGTCTCGGCCAAAGAGTCGCCCCGTTCCGAAAGGCGCCGCGGTAGGGCGACCCGCCGTCGCCGGTGACTTCCGGTGGCCAGCCCACGACCGCCGCCGTCAGATTGGACGTCGCTTCCGCTTCGTCGGCATCCCGCCGCGGCAGCGTCCCGGCATAGGCGAGCACTTCCCCGGGGAGCGGCGCCGCTGTCGCTCCATCGTGACATCCGGCAAACAGAACGCAACTCGGCACGGGGAAGAGCGGTTGTACTTCCGATCCGAATGCCCGGGCTTCGATGAAGCCGAGCCGGAGCTCGGTTTGGCCCAGGCGCGCCACCCGGCCCGCTCGAAATGGAGCGTAGGCCTGGCGGGACATTGCGGCGTACGGCATCACGAGGGCAATTCGTCCGGTCCGGCGCATATAGAGCAGTGCCGCGCGCATGAAGAAATAGCCGGAAAGATCCTGCTGCGTGGCAACATGGCCGCCTACCCAGAGTTGAGCGGCGCGGCATTCGTCATGGAACCGACCCTGAACGCCGGGACTCATGTAGCGATATGAAACCCAGGGCGGGTTGCCGATCACGACATCTGCCTTCTGCGCCTCGCTGGACAGCCAGACAGGGCGGGCCAAATTCCGCGCGACATAGCCCCAAACGTGGTTCCGGCCCTCGTTCTGGAGGCGGGACATGACCTGATAGGTTTTCTTGAGAGCCTTCCGAGCGTCGTCCGAGACCGATACCTCGCGTTGCAGCCACGCAACGAAATTGCTTGCGGGTTCCAATCTGGCGCCGAGCTCGATCATGCTGTTGAGCACGCGGTCGAAGAGCCCGGCGTCGGATGCCACCGCAGCGGGGAACTCCAGAATTGCCGGATCGAGGCGCCGGGGTTTCGGATCGTTCACAGTGACCGCAGGAACCGATATTTCGAGCGTGCCGCTGCCGGCGAAAATGTCGGGCTGCCTGCCCTTTTCGCCGGGCCGAGCGAGGTTCCATTGCAGCGCGTCACCCAGATAGACGGGCAAAGTCACTCTGCCCGGATGTCCTTCGCGCAGCGCCGGCATCAGCGCGAGCAGGAAAGTCACCCGTGCGAAGATGACGGCGACGGGATGGATGTCGATTCCGGCAATGTTCCGGGCGGTCAGGCGTATCGCTTCCGCCGGGGACAAACCCCGAGCGTCCGCGGCGTCCACCACCGCCCTTACCGCGTGAAACAGGAAGGTGCCCGAGCCGCAGGCCGGGTCCATGACCCGCTGCTCAAGCGGCCGGTCCACTGTGGCCGCGACCATTCGCGCCGCCAGCCAGTCGGGGGTGTAGTACTCGCCGAGATCGTGGCGGGTCTCCGGGTCGATCAGGCTCTCGTAGAGCGCCTTGAGAATGTCGACGCGAATGTCGCGCAGCCGGAACCGGTTTACCTGGCGCGCGATCCGCATGACCAGCTCCGCGCCGCCTTCGGCCTCCAGCACCCAATCGAAGAAATCGGCTTCGCTTTGCCCCTCGATTCCGAGATCGGCGAATGCGGTTCCGTGCAAGAGCGCCGCGCCGTCCGGCGGGGGCGCGTCGATCATCGCCGACCAGGCCACCGCCTTGGCCACGACGACGAGATAGGTGTGTTGCAGGAACAGGGCGTCGTCGCCGATTTCGGCCCCGTAGGCGACGCTCAGCAGGCGGTTCCAAAGCTCCCGCTTCAGACCCGCCTCGGGCGAGTGCGCAACCCCTGTCCATAGGTCGTCCAGGTCGAGCATGGCACGTTGCGCGGCCAGGCTCTGGCGTCCGAACTCACGCGTGATCGTGAACGGATCGGGGACCAATTCCTCGCCGATCGCCACCGTGCCTCGCAGCCATGTCAGCAATGTCCCCGGTTCGGCGGGCTCCGCGCGATGGAGCCCGACCTCGAGGACCCGATCGTCGCGAAGGAAGAAGGCGATGAAGTCGGCGCCGTCCGTGGCGATGCCGACATATCGTTCGCCGGTTTCGCTTTCCCGTTCGGAGAGGTAGCGGGCGAGCCCTTGCTCCGCGTCCGCGCGTTCGCGCCGCAAATCGGACTTGAATTCCAACACGGTGCGGCCGAGCAAGGCGTCGATCCGGCCGCGCACCTCGGGGGCGGGCCGTTCGAAATCTATGTCGCGGCTGTCCGCACCCAGGCCATCGACCAACAGCCGGTGCACCTGCGTGCGAACCTTCTCGTGGCCGGGCCGGGAAGCGAGCTCGGCAACGACTTTCTCAAGCTCGTCCGGCGTCAGCATCGGAGGCTCTCCGGGCTGGGAATGGGCGAGGCCGGTCTGCCCCGGGGATGGGCGGCTTGTCGTGCAACCTGCCTATCGCGCCTCGGCCAGGCAAGCCTCCGCCGTTCGCGCCCGCCGGGCGGTGGACCGGGAACAGGGCGCCACCGGGTGCGGCTCCCTCGCCCGCCCCCTTCGTCACGGCCGGACTTGCGCCGGACTGCGATCCGGGGCAAGCCCGGGGTGACAACGAGGGGCGGAGATGTTGTCGCTCATGGGCGCGGAGCCCGGGTTGAAAGTCCGAGCCGGACAGCGGTGGAACGAGTCGGGGCGCGACCGGGGAGGGAAACGCCGCGTGCGGCGCCCTAATGCATCCCCTCCGCATCGCCGTGGATGGCGAACTGCTCGAGCCCGGCGTCCTCGGCCTCGATGACGCGGAAGCTCTCTTTGACCCCCGCCCCGGTGAGCTCGCGGGCGACGGTGAGCAGGGTGTTGGGGGCGTGGTCGGCGCACAGCTCGGCCATCTGCGCCAGCTCCTCGCGCGCCGCCGGCAGCGCCGCCTCGACCGAGGGCGCGCCCCACACCTCGACGAAGTGCCCGGCCAGACGGCTCGCCAGCGCCGCCAGCTCGTCGGGCTCGATGCGGGTCACCGCGACGAAGGTCACCCGGCCGAAGGTCTCCACCCCGAGCCAGCCATTGGCGAAGGCCTGGCGCGCCTTGCCGGCGAGGTCCGCCTCGCCCCAGTTGGAGAACTCGAACCCGCCCGAGATGCACCATTCGCCGGTGCGCGCCGGCGCGTAGAAGATGCGCATGTCGCTCTCGTCGAAATGGATCGCGCGGGCGAGGTTCACCGTCACTTCTCCAGGAGCTCGCTCAACGGCACCAGCGTCGTGTCGTCGCCCCGGCGCAGCAGCAGCCCGAAGCGCTCGTCGATGCCGACGAACACACCATGCATCGCCGCACCGCCCCGGTCCAGCGCGATCTCCTCGCCCATGTCGTGGGCGAGCCCGCGCCACTCGGCGTGCAGCGGGCGCGCGCCCTCCTCCGACCAGCGGTTGATCCACACCAGCGTGTGCCGCGCCCAGGACTCCAGCAGCCGCGCCGGCGCGACCTCGACGCAGCCCTCCTCGAACAGCGAGGTGCGGTCGGGCTCGGCGCCCGGCGCGTCCGGGTCGTCGGGGATCAGCCGCACCTCCAGCCCGACCGCGAGCCAGTCCGGCACGGAATCGGGATCGCCCGTCGCCGCCGCCGCCCGCAGCCTGCCGCAGGTAGCCCCGTTGACCAAAATGCCGCCCTGCCAGGTCAGGTGGACGGCGACCTCGGGCGGGGCCAGCGCGCCGAGCGCGTTCTGGAACCCGACGCCGCAGGCCGGCAGCATCGCCATCGCGTCCTGGAGCGCGACCTCGGGGGCGAACACGATGGCCGCCGCCAGCCGGTCGACGGCGATGTTGTAGACGACGGTGCCGGCGTCGCAGCCGAGCGCCGCCTCGGCGCAGGCCTTGGCGAAGGGGTCGGTGCCGCCCGCGACCTCGATTCCGGCGAACAGCGGCGGGAAGCTCGGCCTGTCCTCCTCGCCGTTCACGCGTGCCCGTCTTCGATCAGCGCGCGGGCCAGCGCGCGGAACGCCCCGGCCGCGGGCGAGCCCGGCCGGGAGACGACGATCGGCGCGCCGCCGTCGGCCGCCGTCCTGATGTCGATGTCGAGCGGGATCTCGGCCAGCAGCGGCACGCCGAGGCGCTCGGCCGCCTCGCGCACCCCGCCATGGCCGAACAGATGCGCCTCGTGGCCGCAATTCGCGCAGACATAGGTCGACATGTTCTCGATCATGCCGAGGATCGGGGTCTCCATCTTGCGGAACATGTCGACCCCCTTGCGGGCGTCGATCAGCGCCACGTCCTGCGGCGTCGACACCACGATGGCGCCGGTCACCTCGGCGTTCTGGGTGAGCGTCATCTGCACGTCGCCGGTGCCCGGCGGCAAATCGACCACCAGCACGTCGAGCGCGCCCCACTGCACCTGGCTCATCATCTGCTGCAGCGCGCCCATCAGCATCGGCCCGCGCCACACCACGGCCTCGTCCTCGCGGGTCATCAGCCCGATCGACATCATGGTGACGCCGTGGTTGCGCATCGGCAGGATGGTCTTGCCGTCGGGCGAGGCGGGGCGGCCGGAGACGCCCAGCATGCGCGGCTGGGACGGGCCGTAGACGTCGGCATCCAGCATCCCGGCGCGCCTGCCCTCGGCGGCGAAGGCGGCGGCGAGGTTGGCGGCGACGGTGGACTTGCCGACCCCGCCCTTGCCGGACGCGATGGCGACGATGCGCTCGACGCCGGGGATTTTTTCCGGCCCCTGCGGCTCGCCGCGGCGCCCGATGTCGAGCTCGGGCGGCGCGGTCGCCTTGTGCGCGGTCATCACCGCCGAGACCTGTTCGACGCCGGCGAGCGCGCCCACCGCCTCCTCGGCCTCGGCCCGCGCCGCCTCCATGGTCTCGGCCCGCGCGGGGTCGATCTCCAGCACGAAGCGCACCGCGCCGCCGTCGACCGTGAGCGCCCGCACCAGCCCGGCCGCCACCAGGTCCTGGCCGCTGACCGGGTCGGTGACGCCTTTCAGCGCCGCGAGCACGTCGTCGCGCGCGCTCATTCGCCCCTGCCGTCGATCCGGCCCTCGACGGTGTGCGCGAGATCGAGCTCGTCGATCGTCAGCACCATGCGGACCGCGAAGCTCCGCCCGGCGGTGCGTTCCGCCCCGGCGTCCCGCATCGCGTCCTCGATCGCCTGCTGCGACGTCACGCCGACCTGCTTGAGGAACTTGCGCATCGTCATGTTGAACTCGTCGAAGCCTTCGCTCATCGCCCTCCTCCCGCGCTTCGATTGAATTCTAGCTGGCTTTCCCGCAGAGTCCGAGGGGGTTGCGCTGGGGATTCGCCGGGGATTTCGCAGGAGGGGCGCCATGGCGGGCTGGTCGAGGACGGGGCTGATCGCGCTCTGCATGCTGTCGCTGGCGAGTCTGGCGGCGGCGCAGGAGCGCCGGATCGTGCTGGCGAGCACGCCGGAGCTGCTGGAGAGCGGGGCGTTCAAATACCTGCTGCCCCGGTTCTCGCTCAAGACGCGGATCAAGGTCTCGGCCGTCGAGCTGCTGGAAGGGGTCGAGGCCGACGTGCTGCTCGGCCCGGCGGCGGCGATCGGCGAGGGGCGCCCGGCGTTCCGCGCCGGCAAGGCGCTGCATCTGGTGCGCGCGGTGCCGGACGGCCCGGGCGAGGCTGCGCACGCCGGGCGCTTCGTCGACTGGCTCCTGTCCACGGTGGGCCAACGCACGGTCGAGTCCTTCCGCGCCGACGGGCGCCAGGTGTTCCTCGCGGCGGCCGGGGCCAGGGTCGAGAAGCCGCGCCCCACGCCCACCGGCGACCTCGCGCGCGGCGAGAAGCTCGCCTTCCTGCATTGCGGGCGCTGCCACGTGATCGGGCCGCGCAACCGGATGGGCGGGCTCGGCTCGACCCCCTCGTTCCGGGTGCTCAAGACGCTCACCGACTGGGAGGTCCGGTTCCGCGGCTTCTACATGCTCAACCCGCACCCGTCGTTCACCCAGATCCCCGACGTGACCGACCCGTTCGACCAATCCCGCCCGCCGCCCATCGTCCCGCTGGAGCTCACGCTGGAGGACCTGGACGCGATCCTCGCCTACGTCGCCACCATCGAGCCCGCCGAACTCAGGGGCGCGCTCAAGCGGTAGGGGGGCGTCCTTCGATACGCCCCGGATCGAGTCCGGGGGTGATCCGGGCACCCATGGGCGCCGCCGCCCTCCCACCGACCGCCATGCGCGCGGAGGGGCCGCATGGATGGCCGGAACAAGTCCACTGCTGTCCGGTTTAGATCAGCTGGACCGGGCGCAAAGCCTTGTTCCGGGGGGGATATCGGCGCATCCGCCGGATCGGGACACGGATCGCCGCACGCCCGCACTTGCCGTCCCTGCCCCTCCGTTGTCACCCCGGCCTCGTTCCGGGCACCCACGGGCGGGGCGGGCCGCACCCGGCTCCCGTACTCCTCCACCGCGACCCCCACCCCGTCATGGCCGGACTTGATCCGGCCACCCATGCGCGGACTCGATCCGCGCAACCACTGGCGCCACCGGTACAACGCCCCGTCGGGAGGGGCGGCGGCGCCAGTGGATGCCCGGATCAAGTCCGGGCATGACGATGGGGGGAGGCATGGTGATGGGGCGGGGAACGCCGGGCGCGACCCGCGTCGAAGGCTAAACCGGACAGCTGTGGATCAAGTCCGGCCATGACGGGGCGGTGGCGGTGGAGGAGCAAGGAGAGCCGGGTGCGGCCCGCGTCGAAAGTCGAGACCGGACGGCAGAGGAACATCCCCGGACTTGATCCGGGGGCCGGCCGTGACGGGTTGGGGGGCGAGCGCCGGCGGTTGACCGGCGGGGCGGTGTATAGCAGAATCGGACAATATTGGACATAGCGGAGCATGGACATGCCGAACGTGCACCTCACCCGTCCGATGGAGGATTACGTTCGACGCCAGATCGAGACCGGCGCCTATGCCAATCTGAGCGAGGTCGTGCGCGCCGGGGTCCGGCTGCTGATGGAACGCGACGGCGCCCGCCAGTTCCATGCGCTCAAGGCCGAGCTGGAGGAGGCCGTGAGCGAGGCGGAGGCGGGCGGCTTCGCCGAGTTCGATCCGGCGGATTACGAACCCGGCGCCGGGCCGGAATAGCCGCCGCGTCGTGGCGATCCGGCTGTCCCGTCTGGCGCGGCGGGACCTCGACGACATCCGCGACTACACGCTGGCGCGCTGGGGCCGCGACCGGTGGCTGGACTACTACCGGGGGATGGTCGGGGTCTTCGAGAGCATATCGGCCGATCCGGACAGCGGTCGCGACCGCAGCCTGTTCGCCCCGGGCCTGCGCTCGGTGACCTACCGGCGGCATGTCGTCTTCTTCGCGCGCATCGAGGCGGCCGGCGGCGCGCCGGTGATCCTCCGGATCGTCCACCGACGCCGCAACCTGCCGGCGCTGACCTGGTTCGACGAGCTCGGCGGGTGAGGCGGTGGGCGTCCTTCGATACGCCCGCCTGCGGCGGGCTACCCGGGTTGAGGGGCTGGGACGCCCATCGACTCTCCCGCATCCCGAACAGGCGCTCCAGCGCCGTATCGAGGGTCGTGCCCCGGCCAGAAAATTGCCTGTTATCGCAAATAGTGCTTGACATGGGACGCGTTTTGGCATATATTTTCCATGGTCGCGAAATGGGCGCCGGGAGAGACCCCGGCGCCCCTTTTTGTGGCCGCCACCCATCGGCAACATGGAGACAGGCAGCATGACATATCCCCGTTTCGGCGACTGGCACCGCGTCGGCTTCGACACCCTGCTGGACGGCGACCGGTCCCGCTTCGCCACCTGGTTCGCCGAGCCGGACCGCCTGCGATGCCTTGGCACCGCGCTCGGCTACCGGTTCGCGCCGGCGACCGGGACGCTCGTCCCCGGCCGGGACCGCGCCGGGCTGATCTGCCGCGACACCGACAGCGGCGCCGTCGTGGCGGTCGAGGCCCAGCTCGGCGAGACCCGGCACGACTGCTTCGGCAGGCTGCTGGTCCGCGCCGACCAGTCGGATACGGACGCCTCGGTCTGGCTGGCGGAGCGCTTCATCCCCGAGCACCGCTTCGCCATCGAGATGCTGAACCGCGGGGCGCACGGGCATTTCGCCGTGGAGATGGGGCTCTGGCGGATCGACGATTCGCCGCCGGCGCTCCGTTTCGACGTGGTCGCCAGCCCCAAGGGCTGGCGCGGACCGCGCCGCAAGCGCGCGGCCTAGCCGCGCCGCGCCGGGGGCGAGACCGGCGCGCGGCCCGGATCATGCGCGCGGCCCGTTCGTCCGCGACCATCGCGCGCTCGCCGCGCCCGATGCGCCGGCCGGGCCGCGCGCACCGCCGCTCAGGCCTGCGCGCGCAGATATCCCAGCCCCGCCCATGGATGCCCGGATCACCCCCGGACTTGATCCGGGGGCCGGGCATGACGGGGGGAGAGACAGGGCATCGAACGGCAACGAACTTCGCAACCGGGACACCGGCCCTTCCCCCCCTCAGTGATCCCGGCGCTTGGAGAAATAGTCGTCGGTGACGCGCACGCGGGGGCGGTCGCCGGCGGCGAAGGGGTTGTTCTCGGAATGGTACTGCGCGCCGATGCGGCAGTCGTCGCACATGCGGATCATGCGGGAGGCCTGCTCGCTCTCGAACATCGAGTGCTTGCCGGCGAGCTGGGCGACGATTCGCTCGACCGTCGACTTCACCCCGAAGGGCTTGCCGCATTCGATGCACGCGTAGGGCTCTTCCTCGTTCAGCACCTGCTGGTCGAACGCCGCGTCGGAGAGGTCGAATTGCGGGACCAGCGTCACCGCGTTCTCCGGGCAGACCTGGCGGCACAGCCCGCATTGCAGGCAGGCATCCTCCTGGAAGCGGAGCTGCGGCTTGTCCGGGTTGTCGGCGAGCGCGCCCGACGGGCAGAGCGAGACGCAGGCGAGGCAGAGCGTGCACGCCTCCTTGTCGACCTCGATCGCGCCGTAGGGCGCGCCCGCGGGCAGGTCGAGGACGTCGGCGCTGCCGGGGTTCAGCGCCTTGGCGGCGAGCCGCGCCACCTGGCGGCGCGAGCCCATCGGCAAAACCGGCTCGGCCGCCGGCGGCGGGGTCTCCGCATCGTAGAGCGCCTCGCCGAGCGCGTCGGGATCGCCGAGATCGAGCAGGCGGAGACGCCCCTCGCCGCCCATCGCCGCGGCCAGCGCCATCTCGCCTTCCAGCACCTCGCGCTCGGTCGCGGGCGCCAGCAGGATGTCGACATGGGCGAAGCCGAGGGCCAGCGCCGCCAGCATCTCGGCATGGCCGAAACGGGCCAGCGTCTCCAGCTCCAGCGGGATCGCGTCGGCGGGCAGGCCGCGGCCGAAGCGGGCGAACAGCGCCACCATCTCGGCGCCGAATTCGGAATCGAGCACCAGCAGGCGCGGCGCCGCCCCGCCGGCCGCGCGGAAGGAAGAGGCCAGCGTCTCCATGCGCCGGTAGAGCGCCGCCGACGGCGGCGCGTCGTAGGAGATCGCGCCCGACGGGCAGAGCGCCGCGCAGGCGCCGCAGCCGGCGCAGACCATGGGGTCGAGCGCCACATGGTCGCCGGCCGGCGCGATCGCCGAGGTCGGGCAGGAATCGAGGCATTTGGAGCAGCCCGGCTGGCCGGCCCGCGAATGCGCGCAGAGCGTCTCGTCGAGGCGCACGTAGAGCGGCTTCTCGAAGGTGCCGACCGCCTGGCCGGCCTCGAACACCGCCGCCGCCACCGCATTGGGATCGCGCGGGTCGGCCCGCAGATAGCCCTCGCGCTTGGCGTGCGCCGGGAACAGCGGAGTCCCGCCGGAGAGGTCGAGGATCAGGTCGCATTCGGACCGCGCGCCGTCGCGCGGCTCGGTCAGCCGGAAGCCGCCGCGCCCGCCGGGCTCGACCTGGCGGAACCCGTCGATGCGCAGGCCGAAGCCGCCGAGCGCGCCCGAGGCCCGCACCAGGTTGCCGGCGATCGCGTCGTAGCCGCGGTCGAGCGGCAGATCGTCGGCGGCATCCGACAGCAGCACCGTCACCGCGAGCGTGGCCGACAGCCGCTCGGCGGCGGGCAGCGCGACCGCCGACTTGCCGAGGATCAGGCAGCGCCCCTCGGACTCGACGTCGACGGTGCGCGCCGCGGCGGGCGGCAGCAGCGCCTCGGCCACCAGGGCGGCCTGCTTGGGGCCGGCATCGACCGCCTCGTCCGACCAGCCGGCGCGGTCGCGGATGTCGACGAAATCCGGCATCGGGGCGCCGATCTCGTCGGCCAGCTCCTCGAAGCGCGGGCGCTCCTGCTGGCAGGCGAGGATCGCCTCGCCGCCGGCGATCGCCTTCGCGGCCTCCTCGATCTCGGTCGTGCACAGCGCCGAGTGGATGCGCGTGCACACGACCTCGGCATCGGTCGCGATGGCGTCGCGGTCGACCGCCTGGCTGCCCAGGCAGTCGCACAGAACGAGGGTTTTCGGCAACGCATCCTCCCCGGCCCGGCGGCCCGGTACGGTTGGCGTGGCGCAGCCTAGGCCCGCGAAGGCACGGCTGGCAAGGCGGTTGGCGGGCGTCCCTCGATACGGCCCCTGCGGGGCCTACTCGGGATGAGGTGTGTTCCTTGGGGCCTCACCCGCCCCAACGACCCGCCCTCATCCTGAGTAGCCCGCCGCAGGCGGGCGTATCGAAGGACGCGCCTTTTCGTCCATGCCCGCGCGGATGAACCCGGGCGGAGTTCGAGCGCGAACTCCGGTCCCGAGGGTGGCTCCGCCCGGCGGGTTCGACCATAATCCGCCGGTCTTCACGGCCGGGAGCCGGGCTTGTCCGAGCAGAAAGCGGTGCGGGTCATGCACCCGAGCGACACCTCCGTGCCGCTCGGCGTGGTGATCCGCAGATCCCCCGGCGTCACCCGCTGGGCGCGCTGGTCGTGGCGGGTGGTCGCGGTGCTGCCGGGCGCGGGCGAGGCGGACTGGCTGGAGCTGCGCCGCGAGGGCGAGACCGTCGAGTACCACGCCGCCACCGTGGCGATGGAGCTCTGGCCGTCCGACACCGAAGCCTATCTCGCCGAGCTGACCACCGAGGTGCCGGCGGTCTATGTGGTGCTGCGCGAGGCCGGGGACGAGGCCCGGCCGGTCGAGGTGCTGCTGGCCACCGCCTCGCCCTACGAGGCGCAGGACTATCTCGACAGCGGCGAGGAGATCGTCGAGCAGGTGCCGATGCCGGAAGCCCTGGCGGCGCTGGTGCGCGACTTCGTCGACCGGCACCACGAGGACGAGGCGTTCGTCAAGCGCAAGCGCGACAACCGCAAAGAGGGCGAGGCGGAGGACGGCCGGGGCGATCCGCGCATCCGCCAGCTCACCGACGTCTACCGGGCGCCGCGCCGGCCGGGCGGGGAGCGGGTGCATTGAGCGAGCGCGGCGATTTCTGGACCCGCCGCAAGGAAGCGGTCGAGGCGGAGAGGCGCGCCCGGGAAGCGGCCCGCGACGACGCCGGGGCGGAAGCCGAGCGCCGCGCGCTGGAGGACCGGCCCGACGAGGAGGTGCTGGCCGAGCTCGACCTGCCCGACCCCGACACGCTCGGCGAGGGCGACGACTTCGCCGCCTTCATGGCCAAGGCGGTGCCGGAGCGGCTGCGCCGCCGCGCGCTGCGCCGGCTCTGGCTCTCCAACCCGGTGCTCGCCAATCTCGACGAGCTGCTCGATTACGGCGAGGATTTCAGCGACGCCGCCACGGTGATGGCCGACCTCCAGTCGGTCTACCGGGTGGGCAAGGGGATGCTGCGCGACGAGGACCTCGCCGAGGCCGCCGACGCCGACGAGGCCGACGAGGCCGACGACGCGGCGCCCCCCGAGGCCGAGGAGCGCGACGAGGACGAGAACGCCGCGCCGCCGGACGAGGCGCCCGGGCACGGCGGCGCGGCGGCGGAGACCGCCGCGGAGGACCCGCCGCCCGGCGGGCTGGAGGACGTCCCGGCGGCGCCGCGGGCGGCGCGCCGCATGCGCTTCGCCTTCGCCGACCCGGACACGGGAGACCGAGACCGATGACGCAGGCCGAGACCGACGCGCGCATCCCGGAAGAGGACCGGCTGCGCGCCGGCATGTACGACTTCCTGGCCGCGCTGCTGGCCCGGCCGCCCGACGCGGAGTTGCTGCGCAAGTCGGCCGCGCTCGCCGGCGACGACAGCGAGGTCGGGCGCGCGATCCGGACGCTCGGGCGGATCGCCGGCGCGACCACGCCCGGCGCGGTCGAGGACGAGTACAACACGCTGTTCGTCGGGCTCGGCCGCGGCGAGCTGCTGCCCTATGGCAGCTACTACCTCACCGGCTTCCTCAACGAGAAGCCGCTGGCCGTGCTCAGGGAGGACATGAAGGCGCTCGGCATCGTCCGCGCCGACGACGTCTTCGAGCCCGAGGACCACATCGCCAGCCTGCTCGAGATGATGGCCGGGATGATCGTCGGGCGGTTCGGCGCGCCGGTGCCGCTTGAGCGCTCGAAGGGATTCTTCGACCGGCATGTCGAGCCGTGGGCCGGCCATTTCTTCGCCGACCTGGAAAGCGCAAGGAATTCGGTGTTTTACGCGCCGGTGGGGTCGGCCGGGCGGGCCTTCATGGAGATCGAAAAAGAGGCCTTCCGTCTGATTTCCGGCTAGCACCCATAAGAAAACCTGTGCTATTGTCGGTCCGACTCAATGGAGGAGGATCAATGCCCAACGGAACAAAGGGCGAACCGACGAAACGCCGCGACTTCCTCAAGCTCGCCTCGCTATCGGTTCCGGCAGCCGCCGTGGCGGCCGCCACGGGGACCGTGGCCGAGGCGGCGACGGTGGAGGACACCGGCGAAGGGCTGCGGGACACGCCTCATACCCGCGCCTATTTCGAGAGCGCCCGCTTCTGACCCGTCCGGTCGGAGGGACGGCGGAGGGTTGCGAGACGCCCCTTTGCCGTCGCGACGCGAAACCAGGCGGCCCGGCCTAGCCGGGGCGCCGCAGGGAGACAGAAAATGTTGAGGAAAAAGACCAACGGGGTTGCGAGACGCCCCCAGCGGACTTCGCTCCTTTCGAACATTTCGCAGACATCGGTCGACCGGCGGACCTTCATCCGCGGCTCCGGCCTCGCCATCGGCGGGCTGGCGGCGATCGGCGCGACCGGCGGGATGGTCACCGGGGCGAGCGCGCAGAAAGCCGTCCAGGGGGCGGTGAAGACCGCCAAGTCGGTGTGCACCCATTGCTCGGTCGGCTGCACCGTGATGGCGGAGGTCAATAACGGCGTCTGGGTCGGCCAGGAGCCCGGCTGGGACAGCCCGTTCAACCTCGGCGCCCATTGCGCCAAGGGCGCGGCGGTGCGCGAGCACGCCAACGGCGAACGCCGGCTCAAATACCCGATGAAGAAGGCCGGCGGGAAGTGGCAGCGGATCAGCTGGGACCAGGCGATCGCCGAGATCGGCGACGGCATGATGCAGATCCGCAAGGAGAGCGGGCCGGACAGCGTCTACTGGCTGGGCTCGGCCAAGTTCTCCAACGAGCAGGCCTATCTGTTCCGCAAGTTCGCCGCCTACTGGGGCTCGAACAACGTCGACCACCAGGCGCGGATCTGCCACTCCACCACGGTCGCGGGAGTTGCCAACACATGGGGCTACGGCGCCATGACCAACTCCTACAACGACATCCACAACAGCCGCGCGATCTTCCTGATCGGCGGCAACCCGGCGGAGGCCCATCCGGTCTCGCTGCTGCACGTGCTCAGGGCGAAGGAGCAGAACAACGCGCCGCTGATCGTCTGCGACCCGAGATTCACCCGCACCGCGGCGCATGCCGACGAGTACGTGCGGTTCCGCCCGGGCTCGGACGTGGCGCTGATCTGGGGCATTCTCTGGCATCTCTTCGAGAACGGGTGGGAGGACAAGGAGTTCATCCGCACCCGGGTCTGGGGCATGGAGCAGATCCGCGAGGAGGTGAAGAAGTGGAACCCGGCGGAGGTCGAACGCGTGACCGGCACGCCCGGCTCGCAGCTTCGCCGCGTCGCCCGCACCATGGCCAACCACCGCCCCGGCACCGTGATCTGGTGCATGGGCGGCACCCAGCACACCAACGGCAACAACAACACGCGGGCCTACTGCGTGCTGCAGCTGGCGCTGGGCAACATGGGCACCACGGGCGGCGGCACCAACATCTTCCGCGGCCATGACAACGTCCAGGGCGCCACCGACCTCGGCATCCTGTCCCACACCCTGCCCGGCTATTACGGCCTCTCGGCCGGCGCCTGGGCGCACTGGGCGCGGGTCTGGAAGGAGGATCTGGACTGGCTCAAGGGGCAGTTCGCGACGCTCAAGACCGCCGACGGCAAGGAAAAGAAGCTGATGAACCTGAAGGGCATCCCGGTGTCCCGATGGATCGACGGCGTTCTGGAAGACAAGAAGAACATGGACCAGCCGGACAACGTCCGGGCCATGGTGCTGTGGGGCCACGCCCCCAACTCGCAGACCCGCCTGGTGGAAATGAAGACCGCCATGGAGAAGCTGGACATGCTGGTCGTGATCGACCCGTATCCCACCGTCTCCGCGGTGCTTCACGACCGCACCGACGGGGTCTACCTGCTGCCGGCCTCGACCCAGTTCGAAACCTACGGGTCGGTGACCGCGTCGAACCGCTCGATCCAGTGGCGCGAAAAGGTCGTCGAGCCGGTGTTCGAGAGCCTGCCCGACCAGGTGATCATGGCGAAGTTCGCCAAGAAGTTCGGCTGGGCGGACCGGTTCTTCCGCAACATCAAGCTGGACGGCGACGAGCCGAGCGTCGAGGACATCACCCTCGAGATCAACGCCGGCATGTGGACCATCGGCTATACCGGCCAGTCGCCGGAGCGTCTCAAGCTGCACATGGCCAACCAGCACACGTTCGACAAGACGACGCTGCAGGCCGTGGGCGGACCGGCGGACGGCGATTATTACGGCATGCCGTGGCCCTGCTGGGGCACCGCCAAGATGGGGCATCCCGGCACCCCCAACCTCTACGACATGTCCAAGCGTGTCTCGGAGGGCGGGCTGACCTTCCGCGCCCGGTTCGGCGTGGAGCGCAACGGCCAGAACCTGCTGGCCGAGGGCGTGTACTCGGCCGGTTCGGAGATCCAGGACGGCTATCCCGAGTTCACCATGCAGATGCTGATGGACCTGGGATGGGACAAGGACCTGACGGCGGAGGAGCGTGCCGCGATCGACGCCGTGGCCGGTGCGAAGACCAACTGGAAGACCGACCTTTCGGGCGGCATCCAGCGGGTCGCCATCAAGCATGAGTGCGCGCCGTTCGGCAACGCCAAGGCGCGCGCGGTGGTGTGGAACTTCCCGGATCCGATCCCGCTGCACAGGGAGCCGCTCTACGCTCCGGACCGCGATCTGGTGAAGGACTATCCGACCTATTCGGATCGCAAGCTCTACCGCCTGCCCACCATGTACGCCTCGATCCAGAAGCAGGATTTCTCCAAGGACTATCCGCTGATCCTCACCTCGGGCCGTCTCGTCGAGTACGAGGGCGGCGGCGACGAGTCGCGGTCCAACCGCTGGCTCGCCGAGCTTCAGCAGGACATGTTCGTGGAGATCAACCCGCGCGACGCCAACGATCTCGGCGTCAGGAACGGGGCGCAGGTCTGGGTCGAAGGTGCCGAGGGGGCCAAGGTCAAGGTCATGGCCATGGTCACCGAACGCGTCGGGGCCGGGGTGGTGTTCATGCCCTTCCACTTCGGCGGGCATTTCCAGGGCAAGGACCTCCGGCACAAATATCCCGAGGGCGCCGACCCCTTCGTGCTGGGCGAGAGCAGCAACACCGCGCAGACCTACGGCTACGATTCGGTCACGCTGATGCAGGAGACGAAGACGACTCTCTGCAAGGTCTACGCGGCATAAGGAGGGAACAGAGATGGCAAGAGCAAAATTTCTCTGCGACGCCGAGCGCTGCATCGAGTGCAATGCCTGCGTGACCGCGTGCAAGAACGAGCACGAGGTGCCGTGGGGGATCAACCGCCGGAGGGTCGTCACGATCAATGACGGCAAGCCGGGCGAGCGGTCGATCTCGGTGGCCTGCATGCACTGCTCGGATGCGCCGTGCATGGCGGTCTGCCCGGTGGACTGCTTCTACCAGACCGACGACGGGGTGGTCCTGCACTCCAAGGACCTCTGTATCGGCTGCGGCTACTGCTTCTATGCGTGCCCGTTCGGCGCGCCGCAGTTCCCCCAGGCGGGCAATTTCGGGTCCCGCGGCAAGATGGACAAGTGCACGTTCTGCGCCGGCGGCCCGGAGGAGACCCACTCGACGGCCGAGTTCGCCAAGTACGGGCGCAACCGGATCGCGGAAGGCAAGCTGCCGCTCTGCGCCGAGATGTGCGCCACCAAGGCGCTGCTCGCGGGCGACGGGGATGTCGTGTCCGGCATCTACCGCGAACGCGTGGTGGCCCGGGGCTTCGGCACCGGCGCCTGGGGCTGGGGCACCGCCTACGGCCAGAAGGGCAGCTGATCCGTATCCTGCGGGGGGCGGGAGACCGCCCCCCGCGGCGAACGGCTTGATCGGGCGGGCGCGAGCCCGCCCGCGTGCCATCTGGTTGCGTGCGAGGTGCTTATCCATGATCAAGACGTTTTGCAGGCTGCTGATCCTGACGCTGGCGGCGACGCCGCTGGCGTGGTCGCCCGCCGCCGCGCAGCAGGGCGGCGCGCCGAAGGAGCAGGCGCCGCGCGCCTCGACCGGCGGCGCCCAGACCCTTGAGGACATCCTCGCCCGGCAGCGCGGCGAGAAGCTCGACGACGCGTTCCGCCGCGATGCGGTCGGCGACCCCGCCAAGGCGGCCGGGATCGCCGCCCAGCTCGGCACGCTCGGCGGCGCGTCGGACTCCGAGGTGTTCCGCGCGCTGCGCTACGGCAGCGCCGACGTCACCGTGTCCGCGCGGGGCCCCGCGATGGACATCATCATCCAGGACTCCGGCATTTGGTGGCTGGAGCTCCGCAAGGGTCCGCTGCTGGTATGGGGCGGATGGCTGCTGCTGGCGATGATCGTGGCGGTCCTGGTCTATCTCTCGATCCGCGGCCCGATCCGCATCGAGGGCGAGAAGACCGGCCGGACGATCCTCCGCTTCAGCGCCATCGAGCGGTTCAGCCACTGGCTGCTCGCCGGCTCCTTCATCCTGCTCGGGCTCAGCGGGCTGATCACGCTGTTCGGGCGGTTCGCGCTGATCCCGGTGTTCGGCAAGGACTTCTTCTCGGCGATCGCGCTGGCGTCGAAGTGGATCCACAACAACGTCGCCTGGGCCTTCATCGTGGCGCTGGTCATGGTGTTCGTCTGCTGGGTGGTGCACAACGTGCCCAACCGGGCGGATCTGATCTGGCTCGCCAAGGGCGGCGGGCTGTTCTCCAAGCACGTGCACCCGCCGGCGCGCAAGTTCAACGCCGGGCAGAAGATCGTCTTCTGGGTCGTCATCGTCCTCGGCATCTCGATCTCGGCATCCGGGCTGTCGCTCTTGTTCCCGTTCGAGATGCCGATGTTCGCCAAGACCTTCGAGATCCTGAACGCGCTCGGCCTGCCGCAGCTCTTCGGCATGGGCGAGCTGGCCACCGAGATGACGCCGCACGAGGAGATGCAATACGCCCAGCTTTGGCACACCATCGTCGCCTTCGTCTTCATGGCGATCATCATCGCGCATATCTATCTCGGCTCGGTCGGCATGGAAGGCGCGTTCGAGTCGATGGAATCGGGCGAGGTCGACAGGCAATGGGCCAAGGAGCACCACTCGCTGTGGTACGAGGAGGTGGTCGCCGAGGAGCAGGAAGCCGCCTCCCGGGAAGCTCCGGCCACGCCCGCCGAGTGAGATGGCGTTCCGGGCGCTAGTCGCGGCGCTGGTCCTGATCCCGTCGGTCGCCGCGGCGGGGGACTTCTTCACGCTCAAGGGTCACGGCGGCCCGATCAAGGGGATCGACGTCTCGCCGGACGGGAGCCGCATCCTGACCGCGAGCTTCGACTTCTCGGTCGGGCTGTGGCGCGGCAAGACCCCGGTCTGGCTGGAGGCGCACCGCGCGGCGGTCAACGCGGTCAGGTTCGTCGGCGGCGACCGGGCGGTCTCCGCGGGCGACGACTTCCAGCTCTATCTGTGGGATCTCCGCACCGGCGAGGGACGGCGGCTCGGCGGCCACCAGAACAAGGTCAACGCGCTGCAGCTGTCGCCGGACGGGAGCACGGTGGCGGCGGCGAGCTGGGACGGCTCGATCGGGCTGTGGCCGCTCGACGGCGGCAAGCCGCTATTCCTCAAGGGCCACCGCTCCAATGTCAGCGACATCGCCTTCACGGCCGACGGGAAGACGCTCTATTCGGGCTCGGCGGACGGCACGATCCGCACCTGGGATCCGGCGCGCGGGACGCGCAAGCGGTTCTTCCTGCGCCACGGCTTCGGCGTCAACACCCTGGTGCTGAACGACGCGGAGACCTGGCTCGCCTACGGATCGCTCGACGGGACCATCCGCGTGGTCGACGCGGAGACCGGCAACCGGATCGCCGACTTCACCTCCGGCCGCAGCCCGATCCTCGCGATGGCGGCCGACCGCGACTTCGCCACGCTCGCGGTGGGCGACGGCGACGGCTTCATCAAGGTGATCGACGTCCGGTCCTGGTCGGTGCGGCGCAACTTCCGCGCCACGCTGCGCGGGCCGGTCTGGGCGCTCACCTTCTCGGCGGACGGCAGGAACATCCACGCCGGCGGGCTGGACGACGCGATGTATAGCTGGCCCGTCGACTCGCTCGGCCGGCACGCGAAGATGACCCGGGAGGAACGGACCTTCCTGAAGAAGCCGGCGACGATGAGCAACGGGGAGCGCCAGTTCCAGCGCAAGTGCTCGATCTGCCACGCGCTCGGGCCGGACGGGCGGCGCCGCGCCGGGCCGACCCTGTTCGGCATATTCGGACGCCGCGCCGGCGCGCTGGCGGGATACAAATACTCGCGGACGCTCAGCACCTCGGACATCGTGTGGAACGAACGCACCATCGACGCGCTGTTCGACCTGGGCCCGGACCACTATATTCCGGGCTCGAAGATGCCGATGCAGCGCATCGTGAAACCGGCCGACCGGGACGACCTGATCGTCTTCCTCAAGCGCGCGACCACGGATCGGGAGAAAACTCGATGAGAGCCATGCTGCTCGCGTTCCTGGCCATGGCGGTGATCGCCGTCGGCGCGGATATCCTGCTCGACCTGATCGGCTTCTCGACCCAGGCCGTCACCTCCGGCCCGGCCGTCCGCAGCGGCTGAGCGCGGGGCGGATCGGAACACGGAGGGCCGCATAGCTCGGCCGGTGCACGTGTCGAAGTCCCGATTCCTCCCTTCGAGAGCCCCCTCGCCCGCGCTTCGCCCGGGCTGGACACTCGCCGTCGCCGCCTGCCTCGCGCTCCTGTTCGACGCCGGCGGGGCGGCGGCGCAGATCGCCAAATTCGCCTTCGGCGGTGCGAAGAAGCCGGCCCCCGGCGCCGCCGCCGCGCACGGGCGCTATGCGGCGGGCTGCCTGGCGGGCGGGGTGCGGCTGCCGGAGACCGGGCCGGGCTGGCAGGCGATGCGGCTGTCGCGCAACCGCAGCTGGGGCCATCCGGACATGATCGCCTTTATCGAGCGCCTGGCCCGCAAGGCGCAGGCGGCGGGCTGGGCCGGGCTCTATGTCGGCGACATCAGCCAGCCCCGGGGCGGCCCGATGCTCACCGGCCATGCCTCGCACCAGATCGGGCTCGACGTCGATATCTGGCTGCGCCGGCCGGACAGCCTGAGGCTGAGCCGGGCCCGGCGCGAGCGGATCTCGTCCCACTCGGTGGTGGCGCGCAACCGGCTCGGGGTGAACGGGCGCTGGACCGACTCGCATTCCAGGGTGCTGGAGGCCGCCGCGCGGGACGGGGCGGTCGCGCGCATCTTCGTCAACGCCGCGATCAAGCGCCGCCTGTGCGAGGCGCGGCGCGAGGGGGATGCACGCTGGCTGCGCAAAGTCCGGCCGTGGTGGGGCCACGACACCCATTTCCACGTCCGCCTGCATTGCCCGAAGGGGGAGCGCTGCGTCGCGCAGACGCCGATACGGCCCGGCGCGGGCTGCGACAAGACGCTCGCCTGGTGGTTCAGCCGCGAGGCGCTCTACCCGGCGCCGCGGGACCCGAAGAAGCGGCGGCCGCCGCTGATGCTGGCCGATCTGCCGCGCGCCTGCCACGCGGTGCTGCGGGCGCGCTGAGCCCCCTACTCCGCCGCTTCCAGCTTGTCCTGCGTCCTGAGCTCGAAATCCGACGCGTCGTGGCGCTCGTGCAGCTGGTCCTCCGGCGGGCCGCTGATCCGGTTGACCTTGCGCCCGCGGATCACCGGCTCGCGGGCGGCGATCTCGCGGTACCAGCGCACCACGTTGGCGTAGTCCTCCGCCGCCAGGAACTCGGCCGCGTCGTAGAGCCTGCCGGTGGTCAGCACGCCGTACCACGGCCAGATCGCCATGTCGGCGATGGTGTAGGCATCGCCCGCGACATAGGGCGTCTCGCCCAGCCGCTTGTCGAGCACGTCGAGCTGGCGCTTCACCTCCATGGTGAAGCGGTCGATCGGGTACTCCATCTTGTAGGGGGCGTAGGCGTAGAAATGCCCGAAACCGCCGCCGAGATAGGGGGCGGAGCCCATCTGCCAGAACAGCCATGACAGGCACTCGGCGCGTTCGCCCGCCCGCTCCGGCAGGAAGGCGCCGAATTTCTCGGCCAGATAGAGCAGGATCGCGCCCGATTCGAAGACCCGGGTCGGCTCGGGCGTCGAATGATCCACCAGCGCCGGAATCTTGGAGTTGGGGTTGACCGCGACGAACCCGGAGCCGAACTGGTCGCCCTCGCGGATGTTGACCACCCAGGCGTCGTACTCCGCGCCCGCATGCCCGGCGGCCAGCAGCTCCTCCAGCATCACGGTCACCTTCACGCCGTTGGGCGTCGCCAGCGAATAGAGCTGCAGCGTGTGGGCGCCGCGCGGCAGCGCCGTCTCGTGCGTCGCGCCGGAGACCGGGCGGTTGATGGAGGCGAAGGTGCCGCCGTTCTCGCGTTCCCATGTCCAGACCCGTGGCGGTTCGTAGGCTGCGGTCATGGCGTCGTCCTCCGTGACGGTGTGCGCTCGGTCCCGGCGCGTCTCATAGCGCGCCGCCCCGCCGCGGTAAATCCCCCAGCCCGGTCTCAGTTGAGCGCGGGGCAGTCGACGTAGCGGATGGAGTATCCGGCGAAGCGCGCCTTCCAGGCGCCGTCGAAGGCCGGCCGGGCGGTGCCGACGCGCGCCCGCACGACATACTCGCCGGAGGTCTTGCCGGAAGCCGTGATCTCGACCTCGTAGCCCAGCTTCTCGATCTGGGCGACCCGGCGGTTCGCGTTGCCCTTGTTGCCGTAGACCCCGAGGGAAACCACGTTGCGCCGGGAGTCCCGGCGCAGGATCGCGACATCCCGGACGCCCTTGCCGCGAAGCTCGCGGACCGTCCTGCGGGCCGCATCGCGGCTCGCCGCCGGGGCCAGGTGGACCCAGTGCCTGCTGCCGTCCCGCCGGTTTTCGTGCACGATGTCGATGATCTCGGCGCCCTCGTTCTGCATCCACGAAGCGGCTTCGGTCGCCGAGCGCCGGTCCTTGAAGCTTCCGGCGCGCACGCATTCTCCGCTCAACGCGTCGTCGGAAACGGGCTCGGACCCCGTCGCCACGATCGCCCGCGCCGGCCCGGTCTCCGCTTCGGGCGCGGGCCCGTCCGCCGATTCCGCCGCCGGTCCGGGTTCGGGAGCGGGCTCGACCGGCTTCGCCGCGGGCAGCGGAATCGAAGCGCTGGGTCCGGACGGTTCCGCAGCGTCGCCGCCGCGGGTGCGGACATCGCGGGCGCGCTCGTAGGCGCGTCGCGCGAGACGCGTGTAGATATCGCCGAGATTGGCGTAGACGACGGCGTCGGGCTTGCGTTCCGACGCGGCCAGCAGGGCCCCGAGCGCGTCATCGAGCCGGTCCTGCTGGGCGTACAGCACCGCAAGGTTGTTGTACGGCTCGAACATGTCGGGGTGGTCGTCGCGGAGTCGCTCGAATATGGCGATCGACTCCGTGGGATGTCCCTCCCGCGCCGTCAGGATACCGTCGATCAGCCGCACGCGCGGTTGGTCGGGGTCGCGCCGGAGCAGCGGGTCGATCATCTCGCGCGCTTCCGCGTAGCGCTCCTGCTGGACCAGCGCCAATACCTCGTCGACCCCGTCCGCGGCGGGCGCCGCGCCGGGCCAGACGACCGCCGCCGACACCCAGCACGCGGCCAGGGCCCGCCTCATGCGGCCTGCTCGCGGGCGAGGGGAAGAGGAACTCGGCAACGGGTTCACCGCCTATCCTGAGCGCGTATCGGGGAAAATATGCGGCACGGCCCCGATTTTAGCGTAGTCATATCGAATCGACATAGTGTAATTTGATTATGGCATCGAACGCGCGGTTCGAGCTCGGTGTGCACGGTTCCGACCCCACGCGCGGCGGCAGGGCGAATCTGCCGCACAGGCCGCGGTGGCGGCGGGAAATCCGGGCTAGGCCTGAATTTCCCGGCCTTCCTTGAACCCGGCCATCCGCCCGGCGATCAGACGGTTGGAGATCGCCCGGACGTTTCCTTGCAGCGCTTCCGCCATGTCGACCATCGCCGCGACATCTCCGGGGAGCCCCGAATCGGGGGGCGGGCCCGGCCAGCCGGCGGCGGCGCGCATGGTGGGACCGACCTCCGCCAATGCATCCGCCGCCATCGCGGCCTGCTGCAGGCTGCTCGGCGATCCGCCGGGATCGGACCGCGCGTCGAGGAAACGGTCCAGCACGACTCCGATTTGTTGCGCCGCTTCCAGCGTCTCGCCCTCCTGGGAGGGGAATTCGACGTTCCGGTTCGTCCCTTCGAGCAAGGCCCAGCCGCCCTCCTTTCCGGCATTGCGGAGCACCGTCAGCGCCTTCCACGCGATCCGCGCGAACGCCAGGTTGAGATGCACCTGCTCCATAAGGCCGGCCAGCGAGAAGCTGCCCTGGGCGCCGGTTCCCATTTCGGTGACCAGGTAGCGGGCGTCGGGCTCTTCCGTCGCGTCGAGGCGCAGCCCGGCCGTGCGCCTGCCGTCCCGTGTCTCGGCACCGGCGTCGATCAGCAGGGTGGCGGCGAGCTCCTCCAGCCAGCGCGGCGCGCGGCCCCCTGCATCGGCAGCTTCCACCTCGGCCCTGAGGGCGGCGCACTCATGCGGGTCCTGCAGCCGGATCAGCGCCTGCATCGCGTTGAGACCGTAGCACGCCGTCATGCGCTGCCTGACCGGCCCGGGCAGCCGGCTCGCGGCGCTCTCGAGCTCGTCGAATTGCCGGGCGAGGACGATCTCGCCGGGGCCGGTGCCGAGCTGCAGCCTGCGGTCCGTCTCCGCTCCGATCCGCTCTTCCAATGCCTGCATGTCGAGGAGAACCGCCTCGTCCTCCGATCTCGCCATGCGATCGGTCTCGCCCGGGCTTCCGAATTTCGGCGCCTCCGGCTCGTTCGTCGGTTCGCTCCCGGCCGGGTCTCCGTCCCGAGCGCCGGCGCGGTTCGCGCGCCACATCGACGCCTCGCCGCCCGGTCGCGCCGCGCGGTCGGTGTCCCTCGCCGTTGCCGGCTCCGGCGGGTCCGGCTCCTTCGCCGGCTCGCCACCGGTCGGGTCGCCGCCCCCGGCGCCGGCGCGGCTCCCGCGCCACATCGACGCCTCGTCGCCCGGTCGCGCCGCGCGGTCGGTGTCCCTCGCCATTGCCGGCTCCGGCGCTTCCGGCTCGTTCGTCGGTTCGCCACCGGCCGGGGCTCCGTCCCCGGCGCCGGTGCGGTTCCCGCGCAAATTCGACGCCTCGCCGCCCGGTCGCGCCGCGCGGTCGGTGTCCCTCGCCGTTGCGACCTCCGGCGGGTCCGGCTCGTTCGTCGGTTCGCCCCCGGCCGGGTCTCCGTCCCCGGCGCCGGTGCGGCTCCCGCGCCAATTCGACGCCTCGCCGCCCGGTCGCGCCGCGCGGTCGGCGTCCCTCGCCGTTGCCGGCTCCGGCGGGTCCGGCTCGTTCGCCGGCTCGCCACCGGCCGGGTCTCCGTCCCCGGCGCCGGTGCGGTTCCCGCGCAAATTCGACGCCTCGCCGGCGGGCTCCGACCCCCTCGGTTCCGACGCCGCCTCCAGGTCGCCGGCCGGTTCGTTCGGCCCGGCCGCGCCAACGGCGATCGGCGCCCCCACGTCTCCTTGCGGCGGTTTCTCCGCATCGTCGCCGGGCGCGCCCAAACCGGCCCGCTCGGCCAGGGCGCACAGCCAGAGGAGCTCTTCCGGGTCGCAGGCGTGCAGTCGATAGCCGGTCATCGGCGCAAGGCGGCGCCTGCGCGGCGCGTGGACGGCATGCCCGGCGATCGACGGGGCAGCGGCCGCCAGCTCGGCGCGCAGCGGGAGCTCCTGGCCGTTCCACGCGGTCTCCAGCATCCTGGCCAGGTCGTTCGTCGTAGGCTCCGGGCCGGACTCCGGCGGGCTGCGCAGGGCGGCGCTCATCCGAACCGAGCATCGCGACAGCGGGCACAGCGCATCGCCGGGCGCCGCCCAGTAGCGATCCCCGCTATCCAGCCAGCGCTCGCGGGCACGGTGCACCGCGGTCGCCAGCTCCATGGCGAGGATCGCGTAGCCGGCGACCGTTTCGGCGGGGATCCCGAGGTGAACTTCGCCGCTCCGGTCGTTGCGGATCCGATAGGTCTCGCCTTCGGGTTCGACCGAGACCCAGTCGATCCAGGCGCTGGCCGCGCACTGGCGCTCCAGGCCGCGGACGACATCCTCCGGCACGACGCCGACATCCCGGACCAGCCGTTGCACCAGCGTCTCCACCGGTTCGGGCAGGCGATCGCGGTCGCGGACCGCCTCGCCGAGCGTCCGGGAAATCCGGGCACTCTCCAACGCATCCCAGTCGAGCGTTTCGCCACCGTCCAGCCGCGCGCGTATCGCTTCCGGGAGCGCCTCGAGCGCGGCGGCAAAAGCTTCGGCAATCTGCAATTTCATCTCCTTTCGACCGGTGCCGGCGCCAGGTCCGACACGCCGTCCCGGCCGCGAACGATTAGGCTACTGCCCGAGGACCTCGCTATCCCCGCTGCGCGACGGATCGGCGAACTTTTCCACGCTCACCTTGTCTCCGCGGAACACGCGAACCTTCTTCCACGGCTCCAGACTGCCCCCTCCCACCCCCGGCCCGCTGCTCGCGACCACCGCCTCTCCCTGGTCCTCGGGCGAGGCCATCAACTGTTCCAGATCGACGGCCCTGTTGCCGCCGTGCCGCGGGGCCGAGGCGAGCGAGCGCACCGCGACGGAGAGCGTGCCCTCGTGCGCGCCGAGCGCCAGGCGACCGGCCTGGGCGGGGGCCACCTCCAGGGTGGCGGTGATGATCTCGGTGCGCTTGAGTCTCTCGCCCTTCTTCTTCGGCGCGTCGGCGTTTTCGACCCGGCGGTCGACCGCGACCACGCGCACATCCTCCATGATGGTGCGCGTGAACACGGTCTTGGTGCCGTCGGGGAGCCGCAGCCTCGCGGTCAGGATCACATCCACCCGGTCGCCCGGATCGACCAGCCCGGCATGGCGCGTGCCCTTGCCGAGCTGGATCGTCACCGCCCTCGTGCCCGGCCGCAACGCCGCGGCGAGAAACCCGCGCTGCCCCGGGCCGACGATCGCCGACCAGGTCAGCGGGGCCCCGGGCGACAGCGGCTGGCGCATGGCATAGCCGCGTAACGCATCGACGGTCCTGGCGCCGTCCAGCACGATGTGGCCGCGCCGAATCTTGCCCTGCTCCATGTCCAGCGTGCCCAGATCCCCGTCCCCGAGCAGCGTGCCCACCGGCAGGTTGCGGTCGGCCACGACGACCTTGCGGGTAATCGGCGCCTTGGGCGCCGGTTGTTGCTGGGGCTGCCGCGCCGAGCGGACCGGGCCGGCCTCCTCCCCCGACAGGAAGACGTTGGCCAGGACGATCGCGCCGATCAACGGGATCGCGGCCAGCAGCCCCAGGAAGATCAGGTTTCGGTATCTGTGCATCGGATGGTTTCTCCGGGTTTACCGCGAAGCTTCGGCGCCCTGACGGGCGTGGCCGGCGGAATGGGCACGGGAACCAGGGGTCATGACAGGGGATAGTGAAGAGGTTGCGACAGCGTGCGCGGGATCAACACGGCAACGGTCGGCGGTACGATCGCCACCGCGAAGGGCAACGCCGACCGCCAGCGCCGCGCCACGGGCATCGGCAGCATGGCGAACGCGCAGAGAGTGAAAGCGCCCAGGGCGATGCCGAACAGGAAGAAGCTGAGATCGGCCGGTCCGACCCACAGCCCGGCGACCGCGATCAGCTTGGCGTCGCCCGCACCGAACCGTCCGGTCAAGTACAGCGCGAACCCGGCGCAGAGCAGGATCAGGCCGATCGCCAGATGCGTCCACAACGCGCCCGGCGGGCGGATCTGGCCGATCGCCGCGTGCAGCGCGAAGAGCCCGATCAGAAGGGCGGGAATCGTGTTGGGCACCCGGCGCCAACGCAGGTCGGTTATCGCCCCGGCGATGAACAACGCGCATGCACCCCACTCCACCAGCCACACCACCGACGAACCGGCGCCTACCATCCACTCAGTCTCCTACGCGTCAGGTTCGAGCCGACCGCTGCGCCCAGGCGCGCCCGCGGCCTAGCGTGCATCGCCGGGTAACGGAAACGGGTCGCGCGGCTCGCTCAGCCGGCGAACCGCGTCGTTCACGCGAACGATTTCCTCGGGGTCCTCGATGACGGGCCAGCTTGCGGGCGCACCCCGCGCCGCGCGATCGGCCATCTCGCTTATCGCGGCGAGCGCCGATGCGTATCGGCGCGCGGAGGCGACGGAAAGCACGATGGCCATGCCCGTGCAGAGGACGATCGTGGCGCCGAACGCGACGGCGAGTATCAGGCGCCAGTCGCGCAGCGCGTCCTCGATACTGCGCAGCGCCGCGATCGGCTCATGGATCGCAGCCACCGGCTTTTGCACGATGACGATCCACTCGAGGCCGGAGAACCCGCCGACCGTCCGGGCGTAGACCTCGTGCCCGCCGGTCCGGGAGTAGCCCGTCAACCAGTTCTCGCCGACCGCGAATCCGGTCCGGTCTCCGTCGAAGCCGGCCCGCGTGGACGGCTCGCCCTGCTCCCGCAAGTCGATGTCGCGGCTCATGATTCGCTGCGGATCGTGGCCGGAGGCGGTCTCGGCGATCAGCGCGCCGAGACCGCTGGCCACCACGACCCGGCCGGCGGAAACGTCTCCCGCGGCGAGATCGGCGATCTTCTGGACCGCCTCGATCGCCAGAACCATCTTCATGACGCCCAGCGGAGTTTGGCCGTCCGAAGAGTCGATACGGAGCGAAATGTCGACCGACCAGACGCCGGCGGATTCGTCGTACCGGAGCTCGCCGACCGACGCGCCATGCGCCCAGGCGCTCTTCCACCAGCTCTCGTCGGATTGCACGAAATCGCTCGTCCGGTTGGTCATTGCCACGTTGAATCCGTTGCGGTCGGTGAAGAATATCTCAGCGAAATACGGCGACTCCGCGACCTGTTGACGCAGATGGGAGTCCGCCCGCGGCCAGAGCCCCAGGGTCTTGCGCGTCGGAAACCGGCGCTCGACATCCGCGATGGCCGCGTTCGTCAGCCCTTCGGCCCGGTGCTTGCGAGCGGCCGAGCGCGCGGCATCGATGACGATGGGGGACGACGCCCAGAGCTTCGCCTCCAGGATTCGGCTGATCAGGAACGTGTCGATTTGCCGCGCGGTGTCGCTCGCCCGGACCGCGAGCTCGGAGCGGGCGATTTCCCGGGTCAGCGCCTGCCGGCTCCTGTCCAGGCCCGCGTCGATGACGGCGAGGTGATCGGTCAACAGGAACAGCGCGACCCCGCCCGCGAGCGCGGCGGGAACCGCGATGCCGAG
This sequence comes from Alphaproteobacteria bacterium, assembly GCA_964291675.2. GTDB lineage: Bacteria > Pseudomonadota > Alphaproteobacteria > MPNO01 > MPNO01 > MPNO01. The sequence continues at coordinate 2,565,540 of OZ219866.1, read as the reverse complement.
CACGGCGTTGGAAACCAGCTGCGCCCGCAGGCTGGCGCGGCGGAGCCGCCAGGCCCTCATCGTGCCGTCCCGGCGGGCAGGCTGATACGGGCCACGGTACCCTGGCCCGGAAGCGAATTCACCTTGATGGTTCCCCGGTACTTTCCGACGAGATGGCCGGCCAGCGGCAGGCCGATGCCGAGGGCGCCCTCCCGGGAGGTGTAGAACGGCTTGAATATGCTTCTCTGCCGGTCGGCGGAGATGCCCACACCGTTGTCGATGACGGTGATCATGACCTCTCCGTCCTTGCGGGCGGTGTCGATCTTGACGATGCCCTTCTTGTCCGCCTGGCCCTGCACGGCGGCCAACGAGTTCTCGACGAGCTCCGCGACCAGCATCTGCAGGTCGGATTGGCAGGCCAGTATCCGGGGAACTTCGCCGAGGTTCGTGATGAATGTCGCGTTGGACGCCGAGCCGGCCGCTGCGATCACGCCCTCGATGCAGGCGTTGACGTCGATCATCGCCCGGTCGACATGGTTGGCCTGCGTGTCCGAGAACACATCCAGGCGTTTCGCGAGACTGGCGATGCCGGTCAACCTTTGCCGCACGCTGGAAGCTATGGCGGGAATCGCGGCGAACTCCTCGTCCAGGCCGGCTTCCGCCGTCAGATCGGGAGGCAGATCGCCGTGGTGCAGGGCGTGGCGGATTCGCTCGTGCGTCTTTTGCAGGAATTCCATGCGGTCGTCGATCTCTTCGGCCGAGGAGGCGAGGATGCCGGCGACGCATTTCACGACGAACCCGTTCTGCAGCACGGAGCCGGGGTCCTTGGGCGCCGGAAGGCCGACCGGTTGCCGCGCGACCGGCGCCGCCGCGTCGAGCCGCGAGCGGTCCGGCGCGAAGCGGGCCACCGGCTGCGGCTGGGGCGCGGCCAAGGCATCGGCCTCGCCGGCGACCCCTTGCGCCGGGTCGGTCTGGACAGCCTTGCGGCGGCCGCGGAGCTGGTAGAGCAGCGCAAACGCGATCCAGAACAGGGCGAGCGCGCCGAACAGGGCCACGATTCCGTGATCGTAGTACCTGGCCTGGACCGCTGCCCTTCCGAGCTCGAATTCGAGATTGACGGTCAGCTGGTCGGCGAACCGGGAGAGCTCGTCGGACGTGGCCTCCGCGAAGAGCTCCTCGGTCCGCCGCTGCCTGTCGACCAGCACCTCCGCGTGGTCCAACAGGTTTCCCAGCGCGTTGGCCAATGGCGGCGGATAGCGGACGTTCGTCTTGCGGAGCTCGTCGATCTCGACCTTCAGGCGGTTCTTGGCCGTCAGGGTCGGTGTCGCGACATACAGGTTCACATCGCGCACCAGGGGCGGAACGGCCTCGACCAGACGGGCGTTGCCGGACGACGCGGCCTGCCGCGACACGCTGGCGGCGGCAAGCGGAAGATAGCGCCTGGAATTCCGCACCACGGCATAGCCGGTCTTGAACCGCTCGATGCGCTCTTCCTGCGCTTCGATGGCACTGATGAAGGCGTTGATTTCCCCGGCGATGCGATCGGGCAGGTCGGGTATGCGCTGGGCCCTTTGGGCGAGTCTCACCTTCAACCGCGCCACCCGGGGGATGAAGCCGGCCAGCGAGTCGAAGTCGGCGAGCGCGTCGGCCCTGACGCGGGTGACCTCCATGCTCCACCCGGTGGACAGGACCTGCATCTGCCGGACGAGATCGATCGACTTGCGGTAGTGCCGGCTGCTGCCGTCATGGGCAAACAGGTACAGATAGGCAGCCGCGGCCAGCAGGACAGCGGAGACCGAGACGCCGAGGATGACCGAGCCGGATCTCATGGTGATAGCTCCTTGGATTCGCCCACCAGCGTCTTGATGAACGCCACGATCGCTTCCTTGTCCTGGTCGGGCGCCTCCCTCCCCAGCTGAAACTCGAACATGGCGTCGACGGCGTCCCGCAGGGTGGCGGCGGATCCGTCGTGCAGATAGGGCGCGGTCAAGGCGGCCAGACGCAGGCTCGGCACCTTGAATGCGTGCCGGTCCTCATCGTTCCCGGTTATCGCGTAGCGGCCGAGATCGGCCTCGGTGATGTCGCCGCGCTTCTTGAAATAGTCGTTCAGCACGCCGAAGACCTGGAACATGTTGCCCCCGACATTGGCGCCCTGATGGCACGAAGCGCAGCCGTAATCCTTGAACAGCTCGTATCCGCGCAGCTCGTGGGCGTTCAGCGCCGTCTTGTCGCCTTCCAGCCACCGGTCGAAGCGGCTGTTCGGCGTGGACAGGGTGGTCATGAACTCGACGATCGCGTTCTTGATGTTCTTGCGATTGATACCGTCGGGATAGAGCTCCTCGAATCGCATGCGGTATCCGTCGGCCCTGTAGAGCTTGGCGACGACCTCGGGCCACACGCTGCCCATCTCGAAAGGGGATTGCACGGGACCGTCGATCTGGTCCTCGAGCGTATCCGCCCGGCCGTCCCAGAATTGCTTGAAGTTCATGGCGACGTTGAACACGGTCGGCGCGTTGACCACGCCGGGCTTGTCGTCGACTCCGACCGAGACCCTGCGGCCGTCATCGCCGCCGCTTGCCAGGTCGTGGCAGCTCGCGCAGGAAATCGTGTCGTCCTTCGACAGGATGGGGTCGTGAAACAGGTCTCGGCCCAGCGCCGCCTTGGCGGGATCGACATCGACCTGCCTGGGTATCGGCAGAATGGGCTCTTCGGCCTCGACGCCGGCCGCAAGGACCAGGAGCGCGCCGACGGCCACCCACAGCAGCGCGGACGACGCGGCCCGGCGGCGGTACGGGGAGAGGGTTGCGGTCATGCTATCCGGCAAAACTCTTGAGCGACGACATCGCGGTGAGGAAGGCGGGGCCGGCGACCAGAAGCATCGTGCCGGGCACCACGAATATCAGCATCGGCAGGGTCATCAGCACCGGAAGGCGCTCCGCCTGGGCGGCGACCCGCGCCGCCTTTTGCAGACGTGCGTCGCTGGCGATGCTCTTCATGGACTGGGAGAGCGGCGTGCCGTAGCGATCGCTCTGGATGAGGGCCATCGCGAAATCGCCGAGCCCGTCGATATCGGTTCTCTGGTAGTACTCCTCGAGCACGGCCCGCCGGTCGGAGCCGAGACGGATCTCGGCCTCGATCTGGCGGAATTCCTTGGCCAGGTTGGGCTCGATCGGCATCAGCTCCTCGGCGACGGTTATGATGCCGCGCTCCACGGTCAGACCGGTCTCGAGGCACATCACCATCATGTCGAGGGCGTCGGGAAGAGCGGACTGCATGGCGCCCAGCCGACGGCTGATGATGGCGCGGAGGCCGTATTCGGGGAACATCCCGCCGACGATAAAGCCCACCAGGGCGCCCAATCCGATGGCGTAAGCCTCCTGGCCCAGCGACTCTATGCCGGCGACCACCAGGGCGAGGGCGGCGGCCAGCGCGAGCGCGACCGCGAGCTTGACGGACAGGAACACCGACAGCGCTTCCTGCCGGGCGAAGCCCGCCTTGCGCAGCATCACGGCGAGCTTCTCGCGCTCCGCGGCGCCCACCGGCACGACCATCGAGAGGCAGCGCAGCAGCGCGAGCCCGAACACCCGGAAAGCCGACCTCCTGTCGCGCCGGTCGAAGGTCTCCGGCGCCGGCGCCGTCGCCGCCGCCTGGCCGCGCACGCTGGCCAGCCGCCGGTCGACAGTGCGCGCCCGCCGCATCTCGCGGAATATGAGCGGCGCGAGGGCCAGAATCGTGATGCCGGCCGCGATGGCTCCGGTCAGCGGAAGCGTTCCCGTCAACATCTGCGTTGCTCTCCCCTTACTTCTCCACCCGCGAGGCGATGAACTTCGCGGTCAGCAGGCCCATGACGATCAAACCGACCCCCCAGTGGAGCAGGCTTGTCCCTTGCTCGGTGCCGAACAGCATTTCGATCGATTTCGGCGCGACGAACTTCTGGCCGATCAGGACCAGCACCGGCATCACGGACAGCACCAGCAAGGTAAGCCGGGTCTGCGCGGTGGAGGCGCGCGCCTTCAAGGCGATGCTGCGGCGTTCGCGCAGGGTCTGGGACAGGTTGGCGAACGCGGCGGAGATGCTGCCGCCCGAGCGCCGCTGCAGGCGGATGACGGAGGTGAACAGGGTGAACTCGGCGAGACGGACGCGCGCGGCGGCGGTGCGCAGCGCGGTGTCCGCGTCGAGCCCGCCGAGCAGCCCGTCGCACAGACTGCTCAGGATCGGCTTGATCGGCGGCTGCGAGTCTTCCGTGATGGCCGCGATCGCCTCCAGGGCCGGGACGCCGGCGCGGGAAAGCCGCACGATCTGGTCGATGGTCTCGGGGAACTGCCGGGTGAATTCGGCAACCTGGCGCATCTGGAAGGACGACATCGCGTAGACCACGCCGCCGACCGTGGCGATGCCGACCAGCGGCACGGTCCACCAGCCCGACGGGATCTGCAGCACCATCATCGCGCCCCAGAAGGCGGCCCCCGCGACGATGCCGATCCCGATGCCGCGGGGGACCGAACGCCTCGGGTCGAGCAGCGGATAGCGGGCCTGGACGAACTGCCAGAAGCGCCCCGACTGGGAGCGGTTCTGGGAGCTGCGAAAGATATCGCCGTCGACCGCCGCACCGCCGTCCAGCGGCCTTCCGGTCAACGGCTCGGACACGCGCCGGAGCCGCAGCCTGAACGCCTTGTCGCCGCGCCGCGACAGGGCGAAGACGACGCCGAGGCCGCACAGCACGAGCGCCGCCGTCGCGCCCAGTATCGCGAAAATCGGGCTCAACCTTCGGCCTCGCCGATCCGCGGGTCGGCCTGCAGCGCCGTCATCAGCGGCTCGCGCAGCTTCAACGCATCGACCGCCTCGATCCACGAGGGCTGCCGGCCCGAGGTCTCGAACACGTGCTCGTCCTCCGGCCCGGGCCGACGGCGCCACATCTCCTCGGTGGTGACGATGTCGTTCTCGATGCCGACCACGTTGGTCGCGCTGAGTACGCAGCGTTGGCCCGAGCGGAGCCGCGCGAGCTGGACGACCATGTCGATGCTGGAGGCGATCTGCCGGCGCAAGGCGGGCAGCGGTATGTCGCCGCTGCCCATCATCAGCATGTTTTCGAGCCGGGTGAGCGCATCGCGCGGGGTGTTCGCATGCAGGGTGCACATCGATCCGGGATGGCCGGTGTTCATGGCCTGGAGCATCTCGTTGGCCTCGCCGCCGCGCACCTCGCCGACGATGATCCGGTCCGGGCGCATCCGAAGCGTGTTGACCAGCAGGTCCCGCATGGTCACCTGGCCGGTGCCTTCCGCGCTCATGGTCCGTGTCTCGAGACGGACCACATGCGGCTGCTGGAGCTGCAGCTCGGCCGCGTCCTCGATGGTCACCAGCCGCTCGCTGTGCGGGATCTCCCGCGACATCGCGTTCATGAAGGTGGTCTTGCCGGCGCCGGTGCCGCCGCTTATCAGGATGTTGAGCCGCGCCTTGACCCCGATGCGGAACATCTCCGCCATCGCCGGGGACATCACGCTGCGCTCGGCCATGTCGTCGAGGCTGGTGCCCCGCATGACGAAGCGCCGGATCGAGATGGCCGCGCCGTCGAGCGCCAGCGGCGGGATGATGATGTTGACGCGGGACCCGTCGGCGAGCCTGGCATCGACCATCGGGCTCGATTCGTCGACCCGACGTCCCACCTGGCCGGCGATGCGCTGCGCTATGTGCAGCAGATGCTGGCGGTCGCGGAACCGCAGCTCGACCCGTTCCAGCTTGCCGCGCCGCTCGACATAGGTCGAATCCATCCCGTTGATCAGGATGTCGGATACCGTGGGATCGACCAGAAGCGGCTCGATCGGTCCCAGACCCTTGATGTCGTGCACCAGCTCGGTGACCACCCGCTGCCGGTCCAGCGGGCCGAGATCCGGCACGCCGGCCTCGGGGGTGTCGAGGAAGGCCAGGAGCTGGCCGGCGAGCTGCTCGTTGTTGAGCCCGGCGATCTTCGTCATGTCCAGCGCCGTGACGATGATCGGGTGAATCCTGGCGACGATCTCGCCAACCGCCGCATCGGCCTGGGAGCGCGGGCGGATGACGGGCTCGCGCTGCGCCTGGGCGTGCGGCGCGGGATCGGGAGCGCCGGCCGGGGCGGACGGTGCGGCGGGTTCGAGGGGGCGGGTTCGCCGCCCGAAGGCTCGCGCGGCCACGATCAGCCTCCCCGGGACAGGGCGGCCGGGTCGCTGGCCGCATCCGTAAGCAACCGGTCGATCAGCCCGGCAAGGGGTTTGCGGAGCTGGCGCGGCATCCGGCCGTCCGGCCAGCCGCGGTCGGCGATCGCCGGCAAGGACGGCTCGAAGGGAATTTCGACATCCGCGGGGAGCTGCGTTCCCGCCCCGACGAGCGGCCCGGATCCCGAGCCGCGTTTGAACTCCCTTGTGTGGTTCCGCACCCGCAATGTCGGCTCTCGACCGCCGAGCAGATCGACGATCCGCGCCGCGCGCAGGACATCCCTGACCGTCGGTTCGGCGACGACAACGCGTATGTCGGTCTGTTCGAGGACCGCGAAACGCATATCCGGATCGTCCAGCCCGTCGACCAGCACGAGCTGGGAGCGCTGTCTCAACTCGTCGAGCAGCCACTCCACCGCCTGAAGCGAGGGAACGGCCAGCGGCTCGACGTTCCAGCGATAGGCGTAGACCGAAATGCGCTCCGAGCGCTGGGTGCGCACGCCATCCAGCATCTGCGGGTCGGGGATCGCTCCCACCGCGACGTCCAGGAGCTGATCGAGCCCGGCCGACGGATCGACGTCGAGCAGGATTGCCGAGGTGGGCACCGTCCGGCTGAGGTCGACCACCGACACGAAGCGACCGCGCGCCGACGCCTCCAGGGCGGCGGCGGCAACCAGCGTGGTCGCTCCGCTGCCGCCGGTGCCGGCGAACCCGACCACCTTCCCCGTCACCGACCCGATCGGGTCGGACCGTGCGGCGCGCGCGACCGACTCCTGAACGGCCGCCGCGGTGATCGGCTTGACCAGGTAGTCGCTGACACCGGCGAGCAGCAGCTCGCGGCTGCTCCTGGCGGTATTGTCGGAGCCGATCGCGATCACGGTCGTGCCCATGTCGCAGACTTCCGCCAATTCGTGGATCGCGCCGGCCGGGTACGGGATTCCGTCGACGTCGACGATCACGAGATGCGCGAAGTACCCGTCGGCCAGAGCGGAGACGGCGGCCCGGAGTCCGCCGCTCCAGACCTCGGGATCGTCGTATTGCGGCGACGGCTTCTTGAAATTCAGCAAGCCCTGCCGAAGGGCGTTCTCGGTTTGCTGATCGGTGGCGAAGGCGAGCGCGGCGACCCGGCCGCCGGGCTTCGCGCGTCCGGGGTCGGCGTCTTGTCGGGGAACGGTCGCTGCCGCGCCGGATTCCGCGCCCGCGCTCAACGCCGCGGGATCGAACAGCGCGACATCGTGGGACGAGGTCGCGGCGTCTTCGGAGAGGCCCTCGACCAGCGCGTCTTCGAAGTCGGCGGTGAACCCGTCGACCGGGGTCTCGGGCGCCGGCGGTGCGTTCGCGAACAAAAGCCGGGGATCGAGAGCCGGCCGATCGTCGCCGGGGCCCGCCGGAGGCGCGTGTCCGGTATCGGGCGCGAACCCGGTGAACGGGGTGCCCGGCACCGGCGCTCCGTTGCCCAGCAGGGACGCGGGATCGAGAGCCGGGGACGCCGCCGCCACGCCGCTGGAGATCGCGGCCCCGGGCAGGGTTTGCTGCGCCGGAGGGTGCCCGGAATCGGCCGCGAACCCGTTGAACGGCGTACCCGGCGCGGCCGGCGTGCCCCTGAACGCGACGAGGGGATCCAGACCCGGAGCAGGGTTCCCGGGCTCCGCCCCGCGATCGGGGATCGCCGCGCCCGCGGTGAGGTTCTGCGCCGGGAGGGTTTCCCGGCCGGCACCGACCGCCCGCTCCGGCCGGGCGGGCGTGGGCGGTGGAAAATCGCTATCGCGCGAGGGGTCGAGGTTCATGGCCACGCTTTCGGAAGGCAATGTCGGGCCTGTGTGCAAAGAGGGGTTGAGGAACGACCGCCGCCGTGGAACTCACCGCCGGGAGCCGATATCCTCGACCCGCCGGTCGGGTACCGAGCGGGGCTGTTCCGGTCTGTCCCCGAGGGCGGATCGATGTCCGCGATCCGACCGGTGGCGGGAACGGCGAACCGGGAAAGCGGCTGCGGGGTTGGCATATCCGACCGCTTTCCCGGCGTTGGCGCGCCGGTCGCAGCGCCAAGGCGACGCGACCGGCGTGCCCCCGGCCGCACGCTACGGGGTGGCGGGGGTGGCCGGCGCGGTGCTCTGCCCGACCAGGTTGCCGCGCGTCACCACGTCGTCGCCCATACCCTCGATGGTGTTCTGGATGTCGGTGCCGAACTGGGCGACGGCCGCTCCGATGGCGACGGTGATGATGCCCACGAGCAGCGCGTACTCCAGCGCGGAGACGGCTTCGCTGGCCCGCAGGAAGTGACGGAAGTTCCGGATTTGACGTTCAATCATCGTTTCATGTCCTCTCTGGATTGAGCGTTTGCCGGCGTTTCGCGCCGGCGAGAAAGTTGGTGGTTCGGTTTCGGATTTCCTTCGTCTCTCAACCTCCTTTGCCTGGTTTCGGTCGATGGCCGATCGGCTGTTTCCCAGCTCTCCTCGATGATCGGCCGCGCGCTCATACGGGACTCGCCGGCGGGTGGTCCTGATCGCGGGCGGGCAGGATGTGCAGGTGGTAGCTGTCTCCGACGAACAGAACGTTGGAGATCAGCCCCTGCTGCGAAGGCCGCGCGCAGACTTCGGCGACCACGACCACCTCGCCCTCGATCATGCCGGATGTCCCGGGCGGGCCGAGCAGGATGGCCTGCCAGCCCTGGCGTGCGCGCTCGGCGCACTTGTTCGCGAGCTCCGCGGTCGCGCTGTCGTCGCCGAACCGGATCGTGTCCTCGGTCCAGAGCACGACGGCCCGATCCTCGCCGGTCGGACGCTGGATGGCGGAAATCGCGTAGGCCACGTTGGTCGGAGCGCCGAACTCGCCGCGGTGGAGGAACCCGCCGAGCGAGGAGAGAACGTCTTTCCGGGGCGCGGTTTCCCGCGACACGAACTCCGCCAGGGTGACCGCGCTGCGCGCGCCCCCGGTATCCACGCTGACCACCGAGTACAGATCGAAGCACAGCATGGAGACCGTCAGCAGCGCCGCGGCGCCGAAACCGAGCTCGATCCCGGCGGCACCGTCGGTGCGGCGCGCGAAACGGCGGATTCGGGCAAGGGTCGAAGCGGCGATCATGACGTTCAGCCCCGGCTCACGGCGTGAGCTGGTCGGGTTCGCTGCGCGCCACGGCGACCGAAATCCGGAGCGTTTTTGAATCGGGCACGACCGGCGCGGGTTGGACGGGCGGACCATCGGGTGGATCGAGTGGCTCGGGCATGACCGCGATGGGCTGGGTTTCGAGAGGCCCGCCATCGGGGCCCGAGTGTCCGAAGGTATCGCCCCCGGAGGCGCCGGCCCCGGCGGAGTCGGTGCCGGAGGAATCGGTTCCGGAGGAATCCGATACGGAGGGATCGGATACGGAGGGATCGGCGTCGAAGCTCCAGGGTTGTCGGTGCCACGCGATGTGGATCCGCACCATGTCGCCGTTCCGGCTATCGGGGCTTGCCCCGTTCAGCAGATCGTCGGTGGTGAGCCCGGTGTCCACGGTCATCGTCCAGGCGGTGCTGCAGTCCAAATCCCCGGGAAGGTCGAGCTCGCGCCTGATCGCCTCGCAGGCAAGGGTCTGGACCGCCGCGGCGTCGTTCTGCACGCTCGGCGACAGGGCGATCGCGCGGGCCGCGGCGCGGGCCGCGCGGTTCATGGTCTCGTTCATGTAGACTGAGCTGAAAACTTCCATCAACCCGCCGGCCACGACGACCAGCACCGAAACCACCGCGGCCGACTCGATCGCGACCGAAGCGCAGCGCGCGCGCCAGAAATCCCGCGCGACGCATCCGCGCTGTCGGGCCAACCAGTGCCGCAGACCCTTGGGGCCATCCAACGAAGTCGATTCGCCGTCATACATGTCGCTGCACCCGTTTGACATGACTGAAAAGCATTTCTTCATAGCGGCAGCGGTATTATTGGGATCGGCGATTTCCGTCAACGATGCTCTCCCGGAAGCGCGCCGCGAAACGGCTGGCGGCACTCCGCGGGCGCCCGGTCGAACCGGCGTAAGGTAATGAAACCAGAAGCGTTTTTCGGTATCGGGGGTTGCTCGCGGGGGTCAGTGCGGCGGATCGACGCAGCAGCGGCGCCGGTCGCGGCTAAGCACCCGCGCCCCGCGCGACGAGGTCCGCGATCCGGTCGAGCGACTCCCGGCAGGGCTTGCCCAGCCCGCCCAGCGCCGCGGCCGCGGTGCCCTCGCGGAATGCCGGATCGAACGGGACGACGGCGTCCGGAATGCGCTCGGCAAGCGCGTACCGGATGTGAGCGGAGGACAGCGCGTAGCGGCGCATCCGGGGAAGGCTCTGGACGATCCGCGCCGGGTGATCGGGGCCGAGCCAGGCAAGTCGACGCACCGCCGCGCTGATGCTGGGCAGGGTGGGCTCGTAGAGCAGCATGCGGGCATCGGCCCAGCGCATGACATCCAGCTCCATGCCCGGCTCGGACATGCCGGTCACCAGTACGACATGCGCCCGGTTGGCGAGATGTTTCAGCAGCACGCACAGCGCCGGCAGCGCGGGCCGCTGCGGCAGGGTCCCGGCCAGCGGATACCCGATCAGCGACACGCCGGACGCGACCGGGGCGATCACCGCGTCGAGCTGCTCCGGGTCGACGGCCGGGTCGTCGGCTTCGGACGCCGCCGGAGCCAGCGAGTCCAGGAGCATGGACAGGCTGCCCTTCGGTTCGGTGGCGAGCAGGGCCGGGATCTTTCCCGATATGGGGTCGAGGTCGACGACGGAGGCCGACCGGCCGCCGGCCGCTATCCCGTACGCGATCGCCGAAACCACCGTCGAGGTTCCGCTGCCCGGGCTGCCGACAAAGGTGACGACGCGTCCGGCATAGGCCTGCTCCGGCGCTTCCTCCGTCGCAGCCTTGCTGGCCTCGCGGACGACGACGGGCGAAACCGGCTTTACCAGGTAGTCGGCGATTCCGCGTCGCAGCAGCGCGCGGCTGAATGCGGCGGTATCGGTCGAGCCGATCGCCACCAGCGCGGTCTCGAAGGCGCATATCTCGCTGAGCTGAGCAGCCGCGGTCTCCGGGTCCGGGACGCCGTCCAGGTCGACGAAGACGAGCCTCGACGGCGGCTCGGTCGCCAATGCGCGCAGCGCGGCCGACAGGGGCCCGCGCTGGATCTTGACCTCGCGGCCGGGGAGCCCGGCGCGCAGCGCGCGTTCCGTCTCGGCGTCGACGGCGAACCCGCGGCGTATAGTCGTTTGGAAGATGGCGCCATAGTCGGATCACCGAAGGGGCGGGGCCGGACCGCCCCGGCCGGGCATCAGCCGCCGCCGGCGGAAGCGGCGGTCGCGGACAGGGAGGGCAACCGACGACGGTTGTCCTCAACCCATCGCCGGTGCGCATTCGAGATCGCGCCGTGCGATTCCGGCGGACGGCCGCGCCAGGCGGCGCACAGCTCTTCGAGCGCCTTGCGCCCGCCCGCGGCATCGAGCTCCGCGCGGTCGGTCGCCTCCGCGCCCGACCCGGCCGGGGCACAGGCCGCCTGCAGGGCCTGCACCGACCGACCGTCCGTCAATGCCTGCCGCGCATCCGCGGCGTTGTCCCGCCCCGCCGGCGCGAAAGGGGAGAAATAGGGATCGTGCACGACAAGCTGAGTTACGCATCCGCCGAGGAACGATGCGGGAACAAGCGCCGCTGCAACGCAAGGCCGGCAATGCCGGCGCCAGAACTCAAGCAACACACACCTCCAACAGCGCCGTCGCGCGCCGGGTCGAACGACAACCGGACGGCGCGATCCGCAATAGTGCCGCCGGGCGACGTGGCGACAAGGTTTGTCAAGCGATCCTCGCTCCCGCATTCCGGGCTCGGATGTGCGCTGAATGTTGTCACTGCCGGCACGGTGTCAATGCCACCGCCCGTGCGCCTCGCGCATCCGTGATGACCGCCGGACGGATCGCGGGGACCCGCCCCGGCGATCCTCGCGGAAAAGGAAGACCCGGATTCGGCCGTGGAGCGGCCCGGCGGCGGGGCTTTCGGACATACGATCCCCGATTGCAGTTCGGGGATGCGCCGGCCGCTCGGGCGGCCGCTGCCTCGCAGCCCGAAATCCTGGCGCCGACCGAAGAATTTCTATCATCAGTTGAACATGGCAGCCGCAGCGCCCACCTTTAGCCGTCGAATCCCGGGCCCGTTTCGAGTGCGAGCCGGAATGCGCCGGGGTATTCAACCAAATCGGGTGCGAAGAGCCCATGATCCAGAGATTGCTTCCATCGTCCGCGAGCGGCATGCGGACGGCCGTGATGATTCTCGCGCTGGCTGCGCTCGCCGGTTGCGCATCCCGGCAGTCGCCGGAGGACGGCGTCGAACGCGTAAACATCCTGCGCAACAACCTGTCGATCGCCGCCGCCGCCCTTTCCGCCGGCCAGCCCGAGGCGGCTCGCAGGCAGTACCTGTCCCTCGCCAGACGCTTCGAACGCGCGCCGGAACCGATCCTCGGCCTCGCCTATGTCGCGTTCGGCTCCGGCGACTACCCCGACGCCGAACGTCTTTTCGCGAGATCCGCTGCCCTGGCGGAGAACGCTCCCGCAATAAGGGCGGAGGCGTTGCTCGGCGCCGGGCGGGCGGCGCTCGCGCGCAACGAGATCGGCGCGGCCCGGCGGTACCTGCGGGATGCGCGTGACAGCGCCGGGAACCTGCCGCTGACGCCGTGGATCGCCAACGCCGTCGCGGTCGCCGCCGCGCTCGACAACGACCTGGATGCGGCCGAGGCCGCTTTCGACGAGGCGCTCCGCCTGTCCTCCGACCATCCCCGGATCGCGGCGAATCTCGTGCGCATGCTGATCGCCGCCGGGCGCCACGACGACGCCGCCCGGGTGTTCGAAGAGCACGAGCCGTCCTTCTGGCTGGATGACGACGCCGGCGCACTGTCCCGCCTGATCGAGCAGGCGCGGCGGGACCCCCGCAACTATTCCCTGGCGCTCGTTTTCGCGCCCGGCATGGCGCTGCGATTGCCGGAAACCGGCTGGCCGCCGGCGGCGGACGGAATCGGATTGCCGTTGGCATCGGGTCTTGCGCTCCGCCTCGCTGCGCTGACCCATCGCGAGGCCCCGCGGAGCGCGCCGGAGACCGCCGCCGAACCGGTCGAAGAGCCCGCCGAAGCGTCTGACGGAGACCCGCGGAGCCGATTGACGATCGCCCCGAGGCAGGGTCTGCGTCTCGGGCTCGACGGCGATGCGGCATCGGTGGTGATCGCCTCCCCGGCCATCGCCGATGTCCAGCTCCTGTCGCCCCAGATGCTGTACATCATCGGCAAGAGCATCGGAAAGACCTCCTTCACCGTGGTGGGAACCGACGGCGAGGTCCAGGACCGGGTCATATCCGTGGAGCTGGATCTGGGCCCGCTTCGCGCGGCGCTGGCCGGCAAGCCGGCACTCGGAGGCGTGATCGCCCTGCCCTTCGCGAACGGGGTCGCGCTGACCGGCGAGGTCGATTCCGCCGCGCTGGCGGCGCGCGCCGTCCGGCTCGCGGTCGCGTCTCTGCCGGAGAACACGCCGGTGGAGAACGAACTGCGCGTCACCGGCGCGCAGCAGGTGAACCTGGAAGTGCAGATCGCGGAAGTCCAGCGCTCGATCTCCGAGGATCTCGGGATCAACTGGGAAGCCTTCGGGCTGCGCAACAACAGCCTGTTCGGGTTCCGCATCGGACGCGTCGTGAACGCCGCGCAGACCATTTTCGAAGGTCAGCGGTCGCCGCTCCTGTATCTCGGCCGGGACACGGGAACCTCCCGGATCGCGGGTGTGATCGACGCGCTCTCCCGGGCCGGGCTGGCCAACGTCCTGGCGCGGCCCAACGTGACCGCCATCTCCGGGGAACCGGCCTCGCTGTTCTCGGGCGGGGAATTTCCGCTCCCCACGGGGTTCGACGACGGGGTGCTCCTGTTCGAATACAAGAAATACGGGATCCTGCTGGACTTCGTGCCGACGGTCATCGATTCGAGCAGGATCTCGCTGCACGTCCGGCCCGAAGTGTCGGAGCCGTCGATCAACCGGTCGGTGCAGATCTCCGGGATCAGCATCCCGGTCATCAACGTGCGCCGCGCGGAAACCACGGTCGAGGTCGCCAACGGCGAATCGATCGTCATCGCGGGGCTCTTCCGCAACGCGTCGAACGCCCGGGAGGCCGGCCTGCCGGTGCTGAAGGACGTGCCGGGTTTCGGCATGCTGTTCGCCAACCGCTCGGCCCGGTCCGACGAACTCGAGCTGATCGTGATCGTCACCGCCCGCCTGGTGGAACCCGGGAATGCCTCCGACGAATCCCGGGCGCCGGCATCCAGGCGCAACGGAGGGTATCACTTCTGATCCCTCTTCTCCGCGGACCGCTCGCCGGGGACGCATCGCCCGGGTGAGACATAGTGTCGCGCCCCCGCGTGACGGATTGACGCCCCCAGACCGCGTGACAGAGAGTCGCAGCCCTCGGTAAGGGGCGGCATCGACCCCTCCATTCGCCAGGCGGCAAGCGACCGGCTGGCACCATCCTCAGGCGATCGGGAAGGCAACCAGGATCATGTTGCACTGTATCAAGGCGATTGGCGGACGGTTCCTGCAAGACACGCGCGGCGGCGCCACCAGCATCGCCGCCACGGGGATCATCGTCATGACCCTGGGCGGCTCCGCGCTGATCATCGACCACAACCATCTCGTCGGGCAGCGCGACATTCTCAAGAGCGCGGCCGATGCCGCGTCCATGGCGGCCACGCTGCGCCTCAACAGCCTGCCGGACACGTTGAGCGACGACGACATGCGGGACAGGGTTCTGTCCTTCGCGCGCAAATATGGCGAGCTGAACGTGCTCGGAAACGTCAACGACCCGGGCATGACCGCCGAGGACGTCGCCATGACGTTCGACATGGACCGGGATCTGATGATCGTCGGCGCGACCGTCTCGGCGGGCACCGGAAAGACGCTCCTATCCAGCCGGGTCTACGACCACGCGGGGCCCGGCACTATAACGACGGAGGCCGGCGTGGAGAGTGTCGAACCGACCGTGGAGGTCGTGCTCGCCATCGACGTCAGCGTCTCGATGGATAGCGACCTCGACGGCGACTATGTCGGCCATGCCGACCCCGACAGCCGCATGTCGATCGTGAAACAGGCCGCGACCGACCTGGTGAACGTGCTGCAGCCGGGCGTCGATAACGGAATCGCGGTGGGGGTGGTGCCCTGGGACCTCTGGGTACGCCTGGATCCGGCATTGCGGGCGACCTGGACCGCCAACAACTGGGCGACGTTCCCGGGGCGGCGGCATTACGGCGCCGCCTACGCATGCCGGCCCCATGCAACCTGCACGCCGCCCTCCGCCACCGCAAGAATGCCCGCGAGCGCGCCGGCCTGGGAGGGCTGCCTCGACGAACAGAGGATTTCCGGCGACCTCGCGGACATCACGGCGGAGACGCACTGGTTCGATCACCCTTCGGAACAGGCGTTCGCCCAAGCCATTTATCCCGCCGAGTACGGCGTGTCGTACGATTGCCAGGACGCGCCGCTGCCCGTGAGCTTGCGGCGCCAGGAATGCTACGGCCCTCCGGGTCGCGGCAATTCGCCCCACGTGCGCTCCGGGATGGGCGCGCAGCGGAGATGCGAGCCCGGCAAGCCCTCGATACTGCCGCTCTCGACCGAGCAGACGGACATCGTCGACTACATCGACGGGCTGGTGCCGGGCGGCAGCAACACCCATTCCGGGCTGGGCCTGCTGTGGGGGCAAAGGCTGCTGACGCCCGAGTGGCGGGACGCATGGGGCGACAACGCCCATCCGGTGGACCGGGCGTCCAACGTGCGCAAGGCCATCGTCCTTCTCACGGACGGCGAGGACACGCAATGCGGCAACGGGAACACGGATTGTTCCGCTACCAGGCTAGGCTACGACCGCGCCGACGCATGCGATGCCGTCAAGGACGCCGGTTCCGAGATTTTCGTCGTCGCGGCGATGGCCCCCGGCGAGGTGTCAGGGGATTTCGGCACCGCCCTCACCGATTGCTCGAGCCAGGGGGACTTTCCGGGAACCTACGCCTTTCTCAACAACAGCGACTCGACGGCCTTGAGGGCGGCGTTCACCAATATCGCGAGGCAGCTTCGATCGGTGCGGCGGGTCTATTGATCCGACTGGCGACCCTCGGGCGGCGCATCGGCGTCGGCGACGGCGCCCGGCGCAACCCGGGGCTGCCACCGCCGACCGCCCGACACCGGGCGCCGCGCCCCGGAAGCGCGCCGCCCGTGTGAGACATATGGTCGCGCCCCGGGCGTGCCGGATTGACGTCGGCGGGCCGCGTGGCAGACAGTCCCCGCCCTCGGGAAGGCCGGGCACGGGCTCCTCCCGCCGCGCGGCGGAGGGCGGCCGGCCGGAACCCTCCCACGGCGATCGGGAAAGCGACCGGGATCATGTTTCACACCATCAGGGCGATCAGCGAGCGGTTCCTGCGAGACACGCGCGGCGGCGCGGCCAGCATCGCCGCCTCCGGGGTCATCGTCATGATCCTGGGCGGCGGCGCGCTGATCATCGACCACAACCACCTCGTCGGGCAGCGCGACATCCTCAAGAGCGCGGCCGATGCCGCGTCCATGGCGGCCACCCTGCAGCTCAACAGCCTGCCGGACACGCTGAGCGACGACGACATGCAGGACAGCGTTCTGTCCTTCGCGCGCAAATACGCGGTGCTGAACGTGCTCGGGAACGTCAACGACGCGGACATGACCGCCCGGGACATCGCCATGACGTTCGACATGGACCGGGATCTGATGGTCGTCAACACGACCGTCTCGGCGGACACCGGAAAGACCCTCATATCGAGCTGGCTTTACGACTACAGGGGGCCCGGCACCATAACGTCCGTGGCCGGCGTGGAGACCGTCGAATCGACCGTGGAGGTCGTGCTCGCCATCGACGTCAGCATCTCCATGTCGCGGAATCTGGCGGGCACCGTTGTCGGGTATGCGGACTCCGACAGCCGCATGTCGATCGTGAAACAGGCCGCCATCGACCTGGTCGACGTATTGCAGCCGAGCGCCGATAGCGGGATCGCGGTGGGCGTGGTGCCGTGGGACCAGTGGGTGCGGCTGGACCCGACATTGCGGGCCACCTGGACCGCCAATAGTTGGGCGGTATACCCGGGGAGGCGCTATTACGGCTTTCCGTACCAGTGCTCGCCCCGGGACGCCTGCACGCCGCCGTCCGTCATCGACGATTTGCCCGACGATGCGCCGGAAGCCTGGGCGGGATGCTTCGACGAACACAGGATGACCGGCGACCTCGCGGACCTCACGTCGGCCGCGGACTGGTTCGATCATCCTTCGGTAAAGGCGTTCGCCCAGGCGATCTATCCCGCCGACATCGATATGGCGTATACCTGCCTGGGGGATCCCCTGCCCTCCGACCTCCGGTTGCAATATTGCTACGGTCCGCGGCATCCCACCAGGCCGTTCCGCGTGCTGGGAAACCGGGATCCCCAGCGAGAATGCGCGGCCGACCGACCCTCGATGCTCCCGCTCTCGACCGAACGGACGGACATCGTCGACCACATCAACGCGATGGTGCCGGGCGGCGGCCTGACCCATTCCGGGCTGGGCCTGCTGTGGGGACAAAGGCTGCTCACGCCGGCGTGGCGGGACGCCTGGGGCGACAACACCCATCCGGTGGACCAGGGCCCCGCCGTGCGCAAGGCGATCGTGCTGCTCACGGACGGCAAGGACACGCAGTGCGGCGAGGCAGACGCGGATTGTTCGCGTACCAGGATGGGGTACGACCGCGCCGAGATATGCACCTCCGTCAAGGCTGCCGGTTCCGAAATTTTCGTGGTCGCGGCGATGCCGCCGAGCCAGGTGTCCGGGGACCTCGGTAGCGCCCTCACCGAATGCTCGAGCCAGGGCGAGCGAACCGGAACCTACACCTTCCTCAACAACAGCGACGCGACGACCCTGAGGGCGGCGTTCACCAGTATCGCGAGTCAGCTTCGATCGGTGAGGCGGATCTATTGATCCGGCGGGCGACCCGTGGGCGGCGCGTCGGCTTCGGCGACGGCTTCCTCGATGATCCTCAGCCCCCTGGCGACGGCTTCGTACAGGCGCCGGCCCTCTTCGGTCGGGGCGAGGCCCATCCGGGACGGTTCGAGAAGCCGCGTGGCAAGCTGCCGCTCGAGGTCGGCGACCCGGCGCATGACCGTGGACCGGGCGGTGCCCAGCTCCGCCGCGGCGTGCGAGAAGCTGCCCAGCCGGGCGACGCTCTCGAACGCGATCAGCGTGGCTTCGGACGGGATCCGGTATGTGTCGATTTGTTCCATGATGTACCTGTTTCAGGGCCCGGCGGGTTGTCGTTCCGGCGTCCCGCGGCATCGCGAACGCCTCCCGGTCGATGGCCCGCGGCCTCTCCGGCCGGTGCGCGTCTCGCATGCAGGCGCCGGAGCGTGCTTCCTGCCCCCGAATCCGGTATCCGGTTCGCGGCCAAAAGGCAAATGCGGAATTGATGGAAAACCATGCTGTATCGACATATCGAAGGCGGCGAGATGCGAACCCGCGGAACACCCGTCCCGTGATTTGGTAATTTTGACATTCCGTCAGGGATATGGTATGATACTCTACAAGATATGCTTTACAAAGGCTCAATTCGGATCCCTGCGGAAAGCGCGCTGATCGCGTTCGAAAGCGCCGCGCGGAATGGCAGCTTCGCGGGCGCGGCCAAGGAATTGCGGATCTCCCAATCGGCGGTCCGCAGCCGCGTGGCGGGGCTCGAGAAACAGCTGTCGATCCGGCTGTTCGAACGCTCGCGGTCGGGGCTGAGCCTCACCGAAGCGGGTTGCCGTTTCCGCGATGCGGTGGTCGAGGGTCTGTGCGTCATCGAGGCCGGCGTGGCCGAGGCCGCCAACCGTTCCGATTGCGACCGGGCGGTCTGAGACCGTCTCGGCGGGGCGATGCGGAGTCCGGCGGGTTCGCAACGGGCGCCCAACTCTTCCCGTACCCGTCGATTTCGTCGCCGCTTGTCCGCGCTACCCCGACAGCCGGAGCAGCGAGAGGCATCGCCGGGCGTTGGGGTTGTTGCGGCCGGTCTCGGTGAGAACGGCGACCAGCCTGTTGCCGAATTCGACAAATCCCCCGCCGAGCGCGACGACCGCGCCGGCATCGAGATAGCGCTCGATAAAGTGGCGCCAGCCCATGGCGATGCCGCGCCCGCAGGCAGTCGCTTCCAGCACCTGAATGTAGCTGTCGAGCAGCTCGAAGCGAGCAGGCTGCGCCGGGCCTCCTGCGCTCTCGAACCAGTCGGACCAGGACGTCCATCCCATATTGGGCTGGGACAGGTCGAGGAGGGTCAACGCCCCCCAACCGGCAACGGGCCCGCGGACGATCTCCGCGTGGGCGGCGGCATATTCCGGCGAACAGATCGGCTGTATTTCCTCTCTGAGGATCACCGCCGCGTCGCCGGCGGCGATGCCGGGAAGCGCGTCATCGGCGCTCCAGGTCACGACCATGTCGGCGTTCGGCTCGACGTGTCGATATTGCGGCGAGCTCCGGTGGATCAGGATGCGTGTCCCGACCTCGCTGCCGAGCGCTTCCCGCAGCGCGCCGAGGCGCGGGAACATCACGAGCTGGGACACGTCGTGGGAACACGCGATCGCCACGTCTCCCGTTTCCGGCCGGCCGGCGGCTTCCTCGGTGCCGACCTGAATGACCCCGAGCCCCGCGACGACTGCATCGCGGAAACGAAATCCGGCGGGAGTCAGCGTCACGCCGGACCTGGAACGTTCGAACAGCCGGGTCGAGAGCTGGTCTTCCAGGGCGGCGATGCGGCGGCTGAGCGCGGATTGCGAAGTGCGCAATTCTTCCGCGGCGCCGGTAAAGCTGCCCTTTCTCGCGGCGCTCTCAAAGGCGATCAACGCGCTGATCGACGGGATGCGATAGGGACCACGCTCCTTCATGCCACTCGCAATGCCTGCGCATCAGAAAAAGAAGCGGTTTTCAACCGCACGTTGCTGGCAGCGGCGTGCGGCGCTGCGTTCAGATTGCCTCACGGCAAACCGAAAGCCGACCCGTCGGCCGCTTTGGCGAACCTCGTTAACCGGACGAGCATGCGCGATTTGCCGTCGACACTCAACAGAATCCTGAAGACGTCCCGGGAATCGTTTCGCCCCGCGCCCCGCGCCCCGCGGGGCGGGCGTATCGAGCGCGCGCGACCGGCTCACGGGTCCTGGTCCCAGTCCGGGTCGTCGCTGGGCGAGAGCGGGCTGTCGCCCGCCAGCAGGCCCTTGCCGGGAACGTGGTTGATCTCGAGCCGTATGCCGTCCGGGTCCTCGAAGACGAAGAAGTAGTAGCCGGGCGCCCAATCGCCCTCCATCGGCCCGCGGTCGATCTTCGCCCCCATCCCGCGCAGCCTGGCCGCCGCCATGTCCACGTCCTCGCGCGAACGGGCGCGGAAACACAGATGGTGCAGGCCGACCCGGTTTCGCACGAAGCGTTCGCCCTCCCATTCCGGTGCGGCACGCTGGATGCCGAGCGCCGTTCGCCCGCCCACGTGATAGACGAAGTTGTTGCCGTCATAGACCTTGTGCATGCCGAGAAACGGCAGCAACTCGCAATAGAACGCGCGAGCTTCGTCGAAGCGGCTCACGGTCAGGACGACATGCGCCATGCCGTTGATCCGGATCATGGGGGGCCTCCGCTTTCGGGCGCGCGGCCGCGAGCCGCCGCTCATTGCGGAAGTTTATCAGCCCGATCCGAAATCGGTATTGGGTGGGCGACCGTTCGCGTCCCAAATCTGCGTTGCGGGAGGCGTTGGAGCCTTCCCGGGGGGGAACCTGAAGCGGCGACATGTTCGAAAGGCGAAGCGATCTGATCAAGTTTCTCGCGGTCGCGGACACGGGAAAGATTCTCGCGGCAGCCGACCGTCTGGCGATCACCCAACCGGCGCTGTCCCGCGTCATCGCGAGACTCGAGGACCAATTCGGCGGGCAGCTATTCGAACGCGTTCCGACCGGCGTGCGGCTCACCGAGCTCGGGGCCACGGCCACCGAGCTGGCGCGTCGCATTCTCGAGGAAATCGAGATCGCCGAGAGCAAGATCAAGGATCTGGTCGGCGGCCGGTCGGGCCGCATCCGGATTACCGCGAGCCCGGTATGGATGCAGGCGGTCCTGCCCGCCGCCATCGCCGATTTCCGCGACGCCTGCCCCGGGATCGAGCTGAAGCTGCGGACCGCGAATGTGAGCGAGGGGCTGCGCCGGCTGGAGGAAGGGGAGAGCGACCTTCATTGCGGCGGTATCGATACGCTGGAAGCGCTTCCGCCGTGGCTGAAGCGGGAAACCCCTCTCAAGGTCACATGGGGCATCGTCGCGCACCGGGATCATCCGTTCCACGAGGAAGAGGTAGCGCTTCCCGCCCTCGCCGATTGTCCGTGGATCGACTATGACGGGATCTCGCCGGCCGGGCTGCGGAACGGCAACGGCCGGCCTTCCCTGGCCACGGTGCTCGACGAACTCCACGAAGTCACCAGGCGGCGGGTCGCCACCGTCATAAGCGCCGGCGCGACCGGGCTGTTCCTGCTGGGGACCGGTCCCTACCTTTCCTGGCTTCCCTTGCCGTTCCTCGAAGCGATCGCCGCACCCGCTCTGAAGCCCTTGCCGATCGAGTTCGGGAAGCACCGTCACCGGACCGGCATCGTCTGGCGGCGCTCCGCCGAGAGCATGGCATCGTTCCGCGTCCTGCAAGAGGTGGTGCGGGCGGCGGCGGCGCGCCAGACGGGCTGAACCCGCGCCGCGGACCGGCGCCTGGACGATATTCGGTTGCCAATGCGGCGGCGCTGAGCCATAGAATCGCGGGTCACGTCTTCAGCCTGTCCCGGGATGGCCCGATGCGCGCGCGGCGGAGCGGAATTGCGGATGTCGACCGGCGCCTCCGGCGCCGGACGGAAAGCCTGTCATGACCGGCACCGCGGCCACGCTTCCCGACCTGGCGAGCCACGACACGTCGCCGAAGCTGCTGCGCTGGAACGCGGCGACCCGGGGCGACCGGCCCTGCCTCAGGGAAAAGCACCTCGGCATCTGGCAGACCATGAGCTGGGGCGAAGCCGCGACCCGCGTGCGGGAGATCGCCTGCGGTCTGAAGACGCTCGGCCTGGAGCGCGGCGACCGGGTGTCGATCATCGGCGACAACCGGCCGGTGCTCTACAACGCCATGCTCGCGGTCCAGTCGCTCGGCGGCGTGCCGGTGCCGATCTACCAGGACTCGGTGGCCGACGAGACGCGCTACGTGCTCAACAATGCCGAGGTGCGCTTCGTCTTCGCGGAAGACCAGGAACAGGTCGACAAGGTTCTCGAAGTCAAGGACGACTGCCCCACCATCGAAGCGGTGATCTATGACGATCCGCGCGGTCTTCGGGACTACGAAGCGGGCGGCCTCTACAGCACCGAATTCCTGATGCGCGAAGGCCGCGCCCGCGATGCGGCGCAGCCGGATTTCTACGACGCGGAGGTGGACCGGGGCTCGGCCGACGACACCTCGGTCATCCTCTATACCTCGGGCACGACGGGGAACCCCAAGGGCGTCGTGCTGTCCTACCGCAACATCCTGGTCAGCGCGCTCAACTCGGTGCGCCTCGAAGGGCTGCGGGAGACCGACGAGGTGCTCGCCTATCTGCCCATGGCCTGGGTCGGCGACCACATGTTCTCGTGCGGGCAGTCTTTGGTCGCCGGGTTCTGCGTCTGCTGCCCTGAATCGGCGGACACCGTGCTCAACGATCTGTGGGAGATCGGGCCGACCTATTTCTTCGCGCCGCCGCGCATATTCGAGAACGTGCTGACGACGGTCATGATCCGCATCCAGGATTCGAGCTGGCTCAAGCGCAAGCTGTTCTTCCACTTCCTCGAAGTCGCCAAGCTGTACGGCAAGAGGATCCTCGACGGGCAGAAGGTGGGCGCGGCCGGACGGTTCCGCTACGCCCTCGGCTCGACCCTGATCTACCGGCCGCTGCTGAACACGCTGGGGCTGACGCGCGTCCGCGTCGCCTACACGGCGGGGGAGGCGATCGGCCCCGACATCTTCGACTTCTTCCGCAGCATCGGGCTCAACCTGAAGCAGCTCTACGGCATGACCGAGGCGAGCGTGTTCATCACCATCCAGCCGGACGGGGAGGTCCGGTCGGACACCGTGGGCCGGCCGGCGACCGGGGTCGAGCTCAGAATCGAGGACAACGAGGTGCAGTTCCGCAGCCCCGGCGTGTTCGTCGAGTATTTCCGCAACCCGGAAGCCACCGCGGAGACCAAGACCGGGGACGGTTGGTGCCGCACCGGCGATGCCGGATTCGTCGACGACGAGGGCCATCTCAAGATCATCGACCGGGCCAAGGATGTCGGCCAGCTCAACGACGGCACGATGTTCGCCCCCAAATATATCGAGAACAAGCTCAAGTTCTTCCCCGACATATTCGAGGCGGTCAGCTTCGGCCACGAGCGGGACTACGTGACGGCGTTGATCAACATCGACCTCGAGGCGGTGGGCGACTGGGCCGAGCGCAACGGCATCTCCTACGCCAGCTACCAGGAGCTGGCCGGGCTGCCCCAGGTCTACGACATCGTCCAGGACCGGGTGGAGCAGGTGAACCGGGACCTCGCGGCGGATTCCAGCCTGGCGGGCGCCCAGATCCGGCGGTTCCTGGTGCTGCACAAGCAGCTGGACGCCGATGACGGGGAGCTGACCCGCAC
This sequence comes from Alphaproteobacteria bacterium, assembly GCA_964291675.2. Taxonomy (GTDB): domain Bacteria; phylum Pseudomonadota; class Alphaproteobacteria; order MPNO01; family MPNO01; genus MPNO01. Next base: position 2,541,695 of record OZ219866.1, on the reverse strand, counting down.
CCGCAAGGTGCGCCGACGGCACGTAGCCGACAAGTACGACAGCCTGGTCGAGGCGCTCTATTCCGACCGCGATCGTTGCGCGATCGAGACCGAAGTCACCTTCGAGGACGGGCGCAAGGGCACGGTCAGCGCCGATATCCAGGTCCGCGACATCGCCGCCGCCGCGAGGAGCGCCGCATGAACCATGCGGCGCCGGCCGGCACCGACGCAGATCCCGCGGCGGACGGCTCGATCCTCAGCCTCAACCGGATCTCGCTGGCGTTCGGCGGCGTCACCGTGCTGGACGACGTGAGCTTCGACATCCGCGAGGGCGAGATCCGTGCGATCATCGGCCCCAACGGCGCCGGCAAGTCGTCGATGCTCAACGTGATCAACGGCTTCTACCACCCCGACGACGGAACCATCACCTACAAGGGCGAGACCCGCACCAGGATGCGGCCGGACCAGGCGGCGCGTCAGGGAATCGCGCGCACCTTCCAGAACATCGCCCTGTTCCGCGGCATGAGCACGCTCGACAACATCATGACCGGGCGCAACACCATGATGCGCCGCAATTTCCTGTGGCAGGCGCTCTATCTCGGCCCGGCCCGGCGCGAGGAGCTGGAACACCGGGCGCATGTCGAACGGGTGATCGAGTTCCTCGAGATCGAGGCGATCCGCCGGGTCCCGGTCGGACGCCTGCCCTACGGTCTGCAGAAGCGCGTCGAGCTTGGCCGGGCGCTCGCGGCGGAGCCGGATCTGCTGCTGCTGGACGAGCCGATGGCGGGCATGAACTCAGAGGAAAAGGAAGACATGTGCCGGTTCGTTCTCGACGTGAACGACGAGTTCGGCACCACCATCGCCCTCATCGAGCACGATATGGGGGTGGTGATGGACATCTCCGACCGCGTGGTGGTGCTCGATTACGGCCGCCTGATCGCCGACGGCTCGCCCGACGAGGTGCGCGGCAACGAAGACGTGGTCAACGCCTATCTCGGCGTGGTCCGCGACTGACGGCGGGCGGGCGGAGAACCGGGCATGGAGTTCATCGAATCGGTCACCATCACGCCGTTCGTCCAGATCGCCGCCGATTTCCCGGTCTTCTTCGGCGAAGTCGTGTTCAACGGCCTGCTGACCGGCGTGCTCTACTCTCTGGTGGCGCTCGGCTTCGTGCTGATCTTCAAGGCGTCCGGGGTGTTCAACTTCGCGCAGGGGGCGATGGTTCTGTTTGCCGCGCTGACCCTGGTCGGGCTGATGGAGCTCGGGCTGCCGGTCTGGCTCGGCTTCATCGTCACCGTGGGCGCGATGGTAGCGCTGGCCTATCTGGTCGAGCTCCTGGTGCTGCGGCACCTCATCAACCAGCCGGACATCATCCTGTTCATGGCGACGATCGGGCTCACCTTCTTTCTCGAAGGGTTCGGGGAGACGCTGTGGGGCTCCAACGTCAAGAAGCTCGATATCGGAGTCCCGGATGTCCCGCTCGACATCGCCGGCATGCTGGTCAACAGCTTCGAGCTGATCGCCGCGCTGGCCTGCGCGCTGCTGGTGGCGGGGCTCGCCTTCTTCTTCCAGTACACGCCGACCGGGCGGGCCTTGCGCGCCGTCGCCGACGACCACCAGGCGGCGCTCGCGGTGGGTATCCCGCTGAAGAAGATTTGGATCATCGTCTGGTCGGTCGCCGGCATCGTGGCGCTGGTCGCGGGCATCGTCTGGGGCGCCAAGAGCGGGGTGCAGTTCTCGCTCTCGCTGATCGCGCTGAAGGCGCTCCCGGTGCTCATCCTGGGCGGGTTCACCTCGGTGCCGGGGGCGATCGTCGGCGGGCTGATCATCGGCGTCGGCGAGAAGATCGCCGAGGTCTACTGGGGCCCCGCGGTGGGCGGCGCCATCGAGAACTGGTTCGCCTACGTGCTCGCGCTCGCCTTCCTGTTCGTCCGTCCGCAAGGCCTGTTCGGCGAGCGCATCATCGAGAGGGTCTGAGTCATGCTCTACCGGGAGACCGGCCAGTTCAAGACGAGCTATGCCGCCGACCAGGCGATTTTTCCGATTTTCCAGGATCGCGTCTTCCTCTTCGCCCTGATCCTGTTCGCCTATCTCGCGGTACCGCTCATGGCATCGGAATACATGCTCCAGGCGGTGCTGATTCCGATGATGATCTTTTCGATCGCCGCGCTGGGGCTCAACATTCTCACCGGCTACGCCGGCCAGCTGTCGCTCGGCACGGGCGCCTTCATGGCGATGGGCGCCTATTCCGCCTACAAGCTGACCACCGGGTTCCCGGAACTCAACATCATCGTCGTTTTTGTCCTGTCCGGCGTGGCGACGGCGCTGGTCGGCATCGTGTTCGGCCTCCCCAGCCTGCGCATCAAGGGATTTTATCTCGCGGTCGCCACGCTGGCGGCGCAGTTCTTCCTGGTCTGGATGTTCAACCGGGTTCCCTGGTGGTACAATTACCACTCCAGCGGAACCATCACCGCGCCGCCGCGCGAAGTCGCCGGCATCATGCTCACCGGCCCGACGGCGACCGCCGAGACGCGCTATCTGCTGGTCCTCACCCTGTGCATCGTCGCCGGGCTGATCGCCAAGAACCTGGTGCGCAGCAGGATCGGGCGGCACTGGATGGCGATCCGCGACATGGATATCGCCGCCGAGATCATCGGCATCCGCCTGCTTCCCAACAAGCTGCTCGCTTTCGCCATCAGCTCCTTCTATTGCGGCGTCGCGGGAGCGTTGCTGCTGTTTTCCTATCTCGGCAGCGCGGAGACCGAAGCATTCGATATTTTCGTTTCTTTCGATGTCCTGTTCATGATCATCATCGGCGGGCTGGGCAGTATTCTGGGGGCTTATCTGGGAGCCGCCTTTATTTGGCTGCTGCCGATTTTTCTTACCAACGCGCCCCAGCTGGTCGGGCTGTCGATGCCGGTCGACTTCCAGAAGCATCTGGAGGTCATGATTTTCGGCTCGCTGATCATCGTGTTCCTGATCTTCGAGCCGGCCGGGCTGGCCCGGCTGTGGCAGATCGGCAAGGAGAAGCTCAGGCGATGGCCGTTCCCCTATTGAGGGCGCGGTTGACGCTGGATTCGGACGCGTGATAGCGTTTCTGCGGCGTTTCGGGCCGGCGGAATCGCGGAAACGGGCTTGGCTGGGCCGGGAATGCTCCGGCGGACGCAATCGTCAATCACCTCGAGGGAGGATGCCATGAATCTCAAGAAGTTGGGCCTGCTGTTGACCGCGGCGGCCGTCGGGCTGCCCGCGGTTCCGGTGACCGCCATGGCGGCGGGAGAAATGTTCATCCCGCTGCTGGTCTACCGCACCGGCCCCTACGCGCCGAACGGAATTCCGGCGGCGAACGGCATGGTCGACTATCTCAAGCTCCTCAACGCGCGGGACGGCGGCATCAACGGCGTCAAGCTGGTCTGGGAGGAGTGCGAGACCAAGTACAACACCAAGCTCGGCGTGGAATGCTACGAGAAGCTGAAGAAGAAGGGTCCGACCGGCGCCGCCATCGTCAACCCCTTCAGCACCGGCATCACCTACCAGCTGATCCCCAAGGCCTTCGTCGACAAGGTGCCGATCCATTCGATGGGTTACGGCCGCACGGCGGCGGGCGACGGGCGCGTCTTCAAATGGGCGTTCACCGCGCCGACCAGCTACTGGAGCCAGGCGACGGCGTTCATCAAGTATGTCGGCGAGCAGGAGGGCGGGCTCGACAAGCTCAAGGGCAAGAAGATCACGCTGATCTACCACAACTCGGCCTATGGCAAGGAGCCGATCCCGACGCTGAAGATCCTGGCGGAGAAGCACGGCTACGATCTCGGCCTGCTTGCCGTCGACCACCCGGGCCAGGAGCAGAAATCGACCTGGCTGCAGATCCGCCGCCAGAAGCCCGACTACATCTTCATGTGGGGCTGGGGGGTGATGAACCAGGTCGCCATCAAGGAGGCCGCCGCCATCAGGTTCCCGATGGACAAGTTCATCGGCGTCTGGTGGTCCGGCTCCGAGAGCGACGTCCGCCCGGCGGGCGAAGCCGCCAAGGGGTACAAGGCGGCCAACTTCCACGGCGTGGGCCCCAACTACGACATCCACCAGCAGATCCTGAAGACGATCTACAACGGCGATGTCGAGGCGGCGAAGAAGAACAACTGGGGCGAGGTGCTCTACAATCGCGGCCTGACCAACATGGTCTACGACACCGAAGCGATGCGTACCGCGATGGGCAAGTTCGGCAACAAGCCGATGACCGGCGAGCAGGTCCGCTGGGGCATGGAGAACCTCAACCTGACCCAGGACAAGCTGACCAAGCTCGGCTTCAAGGACTTCATGCAGGCGCACCGCATCACCTGCGAGGACCATGAGGGCGGCGGGCCGGTCATCTTCCAGCAATGGGACGGCAAGCAGTGGAAGCTGATCTCCAAGTGGTACAAGCCGATGTACGACATCGTGCGCGAGCAGGTCGAGAAGGAGGCCGCCAAGTACGCCAAGGAGAACAACATCACCCCGCGCGACTGCTCCAAGGAGGGGTGAGACCCCAGCGAGGCGTAGCGGAACCGTTGGCATGGCGGAGAACGGGAACGCCCTGCTCGATGTCAGCAACATCGAGGTCATCTACGACCGGGTGATCCTGGTCCTCAAGGGGGTTTCCTTCCACGTTCCCGAGGGGGGCATCGTCGCCCTCCTCGGGGCCAACGGCGCCGGCAAGACGACCACCCTGAAGGCGATCTCCAATTTGCTCCGGGCGGAGCGGGGGGACGTCACCAAGGGGACCATCGAGTACCGCAACGAACGCATCGAGAAGCTGACGGCGCACGACCTGGTCACCCGCGGCGTGGTCCAGGTGATGGAAGGCCGCCACTGCTTCGAGCACCTGACGGTCGAGGAAAACCTGCTGACCGGCGCCTATATAAGGGGCGACAAGAAGAACTTCGCCGACGACCTCGACCTGGTCTACCGCTACTTCCCCCGGCTCAAGGAGCGCCGCAAGGCGCAGGCCGGCTACACCTCGGGCGGCGAGCAGCAGATGACCGCGATCGGCCGCGCCCTGATGACCCGGCCCAAGATGATCCTGCTCGACGAGCCGTCGATGGGGCTCGCCCCGCAGCTCGTCGAGGAGATCTTCGGCATCGTCTCGCGGCTCAACGAGGAGGAAGGCGTGACGATCCTGCTGGCCGAGCAGAACACCAACATGGCGCTGCGCTATGCCCGCTACGGCTACATCCTGGAGAACGGAAGGGTGGTGCTGGACGGCGAGGCTTCGGTGCTGCGCGAGAACGAGGACGTGAAGGAGTTCTATCTCGGCCTGTCGTCCTCCGGCCGCAAGAGCTACCGCGACGTGAAATCCTATCGCCGCCGCAAGCGCTGGCTCGCCTGATGACGGATTTTTTCGACGAGCGCGAGACTCGCCCGCCGGAGGCGCGCGAGGCCGCGCTGATGGCCGCGCTGCCGGCGCAGGTCGCGCGCGCCGGCGAAACCCCCGGCCAGGCCGCGGCGCTCGCCGGGATTGAGCCTCGCGACATTGCGAGCCGCGAGGCGCTGGCCCGGCTGCCGGTGATCCGCAAGGGCGACCTCCTGGAACGCCAGACGGCGGCGACCCCTCTCGCCGGGCTCAACCGCCTGCCGACCGAGAAGATGACGCGGCTCTTCCTCTCGCCGGGGCCGATCGCCGACCCGCAGGGACGGCGCCCGGATTACTGGCGGATGGGAAGGGCGCTCCATGCCGCCGGGTTCCGCGCCGGCGACATCGTGCTCAACTGCTTCTCCTACCATTTCACCCCGGCCGGCATGATGTTCGACGGCGCCGCCGGGGCGGTCGGCTGCCCGGTCATCCCGGGCGGCACCGGCCAGACCGACAGCCAGATCCAGGCGATCGGGCATTTCCGGCCGGTGGGCTTCGCCGGGACGCCCGATTTCCTCAAGATCATCCTGGACAGGGCGGACGAGACCGGGGCGGACGTCTCCTCGATCCGGCGCGGCGCGGTCGGCGGCGGGGCGCTGCTGCCGCCGCTTCGCAAGGAATACGACGACCGGGGCATCGCGGTGCTGCAATCCTACGGCACGGCGGATGTCGGGCTGATCGCCTACGAGTCCGAGGCGCGCGAGGGCATGATCCTGGACGAGGACGTGATCGTCGAGATCGTCCGCCCCGGCACCGGCACCCCGGTGCCGGACGGCGAGGTCGGCGAGGTGGTGGTCACGCTGCTCGACGAGGACTACCCGCTGCTCCGCTTCGCCACCGGCGACCTGTCTGCGATGCTGGACGGGCAGAGCCCCTGCGGGCGCACCGCGCCGCGCATAAGGGGATGGCTCGGCCGGGCCGACCAGAGGACCAAGATCCGCGGCATGTTCGTCGACCCGGCCCAGATCGACCGGGTTCTCCGCGCCCACCCGGGGGTCGGCCGCATGCGCCTCGTGGTGGGCGAGAAGGACGGCATCGACGCCCCGCTGCTGCGCTGCGAGGCGAGCGGCGGATCGGAGGACCTCGCGGCCGCGCTGGCCGAGTCCTTCCGCGCCGAGTGCAAGCTCCGCACCGAAGTCGAGCTCGTCGAGCCCGGCGCGCTGCCCAATGACGGCAAGGTCATAGACGACCGGCGCGACTACGGCTGAGGGCGGCGCTCAGGCGCCGAAGGCGAGGTCGGCGGGCGAGATCAGGACTCCGAACTGGGCGCACCAGATCACCACGCTCGGGTATTTGGCGAGATCGACCCCGGCGGGAATCGGGTATCTCTGGCTGCCCTCGAAGGCGCGCAGCTTGCCGAGATCGACGAACATGGTGTCCTTGACAGACGCGGAGTCGCGGATCTTCTCGCGCGGCACCAGATAGACGTGGAACGCGGGGCCGGGCCCGACCTCGAAATCGTCCTCCAGGAAGACCACCTTCTCGCGCACCGTGACCCGGCCCTTTCCGTAATGGATCGGGTCGTTGGGATCGGCGTGGATGAACGTCCCGCGCGCGACGACGGCGGTCTGCTCCCCGGGCGCCAGGGTCTCCATCGCCGGCGGCGGCGGGAACACGTAGGGGAACGCAAAAAAACCCACCGCGACGCCGAACCCCGTTCCGAGAACGCCGCCGACCAGGAATATCGCAACTGATCGCCACATGGTCACCCCTCGCAATGATATTGGAGCCAATCCCTTCGAGCGCAACGGAGGCGCCGCATCTATTTCTTCATGTGGTGCTTTTGCTCCGTCTCGCCACCCTTCGCCCCGCCGAAATGCATCTTGTGGATCAGGCGGTCGCGCAGCGGCCCGGAGACGTCGAGCCTGAGCGCCCATTCGCCGTGCATCTCGAGCTCGATCCGCGCCTCGTACATGCCGGGCGCCCCGCCGGGCGCCGCCGTCACCGGCCTGACATTGTGGGCGAGCGGCATCGACGGCATGTCGGCGCCGACCACCAGCTTCGCGCCCGCGAGCGGGGCGCCGCTCTTGCGGCCCATCAGCATGATCTTGCAGTCATAGACCAGCCGCTCGGCGGTGGGCGCGCACTCGACCGTCGCCTTCGCCCGGTCGGCGGCCGCGGCGCCGCCCGTCAAGAGCGCCGCCGACACCGCGGCGGCGATCGCCAATGCCGTCCGGACCATCACGCGACCTCCCTCTTGTGGATGCCGAGATAGGAGCGCACCAGAAGTTCGTGGCCGAGCAATTCCCGCGCCTCGCCGTCGAGTGTAATCCGTCCGCTTTCGAGGACATAGCCGCGATCGGCGATGGCGAGCGCCCGGCGCACGTTCTGCTCGACAAGCAGCACCGTGACCCCGCTCCCTCGCAGCCTGGAGATCAGGTCGAACACCTCGATGGCGGCGACCGGGGCGAGGCCGAGCGAGGGCTCGTCGAGCAGCAGCAGCCGCGGCGATGCGACCAGCCCGCGCGCCAGCGCCAGCATCTGGGCCTGCCCGCCGCTGAGCCCGGACCCCCGGTCCTTCAACCGGTCGGCGAGCATGGGAAACAGCGCCAGCACGCGGTCGAGCGCCGCTTCCTCGGCCCGCCGGTCATGGCAGGCGGCGGCGGCGAGCCGCAGATTCTCCTCGATCGTCAGCCCGGCGAAGATCAGCCGCCCCTCCGGCACCTGGACGATGCCGCGCCGCACGATCGCGTGCGAGGCCAGCCCGGCGAGGTCCTCGCCCGCGAAGCGGATCTCGCCGCCGGACGGCCGGACGATGCCGGAGATCGCGTTCATCGTCGAGCTTTTGCCCGCCCCGTTGGCGCCGATCAGCGCGACGATCTCGCCCTCGCGCACGTCGAGCGAGACCCCCTGGAGCGCCCGGATCCGGCCGTAATCCACCCGCAGGTCGCGCAGCTCAAGCATCTTCGCCGACCTCGCGCCCGATATAGGCCTCGATCACCCGGTCGTCGCGCAGCACCGACCCGGGCGAGCCCTCGGCGATCTTGCGGCCGAAATCGAGCACGCAGACGCGGTCGCAGAGCTCGCGGATCATCTCCATCTTGTGCTCGATGACGATGCAGGTGCGCCCGGGGATCGCCGCCTCGCGGATCAGCTCCGCCATGCGCTCGGTCTCGGCCGGGGTCATGCCGCCGGCGGGCTCGTCGAGCAGCAGCAGCCGGGGGCCGCGCGCGAGTGCGCGCACGAGCTCCAGGCGCCGCTGGTCGGGCAGCGGCAACCCACCGGCCAGGATGTCGCGCCGGTCCGCGAGCCCGGCCCGTTCCAGCAGCGCGTCGACCTCCGCCCGCCGCGCGCGCTCGGCGGCAGGGCGGGCGAACAGCAATTCGCGCGGTGCCACGTCGCCGCGCCGGTGCTGCGCCGCCCAAACGTTCTCGAACACCGTCATGCGCTCGAAGATGCGGAGGTTCTGGAAGGTGCGCGCGACGCCCCGGTTCACGATCCGGTCGGGCTTCGACCCGGCGATGTCCTCGCCGTCGAGGCGGATGATGCCCGCGCTCGGCGGGTAAACCCCGGTGACCACGTTGAACAGCGTGGTCTTGCCCGACCCGTTGGGACCGATCAGCCCGAGGCAGTCGCCGGGCGTGACGGCGAGATCGAGCCCGGCGATGGCCTCGACGGCGCCGAACTTGCGGACCAGGTTCTCGACCTCAAGCATGGCGGCGGCGCAGCGCCAGCCTGATCCGGTTGACCGCCGCCTCGTCCAGCAGGCCGCGCGGGCGGACGATCAGCAGCACCGCCACCAGCCCGCCGAAGGCGATCATCCGGTAGCCCGAGATGAACTGCACGCTCTCGAGAAAGCCGATATCGATGGCGACCCCGATGAGCGGGCCGAACGCGGTGCCGAGCCCGCCGATCAGCCCGTAGGCCAGGCTGTGGACGCCCAGCATGACGTTGAAGATCTTGGGCTCGACGAAGGTCGTCAGGTGCGCGTAGAGCGCGCCGCCGATCCCGGCGACGAAGCCGGCGATGCAGAGCGCGAGGATCTTGTAGAGGGTGACGTTGAGCCCCTGCATCTCGGCGAGGATTTGGTCCTGGCCGATCATGCGGAAGATCGACCCCAGGCGCGAGCGTTCCAGCAGGAAGAACCCGGCGAGCACGGCGGCGAGCAGGGCGTAGATCATCGTCATGTATTCGAACGCCGTGATGTCGTTCTCGAAGATGTAGCGGATGTCGCGGAACCCGTCCGAGCCGTCGGGCCCGACCGTCTCGCCGTCGATCTCGATGCGGTACTCGAACACCTCGAAGACCAAGCGCACCATCTCGGCGAAGGCGAGCGTGGCGATCGAGAAATAGAGCCCGCGGATCCTGAGCGTCGGGATGCCGACCAGCACCGCGGCGAGCGCGGCGATACCCGCCCCCCACACCAGCCCGGGCCAGAAATCCCAGCCCCACATCGCCGTTGCGATCCCCGCGGCATAGGCGCCGATGGCGAAGAACGCCTGCTGCCCGAACGAGATCTCGCCCACGATCAGCAGCAGATAGGCCGACAGCGCGATGAACGAGATCATCCCGATATTGGACAGAATCCCGATCAGATGGTCGTCCACCGCCCGCCCCCGCCTCCGCAGCCTGGGCGCCAACTATCGCATATGGGGCGGGGTTATTGTGCCCCATGGAGGCGGCCGTGCTTCGATACGCCCGCTTCCTCCCTCGTCATGCTTCCCGCCCTCGTCATGCCCGGACTTGATCCGGGCATCCATGGGCGGTGCATGAAGAGCCGGGTGCGGCCCGTCCCGTCGCCGCCCTTCCAGACGGATCGCCGTGCGTGCGGAGAGGCCGCATGGGTCCCCGGATCACCCCCGGACTTGATCCGGGGGCGGGCATGACGTTGTGGGGAGGACAGGGTGAGTCCTTCGATCCGCAGGATGAGGGTGGGGCGGTAGACGGCCCAAGACCCTAGTCTCGAGTAGGCGCGAAGCGCCGAATCGAGGAACGCAACGCCGCCGTGGTTCCATCCAGGACGGCTACGTCCTAATCTCGCCGCGCATCGTCGGACGGAGGCAGTGGATGACCGCATATTTCATCGTGCGCGCGGAGGTGGACCCCGACGCGAGGGAGGCGTTCGACCGCTGGTACCAGGAGGAGCACCTGCCGGACGCCGTGGCTGCGTTCGACGCGGCGGGGGCGAGCCGGGGGTGGAGCGACGTGGAGGAGAACGTTCACGTCGCATTCTACGAATTCGCCGATCTCGCGGCGGTGAACCGGATCATGGGGTCCAACGCGCTCAAGGGAATGATCGCCGAGTTCGACCGCCACTGGAGCGGCAAGGTGACCCGCACCCGCGACGTGGTGGAGCTGATCCAGACGATCTGAGCCGATGACGCTCTCGACCGCGGTCACCCGCCTGCTCGGCATCGACCATCCGATCCTGCTCGCCCCGATGGGCGGCGTCGCCGGCGGCGCGCTGGCCGGCGCGGTGTCGGCGGCGGGCGGGCTCGGGCTGATCGGGGCCGGCTATGCCGACCCGGCGCTCGGCTGGGGCTCGGAGGAGTGGATACGGGCGGAGTTCGACGCGGCGGGCAATGCGCCCGTCGGCATCGGCTTCATCACCTGGGCGCTCAACCGGCGGCCGGAAGCGCTCGACGCGGCGCTGGAACTGCGCCCGCTCGCGGTGATGCTCTCCTTCGGCGACGTCGGGCCTTACGCCGCGAAGATCCGCGATGCGGGCGCCGTGCCGATCTGTCAGGTCCAGACCCTGAAGGACGCGCGGAAGGCGGCGGCGAACGGCGCCGGGATCGTCGTCGCCCAGGGCACCGAGGCCGGCGGCCATGGGGCGGACCGGGCGACGCTGCCACTGGTGCCGGCGGTGGTCGACGCGGTGGCGCCGGTCCCGGTCGTCGCCGCGGGCGGCATCGCCGACGGGCGCGGGCTCGCCGCGGCGCTGACGCTCGGCGCGGGAGCGGCGCTGATCGGCACCCGCTTCTGGGCGACCGAGGAGGCGCTCGGCCACCCGAACCAGAAGGCGCTGATCGCGCGCGCCGGCGGCGACGACACGTTGCGCACCAGGGTCTTCGACACCGCGCGCGGCATCGTCTGGCCCGAGCCCTATACCGGCAGGGCGATACGCAACGCCTTCTCGGAGACCTGGCACGGGCGCGACGCGGCGTTGCGCGGCGAGGGCGCGGCGTTGCACGAACGCTTCTTCGCCGCCCAGCGCGACGGCGACACCGATGTCGCGGTCACCTTCGCCGGCGAGGGGCTGGACCTGATCGCCGACCGGCCTCGCGCCGGCGCGCTGGTGGAGCGGATCGTCGACCAGGCGGTCGCGGCGCTTGGCACGGCCGCCGACCTCCTGCGATAACCCCGCCATGTCGCGCCGCAGCCTCAACTTCCTGTTCCTCAATGTCGGGCACTTCCTCGACCATCTGTTCATGCTGATCTTCGCCACGGTCGCGGCGCTCCGCCTCGCCGAGGAGTGGGGCATGAGCTACGCGGCGCTCATCCCCTACGCCACGCCCGGCTTCGTCGCCTTCGGGATCTGCGCGATCCCGGCGGGATGGATCGCCGACAAGTGGAGCCGCGAGGGCATGATGGTGGTCTTCTTCGTCGGCATCGGGGCGGGCTCGATCGCCACCGCGCTGGCGGATACGCCGCTCGGCATCGCGCTCGGCCTGCTGGCGATCGGCGTGTTCGCGGCGATCTACCACCCGGTCGGGCTCGCCATGGTGGTCGAGGGCCGCGACAGGACGGGCGTGCCGCTGGCGGTCAACGGCGTGTTCGGCAATCTCGGGGTCGCGGCGGCGGCGCTGCTGACCGGCTGGCTGATCGACACCGGCGGCTGGCGCAGCGCGTTCGTCCTGCCGGGCGCCGTCTCGATCGGCCTCGGCGCGGCCTATGCGGCGTTCCTCTGGACCGGGCGCGGCCGCCGCCTTCCCGGCCGCGCCGCCGCGCCGGCGAAGGCGGCATCCGGGGGCGCGTCGTCGATCGGCCGCGCGGCCTTCCGGCGCGTGCTGGCGGTCGTCGTGATCACCACCGCGATCGGCGGGCTGATCTTCCAGAGCACCACCTTCGCGCTGCCCAAGATCTTCGACGAACGCCTCGCCGACCTCGCCGGGACCGCCACCGAGATCGGCGGCTACGCGTTCCTGGTCTTCGCCGTGGCGGCGCTCGCGCAGCTCGTGGTGGGCTGGCTCGTCGACCGCCATTCGCTGCGCGCCGTCTTTGCCGTCGTCGCCCTGCTCCAGGCGGTGTTCTTCGCGATCATGGTCCAGCTCACCGGCATCGCCGCCCTCGTCGTCGCCATCGCCTTCATGCTCGCGGTGTTCGGGCAGATCCCGATCAACGACGTGCTGATCGGGCGGATCGCGAGCAGCGCGTGGCGCAGCCGGCTGTATGCCATCCGCTACATCGTGACGTTCTCGGTGATGGCATCGGCGCTGCCGGCGATCGCGGGAATCCATGCGAGCTGGGGTTTCGGCGCGCTGTTCGTGGCGATGGCGGCGGCGGCGGGCGCCATCCTCGCCGCGGTGCTGATGCTGCCGCAGGGCGGCGTGCTCGCCGCGCGCCCCGCCCGGGCATAGCGGCGAGGGATGGAGGATCGATGAGCCCGGGACTCGGTATTCGCTTCGACGGGTTCGACCGACTGACCGATTCGCTCGAAATCGTCCGCGAGGCGGAGCAGGCGGGCGCCGAGCGGATCTGGATGGCCGAGCACATGGGCTATCGCGAGGCCGTCGCCGGCTGCATGGCCTTTGCGATGTCGACCGAGAGGGCGACGGTGATCCCGACCGCGATCAGCCCCTATCTGTGGCACCCGACCCCGACGGCGATGTCGCTCGCGACCCTGACCGACGTGGCGCCGGGCCGGGTCGGCGTCGCCATCGGCGTCGGCAATCCGCTGTTCCTCGGCGAGTCGGGGGTCGAGCCCGAGCGGCCAATCCGGGCGGTGCGCGAGTTCATCGAGTGCCTGCGGGCGCTCTGGACCGGCGAGGCGGTGACCTATGACGGGGCGTTCTTCCGCCTCGCCGGCGCGCGCATGGCGTTCGCCCCGCCCGCGCCCATCCCGATCTATGTCGCGGCGACCCGGGAGCAGATGCTGCGGCTGACCGGGCGCATCGCCGACGGGGTGGTGCTGTCGGGCGGGCTGACGCTCGCCCATGTGCGCCACAGCCTCGACCGGATCGCCGAAGGCGCGCTTGCGGCGGGGCGCGATCCGGGCGCGCTGCGCAGCGCCGCGTTCCTCTACTTCGCGGTCTCGGCGGACGGGCGGGAGGCGGTGGACCATCTGCGCGGGCGGCTCGCCTTCCTGTTCCGCAACCGCGCCATGGCGGACAACATCCGCTCCTCGGGCCTGCCCATCGACCATGAGGCGATCGTCGCCGCCGTCGCCAGGCGCGACATGGAGACCGCCAAACGCCTGGTTCCCGACGACGCGGTGGATGCGTTCGCGGTCGGCGGCACGCCGGCCAACTGCCGCGACCGGCTGGCCGCCTATCTGGAGACCGGCGTGACCGAGCCCGCGATCCAGATCCGCGGCTCGCCGGACGACCGCAGGCTCGCGCTCGACGTGCTCAGGGAATTCGCCGCCGGCCGGTAGCGGGCGATCGCCGGTCAGGCGGGCCGGGGAAAAGCTTCGGCCTCGAGCCGCCCGGCATCGAGCAGCTGCGCCCGCGCCCGCGCCTTCCAGTCGGCCCGCATCATGAAGCCCGGCACCGAATGGCAGCGCGCCTCGGACACGCGCAATATCTCCTCGTCGGACAGCGTAAGGTCGAGCGGCCAGGCGCTGGGCGCCGGCGTGTACCAGGCGGATTCGCGGCTGAGCTCGATCGTGTTGCCCTCCGGGTCGTTGCAGTAGAGCGAGAACGAGTTGCCGTGATCCACCGGGCGGTAGTCGTCGACCTCGGGATGGGCGTACATGCGTGCGCACACCTCGCGCAGCGCCGGCAGCGACGGCACCCTGAAGGTGACCTGGTTGATGCTGCTCGGAAGCTCCGCCGGGCGCCCGGCGACGAGGACGAGCTGGGCGACCTGGCTGGGGTCGCGCGTGAGGTAGACGACCTCCGCCGCCGGAACTTCGCCGACGGCGGGGCGCAGCCCGCGCCCGGTCACGAGATAGCCGAGCTCGGTCTCGTAGAAGTCGGCCAGCGCGTCGAGATCGATCGCCAGCATGCCGACGCGGAACATCGAGACACGGGGAAACCGCTCGCCGGTGCCGAAATCGTTGCGGAAGACCGGTCCGGCATCGGGCGGCGGAGGGTCGACGGTCGGCGTCGCCTGGAGCTGCAGCTTGCCGCTCGCGGCCAGCGTGGCCTCGGTCTCCGCGCGCCATTCCTCGCGGCTGCAGAAGCCCGCGCGATCCTCGCAGCGCGCCCGCGTCGTCGCGCGGATCGTCTCGTCGTCGGACGCGAGGTCGAGCGGCCAGGCCTGCGGCTGCGGGACGTACCAGGGGGTGTCGACATCGATGGTGACGGGAAGCCCCGTCGGATCGGTGAAATGGAGCGTCCACGACACGCCGCGATCGACCGCGGCGATGCCGGTCACCCCCCCTCCTCCGCCAGCAGGGCGGCGATCCGCCTGAGCTCGCCGAGGTCCGGCGCGCGGAAGCCGAGATCGGCCACCGTGGTCGGCTGCGCCGGATCGCGCCCGCTCACGGCGACGAGCTGGTGATGCTCGAACGGGCGGCGGGTCATGAAGCAGATCCGCTGCTTGCCGAGCGGGCCGTGGTCGCTGATGCCGAAGCCGAACACGCGGGTCCAGAAATCGACGGCCCGGTCATAGGCGCCGGTGTCGTAGCCGAAATGGCTGAACACCAGCGGCGGCGCGGTCGTGTCCTGTCCTGTCATGGTCTCTGCGTTCCGAATTCCGACTGCGGCGAGCATGGCGGCAATTCACGGCACCGGCAAGTTGATCCTGTGCGTGCATTTGGGCACGGTTGCGGGGAGGGGGGATGGACATGACGGTAGAGCGGATCGCCATTTTCGGCGCCGGCGGGGGCGGCACCTCGGCGGCGGCGCATCTGACGACGCTCGGCTTCCAGATCCGCCTCTACAGCCAGGACCGCGACGCGCTGGCGCCGCTCCAGGAGATCGGCGGCATCCACTACACCGCCCCGTTCGGCGACGGCTTCGCGCCGCTCGCGTCGATCACCGACGACGCCGAAGCGGCGATGGACGGCGCGGAGCTGGTGATGATCGTGAGCCCCGCCCATCTGCACGAGAAATGGGTGTCCGCCGCCGCGCCGCATCTGCGGGAAGACCAGGTCCTGTTCGTCTCGCCGGGCCACACGCTGTTGCTGATACCGCATGTGCTCAGGGAGCACGGCATCGCGCACCCGGTATTTTGCGAGACCGCGACGCTTCCCTATCTCTGCCGCCGCATCGAGCCCACCAAGTGCCGCATCTCGCGGGTGTCGGATTTCATGGTCTTCGGCGGCTTCCCGGGGCGCGAGACGGCCAGGCTGCACGAGGTGGTGAGGACCGTCTACCCGTCGGTGCAGCCCTTCGCCAACGTGCTGGAGACCGTCTTCCCCTACGGCAACGCGATCCACCACCCGCCGGCGGTGCTGTGCAACGCCGGCCGGATCGAGGCCACGGGGGGCGATTTTCCGGCACTACTATGACGGGATCACGCCGTCGGTCGGCCGGCTGATCGACGCGGTGGACCGCGAACGCCTGGCCGTGGCCGCGGCGCTCGATGCCAAGACCATGCCGTTCGTCGAGCTGTTCTGGCGCATGGGCTACACCACCGACGAGGCCGGCGCCTCAGGGCTCGCTTACGAGGCCTTCCACCAGAGCGAGCCGGACCGCTGGATCATGGCGCCGACGACGCTCGCGCATCGCTATCTGCTGGAAGACGTGCCCTACGGCCACCTGATCTATTCCGAGCTCGGCCGCATCGCCGGCGTGAAGACGCCGGTCATCGACCACGTCATCCACCTGGCCTCGACGATCCTCGAACGGGATTTCCGCGCGGAAGGGCTGACGCTCGCCCGGATGGGCCTCGCCGGCATCGGCCGCGAGGCCTTTCTCGAGCTGCTGGAGCACGGCTTCGCGTGAAGCCGTCCCGCGGTTCAGGACACCGCCAGGCGCTCCGGCAATGACGCGGCGACCTTGCCCTCGAACTCGTCGATGGTGAGCACCCAGCCCAGGCAGCGGCTGATGTTCTGCAGCGCGAACTCGTGCAGGTCGTCGCCATACATGGTGCCGACGCAGTCCGAGACCACCACGACCTTGTAGTTCTTGTTCGCCGAGGTGAAGGCGGTGTTGAGCACGCAGGTATTGGTGTTGATGCCGACGATGACCACCGTATCGGCGCCGACGGTCTGCAGCAGCAGCTCCAGGTCGGTGCCGATGAAGCAGTCCTGGCGCTTCTTGTAGTCGATGACGTAGTCGGATTCGTCGTACAGCCGGGGCATGATCTCGGTCTGCACGCTGCCTTCCATGTTGTGCCCGATGACCGTCGTCCGGCGCCCCGGCGCCAGCCGGTCGGTCTCTTCCTTGATGCGGTTCATGTACTGGAAGAACGGCCGGATGCTGGCCTCGGAACCGACGCCCCTGATGTCCCGGTTCACCACCACGACGTGGATGACGGGCAGGCCGTTGCCGCGGCAGAAGGCGAGCAGCCGCTCGGTGTTCGCGATCACGCTGTCGCAGACCTCGGGGCTGCACGGCATGGTCGCCACCTCGGGGTCGAGATGGCCCCGATGCATGTCGATGGCGACAATGGCCGTTCTCGCCGGATCGAGCTCCAGCATGTCGTTGAGCTTGTCGATCATCGGCGAGCGATCGACGACCTCGACGGTCTTCATGTGCATTCCTCCCTGGCGCGTCGGCCCGCGCCCTCGCCGGATCTAGGGCTTCAGCCCGCCCCGGTAGACATCCCACGTCTTGTTGCGCCGGTTCTCCAGGTACCACGACATGATTGCGGCGAGCACCACCTCTTCGTCGCTGCCAGGATAGCGTGCGTTCCTTAGATATTCTAACCGTTCCCGGTCGTCATCGGTCATCTCGAGGGCGATTTCGGTATAGGTCAGCGGAAAGCTCGGGAATTCGGGCTGGTAGCCGGAAACCGGCTTGAGCTCGCGCTCGGTTCTGATCTCGCGCACGCGGAAATCCTCGACCCTGCGCTGGTTCTTCAACGAGACGTACTCCGCGTTCAGCGCCTCGACCCTGGCCTCGGTCTCCGCGGTCGGCCCGAACACCTCGACGCCGATCGGCTTGAAGGAGAAGTTGCTGGTCAGCAGCACATCCCCCGAGCCGCACACGATGGGCACCGCCAGCACGTCCATCAGCGCCAGCAGGTCCACATGGTCCCCCTTGCGGGCCGGGTTCCAGGAATAGGTGGTCTCGCCGTCCGGCGTCAGCCCGGTGTTCATCCACATGTTGAGGGAATCGTGCAGATCGTCCGGCGTCAGACCGTACTCCCCCACCGCCTCGGTGAAGGTATCGGTGCAGTT
Source organism: Alphaproteobacteria bacterium (assembly GCA_964291675.2). Classification (GTDB taxonomy): domain Bacteria; phylum Pseudomonadota; class Alphaproteobacteria; order MPNO01; family MPNO01; genus MPNO01. The sequence goes on along the minus strand of OZ219866.1, from coordinate 2,523,933 downwards.
GGTGTGCGTCTCGAAACCGAACATGATCTCCATCATGGCGCCGTTGCAGCGCGGCGCCAGCAAGTCGGTCACGCAGGTCTCGGGCATCGCGGTGACGACCATCATGGGGCGGAACCTGGGCGGCGCGCTCCACACGAAATGGCCTTCTCGGGCCCGCATGCCCTGGCGCCGCATGATGCCGGTGGACATGTACTCCTTGTAGTCGCGCAGATTGTAGCAGTTGAAGTCGACGCACTGCCCGCCTTCGAGCTGGGCGATGCGCAGCGTCTCGCCCTTGTAGACCGGCACCGCCTTGCCGGTGACGGGCTCGAGCACCAGGTCGAGCCGCCGGTCGCCGAGCGCCGTCATCGCTTGCCCTCCCGCTTCGCGACATCGTCGGCGTAGCGGCGAAACACGCCGCTCACCACCTCGGCGAGAGTGTCGCCGAACTCTCCTTCGAGCTTGAGTCTCTCCAGCAGCTCGCGTTGCTGCTGGTTGACCCGGATAACCAGCCTGTCGGTGTTGTCTGCCATGGGGTCCGGCGTCCTCCTTGCGCTTTGGAATCCGGCTGCCGCCGCCTCACAGCATCTGCGAGGGCAGCCACAGCGCGACCTCGGGGAAGGCGATGAGGATGAACAGGATGACGACGGCGGCCATGATGAACGGCACGGCGCCGAAGATGACCTCGTTCATCTCCGCATCCTGGAATATCCCCTTGAGCACGAACAGATGGAGCCCGAAGGGCGGCGTGATCATGGCGAGCTCCGAGAGATAGATTAGCAGAATGCCGAACCAGATCGGGTCGAAGCCGAGGCTCACGATGGCGGGGAAGATGATGGGAAGCGTGAGGATCATGCCCGGCAGCGGGTCGATGAAGCATCCCAGCGCGATATAGAAGGCGACGATGGCGATCAGGATCGCGTAGCGGTTGACGTCCGCGTTGACGATCAGCTCGGAGATGTTGGTCGGCAGCCGCGTGGTGGCGAGAAACGTGCCGAAGACGAAGGCGGCCGCGACGATGAAATAGACCATCCCGGTGGTCCGGGCGGTCTCGAGCAGGCTGTCGCGCAGCTGGTCCCAGGTCAGCCGCCGCGTGGCCAGGGCGAGCAGGAAGGCGGCAAAGGCGCCGAAGGCGCCCGCCTCGGTCGGCGTGAACCAGCCGGTGTAGATCCCGCCGATGACCACGAAGGCGAGCGCGCCGATGCCGGCCACGCCCTTGACCGCGACCAGTCGCTCCCTCCAGCTCGCCCTCTCCTGCCGGGGGCAGAGCGTGGGGTCGAGCCGCACCTTGAGGTAGACCGTCGCCATGTACACCAGCGCGATGACGCAGCCGGGAAGGATGCCGGCGATCAGCAGGTGGGCGATCGACTGCTCGGTGACGATCCCGTAGATGATCATCAGGATGCTGGGCGGGATCATGGTGGCGAGCGTCCCCGCCGCGGCGACGCTGCCGAAGGCGAGGCGCCGGTCGACGCCGAGCGCCAGCATCTCGGGTATCGTCACCTTGCTCACCGTGGCGCAGGCGGCGATCCCCGAACCCGACGCGGCGCCGAACGAAGCCGCGCCGGCGATCGTGGCGTGGACCACCCCGCCGGGCCAATGGCCCAGCCAGCGCTGCCCGGTGGTGAAGATGTCCGCGGCGAAGCCCGCATGGTGGGCGAGATGCCCCATCAGGATGAACAGCGGCACGACGGTCAGCGCGTACTTGACCAGCGAGGCATGCACCATCAGCCCGACCACGCCCAGCGCCGCCTCGACCCCGCCGATGCCGATATAGCCGAAGAACCCCACCGTCAGCATGGCGTAGGCGACCGGGACCCGCAGCAGGAGAAGCGCCGCGAGGACGCCGATCGCGAGCCAGCCTATGTCGGTCGGCTGCATGACGATATCCGGACCCTAGCCCGAAGCGGCGTCCTGCGGCCCGTGCCCGGTCTCGGCACCGAGCAGCGCGCCGGCGAGGTCGATGACCAGCCGCAGGGACAGCAGGACGAAGCCGAAGAAGACCGCGACCTTGCTCGGCCAGATCGGGATCTCGACCAGGCCCATGGTGTGGTCGCCGGTCACCCAGGACTCCCAGGCGAACAGCCCGATCCGCCAGGTGATGACCAGGCAGATCACCAGCGCGACGACCAGGCTGAACAGGTTCAGCCGTCTCAGCCCGCGCTCGGAAAGGCGCGACGAGAACAGCTCCAGCCGGATATGCTCTCGGCGTCCCTGGACGTAGGCGACGCTCAGATAGACCATCACCACCAGCGTCAGCTCGGTGACCTCGATGGCGCCCTGGATCGGCGCGTTGAACAGCTTGCGCCCCAGCACGTCCGCCACGACGAGCAGCATGAGAGAGAAGATGACGCCGGCGGCGACCGCCGTGCTCGCCTTCTCGACATGCGCCTGCCAGGCGACGATGGTCCTGCCGAGGCCGCTTGCGATGATCGCTCCCCTCTCGGGGGTCCCGCGCCGGGACCCCCGCGGTCAGGTGGGTGACGCCCGGGCCTTTCCTACTTGCCCGGCACCTCCTTGGACGCCTTGGCGAGCGCCGCGGCGAAGGTCTCGGCCACCTTGCGCCCGGGCAGGCCCTTCTTCTCCATGTCCTGGATCCACTCCTCCCAGATCGGCGCGGTGTGCTTGTCGATAGTGTCCGTCGCGGCCTGGCTGCCCGGGCTGATGGCGACGCCCGCCTTCTTGAACGCCTCCCTCGCCGAGCCTTCGTTGCCCTCGACCTGGACGATCTTGTGATAGGCTGCGTGGTTCTCCGCGGACGCCTGGTCGAACGCCTTCTGGACCTCCGGCGGCAGCTTGTCCCAGGTCTTCAGGCGGATGGCGAGCAGCGACGTGTTGCTGGCCAGCGGCTGGGCCCAGAAATGCTTGCCGACCTCGTGCAGCTTGAAGTCGACGATCAGCAGCGGCGGGTAGGATGCGGCGTCGATGGTGCCGCGCTGCAGCGAGGTGTAGACCTCGGGCGTCGGGATGCCGACCGGCACCGCGCCGAGCCGCTTCATCAGCTTGGCCTGCGCCCCGAAGGCGCGGACCTTGAGCCCCTTCATGTCGGCGACGGATTTCACCGGCGCGCGCGACAAAAGGTTGTAGGGCGGGAAGGGCTGGCTCACCAGATAGCGGGCGCCCCATTTGGCGAGCTGCTGGCGGATCTCCGGGGTCGCCGCGACCAGGTCGCTCATCGCCTTGCCGAAGGTGTAGGCGTTGGAATAGGTGGTCGGAAGGGTGGCCACGGTCAGCAGCGGGAGCTTGCCCGGGTAATAGCCCGGGATGATGAAGCTCACATCCGAGATGCCGGAGTTGAGCGCGTCCAGAAGCTGGCGCGAGGGGACCAGCGAGCTCGACCAGTAGGGCTCGAACTTCACCTTGCCCTTGCTGAGCTCCTCGACGCGATCGAGGTACCATTTCTGGCCCTTGCCGATGATCGACTGGGGCGAGTCGAGGGTTCCGAACTTGAGCACGAAGTCCTGCGCCTGCGCGGATTGGAGCGCGCCGGCGGCGAACAGGAACGTGGCGGCCAGGACCGAAAGCCCCCGCGCCGGCAATCTGATCGACATTGTAGATCCTCCCAAGAGTGGCGTTGTTCTCGCAACGCGTTATCGAATTGGCCAAAAATCTTAGCAACGGCCATTCAGGGAGTAAATGTCATCCCCATGCGCCACCAGCGGCGCGGCTTCACACCCGCCTCAGCGCCAGCCGCTCCCGTTCGGCGAGGGCGTGGCCGAACAGCCCGCCGGGGCGGAACACCAGGAACAGGAACAGGAGCGCATACGCGCAGAGGTCGCGGTACTCGGTGCCGAGATACCAGATGCTCTGCGCCTCGACGACGCCGAGCAGCAGCCCGCCCAGTATGGCGCCGGGGATCGATCCCATGCCGCCCAGCATCATCGCGATCAGCCCCTTGAAGGTCGCCCACAGCCCGAACAGCGGGGTGATCTGGGCATCGGCCGAGACGATCAGGTAGCCGGCGACGCCGCCGATCGCCGATGCCAGGGCGAAGGCGAAGAAGGTGACCGCGGCGATGTTGATCCCCATATAGCGCGCCGCGTCCGGGTTCTCCGAGACCGCGCGCAGGCGGAGCCCGAAGCGCGTGCGGTAGAGGGCGAGGTGAAGCGCGACGGTGAGCGCCGCGGCCGAGGCGAACATCACCAGGTTCTCGACCTTGAAGAAGAACGGCCCGAAATCGATCGGCGCCGCCTCGATGAGCGGCGGGAAGGGATAGGTTCGGTCGGGGAACACCACCGTGACCAGCTCCTCGAGCTGCATCCAGATGGCGAAGCTGGAGACCATGGAGGCGACCGCGGCGCCGCGGCGGATCGCCCAGAAGCAGAGCCGTTCGACATAGATGCCGACCAGCACCGCGCCCAGCACCGTGGCCGCGGCGACGGCCAGGCTGCCGGCGCGGAATTCGAGGAAGATCAGCGTGCCGACGAACGCGCCCAGCATGATCGACGGCCCGTAGGACAGGTTGAGACGCCGCATCACCCCGAAGATCAGGGTGAAGCCGATGGCGAGCAGGGCGTAGGAGGAGCCCAGCATCGCCCCGTCGAAGCAGTTCTGGACGAAATCGACCATCGGCCGTCAGCCGTCCGGCCGCGACCCCAGATAGGCCCTCTGGATGACCTCGTCCTCGGCGAGCTCGCCCGGCGTGCCGGAGAAGGTCACCCGTCCCTGTTCGAGCAGGAAGAAATGATGCGCCACCTGCAACGCCATGTGGGCGTTCTGCTCGACCAGGAAGATCGACGTGCCGTCGCTGTGCAGGTCGCGGATGATGCGGAAGATCTCCTCCACCATCAGCGGCGCGAGGCCGAGCGAGGGCTCGTCCATCAGCAACAGCCGGGGGCGCGCCATCAGCGCGCGGGCGACGGCCAGCATCTGCTGCTCGCCGCCCGACAGCGTGCCTGCGTTCTGCTCGGCGCGCTCGCGCAGTATCGGGAACCGGTCGAACATGCGCTCCAGGTCCCGGTCCACCTCGGCGCGCTCCCTCGCGAGCCTGCGATAGGCGCCGGCGATCAGGTTCTCGCGCACGTCCATCTCGGCGAACACGAGGCGGTTCTCGGGCACCAGCGCGATGCCGCGCTCGACGATGCGGCTCGGCGTCTGGCCGACCAGCTCGGCGCCGTCGAAGACGATGGAGCCGCGCGTCGGGTTGAGGATGCCCGCGATGGTCATCATCAGCGTCGTCTTGCCGGCGCCGTTGGGGCCCAGCAGGCAGGTGATCCGCCCGTCCGCCACCGCGAGATCGACGCCGCGCAGGGCCTCGATCTTGCCGTAGGAGGTGGCGATGTCGCGCACCTCAAGCATCGCCCTGCCCGGCCTGCCCGGAGGTGCCGAGATAGGCCTCGCGAACCAGCTTGTCGTTCTGGATCTCGTCCGGCGTTCCCTCGGCGATCTTCTGGCCGAAATTGAGCACCGCGATGCGGTCCGTCACCCCCATGACCAGCTCCATCACGTGCTCGACCAGCAGGATCGTCTTGCCGTCGTCGCGCAGCGCGTGCAGGCGCTCGCGGAGCGCGCCCACCTCTTCCATGTTCATCCCGGCCGCGGGCTCGTCGAGCAGCAGCATCGTCGGCTTGGCGGCCAGCGCGCGCGCCAGCTCCAGCCGGCGCTGCTCGCCGAAGGAGAGATTGCCGGCGAGCTCGTCCGCCTTGGCGCCGAGCCCGGCGAATTCCAGCAGCGCCCCGGTGTCCGCGCGCGCCTGCCGGGAGCCGGAGAACCAGCGGTTCACGAAGCGGGTCGACTTGCGGTCGGCAAGGGCATTCTGCGCCACCCACAAATTCTGCCAGACGCTCAGATGGCCGAACAGGCGGATGTTCTGGAAGGTGCGCGCGATACCGGCGGCGAGGCAGACATGCGGCTGGGCGTGGGTGATGTCGCGATCCTTGAACCGCACCTCCCCCGCGGTCACCGGGAACACGCCGCAGATCAGGTTGACGGTGGTGCTCTTGCCCGAGCCGTTGGGGCCGATCAGGCCGAAGATCTCGCCCTCCGCGACCTCGAGATCGAGCCCGTCGACCGCGCGCACGCCGCCGAAATGCTTGGACAGCGACCTAAGTACGAGCATGGTCCCGGCCGGTGAACAGGCCCTTGAGGAGCGCCATCGACCGCTCGTCGAGCAGCCCGCGCGGACGCACGTTCATCGCCAGCACGATCAGCGCGCCGAACAAGAGGTTGCGCCAGTCGCCGAGGAACCGCAGACCCTCGACCAGCACGCCCTGGATGAAGATCACCGCGATCAGCGTGCCGAAGACGTTGGAGAGCCCGCCCAGGATCGGGTAGGCGATGGCGAAGGTGGCGAGGATCACGCCGAAATTCAGGTGCTCGATATGCGTCGTGTAATGGGCGTAGAGGGCGCCGCCGAGCCCGGCGATGAAACCGCCCGCGGTCATCGCCGCGACCTTGACCACGGTGAGGTTGATGCCCGCGCTCTGGGCGGCGAGCTCGTCCTCGCCGACCGCGCGCAGCACCGCGCCGGCGCGCGAGCGGTCCATCCACCAGAGCGCCGCCATGACGGCGATCACCACCCCCCAGACGAACAGCATCACGTCGAGCGAGGTCCAGCCGTTCTCGGGGAAGAAGCGGATCTGGCGGAACCCCTCCCCGCCGAGCGGCCCGACGGCGATCCCGCCCTTGGAGATCTGGTAGTCGAAGTTGAAGAAGAACAGCCGCACGAACTCGCCGAAGGCGAGCGTCGCGATGACCAGCATCAGCCCCTTAACCCGCAGCGCCGGAAACCCGACGATGCACGCCATCACGCCGGCAAGCAGGCCGCCGGCCAGCATCGCCGGCAGGATGTGGAACCCGGCAAGCACTGTGAGCATGCCCGACACATAGGCGCCGATCGCGAAGAACCCGGCCTGCGCCAGGCTGAGCTGGCCGGTGAGCATCACCACATAGGCCGACAGGCCGAGGATCGTGTGGACCCCGATGATCTGCAGGAGGCCGAGATAGAAATCCATCCCGCGCGCGGTCCTTCAGTCCCGCCCGGCCGGGCGGGAGAAGATGCCGCCGGGGCGCAGGAACAGGAACACGAACAGGAGCAGCATCACGTACATGTCGCGCTCGGTGACGCCGCGCAGGAACTGGAACATGTTCTCGAAGGCGCCGACCAGGAGGCCGGCGACGATCGCGCCGGGGATGCTGCCGAGCCCGCCGATGACGGTGACGATCAGCCCCTTGACGGTGAACGGCAGCGTGAGCAGCGGCGACAGCACGCCGACCGCCGCCCCGATCATCGCGCCGGCGACGCCGCCGAGCACCCCGGTGATGACGAAGGTCATCGCGTTGGTGCGCTCCAGACCGATGCCGCAGAGCTGCGCCGCCACCGGCTGCTGCGAGACCGCCCGCGTCGCGATGCCGAGCCGCGTGCGGTAGATCAAGTAGAGCAGCAGCCCCATGGCGACGACGCTGACCCCGAAGACGAACATCAGGTCGCCGCGCAGCCCGAACGGCCCGAGCTCGATCATCACGTCGTCGAACAGCGCCGGGTAGGGCTGCGGCATGCCGTCGGTTTCGTGGACCACGATCTCGTCGATCAGCAGCAGCATGCCGACGGTCGCCATCAGCGTGGCAAGCGGGCTCGCCAGCGGGATGAAGCGGAAGCAGAGCAGGTAGATCACATAGCCGAAAATGCCGGCGGAGACCGCCGCGACGAGAAACACCGCCGGCGCCGGCAAGGGGACCAGCGCGAACGCCGCGATGCTGGAATAGGCCCCGGCGATGGCGGCGGCGGCGTAGCTCATGTTGAGCTTGTCCATGACGCCGAAGATCAGCGTGAAGCCGATCCCGATCATCGCATAGGTGGTCCCGAACAGGAGCCCGTCGGCGATCGACTGAACCAGGTCGATCAGGTCGAACAGGAAGTCCTCCATCCCGCGCCCCCGTCAGCAAAAGCACCCGGCGGGCCGACTTTGCGCCGGCCCGCCGGGGATTCGAGCGTTACTTGATCGGGTTGTGGAGAACCGCCCACTCACCGGCCTTGGCGTGGACGTAGACATAGGGCTTGACCGCCTCGCCCTCGTCGGTCCGCTGGATCTTGCCGAGCAGCCCGCCGGTGGTCTTCAGGTTGGCGAGCCCGTCGCGGATCTTGCGCCTGTCGGCCTTCAGCGTGTCGGCCTTGGCCATCACCTTCTGGGACTCGATCACGTCCTTGAGGATGTTGACGATCTCCCAGGCGGCGGCGCTGTGCAGATCGGCGCTGCCGCCGAGCTTGGCGGCGGCCTCGGCGGCCATCTTCGCGGCCGGCGTCACCGGGGCGAAGCTGGTCGGGATGATGATCCCCTCGGCCTGCTTGGCGCAGCCCTGCAGGGTCTCCAGGCTGGACGATGAGGTCAGCCCGACCAGCAGCTTCGGCTTGACGCGCTGGCGCTGCATCTCCTTGAGCACGCCGCAGGTGGTGAAGGGATGCGCCGAGATCGCCACGACATCGGCCTTGGCCTTGCGCATCTTGCGCACCTGGGTGGTGAAGTTGGTGTCGGCCAGCAGCCACTTGGCCTCGCCGAGCACCTCATAGCCGGCATCGCCCGACCGCGTCTTCATCACCTTGTACCAGGTGAAGCGGGAATGCGCGAAATCCTCCTCGACGCCGCCGAAGACGGTCTTGAGGTCGGGGTTCTGCGCCTTGATCCACTTGAACATCTGGCGGTACATCTCCATCTCGTTGGGCACGTTGCGGAATGCCCATTCCGAGATCTTGGCGAGCCCGCCCTTGATCGCGGTGTCGGTGAAGACCGGGAACTGGAGCCCGGTGTCCTTGTCGTCGCCGACCTTCTTCTGCAGGATGCCGAACAGCGGCTCGGCGACGTTGGAGCAGGTCGGCCCGACCGCGACCACCGCGTCGGTGGTGGCGATGCGGCGCAGCACCGAGATGCCCTCCTCGGCGTTGCAGCGGTCGTCGTAGAAGGTGACCTTGATCTTGCCGGTGGCGCCGTCGCCGAGCTTGACCCCGCCGGATGCGTTGATCTGGTTGGCGGCGGCGAGCATCACCGCCTCGGTGTTGACGCCGAACGACCTGACGACGCCCGACTTGGCGCCGAAGCCGGCGATATGGACGGTGCGCTCCATGGCGAGCGACTGCATCGGCGCCGCCAGAAGCCCGGCGATCGCGATCGCCGGACCGGCGACCGTGGGCACAAGCCATTTCAGTTGCATGTCGATGTCTCCCCTGGTTCCGAACGGCTTCCGTTCGTCTGGTCTGTGCCGCAGACGCAAGAGTGGGACGGCGCCGGTCCTGTCGCGTTCCGTGCCCCTCCCCACCTCCTCTTCAGTGCCGTGCGGCGGAGGCCTCGCCAGCCTTCCACAGGCGGCCTGCCCCTGCGCAGGATGATCGCGCCAGGACAGCGTGTTTACAAGTCATATGTTGGGCGGCGGCGCAACCGTGACCGGATGGCCGGTACGGAAAAGTGCTGGCAAACGCCATCGTAAGGCGTGCAAGGCACCTTGGCGGATGCCGCAGCTTTCGTTGCCGAACGCCGGTGACCCGACTGCTCGCGCTCGCTGGCGTCTGTGTGGAGCCCGATCACGCCAGACATCGAACTTCGACCGCTCCGCGTCCGCCGCAGCCAGCCGCCCGTCCCGGTTGGCGTCGGAATGGCGCAGCCGCCCCCCTTGTCGCAGGCGAGGAATCCGGTGGCGCCCGACACCCAGCCTGTAGTGGGACGGTAATCACCTGACAGTTCGGGCCGCCGGCGCGCGACCGTCAAGAGTCGTGCGCGCCGGCGGTGGCCAGGCCGCTCCCGGTGGGGGTAAGGATCGTTTTGCCAACATCCGACCCATCGGGAGAGCGACATGACCACCAAGGACAAGATAGCACGGCGCAAGCTGAGCCTTCTGGAGCTGGCCGCCGAGATGAACAACGTGTCGAAGGCGTGCCGGATCATGGGTTACTCGCGCCAGCAGTTCTACGAGATCAGGAGGAACTATCAGACCTACGGGGCGGACGGGCTGATCGACCGGCTGCCCGGCGCCCGGGGACCGCCCCCCAACCGGGTCTCGCAGGAGGTCGAGGACGCGATCCTCGCGCACGCGCTGGACCACCCCACCCACGGCGCGCTCCGCGTCGCCCAGGAGCTCTCGCTCAAGGGCGTCCACGTGTCTTCCGGCGGGGTGCGCGGGGTGTGGTCGCGGCATGCGCTGCTGACCAGGCAGGAACGGCTGCTCCGGCTGGAGAAGACCACCGCCGAGCGCCGGATCGAGCTCTCGGACGAGCAGATCCGTCTGCTGGAGCGGTTCTCGCCCGAGTTCCGCGAGCGCCACATCGAGACCCGCCACAGCGGCGACCTCGTGGCCGTCGACAGCTTCTTCGTCGGCCACCTCAAGGGGGTCGGCAAGGTCTACCTGCAGAGCGCCGTCGACTGCCACTCGCGCTACGCCTGGGGCAGGCTCTATCCCAATAAGATGCCGGTCACCGCGGTCCAGCTGATGAACAACGACGTGCTGCCGAGCTTCGAGGCGCACGGCGCGCGGATCGACACCGTGTTGTCGGACAACGGGCGCGAGTTCTGCGGCCGGCCCGATCGCCACCCCTACGAGCTGTTCCTCCAGCTCGAGGAGATCGAGCACCGCACCACCAGGGTCCGAAGGCCCCAGCCCAACGGCTTCGTCGAGCGTCTGCACCGCACCCTGCTGGACGAGCACTTCCGCGTCATGGGGAGGAAGAAGTTCTACGACAGCATCGAGGCCATGCAGACCGACCTCGACGCCTACCTGCTGCGCTACAATACCGAGCGACCCCACCAGGGCCGCGGCATGAAGGGCAGGACGCCGGCCGACGTCTTCGTCCGATGCCTGCCAAAACCGAAGACGCCAAAGGAGGAGAAGATGAAGAAAGCCGCCTGAAACAGAACCCCGCCGGAAGCGGCAACTGTCAGGCAATTACCCTATCTGTACAGCCTGCCCGTGCGGTTGCGCTATCCATACTTCACATCACCAAACTTGCGAGCCCTGATATGCATTCTCTACTCGGTCAGGACTCGCACCGCACCTTCCAGATCTTTTCCGTTCAGTTCCTCCGAATACAATGCTCGCAAAATTCGTTTGTCCAGATTTGTGATGTTAAACTCGTTGCCGTCGTTCATTAGCTCGTTGTTCGTCCGTTTTCCGAGTAGTCCGAGAGACCGCAGAAGGGTAGATTTAAAACAGAATTTCACATACTCGAAATCGTCTTTCTGATTCGACAACACCATAAGGACGCCCGACACCTTGTCCGCGTATCCAGGTGTAATCAAGAGGCATTTCGAGTTTCCGAATTTCCGAAATGCGTCCTCTATTGTTTCGTCCGGAAACAGAAACTCTTGTATCAAATCTCTCAGGCGCCCAAAGCTGTCCCTTCGGACATTGTCCGTAAAGAATATCACCGTATTGACGTTGCCCCCGTCACGAACCGATACATCGTAAGGGAGAATTTTCGATAATGAGGTTACAGCGCTGTCGACATATTTGAAAGTCTCAAAGGTAGCAGATCCCAGGATCGCAAAATGAATGTCATCCCTCCGCCGTCTCACTGGTTCGGTCGGCCGAGTCGTTGGAAAAACAGTATCAACGAAAGCGTCTATGAAGGCATTTTTCTCTGCATCGGACTTCAGTGCACTCTTGTCATGTATGACCTTGTCCGATGATCGTGTCCCGCCACGTGGTGTAAGAGCCTGGCGCCGATCGCGGTATCCGGCGGGCAGGGCCGGTTCGCTCAGGCTGCCACGGCGGGCAGCTTGACGGTGAGATTGTCGCTCACGGGAGCGATCGATTCCAGCGTCATGTATCTCCTTGCAACGGCCCATTCATCATTTTGCTCGAGCAGGATCGCGCCGACGAGGCGGGTGATGGCGTCCTCGTTGGGGAAGATGCCGACGACGTTGGTGCGGCGCTTGATCTCGGCATGGAGCCGTTCGAGTGGATTCGTCGAATGCAGCTTCTGGCGGTGCTCTCTGGGAAAGGTCATGTAGGCCAGGACGTCGTGCTCGGCCTCGTCCATCAGCGCGGCGAGCTTCGGCACCTTGGGCCTGAGCTGATCGGCGACCAGGCGCCACTGGGCCCTGGCGCCGTCGGCGTCGTCCTGGGCGAAGGCGGTAGCGACGAAGGCGGAGACGACGCGCCGGCCCTGCTTGCCGGCATGGGCGAGCAGGTTGCGCATGAAGTGCACGCGGCAGCGCTGGGAGGTTGCGCCGAGGATGCGCGTGGCGGCGGCCTTCAGGCCCTTGTGGTCGTCGGCGATTACCAGCTTCACGCCGCGCAAGCCGCGGCGGGTGAGGCTGCGCAGGAACTCGGTCCAGAAGGTCTCGGCCTCCGACGCGCCGACCGCCATGCCGAGGACCTCGCGCCGGCCCCGGTCGTTGACCGCCACCGCGACGGTGACCGCGACCGAGACGATGCGCCCGGCCTCGCGCACCTTCACATAGGTCGCGTCGAGCCAGAGATAGGGCCAGTCGCCCTCAAGGGACCGGTCGAGGAAGCCCTGGATCTTGCCGTCGATCTCGCCGCACAGCCGCGAGACCTGGCTCTTGGAGATGCCCGACATCCCCATCGCCTGCACCAAGTCGTCGACCGCCCGCGTCGACACGCCCTGGATATAGGCCTCCTGGATCACCGCGGTCAGCGCCTTCTCGGCCATACGTCGCGGCTCCAGGAACCCCGGGAAGTAGCTCCCCTTCCTGAGCTTCGGGATCTTCAGCTCGACCGTGCCGGCCCGGGTCTCCCAGACCCGGTCGCGGTAGCCGTTGCGGTGGTTGATCCGGTCCGGCGAACGCTCGCCGGGCGCAGCCCCGGTCAACCCCTCCACCTCCAGCGCCATCAAACGCTCGGCCGTGAAGGCGATCATCTCGCGAAGCAGATCGGTGTCGGAACTCTTTTCCAGCAGCGCGCGCAGGGTCATCATGTCATTGGCGGTCATCGTGGTACTCCTCCGGTCGGGTGGACTCAGCAAGCCCAACCCTAAACCGGCACCGCGATGGCCTCCGCTATGGATAAGTAGCCCGCCGCCGCCAGACTCGTGACGGTCGCTGCGGCGGGCTACTTACCCACAGCTACCAACCGCCGTCAGAACTCCTACACCACGCCCGGGGACACAACCTTGTCCGATCCCTTCGCCAAGTCTATCGGGAGAAACAGTATAACCAGTGCCGCCACAGCAAGTATCACTTGTCTCATACTTGGTACCATTCCATACCAATGCCCAAATCGAAAGACCCCTAATGGTGCTTTATTGCATGGCCTCCTGAAATGGCAGAGTTTGGGCATGCCTGCGAACGATGGCAAATTGCCCTGGGACTAAAGCCGGGCAAAGTAATTTCCTCCCTTATGCCGGAACCCCGGTTTCCTGAGGAAGCGGTCGGATTCGGGCACGCGGACGCGCCACGATCATGCCCATCGACGTTGCGCTGGGATTCGGCCAGCGCGGACGTGGCCAATGTGCGGCAGAAGACACGGGACCGACCGGCCATGTTTCAAGGCCAGACTACGAGTCTTAGAACGCTTTCTATCATCGAGTCCTGCCTTGCCTCAAGCCGTGCAAGGCGTGCCGCACCGTTCCGGGGGAGGGCGGCCTTCACCCGGCGCCGCGCACCCGCTCGATCAGCGCCGCCGCGTCGACGGGCGTCCCGTTGCCGCGCCAGGCGACATGGCCGTCGGGGCGGACGAGGACCAGCCTCCTTCCGTAGAGCGCCTCGGCCTCCGCATGCTCGATGTCGACGACCTCCAGCGGAACCCGCGCGGCGGCGGCCGCCGCGACCAGCGGCGAGGCATCGGCGGGCGGGCGGCCCAAGCGCAGCAGCACGAAGCCCCGGCCGAACAGATCGATCGTCGAGCGCCCGCCGCCGATCCAGCAATGCGGCGCGCGGCCGCCGGGGCGCGCCGTGTGCAGCGGATCGTCCGGGGGGTCGGGCGGCGGGGTTCCGTCGGGCACGCAGACCGGCGAGCCCTCGTAGCAGAGCTGCGTCCGCAACCGGTCGGCCAGCGAGAGCCGCCGCAGGATGCCGGGATCGGCCTCGAACGCGCGGCGGAACGCCTCGGCCCCGGGCAGCGCGGCGATGGCATCGAAGGTCTGCGTCGACAGCGCGACGAAGCGGCCGGCGACCGGGCGGGACTCGGCCTCGTAGGAATCGAGCAGCCTTGCCCCGCCCCAGCCGTCGAGCAGGGCGGCGAGCTTCCAGCCGAGATTGACCGCCTCGCACACCCCGATATGCATGCCCGCCCCGCCGGTCGGCGAGGTCTGGTGCGCCGCGTCGCCGGCGATCAGCACCCGCCCGCGGCGGTAGAACCGGGCCAGGAAGTCGCGCCGCTCCCAGGGAGAGACGTCGAGGATCTGGTAGTCGAAGTCGCGCCCGGCGAGCTTGCGCAGATAGGAGTGTCCGGCCAGGTCGGGGTCCGGGTCGTGGAAGACCGAGAGCCGCCAGAGCTCCCTGCCGTCGATCGCGATCGCCTCGCCCCAGCACCCGTCGTCGCCGAAGAAGCGGAAGAACCGCGCCCAGCCCTTGTCGTGCATCGCCGCGAATTCGCGCGACCGGAAGAACACGTTGACGCTGCTCGCTATCGTCCCCTGGCCGTCGAGCGGGATGGCGAGAAGGCGCCGGACGGTTCCGCCCGCCCCGTCGCAGCCGACGAGATACTCGGCGGAGACCGTCGAGCGGGCGCCGGAGCTCACGCCGACGAGATGGGCGCGAACGCCGTTCGCGTGCCTCTCGAAGCTCTCCAGCCTCGTGCCGTAGTCGAGCGTCACGCGGTCGAGCGATCGCGCCTTCTCGGCGAGGATGGGATCGAAATAGATCTGCGGGCAGGTCGCCGGCCCCTCCGGCGTGTAGTCGAGCCGGCCCGCGCTCTCGGCGTAGGACGGGATCTTGAGCCGGGCCAGCTCGCGCCCGGTCATGGTCTCGACATAGACGAAATCCATCGGATGGGCGGGCGACCACGCGGCGCTCCGCACCTCCTCCGCGATCCCCCAGCGCCGGCAGAACTCCATGTTGCGGCCGCTGACGCTGCTCATCCGGGGCACGCGGGGGGCGCCCGCGCGCCGCTCGATGACGACGCAGGCGACACCGCGCAGCCCGAGCTCGATGGCAAGCGCGAGCCCGACCGGGCCGGCACCGACGATCGCGACCTGGGTCTCGGCATGCCTCGGCATGGTTGGAAGCAATCACCGCGATTGGCTTTCGCAAATGCTAGAGCGCGCCCGCGCGGCGGTCCAACGCGCGGCTTGACGGGTGTCGGCGGACGGGTTGTGATCGGTTCCGCGTCCCACGCAATCGTCTCGGAGGGGCAGATGGGCACCTCTCTCCTGCTCGCGACGGGCAACGGCGTCTTCCTGGCCGAGAGCAACGGCGCGGGCTATGAGGCCCGTCCGCTGGGGCTGGAAGGCGTGGTCCGCTGGATCCTGGCGGACCCGTCCCGCCCCGGCCGGGCCTGGGCGGCGACCGAGCGCGCCGGCGTCTGGCGCACCGATGACGGGGGGCGGCGCTGGGCCGAGAAGAACGCGGGGCTGGTCTACAAGCACGCGCTCTCGCTCGCCCGTCATCCGGATACCGGCGAGCTCTATGTCGGCACCGAGCCCGCCTGCATCTTCAAATCGACCGATGGCGGGGAGAGCTGGGAGGAGCTGGAGAGCCTGCGCCGCCTGCCGACACGCAAGGACTGGACCTTCCCGGGCCCGCCCTTCGTCGCCCATGTCCGCGGCATCGGCCTGTCTCCCTCCGACCCCGGCGTCATATTCGGCGCGGTCGAGGAGGGATGGCTGGTGCGCTCGGCCGACGGCGGCGGGAGCTGGGCCAACATCAAGGACGGCACCGAGTTCGATTCGCACACGGTCACGGTTCTTCCAGACGGGAAGACCGTGGTCTCGGCCTCGGGTCACGGCCTGTATCGCAGCGCCGACGGGGGCGAGAGTTTCGCGCAATCGGATACGGGGATCGCGCACCCCTATCTGATCAACGTCGCGGTCCACGCGGACCGGCCGAACGTGCTGTTCACCGCGGGCGCGGAGGTGCCACCGCCCGGCTGGAGGCGCCCGGAAGGCGCCGGGGCCGGGTTCTACCGAAGCGAGGACGGCGGCAAGACTTGGAGTCGACAGACCGGCGGACTCCCGGAGCGGCTGGCGCCCGCGCCGCGCTCGATCGCGGTCGATCCCGCGTCCTCCGGGACCGTGCTCGTCGGCCTCAACGACGGCGGGATCTGGGCGAGCGAGGACGGCGGGGAGGAATTTGCCCCCGTTCTGTCGGGCCTGCCGCCGGTCCTCGGCATCGCCCCCCTGCCCGGATGAATCCGGCATGGCGGGCGAAGCCGGGACCGCGCCCCGGGAGGTCCTGACGGCGCTGGGCCGGCTCGGCCTCGTCCCCTGCGGGGCGCAATTGCGCGCGACCGCGCTTCCCGGCGGGGTGTCGTCCGACATCTGGAAGATCGACATCGGCGGGCGCTGTGTCTGCGTCAAGCGCGCGCTCGCCCGGCTCAAGGTCGCCTCGGACTGGCGCGCGCCGGTCGAGCGCAACGCCTTCGAAGCGGCGTGGATCGAGACCGCCGGGCGGATCGTGCCGCAGGCGGTGCCGCGTCTGCTGGGCCACGACCGGCAGGCCGGGCTGATCGCGATGGACTTTCTGGAGCCCGGCGAATTCCCGCTGTGGAAGGAGAAGCTGCGCCGGGGCGAGGCCGAGCCGGACGATGCGCGCCGTGTCGCCGCCGCCATCCGCGCCATCCACGCCGGCACCGCGGGGCGCGACGACGTGGCCCGGCGCTTCGCTTCCGACGGGATCTTCCATGCGATCCGTCTCGAACCCTATCTGGAGACCGCGGCCCGCGCCCATCCGGACCTTGCCGGCCGGCTCGGCCAGATCGTCGAGAGGACGGCGGCGACCCGGCTCGCCTTAGTGCATGGCGACGTGAGCCCCAAGAACATCCTGATCGGGAAGGCCGGGCCGGTGTTCCTCGATGCCGAATGCGCGTGGTACGGCGACCCCGCCTTCGACCTCGCCTTCTGCCTCAACCACCTGCTGCTCAAATGCCTGTGGACGCCGGAGGCGGCACCCGGCTTCCTGGACTGCTTCGACGTTCTCGCCCGGACCTATCTGGGCGGCGTCGACTGGGAACCCCCGGAGGTTCTCGAAGCCCGCGCGGCCCCCTTGCTGGCGGGGCTGTTCCTCGCCCGGATCGACGGCAAGTCGCCGGTGGAATACGTGACGGAGGAAGCCGAAAGGGACCGGGTGCGCCGCGTCGCCCGCACCCTGCTCCAATCCCCTGTCTCGCGTCTTCGTGCCGTGCGCGCCGCCTGGGCGGCGGAGCTCGGGGTTTGAACGCGACGGCGATCCGCTCGGTGAAGGGGCGCCGGGTGTGGGACTCGCGCGCCCGGCCTACGGTCGAGGTCGAGATCGCGCTCGCGGGCGGCGCGCGCGGGCGGGCGATCGCGCCTTCCGGCGCCTCTCGGGGAAGCGCCGAGGCGGTGGATTTGCGCGACGGCGGCGAGGCGTTCGGCGGGTTGGACGTGACCCGCGCGATCGCCGCGGTCGACGGCGAGATCGCCGCCGCCCTCGCCGGGCTCGACGCCTGCGACCAGGAGGCCGTCGACCACTGCCTCGCGGCACTCGACGGCACGGCGGACGCCTCGCGGCTCGGCGGCAACGCGATGGTCGCCGCGTCGATGGCGACCGCCCACGCCGCCGCCGCCGCGCGGGGGTTGCCGCTGTGGCGCCACCTCGCCGGCGATGCGGAGCCCATGATGCCGCTCCCCGAGATCCAGATCTTCGGTGGAGGGGCGCATGCCGCGCGGCGGGTCGACGTGCAGGATTTCATGGTGATCGCGACCGGCGCATCGGACTACGCCGAGGCGCTCGACTGGACGGCGGAGATCTACCGCGCCGCGGGCGAGATCATGGCCGGACGGGGCGCGCTCGCCGGCACCGCCGACGAGGGCGGGCTGTGGCCCGCGTTCGACAGCAACGAGGACGCGCTCGAAACCCTTGCCCGGGCGATAGAGCGCGCCGGCCTGGTGCCGGGCGAAGAGGTCGGCATCTCCCTCGATATCGCGGCTTCCGAGTTCTGTGCGGACGGACGCTACCGCCTCGCCCGGGACGGGCGGGCGCTCGACCCGGACGGCATGTGCGCATTGCTGGGCGGCTGGATCGAACGCTTTCCCATCGTCTCGGTCGAGGACCCGCTGGCCGAGGACGACATGGCGGGGCTCGCCGCCTTCACAAGCGCGTTCGGCGCCGGCGTCCAGGTGGTGGGCGACGACGCCCTGGTCAGCAACGCGGACCGCGTGCACCGGGCGGCGGCCCAGGGCGCCTGTAACGCGGTCCTGCTCAAGCCCAACCAGGCGGGTACGCTGAGCCTCTGCCGGGCGGCGCTGGACGCCGCGCGGGCGGCGGGTTACGGCGCCGTGGTCTCGGCGCGCTCGGGCGAGACCGAGGACGTGACCGTGGTCCATCTCGCCCTCGGCTGGGGGGTGGGACAGCTCAAAATCGGCTCGATCGCCCATGGCGAGCGCACCGCGAAGTGGAACGAAGGGCTCAGGATCGCCGAGACCCTGCCGACGGGCGGCCGGCTGCCGCCGCGCTCGCAATTCCCCTGGGGACGGCGATGCGGGTGATCTTCCACTACGACGCGGGCCCGGCACTCGCCCGCCGGCTGGCCGAGGTGTCGGGCGACGGGCTCGATATCGCCGTCTGCCCGGCGGCCGACGATGCGCGTTTCCGGGCGCTGATGACCGACGCGGACGTGCTCTGGCACGTGCTGCGCCCGGTCTCGGGGGCCGACATCGCGGCGGCGCCCGGGCTGCTTCTGATCCAGAAGATCGGCGTCGGGGTCAACACCATCGACCTCGATGCCGCGCGCGCCCGCGACATCCCGGTGTGCAACATGCCGGGAACCAACACGAGGGCGGTCGCGGAGATGACGCTCGCCCTGATGCTGGCGGCGCTGCGCCGGCTGCCGGCGTTCGATCGTGCGACGCGCGAGGGCGCGGGCTGGAAGCTCGACGGCGCCATGCAGGATCGCCTGGGCGAGATCGGCGGGCGGATCGTCGGGCTGGTCGGCTACGGCGCCGTGCCGCAAGCACTGGCCCCGGTGCTCAAGGCGCTCGGCGCGCGCCTGCTCTATACCGCGCGCGCACCCAAGGAGGAGGCGGAGGGTCTCGCCGAGTGGCGTACGCTGCCGGCGCTGCTCGAAGAATCCGACATCGTCTCGCTCCACGTCCCGGAGACTCCGGAGACCGTCGGCATGATCGACGCCGTCGCGCTCGCGCGCATGAAGCCGGGGGCGGTGCTGGTCAACACGGCGCGCGGCAGCCTGGTCGACGAGGCGGCACTCGCGGAGGCGCTTGCGAGCGGCCGTCTCGGGGCGGCAGGGCTCGACGTCTTTGCCCACGAGCCGGTGGCGCCCGGCAATCCGCTGCTCGCACTCGACAATGCGGTCTTGGCCCCGCATGTCGCCTGGCTCACCATGGACACCATCGAGCGCAGCCTGGACGTGGCGCTCGACAACTGCCGGCGCCTCGCCGCCGGCGAGCCGCTCCGGTTCCGGGTGGTCTGACGGAGATTGCGATGGAGATCGGGTTCTTCTTCTGGCCCTACACGCCGGAACTGATCGAGCGCATGGCGCGGGCGGCGGACCGCTGGAGCTACGACATGATCGGCATCGCCGATACCCCGGGCAACGCGATGGACCCCTGGGTCGCGGCCGCCGTCGTCGCCCGCGAGACGAGCCGGGCGCGGGTCGCGCTCTGCGTCACCAACCTGTCATCGCGCCACCCCTCGGTCTCCGCCGCGGCGATCTCCTCGCTCGATCTGCTCGCCCCGGGAAGGACGGTGCTCGGGCTCGGCGCCGGGCACAGCGGCACGCGGAACCTGGGCCTCCCGAGCTCGGGGCTCCGCGACATGGACGATGGAATCCGCTTCATCAAGGCGCTGACCTCGGGCGCGCCGACGGCGCTTGGCGATGCCGCTTCCCACCTCCCCTGGGCGCGGACCGGCCCGCGCGTCTTCCTCGCCGGGTCCGGCCCGAGGACGCTCCGGCTGGCGGGCGGGATCGCCGACGGCGCGTTCGTCAATTTCGGGATCGCGCGGGAGAATCTGGCCTATTCCGAAGCCCTCGTTGCCGAGGGGGCGCGGGCCGCCGGACGCGCCGCGGAGGATGTCGAGACGTGGCAGATCGCGAGCCTTGACTGCAACCTGGACGGCGGGGCCGCGAGGCGCCGGGCCGGCGCGATCCTCGCCTTCATGGCGGGCGGCTACATTCTGGCCTCGGACGATCTCGACGAGCGCGGCGTGCCGGCGGAGTACCACGAGAAGGTGCGGGAGCTGCGCCGGCGCTACAGCACCAGGCCGGGCGAGGCCGATGCGGAGCTGGTCGACGAGCTCGGGCTGTTCGATTACCTCGCCGGGCGCTTCGCCATCCACGGCACCCCGGAGCAGTGCCTCGCGCAGCTGCGTGCCGCCGGGGACGCGGGGCTGAAGCGCGTCATGTTCACCGTGAGCGTCGCCTCCGACCCGGCGGGGACGGTGGAGCTGTTCGGCGAGCGCGTGCTGCCGGCGATCCGCGCCGGCTGATCGGGCGAACCGGGATGGACGGTCTCTCATACGACTCGGCAGGGATCGCGGTCCGCGCCGATCTGGCCGCCGCCCATTTTCGCGCCTGGCGACGCCTCGCCGCGCCCGGCACCTGGCTGGACGCGGAGCGCCGGCTCGCCATCGCGGCCGAGACCCGGGCGGCGCGCGATTGCGCCTATTGCGCGGACTGCAAGGCCGCGCTGTCGCCCTATGGGATGCCCGGATCGCACCGCTCGGCGACCGACCTGCCGGGCAATGTCGTCGAAGTCGTCCACCGGATCGCCACCGACCCGGGCCGCCTGACCCGCGCCTGGTTCGACCGCGCGATGGCGAGCGGCATCGAACAGACGGAATTCGTCGAGACGGTGGGCGTCGCGGCGACGACGATCGCGGTCGATATTTTCTGCCGCGCGATCGGGGTGCCGCCGCACCCCCTGCCGCCGCCGCAACCGGGCGAGCCGTCGCGGGCAAGGCCGGCGGGCGCCAAGGCGGGACCGGCATGGGTCGCCATGCTGGCGCCGGAAGACCGGACCGCCGAGGAGGCCTGCCTCGACGGCGCCTATGTCTCGCCCGACCCGACCTTCATCCGGCGCGCGCTCAGCCTGGTGCCGCGGGAGGCGGCCGGGCTGTTCGACATGGTCGACGCGCAATACCTCCCCGGACGCCTGATACCGGACGTCGCGGGTAAGCACCGCGCGATAGACCGCGCCCAGATGGAGCTCATCGCCGGACGGGTCTCGGCCATCAACATGTGCTTCTACTGAACCACCACCCATGCCGAGATGCTCCGTGCGAGCGCGACTGCCAGCGGCACCGAAGTGAACTTGAAGGCGATCGCCGGCAGCGGCGGCGGCGGCATCCCGCATGGACGCCTTCTGGCGGGGTTCGCGGAAGCGGTGCTGGGCGAAGACGAGGCCGGGCTGACTACGATCCGGGAACGCCTGCGCGAGTCCCTGGGCGATGCCGCCCTGGTCGACGCGGCCGCCGTGGTCGCCAACTACTCGGCGCTCGACCGGGTGGCCGACGCCACCGGAATCCCGCTCGAACCGGCCAAGGAGGCGGCGACGGTCGGGCTCCGGGCGGAGCTCGGCATCGACGGGTTTCGTTAGCCCGCAGTGACGCTCAATCGGGGTCGTCGGATTTCCGCGCGGTCTCCGGGAACAGCCAGACCGCGAACACCATGAAGACCCCGAGCCCGGCGGCCAGCCACTTCAGGAACGTCTCGCCGGCGTCGTGTTCGAACCAGAAGGCCGCGCAGGCGATCGCCACGACGATAACGGTGAGTATCGCGCGAATATTGTTCGGCATCGCCCGGCCCTCCTTCCCGGCCGCGACGTTGACGGGTGCACGGCGCTCCCCCAGAATGACGCTTAATATATCACAGATAGATCAACGGGAAGCGGCGTCATGGCCGAGGCCAGCGAGACCACGCGCAAGAAGCGGACCATCACGGAGATCCGGCGGTCCAAGGCGACCGGCGAAAAGATGGTCTACATGTCGGTGCCGGACTACACCTCGGCGCAATGGGCGGAGATGGGCGGCGTCGATGTCGCGGTGCTCGGCGACAGCCTGGCGATGATCGCCCACGGGCATCCCAACACCATACCCGCGACCATGGACATGATGATCATGCACGGCCAGGCGGTGCGCCGCGGCGCCCCGAACACCTTCGTGCTCGGCTGCATGCCCTATCAGAGCTACAACACCATCGACCGGGCGCTCGCCAACGCGACCCGCTTCATGCAGGACGCCGGCTCGGATGCGGTCAAGCCCCAGGGCGGCAAAAGCCAGGCGCATGTCCTCAGCGCCCTGGTCGATTCCGGCATCCCGACGGCGTCCCATATCGGCCTGACGCCCCATACGGTGGCCGTCTTCGGAGGCTTCCGGATACAGGGCCGGACGGCGGATGCCGCGATGAAGATTCTCGAGGACGCGCTGGCCATCGAGGATGCGGGCTGCTTCATGCTGGAGTTCGAGGCGGTACCCGCCAGGATCGCCAGGCTGATCTCCGAGCAGCTCGAAATCCCCACCATCGGGATCGGGGCGGGAGCCGGAACCGACGGCCAGATATTGCTGTGCTATGATCTGCTCGGCGTGTTCACCGACTTCAAACCCAAATTCACCAAGCGCTATGCCAACCTGACCGAGGTCGCGGTCAATGGAATTTCCCGCTACGCGAGCGAAGTGAGAGAAGGCACCTTTCCGGATGACGATCACAGCTACGGCGTCGACGACAGCGAGTACGAGGCCTTCGCAGCGATGGTCGAGAAACGCCGCCAGATCTAGCTTGTTTCCGCTACGCCTTGCGGCGCCCGCACGGCAGGGGCGCGCCGTATCGAGGGACGCCGTGACGCGATGAAGCACGCGACCCTGACCGACCGGGCCTATGACCGGCTGGAGGAGGCGATCGTCACGCTGCGGCTCAGCCCGGGCGCGGTCCTGTCGGAGAGCGCGCTGGCCACCGATCTCGGCTTCGGCCGCACGCCGATACGCGAGGCGCTGCAACGTCTCGCGCGCGAGGGGCTGGTGGTCGTCCTGCCGCGCAAGGGAATCCTGGTTACCGAGATCAACCCGCGCAACCAGATCCTGCTGCTGGAAGTGCGGCGCGAGCTGGAACGGCTGATCGCGCGCACCGGCGCGCTGCGCCGCACGGAAGAGGAGAGGCTCCGGTTCCTGGAAATCGCCGACGGCATGGAAAAGGCATCGCGCGAGAACGACGACATCGCGTTCATGCGCTACGACCAGGCGCTCAACCAGCTCGAGGCCGAGGCGTCCCACAACGAGTATGCGCAGCGCGCGATGGGCCAGACTCACGGGCTGTCGCGGCGCTTCTGGTACATGCATTACAAGGAGGCGGCGGACCTGCCGCTCTGCGCCCGGCTGCATGCCGAGCTCGCGCGCGGCATCGCCGAAGGAGACCCGGACGAAGCGGCGCGGGCCTCCGACCGGCTGATCGACTATGTCGAAGAGTTCACCCGCGCCACCCTGGACACCCCGCAGCCGGAGCGCGCGGCGGCGAGATGAGGCCCCCGGCCGGGGCCGGGTTTACAAGCCTCGTCGCCGCGGTTAGCATACTACAGATATATCAGTCGGCGGGCGATGAAGGTCTATTCGGGATCCCGGACCATCGACGGCATCGTGGTGCTGGTCGACGGCAAACCGCTGGACGGCCGCTATGCACTCAAGCGGTTCACCACGACAGGGTTCGAATGGACCTATGAGGGCGCGGGGCCGGCCCAGCTCTCGCTGGCCGTGCTCGCCGACCACCTGGACGACGACGCGACGGCGCTGGAGCTGTGCCAGGATTTCATGCGCGCCGTCGTCGCCAATCTGGAGAACGACTGGGAACTGACCGGCGACGATATCGACCGGGCTCTCGAAGCACTCGGGAAGCCCGCCTGTTGAACGACCACCGGATCCACCAAGGGAGGAACGCATCATGACACGGATTCGCGCGCAAGGCTGGTTGGCCGCGGCAGCGGTTTGCGGGCTCGCCGTGGCCACGGCACAGACGGCTCTGGCCGCCGAGAAGTGGAAAATGGCGGCGAGCTGGGGCGGCGGTCCGCTAATGAAGATCGGCGCCGAGGCGGTCGCCAAGAAGATCGACTTCCTGACCGAAGGCCGCGTCACGGTGCGCGTCTTCCCGTCGGGGCAGTTGTCCAAGGGGCTGGAGGTCCGCAGCGCCGTCGCCAAGGGGGTGGCCGAGGCCGGTCACACCTGGATGGGCTATGACTGGGGCAAGGACAAGACCACCGTGCTGTTCGGCGGCTATGCCGGCGCCATGGATTCCGAGCGCATGCTGCACTGGATCTACGAGGGCGGCGGGCTGGAGATGTGGCAGGACTTCAACCGGGAGCGCTTCGGCCTGGTCTCCTTCCCGTGCTTCACGCGCACCGCCGAAGCCTTCCTGCACTCGCGCAAGCCGGTGAAGACCCTGGCCGACCTCAAGGGTCTCAAGTTCCGCACCGCGGGCGCCTGGCTCGCCATCTCCAAGGGGCTCGGCGCGGCGCCGGTCACCATGCCGGGCGGCGAGGTCTATACCTCGCTGGAGCGCGGCGCGATCGACGCCACGGAATGGGGCACGCTGTATGAGAACATCTCGTCGGGTTTCCACAAGATCGCCAAATACGTGATCATTCCCGGCATCCACCAGCCGACCGCGCCGTTCGAGCTGGTGATCAACCCGAAGGCCTGGGACAAGCTCTCCGATCGCGACAAGCAGCTCGTGGCGCTGGCCGCCAAGACGGTCACCTTCGAGAGCTGGACGCGGATCGGCCACGAGGACGCCAAGGCGCTCGACTTCTTCAAGAAGCAGGGCAACGAGATCATCGTGCTCGACGCCGACGTCCAGCGCCAGGCGAAGAAGCTGGCGATTGACTGGGCGATGGAGCAGGCCAAGGATAACCCCTGGTTCGACAAGGTGCTGAAGAGCCAACTGGCCTTCGAGAAGCTGTGGCGGCAGGCGACGCATTACCGCAACGTGATTTCCGACTAGGCTCTTCGCCCCAACGGTCGGGGAAGGCGCGGTGACGGCCGCGCCTTCCCCGCCGGTCCGCCGACCGTGACGATGCCGCGATGGTGACGGCGCTCGTCCGCTCCATCGACCGGTTGAGCGGCGTCTCCGGCATCGTCATCGCCTGGATCGTCTTTCCGCTGATACTCGCGACCTGCTTCGAGGTCTTCTCGCGCTACGCGCTGAACGCCCCGACGATCTGGGCGTTCGAGCTGGGCTACATGGCGATGGGGACCCACGCCCTGATCGGCGCCGCCTACACGCTGCGCGAGGGCGGCCATATCCGCATCGACGTGCTGTACAGCCGCTTCCCCGACAAGGCCAAGGCGGTCGTCGATACCGCCGGCTACCTGTTCCTGTTCCTGCCGGTGGTGTGCTGGGTGAGCTGGGGCCTCTGGGACTACTGGGTCGAGGCCTATGTCAACAACGACCATTCGGGGCAATCGGCCTGGAACCCGGTGATCTGGCCGTTCCGCCTGGTCTTCTTCCTGGGCTATTTCCTGCTCGCCCTGCAAGGCGTGGCCGAGCTCGTCAGATGCGTCCGCGTGCTCACCGGACGGACGCCGGAGCGGCAGGCGCCGCATGGGTGAATACCTCGCTCTGGTGATGTTTCCGGCGCTGCTGCTGGCGCTGTTCCTCGGATTTCACGTCGCCTTTTCGATGATGGGCATCGCGCTGGTCTTCGGGTACCTCACCTTCGACGCCGCGGTGATCTACCAGTTCGCCCAGAAGATCGACGCCGTCGCGTCGAACTTCGTGCTGGCGGCGGTGCCGCTGTTCATCTTCATGGGGGCGATGCTGGAGCGTTCCGGGATCGCCGAACAGCTCTTCGAGGCGGTGCATCTCTGGACCCGCCGGCTGCCGGGCGGGCTCGCCGTCGGCACGGTGGTCATGTGCGTGATCTTCGCCGCCTCGTCCGGGGTGATCGGCGCGACCGAGACCGTGGTCGGATTGCTGGCGATCCCGGTGATGATGAAATACGCCTACGACAAGGGGCTGATCTCGGGCACCATCTGCGCCGGCGGCTCGCTCGGAACCATTATTCCGCCCTCGATCGTCGTGGTCGTGCTGGGCCCGGTGGCCGACGTCTCGGTCGGCGATCTGTTCGTCGGCATGGTGTTCCCCGGCCTGCTGATGGCCGGGCTCTACATCGCCTATATCCTGGTCCGCTGCACCGTCGACCCCGGGGCCGGGCCGAGAATTCCGCCGTCGGACGACGAGCCGCCGCTATTGGAGCGCATCCGCATCACCCTGATCGCCCTCGCCCCGCCGGTCGCCATGATCACCGCCGTGCTGGGCTCGATCATGTTCGGCCTCGCCGCGCCGACCGAGGCGGCCGGGCTGGGCGCGCTGGGCTCGATGATCCTCGCGATCCTCTACCGGCAGTTCAGCCTCAGGGTGCTGAACGAGGCGGTGCTCAAGACGCTGAAGGTCACCTGCATGATCTTCCTCATCCTGCTGGGCGGCAACATGTTCGCCGGCGTCTTCGTGGCCGCCGGCGGCATCGCTCTCGCTCAGGACCTCATCGAGCAGGCCGCGCTCGCGCCTTGGGTGACGCTGGCGGTGTTCCTGTTCATCTGCTTCGCCGCCGGGTTCGTGCTCGACTGGATCTCGGTGCTGCTGATCTTCATCCCCGTCTTCATGCCGATCGTCCAGTCGATGGGGTTCGACCCGGTCTGGTTCTGCGTGATGTTCCTGGTCGTCATCCAGACCAGCTACCTGACGCCGCCGATGGCGCCCGCGATCTTCTATTTGCGCGGCATCAGCCCGCCGGAGATCACGCTGCGGCACATGTTCGCGGGCGTCGTCCCGTTCATCTTCCTGCAGCTGGTCTGTCTCGCCATCGTCGGCTATTTCCCGCAAATGGTGCTCTGGCTGCCGGCGCAGCTTCTCGGCTTCAGATAGGCTGCGAGGTGGCTTGACCTTCACCGCGAGTTGATGTTTTACTGATATATCAGACAGGAGGCAGAGTGCGAGACCGGCGTTGCGGCGCCGGGAGCGCGACTGCGAGCCGGGACCCGCCATGACACCAGACCAGATCCGCGCGACCCCGCCCAAGATCCTGAGCGAGGCCCAGCGCGAGTCCTATTTCGAGACCGGCTATCTGCTGGTCGAGAAGGCGATAAGCGAGGACTGGCTCGCCCGGCTGCGCGCGACCACCGACGAGATGATCGAGCGGAGCCGCGCCGTCGCAAGCTCGGATTCGGTATGGGATCTGGAGGACGGCCACAGCGCCGGGCGCCCGCGCCTCCGCCGGCTCTCCAGCCCCAACGACCACCATCCGGCCTACTGGGACTACGCCTCCCGTTCGGTGCTGCCGGACATCGTCGCCGACCTCATCGGACCCAACGTGAAGTTCCACCATTCCAAGCTCAACTTCAAATGGGCGGACGGCGGCGAAGAGGTCAAATGGCACCAGGACATCGGCTTCTGGCCGCATACCAACTACAGCCCGCTGACGGTGGGCACGTATCTCTACGATTGCGGCCCCGAACAGGGTCCCCTGCTGGTCGTCTCGGGGAGTCATGAGGAGCCGCTGCGCGACCAGTACAACGGGGACGGCGAGTGGGTCGGCTGCCTGTCCGACGACGACGCGGCGGCGATCGACGCCTCGCGGGTCCGGCAGCTCGACGGGCCGGCGGGATCGATCACCATCCACAACTGCCGCACAATTCACGGCTCCCGTCCGAACCACTCGCCGATCGGCCGCCCGCTGCTGCTGAACGTCTATGCCTCGGCGGATGCGTTCGCCTATACCGCCAACCCGCTGCGCTCCAGATACGACCGGCGGATGCTGCGCGGCGAGCCGGTCAGGTGGGCGCATCACGACCCGCGCCCGTGCCTGATGCCGCCGGACTGGTCGGGCGGCTACACGTCGATATTCGCCCTGCAGCAGGAGGAAGAGGCGCACGCCGCGGAGTAGGCCGGCCGCGTGCGCGAGAGGAGGACCACGAGATGATGATCCAGCGCCAGGTCGAGTTCCGCAGGGAATACCGCTCGCGCATTGCCGGCTGGTACAACGGCTACTTCCACGTCGCGGTGATCTACCTGATGGGCGGCGCGGCGCTCTACTACTTCGTGAGCCACCTCGACAACGTGCTGTGGTGGGAATGGCTCTCGGTGCCGGTGTTCTTCCTGATGTGCAACGTCTTCGAATGGGCGGTGCACCGTTTCGTCATGCACCGGCCCTTCAACCAGCCGGGGCTCCGGGCCGTCTATGTGCGGCACACGCTGAACCACCACCAGTTCTTCTCCGATTCCGAGATGCGCTTCCGCGACCCCGACGATTGGCGGGTGACGGTGTTTCCGCCCTTCGCACTGGTCACCTTCGTCGTCATGTCAGCGCCGCCCGCGGTGATTCTCGGCCTCGCCATCTCGGCCAATGTCGGCTGGCTGCTGATCGTCACCACGGTCAGCATGTACCTGATCTACGAGTTCATGCATTACTGCTGCCATGTCGACGAGAACGCCTTCGTCCGCAACTGCCCCTTCGTGAACACGCTCAGACGCCATCATTTCGCGCACCACAACACGCGCCTCATGATGGAGGTCAACATGAACCTGACCTTTCCGATCGCCGACTGGCTGTTCGGCACCTCGGATCTCGATCGCGGGCTGCTGGGCCATCTGTTCAACGGCTACAGCGAAAAACACCTGAAGACCGATCTGCGCGGCAGGCCGGTTCCGCCGCTGGCCGTCGCCGGCGAGGCGCTGCCCGCGGATTGACCCGCGAGCCGGGTCACACCTTCTTCCCGTCGCGCGAGGAAATCGGGCGCCTTCGCAAGGCCCTGGACGAGGCCACCGGCAAGCACGGCCGGCAGCGGGCCGACATCGAACGGCTCCTCCTGCCGACCGGATGCCGCTCGAGCGAAATCGTCTGTCCGCGCCGGTCGGAGGTCCGGAAGGACCGGCTGGTATCGGCCGATCGAAAGACGGGGCCGAGACGGGCATTCCTCAATTCGCCGGCGCGGCGTCTCCCCGGATGCCGGCCACGTCAGGGGGGCCATTCGCACGTGCTTCGCCGCTCGATCCGTCGCCAACGAGCTTCCCCTCCGGATTCGGGTTTCAGTCGAAATAGCCGTCTTCCACGACGCTCAGCCAGATCCGCCCGACCGCGACGATGGTGTCGTGCAGGATGTCGTGGCGGAAGCCTTCGAGGCGCGCGACCCGGTAGCGGCGGCAATAGGGCTCCATGACCGCGCGCGCGGCATCGACCTTGTCCGGCTGGATGACCTGGTCGAGCGTCCCGTTCATCTCCCATACCGCGACCGTCCGGAGCTCGGGCGCCGGGAAACAGGGCTCCAGGATGTCGCGCATCAGCGCCGCAAAGCCGCGGTCGCGTACTTCCCGCGGCAGGAAATCCGCGATCCACAGCCGTCCGGCATGCTCGGCGAGCGCCGCGGCGTTGTAGAACATCGTCGTATCCTCGATCGACTTGAACCGCGGCGCCGCCAGCGCCTTGCGCCACCAGCGTTCGCGCACCTCGTCATCGACATGTTCGGTGTAGAAGCGGAAATCGGGCCGCCCGCGCTCGCGCACCCGGAGCACCGAGCTCTCGTAGGGCCAGTCGAAGTTTCCGGTTCGGATGCGGCTGTGGAAATAGGCGACGCCGGTGCTCGACGTTCCCCATCCCAGCATGCCGTCGGGGGCGATCGAGCGCGCCAGCGCCCACAGGAACGGCCCTCCGGTGGAGAACCCCCAATAGAGCAGCAGGACCCCGCTACGCGGCACGCCGAGTGCGGCGAGCGCGAACCGGACGCCGTGCCGATAGCCTTCGACCAGGGCATCGGGCGTCGCGGCGAGCATGTGGTCGTAAAGAGCCGAGCCCTCTTTCGGCAGCCTGTAGGTATCGCTTCCGGTCGGGCTCGCCTGTCCCTGCGAGACATGCGACGTGTACGCGTCGGCGGGCCAGTATTCCGGCCGGTGGCGGTCGAAGACCGGCATGCGTTCGCCGAGCGGGATGTCGATCCAGCTTCCGCTTTCCCCGTCGGCGAAGAAGTTCCACCGGCCCAGGCGCGGCACCGCCACGAAGGTCACGCCGCGCCTCGCCAGCCAGGGTCCGATGCCCTCCCTGCCCTCGTAGGTCGCAAGGAACCCGTTGCCGTTGTCGCTCCCGCCCTCCCCCGCGATCACCACGATCCGCCTTCCTGCGTGCAGGCGGGGCGTCTCGGGCAGCAGCGTCATGACGACCTGCGTGAAGGGTTTGCCGTAGATTTCGAAATCGACATAATCGACGCTCTTCGAATAGCCGGTCGTTTCCGGGTAAGCGTCGCCGTTGGCAATCGCCGCCACGGCCTCGGCCGGCAGTACCCCCCCGTCGTCCGGAACAGGGACGACATCCTGCATGGAGCCCATGCGCTTTCCTCCTCCGATCCTCGACGCTGCCGAGAGGTCCCGGGCCAGCCTGCCGGGGACTCCGTGTCGCGGGCGGCGAGGTTAGCAGATGGGCACGCTGATCGAGATCAGGGACCTCCAGACGTCGTTCTTCACCGGCGAGGGCGAGCTGCGCGCAGTGGACGGGGTGAGCTTCGCCATCGAGGAAGGCCGGACCATGGGGCTGGTCGGCGAGTCGGGCTGCGGCAAGAGCGTGACCGCGCTGTCGACGATGCAGCTGATTCCGAAATCGGCGGGCCGCATCGTCGGCGGCGAGATCAGGTACCGGGGCGAGAATTTGATCGAGTTCGACGAGGCCAGGATGCGGCGCATCCGGGGCAACGAGATCTCGATGATCTTCCAGGAGCCGATGACCTCGCTCAACCCGGTGTTCACCGTCGGCACGCAGATCGAGGAAGCCATCGTGCTGCATCAGCGCCTCGGCAAGAAGGACGCGCGCGACAAGGCGATCGAGATGCTCCGCCTGGTCAGGATCCCCGATCCCGTGGCGCGGGTCGACGACTACCCGCACGAGCTCTCGGGCGGCATGCGCCAGCGGGTGATGATCGCGATGGCGCTGTCCTGCAACCCGAGCCTCCTGATCGCCGACGAGCCGACGACCGCGCTCGACGTGACCATCCAGGCGCAGATCCTCAACCTGATCGAGGAGCTCCAGGACCAGCTCGGCATGGCGCTCCTGCTGATCACCCACGACCTCGGCGTGGTCGCCGAGCAGGCGGACGACGTGGCGATCATGTATGCCGGGCGCATCGTGGAGCACGCGACGCCGGAGATCATTTTCTCCCGCCCGCTGCACCCCTATACGGTGGGGCTGCTGAAATCGATCCCCGGCTATGGCGGGACCGGCGGGAAGCTGGAAGCGATCCCCGGGATCGTGCCGAGCCCGCTGAACCTGCCCGATGGCTGCCGCTTCAGCGACCGCTGCGCGCTTGCCGAGGACGGGTGCCGGCTGCGCGAGCCGGCGCTGCGCGAGGTGGAAGACGGGCACTTCGTGTCCTGCTTCCTGGTCTGACCGGCCGGGGTTCGGGGGAAGCCGCAGAGATGGCGCTGCTGGAGATCAGGGACCTCAGGACCTATTTCCCGATCCGCTCGCCGCTGCTGTCGCGCCATCTCGGCGACGTGCGGGCGGTGGACGGCGTGACCCTCGACGTGGAGGACGGCGAGACGCTCGGGCTGGTCGGCGAGTCGGGCTGCGGCAAGTCGACCCTCGGGCGCAGCATCCTGCGCCTGATCGAGCCGACCGGCGGCAGCATCGAATTCGAGGGGAAGAACATCCTCGCCCTCGGCTATGCCGAGATGCGCGACATGCGCCGCCGTATGCAGATCATCTTCCAGGACCCCTACGCCTCGCTCAACCCGCGCATGCGGGTGGGCGAGATCATCGGCGAGGGGCTGCGCATCCACGGCCTCGCGTCGGGGCCGGAACGCTACGACGTGGTCATGCGCATCCTCGCCCGCGTCGGCCTGCGCGAGGACCACTACGACCGCTACCCGCACGAGTTCTCGGGCGGCCAGCGCCAGCGCATCGGCATCGCCCGGGCGCTGGTGTTCCAGCCGCGCATGATCATCGCGGACGAGCCGGTATCGGCGCTCGACGTGTCGATCCAGGCGCAGATCCTCAACCTGCTCGACGAGCTGCAGAGCGAGTTCCGGCTCACCTATATCTTCATCTCGCACGATTTGCGGGTGGTCGAGCATGTCAGCCATCGCGTGGCGATCATGTATCTCGGCAAGATCGTCGAGGTCGGCGACGCCACGGCGATCTACGCCGATGCCCGCCACCCCTATACCAGGGCGCTGCTGTCGGCGGTGCCGATGCCCGACCCCGGTGCGCGGAACAAGCGGGAACGGGTGCTGCTGCAGGGCGACGTGCCCAGCCCGGCCAACCCGCCGACCGGATGCAGCTTTCATCCGAGATGCCCGTTCGCCGAGAAGATCTGCGCCGAAATCGAGCCGCCGCTGGAGCAAGACGGGGACGGACACCTGGTTGCCTGCCACGTGTTCGGACCGCACGGAAAGGGAGCCTGAAGATGCCGATGAACGATCCCAAATGGACCAGCGTCGGCGATGTCGACACGCGCTATTTCGAGGCCGGCGAGGGCGAGACCGTGGTGCTCTTCTATGGCGGCAATTTCGGCTCCAGGGACGGGTCGAACTGCGCCATCGCCTGGGACCGCAACTTCGACGGGCTGGCGGCGGACTATCATGTGGTAGCGCCGGACAAGCTGGGACAGGGCCATACCGGCAACCCGATCGACGACGACTACACGATGAACGCGGTCGTCCATCACGCCGCTGCCTTCATCGACGCTATCGGACTCTCCAACGTCCATCTGGTGGGGCATTCGCGGGGCGGCTACCTGGTCTGCCGGCTGACGCTCGAATTCCCGGAGCTCGTCCGGTCCTGCACCATCGTGGACTCGGGCACGCTCGGCCCCGGCGTCGGGCTCAACGAGATCGTCCACGCCCAGCCGC
Organism: Alphaproteobacteria bacterium; assembly: GCA_964291675.2. Lineage (GTDB taxonomy): Bacteria > Pseudomonadota > Alphaproteobacteria > MPNO01 > MPNO01 > MPNO01. The sequence continues at coordinate 2,491,065 of OZ219866.1, read as the reverse complement.
CATACGAGCCGCTCAGCCGCGAGTGCCAGCGCTGGACCTACGAGAAATATTCCTACTCCCCCGACCACATCACCGAAGCCTGGCTCGATGCCGTGGTCGAGGTCGGCCGCCTTCCCACGACGCAGGAGGCGATCCGCAAGATGGAGGACGAGGGCCTCAAGGCGGGCCTCTTCCTGCCCGAGCTGGCGCGCCAGAAGGCCGAGACCCTGCGCTGGATCCAGGACCGGAAGATGAAGCGGCCGACCCAGCTGGTGTGGGGCTACAACGACCCCACCGCGCCGCTGCGCCAGGGCATTCCGCTCTACGAGACGATCGCCGCCGGCGAACGCCAGGCCTATTTCCACATCGTCAACCGGGCCGGGCATTTCCCGTTCCGCGAGCACCCCGAACGGTTCAACGGGATCGTCCGCGGCTTCATCTCCAGCCTGAACTGACGATCTCGGGCGGTTATTTCCTGGTCCAGGGAGACGCGATCATGCCGATGACCGATGCCAAGTGGATCGATGTCGACGGAATCCGCACGCGCTATTTCGAAGCCGGCTCCGGGCCGCCCCTGGTGCTCGTCTTCGGCGGCAATTTCGGCTCCGACGAGGCGGCGTCGAGCGCCGTCGTCTGGGACCGGAACTTCGATTCGCTGGCCCGCGACTTCCATGTCGTCGCGTTCGACAAGCTCGGCCAGGGACATACCGACAACCCGCCGGGCGACGACTACACGATGAACGCGGTGGTGCAGCACGCCAACGGCTTCATCCGCGCGCTGGGGCTCTCGGACGTGCATCTCGCGGGCCATTCGCGCGGCGGCTACCTGGTCTGCCGGCTGACGCTGGAGCAGCCCGGGCTAGTGGCGTCCTGCACCATTATCGACAGCAACACCTGCGCGCCCGGGCGCGGGCTCAACGACGTCGTGCATGCCGGCGCGCCCCGACCCCGGCTCGGCCGCGAGTGCCAGAAATGGGTCTACGAGCACTACTCCTACAGCCCGCACCACATCGACGACGCGTTCCTCGATGCCGCAGTCGAGGTGGCGAACCTGCCCAAGTTCCAGGAATCCGTCCGCAAGATGGAGGACGAGGGTCTCAAGACCAGGATGTTCCTGCCCGGCCTGGCGAAGGACAAGTCGGTGATGTTCGCCTGGATCCGCGACCGCGGCATGGGCAGACCGACGCAGATCGTCTGGGGCCGCAACGACCCGACGGCGCCGCTGGAGCAGGGCTATGCGCTGTTCGACCTGATCGCCGCCACCGAGCCGCGCTGCCAGCTCCAGATCATCAACCGCGCGGGGCACCATTCGTTCCGCGAGCAGCCGGAGATCTTCAACGAGATGCTGCGCGGCTTCATCCAAGCGCTCTAGGCGCGGGGACCGGAACCATGCCCGACGGATCGTGGCAGCCGCCGAGGCGCTACGCGCGCGACGAGCTGGTCGAGATCTCGGACCGCGTGCTGGCCGAGCCCGACATCGAGATCGGGCGGTACGAGGACGTGTTCCGCCTCGACGTCGCCGGCATGGAATGGGACATCGGCGCGATGGTCTACGAGCCGGTGGACCGCGCCAGAGCCCATGTCTCCGCCGACGGGCGGCGTTCCGGCATGCTGATGACCCATGGCGGGGCGAGCGACTGGCGCTCGATCGAGCCCTACGCGCTGACCCTCGCGCGGAAGCGCGGCTTCAAGGTGGTCAACATGACCTTCCCGGGCCGGCTCTACTTTCCCGACCCGTCGCGCGACTGGCCGGGCGACACCAGGCTCGCCGATGGCGGGCTGCGCACGCCGATCTGGAAGCGCGGCGAGGCGATCGGCCGCGAGCAGTACGACATCGTGCGCGAGGCGTCCCTGCGCCACGTCTACGGCACCCGGACCTTCGCCCGCGCCCGCCCGGGGACCGTGTTCCATGCGCGGATGGCGGCCTGGCCGCTCGCTTTCGAGGCGGCGATGAAGGATCTGTGCCGGCGGCATTTCCCGGTCGACGAGTTCGCCGTCTACACCCACGGCCATTCTACCGGCGGGCCGTTCTCGCACATGATTTTGCAGCGCGTCGAGAACGTCGTCGGGCTCGCCGGGATCGAGAACTCCACCTTCGCCTGCATCTTCCACGCGATGGCCGGGCACGACTGGCCCAACCCGTTCAACGACCTGCTGGTCCGCGACTGGCGCGAGCTCGCCCGCTACCGGGGCGCGGAGCTCTACATGCAGGAGGGCGGCGAGCCCCTGATGCGGCTGCCCTGGGTGATGGAGGAAGTCTTCGAGACGTGGGAGGAGGTCAAGCGCTTCCCGCAGATCAAGGCGGAGAATTTCTTCCACATCCACTCGATCCCGGCGCTCACCGAAGCCGCGACCGTGACCGCGGCCCGCCTCGGCCTGTCGGAGACGGGAACGCGGGACCTGGTGCAGCGCTATATCGGCATGGGGCGGCCGCTGGAGGGCAAGGGCGCGAAGCCGGTGCCGCCGCTGCTCTACATGATCGCCCGGTTCAGCCGCGACCACACGCCGGAGAAGTATTACGGCGTCATGCTGCCCATGCTGGAGAAGATCGAGCCCGCGCCCGAGGTGCGGATCGTCGAGTTCGGCACCGGCATCCACTCCTACTGGCGGGCCGAGGAGGGGCTGCCGTTGGGGCTGGTCCCGCCCGCCGTCGAGCTGGTCTGCCAGGCGATCGCGGCGGGCTATTATTGAGCCGGCGGCGGCGATGTCTGTAGACTGCGGCCATGCGGCGGGGATGCCGCTGGGGACGAACATCCGAAGGGGAGAACGGTAATGCGAGTTTCAGCTTCCGCGCGAGTGGCGTCGAGAATGGCGGCGTGCGCCGTTCTGGCGGCCGGGGTCACGGTCGGCGCGACCGCGTCGGCGGAGACCCGGCTCACGCTCGGCATCACCTCCAATCTCAGCACGGTCAACCCCTATGGCGACAGCGCGTCGCATCTCTACGGTCTGTGGGGCGAGATCTACGGCAATCTCTGCCGCTACAGCTTCGAGAAGGGCGGCTATGTCGGCCATCTCGCCGAGAAATGGGAGGTCAAGGACGAGAACACCTGGATCTTCCATCTCAAGAAGGGGATGAAGTTCCACAACGGGACCGAGCTGACGGCGAAGGACGTCGTCCACTCCTTCTTCCGCATGAGCAAGGATCCCGAGAGCAGCCAGAAGCAGAACTCGGCGCGGAAGATCAAGTCCGTCGAGGCGGTCGACGACTACACCGTCAGGATGATCTCCCACAAGCCGACATCGTCGCTGCTGAGCTATATCTGCGGCCTGTGGGCGATCTCCAGCAAGGACGCCTACGACAAGTACGGCGCCAAGGAAGCCGACAAGAACCACCCCTACGGCGCCGGACCCTACAGGCTCAAGGAGTTCGTCATCGGCAACCGCATGGTGCTGGAGAAGGCCGAAGGGAACCCGTTCCTCAGGCCGGGCTCGCCGGACATCGTGATCGTGCGCAAGATGACCGAGTCGGAACAGCGGGTCACCGCGCTGCTCAACGGCGAGATCCAGATCGCGCAGTTCATCCCGCCGCATCTCCTGAGCCGCATCGAGAAGTCGAAGAACGCCAGGCTGGTTCCCACCAGCTCGGTCGAGATCATGTTCCTCGCCATGAACCCGGCGATGAAGCCGTGGGACAACCAGAAGGTGCGCCAGGCGGTCTGCCACGCGATCAACCGCGAGGGCATCGTGAAGGCGCTGCTCAAGGGGCAGGCGCAGCTTCTGCAGGGTCCGATCGGGCCGGGCCAGTACGCCTACAACCCCGACCACAAGCCGGTCTACGACTACAACCCGGAGAAGGCGAAGAAGCTGCTCGCCGAGGCGGGATACGCCGACGGGGTCGATGTCGACCTGTACACGCCCGTCGCGCGCTACGTGAACGACAAGCAGATCACCCAGGCCATGGTGCCGATGCTGGGCGCGGTCGGGATCAGGACCAAGCTGCACACCCCCGAATGGGTCACGCAGTGGGCCAATGTGCGCAAGGGCAAGGTGCCGTTCTTCTATCAGGGCCGCGGCTCGGTGATCGACCCCGGCCCGGCGCTGTCGCAGTATTTCGAGACCGGGGTGTCGCCGCGCATCAAGTTCTCCAGCGCCGAGTACGACAAGCTGATGCAGGCCGAACGGGCCGCCTTCGACGAGCAGAAGCGCATCGCGACGCTGCGTGAGGCGATGTCGGTGCTGACCGAGGAGGCGCCGGCCTGCTTCATGTGGACGCACACGCTGCAATACGGCGTGGCGAACAACGTCGACTACCAGCCGCGGCCGGACGGTCGTCCCTATATGAGCGAAGCGACGATGAAGAACTAGCCGGCGCCGCCCGCCGCGCGGCGGCATCGCGCCTTGCCGGTCTGACGGAAAGGCGGGTTTCGTTTGCTGACCTACACCCTCAAGCGGGTGGTCGGGACGATACCCGTCCTTCTGTTGATCACCCTGCTGGTGTTCGGCCTGCTGCAGCTCGCGCCCGGCGATCCGGCCGATATCCTGCTGCCCGAGGAGGCGACGCACGAGGATATCGCCGAGGCGCGGGCGCGGTGGGGGCTCGACAAGCCGTTCCACGAGCAATACCTGGTCTTCCTCGGCTCCGCCGTGCAGGGCGATTTCGGCGAGTCGTTCCGCTACAAGGAGTCGGTCACCACGTTGCTCGCGCAGCGCTTTCCGGCGACGCTTGAGCTCACCTTCTTCGCCACCCTGCTGGCGGTCCTGATCGGCGTTCCGCTGGGCGTGTGGGCCGGAGCCAGACCCAACTCCTGGGTCGACAATTTCGGCTCGGTGTTCGGCTTCTTCGGCATCAGCATGCCGAGCTTCTGGATGGGGATCATGCTGATCCTCATCGTCTCGGGGTATTTCAACCTGCTGCCGTCGGCCGGGCGCGAGACCTACGGCATCGCCGGACCGACGATCACCGGCTTCTACACCGTCGACAGCCTGATCCAGGGGAACTGGAAAGGGTTCTTCGACGCGCTTTCCTACATCGTCATGCCGGCGGCTACGCTCGGCGTGAACATGCTCGGCATCCTGATGCGCGTCACGCGCTCGGCGATCCTCGACGTGACGCATGAGGAGTTCGTGACCACCGCCCGCGCCAAGGGGCTGAGCGGCCGGGTCGTGCTGTGGCGCCACATCGTCCGCAACGCCCTGATCACGATCATCACCGTCGTCGGTCTCGAGCTCGGCACGCTGCTCTCGGGCTCGATCATCGTCGAGACCGTGTTCGCCTGGCCGGGGATCGGCAATCTGCTGATCAACGGCCTCGGCACCCGCGACTACCCGCTGATCACGGGCGTGGTGCTCGCCTACACCGTGCTGTTCGTCACCGTCAACTTCCTCATCGATATCAGCTATGGCGCGATCGATCCAAGAATCCGTTTCGACTAGCCGCGCCGCGCCGCTGGTCCAGTGGCTGGCCGAGCTGAAAAGGCGCTCGCGGCGCTGGATGAAGGTCAAGATCTGCCTCGGCGGGGCGGTCGTCGCGCTGCTGATAACGGTGGGCGTGCTGGCCCCGGTGATCACCCCCTACGACCCCAACCAGCAGGACCTGCTGGCCGCGCTTCAGGCGCCCGACTACTTCGCCGGCAGGTTCTTTCTCGGCACCGACCATGTCGGGCGCGACATTCTGAGCAGGATCATCTACGGCGCGCGGATCTCGCTGGTGATCGCCTCCACGGTGGTGCTGGTCTCCGGCATCGTCGGCGTCGGGTTCGGGGCGATCTCGGGCTATTTCGGCGGGCGCACCGATTTCGCCATCCAGAAGACCGTGGAGGTCGTCTGGGCGTTCCCGCCGCTGCTGCTGGCGATCGCCATCCTCGCCTTCATGGGGCAGGGGCTCGGCATCCTGATCATCGCGCTGGTGGCGCAGCGCTGGATCCCCTATTGCCGCGTCGCGCGCGGGCAGACGCTGTCGCTGAGGGCGCGGGATTTCGTCACCGCCGCGCGGTCGCTCGGCGCCTCGCACGGGCGGATCGTCGGCCGCCACATCCTGCCCAACCTGCTGCAGGCGGCGATCGTCATCGGCACCTTCGCCATGGCATCGGCGATCATCTCGGAAGCCAGCCTCAGCTTCCTGGGGCTCGGGGTGCCGCCGGAAATCCCCACCTGGGGCAGCATGCTCGCCGACGGGCGCGAGCACATCTCGACGTCGTGGTGGCTGGCGCTGTTTCCCGGGCTCTGCATCTTCATGACGGTGCTCGGCATCAACCTGCTGGGCGACGGGCTGCGCGACATACTCGACCCCCGTCTCAAGCGGGCGTCGTCAGGGGTGACTTGAAACATCGCGGACGCGGGAGACACGAATGCCGATACCGGACGCAAGATTCGTCGACGTGGAGGGGGTGCGTACCCGCTATTTCGAGCGGGGCTCGGGCGAGACCTTGGTGCTGGTGCATGGCGGCGCCTTCGGCTCGACCACGGGCGCCTGCTCGGCCGACGACTGGGACCTCAATTTCGACGGCCTCGCCAAATGGTTCCGCGTCTTCGCCATCGACAAGCTGGGACAGGGCTACACCGGCAATCCCCGGACGGATGACGACTACACCATGCATGCGGCGGTGCAGCACGCATATGCGACGCTGCGGGCGCTGGGGATCGAGGGGGCGCATCTGGTCGGCCATTCGCGCGGCGGCTATCTGGTCTGCCGCCTCACGGTCGAGCACCCGGAGCTGGTCAAGAGCTGCACCATCGTCGACAGCAACACCTGCGCGCCGGGAATCGGGCGCAACGAGCTCGTGTTCGCCAACATGCCCGGGCCCGCGCTGAGCGCCGCGAGCCAGCGCTGGGTGGTGGAGAAATACTCCTACGGCCACGACCACATATCGGATGCGTGGATCGACGCCATGGTGGAAATCGCGCGGCAGCCCAAATACGCCGAGGCGGTGCGCAAGATGTCCGGGGACGGCTTCCAGTGGACCAAATTCCTGCCCGGCATCCTCACCCAGAAGGAGGAGATGTTCCGCATCCTCGGCACCCGCGGCATCCAGCGCCCGGTCCTCCAGATCTGGGGCAGCGACGACCCCACGGTGTCGCGCGAACAGGCGATGGGCCTCTACCGCATCCTCGCCGAGAGGGAGCGCCGGGCGCGCTGGCAGATCTTCAACCGGTCGGGCCATTACAGCTTCCGCGAGCACCCCGAACGGTTCAACGAGGTGGTCCGAACCTTCATTCACGCGCCCTGAACGGCCGCACGGAGACGAGGGAGGCGGAAATGGACTTTTCGCAGGCGAAATTCATCGATGTCGACGGGATCGACACGCGCTATTTCGACAAGGGGACCGGCGAGACGATCGTGCTGTTCCACGGCGGCAATTTCGGCTCCCATCACGGGGCCGACTGCGCGGCCGACTGGAACCTCAATTTCGACTCCCTGGCCGGGGAATGCCGGGTGATCGCGGTCGACAAGATCGGACAGGGCTACACCGGCAACCCCGAGACCGACGACGACTACACCATGGCGCGGGTGGTGCGCCATGCGCTCGGCTTTCTCGACGCGCTCGATCTCCACGACTGCCACATCGTCGGCCACTCGCGCGGCGCCTATCTCACCTGCCGCATGACGCTGGAGAACCCCGCCCGCATCAAGTCGAACATCATGGTCGACACCAACACGCTCGGCCCCGGCCAGGGCCGCAACCACATCGTCTTCACCGACACGCCCAAGCCCTATCTCAGCCGCGAGAGCCAGCGCTGGGTGCTGGAGAACTATTCGTGGAACCCGAAGATCGTCACCGAGGACTGGCTCGACGAGCTGATGCGGGTGGCCGCCTTGCCGAAATACCTGGAGTCGGTCCGCAAGATGCTCGACGAAGGGCTGCTCGACCGGGTGTTCGTGCCGCAGCTCGCCCGCCAGAAGAGCGACACCTTCGACCGGCTGATGAGCGCCGGCACCGAGCGCCCCAACCTGATCGTCTGGGGGCTCAACGACCCGACGGCGACCATCGACCAGGGTTTCGGGCTCTACGAGATCATGGTGCACAAGGAGCCCCGGACCGAGATGCACGTGTTCAACCATTCGGGGCATTTCAGCTACCGCGAGCATCCCGAAGCCTTCAACCGGCTGATCCTCGACTACGCGCAGAGCCTCTGACGCGCCGGTCTTCCCAAGGAGCCACAGGATGAGCGGCGCCCGCCGGCCCTACGACCCCCGCAACCCGGAGCTGCGCGGCTTCCACGACTGCATCCCGGCGTTTCTCGACGGCGGCGACACGCCGCGGGCCTATCTCGAACGCTGCCTGGAGACGATCGAGGCCCGCGAGCCCGAGGTGAAGGCGTTCGTCGTCACCGATGTCGAGGGCGCGCGGCAAGCGGCGGATCGGTCCTCGGCACGCTACCGGGAGAACCGTCCGCTGTCGGCGGTCGACGGCATGCCGGTCTGCATCAAGGACCTTTATGAAACCGTCGACATGCCGACCCAGATGAACAGCCCGGTCTACGCGGGATGGCAGTCGATCCGCGACGCCGCCCATGTCCACGCGCTGCGCATCGGCGGGGCCGGCATCGTCGGCAAGACCGTGACCACGGAGTTCGGCCAAGCCACGCCCGGACCGACCCGCAACCCCTTCGATCCGACCCGCACGCCCGGCGGTTCTTCGAGCGGAACCGCGGCGGCGGTCGGCGCGGGCATGGTGCCGGCAGGCAGCGGAAGCCAGGTCAGGGGCTCGATCCAGCGGCCCGCCGGCTATTGCGGCAACTACGCGCTGAAGCCGACGTTCGGTGCGCTCAACCGCGGCGGCGGGCACTCGATGTCGCCGAGCCAGAGCGTGCTCGGCGTCCATGCCGGCTCGCTCGAGGATTGCTGGCGGACGGCGTTCCATATCTCGCAGACCGTCGGCGGCGACCCGGGCCACCCCGGCCTTTACGGTCGGCCCGAGCTGGAGCGGGCAGTCAAGCCGCGCCGGCTTGCACGGCTGGAGACCCGCGCCTGGCCCGACACCGAGGACGAGACCAGGGAGGCCTTCGAGCGGTTCCTGACCGATGTCGCCGGCAGCGGCGTCGAAATCGTCTCGCGCGGGGACGACGAACGCCTCGACGCCCTGGAGAATGCCCTGCTCACCATCCCCGGTTTCATGTTCGACATCTTCGCCTACGAGATGCGCTGGCCGACCCGGGGATACCGCGACATGGAGGGCGACCTGCTCAGCGAAGCGGTTCTCGAACGCCTCGCCCGGGGCGAGGCGCTTTCACCCGAGGATTACCGCGACCGCCTCGCCATGCGCGAGGCGCTGCGGCGGACGTTCGCGGCGCTCGACGGCGCGTTCGACGGCTACCTGACTCTCTCCGCCAAGGGCCCTCCGCCGGTCGGCATGCCGGTCGGAGATCCGGTCTATGGCGACGTCTCCTCATGTCTCGGCGCGCCGGCCTGGAACCTGCCCTTGCTGGCCGACCGCGGCCTGCCGATGGGGATACAGCTCCTCGGCCACCCGCACGAGGATTACGCCCTGGCGCTCCGGGGCCGATGGTTCGTCGACTCGTTTCTCGCCGCGTAGCGGATCGCCCCGACCATGCGAGTCCATGTCGATTCTTACGCGACCGACGGCCCCGGCGACGTGGCGGGGCTCGAACGCATTCTTTCCGGGCTGCCGACAGGCGACATCGCGCGCCTGGCGCTGGTCGCCAAGACCGAAGGCACCGCGACGATCAACGATTTCTCGCGCGAGCTCGCGCTGTCGGCCGCCGAGGCGACGATCGAACGAATCGGCGGCGCGGAGTTGCTCGGCGCGTCCACGCTCATTTTCTCGACCGGCTCCGAGGGCGTGCTGAGCCCGGTGGTCTACGTGCTGGCGGCGATCGCCGACGGCGGCGGCGGCGACGAGGAGCGCCTGGTCATCGGCGGCGGGCGGACCCGGGCGATGACGGCGGGCGAGCTGGTCACGCCGACCCATGCCCGCCTGATCGCCGGCGCGGTGGAGGACGCGATGGCCGAAGCCGGGCTCGCCCCGGATCGGGTCGCCCTGGTCCTGGTCAAGAGCCCGATCCTCAGCCACCGCGACGCCGCGGCGACCGGCGATCCGGCGGTCGTCGCCCGGGCCGGGTCGAGCGGGCAATCCCGGGGCGCGGCCGCGCTCGGCGTCGCGCTGGCGCTGGGCGAATTGACCGAGGCGGAGATCGGGGACACGCGGATCGGCGCCGACCTGCAACGCCATTCGAGGCGGACGATGAGCTTTTCCGGCACGGAGGTCGAGGTTGGCGAGGTTCTGGTCCTGGGCAACCGGCCGGGCGCCGGCGGGTCGACCAAGGTGTTCTCCGGACCGATGGCCGACATTCTCGACGCGCGTTCGCTGAAGACCCTGTTCCGAAGGGCCGGCTGCGGCCTCGACGAGTCGGGCGAGATCGCCGCGCCGGAAAGGCTGCGGGCGGTGTTCGTGAAGACCGGCGTCGCGCCGGACGGGCGGGTGCGCGGCGAACGCACGACCGTCTTCCACAGCGACCTCGACCCCGACAAGCACATGCGGGCGACCGCCAGCGGGGTGATCGGCGGCATCCTCGGCACCGGGCGGGTCTTCGTCAGCGGCGGGACCGAGCACCAGGCGCCGCCCGGCGGCGGGTTGTGCGCGTGCATCGCCGATGCGGGCGGCGCGGATGGCCGATAGCCTTCCCGCCGCCGGCCCCTATGCCGGGCTCGGCAGGATCGGGCTGGTCTGCCCCTCGACCAACACCAGCATCGAGCCGGAATTCCATCGAATGGCCCCGGCGGGTCTCGCGGTCCACGTCGCGCGCGCCTTCCAGGACGGGCCGCAGGCGCCGGCGCTCTACCGGCAGATCGCCGAGAACGTCGAAGGGGCAGCTCGCGATCTGGGCTCGGCGGGTGTCGACGTGATCGCCTTCGGCTGCACGTCGTGCACCTATTTCTTCCCCGGCGAGGTTCTGACCGAGGCGATGACGCGGATGACGGGCGCGCCGGCGGTGCTGACCTCGGATGCGGTCGTCGCCGCCCTCCGCGCGCTCGGCGCGCGGCACATCGCGCTCGCCACGCCCAGGACCGATTTCGTCAACCGGCGCGAGACCGAATGGCTCACCGAGCACGGCCTCGACGTCGTCTCCGTCGAAGGTCTCGGGCTCGGCAGGACCGCGTCCGAGCGCGCCGGCATCGGCCGGGTTCCCCTGGAGACCACCCGGGAACTGGCGCGCCGGGTCGACCGGCCGGACGCCGATGCGGTGTTCATAAGCTGCACCAACCTGCCGTCGCTCGACCTGATCGAACGCCTCGAGGACGAGCTCGGCAAGCCCGTGGTGACCAGCAACCAGGCGACGCTCTGGCGCTGCCTGCGGGCGATGGGATCGGCGATCGCGGTGGAAGGCTACGGGCGCCTGCTTGTCCGGCACTGAGGGTTCTTGACGGCGCCAACTCCTGCCATCATTTCGATGCTATAGCTTTCCGGAATGAGGCGATGGCGACGATCAACGTGCGGCGGCTCGACGAGCGCGTGGTTCAGCGACTAAAGCGGCGCGCGGCGGCGAACAACCGGTCTCTGGAAGGCGAGGTGCGCCACATTCTCGAGAACGCGGTCGCGGACGACATGGCGGCCAGGCGCGCGTCCTTCCTGGCCCTGTCGGACCGGCTGCGGCGCGCGACCGAAGGGCGGGCGCATACGCCGGCGGAGGTGCTGATCCGCGAAGACCGCGACCGCGGCCACCGCGATTTCTGATGCGCCTGGTCGTCGACGCCAGCGTGGCGGTCAAGTGGCTGGTTGCCGAACAGGGTTCGGACATGGCGCGCACGCTCGCATCGGGCGACGACGATCTCCACGCGCCGCGCCTGATGGCTTGCGAGATCGCCAATGCCGTGTGGCGCAAGGCTCGGCTGGGCGAGATCGAACGCAGGGATGCCGGCGCCATGATGGAGTCGGTGCGGGAGATGCCGGTCCGCTGGAACGCCGATGAAACGGTGGCGGCCGATGCGCTTCGTCTCGCGCTGGCACTCGACCGGCCTGTCTACGACTGCATCTATCTCGCGCTGGCGCACCGCATCGGCGCCGCGGTGGTGACGGCGGACCTCCGCTTCGCAAACGCGCTGGCGCCGACCGGACATGGCGACGCGGTGATAACGCTGGCCGAGTACGCGCGGACCCCGTCCTGACAGCGGTGGGTCACGCCCCGGGGACACTCAGCCGAACAGGTCCAGCCTCCCGCCCAGCCCTCGTCTCTCCGCCTCAACCAGCGCGTGGCGGGCAAGCGCGAGATCGCAGATCGCCATGCCCTGGACGATCGCGAATATGCGCTGGCCGTCGTTCCGGCGGAACGGCCTGGTCCCGGCGACGACCTCGCCGATATGGCCGTCCACCCGGGCCTCCAGCGCGGCCCGGCCGATGCGGCCGCTGCGCAGCCACGCCTCGATGTCGCCCAGAACCGTCGCATACTCGAAATCGTCCACGACGAACACATCGGCCTCGTCGAGCACGCCGAACGCGACCTCTTCGGTCTCGCCCATCGAGCACAGGAAGGCGCCCGGCGACAGCATGCCGGGCCGGACCACCGGAGATTGGGCCAAGGTCAGGGTGATCGCGATATCGGCGCCGTCGAGCGCGTCCTGCGGGTCGCGCATGGCGACGAACCGGGCGGGCTCGGCGGCAAACCTGCGGCAGAAGGCCCGGGCGCTCTCCGGCCGCCGGGCGACGACGCGGATCTCGTCGAGGTCGAAAGCCCGGGTGATCGCGGGAAACAGCTCGGCGGCGATCGAGCCGGCGCCGATCAGCGCGAGCACCCGGGACCCCGGCCGCGCCAGATGCCTGGCCGCGACCACGCCGGTGAGCGCGGTGCGGAACCGGTGCAGCCAGGTCTCGTTCAACAGCCCGATCGGCGCGCCGGTCGCGTCGTCGAACACCACCAGCATGTGGTGGGAGCGGAAGCCGTGCGCCCTCGCCACGTCGCTGATCAGCCGGATCCCGGTGACATTCTCGGAAATCAGGGTCGCGCCCTTGGACTTGTAGCGCGCGGCCGTGCCGATCCCGGAGCCGCCCAACAGCGCGGCGGGCTCGGACAGGCGGAAGATGTCCCTGGTGCCGAGATCGCGGAACGTGCGCTCGACGATTTCGAGCCCGGTCTCGACATCGAGCACCGCCTTGAGGTCCGCCTCCCTGAGCACTCGAATTTCGGACATCGCCGTCGCCCCTGTTGCGCGCCCGTGGCTGGACGGCGGGAAACCGGATCGCGAGTATAGCGGGGTAGCGGGCGGGGGAGAGGCGCTCTGGGCGACCGGCAAGGCATGGCCGAAGCGTTTTGCGGCGAATGGAAGAAGCTCGGCTTCGTGATCGGGCTGGCGACGACCTGCTACTACCTCTATGTCGCGACCCGGGGCACGTTCAGCCCGGCGCTCGACCGCAGCCTGTTCATCTATGCCGGCGTGGCGCTGGCGATCTGCGTGCATCCGCTGGCCCGGACCATCCCGGCGCGGGCGTTCGACGTCGTCTTCCTGCTCGCGGTGACCTACGCCACCTTCCGGTTCAACGACCGCTACCTCTACTTCGCCGAGAACGAGGGCTTCGACATCGGCGATTTCGACATGGCGGTCGGCTGGATCATGATTTTGGGCGTGATCGAGGGCGGGCGGCGCGCGCTCGGCCTGGCGATGGCGATCATCTCGGGCGCATTCCTGCTATTCCTCTATTTCGGCGCCTTCGTCCCCTGGCCGTTCGTCCATAGCGGGTTCGACCTGCGCCAGATCGCGACCGCGCTGTATGCCCAGACCGACGGCCTGTACGGCTCGATCACCTACGTGCTCGCCTCCAACCTGTTCCTGTTCCTGGTGTTCGGCACCTTCCTGATCCGCTCCGGCGCGTCGGACTACTTCACCGACCTCTGCCTCTCCTTCCTAGGCACCCGCCCGGGCGGCGGCGCCAAGGCCGCGGTCGGCTCGTCCTTCATCACCGCCAGCATCTCGGGCTCGGCCTCGGCCAATGTCGCGATCACCGGCAGCATCACCATCCCGATCATGATGAAGACCGGCTACCGGCCGGCGGTGGCCGGGGGCATCGAGGCCGCGGCCTCGACCGGCGGCACGATCATGCCGCCGGTGATGGGGGCGTCGGCCTTCATCATGGTGGCGCTGACCGGCTTCTCCTACGGGGAGATCGTGCTCGCGGCCACGATTCCGGCGCTGCTCTATTTCCTCAACGTCTACCTGCAGGTCCATTTCTACGCTCGGCGCAACGGGTTGAAGGGCCTGCCGGCCGAGGACTGCCCGTCCTTCTCCGCCACCCTGAAGCAGGGCTGGGCCTATCTGGTGCCGATCGCGGTGGTCGTGGTCATGGTCTATCTCGACTACTCGCTCAGGCGCATCGGCATGCTGGCCATCGTCAGCGTGATCGCGGCAAGCTGGCTGACCCCGCGGCCGATGGGGCCGCGCGCGATCGTCGTGGCGCTGGCCGAGGGCGCGAAGGCCTCGCTGCCGATCATCGCCATCGCCGGCCCGGTCTCGATCATCGCCGGCGCGGTGCTGCTGCCCGGCACCGGCATCCGCATTACCGGCATGATCATCGACCTCGCCGAGAGCAATCTCGCCTTCACGGTCATGTTCATCTTCGTGATCGGCTACATCCTCGGCATGGGGCTGTCGGTGATCCCGGCCTATGTGATCCTGGCGACCCTGGCGGCGCCGGCGCTGATCCAGCTCGGCATCCCGGTGATGGCCGCCCACCTGCTGGTGCTGTGGTGGGGTCAGGCCTCGAACGTCACGCCGCCGGTGGCGCTCGCGGCCTACATGGCGGCCGGCATCTCCAAGCAGCGATTGTGGCCGGTCTGCAATGTCGCCATGGTCAAGGCGATGGCGATCTTTTATCTGCCGGTGCTGTTCGTCTATCAGCCGGGGCTGCTGCTGCAGGGCAGCGTGTGGAGCATCGCGATCACCATCGCCTCGCTGGCGCTGGGCGGGCTGGCGATCTCGGCCGGGATCGAGGGGTTCTACTACGCCCGTCTGCCGCTTGCCGACCGGGTCGTCTCGATCGTCGTCGGGATCGCCCTGGTGCTGACCTCCGGGGTGTACGCGTTGATCGCGGCGGCCTGTTTCGCCGTCTTCACGGCCTGGCAGTTCCGCAGGAGCAAGGCGGGCGAAGCTGTTCCCGACCGCTGAGCCGGTGCTAGTGTGGCAAACGTAAATTCAAGCAATGGAGACCAAGGGATGAAAAGATTCGTTGCGGTAACGCTCGCCTCGGCGGCGGTACTGGCGCTGGCACAGGGAGCGGCCGCGCAAAGCCTCGTCCTCGGCACCAGCTCGCCCGGCGGCAGCTACTTTCTGATGGGCGGCGGGCTGTCGACCGCGATCACCCGCGACCTGGAAGGCATCACGCTCTCGACCCGGACCACCGCCGGCTCGACCACCAACATGCGGATGCTGAGCCGCGAGGACGGCGGGCTCAACCTCGGCCTGGCCAATCTCGGCGCGGTCTACAACGCCGTCACCTCGACCGGAAAATTCAAGGGCAAGCCGCCGGCCAAGAATGTCCGCGCGCTGATGGCGCTCACCATCTCGCCGATCCACTGGGTGACGCTCGACAAGGACGGCATCAAGTCCTTCGCCGACCTCAAGGGCAAGCGGGTCTCGCTCGCCAAGGCGGGCAGCGGCACCGCGGCCAATGCCGACCTGATCCTGCGGACGGTCGGCGTGCGCGACCAGATCAAGGCCCAGTTCCTCGGCTTCAGCGAGGCCGGCAACGCGCTGCGCGACGGCAACATCGACGCCTTCGCCGTGGCCTCCGCCGTCCCGGTTCCGGTGGTCTCAGCGATGGCGGCGACCCGCAAGATCCGCCTGATCCCGCTCGCGCCGGCGGAGCTCAAGGCGGTGCTCGGCAAGAACCCGGCCTTCGCGCCCTATGTCATCAAGGCCGCGGATTACGGCGACGGCGTGGTGGCCGACGCCCAGTCCTACGGCGTTCCGTCGACGATCATGGCGCAGGACAGCGTGCCGGACGAGACGATCTATCGCATCGTCAAATACGTCTTCACCGACAAGACCGACAAGTACATGAAGACGGTCTACAAGTCGTGGAACCCGAGCGCGGGGATCGAGGTGTTCAAGAACGCCGGCATCGAGCACCACCCCGGCGCGTTGAAGGCCTACAAGGAGCTCGGCATGACGAAATAGCGCCGGCATCGGCCGACCGGGCGAAAAAGGGGCCATCCGGCCCCTTTTTCCATCGCGCCGTTCGTCGAGAGCGGATCGGAGCAACGCCGGTCCGCGGCGTCTCGGCGACGAGGGCTTCTGAACCCGTTCCGCGGCACCATGCCGGTATCGGGATCGGCGGGGGCCTTCTCGGATGTCAGGACGACGCGATCGACCCGGGCGGGCGACCGCCTTCCCGGGGCGTCGGCCGGGAAATCTTGCGCAGCAGGTGCATGAGGAGTCCTCGTTCGCCCTCGCTCAACCGCTCGAAGAGCCGAGCCTTGGCCGCTTCGGCCGCCGGGCTCGCCTTCGCGAAGGCCGCGCGGCCCTCGTCGGTACTCCTGACCAGCCTCTTGCGCCTGTCCGCGGGGGCCACGCGACGCTCGACGAAGCCCTTGCGCTCCAGGATGCCGACCACGAGGCCGGTGGTCGAACGGTCGAGGACCAGAATTCTGGCCAGGCGGTCCTGGGTCGTCTCCTCGATCCGGTTCAGCACGAACAGGAAATCGAACTGGCGCGGCGTCAGGCCGAGCTCGGCGCAGCCCTGCTCGAACGCCCGTCCGGTCTCCTGAAGGCAGAGCCGCAGCAGGAAGCCGGGCCGAGTGGCGCGGCGCCGAGCTGGCCGCGCGGGACGGCTGGTTCCTGCGCTTCGAGGACGATCGCCAACTGGGTGCCGTCGGTGCATCACATGACGAACACCCTGGCCGAATGGGCGGAATCGGCGAAACAGGCGTCCGGCGGCAAGCTGAAGCTGACCGTCGACAAGACGGCGCTGGCCAAGCCGCCCGGGCAGTACGACCTCGCGGTCAACGGCATCCGCGACATCGCCTGGGGCGTGCCCGCCTATACCCCGGGACGCTTCGTCGCGCTGCGGCTGTGGGAGATTCCCTTCCTGTCGCCGAGCGCCGTGGTGGGCAGCCAGGCCGCCTGGATGTGGTACGAGAAGAACGGCCTGATCGCGACGGAGTTCGCGGACACCCGCCTGCTCACGGTGTGGGTCCACGGGCCGGGCATACTCCACACCAAGAAGCGGATCGCCACGCTCGAAGACCTGAAGGGGGTGAAGCTCCGGGTCGGCGGCGGCATCTTCCTCGCCAAGCAGCTGGGCGCCGTTGCCGTCGCGATGCCGGCGACCAAGGCGCATGAGAGCCTGCTCCGCGGCATCGCCGCCGGCGCGTTCTTCCCGTTCGAGGCGATCAGGGGGTTCCGCCTGGAGAAGCTGGTCACGCATCACCATCTGGTGCCCGGCGGGCTGTACACGGTTCCCTTCTTCCTGACGATGAACAAGAAGAGATGGGCCTCGCTGAACCGGGAGGCGCAGGACGCGCTGACCGAGGCGGGCGGCCGCGCCGGTGCCAGGCCGATCTGAAGGCGACGGTCGCCGCGATCGAGTAGCCGCCGCGACGGCTTCGTGACCGCATCCCCGCCGGGGCGGTTCGCCGTGCTGGCCGGGCGGGCCGCCTCGCGGCTCGCCTGGCTCAGCGCGGCGACGCTTGCGTCGATGACCCTGTTGACCTTCGTCGACGTGCTGGGCCGGGAGCTGCTTTCCGCGCCGATCACGGCCAAGGTCGAGGCGACCGAGCTGTCGATGGGGCTGACGGTCTTCCTGGCGATCGGCCTGACCACCTTCCTGCGCGGCCACACCCGCGCGGACATCGTGATCTCCCATCTCCCGCCGCGCTGGCAGGCGGCGTTCGACGGCGTTACCTATGCGGTGTCGCTGGTCTTCGTCGCGTTGGTCTGCTGGCGCCTGGGCGAGCTGGCGGTCGTCCAGCGGGACAACGGCAATCTGACCCAGATCTGGGAGATACCGCTATGGCCGGTGACTGTCGTCATGGTGCTGTGCTCGCTCGTGATGTTCGCCGCGCTGGCTATGCAGTGGGTCCGGGCGATCCGCATCTCCGCCGGGACGGCGGTTGCGGACGCGGCCGGTCCCCCGCCCGGCCCCGGCGCCGGCTGAGCCGGAGCCCGCACGCCCGCGATGGATCCGATCGTCCTCAACCTGGTCGGCCTCGTCGCGATGTTCGCGCTGCTCGCCATGGGCATGCCGATCGGCTTCGCGATGGGCGCCGTCGGCACCGCGGGCGCGGCCCTGCTGATCGGCGTCGAGCCGTCGCTCTCCCTGCTCGGCCTGACCGTCTACGAGACGGTGATCACCAACGAGCTCAGCGTCGTCCCGCTATTCGTGCTGATGGGCTTCTTCGCCACCGGCTCCGGGCTGTCGGAAGACCTTTACCGGTCGTGCAACGCCTGGCTCGGGCACCGGCGCGGCGGGCTGGCGCTGGCAACCATCGTCCTGTTCGTCCTGGTGATCGGCGGCATCTATACCGGCGCGTTCACGCCGACCGAGGCCGCCGGCATCGGCCGCGGTCGGGGACGTGTGGGCGCGCGCGTTCATGGGCGCCTTCGACCTCGCGGTCAACACCTGGACGCGCGACGCGCCGCCGCGGCGCAGGCGGCTGCTGCGGGCCGCGAACCTGCTGCTCGTGGCCTCGCTTCTGGTGCTGCTCGTTGCCGTCGCCGTCAACCTGTCGACCGGGGTCGAGGCCGCGGGCTGGCCCGGCTGGGTGGGATATCTCGCCTATACCGGCATCTTCGTCGCCCATGTCGTCTATGTCTGGCTCGGGCTGTTCGCCGGGAAGCGGCTGGGCGCCTGCCTGCTCGAGACGATCAAGACCGCGGCGATGATCTTCACCATCCTGATCGGCGCGATTCTCTTGAACAAGTTCCTCACCCTGGGCGGGCTCGCCGATGCGCTCGGCAGCTGGGTCGACGGGCTGGGCACGGGACCGTTCGTCACCATGGCGGTCATACTCGCGATCTACCTGCTGCTCGGCTGCGCGCTCGACGCGCTGGCGATGATCCTGCTCACCATCCCGATCTTCTTTCCGATCGTGCTGCAGCTCGGATTCGATCCCGTCTGGTTCGGCGTCATCGTCGTCATGGTGGTCGAGCTCGGGCTGATTACCCCGCCGGTCGGCATGAACGTGTTCATCATCAAGGGCATGGCGCCGGACGTGCCGCTGTCGCGCATCTACTCGGGCGTGCTGCCCTTCGTCGTCGCCGAGGTGCTCCTGATCGCGCTTCTGGTGGCGATCCCGGAGCTCGCGACCTGGCTGCCGGGCACGATGCAATAGCCGGGGCGGCGCCGGGGAGCCTTCGATGACGGCGGTCGATGTCGCCATCGTCGGCGGCGGGTTCACCGGCGCGGTCTTCGCGATCCACCTCTCGCGCATGGCCGAACACCCGCTCGACATCGCGATCGTCGAGCCGCGCGCCCGGCCCGGCCACGGCCTCGCCTACGACACCGACGATCCCGACCATCGGCTCAACGCGCCGCTGGCTGTGCATATGGTCTATCCCGACGCGCCGGATCACCTGCGGGACTGGTATGCCGCGCAGGGCGGCGCCGCGCGCGACCCCGGGGCGCTGGCCGCGGACGGCAACATCTACATGCGCCGCGGCGTTTTCGGGCGCTATGTCGAAGGGCAGCTCCGCGCGCATGTCGACGGCAACCCGTCGGGCTCGGCGATCCGGCATGTCCGCTCGCGCGTACTCGACGCGCGGCGGACAGGGGGTGGCTACCGGCTGACCCTGGACGGCGGTCGGGAATTGTCGGCGGGCCTCGCGGTCATTGCCACCGGCTACGATCGTCCGCACGCACCGCCGCCCTTCGACGGCGCGCTCTCGGACGGTCCCGGCTTCCTCGGCAACCCGTGGGACACCGCCCGGCTGCGCCAGATCCCCGCCGATGCCAGGATCCTGCTGCTCGGCATGGCGCAAACCGCCTCGGACGCGATCGCCGTCCTGCTGCGATCGGGACATCGGGGACCGATCACGGCGGTCTCGCGCCACGGGCTGCGCACCCGGCGGCGGCCGGAGGCGGGTGCCGGTCCTCCCCCCGATCTCGTCGAACGCATCCTCCGGCCGGTTTCCCTGTTCACCGCGGCGCATGGCCGGCACGCGAGCGTGCGCGGCCTGCTGCGGACGCTGCGCTCGGAGGCGATGCGGGCCGAAGCCGCCGGCGGCACCTGGCTGGAGCCGTTCGCCGATCTCAGGGATTCGGTCTGGGAACTCTGGCCCGCCCTGAAGCTGGCGGAGAAACGCCGGTTCCAGCGCCACCTGCGGGTCTGGTACGACGTGCACCGCTTCCAGCTCCCGCCGCAGATCGAGGCCCGCATCGCCGATGCCGAAGCCGCCGGGCAGGTCTCGTTCGAGGCGGCGACCTGCGTATCCGCGGCGCGCGACGGCGAGGCGCTGTCGGTCGCCCTGCAACCCAGGGGAGACGGCGAACGCCGCCGGAAGACCTTCGATGCCATCGTGAACTGCACCGGGCCGGGCATGCGGCCGGACCGCTCGACGAATCCCCTGGTGAGCACGCTGGCGGCGCGCGGATACGCGGCGCCCCATCCAACCGGAATCGGCTTCGGCGTCGATCCGGAATGCCGCGCGATCGGCGCCGGCGGCCGGGCGGACCCGCATCTGCGCATCGTCGGATCGCCGACCTACGGCGCGTTGGCCGACCAGCAGGGCGCGTCGTTCATCCTGCTGCACCTGTATCGGATCATGCCCGGCATCGTCGCCTCGCTTGGCCGATAGCGCGCCGGACGATCTCGTTGTTCCCGGCCCCGGGCGGCTTGCGCATCCCGAGCCGAAGGCGATGGCCCGTCACCGGCGTTCGAGACGATCGGGGCCCTGCCCGGCAAAAGCAGGACTACTGCACCAGCGGCGAGTCCGCGGCGGCGATGTCGAAACCGGTGATGCGGGCGTCCCCGGCGAGCAGCTGGACATATTGCCGGAACGCGCGGCGCCAGGACGCGTCCTTCAAATGCTCCGCCACCCTGTCGGCCACCGTCTCGTAGGGCAGGGTCCGCCCGGGGAGCTGCTTGTCGACGCGCACGACATGGATGCCGTAGCGGGTCTTCACCGGCACCGGCGAGAGCTGCCCTTCCTCCAGGTTGAACAGAAAGGTCTCCATCTCGGGCACCGTGTCGCCGCGCGAGACCTGGCCCAGCCGCCCGTCCTCGTGCCTGGAGTCGCAGGCCGAATGGGCCCGCGCCAGCTCGCCGAAACGCTCCGGCGCGCGGGTGAGCGTGTCGATCAGCTCGCCGGCCCGCGCCTCGGCCTCGGCGCGGCGCGCCTCGTCGTCGGGCGCCGCGGGCAGCAGGATATGCGCGGCCTCGACCAGATCGGGGCTGGCGAAGCGCGCCTTGTTGTTGTCGTAGTAGCGGCGGCACTCCGCGCCCGCGGGCTCGGGGATGTCCACCTCGCGCTCGATCACCGCCTGGACGGCGGCCGATTCGTCGTCCTCGTCGATCCCCAGAGCTCGGGCGCGATCCAGAAGCAGCGCGCGGATCACCAACCATCGGGCGGCGGCGTGGCGCGCGGCGGCGGCATCGCCGGCCGGGTGGTACTGCATCTCGCGCAGGATCTCGTCTTCCTCGATGCAGCGGTCGTTGACGCGGATTCCGGTCATCGCCGTCTCACGCGACGCGGCGTCCTTCGCGGGTCCGCACCACCTGGTAGCCGCGCCGACCCAGATAGCCGACCGGCGCGCTCCAGATATGGACCAGGCGGCTGAACGGGAAGATCAGGAAGATGGTGACGCCGAGGAAGATATGCGCCTTGTAGACCCAGCTCACGTCGGCCACGTGGAGCGCCGCGTCGGCCTGGAAGGTGACGATCTTCTGCGCCCAGAGCGAGAGCGTGACCATGACCTCGCCGTGCTCGCGATGCGCCCAGGAGAGCGGCAGGGTGGCCAGGCCGAGCACCAGCTGCGCCCACAAGATGGCGAGGATC
This sequence comes from Alphaproteobacteria bacterium, assembly GCA_964291675.2. Lineage (GTDB taxonomy): Bacteria > Pseudomonadota > Alphaproteobacteria > MPNO01 > MPNO01 > MPNO01. The sequence continues at coordinate 2,469,206 of OZ219866.1, read as the reverse complement.
GCGATGTCCATCGGGCTCGACGTGCGGCGGATGCGCGGGTCGAACAGCCGGCGGTGCAGCAGCATGGTCAGGCCGACGAAGCAGACCACGCCAAAAATCCCGCCGGCCACGATCGCCAGCATTTGCTTGGCGCCGGAGGAGAGGCCGAAGGCGTGGTAGATCTCCTGCGGCGTCAGCAGGCCGACCAGATGGCCGAGGAACAGGAGCAGGATGCCGATGTGGAACAGCACGCTGCCCCACACCAGCTGGCCGCGGCGCAGCAGCTGGCTCGACCCGCTGCGCCAGGTGTATTGCTCGCGGTCGAAACGGATCAGGCTGCCGGCGAGGAACACCGTCGCCGCGAAATAGGGGTAGTAGCCGAAGACCAGGATGTGCAACCAGTCGGCCATGGTCATCCTCCCTCCCGTCCGTCGTGCCCGGCGCCGGGGGCGAGCTCGGCCATCCGGTTGAGGGTGTCGCGCGCCGCCGGGCAGCCGTCGTCCCCGGCACCGGCGAAGGCGGGCGCCTCCTCCCACTCCTTGTCGAGCTCGGCGGCCTCCGCCTCGGGCGACCTGTCCCGCTCCAGAATCCCCGCCACCGCGGCGCCGTCGGGCCGCCTGGCGGCAAGCTCCTCAAGCGCCTGGAACAGCCCCGCATAGTCGCTGCCCCGCCGCTCCAGCCGGATGCGGATCGCGGCCAGGATATGGACCACGTCGGCCAGCAGGTCGGCCGCCTCCCGGGGATCGATCAGCGACAGGAATTCGAGGAACAGCGGCAGGTAGTCGGGCAGCTCGTTGCCGTCGATGCCGTAGCCGCGGGTCTCGTAATGCGCCGCGAGGTTGACCATCGCCTGGCCGCGGTCGCGCGACTCGCCGTGGATATGCTCGAACAGGTGGAGCGACAGGCTGCGCGAGCGGTCGAACAGCCCGACATAGCCCTCCTGCGCGGTCAGCAGGTCGCCCACGGCGAGCTGCGCCGCCATGCGTTCGATCGCCTTGAGGCTGGCTTGGGACAGGAGCGCGTCTTGCTTCGCCGCGGCGGCGATCTCGCCCGCCGCCCCGGCGAGCTCGGCGGTGGGATATTGCAGCAGCGCCGCCAGCGCCCGGTAGGTCTTCATCGCACCGCGCCCGCCTTGTCCGAGCGCCCGCCGGCGCTCGGCCCGACCCGCACCTCGTGGCTGAACAGGTCGAGCTTGCCGGTGCCGCCGCTGCACCCGTCGCCGAAGCTGAAGCCGCACTCGCCGCGCAGGTCGAAGGCTTCTTCGGCGTATTCGCGATGCGTGGTCGGGATCACGAAGCGGTCCTCGTAGTTGGCGATCGCCATCGTCTGGTACATGTCCTCGATATCGGCCTCGGTGAGCCCGACCCGCTCCAGCGCGCCCAGCTCGCGGCGCCCGTCGACATGCCTGGCGCGCATATAGGCCCGCATCGCCAGCATCCGCTCGAGCGCCAGGCGGACCGGCGCCTCGTCGCCGGCGGTGAGCATGTTGGCGAGGTATTTGAGCGGAATGCGGAGCTGCGAGACGTCGGGGATCAGCCCGTCATGGCCGAGCGCGCCGGCCTCCGCCGCCGACTGGATCGGCGACAGCGGCGGCACGTACCACACCATCGGCAGGGTGCGGTATTCCGGGTGCAGCGGGAAGGCGACCTTCCAGTCCATCGCCATGCGCCAGACCGGAGATTTGCGCGCCGCGTCGATCCAGGCCTGCGGCACCCCGTCGGCGAGCGCCTGGCGCACCACCTCGGGGTCGGCGGGGTCGAGGAAGATGTCGAGCTGCGCCTGGTACAGATCCTGCGGGTCTTCCGCCGCCGCGGCCTGCTCGATCCGGTCGGCATCGTAGAGCAGCACGCCGAGATAGCGGATGCGCCCGACGCAGGTCTCGGAGCAGACGGTCGGCTGCCCGGCCTCGATGCGCGGGTAGCAGAAGATGCATTTCTCCGACTTGCCGGACCGCCAGTTGTAATAGATCTTCTTGTAGGGGCAGGCCGAGACGCACATGCGCCAGCCGCGGCACTTGTCCTGGTCGATCAGGACGATGCCGTCCTCCTCGCGCTTGTAGATCGCCCCCGACGGGCAGGCCGCGACGCAGCTCGGGTTCAGGCAGTGCTCGCAAAGCCTGGGCAGGTACATCATGAAGGTGTTCTCGAACTGGCCGTAGATGTCCTTTTCCAGCGCCTCGAAATTCACGTCCTTGCTGCGCTTGGCGAACTCGCCGCCGAGGATCTCTTCCCAGTTCGGACCCCACTCGACCTTCTCCATGCGCTCGCCGCTGATCAGCGAGCGCGGTCGCGCGGTCGGCGGGGTCTGCGACTCCGGCGCGTTGTGCAGGTGCTCGTAGTCGAAGGTGAAGGGCTCGTAATAGTCGTCGATCTGCGGCATGTCCGGGTTGGCGAAGATCTTCGCGAGAATCCGCAGCTTGCCGCCCATCTTCGGCGCGATGCGGCCGTTCCGCTTGCGCACCCAGCCGCCGTTCCACACGTCCTGGTTCTCCCATTCCCTGGGATAGCCGACGCCGGGCTTGGTCTCGACGTTGTTGAACCAGGCGTATTCCATGCCCTCGCGGCTGGTCCAGACGTTCTTGCAGGTCACCGAGCAGGTATGGCAGCCGATGCACTTGTCGAGGTTCAGGACCTTGCCGATCTGCGCGCGGATCTTCATTTTGCCGCCTCCATCGGGGAGCCCCGGTAGGGGCCTTCCATCCAGTCGACCGCCAGCATCTTGCGCACGATCACGAACTCGTCGCGGTTCGAGCCGACGGTGCCGTAGTAGTTGAAGCCGTAGGATTGCTGGGCGTAGCCGCCGATCATGTGGGTCGGCTTGACGGTCGCGCGGGTGACCGAGTTGTGGATGCCGCCGCGCGACCCCGTCACCTCGCTGCCCGGCACGTTCACGATCTTCTCCTGGGCGTGGTACATCAGCGTCATGCCCTCCGGCACGCGCTGGCTGACCACGGCGCGCGCGACCAGCGCGCCGTTGGCGTTGTAGGCCTCGATCCAGTCATTGTCCTCGATTCCGGCCTTGCGGGCGTCGATCTCGCTGATCCAGACGATCGGTCCGCCGCGCGACAGCGTCAGCATCAGCAGGTTGTCGGTATAGGTCGAGTGGATGCCCCATTTCTGGTGCGGCGTGATGAAGTTGAGCACCACCTGCGGGCTGCCGTTGTCCTTGTCGTCGATCAGCGGGCTGATCGTCTTGGTGTCGATCGGCGGCTTGTAGACGCAGAGCTGTTCGCCGAAGGCGCGCATCCACAGATGGTCCTGGTAGAGCTGCTGGCGGCCCGACAGGGTGCGCCACGGGATCAGCTCGTGCACGTTGGTGTAGCCGGCCGTGTAGGTGACGTGCTCCGCCTCGACCCCCGACCAGGTGGGCGAGGAGATGATCTTGCGCGGCTGCGCCTGGAGGTCGTGGAAGCGGAGCTTGTCCTCTTCGCGCGCCGCCGCCAGATGCTTGTGCTCGCGCCCGGTCGCCTTGCCGAGCGCCGCCCACGCCTTGACCGCGACATTGCCGTTGGTCTCCGGCGCGAGCGTCAGCACCACCTCGGTGGCGTCGATATCGCTCTCGATCCGCGCCAGCCCCCTGGAGACCCCCTCCTCGCGCACCTCGCCGTTCAGCCGCTTGAGGAACGCGACCTCGTCCTCGGTGTTCCAGGCGATGCCCTTGCCGCCGTTGCCGGCCTCGGTCATCAGCGGCCCCAGCGCGGTGAACTTCTTGTAGGTGGCGGGATAGTCGCGCTCGACGACCACCATGTTGGGCATGGTCTTGCCGGGGACGGGTTCGCACTCGCCCTTCTTCCAGTCCCTGACCCCGGTCGCCTGGGCGAGCTCCGCCGGCGTGTCGTGCAGGGTGGGCACCAGCACCAGGTCGCGCTCGACGCCGAGCTCGCCGTCGGCGACCTCGGAGAATTTCTTGGCGATGCCCTTAAAGATCTCCCAGTCGCTGCGGGTCTCCCACACCGGGTCGACGGCGGCCGACAGCGGGTGGATGAAGGGGTGCATGTCCGACGTGTTGAGATCGTTCTTCTCGTACCAGGTCGCGGTCGGCAGCACGATGTCGGAGTAGAGGCAGGTGGTCGACATGCGGAAATCGAGGGTGACCAGCAGGTCGAGCTTGCCTTCCGGCGCGGCGTCGTGCCACGCGACCTCGACCGGCTTCCGCTCGCCCGCCTCGCCGAGCTCCCTGCCCTGCACGCCGTGCTGGGTGCCGAGCAGGTGCTTGAGGAAGTATTCGTGGCCCTTGCCGCTCGATCCCAGCAGGTTGGAGCGCCAGACGAACAGATTGCGCGGCCAGTTCGCCGGATCGTCCGGGTCCTCGGATGACATCCGCAAGCTGCCGTCCCGGAGCCCGGCGACCGCCGCCGCGACGGGGTCCCCGTCGGCGGCGTTCCGGGTCACCTGTAGCGGATTGCTCGCGAGCTGCGGCGCCGAGGGCAGCCAGCCCATGCGCTCGGAACGGACGTTGAAGTCGATCAGGCTCAGCTCGTTCCACTCGCCCGCAGGGGCGAGCGGCGAGACGATCTCGTCGACCGCCAGCTTCTCGTAGCGCCACTGGTCGCTGTGGGCGTACCAGAAGGACGTGCTGTTCATGTGCCGCGGCGGGCGGTGCCAGTCGAGCGCGAAGGCGAGCGGCAGCCAGCCGGTCTGCGGCCTGAGCTTCTCCTGCCCGACATAGTGCGACCAGCCGCCGCCGGACTTGCCGACGCATCCGCACATCACCAGCATGTTGATGATGCCGCGGTAGATCATGTCCATGTGGTACCAGTGGTTGAGCGCGGCGCCGACGATGACCATCGACCGGCCCTCGGTCTTGTGCGCGTTGTCGGCGAACTGGCGGGCGACCGCGATCGCCTTGTCGCGCGCGACCCCGGTGATCCGCTCCTGCCAGGCGGGCGTGTAGGGCACGTCGTCGTCGAAATCCGCGGCCACGTTGGCCCCGCCCAGGCCGCGATCCAGCCCGTAATTGGCAACGAACAGGTCGTAGACCGTGGCGACCAGCATCTCGCCGTCGCCGGTGGCGATCCTCTTCACCGGCACGTTGCGCCACAGCACCTCGTCATGCTCGGTGCCGGCGAAATGGTCGTGGCTGGTATTGCCGAAATAGGGGAAGCCGACCGGGGCGACATCGTCCCTTATGTCGATCAGGCTGAGCCGCAGCCGGGTGGTTTCGCCATCGGCGCCGTCCTTCTCCTCGATGTTCCACTTGCCGGTCTCGCCCCAGCGGAAGCCGATCGAGCCGACCGGGCAGACCGGGGCGTCGTCCCGCTTCTCGTCGATGGCGACGGTCTTCCATTCCGGGTTGTTCGCCTGGTCCAGCGCGCCCGGCAGGTCGGCGGCGCGCAGCATGCGGTCCGGCACGTGGCCGCCCTCGGTCTCGCGCAGGGTCACGAGAAGGGGCATGTCGGTGTAGCGCCGGCAATAGTCCTCGAAATAGGCGCTCCTGCCCTCGAGATGCCATTCCTTGAGGATCACGTGGCCCATCGCCAGCGCCAGCGCGGCATCGGTGCCCTGCTTGGGGTTGAGCCAGATATCGGCGAATTTCGACGCCTCGCTGTAATCCGGCGTCACCGTCACCGTGGTCGCGCCCTTGTAGCGCACCTCGGTCATGAAATGGGCGTCGGGGGTGCGCGTCTGCGGCACGTTCGAGCCCCACATCATCAGGAAGGTCGAGTTGTACCAATCCGCGCTCTCCGGCACGTCGGTCTGCTCGCCCCAGGTCTGCGGGCTCGACGGCGGCAGGTCGCAATACCAGTCGTAGAAGCTCATGCAGACGCCGCCGATCAACGACAGGTAGCGCGATCCCGCGGCGTAGGAGACCATCGACATGGCGGGAATCGGCGAGAAGCCGATGACGCGGTCCGGCCCGTGCGTCTTGATCGTGTAGACATTGGCCGCGGCGACGATCTCGTTGACCTCGTCCCAGTCGGAGCGGACGAAGCCGCCGAGCCCGCGCACGCGCTGGTAGTCGCGGCGCGTCTCCGCGTCCTCGACGATCGACGCCCAGGCGGCGACCGGCGCCATGGTCTTGCGCGCCTCGCGCCAGTGCCGCACCAGCCGGCTGCGCACCAGCGGGTATTTCAGCCGGTTGGCGCTGTAGATGTACCAGGAGTAGCTCGCGCCCCGCGAGCAGCCGCGCGGCTCGTGGTTGGGCAGATCCGGCCGCGTCCGCGGGTAGTCGGTCTGCTGCGTCTCCCAGGTGATGATCCCGCCCTTGACGTAGATCTTCCAGCTGCACGAGCCGGTGCAGTTCACCCCGTGGGTCGAGCGCACGATCTTGTCGTGCTGCCAGCGCGCCCGGTAGGACTCCTCCCAGTCGCGGTCCTCGTTGGTGACGATGCCGTGCCCGTCGGCGAAGGTATCGACGGTCTTGCGGAAGAAGGTCAGCCGATCGAGGAAGTGGCTCATCGATCCGGTCTCCTCACGGGTTCTTCACATAGGCATTCTTGCGTAGATAAAACCACCAGTTGATGAAGATGCACAGCATATAAAACGCGGCGAAGCCGTACAGCGCGTATTCCGGCGTGGTCGCCTTGATCTGCTCGCCGAGCACCTTCGGGATGATGAAGGCGCCGTAGGCGGCGACCGCCGAGGTCCAGCCGAGCACGGGGCCGGCCTGCTCCCTGTCGAACACGATGGCGATGGTGCGGAAGGTGGAGCCGTTGCCGATCCCGGTCGCCGCGAACAGCACCAGGAACAGGATGAGGAACGGAAGGAAATAGTCCTCCGGCGTCGGCGAGGCGTAGGCGAGCGACAGGAACCAGGCCACGCCGAGCGCGCAGGCGACCATGATGACCGAGACGATCTGGGTGACCAGCGCGCCGCCGAGGCGGTCGGAGATCATGCCGCCGACGGGGCGGATCAGCGCGCCGATGAAGGGGCCGGTCCAGGCATACATCAGCGCGCTCGGCCCGTTCGGGTTCACCGTCGTGTGGGTCATCACCCCGTCGACCTCGATGTGCTGGAAGCCGAACACCACCTTGATCGCCAGCCCGAAGGCGGCGGCGTAGCCGATGAACGAGCCGAAGGTCATGGTGTAGATGACCGTCATCGCCCAGGTGTGCTTGTTCCTGAAGATCGCGTATTGCTGGTCGAGGCTCTGGCGGATGGTGCCGGGAATCAGCCTGAGGGCGAACACGGTCGCGGCGATGACCAGCGGCAGGACGAGCCACTTGCTCAGCTCCAGCCCGGAACCGCCGGTCCTGGCCGGCAGCAGCAACCACAGCCCGACCGCCGCGGTGACCAGCCCGATTCCCAGCATGCCGAGGATCTTGCCGAACGCCTCGACGGTCGACGTCAGCCCCGGCGAGACGTGCGACGCGGTTATGTTGTTCATGCCGAACCAGGCGGCGACCGCCAGCGGAACCAGGATGGCAACCCAGACATAGCCGGCGTTGTGGATGTAGGTCTCGGTGCCGGCCGGGATCTTGCCGATCAGCGTGCCGGAAGAGTTGGCGAGCACCAGCGCCGAGCCGCCGAAAATGCCGACCGTCATGACCAGCGGCACCAGGATCTGCATCGTGGTGACGCCGAAATTGCCGAGCCCGGCGTTCATGCCAAGCGACAGGCCCTGCACCTTCTTCGGATAGAAGAAGGAAATGTTCGACATGGAGGACGCGAAATTTCCGCCGCCGAAGCCCGACAAGAGGGCCATGATCTGGAACTGCCACAGCGGCGTGTCCGGATTCTGGAGCAGGAAGCCGGTGCCCGCCGCGGGGACGATCAGCAGCGCGGTGGTCAGGAAGATCGTGTTGCGCCCGCCCGCGATACGGATGAAGAACGAGGACGGGATTCTGAGCGTCGCCCCGCTCAACCCGGCGATCGCGGCAAGCGTGAACAATTCCGCCTGGGAGAACGGAAACTTCAGATTGATCATCTGAACCGTGATGATTCCCCAGTACAGCCACACCGCGAAGCCGCACAGCAGGCAGGGGATGGAGATCCAGAGATTGCGGGTGGCGATGCGCTTGCCCTCCGCCTCCCAGAAGGCCTCGTCCTCGGGATCCCATGTCGCCTGGTTCTTGGCCATCCGTTACCCCCTGTTCGATCCGGGCCGGGACTATGGCGTCGACGCCGGCGCCGGCTCGGGCGATTCCGGAACATCGCTGAGATAGCGTTCGTCGGCGAGCCCCGGATGGCGGCGGCGCTCCATCAGACGGATCGCCACATGCATCCACACCGTGCTCACCAGCACGATCGCGAACAGCAGCATGAAGGAGCTGGTCCAGACGCCGAACCAGTCGTTGAGGATGCCGAACATGATCGGCAGGACGAACCCGCCCAGGCCGCCGATCATGCCGACCAGGCCGCCGACGGAGCCGACATGGTGCGGGTAGTAGACCGGGATGTGCTTGTAGACCGCGGCCTTGCCCAACGACATCACGAACCCGAGCAGCACGCTGAGTATGACGAAGGACGTCAGATCGACGCCGAAGGTGAAACGGATCGGCGCGTCGATGCCCTGAACGATGTACTCCGTGCTCGGGTAGCTCATTATGAACAGGCAGGCCAGGGACACGATGAAGGTCGCATACATCACCGCGCGCGCGCCCCATCTGTCGGACATCCAGCCGCCGAGCGCGCGGAATACCGAACCGGGCATGGAATAGGCCGCCGCCAGCATGCCGGCGGTGGCAAGCTCCAGGCCGTAGGCGCCGACATAGAATCGCGGCAGGTAGGAGGCCAGGGCGACGAAGCCGCCGAACACGAAGAAGTAATAGGTGGCGAAGCGCCAGACCTGGATGTTCCTCAGCGGCGCGAGCTGCTCGGCCGCGGAAACCGGCTTGCGGCCCTCGCGCTTGCGCGCCACCTCCGAGGGGTCGGGCCTGGCCAGCAGGAAGAAGACGACGGCGGTGAGCGCCAGCGCGACCGCGTAAATCTGGGCGGCCTGCTCCCAGCCGAACGCCACCACCAGGAACGGCGCGCCGAAATTGGTGACCGCCGCGCCGACATTGCCGACGCCGAAGATCCCGAGTGCCGTGCCCTGACGGTCCTTGTCGAACCACTGGGACGTGTAGGCGACGCCGACGATGAACGACCCGCCCGCCAGCCCGACGCCGAGCGCGGCGAGCAGAAACACCTCGTAGGTGCGGACCTCGGAGAGCAGCCAGCACGCCACGGCAGTGGCCAGCATCTGGATCGTGAACACCATGCGGCCGCCATACTGCTCGGTCCAGACGCCGAGAAAGATGCGGCTGACCGATCCGGTCAGGACCGGCGTGGCGACCAGGATCCCGAACTCGGTCTCCGACAGCCCCAGATCCTGTTTGATCTTGACGCCGATGATCGAAAAGATCGTCCAGACTGCGAAACACACGGTGAAGGAAAAGGTACTCAACCCGAGAGCCCGGTACTGGTCGCCCCGGGAAACGCCGGTCAGGTCGTGCATGCCGCGTGATCCCACTCGAAGAGGTGAAGGGTTTCGCCAAGTGCCGCCCGGAGCCTATGGGGCAAACCCTCGGCGGTGGAGAGGTCTCCGATCATCGATATCGAGCGCGTTCGTGCCACGGCTCGGACCCCGGCTGCTTCCGACAATGTGCCGGGCAGGCGTTGCGCAACCGCATCCGGGTCGGCCTCGGCCACAAAGTCGCAATCCAGGTTCGTCGCGGCCGGTCCGGCGGGCTTGCTTCGGGTTGTCCCGGCTACGCCCTTCCCGGGGTCTCGGCGACCTCGGCCGACAGTCGCGACGGCCCGTGCCGGAGCGCGCGGCGCGACCGACAAGACACCGATTGTTGCTGGCCGCTTCAAGGCGCGACCGTCTTCACCCGCGACCGCAAGGCGCGGCGTTGGACGACGCCTTTGACGCCGGCGATCTCCTCGGCCGGCACCTTCGAGGCGGCGCGCTCGGACTCCGGGCCGGCCACCGCCCCGGAGCTCGACAGTGCCCTGCTTCGCCGTCACGATGTCTTCCGCCTTCATCGCCGGCCTCCCGTCGCTCGCGGAGCCGCCGGCCGATCCTCGCCAAACCGTCGGACGAGGACAATGACCTGAGTCAAGCCGGCACGGCGAACCAACGGGCCCGCGATCCTCCGAATCGCGCCATCATCCGCCCGAAGCCGGGAGTCCCGGGCTCCGCAAGCGAGCCGGCGCCACGAAGACCGGAACCGGATGTGCGCGCCGGCGTAGCGTCCATGGGAGACCGGGGCGGCCCCGGAAAATCGGACAGGTCGTCAAGGCGGATTCCGCCGGGCGGCGGACCCGGGACCATGAGAGCGAGGTCCGCGATCTTCACGCCAAGATCGGGGAGCCGATCGTGGAGCGGGATTTCCTGGCGCGCGGGTCGGGTCGATGAGCCGGTCGGAGCGCCGTGCGATGGCGGTGCGCGCCCATGCGCTCGCCGCCGCCCGGCGCCGGCTCACGGCGCGGCTCCCGCGGGAGCCGCAACCCCCGGGGGGTCGTCGCAAGGCTCCTTACGCCAGCTTGGCGCTGATCCCGCCGTCTACCACCAGCTCGGCGCCGGTGACGTAGCGCGCGTCGTCGCTGGCGAGGAACAGGGCGGCGCGGGCGACGTCCCAGCCGTCGCCCATATACCCGGTCGGGCACTGGGCGTCGCGCGCCTCGATCATCCGGCCGACATCGCCGCCGCCATAGGCGTCCTTCAGCGGCTCGACGATCATCGGCGTGTTCATCAGCCCGGGCAGGATGGCGTTGGCGCGGATGCCGCGCGCGGCGTATTCCAGCGCGATCGACCGCGTGAGCGGCAGGACGGCGCCCTTGGTCACCGAGTAGGTGACATAGGGCACGCCGGTCCAGCGGATGCCGGAGACCGAGGAGATGTTGACGATGGCGCCGCGGCCGATCCGGCGCCCGTCCTCGTCCACGCGGAACGCGTTCCGTTGCATCGCCGGCAGGACGGCGCGGCAGGCGAGGAACATGCCCTTCAGGTTGACGGCGCAGACGCGGTCCCACTCGGCCTCGTCCACCTCGGCGGTCGGCCGGGGCTGGACGATGCCGACATTGTTGTGCAGCACGTCGATCCGGCCGAACCGGTCGAGACAGGCATCGACCATCGCCCGGACCTCATCCGCGCGGCTGACATCGGCGGTGAAGGTCTCGGCCGTGCCGCCCTCGCGGGCGACGATCGCCGCGGTCTCGCCCGCCGCGCCGGAGTCGATGTCGACGGCCAGCACCCGCGCCCCCTCGCGGGCGAACAGCACCGCCGCCGCCTTGCCGTTGCCCCAGCCGGGCCCGACCGACCCGGCGCCGACGACGATGGCGACCCGGTCCCGCAGCTTGCCGCCCATGGCCGCCGGCTAACCGCCCTCGCCCGCGGAGAACGGCGAGAATCCGGGCTGCCGCGCCGCATCGCCGTAGCCCTCGCCGATCTTCTCCAGCGCGATGATCTCGAGCACGTTGCGGTCCGGGTCGTGGAAATAGCACTGCCGGCCGTGGAACACCCCCTCGTGGCGCTCCTCCTCGAAGATGATCTCCACCCCGTGCTCGGCGAGGTGCCGCTTGGCGTCGTCATAGGCATCGAGCTCGACCCGGAACGCGTGGTGGATCAGGAACTCGTTCCCGGGGTTGGGGTCGACCGGGGTCTTGCTGCGGGTCAGGATCACGTGGTCGTCGCCCGACTTCATGAACACCATGCCGATCGGCGGCACCACCTGCACGGTCTCCAGCCCGAGCACCTCGGCGTAGAATTTCTCGCTCCGTTCCGGGTCGGTGACCGGGATGGTGAAATGCACGACGCCCCTGGTCTCGATCATGGGTTCCTCCCTGGTTGCTGCCCGGCTAAACGCAGCGCCCGCCATCCACCTCGAGCGCGACCCCGGTGATGAAGCTCGCCTCGTCGCTCGCCAGCCACAGCGCCGCCTTGGCGACGTCTTCCGAGCTCGACAGCCGGCCGAGCGGCACGGTCGCCTCGAACGCCTCGCGGCTGTTGGCGCCGAGGAACGACGGCAGCAGCGGGGTGTCGCCGGCGACCGGGCAGAGCGCGTTGACCCGGATATTGTCGGGGCCGAGCTCGGCGGCCATCGACTTGGTCATGGTGATCACCGCGCCCTTGGACGCGTTGTACCAGGTCAGGCCGGGCCGCGGGCGCAGCCCGGCGGTCGACGCGGTGTTGATGATGCAGCCGCCGCCCTGTTCGCGCATCAGCGGCACCGTCTCCATCGCCGACAAATAGATCGCCTTCACGTTGACCTGGAAGATGCGGTCGAACTCCTCCTCGCCGACCTCCAGCATCGGCCGGTTGACATGGGTGACGCCGGCATTGTTGACCATCACGTCGAGCCGGCCGTAGCGCTCGACCGCGGTCCCGACCATGGTCCGCACGTCCTCCCGGTCCGCGACGTCGGCATGGACGTAGGCGCCGCCGATCTCGTCCGCGACCTTGCGGCCCGTCTGGTCGTTCAGGTCGGCGACGACCACGCTCGCGCCTTCCCCGGCGAAGCGCCGGGCGATGCCCTCGCCGAAGCCGGAGGCCGCGCCGGTCACAAGGGCGACCTTGTCGTCGAGCTGCATGGCGATCCTCTTCGCTGGGCGCGCGTTGCGTGGCGGCAGGTTGCCTTGCCGGACCCGGTCTGGCAACCGGCGCGCGGGCGAAACGGCGTCGGTTTGCCCGCCCGCGGACACTGACGCGCTACCGCCCCGTTCCCGAAGCGCGCGCGCCCTCGCATCCCGTCCCCACCCCGGCATGGCGGGACCTGTTCCGGCCATCCACGCCGCCCGCAACCTCGGCTCAACCGGCCGGGGAGATGCCCGGAAAAAGTCCGGGCATGACGACCTGGGGGTATGGCCGGGGCCGAGACAAAGGCAAGCAATCTTCCGAGACGCCGCCTCAGGCCGGCCGGACCCAGATCGCGGTGTCGTGATAGACCGCGCCGCCATAGGGCGGGCCGGGATCGGCGCTCACCAGCGCGTTGACCCCGAGCCCCTCCTCGAACGCCGCGTTGGGCCACAGGCTCTCGATGACCGCAACGCCCCGCTGCAAGCCGTCGAACGCCTCGGCGTGGACGACGATGGAGGCGCGCCGGTTGCCCGCACGCACGCGGTCGCCGTCGCCGATGCCGGCGGCCGCCAGGTCGGCGGGGTGCAGCTTGATCGTCGGCCGTCCCTCGCGCTGCCGCGAGGTCGGCGTCTCGGTGAAGCTCGAGTTGAGGTAGTTGCGCGCCGGCGCGGTCACCAGCCGGAACGGGTGCTCGTCGTCGGCCTCGTCGACGATCGCGCAATGGTCCGGCAGCTCGGGCATGCGGTCCGCGTCGCGGCCGACGGCGGACCAGTCCGGCCGGAAGCGGAACTTGCCGTCCGCATGGCCGAACCCGTCGAGGAAGCGCATTTCCCGGGAGGATTTGGCGCAGTCGATCCAGCGCCCGTCGGCCGCCGACTCGGCATCGCCCAGCCCGGAGGCCTTCAGCGTCGCGTCGACGATCTCCCACGCCGTCATGCGGAAGCCGGGATGGTCGGCACCGAGGCGCTCGGCGAGGCCGCACAGCACCTCGTGGTTGGACCGGCACTCCCCAGGCGGCTCGATCGCCCGCCGGGCGATCTGGAGATAGGTGTGGCCGCCGGCGAGGTAGATGTCGTCATGTTCCAGGAAGGTCGTCGCCGGCAGCACGATATCGGCCATCGCCGCGGTCTCGGTCATGAACTGCTCGTGGACGCAGACGAACAGGTCCTCGCGCAGGAAGCCCTCGCGCACCTTGCGGGTTTCCGGCGCCACCATCATCGGATTGGTGTTCTGGATGAAGATCGCCTTGACCGGAAGCCGGTCGGTGCCGTCGCGGGGATCGCCGGCGAGCACCGGGCCGATGCGCGCCTGGTCGAGAATCCGGGTGGATTTGTCCATCGCGTCGAGGCCGCGGATCAGGGTGAAGTCGACCGGGAACAGCTCCGCGTTCGAGTAGAGCGCCCCGCCCCCTTGGTGGCGCCACTTGCCGGCGACGGTCGGGATCGAGGTCACCGCGTGCATGTTGGCCGCGCCGTTGCGCGAACGGGTAAAGCCGTAGCCGACCCGCATATAGGCGCGGTCGGTCCGCCCGTAGAGCGCGGCGAAGGCCTCGATCTCGTCGATGCCGAGGCCGGTGATGCGGGCGGCCCATCCGGGTCCGCGGGTTCGCAGATGCTCCTCCAGCGCGGCCGGGCAATCGGCGTAACGCTGCATGAATTCCCGGTCGGCCCGGCCGTCGCGGAACAGGACGTGCATCACCGCGCAGGCGAGCGCCCCGTCGGTGCCCGGGCGGAGCGCCAGATGCATGTCGGCCTGTTCCGCCGTCCCGGTGCGGTAGGGATCGACGACGACGAGCTTCGCGCCGCGCCGCTTGCGCGCCCGCGCGACATGGGTCATCACGTTGACCTGGGTGTTCACCGGGTTGCCGCCCCACACCACGATCAGGTCGGCATCCTGGATCTCGCGCGAGTCCGTGCCGTACTTGACGCCCACCCCGGCGCGCCAGCCGGCATCGGCGAGCGCGACGCAGAAGGTCGAGTGCTGGCGGGCGTAGCGCATGGCGTGGCGCAGCCGGTCGATGCCGTCGCGCTGCACCAGCCCCATCGTGCCGGCATAGAAATAGGGCCACACCGCCTCGCCGCCCCATTCCCGGGCGATGGCCCTCAGCCGGTCCGCGACCTCGTCCAGCGCCTCGTCCCAGCCGATCGGCGCGAAGGCCCCGATCCCCTCCCCCCTGGCGCCGACGCGCCTGAGCGGGCGGGTCAGGCGGGCCGGGTGGTGCACCCGCTCGGCATAGCGGGCGACCTTGGCGCAGACCACGCCAGCCGTGTAGGGGTTGGACTTCGCGCCGTGTACCCGCCCGATGGTGCGCGCGTCCAGCCTCTCGACGTCCAGCGCGCAGGCGCTCGGACAATCGTGCGGGCAGGTCGAGGGGACGATCTCGGGCGCTGCGTCCAGCGGCATCGCGCTTGCCTCCAAGGGGAGACAAAACCTACGGCCGGGCGGCGGGGGTGGCAAGCCGGTGAGCGGTGCCGTGCTGGCGCCAGAGAGCGAAATCCTCTATCAAAACATGGGGAGGCGACAGGCATGTCGATTCCGGCGATCGATATCGGCCCCTATTTGCAAGGCGGGGCCGAAGACAGGCGGAGGGTGGCGAACGAGATCGCCGCGGCGTGCGAGGAGTCCGGGTTCTTCTGCATCACCGGGCACGGGGTCCCGGCCGAGCTGATCGCCCGCACCCGCCAGGCGGCGGTCGATTTCTTCGCCCTGCCGGTCTCCGAGAAGCGCCGGATTCTCAGGCCGGAGAGCCGGGTCGGGCGTGGCTACTACCCCTACGCCGACCGCTCGCTCGCCTACACGCTGGGGGTCGAGACGCCGCCCGACCTGCAAGAGGCCTACGCGATGGGCCCGCCCGACGTGCCGGACGATCCCTACTACAGGGGCGAGGTCGCGGCGTATTTCTTCGCCGACAACCGCTACCCCGCGCGGCCGGAAGGCTTCCGCGAGACGGTGGACGCGTATTTCCGCACCCTGTCGGAGCTCGGCGACCGCCTGATGGGAGCGATGGCGCTCGCGCTCGGGCTCGACGAGCGGTTCTTCGCCGACAAGATCGACCGGCCGGCCAGCGTGATGCGGCTGATCCGCTACCCGGCGCAGACCGTTGCCCCGGCGGAGCGGCAGCTCCGCGCGGGCGCCCATACCGATTACGGCACGCTCACCATCCTGCGCGGCGACGACGTGCCGGGAAGCCTGCAAGTAAAGCTCCCGCAAGGCGGCTGGACCGACATGCGCCCGCCCGCGGACGGCTTCGTCTGCAATCTCGGCGATGCGATGGCGCGCTGGACCGGCGGGCGCTGGGCCTCGACCCTGCACCGGGTCGCCAACCCGCCGCAGGGGGCCGCCCAGCGGGACCGGATCTCGCTGGTGTTCTTCCACCAGCCCAACTACGACGCGATGCTCAACGGGATCTTCGAGGACGCGGGCGACGCGATAAGCCTCGCCGACCACTATATCGAGAAGATCCACCGGGCGGCCGGCGCCGGGCAATCTCCGCCTCCCGCCAGGGTCGGGTAGCGCTTGCCGGGAGGCAGAACCGATGACCGTTACCCTTGACGCCGCCGACCGCCCCGCCGCCTCGAACGGCCAGGAGGCGGTCGACCCGGCGGACTGGACCGGGCCCGAGCTCGAGGCGAGGACCGATTGGCGCTTCCAAGCGACGGCGGCGGAGACCGCCCATCTGGTCGACATGGCGCGCGCCGCCGCCGCGAGGCTGGACGGCGATCCCGACCGGCTGCTCGCGACCGCGCGATCGGATTTCGACCTCGGCCCGTTCGCCGAACGGGTGGACGCGATGCTGGAGTCCTTGCGCGACGGGCCGGGCATCGCGCTCTACCGCGGCCTGCCGATGGACGACCTGTCGCCGCTGGAGGCCGCCGCCGCGTACTGGGCGATGGGCCTCCACATGGGAACCCCCCGGTCCAACAACCCGGAAGGCGACATGATCGGCCACGTGCTGGACGCCGGCCGGGAATACGGCCATCCCAGGCATCGCGGTTACCAGACCGCGGCGACGATGGACTATCACTGCGACCAGACGGACGCGGTGGCGCTCTTGTGCATCCACACCGCGAAATCGGGCGGGCTCTCCAAGATCGCGAGCTCGGTCAGGCTCCATAACGAGGTGTTGCGGCAGCGCCCCGACCTGCTCGACGTGCTGACCCGGCCGTTCTGCTGGACCAAGCATGGCGAGACGGACGCGGGCGAGATCCCCTATTTCGAGAGCCCGGTGTTCAACTTCCGCGACGGCAGGCTCTCGACCGCTTTCGGGCCGCAGCACATCCAGAAGGGCCACGCGCTGGCCGAGACGCCGGACATGACGCCGGTGCAGCGCGAGGCCATCGACTTCGTCTCGGCGCTCGCCGAAGAGCACCACGCCGACATGGAATTCAGGCGGGGCGACATCCAGATCCTCAACAACTATACCGCCATCCACACCAGGACGGAGTTCGAGGACTGGCCGGAGCCCGAGCGCAAGCGCGTGCTGTGGCGCCTCTGGCTGTCGATCCCCGATTTCCGCGCGCCGACCCCCTATTCGGTGCAATGGTCGCAGGGCGTCAGCCCGGCAGGCACGCGGCACCGGATCCGGCTCGTCTACCGGGGATAGGCCTCTACCACGGGTGCTCGCGCCCGTCCCAGTTCCAGAAGCGGCCATGCCCGGCGTCGTCGAGCCCGGCCATGACGGCGCAGATGCCGCGCGCGCTCTCGACCACCGAGATCGAGGCATGCCGCCCGCCCATGTCGGTGCGGACCCAGCCGGGATGGATCACGACCGCGAGACAGCCCTGCTCGCGCCAGCGCCCCTCGCGCTCGCGGAACCGGTCGTTGAGCGCCGCCTTGGACTCGCCGTACTTGCCGAGGCCTCGACTGGAGCCCCGGCGCGCGCCCATCGTGCTGGTGATCAGCGCGATCTTGCGCTGCCCGCTCCGCAGCACCGCGTCCATCAGCAGCTCGGCCATCTCGATCGGGGCCTCGGCGTTGACCCGGTTGACCGCGGCGGCACTCATCCCGTCGCCATAGACGCCGGCGTTGTGGATCAGCACGTCGATGCCCTCGTCCCGGAGCGCGTCGCGAAACGTGCGCTGCTGCGCGCGATCCGTCACGTCGAGCCCGTGGAGATGCACATCGCCCGCGACCCTGCCGAGCGCTCCCGGGCTGTCGGGCGTGCGCGTGGTCGCGTGCACGCGCCACCCTTCGCCCGCGTAAAGCCCGGCCAGGCCGAGCCCGATTCCCCGGCTCGCGCCGATCACCGCCACCGTCGGCATCGCCGTTTCCCCTTTCGATGCAACGTTAGCACAGCCCGGCCGCCCGCCCTTCGATACGCCCCCGGACTTGTTCCGGGGGCTACTCAGGGTGAGGGTGCGTGGTCGGCGGGCCAGTGCTTGCTCCTCATCCCGAGCAGGCGCGAAGCGCCGTATCGAGGGGCGCGCGACGGTTCAATCCGGCCGGGATGCGCCTTACAGTGGTCCGTCCGTTCGTCACGCTCGGGAAGGAAGCGCATGGCGGAGCCCGCCAGCCTCGGCAGCTTCGACTACGTGATCGTCGGCGCCGGTCCGGCGGGCTGCGTGCTGGCCAACCGGCTGTCGGAAGACCGGCGCAACCGGGTGCTGCTGCTGGAGGCCGGCGGCAAGGACGACTATTTCTGGATCAAGGTGCCGGTCGGCTATCTCTACACCCAGAACAACCCGCGCACCGACTGGTGTTTTCGGACCGAGCCCGAGCTCGGGCTGAACGGGCGCGCGCTCAACTACGCGCGCGGCCGGGTGCTCGGCGGCTGCTCGTCGATCAACGGCATGATCTACATGCGCGGCCAGGCGCGCGACTACGATCTCTGGGCCCAGATGGGCAATCGCGGCTGGGGCTGGGACGACGTGCTGCCCTGGTTCCTGAAGTCGGAGCATCATTTCGGCCCGGCCGGCGCGTTTCACGGCACCGGCGGGGAGTGGCGGGTCGAGCGCCAGCGCCTGGGCTGGGAGATCCTGGATGCCTTCGAGCGCGCCTGCAACGACGTCGGCATCGCGCCGACGCCCGATTTCAACGACGGCGACAACGAGGGCACCGGAAAGTTCACGGTCAACCAGCGCCGGGGCACCCGCTGGAGCGCCGTCGACGCCTTCCTCAAGCCGGCGCGCAACCGTCCCAACCTCACGGTGCTCGTGCACGCCCAGGCGAGGCGCATCCGGTTCGACGGAAACCGGGCCAGCGGGCTCGAATTCTGGCTCAAGGGGACGGAGAGCCGGGTCGAGGTGGCGGGCGAGCTGGTGCTGGCGGCGGGCTCGATCGGATCGCCGCATCTCCTGCAGGTCTCCGGCGTCGGGCCGGGCGAGCTCCTGCGCGCCAACGGCGTGGAGCTGCGCCACGAGCTGCCCGGCGTCGGCGGCAACCTCCAGGACCATCTGCAGCTCCGGCTGATCTACCGGGTCGCCAATGTCGTGACCCTCAACCAGCTCGCCAACAGCCTGTGGGGCAAGGCCGGGATGGGGCTGCAATACCTGCTGTTCCGGCGCGGCCCGCTCTCCATGGCGCCGAGCCAGCTCGGCGTGTTCGCCAGATCCGACGCCTCGCGCGAGACCGCGAACCTGCAATACCACGTCCAGCCGCTCTCGCTCGACCGGTTCGGCGAGCCGCTGCACCGCTTCCCCGCCTTCACCGCCTCGGTGTGCAATCTGCGGCCGGAGAGCCGGGGCACGGTACGCCTGAGATCGCCCGACCCGAGGGAGCCGCCGGCGATCGCGCCCAACTACCTCTCGACCCCGGGCGACCGGCGGGTGGCGGTGGAAGCGATCCGGCTGACCCGGAAAATCGTCGCCGCGCCGTCGCTCGGCCCCTACGCCCCCGAGGAGGTCCTGCCCGGGCCGGAGCGGCAATCGGATGACGAGCTAGCCCGGGCGGCGGGCGATATCGGGACGACCATCTTCCACCCCGTCGGCACCTGTAGGATGGGCCGGGACGCGGAGGCGGTGGTCGACGACCGGCTCAGGCTCCACGGCATGGCGAATCTGCGGGTGATCGACGCCTCGGTCATGCCGTCGATCACCTCGGGCAACACCAACAGCCCGACCGTCATGATCGCCGAGAAGGGCGCGGCGATGATGCTGGAGGACGCGCGCGGGTGACCGCCTCGGCGCTCCGGCAGCGACCGGAGCGCGGGCGATCGGCCATAGTGGAGTCCGAACCGGGGGTATGAGCCATGACGCAGGCCGGGATCGGACCCAGGCTGGCGCGCGACATGATGTGCATCGCCGACGGCGAAGGCGTCCTCGTCACCGCCGATACCGGCGCCGATCCCCTCGCCGTCCAGGCGGTCCAGGACGCCGCCTACCGGCTCGGCGCCAGGGTCGCCTCGATCGTGCTGGCGCCTCCGGTGCCCTTCCAGGGCGGGCCGGCCGACGCGTATTTGCCCGACCCCGTCAAGGCGGCGAGGGTCGAACGAGCTCGGGTTCGCGCGGCACGGTATCGCGGAGCGCGAGCATCGGCCGGCAGGCGGCGGTGTGCAGGACGAGGCGGAACCGGTTGGCGGTCGGGCTCTGGCAGGAGGTGCGGTCGGAGGCGAGCTGGGCCTTGTGCTGCTTGATCGGGTTCTCGGCCTGGCCGCGGGCGCAATACACCCCTTCGTTGAGATGGCGGGGCTCGCCGGTGAGCGAGGTGACGATGCAGCGCGCGTCGAAGCCGCGCGCGGTGGCATCGAGCCGGCGCTTCGGGCGGATCGCTTGCGTCGCGGTGGCGCTCCCGATCGCGGCGGGGATCGTGATGGCGTGGCGCCTCGCGGGCGATTTCGCGGCTCTGGTCGGGACCGGCTACGGGCTCGCCCTGCTGGCCAAGGTCTCAGGCCTTGCGATCCTGTTCGTCACCGCCGGCCTGACGACCCTTGCCGCGCCGCCTGACTGGGCGCCCCTCAACCCTCCCTGAGCAGCCAGCGGAAGACCAGCGCGGCGGCGGCGGCGCCCGCGAGCTGGGCCACGACGAAACCCGGCGCGTGCGCCGGCATGATGCCGGAGAAGGTGTCGGTCAGGCTGCGCGCGATGGTGACCGCCGGGTTGGCGAAGGAGGTCGACGAGGTGAACCAGTACCCCGCCGTGATGAACAGCCCGACGGCGTAGGGCGTTGCGTCCGGGCGGAACCGGACCGTCCCCAGGATCGTCGCCACCAGCCCGAAGGTCGCGACGAACTCGCCGGTCCATTGCCCGATGCCGGTGCGGGCCTTCACGGAGGCGGCGAAGGCGGGCTCGCCGAACATCAGATGCGCGACCAGCACGCCGGCCAGCCCGGCCGCGATCTGGACCGCGACATAGACCGCCGCGTCGCGCGCCCCGATCTCGCGCCGGATCAGGAAGGCGAGCGTGACCGCCGGGTTGAAATGGGCGCCCGAGACCGGCCCGAAGATCAGGATCAGCACGGCCAGGATTGCGCCGGTCGCGATCGTGTTGCCCAGGAGCGCGAGCGCCACGTTCCCGCCGGCGAGGGTCTCCGCCATGATCCCCGAGCCCACCACGGTCGCCAGCAGGAAGCCGGTCCCGAGCGCCTCGGCCGCCAGTTTCCGGACGAAGGAAAACGTCACTTGCGCGCGCCGCGGTCAGCCCGTCCTGCCGATATCGTCGAGACGCTCCTGGAGCGCGAGCCTGTCGAGCGAGGCGATCGGCAGATTGACAAAGATCGAAATCCTGTCGGTCAGCATGCGGTAGGAATCGGCAAACGCGGCGGCGACCTCGGACTGGGTGCCGGTCGCGGCCGCGGGGTCGGGAACGCCCCAATGCGCCGACATCGGCTGTCCGGGCCAGACCGGGCACACCTCGTTGGCGGCGTTGTCGCAGACCGTGAAGACGAAGTCCATCCCGGGCGCGCCGTCCCGGGCGAACTCGGCCCAGCCCTTGGAGCGGCACCCGGATACGTCATGGTTGAGCTTGCGCAGGAGGGCGAGGGCGTGCGGGTTGACCCGCCCGGCCGGCTGGCTGCCCGCGCTGAACGCCCTGAACCGCCCCATCCTCTCGCGTGCCAGGATCGCCTCCGCGAGGATGCTCCGCGCCGAATTGCCGGTGCAGAGGAAGAGCACGTTGAAAGTCTTGCCGTCCACCATGGCCGCCGGGAAGGTCTCACACGGCGGTTACGCTTTTTTGACAGGCGGGCAACGACGCGCGTCATTGCCATGGACTGGCGCCCGGAGGCTCGCAGGTGACCGGCGGCGGGCCGGAGAACAAGGTCATGCGCCGCGCGCTGGCGCGCGCCGGCAACGGCGAGTTCGGCTACGTCGTCCACTTCACCTGCGGCTTTCACCCGGCGGCGCGCTATACCGGCAAGTGCTTCATCGAGGACCAGCGCGTGGCGGGCTACAACGCGATCGGGCTGGGGCTGCCGTTCTGGGTCCCGGGCGGCGGCGAGAACCACCCCGACTGCGTGATCTCGATGCAGTCGCTGTGGATCGAGGGAGAGCGGATCGTCCGCGACGGGGCGATCGTGGCGCCGCCGGGGCTGGCGAAGATGGCGGCGGAGCTGCGCCCGGTCTATCTGTAGGGCGGATCAGAACGACGGCATCACCGAGGGCAGGAATATCGCGAGCCCCGGTATCAGGAAGATCAGGGCCAGCACCGCCAGGTCGGCCATCACGAACGCCACCACGCCGGCGAAGATCCTGGTCAGCTCGACATCCGGAATGACCGATTTCACGGTGAACACGTTGATCCCGATGGGCGGCGTGATCAGCCCGAGCTCGACGACGATGATCACGACGATCCCGAACCAGACGAGATAGAAATCGGGGTCGATGGCGGCATCGCCCGCCACCGTCTCGAGCGAGGGCAGGAAGACCGGGACGATCAGCAACAGGATGCCGATGCTCTCGAAGATCATGCCGAGGACGACGCAGATGGCGCAGATCACCAGCGGCAGGGTGATCGGGCCGAGATCGAAGCTGTCGGTGAATTCGACCAGCGCGCCGGACAGGCCGGCGAAGTTGAGGAACTGTCCGAAGATCAGCGCCGCCCCGCCGATGATGAAGATGCGCGCTGAGATCACCGCCGCGTCGGCGGCGACCTCGACGATCTCGCGAACGCTCCACATGCGCCCGCGCGAGAGCGCGAAGGCGAACGCGCCGACGCAGCCCACGGCGCCCGCCTCGGTCGGGGTGAACACGCTGAGATAGATGCCGCCCAGCACCAGGAAGAACAGCACCAGGATGGGCCAGATCTTGTAGAGCGTGCGCCATTTCTCGCGCCGGTCGACCGGCTCCCCGGGCGGTCCGAGCTTCGGGTTCATCATCACCCGGACGCGGACCGCGCCGAGATAGGACAATGTGAGCAGCAGGCCCGGGACGATCCCGGCGATGAACAGGAAGCCGATATTGGTCTCGGTCACGATGCCGTAGATGATCATCGGCACGCTGGGCGGGATCATGATGCCGAGCGTGCCGCCGGCGGCGAGCGTCCCGGAAGCCAGCGAGTCCTCGTAGCGGTAGCGGCGCATCGGCGGCATGGCGACCCGCGCCATGGTCGCGGCGGTGGCGAGCGAGCTGCCGCTGACCGCGGAGAACCCGGCGCAGGAGAGCACGGTGGCCATCGCCAGCCCGCCCTTGTACCTGCCGACCCAGGCGTAGCCCGCCTCGTACAGCTCGTCCGAGATGTTGGCGCGCTGGATCAGCGTCCCCATCAGAATGAAGAGCGGCACCACCGACAGCCCGAACAGGGTGGAGAAGTCGAAGATCTCCTGCCCCGACAGCACGATCGCGCCCGAGATGTCGCCACGGACGATCCAGAACCCGACGAAGCCGACGGCGAGCGTCGCGTAGGCGAGCGGGATGCCGACGAAGCTGAGCGCGAGGATCACGACGAACGCGGCGATGGAGATTTCCATCAGATCGGATCTCTCGGCGGCAGGCTCCGGTCCGAACCGCCGCCGTCATCGCCGCGCCCGGTCTCCTCCATCTCGAACCCCTTGAGCGGCGAGCGCACGGCGCGGACCGCCATCAGGATCGCGAGGGCGGAGAGGATCGACATCAGCGTGCCCAGCCACCACCACTGCCAGTGGCGGATCTCGGTCTCGTTGCCCTGGCCGTGCATGAACACGGTGTAGTTGGCGATCAGGTAGGTGACGGCGACGATGCCGGCCAGGTTGGCGCCGATGCCGAGCCAGCGATAGGTGCCGGGGATCCGGCGCATCAGCAGCCGCTCGAACAGGGTGACGACGATATGCGACCGCTCGCCGGTGACGATGACCAGCCCGCTGAACACCACCGCCCCCAGCAGGAACTCGGTCATCTCGTTGCTGCCGAGGATCGGCTGGCCCAGCCAGTAGCGCAGGTTCACGTCGGTAAACGTGAGCGCCATCATGGTCAGCAGCGCGAGCGCCGCCAGCCACTTGGCGATGGTGTGTATGCGATCGGTCAGCCGGATCATGCCGGATGCCCGCGCGAAGCCGGGCGGGGATCGGTCCCGGGCGGGCTACGAGCCCAGATCGCCGACGATCTTGTCGAAATCGGCGAGCACCTGGGCGCCGTCCACGCCGATCGTCGCGGCCCGCTTGAGCCATGCGCCGATCTGCGGCTGCGCGGCCTTCTGAAGCGCGGCCTCGAACTGCGCGCTCGCCTTGACCTCGACCACCCCGGCCTTGGCCAGCTTCCTGGCGGCGACGTCCTCGAACTTGTCCGCCTCGACGCCCACGGCGCGGGCGAGCTTCTCGCCGGAGACCGACATGATCGCCTTCTGCTGGGCGGGCGACAGCGCGTCCCAGCG
Organism: Alphaproteobacteria bacterium; assembly: GCA_964291675.2. Classification (GTDB taxonomy): domain Bacteria; phylum Pseudomonadota; class Alphaproteobacteria; order MPNO01; family MPNO01; genus MPNO01. Next base: position 2,445,069 of record OZ219866.1, on the reverse strand, counting down.
CTTCTTGCTCACCATCCACGCGAAGGACGGCGCCATCATGGTCTTGCTCGTGAAGGTCCCGGACTTGGCGAACTGGATGCCGGCGAAGTTGACGATGCCGCCCCGGGTGATGCCGGCGAGACCCTGGACGACCTTGGTCTGGGTGAACTCGGCCAGCCGGGCGGCGGGGCCGGACACGTGGGCGACGCCGGCCGCCTTCATGGTGCGCGAGGAGGTGCCGGCGAGCGCCCACATCTTCTGGCTCTTCAGGTCGTCGATCGAGGCGATCGGCTTGTCCTTCGACGTCCAGAAATGGACCCCGGGGAAGTGGTACATGGAGAGGACCTTGATGCCGTCGTCCTCGAACTCCTTCTTCGGGCCGAAATGCTTGTTCCAGGTGCGCCAGAAGGCGACCGAACCGCGCTCCGCGTTGGCCCGGCTGATGAACGGAAGAATGCCGAATTGCGGCCCGATGGCGCGCTTGGCGGTAAAGGCGTGGAAGATGAAGGCGCAATCGTAGGTGCCGGCGACGATGCCGTCGATCTGCTTGGGCGGCGGCGCGGCGCTGGTCGGCAGGAAGTTGATCCTGACCTCTCCCTCGGTGACCTCGCGGACCTGCTTGCCCCAGGGCTTCAGCGCCTTGTTGATGAAGTGCTTGGGCCCGGTAAAGATGTTGCAGGTCCAGCGTTCGGCGGCCTCGGCGTTGACCGCGAGGAGCGGCATGAGCGTTGCGATTCCGGCGGCTGCGAGTGTGCGGTTCTTCATTTGACGCGCTCTCCCTCGACGTTCTTCGTGTCAGCGCTCGACTGACGATTCGCGGCGGACTATACCGGGCGGCATCGCGGGCAACAACGCGGCGATATGGCCTGACAGGTCGCCGGGAAGGGCCACGGAGGCGAAGATGGCGTCACTGGGCGAGGCAATGCGTTCGGCGGTCGTCGGCACCGTGCTGCTGCGCGAGCGCTGGCGGGACGGGGTGGCCTACAACCCGTTCTCCGCCCGGATGGCGCAGGATCCTTACCCGTTCTATGCCGAGCTGCGCGCCCGCGGACAGGTTCATCGCAGCCGGTTGCTCAACGCCTGGATGTTCACCCGCCACGGCGACGTGGACGCGATCATGCGCGACCACCGGCATTTCGGCAACGACCCGCGCCAGGGCACGCTGTCGCCGCGGCAGATGGCGATGCTGCCGCCGCCCGACGAGTTCACCATGCTGTTCCTCGACCCGCCGGACCACACAAGGCTGCGGGCGCTGGTGAACAAGGCCTTCACCCCGCGGACGGTCAACGCGCTGGAGCCCAAGATCCGCGGCATCATGGGCGGGCTGCTGGACGATATCGACGACCCCGCCGGGTTCGACCTGATGCAGGCGGTGGCCCAGCCCCTGCCGGTGATCGTGATCGCCGAGATGCTGGGCGTGCCGCCGGAAGACAGGGCGCAGTTCAAGACCTGGTCGGCCCAGCGCGCGCGCCTGCTGGAACCGACCATCGGACGGCGCGAGCGCGAGGCGGCAGGCGCGGCCTCGCGGGCGTTCGACGCCTATTTCCGGGCGATCGTCGAGGCGCGCCGGGCGGAGCCGCGGGACGACATATTGAGCGCCCTGGTGCAGGCGGAAGACGAAGGCGAACGCCTCACCGAGCGCGAGACCCTCAACATGCTCCGGCTCCTGCTGATCGCCGGCAACGAGACCACCGCCAACCTCATCGGCAACGGGATCCTCGCCCTGCTGCGCAACCCCGAGCAGCTCCAGCGGCTGCGGGACGATCCGGCGCTGATCCCGTCCGCGGTGGAGGAGCTGCTGCGCTTCGATTCGCCGGTGCAGACGGATTTCCGGCGCGTGCTCGAAGACTGCGAGGTGAACGGGTTCCCGGTGCGCAAGCGCGACAACGTGGTCGTCCTGCTGGGCGCGGCCAACCGGGACCCGGCGGCGTTCGACGACCCCGACCGCCTCGATGTCGGGCGCGACCAGGGACCCCATTTGTCTTTCGGCCGGGGAATCCACCACTGCCTCGGCGCGCCGCTGGCGCGCCTCGAAGGACGGATCGCGCTGGAGATGCTGCTCGAGCGGTTCGCGACGGTCGGGCTCGCCACCTACCGCCCGCGCTTCCGCCGGACCATCGTGCTGCGCGGCCTGGAGGCGCTGCCGCTGCGCTGCGCCGCGGCCTGAGCCCGCTCAGAACTCCTCGGCGGCGTGCGCCATGACGGTCGACTTGCCGGCCATGATCTTGAGGTAGAGCGCGGCCGAGTCGGGCAGGACCTTCTTCACGTAGAAGCGGGCGGTCTTGAGCTTGGACTCGTAGAACGCATCGCCGTTCCGCTTCTCGGACGCGAGCTTCGCCATGCGGCACCACATGAAGCCCACCGCCACCAGCCCGAACATCTTCAGATAGTCGGACGCCGCCGCGCCCGCCTCCTCGGGATCGCCCAGCCCGCGCTGGGCGACGGCGAGCGTCGCCGCCTGGAGCTGGCCGAGCGCCATTTCCACCGGTCGGACGATATCGCCGAGCGCCGGGTCGTCGCGGTTCTCGTCTACGAAGGCGAGCGCGGGGTGGAAGAAATGCCGCAGGAAGCGCCCGGCCCGCCGGGGCAGCTTGCGGCCGACGAGGTCGAGCGCCTGGATACCGTTCGCCCCCTCGTAGATCTGGCCGATCCGCGCATCGCGCACCAGCTGCTCCATGCCGAGCTCGCGGATATAGCCGTGCCCGCCATGCACCTGCACGGCGAGGTTGGCGGCCTCGAAGCCGTAATCGGTGAAGAACGCCTTGATGATCGGCGTCATCAGCTGGACCAGCTCGTCGGCCTCCTCGCGCACCGTCGCATCGGCGTGACTGCGCGAGATGTCGAGCTGCAACGCGATCCAGTAGGCGAGCGCGCGGGCGCCTTCGTTGAGCGCGCGGGCGGTCAGCAGCATGCGCCGCACGTCGGGATGGACGATGATCGGGTCGGCCGCCGCCCCGGGCTCCGCGGCGCCCTTCAGCGCGCGCCCCTGGCGGCGCTCGCGGGCGTAGGAGGCGGCGCTCTGATAGGCGGTCTCGCCGAGGCCGAGGCCCTGGAGCCCGACGCCGAGGCGCGCCCCGTTCATCATGGTGAACATGCAGCGCAGCCCCTGATGCGGCGCGCCGATCAGATAGCCCTCCGCCGCCTCGAAATGCATCACGCAGGTGGCCGAGCCGTGGATGCCCATCTTGTGCTCGATCGAGCCGCAGCGGACGCCGTTCGCCGGGCCGGCCGAGCCGTCGGCGTCGAGCCTGCGCTTGGGCACCAGGAACAGGCTGATGCCGCGCACGCCGGACGGCGCGTCGGGCAGCCTCGCCAGCACCAGGTGGACGATGTTCTCGGTGAGGTCGTGCTCGCCGGCGGAGATGAAGATCTTGGTGCCGGTGATCGCATAGGCGCCGTCGCCGGCGGGGACCGCCCTCGTGCGGATCTGGCCGAGATCGGTCCCGCAATGGGCCTCGGTCAGGCACATGGTGCCCGACCAGCTCCCGTCGGCGAGCCGGGGCAGGTAGGCGTCCTTGAGGGCGTCCGCCGCATGGGCCTCGATCAGCGCCGCCGCGCCGCGCGAGAGCAGCGGGTAGACGCCGAAGGCGAGGTTGGTCGAGCACACCATCTCGTCGAACGCGACGCTGACCAGCTCCGGCAGTCCCTGGCCGCCATAGGCGGGCGCCACGGTGATGCCGGTCCAGCCGGCCTCGACGAAGCGCCGGTAGGCCTCCTTGAAGCCTTCGGGCGTGCGCACCGCGCCGTTCTCGTAGTGGCAGCCCTCCTCGTCGGCCGACCGGTTGAGCGGCAGCAGCACGTTCTCGCAGAGCCTGGCGCCCTCCTCGATCATCGCGTCGATCACGTCGGGCGTCGCCTCCTCGTGACCCGGCAGCGCGGCAAGCGCGCTCGCGTCCAGCAGCTCGTGCAGCACGAAGCGCATCTCCCGCAGCGGCGCGCGATAGGTCTGCATGGCGGTCCCTCCCGGTCTCTGGCGCGAGCATAGCGGCGTTGTCGATATGGTCCCACGGCTTGACGCTACAATAGAGCGTTTCCATATTTCCGGTCCCCGCTTCGGCGCGCGGCCGACGGCCAACACAGCGCGAGGAACCCCGCCATGAACCAGCCCGTCATCGCCGGCTATGTCCGTTCGCCCTTTCACTTCGCCCACAAGGGCGCGCTGGTCGAGAAGCGGCCGGACGACCTCGCGGCCGAGGTGGTGCAGGGCCTGATCGCCGAGACCGGCGTCGATGCCGCGGAGATCGAGGATCTGATCGTCGGCTGCGCGTTCCCCGAGGGCGAGCAGGGCTTCAATTTGGGACGCATCGTGGGTCTGGTCGCGGATCTGCCGATCTCGGTCGCGGGTGCCACCGTCAACCGCTTCTGCGGCTCGTCGATGCAGGCGATCCACATCGCCGCCGGCGCGATCCGCATGGAGGCCGGCGAGGCGTTCATCTGCGCCGGCGTGGAATCGATGAGCCGCGTGCCGATGGGCGGCTTCAACCCGGCACCCAACCCCGACCTCTATGAGAGGAACGAGGGCGCCTACATGGCGATGGGCGACACCGCCGAGAACCTCGCCCGCAAGTACCAGATCACCCGCGAGGAGCAGGAGGAGCTGGCGGTAGCGAGCCACGCCCGCGCCACGGCGGCCTGGGAGGACGGCAGGTTCGCCGGCGAGGTGATCGCCGTCGAGACCGGGGACGGGCGGGTCGAGCGCGACGGCTGCATCCGGCCGGGAACGACGGCGGAGGTTCTCGCCGGTCTCGAACCCGCCTTCGACGCGGAGGGGACGGTCACCGCGGGCACCTCGTCCCCGCTGACCGACGGCGCGGCCGCGGTGCTGGTCTGCACCGAGGAGTTCGCGGCGCGCAACGAGCTTGCCGTGCTCGCCCGGATCAAGGCCATCGCCGTCGCCGGATGCGCGCCCGAGATCATGGGCTACGGCCCGGTCGTCTCGTCGGAGAAGGCGCTCGTCCGGGCCGGGCTGAAAATGGCCGACATCGACGTGATCGAGCTCAACGAGGCCTTCGCGGCGCAGGCGCTCGCCTGCGTGCGCGAGCTGTCGATCGACCTGGAGCGGATGAACATCGACGGCGGGGCGATCGCCATCGGCCACCCGCTCGGCGCCACCGGCGCGCGCATCACCGGCAAGGCGGCCCAGCTCCTGCGCCGCGAGGACAAGCGCTACGCGCTGGTCACCCAGTGCATCGGCGGCGGCCAGGGCATCTCCACCGTGCTCGAGGCCGCCTGATGCCGATCGAGAAGGTAGCCGTCATCGGGGCGGGGCTGATGGGCGGCGCCATCGCCGCCCATGTCGCCAATAGCGGCCACGAGGCGGTCCTTCTCGACATCGTGCCGGAGGGGGGCGGCGACCGGAACGCGCTCGCCGAGGGTGCGGTCGCCAGGATGCTGAAGGGCGACCCGGCGCCGTTCATGGACCCGTCCGACGCGAAGCGGATCGCCACCGGCAATCTCGACGACCATCTGCATCTGCTGGCCGACGCGGACTGGATCGTCGAGGCGGTGACCGAGAAGGTCGCGGTCAAGCAGGCGGTCTATCGCCGGATCGACCCGGTACGGAAGACGGGCGCGATCGTTTCCTCCAACACCTCGACCATCCCGTGGCGCGTGCTGGCGGACGGGATGCCCGACGCGTTCGCGCGGGACTTCCTGATCACCCACTTCTTCAACCCGCCGCGCTACATGCGCCTGCTGGAGGCGGTCGCCGGGCCGGCGACGCGCGGCGAAGCGGTGGCGGACGTAGCGGACTTCGCCGACCGCAAGCTCGGCAAGAGCGTCGTTGCGTGCAACGACACGCCGGGCTTCATCGCCAACCGCATCGGCACCTACTGGCTCGTCGCGGCCATCGGCGCGGCGCTCGACGGCGGGGTGACGGTGGAAGAGGCGGACGCCCTGATGAGCCGCCCCATCGGGGTCCCGAGGACGGGCGTCTTCGGGCTGATCGACCTGGTGGGGCTCGACTTGATGCCGCTGGTGGGCCGGAGCCTGAGGGACGCGCTGCCGGCGGACGACCCGCTCCGCGACGTCTACGGCGAACCCGAGATCGTCCGCTCGATGATCGCCGAGGGCTATACCGGCCGCAAGGGCAAGGGCGGGTTCTACCGGCTCGACCCGGACTCCGGGAAGCGGGACAAGCAGGTCATCGACCTCCGGTCCGGCGAGTACGGGCCGGCGCTGCGCCCCCGGCTGGAGAGCATCGAGCAGGCCGGAAGCTCGCTCCGCGCGCTCCTCGAATTCCCCGACCGGACGGGCGAGTACGCCTGGCGGGTGATGTCGGGGACCCTCGCCTACGCCGCCGGGCTGGTGCCGGAGATCGCCGACGATGTCGAGGCGGTCGATCGCGCGATGCGCCTCGGCTACAACTGGAAGCGCGGCCCGTTCGAGCTGATCGACGAGGTGGGCGCGGCCTGGTTCGCCGGCCGGCTCGACGGCGAAGGCCGCGCGGTGCCGGCGCTGCTGCGCGCCGCCGCCGATGCGGGCGGGTTCTACCGGTCCGCCAACGGCCGGCTGGAGCGTTTCGCCGTCGCGGGCGGATACGCCCCGGTGGCGCGGCCGCCGGGCGTGCTCCTGCTGTCGGACGTGAAGCGCGCCGGACCCCGGCTCGCGGGCAACGGCTCGGCCAGCCTGTGGGATCTCGGGGATGGCGTCGCCTGCCTCGAATTCCATTCCAAGATGAACGCGCTCGACCCCGACATCATGGCGCTGATCCAGGAGTCGGTGGAGATCGTGGGCCGCGACATGACGGCCCTGGTGATCCACAACGAGGGCGGCAATTTCTCGGTCGGGATGAATCTCGGCCTTGCCCTGTTCGCCCTCAATGTCGGCGCCTGGCCGATGATCGAGGAGACGCTGAAGGGAGGCCAGGACGCCTTCAACGCGCTCAAATTCGCGCCCTTCCCGGTGGTCGGCGCGCCCTCCGGCATGGCGCTCGGCGGCGGCTGCGAGGTCCTGCTGCACTGCGATGCCGTGCAGGCCCACGCCGAGAGCTATATCGGGCTGGTCGAGGCGGGCGTCGGCATCGTCCCGGGATGGGGCGGCTGCAAGGAGATGATGCTGCGCGGGCTCGCCGCGAAGGGCCCCGGGCTCGGCGGTCCGATGACGGCGATATCCAGGGCGTTCGAGACCATCGGCCTCGCCAAGGTGTCGCGCTCGGCGAAGGAGGCCCGCAAGCTCGGCTTCCTGCGCGACGGCGACGGCATCAGCGCCAACCGCGACCGCCTGCTGGCGGATGCCAGGGCGAGGGCGCTGGCGCTCGCCGAGGGCTATGCCGCGCCCGAGCCCGCGACTATCAGGCTGCCGGGCAAGACCGGGCGCATCGCGCTCAAGATGGCGGTCAAGGGGCTCGCCAAGACCGGCAAGGCGACGGCCCACGACCTCGAGGTGGTGGACCGTCTGGGGACGGTGCTGACGGGCGGCGACACCGACGCGACCCGGGACATCCCGGAGGCGCGGCTCTCGGAGCTGGAGCGCCAGGCGATCCTCGCCCTGATCCGCATGCCGGCCACCATCGCCCGCATGGAGCACATGCTGGAGACCGGCAAGCCGCTCAGAAACTAGGATTCCCCGCCGCGGCCGGGGCTGTCCTTCGATACGCCCCCTTCGGGGGCTACTCAGGATGAGGAGGGATGTAGGGCGGCCTCAATAACCCTCCCTCATCCCGAGTAGGCGCGAAGCGCCGTATCGAGGGACGCGACGCCGCTTCGGTTCCATCCAGAAAGGAGAGGCTCCAGCGCGTTACTCGAAGCGCGCGACCTCCTTCCAGCCGCCCTTTTCGACCACCGAGAGCACCGTGGAGTCGGCGCCCTGATGGTCGTCGGCGGAATACGAGACCTGGGCGTCGAGATAGGGATTGTAGTAGTCGAGGCTCTCCATCGCCTTCAGGAAGCTGTCGACGTCGAGCGCGCGCCCCGCCTTCTCCAGCGCCATGGTGAATTCCACCGCGCCGGCATAGCCCAGCAGCGCGCCGGTGCCGGGAAACTCGCCGTGCGCCTTCTTGTAGGCCGCGATGAAGGCCGCCGGCTCCTTGCGGTCGGCCCGCGAGGCGAGGTCGGACCAGCCCGCGGCGGCATAGAAGCCCTCGGTGACTCCGCCGGGCACCTTGGCGATCACGGTGTGAAACGCGCCCGCCGAGCCGACGAATTTGATGCCGGCAAGGCCGAGCTTCTTCGCGGTTCCCAGCACGGTGATGGTCTGGCGAATGCCGAGCGCGAGGCCGATCATCTGGCATCCCCCCGCCTTCAGCTTCTGCAAGGAGCCGACGAAGTCCGCCTCGTCCAGCTTGTGCGCGGTCTCCGAGACATAGGTCAGCGCGGCGTTGGCGGCGGCCTCGTCGACCAGCCCGGCCTTGATCTCTTTGCCGAAATCGGTCGGGATGTACATCGTGCACAGCTTCGAGACGCCATGCGTTCTGGCCATGTAGCGGGCCGCCTGGCGAAGCTGGTCGTAGTAGAAGCCGCCGCCCGCGAAGCGCAGCCGGACGGGCTCGTTCAGTATCTGCCGCGCCGACGACATCGGGAAGACGTTAGGGATGTTCTTCGGGGTCGTCAGCTTGAACCCGGCGAGGTTCATCGGCGTGCCGAGCGAGAGCAGCATCGCGAACACCTTGTCGCGGTTGACCAGCTTGTTGTAGCCCTGCAGCGCCTTCGGCATCTGGTAGGAGCTGTCCTCGACGACGAAACGGATCTTCCGGCCGTGCACGCCGCCGGCCGCGTTCACCGCCTCGAAATGCATCTGCGCGGCCTTGACGGAGGGCGCGCCGAAGGCGGCGAAGGGTCCGGACAGGTCGCTGACCGAACCGATGACGACTTCGTTGTCGCTCACGCCCTGGTCCGCCAAGGCGGGCGTCGCGGCGAACGCCGCGATGGCGAGTATCCTCGAAATTCTCATTTCCGGTCTCCTTCTCCGGTCAATACATTTGTGCGATCAACGCTTCGTGCCGGCGTTCGACGAAGCCGCGCCGAAGCTTCATGGTCGGCGTCATCTCGTCGTCCTCGGCGGTCAGGACGATGTCGATCAGCCGGAAGTCCTTGACCTGCTCCACCGGGGCGAGGCCGGCATTGACCGCCTCGATCTCGCCGCGGATCAGCGCGCGCACCGGCGGCGCGGCACAGAGCGAGGCGTAGTCCGAGAACGGCACGCGGTTCTCCTGCGCGAACCGCTCCACGTTCTCCCGGTCGATCATGACCAGCGCGGTGAGGTAGCGGCGCCTGTCGCCGACCACGATCGCGTCCGAGACATAGGGCGAAAACTTCATCCGGTTCTCGATCCCCGCGGGGCTGACGTTCTTCCCGCCGGCGGTGATGATGATGTCCTTGATGCGCCCGGTAATCCAGAAGAAGCCGCGATTGTCCACGAATCCGACGTCGCCGGTGTGCAGCCACCCGTCGCGGACGGTCTCGGCGGTGAGCGCGGGATCGTTCCAGTAGCCCTGGAACACGAGCGGGCCCCTGGCGAGGATCTCCCCGTCGGCGGCGATTTTCATCTCCACGCCGGGGACCGCGGGACCGACCGAGCCGAGCGCAAGGCGGTCCGGCAGGTTCACCGAAAGGACGCCCGAGCTCTCGGTCTGGCCGTAGCCTTCCAGCATGACCAGGCCGATCGCCCAGTACCACTTGACGAGGTCGGGCGATATCGGCGCCGCCCCGGTTGCGATATAGCGCGCGCCGTCGAGGCCGGTCATGCGCCTGAGATTGGCCAGCACCAGCCGGTCCCAGAACCGGTAGCGCAGCTTCAGCGGCCGAGGGACCGGCCGTCCTTCCAGCAGGCATTCCGCGCGCGCCATCCCGCATGCCAGCGCCCGCCGATAGGCCCAGCTTCCGGTCGCGGTGGCTTCCTGCGACATCAGCGAGACCCGGGAGTGGATCTTCTCCCAGATCCGCGGGACCGCGGTAAACGATGCCGGCGAGACCTCGCGCAGATTGTCGAACACCGTCTCGACGCTCTCCGCGAAGTTCACCACCGACTTCGCCGCGATCGGGACGAACACCGATACCAGCCGCTCGAGCACGTGGCAGAGCGGCAGGAAGCAGAGCTGCTCGTCCCCCTCCCTGGTGGGCAGCGCATCGAGCGCGGAGGCCGCCGAGCAGAGGATGTTGCGGTGCGAGATCATCGCGCCCTTGGGCCTGCCGGTGGTGCCGGAGGTGTAGATCAGGATCGCGGTATCGTCGGGGCGCGAGGCCTCGACCTCGCACCGGAAGCGGTCGGGTTCCCGGTCGTGCGCCTCGCGGCCGATCGCGCAGAGCTCGCCGAGGAACAGGATCTCGGGATCGTCGAAATCGTGCAGCCCCTCGCGGTCGATGACGACGCATTTCCGGATCCCCGGAACCCGGCCGCGGATTTGCAGGAACTTGTCGAGCTGTTCCGCGTTCTCGACGATCAGGAAGCGGCTCGCGGAATCCTGGAGCAGGAACGCCACCTGCCCGGCGCTGTCGGTCGGATAGACGCCGGAGACGATGCCGCCCATGCACTGCACGCCGAGATCGGCATAGATCCACTCCTTGTTGTCCTCGGAGAGGATGGAGACGACCTCGCCCCGCTCCAGCCCGAGCGCGGCGAGCCCGAGCCCGATCGCGCGGGCGGAGTCGAGAAACGCCGTCCAGGAATGGCTCTGCCACACGCCGAGCGTCTTCTCCCGGTGCGCCGTCCGTTCGCCGAGCGCCGCGCAGCGCTCGAGGAACAGCTTCGCCAGGGTGTCGCAGCCGTCGATGCTGCATGGGGCATGGTCGCCGTAATCCATCGCCCGCCTCACGATCGCCAGGTCTTGCGGCGCTTCCAGCGCCGCTCGGCGAACACGCCCGCCTCGCGCGCGCCGAGATAGAACTCCTGGACGTCGCGGCTCCGTTCGAGCCGGCCGGCCGGGCCGTCCATCACGATCTGTCCGGTCTCCATGACATAGCCGAAATCCGCGACGCCGAGCGCCATCCGGGCGTTCTGCTCGACCAGGAGCATGGTCACGCCGCGCTCGTCCTTGAGGCGGCGGATGATGGCGAAGATATCGCGCACCATGATGGGCGAGAGACCGAGCGAGGGCTCGTCCAGCAACATGATTTTGGGGCGCGCCATCAGCCCGCGCGCGATCGCCAGCATCTGCTGTTCGCCGCCGGACAGCGTGCCGGCGGGCTGGCCGAGACGCGCCTTCAGCACCGGGAAGTAGCGCAGCACCGTTTCGAAGTCGCCGTCCACCCCGTCGTCCCGGCGCGTATAGGCGCCCATCCGGAGATTCTCCTCGACGCTGAGCAGGGGAAACACCTCCCGCCCCTCGGGCACGTGGACGACGCCCTTCCGCACGATCCGGTCCGGATCGCCGCCCGCGATGGGCTCGCCCGCCAGGCGAATCTCGCCCTTCTCCGGGTCCATGATGCCGGAGATGGTGCGCAGCAGGGTGGTCTTTCCCGCCCCGTTCGCGCCCAGCACCGCGACCGTGCTGCCCTCGCGGACGTCGAGGCTCACGCCGCGGATCGCCATGATCGGCCCGTAGAAGCTCTCCAGATTGCGGACCTCCAGAAGCGCATCGCTCATCGCGCCGGCGCCTCCGTTCCGAGATAGGCCTCGACGACGCCGGGGTCGGTTTGCACCGCCGCCGGGGTCCCGAGCGCGATGACCCGCCCTTCCGCCAGCACCATCACCCGGTCGGACACCGCGGAGACGAGGCTCATATTGTGTTCCACCATCAGCACGGTCACGCCGAGGCGGGTGCGGATGTCGTCGATCCAGAAGCGCATGTCCCCGGTCTCCTCGACCGAAAGACCGGAAGCGGGCTCGTCCAGCAGGATCAGCTTGGGCTCTATCGCGAGCGCCCGGCCGATCTCGACGACCTTGCGCACGCCGTAAGCGAGGCCGGCGATGGTCTGCTCCCGGTGCGGCTGAAGGTCGAGGAAATCGACGATGCGCTCGACCGCGCCCCGGTGGGCGATCTCTTCCCGCCGGACAGACGGGGCGAAGAGGATCTGCGACAGCATGGATGCCCGGCGGCGCGTGTGGCGGCCGATCAGCAGGTTCTGCAGCACCGTCGAACGTTCGAACAGCTCGATGTTCTGGAACGTGCGCGCGATACCGAGCGCGGCGACCTCCGGCGGCGAGCGGCCCAGAATGCTCTCCCCCTCGAAGCGCACATCCCCCGACTCCGGCTGGTAGAAGCGCGAGATCAGGTTGAACAGCGTCGACTTGCCGGCGCCGTTGGGCCCCACGACGGCGAAGATCTCGCCCCGCTCGACGGCGCAGGAGACGCCCTCCAGCGCACAGAGGCCGCCGAAGCGAACCGTTGCATCGCGGACTTCCAGGAAGCTCATCGCAGCCGCTCGGTCTTCAAATAGCTTCGTTGACGGCGAAACATGTCGCGGCGGTAGAACGGGAACAGCTCGAAATAGAGTCTCCACTTGACGAGCCGCCCGTGGATGCCGAGCGGCTCGAACAGGATGAAGACTATCAGGATCAGCCCGAAAATTCCGGCTTCGAGTCCGGGGATCGCGACCGCGCCGCCGCCGAGCGCCCCGGCGATCCCGTCGCGCGCGAGGTTGATCGCCTGCGGCACGATGCCGACGACCGCCGCGCCGTAATAGGCGCCCTGGATCGAGCCGAGACCGCCGATCACGATCATCAGCAGGAGCTGGATCGAGATCACCACGGTGAAGACCTCGTGGTTGAAGGTGAAGAAGAAATGCCCCATCAGCGCGCCGGCCCAGCCGGTGGTCATGCAGGACAGCCCGAAGGCCGCCGCCTTGGTCCGCGCCGGGTCCACCCCCATGGCCTGGGCCGAGATCTCGGAATCGCGGATCGCCACGAACGCGCGTCCGAGCGGCGCGCGCAGGATGTTGCGGTAGCCGAGCGTCACCAGCACGGCGACGGCGAGGCAGAGCCAGTAGAACCGGTCGGGCGAGGCCAGCCGGTCGACCTCCCACCCGGCGATCGAGATTGCCGGCGCCGTCATGCCGACCACGCCGCCGGTCCAGGGCTCGGCCAGCACGACGATGTCCTCGGTCAGGATGGAGAGCGCCAATGTCGCGATGGCGAGATAGATGCCGTGCAGCCGGAGCGCCGGGATGGCGATCAGCACGCCGATCAGACCGGTGACGATCCCGGCCAGCGGAAACGAGACGAGGAAAGGCAGGCCGAAACGGTCCATCAGGATGGCGTTGGCATAGCAGCCGGCGGCGAGGAACGCCGCGTGGCCGAGGCTGGGCTGCCCGGCATGCCCGGTCAGCAGCATCAGCCCCATCCCGGCGATCGCCCAGATCAGCACGTTGGTCGCCTCGCCGATCAGGAAGTCGTCGAGCAGCAGGGGAAGCGCTGCGGCGACGGCGACCAGTGCCGCGTAGCGCAGCGCTTCGCGGCTGTCGGGGAACAGGCGGATGTCGTGCTCGTAGCCGGTCTTCAAATGCACCCGCATCGGCTCAGACCTTCTTCGCGCGCACCTGCGCGAAAATGCCGTGCGGGCGGACGATCAGCACCAGGATCATCGCCGCATAGGGTGCGATCTGTGCGTAGCCGGCGGAGACGTAGCGGCTCGCGAAGGGCTCGATCAGCCCGACGATCAGCCCGCCCGCCAACGCCCCGGGCAGCGACCCGAACCCACCGATCACGGCGGCGGCGAACGCCTTGATGCCGAGAAAGCCGGTGCCCGGGTCTATCGAGCCCTTGGAGGCGAACAGGATCCCGGCCACCGCCGCCGTCGCGCCGGCCAGCGCCCAGGTCAGCCCGTGTATCCGCTTCACCGGGATGCCCATGTAGTAGGCGGCGAGCTGGTTCTGGCTCGACGCCTGCATGGCGACGCCGAGCCGGGTGCGGCTGAAGAAGGCGAAGAGAAGCCCGGTCAGGAGCAGCGTGACGACGATCGCGGCAATCTCGTCCGCCCCCAGGATCAGCCCGCCGAAGCGCAGATTCGCGCCGGCGATCGGGGTTTCCAGCGCCAGCGGGTCGTGGCCCCAGATGGCGCCCGCAAGGAAGCGCAGCACGAAGCCGAGCGCGATCGTCAGGATCATCACCGCGATCTGTGGCTGCCCCAGGATCGGACGCAGGACCGCGCGCTCCAGCAGCCACCCGATCGCCGCCATCGCGAGTATCGCCCCGGCGCAGGCGGCCCAGAACGGCGCGCCCACATGGGAGGCGTTGCCGAGCCCGAGCGCGATAAACGCGCCCAGCATCATCAGGTCGCCCTGCGCGAAATTGACCTGCTCGGTCGCCTTGTAGATCAGCACGAAGCCGAGCGCGATCAGGCCGTATATGCAGCCATTGGCAAGACCGCTGACCGCGAGCTGAAGGATCTCCAAGCGCCGGCTCCCAACCGTCCCGATCGCCGGATCGGGTCGAACCCGCCACGAGTCGTTACCGCGCGCCGCACCGAGTCAACCGTGGAGATCGATTTCCCCGTCGACTCGGCGGGGTGTCCGGGTAGTGTGTCCCGCGTGCGGGGGACGGCAACCCCGGTGGGCGCGTTGGGAGAAACAAATGGACTATCGCTATCTCGGCGACAGCGGCCTTCGGGTCTCGACCGTCTGTCTCGGCACGATGAATTTCGGCGCCACGACGGGCGAGGCGGAGGCGCGCAGGATGGTGGAGATCGCCCGCGAGCGCGGCGTCAACTTCATCGACACCGCCGATGCCTATAACGGCGGGAAGTCGGAGGAGATGCTGGCCGCGCTGCTCGCCGAGGACCGGGAGAGCTGGATTCTGGCCACCAAGGTCGGTCAGCAGGACGGCCCGCCGGAACGCAAGCGCGGGCTGTCGCGGAAATGGATGCTGGAGGCGATCGACCGGTCGCTCGACCGGCTGGGGACCGACCATGTCGACATCTACTATATGCACCATGTGGACTGGGACACGCCGCTGGAGGAGAGCGTGGGCGCGATGGGCGACATCATCGCCAGCGGCAAGGCCTCCTATTGGGGATTCTCCAATCACCGCGCCTGGCAGGTGGGCGAGTTGATCCGGCTCTGCGACAAGCTGGGCACGCCGCGCCCGGTGGTCGCCCAGCCGCTCTACAACCTGGTCAACCGGCAGCCCGAGTCCGACCTGCTGCCGGCCTGCGAGTATTACGGGATCGGGGTCGCGCCCTACTCCCCGCTGGCCCGCGGCGTGCTGACGGGCAAGTACCGGCCCGAAACCGCTCCGCCGGCCGACAGCCGTGCCGGGCGGGGCGATGCCAGCATCCTCAACCGGGACATGCAAAAGGAGGCGTTCCGCGTGGTGTCCAGGATCGAGCGCCGCATCGGCCCGGCCGGCACCAGCGTCGCCGATTTCGCGATGCGGTGGCTGCTCAACAACCGGCTGGTCTCGAGCGTGATCGCGGGTCCCCGCACGGTGGCGCAGTGGGAGGCCTATCTGGGCGCGCTCGACGCCGCGTTCACCGCGCGCGACGAGGCGTTCTGCGACAGGCTGGTGGCGCCCGGCCACCCCGCGACGCCGGGCTATACCTGGCCCCGCTACCCGGTACACGGGCGCAGGCCGATCGTCGCCTGAGCGGCGCCTGGGCCGGGGAGGAGACCCGAAATGACCGGAACGCCCGCATTCGACTACGTCGTCATCGGGGCCGGCTCGGCCGGGGCGGTGATCGCCAACCGGCTGAGCGAGGACCCGTCGGTCTCGGTATGCCTGCTCGAGGCGGGGCCGCCCGACCGCAGCCCCTTCATCCACGTCCCCATGGGGGTGATGCGCCTGCCCCGCCATCGCAAGGTCAACTGGCGGTTCTTCTCCAAGCCGCAGGAGACGATGAACGGCCGCGAGATCTTCGTCCCCCGCGGCAAGACCCTGGGCGGGACGAGCTCGATCAACGCCATGGTCTATATCCGCGGCAACCCGCTCGACTACGACGAATGGGCGGAGCTCGGCAATCCGGGCTGGTCGTGGGCCGACGTAAAGCCGTATTTCCTCAAGGCGGAGAACAACGAACAGTACGGCGACAGCGAGCACCACGGCACCGGCGGGCCGCTCAACGTCACCTTCTGCAACATCGCGAGCCCGCTGGAGAAGGATTTCGTCGCCGCCGCGGAGTCGCTCCAGCACCGGCACAACCCCGACTTCAACGGGGACGCGCAGGAGGGGGTGGGGCAGCACCAGGTGACCCAGAAGAACGGGCGCCGCTGGTCGACCGCGATGGCCTATGTCCGCCCGGCGATGAAGCGCGGGAACTTCACCGTCATGACCGACGCCGCGGTGAGCCGGATCCGGCTGGAGAACGGGCGCGCGACCGGGGTCGATCTGGGCGACGGGCGGGCGGCCGAGGCTCGCCGCGAGGTCATACTCTCGGCCGGGGCCATCGCATCGCCCAAGATCCTGATGCTATCTGGGATCGGCGACCGGGGGGAAGTCGCCGGTCACGGGATCGAGCCGGCCCACCACCTGCCGGGTGTCGGCAAGAACCTGCAGGACCACATCGGGATCTACGCGATGATGCGCACGGAGTCGCGGATTCCCTGGGGGTTCTCCTGGCCCAAGGCGCCGTCGCTCGCGCTGGATGCCATCAAATACGTCTTGGCGCGGCGCGGCATCTATTCGTCGAACCTGATCGAGTCGGGCGGCTTCATGCACACCGGGCCGGGGCTCGACCGGCCCGACATCCAGCTCGTGTTCATCCCCGGCCATCGCGCGCCGCCGCCCAAGATGATCGAGAGCGGCCACGGCTATTCGGCCATCGCGGTGCTGCTCCGCCCGAGGAGCCGCGGCACGGTGAGCCTTGCTTCGTCCGATCCCGGCGCGGCCCCGGTCATCGATCCCCGCTTCTTTTCCGAGGAGGAAGACCTCGCGGTGCTCCTCAAGGGGCTGAAGGAGTGCCGGCGCATCATTCATGCCGACGTGTTCGGCAAATACCGGCCCCGCGAGGTCGAGCCCGGCGAGCAGGTTCAATCCGACGAGGACCTCGCCGCCTATATCCGGCGTTTCGGGACGACGATCTTCCACCCCGTGGGCACCTGCAAGATGGGGACCGACGACATGGCGGTGGTCGATGCCGAGCTGCGCGTCCGGGGAATCGAGGGGCTGCGGGTCGCCGACTGCTCGATCATGCCGAGGATCGTCGGCGGCAACACCAACGCGCCCGCCATCATGATCGGCGAGAAGGCGGCCGACATGATCAAGGCGGCCGCATGATCCGGTGACGCCGGCAGACTACTCGGCGGCCTCCCTGAGCGCCGGCCCGTAGCGTTCCTCCATTTCGCGACGCAGCCGCACCGCGGGATCGACGGGGTCGGCCGCCACATCCGACCAGCGGACGAGCCCGCCCTTCGCCACCGGGGCGACCACGCGCACGCCGTGCGTGAGCCCCATCGGCAGGGCGGCCTGCGCCAGCGAGGCCGCGGCCGGCATCAGCCGGCCGGAAACGGTGTAGCCGCCCTCGCCGTCGAGCGATTCGCCCGGCCGCAGGTCGCGCTTGGCGACGGCCACCGCATCGGCCCGCCAGCCGGTCGCCGCCCCCGTCGGCTCGCCGCGGAGCGCGACGCTGGCGACGCTGATGCCGAGCTCCAGCCCGATCAGGTGCCAGCGCTTGTACATCGCCGCGTAGCGGCCGGTCTCATCGGTCCTGACGCCGTATTCGCGAAAGCAGCGGGCGATGTAGTCGCTGTCCGCCTCGAAGGCGACGAAGACGCCGAAGCGGATGTCGTAGTCGAGCGGCCGGCTGTCGCGTTCGAGCGACGACACGACCTCCACCTGCCCCTTGTGGTGCAGCGCGCCGCCTTCGCCGCGCGGCCGGCAGATTTCGGGCAGCGCATCGATGCCGGCCGGCGGGTAGGCGAGCCCGTCCGGCGCCGCCGTCAGGCCGGTGGCGTTGGCGACCGCGGCGCTCTCGATCGCCGGCTTGGTGCCGTCGAGGAAGGAGGTGAACATTTTCGGGTTGAGCCCGCCCTCCCGGGCGTCGTCCGCCGTCAGCCCGTAGCCGTCCCACACATTGTCCGGCGTGTAGAACTGGAACTCGGGCAGCCATTTGTGGCCCCGCCCCGCCGCCGTCACCTCGAAGCCGCTCGCCCGCGCCCAGTCGACCAGGTCGCAGATCAGCGCCGGCTGGTCGCCATAGGCGAGCGAGTAGACGATGCCGGCCGCGCGCGCCCTCTCGGCCAGCAGCGGCCCGGCGAGCGCGTCGGCCTCGACATTGACCATGACGATCGACGTGCCGGTCTCGCAGGCCAGCAGCGCGTGGCGCAGGCCAGCTTGCGGGTCGCCGGTGGCGTCGACCACCAGGTCGATGGCTCCGTGGCGGAACGGCGCCTCGATGTCGTCGCCGATCCAGGTGCCGCCGCTACCGAGCGCGGCATCGAGGTCCGCGGCCGCCGAGCGCTCGGCCGGCCAGCCGATGCGCGCCAGGTTGGCGCGCGCCCCCGCCGGGTCGAGATCGGCGATCCCGGCGACATGGATGCCGGGCGTGCGGATCGCCTGGGCCAGGAACATCGAGGCGAACTTGCCGCAGCCGAGGATGCCGACCCGGACCGGGTTCTCCTCCGCTTCGCGCTCCAGCAGCAGGCGGTGGAGGTTCACGCCGCCCCCGGGACCGCCGCCAACAGGCAGTCGTCGGGCAACGGCTCGATGGGAGCGAAATCGCGATGGGCGATCCATGCGGGCCGCTTGAAGCGCCGGATGTGGTTGTCCACATGGCACAGCGACAGATAGACGATGGTCCGGCCCCAGGGCGACAGGTTGGGCGAGGAGGCGTGCACGATGTTGCCGTGGAACATCAGCACGGTGCCGGCCTCGCCCTTGGCCGAGTAGATCCCGCCGCGGTTGGCGAGCTCGGCGACCGTGGCCTTGTCCAGCGTCCACAGCGGATAGCTGGTGGTCTGGAGGTCGTGGCCGGCCTCGAACACGCCGTCGCGATGCGAGCCGGGGATGATCCACAGCGGGCCGTTGAATTCGCTCACCTCGTCGACGAACAGCGCGATGTTCATGGCCCGGGCTTCCGGCATCAGGTCGTCGCGCGACCAGGTGCCGTAGTCCTGGTGCCACTGCCAGACGTCGCCGTCGAAGGCGACCTTGGCGTTGACCTTGTACTGGTGCATGTAGACCGGCCCGCCGAGGAGCTGCATGACCGGGCCGATCAGCCGCGGATGGCGGCCGAGCCGCCGGAACGCGTCGTGGTAGCCATGCGCGGCGAACGCGGTGCGCGGCGAGGTGCCGTCCTTCTCGCGCACCACCTCCTCGCGGTCCATCGCGTAGACCTCGGCGGCGGCCCGGCGCAGGATCTCCGCCTCGTCGGCGGAGAACAGGTTGGGCAGCATCAGGTAGCCGGTCTCGTGGAACCGGTGGATCTGGTCGCTTGTGAGCTTCATGGTCGTGCGCCCTGCCGGTCGAAACCCTGGCGCGAAGGCTAGCCGGGAGGGGGCGGACGATCAACGAATTCGGCGCCAGGCAGGTTCTGCGGAGTCATCGTTGCATTCCCCCTTTACATCGACGGCAGGTTTGCGGATTTTCCCGGCCTCGATGAGCCCGTCGACCACCAGATCCCGGCTAAAGGGCAAGACCGTTCTCCACGTCCTCCCCGCGCTCGAAGCGGGCGGTGCCGAGCGCGGTACGTTGGACGTTGCCGCCGCGCTGCGCGACGCCGGGGCGCGCGCCCTGGTCGCTTCCTCCGGCGGACGGTTGGCGGCGCATCTCGGGACGGACCACATACGCCTGCCCGTCCACAGC
Organism: Alphaproteobacteria bacterium; assembly: GCA_964291675.2. GTDB lineage: Bacteria > Pseudomonadota > Alphaproteobacteria > MPNO01 > MPNO01 > MPNO01. The sequence goes on along the minus strand of OZ219866.1, from coordinate 2,425,482 downwards.
AAGAACCCTTTCGGGATGTGGCGCAACGCGGCCCGGCTGAGCGCGCTGATCGGACGGGAAGGCGTGGATCTCGTCCATGCCCATTCGCGCGCCCCGGCATGGAGCGCCCGGGCGGCCGCCCGTCGCGCCGGGGTGCCATTCGTCACGACCTTCCACAGCATCTATGGCGTCGGCAACGCCGCCAAGCGCGCCTACAACCGGATCATGGTCCGGGGCGACCTGGTGATCGCCGTCTCCGACTACGCCGCAGGGCATATGAAGGAGCTCTACGCCTGTCCGCCGGCGCGCATCCGGGTGGTCCACCAGGGCATCGACACGGACGTCCTGGACCCCGGCGCGGTTCGTCCCCGCGACAAGGCTGCGATGCGTGCGGCGTGGGGAGTCCCGGAGACCGCGCGCGTGGTGCTGTTGCCGGGCAGATACGCCCACCGCAAGGGCCATGCGGTGCTGATCGAAGCGATGCGCCGGCTCGCGCCCGCCGATGCGGGGCCGGTGGCGGTGTTCGTGGGTTCGGACAAGGGCCGCGAGACCCATAGGCGGGAACTCGAGCAACTGGCGCGCGGGCTGCCGGTGCGCTTCGCCGGGGAAACCGACGATATGGCGACGGCCTACGCGGCGAGCGACGTCGTGGCCCCGGCGTCCGTCCGGCCGGAGTCCTTCGGCCGGGTGCTGGCCGAGGCCGGCGCCATGGGCCTGCCGGTGGTGTCCAGCGACCTCGGGGCGGCGCGCGAAATCCTGCTACAGGGGGAGACCGGGTGGCTGGTTCCGCCGGGCGATCCCGCCGCGCTGGCCGAGGGCATCCGCCAGGCCCTGGCCGCCGCCGGACCCGCTCTCGCGGCCAGGGCGCGCGCCCATGTGACGAGCCGTTTCACCCGCTCGCTGATGTGCGAACGGACGCTCGCGGTCTACCGGGAGCTGCTGTAGGCGCCCGCTAGGTCAGCGGCCAGGGAAGCTCGACCAGGGACTGCAGCAGACCCGGCGGAAAATCCCGGTTGAGCAAGCCAGCCACCAGGCACATGAAGGCGATGCCGCAGGCGGCGAGGATCGCGGCCCTGCCCCATTCGAGCCCCGCGCGCAGCCGGAAGAAGGCAAGCAGGAACACCGCCAGGGCGATGACGAAGCCGAACACCGCGCTCAGCACCAGCAGCCCGCCGAACCAGGCCAGGGTGGGCCACAGCCCGTGCGCGGCCTCGGCATCGTCCCCGGAAACCTCCTTGTCGGCGAAGATGGTGTCCGTCTCGGGCCGGGTCATCATGCGAAACAGCAGGAGCAGGCAGCACAGCACGGAGATGCCGCCGATCGCCAGCGGGAACACCTTGTCGGTGAACGCGTCGTCCGGGATCGTCGAGGCGTCGACGACGGCGATCGCCAGATAGGCGGTGAACAGCAGCAGGAAGACCAGCGGCGCCCGCTTGGTGCCCGACCGGACGTCGCCCTCGGCCTGGATCGTCCTGGCCTGGCGGATGCCGAAGAAGATGGAAACCGCGGTCACGACCAGGAGCACGATGACGATGGGGCTGAATATGTACTCGATACCTTCCTCGAAACCCCTGCGGAAACGGCTGGCCGCGATCTGGTAGGCCTGGTTGGTAAAAGTCTCGGCCGGGTTCGACAGCACGAAGCCGATCAGGAAGGCGGGGCGCGACCAGTCGAAGCGGCGGAGGAAGATCCCGATCAGGCCGATCGCGAACAGCGCCACCAGATCGAACAGGTCCTGGCCCGACTGGAAGGCGGCGAAGGCGATCAGCATGAACAGGAACGGCGCGACCAGGGTAAAGCGGATGGTGGTCAACCGGGCGATCCCGCCGGAGGAGGCGATACAAAGCAGGGTGCCCACCACGTTGGCGAGCGCCAGCAGCCAGACGATGGAATAGGTGATGTCGAGGTTGTTCTTCAGCATCGACGGCCCGACCTCGATATCGCCCGATCCGAGCAGCGCCACCGCACCGATGAACACCGCCATCGAGCCCGAGCCGGGGATGCCGAACAGCAGCGTCGGCACCAGCCCGCCGCCTTCCTTGGCGTTGTTCGAGCTTTCGGGCCCGACGATGCCGCGCACCTCGCCCTTGCCGAATTGCGACTTGTCCCGGGTGGTCTGCACCGCGTGGCCGTAGGCGATCCAGTCCACCACCGAGCCGCCGAGACCGGGGATCACGCCGACGGTGACGCCGATCATCGAACAGCGGATCGACAGCCAGATATTGGCGAACCAGTCCCGCACGCCGTCGAGCCAGCCGCCGCCGAGCGTCGCCGTGCGGGATATCGACTTGTCCTGGCGCAGCAGCGAGACGATCTCGGGGATGGCGAAGATGCCGAGGCCGACGATCACCAGCTTCAGCCCGTCGGTGAGATAGGGGATGTCGTAGGTCGCCATGCGCAGGCTGCCGCCCGCATCCGCCTCGCCGATGGTGCCGATCATCAGCCCGAGCCCGGCCGCGGCGAGCCCCTTGAGCGCGATCCGCCCGGCCAGGATCGCCACCATGGAGAGCCCGAGGATCGTCACCATCAGCATTTCCGGCAGGCCGAAGGCGAGCACCACCGGACGCGCGGCGAGGATGAACACGGTGAGGAAGGCGGCGCCGACCAGCCCGCCGAACAGCGAGGAGGCGAAGGCGGCGGACAGCGCCCGCGCCGCCTCGCCCTTGCGCGCCATGGGGAAGCCGTCCAGCACCGTCGCCTGGGACGCCGACGAGCCGGGGATGCCCATCAGCACAGAGGCGAAGGTATCGGAGGTCGGCACCACGGCCACCATGCCGATCATCAGCGCGAGGCCGAGCACCGGCTCCATGCCGAACATGAAGGGCAGCAGCAGCGAGAGCCCGGCGATCCCGCCGAGCCCGGGAAATACCCCGATGGCGAGGCCCATGACCACGCCGAGCACCAGGTAGCCGAGAACGACGGGCTGGAGGATCAGGCCCGCGGCTTCGCCCAGCGCCGGCAGCGCCGCGGTCAGGAATTCCATGACCCCTTCCTCCAGCCCGAAGGGCGTTCCCTAGGCGGGGAGGCGCATCACTTCTTCTTGAGCGTCACGCCGTAGGCTTCCTTCAGCCAGCCGACCACGAACGCCTTGGCCTTTTCCGGCACGGATGTCGCGGTCCCGAGCGCCGCCCTGGCGCCGTCGCCCACGAACATCGGGTACTTGCCCACCCGCTTGGCCGAGATTTTGGCGAAGTCCGGCCGGGCCTTCACCTTGTTGAACGCGGTGACATAGGTGTCGATCACGTCCTGCGGCGTGCCGCGGGGCAGGAAGGCGATCTTCTGCGACGGGAAGCCGGCGACGAAGAACGCCTTCCACGCGTCCCAGGCGTCGCCCCTGGTCGCGCAGCCGTCGGTCGCCTCGCAGACCTCCTTGAAGGTCGCGATGTCGGGGAAGGTCGGGTCGCGCACGATATCGCCGTTCGCGTCCAGCGCGCCCCACGACATCATCGGTACCGCGGTGCCGGCTTTGACCAGCGGCATCGAGCCGGAGAGATAGGCCGAGGAGGTCTGGTAGTCGATATTGGCCTCGCCACGCTCGAACATCAGCCGGCCGTCGCCGCGGCCCTTGATGCCGAAGACCGGCTCCACCTTCATGCCCAGCATCCGCCAGGCGAGCAGCGGCACCAGGTCGAGCCGGGTCGCGCCCTGGGAGCCGTAGATGAACTCGATGTCCTTGAGCTTGTTGGCCGTGCCGTCGAACTTCGCGCCGCTCTCCTTGTCGAGATAGGCGACGCCGCCGGTGCCGGTCGCCATGACCGGGTTCCAGTCCTTGTACTCGTAGCGCACCCGCCGGTCGCCGAGCAGGTAGGGGAACTGGGTCGAGCCGGACGAGCCGAAGAGCAGCGTGCCGTCCTTGTGCTTCTGCCTCTGGAACCAGTTGGCGCCCTTGGTCGAGCCGGCGCCGGGCATGAATTTCACCACCACGGTGGGCTTGCCCGGCAGCGCCTCCTTGAGCAGCGGCGCGAAGAAGTTGGCCCATTTGGCCGAGCCGCCGGTCTCGGAGAACGGAATCACCCATGTGACGGTCTTGCCCGACATGTCGGCCTGGACCGAAACCGGCAGGGCAGCCGCCGATGCGGCGACGAGGCCGCCGGCAAGGTAACGCGCAAGCTCGTGCTGTACGGGCATCTGGACCCTCCTGTTGCGATCGCAACAACATAGCCCGCCCCGGCCGGCAACAAAACCTCCGGCCGGCAGGTTGGCCCGTCGGCCGCGGGTCAAAGGGCGGAGTCGCGCCCCTTGGCGCGCGCGATCTCCCGCGCGTTGGGGTTCACCGAGGGCCGGAAGGGCATTTCGACGACCCGGCCATCCACCGGCCGGCCCGGTTCCGGGCTGTACTGCTCCGGCAGCCAGATTTTGACGCGGGTCTCCAGCTCCGCCATGGCGCAGGGGACGTAGCCCATCGCGATGTTGGTCCCGAGCTCCGGCGAATACCAGGGCGAGGTGACGTAGCCCACCGGCTCGCCGCCCTCGGACCCCGAGATCAGCCAGAAGTCGGGCGCGTAGTCCTCGATCGGCTTGCCGCCGAGCACCAGCCCCACCAGCGTCAGCCTGAACGGGGGGCTGCCGGCTTCGGTCTGGGCGCGGATCTCTTCGAGCCGTGCCTTGCCGATATAGTCGGCCTCCTTGAGGCGCGGCACCTGGTAGCCGAGATTGCACTGGAACGGCAGGGTCTCGGCGTCCATGTCCTGGCCCCAGGACAGGATGCCGGCGGCGATGCGGCGGTGATGCGCGGGCGCGATCACCATCAGGTTGTGCGCCTTGCCCGCCTCCAGGATGGCGTTCCACAGCTTCTCGGCGTCGAGCGTCGCATCGCGCAAATAGAACTCGTAGCCCTTCTCGCCGGTGAACCCGGTCTGCGACACGACGACGTCGCAGCCCGCCACCCGCGCCTCCATGAGGCCGTAGGAGGGCAGGTCGCGGACCTCGTCGCCGACCAGGTCGGCCATCAGATCGGCCGATTTGGGTCCCTGGATCTGCAACGGGCAGACGTCGATCTCGTCGATCTCCACATCGGCCTTCATGCCGACGTTCACGCCCTGCAGCCAGAACATGATGTCGGAGTCCGACAGGCTGAACCAGAACTCGTCCTCCGACAGGCGCAGCAGCACCGGATCGTTGAGGATCCCGCCCTGCTCGTTGCACAGGATCACGTACTTGCCCTTCATCGGCTGGATACGGGTCGCGTCCCGCGTGATGACGTAGTTGACGAAGGCCTCGGCGTCGGGTCCGGCGACACGGATCTGGCGCTCCACCGCCACGTTCCACAGCGTCACGTGGTCGACCAGCGCCCGGTACTCGACCATCGCGCCGCCGTCCTCGGGCCTGACATAGCCGCGCGGGTGATAGATCCGGTTATAGACCGTGGCGCGCCAGCATCCCGCCTCGTGCGACAGGTGCCAGAAGGGCGATTTTCGCACACGCGTCGAGATCAGCAGCTCGGTGGGGGTGGGCCCCGACTGGCGCAGGTTGATCGGCACCTTGCGGTCGGACTGGTCGACCGTGTCCTGATAGTTCACCAAGGGCGATTTTCGGACGTGCGTCGAGATCGGCAACTCGGTGGGGGCAGGCCCCGATTGGTGCAGGTTGACCGGCACCGTGCGGTCGGACCGGTCGACCGTGTCCTGATAATTCACCATCAGCAGGATCCTTCATGGCGACGCGCCGAGCGTCGATTTGCGAAAGTGGACACCCTTGCCGCGGGCCCGCGATTCGGGTCGCCGACGGGAAGGGTTCCACTCTGGATTGCTACAACCGTTGCATTTGATCGCGCAATCGCTTTTTTCGTTTCGCCCCGGTAAAAGTCTCGTTACCCGGCGGGTCCGGGGACGGTTGGTCGCAACCTCTATCCAGGTTCGAGTCGGGGCGCGCGCCGCCCGGGGAGGAAGCCTTGAAGACACATGCTCGGGCGGTGGTGATCGGCGGCGGGGTGGTCGGCGTCTCGACTCTCTACCACCTGGCGAAGAAGGGCTGGACGGATTCGGTGCTGTGCGAGCGCACCGAGCTCACCGCCGGGTCGACCTGGCATGCCGCGGGCCTCTTGCCGCTGTTCAACATGAGCTACGGCGTGGGCCAGCTGCACAAGTACTCGGTCGACCTCTACAAGGCCCTGCCCGGGGAGACCGGCCAAGAGGTGAGCTTCCACGTGACCGGCAATTTGCGGCTCGCCACCAACGAGGAGCGCATGGACGAGTACCGCAAGTATTGCGGTACCGCCAACACGATCGGCGTGCCTTTCGAGATCGTCACCCCGGCGGAGATCGCCGAGCTCTGGCCGCTCTGCAACATCGAGGGGCTGGTCGGCGCGCTCTACCACCCCGATGACGGCCACATCGCGCCGGCCGACGTGACCCAGGCGATGGCGATCGGCGCGCGCGACCGGGGGGCGGAGATCTACCGCGATACCCCGGTCACGGCGGTGGAACCGGGACCCGGCGGCGAATGGACGGTCAGGACGACGCGCGGCGACATCGTCTGCGAGCACGTCGTGTGCGCGACCGGCAACTACAGCTGGCACACCTCGCAGATGCTCGGGATCTACATCCCGGCGATCCCGGTGGAGCACCAGTACATCGTCACCGAAGAGGTGCCCGAGCTGGCCGAGCGGCACCGCCAGGGCCTGCCGGAGATGGCGGTGCTGCGCGAATCGGACGCGTCCTACTATCTCAGGGAGGAACGCCAGGGCTACATCCTCGGGCCCTACGAGAAAGGCGCGCCGGCCCGCTTCTGGGACGGCGTCCCGGAGAGCTTCGAGCGCGACCTGTTCCCCGGCGACCTCGACCGGCTGATGCCCCATCTGGAGGCGGCGATCGCCCGGGTGCCGAGCTTCGAGCGGGCGGGGATCAAGGACGTCGTCAACGGCCCCATCGCCTACACGCCGGACGGCAGCCCGCTGGTCGGCCCGGCCTGGGATCTCCGCAATATGTGGCTCAACGAGGGCCACAGCTTCGGCATCACCGCAGCGGGCGGGGCCGGCTGGCAGCTCGCGGAATGGATCGTCGAGGGCGAGCCGTCGATCGACATGATGGATGTCGATCCGCGCAGGTTCGGCGGCTACGCCAACACGCCCTATGTCAGGGCCAAGAACGAAGAAGCCTACGAGCACGTCTTCATCATCCACTACCCGGACGAGGAACGCCCCGCCGCGCGGCCCGCCAAGACCAGCCCGATCCACGACCTGCTCGACGGCATGGGCGCGGTCTGGGGCCAGCGCTATGGCTGGGAGCGGCCCAACTGGTTCGCGCCGGAGGGGGTCGAGCGGGCGGATGTCTGGAGCTTCCGGCGAACCAACTATTTCCCGCATGTCGCGCGGGAACACCGGAACGTGCGCGAGAATGTCGGGATCGTCGACATCACCAGCTTCTCCAAGTTCCGCGTCTCGGGGCCGGGCGCCGAAGCCTGGCTCGACCGGCTGCTGTGCCGCCGCCTGCCGCGGGCGGTCGGGCGCGTCAATTTGTCGCACGCGCTGACCGCGCGCGGCGGGGTGCGTTCGGAGTTCACCGTGATGCGGGACGGCGAGGAGAGCTTCTATCTCGTCAGCTCCGGCGCGGCGGAGCGCTATGACGGCGACTACCTGGCCAAGAACCTGCCCGGCGACGGCAGCGTCCGGCTCGACAACCTCACCACCTCGCACGCGACGCTGGTCATCGCCGGCCCCAACGCCAGGGCGGTCATGGCGAAGATCGCCGAGGCCGATCTCGACGGCGCGTCCTTCCCCTGGCTGACCGGGCGGCACACCCATGTCGGGCTCGCGCCGGCGCGCCTGATGCGCCTCAACTTCGTCGGCGAGCTGGGCTGGGAGATCCACCACCCGGTGGAATACCAGCGGCACATATTCCTGGAGCTGATGCGCGCGGGCGCGGAGTTCGATATCGGCCAGTGCGGCATGCGGGCGATGGATTCGCTCAGGATCGAAAAGTCCTACCGCATGTGGGCGCAGGACCTGACCCGCGAATACACCATCCTGGAGGCCGGGCTCGGCCGGTTCGCGGCGCTCGACAAGGGCGACTTCGTGGGCCGCGACGCCCTGATACGCCAGCGCGCCGAGGGCGTGCCGAGGCAGTTCGTGACCGTCGAGGTGGGCGAAATCGAGGACGCCGATCCGATCGGCAACGAGCCGCTATGGCGCGGCGACGCCATGGTCGGTCGCGCGACGGCGGGCGCCTACGGCCATTTCACCGAAAAGTCGCTCGCCATCGGCTACGTGGACAGCGGTCACGGCGATGTCGGAACGGAGCTCGAAATCGAAATTTTGGGGAAGCGCCATCCCGCCCGCGTGATCCCCGAATCCCCGCACGACCCGGAGAACGCAAGGCTGCGTGGCTGACGGGCCGTCCCTCGATACGGCGCTTCGCGCCTACTCGGGATGAGGAATATTGTATGTGGCATACCAACCGCTCCTCATCCTGAGTAGCCCCCGAAGGGGGCGTATCGAAGGACGGGCCCGGCGGCGACGGCGGTCCCATCCAAGACGGATATCCTCTAGTCCTCGAGCCCGTAGGGGTGGCGGGCGGCCGCGGGGAACATGTCCAGACGCGGCGGCGAGAAGAACTCGGTGATGGTGCATTCCTCGTCGTACCACGACTCGTGCTCGACATCGGCCGGGATCACCAGCGCCTCGCCGGGGCCGACCTCTGTCACCTCGCCGTCGCCGATCCGGTAGCGCATCCTGCCGGAATGCACGATGGTGATCTGCTCGTTGGGGTGCGAGTGCCGCGGCACCTCGGTGCCGGCGGCAAGCGTGCCGAAGAACACCATGCCCTGCTTGCCCGAGAGCACCTTCAGCTCGCCGACCGGCACCTTGTGACTGGGGATGTCCTCGATCCTGTGATAGGGGCCCATGCCTTCGCTCCCGTCGCTCGCCGCCGTTCCGTCCAGTATGCCCTCCTGCCGCGCGCGAAGTCCCAATATACTTTCCGCGAGAGAGGGGGCGGGATGACCGAGAGCGGCGCCGAGGCGATCCTGAACGCCGCGCGGGCGATGACGCCGGAATTGCGCACGCGCGCGGGCGCCACCGAAGCCAACCGCAAATTGCTGCCCGAGATCCATCGGGCGTTCCTGGAAGCCGGGTTCTACCGCGTGATGCAGCCGCGCGGCTTCGGCGGGCTCGAACTGCCATTCGGCATCCAGACCGACCTGTCGATGGAGCTCGCCCGCGCCTGCCCCTCCAGCGCCTGGGTCGCGGCCTTGCTCGCCTGCCATGGATGGCTGCTCGGCATGATGCCGGGCGAGGTGCAGGCGGAAATCTGGGGCGACGCTCCGGAGACCTGCGTGGCTACGTCCTTCCACGGCAACGACATCGCGGCGGAGCGCGCGCGCGGCGGCTGGCGGATTTCCGGGCGCTGGCCGTTCTCCAGCGGCGTCGACTATTGCGGCTGGGCCATGCTGGTCGCCAACCTGCCGTCCGAGGACGGCTCGCGCGGGGAGATCCACTATCTGACCGTGCCGTTGAGCGACTGCCGGATCGTCGACACGTGGAACGCGACCGGGCTTGCCGGCACGGGGAGCAACGACATCGCGGTCGAGGACGCGTTCGTTCCCGACCACCGCATCGCGCCGATGCGCGCGCTGTGCAAGGGCGAGGGGCCGGGCCGCGCCGTCAATCCGGGCTATCTCTACCGCCTGCCGCAGATGGCGGTGTTCAGCTTCAACCTGGTGGGGGTCGCGGTCGGCGCGGCGCGCGGCGCGGTCGATCAGCTATGCGCGAGCCTGCGCCCGACCAGCCGGGCGACCGGGGCGCCGCTCGCCGGCCAGCAGAGCATCCAGCTCAGGATCGCCGAGTCGATGGCCGAAATCGACGCGGCCTGGGCCCTGGTCGACCGCAACCGGCGCGAGATCATCGCCTGGGCGGAGGCCGATGCGGTCCCCGCCGTCGCGGAGCGGGTGCGCTACCGCCGGGACAACGCCTTCGCCGCGATGGCCTGCTGCCGCGCGATCGGGCGGGTGCAGCCGATCCTGGGCGGGCGCGGGCTGGCGGCGGGCGACCCGGTCAACCGGGCCTGGCGCGACGCCAACGCCGTCGCGCGGCACATCGCGCTGACCTGGGACCTGGCGGGCGCGGTCCAGGGCGCGGTCGCGCTCGGCCTGCCCTGCCCGGACCCGCTGGTCTGACCGGGGGCCTCCGGGCTATACGGCGTACTCGATGCCGGCCTCGTCGAGCTGGCGCAGCAGCGCCGGCCATTCGTTCTTTCCGCATTCCTCCTGGGTGGATTGCCGCGCGGTGTGCGCGCAGACTTCCGGCGTCGGCTGGTGGATCCGGGCGCCCGATGCCGTCGCCGCGAGCAGCTTGAGCTGCGCCGAGCAGACCTTCTCCAAAAAGTACATCTTCACCCAGGCCTCGGCGACCGAGCGTCCGGCGGTCAGCAGCCCGTGGTTGCGCAGGATCATCGCATTCTTGTCGCCGATGTCGCGGACCAGCCGATCGCGCTCCGAGAGATCGAGCGAGATCCCCTCGAACTCGTGATAGGCGACGTCGCCATAAAACATCATCGCGTCGAGATTGGTGAAGATCAGCCCGTCCTCCAGCGCCGAGACCGCCATGCCCGCCTCGGTATGGGTGTGGAGCACGCAATGCGCGTCCTCGCGGGCGCCGTGGATGGCGCTGTGGATGGTGTAGCCCGCGTCGTTGATGCCGTAGGGGGTGTCGTCGAGGATGGTGCCGTCGAGATCGATCTTCACCAGGTTGGACGCGGTCACCTCGTCCCAGCGCAGCCCGAACGGGTTGAGCAGGAAATGGCGCTCGGGGCCCGGGATGCGCGCCGATATGTGGTTGTAGATCAGCGTCGTCGTCCAGCCATACATATGCGACAGGTGGTAGGCGGCGGCGAGGTCGACGCGGGTCTGCCATTCCTCTTCGCTGACCCTGTCGCGCAGCGACGAGCCGACGATGTCGCGGACGGCGGTGGCGTTCATGTTGGGCCTCCCAGAATTCCATGGTTCGCCGAACTGTAGGGTCTTGTGGGGGCGAAACCAAGGAGGCTTCGCTCATGAGGAAACTTCTCTCGGCAGGCGATGCGGAACAGCCCACCGAGCCGGGCGTCACCCGGCGCCGTGGCCGCCGCCGTAGCCGCTCGGCTCCGCCGGGCGCCAGCCTGCCAGGCTTGCCTCCTCCGGCCGGAAGATCTCCACCCGCAAGGGATGGCAGGCCGCCGAGTCGCTGGAGTGCCCGGCGCCGCAATCGCCGCCGGGGCAGGTGGACAACCCGGCCAGCAGGTCGATCTCGGCGAACAGCTCCAGAAAGTCGCCTTCCCGCGCCGGGCTCGCCTTCATGAAGTACTGGTTGGTGTCGCGCGTGTAGCCGGTGCACATGAACACGTTGACCACGTCGTGCACGTGCGTCTCGGCCTCGGCCAGCGCCAGCCCCCGCGCGGCGGCGAGCGCGCGGGTGAGGCTGGAGTGGCAGCAATGGTGATAGTCCGTCCCGGACAGCAGGCGGTTGGTGTAGGGGTCGCAACGCGTGCCGATCACGTCGTGGACGCCCGCCCCGAATTCGTCGAAGCCGTACCAGTCGAGCGTGTCGTGGGTGATGGTGGCCATCGGGCGCAGCCACGGCATGCAGCTCCACAGGCGGTCGCCGGTGCTCACATGGGTGGCGTGCAGCGCCCGCGTCTTGCCCGAGTAGAAGCATTCCGAGAGGTCGGCCGCGTTCCACAAATTGAGGTCGCCGACCTGCGAGCCCCCGGCGACGACGATGCGGAACAGGTGTCCGGCCGGGACGTCGAAGGCGCGCGCGTCGCGCGGCGGCACGGTCACCTCGTCGATCTTGGTCATGCCCGCCCGCGCGGACTCGTAGAACGCCCGGTCGAAGGGCGGCAGGCGGTCGACGGTGTAGACCGTGACCGGCTCGACCGCGCGTCGCGCGGCGGCGTCGGCGGGTTCCGGGTATTGCGCTGGTATCGCCATCGATCGCTCCCTCGGTTGGCCCGCGTCATCCCGCGGGGTCGCGCCGCCAGCTTGCCAGCAGCTCGGCGGAATCGACGACATCGCCGAAATGCATCTCGACACAGCGCAGCGTCTTGTCGTGGAGATCCCGGTCGAACGAGCCGACACAATCGCCGGGCACGACGACGTAGTAGCCGCGCGCCGACGCATCGCGAAGCGACGACTCGACGCAGACATGGGTCTGGACGCCGGCCACGACCACAGTTCTGATTCCACGGTCGCGCAAGACCTGGTCGAGCGCGGTGCCGATGAAAGCGCTGTGGCGGTGCTTCTCGATGACCGGGTCGCCCTCCTCCGGGCTCACCCGGTAGAACTCGGCGCCCCATGTGCCGGAGACGCAATACGCCTCGGCGATGCCGCGCGCGACCTGCCGGGCATGGATCGGCGGCGACAAATGGGCGCGGTCGTAGTCCGCCTTGATCCAGACCACGAGGGCGCCGGCGCGCCGGGCGGCGGCGGCCAGCCGTTCGATGGGCGCGGCCACCGCCTGGCAGTCGGCGACGTCCCTGCCCAGATTGACCTCGGTATGTCCGCCCGGGGCGCAGAAATCGTTCTGCACGTCGATGATCAGCAGTGCCGTGTGGCCGGGTGCGACCACCTCGGAAAAATCGGTCAACAGGTCTTGCGGCACGGTCGTCAACCTCACGGCGCGGTCGCTCAGCGCGGGAACTTGCCGGCGATCACGGCGTCGGTCACCTCGCGCCCGATCCTGCGCAGTTGGTCGATCTCGGTGCCGGCATCGTTCATCCTGGGTGCGGCCACGATGGTGTCGTGCGCAAAGGTGCGGATCGGCCCGTCGCCGCGCTGCGCCGGGGGCACGGGGTCCCGCCCCTCGGCGACGTCGCGGATACCCCGGCGCACCAGGCCGCGGAACAGGCTCACGCCGCGGTCGGTGGCGCCGAGATGCTCCCGGGCGTGGATCGCGGTCGGCCCGATGCTGACCTGCGCGTCGTAGTCGCCGGGAAGCCGCTGCCGTTCCTCATAGGGACGGTCCGGCATCTGGCCGAAATCCGTGCCCATGTAATACCGCTCCATGTCCGGCGGATCGATCTCGTCGTAATGGTTGAAGCCGATATTCATGGTGTGGGTGTCGTCGAGCGGCACCGCCCAGATCGACTGCATCGGCCGCGAGAAGGTCTTGGGGGTCTCGCCGGTCTCGAAGGTCGGCGCCAGCTGGTGCAGGTTGGGCATGATCATCTCGGTCGAGCGCACCCAGACATTGTCGCCGATCCGGCGCACCCCGACATACATCATGCCGAGCGGGTTCTCGCGGAAGTCGAGCTCGGGGATGACGCCGAAGGATTCTGTGAAATTGATGCTGTGGAGGAACGCGGTGTGCACCGGGTCCATGGCGTTTTCCTTCACCTGGATCCAGTTGCACGGCAGCACGTTGCCGCCCCACGGCTCCAGCCGGTAGTCGTCGAGCTCGAAGCTGTCATAGACCGGGAAGGGCGGGCGCGCCTCCGCCGGACCCATATAGGCGAAGACCAGCCCCTTGAACTCGTGGACCGGGTAGGCGCCGTGCCACAGCCGGTCCTTGAGCGTGCTGCCGGCGGGCTCGCCCGGCGTCTCCAGGATCCGCCCGTTCACGTCGAACACCCAGCCGTGGTAGCAGCACATGATGCCGCGTTCCCGGACGATGCCGAATTCGAGCGACGTGCCCCGGTGCGGGCAATGGAGCGCCAGCAGCCCGATGCGCCCCGACTTGTCCCTGAACAGCGCGAGGTCCTCGCCCAGCACGCGGACCCGCCGCGGCACGTCTTCGAGCTCGGCGGCAAACGCGATGGGGTGCCAGAACCGGCGGAGATACTCGCCCCCGGGCGTGCCCGGCCCGACCCGGGTCAGCTCCTCATCCGCGGCGAGCTTGTCGAGCGCGGCCCGATAGCCTGCGTATTCGCCCCTGAGGAAGGTCGCGCGTCTGGCCATCTCCTGTTCTCCCGGAGGCCGTCGCCCCCAACCGACACCGGCCGGGTTCGCCGGCCCCGGTGCAATGCTATCCTGCACGCAAATCATATTACTGGGAGACTCGAATGCCCAAGCGAAGCTACATCAACCCCGAGAGCGTCGTCGCGCCGCCGGGCAACTTCTCCTGGGTCGTGCAGGCGGACAAGACCCTCTACCTCGCGGGCCAGGTCGGGATCGACAAGGACGGCAAGACCGTCGATCCCAAGGACGCCGGCGCGCAGACGAGGCAGGCGCTCTACAACATCGACGCGACGCTCCGCGAGCTGGGCGGCACGCTCGACAACATCGTCAGGACCACGACCTATGTGGTGGGCAGGGAGAATTTGGGCGGCGTCCGCGCGGGGCGCAAGGCGGTCATGGACGAGGGGAGAATGACCAACATCCCGGCCAACACCCTGCTGGTGGTCTCGGGCCTGGCGAACGAGGACTGGCTGGTGGAGATCGAGGCTACCGCCGTCCTCGACTGACCGGGCTCAATGCAGCGAGCGGATCATGCCGCCGTCGACGATGACCGTCGCGCCGTTGATGTAGGACGCGCGCTCCGAGGCCAGGAAGGCCACGACGCCGGCGATCTCGTCCGGCCTGCCGATCCGCCCGAGCGGGACCGTCGCCCGGTGCTTCTCGGCATAGGCCTCCTCGGTCATGCCGGCGTTCTTCGCGCCGGAGAGGAAGCGCTCGGTCATGATGCGGCCGGGTGCCACGCAGTTGAACAGCACGTTGTCCTTGCCCATGGTCACGGCGAGCGACTTGAACAGGCCGACGATGCCGGGCCTGAGCGCGTTGGAGAGCTCGAGCCGGTCGACCGGCTGGCGTACCGACGACGAGACGATGGTCAGCACCCGGCCCCATCTCCGCGCCCGCATGCCGGGCAGCACGCCCCGGATCAGGCGCACCGTCGACATCATCGTGACCTCGAAGCCGTCCTGCCATTGCGCGTCGTCCAGGGCGTCGAAGCCGCCGCGCGGCGGCCCGCTGTTGTTGGCGAGCAGGATGTCGACACCCCCCATCGCCTCCGCGACCTCGGACAACAGGCGGTTCACCTCCTCGGGGCGCGACATGTCGGCCACGAACGGCGCCGCCTCGCCGCCGGTCTGCGCCGCGATGTCGCGCGCCGCCGCCTCGATCGCCGCGCGCCCGCGCGCGCAAATGGCGACGCGGACGCCCTCCGCCGCCAGCGCCGCGGCGCAGGCATGTCCGATGCCCCGGCTCGCGCCGGTCAGCAGCGCGACCCGGCCTTCGATTCCAAGATCCATTGCCGGTCTACTCCGCAGCGGTTTCCAGCCCGACGCCGGTCGCGGCCTCGGGCGGACGGCGCGCGTTCTCGACCATGAACCTGCGCCACGCCACGACGCCGGCATCGCTCCGCGAGAGCTGCTCGGCATCCGAGCGCACGCCTTCGACGATGCGCTTGTCCTGGTCGGAGAACAGCCAGTCATGCGCCCAGGACTGCCAGAGCGCCCAGCCGATTCGGTCGAGCATTGTGCCGAGCGCGCTGCGCCGGCGAAACGCGTTGAACGAGTAGAACAGCGTCGTTTCCGCATCGACCGGGGTCACCCAGCGGCACATGAAGTAGTCTCCGGCCGGCCGGCCCACCAGCGTCACCGCGGGCAGGCGCGACATGTGGCGGTACTCGATGCCGTAGCGCTTGGTTGCCTGTGCGGTCTCCGGGTCCATCTCCTTGCCGCGGCCGCGCGGCTTCAGCCGGCGCCAGAACGCCTCCCGGGGCGGCGGAAAATCCCCAAGGCCGGGAAAACGGGCCTCGGTCACGCCATCGCGCGCGGTGTAGCCGAGGCCCTTGCCATCCTGGAGTCTCGTCGCGGCGACCCGGCTGGCGAAGGGAAAGACCGGCTGAAAGACCAGCTCGGGCGAGTTCCTGTGCACGAACGGCGCGTGCAGGTCGTAGCACAGATTGTCGTTGAGCACGCGCCAGTTGCAGCGATAGGTCCGCCAGGTCGAGATCGTGTGCCATTCGTCGGCATCGGCAAGGCAGTCGGGCAGGTCTTCGTCCAGCGGCACGGCCGCCATGTCGCCGACGAACAGCCAGATCGCCCCGCGATGCTCGCGAGCCGGGTAGGCCCTGACGCGCGCCTCTTCGGGGATCGGGGTGTCGGGGCCTTCCATGATCCTGGCCACGCATTTCCCGG
This sequence comes from Alphaproteobacteria bacterium, assembly GCA_964291675.2. GTDB lineage: Bacteria > Pseudomonadota > Alphaproteobacteria > MPNO01 > MPNO01 > MPNO01. The sequence goes on along the minus strand of OZ219866.1, from coordinate 2,409,454 downwards.
TCTCGCCCGCATAGGTCCAGCCATGATAGGGGCAGGTCAGCGTGCCGCTGCCGGGGTAAAGGCAGCGCCCCCGGGACAGCCGCGCGCCGCGATGCGCGCACTGGTCCTTCAGCGCGTACAGCCGTCCCTTGTCGCGAAACAGCACCACGTCCTCGCCGAGCAGCCGGACCGGTTTCGGCCGCCGGCGCAGCCGCCTTGAGGCGAGCACGGGGTACCAGTAATTGCGCAAGCCCAGCTCGGGCAGCCCCGTGCCGGCATAGACGCCGGTATCCGGTCGAGTCTCGGTGCTCACGCGGAAGCCCCGGAAGATATCCGAGGCGCGCCCCTGTCCTTCCGGGAGATGATGCCGCCCCCGGACTCCGGGCGCAAGACGCTCACCGTCCCTCGTTCCCGAACCCGTCGTCGACCACGATATCGAGCAGCGTGGGGCCGTTCAGCCGCGTCGACTCGGCAATGGCGGGTGCGATGTCGTCGGGGTCGGCGATCCGCCGCGCCGCCACCCCCATCGAGCGGGCCAGCCCGATGAAGTCGATCGGCGGGTCCTTGAACTCCATGCCGGTATACGCCTCGACGCCGTGGAACGCCTTCAGCCGCTCCTTGATGATCCGGTAGCCGCCGTTATTGGCGATGACATAGGTGACCGGGCAGTTGGCGTTGGCAGCGGTCCACAGCGCCTGGATCGAGTACATCGCGCTGCCGTCGCCGATGACCGCGACCACCGGCCGGTCCGGGAGAGCGAGCTGGATCCCCACCGCGCCCGCCATCGCGAAGCCGATTCCGCCGCTGCCGAGGCCGAACCACGCTTTGGTGTCGCGGAAGGGGTAGAACGCGGGGAGCGAGCGCCCGCTCAGGATTCCTTCCTCGACTATGACCGCGTCCTTGGGCAGGCCGTCGACGATCCTGAGCATCGCGAGCTCCGGTGCCATCGGCGTTGCGCCGTCGCGGCCCAGCACGGCGTTGCGCCGCGCCTCGCGCTTGGCGGACCAGTTGGAGGTCGCCAGCGCCGCGAGCGAATCCGCCGCCCTCTCCGCCCCGGCGGCGCCGCGCTTGCGCTCGATCAGCCGGGCCAGGAGGCCGAGCGACTCCTTCACGTCGGCGCGCAGCGCGATCTCCGCCGGGTAGTTCTTGCCCATCTCCCAGTCGCGCAGGCCGAGCTGAACCAGCGCCATGCCGTCCGGCAGCGGATCGGTCTCGCTGAACACCGACATGCGCAGCACGTCGGCCCCCATGCAGAACATCAGGTCGTAGGGCGCGAGCGTCTCGCGCACGTCCCGCTGCTCGCGGGTGAGCCCGCCCATGAAGGCCGGGTGTTCGGAGAGGAAGTGGGCGCCGTCGCACACCGTCTGCTGGTAGACGGGCGCGCCGAGCGCCTCGGCGACCGCCGCCGCCTCGGCCAGCGCGTCCGAGGTCGCGATCTCGTGCCCCGCCAGGAGGACCGGGTTGCGGGCGGCGAGCAACCGGTCGGCCAGGCGGTCGAGCGCCGCGTCGCCGGGGCGGCCAGCGGTGTCGACCCGCGTGGGCTGGCCGAGCTCGAGCGCGTCCTGCTCGTTGAGGACGTCGCCCGGCAGCGAGATGAACACCGGGCCGGTCGGCGGGGTCATCGCGACCTTGGCGGCGCGGCGCACGATGCGGGGCAAATCCTGGAGCCGGTTCACCTCGACGGCCCATTTCACCAGCGGCTGGGCGATCGGCACCAGCGGCGCATAGAGCATCGGCTCGGTCAGCCCGTGCCCCTGCTCCTGCTGTCCGGCGGTGACGACGATGGGCGAGCCCATCCAGTTGGCGTTGAACAGCGAGCCCATGGCGTTGCCGAGCCCGGGCGCGACGTGGACGTTGCAGGCGGTGAGCCTGCCGGAGGCCCGCGCGTAGCCGTCCGCCATGGCGACCACGAGCGCCTCCTGCAGCGCCATGACATAGGCGATCGCCGGCCGGTCGGGCAGCGCGGCCATGATCGGCAGCTCCGTGGTGCCGGGATTGCCGAACAGATGCGACACCCCCTCGCTCTCCAGCAGCGCGAGAAAGGCCTCGCGGCCGAATATCGTGTTCACGGTGTCGGGCATGGCTCTCCCGGGGAAGGCGGATCGATGCCAGAGGATGGAGGTTTCTCGATGCCGCGGCAACCGCGCGGCGCCCGGCACCGCGCGGCCGCCTATACGGTCCGGTGGCGGCGCACCACGAGCTCGTAGGCGACCAGGGCGAACAGCGAGGAGAACAGCACGCCATGCGCCAGCGCCCCCTGCGTGCCGTCGGTGGTGAGCGCGGCGACGATCATGCCGATCGCCGCTCCGGCGACCTGCTGGACGAAGCCGATCAGCGACGAGGCCGCGCCGGCGATGCGGGGAAAGGGTTGCAGCGCGCCGGCGACGGTCTGCGGGTAGATCAGCGAGAACGCGAACATGCAGAAGAACATCGGGCCGATCACCGCGAGCCAGTGATGGATCCCGGCCCAGGAGGGCCCGGCGAGCGCCAGGCCGAACAGCGATGCGCTCCAGACGCCCCATTGCAACAGGCGGTCGACGCCGAAACGCCCGACCAGGCGGGCGCCCGCCAGCATGCCGGCCATCGAGCCGATCATGCAGCCGGCGAACATGTAGGCGTAGGCGGTCTCGGTCTCGCCGAAGAAGGTGATGATCACGTGCGGCGAGGCGGAGAGGAACGAGAACAGGATGCCGTAGGACGCCGCGGCGCAGGCGGTATAGGCCCAGAAGGCGACGCTGCGGGAAATCTCCGCGAAATTCCTCAGCATCGGCGCGATGCGAAGCGCATCCCGGTCGGGCCGTTCCAGGGTCTCGCGGAAGGCCAGCGCGAACAGGATCGCCACGAGCGCGCTGTATGCGGCGATGAACAGGAACATCGCCTTCCAGCCGAAGGACACCGTCAGGTGGGCGGCCACGATCGGCGCGATCAGGGGTCCGAAGCAGAAGAAGAACAGCAGCAGCGAGAGCACGCGCGCGGCGTCGCCGCGCTCGTAGCGATCCCGGATGACGGCGCGGGCGACGATAAACCCCGACGCCGCCGCCATGCCGTGCACGAAGCGGAACGCGATCAGCGCCTCGACGGTCTCGGCGAGCGCGCAGCCGAGCGCCGCGACGCCGGTGACCAGCAGCCCGCCGATGATGACCGGCTTCCTGCCGAACCGGTCCGACAGGGGGCCCGGCACCGGCTGGCCCACCGCGACGCCGACCATGAACATGCTGAGGCTGAGCTGCACCAGCGTCCGGGTCGAACCCAGGCCTTCGACCATCGCCGGCATCGCCGGCAGCGTGCCGTCGATGCCGATCGCGGTGGCCATGGAGGTGAGCGCGAGGAGAGCCGCGATGCCGAGGCTGCCCGGCGACCTCACCGGCGACGCTCGCGATCGGCCATGTTTCCGCCCTCCGGTGCCGGATCCGATGGATCGCCTGTCCGAAGGGCGCCTCACCGGGGAACCAGAATATAGGCTCGCAGGGGACTCCGACAGGGTTCCGGCGCACGGGCGAACGCCGGTTTTGGCCCACCCCGGCTGCGCACGCATAAGTGATTGGAAAACGGAGATCGGGGCCACGACATGCTTGACCGGACTCGAAACGACGAGCGGTGACGGAGCCGCGCGCCGGCCCAGGCCGGGAATCGGAACAGAAATTTGGCGGATTTGGCGACGGTCATATCGGACCGGCCCGAACTCGATCGGGCGACCGGGCAATTTGCCGCCGACGGATTCGCGGCGATGGACACGGGAGCACCGGGAGCGCTCGCCGCGCGCCCGCTGTCCTGGGCACGCGGGTGGGCGGTCCTCCTAGTGTCGGCCCTGGCGGCCGTTTGTCCTCAAACCGCGCAGTCCCAGACCGCGACCACCCTGGTCAGCAATGTGGCGCGAGTCCATGGCGGGCACCGCCTGATTTCCGAAATCGCCCCCCGCGCCCAGCCTTTCGGCACGGGGAGCGAGAGCATCGGATACGTCCTCACCGGCATCGTCCTGGATTTCGCCGTGAGACCCACCGGAACCGCCCCGTTGACCGTCTCGATCAGGCGGGATTCCGCGGGCTCTCCGGGCGCGGCCGACCTGTACACGATGACCCACCCCGCCTCACTTTCGGCGGGCCTGAACGAGTTCGCGGCGCCCGGCGGCGCCAAGCTGTGCGGACGATCGAAGTATTGGGTGATGCTGGCATATGACGGTCCCGCCACCGTCCCGACGCAGAACGGCAATGGCACGGCCGACGCCGGCGCACCGCGATGGCGCCAGACGCTCTTGTCGGAGGGTCTGGACCCGGGTGCGGCCGCGGGCTGGAACATCGGTGAGCCTTACAAGCGAAGCCGCGGCTCGTCGTGGATAGCCGAGACGCGCAGATACGCTATGAAGATTCGGGTCAAGGGCACCGTCGCGGGTTTCGGCACCGACGGCGCGGCGACAGGCGCGCCGACGATTTCAGGGACCGCGCAGGTCGGGAGGACGCTGTCCGCGTCGACGAGCGGCATCGAAGACCCGGACGGGCTGAACGCCGCGATCTTCCGGTACCAGTGGGTGCGGGTGGACGCGGACGGCACGTCGAACCCGACGGACATCGACGGCGCGACGTCTCGCAGCTACACGCTTGTCGAAGCCGACCGGGGCAGGAAGATCAGGGTGAGGGTCGGTTTCCGCGACGACCAATGCGGCCCCGCGAGCCTGACCAGCGACGCCACCGACACGGTCGTGCCGGGCATGGCCCGTATCGTCGACCCGGACGAGCGGCCGGACAGGCCGGAGCCCCCCCGCGTGACGGCGATCCGCGGCACCGCGACCCAGCTTTCCGCGACCTGGAGCGCGCCGGACCGCAACGGCGGCCCCCCGCTCATCGGCTACGACCTGCAGTTCCGGGAAGGGACGGCCGGGCGATGGGCGGATCACGCGCATGACGGCACGCGCACGCGGACGACCATCGGGCGGCTGGCGCCGGGGACGCTGTACCAGGTCCGGGTGCGGGCGCGCAACGGAGTGCGGCCGAGCGAATGGTCGCCGCCGGGGGCCGGGCGTACCAACAGCCCGGACCGCATCGACGATCGAATGCTGCGCCCCTGGCTTGCACGGTTCGCCCGCACGGCGGCGCGGCAGGTCGGCGATGCGGTCGAGGATCGGATTGCGTCCCTCCCCGTCCCCGGATTCGAGGAGAGCCCGGGCGGGGAGCGCGTCGGAAGCCGCGGACCGGACAACGCGGAGGACGGCGCAACCGGGGTGGCGTTCCGGCCATGGCGGGTGACGGAGGGCGGCCTGCTGCTCGGGTCCTCCTTCACGCTGGGGGCGAGGACGCCGGACGGCGGTTCGGCCGGGCTGGGAGTTCGAGCGGCGGTCTCGAGCTTCGACGGACGCGAGAGCGGTGCCGCGATCGAGGGCCGGGTGAGCAGCCTGATGATGGGGGCGGATTGGCGGCAGGAGGCGTTCACGGCCGGCCTGCTCCTGGTGCGAACCCGGGGCGAAGGCGGCTACCGGGGCGACGGGAGGGGCAAGCTCACGTCGCGCCTGACGGGGTTCTACCCCTATTCGCGCTACCGGCCGAACGAGTGGGTGACGCTGTGGGGCGTCGCCGGCTACGGCAGAGGCAAGCTGACGCTCAAGCCGCAGGGAGACCGGGCGGTCGGCACCGACCTGGGCCTCGCCATGGCGGCCGCCGGCATGCGCGGGGTGGTTCTTTCGGAGCGGGCATCGGGCGGCATGGAGATCGCGGTGAAATCGGACGCACTCGCCGTGCTCGCGACTTCGGCAAGGAGCGGGAACCTCGCGGCGACAAAGGCCGAGGTGACGCTGCTCCGCCTCGGGGTGGAGTGGGCGTTGCGGGGCATCCGGACGCGCGGCGAGGGAAAGCTGACGCCGCGCCTCGAAGTCGGCATGCGCTATGACCGCGGCGACGCGGAGACCGGCTTCGGAAGCGAATTCGACGCCGGGCTCGCATGGCGGTTTCCGCGAATCGGGCTGGCGGCGGAAGCCAACGCCGGCGCTTTCCTGACGCACCAGTCAGGCCGAATTCTCGAGCGCGGGCTGTCCTGGTCGGTGGCCTGGAACCAGAGACCGCAATCCGGCCGCGGGGTCTCGCTGACGCTCGCCCAATCGACAGGGGCCCCGGTCGGGAACCGCGCCGCGGCCCTGCTCGAGCGCGACACCCCGGCCGGTCCCGCCGCGAACGAGCTCGGGCAACGTCGCCTCTCGTTCCGGCTGGGCTATGGCTTCGCGGCGCCGGGGAACCGGTTCACGGCGACGCCGGGTCTCGGCTTCGCGCTCTCGAACGGCCGTCGGGAATACATCCTCGACTGGCAATTCACCCCGGCGCAGCGCGGCGCGATACCGTTCGATCTCGGTCTGACGGCAACCCGCCGGGACCCCGCGGACAACTACGGCGCGCCGGAACACAGGCTGATGCTGAGCGGGTCGGGGCGCTGGTAGCGGCGCGGGACGGGCCGTCCTCAGCGGCCGGCCGACAGCAGCAGGAAGGTGGCGTTGTCCTGGTAGGGACCCGCGGCGGCGCGCAGCGCGGATTCGAGCGCTTCGGCCGCCGCATCGGCATCGCCCCGCGTCCCGGCGAGCTCGCGCGCGATCCGTTCTTCCGGCAGGGTCTCCAGCCCGTCGCTGGCGATCAACAGGTGCTCGCCCGGCAGCAGGCGGCAGGCGCGGTACCCGCGATCGACCAGCTCGGCGGGCCGGCCGGTCACCGCGGAGCGCAGCATGTGGCGGCGCCCGTCGTGGCGCGCCTCGTCGGGCGTCAGCTCTCCGCGCCGCACCAGCTCCGCCAGCATGGGCGCCATCGAATGATCCGCGTTCAGCCGCTCCAGCCTGCCGTCGGCGAACAGCCACATCGGCGAATCGCCGACGCTCAGCCAGTCGATGCCGCGCCCGTCATGCAGCGCGGCGACCACGGTGGTGCCCATGCCGAGGAGCCGCCTGTCTTCGGTCTCCCGTTGCCGCAGCCGGGCGGTCGCCGCATCCAGGCAGCCCCGGAACCGGTCGGCAACCGTGCCGGCGAGGCCGGCGAATTCGCCGATGAACGCGTCGGTCGCGATACGGCTCGCCACCGCGCCGCCGGCCGCGCCGCCCATCCCGTCGGCAAGCACGAGCAGCAGCGCGGCCGCCTCCCCGCTTCCCGCCATGTCGATCTCGCGGGTCGCGAACGCGTCCTCCTGGTAGCGACGCGCGCCCTGCCATTGCCGGCAGGCCAGGGGCCACGGAGCGCTCATCGGTAGGTCCCGCCATCGATTGTCGTCACCGCACATGTTCGGTCCATCGGCACTACCGCGGCAACCCGAATCCGGCTTGAATGGCGACGACAGCCGGGAAGGAGCGGATCATGAGGAACAGCGCGGAGCGGATCCTGACCACCCATGTCGGAAGCCTGCCGCGGCCGCGGAAGCTGATCGAGGCGTTCGTCGCCGAGGACCGCGGGGTGGCGATCGACCGCGCCGCATACGAGGCCCTGCTCGAGGAGGCGGTCGACGCGGTGGTCGCCCGCCAGGTCGCGCTCGGCATCGACATCGTCGACGACGGCGAGTTCTCCAAGCGCGGATTTGCGGTCTACGCCAACGAGCGCCTGGCGGGCTACGAGGCGCGACCCCGGCCGCGGGGCATTCCCTGGGGCGGCTCGCGCGAGGCGCTGGCCTTCCCCGAGTTCTACGAGTCCGTCCGCCCGCACGGCCCCGGCGCGCTGCTCCCGGCGGCCGAGATGGTCTGCGGCGGGCCGGTGCGCTACCGGGGGCGGCAACGGCTCGACCGCGACCTCGCCAATCTGCGCGCCGCCGTCGACGCCCATGGCGCGGCGGAGGCCTTCGTGCCCGCCATCTCGCCGGTCGATGTCGCGGGCAACCAGAGGAACGAGCACTATGCCTCGGACGAGGAATTCCTCTACGCGATCGCGGATGCGATGAACGAGGAATACCGCGCGATCGTTGATGCCGGCTTCATCCTTCAGATCGACGATCCGCATCTGGTCACCCACTACGTCAAGACGCCGGAGCTGGAGATGGCCGACTACCGGAAATGGCTCGCAGCCCAGGTCGAGGCGATCAACTACGCGCTGGAGGGGGTGCCCGCCGACCGGGTGCGCTATCACACCTGCTACGGCATCAACATGGGGCCGCGGGTGCACGAGGTCGAGCTCGGCTGGGTGCTCGACATCGTGCTGGAGATCGAGGCCGGCGCGTTCTCCTTCGAGGCGGCGAACCCGCGCCACGAGCACGAATGGCAGCTCTGGAAGGAGACCCGCCTGCCCGAAGGGAAGCTTCTCATTCCCGGCGTGATCACCCATTCCTCGGTTCTCGTCGAGCACCCGGAGCTGATCGCCGAGCGGATCATGCGGTTCGCCGGCCTGGTCGGGCGCGAGAACGTGATCGCCGGCGGCGATTGCGGCTTCGGCACCAACGCGAGCGCGACGCCCGAAGTCCATCCGAGCGTCGTGTGGGCGAAGTTCCAGGCGCTCGCCGAGGGCGCGCGCATCGCCAGCCGCGCGCTGTGGGCCTGACCGTGGCGGGGAGGATCGCCGTCGTCGGAAGCGGCGCCAACGGCACCTCGATCGGCGTCGACCTCGTCGGCGCGGGCTACGACGTGACGCTGATCGACCAGTGGCCGGCCCATGTCGAGGCCATGCGCGAGAACGGCGCCGCCGTCGTGATGCCGGAGGAAACAATCGTCCGGCAGGTCCGCGCGCTCCACATCTGCGATGTCTGCACGCTCACGGAACCCTTCGACGTCGTGCTGGTGGTCACCAAGGCTTACGATGCAAGGTGGTCCAGCCAGCTCATCGAGCCCTATCTGAAGCGCGACGGCCTCCTGGTCGCGGTCCAGAACGGCATGACCGCCGAGACCGTGGCCGAGGCGGTCGGGCCGGAACGCACGCTCGGATGCGTAATCGAGATCTCGTCCGGCCTGTTCACGCCGGGGATCGTCGAACGCCATTCGCCGCCCGCGCGCTCCTGGTTCGCCGTCGGCAGCTTCCATCCGGCCACGAGGGGCCGCGAGGCGGAGGTGGTGGAACTGCTATCGCATGCCGGCGCCTGCGAGACCAGCGACGACATACTGGCGGCCAAGTGGATGAAGCTCGTCAGCAACTGCACCACGCTGGCGACGACCGCGTGCCTCGACCTTTCGATCGTGGATGCGGAGACCGTGCCGGGCATGCGCGCGTTCATGCTGCGCGCCGGACAGGAGGCGATGGACATCGGCGATGCGCTGGGCTTCGAACGCCGGCCCATATTTGGCCTGTCGGAGAAGGACGTCACCGATTCGAACCGCCTGGTCGAGACCCTGCTGGACAAGCTGATGAGCGGCTTCGTCCTGCCCAACACCAAAGGCGTGGTGTTGCAGGACTGGGAAAAGGGCCGGAAGAGCGAGCTGGAAGATCTCAACGGCCTTGTCGCGGCCAGGGCGCGGCAGCTCGGCACGGCCGCCCCGGCCTGCGAGGCGGTCACCGAGCTGGCGCGGCGCATCGAGCGCGGGGAGCTTCGCCCCGGGGTGGAGAACCTCGCGACCTTGCAGGGTCTCGCGGAAGACTACGCGCGCTCCCGGTAGCCGATGGGCGCGGCGTCCCTCGATACGCCCCCTTCGGGGGCTACTCGGGATGAGGGGATTTTGCTTGGCCACGCCAACTTCCCCTCATCCTGAGTAGCGGCGAAGCCGCGTATCGAAGGACGGCCTCGACCGCGCCGGCGGGACTACGGCCGGCGCGCCAGCAGGTCGATCTCGACCCGCGCATCGAGGGCGAGCCCGGTGACCCCGACGCAGGTGCGCGCGGGCAGCCGGCCGGGCGCGAAATAGGTCCCGTAGACCGCGTTCATCGCCGCGTAGTCCTCCTTGAAACGGGTGAGGTAGACCCGGGCTACGAGCACGTGCTCGAAGCCGAGGCCGAGCGAGGCGAGCACGGTGGCGAGATTGGCCATGACGTTCCGGGTCTGGCCCTCGATGCCGGCAGGCAAGGGCGCGGCCTCGTCCTCCGGATCGTTGGGCATCTGACCGGTGACGAAGACCCAGCCGTCGGTCTCGACCGCGTGGCTGAAGGGTGCGACCGGCGTCGGCGCGCCGGCCGCCATGTGGAAGATCGGTGCTGTCATCGGGTTCGCCTCGTCCGGCAATTGTGGGACCGGCGCGGACCCTGCGCCCTGCCCGCAGGCGCGGTCAAGCCGCCCGATCCCACCTTGTCGGCCCGCCGCGTCGCCCCATAGACTGTTGTCCGGACGACGGAGGCGCGGGATGTCCACCACCATGCGAAACGTGAAGTTCGGCGGCTATCACCGCCGCCGGAGCGAACGGGAAGACTCCGAGCTGACCCATGTCGGCCCGGGCACGCCGGGCGGCGAGTATCTGCGCCGCTTCTGGCATCCGATCGCGCTCTCGTCGGAGCTCGGCGAGCTGCCGCTCGCGATCCGCATCCTCGACGAGGAGCTGGTGCTGTTCCGCGACCTCGACGGCCGGGTGGGACTGCTGCATCTGCGCTGCAGCCACCGCAACACCTCGCTCGAATACGGCTTCATCCAGCAGCGCGGCATCCGCTGCTGCTACCACGGCTGGCATTACGACGTGGACGGGACGATTCTGGAGACGCCGGGCGAGCCGCCGCGCAGCCGGATCAGGGACAAGCTCTGCCACGGCGCCTACCCGACCCGCGAATATGCCGGGCTGGTGTTCGCCTATATGGGCCCGCCCGACGAGATGCCGGAATTTCCGGTCTACGACAGCTGGGTCTATCCCGAGGGCAACCGCCTGCTGCCCTACAAGATCCACAACCCGTGCAACTGGCTGCAGTCGCACGAGAACGGGGCCGATCCCATCCACACCTGCTTCCTGCACGCGCGCGGCAACGAGCTCCAGTTCAGCGAGCAGTACCAGGCCCTGCCAACGCTCTCCTTCTTCGAGACGCCGATCGGGCTGTTGTCGCTCGGGACCCGGCGCTGGGACGACTTTCTCTGGGTGCGGGCGAGCGACGTGATCCTGCCCAACGCGGCGCAGTTCGGCCTCGCCGAGGTCGCCTCGGAGGAGAAGTTCGCGCTGTGCGCCTGGGTCTCGCGCTGGATCGTCCCGATCGACGACACCAACGCCTATGCGATCGGGCTGCGCCATTTCAACCCGGTGATCGATCCGCACGAGACCGGCGACCCGGACGGGATCGGCCTCGGCAAGGTCGACTTCCCCGGCCAGGTCGCGGCGCCCAGCCACGCCGAGGGCCAGCGCAACCCGGGCGACTTCGAGGCGCAAGTCGCGCAGGGGCCGGTCACGGTCCACGCCAACGAGACCCGCGGCGTCACCGACGAGGGCGTGATCATGGCGAGGCGCCAGATCCGCCGCGGCATCCGCGCGGTCAAGCGGGGCGACAGGCTCGACTGGCCGGCACGCGTCGACGGCGCCCCGGTGCCGACCTACAACATCGAGCTGGTTTGCCGCGTGCCCCGGAAGCCCGGAACCGACGACGACGCGGTCGTCAGGCGGTTCGGCCGGCGGGTCGCCGAGATCGTCATCGCCAGCGGCGATCTGCCCCCGGGCACCCGCCAGGAGGCGACGCAGGCCCGCATCGACGCGATGATCGCCGGCGAGTTCTCGTGAGGCCGGCGGCGGCGCCATGACCGAGCCCCGCTGCGTGGTGGACGAGCGCTTCATCGTCGGCGAGTCGCCGCGCTGGCACGAGGACGAGCAGGCGCTCTACTGGGTCGACATCTACCGCCCCTCGGTCGAGCGCCTCGACCCGGCCACCGGCGCGCGCCGGTCCTGGCCGATGCCGGAACGCATCGGCTGCTTCTCGTTCTGCCGGGACGGGCGGCTGATCGCGGGCATGCAGTCGGGCATCGCCTTCATCGACCTCGCGTCCGGCAGCGTCGAGCGGGTGTTCGATCTGGAGCCGGACAACCCGGAGGTCCGCTTCAACGACGGGCGGTCGGACCCGCAGGGGCGGTTCTGGGTGGGCGGGATGATCGAGACCATGGACCGCGAGACCAACGCGCTCTACCGCTACGACCCCGACGGCAGCTGCCGGGCGGTGATGGGCGGGCTGATCTGCCCCAACGGCCTCGCCTTCGGCCCCGACGGGACGACGCTCTACCACTCCGACAGCCGCCGGGACTTCATCTGGGCGTGGGATCTCGACCCGGAGAGCGGCGACATCGCCAACCGCCGGGTGTTCGCCGCCAACGACCCGACCGAGGGCCGGCCCGACGGCGCGGCGGTGGACGCGGAAGGCCATTACTGGATCTGCTGCGTCGGCGCCTGGCGGGTCGCCCGCTACGCACCGGACGGCAGGATCGACCGCGTCATCGGCGTGCCGGTGCAGCGGCCGACGGCCTGCACCTTCGGCGGCCCCGACCTCGAGACCCTCTACGTCACCAGCGCGACCTTCCCGCTCGCCGACGAGGCGCTGTGGAAGCAGCCCCTCGCCGGGGCGGTGTTCGCGCTGGAGCCCGGCGTGCGCGGCCTGCCCGAGCCCCGCTTCGGGGCTTGAGGCGCCCGGCTACCGCGGGCCCGTCGGAAGCACGAGGTCGAACCGCGCCAGCCACATGCCGCCCGAGCGCTCCAGGCGCAGCGCGAGGTCGTCCCGGTAGAGCGAATCGCCGATATTGTCGTACGGCAAATCCGGGAAATAGAGCTGGGTCGTGAGCAGCGGCGTCGTCGGGCCCTGCACCTTGACATGGATATGCGGCGTGCGCCCGGGATACCGCCCGGGCCGGATCGTGCGGAAGCGGAAGGCGCCGGCGGCGTCGGCGAATTGATGGCCGCGATAGCGGAAACCCCGATTGTCGTAGCGGCCGTTCTCGTCGCAATGCCAGACGTCGATCACCGCGCCGGGCAGGGGCTTGCAGCCGGGCGCCAGGACCAGCCCGTGGAGGACCAGCTCCTCCCCGCCGCTGTCGGGCTCGCGCAAGTCGCCCCGACGCGGTGTCGACGGCTTGTACAGCGGCCCTTCGGTCTGCGACGGCGTGCCGTGGGTGCAGACCGTCGGCGGCGCGAGCGGGCTGGCGGACGCCGGCCAGCGGAGTAAAGCTGCCGCCGCCGCGCCCGAAATGCCGGCCATTGCCGATCGCCGCGTCAGGTTGTGCTTCGACATCGAACTCGGTGGCCCGTCCCGACCGAACCTTGCGCGCGAATCCGCCATCGCGCAAGCCGGCATGTCCACGCACGCCGGGACTGGAACCATCCGAACGCCCATCCCTTTCGCACGCCGGCCTCCTCGCCGGCGGGCTGTCGAGAGCGGCCGCGGCGGCGCGAAACAGCCCCGCTTGCCTTGCGCGACGCGCCACCATAAACCACTGCGGCAGTCACAGGGAGCGCGGCGCGCCGTTCGTCCGGCCGCCCGTATCGCAAAGAGATGAGCGAAGTCACCCCGTCGGTCCACCCGGACCTCGCGCGGCACCAGGCGTCGATGGAGCCGCGGATCTATACCCTCGACGGCTCGATCCACTGCGCCTTCGGCTACTCGGTCGTCAACTGCACGCTGATCGAGGGCGCGGAGTCCTGCATCCTGGTCGACACGATGACCGGCATGGACAACGCCGAAATCGTCGCCGCCGAGTTCCGCAAGATCACCGACAAGCCGATCCGGACCATCGTCTACACCCATTTCCACGCCGATCACGTGAGCGGCGCGGCGGCGTTCGTGTCGCCGGACGACGTCGCCTCGGGCCGGGTGGAGATCGTCGCCCAGAAGGACCTGGTCCGCCATGTGGCGCGGGACGTGGGGCTGATCGCGCCGATCCTCGGGCGCCGCGCGATGTACCAGTTCGGCATGCGGCTGCCCATCGGCGAGACCGGCACCGTCGGCGCCGGGCTCGGCCCGCCGCAGCGCCCCGGGCGGCGCTCCTTCATCGCGCCGACGACAACCTTCGACGAGACCTATACCGGCGAGACTGGCGGAGTCCGCTTCGAAATCCACCTCATCCCCTCGGAGACCGAAGACCAGTGCGCGGTGTGGCTGCCCGACGCCCGCGTTCTGCTGTCGGCCGACGCGGTCTACGAATCCTTCCCCAACGTGTATGCGCTGCGCGGCACGCGGTTTCGCGACCCGATGGCCTGGGCGCGCGGGCTCGACCGCCTCAAGGCGTTCGGCGCGGAGATCCTGGTGCCGCATCACGGGCGGCCCGTCGAGGGCGCGGACCGGATCGCGGCGTTGCTGACCGACTACCGCGACGCGGTGCAGTACCTGCACGACCAGACTCTGCGCTACATCAACAAGGGCTACGCGCCGGACGAGATCGCCCAAATCGTCGAGATGCCGGAGCGGCTCCGCGACCATCCCTGGCTCGGCGAGTATTACGGCTCCTACAAGCACGCCATTCCGGCGATCTATGCCGGCTATCTCGGCTGGTACCAGGGCGACCCGGTGGCGCTCGACCCGACCCCGCGGGCCGAGCGCGCGTCCCGCTTGGTCGAGATGGTGGGCGGGCGGGAAACGCTCCTTCGGCATGCCCGCGAGGCGCTGGATGGCGGGGATACGCAGTGGGCGGCGGAGCTGTCGACGCTCGCGGTGCGGGCCGACCGGACCGACGACGAGGCCCGGCGCCTCAAGGCGGAAGCGCTGCGCCGCTGGGCCTATGCGCAGAAGAACGCGACCTGGCGCAACTGGGGGCTGACGGCGGCGCTCGAGCTGGAGGGCGCGCTCGACCTCGCCGCCGGCGGCATGGTGCTGGGCTCGCCGGAACAGGTGCGCGGGTTTCCCCTCGCCGCGATCCTGAACGTGATGACGGTCCGCCTGATCTCGGAGACGTGCTGGGAGACGCATCTCCGGGTCGCCTTCGAGACCACCGATTCGGGCGAGAGCTGCGCGCTCGAAATCCGCCGCGGCGTCTGCCAGTTCCACGACACCCCGCCGCCGGAATGCGACGCCACCGCGCGCTTCGACCGCGGCTTCCTGCTCGACTGGGTGTTCGGGCGCACCGCGTTCGAAGAGGCGATTGCCGCCGAACGGGTCTCGGTCGAAGGCGATGCCGGGGCGGTCGCGGAATTCCTGGCCAAGTTCGAGCCCTTCAACCAGCCGAACGAGCTGGCCATCGCCGCGCGCTGAGCCGCCGCGGGTGGTCCGGCGTCGCCCGTGCGCGTTCGCCCCTGCCGGATGACACGGGCGGTACGAGGAGAGGAAAGCCGATGAAGGATCGCGTCGTCCTGGTCACCAATGTCGAACATTTCGTGGGCCGGCCCGTCGCGGCCGAGCTCGTCGCCCAGGGGGCGACGGTGGTGTGCCACGACCGGAGCTTCGCGGATGCGGCGGCGGCGGAAGGCTTCGCCGCGGCCAATCCGGGGCTCACCGTCATCCGGGAGCAGACGCCGGCGGAGATCGTCGCGGCGGCGACCGGGAAGGCCGGCCGGGTCGACGTGGCGGTCTGCAACGACGCGGGCGCGGCGATCCGCGCGCCCGTCGAGACGGCGAGCGCCGAGGACATGCGTTCGGCGCTGGACGAGATGGTGGTCTTTCCCTTCCAGCTGGCCGGGGCCGCGGTGCCGCAGATGAAGCAGCGCAAGCGGGGCAAGATCCTGTTCATCACCTCGGCGACGCCGTTGCGCGGGCTGCCGAATTACTCGATCTACGTGACCGCCCGCGGCGCCGCCAACGCGCTCGCGGTGTCGCTCGCCCAGGAGCTCGGCCGCGACAACATCCAGGTCAACGCGATCGCCCCCAACTACGTCGAGAGCCCGACCTATTTCCCGCCCGAGCTGGTCGACGATCCCGAGGCGCTCGCCAAAATGACCCGGAACATCCCGCTGAAGCGCCTCGGCAAGCCGGAAGAGGTCGCAGCCCTGGTGGCGTTCTACGCCTCCGACCGGAGCGACTTCATCACCGGCCACGTCATGCCGTTCGCCGGCGGCTGGGCCTGACGGCCGGTCAGCGGATCATCGTCTCCGGCAGGATCAACGCGATGTCGGGGAAGGCGATCAGCAGGGCGGCGCAGATCAGCATCGCGCCCCAGAACGGGATGATCCCGCGGAAGATCTCGCCCATCGGCACGCCCTCGGCGATCCCCTTGACCACGAAGACGTTGAGCCCGAGCGGCGGGCTGATCAGGCTCATCTCCAGGATCACCACGAGCAGCGCGCCGAACCAGATCGGGTCGTAGCCCATGTCCTTGATCAGCGGGAAGACGATGGGGAGCGTCAGCACCATCATCGCCAGCCCTTCGAGGAAGGTGCCGAGGATGATGTAGCCGATCACGATGACGATCAGGATCGTCACCGGGGCGAGGTCGAGCCCGGGCATCGCCGCCGCGAGGTTGGCGGGAATCTGGGTGACGGCGAGGAACGGGTTGAACAGAAACGCGCCGATGACGATCAGGTAGACGAAGGCGAAGGTCTTGACCGTCTCCAGGATGCAGAATTTCAGGGTCTCCAGGTTGAGCCTGCCGCGCGCGACGGTCAGGCAGAGGGTGAGGAAGGCGCCGATGGCCGCCGCCTCGACCGGGGTGAAGACGCCGAAATAGATCCCGCCGAGAACCGCGAACACGATCCCGATCAGGGAGAACGACCGGCCGACCGAGCGCAGGCGTTCGCGCCACGCCAGCCGGTCGGCCTTGGGTCCGATCGCCGGGTTGAGCCGCGTCATGATGGCGATGGTCGCCATGAACAGGCCGGTGAGCAGGAGGCCCGGCAGCACGCCGGCGAGGAACAGCTGGCCGATCGATTCCTCGGTGAGCAGGGCGTAGATGATGAACCCGGTCGACGGCGGGATCAGGATTCCGAGCGTGCCGCCGGCGGCCACGCAGCCGGTGGCGAGGCGCGGGTGGTAGTCGTGGCGGCGCATTTCCGGCAATGCCACCCGCCCCATCGTGACCGCCGAGGCGAGGCTCGACCCGGAGACCGCCGCGAAGCCGGCGCAGCCCACCACGGTGGCCGAGGCGAGCCCGCCCGGCCAGTGCCCGACCAGGCTGCGCGCCATGTCGTAGAGGTCCCGGCTCATCCCCGACACCATGGCGAAGTTCCCCATCAGGACGAACAGCGCGATGATGCTGAGGTCGTAGTTGTAGGCGATCTCGAACGGCACGCTGCCGAGCAGCGCGAGCGTCGGATCGAGCCCGCTCAGCGTCCAGTAGCCGAGCGCGCCTGCGATGGCCAGCGCGATGCCGATCGGCACGCGCAGGAAGATCAGCAGGAACAGCCCGGCCAGGCCGAGAATGCCGACGAGGGTGGGGCTCACGCCGATTTGTCGCTTTCCGGCGCCGGCACGAAGATCCTGAGCGCCAGCACCAGCGCCATCGACCCGGCCCCGAACGCCACCACCCAGTAGAACGGGAAGAACGGGATGGTCAGCAGCTGCGAGGCCTCGGCGAATTCGCGCACGTCCACCGACTGGACCACCGCGCGCCAGGCGATCAGCGCGAACAGCGCGCAGCCGAGCAGGTTGATCGCCGGGTCGAGGACGCGCTGCACGGCCCTGCCGAGCCGGTTGTAGAGCAGCTCGATCGCCACATGCGCCCCGCGCCAGGCGCAATAGGCGAAGCCCAGGAAGGTCATGATCAGCACCGCGAACTGGGTGAGGTCGAACACCCCGGTGAGCGGCGCGTTGAAGAAGTAGCGGCCGACCACATCCGCGGTGGTCAGCAGCATGAGCAGGACGAGAACGGCCCCGGCGACATACGCCGAGGCCGTGACAAGAATACCGACGGCGCGGGAGACCGGACCCTCGCGGGGCTCCATCAACCCTTGGCCAGATAGTCGGCGAGCATCTGCTGGTAGTTCGGGTCCGATTTCTCGTAGCGCTTGACCCAGTCACCGACGATGGTCTTGAAACGCGCGGTCCAGGCCGCCTTGTCGGCCGCGCTCAGCTCGGTGATGCTGGTGTCCTCGCGGCCGCGCACCGTCTTGATGCCCGCCGCGCGCGCCGCCTCGTAGAGCTTGGCGCCCCTGAGGCTGAGCGCCAGTCCGCGCTCTGCGTCGATCGCCTTCTTCTGCTCGGCCGAGAGCCCGGCATAGGTCTTCTTGTTCATCACCATCATCTGCGGCGAGAAACCCATCGGCAGGCCGATGACGTAGTTCTTGACCACCTCGGCCAGCTTGAAGCTGTTCACCACCGAGATCCCGACCAGCGCGCCGTCGACCACGCCCTTCTCGATCGCGCTGTAGGTCTGCGGCATCGGCATGCCCACGGGGATCGCGCCGAGGCCCTTGATGATCGCCGCCTGGTCGCGCGACGGCGTCCTGAGCTTCATGCCCTTGAGGTCGTCGGGGGTACGGACGACCTTGTTGGTCATCAGCACCGGCACGTCGGTGGTCCAGAGGCCCAGCACCTCGACACGCGCATATTCGGACGAGAGGTGCTTGTCGAAGATCTTCCACATCGCCGTGGTCGCCTCGGTGGGCGAGCCCCATTGCAGCGGGATCTCCACCACCATGGTCTTGGGGAACACCGTGGACGTGTAGCCCTGCAACCCGAACTCGATATCGGCGATGCCGTTGACCACCCGCTTGAACGCGCCGGGCGGCTTGCCGCCGATCTGGCCGCCGGGGAAGCCGACCACCTTTAGGCCGATATTCGCCGCCGTGATGCCGTCGCCCCAGGGCGTCATCAGCTTGGCCCAGATATGGTGCTTGGGGCTGGTGAAGAACGCCATCTTGAGATCGCGCGCCTGTGCCGTCGACGCCCAGGCCGCGCCGGCCAGAATCGCGCCGGCCGCGCCGGTCGCGGTGACCGCCCTCAGCGCCGGTCGCAACCAGGAGCTGCGTTGCTCGGACATAGCCAATTCCTCCCTGCGTGGAACGTCATCGCTCTTTCATGAGCGCCGCTCGGGCCATTCTACGGGCGGGCACCGTCCGGGTGTCAAGCGAAGCCGGGGTCCCGAGGGCTGCGGCGATCCGCGGTCAGAACGGCACCGACAGGGTCTCGAACACGCCGTCGCAGTTGATCAGGTCGACGCGCTTCCAGGCGATCTCGAACCCGCCGCCGTCGGTGACGCGCAGCAGATGGCGGCAGCGCCCGGCATAGGCGCTCTGCTTCTCCAGGCGGTATTCCAGCATCGTCACGGCGGACCGCACCAGGATTTCGCCGTCTTCGCCGTAATCCTCGTCGATTTCGACATTGGACACCGTGTGGACGGTGCGGCTCGCCGGCTTCTGCGAATGGATTCTTGGGTGATCGAGGCGCCGAAGGCGGGTCTTCATGACCGCGCGGTCGTCGAAGAAGATCGACACGCCGTCATAGGGATCGTGCATACCGGGCGCCGCCGGGACCCAGTAATAGCCGTCCTCGGCGAACAGGTTCATCCACTCCTCGAACCGGCGTTCGTCGAGCAGGCGGGCCTCGCGGTACAGGAATCTCTCGACCTCGTCGCGCATCGAACGACCGTCGTCAGGCCGCGCCGCACATGTAGTCGAGCCAGGCGCGGTGCTGGTGGCGGGCGTTCGCTTCGGAGGTGCCGCGCACCTCGAACGAGCCCCGGTTGCAGGCCCGCTCCTCGTCCATGCCGCGGGCGAACACCACCCAGTCGTTGCCGGGGCTGGTCAGCGCGTTCTGGCAGCGCACCCACACCTCCATGTCGTCCGACATCACCATGCCGGCCGGCGAATGGCTGTTGTTGTTGCTCCTGAGCGCCGCGCGCCACATCTCGTCGGGCGCCCCCTTGAGCCTGAGCGGGATGATGACGTTCTCCGTGCAGTCCACCGAGACCGGGTTCATCAGGCGGATATGCTGGGTCAAGTACTGGATCGACCACTGGGGGTAGAAGATGCTGTTGTGGAACCTGACCGCCATGGCCCGTTCGGCCCGGTCGCCGTAGCGCGCCTCCATCGCCGCCCGGTAGCGCCGGTGCACCGGCCCGCTCTGGCCCCTGTCCATGGGGAACATCCCCATATAGGTGTGGCCGTAGCGGTGGCCGCCGACCGGCAGCTCCTCCCACTGCTCGTTGAGCGCCTCGTTCTGCTTCAACAGCTTCACCCTGCCCGCCTCGTCGTCCTCCGCCCCGTGGCGCCGGAACTGGGTGCCGTCGCTGGCGGTGGTCGAGGCATGGGTGAACATCGGGTGGTAGAGGTCGTTCTGGTTCTCCATCTGGATCTTCCAGTTGGCGCGGAAGCGGTAGCGGAACGCGCCGGCCGAGGCCTCGACCTCGCCGTCGGGCGCGCGGTCCACCATGGCGTCGATATGCGCCTTCATCGGGCCGAGGAAGTCGTCGAGCCCGGGACCCTCGTCGCTCAGCGAGGCAAACACGAAGCCGCGATAGACCGCCATGCGCGGCACCGCCGCGAGATCGAAACCGCCCCCTTTCAGGAAGCCTTCGGCATAGCGCGCGGGATAGGGGGCGCCGGCGTGGCGCCCGTCGGTGTCGTACACCCAGCCGTGATACGGGCACTCGAACCGCCTGACATTGCCGCTGGGCTCGGTGCAGATCTGGGCGCCGCGATGGGAGCAGCGGTTGAACATCACATGCACCCGTCCGTCGCGGTGCCGGCTCATGATCACCGGATGGCGGCAGAGCGTCGCAGTGACGAAATCGCCCGGGCGGGGCACCTGGCTGTCATGGCCGAGGAGCAGCCAGGCGCGGGCGAAGATCCGCTCCATCTCGAGCTCGAAGACTCTTGGGCAGGTGTAGAAGTCGCGATGCACCCGGTCGGGTTTCACGAGCGCGCGCAAGTCACGGTCTTCGCGGACGGTCACGGCCTCTCCCCGGCGGGCTTCCACGCGCCGGCGTCCTGCCCGGCGAGGTTGAACATCTTGGCGGCGTTGCGGTGCAGGATATCGGCGCCCTCCGGGCGGTCTCCGAACGCGCGCCGGACGAAGCCCACCGGATCGGGCTCGCCGAGAGGGAACGGGCCGTCGCTGCCGAGCACCAGCCGGTCCGCCCCGATCGCGTCCGAGGCAAAGGCGAGGTAGCCGTCCTCGAAGCACACCGTGTCGTAGTAGAGGCGCCCGAGATAGTCGTCGACCGTGCCGGAGAGGGTGCGCGCCAGGTCCGGGTTGGTGTCCACTTCGCGCTGCATCCGCGCCCGCAGCAGGAGCGCGTAGCCGCCGGCATGCGCGCAGCACAGGCCGAGCGCCGGGTAGCGGTCGAGCAGCCCGCCGAAAATCATGTGGAAGACGTTGATCGTGGTGTCGAACAGATAGCCGCTCACCACCGTGAGCTCGTAGCTCCGCGTCCGGTCGGCGCCGGCGGGGTTGCTGGGGTGCACGAAGAGCGGCACGCCGAGATCGAGCGCGGTCTCGAACACCGGCGCGAATTCCGGGCTGTCGAGATAGCGTCCCCCGACATTGGATGCGATGTGCCCGCCGCGCAGGCCGAGCTCGGTCACGGCGCGCCGGAGCTCGCCGGCCGCGTCCGCGGGGCTCTGCATCGGCAGGAAAGCCCAGCCGTCGAACCGGTCGGGGTGGCGGTCCCTCAGCAGGGCCAGCTCGTCGTTGAAGATGCGCGCGGCGGCGAGCGCCGCACCGGCCGGCGCCGCGTAGTCGATGAGCGGTGTCGCGAGCGACAGAACGCTGAGATCGATCCCGAGCCCCGCCATGCGGCGAAGCTGCCGCCCGGGGTCGAAGAACGTCCGGTTCATGGCGAATTTCGCGCGCCCCAGCTCGACCTCCACCGCCTCGTCCCCGGTCGCGGAACGGCGCACGTCGAACCCGTCCGTCTTCTCGAGGAAGCGGAAATAGGCCTCGGGCACGTAGTGACAGTGGATGTCGACGATCACGCGGATCGACCCCCGCCGGTCACACCGGGCGGACGCCGGCGATGGTGGTGCGATGCATGTGCCGCGTGGCCGCCGGATCGTACTGGGTCGCGCGATGCATCACGCTGCGATTGTCCCAGCACAGGAGGTCGCCCACCCGCCATTCATGGGTGTAGAGGAACGCCTCCCTCGTGCTGTGCTCGAACAGCGCGGCGAGCAGCGCGTCGCTCTCGGCCTCGTCCATCCCTTCGACGGCGAAGGTGAACCCGGGGTTCACGAACAACGCCGCCTCGCCGGTGTCTTCGACGGTCCGGACCATGGGATGCGAGACATCGTTCAGCTTGTCCCGCTGCTCGGCGCTGAACGCAGGCCGTCCGCCCGCGACGGTTTCGTTCTTGCGGTGGTTCCTTGTGTAGGAATGGCGCGCCCGGCGGCCTTGGATGCGCCGGCGCAGCTCGTCCGGCAGGGTCTTCAGGGCATGGCGCATGTCGGCGAACAGCGTGTCTCCCCCTTCGGGCGGGATCTCGACGGCATGCAGATGCGACCCCATCGCCGGGCGTTCGTCGTAGGAGATGTCGGAGTGCCAGTAGCGGCCGGCATCCTCGAAGCCCATCGGCGTGCCGTCGGGGTGCTTCCGGTTGGAGATCAGCAGGATTTCCGGATGGCCCGGCAGCAGGAACTGGTGCATGACGTGGACGATGAGATCGCCGAAGCGGCGGCTGAAGGCGACGTGCTGGGCGGGAGAAAAATGCTGGTCGCGAAAGACCGCGACGCCCGCGTCGAACCACGCCGCGCGCAGCGCCGCGAAATCGTCGTCCGACAGCTCCTGCGCGAGGTCGACACCGACGATTTCCGCCGCGAAACGGTCGCCGAGAGGATTGACCTCGAACGGCATCCGGCACGTCTCCAACAGCATCCCGAGCACTATAGTCCGTCCCCGGCGTTCGACGCACCCGCTCAGGGGTAGGTCAGCGCGCCGCGGCCGAGCAGGGTTTCGCTCCTGAGCGCATCGAAGACGATTTCCACCTCCTCGAACGGCACCCGCATCCCGACCACGGGCTCGACCAGCCCGCGCGCCATGATCTCCATCGTCTCGATCAGCTCGGCGCGGGTCGAGTGGCGCGAGCCGGTCACGATCTGCTCGGTGCGGACCAGCCGGAACGGATCGATGCTCGCCTTGCCCGTGCCGACGCCGATCACCACCGCCCGGCCCGAGGTCGCGAGGCTGTCGATCGCCGCCTGGAAGGTCTCGCCGTGACCGACATAGTCGACCGCGGCATCGACGCCGCGCCCCCCGGTCAGCCGCCTCGCCTCCGCCGCGACATCGTCCACCGCGCGGACGTCGATCGTCTCCTCCGCCCCCCAGCTTCGGGCGAGGTCCAGCTTCTCCTCCGACACGTCGGCGGCGATCACCCGCGCGCCGAACAGCCGCGCCACCTGCACGCCGTGAATGCCGACACCGCCGCCCGCGCCGATCAGCAGGATCGTGTCGTGCGCGTCGATCCGCGCGCGTTCGCGCATGCAGTGCCAGTTGGTGTTGACGGCATCGGCGGCCACGGCGGCCGCTTCGTCGGACAAGCCGTCGGGGATGGGCAAGAAGTTCTCGGCCGGCAGGCAGACATATTCGGCGAACCCGCCGTCGCGGTCGCCGCCGACAAAGCCGGCGAAGTTCTCGCACAGCGTCTCGCGCCCGCCGCGGCACCAGCGGCAGCGCCCGCAGGTGAGGTAGAAATAGACCGCGCAGCGCTGGCCCACCGAGATCGCGCTCACCCCCTCGCCGGTCTCGACGATCTCGCCCGCCAGCTCGTGACCCATGACGCGCGGCAGCGAGCCGCCCATCCGGCCGAGCCGCATGTTGACCAGCGTGAGCCCCACCCCGGCCGCGCGCACCCGCATCACGGCTTCTCCCATGCCGGCGCGCGGCTCCGGGCGCTCCTCCAGGCGGAACGGCTTCTCCCGGTCGTAGAGCACCATCGCTTTCATCGCTGTTCCCTCATTTCGCGACGCGGGTGGGGGTGGTACGCGAAACCCCGGGCTGGGCTGTCGTCGCCGCGGCGAATCGCAGTCTCAAATCAGCCTCGTCAGGAATGTCACCGTCTCCGGCACCGTCAAGATGATGGCGATGGTGACCAGCAGAATGACGCAAAACGGCGTCGAACCCGCGAAGATGGCCTTCATGGACACGTTCTCGGTCGGGATGACGGACCGCACCGCGTACACGATCAATCCAAAAGGCGGGGTTAGAAGACCGGCCTCGATCGTCAGGATCCCAACGATCGCGAAGACCAGCGGATCGATCCCCAGTGAGAGCGCAACCGGTCCGAAGATCGGCACCGTCAGCAGCATGATCGAGATCGAATCGATCAGCGTGCCGAGCACCAGCCAGATGAAGATCATGAACAGAACGATCCCCCATTCCGGCAGGCCGCTTCCGGTGATCGTGCCCTGCAGGGTCAGCCCGATTCCGCTCATGGCCAGCGTGCGCGAGTACAGCTGAGCGGCGAAAACAATGATCATCAGTGGAATGGCCGTACGGGCGGCGAGCAGAACGGTCTCATAGATTGCCGGCCAGCGCATACCCTTCGCGATGCCGACGACGAGGGCGATGAGCGCGCCGATGCCGGCCCCTTCGGTCGGCGTGAAGAACCCGACCCAGATTCCTCCAAGCGCCCCGATCATTATCGCGAGCAGGCCCGTCAAGCTGATGGTCATGTCGAGCGAGGTGGGCTCGGGCCGCGTGCTCGCCGATCCATGCTCGGCAACGGCATCGGCGTCGTCAGGCACTGACTGTCCCTGACCGTTGCCTTGACCGACAAGGTCAGGCCGAATCAGCGTAACTGCGAAGATGTAAGCCATCATGAGCGCCGCCAGTATGAATCCGGGAATCACGCCGGCGATGAAAAGGTGGCCGATGGAAAGGTCGGTCAAAATACCCCACACGACCATCAGCAGGCTTGGCGGGATCAGCATGCCGAGGCACGCGCTGCCGCTGACCAGGCCGAGCGAAAAGTGCCGGTTGTAGCCGGCTTCCTTCATTTGCGGATAGGCGATGGCGGTAAAGGTCGTGGCCGAGGCGAGGCTCGTGCCCGTCA
Organism: Alphaproteobacteria bacterium; assembly: GCA_964291675.2. Lineage (GTDB taxonomy): Bacteria > Pseudomonadota > Alphaproteobacteria > MPNO01 > MPNO01 > MPNO01. The sequence continues at coordinate 2,384,812 of OZ219866.1, read as the reverse complement.
CGAAGGCGAACACCACATTGCCGAGAACGGTAGCGTAGGCAAAGCGACCCGGAATGCGGTGTAGCCAGCGGTCGATCCCCCGGTATAGGTCGGCTGCGGCACCAGATTGCGCAATGAACTGTCCCATGAGGATGAATAGCGGCACCACGGCGAACAGATATTGGCGCAGCGCCTCGTAAGCGGTGCTGTTCAGGAACGACAGCGAAATACCGAGATCCTGCGTTGCACTGTACATCGCCAAGAAGCTGACGATTCCAAGGCAAACGGCAATTTCCACCCCGGCAAAGACGAGCAATAGCAGCAGACAAACGAGCAGATATGGGGCGGCCGCTTCCAAGACCCACTCCTAAATTGCTGGCGGCGTTCCCTTGGAACGCGAAGCCATCTCTCCGGACCTGAGCGTCTCGGCAATCCGCACGTAATAGTAGAAGGCGGCGATGCCGCATCCGATCACGATGGAGAACTTCGCCGGCCATGCCGGCACGTCGACGACGCCTTCGCCTTCGTATTGGCCCTCTACCCACGCTGCGATGGCGGGATCCAAGGAGCCGGCCGCCACCGCGCCGAAGAAGAGAAGCCCCAGAAAATCGCCGACAATGGAAACCGGGACGGCCGCACGCTTCGGCAGGCTATCGACGAAAATATCGACGACCAGCATGCCGCGGACCCGAATGGCAAACGGCAGCTGGAGGAACACGATCACGATGAGAAAATTCCGAATGTACTCGGCGGCGCCGTAGAATTGCAGGCCCGCATTGCGCGCGAAGACCTCGACGAGGATCAGAAAGGCGATGCCCAAGGCGCAGAACGCCGTGAAGATCATCATCGCCTTCGTAAGAGCGTCTACTCCTAGCAGGAATTTTCTCATGGCAGTCCCTTGCAAGCGCGCGCGGTGCCAGAGAACCGCCGGGCGCTCAAGGAGCGGCCGGGCGCGCGCAAGAAGGGCGGAGACGGTGCAACGCCTCCCCGCCCTCTCTGCATGGTATCGGTCGTTCCTAGTCCAGGTTGGCTTTGCGCGGCCATTTGTGCCCGAGTGACTCGGTGGCCGCGATATAAGCCTTCATGACCTCGGTGACAGGTAGTTTGCTCTCCGCCTCGAATTTCTTGGCGATCTTGGCCGGCTCATCGACCAGCATCTTTGACCATGCTTCGCGCTCGGAGTCGCTCACGCTCACGATCTTGACGCCCTTCTCCTTGAGCACCTTCAGGATCTTGGCGACGAGCTCGGTGGTGAACGGCCCGGCCTTGGCTTCCATGTCGCGCCCGACCTCGATGAAGATGTCCTGCACTTCTTTGGGCAAGCGATTGAACCTGCGGTTGTTGACCGTCACCGGAACGACGGTCATCGAGCCGATCGCAACCCTTACCAGGTAGGGCGCTACCTCATAGAGCTTGAGGGTATCCATGACGCCGGGGAAGATCAGCATGGCGTCGATCAGCCCGGTCTGGAACGAGGTGTACATGTCGGGACCGCCCACCGAGACCGGAAGCGCGCCCGCCTTTGCAACCCAGAAGGCATTGGGGCCGGCGGCGCCAATCTTGCGTCCCTTCACGTCCGACGCCTTCTCGATGGGAAACCGCGACACGATATCGTAGGGCTCGAAGGGAATGAGTCCGAGAACCCGCTGGCCGAGCTTGGTGAACACCTCGTTCAACTCGGGTCTCTTGTCGTAGACGATGCGCGTCGCCTTGACCGAAATGTTCGGGTCGCTCGGCCCGAACGGCAGGTAGTAGGGAAAGTTGTGGATCGAGAGTTTCTGGCCTTCGTGACAGATGCAGAACACGCCGACTTCGATGATCCCGGATTGGACTGCTTCGAGGACCTCGGTCGCCTTGACCATCGAGCCGGAGAACCCCTCGATGAATTCGATCTCGTGGCTCGTACGCTCCTTCACCCGTTTCTTCACCTCCGGGACGAAGTAATCCTGGGCAAGCTCGATGAAATGCCAGCCCGGGCTATGGCCCGACGCAATCTTCAGTCTGATCTTTTCGGCCTGGGCCGGAATGGACGAGAAAAAGAAGCATGCGATCAGCGGCAGAGTGGCCCACCGCAACAGGGAACCCCAACCTCGCTTGGACATTTCACCCCCCTATCGGTTGTCGGGTCTTGAACCCGAATTCGCTTTGGCCGCGGACGAGCCACGCCTCGCCGTCGGATTTGTCCCGGTTCGTGGCGCGAGAGCCTGGCGTGGGCCGCAGAGTCCGGCGGACAGGGCCGGGTCGCTCAAGCCACCACGGCAACCGGCTTGACCGTTCGATTATCACCCAGGGAAACGATGGACGCCAGAGTCCTTGGTCGCTTTGAGACAATTCCATGGTGATAACGCTCGTGTGGCCCGGCGCCCGCGGATCGGGTGATGGCAAGTTTATTGCCTGATTCCGTATGCAACGACGGAACCCCCGCTCAGGGGTAGGTCAGCGCGCCGCGGCCGGGCAGGGTTTCGCTCCTGAGCGCATCGAAGACGGTTCCCACCTCCTCGAACGGCACCCGCATCCCGACCACCGGCTCGACCAGACCGCGCGCCATGATCTCCATCGTCTCGTTCAGCTCGGTGCGGGTCGAGTGGCGCGAGCCGCCCATCCGGCCGAGCCGCGTGTTGACCAGCGTGAGCCCCACCCCGGCCGCGCGCACCCGCATCACGGCTTCTCCCATGCCGGCGCGCGGCTCCGGGCGCTCCTCCAGGCGGAACGGCTTCTCCCGGTCGTGGAGCACCATCGCCTTCATGGCGGTTTCCCCGTGTCAGGCCGCTTCCCGCCGCCTCGTACCAGCGCGGCCGCGTGCCGGCCGGTGGGATGGCGTCCGGCGATCTCCAAAATCATCTTCTTCAGGATCGCCTCGGCGAAGGACCGCCGGTCCTTGGCGGCGATCACGAAGGACCGGGGGCCGCCGGTCACCGCCGCCCGGTAATAGGCGTCGAGGTCGGGCATGGACGGGCGCTCGATCACCAGCCCGTTGACCGTGATGCCCGCCGCAACGGCCGCGTCGCGGGCGAGCTCGACCGGAAGGCCGAGCGTGTTGGGACCGTCGCCCGATACGTCGATCACCTTGCGGGTGCCGTCGAAGCCGTTGCTTCGGATCGACGCGGCGGCAAGCGCCATGGCATCGCTGATGGCGTTGCCGCCGGGACAGAACATGCGCGGCAAGGCGAGGATCCGCTCGCCGAAGGATCGTGCGCTGTCCGGGCCGTCGATGCGCGTCCAGGCGACGCTGACGCGCTCGCAGGAGAGGCCCGCGAACTCGATATAGGCGACCGCGATCGCGCGCAGGAAGCCGCTGCCGATCGCCTGCAGGACGCGCGGGTTGGCGAGCGCATCGGCATAGCCCTGGCGTTGCAGCCGGGTCTCGGCCTCGTCGATGCTGCCCGATGCGTCGACCACGAAGGCGAGCTCGAGGTCGACCGCCTGGGGTTGCGCGCGGGCGGCTCCTGCGGCGCAGAGCAGGATCAGCACGGTCGAAAGGCAGAGCTTGATCCGCATCGTCCTCTCCCCGTCCCCGACCGGCGCTGCCGCGAGGATCAACCCTCGCCGAGCCGGGCCGCGGCCCGGGCGACCGCTTCCTCGCGCTCGCTTTGGCGCGCCGAAGCGGCCTCGCGCACCGCCCCCACCAGCGCCCGGTCCGCCCGTGTCGGGGAGCCGGAGTCGTAGGGCGGATCGGGATCGTACTCGATGGCGAGCTGGATCCGCCGCGCGGTCTCGGCCCCGAACAGCTCGCCCGCGACCCGCAGGGCGAAGTCGATCCCCGCGGTGACCCCGCCGCCGGTGATCAGCTTGCCGTCGACGACGACGCGTTCGGCCACCGGCTCGCAGCCGAAGGCGGCCAGCATCGGCAGCGACATCCAGTGCGTCGTCGCCCGCCTGCCGCGCAGCAGCCCCGCCGCGCCGAGCACCAGCGAGCCGGTGCAGACCGAGGTGACGTAGCGCGCGCCGTCGGCCTGGCGACGCAGGAAGCCGAGCGTCTCCGCGTCGTTCAGCAGCCCGTTCATGCCCGCGCCCCCCGGCACGCAGATCAGGTCGAGAGGCGGGCAGTCGGCGAAGCGCGCGCTCGGCAACAGCCGCATGCCGCCGGCCGCCGCGACCGGTTCGAGGTCCTTCCACAGCAGATGGACGTCGGTGTCCGGGAACTTGGTGAAGACCTCGTAGGGTCCGGTCAGATCGAGCTGGGTGATGTCGGGGAAGAGCAGGAGGCCGATCTGGAGGCGCATCGAATTTTCCCTGGGCGTTCCGCATCGGAGTATGTGCCGCGGGTCGCGTGGCGGGCAACAATCGTGGCGGCGCCGGGGCGCGCTCCATATGATGCCGGACGATGCCGGACGATGCCGGGCACCATGGAGACCGAGCGTTGAGCGCGATCCATCTCCAGTTCGCGGACAACCGGTGCGGCGGGCGTGTCGCGACCGCCTGCGTCGACAACCCGGCCAAGCTCAACGTCATCGACCGCGACGGCTGCGAAGCGCTCGGCGCCGCCATCCGGCGGGCGGGCGAGAGCCCCGGAGTGCGGGCCGTTGTGCTGCGCGGGGCGGGCGAGCGCGCCTTTATCGGCGGGGCGGACATAAGCGAGATGGTCGATCTCACGCCCGAGACCGCCCATCCGTTCATCGCCGCGCTGCACGATGCGTGCATGGCGATCCGCACCGCTCCGGTCCCGGTGGTGGCGCGGCTTGCCGGATACTGCCTCGGAGCCGGGCTCGAAATCGCCGCCTCCTGCGATCTCCGGGTGGCCGACGGCAGCGCGAAGTTCGGCATGCCCGAGGTGCAGGTGGGCATCCCCTCGGTGATCGAGGCGGCACTGCTTCCCCGGCTGGTGGGCTGGGGGCGCGCGGCCCGGCTGGTCTATACCGGGGAGACCGTCGGGGCGGAACGGGCGGAACGCTGGGGCCTCGTCGACTCGCTGGTCCCCGAGGGCGAGCTCGACGCCGGGATCGCGCGCACCGTGGACGCGATCTGCCGCGCCGGCCCGACCGCGATCCGCCTGCAGAAGGCGCTGCTGCGCGACTGGGAGGAGCTGCCGCTGGCCGAGGCGATCGAGCGCAGCATGGACTCCTTGGCCGAAGGCTTCGCGAGCGGCGAGGCGCGCGAGCGCATGCGCGCCTTCCTGATGCGCAAGCGCTGAGCCCTTCCCCTCAGTGCATCGCGCGCTCCAGCATCGCCTGGAGCAGCACCTGGGCGCCGGCGGCGCAGTCTTCGCGCGTCGCGTTCTCGATCTCGTTGTGGCTGATGCCGCCCTCGCAGGGGATGAAGATCATCGCGGCGGGCGCGATGCGGGCGATGTAGACGGCGTCGTGGCCGGCGCCCGAGACGATGTCGCGCCAGCCGACGCCGCCCTGCCCGGCGGCCTCGCGCACGGCGGAAACGCAGGCCGGATCGAACGCGGTCGCCGGGAAGTCCCAGAAATCGACGATGTCCGCGGTGCAGCCGGCGGCCTCCGCGATCCCGGCGAAATCGGCGCGCAGCCGGCGGTCCATCGCCGCCAGGGTTGCGTCGTCCGGGTGGCGCAGATCGACGGTGAAGAACACAAGGCCGGGAATCGTGTTGCGCGAATTCGGGCTCGACTCGACGAAGCCGACGGTGGCGCAGGCGTTGGGCGGGAAGTCGTGGCCCAGCCGGTTGACCGCATCGATCATGCGCGCGGCGGCGACCAGCGCGTCCCTGCGCAGCGCCATCGGGGTCGGGCCGGCATGCGCCTCCTGCCCGGTCACGGTGACCTCGTACCAGCGCTGCCCCTGGGCGCCGGTGACGACGCCGATGGTCTTGCCCTCGTTCTCCAGGATCGGGCCTTGTTCGATATGGGCCTCGAAATAGGCGCCGATCTCCCTTCCGCCGACCGGCGCGCCGCCGTCGTAGCCGATGCGCGCGAGCTCGTCCCCGAGCCGCGCGCCGGTCGCGTTGTCCGGCCGCGCCTTCACCTCTTCGGTGCCGAACACCCCGGCGAAGGCGCCCGAGCCCATCATCGGCGGCGAGAAGCGGCTCCCTTCCTCGTTGGTCCAGGCGACGATCTCCACCGGCGCGTCGGTCTCGATCGCGAAATCGTTGAGGGTGCGGACCGCCTCGAGCCCGGCGAGCACGCCATAGGCGCCGTCGAACTTGCCGCCGGTGGGCTGCGAATCGAGATGGCTGCCGGCCATCACGGGCGGCAGGGTGTCGTCCCGGCCGGGCCGCCGGGCGAAGATGTTGCCGACCCCGTCCACGCTCACCGTGCAGCCGGCGTCCTCGCACCAGCGGACGAACAGGTCGCGCCCGGCGCGGTCGAGATCGGTCAGCGCGAGTCGGCACACCCCGCCCTTCTCGGTGGCGCCGATCTCGGCGAGCTCCATCAGCGACGCCCACAGCCGGTCGCCGTCAATCTTGAGGTTCCGCATGGCCCTTCCCCGCTCCTTCGTGCGCCGTTGCAATAGCCCCTCGGCGCGAGCCGCCGCAAGCGCCGTCTGGCCGGGCCGGGAAGGCGCAACTATCCTGCTCGCCGGAACCGACCGGACGGGGAGGTCTTGGCATGGCCAACGGCGGCAAGCCGGTCGTCTATGACGAGCTGTCGTGGATGGCGGCGCGGGAGCTGGTCGACAGCGGCATGGACATGGCGATCATGCCGACCGGCGCGACCGAGCAGCACGGACCCCATCTGCCGATGAACGTCGACTACCTGGTCGCCTACCGCATCGCGCTCGGGGTCTCGGAGCGCACCGGGGTCCCGGTGCTGCCGCCGCTGCCGGTCGGCCATTCCGGCGGCCATGACGGGATTCCCGGCACCGTGTCGCTCAGCCCCGAGACCTTCCAGAAGGTGGTCGAGGAGATCGCAGACGGCCTCTACGCGACCGGGTTCCGGCGCCTCCTGTTCCTCAACGGGCACCTGCCCAACATCCATCCGCTGAACTGCGCGGCGGTCAACCTCCGGGTGCGGCATCCGGACTTCAAGATCCAGGCGCTCAGCTGGTGGGACATCACGCCCGAGATCCAGAGCAGGTTCTACGGCGACGAGAGCTACGGCATTCCGCACGGCAACATCGTCGAGACCTCGATCATGCGCTACTTCCGCGACGACCTGGTCGACATGGCGAAGGCGAAGAAGGTCGGCGGCAGGGGCAAGACGCTGTTCTTCTACTACCTGCTGCGCCAGGTCTCGCTGTCGGGACACGGCGGCGACCCGAGCGGAGCCACGGTGGAGCTCGGCGAGGAGCTCTACCGGATGGCGGTCGACGGGCTGGCGCCGCAGATCGAGAAGGCGCTCGCCGAGGAGCCGCCGGAGCTGGCCGACGGCCTGCCGTAGCGCCCCGCAAGCGACGGGAGATCCCAGCGATGCTGTTTCTGATCGTCAACATCGACAAGCCGGGGCGCAACGATTTGCGGCTGGCCAACCGGCCGGCGCAGCACGACTACATCGAGCAGTTCCGCGACCGCATCAAGTTCGCCGGCCCGACCGTCACGGAGGACGGGTCCATGTCGACCGGCAACATGTTCGTGATCGAGGCGGAGTCCCATGACGAGGTGCTCGCGTTCACCCGCGGCGACCCCTATTTCAGGGCGGGGCTGTTCGACACCACGCTGATCCGGCCCTGGCGCTGGACCTTCAACATGCCGGCCGATTCGCCGGAGGGTACGGGCTAGAGCATGCGCGTCCCGGATGGAACCGACGCGGCGCGCCGTCCTTCGATCCGCAGCTTCGCCGCTACTCGGGACGAGGAGCGCCTTATTGGGCCATACCGATCTCTCCTCATCCTGAGTTGCCCCCGAAGGGGGCGTATCGAAGGACGGCGGAACGAGGAGACGAGACGATGATTCCGTTGATCGACCTGTCGCGCAGCCGGGCCGAGGTGGCGGGCGCGCTCGCGGCGACGCTGGAGAATGTGGGCTTCTTCATCGTCGTAAACCACGGCGTGAAGCAGGAGCTCATCCGCAGGGCGTTCGCGGAAGCCGAGAGGTTCCACGCCCAGCCCATGGAGGCCAAGCGCGCCCTGTTGATGAACGAGCACAACAACGGCTACATGGCGATGGCGCGCTACAACGTGCGCACCTCGCGGGCCAGCGAAGCCGCGCTGCCGGACATGAACGAGGCGTTCTTCATCAAGCGGGAGCGCGACCCGGACGATCCGCTGGCCGCCCGGCGCTTCGGCGGACCCAACCGCTGGCCGGCGGATTTGCCCGGGTTCCGGGAGGCCCTGCTGGAGTATTGCGGGGCGGTGGATCGGCTGGCGCTGAGCCTGCTGCCGGCGCTCGCCCTCTCCCTCGGCCTGCCCGAAAACTGGTTCGCGTCCCATTTCACGCAGAGCCAGTTCTCCTTCCGGCTCTCGCACTACCCGCCGGCGGCGCGCGAGGAGGGGCGCTACGGCATCGCGCCCCATACCGACGTCAATTTCCTGACCTTCCTCGCGCAGTCCGACGTGCCCGGACTCCAGATCCGGCGCGAAGCGGGCGGCTGGGAGGATGTTCCCTTGGTCGCGGACTCCTATGTCGTGAACACCGGCGACATGCTGCACCGCTGGACCAACGGGCGCTACAAATCGACCCCGCATCGCGCGCTGCCGCCGGCCGGGCGGCGGCGCTACGCGATCCCCTATTTCTTCGGCCCCGATCTCGATGCCGAGATCCGCTGCGTGCCGAGCTGCGCGGGTCCCGGCAACCCGCCGCGCTGGCCGCCGGTGGTCTATGGCGACCACCTCGCCTGGTGGTACGACGCCAACTACAACGCCGCCGACCAGCTCGATCTGGCGGCGGGGAGCAAAATTCATGCTTGAGCTCTATCACCACAACATCTCGGTCTGCGCCCAGAAGGTCCGCCTCGTGCTGGCGGAAAAGGGGCTCGACTGGGTCGGCCATCACGTCGACCTGGTGGCGGGCGAGCAGACCGGGACGGCCTATCTCGCCGTCAACCCCAAGGGCGTGGTGCCGGCGCTGGTGGACGGCGGCAGGATCGTGACCGAGTCGACGGTGATCTGCGAATACCTCGACGATGCCTATCCCGACCCGCCGCTCAGGCCGGAGGATCCGTATGCGCGGTCCCTGATGCGGCTCTGGGCGCGGGTGCCGGACGACGGCATCCACGTGCACTGCGCGTCGGTGTCCTTCGCCAGCGCCTTCGCGCGCCAGCTCAAGGCCGGGTTCGACGAGGACGCGCTGGAGCGCCGCCTGAACGGCATGCCGGACCCGCGCCGCGCCGCCCGCCAGCGCCAGATCATGGAGCGGGGCTTCGACGTGGACTTCGTCCGGGACGCGGTGATCGCGTTCGTCGGAATGCTGGACGACATGGAGGCCGCGCTGGCGCGGGGGGCGTGGCTCGCGGGCGAAGAATTCTCGCTCGCCGATGCCTGCATCGCGCCCTATGTGGAACGCCTCGACCGGCTCGGCCTCGCGCCGATGTGGGACGGCTTGCCGCGCGTCGCGGCCTGGTACGACGCGCTGCGCGCGCGGCCGTCCTACGACGCCGCCTTCACCGCGTTCCCGCCCGTCGGCTACGACGACCTCCTGCGCGATCGCAACGAGAGCGCCTGGCCGGAGGTGGAGAGGGCGCTCGCCGCCAGGTGACGGCGCGGGGGAGGATCGGCATGACCGGGACACGGTTCAAGGCGCTGGAGATCGGCCTCTACAGCATCTCGTCCACCGCCGACAACCGCGCGGCGGCGCTGCGGGCCGAGGCGCGCGGGTTTCGCAGGCTGTGGCTTGCCGAGGACCACCACAGCCGCGACATCTTCGTCCAGGCCACCGCGATCGCCACGGCGACCGAGGCGATCGAGATCGGCCTCGGCATCGTCAACCCGTACACGCGCCACCCGGCGCAGATCGCGATGGCGGTGGCCGATCTGGAGGAGCTCGCCGGCCCGCGCCTCGTCCTCGGGCTGGGCGCCGGCTGGTCGTCGATCGCGGCGCACGGTCTGGAGAACCCGCGCCCGATTGCCGCGCTCAGGGAAGCGGCGGCGATCTGCCGGGGCATGCTGCGCGGCGACCGCGTGGCCTTCGAGGGCGCGCTCTACCGCCTGCCCGCGCCGGGCGCGCGGCTCACCTTCGCACCGGTGAGGGCGGACGTGCCGCTCTATTTCGGCACCATGGGGCCGCGCACGCTGAAGATGGCCGCCCCGCTGGCGGACGGGGTGTTCTTCAGCGTTTTCACCAGCCCGGCCTTCGCCGAACACTGCCTGGGACATGTGCGCGCGGCGCTCGCCGGCACCGGCCGCACGATCGAGGACATCGACATCGCCTCATACATCGTCTTCTCGGTCGACGAGGACGGCGATGCGGCGCGCGATGCCGCGAGGCGGCTGATCGCCCATTACCTGATGCGCATCCCGGACACGATCCGCTTCGAGTTCGCCGGCCTCGATGTCGCTCGCATGCAGATCCTCCAGGCGGGGCTCAGGGCGGCGTATGCCGAAGACCGGTACGAACGGGCGGTCGATGCGCTCGACGACGACGTGGTCGCCGCGCTCGCGGTCGCCGGCACCCCGGAGGAGTGCATCGAAGGGCTCAAGCCCTACGCCGCCGCCGGGCTCAGGACCCCGGTGCTCTACCAGGTGCTCGGCCCCGACCGCATGGCGGCGATCGACCTGATCGCCGACCGCATCCGCCCGGCGCTCGCCGGATAACCCCGATACCGTTCGCTCGGGGATCGATCGGCGCTCCGCACGGCATAGGCGCGGCCGTGCCGCAACGGCCGTTGACGGGACGAGGAGGAAAGGACCCCGCCTGAAGGTGGCGATAGTCGATACGGACAGACTGCGATATGATCAATAGTCAGGATAGGACATTTGGCAGATGTCGACGCGTCTTTCCAAATCCCTGTGGAGCGTTTATCGAGGCTGGGACGTGGGGAGTCGCGTTGCACATTTTGAAGGCCGGTTTGACGGAATGGGACAGGTCGATGCCGATGATATCGACTGTTACGTCGCCGAGACGGTGAACGAATATTATGATTTGTGTAGCGAATTCATGCAATTCGGGTGGGGCGAGTCGCTGCACTTCGCGCCGTTGACACGCGAGGAATCGCTGGAGGAATCCATCGCCCGCCATCAACGCCTGATGATCGAACGGCTGGAATTGCGAGAAGGCATGGTGATTGTCGACGTTGGCTGCGGAGTGGGCGGTCCGATGCGGCGGGTCGCCCGCGAAAGCGGCGCCAGGGTTGTCTGCATCAACAACAACGCACAGCAGCTGGAAAAGGCCAGGCGAATCAACGTCGAGACGGGGCTCGACGACATGGCGGAGTACATCGAGTGCGACTTTTCGGATATGAGTGCGATTGAGCCGAGCTCTTTCGATGCGGGTTATGCGATCGAGTCGACCTGCCACGCAGCCGACAAGAGGCGCGCATTTGCGGAAATCCATCGTGTGCTGAAACCAGGGGCCCTGTTCTGGGGTCAGGAGATGTGCGTGACGGACAGGTTCGACCCCGGCGATCGCCTTCACCGGACCGTCAAGGAAGAATTGAAGCTGGGAATTGCCCTGAAGGACATCGCCACGTTCTCGGAGGTGAACTGCGCGCTTGAGGCCGCGGGATTCGACGTTATCGCGGCTCGGGATATGGACAACAGGGAAGGCCAGGGCATACCCTGGTATCGGCCCATGGAGAGCCGGAGCGGGACATTGCGCAATGCATTTCGCAGAACGCCCGTGGGCCGCAAGGCGTTGGTCGCGGGTCTGCGGATGGCGGAGCTGATCCGGCTATTTCCAAGGGGCTCCGCGGCCGTTGTCCAATTGATGGAGCGAACGGCCCAAGCCTATGTCGCGAGCGGCAAGATGGGCATATTCACGCCGCTCTACTGTTTCCTGGCCCGTAAGCCCGGCTGAACCGACGCGATTCTACGATCGATCCTCGACGCTACAGCTTGGCCCGGCCTGTTGCCGGGGGCGCGCGGCAGGCGGCGGTCAACGGCCCATCGCGCGGCTCATGCGCCTCGGATCGGCGCCGCCTTCCATGATCCCGGTCCCGAGGTCCTGCCCGATCGCGCAGACCGCGCCCATCCCGATCGAGCGATCTTCCACCCGCTCGACATCGTGGCCCAACGCGGCGAGCTCCCGGGCGACGGGCCGGGGAATCCCATCCTCGACGACCAGCCGGCCGGGGAACGCGTCGTGCGGCTCGAACGAGTTGGGGAAGCTGTGGGTCGCGAAGCGGGGCGCCTCGATCGCGTCCTGGACGGTCATGCCGAAGCTCGTGACGTTGAGCAGGACCTGGAGCATCGCCTGGGTCTGCACGTCGCCGCCCGGGGTGCCGAAGGGCATCGCCAGGCGGCCGGGGATTCTCGCGAAGGCGGGGTTGGGGGTGAGCCGCGGGCGCTTGCCCGGCGCCACCGAGGACGCGTGGCCGGGCACCGCCCAGGACTGCGAGCCGCGCGACGACGGACACAGCCCGGTGCCGGGGACGACCGGCGATTGAAACGACACGTCGCTCGGCGTGGCGGAGAAGCAATTGCCGTCGCGGTCGACGGCGCAGCAATAGGAGGTGTCGGGGGATGCCGGCACCGGCGACGTCCCGGCCTCCGCCCCGGCGGCTTCCACGGCGTCCTCTCCGCCCGCCGGCGGCATGTCGGGCCATGCCTCGTCCGGGCGGATGAGGGCGCGGCGCTCCCGGTTGTAGCCGGGCGACAGCAGACGGGCGAGGGGAACGTCGACGAACCGCGGATCGCCGTAATGGCGTTCGCGGTCGGCGAAGCAGAGCTTCATCGCCTCGGTCACGGTGTGCACGTAGGGCAGGCTGTTGTGGCCCAGCGCCGCGATGTCGAGTCCGTCGAGCAGGCTCGCCATCTGGGCGAGGACCGGCCCCTGGCACCAGGCGCCGCAGGTGAAAAGCTCGATCTCGCCGAGCCTGGCGACCACCGGGTCCTCGAACGCGCTGCGGTACCCGGCGAGGTCCTCCATGGTGAGCCAGCCGCCGACCTCCGCGTGGTAGCGCGCCATCTCGCGGGCGAGGTCGCCGCGGTAGAAGGCATCGCGCGCGGCGGCGAGGCCGGCGTCGCGGCCGCCGCGCGCCGCCGCCTCCTGGTCCATCATGTAGCGGATGGAGCCCGCGAGGTCGGCCTGCACGAAGCGCTCGCCGAGGGCGGGCGGCTCTCCGCCGGGCAGGTAGATCTCGAGGTTCTGCGGCCAGCGGCGGTATTCCCCGGCATGGGCGGCGAGGTTGTTGCGGAGCGGAGGATGGACCGAGAACCCCTCGCCCGCATAGCGCAGCGCGGCGGCGGCCACCTCGGAGAATTGCATCGTGCCGTAGCGCCCGAGCGCGGCGATCCAGGCATCGGGCGCGGCCGGGACGACGGTGCGCAGGATGCCGTCCGGGATGCGCCCGCCGAACTCGGAGACGAAGCGCTCGAGCGAGGCCGCGCGCGGCCACCAGCCGAGCCCGCTGACGGTGACGACCCGGTCCTCTTCGGCCAGGTAGATCATGATCGGGGCGACGCCCGCGAACTGCACCAGATCGGGGTACACCACGCCGAGCGCGATCCCGGCGGCGACGCCCGCGTCGACGGCGTTGCCGCCGGCTTCGAGCACGTCGTAGCCCGCCTGGGTCGCCAGATGGTGGCCGGAGCTCACCATGTGGCGGGTGGCATGGATGAGGGGCTGCATCGCCATTCGGGCTCTCCATCGGACCGGACGCGCCGATGATACGCCAAAGCGCTAGCCCGCACTTCCCGCCAGGGTCATGGTCTGCGCATCGCGGGCCTCGACCGTAGGCACGGCTACGCTTTTCGGCCCGCTCCTGGCGGATCGAACGCCTGCGCGCGACGCAGACCGTGACCCTGGCGGGAAGTGCGGGCTAGGCTTGAACCGACGCGGGCGAACGTGGTTCGATCGGGGCGGAGAGGACTTCGGATGGCATCGGACCGCATTCCCGAGATCGACATCGCGCCGGTTCTCGCCGGCGATCCGGCGGGCAAGCGGCTTGTCGCCGGGCGCGTGGGCGAGGCGCTGGAGACCATCGGCTTCTTCACCGTCGTGGGCCACGGCGTCCCGGACGCGCTGGTGCGCGAGACGCGCGACCTCGCCTACGAGTTCTTCGCCCTGCCGCTGGAAGAGAAGATGCGGATCCCGAGACCGCGCATCGCCGCGACCAGGGGCTACGACCCGCCGGCGAACCAGAAGCTCGCCGCCACGCACGGCAACGAGTCCCCGCCCGACTTGCAGGAGGTGTTCGGCATGGGCGATTTCGACCTGCCGGACGATCCCTACTACACCGGGGGCCACGGGCTGGACTTCTTCGCGCCCAACCTGTGGCCGGAGCGCCCGGCCCGGATGCGGCCGGTCTTCGAGGCGTATTACCGGGCGCTCGACGGCATCGGCGACGAGCTGATGCGGATCTTCGCGATCGCGCTCGGCATCGACGAGCGCTGGTTCGACGACAAGATCGCGCGCTCGATCAGCCATATCCGCTTCAACAAATACATGGCCCAGAAAGAGGCGCCGCTGCCGGGCCAGCTTCGCGCCGGCGCCCATACCGATTACGGCACGCTGACCGTCCTCTACGGCGAGGACCGGCCGGGCGGGCTGCAGGCCCTCTCCCCCGACGGCGAATGGATCGACGTGCGCCCGCCGCAAGGCGCCTTCGTGGTCAATATCGGCGACATGATGGCGCGCTGGACCAACGACCGCTGGGTGTCGACCCTGCACCGGGTGGTCAACCCGCCGCGCAGCGAGGACGACGCCGAACGGCTCTCCATCGCCTTCTTCCACCAGCCCGGCCACGACGTCGAGATAAGCTGCATCGAGACCTGCCACGGCCCCGGCAACCCGATCCGATACGAGCCGGTGACCTATGGCGACTACCGCTACGAGAAGGTGCTCGCGAGCCGGCTCGCCGAGGACGCCCTGTCCTGAACCGCCCGGCACTCAAGGAGATCCCGCCGATGCCCGTGATCCGCGTCGAAGTCCCCACCGGCACGCCGGTCGAGACGCAGAAGACCATCCGCAGCGAAGTCAAGGCGGCGGTGCTGAGGACGCTCGCGCCCAAGGAGACCAAGTACGACTATGTCGCCGTGCGCGAGGTGGTCGCGGAGATCGGCGACGGGGTGCCGCTGGTCGAGATCGACCTCAGGCCGGGCCGCGAGCCCGCGCGCAAGCAGGCGCTGGCCGACGCCATCGCCGAAGTCCTCGACGACGCGATGGGCGTCCGGCCCGCCGACATCTATGTCGTGTTCCGCGAGAACCCGGGGGAGAACCACTATTGCGGCGGAGCCCCCCTGCCCCCCTGGGTGCCGGCCGACGCGTAGCCCGCATTTCTCACCGCCGTCGGGCCGATGACGCCGGGACCGGTAACGGTATTCGGCGGGTCGGGGTTCCTCGGCCGCCGGATCGTGGCGCGCCTGTCCGAGGCGGGGGTGGAGGTGCGGGTCGCCGTGCGCCACCCCGAGCGCGCCTCGTTCCGGCCCGGGAACGGCCGGGTCGAGGCCTTGCGCGCCGACATATCCGAGGAGTCCGGGGTCGCGCGGGCGGTGCAGGGTTCGGCTTCGGTCGTCAACGCCGTCGGCCACTATGTCGAGCGGCGCGGCGCGACATTCCACGCGATCCACGGACAGGGCGCCCTGCATGTCGCCCGGCAGGCGAGCCGGGCCGGTGTCGGGCGGCTGGTCCATGTCTCGGGTCTGGGCGCCGATCCCGCGTCGGACTCCCGGTATGTCCGCGCCCGGGGGGTCGGCGAGCGCCTCGTCAGGGACGCCTTCGCCGGCGTCACGATCCTGCGTCCGAGCGTGATATTCGGGCCGGACGATTCCTTGCTCAACAAACTCGCCGGCATCGCGCGGCAAAGCCCGGTCCTGCCGCTCTTCGGAACAGGCGGCACGAGACTGCAACCCGTATTCGTCGGAGACGTGGCCGAAGCCTGCGTGAATGTGCTGGCCGAGCCCCGCACCGAAGGGCGCGTCTACGAAATCGGCGGGCCGCGGGTCTACGCCTACAGGGAGCTGGCAGGCCTGGTGCTCCAGCGCATCGGCAGGCGGCCGGCCACGATCCCGGTCCCGTTCCTCGTCTGGGACATGCTGGCCGCCGCGATGGCCCTGCACCCCGACCCGCCGCTGACCCGCGATCAGGTGACGCTGATGAAGCGCGACAATGTCGTCGGCGAAGGGGCGCCGGGATTGAGCGATCTCGGTATCGAACCGACCCCGCTGGAAGAGGTCCTGCCCGATTGCCTGGGCCAGGCGCCCTCGCAATAGAGCCTGTCCGTTTCAGGTGGAACCGCCGACGCGGCCGGGGCGCGTCCTTCGATACGCGGCTTCGCCGCTACTCAGGATGAGGCGGGGTTGTTGGGCCTCAAGAAAATTCCCTCATCCTGAGTAGCCCGCCGCAGGCGGGCGTATCGAAGGACGGTTGCGGAAGCTACAGCGCGTTGGCGGGCCAGCGTATCGTGCGCCACAGATGCGAGGCGCTGGTGTTGTCGTTGCCGAGCCCCTCTTCGGGCTGGCGGAACTCGCGGCCGATGACGTCCTCGAACTGGTCGATCTCGACATGGACGTCGGGATCGAAGGAGTAGAGATCGTTCACGCAGATGATCCGGGCCGACATGTACCATCTGTGCTGCCTGGCCTCCTCGTAGGCGGCCACGACATAGGGTTCGGGCCGGTAGTCGTCGCCGAACATCCTGCGGTAGTTCTCCGGGTAGTCGTAGCCGACCGACTCGTCGGCGAAGAACCTGAGCGCCTGGTGGGCGCGGATCGCCCAGCTCACCTCCTCGTCCACATAGGGCTCGACCATCTGCGCGCCCCAGTAGCCGTGGTCGGTGCGGATGAACCCGGCCACCGCGATGTCGTGCAGCAGGCAGGCGAGCACCATCTTGTCCGGCAGGCCGTTCTTCTGCGCGAGGTTGGCGCTCTGCAGCAGATGGGCCAGCGCGAAGGGATCGAAACGGCAGCGGAAGAAGTCGAGCAATGTGGGCTTTTCGGGCAGCGGCGGCAGGCGGGGGTCCTCGCCCATCAGCATCCGCCCGCCGAACGCGTTCTCCCCCAGGCTCTGCTCGCCATGGGCGAGATTGTAGATCAGGGACTGGCCGACGATGCGCTCGCCCAGCTCCCGCATCTGGCGGTGCTCGAGCTCGTCGGCGCGCTCGGACAGGGTAGGCGCGTTGCCCATCGGGATTTCCTCTCTACCCGGGTGGAAGCGACTCGCCGAGGCTAAGACGGGGACGCAGGACCGTCAACGGACGCGGACCGCGCGCCCGCTTCCGCCTCGCCGGCCTCCTCGGCGACCAGCCGCTCCACGATCTCGCGGGCCCTGAGCGGTCCGGCGTCGTATTTGAAATCGACGGTCCTGGCCGACGGATCGAGGTCGATGGATCTCTGCTGCGCCTCGAAGATGGCGATGTCCTCCCCGACCACCGCGTGCTGCTGGCGGTAGAACTCCCGCAGCCGGTCCTCGGTATCGCCGAACGCGTGCGACAGGGCCCAGAAGTAATGCGTCGTCCCGTCGGTCTCCGGGGTGATGCCGTGGCACACGTTGAAGCCCCAGCGGTTCTCCCCGGGCTTGCCCTCGGGAGCGCCGGTTCCGGCCGATGCGGCGCCGTTGTCGATGATGAAGAAGCAGGGCGGCCTGAACTCGGAGATCTGCCAGCGGTCGATATTGGTCTCGTAGCGGCCGAACTGCCGATAGGTGCGCACCGCGGGAACGTCGAGCGTCCATCGCGAGACCCTCACGATATCGCCCTCGACCTCGGTCGTTACCTTCGCCAGCTCCGCGAGCTCCGCCTGCCCGACGCTGGACGCATGCAGATAGGCGAGGTGCGAAAGGTCCAGCAGGTTGTCGATGATGAGCTGGTAGTGGGTTTTTAGCCTGACATGCTTCCTGGTCACGCCGTAGCCCGGCTTCCCGAGCGTCCCGAAATCGGGGATCAGGGCCTCGTCCGCCCTTTCCGGGCTTCCCGTCCAGACGAAGATGCAGCCATGGCGGTCGACCGCCGGGTAGCTCCTTATCCGCGCCTCCGCCGGGATCGAAGACTGTCCGGGGATCGTGACGCAGGCGCCCGTGCGGTCGTAGACGAAGCCGTGATAGGTGCACTGGATGCGATCGCCCGAGACGGTCCCCATGGAGAGCGGCACGCGCCGGTGCACGCAACGGTCCTCCAGCGCGATCGGCGCGCCGTCGGCGTCCCTGAACAGCACGACCGGCTCGCGCAGCAGGACCACGCCCAGCGGCGTGTCCCGAAGCTCGTCCGACCACGCCGCCACGTACCAGGAATTCCTGACGAACATGGGTTCAACCCTTCCGGGGGTTCGACGTTCGGCTCATCGGACCGGTCAATGGCTGCCGTAGAATTTCTCGATGACCATCTCGCTCAGCACCACGAGCGCGTAGAACATCAGCCCGACGACGCACAGCACCGTGATCGCGGCGAGCCCGAGATCGGTCTGCTGGCGCGACGACGCGAACAGGATCAGATAGCCCAGACCCTCGGTCGAGGCGATGAACTCGCCGACCACCACGCCGATGATCGCAAGCGTCACCGCGACCTTCATGCCGGCGAATATGTAGGGGAACGAATAGGGGAACCGGACATGGATGAGGACCTGCCAGTCGCTTGCGCCCACCGCCTTGCAGAGCCGGAGCATGTCGCGATCGACCGCCTGCAGCCCGGTGACGGTGGAGATCAGGATCGGGAAGAAACTGATGAAGATGGAGAACGCAACCCGCGACTCCGCGCCGATTCCCAGCCAGACGATGAACATGGGCGCCAGCGCGATCTTCGGAATGAGCTGGAAGAAGACGAGATTCGCATAGAGCGCCCGGTTGATCGGCGGCGAGTAGATCATGATGGCCGCCAGCACGATCCCGATCGGGATGGAGATCCCGAACGCCACCAGCGTCTCGTAGGTGGTGGGTACGGCGTGCCTGAGCAGCAGCCCGAGAAAATCGACCAGCTTGTCGAAGATGGCGCTGGGCGGCGGCAGGATCGAGTGCGCGATCCCGCTCTGCTGGACCAGGAGTTCCCAGGCCAGCAGGGCCATCGCCGCCGTCAGGATCGGCAGGACCGACGCGAGCAGCGCCTGCCTGGAGAGCGCGGTCAATCGCCGGCGATAGCGCCCCGGCCCCTCGATGACGGTGCCCTCGACGGGCAGGACCTGGGGCTGGTCCTTCACGACGCCGCCCTGTGCTCCGCCGCGCCGCCGCCCTCGCTGCGCGCCACCTCGATCTGCTCGCGCAGCATGGCGCAGATCTCGTTGAACTCCCGGGTCTCGCCGAGGCCGATGCTGCGCGGACGCGGGAACGGGATGCTGGTGTCGCTGATGATCGTCGACGGCCGGTCGCGCATGACCAGCACGCGGTCGGAGAGCAGCACCGCCTCGCGGATGGAATGGGTGACGAAGATCGCCGTCTTCCGGTAGGTCTCCCAGAGGTCCAGCATCAAAATGTTCATCTCGTCGCGCGTCATCGCATCGAGCGCGCTGAACGGCTCGTCCATCAGCAGGACCCGGGGGTCGCTGATCAGCGCGCGGCAGATCGCGACCCGCTGGCGCATCCCGCCCGACAGCTCCCTGGGCTTCGCCCTCTCGAACCCGGCGAGCCCGATGGTGCGGAGAAGCTCCAGCGCGCGGTCCATGTACTGCCTGCGCGACAGGCGCATCATGTCGATCGGGAACATCACGTTGTCCATCGCCGACTTCCACGGCAGCAGGGTGGGATCCTGGAGCATGATCCCGAACTCCCGCCTGGGCCCCGTCACCGGCTCGCCGCCGGCATGGATCTCCCCGCCGGTGATGCTCTCGATCCCCCCGATCATCATCAAGAGCGTACTCTTGCCGCAGCCGCTCGGCCCCAGCAGCGCCACGAACTCGCCGTCGGCGACCGTGAAGTCCGCGTTGCGGACGGCTTCCAGCGGCCTGCCGTTGGCGTTGTAGACCTTGCGCACCTGCCGACAAACGATGTCGGCATCGCGCTCGCCCCCGGGACCGGAAGAAGTCCCGGTCATCCGATCTTGCGCCATTCCGGCCCCGGGGTCGCCAGCCGCCAGGCTAGACCTTCAGACCCAGGATCGCGCCATAGGCCCTGGACTTCTCCCTGGCCGCGTTCCACTCGTCGGGCGTCAGCGTGACCTTGCCGATCATGTCGTTGGAGACGAACGACTCGACGGGAGGCGGGCTCGGGTCCTCCTTCTTGGCGACGAACTTGCGCACCAGCTTGATCTGCTCGCGGATCTTGTCGAGATCGGTGTAGCCGAGGGAGTGCTTCATCGTCTCCTCGGTGATCAGATTGGCGTTGATCATGTTGACGCCGAGCTCGACATCGAGCTTGCCCTTGGTCAGCGCGGCAATCTCCGGATACTCCTTGAGATGGCGTTCGACGGCCTCTTCGGGGTTGAGCAGGGCGAATTTCTGCCCCTCCAGCAGGCCGGCGACGATATCGGCGCAGACCTGCGGCTCCTTCTTCAGGAAGTCGGGCCGGATCAGCGAGTTCACCCAGTAGAACTTCAGCCCCACGCCGGAGAACGGCAGGAGCTTCACCTTGAAGTCCTTCATGATGAACTTGGGCGTCGAGCTCATCCCGAAGCCGACGATGATGTCGACGCGGCCGGAGAGCAGGGCCTGCTCGACGAGCTGGGAATCGAGCGCCACCGTCTGGATCTTGCTCTCGTCCACGCCGGCGAGCTTCAGATAGGTCGGCACGAACGGCGTCTCGCCGCTGGTCGGCACCAGGCCGAGCTTCTTGCCCTCGAAGTCCTTGGGCGTGTTGATCGGCCCGTCGGCCGGCACGATGAAGCCCATCGTCGAATCGTAGGCGTGGGTGGCGACGAACCTGAGGTCGAGGCCGCGGAACATGCCGAGCAGCGCGGTCGAGGTCGCCGCGCCGCCGACATCGAACTTGCCGGTGTTCATCGCCTGGATGGTCGCCAGCGAGCCGTAGCCGCGCTTGACGCTGACATCGAGGCCGCGCTTCTTCCAGAACATCTGCTTGGCCAGCGTGACATAGGCGTACTGGCCGGTGGGCAGCCACGAGAGCGTGAAGTCGAGCGTCTTGTTCTTGGCGATGGCCGGGGCCGGGAACCCCATCGCACCGCCCAGCACCGCCGTAGCCGCGCCGGCGCCGGCGCCCTTGATGACCTCCCGTCGCGTGGTCGTCGTGTTCGGATTTCTCGCCATTGGTCGTCCTCCTGTCGCCCCGGCGTTCCTATGCGGGGTCCGCCGGGTGGGTTCTTGCTGCGATATTCTTGTGCAACCGCCTGATGATGTTGCGGGCCATGGTCAGCCCGGTATCCGCCTCGATCGCCGCCCGGCTCTGCACGTCGTAGGGCGTCGCGCCGGCCGGATCGGTGTCGAGCGAGTGCTGCTGCGCTTCGTACATGACCACATCCTCACCGATGACCTGGTGATGCTGCCGGTAGAACTCCGGCCGATCCCGCTCCGCGATCATCTCCAGGTCGTGGGCGATGACCCAGAACTGGTGTGTCGTGCGCTCCGTCTCGGGGGTGATGCCGTGATAGACCTGAAACCCCCATTCGCCGGGGGTGTCGAGCCGGGAGCCGTCGCCGTTGCCGCTGTTCGCCGCGGCGCATCCGTTGTTGATGTAGAAATACGAGGGGTAGATGTACTTCCCGACCTGCCAGCGGTCGAACCGACCCTGGTAGGGTCCGAACTGCGCGTAGTTGGGGGCGGCGGGGACGTCGACCATCTCCCGCGTCACGCAGACGTCGTTGCCGTCCTGCTCGATCTCGATCGCGGCCTCCTCGGCGACCGGAGCGTTGCCGATCGTCGTGTCGTGGACATAGGCGACATGCGAGAGGTCGAGCAGGTTGTCGAAGATCAGCAGGTAGTTCGCCTTCACGTACAGCCGGACCTTGCTGCATCCCCATGACGGGTCGCTCAGGCGCGGAAAGCTGACGATCCTGTCCGGGTCCGCGCGCTCGGGGTCGCCCATCCAGATCAGTATGAACCGGTCGCGTTCGACCACCGGATAGGCGCGGGTGCGCGCGCGGCGCGGGATCCGGACCTGTCCGGGCACGTGCACGCACCGGCCCGAGCCGTCATAGACCAGCCCGTGATAGCCGCACTCGATCCGGTCGCCGACGAGCCGCCCCTCGGAGAGCGGAAGCTTGCGGTGGGCGCAGCGGTCCTCGAGCGCGACCACGGTGCCGTCGCCTTTCCGGTACATGACGACGGGCCGGTCGAGCAGGGTGCGGGGAAACAGGGACCGGCCCACCTCGTCGGACCAGGCGGCGACGTACCAGTTGTCCTCCAGGAACATCCTCGCCTCCTCGTCGGGTCAGCCGTGGACCCGGACTCGCGCCGGGCCCGGACGACCCGGACCGATCGAACGCCCGTCTTCGGCCTCACCGAGGCGGCGCATTGGATTTCCGGGCGATCGACGTGTTGATCGCCCGGGCCAGGTCCAGCCCGCCATCGGCAACGATGGTCGCGTCGGACTTGAGATCCTCCGCGGTAGCGCCGTGCGGGTCGCTCGACAGCGCCTTCTGCTGGGCCTCGAAGATCACCCGGTCCTCGTTGATGATCTGATCGTTCTGGCGATAGAACTCGGCCGTCGCCGCTTCGTCCGCCGCTCCCTTCTCGTGCAGGATGTAGCGGAACTGGTGCGTGGTCACGTCGGTCTCCGGCGTGAGGCCGTGAAACACCTGGAAGCCCCAATGCCCGGGCTGCCATATGGCGTCGCCGGGAGGGCCGCCCTCGGGTATGCCGCGGCTGGCGGGAACCGAGCCGTAGCTCACCCGGATGTAGGAGGGCGGCTGGAACTGGGATATCGTCCACATGTCGATATTCTCGCGGTATTCGCCGAACTCGGCGAAGGTGCGCGACGGCGGGACGTCCCTCGCCCAGCGCTTGACCTGCACCGTGTCGCCGTGGCGCTCGTTCGCCACCTTCGCATCCTCGGAAACGGGCGGATTTCCGGTCGTGGTGCCGTGTACGTAAGGCAAATGCGAGAGATCGAGCAGGTTATCGACGATAAGCTGGTAATTGCCGAGGATGTGCAGCGCGATCCGGTGACGCCCCAGGCTGGGGTTGGTCAGCCGGCTGAAATCCGGGATCGTGCTCTCGTCGGCCAGATCCGGGTCGCCCATCCAGATCCAGACATAGGCGTGCCGGTCGACGACGGGGTAGGACCGGACCCGCGCGCCCCTCGGGATGCGCTCCTGGCCCGGCACCTTGATGCACGCCCCCGTGCGGTCGTAGACCAGCCCGTGATAGCCGCACTCGATCGTGTCGTTGTCCAGCCGGCCCAGCGACAGCGGAAGCCGGCGATGGGCGCAGCGATCCTCGAACGCCACCACGGCGCCGTCCGAGGCGCGGAACAGCACCACGGCCTGACCGAGAAAGGTCCGCGCCACGAGCTTGCCCGCGAACTCGTCGGGGAAGCCGGCGACATACCAGAAGTTTTCCAGAAACATGCCCGGCTCCTTTCAGGTCGCCCAGGTCGATTCGTGGAACAGGGTCTCGACCTCGATCCGTCGGTCGATCAGCTCCTGGTCCACCATGTCGTCGATGAACCTGTCGAGATATCGCCGGTTCGCGGCGAGACCCGAGGGGAACAAATCCGCCCCCATGGTTTCGCGCTGATGCTCGTACTCGGAACGCCCGAAGGCGAGCTGGAGGAACCCTGGGTCGTCGTAGAACGCGTCCGCCTGGACTTTCGCATCCTCCCAGACGTCGACGATCGCCAGCGGCAGCCACGGCTCCCGGTCGACGACGTCCTGGCGAAAGCTCAGCACGTGCATGATCGGGAAGTATCCGTTCTTCTCGAAATAGCGCTCGGCGACCGCGCGGCTGTCGGAAAACAGGCGGCGGACGCGATCGGTCCGCTTGAGGATCTCGGGCGGCGGTTCGGGGTGCAGAATCGCGTCCAGCTCGCCCTCGATCAGCATCCGGCCCAAATCCTTGTCGCCGGCAATGGGCTGGATGGAGAGGCCCGCGCGGGGCTGCCACGGGATCAGCTCCCGGTTCTGGGCGTACCAGTGAATATCGGCCCAGCTCACGCCGTACTCGCGCCTGAGGTCGCCTTTCAGAAGCACGCAAAGCGTGTTCTGAAACGACCAGACCCCGACCTTCTTGCCGATCAGGTCGGAAGGCGCTTCGATGTCGGCGTCCACGTTGACGAATATCTGGCTCTGGCTGAACAGCCGCCGGGGGAACACCGGCGTCGCCGAGAACGGCAGGCCCCGGCTCTTCGCCATGACGTAGGACGCCAGCGATTGCTCGCAGATGTCGAAGGCGTGGTCGTTGAACATCCGGCCGTGACGATCCATGCCGTCCCGGCGCCCCGGCATCGGTCCGACGGCGACTTCCAGGGGGACGAGCTCCAGGTTCGCCGGCAGCGCGACGGTCCCCATGAACAAGGGGATGTGGCGATCGTAGCGTTCCAACGCGATGCTTACGGAGGTCGTGTTCATTCGAACACCCCTGGCCTGTCTCGCGTCACAGAACTCCGACCCTTGGAGTTTCGACGGGCGTCCGGGCAGTGTCAACGGCGGGCCGCGAAGGGTGCGGCGCGATCCACTTCGCAGGTCCGTGCGGCTACACTGACCTCCCGCTCGATTCTGCCGAGGAGCAGTCATGTCAGAGAAGTCCGTCGCCGAACCGGGGGTGCATCCCGACCTCGCGGCCCAGATGGCGCTCTATGCCACGCCGCGGATCATCACGACGCGGGGGCACATCCATACGGCGCACTGCTATACCGGCTCGAACTGCACGCTGATCGTGGGCACCGACGGCTGCGTCCTCGTCGATACGCTGAGCGGCGAGCTGCCGGGCGACGAGGCCGCCGCCGCCTTCCGCGAGATCACCGACCTTCCGATCAGGGCGGTGATCGTGACCCATTTTCACGGCGATCACGTCAGCGGCATCTTCAGCTTTGTCTCCGAAGAGGACATCCGGGCGGGCGAGGTGGAGGTCATCGGCCAGTCCGGGCTGACCGACAATCTGCTGCGCGACGAGGGCATTCTCGCCCCCATCCGGCGCCGCCGCGGCCCCTATCAGTTCGGCGCCCATCTGGGATTCGGCGAGACCGGCTCCTTCGGCAGCGCGATCGGCGCCCCGCCCCGGCGCGGCAAGGCGGGCTTCGCCAACCCGACCCGGACCTTCGAGGACAGGCTGGAGGTCGAGATCGCCGGCATCCGGCTGCACGTCGTGCACGTGCCGAGCGAGACCGACGACCAGTGCGTCGTCTGGCTGCCCGACGAAAGGGTGCTGATCTCCGCCGACGCCATCCAGGGCATGACCTTTCCCAACGTCTATGCGCTGCGCGGCACGCAGTTTCGCAACCCGATGCTGTGGGCCAAGGGGATCGACCGGCTGCGCGCCTTCGGGGCGGAGATCCTGATCCCCCATCACGGGCCCACCGTGGAGGGCGCCGATGCCGTGGACGACGTGTTGACCGCGCATCGGGACGCGATCCAGTACCTGCACGACCAGGCCGTCAGATGGATCAACAAGGGCTGCACCTGGGACGAGCTCGCGGAAAAGGTCACCATGCCGCCGCATCTCGCCTCGCATCCCTGGCTGGGCGAGTTCTACGGCAGCTACAAGCACTCGGTGCGCAGCGTCTATGCCGGCTATGTCGGCTGGTTCCAGGGCGACGCGGTGGAGCTCGACCCGCTGCCCTGGCGCGAACGGGCCGGGCGCTATGTCCGCGCGATGGGCGGGCGCGATGCGGTGCTCTCCGAAGCGCGCCAGGCGATCGCGGCCGGGGATTTTCGCTGGGCCGCCGACATCGCCACCTGGGCGGTGCGGGCGGACACCGCCGACATGGAAGCGCGCGGCGTGAAGGCGGCGGCGCTCAGGGCCTGGGGCTACGGGCAGAAGACAAGCACCTGGCGCAACTGGGCGCTGTGCCAGGCGCTGGAGCTGGAAGACGGCCTCGGCGAGCAGCGCGGCGGCCATCGGATCCAGCCCGACCGGGCACGCAACTACCCGATGGGCGGGTTGCTGGAGCTGCTGACCGTCAGGCTGAGGGCCGAAGACTGCATGGATACCCGGATCGTGCTCGGCTTCGCGACGACCGACACCGGGGAGTCGTTCGCCCTGGAGATCCGGCGCGGCGTCTGCCAGTTCCACGAGACGCCGCCGGCAAGCCGCGACGCAACGCTCACCTTCCCGCGTCAATTCCTGAGCGCCTGGGCGGGCGGCGGTCCGAGCTTCGAGGACGGTATCGAGAGCGGCGAGGTTTCGCTTACGGGCGAGCTCTCCGCCGTCGTGGAGTTCTTTTCGAAGTTCGAGCCGGCCGGCGGCACCGCCGATTTCGCGCTCGGCGTGCGCTGAAGCGGCCGGGGAGGCCGAGGCAGGTCCTTCGATACGCGGCTTCGCCGCTACTCAGGATGAGGGGCGTGGTGCAGCGCCAGCCAACGACCCTCCCTCGTCCTGAGTAGCCCACCGCAGGCGGGCGTATCGAAGGACCCTCGTCATGGCCGGACCTGTTCCGGCCATCCACGCCGCCCGCCGCCGGCAAGGCAACCGGTCGCGAGAGATGCCCGGAACAAGTCCGGGCATGACGGGTTGGGGCATGGCGGGGCGTCCTTCGATACGCGGCTTCGCCGCTACTCAGGATGAGGGGTTTCCGGGGGCCAGGAAAACACCCTCATCCTGAGTAGCCCGCCACAGGCGGGCGTATCGAAGGACGACGCTCGGCCTCGATGCGCTTCTCGTGGATCAGCCGGCGGACCAGCTCCTCCATCGACACGCCGATGCGGCGGGCTTCGCGCCGGAGCCGGGACTTGTCGCCGGGATCGATGCCGCGGACGGTGATGCTCGTGCTCATGTTGGCGCCTCCGACGCGATCGGCTGCAACAGCGCGTCGAGCGCCGCGACCTCGGGAGAGCCCGGGTCCGCGTCGCGCCAGCCCTCGGCGGCGCGGCGCAGGTTGCCGGTCGCCTCGTCCGGCTTTCCGAGCCCGAGCTGCGCCCGGCCGAGGCGGAACAGGTCGCGCACCGTCGGGCGCGGGTCGAGGCGGCTCTTCTGCACCGCCTCGGCCTCGGCGAAGCGCTCGGTGCGCAGACAGGCCTCGATCAGCGCGTCCCAGAACACCTCGTGCTGGGCGTTGCTGCCGCCGACGCCCTCGATGCGCTGGATCGCCGGCGCCATCGAGCCGATCGCCGCGCCGTAATCCCCGCGGGCGAACGCCCAGGCGCCCTCGACCAGCGGCAGCCCCACCTCGACGGCGCGCGTCCGGCCGCCCGCGCCGAGCTCGCGGAGGCCGGCGACCAGCGCGTCCTTGCCCGCCTCGTTGCCGGCCCCGGCG
This sequence comes from Alphaproteobacteria bacterium, assembly GCA_964291675.2. Taxonomy (GTDB): domain Bacteria; phylum Pseudomonadota; class Alphaproteobacteria; order MPNO01; family MPNO01; genus MPNO01. The sequence continues at coordinate 2,357,680 of OZ219866.1, read as the reverse complement.
AAGGCGAGCGCGGCGTTCATGCCGTCCCATTCGCCGCGCGCCGGGCCGGAGACGCCGGCGGCGAGCGGCTGGAGCTCGTCCCATTGTTCCGCTTCCGGGGCGTAGCCGTAGACCATGCAGCGCCACAGGAAGGAGGCCGCGTTGTTGAGCGTGCTGCGATGCGAGCAGACCGCGGGGCGCACCGCACTCCGGTAGACCTCCATCGCCCGCGCGTGGCGCCCCAGCCCGAGCTCGAACAGCGCGAGATGCCACGACGTGTGGCCGAACATCGGCGCGCGCGGATCGAAGTCGCCGAGCCAGGGCCCGAGAAACGCCGCGCCCGCCTCGTCGTCCTTGGTGTCGGCATAGACATGGGCCAGCGTGTGGGCGGCCCACAGATTCTTCGGGTTGAGCGCGAGCGAACGCCTTGCCTCCTCGACCGCCCTGTCGTAGCGGCCGCACTCGCCGAGCGCGAAGCCGTACTGGCCGGGGAACCACCAGTCGTCTTCGTAGTCGCCGGCGAACCCTTCGAGCAGGTCGTGCTGCAATCGCTGGCGGTCCTCGCCGCCGCTGTAGAACAGATAGCGGTCGGCGCCGAACAGGATCAGCGCGTCGCGCGGAAATTCCGCGAGATGGTCCTGCATCAGCGAGAACGCCCGCGCGCCCTCGCCCTCGGCAAGCGCCGCGATCGCCTCGACGTGCTGCCGCTCGCGCCGGCTGGCGTTCGCGGCGAGCGAGCGCGCCAGCCCGGCGGTCTCCTTCGCCTCGTCGCGCCGCCCGCTGTCGCGCAGCACCACGGCGAGCGCGGCCGGCGCCAGGGCGAAGCCGGGGTCAGTCGCCGCCGCCTCCCGCAGCGCCGCAGCGCCGCCCGGGTTGCCGGACAGGTGGAGATCGACCCCGTCGCGGTAGCGCGAGGCCGCCTCGGCGCTGGCGGTGGCGATGGAGAACCCGTAGCGGTCCCGCTGCATGTCGCATGCCCCCCGCGGCTCGAAGGTCCAGGGACGCGTTCAGCCGCCCTTCTCGGTGGTCGGATCGATCGTCTTGCCGATGGCGGTCACCCTGGTCGCCGGGAATCCGCTGATTTCCGCGTGCTTGCGGATGATATCCTCGCCGCTGGCGAGGTACACGCAGAATGTCTTGTCGGCGGCGACGAAGCTCTCCACCCACTGGATGTCGGGGGCGAGCCGGGCCAGCGCCTCGTTCGACTTGGCGGCGGCCTCGGCGAGCTGCTGGCGTTCCAGCGTGCCGACCGCGGGAATGTCGCGTTCGATGATGTACCGGTTGAGTGCCATGATGTCCTCCTGCGTTGCGGGTGCTAGTAGCCGGCCTCGCGGTCGACCTCCTGGAGCAGCCTCCGGCCGGCCTCGCGAAGCCTGATATTGGCGACGATCTGCGGCGCGAGCTGCGCGATATCGGGGCGTCGCGCGACATGCGGCATGACGGTCACCTTGGGATGGTCCCAGAGCGGGCTCTCCGGCGGCAGCGGCTCGGGCGAATGCACGTCGAGCGCGGCGTGGTAGAGATGGCCCGAATCGAGCGCCGCGATCAGGTCTTCGGCGACCACGTGCTCGCCGCGGCCGATATTGATCACCATGCCGCCCGCCGGCATTTTCGCGAACGCCGCCGCGTTCAGGATGCCGCGCGTCTCCGCCGTCAGCGGCAGCAGGCAGACCACGATGTCCGAGCGTTCGAGGATCGCGTCCAGGCGCTCGGCGCCGGCGAAGACCGGGATCCCCGCATCGGGCTTCGGCGTCCGCGTCCAGGCGGCGACGTCGAACCCCAGATCGGCGAGGATGCGCGCCGGCTTGCGCGCCATCGTGCCGTAGCCGAGGAAGCCGACGGTGCGTTCCCCGGGCCGCTTCTGCGCCACCTCGCGCCATTCCCTCCGCGCCTGGCGTTCGGCGTAGGTCGGCATGTGGCGGTGCAGCCGGAGCACGTGCATGACCGCGTATTCGGTCATCATCGGGTCGCCGTCCTCGGGCTCCAGCTTGGACAGCGGCACGTCCGGCAGGCCGGGATGGCGCACGAACCCGTCGACCCCCGCCTGGCGGGTCAGCATCGCCTTGAGGTTGGGGAATGCCGGCCACTCGTCGAGATTGGGGCGGGTAAACGCCAGATACTCGATATCGGCCGGGTCGCCGATCCCGGGCCAGAACCGCACCTCCAGATCGGGCAGCTCGGCATTGATCGCCGCCCGCCAGTCCTCCTGCGTCCCCATCATCAGGTTGACGATCAGCAGTGCCATGGCCGTCCCCTCAGCCCCTGCGCCACACCGTGGCGAGCCAGGGCTGCTGGGCGCGGGGGCGGCCGGGCGGGCGGTAGTAGTGGCGGAGCTCCGAAAAACCCGCCCCGGCGGCGTGGCCGCGCCAGGTCTCCAGGTCGTAGAAGCAGCCATAGCGGCCGCCGACCCAGCCCTCCTCGTTGTTGCCGCGCGGGTTGGAGCAGAACAGCACGCCGCGGGGCTTCAGCGCGGCGGCGAGCTCGGCGAGCACGCGGGCGATCTGGCTGCTCGGCACGTGGAACAGCGCGGCGTTGGCGAAGATTCCGTCGTAGCTCGCGGGCGGCAGGTCGAGCGCGAGGAAATCCTGGTGCAGCACCGGACAGCCGGACGCGGCGCGGGCCATCGCCGCCAGCGCCGCCGAGCCGTCGAGCCCGGTCGCATCGTGGCCGAGCGCGGCGAAGGCGCGAAGATCGCGGCCCGGCCCGCAGCCGAGATCGAGGATCGCATGCGGCGGCGCGCCCTCGATGGCCTCCAGCAGGGCCTCGATGTTCTGGCTCACGTCGTGGTCGGCGGTGCCGGCGCGGAAGTCCTCCGCCATGCGGTCGTATTCGGCGAGCGTCAACGCGGCCGCCTCGCGCGCGGCATGGAGGGCGCCCGGCCGGCGCGCGCGGCCGAGCGCGCCGAGGTCGTCGTAGTCGGCGAAGCCGGCCATCCCCCGGCTGGCCCCGGGCGCTACTCCGCCGCGACCGCCGGCGGCGCGTTCTCCGCATCCAGCAGGCGCTGCAGGTGGCGGCGCGCGGCGACCAGGGCGTTGTCGGCGCGGATCGCCACCAGCGAGCGGCCGGGCTCCAGCGCGATGCGCTGCTGCTGGGCCTCCATGATCGCCTTGTCCTCCAGGAAGGTGGCGTGCACCTCCTCGAAGAACCCCTCGACCGCCTCCGGGTCGTCGGTGCGGAAGCCGGTCGCGGACGACCAGAAATAGTGGAAGCTCGACTCGGTCTCCGGCGTCGCCCCGTGGAACAGCCGGACCCGGAAGGCGCCCGGATCGTTCTCGTCCTTCAAATCCTTGCCGGTGTCCACCGCGCCCGCCCATTGCAGCACCGCGGCCGGGGCGACGTATTCGAACTCCTGGCGCCGGTCGATCTTCCCCTCGAACCCGACCGCCCTGACGAAGCTCGGCGGCGCGGGCATGTCGCGCATCTCGCGGATCAGCATCACCCCCGTCGGCCGCCGCTCGACCTTCATCTCGTCGGTCGAGTGGACCAGCGGGGAGCCGCCGATGGTCCGGGCGTGGAGATAGCCCAGAGGCGACAGATCCATCAGATTGTCCATCATCATCATGTAGTTGGCGGCGATGCGGAACATCGCGCGCCGGTGCGGCCAGCGCTCCGGCCGGTCGTGCCACAGGTAGTCGAGGATGGCGCTTTCGTCGGCGAGCGCCGGATCGCCCATCCAGATCCAGACGAATTGCTGCCGCTCGACCACCGGATAGGCGCGCACTCGCGCCTCGCCGGCGATCCGCTCCTGGCCCGGGATGCGCACGCAGCGCCCGCTGCGGTCGTAGACCAGCCCGTGATAGCCGCACTGGATCCCCTCGGCGACCACGCTGCCGTGGGTCAGCGGCGCGCCGCGGTGGCAGCACCGGTCCTCCAGCGCCGCCGCCCTGCCGTCGGCGTCGCGGAACAGCACGATGGGCCGGTTCATGATGGTCCGGGCGAGCGGCGCCTCGCCGATCTCCTCCGGCCAGGCGGCGACGTACCAGGCGTTGCTCAGAAACGGTGCGATCGTCTCGGCGCTCATGGCGGCGGTCCCTCGTGTCGGCACGAGCCTCCAGACTAGAGCATGTCGGTTCGGGATGGAATCGCGGGGCGCCCATGACGCGCCCGCGCCCGCGACATGGGGGCGTGGCGGACGATCAACGACGCGGCGACGCCCGGCCGGGCCGCGGCGGCGCGCGAGATGACGGCGGGGACGGCGTCGACCGTGTCGTGGAGGTCGACGGCGGCGGCACGCTCGCGCAATCCATCGAGGCGGTCCGCCTCGACGGCATCCATGTCGGCAGCCGGGCCATGTTTTTGGACATGAACGCCGCCATCGAGGCCGGCGGCGCGAGACCGGTCATCGACCGGCGCCTCGCCTTCGCCGATGCCCGGGAGGCCTGTCGCCGCATGGCAGCGGCCGGCCATTTCGGCAAGATCGTCATCGAGCTCCGAGACAGGGTCGGGCGGTCCGGCCACGCCCCTCCGTCATGCCCGGACTCGTTCGGGCATCCAAGGGCGGGGCGGTCCGCCCCCGGCTCCCGTACTCCTCCACCGCCACCCTCACCCCGTCATGGCCGGACTTGATCCGGCCACCCATGCGCGGACTTGATCCGCGCAACCACTGGCGCCACCGGTACAACGCCCCGTCGGGAGAGGCGGCGGCGCCAGTGGATGCCCGGATCACCCCCGGACTTGATCCGGGGGCCGGGGCATGACGATGGGGGGAGGCATGGTGATGGGGCGGGAAACGCCGCGCGCGACGCGCGTCGAAGGCTAAACCGGACAGCAGTGGATCGAGTCGGGCCATGACGGAGGGGCGGTGTCCGACGCGCCGATCTTCCACATCTCCATCTCGATGGCGAAGCAGTCCAGCCGGAGCGGGCGGCACTCGTTGAACAGGTCGAACGCAGTGCGGTGTGCGGCGTGGAACCGGGACGCGAGCCAGACCACGGCGCGGGCCTGGAGTCCGCAGGCACAGGTCAGGATTTGGCCGAGATGCCGGTGGTCGGAGGTCCCGAGCCGGGCCTCGATCACCACGTTGGCCCGGGGCCGCGGTCGCGGCACAGGAGATCGGCGCACAAATGCCCCACCCGGGCCTCCCGCGCCACCGGCTCGAGGGCGAGGCCGAGCGCGGCGCCGAGACAGTCCAGGCTCTCCCGCGCCGCGAGCCAGGGGAGGAACTCGCCCGGCTCGTTCTTCCATACGCAGGAGGGCTCGATGCGTTCGAGGCGTCCGACACGCTTGTCCATCGGGGGGTGCTCCGTTTGCGGTGCCGGGGATGCGGGCACGAAAAAGGGGCGCCGGAGTGTCCGGGGCCCCATTTCTCGACTGTGCCAAATCTACCCCAAAACGTGTCCCATGTCAAGCACTTTTTTCGTTGCGAGCAATTCAGTCCCGCCGCCGCCCCGTGCCGCCAAGCCTGTTGTGCGCCGCCACCGCCGTCGCATACCATCGGCGGACGGGTTGCGACGGCCTGGGAGGCACGCATGGCGGATACGCCGGACTGGCACATCGTCGGCGACTGGTTCGACAATTGCAGCTGCGACATCGCCTGCCCCTGCACCTTCGCGCAGGCGCCGGACAACGGATGGTGCGAAGGGGTGCTGCTGTGGCACGTCACGCGCGGGCATTACGGGGACACCGTCCTCGACGACCGCGTGTTCGTGCGGGTCGGGCGCTGGGAGGGCGATCTGTGGGCCGGCAAGGCGAGCGGCAAGGCCGGCATCTTCATCGACGAGCGCGCCGACGACGCCCAGGCCGAGGCGCTGACGGCGATCATCGGCGGCCGGGCCGGCGGCTTCATGGCCAAGGTGGCGGCCATGTTCGCCGAGGGCCGCCAGGTGGTCGGCGTCGAACGCGCCAGGATCTCCTTCGAGATCGCGCCCGACCAGTCGCGCTGGGGCGTCGACATCGCGGGCAAGGTGACGGCCTGGGCTGAGGCCCTGACCGGACCCACCAGCAATCCCGGCACATACCCGCGCATGGCCAACGCGCCGGGCTCGGAGACCGGGCCCGGGCCGCAGCTCGTCACCTGGGGCAAGTCGACCGTGTGCCGGGTGGACGCGTTCGGCTTCCAGTACTCCTGGGACGTGAATTCGGCCAAGCACATCCCGTTCGACTGGACCGGACCGTAGCCCGGATTTCTCACCACTGTCATGGCCTGCGTCGCGCCCGGGCGTTCGTCCCGCCAGGAGCGGGCCGAAGGGCGTAGCGGCACTACGGTCGAGGCCCGCGACGCCGCGGGCGGGCGCCCGGGCGCGACCCTTCGGGCGGCGCTCTCCGGCCGACAGGGTGCGTCGTGGCGCTTGCCCGATGTCCCCGCATCGCGCCGCGCGCCTCTCCTGCCCTGTCGGCCGGACAGCGCCGCGCAGACCATGACAGTGGTGAGAAATCCGGGCTGGGCCGGTCAGACCAGGATCGCCGCTCCCGCGCCGACCATCATTGCGCCGGACAGCCGGGCGAGCCAGGCGGGCAGGACCGGCCATTTCTCCAGCGCCACCAGCACGGTCAGGAACACTATCCAGACCGGGTTCATGACGCCCGCGACGAACAGCAGCAGCATCAGCGCCCAGCAGCAGCCGGCGCAGTAGAGGCCGTGCCTAAGCCCCATCGCGAGCGCGCCCCGCGCGCCGTCGCGCCACTCCGCCATCAGGAAGCCGAGCGGCGTGCGGCAATGCCTGAGGCAGGCCTGCTTGATCGGCGTCCACTGGTAGAGCCCGGCAAGCGCCAGCAGCCCCCCGGTGAGCCAGTCGGAGCGGCTCGCGATCATCGGCGTCAGCAGCCCGCTCGCCTGAAACCCCCACTGCGCGCCGGCGGCGAGCCCGGAATAGCCGACCCAGACCAGCAGATAGCCGCCGGCGAAGACGAGCGTCCGCGGCGCCGCTCCGCCGTCCCCGGCGCCGCCGCGTTCGACGGTGTCGAAGGCGAGGATCATCGGCGCCGCCGAGGGCAGCATCATGGCGAACATCATCCCGGCCCACATGGCGAGGACCGCGACCGCGGTGGCGGCCGACCATGCGGCGTCCATCGGCATCGCCAGCCGCACCAGGGGGTGCGCCATGTCGAGCGTCATCCAGGCGACGAACCCCCAGCTCGCGGCCAGCGCGAGGCCGAGGGCCGCGAGGATCGGGGCCTGTCCGAGAAGCCGGCGGAGGGCGGCGTGCATCGTCGAACGTTCGGAGCTCACGTCCCCTGCGCGCCGCCGGAGGTCGCGGGCTGGCAGATCGCGCGCGAAGATTCGGCACGGATGAACGAGACGATGTCCATCACCGCCTCGTTGCCGGAGTACATCCGGCTCACGTCCTCCAGACGCTCGGCAAGGGTCCCCTCCGCCGCGAACAGGAGGCGATAGGCGGCACGCAGCGCCTGGATGTCGGCCTGCGGCAGTTCCAGCCGCCTGAGGCCCTCCATGTTGAGCCCGACGAGCCGTGCCCGCTCGCCGGTCACCGACCCGTAGGGGATGACATCCTGGGCGACCATGGACTCGGCGCCGACGATCGCGTGGGCGCCGATGCGGCAGAACTGGTGCACCCCGGAGAGCCCGCCCACGATCGCGAAGTCGCCGATCGTGACATGCCCGCCGAGCGCCGCGTCGTTCACCAGGATAACGTTATCGCCGAGCGCGCAATCATGGGCGACGTGGGCGCCCGTCATGAACAGCCCATGGTCGCCCACCCGGGTCAGCATGCCGCCGCCTTCGGTCCCCGGGTTCATGGTCACATGCTCGCGGATGACGTTGTTGGCGCCGATCTCCAGCCGGGACGGCTCGCCCCGGTATTTGAGGTCCTGCGGCGGCGTGCCGATCGAGGCGAACGGGTGAACCACCGTGTTCCGTCCGATCGCGGTCCGTCCGGCGACGACCGCGTGCGAGACCAGCTTCACGCCGTCGCCGAGAACGGCATCCGGACCGACCGTGCAGAACGGGCCGACGACGACCCCTTCGCCGAGCTCCGCCCCTTCCTCGACGATGGCGCTCGCGTGAACCTCCGCCATCGGAGCTAGCCCCGCCGCCCGGCGATTCGGGGGGTGCGGATCGACGCTCGCCGTCCCGCCGTCGCGCGGTGTTCCGCCGGTGGATCGCTGTCGGTCACCCTCCGCCTCCCATCCCGCAGCCTGGACGATCCGAAGACGGCGAGCGCCGCCGCCATGCGCGCTGTGGCGGGCTGGCGGCCCGCGGCATCGCCGGTTCCGGGATCGCGACTGCCGGGCGGGGGCTTCTTAGTTCAGATGCCGGAACAAGTACATTCCTGTTTGGCGACGCCGCGGCGCTCGACGAGCACGCCCGAGAGCCAGTCGAGCTTCGGTGGCAGGTCAGCCCGCGCCGATCTCCCGTTCCACGATCCGGTTGAAGCGATCGAGCGCGCCCTCGAAGCGGCCGAAGCGGAGCTCCGCGTTGGCACCCGAGTCGAGCCCGCTCTGGATGCTCTCGCCGATGGCGAAATCCTCGGCCAGGGTCTCGACGGTGATGGCGTGGTTCCTGCGCCAGTGCCCGGCATCCCCGGATCCGGCCGGCCCCAGGGTGGCGATCCCGAGCCGGGTCCGGCCGGGGGCGAGCGGCTGGGGCTGGATCCAGACGATGTGGTCCTCCTGCACCAGGAGCTGGGCGGACGGGAACACGGTGTAGACCAGGTTGGCCGCCCGCCTCAGCGACCAGCCCTCCCTCGGCCGGTCGATCATGGCGTCGAGCCGGGCGCGCGGCAGCACCGAGCGGATATGCCGGCCGAACACCCGGTAGCTCGACAGATTGTCCTGGAAATGGGGGCCGATCGAGTCCTTGTGGGCGATGCGGAAATGGTAGGACTCGATCCCGCCCTCGACGAGGATCTTCCAGTTCGCCGCCCGCTCCTCGACGCCCCGGTGCGCGATCCTGAGCGCGCCGGCGTCGAGCCAGGCGAAGTCGGCGGCGAGCCCGTCGAGGAACTCGTCGATGTCGGGCGCCGTCCCGCCGCCGGCGGCGACCCAGACCCAGCCGTGGCGCTCGGCGCAACCCAGGCGCTTGAGCCCGAGCGCCCCCCTGTCGATGCCGGGAAACCCGGCGGCCTCGTGGGTGACGGCCTCCAGCGCGCCCCGGTTGTCGAAGGTCCAGCCGTGATAGGGGCAGACGAAGCGGCGCGCGCAGCCCGCCGCGGCATCGACCAGCCTGGTGCCGCGATGGCGGCAGACATTGAGGAAGGCATGCGCGGCGCCGCCGGCGTCCCGGGTGAGCAGCAGCGGCAGGCCGGCGAGCTCGCGGGTCAGGAAGCTGTCCGGCCCGGCCAGCTCGCTCGCATGCGCGACGATCGCGGGAAGCGCGCGGAACAGGCGCTCGCGCTCGCGCGAGAACCGCTCGGGCGAGGTGTAGCGCGCGACCGGCGAGGTCGCGACCCCGTCGTCGAGCCAGAAGCCGCGCGCCCGGCGCAGCTCCGCGAGCTCTTGCAGCAGTTCGATCTCGGTGGCGCGGTCCATGGCAAGAATCCGGGCGGTTTCGACGCGTCGATTGGTACCGCGCGCGGCGGCGAAACCGAAACCGTTTCTGTGGCAGAGTCGCTCCGCCATGCCGCGGTTTGCCGCCAATATCTCGATGCTGTTCGCCGAGCGCGACTGGCTGGACCGGCCGGCGGCGGCCGCCGCCGCCGGGTTCGGGGCGATAGAAATCCAGTTCCCCTACGACCGGCCGGCAGAGGACTGGCGGCGGGCGATCGAGGCGGCGGGGCTCGCGGTCTCGGTCCTCAACCTGCCGGTGGGCGACATGCTGACGGGCGGGCCGGGGCTCGCGGCCGCGCCGGGACGGGAGGCGGAGTTCCGCGCGGCCGTGGAGACCGCGCGCGACGTGGCGGCGGCGCTCCGCCCCGGCAACGTCAACGTGCTCGCCGGCTATCCCGAACGGCACGGCTTCGAGCGCGCGCGCTGCTTCGACACGCTGGCCGAGAATTTGCGGGTCGCGGCCGACGCGATGGGCGGGCTCGGGATCGGCGTGGTCGTCGAGGCGGTCAACGCCCTCGACCGGCCGGGCTTCCTGCTGACCACCAGCGCACACGCGCTGGAGGCAATCGACCTGGCCGGCCACGGCAATCTCGCGCTGCAGCACGATCTCTACCACATGGACATCATGGAGGGCCGGCCGATCGAGCGGCTGGCGGAGATCGCGGGGCGCATCGGCCACGTCCAGTTCGCCGACAACCCCGGAAGGCACGAGCCCGGCACCGGCGCGATCGACTTCCCGGCGGTGTTCGCCGCCCTCGACCGGCTGGGCTATGACGGCTGGACCGCCGCGGAATATTGGCCGAGCCGGCGGACCGAGGAGACCCTCGGCTGGATGGCGGCGGCAGGGTGAGCGGCGTCCTTCGATAGGGGCTCGGACTTGATCCGGGCGTATCGAAGGACTTCCGGGCCGCAACTCTCGGCCGGTTGCCGCGCCGGGCGGCTCACTGCGCGCGGCCGATGCGGCGTCCGTCCTCGTCGAACAGGAACAGATGCTCCGGGGTGAAGCGGACGCCGAGCTCGGTGCCCGCGCGCCAGGTCGACACCCCGTCGACGATGGCGATCAAATCCTGCTCGCCGCCATAGTCGAAGTAGAGCAGCGTGTCCTTGCCGAGCGGCTCGACGAGGTGGATCTTCTCGACCAGCTCGCCCTCGGTGCCGACGGCGAGATGCTCGGGCCGGATGCCGAGCGTGCCGGGGCCGGGCTGGGCCCCGGCGAAGGCGGGGGGCAGCGCGATCGTCGTGCGCTCGCCGGCGAAGACGGCGGTGCCCGCTTCGTTCTCGATCCGGCCGGGGATCAGGTTCATCGACGGGCTGCCGAAGAAATCGGCGACGAAGAGCGAGACCGGGTCGCTGTAGATCTCCAGCGGCGTGCCGACCTGCTCGATCTCGCCGGCGCGCATCACCACGATGCGGTCGGCCAGCGTCATCGCCTCTTCCTGGTCGTGGGTGACGTAGACGAAGGTCTTGCCGAGCTCCTGGTGCAGGCGGTCGACCTCGGCGCGCATCTCGCGCCTGAGCTTGGCGTCGAGGCTCGACAGCGGCTCGTCGAGCAGGAAGGTGCCGGGGTCGGTGATCAGCGTCCGGGCGAGCGCGACGCGCTGCGATTCGCCGCCCGAGCACTGGCCGGGCATCTTGTCCAGCAGGTGGGTGATGCGGACCATCGCCGCCACCTCGCGCACCCGGCGGCGGCGGGTCTCGGGATCGACCTTCTGCATCCTCGGGCCGAACTCGATGTTCTGCGCCACCGTCTTGTGCGGGAACAGCGCGTGGCTCTGGAACACCATGCCGAGATTGCGGTCGCCCGGCTCGAGGTCGTTGACCGGGTTGCCGTCCATCCGGATCTCTCCGGCGCTCGGGTCCTCGAAGCCGGCGATCATGCGGAGCGTCGTGGTCTTGCCGCATCCCGACGGCCCGACCATGACCAGGAACTCGCCGTCCTCGATGGTCAGGCTGAGATCCTTGACCGCGACCACCGAGCGGCCGAACTCCTTGCGCAGCCTGTCGAGCTCGATCCGTGCCACGTCGCTACCTTCTCACCATGCCGAAGCTGAACCCGCGCGCCAGATGCCGGCGGATGAACACGCCGATGATGACCAGCGGGATGGTGACGCCGACGGCAAGCGCCGCCTGGCGTCCGTACACCCTGCCCTCGGTCGAGCCCTCGTACTTGCTGAGCTCGACCGGCAGCGTCACCACCTCGGTCTTGGACAGGATCAGGGCCAGCAGATACTCGCTCCAGGTCAGGATCAGGATGAACAGGAAGGTCGCCACCAGCCCGGAGCGGACCAGCGGCAGCACCACCTCCCAGATGGTCCGCCAGCGGCTCGCCCCCAGAATCATCGCCGCCTGCTCGACCTCGCGCGGGACCTCGTCGATGAAGCTCTTGGTCATCCACACCGCATAGGGGAGCGTGGTCAGGAAGTAGACGATGACGAGCCCGAGCACGGTATCGAGCAGGCCCAGCGTCGAGTAGTAGAGCGAGAGCGGCGCCACCACCACGATCGGCGGCACCATGCGCAGCATCAGGAGCTGGAACATGCGCGCTTCCGACAGGATGCGGTAGCGCGAGACCCCGTAGGCGAGGATGGCGCCGAAGCCGACGGCGAGGAAGGTCGCCGTCAGCGAGATGATCAGGCTGTTCCTGAGCGCGATCCAGGGCTTTTGCAGCGACTTGATGTATTGCGTGTCCTCGTACTCGGAATAGTCGGTCCAGACATTGAGATAGTTGTTGAGCGTCGGCTCCTGCGACCAGTAGACCGGCGGCCAGGCGAACCACTCGTGGTCCGGCTTGAAGGAGGTCGAGATCACCCAGAACATCGGAAAGGCGACGATCAGCAGCCAGAGCACGAGGATCGCATAGCGCCCGGCCTCGAAGGCGGTCCTGCGGTGCGCGCGGCCGATCGCCATCGCTCAGCCCGCCCGGTCCTCGGCGGGAACGCCGTACATCTCGTCCAGCGCCCGCTTCTCGCGGCGCAGGAAGAAGATCGCCACCAGCACGATCGCGATCATGATCAACATCACGACATAGGACATCGCGGCCCCCTTGGAGACCTCGAAATACTGCCAGGTCGTGATGTAGAGGTAGATCGGGATGGTCTCGGTGGCCGAGCCCGGCCCGCCCTGGAACAGCGACCAGGCCTTGGGGAATTCCGCCATCGCCTCGAGGAAGCGGAGCACGATGGCGAGGATGATCACCGGGCGCAGCAAGGGGAGCTGGATCTCCAGGAAGATCCGCCACTTCGAGGCGCCCAGCACCTGGGCGGCTTCCTGCGGCTCCCTCGGCAGCGAGGCCAGACCGGCGATCATGATGATGAAGGAGAACGGGACCCAGTTCCAGATCTCCAGCAGCATCACCGTGGTCAGCGCCATCTTCGCGTTGGCGAGCCAGATGACGTTGACGTCGTGGCCCGAGAGCCAGCTCAGCACGTCGTTCAAGGGCCCCTTCTGGTAGAGCAGCATCTCGCCGGTATAGGCGATGACGATCGGCACGGTGAGCATGGGCAGGATGAAGACGATGTAGAACAGCGCCTGGCCGCGGAACGGGCGGTACATCAAGAGCGCCAGGCCGAAGCCGATGACGAAGCAGCCGATTGTCGAGCCGGCGGCGAACAGGAGCGAGCGGATGATGGCGATGCCGAGCCGGGGGTCGGTCACCACCTCCTCGAAGATCTCCAGCCCGGCATACTCGGCGTCCCACCAGCTGCCGAGATAGATCGAGAAGTCGTGGAACGAGAAATAGAGCTGGAGGAACAGCACCGGGCCGAGCACGCCGACCATCAAGGCGAGGAACACGCCGAGCACCGACCACTTGAAGCGGCGGATCGCGCGCGCCTGGGTCATCTCGCGCCGGCCGACCCTTCCGTCCCCCGGAACCGCCGCGGCTGCGTTGGTCGCCATCTACCCCTGCCCCGAAAGCGCCTGGAGGCGCGCGGCGGCGCGCCTCCAACTGCTCAGGGACCCTACCCGGGTCAGGCCGGGACGTCGACTTTCGGGAACACCGCCTTGTAGCTCGCGAGCTCCTTCTTGAGCCGGCGCTTGCCGATGCGCTTGACGATCTTCCCCCACGCCTCCTCGGTGTCCTTCAGCACCCGGTCGGCCGGCTTCTGCCCGACATAGGCCTCGGACAGGTTCTTGGCGAGCTGGTCCTGGAACTCGAGATAGCCGGTCAGGTAGATCGGCGGCGAGGCCACCTTGAGGCAGGTCTCGATCGCCGCGAGGCCGCCCGGCGTGTAGGCCGTCTTGACCACCTCGGAGGTCATGTGGCCGACATGCCACGGGTCGTGGAAGGTGTTGACCCGGTCGGCGACGATCTCCTCGGAGTTCTTCAGCGAGCCCCACCACATCGCCATATAGGCCGCCTTCTCCTTGTTCTTGGAGTAGCGGTTCACCAGGATCGCGCCGAGCGGCGAGGAGATCGCGCGGTGGATCAGCTTGCCCGAGAACCTGGAGCCCGGCGACAGGCTGTAATGCCACTTGCCGGCGGTCTTCGACTTCTTGGGGTTCTCGTTGAGCGCGATGATGCCGTCCCAGTACTGGCAGGCGAACGCCTTGCCGCCGGTGATCCGCGGGATCATCTGCGGCGTGCCCCAGCCCGGCGCCTCGGGATGCGAGACCTTCTTGATGTTGAGATAGGTCTCGACCGCGTAGCGGCCGGCCGGGGTGTCCAGCGTCGGGTTCATGTCGTCGTCGAACGGGAAGCCGCCGGCCGAGTAGAAATACATGTACCACCAGGTCACGCCGTTGGCGCGGTTGCGCAGATTGGCCGAGCCGTACAGATCCTGGTCCGGCCGGTGGAAGAACTCCATCAACTGCTGGTCGTCCTCCCAGGTCACCGGATAGGCGAGCTTCTTGCCGTGCTTGTCCTCGAACGCCTTCTGCTCGTCCGGGTTCTCCATCAGATCCTTGCGGGTGAACTGGACATGCACGTTGCCGTCGGTGGGCACGCCGTAGGTGTTGCCCTTGTAGCGCATGAAATTGCCGTAGGTGCCGACCGCGTCGATGGAGAAATCGGCCTTCTTCATGTAGCCGTCGAGCGGCTCCAGCAGGCCGGCCGAGGCGAGCGAGGGGATCATGTTGGAATCGACGTGGAAGAAGTCGAACTCCGGCGAGCGCGACAGCGCCTCGGCCATCGCGCGCTGCGGGATGACGAAGATCGAGATGTCCTGGATGCTGCCGACGCCGATCCCGGTCGCCTGCCTGAACCGCTCCATCGCCGGGGTCATGGCGACGTAGTAGTTCGACCAGATCATGCCCTTCAGGTCGCCCGCGCCGGCGCCCTTCGCGGCGGCGACGATCCTCTCGTTCTCGGTCGCGCCCCAGGCGAGCCCGGGAATGCCGACCGGCAGCGCGGAAAGCGAGGCGACGGTCAGACCGCCCTTGACGACATCACGCCTTGAGAACCTGCTCATTCGGTGGACCTCCCCTGATCCGTGTTGCAACCCAGCGGGTACATCGTTCAGACCGGCAAGCTAAACAAATCCCCGGGGCCGAACAAGGGAATTGCACTTTTGGAAAATTTCGTGAGATTGGAAAAAACCGAACGCCCGAGAATGGGAGACCGACCATGAAACCGGCGCCGTTCGCCTATCACGACCCGTCGACGGTCGACGAGCTGATGGGCCTGCTGGCCGAGAGGGAGAACGCCAGGCTGCTGGCCGGCGGCCAGTCGCTGATGCCGATGCTCAACATGCGCTACGCGATGCCCGACCACCTGATCGACCTCAACGGAGTGGGCGCGCTCGCCGGGGTCGCGGATAGCGCAGAGGGGATCGAAATCGGCGCGATGACGCGCCAGCGCGACCTGCTGGGCTCCCGCCCGGCCGCCGGGCGGTTTCCGATCCTCGCCGAGGCGCTCGCCCATGTCGGCCACTTCCAGACCCGCAACCGCGGCACGGTGGGCGGCAGCCTGTGCCATCTCGATCCGTCGGCCGAGCTTCCCTGCGTCGCCGCCGCGACGGACGCGGTGCTGACGGTGCGCGGGCGGGACGGCGAACGCGAGGTGGCGATGGCCGACTGGCCGCTCGCCTACATGACGCCGAACCTCGCCGCGGACGAGGCGCTGATCCGCATCCGCCTGCCCGCGAGCGCGGCGCTCGACGGCCAGGCCTTCGTCGAGTTCGCGAGACGGCACGGCGATTTCGCCATCGTCGGCGTGGCGGCGATGCTCTCGCTCGCGGGCGACACGATCCGGCGCGCGTCGCTTGCCGTGGCCGGCGTCGCTCCGCACCCGGTCCGCCTCGCCGAAATCGAGGCGGCGCTCGCGGGCGAAGCGGCAAACCCCGCGACCTTCAGGGCGGCGGCCGGCGAGGCGCGCGGGATCGAGGCGATGAGCGACGCCTATGTCAGCGCCAAGTACCGCCAGCGCCTGACCGGCGTGCTGGTGGAGCGCGCGCTGGCGAGCGCCGCCGAGCGGGCCAGGGAGGCCGCCTGACATGGCAGACGCAAGACACACCCACCGCATCTCGCTCACCGTGAACGGCGCCCCGGTGGAGGCCGAAATCGAGGACCGGCTCCATCTCGGCGATTTCCTGCGCCGGGAGGTCAAGCTGACCGGCACCCATCTCGGCTGCGAGCATGGCGTCTGCGGCGCCTGCACGGTCCTGGTCGACGGCCAGGCGGTGAGGTCCTGCCTGATGCTGGCCGTCCAGGCGCGCGGCCGCGAGGTGACCACCGTCGAGGGGCTGGCGGCGGCCGACGGCACGCTCTCGCCGTTGCAGGAGGCGTTCCGCGAGCACCACGCGCTGCAATGCGGGTTCTGCACGCCCGGCATGCTGACCTCGCTGACCGCCTTCCTGCGCGACAACAAGGCGCCCACCGACCGGGAGGTCCGCGAGGCGATCTCGGGCAATATCTGCCGCTGCACCGGCTACCAGCCGATCGTCGCCGCCGCGCTCGCCGCTTCCGGCGCGGCCCAGGAGGAGGATTGAGCGATGGGGGTTCGCTATTTCGGCGCCGAGGTGCGCCGGGTCGAGGACGCGCGCCTGGTCACCGGCAACGGGCGCTATGTCGACGACATCGAGCTGCCCGGCATGCTGGAGGCGGCGATCGTCCGCTCGACCGAGGCGCATGCGCGGATCCGCTCGATCGACGCGGAAGCCGCGCGGGCGCTGCCGGGCGTCCACGCCGTGTTCACGCTTGCGGACTTCCCGCCGGAATACCGCGACCGGCCGATGGTCCAGCCCTACCCGGCGCCGGTCCTGCTGCAACCCACGACCCAGTACCCGCTGGCCAGGGATGAGGTGTGCTATGTCGGCCAGGGGATCGCCGTCGCGGTCGCCGAGACGCGCCATATCGCCGAGGACGCGGCGGGGCTGGTGGCGGTCGATTACGAGAAGCTGCCCGCCGTGGTCGACTGCCGCGAGGCGGCGAAGGACGGCGCGCCGCTGGCGCATGCCGACTCGCCCGACAATGTCGTGGCCCGGCTGCGCGTCGCCTTCGGTGAGGCCGACGCCGCCTTCGCCGATGCCGCGCATGTCTTCGAGGAACGGTTCTTGCAGCATCGCGGCGGCTGCCACGCGATGGAGTGCCGCGGCGTCATCGCCGAGGACCGCCCGCATCAGGACGGGCTCACGATAATCTCGGCGACGCAATGCCCGTATCTGGTGCGCCGCAATGTCGCCGCCTATCTCGGCCGCGACGAGGGAAGGGTGCGGGTGGTTGCGCCCGATGTCGGCGGCGGGTTCGGCCCCAAGGCGGGCGTCTACGCCGAGGAGATCGTGGTACCGCTGGCCGCCTCCGCCCTCGGGCGGCCGGTCAAGTGGATCGAGGACCGGCGCGAGCATTTCGTGACCACCAACACCCAGCGCGACCAGGAATGGACGCTGCAGGCGGCGGTGGACTCCGACGGCAGGCTGCTCGGCGTCCGCGGGCGCGTGGTCCACGACAACGGGGCCTATGTGCCCTACGGCCTGCTGCTGCCGATGACCACGCTGACGCCGCTCCCCGGCCCCTACGCGGTGCCGGCGCTCGACGTCGCCATGGACGTGGTGTTCACCAACACCGCGCCGAACTCGCCGATCCGCGGCGCCGGCCGGCCCAACGCGGCCTTCGCGATGGAACGCCTGATCGCCCGGATCGCCCGCGAGCTCGGTCTCGACCAGGCCGAGGTGCGGCGGCGCAACTACGTGCCGGCGGACGGGTTTCCATACGATACCGGCCAAAAATTCCGCGATGGCTCGCCGATCAAGTACGACAGCGGCGATTTCGAGGGCTGCCTCGACAAGGTCGTCGAGCTCGCCGAATACGCCGGCTTCGCCGCCCGCCAGAAGGCGGCGCGGGAACAGGGCCGCTATCTCGGGATCGGCGTCTCCAGCTGCATCGAGGATACCGGCGTCGGGCCCTATGAGGGGGCCACGGTGCGCGTCCAGCCCGACGGCAAGGTGCTGATCCAGACCGGGGCTGCGAGCCAGGGCCAGGGGCACGAGACCATGCTGGCGCAGGTCTGCGCCGACCGGCTCGACGTGGCGCTCGACGACATCTACGTCATGGCCGCCGATACCGGGGCCTTCCCGCACGGCGTCGGCACCATCGGCAGCCGGGTGGCGGTCAACGCCTCGACGGCGGTGTTCGACGCGGCCGACAGCGTGCGCGACAAGGCGCTCGGTCTCGCCGCCGAGCGGCTGGAGGCCTCGGTCGAGGACCTGGAGGTGGAGGACGGCGTGATCGGCGTGGCCGGCGTGCCGGAGATGACGGTCACCTACGGCGAGCTTGCCAGGCAGCTCGCGCCGATGGCGGGGGGGCCGCTGCCCAAGGGCTTCGCGCCGGGGCTGGAGGCGACCTCGTATAGGACGTCGGACGGCATGCCGACCGCGTCGGGCTCCAACATCGCCGAGGTCGAGGTCGATATCGGCACCGGCGAGGTGCGCGTGCTGCGCTACTCGGTGGCGCATGATTGCGGCAACATGATCAACCCGATGATGGTGGACGGGCAGATCGTCGGCGGCGTGGTCCACGGCATCGGCAACGCGCTGTTCGAACGGCTGGTCTACGACGGGGCCGGGCAGCCGCTGAACAACAATTACGGCGAGTACCTGCTGCCGATCGCCACCGAGATGCCGCCGATCGCCATCGCCCACCAGGAGACGCCCTCGCCGCTCAACCCGCTCGGCATCAAGGGCGCCGGCGAGGGCGGCACGATCCCGGCGACATCGGCGATCGTGGCGGCGATCGAGAACGCGCTGGAACCCTTCGGCGTGGTCATCCGGTCCTACCCGGTGAGCCCGGAAGAGCTCTGCGACCTGATCGACGCGGGCGGGGGTTAGCGGCGGTCCTTCGCCCCTTCCCGCTCCTTCCGCCCGCGTCATGGCTGGCCCCGACGGGGGCAAGCCGCGGGAGGACTACGTGGGAAAGTGCCGAGGGTTCGGCGACGGCCCGGCTATTTGCCGCGCCTCGGCCGATCGAAATAGAGAATGCGAACAGGCGCGTGAGCGTGTCGACGGCCTCCTCGAAGGCGGCATCGACCCGCATGTCTTCCTTGTTTGGCCGGTAGGAGGGGTGGACGATTTCGACCTTGCCAGACGTCGTCTCCGTCATGGTCATCCCCCCGGTGGCTGAGCGTTCGCGGTCGATCAGGAATTCGGTCAGGATATCGACCGCGCCCGCGACCCGGGCAGTTTCCTTCTCGACTGCCGTGAGCCGCGTGGACAGCCTCCCGGTAACCGTCAGGATCAGCCCGGCCAGCGCGATACCAGTAGCGAAGATGGCAATCAACTCGGCGCTCATCTCCAGCGTTCTCTGGTCTCTGCAACCACCGCGAGCATACATCTCTTGGCCGATACGCCCAACTTTTTGGCCCGCTCCTGACGGATCGAACGCCTGCGCGCGACGCAGGCCATGACAGGGGGTGGAGTCGAGGACTGGCGCGCCAGCTTTAGGGTCCGGTGGCTTATCCGGCGCTTTCGCACCGGGCCTCAGTCCGGCGCCCATGGCCGCGTTTCCAGCCCCCGCTCATCAAACCGGACGTGCGGATTTCCCGCATCCGGCTTTCGGACGAGATCATGCCTTCGCATGCGGAAGGCCCCTGGTCCTCGGCGACAGGCGGGTGAGGCCGTATTCGTCGCGCAGCCTCGTGTCCGGGAAGCGCACGTATTTCCCGTTCCTCACCTTGTGCTTGAGACAGAGCCACCGGCGAAGCCGCCGGATCGCGTGGCGGTCGATCGCGCCGTAGGCCGGGCTGACCTGGCCGAGGCTGAAGTAGTTCGCCCATCCGGTCATGACCCGGTTCAGGCTTTCCACCATCGCCTCCGGCGGCTGCCGGCTGTAGCGCCGCGCCGTCATCTCGCTGATCCTGCGGCAGATGCTCCGGACGCTCGCCTTGCTGGGCCGGGTGCCGATATAGGCGCCCTTCCCGTGCGGTCGATAATTGCGTCCGATACGGTATCCGAGGAACTCGAACGCCTCCTCCGGGCACCGCAGGCATCGGGTTTTGCGTTCGTTGACCGCCAGCTTCAGACCGTCCACGAGCCGCTCGACCGCCGCCAGCATTTCCGCCGCCGGAGCCTTGCCGAGCACGCAGAGATCGTCGGCGTAGTTCACGATTTCCGAACGCAGGCGCCGGGCGAAGCCCAGCGCCTTCCAGCCCAGTATGAAGCGCCGCATGTAGAGGTTGCTGGCCAGCGGACTTATCGGCGCCCCCTGCGGGATGCCTTTCCGCTCTCTGCGCGCCCGGTTCGTGCGGCGCTTGCCGCCTTCGCCGTCGTCCTCCTCCACCGGCATTTCCAGCCACGCCTTGATGAGCTTGAGCATCCGCCCGTCGCCAATGCGCCGGGCGAAGCTCTTGAGAAGCTCGGTATGCGGGATTTCGCCGAAGTAGTTGGACAGGTCGCAATCGACCACCTCGTTGTGCCCCGTGTTAAGCAGGCTGTGGACGCGCCTTACCGCGTCGTGGGCGCTCCGTCCCGGCCTGTAGGCGTGCTGCTCCGGTTGCAGGTCCGCTTCGAATATCGGCTCAAGCACCAGCAGAGCCGATGTCTGCGCCACCCGGTCCCGGATGCAGGGGATGCCCAAGGGCCGGAACTTGCCGGGCTGCTTCTTCGGGATGAGCACCTGCCGTACCGGCTTCGGTGTGTACGCTCCATCCTTCAGTTCCCGCGCCAGTTCCCCAAGCCAGCGCCCCACGCCGTATCGCTCGATGTCCGCCAACGTCTCTCCATCCACCCCGGCGGAGCCGCCCTTGCGGCGCACCCGCCGCCAGGCTTCGGCAAGAAAGTCCTCGCGCCACACCTTGTCGATCAGCGAATGAAAACGCCGCTCGGGTTCTTCCTTGGCTTTCGCATGTAATACGGTCTGGAGTTTCCGAACCCGCTCCGGCCCTGCTAGGCTCTCGCCAGTGGCCATGCCTTCGCTCCTTCCCGCATCGCTCTCGAACCAGGGCTCCTTCCCTCCACCGGCGTTACCCGGCTTCCGCGGTAATACAAGCCCCTCCGCCACCCTGACGGCCCGGCCTGCCCCTCGCGAGGTTCCGGTTGGCGCGTGCCACGCCACCGTCAGGGCTTCCCGTGTTGCCACCGTCCCCCTCTTCCATGCGTGCCGCCGCCACTACCCCGGCGGAGCCGGCCGGTGCGCGCGTCGCTCGCTTCCCGACCGATTACAGCCTTCCCCGTTTCTCAGGCGGGTCGGCCTCCGCATCGCCCGTTTCGAGGCCTGCTCGGCGTTCACTCGCGTTGCGGCCCGCATGGTCGCTGAGCCGCCCAAGGCGGCCCGTCGCATCGAAGTGCTTCAGCCGAAGTCGTTGCCTCCTTCAACCGCCCCGATTGCTACCGGCCGGAGCGACAGTTGCCGGGCGGGGTTCGCACCCGCTGAGGAACAGCGCCTTTCCACGGCGCACCGGGAAATGCGGGCTAGCGAATGGGCGGGGTCTCGCATCCTGTGTGTCGCATGCAACGGCCCGGCACGAGCCGGCGTCGCGACCGACACAGGAAAGAACCATGCGGAAGGCTCTGCTGGCCGTTGCCGTCTTGTGCCTGGCGCCGGGATTGGCCAACGTCTGCGGCGATCATTTCCGGAAGTGGGAGGTCGAAGACCGGAAGCACGCCTACCCCGCCGTCATGCAGGCGCTCCGCGCTTCGGTCGAAATGACGGTGGGGAGTAGGGGCGACGGCGGAGAGAGCCGCGCTCACGCTCTCCGGTTGAGCAGCGATTCCACCATGCGGGTGCTGTCGCTGCTGCTTTGCGCGGCGGGGCTGAGCCACACCATCAGGATCTCGGCGTCGTCCTCGCCCACGGTCGTGTAGGTGTGCGCCATCTGGCTGTCCATGTAGAGGCTGTCGCCCTCGTCCAGCGTCACCGGCTCGTAGTGTTCGGTGTGGACGGTGACGGTGCCCTTCAGCACGTAGACGAATTCTTCCCCCGAATGGCTCAGCATGCCGTCGGCGGTGTCGGGGTCGCGGCTGCGCACGCGCTCGACCATCGGCAGCATGCGCTTGTGCTGGATGTCGGTGCACAGCGCCCAGATGTCGTAGCTCTGGGTGGCGCGGAACTTGGCGTCGCCGGCGCGGGTCACGGCCAGCCGGGCGGAGCCGGACCGGTCCTCGCCGTCGAGCGAGACCAGGCGGCTCAGCGGGATGTCGAGACCCTCGGCGAGGCGCATCAGATTGGCGAAGGTGGGCGAGACCTGGTCGTTCTCGATCTTGGAGATCGCCGAGATCGAGATCCCGGTGGCCTCGGAGACCTCGGCGAGCGTCATGCCGAGCTCCTTGCGGATGCGCCGCACGCGGGGCCCCAGAGTCCCGTTGCCGCGCCCGGCCCTGGGCCGTGTGCCCTCCGCCTCCATCGCTCCTGATTAGGCGCTGCGCACCGGATTGTCCACGGTCGCGTCAGCCGGGACGATGGGCAGCAGGAGGTGGGACGGCCGGCCGGGACCCATATGGATCGTCACGTCGCCGCCATAGACATGCGCCGGCCGGTCGCCCGCGTCGTCATGCTTGAACGGGCCGACCCCGGTGAAGACGGCCCCCAGCGTGCCGAGCCCGACCGCCTGCCCGCCCGGCCATTCGTAGTCCCGCCCGCGCACCGAAAGGCCGACGCGGTAGCCCTTGGGCACGACGATGCAGCTCGGCCAGATCTCGATGTCGAGCGCGTAGACCTCGCCCGGGGTCAGCTTCTGCACCTCATCATGGGTGTGGTAGGGCCGGTAGGGCAGCGACAGGCGCTCGTCGAGCTTGCGGTGCGAGGCGCGCAGCCAGCCTTGCGCGACCGGCGTGTTGGGATCGAGCGCGCCCTGGAACGTCACCTCCCTGAAATCGGGCGCGAACACGCGCACGACGAGGAACAGATCCGCGTCCTCCGTGCTCGACGATATCCAGAGCTTGGCCGCCATCGGCCCGGTGATCTCGGTCTCCTCCTCCATCGGCGCGGTCAGGAAGGTCGCGCCCTCGCCCAGCCCGGCATAGGTGACCGCGCCGTCCGCCGCCGGGGGGTCCGCGTTCAACGAGTGGTCCGCGGCGCCGAGATGGAGCTTCGTCCATCGCGTGCGCGGGATCGGCCAGCCGTCCTCGTGGCGCTCCACGAATTTCTCGCCCGGATGGCGGATCTGGAGCTGGACCCTGGGCTGGTCCTTCCAGCCGGTGTCCTCGCCCTTCAGGAAATGCCCGAAGAACTTCTTCTGAAGCGCCACCCCGTAATCGGTATAGAACTCGGTCCAGTGCTCGATGCCGTGCACTTCGAGCCATTTCTCGTCCGAGGCCGAGCGCACGAAGCCCTCGAAATTGCCGCGCGGGTGGAGCCCCTGCCCGCCCCAGTTGCCGGACGAGAAGAGCGGCACCTCGACTTTCGACCAGTCCGGCATGCGGGACTGCCAGTACGCCGCGCTGTCGAGCGGGTTGTCCTGGCAGTCCCGCCAGAAATCCGCCCGGTTGGAGCCGAGCTCCTCTTGGCTCAGCGTCGGCGGGCCGGCGACCCACTCGCCGTTCATGCGGCTGCGGAACCCGTTCTCGCCGACGCCGTGCTGCACGGTCTTGACCTGGGACGGGTACCAGGCGCGCCCGAAGGCGCACAATATGCCGCCGTGATAGGCGAGGTCGCGATAGAAATCGGCCGCGCCCTCCCAGATGCAGATCGCCGCCAGATGCGGCGGTTGCAGCGCGGCGACCTGCCACTGGTTCATCGCGTAGTACGAGATGCCGTTGGCGCCGACCTTGCCGTTCGACCATTCCCGGGTGCCGGCCCATTCGATGCAGTCGTGGAAGTCGCGCGCCTCGCGCGCCGACCAGATGTCGAGGAAGCCGGGCGAGCGCCCGGCGCCGCGCGAGTCGACGCGCACCACGGCGTAGCCGTCGGGCACCCATTTCTCCGGGTCGACCACCTCCCAGTTCTGGTAGAGATTGGAGGAGCCGGCGACGACATCGGGGTGGTTCCTGGCCATCCGGCGCCACTGATCGGTGTACAGGTCCTCGAAATGCAGGAGCTTGCCGTAGGGGCCGTAGGAGATGATGACGGGGTAGCTCCCGTCCTCGACCGGACGGTAGACGTCGCAGCGCAGCGCGATCCCGTCATCCATCTCGATGGGCGCATCCCACTCGACGATCATCCCGTCCCTGATCTCGGTCCTGTGCTCGCTCATGAACGTCTCCAGCCAATGACACGGCTCCGGTTTTGACCGCCGGAAGTTTTCTGATACGACAAATATACGCCAATACGAGAATCGGGCCAGATGGGGAGAGCGCCATGGCGGAACGCAGCGTGCAGATACTCGACCGGTCGGAGATGGTCGACCGGATGACCGGGCAGCTTCACCTGAAGCCGGCGGAGACGGCGGTCGTGACCGTCGACATGCATCGCGGCCATCTCGACCCCGAGGTCGCGACCATGCCGGCCAAGGCGGAAGACAGCGCGCGGGTGATCGCCAACGCGAAGCGGGTGCTCGATCTGGCGCGCGAGAACGGCGTCCCGGTGATCCATGTCATCCTGGTCTATCGCAGGATTCCGGGTCTCGGCAGCGAGGGCATGAAGGCACCGTTCTGGGCCGCGATGTCGGAGATCGCCGACGCGGAGAACCGGCTCACGCTCGGCCGCAAGTCGACGGTGAACGACCACAACATCGAGGGCAGCCCGGGCACCCAGATCGTCCCGGCGCTCTACGCATCGTCCGACTACGTGATCGACAACAAGAAGCGCCTCGACTGCTTCATGGGCACCGACCTCGACATGCTGCTGGAGAACCTGGGCGCGCGGAACGTCTGCCTGATGGGGATCAACACCAACACCTGCGTGCTGAACACCGCCTTCACCGCGCACAACAAGAACTACGCGGCGGTCGTGCTGTCCGACTGCGTGGCCAGCATGTATGGCGACGACCTGCACGAGTTCGGGCTGCAGAACGTGATGCGGTGCCTCGGCTGGGTGCTCGACAACGAGCAGTTCGCGGCCAAGCTCGAGGCGGGACGCCGGCTCAACGCTTAGCGTGCCGGTTCGGGTGGAACCATTCCCGCTGCCCCCGTCATGCCCGGACTCGTTCCGGGCATCCACCTCCGGGCTGTCCCTCGGCCGGTTGCCATTCGCAGCGGCAGGCCGCGTGGATGGCCGGAACAAGTCCGGCCATGACGTGGTGGGGGCGCCGGCTCAACGCTCAAGCATCGGAGGGAAAGTCGGGCTGTTTCGCCGGATGGGCGTCGGCGAAAGCATCGAGCGCCATGCAGGCCTCGAAGATGCGCATCGCCGTCGGGTAGGGGTCCATGGGACAGCCGAACATGCGCGAGCCCACGATCTGCGGCACCAGGCAGAGATCGGCGAGGCCGGGCCGGTCGCCGTGGCAGAACTTTCCGGTGCCGGGGCCGGCCGCCAGATGCGCCTCCATCGCCTCGAGGCCGGCTCCCATCCACCTCTGAATCCAGGCGGTGAGCCGGTCGTCGGAGAGCCCGAGATCCTCGGTCAGGTACTTGCGGATCCGCGGGACGATCAGCGGGTGCGTATCCGAGCTCGCGATCTGGGCGATGCCGCGCACCCGGGCGCGCCCCGCGGGATCGGCCGGAAGCAGCGGCGGCTCGGGGCGGGTCTCGTCGAGATATTCGACGATCGCGAGCGACTGGAAGAGCACCGTCCCGCCGTCGATCAGCGCGGGCACCACGGGTTGCGGGTTGACCGCGCGATAGGCGCCGTCGAACTGGTCGCCCTTGAGCAGGTCGATTGTTTCGATGCCGCAGTCCGCGCCCTTGAGGTTGAGCGCGATGCGCACGCGGAACGACGCGAGCGAACGCCAGTAGCTGAACAGTTTCATCCTTCCCTTCCCCCGTGCCCCGGAGCCCTACCGTGACAGATACGGAAACCGGCCGCTTTGCCAACCTCTTTTCGCCCGGGCGGATCGGCGACGTCGCGCTCGGCAACCGGGCGGCGGTCGCGCCGATGACGCGGATCAGCGCCGGACCGGGCGGGCTCGCGACCGACGCGATGGCGGCCTACTACGCGGGCTACGCGAAAGGCGGGTTCGGGCTGGTGATCACCGAAGGCACCTATATCGACGCGGCGCACAGCCAGGGCTATGTCGACCAGCCGGGCATCGCCAACGACGCCCAGCGCGACTCCTGGCGCAAGGTGGCCGCCGCGGTCCACGCCGAGGGGGTGCCGATCTTCATGCAGCTCCTGCATGCCGGCGCGCTGATCCAGCACAACGACTACGTGGACCGGGCGGTCGCCCCGTCGGCGGTGGAACCCGTCGGCGAGATGGCGCCGCACTACAAGGGCGAGGGCAGGTTCCCGGTGCCGCGCGAGATCTCGCGCCGGGAAATGAAGGACGTCGCCGCCGCCTTCGGCGCTGCCGCCCTGCGCGCGGTCGAGGCGGGGTTCGACGGCGTCGAGATCCACGGCGCGAACGGATATCTGGCCGACCAGTTCCTCACCGACTACACCAACCGGCGCGACGACGACTATGGCGGCCCGACCGCGCGGCGGGTGCGCTACCACACCGAGATCGTCGCCGCCGTGAAGCAGGCGCTCGACGGCCGCGCGCCGTTCGGCATCCGCATCTCGGAGACCAAGGTCAACGACCTCGCCCATAGCTGGGCCGGCGGCGCGGACGATGCGCGGACGATATTCGGCGCCATCGGCGAAGCCGGGCCGAGCTACATCCACGTCAACGCCCATCGCGGCTTCGAGCCGGTCTTCGGGACGGGCAAATCGCTCGCGCGCCTCGCCCGCGAGGCGGCGCCCGGCGACGTCCAAATCGTCGCCTGCGGCAAGCTGAACGACCCGGAGCTCGCCGAAGCCATGCTGGAGGACGGCACCGCCGATGCCGCGGCGATCGCCAAGGGCGCGCTCGCCGATCCCGCCTGGCCCCGCAAGATCGCGCGCGGCGAAGCGCCGGCCGCCTTCGACCCGGCGATGCTGCGCCCCTACGCGACCCTGGAGAACGTCAGGCGGTGGAGAGCCGGCGGGGCGCCCGGCTGAGCGTCACTCCTCGCAGAAGTCGAACAGGGTGGCGCCGTTGCGCGCCCGGATGCGGCCCGCCGACGCGCCCGGGAAATGGGCCGGCAGGATCACCGTGTCGGTATCGGCGTAGCGTTCGACGAAGGCGGTCCGGGTGCTGCGCGACTCGTCCGGGCGGACGCAGTAGACGGTCGAGAGCTGCGGCTCCGGCACCTGCAGCGGGTGGTGCATGAGGTCGCCGGAGAACACCACCGTCTCGCCGCCGCGGGCGAGGTTGAGGCAGTTGTGGCCCGGCGTGTGCCCCGGCGTGGGCTCGATGGTGAAGCCGGTGTCGATCTCGAAATCCTCGTCGACGAAGGCGACCCTGCCGGCCTCGACCACCGGCAGCACGCTGTCGACGAACATGCCGTGCATGTAGCCGATATCCTTGTGCGCCACCTCCCAGTAGCGGTACTCGGCCTCGCCGAACAGATAGGTGGCGTTGGGGAAGGTCGGCACCCAGCGTCCGTTCTCCAGCCTGGTGTTCCAGCCCACGTGGTCGATGTGGAGGTGGGTGCAGAACACGAAGTCGATGTCTTCCGGCGTCGCCCCGGCGGCTTTCAGATTGGCCAGCCAGGGCCATTTCCGGCGGTGCCAGTTGGGGAAGTCGGGGCGCTCCTTGTCCTCGCCGACGCAGCAATCGATCAGGATGGTGTAGCGGCCG
Organism: Alphaproteobacteria bacterium; assembly: GCA_964291675.2. Taxonomy (GTDB): domain Bacteria; phylum Pseudomonadota; class Alphaproteobacteria; order MPNO01; family MPNO01; genus MPNO01. The sequence continues at coordinate 2,330,199 of OZ219866.1, read as the reverse complement.
GTCCTGACCAGATAGCTCTGGAAGGCGAAGATCATCTTCCCGGACTCGCGGTCGAGGCATTCGGGCTCCAGCCAGTGACGGTGCCGGTCGACCATCTCGGGGGTGGCGTCGGGATAGACCTCCAGCGGGTCGCGATAGGGCGCGACCGCCTCGCGCACCGCCCAGATGCCGACGTCTCCGCACTGCCTCGGTTTCATCGCCGCCTCCCCGTGACGCCCTAACCTATCACGCGGCGGCGGCACCGATGGGGGCCGATTCGCCCGTTCTACCACCGGGCGGAAAGCCGCGCGCCCACGCGGTGCTGGGCCGGATTTCCGCCTGCCGGCTCAGACCGGCGGATTTCCGCCGACAGCGCGAGCGCGCCGGGGCCGGGGAGACCCTCGCCCGCCAGGCGCCAGCCCAGGCGGTACTCCCGGCCGGTTTCGCCGAGCCCGAGACCGATTTCGGGGACCGACACGAACCGCCCGCTCCAGGCCGCGAAGCCATAGCCGAGCCGTGCCTCCAGCCGGCGTTGCGGCTTCGCGCCGATTCTGGGCAGCGCGGCGGGCGCCAGCACCGCATCGGCGCCGCCCGAGGCCGGGCCGTCGGCGCTCCGGGTCAGGGTCAGCGCCGGGCCGCGCGCCGAGGACGGCACGGGGTCCCAGGAGAGCGCGCCGGAGAAGCCGCGCTCGCGGAAGCCCTCCGCCTCGTGGGTCAGCAGGCCGCGCCCGCGCAGCTCGATCCGCAGGCCGTGCGCCGGCAGGGTCCAGGCGATGCCGCCGCCCAGATCGACGCCGAAGCCCGTCTCCGCGTCGCCGCCATCGCGGCGCATGCCGATCTCGGCGAACGGCGTCAGGGTCCCGCCGTCGTCGAGCCGGATGGGACGCTCCCCTTCCAGGCCGAGGCGCAGGCGAGTCACCCTGGCGCTCGCGCGGGCCAGGCCGCCGCCGTCGGATCCGCGCGCTTCGTCGGACGATGTCCCGACGATCGTCGCGTCGGTCTTGCCGGTGAGCGAGAGCCCGTCGCTGCCGCCGTCGACCAGCACCCCGCGCAGCCCGGCCGCCGCCATCCGCAGATCGAGATCGGTGCGGGCCGTCGCGCCGTCCTCCTTCGTTCCCGGCGTCGCGGGCGTCACGGAAAGCTCGCCCGTGCCGTAGCCGGCGGCGCCCCATGCCTCCACGCTGTCGGTGAGCGCGAGCCGCCCCCAGGGCCAGAGGCCTGTCGCCGTGGCTTCCGCCCGGCCCTTGCCGTGGCCGGCGTAGCCGCCCTCGGCGTCGCTGCGCGAGGCGATCAGGCCGGCGGTCCAGCTCCCCCGGACCCAGTCGACGCCGACCATGGCGCTCGCGACCTCGCCGTCGAGCGTGAGCTCGTCCTCGCGGCCGTCGAAGCGGGTGACGGCGCCGCGGCCCCAGAGGGACATGTATCCGCCCCGCCCGGCCTCGCCCGTGACTGTGAAGGACGTGCCGCCGAGCAGGTCGTGTGCCGTGGCACCACGCGACTCCGGCGAACCAAACCCGACGGGGTCCGGCCAGGCCGAGCCGGCTGCCGCGTCCGCGTCGTCCTTCGGCGCCCGGCCGCCGACCCGCTGGCCGGCGAGCGTCACCTCGGCGCCGGGCTTGCGCGCCGCCCGCATCCGGCTCTCGACCGCGCCCAGCACCTGGTCGGCCACCGTGCGCCCGAAGCGCGCGATCCACGCTCGCGGGATCGGCCCGTCGTTCTTGATGACGCCGAGCCCCGAGGCCGTGTCGATGCGCGCGCCCACGGCGTTCGACAGGAAGAGCCGCATGGTTTCCAAACCCTCGTCATGGTCGTCGGGCAGCACCTCCACCTCGACCGTCTTCTCCTGCTCGCCGGGCTCGAAGGTCAGCTTTCCGTCGATTGCCACATAGTCCTCGTCGGCGACCGCCTTGGGCTCGTTGTGCGGGTCGTCTCCGGTCCGGTAGTCCACCGTCACCGGGGCTTCGCTGCGGGGCGACAGGGTGACACGGAAGACGAGCTTCGCGCCCGGCGCCTCGCGCGCCGAGGCCCCGTGGACCCGGAGACCGGCCATCGCCAGCGGCTGCCCGGTGTCGATCACCGGCACCGTCACCTCAAGCGGCCCCTCGGTCAGGTACCAGGCCCGGTAGTCGCCGAGCGGCGGGGTCGACTGGAAGCCCGCGTCGGTCCCGGTGAGCCGCACCGTCATCGTGCGCGATGCGTCGGCGATGCCGTCGCCGGGCGGCGTCATGGTGCGCGTCGAGACCCGCACGCCGGGCTCGCTCGGCTCCCCGTCATCGAAGTCGAACTGCCGTCGGCCGGGCCCGTTCACCGCGTAGTGGTGCGACGACTCTATGAGGGACAGGAAGCTGTCGGCCACGCCGACCATGGCCACCGCCACCTCGTCGTAGCCGCCGTTGCGGATCACCCGGATCTCGAAGGGCTCGCCCTCCCGCGCCGAGCCGGCGGCTTCCAGTCGCATGGCGAAGAGCCCGCCGCGCACCCGGTGCTCGGCAAAGTGGTGCGGCGGGATGGTCTGCGGCAGCAGATCGCGGCCTTCGCGGTCGCGGATCGTGCCGCCCTTGAGGTCGAGGGAGCGGACCTCCAGCCCGTTGGGGTCGTTGTCGCCCTTCTGAACCGTCCACACGAAGGTCAGCCGCCGCGTGCCCGAGCCGCCGGTGTAGCGCGCCCGGCGCTCGCGGTCGAAGATGTCGAGCACCAGCTCGGGCGACCCGGTGACGATAACCTCGTCAGTGAGGGTAAGCGTGAAGGTGAGCGTCGCGCCCCGGCCGTGCACGGTGTCGTCCGGCAGGGCGAGGAAGTCCTTCTTGGTGTAGTAGGGGCCATGGTCGGCGCTTGCCGCCGGCGGCACGGGCGTGATTGCAAGCCCGTTCGCCGCCAGGCCGTCGTTGTCGCGGATGGTCACCGGCGTCAGGCAGCCCTGATCCGGGCAGGCGCTGCCGTCGGCCTGGCGAAGCCCGATCCGGTTCGGCAATTCCGTCGTACCCTCCAGCTCCAGGTCGAAGGTCTCGTCGCCTTCGTCCTCGCCGTCGTCGACGAGCGTGAGCGCGATCTCCTTGCGCGCCTCCCATTCGCTGCCCGAGGCCGTGAAGTCGTCGGTCGCGAAGGCAATCGTTTCCGAAAGGGCCGCGTAATCGTCCGGCGAGCCGGCCCCGTCAGATCTGGCTTTCGCGGAGACCGTGACGGAAAACGCAGTGCCGGGGCGGGGCACGTCAGGCGCGGTGCGGGCGATGAAGGTCACGCTCGCCGCATCGTCGTCTTCGTCGAAGCTGTAGGCGGCGTGCTCCGGCCGGACCGTGATCGCCGGGTCCGCCACGACCATGCTGACGGTCGCCGCGCCCGGCGTGCCCACCGCGTAGCCGTCGCCATCATCGAGCGTCGCGGTCAGATCGCCCGTCTGCGTCGCCCCGCCGGAGAAATCCGACCTTGAGAGCGTGTGCGAGGCGGCCGTCTCGTTCGCGGGGATGGTGAACGTCCAGCTCAGGCTCGCCGCAGGCAGATAGGTGTGTTCCTGCGCGATCGTCACGCTGCCGCCGATCTCCTCTTCGGCCGGTCCGGTGCGCGTTACGGTGAAGACGACGTCGTCGATCTGGTATCCGTAGGTGTCGCGCCCCGCCGCGATGGTCAGGACCGGATCCTCCGAGGGATCGGAGATGGTCACCGGTGTCAGGCAGCCCTCGTCCGGGCAGGCGCTGCCGTCGGCCTGGCGAAGCCCGATCCGGTTCGGCAGTCCTGGCGTCATCTCCAGCTCCAGATCGAAGGTCTCGTCGCCTTCGTCCTCGCCGTCGTCGACGAGCGTGAGCGCGATCTCCTTGCGCGCCTCCCATTCGCTGCCCGAGGCCGTGAAGTCGTCGGGCTCGAAGGCAATCGTTTCCGAAAGGGCCGCGTAATCGTCCGGCGAGCCGGCCCCGTCAGATCTGGCTTTCGCGGAGACCGTGACGGAAAACGCAGTGCCGGGGCGGGGCAGGCCGGGCGCGGTGCGGGCGATGAAGGTCACGCTCGCCGCATCGTCGCCTTCGTCGAAGCTGTAGGCAGCGTGCTCCGGCCGGACCGTGATCGCCGGGTCCGCCACGACCATGCTGACGGTCGCCGCGCCCGGCGTGCCCACCTCGTAGCCGTCGCCATCATCGAGCGTTGCGGTTAGATCGCCCGTCTGCGACGCCCCGCCGGAGAACTCCGACCTCGAGAACGTGTGCGAGGCGGTGGTCTCGTTCGCGGGGATGGTGAACGTCCAGCTCAGGCTCCCCGCAGGCAGGTAGGTGTCTTCCTGCGCGATCGTCACGCTGCCGCCGACCTCCTCTTCGGCCGGTCCGGTGCGCGTTACGGTGAAGACGACGTCGTCGATCTGGTATCCGTAAGTGTCGCTTCCCGCCGCGATGGTGAGCGTGGGACCGTCGCGCTGGGCCATGGTTACCGGCACCATGCAGACATCGTTCGCGCAGGGGGTGCCGTCGGCGTTGCGCGGCCGGATTCGCTCCGGCGTCGACGCCGCGCGCTGGAACATCACCTCCAGGCCCTCGTCTGCTTCCGGCATGGCAATCGAAACCGTCTTGCGTGCCTGCCATTCCCCGTCCTCGCCGGCGAAGTCGCGCGGCCTGAAGTCGATGGTTCGCGAAACGGCCCTGGTACGGGCGCGCGCGACCGCATCGTCGCCTCCCGCCTTTGACGAGACCGCGATGGAGAACGCCTTGGCGGGCCGGGGCAGGTCGGGCGCGGTGCGGGCGACGAAGGTCACACGCACCGCGCCGTCGCTCTCGTTCACGCTGTAGGAGGCCTGCTCCGGCCGCACCGTGATCGCCGGGTCGTTCACGACCATGCGCGTCCGCGCGGTGTTGGGGCGTCCCACCGTGTAGCTGAATGCATGGACCAGCGTCGCTGCAAGCACGCCGGATTCCGTCGCCGGGCCGTTGAACTCCCGCGCGCGGATGCGGAACTCCGCTTCCCTCTCGTCCGGCCAGAACCGCACCACCGCGTCGAGCCGGTCGGCCGGCAGATAGAGCTGGGCCTGGGCGAGCGAAACCCGCACGGAGAGCGCCTCGTCGGCCGGACCCGCGCGTCGAAGCCTGAAGACGACGTCGTCGATGCCGAAGCCGTAGGAACCGCGCTCCGCGGCGATGGTCACCTTCGGTCGGTCGAGTCCGGGAAACGCCTGGACCGGCGCGCCGGCACCGTGGAACGCCGCCGCGGCGGCCATGGCCTGGACGGCCCGGCGCAGCATGGCGATGAAAAACCCGCGCGCGGGGCGGCGGCTGTCACGCGTTTCCCGTGCCGTTGTCCCGAGAGCGGCCGGAAAGACAGGGAGGTCGGTCATGAATGCGTTCCTCTGGAAATGAAAACGCCGCGCGCGGATAGCCGTGCACGGCGTCGGGCCGGGGGTCGGGAGCCCGGTCGCGGAACGCGCCGCCGGACCCGGGCGGCGGGCCTGCGGCGGCGCTGCGTGAGACCATTCCCGACTCCCCTTCAACCTGCTTCGGGGGACCCGCCGGAAGACGGCGAGTTCACCAGTCAGGTGGGGCGCGCCGGCGCGGCAACCAGAACAATTTTCTGATGATGCTCATTGGAAATTGTCGAAGACGGCGGGGAGGCCGGCGCGCGTTCGTGCTACGCTGCGAAGCGATCCACAGGAGAGGGCAACACCCATGTGCGACGACAGAACGATCCGCGACGCGGAGGATTACCTGCGCGGTTCGGGCAGGCTGAGCCGGCGCGGGTTCGGCGCGCTGTCGGCCGGGACAGGGCTGGCGATGCTGCTGCCGCGGGCCGCGAACGCGCTCGAGGTGACGGCCGCGAATGTCGAGGTGAAGACGCCCGACGGCACGGCGGATTGCCACTTCGTCCACCCGGCGAGCGGCGCCCATCCGGGCGTGCTGATCTGGCCCGACGCGCTCGGCCTCCGGCCCGCCTTCGAGCGGATGGGGCGGCGGCTCGCCGAATCGGGCTACGCGGTGCTGACGGTCAACCCCTTCTACCGGGCCGAGCGGGCGCCGATCCTGCCGGAGGGCGCCTCGTTCCGCGACGAGGCGACGCGCAAGAAGGTGTTTCCCCTGATGCGCTCGCTGACCCCCGAGCGGACGGTGACGGACGCGACGGCCTTCGTCGGCTTCCTCGACGCCCAGAAGGCGGTGGCCAGGGACCGCAAGATGGGAACGACGGGGTACTGCATGGGCGGCGCGATGACCATGCGCACGGCGGCGGCGTTCCCCGACCGGATCGGCGCCGGCGCGTCGTTCCACGGCGGCAGGCTGGTGACCGACCGGCCCGACAGCCCGCATCTGCTGGTGCCGAAGCTGCGCGCGCGGTACCTGTTCGCGATCGCGGAGAACGACGACAAGAAGGAGCCGAAGTCCAAGGACGTCCTGCGCGAGGCCTTCGCCGCGGCGAAGCTGCCGGCCGAGATCGAGGTCTATGCGGGAACCCTGCACGGCTGGTGCCCGCCGGACTCCGCCGTCTACCACGAAGCCCAGGCGGAGCGCGCCTGGAGCCGGCTGCTCGCCCTGTTCGAGACCGCGCTCGCCTGAGGCGGGAGCGGCTCAGGCGCCGTCCGGCCGCTTCATGCGGTAGCCGACCCCGCGCTCGGTGAAGATGTAGGCGGGGTTCGCGGCGTCGTCGCCGAGCTTGGCGCGGAGCTTCTTCACGAAGGCGCGCACCGGCTCGGTGTCCGAGGCGTCGCGCGCGCCCCAGGCCTGGCGGAGCAGCGACTCCGAGGTCACCACCCGCCCGGCATTGACCGACAAGATGCGCAGCAGCTCCCACTCGGTGGCGGTGAGGGGCACCGCGCGCCCGGCCAGGCTCGCCCGGCGCTCGTCGTAGTGGATGGCGAGATCCCCCAGCACGAACGGCTCCGCCCCCGCGGTGCGCCTGAGCGCGGCCGCGACGCGCGCGACGAGTTCGGTCGACGAGAACGGCTTGACGATGTAGTCGGCGGCGCCGCTCTCCAGCGCCCGGGCGACGGTCTCGTCCCTTCCGTAGCCGGAGATGAAGATCACCGGCAGGTCGCCGAGCTCGGGAATCCGCTCCATCAGCGCGATCCCGTCGGTTCCGGGCAGCATCAGGTCGAGCAGGACCAGCCGGGGCCGCTGCGTGCGGATCAGGCGGGCGAGGTCTCCCGGATCGCCGGTGGTCAGCGGAGCGTAGCCGGCCTCGGACAGCGCGTCCCGGACCTGGCGCAGCGCGTGCGGGTCGTCGTCCACCGCGAGGATGCGCGTCCGCTCGCCCCCGCCGTGCGACGCCCGCGCGCCGGGGGTCTCGCCGGAAGCGGCGCCGGCCTCGTCGGCGGCGGCCACCGGGATGGTGAAGGTGAACCGCGCGCCCTGGCCCGCGCCCGCGCTCTCGGCCCGGATGCGGCCGCCATGGGCTTCCACCAGCCCCTTGCAGATCGCAAGCCCGAGCCCGGCGCCGCCGATCCCGTTCCCCTCGCCGTCGGCGAGGCGCGCGCGCTTGCGGAACAGCAGCGGAATGCGTTCCGCCGGGATGCCCTGGCCCCGGTCGGAGACCGCGACCGCGACATGGACGCCGCGGCGTGCCGCCTCGACCCGGATGGGGGACGATTCCGGCGCGTGCCGGGCGGCGTTGGCGAACAGATTGTTCAGCACCTGGACGATGCGCTCGCGGTCGGCCATCACAAGGGGCAGGTCGGGCGGCAGGTCGATAAGCAGCCTGTGCCGGCCGCCGCCGCTCAGGAAGGTGTTGCGCGCCAGATCGACCAGGCTGGAGACCTCCGCCGGCTCGGGCACGACGGCGAGCGTTCCCGCCTCGATGCTGCCCGCGTCCAGCAGGTCGGCGATCAGGCCGCGCATGCGGTCGGCCTGCCCGTCGATGATGCGGAAGAACTGGAGCATCTCCGCCGGGGCGGGGACCGGCCGGGCGCCGAGCACGGTGGCGGCGGAACCCTTGATCGAGGCGAGCGGCGCGCGCAGCTCGTGGCTCACCATGTCCACGAACTCCACCCGCAGCCGGTCGAGCTCCTCGAACGGCGCGAGGTCCTGCACCGCGACGACGACCGAGGCGACCGCGCCGTCCTCGCCGTGGATCGGCGTGACATTGAGGAGCGTCTTGATGCTGCGCCCGTCGGGCACCGAAAGCGTCATCTCCTCGGCGCGCATCGCGGTGGCGCTGCCGAGCTGCTGCGCCAGCGGCACTTCGTCGAGGGCAAGCTCGCGCCCGTCGGCGTAGCGGCAGGCGATGACCTCGAGCAACTGCTCGACGGGGCGGTCGGGGCTGCCGAGCTGCTCGACGATGCGCCGCGCCTCGCGGTTGAACGAGACCGGCCGCCCGGTTCGCGCATCGAAGACCACGACGCCCACCGGAGATGTGTCGATCAGGGCTTCGAGATTGGCCCGGGCGCGGCGTTCGTCGCGGTGGGTGCGCGCGTTGGCGATCGTCGCCGCCGCCTGCGAGGCGAACAGCACCAGCAATTCCTCGTCCTCGCCGGTGAACTCGCCGCCGCCCTCCTTCCCGGCGAGGAAGAAGTTGCCGACATGGCGCTCCCGGTGGGTCATCGGCACGCCCTGCAGGGTGCTGAGCGGCATCAGGTCCGGGGAAAAGCCGAGCGAGGGCAGGCAGTCCCGCAGGTCCTCCAGGCGCAGCCGCCCGGGGCGGTCGCGCAGCCGTTCGAAAAGCCGCGGCCCGTCGGGCCAGCTGGCGAGCCGGTCCTGCTCCTCTTGGGTGAAGCCCGAGGCCACGAAATCCTGCACCGCGCCGGCGTCGTCGACGGTGGCGATGATGCCGTAGCGGGCGGCGGTGAGCGCGCGCGCGCTGTCGACGACCTCCTGTAGCACGGTGGCCACGTCGAGGCTTGCATTGATCCGCAGGATCGCCGCGCTGAGCCGCGAGATGCGCTCCCTGAGCGCTTCGTTCTCCCGCGTCGCCGAGCCGTCGGTCAAGGGGCGCCTCTCCGCGAATCGGGCGCGAGGCAGGTCTCGCACCGGCCAATCATAGCGTTCGGGGGAGAAAAGTCACTCGATGGACACGGGATTGGCCCGATAAAGCACAATACGAACACGGGAATTCGAATATGTTTGAACTAGGATTTCAGTCTCGTCTTTCGTGCGTATCGTCATACCGCGTGGTTGAGGTCTACCACGGCTCAAGGATCGTAATTGCTCGCCGCATATGGGCCCGACAGCGAGGCCCCCGGACAGGGGGGTTCCGGTCTTCTCACCGACGAGAAAGCGGCTGGGGTGCGGCGAAGCGGACCGCGACGGGGAGGCTCCATGAGGAACACAGGCGAAGCCAACACCATGCGGTCCGCGTATCGCCGCAAGATCGCGACCGGCTGGATCGCGCTGGCGGCGGGCGCGGCCGTGCTCGGCGGGCTGCTTCACGCGCCGCCGGCACCGGCGGTCGAGTTCGGGGACGGCGAGTTCACGGGAAGCCTCGACACCACGATCTCGCACGGCATGACCCTCCGGATCGAGGACCGCGACGGCGAGCTGGCGGGCGACACCAACGGCAATGACGGCAATCTCAACTACGACCGCGGCATCGTCAGCAACGCCTCCAAGTTCACCACCGACCTCGATGTCGGCTTCGGCGATTTCGGCGCATTCGTCCGCACCACGGGGTTTATCGACTTCGAGAACCAGGACGGCGAGCGCGCGCGCACCGCGCTGAGCGACGCCGCGAAGGAGCGCGTGGGCAGCAATGTCGAGCTGCTCGACGCCTACGTCACCGGCGGGTTCGACGTGAGCGGCATGGCAGTCGATCTGCGCTTCGGCAGGCACGTGCTGAACTGGGGCGAGAGCACCTTCATCCCCAACGGCATCAACGCCATCAACCCGTTCGACGTGGGCAAGCTCAGGCTGCCGGGATCGGAGCTGCGCGAGGCGCTGCTTCCCGTCGGCCTGGCCTCGGCGTCGGTCGCGCCGACCGACGCCCTGACGCTGGAAGCCTTCTATCAGATCGACTGGGAGGAGACCCATATCGACCCGGTCGGCAGCTACTTCTCCAGCACCGACTACGCCGGGCCGGGGGCGTACAAGGCGGTGCTCAGCGACGTCATGGAGGGGCTGCTGCCCGACGATCCCCAGGGTAGGGACCGGGGATACGGATTCGGTCCGCTGACGCGAATCATCAACGTCGACCTGGCCGCGTACACCGTGCCCCATCCGCTGAGCGGGGCTCGGATCCCCCTGCCGCAACCGGCCCAGCCGCTATTCGACCGCGACTTCGCCAGCGTGCTGCGCGGCCCGGACCGCACGCCCGACGCCGCGGGCCAGTGGGGCGCGGCGCTGCGCTACCTCGCCGAGGATCTGAACCACACCGAGTTCGGCCTCTACTTCATCAACTACCACAGCCGGCTGCCGACGATCGGCGCGCGCACCGCCGATCGGGAAGACTTGGAAGCGGGTATTCACGCGGCCAGCGCGGTGAGCGGGCCGACCTCCCGTACCCCCGCCGCCGTGGCCGCCGCCGTGACGCCAGGTGTCGCCGCGAGGGTCCAACAGCTAGTGGCGGCCGGGGCGATTCCGCAGGCGGCCGCGCCGGGCGCGATCCAACAGGGCGTCGAGGACGCGGTCGGGGGAGTCGTCGCCGCCCTGGCGCTCGACCGCTACGGGAAGGGCGGCCGCTACTTCCTCGAGTACCCCGAGGACCTCCAGCTCTTCGGTCTGAGCTTCAACGCCGTGGTCGGCAATTCGGGCTGGGCGCTGCAGGGCGAGTACTCGCTGCGCCCCAACGCGCCGCTGCAACGGGCCGAGCGAGAGGTGCTGGAGGACGGTCTAGCGCCCGTCCTGAGGGTTCTGGATCCCACGCGTCCGGATTACGTCCCCCCGGCGAATGTCCCCGCCTATCTGGCCCGCTACGAACCGACGAAGGTCCAAGGCTATGTCGAGCGCGAGGTGAGCCAGGTCCAGGCCACCGCCACCAGGGTGTTCGGACCCATGCTGGGCGCGGACGGCCTGGCGTTCATCGCCGAAGCCGCGCTGATGCACGTCCATGACATGCCCGACAAGGACGCCGAGCCGCTGGAGAGCCCCGCGGGCGGCGTGCTCGCGGAGGGCGAAGCGGACGCCGACGCGACCTCCTGGGGCTACCGGTTCGCGGCGCGGCTCGACTACAGCAACGTGATCGACGCGGTCAACCTGCACCCCTATGTGCAGTTCCTGCACGACGTGAGCGGCAACAGCCCGGCGCCCAGCGGCCCGTTCGTCGAGGGCCGGACCGCGATCACGATCGGCCTGAGGGCGGACTACCTGTCGAGCTGGCAGGCCGATCTCAGCTACACGCGCCTCGCCGGCGAAGGCAACGAGCTGGCCGACCGCGACTTCGTCTCCCTTTCCGTCAAATACTCGTTCTGAGGTTCCGGACCCATGAACGCCAAACTTCTCACCACAGCGACCGTGCCCCGGCTCGGCACCGCCCTCCTGCTCGGCTGGGTCATCGCCTGCCCGGCATCGGCGGAGATCGCCGCCGACCAGATCGCGCGCCTCGGCGCCGACCTCACCCCGCTCGGCGGGCAGCGCGCCGGCAGCGCCGACGGCACCATCCCGGAATGGACCGGCGGCATCGTCAAGCCGCCCGCCGGCTACCGGGTGGGCGAGCATCACCGCGACCCCTATGCCGGCGACAGGCCGCGCCTGGTCATCGACGCCGGCAGCCTGGACAGGCATCGCGACCGCCTCTCGGTCGGCCACCAGCGCATGCTGGAGACCTATTCGAGCTTCAGGATGCAGGTCTATCCGACCCGGCGCAGCGCCTCGGTCCCGCAGCGGATCTACGACGCCACCCGGCACGCCGCCGCCACCGCGAAGCTGGTGGACGGCGGCAACGGCGTCGCCGGGGCGGTGATCGGCATCCCCTTCCCGATCCCGCGCAGCGGGCTGGAGGTGATCTGGAACCATTTGCTGCGCTATCGCGGCGAGACGGTGGCCTGCGTCATCGGCCAGGCCGCGGTCACCCGCGGCGGCGCCTACACGCTGGTCAAGCAAAGCCTGGAGATCGAGCTGCGCTACTCGCTGCCCGGCATGACGCTGGACAGGCTCGGCAACACGATGATCCTGTTCAAGCAGAAGACGCTGGCGCCGGCCCGGCTCGCGGGCGACATCGTGCTGGTGCACGAGACCATGAACCAGCTCCGCGAGCCGCGCAAAGCCTGGACCTACAACCCGGGCCAGCGCCGGGTGCGCCGCGCCCCCAACATCGCCTACGACAACCCCGGTACGTCTTCCGACGGGCTGCGCACCGCCGACCAGCTCGACATGTTCAACGGCGCCGTCGACCGCTACGACTGGAAGCTCGTCGGCAAGCGCGAGATGTACGTGCCCTACAACTCCTACCGGCTGCACGGAAGCGACCTCGCCTTCACCGACATCCTCAAGCCGCTGCATGTCGACCCGGACTTGCTGCGCTACGAGCTGCACCGGGTGTGGGTGGTGGAAGCGACGCTGAAGGAGGGTGCGAGCCACACCTACAAGCGGCGCACCTTCTATGTCGACGAGGATTCCTGGCAGATCCTGGTCGCCGACATCTACGACAACCGGGACCAGCTCTGGCGGGTCTCCGAAGCGCATCTGGTCAACTACTACGAGAAGCCGCTGGTGTGGCCGACGCTCGAAGTGCACAGCGATCTTCAGGCCGGGCGCTACCTCGCCTTCGGCCTCGACAACGAGTTCCCGATGTGCACCTGGGACACCGACCTGAAGTCGCGCGACTTCACCCCGGCGGCGCTGCGCCGCGAGGGGCGGCGGTGACCGCGGGCGCTTCCCGCTGAGGCTTCGCGACTGACCCGGAGGGGGACACCGCCGGACCGGGAACGCGGGCGCTTCCCCGGCGCCTTACGCTCGGCTCTCGCCTTGCTGCTCGTCCTCGTCGCGCCGGCCGGCGGCAGCGCCGGGGAAGCGGTCGTGGCGCCGCTCGCGATCCGATCCCTGCTGCTCGACGGCGCCGCCGCGGGTTCGCGGCTGGTCGTGGTGGGCGAGCGCGGCCACGTCCTGGTATCGACCGACGACGGCGCGAGCTGGCGACAGGCGACGGTCCCGATCCGCGCCTTGCTGACCGCGATCCACATGCACGACGAGCGCACCGGCTGGGCGGTGGGGCACGACGCGGCGATCCTGCGCACCGGCGACGGCGGCGAGACCTGGACTCTGGTATACCAGGCACCGGAGAAGGAGCTTCCCCTGCTCGACGTGTGGTTCCGCGACGAGAGAACGGGATACGCGGTCGGCGCCTATGGCTACTTTCTCGCCACCGGGGACGGCGGCGACACATGGACCGAGCGCAGCGTCGGCAAGGACGACTTCCACCTCAACGCGCTGGTCCCGGCGGGCGCGCGCCGGCTCTACATCGCGGCGGAGGCAGGCGTGGTGTACCGCTCCGACGATTCCGGCGAGACCTGGCGCGAGCTGCCGTCGCCCTATTCCGGCTCGTGGTTCGCGGGGCTTGCGTTCGGCGAGGACGAATTGCTGCTCGCCGGGCTCAGGGGCCATTTGTTCCGCTCGCAAGACGGCGGCGAGAGCTGGGCGCGGGTGCCGACCGGGACCAACGCGACCCTGACCGGCGCCGCCCTGCTGCCCTCCGGCCGGGTGGCGGTCACCGGTCTCGAAGGCGCCGTGCTGCTGAGCCGGGACGGCGGGCGGAGCGTGTCGCCCAAAAGCCTGAAGTCGCGCGAGGGAGTCTCCACCGCGCTCCCGCTCGCCGATGGCGGGGTGCTGCTGGTCGGAGAGTTCGGCGTCCGGCGGCTGGCCGATTGACGCCCCGGATCGTTCCGTGACCGGCAGACTCGAGACCCTGCTGTTCCGCCGGCGCCGTATCGTGCTGGCGGCGTTCGCCCTGCTCACGCTGGCGATGGGCTGGCAGGCGGCGGGGCTCAGGGTCGATGCCGGCTTCACCAAGCTGGTGCCGGTCGAGCACGAATACATGAAGACCTTCCTGCAGTACCGCGACGAGTTCGGCGGCGCGGACCGGGTGCTGATCGCGGTGATGGCGCGCGACGGCGACATGTTCACGCCCGGGTTCCTGGCCGCCTTGCGCAAGGCGACCGACGCGACGTTCTTCCTGCCGGGGGTGGACCGGTCCCAGGTGTATTCGATCCTCACGCCCAACGTCCGCTTCATCGAGGTGGTCGAGGACGGCATCGTGGCCGGCAACGTGCTGCCCGCCGACTTCGCGCCGACCGAGGCGGGCTTCGCCCGGCTGCGCGAGAACATCGTCAAGGCCGGGCTGGTCGGGCGGCTGGTGGCGAACGATTTCTCGGGCGCGATCGTCGCCGCCAAGCTGCAGGAGTTCCATCCCGGCACCGGCGAACGGCTCGACTACATCGAGGTCGCGCACGAGCTGGAGCGCATCCGCCGCGAGGCCGGCGCCGGCGCCGAGGTCGACATGCATGTCGATCTGCACATCATCGGCTTCGCCAAGGCGGTGGGCGACGTGGCCGACGGCGCGGTCCGCGTCATCATGTTCTTCGCGATCGCCTTCCTGGTCACCGCGGCGCTGGTCTACGCCTACACAAGCTCGGTGCGCCTCACCGTGCCGCCGCTCGCATGCTCGCTGGTCGCCGTCCTGTGGCAGCTCGGCGGGATCGCCGCGTTCGGCTTCGGCCTCGATCCGATGTCCATCCTGGTGCCCTTCCTGGTGTTCGCCATCGGGGTCAGCCACGGCGTGCAGATGGTGAGCTCGGTGCGCGCCGAGGCGGCCGGCGGCGCCGGCGGCATCGACGCCGCGCGGGCGAGCTTCCGCGCGCTGCTGCTGCCGGGCGCGGTGGCGCTGGCCTCCGATTCGGTGGGGTTCGTCACCATCTCGCTCATCGAGGTCCAGGTCATCAAGGAGATCGCGATCACCGCGAGCCTCGGGGTGGCCGCCATCATCCTCACCAACCTGGCGCTGCTGCCGGTGCTGCTCTCCTATTTCGAGGCGGACGAGGCCGAGCGGCGCCGGGCGCTGCGGCGCGACGACCTGCTGCGCCCGCTGTGGTCCAGGCTCGCCCGCCTGGCGCACCGGCGGCCCGCCGCGGCGGTGATCGCCGCAGCCGCGCTGCTGCTCGCCGCCGGCGCCTATTTCGCGCCCGAGGTGCGGGTGGGCGACGAGCACCGGGGCGTGCCGGAGCTTCGGGCCGATTCCGTCTACAACCGGGACTCGGCGCTGATCACCGAGCGCTTCGAGATCGGCGTCGACGTGCTCACGGTGATCTCGGAGACCGTCAAGGAGGGCTGCATCGACTACGAGGTGATGCGCACCCTCGACGACTTCGAATGGCATATGCGGAACGTGGACGGCGTCCAGTCGGTGCGCGGGCTCGCCGGCGTCGCGCGCGTGCTGAACGCGAGCTGGAACGAGGGCAGCCTCAAATGGCGCACCCTGCCGCGCAACCGCTACATGCTGGTGCAGTCGGTCTCCCCGGTGCCGACCGCGAGCGGCCTGCTCAACCTCGATTGCAGCGTTATGCCGGTCTCGGTCTACACCGCGGACCACAAGGCCGAGACCATCGCGCGGGCGGTCGAGGCGGTGAAGGCGTTCGAGCGCGCGAACCGGAACGAGCGAATCTCCTTCCGGCTCGCCTCGGGCAATGTCGGGGTGATGGCGGCGACCAACGAGGAGGTCGAGGCGGCCCAGTTCCCGATCCTCGCCTATGTCTACGCCGCGGTGATCGTGCTGTGCCTGGTCTCGTTCCGCTCGCTGGCGGCGACGCTCTGCATCGTGGTGCCGCTCGGCGTGGTCTCGCTGCTCGCCTACGCGCTGATGGCGCTGCTGGAGATCGGGCTCAAGGTCTCGACCCTTCCCGTGGTCGCGCTCGGCGTCGGGATCGGGGTCGATTACGGCATCTACATCTACGGGCGGCTGCGCGTCTATCTGGAGCAGGGGCTCGACTTCGCCCTTGCGTATGAGCGGACGCTCGCCACCACGGGGGCGGGCGTGACGCTCACCGGGCTCACTTTGGCGGCGGGTGTGGCGACGTGGATCGCCGCGCCGCTCAAATTCCAGGCCGACATGGGGACGGTGCTGACCTTCATGTTCCTGGTCAACATGGTCGGGGCGGTGGTGCTGCTGCCGGCGCTCGGCGCCTGGCTCGTCGGGTCGCGCCGCCCCGCGGTCCCGGTCAGCCCTCGTCCACCAGCCGCTTGAGCCAGATCGACACCAGCGCCGGCCTGCCGTCGCGCACCTGCCGCAGGCCGCGCGCGAGCGCGCCCTCCAGCTCGGCCGGGTCGCGGACCGTCTCGCCATGCGCGCCCGCCGCCTCGGCCTCCTTGGCGAAGTCGATCGGCGGGTCGAAATAGCCGCCCCGGAACCCGTCCCGGGCGGCGAAGCCGGCGGCGCCATAGTTGTGCGCGATGCGCTCGGTCCCGGTGGTGTAGCTTCGATTGGTGTAGACGATCTGCAGGAACGGCGCGTCGTGATGGGAGGCCGCCCACAGCGCCGGGGCCGGGGTGCCGAACATGTAGAAGCCGTCGCCGCTGACGGCGATCACGTCGCGCCCGGGCGCGGCGAGCTTGGCGCCCAGCGCGGCCCCGGTCGCCCAGCCGCCGCTCGACCCCGGGTTGGCGAAATAGGAGCCCGGCTCGCTGCGGTCGAAATAGGTCCGCGACCGGTTGGGCGGCAGGGTCTCGTCGAACACGATGCAGTTGTCGTCGAACAGCCGCCCGATGCAATAGCCCGCCCACAGCCGGTCTATCGGAACGTCGCCCGAGCGTTCCCGCGCGGCGTCTTCCGCCTCGGCGATCCAGCTTCGCGAAGCGGCGGCGAGTCGTTCCTTGCGCACCGCGATCCGGTCGCGGTCCGCGTCGTTCAATAAATCCCGCGCCGCGTCTGTCACGGCGAGGATCGTCGCCAGGCTGTCGCTGGCGAGGCGCAGGTCGGCGGTGAACTCGAAGGTCGGGATGCTGACCGCGATCGGGTCGCGCCCGACCGAGACGATATAGGCGTCCGGCCCCGGCGCGTTGCGTCCGGGGACCCAGGGCACCACGGCCTCCAGCGCCAGCACCATGTCGGCCTCTTCCAGCGTCGCCTGGGTCTGGAAGCAGGGATGGCGGAAGGGGAAGCTCATATAGCTGCGCTGGACCGAGTCGGTAACCGCGAGGCCGAGCAGCTCGCACAGCTCGACCAGGGCGGGGACCGTCGCGGGGTCGCGGCCCGACGCCGACACCACGACGACCGGGTGGCGGGCGTCGATCAGCCTGCGGGCGACCTCCTCGGCGTCCGCCGCGGCGGGCGCGCTCGGGCGCGGGATGCCGAGCCGGTCGGCGCTCGGGAAGCACGCGCCGTCGACCGGCATCAGCGTCAGCTCCTTGGGGAAGCTGAGATAGACCGGTCCGCAGGGCTCGCTCCGCGTCACCTGGACCGCCCGGCTGGCGATCAGCCCGGGGTTGTCCTGCGAGGTCAGGCGGTGGTCCCACTTGACGTAGTTGCGCACGATCCCGTTCTGGTCGAAGGTCTCCTGCATCCACAGATGCCCGCCCTCGTCGCGGCCGCCCTTCATGGTCCCGGCATAGGCCGTCGGCGGGAACCCGGCGGTGATGACCACCGGAAGCCCGCTGCGGGCGGCGGTGTGCACCGCGCCGCCATAGTGCATCGTGCCGCAATCGACATGGGCCGCGGTGACGGCCGGGCGGCCGCTCACCGCCGCGAAGCCGAGCGCGGCGTTGAGGCTCGCGTGCTCGTGCGGCACGGTGATCAGCCGGATCGGGTTGTTGGCGCCCCGGGCGCGCGCCTTCGCGGTCGCCTCCTGGAAGAAGCCGATCTCCGACCCCGAGGTGAAGAACAGATGGTCGACCCCGCCGGCGGCCAGCCCGGCGACCAGCGCATCGCCCACGTCGTCGGCCGGCGCCTCGGTCCAGCCTGCGGTGCTTCCGTTGCCCATCGCCAGTCTCCCGTTCGCCTCAAAACGCTCTCGGCACATCTTGCCGTACTCGCCGCATCGGGGAAACGGCGGTAGAGTTCTGCCCCAGACAGAAATTATTTGTCTCGGACCCTGGGGCCCAATATGAAGCCGATACCCTTTCTGCTCCTCGCCGCGCTGGCGCTGGCCGCCTGCAGCCGCGTGCTGCCGCCGGAAGAAGACCGGATTCAGCTCGAACGGAACACGGAGTTCGACGGCAGCGAGCTGCGCTTCTTCCTGACGCTCGAGGACGGAACCGAGGCCTCGGTCAGCACGTCGGAAGACGTCATCGAGGTGCTCCCCGGGCGGACGCCCCTGCCCGGCCACAGCGCACAGGCCTTCACCTTCCTCAAGGTGGAAGGGGCCGACACGTCGCTCTCCCACGCGCTGCTGAGCTGGGATCCCGACAACCCGTCGGACTACCTCGCGTTCGGCTGGTGGGCGCAGTTTTACGACCAGCATCCGCCGAGGCTGTCGTTAGCGGAGGCGGACCAGTACTCGATCGTCGACGGACCCGAGCTCGACCACGGTTTCCCGCCGGAGTTGCCGGTCGACGGCGCGGCCGAGTATGTGGGTCAGGCCGGGGGGCTCTATACATACGTGTTCGGGCGCGACGCGGGAGAAAACGAGGGCGAATTCGTGATCGAGGAGTACGAGGGGGTCCTGACTCTGGCCGCGGATTTCGCGGATCGCAGCCTGAAGGGCTGCATCGGGTGCGTCGGCGATCTGACCACGCGGCGCGCGCATTTCGGCGTCGTCCTCGGCGAGGAGCTGATCGACGCGCAGGGGTTGGCCAGGGACTACGAGATTCATATGGCCACCGCGATAGTGGAGGAGGACGGCAATTTCGAGCGCTACAGGGCGACCGTGAGACACCCGGAGCGAACTGTCGTGCTGTCCGATGGGTTCTGGGGCGGCATTCTGTCCAGCCGCCGGGATACCGACGGAAACCCCCGGCTGGTCGCGGGCTTCAACTCCGTGGACTTCGAGGAGAGCGACGGCAGCGAAGGCCAGTTCGTCGGGTCGTTTCTGGGCCTGAGCGGCGCCTTCAGGCGAGACGGGATGTCCGGCCCGCTTCCCGAGGGCGCCAACTGAGCGCTCGGAGAACAGACGCTCTCGCGCGCGGCGGCGCCCTGCTGTGGGAGGCCTGGCGGGACGGCAGGCAGATCGAGGCGCTGCCGCCCGATTGCCGGCCACGCACGATCGACGAGGGCTACGCGGCGCAGGACGGGCTCGCGGCGCATGCGGGGCTCGCCGTCGCCGGCTACAAGATCGGTGCGACCAACGCGGACGTGCAGGCGCGCTTCGGCGTCGACGCTCCGTTCTCGGGCCGCGTCTTCGCCGACTTCGTGGGCGCAAGCCCGCTAAACGTGCCGCCGGGCCGGGTCAATTTCTTCGCCATCGAGCCCGAGTTCGACTTCGTCCTCGGCCGCCCGCTCGTCCCCCGCGCCGCGCCCTATACGCATGACGAGGTGCGGCGAGCGGTCGCCAGCGTCCATCCGGCGATCGAGGTGCCGGATTCGCGCTACGCCGACTGGCTGTCGATGACGGCGGCCGACCTGATCGCCGACAACGCGATCGCCGGTCTGCTCTGCCTCGGGCCGGCGGCGCCGGGCGGGCTCGCCCGCGACCTCGCCGCCCAGCGCGTCGCGGTCAGCGTCAACGGGAAGACGGTAACCGAGGGCGCGGGCCGCAACGTGCTCGGCGACCCGTGGAACGTGCTGGTCTGGCTCGCCAACCATCTGAGCGCGCGGGGCGCGGCGCTGGAGACGGGCCACGTGGTCACCACCGGCAGCACGACCGATATCGTCCGCTGCCGGCCGGGCGATGCGGTCGCCGCCGATTTCGGCCCACTGGGCCGGGTGGAGGTCCGCTTCGGGGCTTGATCCCCGCGTCAGATCGGCGTCGCCTCGCCGCCCTCGACGATGACCTGCTCCACCTCGCCCGCGCCGGCGCGGCGATGGCCCGCCGCCGCCTGGTACTCGGGCGACCGGTGGCAGGCGACGGCCCGGTCGAAGGACGGGAACTCGACCACCACGAAGCGCTCGAAATGCTCCGGCCCCTCCATGATCCGGTAATCCCCGCCGCGCGCCAGCACCTTGCCGCCGTATTTCTCCAGGATCGCCGGGACCAGGTCGGTGTACTTCTTGTATTGCACCGGGTCGTGGATCTTCGAGCGCGCTACCCAATAGGCTGGCATGTCAGGTCTCCGTCATCTTACGGTCCGGCTCGCCTTCGGGGCCGGCCCCGAATATGCTGTGCGGCGCAGCAACCGGCGGGAGGAGCGGCATGCCGCTGTCGCATCTGGAGCATTTCCTCGTACAGACCGAGGATATCGAACGGACCCGGGAGTGGTATTGCGACGTGCTCGGCATGGTGGCCGGGCCCACCCCGGATTTCAAGTTTCCCGTCGTCTGGCTCTATATCGGCGATCGCGACGTGGTGCACGTGACCGAGGGCGGCAAGGACGTGTCGGCGAACCGGATGGCCTATCTCGGTCAGCAATCCGACGCCACCACCGGCACCGGGGTGGTCGACCATATCGCCTTCCGGGCGACCGGGCTGCGCCAGACGATGTCCCGCCTGGCCGAATTGGGGGTCGAGTATTCGCAGCGCCAGGTGGCGGCCCAGGGGCTGTACCAGCTCTTCCTGTTCGACCCGAACGGAATCAAGATCGAGCTCAATTTCGACGCCGCGGAGGCCGTGGGGCTCACGCCCGAAGTCATGGCCTCCGATCTCGAGCCGGCGAACGCTTAGCCCGCCCCGCTGCCTCGCCGACGGAGGCCGCATGGATGGCCGGATCATCCCCGGACTCGATCCGGGGGCCGGCCATGTCGAAATGGGGGGAGCGCCAACACATCCCTCGTCATGCCCGGACTCGATCCGGGGCATCCATGGACGGGGCGGGGAGAACCGGGCGCGGAGCCCGCGTCGCAATTCCGAGCCGGACAGCAGTGCAACAGGTCCGGGCATGATGGTGAACTGACAGGACAACGCTCAGGGGAGGACGCCATGGCGGCACCGCGACGGGAGATTCGCCTCGACGACACGATGGAGCCGATCAGCCACTACACCGACGCGGTGCTGTGCGGCGACTTCCTCTACGTCTCGGGCGCGGGTCCGTTCGACAAGGACGGGGGCCTGATCGGCGAGGACGACGTGGTCCGGCAATGCGAGGCGACCTGCGCCAATATCGACCGCGTGCTGTCGGCCGCCGACATGTCGCCGAGCGACGTGGTCTACTTCAAGGTGCTGATGGAAGAGGTGTATGACGGGCCGAAGATCAACCCGGTCCGCATCGACTTTCACGGCGAGTCCCACCCCGGCAGCACAAGGGTGGGCGTCGGACATTTCGCGCTGCCGGGCATGCTGCTGGAGATCGAGTGCGTTGCCTACAAGCCGCGCAACGGCGGGCCGCCGAAACGGGAGATCCGCTGCGAGGATCTGTTCGAACCGCCCAGCCACTACGTCGACGTGGTGCAATGCGGCGACTACGCCTTCATCTCCGGCACCGGGCCGATAGCGAGCGACGGCCGCGCGGTGCATTTCGGCGACCCGGGAAACAGGCGTTCAAGACGCTGGAGAACATGGAGGTCATGCTCGACGCCGCCGGCATGGGTTTCGGCGATGTCTGCAAGGTGGTGTGCTATCTGGAGAACGTGCGGGACCGGCCCAAGATCGACGTCGCGCGCAAGCGGTTCTTCGGCGACAGCCGGCCGTGCAGCACCCTGTTCGGGGTCCGGCGCCTGGCGATTCCGGGGATGAACCACGAGATCGAGGCGATCGCCTACAAGCCGGGCGGCGGCGCCCGGCCGCGCAAGGAGCTTCGCGTCCCCGGCATGCACGAGCCGATCAGCCACTACACCGATGCGGTGCAGGCCGGCGATTTTCTGTTCGTCTCCGGCCAGGGCCCGTTCGACGCCGGCTTCGCGTTGGCGGGCGACACGATGACCACCCAGGCCGCGCAGATGCACGACAATTTGCAGCGAGTCATGGAAGAGGCCGGATTCGGCTTCGAGGATGTCGCCAAGGTCACCGCGTATCTGGACGATTGCGACGAACGCCAGGAGCTGAACGCGGTCCGCGAGCGGTATTTCGGGCGCCACAGGCCGGCAAGCACGCTGTTCGGCGCCAATTGCCTCGCGGTGCACGGCATGAAGCTCGCGATGGACGCGATCTGCTACCGGCCCGGCGCCGGCGGCGCGCGTGACTGACGGCAGGGGAGGACGCCGCATGGACTGTCGTCCACTCCATATCAGGGGCGGTATCGTCGTCACCATGGAGCCCGGCGCGGTGCCGGCGTCGGCCGATATCCTGGTCGAGAACGGGCGCATCGCCGCCATCGGCGATGTCGGGCAGGTCAGCGATGCCGAGCTCCTCGACGCGGCGGGGCGCATCGTGCTGCCGGGGCTGATCGACAGCCACGTCCACACCTGGCAGACCGGGCTGCGCGGGATCGCCACGGACTGGACGGTGCCGCAATACATGCGCGCCATGCATCGCGGCCTGGCGACCCGCTTCGGGCCGGACGACATCCGGATCGCCAACCTCATGGGCGCGCTCGCAAAGCTCGACGCCGGCGTGACCACCCTGGTCGACTGGTGCCACAACAACCCGACGCCGGAGCACACGGATGCGGCGATCGACGGGCTCGAGGCCTCCGGCGCGAGGGCGGTCTTCCTGCACGGCTCGCCCAAGCCCGACCCCGGGCCGGGCCGGAAACATTTTAGCGAAGTCCCCATGCCGCGCGCCGAGATCGAGCGCCTGCGCGCCGGCCGCTTCGCCTCCGACGACCGGCTGGTCACGCTGGGGCTCGCGGTGCTCGGCCCGCAATACGGCGTCCACGAAGTCTGCCTTGCCGACTATGCGCTGGCGCGCGAGCTCGACCTGATCGTCAGCGCGCATACCGGCGGCGGGAAGCTGCTCTCGCCGGGCACGTTCGAGGCGCTGATCGAGGCCGGGCTGATCGACGCGCGGTCGAACATCGTCCATGCCAACAACTTCGCGCCGGAGCTGATCCGCGCGCTGGTCGGGGCCGGCGCCAACTTCACCGTGACCGCCGAGGTCGAGATGCAGATGGGCTTCGGCGATCCGCTGACCGGCGTGCTGCGCGAGCTCGGCGCGTCGATCACCATCGGTGCCGACGTCGAGCCGGCGGCGGCAGGCGACATGTTCACCGCCATGCGCACCACGCTCAACGTCCAGCGCAATATCGACAACAAGACGCTGCTCGCGCGCGGCGAGCCCCTGCCCGACACCGCCAGCATCGCCTGCCGCGAGGCGCTGGAGTGGGTCACCGTCAACGGCGCCGCGATGACCCGGATGCCCGACCGGATCGGGACGCTGGCGACCGGCAAGCAGGCCGACATCGTGCTGCTGCGCGCGACCGACCCCAACCTGTTCCCGGTGCACGACCCGATCGGCGCGGCGGTCCGCCAGGCCGGCCCCGGCAATGTCGAGACGGTCCTGGTCGCCGGGCGCTTCGTCAAGCGCGACGGGCGCCTCGTCTTCCCGGGGCTCGCGGAAAAGCGCGATGCGCTGATGCGCTCCGGGATGCGCATCCTGGAAGAGATCGGGCTCGCGCCCGGCGCGCCGGCCGCCCGGCACGCCGGGAAATCCTGACGTCCCGGTTCTCCCCTCGTCATGCCTGGCCCCCGGACTTGATCCGGGGGCCGGCCATGACGTGGGGGTGACACCGGGGGACCGGCTTTCGCTTTCCCGTATCACTGGTTATATGTCCGGTAACAGGGCGAGGATCGGCGATGAACGAGACATCCCAACGGCGCGCCACCGAAAGATATCGGCGCCGTCTGGCCGAACGGGGCATGGCGCGTTTCGAGGTCCTGGGGCGCGAGGCGGATCGCGCGCTCATCCGCGCCGTGGCCCGGGGATTGGCCGAGGAGGGACCCGAGGCCGACCGCCTGCGGACCGTCGTCAGCCAATGCGTTGCCGACGGAGGGCCGCGAAAGGGCGGAATTCTCGAAGCCCTGCGCCGCTCGCCGCTGGTGGGCGAGGACATCGTTCCTCCCCGCCCGTTCGAGCCCGGCCGTAAGGTGGATCTGTGAACCGGTATCTGCTCGACACCAACATCATCAGCGACGCGACGAAGCCGGTACCGTCGGACACGCTACTGGCCTGGATGGCCGAACGGGTCGACGAGGACCTGTTCGTCTCCGCGCTCACCGTGGCGGAGATCCGGCGCGGGATACTGGAAAAGCCGGCCGGGCGGAAGCGGGACGACCTCGAAGCCTGGTTCTCCGGCCCGGAGGGCCCGACCGCATTGTTCGCCGGGCGAGTGCTCCCCTTCGACGAGAAGGCCGCCCACGCCTGGGCCCGGCTGATGGCGGAGGGAAGGGCGGCCGGACGCCCGCGCAGCGCGCTCGACACGATCGTCGCGGCAACCGCGGAGGCGAACGCCTGCATCGTGGTCACGGACAACGAACGGGATTTCGCGGGGGTCGAGACGTTCAATCCGATGCGGGGTAGCGGAGGGTAGGCTTTGCCTTGAGACGCCGTGTCGCTTCATCCGTCGTGCCCGAACGCCGGTGCCGTCGTCCTGAAATTTCCGCAACCGCGGCCCGGCGCCGTGATAGCTTCCGGGCTGCATGATCCTCGCCCATATCTCCGACATACATCTCCGGCCCGAGGGCGATCTGGCGCACGGCGTGGCGGACACGGCGGGCAGCCTGTCGGGCGCCGTCGAGCGCCTGGCCGCGCTCGACCCGCCGGCCGACGCGGTGCTGATTACGGGCGATCTGGTCGACGTCCCCGACGCCGAATCCTATGCCCAGCTCCGGCGCCTGCTGGACCCGCTGCCCGTGCCGGTCTACCCGATCCCCGGCAACCGGGACGACCGGGCAGGCTTTCGCGCGGCCTTCGCCGATGCCGGCTATCTGCCCGAGGAGGGGGCGTTCCTGCACTACGCGGTCGAGGATTTGCCGGTGCGCCTCATCGCCCTGGACACGCTGAAGCCGGGCGCCAAGACGGGCGAGATGTGCGCCGAACGCCTGGCATGGCTGGCGGACCGGCTGGCCGAGGCCCCGGGGCGCCCGACCGCGATCCTGATGCACCACCCGCCCTTCAAGACCGGCGTCCCCTTCATGGACGGCCAGGATTTTGCGGGCGCCGAGGCGTTCGCCGAAATCGTCGGGGCGCATGGGAACGTGGAGCGGGTGCTGTGCGGGCACCTGCACCGGCCCATCCAGCGCCGCTTCGCCGGCACGCTCGCCTGCGTCGCGCCGTCGACCGCCTTCCACATGCCGCTCGACCTGCGCCCCGACGCCGACCTCCACCTCGTGCTGGAGCCGCCCGCGGGCTTCCTGCACGTCTGGAGCCCCGGAATCGGCATGGTCACCCATACCCTGCCCCTGGTCGCGCACCCGGGGCCGTTCCCCTTCCGCCGCCGCCCGGCGCCGGCCGGGGCGTGACGTTCGAAGCCGCCGAAAAGGTGGTTTCCTTCCCGCGGGCGGGTCGATAGTGTCGCGTCGGGCTTTGAATGGAACAGGCTGACAACGGGGGAATCGCGTGTTCACCAGCAATCCCTTCGCCACGCTGTCTTCGACCGTATCGCCCGGGGTCATGCAGACCTATGTCGCGGTGATGATCCTGCTGGTGGTGGGCGGCACCCTGTTCGACATCTGGCACAAGAGGAGCGCCGCCTATTTCTTCGCGAGCTGGCGCAAGTCGAGGGACAGGGGGGCGCGGCGCGTCGGCGGCGGGCAGATGGCCGGGCTGGCGATCCAGACCGCCCTGTCGGAGGGGCTCACGTCGTCCGAATTCGGCTCCGGACGCCGCCGGGTCGCCCATCTGCTGACGATGTACGGTTTCCTGGCCTACGCGATCGCGACCTTCGTCATGGTGTTCTGGTACCCGACGCCGGCCGCGCAGACACCCGCCATCCTGCCCTTGCTGTGGGTCGCGGGCGCGTTGCTGGTCTGCGTCGGCGGCTACTGGTTCTGGTTCTTCATCCGGGTCGACGTGTCGGCCGAGGGCCACACGCCGTTCCGGGTCATGCGCGCGGATCTGTTCGTCCTGTCGCTTCTCGCCAGCACCACGCTGGGGCTGGTATGGGCCGGGCTGCAGGCGGCGGGAAGCTCGTGGACGACGGTGTTCCTGGGCCTCTACCTGATCGCGACGACCGTGCTGTTCGGCTCCGTCCCGTGGTCCAAGTTCTCGCACATGTTCTTCAAGCCCGCGGCGGCGTTCGAGAAACGGATATCCGAGGCCAGCGGTACGCGAAGCAACCTGCCCGCACCCGCGGACAAGCCGGAAACCTTCGGCAGCGCGCGCGAACGGCCCAGCCACTACTGACCGGCCGATCGCCAATCCTGCGTAGAGGAGATAATCGAGTCCCATGCCGACATTCGTCTACATGACCCGATGCGACGGCTGCGGATACTGCGTCGATATCTGCCCGTCCGACATCATGCACATCGATTCCACCTATCGGCGGGCCTACAACATCGAGCCCAACATGTGCTGGGAGTGCTACTCCTGCGTGAAGGCGTGCCCGCAGCAGGCCATCGACTGCCGCGGCTATGCCGACTTCGCGCCCATGGGCCACAGCGTGCGCGCGCTGCGGGAGGAGGAGAAGGGCACGATCTCCTGGAAGATCAAGTTCCGCGACGGCAACGAGAAGGACTTCGTCTCCCCCATCCGGACCACGCGCTGGGGGTCGATCAAGGCGCCCGCCGAGTACGAGGCGCCCAGCGCGGAAGCGATGAAATCCCAGGAGCTCGCGCACGAGCCGGACGCGCTGCACATCGAGGCGCTGCCCGCGCTGACGCCGGACAAGTTCAAGCAGGGAGTCGTCTAGTGGCTTTGTTCTCGCGCCGGAAGACGGTTTTCGTGGACGCGGACATCCTGGTCGTCGGCGGCGGCATGGCGGGCTGCGGGGCGACCTACGAGGCCGGCTACTGGGGGCGCGATCTCAAGGTGGTCTGCGTCGAGAAGGCGAATATCGAGCGCAGCGGCGCGGTGGCCCAGGGGCTGTATGCGATCAATTGCTACATGGGCATGCAGTGGGACGAGAACCAGCCGGAGGACCATGTCCGCTACTGCCGCAACGACCTGATGGGGCTGGTGCGCGAGGATCTCGGCTACGACATCGCGCGCCATGTCGACTCCACGGTGCACAAGTTCGAGGAATGGGGCCTTCCGATCATGAAGGACCCCGAGACCGGGCGCTATCTGCGCGAAGGCAAGTGGCAGATCATGATCCACGGCGAGAGCTACAAGCCGATCGTCGCGGAGGCGGCCCGCAAGGCCGCGACCGAGGTGCACAACCGGATCATGGTGACCCACCTGCTGATGGACGCGACCAAGCCCAACCGCGTCGCCGGCGCGGTCGGCTTCAACGTGCGCACGGGCGATTTCCATGTCTTCCGGGCCAAGGCGGTGATTGTCTCCGCCGGCGGCGCGTCGCATATCTTCAAGCCGCGCGCGGTCGGGGAGGGCATGGGGCGCACCTGGTACGCGCCCTGGAGCAGCGCCTCGGCCTATGCGCTGCCGATCCTCGCCGGCGCCAAGATGACCCAGATGGAGAACCGCATCGTCCTGACCCGGTTCAAGGACGGCTACGGCCCGGTCGGCGCCTATTTCCTGCACCTCAAGACCTACACCCAGAACGCCTATGGCGAGGAATACGAATCCAGGTGGTACGACCACACCAGGGAGCTGGTGGGCGACTATGTCGACCGGCACCCGGTGCCGACCTGCCTGCGCAACCACGCGCTTCTCGAAGAGGTCAAGGCGGGGCGCGGCCCGATCCGCATGGTGACCACGGAAGCCTTCCAGGACCCGCACAAGGAGACGGTGGGCTGGGAGAATTTCCTCGGCATGACGATCGGCCAGGCCGTCGTCTGGGCGTCCCAGAACATCGATCCCAAGCACACCAACCCGGAGCTCACCACGTCGGAGCCCTATGTCATGGGCTCGCATGCCACGTGCTCGGGCGCCTGGTCGAGCGGGCCGGAGGACTACGCGCCGGACGAGTACCAGTGGGGCTACAACCGGATGATGACGGTCGACGGGCTGTTCGGCGCGGGCGACACGATCGGCGGCACGGCGCACAAGTTCTCCTCGGGCTCCTTCACCGAAGGGCGTATCGCCGGCAAGGCGGCGGTCAACTACGTCAACGACCTCAAGACCGACCGGCCGCAGGTCAGCGAGAAGGAGTACGAGGAGCTCAGGAGGACGGTCTTCCAGCCGCTGGAGACCTACCGGGTCGGGCGCAACGAGATCGTCGCGGGAACGGTCTCGCCGAGCTACATGCTGCCGATCCACGGCCTCCAGCGCTTGGAGAAAATCATGGACGAGTATGTCGGCGGGATCGGCTCCCACTACACGACCAACGAGCCGATGCTCACCCGCGGGCTGGAGCTGCTCGGCATGCTGAAGGAAGACCTCGACAGTCTCGGGGCCGAAGACCTGCACCAGCTCCAGCGGGCGTGGGAGCTGCACCACCGGGTGCTGGCCTCGGAGGCGGTGACGCATCACACCATGTACAGGACGGAGACGCGGTGGCCGGGATACTACTATCGGGCCGATCATCCGAGGCTGGACGACGACGACTGGCACTGCTTCACGCTCTCCCGCTACGACCGGGAATCCGGCGAATGGGCCATGGAGAAGGCCCCCGTCTACCACATCGTCGACTAGCCCCGGATTGCCGCCACGGTCGCGCCCCGTGTCGACGCTGATCGCCCCGCACGGCGACGCCGCCCTGAAGCCCCTGCTGCTGCCCCCGGACGAGCGGGACGAGGCGCTGAAACGCGCGCGCGGCCTGAAGAAGCTGCCGCTGTCGAGCCGCGAGGTCTCGGACCTGTTCATGTTCGCCATGGGCGCGTATTCGCCGCTCGCCGGTTTCATGGGCGCGGCCGACTGGCGCGGCGCGTGCCTCGACATGCGCCTGGAGGGCGGGCTGTTCTGGCCGCTGCCGATCACGCTCTCCTGCGCCGCGGACTTCGCCGTCGCCGTCGGCGAGGAGGTGGCGTTGACCGACGAGGCGGGCGAGATCCTGGGCCAGCTCGCGGTCGCCGAGAAATACGCCATCGACAAGGAGTTCGAGTGCCGCGAGGTCTACCGCACCGCCGATGAGGACCACCCGGGCGTCGCCAAGGTGATGGCGCAGGGCGCGGTCAACCTGGCGGGACCGGTGACGGTGTTCTCGGAGGGCCACTTTCCCGAGACCTACCGGGGGCTCTATCTGCGCCCCGCGGAGACCCGCGCGCTGTTCGCCGAAAAGGGCTGGTCGACGGTCGCCGCCTTCCAGACCCGCAACCCGATGCACCGCAGCCACGAGTTTCTCGCCAAGGTCGCCATCGAGGTGTGCGACGGGATTCTGATCCACCAGGTGCTCGGCGCCCTCAAGCAGGGCGACATCCCGGCCGACGTGCGGGTCCGGGCCATCGACTGGCTGGTCGCCAACCACTTCGCGGAAGGGCGGGTGATCCAGGCCGGCTACCCGATCGAGATGCGCTACGCCGGCCCCCGCGAGGCGCTGCTGCACGCGCTGTTCCGCCAGAATTTCGGCTGCTCGCATCTGGTGGTCGGGCGCGACCATGCCGGGCTCGGCGGCTATTACGGGCCCTACGACGCCCACCGGATATTCGACGAGATCGGCGAGGACGACCTCGCCATCCGGCCGCTGAAGATCGACGACACGTTCCATTGCTTCGACTGCCGGGGCATGGCGACCGGAAACGTGTGCTTCGCCGGCGAGCACCCGCCGGGCGAGGACGAACGCTACCGGGCGGTGGCGGCGGTGGCGACGGGCGACGCCGCCGGCCGGCCCTGTCCTAACGGCGACGCCGGGAAGCTCCGCATCTCCGGCACCAGGCTGCGCGAGATGTTCGCCGGCCGCGAGACGATCCCGCCCGAATACAGCCGGGACGGCGTGGTCGCCATCCTCCAGGCCTTCTACGACGGCGCCCCGTGACCCCGGGCCGCGATACGACGGGAGGAGAGACGTGACCGAGCCCCGGTTCGAGACCGAAGCCGCCTGGCGGCACGTGCAGTATCGGGAAGTCTCCCGGTTCACCGAGACCTACGGGTTCGCCGGCGCGGCCGGCAACGTGAACCTCGAAGGCGTGCACTACACCCCCAAGGGCCGCGGCTCGAAGACGCTGATGCTCTTCATGCATCCGTCGTCCACCCTCCAGCTCCTGCCGGTAACCAGGGCCCTGCCGACCCACGGCGTCCACGTTCTGTGCGCGGGCAGCCGATATCCGAAGAACGATTCGGCGCTGATCTTCGAGAAAATCCTGCTCGACATCGGCGCCTGGATCCGCGCGGCGAAGGAGGAATGGGGCTACGAGAAGATCGTGCTCGGCGGCTGGTCGGGCGGCGGCGCGCTCTCGCTGTTCTACCAGGCGCAGGCGGAGAACCCGACCGTCACCGACACGCCGGCCGGCGATCCGGTGGACGTGGCGGGCGCTGAGCTGATCCCGGCCGACGCGATAACCTTCCAGGCGGCGCATCTGTCCCGCGCCAGGACCCTGACCGAATGGATGGATGCCTCGGTGCGCGACGAGCTCGACCCCGACGACCGGGACCGCGCACTCGACATCTACAACCCGGAGAACGGCCCGCCCTTCGGCGCCGGGTTCATCGAGCGCTACCGCGCGGCCCAGATCGCGCGCAACCGCAGGATCACCGCCCGGGTGCGCCAGACGCTGGAGGATCTGCGGAAAAAGGGCGGCAAGGAGGTGGAGCGCGGCTTCGTCGTCCACCGCACGATGGCGGATCCGCGCTTCCTCGACCCGGCGGTCGACCCGAACGACCGGAAGCCCAACTGGTGCTATCTCGGCGATCCGGAGACGGTGAACAGCGGGCCGGTGGGTATCGGCCGCTTCTCGACGCTGCGCTCCTGGCTCAGCCAGTGGAGCTATGACGAGAGCCGGGCCGACGGGCCGGCGAACGCGGCCGCGATCTCGGTGCCGCTGCTGGCGATCGAGAACAGCGCCGACGACGCCGTCCCGCAGCCGCATACCGGGGCGATCTTCGAAGCCGCCGGCACCGCCGACAAGGAGCACCGCGTCATCAAGGGCGCGACGCACTACTACCTCGACCAGCCGGAGCAGATGGCCGAGGCGATCGGGCTCACGCTCGACTGGCTCCGCAAACGGAATTTGCTCGAAGGGTAAGGCAATCGGACGATGCACGTTGCGATCGTCGGCGGGGGCATCGGCGGGCTGACGACGGCGCTGACGCTGCACCAGCTCGGCATCTCCTGCACCGTCTACGAGGCGGCGCGCGAGCTGCGGCCGTCCGGCACCGGCATCAATCTCCAGCCATACTGCGTGCGCGAGCTGTTCCGGCTCGGGCTGGAGGATCGGCTGCGCGAGGCCGGCATTCCCGCCCGCGGCCTCGCCTACTACACCGGGCGCGGCCAGCACGTGCTGACCGAGAAGCTCGGCTCGGAGGCGGGGTTCGACTGGCCGCAGTTCCACATGCACCGCGGCGCCTTCCACCTGATGCTGGCCGACGAGGTCCGGCGCCGGCTCGGAAGCGATGCGCTCAGGCTCGGACATCGCTGCGTCGGCATCGAGCGGCGCGGCGGCCGCGCCGCGGCGCGCCTGCTCGACCGCGCCGCGGGCCGATCCGCCGAATCCGTCGACGCCGACGTCTTGGTCGGCGCCGACGGCGTCCACTCCACCCTGCGCGCGCATTTCTATCCCGACGAGAAGCCGCCGCACTGGAACCGCGTCATCATGTGGCGCGGCGTGAGCGAGGGGGTGAGGATGCTGGACGGCCACACCATGGTCGTCACCGGCACCTGGCGCCAGAAATTCGTCGCCTACCAGATCCGCAAGCCGAGCGCCGAACGCAGGCCCGGAGAAGACGGGTTGATGCTCAACTGGCTGTGCGAGCTGGTCGCGCCGGAGGATATGGAGTTTCGGCCGGAAGACTGGGACCGGACCGGCAGGGCGGAGGATTTCGCATCCGAGTTCGAGAGCTGGGTGTTCGACTGGATCGACGTGCCCGACGTGGTCTCGCGCAACTCCGGCATCTGGGAGTATCCGCAGGTCGACCGCGATCCGCTGCCGCGATGGACCTTCGACAATGTGGCCCTGCTGGGCGACGCGGCCCATCCGCTCACCCCCATCGGGTCGAACGGCGCCTCGCTCGCGATCGTCGATGCGCGGGTGCTGGGACGCGAGCTGGCGGCGAACCCCGCGGACCCCGAGGCGGCGCTGAAGGCATACGAGGCCGAACGCCGGCCGGCGATGGAGACGGTGCTCTCGCGGAACCGGGCGGGCGGGCCGGAACGCTTCATGGCGCTGGTCGAGGAACGCGCGCCCGAGGGGTTCGAAGACATCCGCCACGTCCTCAGCGACGACGAGCTCGACATCGCCCGGAGCTACCGGGAAACGACCGGGCTGAGCACCGATCTGCTGAACGACGTCCGCTCGCTCATCCCGCCGGAGCGGTTCGTGAACTAGCATTGCGCTGTGCCACCTGTTTCCCTCAGGATCGAGCGAGGGCCGGTCGGATGGCAGGACGCGAGAGAGCGCAGAATTCCGGGCGTGGAACGACGCTGGCGCTCGCCGGCGGTGCGCTGGCCGGATGGTGCCTTGCCAGCTCGCCGATGGCGGCGCCGGTGGCCGTCGATCTCGAGCTCGTCATCGCCACCGATGTCTCGCGCAGCATCAGCCATGAGGAGGCCCTGTTGCAGCGCCGGGGAATCGCGGAGGCGTTCCGCAACCCGGCGGTCATCCGCGCGATCCAATCGGGCTTTCTGCGCAAGATCGGCGTCGCGTATATCGATTACTCAAGCCGCGCCTTCAACAGGATCGTCATCGACTGGACGGTGGTGGAGGGGCGCGAGAGCGCCCAGTCCTTCGCCTCCCGGCTGCTCGCGGTGCCGCTGACCTTCGGGCGGCGAACCTCGATCAGCGATGCCATCGAACAGGCGCGGGAGATGATCGAGACCAACGCGCTCGACGGCACCCGCCGCGTGATCGACGTCTCGGGCGACGGGCCGAACAATTTCGGGAATCCGGTCGACGCGGTCCGCGACGCCACGATCTCCCGGCGGATCACCATCAACGGTCTGCCGATCCTCAACCGGGCCGACGCCTTCGACCGCCGGTTCTACCTGGCGGATCTGGACAAGTATTACCTCGGCTGCGTGATCGGCGGCCCCGGTGCGTTCCTGGTGGTCGCCGGCAGCTTCGAGGATTTCGCGCGCGCCATACGGCGCAAGCTGATCCTGGAGATCGCGGGAACCGCGCCGCAATTCGACCGCGTGCTTCCCGGCCATCTCATCCGGGTGGCGTCGCCCGGGCGATCGCGCGCGTCGCCCGGCGGATACGTCTATCCCAGGGGCTGCGACATCGGCGAGCGCATGTGGAACTACTGGTTCAAGCCGTAGGGCCGAGACGCCAGTGCCGACCGGCCCGAAGGCCGATTAGAATAGGCCGCGACCGGGCCGGCAGACCGCGGGAATGGCCGGCCTGCCTCAAGAAGAGGGCGCCACGATGGCCGATCCGAACCTTGCCACCGACCCGCTCGAAACGATCGTCGCCGCATTGCACGCGGGCCGGCTGAGCGCCGCCGCCATCGCCGACTGGGCGATCGCCAACCACGAGGCCCGCGGCGAGGTGTTCCACGCCTACAAGACCTTCGACCCCGATCGCGTGCGCGCCGAGGCCGGGCTCGCCGATGCGGCGCGCGCCACCCACAACGATCTCGGCCCCCTGCAGGGCGTCCCGGTCTCGATCAAGGATCTATTCGGCGTCGCCGGCTATCCCACCTTCGCCGGCTGCCCGCGCGAGCTGCCCGACGAATGGCGGAGCGAAGGGCCGGTCGTCCGCTCGCTCCGCCGCCATCTCGCGGTGATCAGCGGCAAGACCCACACCGTGCAGTTCGCCTATGGCGGGCTCGGCGCCAACCCGCACTGGGGCGCGCCGCGCAACCCGTGGGACGCGTCCGTGCACCGCTCGCCCGGGGGATCGAGCTCGGGCGCCGGCGTCAGCCTGTGCGAGGGATCGGCGCTGCTGGCGATCGGCTCGGACACGGCGGGCTCGGTGCGCATACCCGCCTCGATGACCGGCAATGCGGGGATTCGCCCGACGGCGGGAAGCTGGTCGACCGGGGGAATCGTGCCGCTGAGCCCGCCGCTCGACACCGCGGGCGTGCTCGCGCGCTCGGCCGCCGACATGACGATCGGCTTCGGCGCCATCGACCCCGGTGTCGAGGAAGACGCCGTCGCCTGGACACGGCGGCTCGCCGGCGCCGAGCTCGCCGACTTCCGCGTCGGGCTGTGCGACTGGTATTTCGAGGACTGCGATCCCGGCATCGCCGAAGGGGTGAAATCCGCGCTCGACGAGCTCGCCCGGTCCGGCCTGCGCGTGTCTCCGGCGGCCATGCCCCAGTTCGAGCCTGCCACCGAAATATTCCTGCAAGGCGGGCTGCATGTCGGCCACTTCGCGCGGTTCATCGCCGGCGAGATGTCGGACTACCGCGCCGATCTGGACCCGGCGGTGGCGATCCGGATCGAGAAGATGGAACGGTTGTCGGCCTCCGAGCACCTCCAGCGGGTACACCGGCTCGGCGAGCTGACCCGCGAGGCGCATGGTGCCTTCGACGGGCTGCACGCGCTGGTCGGGCCGACGCTGCCGCTGACCCCGCCCGTCATGGCCGAGCTCGGCGATGCCGATGACCAGCTCAGGCTGAACATGCGGCTGGTGCGCAACACCAACACCGCGAGCCTGCTCGGCATGTGCGCGGTCACGCTGCCGGTGGCGCTGGACGGCGCCGGAATGCCGGTCGGGCTGCATATCGTGGCGCGCGGCGGCGACGAGGAGACCGCGCTCGCGCTCGCGCTCGCCTGCGAGCGTGCGCTGGGCCGGGCGTGCGATCGCATCGGGCTGCCGCCGGCCGGGCAGCGCCCGGCTTGAATGGCGCGGGTCAAGCTATACTTGAAAGGTCCGGCGACCGCAGCGGCCAATTCGGGCTCCAAGGCGGGCGCCGATAGCGCAACGGAAGGGTTGCACAATGTCTTTGTTCGCCTCTTTCACGATGACCAGCATAAATGTCCTGACCGCCCTGCTCGTATTTGCGCTCGCGATCTTCGTCCTGGTCGTCGCGGCGATGTTCGTCATCGACGTCTCGCAGACGGCGGACGCGGTGCGGCGCAACTATCCGGTCATCGGCCGGTTTCGCCGTCTCTTCACCACGCTTGGCGAGTATTTCCGGCAGTACTTCTTCGCCATGGACCGCGACGAGATGCCCTTCAACCGGGCGGAGCGCGACTGGGTCTACAAGTCCTCGCGGGGCGTCGACAACACGATCGCGTTCGGCTCGACGAAATCGCTGCTGCCGGCGGGCACGGTCATCTTCGTCAACTGCCCGTTCCCCAAGATCGACGAGGACAGCGAGCCGGCGCCGGCGCTCACCATCGGCCCGTTCGCCCGGCGGCCCTACGTGGCCCAGTCGGTGGTCAACGTCTCGGGCATGAGCTTCGGCGCGATCTCCGAGCCCGCGGTCCGCGCGCTCTCGAAGGGCGCGGCGCTCGCCGGCTGCTGGCTCAACACCGGCGAGGGCGGGTTGGCGCCCTACCACCTGGAAGGCGGCTGCGACGTGGTGTTCCAGATCGGCACCGCGAAATACGGCGTGCGCGACGGCGCGGGCAATCTGTGCGACGACCGGCTGCGCGAGGTGGCGGCGCACGATGAGGTGAAGATGTTCGAGCTCAAGCTCAGCCAGGGCGCCAAGCCGGGCAAGGGCGGAATCCTGCCGGCCGCCAAGGTCACCGAGGAGATCGGCGCGATCCGCGGCATCCCGCCATACCGGGATTCGATCTCGCCCAACCGCCACCTCGATATCGATTCCGTATCCGACCTGCTGGATGCCATCCGCCGCATCCGCGACGTCACCGGAACGCCGGTCGGCTTCAAGACCGTGGTCGGCGCCTATGGCTGGCTCGAGAGCATGTGCCGTGAAATTCATGCGCGCGGCCTCGAGTCGGCGCCCGATTTCATCACCGTCGATTCGGGCGACGGCGGCACCGGCGCGGCGCCGATGCCGCTGATGGACAATGTCGGCATGCCGATCAAGGAAGCCCTGCCGATCGTCGTCGACATCCTGCTGCGCCACGGCTTGCGCGAGCGCATCAGGGTGATCGCCTCGGGCAAGCTGATCACGCCGGCCGAGGTGGCGTGGGCCTATTGCGTGGGCGCGGATTTCGTGGTGTCGGCGCGCGGCTTCATGTTCGCGCTCGGCTGCATCCAGTCGCTCAAATGCAACCGCAACACCTGCCCCACCGGGATCACCACCCACGACCGCCGCTTGCAGCGCGGGCTCGATCCGCAGGTCAAGGCGGTGCGGGTCAGGAACTTCGTCGACAAGCTGCGCTACGGCACCGGCATCATCAGCCATTCCTGCGGCGTCGCGCATCCGCGCGCGCTCAAGCGCTATCACTGCCGGATCGCGCTCGGAGACGGCAAGTCGATCCCCCTCGACGAGCGCTACCCGATCCCCGACCTGCTGCCCGAGTACGCCTCCCGCGACGTCGCATAGGCGAAACCAGGAGCCTCCCATGAGCACCGAGTCAACCGCCGCCGGGACCGGCGGCAGACGGATGCGGGCGTCGGACCTGCTGGTCAAGGCGCTGGAGAACGAGGGCGTGAGATACGTCTTCGGCGTGCCGGGCGAGGAGAATCTCGATTTCCTGGACTCGCTGCGCACCTCCAGCATCGAGCTGGTGCTGACCCGGCACGAACAGGCGGCCGGGTTCATGGCGGCCACCTATGGAAGGCTGACCGGCAAGGCCGGCATATGCCTGGCGACGCTGGGTCCGGGTGCGACCAATTTGGTCACCGCGGCGGCCTACGCCCAGCTCGGCGCCATGCCGATGATGATGATCACCGGCCAGAAGCCGATCAGGACCAGCAAGCAGGGGCGTTTCCAGATCGTCGACGTGGTGGCAATGATGCGCCCGCTCACCAAATACGCCAGGCAGATCGTCGACGGCGGCACCATCCCGAGCGTCGTCCGCGAGGCGTTCCGCCTGGCCGAGCAGGAGCGGCCGGGCGCGGTGCATGTCGAGCTGCCGGAGGACATCGCCGCCGAGCCGGTCGACGACCGGCCGCTGTTCCCGCCGACATCGGCCAGGCGGCCGCATTGCGACCCGCTGGCCGTCGACCGCGCCGTCGAGATGATCCGCGCGGCGCGGTTCCCGCTGCTGCTGGTCGGCGCCGGCGCCAACCGCAAGCGCATCATCGCCGCGCTCGAAGCCTTCGTCGGCAAGACGGGAATTCCCTATTTCGACACCCAGATGGGCAAGGGGGCGATCGGCCGGTTCCAGGACCTCCATATCGGCACGGCGGCGCTGTCGGCGGGCGACTATGTGCACTGCGCCATCGACCGCGCCGATCTGGTGATCAATGCCGGCCATGACGTGGTGGAGAAGCCGCCCTTCTTCATGGAGCACGGCGGCAAGCAGGTGATCCACGTCAACTTCAGCCCGAGCGAGGTCGACGAGGTCTATTTCCCGCAGCTCGAGCTGGTGGGCGACATCGCCTCCAGCTTCCGCAGCCTCACGGAACGGCTGGAGCCGCAGCCCGGGCACGACTTCGCCTATTTCAGGCGGGTGCGCGAGGAGGTGACTTCGCATATCGCCGAGCGCGCCGACGACCCGTCGTTCCCGCTGCTGCCCCAGCGCGTCGTCGCCGACGTGCGCTCGGTCATGCCGCCGGACGGCATCGTCGCGCTGGACAACGGGACCTACAAGATCTGGTTCGCGCGCAACTACCCGACCCGGCAGTCGAACACGGTGCTGCTCGACAACGCGCTGGCGACCATGGGCGCCGGACTCCCCTCGGCGATGATGGCGGCGATGCTCTACCCCGACCGCCGGGTGATGGCGATCTGCGGCGACGGCGGCTTCATGATGAACAGCCAGGAGCTGGAGACCGCCGTCCGGCTCGGGCTCGACCTGGTGGTGCTGATCCTGCGCGACGACGCCTACGGCATGATCCGCTGGAAGCAGGCCGATGCGGGGCTGTCGGATTGGGGGCTCGGCTTCGGCAACCCGGATTTCGTCTCCTACGCCGAGAGCTACGGCGCGGCGGGGCACCGCGCCGGCGCGGCGGAGGCGTTCGCGCCGCTGCTGGAGAGCTGTTTCCGGGACGGCGGCGTCCACCTCGTCGAGGCGCCGATCGACTACCGCGAGAACCGGCGCGTGCTCATCGACGAGCTGGCGGAGCGCGTCTGCCTGCTGTGACCGCCGAAAGCAGTGCGGGAATGTCGCTCGGCACGTCGGCGACGGCGACGCCGGCTTCTTCCAGCGCCGTTCGCTTGGCGCGGTAATCGCCCTTTCCGCCGGCAACGATGGCGCCGGCATGGCCCATCTTCTTGCCCGGCGGCGAGGCGCGGCCGGCCACGAAGGCGACCACCGGCTTGGCCATGCCGGCGGCGTACTCGGCGGCGTCCTCTTCGGCGGTCCCGCCGATCTCGCCGCAGATCACCACCGCCTCGGTGCGCGGGTCGGCGTCGAGGATTTCGAGCGCCTCGCGCGTCGTCGTGCCGACGATCGGATCGCCGCCGACGCCATAGACCGCCGACTGGCCGTAGCCGTGCTGGGTCAGCACCAGGCTGAGCAGCGTGCCGAGGCTGCCCGAGCGCGAAATCACCCCGACGCCGCCGGGCCGGAAGACCCGTTCGTTGAACGCCGGCAGGATGCCCGCGAAGGTCTCGCCGGGGGTCACCAGCCCGGCGGTGTTCGGCCCCACGATCCGCGTGCCGTTGGCCCGCGCCGCCGCCAGCATCTCCATCACGTCATGCGCCGGGATGTGCTCGGTCAGGCAAACCAGCAGTTGCGCGCCGGCCTCGCAGGCATCGAACGCCGCCCGCCGCGCCATCGCCGGCGGGATGAACATCAGCGCCACGTCGAACGGCGCCTCCCTGGCCGCCTCCACGGCCGAGGCGAAGACCGGCAGGCCGAGATGCTCCGTCCCCGCCTTGCGCGGGTTGACGCCGCCGACCGCCGCCGCGCCGTAGTCGATCATCGCCCGGGTCCAGAAGCTGCCCTGCTTGCCGGTCACGCCCTGGACCAGGATGCGGTGGTCCCGGCGCAGGATCATCGCGCCGCCGCGACGACCGCCGCCCGCACCGCGTCGTCCATCAGCTCGTAGGGCCGGTGGCCCAGCTCGCGCTCGACCAGCGCCACCGCCGCCTCCTCCCCGGTACCGTGGATCGAGAAGAAGACCGGGATGTCGGGATCGAGCTTGCGCCACGCCTGCACGACTCCTTCCGCCATCACGTCGGTACGCGCGAAGGCG
The DNA here is from genome assembly GCA_964291675.2 of Alphaproteobacteria bacterium. GTDB lineage: Bacteria > Pseudomonadota > Alphaproteobacteria > MPNO01 > MPNO01 > MPNO01. Next base: position 2,291,127 of record OZ219866.1, on the reverse strand, counting down.
CCGCAGAAATTGACCAGCAGGGACCGGATGTCGGGATTCCCGAGCAGGATGGTGAGCGCGGTTTCGGCCTTGGTATAGGCCTCGCCGCCGATCTCCAGGAAGTTGGCCGGCCGGCCGCCGTAATGGGCGATCGCGTCCATGGTCGCCATGGTGAGACCGGCGCCGTTGGCCAGCACGCCGACACTGCCGTCGAGCTCGATATATTTCAGCCCGGCGGCGTGGGCCTCGGCCTCCAGCGCCGTCATGCGTTCGGGCGTCCCCGCCTCGGCCACCGGCGCCTGCCGGCCGGCCGAGGAATCGTCGAGCGCGTACTTGCAGTCGAGGCAGAGCAGCCGCCCCCCGTCGGTCAGCGCCAGCGGGTTGATCTCCAGCAGCTCCGCGTCGAGCGCCCGGTAGGCGGCGTAGAGCTCGGCCAGAAACCGGGCGACCGCGTCCTCTTCTCCGCGCAGATCCATGCCGGAGAGCGCGGCGGAAGCCTGCCCGGCGGTAAGCCCCCGGGCGATGTCGACTTCGATCCGGCGCATGGCCCCAGGGTCGGCGGCGGCGATCTCCTCGACCTCCATGCCGCCTCGCGTGGAGAACAGGACGACCGGCCCGCGGCTCTCCGGATCGGTCAGCACCGCGGCGTAGAGCTCGGCGGCGATGGCGGCCCGCCGCTCGACCAGCAGGCGCTCGATCCGATGCCCCTCGATGGTCATGCCGAGAATGTCGGCCGCCGCTTCACGCGCTTCCCGGGGCGAGCCCGCGGGACGGATGCCGCCGGCCTTGCCGCGCTTCCCCGTCGGCGCCTGCGCCTTGACGATGCAGGGACCGCCGAGCGCGCGTGCCGCGTCGGCCGCGGCATCCGGGGAGTCGACAGTGACGCCCTCCGGTACCGGCATCCCCCGCGCCGCGAGCAGCGCCTTGCCGGCATGTTCCTCGAAGTTCATGGCGTGCCGCGACCTCGCCCGCGCGCGCTCCGGCCGGCGTAGCTAGCGCCCATATTTGGCCCAGTGGCCGGCGAACATCTCCTCCTCGCTCGGCCGGTCCTCGGAGATCGTGGTCACCAGATGGGTGACGTTGATGAAATGCGACCAGTTGAGGTTCTCCGAGATCGTGTTGCCGGCCCAGCTTCCGCCGCCCATCGACAGGGTGAACGGGAGCGCGTTGTCGAAGCTGCCGCCATTGCCGAAGGTGTGCGCCTGGTTGACCAGCACCCGGACGACATCGGTGGATGAAGCGAGATCGCGCGCGCGGTCGAGCTCCGCGGTGTGGATGCCGACGGAGTGGCCGAGGCCGGTGACCCGCAGGATCGCCGTCGCGATGCGCTTGGCGTCGGCAAAGTCCCGGGCGCGGTAGACCGTGAGCACCAGCGAGAGCTTCTCGTCGGCGAAGGAGTGCTTTCCTCCGACCCGCGCCTCCTCGACCATGAAGAATTTGGCGCGCTGGGCCGCTTCCGGCAGACCGAAGGCGCGCGCGGCGACGTCGGCGTCCTTGGCGATGACGCGGCGGTTCAGCATCCCGCCCCGCCACAGCACATCTTCTATCGCCGCCTTCTCGCGCGGCGTGCAGCGATAGCCGCCGGCCTCGACCAGGGCGGCCAAGGCGGATTCGTAGACGTCGTCGAGAACGATGACCGCGTTCTCCGACGAGCAGGAGGTCGCGTTGTCGAAGATTTTCGACGCGCAGATTTTTCGCGCCGCGTCGGCCAGGTCGGCGCTGGAATCGACGATGACCGGAACGTTGCCGGGGCCGACGCCGATGGTCACCGTGCCGGACTTCATCGCGCGGCGGACATTGTTCTGGCTGCCGGTGACCACGACCAGGTCGCAGCGGTCCATCAGCACCTGGGTCATCGCCCTGTCGACCGGCGGCGGCAGGATCTGCACCAGGTCTTCGGGATGGCCCGCCTTCGCCAGCTCCGCGCGCATCAGGCGCACGGTCTCGGCCGTGGTCTTCTGGCCCGCGGGCGACGGCGCGACGATGACCGCATTGCCGCCCTTGAGCGCCATCATCGCCTTGTTGACCGGGGTCGCCGCCGGGTTGGTCGACGGGCAGACCGCCCCGACGACGCCGACCGGCTTGCCGTACTTCACCAGGCCGCGCTCGGGCAGCTCCTCGATCGCGCCGACCGTGCGCACCCGCATCAGGTCGCGCAGGGTGCCGAAGGTCTTGCGGGTGTTCTTGACGATCTTGCTCTCGACATTGCCGAGGCCGGTGTCCTCGACCGCGAGCTCGGCCAGCGCCCTCGCATTCTCGGGCTTGTAGATCGACCAGGCGAGCGCGGTCACGGCCTCGTCGACCCGCGCCTGGTCGTGGTTGTCGTAGGCATCCATCGCCGCCCGGGCGCGTTCCATCAGACCGGCGACGATGGATTCCGGGCCGGATTCCGGCATCGTGGCTTCGCCCGATGGCGGCGAGGCCATCGCGATTGCAGACTCGTCAGTCACCGCGCTCTCCGTATCTCGGCCGGGCGTCGCCTCTGTTGCGACCGCGGAGCCCGGCGCCGCCGCCATCCAGCGGCGGATGGCGGCGGCCTTCCATGGAATACGTCTATTTCAGCCCCTTCAACAGGCCGGTCAAGAAGGTCTGGCGCTCGGCCCACATCTTTTTGACCGCGGCGCGGTCCATGATGCGGATGGGCGAGCCGCCGATGCGCATCTGCTTGGCGACGCGGGCGTTGGCGAACATGGTCGGCGCGATCTTGGCCAGCTTGTCGATGACCGCCTGCGGCGTGCCCTTGCGGACCATGATGCCGCGGAAGTTCACCGAGGAATCGTCGACGTCGTAGCCCTGCTCCTTGAAGGTCGGCACGTCGGGCAGGAACTGCTTGTCCCGCTGGAGATCGGCGATGCCGAGGATCTTCAGATTGGCGCGGCTGCGATACGAGTCCGACAGGTTGTTGACCCCCGCCATCACCTGGCCGCCCAGCACCGACTTGAGCGCCGGCGCGCCGCCTTTGTGCGGGACGTAGCTCAGCTTCACGCCGAGCGCCTGCTGGATCTGCAGGAACGCGATGTGGTGGCCGACGAACAGGCCGGCGCCGGACACCGTCACCTTGCCCGGGTTGTCCTTCGCCCAGGCCGCGAGGTCCTTCACCGAATTGAACTTGCTGTCCTTGTTGACGACCAGCACGGCCGGATCGGCGCCCCAGTTGGCGATCGGCTCGAGATTGTCGATGTTGTACTTGACCTTGAACTTGATCGACTGGGCGATGAAGTGCGGGACGTTGTAGGCGGCAAGCTGGTAGCCGTCGGTCGACGCCTTGGAGGCGAAGTGGTTCCAGCCCGTCCTGCCGCCGGCGCCCGGCCGGTTGATGATGACGATCGGCTGGCCCAGCAGGTCCTTGTTCGCCGCCACCATGGTGACGATGCGGGCCTGGAAGTCGGTCGCGCCGCCCGGGCTGTAGGCGATCATCAGGCTGACCGGCTTGGCGGGATAGTCGTCGGCGGCGACCGCAAGCCCCGCCGGCAGCACGACGGCAAGCGCCGCCGCCGCGATGGTGGTCATCTTCATCTTTCGCTTCCTCCAGTTTCCTTGCTTGGCGCGAACGCCGGTTGGCAGCCGGGCCGACGGCACGGCTAGAACAGGACCCCTTCGGGGGTATGCACCTTGAGGCCCTGGGCGAAGACGGCATAGATGACGGCGATGAACCCGGAAGTGACGGCGAATCTCACCGCCCAGCTCCGCACGCTGCGGTGCGGATTCGGGTCGTACAGGCTGTACAGCGCGAACATGGCGAGGAAGGCGGCGGCGTAGAAACCCAGCCACTCGGCCAGCCCGAAGACATAAATCAGCATCGCCGCGAGGCCGGGCGCGATATTGCGGAACGTCCGCCCCGCGATTCCCGCCGCGGTGCGGTCCAGGCCGCGCGCCGCCCGGAAGACCACGATCAGGGCCAGCAACGCCATGATCCCGGAGAACAGCTGCGGGAACAGATAGGGCTGCGGGTCCTCGACGTCGAAGCTGACGAAGGCGATCCAGCACGCCACCGCCAGGATTATCGCCGCCGCGGCCGTCTGCTGGAGCCGGCCGGCGGCGGGTCCGGGGACGGTCGCGCCGGTCACGCGGCTGCCTCCCCGGCTTCCGCCCTGGCGCGAAGCCTGGCCTGGATCTCGGAGTACAGGCTGAAGCCCAGCGACAGCGCCACCAGGCCGATCAGCAGCAGGTTGAGCCAGCCGGTCAGGAAATAGGCCGCGATGCCGTCCTGGGCCTCGCCCAGGATCCGGCCCTGGACGTAGTTGTACTCGGCGATCGGGCCCAGGATGACGCCGAGCACCAGCGGCGCCGGGCTGAAGCCGTACTGGGCAAGGAAATACATGCCGAGGCCGAGGGCGAGCATGATCGCCACGTCGGCCATCGAGTTCTGCACGCTGTAGCTGCCGAACACCGCGAGGACCAGGATGGCGCCGGCGAGGATCGGCGGCTTCACCCGGATCACCATGGCGCTCACCCCGGCGATCGCCAGGCCGAACACCAGCATCAGGATCTGGCCGATCAGCATGGAGTTGATGAAGGCGTAGGCGACCGAGGCGTGTTGCTGGAACAGATCCGGCCCGGGGAAGATGCCGTGGATCAGGAGCCCGCCGAGCAGGACCGCCGCGGTCGGGCTGCCCGGCACCGAGAGCGTGAGCAGCGGCACCAGGGACGGCCCGACCATGGCGTTGTTCGCGCTCTCGGCCGCCACCACGCCCTCGCTCTCGCCGGTGCCGTATTTCTCCCGGTTTCGGGAGAAGCGCCGCGACTGGTCGTAGGCGACCAGACCGGCGATCTGCCCGCCGGCGCCGGGGATCAGACCGATGATCGTGCCGACGATGCCGCCGATCGCCAGCGCCCTCGCCTTCGACAGCGTCTCCAGCGCCGAACGCCAGACATTGGCGCGCCTGACCTCGAAGACGCTGCGGCGCGGATCGCTGCGCCCGCCCTCCAGCATCTCGATCACCTGGGGGATCGCGAACAGGCCGATCAGGGCGGCGATGATGTTGACGCCGCCTTCGAGCTCGTCGGTGAAGATGAAGCGCTCGACGCCCTGGATCGTGTCCGCGCCGATCATGGCGATCCACAGGCCGATGCAGCCGGCGAGCAGCCCCTTGACGACGGATTTGGAGTCCAGCGTGCCGATGATGGTGACCCCCAGGATGGCCACCCAGAACAGATGCGACGGGCCGAACTTGAGCGCCCAGGCGGCCAGCACGGGGGTGAGGAAGATCAGCACCAGGATGCCGAGGACGCCGCCGATCGCCGAGGAGGTGAAGCAGATCTGCAGGGCGCGCGCCCCCGCGCCCTTGCGCGCCATGACGTTGCCGTCGAGCGCGGTGGCGATGTTGGCCGGCGCGCCCGGGATGTTGAGCAGGATGGCGCTGACCGCGCCGCCGGCGACGGTCGAGGTATAGGCCGCGCCCAGCAGCATCAGGCCCTGGGCGGGGTCCATGTGGAAGGTGAACGGGATCAAGAGGGCGACCGCCATGGTCGGCGACAGGCCGGGCGTCGCGCCCAGCAGCAGCCCGCCCACCGTGCCGGCGCACAGGATCAGCATGGAGGACCATGTGAAGACCGCGCCGAAATGGTCGAGAAATTCCAAACCCGCTTCCTGTCCCGTCCGGGTTCGGCGCGCCGCAAGCCGGGCGCCTCTCGGGCCCTTCTCAGCCGGCTGTCGGGGAGCGCGCCTTTCGAAGCCTGAAGCAGTCCGCGTCTGCCAAAACGCTAGTCGATGAAATAACCCCTGTAAATGTTTTCATTATTGTCGCCGATCGTCCGGCGTTCGACCGGCTCGAACCGCGGACAGGAGACACTTCCCTTGCAGTATTCGAGCCCTGCAAGCTAGATATTCGACTGGAATTTCAAGTGTCGCCGCCCTGACCATGGCACGATCCAGAAAGCGCGAACGCCTGCCGGGAATCGTCGACGTGGCGAGCCGGGCCAAGGTCTCGCCGGCCACCGTTTCACGATATTTCAACAATCCCGACATCGTCCGGTACCCGACCCGGGAACGCATCCGCAAGGCGGTCGACGAGCTGGGCTATGTCCGCAACCGGGCGGTGAGCAGCATGGCGAGCGGCACCACGGGATGCGTCGGGCTGGTCGTGCCCACGATCGACAACGCGATCTTCTCGGAGATGCTCCAGACCATCTCGTCCGCCCTGGCGATCCACGGGCGGACCATGCTGATCGCCGCGCATGGCTACGACCTCGCGCGCGAGACCGTGCTGGTCCGCTCGCTCTCGGAACAGCGGGTCGACGCGCTGGCCCTGATCGGGCTGGAGCATCGCCGGGAGACGCTGATGCAGATCGAGCGGCAGGGCATTCCCGCCGCCCTGCTGTGGAACTACCGGCCCGGACAGGACTGGCCGTGTATCGGCTTCGACAACGAGCTGGCCGGGCGGATGGCGGCGGAGCATCTGCTGGCGCTCGGCCATCGCGACATCCTGTTCGCCACCGGCGAGGAGCGCTCCAACGACCGGGCGGCGGGCCGGCGCAAGGGGGCGATGGACGCGGTGCGCGAAGCCGGGCTGCCGGTTGCGGACCGGCGGCGCATGGTCTGCCCCTACGACGTCCGCATGTCGAAAGAGACGATCGCCCGCGATCTGCGGGACGGCGCCCGGCCGACCGCCATCCTCGCCGGCAACGACGTCATCGCCCAGGGAGCCATCTTCGCCGCCTCCTCCCTCGGCATCCGGGTGCCGGACGACATCTCGGTGATCGGCATCGGCGATTTCCGCGGCTCGTCGGCATTCGAGCCCGGCCTCACCACGGTGCGCATTCCGGCGCGCCGGATCGGACAGCTCGCCGCCGACGTCCTGATCGAGATGATCGACTGGCCTGAGGCGGACTTCCATCACGAACATTGCTGCCCGCTGGAGCTGATCGTGCGCGGCACCTGCAAGGCCGTCGAACCGGCGGTCTGAAACGGCCCGCGAATCCTGCCGTTCCTTTATTGACGGGTGCAAACGTTTACATGAGAATTGAAGAGCAACTGGAACCCGACACGAGCAAGCGGTGCCCGCGGTTCCACCGTGCAGTCAGGCCGGTGTTCGAGCATGAACGGCGACGTCCCACGTTGCTTTGCCGATCCGGGCGCGAGCCGCGTCGGCTCTCGCGAGTCTCCCGGCCCGCCCGCTACCCGTCTTGGAGCCAGGGATGCCGGACACTGCGCGCAGCACGGCATCGCGACGCGTCACAACCTGTTCATCGAACACCGGGAGGAGCGTTAGACATGACACGGACCAAACTCACGGCGGCTGTCGCGGCGGGGCTCGCGATGCTGCTCGCCTCGTCGGCATCGGCCCTGGACAAGATCACGGTGGCCTATTTCCTCGAATGGCCGACCGCCAACCAGGTCGCCCAGCTCGAGAAGACCTATGACAAGGCGCTCGGCGTCGAGGTGGAATGGCGCGCCTTCGGCAACGGCAACGAGATGAGCCAGGCGATGGCCTCGGGCGACGTCCACATCGCCTATTCGCAGGGCCTGGTTCCCTGGGTGGTCGCGGTCTCCAACGGCCTGCCGCTCAAGCTGGTCGGCGTGGCGGTGAGCTATGCCGAGGCCGACAACTGCGTGGTCCACCGCGATACCGGGATCAGCAAGGCCAATGCGGCGAAGCTCGAGGGCATGAAGATCGCCACGCCGATCGGCAACGTGACCCACTACAAGCTGCTGCGCACGCTCGATCACCTGGGCGTCGACGCCGCGAAGGTCAACATGGTCCAGATGAACGGCGCGGACGCCGCGGTCGCGCTGGCGCGCGGCGACGTCGCCGCGGCCTGCGCCTTCGGCGGGCCGCTACAGCGCATGAAGGAGTACGGCGCGGAGCTGATGACCGCCAAGGAGCAGGAAGCCATCGGCATCCGCGTCTTCGACGTGGTCTCGGCGACCGAGAAGTTCGCCAAGGAGCACCCGGACCTCCTGAAGAAGTTCATGAGCGTCACCGACCAGGCGAACGCGGCCTACGACAAGGAGCCCAAGCGCTACTTCAAGACCATCTCCAAGGCCGCCGGAATGGACCTCGCCGCGACGGAAAACATGCTCGGCATGTTCTCCTTCCCCTCGGCGGGGGACCAGAAGTCAGCGGCCTGGCTGGGCGGCACGGTGCAGAAGTTCACCAAGGAGGTGGCCGACTTCTTCGTCAAGCAGGGCCAGCTCGACAAGGCGCTGGACTCTTACGACTTCGCGATCGACGGCAGCTACCTGTAGGCCGGAAGCGGCCGCCGGCGGGCATTCCCTCCCCGCTTCGGCGTCCCCGGGGAGCCGGGGAGGCAGGGAGGGCGACCCGTCCCGGACCGTTCGGCCTTGACGGGCGGCGCGGGACGGCATGAAGTGACGGCGTGGCGGGCCGGGCGCGGTCGCTCGGCCCGGCTCCGCTGGGACCCGACCGGGGAAGGGGCGATGGAAGGGCTCGTCATCGAAGACGTCTCCATGGTGTTCACCCTGGCGAATGGCGGCGAGGTCCACGCCCTCGAAGACGTCTCGCTGCATCTCAAGCCGGGGGAGCTGATGGCCGTGCTCGGCCCGTCGGGCTGCGGCAAGACCACGCTGCTCAACATCATCGGCGGGTTTCTCACCCCCACCGCGGGGCAGGCGCGGCTCAACGGCCATCGGATCGAGGGGCCGCACAAGGAGCGCGGGGTGGTGTTCCAGCAGGGCGCGCTGTTCGAGTGGATGACGGTCGCCCAGAACGTGAGCTTCGGCCCGCGCATGTGCGGCGTCGCCCGTTCCGAAATCGACGCGACGGTCAAGCATCTGCTCGACGTGACGGCGCTGCGCGACTTCGCCGAGAAGCCGGTCTATCAGCTTTCCGGCGGCATGCAGCAGCGCGTGGCGCTGGCGCGCTGCCTGGCCAACGACCCCGACGTGATCCTGATGGACGAACCGCTGGGCGCGCTCGATGCGCTGACCCGCGAGAAGATGCAGGGGCTGGTGCTCAAGCTGTGGAAGGAGACCGGCAAGACCATCGTCCTGATCACGCATTCGGTCGAGGAGGCGCTGTTCCTCGGCGAACGCCTCGTCGTGATGGCGCCGCGCCCCGGCCGCATCCACAGGGAATACACGCTGCCCTTCGCCGATCAGGGCGTCGAGGGGGATGCGCGCGGGATCAAGGCCCAGCCCGACTTCATTTCCGCCCGCGAGGAGATCCTCTCCATGATCTGGGAGATGGAAGAGGAGATCATGGGCGGCGCGGATACGCACTGAAGGAAGGATCATGGCGAACCGCAAGCAACCCGGCGGGCTGGCGATCTGGCTCGGCGTGGCGGACAACAGCTTCACCCGGCAGAAGACCGTCAAGTTCGGCGACGCCTCGGCGGTGAACTCGGGCCGCCTGTGGTCCATCGTCACCCTGGTCGCGCTGATCGTCGCCTGGTGGGTCACCACCGTCGGCGGCGTGATCGATCCCATCTTCTGGCCGCCGCTGGAGGGTGGGCTCTACCCGTGGGACAACCCCAACCGGGCCAGGCCGGGCGTCGTCGACCGGTTCATCGGCCTGCTGAGCGAAGGCTACCGCAACATCTCGCTCTGGGAGCATGTCGGGACCTCGGTCAAGCGCGTGCTGCTCGGCGTGTTTTTCGGCGCGGCGGTGGGGATTCCGCTCGGCTTCGCCATGGGCCTCAACTCGGCGGCGCGCGGGCTGTTCGACCCGATCGTCGAGTTCGTCCGCCCGATCCCGCCGCTCGCCCTGATCCCGCTGGTGATCCTGTGGCTCGGCATCGACGAGGTGGCGAAGGTCTTTCTGCTCTTCCTGGCCGCGCTGTTCATCATGCTGATCGCCGCCCGCGCCGGCGTCAGCTCGGTGCAGATCTCCAAGGTCCACGCGGCCTACTCGCTGGGCGCGACCAAGCCCCAGGTGCTGCGCCACGTGATCCTGCCCAACGCCCTGCCCGAGATTTTCACCGGCTTGCGGACCTCCATGGGCGTGTGCTGGGGCACGCTGGTCGCCGCCGAGCTGGTGGCCGCCGACCAGGGCGTCGGCTCGATGATGATGATCGCCAAGAACTTCCTACAGACCGACGTGGTGGTGATCGGGATCATCATCATCGGCGCGATCGGCTTCGCCATCGAGATGCTGATGCGGGCGCTCGAAGCCTGGCTGATCCCGTGGAAGGGGAAGGGTTGATGCCGCGGAACGAAACTGACAGGGACGCATCGCCATGCGGATGACGACTGAGGAAGCCTTCGTGAAGGTCTTGCAGAGGCGCGGGGTCGAGCACGCGTTCGGCATCATCGGCTCCGCCTTCATGCCGATATCGGACCTCTTCCCCAAGGCCGGGATCGCCTTCTGGGACGCCGCGCATGAGAGCAATGCCGGCTTCATGTGCGACGGCTACACCAGGGCCACCGGCAAGATTGCCATGTGCATCGGCCAGAACGGCCCGGGGATCACCAACCTCGTGACCCCGGTCAAGACCGCCTACTGGAACCACACCCCGATGCTGCTGGTCACCCCCCAAGCGGCCAACCGGACCATGGGCCAGGGCGGCTTCCAGGAGGTGCCGCAGATGGCGCTGTTCGAGGAGATGGTGTGCTACCAGGAGGAGGTGCGCGACCCCTCGCGCATGGCGGAGGTGCTCAACCGGGTGATCGAGAACGCGGTGCGCCGCTCGGCGCCGGCGCAGATCAACGTGCCGCGCGATTTCTGGACCCGGGAGATCGACATCGAGCTGCCCCCGCCGGTGCATATCGAACCCCCGGCGGGGGGCGAGGAGTCGATCGCCGAGGCCGCGCGGCTGCTCTCGGATGCGCGCTTCCCGGTGATCCTGTCGGGCGGCGGCGTGGTGATCGGCGACGCGATCGAGGCCTGCCGGGCGCTCGCCGAGCGCCTCGATGCGCCGGTCTGCTCGGGCTACCAGCACAACGACAGCTTCCCCGGCTCGCACAGGCTGGCGGTCGGCCCGCTCGGCTATAACGGCTCGAAGGCCGCGATGGAGCTCATCGCGCAGGCGGACGTCGTGCTCGCGCTGGGCACCAGGCTCAACCCGTTCTCCACCCTGCCGGGCTACGGGATCGACTACTGGCCGAAGCGGGCGGCGGTCATCCAGGTGGACATAAACCCGGACCGCATCGGCCTCACCAAGGAAGTCACGGTCGGGATCTGCGGCGATGCGCGGAAGGTGGCAAGGCGGCTGCTCGAATGCCTGTCCGAAGACGCGGGCGATTCCGGCCGCGAGGAGCGCCGGGCAACCATCCACGGCACCCGCTCGGCGTGGCTCCAGGCCCTGTCGAGCATGGACCACGAGGACGACGATCCGGGCACCACCTGGAATCTCGATGCCAGGCAGCGCGAGCCGGACCGCATGTCGGCGCGCATGGCGTGGCGGGCGATTCAGGCAGGCCTGCCCAGGGACGCCATCATCTCGTCCGACATCGGCAACAACTGCGCCATCGGCAACGCCTATCCGACCTTCGAGCAGGGCCGCAAGTATCTCGCGCCGGGGCTGTTCGGGCCGTGCGGCTACGGCTTCCCCGCCATCATCGGCGCCAAGATCGGCTGCCCGGACGTCCCGGTCGTGGGCTTCGCGGGAGACGGCGCGTTCGGCATCTCGATGAACGAGATGACGTCCTGCGGCCGCGAGGAGTGGCCGGCGATCACCATGGTGATCTTCCGCAACTACCAGTGGGGCGCGGAGAAGCGGAACACGACGCTCTGGTACGACAACAACTTCGTGGGCACCGAGCTGCATCCCGGGCTCAGCTACGCCAGGGTCGCGGAAGCCTGCGGGGTGAAGGGGGTGACGGCGGGCACGATGGAGGAGCTGACGACCGCGCTCCGGGAGTCGTGCGCGGCGCAGTCCGACGGCGTCACCACGTTCATCGAGGTGATCCTCAACCAGGAGCTCGGCGAGCCGTTCCGCAGGGACGCGATGAAGAAGCCCAACGTCGTGGCCGGCATCAGCAGCGACGACATGCGGCCCCAGTAATGGGTTCGGGGGCCGTCGATGGACATCGTCGCACGGCTGATCGAGCGCGCGAAGGCGCATCGGCGCGCCGTCGTGCTGCCGGAAGGCGATGACCCGAGGATCGTCCGCGCGGCGCGGCGCCTGCACGACGACGGCATCGCCCGCCCCATACTGATCGGCGAGCGCGCGGCGCTGGAGGAGACGGCCGCGTCCGCCGGCGTTTCGCTGGACGCGTTGCACACCGTCTCGACGGCTTGTGGCGCGCTCGACCGCTACGCGTCGCTCTATGTCGAGCGCCGGCCGAAGGCGAGCGAGAGGATGGCGCGGCGCATCCTCTCGAAGCCGCTGTTCTACGCCGCGATGGCGGTGACGGCGGGCGACGCGGATGCGCTGGTGGCCGGAGCCACCCAGCCCACGGCGCGGGTGATCGAGGCGGGGCTGATGTCGGTCGGCCTGGCGGAGGGCATCGCGACGCCCTCCAGCTTCTTCATCATGCTGCCCCGCGCGGGCGGCAACCCCCTCGTCTTCGCCGACTGCGCGGTCAATGTCGACCCGGATGCCGAACAGCTCGCGGATATCGCAATCGCCTCGGCGCGCAGCGCCGAGCGGCTGCTGGGCGTCGTGCCGCTTGTGGCGATGCTGTCGTTCTCGACCCATGGCAGCGCAAGGCACGGCAAGGTGGAGAAGGTAAGCCGGGCGGTGGAGATCGTGCGCGCGCGCGCGCCGGAGATCGCGGTCGATGGCGAGCTCCAGGCGGATGCCGCGCTGGTGCCGCGGATCGCCGCGCTCAAGACCAGGCACGCAAGCGATGTCGCGGGAAGGGCCAATGTGCTGGTGTTCCCGGACCTCGACGCCGGCAACATCGGCTACAAGCTGAGCGAGCATCTGGGCGGCGCGCGCGCCATCGGGCCGTTCCTGCAGGGATTCGCGCGACCGTTATGCGATCTCTCGCGCGGGGCGGAGGTGGACGACGTGGTGGCCGCGGCGGCGATCGCCGCGGCGATGTCGTGAACCGGGAACCGGGCGCGCGCGGCGTTCAGCCGCGTTCGTCGATCGGGACGTATTCCCTGGCCTCCGGCCCGGTATAGAGGAGGCGTGGGCGGATCAGGATGTTGTTGTCGAGCTGCTCCATCGCCTGCACCGTCCAGCCCGGGATGCGGCCGATAGCGAAGATCGGCACGAACAGATCCTCGGGGATCCCGTGCAGGTAGTAGACCACGCCGGCATAGAAATCGACGTTCACGCAGACGCCGTGGCGCGCATAGGGGCTCATCGCGTCCACCAGCGCTTCGAGGATCGCGTGCCAGCGGGGCTCGCCCATCTCCTCCGACAGGCGCCTGACCCCGTCGCGCATGTGCCGCGCGCGCGGGTCTTCCGCGCGGTAGACCCGGTGGCCGAAACCCATGATCGGCTCGCGCGCCTTTCGCTTCGCCCTGACATAGCCCGCCGCCTTCGCCGGGTCGCCGATCTCCCGGGCCATGCGCATCACGTTCTCCGCCGCGCCGCCATGCGCCGGGCCGGAGAGCGCGGCCACCGCCGCGGTGATCCCGGCATGCAGGTTCGCCTCGGTGCTCACCACCACCCGCGCCGTGAAGGAGGACGCGTTGGAGCCGTGCTCGGCATGCAGCACCATGTCGGTGTCCATCAGCGCGCCGGCGTCCCCGCTCGGCGCCTCCCCCTTGAGCATGAAGAGGAAATTCGCCGCGTGGCCGAGCTCGGGGCTCGGCGGTACCGGGTCCCGGCCGTGGCGCATGTGGTGGTGCGCGGTCACGATCATCGGCACCTGCGCCGTCAGCCGGATGCCCTTGCGGCGGGTCGCATCGAGCGAATTGTCGTCCGTCTCCGGGTCGTTGGCGGCAAGCGCGGAGACCGCGGTCCGCAGCACGTCCATGGGATGGGCGTCCTTCACCGCGCGGATGACGTCGTGGACGGATTCCGGCAGGGCGCGCGCCTCCTTGAGCGCCGCATCGAAGGCCGCGAGCTCGGACCGCCCGGGCAGCTCGCCATGGAGCAGGAGGTAGGCGGTCTCCTCGAAGGACGAATGCGCGGCGAGGTCGTGGATCGAGTACCCGCGATACCGCAGCTCGCCTTCCCGGCCGTCGATGAACGTGGTCGGCGATCGCTCGAAGCACAGATCCTTCAGGCCGCGATGCACCTCGGGCTGGCTGGCCTCGGTCATGGCCCGCTCCTCCGGTATCGGATTCAGGCCCGGACTCTAGCCCGCGCGGCGGGCCATGCAATCGCATCCGTATTTGGGAGTTGCGCATGACCGACAAGCTGCCGGGCGAGGCCCGGGTCGTCATCGTCGGCGGCGGCGTGATCGGCGCCAGCGTCGCCTATCACCTGACCCTGGCGGGGTGGACCGATGTGGTCCTGCTGGAGCGGAAGTCGCTCACCAGCGGGACGACCTGGCACGCCGCCGGGCTGATCGGCCAGCTCCGCGCGACGCTCAACATGACGCGCCTCGCCCAGTACACCGCCGAGGTGCTCCGTTCGCTGGAGGACGAGACCGGGCAGGCCACCGGCTACAAGCAGAACGGGGCCGTGCTGGTCGCGGCCAACGAGGAACGTTTTACGGAGCTCAGGCGCAATGCCTCGATGGGCGGGTGCTTCGGCCTCGAGGTGCAGGTCCTGTCCCCGGCGGAAGCCCTCGATCTGTGGCCGCTGCTGAACGCGGACGACCTGGTCGGCGGGGTGTTCATACCGGACGAGGGGCAGACCAACCCGGTCGACACCACGCTCGCCTATGCCAAGGGCGCGCGCATGCGCGGCGCGCGGATGTTCGAGAACACGAAGGTGACGGCCGTTCTCCAGAGCGGCGGGCGCGTCACCGGCGTGGCGACGGAACACGGCGACATCCGCGCGGAGTTCGTCGTCAACTGCGGCGGCATGTGGGGCCGCGAGATCGGCCGCATGGCGGGCGTCAACGTGCCGCTCCACGCGGCCGAGCATTTCTACATCGTGACCGAGCCGATCGACGGGCTGAGCCCGGACACCCCGTCGCTGCGCGAGCAGGATGCCGGCGTCTACGTCAAGGAGGATGCGGGGAGGCTTCTGGTGGGCGCCTTCGAGAAGGAGGCCAAGCCGTGGGGGATGGACGGCATCCCGGAGGATTTCGAGTTCGGCCAGCTACCGGACGACTGGGACCACTTCGAGCCCATCCTGGAGAGCGCGCTGCACCGCATCCCGGTCCTCGCGGAGACCGGCGTCAGAACCTTTTTCTGCGGGCCGGAGAGCTTTACGCCGGACGACCGCTATCTGCTCGGCGAGGCGCCCGAGCTGCGCAACTTCTTCGTCGCCTGCGGGTTCAACTCGGTGGGCATCGGCTCGTCGGGCGGCGCCGGCAGGATGCTGGCCGAATGGATCGTCAACGGCCACCCGGGCATGGATCTGTGGGAGGTCGACCTCAGGCGCATGCAGAAGTTCCAGGGGAACCCGCGCTATCTCAGGGAACGCGTCGCCGAAGGGCTCGGCCTGCTCTACGACATGCACTGGCCGTTCCGGCAATTCGTGACCGGGCGCGGCATCCGCAAGTCGCCGCTGCACGACCGGCTCGCCGCGCGCCGGGCCTGCTTCGGCGAGGCGGCGGGGTGGGAGCGTCCCAACTGGTACGCGCCGGAAGGGGTCGAGCCGCGCTACGAGTATTCCTGGGGGCGGCAGAACTGGTTCGAGTATTCGGCCGAGGAGCACCGGACGGTCCGCGAACGGGTCGGGCTGATCGACCAGAGCAGCTTCGGAAAGATCCTGGTCTCGGGCGCCGATTCCGAGGCGCTGCTCAACGTCGTCTGCGCCAACGACATCGCGGTTCCGCCGGGCCGCGTGGTCTACACGCAGTGGCTCAACGACCGTGGCGGCATCGAAGCGGACGTCACCGTGACACGCCTTGCCGAAGACCGTTTCCTCGTCGTCACCGGGGTGGAGAGCCAGGTGCGCGACGTCGACTGGCTCAGGCGCCACGTCCCGGACACCTCCCGGGCCACGGTGACCGACGTGACCTCCGCCTACGCCGTTCTCGGCGTCATGGGGCCGAGGGCGCGGGAGCTGCTGTCGCGGGTGAGCGACGCGGATTTGGGAAACAATGCCTTTCCCTTCGCCTCGTCGCGCGAGATCGACATCGCCCACGCGACGGCGCGCGCGACCCGCATCACCTATGTCGGCGAGCTCGGCTGGGAGCTCTACGTGCCGGCGGAGTTCGCCGCCGGCGTCTATGACGAGCTCGCGTCCCATGGCGCGGATTTCGGATTGCGGCCGGTCGGTTTCCACGCCGTCAACTCGCTCAGGATGGAGAAGGGCTACCGGCACTGGGGGCACGACATCTCTGACGAGGACACGCCGCAGGAGGCCGGGCTCGGCTTCGCCGTGGCGCACGGCAAGAACGCCGGGTTCATCGGGCGCGACGCCGTGCTGCGCCAGCGGGAGGAGGGCGTGACAAAGCGCCTGGTCCAGTTCGCCCTGGAGGATCCCGAGCCGCTGCTCTACCACTACGAGCCGATCCGCCGCGACGGCAAGATCGTGGGCTACCTCACCTCGGGCATGTTCGGCCACACCGTGGGCACCGCGATCGGCATGGGCTATGTCCGCCGCGATGCGGGCGTCACGCGGGAATGGATCGAGGCGGGACGCTACGAGATCGAGATCGCCGGCAAGACCTGGCCCGCGCGGGCCTCGCTGAGAGCATTTTACGATCCCGGGAGGGAGCGCGTCCTGGCATGAGGGCTCGCCGCGGCCGCGAAAGGGCGCGGCACGGCGGACGATGTCCGCCGTGCCCGAGCTTGCCCTAGATCTTGTCGGGATCGAGCTTGCTGAACACCTCGTCCCACAGCGCCTGCGCGAACTTGTCGGGATCGTCGCCGATCTTCTCGTGGATCTTCTCCCACTTGGCGACGTTGGCGAGATGCGCCTTCACGATCGCGTCCGCCGTCTTCACCCCGTCCTTCTTCGCCAGCGCGGGAACGATGTCGAGCTCCTTCTTCTTGTAGGCCTCGAAGGCGGGCCCCATCGAGCCGTCCTCGGGGGTGATGGTGACCCCCCGCTTCTTGGCCTCCGCGCGGACCTGCACGTCCTCGGCCATGTAGCCCCGGATCGTGATGTTGGCGATCAGGCCGGGCGCGTGCTTGATCATCGCCGCCCTCTCGGACTTCGACAGCGCCTTCCAGGCATCCCGGTTGACCACCATGCCCGACGGGGTCGGCTGGATCGCGAGCTCGGCGTCGAGCACGTGCTTGGTGAGGTCCCAGAGGCCGAAGGACTGCAGCCAGCTTATCGGCCCGGCGATGCAGTCGAGATTGCCGCGCTGGATCGCCTGCACCGCCTTGGCCGGGCTGCCGCCGACCGGAACGGCGCCGAGCGACTTGAGGAAGCGGCCGAGCGCGCCGACCACGCGCACGCGCCGTCCCTTCATGTCGGATGCCTTGGCGATCGGCGCGCGGCACAGGAGGTTGAACCGCGTCGACGCGTAGTTGGCGAGGAACAGCGCGTTGTTCTTGGAAAAGTCGCCCTTACAGGCCGGGCAGTCGAGATGGTAAGTCTCGGCCACGGCGCCGGCCATGACGACCGGCGAGACCGACGCGTTGATCAGGTCGTAGACCACGTTGGCGGCGCGCAGCTCCTTGCGGGTGAATGCCGGGATCACCGGCCCGCCCGCATCGGCGATGCGGTCGCGGATGCCGGCCAGCGTCGCGCGGCCGCCGAATAGCTGCGCGCCCGCCAGAAGCTTCCATTTCAGTGACCCGCCGGTCTCCTCGGTGACCGCCTTGAGGTATGGCGCGACGCCCTCGGTCAGCACCACGTTCTTCGGGCTGTTCCACGATCCGTACACGTATTCGGCCGCCGGGGCGGGCTTCCCGGCGAAGGCCAGCGCGACGGCAAAAGGCGCGGCGAGCATCGATCGTCTGAACATCTTTCGTCCCCCTGTCGGTTCTCGTTATCCCGGTATCCGAGCGTTCGCGTGCGACTCTATCGGCCGGGCCGCCGGGCGTCCAAGCCCAAAACCCGCGCCGCCCGGGCCGGCGCTTGACCGCGCGCCCCGATTGCCGACAGTGTGACGGGCCCGCAACGAGGGAGGGCGGCATGGCGTCGTTCGAACCCGAGCGGCCCGTCAGGCGGCTGGGCGAGGGTCTCGCCATCGCGGGCGGCGTGGCGCTGGTGGCGATGATGCTGCACATCGTCGCCGACGTCGCCACCAAGTATCTGTTCAACGACCCGATCGACGGCACCACCGAGATCGTCGCCGCCTATTACATGGTGGCGGTGGTGTTCCTGCCGCTCGCCTATGTGACCTTCGCCGAGGGGCACCTGATCGTCGAGCTGTTCACCGCGCGGATCGGCGGCCGTCCGCGCGCCGCGCTGGTCGGCTGCGCCGGGCTGGTGACGCTCGCCTATCTCCTGTTCTTCGTCTGGTTCACCGGCGTCGAGGCGCTGCGCCGGACCCGCGAGGGCGAGGCATGGGAGACCTCGGTCGACCTGGTGGCGGTCTGGCCGAGCCGCTGGTTTCTGACCGTGGGCCTCGGCGCCATGGCGCTCTATGTCGCGCTGGCGCTGTTCCGCCATTTCGGCCGCGCTTCCGGCGGGCCCGGCTCGGCCCGGCTCGAAGTCCGCGCCGGGGACGGCTATTGAGCCGGGGCGGCTGACGTGACGCATCTCGAAATCGGCTTCGCCGGGATCGGCGCCGTGCTGGCGCTGATCGCGATCCGGGTGCCGATCGGCGTCGCGCTGGGGGGCGTGTCGATCGTCGGCATCGTCCTGATCCGCGGTCCCGGCGTAGCCGCCGGCGTGATCAAGAACACCCCGTTCGAATTCGCCGCCAACTGGTCGATCTCGGCGATCCCGATGTTCCTGCTGATGGGCGCGGTGGCGCATCATTCGGGGATCTCGGCGTCGCTGTTCAACGCCGCGCGGCTCTGGCTCGGCAACCTGCCGGGCGGGCTGGCGGTGGCCAGCAACTTCGCCTGCGCCGGGTTCTCGGCGGCCTCGGGGTCGAGCCTCGCGACCGCGGCGGCGATGGGCCGCATCACCATCCCGGAGATGATCGGCCACGGCTACGACAGGGGGTTGTCGACCGGTGTGGTGGTCGCGGCGGGGACGCTGGGCTCGCTGATCCCGCCCTCCATCCTGATGGTGCTCTACGGCATCTTCGCCGAGACCTCGATCGCCCAGCTCCTGATCGCGGGCGTGCTGCCCGGGATCCTGACCGCGGTGGTCTATGCCGGCATGATCGTCACGCGCTGCGCGCTCAACCCCCGTCTCGCGCCGCCGGTGCGGGAGAAGATTCCGCTCGGGCGCAAGATCGCCGCGCTCGGCGACGTGTGGCCGATCCTGGTGCTGATCCTCGGCATCGTCGGCGGCATCTATACCGGGCTGGTGACGCCGACCGAGGCGGGCGCGTTCGGCGCGTTCCTGTCCTTGGTCATCGCCGCGGCCCAGGGCCGCATGAGCTGGGAGCTGTTCAGGACCAGCGTCATGGAGGCGCTCCTCGGCACGGCGAAGATCTTCTTCATCGCCATCGGGGCCGTGCTGCTCACCCGCTTCCTCGCGCTCAGCGGCGTTCCCTTCTTCATCGGCGAGATGATCGGCGACTGGGCGCTCGATCCGCTGCTGCTGGTGCTGGCGACCTCGCTGATCTACGTCGTCCTCGGCATGTTCCTCGAGCCGCTCGGGCTGATGCTGCTGACGCTGCCGCTGCTGCTGCCGATGTTCGAGGCGCTCAACCTCGACCTGGTCTGGCTCGGCGTGCTGGTCATAAAATATCTGGAGATCGGGCTGATGACCCCGCCGGTCGGGTTCAACGTCTATATCGTCAAGAGCGTGGTCGGCGACGAGGTGCCGCTGGGCACAATTTTCCGCGGCGTGGCCTGGTTCCTCGCCTGCGAGGTCGTCGTCGTCGCCCTGCTGGTCGCCTTCCCGGAGATTTCCCTGTTCCTCCCCGGGCTGATGAGGTGATCCGGAGCGGCTGTCCGGCGGGGCGGCGTTGACGCGCGCGCGCCGGCAGTCGAAAACCGCGCCGTCAGGGACGGAGAAACGGGGCGGACCGGATGGCGGACACAAGGTTCCAGGGGACGGGGCCCGATGCGGCCTTCGAGGCCGGGCTGGCCGAGGGCGAGTTCAGGATCCAGCGCTGCGCAAGCTGCGGCGTCCACGTCCACTACCCGCGCGCGCTCTGCCCGGATTGCGGCTCGGCGGAGCTGGACGCCGTCCCCGCGTCCGGCGAGGGAACGGTCTACGCCACGTCGGTCGTCCGCGTCCGGCCGGGGCATGGCGAGGACTACAACATCGCGCTGGTCGACCTCGCGGAGGGGCCGCGCATGATGACGCGGGTGGTCGACATCGACCCGGAAGAGGTCCGGATCGGCGATGCGGTGACCGCCTTCGTGGGCGAGATCGAGGGCAACCGGGTGGTCCTGTTCCGCCCCGCGGCGGCGCCCGCGAGCGGAGGCGGCCGATGACCAGCGGCCTGCGGGGGGCGGCGGCGATCGTCGGCATCGGGCTGACCGAGTTCGGCGAGCTGCCGGGCCGCTCCGGGATGGAGATCATGGCCGAGGCCGTCCACCATGCGCTTGCCGACGCCGGGATCGCCAGGGAGCGCGTCGACGGGGTGTTCGGCGCCGACTTCGCCGACTCGCTGATCGGGCTCGCGATGGCGGAGTATCTCGGGCTGAACCCGACGGTCATCGACGGCACCAATATCGGCGGCTCGTCCTACGTCAACTTCCTGCAATCTGCGGCGCTCGCCCTGGACGCGGGGCTCTGCGAGGTCGCGCTGATCGCCTATGGCAGCAACGCCCGCAGCGCCGGGCGCGGCGGCCGGGGGCCGGGCCCGGTGCCCTACGAGACGGTCTACAGGCCGCGCCAGCCGATCAACGCCTATGCGCTCGCCGCCTCCCGCCACATGCACGAATACGGCACGACCCGCGAACAGCTCGCCGAGGTGGCGGTGGCCGCGCGGCGCTGGGCGGGCCTGAACCCGGCCGCCTTCATGCGCGATCCGCTGACGCTGGACGAGGTGCTGGGTTCGCGCATGGTCGTCGATCCGTTCACTGTCAGGGATTGCTGCCTGGTCACCGATGCCGGCGCGGCCATGGTCATGGTCAGGGCGGACCGCGCGCAGGACTTCCCGCTTCCCGCTGCGTATCTCCTCGGCATCGGAACGTCGGCCACCCACAGCCAGATCGCCTGCATGCCCGACCTCACGGTGACCGCGGTGGCCCGGTCGGCGCCCCGCGCGCTCGCCATGGCGGGCATCGGGCTCGCCGATGTCGACGTGGTCGAGCTCTACGACGCCTTCACCATCAACACGATCCTGTTTCTGGAGGATCTCGGGTTCTGCGCCAAGGGCGAGGGCGGCGCCTTCGTGGAGGGCGGGCGGATCGCGCCGGGCGGCGCCTTGCCGGTCAACACCAACGGCGGCGGGCTGAGCTGCGTCCATCCCGGCATGTACGGCATGTTCCTCCTCATCGAAGCCGTCGAGCAGCTGCGCGGCATGGCCGGCGACCGGCAGGTCGAGGGCGCGGAGATCGCGCTCTGCAACGGCAATGGCGGGCTGCTGTCGAGCCAGGTGACCGCCGTGCTCGGGTCCGCCTCGACGCTCTGACCTTCGGCCGGGGCATTCTGTGGACCCCTCCCGGGCGAGCCGATACACTTTCGCGAACATTGCCGCAGATAAGCGAGGAAGCCATGAATTCCCGTATGACGTCGGCGGTGAGCCGCCGCACATTGCTGGCCGGGGTGGGCGCGAGCGCGCTGGCCGCTTCCGTCCCGCTGCGCCACGGCCTGGCGGCCAGCAAGATCAAGGTGGGCATCCTGCTCCCCCGGTCGGGTCCGCAGGCGCAGGTCGGCATCGACTGCCAGCGCGGCGCGGATGTCGCCCCGGAAGTGCTCGGCGCGATGGGCTACCCGGAGATGGAGTACATACTGGGCGATACCGAGACCAAGGTCGATGTCGCCCGCGCGCAGGCCGAGAAGCTGATCGACGCCGGCGCGCACATCATCGTCGGCGCTTTCGACTCGGGTCAGACCATGGCCGCGGCGCAGGTCTGCGAGCAGAAGAACATTCCCCTCGTGGTCAACATCGCGGCCGTCACCAAGCTGACCGAGCTCGGCTACAAGTGGGTGTTCCGCAACTTCCCGACCGGCCCGATGATCGTGGGCGATGCGTTCAAGAACCAGAAGACGCTGTTCGCCGAGAGCGGCGCGACGCCGAAGAGCGTGGCGCTGCTGCACGTCAACGACACCTTCGGCACCAGCCTGTCCGGCGCGCTGATGGCGCTCGCGCCCAAGTTCAAGATGCCCTACAAGATCGTCGAGAAGATCCCCTACGATCCCTACGGGCGCGATTTCTCCGCCGAGGTGCGCAAGGTCAAGGCCGCCAGGCCGGAGGCGCTCTGGGCGGTCAGCCGGCTCAACGACGCCATCGCCATCACCAAGGAGCTGGTGCGCCAGCGCGTCGAGCTGATGGGCATCCTGTCGACCGGTCCGGGCTGGTACGAGGACCCCTATCTTCAGGCGACCGGCAAGTACGGCGACGACGTGATCAGCCTGGTGCCGTGGGTCGACTACAAGAAGGAGATGGCGCGCAAGATGCGCGACGCCTACGAGAAGAAATTCCCCGGTCGCAGCATAACGGCGAACCAGGGCTACACCTTCGATGCGGTGCTGATCGTCGCCGACGCCTTCAAGCGCGCCGGATCGACCAGGAACACCGACCTGCAGGCGGCGCTGCGGACGACCAACATCAGCAACAACACGACCATCGGCAAGGGCATCAAGTTCAACGAGAAGGGCCAGGTGCCCTACGTGCCGTGCGGCGCGGTGCAGAACCGCGACGGCAAGCAGCTGGTCGTTCTGCCCAAATTCGCGGCGGTCGCCGAGCCGATCTGGCCGATGCGGCCCTGGCGCGACCGCTAGCCGCCGGCCGCCATCGCCGGCGCCGGGTGGCAGGCCGCGCCCGGCCGCCGGCACCCGGGCACTGACGGGGAGTCAGGCTTGGATCCCTGGACATTGGCCAACGCCACGGTCAGCGGGCTGTTGATCGGGCTGGTATACGGGCTGAGCGCTCTCGGCCTCTCGGTCATCTTCGGCGTCATCCGCATCGTCAACTTCGCCCATGGCGAGATCATGGTCGTGGGCATGTTCTTCGCGCTGCTGATGTTCCGCTGGCTGGGGCTCGACCCGCTGCTGTCGGTCCCGCTGGCGGCGGCGTTGATGTTCGGCTTCGGCTATGTGCTGCAGCTCGTCGTGGTCAGCCGGGTGTCCCACCTGCCGGAACACATGCAGTTCCTGCTGCTGGCCGCCATCGCGATCATGATCGTCAGCGCGCTGCTGCTGGTCTTCGGGCCGGACGCCCAGGGCGTTCAGGTCGGCTACGCGTGGGACTCGTTCGCCTTCGCCGAGCTGATCGTCGACTATCCGAAGATGTTCGCGGCGGTCGCGGCGATCGTCGTCGCCGCCCTGCTGCTCGCCTTCTTCAAGTACACGGCGACCGGCAAGGCGATCCGCGCCTGCGCCGACAACCGCATGGGAGCGCAGGTCGTCGGCCTCAACGTGGGCCGGCTCTACGCGCTCACCTTCGGCATCGGCTCGGCCTGCCTCGGCGCCGCCGGCGCGATCATCCTGCTGCTGTTCGAGGTGCATCCCTATCTCGCGCCGGGCTATACCCTGCTCGCTTTCGTCATCGTCATCGTCGGCGGGCTGGGCAGCCTGTTCGGCGCGCTCGTCGGCGGCATCCTGATCGGCGTTTCCGAGGCGCTGGCGGCCGTCCTGTTCCAGCCATCGATGAAGACCGCCTTCAGCTTTGCCCTGCTGATCCTGGTCCTGCTGCTCAGGCCGCAGGGCCTGCTGGGCAAGGCGGTTCGATGAAGTCGATCGACCGCTTCCTGAGCCCGCTGTCGGCTTCCGGGCGCTGGCTGGGCGCGGCGTTCCTGGTCGCGATGCTGCTGCTGCCTTTCTGGGGAAGCTCCTACGTCATGACCGTCGCCACGACGGTCTTCTACCTGGCGCTGGTCGGACAGTCCTGGAACCTGATGCTCGGCTTCGCGGGGCTGTTGTCCATCGGCCACGCTTTGTTCGTCGGCGTCGGGGCCTACACCTCGGCCTATCTGTTCTCCGCCATCGGGCTGCCGCCGGCGATCGGCGTGGTTCCGGCCGTGGCCCTCTCGGTGTCGATCGGATTGCTGGTCGGATATCTCGGCTTCCGCTTCGCCATCGGGGGCGTCTACTTCGCCCTGCTCACCATCGCGTTCGCCGAATTCGTGCGCATCGTGGTCGATCACGTGCCGTGGCTCGGGGCCACCGAGGGTTTCTTCCTCAAGGTCTCGGCGGCGGACCGGTACGGCGTCGACCTGGCGAACCTGCGGGGCGCGCCGGAGATGTATTACTATCTGATCATGGCGCTCGCCCTTGGCGCGCTGGTGCTGTGCCGTTATCTGCTGCGCAGCCGGCTCGGCTACTACTGGCAGGCGATCCGCGACGATCCGGAAGCCGCCGAGGCGCTCGGAATCAACCTGCTGCGCTACAAGATGTACGCCGTGGCGATCTCGTCCGGGATGGCCGGCGTCGCCGGCGTCTTCTACGCCTTCTACCAGAACAGCCTGTTCCCGGAGATCGTCTTCAACATCGAGCGCTCGATCGAGGTCACGCTCGGTTCCATCGTCGGCGGCGTCGGCACCCTGTTCGGCCCGATTTTCGGCACTTTCATCCTGACGCCGCTGGGCGAGCTCGTCACCGAGGCGATCGACCTGTTGAAGCACTGGCGGGTGATCGATCCCGAGACCAGGCTCGACGGGCTGAAATTGCTGGTCTGGAGCTTCATCGTGGTGCTGATCGTGCTGTTCAAGCCGACCGGGCTGTGGCCCTGGGTGTGCGACCGGCTGCGCCTCACCCGCCCCGGGGCGGAGGGCTGACGGCGATGGCCGCGCTGCTCCGCGTAGACGGCGTCAGCAAAAGCTTTCGCGGGCTGCTGGCGCTGAACGACGTGACCTTCGACGTGGCCGAGCGCGGGATCGCCGCGCTGATCGGCCCCAACGGCGCCGGCAAGACGACCCTGTTCAACGTGATCGCCGGCGTGTTCCGGCCGGACCGCGGCAGCGTCCGGCTGGGCGACGCCGATATCACCGGCCGGCGTCCGGACCAGATCTGCGATGCCGGGATCGGCCGCACCTTCCAGCTCGTCAAGCCGTTCGCCCAGATGACGGTGCTGGAGAACGTGACCGTGGCGGCGCTGCACGGCGCGCGCAGCGTGGCGGAGGCGAAAGCCTCGGCGCGGGGGTTTCTGGAGCTGCTGGAGCTCGACACCCGAGCCGGCCAGCACGCCGCCAACCTCACCCTGCCCGACCGCAAGCGCCTCGAAGTCGCCCGGGCGCTCGCCACCGGGCCGCGCCTGTTGCTGCTCGACGAGGTGATGGCCGGGCTGCGGCC
Organism: Alphaproteobacteria bacterium; assembly: GCA_964291675.2. Lineage (GTDB taxonomy): Bacteria > Pseudomonadota > Alphaproteobacteria > MPNO01 > MPNO01 > MPNO01. The sequence goes on along the minus strand of OZ219866.1, from coordinate 2,265,858 downwards.
GTCCGAGACCGACCGGATGGTCGCCACCCTGCGCCGGCTGCGCGACGAGACGGGGCTCACGATCCTGCTGATCGAGCACGTCATGCGGGCCGTCATGGCGCTGTCCGAGCGCATCACCGTCCTGCATCACGGCGAGAAGATCAGCGAAGGCGCGCCGGAGCGCATCGTCCGCGATCCGGCGGTGCTGGAATGCTACCTGGGGGATCAGGAGCTGTGATCCTGAGCGTCAGCGCCCTGAACCTGTTCTACGGCGACGCCCAGGCGCTCGACGACGTATCGCTCGAGGTCGACGCCGGCGATATCGTCGCGGTGGTAGGATCGAACGGCGCCGGCAAGAGCTCCCTGATCCGCACGATCGCAGGCATACAGAAACCGCGCTCGGGCCGGATCGTCTACAAGGGCGTCGACATCGCCGGCTGGCCGAGCCACCGGGTCTGCAATCTCGGTATCGGACAGGTCGCCGAGGGACGTCAGATCTTCGCCGGGCTTACGGTGCGCGAGAACCTCGAGGTCGGCGCCTATCTCGAACGCGGCAGGCGGGACAGCGCGGAGACCATGCAGCGGGTCTTCGCCATGTTTCCGATCCTCCGCGAACGCGCCGAACAGCCGGCGGGAACGCTGTCCGGCGGCGAGCAGCAGATGCTGGCGATCGGCCGCTGCCTGCTCGGCCGGCCGGAGCTGATCATGTTCGACGAACCGTCGCTCGGCCTCGCGCCGGCGATCGTCCAGGAGGTGTTTCGCATCGTCGAACGGCTCAATGCGGAGGGCACGCCGATCATCCTGGTCGAACAGAATGTCGCCGTGTCGCTCAAAATGGCCTCGCGCGCCTATGTGCTGGAGAACGGCCGCATCGTGCTGAGCGGGCGGGGCGAGGAGCTGCTGCGGGACGACCGCGTCCGCGAGGCCTATCTCGGCCTGTGACGCGTTTGCCGGCTTGACGGAGGCCGGGCGGCGCTGCGCAATCGGCGGCGTTGCGTTCGACCGGCAACCGACGGGAAGATGGCGACCATGAACTTCGACAGCCCGCCTTTCGACTATGTCGACGGCGACCCGCGCTACCCGACGATCGTGGACGCGCTGGACGCCGCGGCCGAGCTGCGGCCGGACCGCGTGGCCCTGATCTGCGAGGACCGGCGGCTTACCTTCGCCGAGTACCGCCGCGCCGCCGCGGGCATGGCACGGCACCTCTCCGGGCGCTACCCGCCGGGCGCGCGGATCGCGCTGGTCATGGGCAACGGCATAGAGACCGCCGTCGCGATGATGGGCGCGTATGCCGCGCGCCTGCAGATCGCGCCGCTCAACCCGGCCTATACCGATCCCGAGCTCGCCCGGCTGATCGCCGATGTGGCGCCGGCGGCGATCGCCTGCTCTCCGGCGCTCGCCGAACGGGTGGCCGCGCTGGATGGCGGCGGGGCGGGGCCGGATATCCTCTCGGTCGGCGCGGCGGAGCTCGACGTCTGGCGCTGGGCCGCGGATGAGCGCCTCACGCTGCCCGCCGACCGGCCGCTTCCCGAAGACCGCTGCGTGATGTTCTTCACCGGCGGCACCACCGGCCTGCCCAAGGGCGCGGAACACGTGCACCTCTCCTACGACGCGTTCTGCCGACAGACCCACGCCCTCTGGCGCTTCGATTTCGACGGCGACACCATCCTGAACGTCGCCCCGATGTTCCACATCTGGGGGCACCATTTCTCCGTCGTCTTCCCGCTCTTCATCCGGGCGACGATGGTCATCGTGCCGCGCTACCGGCCGGATCTCGTCATCGCCGAGCTGGTGCGCCACCGGGTCAGCGTGTTCGCCGGGGGGCCGGCGGCGATCTTTCTCGGCCTGCTCGGCTCGGAGGCGATGGCGGACGCCGATCTGGGCGCGCTCAGGTACAGCCTCGCCGGAGGCTCGCCCTGCCCGGCGGATCTCCTGGAGCGCTGGAAGGCGCGCACCGGCAACGAGATACTCGAAGGCCTCGGCATGTCGGAGGGCGCGCCGGTCTGTCTCAACCCGACCCACGGGGTGAAGAAGCGCCTGTCCGTCGGGCCTCGCCCGCCCGATACCGACATCGGGATCGTCGACCTGGAGAGCGGGACGCGCGTCCTGCCGACGGGCGAGCGCGGCGAAATCCGGGTGCGCGGCCCGCAATTCACCATCGGCTATCGCGGCCGGCCGGAGGAGACCGCCGAGGCGATCCGCGACGGCTGGCTGCATACCGGCGACATCGGCTATCTCGACGAGGACGGGTATCTGTTCCTCGTCGACCGCAAGAAGGAGCTGATCCTGGTCGGCGGCTTCAACGTCTACCCGCGCGAGGTCGACGAGGCGATGACCGACCACCCGGCGGTCGCCGAGGCCGCCGCGGTCGGCGTGCCGGACGATTTTCTCGGCGAGGCGGTCTGCGTCTTCGTCGCCCTGCGACCGGGCGCATCGGCGAGCGTCGATGCCCTGCAACGCCATGCCGAGGAGAACCTGGCCAGGTACAAGCAGCCAAAGGCCATCCACATCCTCGATGCGCTGCCCAAGAAGGGGCCGGGGAAGATCGACAAGCTCGCGCTCAAGCAGATGGCGGGCCGGGGGCTCTAACCCGACTTCCGCAACTCGGCACGCGTTTCGATTAATTTGACGTTTTTTCGGCGCGTGAAGTGGCAGCTTTCCGGGCTTTGGCTCTCGAGAACCGCGTGTAGTGCCGACCTACCCCCTTGATCGGGCCGGCGAAGCGCCGGACGCTGCGCCGATGTTCGTGCGCTGCAAGCGGCGCTTCAAGGACGGTAAGGAGCACCGTTACTGGAGCGTGGTGGAGAACGTCCGGGTTCGCGGCGGGCGGGTCGTTCAGCGTCAGGTTCTCTATCTCGGCGAGATCAACGACAGCCAGCGCGCGGCGTGGTGCCGCTCCATCGAGGTTGTGGAGGGCAAGTCGGGGTCTCGCCAGATGGCGCTGTTTCCCGAGGATCGCGACGCGCCGGCGCTGGACTGCGAGGTGGTCAAGATCGACGTGGCGGAGGTGTCGCTGCACGATCCGCGCCAGTGGGGGGCGCGCTGGCTCGCTCTGGCCTTGTGGGAGCGCCTGGATCTGGACCGCTTCTGGGGTGCGCGCCTGCCGCCGAGCCGGCAAGGCACGCGGTGGCTGGACGTGCTGAAGATATTGGTCTGCTACCGGCTGATCGACCCTGGCAGTGAGTGGCGTCTTCACCGTCACTGGTACGAGCACAGCGCGCTGCGCGATCTTCTGGGCAGCGACCGGGCGATCGCCGACGACACGCTGTATCGCTGCCTCGACAAGCTGGTCGCGCACAAGCAGGACTTCTTCTCGTTCCTGCGCGCCCGCTGGGCGACGTTGTTCGACGCGCGCTTCGACGTGCTGCTCTACGATCTGACCTCGACCTATTTCGAGAGCGATCCGCCGTTCGAGGACAAGCGCCGCTTCGGCTACAGCCGGGACCGGCGCCCGGACTGCGTACAGGTGGTGATCGCGCTGATCGTCACGCCCGAGGGCTTCCCGCTGGCCTACGAGGTGATGCCAGGGAACACCGCCGAGCAGGCCACGCTGGCGGCGTTCCTGGAGAAGATCGAGGGTCAATACGGCCGCTCCGAGCGGATCTGGATCATGGACCGCGGCATCCCCAGCGAGGAGACGCTGGCCTCGATGCGCGAGGGCGAGGCGCCGCTGCGCTATCTGGTGGGCACGCCCAAGGGCCGGCTGACGCGGCTCGAGACGGCATTCCTCGGCCTGCCCTGGCAGGAGGTGCGCCAGTCCGTGGACGTGAAGCTGCTGGTCGAAGACGGCGAACTCTACGTCCTGGTGCGCTCGGAGGGGCGGCTCTTGAAGGAGCGCGGCATGCGCCGGCGCCGGCTCGGCAAGCTGTGGCGCCGGCTGGCCGAGCTGCAAGGGCAGTCCAACAGCCGGGACCGGCTGATGCTCAAGCTCGGCGCCGCCAAGAAGGAGGCGGGCCGGGCCTGGAGCCTGGTCGACATCCGCCTGCCCGAGACCGACGAGGAACTCGCCGCCAACGGCTTCTCATTCCGCCTGCGGCGCGACCGGCTGCGCCGCGTCCGCCGCCGCGAGGGCCGCTACCTGTTGCGCTCCAACATGGTGGCCGAAGACCCGGCCACGCTGTGGCGCCTGTACATGCGGCTCATCGAGATCGAGCAAGCCTTCAAGGAGCTCAAGCACGAGCTTGCAATCCGGCCCATCTTCCATCGGCGCGAGGCGCGGATCGAGGCGCACATCTTCGTGTCCTTCATCGCCTACTGCCTGCTGGTGACGCTGAAGAACCTCGCCCGCCCCCGCGCCAACGGCCTGACCCCGCGTGCCATCATCGAGGCCTTCGCCACCATCCAGATGGTCGACGTCCACCTGCCGACCGCCGACGGCCGCCACCTCGTCCTGCCGCGCCACACCCGGCCGAACAAGCAGCACGAGCTTCTGCTGCACCAGCTCGGAATGACCCTGCCGCAACAACCGGCGCCGCGCATCGCCGCCTGACAACCCACGCCGCGCCTCTCCGTTCGGCGCCCTGTAGTGCCGACCTTTGGAGGTGCGATCACAGAGAATCAATGGGTTAGAGCCTCCATAACCGTTGAGTTGCGGAAGTCGGGCTAAGCGGCCAACAGCTCGGATGCGCAGACGTCCAGAAACCGCATGAAATCGCCGTCCTCCCGGTTGGGGGACGCAACGCAATGGCCCCAGGCCGACTCGTAGGGTCGAAGCTCGGCATTCGGCATGTGCCCGGCCTCGACGGCGTTGTCCTCGGGCCGGAAGTAGAGATCCGTCGTACAGGGGACCAGGATCGCCCGGGCGCGAATGGCGCCGAGCGCGCGTTCGAAGTTACCCCGGTAACGCGGATTGGCGCTGATGTCGCCCAACTGCCAGGTGCGGATCTTGGCCAGCAGGTCGTTCGCGTCCCAGCCGAGGTGATCCCGCTCCCAGTCGAGCAGCAGCTCTTCCCAGGTCTCGAACCCGAGCTCGCGGTGCAGCCGTTCGCGGTAGAAGGCCTGCGAATACGCCCACCCCGCATAGACCCGGCCGAAGGCCCTGAGACCCGCCTCGGGGGGCGCGGCGTAATCGCCGCCCGCGAACGCCGGGTCGGCCAGGAGTGCCGCTTTCGGTCCTTCGAGAAACACGGCGTTGTGCGCGGACGTGCGCGCCGAGGCGCAAAAGGGCAGGATGGCACGGACCATGTCCGGGAACTGCGCGCCCCACTGATACGCCTGGCACCCGGCCATGGACCACCCGAGAACCAGGGCGAGGCGGGTCACGCCGAGCGTCCCGGTGAGCAGCCGGTGCTGGCAGGCGATATTGTCGTGGAGGGTGACGTCGGGGAAGCGCGGCCCGTCGAAGGGCGGCGCGGTGTTGCTTGGCGACGAGGAGAGGCCGTTGCCGAACATGTTGACAGAGACGATGAAGTAGCGCGAAGCGTCGAGCGCCGGCATCCGCCGCAAGTAGCCTTCGTTGCGCACATGCGTGCCGGTATAGAAGGTCGGCATGACGATCGCGTTGTCGCCGCGCGCATTGAGCGAGCCGTAGGTCCTGTAGGCGAGCCGCGCATCGGGCAGCGTGACACCCGACTGCAACGTCACCGGGCCGAGCTCGCAGACCTCGTAGTCCCGCGCCATATCCGGCGACCTCCGGCGGCGTTCAGTAGAGCCGCAGATATTCCTGCACCTCCCAATCGGTCACCGCCTGGTGGTAGCGCTCCCACTCGTCGAACTTGTACTCCGACCAGGATTTCAGCAATGCAGCGCCGAGAACCTCGGCCGCCAGCGGGTCCTCGTTGAGCTTCTCGGTCGCCTCGAGCAGGTTCCGCGGCAGGCGCCGCCCACCGTGAGCGAGGATTTCGTCGTCCGTCAGCAGATAGAGATCCTTGTTCAGGGGCGGCCCGGGGTCGATCCCCCCGGTCACGCCGGCAACCGCCGCCGCGGTCGTCATCGCCAGCGCCAGGTAAGGGTTCATGCACAGATCGGACGCCCGGTTCTCGATGCAGAACCGGTTCTGCGGCAGGCGCAGCATGGCCGAGCGGTTGTTGTTGCCGTAGGTCATGTGGGTCGGGGCCCAGGTATAGACGCCGCCCTCGAACCCGGGCACGCGGGCCACCAGGCCGTTATAGGAGTTGACCGTCGAGGCGGCGATCGCGGTCAGCGCCGCGCCGTGGCGCAACAGCCCCCCGACCGCATGGTAGGCGGCTTGCGCCCAGCCGCCGGAATCCTCGAAGATATTCACCCCCGGATCGTCGACCCGCCGCATCGAATAGTTGATGTGCGCGCCCGACCGCCAGTCGCCGGTGCTGGGCTTGGGCATGTAGGTGACGAACAGGCCCTGCTGCTTGGCGACCTCCTTCAACAACACGCGCAGGAACACCAGCCGGTCGGCCATGCCGACCAGATCGGTGTATCCGAAATCGAGCTCGATCTGCGAGTAGCTGCCCTCGCAGACCACATCCTTCAGCCCCCAGCCGAGCTCCCCGAGGATGTCGATGACGGCGCCGAGGAAACCCATGGAATCGATGCTGTACTCGATGTCGTAGCCAAACGCCTGGCGCCGCGGCCGCAGCCCCTCGCCGGGCAGCGGATCGTCGTCGAACGCCTTGACCGGCCGGCCGTCGCGCCAGCGCATCACGATGAATTCCGGCTCGATGCCGGCGAACCCCATGAACCCCCTGGCCGCGGTGTCGCGCACCGCGCGCTTGAGCGCCTGGCGGGGGCAGAGGTTGTAGGGCGCATCCTCCCACCACAGATCCGCGAACATCCACGCGCAGCTGCGGTCCCAGGGGCAGACGACCAGGGAATCGAGGTCGGGGATCGGGATCTGGTCGGGATCGGCCGCGCCGAGCTCCGGCACGAAGGAGACCGAATGCACCGCGAATTGCGGACCCCTGCCCATGCACAGCTCCGCGAATTCGCCGAGCGGCACCGGCTTGGTCTTGGGCAGGCCGTGCATGTCGATCCAGCAGGAGAAGACGTAGCGGACGCCCGCTTCGGCCAGCTTCGCCTGTTCGTCACGGACGCGTTCGATGTCGGGAAGTGCGTCCGCCATGGTCGATGCTGTCTCGGTCATCGCGTATTTGTCCTTCCTTCCCGTCGATCGATTTCCTCGAGGAATCCGAATATTGAAATACAGTTGGCAAAGGAATTCAAAAAATCGGTTGACTATTGCTCATGATTCCGCAGACCATACACATCATGGTGTGAATATGGCAATGGCGAACATGACCCGCCCGCCGGCTCGCCGGGAGCCGAACCGACGCCATCGAACGCGGCGCGGGTATCGCGGCGGTTGACCGTGCCACCCGTCGTCGTGCCCGCTGAGAACGTCTCGCCGCTGTCGTCTCCCTACGACGGTCTCAACCAGGAGATCATCCGCCGGCTGCGGGAGGACGGGCGGGCGGCCTACGACGTCATCGGACAGGAGCTCGGCGTATCGGGCGGTACCGTCCGCAACCGGGTCGCCCGGATGCGCGAGGCCGGCATGCTTCGCATCGTGGCCCTGGTGGACCCGGTGGCCGTCGACTACGAGACCAACGCGATGCTCGGCATCAAGACCGCGTCAGGGTTCGCCCCCGCGGCGGTGGCGCAGCGGCTCGATCCCTATCCCGCCGTGGTCTACGTCATGTGGGTCAGCGGCCGTTACGATCTGCTCGTGGAGGTGGTGTGCGACGAGGAAGCCGAGTTCGCGTCTTTCCTCAACGAGCACATCCACGGCCATTCGGATATCGCGCATGTCGAGGTCATGACCCGCCTCGGCATGTTCAAGAACCAGTTCCTCCTCAAGCGCCACGTGCCTTAGCCGGGTCTGCGCTCTCGGGAGACCGAAATGAGCCTGTCGCTGCGATCGATCCTGGGGACGGAGGCGCTCGCGGCGTTCGAGGCCGAGGGGCCGGTGGCGTGCGGGCTGCCCGGGGCGGCCTACACGAGCGAGGCGTTCTTCGCGCTGGAGAACGAGCGGCTGTTCCCGGACGCATGGGTGTTCGCGGGCTTTGCGCAGGAGCTGGCCCGGACCGGCGATGCCGTACCGGTCACCGTGGCCGGCCGGCCCGTGCTCCTGGTTCGCGATGCCGAGGGTCAGGTTCGCGCGTTCCACAACGTGTGCCGCCACCGCTGCCTCAAGCTGGTCGACGAGCCGGGCAATCTGGGATCGAAGATCCGCTGCCCTTACCACTCCTGGACCTACGATCTCGACGGCGCACTGCATCTCGCACCCTATTTCGGGGGAAGCGCGCTGCACGCCGCGCCGGCCGGTTTCGACCGCAATCGATACGGGCTGGTCCCCGTGAGGTCGGCGACCTGGCACGACTGGATCTTCGTCAATCTGAGCGGGACCGCGCCGCCGCTGGAGGACTTCGTCGCCCCGCTGGTCAAGCGGCTCGACGGGCTCGACCTCGCGGCGCTCCGCCATCTGGTCACCATCGACCTGGGCGAGGTGGCGGCGAACTGGAAGCTGCTGATCGAGAACTTCATCGAGCCCTACCACGTCCAGTTCGTGCACCCGACGACCACCGAGCAACCGCTCGCCGACCATTACACGATCGTCGATCCGGGCTGTCTGGGGTGCGCGGTGGACGTCTCGCGCGATGCGAAGCGGGAAGACACGCTGTCGGCGGATTCCCGCTACCTGACCCTGTTTCCCAACTTCGTGCTCGGGCTCTACCTCCCCGACCAAATCGGGGTGCACCTGAACATCCCGTCGGCGCCGGGCCGCACCCGCCAGCGCCGCGCCATCTACCGCCTCGGGCCGGGCCCGGTCTCCGCCGAGGACACCGAGCGCCTGGTCGGGCTGTGGCGCGACGTGCATCGCGAGGACCGGGACATCTGCGAACGGCTCCAGACCGGGCGCGCATCCGACGCCGCGGGGGGCGGGGTGCTCTCTCCGGTGTGGGAGGACTCGGTGCGCCGCTTCCAGGAGCTCGTGGTGGCGCGCCTCGAATAGACGCGGGCCTTGCCCGCCCCACCGCCCCGTCACTTGCAGACGATGTTGTGCTCCGGCCCGTAGGGAAACCGGGTGATGTCCTCGGCCCCGTCCTCGGTCACCACCAGGATGTCGTGCTCGCGATAGCCGCCGGCGCCTGGGCGGCCCTCGGGGATCATGATCATCGGCTCCATCGACACCACCATGTCGGGCTGGAGCACGGTCGTCACGTCCTCGCGCAGCTCGAGCCCCGCCTCGCGGCCGTAATAGTGGCAGAGCACGCCGAAGCTGTGGCCGTATCCGAAGGTCCGGTTCTCCAGCAGGCCGTGACGCGCATAGATCCGGTTGAGCTCCGCCGCGATGTCGCAGCACCGCGCCCCCGGCCGGATCAGGCCGATCCCCGCCTCGTGCACCTCGACGTTGATCTCCCAGAGGCGGAGGTGCTCGTCCGAGCACTCTTCGGCGAACAGGGTTCGCTCGAGCGCCGTGTAGTAGCCCGCCGGCATCGGGAAGCAGTTGAGGCTCAGGATGTCGCCGCGCTCGATCCTGCGCGAGGTGACCGGGTTGTGGGCGCCGTCGGTGTTGATGCCGGACTGGAACCAGGTCCATGTGTCCATCAGCTCGACATGCGGCTGGCTGCCGCCGATCTCGCGCACCATGGCCCTCGTGGCATGCAGCGCCACCTCGTATTCCGGCACGCCGACGGCGATGGCTTCCACGCAGGCCGCGCCGCCGATATCGGCAATGCGCGCGCTCTCGCGGATCCAGGCGATCTCCTCCTTGGACTTGACCATGCGCATGCGCATCGTCGCCTTGCCCACATCGACCAGCTCCGCGCTCGGCAGCGCGCCTTGCAGCTTGCGCAGGTTCTCGACGGTGACGTGGTCGTACTCGATGCCGACCCGCGATCCGTCCGGGATCAGGCTCTTGACGGCGGCGAAGAAGTTGTCCCGGTGCCAGTCGGTGTAGGCGACGTTGTCCCCGAAACTGCGCCGCCAGGGCTGGCCGCCGTCGATATTGGCGGAAATCGTGGTCTGTCCCTCCTGGCCGACCGCCAGCCCGTAATTGCGCCCGAAGGCGCAGTAGAGGAAATCGCTGAAATAGTTGATGTTGTGATGCGAGGTGAACAGGCAGACATCGACCTGTCTGTCGGCCATGTGGGCGCGCAGCGCCTCCAGGCGGCGGTTCATCTCGGCGTCGGAGAAGGTGGGCACGACCTTGGCGCCGTTCCGGATGCTCTTGAGCTGTTCCATTGCCGTGCCTCCTTCGCGGGGCCGCTCAGCGTGGCGCGATGCCGCGCAACCGCTCGCCGCGCCGGCGCAGCAGCTCCAGCGTCGTCAGGAGCAGGATCGAGACCCCGACGAGCAGCGTCGCCACGGCGAGAATGGTCGGGCGGATCTCTTCCCGGATGCCCGAGAACATCTTCCACGGGATGGTGCGCTGTTCCACCGAACCGACGAACAGCACCACGACCACCTCGTCGAAGGAGGTGATGAAGGCAAACAACGCCCCGGATACGACGCCCGGCAGGATCAGCGGCATCGTCACCCTGAAGAAGGTCTGTACCGGGCTGGCGCCGAGGCTGGCCGCGGCCCGGGTCAGGGACCGATCGAACCCGACCAGCGTCGCGGTGACGGTGATCAGCACGAACGGGGTCCCGAGCGCGGCGTGCGCGACGATCACGCCCAGATGCGTCGAGGAGATCCCGATGCGGGTGTAGAAGAAGTACATGCCCGTGGCCGAGATGATCAGCGGTACGATCATCGGCGAAATCAGCACCGCCATGATGCCGGTCTTGAAGGGCATCTCGGAGCGGCTCAGCCCGAGCGCCGCCAGCGTGCCGAGAAAGGTCGAGATCAGCGTCGCGAAGACGGCGATGACGAGGCTGTTCTGCACCGCCTGCTGCCATGAATCCTCGGCGAAGAACTCGGCATACCACTTGGTGCTGTAGCCGGCCGGGTCGAGGGACAGCATCTCCGGGGTGAAGGTGAAATAGGGCAGCTCGTTGAAGCTCAACGGGACGATCACGAATATCGGCCCGATCAGGAACACGAAGATCGCCGCGCAGACGACCCGATAGGCGTAATGCCACGCCTTTTCCGTCGGGGAGGCGTAGGGCGGCGGAGGCATCGGCTCAGCCAAGCTTCATGTTGTCGATGCCCACGATCCGGTCGTAGAGCAGATAGAGCGCCAGCACCAGGCCGAGCAGAAGGACGCCGAGCGCGGCCGCGAGACCCCAGTTGAGGGTCTCGCTCACATGGATGGCGATGAAATTGGAGATGAAGGTCCCGGTGCGCCCGCCGACCAGCGCCGGCGTGATGTAGTAGCCGATGGAGAGGATGAACACCATGATGCAGCCGGCGCCGACGCCGGAGACCGTGTTCGGCATGTACACCCGGACGAAGGCGGTGAACGGCGTCGCGCCGAGCGAGCGGGCGGCGCGCATCAGGGACGGGGGAATCGTCTTCATCACCGAGTAGAGGGGCAGGATCATGAAGGGCAGCAGGATGTGAACCATCGCCACGAAGGTGCCGAACTTGTTGTGGATCATCTGCAGCCGCCCGTCCTCCGAGATCAGCCCGGTGAAGACCAGCAGGTCGTTCAGCACGCCCTCGGTCTGCAAGAGCGCGATCCATGACGTGGTCCGCACCAGCAGCGACGTCCAGAACGGCAGCAGGACGAGGATCATCAACAGATTGCTCACCCGGAGCGGCAGCGTGGCCAGGAGGTAGGCAACCGGGTAGGCGAGCAGCAGGCAGAGCACGGTGATCAGCCCGCTCATCCACAGCGTGCGCCAGAACAGCGTGAGGTAGATGCGTCGCGCCTCCGACTGCCTGACGATCTCGCCCCGGTTGTCCAGCTTCATGTCGACGGCGGCGAGGAAGTAGCCGCCCGTCAGGGCACCCGACTCGCGGTGGATCAGGCGCCACACGTTGATGTCCGCCCAGCGCTTGTCGACCGCGATCAATGAATCCCGCCAGGACGGTCCGGTTATCCGCTTCGCCCGCCTGCCCGATTTGCGGAACAGGCTCGACATGCCGGGCTTTTCGTAGTTCAGCCGGCGGGCCGCGCGGCCGAGCGTCCGTTCCTTGGCGGCCGCCTGCATGTCGCGGACCAGAGCTTCGAAGACGGCTTCGTCCGGGAGCTCCGTTCCCTCGGCGTCCCAGCTCTGGATGGCCACCGCGGTGCGCGGCAGGATCGACCCGACGATCCGGTTGTCGACGCTGCGGAACAGCATGTCGCCGATGGGCAGCAGGAACGCGACCAGGAGAAAGCCCAGCAGGGGCAGGACCAGCAACGCCGCCCGGAGCCGGCTGCGCATCAGCGCCTTCTGAAGGCTGACCTTCAGCGGCAGGCCGTCGGCCGTTCGCATCGCCCCGTCGGTTGTCGTCGCCATCCGGACGCGCCGCTTGCCGGGCCGGGAGGAGAGAATGGCCGGGCGGGCGGCTCGGAAGCCTGCCGCCCGGCCGGAAACGCTCTACTTGGCGAGCCAGGCGTTGAAGCGCTCGTCAAGCTCCGCGCGATGGTCCGCCCACCACACATAGTCGAAGATCAGGATGGTCTTCGCGTTCTTGGGGTTGGTCGGCATGTGCGGCTTCATGTCGATGCCGAGCTTGGCATGCTTGCCCACCAGCGCGATCGACGAGTTGCGCGCCGGACCGTAGGAGATGTATTTCGCCTGGTCGGCCAGCCGCTGCGTATCGGTGGCGAAGCGCAGGTATTTCTTGATGGCCGGGAGCTGCTCGGCTCCCTTGGGGACCACCCATCCGTCCAGATCGAACGCCTGCCAGTCCCACAGCATGGCGATCGGCTGCTTCTTCTCGACGATCGCCGAGAACAGGCGGCCGTTATAGGCCGAGGCGATGACGACCTCGCCGTCCGCCAGGAGCTGCGGCGGCTGCGCGCCCTTGGTCCACCAGACGACATGGTCCTTGATGGTGTCGAGCTTGGCGAATGCCCGCGTCACGCCTTCCGGCGTGGCCAGCACCTTGTACACGTCCTTGCCCGGAACGCCGTCGGCGATCAGCGCCCATTCCAGGTTCGCGATCGGCTTCTTCTCCAGCGCCCGCTTGCCGGGGAAGGTTTTCATGTCGAACACGTCCGCGATGGTCGACGGCTGCCTGCCCTTGAAGGCGTCGGTGCGGTAGCCGAAGGTCGTCGAATAGACGATCTGCGGGATGAAGCAGTTGGTTCCGCCGATGGTGAGCGTGCCGGCGATGAAGTCCTTGGACGCCGGCGTGCCGTCCGGCGCGGCGGCCAGCCAGCTATCCGGCTCGACCGGCTCGAGCAGCCCCTCGTCGCAGGCGACGATCGCATCGGCGGCCACCATGTCGACGATATCCCAGGTCACCTTGCCGGACTCGACCTGGGCCCTCAGCTTGGCAAGACCCTCGGCGGCCGAATCGTCGCTGATGATCTTCACGCCCGGGTTCGCGGCCATGTAGGGGTCGTGGTAGGCGTTCTGCTGGCTCGCCGTATAGGCGCCGCCCCAGGACACGATGGTCAGGTTTTGCGCGTGCGCGCCGCCGGCCGCCAGCGCGAGGGCGGCCGCCGTTGCCAGGGGTTTGAACGCATGTTTCATTGGGCATCTCCTCGTTGAACGCTCCGTTGGACCGGCCCGTCCGGTCCCAATGCAAATACCGCGCTATCCGGGCGCGGACCCGGTTCCGGGCGCATCGAGCGCCCGGCAGTCTTCCGCCGCCCAGCCGAGGCGAACCCGCGCGCCTTCGCGCAGCGACGCGTGCCCCTGGGCGTTGGGCACCTTGACGATGAACGCGTCGTTGCCGGCAACGGTGAGGCGGGCGCGGATGTGGTCGCCGAGATAGATCAGCTCCTCGACGCGGCCGCTGACGAGGTTGTCCGCCGCCTCCCCGTTGGGGTCGATGGCGATCCGTTCGGGGCGGAGCGAGAGCGTCGTCGGCTCGCTCTCGCCGTCCACGTTCACCTTGAGCGCGCGGATCGTTTCCCCGTCGTCGAGCGCCACCCGGCAGAACTCCCCGTGTACCGATTCGACAGTGCCTTGCAAGCGGTTGTTCTCGCCGATGAACTGCGCGACGAAGCAGTTCTCGGGCTCCTCGTAGAGGACGCTCGGGGCCGCCAGCTGCTGGATGACGCCGTCGTTGAAGACCGCGATCCGGCTCGACATGGTGAGCGCCTCGGTCTGGTCGTGGGTGACGTAGATCACCGTCACGCCGAGATTCTCGTGGATGTGCTTGATCTCGTACTGCATTTCCTCGCGCAGGTTCTTGTCCAGCGCGCCGAGCGGCTCGTCCATGAGGATCAGCGCGGGCTCGAATACCAGCGCCCGCGCCACGGCCACGCGCTGCTGCTGGCCGCCGGAGAGCTGGGCCGGGCGCCGGTTGCCGAACCCGGACAGCCGCACCATGTCGAGCACCCGCTCGACCCTGGCCCGGATGTCCGCCCTGGACAGCCTGCGCACCTGCAGGGGGAATGCCAGGTTCTCCGACACCGTCATGTGCGGGAACAGGGCGTAGTTCTGGAACACCATGCCGATATCGCGCCGGTGCGGGGCCACGTTGTTGATCGGCCTGCCGTTGAGATAGATCTCGCCGTGCGTCGCCGGCTCGAAGCCGGCAAGCATCATCAGGCAGGTGGTCTTGCCGGAGCCCGACGGCCCCAGCATGGTCAGGAACTCGCCGGCCTCGATCTCCAGGTTGAGATCCTTGATGACCAGCGTCTCGCCGTCATAGCTCTTCTGAACCCTGTCGAACCGGACGACGCTGGTTCCGCTCTCGATCATTCAGCCGCCTGACCCCACCGACTTGCCGGCCCGGCGATCCTGGCGCGCCATGACCGCCGCCCCCGCTACGGGGGCTCGAGCCGTGACCATGATCGAGGGAGGATAGCAGATAGCCCCGTGCGCCCATAGTCCGACCGCCCGGTTGCCCGGCGCCGGACGGAAAATCCGTCGCCTGAGTCGCATTCGGTCATCGCGGCGACGCCTCGGGCGAGGTACAATCGGATTGTAACCGGATCCGGGACAACGGCTGCCGTGAAAGCCGTCAATGCGATCTGCATCGCCCTCGCCGCGGCGGTGCTCGTGGCGGGATGCGCCTCCGCCCCGCCGACGCGCCAGGCGGATCTGTGCGCGGTCTTCGAGCAAGAGCCCGACTGGTACGACTACGCCCGGAGCTCGGCGAAGAAATGGGGGACGCCGGTGCACGTCCAGATGGCCTTCGTGCGCCACGAGTCGAGCTACCGGTCCGACGCCCGTCCGCCGCGCAAGTGGTTGTGGTTCATCCCCTGGGGGCGCGTATCCTCGGCCAAGGGCTACGCCCAGGCCCAGGACCCGGTATGGTCGGAGTACCAGGCCGAGCGGGGCCGGCTGTTCAGGAGCCGGTCGGACATGGAGGACGCGCTCGACTTCATCGGCTGGTACAACCACAAGACCTGGCGCCAGTTGAAGATCCCCCGCACCGACGCGTACCGGCTCTACCTCGCCTATCACGAAGGGCGGGGCGGCTACAGCCGCGGCAGTTGGAAGAAGAAGCCGGGGGTGCGGCGCACCGCGGCGCGGGTGCGGGACACCGCCAGCCGCTACCGGTCGCAGCTCGCGCAATGCGAGCGGCGCTTCCGCTGCGATTCCTGGTATCAGATCTGGCCCTTCTGTAGCTGACCCGGGCCCGCCTGCGCCTCAGCCTATCAATCTCGGAAAGGTCAGCGTGAGCGCCGGGAACAGCACCAGCAGCGCGACCCGCACGGCATCCGACAGCAGGAAGGGGACCACCCCCTTGTAGGTCTCGGTCATCGGCACGTCTTTCGCGAACGAGTTGATGATGAAGACGTTGAGCCCGACCGGCGGGGTGATCAGGCCGACCTCGACCACGATCAGGGCGATGATGCCGAACCAGATCTTGGTCTCCTCGCCGTCGAGCCCGAAGTCGAGCCCGGCGATGATCGGCCACAGCACGGGGACGGTGAGCAGGATCATCGCGAAGCTGTCCATGATGCAGCCAAGCGCGATGAAGAAGATCAACACCACCGCCAGCACCGCCATGGGGCTGAGGCCGCTCTCGCCGATAAGCTCGGCCAGGATCAGGGGCATCCGGGTGAAACCGAGAAACGCGTTGAAAAATTCCGAGCCCAGCAGGACCATAAAGATCGCGGCGGTGGGGATCGCGGTGCCGACCAGGCAGTCGAGAAAATCGTGCAGGCCCATGCGCGCCTTGGCGAAGGCGATCAGCCCGGTGCCGAACGCGCCCACCGCGGCGCCCTCGGTCGGGGTGAATATGCCGACATAGATGCCGCCGATGACCAGGACGAATATCAGCAGCACCGGCCAGACATCGAACAGGCCCCGCCACTGTTCCCGCCGGCTCGCGCGGTCGCCGACCGGACCGGCATCGGGACGCAAGCGCACGTAGATGCCGATCGCGATCACATAGCCGAGCGCCGCCAGGATGCCCGGCACCATCGCGGCCTGGAACAGGGTGACGATATTGGCCTCGGTGATGATGGCATACAGCACGAGCACGATGGAGGGCGGGATCAGGATCCCGAGCGTACCGCCGGCGGCCAATGTCCCCGTCGCCAGCGCTCCGGAATAGCGGTAGCGGCGGAGCTCGGGGAGCGCGACCCGCGCCATGGTGACGGCGGTTGCGATCGACGACCCGCAGATCGCGCCGAAGCCGGCGCAGGCGCCGACCGTGGCCATGGCGACGCCGCCCCGCCGGTGGCCGAGCCACAGATTGGCCGCCCGGAACAGGGCCGCGTTGAGCCCGGCCTTGGTCGCGAACTGGCTCATCAGCATGAACAGCGGCACCACGGACAGGTCGTAGACGTGATAGGTCCAGAACGGCGCGGTCTTGAGATAGTTGAGGAGCGGGCCGACCCCGTTGATGATCGAGTACCCGGTGAGCCCCACCACCATCAGCCCGACGGCGATCGGGATACGCAGCGCCAGCAGGACGAGCAGGACGAGGAATCCCGCCGCCCCCAGCTCGGGGCCGCTCACCGAACCGCCGCCTTGAAGTCGCGCCAGAACACATAGAGGCTGACGACGACCAGCAATGCGAGCGACAGGATAATCGGCGGGAACGCCGACCAGATGGGCAGGCTCAGGACCATCGACTTGTCGGCGCTGGCCCGAAGATCGATGCCGCCGAGCGTCATGCGCCACAGCAATATCGCCGCGATGAACCCCAGCGCCAGCCCGCCGAGCGCATCCATCGCCGCCCTCACCCGGTCCGGCGCCCTGGCGAGCACGAAATCGACGATGAAATTCCCCTTCACCAGCTGGCAGTAGGGCAGGAAGGCGACCACCGCGATCGCCGTTCCCATCTTGATCAGCTCGAAGTCGCCGGGGATCGGCGCGCCGACCACGGCGCGGAGCGAGATACTCACGGTCTCCATGACGGTCATCGCGACCAGGATCGCCCCGCCGGCCAGCGCGAAGGCGCGGGTCAACAGCGAGAGGCAGCGGCCGACCGGGCCGTCGGTCGACGGCCCGCCCGAACCGGGCTCGTCCACGGCGCGGGCGGCTACTTCGCGTGCTTGGCGAGCAGCGCGCGCGCGTCCGACAGGACCTTCTCGCCGTCGATGCCGCGGTCCTTGACCAAGGCGAGCCAGCGGCCGATCGCGGCTTCCGATGCCTGGCGGATCCGGTCGGTCTCCGCGTCGGACAGGAATATGAACTCGTTGCCGCGCTTCTTGGCGGCATCGATGCCGGGCTGCTCCGCCTTGTCCCACACCTCGGCGGCGATCGGGGCGAGCGCGCGGCCCGTGGTGTCGTCGATCACCTTCTTCAGATCGGCCGGCAGCTTCTCGTAGCTCTTCTTGTGCATGCCGAGGAAGAACACCGCGGTCTGCACGCGCGCGTTGCCCGGGATGTCCACCGAGTACTTGGTCATCTCGTGCATCTTGAAGGGCCAGATGATCTCGTAGGGGACCAGCGCCCCGTCGATCACGCCGCGGGAGAGCAGCGGCGTGACCTCTCCGATCGGCGTCCCGACCGCGGTCGCGCCCATCGCCTCGATGAACCAGGAACCGCCGCGATGCGGCGTGCGGATCTTGAGGCCCTTGAAATCCTCGAGCCGCCGCAGCGGCTTGTTGCGCATGATGAACACGTTGCCGGCATGCACGTGGAGCAGCAGGATCTTGTAGTCCTTGAATTCGTCCTGGAGATGCATCTCCTGGAAGTCCTGCAGCGCCATGTTGGTGGCATGGGTCGTGGTGTGCACGAAGGGCAGGTGGAACACCTCGAGCCTCGGGAAGCGTCCCGGCGTGTAGCCGGGCAGCGTCCACACCATGTCGACGACGCCGTCGCGGACCTGGTCGATCAGCTGCGGCGGCCGGCCGCCGAGCTGCATGGACGGGTACACGTCGATCTGCAGCCGCTTGCCCGAACGCTCGTTGACCCGCTTGACCCACGGCGCGAAGAACAGGCGGCTCGCGGCCGAGACCGGGGGCGAGAGATGGTGCAGCCGCATCGTGTAATCCGCGGCGCGCGCAGTGTCGGCCGGACCGAAGACAGCCAGCGCTGCCAGAACGGCGAGAATAGCGAGAGCTCTCGTCATAACGCTCTCCTGTGTGGGAAGTTCACAAGGATGTTACGGCGCGGCGCGTGGAGTCAATGTCGGTTGTCGGGCGGGCTAGAGGGGGAGATGCGAGCCGGACACCAGCAATGTCGTCGTCAGGGCGACATTGCGCCGCCGGAACAGCGGGCGCGCGCCCGAGACGTCGATCCGGTCCTCGTAATAGCCCGTCGCGTAGAACCGCGACTCGCCTTCGAGCGTGGTGTGCATGACGATCACCGAGGAGACCGCCTCGGCTTCTCCGGCCTCGCCGTCGATCTCGACGCGATAGACGCTGGCATGCCGGTGGTATGTGCCGAGATTGGTGAAATGATCGCCGACCGACAGGCACAGCTCGAGCAGGGGTTCGCGCTGGTGATCGAACCAGGTCATGCGCTGGCCGATCTCTTCGCTATGGGCGGTGATGCTGTAGCGGAACGCCGGCAGGCACAGATCGTTGAGCCAGCCCGCGTAGTCGTCGGCATTCATCCGCAGGCACGCGGCGCGGATCAGGTTCTCGACTTCCCTTTCCGAGATCGCCATCGGGGCCCGGCGCGCTCTCAATGCACCGCCGCGGGGCCGCCGGCGAACGGGTCGGACGGGTCGCGCCCCAAGCGGCGGCTCCACTCGGCGAAATAGTTTCGCAAGGGAATGTCATCCTGGCCGCGCTGGTCCTCCTCGCGCGCGTGGATGCTGAAGACCGAGCTGCCGTCGCGCATGGTCGCCATCTGGATCTCGGAGGCGACATTGTCCTCCGGCAGGTTGCGCCCGAACGGCCCCCAGATCTCGTTGTGGTGGCGCATGCGCATCTCGCGGTCGTCCGCCGACTCCCCCTTGATGCCGAGCGCGCGGTACTCGACGACGGTGCGCGTCGGGCCGAGGGGAATGACGCAGTCGACCCGCGCCACGGTGGTTCGCACATTGACCATCACGTCGGGAAAGATGTTCACCAGACGCCATTCGTCCGCCGCCAGCCCGGGGAACGGCCCGCGCGCCCGGCTCTCGCCCGCTTTTCCCGCGCGCGACAGCTTGTAGTCCGGCGCAAACGATTCCAGGAACGAATGCCCCCGCGGCCGCGGCCGGATGCGGCGTTCCATGTAGTTCGGCTGGCTCATATTGGTCTTCACGTTGTAGATGTGCATGCCCTCGTGATAGGGTTCCAGATTGGTGAGCTGCCAGAGCTTCCAGTTGGTGTTCAGCACGACCCGGTGGAAGTGGAACGGCTCCAGCGTCCGCGTCCCCATGCACTCCTCCAGCGAGACCAGGCAGCCGCTGAGAAAATCGTCGAGCGGCTCGCAATCGTCGTCGAGGTTGACGAAGACCAGGCCCAGCCGGACCTCGGTCCGCACCTCGCGGAGACCCATCGTCCCGGTCGCGACGTCGCAGTGTTCGTAGGCCTCGTTGCGCGGGATGGCGACGCAGTTGCCGCCGCTGTCATAGACCCATTGGTGGAACGGGCAAACCCAGCGGCGCGCATTGCCGCGCGGCCGGCGCAGGACCAGGGAGCCGCGGTGGGAGCAGGCGTTGACGAACCCGCGGACCCGGCCGTCGCCGTCGCGGGAGACGATCAGCGGCGTGCCGGCCAGCGTGGTCGTCCGATAGTCGAACGGCTCGGGCAGTTCCTGGTCGTGGCAAACGAATTTCCACACCCGGTCGAAGATTTTCTCCTTCTCCTCCCGGAAGATCTCCTCGCTGGTGAAGATCGCGTTGTCCACGAAATGGCTGGCCGGCAGGCCGGGTCGCTTCGCCCATTCGATCGCAGTCCTGGACATGTCCGCCTGCTCCTCCCGTCAGTGGCGCACGAGCCGCGGCGGGTTTCGCCGGCCCGCTACTGGGCCGCGATCCCCGCGCCGGCCTCCGCGCCGAACGCGCCCGCGGCTTCGAGCAGCGATCGCAGCCTCGCGCGGTCTTCTTCGTCGAGCATTCCGAGCGGCCGCCGCGGCGGGCCGACCGGCCGGCCCAGAATGTCGAGCCCGGTATGCCCCACCCGGATATGCGACTTGGCGCAGATCAGCTCGCAGATCGGGAACAAACGGTCCCAGATCGCGCGCGCTCCGGCGAGGTCGTGGTCATGCACCGCGGCACGGAAGAACGCCATCGCAAGGTCGGGCAGGAAATTGGTGACGACCGGTGCCCAGCCGGTGGCGCCGGCGCTGAACGCCTGGAGGCTCGTCGACTCCCAGCCGGCGACGATCGCGACACCGTCGCCGGTCAGCCTGCGGATCGCGCTGATCCGCGCGAGATCCCCGGTGCTCTCCTTGATACAGCGCATGTTCTCGTGCCGCGCGAGCTCGGCCAGGAACTCGGGCGGCATGTCGATGCCGGTGGTCCACGGGTTGTTGTAGACGCAGATCGGCAAGTCGATCGCGTCGGCGACGCGCTCGTAATGCGCGCGCACCTCGTCGAGGGTCAGCGGCCAGTAGGTCATCGGCAGGATCATCACGCCGTCGCAACCGACCGCCCCGGCATGCTGGGAGAGCCGCGTACAGCCGGAGGTGGTGCGCGCGCCGGTGCCCGCGATCACGGAGATGCGGCCATCCACGTGCCGCGCCGCGACCTCGATGCCGCGCTTCATCTCGTCTTCGGAGAACGAGCCGTTGCCGCCGGTCGAGCCGAACACGCAGACCCCGTCCACGCGGTTCTCGATCTGGTGATCGAGCACGCGCCGCAGGCCGTCCTCGTCGATCGCCTCGCCGTCGTCCTTGAGCGGCGTCGGGACGAAGGTGAAAACGCGCGACCAGAATTCGTGCTTCGTTACCATGTGTCCCTCCCCATCGGCGTTGGGACAGTCCGGGACCTCGAACAAGGAAGGCTCAGGCGCATCCGGCAAAGCATCTTATGCGGCGGATTTGCGGCCGTGCAAGCCCCGCCGCCGGCCGGTTCCCCGCTTCGCCCTTCACGCGCGCCGCGCGATGGCCATGGCGAAGATCGGGACGCCTCCGGTCGCACCCGTCCACCCGCAACAACACGATGAGCGCTTCCGAAAAACCCGCTAGTCCTTGGCGAGGAACTCGCCGATCGTCTCGTCGGTGTGAAATTCCGGCCGCTCGTAGTAGTGCGGGCCGTCGTAGATCTCGATCAGCAGGCTGCGTTCGTGCGCGATCGTCGGACCGTGGGGATGGTCCTTCGGGTTCATGTAGAAGGAGCCGGGCTTCAGGCGCAAGCCGACATCGGTGTACTCGTAGTCGCCTTCCAGGCAATACATGAACTGGTTCGACGCATGGGTGTGCTTGACCGGTATGTGCCCGCCCTTCTCGAACTCGACCAGGGCGATGCTGGCGCCGGTCTCCGGGTTCTTCCAGAGGAAGTACTGCCTGAGCCCGTAATCCGGAAAGTCGAGCCACTGTTCCGGATCCAGGCCGTCCCGGTGGATCAGCAGCTCCAGCGACTTGGCCAGCGACTCCTGGGACGATGTGTCGGTCATCTTCTAGTCCTCCGATTGGCGGCGTCCGTCGGCCAGCCAGGCCTGGTACTCCCTGCGGCTCTCCGCCGTCGCCGGGAACAGGCCGAAAATGGAGCGGCCGCGCTTCAGCTGGAAGCTCACGAACGCCTCGTAGTCGACCTCCCCGGCGACTTCGGCGGCCACCTCGTCCGCAAGGTGCCGGGGGATCGCGACCACGCCCTCGCCGTTGCCGACGATGACGTCGCCCGGATAAACGGCGACCCCGGCGCAGCCGACGGGCGCGTTGAACTCGACCGGATGCAGGGCGATCGGCGTGGGCGGCCCCGAGCCCTGAAGCTGAAAACACGGCAGGCCGGTATCGCGGATCCCTGGCGAGTCGCGAAATCCACCGTCGGTGACCACCCCGGAGACGCCGCGCATGCGCAGTCGAAGCGCCATCAAATCGCCCATCGCCGAGGCCCGGGCATCGCCCCCCGTGGCCATCACCAGCACCGCGCCCGGGGGGCACTCCTCGATGGCGCGCCGGTGCAGGCTGTCCTCGCGCGCGTAGAGGTCCATCGAATCGATGTCCTCGCGCGCCGGAATGAAGCGCAGCGTGAAGGCCGGCCCCACCATGGGTTCCTGGTCGGGCGCAACCGGCGACAGGCCGGGCAGAAAGGCGTTGCGCAGCCCGCGCCTGAGCAGGGCGTTGCTCAGATTCGCCGCGCCGCATCGCAACAGACGCGCCCGCGTGGCCCCGCCGATGGGTTTCACGACCGGCGTCGCGTCCGCTTTCAAACCGCGCCTCCCTGCTTGGCATCCGCTATCGCCTTCCATACCGCGAACGGCGTGACCGGCGGGTCGATGTCGCGCACGCCGAGCGGGCGCAGGGCATCGACGACGGCGGCCACGATCGCCGGCGGCAGGCCCACCGTACCGGTCTCGGCCCCGCCCTTCACGCCGAGCGGGTTCGTCGCGGTCGGAACCGGGCGCGAGCCGAGGCGGAAATCGGGGAAGTCGGCCGCCAGGGGCATCGCGTAGTCGAGGAACGAGCCGGTCAGGAGCTGGCCGTCGCCATCGAAGACGACGGCCTCCTTGAGCACCTGGCCGGCGGCCTGCGCGATCCCGCCATGGACCTGCCCCTCCAGGATCAGGGGGTTGATGACGACGCCGACATCGTCGACGGCGGACACCGCGACGAGCTCGACCTGGCCGGTCTCCGGATCGACCTCCACCTCCGCCGCATAGCATCCGTTGGGATAGTTCTGCGGATCGGCGGTGAAGTAGCCGCGACCCTCCAGGCCGGATCGCAGCTCGGGCGGCAAGGGGCGGGGAGACGCCCACGCAAACGTGGCCCGGGCGACGGCGTCGAGAGCGATCTGCTTCTCGCCGGATGCGGTGGCGTAGGCGCCGTCCGCGAAGCGCAGCTCGTCCGGGTCGACACCCAGCAGAACGGCGGCCGCGATGCGCCCGCGCTCGACAACCTGCTCGCACGCCCGTTTGAGCGCCGAGCCGCCCACGGTCATGCTGCGCGAACCGAAGCTGCCGCGGCCGGTGGCGATCGTGTCGGTATCGCCCTGGACGACCCGGATGCGGTCCAGCGGCATGCCCAGCCACTCGTTGACCATCTGGGGATAGCTGGTCTCGTGGCCCTGCCCGTAGGAGAAGGTGCCGGCCAGGATGCTGAGCCCTCCGGTCGGATCGAAGCGGATCTCCATGCGCTCGCTGATGGTGGCGCAGACCTCGACATACATCGACACGCCGCGGCCGCGCAGCCTGCCGCGCGCCTGGCTCTGCCGGCGCCGGGCTTCGAACCCGTGCCAGTCGGCCTGGTCGAGCGCGCGGTCGAAGATCGCCTCGAACTGGCCGCAGTCATAGGTCTCGCCGATCGACGTCCGATAGGGCATCCGGTCCGGCGCGATGAGGTTGCGACGGCGAATCTCGACCGGGTCGAGCCCGAGCTCCGCGGCGGCGAGATCCATCATCCGTTCCAGGATCATCGTCGCCTCCGGGCGTCCGGCCCCGCGATAGGTGGTCAGCGTGCAGGTGTTGGTGAAAATGCCATTCACGGTCACGTGCATCGCCGGGAAGGCGTAGACGCCCGACAGCATGCGCGTGCCGACCAGAGGCGGATGCGCGGTGGACGGGCCGAGCTGGCAGCCCAGATTGTGATGCACCGCCACGCGCACGCCGAGCACGTCGCCCTCGGCGGTGAGCGCGAATTCGGCGTCGGCGATCTGGTCGCGGCCGTTGAAATCCGAGACGAAGGCTTCGCTCCGGTCGCTCACCCACTTGACCGGACGCCCGATGCGCTTTGCCGCCCACAGGACCAGGATCTCCTCGGGGTAGAGCCCGCCCTTGGTCCCGAAACCGCCGCCGAGATCGCCGGCGACGACGCGGATGCGGAACGCGGGCACGCGGAAGATGTGCTCGGCCAGCAACAGGCGGATGCGGTGCGGGTTGGCGCCCGAGGTGGTCAGGTGCCAGCGCTCCTGCCCGACATGGTAGCTGCCGATGCAGGCCCTCGGCTCCAGCGGATTGCCGGCGAGGCGCTGGCTGCGGATCCGGGCCCGCGTCACGTGCTCGGCCCGGGCGAAGGCTTGCGCGGTCGCCTCGGCGTCGCCCAGCTCGTGCACGAAGCAGCGGTTGCCCGCGGCGTCGGGCCAGACGAGAGGGGCGTCGGGCGCGATCGCCGCCTCGACCGTGGGCGCGGCATCGAGGGGTTCGTAGTCGACGACGATCCGCTCGGCCGCCTCGGCGGCCGCGGCGAGGCTCTCCGCCACGACGAACGCCACGCCGGCGCCGACGGTCAGCACCCGGTCCGAGGCAAGCGGCGGAAAGGGGGTGGGGTGATAGGGCCCGCCCGTTATGCTGGGCGGGATGCTGACGCAGGGGATCCGGCCCAGACCGTCGGACGCGTAATCCGCGCCGGTCAACACGCCGACGACGCCGGGGACGCCCATCGCCCCGCTGGCGTCGATACGCCTTATCCTCGCATGCGACAGCGGCGAGCGGAGCACGTAGCCGCGGGCCTGGCCTTCGACGCGGACGTCGTCGGCATAGCGCCCGTGTCCGGTCAGCAGCCGCCTGTCTTCCAGCCTCGGAACCGCCGCACCGATGCCCTGGTGGTTCGGCCGGTCGCGGACGGGGCCGGCCCCGGGCTCGCTCCCGGCGGGGTTAGCCCCGCTTCGGGTCGAGGATGCACACATCGTCGGGGTTCACGAGGTCGGGCGCGGTCCAGCCGTCGAGGTCGTACTCGTCCATGGCGGACTGGGCGAAGGCCTTGAAATCGGCGAGATTCCCCGTCCCCTGCGCGGCCCAGAGATTGGTCAGGCGGGTGATGTCGTTGCTGCCGATATAGTTGATCTCGTAGAGCTCGTGCCGGGACCCGAACTCGGACCCGATCGAGTCCCACAGCATCTTCATCACCTTGACCCGCTCCTCTGCACCGGTCCCGCCCGAGCCCCGCAGATAGCGGTCGAGATAGCCGCGGATCTCGGGCGCCTTGAAGTCGGCGGTGTGCGAGTTCATGTAGATCAGCCCGGCCGCGACGATCTGCTCGATGATGTTCTTGATCTTCGGCATCGCCTCCTGACTCAGCACCCGATACGCGCCGGCGAAGTGCTCGTCGGGACGGATCATGCCGTTCCAGGGCACGGCGCTCTTGGCCATGGCATCGGAGAGGGCCCAGAACGCGTTCCGCCAGGCGATCACCTCGCCGAACCTGGACTGGACGCCGTGGAAGGTCTCGGCGCCGGTGATCTCGAGCGCCCGCGCGAGCAGGCCGCAGATGAAGTCGAGCTTCACCGCGAGCCTCGTGCAACCGTGCAGCGAGGCCCGCTCGAGGAACCCCGACCCGACATTGAACTTGTTGGACTGCTCCAGGTCGCCGTGGATGAAGACGTCCTCCCATGGGACGAAGACGTTGTCGAGCACCAGGATGGCGTCGTTCTCGTCGAGCCGGGAGGACAGCGGGTAGTCGAACGGGCTGCCGAGCGCGGCAGCCCGGTATTCGTGGGAAACCCGGCAAAGCAGCTTCACCCCGGGCGCTCCGGTGGGGACCATGAACACCGGCCCGAAATCGGGATCGGCGATCGGCACCTGCGCGATATGGGCAACGAAGGTGAAGTGGGTGAGCGCCGAGTTGGTCGCCACCACCTTCGCGCCGCTGAGGTAGATCCCGGCATCGGTCTCCTTCTCCACCCGCACGAAGACGTCCGATCCGTCGGCCGTCGGCAAGTGACGGTCGACGGGCGGGTGCATGATGGCGTGGTTGATGTACCAGGTGCGTTCCTGCGCCTTGCGGTACCACCTTGCGGCGTTCTCCTCGAAGCCCCGATAGAAGCCGGCATTGGCGCCCAGCGTGCCGAGAAACGAGCCCTTGTAGTCGGGCGAGCGGCCCATCCAGCCCCAGGCGATGCGTTGCCATTCGGTGATCGCATCGCGCTGCGCGACCTGGTCCTCCACCGTGTGGGGAGCGCGGTAGAACCGGTGGGTGAAGCCGCCCCACTCGGTCGGCTCGGTGAGGATGTGCTGGCGCTCGGGATCGTGCAGCGCATCGTAGAGCCGGGCGACCATGCGGGCGGCGTTGCGGAACGCGGGATGCTCGGCGATCCGCGCGACGCGCTCGCCGTAGATCCAGACTTCCCTGCCGTCGTCGAGGCTGTCGAGATATTCCTTCCCGGTGAGGGGAACCGCGGCGCTATCGGTCATGGCCGCTCCCCGCCATCGCCTGGCAGGTGATCTCGACCAGGATGTCGGGATCGGCCAGCGCCGATACCTCGACCAGGGTGGAGCACGGGAAGTCGCCCGTGAAGAACTCCCGGCGCGCGCGCCAGACCTCCCGGTTGTCGGCGATGTCGGTCAGGTAGATCGTCATGTTGACCACATCCCCCATCGAAGCTCCCGCCCCTTCGAGACAGTCCTTCACCTTGGCGAAGACGATTCTCGCCTGTTCGTAGGCGCTGCCCTTGCCGCCGATCGTCTTCAGGTCGGCGTCTCTCGCCGTGAAGCCCGACAGCCAGATGTGGTCGCCGACGCGAAGGCAGTTGGACCAGTGCCCGGGCGGGTACTCCGCGACCTTCGGGGACACGAATCGTTCGATCTTGTCTGCCATTGTGCGGACCTCGGTGCCGGTTGGGCGGGGCGGATCGTCAGTCGAAGAAGTCGGGCGTCGGATCCATGCCCCATTGCGTCGTGTCCTCGATCGACACGGCGTAGCGGACGGTCTCGTAATCCGCGTTGCCGACATCGCCGTCGGTGTAGTGCTCGACGCGGAAGCCGAACGGGTCCCGCCAGTAGTCGAAGATCTGACTGCCGATGAGGTGGCGGCCGACGCCGCAATCGTGCTCGTAGCCTCTCGATTTGAGGTAGTCGTGCGCCCCCATCACCGAATCGATGTCCTGCATCTCGAAGCTGCAATGGTGCACCCCGACCGTTCCGGCCTGGGTGATGAGAATGCAGTGATGGTCGACCGGCTCGTCGCCGCGGTCGAGCCGCATGAAGGTGCCGATGACCCGGGACTCGTCGTCCGGGGTGCACATCACGTCGGAGGTGAGCAGACCGAAGCGCTCGCACAGCCAGTCCAGCATGGCGTCGTGGTCGCTCGCGGCAAGGACGAAGTGCCCCAGGCGCAGAGCCGTCCCCGGCTCCCGCTTCGGCCTGAGGAACCGGTTCACCCGCTCCTTGCGCTCGCCCCAGTTGAACGGGTTGGGCGGCCGATGCGGCAGGATTTCCGCCTCTTCCTGCCCCCATACCGCGTCGATCAGAAAACCGTCCGGGGCCGTCATGCGAACCCGCCAGCCGCCGCCCGGCGCGTCCTCTATGGGTTCGACGGGCGAAGAGCCGGGGAGCCCGGCGAGGGTGTCCAGATCGGCCCGCGACTGCATCCTGAAGCCGGCGCCGACGAAGCGGTTCTCCTCGCCCGGAAGGCTGACATGGACGTAGGGCGCGGGCCCCGCCGTCCGCAGGAAGAGCGCGTCGCGCGATTTTTGCGCCGTGGCCAACCCGAAGTCGTTCATGAACGTCTCCATCGAGTCCAGGTCGGCGACCCGATAAACGACATGCGACAGATCGACGGCCCTTGGCATGGCAGATCCTCCCCCCGCGGCGTTGGCCGGTCTCGTGTCACAGTGTCCGCCCGGCCGCTATGAAGTCAATTTACTAATGAGGCGGATCGCATGACGGTCGAAGGGGCGCGCAGCCTCTGCGTCGGCGGTTATCATGCGGACATGGCTAACCGCATCCTGCGTTCCGAAGCGGTCGGGGAGGTTTGCGCGGCCGGTTCGGTGCGTTACGTCCCGAGCCGCGACCCGGCCGGCACGCCCGGAGAACCGGGGGCCGGGCGATGATCGATGCCGTGCTGGACGGCCTCGTGCTGGTGTTCCAGTGGCCGGCGATCGGTTTTCTGGTGCTCGGCGTGCTCCTCGGGATCTGGCTCGGCGCGGTCCCCGGGCTCGGCGGCATCATCGGCCTGGTGATCCTGCTGCCCTTCACCTACGGGATGGACCCGGTCTCCGCCTTCGCGCTGCTGCTCGGCATGTTCGCGGTCACCTCGACCAGCGACACCATCGCCTCGGTGATGCTGGGGATTCCCGGCACCGCCGCGTCGCAGGCGACGATCCTCGACGGCTACCCGATGGCGCAGCAGGGCAAGGCCGCCCGCGCCTTCGGCGCCGCGTTCACCGTCTCCGCCTTCGGCGGGGTGTTCGGCGCGCTGATCCTGGCGGCGTCGATCCCGCTGGTGCTCCCCATCATCCTCGCCTTCGGATCGCCCGAATTGCTGATGCTGGGGGTCCTCGGCCTCGCCATGGTGGGCTCGCTCAGCGGCGGCTCGATCCTCAAGGGGCTGATCGTCGCCCTGCTCGGGCTGATGATATCGATGATCGGCTATGCCGAGATGGCGGCGATCCCGCGCTACTGGATGGGAACCACCTATCTGCTCGACGGGCTGCCGCTGATCCCGGTGGTGCTCGGCCTGTTCGCGATTCCCGAGCTGATGGAGCTCGCGATCCGCGATTCCTCGATCGCCCGCATCCCCAGGGAGCAGACCCAGGGCGGCGGCATGCTGGAGGGAATCAGGGACGCCTTCCGGCACTGGTGGCTGACGCTGCGCTGCGCCGCGCTCGGCACCTATGTCGGCATGCTGCCGGGGCTGGGCGCGGCGGTGGTCGACTGGTTCGCCTACGGGCACGCCGTCCAGTCGGCCAAGGACGCATCGATGTTCGGGCGCGGCGACGTCCGCGGCGTGATCGCGCCGGAGGCCGCCAACAACGCCACGCGGGGCGGCGCGCTGTTGCCCATGGTGGCGTTCGGCATCCCGGGCAGCCTCGGCACCGCCATCCTGATGGGGGCGCTGCTGATCCAGGGCCTCAAGCCCGGCCCGGAAATGCTGACCGACAAGCTCGACCTCACCTTCAGCATGATCTGGACCATCGTGATCGCCAACATCCTGGTCGCCGGGCTGCTGATGGTCTGGAGCAACCAGGTCGCCAAGGTCGCCTTCATCCGGGGCCACCTGATCGTCCCCGGGGTGATCCTGTTCGTATTCATGGGGGCGTGGCTCGGCGGGGCGTCGATGGGCGACTGGATGGCCTGCCTGGCGCTCGGGGTTGTCGGCTTCGTCATGAAGCGCGGCGGCTGGCCCCGGCCGCCGCTGGTGCTCGCCCTGATCCTCGGGCCCATCCTCGAAAACGCGTTCCACATCAGCATGCGGGTGTATGCGGGCCCGGGCTGGCTCGGCCGGCCGATCGTCCTGGTGATCGCCGCCCTGGTGGTGCTGACGCTGGCGTTGTCCGCCTACCGATACGCGACATCGAGGCGCCGGCCGGACGGGCCGGCCATCGGCGAGGGGACGGAACGCAATCTCACCGTCTCGGTCCCGCTGGCTGCGGCGATGACGGCGCTGTTCGTCTGGGCCGCAATCGAGTCGCTCGCCTGGCCCGCCATGGTGCGCCAGTTTCCGCTGACGGCGGCCATTCCGGCAGCGGCGCTGTCGCTCGCCGTTCTGTGCATCGAGGGCCGGGCGTTGCGCGAGGCGGCGGCAAAGGCCGGGGGCTTTCGGGTCGTGGCCGCGGTCGATACCGAGAACGCGGTGCTGGGGAGGGCGTGCGTTTTCTTCGGCTACCTGACCGCCCTGCTCGCAATCGGCTACCTGTTCGGCCAGATGGTGGCGTTGCCGCTGTTCGTCGCGGCCTATCTGCGGCGCTGGGGCGGGTACGGGTGGACCGTGTCTCTCGGCTACGCGGCCGCCGGCTGGGCGTTTCTCTACCTCTTCTACGGCAGGGTGATGAACGTCTTCTGGCACCAGCCGCTGCTGTTCGGCTGACCCCCCTCCAGAGACGAAGGCGGGGCCGCGCGGGCCCCGCCGGTCTCCGGCACCCGGAATACGTCCCTCAGTTCTGCCCGATCCTGCTCACCCTCTTCAGCGTCGCCAGGATTTCGTCGTCGACGTTGCGGTAAGTCGACTGGATTTTTAGCGCGTCCTCGGTGCTGACGAAGTTGACCCCCGTGCCGCCCAGGCGCTTGGTTTCCGGGCCGACATAGGCCGGGTCCTTCGCCGCCGCCTGGTAGGCCGCGCGCAGGATATCGGCGGCTTCCCCGGGCGTCTTCGGCGCGGCGAACACGGTCATGGTCGCGTTGCTGAGCGCCATGGAGTACCACTTGTAGGTCTTCCACAGCGGGCCGCCCGGCATTTTCCCGTGCACCTCCTTGTAGACCTCCTCGAAGCTCGGCACGCCGGGGAAGGATGTCGCCTTGACGATATTCCCGTCCTCGTCGAAGTTCGGGTGCGACCACAGCGCGATCGCCGAGCCGTCCTTCAGCATGGTGTCCTTGAAGAATATGTAGTAGCCGATGCTGCCGCTATTGGCGGCCTGCACCTCGTTGGACATGAAGGCCGGGCGGATCTTGGCCATGCCGCGATAGCCGCCGATGAAGCGATAGTTGGCGCCGATCATCTCCATCGAGAGGTTGCCCAAAAAGTCCAGCATCTGGTCGGGGCGGCGCCCGCCGACATTGAACGATTTCACCTTCATCACGTCGGCCGGCTTCTTGATTCCCGGCGCGACGTCGGTGCGCATCAGCGTGACCCGGTCGAGACCGCCGGCGCCGATCATCACCAGCTCTTCCGGCACGTAGCGCAGCGCCGGGTCGCCGGCGATGATGCCGGGCGCGGCCCAGGGACCCAGATACAGCGTCAACCCGTCGGGCCGGGCGCGTTCCTGCAGGAAGTTCAGCGCCTTGGCGCCGCCCGCGCCGGGCATGTTCTTGACGATCACCTTCGGCTCGCCCGGGATATGCTTCGGCCAGTGCCTGACGAAGGCGCGCGTCAGCCGGTCGAGCCCGCTGCCGCCCGGTACCGGGCTGAGGACGGTGATGGTCTTGCCGTCGAAATAGTCCGCGGCCTTCGCGAAGCCGCCCGACCAGACAAGGACGACGGCAGCCAGGACCGCCAGAAGACGCTGTAACATGGAGAATCCTCCCGGATTTCTGCGTTTGTCCGGGCGTTTTGACACGGTTGCGCCGCCGGCGCCAGTGCGGACCGGAGCCTCCGCGATCCCCGGACGGCGGAGCCGGTCGCATCCGCTTCGCGCCGCACGCCCATCCCGACCCGGAAGACCCGACCCGGGCGGCGCGTCTCTTGCCGGGGCGCGGGCGTTCCTGTCCGTCGGTTCTCGCCGTCGGCATCTTGGTGATCGGGACCGGCAGAGCGCTCGGAGAGCGTTGAAGCCCGCAACGCCCCGTCACGCATTGCGATCCCCTCCGATGTCATGCGGTCGTGGCTCTCTTCCCGCTCCGCTCTCGCGAATTCGGCAAATGCAATGCTGGCGTGTGCAGTGTTGTCGATCCATTAACTGCAAGCGCGTACTACAAGTCGGCACTACAAGGCGGTCTCGCCGAAGCGGCATGACACCGTCCCATTTTGCACTCACATACTTGACTTGACGGCCCTGCCGGCGCATCCGGCATAAGGTACAAATCATCGCCGATCGGGGCACCTCCGATGTCAAGCGCTAGTGAGACCACAAGAGCGGGCTCTCAAGATATTTCTCGAACGCCGTCCGAAGCGTCTCAAGGTTCCTCCTGTCAGTCTCCGGCAGCGGAGAATCCTCGGCGAGCAGGGGCGCGAGGTGGCGATCGAGGGACTGCAGCAATTTCTCTTGATAGCCTGCTTCTTGAAGGGAATCGACTTCTCGAATGGCTGATGCGAAAGCAATCAACAGCGAGGCGACAACCGCAGTGCTGACGGTCTTCGTCTGAGACATCGCCGGATCCCGGGCTAGGCGGCGGAAGCGCGTTCCGCTTCCTTTTCGGCCGTGCGGCCGGTGTCGGTCGATGCCGTGTTCTTCGTCGGCTTCAGGAGCGCGTTCGCCTGCCGCTCGGGGGCCGCGGCCCTGAACTCCCGATCCTCGCCCATCTCGTTTCTCCCGTCCCGGTCTGGAATCTAGGTGGCCACCGCGGCCGGCGCAAGCGCGACCAGAGGACCGAAACGGCGGGAAGACACCCGGGCGACTTCTTGTACGTTACTGAGTTTCCACGGGAAATCCGTTCAATGCGGTTGCCGCCGACCGGCCGGCAGCGGCCTGTCACGCGCCGGCCCCCTGCTTGGCGGTCGGCCTGGAAGACCGACCCCCGATCGGAGGGCCGCGCGGCGGACGGCCAGTCTCGCCGATCTCGCAAGGATGGGCGAGACGATCGAGCTCTTGCGAGCGGGCGCGATCGCCGGTCGTGCCGCTTCGGGTCGAGCGCGTGCGCGAAATTCATCTGCGGTGAAGCCCGGGAATTTTAGCAAAGGGCAAAATTTTATATAGTTTGGCGCAAAGCGATTTACCACAGGTTCGATTGACGGCGCGGCCGTCATCCAGCCGACAGGCTTGACGAAGGTCGATGTGTAGCAGGCCGACAATTTGCGGTGCCGGGCCGCCCAGCCCGCGGGCGGTCGCGACCGCGCGGGCAGGCGCGCGACATCGGCGCGGGCCGCCGTGTCCCGTGCGGCGCGCGCGATGAGCGGAACCGATCGGGACATGCGAGGCGGCAAGGCGGAGGGATCGCCCGCCGGCGCGGGCGGACACTCCGGGGACGGACGGTCTCTTCCCTGGTTGCTGGGCCAGAAGGTCGCGGTGCCGGACCGGGTGGCCGGCTACCTGGAGCGCGCGGCGCTGGTCGAGCTCGCCATGCCGACCCGCCGGCGTCTCACGGTGCTGCAGGCGCCTGCCGGGTTCGGCAAGACCATCCTGCTTGCGGAATGCTGCCGCCGCCTGCGCGACGACGGGGTCCGCACCGCCTGGGTTTCCGTGGACGAGCAGGACGAGCCCGCCGTTCTCGACACCTATATCGCCTATGCCTGCCAGTCCGCCGCGGCGGGTTCCGTCGCGGGGCTGGAGGGCCTCGCGATGTCCGATTTGGGCCAGACGGAGGGCGGGACGGAACGCCGCAGCGAGATCGCGCTGCGCGAGATCGCGCATCTCGAAGAGCCGTTCGTGCTGGTGTTCGACGAGCTTGAACGGCTCGGGAACCCGGATTCGGCGGCGCTGCTGGAATACCTGCTGAAGCGCGGCCCGCCCAACCTGCATTTCGCATTCGCGTGCCGGCAGTTGCCCGCCGGCGTGAACGTGGCCGGCGCCGTGCTGGAAGGCCGGGCGGCGATCCTGTCGGCGGAAGACCTGCGGTTTTCCCGCGCGGAGGTCGCGGCGTTTTTCGACGGCAAGCTCACGCGGGAGCGGCTGACGGCGTTGATGTCGGAATCGGCCGGTTGGCCGTTCGCGCTCCGGATCTCCCGCAACGAGCTGGCGGGCGGCGGGCGCGATGCCGCGCGGGCGGCGCAGGAAATCGTGGAGAACTGGGTGGAGTCGCGGCTCTTCGCCGGGCTCGGGTGGGAGGACCGGGAATTCCTGCTCGATATCGGGCTGTTCGAGTGGATGGACGCGGCGCTTCTCGACGACGTATTGCAGCGCAGCGATTCGATGCACCGGATCGACACGATGCCCGTCCTGGTCGGCATGCTCGAGCCTGTCCGCGACGGCGCGACGGATATCTGGCGGTTGCATCCGTTGATCCGCGAACATTGCGTCAGACGCCGCTTCCGGGAGGCGCCGCAGCGGTTTCGCATCATCCATCGGCGCATCGCCGAAGCTCTCGCGCGCCGGGGCCAGACGGCGGTCGCCATGCGTCATGCCGTCGAGGCGGGAGAGGCGGCGCTCGCGGGCGAGATCATGGAGCGGGCGGGCGGCGTTCGCCTGCTCTCCCGGGAGGGGCTGGTCCAGTTCCAGGCCGCCGAGCGTCTGCTGAGCGAAGACGTCATCGGCGCGCGGCCGCGGCTCGGGCTGGCGCGCTGCCTGGCGCTGATCCTGTCGGGGCGGATGGAAGAGGCGAAGGAGAGATACCGTCCCCTGGCGGCGCTTATCGGCAGTCTCGAAGACGATGCGAGCGAGGTGGCGTTGGAGACGGCGGCGGAGCACTGCGTGGTACGCGGCATGATCGTCCTGTACGGCGCGGAGCGCTTCGGCTCTTCGCTGGTGCGGACGCTTCTGGCCGAGGTCGAACGGCTCGCGGACTCGCCGTCGATCGACGTTCTGACGCGGGGCATCATGGAGGTCAGCCTCTGCATCGTGGGCAGCATGACGGCGAATTTCAGGACCGGCCTCGACCATGCCGCGCGGGCGCAGGCGTGCCTGGGCAAGAGTCGCTACATGACGATGTTCCTCGAAATCCACGTCGGGCAGATCGCCATGGCGCAGGGCCGGGTGAAGGACGCGGCGGCGCATTACGGTCGAGCCGCGAGGGTCGCGCGGGAGAGTTACGGGGTCGAGAGCGAGTCGGCGGCGATCTGCGAGGTTCTGTCGCAGGAGCTTGCCCTGGAATGCGGCCGCGCGGCGCCGGAGGCGGAGCTCACCCGCATCCCGCGGGCGCTGGAGCCGGGAAGCTCGCCCTTGCGGGCCGCTGCGGGGGCGAGCGGCACGGTGGTGGAGCTGAAGCTGCGGGACGACGGTGTCGACAGCGCGCTGACCGCGGCGGAAGACATGCTGGGTTACGTGCGCGGCGCCCGGCTGCCGGCCCTCGTGCGGTACGTTTCGGCGCTCCGGGTTTCGCTGCTGGCGATGGCGGGGCTGGTCGGCGAAGCGGAAAGCGCCTGGAAGTCGGACGATCTGCCGGAGACGGCGGCCGGCTGCCTGGACCTGACCGGCCAGACCTGGCGCGAGATGGAGGCGCTGTCCTGTGCGCGCCTTCGCCTGGCGATCGGGCGCGGGCGCTTCGAGGAAGGCCGCGGCTTCGCCGACGAGCTGCGCGCGGCGGTGGCGGCGCGGGGGTTGCGGCGGACGCTGATGCGCGCGCTCGCGCTGACCGTTGTGCTCGAAATCCGCGCCGGCGCGGCAGCGGCCGCGGCCGGACATATGGAGGCGTATCTCGACCTGTACGCCGAAACGCCCTACGCGGGCCCGCTGGTGCGGGAGCGCGCGGACTGCGCCGGACCCCTGGCGGCATTGCTCGAAGCCGCCCCGGAGTCTCCCGGCAAGGAGAGCGCGCGCTCGATTCTGGCGGCGATGGAAAGGCTCGATGGTGCTCGACCTCCAGCCCTGAGCGAGCGAGAGAGGGAGGTTCTGCGGCGGCTCGAGGGAGAGCGGGACACAGAGATCGCCGACGCGCTGGGGCTGAGCGCCTACGGCGTGCGCTATCACATCCGCAAGCTGTTCGCCAAGCTGAAGGCGCGCAACCGCACGGAGGCGGTGCGCCGCGCGCGGGAGATGGGGCTGCTTCCGGACGGGTTCTGAGGACGGCGTCGCCGCGGCGGCCTCAACCGGCAAGCCCGGGCAGATAGAGCGCTATCCCGGGAAACGCTATCAGCAGACCGAGCAGCACGATCCCGCACAAGATATAGGGCAGCCCCGCCAGGGCGACCTTGGGCAATGTCGCTCCGGGCGGGCCGGCGCCCATCATGACGAACAGGAGGACGCCAAAGGGCGGCGTGATCAGGCTGATTTCCATCGCCAGCAGCATGACCACGCCGAACCAGATCGGATCGAACCCCAGGGCGACGATCAGCGGCATGAAGATCGGCAGCGTCAGCATCATCTGCGATAGCTGATCGACGAACATGCCGAGCAGCACGAGCACGGTGAACATCACCAGCAGCATCTCGGTGGGCCCGAGGCGAAGCTCGCCCGCCAGCACCACCAGCCCGGAGCTCGCGCCGGCGAACGCCATGATCTGGCTGAAGGTGGATGAGCCGACGAGAATGATGAACGTCATCGCGGTGACGATCAGCGTCCCCCTTACGGCGCGCACGATCGCGTCCACGCTGAGCCGTCTGTAGGCGGCGGCGAGAGCGAGAACGCTGAACACTCCGAAGGCGCCCGATTCCGACGGCGTCGCGATGCCGAGGATGATCACGCCGACGACCGCAAACACGATCACCACCATGGGCAGGATATTGGCGACGAATGCCCACAGCTTTTCGAGGAGCGATGTCGACGCGACGTCGTATTCCGGCGCCGCTTCCGGGTTCACCTTGACGTGGATGAAGATATTGATGACGTAGAGGCCGCCCAGGATCATGCCGGGGAACAACCCGGCGATCAAAAGCGCACCGATGTCGATTCGCGCCAGACTGCCGAGCAGCACCGCGAGCGCCGAGGGCGGGATGATCATCGCGAGGCCGCCCGACCCCAGGATGGGACCGACCGAGAGGTTGATGCTGTAGCCGCGCTTGGTCATTTCGGGCACCAGCATCGAGGCCATCATCGCCCCGCTGGCGATGCTCGAACCGGAGAGCGTCGCAAAGATGGTGCCGCTGACGACCGCCAGATACGACAATCGCCCCGGCAGGCGCCCGACCATCTTGTCGACGCCCTCGAAGACGCGAAGCGCGAGTCCGGTGTGGAAGAATATCTCCCCCATCAGGATGAAGAGGGGAACCGGAACCAGCAGGAAGCTGGTCACCGTCACGGTCGCGTTCGAAATGAGCTGGGCGAAGTCGCCGGTCCCGCCCATGAACAGCATGACGCCTATCGCATTGGTCGTGAGAAAGGCGAGAAAGACAGGCATGCCGATGGCCATCTGGGCAAGGAGCAGGCCCAGCATCAATCCGCCGGCTTCGTACCAGGCCAAGTCTACAGGCCTCCGCCCTCGGCCGGCTTGTCGCGATAGAGCGAGTCGGCACCGAACAGAAGGCGCACGAACTCGCACCCGAGCAACAGGAACCCGGCCGGCATCGGCGCGTATAGCAGCCAGCGCGGCACGTCGACCGAGCGGATGTCGAGATCGCCGCGTTCGTAGGTGTCAATGGTCAGCTCCGCGCCGAAATAGGCGAGGATGAAGCAGGCGACGATCGCGGTCGCACAGACGATGAGCTCAAGCCTCCGCCGCGCCGCCTCGGAAACCTGGGACCGGACGATATCGATGACGATGTGAGCCTTCTTGCGCACCAGCCAGGGGGCCGCAAGCATGGTCAGATAAAGCATGGAATACTCGACCGCCGAGGCCGCCCAGACCGGGGGCTGAACACCGAAGGCGTGAACCGTCACATCGACAAAGATCGCCGCGAAGATGAATGCGACGAGCGCGCCCGCCACGACCGCGGAGGCGACGATCGTGGCGTCATAGATCCTGGCCAAACGCTGCACGCGTTCGGCGCCCGGTCAACAACCGCTACTTGGTGAAGAGGTCATGAAAGCGCTTGGACTCGTCGGGCCCGATTCGCTTGGCGATCTCTGCCCAACGCGAGTTCGTGTAATGCCCGACATAGGTCTTGGCGGCCTTGCCCGTCAGGGCGATGTCCTGCATGCCGGCCTGCCGCAGCTTGGCGAGCTCTTCGGCGGCGATCTTCTCCCAAAACGCATTGGTCCAGGTCTCGGTATCGCGGGCTGCCTGGTTCAGGACGGCCCTGGCTTCGCGGGACAGCGACTTCCACCGGTCGAGATTGACGTTGGTGGCGAGATCGCCTTGGGCGAATGTCGGCCGAACCCGATACTTCAGGAACTTGTGAAGCCCGAGCTGGGTAACCGCGATGTTGACATAGGTGACCCCGTCGATCGCGCCCCGCTGCAAGGCGGTGTACATCTCCGGCACCTGGATATTGCGATGCACGGCGCCGAGCTTGTGGAGAAACGTTTTCTCGGTGCCGGTCCCGCGGATGGTCAGCCCGGACAGGTCGATGCCGCCGTCGGCGGTCCGCTTGGGCGGTTTCCGCAAGTAGAGATAGAACCTGACCGGCTCCCCCAGGTAGTTCAACAGTTCAAGATTGGCGTGTTTGCGATACTCCGCCTGAATCGCCGCGAAGCCGCCGCCCTCGCGCAGCTCCGCGACCGACTTGTTGCCCGGATTGAAGACCTGGGAGTAGGCGAGCTGGCCCTGGAACCATTGGTTCGGCCCGACATGGACATCGACCAGGCCGGTGCTGATGGCACGGAACTGCTCGGGCGTCGGAATCGCTTCGGGCCCGCCGAGATAGCTGATCTTCACGACCCCCTCGCCTCTCTCGTTGACCAGCCGTTCGAACTCGTCCATCGGTTTCATGAAGACGAGATGGCGGGGCGCCGCCGAGAGCGATTTTAGCGTCACTTCCGCCGCGACGGCGTGCAACCCGGCGCCGGCGGAAAGGCAGCCCACAGAGGCTGCAAGGACGATGCGTCCGAACGAGTTCTTCATCTGTTGTCCTCCCTTGGTCTTGTTGCAGCTTTATCGTCGATCCTGCCTCGCGCGCAGATCCCCCGGTAACAAGACGCGATCGCGCGTCCCGCCTTGCGGTCACAACGGCCTGTGCGAGCCGAATTCGAGGACGCGGGTATCGAGGTCGACATTGCGCGCGAGCAGGCGGGGCTGGGCGCCCGACAGGTCCAGCGTGTCGTTGTAGCGGCCCGCCGCATAGAACCGCGACTCGCCCTCGAGGTCGGTGTGGATCACCACCAGCGACGACACCGCCTCGGCGGTACCCGCGACTTTCGCGAGCGAGAGCCGGTACAGGGTCGCGTGGCGGTGGAACCGGCCCTGGTAGGTCACGTGCTCGGGGATCATCGCGCACAGCGCGCGCAGCGACTCGGCGCCGTGATCGAGCCAGGTCATGCGCTTCTTTATCTCGTTGGAATACGCGGTGATGCTGTAGCGAAACCCGGGATCGCAGAGCTCGTCGAGCCAATCGTCGTAGAGCTCTTCGTCGAGCAGCAGGCACGAGCCGTAGATGACCTCCATGACGGCATCGCGCGTGACCGTCATGGTTCACGAAACCCGGGTCGCCGGCGCGCCATTGAAGGGGTTTGCCGGATCGCGGCCCATCAACCGGCCCCATTCGGCGAAGAACGCGCGCACCGGCTTGTCGTCCTGGCCGGTGCCTCCCTCCTCCCGCGCATGGATGCTGTAGGGAATCGCATCGCCGCGCATCACCTTCATCTGCAATTCGGTGCCCCGGTTGTCCTCCGGCAGGTTGCGCCCGAACGGTCCCCACACGTCGTTGTGGTGGCGGATGCGCATGGCGCGGTCTTCCTCGGGCTCGCCCTTGATCCCGAGGCCGCGGTATTCCACCAGCGTCTTCGTCGGGCTCAGCGGGACCAGGGAGTCGATGCGGGCCACGGTCGTCCGGACGTTGATCATCACGTCGGGAAAAAGGTCGACGATGATCCACTCGTCGGGCTGGAGGCCCGGGAGCGGCCGCATCCGCACCTCGTCCGTCCCGTAATCGGTCCCGCGCGCGTAGTTGGGCTTGAAGGAGCCGATGCTCAGATGACCGTTGGGCAGGCAGTTGAACGCGCGATCGAAGAAATCGTTCCGGGTGAGGCTCGTCTTCCGGTTATAGACGTGCATGAACTCGTGGTAGGGCTCGGTATTGGTGAGCTGCCAGAGCTTCCAGTTCGTGTCGAGCACGCAGCGATGATAGTGGAACGGCTCCAGCGGCCGTTCGCCCAGCACGCTCTCGAGCGGGCTCAGCGCATCGCCCAGGAACGCATCGAGCGGTTCCGCGCCGTCGTCGAGATTGACGAACACCAGGCCCAGCCGGACCTCGGTGCGCACCTCGCGCAAGCCGAGCTTCGAACGGTCGATATCGCAATGCCGGTAGGCCTCGTCCCGCGGTATGGCGACGCAGGCGCCCAGGTTGTCGTAGACCCATTGGTGGAAGACGCAGGTCCAGTGCGTGGCATTGCCCGCGGGTTCAGTGACCACCATCGTGCCCCGGTGCGAGCACGCGTTGACGAACGTCCTCACCCGGCCGTCCTCTCCCCGGGTGACGACCAGCGGCTGGCCGGCGGCCTGGCAGGTGCGAAAATCGTTGGCATCGGGAAT
The DNA here is from genome assembly GCA_964291675.2 of Alphaproteobacteria bacterium. Lineage (GTDB taxonomy): Bacteria > Pseudomonadota > Alphaproteobacteria > MPNO01 > MPNO01 > MPNO01. The sequence goes on along the minus strand of OZ219866.1, from coordinate 2,225,786 downwards.
TTCGCCCTCGTGGCAGACGAACTTCCAGATGCCGCCGAATATCTTCGCCTGTTCCTCGCGAAACACGGCTTCGTCGGTGTAGATCGAATTGTCGACGAAGTGGCTGTGCGGCAACGCGGGAACCGCCCGCCACTCAGCAAGGTTCCTCGACATGGCTCGCCCTCCAGGCCCCGGCGGGCAACGCGTTGGGGGAGTTCGGAACGAAGCTCGACCGCGGCATGCTCTCACTGCCGGTTCTCAGCGTCAAGCATAGGCCCGACAACTGCAAGAACTCGTAACGCCGGTCGCCGCCGCCGACGGTCAAAGTTGCCTTTCGCTGAAACCGGCCAACGCCGGCGTTCGGCGCTCCGAAGCGGACGTCGAACCCGTCTTTGCCCGCCCGGCTAGCGAATCTTCGGCAGGTCCTCGACCTTGCCCGCCTCGATGTCGGCGATCAGGGCGCGGATCTTCTCCTTGTCTGCGGCGGGTATTTTGGCGTCGAAGGCGTGATACGGCGCGAGGCCGAGCACGCCTTCCTTGAAGCCGAACAGGTAGTTCCGCGGCTCGATGGACCCGTCGATGATCTTGCCGAGCAGCAGATCTATGCCGACATCCATGTTGACCAGCGCCGTCGATACGATGCTCTCGGGCGCCGCCATGTGCGCGTCGAAGAACGTCCCGATCGCCATGATCTTGGCTTCCTTGGCGGCGTTGATGGTGCCCATAACCGACTCGTTGCCCTGGGCGGTCACCACGTCCGCGCGGCGCTCGATCATCGACGTGGTGATCTCCTTGGCCTTGGCCACGTCGGTGAACGAGCCGACATAGGCCGACAGCACCTCGATGTCGGGACGAAAGCGCTTGGCGCCGCGTTCGAACCCGTCGGTGTATTCCTGGATCACCGGGACCGGAATGCCGCCGACGGTGCCGATCACGCCGGTCTTGCTGACCAGCGCCGCGAGCGCGCCGGCGACATAGCCGGAATCGCCGAGCCGCACGTCGAGCGACGCGAGGTTGGGACCGCCGGACACCTTGGCCATGGTTACGACGAACCACGTCTTGGCGAAGCGCTTGTGGATCTTCCTGGCCGGTTCGGCGAACTGGAAACCGTGGCCGATGACCACGTCATAGCCGGCCCGCGCATAGTTGAGCAGCGCCTCCTCCATCCCGGCGAAGGGGGTGTTCTCCTGCATGGACACGTCGAGCTTGTATTTCTTCTTGGCGAGCTCGATGCCCTTGTTGGCGGCGGAGTTGAAAGTGCCGTCGGTGATCGGCCCGGGCAGCACGAGAGCCACGCGCAGCGGCTTGTCCTGGGCATCGACCGCGACCGGCGCGAGCAGCAAGAGCGCCGCGCAGGCAAGAATCGAACGTCCAAAGGCCATGATTTTGTCCTCCCCGATCGAGCTTCGTTTGGTTATCGAATTCACTATCCCGCGTCGTCTGTTCGCGTGCAACGGGCGATCGCTTCGCCGGTCTCAGCGCCGCCGCCCGCCGAAGAACGGGATGCCCAGCGCAGCGGGCATCCGCGCCCGGCCGGCGAACAGGATCAGGAACCCCACCGCAAGCACATAGGGCAGCATCACGAAGAACTGGTAGGGGATGTCCGAGTTGAGCACCTGGAGCCTGATCTGCGCGGCGTCGACGAGGCCGAAGAACAGCGCCGCCGACATGGCGCCCAGCGGGTTCCAGCGGCCGAAGACGACGCACGCGATGGCGATGAAGCCGCGGCCCGACACCATGTTCTCGACGAAACCGCCGACCTGGCCGATCGAAAGATAGGCGCCGCCGATGCCCGCCATGACGCCGCCGAAGATCGTGCAGACATAGCGGGTCCGGACGACGTCCACGCCGACGGCATCGGCGGCCGCCGGGCTCTCTCCCATCGCGCGGATCTCAAGACCCGGCGCGGTGCGGTAGAGAAACCAGAACAGCGCGAGCGCGGCGCCGATGCCGATATAGACCAGCGCATGATGGCCGAACAGGACCGGGCCGACGAAGTCCAGCCTGCCGAGCATGCCGAAATCGAGCCGGTCGAAGGTCGGCGCATCGGGCGGCCGGTCGGCGGCGCCGAGGGTGAGGCGGTAGGCGAAGCCGGAGAGCCCGAGCCCGAGCACCACCAGCGCGATCCCGGCCACGATCTGGTCGACCCGCAAGCTGACGCAGAAGACGGCGTGGAGCAGCCCGAACAGGGCGCCGCCGGCCATCGCCGCCAGCAGCCCGATCCAGGGCGAGCCGGACTCCACGGCCCCGTAGAAGCCGAGAAAGGCGCCGGCCAGCATGGTTCCCTCGATGCCGACATTGAGGACCCCCGAACGCTGGGCGAGCGTCTCGCCGATTGCGGCGAACAGGATGGGGGTCGCGAGCCGCAACGCGCCGCCGAGCAACCCCGTCCAGAACACCAGGTCCCACATCAACCGGCCGCCGCGGAAGCCGAACCCGGACGGAGCCGCCCGTAGACCAGGAAGGCGAGGATGACGACGCCTTCGATCACCCAGACTATGGGGAGCGGGACCGCCGCTTCGCGCTGCATGGCGCCCGAGCCGACATGGAGGATGCCGAACAGCACCGCCATCGCCGGCACGAGCAAAGGGTTGAGCCGCGCGAGCAGCCCGACCGCGATCGCGGTGATCCCGAAGCCGGGGGCGAAATTCTCCTGCAGGCGATGGTGCAGCCCGGCGATCTCGACCGCCCCGGCGAGCCCGGCCATGGCGCCCGAGAGCGCCATGGCGAGAGTCAGCACCCGGCGGTCGTCGATGCCCCCGTAGCGCGCAGCGTCCGGGTTGCTGCCCACCGCGTGGAGGCTGTATCCGAACGCAGTCAACCGCTTGAGCCCCCAGAACAGGGCGGTCAGCACGACGGCGAGGATCAGCCCCGCATGGACGCGCGATCCGTCGATCAGGATGTCGAAGACGACGCTGTCGGGAACCCGCTCCGACTGCGGCATGATCCGCATGGTCTCCTGCAGCGGCCCGCGCACGAGGTGGCCGAGAAGCTGGATCGCGACATAGTTGAGCATGATCGTGCTGATGATCTCGCTCGCGTTGTAGCGTGCCCGGAGCCACCCGGCGAAGCCGCCGAACAGGCCGCCGGCAACGAACCCGGCGATCAGGAACAGCGGGGCGAGCAGCCATCCCGCGAGATCGGGAAGCGCGGTCGCCAGCCACACCGCGGCGATCGCGCCGACGATGATCTGGCCGTCGGCGCCGATATTGAAGGCGTTGACGCGAAACGCGACGACGATGCCGAGGCCGGCGATGGTGAACGGGATGGCGCGGACCAGCACCTCGAGCAAGCCGTCCGCCGACCCCAGCGCGTGCGCCGCCATCACCGAGAACGCATGCCAGGGATCGACGCCGGAAGCGGCGATGAAGGCGGCGGCAACGGCGATGGCGATCGTCGCGACCCCGCCGACGCCGGCGAGCGCGGCGAGCCCGCGCGGCGGGCGGAAGCCGGCGGTCACCGCCCGGTCATCCACGCCCCGACCTGTTGCAGATCCGCCTGTTCCAGGGCGACGGGGCCGCGTATCCGGCCGTCCGCGATGACCATGATGCGATCGGAGAGCTCCCAGATCTCCGACAGGTCGGAGGACACCAGAAGAATGCCGGTGCCCGCCCGGCGCTGCTCCAGCAGGGTCGCGCGGACGAACGCGATGGTGCGGACGTCGAGCCCCCGCGTCGGGTGGGACGCGACCAGAATCCTGGGCGAGAGGGCGAGCTCGCGGGCGAGGACGAGCTTCTGCTGGTTGCCTCCGGACAGCGCATCGATGCGGGTCCCGGTTCCCGGAGCGCGCACGTCGAACCTGGCAACCAGGCCCGCGAGCATGCGGCGTGCGCGGCCGTTGTGCAGCGCGCCCCAGCGGTTGAATGTCCGGGCGAAGAAATGGGACAGGAGGAAGTTGCGTTCGAGCGACAGGCCGGGAAGGATGCCATGGGCGTGCCGGTCCGCCGGCACGTGGCGCATGCCGCCGAGCCGCCTGCGCCGGACGCTCATGCGCTCGGCCCGCGTTTCGCCGTCGATCAATATCCGCCCCGCCGCCGCGGGACAGAGTCCGGTGAGGGACTCGACGAGCTCCTTCTGGCCGTTGCCATCGACCCCGGCGAGGCCGAGGATCTCGCCCCCGTGCAGCTCGAAGCTCGCGCGGTCCACGGCAGGCCTGCCGCCGCGCCCGGCGACGGAAAGCCCGCGCACGGAAAGCACCGGCCGGCCGCCGGCGGCGGGGGACGGGCGGCCCGGCATCGCGATGTCCTCGCCCACCATCAGGCGGACGAGCTCGTCCCTGGCAACGTCGCCGATCTCCCGCTCGGCGACCGCCCGCCCGCCGCGCATGACCGCGACGCGCTCGCAGACCGCGAATATGTCGTCCAGCTTGTGGCTGATCAGGATCACCGACGCACCGCGACCGGCCAGGGTGCGGACGGTTTCGAACAGCCGGTCGGCCTCGGCCGACGACAGCACGGCGGTGGGTTCGTCGAGGATCAGGATGCGGGCGTCGCGGTAGAGCGCCTTGACGATCTCGACGCGCTGCTGCGCGCCGATGTCGAGGGTGCCGACGACGGCATCGGGATCGAGCGGCAGCGCGTATCGCTCGGCAATCCGGCGCACCTGCCGCGCCAGCGAGCCGACCGGCAACCGCAAGCGGAACCGCCGGCGGTCCCCCAGGATGACGTTCTCCGCCACCGTCAGCGTGGGGACCAGGAGGAAGTGCTGATGCACCATGCCGATGCCCAGGCGGATCGCGTCGCGCGGCGAGCGTATGCGGACGCGCGCGCCGTCGACCAGAACGCTGCCCGCATCCGGCGTCGCGAGCCCCGACACGATGTTCATCAGCGTCGACTTGCCGGCTCCGTTCTCGCCCAGCAGGCCCAGAACCTCGCCACGGTGGAGCCGCAGGCTCACATCGTCGTTGGCCAACACGCCCGGGTAGGACTTGGTTATGCCCCGGAGCTCGAGGACGGGCTCGCTGTCGGGGCCGGCGCTCAACGCCGGCCGGCCCCGAGCGCGTCCGCGAACGCGGCGCTGGTGGAGACCCAGCCGATGAAGGTCTCGACATTGAACGCCGTGGCCGCCTGAAGGTAGTCGGGCCCCGCCGGCATCGTCGCGTCCTCCAGCATGATGCCGAAGAACTCGCGCGACAGCCCGTCGCGCAGCGTCCACTCGACGCCCACATTGCTGGCGATTCCCACCACCACGATGCTGCGGACGCCGCGCGCGTTCAGCATCATCTGAAGATCGGTCCCGGCGAAACAGCTCGGCCGCGTCTTGTCGACCACGACGTCGCCCGGCCTCGGCGTCAGCGCATCGACGATGTCGTGGTCCCAGCTCCCCCGGATCAGCAGGGTCCCTTCGAGCTCCGGGCGCTCGCGCATCAGCCGCAGCGCGTGGGACTTTACCCGCCAGGGCGAGCCGGCCGGGGCGGCGTGAAGCTCGGCATCGAAACCGTTGCGGAAATAGAACACCGGCAGCCCGGCCGCACGGGCGACTTCGAGCGTGGTGTCGACGGCGTCCACCACGGCCCCCGCGCCCGCGATGTCGAACCCGGCCTTGTCGAGATAGCCGCCGGGCGACACGAAGGCGTTCTGCATGTCGTTCACGATGACCGCGCTGGTGTCGAGCCCGATCTCGACCGGCCCGGGCCGTGCTTCGAGGCGGACGGTCGCGGTCATGGCTTCGCCTGCCTGCGCCCGGCACGGTACATCTGCATCTCCCTCAGCCGAAGATCACGTCGTCGAGGAACGGATCGCCCTCGAGCGCCGTCTCGCAATCCAGCAACGCGCCACAGCCCGGGCAGCAGAAGCGGCGCAGCAACACCTCCGGCCCGGCGCTGTAGACCGCGCCCCCGGCACCGCGCATCGGCGCCTCGTCGAGCGCCGCCGCCGGCTTCCAGGGCGTCCCCGCTTGCGCGATCCCGTGCCCGCAGGCGCGGCAGCAGATCATGCCCTGGCTGCGCTCCAGCGCCTCGGAGACCCGGGTGCTCATCCGGCTTCCGCCCGGCCGATGCGCCCGGCCATCAGCGCGCGGCGCCTGGCAGCCGTGGCGGCAAGATCGACCGCCGGCCGGCCGCCCTCGAACACAACGCCGTAGACGTCGCGTGCCGCCTCCATCGACACCACGCCGTCCTCGCAATCCGTGAGCACCGCCTGCGGGTCGCGCGCCAGCGGATCGCCGTACCCGCCGGCGCCGTTCCAGCGCAGGTAGAAGACATCCCCTCCCATCACCGGATAGACGCCCCAGCTCACGGTCTCGGGCTCGCCCGCCATCTCGGCCACGCTCCGGGCGAAGGCCGCCCGTCCGTCGCCCGGCGCGGCGCCGTTGCGCACCCGTTGGTAGCGGTTGGGCGCGCCCGGATAGCCTCCCGACAGGCCGTCGCTCATCGGAAACGCCACACCCTTGCCGGTGATGACGCAGTGCAGGCCGCCATCGGGCGCATCGTGGGGGGTGAGCGCGAACTCCATGCCGGTGCCGCCGCGGTGCTTGCCGGGACCGCCCGAATCCGTTACCCGCCGGCGGAACAGGTAGCGCAGCGGGAGCGTGCTCTCCAGCGTCTCGACATTGGCCATGCGCGAGATCGGGTTGGGCATCTCGCCGCCGACATCGACGCCGTCGCCGATATTGCGCCCGCCCCCCGACCCGGCGAAGGTCTCGGTCAGCGTGCCGATCGAGTCCTGCCCGTACTGATTGCGGCCGAACAGGAAGACCGCGAAGTGGTTGGCGTGCCAGACCGCGGTGGCCTGTTCGGCATGGGCATCGCTTGCGTCGAGCATCTTGCCGATGGTCGCGCAGGCCGCGTTGTTCACCGACTGGATGGCGCCCACCGTCGCCACCGAGACCGGTGCCGGCCGGGTGCAGTTCACGATCGTGCCCTCCGGCGCGATCATGCTGATCGGGCGAATGACCCCCTCGTTCCAGGTGATGTCGAAACACAGCAGGGGAAACAGCGGTGCGAACAGGCCGCCGAGCGAGGCCCATCTGGTGCAGTTGACCGCGACCGGCGCCTGCGGGCTCGACCCGGAGAAGTCGAACTCCAACGCGTCGCCGCGCTTGGTCATCTTGAGCGCGACCCGATAGACGTCGTCCTTCACGCTGAGATACTGCCGTGAACGCCACTCCCCGTCGGGCAGGTCGCGCAACCGCCGGCGCAGCAGGTCTTCGGATTGCTGGATCAGGGTGCGGCAGGCCATATCGACGGTCTCGTAGCCGTATCTGTCGATCAGCGCGAGCATGCGCTCGCGCGCGACGTTGTTGCAGGCGATCATCGAGGCGATGTCGAGCGCGACCATCTCCGGGGACCGGACCATGTTGAGCAGGGTGTCGAGCACGTCCCGGTTCACGGTCCCGCCGCTCACCAGCCGGATGCCCGGCGAGGAATAGCCCTCGGTGAAGATGTCCCGGGAATCGGGGCAGAAGCCGCCGGGATTGGTCGCGCCGATGTCGTAGACATGGACGAAGCAGGCGCTCCAGGCGACGAGCTCGCCGCGATGGTGGATGGGGGCGACGAGATAGACGTCGGAGGTGTGCAGCGCCGCCGTGTAGGGATCGTTGAGGAGGTAGATGTCGCCGTCGCGGATATCGTCCCCGAAGCGGCGGATGATCGCCTTGCAGGCCTCGGCCGCGCTGGTCAGGTGATGCAGGAACCCGACCCCGCCCATCAGCAGCGACCCGTCGGCGCGGTAGAGCGAGGCCATGAGGTCGTGGCCCTCATTGGTGATCGCGGTGCCCGACACGTGTTTCAGCGTGATCACCGCCTCGTCGACGACGCGAAACAGGCGATGGCGGATGATCGAAAACGTGATCGGATCCATGCGTCCCCCGGTCGAGCCGCGCCACGACGCCGCGCCGGAATTCCGCCGGACCCGGTGCCGCCGTCCCGTGCAACCCTCGTTGCGGGATCAAGCGTGCCACCTTCTGCTCGCCGGTGTCGATACCCGCTCTCGCGGCACCGGCGGCGGCGTCCGGAGCACCACCCCCGCGATCCGCCTCACGGTCGTCCATACTCCCGGGGTATGATCGCCATGGACCCGCTGCCTGTCCGGGAAGTGCCGGGTTGATTGTCCGGTCGTGCGGCGCAACCTTTCCGGCAGCGCGTGAAGCATCGGAGGCGCACGATGACGAGGCTCTTGTCGATCGCGGTCCTCGCCCTGGGGCTCACGGCCCCGGCGGCCGGGGCTCTGGCCCATCACGGCTGGTCGTGGACCGCCGGCGGCAATATCGATCTGACCGGCATCATCAAGACCGTCCGCCTGGGCAATCCCCACGGCATCCTGAAGGTCGACGCGGAGGGCGAGGAGTGGAGGGTCGAGGTCGGTCAGCCCTGGCGCAACCGGCGCGCCGGCCTGAAGGAAGGCGATCTGGCGGAAGGGGTCGAGATCCGGGTGATCGGCGAGCCCGCCGCCGATCTGTCGGAAAGGCGGGTCAAGGTGGAGCGGCTGTTCCTCGGCAAGCGGGAGTACGTGCTCTACCCCGAGCGCGACTGAGACCTTGGAGTCCCTGTTCGCCGCGCTGGAAGGGACGGCGCTGGCCGAGGCCCTGCGGGGCTCCCGCTGGCTTTATGCCGGCGTCAATGCCGCGCACATCCTCGCCATCGCCCTCTTGATCGGCTCCGTGGTCCCGCTCAACCTGCGGCTGCTCGGCCTGTGGCGCGGGATCTCCCGCGAGGCGGCGGTGCGGCTGCTCGCCCCCGTCGCCGCGAGCGGGCTCGTGCTCGCCCTGCTCACGGGGCCGCTGCTGTTCGCGGTGCGGGCGCGGGAATACGGCGCCGTCGGCTTCCTGCAGCTCAAGCTGGTCTTCATCGCCGTCGCGGTCCTGTCCGCGCTCGCCCTCTGCCGGCGCCACGGGCTCCTGCTCAAGGACGCCCCGCGCGCCCGGCTCGCCGGTCACGCCGTGCTGTCCATGGTCTGCTGGCTGGGCGCGCTGGTCTGCGGACGATTGATCGCGTTCGCGGGGGATTGAGGCCGAGGTCGTTGAACCTGAATGGAGAGCCTTCCCATGGCAGTTATCGTTCCGACCGACAAGTCGGTGGAATCATTCGAGGGAATCCACCTCTATCACGGCGATATCTCGAACTGCTCGATGCGGGTCCGCATGGCGCTGATCGAGAAAGGCTTGCCCTGGACCAGCCATCACCTCGATTTGAAGCTGAAGGAGAACATTTCGGACGACTACTTCGGCATCAATCCGAACGGCCTGGTGCCGACCCTGATCGACAACGGCGTCGTCCATATCGAGTCCAACGACATCATCGACTATCTCGACCGAACCTACCCCGAACCCTCGCTGCGTGCGGCGGGCGATGAAGACGAGATGCTGGAATGGCTTCGTCTCGCCGCATCCATCCACGTGCCGGCGATCAAGCCCTATGTCTACGCGACCAGGATGCAGAAAAAATTGAAGAAGACCGCCGCGGAACAGGAAAAATACGACGCGCTCCAGAAGAACGAGGAGCTGAAGGAGTTTCACGCAAAACACGCCGGCGGCGCCGCGTTCGGCGAACAGGATATCGCCCGCGCGCGGGAGACGCTGGAAGCGTGTTTCGCCAAGCTCGAGAACGCCCTGGAGGGCCGCGATTGGATGATGGGCGATCGCTACACCCTGGCCGATATTTCCTGGATCCCCGTGCACTTCGTGCTGGTCGGGTGCGGCTATCCGTTCGAGAGCTACCCGAACGTCTGGCGCTGGGCGGCGGCACATCGGGACAGGGAGAGCTACAGGGACGGCATCCTGAAATGGTGCCCGGATTTCTCGCAAGTCTGAGCTGCCGGTATCGTACGCTGCTCAGCCCGCCCGGAACCTGCGCAACACGTTGTCGAGCATGCGCGAGACGTTGTTGTGGAAGTCGTTGTGCGGGAGGCTGCCGCAGAAGGTGATCGAGCCGACCGAGAACACTGCGCCGCCGTTGGGCGTCTCGAAGTACACGATCTCCGAGCGGATGAGGTCCTCGGTCGGCAGGCCGGGGCGGTTGACGTAGTGGTTCAGCATCTCCTCCGGCACCAGCATGAAGGTGTCGTCCTGCGGCTCCGAGCGGGCGAGCACCAGGGCGTGGGCCGGCGATCCGAGGCTCGGGTCGAGCCAGTCGAGCTCGAACCCGGCCGCCCCGCCGCCGCTCAGGCCGAAATCGCCCAAAAGCTCGTCGTCCTCGATCCCCTCGAAGATCCAGGCGGCGCGGGGGTCGCGCGAGGCGGGCAGGCGCCGGTAGGCGGTGCCGTGAAAGTCGCCCTGGGCGATGAACCCCACCCCGACGAGACGCTGCGGCGCGCGGCCGCTGTTCCGCCACAGCCCGCCATAGCCGCCGTCGAAGGCGTTGTAGTACTCCCCCGGCTCGGCCGCCCAGGCGCGGATTCCGGTCTCGCCGCGGCGGATCTCGACCGCGCCCGGCAGCGCCGCATTCACCGCGACGCGCCAGTAGAAGCCGTTGCCGCCGAGATACATCAGGCGCCCGCCCCGTTCGGTGTACTCGGCGAGCGCGTCGAGCGAGCCCGGGGTGTGGTATTCCGGGTGGGAGCCCGTCATCACCGCCTTGTAGTCCGCGATCGCGCCGACGCCGTCCGCCTCGAGATCCTCGTCCGTGATGACGTCGAAATCGTGGCCGAGCGCATTCAGCCAGGCGAGAAGATGGGTGTCGGCGGGGAAGTGGCGCAGGCAGGAGCCGCCCTTGGGGTCCGCATAGGCGCAGTATCCGGAGCGCTGGTTGAGGATCGGACGAAGCCGCGACGAATAGGCGACCCCGCTGCCGTCGCTATGGCGGTTGTAGGTCGAGATCCCGTATTCGGGGTGCTCGTCCGGCGTCCACGGGCGCGCGCTCCAGCGCGCGACCTGCGCGCGATAGGCGTCGTCGACATTGCCGCGGGCGAAGTTGGCGTAGACGGTGTAGGTGAAGACGGGGATCAGCACGCAGGCGCTCGACTGCGCCCGGCCCGCCCGGGCGCGCACGAAGAAGGGGATCATGTCCTCTTCGCCGCCGGCGGCGAGGCGCACCGCGTAGGCGCCGCTCCTGAAGTCGTCGGGCACCTCGAAGCTGAAATCGGTCTCCCAGCCGCAGTCGTAGAGGTCGTCGTCGTGGAAGTGGATGGCGCCGTACTGCGCCGGAGCGTGGCGCCAGCACATCTCCTCGCCGGTCCAGCGCCAGCCCGTCATCGCGCGCGCCGGCAGGTTGACGGTCTCGCCGTGCATCGCGTGCGGGCCGGTGTCCAGGATGCGCGCCGACGACATCTCGCGCGAGAAGTCCCACGCGGCGACCAGGCGCTCGCCGGATCGCGCGGGGTCTTCCTCCGCGGCGCGGAATGCCGAATCCGGGTCGAGGGCGGCCGCCACGATCCGCGGCGCTTCGAGCTTGCCGTTATAGTGATCGCCGGGAGGCGAGCCCGCCCGCGCCGCGAACGCGAGATCGCCGCTCCCGGTGCATCCGCCCTCGAAGGCGGCCGAGGCGGCGGCGGTGCCCGAATCGTCCACCGTCATCGTGGGCGCGAGCGCACGCTGGCCGACGCGGATTTCGCCCGTGCCCGCGTCGTAGCTGAGGAAGACCCGGTACCAGGCGCGGGCACGCAGTGCCTTGCCGGTGTCGAGGACGACCGTGCGGGCGCCGTCGCTCAGCGTGGCGGCAAGCGAGCCGGCCTCGTCGATCTCCAGCGTGAAGCCGGCGCCGGTGGCGGCATCGACGCGCGACACCAGACCCTGCCGGCGGGGGAGGCGGGGCAGGGTGGGCCAGACGGTGGCGGTCACCGTGAAGCTGCTCAGCGCATCGAGCGGTGCGGTGGCGGCGACGCGCGCCCACGAGCCGTTGTGGATCGGCTGCACCCGGGAGGGGTAGCTTCCGGCAAAGGCGGCCTCGACGGGCTGTTCCCGCATGCCGGGTCCGGCCGGGTTGGGGTCGCCGCAGATCACGCGCACCAGGCGCGCCTCGTAGTCCTCCGGCACGGTCGAGGATACCTTGAACGCGATGGATTGGCCGGGCGCTACGGAATAGCGGTCGGCATAGCCGGTGATCGGAAGCATCTCGTGTCTCCAGCGTGCCGGAAAAAGCGTATTGAAACCCCGGCACGACCGCAAACCGCATGCGCGCATCCAGTGTCCCGGTTCGGAAATTCACGCCCATCCGCACGGCGCCCCCGCCACGCGACGGATGCCCGGATCAGGTCCACTGCTGTCCGGTTTAGATTTTCGGCGCGGGCTCCGCGCCCGTGAACATCTGCATCTCCGCTCCCGCTGTCACCCCTACGTCATGGCCGGCCCCCGGATCAAGTCCGGGGGTGATCCGGCCATCCACGCGGCCTCTCCGCCCGCACGACGGTCCGACGAGAGGGGCGGCGGCGCCCATGGATGCCCGGATCGAGTCCACTGCTGTCCGGTTTGCCGTGAAACAGTTTCGGTGGGGGCGCGCGAGGGCCCCATCCAACGCCGGGAGGGAGTTGGCTGAGATCGCCGGAAGGGGGCGGCGAGACGAGCGGTGGACTTCCCCGATGTGGCCCGAAGCGGTCCCGCGCGACGGTCCGGCGTTATGCGGGCCGGTCAGGTGGCCTTGGGTTCGGCGCGCCGGGGTTGGATGTAGCCGTAGCGGCGGAGCATTCGGATCCAGCGCGGGGCGTTGCGCTTGACCATCAGCGCGTCGTAGTCGGCGGTGCGGTCGTAGTAGGGCCTGCCGGTCTTGAGCACGACATAAACGATGCGCAGCATCTTGTGTGCGCTGGCCACGATGGCGCGCTTGTATCCGCGCCGGGCGGCGAGCGCGCGGTGGTGGGCCTCGAACTGGCACCCCTTGGTTCGGGCCGCGCCGTGGGCACATTCGACGAGGCTGGCGCGCAGCGTCTTGGAGCCCCTTCGGGTGCGCGCGTTGCGGCGCTTTCCGCCGCTTTCGTTGTTGCCGGGGCAGAGCCCGGCCCAGGCGGCGAAGTGCTGCTTGGAGGCGAACGCCTCGATATCCGGGCCGATCTCGATCAGGATGGTCGAGGCGGCGATGCGGTCGATGCCGGGGATGGTGGTCAGCAGGCGGAGCTGTTCCTGCCACGGCGTCATCTGCCGGTCGATCTTCTCGCCGTAGGACGCGATGCGCGCCTCGAGCGCGTCATGCTCGTCCAGCAGATCGCCGAGCATGAAGCGGTCGTTGTCGCCCAGGCTCAGGGAGAGCGCCTCGCCGAGCCCCTCCAGCTTGTTGGCGACGTGGCCGGTGAGCGAGGCGAGGATGACCGCGCGCGGCGTGGCTTGCGCCAGCCCGTCGAGGATCTTGCGGCCGTTGACGCCGAAGACGTCGGAGAGGATGCCGCCGATGCGCAGGCCGGCGCGGTCGACGATCTTCTGCACCCGGTTGCGCACGGTCGAGCGCTGCCTGACCAGGGTGCGCCGCTGGCGGCTCAGCGAGCGCAGCTGCCGGAACGGCTCGGGGGGAACATGGGAAGGCGTGCAGAGCCCGAACTGGCACACGCAGGCCAGCCACACGCTGTCGGCGACATCGGTCTTGCGCCCCTTCAACTGCTTGACCTGACGCGCGTGCACCAGGATCGCTTCGATCCCCGCCGCCTCCACCGCCGCGAAGGGCGCCTGCCAGTAGATCCCGGTCCCTTCCATGACAGCGGCCTCGACGCGGCGACCGGTCAGCCAGGCGACCATCTCCGCCAGACCGCTCGGAAGCGAGCTGAAGCAGCGCGTCTCCACCACCGGCTCGCCCTCGCCCTCGCACAGGCGAACCGTCGCGGTGATCTCCATCTTGTGCACGTCCAGACCCGCCGCGTGCGGCCGCACGACGTGCAAGCCTTCCGTCTTCATCGCTGTCCTCCTCGTTGCGCTCTCGCCACGGCGGCGTAGGATCGCGCCGTGGCATCGCCACGGTGGAGGCGGGGACAGCGGTCGGAAGGACACGCACCCGTCGAGCGGGTGCGGTTCGATTTGCCGCGCGTCCACGGCCGCGGGCCGGGCACAGTACGGGGTGCGGAGCCGACCGCCGGAAGCAGTTTATATCTCGGGAACCACATCACCGATAAACGGAACGCTCACGCGTCGCCGCCTCCACCGTTCCCATCCTGCCACGGCAGACCCGCGCGACGATCGGCAAACCCTCAGCCGAACGCCCCGAGTTTCATGCCACGGGGTGGCTCAGCACCGCCGAGACCATGACGGTTTATATGAGCTGGACCGGGCGCAAAGCCTTGTTCCGGGCGGGATATCGGCGCATCCGCCGGATCGGGACACGGATCGCCGCACGCCCGCACTTGCCGTCCCTGCCCCTCCGTTGTCACCCCGGCCTCGTTCCGGGCACCCACGGGCGGGGCGGGCCGCCCCACCGCCATGCCTGCCCCCTCGTCACGCCCGGACTCGATCCGGGGGCCGGCCTTGACGGGGTGGCGGTGGCGGCCGGCGTCGCTGCGGCTATCATCGAAACCCGCGGGACGACGGCCAGGGACTGCCGGAGGACGAAACGATGACCGAGGGATGCGTGTTCATCGGCGGCGAGTACGTCTTGCCCGAGGACGCCCGGATGTCGATCTTCGATGCCGGCTTCGTCTGGGGCGACACGGTCTACGACGTGACCTCAACCTGGGCCGGCTGGTTCTTCATGCTGGACGAGCATCTGGAGCGCTTCGCCCGGTCCTGCGCCGGGTTCCGGCTGGAGAATCCCTACGGCGCCGACGACATGCGCCGTATCCTCGCCGAATGCGTGGCCCGGTCGGGGCACGACAACTGCTACGTCAAGCTCCAGCTCACCCGCGGCGTCATCCAAAGCGGGGCCCGCGATCCCCGCCTCGGCGCGCCCGAGTTCGTGGCCTACGCCATGCCCTATGTCTGGATCTGGGGCGAGGACAAGTGCCGCAACGGCGCCGCGCTCCATGTCAGCGGCGTCGAGCGCGTCTCGTCGAGGGCGATCGACGCCCGCTGCAAGAACTACAACCGGGCCGACTTCGTGCAGGCCCGCTTCGAGGCCTACGACCGGGGCTGCGACGATGCGCTGCTGGTGGGTGCTGACGGCGCGCTCACGGAAGGGCCGGGCTACAACGTCTTCGTGGTGAAGGACGGCGCGGTCGCGACGCCCGATGCCAACGTCCTGGAGGGCATCACCAGGCGCGCGGTGGCCGAGCTCTGCCGCGAGGACGGCATCCCCTTCTCATGCCGCCGGGTGGAGCCGGAGGAGCTGCGCGCGGCCGACGAGGTGTTCGCGAGCACCACGGCGGGCGGCGTCATGCCGGTGATCCGCATCGGCGACAGGCCGGTCGGCAACGGCCATGCCGGCCTTCTGACCGGCCACCTCCAGTCGCGCTACTGGAGCCGGCGCGAGGAGGGCTGGCACGGCACGCCCGTGGAGGACCTCCTCGAACCCGCATAGCCCGCGGTCGCGGGATCAGCCTCCGGGCAGCTTGGCCGGATCGAGACCGTGGCAATACTCCGCGATCGCATCCGAATGCGTGAACCAGACCCGGTCGCTGAGCTCGTGCTTGCGGATGTGCTCGAAGGCCCGCCGCAGCGCCGTCATGCGGAATGGCTGGCCGGCGATGAAGCTGTGCAGAGAGACCGAGAACACCAGCGGCCGGTGGACGCACTGACGGACCATGGCTTCGAATTGATCGACGACCATGTCGGCGAACTCGCGCGCGGTGTGGTGGCGGAAGACGATCTGGCCGATATCGTTGAGCTCGAACGGATAGGGCACCGATAGCAGCCTTCCGCTCCGCGTGCTCAGCCAGATCGGTTGATCGTCGCACGGCCAATCCAGGCAGTAGCGGTAGCCCGCCTCCTTCAGCAGGTCCGGGGTAACCGCGGTCTCCACCGAGCCGGGCCCGAGCCAGCCCTTGGGCCTTACCCCCTCGTGGCGCTCGATGGTATCCGTCGCCTCGGCAATGAGCCGCCGCTCGTCCTCCTCCCAGAGCCCGCTCTGCCGCTCGGCGTTGGTGCGGCCGTGCCCCACGATCGCATCGCCGCGGGCGCGAATGCGATCGAAGATCTCGGGATAGTGGTCGTAGAGCCACGCGTTGACGATGCACGAGGCGGGCAGCGCGAACTCGTCGAACAGGTCGAACAGGTTCCAGATGCCGACGCGGTTGCCGTAATCCCGCCACGCGTAGTTCCGGTGGGTTTGCGGCGCGGAGAGAAGGACGGGGTCGGGGCCGAGGCCGGCGAGAAAGCCGAAGACCTCGATGTTCATGCCGACATAGAACGCGAGCCGCTTGCCGTCCGGCCAGTCGTAGACCGGTCGCGCGGGTATGGCCGACGGCCCGTATCGTGCGTGACCCGGCAGCAAGCGATCCTCCTGACCTGCCTTCGGAGACGGCTCGGTTTCGGATGTTAGTGCATCGGCGATTTCTCCGCCAAGCCGGCCGCTGGGCGGAGCGCGGCGGGGCCGGGCGGCCAGCCTGGCATGGCTACCGGCACTCGGCGTCGCCGGTCTCGCCTGCGGATTCGCGAAGCGGCTCGTTCTCCGTCAGCGTTTCGAGGAAGGCGACGAGATCGGCCCGTTCGCGCGCGCCGAGGTCGAGGCGGCGCAGGATGCGTTCGCCTCCGGCGTGCAGCCGTTCCTCGTCGAGCGTCGAATAGTGATGCACGACATCGGCGAGCGTCTTGTGGCTGCCGGCATGCATGTAGGGCGCCGTCAGCGCCGCGTTGCGCAGGCCCGGCACCCGGAACTCGCCGAAATTGCCGTGGCGCAGGCGGACATAGCGGGTCTTGGCGGCGGTGGAGCGTTCTGCATCGTCGTTGAAGCGGCCCAGCAGGGTGTAGGGGCTCCGGCGTAATTTGCGGATGCCGCCGTGCCGGCCGGGATCGACCCGGCCCGGCTCGACGAAATGCGGCACGCCGGCATCGGCGAACTCGCCGTTGGTGAAGGCCGGGCCGAAATGGCAGAAGGCGCAGTTGCCCCGGCCGAGGAACAGTCGCAGGCCGCGCCTGGCCGCGGCGGGATAGCGCGCCTGGCCGGCGGCGTCGTTGCGCGCGAGCGCGTCGCGGAATTCGTCGAACGGCGTCCGGCCGGTGACCTGGGTTTCCAGGAACGCCGCCAGCGCCTTGCCAAGATCGACGAAGACCCGTGCGTCGTCCGCGCCGGGCGCTGCGTCGAACGCGCGCCGGTAGAGACAGGAAAGCTGGCCGTCGGAGCGCACCAGCCGCGCCGCGCCGCCGGGGCCGACGCCCATCTCTCGCGCATCGAGCAGGGGCCTGAGGTTCTGCGCCCACAGCGAGTCCTGCGCGCCGTCCCAGCCGAACCAGCGGTTGAAGCGGAGGTTGAACAGGCTGGGCGCGTTGCGGTCGACAACCCGCTGCCCGCGGCTGCGCGGCAGGCCGTCGGTCCAGGCCCGCTCCGGCTTGTGGCAGGTTGCGCAGGAGACCGCGCCGGAGACCGACAGGCGCCGATCGAAGAACAGCGCCCGGCCGAAGGCGATGGCGGCCGGCTTGCCGGAAACCCGGTTGCTCGGATCGGGCAGCAAGGCCGGCGGCCACGGCCCGTGGCGCAGGATGCGGCGCCTTTCCTCGGCGGTGAAGTCGAGCGCCGGCGCCGGCGAGGCGAGGCCGGAAAGCATGCAAATCACGATCGAGAATCCCGACAGCCGGGCGGCGAGGGACGCGCCGGAGCGCCGAGGCGTCACTCCGGCACCGTTTCGGCGGTCAGCCTGTCACGTCCCGCCGCGCCGCGGATGTCCAGAATCAGTTGCCAGCGCCCCGGCATGTGGAACAGCAGGCCCTCGGCCGTGCCCGACAGGCCGTCCAGGGTCACCGCGGGGCGGTAGTTCATGCCGTGCCGGTGGTCCGGCATCCAGCCGCGCACGCCGACCCGGCCGACCGGCGGCCCGCAGAGATGGAAACGGATGGAAAAATGCTCCCCGACCGGGATGGGGGCGGGCTCCGACCGCCACCATGCCGTCCAGACCTCGCCGGCGATCCTCGCGCCGCCGGTCCAGCCCTCCGGACGGTCGCAGGCCGCCGCCCCGCCGGCCGCGAGCACGAGCGCGACCGCCAGAGTCGGTCCGCCGAGGTGCCGCCTGGCCACGGTTATTTTCGGAGGTTTCGGAGATGCGGCCGGATCATCGCCTCGCCGTTGCGCCAGGCGATGTTTTCCGCGAGCTCGGGCGGCAGGTCGGCCAGCCAACGCCGGGTCCACTCGGCGTGCTCGACGACATAGTGCCAGCGCTCCGGCGTAAAAGTGTCGGTGCCGACCATGACGCGGTCCGGGAAGGCGGCGAACAGGCTGCGCCAGTCGTCGTCGACCCTGCCGCCATGGGCGTGTTCGCTGCGGAAGGCGAGATCGGTCCACAAATTCGCGTGCTTGCCGAGCATCGGGCCGACGATATCCGGATCGACGAAGCCGGCATGGGCCCACAGCACCCGCGCTTCCGGCCATTGGACGAAGATCGCGTCGACCGCGCCGGCGTCGGAATGGGCGTGCAGGAGAAGGTTGTGCTGCCGTGCCAGCTCGACCATGCGCCGCGGCACCGCCTTGTCGGTCTGCGCGGCGTAAAGGTGGAACTCGCCGACCGCGACCCACTTGAAGCGTTTTAGACGGTCCTCGAGGAAGTCGATCGCCGACGGATCGTCGACCCAGAGGTCGATCTCGCCGCGCCGGCGGTAGGGGCGCAGGCTGGGCAGGACGAGAGCCGGCGCCGCGGCGTGGAGCGCGCGGGTACCGGCGTCGCCCGAGCTGGACACCAGCGCCCGCTTCAGCCCCGCCTGCTTCAGAATGGCGACGGCCTGGCCGGCGGAAATGCGCTCGGCCGCGTCGTGGCTGAAATGGATATGGGCGTCGAAGATCGGCAGCGGCGCGCCGGCGGCGCGCGCGGCCGCGGGCAGCAGCGCGGCCGCGGTCGAGGCTGCGAGAAAGCGACGGCGCGAAACTACGGCAAAGCTCCTTCCTGCTGGCATCCCGGAATCCTGTCACTCCGGGCCGCTGCAAGGCAAGCCGCTTTCCCGACCGGGAGGGACACATGGTCTTGTGCCTCTCCCCTGTGTCGTCATGGCCGGACTCGTTCCGGGCGCCCACGGGCGATGCAGGGAGAGCCGGGTGGGGCCGGGACGCTAGAGAAAATCCCGCTCGTGCACGATCGCCGTGAGATAGGCCGCCGCCAGGAGGCGACGGGTATCGTTCATCTCCAGCGGCTGTTCCCGGCGCCAGGCGTCGAGCACGTCGGCGGCCCGGTTCTCGACGGCGCCCCGGACCCTGGCGTCGTAGGCCTCCATCCGGGCATCGTCCCCGGCGGCGTCGGCCCGGCCCGACAGCACGCGCGCGATCTCGGCGACCTCCCCGTTGTTCGGCCCGAACGCCCGCTCGCGTTCGGCGAGGGCGGTTTCGAGCAGGCGGTCGGCCGTGTCGTCCCGGTCCAGGAAGAGATCGGCGATGGCGAGGTTGAAGCGGGTCAGCGCGGCCGCGCCGCTCAGGAATTCGCGGTGCCGCGCGCGCCGGACGTCGCCATAGGTCTCGACATGGCGCTGCTCCAGGCGCTGGTGAAAGAGCGAGCTGCGGGCGACGGCCGCGACCGACATGCCGCGCGTCCACGCGAGCGCCCCGTCCCACGAAGCGAGCGCGGACGACAGCGCCCGGGCGGCGCCGTCGTGATCGTGGTCGATCAGCAAGGCCAGCGCGCCGTTGTTCTCGCTGGCCGCGCGGCGCGGGTCGCCGACCGGAAAATCCTGCGCGAGCGCGCCCGCGCGCCGCCACAAATGCACCGCTTCCTCGCGCCGCGCCGCGCGATAGGCCTCCAGCGCGGCGGCCGAGAGGGCGTCCCACTCCCATTCCGCCGGCGAAGCCCGCATGGTCGGGGAAGGGGTTCCTCTATCCGTCCCGCAGATAGCTCTCCATCGAATCGTCCATCTCCTCGACCCAGGACGTATGGTGGACCGGGGCGTCGGTGCCGGTCATGGCCGAGCGATGGCCGTGGTCGCGATACGACATGATCCCCTGCTTCTTGAACTTCTTCCACTCGAAGAACGCCTCGTCGGTGCGGTCGACGTCGAAGCTCGGGTAATCGGTGTCCGCGATCAGCTCGCGGATATAGTCGCCCTGGTAGCGGATCGCGGCATAGTCGTCCTCGATGGCGTCTTCCCGGGCCTCCCGGTCGGCGACGTCGGCGGCGCGGGCCGCGCGGTCGGGCACCGCGATCCGGCCGAGCACGATGTCGCGGACATACCAGGCCTGGGCGTCGAACATGCTGAAGGTGTACCACTGGTCCTGCATGCCGAGATAGAACAGCCGCGGATTGTCGACCCAGACCACGCCCTTGTAGAGATCCGCGGTCGCCAGCCGGTTGGCCGTCTTGAGGCACAGCTCCGGCGCCATGAAGGGAAAGTGGTGCAGATAGCCGGTGCACAGGATGATGGCGTCGACATCGGCCGTCGAGCCGTCCTTGAAGGTGCAGGTGTTGCCCGCGACCCTCTGCAGCAGCGGCACCTCCTTCCAGTTGTCCGGCCAGTCATAGCCCATCGGCGCGGTGCGGTGGCTGGCGGTGACCGACTTGCAGCCGTACTTCCAGCACTGCGAGCCGATATCCTCGGCCGAGTAGCTGGTGCCGATGATCAGGATGTCCTTGTCCTTGAACTCGACGGCGTCGCGAAAATCGTGGGCGTGCATGACCCGGCCGTTGAACGCGTCGAGACCGTCGAAATGCGGCACGTTGGGGGTCGAGAAATGACCCGTCGCGACGATGACATGGTCGAAATCCTCGCCGTATTCCCGGTCGTTCGCCAGGTCGTGGGCGATGACCCGGAATTGCCCGGAGCCGGAATCGTAGGAGACCCGCCGGACCGGGGTGAGGAACCGGATCCGGTCGCGCACGCCGGCCTGCCTGGCCCGGCCGGCGATGTAGTCGAACAGGACCTCGCGCGGCGGGTAGGAGGCGATCTGCCTGCCGAAATGCTCCTCGAAGGAATAGTCGGCGAACTCGAGCCCTTCCTTGGGGCCGTTCGACCACAGGTAACGGTACATCGAGCAATGCACCGGCTCGCCGTATTCGTCGAGCCCTGTCCGCCACGTGTAGTTCCACAGCCCGCCCCAGTCGGCCTGTTTCTCAAAGCAGACGATCTCCGGAATCTCCGCCCCGCCGGCCGCCGCCGAGTGGAACGCCCGCAGCTGGGCCAGGCCGGACGGCCCCGCGCCGATCACCGCAACCCGTTTGGCCATGTTCTCGCTCCCCGTCCTGGCCGGCGGTCCGCATCGCTCCGAGTCGCCGGCATCGTCCAATCCCCTTCGGCGGCGGAATCCAATCTACACCAATCTGCACCACCGCATACCACTATATCCCAACGCGGTCTGGATTTCCATCGTCTGTCCGACCCCGGCGGGGCGAACGAAGTCCGGTTGCATGGCGCCAATAATGCATATTTTCCTTGCATCTTGCCCCCGGTTTGGCATGCTGTAGGGGTTCGACCGCAATCGCGCCAATCGAGATTCTCGGTCGCGCGAATTGGTCCGAATTGGTTTGGTGCTCATGGGTCGACCCCCGGTTCCGGTTGCGCGGGCCTATTGCGGCGCCGCCGGATGGGCGCTCGGTCCCTCGGGAACGCCGCCCGGCGACGGACGCCGGCGGATCAATGGAGGGAGGCACGGATGTCTCGCAAGTCACTCGACGGAAAGATCAGCAGGCGGAAATTCCTCGGCACTTCGGCGGCTTCCGGAGCGGCGCTGGCGGCGATGGGGGCGGGCTTTCCCCGCGTGTCCTTCGCCGCGGACGCGACCATCAAGATCGGATTCCTCGCGCCGCTCACCGGGCCGGTGGCGGCGTGGGGCAAGCCCGGCCTCGATGGCTGCCTGATCTGGGCCGACTGGGTCAACGCCAAGGGCGGTGTCAAGATCGGCGACAAGTCGCACAAGATCGAATTCGTCGGCTACGACAACGAATACGACCCCGCCAAGGCGCGTACCGGCGCCACCAAGCTGATCAAGGAGGACGGCGTCAAGTTCGTCATGATGCTGGGGGGCGACACCTGGCCGGGCGTGCAGAAGATCGCCGAACGCGAGGGCATGCTGTTCTCGACGCTGCTGCCGAGCGACCTGTCGCCGGAGACCAAGACCCTGCTCGCGCCGTGCGAGGTGCATCCGATCTACAACGTGACCGGGGTCGAATGGCTGGCGGAGAACAAGAAGGACCTGAAGACCGCGGCGATCTGCGCGCAGGACGACGCGCTCGGCAAGCCTTCGGTGGCGACCTACCTGGCAGCCTTCGAGGCGGCCGGGATCGAGATGGTCGACAAGCCGGAGTTCTTCGATCCGGCGACCACCGATTTCGCGCCGGTGATGACCAAGCTGCTGGCCAAGAAGCCGGACATCCTGTGCCTGGACACCTGCTACGCCGACTATGTCCACCCGCTTTGCGAACAGGCGTTCCAGCAGGGCTACAAGGGGCAGATCATCTCCTGCACAGCCGACTTCTACCAGAAGATCATCGAGAAGACGTCCAAGGAGTTCATGGAAGGCTTCATCTTCCAGTTCCCGGATTTCGACGACCCGGCGCTGAACAGCAAGGACGTGAATTTCGTCAAGCCGAACGAGTTCTACGCCGAATACGCCAAGCGCTTCGGCGCCGCGGAATGGAGCGCCGTCTCCTGGGAATACGCCTCGATCATGGATCTGTGGGCCGATGCCGCCACCAAGGCGGGCAGCGCCGAGCCCGGCCCGGTCCTGAAAGCGATGAAGGCCGACGGCACCGGCAAGCACGCCTTCGGCGACGCCAAGTGGTGGGGCAAGGAGCTGTTCGGCATCGACAACGCCCTGGTCGGCAACTGGCCGGTCGTGGTCATCGAGGACGGCAAGGCGCGGATCAAGGCCTTCAAGTCCATCCCCGCCTGGTGGGCGAAGCACAGCAAGCTGATGATCAAGCACATGACCGCGCTGGGCCAGATGTGGAACCAGCGCTGATCCGGCGACGCAATCCGCGCGGCATCGCCGCCGCGCCTGGATCGGCTGCCGGGGCCGGGCTCTGCCCGGCCCCGGTTCCGTTTCTCCGCCACAGCGTTTGAGGCTGCCCGATGGATCTGCTGTGGCAGACCGCCATCAACGCCATGTATGCCGCCAGCTACATGTCGCTGATCGCGGTCGGGCTGGTGATGATCTTCGGCGTCATGGGGGTGATCAACTTCGCCCATGGCGAGCTCTACATGCTGGGCGCCTATTGCGTGGTGTATCTCTACGCCCAGGAGAGCTTCCCCTTTCTGCCCGCGGTCGCCGCGGGTCTGGTGTTCGTCGGTCTCGTCGGCCTGTTCATGGAACGCGCGATGTTCCGGCCGCTGCGGGACAACCCGCTGAGCGGGCTGATCGCATCGATCGGCTTCCTGCTGATCCTGCAGACCCTGGTCGTGCTGGGCTTCGGCCGGCGCATGGGCCACGTTCCGCCGCCGACCCAGGAGAAGCTCGATATCTTCGGCGCGGTCCTGACCCATCAGCGGCTGCTCGTCATCGTCGCCGCCGTTCTGCTGCTGGTCGCGCTGTGGGCCTTCCTCAAGCGCACCAGATTCGGCTGGGCGCTGCGCGCCTGCGCCCAGGATTCGGAGGCCGCCGCGCTCCAGGGCATCTCGATGACCCAGACCGCGCGCATCGCCATGTTCATCGGCGCCGCGCTGGCCGGCGTCGCCGGCGCGCTCACCGCGCCGCTGGTCAGCCCCACCCCCTATATCGGCCATTCGGTCATCGTCACCGCCTTCATAATCATCATCGTCGGCGGCATCGGCAGCCTCGAAGGCGCGGTGATCGCAGCCGTGCTCTACGCCTTCGTGCACACCTTCGTGACCACCTTCTTCGACGGGGTGATCGCCAACATCGTCGGCCTCGCGCTGATGCTTGCCGTGCTGGTGGTGCGGCCGACCGGCCTGTTCGGGGCGAAGGAACGTGCCTGAGCGGGCGGAAGCGGCGGGCAACGCGGTGTGGCGCATGGCGGTAAGGCTTCGGCTGCTCCTGCTGTTTGCGGCGCTCGCCGCGCTGCCCTATCTGCTGAGCTATTCGCAGCAGGAGATCGCCGTCCTGCTGGTGATCAACGTCCTGCTGGTGTGCAGCTACCGCCTGCTCACGCTCACCGGCGAATGGTCGCTCGGCCATGTCGTCATGATGGGGGTCGGCGCCTATGCCAGCGCGTTGCTGACCAAGCGGCTCGGCGTGCCGGTGCCGGTCTCCATGCTGGCGGGCGGCATGGTCGCCGCGGCCGGCGCGGCGATCCTGAGCTTCCCGCTGTTCCGCATGAAGGGGTTTTACTTCCTGATCGGCTCGTTTGCGGCCGGCGAGATCATCCGCCTGATCTGGAAGCGCTTCACCGACCCGTTCGGCGGCCCCAAGGGGCTGAAGCGGATCGACGCCTTTCCGGACATCGATATCGGCTTCCTGGAGATCGATTTCTACGAGCCGGTCAACTACTACTTCCTGGCGCTGATCGTGGTCTCGGCATCGCTCTACGTCCTTTACCGGATCGAGCGGTCGCGCATCGGGCTCACCTTCCACGCCATCCACTGGCAGGACAGGCTCGCCGAGTCCGTCGGCGTCGACACCTTCCGCTACCGGACGCTTGCCTTCGTCATCGCGTCCTTCTTCGCCGGGATCGCCGGCGGCCTCTACGGCCACTATGTCGGGGCGGTGAACCCCACAAGGTTCGGCGTCGACCAGATGGTCTATGTCCTGGTCTGGGCGATCGTCGGCGGCACCGCGACCCTGCACGGCCCGATCCTCGGCGTCGTGGTGCTGACCGTGATCAACGAGATCGTGCTGCGCGGGCTCGGCATGGACACGGTCCGGCCGCTGATCTACGGCGCCATCCTGATCCTGTCGGTGCTCTATCTGCCGGACGGGCTGGAGAGCCTGGGACCCAGGCTGCGCGCGCGGCTGCGGCGCCGCGAGCGGGACCCGGCGGCGGCCGGGAGCGGGGCGGCATGAGCGGTCCGGGCGAGCAGCCGATCCTCGAGGCGCGCGGGCTGATCCGCCGGTTCGGCGGCCTCGTGGCGGTCGACAATTTCAGCTTCGCCGTCCGCGCGGGGGCGATCCACGGGCTGATCGGGCCGAACGGCGCCGGCAAGACGACGACGTTCAACGTGATCAGCGGCTTCTACGCGCCGAACGCGGGCCAGGTCCTCTATCGCGGCCGCAACGTTTCCGGCCGCAAGACCAGCGCGCTGGCCGCGATGGGCCTGGTGCGCACCTTCCAGGGCTCGACCCTGTTCCAGGAGCTCTCGGTTCTCGACAATGTCCGGGTCGGCCGCCACCTCGCCGCCCGAGCCGGGTTCGCGAGCCGCCTGCTCGGCACCGACCGGCCGTCGGAACGCGCCGCCGACGCCAGGGCGCGGGAGACGCTCGCCTTCTTCGGCCTCGAAGACCTGGCCGGAGAGCTTGCATCCAACCTGTCGCACGGGCACCAGCGCATGCTCGGCATGGCGGTCGCCCTGGCGGCGGAGCCGAAGGTGCTGCTGCTGGACGAGCCGTTCACCGGCATGAACCCGCAGGAGACCCGGCGCATGATGTCGCTGGTCCGGCGCATCCGCGACGGCGGCGTCACCGTCATGCTGGTCGAGCACGACATGCAGGCGGTCATGAATTTGTGCGACACCATCACGGTGATGAATTTCGGCGCTCTTCTGGTCGAAGGCGCGCCGGAGGAGGTGCGCAACGATCCGGCGGTGATCGAGGCCTATCTCGGGGCGGCCGCCGACAGCGGGGCGGGCCATGCTGCTTGAACTGCGCGACATCGAGGTGCGCTACCACAAGGTCGCGGCGCTCAAGGGCGTTTCGATGGCGGTTCCGGCCGGCGGCATCGTGACCATCATCGGCGCCAACGGCGCCGGCAAGACGACGACGCTGCGCGCCATTTCCGGGCTCGAACCGCTGGCCCGGGGCGAGATCCGGTTCGACGATGCGCGGATCGACGGGCTCGCGCCGGAGGAGATCGTGCGCCGCGGCATCGCCCACGTCCCGGAAGGCCGTCGGGTGTTTCCCGATCTCACCGTCGAGGAGAATTTGCGCACGGGCGCCTTCCTGCGCCGGGACAAGGCGGCCGTCGGGGCGTCGCTGGCCAATGTCTTCGAGCGCTTTCCGCGCCTCGCCCAGCGCCGGCGGCAATGGGCGCGTTCGATGTCCGGCGGCGAGCAGCAGATGCTGGCGATCGGCCGGGCACTGATGAGCGCGCCCCGGGTGCTGCTGCTGGACGAGCCGTCGATGGGGCTGTCGCCGGTCATGGTGCAGGAGATCGCGCGTATCGTCACCGATATCTCGGGAAGGGGCATCCCGGTCGTGCTGGTCGAACAGAATGCCGAGATGGCGCTGCGGCTGGCGCGATATGCCTATGTGCTGGAAACCGGATCGGTGGCGCTGGAAGGCCCGGCGAACGATCTGCACGAGGACGATCACGTCCGCCGCGCCTATCTCGGCGGCTAGCGCCGGCAACGTCGCGCCGGTAGGGTAGTTTGGACAAGCCGGGGAGCATTGCCATGCCTGACGGCCGCAATTCGCAACCGCCGCTGTCGCTGCAACCGTCCCGGGCCGGCGCCGTGCTGGTCCCCGGCGTGCCGACGCTGGGGCTCGGGGTGGAGCGCTACGTTGCCGAAGGCGGCGCGGCGGCCGTCTTCTCGCTGGAGCCGGGCGACGGGCTCACGCTGCGCGACCGCGAAGGCCGGCAGCAAGCCGAGATCGCCGCCTTCGCGCCCGACGGTTCGCCGGATACCGAAGCGCTGGGTGGCGCCGTGAGCGGGTCCGCCGCGGGCCTCAAGTCGATCCTGGGCGCCGGCGGCGAACGGTCCCGGTCGCTGGCGGGAAGCCTGCAGCGGCGCGGCCTCGACATCGCCGCGGCGCGCTCGATCGACGTGCTGGGCGGCGAGTCGCGCCCGGGCGACGAGGCGAGCCTTTGCGCCGAACGCCCGCTGGTCTGCTTCGTCGCCGCGCCGGGCGGCCCGATGCGCGTCGACCGGCAGGACCCGCCGACGCCGGTCGAGATCTTCGTTACGCGCGCCAACCCGGTGGCGCCGGACGAGCACCCGGTGCCCGAACCCCTGGCCGACCCCAGGATCGACCGGCGGATCGCCGCCCGCACCGCCGAAGCCTACGAGGTGAAGGCGGGCGAGTTCATCCAGATCATCGACGTGCAGGGCCGCGAATGCTCGGACTTCCAGGCGTTCACCGTCGCCGGCCTCGACGCGGGGCAGGAGTACTGCCTGGACGCGACGGCGACCCGCACGCTGATGGGCAGCGCCTACCCGGCGCCCGGCCTGCTGTCGAAATGCTACGACGTCAACCTGCAGCCGATGGTCGAGGTCATCCGCGACACCTGCGGCCGGCACGACAGCTTCCTCTACGCCTGCACGGCCAAGTACTACGACGACATGGGCTATCCCGGCCACGTCAACTGCACCGACAACTTCAACGGCGCGCTCGCGCCCTTCGGGATCGCACCGCGCCGCGGCTGGATGGCGCTCAACTTCTTCTTCAACACCGGTTTCGATGCCGACCGGGCGGTGTTCGACGATCCCTGGTCGCGGCCGGGGGATTACGTGCTGCTGCAGGCGATGACCGACCTCGTCTGCGTCTCCTCGGCCTGCCCCGACGACATCGACGCCGCCAATGGCTGGAACCCGACCGATATCCACGTGCGGGTCTATCCCCGCGAGAACGTGTTTTCCAAAGCGGTGGCCTTTCGCATGACTCCCGACGCCGATCCCAAGCTGACCCGGGAGACCGGGTTCCACGGCCGGTTTGCCGAACACACGAGAAACTTCACCGAATACAACGGCTACTGGCTGGCCAGCGATTTCACCAATCGGGGGGCGCTGGACGAATATTGGGCCTGCCGCGAGCGCGCCGCGATCATGGACCTGTCGCCGCTGCGCAAGTTCGAGGTGTTGGGGCCGGACGCCGAACGGCTGATGCAATGGGTGCTGACCCGCAACGTCCGGCGCCTGGCGACCGGGCAGGTGGTCTATTCCGCGATGTGCTACGAGACCGGCGGCATGATCGACGACGGCACCGCCTTCCGGCTGGGCGACGACAATTTCCGCTGGGTGGGCGGCTGCGATTACGGCGGCGAGTGGATGCGCGAGCAAGCCGCGAAGCTCGGGCTGAACGTCTGGGTCCGCTCGTCGACCGATCAGCTCCACAACGTCGCCGTGCAGGGGCCCGCCAGCCGGGACATCCTCAAGCAGGTGGTGTGGACGCCGCCGGTCCAGCCGTCCATCGAGGAGCTCGGCTGGTTCCGCTTCGCCATCGGCCGGATCGGCGATCACGACGGCATCCCGATCGTCGTCTCCCGCACCGGCTATACCGGCGAGCTGGGCTTCGAAGTGTGGTGCCATCCGCGCCACGCCGCCGGGGTGTGGGACGCGATCTGGCGGGCCGGCGAGTCCGAGGGCCTGTCGCCCTTCGGCCTGGAGGCGCTCGACATGGTCCGCATCGAGGCCGGGCTGATCTTCGCCGGCTACGAGTTCGACGACCAGACCGATCCGTTCGAGGCCGGCATCGGCTTTACCGTGCCGCTCAAGTCGAAAGAGGACGATTTCGTCGGCCGGGAGGCGCTGATCCGGCGCAAGGACACGCCGCAGCGCAGGCTGGTCGGGCTCGAGCTGGAGGGGCAGGAGGCGGCGGCGCACGGCGATTGCGTCCATGTCGGCCGCGCCCAGGTCGGGGTCATCACCAGCGGCATGCGCTCGCCGGTCCTGCGCCGGAATATCGCGCTCTGCCGGATGGACGTGACGGCATCGGCGGAGGGGACGGCGGTCGAGGTGGGCAAGCTGGACGGCCACCAGAAGCGCATACCGGCGAAGGTCGTGCCCTTCCCCTTCTACGACCCGACCAAGTCGCGGGTGAAGGCCTGAGCCAAGACCCGGCGCGACGCCGGCGGGAGCACCGGATGTCCAAGAAATTCGTCGCGGCCTGTATCCAGAACAACGCGACGCCGGATGTCGATTTCAACATCGACGTGTCGCTCCGGCTCGCGCGCGAGGCGGCGGAGGCGGGCGCCCGGCTGATCTGCACGCCCGAGTATTTCTCCGGGCTGCGCACCGAGAACGGGCTGTTTCTCCCGACCGCGTTTGCCGAAGCCGAGCATCCGGTGCTGCCGGCCTTCGCACGGGCGGCCCGGGACCGGAACGTCTGGTTCCTGCTCGGCTCGCTCGGCGTGGTGAACCCGGACGGGCGCATCTCCAACCGGGCCTATGTTATCGACGGCGATGGCGGGATCGTTGCCCGCTACGACAAGATCCACCTGTTCGACGTGGAGCTCGAATCCGGTCCCGTCACCGAATCCGCGACGATAGCGCCCGGCGACCGCTCGGTCGTCGCGGAGACGCCGTGGGGCGGGCTGGGCCTGTCGATCTGCTACGACCTGCGCTTTGCGCCGCTGTACCGCCAGCTCGCCCGGGACGGGGCGATCATGCTGGCGGCGCCGGCCGCGTTCACCAGGGAGACCGGCAAGGCGCACTGGCACGTGCTGAACCGCGCCCGGGCGATCGAGCACGGCTGCTACATGATCTCGCCATGCCAATACGGCGAGGTCGAAGGGGGCGGCGCCTGCTTCGCCCATTCGCTGATCGTGGACCCCTGGGGCGCGGTGCTCGCCGACGGCGGCGAGGGCGAGGGCATCGTGCTGGCGGAGATCGACCCCGGGCGTGTCGCCGAGGCGCGTAGAAGGATACCGGCGCTCGACCATGACCGGCCGATTTCGCCGATGACGCCGCTGGATACCGCGGCGGCGTGAGGGTGTCCCGGCAACCAGGCGCGCCGATGGGCAGGGGCATCGGCTGGACACCCCGGAAACCGGGTGATAGCCTCGAAAGGCGTCAACTTCGAAGTCGAGCGGGTCGCCGATGCGCGGCGACCCCGTTGAATCGCAAGAGCCGACCTGATTTTCGGCTGGTGATCGCCCGGGGTCGGCGTCTGGTGGGAAGAAACGATGCCTGCCAAGGCGGGTGACCCCATGTGTGCCTGCTTGCCGGCAAGCCGAACACGGTCGAATTCGGCAATGACGATACCGGCTGCGGACCGTGGGTCGCCGCTTGTGCCGCCGCGCGAGAGCGACCGACTTCACCGATGGCGGCGGACACTCAACCTATAATCGCGAGGGAGGGATCGATGTTGGGAAAGCTGGAGAGCATTTGGCGCTATCCCGTCAAGAGCATGCGCGGAGAAGAGGTCGATGAAATATTCGTCGCCTTCACCGGCTTGATGGGCGACCGGGTCTATGCGGTGTCTTCGACCGCAGCCGACAAGGCCTTTCCCTGGCACACGGCCCGCGAGCAGGAAGACTATGTGCTCTACCAGGCCCGCTTCAAGCAGCGCGACGGGACCCTGAAGCCCGACAACATGGTGGAGGCCATGGGGCATCCCGCCAACATCCATGCGCCGTTCCCGACGGACCCGGGCGCCTTCGCGGTCGAGGTCGAGATCCCCGACGGCACGGTGGTGGATATCGAGGACCCGGCCTTCCTGGAAGGCCTCAAGGACAAGTCCGAGGGCGAGCTTGCGCTGCACCATACCCAGCGCAACATCGTCGACTGCCGGCCGGTGACGCTGTTCTCGCTGCAGACGGTGGACCAGCTCAGCCAGGAGACCGGCAGCGACATCCACAAGCTGCAGTTCCGGGCCAATTTCTATGTCGACTGGAACGAGCAGGGCGGCTTCTACGAAGACGAGCTCGTCGGCAGGACGGTGAAGGTCGGCGACACGGTGGAGGTCATGGTGGTGGAGCGCGACCCGCGCTGCAAGTTCATTACGATCCATCCGGAAACCGCCGAGACGGACCCCGCATTGCTGCGGCACGTGACCCGGGCGCATGAGGGGTTCGCCGGCGTCTATGCCGCGGTCATCAAGGAAGGCCCCGTCCGCAAGGGGGACGCCATCGCTCTGGCCGATTGACGATCGTCGGAGCCGGACGGGCGATAAAACGAACAGAGGAGGCTGAAGATGACCAAGGTTCTCTACATTGAAGTCTCGCCCCGCAAGGAGCGGTCGCATTCGATCGCCGTGGCGGAAGCGTTCCTGGAGGCCTACAGCGCCGCCAATCCCGATCACGAGATCGACAAGATGGATCTCTGGGATACCGAGCTGCCCGAGCTCAACATTGCCATGATCGACGCGAAATACAGGCTGCTGGATCTCGGCGAGCTCGACCAACGGGAAGCCGATGCCTGGCGGGTCGTGGTGCAAACCTTCAACCGGTTCAATTCGGCCGACAAGATCGTGCTCAGCACGCCGATGTGGAACTTCAACGTTCCCTACAAGCTGAAGCATCTGATCGACATCATCGTCCAGCCGGACCTCGCCTTCGCCGTGGTGGAAGGCGGGTACGAAGGCCTGGTCAAGGGCAAGCCGGCGATGGTGATCGTTGCGCGCGGCGCCGCCTATATGCCGCCCTCCGATTTCTTCGAGGTCGACTTCCAGAAGCGGTACCTGGACTTCCTGTTCAGCTTCATCGGCTTCGAGGATGTCCGTTCGCTGGTCGTCGAGCCGATGCTGACATCGCCGGAGGAACAGGCGGCGACGCGGGCCAAGGTGATCGAGGAAGCCAGGGAAGCTGCCGCCGCGTTCTAGCCGGCAGGCGCGTGCGGTTTGTGGCTTCGCCCCTTGGAGGTGGAATGCCTGTTGCATTGATGTACCGGTGAAGTTCTATCCGCTCACGATAAGCGGGATCGTCGACGAGACGCCGCAGGCACGGTCGTTCCGGCTCAGGCCGGAAGCCGAACACGCGCCGCTGTTCGGCTACCGGCCCGGGCAGTTCCTGACCTTCCGGATTCCCGCGACAGGCGGCCCCGTCGAGCGCTGCTACTCGCTGTCGAGCGCGCCGGCCTGCGACGACGAGATGCAGGTCACGGTCAAGCGGGTCCGGGGCGGGCCCGGCTCCAGCTGGTTCAACGACGTGCCGCGGCCGGGCGACGTCATCGAGGCCGCGCCCCCCAGCGGGCGCTTCGTCATGCGCCGGCCCGACCGGCCCATGGTCCTGTTCGCCGGCGGCAGCGGGATCACCCCGGTGATTTCGCTGATCAAGCAGGCGCTCCACGAGACCGCGCTGTCGCCGCGACTGTTCTACGCCAACACGGCGTACGACCAGATCATCTTCCGGCGCGAGCTCGACGAGCTGGGCGCGCGGTTTCCCGGCCGGCTCGGCTGCCGCCACCATCTCGACGCGGAGGCCGGGCTGGCCGACGCCGAGCGCATCGCGCAGTTCGCGGGCGATTCGACGGATTGCCACTTCTTCGTCTGCGGGCCGGCACCGTTCATGGACCTGACGGTGGACGTGCTGGCGGAGCTCGGCGTCGACGACCGCGACGTGTTCATCGAGCGTTTCACCATGTCCGACGACGATGCCGGCGCCGGAGACTCGGAGCCGGTCGCCGGAGCCGGCGGCGTCGCGGGCTTCCGCGCCACCCTCGACGGCGAAGACCGCGAGGTGGCCTATTCAGCCGGAGAAACCCTGCTCGATTGCATGCTGGCCCAGGGCCTCGATCCGGTGCATTCCTGCAAGGACGCCCATTGCGGCTCCTGCATGGTGATCAGGAAATCCGGCGAGGTCGCGATGCGCAAGAGCACCATCCTGTCGAAGCGCGACAAGGAGAGGGGCTACATCCTGCTGTGCCAGGCGGTGCCGCGGTCGGACGACGTGTGGGTCGATTGCGACGCCTGACGGACGATCAGATCTCGCCGGCGCCCGTCAGGTCCTTGCGCGCCTTTTCCAGATGGTCGTTGATGTGCTTCACGGCGGCGACGATGTCGCGGCGCCTGATCGCTTCGTACAGCGCGCGGTGCTGGCGGTTGTATTCGTCGATCACTTCGGACGACAGGATCTTGTTCTTCATGGCGTCCCACTGGCCGTGGCCGCGCACCGCGTTGATCTGCTGGTAGAGGTGGAGCAGCAGCGGGTTCTTGGAGCTCCTGGCAAGCCATTCGTGGAACATGCTGTCGTGCCGGGAAAAGGTCTCCTTGTCGTTCCGGCACTGCTCGAGGTCGTCGAGGATGGATCCCAGCATCCCGATTTCGTTGGCCGTCGCGTTGAGCACCGCGAGCCGGATCATGTGCGGCTCGACCGCCAGACGGGCTTCGATCAGCTCCAGCGGGCTGACCCGGCCGACGATGTCGCGCGCGGCATCGATCGCCATGTCGTCGCAGGTCACAAACGTGCCGCTGCCGACCCGCCGCTCGATCAGGCCGTCGGTCTCCAGATTGAGCAGTACCTTGCGGATGGTGCTGCGCGCGGTGGCGAACCGCTCGGCCAGCTCGCGCTCGGCCGGAAGCTGGTCGCCGGTCACGTAGAAGCCGCTGCGGATGGCCTCGCGCAGCTGCGCGGTGATGTGCCCGACATGGCGGCCGCCCTCGCCGGGACGCAGGCCGGCGACGGGTCGAACCTGCTGCGCGGACGCGCCCGCGTCATCCACAACCCGACCCTCCCCGATTCACCGCCAACGCCGCCCCTGCACTAATTGGTTGGTATTGGCAAAATTGGTTTGCAATTGGTCAATCGACGATGCAGACTGGCGACCGTTCAAGCAATGCGGGTCATCCGGCCACGCCGATTGTCAAACGGGACCTACCGAGGATATCTAAATATTTCTCTGTCGGTCGCGTCACCCGCGATCGTTCGATCGGAGCCAATGTAATGGTTCGTATTGGTTGCGTCAACCGCCGGGGTGACGCGACGAGCGTCGGCAAAGCGCGCCAGGAGGGGACGGCGACATGATGGATATCGAAGCCTTTGTGCAACAGGACGGACGCGACGATCTGGTAAGGCAGGTGCGGGCAAGGATCGACGAGCTCGGCATCGAGTATCTCTATCTCCAGTTCGTGTCGATCACCGGCCGGATCTGCGGCAAGGGCATCCCGTCGGATCATTGGGAAACCGTCGCCGAACGCGGCTTCCAACTGGTCTACGGCGCGACCGTGAACCTGTTCCTCAACCGGCACGGCGAGTATCTCGGCTACGGGCCGCACGAGAAGGAGCTGGTCGGCATCCCGGAGCCCGATACCTTCTGCCAGCTCCCCTGGGACAAGCGGGTCGCGCGGGTCTGGTGCACCCTGTTCCGCAACCGGGAAGAGCGCGACGAGCCCGGCGCGTTCCTCACCGCGGACTGCCGCGGCAATCTGCGTCGCATCCACGCCCAGTTCCAGGAGGATCACGACGGCCTGCATCTGCGCCACGGCACCGAGCCGGAGATGATGTGGCTGAAGCGGGGCGAGGACGGCAAGCCGGATGGCGGCTTCTCCAACCCCTACTGCTATCACATCGACCAGTTCGAGAGCCTGCGGCCGGTCTTCCTGCGGGTCATCGAGTATTCCCGCGCCATGGGGCTGGACATGATCCAGGGCGACCATGAGGACGCGCCGGGCCAGCTCGAGCTCAACTTCACCTTCGACACCGCGCTCAGGACCGCCGACCGGCTGACGACCTACCGCCAGATCTGCGCCCAGGTCGCCCGCGAGAACAACCTGATCGCCTGCTTCATGTCCAAGCCCTTCATGGGCGTGTCGGCCTCCGGCTGCCATCACAACATCTCGCTGTGGCGCGGCGGCGAGGAGCGGTTCAATGCGCTCGGCAACGATCCGCTGCCCGGCATGGAAGGCAACTTCATGTATCTTAAGGGCGGCGAGAACACCTTCCTGCCGGATACCGACGACGTTCAGCTCCCGGGCAAGACCGGCCTCCAGGTGGTCGGCGGCATCGTGAAGCATCTCGGCGCGCTCACCGCCATCGGCGCCTCGACGGTGAACTCCTATCGCCGGCTGTGGGATACCGGCTTCTGGGCGCCGGTATTCGCCGACTGGGG
The DNA here is from genome assembly GCA_964291675.2 of Alphaproteobacteria bacterium. Taxonomy (GTDB): domain Bacteria; phylum Pseudomonadota; class Alphaproteobacteria; order MPNO01; family MPNO01; genus MPNO01. The sequence continues at coordinate 2,191,151 of OZ219866.1, read as the reverse complement.
CTATCAGAACCGCACCACGGGCCTGCGCATCTCCGCGCCGGGACGCTTCGAGTACCGCTCGGTGGACTCGATGGTGAACCCGCATCTGATGGCCGCCGCCATCCTCAAGGCGGCCGATGACGGCATCAGGAACGACATCGACCCCGGCCCGCCGGAAGACCGCAACATCTACGAGGCGATGGAGGCGGGCAAGCTGGTCACCAAGCTGCCGATGACGCTGGGAGACGCGCTCGACGCGCTCGCCGGGGACGAGGTCATCAAGGCGGCGATGCCGGGCGAGATGTACCGCCTGTACGACGAATACAAGCGCGACGAGTGGGAGCGTTTCCTGCACACCACGACCGAGTGGGACATGGAAACCTATCTCGACTGCCTGCCCTGACCGGCGTTCGACGGGAGAAACAGCCCATGTGCGGCATTGCCGGACTGATCTACCGCGACGGCTCCCGCAACATCGGCGGCGAGATGACCGCCATGTTGCAGGCGCTGAAGCATCGCGGCCCGGATTCCACCGGATTCGCCATCTACGGCGAGCCCGGGCCGAACCAGTACATCCTGCGCTTCAAGGTCGCCGAGAAGGAGGATCTGGGCGGCGGGACCAGGATCCACCGGGCGATCGCCGAGCGCAAGGCGGCGGTCGATACCCTGCTGGAGGAGCTCGGCGTCGCCGTGCTCGACCGCGACGGGCCGACCGAGTACGCGAACCGCTACCGGATCGCCCATGACGGCGACATGAAGGTCTTGGCCGACCAGATCGAGGAGATCGAGGGCACCGAGATCCTGTCGATCGGCAACGCCCTGGAGCTGATCAAGGATCTGGGCGACGCGGCCGACGTTTCGGGCGACTACGACCTCGGCGACTTCCGCGGGACCCACGGCATCGGGCATACCAGGATGGCGACCGAATCGGATGTCGACATCCGCTCCGCCCATCCCTACTGGGCCTATCCCTATAACGACATCGCGGTCGTTCACAACGGCCAGGTCACCAACTACTGGCTGATGCGCCGGCAGTTGGAGCGCGACGGGCAGCGCTTCGTCAGCAACTGCGATTCGGAGCTGCTGGCGGTCTACACGGCGGTCAATCTCGAAAAGGGGATGACCCTGGAGGACTCGCTCCGCACCTCGATCGAGGAGATCGACGGGGTGTTCACCTATCTGATCACGACCCGGAACGAGCTCGGCATGGCGAAGGACACGATGGCCGCCAAGCCGATGGTGCTCTACGAAGCGGACGACATCGTGGCGCTGGCTTCCGAGGAGGTCGCGATCCGGGCGATCATCCCGCACGAGATCGACACCACCGACCCCTATGACGAGGAGGTCCGGGTATGGCAGGCGTAGACCGGTCGGTCTCCACCGAGATGGGGATGCATACCGAGCCCCTGACGGGCCGGGACATCAAGACCAAGTTCAGGCTGGAGAACGAAGGCGGCTTTGCCTACCACTTCGCGCTCGATGTCGATTTCAACCGGCGCGCCGAGATCGACTGCGCCGCGCTGGAGCCGACGGAGATCAACCGGAAGATACGCGAGCTCATGGAGTCGGGCCACGGCTCCATCGTGCTCCGCAACCCGGGCGCCAAGCATTCGCTGATCGTGGGCATCCTCAACCGGATGAACATCATCGTCGAAGGCAGCCTGGGGTATTTCGGCTGCGGCCTGCTGGACGGGCCGGTGGTGCGGATTTCCGGCCGGGTCGGCTGGTCGTTCGGCGAGAACATGATGGCCGGAATCTGCGTGATCGAGAAGAATGCCGGCTCCACCTTCGGCGCCGCGCTGCGCGGCGGCGACCTGGTGTGCAAGGGCTCGGTGGGCTCGCGCACCGGCATCGACCAGAAGGGCGGCACCATCATCGTCGGCGGCGACACCGGCGCATTCTCCGGCTTCATGATGCAGCGCGGCCGCATCGTCGTCTGCGGCAACGCGGGCAAGAATCTCGGCGACTCGATGTATGACGGCACGATCTATGTCGGCGGCGAGATCCAGGACCTCGGCGTCGATGCGGTGCCGGCGGCGCTGACGGATCTCGACCGGGCCTGGCTCGCCCGCAAGCTCAAGATGTACGAATTGCTGCCGCCGCAGGGTGTCGACCACTTCACCAAGATCGTCGCCGGCAAGCAGCTGTGGAGCTACGACAATCTCGAACCGACGGAGAAGAAGCTGGTGCTTTAGCCAGCGCCGTCGCAGCGCAGGAACAGACCGACATGCCGGACGATGCGATCCCGGGCGGCAACCGCCACGCCAAGCAGGAAATCGAGGAAAAATACATCCTCGGCCGGAGCCAGATCTTCACCCCGGAGGTCATCAACGACATCCACGTGAAGTCGGAGCTCGGCCGCTACCGGATGCGCGGCTTCTCGCTGTTCAAGAAGATTCCGCACTGGGACGACCTCACCTTCCTGCCCGGCACGCTGACCCGGTTCGTGATCGAGGGCTATCGCGAGAAATGCGAGACCAGGACGGTGATCGGGCCGCGCGCCAAGCGCCCGGTGGTGCTCGATATCCCGATCTACATCACCGGCATGAGCTTCGGCGCGCTCTCGTTCGAGGCCAAGACGGCGCTCGCCCGCGGCGCCACCATGGCCGGCACCGCGACCTGTTCCGGCGAAGGCGGCATGATCCCCGACGAACGGCGCTACTCGTCCAAGTGGTTCTACCAGTGCATCCAGTCGCGCTACGGCTTCAACCCGCACCACTTGCTGCTGGCGGACGGCTGCGAGTTCTTCATCGGCCAGGGCTGCAAGGTCGGGCTGGGCGGCCATCTGATGGGCCAGAAGGTGACCGACCAGGTCGCCGAGATGCGCTCGCTGCCGGCCGGTATCGACCAGCGCTCGCCGGCGCGCCACCCCGACTGGCTGGGGCCCGACGATCTGGCTCTCAAGATCCTGGAGATCCGCGAGGCGACCGACTGGCAGATCCCGGTCCAGCTCAAGCTCGGCGCCGCGCGGGTCTATGACGACGTCCGCATGGCGGTGAAATGCGATCCGGATTCGATCTACATCGACGGCATGGAGGGCGGCACCGGCGCCGGCCCGCATCTGGCCACCGAGGAGACCGGCGTGCCGGGCATGGCGGCGATCCGGCAGGCAAGGCGCGCCATCGACGACCTCGGCAAGCGGGGCGAGATCTCGCTGGTCTATGCCGGGGGCATCCGCAACGGCGGCGACGTCGCCAAGGCGCTGGCGCTCGGCGCGGACGCGATCGCCATCGGCCATTCGGCGATGATGGCGCTCAACTGCAACAAGGACATCCCGGAAGCCGACTTCCCGTCGGAGATGGGGGTTCCCGCGGGTGCCTGCTATCACTGCCATACCGGCCGCTGCCCGGTCGGCGTCGCCACGCAGGACCCGGAGCTGCGCAAGCGGCTCAACCCCGACGAGGCGGCCGAGCGGGTCTACAACTTCCTGCACACGCTCACCATGGAGGCGCAGATGATGGCCCGCGCCTGCGGCAAGACCGACATCCACTCGCTGGAGCCGGAGGACCTCGCCGCGCTGACCATGGAGGCGTCCGCCATCGCGCAGGTCCCGCTCGCCGGCACCGACTACACGGTCGGCGTCGAGGACTATCACCACATCTGAACGGAAGGGCAGAATGGCCGGATCCGGATACAAGGGCGCCGCAATCGAGGATGTCGACCACTTCCTCAAGGGCGGCGGAATCGACTCCGAGCGCGAGCAGGACATCGGGCAGCACATCGGCTACCGCTACGACGTCAATCTTCTGCCCGACTACGACAGGCTGACCCCGTTCCTGAAGGACTATTTGGAATTCATGGGCTGGGAGGACCTCAACTGGCTGGAAGACGTCCATATGGGCTACGACGACGGCCAGCCCGCGGTGTTCGACCGCAACATCAACGGCTGGGTCGCGATCCCCGAGGACATGGAGCTGCCGGACAACCAGCAGGACCGCGACATGATCGCCCGGGAGATGCTGATCAAGTTCCAGATGTCGCCCGATCACCCGATGGTGGAGCTGTACAAGGCCTATCGGAAGTTCTGACGTCCCCTCCCGGGCCGCAAGCCGGTTTCGGGGGAAGGCAGTCAGTCGGCCGCGAGCAGGAGCGCCGCCGTCCAGTCCGGCCGGAATCCCAGGACCCTGACGTCGTCCGAGAGCTGGGTGTTGAACAGCCGATTGTGCCACAGCGTGTGCCGATGGGCCGGCTCGTCGGCCTCCAGCTCGCGCACCGCGCAGGGCAGGCGCCAGGACTGCCCGAACTGATGAAAGTCGAGCCGGCAAACGTCCAGCCCGGCCAGCGCCGCGGCGAGCCGGGATTCCGCCAGGAACAGCGCCGTCACCTCGTCGGAGAACCGGTTGGCGCGGTGATAGTGGGTGGCCTGCAGAAATTCCAGCCCCTTCTGGTAGACCTCGTTCGGGTCGTGGTTCTTGCGGACCTGGAATTCGAAGAAATCCGTGCTCTCTGCCGGGTCGCTGCGCACCAGCAATACGATCACGCCGTCCGACAGGATCTCGCCGCCGGACGAGCGGATTTTCGGCCGCATGCCTTCGGAGGGCCGCCCGCCGTCCTCGCGCATGGCGATCTGGCGGATCCGGCATTGCCAGATGAGAAACCGTTCGCGCAGGGCTTCCGGGGTCATGCGCACATTCTCGGTACCGCCCCGCACCATTGACAAGCCGGCGACCTAGCTCCGAAGACGGGGAAAGTCAAGACGCTCACCCGCGGGGGGCGCGACTCGGGAGCGATCGCTTGATTTGCCCCGCGAAACACGCCATATACGCGATCTTCTTCGGAGTTCCGCTATGTTGAGGGGAATTCTCCCAGGGTTCTTGGCTCTGCTCCTTCCCTGGGCCGCTCCGGCCGACGAACCGGAGTCGTCGACTCCGACTTCGATCGGAGAATTCGAGCAATGTATCAGCAAGGAGGGTGGAGACTGGAAGTCCTGCAATGGAGAGGCCGTCCCTCGTCCCATGCTGAGAACGGAGGGCCTCTTTACGGCCAAGAGCGCAAAGGGCGCGAGGATCTGGACCGCGGCTCCGGTGGAACAGCTTAGGATAATCGGGGTGTCGGCCAAATTGACACGGAACTAGAGCTTCCTGCGGCCTATCCGTTTGCGGCCGCGGCCGTCATAGCCGTTGGCATTCTCTCTGGATCGCTCACGGGCGAGAGCGGGCCTGATCCGGAGGTATTGGGCGCCGTTATCCCGGCGGTCATCCCGTCGTTCAGTGTCGCAGTCATTTGGGCTGCGAAGGACCGCGAGAACGTAAGCCTCAAGGCCGTATCGATACTCGTGATCCTGTTCAGCGTGTCGTTCTACCTTGGGAGCGACTATTCTCTGGACCGACGCGCGGAGGCTGCGATTGCCGCCAAGGAGGAGTCGGCTAGACTTGCGGCCGAATACCGACTTCGACACCTGGAGTGGTGTTCGGAAGTCGAGCTCTTGGTTAACAGCAAACGGAAGTACCTGAAACTTCCGCCGCTCGAGTCCGAAGTGTTTTGTGGCGGTTAGGTTACAGGTTTCTGGATGAGCGGAATACTGTCGCCTATAGCCCCCTTCTCTTATTGCGCCGTTCGGATCGCCGAATGAACTCGTGGATGGTCGGCCCACGCCAAGCATGACATCGAGGAACGCCCGCAAGAGTCCGGCGGAGACCGAGACGCCCTAAGGCCCGCGGCGCCACTGGCCGGGCGTGGTGCCGTGGCGGCGTTTGAGGTGGCGGCCGAGATGGGAGGCGGACTGGAAGCCGCAGCCGACGGCGATCTCGGAGACGCTGAGCCCGGTCTGGCGCAGCAGGCTGGCGGCGCGGTCGATCCTGAGGTCGAGATAGAACCTGCCCGGCGGGCGCCGTAGATGGTCGCGGAACAGCCGGGCGAGCTGGCGGACCGACAGCCCGACGGAATCGGCGATATGCCCGACCGGGAGCGGGTCTTCCAGGTGCCGCTCCATGATCAGGATCGCCTCCGCCAGGTGCCGCTTGCGGCCGGCCATGCGGATGGCGGCGGTAACCTGCTGCTCCTGCGCCGATTCGCGAATCCGGTCGTGCACGTAGTTCTCGGCCACCAGGGCGGCGGTCTCCGCGCCATGCGCCTCCATGACGAATGTGAGCATCAGGTCGAGGCTGGTGGTCCCGCCGGCGCAGCTGAACCGGTTGCGGTCGATCTCGAATATCGAGGTGCGGATGTCGAGACCGGGGAAGCGCTCGCGATAGGCATCCAGGCATTTCCAGTGGATGGTCGAGCGGTAGCCGTCGAACAGCCCGGCGGCGGCGACAGGGAACGCGCCGTCGGAGATCGAGCCGATCCGGGCGCCGCGCCCGGCCGCGCGGCCGAGCGCGGCGGCCAGCGGCGGCGAATCGTAATCGTGCGACCGCTCGCCGCCGACCACCGCGATCAGATCGCCGGCGCCACCGGGCGGGCCGGAAAGCGGCGCCGCGGCGAGGCGGATATGGCTGGACGAGGCCACGCCCGCCTCGGCACCCTCGGCATCGGCCGACAGCCGCCACCGATAGGCCGGGCGGTCGAGCACCAGGTTGGCCGCGCGCAGCGCATCGACCGCGCAGGAGAGCGCGAGCAGCGAAAAGCCCGGCACCAGGAAGAAGTCGACCTCGACCGGCTCCGCCTTCGCCATGGTTGCGTTTCCCGAATTATGGGCGGCGATCGTCAGAATAGTGACGTTTTCTGTCCGCTACATGGTTTTTCCTTCGTTTCGGAAAGCGCAGGATGCGCCCGCACTCGCAACAGTCATCATTGCCGAAGGGGTATCGCCATGGCTTTCCCGACCCATGCCCGCCATGTCGTGATCGGCGCGGGGGTTCACGGGCTGTCGACCGCCTGGCGGCTGGCCGAACGGCTCAAGGCGTCCGGCCGGGCCAACGGGACGGACATCCTGGTTCTCGACAAGACCGCGATTGCCGCCGGCGCCAGCGGCATCGCCTGCGGCGTTGTGCGCAACAACTATTTCCAGCCGGCGATGCGCGAGCTGATGGCGCACAGCGTCGACGTCTGGGAGACCGATCCCAGGGGGTTCAGCTATCACCCGGTCGGCTACATGCAGATCAGCCACGAGGCGATGCGCGAGAATGTCGCGAGCATCTACGAGCAGCAGAGGGAGATCGGCTACGACTCCGATTTCATCGAGGGCGAGAAGGACTGCACGGCCTATATGAAGGGCCTGCTGTCGGACTGGCGCGCGGCGGGCATCACCTCCGTCCTGCACGAGAAGAGAGGCGGCTACGCTAACAACACCGCCGCGGTCTACGGCCTGGCCGGCAAGGCCGAGGCGCACGGCGTGCGCATCATGACGGGCGTCGAGGTCACCGGCTTCGAGCGCGGCAGCAATTCCGATGCGGTCACCGGCGTCGTGACCGACCGGGGAACCATCAGATGCGAGCAGGTGGTGGTCGCGGTCGGGCCGTGGGTCAAGACGATCTGGGACATGCTGGAGTTGCCCCGGGAGGTTTCCATCAAGGGTGCCGGCGGCAGGATGCATGACGGCATCCCGACCTGGCGCTACTGGTGCCTCGAGGAGGGCGTCATCGGGGTCGACCCGGATCTGCAAAGGCTGAACGACGGCTCCATGCCGCCGGTCATCCACGTCGACACCGACGCACCGCTCCACTCCGACGTCGACGGGTCGCTGATCGCCGAGGAGCCGTGGGGCATCTACTACAAGCCGGACTTCCATTTCGGCGGCGTCCAGGGCGGCGCCATGCCGTACGAGGTCAAGACGCCGGCGGACGAGGTGGCGATCGATCCCTACGGCCCGGAATCGCCGGAATTCATCGTCGGCGACGATTTCGCCCATATGTGGTGCTCGGCGCTCGCCTTCTGCCAGGAACGCTTCTCCGGCCAGATCGGCAAGTTCAGGAAGGAGCCCTCGGGAGGTCTGGGCTGCTTCACCCCGGACAGCTTCCCGGTCTTCGACACGTTCTGCGAGAACGTCCACGTCGTCGCCGACAGCAATCACGGCTTCAAGATGATCGGCGTGGGCCACCTGGTGGCCGACGAGATGATGGGCGAGAAGCAGGCCCTGCTCGAACCCTTCCGCTTCAGCCGCTACGCCGAGGGCAAGCTGCACCCGCTGAGCAACAGCCCGTTCCCCTGGAGCTGATCGCGCCAAGGGGCCGGCAGGGACGAACCCCCTGCCGGCCCCCGACGTCGCGGAGCCGCGCGGCGCGACTACTCGCCTTCGAGCGCCTCGGCGATCGTGGCGTTGTCGCCGTGGTCGCGCACGATCTGCTCGTATTCGCGCCTCTCGGCCCGGATCTGCAGCACGTGCCAGCCGATCCACAGCGCCACGCCGACGATCACGAAGAGGCCTTCGGCGCCCTGGAAGGGGTAGAGGGCGCCGACATCCTTCAGATCGACGGCCCAGCTCTCGATGCCTGTGGTAGACATGCTTCAGTCTCCTTGTCTCGGTTCCGGCGGGCCGGTCAGGCCGCTGCTTCCTTCTCGGTGGCGCGCACGTCGGCCGCGGCCGCCTGTTCTTCCCGGTTGGTCCGGAAGTCCAGCCCCAGCAGCTCGACCTGCTTGGGGATGCGCAGCATGCCGGCCGCGGCAAGGATCTTGGCGACGATCCAGCCGGGCAGGAAACCGAGCACGAAGAACATGATGATCGCGCCGACGAACTGGCCGAGCGGGTTGATCGTGGCGTAGCCTTCATAGGGCGAGCTCGGATGGCCCCACAGCACGAAGCCGCAGATCACCAGGCCGATAAACCCCGCATAGCCGTGCACCGCCACGGCGCCGACCGCATCGTCGATCCTGTACTTGCGCTCCACCCAGTGATGCAGCTTGTAGGCGCACCAGGTGCCGAAGCCGGCGATGATCATGGCCTGGATCGGGTGGTAGAGGTCGTTGCCCGCCGACGCCGTGATGATGCCCGCCAGGCCGCCGGAATAGGTCCAGAAGCCGTTGCCCCCGGAGACCAGGTAGCCGACCAGGAGACCGCCCGACAGCGACATCAGGAAGTTCACCGTGATCGCGCCGAGCGTGGTCGGCGTCAGGTAGATCGTCGTCGCCGTCCAGGTCGCGCCCGTGATCTGGCCGTCGATGGTCGGGGGATCGATGAGCGGCACGTTGCAGGCCACGTAGAAGCCCCAGAACCCGGCATAGATGAAGAACAGCCCGAGGCACACCATCCACGGGTTGTGCGGCGTGATATCCCGCGGCGTGCCGTCCTTGGCGAACTTGCCCAGCCTGGGCCCCAGCACGAACAGGATGCCGAGCGCGAAGCCGCCGGCGATCGCGTGGATCACGCCCGATGCGTAGGCGTCGTGATAGCCGAGCACCTGCACCATCCAGCCGCCATAGTGCCAGCCCCAGGCGGCATCGATGATCCAGGCGACCGATCCGATCACCACCGCCAGGATCCAGAACGCGCCGGAATTGATCCGTTCGATCACCGATCCCGAGACGATCGAGGCCGCCGTCCAGGAGAACAGCAGGAAGGCCGCCCAGAACACCCCGGTGATGCGGTCGCCGGCATGCGGGCCCATGGTCTCCGACCAGGCCGTGTTGGCCGCCGCGGCCTCGAGGTCGAGACCGCCGGTAATCCATGGTCCGTTCGGCATGGCCCAGTAGAGCCACCAGCCGAAGAAGAAGAACGTGATCGTCACCAGCGGGATCAGCATCGTGTTCTTCATCAGCGTGTGCATGTGGTTGCGCCGCCGGCTGGCGCCGACCTCGTACATGCAGAAGCCGATATGGATGAAGAACATCAGCGGGATGGTCGCCCAGTAGTAGAACTCGGTGAATACCGTCGTTATGGCGTTGAGATTGCCTTCCATGGCCTTGGCTCCCCAGATACTCGAGCGGTTGTCCTTGGCGCCCGGCCGCAGGTGGAAACCGGTTGCATCCGATCGAGTGCCGGCCGGCGCCTGTCCACGCCGGTGAAGCATGGCCGTTTCCGGAAGATGCTTCAACAATCTTGGTTGCAAGCGATCCACATTGGTCAGAATTGGTTCGCCGGCAGCGCGTCCAGGCGATGGCGCGACGGGGCCTCGCCGAACCGCCTCCTGTAGGCGGTCGCGAAATGGGCGGCGCTGGAAAAGCCCGACGCGATGGCAATTTCGAGCACCGGCAGGGCGGTCTGGCGCAACAGCTCGCGCGACTTGCCGAGGCGCAGATCGCGGTAGAACGCGCCGGCGCTGCACCCCAGATCGGCGCCGAACTGCCGGTTCAGGTGACGCGCGCTCACCCCGACAAGCCGGGCCAGATCCGACAAGGGGAGCGGGTCGGCGATGTGGTTCTCCATGGTCTCGATGGCGGCCAGCACGGTGTGGCTGTTGGTGCCGTAGCGCTGCGCCAGACCGGCCCGCTGCGGACCGCCGGCGGGACGCACGTCGGTATGCATGAACCAGTCGCTGACCCTGCGGGCGAAGTCGGTACCGTGGTGCTCGGCGATCAGGGCATGCATCATGTCCAGCGGCGCCGTGCCGCCGGCACAGGTCATGCGGTCCCGGTCCACCACGTAAAGGGTCCGTTCCAGGAGCAGGCCGGGATGACGCTCCTCCAGCGCGGCCGAATGCTCCCAGTGAAGCGTCATCCGCCGGTTCCGCATGACGCCGGCATTGGCGAGCACCGCGGGACCGCCGGAAACCCCGCCAAGCACGCAGCCGTGCCGGGCCTGACGCCGCAACCACTGGAACGCGCCGTCGTCGCGGAAGCCGACCGGATCGCCCCCGGCCACGACGAAGGCGAGGTCGAACTCGCCGGTGGCTTCGCCGAGCGCCGCCACCGCCACCGAGGCCGCGGACGAGCTGTCGAGGAACTCCGAGGGCCTCGATCCCGCCGCGAAAAAGGAGGTCTCGTATATGCGCCTGCCGGCCAGCAAATTGGCCGCGCGCAAGGGCTCGGTCACGGCCGCGAACGACATCAGGGCGAATCCCTCGACCAGCAGGAAGGCGATTCGGCGGGCGGCCGGGTTCGGCTTCGTCATGTCCGAAATATTAAAACAAACGTCCTTTTCAGGAAAGCATGGGCGCGCCCTCCGGCGCATCAATCGACCGGTCAGTGGACCGAGCGATGCGCTATTCCGCCCTGCAAATCCTCAGGCAAGGCCTGACCGGCAATCGCGGCTGGAAGCCGCTCTGGCGCGAGCCGGAGCCCAGGCGGCGCTACGACATCGTCGTCGTGGGCGGCGGCGGGCACGGCGTCGCCACGGCCTACTATCTGGCGAAGCGGCACGGGCTCACCGATGTCGCGGTGCTGGAAAAGGGCTGGCTCGGCTCCGGCAATGTCGGACGCAACACGACCATCGTCCGGTCCAACTATCTGCTGCCCGGCAACCAGCATTTTTACGAACTGTCGATGAAGCTGTGGGAGGGGCTGGAACGGGAGCTCAACTACAACGCCATGGTCTCGCAGCGCGGGATCGTCAACCTGCTCCACAACGATCCCCAGCGCGACGCCGCCGCCCGGCGCGGCAACGCCATGATCCTGGCCGGGGTGGATGCGGTGCTGCTCGACCGCGAAGCGCTGCAACGCAAGTTCCCGTTCTTCGACTTCGACAACGAGCGCTTCCCCATCAAGGGCGGTCTGTGGCAACCGCGCGCCGGCACGGCGCGCCACGACGCGGTGGTCTGGGGCTATGCAAGGGGCGCCGACCGGCGCGGCGTCGATTTGATCCAGAACTGCGAGGTCACCGGCTTCGACATCCGGGACGGGGTCTGCCGGGGCGTCGAGACGACGCGCGGCGCCATCGGCGCGAACAGGGTGGCGGTCTGCGCCGCCGGCTCGTCCAGCCGGGTGATGGAGCTCGCCGGGCTACGCCTGCCGATCGAGAGCCATGTCCTGCAGGCCTGCGTGACCGAAGGGCTGAAACCCCTCATCCACGGCGCGATCACCTTCGGGGCCGGGCATTTCTACGTATGCCAGTCGGACAAGGGCGGAATCGTCTTCGGCGGCGATCTCGACGGCTACAACTCATACGCCCGGCGGGGCAATCTGCCGACGGTGGAGGATGTCTGCGAGGGCGGCATGGCGCTGATGCCGGCGATCGGCCGGGCGCGGGTGCTGCGCATGTGGGGCGGCGTGGTCGACATGTCGATGGACGGCTCGCCCTTCATCGACAGGACTCCGGTCGAGGGCCTCTATTTCACCGGCGGCTGGTGCTATGGCGGCTTCAAGGCGATCCCGGCGGGCGGCTATTGCCTGGCCCATCTGGTGGCGACCGGCGCGCCGCACCCCGCCGCCGCGGCGATGCGGCTCGACCGTTTCGCCACCGGCGCCCCGATCGCCGAGAACGGCGCCGGCGCCCAGCCGAACCTGCACTAGGGGGACGGCGTGATCATCGACCATCCCCTGCTCGGCCCGCGCGATGCGGCGGAGTTCGTCTATCTGGGCGATGCCGCGCTGATCGACCGGCCCGACTGGCAGGCGGACGACGCGGGGCGGCGGTTCCACGACTATCTCCATCTGCGCGACAACCCGGCCGGCGAGCACCGCGAGCTCTGGTTTCACGAGCAGGGCGACCGGTCCTGGCTGGTGGTGACCCGCGACACGCTGACCCACGAGATCGTCCGGGTCGAGCTGGCGCGCGATGTCGCGCTCGCCAGGGGGCGGGACCGGTGAGCGGCCCGTTCCGGCTGGACGGCGGCGCGATCGACCGCGCCCGCAGCCTCGCCTTCCGCTTCGACGGAAGGCGGCTGACCGGCCATCCCGGCGATACCCTGGCCTCGGCGCTGCTCGCCAACGGGATCCGGCTGGTCGGGCGGAGCTTCAAGTACCACCGGCCCCGCGGCGTCTTCGCTTCCGGCTCGGAGGAGCCCAACGCGCTGGTCGAGCTGCGCAGCGGCGCGCACCGGGAGCCGAACACGCGGGCAACCGTCGCCGAGCTGTTCGACGGGCTGGAGGCGAGGAGCCAGAACCACCTCGGCTCGTTGCGCTGCGACCTGATGGCGGTCAACGACCTGCTCGCGCCCTTTCTCTCGGCCGGCTTCTACTACAAGACCTTCATGTGGCCGAAGAGCTTCTGGGAGCGGGTCTACGAGCCCGCCATCCGCGAGGCCGCCGGTCTGGGACGCCTGTCGGGCGAGGCCGACCCCGACAGCTACGACAAGGGCTTCCTGCATTGCGACCTGCTGGTCGTCGGCGCGGGTCCGGCCGGGCTTGCCGCCGCGCTAGCCGCCGGGCGAAGCGGCGCGCGGGTCATCCTGGCCGACGAGGATTTCGTCATGGGCGGGCGGCTCAATGCCGAGACCCATGAGGTCGACGGCCGGCCCGGCGCCGCCTGGGCGGCCGAGGCGGTAGGCGAGCTGGCGTCCATGGAGAGGGTCCGCCCGATGCCGCGGACCACGGTGTTCGGCGCCTACGACCACGGTATCTACGGCGCGCTGGAACGCCGGACGGATCATCTGGCCGCGGCGGACGGAAAACCGCGCCAGATCCTGTGGCGGATCTACAGCAAGCGCGCGATTCTGTGCGCGGGCGCTACCGAGCGGCCGATCGCGTTTGCCGGCAACGACCGCCCGGGGATCATGCTGGCTGGGGCAACGCGGGCCTACGCCAACCGGTTCGCGGTCGGCGCGGGCCGCCACGTGGGGCTGTTCGTCAACAACGACGACGGCTGGCGCACGGCGGCGGATCTCGCCGCCAGGGGCGTATCGGTTGCCGCGGTCGTCGACGTGCGGGATCGCGCGCCCCCGTTCGAGGTCCCGGGCGCCCGGATCGCGATGGGGGGCCGCGTGACCGCGACCCGGGGCCGCCACGGCCTGAAGGGCGTGACGCTGGCGACCGGCGAACGGATCGCGCTGGATTGCCTCGCGGTCTCCGGCGGCTGGAGCCCGAACGTCCACCTGACCTGTCATCACGGGGGCAGGCCGGTCTGGCGCGAAGAAATCGCCGCTTTCGTGCCGGGCGGCGACCTGCCCCCTTGCATGGCCGTCGCCGGCGCGGCCGGCGGCAGCCTGACGACCGCGGCGGCGCTCGCAGAGGGCCACCGGTCGGCGGTCGAGGCGCTCGGAGAGCTCGGCATTCCACATTCCGCGGGCGATCCGCCCGGCGCGAGCGACGAGGCGGGCGACATCGCCCCCTTCTGGCACGTTCGGGAGAGCAAGGGCCGCGCGTGGCTCGACCTGCAGAACGACGTGACGGTGAAGGACGTCGAACAGTCGCATCGCGAGGGCTTCCGCTCGGTCGAGCATCTGAAGCGCTACACCACGCTCGGCATGGCGACCGACCAGGGCAGGACGGCCAATGTGCTGGGGCTCGCGGTCATGGCCGGGCTGACCGGGCGCGGCATCGCCGAGACCGGGACGACCGTGTTCCGCCCGCCCTATGCGCCGGTCCCCATCGGGGCCTTCGGCGGGCGCTCGCGCGGCAGCGACTTCCGACCGACCCGGCTGACCCCGAGCCACGACTGGGCGGAACGGCGGGGCGCCGTGTTCGTCGAGACCGGCATGTGGCTGCGCGCGCAATGGTTTCCGCTGCCGGGCGAGACCCATTGGCGGCAGTCGGTCGACCGGGAGGTGTTGCAGACCCGCTCCTCGGTCGGCATCTGCGACGTGACGACGCTCGGCAAGATCGACATCCAGGGACGCGACGCGCAGGAATTCGTGAACCGGATCTACGCCAACGGCTTCGCCAGACTCGCGGTCGGCAAGGTGCGCTACGGCCTGATGCTGCGCGAGGACGGCTTCGTCTACGACGACGGCACGACGGCGCGGCTCGGCGAGAACCATTTCGTCATGACGACGACCACGGCGAACGCGGTGCTGGTGTTCCGCAACATGGAGTTCGCCCGCCAGTGCCTGTGGCCCGGGCTCGACGTGCATCTGATCTCGGCGACCGAGCAGTGGGCGCAGTTCGCCGTCGCCGGCCCCAACTCGCGAAGGCTGCTGGAGAAGATCGTCGATCCCGAGCACGACATCTCCGACGAAACCTTCCCCTTCATGGCGTGCGGCGAGATCGCCGTGCGCGGCGGAACGCCGGCCCGGCTGTTCCGCATCTCGTTCTCCGGCGAGCTGGCCTACGAGATCGCCGTGCCGGCGCGCTACGGCGAGGCGCTGATGGAAGCGCTGTTTGCGGCCGGCGAGGAGTTCGATGCGGTCGCCTACGGCACCGAGGCGCTCGGGGTGATGCGGATCGAGAAGGGACACGCGGCCGGCAACGAGCTGAACGGCCATTCCACGGCGCGCATGCTGGGGTTGCAGCGCATGGTGTCGAAGAACAAGGACTGTATCGGCAACGTGCTCTCCGAACGGCCGAAGATGAACCGCGAAGACGGGCTGGAGATGATGGGCTTCAAGCCGGTCGATCCCGGCCGGGAACTCACCGCCGGCGCCCATTTCCTGGCGCATGGCGAGGCGCCGGAAGCCGCGAACGACCAGGGTTGGATGGCGTCGGTCGCCTATTCGCCCATGCTTGGAACGTCGATCGGCCTCGGCTTCATCGAGAACGGCAAGGCCCGTATCGGCGAGACGGTCCGGGCCTGGGACGCCATGCGCGGAACCGATTTCCCGGTCGAGATCGTCTCGCCGCAATTCTACGATCCGGACGGGGAACGGCTCCGTGGCTGAGACTTCGCTCCTATCCCGTTCGCCGCTCGACGGCTACGAGAGGACGATCGGCACCGTCGCCATCGCCGAGATCGCCGGGCTCGCCCTGGTGTCGGCGGCGGTGCCCCGGGGCGAGGATGCGGCCTTCTCCGCCGCGCTCGCCGACGGGTTCGGCGCGGCGCGGCCGGAGATCGGCGCGTCCAGCCTCGGCAACAAATATGCCGCACGAATTCTCGGCATGCAGCCGGACCAGGTGTTCATCCTGTTCGCGCCACCCGACCCGGACCGCGCGGCGGACACCGCCAAGGCCGCCCTCGGTCCGGCCGCCTACGTGACCGACCAGTCGGATAGCTGGGCCATGCTGCGAATCGCCGGCGCCGGCATGCGCGCCGCGCTCGAACGGATCTGTCCGCTCGATCTGGACGACCGGGCCTTTCCGGTGGACCGGGTCGCGCGCACCGCGATGGAGCATCTTGCGGCGATCGTCCTGCGCGACGGCGCGGACAGCTTCCTGTTGATGAGCCCGCGCTCCTCTGCCCGCTCTTTCCTGCACGCGGTCGAGCTGTCGGCGGAGAACGTATCGGAGTAGGCGAATGGCGCGACCGCCCTTGTCGCGGGTGGGTCTATTGGCCCGCTGTCGTGCTTGGCCCTGACCGCACCTCGTCGTTGGGCGGACGGGGGTGGGGCAGGTCGGTGCGGCCGTCTCCCAGCCCGTCACCGCGTCCCGGGAGTGGAGCACGTCGGCGGCGGAAATTTCTCCCTCATGCTCGGCCTGAATTCCGGCGGCGCGGTCACGGCGCGGCGACGGTCTGCGTGCGCGCCGTGCGGGCGACGACGCGGCCGCGGCGGATGACGTGCAGCCGGTCCGCCTGGCGGGCGATCGCCTCGACGGGGGACCGCGCGTCGAGGATCGCGAGGTCGCCGGCGCAGCCCGGCGCGGTGCCGTAATCGGTCGCGCCGAGCACGCGGGCCGCGCCTTCCGTCGCCATGAACAGCACCGCGTCGATCTCGTCGGGCTGGCCCATATGCGCCGCATGCGCCATCAGGAGCGCGATCTCGAGCGGGTCGGCGCGCCCGAACGGGTAGAACATGTCGCGCAGATTGTCCTGGCCGAAGGCGACATTGACCCCCGCTTCGCGCAGCTCCCGGACCCGCGTGATGCCGCGCCGGCGGGGATGGGGGTCGCCGCGGCCCTGCAGCATCAAATTGGTCGCCGGGTTGCAGATCACGTGGATGCCGGCCGCGGCGACCGCCTCGATGACGCGGGCGGCGTAGTCGTCAGGGTATCCGGCGAGCGCGCAGGCGTGCCCCGCGGTCACCCGGCCCTGCCAGCCATTCGCCACCGTCGCCTCGCACAGCATCTCCAGCGTGCGCGCGCCCGCATCGTCGGTCTCGTCGACATGCATGTCGATGTCGGCGTCGTGGTCCCGCGCGATATCGAAGGCGATGCGGATATGCTCCCGGCTCGCCGCGGGACCGGCCTCGTTGAACGGCATGCCGCCGACCGCGTCGGCGCCCCGTTCCATCGCCGCGCGCAGCAGGCTCTCGGTGCCCGGGTCGCCGAGGATTCCCCGCTGCGGGAAGGCCACGATCTGCAGCTCGACAAGACCCGCGAAACGCGCGCGCACGGCCAGCATCGCCTCGAAGCCCACCAGCCCGCAGCCCGAATCGATGTCGACATGGGTGCGCATGCGGGTGACGCCGTTGGCGAGCGCGTCGCGGACGATGCGCCCGGCCCGGTCGGCGATCTCGGCGCTGGAAAAGCTCCTCTTCCGGTCGCCCAGAATGCGGATCGCCTCGTCCAGCGATCCGCTGCGGTTGGCCGGCACGCTGCCGGCGAGGAGCGCCTTGTCGAGGTGGATGTGGGGCTCGACGAAGCCCGGTACGCAGAGCCGGCCGTCCGCGTCGATCGCCTCCGCCGTCGCCGGGTCGGCGGTGCCGGCGGCGACGAAACGCCCGCCGGCGATCTCCAGGTCGGCCGGCGATGCGGCGCCGAAGACCCGCGCATTGCGGACGATCAGGCTCGCCGGATCGGTTTGCGGGGGCGTCGCCATCGTCCGTTCCGCAGCTCGCCGTTGCATCCGCCGCCGCGGCTTTGCCCAAGTCACAGGATCCAAGCCTCGTTGGCGGCTCCCGTCCTAATGTATTCGGCAGTAGCAGGATGACGCTATGGAAACATCCGTTCTCGCCTGCGCAAATCTCAGCTTCTGTTCGAGCAGCCGCGCCTCGTTCAAGTCGCCGTTTGCTCTCACGCACTCCAGCAGCCCGTGGATCGCCCACACGTTGTCGGGATGCTGGCTGCAGCGCGCGATGTCGCCGGTGTAGCCCAGATCCGATCTGTAGACCGCTTCGGCTTCGACCAGCCGACCCTGCTGCAGCAGCAATGCGCCCAGGGCGTGGCGCGGCGGATGCATCCACGCCCACGGCTCGGTAAAGTTCAGATTGTCGTCCCGTTCCACGGCCAGGCGCAACGCAGCGAAGGCAAGGTCGTGGTTTTGCTTTCGATACTCCAGCTCCCCTTCCAGCATGGCCTGGCCGACCAGCAGGATGTCGCGCACGGAGTTGCTGAGGAAAATGGCGTCTTCGGGAATCGTTTGAAGATGCCTGTCGAACCGGGCCCTGGCGGACTCCGCGTTCTCGATATCGCCCAGGGCCGCATAAGCCACGCCCTTGCCGTAGTAATGCATGGCCACCCGGATCGGAGTCCGGTCCGGGCACTCCGGAAATTCGTCCTCGATCAGCTCCCGCCATTTTCCGAAACGGACATAGACATGGGTCCGCATGGCCGAATAGCCGTCGAGGATGCCGGCCATGAACGGGTAGCTCGAGGCAACCAGCTCTGGCGTCGCCGTCTCGCAGATGCGGTTCGCGGCGCCGACCGCCGTGCCGTAGTGGCCGAGAAACATGGCGGTGTACATATGGAGGTGCAGGTCGTGACACCGCGCCGTGGTGTAGAAATTGAACGGGCCCGCGACGCCCAGATACTTGTCGTCCACGCGGACGGCGCGGCGGCACTGCTCCATCGCCTGCGCGTAGTCGCCGCACAGCACATAGATATGCGCCGCCACATGCTCGATATGGCCGCCGTCCGGCACCAGCCCGCGCAGCATGTCGGCGGCGCGCAGGGCGCGTTCCGGAAACGGCGACATCTCCATCGCATGGACATACATGTGCAGAATTCCGGGATGGCGGATCCCGGTTCTCTCGATTTCCCCGATCGCCGTCTCCAGTACCGCGATCGCTTCCCCGGTCAGGGCATCCGGGTTCGGCTGCCCCGTCCCGAGGTTCCACAATTGTCGGGGCGTGCAGGTGATCGCCGCCTCGGCGAACAGGGCGGCAACGTCCGGGTCGGTTCGGTTGGCGGCGTAGACCCTCCGCATCCCGGCGGCAAACTCCCGGTGCCACCGGTTCAGCACGCGATGGCCGGTCTCGCTTCGAGACTGGTAGCGAAGCGATATCGCCGCCACGAGCGCGCGCTCGACCGGACTGTCGTTATTCGCCCTGTCCAGCGCGCGGCGCGCTTCTCTCGCCGCGTCATGGCACAGAGGCAATGTCCCGGCGATCTCCCGCTCGGTGTAACGGATCCAGGGACGGTTGTAGAACGGCCCGCCGGCATAGGCGATGCCCCACCAGGCCATCGCGCAGTCGGGGTCGTGCCGCAGCGCCTCGCGAAAACAGGATACCGCCTCTTCGTGGTTGTAGGCGTAGGTCCAGTTGAGACCCAGATCGAACCACGCCTGCGCCTCCGGCGAGGCCGTCGCGATGTCCCTCTTCCAGATGCCGAGGTCGAACCCGTAGCTCTCTGGGTCTTTCGCGTGACCGGTGCTCGAAAAACCCTCTTCCACCGATCGTTTCCCGCTGTTATGGCAGCGTGAAATCGACGATAGGCCGGACCGAAAAGCCGGTCAACGCGAGGCGTTCAAGCCGCGGCATCGGGTCCGCCGCGGTCGAGCGTTTCAACGGTTGCGAGCAGCACCCGGGCGCCGGCGGCAAGGGCCGCCGGCTCGGCCCATTCGTCGGCGTGATGGCTGAGCCCGTCGCGGCAGGGCACGAACAGCATGGCCGCCGGGCAGATCCGGGCGAGGAACGAGGTATCGTGCCCGGCGCCGCTCGCCATGGTCATCGAGGAGAGGCCGAGCCCGTCGGCGGCTTGCGCGATCGCCTGCTGCAAACGCGCGTCGCAGGTCACCGGCAAGCTCTCCGAGAGCAGCCCGCAGGCGGCCAGTCGCACACCCTGGCGCGCCGCGGCGGCTTCGGCTTCGGTGCGCAGGGACTCGACGAAGCGCCCGACGCGCGCCCTGTCGTCCGAGCGCGCATCGATCACCAGCCGCGCCCTGGCCGGTACCACGTTGGGCGCGTTGGGCTCGACCTCGATCACGCCGGTTGTGGCGACGAAATGGCCCGAAACCTCGCGGGCGATTTCGCTCGCGCTCCGCTTGACCCGGCCGACCAGCGCGGCGGCGGCGGCCAGGGCATCGCGGCGCCCGTCCATCGGTACCGTGCCGGCATGGCCCGCCTTGCCCTCGAAGACGATCTCGACCCGCGCGATCCCGACGATCGCGGCGACCACGCCGATCGCGGCGCCGGCGCTCTCCAGCACCGGCCCCTGCTCGATATGCAGCTCCAGGAACGCCCTTATGTCGCCGCGCACCGCCTCCGCGAGTCCCGCCGGATCGCCGCCCACGGCTTCGAGCGCCTGGGCGAGGCTGCGCCCGTCGGGAAAAATCTGGGCCAGCAGGGTCGCGTCGAGGTGCCCCGTCATCGCCCGCGAGCCGACGCAGGAGACGCCGCAATCGCTCGCCTCCTCGGCGAGGAAGTCGACCACCTCGAAGCCGTGGCGCAACGGACGGCCGCGGGCGGAAAGGCAACGCGCGACCTCGATGCCGGCGAGCACGCCCGAGACGCCGTCGAACCGTCCGCCCCGGGGCACGGTGTCGCTGTGCGAGCCGGTCATCAGCGTCCCGGCATCGGCGTCCGTTCCCTCCAGCCGGCCTATCAGATTGCCGCCCGCATCGGTCCGCGTCTTCAGCCCGGCATCGCGGAAGCGCCGCTCCAGCCAGGCACGCCCCTCCGAGAACACCGGCGAGAACGAGCGCCGCGTGAACGGCCGGTCGGGCTCGGTCAGCCGGGCGAGCGCCTCGTGGTCCGCCCACAGGCGCGCTTGGTCGACGCCCGCCCCGCTCACGCGGCGCCCCGGCGCGGTTCGGGCCTGATCCATTCCCCGGTGCCCGGCTCGGCGACGCTCCCGCCTTGCGTCCAGACCGGCTGCCCGCGCAGCCAGGCGGCCTCCACCCGCCAGGCGAGCCGACGCCCGGCATAGGGGCTCCAGTCGACGACGTTGTTGCCCGACGCCGCGGGGTCGTAGGCATGCTCGTCCGGCACCAGAACCGCGATGTCGGCATCGCGGCCGGTCCGCAAGGCGCCCTTCCGGCGGTCGATGCGGAACAGCCGGGCCGGGTTCTTCGCCAGCAGCCGCGCCGCCCAGGTCAGCGGCAGGCCGCGCTCGGCAAGCCCGGTCGCGAGCAGCGGCACCAGCGCCTCCAGACCCGGCACGCCGGAGGCGTTCTCCAGCATGTCGTTGCGGGTCTTGCGTTCCAGCGACCAGCTCACGTGGTCGGTCGAGACGATGGCGATATTGCCTTCCGCCAAATGCCGCCACAGCGCCTCGCGCTGCGTCCGCCCGCGGATCGGCGGGTTGATCTTGGCCACCCCGCCGAGCCGGCTCACATCGTCCTCCTCGCTCAGCGTGAGGTAATGGATGCAGGCCTCGGCGGTCGCCCGGTAGCCCTGGTCGCGATAGGCGCGCGCCATCTCGTAGCCGCGGCCGAGCGAGCAGTGAACCACATGGGCGGCGCAGCCCGTGGCGACGCCGAGCTCGTAGACCTCCGCCATCGCGAGCAGCTCCGAGATTGCGGGGCGCGACAGCCCGTGCGCCAGGTAGTCGGTCCGGCCGCTCGCGCGCGTCGCCGCCAGCGCGGCCTGGATGACCTCCTCGTTCTCGTTGTGCACGCCGGCCATGAGGTCGAAGCGCGCGATCTCGGCGAAGCAGTCGTGCATGGTCTGCGGCGGGATGCGCGGGAAGCGCTCGGGGTGGGTGCCGAAGGTGGAGAACTTGAAGGCGGCGGCGCCCGCCTCGACCATGGCAGCGATGTGGCGCGGCCCGTCATCGGGGTGGATCGTGCCGTAGAGCGCGAAATCGACCCGCGCCTGGGACTTGGCCGCCGCCGCCTTTCCGGCCAGCCGCCCAGCGGTGCAGATCAGCTCGCCGTCGTCATAGGGCATGTCGACGATCGTCGTCACCCCGCCCGCCGCGGCGGAGCGGGTCGACCAGAGAAAATCCTCCTGGTCGGCCTGGGAGCGCGAATGGACCTGCCCGTCGATCGCGCCCGGCAGGATGAGGGCGCCGGTGAAGTCCTCGACCGTCGTGGCGCCAGGCGCCGGACCGCCGCCGATGGCCGCGATCCTTCCGTCGCGCACCGCGACATGGCCGCGCTCGACGACGCGGTCGGGCAGGACGAGGTCGCCCTTCAGGACGAGATCGAAATCGGACATGATGCGAGGATTTCCCAGCGGCGCATTCGGCGCAAACGAATTCTTGCGGCTCCGGTCCTTCAATCGGGGCTCCTATGGACAATTTTACGCGCGTTCGGCCGGCGCGGACCGGCGACGGGAACGCCGCCCGCCCCATCGCCATGCCCCCTCCCTTGTCATGCCCGGCCCGCGGATCGAGTCCGGGGGCCGGCCATGACGGGGTTGGGGACCCTTCGCGGGTCGACACGGTCTGGAGACGGTTATTTCCCGTCCTGCCAGTCCCGCCTCGATGCGGTCATCAATGAAGCCCAGTCCTCGGGCGGATTGCCCCGCGACAGCATCCTGGCGAAGACCGCGTAAGGATCGGTTCCGCTCCCCGAGGAGCGCAGCGTGGATCGGTCATTGACCCACGCGTAGACGATCACCTTCGCCCTCGCGTCATAGCGGAAGAACAATCGAAACCGTCTGCCGATCCTGGCGCGCCGCCAATGGCGGTGGCGCGCACCCAGCGTGCTGCCCTGGCGGTACTCGTCGCGGGACGGATCCTGCGGGATGACCTCCAGCATCAGCCGGCTCAGCGCATGGAACAGCTTGACGTTCGCATTGGATGCGAATCCCGACGGATCGCTTCGTTGCGCGCGCTGGACTGCGTTGTGGAGCTTGCGCAGCTGGTCGATCAGGCAATCGTGGAACAGCAGCGTCCATCCGTGGCGCCGCATCAGAGGGCGACGTCGCCGTCGATGTCCTCGTCCGGTCCCGCCTCGCGCCGCGCCTGTTCGAGCATGTCGCGTGCGAGATCGTCCGGCATCGCTCGAACATGCCGGGCGGCCCGGATATCGGCGGCGAGCAGATCCAGGAACGAACCGATCGCCGGATCTTCATGCTCCGCGTCGGCGCGGCTGACGACGACCTGTCCGTCCTCGTGGAGTTCGAACGCCACCCTGGCGCCGACATCGACCCCCAGCGCCTGACGGATCGACTTGGGCAGGGTGATCTGGCCCTTCGCGGTCATCGTGGCGACCTCATGGATGATCGACATGATCGACGCTCCCTGTGTACCGCGCGCGACCGTAAGGATTTTTCCTTACCATGTCGAGTCATGCGGAAGATGCGGGCTCGATGCGGGGACATCGGGCAAGCATCTCGACGCACCCTGTCGGCCGGACAGCGCCGCGCAGGTCCCGGACTGCGATCCGGGGCAGACCATGACAGTGGCGGGAAATGCGGGCTAGCCCTTCGGGCGCGCCGGTTCGTCCATCTTCGGCACGATCCGCTTCAGCGTCGCGCCAAACCGGCTCTCGTCCTCGTCACAATCCAGATCGTGCGCCGTTTCGATGAAGCGGTCACGCTGGGGCTTGTCAGGCTCCGGAGTCGTCATCGGCATCCCCCTGGGGCATCGGTGGATGCCTTCGCCATGGCGAGACCAATCCGAGTCGGGTATCGAGATACTCGATCAACTCTGAAACCAGCATTTCGTGCATGGCCGTCACTGGGATCGCAACGCACAGGGTGCCGTCTGGCGAGTGCAACACAGCGTAGCCGCCCCATCGGTTCTGTCGATGCTGAACGCTGCCGCCCTGTTCCGTAGGCCATTTGCAGTAGTCGTCAAAGGCAGGGCCTGGGGGAGCGCGTTGCGCGATCATGCCTACGCTGCGATCTCAAGCCGCTCTCCCATTACTGCACCGAGCCCATCGTCGCATATGCGACCGCGAAGGATCGACGGATCGTCCGACTTGTGCATTTCCCAGAACTTCTTCGGTGCTCGCCGAATGCCGCCGAACGGCTCGCCGGTGCGGACCAGGGACTCGTCGAGTTCGGCACGGTAGACGATTTTCAGGCCGTCGATGGCCGCTTCCTTCGTGCGGCCCTGCGTACCGATGTAGCGTTCCAGGCACATTGCGACCCATGCGCCCTCTTCCTCGAAGATCACGAACCGCAAAGCGTTCGGTCGCCGCGCATCTCCCGTCATGGCGGCCTCCCTGTAAGGTTCAACGGCGCAACCGTAAATGGTTGGTGGGACGGGTCAAGGGGCGAGAGTCACGCCGCCGCGCACCGGAGTCTGCCTTCGGCTCCCCGGGAGCGATGGCGATGCGGATCGCGTCGTTCGGACTCTCACGGACCATGCCCGCCCCCCTCCGACTCGGTAGACGAACGGTGCCGGCACTCGGTCCGCGACCTCAACGAAACGTGGAAACGCGCCGATGAAGCTGCGGAACGTGGTTTGCGTCGGATCGCTTCCACCGTGCAGGTAGAAGCACCGCTCCGTATGGGCGCAAGCCCCCTTCAATAGAGGTCGAGATCGCGGCGAATCCGCGCGAGCACCTCGTCCGGCGGGCGGGCGAATTCGGAGCGGCTGCCGGGCTCCCCGTCGCCCGGCCGCGTGGTCGCGACCATGCCGATCTTGGTGACCGTGAGGTCGTCGTGCACCGGATCGCAGCGGTCGGCCTTGACCCCGGGCAGGACGATCAGGTCTTCGCCGCCGCGAAAGCGCGCGCCGAGCGACCATTCGACCTGCTTCCCGTCGTGCGGGTCGACGTCGTCCTCGACCGCGATGACAAGCTTCAGCAGGTTGACCAGCCCCATCGCCAGCAGGATCGCCCGCTTGCCTTCGCCGCGCCGCGGGCGGTGCATCGCGATGACCGCGTGCAGCCGGCCCATGCCGCCCTCGGTGATCGCGACGTTGCGGACCGCCGGGACGGTTCGCGACAATTCGTGGCGCAGCGTCGCGCCGATGGCGACGGCGCCCAGCAGGCAGTGCTCGGATGCGAACCCCGGCAGGATCGCCTGGAAGATGGCGTCCTTGCGGCGGGTCACGCAGCTTATCTCGCCGGCGATGCCCGGCCCGTAGCGGACGTAGAAGCCCGGGAACTCGGATACCGGACCCTCCTCGATCGGCTCGTCCGGGCGCAACACGCCCTCGAGCACGATCTCGGCCTCGGCGGGAACCGCGAGCCCGACCGTCCGGCACGGGACCAGCTCCACGGGCTCGCCCTGCAGCGCGCCCGCGATCTCGAGCTCGTCGCGGCCGAGGTCCACATACATCTGCGAGGCGAGCAGCACCGCGGGGTGGTTGCCGATCGCGACCGCGAATTCCAGCGCCTCGCCCCGCGCCTGCGCCTTCCGCGCGAGGAGGTTGAGGTGATGGTTGGCGGCGATCCCCGCCATCACCCGGTTGCCGCCTTCCAGCCTGAGCCGGGCGATGGAAAGGTTGGGGCGGCCGGTCTCCGGGTCGCGCGCGACGATGACGCCCGCGGTGATGTAGGGAGCCGTCTCGCGCTCGAACCAGCGCGGCACCGGCAGCAGCCCGGCGAGGTCGGGCGCGCCGTCGAAGACCTCGTCCTGCACCGGGCCGTAATCGACGAGTGCCGGCGGGACCGGGTTCGCGACCGCCGCCGCGCAGTGGTCGTCCAGCGCGTCGGGCGCGATGCCGAAGGCGAGCGCGAAGCGGGCGCGCGAATTGAGCACGTTGCCGACCACGCCAAGCCCCGGGCCGTCGACATTCTCGAAGAGCTGCGCCGGGCCGGCGTCGCGCAGCCCGAGGATCGCGCCGATCTCGAATTCGGGATCGACGCGGCGGGTGACGCGGTGCAGCGCGCCCGCGGATTCCAACCGGTCGAGGAACCGCCTCAGGCTGGGTTTGTTCGCCATCCCTCCTGCAAATCCGCCATCGAACGCGCGGCGCCGGCGAACCGGCTTCACAGGCTCTCCGGCGGGTCGCATACTAAACCGGGATCACGGGTTTAGGGAGACAGCCATGAAGACGCCGGTCGTTGCCGCCATTTTGCTCGGCACCGCCCTCGCCATGCCGGCCAAGGCGCAAGACTTTACATTCCGCCTGCATTCGTTCGGCTCGCCCAAATCGCTCGACCACACCATCCACCTCGACCGCTGGGCCGAGAATGTCGAGAAGGACTCCAAGGGCCGGATCAGGATCGAGGTCTACCCGGCCATGCAACTCGGCGGGAAGCCCGGCGATCTTCCCCAGCAGATGGAAGACGGCGTGGTCGACATCATCTGGACGCTGCCCGGCTTCACCCCCGGCCGCTTCCCCGGCACCCAGGGCCTGGAGCTGCCGTTCATGAATACCGGCAAGTCGGCGACCATGAGCCCGGCGGCCATGGAGTTCGTCACCGGTCACCTGCAGAAGGAGTTCGAGGGCATCTACCTCGTCTCGATCCACGCCACCGACGCCGCGCTGATCCACACGGTCAAGAAGCCCATCAAGACCCTGGAGGATTTCAAGGGCATGAAGCTCAGGGTCGCCGGCCGCTTCATCGGCGAGGCCGTCAAGGCGCTGGGCGCGACGCCGGTGGGCATTCCGTTGCCGGGCGTCTACGAGGCGCTGTCGCGCGGCCAGGTCGAGGGCATGCTGATCAACTGGGCGATCACCAAGCCCTTCCGCTTCTACGAGGTGACCAACCATCACTCGGAGCTGGCGCTCTATCAGTCCATGTTGATGACGATGATGCGCCGGGCCTCCTACGACAAGCTGCCGGCCGATCTGAAGGCGGTGGTCGACAGGAATTCCGGCATGCCGTGGGTGAAGAAGATGGGGGTCGCTTGGGACACGCAGACCGCCCCGGCGCGCAAGGCGATCGTCGATCACGGCAACAACGTGTTCAGGGTCTCGGATGCGGAGATCGCGCGCTGGAAGAAGACCGTCCAGCCGGCCTACGACGCCTGGATCGCCGAGATGAACGGCCGCGGCTATGACGGCGCGGCGCTGTTCAAGACCCTGCTGGACATTACCGGCAAGCACGGACGCATGTAGCCGGGAAGGCCTAGCCCGCATTTCTCGCCCCTGTCATGGCCTGCGCGGCGCTGTCCGGCCGACAGGGCAGGAGAGGCGCGCGGCGCGATGCGGGACATCGGGCTAGCCGGCGGTCGCGGGGAAGCTGGCGCGTGAGGCAGCGAAAGGCGCGGGCTTGAACCCGCCACTCCGCGCGTGGCGTCGCCGGCTCGACCGCACGACGCGCGCGGTCGCCCTGTTCGGCGGTCTGGTGCTGGTGGCGGCGATGCTGTTCACCGTCGTCGCGGTCTGCATGGCCGCCCTCGGCCGCCCGATCCTGGGCGACACGGAGATCGTCGAGTTCGCCGCCGGCGTCGCGGTGATGAGCTTCATGCCCTATTGCCAGATGCAGTACGGGCACGTCGTCATTACCGCCTTCACCGGCTGGGCGCCCCCTGCGGCAAAGGCGACCCTCGATGTCGCGGCCAGCGTCGTCTTCGCCCTCGTCGTCATCGTCCTCGCCATGCAACTCATCGTCGGCGGATACGATGCCTATGACCGGGGCCGGATCAGCATGTTTTTGCAGTTGCCGCGGTGGTGGGGTTTCGCGCTTGCGAGCGTCCCCGCCGTCCTGTGGATGGCGACGGCGGTCTTCGTGGTGTGCGAACGGGTCGGCGGCGGCGCCGGGCCCGACGCGGAAGACGGCGCGCCATGACCCCTTACGATATCGGCGTGGCGATGTTCGTGGGCGTGGTGCTTCTGCTCGCCCTGCGGGTGCCGGTCGCGCTCGCGATGCTGCTTGCCGGCGGGATCGGCTATGCCGCCATCACCGGCCCCGAGCCGTTGCTGAACAATTTGAAGACCCTGACCTTCAGCCGCTTCTCCAGCTACACGCTCTCGATCATCCCGCTGTTCCTGCTGATGGGCGAGTTCGCCACCAAGGGCGGGCTCAACCGGTCGCTGTTTCAGGCGGCGCGGGCCTGGCTCGGCCACCGGCGCGGCGGCCTCGCCATGGCCACCATCGGCGGCTGCGCCGCCTTCGGCGCGCTCTGCGGCTCGTCGCTCGCGACCGCGGCCACGATGTCGCAGGTCGCCGGGCCGGAGATGCGCCGCCACGGCTATTCCGGCGCGCTGGCGACGGGGACGCTGGCCGCCGGGGGCACGCTGGGCATCCTGATTCCGCCTTCGGTCATCCTGGTCATCTACGCCATCTATACCGAGCAGAGCATCGGCCACCTGTTCATCGCCGCGATCGTCCCCGGAGCCCTGGCGGTCGCGGGCTACATGGCGGTGATCTGGGTCTATGCCCGCATCTGGCCCGGCGAGGCGCCGGCGGCGGAACGCTTCGCGCTCGTCCGGCGGCTGCGCGACAGCCGCGACATGTGGCCGACCGCGATCATCTTCGCCGTCGTGGTCGGAGGCATCTACGGCGGCTGGTTCTCGCCCACCGAGGCATCGGCCATCGGCGCCTTCTGCGTCGGCCTGCTGGCGGTGATCCTGGGCGGCATGCGCTGGCAGGGCTTCTGCGAGGCGATCCTGCGCACCGCCCTCAACACGGCGTTCATCTTCCTGATCCTGCTGGGCGCGGAGCTGTTCAGCGCCGCCCTCGCGCTCTCCCGGGTGCCCAGCGAATTGTCGGCCCAGGTGGCCGCCCTCGACGCCCCGCCGCTGTTGATCGTAGCCATCATCCTGGCGATCTATCTGGCGCTCGGCTGCGTGCTCGAATCGCTCGCCATGGTGCTGCTCACCCTGCCCGTGTTCATCCCCGTCGTGCTGTCGCTGGATCTCGGCATGAGCGACCCGCAGGCGATGATCTGGTTCGGGATCCTGGTGCTGATTTCCGTCGAGGTGGGCATGATCAGCCCGCCTTTCGGCCTCAACCTCTTCGTGATCAACAACATGGCGCGCGACGTGCCGATGGGCCAGACCTACAAGGGGGTGCTCGGTTTCTGCGTCAGCGACGCCGCGCGGCTGGTCCTGCTGGTGGCGTTTCCCGGGCTATGCCTGTGGCTGACCGGGGTGCGATAGGCTTGCGGAAAGGACCGGCGCCGGTTGATTCCGCGTGCGACCGCCCGGTACCTTGCGCTCGGGCATTGTCATGACGCTGATCGCCAATTCGCGCATGTACAACGCGACCCCGCGCGTCAAGGCGGGGTGGGAGCGGATATTCGCCTTCGTCGGCGAACGGTCGGGGACCGCGCTTGAGGTCGTCGACCATGCGGCCCCGGCGCCCATCGAGACGCTGTGGCAACGCCCCGACATCGGCTGCGTCTTCATGTGCGGCTGGCCGTTCGCGATGGCCGACACCAGGCCACGGATCGTCTGCGCCCCGGTCCCCCGACCGCCCCGCTACGGCGGAGAGCCGGTCTATGTCACCGATTTCGTGGTCCGCGCGGACAGCGCGGCCACGACGCTGGAAGATACCTTCGGCGGCCGGCTGGCGTGGACGGTCGAGCATTCCCATTCGGGCTACAACGCGGCCCGCCACCATCTCCTGTCTTACCGGACCGGCGCCCGGCCCCGGCTGTTCGCGGACTCGGTGGGGCCCCTGTTCGCGCCGCGGGCGGTCGTCGCCGCCATCCTCGACGGCCGCGCGGATGTCGGTCCCCTCGACGGCTGGTATCTCGACCTGCTGCGCCACAACGACCCCCGGGCGGTCGCGGATCTGCGCGTCGTCGCGACCACCGCGGCGGCGCCGGTCCCGCCGCTGGTCGCGCATGCGGACATCGCCGAGGCCGAGCTGGAACGGCTGCGCGCCGCCTTCCTCGACATTCCGCGGCAGCGTTCCCTGGAGCCGGTTCTGGACACCGTTCTGGTCCGCGAGTTCGTGGTGCCGGCGGCGCGCGCCTACGACTCGACCCTCGCCTGGGCGCGCGAGGCCGTCGCCGCGGGGGCGGGCGATTTGACCGGCTTGTGAGTCGCGCGGGTCGGGCTTCCCGCTTCCGCCGGCGACTCAGGCGCCCAGCATCGGCATGCGGATGCCCGCGCTGCGGGCCAGCTGGATCGCCGTCTCGTAGCCCGCATCGGCATGCCGGACCACACCCGATCCGGGATCGACGGTCAGGCAGCGCTCGATCTTCCGTTCGGCGAGGTCGGTGCCGTCGGCCACCATGACCAGGCCCGCATGGGTAGCGTAGCCGACCCCGACGCCGCCGCCGTTATGGACCGCGACATAGGTCGCGCCGCAGGCGACGTTGAGCATCGCGTTGAGGATCGGCCAGTCCGCGACGGCGTCGCTGCCGTCCCGCATGCGCTCGGTCTCCCGGTTGGGCGATGCGACCGATCCGGTATCGAGATGGTCGCGGCTCATCGCCACCGGTCCGGCGAGCTCGCCCGAGCGCACCATGTCGTTGAGCAGCTTGCCGAACCGGGCGCGCTGGCCGAAGCCGAGATAGCCCAGCCGCGCCGGCAGCCCCTCGATCGGCTGGTGCTCCGATGCGATCCGCACCCAGTTGGCGAACACCTCGTCGTCGGCGAACTCGCCGAGCGCGACCTCCTCGGTCTTGCGCAAATCGCTCTCCTCGCCCGACAGGCAGATCCAGCGGAACGGCCCGCGGCCGACGCAGAACAGCGGGCGGATGAACGCCTCGACGAACCCGGGAAAGGCGAAGGCGTCCTTGTAGCCGGCGTTGTAGGCCTCCTGACGGATGTTGTTGCCGTAGTCGAACACCAGCGCGCCGCGGCGCTGGTACTCGACCATGGCGCGCACCTGCCTGACCGCGCTCGCCCGGGCGAGGCCGATATATTCGTCCGGGGCGGACTTGCGCAGGTCGAGCGCCTCCGCCAGCGACATGCCGCCCGGCACGTAGCCTTCCAGCATGTCGTGCGCCGAGGTCTGGTCGGTGACGATGTCGAAATGGGTGCCCTTCTCGAGGAAGTCGCCGAGCACGTCGGACATGTTGCCGAGCACCGCGATCGCCCGCGCCTCGCCCCGCTCCGCGCAGCTCCGGGCCAGCCGGTAAGCCTCGTCGGGGTCGGTGAGCATCTCGTCGACGAAGCCGAGCTCGATGCGGCGCTGGATGCGCTCTGGGTCGATCTCGACGCCGATGCTCACCCCGCCGTTCAGCCTGATGCAATGCGGCATGATCCCGCTGAACATGCCGAGACCGCCGGTGATGGTGATGCGGCCCTTGAGCGTGCCGCCGAACCTCATCTTGGCCGCCGTCGCGAAGGTCTCGTAGGTGCCCTGGACGATCCCCTGCGAGCCGATATTGCACCACGACCCGGCGGTCATCTGCCCGTACATCGTCAAGCCCTTGGCCTCGAGCTCGTTGAAGTGCTCGAGCGTGCTCCAGTACGGCACCAGCATGGCGTTGGAGATCAGCACCCGGGGCGACCACTCATGGGTCTTCCAGACGGCGACGGGCTTGCCCGACTGTACGACCAGCGTCTCGTCGCTCTCCAGCTCCTCCAGGGTCTCGACGATCCGGTAGTAGGACTCCCAGTCCCGGGCCGCCTTGCCACGGCCGCCATAGACGATCAGCCGCCGCCAGTCTTCCGCCACCTCCAGATTGTTCATCAGCAGGCGATAGGCCGCCTCCTGCGGCCATCCCTTGGTGTGGAGCTCGGTTCCGCGGGGCGCGCGCACGGGGGCGTTGGGCGCAGGTCGCATGGGATCGCATCTCCTCGGCATACAACACCCGCAATCCGGCGCCGGGCACGGGCGGCCGTGCGGGATCCCATTGTCCGGGTTTGACACTGCAATTGGAACAACGGTGTCAATCCGTTGCGGCGGCAGCGCCGCTGCTTCGCGGGAAAGCCTCCGCCGCGGTGGGCCGGGCGTCGCCCCGACCCGCATTTCCCGCCAGGGTCACGGCCCGCGCCGCGCGATCCTGTCTCCGAACGCACGCCAGCCCCGCCAGGCGAGCAGCGCCAGCAGGGCGGCGATCAGCGTCGCGCTGATCGGCCGGGTGAGGAAGACGGAGAAATCCATGTCGTTGGCGACCAGCGCATTGCGCAGATTGACCTCGACGATCGGGCCGAGCACAAGGCCGATGACGATCGGCGCGGCGGGGAAGCCGAACCGGCCGAGGCAGAAGCCGATCAGCCCGAGGACGGCGGCGAGCCCGACCTCGAACGGCGCATGGCCGATGGCGAAGGTCCCGGTCGCCGAGAGCACCCCGACGACCGGCAGCAGGATGCGCGGCGGACAGAGCAGCACCAGCCACAACGCCCGCCGGGCAACCAGCCCGAGGACCAGGATCATCGCCGCCGAGACCAGCAGGATCATCAGGATCTGGGCGAACAGGTGGGAGTGTTCCACGATGAAGAAGGGGCCGGGCTCGATGCCCTGGATCAGCAGCGCGCCGATCAGCACCGCGGTCACCGTGTCGCCCGGTATGCCCAGCGTCAGCAACGGCACCAGCGCGCCGCCGGTGACGGCGTTGTTGGCCGATTCGGACGCGATGACGCCGCGAACGTCGCGGTCGCCCTTCTCGCCGATGCCGCCATAGGCGATCCACGAGGCGATCGTCGGCCCGGTGCCGGGCAGCACGCCGATTGCCGTGCCCAGCCCGGCGCTGCGCAGCAGCAGCCCCAGATTGCGCCCCAGCAGGCCCGGCAGCTGGATCAACGGGAACTTCGCCTGGCGCGGCACGGCGGCCGCATCGCCGCCGCTTCGCTTGGCGGCCTGGGAGAGCATCTCGCCCACGGCGAAAAAGCCGATCAACGCCGGGATCAGCGCGACCCCTGCCTGAAGCTCCGGCATGCCGAGCATGAACCGGGGAATGCCGCCGACCTCGTCGATGCCGACCGTGCCGAGCGTCATTCCGAAAGCCGCGGCGACGATGCCCTTGGTCAATGCGCCGCCCGAGACCGCGGCGACGCACATCAGGCCGAACAGGCCGAGCACGCAGTACTCGACGGCGGTGAATTCCAGCGCGAAGCCGGCGAGCCAGGGTGCCGCCGCCATCAACACGAGAAGCGAGAAGACGCCGCCGATGACCGAGCACACGATGGCGAGCGAGAGCGCGACATCGGCCCGGCCCGCCTGCGCCAGCCGGTAGCCGGAGAGCGCGGTCGCCGCGTTGCCCGGGGCGCCCGGCGTGTTGATCAGGATCGCCGGGATGGAGCCGGCGAAATACCCGGCGCAGTAGAGCCCGAGCAGCAGCGCCATGGCCAGCTCGAAGCTGGCGCCGAAGGTGAGCGGCGTCGCGATGGCAACGCCGGCGGTCGCCGTCAGGCCCGGGGCGGCACCGAACAGCAGCCCGGCCAGAACGCCGAGCAGGACGACCGCGAGCACGTCGGGCCGCAGCACCGTCGAGACCGCGCCGGCCAGAAGCTCGAAGCCGAGAAAATCCACCCTCAGCCCCAGACCGGCAGCAGAACGGTGAAGCCATGGCGGAAAACGGCCCAGACGCCGATTGCGACCGCGATCGGCAAACCGATCAGCTCCACCGGCCTGCGGCTGCCCAGGCTCCACAGCGCGACAGCCATGAAGAGCGCCGTGCCCAGGCGGAAGTCGACATAGCGGAAAGTCAGCGCGTAGAGCAGGAAGGCGCCCCCGAAAGTCAGCACCCGGGAGCTGCATAGCGGCGCCACGACGTCGATCAGGCCCCGTTCGCCCGGGCGCGCGGCGATGCCCAGCCCCGACAGCAACAGCACGGCGGCGAGCAGCATCGGAAAGAACCGCGCGCTGAGCGTGGTCTGTTGGGCGAGGGTCTCCACCCCCGAGGCGGCCCAGCCCAGCGCGAGACCGGAAGCGGCGACCGCCAGCCCGATGACGCGGTCGGCCCGCAACGATGGCGGCCCTATTTCATCAGGCCGATATCCTTGAGCACCACCTTGTGCTTGGCCACATTGGCGTCGATGCGCTTCTGGAAGTCGTCGCCGCCGAGAAAGGCCTCGTTGAGATTGACCTTCTTGTAGAGCGCCCTGGTCTCGGGATCGGCGGCGATTTCGGCCACCGCCTTGCGCAGCTTGGCGACGATTCCGGCGGGCGCGCCCCGATGGGTCAACAGGCCGAACCAGACGGCCACGTCGAACGCGTAGCCCTGCTCGCGGAAGGTGGGCGTATCCGGGAGGTAGGCGACCCGCCGGGGCGCGGCGAGGCCGATCACCCTGAGCTTGCCGGCCTTGGCGAGGGCGGTGTAGTTGGGGGCGCCGACGAAGACGAAATCGACCTCGCCCGAGAGCGTCTTGGTGACCGCGCCCTTGCCGCCGCGACCGCCGATATGGGTCATCTCGATCCCGTTATTCTTGGCGAAGATCTCCATGTTGATGTGCTGCGTCGCCCCCGGCCCCGGCGTGGCATACTTGATGCCGCCGGGCTTGGCCTTGGCGGCCGCTACGATGTCCTTGACCGAGCGGAACGGGCTGTCGGCCGCCACGGCCAGTCCGATCGGCACCTCGACGAGCTGGGCGATGGGCACGAAATCGGCGGTCACGTAGCCGGGCTTGGAGATCAACGGACGCGCGGTAAGGGCGCCGGTGGATCCCATCAGCAGCGTGTAGCCGTCGCGCGCGGCCTTGTTGGCTTCGGCGGTTCCCTTGCCGCCGCCGGCGCCCGGGATGTTCTTGACCAGGAAGGGGACGCCGAACCGGTCCTTGAGCCGCTTGGCGATCACCCGACCGCTGGTATCCAGCGCGTCGCCGGCGCCGAACGGCACGACGATCTGAACGGGTTTTTCCGGGTATTCGGCGAGCGCCGGCGCGGCGGCCGCGGCCGTCGCAACGGCGGCGGCAAGGGCGAGCGAAATCGGTGCGATGCGCATTGTCGGCAAGCCTCCTCTGTTTGTCCGGGTGCGGACCATGCCGCCATCGATTTCCGAGGAACAGGCCCTTTGCCCCATCATCTTAGGCATGCATGGACGGTGCGCAATCGCCGTGCCATCCTCCGGCCCGAGCCGCGCAACGGCCATGCCGTCCCGCCCCGCGTCACCTTGCGCGAACGGAGATGCCTGCCACATGAGCGAAGCGCTGGAGGTGCTTTATCTCGACCGGGACGATGTCAGCCGGATCGGGATAGAGGACTCCGAGATCGTCGAGGCGGCGGAGCTGGCCTTCGCGGCTCAGGGCAAAGGGGAGTACGTCCAGAATCCGCGCGCCAATCTGCGTCACGATCCCACCAACCAGGGCCACTTCAACATTTTGGCCGGCTATCTGGCGCCTCTCGACCTTGCGGGCTTCAAGGTGGTCGGCGACTTCGTGCCCAACTACAAGGCGGGTCTGGCCTCGGAGCTCGGGTTTATCCTCCTGATGCGCCCGGAGTCCGGCGTGCCGGTGGCAATCGTCGATGCGTCCCACATCACCGACATGCGTACCGGCGCGGTCTCGGCGACCGGCGCCCGGCATCTCGCGCCCCGTGCGCCCAGGGTTCTCGCCAATATCGGCGCGCGCGGCAGCTCCTACTGGAACGTACGGCTGATCGCCGCCCTGTTCGCCTTCGAGGAGATCCGCATCCATTCCCGCCGCGCGGAGAGCCGCGAGGCGCTGGCCGCGCGCCTGGCGGGAGAGACCAAGGCCAGGGTCGTCGCCTGCGCGAGCTGGGAAGAGGCGATCCGCGGCGCCGATGTGGTCGTCGAGGCGACGCGGCTTGTGCGGCCCGAACCGCTGTTCAGGTCGGAATGGGTCAAGCCCGGATCGCTGGTCATCCCCTACGGCACCCAGAGCGCGCTGGAGGACCGGTTCCTCGACGTCTTCGACAAGGTCGTCGTCGATACCTGGTCGCACGCTCACGCGGGACCGTTCGGCGCGCTGCGCCACCATGTCGACAGCGGCTCGCTCACCCGGGAGACCCTGCACGCCGAGATCGGCCAGATCGTCAACGGCGACCGGCCCGGGCGCGAGAGCGATGCCGAAACGATTCTCTTCTGGCACCGCGGCCAGGCGATCTCCGATATCGCCCTGGCGGCGATGCTCGTGGCAAAGGCCCGCCGCGAGGGCGTCGGCAGGGTTCTTCCCTACTAGGCGATGGGCCTGCGTGCCGCGCGATGCGCCCGAGGCCGGCCCCGACCGCCGAAACGGTCCAGCGGGCTTCAGACCTCCGCATCGAAAGTCCGGCTGGTTCGCTTCTCGGCGATTCTCCAGCCGCCGGGCTCGCGCACCAGGCGGTTGTACGAGACGCCGACCATATGGACCCCGGCGAGGGGTGCCGGTCCGTTTTCCGGCGGCGCACCGTTGTGGCGGTACACCGTCAGATAGGCGATGCCGGTCGCGTTGTCCTCGTCGATCACCTCGATCAGGACGTTCGAGATGACATGCCGGACGATCAGGTCGCGCGGCCGGTTCCGCATGGCTTCGAGCAATCCCGACGGTCCGACAGCATCGCCCCCCGGCCGTACCCAGACGCCGGTCTCGGCCATCAGCCCGGCCATGGTCTCGTAGTCTCCGGCATCGAGGGCGTTGATGAAGCCGGTCAGCGTCCGCGTGCAGTCCCACTCGATCGCGCGCCGCCGGTCTTCATCCATGATCCCCGTCTCCCGTTCGGACGCACACGCAGTCGGCCGCGGCGATCGCCGCGAATGCCCGGCCGCCGGGGTCGAAGCCGGCATGGGGGCCGGCGCGCACCCGGAGCGGCCTGCCTCCGCACGTCACGTCGTAATAGGTGGAATCGCCCAAGAACCTGCTCCCCTCGACGGTGACCTCCCACACCGTCCCGTCGGCATCGCCGGCCGGGCGCGTGGCGGTGAGATGGATGAGCTCCGGCCTCAGCGAGACCAGCACCCCCTCGTCGCGGCGCAGCGCGGCGGTCGAAATCGCGCATACCGATCCGCACGCCGTCTCGACCCGGAACCGCCCTTCGCCCAGGCTCTCCGTCACGACGCCTTCGAGCAGGTTGCTGCTGCCGACGAAGCCGGCGACGAACGGGGACCGGGGCCGCCGGTAGATCTCGCGCGGCGGACCTTCCTGAAGAATGCGCCCCTCGCTCATCACCGCGATCCGGTCGGACAGCACGATCGCCTCGGCCTGGTCGTGGGTGACGTAGAGCATGGTGAGCTCGAGCGCGGCTTGCAGCCGCTTGAGCTCGTCGCGCATCTCCTCGCGCAGCTTGGCGTCGAGGTTCGAGAGCGGCTCGTCGAGCAGCAGCAGCCTGGGCTCCTGCACCAGGGCCCGGGCGACGGCGAGGCGTTGCTGCTGGCCGCCCGAGAGCTGCGTCGAGTCGCGCTCCGCGAAGCCGCCGAGCTGCACCATGTCGAGCGCCCAGCCCACCCGGTCGCGGATCTCGGCGCGCGGCCGCCTTCCGATGCGCAGGGGAAAGCCCACATTGTCGAACACGTTCATATGCGGCCAGATGGCGTAGGACTGGAAGACCATGCCGATGCCGCGCCTGTCGGGCGGCACGAAGATGCCGGAATCGGCGTCGAACAGCGCCGCCCCGTCGAGCCTCACGCTGCCCGCGGCTGGACGTTCGAGACCCGCGATGCATCTGAGCGCCGTCGTCTTGCCGCAGCCCGACGGGCCGAGCAGCGTGAAGGCCTGACCGGCGGCGACGGAGAACGTCACGCCGTCCACCGCGGTCACCCCGCCGCCGGCGGTCTCGAAGCTCTTGTAGAGGCCGCTGACTTCCAGCACCTCAATTGCCCCGCGTCTCGAACAGCCCCTGCGCCCGGAAGATCCGCTGGATGCCGAGCAGGACCGCACCCGATACCCCGAACATCACCACGCCGAGCGCGGATGCCGCACCGTACTGGCCGGTCTCCCACAGCGTCCATATGCGGACCGACAGGACAATGTTGTCGGGGCTCGCCAGCATCAGCGGGATGGTGACTTCGCGGAGCACCAGGAGCGCGATCCACAGCGCCGCGTAGGCCAGCGACGACTTGATCAAGGGCACCGCGATACGCAGCAGGATCTGGATCGTGCCGGCGCCGCACATGCGGGCGGCCTCCTCGATCTCGGCATGAATCTGCAACAGCGCGGCGTTGGTCACCCGCGTGCAGTAGGGGATGCGGTAGACCACCAGCGCGGCGACGATCATCGCCATGGTGCCGGAGAGCTGGATCCCGGCGAAACGGCTGAGCGCGATCCCGAACACGATCAGCGCGAAGGCGAAGGCGATCCCGGGAATGACATGCGGCAACATCGCCGCGGTATCGATCAGCTGCCTTCCCGGGAGTCGGGACCGCACGGTGACGTAGGACATTACCAGCGAGCAGCCGACCACCAGGGCGGGCGTCGCGGTGATCATGACGACGGTGTTCACCAGCGGCTCCCACCCGCCGAGCTGTCCCCAGATGTCGCCATAGGTGGCGAAGGAGACTTGGCCGAGGGCTTCCACCGAAAACTGGGTGAGCGCGGGCAGCAGCGAAATCCAGACCAGCATCGCCAGCGGCAGCAGCTCCGACAGCGCGACATAGACCGCAACGAAGCCGATGGCCGCCCAATGCCAGCGTCCGAGGACCGCCAGCCTGGGGCGGTATCCCTTGCCGGTGACCACGGCGAAGCGGTGCGCCTTGCGGATCGCGCGGCCGTAGAACCAGAGCGCGAAGACGGCGAAGGCCATCATGATGACACCGTACACCGCGGCATAGCCGAGCTCGATCGAGCCGCCGGCCGACCGGACATAGAGGAAGAGCTCGGTGGACAGGACCGCCGTACCCTCGTCCAGCAGCAACGCCGCGATCTCGTACAGCGTGACCGCGGTCATGAAGTTGTAGATCAGCCCGGCGATGACGGCCGGGCGGATCAGCGGGAAGCTCACCCGCGCGATGGTCGTCCAGCGGCCGGCGCCCGACATCTGGGCGGCCTCTTCCAGCGCGGGGTCGAGCGCGATCATGCTGCCCGAGATCAGGAAGAACATGGCGGGCGTCAGCATCAGCCCCTGGATGAACACCACCCCGCCGATGCCATAGATCGTGAACGGCGCCTCCGCCGCGCCGGTGAGCTCGACATAGAGGCTGTTGAGCAAGCCGATATCGGGGCTCAGCACCAGGATCCAGCCCATCGCCTTGAGAAAGCCGGGGATCAGGACGCTGATCGCGACCAGGGTGACGACCAGGGGCTTGCCGGGCATGTCGGTGCGGTGGACCAGCCAGGCGAGCGGAACGGCGAACAGCATGTTGACGGCGACCGTGCCGATACCGATCAGGAAGCTGTTGATCAGCGCATCGAAGATCACCCCGTCCTCGAACACGTCGGCGTAGTTCTCGAAGGTGAAGCCGGGATCGCCGGGCAGGCCCGGCAGCGTGCTCATCCAGACGACGATCGCCATCAGGAGCAGGATGAACAGGGCGACGGTCCCGGCGACGACGCCGAGCGCCCATTCTCCGCCGTCGACGGCGCCGACGCCGCGCCTCAGCAGCGATCTTCGCAATCCGCGGCCGCCTGCGGCCTCGGCGATGGGTCGTCCCATTGGCGGCTTGGGGACGGGGCGGCGTGCGGACTGCCGGGCTGCGCGCCGCACGCCGCCGCGCGTGCTATTTCTTCTTGGAGCCCTTGATGGCACGAACAAGCTGGCCGGTGAACTTCTTTCCGGCCCTGGTCGCCAGCCACTGGAGCTTCCCGTAGTTCTCGGCCGAATCGAAGAACGACGCGGGGACCACGCCGACCTTCTCCGACTCGCGCCGCGCGATCTCTATCGCCTCGTTGCCGCCGTAATCGGCGTTGCCGAGATTGTTGCCCTCGCTCATCGCCTCGATGGCGTCCGGCCCGGTGGTCCACATCACGAACAGCTTGGCCGCGTTGGGACTGCCGGTGCCCTTGCGGACGGCATGCAGCAGGACCCCGTGGGGCACGAAATCCTTGAACATCGCGATCGACAGCTTGGCGCC
Organism: Alphaproteobacteria bacterium; assembly: GCA_964291675.2. Classification (GTDB taxonomy): domain Bacteria; phylum Pseudomonadota; class Alphaproteobacteria; order MPNO01; family MPNO01; genus MPNO01. The sequence continues at coordinate 2,151,720 of OZ219866.1, read as the reverse complement.
CTTCTGCCTGGCGTCGAGGAACTGTTCGGTCGACTGGAAGCCGCCGAGGGCGAACTCGCCGAGCGCCACGCGCTGGGCCATCGCGGTGGGGTGCAGGCGCTTGACCTTGGCCGCCCCCCAGGCCTTGGCGTAGCCGACCAGCGTGGCCGCGTCGTATTTCAGGATCGCCGCCGTGATGTTGCTCGCGAACAGGGTGATGGCGGCCTTGCCGGCGCCGCCCAGATCCTTCATCGCGAGCGGCAACCTGGCGCTGTCGAACTTGTCCGGGTTGTAGGAGAAGCCCCAGTAGAGGTCGCAGCACTTGAAGCCGACCCCGGCGATCGGCCCCGGGCTCGCCTTGGCGGGATCCGTGCCCTTGGGCAGCATGTCCTGCCAGCCGTCGATCTTGACCAGCGCATCGGCCGCGGCGAGCGTCATGAAGGCGCTCTCGTTCAGCACCATCACGTCATAGGAGGGCTTGCCGCCGCTCTTGTACTCGATGGCGCCCTTGGCGGCCTTGCCGGAATAGCGCCCGGTCAGGTCGGGCTTCACGTCGATCGAGAGCCCATAGGCCGCGTTGAACGCGGCCGCGACCTTCCTGGCGGTGTCGGGTGCAATCGTCGGGTGCAGCGTCACGCGGAGCGACGACTCCTTCTTCGCACCGGCGACCAGCTCCGAAAGCATGTCGGCGCCGGCCGGCGCGGCGAGGAGCGCGGCGGCTCCGGCGGTGAGCAACGCTGTCGTGGCGTGGCGAAATTTCATCGTTTCCTCCCTGGATCGGTTGGCGGCCTGGCCGGCCAGCCCGGTCTCACCTGTCCTCCTCAAGCTCGCTCAGAAACGCGTGGATGGTCGAATTCACCAGCTCCGGATGCTCCCAGAACACGCCGTGGCGCGCGTTCGGCACCATGAAGAACCTGGAGCCCCTGATCCTGCCGTGCAGGTGCCGGGTCTGCTTGACGAAATCGCCCGTGCCCTCGGCGAACCGGTCCTCGTCGCCGACGACGATCAGCGTGGGCGCGACGATGCGGTCGAGCTTGTCGGTCACGTTGTGGTTCTGGCGCGCGACGATGTGGCGCAGATAGGGCTTTAGCGGCGGCGGCTCCATCATCGCGAGATCGAGGATCTTCTGCATGATCTCGGGGTTGTTCTTGCGGAATTCCGGCGTGTACCAGAACTCGCCGAGATGGGAGTCCTTGAGCCGTTCGGCGACCGAGCCGTCGACCCTGGCGAAGGTGAGGCAGGTCTGGAGCGGGATGCCGCGCGGGAAGTCGTAGCCCGGGAACGGCCCGGACCCGGTCTCGGACAGCACCAGCCCGTGCGTCTTGTCGGGGTAGTCGATGGCGAATTGCTGCGCCACCTGCCCGCCCATCGAATGCCCCAGGATATGCGCCCGGGCGATACCGAGCGCATCGAGCAGGTCGCACAGATCCGCGGCGAACATCGGGATCGAATACTCGATGTCGGGCTTGTCCGACTTGCCGGTGCCGCGGTGATCGAAGACAACGGTCCGGTAGTGCCGGCTGAAATACGGGACCTGGTAGAGGTGCCACTTGTGCAGATGGGAGCCGGTGCCGGCGATCAGGACCAGCGGGTCGCCCTCGCCATGGATCTCGTAATACATGTTGAGTCCGCTGCGCAGCTCCACCGTCGGCATCGCGATCCGTCTCCCTACGGTTTCTCGGGCAGAACCGCGACGGCCTCCATCTCGACCAGCATGTCGGGGTTCTTGAGCCCCACATAGGCCGACGAGCGGGCGGGCAGCGGCTCCGGCATCAGCTTGCGGTATTCGTCGTTGAAGGCCGGCGCATCCCCGGCATCGCGGAGATAGACGGTCACCTTGACCACGTCGGCGAGCGAGGCGCCGGCCGCGCCGAGGATCGCCTCGATATTGCCGATGCAGCGCCTGGCCTGGTCGCGGATGTCGCCCATCTCGCCGGTCTCGCGGTTGCGGCCGGCCTGGCCCGAGGTGAACACCAGATTGCCGACGCGGACGGCCTGGTTGAACGGCCCGGTCGGCGTCGGCGCGGCATCGGTGCGGATCGGTTGCTTGACGGGCGCCATGCGACTCTCTTCGGTTTCAGGCCGCGCCCTTCCAGAGCGCTACCGGGCAGGTACCGACGCCGCGCACCGGCTTGTGGCGGATGAAGTCGGGCTTGCGGTCGGCGACCACGCCGAGGACCGTAACATAGTTGAGGAACTCCGCCGTCGAGTTGCCCTCCCGGATCAGCCGGGGCACGGAGAGGGAGTCGAGGATCGTGTCCTTCGCGCCGTCGCTCATCTGCCGGATCACCCAGCGATTGAAGTCCTGGTTGTAGTTGCCCATCTTCGGGCCGCCCACCTCGACGGTGAGGTTGAACGAGCCGATTACCGCGATGCGCTCGTCGGCCGGGCGGGCGTCGATCGCCTCCGCGATCAGCTCGCCCAGCGCATACCAGCGCCTCGTGTTGGGGATCGGATAGCCGAAGGCGTTGGAGATGATCGGGACGATCGGGATGTCCTGTTCCGGCCGCACATAGGAGAGCGGCAGGGTGAAGGCGTGGTCGATGGTGAACTCGTGGACCTGGGAGAACGAGATGCCGTTCTCCGCGCCCCGCCGCAGGATGTCCTGGGCGAGATCCTGATGCACCGCGCAGCGATAGGACGGCAGGTGCATGATCTCGGATTCGTACCAGAACGGCCCCTCGGCGACCGGGCCGGTGGCGACCGCGAAGGACGGCAGGTTGTCGAAGAAGAAATTGTCGAGATGGTCGTTGGCCACCACGACGATCGCATCGGGCGCGGCCTCGGCGAGCCCCTGGCGGAGCACGCCGAAGGCGTCTTCGAGCTCCGCGAGGTCCTGCTCGTCGGCGTTGTCGCGGTTCCAGAAGATCCGCGGATTGTGGGTCGATGCGATGACGCAGACGGTGCTCGCCATCACCCCCCCTGGCCCGCGTCCCGCGGCGGGCTGTAGTAGTCGTACCAGCTATTGGGTATGTCCCGGATCTTCGGGACCACCTCCCTGACATACCACTCGCGCGGGTTGAGGACCGCGGAGAGGTGGAACAGCAGGACGGGGTGCACGTCCATCGCCCACAGAAGCGGGAAGTCCCGCCCGACCAGGGCCGCGCGCTCGTCCTCGTCGAGCCCGAAGCGGTCGAGCATCGCGTAGTCGCCGTCCCGGAAGGCCATCGTCCGGTCGCGATCGATATAGATATGGTGGATCGCCTTGTTGAGCTCGTAGGACGACATCGGCCTCCCTCGCTCAGACCGGCGGCAGGCCGCCCACGGCCTCGACCGTCAGACGGGCGATCTTGCCGTCATTCGCCGGCGAGCCGCCGCCGATGCCGATCGCGCCGATACATTCTTCGCCGTCGAAGATGGGGTGTCCACCGGCATTCAGCGTCACCCCGCCGGGGATGACTTCGGTCAGGCTGAGCGGGAACATCGGCCGGTCCTTCCACTGCTCCATCAGGGCATCGGTCGGCTTGCGGAAGGCCGCCGACAGCCGCGCCTTGCCGGTCGCCATATAGGGGCCGTGCCAGGCGGTCTCCCGGCCGCGCGCGACCACGACCGGGTGGCCGGCGGAATCCACCACGGCGACGCTCACCTCCAGGCCGTGGTCCTCGCCCACCTGCTTGGCCTTCAGCATGATCTCGAGCGCGCGGTCGTAGTTCACAATGCCCCGCCTCAGAGCATCCTGAGAAACCGGTCGGCATTGCCGGCAAGCAGCTTTTGCATGGCCGCGGGGCCGATCGCGTTCGACCAGGCGAGCACATTGTCGACCGAGCGCGGCCAGTCGCATTCCGGGTGCGGGAAGTCGGACGCGTACATCAGGCAGCCGTCGCCCAGCACGTCGATCACCGCCCTGGTCATGTCGGGTCCCTCGTGGGTCTCGATCGCGCAGAAGACGCGCCCGGCGCGGACGTAGTCGGAGGGCTTCATCGCGAGCGCGGGCACGGCTCCCGTGACGTACTCCACCTGGCTGTCCAGGCGCAGCACCCAGTAGGGCAGCCAGCCGTGCCCGGTCTCCGAGAACCCGACCTTGATGTCGGGGTAGCGGTCGAGGATGCCGCCGCAGATCACATAGGCCAGAAGCCGCTGCGCGCCCCAGGGATGGGCCGCCACGCGGGCGACCGCCGCGTTGCCCCAGATGTCGCGATAGCCGGGGAAGTAGGGCGGCTCGTAGAAGAAGCTGTGATGCATGATCGGCAGGTGGAAATCGTTCATCGCCTGCCAGATCGGCTCGTGGTCGGGGTCGTCGATCGGGGTGCCCTCGGGCAGCACGGGCCACACGCAGGACACCCATTTCTCGCCGCCGCGGCGCCGGATCTCGGCCGCCGCCCAGTCCACGTCGGCGGCCGGGGCCAGCAGCAGGCCCTTTAGGCGATCGGGATCGGCGGCGCAGAACGCGGCCATGTACTCGTGATAGGCGCCGTAGAGACCGACGGCGAGGGACGGGTCGAGCGCGGTCGCGGCCGACGCCCAGGTGCCGGGGATCAGGCAGTTGACGTCGACCCCCTCCCGGTCCATGTCCGCCAGCCGGCCGGTGCTGTTGTCGTGCTGTATCCGCGGGCTGCAGGTTTCCTTGGCAATGTTCTGCACGCGGCCGGCGAGCGCACCGGCACCGCCCTTCCGCGCCTCCCCGGCATCGCCCTTGCGGCCCGCCACGCGGTCGTAGGGGATCGGGTTGATCTTGAGCGTCGTCCAGGGCTCGTCGGGATGGCCGCGGCCCGGCGGAGAATTCATGGTCCGCATGAACGGCGCGAGCTCGTCCCAGCGCGCTTTCAGCCCCGCGTCGGCGTGGCGGTGCAGCACCTCGAGGGACGGCGTCACGTGGCTGTCGACGTCGATGACCCGGTATCCGGCCCGCATGGCTCCTCCCTGGCGCCGTCTCGACTCGCGATCCGGCGGGAATGATACAGGTCTTTCGCGTTTTCCGAACCGGTGCGGCGGCGGGCGGCGGGATCAATCGTCGGGCCATTCGCGGGGCGCGATGTCGATCCCCCTCGCCCGGCGCTCCTCGACCAGACGGCGGAACTGCGCCCTGGTCTCCTCGATGCTCTCTATCGGCTTGTCGGCGAACCCGTCATTGGGCCAGCCGACGGACGCCGCGTACTCCCTGGCATACATCTCGGCACGGATGGTCACGGGATGAAACGGCCTGGCGCGGGCGCGGCGCAGGGCGTTCATGTCGACCGGCGCCTTGATGGTCGCCTCGCCGGCGCCCCGGATCCGGTTGATGCACCCGCCGTCGAAGGAATAGATGCCGGAATCCCCGTGGCTGCCGTGAAGCCCCCGCGTCGCGCCCTCGTACATGCCGATATTGGCCGCCGCGAGATAGCACTTGTTCTCATAGGCCCGGGTCATGCGGTAGGCCTCCCAGTTGTACACGTCGCCGTGGCTCATGTTGTGCGGCTCGGATGTCAGATGGGCGAGGATCTCGGCGCCGTTCATCATCGTGCAGCGCGCGTTCTCGGGAAAGCCGAGCTCGCCGCAGGTGATCAGGCCGATATTGCCGATCTCGGTGCGGGCGACCGGGAACAGGCTTTCGCGTCCGAACCTGGCGCAGAACTCGGTATAGATGTCGGACGGCGTGGTGTAGGGGAACACCCAGGCGTTGTTGTTGTTCTTCCAGTGCTTGAGGATCACCGCGCCGGACGGGTCGATCAGGAAGGACGTGTTGAAGAACCGGCGCGGAAAGTCGGGGTGCAGCTCGAACAGATTGGCCGCGATGAAGACGTTCCGCTGCTTCGCCTTCTCGCCCAAGAGGTCGGTATAGGGTCCGGGAATCGTGGTGCAGAGCCGGAACCAGTCCTCCAGATCGAGCCTCTGCCAGCGCGCGTTGATCGCGTATTCGGGAAGCACCACCAGGCGCACGTCCGAATTCCCGAACGCGGTCACGTAGTCGATCATCTCGCCGATCCGCGCGATGTTCTCGCGGATGTCGCGGTCGCGTTGCGCTTCGTCGAGCGCGACCGCGCGCGAGCGCGTCTGCAAGCAGGCGATCTCGTAGTTCAGGACCCGTGCCATGACGGTCTCCGTTTCGCACAGGCGCCGGCGCGGGACGTCACGCCGCCCGGTCGCCGGCCCCTGGATTAACCAGGAAGGCCTCGCCGCGGGCGAGGAAGTCCGTGACCAGGCCGACGAAGTTTTCGGGCTGATCCACCTCGATCGCGTGCGCCGCGTCGTAGACGTAGATCAGGAAGCAACGCGGGATGCGGTTCTTCAGCAGCCGCGCGCCGGAGGCCGGAACGACGCCGTCCCTGGTGCCGTGCAGGACCAGCGTCAAGGCTTCGATGTCGCCGAGCCTTTCGACCAGCGCCTCGTCCATCGCCCTGCCGCCGTGATAGTGGGCGGGCGTTTGCCGGTTGCGGGACAGCACGGGCTCGGGTTTGGTCTCCGGCGGCGCCTTCTCCGGGTGGGCGTAGAGCCGGCGCTGCAATTCCTCGGGGTCGGGGGACAGCCCGCCGGCCCCCTCTTCCCGGAACCCGGCGGGGCATTCGAGCACGAGCTGGCCGACCTCTTGCGGATGCAGGACCGTGTACCAGGCCGCCCGCCAGCCGCCGAAGGAGTGTCCGATGACATCGGTCGTCTCGCCGATGACGGTATCGGCGAACTCGGCGTCGAGGCGGGCGAGCGCCTCCATCGACGCCACGCCGTCATGGGTTGCGGTGCCGTCGAAGCCCGGCGTCACCGGCGCGAAGATGCGGAACGATCGCGCCAGGGCTTTTAGCGCGGCGGTCGCGCGAAACCCCGACGCGGCGTGCATGTGGATCACCGGCGGGCCGTCGCCGGCGACGTGATAGGCCAAAGGGCCGCTCGACAGGTCGACGCTATGTTCCTCGAACGTCATGTCGTCCCTCCTGGCCGCCCGGGACCCGGTCAGAGATCGCGCACCGCGGGCGCGACATGTTCGCCCCACAGCTTCATGCTGCGGCGCACCACGGCATCGGAGATGTTGCCGATCTTCATGTTGATGTTCATCACGCCGTGGCCGAGCTCAGCCTTCAGATGCCGGATCTGCTCGACCACCCGGTCGGGCGTGCCGCACAGTACCAGCCCGCGGTCGACGCGTTCCTCGATGGTGGTTCCGCGCAACGCCGCGAGCCGTTCGCCGATGTTCCTGCGGTTGGCTTCGTCCTCGTAGAACCGCGTCTTCTGGATCACCAGGCGCTGCGCCGTCCGCGGCCCGCCGAACAGCACGTGATAGAAGTAGTCGAGCCCGCCGCCGAGATGGCGCCTTGCCTGCTCGTCGTCCTCGGCGACGCAGGTATGCGCGCCGATCAGGATGTCGTCGAGCGCGGGCTCCCAGCCATGCTCCCGCGCGGTCTCCCTGTAGATCCGGATGCAGTCCTTCGCGGCCTCGACGTCGGTCAGCATCACCATGCCCATCTTGGCCCGGTGGCGCGCGGCGAAACGCGCCGATTCCGGGCTGCTCGCCGACATCAGGATCGGCGGGTGGGGCTGCTGGATCGGGCGCGGCCAGATCGAGACCGCGCGGTACTTGTAGTGCTTCCCCTCCCAGCCGAAGGGCTCGGGCTCGGTCCAGGCCTTGAGGATCAGCTCCGACGCCTCGTCGAGCCGTTCCCAGGACTCGCCGGGCGCGACGTTGTAGGCGACGTATTCGTGCGGAATGCCGCGCATGAAGCCCGCGATCAGCCTCCCGCCCGACATCACGTCGAGCATGGCGTATTCCTCGGCCACGCGGATCGGGTTGAGCAGCGGCACCAGATTGCCGAACATGGCGATGCGCGCGCGCTCGGTGCGCTGGATCAGCACCGATCCGATCAGATTGCAGTTCGACATCAGCCCGTAGGGGCTGAAATGGTGCTCGTTGCAGCCGATCCAGTCGAACCCGCACGCCTCGGCATACACCATGGTGTCGATATAGGTCTCGTAGAGCGCCGTCGCGCGGTCGGGCGCGAACCTGCTGTTGGCGACCGGCCAGTCCTGGTCCGGCTCCTCGATCTCGGTCCACGGCATCAGGTGGAAGTAGTTGAATTTCATACTGCGGCGCCTTCACGGTCTTCCCGCGGCCTCGCTGTCCGGCGTGCCGGCGCGATCTTACCGAGCGGAAGGCGAAGCGGGCAAACCCGGTCCCGGAGGCGCCGTTCACGGTTGCCGGGGCCTGTAAACCCCGAGGCCGATATTCGATCGAAGTCCCGGTTCGATCCTGTCGCATCGAATGCCGGCGGCCGATGCGCGCCGACCCGCATCCCGCCGATCGCGCTTCGTTCGGCTACGCGATCCCCAGAACCAGCCGGGGCAGGGTAAGCGAGAGCTCGGGGACGAAGGTGACGATCATCACCATCGGCAGATGGCCGAAGGTCAGGAGCTTCATGGTCGGCATGAAGTACTTGTCGAGCGTGAGCTTGCTGACCCCGGCGGCCATGTAGAGCATCGGCGCGCAGGGCGGGGAGACGTTCCCGAGGCCCAGATTGGTGCCGACGATGGCGGCAAAATGGATCGGGTGCACGCCGATCTCGGTCGCCACGGGTAACAGCACGATCGCCGCGAGCACGCTGCCCGAGACGTCGTCCACGATCATTCCGATCAGCAGCAGGATCACGTTGAGAATCAAGAGCGCAATGACCCGGTTCTCGGTCAGCGCCACCAGGGCGTCGGCGACCTCCTTGGGGACCTGCTGGAGGATCATCGCGCGGCTCATCACGAACAGGAAGAACAGCACCGCGACGATCGAGCCGGTGGTGATCGCCGCGCGGGCGATGGTCGAGGGGAAGTTGCTGAAGGTGAGTCCGCGATAGATCAGGAACCCGACGGCAAGCGCGAAGACCAGCGCGATGGCGGCGGCCTCGGTGGGCGTCGCGATGCCGGAATAGATGGTCCCGAGGATGATCACCGGCATCAGCAGCGCCCAGAAGGCTTCCTTGCCGGTCCGGCCGATCCGCCTCACCGCCTGCGGCAGGGGAATCCGCTCCTCGACGGCGATCGTGTCGACCTTTCTCAGGAACAGGAAGTTGAGACCGACATAGACGAGGGTCAGGATGGCGCCCGGGATCACGGTCGAGAGGAAGGCCGCGCCTACGGAGATCCCCCCGGTCACCGCGAACACGATCATCGGGATCGAGGGCGGGATCATCAGCGCAAGGACCGACGAACAGGCGACCAGCGCGGTGGCGTGGCCGGCCGGGTATCCCTCCCGGATCATGCGCGGGATCATGATCTGGCCGATCGCCGCGATCGCGGCCGACGAGGAGCCGGAGATCGCCCCGAACAGCGCGCAGGTCACCACCGTCACCGCCCCGAGCCCGCCCTTGAGCCGGCCGATGAAGGCGTTGACGAAGGCGAGCAGGCGGTCGGAGATCCCGCCCTGGGCCATCAGCGTGCCGGCCATGACGAACAGGGGCAGGGCGAGCAGGGCGAAGCTCGACGTCGTCTGGTAGGCGTAGGGGATGAGGAACGACACGTCCGAACCCGACCAGACGCCGAAGACCAGCGCGCCGATCCCGAAGGCAAAGGCGATCGGCATCTCCGCGAGCAGCAGGACGACGATGAGCGCGAGGGAGATAACGAAGGCCAGCATAGCTAGTCCTCCGCCTTCCCGCGCAGGTGTACGACGAGGTCGACCGCCTGGTTTGCGGCCTGGAGCACCATGTACAGCGCGGTGCCGACGAAGCCGAATATCAGGGACGCCGACCACCAGCCCTTCGGCCAGCGCATATAGGAGCTGAGCCGGCCGGTCTGGATCTCGAACAGGGCGTAGTTGACGGCGAAGTAGCCGAACAGCACGCAGGCCGCGATGGCGAGCGCGGTCATGGCGAGACGGACCGCGCGGATGGCATTCCGGTTCGCCACCACCATGGTCAGGATGCCGCCGTGGATGTGCTCGCCGTTGCGCGTCACATAGGCGATGCCGAGGAAGTAGAACCAGGCGCCGAACAGCAGCGAGAGCTCCTCGATGCCGACGAAGGGCGATGCGAAGACGTATCTGAGCACCACCTGGGTGAACATCAGGGCGGCGAGACAGAGCCCGAACGCGATGATGAAGACGTAAAATATGCGTTCGAGAACCGCTTCGACGGCGATCAGCGGGCGCAGCCTCTCCGCCAGCGCGCCCTCCGGGATCGCCGTCAGATGCGGCGGCGGCTCGGGCGAGGCGAGCTCGGGGTCGTAGATGAACGAGTCCGCGCCCACCGGCGGGTGCGGGCGCTGTTCGGATTTCCTGTCCATGCCGGCGCCTCGTGCTCAATGGACCGTCCGGGCGCCGGAGCGCCCGGACGGGTTCCCAGAACGAGACTCGGGCCTCACTATTTCACGCCGACGATCTGCCGGATCTTGTCCATGGTCGCCTTGCCGACCACGGACTCCATCTTCGGCCACTCCTTGTCGTAGACGATCTGCTTGGCGGCGCTCATCTGCGCGTCGTCCAGCTCGACGACCTTGATGCCGGCGTCGCGCGCCTTTTGCAGGAACTCGTTGCTCTTGCGCTCCGCCTCCTCCCAGGACCAGGCGATGGTCTTGTCGGCCGCGGCCTGCAACGCCGAGCGCACATCGGCCGGCAGCCCGTCCCACCACTTCTTGTTGACCAGCCAGAAGGCGACCTCGAAATAGTCGTTGGTGAGGATGTTTGCCTCCAGCACGTCGCGCAGCGTGTAGGTCTCGACCGCGGTCGAGAACGAACGCGCGTCCACGGTGCCGAGCTGCAGCGCGGTATGCACCTCGGAGAGCGGGATCGGCACCGCCGCGAAGCCCAGGCTGTTGAAACGGTCGACGGCGATCGACAGCCCCGGCACCCGGATCTTCATGCCCTTCGGGTCGCCGGGATAGTTGAGGGGCAGCTTGCCGACGCCCTTGCGGATCACCACCGAGCCGAAATCGGTCGGGATGATGCCCACGGCATGCAGGCCGAGATCGCCCAGCATGTCGTTGTAGACCCCGAGCATGCCGGCGCCCGGGCCGTAGAGCTTCTTCGCGTCCTTCCAGTTCGACACGATGTAGCCGAGATAGATGAGGTCGAGGCGCTTGTCGAAGTCGGACGACGCCCAGGTGAGCGTCATCGGCACGACGCCCTGCATCGACTGCTCGAACAATGACGTCCAGTCGCCCAGATCGCCGCCCGGGTGATAGGCGATCGAGATCTCCTCGCTGCCCTTGAGCTCGGAGATGAAGCGCTGCGAGAGCGCGTGGAACACGTGATCGGTGTTCATGGCGTGGGCGAAGATGAACTTCTCCTTCGCCTGTGCCGGAATCGCGGCTGCGGCCGACGTGATCGCCGCGGCCGTCAGGCCGTGCAATAGCCATTTTCTCAGCGTGTTTTGCATAGCTGTCTCCTTGTTGCGACACTCCGTTTCGGCGCGATCCTCCGTTTGCGCCCTGCCTCCAGGTCAAAGCCTGACGTAGACCTGTCCGTTCTCCGTCTTCACCGGATAGGTGTTGAGCGCCGCGTGGGGCGGCGGCGAGACCACCTTGCCGGAGCGGATATCGAACCGGCCCTGATGCAGCGGGCACTCGATGACGTGGCCGGTCAGAAGCCCCTGCTCCAGATGGGTCGCCTCGTGGGTGCACATGCCGTCGGTGCAGTAGAACCCGTCCTCGGCCCGGTAGATCGCGTAGGTTCGGCCCGCGTGGTCCCAACGGATCAGATCCTCTTCGTCGATCTCGTCGCAGGCGCAGGCGTGGATCCACTCGGGCACCGTCACACCCTCACGACGCGAACGCCGGGCGCGCATCCAGCGCCTCGACCAGCTTCTCGTGCTCGCCCGCGAGCATGGCGACCGAGGTCCCGGCGTCCGGGTAGCGGCCATCCATCACCGCTTCCCGGTACTCGCCGAGCGCGCGCCGGCGCTCGTCGACGATCTGCCGGCGCATCGAGCGCAGATCGGCGAACGCCCTTGCGTGGCCGGGGGACCGTTCCAGCTCGCCGCAGATGTCGACCAGGAACATGAAGATCACGTCGCCCGCCGGGCCGGCGCCGATCGAATGGGTGACCAGCCCCGATCGCGGGGCGATGGCGGCCAGCGCCTCGGATGCCACGCACTCGACCTCGGCCGCATACGCGCCCGCGTCTTCCAGCCGGCGGAAATCCTCGGCGAGATCGAGCGCCTCCTCCGCCGTCTTGCCGACGATCCTGAGCCCGCCGCGCCAGGTGGAGAGCCGCGGCACCAGCCCGAGATGGCCTTGCACCGCGAGCCCTTCCCGCGCCAGCATCTCCACCGTTCGCAGGCTTCGCGGCGTGTAGACCGCATCCGCCCCGGCCTCGGCCGCCCTGACCGCGGCGCGCAGGATGTCGTCCGGCGTCCGGTGGGCCGTCATCGGCAGGTCGGCGATGGTGAAGGTCTCGGGCGCGCCCGCCCGAACCGCCGGGTAGTCCGCATCGGAGGCGTTCAGCACGTCGATGCCGGCCGCCTCGCAGGCCGCCGCTTCCTCCTCGGTCGCCGGGCAGGTCTGGCAGAGCCTGGCCCGGCCCTTGAGCGCGATCATGTCGGCGACGGTGTAGTTGCGCGTCGCCGGTCTGCCGCCATAGGTGTAGATGCGCTTGCGCTTCACTGCATCGTCGCCCGTGCGATCTTCGAATAGCCGCCGCCGTCGGTGATCATGTGCGGCGCCTGGCGGATCCAGGCGGCCCTGGTGCCGCGCCCGAGCGAACGCCGGACGACCACCCGGAGCAGATCGAGATTGGTGCGCCAGAAGCCGGGATCGGGTTCCGGGGTCTGCTCGGCCACCGCCTCGTGCAGCGCCGGGAGCGAATAGAACGGCACCTGCGGGTAGAGGTGGTGCTCGATGTGGTTGTTCATGTTGAGATAGAGAAACCGGCCCAGCCGATCCGTTCGGAAGCTCCGCGTGCTGTCGACGATCGAGGGGGAGTCCTCCTGCATCTCGGCATGCTGGACGATGTTGAACATCAGCATGATCGGACCGCCCAGAAGCCGCGGCAGGACGTAGAACCAGAGCGGCCACATCGCGCCCGAGGCGACGGCAACGGCGAGTCCGAGATAGACGACGGCGAACAGACGCGCGTTGCGGGTCATCTTGGGCAGCTCGGCCGCCGGCGACACCTCGCGCATCAGCTTGGTGTAGCGCCTGGTGGCGAGCTGCCACAGCACGCGGCCCTGGAACCGGTGCACCGAGAGGCCGCTGATGTCGTAGAGCCAGCCCTTGAAGTCGAGCGGCGTGTCGAACGGCATCTGGCTGTCGAGTCCGACATGCCAGGTGTGGGTGTGGTGGTTGGTGTGGGTATAGCGCCGGTGCAGCGGCTCCTCGCCGTAGAGCAGCGAGGTGAACCAGAACACCGCCTCGTTGAGCCAGCGCGTGCGGAACGCGGTCCCGTGCGCGGTCTCGTGGCTGAGCGCGTAGGAGGGGACCGACATCGCCACGCCGAACGCCAGCATCGCCGGCCAGACCCAGGCCGTGCCCAGCGACCACCAGACCGCGGAGCCGGCGACCGCGAGCGCGGCACCCCAGATCGCCAGATAGATCGACCCGGGCGCGTTGCTGCGGCGCGCCAGCGCCTTCAACCGTTTGCGGTCGATCGCGATTCCGGTGGAGGCGGCGTTGGTGACGACGCTACAGGCGGCCTTGCCGCACGCCGCCCCGGCCGGGCCTTGCGGGGGCGGGCTCCCGGCGCGGTCGCCAACGGCAATGTGCATCGGGCCGTCCATCGCCTAGCGGGGCATCACCGCCCCTTCCGAGGCGGGCGCCACGGTGTCCGCGTAGTGCTTGAGATAGCCGCGCGTAACCCGCGGGGGCATGGGTGCGTACCGGCTCCCGCGCTCCTCCAGCGCCTCGGGAGCCACCAGCAGATCCAGCTTGCGATCCGACAGGTCGATGTGGATCCGGTCGCCGTCCTCCACCAGCGCGATCGGTCCGCCGCGCGCCGCCTCGGGGGTGACGTAGCCGATGGCGGGGCCGTGCGTGGCACCTGAGAAGCGGCCGTCGGTGACCAGGGCGCAGCTCGTGCCGAGCCCCGCCCCCATCAGGGCGGAGGTGGCGCCCAGCATCTCGCGCATCCCGGGACCGCCCCTTGTGCCCTCGTTGCGGATGACGATGCAGGTGCCCGGCCGGATGTCCCGATTGCGCAGCGCGTCGATCGCGCCTTCCTCGTCTTCGAAGACCCGGGCCGGCAAGACGGCATCCCACATTTCCCGGGCGACGCCCGAGGCTTTGACCACCGCTCCGCCGGGGGCGAGGCTGCCCCGCAGGATGTAGATCGAGCCCTCCGATTCGACCGGGCGGTTCCTGCGGCGAATGCAGTCCGGGTTCCCTATCTCCGCTTCCCGGACGAGGTCTCCGGCGGTCCTGCCGCTGACGGTCGCCGCGCCCGGGTGGATGAGGTTCCCCAGCGCCTTCATGACCGCCGGCACGCCGCCGGCATCGCCGAGATCGGTCATCCCCCACGGCCCGGACGGCGCCAGCTTGACCAGGGTCGGCGTCTCCCGGCTGAGCCGGTCCCAGCTATCGAAGGTCACCTCCACGCCGGCTTCCTTCGCCATGGCGATCATGTGCAGCACCATGTTGGTCGAGCCGCCGATCGCCATGCCGACCCGCATGGCGTTCTCGAAGGCCTCGCGGGTGAGGATCCGGGAAGGGCGCAAATCCTCCGCCACCATCTCCATGATCCGCATGCCGGTGTACTTGGCGGCGCGGAGCTGGAAATTGCTGCCCGCCGGCAGGGTGCCGCTGTTGGGCAAAGCGAGGCCCAGGGCCTCGGTGTAGATTCCCGCGGTGTTCCCCGATGTCGCGGTGTCGCAGGCGCCGGCGAACGGGAAGTGGTTGTCCTCGAGACCCTTCAAATCCGCTTCGGAGAGCTTGCCCCGCAGGTGCTCGCCCACGCCGTCATAGACGGTTTCGAGGAACACCTTGCGGTTGCGCCAGACCCCCGCACGGGTCGGCCCGCCATAGAGCAGGATGGAGGGGAGGTCCAGGCGCGCCGCCGCCATCGCCATCCCGGGCACCACCTTGTCGCCGGAGCCGATCAGCACCATCGCGTCGAAGCGGTGGCCCTCGACCATGAGCTCGATCATGTCGGCGACGAGGTCGCGGCTCGGCAGCACGTAGCGCATGCCGACGGAGGCGAAGGTCTCCGAGTCGGTGACGTGGAACGTGTTGAACTCGCAGGGCGTGCCGCCGGCCATGCGGATGCCCGCCTTGACCGCGTCGCCGACCTGCCGGAGGTGGATGTTCTCGGGCGAGAACTCCTGGCAGGTGTTGACGACCGCGATCATCGGGCGGGCGAACTCCTCGTCGATCAGCCCCGCGCCCTTGGCCCAGGCGCGCTGCAGCGAGCGTTCGATCCCGAGATACTGTTCGTCGCTTCGCACGCCTTTTCCCCGGAAGTTCGCCGTCCGAGGAAGCGGCGGCCGCACGGTTCCGCCGCCTCGCTCGATGCGGGTGCGAGCGAGCCTATGGCGGGTCCGACCGGGCTCCTATATACAGTCAGAAAATGAAATACATACAGAACAGGGGGATGCTCCCGCCCCGGACAACCCGGCGGGCGCGCTCCGTCGCAAGGGGGAAAGTTCCCGATGTATGAGAACATGGTGGCGATCGACCGGGACTCCCCGGAAAGCATCCAGAAGCAGATCCGGCGGCAGATCGCGATCGGTATCGTCAATCGCCAACACCCGCTGCATCGCCCCCTTCCGTCGATTCGCCGGCTGTCCTCGGAGCTCAAGGTGAGCGTGACCACGGTCGCCCTGGCCTATGACGGGCTCAAGCAGGACGGCTTCGTGGAGTCGAGAAATCGCTCCGGCTTCTTCATCAACCCGGACGTTCTCATCGATCCGGGTCACGCGCTGAAGCCGGACGTGCCGGCCGACCTTGCCTCGCCGCGCGACAGGATCGACTACCGTGCGT
The DNA here is from genome assembly GCA_964291675.2 of Alphaproteobacteria bacterium. GTDB lineage: Bacteria > Pseudomonadota > Alphaproteobacteria > MPNO01 > MPNO01 > MPNO01. Next base: position 2,135,949 of record OZ219866.1, on the reverse strand, counting down.
TCTTCCAAGACCGCAGCTTCGACCTCCAGCACGTGGCGAAGCCTGCGGATTGTCTGGTCCGCTACCGCTACCCCTTCGTATGCGGGCTGATCGACCCCTCGCTGTTCCCCATCCAGAGCTGGCGCGAATGCGTGCGCGATTCGGTGAATGTCGTCGAGGTCCGCAACTGGGCCGCGGACTATTCCAACACCGACGATCAGATGCTGATCGAGCAACTCATCCAGCGCGTGCTCTCAAGACGCGGCATCGTCGCGCATCCCGACGAGATCCTGGTCACCGTCGGCGGTCAACAGGCCCTCTATTTGGCGATCAGGCTGCTCCTGTCGCCGGGCGATACCATCGGTGTCGAGGATCCCGGCTACCCGGATGCGATCAACATGGCTCGCATGGAGCGCGTGCGGGTGCGGCGGCTCCCGGTGGACCGGGACGGGCTGGTCCTGTCCGACGAGATGAATGCCTGCAAATGTCTCTTCGTCACCCCGACCCACCAGTTTCCGACCACCGTCACCATGCCGCTCGAACGAAAACGCGCGCTGCTGGAGATCACCAGGAAGAACGGCCAGTTCGTGATCGAGGACGACTACGAATCCGACATCGGCTTCGACCTGACCCCGCCGCAGGCGCTGAAGGGCCTCGACGGCTGGGGCAACGTCATCTATGTCGGCACCCTCTCGAAGTCGCTGCTGCCGGGGCTGCGCATCGGATACCTGGTCGCGGATCGGGAGTTCATCCGGGAAGCCCGGGCGCTGCGCCACCACCTCATCCGCCACCCGCCGGTGAACAACCAGAGGAGCGTGGCGCTGTTCCTGCAACGGGGATATTTCGACCGCTTCGTGGCCAAGCTCACGAAGATCTACAAGCAGCGATGCGACGTGATGCACGAAGCAGCGATGCGACGTGATGCACGAAGCTCTCGAGTCGCATTTTCCGGGCGCTTCGGCCAAGCCGGAATACGGCGGCGCGATCATCTGGCTGCGCTTGCCGGAGGAGTCGGATGCGGGCGTCCTGCGCGACCTGGTCGAGGCCGACGGCGTGTTCTTCGAGACCGGCGGTTTCACGTTCTCGGACGAAAAGAACCACCGCAACCACATCCGCCTGGGATACTCGGTGATCGGCGACTCCCTCATTCCGGAAGGGATCGAGAAGATCGCCAAGGCGGTTCCGCACGCGCGGGCGGGTTGAATCGGTCGAACGGGCCGGCAAGAAGGTCGCGGCAGCCGGCGGGCCGGCCGTCGGCGGGCGGGTCGAGGAGGAACGCCCGGCAAGCTGAACCGGAGGGCGCCGCCATGGAAGACCGGCCGCGCTGCGTTCGCCGCACGCTTTTCGGCATCCTGGGCAAGAGCATCCACGACCTGCCCGGGATCGTCCGGGCGCTCCACGAGAGCGATCCGCCCCGCCGTCATCGGCCGGCGAGCGGGAACGACCACGGGCTCGCCTCCTCGGCGGTCCGTTCGGCGACGTCCCAGCGCCGCCACCCGCCCCACAGCCGTTCGGCGTCCTCCTGGCCGAACCGGTGGATTGCCGCCATGTCGACGCCGGCGACCTCGCCGCCCTCGACGCGGGTGATCCCGTCGACGATGACGGTGTCGACGTCGTCGCCGACGCCCACATCGACCAGGCTCTTGATCGGGTCGCGCACCGGGCCGTAGCGCAGCGTGCCGCGGCCGGAGATGTCGATGATCGCGATATCGGCCTTGGCGCCCGGCGCGAGCCGGCCGAGATCGTCGCGGCCGAGCACCCTTGTGGCGGCGAGCGTGGCGGCCTCGAACATCTGGGCCGCCGTCGCCTCGAGGAAGCTGCCGCTCACGATCTTGCCGACCAGCGAGGCGCAGCGCATGTTCATGATCATGTCGCGCGGAAAGGTGTCGCTGCCGAGCGCGACGTTGACGCCGGCCTTCCTGTAGCTCGCCCAGCTATCGAGGCAGCGGCCGCGCCGGGCGAGGTTGATCGGGCAGTGCGACACCGTGGCCCCGCCCTTGGCCATCAGCTCGAGGTCGCGCCCGGCCGGGTGGTTCATGCGCGGGTTCTCGGCGACGAAATTGCCGTGCCCGATCAGCACGTCGGAGGCGCAGAGCCCGACCGAATCCAGCAGCTCGATCGGCGTCATGCCGTGCTCGGTCACGATCTGGAAGAACTCGACCACGTTATACGCCGCGTGGATCGAGACCGGCACGCCGAGCGAGTCCGCCGCCTTGCGGGTCTCGCGCAGCAGCTCGAGCGACATCAGCTCGGTGGTGAAGGGGATCAGGATTCCGCGGATGCGCCCGTTGGCCGCGCCGTCGTGCTCGCCGATGAAGTCGATCGCCGCCCGCAGCCCGCGCCGCCCCTTCTCCTCGTCCCAGTCGCGCACCAGGCGGCCGTCGTCGCCGCCCACCCAGTCGGCCGAGGCGTAGGACGGCGCCAGATAGGCGCGGATGCCGAGCCGCTCCGCTTCGCCGAGCAGCGCCTGCTGCATCGGCAGCTGCGCGCCGAAATCCATGAAGGTCGTGGTGCCGTTGCGCAGCAGCTCGGCGATCGTATAGGTCGCCGCGTCGATGCGCCGCCGGGCGGCCGCCTCGTCCTCGTCCGCCCGCTTGACCCAGTCGCCGGCATCGCCGCCATGCGGGCGGCCGCGGCGAGACGGCAGGGTCTCGAAAAAGGGCTGGCCGAAATACTCGGGCCGCCCGGCATCGGTGATCAGCCGGTGGGCGGCGCGGTGGCCGGAATGGATGTGCGTGTCGATGAAGCCGGGCGAGACCAGCCTGGACGCGGCGTCGATCTCGCGGTCGAAATGGCCGTCATAGCCGGCGCCGACATGGACGATCGTGTCGTCCTCGTAGACCACCACCCCGTCACGGATCAGCGTATGCGTGGCACCGGAATACCCGACCACCCAACCGCCGCGAATGAGCGTCCGCATTCGAGTCTCCCCTGGAAGTCGCATGCGCGTGCGCGACCTTACCCCGTCTTGGGGGCCGGGCGATTCGGGAGTCTTCGTTTTCGATCGCGGGCCTCGGCGGCGGCCGGGCGCAGCCCTTGCGCAGCTCAGGCGAAGCTGCCCGTGTCGCTCAGAGGGGTCGGGGCGGATCGGCAGGCGGAGCGCGAGGCTGCCGAAGAACGGTTGCTCCTGCGGGAGGGCGGCGATGCGGTCGCTGACGCGCCGCGCGGTTTCGCGTGCGCCGCCATTGACACCTCGCGCACAGACTGCCGCTGCGACCGGACGCAGTCCTTGACGATCGTGTAGCCGCCCGCGAACCCGTGCTCGTCCCGCAGCCGCTCGAAGATCCGATGCGCCGTGTGCCGCTGCTTGCGCGGAACCTCCGGGGCCCTGTCCGCCTCCAGGATCGCGTCGACGATGCCGGTGAAACCCTCCGGCTTCGGACGCCTGACCGGCCTGGACCGGCGATAGCCCGGCGGCGCCGAATAGCTCAGCATCTTCTTCACCGTCCGACGGTCGATCCCGAACCGCCGCATGGAGCTCCACGCCGCAAATCCCCGCCCCTCGCCACAACCGACAAGAGGCCATGAGTGGCGCATTCTTGCGCCGCCGCGACCGGACCGCCCGGACGCCTCGCGTGGAGCATCATTCCGCCGCCGTTAACACCGATCGGCGATTCTGAAACAAGCCAGGACCACTCTCGCCAGGAGACGACAATCAAATGGAACAAGGCGTGTTCATCGGTCCGATGACCGCGGCGGTCTCGTTCGCGCTGGCGGGGTCGGCACGCAAACCGTACGCCGAAACTCCAGGCAGGCACGCGTCAACCGGAGGAACGCGAGCTCACCGCCACCAATGTCGGTGCCGTCGCAAGGCATACTTCGAAGCATGCACCGCCGCCCGGGCGAGGCAGGCATACGGCCTCGCCACCGTGACGCCGGGCGATCCGGCGCACAAGGCTGAGCCCCAGCCCGGCGCCCCTTTCTGCACTCGGCCTGTCGCCTGAGCTGGGCCCGGCCGGGCGTCTTGACCGTCGCCGGTAAAACGGCTCGAAAATTCGTTCCCTCTCCGCCTCCGGAATTCCCGGGCCCCGATCCGAAACTCTCAGAATTGCGCGCCCGTCGCTCTGCTCCAGTTCCACCAGGATCGGGCTGCCCGCGGCGTGCTGGGCTGCATTGTCGAGCAAGTTGCGGATCATGCGGGCAAGCAGCCGGCCCTCGCCCTCCACCGCTGCCGGCTCCCCGACAAACTCGGCACCGGCGCGGGCGGCCTCTTCTGCTGCGAGGGCCTGAAGATCGACCCGTTCCGTTCGCTCGGGCCGCTCGAGGCTGGCAAGCCGGCTGGCCAGCAGGATCTCTTCGATCAGGTCGTCCAACTCGGCGATGTCGCGCTCGACGCGCGCTTGCAGTGCGGGGGTTCCGTTTTCGGCGAGCATTTCGACCGCCACGCGAATGCGCGCCAGCGGCGAGCGCAGTTCGTGGGATGCCGCCGCCAAAGTGTCTCGCTGGGCCTCGACGAGGGCTTCGATGCGGTCGGCCGTTCGGTTGAAGCTGCGCGCGAGGGCAGCAACCTCGTCCGTTCCCTCGATCTCGATCCGGGCCGCAAGGTCGCCGGCGCCGAGCGCTTCGACCTGCATCTGCAAACGTTCGAGCCGGCCGGTCAGACTGCGAGCCAGCGGATAGGCGGCGATGGCGACGGCCAGCGCAAGCAGAACAACGGCGGCCAGGAAACCGACGGTCGGCGTATGGCCGGGCTGGCGGTTCGGGAGGAACCGGACGGTGCGTCCATCCGGCAGGCGGAAGGAGAATATCCCGCTCCACCGCGTGCGCCCATCCGACGCCATCCGTGCGGGCGCCGGCAGGGGTGCTCCGAGACTGCCGAGCAGCCGGCCCTCCGACCCGAAGACCGTAATCCGGCCATCGACATTCCGGCCCAGACGGGCCAGGGCCGCATCGGTTCGCGCACGGGGCGCCCCGAGCGGCGGCAGGGCTTCCCCCAGCAGGGCGGCGACGCTCCGGCGCAACTCCGCGCCCGGCGGTTCGTCGTGGGTGAGCCACCATGCAACGGCGCCAAGCGCCGCGAACAGGACAACGATGCCGAGCAGAGCGAGATAGGCCTGGAGGAAGAGGCGCCGTCTCACGGTCCGCGGTCTTCGGGCCCGCCCGGGTCTTGGTTACGGGTAAAGAGATAGCCTGCACCCCGCAGGGTCACGATGCGGCGCGGCCTGCCCGGATCGTCCTCGATCGCGGCCCTGATCCTCGATATGTGCACGTCGATGCTTCGGTCGTAGGCCTCCAGGGCCTGGCCGCGCACCCGGTCCATGAGCTGCTCGCGCGTGAGAACCCGGCCCGCGTTTTCGGCCAGCGCGTACAGGAGGTCGAACTGGTGTCCGGTGAGCACGCGCTCTTCGCTGTCAACCAGCACCCGGCGTGCCGCACGGTCGATCGTAAGCCTGCCGAAGCGCAACACCTCGCCGGATGCTGCCCCGTTCCCGCCGGCCCTGCGCCTCAGGACGGCCCGCAACCGGGCCAGCAGTTCTCGCGGATTGAACGGTTTGGGCAGGTAATCGTCGGCGCCGATTTCCAGGCCGACGATGCGGTCCGCGTCCTCGCCGCGCGCGGTCAGCATCAGGATCGGCACGTCGGAGCGGGCACGGATCGCTCGGCAGAGTTCGAGTCCGTCGCCGTCAGGCAGCATCAGGTCGAGCAAAATCGCGTCATGTCCGCCGCGGATGGCGGCCGCGAGGCCCGTTTGGGCGTCGGGGCGGTGTTCCAGCGTCAACCCGGCGCGGCCGAGATAGTCCCGAACGAGGCCGGCGAGCGCGCGGTCGTCTTCGATCATCAACAGACGGGCCATGCCGGAAGCACTAGCACGGGAGACCGGAGGAAGGAATCGCAGCTCGGCAAACCGCGTTCAGGCCGAGAAAGAGCCCCGTCGACCGGTTACCTCCAAGGCCCGGCTTGCAAGGCGCGGAGCCGCTCATGCGGCGCGCCGGAACCGTCCGAACCAGCGCCCGACGCACCGGCGGTATTCTTCGTACCGGTCGCCGAACCGACGGCGCATTTCCGCCTCTTCGTAAGCGATGTACCAATACCGGACGGCAAGAGCGAAGGCCGCGCCCAGCAGACAGGCCGAAAGCGTTCCCGAGACCAGCGCGGCGCCCGCTGCGATCAGGATCATGCCCAGATACATCGGATTCCGGGTAAAGCCGCAAATGCCTTCGGTGACAAGCAGATCCGGCTGTTCGAAGGTGTAGACGTTGGTGCCGACACGCCGGAACAGGCGCTTTCCGGCCGCGGAAATGCCCGCGCCCAGGATAACCAGCGCCCCTCCGGCCCACGGAAGCCATGGATCGTCGAAGCGCATCAGGGGCAGGAACCGGTCCGCGGCGAGGCCGGCGGAGATCAGGATCCAGAACAGGGTCGGCGGATTGATGCGCATGGTGCGTCCTCAGAAAAGCGGTACCTGCCGGTCGCCGTAAAACGGCTTCTCCGGCGGCGGGTAGCTGGCGATGACCTGCCCGGCGCCCAGGTCGACATGGACCTCCCACAGCGCGGTCTTGTGGACGGCGTTCCACAGGATGCCATCCGGGTCCGGCGGGTCTCCGCGGCTGAAGACCGCCTGGGTGAAGACGACCTTGTAGCGGGCGGGATTGCGGTCGGCCGGAACGCGATGGGAATAGCCCGCGCCGGGCGGCAAATGCATCGGGATTTCAGAGACATACATACCGGTCGGCAGGACGTAGGCGATCAGGTGCGTCTTTCCCGCGACCGCCGCCTGGACTTCCGGCGCCGCGCGCGCGATCCGCGCCACTTCGGAAAGCTCCCGCTGTGGAATCGCGACGACGGAGAGATAAACGCCGTCCCGTTCCGTGAGGACATGGAACGAATCCATTGCATGGGCCCGGATGCCGAGCGCGACCAGAAGCGCGACGCCCAGCGATGCCGCATAGGCCAGCGCCCAGACCGCCAACCGCGCCGCCGCGCTATCCCCGACCGGCAGCCTGAATTTCGGGCTGACCGCCGCCGGTAGAAACATGCCCGTGCTCTTCAGATAGCTGGAATATCCGGGGAAGCGGCGCAGGCAAACGCTCTCTTCGGCCCGCGCCAGCGCGATGTAGACGAAAATCACGGTCACCGTGGCCACGACGACCAGATAGCGCGGCCAGAGCAGCAGCATGCCGATGCTGGCGACGATCAGTGCGAGATACTGGGGATGCCGGATGTGGCGGTAGAGACCGCCGGTGACCGCGCCCCTGCCTCTGAGCTTGGCGGAATATATCTGGATCGCGCCGACCGCGAAGGCTGCCAGACCGCCGAGAAACAGGAACTGGCCGACGCTTTCGTGAATGTCGATTGCGAACGAGGTCGTTTCCTCGACCAGATGCGGCATGAAGAACTGAATCAACCAGGCGGTCGTCCGGGAGCCCTGCAGCCAGTCGAGCCCGAGACCGTAGACGCCGTAGAAATACGCCGCGAACGGGGAGGCCATGTACAGGAACTCGAACGCAATCAGGATGTAGAACGCGCCGGAAACGGCGAGGGCGCGGCGCGCGTTGGCAGCGTTGCTGTCCGATCGTCTGGTGTCGTTCACGGAGCCTTACCTTCTGGGAGATGGAAACGTGTCCGGAAGCGTCCGATCCTCGGAACGGACCCAACTGTGCAATTTCGTACACACCGCAAGCCTTCCGAACGAAGCGCAGCCTGGGAGCGCGCGATTTCCGGCGTATTTCCGGCAGGTAAAGAATTGTTAAGGCGTGCAGACGGTCTTCGTCCGACCCGCTATCCGGTGGGCCGGCCGTGCACGCTGTTTCGCCAGGGAAAGCACGAATCCGGCTTCCATACGGCGGAGCCGATGGTAGTTGCGGCATGCATGTTCGGCAGCGTTCCCACATCGTTAGGTGTCCGGCGGCGCATTCGTGGCCGCAAAGGTGACTTTCGTCGAGCAGCACCTCCGCCGGCCCAAGTCGTTGGAATCGGGCAGAAGCTCGTTGTCCAGCGCATGTCTGCCGAGGCCACGAAAGCGGCACGCGCGCCATGACCGAAGACAGTCTTCTCCCGTTCGATCTTCCAGCCGTACAACGCAAGAAGGCGACCGCCGATTTCGCGGGCGGGTCGATCTCGTCGGACGGCGGTCTGGTGCTGCTGCGCGCGGCGGAGCGCCGGCTCGGGCTGTCCGGGACGCTGGCCGGCCGCATCCGGGGGTGGCGCGATCCGGCGCGGACGGTTCACACGCTGCCGGCGCGGCGATCGGCTGTTCAAGCTGGCGGTCGGCCGGGCGCCGGAGAGCGGCCGCGATCTCTGTTCGCAGCCGACCACGAGCCGGCTGGTCCTGCACACCGCCGCCTGCTGGCCGATGCTCGCGCTCCGCGACGCCGTGCCGCGCAGGATGCCGTTCCACTGGGCCGAGTTCGCCACCCTCAGACAGAAACTGGTCAAGAACCTGCCCCGGACCCGATCCGGGGGCGGGGCGCGCGTCGTCGAGAAGGCCGCGCGCGTTTGCATCCACTTCGCATCGGCCTGCCCCGACGACGCCCTGTTCCGCATGCTGGCCGGGCGGCTCGCGGCCTCGGGACCCTGAGCGCCGGGGCGGCGTGCCCCAGGAGGCCGAAACCCTTCAATCCCGAACCCGGATATCGACAATCTCAAATCCCGGCACCGTGAAGGCGCCGAACCGATCCCCCTGCGCGCACAAAATCAGGCGATACAATCGACTTGTCGCGAATAGAACGAGTTAAGATTCGCCATATTATGCACGATTTGACAAGTCGCCACGCACCGTGTAACATGCGAACCGCCGGTCTGGGAGTAGACAAAACAAAATATTTTTCCGCAGGTCGGTTTTCTTTTATTCCAAGCATGAAAGGCGTGCGCCGTGCAGACGGCAGCAAGTGAAGAGGTGTATCGATGTGCGGACTCGTGTGCCTGTGGCAGCTTGACGATCCGGCGCTGGCTCGACGAATGATCGAGAAGATCGGGCACCGCGGGCCTGACGGGTTGGAAGTCAGGCGCGCCCCCAATGTGCCTGCAGTGATGGCTCACTGCCGCCTCGCGATCATCGGCCCCGACAGCGGCACTCAGCCGATCTACAGCGACGACGATGCTCTCGTTGCCAATGGCGAGATCTACAACCACGCCGATCTGCGCGCGATTCTTGGCGAAGGCGCGTTCGAGACGGATAGCGACAGCGAGACGATCCTGCATCTCTTCCAGTCCGACGAGCCGCGCTGGATCGCCAGGCTGGACGGCATGTTCGCGTTCGTTCTCGCCACCCCACAACGCGTCATCGCCGCCCGCGATCCGCTCGGCATCAAGCCTCTGTACAAGGCCCGCCTCGGCGAAGCGACCGTCTTCGCGTCGGAGTTGAAGGCCTTCGACGATATCGCCGTGAGCGGTGTCGAAGAAATCGCCCCGGGCGTCATGTACGACAGCGTCGCCGGGCACCGGGCATGGCACCGCATGCCCCAGGGGGCGGCCGAAACGCTGCCCGACGAAGACCCGGAACCGATATGGCGGGAGCTGCGGATCGTGCTCGAAGCCGCAGTCCGAAAATGGATGGTCGCCGACGTGGAGGTTGGCTGCTTTCTCTCCGGCGGGCTGGATTCGTCGATCATCGCTGCGCTCGCATCGGGCGCCACCAGCCGTCCTCTGAAGACCTTCTCGGTCGGCATGTCCGGCAGCCCGGATCTGGAAGCGGCACGGCTCGTCGCCGACCATATCGGCTCCGACCACCACGAGCTCGTCTTCGACGCCGGCGATGTGGCCGGCGCCTTGTCGCATGTGGTCTACCATCTGGAGAGCGCGGATGTGGACGTCGTGCGGAGCGCGCTGCCGACCCACTTCGCCACCACGCTTGCGCGGCGACACGTCAAGGCGGTGCTGACGGGCGAGGGGGCGGACGAGCTCTTCGCCGGCTATCGCTACCACCACGACTATGCCGGACGTCCGCGTGCCCTCGCCGACGAGATCACACGTTCGCTTGGCGCCATGCACAACATCAACCTTCAACGTGTCGACCGTATCACCATGGCCCAGGGGCTGGAGGCGAGAACGCCGTTTCTCGATCGCGATCTCATCGAGTTCGCTCAATCGATCCCGGCATCTCTCAAGATGAAAGTCGTCGACGAGGGCACGCGCGACACAACGGAGAAATGGGTGCTTCGCAAGGCCTGCGAAGAGTTGCTGCCTGCGGAGGTGGTCTGGCGCAAGAAGGCGCAGTTCGACGAAGGCAGCGGTACTGTCCATGCGCTTGAGCAGGTGCTGGCGGAGATTACCGGCTCACCCAGGCCGGTCGATCGAGCGCGCGAAGGAGAGCTGTACGAAAGAGTAATTCGTGAGCGGTACAAGGATCCCCGTCTCATTTTCGACAATGCCGGCACCTGGAGTGCCGAACGCATAGCAGCGTAGCCGCGTCGATCGAGGGAATCCCAAGAGCCGAACGCTTCGGCACCGAACGCTCTCAACCATCCTGAATGCAAATGCACTGCTGGCCGTCGTTGCTATGGCGGCCGGAGCGGAGCCGGAAAGGAGACAGGCGAAACCAAATGCAATCGAGCCACACCTTCAAAGGCAAAGTTTCGATGGATCAGATCTACGACGAGCCTGATCCACGCGCGTATTTGCGTAAGCTGGAAGGGCTGGATTACATCCTTCCGGGAGTCGCCAAATATCTCTTTCAGGAATTGGTTTCCCACTTGCAGGAGAGCCGAGACAAAGCCATCGATATCCTCGATGTCGGCTGCTCCTATGGTGTCAACGCCGCGCTTCTGAAGCATGACATGTCGATGACGGAGCTGTATGCCCATTGGGGCCAGAAGCAACTGGAAGATGCTTCGTCGGAAGAGGTCCTTGCCTACGACACGCGCTTTTTCTCGTGTGCGGAGCAGCAGGCTGACATCCGGGTGCTGGGGCTGGACGCTGCGGAAAACGCGGTGGCCTATGCCGAGGATGTCGGCCTTCTGGACGGGGGCCTGGCGCTGGACCTCGAGTCCGAGGCGTTGCCCGCAGAGAATGCGGCGGACCTGCAATCGGTGGACCTGATTATATCCACCGGCTGCGTCGGCTACGTGACCGAAACCACGTTCCGGCGCCTCTTGCCCGCGGTCATTCAGGATGAGCTGCCATGGTTCGCCAACTTTGCGCTGCGGACGTTTCCCTTCGAGACGATCGCAGGTCTGCTCGCCGAGTCCGGCTATGTCACCGAGAGGGTGGAAGGAAGCACGTTCAAGCAGCGCCGCTTCGCCTCGTCGGAGGAGCAAGCGGCGTTTCTCGAACGACTGGAGAGCAAGGGCTTCGATACTTCGGGCAAGGAGGCGAAGGGCTACTCCCACGCCCAGTTTTATCTCTCACGCCCGAAGCACGAAGCGGACTCCATCCCGATGGAGACCCTCTACCGCAATGCCTCGTCGGAGAGCGACGAGTTTACGAATTTTGACGACGAGTGCCTTCGTACGGTACGCGTGGCCGGTTAGCCCGACTTCCGCAACTCGGCACGCGTTTCGATTAATTTGACGTTTTTTCGGCGCGTGAAGTGGCAGCTTTCCGGGCTTTGGCTCTCGAGAACCGCGTGTAGTGCCGACCTACCCCCTTGATCGGGCCGGCGAAGCGCCGGACGCTGCGCCGATGTTCGTGCGCTGCAAGCGGCGCTTCAAGGACGGTAAGGAGCACCGTTACTGGAGCGTGGTGGAGAACGTCCGGGTTCGCGGCGGGCGGGTCGTTCAGCGTCAGGTTCTCTATCTCGGCGAGATCAACGACAGCCAGCGCGCGGCGTGGTGCCGCTCCATCGAGGTTGTGGAGGGCAAGTCGGGGTCTCGCCAGATGGCTCTGTTTCCCGAGGATCGCGACGCGCCGGCGCTGGACTGCGAGGTGGTCAAGATCGACGTGGCGGAGGTGTCGCTGCACGATCCGCGCCAGTGGGGGGCGCGCTGGCTCGCTCTGGCCTTGTGGGAGCGCCTGGATCTGGACCGCTTCTGGGGTGCGCGCCTGCCGCCGAGCCGGCAAGGCACGCGGTGGCTGGACGTGCTGAAGATATTGGTCTGCTACCGGCTGATCGACCCTGGCAGTGAGTGGCGTCTTCACCGTCACTGGTACGAGCACAGCGCGCTGCGCGATCTTCTGGGCAGCGACCGGGCGATCGCCGACGACACGCTGTATCGCTGCCTCGACAAGCTGGTCGCGCACAAGCAGGACTTCTTCTCGTTCCTGCGCGCCCGCTGGGCGACGTTGTTCGACGCGCGCTTCGACGTGCTGCTCTACGATCTGACCTCGACCTATTTCGAGAGCGATCCGCCGTTCGAGGACAAGCGCCGCTTCGGCTACAGCCGGGACCGGCGCCCGGACTGCGTACAGGTGGTGATCGCGCTGATCGTCACGCCCGAGGGCTTCCCGCTGGCCTACGAGGTGATGCCAGGGAACACCGCCGAGCAGGCCACGCTGGCGGCGTTCCTGGAGAAGATCGAGGGTCAATACGGCCGCTCCGAGCGGATCTGGATCATGGACCGCGGCATCCCCAGCGAGGAGACGCTGGCCTCGATGCGCGAGGGCGAGGCGCCGCTGCGCTATCTGGTGGGCACGCCCAAGGGCCGGCTGACGCGGCTCGAGACGGCATTCCTCGGCCTGCCCTGGCAGGAGGTGCGCCAGTCCGTGGACGTGAAGCTGCTGGTCGAAGACGGCGAACTCTACGTCCTGGTGCGCTCGGAGGGGCGGCTCTTGAAGGAGCGCGGCATGCGCCGGCGCCGGCTCGGCAAGCTGTGGCGCCGGCTGGCCGAGCTGCAAGGGCAGTCCAACAGCCGGGACCGGCTGATGCTCAAGCTCGGCGCCGCCAAGAAGGAGGCGGGCCGGGCCTGGAGCCTGGTCGACATCCGCCTGCCCGAGACCGACGAGGAACTCGCCGCCAACGGCTTCTCATTCCGCCTGCGGCGCGACCGGCTGCGCCGCGTCCGCCGCCGCGAGGGCCGCTACCTGTTGCGCTCCAACATGGTGGCCGAAGACCCGGCCACGCTGTGGCGCCTGTACATGCGGCTCATCGAGATCGAGCAAGCCTTCAAGGAGCTCAAGCACGAGCTTGCAATCCGGCCCATCTTCCATCGGCGCGAGGCGCGGATCGAGGCGCACATCTTCGTGTCCTTCATCGCCTACTGCCTGCTGGTGACGCTGAAGAACCTCGCCCGCCCCCGCGCCAACGGCCTGACCCCGCGTGCCATCATCGAGGCCTTCGCCACCATCCAGATGGTCGACGTCCACCTGCCGACCGCCGACGGCCGCCACCTCGTCCTGCCGCGCCACACCCGGCCGAACAAGCAGCACGAGCTTCTGCTGCACCAGCTCGGAATGACCCTGCCGCAACAACCGGCGCCGCGCATCGCCGCCTGACAACCCACGCCGCGCCTCTCCGTTCGGCGCCCTGTAGTGCCGACCTTTGGAGGTGCGATCACAGAGAATCAATGGGTTAGAGCCTCCATAACCGTTGAGTTGCGGAAGTCGGGTTAGGGCGGCGCTGTCCGGCCGACAGGGTGCGCAGACGCGCTTGCCCGATGTGCCGCATCGCGCCGCGCGCCTCTCCTGCCCTGTCGGCCGGACAGCGCCGCGCAGACCATGACCCTGGGTGGAGTCGAGGACTGGCGCGCCAGCTTTAGGGTCCGGTGGCTTGTCCGGCGCTTTCGCACCGGGCCTCAGTCCGGCGCCCATGGCCGCGTTTCCAGCCCCCGCTCATCAAACCGGACGTGCGGATTTCCCGCATCCGGCTTTCGGACGAGATCATGCCTTCGCATGCGGAAGGCCCCTGGTCCTCGGCGACAGGCGGGTGAGGCCGTATTCGTCGCGCAGCCTCGTGTCCGGGAAGCGCACGTATTTCCCGTTCCTCACCTTGTGCTTGAGACAGAGCCACCGGCGAAGCCGCCGGATCGCGTGGCGGTCGATCGCGCCGTAGGCCGGGCTGACCTGGCCGAGGCTGAAGTAGTTCGCCCATCCGGTCATGACCCGGTTCAGGCTTTCCACCATCGCCTCCGGCGGCTGCCGGCTGTAGCGCCGCGCCGTCATCTCGCTGATCCTGCGGCAGATGCTCCGGACGCTCGCCTTGCTGGGCCGGGTGCCGATATAGGCGCCCTTCCCGTGCGGTCGATAATTGCGTCCGATACGGTATCCGAGGAACTCGAACGCCTCCTCCGGGCACCGCAGGCATCGGGTTTTGCGTTCGTTGACCGCCAGCTTCAGACCGTCCACGAGCCGCTCGACCGCCGCCAGCGTTTCCGCCGCCGGAGCCTTGCCGAGCACGCAGAGATCGTCGGCGTAGTTCACGATTTCCGAACGCAGGCGCCGGGCGAAGCCCAGCGCCTTCCAGCCCAGTATGAAGCGCCGCATGTAGAGGTTGCTGGCCAGCGGACTTATCGGCGCCCCCTGCGGGATGCCTTTCCGCTCTCTGCGCGCCCGGTTCGTGCGGCGCTTGCCGCCTTCGCCGTCGTCCTCCTCCACCGGCATTTCCAGCCACGCCTTGATGAGCTTGAGCATCCGCCCGTCGCCAATGCGCCGGGCGAAGCTCTTGAGAAGCTCGGTATGCGGGATTTCGCCGAAGTAGTTGGACAGGTCGCAATCGACCACCTCGTTGTGCCCCGTGTTAAGCAGGCTGTGGACGCGCCTTACCGCGTCGTGGGCGCTCCGCCCCGGCCTGTAGGCGTGCTGTTCCGGTTGCAGGTCCGCTTCGAATATCGGCTCAAGCACCAGCAGAGCCGATGTCTGCGCCACCCGGTCCCGGATGCAGGGGATGCCCAAGGGCCGGAACTTGCCGGGCTGCTTCTTCGGGATGAGCACCTGCCGTACCGGCTTCGGTGTGTACGCTCCATCCTTCAGTTCCCGCGCCAGTTCCCCAAGCCAGCGCCCCACGCCGTATCGCTCGATGTCCGCCAACGTCTCTCCATCCACCCCGGCGGAGCCGCCCTTGCGGCGCACCCGCCGCCAGGCTTCGGCAAGAAAGTCCTCGCGCCACACCTTGTCGATCAGCGAATGAAAACGCCGCTCGGGTTCTTCCTTGGCTTTCGCATGTAATACGGTCTGGAGTTTCCGAACCCGCTCCGGCCCTGCTAGGCTCTCGCCAGTGGCCATGCCTTCGCTCCTTCCCGCATCGCTCTCGAACCAGGGCTCCTTCCCTCCACCGGCGTTACCCGGCTTCCGCGGTAATACAAGCCCCTCCGCCACCCTGACGGCCCGGCCTGCCCCTCGCGAGGTTCCGGTTGGCGCGTGCCACGCCACCGTCAGGGCTTCCCGTGTTGCCACCGTCCCCCTCTTCCATGCGTGCCGCCGCCACTACCCCGGCGGAGCCGGCCGGTGCGCGCGTCGCTCGCTTCCCGACCGATTACAGCCTTCCCCGTTTCTCAGGCGGGTCGGCCTCCGCATCGCCCGTTTCGAGGCCTGCTCGGCGTTCACTCGCGTTGCGGCCCGCATGGTCGCTAAGCCGCCCAAGGCGGCCCGTTGCACCGAAGTGCTTCAGCCGAAGTCGTTGCCTCCTTCAACCGCCCCGATTGCTACCGGCCGGAGCGACAGTTGCCGGGCGGGGTTCGCACCCGCTGAGGAACAGCGCCTTTCCACGGCGCACTGAGAAATGCTGGTTGGTCACATCGGTATGTGAGCCCCGGCCTGTTCTTCCTCGACAAGGTGCTGCTGCCCTGACCGGGTCCGGGAAGCCAGGAGCGTAGCGTCAGGCGGCCTGTAAGCCGGGTTCTGTCCCCGCGCGAGCGGGGGATGGCCATTCATCTGGGACGCCCGTCGCCGGACGCCTCGCGCGACCTACCCGGGCGGCGGCGCGGAAACCCGCCCGGGGCCGGAGCCCCGTGCCGCCTCTACTCGGTCTTGCTCCCGGTGGGGTTTGCCCTGCCGTCCCCGTTGCCGGGGACGCGGTGCGCTCTTACCGCACCCTTTCACCCTTGCCGGCCGGCGAAGCGGACCGGCGGTCTGCTTTCTGTGGCACTTTCCCTGGGGTCGCCCCCGCCGGGCATTACCCGGCACCGTGTTTCCGTGGAGCCCGGACTTTCCTCCCCCCGCGTCGCGGGAGGCGGCCATCCGGCCGCCTGACATCGCCTGAAGTGGTGCCGCAACCGCCGGGCGTCAATCGAGCCCGCGCTCGACCGCGGCGATCCACGCCATGGTCTCGCCGTCGAGCCTGCCGTCGCAGAGGGCCGGCCGGAAGCGGCGCTGAAAGGCGGTCAGCACGGCGGCGAACGCCCCGGGATCGTCGAGAGAACCGTAGCCGAAGCGCCCGAGCGCGGCGCGCGCGCGGCCCTCGTCCGGCGCGGCGGTTGCGGACGGGTCGGCCGGCCGCCAGGCGAGCCCCTTCGCCGCCAGGCGGCGCCAGGGGAACAGCTCGCCGGGGTCCCGCTTGCGCAGCGGCGCCACGTCGGAATGCCCGACCACGCGGGCGGGGTCGATGCGCCGGCGTTCGAGTATCCCCGCGAGCAGCCGTTCGAGCGCCCGGAGCTGCTTCTCGGGGAACGGACGGTAGCCGAGCTCATGCCCCGGGTTGGCGAGCTCGATGCCGATGGACCTGCCGTTGACGTCGGCCTCGCCCGTCCAGCAGGCGATCCCGGCGTGCCAGGCGCGGCGCGCCTCCTCGACGAGGCGCCAGGTCTCCCCGTCCTCGCCGATCAGGTAATGCGCGCTCACCCGCGCCGCCGGATCGCACAAGCGCGCGAGCGCCGCCGCCGCACTCGCCATGCCGGTATAGTGCAGCACCACGAGGTCGGTCGGCACCCCGTCCGGCCGCCGGTCGTGGTTGGGCGACGGCCGGTCGATCACGACGCGGCCGCGCCCCGGGCAACCGGTCGCGGGGTCGGTCTCGGCTAGGCCGCGCTGCGGCGCGGCGCGGAGTCGCGCCGGCTCTCGGGCTCGCGATAGGCCATCTTCACATGCGCGGCGCAGTAGGAAAAACCCTGCGAGGTCTTGCGGCCGCAGAAATGAAAATCCTTCGTGCCGGGTTCGCCATATGGCCACTGGCAGGTCCGGTAAGGGGATGACTTGCCCGCCTTCAACAGCGAGACGAGTTTCGCTCGGTCCGACATCGTTGCACGCTCTTTTCTTGGAACGCGCGATAGATATGGCCGGCCCCGGGCGAGGTCAAGGTGGGAACCGGCGGATAATGCGCGGCTGCGACGATTTGTTGCAGGTTTTTGACGAAAACCCGCGAATCCGCCCGCCGGGGTCAATTCAGCCTGGCGCCGCCGGACCTGTCGAACAGATGCAGGTTGGCGGTATCGAGCGCGACATGGATCGCATCGCCGACCTTGGCCGGCAGGTCGGGATCGACCTTGGCCACCATGCGCCGCGCCCCGCCATGCTCGAAGAACAGGAGGGTGGCGTCGCCCAGGGGCTCGATCAGGCTGACCCGGGCCGGGATCGCGCCGGGCGCCTCGGCGTCGACGACGAGAACGTGCTCGGAGCGCACGCCGAGCACCACGTCGCGCCCGGCAAGCCCGGCGGCCGAGGACGGATCGAGCGCGGCGGCGAGCCCGGTGCCGCGGAACTCCGGGCCGCCGTCGGCGGCGGCGACGGTCCCGTCGAGGAAGTTCATCGTCGGCATGCCGAAGAAGCCCGCGACGAAATGCGTAGCCGGGCGGCGGTAGATTTCGAGCGGCCCGCCGACCTGCTCGATGCGCCCGGCATTCATCACCGCGATCCGGTCGGCCATGGTCATCGCCTCGGCCTGGTCGTGGGTGACGTAGACGAAGGTGCCGCCGAGCTGCTCGTGCAGATGCTTGAGCTCGGTGCGCATCTCGACGCGCAGCTTGGCATCGAGGCTGGAGAGCGGCTCGTCCATCAGATAGACCGCCGGGTTGGTGACGATGGTGCGCGCGAGCGCCACGCGCTGCGCCTCGCCGCCGGAGCACTCGCTGGGCCGCTTGTCGAGCAGCGGCGCGATGTGCATCGCATCCGCCGCCTCGTGCACGCGGCGGCGGATCTCGTGGGCGTCGACGTCCTTGACGCGCAGGCCGAAGGCGATGTTCTCGAACACCGTCATGTGCGGGAACAGGGCGAGGTCCTGGAATACCATGCCGAGCCCGCGCTCGCCGGCCTCGGTATGGGTGACCGCCCGCTCGCCGATGAAGATGTCGCCGGCGGTCGGGTCGACCAGCCCGGAGATCATGTTCAGCGTCGTCGTCTTGCCGCAGCCCGAGGGGCCGACCAGGATCAGGAACTCGCCGTCCCGGATCTCCAGATCGATGCCCTTGACGGCGGCGAAGCTGCCGAAGTCCTTGACCAGCTCCCTGAGCACGATTCCCGCCACGCGTGCCTCCTTCCTCCCGGGCGCCGTCAGCGGCGCATCATGCCGAAGCTGAAGCCCTTCACCAGGTGCTTCTGGATCAGGACGCCCATGACCACCACCGGGATGGTAATCACCGTGCCGATCGCCGCCTGCGGGCCGTAGAGCCGGCCTTCGGATGCGCTCTGGAACTTGTTGAGCAGCACCGGCAGGGTCGACACGTCGGGATGCGTCAGCGTCAGCGCCAGCAGGAACTCCCCCCAGCTCAGGATGAACACGAACAGGAAGGTGACCACCATGCCGGACGCCACCAGCGGCAGCACGATCTTGCGCAGGGTGTAGATGCGCCCCGCCCCCATCAGCCGGGCGGCGTGCTCCAGCGTATAGGGCACCTCGTCGATGAAGCTCAGCATCATCCAGATGACGAAGGGCAGCGTCACCGTGGTGTAGAGCATGCTGACCCCGGTGCGGGTGTCGAACAGGCTGATCCGCGAATCCAGCAGCGTCTCGGTCGCGAACGGCACCATGATGGCGTAGTACATCAGCAGCGGGATGGCGATCACGATCGGCGGGATCATGCGGATCATCAGCACCATGTGGCGGAAGGTCGAGCCGCCGACATTGAAGCGCGAGATGGCGTAGGCGAGGAAGGTCCCCATGAACAGCGCGACCAGCGAGGAGATGGTGCAGATCAGCAGCGAATCGAGCAGCGAGCCCCAGATGTTGAAGGGCTGCTCGGTCGCCTCGCGCGCGACGCCTGCCTGCTGCACGTCGAAGGTGAAGATCTGCTCGTAGTTCTTGAGCGTCGGGTCCTGCGGCAGCCAGTTCGGCGGCCAGGTCACCCACTCGCCCGAATCCTTGAACGAGGTCTGGAGCATCCAGTAGATCGGGAACATGATGATCGCGCCCCAGCCGATCAGCACGGCGTGGCGCAGCGCCGCGCGGCGGCGGCGGCGCCCTCCCGAAGCGGCCCGGGCGGCGCCGGGCGTCACGAGAGGCGCTCCCGCTCGATCCGCGTGCGCTCGCGCATCATCAGCCAGATCCCGGTGAAGATCAGCGCCGAGAACAGGATCAGCAGCAGCATCGACGCCGCCGCGCCGAAGGCGAACTTGTTGAACTGCCAGACCTGCTCCCACAGATAGTAGGCGACCGTCTGGGTCGACGTGCCGGGCCCGCCGAAGGTGAGCAGCACCACGGGGTCGAACAGCTTCAGCGCCTCCATCGAGCGGACCACGACGGCGATCACGATGGCCGGCTTGAGCAGCGGAAACTCGACCCACCAGAAGATCTGCCAGCGCGAGGCGCCCATCACCCGGGCGGCGTTGATGAGCTGCGGCGGCAGCGCCGAGTAGCCCGACAGGAAGATCAGGAAGGTGAGCGACGTCCACTGCCACACATCGGCCAGGATGATCGCCCACTGCGCGGCCAGCGGGTCGGACAGCCAGCGGATCCGGGGGTCGATGCCGAGCGCCGCGGTCAGCGGCGACAAGAGCTGGTTGAGCGGCCCGTGGTCGATATAGATCATCGAAAAGTTGTATCCGACGACCACCGGCACGACCATCATCGGGATCAGGAAGACGGTGATGTAGATCCGGCGCCCGCGCACCACCCGGTGCACCAGCATCGCCAGCACGAAGCCGATGACGAGCTCGAACACCACGGCGAAGCCGGCGAAGTAGAAGGTGCGCCCGAGCGCCGCCCAGAAGCCGGTATCCGACAGCACCGCTTCGTAGTTCCTGAAGCCCGACAGATAGGCCTGCTCGAACGGGCGGTTGGCGCGCCAGCGCAGGAAGCTGATGTAGATGGTCAGCAGGAACGGGATGATGATGACCAGGATGAAGGTCCCCTCGACGAGCACGAAGGGGATCCAGCGGAACACCCGTTCCCGGGCCAGCCACGCGCCCAGCCGGGCGAGCGGGCCGTTGCGCGCGGGCGCCTCTGTTCCGCTGAGCGCGGTCATCGTCGGCTATGCGTCCTCGACGCGCGGACGCCCGGACGGCGGCCTGCCGCCGTCCGGGCCGCCGCTTGAGGCATCCGGGCTACAGCTTGTCGATATAGAGCCCGGCCGCGACGCCCTTGCGCCACGCCTCGATCTGTTCCTTGCGGCCGATATCCTCGGTCACGCCGTTCCAGCCCTTCTCGACCCGCTTGGCGGCCTCTTCGGGCTCGATATTGCCGTTCATCACGTCGGCCAGGTTGTTGTCGAGGATCTTCATGTACTCGTAGTGACCCTCGATATAGAGCAGCGACGTGGTGTACTGGGCGTTCTCCAGCGTGGTGTCGAGGAACTCCTGTGAGAACTTCTTGAGGATTCCCGCATCGCCCTTGTTGGCCTCGCGGAACGGGTCCCAGAAGCCCTTGGGATGGGCGATCGCCCGGTTGCCGACCGACGGGCTGGTCAGCCACTGGATGAACAGATAGGCGAGCTCGGGGGCGTCGCTATAGGCGTTCACCATGTAGCTGGTCCCCGCGGCCTCCGCCGCCCGGCGCACCGGCTTGCCGCCCGCATTCGTCGCCGGGATGACGCAGGGCAGCTGCTTCTGCTTCACCACGCTCTTCGGGTTGGCGTTGCCGTAGCCGAAGATCGACGGGAAGGACATCACCGAATAGGCCTGGCCGGAGCCCCAGAACGGGTAGATCTGCGGCGTGCCCCAGCCCTGGATGTCCTTGGGCATGTATTGCACGATCGACGAGAACGCGGCGATCGCCTTGACGCCCTGCTCGGAATTCACGCGCGGGTTCATGTCCTTGTCGAACAGCAGCCCGCCGAAATAGGCCGGGAAGTGGCGGTGCGAGAAGTTCACCGACCGGTAGCCCATCGCGCCGAACAGCGGCTTTTCGAACTTGACGCCCCAGCGCGTCTGGCCGGCCTCGGTGTGGAAGAACTTCGCCTGCTCCTCCCAGTCCGCCATGGTCGCCGGACAGCCGAGCTCCTTGCCGGTCGCCTTCTTGAACGCGGCCCGCGCCTCGGGGTTCTCGACGATGTCCTTGCGCAGCACCAGGATGATGTGGTCGCCGTCGAGCACGAAGGAGTACTGCTTGCCGTTGTAGAACTGCTGGGCGATGAAGGCCTCCGGCACGCCGGAGAAGTCGGGCTTGTACTTGGCCGCGTACTCGTCGAGCGGCTGCAGCACCCCGGCGCTCGCCGCGTCGGGCTGGGTGTAGGGGAAGTCGTTGAACATGTCGAAGGCGCCGGTCTTGGCGACCGCCTCGCCCATCACCTTGCTCGGGATGTCGGTATAGCCGAGCGGCTCGGACACCACCTTGACGCCGGTCAGCCCCTCCCACTCCCTGGCGAAGTCGGGGAACGAGTTGCGGTAGAGCGAGTTGAGCAGAATGTCGAGCTTCGGCTCCTTCAGCCCCTTGGCCTTGACATAGGCCTTGGCGCCGTCGATGGCGCGCTGCGCAACCGGCCCGTACTCGGCGGCGGCGGCGCCGCCGGCGGCCGCCAGCAGCCCGGCCGCGCAGGCCGCGGCGGCAAGCGCGCGGAGTCCCGCAAAATCCTGTCGCACGATGGTTTCTCCCTCCTGGTTATCGGTTCCGGTATCGAAACCTCCGTTCAGCGCCGGCGATTGTCGGGTTTCGGCCGGGCGCGTGTCAATCCGCCGCCGGGACGTCGCCGGGCGGCGGATCAGCGTATGCCGCGCTGCTTGCGGATCGCGTCCCACGCGGCGTTGATGCCGGCCATGCGCTCGTTGGCGATCTGCACGAAGTCCTCCGGCATGCCCTGCGCGGTCAGCCGGTCGGGGTGGTTCTCCCGGGTCAGCCTGAGCCAGGCCTGGCGCACCGTCTCGTCGTCGTCTTCGCGGTCGACGCCGAGCACGGCATAGGGGTCGGTCTTGCGGTCGCTCTCGTGGTTCGCCCGGATGCGCCGGAAGGTGGTCTCGTCGAAGCGAAAGATCGCGGCCACTCGCTCCAGATAGTCGAGCTCGGCCGGGTGCAGCACGCCGTCGGCGTTGGCGATGTAGAACAGCGCGTCGAGCAGCTCCTCCAGCACCGCCGGGTTGGCGGCGAACATCGAGGCGACCTGGCGGGCATAGGGCTCGAAGCCGCGCGCGTCCTTGCGCGCCTGGTCGAACACCCGCCCGACATTCTTCATCTCTTCCGGGGGCACGTGGAAGATGCGGCGGAACGCGGCGATCTCGTCGCGCGTCACCGTGCCGTCGGCCTTGGCCATCTTGGCGCAGAGCGCGATCACCGCGATGGTGAAGGCGATCTCGCGGGTGGCGTCCCGCCCCTCCCCGGCATCCTGCGAGGCGCGCATCCGGTCGACCGCGTGCCCGGCCACCCCGCCGATCAGCGCGCCGATCGGCCCGCCGAGCGCGAGCCCCGCGGCGGCGCCGATGATCTTCCCCCAGATGCCGGCCATCTCGCTCCCCCGCCCGGCAATCTACTGTCCCGGTTCCGCGGTTCATAGGCATGCGGCCGCACCGGCGCGAAGTTTCTCCGGCCGAGCCCGCAACATCGTCATGGCCGGACTTGTTCGGGCATCCACCGGCGCCGCCGCCCCTACCGGCCGGCCGCCTCACGCGCCGAGGGGCCGCATGGATGGCCGGATCAAGTCCGGCCATGACGGGGTGGGGGAGCCGCCAACACCCCTCCTCGTCATGCCCGGACTTGATCCGGGCATCTCTCTCCGCGAGTCCCGCCCATCGCCGGGGGAACCGGTGGATGGGCGGAACAAGTCCACTGCTGTCCCGGTTCAGGTGAGTTGGACGAGGCCCAAGGACTTGATACGGACGGGGTATCGGTGCTTCGGTCGGATCGGGACACCGATCGCAGCACGCCCGCATTTGCCGTCCTTGTCCCCCCTGTTGTCACCCCCGACTCGTTCCTGGCACCCACGGGCGCTGCATGGAGAGCCCAGCGCGGACCGCTCCATCGCCATGCCTCCCACCACGTCATGCCCGGACTTGATCCGGGCATCCATAGGCGGTGCAGGGAGAGCCCGGTGCGGACCGCCGCCAACGCCGTCCCTCCAGACGGATCGCCGTGCGTGGGGGGAGGCTGCATGGATGGCCGGATCAAGTCCGGCCATGACGGGGTGCTGTCGGTGGAGGAGCAGGGAGAGCCGGGTGCGGACCGCGTCGATGGCCAAACCAGACAGCAGTGGAACAAGTCCGGCCATGACGTGACGGGCGGCGGTACAAACGGGTTCAAACTGCGAAAACACGTCACCGGCATCGGGAAGCGCGCGCGGGACGGGCGGGAGCGCGTGGCATGTCGCCGAGATGCCTTGATTTCCGGCCGGAACGAAACGAAGTATGGGGTCCCTGCGGAGTCCCTGCGCCCGGGGGACGCGAACGGAAAGGCTTGGGTGATGGTCGCCGGTACGATGATCGACCTGGACGGCGCGGGGGTTCGGGCTCTCGAAGACGCCGAGGCATATTTTCGACGCGAACGCGTCAGGCTCCGCGAAATTCGGTGCACGCTGGAAGAATGCGCGTCGGCGCCGGCTCGCGACCGAAGCGCGTTCGACGAGCTGGATCTCCTGTTCTTCGAGATCGTGCAGCGGTGCCAGGAAATCCGCTGGCTGGTGATGATCCACGACGGTGCCGCCTCACCGACCA
This sequence comes from Alphaproteobacteria bacterium, assembly GCA_964291675.2. Taxonomy (GTDB): domain Bacteria; phylum Pseudomonadota; class Alphaproteobacteria; order MPNO01; family MPNO01; genus MPNO01. The sequence continues at coordinate 2,112,219 of OZ219866.1, read as the reverse complement.
CGGGGAAGACCTTCACAAGCGGTGCCAAGCTGGTTTCCTCGTTGACGACCCCGTGAAGCTGAACCGGCGATACCGCTTCGTCTTCCTCGTCCGTGAAGACGGCGATGCGGTACCGGTCGCGGTCGGACCGCACGACGAAGCGTACCGCGTCACATGACGCGGGATTGCCGTGTCGGATGTCGCCGGCGTTGGAACGGCGCTTCCGCGGGGCTATCCTGACGCCGAACCAGACGGAGCCCCGCGGGCTTGAGCGACACCATCGACACCATCGCCGATCCGGCGGAGCTCCGGCGGCTGTGCCGCGAGGGGCTCTATGACGGGCCGACCTCGGGCCATGCGCCGGGCCATGTGCAGGCGAACATGGTGATCCTGCCGGCGGCCGATGCCGAGGATTTCGCCGCCTATTGCGAGCGCAACCCCCGCCCCTGCCCGGTGCTGGAGATCCTGGGCCGCGGCGATGCGGTGCCGCGCGCCACCGCGCCGGGGGCGGACATCCGCACCGATTTGCCGCGCTACCGGGTGTTCCGCAACGGCGCGTGCGTCGCCGAGCCGACGGACATCGCCGGCCTGTGGCGCGGCGACCTGGTGACCTTCCTGCTCGGCTGCTCGTTCATCGCCGAAGACGCCCTGCAGAGCGCCGGGCTGGAGATCCGCCATATCGCCGAGACCGGCTACGTCTCGATGTACCGCACCGACCGGGAGACCGTCCCGGCCGGCCCCTTCGCGGGTCCGATGGTGGTCTCGATGCGCCCCTTCACCCCGGCGGACGCCGACCGCGCCGCCGAGATCACCGCCCGCTACCCGATGGCGCATGGCGGGCCGGTGCATCGCGGCGACCCCGGGGCGATCGGCATCGCCGACATCGCCCGGCCGGAATACGGCAAGCCGGTGACCATCGACGACGACCAGATTCCGGTGTTCTGGGCCTGCGGGGTGACGCCGCAGGAGGCGATCCTCAACGCGCGGCCCTCGCTCGCCATCACCCACATGCCGGGCTGCATGTTCGTCGGCGACCGGACCGCCGAATCGACGCGGGTCTGACGGGAGAACGCGCATGGCCACGACCCTGAGCAACGACCGCCTCGCCGACCGGCTGCGCGAGCTCCTGGGCGACCGCGTCTCGACCTCGGCCGTGGTGCGCGAGAGCCACGGGCGCGACGAGTCGCACCACCCGGGCTTCCCGCCCGACATCGTCGCGTTCCCCGAGACGGTCGACGAGGTGGTCGCCGTGGTCGGGCTGTGCCGCGAGCACGCCGCGCCGATGATCCCGTTCGGCGTCGGCACCTCGCTCGAAGGCCATGTCGCGGCGCTGCAAGGCGGGGTGTCGATCGACGTGTCGCGGATGAACCGCGTGATCGAGGTCAACGCGGCCGATCTCGACGTCCGGGTCGAGCCCGGGGTGACGCGCAAGCAGCTCAACGCGCATCTCCGCGACACCGGGCTGTTCTTCCCGATCGACCCCGGCGCCGATGCCACCATCGGCGGCATGGCCGCGACCCGCGCGTCGGGCACCAACGCGGTGCGCTACGGCACGATGCGCGACAACGTGCTCGGGCTTACCGCGGTGCTCGCCGACGGGCGGACGATCCGCACCGGCACCAGGGCGCGCAAATCGTCGGCGGGGTACGACCTCACGCGGCTCTTCGTCGGATCGGAGGGGACGCTCGGCGTGATCGTCGAGGTGACGCTCCGCCTCGCCGGCATCCCGGAGGCGATCTCGGCGGCGGTCTGCGCCTTCCCCAGCGTCGACGACGCGGTCGAGACCTGCATCCGGATCATCCAGTCGGGCGTCCCGGTGGCGCGCATCGAGCTCGCCGACGAGGTTCAGATCGCCGCGATCAACCGCTGGTCGAGAACCGAGCTCCCCGACCGCCCGGTGCTGTTCTTCGAGTTCCACGGCAGCGAGGCCTCGGTCGCCGAGCAGGCCGGGACGGCCGAGGAGATCGCCGCCGAGCACGGCGGCGCCGGCTTCCAGTGGGCGACCCGCCAGGAGGACCGCAACACCCTGTGGCAGGCCCGCCACGACGCGCACTACGCCAATATGGGGCTCCGTCCCGGCTGCCGCGCCTGGCCCACCGATGTCTGCGTGCCGATCTCGCGGCTTGCCGAATGCATCGCCGAGACGCGCAGCGACATCGCCGCGACCGATCTGCTGGCGCCGATCGTGGGCCATGTCGGCGACGGCAATTTCCACATCGATTTCGTGCTCGATACCGAGGACGAGGCGGAGCTGGCGGCGGCCACCGCGGTCAACGAACGGCTGATCGCGCGCGCGCTCGCGATGGGCGGCACCTGCACCGGCGAGCACGGGGTGGGCTACGGCAAGAAGAAATACCTCGCCGCCGAGCACGGCGAGGGGGTGTCGGTGATGCGCGCGATCAAGCAGGCGCTCGACCCCGACAACCTGATGAACCCGGGCAAGATCGTCGACACCGGGGCGGCCGCCGCGGGTTAGGGCCCCCGATTCGGAAGCTTCCGATCGCCACAACCGCGCGCCCACCGCGTCAGGGCCGGGCATGACGGTGTGGGGAAAAGGCTCGGCGGGAACGGCCGCGTGCCGGCGCGACCGCTGGCAAACGAAATTCGGAAACGGGACCGGCTATCCTCAGCCCTGCTTCGGGCCGCCCTCGCGGTCGGTCTTGTCCTCGATCAGCTTGGCATCGAGGTCGCGCGCCTCGCGCTCCCGCGCGCCCCGGTTGGCGTCCTTGGCCTGCTTGGTCCGGCCGTGCCTGGCGCGGTTCTCCGCCGCCTGCCGGCTGCGGGCGAGCCGGGACCGCTTCTTCCGGTACCGGTTGAGCTGGATCACGTCGCCCATCGCCCTCCCTTCCGCAACCGGTGAACCGGGTGCCGGGACAAAAACCCTAGCACCCGCCGCGGGGCGCCGCCAGCCGCGAGGTCCCAAACGGTCTCGAAGATCGTCGAAAAGCGTTCTAGCCCGCATTTCTCACCCCTGTCACGGCCTGCGTCGTGCCCGGGCGTTCGTCCCGCCAGGAGCGGGCCGAAGAGCGTAGCGGTGCCTACGGTCGAGGCCCGCGACGCCGCGGGCGGGCGCCCGGGCGCGACCCTTCGGGCGGCGCTGTCCGGCCGACAGGGTGCGTCGAGGCGCTTGCCCGATGTCCCCGCATCGCGCCGCGCGCCTCTCCTGCCCTGTCGGCCGGACAGCGCCGCGCAGGCCATGACAGGGGTGAGAAATGCGGGCTAGTCTCTCGCCGGGCGGCAAGCTGGAGGACTGCATGCGCGCGACACGCCGGGCGGTGCTGGCCGGGGCGGGCGCGGCGCTCGCCGCGCGGGCATTCCGCGCGTCGGCGGGAGAGGCGCTCGCCAGGCGCATCCCTTCGACGGGGGAGCCGGTCCCGGCGGTCGGGCTCGGCAGCTGGATCACCTTCAACGTGGGCGGCGACCCGTCCCTGCGCGCCGAGGTCCGCGCGGTCATGGCCGCCTTCTTCGAGGCCGGCGGGGGCATCGTCGATTCGTCCCCCATGTACGGCTCCTCGCAGGCGGTGATCGGCGATTCGCTGACGAGGCTGGGGCGCCCGCCGGGGCTGTTCTCCGCCGACAAGGTGTGGATCCGGGGCGCCGCCGGGCCGGCGCAGATCGCCGAGACCGCCCGGCGCTGGGGCGTCGGGCGGTTCGACCTGCTCCAGGTCCACAATCTGCGGGACTGGGAGAACAACCTCGACACGATCGAGGCCATGAAGGCGGCCGGCCGGCTGCGCTACACCGGGGTCACCACCTCGCACGGGCGCCGCCACGCCGAGATCGAGGAAATCATGCGGCGGCGTGCGCCCGATTTCGTCCAGCTCACCTACAACATCGTCGACCGCGAGGCGGAACGGCGCCTGCTGCCGCTCGCGCTGGAGCGCGGGATCGCGGTCATCTGCAACCGGCCGTTCCGGCGCGGCCGCCTGCCGGACCGGCTGGCGGGCCGCCCGCTGCCCGGCTGGGCGGGCGAGATCGAGGTGTCCACCTGGCCGCAATTCCTGCTCAAGTTCATCCTCTCGCACCGGGCGGTGACCGCCGCCATCCCGGCGACCCGGCGGGTCGACCATCTGCGCGAGAACAAGTCCGCCGCGTTCGGCCCGATGCCGGACGCCGCCATGCGCCGGCGCATGGCGGCGCATGTGCGCGACCTGTAGCGCCACGGCGGCGGAACGGCGGTGATGGCCGGGGCATGGGCGCCGGAAGACCTGGTTCCGTTCTCGCCGCGCGCCTATTGGCGCCTGTTCGCGCTGGAGAACGAGCTCGTCTGGCCGACCCAGCCGCTGCTGCTCGCGTCCGGCGCGCTCCTGGTGCTCTGCCTGCTCCGGGGCCGGCCGCCGTCGAGCCGGTGGCTCGGCCCGGCGCTCGGCGCGGCCTGGCTCTGGGCCGGGTGGCAGTTCGTGGCGCTGCGCTACGGCGCCCTCAACTGGGCCGCGCCGTGGCTCGCCTGGCCGTTCTACGCCGAGGCGGTGGCGCTGGCGGCGCTCGGCCTCTCGGGCCGGCTCGCCGTCGCGGGGAGGGGCGCGCCGTGGCTCGCCACCGGGCTTCTCGCGGCGGCGCTCTTCGTCTGGCCCGTCCTCGCGCCGCTCGACGGCAGGTCCTGGCGCGAGGCGGAGGTCGCGGCCGTCGCGCCGGATCCGACCGCCATCGCCACCCTCGCCGTGCTTGCGCTGGCGGTGCGGAGCCGCTGGACGGCCGTGCTCGGCATCGTTCCGGCGCTGTGGCTCGCGCTCTCCGCCTTCACCCTGCTGACCCTCGGCGCCTGGCAGGGCTGGGCCGTCCTCGCCGCCCTGCTCGCCGGTCTCGCCGCCTGCTTCCGGGAGCGCCACCGGAGCGGAGCTTGAGCACCGGACGGCAGGCGCAAAAAATCTTCTTCCGTCGACACAAAGCGGCTTGCGTCGATGCTCGATTGGCAGTAAGGGCGATATCGGCGGAAGCGTCGGAAACTGCTTGGGGTTTCGCGTCGACGCGGCGCGGGTGGGGTCGCGATGTGGAAAGTCATTTCGGTCGTTGAATCGGCGCCGTCGGGGCGGGCGCCGCGGCCGCGGTTCGGGTCGATCCGCGGGCGGGTCCGGCGGTGAAGTCGCATACGCGCGTCGCCGTGATCGGCGGCGGCGTCATGGGGGTCGGGCTCCTCTACCACCTCGTCGAGGAGGGGTGGTCGGATGTCGTCCTGGTGGAGAAGGGCGAGCTCACGTCGGGCTCCACCTGGCACGCGGCCGGGCTGATCCCCCACTTCATCGGCAGCCTCAACATGGCCAAGGTGCATCTCTACGCCTCCCGGCTGTACCGGCGGCTGGAGGCGGAGGCCGGCCATGCCACGGGCTGGCACGGCTGCGGCGCCATACGCCTTGCGACGAATAGGGACGAGGTCGACTGGTTCCGCTACGTCGAGGGCGTGCTGCGCTGCGTCGGCGCGGAGTGCCACCTGATCGGCCCGGCGGAAATCTCCGCGCTGCATCCGTTGCTGGACACCGACGGCGTGCTGCTGGGCGCCTACACGCCGGGCGACGGGCACACCGATCCGGCCAGCAGCACCATGGCGATGGCCGCCGTCGCGCGCGCCGGCGGCGCCGAGATCTCGCTCCGCAACCGGGTCGTCGACATCGCCCGGCGGGCCGACGGGAGCTGGGACGTCGTGACCGAGCAGGGCACCATCGTCGCCGAGCACGTGGTCAACGCCGCCGGCGGGTTCGCGCCGCGGGTGGGCGCGATGGCCGGCATCGACGTTCCCATCGTCAACGTCGTCCATCAATACCTGGTCACCGAAGACATCGACGCGGTCGCCGCGCTGGAGCGGGAGCCCCCGGTGGTCCGCGACCCGCGCGCGTCCTGCTATTACCGCCAGGAGCAGCGCGGGCTGATCGTCGGCCCCTACGAGACCGAGGGCGCCGAGCCCTGGGCGCTCGACGGGATCGACTGGTCGTTCGACGCCGAGCTGCTGCCGCCCGACATCGACCGCCTGATGCCGTGGCTGGAGCTCGCCGCCAGGCGCATCCCGGCGTTCGAGCACGCCGGCATCAAGCGGGTCGTCAGCGGGCCCATCACCCACACGCCGGATGGCGGGTTTCTCATCGGCCCGGCGGCGGGATTCGAGAATTTCTGGCTGTGCTGCGGCGCCGGAATCGGCATCACCCAGGGGCCCGGGGCGGGCAAGTATCTGGCGCAGTGGATGGTGCACGGCCAGACCGAGATCAACGTGCGCGAGATGGAGGCGAGACGGTTCGGCGCGTGGGCGACGGGGCGCTACAGCCTGTCCAAGGCGGTGGACGAGTACCACCGGATGTACCAGGTGCACTATCCCGGCGAGTTCCGCGATGCGGGCCGCCCGGTCAGGACCACGCCGATCCACGACAGGCTCGCGGAACGCGGCGCCGTGTTCGCCGAGACCTTCGGCTGGGAGCGGGCGAAGTGGTTCGCACCGCCCGGCGTCGAGGAGCGCTACGGCTTTCGCCGCATGAACTGGTTCGACGCGGTGGGCGAGGAGTGCCGGGCGGTGCGCGAGCGCGTCGGCGTGCTGGATCTCTCGGCCTTCGCCAAGCTCGACGTCGCCGGCCCCGACGCCGCCGGGTTTCTCGATCGCATCGTCGCCAACCGGATACCGCGGAACGGCCGGATCGTCCTCGCCCACGCCCTGACCGGGCTCGGCGGCATCGAGAGCGAGTTCACCGTGACGCGGCTGGACGAGAACCGGTTCTACCTGCTCTCGGCCTCGGTCGCGCAGATCCACGATTACGACTGGCTGGTGCAGCGCCGGCGCGCATCCGAGGACGTCGAGATCGTCGACGTGACCGACGATTACGGGGTGCTGGCCGTCGCCGGTCCGCGTTCGCGCGAGCTGCTCGCCGGGCTGACCGACGCGGACCTCGGCAATTCGGCGTTTCCGTGGCTGTCGGCGCGCGAGATCGAGGTGGCCGGCGTGCCGGTACGGGCGCTCCGGGTGTCCTATGTGGGCGAGCTCGGCTGGGAGCTTCACCATCCGATGGACCGCATGGACGCGCTCTACGACGCGGTCATGGAGGCGGGCGAGGCCTGGGGCGTCAGGGATTGCGGCCTCTACGCCATGAACGCGCTGCGCATGGAGAAGGGCTACAAGGCCTGGGGCCTGGAGCTGACGACCGAGCTCACGCCGCTGGAAGGCGGGCTCGACCGGTTCGTCGACATGGCGAGCCCCTTTGTCGGCAAGGACGCGGTGGCCGCCCGCGCCGCCGAGGGCGCCCGCCCCCGCCTGGTCTATCTGTCGGTCGATGCGGACGACGCGGACGCGCACGGCAACGAGCCGGTCTATGCGGACGGCCGCCTGGTCGGGCTTACGACCAGCGGCGCGTATGGATACGCCGCGGGCCAGAGCCTCGCCTTCGCCTTCGTCGAGCCGGATCTCGCCGCGCCCGACACCGAGCTGGAAGTCGCGATCCTGGGCCGCCGCCGCGGCGCCAGAGTGCTTGCCGAGCCTGTCTACGACCCGAGGAACGATCGATTGAAAGCATAGCGGACCGGCGGCGTGGGAGCGCCGCAGGTTCGCACCCGATGGGAGAACCCTGGAATGAACGAGATGCTTACGAAGGCCGACTTCTATTTCGGCCCCCGCTACCGCAAGTCCCCCTTCTTCGAGGCCACGCGCCGGGCCGGGTGCAAGGCCTGGGGGATCTACAACCACATGTACATTCCAAACTACTACGACGATCCCATCGAGGAATATCGAAGTCTGACCGAGGACGTGACGCTGTGGGACGTGAGCGTCGAGCGCATCGTCGAGATCACCGGGCCGGACGCATCCGAGTTCACCAACAGGCTGACCCCCCGGGACTTGACGAAATGCGCCGTCGGGCAGGGCAAGTACGTGCTGATCACCGCCGAGGACGGCGGCATCGTCAACGAGCCCGTGCTGCTGCGCGTGGGCGAGAACCAGTGGTGGCTGGCGCTGTCGGATTCGGATGCGGGTCTGTGGGCGCGCGGCCATGCGGTGGGTTGCGGGCTCGACGTCAAGGTGCGCGAGCCGGACATCTACCCGGTGCAGGTCCAGGGCCCCAAGTCGATCGACGTGATGGTGGCGCTGTTCGGCGATGCGGTCACCAAGATCCGCTACTACTGGATCCTGGAGACCGATCTCGACGGCATACCGGTGGTGATCAGCCGCACCGGGTGGAGCGCCGAGATCGGCTTCGAAATCTATCTCCGCGACCCGAGCCGGGGCGAGGAGCTGTGGGACCGGATCATGGAGGCGGGCGAGCCGCACCGCATCCGGCCCATCGCGCCGTCGCAGATCCGCCGCATCGAGGCCGGGATATACCGCTACGGCGCCGATCTGACGATCGAGAACAACCCGTTCGAGATCATGGGGCTGGAACGGCTGGTGGAGGACCAGGACGCGGACTATATCGGCAAGGACGCGCTGATGCGGATCAGGGCGGAGGGGGTGAGCCGGAAGCTGGTCGGCGTCGTGCTCGACGGCGACGAGCCGATCTCCGGATGCCCCGACATCGCGCCGGTATACCGCGGCGGCGAGCAGATCGGGCGGGTGACCGTGCTGGTCTGGTCGCCCAGGATGCAGAAGAACATCGGCTATGTCTGGGTGCCGATCGGTCTGGCGGGTCCGGGCAACGCGCTGGAGGTCGCCACGCTCGACGGGACGGCGCCCGGCAAGACCGCCGCGGTGCCGTTCTTCGATCCCCGCAAGTCGGTGCCCAGCCAGCGCCTCGCGGCCGGCTGAGCCGGCGGAGCGTCCTTCGCTACGCCCGCCTGCGGCGGGCTACTCAGGATGAGGGTGGGGTGGCTCCCCACAATACAAGATCCTCATCCTGAGTAGGCCCGAAGGGCCGTATCGAAGGACGCCCGCCCGCGGCCGCTACTCAGGATGAGGAGAGATTGGTATGCCACATACCACATATAAGAAGGCCCCTCATCCCGAGTAGGCCCCGCAGGGGCCGTATCGAGGGACGCGACGCCCTAGGCGTCCCACTCCACGCGCAGCTTCTGCACGCCGCGGAAGGTGAGCGTCGGCACGTATTCCCAGCCCTGGCCTTCGACCAGGCGCATGCCGGGCAGGCGCCGGGTCAGCTCTTCCAGGACGATCCGCATCTCCAGCCGGGCGAGCGGCGCGCCCATGCAGAAATGCGCGCCGTTGCCGAAGGCGAGGTGCCGCTTGGCGTCGGGCCGCGCGATGTCGAAACGCTCGCCGTCGGCGAAGGCTTCCTCGTCGCGGCTGCCGGAGCCCAGCAGGAGCAGGATCTTCGCCCCGGCGGGGATCGCGGTGCCGCCGATCTCCGCATCGCGCGTGGCGATCCGCCGCCAGGCGAAGATCGAGGTGTCGAAGCGCAGGATCTCCTCGACCGCGCCCGGTATCAGCGCGGGCTCGCGGCACAGCCTCTCCCATTGCGGACGGTCGGAGAGCAGCGCCTTCAACCCGTTGGCCGAGGCCTGGGTGGTCGTCTCGTGCCCGGCGAACTGCATCAGGAACATCACGTTGCAGAGATAGTTCACCGTGAAGCGCGACGGGTCTTCCCGATGCAGCCTCACCATGTCGCCCAGATAGTTGTCGCCGGGCTCGGCGAGCGCCGCGTCCACCAGGCGCCGGGTGAAGGCCCAGTGCTCGCCCATGTCGCGCATCATCGCGACCTGCTCTTCCTCGTCCGGCCTTCCCCAGTTGACCACCGCTCGGGTCGAGCCGAGGCGCTTGACGAACACCGCGTCCTCGTCGCTCGCGCCGAGGAAGATGAAGATGGCGAGCGCCGGCACCTCGTACAGCATCTGCGAGACCAGCTCGGCCTCGCCGTCGCCGGCGAAGCGGTCGATATAGCGGGTGACGATCGCCCGGATGCGGGGCTCGATCTCGTTCACCCGCCGGGGCGTGAAGGCATCGCCGAAGATCCGCCGGTGCTTCAGATGGGTCTCCGGGTCCTCGTCGACCAGCGAGGGCTCGATGGCGATGTCGAGCCCGTCGCGCACTCTCGCGGCTTCCGGGCAGAGCGGCGTGACCGGGTGGCGGGCGAGCGCCGCGGAGAACGTCTTGGGGTCGCGGAAGACAGCGACGATGTCGGCATGCCGGGCGACCACCCAGTAGCCGGTCTCCGGGCTGTAGAACACCGGCTCCTCGCGCCGCGCGCGCTCGAAGAACGGGTAGGGATCGGCGAGATAGGAGTCCGAGAAGGGCTGGAAGCCGGCGGCCAGCGCGCTCGCCGGGCAGCCCGGCGGCGGCGCCAGCCCGTCCGGGTCCGACTGGAACATCCCGAGCTTCGCAGGCTTCGCCATGGCCCCTCCCCTTCGCCGACGCCCGAGCCTAGCAGCGTGTCCCGGCCGGGTGAAACCGCCGCGGCTGCCCCTCCGTCACGCCCCGACTCGTTCCGGGCGCCCACAGGCGGCGCAGAGAGGGCCGGGTGCCGGCCATGACGACGCCTCCCGGCCGGGTGAAACCGCACCCGCGGGAACACAGAAAAATGCCGGATATGCAAAATTCTGCTTGACATGGGACGCGTTTTGGGGTATAAATGTCACCGTGGCGACAGTAACCCTCCACCCCTCCTCCACCGTCCCCTCGCCCCGCCCGCTCAGGGCAGGGTGTAGCGCGCGTCCTCGTCGGGCGCGCCGTCGGCGACGATGCGGCCGGTCCCTTCCATGTGCTGGAGATGGGCGAGCACCGACCTGCCGGCGGCCCAGTGCATGCGCCCGGGCAGATGCGCGTACATCCGCCCGACCATCTCGGGCAGGGTGGCGAGCCCGTCCTCCAGGCAGCGCAGGATCTGGCCCTCGCGCATGCGGCGGTGGTTGAGATAGGCGCGCACGAAGGGCCGCGGCCGGTCGATCGGCGGGCCGTGGCCGGGCAGATACAGCGCGTCCGAGCGGGCGATGCAGGTCTCCAGCGAGCGCAGGTAGTCGCCCATATTGCCGTCCGGCGGCGAGACGATGGTGGTGTTCCAGCCCATCACATGGTCGCCGCTGAACAGGATGCCGCCCTCGGCGAGGGCGAAGCAGTGGTGGTTCGACATGTGGCCCGGGGTGAACAGGGCGGTGAGCGTCCAGCCCGGCCCGGCGACGGTATCGCCGTCGGCGAGATGGATGTCGGGCTCGAAGTCGGGGTCGGCGGCCTCGATCGGCGGCGCGCCGTCGCCCGGCGGGGCGGGCAGCGCGCCGAGCACGGGGGCGCCGACGGCGCGGGCGAAGGCGCGGCTGGCCGGGGAGTGGTCGATATGGGTGTGGGTGACGATGACATGGGTGACCGTCTCGCCGGCCAGCTCGCGCTTCAGCGCCTCGACATGATCGGAATCGTCGGGGCCGGGGTCGATCACCGCGACCTCCCCCTCCCCCACCACGTAGGAGTTGGTGCCGTGGAAGGTGAACGGGCTCGGGTTGTTGCAGACGATGCGGCGCACCAGGGGGGCGACGGTCTCGGCCCGCCCGTAGGAGAACGCCATCCGCTTGCGGAACGGGATCCCGTCCTCGGCCATGGTTCCGTCCGGCCGCTACTGGATGACGATCTCGGGCGCGGGCCGCAGCGCCCCGCCGGACGCCTTGGCCCAGATGGCATCGGCGATCGCCCGGTAGGCGGCGGCGTGCGGGCCGTCCGGCTCGGTGGCGACGATCGGCCTGCCGGCGTCGGCGCCCTCGCGGATCGCCATGTCGAGCGGCAGCTCGCCGAGGAAGTCGACGCCCATCTCCTCGGCCGCGTAGCGCGCCCCGCCATGGGTAAACACGTCCGACCGGCCGCCGCAATGCGGGCAGACGAAATAGCTCATGTTCTCGATCACCCCGAGCACCGGCACGTCGACCTTGCGGAACATGTTGAGGCCCTTGCGCGCGTCGATCAGCGCGAGGTCCTGCGGCGTCGACACGATGACCGCGCCGGCGAGCGGCACGCGCTGCGCCATGGTGAGCTGCACATCGCCGGTGCCGGGCGGCATGTCGACGATCATCATGTCGAGCCCGCCCCAGGCGACGTCGCGCATCAACTGTTCGAGAGCGCCCATAACCATCGGGCCGCGCCAGATGGTCGGCGTGTCGGGCGGGATCAGGAAGCCGATCGACATCGCCTTCAGCCCCCAGGCCTCCATCGGGTCGAGCACCTTGCCGTCGGGCGAGGTCGGGCGCCCGTGAATGCCCAGCATCAGCGGCAGCGAGGGGCCGTAGATGTCGGCGTCCAGGATGCCGACGGAGCGGCCGGAGGCGGCGAGCGCGAGCGCGAGGTTGACCGCGGTGGTCGACTTGCCGACCCCGCCCTTGCCCGAGGCGACGGCGACGATCCGCGTCACGCCCGGCATGAGAGGTTGCTGCGCCTGCCGGCCGGGCTGGGCGGCGGCGGGAGGCGCGGGCTCGCTGTGCGCGGTGAGCACCGCGGTCACCGACAGCACCCCCGGCACCGCGGCAACGGCGCGCTCGGCCGCCTTGCGCAGCGGCTCCAGCGCCTCGCCGCGCTCGGGCGCGACCTCGATGGAGAAACCGACATTGCCCTGCTTGAGGACCAGGCCGGAGATCATGCCGAGCGACACGATATCGGCGCCCCGGTCGGGGTCGCGCACCGACTTGAGCGCTTCGAGGATCGCGGCCTCGTTCAACTGGGGCATTGTTTATCGTCCGAATTACAGCATATATGCGTGGAACGGGCGCGGCGGCTGCGCTGGCGTCCCGCCTGCCCTATCATAGCGGCAGGCGTCCAAATCATATAGCGCGGCCGCGCGGCACGGCTTGTAGTCTGTGCGCCCGCGGCGGCGCGGCCCGGCGCGCAACAAGACGGTGATCCGATATGCCATGGAAACAGCAGGGTGGGGGCGGCGGCCCCTTCGGCGGAGGTCAGGGCCCGTGGGGCCGTCCCCCCGGCGGCGGAGGCGGCGGCGGCGGCGGCGGCGGGCGCGGGCCGATGGGCCAGCCGCCCGACTTCGAGGACATGCTCAGGCGCGGCCAGGACCGGTTCAGGCGGCTGGTACCGGGCGGGCTGCGCGGCGGGCGCGGGCTGCTCCTGCTGGTCGTGGCGGTGATCGGGCTGTGGCTGCTGAGCGGGTTCTACCGGGTGCAGCCCGACGAGCAGGGGGTGGTGCTGCGCTTCGGCGAGTGGACCAAGACCACGCTGCCCGGGCTCAACTACCACCTGCCGGGGCCGATCGAATCGGTGATCACGCCGAAGGTCACAAGGGTCAACCGCATCGAGGTGGGCCTGCGCAGCGTCGGCGAGACCACGCGCAACCTGCCGGTGCGCGACATCCAGGAAGAGAGCCTGATGCTGACCGGCGACGAGAACATCGTCGACATCGACTTCACCGTGTTCTGGGTGATCAAGGATGCGGGCCAGTTCCTGTTCAACATCCGCAACCCGGAAGCCACGGTGAAGCTGACCGCCGAGAGCGCGATGCGCGAGGTGATCGGCCAGACCGCGATCCAGTCGGCGCTCACCGAGGGCCGCAACGAGATCGAGCAGGGCACCCAGATCCGGGTGCAGCAGTTGCTCGACGACTACGGCGCGGGCATCGAGGTGCGCCGGGTGCAGCTCCTCAAGGTCGACCCGCCGGGCCCGGTGATCGACGCCTTCGTCGACGTCCAGCGGGCGCGCGCCGATCTGGAGCGGCTGCGCAACGAGGCCGAGGCCTACCGCAACGACATCCTGCCGCGGGCGCGCGGCGAGGCGGAGAAGATGATCCAGGACGCCAACGCCTATCGCGAGGAGATCACCAACAAGGCCAAGGGTGAGGCCGAGCGCTTCATCAAGGTGCTCGAATCCTACCAGGCGTCGAAGGACGTGACGACGCAGCGGATCTATCTGGAGACCATCGAGGAGGTGTTCCGCGGCATGAACAAGGTGATCATCGACTCCTCGGCCCAGGGCGGGCCGGGGGTGGTGCCCTATCTGCCGCTGCCCGAGATCCAGAAACGCGCGCAGCAATCCGCCGATCAGGAGGAGACCACGCAATGAGCCGCACCCGCCTGACGATCCTCGGGATCGTCGTCATCGTGCTGGGCATCGTCGTGTTCAGCGCGCTGTTTACCGTCCATCAGACCAAGCAGGTCCTGGTGCTCCAGTTCGGCGAGCCCAGGCGGGTGATCCAGGAGCCCGGGCTGCACTTCAAGCTGCCGTTCATCCAGAACGTGGTCGAGTACGAACGCCGGGTGCTCGAATTCGACCCGCCGGCGGAGCAGGTGATCCTGTCCGACCAGAAGCGGCTGGTGGCCGACGCCTATGTGCGCTACCGCATCGCCGACCCGCTGAAATTCTTCCAGACCGTGGCGACCGAGGCGGTCGCCCGGTCGCGGCTGGCCTCGGTGGTCAATTCGAGCCTGCGGCGGGCGCTCGGCAACGTGACCCTGCTCGCGGTGCTGTCGGACGAGCGCGAGCAGATCATGACCAATATCCAGACCGACGTGAACGTCGCGGCGGAACGGCTCGGGCTGGAGATCGTCGACGTGCGCCTGAGGCGCGCCGACCTGCCGCAGGAGGCGGCGCAGGCGATCTACGCGCGCATGCGCTCGGAACGCGAGCGCGAGGCGCGCGAGGCGCGCGCCCAGGGCTTCGAGAAGGCGCAGCAGATCCGCGCCGCCGCCGACCGCGAACGCACGGTGCTGCTCGCCGAGGCGCAGCGCACCGCGGAGATCACCCGCGGCGAGGGCGACCAGGAGGCGACGCTGATCTGGGCCGACGGGTTCGGCCGCGATGCCGAGTTCTTCCGCTTCTACCGCTCGATGCAGGCCTACCGCGCGGCGCTCAAGGCCGACGACACGACGATGGTGCTGTCGCCGGACAGCGACTTCTTCCGGTTCTTCGGCAATATCAGCGAGGCCAGGGACCTGAAAGAATAGGCAGGCGATGCTTGGCGCGGATCTGCTGGCGGCGATCGCCCTGGCGCTGGCGATCGAGGGCGCGCTCTACGCGCTCTTCCCCGACGCGATGAAGCGGTTTATCCAGCGCGTATCCGAGCAGCCGGCGAATGCGCTGCGCACCGCCGGGCTGATCGCCACCGTGGCGGGGGTCGGGCTCGCCTGGCTGGTCCGGGGCTGAGGAATTGCGGGATGGCGCAGGAAGGAGAGATGTCGTGACCGCACGCGACGGCAGATCCATGAATTTGGGCCGGCGCCCGCTCGCGCTCGCCCTCGTGCTGGTGCTCGCCGGGACGCTGCCGGCGCTCGCCAAGGCGCCGCCGGAGAGCTTTGCCGATCTCGCCGCCAAGCTGCTGCCCTCGGTGGTCAACATCTCGACCACCCAGACCGTGCGCTCCGATGGCGGCAACCGGCCGGAGATCCCCCGCTTCGCCCCGGGATCCCCGTTCGAGCGCTTCTTTCGCGAGTTCTTCGAGCGCCAGCAGCAGGACCCGGCGCCGCGCCAGCGCGTGACCTCGCTGGGCTCCGGCTTCGTGATCGACGCGACCGGGGTGATCGTGACCAACAACCACGTCATCGCCGAGGCCGACAAGATCGCGGTCGTCCTGTCCGACAAGACGCGGCTGGACGCCGAGGTGATCGGGCGCGACGCCAAGACGGATCTCGCGCTGCTGCGCATCGACCCGGGCGGGAAGAAGCTGAGCGCGCTCAAGCTGGGCGATTCCGACGGCACGCGGGTCGGCGACTGGGTGATCGCGATCGGCAACCCCTTCGGGCTCGGCGGCACCGTCACGGCGGGCATCGTGTCGGCCCGCCAGCGCGACATCAACGCCGGCCCCTATGACGACTTCATCCAGACCGACGCCTCGATCAACCGGGGCAATTCGGGCGGACCGATGTTCAACCTCGCCGGCGAGGTGATCGGCATCAACACGGCGATCTTCTCGCCGACCGGCGGCAGCGTCGGCATCGGCTTCGCGATCCCGTCCAACCTCGCCGGGCCGATCATCGACCAGCTCCGCGAATACGGCCGCGCGCGGCGCGGCTATATCGGCGTGCGCATCCAGACCGTCACCGACGACATCGCCCAGGGGCTCGGCCTGCCCGACGCGTCGGGCGCGCTGGTCACCAGCCTCGCCGAGGGCGGCCCCGCCGCCAGGGCCAAGGTCGAGGTCGGCGACGTCATCCTGGCCTTCGACGGCAAGACCATCTCCGAGATGCGGAGCCTGCCCCGGATCGTGGCCGAGACCGAGGTGGGGCGGCAGGTCGCCATGGTGGTCTGGCGCAAGGGCGAAAAAAGGACCCTCGAGGTCACGCTCGACGAGTTTCCCGAGGACGACCGCCAGGTCGCGGCGCGCACGCCGGGCGCGACGCCGCGCCAGGCGACGGTCGAGACGCTCGGCCTCGACCTCGCCACCGTCACGCCCGAGATGCGCAAGCGCTTCAACCTGGCGGACGACGCGACCGGCGTCGTCGTGGTCGAGGTCAAGCCGGGCAGCCCGGCGGCGGAGAAGCAGATCCGCCCCGGCGACATCATCCGCAAGGTCGGGCCCGAGCAATCGGACGTGACCGAGCCGTCCGAGATCCAGGCGGCGGTCGAGAGCGCCCGCAAGGCGGAGCGCAAGACGCTGCTCGTCCTGGTCGAGCGCGAGAGCAACCAGCACTTCATCGCGCTCAGCGTCGCCGAGGGCTGACGCCCGCTCCCCGATGCCCGCCGAAACGCCGGTGATCGCGATCGGCGGGCCGACGGCGAGCGGCAAGTCGGCGCTCGCGCTGGCGCTCGCCGAACGCCTGGGCGGCGTGGTGATCAACGCCGATTCGATGCAGCTCTACCGGGCGCTCTCCATCGTCACCGCGCGCCCCGGGGAAGACGCGCTGGCGCGCGCGCCGCACCGCCTGTTCGGCATCGCCGAGGCCGACGATCCGTGGTCGGCGGGGCGCTGGCGACTAAGCGCGGCGGCGGCGATCGAAGCCGCCCGCGGCGAGGGTCTGGTGCCGATCGTCGTCGGCGGCACCGGGCTCTATCTCGAGGCGCTGGTCGACGGGCTGGCGGAATTGCCGCCGGCCGACCCGGCGATCCGCGAGCGGCTGCGCGCGCTGCTCGCCGAACGCGGCAGCGCGGCGATGCACGACTTGCTCGCAGAGCGCGACCCGGAGGGCGCAAGGGCGGTCCGCGCGAGCGACCCGCAGCGCATCCTGCGCGCCCTCGAAGTGATCGAGGCGACGGGCGAGCCGCTGCATGCCTGGCATGCGCGCCAGGCTTCGCCGCCGGCGCATGGCTGGGCGGTGTTGCAGATCCTGCTGATGCCCGGCCGCGATGCGGTCTACGCGGCCTGCGAGGCACGCTTCGACCGGATGGTCGCCGACGGCGCGGTCGAGGAGGCAAGGGCGATCCGGGCGATGGCGCTCGATCCCGCGCTCCCCGTCATGAAGGCGGTCGGCCTCGCGCCGCTGCTCGCGCACTGCGCGGGCACCCTCGCGCTGGCGGATGCCGTCGACGCCGCCAAGCGCGACACGCGGCGCTACGCGCGCCGGCAGATGACCTGGTTCCGCAACCGGTCGCGGCCCGATCGTGTCGTGGAAGCGCAATATTCGGAAAGTCTGGTACCGGAAATCTTTTCATTTATTAGCGATTTCCGGTTGACCCTCACTCGATGACGCATTAGTTTTGCGCTCCTTCAGGAGGGAGCGACGCCCTGCCCGGCGGTATCCGGGTGCGGAAGCGCGAATAATCCGCCGGCCTCGTCAGGCCGGCTTCGTTTTGAGGACAGGCCGGAGGACCGTGGCGAACGGCGATCCGGGCGGGATGCGCGAGGGGAGCGGTGCGATGGCCAGTCGAGACATGACCGGCTCGGAGATCGTCATCAAGGCGCTGATCGATCACGGCGTCGACACGGTGTTCGGCTATCCCGGCGGGGCGGTGCTGCCGATCTATGACGCGATCTTCGAGCAGAACGCGCTGCGCCACGTCCTGGTCCGTCAGGAAGGCGGCGCGGTCCACATGGCGGAAGGCTATGCGCGCTCGACCGGCAAGGTTGGCGTGGTGCTGGTGACCTCGGGCCCGGGCGCGACCAACGCGGTCACCGGGCTCACCGATGCGCTGATGGACAGCGTCCCGGTGATCTGCCTGACCGGCCAGGTGCCGACCCACCTGATCGGCAACGACGCCTTCCAGGAGGCGGACACCACCGGGATCACGCGCCCCTGCACCAAGCACAACTACCTGGTCAAGGCGATGGACGACCTGCCGCGGGTGATGCACGAGGCGTTCCATGTCGCGCGCAGCGGCCGGCCCGGCCCGGTGGTGGTCGACCTGCCGAAGGACATCCTGATGGGCAAGGGCGCCTATCGCGGGCCCGAGGAGTTCCCGCACCGCTCCTACCGGCCGGCGGTCAGGGCCGACCGCGACGCGATCGCCGAGGCGGTCGAGCTGATGGCCGGCGCCAGGCGGCCGCTGTTCTATATCGGCGGCGGGGTGATCAACTCGGGTCCCGAGGCGTCGAAGCGGCTGACCCGTCTGGTGCGGCTGACCGGCTATCCGGCGACGGTGACCCTGATGGGGCTGGGCGCGTTTCCCGCCTCCGATCCGCAATGCCTCGGCATGCTGGGGATGCACGGGCTCTACGAGGCCAATCTCGCAATGCATGGCTGCGACGTGATGATCAATGTGGGCGCGCGGTTCGACGACCGGGTGACCGGGCGGCTGGCCGATTTCTCGCCCGGCTCGAAGAAGATCCACATCGACATCGACCCGTCCTCGGTCAACAAGAACGTGCCGGTCGACGTGCCGCTGATCGGCGACGCGGGGACGGTGCTGCAACAGCTTCTGCGCGCCTGGAAGGCGCGCGACGCCGCGCCCGACCGCAAGGCCCTCGCCGCGTGGTGGAAGCGGATCGGGACGTGGCGCGAGCGCGACTGCCTGAAATTCGCCGATTCCAAGACCTCGATCAAGCCGCAGCGCGCCATCAAGCGGCTCTACGAGAAGACCCTCGGGCGCGACGTCTACATCACCACCGAGGTCGGGCAGCACCAGATGTGGGCGGCCCAGTACTTCAAGTTCGAGGAGCCCAACCGGTGGATGACCTCGGGCGGGCTCGGCACGATGGGCTACGGCCTGCCGGCGGCGATCGGGGTCCAGGTCGCGCATCCCGGGTCGCTGGTCGTCGACATCGCCGGCGAGGCCTCGTTCCTGATGAACATCCAGGAGCTGTCCACCGCGGTGCAGTACAACCTCCCGGTCAAGGCCTTCGTCATCAACAACCAGTGGATGGGGATGGTCCGCCAATGGCAGGAGCTGCTGCATGGCGGGCGCTATTCGGAGAGCTACACCGCCGCGCTGCCCGATTTCGTCAAGCTCGCCGAGGCCTGCCAGTGGACCGGGCTGAGGGCGACCCACCCGGACGAGCTGGACGACGTGATCGACCGGATGATCGCGACCGACGGCCCGGTGATCGCCGACATCGTCGTCGAGAAGGAGGAGAACTGCTTCCCGATGATCCCGTCCGGCGCGGCGCATAACGAGATGCTGCTGGGCCCCGACGAGAAGGCGGAGGCGCCGGTGTCCGAGGAAGGCATGGTGCTGGTCTGAGCGGCGGGGTGCGGCGGTGAGCGACACCGAACGGCATACGATCTCGGTCCTGGTCGACAACGAGGCGGGCGTGCTCGCCCGCGTCATCGGCCTGTTCTCCGGGCGCGGCTACAACATCGAGAGCCTGACGGTGGCCGAGGTCGACGCCCGGAACGCGCTCTCGCGGATCACCGTCGTGACCACCGGCACGCCGATGATCATCGAGCAGATCAAGGCCCAGCTCGACCGCCTCGTCCCGGTCCACAAGGTGGTCGACCTGACCACCGAGGGGGCCCATGTGGAGCGCGAGCTCGCGCTGGTGAAGGTCAAGGCGAGCGGCAACCGGCGGGTCGAGTCGCTGCGCATCGCCGACATCTTCCGGGCGCGCGCGATCGACTCGACCGGCGAGTCCTTCGTGTTCGAGATCTCCGGCTCGACCGACAAGCTCGACGCCTTCATCGGGCTGATGGAGCCGCTCGGGCTGGTCGACGTGTCGCGCACCGGGGTGGTCGCCATCGCGCGCGGCACGGAGGGGCTGTAGGGCGGATTTCTCACGCGGCTTACCGCTCCAGGTCCTCCCGCAGCCGCCCGATCCAGTGCATGCGCTCGTGCAGGACGGTGACGATGCCGATGTCGCCGTTGGCCAGCCGTTTCCAGTAGACGAAGTGCTGCTCGCAGCGGAACGCATACCCGTCCACCCCGAACGGAGCGGGAATCGCGCGCGAGGCCGCAGCCCCCGTGACGATCCCCTCGAACGCCTCGAACAGGCCCGTGACATAATCATCCGCCCGCGCCTCCCCCCATTGCGCGAGGGAGTACCGCCAGATCTCGTCGATACGGAGGGCGGCCGCTTCCTGCACGCGGATCGACGTCATCAAGCGCCGCGCGCCTTGTTCCTCGCGATGACGTCCGATGCGGATAGCGGCCGGTAGGTGTCGTCCGGCGCCGCGAAGGCGCGTTCCAGCTCGGCCTTCAGGCGCTCGAACGCCTCGCGCTCGGAGCGCTCCTTGTCGCGGCGGATCAGGTCGCGGATATACTCGCTGACGTTCTCGTAGGCGCCCGTCTCGCCGACATTGGCCGAGACGAAGTCGCTGAGCGCGCCGCCGAGGCGTACCGTCAGCGTCGTGGTGCGCCGCATGGACCGGCCTCCTCGTCCGCAATGCATTACATATTAACAATATCCAATACATCGAGCAAGCCTGCGCGCGCCGCCGCTCCGGTTGACCGGGGGCTTGCCGCGCTGCTACAGGTGGCCGGGAAGACGGGCCCCTGGAACGGGCCGGGCTGCCAGGTTTGCACGAAAGGAAAACCGGATGCGGGTCTTTTACGACAGGGATGCCGACGTCAACCTCATCAAGGGGAAGCGGGTCGGCATCGTCGGCTATGGCAGCCAGGGCCATGCGCACGCCAACAACCTCAACGACTCGGGCGTGGGCGACGTCGCGGTGGCGCTCAGGCCCGGCTCCGCCTCGATCCGCAAGGCCGAACAGGCCGGCCTCCGGGTGATGACCGCGGCCGAAGCCGCCGCCTGGGCCGACGTGCTGATGGTGCTGACGCCCGACGAGCTGCAGGCCGGGCTCTACGCCGACGAGATCCGCGACAATTTGCGCGACGGCGCGGCGCTCGCTTTCGCGCACGGGCTCGCGATCCATTTCCGGCTGATCGAGCCCCGCCCCGACCTCGACGTGTTCATGGTCGCGCCCAAGGGGCCGGGACACACGGTGCGCTCGGAATACGTCGACGGCGGCGGCGTGCCCTGCCTGCTCGCGGTGCACCAGGACGCGTCCGGCAACGCGACCGAGATCGGCCTGTCCTACGCCTCGGCGATCGGCGGCGGCCGGGCGGGCATTCTCGAGACCAGCTTCAAGGAGGAATGCGAGACCGATCTGTTCGGCGAGCAGTCGGTGCTGTGCGGCGGGCTGACCGCGCTGATCACCGCCGGGTACGAGACCCTGGTCGAGGCCGGCTACGCGCCCGAGATGGCCTATTTCGAGTGCCTGCACGAGGTCAAGCTGATCGTCGACCTGATCTACGAGGGCGGCATCGCCAACATGCGCTATTCGATCTCGAACACCGCGGAGTACGGCGACCTGACCCGCGGGCCGGTGCTGATCGACGAGACCGTGAAGGCGCGCATGAAGACCATCCTCGACGACATCCAGTCGGGACGCTTCGCGCGCGAATGGGTGCTGGAGAACCAGGCCGGCCAGACCAGCTTCAAGGCGCTCAGGCGGCGCGGCGCGGAGCACCACATCGAGCAGGTCGGCGCGCAGCTCCGCTCGATGATGCCGTGGCTCCAGGAGCGCGCCCTGGTGGACCGCTCGAAGAACTGACGCATATCGCCGGCAGTCATGCCGCGCGTCAGATTGACGCATGTTCGATGTGATATGCCGAGATGCGTCCACATATTGATTGCGCAGTTGAGACTCTCGGCGTAAACCTAGACCGCTAGGAGGTTCGCACGGTCGCCTGGACGCGGAGTTCGTTCGGCGGACAGGGTTCTGTGGCCGCATGCGGGGGGAAAGGATGTCTGCGATACGGGCGAAAGCGGAATCGGTTGCCGGGTTTGCCCGGCACGCCGGCCCGGTGCGCCCGCGCTCCGCGATCGGGCCGAAGGCCGGTGAGGTTGGACGACTTAGCAGCCCCTGAACGGCGGCCGCCGCGAACGGCACGCCGGGCAGGGGGCTGAGCCAGGTCCGACAACCGTTTCATGGGAGCTCCAGGATGAGCCTGAACGCCGACCCGAACCGAATCGTCATCTTCGACACCACGCTGCGCGACGGCGAGCAATCGCCGGGCGCCTCGATGAACCTCGACGAGAAGCTGCGCATCGCCGAGCTCCTCGCCGATCTCGGCGTCGACGTGATCGAGGCCGGATTCCCGATCGCCTCGAACGGCGATTTCGAGGCGGTCCAGGAGGTCTCCAGGCTGGTCAAGGGGCCCGTCATCTGCGGCCTCGCGCGCTCCGGACGGGCCGATATCGAACGCGCGGCCGAGGCGCTCGCCCCGGCCGAGCGGCGGCGCATCCACACCTTCATCGCGACCAGCCCGCTGCACATGAAGTACAAGCTGCAGATGGAGCCCGACGACGTGCACGAGGCGGTGATCGACAGCGTCGGCCATGCGCGCCGGTTCACCGACGACGTCGACTGGTCGCCGGAGGACGGCTCGCGCTCGGACCCCGATTTCCTGTGCCGCTGCGTCGAGGCCGCGATCCGCGCCGGCGCCACCTGCATCAACCTGCCGGACACGGTGGGCTATGCGCTGCCGGAGGAGTTCGGCGGGCTCATCCGCATGCTGCGCGAACGGGTGCCGAACAGCGACAAGGCGATTTTCTCGGCCCATTGCCACAACGATCTCGGGCTCGCCGTCGCCAACTCTCTGGCGGCGGTCGACGCGGGCGCGCGGCAGGTCGAATGCACCGTCAACGGGCTCGGCGAACGGGCCGGCAACGCCGCGCTGGAAGAGATCGTGATGGCGCTCAGGACGCGCCACGACCGGATGCCCTACAAGACGGGAATCGACACCTCGGTGATCACCCGGATCTCCAAGCTGGTCTCGACGATCACCGGGTTCACGGTCCAGCCCAACAAGGCGATCGTCGGCGCCAACGCCTTCGCCCACGAGGCCGGCATCCACCAGGACGGCGTGCTCAAGCATGCCGGCACCTACGAGATCATGACCCCGGAATCGGTCGGCCTGGCGCGCTCGACGCTGGTCATGGGCAAGCACTCCGGACGCCACGCCTTCCGCAAGAAGATCGAGGAGCTCGGCTACGACCTCGGCGAGAACGCCCTGCAGGACGCGTTCCGGCGCTTCAAGGATCTCGCCGACAAGAAGAAGGACATCTTCGACGAGGACATCGCTGCCCTGGTCGACGACGCGGTGATCCGGCGCAACGACCGGATCCGCTTCCTGTCGCTGCACGTGATCTGCGGCTCGGTGGGTCCGCAGAGCGCGACGCTGGAGTTGGAGATCGACGGCCAACGCCACGGCACGGAGGCGACGGGCGACGGCCCGGTGGATGCGACGTTCAACGCGATCAAGGAGCTGTTCGCGCACAGCGCCACGCTGAAGCTCTACCAGGTGCACGCGGTGACCGAGGGGACCGACGCGCAGGCCGAGGTCACCGTCAGGCTCGAGGAGGACGGCAAGACGGTGAACGGCCAGGGCGCCGACACCGACACCCTCGTCGCGTCCGCGCGGGCCTATGTGAATGCGCTCAACAAACTGCTGGTGAAGAGGGAAAAGACGGCGCCCGAGGCGCTCATCGCCTGACGCGGGAACGGCTCGCCCCGCCGGGCGGCCACGCTCAACGAGGTATCGAATAGCGCACCATGTTTTCCAAGATTCTCGGACTCCTCTCCGCCGATATGGCGATCGATCTCGGTACCGCGAACACGCTGGTCTACGTGAAGACGCGCGGTATCGTCCTCGACGAGCCGTCCGTCGTCGCCACCGCCACGGCGCGGGGACGCAGGCAGGTGCTTGCCGTCGGCGACGAGGCCAAGATGATGCTCGGCCGCACCCCGGGCGGGATCGAGGCGATCCGGCCGCTGCGCGACGGCGTGATCGCCGACTTCGAGGTCGCCGAGGAGATGATCAAGCACTTCATCCGCAAGGTGCACAACCGGCGCCGCTTCGCGAGCCCGCAGGTGATCGTCTGCGTGCCCTCCGGCTCGACCGCGGTCGAGCGCCGGGCGATCCAGGAATCGGCGGAGAGCGCGGGGGCGCGGCGCGTCTATCTGATACCCGAACCGATGGCCGCGGCGATCGGCGCCGGGCTTCCGGTCACCGAGCCGACCGGCTCGATGGTGGTCGATATCGGCGGCGGCACGACGGAGGTCGCGGTGCTGTCGCTCGGCGGGATCGTCTATTCGCGCTCGGTGCGGGTCGGCGGCGACAAGATGGACGAGGCGATCATCAACTACATCCGGCGCAACCACAACCTGCTGATCGGCGAGGGCAGCGCCGAGCGCATGAAGAAGCAGATCGGCTCGGCCTGCGTGCCGACCAGCGGCGACGGCGACCTGATGGAGATCAAGGGCCGCGACCTGATGAACGGCGTGCCCAAGGAGATCGTCATCTCGGAGCGGCAGATCGCCGAGAGTCTGGCCGAACCGGTCAACGCCATCATCGAAACGGTCAAGGTGGTGTTGGAGCACACCGCGCCCGAGCTCGCCGCCGACATCGTCGACAAGGGGATCGTGCTCACCGGCGGGGGCTCCCTGCTCGGCAATATCGACGTCCTGCTGGGTCATGCGACCGGTCTTCCCGTCACCCTCGCGGACGAACCGCTGTCCTGCGTCGTGCTCGGGACTGGCCGGTGCCTGGAGGAGATGAAGGCGTTGAAGAACGTTTTGAGCGCCAAGTATTGAAGCCGCGATTCGCATCCCGGTAACGGAAGGAACAAACGCAGACCTCGGATTTCGGGGCGAAGCAGAGTAAGGAGGCCCGGCGTCGGTGAAGTATCGTCCGGCATCCATCATCCGGCTGGCGGTCCCTTCGGGCACCCTCAGTCAACGTGTCGTCCTGGCGACGCTGATCCTGGCAGCGTTCGGGATCACCCTGCTGGGCAAGGCCGAAACGGTCCTGTTCGAGAAGCTGCGCGCCGGGGTCGTCGATTTCGTCGCGCCGATCATGGGTGTCGTGGCGCGCCCCGCGGCCACGGTCGCCGACGCCATCGAGGGCATCAACGAGCTCGGCCGGCTGCGCGACGAGAACGCCCGGCTGCGCGACCAGAACGAACGGCTGCTGCACTGGCAGGCCGCGGGGCTCAGGCTGTCGCAGGAGAACGACCGCCTGCGGCAGCTCCTGCGCTTCGTGCCTGAGCCCAGGGTCGACCATATCGGCGCCCGCGTGGTGGGCGATTCGGGCGGCGTCTTCGTCCGTTCCATCGTCGTCGTCGCCGGCGCGCGCGACGGCGTCGCCAGGGGCCAGGCGGCGGTCACCGGGGACGGGCTGATCGGGCGCGTCGTCGCCGTGGGCAACCGGTCGGCGCGCATCCTGCTGATCACCGATCTCAACTCGCGCATCCCGGTGATGTTCGAGGGCTCGCGGGAGCGGGCGATTCTGGCGGGCGACAACACGGCCATGCCCAGGATCTCGTTTCTGCGCCACACCGCGCGGGTCAACAGCGGCGACCGGGTCGTGACCTCGGGCCATGGCGGGATGCTGCCGCCGGGGCTGCCGATCGGCGTCGTCTCCAGTGTCGCGGGCGAGGCGATCCGGGTCCGGCCCCTGGCGCGGCTCGACCGGCTCGAATTCGTGCGCATCGTCGCCTACCCGGAGGTCGCTCTGGGCTCGGCGTCGGCATCCGCCCCCGGCGGAACCGGACGTTGAGCGGGGTTCTCCGGCGCCTCCACGAGTTCGCCACCAACCTGACCCCCTTTGTGGTCTCGCTGGTGCTGATCATGCTGGGCGCGATCCACATCCACGTGCCGGCGATCGGCTCGGTGGCACCCAATCTCGGCCTGATCGCGGTGTTCTACTGGACGGTCTACCGTCCCGACCTGATGCCGGCGATCGCGGTTCTTCCGCTCGGCCTGTGGCAGGATCTGCTGAACGGCGAGCCGGTGGGTCTCAACGGGCTTACCCTGCTGATCGTCTACGGCGCGATCGTCTTCCAGCGCACCTTCTTCAGGGGCAAGTCGTTCCTTGTCGTCTGGTGGGCGTTCGGGCTCACCGCGGCGTTCGCGGCGCTGGTATTCTGGCTGGCCGTCATCGGCTGGCATCTCCGCTACGTCGATCCGACGCCGCTGGCGTTGCAGGTGGTCGTGACCTTGACGGTGTTCCCGTTTCTGTATTGGCTGCTTTCCTGGGTGCTGCGTTCCATCGCGAGGCGCAACTAGGATCGGCCGGTGTATCGCGACAACGAAAGGCACAGGCTGTTCACCCGGCGCGCCGCCGTGCTCGCCGGCGCGAAGCTCGTCGTGGCCTCGGTGCTCGCCGGGCGGATGTACCAGATCCAGGTGATCGAGTCCGACCGCTACAAGATGCTGGCCGAGGACAACCGCATCAACATGCGGCTGATCGCGCCCGCCCGGGGACGCATCGTCGACCGCTTCTCCTCGCCGCTGGCGGTCAACCGCGAGAGTTACCGGGTGCTGCTCATCGCGGAACAGACGGACGACGTGGGCGCGACCCTGGAAAAGCTCGACCGGCTGATCGGGCTCGCCCAATCGGCGCGCGCCCGCGTGCTGCGCGAGGTCGGGAAACGCCGCAGCTTCGTCCCGGTGACGGTGCGCGAGGGACTCAACTGGCGCGAGGTGGCGAAGATCGAAGTCAACGCGCCCGATCTGCCGGGCATCTCGATCGACGTCGATCTGGCGCGCGACTACCCCCATTCGGTCAAGTCGGCGCATGTACTGGGCTATGTCGCGGCGGCCTCGGCACCGGATCTGAGCGGCGACCCGCTGCTCGAACTGCCCGGGTTCCGCATCGGCAAGGAGGGAATCGAGAAGACCCGCGACCTCGCTCTGCGCGGCAAGGCCGGTGCCAGCCAGGTCGAGGTGAACGCGATGGGGCGGGTGATCCGCGAGGTCGGCCGGGTGGACGGGGTGCCGGGAAACGAAGTCCGGCTCACCATCGACATGGCGTTGCAGGGCCTCGCGCAGGATCGGCTGGCCTATCATCAGAGCGCCTCGGCGGTGCTGCTGGGCGTGGAGACCGGCGAGATCCTCGCCATGGCGTCGGCTCCCAGCTACGAGCCCAACCAGTTTGCCCGCGGGCTGGACGCCGAGACCTGGCGCTCGGTGGTCTCGGACCCGATGACCCCGCTGGTGAACAGGTCGCTCTCCGGGCTGTACGCGCCGGGCTCCACGTTCAAGCTGGTGGTCGCGCTGGCGGCGCTGAACTCCGGCCGCTGGTGGCCCGGCCGCCGGACCCGTTGCCGGGGCTTCATGGAGTTCGGGCGGGCGCAGTTCCATTGCTGGAACAAGCACGGCCATGGCTGGCTCGACCTGGTGGGCGCGATAGAGCGGTCCTGCGACATCTATTTCTACGAGCTCGCGCACGCCGTCGGGATAGACAGGATCGCCGAGACCGCCGTCGAGCTGGGGCTCGGCGCCAAGCTGCTCGGCGAGCTGCCCGGGGAACAGGAGGGTCTGGTCCCGACCCCCGGGTGGAAGCTGGCCGCCATCGGCGAGAAGTGGCAGGGCGGCGAGACCCTGATCACGGGGATCGGTCAGGGTTTCGTGCTGACGACGCCGCTACAGCTCGCCGTGATGGCGGCGCGCATCGCCTCCGGCCGGGCGGTCCGGCCCCGGCTGGTGATCGAGCGGGCGGCGGCCGGGACGCCGCCCCCGGAACCGCTCTTCCCGGCGCTCAAGATCCGCGAGGCCGCGCTCCGGGTGGTGCGCCGCGGGATGGACGCGGTCGCCAACCGCGAGCGCGGCACCGCCTACCGCTATTCCATCCGCGAGCCGGAGCTCGAGCTCGCCGGCAAGACCGGCACCTCCCAGGTTCGCAGGATTTCCAAGCGCGAACGCGGCAGCGGCGTGCTGAAGAACCACCAGCGTCCCTGGCGGGAGCGCGACCACGCCCTGTTCGTCGCCTACGCGCCGGTCGAACGGCCGCGCTATGCGATCTCGGTGGTGGTGGAGCATGGCGGGGCGGGATCTTCGGTGGCGACGCCGATCGCGCGGGAGCTCCTGCTGGAAGCGCAGCGCCGCGACCCGCTGGGGGTGGACGCCGATAATCGCCTCGCCTGGGTCGAAACGGCCCCCGGCCAGGGTTGAGCGGCGGGTCGCGGGACGATGGCGACGGTATCGGCGACCGGCGAAGAGCTGACCCTCGGCCGCAAGCTGCTGCTCCTCAACTGGCCGCTGGTGCTGCTCCTTTGCCTGATCTCGGCCATCGGCGTCGGCATGCTGTACTCGGCGGGCGGCGGAAGCTGGGAGCCGTGGGCTACGCGCCAGGTCATGCGCCTCGGCGCGGCGCTGGTCCTGATGCTGGTGGTGGCGCTGATCGATATCCGGTTCTGGCTGCGCTACGCCTATGCGATCTACTTCGCGGCCGCGGCCCTGCTGGTCGGGGTCGAGGTGGCGGGGGCCACGGGCATGGGCGCCCAGCGCTGGATCGACCTCGGCGTGGTCCGGCTGCAACCCTCCGAGCTGATGAAGATCGCGCTGATCCTCGGGCTCGCGCGGTACTTCCACGGCATCTCGATCGAGGATGTCGGGCGGCCGAGCCGTCTGCTGGCGCCGGTGCTGATGACCCTGGTGCCGGCTTTCCTGGTGCTGCGCCAGCCCGATCTCGGCACCGCGGTCATGCTGGTGGTCGCGGGCGCGACGGTATTCTTCGTGGTCGGGGTCAGGCTGTGGAAGTTCGCCGCGGTCGGCGTGCTGGGGCTCGCCGCCATGCCGGTAGTCTGGAGCTTCCTGCGCCCCTATCAGCGTCAGCGCATCCTTACCTTCTTCGACCCCGAGACCGACCCGCTCGGCGCCGGCTACCACATCCTCCAGGCCAAGATAGCGCTCGGCTCGGGCGGCGTGTTCGGCAAGGGCTACATGCAGGGCTCCCAGGCGCATCTCGATTTCCTGCCGGAGCGGCAGACCGACTTCATCTTCACCATGCTGGCGGAGGAGTTCGGCCTGATCGGCGGGTTGGAGGTACTCGCCCTGTTCCTCGTGCTGTTCGCCTACGGCTTCGCCATCGCGCTGCGCATCCGCAACCAGTTCGGCCGCGTCGTGGCGCTCGGCGTCACCATGACCGTGTCGCTCTACGTCTCCCTCAACATCGCCATGGTGATGGGGCTGGTCCCGGTGGTCGGCGCCCCGCTGCCGCTGATCTCATATGGCGGCACGGCGCTGCTCAGCGTGATGGTCGGCTACGGGCTGTTGCTGTCGGCGAGCCTGGGCAAGGATACCGCGATCGGCAAGTCGCCCCCGTTCGACGATTTCTGACCCCGCCGGCCGCCGCCCCGCGGACTCGCCACGGGTCGCGGGCTTTGCTATAAGCCCGGCTTCCGGGAGGGGCGCATAGCTCAGTTGGTAGAGCAGCTGACTCTTAATCAGCGGGTCCAAGGTTCGAGTCCTTGTGCGCCCACCACCCATCTCGCTGATTTCCATAGATAAACTCGAACTCCTGCGATCGCGGGTCGGGCGACATCGCGTTTGTCGGCAGGCAACGGGCTCGCGGCACCCGCCCGCTTCTTCGCGGGCCTCGACCGCAGGCACCGCTACGCTCTTCGGCCCGCTCCCGGCGGGACGAACGCCCGGGCGCGACGCAGGCCGTGGCAGGGGCGGGACATGCGGGCTAGCTGTTCCACCACGGCACGTCGTTGAACGAGCGCAGGTCGAGCTCGTTGGTCCAGGTCGAGCGGTGCTGGCGCGCGAGGTGGAGATAGGTGTCGGCGATCTTCTCGGGCAGCATGAGGCCGTCATGCTCCATGCCCCGGCTCTCGCGCAGCTCGCGGAATTTCTCCGGGCCGAGAATCCTGCCCAGCGTATCCGGGGCATCGACCGCGCCGTCGACCAGGATGTGGACGACGTGGACTCCGCTGGGTCCGAATTCCGCATTCAGCGTCTGGCACAGCATGCGCCTGCCGGCCATGGAGGCGGCGTGCGAATGCTGGCCCTTGTTGCCGCGCACCGCCGCCGTCGAGGAGGTGACGAGCACGGTGCCGCCGCCCCGTTCGGCCATCCGCGGGCACAGCGCGGACGCCGTGCGGAACAGGCCGAAGGTCGCCATGCGCCAGCCGAGCTCGAAGACCTTGTAGCTGGTCTCCTCCAGGCTGCGGCCGCCGACCTGCGAGCCGAGATTGTAGAGCGCCACCTCGATGGGCCCGATCTCCGCCTCGACCGCGGCGATGCGGTCCTCGATGCTGTCCGGCTGCACCGCGTTGAGCAGATAGCCCGTGGCGTCGCCGCCCTCGCTCCGGATCGCCTCCACCAGCCGGTTCAGCCCGTCCTCGTCGGTGCGGCGGCAGAGCACCGCATGGTAGCCCTCCCGCGCGAACCGCTTTCCCACGGTGCCGCCGATGCCGGCGCCGGCGCCGATGACGAGACAAACCGGTTTCATCGCAATCCCCTCTCCCATGATCTTCTCAGCGTCGGGTACGAAACGGTCCCGGAGGGGCCGCGCTCAGCCTCCGGCGGCGGACGGATGGATGGTGACGAAGCGCTCCTCGGTCCAGCCCTTGTCGTAGGGGGTGCAGAAGATGCCCTCGTACCGCACGGTGCGGAGCTTCCACTCCCCGTCGACGCGGCGGAACTCGCAGCCGTACCGGCCCATGATCCAGACCGCTTCGCGGCTGTCGCCGGGCCCTTGCAGCGTCGCGGGCTCGAAGCAGAGCCAGCTGCCGCCCGCTGAATCGCCGTCGACCTCGATGGACTCGGTACCGAGCAGGTGGCTGGATTCGCGGATCCGCGTGCCCTGGGAGAACTTTTTCCTCAGCGCGGCGCGCCCCCGCTCGTCCATCGCGACATCGGCGAAGCCGGACGCGCTGGTCCACTTCCCGTCATCGGTATAGAAGGCGACCATCCGCTCGCCATAGCCCGGATGCTCCCGGTCGTCGGCCTTCTGCATCATGTCGGTCATCAACCGGCGTATGGCGGACTCGTCCTCGAGCCGCCGCAGCCTGGCGCGCAACTCCTCGATCGTCTGCTCGACGTCCACCGCGTCGTTCCCTCGTAAGTCCCGCCCCTGGCGCCGCTCTAGGCCTCCGCCAGATTGGCCTCGCCCCATGTCCATTCGCGGCGCGCCAGCACCCGATCGACCGAGGTGTCGGCGGGCACGATCACCATTCGGCTGTCGATATCCGCAAAATCGACCGTTCCGTCGAGCGCCGGCAGGTCTTCGCCGGCCATCTGCTTGCGGACCATGTCGAGCAAATAGTGCCGCAGCTGCATCACCAGAACGTCGCGCGAGCCGATCTGCTCGAGGCTCCGGTCGACGATCGGCCCCATGCTTTGCAGGATCGCGACATCCTGCGCGGCGATGCCGCGGATGCCGGAGAAGTTTTCGTGCTTCTGCCTGTCGCGGTCGAGAAAATGCATGTTCTCGAGGTTGCCGCGCGACCGGTACTCGATCCCGGGATCGATCAGGTCGTGGCCGAAATTGTATTCGAGGGTTCGCCGCTCTTCCTCGTCCGCCGGCGTGTCGGGATCGTAGTGCACGTAGTAGAGCCAGTGGTGCTCGTCGTCGATCGGCACCCAGGCGTGCCAGATATAGCGCAGCTTGGTGCGCCCGGCCGGCACGATGGTGTGGCAGGGCACGACGAAGGGATCGACCCAGAACAGCGCCTTGGCGGGATCGGGCGTGTTCCAGCGCCAGACGGTCTGGAAGCCGAACGCCGCGTCCCGCGTGAATCCCTTGGGCCTGGGATCGACGCCCATCGCCTCGCGGGTCCTGTCGATCGGCGCCTGTCCGATCGGGCTGTGCAGAAACGAGGGGTGCGAGATGTCGATATCGGCTTCGAGGCCCTGCAGGTAGTTGCATTCCTGACGGTAGTGGTAGCCCAGCACGTGGCTCGCCGGCAGCCTGGTGAACAGGAAGTCCGGGAACGGCGGCGGCACCGGCTCGCGCCCCATATAGGTCCAGACGATGCCGCCCGCCTCGTGCGTCGGATAGGCGGTCACCTCGATGGTCTTGCCGAAATCGGGGTTGAGCTCGGTCGGCGTGTCGACGACCCGCCCGTCCGCGTCGAACTTCCAGCCGTGATAGACGCAGCGCAGGCCGCACTCCTCGTTGCGGCCGTAGACGAGGGATACCCGGCGGTGCGGACAGAACTCGTCGAGCAGCCCGACGCGGCCCTCGGTGTCGCGAAACGCGACCAGCCGCTCGCCCAGAAGCTTGACGGCGATCGGCGCGCCGTCCGGCTCCGGCAGCCTCTCCGACAGCATCGCCGGCAGCCAGTAGCTGCGAAAGATCTCGCCCATCGGCGTGCCGGCGCCGGTGCGCACCAGAAGCTCGTTCTGTTCCCGCGTTATGCGTGCCAAGACGCTCTCTCCGCGCTCATCGATCGAGGCGAACCGACAACGAAGGCGGAGTATCACAAACGGTGCCGAGCACGGCAAGCTGGCCGCGGGCGCGGGCGGGCCGGGTAGCGGACGGGTCGGCGCGGGCGCCCGGCTTCGTTGCGTCTTCAGAAGGGTGCCAGCAGGGCGCCGTGCGGCGCGTCGCAGTTGAGCAGGTCGACGCGCTTGCCGGCAATGCGCCACGCACCGCCCACGCGACGCAGGCTGTAGTCGTAGGCGCCGGCGAAGACGCGCTGGTCGTCGGCGCGATAGTCGACCATCACGAAGTTCGCGGTGACGCGGCAGGCGTCATCGCCGTTCCGCTCGCGGATGGCAACGTTGCCGACGACATGGCGGGTGCGAACCGGCGGGATGTTCGCGAATGCCTTGTCGTGCCGCAGCCGCCGCGCCCGCGCCCGCAGCAGGGTGACGCCCTCGTGGATCAGCGACGCGGTTTCCGAGGCGCTGGACTGATCCGGCTGCGAGGGCACCCAGTAGATTCCGTCCTCGCAGAACAAATCGACCCAGTCGTCGTAGCGCCCGTCGTCGATCGTCGCGCACTCGCGAAACAGGAAGTCCTCGATCTCGCGGTGCAGCAGCAGATCGTCGAGTGACGGGCCGTCGGCCATCGGCGCTCACCCGGACCGCATATAGTCGAGCCAGGCGCGGTATTGCGTCCGTATCGGCAGCTCGCTGGTGCCCGACCCCGCGTAGCCGCCGTCGTCGAGCGGCCGGTCGCGGCCCTCCTCGCGCCCCAGGTCGATCCATTCGGGCTCGGCCGCGGCGAACCCGGTCTGGCACCCGGTGTAGATTTCGAGATCGTCCGTGGCGATCAGCGAGGCCGGAGAGTTGAGCGTGGTGAGAAACCGCACCGCGCTCTCGTAGAGCCATTGCGGCGCTCCCTTCAGGCGGAAGCAGAAGCTGTGCGCGATCGTGCGGTCGACCGCGACGGGCTCGACGACGCGCATCGACTGGAACCGCGGGTTGAGCACGAGGTTGGGATAGATCAGGTGGTTGTAGGTGTCCCAGCCGAGCACCGCATCGGCTCGCTCGGCACCGAGCCGGGCGGCGAGAAGCGCGCGATAGGCGTTGAATTCGGGCGTGTCGGGCATGGCCGAGATCATGCCGGATTCGTAGAACCCGCCGATATAGCTGTGGCCGCGCGCGAAGCCGCGGGTTCCCGCTTGGGACATCGCCGACAGCGGAATCCCGTTGGCCGCGTACATTTGCAGCGCCTGCTGCGTCGCCGCGTCCTCTGCCGCGCCGGTCTCGAAATCGCGGCCGACGCCGATCGAGGAATCGTGGACGAAGGTCGGATGCACCAGGTCGTTGGCGTTCTCGATGTGCAGCTTCCAGTTTCCCGGGTAGTCCTGGCGGAAGCCGCCGCCCGCGAGCTCGATCTCGCCCTCGGGGGCGCGGTCGACGAGGTTGTCGAGAGCCTTCGCGGCGGGGCCGAGAAAGCTGCGCAGGTCGGGACCGTCCCTGGCGAGGCTGGCGAACACGAAACCGCGGTAGCTGCCGGTCCTGGGCACCGGGGCCAGCCCGGAATCGGCGCCGCCGAGGGCGCGCGGGCTGGCATATCCGTCGGGCTGGGGGACGCCCAGCAGCCGCCCGTCCCGGCCATAGACCCAGCCGTGGTAAGGGCATGCGAACCGCTCGACGTTGCCGCTTCGGGCGATGCACACCAGCATCCCGCGATGCAGGCACCGATTGCGCATGACGCGGATTTCGCCGTCCTCGCCCCGGACGACGAGCAGCGGCTCGCGCCCGATTCGTGCGCGCAGGAAATCGCCCGGCCGGCGAAGCTGGCTCTCATGCGCCACGAAGATCCAGGCGCGCCCGAATAGGCGCTCCAGCTCCATCTCGAAGATGTCGGGATCGGCGTAGACGCGTCGATGGACGCGGCCGGGTTCGACCAGGCTTTCAACCGGGATCGGGCCAGTCATATCCGGGCTCCCCGCTTGCCCCCTATCCTAAGCGCCGGGCAGAGGAATGGGAAACCCGCCGCCGTCATCCCATCGTGTCGGGCAGGAACAGAACGATGGACGGGAACATGACCAGCAGCAGAATCCGCAGGATATCGGTGACGATGAACGGCGCCACGCCGCGGTAGATGGTCGACAGCTTCACGTCCCTGGCAACGCCGCGGATGACGAAGACGTTGAGGCCGAAGGGCGGCGTGATCAACCCCAGCTCCACCGTCATGACCACGACGACGCCGAACCAGATGGGGTCGAAGCCGAG
Organism: Alphaproteobacteria bacterium; assembly: GCA_964291675.2. Taxonomy (GTDB): domain Bacteria; phylum Pseudomonadota; class Alphaproteobacteria; order MPNO01; family MPNO01; genus MPNO01. Next base: position 2,077,677 of record OZ219866.1, on the reverse strand, counting down.
ATCGACGATCGCCGGAAAGATGATCGGCACCGTCAGGATGATCATCGCCAGGGAATCCATCAGGCAGCCGAGGACCAGGTAGAACAGCAGCAACAGCAGCAGGATGCCGTAAGGCCCGATCGGCAGCGCGAGCAGCAGGTCGGTCAGCTTCTGCGGCGTCTGGGTAACGGCGAGGAAGACGCCGAACAGCAGCGCCCCGATCAGGATGGTGAATACCGCCCCGGTGGTGCGGACGCTCTCGATCAGGCAGTCGAGGGTCTGCCGGGGGGTCAGGCTGCGCCGCATCGCGGCGATCAGGAAAGCGCCGGCCGCCCCCATGCCCGCGGCCTCGGTGGGGGTGAACACGCCGCCGTAGATCCCGCCGATCACGAAGAAGAACACCAGCGCCACCGCCCAGACGTTGCGCAGCGAGGCGATCCGCTCCCGCCAGGACGCGCGGGTCCCGGCCGGCACCGCGTCGGGGTTGAGCCAGGCGATGATCTGCACGGTGGTCATGTACATCGCCACCGCCAGCAGGCCCGGAATGAAGGCGGCGACGAACAGGCGGCCGATATCCTGCTGGGTGATGATGCCGTACACCGCCAGCACCACCGACGGCGGGATGAGAATGCCGAGCGTCCCGCCCGCGGCGATCACGCCGGTGGAGATGCTGCGGCTGTAGCCGTAGTCGCGCATCTCCGGCAGCGCGACCCTGGCCATCGTCGCCGACGTCGCGACCGAGGAGCCGCAGATCGCCGCGAAGCCGGCGCAGGCGGAGAGCGTGGCCAGCGACAGGCCGCCGCGGCGATGCCCGAGCCAGGCGTTGCCGGCGCGGAACAGCTCGCGGCTCATCCCGGAGGCGCTGGCGAACGCGCCCATGAGGATGAACAGCGGGATCAGGCCGAACGCGAAGTCGGTGGCGTTGCGGATCGGCGACAGCGCCACCAGGCGCAGCGCCGGCTCGATGCCGCTCAGGCCGGCGAAGCCGCCGATGCCGACGATCGCCATGGCGATGCCGACGGGAACGCGCAGCAGCATGAGCGCGAACAGGACGACGAAGCCGAGCCCCGCGATGAGGTCGTTGTCCACCCGCGCCGCCGCTATCCGGGCGTCGTCGCGCCGGTGGCCGCGGCGCCCGGGCGCATCAGCCGCCACAGGCGGACCGCCAGCAGGACCGTCGCCGCGACGATGCCGATCCAGGCCAGGACGTAGAACGGCCAGATGTCGAGCCGCAGATCGAAGGTCTGCGACGTGGTCTCGTAGGTCACGACGATCTTGCGCACCAGCATTCGCGCGAAGACGGCCATCGCGGCGAGCGAGCAGGCGGTGGCGAAGATATCGATCAGCCGCTTGCCGCGCGGCCCGACCAGGGTCCAGAGCACGTCCATCTGGATGTGCTCGTCGCGATAGCCGGCAACCGCGATGCCCCAAAAGACGACGACCCCGATCATCAGCCGTCCGATGTCGAAGCTGTCGGGGACGGGGAAGCTGAACAGATAGCGCAGGATGACGGAGGCGAATGTCAGCGCGGCGACGAAGGCAAGGAACAGCCCGGCCAGAATCTCGATGCCGGAGATCGCCTTTTGAACCATTTGCAGCAGGTCCGGAACGCCCGCGATCACGCGGAGCGGATGGGGTGCGGGTTCGCGCGCCCCACCCGATCCCGCGGCCGGCGCGGCGCTACTGGAGCAGCGCGTCGTGCTTCTTCAACGCCGCGATCAGCTCCTCATAGGCCTTGTTCGCGTCGATACCCTTCTTGGCCGCCCCTTCCGCCCAGTGGGCGCGGATCGGCTTCGCCGCCGCGTGCCATGCGTCCTGGGCTTCCCGCGGGATGGTGTACACCTCGTGCCCCTTCATCTTCTGCAGCTTGGTGCGGCCGAGGAATTCCCACTCGGTGAACGCCTCCGTCACCTTGCGCGCCCATTCCGGCGTGCAATGCGCGTCGATCACCTTCTTCTGCGCCGGCGAGAATTTGGCGTAGGTCCCCTTGTTCATGACCCAGATGAAGGCGGTCGACGCGATGGGGAAATCCATATGGTACTTGAGAGGCTTGTGGATGCCCCAGATCTGCATCGAGTTCCACGAGAAGAACACCGCGTCGGCGATGCCCCGCTCGACGAGATCGCGCGTATCTCCGCCGGGCGCGTAGACGCTGCTGCCCCCGAGATCCTTGACCAGACGGGCGATGGTGCCGTTCATCGGCCGGACCTTCAGGCCCTTGAGATCCTGCGGCATTACGATTTTCCTGGGCTTGCTGGAGATGACGCCCGGCTCCAGCGCATGCGCGAGGCAGAAGTGCACGTCGTTCATCTCGTGCTGGGCATATTTCCGGTACCACTCGGTCAGGGCCGTCGATGCGGGCCGGCTGTCCGACACCAGCAATGGCAGCTCGATCGCCGAGATTATCGGCCATCGGCCCGGGATGAAGCCCGGGTTGTACCAGGCGATATCGACGATGCCGTCCTTCGCCATGTCGTATTGATCCTTGGCCTTGCCAAGCTGCTGCGACGGGAAGATGGTGATCTTGATCGTCCCGCCCGACGCGTCCTCGACCGACTTCGCCCACGGCACCATCCCCTTGGTGTGCAGCGGGAACTTCGCCGGAAGATGGTGCGCGTAACGCAGATTGAAGGTCTTCTCGGCGGCCTCGGCGCCGGACAGCGCGAACGCGGCAACCAAACCCAAAGCCAGAGCCGTCCTGGACCACATGGTGGCTGTCCTCCCGTTGTTTCCGTCGGGAATTAGATGGGCCGGGGCGGGAGGGGTCAAGGTCGATGCGCAGACCGTCGCGCGGACCGGGGTGAATCGCCGCCGGGCACGACCAGCGTATCCATCGGCACATGGACGCTGCCGCCGGCATGGGGCGGAAACGCCGCCGCATCCGCGCGCAGCGCCTCTCGGGCGGGCGAAGCGAGCGCGCTCGACAGCGCCTCGGCGGAATCAAACGCGACCTTGTTGCGAAGCAGCGCCCCGGCGAACGGGAACGGCAGTCCCGACACGACGACAGAGGGCGTGTCGACCGCGACCGCCCGGACCCCGGGCAAGGCGCTCATCAGCGGCGCGTGCCGGGTCGTGTAGTGGTCGAGCCAGGCCTGCTCGTCCTCCGCCGGGCCGGGGTAGTGGACGAGGTAGGAGCAGAGGCCGGCGGCCCCGTCCCCGGCCGGATCGGGGACGGCATAGAGGCGGCGGAGCATTCCCTGTTGCGACGCCGCCGTTCCGGCCAGGCCCGGCACGAAGCCGGGATCGGCAAGCCGGCGCAACCCGCCCTCTTGCCGGAGCGCGGCTTCGCAATCCGCAACGTCCGCAAACTCCAGCTCAAGCGCCAGCAGGGGCGCGATGTCCTGGCCGGCGTGGGGATGGGGCGCGGGCGACGGCGAGTGGACGTACCCCGTGCGCAGCCCGGGGGAGCCGCGGACCGCCTCCGCCACCTTCTCGCGCTCGGCATCGGACAGGCCGCCGGCCGGCGCGGCCCGATGGAAAAAGCAGTGCCAGGCGACGGTCACGGGCTCACGACCTGCGCGCCCCGGTGCCCGGTCGCACCCGCGCGCGCAGCTCAGGCGTCCACCGTCTCCGCCCGCATGATCCCCATGCCGGTCAGCCATTCGGGGATTGCGAAGTAGCAGTCGACGGTGGCCTCGTAGGGGCCGGCCGCGCGCATCGCCGCGAAAGCGGCCGTCCAGGCCCGGACCTCGTGGACACCGACCCCGCCCACGGCCGACAGCGCGTCGTCGTCGGCATCGTCATAGGCGTCGAGCTCGCCGCTGCGGAGCGACTCCATGAAGGCCATGTCCCAGGCAGGGTCCGGCGGGAGGCAGGGGCGCTGCCCGGCGGCGAGGTCGCGCCCGGCCTGGACGACCCGCGCCTGACGCTTCTCGTAGTCCGCCGGGGTCGCCTCTCCGCCCTCGATCAGCCGTTCGGGCAAGCCTTGCGCGAACATCGCCGGCCCGGCATTGGGCGGATCGTGGGACAGCCCGCCCGAGCCCACGATCAGGACCCGCTTGCCCAGCCCCGCGAGGAAGCGCCCGACGGCCTCGCCGAACAGGCGCACGCGCTCGAAGCTCGGATAGGGCGGCGCGTTGCCGTTGACCATGATGGGCAGGCACGGCCGGGCCGCCAGACCGCCGCAGAACGAATTGAGCGGCAGCGTCACGCCGTGATCGACCAGCATCCGGCGGGACAACGCGACATCGACCCCGGCCTTCCGCACGGCCTCGATGCAATCCAGCGCGGTCGCCTCCGGGACGTCGAGGGGGCCGGGTTCGGTGCCCCAATCGCAGCCGCCGCGCGCTTCGGTTCCGATGCAGAAGGACGGCATGGCCCGGTAGAAGAAGGCGTTGAAGTGGTCGGGATAGAAGACGGCGACCAGCTCCGGGTCGTAGTCGCCGACCCAGCCGGCGAGGTCGTCCAGCGCAAGCTGCCATCCGTCGCGCGCGGCGCGGTCGTCGGGCGGGAGATAGCCGAGCTGGAGCGGGCTGTGAGAAAAGCAGGCCAAGGCCACGGACATCGCCGTTCTCCTCCTCCCGTTCGGCGACGCCGGCGCGCTCTCGCCGGGTCGCCATTGCCGGTCAGTTTACGGGCAATCGCGAATTCGTCGAGGCCCGATCCATCGAATATCCGCACCGGAGGCGTCCACCCGCCGCCTCGCCGGGGTCGATCGGACCGTCCGTGCTCTCGGAAACGGCCTGGAAAGACGACTCCGCTGCGAGTAACCTTCCCTGCCCGCCGCTCGGCGGAGCTCGGTCCCGTACGCCCGGCATCCGGAGGATCCCCCATGCTGTTCGACGCGGATTCGCATTTTCTGCCCAAGGCGGCCTATGACGCGATGGCGGGGCCGCATCGGCACTTGCGGCCGCGCATCGTCGCGGACGGCGCCGGAGCGACGATGCGCTTCCTGGGACGCAACCACCCGCGCGTCGCCCACTCGATCCCGGTCGAGCAGACCTGCAGCGTCGAGCGCCGGCTGCGCGACGTCGACCGGCTTGGCATCGATTGCCAGCTTCTGTTTCCCAACCACTCCGGCGTCTACAACGAGATCGCCGATGCCGGCGAGGCGCGCGACCTGGTGCGGAACCACAATGACGGGATGGCCGATGCGGAGCACCGCTCGGGCGGCAGGCTAATCGCGACGTTCTGCCTGACCATGCAGCACCCGGACGAGGCGATCGACGAGCTGGAGCGCTGCGTCGGCGTGCACAAGCTGCGCTGCGCGGTAGTCTGTCCCAATGTCGATGGCGGGCGGATCGACGAGCTGCCGCTATGGGATCTGTTCGCCGAGGCCGAGCGTCTCGGCGTGGTCGTCGCCTTCCATGGCGATGCGGACAGCAGGCAGATCGGCCACGAGCGTTTCGACCGCTGGCGGCTGCACAACTGCCTGGGCTTCCCCTTCGACTACATGCACGCCATGGTCTGCCTGATCTATTCCGGCCTGCTCGACCGCTTCCCCGGGCTGAAGCTCCTGTTCGCCGAGGCGGGGGTGAGCTTCCTGCCGTTCCTGGAAGACCGGCTGCGCGACACCGTCGAGACCTTCGAATCGCCGCTCGCCTATCACAACTTCGACATCCGCGGACGGCCGATGAACAAGCGCGCGCCGCACGAGTATTTCGAGATGTTCCACCACGCCGTCGGGCTCGACGAGTCGCTGCTGGAACACGTGATCGGCAAGTACGGCGTGGACAAGTTCCTGGTCGGCACCGACTACCCCCACCCCGACGCGCACATGAACGTGGCGCAGTCGGTGCAGACCCTGTCCTCGATCTCCACCGAAGCCTACGAGGCGATCGCCTGGAAGAACGCCGAACGGCTGTTCGGGCTGACCGAAATCCACAAGCGGTCGCTGGCGGCGGAGTAGATCCCGGCCTCGGGTCCGGATTCGTGGACCGGACGCCGGCTGCCGGTCGCGGCGTGCCGGTCGCGTTGACCCTCGTTCGGGATTGCACTACCGTCGCGGCCTGATCGACGGATCGGATGTGCCCCGGATCGCACCCTGGAGGAACAGCCGTGTCGAGGACCAGCGCCGAGTGGGAGGCGGTTCCGGCGCTTCCCCGCACCCACTTCGTAGACAACGCGATTTACACCGACGAAGCCCTGTTCCGCGAGGAGCAGGCGAGGATCTTCGGGAGCGTCTGGAAATTCGTCTGCCACGAGGGGGAGATCCCCGAGGTCAACGATTTCCGCACCACCCGGGTGGCCGACAAGCCGCTGGTCGTCGCGCGCGGCGCCGACGGGAGGGTGCGGACCTTTGTCAACTCGTGCTCGCATCGCGGCACCGTGGTGGTTACGGAGCCCGCGGGCAACGCCCGGAGCTGGACCTGCGTGTTCCACCGCTGGGTCTACGACAACCGGGGGAGCTGCATCGCCATTCCGCGCGACGAGGCCTACCGGCATTGCGACATCGACCGGTCCAAGGTCGGGCTGCGCGAGGTGCGGACCGAGGTCCGGCTGGGCCTGGTCTTCGTCAATCTCGACGACGACGCGGAGCCGCTCGATGCGTTTCTGGGCGATGCGCTGAGCCCGCTGGAGACGGTGCTGGGCGAGCGTCCGCTGGAGCCGTTCCATTTCCACCGCGCCTCGCTGGAGTCGAACTGGAAGCTGTGGCAGCTCACCAACAACGAGCCCTACCACGAAATCATGCACGTCTATAACCGGCAGACGAATCTCAGCCGGAAGGAGTTCTTCGAGCGCGAGTTCACCTATCTGCCGAACGGCCATCTGGTGTTCGGCTCGTTCAAGCCGGACTACGCGAGCGGCACCCATTACGGTTCGGACGAGGCCCGCCTGCAACCGCTCCCCGGCCTGCAGCCCGACGAATGGATCATCGTCGACCTGTTTCCCGACGTGATGATCAACGTGCGCACGACCGTGGTGCGGATCGACAGCCAGATCCCGGTGAGCCCGACCAGGACGCTGGTCGAGTTCCGCGGTCTCGGGGTCAAGGGCGAGCCCGAGGACGTCCGCGCCATGCGCATCCGCCACCACAACGACGTCTGGGGACCGTTCGGGCGCAACGTGCCGGAAGACAATCTCGCGACCGAGCTCCAGATGATGGCGATGCGGGGCGACGCGATTCCCTACAGCATCCATGCCCGCGAGGAAGGCGGCACCGGCCAGGACGACCGGTCGGTGCGCGAGTTCTTCGACGTCTGGGGGCGGTTGATGGGCCGCGATCCGGCAAGCCCCTTCAACGGCGCGTGACCGCCGCCGGGTGAAGAGCGCGGCGGGCCGCCGCCCGGCAATGGCGCTTTCGTCGTCGGCCCCGTTCTCGCTAAGATGACCGGCAACAAGACGGATTCGGGGCGCAGTGCAACGGCCCCCAGGGGAGGATGCGATCATGATGAAGCCGTACAAGCACGCATTGATTGCCGCTTCCGTCGCGGCGCTCGTCTGGGTGCCGTCCGCCGTCGCCAAGACGGTCGAGCTCAAATACGCGGGCTTCGTGCCGGCGGGCCATTTCATGTCGAAATACATCACCGCCTGGGCCGCCAAGCTCGAAGCGCTGTCGATCGGGGGGATGAAGATCGCCCTCTATCACGGCGCCCAGATGGGCCCGCCGCCCAAGTACTACGACATCGCGCGCAAGGGGGTCGCCGACTTCACCTGGATCCTGCATGGCGCGACGCCGGGCCGCTTCCCGTTGAACGAGCTGATCCAGCTGCCCTACACGGTGCCGAGCGCGGAGGTCGGCACGCTGGTTCTCAACCAGCCCGATTTGCGGGAGGTGCTGGACAAGGAGCATCGCGGGCTCAAGGTGCTCTACCTCCTGACGCACCAGCCCGGCAATCTGCACACAAGGACGCGCGCGGTACGAACCGCCGAGGACATGAAGGGGCTGCGCATCCGCTTCGCCTCGCCGACCATTCGCGAGTGGGTGGGCGCGCTCGGCGGCACGCCGGTCGGGATGCCGCCGACCCAGATCGCCGACGGCCTGCAGAAGGGCACCATCGACGGCGTGTTCATCGACTATGGCGGGGCGCATACCGCATTCAAGCTGGGCGGCCTCGTCAAGCACACGACCGAGATGTACTCCTACGTCTCCAGCTTCTCGGTCGTCATGAACCCCAAGACGTTCGGCAAGCTGTCCAAGGCTCACCAGGACCTCGTCACCTCGTCGACGACCGGGATCGCGCGCGAGGTCGGGCGCATGTGGGACGCGGCCGACGCCCCCGGCAAGGCGTATCTGGTGCGCGAGGGCGGCGAGACGATCCACCTGTCCGAGGCCGAGGACGCCAAGTTCAAGCGCATCGCCCAGGGCGTCACCGAGGCCAGGCTCGCCGGGCTGGAGGGCAAGGGGCTGCCGGCGCGCGAGGTCTACGGCAAGATGAAGGCGTATTCCGAGAAGTTCGCGGCGTCCTCGAAGAACTTCTGGAGCGGGCTGAAGCGCCGCTAGGTCCGCGCCCGCCTTGAGCGTGGATGCGGTCTTCGATACGGCGGCGCGGTACCTGACCCGCGCCGCCGTCCTGTTTCTCGCCGCGATGATGCTGATCACCGTGGCGGATATCCCGCTGCGGGCGATCAACCTGCCGATCTTCGGGACCTTCGACCTGGTCGAGCTGTTCCTGGTCGCGATGGTCTATCTGGCCATCCCCGAGACCTTCCTGCGCCGCGAGCACGTCGTCGTCGAGGTGCTCGACGAGGTGTTCGGGCCGCGGCTCCGGCCGGTCTTCGAGACCGTCTCGACCGGGCTCGCTTTGGTCCTGCTGGTGCTGATGGAGATCCACATGATCGAGCCGGCGCTCGACATGTACGCCTTCGGCGACGAGACCAAGGATCTGGAGATTCCGAAGATCGTCCACTGGGTGCCGATCCTGCTCGGAGTCGCCTGCTCGATGCTGGCGGTGGCGCTGTTGTTCGTGCGCGACCTGCTGCGGCTCGCCGGATCGGTCGGGGTCCGATGAGTTCCGAGCTCATCGGCATCCTCGGCGTGGTCGCGCTGATCGTGCTGATCATGCTGCGCGTCAAGATCGCAATTGCGCTCGGCATCGTCGGGCTGGTCGGGTATGCCGCGCTCGACGGCTGGGACACCGCGTTCATCGTGCTCGGGACCACGCCGTTCGACCTGACCGCGGGCTATGCGCTCTCGGTGATGCCGCTGTTCATATTGATGGGCGTGGTGTCGGGTCACTCGGGCATGTCGCGCGAGCTGTTCGATGCCGCCAACGCGCTGTTCTCCGGCCGCCGCGGCGCGCTGGCGATGGCGACCATCGGGGCCTGCGCCGGATTCGGCTGCATCTGCGGCTCCTCGCTGGCGACCGCGGCGACGATGGGCCGGATCGCGGTTCCCGAGATGCAGCGCCTCGGCTACGACGACCGGCTGTCGACCGGCGCCGTCGCCATGGGCGGGACGCTCGGCATCCTGATCCCGCCCTCGGTCATGCTGGTGCTCTACGCCATCGTCGCCGAGCAGTCGGTGCCGCAGCTCTTCGCGGCCGGGCTGATCCCGGGGATCGTGCTGGCCGGGCTGCAGATCGTCGTGGTCTGGGTGATCTCGCGCGTGCTGCCGGGATGGACGCCCGACAGCGTCGCGGTGCCGTGGTCGCGCCGGCTCCGCCAGCTCACCGGGATGTGGAAGCTCCTGATCCTCTTCTTCCTCGCCGTCGGCGGCATCTATGCCGGCATCTTCAGCCCGACCGAGGCCGCCGCGGTCGCCGCCTTCGGCGCCATCGCGATCGCCGCGCTCACCCGCAGCATCACCTGGGGGGTGCTGCTCGACAGCATGGTGGAGACCGTGCGCACCGCGTCGATGCTGTTCTTCATCCTGATCACCGCGTTCCTGTTCTCCTATTTCCTGGTGCGGACCCAGGTGCCGGCGGGGCTGGTGGAGTGGGTCAAGGGGACCGGGCTGCCGCCCTGGCTGGTCATGGTGACGCTGGTGGCGTTCTACGTCCTGCTCGGCTGCGTGCTCGAATCGATCGCCATGATGCTGATCACCGTGCCGGTGTTCCTGCCGCTCCTGCTGGAGCTCGGCTACGACCCGGTGTGGTTCGGCGTGCTGCTCGTCGTGGTGATCGAGATCGGCCTGGTCACCCCCCCGGTCGGGCTCAACATATTCGTCATCCGCTCGCAGGTGCCCGAGATCCCGCTGTCCTCGATCTATGCCGGCATCATGCCCTTCCTCGCGGCCGCCTTCCTGCTGGTGGTGCTGATGCTGGCGGTGCCCGAGCTGGCGTTGTGGCTGCCGGGCGTGCTCTATTGACCCGGGCGGACGATCACCGCGGCAGCTCGGAGGGGCGGCCGGTCAAATACGCATCGACCGCATGGGCGCATTGGCGGCCTTCGCGGATCGCCCAGACCACCAGCGACTGGCCCCGGCGCATGTCGCCGGCGACGAAGACCTTGTCGCGCGAGGTCCGGTAGCTCTCGGCGTCGGCCTGCACGTTCCCGCGCGCATCGAGCGCGACACCGAGGTTCTCGATCATGCCGTCCTGCACCGGCCCGGCGAAGCCCATGGCGAGCAGCACCAGGTCGGCCTCGATCTCGCCTTCGGAGCCGGGCACCGCAACGAAGCCCTCGCCGGGCCGGAAGCGCACCTGGCGGGTGGCGAGCGCGCGCACCCGGCCGGCCTCGTCGCCGAGGAAGGCGGTGGTCTCGATCTCGTAGAGCTGCTCAGAGCCTTCCTGCTGCGACGACGAGATGCGCAGCCGGCGCGGCCAGTAGGGCCACACCAGGTCGAGATTCGGGTTCTCTTCCGGCTCGTCGAAGATTTCGAGCTGCACGATGCGCGCGGCGCCCTGGCGGGTCGAGGTCCCGATACAGTCCGAGCCGGTGTCGCCGCCGCCGATCACGACGAGCTTGCGGCCCGCGGCGTCGATCCGGTCCGCCGGGGCGGGGTCGCCGGCATTGATGCGGTTCTGCTGCGGCAGGAACTCCATCGCGAAATGGATGCCGTCCAGCCCCCGGCCGGGCGTGCCGGCCAGATCGCGCGGCGCCTCGGCCCCGCCCGCCAGCACCACCGCATCGTGGCTCGCCGCCAGCTCCTCGGCATCGACGTTGACGCCGACATGCGCGTTGGTGCGGAAGACCACGCCTTCCGCCGCCATCTGCGCCATGCGCCGGTCGATGAGGTGCTTCTCCATCTTGAAGTCGGGGATGCCGTAGCGCAGCAGGCCGCCGATGCGGTCCTCCTTCTCCAACAGCACGACATCGTGGCCGGCGCGGCCAAGCTGCTGCGCGGCCGCCATCCCGGCCGGCCCCGAGCCCACGACGGCGACCCGCTTGCCGGTCCGCTGCGCCGCCGGCTGCGGCCGGACCCAGCCTTCCTCGAACCCCCTGTCGACGATCGCGCATTCGATGGTCTTGATCGTGACCGGATCGTCATTGATGTTCAGCACGCAGGCTTCCTCGCAAGGGGCCGGGCAGATGCGGCCGGTGAATTCGGGGAAGTTGTTGGTCGAGTGCAGGTTCTCCAGCGCCTCCCGCCAGTCGTCGCGATAGACCAGGTCGTTCCAGTCCGGGATCTGGTTGTTGACCGGACAGCCGTCGTGACAGAACGGGATGCCGCAATCCATGCAGCGCGCCGCCTGCTCGCGGGTGGCCCGGTCGCCGAGCGGCTCGACGAATTCCCGCCAGTGCGCGACGCGCTCCTCGACCGGCCGGTAGGGGCGTTCGCTGCGCCCGTATTCCAGGAAGCCGGTGACCTTACCCATGCGCCTCGGCCTCGTGGGCGGCGGCGGCGAGCTCGGAGAGCGCGCGGCGGTATTCCACCGGCATGACCTTGACGAACCGGTCGCGCGCGGCATCCCAGTCCGCGAGCAGCGCGGCGGCGACGGCGCTCCCGGTATAGTGGCGGTGGCGCTCGACCATGCCGTAGAGCCGCGCCTCGTCATGCCGCGTCATGTCCTGCAAATCGCGGGCCTGCCTGCCGGTGGCGGCGACCGTCTCCAGCGCCACCCCCGCCAGGTTGCAGCGCTCCTCGAAATTTCCGCCGGGGTCGTAGACATAGGCGATGCCGCCGCTCATGCCCGCGGCGAAGTTCCGCCCGGTGGCGCCCAGCACGGCGACACAGCCGCCGGTCATGTATTCGCAGCCGTGATCCCCCACCCCCTCGACCACCGCCCAGGCGCCCGAATTGCGCACCGCGAAGCGCTCCCCGGCGACGCCGGAGAAGTAGCACTCGCCGTCGATCGCCCCGTAGAGGACGGTATTGCCGACGACGATGTTCTCGCTCGGTACGTAGGGCGACGCGGCGGGCGGGTAGATGACCAGCCGGCCGCCGGAGAGCCCCTTCCCGACATAGTCGTTGGCGACGCCCTCCAGATGGATCGCCATGCCGCGCGTGGCCCAGGCGCCAAAGCTCTGCCCGCCGACCCCCTTCGCCTCGATGACGATGCTGTCCTCGGCAAGCCCCGCATGGCCGCGCCGCCTGGCGACCTCGCCCGCCAGCATGGCGCCGACCGTGCGGTTCACGTTGCGCACGTCCGCGCGGATCTTCACCGGACGGCCCTGTTGCAGCGCCGGCGCGGCGTCGGCGATCAGGCGGTTGTCGAGCGCGCGGTCGAGACCGTGATCCTGCCCCTCCGAGTTGTGGATATCGACGCCGGGGCCGACCTCCGGCTTGAACAGCAGCCGCTTGAGATCCACGCCATGCGCCTTCCAGTGGTCTTCGGCGCGGCGCATGTCGAGCCGGTCGGAGCGGCCGATCATCTCGTCGAAGCGCCGGAAGCCGAGCCGCGCCATGATCCGCCGCACCTCCTCCGCCACCAGGAAGAAGTAGTTGATCACATGCTCCGGCGTGCCGGCGAAGCGCCGCCGGAGCCCCTCGTCCTGGGTGGCGATGCCGACCGGGCAGGTGTTCAGATGGCATTTGCGCATCATGATGCAGCCGATCGCGACCAGGGGCGCGGTGGAGAAGCCGAACTCGTCGGCGCCGAGCAGCGCCCCGATTGCGACGTCGCGCCCGGTGCGCAGCCCGCCATCCACCTGCACGGCGATGCGGGTACGCAGATCGTTGAGCACGAGGGTCTGGTGCGTCTCGGAGAGGCCGATCTCCCACGGCGAGCCGGCATGGGTGAGCGAGGTGACCGGCGAGGCTCCGGTGCCGCCCTCGAAGCCCGAGATCGTGACGTGGTCGGCCTTCGCCTTGGAGACGCCGGCGGCGACCGTGCCGACGCCGACTTCCGAGACCAGCTTCACGCTGATGCGCGCCGCCGGGTTCACGTTCTTCAGGTCGTGGATGAGCTGGGCCAAATCCTCGATCGAATAGATGTCGTGATGCGGCGGCGGCGAGATCAGGCCGACGCCCGGGGTCGAGTGCCGCACCCGCGCGATGTTGCGGTCGACCTTGTGGCCGGGAAGCTGGCCGCCCTCGCCGGGCTTGGCGCCCTGCGCCATCTTGATCTGGATGTCGTCGGAGTTGACGAGGTACTCGGTGGTGACCCCGAAGCGCCCGGAGGCGACCTGCTTGATCGCCGAGCGCATGTTGTCGCCATTCGTCATCGGCGCGAAGCGGTCGGCTTCCTCGCCGCCCTCGCCGGTGTTGGATTTGCCGCCGATGCGGTTCATCGCGATCGCCAGCGTGGTGTGCGCCTCGCGCGAGATCGAGCCGAAGGACATGGCGCCGGTGGCGAAGCGCTTGACGATCTCGGATGCCGGCTCGACGTCGTCCAGCTTCACCCCGTTGCCGTCCTCGCGGAGCTCGAACAGGCCGCGCAGCGTCATCAGCCTGCGGCTCTGCTCGTTGAGGATGGCGGCATAGTCCTCGTAGCTCGCCGCGTCGTTGGCGCGCGAGGCGTGCTGGAGCTTGGCGACCGTGTCGGGCTCCCACTGGTGGCGTTCGCCGCGCAGCCGGTAGGCGTATTCGCCGCCGACATCGAGCATGTCGCGATAGATCGGCGCGTCGCCCCAGGCGGCGCGGTGGCGAGCCACCGTCTCGGCCGCGATCTCGGCGAGCGAAGCGCCTTCCACGGTGGTGGCGGTGCCGGTGAAATAGCGCTCGACGAAATCGCTGGCGAGGCCGACCGCATCGAAGATCTGCGCGCCGCAATAGGACTGGTAGGTCGAGATGCCCATCTTGGACATGACCTTCAGCAAGCCCTTGCTGACCGCCTTTATGTAGCCCCGATGGACCTGCTCGCGCGTGTCGTCGGCGGGGAAGGCGCCGTCTTCGTGCAGCGCATCCAGCGTCTCGAAGGCGAGATAGGGGTTGACCGCCTCCGCCCCGTAGCCGGCGAGCACGCAGAAGTGATGCACCTCGCGGGCTTCGCCGGTCTCCAGCACCAGGCCGACCTCGGTGCGCGAGCCCTCGCGGATCAGGCGGTGATGCACCGCCGAGCAGGCCAGCAGCGCCGGCAGCGCGATCCGGTCCGGCCCGATTCCGCGATCCGACAGGATGAGGATGTTGAAACCCTGCTCGACCGCCCGGCTCGCCTCGTCGCACAGCCGCTCGACGGCGCGGCCCATGCCGTCCGCGCCCTCGGCGGCGTCCCAGGTGGCGTCCAGCGTCTCGGTCACGAAGGCGCCGCCGACCAGCTCGGCCACGTGGCGGATCTTGTGCAGGTCGCCGTCGGTCAGGATCGGTTGCGACACTTCGAGACGGCGATGCGTGCCGCCGCTGTCGAGGTCGAGCAGGTTGGGCCGCGGTCCCACCATCGAGACCAGCGACATCACCAGCTCCTCGCGGATCGAGTCGATCGGCGGGTTGGTCACCTGGGCAAAGAGCTGCTTGAAATAGGTGTAGAGCAGCTTGGGGCGTTCGGAGAGGACGGAGAGCGGGGTGTCGGTGCCCATCGACCCGACCGGGTCGTCGCCGTGCTCTCCCATCGGCCGCAGGAAGACCGCGAGGTCCTCCTGGGTGTATCCGAAGGCCTGCTGGCGGTCGAGCAGCTCGCCCGCCTGGGGCCGGTTGCTCGCCGCCGGGGGCGGCGCTTCCAGCTCGTCGAGCCGGAAGGCGGTGCTGGCGAGCCACTGGCCGTAGGGGTGCGAGCGCGCGAGCGCCGTCTTGAGCTCGCCGTCGTCGACGATGCGCTGCTCTTCCAGGTCGATCAGGAACATCTTGCCGGGCTGCAACCGCCATTGCCGGGCGATGCGCTCCGGCGGGATGTCGAGCACGCCCACCTCGGAGGCCATCACCACGAGATCGTCGGTGGTCACCAGGTAGCGCGCCGGGCGCAGGCCGTTGCGGTCGAGCGTGGCGCCGATCTGCCGGCCGTCGGTGAACGCCACCGCCGCCGGCCCGTCCCACGGCTCCATCAGCGCCGCGTGATACTCGTAGAAGGCGCGCCGTTCGGCGTCCATCAGCGGATTGCCGGCCCACGCCTCGGGGATCAGCAGCATCATCGCATGGGCGAGCGAGTAGCCGCCCCGGACGAGCAGCTCCAGCGCGTTGTCGAAGCAGGCGGTGTCGGACTGTCCGGGCGGGATCAGCGGCCAGAGCTTCTCCAGATCCGCGCCGAACAGCTTCGAGCTGGTCGCATGGCGGCGCGCCGCCATCCAGTTGTAGTTGCCGCGCACCGTGTTGATCTCGCCGTTGTGGCAGATCATCCGGTAGGGATGCGCGAGCCGCCAGGAGGGGAAGGTGTTGGTCGAGAACCGCTGGTGCACCAGCGCCAGCGCGGACGCCATCCGTTCGTCCCGAAGGTCGAGGTAGTAATCGCCAAGCTGCGGCGCGAGCAGCATGCCCTTGTAGACGACGGTGCGGCAGGAGAGGGAGGCGATGTAGAAGTCGTCGAGGCCGGGCGTGCGCTCGGCCGCGGCCCCGTTCTCGATCCGCTTGCGGATGACGAAGAGCTTGCGCTCGAAGGCATCGCCCGCTTGGGTGCCGCTGCCGCGTCCAACGAAGATCTGGCGCACCGCCGGCTCCGTGCCCGCCACCGTCGGCCCCAGGATCGCGCTCGCGACCGGGACCGTGCGCCAGCCGGCGACGTGCTGGCCTTCCTCGCGCACGATGCGCTCGACCAGCGCCTCGCAGGCGAGGCGCGCCGGTTCGGACCGCGGCAGGAAGACCGAGCCCACCGCGTAGTCGGGCTCGTCCGGCAGGTCGATGCCGGCCTCCGGCGCGACGGCGCGGAACAGCGCATCGGGCTTTTGCACCAGGATGCCGGAGCCGTCCCCGGCCAGCGGATCGGCGCCGACCGCGCCCCGGTGGTCCAGGTTGAGCAGGATTTCGAGACCCTGGCGGACGATGCGATGGGACTTGCGGTTCCGAATATCGACGACAAAGCCGACGCCGCAGCTGTCATGCTCGTTGCGCGGGTCGTAGAGTCCCTGCTCGGTCGGCAACGCACACAAGGGATGTCACCTCCACGGGTTTCGTCCGGGAAGAGCCGCCACCCTCGGAACCGGTCCGGGCGGCGCCCAAAAGAACAACCATATAGAGCATCGCGGGGTCGGGTAGAAGACAGGCGGGACGATTGCCTCGGTCGCTCGCGCAAGCGAAAGGCGGCCGAATCGGCGGCCGACCGGTCAGATTTCGACCGGATGGTTCCAGCCGTGGCGGTCTTCGATGCGCCCGTACTGGATGCCGGTCAGCTCGTCGTGCAGCGATCCGGTGAGCGGCGCTTCGCCGGCAAGCAGGGGGATCAGGTCGCGCCCCTTGAAGTTCAGCCGGCCGACCGGGAGCACGACCGCGGCGGTTCCGGTGACGAACGCCTCTTCGAGCGCGCCGTCTTCGCACGCGGCGACGATTTCGTCGATCGCGACTTCCCGCTCCTCGACCGCGATGCCCCGGTCGGCCAGCAGCGCGATGACGCTCTCCCGCGTCACGCCCGGAAGGATCGCGCCGTTGAGCGCCGGCGTGACGACGCGCTCGCCGAGCTTGAAGAACACGTTCATCAACCCGGCCTCCTCGACATAGCGGTGCTGGCTGCCGTCGAGCCACAGCACCTGGTCGAACCCGTCTTCGCGCGCCTGCCGGCCGGCGGCAAACGTCGTCGCGTAGTTGGCCGAGGTCTTGGTCTCGCCCACCCCGCCATGCGGCGCGGTGCGCGCGAAACGATCCTCGATTTTGAGCGACAGGCCGGCATCGCCGCTGGCGAAATACGCACCCACCGGACAGGTCATGACGATGAACCGGTAGGCTCTCGACGGCCGGACCTCGAGATGCGCTTCGGCGCTGAACACGATGGGCCGGATGTAGAGCCCGTGGCCCGGCCGGTCCGATATCCAGCCCCGGTCGATATCGACCAGCCGGGTCACCGCCTGGACGAAGTCGTCCTCGTCGATCTCGGGAATGCACATGCGCCGGCAGGACAGGCGCAGCCGTCTCGCGTTGCGGTCGGGACGGAAGACGCGGACCCGCCCGTCCACGCCGACAAACGCCTTCAGCCCCTCGAACGCCATCTGGGCGTAGTGCAGCGTCATCGCGCCGGGCTCGATGGGGATCGGGCCGTAGGGGACGATCTCCGGGTCGCGCCACGCGCCGTCGCGCCAGACCATGCTGAACATGTGGTCGGAGAAGATTTCGCCGAAGACCAGCCGGTCGAGATCGAGATCCCCGAGCCGGCTCCGTTCGGTCATGCGGATCGCCAACCCGTCCATCTCCGTTCCCCGTGCTAACGCGCGCCCGACAGCGGGGCGTCGGACAGCAAATCGATGGTCTTCCCCACCCCGGCCTCCCGGGCCCGCCGGTAGATCGACCACGCAAGCGGCATGTCGACGCTCCCGAGCCCGGTCGGTATCGCCATGATGCGGTCCCGGTCGTCGAGGCGGCCGGGGCGGTTGCCGAGCACGATATCGCCGAAGGAGGCGAAATCGTCGGGCAGCGCAAGATCGGGCCGCCGCTGTGCCGCGGCCGCCTTCAGCCCGGCGTCGTTGTCGGCGACCAGCAGGTCGACGATCTCGAACGCCTCGTCCTCCCAGGCGGTCAGGACGTCGAGCGGGATGGCCAGCATGCCGGGCGTCCACCAGCCGGCCTTGAGCGGCCGCTCCGATCCCTGCGGTATCGACGAGACGACGATGTCCATGCCGCGCACCGCATCCTCGGTGGTGTCTACCGGGGTCAGGGTCCAGCTCCCCTCCGCCGCCATGGCGGCGCAGAATCTCTCGCGGCTCGCCCGGCTGCGCGATGCGACGAAGACATCCTTCAGGGTGGGAAACAGCGCCGACAGCACCCTGAGAGACCACTTGCCGAGGCCGCCGCACCCGACCAGCCCGAGACGCGCCGGGTCCCGGCGCGCGCAGTGCCGGGCGGCCACCGCGCCGCAGGCCGCCGTGCGCACGAAGGTGATCCACATGCCTTCCATGATCGCCACCGGCAGCCCGTGGTCGGGATCGTTGAGCACGATCAGCCCCGAGGAGTCGGGGAGCCCGCGCTCGGCGTTGCCGGGGTAGTAGGAGATCCACTTCATCCCGAGCGCCCGCTCTCCGGCGACCCAGGCGGGCATGGCGTGCAGGAAGCTGTGCGGACGGTCCGGATGCACCCCCGCCTTCAGGGGCACCTCGACCTCGCCCCGCCCGTCCATGCGATACGTCCGTTCGACCATGTCGACGATCTCCGCGAGCGGCGGCGCCACCGCCGCGATATCGGCGCTGTCGAGCAGGAGCTGTTCGGGAAACCGCAAGGTCATCCTCCCGGGGACGGTCGCGTCACTTGATCATCAGCCCCGGCAGGGCCAGGGAGATGTCGGGGAATCCCATGATCAGGGCCATGGCGATGACGTCGCAGATCAGGAAGGGGACCGCCGCCCGGATGATCTGGCCCATCGTGGTATCCGGCGGCGACACGCCCTTCATCACATAGAGCAGGATGCCGTAGGGCGGGGTGGTCTGCGCCATCTCGATATTGATCAGGAACAGGACGAGAAACCAGATCGGGTCGTAGCCGAGCTGCTTCACCACGGGCAGGAAGACCGGCAGGGTGATCAGCATCAGGGGCACGCCGGAGATGAAGCCGCCGAGGATCAGGATGACGACCTGCATCATGACGATGAGGACCAGCGGCGCCACCGGGAGCCCGACCGCCCATTGCACGAGATAGCGGTTGGCGCCGGTGAAGGCGAGCACCTGCGAATAGGCCTGGGCCGCGGCGAGGATGATCAGCACCATCACCGCGATCCTGAGCGTGCTCTCCAGCGCCTCGCGGGTGACCTTCCAGCTGAGCCCGCGATAGCAGGCGGCGAGCACGAACGCCCCGGCGGTGCCGAGCGCCGCCGCCTCGGTGGGCGTGGCGACGCCGAGAAAGATCAGCCCGACGACGAGGAACACGATGAGGCCGAGCGGCAGGACGTATTTGACGGTGAGGACGATCTTCAGCCCGAGCGGCACCCGTTCGACGGCGTAGCGCGGCGCGAGCTCGGGTTGCAGGTAGCAGCGGACGACGATGTAGGACGCATACAGCACCGCCATCATGATGCCCGGCAGGACGATCGCGATCAGCAGCTTGCCGACCGACACCTCGGCCAGCACCGCCAGAATCACGCCCAACCCGCTCGGCGGGATCATGATCGCGAGCCCGCCGCTGCCGAGCAGCGGGCCGATGCTCATCGGCTTCTTGTAGCCCCGCGATTCCAGCTCCGGCGCGAGCGTCGCGCCGAGCATCGCGGTGGTCCCGATGCTGGCGCCGCTGAGCGAGGCGAGCACCGTCCCGGACGCCACGGCGAGCAGCGACAGGCGCCCGGGAAGGTTGCCGAGCCACTTGTCGAGCGCGTCTATCATGCGCGCCGCGACGCCCGCCCGGAACATCACCTCGCCCATCAGCACGAACAGGGTGATCGGCAGCAGCACGAACACCGTCAGGCTGCCATAGGCGCTGTTGACCATCTGTTCGAGCCCGGCCTCGCCGCCCATCAGCAGGAACATGCCGACGATGTTCACCGCGAAGAACGAGAAGACGACCGGGACCCCGACGAACAGCAGGGTGAAGAACGCCCCCAGTATCAGCGCCAGCGACCAGTACCATTCCACGCCGGTCTCCTCCCGCCGCGCGCGCTAGAGGTCGACCTGAACGTCGCCGGACCGCCGCTCGGCGGGGGCGCGTATCAGCCTCCAGGCGTCCCTCGCCAACTGCACCAGGAAGACCGCGCTGCCCAGCGGGATGACCGCGAGCACGATGAAGATGGGAACTTCCTCGACCTTGAAGTAGTCGTATTCGTTGGTCAGGAACTTCTCCCAGGTGACCTTGCCGCCCTGCCAGACCAGCACCAGGCAGACGCAGATCCCGAGCAGCAGGCCGAACAGCTCGGAGGCGAGCCGGGTCCGCCGC
The DNA here is from genome assembly GCA_964291675.2 of Alphaproteobacteria bacterium. Taxonomy (GTDB): domain Bacteria; phylum Pseudomonadota; class Alphaproteobacteria; order MPNO01; family MPNO01; genus MPNO01. The sequence goes on along the minus strand of OZ219866.1, from coordinate 2,057,570 downwards.
CCGAAGCGGGTTACCAGGATGTCGAGCCGGACATGGCCGCCCCGCTGCTGCAGCCAGGCGGCGCCGAGAAACGCGATGAACAGCAGGCTCCACTCGTTGAGCGCGATCACCCAGCGGATGGACTCGCCGAAGAAATAGCGCGAGCCGACATCGGCGGACACGCTGACGACCTGGAAGATCAGCAGCGCGCCGGCGATCCAGGCGAAGGCGTTGACGATCCTGTCGAATGCCGCCCCCAAACGGTGTCTCCGCCCGAGCGTCGCCTGGATTGCCGGAAAGTCCCTCGATGACGGCGGCGCGTCAGCGCGTGATCATCTTGCGGATCTTCGCGTACTGCTCGGGCGCCAGCCTCTTCTTCATGACCGCCCAGCGCGATTCGTTGGCCACGTCCACCCATTTCTTCGCTTCGTCCGCGGGCAGGCTGACGAACTTCACGCCGCTCTCTTGCAGCTTGGCCATCTCGCCCGCCTTCAGCTCCTTGCCCTTCGGAACCATGAAGCGCTCCATCTCGGCCTGCTCGTCCTGCATCAGCTTCTTCGCCGCGGCGGACAGCTTGCTCCACTTGCCGCGGTTCACGAAGCTGAACGTCGTATGCGCCGGCCAGAACGCATCGGCCATCGCGCAGCAGATGACTTCGTGAATCCCGATATTCGTCGCCGCCAGCGGAAACGGTGCCGCCTGCACCACGCCGCGCTCTAGACCGGGATAGATCTCGGAGATCTTCATATGTATGGGCGAGGCGCCGATCGCCTTCATGAAGGGGTCGTAGCCCGCGTGCGAGCGGATCTTGACGTTCTTCAGATCGGCCATCCGCTCGATCGGCTTCTTGGAGAAGATATGGAAGCCGACATCGGTCGCCGTGCGTCCCATGACCTTGATGCCGATCTTCTTGTGCGCCTCGTCGAGCAGGTCGACATAGCCCACCTCGCGCTCTTCCTTGGGCGATATCTCCGACATGCCGACGGTGCCGATCTCCGGGACCAGCGCCTGGTGGATGGTAAACGTCATCACCATGTCGGCGACGCCCTTGGCGGTCGCGTTCATCTGGTCGCGCAGCGGCACCACGGACGGCCCGCCGATATAGTCGAGCTTGAGCACGCCCTCGCCGGCCTTGTTCACCCGCTCGATGAAGCGCCTGAACATCACCATGCTGGGATAGTTCCGGTCCGGCTGCGAGAACGTGACGACGCGGAGCGTCGTCTCGGCCGCGCTGGCCGGGAGAACGAAGCAGACTGCCACCGCAACGCATGCGGAAAGCGTCGCCAAACGCGTCGTGAGGTAAGCCGATTTCATGGGTTTCCTCCCCTTTAGCAGCCCCGGGTACATGCGAGGCGGTAGGCTCTCCGCCGCGATGGTAGCGCCGATGCGCCGGCGCGGGCAAACCGTTCAGGCTGCCGGCCAGCCCGGCGCGCCCGATTCCGTTCGACCCGTCCGAAATGGACGGAACCCGAAGCATGACGGGAAAACCCGATTCGCCGCGCCACAAATGCTCGGTAAACAGTACAGGGGCATGGCGATGGGGGCGGGCCGCGCCCGGCTCTCCATGCACCGCCCATGGATGCCCGGATCGAGTCCGGGCATGACGAGGAGGGGAGGCATGGCGATGAGCCGGTCCGCGCCCGGCTCTTCATGCTCCGCCACCGCCACTACCCCGTCATGGCCGGACTTGATCCGGCCATCCATGCGGCGTCTCCCCGCGCAAGGCGATCCGGCCGGAGGCCTGGCGATGGGGCGGGGCGCCGACCGTGACGGGCGACCGGAGATGTACGCCTGGCGCGGCGGAGAGGCGTACCCGTGGACGACCCGCGTCAGCCGAGCGCCTGTCAAGCAATCGGTATAAGCCCCGGTCAATCGACCACAAACAGCTCCCAGCCGGGATCGGTCGAGAGTATCTCGCAGCCGTGCTCGCGGATCGCCACATGCTCTTCCGGGTTCACCAGCCCGTCCGGGCTCTCGATCTTGGGCTCCGGGGTGAGCGTCATGCCGACCTGAAGGACGGTCGGGTCGAACCGGTTGATCGACGGCGGCTCGGTCTCCAGGCCGATGCCGTGTCCGATGCGCTTCGCCGGGTGATCCGAATAGTTGACGAAATCGGTCTCGGCCAGCAGGGACTGGGAATACTCGAAGATCTCCGCCATGCCGGTCCCGGGGGTCATGCGGTCCATCACCTTGAACAGGATCTCCCACATGCCGTCATGCTCGCGGCGCTGCCGGTCGCTGGGCGGGCCGAACACCGCCCGGCGCGTGAAATCCATGTGATAGCCCTCGAAATGGCAGCCGCCGTCGAGATAGAGCACGTCGCCCGCCTGGAACGCACCGCCGGGCCCGGTGGCGCCGAGCGCGGTCGGCGGGCCGGAATCGAGGTCCGCCCCCTCCTCGAAGTAGCAGGCGATGATGCGCTTCTGGATTTCGGCCGAGGTGATCCCGGGGCGGAGCTCCTCGAAGCAGCGCTTCCACGCCCGGCCGCCGATCGCGCAAGCCTGGCGCTGCGCCTCGATCTCCCATTCCGACTTTATCATCCGGCAGCCCCAGACGACGGGGCCGGACTCGACGAACCGGACATTGGGCAAATCGTCCTGCAAGCGCAGGAAGTCGCCATGCGGGATGCCGAGCCAGGTCTCGCGCCCGAGCTCGATTCCGATCGCAGCATCCTGCAGCCCGCGATCCTCGAGAACCCCGCGTATCCCCCAATCCACCCGTTCGTCGGTGTTGAACGGCACCTCGGGATAGATGCGACGGTCCTCGACCCAGGACGGGTACGGCCGATCGTAGAGACGCGCGAACATGCCCGGCCCCGACCAGCTTATGACCGCCGCGTCCCCTTCGAGGGGAAGGATGAAGACGTTGGGCCGCTGCCTCATCCAGGCCGGCGCACGCTGACCGCTGAAATAGAAGAACGTCGTCGGGTCGGTCACCACGAGACCGTCCATGCCGCGCTCGGCCATGAGCGCGCGAGCGCGGGTTATCCGGGTCTCGTATTCCTGTGCCGGAACGGCCATCGACCACCTCGTTCGAAATACAGGTTGTCTCGTAACGAAAACCCTATGCGAGCGCCGTCCGGCGTTCAACTCGCGGCTCCGCCGGGTGCAACTCGCGGCTCCGCCGGGTGCCGCTTGTTGCCGGGGCGGCTCCCCGGTGATATGGAATTCGTCATGAAGACGGTGTTCTGCAACGCCAATGTCATCGACGGGACGGGCGATGCGTTCCACGGCTTCGTCGTCGTCGAGGGCAGGGAGATCGTCCGCGTCGGGCGCGGCGAACCCGGCCTGTCCGCGACCGGGTACGAGGTGGTGGACCTCGGCAACAAGAGCCTGCTGCCGGGGTTCTTCGACTGCCACGTCCACCTGCGCTCGGACGGGCTCGCCGACCCGCGCGCCCAGGTGCTGACCGACACCGATGCGCTCTGCGCCTTGCGGTCGGCGCGCAACGCCAGGCGCACCGTCGAAGCGGGGATCACCACGATACGCGATTGCGGGTCGACCAACTTCGTCGATTTCTCGGTGCGCCGGGCGGTGGAACAGGGGCTGGTTCCCGGCCCCCGCATGGTGCTGTCGGGCAAGATCATCTGCATGACGGGCGGTCACGGCTGGAACGTGGGGCAACAGGCGGACGGCCCGGACGGGGTTCGCAGGGCGGCGCGAGAGCAGCTGCGCGCGGGCGCGGACAACGTCAAGCTGATCGCAACCGGGGGCATCCTCACCCCGGGCACCGAGATCGGCAGCGCCCAGCTCACCGTCGACGAGTTGCGCGCCGGCGTCGAGGAGGCGAAGAAGGCGGGCGCCATCTCGGCCGCGCACGCGCATGGCGCGACCGGCATCAAGAACGCGGTGCTTGCGGGCATCGACTCGATCGAGCACGGCTATTTTCTCGACGACGAGGGCATCGAGCTGATGCTCGAACGCGGCACCTATCTCGTGGCCACGTCGGCCGCGGTCAGGAATGTCGCTTCGCGCGGGGTCGAGGACGGCCTGCTGCCCGACGTCCACAGGAAGGCGTGCGAGGCCGTCGACCACCATGTCGAGAGTTTCGGCAGGGCCTGGCGCGCCGGCGTGAACCTGGCGATGGGTACCGATTCCGGCGTGCCGTTCACGCGCCACGGCCGAAACCTCGAAGAGCTGGCGCATCTGGTCGAGATGGGTCTCGACCCCATGGCGGCGATCCAGGTCTCGACGCTCGGCAGCGCCCGGCTGCTCAGGCTCGACGACCGCCTGGGCAGCATCGAGGAAGGCAAGCTCGCCGACCTCGTGGTGTGCGACGGAGACCCGTTGTCCGATATCACGGTCCTCCAGGACACCGACCGCATCGCGTGGGTGATCAAGGACGGCGAGACGGTCATTCGCCGCGACGGCGCCCACGCGAGCGAGGACGCATCGGCGTGCGACGCCTTCTCTCCAACGCCCGCATAATCGACGGTACCGGGGACGTCCTCGCGGACCGGTTCATCGTCGTCGAGGACCGGAGGATCGCCGACATCGCGCCGATGTCCGGCTTTCCCGAAACGCCCGGCGGCGAGGTGGTGGACGTCTCCGGCCTCACCGTGATGCCGGGGATGATCGACTGCCACGTCCATCTGTCCATCGACGGCGACGCCGACCCCATCGCCCAGGTGGTGGGCGACACCGCGGCGATGTCGGTCCTCCGCATGGCCCGCAACGCCGAGCGGACGATCGCCGCCGGGGTGACGACGGTGCGCGATCTGGGCGCCAGGGACCATGTCGACCTCTCCTTCCGGCGGGCTCTCGCCGAAGGCTTGCAGATTGCGGCGCCGCGGCTGGTGCTGAGCGGCCAGCCGGTCACCATGACGGGCGGCCATTGCTGGCAGTTCGGCCGTCAGGCGGACGGGGTCGACGACGCGAGGCGGGCGGCACGGGAACAGATCCGCGCCGGCGCGGATTGCATCAAGCTGATGGCGACCGGCGGCATCCTGACACAGGGCAACGAGATCGGCGCGGCGCAGCTCGAGGAGGCGGAGATGCGCGCCGCGATCGAGGAGGCCGACAAGGCGGGAAAGCTGAGCGCCGTCCACGCCCATGGCGCGTCGGGGATCAAGAACGGCATCCGGGCCGGGGTGCAAAGCGTCGAACATGCCTATTTTCTCGACGACGAAGGCATCGACATGATGCTGGATCGCGGCGTCTGGCTGGTCCCCACCGCGGCGGCGGTCGACCTCGTGGTGAAGAACGGGATCGGGTCCGGGATCCCGCCCGACGTGGTGGAGAAGGCCGAGTCCGCCGTCGACAGCCAGCGCGCGACCTGCGCCAGGGCGCTCGCCTCCGGCGTCAGGATCGCGATGGGCACCGATGCGGGCACGCCTTACAACCGGCACGGCGAGAATGCGCAGGAGCTGGCCGCGCTGGTATCGCTCGGGATGAGCCCCATGGATGCCATCCGCGCGACCACGATCCGGGGAGCCGAGCTCCTCGGGCTGTCGGACCGGCTCGGCACCGTGCAGACCGGAAAGACGGCGGATATCCTCGTCGTCGACGGCGACCCGCTGGCGGATATCTCCGTCCTCGGCCACCCGGAGCGCATCGCGATGGTGTTGCAGGACGGCGAAATCGTCGCGCGTCGCGGAGAAATCGTCGCGTCGGGTCCCTGAGCCGCCGTCCAATGGACAGCTTTCCGGACACGAACCTATAGTCCTTCTGCCGTGGAGGAGAGAATCGCCATCGCGCTGACGGTCAACGGCGTGGCCCGCGAGGCGCCGGTTCCGGCCGACGAGACGCTGCTCGAGACCCTTCGCGTCCGCTTCGGGCTGACGGGTGCGAAGCGCGGCTGCGACCAGGGGGTCTGCGGCGCCTGTACCGTGATGGTCGACGGAAGGGCGGTGCGCGCCTGCCTGTCGCTCTCGGTCAACTGCACCGGCCTGGAGATCGTGACCGCCGAGGGGCTCGCGCGGGACGGCGTTCTGGATCCGGTACAGCGCGCGCTGGTCGAATCGGGCGCCATCCAGTGCGGGTTCTGCACGCCGGGGCTGGCGGTCGCCGCGAGGGCGCTGCTGGACGAGAACCCGGAGCCCACGGTGGACGAGATCCGCGAGGCGGTCTCGGGCAATATCTGCCGGTGCTCGGGCTACGTGAAGATCGTCGAGGCAATCGAAATGGCGGCGCGGGGGTGAGATGGCGGGGACGGCGACAACGGCGGAAGTCCGCGCGGTGGGGGCCCGGCTGCCGCGCGACGACGCGGCGGAAAAGGCCGTCGGCGCGGCGCAATATCTCGACGACATCCGGCTTCCCGGGATGCTGCACACGGCGTTTGCGCTGTCCCCGCTGGCGCATGCCCGGATCGTCGCGGTCGACGCGGCGGCCGCGCGCGCCCATCCCGGGGTGCATGCGGTGCTGACCGGCGAGGACCTGCCCGGGCTGGGCGGCGGAGCGATCAAGGACATGCCCTTTCTCGCCCGCGGGAAGGTGCGCTACACGGGCGAGCCGGTCGCCGCGGTGGCGGCGGAGACGCAGGCGATCGCCGAGGCGGCCGCGCTGCTCGTCGATGTCGAGTACGAAGAGCTTCCCGCGGTCCTCACCGTCGAGGACGCGCTCGCGCCCGGCGCGCCGCTGGTCCACGAAGACATCGGCGCCTACGAGGCCTCCCACCCGGTCGAGCACAGCGGGAACGCGCTGTCGCGCCAGGAGATCGTCGAAGGCGATGTCGATGCGGCGTGGGCCGAGTGCGACGCGATCGTCGAGAACGCGTTCTCCACGGGCGCCCAATACCACCACGCGCTGGAGCCGACCGGCGCGGTGGCCTCGTTCGACCCCAGCGGCAAGGTGACGGTGTGGTCGACCACCCAGTCGGTATTCCGCGTCCAGGCCGAGGTCGCGCAGCTCCTCGACATGCCGATGTCGAAAATCCGGGCCGTCTCGCCCCGAATCGGGGGGACTTTCGGCGGCAAGGGCGGGGCGCACCTCCAGCCGGTCGCGGTCGAGCTCGCGCGCAGGTCCGGGCGGCCGGTGAAGGCGGTCCTGCCGCGCGCCTCCGACTTCATGCTGATGCTGCGCCGGCACCCGGCGAAGATCTCCATCAAGACCGGCGCCAGGGCGGACGGGACGTTGATCGCGCGCGAGGTCGAGGTGACGCTGGAGGGCGGCGCGTATTGCAACGAGAGCCCCGCGGTGCTCGGCTTCGCGCTCTTGATGGCGCGCGGACCGTACAGGATTCCGAATGTCCGGGTGACGGGGCGCGCGGTCTACACCAACAAGCTCCGCGCGGGCGGCTTCCGCGGCTTCGGCAATCCGCAATCGACCTTCGCCGGCGAGTCGCAGATCGACGAGCTCGCCGCCGCGCTCGGCCTCGATCCCTTCGACATCCGGCTCAAGAACGCGATGCGCGCCGGCGACAAGTGGCTCGGCGGCCAGACGGTGGAGGCCTGCGGTCTGGTCGAGTGCATCGAGAAGCTGCGCGCGGCGACCGGCGGACGGCGGCGCAAGTCGGGCCCGGAAGCGGGCAGGAAGCGGGGGCTCGGCATCGCCTGCCTTGCCCATGTCTGCGGGCTGCTGTCGAGCGCCGCGAATGTCCGCCTGCTGGAGGACGGCTCGATCACCCTCAGCACCGGGGCGGTCGATTGCGGCCAGGGCTCTGACATCGCGCTCGCGCAGATCTGCGCCGGGTCGCTCGGCGTCGACATCTCCAGGGTGAACTACGTCAACCCGGACACCGACGCCTCGCCCTATAACTGGAGCACCTCGGGCAGCCGGACGACCTACATGGCGGGGCGCGCGGTCGCCGCGGCATCGGAAGAGGCGAAGCAGCGCATCTTCGAGCATGCGGCGGAGATGATGGAATGCGCCGCCGAGGATCTCGAGCTCCGACCGGGCGGGCGGGTCGGAATCGCCGGCATCCCCGACCGCGAGGTGAGCTTCGCCGAGGTCTCGCGCCGCGCCCATTGGGGGGTCGGCGGCCCCATCATGGGCCAGAACGCGCTGATGTATGACGGCGAACGGTTCGACCCGAAGCGGGCGATCATAAAGGGCTTTCCCTTCTCCAATCTCGGCACCTACGTATTCGGCGCCCAGGCGGTCGAGGTCGAGGTCGACGAGGCCACCGGACGCATCGCCGTGGTCGAGGGATGGTCGGCGCACGACGTGGGCCGGGCGATCAATCCGCTCGGCGTCGAGGGGCAGATCCAGGGCGGCTTCGTCCAGGGCCTGGGCTATGCGCTGACCGAGGAGCTGGTCTGGGAAGGGGGAGCGCTCGCCAACCCGTCGATGATGGACTACAAGGCGCCGTCCGCGATGGACGTTCCCCCGTCGATCGACCCCATCGTCGTCGAACACCCGGAGCCCTCGGGCCCGTTCGGCGCCAAGGCGATCGGCGAGCCCGGGCTGATCGGGGTGGCCCCGGCGATCGCCAACGCGGTGGCGGACGCGACCGGCACGAGGCTGCGCGAGATACCGATGACGCCGGAGCGCGTGTTGCGGGCGCTGAAATCCCGCTGACGGTCGGTCGGGACCCGCCTTGCACCCTGCCCCGCATCGCACCCATACTCGAACCGATACAAGGGCGATGGGGCAATCGCCGGACCTAAACAGGGGAGGTGTGGCATGAACACGCGTTTCACGCGGCGAACCGTCCTGAACGGGATCGGCTCTTCCGCCGTTCTCGCGGCGGCGGCGGGTGCCGGCTCGCTGGCCCGGGCACCCGTGAGCCTGGCCGCTTCGTCCGCCGACTGGCAGGCGGGGGCGCCGGACGAGTGGCGCCGCATCCTGGCCGAGGGACGCAAGGAGGGTCAGGTCACCGTCGCCGGCTTCCCGGCGCTGGCCCGCTCGATGCCGCCGGCGTTCAAGCGCGACACCGGTATCGAGCTGAAATTCTTCGGCGGCCGCCCGTCCGACCTCTCCTCGCGCTTCGAGGCCGAGGCCGTGGCCGGCAAGATGACGCTGGACGTCATGCTCGGCGGCGGCCGCGAGCTCGTGAAGATGAAGCCCGGGGGCTATCTCAACCCGGTGCGGCCGCAGCTCATCCTTCCCGGCGTCGGGCCGGAGAACTACCGCGACGGCAAGCTCAAGTTCATGGACGACGACAAGCAATACCTGTTGCAGGGCGCCGAATGGGTGTTCGGCTGGCTGCTGGTCAACAAGGACATGATCGACCCCGGCAAGATCAAGGTCTGGAAGGATGTCCTCAAGCCCGAGTTCCGCGGCAAGATGATCTCGCACGACCCGCGCAGCCCGGGCCCCGGCCAGGGCGCCACGAACTGGCTCTACAACACGATGGGCATCGAGTTCGTGAAAGAGTTCTATCTCGGCCAGCAGGCGAAGTTCACCAGCAGCAACCGCGGGGTGGTCGAGGAGGTCGTGCGCGGCACCAGGCCGATCGCCTTCGCCTCGATCCAGTTCTTCGTCGAGAAGTTCCGTCGCGAGGGGATCGAGAACCTCGCCGTGGTCCTGCCCGAAGATGCCCCCGGCTACGTGACCGGCGGCTTCTCCGTCCTCAAGCAGGCCAAGAACGTGCCGCATCCCAACGCCGCCCAGGTCTTCATCAACTGGTATGTCAGCCGGCCCGGTCAGGAGGTCTATGAGCGGACCATGCTCGCCACCAGCCGGCGCAAGGACGTGAAGACCGGCATCCCGAGCTACCTGGTCCCGCGGCCGGGCGTGAAGTATTTCGAGGCATACAGCGAGGAGCGTTACCTGCGCCGGAAGGTGGTGGTGAAGGCGATCACCGACGCCCTCGGCAAGCGCTGAGCGACCGCCCGGGGCAAGGCGTGTGACGGAGGCTGTGGACGGCGCGGCGGAGGCCCTGTTGCGGGGCGCCCGCCGCGCCGGCGTGGATGCCTGCGTCTACCTGCCCGACAGCGTGCTGTCGCCGACCATCCGGGCCTTCCGCGCGAGCGGCGAAATTCTGATGGTGCCGTGCGCGCGCGAGGACGAGGGCATCGCCATCGCCGTCGGTCTCGATCTCGGCGGGCGCAACCCGGTGTGCATGATGGAGGCGTCGGGCCTCGGATACAGCGGTCTGATCCTCGCCCGCGCCCAGGTCCAGCGGACTCCCGTGACGATCGTCGCCAGCCACACCGCGGGCGGCGGCGAGCCGATGGACTATCACGGCGCCACGCGGCTCCTGTCGGACGGCATTTTCAGGGGGCTCGGCATACCCTTCGAGATCGCGACCGACCGGGACGGGCTGGAGGCACGGATGTTCCGGGCGGTGCAGACCGCGCGCGGTCAGCGCACCTGTTTCGGGCTGCTGGTCCCGCCTCATGTGATGCGGGGAGCGTCCCGATGAACCGCATCGAGGCGATGGACATCGTCGCGGCGGCGCGCGGCGACGCGGCCGCATTCACCGGTCCCGGCGTCAACTCCGGGCTGCTCTACGCAAGGGCCGACGCGCCGGCGACCATCTACAACATGGACATGGGCTATGCGACGGCCATTGCGCTTGGCGCGGCGCTGGCGCGGCCGGACCGGAAGATGCTCGCCATCGAGGGGGACGGCTCGTTCTTCGCCGGCGCGGCGGTGCTGTCGACAATCCGGCGGATGCGGCCCAAGAACCTCGTCGTGGTGGTGCTCGACAACGAGGTCTGGGGCACCGGCGACGGTACCGAGCCGAGCGCGACCGGCTGCGGCGCGGACCTCGCCGGGCTGGCGCTCGCCAACGGCTGGGACGCGGGCCATGTGCACACCCCGGCCGGCCCCAACGAGCTCGCCGACCGGATGGGCACGGCGATGGCCGCCCCGGGTCCCCATCTCGTGGTCTGCAAGACCGACACCAGCCGCGACATGCCGTCCTCGCCGGACCGGCCGGTTCCCGGGCGCCACCAGCTCGACTGCGCGGTGCTGATGCGCGCGGAACTGAGCGGTGACACTTAACGCAAGGCCGGGCGTCGCCGGGAGCCTGCTGCGCCTGTTCGGCTGGCTCTGCCTGGCGGCGGTGGCCGCGATCTGCATCCTGCCGGTGCTGCTGATCGTCCTCGGCGGGTTCAGCGAGGGCGAGCCGATCAACGCGTTCGACCCGACCCTGGCGCCCTGGACGCGGGCCCTGGAGAGCAAGCACACGATCGACTCGATCGTCACCTCGTTCGTGCTCAGCCTGCGCGTTCCGGCGGCGATGCTGATCGCCTTCTTCATCGCCTGGTACCTCGCCCGCAACGACGTCTTCGGCAAGCGCGCCATCATGTTCTCGCTCTGGGTCGGGTTCTTCCTGCCGATCCTGCCGGCGACGCTGGGCTGGATTCTGCTGCTCGACCCCAATTTCGGGCTGGTCAACGCCTGGCTCAAGAAGCTCCCCCTTGTGGACGGGGCGCTGTTCGACATCTACTCGCTGGGCGGCATTACCTGGGTGCACATCACGCTGTCGACCATCCCGATCATGGTGATCCTGATCGAGCCGGCGCAGCGGCTGATCGACGCCTCGTTCGAGGAGGCCTCGACGATGTCGGGCGCGGGGACGCTGACCACCCTCCGCCGGGTGACGGTCCCGCTGATCGCGCCGACCCTGCTGACGGCGTTCATCGCCGGCACCATCCGGTCGCTCGAGGCCTTCGAGGTCGAGCAGCTTCTCGGCCTGCCGGCCGACATCCTGGTCTACTCCACGCGCATCTATCACCTGCTGCGGGTGATACCGCCGGACGCGCCGCAGTCGATGGCGCTCAGCTCCTTCTTTCTGGTGATCATGTTCGTGCTGGTGCTCGTCTACCGGGTCTGGCTGCAACGGGCGAGCATGGCCGCGACGCTGACCGGCCGGGGCGCCAAGCTTCAGCCGCGCCAGCGCACGCCGCGCTCCTACGCGGTCTCGGCCTTCCTGTTCCTGGCCATCGCGGTGACCATCGGGCTTCCCTTCCTGATGGTGCTGCTGAGCTCGTTCAGCCGGCTCTTCGGCTTCTTCCACCTGCCGGATCCGTGGACCCTGGGGCACTGGGCGACGGTGCTGGAGGGCGACGAGTTCCTGCGTGCGGTCGGCCAGTCGCTGATGACCGGGGCGGCGGTCGCCATCGCCGGGACGACGATCTATCTCGGCCTCGCCTGGTTCATCGCGCGCAACGCGTTTCCGGGAAAGGGCGCGCTCTCGCTCGCGATATGGCTGCCCTGGGCGCTCCCCGGCGTGCTGCTCGGGACGGCGTTCCTGGTGATCTTCCTCAACGCGCCGGGGCTCACGATCTTCTACGGGACGGCGGTCGCCCTGGTCACGGTGCTGATCGTCCAGGGCCTGCCGTTCGCCACCCATCTGTTCGAGGCCTCGATCGGCCAGGTCTCGCGCGAGCTCGAAGAGTCCTCGCTGATGAGCGGGGCCGGGCGGCTGGAGACGATCCTGCGCATCACCGCGCCGCTGGTCGCCCCCGTCGTCGCGACGGTGTTCGTGCTGTCCTTCATGTCGGCGATCAAGGACATCAGCGCGACCGTGCTGGTGTCGACGCCCGACACCTTCACCCTGCCGCTCCTGATGTTCACCTACGCAACGTCCGGGCGGCTCGAAGTCGCCGCCGTGGTCGGCGTGATCACCGTGCTGATCGCCATGGCGATGGCGCTGCTCGTCACCTGGATCGGCGACCGTGCGGCGGTGACCCGGTGAGCGCGGGCATGAAGCTGGTCGTGGAAGACCTGCGCAAGGACTATCACCGCCTGGCGCGGCGGCGCGGCGAAGCCGACAGGCCCGCGCTCGACGGCGTGAGCCTCGCCATAGAGGACGGCGCGTTCTTCACCCTGCTCGGCCCGTCCGGCTGCGGCAAGACCACCCTGCTGCGCTGCATCGCGGGGCTCGAAATCCCCGACGGGGGCGAGATCCGGCTGGGCGACCGGGTGCTCTTCTCCTCGGCCAGGGGCATCAACGTCCCGCCCAACCGGCGCGATCTCGGCATGGTCTTCCAGTCCTATGCGATCTGGCCGCACATGGACGTCGCGGAGAACGTCGCCTACCCGTTGACGGTTCGCGGTCGACGGGGGACCTACGGCCGGGCGGACATAGACCGCCGTGTCGCCGAGCTCCTCGACGTGATCCAGATCGCCCATCTCGCGAAACGCAAGGCGACGATGCTCTCCGGCGGGCAGCAGCAGCGCCTCGCCGTCGCCCGCGCGCTGGTGATGGAGCCGCCGGTCCTGCTGCTGGACGAGCCGCTGTCGAACCTCGACACGCGGCTTCGGGAAGACTTGCGGGTGGAGCTCACCCGCATCCAGGAGCGACTCGGCGTGACGTCGATCTATGTCACCCACGACCAGTCCGAAGCATTGGCGATGTCGTCCTCGCTCGCGGTCATGCGGGACGGCGCGATCGAGCAGCGCGGCACGCCCGAGGAGCTTTACGACTACCCGCGCACGCGGTTCGTCGCCTCCTTTCTCGGCGCCGCCAACCTGATCGAGGCGCGGGTCCGCTCGGTCGACAACGGCAAGGCCGATCTGTACCGCTTCGGCGTCGAGACCCCCTGGGGGGCGCGCTTCGATGCGGTGGGCCGCGTGGCCTTCAACCCCGGCGACCGCGTTTCGGCCGCTCTCCGGCCGGAGGGCGTCCGCGTGATTCCGCGCACCGATTCCGAAACCGACGATGGCTGGTCCGGGGTGGTCGACTCGGTGCAGTTCCTGGGCGACGCCGTGGTCTATTTCGTCCGGCTGCGCGATGTCCTGCTTCGCGCGCGCTCGGACCGGGGCGGGCGCCGCTTCGCCGCGGGCGATGCCGTCGGGATCGAGCTGCGCAGCGAGGCCTGCATACTGGTGGCCGACTGAAGCAGGTCTCAGCTATAGACCGCCTGCGCGCAGCCGGTATCGAAGCCCTCGATGGGCGCGTAGAACACCCGTTCGGCGCGGCGGCCGGCGAAGGCGCCCGCCAGCACGATCCAGGACCGGACTTCGCCCGCCGAGCTGCCGGCCGCCGTCATCCGGGCATCGTCGAGCCCGGCCAGCGCCGCGCCGTCGCCGGCGCACAGCCTGTCGAGGAACCATTCGTCGAAGCCGGCGTCGATGCGGCCCTGGTCCAGCGTGCCGACGGAATGGGACAGCCCGCCGGTCGCGAGGATCCCCACCCGCTTCGATGCCGGCCAGTCCGCGATCGCTTCGGCGAGCCAGCGCCCGACCGCGAAGCACCGCCGGGCCGAGGGCATCGGCGCGGAGGCGCAGTTGACGAATACCGGGATCATCGGCACCCGGCCGTCGGGGTCCAGCTTGTGCAGCGGAACCATCATCCCGTGATCGACCTCCCAGAACTCCGACACCGCCCAGTCCACGCCCTCGTCGAGCCCGCGCTCGATGAGATAGCGGGCGAGCCCGGGGTCGCTCGGCACCTCGCGCCAGGGATAGCCGACGTCGCGCGCCTTGCTCTCGACCGGGCCGGCGAAGCTGTCGAACAGCCCCATGCAGAAGGCCGGCATGTTGTCGATGAAGAACTTGTTGACGTGCTCGGCGGAGACCAGGAGGCAGACATCGGGAGCGGCCTCGCGGAGCGCCGCGGCGAGCCGGGCGTAGCCGGCGTCGAACGCGGCGACCTCGGCCGGGTCGCCGGCATCGCGCGCATTCACGATATGGGCGAGATGCGAGGTCGCGAGCCCCAGGCAGAGCTCAGCCATGCCGGTCCGCCTCCCCGGCGATGGCGGCGAACTTCCCGGGCGGGTGGCCGTGCAGCATGAAGTACTTGAAGACCAGGTTGGGCAGCGCCCCGTGGTCGAGCAGCGCCTGCCATCCCGGCGCCTCGAGGGCCGCGCGCGCGTCCGCGTCCAGCGGGTAGCGGTCGAGCCAGGCCGCCCGGTCGGCGCCGAACTCCCGCCGGCGGGCCGGGTCGCCGAGGTCGAACAAGGCGCGGTTGAGCCAGTAGCGCGCCGAGCCGGGCGGTGACCCGGTCACGAAGCGCGCCCCCTGGCAGCCCCGCGGCTCTGGATGCCGCGATTGTGCTTGCTGGCCAGCTTGCGCCATTCGGTGACCACCACGTCGGGCCGGTAGAGCCGCTCGCGGTTCCAGCCGTCCTCCTCGCTGTAGAACCGCTCCATCGCCTCGCGGGCGAACACGTCCTCGTCGTTGAAGCGGTCGACCACCATCTCGCGCCAATAGGTGTCGACCTCGTGGGCGAAGCGCTCCTGCTCGACCGGGTCCGATACCCGCTTCCCCCAGGTGACCATGTAGTAGTGCGAATGCTCGTCGATCGGGACGTACCATTCGAAATGGGTGATGCCGAGGGCCGGGAACGGATCGACCTTCAGCCCGCAGGGCATCCAGAGCGACGTGTCGGTGGCCCCGGAGCCCGCGCGATCTTCCTCGGGCATGGTCCGGGCGGCGACCCTCTCGCCTTCGATCTCGGTCTCCCAGACCGAGATCTTGCGGCCCGCCCCCTTGACCACGCCCTTGGGACCGCCGGGCGCGTCCACCACCATGTCCTCGCGCGTGACGAAGTAGCTCGCCAGCGGAACCGCGCGGCCGAGCGCGCTCAGCAGCCGCGAATTGCGGTGGATGTATATGTGCGACGCGTCGACCCCGTTCTCCGCCGCGAGGCGCCAGTTGCTCCCGACCGCGCCCCGGTCGCCGTCGGGCGCGATATATAGGTCGTCGTCGAGAAAGCCCGGCTGCACGTCCTCGACCAGCGGCGGCGGCTCGCCGTCGCCGATGAAGACGAAGACGACGTTCTGCCGTTCCTCGACATGGTAGGTCTTGAGCGCGACCTTGCCGATCAGCGGGCTCTCGGGGTCGGTGACGATCGCCACCAGCCTGCCGTCCCTCAAGTCGTAGGTGAAGCCGTGATACCAGCAGGTGACCGTGTTGGCCGAGTAGCACTCGGGGCGCGCGGAGAACGCGACCCCGCGATGGGCGCAACGGTCCTCCATCGCGTAGACGCGGCCGTCGATGCGCTTGAACAGCACCCGCTCGCCGAGGAGCTCGATGCCAAGGCACTGCCCGTCGGCGACCTCCTTCGAGAAGCAGGCCGGGTACCAGTGATTGCGGAAGCCGAGCGCCGCCTCGATATAGGGCGCCCAGGGCTTGTTGACGAAGTCCTTTTCCGGCTCGGCCGCTGCGTCCGTTCCGCTGTCCGCCATGCCTACCCCCTTCAATCCGACAGGAAGCCGACCACCAGGCGATTGAACGCTTCGGCGTGCTCGACCTGCGCCCAGTGGCCGCATCGCGCGAAGATGTGCATCTGCGCGCGCTTCATCAGCCGGGTCATCTGAAGCCCCACATCGAGCGCGCCGAACCGGTCGTCCATGCCCCAGACGATCAGCGTCGGGGACTCGATCCTGTCGAGGTCGGCGTACAGGTCTTCCTTCCTGTAGCGGCCCTGAAGCTTGGCGAAGAGTTCGAGGTTGTCGGGCTCGATCGTCGTCTGGAACCGTTCCTCGACGACCTCGTCGGTGAGGAAGGAGGAGTCGTAGACCAGCGTGTCGAGCAGCTTGCGCAGCTTCTCCCGGGTCGGCCCCTCGCCCTTGTAGTAGTCGGCGATCAGCTTGATGCCTTCGAGCGGGCTCGGCACGAAGATCGGGTTGTTGATCGCCCCGGGACCCAGCACGACCAGGCGGTCCACCCGTTCCGGCTTGTCGACGGCGAGCTTCAGCGCCACCTGCCCGCCCATCGAGTTGCCGATGTAATGCGCGCGTTCGATTCCGGTCTCGGTCATGAACGCGTCCATCACCCGGGCGTTGAAGCCGAGCCGTCCCTCCTCGATCGGCACCTTCTCGCTCTTGCCGAATTGCGGCATGTCGACCAGCACCGCGCGAAAGCGTTCCGACAGCGCGCCGACATTGCGCCGGAAGTTGCTCTCGCTGTTCGCGCCGGGTCCCGCGCCGTGCAGGCAGATGACCGGGTAGCCCTCGCCCACCTCCTTGTAGTGCACCCGCACACCGGCTGCGGTGACGAACTGGCTGTCCGACAGGTCTCCGCGTGGTGCCATGAGCCGTTCTCCTTCCTCTCCCCGCCTATGATACTACGCCGCACAGGTCGAGCGCGGTCAGCGCGTAGACCTTCGAGAGCGCCAGCAAGTCGTCGACCGCCATCGGCCGCCGGTCTCCCGCGAGCCCGCCGCCGAGAAACGCCGAGCGCGCCCGCGCGCCGTAGCAGACGGCGGGGATCCCCGCCTCGTTGAACGCGTTGGTGTCCCGCCAGGTGCTGGTCGGGCCGGATTCCGCGAATTCCATCTCCTCGTCGAAGACGCGAAGGTGCGCGCGGCCGAGCGCTTCGCCCAGCGGGTCGGCGTCCTCGGCGAGATAGCCCCGCCGATAGTCGTAGGGCGAAATCTCGCAATCCAGCCCTGTCGCGCCGAGCGCCTGCCGCACCCGGTCGAGGATCTCCGCCGGGCGGGCGCCGGGCACGAGGCGCACGTCGAAGAACACGTTGCAGCTGTCGGAAACCTCGGTGAAGGGGAGGCCGCCCGCCGCCACCTCGCAAACCTGGGCTCGGGGCACGACGGTTCCCCTTCCGAAGTCGAGCGCGTCGGTCCTCTCGTAGTCCGTCGCCCAGGACTCCAGCGCCGAAACGACATGCGCCGCGCGCTCGAACGGGTTGGGGTTGTCGCTCGGCGTCTCGCCGCGGATCAGCAGAGGCGTGTAGCGCAGATGGCCGGGCACGGCGATCCTGAGCCGGAGGTAGCCGGCCTGGCCCAGGCCGAGCCTGAAGTCGGTGATCTCGCCGACAAGCGCATAGTCGGCGACGATCCCGTGCTCGACCAGCCAGCGCGCGCCGTGACCCTCCCGCACCTGGCTCATGCGCGGCCCGATCCCGGACCAGCCCTCGATCTCCTCGCCGCGCTGCGGCGGAGCGCCGGTCTCCTGGGCGACGCCGGTGACGTAGAGGGTCTCGCCAAGCCGGAGTCCGGCCCGGACGATGGCGCGCGCGGCGATCATCTGGGCGGCGAGCTGGGCCTTGTCGTTGGCGAGCCCGTTGCCGAACAGCAGCCCGTCCTGCTCGTGCGCGCCGCGCAGCCGCCGCTCCTCCTCCGCCCCGGCGGCGGGTGCCGCGCCCTGGGTGTCCATGTGGGCGTTGAAGATCAGCGACCGTGCGCCGCTCGACCGGTCGCCCGCGCCGCGCAGGATGCCGACGGCGTTCGCGCTGGCCTCGCCGATGCGCTGCAGCCGGGTCTCGATGCCCGCCTCGGCGAGCCAGGCCTCGACCGCTCGGGCGACCGCGATTTCGTCCCCGGCGTAGTCGCGCGCATTGCCGAGGCGGAGGCAAAGCTCGACCAGCTCCCGCCTCTGCCCGTCGACGATCTCGATGACCCGGTCCGCGGGCGCCGACGCATCCACCTCTCGATCCCTCGCGAGTCGATTGCTTGGTCGAATATCTTGAACCCGCCGGCCCCGGACCGCCAGTGGCGGTTCGCACAAGCCCGGGCGCCGGGGTAGGTTTCTCCCGGATCGATCGACCCGATCCGGCGAGGAGACCTGAAATGACGCACCCGGAGCTCGGGCCGGAACGGCAGGCGTGGTTCGACAGGGCGGTCTCGCTGATCGACGAGGAACGCATCCACCGCCTGGCGTTCGAGCTCACCGGCATCCACAGCCCGACCGGGCGCGAGCGCGCGGCGAGCGAATTCATGGTGGCCCGGCTTGCCGAGGCAGGCCTCGAGTCCTGGTACCAGCCGATGGGCGAGGCATCGGGCAACGCGGCCGCGCGGCTGCGCGGAAGCGGCGGCGGGCCGAGCCTTCTGCTCTACGCGCCGATAGACACCCATCTGGAGGCCGATCCGGAAACCGACATCCCGTGGGTCGGCCCGGGCCTCCGACAGGACATGATCCCCGAGCCGGTGGTGCGCGACGGGCTGATCATCGGGCTCGGCGCCGCCAACCCCAAGGCGATGGTGGTCGCCCAGGCGGAGGCCGCCCGGGTCGTCGCCGAGGCCGGTATCCCGCTTGCCGGCGATCTGCTCGTCGGGTTCGCCGGCGGCGGCATGCCGGTCGACCTCGCAGCGGCCGGCAACCGGGGGCTGTCGGACGGGGTCTTCCATCTGCTGACCCGCGGGGTCTATGCCGACTTCGCGCTGGTGATGAAGCCGGGAAACGCGGTCTATCACGAGGAGCCCGGGCTCTGCTGGTTCAAGGTCTCGGTCAGGGGCACGATGGGATATGCCGGGATCGCGCGGGGCGTTCCGGGCTTCCGCAGCTCGATCGTGCCGGCGGCGAGCGTCATCGCCGAGCTGGAGGCGTGGCTGCCGGGCTATGCGGAACGCAACAGCTCGGGCCAGGTGATGCCCCAGGGCTGGGTGGCGGCGGTGCGCGGCGGCTGGCCCGACCGGGTGGCCTTCCCCTCGGCGACCACCGAGATCCATCTCGACATCCGCTGCAATCCGCGCACGCCGCCCGCCGAGGTCGCCGCCCAGCTCGGCGCGGCGATCGCCGGCATCCGGGCGAACCATCCGGATCTCGACCTCGACTGGGAGATGACCGCCGCGATCCCCGGCGCGAGCACCGACCCGGAGAGCTGGATCGTCCGCTCCGCGATCGCCGCCTGGGAGGCGGTCGAGGGGCGGACCCACGAGCCGCCGCGCCGCACCAGCGGCCAGACCGACATCTCGACCATCCGCAATCTCGGCATCCCGACCGCGCGCACCGGCTGGGTCAACGTGCCGGACGCGACGCCGGACGAGTTCCGCGAGGGGCTGGGCGGCATGGGGGTCACCTCGGCGCCCGACCTCGCGCATACCTGCCGCAAGCTGGTCTACTCGATCGTCGATACCTGCACCCGGACGCGCGAGGAGACGGGCTGCGTCCGCCTCCCGTGAGAGGGGTCAGCTTCCCTCCACCAGCGGCATCACCCTGGCGGCGAAGGTCTCCAGCCCGTCCATCATCGGGTAGAAATGCACCAGCGGGCAGTCGATGCCGAGCGATTCCAGGTAGCGCAGGCGATCGGCGATCTGGCGGGGCGTGCCGACCAGGCCGGCGCCGAGACCCTTGGCGGCGACCGCCGAGACCGGGTCGCGGCTGCCGTACTCCTCCAGCTCCTGGACACGCTCCTCGGCCTCGCTCGCGCTCTCGGTGCAGATGACATGCGCGCTGATGCCGTAGGACAGCGCCCGGCCGCATTGCGCGCTCCGCCGGTCGAGATCCTCGACGGCGCGGGCGAAGCCGGCGAGGTTGGCGTCTGCGCTGGCATAGCCCGGATCGTAGGCGACGAACCACGCGTCGCAGGCGCGCGCCACCACCTCCTTGCCCGCCTCGGCGCGGCTGGCGGCATAGATCGGCGGGTTGGGAAGCTGCACCGGCCTGATCGGCAGCCGTCCGCGCTCGCAGCGGTAGAACTCGCCCTCCAGGGTGAAAACCTCCTCGGTCCAGAGCCCCTTCATCACGTCGACGAACTCTCCCATCCGGCGATAGCGGGCATCCGACTGGTCGAGCCAGCCGCCATTGCCGAAGACGTCGAACTCCTCCTCGTACCAGCCATTGACGACGTTGACCGCGAACCGCCCACCGCTGATGCGGTCGAGCGAGGCCCCCATCTTGGCGGCGAGCTGGGGCGCGACGATGCCGGGGTGGACCGCGCACATGAGCTCGATCCGCCGCGTGTGGGCGATCAGCGCGGCGGTCACCATCCAGGCTTCGAGGTCGGGGCCCAGATGGCGCTCGGCGATCAGCGTGGTCGCGAAGCCCAGCGCCTCGGCGCGCCTGACGACATCGACCGCGATCTGGAACGACTTGTCGACATCGCCGCCGGCGCCGGGCGTCCGCAGATCGGCGACCGCATCCTCCATCGCGGCGTCGCTGCGCACCGTGTGCGGCAGCGGGGCCCAGATTCCGTATCGCATCCCGTGGCGCTCCCCGGCCCGGTCACTTTACCGCGAAGCGGCGCGACAGCGGGTCGATGACCAGCTTCTCGCCGGCGATGAAGATCAGCACGATGGCGAAGCATGCGGCGAACAGGGTCACGGCGTCCGACGCGGTGAGCGCGCGCAGCATCAGGAAGCCGATGCCGCTCTCGGCGCCGAACAGCTCGGAGACCAGCGCGATCTTCCACCCCACCCCGTAGGCGATGCGCAGCGCCGCCACGACATAGGGCATCAGCAGCGGCACCGTGATGCGCCAGAACACCTTGACCGGGTTGCGGGTGAAGCTGCGCGCCATCTCCAGCAATTCGCGGTCGAGCTCCTTGAGGCCTTCGGAGATGTTGACCAGGCAGAACGGCGTCAGGATCGCCACCTGGACGAAGATCACCGACAGGTTCGACGGCCCGAACCAGATCGAGGCGAGGATCGCCCAGCCGACCGACGGGAAGGAGTTGAGGAACGGCTTGATGCGTTCGTGAACGATCGCCTCGCCGGCAGGCCACAGCCTGGGCACGAAGGCGAGGGCGCCGCCCAGCGCGACCGCGATGACGACCGACGAGGCGACGCGCAGCGTGCTGACCAGCGAATCGTCGACGATGCCCGACAGGAAGAAGAAGTCGACCACCCGCTCCGCCACCGCCAACGGCCCGGGCAGGATGAAATCCGGCATGCCGCGGGCGGCGAGCCACCACCCGGCCAAAGCGAGCACCACCAGCCCCTCGCCGAGCAGGCGCTCGCGCAGCCGCCTGCCCGCCGAGCGGTCAGCCGTCCGCCGCATGATGCCTCGCAAGCCGCGCCTGCACGGGCGCGAACACCCACCGGTCGGTCGAGTAGACGAACATGATGATGACGATGATCACCACCAGGATCATGGGCATGTCGAAATCCTGCCGCGCCAGGTTGAGCAGGTAGCCGAGACCGGTATCGCCGCCGAACAGCTCGGCGGTGAGCGCCACCTTCCAGGCGACGCCGAAGCTGATCCTGAGCGTGGCGAAGACGAAGGGGAACAGCGCCGGCAGGATCAAGAGGCGGAACGCCCGCCAGCGCCCGCGCCCGAAGCTCGCCCCCATCTCCAGCATCTCGCGGTCGATGGCCTCCAGCCCCTCGCGCATGTTGATGATGGAGAACGGGATCAGGACCATGCTGATCGCGAACATCACGGTGAAGTCGTTGACCCCGAACCAGATGATGGCCAGCAGGGTCCAGCCGATGCCGGAAAACGAGTTGAGGAACGGGCTCAGCCGCCCGTGCACCATGATCCGGAAGGACGGCAGGTAGAACACCAGGAAGGCGCACGCGCTGCCGATCAGGAAGGACGCCAGGATCGCGCCGCCGATATGGGCGAAGGACCAGAACATGTGCTTCACCAGGTGGTAGTCGGTGAAGAACTCGTAGAGCCGGACCGCCACCGAGACCGGGCCCGGCATGATGAAGGGCTCGACGATCTGCGCGTAGATCGCCCACAGGGCCAGGAACCCGAGGGTGAACAGATGGGCCGCGCGCCGCATGTCGCGGCGCGCGGTATCCGGCTTCAGGCGTCCCAAGGTTCGGGAGCCGGGGCTAGTCCCTGATCGCGTGCTCCCAGATGACCGTCTCGGCCTTCGGGTAGCTCTTCAGGATGCCGAGCTCCTTGGCGCCCTGCCAGACGGTCTCGAACGCCTTGGCATCGGCCTCGCTCACGGTCGCCGGGAAGAACGAGAAGCGGGTCAGCCAAGCCTCGAAGAAATCGGGCGAGATGTTGTGCTCCTTGCTGATCGCCTCGCCAACCTTGCGGCGATTGGCGAGCGCGTAGTCGACCGAGGCCTTGAGCATCCGGTTGAACTCCCGGAACGCGGCGGGGCGGGCCTCAAGCTTGTTGGGGTAGCTCACATTGACCG
Organism: Alphaproteobacteria bacterium; assembly: GCA_964291675.2. Taxonomy (GTDB): domain Bacteria; phylum Pseudomonadota; class Alphaproteobacteria; order MPNO01; family MPNO01; genus MPNO01. The sequence goes on along the minus strand of OZ219866.1, from coordinate 2,035,041 downwards.
CCGGGACCACGTCGACCCCGAAGAGCTCGTGGATGTCGCGGCTGGTATAGGCCACGACACGGTACTTGCCGGACTTGTCGGCCTTGTAGGCCTGGGAGTGGATCAGCCCGGCGGCATCGACCCGTCCGGCCTCCAGCGCGCCGAGCAGCGCCGGCGCCGGCATCTGGACCCATTTGAAGTCGCCGCCCTTGTAGGAGACGTTGATGCCGTGCTTCTTCCAGAGCGCGATGCGCTGCCATGTCGTCCCGGTCGACTGCAGGGCGACATTGCCCATCCGCTTGCCCTTGAGGTCGGCGACGGTCTTGTAGGGGCTGTCGGCCTTGACCCAGATGGCGCCGCCCTCGCGCCCCGCGGGCGAGCGCAGCGCGGTCGAGAGCACGACGAGCTGCAGGCCGCGGGCCTGGGCCCGCGGGATCGACATCACGGCGTTCATGATCACGTCGTAGCGCCGGGTCGGGGTCGACTGGATCAGCGCCGGGATGCCGAGCGAGGACATCTCGATCTCGATCGTGTCGGATTTCACGACCCCGCTCTTGATCCCGTAGAGCACGCCTTCCATCGCCGGCTCGATCAGATAGGCGTAGGTGATCGTTTCCTTCGCCCCGGCCCCCGGCGTCGCGCCGAGCGCGAAGGCGGCGAGCGTTCCGAGCAGCAACCGCTTCATGGTCTTGCCTCCATCTGGTGTTCGACTGGTTCCGTCGCATCGGGTGCGAGCGTGCGAAACAGCGCGTGAAGATGCGCCTTGTGCGCCCTGAGGCCGGCGGAGCCCTCGATCGCGCGCGGCCGGTCCTCGGCGATCTCGATGGTGTCGAGAATGCGGGTCGGCTTGTTGGAGAGCAGCAGCACCCGGTCCGCCAGCACCAGCGCCTCGTCGATATCGTGGGTGACGAACACGATGGTCTTCCCGGTCTTCTGCCAGATCGAGACGATCTCTTCGCGCAGGCGCCGCCTGGTGTTGAGGTCGAGCGCCGAGAACGGCTCGTCCATCAGCACGATCTTCGGATCGACCGACAGGGCGCGGGCGATCGCCACGCGCTGACGCTCCCCGCCGGACAGCATCGACGGAAATTTGTGCATGTCGGCGGCGAGCCCGACCAGGGCGAGCAGGTCGCGCGCCCGTTCCTCCATCGCGGCCTTCGGCATGCGGTCGAAACGCAGCTCCATGCCGAGCACGACATTGCCGAGCGCGTCCCGCCAGGGAACCAGGCGGGGCGACTGGAAGATATAGGCGATCTCCTGCCAGGCCTCGTCGGGCGGGCGCCCGTCCACCAGGACCGCGCCGCCCGATGCGCGCAGCAAATCGCCCATCACCCTGAGCGAGGTCGACTTGCCGCAGCCGGACGGGCCGAGAATGCAGAAGAACTCGCCCTCCCGGACGTCGAAGCTGAGGTCGTCATAGATCGTCTCGGCGGCGAAACCGACCTCGACCCCGCGAAAGGCGATGACGCTTTCCGTCAACTGTCCGCGCCCGTTTGCATGGCGGCCAAGTGTTCCACCCCGCCGCCGCCGGCACAAGCCGGGGGAAGCCCGCAGGCCAAAGAGGGAGCGATGGCGCGCGGCCTCACATGCCGTCGCGATGGACCACCTTGCCGCCGACCATGGTGAGCAGGGCACGGGTATTACGGATCTCGTCCGCCTCGATTTCGACGATGTCCTGCGACAGGACCGCGAGGTCGGCCTGCTTGCCGGGCTCGATCGATCCGCGCTCGTCCTCGACGCCCATGATCCGCGCGTTGTTGACGGTGTAGAGCTCCAGCGCCTCGGCGGCGGAGATCGCCTGGTCGGCGCCGAGCGTATAGCCCAGCAGCGTCCCGCGCGTGACCATCCACCACATCGACAGGAACGGATCGACCGGCACCACGGGACCGTCGGTGCCGCCGCCGACCAGCAGCCCGGAATCGATCAGCCGGCGGATCGGTATCGCCGCCGCCGCCCTCTCGTCGCCCCACCAGCGGCGCTGGTTGTGGCCGAGCAAGACCGGGTGATCCTGCACCGTCGCGAGCACGCCGATGCGGCGCATGGTCTCGATCGCCTCGTCGGTCGGCAGGAACACGTGCATCAGGGTCCAGCGCAGATCGGCGATGGGGATTTGCTCGGCCACCGCCGCGTAGCAGCGGATGATGACGTCGATCGCCTCGTCGCCCACGCCATGGGTCTGGGCCTGCATCCCGGCCTCGGCCACCAGCTTCAGGCACTCGACGAACTCTTCCTCGCCGCCGGGCGGGGTCATCAGCAGGCCGCGGTAATCCGCGTGCGGCTGTTCGCCCGGCACGATGCGGTAGGGCTCGCGCAGCCTCGCCCCCTCGACGCCGCCGTCGAGCATGAACTTGATGCCGGCGAAGCAGAGCATGTCGTCGCCGGTCTCCGCCTGCATGGCGGCGATGCCGCGCTCGGTGCCTGCCCTGTCGGCGGCCTTGTAGAGCAGCTCCGTGCGGACGGTGATCGCGTCCTCGTCGCGCAGCCGGCGGTAGACCGCCATGCTGGTCTCGTCGATCACCGGGTCGGTCACGCTGACGATGCCGTAGGCGTTGAGCTCCTTCATCGCCGCCTTCAGGAGGTCCGCCATCTCGTCCTCGGGCGGGGTCAGGGGCGCGACTCGGCGCGCGAAATAGGCGGCGCTTTCGAGCAGCACGCCGGTGGCCGCGCCGCTCGCCGGATCGCGCACGATCACGCCGCCCACGGGATCGGGCGTGTCGTCGGCGATGCCGGCGCGTTCCAGCGCCTTCGAGTTGACGGTCACGACATGGCCGCCGCGCGGCACGATCACCGGGTTGTCGGGCGCGGCCTCGTCGAGCTCCCAGCGGGTGGGCATGCGCCCCTCGGCGAGCAGGCTCTCGTGCCAGCCCGAGGTGCCGACGATCCACTCGCCGTCGGGCGTCGCGGCGGCCCGCTCGGCGATCCGCGCCTGCACGTCGGCGACCGAGCGCGCGTCGAGCAGCTGCACCGTCGGCAGATTGAGGCCGAGATAGAACTGGTGGATGTGGGAATCGATCAGCCCCGGCACCGCGGTCCGCCCCCCGAGGTCGAGGATCTCGGTATCCGGCCCCGCATGGGCCGCGACCTCGTCCGCGTCGCCCACGGCGATGAAGCGCCCGCCGCGTATGGCGACCGCCTCGGCCGTGGTCGAGACCCGGTCGACGGTGCGGACGTGGCCGTTGGTGAGCACGGTATCGGCGGGACCGGCGCCGGTTACCGGCCGCGCCGGGCGCAGCGGACGGGTCCGCGGGGCGGCGTCCGAGCGCTCGTCGAGAAAGCGGCGGAGCCAGGTCCTCGCCTCCGATCCCGCCGCGGGATCGGGTTGCGGGAGGCGGGCCACGGTGCAGTCGCGGAGCGCGAAGTCGCGGATCGGACCGGCGGCCTCGGGCGCGCCGAGAGCAAGCACGCCGGCGACCTCCACCGCCTCGTGCATCGCGATATCGGCCGCCCGGGGCTCGGACGGCTCGACGGCGAGGCCGACGGCGACGCCGTGGATGTTGCCGCAGAGATTGCAGGGCGCGAGCGAAGCCTCGGTGAGCAGAAAGCGTCCCGCCCGGGGGCTGAGCGACGGCGCGAGATAGCCCCGCACCCGGACGGCGGCGCCGTCGAGACGCCGGGCGAGCGGCGTCGCCGTCTCGTCCGGGCCGACCAGGGCGCCGACCGCCAAGCCGTCGGTCCCGCCCGCCGGCCTCAGGGCGGCGCATCTTTCGGTCGCATCCGGGACGAGGAGATCGGGGTTCATTCTGCTGTCCTCCCTGTGGGTTCGGCGCGGTCGCGATGCCTGGCGAGGAAGGCGCGGAGCACGGCGTTGAAAGCCTCGGGCCGTTCGATGTTGCAAAGATGTCCGGCATCCTCGATCACCGCGAACTCCGAGCCGGCGATGCGTCGGTGCAAAGCCTGTCCGATGCCGGGCGGGGTGAGCCGGTCATGCTCGCCGTAGAGCAGCAGCGTCGGAACCGATATCCGGTCGATTTCGGCGGACCGGTCGAAGGAGAGCGAGGCCTCGATGGTCTTGAGATAAGAGTCCTTGTGGAGCGCGGCGATGCTGTCCCACAGCCGCCGGCGCGCGGCCTCGCTTGCGCCGGGTCCGGTCAGGCTGTCCACCAGCGCGTCGGCGATGTCGCGCGGCTCCTTGCCCGCCTTGAGCGGCGCCTGGCGCAGCCGGATGAACTCGGCGCGCTTCTCGGGCGTCATCGACCCCCGGAAATCCGACATCGTGTCGCACAGCACCAGCGTGGCGACCCGGTCGGGGTATCGGGCGCAAAAATCCTGGGCGATCCGCCCGCCCATCGAGAGCCCGACGAAATGCGCCCGCTCGGCGCCGAAGCGGTCGAGCACCCTGAGCGCATCGCGCGCGAAATCGCCGAAATCGAGCGCGCCCTCGTAGTCGTCGGAATCGCCGTAGCCGCGCGCGTCCCAGGCGACGGCATGGAAGGAGTCGGCGAGCGCTTCGATCTGCGCAGTCCAGTTGGTCCGGTTGCCGCCGATACCGTGCAGGAAGAACGCCAGCGGACCCGACCCGGCCCGGTCGACGGCAAGCCGCGGCGTCCCCTCGACGAAGACGGTCGAAATTTCCGTCATCCGCATCCTCCGGGGGCCGTTCAGGACGACGGCGCGATCTCGACGGGGTTGTCGAAGCTTTCGACTTCGTGAAAGTCGTAGCCGCCGGGCGCGTAGATTTCGATGACCCGCGTCGGGCCGTGCCCGCCGGCGCTTCCGGCGGTGTGCACCACCCCGGCCGGGATGTAGCCGACATCGTCCTTGTGCAGGAGATGGCGCTCGCCCTCGACCACGACCTCGAGCACGCCGTCGAGGACGATGTAGACGTTGTCGGCGTTCTCGTGGAAATGGACCTCGCCGGGGCCTGAGTCGTCGTTGATGACGTTGATGTGGACGTCGACCTTCCGGCAGCCCATCTCGGGGTTGACCAGCTTGATCCCGGTGCCCCGCCCCAGCTTCATGTTCCGGGTCGGCGCCTGGTGAATGTTGGTGAAGAAGGGCCTTGCTTCGGCCATCGTTCCGGTCCCCGAACTTGCCACCTCAAGCGAGGGCGGACAGGCGCGTTTCCGGGCCGACAGCCGCAATACCCCGCGCGGATCACGGTATCACCGCCCCCGCCGGCGGACAAGAAACCGGCCGGAAGGATGGCGATCGCTGCCACACGCTCGCCCCATATTTCGTGCACTGAAATTTCTTACGGAGATTGTATCCCCAGAGGCGGTGTAGGAGCTCTGGGGATACAACCCGAGTGAATGCAGCCGACGCTCGGACCCACGCCTCGACCCAAGCGCCGTTGACATTTGCTTCGATAGCTTCATTTATTTCATACAAATATCTTCACTCTGCGGATTCACGCCTTCCAAGGAGGCATGCATGAACACGCTGGCTCATCGGCAGCTCCCGCCTACGCCTCGGGACGCTGCGATCGCACGAAGCACTCACGAGGCTCTGTCTCCCTATGGCGGGATGGACCGGCCCTTGAAGCTGCGCGTCAGAGACGGCGAACAGGAACAGCCGATCGATCTCCCGACCGGTGCGGTCGACCTGCTCATACATGTCTTGGAAGCCATGGCCGCGGGCCAGGGCGTGACGCTGATTCCGGAAAGCGCCGAACTCACCACGGTTCAGGCGGCCGACATATTGAACGTCTCCCGTCCGTTCCTCATCAAGCTCCTCGACCGGAGGGCCATCCCGCATCGGAAGGTCGGCAGGCACCGCCGGATTCGCATGGAGGATGTCATGGCATACAAGAATGCCATCGACCGTGAACGCGAGCAGGTGCTTGAGCAACTAACCCGGGACGCCCAGGCTCACGACATGGGATATGGCGCCCGGTGACGGGCGTCACCGCCCTTCTCGACGCCAACATCCTCTATCCCGCACCGATGCGGGATATTTTCCTGCAGTTGGCGGCTGACGATGTCTTTCGCGCGAAGTGGACCGCCGACATCCATCGGGAGTGGATCGACGCCCTGATCCGCAACGAACCTCACCGGGATCGAGCGACCCTCGAACACACCCGCCGTCGCATGGACCAAGCCACGCGGGACTGTCTGGTCACCGGATACGAACCGTTGATTCCCGCGCTCGATCTTCCCGATCCCGACGATCGTCATGTTCTTGCCGCGCGATCGTCGGATGCTGCGACGCGATCGTTACCTGCAACCTGCGAGACTTCCCGGAGGACGCGGTCGCACCCTACGGGATCGAAATCCTGCACCCCGACAACTTTCTGTCCGATCACCTTGACCTGATGCCCGGCCCCTTCTGCGACGCTGTGCGCAAGATACGAATCCGGCTGGTAGCGCCGCCTATCTCAGTTCACGACTATCGCGCCATCCTCGCGGGACTGGGACTCGAAGCGACAGCCGCCGAACTGGCGCGGTTTTCGGCAAATCTGTAACTATCGTCATCATGGTTGCCAAAGTCATCTATCCCGGATCTCCGGTCGCGGGCTCTACCAGGCACTGGCCGCAGCCGGTGCCGTAGGCGGCGATCGCCTCGTAGTGGACCCGGCGGAAGGGCCGGTTCCCGAGCGCGCCGTAAAGCACGATCCAGCTCCGGATCTCGGCGGTCGAGGTCCCGGCGGCGTCGATCTCGGCATCGGTGAGCGCGAGGATGTCGGCGGTCTTCCCCGCCTCGAGCAGACCGAGAAAGCGCTCGTCGAACCCGGAATCGATAAACCCCATGCGCTCGTCGCCCGGCGAGTGGGAGAGCCCGCCGGCGGCGACGACGGCGACGCGAAGACGGTCATCCGCCGCCCGGATCGCCTCGCCCAGCAGCGCGCCGACGGCGTGACAGCGGGCGATGCCCGGCAGCGGCGGGGCGGCGCAGTTGACGTTCACGGGCACCACCGGGAGACGCCCCTCGGGGTCGAGCATGTGCAGCGGAACCATGAATCCGTGGTCGAGCACCCAGTCCTCGGCGCGGGACCAGTCGATCCCGTGCGCCAGCCCGTGTTCCAGAATGCCGGTCGCCAGCCCCGCATGGCCGGCGAGGCGCCGGCGCGGGATCCCCGTACCCTGCTCGGCCGGCCCCTCGAAGCTGTCCCTCAGGCCGATGCAGAAGGCGGGCATGTTGTCGAGGAAGAAGCGGTTGACGTGGTCGGGCGAGATCACGACGAGCACGTCGGGCCGAGCCCGCGCGAGCGCGCGGGCGAGCGTCTGGAAGCCTGCCCGAAACCGCGCCGCTTCGTCCGGCGCGGCGATTTGCGGGGTCCGCGCGATCGCGGCGATATGGGTGGTCGCGATGCCGAGGACCAGGCGCGCCATCTAGCCGAGCTCCGCGCGGTCGCGGCCGAGGCGCTCGGAGAACGCCTCGAATGCGAGCCCGTGCGCCCGGTAGTACCGGTAGACCAGGTTGGGCAGCCCGCCGAGATCGAGGATCGCCGCGAAGTTGGGCGCGGCCAGCGCCCGCCGCTCCGCCTCGTCGAGCGCGTAGGCCGCGAGAAACTCCGCCTTGTCGGCGATCGACCGGTCGCGCGTGCCCTCGTACATCGCCCGGTTGAGCTCGTAGCGGCTCACCCGCCCGCTCTCACGACTCGCGGGCGAGGAAGGCGAGCGCGAGCTCGTTGAACTCCTCGGCGCATTCCACCTGCACCCAGTGGCCGCAGCGCGGGAAGATGTGCATGCGCGCGTCGGCGAGGATGTTGACCATGGAGAGGCCGGAATCCAGCGACGAGAAACGGTCCTGCGACCCCCACATGAGCAGGACCGGGCAGCGTACCTCGTGCAGCCGGTCGCCGATGTCCTCGGGCTTTGGCGGGTTGTTCGACCACAGCTCGACCACCCGGGGCTCGGCGCTCGCCTCGTAGCGCTCTCTCACGATCCGGTCGGTGATGAAGGACGGGTCGTAGACGATGGCGGTCAAGAGGGCGCGCATCTTCTCCTCGGTGGGGCCTTCGCCGCGATAGTACTCGGCGATCAGCCTGATGCCCTCCGCCGGGCGCGGCTGGAAGAAGGTGCGCGTGTAGGTGGTGTTGCCGATGGCGACGAAGCGGTCGATACGGTCCGGATGGTCGAGGGCGAACTTGAACACGCTCTGGGCGCCCATCGAGTTGCCGATGAAGTGGGCCTTCGGGATGCCGAGCGCGTCCATCAGCCCGCGGATCATGTCGGCGCACAGGCTGAGCCGGCCCTTGTCGGAGACGATCATGTCGGACTTGCCGAAATTCGGCATGTCCATGAGGATCGTGCGGTAGCGCGCCGCGACCGCGTCCACGTTGTAGCGGAAGTTGCTGCGGCCGCCGGCGCCGGGTCCGCCGCCGTGGAGGCAGATCACCGGGTAGCCCTCGCCCGTCTCGTCGATATGGATCCGGTGTCCGTCGATGCGGACGAATCTGCCGCCGTTCTCGCCCATGCCCGTCCCCCTGCGTCCTAGTCGGCGCCCGGCCCGCTGCCTTCCCTGGGATACCGCTCGACGGGCTCGCGTCCGAAGCCGCGCGCGGTGTCCTCGTAGTACTGGCGCACCGACTGCATGGCGCCGTCGGGCCGGTAGAGTATCTCCGGCGGCGTCACCATGTTCTCCACCATCCAGGCGTCCTGGTCGTTGAACTGGTGGTGGAAGAACGGGCGGATGTAGAGCAGGTACTTGATCCGGTGCCAGAGCGCCGCAAGCCCGCTCGCCTGCTTGCAGATGAACTGGAGATAGCGGTGGTGCCCGCGCTCGGTCGGCACGTACCACTCGAAATGCGCCCACGCCCGGTACGCCACGCGGAGCGTGCAGGGCAGGCGGAACTTGATGCCGCGCGCGCCGGGGCGCCACTTGTACCATTTCTGCGGCGGCCAGACGCCGAGCCCGGGAAACTCGGCGCAGAAGCCGATTTCCCTGGTCTCGCGCGTCAACCACTTGCCGTCCTCCGAGATGCGCGGCTCCGACCACCCCCAGCCGGGCGCGCGCCGCCAGAAGGTCCAGACGCCGCGGCGGTGGAGGTACTTGACGTGCCCCTCGTCGTAGCCGTTCTCGACGGCGTAGCGCCAGTCGCCGGCGCGCTCGGAAATGCGCCCGGTGACGATCGCCGTGGGCAGCAGCCACTCGTCGGGGATGTCGTCCTCGACCGGCGGCGGCTCGCCGTCCCCGAGATAGATCCAGACCAGCCCGCAGCGCTCCTCGACGGGGTAGGTGCGCACGCGGACGCTGCCCTTCTTCACGATCGGGGAGTCCGGCCCGTCGGTGAGCGCGGCGCGCAGCCGCCCGGTCTCCAGCTCGAACACCCAGCCGTGATAGGGGCAGGTGCGGGTGCCGGCGAAATCGCACTGCGCGTTGTCGATGGGCACGCCGCGATGCGGGCAGCGGTTGTCGAGGGCGTAGGCCCTGCCGCCCTCGCGGAACAGCGCGACCTCCTTGCCGAGCAGCGTGAGCCCGATGCCCCGGCGCGGCTTCAGGGTTCTGGACCAGAGTATCGGATACCAGTACTCGGGGAGCCCGAGCGGATGGCTGTCGTAGATGCGGAACCGCGACGCGCCCTGCTCCCGCCCGGTGATCTGTTCGGTCAGGTTGCGCGGCACGCCGGTGGGCTTGGGCATCAACATCGCGGGCCTCGCTCCGATTCCGTATCCAGCTCGGCCAGCGGCCGCCCGCAGGTGTCGACGGCGGCGTCGATCAGCGCGCGCACCAGCGAATCCAGGCTGTCGGCGTGCACCTCCCCCATCGAGAATTGCCCCGAGCGCGGCAGCGGCTGGGGCGGCGGCGGCAGCCCGAAGCGCGCCGTCGGGATGCCCCAATTGCGGATCACGTTCGCCTCCGTGGCGCCGCTGCCGTCGCTCCCGGAGACGAAGGGGCGGCCCGTCATGCGCTCCCATGCGCGGATCGCCGCGCCCACGATCCAGCTCTCCGGGTCGGTATGGGAGGCGGGCACGGCGAGGATCATCTCCCAGTCGACATCGAGACCGTCATCGGCCGCGCGGATGGACTCGATCGCGGCGGCGAATTGCCGGCGCACCTCGGCCGGACCGGTGCGGGGCGTGCTGCGCAGATCGAGATAGATCTCGCAGATCTCGGGGATGAAGGTCGGCTTCTCGGCCCAGCCCGCGCGGATACAGCCGATCGAGCCCTGCGGGCGCAGGGTGCCGGACGCGTTGGCCTCCGAGTAGTCGGCGAACCAGGCCTCCAGCCCCTCGATCACCCTGGTCGCCGCGAGGATCGGGTTGGCGTGCGCCACCGCGTGCCGTGTCCCCGCGTAGCCGAGCAGCCCGCGCACCGAAACGCGAAACCAGCAGAGGCCGACCTCCTCCCAGGCCGGAGGGCCCGGCTTGACGACGATGGCATAATCGGGGCGGACGCCCTGCTCGAGCAGGAACGCGCAACCGGCGCCGTGGCCGATCCGCCGCCCGGCCCGTCCGTCGCCCGCCGGGATGTTGGTCGGCATGCCGCCGCCCCCGAGCGCCACGACGACATCGCCCGGGAGCGCCGCGCCGGCGCGCGCGAGGCAGATTGCGGCCATGACGGCGGCGGCGGCGTGGCCCTTCGGGTTGTGCGCGCCGAGCCCGGTCAGGACCTTGCCCTCGATGCGGGCGGAAGCGATCTGGTCGTCGCGCATCGGCGTGCCGAGGAACGGCCCATCGGCTTCGGGGGTTCCGGCGAAGGCGGTGTCCAGGGGAGAAAACAGCATCAGCTCGGCGCCGCCGCCGGAGCCGGGCAGCCGGCCGAGGGCGTTGCACAGCTCGCCGTCGACCGCCTGGCAGCGCCCTTCGAGGCCGTTATCCGCCATGAAGCCCGCGACCGTCTCCGCCAGCTCGCGCTCGCGGCCCGACGGGCTCGGAATATCGACCATCCGCGCCGCGAGTCGCAGCGTCTCGCCCGGCACCAGCTTCGCCGCCGCGGCGTCGGCTATCGATCGGAGGCGGTCGTCGGTCATCGTGCTGCATCGCGTCGCGGGCGGCAAAATTCTGTCCCCGCCCCGGCGGCCGGTCAAGCGCGGGTCCGGCCCGGGGCTCGGGAATGGGCCGCCGGGAGGCGGATGCCGACGCCCTTCTCGACCGCCTTGCGGTAGACGAATTCGGCGAGCGCCACGTCCTGCGACACCAGCCCGACGGTGTGGATCAGCACCCGCTCGTCGGGATGCTCGCGGCCGGGCTTGCGTCCCGCGACCAGCTCCCAGATCTCGGCATGGAGGGTCTCGCGCGACAGATAGCCCCGTTCCACCGTCTCGCGGAATACCGGGCTCAGCATGTTGAGCTCGAAATCGTCGATCACGACCTTGTCCATCTTCGGCCAGCCGGCGGGATCGAGCTCGCGCCGCGCGAGCGAGATGAAGGTCGAGCCCGGCTTCAGCCACTCGACGCGCGAGACGACATCGGCCGACGTCGTGCCGCCGACCGCGATGTCGGCGCCGGTGACCGTTTCCTCCGGCGTCGCCACCGGGATCACCGGAACGCCGAGCGCCTCCGACCATTCCGCGGCGAACGCCTCGCGGGTCTCCGGCCGCCGCGAGGTGCAGCGGATCTCCTCGAACGCGTACATCGACGACAGGCACTGCAGCGCGGTCCGTCCCATCGAGCCCACGCCGACGAGGCCGAGCACCCGGGGATCGGGGTTGGTCATCCACTTGCAGGCGATGCAGGCGGCCGCGGTGCTGCGGATCGAGAAGTTCCAGTGCTCGTCGACGATCGCCAGCGGCACGCTGGTCGCCGGATCGCTGATGACGACGAGGCGCGTCGAATCGAGGGTGCCGACAGTGGAGCGTTCGCTGTCCTCGTAATAGCCGTACATGCGCACCCCGGCGATCGGGATGTCCTTCAGCAGGCAGGCCTTGACGTGCCAGTGGTTGTGCAGCCCCGCGTCGTCCATGTGGAAGCTCGGCGGGTCGGACCATTGCACCGAGCCCCTGGCGTGCATCGCGTAGACCCGTTCGACGACCTCCAGCGCCTCGGCGGCCGAGAGCAGGTCGAGCGTATCGCGGTAGGAGACGAAGAGCGGTCCCTCTGCGGACATGGCGGGCGCTCCGTGCGGTTCAGCCGTCGAGGATGGCCGTCGCCTCGATCTCCATCACGAGTTCGCGCCGGAACAGGCCGTTGACCATGACCAGGGTGGCCGCGGGATAGGGTTTTTCGAAGAACTGCGGCCGCAGCTCCAGGATCGCCGGGATCTGCGAGCCGTCGGTGAGGAACAGGTTGATCTTGCAGATGTCGGCCATCGTGCCGCCGGCCGACTCGATCGCCGTCCTCAGATAGCCGAAGATCTCCCGCGCCTGGTCCTCGGGATCGAGGTTCCCCTCCCCCGCGGCGACCGCCGCGGTCTGTCCCGAGATGAAGACGAACGGCCCCTTCCTCACGACATGGGAAAACTGTCCCGGCGTCGGCAGGCCGGGCGTCTCGACGACTTCGAACCCCATGATCTCCTCGGCGCTATGGTCGATTGGCGGGCCGATAGTGGGTACCGGCCCGCAGGCTGTCAAACCCGCGCCGTCAGAGGGAGCGCCAGTCGAAATTCGCCTCGAACGCCGCCGCGGCCCGGTAGACGGTCGGCTCGTCCCACCACCGTCCGGTGATCATCAGCCCGACCGGGAGCCCGTCGACCGTGCCGCAGGGCACCGACATCGAAGGCTGGCCGGTGTAGTTGTAGGTCGGACAGTTGGCCAGCATGTTCCAGGCGTGGTCGCAATACTCCGCGATCGAGGCGTCCGCCGCCGGAAACGGCTGCGCCACCAGCGGCACGGTCGGCATCAGCAGGAGGTCGAAGTCCTCCATCAGCCGCGCGAACCCGTCCTTCGCCTTGCGCTGCAAATTCATCCCCTTGGCATAGACGCGCCCGCCCAGGGTCTCCATGTACCAGGCACCCAGCAGGGTGAACACGCGGACCGTCGGCGGCAGCTCGTGCGCGCGCTCGGTCCAGCCGTTGCAGCGTTCGAGCGCGCCGCCGACATAGAGCCCGGGCAGGCCGTAGAACACGCCGCCCTGCAGCATCATCTCCCGGGCGAGCCCCTCCACAAGGGCCGGCATGTACATCACCGCCGCCTCGCGATGCAGCGGGAAGGCGATGGTCTCGACCTCGGCGCCGAGCTCGCCGAACCTGGCGCAGGCGGCGCGCACCACGGCGTCCGACTCGGCCTGCGAGCCGGGGTGATCGAACCCGTCCTCGATCACCGCGATCCTGAGCCCCGAAACCCCGCCCTCCAGCATCTCCGAATAGGGATGGGTGACCACGTCGCGCTGCCGCCCGTCGATCCCGTCCGCACCGGCGATGGCCTCCAGCATCAGGGCGTTGTCCGCCACGGTCGCCGTCATCGGCCCGACATGGTCGATCGCGGCCTCGATCCCGAGCACCCCGGTATAGGGCACCAGGCCGTAGGTCGGCTTCATCCCGTAGACGCCGCAGAACGAGGCCGGCATGCGGATCGACCCGCCCTGGTCGCCGCCGATCGCCATGTCGACCTCGCCGGCGGCCACCAGCGCGGCGCTGCCGGAGGACGAGCCGCCGGCGCTGTAGCCCATCCGGTGCGGGTTGTGGCAGGGGCCGGTCGCGTTGGTATGGCTGCTGCCCGAGAGGCAGTAGTTCTCGCAATGCGCCTTGCCCAGAATCGTCGCGCCCGCATCGAGCAGCCGCGTGACGATCGTCGCGTCGACCTCGGGCACATAGCCTTCGAGGATCGACGTGCCGTTCATCATCGGCACGCCGGCCAGCATCACGTTGTCCTTGAGCGCGACCGTCTTGCCGGCCAGCTTGCCGTCCGGGGCGCCCTCGATGCGGCTCTTGTAGTACCAGGCGTTGTACCTGTTCTCATCGCCGTCGGGCCGGTAGCCGGGGGTCCGAGGGTATTTCACCTCTGGCAGGTAGTCCGGCATTTTCTGCTGGGCGTCGGCCATGCCCACCAGCGGGGCGAGCAGCGCGCTGTATTCCCCGGCTTCCGCGTCGGTCAGCCCGAAGCCGAGCGACCGGGCGAGGTCCTGCAGTTCCGACGCGCTGGGACCCTGAAGTGTCATCTTCCTGTTCCTCCCTGCCGGTGTTTCCCCTGATTTGTATACGCCGGGCGGTCACATTTCGAGGATCGGCTTGACCGTGGTGCCCGCCTCGCTGTCGTGGAAGGCCTGCTCGATGTCGTCGAACGGATAGAACCTGACCAGCCGGTCGAAGGGGAACACGCCCTGCATGTGGAAATCCACCAGCCGGGGGATGAAGACGTCGGGGTTGCTGTTCCCCTCCATGATGCCGAGAACCTTGCGGTTCATCATCAGCGGCCGGAGCGGGACGGTGAGCTCGCCGGTCTCGGTCGGGGCCACGAAGCCGAAGCTGCCATGCGGCGCCAGGCTTGCGATCGCGTCCAGCATCACCGGGCCGACGGCCGTGGTGTCCAGCGCGAAATCGACCCCGTGCGGGATCAGGTCGCGGATCCGGTCGTGCACCTTCCCGCCATCGGCGCGGATCGCGTGGTCGGCGCCGAGCTCGGCCGCGAGCTGCAAGCGGTTGGGATGGAGGTCGACGGCGACCACCTCCGATGCGCCGGCGATCCTCGCCGCCATCACCGCGGAGAGACCGAGCGAGCCCGCGCCGAAGACGGCAAGCGTCTGCCCGGGCTTCATCCCGAACACGTTGAGCACCGCGCCCGCCCCGGTCTGAATGCCGCAGCCGAGCGGCCCGAGGATGTTCAGCGGCGCATCCTTGCGCACCTTGACCACGCCGGTCCGGCGTCCCAGCGCGTGGGTGGCGAAGGACGACTGGTTGAAGAAGTCGCCATGCACCGGCCCGTCCGCGCCGCGCAGGTAGTGGCTGCCGTCGGGACGGGTGCAGGCGAAGTGATCGGTGTTGTAGCAATAGGCCGGCCGGGCGCTCCGGCAGCTCGGGCAGCGCCGGCACCAGGTGAAGGTCATCACGACGTGATCGCCGGGCGCCAGATCGGCGACGCCGGAGCCGACCGCCTCGACGACGCCCGCGCCTTCGTGCCCGAGCACCACCGGGCGCGGCGACCGGTCGGTGCCGGCCGTCTTCAGATCGGTGTGGCAGACGCCGGTCGCGGTCAGCTTGACCAGCACCTCGTCCGCGCCCGGTCCGGACATCTCCAGGGTCTCGATGGAAGGCTTGAGGCTGGTATCGCGGAACACCGCCGCCCTGATT
Source organism: Alphaproteobacteria bacterium (assembly GCA_964291675.2). Lineage (GTDB taxonomy): Bacteria > Pseudomonadota > Alphaproteobacteria > MPNO01 > MPNO01 > MPNO01. The sequence continues at coordinate 2,020,017 of OZ219866.1, read as the reverse complement.
TCGGTCATCGTCTTCTCCCCAATGCCGTGCGCTGCATGTTCGCCGCCGATGCGGTCAATAGGGCGCGCCGCTCGGCTCGATCCCGAGCCGGGCCTGGCCGTACATCGCCGCGTGGACATCCCAGTTGAAGAACGCGTGGTGGGACACGGCGTGCGCGTCGCGCCAGGCGCGCTGGACCGGCTCGGCGTGATGGATGCCGCTGGCGCCCGCCGCGCCCCAGAGCGCGTCGAGCCCCTGCAGGGCGAGCTGGACGACATAGGCCTGGACCACCCGGTTCTCCAGACGCTCGCCGCGGTCCAGCACAGCGCCCCGGTCGATGACGGCGCGCCGCGTGTCCTCGATCTGCGAGAACATCAGCGCCTTCGCCGCCTTCAGCGCCATCGCCGCCTGCCCGACCCGCATCTGGATTGCGGGGAATTCGGCGACCCTGGCGCCCGCGCCCACCCCGCTGCCGCGGACCCGCCAGTCGGCCAGCAATGCGACGAAGTGGTCGAGCGCGCCCTGGAGGCAACCGACCGCCGTCGCGGACAGGCCATGGGCGCCGAGCGAGAACACCGGGTAGCGGCTGAGATTGGTCTCGAAGGCGATCCGGCCCGGCGTGTCCGCCGCGACGAAGACCTCCGCCGGCAGGCTCCGGTATTCGGGCACGAAGACATTTTCGGCGACGACCGCATGGCTGCCGGTCGCCGCGAGCCCCATCGTGTCCCAGTCCTCTTCCATCGCGCAATCGGACATCGGCACCACGACGAACCCCGGGACCGCGGCGTCGCCGTCCCTCTCGGGCGGCAGCGCGACGCCGAGCAGCGCGACATCGGCATAGTCGCAGCCGCTGGCATAGCGCCACCTCCCGTCGATCCGAAACCCGCCATCGACCCGCTCGCAGGCGCCGGTCGCCGGGAACGACGTCACGACCAGCTTGTCGGGGCCGTCGGCCCAGATCTCCTCCTGACAGGCGAGCGGGAACTGCGCCACCATCCACTGGTGCGAAATGCCGCAGCTCGCCACCCAGCCGGTCGACCCGCAGGCCGCCGACAGCTCGAGAATCACGCCGATCGCGGTGTCGAGGTCGAGCTCGTAGCCGCCGAAACGGCGGGGCAGAAGAATGCGGAGAAATCCGGCCTCTCTGATCGCCGCATGGACTCGCGGGGAGATCCTGCGCGCCTTCTCCGCGCTCTCGGCGTCCGCCCCGATCGCCGGCGCCAGCGCCCGCGCCGCGGCGATCAGTTCGTCGCCGTCTCCCTGGCGGGGCGTGGTATCGCCGGATGTCAATTGCCCGGTCTCCAATCGGCGCCCGCCGCCCGGCCCGTCCGCGCCGATTTCAGTGCCCGCCGCGCAGGATCGTCCCCGTCGCGTAGCTCGTGCCCAGCGGCCTGGCGCTGTCGGGGCTGCGCACGAACGGGCGCGGCATCATGGCGTTGAAGTCGACGTTGTCCCCGGCACCCAGCGGCGCGCCGGCGAAGCGCGGGTCGTCGGCGTCGTAGCGCATGCAGCGGAACACCATGTTGTTGGTCCCGAAGATCGGGTGCTCGTAGTAGAACGGGCTGACGAACTCCCACACCAGGTCGCCGTCGCGCGTCACCTCGAACAGCCGGCCCTTGGTGCATTCGCAGATCAGCGTGTTGCCGTTGGCGAGCCGCTGGGCGCCCGAGCAGATGAAGCTGGAGAAGTCGTAGACCGGGTTCTCCTTGTACTCCCACACGATCTCTCCGGTCGCCGGGTCGATTTCGACCACGCGCGAGTAGTCGATCGTCGTGTGGGTCCGGTGCGCGCCGTTGTCGAACACCAGCACCGTGCCGCCTTCCAGCCATGTCGGGTCGTGCGGACCGGCCAGCTTGCCGGGGCCCCAGCGCCAGTCGATATCGCCGCTCGCCCGGTCGACGATCGCGATGGTGTCGATGAAGCGGAAGCTCATCAGGACGCGGCCGTCGGGCATCTCGTGCAGCGCGTTGAGATTGGTCCAGCGGTCGCGCGGATGCATGGGGCCGATCGCGTCGATCCCGGGATCGAGATGCTCGAAGGTCAGCCATTCCCAGACCACGTTGCCGGCGCGGTCGATCTCCTGCACCGCCTCGCCGTACATCTCGCCGTCGCGCTCGGTGCCCGGCTGGCCGCCCTTGACCCGCCGGGCGATCGCGGCGGGAACGCGCCGCCACTTGTTGACCAGCAGGTTGCCGTTGGCGAGCGGCGCGAAGCAGTGGCTGAGATAGGGGTCGCGATACTCCCAGACGATTTCGCCCTGCCAGTCGTACTCCACCAGCTCGCCGCCATTGCCCGCGAAGTCGGGGATCGCCGGCTTGCTGCGACCGGCGAAGAGCAGGTTCCCGTTGGCCAGCAGCTCGCCGTAATTGCCGGGCAGGTTCGCGGTCGGCCAGCGGTGCAGGATGGTGCCCCACATGTCGATGAGCCAGACGTTGCGACCGTACATCGGCGCGAACAGCGTATAGCCGTCATGGGTGCGTCCCGGCTCGTAGTGGGTTACGCCACGGGCGTTTCGCAGACCGGCACTCATGACGGGCGGCTCTCCATCCCGGCGCTCCCCTTCGACCGTTCGACCGATACCGTCCCGGCATGGCGGCGCCGAGTCAACCGCAGCACCAATCGGCCGGCCGGCTTGCCGCCTTGCCGCGCCGCGGGTAAGCAGGCACCGGGAACGGACAGAAGGGGGAGGCCGCCATGCCGCATGTCACGGCCGATGACGGGGTCGGGCTCTACTACGAGGAGGCGGGCAGCGGCCGGCCGATCGTGTTCGTGCACGAGTTCGCCGGCGACTGCCGGGCCTGGGAGCCGCAGCTTCGCCACTTCTCGCGCAGCCATCGCTGCATCGCCTTCAATGCGCGCGGATACCCGCCGTCGGACGTTCCCGCGGACCCGGAGATGTACAGCCAGGACCGCGCGCGCGACGACATCCTCGCGGTGCTGGACGGGCTCGGGATCGAGCGTGCGCATATCAACGGGCTGTCCATGGGCGGCTTTGCGACGCTTCACTTCGGATTCCAGTACCCGGACCGGGCGCTGTCGCTGGTGGTGGCCGGCTGCGGCTACGGCGCCAGGGCGGACGCGCGCGAGCGGTTCCAGCGGGAGACCGCCGAAGCCGCCCAGCGCATGGAGGACGAGACCATGGCGGCGTTCGGCAAGGTCTACGCGCTGGGTCCGACCCGGGTGCAGTACCAGAACAAGGACCCGCGCGGCTGGCAGGAATTCACCGACCGGCTGTGCGAGCATTCCAGCCTGGGCTCGGCCAACACCATGCGCGGCGTGCAGCGCCGCCGGCCGTCGCTGTTCGACCTGGAAGACAGGATGCGCGCGCTGACCGTGCCGACCCTGGTGGTCAACGGCGACGAGGACGACCCGTGCCTCGACGCCGGGCTGCTGATGAAGCGCGCCATCCGGTCCTCGGCGCTGGTGCTGCTGCCGCGCACCGGGCATCTGTGCAATCTGGAGGAGCCCGCGCTCTACAACCAGGTCTGCGGCGACTTCATGGCGCGGGTCGAGGCCGGGCGCTGGGAGCTGCGCGACCCGCGCTCGATGACCGCGGCGATCATCTCGGCGAAGGAGACGTAGCCCGCCCGGTTGACCCGCGGGCGGGCGCTGCGACAATCCTTGCCTGGCGAGGTTCGCCGTGCAGCGGGGAGACGGCTTCGATGAAGGCGCGCGCGATGGTGCAGGTCGCCGCCCGGCGGCTGGAGATGGAGGAATTCGAGGTACCCGTCGTCGGCGCCTCGGAAGGCCTGCTACGCGTGCGCGCGTGCGGGCTGTGCGGCAGCGATGTCGAGCAGTATCGCGGCCACTTCGCGGAGAAGGGGCTCGCCGTCTACCCGGTCATCCCGGGCCACGAGCCGGTGGGCGTGATCGAGGAGCTCGGCGCCGAGGCCGCGGCCAAGTGGGGCGTCAAGGTGGGCGACCGGGTGGCGCTGCAGCCGGTGATCTCCTGCGGCCGCTGCGTCGACTGCCTCGCCGGCGCGCATCACCTGTGCAAGGGCATGTTCCAGATGGCATCGCCCGCCTATGGCTATCTGCCGACCACGATCGGTCACGGGCTGTGGGGCGGCTACGGCGAGTACATCCACCTGCACGAGCGCACCCTGATGCACAAGCTGCCCGACCTTGTGCCCGACGAGATGGCGACGATGTACCAGGCGCTCGCCGCCGGCATCCGCTGGGCGGTCGCGGTGCCCGGGGCGAGCTTCTCCGACACCGTGCTGGTGATGGGGTGCGGGCAGCGCGGGCTCGCCTCGGTGATCGCGCTCAAGGCCGCCGGGGTTGCCGAGATCGTCGTCACCGGGCTCGCGCGCGACGCCTTCAAGCTGGACCTCGCGCGCGCCTTCGGCGCCACCCACACCATCGTCGCCGACGAGGAGGACACCGTCGCCCGGGTCATGGAGATCACCGGCGGGCGGGGCGTCGACATCGCGGTCGACGTGGTGCCGGCGGACACCGCGGTCATCGGTCACGCCGTCGAGGTCGTGCGCGCGGGCGGGACCATCGTCGTCGCCGGGGTCAAGGGCGGCAACAGCGTGGCGACGCTCGATACCGACCGCATGGTCTACAAGGAGATCACGCTGAAGGCGGTGTTCACCCAGGGCGCCGACATGTACCGCGCCGGCATCGACCTGCTCGCCCGCAACCTGGAAAGACTGGCGCCGATGCACACCCACGAGATGAAGCTGGAGGACGCCGAGCGCGCGATCCGGATGCTCGGCGGGGAGATCCCGGGCGAGGAGGCGATCTGCATCTCGCTGCACCCCTGAGAGGGCGGCGCTAAACCGAGCGGGTGAGCCCGCCGTCGATGCGGAGGTTCTGGCCGGTGATGTAGCCGGCGCCGTCCGACAGCAGGAAGGCCGCCGTCTCGCCCACCTCTTCCGGGGTTCCGTAGCGCCGCGCGGGAATTCCCGCGGCCACCCCTTCATCGACCCCATGGGTGTCGATGAAGCCGGGCAGGATGTTGTTCATGCGGATGCCGTCGGCGGCGTAGCGGTCCGCATACAGCTTGGTGAAGGCGGAGAGCCCGGCCCGGAACGTGGCCGAGACCGGATAGGCCGGGCTGGGCTCGACGGCGGCGTAGGTGGATATGTTGACGATCGCGCCGCCGCCCTGCGCGACCATGATCGGCGTCACCAGGCGCGCCATGCGGATGACGTTCAGCAGCACCATGTCGAGGCCGTCGCGCCAGTCCTCGTCGGGGATGTCGAGCAGCTCCCCCTTGGGCGGGAAGCCGGCATTGTTGGCCACCGCGTCGACCCGGCCATGCGCATCCATCGCCGCCGCGACCGCCGCTTCGAGGTCCTCCGCCCGGGTGACCGAGCCGTTCACGCCGATCGCGCCAAGCTCTTCGGCCAGCGCCTCGGCCGACCCGCCGGGCGACATCAGGACCAGCGCGTGGTCCCGCCCGGCGAGGGCCCGGGCGATCGCTTCCCCCATCCCCCTGCCGCCGGCGGTAACGATCGCAACCTTCCGTCCGTCCATCTACGGTGCCTCCCGACAACGGGGGATGCGCCCGGCGGGCCGGGCGGGGCGCGGCTCGGGCAGCCGCCGGTCGGACGCGCGCGCGGCTCAGGCGCCGAGCGACTCGCGCGCCTCCTCCCTGGTCTCGTGAATCGGCAGAAGCTTGTCGAAGCCGCTGATCTTGAACACTTCGCGAATCTGATCGGAAAGCGAGCACAGCACCAGCTTCGCGTCCTGGCTCTGCAGCGACTTCGCCGTCAGCAGGATCACCCGGAGCCCGGCGCTGCTGATATAGGCGAGCTCCCGGAAATCCATGATCATGGCGCGGTCGGATTCCTCGAGCGCGTTGCGCACAGACTCCTCGAAGGCGACGGCGGTGGACCCGTCGATTCGCCCCTTCACGTCCACGCACACGACGTTTTCGCTTCGTTCAGTCGTCAAATCCATCGTCTTCGTGTCCTGCGGCTGCTTCTATGAACGCACGCCTTCGGCCGGTGCGGCGCCCCATTGTACTCGAATGCGGGCCGCTCGGGCAGGCAAGCCATTCCTCAGTCGTCCATGTCGGGGACGACGACGAATTCCGGATAGGCCTCGATGCCCAGCTCCGCGACATCCTGCCCCAGCTCTTCCGTTATCGGCGTGACGCGCGCGCCGATGGTCGAATCGATCGCCCACCATACCACCCACGAGGCGGCAAACACGAACGCCCCGATGGCCAGGATGCCGGTGATCTGCGCAACGATATCGCCGCCCGCGGCGATGCACACCGCGAGCGTGCCCCACACGCCGGCGAACAGATGCGCCGGAACCGCCGCGACCACGTCGTCGATCTTGAGCCGGTCGAGCAGCTTGATCCCGAGGACCACGATGCAGCCGCCGACCGCGCCGATTATCACCGCCCAGTAGTGCTGGACGATGTCGGGCCCCGCGGTGATCGCCACCAGGCCGCCGATCGCGCCGTTCAGGCTGGCGAGAAGATCGACGCGCCCGAGAACCGGACGCGACAGCGCCATCGCGGCGATCACCCCCGCGGCCGCGGCGAGATTGGTGTTGGCGAGAATGTTGCTGATCGCCACCGCGTCGGCGGCGCCGCCGAGCGCGAGCTGCGAGCCGCCGTTGAACCCGAACCAGCCGAGCCAGAGGATGAACACGCCGAGCGTCACTGCGGGCACGTTGGATGGCGGGGTGACCTTCACGCTGCCGTCGGCGCGGAACTTGTTCTTCCGCGCGCCGACCACCAGCGCCCCGGCAAGCGCCGCCCAGCCGCCGGTGGAGTGGACGATCGTCGAACCGGCGAAGTCCTGGAAGCCCATCGCCGACAGCCAGCCGCCGCCCCAGGTCCATGACCCGATGACCGGGTAGATGATCGCCGTGAGCACGGTGATGAACAGCAGGAAGGACCAGAGCTTCACCCGCTCGGCCAGCGTGCCGGAGACGATCGAGGCGGTGGTGGCGACGAACACCATCTGGAAGAACCAGTCGGACATCGTCGAATAGCCGTTCTTGACCACCGCGGCGCCCGCCTTGGCCGCGTCGCCGCCGCCGCCGAGCAGCGCCTTTTCTTCGCCGGTGGTGCCGTAGAACAGCGTCAGCGTGCCGAACCAGCCGCCTTCGGGGACCCCGACATACATGATGTTGTAGCCGACGAGGTAGAACATCAGCCCGGCGATCGAGTAGAGGCCGATATTCTTGAGGCAGATGACCGAGGCGTTCTTGGTCCGCACCGAGCCCGATTCGAGCATGGTGAAACCGGCGCACATCCACATCACCAGCGCGCCCCAGATCAGGAACGAGAAGCTGTTCAGGACGAATTGCGTCTCGTCGGCCACCGCCGCATGCGCGTCCGCCGGGAGCAGAAGCAGGGCGGCGACGGCGAGCCCGAGCGGGGCGGCGCGCCGCCATCCCGGCGAGACGCCGGTGTCCCGAGCGCCGTCGCGGTGTCCCGCATCGAACCGCGCGGCGCCTGACGGGGTCGACCCACGCCCGGCCCTGCGTTCGGTAGCCGTCAATCCGATCGAATTCGCGATGTGCGACATGATATTGCATGCCCTCCGGTTCGCATTGGCGCTCGCGGTGCAGCCATCCAGCCGTTCTCGGGAGTCACGCCAACAGAAACTACGATTCAGGGAATGACATTCTTATAGGCCGCGAACCGGGCGGCAATCAACCTCGATGGGTTCGCCGCGCCGTCGGAGCCGGTCGGGACGCGCCGCGGGTGCGCCGACGATCCGGCGACTACTTGGCCCAGATGGACACGTCGGCGAGATAGTCGCGGGTCGCGCGATCGAGCGGGTAGAACAGCGCGCCGTCCCGCCCGAACCAGCGATTGTAGATTTCCTCGTAGCGTCCCCTGAACTGCCGCACGTCGCCGAACATGCGGATCAGGGTTCGGTTGACCAGATCCCGCCAGCGGCTGTCGTTCTGCGGCAGCACGCAGGCGAGGCTCTCGGTCGCCAGGGATCGGGTCCTCGGCAGCAGCACGACGCTGCGCCGCGGCTCGCTGCGCTCGGCGAGACCGAGCAGCACGACGCCGACATTGGCGACCCCGTCGACCTCGCCCTTCTCGAACCCGCTCATCGCCGCGGCCATGTTGGGGAATTCGCTGAGCCGCGTCCCCGGGAGGTTGTTCTTGAGAACGTCGACGGTCGTGGTGCCCTTGACGACGCCGATATTGAGCTTGGCGACATCGACGGTCTCTCCGGCGCCGCGCCGGTATACCATCACCCGGGTACCGTCGCGGAAGAACGGTAGCGAGAAATCGACGGTCGCCTCCCTGTCCCAGGTCGGCGTGGTGATGCCGCAGACGATATCGAGCTCGCCCCGGGCGACCCGCTGCAGACGGTCGCTCGGCGTGACTTCATGAAGCTCGATGCGCACCGGGCGGCCCACCTCGCGCTGCACCGCAGCCCGGATATCCTGCAGAAGATCGACGGAGAATCCCCGAAATTCTCCCGTCGGCAATTTCTGGGCGAAGGGCGCGGCGCTGGCCCGGGTGCCGGCGCGGAGCATTCCGTCCTCGGCGATTCGGGTCAGGACGCTCTCCGCCGCCGTCGCCGCGAAGCTGACCGTCGCCAGCACCGCACCGGTCAGCGCGACCGCCGCCCTCGGGAAGCTCAACCGGCCCGCTCGTCGCAGCTTCACCTTGCCTTGCTCCTCTCGATCGGCCGGTCGGGGATTCGGCCCATGGCGCGGCCCGGACCGACCGCCTCTGCGACAAACGGTCGCAGCCGGTTTTCGATTGTCGAGCCGTCTGGACTTACTATTTGAACCGGAGGCCAAAATTGTCAACAATGGAGGCATCGACAATCTCGAACCCGGGCAGAATTTATCGGCGATCGGGAGAATTTGAGCGCCGCTCACCGCTATCGGGCGGCGCAGCCCGCATTTTCAATCTCGACGAGATGCATCCGCATCTCGATGGGGCCAGTGGAGACGCCAACATTTCACCCAGCGGCATCAAGGATTGCGTGGCCGCCGGTGTGGCCGAGCCCCAGGCAACCACGCCGGATATGTCCCACAGCTACGATGAGTATCTGGCGTCGGGGCTCTACGACCGCCGCTATCCCGCCCCGAATCGGCGCACGCTGCGGAGGGTGCTGCGCCTGATGCCGGCGGAGGGCCGCTTCGTCGATTTCGGCGCCGGGACGGGGCGCTACACCCTGCCCCTCTTGCAACACACAAGCGCAACGGGCATGGCCTACGACGTCTGCCCGACCGCCTGCCACATGCTGTCGGAGCGTCTGGCGACTTTCGTCGGCGGCGGACGCCTCTCGGTGCGCAACGCCGACGCGACGGCTCTCGCCCAGTCGTTTCCACGCGGGTTCGACCTCGCACTGCTCGCATTCGGCGTCCTCGCCCATGTGGCGGGGCGGAAGGAGCGCGCGGCTCTGCTCGCCGCGATTCGGGAAATCCTCAAGCCGGACGGCGTTCTGGTGCTCAGCCTGCCCAATGCGCGACGCCGGTTCCACGCGGAGCAGCGCGCCGCGGCCCCGATGGTGCGGGACGGCGATCTGGAGCCCGGCGATGTTTTGTACGCGCGCCGTTCGGAGGCTGGTAGTATCGAGATGTTCTATCACCTGTTCTCGCCCGCCGAGGCACGCGATGAATTGTCGTCCGCCGGCTTCCGAATCGAGAGCGTCGAGCCGGAAAGCCTGCTGCCGGAGACCGCGGTGGTCGGCAACCCGCTGCTGGGCTGGCTCGACGATCTGGCCTGCGCGCTCGCCCCGGTGGCGGTCGGCTACGGTTTCCTGATCGTGGCCCGGCCGTGAGACCTGCCGGTCTTTCGTTTGTGAATGTCGCGCCCCGGCGGTTCTTCCGTCTCGCCCGACTGGTCGTCCTGAGCGCCGCCTGGCTGTCGGTCGCGGCGCCGGCAACGGCGGATCGGCTGGACGAGATCCGGGCTCGGGGCCACCTGATCGCCGGCGTCAAGGCGGACTACCATCCCTTCGGCGTGCGCAACGATTCCGGCAGGCTGGTGGGCTACGACGTCGATGTCGCGCGCGGCCTGGCGGACGCGATCGGTGTTGCGCTGCGGCTGACACCGGTGACCAGCGCCAACCGTCTGCAGAAGCTCGCGCGCGGCGAGATCGACGTCGTTATCGCCACGCTGGGCGACAACCGCAGCCGCCGCCGGCTGGTGCACATGATCGAGCCCCAGTATTACGGCGACGGCGCCAACGTGCTGATGCGCGAAGACTCGGGGATCTCGACCTGGGAAGGCCTCCGCGGCCGGACGCTGTGCAGCGTGCAGGGCTCGATCTGGAACCGCCTGGCCGCGCAACGCCTCCTGGTCGAGACGATTTCCCTCAACTCCACCCGGGAAGCCGCGCTCGCCTTGCGCAACGGACACTGCGTGGGCTGGCTGTACGACGAGGTCAACTTGCTCAGCGCCCTGGCGAGCGGGGAGTGGGACGGTTACACCGTGGCCCTGCCGACGCGATTCGTCGCGCCCTGGGCGATCGCCATCGCAAAGGAGGAGGCCGGAGGACGACTCGACCGCCTGTTCGGCGACACCGTGGCCGCGTGGCATCGCGAGGGGTTTTTCCAGGCGCTGGAGAAGACGTGGAGCCTGCCCCCCTCGCCCTATCTGCGGCGGGCGCACGAGACCTGGAAGGAAACCGACGAATCGGGCGAACTCCGATGCCGCCGCGACGAGACCGGCAACTGGCCTTTGGAGTGCCGGGAGCGCGCGCTGATCACCAGCGAGGAGTTGGGCGGAATTTCGGGGATATCCATGGCGTTCAAGGAGGCGACGGGGCTCGATGTCAGCCCGGTCTACGACCCGCTCGACCGGAGCGTGTTCCTGCATGGCCTGTTCCTGACCGTCGCGCTCTCGGTCGCGACCGTGCTGGGCAGCGTCGTCCTCGGCGCCCTGTTCGGCTGGGTCCTGCATCGCCGGACGGTTGTCGTGGCGCCGCTGCTGCAAGCGTTCTGCGCGGTGCTGCGGATGACGCCCCCGCTGCTTCAGCTCTACGTCTTCTTCTTCGGGATCGGCGGCATCCTGTTCGCCTACGGCTTCACGCTGGATGCGTTCTCGCTCGCCGCCGCGGTGCTGTCGCTCTATGCCGCGGCCAGCAACGCGGTGTCGTTCTCCCTGGCCGCGGACGTGGCGGCCGAGCCCGGCGGCAAGCTGGGGTTCACCTGGCGCGAATTCCGCCGCGCGCTGGAGCTGTGCCAGGCCGCCGTGGCCGGCAATTCCGTCAATATCGTCAAGGCCACCGGGATGGCGAGCACGCTCGCCTTGCCGGAGCTGGTACACGCGAGCACGGCGATCATCGCCGAAAAGGGCAATGACGCCGTGATGATGAACCTGCTGCTGCTGTGCTACTTCCTGCTGGTCTTCGCCACGGTGTGGGCGCTCCGCAGCTGGGAACGCAGGGCGCACGGGGCCTAGCGATGCCCAATGTCATCGACGTCCTGATTACCTGGACGCCCTATCTGGCGGTCGGTTTCGGCTGGAACATGCTGGTCTCGCTGGTCGCGATGGCGATCGGCACGGTGCTCGGGGGGGCTCTGGCGGCACTGCGCGGCGGCCGCCTGCGCCGCGTGAGCCAGGGCGCCGGCGCGCTGACGATGCTCGCCGCCAGCGCGCCGACCTTCGTCATGCTGTTCTACCTCGCCTATATGGTCCCGGGGAGTTTCGTGTTGTTCGGCACGACGGTCATCGTGCCGGTGTGGATCAAGGCCTCGCTCGCGCTTTCGATCGCGGTCGCGGGGTTCGTCTCGGACAACGCGCTCGCCGCGTTGCGGCATCTCAGGCGCGGCCAGACCACCGAGGCGCTCCTGTTCCTGCCGTCGTGGACCAACTACTTCCTGATCATCGTGATGGCTTCGGCCACCGCCTCGGTTATCGGTGTCCCGGAAATGGTCTTCCGGGTCGACACGGTGATCGCCGCGCTCGGCCAGCCGCAGCTCTCTTTCTGGATCTACCTCTATGCGATGGCCTGGTTCCTCGCCTTTGCCGGCGTCGTCGCCCTGGTCATGCGGTTCGCCCACGTGCGTCGCCGCGATGCCAGCATCAGCCTGTCCCGGCATCTGATCCTGATCGTCTCCGCATCGGTGGGCATCGCCATTCTCAGCGTGGCGGTGGCGCTGGGATTGCTGGCGCGCAACACGCTGATCGAGCAGGCCGAGAACCAGGCCAGGATGGTGGCCGGGCTGATCGCCAGCGAGGCCAACCGGGTCGGCGTGATCGCGGACCAGATCGACCGCGTCATCGTCGCCGAGAACGAGGCGCAGGCCATAGCGGTGGCCCATCTTGCGGATGTTCTGAGGGACGACGATCGGGCGCTCGCGATCGAACTGGCGGAAATCGCGGCGAACAGCGCGGTCGACGATATCTGGGTGCTCGACGACACGGGAACGCCGGCGGTGCGCGCGATCGAGGGACTCGGCCGTTCCGGCGTCGACATGTCGCTTCGGGATGTGGACAGCCCGGTCCTCCAGACCCTGATCTCGGGGAAGCGCTTCTCGGTGTCGTTCCGATCCGTACCCAGGGACGGTCTGGAGGTGCCGCTGCGCTATATCGGGGTTCGCTCGCGCCACGGCAGGTCGGTCCTGGTCGGCAGCCTTGCCGACAAGACGACGGGCCTGCGCGATACGATCGGCCTCGCCGCGGCGCTCGACTCGCTGGCCGCCCAGCCGGGCATAAGAGCGATCTGGGTCGTCGACGAAGCCCTCAAGGTCACCGCCGCCGTCGCCGCCGGCGCCTTGCGCAGCGCGGAGCAACCGGTTTTCGGTTCCGCCGACAAGTCGCTTGCGGGCCGGGCCGTCCAGGGGACCGCGGAATCCTTCCTCAGCGACAGGGCGCTCCACGTCGCCGCGCCGATCCTGGATCGCGGCGGCGTCGCCACGGGTGTCGCGGTGATCCACATGCCGCGCGACCATCTCGACGAATTGCTGGGCGACTATATCGATTTCGGACTCGCGATCACGCTGGCGGCGTTTCTGATCGGCGCGGTTACCGCGGTCATGTCGGCTCGGCGCATCACGCGGCCGGTCACCGCGCTGACCCAGGCGGCGGGAGAAATGGACCAGGGCAGTTTCAAGCCCGATTCGCTCGACCCCTACCGCGAGCGGCGCGACGAGCTGGGGCGGCTGATCCACACCTTCCAGACGATGGCGCGCGAGGTTCAGGCCCGGCGGGAGCATTTGGAGGCCCTGGTCGCCGAGCGCACGCTCGACCTCGCGAACAAGAATGCCCTCCTCGACGAGGCCAACCGGCGCATGGAAGACGAGCTCGCGGTCGCGCATTCCCTGCAACACGCGATCCTGCCCAAGACCCTGCCGCCCGATACCGCCTATTCGGGCGATGCGGTGATGACGCCGGCGCGCGAGATGGCTGGCGATTTCTACGACTATTTCAGCCTGCCGGACGGCCGGCTCGGCCTGGTGATCGCCGATGTCTCCGGCAAGGGCGTGGCTGCGGCGTTCTTCATGGCGATCACGCGGACGGTCATGCGCGCCAGCGCCCAGGAGATCGGCCAGGCCGGCGCCTGCATGCGCGTGGTCAACGACCGGATCTCCTCCGAGAACCCGCACGACCTGTTCGTGACCTTGTTCTACGGCATCCTGGACCCGCAGACGGGGACCCTCAGCTACGCGAATGCCGGTCACAACGCGCCCTTCCTGATCCGAAACACCGGCGCCATCGAGACACTGCCCTTGACCGGCGGCGTGGCCGTCGGCGTCTTGCCGGAGCTGGAATACGACGAGAACCGGGTGACGCTCGGCGTCGGCGATACGCTGTTTCTCTATACCGACGGCATTTCCGAGGCGATGAACATTCAGGGCGAAACCTTCGACGAGAGTCGTCTCGAGAACGCGCTTTCGATCGGTCCGGGAGCGCCGGTGGATACGGTGATCGGCAACGTCACCCTGGCCGTCGGCGAGTTCGTGGGCGACGCCGAGCAGTCGGACGACATCACCTGTCTCGTGTTGCGCTACAACGGCAAGGTGTGAGCGCCGGGCTACCCCTCCGCCGGACGGTCTCCCGTCCGCTTGGTCAGGGTCACGATATTGCGCCCCTCGCTGCGGCGATAGCTGAAGCCGTCCATCAATTCGCGGACGAAGTGGACGCCGAGCCCACCTATGGGGCGCCGCTCGATCGGCGCGTCGATGTCGGGATGCGGCGCACGGGTCGGATCGTAGGGCGTGGCGTCATCCACCAGCTCGATCACCAGCACGTCGTCCTCGATGCGGACGGTCATTTCGATTCGGTGCGATTCGCCGTCGTCGAAACCGTAGCTGATGGTGTTGGTCAGCAGCTCGTCGACCGACACGTTGACGGCGAATGCGATATCCCGCGACACGCCGTGCTCGGCGCAGAACGCGTCGACTTTCGCCGCGGCAACGCCAAGTTCTCGCAAGTCATTGATCAGTGAAAAATGGAGCACGGCGTGTTCTATAGACCTTCCCAAAAAGACAGCCCAGGGTTGCGATCGCCTGTTTCAAGCCCGCGCAGCGGCGTTTGCGCCGGAATTCTGAGCCGCACATGTACTCAATAGTTTTCCATTTTCGCCGAACAGGTCAAATAAATTGCAATCTTGTTTTCGCCGCTCCGGGTCGCGGATTTTCTTGGTGAACCTCGCACGCATGCATTAGCTTTCCCTTCCCGGTAATGGCTCTCGCGGAAGGACCGTCATGGCAATCACGCACTCCACGCACGAGGCACCGACCCAGGAGGTAGCCCTCCCGCCGGCCCTGGCGATGATCAACAGCAATGTGCTGGACGACTCGATACTGAAGAAGCTGGTCGATCCGGACGTCTACTACGCGCTCGCCCAGTGCCGCGCGACGGGCGTGCCGATGGATCGGGATTTCGCGAACGCGCTGGCCAAGTCGATTCGCGAATGGGCGCAGTCGAAGGGCTGCATCGGCTATTCGCACTGGTTCTCGCCGATGCGGGGCGCGATCCACGGCGAGAAGCTGGAAACCTTCGTCGGGGTGGATTTCGCCACCGATCGCCTGATCATCAACCTGACGGGCTCGGAGCTGTTCCAGACCGAGACCGACGGCTCCTCCTTCCCCAATGGCGGGCTGCGCGAGACCCATCGGGCGGCGGCCTATATCGGCTGGGACACCGGATCGCCGCCCTTCGTCTACCGGCAGACGCTTTACATCCCGTCCGCCTTCGTGACCTGGAACGGCGAGGCCCTCGACCAGAAGACCCCGCTCTTGCGGGCCGACATGGCGGTCAACGAGCAAAGCGTGCGGCTGCTCTCGCTGCTCGGGGACAGCTCGACCAGGGAGGTCGTGTGCAATGTGGGCTGGGAGCAGGAGTTCTTCCTGATCGACCGGGAGAAGTACCTGGCGCGGCCCGACCTGGTGGCCGCGGGGCGCACGCTGCTGGGCGCGGCGCCGCTGCGCGGCCAGGAGATGGACGGCAACTATTTCTCCAAGCTGTCGCCCAGGGTGAACCGCTACGTGGCGGAGGCGCGCGACAAGATGTGGGAGCTCGGAATCTCGATCCATTGCACCCACAACGAGGTCGCCCCCGCGCAGCACGAGATATCGCCGGTCTTCGGCCTCGCCAACCTCGCGGCGGATACCAACGTGCTCGCCATGGACGTGCTTCGCGACCTCGCCTTCGACCACGGCTTCACCATCCTGTTTCACGAGAAGCCCTTCGCCGGCATCAACGGCACCGGCAAGCACAACAACTGGGGGCTCAACACCGACACCGGCGCCAACCTGTTCGTGCCGGGGGAGACCGCGGAAGAGAACCGGCGCTTCATCGCCTTCGTCGCGGCCCTGCTGCGCGGGGTCAACCGGCACGGCGACCTGCTGCGCTGCGGCGTGTCGACGGCCGGCAACGACCACCGGCTCGGCGCCCAGGAGGCGCCGCCGGCGATCATCACCCTGCATCTGGGCGAGCGCCTGGAAGCCCATGTGAAGGCGGTCGCCGAGGGCGGCGACTTCGCGGGCTACGGAAACGAGCGCAAGGAGATCGAGATCGTGGCCCCGGTCGCCGACGTGCGGGCCAATCTGGAGGACCGCAACCGCACCGCGCCGTTCCCGTGGTGCGGCAACCGGTTCGAGTTCCGCGCCGTGGGCGGCAACCAGCATATCGCGTTCCCGCTGACCATGGTGAACGCGGCGATCGCGGACAGCCTGAAGCACATGTGCGACGAGGTCGACGCCGGCAAGCCCGTCGATCAGGTGATCCGCGAGACCATTCAGGAAAACCAGGGCGCCCTGTTCAGCGGCGACGGCTACTCCGACGCTCTTTACGAGCACGCCGAGAAGCACGGCCTGATCCACCTCAGGAGCAGCCCGGAGGCCTACGAGGCCCTGACGGCGGAGAAGAACGTCAAGCTGATGGGCGAGCTCGGCATCCTCAACGAGCACGAGCTCGTGGCGCGTCAGAACGTCCTGCAGGAGGCCTACGCCACCGAGCTCCACATCGAGGCGCGCGCGCTGCTGCGCATCCTCAGGACCCAGATCCTCCCTGTCGCCATCGAGGACACCCGCGCCGACCGCGACTCCGGGTTCCAGTCGCCGATGTTCGACAAGAAGCGCGCGCTCGTCGAAGAGCTGCTTTCGGAAACCGAAAGACTCGCCGATGCGTACGACGCCTTCCCGCACGACGATCCGGGAGGGGCCGCGTCATACGCGCACGAGGCCCTGAAACCGTGCATGCAATCCGCGCGCGACGTGGCGGACCGGCTGGAGCTCCTGGTGGACGGCCGCGCGTGGCCGTTCCCGACCTACTCGGAGGTGCTGCACCACCACCAGTAGATGGCGGGGCCGGGGTTCTGCTATAGCTCGCCCGACGCGCCCGTAGCTCAGCAGGATAGAGCACGGGATTCCTAATCCCGGGGTCGCAGGTTCGAATCCTGCCGGGCGCGCCAGGTTCCGCGGCGGCGCGCTCAGACGCCGTGGTAGCGCCTGTACCACTCGACGAAGCGCGGGACGCCGGCGTCGATCGGCGTGACCGGCGCGAAGCCGAGGTCGCGGCGGGTCGCCGAGATGTCGGCCCAGGTCGCCGCGACGTCGCCCGGCTGCAGGGGGCGGAACTCGATCTCCGCCTTGCGGCCGAGACTCTCCTCCAGCACCGCGATCAGGCGCATCAGGGGCTCGGGGCGGTCGTTGCCGAGATTGTAGAGCCGGTGCGGCACGCCCGCCGCCGCGTCCGGCGGGGTGTCGAGCGCGGCGGCGACGCCCGGGACGATGTCGTCGATATAGGTGAAGTCGCGCTTCATGTTGCCGTCGTTGAACGCCTCGATGGGGCGGCCTTCGAGGATCGCCCGGGTGAATTGGTAGAGCGCCATGTCGGGGCGGCCCCACGGCCCGTAGACGGTGAAGAAGCGGAGTCCGGTCTGCGGGATGCCGTAGAGATGGCTGTAGCAGTGGCTCATATGCTCGTTCGCCCGCTTGGTGGCGGCGTAGAGCGAGATCGGCGAATCGGTCCGGTCCCCGACGGCGAAGGGCAGCTTGGCATTGCCGCCATAGACCGAGCTCGAGCTGGCATAGACGAGATGCCTGAGCCCGGGCAGATGGCGGCAGAATTCGAGCACCGTCGCGTGGCCGACGAGGTTCGCCTCGACATAGGCGAACGGGCGCTCGCGCGAATGGCGCACGCCGGCCTGCGCGGCGAGATGTACCGCCCGGTCGATGCCCGCCACCGCGCCGAGCGCGGCGAACGCCGCGTCCCGGTCCGCGAGATCGCATCTGAGCAGGCTGAACCGGTCATGGCGATCGAGCCGGGCGATGCGGGCTTCCTTCAGCCCGACATCGTAGTAATCGGTGACCGCGTCCAGCCCGACCACGGTCTCCCCGCGCTCGAGCAGGAAGGCGCTCACGTGGTAGCCGATGAACCCCGCCGCGCCGGTGACCAGGACCGTCATGGCGCCGGGTTTCCGGCGATCAGGGCGAGCAGGCGCTCGCGCACCGCCCGGCGGTCGATCTTGCCGGTGCCGCCGACCGGCAGCGCATCGACCGCGAAGATGCGCCGCGGATGGGCGTAGGCCGGGCCGCGTTCCAGCGCGAACGCCCTGAGCGCCGCCTCGTCCGCGTCCCGGTCGGGGCGCAGCGTGACCAGCGCCGCGGGCGCCAGGTCCTTGAGCGCGTGCGGCACCGGCGCGACCGCGGCATCGATTACCGCCGGATGCTGCACCAGCAGGAGCTCGACCTCCTTGGGGTTGATGTTCTCGCCGCCGCAGGAGAACTGGTCGTCGGTCCGGCCCTGGAAGTAGAAGAAACCCTCGGCGTCGCGGCGGAACAAATCGCCGGTGCGGAGCCAGCCGTCGCGGATGCGTTCGGCGTCGAGATCGGGCCGGTTGTTGTAGCCGGCGAGCACGGCGGGCGAGCGGACCCAGAGCTCGCCCTCCTCCCCCTCGGCACCGGTGTCGTCCACCAGCCGGATGCCGACCTCCGGGGCGGCAAGCCCGCAGCTGCCGCGCGGCGCGGGTCTTCCGTCGGCCGCCTCGCGCAGCGGCCCGCCGCCCTCGGTCAATCCATAGGCCTCGATCACCGTCGCCCCGAAGGCCCGCTCCACGGCGGCGATCAGCTCGGCGCCGACCACCGCGGAGCCCATCTCCAGCACCCGGAGCGCGGAGAAATCGAGGCTCTCGATCAGCTCCCGTTCGGCCAGCGTCATGCGGTACATGGCGGGCACGCCGCCGGCCTCGGTGCAGCGGTACTCGCTGAGCGCCCGGAGAAAATCCCGCGGCTCGAAGCGCGGCAGGATGACCACCGAAGCCCCGACATGCAGCTTGGGCTTCACCGACACCCGCATCGCGTTCTTGTGGTAGAGCGGACCGGCGATCAGCGCCCGGTCGTCCGGCGCGGCGGGCCAGTGGCGCTGCGACGAGCGGATCGCCCAGAGCATGCCGTCATGGGCGAGCAGCACGCCCTTCGGACGCCCGGTGGAGCCCGAGGTGTAGGGCAGGAAGGCGACCTGCCGGGGCGCGACCGGCGGCGGGGCGAAGCCGCGCCCGTCCGCCTCGGCGAGCGCGGTCTCGTAGTCCTCCCATCCGGCCGGGGAAGGCGCGGTCGCGATGCGCGGCGCGAGCCCGGCGGTCTCGCAGACCGCCTCGATTTCGGCATGCGCGCCGGGGGAGGCGATGGCCGCCTTGCAGCCGGCGTCTTCCACCACGAAGCGGATAGTGTCCGCGCCCAGCCTGATATTGAGCGGCACCGGCACCAGCCCCGCCCGCATCGCGCCGAAGAACGCCTCGACGAACTCGAACCGGTTGGCCATGGCGAGCAGCACGCGGTCGCCCGGCGCGAGACCGCGCGCGCGAAGCGCGGCGGCGACGCGGTCCATTCGCGAATCAAGCTCGCCATGCGCGATTTCCCTTGCCGGCATGCGCGACAGATCGACGATCGCAATCCGCTCGCCCAGCGCCGCCGCCGCCGCGCGGTTGAAATAGCCGAGATTGCCGCAGCGGGGATCGGTCACCGGGCGCGGCCGAGCGCGGCGAGGACCGATTCGGGCGTGATCGGTATCGCCTCCACGGCGGCGCCGAGCGGCGCCAGCGCGTCGTTCACCGCGTTGAACACCGTGCCGGGCGCGGCGGCGGTGCCGGACTCGCCCACCCCCTTGGCGCCGAGGCCGGAGACCGAGGTCGGGGTCTCGACATGGGCGAGCACGATATCGGGCATCTCGGCCGCCATCGGCACCAGGTAGTCGACCATGGTGCCGTTGAGAAGCTGGCCGTCGCGGTCGTACAGGCTGTGCTCGTAGAGCGCGTCGCCGAGCCCCTGGACGATGGCGCCGCGAAGCTGCTCCTCCGCGAGCAGGGGGTTGATCAGCCGCCCGCCGTCCTCGACCGCCCAGTAGCCGAGAATGCGGACCTCCCCGGTCTCGGGATCGACCTCGATCCGGGCCCCGTGGGCGCCGTTGGTGAACACGTATTCCGGCACCCGGAAGCGGCGGGTCTGGGTGAGCGAGGGATAGACCCCGTCGGGCAGCTCGCCGCAGCGGAAGAAGGCGAGATCGCCCAGCTCGGCGAGGGTCATGCGCGGGGCGCCGCCGGCGCGCTCGACCACGGCGCCGTCGCGCAAGGCGAGCGATCCGGGCTCGGCCTGGAGCAGCGCGCCTGCGAGATCGAGGATCTCGCCGCGCAGCGCCTCGCCCGCGCGCCTCGCCGACTCGCCGCCGATTCCGCCGCCGCGCGAGCCGTAGGTGCCGCCGCCATAGGGCACCGCATCGGTGTCGCCGGTGATCACGGTGACCGCCTCGAAGGGCACGCCGACCGACTGGGCGACCACCTGGGCGAGGACGGTCTCGGTGCCCTGGCCCTGCTCGGTCACGCCGGCGAGGCAGGTCACCGCGCCGGACGGCTCGAGCCTGACGGTGCACCCGTCCTGCGCCGAGATGGGCACGCCCGCGGGTCCGTAGATCTGCGGCCCCGGGTTGGTGCCCTTGATGAACGAGGCGAGCCCGATGCCGCAGAGCGCGCCCCGGCTGCGCTTCTCGTCCCGGTCGGCGCGGAGCGCGTCGTAGTCCATCAGCTCCAGCAGCTTTGCGAGACAGGCCTGGTGCGACAGGTCGTCGAGCCCGACGCCGGACGGGGCCTTTACCGGATAGCCGTCGTCGGGCACGAAGTTCCGCCGCCGCAGCTCCGCCGGGTCGGTGCCGAGCGCGGCGGCGGCGCGGTCGATCAGGGCCTCCACGGTCAGGATCGCGATCGGATGGCCGACCCCGCGATATTGCGAGATCGGCACCTTGTTCTGGAACACGACCCGGGTGCGCGCCCGGTAGTTGGCTATCGCGTAGGGTCCGCCGGAGACATTGAGGACCTGGTTGGCCTCGACCGAGCTGGTGCGCGGGTAGGACGAATAGGCGCCGGCACCGACCAGGTCGTCGATCTCCAGCGCCGCGATCCGGCCGTCCTTCTCCACCGCGAGCCGGCCGCGGACCGCGTGGTCCCGCGCGTGGATGTCGGAGACGAAGGATTCCAGCCGGTCCGCCCAGTACCGCACCGGGCGGGCGAGCAGCATCGCCAGCGCGGCGGCGGTGAACTCGTCGCCGTAGTGATGGCTCTTGATGCCGTACCCGCCCCCGACGTCGTAGGCGATCACCCGGACTTGGCGTTCCTCCAGCCCGAGATGACGGGCGAACAGGATCTGCGTCATGTGCGGCGCCTGCCCGCCATAGTGCAAGGTGAGCCTGCGGTCGCCCGGGTCGTACTCCGCGACGATCGCCCGGGCCTCCAGCGGCACGCCGGTATGCCGGCCGAAGCGGAACTGCCCTTCGACGACGACATCCGCGGCGGCGAAGGCGGCTGCCGCGTCCCCGGTGTCGACAACGCGGTCATACAGCCGGTTGGTGCCGAGCGAGGGGTGGAGGATCGGGGCTCCGTCGTCGAGGGCGGTCTCGATGTCGGCAACCGGCTCAAGCTCTTCCCAGACGACGGCGACGCGCTCGGCCGCGTCCTCGGCGCGCGCCCGGCCCTCGGCGGCGACCGCGGCGACGGGCTCGCCCTGCCAGCGCGCGCAATCGACCGCCATGCCGTATTGCGGAACGGAGAGGAGAGAAGGCGCGTTCTTCATCGTGCCCAGCCACGGCCGGGTGCGCTCGGCGAGTTCCGCCCCCGTGAGCACCGCCGCCACGCCCGGCTGCGCCGCCGCCTCCCCCGTGTCGATCGACACGATCCGGGCATGGGCGTAGGGGCAGCGGACGAAGGCGACATCGACCAGCCGCCTGAATGCGAGATCGGCGACGTGACGGCCGCGGCCGGAGGCGGCGCGCCGCGCGTTGGGGCGCGCGATGGAACGCCCGATCGCGGCTTCGCTCATCCCCGGCCCTCGATCGCCGCGAGGATGCGTTCCGGGGTGAAGGGCTGCGCCGAGACCGTTTCCCCGAAGGGCGCCAGCGCATCGTTGACCGCGAGCCAGGCGGCGGCGGTGGCGCCTATGGTCCCCCCCTCGCCCACGCCCTTGGCGCCGAGCCTGGTGGTCTCCTCCAGCCCGTCGATATGGGCGGTCGCGATGTCGGGGATGTCGGTCGCCATCGGCACGAGGTAATCGGCAAGCGTGCCGTTGAGAAGCTGCCCGCCGCCGTCATAGACGCATTCCTCGAAGAACGCCGCGCCGAGCCCCTGGACGACCCCGCCGCGCAGCTGTTCGTCGACCAGAAGCGGGTTGACGATGCGGCCGCACTCGTCGGCCACCCAGACCCCGAGCAGCTCGATCGAGCCGGTCTCCGGATCGAGTTCGAGATGGCAGCCGAGAGCGCCGTAGGCGACGTAGTAATGCGCCCGGTTGGGCACGTGGTGGCGGGTGACGGCGAGCTCCGGCTGGAGATCGGCGGGCAGGGTGTCCTGGCGGAAATGGCCGATGCGCGCGACTTCGCCGAGCGAGAGCCGGGGCGTGCCGCCGTCGCGGTCGACCACCGCGCCGCGCTTCAGGTCGAGGCTCGCCGGATCGGCCTGCAGCATGGGCCCGGCGATGGCGAGAACGTTCCGTTTCAGCGCGAGCGCGGCTTCGAGCGAGGCCTCGCCGCCCATCGCCAGGCCGCGCGACGCCCAGGCGCCGCCGCCGAACGGGGTGACCGCGCTGTCGCCGGCGATCGTGTCGATCTCGTCGATGCCGACGCCGAGCTGGTCGGCGACGATCTGGGCGATCGCGGTGAGCGTGCCCTGCCCCTGGTCGGTGACGCTGGTGATGCAGCGGACCCTGCCCGACGGTTCGAGCTTGACGGTGGTCCCCTCCTGGGTCGAGACCGGCGCCTCGGACGGGCCGTAATAGCCGGGACCGTAGGCGGTCGGCTCGATGAAGGTCGCGACCCCGATGCCGCGATGGATGCCGCTCTTGCGCAGCGCGGCCTGTTCGGCGCGAAGCGCGTCATATCCCATCGTCTCCACCAGCCGGTCGAGCGCGCGCGAAAACTCGATGCGCGGGAGCTGGATGCCGCCTATGGACGCGCCGGGCAGGGTATCGGGATCGAGATAGTTGATCCGGCGGAAGGCGACCGGATCCATGCCGATCGCGCGCGCGGCCAGGTCGCAGAGCTGCTCGGTGACGGCGCAGGCGATCGGCACGCCGACGCCGCGATACATGCCGACGATCGGCTTGTTGACATAGGCCGCCCGCATCGCGCCGCGATAGGCCGGCACGCGATAGGGCGCGCCGGCATTGGTGATCGTCATCATGCCCTCGGCGATGCCGAAGCGGATGAAGGCGGTATACGCCCCGATCGCAGACAGGTCGTCGACCTCCATGGCGAGGATCTCGCCGCTCTCCGACACCGCGATGCGCCCGCGCACCGTGTGATCGCGGCTATGCGCGTCGGCACCGAAGGCTTCCAGGCGGTCGGCGCAGAACTTGACCGGCCGGCCCAGGAGCCGGGCGATCGCCGCCGTCGCGATCTCGTCGTCATGGACGTTGATCTTGAGCCCGAACCCGCCGCCCACGTCGGGGCAGATCACCCGCACCCGGTGATCGTCGATGCCGAGCAGGGCGGCATAGACCTCCTGCATCTGATAGGGCGACTGGTGCGACTGGTGGACGACGAGGGTGCCGTCGGCGGGTTGGTAATCGGCGATGGTCACCCGAGGCTCCAGCGTGACCGCGGTGTGGCGGCCGAAGCCCAAATCCTGTTCCTCCACCGCGGCGGCCGAGCCGAAGGCGGCATCGACATCGCCGACCTCGATGCGGTGCGCAAACGCCAGATTGTCGCCGAGCTCGGGATGGATCGCCGGACTCCCGGGGGCGAGCGCCTCGGCCGGGTCGGCCACCGGATCGAGCGGCTCGTATTCGACTTCCACCAGCTCGGCCGCGTCCTCCGCCGCCGCGCGGCTCTCGGCCACCACCGCGGCGACGGGCTGGCCCTGCCAGTACGCGGTTCCCTGCGCCATCGGCGGCTGGGGCGCGGATTTGTGGCCCGGCCGATGGGCCGCGATCGCCAGCATGGGCCGGCAGATGCCGGCGAGATCGGCGCCGGTCACCACGCGGAACACGCCTTGCCGGCGGGCCGCCTCCGCGCCGTCGATGCGGACGATCCGCGCATGGGCGTGCGCGCTGCGCACGAAGGCCGCGTGCAGCATCCGGGGCAGCACGATGTCGTCGGTATAGCGGCCGCGCCCATGCGCGAGCCGCCGGGCGGCGATGCGCGGCGCGGAACTGCCGATCGCGCCGCCTTCGAGAACCGGCTCCGTCAAACGCCTCTCCGCCGCACCCTTCGTCTTCGACCGCGCCCATCAAGCCACGGATCGCGCGGCGCCTCAACCGCCGGCGGGCTATTGGCGCCAGGCCCGCGCCCCGCCATGATGGCGCCGCTTGTGTCGCATGGAGAGGCGTCGTTGGATCGGCCGCGCGAAGCTGGCAAGACCGCGGCGGCTCCGGGCGCCGCGACGCGGCTCGGCGGGTTGTGGCTCGCCCTGCCGGCCAATTTTCGCGGCATCCTGCTGCTCGCCGGCGGCGCCTTCCTGCTGACCAGCTCGGACGTCCTGGTCAAGGCGCTCGGCGCCAAGTTCGCGCCGCACGAGCTGTCCTTCTATCGCTACATGACGGGGATGGTCGTGCTCACCCCGCTCTTCGTCCGGCTGGGGTGGAGCGGGCTCAGGACGGCGCGCATCGGGGTGCACGGGCTGCGCATGGGGCTCGCCTTCCTCGCCCAGCTCGGCGTGTTCTACACCATCATCCACATGCCGCTCGCCGACGCGACGGCGTTCATGTTCTCCAAGCCGCTGTTCACCACCCTGGTGGCGGTGATCGTACTGTCGGAGCTGGTGAGGGCCCGGCGCTGGGTCGCGACGGGCGTGGGCTTCCTCGGCGTCCTGGTGATGATGCGCCCGGGCGCGGCGGGCATCGACCCGGTGGCGCTGATCGCCGTCGGCACCGCGCTGCTGTTCGCCGTCGCCAACGTGCTGATCCGCATCCTGGCCGCGACCGAGCCGACCGCCCGGATGCTGTTCTACTACCATATCGGCGGGGTGGCGGTGTTCGCCGGCCCGACGCTGTGGGCCGGGCATGCCCCGGTCGGGATCGAATGGCTGCTGCTGCTCGCCATCGGCGTGCTGACCACCGGGGGCATGTTCTGCTACTTCCGGGCGTTCTCCATCGGCGAGGCCAACGCCGTCGGCCCGGCCGAGAATCTGCGCCTGATCTATGCCGCGGCCCTGGGTTTCCTGCTGTTCGCCGAGATCCCCTCGGCGTGGACGGTGCTCGGGGCTGCCATCATCGTCGGCAGCACCTACTATATCGCCCGGGCCGAGGCGAGAGGGGAGAGAGGCGGATGACGGAGACGGCGATCTTCGAGGCGGGCGGCTACCGCTACATGCGCGGCGTGTTCCAGTATTCCGGCGGTGTCGCGGCCGAGCCGGGATTCGCCGTCGAGCGCGCGGGGTTCCGGCGCCCGCTTGCGCTGGAGGACGGCTTCGCGGCGATCGAGGCCCATCTCGCCGCGCTCGGCCGGCCGCCGACGGCGTTCTGCGCCTGCGAGCTGAGATCGCCCGCGCCGTTCACCGAGGACGGTTTCGCCGCCTTCAACCGGGTCTATGTCGGGACGCTGGAGCGCTGGGGCATCTTCCGGGACGGCGACAACCCGGTCGCGCGCTCCAACGTGTGTCCGGCGATCGACCCGCCGCCCGAACCCGTCTTCCATGCCTTCGCCTACACCGTGGAGGCGGCGGGCGGGGCCGCGGGCGGGTTCGTCGCGGCCGGCGGGGCCGACGTGCCCGAGGGGATGGCCAACTACCGCGACCACATCGTGCGCCGCGGCGAGACATCGCCCGAAGCGCTGCGCGAAAAGGCGCGCTTCGTCCTCGCCGAGATGGAGACGCGGATGCGGGCGCTGGGCGCGGGGTGGGGCGATTCGACGGCGACCCAGCTCTACACCGTGCACGACCCGCACCCGTTCCTCGCCGAGGAGATCGTCGCGCGCGGCGCGGCGCCGGCCGGGCTCACCTGGCACTACGCGCGGCCGCCGGTCGAGGGGCTGGAATACGAGATGGACGTGCGCGGCGTCCCGGTCGAGCGGGCGATCTGAGCGGCGCTATTCGACGGTGACCGATTTGGCGAGGTTGCGCGGCTGATCCACGTCGGTGCCCTTGGCCACCGCCGCGTGATAGGCGAGGAGCTGCGCGGGCACGGTGTAGAGGATCGGCGCGACGAAGGGGTCGACCTCGGGAAGCTCGATCGTCGCCGCCGCCATCGCGCCGAGCTTCTCCACGCCCGGCCGGTCGGACAGGAACACCACCTTGCCGCCCCGGGCGATGACCTCCTGCATGTTGGACGCGGTCTTGTCGAACAGATCGTCCGAGGGCGCGATCACGATGACCGGCACGTGCTCGTCGATCAGGGCGATGGGCCCGTGCTTCATCTCGCCGGCGGCGTAGCCCTCGGCGTGGATGTAGCTCAGCTCCTTGAGCTTGAGCGCGCCCTCGAGCGCGATCGGGAAGCCGGTGCCCCGGCCGAGATAGAGCACGTCCCGCGCCTCGGCCACGTCGCGGGCAAGCGCGGCGATACGCTCGTCATGGTTCAGGATCTCGTTGACCCTTGACGGCAGCTCGACCAGGGCGTGGCAGAGCCCGGCCTCTTCGGCGCGGTCGATCGCGCCCCGCCCGGCGGCGACCGCGATGGCGAGGCAGGCGAGCGTGGTGAGCTGGGTGGTGAACGCCTTGGTCGAGGCCACGCCGATCTCGGGCCCGGCCTGGGTCCTCAGCACGGCATCCGACTCGCGCGCCATCGAGCTCTCGTCGACATTGACCAGCGAGACGATCCGCTGGCCCTCGGACCGGGCGTAGCGGAGCGCCGCCAGGGTGTCCGCTGTCTCGCCCGATTGCGAGACGAACAGCGCCACCCCGCCCGGCGGCAGGACCGGCGTGCGGTAGCGGAACTCGGAGGCGATCTCGACCTCGACCTCGACCCGGGCAAGCCGCGCGAGCCAGTACTTCGCGACCAGCCCCGCGTGGTAGGAGGTGCCGCAGGCGACGATGGTCACGCGGTCGATCCGGCCGGGGTCGAACGGCAGGTCCGGCAGGGCGACGGCGCCGTCAAGCGGGTTGAGCAGGCTGTGCAGCGTGTCGCCGATCACCGCCGGCTGCTCGTAGATCTCCTTGAGCATGAAATGGGGGAAGTTCCCCTTGCCGATCGCCGCGCCCGATGCGGCGGTGCGGCGGATTTCGCGCTCGACGGTCTTGCCCTCGCGGTCGCGGATCAGCGCCCCGTCCGGCCGCACCTCCGCCCAGTCGCCCTCTTCGAGGTAGCAGATGCTGCGGGTCAGCGGCGCCAGCGCGAGCGCGTCGGAGCCGAGATACATCTCGCCCTCGCCGAACCCGATCGCCAGCGGGCTGCCGCGCCGCGCCCCGATCATCAAATCGTCATGCCCGGCGAACAGGATGGCGAGCGCGAACGCGCCCTCGAGGCGCTCCAGCGAAGCCGCCACCGCCTCCTGCGGGGTCCCGCCCTCGCGCAGGAAGCGGCTGATCAGGTGCACCGCCGCCTCGGTGTCGGTATCGGTGGCGAAGACATGGCCGGCCGCGCTGAGCTCGCGGCGCAGATCCTGGAAGTTCTCGATGATGCCGTTATGCACCAGCACCACGCGCTCGTCGGCGTGCGGGTGCGCGTTGTCGACGGTCGGCAGGCCGTGGGTGGCCCAGCGCGTGTGTCCGATGCCGATGGTGCCGGGCAGCGGCCGCCCGGCGATCACCCCCTCCAGGCGGGCGATCTTGCCCTCGGAACGGCGGCGCTCGACGCGGCCGTTGACCAGCGTCGCGATGCCCGCGGAGTCGTAGCCCCGGTATTCCAGCCGCCGCAGCCCGTCGATCAGCAGCGGCGCGACCTCGCCCCTGCCGATGATGCCGATGATGCCGCACATGGGCCCCGGCCCTACGATCCCGAGCGCGGCCCGGAAGCCCGGCGGCGACTGCGGAACTCCTCGGCCCAGCCCGCCTTGACCGTCTGCGCGCCGCGCTCGACGGCGAGCGCGCCGGGCGGCACGTCGCGGGCGATCGTGCTGCCGGCGCCGACGATGGCGCCCTCGCCGACGGTGACCGGGGCGACCAGGGCCGCGTTGGAGCCGATGAAGGCGCCCGCCCCGATCTCGGTCTCCGCCTTGTCGAACCCGTCATAGTTGCAGGTGATGGTGCCGGCGCCGATATTGGCTCCTTCGCCCACCCGGCTGTCGCCGACATAGCTCAGATGGTTCACCTTGGCGCCGGCGCCGAGCGACGAGGCCTTGATCTCGACGAAATTGCCGACCCTCGCCCGGCCCCCGATGCGGGCGCCCGGGCGCAGCCGGGCGAACGGGCCGACCGCCGCATCGTCGGCGATCTCGGCCCCCTCGATATGGCAGAACGCCGCGATCGTCACGCCGTCGCCGACCGTCACACCGGGTCCGAACACCACCTGCGGGCCGATCGTCACGTCCCGGCCGAGCCTGGTGTCGTGGCTGAACCAGACGCTGTCCGGGTCGACCAGCGTCGCGCCGTCGGCCATCGCCCGCGCGCGCAGCCTCTGCTGGAGCACGCGCTCGGCGACGGCGAGCTCGGACCGCGCGTTGACGCCCATCACCTCGTCCGCATCCGCCGCCTCGGTGACCGCGCAGGCGAGCCCGCGCGACCGGGCGATGGCGACGATATCGGTGATGGAATACTCGCCCTTGGCGTTGTCGTTGCCCACCTCGTCGAGCAGCGACAGCAGGTGGCGCCCGTCGGCCGCCATGATGCCGGCGTTGCAGAAGCCGATCCGGCGGGTCTCCTCGTCCGCGTCGCGGTGCTCGACGATGGCGAGCAGCCGGCCGTCCCCGTCGGTGACCAGCCGCCCGTACTCGGCCGTGTCGTCCGGCCGGAAGCCGAGCACGACGACGGCCGGGTCGGCCGGCGAGCGGCGCATTTCGAGCATGTGGCGGACCGTGTCGGCCCGCAGCAGCGGCGTGTCGCCGAACAGGACCAGCACGTCGCCGTCGAAGCCGGCGAGGAAATCCCGCGCCGCCAGCACCGCATGGGCGGTACCCAGCGGCGGGTCCTGCACCACGGTCGGGACCGGCGCCACCGCGCTTGCCACCGCCTCGGCGCCGGTGCCGACGACCACGGCCGCGCGGTCGACCCCGGTCTCGGCCAGCCGGTCGAGCACATGGCCGATCATCGATCGGCCGCCGATCTCGTGCAGCGTCTTGGGCAGGGCCGACTTCATGCGCGTGCCCTTGCCGGCGGCCAGCACCAGGGCAGCGGCTCTCCTGTCACTCATATGGCGGGTACCGGCGCAGGTTGATCGACTGGCGCGGAAAACTGCCACAAAGCCGGGGCGGACGCCACGGGCTTTGCCGCGCGCGCCTCCCGGCGGATTGGGAGATCCGGCGCGATCAAGGCGGCAAGGCGTAGGCCGGCTGCCCGCCCTCGCCGTCGATTCTGGCGCTGGTCAGATGCCCGATCGCCCCGCCGAGGTCGGTGTCCTGCTGGATCCGCACCGGCAGCGGGTGGATGCCGTCGAACAGCGGCGCGAACCAGAACGTCATCGTCCTTTCGCCGCTCGCCAGCCCCGCATAGTCGGTCTTCTTCCGGCGACCGAGCAGGTTCTCGATGCTGAGATCGCACACCTCGGCCTTGCCGGAATAGGCGGAGAGCCTGGAGCGCGGCAGCTCGCCCTCGCCGAGCGCCTCGAAGACGGCGTCGAAGCGCCTGCGGCCGTCGAACACCGGCAGCCTGACCGCGCAGGACCCGGGCCGGGTTACCGCGCGCGCGGCGCTGAGCACGCCGGTTGCGATGTCGATGGCGCCCTGCATCTTTTCGGGCGGCACGTCGGGGGGCTTGCGCCTGGGCTGGGCGCTCACGATCACCGGACGGCCGCCCGGGAATTCGAGCGTGGTCCAGCGCCGCTTGCCGCGCCACGTACTCTCGGTGTGGGCCCGTTCCGGCACCAGCCCCGCCTCCCGCACCCGGCCCTCGGAGCGGACGCGGAGGGACCAGGGCAGGATGTAGCGCATCAGGCCCTCGACCTTGCTGGACAGGTCGAGCCGGTAGCCGTCGCAGCCGAGCGCGAGGTCGATATTGAGGTCGACCGCATTGATCCCGCCGAGATAGACCGCGTAGACCAGGTGGACGGTCCTGCGGGCCGACGGGTCGGGACACTCCTTCGCGGTCGCCGGTGCCGCGACGGCCGCCGCCAGCAGCAACCCGTGAATTACACGCCTGAGTCGAATCATGGATTGGCCTGTGCTCGCTCAACTGGCTTTCCGGGGGCGGAAACTGGACCGCGAAGGGGCGACTCGCAACCCCCGAATCGCGCCGGTTTCTTGACACCGCGGAGCGGCCGGCCCTATACCCGCCCGTCTTCGGGCGCGTAGCTCAGCGGGAGAGCGCTCGCCTCACACGCGAGAGGTCGCTGGTTCAATCCCAGCCGCGCCCACCACCTCACCGCCGAGCCGCGCGGCGTCCGCGTTCCCGATCACCACCAGCGCGCGCACCTCGATGCTCTCGCGCGGCGGCGCGTCCGGCGTCTCGGCGAACGGGAACGCGCCGTGCGGCGTGAAGCGCGCGCGGCCGTCGTCGATGCTGTCCCAGCCCTTGATCAGCAGCACCTCGTCCGGCGTCATCTCCGGCGCGTAGTACCAGCGCTGCGTCGGCGCGTGGGCGAGCATGTAGATCTCGCCCACCCGGTCGGGGAAGACCTGGTCGGTGGCGAGGAGCTCGGCAGGCGCGATGGAGGACGCGTCGGCGACCGCCAGCGGCGAGCGCCGCACCGGCCCCGATATCGGCCGCCACACATTGACCTGGACGATATGCGCCCCGCTCCCGGCGAGGCGTGCCGCCTCGTCCTCGCCCAGTATGTCGGCGACACGCTGCGGGCCGCTCTTCACCGTGTAGTCGACATGGACGCGGACGGCGGGACCGCGCAGCCCGTCCGGGTTGGGCGCGCCGGCCTCGCTGTCCGCCCGCCTCGTGGCGTCGAACACCACGCTCCTCTCGGCGCCGAAGCGCTCGTTCAGCAACGCCTCGATCTCCCTGTAGTAGCGGGTCTCGACCGCCTCGTCGTCGTAGAGATCGGCAACCGCCGTCGCGTGGCGATGCAGCTCGAACCCCTCCCGGTCGATCGACAGTTCGCCGGCGAGCGGGCGCATGTCGGCGATGGAGACGGCGACCGGCTCGGTCTCGAAGAACAGCTTCTGCACGCCGCCGGTGAGCGCCGTCGAGTGGAACGACGGCTTGGTGTCCTGCGGCACGATGAAGGTGAGCGGCGCCACCACGTCGGCGCCGGCCGGGCCGGACTGCATCGTCTGGGTCATTCTCTGGCTCCCTCGCCGGGCGGCCGGGCGGGCCCACTTCCCCCGCCGTCCGCGCCGTTTCACAATGCAATATAGCCCTGCGCAATGGTTTGCCTAGGCCGGCCGCATCTGGAGGGATGTCATGGGGTTCATGGTCGATGTCGTGCTGCCGCTGGCGCTCGCCTTTATCATGCTGGCCCTCGGGCTCGGGCTCACCTTCGACGACTTCGCCCGGGTGGCGCGCCGTCCGCGCGATTTCGCGCTCGGCGCGGCCTGCCAGATCGTCGTGCTCCCGGCGGTCGCCTTCGCCCTCGCCAGCATCTGGCCGATGGCGCCGGAGCTGGCGCTCGGGCTGATGATCATCGCCGCCGCGCCGGGCGGGGTGACCTCGAACATCCTGACCGCATTCGCGCGCGGCGACGTGGCGCTGTCGATCTCGCTGACCGCGGTGATCAGCCTGCTGAGCGTGGTCACCATCCCGGTCATCGTGGTCTTCTCCTACGCCCGGTTCCTCGGGGAACAGGCGGGCAAGGACATCTCGGTCGCGGGAACCGCCATCGGCGTGTTCCTGATCGTCGCCGTCCCGGTGCTGATCGGCCTGTTCGTCCGCCGCTTCGCCGAGGGCTTCGCGCGTCGCGCCGAGCCGGCGGCGCGCAAGCTGTCCGCGGTGCTGTTCGTGCTCGTGCTGGCCGGCGCGATCGTCCAGGAACGGGCCAACATCGTCCCCTATTTCGCCGAGGCCGGCCTCGTCACCCTGGTCCTCAACCTCGCGATGATGGCCATCGCCTGGGGGCTGGCGCGGCTGTTCGCCACCGGCCCCGCCCAGCGCACCGCGATCGCCATCGAATGCGGGCTGCAGAACGGGACGCTCGCCATCGCCGTCGCGGTGCTGCTGTTCGGCGGCGGGCTGGCGACCGTGCCGGCGGCGACCTACAGCCTGATCATGTTCGCCACCGCGCTGATCTATATCGCGCTGCTGCGGCGCGGCCCCGCCTAGTGCGCAAGCCCGGCGGCGCGTCAATACTGGCCGTGCGGCTCCAGACCGAAGCGGTACTGGCCGATCATCGACATCACCGCGTCGTGGTTGAGGCTGATATGCGCCGCCGCGCTGTGGATGTCCCGCCAGGCGCGCGGGATGGGGTGGCTCGCCTGCATCGACCGCCCGCCGGCGGCGGCGAGGATGAGGTCGATCGCCGCCACCGCCTGATGGGTGATGAAGGACTGGCTGCGCCGGTTGCGCATGCGGGTCTCCAGCGACACCGCGCCGTTGGCCGCGACCTCATCCTGGGTCTCGGCGATGTCGCGATAGGCGACGACCAGGCAGGAATCGACCAGCGCCTCGGCCTCGCCGACGCGCTTCTGGACGGTCTGGTAGTCCGAGACCCTGTTGCCGCCGGCGACCACGGCGCCGCGGGTCTCGCGGGCGCGGTTCTCCTCCACGAACAGGTCGATGGCGCCGCGCGCGGCACCGACGCCGGGCATCGCCAGGGCGTAGGGCACACAGGCCAGCATCGGAATGCGGTAGATCGGATTGTCGTGGGCCGGCAGCCCGGGCGCGTTCCCCGTCATCGCCGCGGCGAAGGGGAGCACGCGGCGCGCGGGCACGAACGCATCGTCGACCAGCACGTCGTAGCTCCCGGTCGCGGCGAGGCCGACATTGTCCCAGCTCTCCCAGTCGATGCGATAGTCGCTCTTGGGGATCAGCACGAAGGCGGGCGCGGTTCCGTCGCCCGAAGCGGTGGGGAGCGCCGCGCCGCACAGGTTCCAGTCGGCATGCGGGCAGCCGCTGGAAAACCTGAACCGGCCGGAGAGGCGAAACCCGCCATCGACCGCGGTCGCGGTTCCGGCCGGCGCGTAGGACCCCGAAATGGCGACCGCCCGGGTCTCGCTCCAGATCTCGTCCTGGAACTCTTCGGGGAACAGGGTGAGCGCCCAGTTGTGGATCATGTAGAGCCCGCACACCCAGGCGGTTGAGGCGCAGGCGGTTCCCAGCGCCGAGCTCACGTCGATCACCGTCTCGTAGCCGTGCTCCCAGCCGCCATAGCGCCGGGGCTGCAAGGCGAGGTGGATGCCGGTGTCCTTGAACGCCTCGATCACCTCGTCGGCGACCTTGCGGCCGCGCTCGCCGGCGAGCGCGTTCTCGCGTACCAGAGGCAGCATCGCCGCTATGCGGGCGTTGATCTCCTCGCGCTCGGGGATGGGCTGGAAGACGGTCTGTCGCGTCGCCAAGTTCCTGCTCCTCGAAGGGCGTCCCCGCACGATCCGCCGCCCGCCCGCCGAGGTCAAGCGCGCGGCGTTCTTTCGACCCGGCAATTCGTGCATAGTCCCGATTCCGCGGCACAGGCACGGAGGGAAGAAGGATGGACGGGAAGATCGCGCTCGAGGAGCATTTCGCGATCCAGGATACGTTGAGCGACTCGGCGGGCTACCTGCCGCCGGATACCTGGGAGGAGCTGAGCGGCCGGCTGCTCGACATCCACGACCGGCGGGTCCGGGAGATGGATGCGCACGGAATCGAGATCATGATCCTGTCGCTCAACGCACCCGCGATTCAGGGCATCCACGACCGCGCCGAGGCCATCGCGCTCGCCAGGAAGGCGAACGACGTGCTCGCGGAAGAAATCGCCAGGCGCCCCGACCGGTTCCTCGGCTTCGCCGCGCTGCCGATGCAGGACCCCGACGCCGCGGCGCGCGAGCTGGAGCGCTGCGTGACCGAGCTCGGCTTCGTGGGCGCCAACGTGAACGGCTTCTCCCAGGTCGACGAGCCCGACACCGCGGTCTATTACGACCTGCCGCAATACCGCGATTTCTGGAGCGTCGTCGAGGCTCTCGACGCGCCCTTCTACCTGCATCCGCGCAACCCGCTGCCCAGCATGGCGCAGATCTACGAGGGCCATCCCTGGCTGCTCGGGCCGACCTGGGCGTTCGGCCAGGAGACCGCCGTCCACGCGCTGCGGCTCATGGCGTCCGGCCTGTTCGACGCGCACCCCGGCATCCAGATCGTGCTCGGCCATATGGGCGAGGGCCTGCCGTTCAGCATCTGGCGCTGCGACAACCGCAATAGCTGGACCAACGCGCCCCCCGCCTACCCGGCCAAGCGCAAGCTGGGCGACTATCTGCAGGAGAACTTCTACATCACCACCTCCGGCAATTTCCGCACCCAGAGCCTGGTCGACACCATGCTGGAGCTCGGCTCCGACCGGATCATGTTCTCCGTCGACTGGCCGTTCGAGAACGTCGACGGCGGGGCGAAGTGGTTCGACGAGGTGACGATCTCGGAGGCCGACCGGATCAAGATCGGCCGCACCAACGCGGTCCGGCTGTTCAAGATCGGGGAGTAGGGAGGCTCAGCCCGCTCCCCGGATCGCGCGCCAGATGCGCTCGGGCGTCAGCGGCATTTCGAGATGCGCCACGCCGTACTCGCGGAGCGCGTCGGTGGCGGCGCTCAGCACCGCCGCCGTCGCCGGGGTGGTTCCGGTCTCGCCCGCCCCCTTGACGCCGAGCGGGTTGCTCTGCGTCGGTCGCCCGTCGACGGCTCCCGAGAACGATGGCAGGTCGTCGGCGCGCGGCAGGCAGTAATCCATGAACGAGCCGGTGAGCAGCTGCCCGGAGGCGGGGTCGTGGACAATGCGTTCGAACAGCGCCTGGCCGATGCCCTGGGCGATGCCGCCATGCACCTGGCCCTCGACGATCAAGGGGTTGATGACGCGTCCGACATCGTCGACGGTGGCGTAGCGGATCACCGACAGCTCGCCGGTCTCGGGGTCGATCTCGACCTCGCAGCCGGCCGCGCCGTTGGGGTGGGCGTGCAGACGGGTGGCGATCTCCTCGGTGGCGGCGAGCGGCGCCTCGGCGGCGAGCTCGAACAGCCCGACCGAACGGTCGGTGCCGAGCACGGTGAACCGGCCTTCGGCATAGCCGATATCGGCGGCGGCGGCCTCCAGGACGTGCGCCGCCGCCTCGCGCCCGTCGTCGACGATCCGCCGCGCCGCGCGCCAGAGGATGGTGCCGCCGAGCCGCATCGACCGGTCGGCGTGGGAGCCCGAGCCGTCGACCGCCCGGTCGGTGTCGCCGAACGCGATCGCGACGCTCTCAAGGGGAATTTCCAGCGTCTCCGCGACCACCTGGGCGAAGCTGGTCTCGTGCCCCTGGCCCGAGGCCTGGGTGCCGATCGCCGCCTCGACCCTGCCGTCGGGCAGGACCGCGACATCGGTGCGCTCATAGGGCGCGGCGCCGGGCGATTCGAGATAGGCGACGGCGCCGATCCCCGCCCGCCTGCCGCGCGCGGAAGCGGCTTCGCGCCGCGCCGGGAAACCGTCCCAGTCGATCTCGCGCAGCACCGCCTCGAAATTCTCGCCGAACGCGCCCGAGTCGTAGTCGAGCCCGAGCCCCGAGCGGTAGGGCAGCGCGGAAGCGGCGATCAGGTTGCGCCGGCGCAGCGCCGCCCCGTCCATCCCCGCCTCGTCGGCGGCGAGGTCGATCAGGCGCTCGACGATCTGCGTCACCTCGGGCCGCCCGGCACCGCGATAGACGGAGACCGGGATGGTGTTGGTGAACGCGCCCTGCACGGTGACGTGCATCGCCGGAATGTCGTAAGGCGGCCCGGCCATCTTGAGCAGGTTGGAGAGCACCGCGAACGAGATCGGATACGCCCCGAGATTGCCGAGATAGTCGATCCTGAGCCCGGCGATGCCGCCGTCCGCGTCGAGGGCCAGCGCGCCTTCGGTGCGGATGTCGCGCGCGTGGTAGTCGGAGAGGAAGGTCTCGGCGCGACCCCCGGTCCACTTGACCGGACGGCCCGCGCGCCGGGCGGCCCAGAGCAGCAGCGGATACTCGTTGCCGCAGGCCGAGCGCACGCCGTACCCGCCGCCGACATCGCCGGAGACGATGCGCACGCGCTCCCGGTCGACGCCGAAGGCCGCGGCGATCGAGCGCTGGAAGCGGTGCACGCCCTGGCTCGGCGCGTGCAGCGTATAGCGCCCCGACCCGGGATCGAACTCGCCGAGCGCGGATTTGGGCTCCATCGGGCAGCCATAGATCCGGTGGTTGTGGAGCGCGAGCCGGACCGTGCGGTGAGCCGCGGCGAATGCCGTCTCGCACGCCCGGGCGTCGCCCGCCTCGGCGCGGAGGCAGACATTGCCGCCATCCCACAGCCGGGGCGCGTCTGGCGCAGCGGCGGCGAGCGCGTCGGTCACCGCCGGCAGGGGCTCGTAGTCGACGGCGATCCGCTCCAGCGCATCGAGCGCGGCATCGCTTGCCTCGGCCACCGCGACGGCCACGATCTCGCCGACATGGCGCACCCGGCCGGCGGCGATCGGCGGCGGCCCGGGCAGCGGCGAAAGCTGCTCCTCCGTCAGCCCGGGCCGGGTGGGGTCGAGGTGATCGACCGGGGTGTGGAGCTGGAGCAGCGGCAAGAGCCCGTCCGCCGCGTAGTCCCGCCCCGTCAGCACCGCGAGCACGCCGGGCAGGGAGGCGGCCTGGACGCAATCGATCCGCCGGATTTCGGCATGGGCGTGGGGCGAGCGCAGGAACGCCGCATGGGCCTGGCCGGGGGCGTTGATATCGTCGCTGAAACGGCCGCCGCCGGTCAGCAGCCGCCGGTCCTCCCTGCGCGGGACCGATTCGCCGATCAGGCGCGTCCTTCGATACGCGGCTTCGCCGCTACTCAGGATGAGGGCGGGTGGTGGGCGGTCCAAGTCCTTCCCCTCATCCCGAGTAGGCCCGAAGGGCCGTATCGAGGGACGGGGCGCCGCGGCAGCCGCTGCACCATTTCGGGACACGCCTTGGCCCAACGTCAGGCCGGCGCGGGCTCGGCGGGCGCCATGTGGCGGAGCTGGGGCGCGACCCGCTCCATGAACAGCCGCATCGAGCGCTCGCGATGCGCGCGGGTCGCCCAGTCCTTGCCGGTGACGATCAGGAAGGTGCCGAAGCCGCCCGACTCGTCGTGGAACCGCGCGATCTTCTCGGCCACCGAATCGGCGTCGCCCAGGAAGTAGAACCCGGCCTCGACCAGCGCCTCGATGCCGTGCTCGTTGTTGGGAACGTGGAGGCCGTAGACCTTGTCCAGCATCCTGAGGAAGCCGCGCTCGGCCTGGAAGCCGATCTCGTGGGTGACGGCGGGGCGCAGATCCTCGATCGCCTGGCGCTCGCTGTCGGCGATGTAGACGATGCGCGATGCGGCGATGTTGCGCCGCGGGTCGCTCAGACCCGCCGCATGCGCCGCCTGCGCGTAGAGGTCGGCCTTCGGCTTCAGCCGCTCCGCCGATTCGAGAAAGGCCGAGATCAGCGTGTAGCCGCGCGCGCCGGCGATGCCGAGCATGTCCTCCGAATCGGTTGCCGTCGCCATCGGCATGCGCCTTCCGGCGAAGGGCTTGGGCAGCGCGACCACGCCCCTCCCCCGCCAGTGCCTGCCGTCCCAGTCGAAGGGCTCGTCGTCCGCCCAGCATCTCAGGACGAAGTCGAGGGCCTCGTTGAGCCGCTCGTGGCGGTCCTCGAAGCTCAGCCCGCGCTCTTCCGAGAACAGCGGCAGCGGGAAGCCGGAGCCGAAGCCGAAGATGTAGCGCCCGCCGGTCAGGTGGTCGGTCACCGCCGCCTGGATCGCCACGTCGACCGGGTGGTGCAGGTGGATCAGCTTCACCGCCGCGCCCATGCGGATGCGGCTGGTGAGCCCGGCCGCCTTGCACATCATCAGGTCGGGCGCGGGGATGGTGTCGATGCGGTCGATATAGGGCGGCTCGCCGTGATGCTCGCTGATATAGGCGACGCCGAAGCCGAGCCTGTCGGCGAGCACGATCTCGCGGATGTCCTCGTCATAGGTCCGGGCGGCGCTGGTATGCGGCCGGATGCCGTTGGAGAAGATGCCGAATTCCATGGACCGCGTCAGCTCTTCGGCGGGTCGATGGGGCCGCCGGCGTCGATCCAGGCCTGGATGCCGCCCGCCAGATGGGCGACCGGGGCGAGCCCCATGTCGTCTGCCGTCTTGGCCGCCAGCGCCGACCGCCAGGCGCCGGCGCAGTAGAACACGAAGGTCCTGTCCTCGGCGAAGAACGGCTTGTGATAGGGGCTCTCGGGGTCGATCCAGAATTCGAGCATGCCGCGCGGGACATGCCGCGCGCCGGCGATGCGGCCGGTCTTCGCGAGTTCCCTTATGTCGCGGAGGTCGACGAACACCACGTCGTCCTTTCCGTGCAGCGCGAGCGCGTCCGCGACTTCCAGCTTGTCGACCTGGGCGTCGGCCTCGGCGACCAGCGCCATGACGGACTTGCGGATGGTCTGGGGCATGGATCCTCCGCGTCGGGGGTGCGGCCACACTGTGATCGGCGGGCGGCGCGCTGTCCACCGGCGGTTAGCCCGCATTTCCCGCCAGGGTCATGGTCTGCGCGGCGCTGTCCGGCCGACAGGGCAGGAGAGGCGCGCGGCGCGATGCGGGGACATCGGGCAAGCGCCTCGACGCACCCTGTCGGCCGGACAGCGCCGCCCGAAGGGTCGCGCGCAGGCGCCCGCCCGCGGCGTCGCGGGCCTCAACCGTAGTGCCGCTACGCTTTTCGGCCCGCTCCTGGCGGATCGAACGCCTGCGCGCGACGCAGACCATGACCCTGGCGGGAAATGCGGGCTCGCGCTCAGCCGGAGTGCTCGGCGATGAAGGCGCGCGCCTCGGCGATCACCTCGTCGGTGATGAACATGTGGCCGCGGTCGGCGTAGCGGCGCAAGCGGTAGGACGCGCCGGCCGCCTCCAGCGCATCGGCCATGCGCAGCACCTGCTCGATCGGGATCGACGGGTCGTCGTCCGAATGGAGGATGAGCTGCGGCGCGTTGTCGGGCGCGACATGGCGGATGGGGGATGCGTATTCGCGCGCGTCGGGAAAGGGCTCGCCGGGCGGCGCCCAGCCGGCGCCCCAGTCGAGGCTCACGATGTCGTAGGCGCCCGACACCGAGACCGCGGCGCGGAAACGCGCGGGGTAGTCGTCCCAGCCGCCGGTCTTCGGGAAGCGTCCCTCGCCGAGCGTCGCCGCGAGCGAGGCGAGATGCCCGCCGGACGACATGCCGATGAGGAAGATTTTTTCCGGGTCGAGGCCGTACCTGTCGGCATTGGCGTGGACCCAGCGGATCGCGCAGAGCACGTCCTGATAGGCCGCCGGCGCCGGCGAGCAGGTGACCAGCCGGTAGTCGATGCTCATCGCGAAGAACCCGAACCCGGCCCATTGCCGGACGTCGATGGCGCCGGTGTCGCGCCGCGTCCCGAAATACCAGCGCCCGCCATGGATCGAGAGCGCCACGGGCAGCCTGCCGCCCGCCTCCTCGGGCCGGGCGATGTCGGCGAGCAGCGATGCGCCGTGGACGTAGCCGTAGACGACGGTTTCCATTGCCTGTTCAGTCATCGCCGCGCGAACCGGTCGAGCCGCAACGTCCCCTCGATGGAGGCGTAGCGGATCGCCGGCGGCAACCGCCCGGCGGCGATCTCGTCGAGCAGGTCGTCGGTCATCTCGCCGGCATCGGGCGGGACGGGCAGGGCCAGCCAGACCCGCGTGGACGTGTTGCGCACCGTGGAGACCGTCATGCCGTCCGCCACGGCGATCCCCCAGCTTCGCAGCATCGGCACCGGATCGGCCTCGAACCGCGCCATGAACACCGGGTCGCGCGAGATCCAGTCGAGCGGGGCGTAGCGCGGATCGCGATAGGTCTCGCCGAACGCCTTGATGTCGGCATAGGCGGAGGCTGGCTCGGTGTAGCGCGGCGACGGCAGCACGAGGTGGGTGACGGTATCGGTGTTCTGGACCGCGGCGACGGTCTTTCCGGCCGGCAAGGCGATGCCGAGCGAGCCCAGCATCGCCGTCGCATCGGCGATCAGCCGGTCGGCGAAGACGGGGTCCGACCACGCCTTGGCGACGATACGCCCGACGATTTCGTTGCGCCGGCTCACTCGCCGAGACCGAGCACGTTCCACTGCGCGTCCGCGCCGGCGGCGCCCATCAGCACCTTGCCGCAGGCCTGGGCGATCTCGTCGGCGAGCAGGATGTGCTGGGTGCCCGAGTGGATGTCGCGGTAGCAGCGCTGCAAGTCGCTCCGCCTGAGCGACACCCCGCGCGAGGCGCGGTGGGCGAAGGTCGAGAGGTCGGAGATCACATCGTGGATATGGCGCATGGCAAGGCGGATCAGGGCGATCTGCTCGAGGCTGCCCTGGCGGTTGCGGGCGAAGGTCTCCGACAGATCCTCCCAGGCCTGGTAGACCAGGGCGCGGGCGGCGCGGTACTTCGCCTCGGCCTCGCCATAGCTCTGCTGGAAGCGCGCCCCGTCCTGCATGCGGCCGAAGGCGTCGACGCGGCTGCGCGCCAGCGCCGCGATCTCGTCGAGCGCGCGCCTGCCGACGCCGAGCGCCCAGCTCGTGTGGCCCCAGGTGGTCGAGGCCACCAGCCCGGCGCCGTATTGCGGCCCGCCGCGCCGCTGCGTCGGGTTGTCGAACTTGTAGCAGCACGCCGCCGGCACGAAGAGCTCGTCCTCCTTCAGCGTGTAGTCGAAGCTGCCGGTGCCCCGCAGCCCGTGCACGTCCCAGTTGCCGGTGAGCTCGATCGTGTCCTTCGGGTGATGGCACAGCACGATGTCGGGATGGCCGTGCTCGTCGATGCGCATCTCGCCGCCGTCCGTGAGGAAGCAGCCCGAATGCACCCAGTCGGCGTGCTGGATGCCGCTGGCATAGCCCCAATTGCCCCAGATCACGTAGCCGCCATCGGCCTCGCGCGCATAGCCGCGCGGCACCCCCTGCCCGGCCATCGTCGAGTTGCGGCCGCCGGGATAGACGATCTCCACCCCCTCGTCGGGCAGGAACGGGCCGGCGGATGCGCCCATCACGCCGTTGACCATCAGGCACCAGCCGGCCGAGCCCTCGACCCGGGAGACCAGCTCGACGATCTCCATCGCCTCGACGAAGGGGAGCTCCGCCCCGCCCGCCTCTTTCGGGATCAGGAAGGAGTAGAGCCCCGTCGCCCGCATCGCGTCGGCCACCCGGTCGGTCTGGTGGTAGAGCCGCTCGGCCTCGTCGGCATCGGCCTCGATCGCCGGCAGCAGGTCGATCGCCGCTTGCCTCAGCCCCGCGAACGAGCGGTCCGGTTGCGCATCCATGGCTCGCTGCCTCCCTCCCCCTGTCGGGCTGGAAGACTGCACCCGGCCGCGGGCTCTGTCCAATGCTTGGCGAGCGCGATCAGAATCCGAACAGCACTTCGGGCAGCCAGGTCGCCGTGGCCGGGTAAAAGGCCACCATGGCCAGCGTCAGCAGCTGCGCCGCCACGAACGGCGCCACCCCCTTGTACATGTCGCCATAGGTTATCTCGCGCGGCGCGATCGATCGCAGGTAGAAGATCGAGGGCGCCATCGGCGGGGTGAGATAGGAGGTCTGCAGCACGATGCAGACCATCACCCCGAACCACAGCGGGTCGATGTCGGAGGCGCGCACGATCGGGTCGGAGATCGGCAGCACAATGATCAGCACCGAGATCCAGTCGAGCACGAAGCCGAGGATGAAGACCACCAGCAGGAACAGGAGGATGATCTCGAGCTGGCCGAGCTGGTGGCCCTCGATGATCTCGGCGACCAGCTCGTCGCCGCCATGGATGATGAAGATGCTGGCGAACAGCACGCCGCCGACGACTATCAGCATGACCATCGAGGTGATCTTGATGGTCTGCGCCAGCGCCGCCTTGAGCACGTCGAAGGAAAACTGCTTGTAGGCGATGCTGAGCAGCACCGAGCCCGTCGCCCCCACCGCGGCCGCCTCGGTCGGCGCCGCGATGCCGGCGAAGATGCTCCCCAATACGCAGAGGATCAGGAGCGCCGCCGGGACCAGCGCGGTCAGCAGAAGCCAGAGCTTCTCGCCTAAGGTGGCGTCGATCTCGGCGGGGTCGAGCCCGGGGCCGGCGTCGCGCTGGATCGCGCAGCGCCCGACGATGTAGAGCAGGAACAGCGCCACCATGACCCCGGCCGGGATCATGATCCCCGCGAACAAATCGCCGACCGACATCTCGACGATCGAGGCGTAGACGATGATCACCACCGAGGGCGGGATCGTGGTGCCGAGCGAGCCGCCGGCGCACACCGTGCCGGCGGCGAGATCCTTGCGGTAGCCGGTCGACATCATCGCCGGCACGGCCATCAGCCCGACCACGATCTCGACCGCGCCGACCACGCCGGAAGACGCCGCGAAGATGCCGCACATGACGATGGTGGTGATCGCGAGCCCGCCGCGGAACGGTCCGAACCAGACCTTGATCGCGTCGAACAGCTTGGCTGCGATGCCGGAGCGCTCCAGCATCGCGCCCATGAACACAAACAGCGGGATCGCCGCCAGGATGAAGTTCGACGTGACGTCGTACATCCGGCTGTGAAACTGGATCGGCAGGTTCATCCCGTAGGCGAAGATGCCGAAGAAGAATGCCGTCGCGATCAGGCTGAACGCCACCGGTATCCCGAGGAACACCAGGACGAACAGGGCCGGGAACATGAAGACGGCGAGCGAAATGTCCATGCGCCTACGCCGCGATATCGTCGGCGTGCTCGAGCGGCGAGGGGTCGAGCCCCCGGACGGCGCGCCAGTGGCGGATGAATTCGGCGATGGCCTGGAACAGCAGCGAGACGAAGCCGACCAGGATGCCGCCATAGAGCGGCCAGATCAGCGGCTTCCACGGGCTGACCGGCTCGATCTCTCCGGTCAGAAACGCCTCCAGCCACCCGGTATAGGAGCCCCAGATCAGGCAGCCGAGCGCCGGGAACACCAGGAACAGGTAGACGAACAGGTTGATCAGGTCCTGGTTCCTGCGCGGCAGCCGGGTCGACAGGAAGTCGATG
This sequence comes from Alphaproteobacteria bacterium, assembly GCA_964291675.2. Taxonomy (GTDB): domain Bacteria; phylum Pseudomonadota; class Alphaproteobacteria; order MPNO01; family MPNO01; genus MPNO01. The sequence continues at coordinate 1,977,089 of OZ219866.1, read as the reverse complement.
CGGATATGGCCGTTGCGGCGCAGCGTGTAGCCGGCGGCGAACAGGAAGCCGATGCCGTTCATCATGTAGGCGATGTCATAGGCCCACAGCGTCGGCGCCCCGAACACGCGGCGCGAGATGACCTCGTAGAGCATGTCGGCGATCATCACGAACAGGAACGCCATCGCGATGGCGGCGAGGAGATCGTTGACGCGGTCGACCGCGCGCACGAACGAGGTCATGGGAAACCCGCGACGGAAGACGCGCGGGGCGGCGACCCGCCCCGCGCGCTTGCCGCGTCCGTCGGCCTAGTTATGCCGGTAGACGCCGAACTTCTTGTAGCGGTCGTAGAAGCCCCAATAGGAATTGGAGACCCGCTCCATCCAGTCGCTGCCCTTGGCCTTCCGCTTCTTGGCCTGCTCCGCCGACCAGGCGCGGCCGAGCTCCTCGATCTTGGCCTGGGCCGCGGCGTCGAGCGTGATCCAGGTGTTCTTGCCGGCCATCAGCTTTTCCACCGCATCGAGATCCTGGATGCCTATGGCCATGGCCGTCTGGAACGCCGAGAGCTGGCCCGCGGCACTGATCTGGTCCCGGATGCGCTTGGGCATCTTGTTCCAGGTCTCCAGCTTGAAGGTGGCCTCGTTCATGTGCGAGGGGCTGTGGAGCCCCGGCATGATGATGTACTTGGCGACCTTGTGGAAACCCATCTTGATGTTGGTCGCCGGGGTGACGAACTCGTTGGCGTCGATCACCCGGCGCTCCAGCGCGGTGTAGATCTCGCCGCCGGGGAGCACCGTGGCCGAAGCCCCGAGAGACGGGAGGATTTCCGCCCATGGCCCGGCGGTGCGGATCTTCATGCCCTTGAAGTCGGCGATGGTCCTGACCGGCTTGTGCGAATGCAGCAGGAACTCGGTCGACCCCATGCCGGAGAGCACCGGGTGGAGCCCCATCTCCTTGTGGCGGAACTCCTCCAGCAGCTTGGTGCCGTCGGCTCCGACATACCAGTGCATGAACTGCTCCATCGGCATGCCGCCGACCATGCCGCCGAAGATGCCGTTCGCCGGGTCGTCGTTCACCTGGTAGCCGGGGTAGTTGTAGGAGATGTCCGCCGTCCCCTTCTGCACCGCCTTCAGCCCGTCGAAGGCGCCGGCGATCACGCCGACGCTGAAGCCCTTGATCTTGACTTCGCCGTTGGTCATCAGGTCGACGGCATCGATGAACTTCTGCTGGTAGTTGGTCCAGAAACCGCCCTTGGCGGAGACGTAGGACGTCATCTTCAGCTCGTATTTCTGGGCCTGCGCGGCGCCTGCCGCCACACCCAAGGCGAGCGCGGCCATCCCGACGGTGGCCGTCAGATGCCGGAAACGGATCATGCTGTGTACCTCCCCGTGTCGTGTGGATGCTTGTCCGCCGTGATTATAGTCATTCTGCGCCGGCGGTACACAACGCGGGTGGGCGGCGACGAGCCGCGTTGTGCGCCGGGGCGAAACGCGGCACCATCGACGCGCCATGTCGCAACCAGAGACGCAACCGGTCGAGGCCGAAGATGTCGAGCGCATCCGCGAGAAGCGCCGGCGGGATTCGGAGCGCGGGCGCTGGCGCGCGGTCGAGGCGGAATTCGAGTCCGGGCTCCGGAACCACTGGTATGCGGTGGCGCCGGCGAGCGCGCTGGACGGCGCCAACCCGTTGGCGCTGCGCCGCATGGGCGAGGACCTCGCATTGTGGCGCGACGCGCAAGGCGGGCTTCATCTGTTCGCCGACCGCTGCGCGCATCGCGGCGCCAGGCTGTCGCTGGGCGCGGTGGTGGGGGACCGGCTGTGCTGCCGCTACCACGGCTGGGCCTATGACGGCACCGGCCAGTGCGTCGCGATCCCGTCCGAGGGCGGCGCCTGCGAACTCGCGCGGGAGGCGAGCGTGCGGGCCTACCCGGTGGAGCAGCATGGCGGGCTGGTGTTCGCCTGGTTCGACGACGACGGGCGGGGGCCCGAGCGCGCCTGCCCCAACCCGGCGGAGCTCGAAAGCCCGGACTGGAGCGGCTTCATCGTGCCGCACGAATGGCACGGCGTCGGCTGGTTCCGCGTGCTCGAAAACCTGGTCGACCCGATCCACGCGCCGTTCCTGCACGCCGGCACCTACACCATGGGGCATGGCGCGCTGCAGGACGTCATCGCGGTCGAGGACCGGCCCGACGGGCTGTTCGTCAAGCGCGAGGGCCAGGAGCTGGTGAGCTTCGACTACAGCACCTATCACTTCCCCAACTGGTGCGAGGTCGACGTGCCCTATCCCTGGTCGGCGGGGCCGGGCGGGGCGATGCGGGTGCTGGTCTTCGTCACCCCGATCGACGCCGGGGCGACCCAGATCTACATGGTGCGCAAGCGCCGGATCACCGGCTGGAAGTGGTGGATCTGGTGGACGCTGTGGCACCTCCGGCTGCGCCGCAAGATGTACGACGTGCTCGACGGGGACGAGGCGGCGCTCGCCTCGCAGCGCAACCGCGCCGCGCTCGACGGCGAGTTCCTGGCCCAGTCGGATCTCGGCATCGTCCGCATGCGCCGGCTGTTCGCCGACGCCCACGACCGGCTCGCGCGCTGACATGGCGGGCGCGGGCGACCGTGACCTCGCGATCGAGGGGCTCGCGCTCGAACGCGGCACGACTTCGCACACCCGGTTCCGCACCGTCGAGCTCGCCGACGGGAGCTGGGTCGAGATCCGGGCGTTGGTCGTCCGCGGCGCCGCGCCGGGCCCGGTGTTCTACCTCGGCGCCGCCTTCCACGGCGACGAGATCGCCGGCACGCAGATCGTCGGCCGTGCCGCGCGCGGGCTCGACCCGGCGAAGCTGCGCGGCACGGTCATCGCGGTGCCGGTGCAGAACCCGCTTGCCTTCCAGGTCCAGCACCGCTTCTTCGTCGGCCACATGCTGAAATCGCCGATGGACCAGAACCCGGCCGACCCCTGGGCCGCCTTCCCGGGCGACGCCGACGGCAACACCGCCTCGGCGATGGCGCACGGGATCTACGAGCGGCTGATGCGGCATGCGGATTTCATGATCGACGTGCACACGCCGACCACCGGCGGGCGCTACGCGCCGTTCGCCTTCCTGCCGCCGACGCGCTGCGGCGCGGCGGTGGGCGAGGCCGAGGCGCTGGCGCGTGCCTTCGGCGCCGACTACATCCTCGCCAACGACAGGGGCATGTATGTCGGCGACCGGAACCCGCATGTCGTGATGGGCGAACGCGGCATCCCGGCCTTCGGCGTCGAGATCGGCGAGGGCGGGCGCATCGACGGCGAAGAGGTCGCGCTCGGGGTGCGCGGCATCGCCAACGTGCTGCGCAAGCTGGGCATGCTGGAGGGTGCGGTCGAGCAGTCCGGGCGCAATCTGGTGATCCGCACCATGGACGTGATCCGGGCGCGCCGGGCCGGCGTGCTGACGCTGCATGTCGGGCTCAACGACGAGGTCGCGCCGGGCCAGCACGTGGCCACAATCACCGACCCGTTCGACGAGCCGGTCGAGGACATCGTCGCCCGGCGCGGCGGCCCGGTGGTGCGCATCGCGACCCTGCCCACAGTGACCACCGGCGAGCGCGTGGTCCAGCTCGGCGTGCCGCGGTAGGTTCGATGGAATTCCGCGAAACGATCATCGACGAAATCCGCCGCTCGGACGCGATCGTGGAGGACTTCGCGGCGCTCACCGCCTGCGGCGGGCGCCTCGTCGGCTCGGACGGCGAGAAGGCGGCGGCGCGGCTGCTGGAGGCCCGTCTGGCCGCAATCCCCGGCGCCGCCGTCTCGGCGCATGAATTCGGCTATGCGCGCTGGACCAATCTCGGCTACGCCCTGGCCCGGATTTCTCCCGGACCGGTCCGGGAGCTCCGCTGCCACCCGCTGGTCGGCTCGGACGAAACACCCGGCGTCGAAGGCGAGGCGGTCGATCTCGGCCGCGGCGCGGAGGAGGATTTCCGCCGCCTCGGCGACCGGGTGCGGGGCAACTTCGCCCTGGTGCGCCACGAATACCCGTTCTCGCGCGACACCATCCACCGGCGGATCAAGTTCGGCCACGCGCTGGAGGCCGGCGCGGCGGGGTTCGTCGTCGCCAACCCGATGCCGGAGGCCGGGCTGGTGACCGGCGGCGTCTGGCAGGAGACCGGGCCCAACATGCCCGCGGTCGGCGTCGACCATGCGACGGCGCAGGCGATCGCGGGCGCCCGGATCCGCCTCGCGGTCGACAACCGGCGCGAGGCGGATGTCGGCCGCAACCTGATCGCCGAGATCCCCGGCCTGACCCCGGAATGGGTCGTGCTGTCGGCCCATTACGACGGCCACGACCTGGCCGACAGCGCGCTCGACAACGCGACCGGGGTCGCCGCCGCGCTGGAGATCCTGCGCCGCTTCGCGCCCCATGTCGCAGCGACGCCGCGCGGGCTGCGGGTGATCCTGTTCACCGCCGAGGAGACCGGGCTGCTCGGCTCCAGGCTCTATGTCGACTCGCTCAGCGAGGCGGAGCGCCGCGCGATCGCCGTCGTCGTCAATCTCGACACGCTCGGCGGTAGCCCCGACTTCACCTGCCTCACCAGCGGGTTCGCTGCGCTGGATGCGTTCGTCGCCTCGGTCGCGGCCGCGCGCGGGCTCGACATCGCGACGTGGCAGGAGCTGCTGCGGAACTCCGATCATTTCAACTTCGCCGAGCGCGGCATCCCGGCGCTGCGCCTGATCGCCGGGTTCGGCGACCCGGACGCCGGCGCGCGCTACCTGCTGACCGAGGCCGACACGGCCGGGCGGGTGAGCGCGGCGGAGCTCCGCCTGGGCGCCGTCGTCGCGGCCGAGCTGGTCCGGGCGGCACTCACCGCCCCGGGGCCGATCGCCGAACACATGGCGGGCTAGCCGTGCCCAAGGGGTCGGTCGGTGTGGGAAGTCGCGAGGAGTTGAGGGAAAAGCGGCGTGCAGGCGAATGGAGGTTGGGAGATCGCGTCGGGCTTGGGGGTGGCAATGCGCGGCGCCATGGCCTTGTCGAGCAAGGCGACGGGGCGCGGTCAGTAGGCCGCGTCGCGCCGGCGGATGCGGATGATGTGAGCTTGCTCTTTGTCCTCCAGCAATTCGAGGATGACGCGATAATGCCCGACGCGGATGCGCCATTGTTCAGGGGTGATGTTGTTGAGGCGGCGGAGGTCCGCGTGGCCGCTTTCGGAGAAGCGTTCAAGCACGCGCTGGATGCGGCGCGCGGCGATGGGGTCGAGGGCGTCGAGGTCTCTTTCCGCGCGCGAGGTCCAGATCAGTCGCCATTCCATAGTCCGAGCTTGCGGCGAATCCGCTCATTGGGGATGCCGTGACCGGCCGCGATTTCACGTCGGCCTTCCAGGATCGCTTCGCGGTCTTCGTCCGTGAGGGGCTCGTCGTCGATCGGTGCGGAGCGCATGGCGCGCACGACGGGGTGTACGTCACGGCATAGTGTGTGGAGGTAGCGTTCGGCTGCTTGAATCTGCTCGTCAGGCAGTTCGTCGATCAGTTGGTGCAGGCGTTGTTTGGGTGGCGGTTCCATGGTGGCCGCTCCGTCGCGTGTGGTCATGGGAGCCCCGTTGAAACTAGGAAGATACCGGGGGTCGGTCCAGTTGTAGGAGCGGTTGCGACAAGTGGCGGTCAGGCCGCGGTCCGTCACCTCTCGTCGGCTCTTCTCCGCCCCGTGGGTACGTGCCGTGTGGTGTATAGGCGGTCGGAAAGGGTTGCGGCGAGGGTGCAGTCAAGGCCCGCGACGTAGCGGGCGGGCGCCTGCCCCGATCTAAGTCCGGGGCCTGCGCACGACCCTTCGGGCGGGGCTAAGGCACCAGGATCGCCGAGCCGGCAGTCTCCCTGGCCGCCATGGCGCGATGCGCCTCCGCGGCGGCCTCGAGCGGGTAGACATGGCCGATCGTGATCTTCACCGCCCCCGACTGGACGACGTCGATCAGCGAGCCGGCGAGGTCCAAAAACTCCTCGCGGGTGCGGGAGTAGTGGCCGAGGCTGGGATGGGTGAGGAACACCGATCCCAGCGGTCCGAGCCGGCGCGGGTCGACCGGCGGGGGATCGCCGGACGCCTCGCCGAACTGCGCCAGCACCCCGCGCGTCGCAAGGCACGCGAGCGAGCCCTCGAAGGTCGCCGCGCCGACCGAATCGTAGACCGCCCTTGCGCCCTCGCCGCCGGTGATCTCGCGCACCCGGGCGGCGAAGTCCTCCCTGGTGTAGACGATCGGATGGTCGCAGCCATTGGCGGCGGCGAGCGCCGCCTTGGCGTCGGTGCCGACGGTGCCGATCACCCGGGCGCCGAGATGCCTGGCCCACTGGCAGAGGATCAGCCCGACCCCGCCGGCGGCGGCGTGCACCAGCACGGTGTCGCCCGCCCCGACTTCGCAGGTCCGGCGCAGCAGGTAGCTCGCCGTCATGCCCTTGACCATCATCGCCGCGGCGGTCCGCCCGGAGATCCCGCCGGGCAGCGCCAGGCAGCGCCATGCCGGAACGATGCGCGCCTCGGCATAGGCGCCGTCGCCGCCGCCCTGGGCGACGACCGGCTGTCCGACCGCGAGCCGGTCGACGCCCTCGCCCAGGGCCTCGACGATTCCCGCCCCCTCGACGCCGAGCGCGGCCGGGAAGCCCTCGACCGCGTGCCTTCCCTCCCGGCGGTAGATGTCGCGGTAGTTCACCCCGATCGCGGTCTGGCGGATCAGCACCTCGCCGGGGCCGGGCGGGCCCAGGTCGATGTCTTCCAGGCGCAGCACCTCGGGCCCGCCGGTCTCGTGGAATCGGATGCATTTGGTCATGGACTGCCCCCCGCAAGGGCACTCTATTTTCGCCGCCCGGGCGGCGAAACCCCCGCCGGGCCTTCCCCCGGCACCGGGGGCGGGGCACGATGGCGGCGCCGCTGACGGGATACCGGGGATGAATTTCGGGCTGAGCGACGACCAGCGGGCGATCGTCGACGGCGTCGGCCGCACGGTCGCTGTCTTCGACGACGCCTACTGGCTGGAACGCGACCGCGACGGGGCGTTCCCGCACGCCTTCTACGACGCGATGGCGGCGGGCGGCTGGCTCGGCATCGCGCTGCCCGAGGCGCATGGCGGCGCCGGGCTCGGGGTGACCGAGGCGGCGCTCATGATGACGCGCGTCGCCGCCTCGGGCGGCGCCATGGCGGCGGCCTCCAGCATCCACATGAACGTCTTCGGTCCGCACGCGATCGTCGCCCACGGCAGCGAGGCCCAGAAGCGCCGCTGGCTGCCGCCGCTGATCGAGGGGCGGTCGAAAATGTGCTTCGCGGTCACCGAGCCCGATGCCGGGCTCGACACCACGAGGATCGCCACGAAGGCCGAGCGCGACGGCGCGGGCTATGTCGTGCGCGGGCGCAAGATCTGGACCTCGACCGCCCGGGTGGCGGACAAGATCATGCTGCTCGCGCGCACCGCGCCGCGGCGCGACGAGGCGCCCGCCGCCGGGCTCAGCCTGTTCTTCGCCGATCTCGACCGCGCGACGGCGGAGATACGCGAGATCGACAAGATGGGCCGCAAGGCCGTCGATTCCAACGAGATCCGCTTCGACGGCATGCGGGTCCCGGAAGGCGATCTGATCGGCGCCGAGGGCGAGGGGTTCCGCTACATCCTCCAGAGCCTCAACCCGGAGCGCATCCTGGTCGCCGCCGAGGCCGTCGGGATCGGCCGCGACGCGCTCGCGAGGGCCGCGCGCTATGCCGGCGAGCGCGTCGTGTTCGGCCGGCCGATCGGCGCCAACCAGGGGATCCAGCACCCGCTCGCCGCCTCCTGGTCGGCGCTGGAGGCGGCCCACCTCGCCACCATGAAGGCGGCCTGGCTGTACGACCGGGGCGAGCCCTGCGGCATCGAGGCCAACGCGGCCAAGTTCCTCGCCGTCGAGGCGGGGTTCGAGGCCTGCAAGCAGGCGGTGGCGACGCATGGCGGCATGGGCTATGCGCGCGAGTTCCATGTCGAGCGCCTGATGCGCGAGATCGTCATGCTCCTTCTCGCCCCGGTCAGCCAGCACCTCGCGCTCAGCTACATCGCCGAGCGCGCGCTCGGCCTGCCCAGGTCGTACTGACCGGCGGTTGGGAGCGGGGCCGAGGCCGTCCTTCGATACGCCCCCTTCGGGGGCTACTCAGGATGAGGAGAGGTTGGTAGGCCTCAAGAATATTCTCCTCATCCCGAGTAGGCGCGAAGCGCCGTATCGAGGGACGCAGCGCCGCATCGGTTCCATCCAAAGCGCACATGCTCTAGGGTTTTGGCGTCCGGACGCTAAGGGCGATCCATGAGAAAGCTGTTTCTGGTCGTGGTGCCGATCGCGCTGCTGGCCGCGGGCGTGGTCGCGGCGTCCTACCTGATCAGGACCAGGCCGCAGGTCGCTCCCTCGCCGCCCGTGGAACGGGTGTGGACGGTCGACTCGGTGCCGGTGCGCCTGACCGACGTGCAGCCGGAAATCCAGCTCTTCGGGAAGATCTTCGCGGCCCGCCAGATCCAGCTGCGCGCCCTGGTGACCGGTCAGGTGGTCGAGCTGCATCCCAACCTGGTGGAGGGCGGGCTGGTCCGCCACGGCGAGGTGATCCTCGCCATCGACGAGTTCGAATACCGCTCCGCGCTCAAGGAGAGCGAGGCCCGGCTGGCGGAGTCGAGGGCGCGCATCGTCGAGCGCGAGGCGAGACGGAGCGCCGAGACCAAGGCGCTCAAGAGCGACCGGGAGATCCTCGCCGTGCTGGAGCGCGACCTGAAGCGCGCCAAACAGCTCAGCGCCAGGGGCAATATTTCCATCCAGGCGCTGGACAAGAAGCGGCTGGAGCTGAGCCGCCAGCAACGCGCGATCGCGCTGCGCCAGAACGGGATCGACGCCGAGTCGGCGCGGCTGGCGCAGGAGAAGGCGGGCATCGAGCGCCTCGACGTGGCGGTGCAGCGGGCGCGCTACGACCTCGGGCGCACCCGCCTGCGCGCGCCGTTCGACGGGGTGTTCCAGAGCGTCACCGCGCAGGTGGGCCAGCGTCTCGGCGTGCTCGACAGCGTGGGCCAGCTGATCGACACGGGCAGCCTGGAGGCGCGCTTCCACATCTCGGACGCGCAATACGGACGCCTTACCGGCACCGGCCGGGGCGTGATCGGCCGGACCGCGCGGGTGATCTGGCGGGTCGGACAGCGCGAGCTCGTCCTGGAGGCGGCGGTCGCGCGGGTCGGCGCGCAGATCGACACGGCGAGCGGCGGCGTGGAGCTGTTCGCCGGGATCGAGGACCGCGAGGCGGCCTCGTCGCTGCGCCCGGGCGCCTTCGTCGAGGTTCGCATTCCCGACCGGACCTATGCCGGCGTCGCGCGGGTTCCGGAGACCGTCCTCCACCCGGGGAATGTCGTCTACGGCATCGAGGACGGCCGGCTGGTGCAGCGCCGGGCGGAGATCGTCGCCCGGGTCGGCAACGACGTCCTGCTGCGCGGCGAGCTGTCGGAAGGCGACCGCCTGGTGACCACCCAGTCGGTGGCGATCGCGCCCGGCCTCAGGGTCGAGCTCCGCTAGGCGCAAGGGCGCGCGGGACCGATGTTCGGAAAGAACCTGATCCGGCTGTTCGTGCGGCACCGCAACGCCGCCAATCTGTTGATGGCCCTGATCTTCGTCGCCGGCATCTACTCGCTGTCCAAGCTGAACACCCAGTTCTTTCCCGATTTCGGCCTCGACATCGTCTCGATCCGGGTGGTCTGGCCGGGCGCGAGCACCGGCGACGTGGAAGCCAATATCGTCGCGGCGATCGAGCCCGAGATCCGGTTCCTGGACCATGTCGAGAAGGTGACCTCCTATGCGACGGAGGGCGTGGGGCGGGTGGTCGTCGAGTACCAGGCCGGCACCGACATGCAGTCGGCGGTGTCGGAGGCGGAGGCGGCGCTGCAGCAGATAACCATCCTGCCGGAGGACAGCGAGCGGCCGGTGGTCCGCCGCATCATCCGTTACGACACGATCGTCCGCCTCGTCCTGTCGGGTCCGTATTCCGAGGCCGTCCTGAAACGCCAGGCCAAGCGGATGCGCGACCAGCTGCTGGCCGCCGGCATCGACCGGGTGACGTTCTTCGGCGCGCGCGACGAGGAGATCCGCGTCGAGATCGAGCCGCGGGTGCTGCGCCAGCTCGACCTGACGCCGGCGGCGGTGGCCGCCCGCATCGAAGCCACCAACCGGGACATACCGTCGGGCAGCCTGGAAGGTTCGGTGGAGAAGCAGCTTCGCAGCGTCGGGCTGCACACCACATCGGGCGATATCGGCAGCATCGAGATCCGGTCGCTCGGCGACGGGCAGAAGATCTATCTGCGCGACATCGCGAACGTCTCCGAGGCGTTCGACGACAAGGCGCCCATCGGGCTGCGCGACGGCCGGCCGGCGATCGAGCTGCACGTGCAGCGCTCGCCGACCGCCGACGCCCTCAAGGTCGGCGGGATCGTCGACCGCTTCCTCGTCGAGGCGCGCGGCAACTATCCGCCGCAGCTCAAGATCGAGCGCTACGACGAGCAGGCGGGGCTGATCGAGCAGCGGGTCCAGGTTCTGCTGAACAACGGCGCCTCGGGGTTGGTCCTCGTGCTCGCGGTGCTGCTGGTGTTTCTCAACGGCCGCACCGCGTTCTGGGTGGCGGCCGGCATCCCGACCGCGTTCATGGCGGCGCTGGCGACCATGCTGGCGCTCGGCGAGAGCATCAACATGGTCACCCTGTTCGCGCTGATCATGACGCTCGGGCTCATCGTCGACGACACCATCGTCGTCGGCGAGCACGCGGCGGCGCGGCGCGAGGCCGGGCTCGGCCCGCGTCAGGCGGCGGAGGCGGGCGCGCTGCGCATGCTGGCGCCGGTGATGGCCGCCTCGCTGACCACGATCGCCGCGTTCCTGCCGCTGGTCGCCATGGGCGGCATCATCGGCCAGATCGTGGGCGCCATCCCGCTGGTCGTGGTCGCGGTCATACTCGCCAGCCTGGTCGAGTGCTTCCTGGTGCTGCCCGGCCATCTGCGGGAGTCGCTCAAGAAGCACGGGGGAAGGCGCAACTTCGCGATGCGGCGCTTCGACGCCGGCTTCGACTGGTTCCGCGCCGGCCCGTTCCAGCGGATCATCCGGCTCTGCGTGCGCTGGCGCTACGCCACGGCGGCGATGGCGATCGCGGTCTTCCTGGTGTCCGCCGGGCTGATGCTTGGCGGCCGGGTGGGGTTCCACTTCTTCCCCTCGCCGGAGGCGGACGTGGTGGTCGGCAACGTGGTGATGGCGCCCGGCACGCCGCGCCGCGACACCGGTGCGATGGTCCAGGAGCTGTCGGACGCCGTGGACCGGGCGGTGGCCCGGTTCGGGGCCGACACCGAAGACCTGGTGGCCATGAGCTTCGGCAGCGTCGGGCGCAGCGGCGGCCGGCAGTTCTCGCGCATCGTCGGCGATCAATATGGCGGGCTGACCGTGGAGCTGGTCCCGTCGGACGAGCGCAAGCTGCGCACGGAGGACTTCATCGAGGCATGGCGCAGCGAGATCCGCCGGCTGCCGAACGTGGAACAGGTCAACCTCAACGCGCGCGCGGGCGGCCCGCCGGGGCGGGAAATCGACATCCGCCTGCGCGGCGGCTCCGCCGACGACCTCAAGGCGGCGGCGACCGAGGTCAAGCGCCTGCTCAGTCGCTTCCCGGGCGTCAGCACGATCGACGACGACCTTCCCTACGGCAAGCAGGAGCTGATCCTGGAGGTCACGCCGCGCGGCCAGGCGCTCGGCTTCACCACCCAGAGCGCCGGGCTGCAAGTAAGAAACGCGTTCCAGGGCGCGATCGCCCAGCGCTTCGCGCGCGGCGACGAGGAGGTGACGATCAAGGTCCGCTACCCGCGCGCGAGCGCCGACAGCGCGGCGTTCCTCGACCTGTTCCTGCGCGCGCCGGACGGCGCCGAGGTCCCCCTGAGCGAGGTCGTGACGCTCAGCCAGGAGCGCGGCTTCTCGCGCCTCCGCCGCGAGGACGGTGCCCGCGAGGTGGCGATCACCGGGGAGATCGACGAGACGGTCACCAGCCTCGGCGCCCTGCTGCCGGCGATCGCCGAGGGCGGGCTCGCCGACATCGCGCAGCGCTACGGCCTCAGCTACCGGTTCAAGGGCAAGGCCGAGGAACAGGCCGAGTCGGCCCGCGACATGGGCGCCGGCGCGATCACCGGGCTGATCGCCATTTACATCGTGCTCGCCTGGGTGTTCGCCAATTTCACCCGGCCGCTGATCGTCATGGCGATCATCCCGTTCGGCTTCGTCGGCACCGTGCTGGGCCACCTGGCGCTCGGCTTCGACGTGACGATACTCAGCATGATCGGGCTGCTCGGCCTGTCCGGGATCCTGGTCAACAACTCCATCATCCTGGTCCGCACCGTCGACCTGCATATCGACGACGAGACGCCGCTGCACGAGGCCATCGTCCTGGGATGCCGGGAACGCCTGCGCCCGGTGCTGCTGACCTCGCTGACCACCATCGGCGGTCTGGTTCCGCTCCTGTTCGAGACCAGCCTCCAGGCCCAGTTCCTGATCCCGATGGCGATCACCATCGTGTTCGGGCTCGCGGTCGCGACCCTGATCGTGCTGGTCCTCACCCCGGCGCTTCTGGCCATCGACGAGGACATCCGCCGCATCTTCCGGCGGCGCGCGCCGGGCCCGGCCCAAGCGGCCGGATGACGGCGGTCGAACCGGACTCCACAAGTGCTGCGTGGGATTCGCCGTCGAATACAGTGCATGGTTCTTTGCGTCAGTAATATTCGACCCATGGAGACAATAGAGACGTATGAATTTCGTTGTATTTGAGGCAGTCTAGGGGTCCGGTTCTGCCGTCGCCGCGTGGCGAGCCGGTCGTGCGTCCCGCCGCAGCAACACAAAGACGGGAAAGCTGATGCCACAGGATTCAACGAGCCCCGCCAGCCCTTCCGAAAGGCCGCGATGGTTCGGCTTCGCCCAGCTGGCGCTGATCGTGCTCGCCATCGTCGTCGCGCTCTACTTCGCCCGCGCCCCGAGCCGCGTGGACCGCGGCACGATCGCCGGTCCCGCCCAGGCCAAGCCGGTGGTGAGCGTGGTCAAGCCGGCGGCGACCGCGCACACCCTCACCCTGGCGCTGACCGGAACGGTCACCCTGGAGAGAAAGACCAGGGTGGTCGCCGAGGTGGTCGGCCGGGTGGTCTGGGTGTCGCCCAAATTCAGCAACGGCGGCTCGATCCCGGCGAACGAGGTCTTCGTCAGGATCGATCCGACCGAATACCAGCTCGAGGTCAAGGCGGCGGACATGGCCGTCGCGGAAGCGGAGGCGGCCCTGCGGATCGAAAAACCGGACACCGCGGAGGGCGTGCTCGCTGAAGCCCGGCTGGGCGGGGCGCGGGCCGCGCTGGCGCTGGCGGAGCTGCGGCTGGCGCGGACCGAGATCTCGCTGCCCTTTGCGAGCCGGGTGGTGTCTTCGGATCTCGAAATCGGCGATCTGGTGGGGCCGGCCGACGACGTGGGACGCGAATCCCGGCTGGGGGTGGTCTACCGGACGGGCGCGTTGCAGGTCCGCGTGCCCATCGGGCAGGGCGACCTCGCCGCGATCGCCCCCGCCATCGGCCGCTCCGCCCTGGTGAGGACCGCCATGGGCAGCTACCGGGCCAGCGTCGCCCGGGTGTCGGCGGTGATCGCCCCGCGCACGCGGCTGGCGACGCTGTTCCTCGAATTCGCGGACGATACGCCGCCTGAGACCCTCCCCCTCCCGGGCAGCTTCGCGCGGGTCGAGGTGACCGGGCCCGAGCGCGGCAATGTCTACGTGCTCCCCGAATCCGCGGCCCGGGAAGGCGACAGGCTCTGGCTGGTCAGGGACGGCGCCCTGGACTCGCTGAAGCCCGGCACTCTCGGGCGCAGCGCCGCGGGCTGGATCGTCGAGGCGTTCGACGCGGGCGACGGGGTGGTGGTGGGCAGCCTGCCGGACGCCGCCGAAGGGGTCGAGGTGGACATCGCGCAAGCGTCGCCGAAGCAATAGGCCGGTCCCCGGATCGAGACCGCGGACAACCAGCACACGCCATAGCCGGGGGCTGTCGTGAAGAACGGACTGATCGCATATTTCGTCGGCAATCCCGTCGCCGCCAAGCTGCTGATGCTCTTCCTGATCCTGGGCGGCGTGCTGGCGGGGCTCAACATCCATGTCCGGCAGGTTCCGGACCTGGATTTCCGCACGATCGTCGTCACCCTGGCTTCGCCCGGCTCGTCGCCGCGGGAGATCGAGGAAGACATCAATCGCCGGATCGAGGAAAGCGTCGTCGGGCTGGAGGGCGTCGACCGGGTGGTGAGCGTCGCCTCGGAAGGCCTGGCCCGCATCGAGCTGGAGCTCGAGACCTTCGCCGACGCCGACGCGGTTCTGGCCGACGTCAAGAACACGATCGACAGCATCGAGGGTTTTCCGCCGCTCAGCGCCAAGCCTCCGAAGATCGGGCTCAAGAAGCTGACCATCGAGGTGCTGACGATCTCGGTCGCCTCCTCGACGCTGTCGGAGGACGGCTTGCGGATGGCGGCGGAGTCCCTGCGCGACGATCTCCTGGCGCTGCCCTCGGTGTCGCTGGTCCGCCTCAGGGGCACGCGCGACCGCGAAATCTCGATCGAGATGAACGAGGAGGAGCTGCGCCGCAACGGGCTCTCCATCGCGCAGGTGGCGCGCGAGGTGCGGCGATCCTCGGTCAACCTCACTTTCGGCGAGCTGCGCACCGGCGCCGGCGGGGTGGTGCTTCACGTCGTGGGCAAGCGGACGCGCGGCGAGGAATTCAAGAACATCCCGCTGATCGCCCGGCCCGACGGGTCGGTGGTCAAGCTCGGCGACGTGGCGCGCATCCGCGACGGGTTCGTCGACGAGGACATCCTGTCCGAGGTCGACGGCAAGCCGGCGGTTTTCGTCCGGGTCGAAGCCGGCGAGGAACACTCGGTCTTCGGGATCTCCAACGCCATCAGGGACTGGCTGGCGACATACACGCCGCCGGCGGGCGTCGAGGTCGAAGTCTGGAGCGACAGGGTGGAGGGGATTCTCGACCGGTTCGGCGGGATCCTGCAAAACGCCGTGATCGGCACCATCCTGGTCTTCGTCTGCCTGGTGCTGGTGTTCGACCTTCGTGTGGCGTTCTGGATTGCGCTCGGGATTCCGATCTCCTTCATCGGCTCGCTGATGTTCTTCGGCATCTCCGACCTGACCCTGAACATGGGGACGCTGTTCGCCTTCTTCCTGCTGATCGGGATCGTCGTCGACGACGCCGTGGTGGTCGGCGAGAGCATCGCCACGGAGAGGGAAAGGGGGAAGAGCGCGCTGGATGCGGCGGTTTCAGGGGCGAGAGCCGTGGTCGGGCCGATCACGGTGGGCGTGCTGACGACGGTGCTGGCCTTCGTGCCGCTGCTGTTCGTGACGACCGGCGCCTACCAGATCGTGCAGGTGTTTCCCTATGTCGCGTTCTTCGTCCTCCTGGTCTCCCTCGTCGAGGCGTTCTGCGTTCTGCCGTCGCATCTGTCCTATGAGGGGCGCTGGAGCCTCTCGCCCCTGCGCGACATCCAGGACCGGGTGCGCGGCTGGATCGAAGACTTGCGCGACGCCATCGTCGTGCCGGTGGTGTCGTGGTCGGTACGCCACATCTATCTGACATTCCTCTTCGGCGTCGTGTTCGTGCTTGCCGCCCTCTGGCTGCTGCGGGCGGAAATCGTCCGGGTCATCGTGCTCGACAGCACCGCCAATTTCGGCAACACCATCCAGGCCGATCTCGAACTGCCGGTCGGCGCGCCGTTCGAGTCGAGCGTCGCCGTCGGACAGCGCTTCGTGCGGGCGGCGCGCGCGATCAACGAGCAGCTCGGTGGGGAATCCATCGAATCGGTAAGCCTGATCGTCGGCAATCTGGGCGGGGCCGCGGGGTCGCGCACCGGCCAGGACGACGCCAACCGGAGCCATCTCGCATCGGTGCGAATTCACCTCCACAAGCGGCCGCTTCGCCAGGCATCTCCCGAAGTCATCGGACGCCTGTGGCGCGAGAACGTCGGCGACGTATCGCAGCTCGAGAAGCTCTCCATTCAGACCACGCGAATCCGCTTCAGGCCGGGCGTCGCCTACGCGCTGCTCCATGACGACCCCGAAACCCTGCGGCGCGCCGCGCGGGAGCTCGGCTCCCATCTGCGCGCGGTTCCGGGCCTCTACGCGCAATCGGACAGCCTGGCGCCAGGCAAGCGCCATTTCGAGATTCGCCTGACCCCGGCGGGGGAGGCGGCGGGGCTGACGCCGGCGATGATCGGCAAGCAGCTACGGGCCAATTTCCACGGGCTGGCGGTGCAGCGGATCCAGCGCGGCCGGGACGAGATCGCGGTCGTGGTCCGCTATCCGGTCGAACGGCGGCGCAGCCTGCGCGAGCTCGCCAGCGAGCGCATCGCGCTGCCGGGCGGCCACGAGATCCCGCTGTCCACCGTCGCCCGCGTCGTGGAGCAGCGCGCGCTCTCGACGCTCACCCGCATCGACGGAAAGCGCGCGGCCCTGGTGAACGCGCATGTCGACTTCGGCCGGATCACCGCGATCCAGGCGAGGCGGGCGGTCGCGGAAGGCTTCCTTCCGGGCCTGCTCGCCAAGTATCCCGGCCTCTCGGTGGCGCGCGATGCCGGCGCCCGGGACGAACAGGCCCTGCTCCAGACCATGGGGGTGCTGGTCCCGATCGTGCTGATCCTGATGTACGGCCTGATGGCGGCCTTCCTGCGCAGCTACTGGAAGCCGCTGGTGGCGGTGATCGGGGTGCCGATCTCCTTCGCCGGCGCGGTGTTCGGCCATTGGGCGCTGGGCTGGGATCTGACCGCCATATCGCTGTTCGGCATGGTCGGGGTGGCCGGCGTCATCGTCAACGACGCGCTGGTGCTGCTCGACCGGTACAACAGGATAAGGCGGGAGAACGCCGCCCTGCCGGCGATCGCCGCCGCCTCGGCGGCGACCCGCGACCGCTTCCGCGCGGTGTTCCTCACCACGCTCACCACCGTGCTCGGGCTCTCACCCCTGCTGTATGAGCGGAGCGACGAGCTGCTCTTCCTCGTGCCGTTCGTCGTCAGCATGCTGGGCGGGCTGATCGCGGCCGGCGCCTTCACCCTGTTCGTGCTGCCCGCGCTGGTGATGTTCGTCGAGGGGCGCGGGGAAGACTGACCGCTGCGGCGCTGCCGGTTGCCAGGCGCGGGCGGCGGGGGCACGCTGCGCCGGCTGATCGGGCGATGTCGGGCTTCGCCCGGGGACAGGGGGGCGGGGCGCGCCCATGAAGTTCGGCATCTTCGACCACGTCGACCGGGGGCGTGAGATCCCGCTGTCGGAACTCTACGACGACCGCCTCCGGTTGGTGGAGCGCTACGAGGCGGCGGGGCTGCACTGCTACCACGTGGCGGAGCACCATGCGACGCCGCTCGGCATGGCGCCCGCGCCCGGCATCTTCCTCGCCGCCGTCGCCCAGCGCACCCGGACCATGCTGTTCGGCCCGCTGGTCTACATCCTGCCGCTCTACGACCCGGTCCGGCTGGCGGAAGAGATCTGCATGCTCGACCATCTCGGGCGGGGCCGGTTCCAGCTCGGCATCGGCCGCGGCATCTCGTTCCTCGAGCTCGGCCATTTCGGCATCTCCCACCCCGAGGTGCGCGAGATCTACGAGGAATCGCTGGAGGTGATCCTGGCCGCGCTGGCCAACCGCACCCTCGACCATGCGGGCAGGCGCTTCCGCTATACCGGCTTCCCGATGGAGCTCGGCCCCTACCAGAAGCCGCACCCGCCGCTGTGGTACGGGCCCGGCACGCGGGAATCGGCCGAGTGGTCGGCGCGGATGAAGGCGAACATCGTCATCAACGCCCCGGCCGGGGCCGCCCGGCCGCTGATCGACGCGTTCCGCGAGACCTGGGCGGAGACCCACGGCGCGGCGCCGCCGCCGCTGATGGGAATCACCCGCCAGACCTATGTCGCCGAGACCGACGCCGAGGCGGAGAGGCGCGGCCGGCCGGCCTTCGAGTCCTGGTTCGCGAGCTTCTCCAGGCTGTGGCGCGCCTTCGGCGCCAACCCGGTGCGCTATCCCGACAGCTTCGACGAGGCGCGCCGGACCGGGGTGATCGCCGTCGGCTCGCCCGAGACCCTGCGCGGCGAGATCGCGGCGCAGCAGGCCGAGAGCGGCTGCACCTATTTCGTGTCGCGCTTCGCCTATGGCGACCTGACATTCGAGGAATCGGCGCGCTCGCTCGACCTCTTCGCCGCCGAGGTGATGCCCCATTTCGCCGAGGCGGCGCGCCCGGCGGCGGAGTAGGGCCAGGGCATGGCCGGTGCCGCGCCGGATCGCGATGTCTTTCGCCCGCGCTCCGGGGCAAGTCTTCGCGCAAAAGTCTACTTGTCGGCGAAAGCGAAAACCGGCATAACAGGGTGCCATTTCAACAACGGAAAGGAGGTGATCCAGTGTCTCATTGTCGCCAACCGCGGACGTGCGTGGCCTGGGTCTCCGCCTCTCGGGGGTCCTGGGTCGCCTAGCGCGACGCTCGCGGCCAGCACGCGGCCGCGGTTAGACAATGGAAGGGCCGTCCCACGGGGCGGCCCTTCTTTGTGCAGGCAACGGGACAAGGGCCATGGCGGAAAGCTACGACTACATCGTCGTCGGCGCCGGCTCGGCGGGCTGCGTGCTCGCCGGCCGGCTGAGCGAGGACGAAGATGTCAGGGTGCTGCTGCTGGAGGCGGGGCCGAGCGACCGCGACCCGCTGATCTCCATCCCGATCGGCATCGGCAAGATGCACGCCGAGCGCCTGCACGACTGGGGCTATGACAGCGAGCCCGAGGCGGGGCTCGACGGGCGCGAAATGGAGGCGCTGCGCGGCAAGGTGATCGGCGGCTCGTCCTCGATCAACGTCATGGCCTATGTGCGCGGCCACCGGGGCGACTACGACCGCTGGGCGCAGAAGGGCTGCGCCGGCTGGTCCTATGCCGACGTGCTGCCCTATTTCAAGCGCTGCGAGAGCTGGGAGGAGGGCGGCGACCGCTGGCGCGGCGCGGAAGGCCCGCTCGGCGTGGTGCGCTCGAAGTCGCGCGACCCGCTGTTCGACGCCTGGATGGAGGCCGGCGAGGAGTCCGGGTTCGGCGTCACCCCGGACTATAACGGCGAGCGCCAGGAAGGGTTCGGCCGCAGCCAGTGGACGATCCGCGACGGGCGGCGGTGCTCGGCGGCGGTGGCCTGGCTCAGGCCGGCGATGCGGCGCCCCAACCTCACCGTCAGGACCGGGGCGCTCGCCACCCGCGTGGCGCTCGAGGGGGTGCGGGCGCGCGGCGTCGCCTGGCTCCAGGGCGGGCGCCAACGCATCGCCTATGCCGAGCGAGAAATTCTGCTGTCGGGCGGGGCGTTCAACTCGCCCCAGCTCCTGATGCTGTCCGGCATCGGCCCGGCCGGCCATCTGCGCGAGATGGGGATCGAGGTCGCGCTCGACCTCGCGGGAGTCGGGCGCAACCTGCAGGACCATCTCGCGGTCCAGCTGATGAACGCGCGAAACGGCAACGGGCATTTCCGCGGCGAGCTCCGCCTCGACCGGCTGGCGGTCAACCTGGCGCGCGCCTGGGCCTTCGGCAGCGGGCCGGCGACATGGCTGCCCAACGGCATGCACGGCTTCGTCAGGACGCGGCCGGAGCTCGCCGTGCCCGACATCCAGTTCCTCACCCGCGGCGCCGGGCTCGACGCGCGCCCCTGGCTGCCGGGCATCCGCCCGGCGCCGCCCGACCAGTACGGCATGCGCCCGGTGGTTCTCCACCCCGAGAGCACGGGGGAGGTCAGGCTGCGCGCCGCCGACCCGGCGGCGCCGATCCGCATCCGGCCCGGCTTTCTCGCGCGCCGGGCGGATCTCGACACGCTGCGGGCGGGCGTCAGGGCCGCCCGCGAGGTGTTCGCGCAGCCCGCCCTCGCTCGCTTCCACAAGGCGGAGACCGAGCCGGGCCCGGCGGTCAGGACCGATGCCGAGATCGACGCCTGGATCCGCGCGACCGCGATCACCGCCCACCACCCGTCCTGCACCTGCCGGATGGGGATCGACGAGGGCGCGGTGCTCGATCCCGAGCTCCGCGTCCGCGGCGCGGAAGGGCTGCGCGTGGTCGACGCCTCGGCGATGCCCGATCTGGTCTCGGGCAACATCAACGCCTGCGTGCTGATGATGGCCGAGAAGGCCGCCGACATGATCCGCGGCCGCCCTCCCTTGCCCCGGGCGGAGGCGGGCTAGAGCACGCGCACCGCGTAGCGGTGGGCGAGGCGGCGGGCGAGGCGGCGGTCTTCCAGGGTGACGGTCACCCTCGCCGGCCCGGGCAGCGCGTCCGCATCGTCGCCCGGATGGGCGAGGATCGCCGTCGCCCGCCGCACCGCGCCGTCCCCGGGCAGGGCGGCGATCGCCGACAGCGCGGTCTCGGTCTCGCGCGACCGCCCGGCGGCGTCGACCGCTTCGGTCCTGAGCACGATCTCCGCCAGGTGGCCGGCTACTTCGGCGAAGCGCCAGACGCCGCGCGCCAGCGGCTTGGCGCAGATCTGCGTGGCCCGCCCGGGGTCGTGGGCCAGCGCGCCGTCGACGTGATCGGAGCCGATGCCGAGCAGCGCGCCGCCGCTGGCGGCGATCAGCGCGACCGCCCCGCGAGCCCGCGTGTCCTCGCCCACCACCTCGATCGCGTCGCCGCAGACGAGCCGCTCCACCGACACCGGGAAACGGCGGTTGCCGGCGGCGACCTCCAGGCGGTCGAGCACGATATCGGGTGTGAACACCCCTTCGGCGGTCGCGACATGCGGCCGGTAGACGAAACCCGCGGACACTTGGCGTTCCCTCCCAGGCTCGGATAGCATCGCCGGATGGCCGGTCCCCACTACAGCGCCGAAGAGCTGGAAAGGCAATACGACCCCACCATCGGCGTCGACGACGTGGACGCGATCCAGCAGGGCTACCGCGAGGCATCCGACGCGGTGACCGCCGCGGGGCGCGGCCGGCTCGACCTCGCCTACGGGCGCGACCCGCTGCAGCGGCTCGACCTGTTCCCGGCGGAGGGTCCGGGGCCGGCGCCGGTCATGGTCTACATCCATGGCGGCTACTGGGTGGGCGGGGACAAGATCGGCCGCCGCTTCCCGGCCCCGGTCTACAACGGCGCGGGGATCGCCTGGGCGGCGATCAACTACCGGCTCGCGCCGGGCTGCGGGATGGACGAAATCGTCGCCGACATGCGCGGCGCGCTCGCCTGGATCCATCGGAACGCGGCGGATTACGGGATCGACGCCGACCGCATCCATGTCGCGGGGAGCTCGGCGGGGGGGCATCTGACCGGGATGGCGCTGGCGCCCGGCTGGCACGCGGAGTACGGGGTGCCCGAAGACCTGGTGAAGGGCGCGTGTCCGATGAGCGGGCTGTTCGATCTCGCGCCGATGCGGATCACCAGCCACCGGGAGAGCCTCGCTATGGACGAGGCCACGGCGGCGCGCAACTCGCCGGCCCTGCTCCCGCCCCCGGCGGCGCCGCTTCCCGTGGTGGTCGCCTGGGGCGCGAAGGAGTCGGCGGAGTTCCGGCGCCAGTCGGAGGATTACGCGGCGGCGCTGGAGGCGGCGGGCTGCGACGTCGCCCTGCTCGCCGCCGAGGGGCACGACCACTTCTCGATCATGGGGGACATGGCGCGGCCGGACACGCCGCTGGGGCGGGCGATGCTCGGACTGGTGGAGTGCGCCGGGTAGCGCGGCGCGGCCTTCGCTACGGCGCTGGCGCGCCTTTTCCTCGTCGATGTCTCCCCTCTCGTCATGCGCAACCGCACCCCACGCGTCCCATGCTCTTTCCCCCGTCATGCATCCCCCTCGTCATGCCCGGACTTGATCCGGGCACCCATGCGGCCTATCGGCGCGCACGGCGGGCCGTGCGGAGGCGTGGCGGCGCCGGTGGGTGGCCGGATCAAGTCCGGGCATGACGGAAGAAGTGTCGTTGGCGTCCCGCCCGTCACGTATTCGGTATAAGCCCCCATCCATCGGCGCCGCCGCCCGCCCGTCGGACCGTCCTGCGTGCGGAGGGGCCGCATGGGCGGCCGGATCGAGTCCGGCCATGACGAAGGAGGGAGCGGGCGGGGGGAGATGCGGACGGCCGTATCGAGAGACCGCCCCGCCCTGCCGCTTGCCGGCGGATCGGACCATAATGCGGCGATCCAATTCTCGCCGGCAGCAACGGGGCGGAACCATGCCGTACAGGGACCTCCGGGACTACATCTCGGCTCTTGAGGAGCGCGGGCTGCTCCACACGGTCGACGAGCCGGTCTGCAAGGACACCGAGCTGGTGCCGCTGGTCCGCCTCCAGTTCCGCGGCCTGCCGGAGGCGGCGCGCAGGGCGTTCTGGTTCCGCAGCGTGACCGATCCGCGCGGGCGGCGCTATCCCGGCTCGGTGGTGCTGGGGACGCTCGGCAGCTCGCGCGAGATCTACGGCGCGGCGCTGGGGACGGACGCCGACGGGATCGCCGCCAGATGGGCCGCCGTCGAGGGCAACCACCTTCCCCCGGTCGAGGTCGAGGCGGCGCCGGTCAAGGAGATTGTGATCCGGGCGCCCGGGCTCGGCGACGGGGTGGACCTCTTCCCGCATCTGATCTCGACGCCGGGGTTCGATCCGGCGCCGTTCATCACCGCCGGCGTCTGGGCGACGCGCGACCCCGAGACCGGGGCCTACAATCTCGGCATCTACCGGGGCATGATCAAGGCGCCGGACCGGGTGGGCTGCGCAACCGACGTGTCGACCCAGCATCTCGCGATCCAGTGGGAGAAGGCGCGGCGCCTCGGCCGGCACCTGGAGGTGGCGGTGTTCATCGGCGGCCCGCCGACGCTGCTGTTCGCCGCCGCCAGCAAGGTGCCCTACGGGGTCGACGAGTACGGCATCGCCGGCGCGCTCAACGGCGCCCCGATCGAGACCGTCCGGGCCGAGACCGTGGACGTCCGGGTGCCCGCGGCGGCGGAGATCGTCATCGAGGGGCGCATCCGCACCGATTTCCTGGAGCCCGAGGCGCCGTTCGGCGAGGCGTCGGGCTATCTCGGCCCGCGCAAGATGGAAAAGGTGCTGGAGGTCACCGCGATCGCCCACCGTGCGAACCCGGTCTACCAGGGGATCATCAGCGAGTTCCCGCCGAGCGAGAGCACGGTGATCCGCAAGGCGGCGTTCGACGCGATCTATCTCAACCACCTCAGGGGGGCGTGCAACATCCCCTCGGTGAGCAAGGTCGCCTGCCACGAGATGGCGAGCTGCAACATGCTGTTCGTCATCCAGCTCGACCGGCCGGAGCTCGGCCAGCCCTGGCAGGCGCTGCGCGCGGCGGCGGCCTTCGACCCCTCGCTCGGCAAGATCTTCATCGCCGTCGATTCGGACGTCGATCCCGATTCGATGGACGCGGTGCTGTGGGCGCTCTCCTACTCGATGCAGCCGCACCGCGACACCGAGGTGATCCGCGGCAAGGTGCCCCGGCTCGACCCCTCGATCGCGCCCTCGGACGATGCGCGCCAGTTCGCCTATCCCGACGGCGCGGGGGCGTCGTCGATCCTGATCAACGCCTGCCGCGAACACCCCTATCTGCCGGTGTCGCTGCCGCGCGAGGATTTCATGGCCGCGGCGCTCGCGCGCTGGCGGGCGCTCGGCCTGCCGCCGCTGGAGTTGCGGGCGCCGTGGCACGGCTACCCGCTCGACGGCTGGACGGCGGAGAACGCCGGGGAGGCCGAGCTCGCGGTGACCGGGCGCTATTTCGAGACCGGGGAAAAGCTCGCCGGACGCCGCCGCGACCTCGCCGACGATTGACCGGCCAACTGTCCACCGGTTATCCACCGACTTATCCAAAACTCTTTTTAATTCAACCATTTATCCACGGAAAAATCCCCAGAAAAAAATTTTTTGGGCGATTTTTCGTTTGTCACGCGGAGCCAGGGGGGGCTACCGTATCGGTGTGGAAACGGGCCTTCGGGTCCGAGGGCCACGAGAGCCCGGAAGGGCTGAGGCGGAACGGTCGCGTGCGAAGAGGGCCTTCGGGTCAGCCGAGCGCGAGGCGGGGAAGCCCCGGAACGGACGGGTTCGGGAGGCGTCAGGAGCGTTCCTCGGAGCGCGTTGCAGGACCCCGCGTCCAGGCACCTGGCGTCTCCACCCTTTTCGGGCCCCCGCACTCCTGCAAATCCGGTCTCCCGCGCAGGGAAAAGGCCCGTCGCGTCGCCGCGCCGGGCCTTCCCGTCAGGACATTTCGAACCCGCGTCCTTGCACTTGGCGGGTGCTGTATGCCAGCCGGAGAACCCCCTGTCAACGATATATGGGCGATGCGGTCGCTCGACATACAATATGTAGGGAACCATCGGGAGTCGGCACATGGCGGAAGCGAAGCGCGTCCTGGTCACCGGAGCGAGCGGCGGGATCGGCGGCGCCATCGCCCGGGCATTCGCGGCCGAGAGCGAGGCGGTCGTCGCGACGGGCCGCAACGCCGACCGGCTCGCCGCCCTCGCCGCGGATTGCCGCGACGCGCCGGGGACCGTGGAGACGCTGGCCGGCGACCTCGCCGACGAGGCCTTCGCCGCCGCCCTCGCCGACGCCGCCCGGCCGGTCGACGTGCTGGTCAACAGCGTCGGATGGGTGCGGCACGCGCCGTTTCTCGAAAGCGACCCGGCGGACTGGGAGAAGTCGTGGCGCATCAACGTGCATGCGCCGCTGGTGCTGACCCGGCTGGTGGCGCGCGACATGGCGGCGCGCGGCACCGGCCAGATCGTCAATCTCGGCTCGATTTTGGGCGACCGGGTCTACCGCTACACGCTCGCCTACGCCGCGGCCAAGCACGCGCTGCGCGGCATCTCGCGCGGGCTCCGGCTGGAGCTTGCCGGGCACGGCATCAAGGTCACCGAGATCGCGCCCGGCCTGGTCGAGACCGGCCTGTTGGACGAGGTCGACCACCCCGAGGTGCTGGCCGCCTACGCTTCGCGCAACCACCCGCCGCTCCAGCCCGCCGACGTCGCCCGCGCGGTGGTCCAGGCGACCGGCGCCGCACCCAACGCCTGCCCCGAGCTGGTCGTCGTCAACCCGATGGGCCAGACGATGTAGGGAACGCCCGTATCGCCATTTCGGCTAAATCGCCGCCGGCGAAAGCGGAGAAATCTCGCACCGTGGGAGGGAGATATCTGGGATCCTTGTGCTTGACTAGCCACGGCCTCCCGACCGGACCGCCTCTTGGGCGCTTGCGGGAAAGGGTCGGGTGGCCGGACAGCAGAGAAGATAGCGCGCGCGGCTTCCTCTGGCGTAGCTGCGACCTTGGGAGTCGGCTTTGGCGGTCGGCCTGGCGGTCTTCTCGGTCATGACTATTCGGGACCTCCCATCGCAGCTTGCAGCGCTGTTCTTAGCGGGGAGGAATCCAGATCGCTTTCACGAAACCCTCTGAATACCCCGATAAGCATGAACACAACGATAGTCGTCACCGCGACGATGGGCGCGACGCAGAGCACCACGAAAAGATCGTTGGAACCGAGGGGCGTGTGTATCAGGCACCAGAGGATGTAGTACTCCAACCAGCAGAGCGCCAGAACAAGAACGACCGAGAACGCGATAGCGAACCAGCGGAGGGACCGCCTTTGCCGAGCATCGGGGCCGCCGCTCGATTGCCTCAATAGGTTCAGCAGGCGCTGCCGATCTCCTTCGGGAAGCTCGCCTTCTCCAGAAGGCTCGCCATTGGCGGTCGGCTGTTCGTCGATTGCGCTAAGATCGGACATTCTTCTCGTATAGAGCCTTGTAGTGGCTCTCGATGTCCTCGCGCTCTATGTGAGGATTTCTCCTAAGGCCACCATCCTTTCTCTGGGCCTTGTCCCAAGGAGATCCCGGAGCATGGGTAAGTTCGATTAGTTGGGCCGCAGTGAATTTCCCGTACACGTCCCAAACCCGACGAAGCAGTGCCGTCGTGCGCTCGTCATTGGGTTTGACCAGCGGGGCCGCGAATGTGACGTTCCCATCCTCATCGAGATCCAAGTCTGTCGCGCGGCGACGAACGGGCTGCGACCCCAGGTCCTTGAATTCATGGTAGACCGAGGGGAACACTGGACCGAACTGCCACGCCTCGGCGTACTCATCGTTCACCAGATCCTCGTCGTACATGGCCAAGTGCCAGCCGTGAGCGATATAGATGAGCTTCTGGAGCTTGAGGGGAGTGAATTTTTGCTTCTTGTAGTGGTCGATGAAGAAGTTGGCGATAGCCTTTGCCGAATATCCCATATCGTCTCAGTCAAGCAGAGTCCCGCTCGACTGCCCCCTGCAGACGCGGCGACAGCGCTAGCCGATTCTCCCCGGTATTCCTAGAGATTCCCGTCAAGTCTCGGTACTTCGCGCAACCAGTTCCCGGCAAATCAGCCGTTTCCCCGCCATGTCCTGTGCCAGACGAAACATCTGATCCGCGGCATTCATATCATCGATATTGTGTCGCCCTGCGAATTCTGCAACGTAGCGGGGCGGGGCGGGTGCTTCGGACTCGTGTGGAGTAAACGGGACTTGGCTAGTTTTCCGTATGATGTCCAGACATCTCCGCTCGGACGCGCTTCGCACGACCCCGGTCGATATGACGTAGGGTGGCGGCGCGGGATTGCCACGCCCGCGCGGTTCTGACAAAACCGGGTCGCCGGCATCCCGCCGGGTCGCCACAGGAGGAAGCGCGGTCGCATGGCTGAAAAGCTTGGCATCGGGGATGCGTTCCCCGGGCTTCGACTCGATCTGGTCGGCGGGGGGAGTCTTTCCCTGCCCGACGGGCTGGATGCGAAGTACAAGATCGTCCTGTTCTACCGGGGCCACTGGTGACCGTTCTGCCGCCGGCAGTTGGTCGGCTTCGAGAAGGAGCGGGAGACGCTTGAGGGGATGGGCGTGAAGCTGGTCGCGGCCAGCACGGACCCGCTGGAGAAGGCCGAGGAGGTGGCCGACGAGGTGGGCTTCCCGGTCGGCTTCGGGGTGAGCCGCGCGACCGCCGATGCGCTGGGCGCGTGGTGGGAGGACCGGCGCGGGATCGTCCAGCCGTCCGAGTTCCTGCTGGACGCGGACAACAAGGTGGCGATGTCGTCCTACAGCGACGGCCCGCTGGGGCGGGTCGACGCCGCCGACGTGGTCAAGCTGGTCAACTTCTACGAATCGCGCAAGTAGCAGCGCATGACCGACCCCGAGATCGGCCGCACCGTCGATGCCGGGGGCATCGCGACCAATCTGCACGACCGGGGCGCGGGTGCGCCGGTGCTGCTGCTGCACGGCTCCGGGCCGGGGGTGACCGCCTGGGCCAACTGGCGCACGGTGCTGCCCCGGCTGGAGGACCGCTTCCGCGTAATCGCGCCGGATATCGTGGGCTTTGGCTATACCGAGCGCCCGGCGGGCGCGGTCTATGCGATGCCGTACTGGCGCGACCACGCCTTCGCGGTGCTCGATGCGCTCGGGATCGGGACCTGCTCCATCGTCGGCAACTCCTTCGGCGGCGGGCTCGCGCTGGCGATGGCGGCGGCCCGCCCGGAGCGGGTCGGCCGGCTGGTGCTGATGGGCTCGGCCGGCTACGCGTTCGAGATCACGCCCGGGCTGGATGCGGTGTGGGGCTACGAGCCCTCGCCCGAGCGGATGCGCGAGCTGGTCGGGCTGTTCGCCTGGGACTCCTCGATCGCGACCGACGAGCTGGTCCGGCTGCGCTACGAGGCGAGCATCCGGCCGGGCTACCAGGAATCGTATGCGTCCATGTTCCCGGCGCCGCGCCAGCGCCATGTCGAGGCGATGGCGCAGAGCGAGGAGACCCTGCGCGGCCTCCAGCACGAGACCCTGATCGTGCACGGCCGCGACGACCGGATCGTCCCGCTGGAGTCCTCGATCGCGCTCCACCGCCTGATCCCGCGCTCGCAGCTCCACGTGTTCGGGCAATGCGGCCACTGGACCCAGATCGAGCGGAACGAGCGCTTCTGCCGCCTGGTGGCGGATTTTTTCGCCGAGTAGGGGGGCGTCCTTCGAAGCGCTCGGGGCCGGCCCTCGACTCGGCCTGGCGCCGCTTCGGGAACGCCCCCCTGTTCACAGGGTTTTGCGCCGGTTTTCCATTTTTCGTCCTATATTCGTCCAGTGGCCTTCACCTCACCGCTCTCGGCGCCAGGAAAGGGAGGATCCAGCCATGTCGCAAATGACGCCGGCGGAGATCGCGACGGCGGCGGAGAGGATTTACGACGAGAAATACCGCAGGGAATTCGAGCGGAAATTCCACAATCATCACGTCGTGATCGACGTGAAGACAGGCGAGGCATATCGCGGCCGGTGGCCGGAAGACGCCATGCAAGCGGCAATTGAAGCCGCTCCGAAGGGACACCTGCATCTGATCCGAATCGGCTCGCCCGGCGCGCTCCGTGTCAGCTACACGATGGGCAATGCTCGCACACGGACGCTTTCACTCTGAAGCCGATGTCACAGTCGTTGTCTCACCCCGGGAAGTCCGCGACGCTCTCACTCGATCGCTCACGGTCGGGCAGACCGACGACGCCCGAGAGTTGGTTGCATGGACAGGGCCGCCTTGCCCCCATAGATTGAATTCCATCTCTTCGGAGTGCATGTTCGGGGTAGCGAAAGCGGGAGCGTGACAATGAGTCCCGAGACCTTGGGATATGTGAATCTGGCCGGCGTCCTCGCCGTTCTCGCTTTCCTCTGGGGCCTGCATCGGGACATGCGCGCAATGGATGGCCGAATCGACGACCTGGCGCGGGAGCTGTCCGAGCTCCGCGGCGAGTTTCGTGGCCGGTTCGGATTGCCCCCCACCGCGGAAGAATGACCCTGACCGATTGACCAGGATCCCCGCCGGCAATCGGACGGCGCGACGTCCCGGCTCCCGTCGATACGACGAAGGCGCGTCAGGCCCCCCGGATCTCGTCGAGCACCGGCAGGATGTGCTGGCGGAAGCGTTCGGGGTTCTCGCTCATCGGGAAGTGGCCGAGCGCCGGCATGATCTCGACGCGCGCACCGGGGATCGCCGCGGCGGTGCGGAGCGTGTCCTCCGGCGTGCAGGAGTAGTCGTAGGCGCCGGTCAGCAGATAGAGCGGGCAGCGCGCGGTGTCGATCGAATGGGTGCGGTCGCGGAAGTCGGAGTCCTCGCGGTAGAAATGGAGGTCGCCGCGGAACACGCCCGGCCCGCTTTGCAGATAGGCCCAGAGCGTCTCCCAGCGGTGGATTTCCGGTGCCTGGGGCGCGACGAGGCCGGAGACCAGCGCCGCCGAGACCTCCCCGCCATGCACGTCGGGGCGGTGCAGCCACTGGGCGTCGTACCACGGGGTCTGGTGGTCGGCGGCCTGGAGTCCGATCAGCGCGCGGAACCGCCCGGCGTGGCGGGCGGCGATGTCGAGCACGATCCGCCCGCCGATCGAGCAGCCCAGCAGCACCGGGCGGTCGAGCTCCAGCGCGTCGGCGACGGCGAGGATCGCGCCGGTATAGGAGTCGGTCGTGAGCCTGTACTCCTCGTCCTGGTAGCCCGGCGGCGGGAACGACTTGCCGTGCCACGGCATGTCGAAGGCGATCACGCGGTAGTGTTCGGTGACCGCCTCGTCCGTCATCAGGTGGCGGTACTGCCGGGTGTCGGCGCCGGCGGTGTGCAGGCACAAGAGCGGGATCCCCCGCCCCGCCTCCTCGAAGTAGAGCCGGCAGGGGCGGCCGTCGAGCTCGAGCGTCGCGTAGCGCCCGGCGATCGGTTCGAACTCAAGCGCCATCGCCGCCTCCGAGCCCCGCGCGGCGCGGCGCCTCCAGCACCTCCTTGACGTAGCGCAGGTTGGCCATCAGCGGATGCAGATCGCCCTCGATGCGGGCGGTGCCGAAGCGGGTCATCGCCAGCAGGTCGTGATAGCCGGGCTCGGGCTCCGCCTGCCAGAACCGGCGCCAGGCATCGGCGCCGGCGCGGATTGCGAAGCGCCACGACTGCATAGGCGGCGGCGAGACCGCGACATCGGCGACCGCGCCTTCCCGCAGGGCGACCAGCACCGGCAGCGCCCCGGCGCCGAGGAGAAAGCGCGTCGTCAGATGCCTGCCCCGCCTGACCAGCGCGATGTCGCCGTTGACCAGCGCGGGCAGGCGCTCGAACACGGCGGCGACCTCTTCGTCCGTCATCGTCCCTCCGACCGCTGTGGCCGGCGGGACTGTACCCGGCGGCGGCGCGGGGACCAATCGGGGCGGCAGGAAGTCGGGCCGCCCGGGCGGGATTCCCTTGACGCTCAGCCATGCCGGACACATACTCAACCCATGCGCGAATGGCTCAAGAAGCAGAGCGGCTACTGGAGCTTCGGCCTCTTCATTCTCGCCCTGCTCGGCACGGTGGGCGGGCTGGGCGTCTGGGCGCTCAACGCGCAGGACGCCCGGCAAAGAGCCGAGATGGAGAAGGTGTCCGCGGTCGCCGAATCCGCCATAGATCGCGTCGAGAAGCAGACCGGGTCCGAGGTCGCCCGGCTCGACAGCCGGGCGGACACCGCCCTTGAGCTGTTCAGGCAGGTCGATACCAGGTTCAACCGGGTGGACGACAGGCTCGACCGGGTGGACGACAGGCTCGACCGGATGGACGAGAAGCTGGAGCGGATGGACGCCAGGCTGGACCAGATGCACGCGAGGCTGGACCGGATGGACGCCAGGCTGGACCAGATGGACGCCAGGCTTGACCAGATCGACGGCAAGCTCGACATCCTGCTCATGAGGATATCGGAGCCCGCCGCCAACTAGCCCCGGCGCCGCTCCGGCGGGGCGGTGCGGATGACGTAGTAGGTCGCCCCGCAGATTACCGCCGCGCCGAGCCAGATCCACGCATCGGGCGCCTCGCCGAACAGGACATACCCGGCGATCGCGGCGAAGGGGAGCTGCAGGTAGTAGGCCGGCATGGCGACCGCCGTGGGCGCCATCGACAGCGAGCGGGTGATGCCCTGCTGGGCGATGGCCGAAAACACC
Source organism: Alphaproteobacteria bacterium (assembly GCA_964291675.2). Taxonomy (GTDB): domain Bacteria; phylum Pseudomonadota; class Alphaproteobacteria; order MPNO01; family MPNO01; genus MPNO01. The sequence goes on along the minus strand of OZ219866.1, from coordinate 1,946,198 downwards.
CCGGTCGCGGCGAGCCACGGCACGTCCGCCCAGTACGGGGTCTGCCAGAGCAGCATCGTCGGCACCAGCGCATAGAGGCACATCAGCCCGTACATGTAGAAGACGATCGCGTTGGGGTCTTCGGTGCCGGCGAGAAAGCGGGTCGCGGTGTTGACCGCGCCGAAGGCGAGCGCGACGAACAGCATGATCAGCGCCGGCCAGGAGGCGGCCTCGAAGCCGGGCCGGATGACGATCAGCGCGCCGGCGAAGCCGACCAGGATGGCGATGAAGCGCCCGAGCCCCACCCGCTCCCCGAGGAACGCCGCGGCGAGCAGGACGGTGCACAGGACCGAGAGGAAGAGCAGCGCCGTGATGTCGGCCGCCGGTGTGAAGCGGGCGGCGTAGAACAGGGCCGACATGCCGGCGAAGGCGGCGAGCCCCCGGACCAGGTGCATGGCGAGGTTGGCGGTCCTCAGCCCGCCCGGTCCCCTGGCCACCAGCCAGGGCAGCAGACAGGCCACCGCCCCGCCGGTCTGGAAGAAGGCGATCTCGACCGGCGGCAGGTGGCTCAGCCGGCGCCCGGCGACGATCAGCATCGCGAAGAAGAACGCCGCCAGCGTCATCCACGCGACGCCGCCGAGCGCCGAGGGAGCGCGCCCCGCCACGGGACCGGGGAGGGCCGGCCGCGTTAGCCGGACGCGAGCACGTTGCTCAGCCGGCCGATGCCCTCGATCTCGACCTCGATGCGGTCGCCCGACTGCATGAACAGCTTGGGCTCGCGGCCGAAGCCGACGCCGGCGGGCGAGCCGGTGGTCACCAGGTCGCCGGGCTCGAACCGGTACCAGCGCGAGAAATAGGAGAGGATCTCGCCGACGCCGTAGATCAAATCGTCGGTCCCGGTCGACTGCACGATCTCGCCGTTCAGCGTGGTGGTGAGCTGGAGGTCGTGCGGGTCGGCGATCTCGTCGGCGGTGACCGCCACCGGGCCGCAGGGGGTGAAGCCGGGAAGCTGCTTGCCCATGATGTTGCGTTCCCAGGCCTGGATGATGCCGAACTTTTGCTCGGCCTCGAACACCTCGCCCACCCAGTCGCGCGCCGACACGTCGTTGCAGATCGTGTAGCCGCCGATGCATTCCAGCGCCTCGTCTACGGACACACGGTGGCAGCGCCGCCCCACCACGAAGGTGAACTCGCCCTCGTAGTCGATCATGTCGGGGCATTGCGGCGGCACCGGGATCGGCTTGCCGGAGCCGGTCAGCGAGCACGCCGCCTTGATGAAGGCGGTCGGGTTGGGCGGAGTCGGCGTGCCCGACATCTCCTCCAGATGGCGGCGGTAGTTGAGCCCCTCGGAGAGGATCAGCGAGGGGTCGGGGACCGGGGCGAGCAGCGGCGCATCGGCGAAGCCCCGGAGCGCGCCGGTCTCGCGCAGCCGGTCGCGCTCGGCGCCGGCCAGCGAGGCGACGGCGCCCGCCGCGCGGCGCACCGCCTCCAGCCCGTCCTCGCCGGCGGCGAAGATCCGGCGCACGCTGCCGGGCACCAGGCGGGCCTCGGGCAGGCGGTCGGCGGCGAGCGCGAGATCGAGCACCGTGTCTTCGTCGAGCAAGACGCCGGGATGGCCCTTCCCGCCGGTGTCCAGGGTCAGCAGCTTCATCGCGATGCTCCTCCGATGCGGCCTTGCGCGCGCCCGCCATTCTACTGCCGCCACCCGGGGGCTTGCCAACGCGCGGCGCCCGACCGATATGGAGTCGCATCGCCGCCGATGGAGGAGAGACCCCATGTCCATGCGCCGCCTGCTCGCCCTCGCGCCGCTGTTCGCCGCCCTCGCGGCGGGCGCCGGGACCGCCCGCGCCGACGGCCCCACCGTCGTCGAGCTGTTCACCTCGCAGGGCTGCTATTCCTGCCCGCCGGCCGAGCGCTTCCTCGGCGAGCTCGCCGATCGCGACGGAGTCCTCGCCCTCGAATTCCACGTCGATTATTGGGACAATCTGACCTATGGGTCGGCGGGCAAGTGGAAGGACCCCTACTCAAGCCCCGCCTTCACGGCGCGTCAGCGGGATTACAACGTGCAGATCCGCGGGCGAACGGGGGTCTATACCCCGCAGATGGTCGTGGACGGCAGGTTGGAGGCGGTGGGCAGCCGCGAGGGGGCGGTCGAGATGGCGATCGAGGACGCGCGGGCCCGCGCAGGCTCGCGCGTCGCGGTCGCCGCGGTGGCCGAGGGCGGCGGGCTCAAGGTTTCGCTGAAGCGCGGGCCGGACCGCGCCGGCGGCGTCTGGCTGGTGTCGTTCCTGCGCCGCGAGGCCACCCGGGTGCTGCGCGGCGAGAACCACGGCAAGCTGCTGGTCAACCACAATATCGTGACCGAGATGCGCCGCATCGGCGAGTGGAACGGCAAGGACCGGATTATCGACGTGGCCTCGGTCGCGAATGACGCGAAGCGGGGCTGCGCGGTGATCGTCCAGGCCGGCGCGGCGGGGCCGATCCTGGGTGCGGCGCACTGCCCGGCGGCGGGCTCGTGAGCGGCAGCTTCGCCGAGGCCGGCGGCGTCCGGCTCTACTGCGAGGAGGCCGGCACCGGCTACCCGGTCGTGTTCGTCCACGAGTTCGCCGGCGACGTGGCGAGCTGGGAGCCGCAGCTCCGCCATTTCGCCCGGCGCTATCGCTGCATCGCCTTCAACGCGCGCGGCTATGCGCCCTCCGACGTGCCGGACGATCCGTCGGCCTACGGCCAGGCGAGGGCAGCCGACGACATCGCCGCCGTGCTCGACCGTTTCGCGATCGCGCGCGCCCATATCGTCGGCCTCTCGATGGGCGGCTTCGCCGCGCTCCATTTCGGGCTGCGCCACGCCGCCCGCGCCCGCACGCTGACGGTCGCCGGCTGCGGCTACGGCGCGCCGCCCGACAGCCACGCCGGGTTCGCGGCCGCCGCGCGCGCCAATGCCGAGCGCATCGAGCGCATCGGCATGCCGGCCTTCGCCGCCGAGTACAGCGACACCGAGGCGAGGCTCACGCTCAAGCGCAAGGACCGGCGCGGGTTCGAGGAGTATCTCGCGCAGTTCGCCGGCCACTCGGCGCTCGGGGCGGCGATGCACATGCGCCACGTGCAGGGCGCCCGCCCCTCGCTCTGGGACTTCGCCGCCGGGCTCGCCGCGCTGCCGATGCCGGTGCTCGTGGTCTCCGGCGACACCGACGGCGACTGCCTGGAGACCGGCATCTTCCTCAAGCGCACGATCCGGGATTGCGGCCTCTGGATCGCGCCCGACACCGGGCATGCGGTCAATCTCGAGGAGCCCGACGCCTTCAACCGCGAGCTCGCGGCGTTCTTCGCTTCCGCCGAGGGGCGGAGCGCAGCCTGACGCCCGGCGCCAGCGGGTGCCCGGATCACCCCCGGACTCGATCCGGGGGCCGGGCATGACGAGGGGGGAGGCATGACGGCGGGTGCATGACGAGGTGGGGAAGCATGGCGAGCGTTCCGACGTTCGGGCGCGACGCCGGGGATCGCCGGCGGGCGCGACGCAGGTTCCACCGCGCCGCCGCGCCGCCCCCCGTGACGTCCGCCCCCCGCTCCTTCTCCCCGTTACTCCACCGACTCCCCCGCTACTCCCCACCCCGTCATGCCCGGACTTGATCCGGGCACCCATGGCCGGACTTGATCCGGCCACCCACCGGCGCCACCCCCCCTCACGGGCCGTTGTGCGCGCCGAGAGGCCGCATGGGTGCCCGGATCAAGTCCGGGCATGACGGGTGAAGGGGCGCCGCGGCCGAGGCGCGCAGCGCCGCCTACAGCCAGCCCAGAAAGTAGAGCGCGCCCGGCAGGCAGATCGCCATCAGCGCGCACCACCAGATCGCCGCCGTCCGCAGCGGGATCGGCCGCCCGACCCGGCCGTCGGGCCGCGCGAGATGCATCCTTACCGCCTGCCTGATGCGCCAGGTGTCGGTCACCGGCGCCCTCCGCTGCGTTGCGCGCGGCTCATTGTACCCGCTTCGCCCGCGCCCGTCCGGCATCGCTCGCCGGCTCGACGAAGATGTCGTCGACCGCGAGCCGGCGGCGGATCAGCCCGCAATCGTGGGAGTAGCCGATGGCGGTCTCGAGGTTGCGCCGGTTGGCCTCGCCGAGCCCGTACTGCCAGGGGTCCGCGCCGCCGAAGAACGCGGCCTCCTCGTCGCGGTAGCTGTTGTACCAGGCGAGCGGGACGATGCGCGGGTTCCTGAGCCTGGCATAGGACGCGGCCTTCGATGCTTCGAAGGCGTCGATCAGGTTCTGCGCCAGCCAGGGATGGGCGTCGACCAGCTCCCGGCGGATCGCCGTCACGTGCATGATCGGGAAGATGCCGGTGCGCCTGAAATACGCGCGCTCGATCTCGGCATAGTTCTCGAACAGCCGCCCGACGCGCGGGTCGCCGTCGACGATGGGGTCGATCACGTCGGCGTGCAGGCAGGCGTCGATCTCGCCCTCGGCCAGCATGTCCTCGACCCGCCGGCCCGCCGGCGCGCGCTCCAGCCTGAGCCCGGGCCTCGGCGTGAACTCGACGTCCTCGATCAGCTCGGAGACCCAGTGCACCTCGGTATGCGGCACGCCGTATTCGTGCTCCAGCATGCCGCGCAGCCAGAGGATCGCCGTGGTCTGGAAGGTCTTTACGCCGATCCGCCTGCCGATCAGGTCCTTGGGCTCGGCGATCCCGGCTTCGGTGTTGACGAAGATGAAGCCGTGGCGGAAGCGCCGGTGCAGGAACACCGGGATGGCCTCCAGCGGATAGTCCTGGTCCCGGGCCACCAGATAGGAGGAGAGCGAGAGCTCGCACACGTCGAAGTCGCGGTTGCGCAGCATGCGCCAGTGCCGGGTGGAGGAGTCCATGTCGGTGAGCACGTTGAGCGCCACCCCGTCGGGCGCCACCGTGCCTTCCTTGAGGGCGCGGACGCTCTCGTAATCGCCGGACGCCAGCGTCAGCCTCAGCTCGTTCGCCAATGGTCCCTCCCGGTCTCCCCGCCATCATAAGAGATCGCCGCGATGGACCCCATAGGGGCGAGTTCCTAAACTCCGGCCCGATGACACACCCCACCCGCGAGCAAATCCTCGACGCCGCGCGCGGCCTGATCCCGGTGCTGCGCGAGCGCGCGCCCGAGGCCGAGCGCATCCGCCGCATCCCCGACGAGACGATCGCGGATTTGCGCGCGGCCGGGCTGTGGAACATCTTGAAGCCCGCGCGCTATGGCGGGGTGGAGACCGATTACCGGCTGATGATCGACGTGACCATCGAGCTCGGGCGCGGCTGCGCCGCCACCTCCTGGGTCTATATCAACCTGGTCGCGCATAACTGGATGCTGCCCTACTGGCCGGCCGGGGCGGCCGAGGACATCTGGGGCGAGGACCCCGACGCGCTGATCGGCTCGACCCTGGTGTTCCCCGCCGGCAGGCTCGCCCCGGCGGAGGGCGGGTATCGGCTGACCGGGCGCTGGCCCTATGCGAGCGGGGTGGATTCGAGCGACTGGATGATGCTGGGCGCGATCGGCCAGGGCCCGGAGGACGACGCGCCCGGCCCGCGCATCGTGCTGGTGCGCGCCGCCGACATCGAGATCATCGACACCTGGCAGGTCTCCGGCCTGGTCGGCACCGGCTCGAAGGACGTGGCCTGCGAGGATCTGTTCCTGCCGGCCCACATGGTGCTCGACATGGCGCCGTCGCGGGAGGGCTACCCGCCCGAGACCGAGGGGATGAGCGACGCCTACCGCCTGCCGCTGCTGCCGCTGATCCCGCATCTGGTCGCCGCCCCGATGATCGGCGCCGCCCGGGCCGCGTATGACGACTACGCCGCCCATCTCAGGGAGCAGGTCTCGACCTACAACCGCTCGCGCGTCGCCGAGCACGTGACGATCCAGCTCAAGCTCGCCGAGGCGGCGCAGCTCGTCGAAATCGCGCGCCTGCTGGTGCGCGAGGACTGCCTGGAGGCCGAGGCGCTGATCGCCGGGCGCGAGCGGCTGCCGCTGATCGACCGCGCGCGCTGGCGGCGCAACGGCGCCTGGGCCGCGCGCTGCTGCGTCCAGGCGGTCGACCTGATCCACGGCGCCTGCGGGGCCAGGGCCAACTATCTCGCCAGCGACCTCCAGCGCCAGCACCGCGACATCCACGCCGCGGCGCACCAGATCCACCTCTCCTGGGACATCAACGGCGCCGAGTTCGGCCGCATCGCCGCCGGGCTCGCGCCGAACAACGCGCTGCTGTAGGGGCGCGCGGGCCGCCGCGAACTCACCGCCGGCACCCCCACTCGTCATGGCCGGACTCGATCCACTGCTGTCCGGTTGCCGTGAAACAGTTTCGGTGGGGGCGCGCGAGGGCCCCATCCAACGCCGGGAGGGAGTTGGCTGAGATCGCCGGAAGGGGGCGGCGGAGACGAGCGGTGGACTTCCCCGATGTGGCCCGAAGCGGTCCCGCGCGGCGGTCCGGCGTTGCCGTGAAACAGTTTCGGTGGGGGCGCGCGAGGGCCCCATCCAACGCCGGGAGGGAGTTGGCTGAGATCGCCGGAAGGGGGCGGCGAGACGAGCGGTGGACTTCCCCGATGTGGCCCGAAGCGGTCCCGCGCGGCGGTCCGGCGTTATGCGGGCCGGTCAGGTGGCCTTGGGTTCGGCGCGCCGGGGTTGGATGTAGCCGTAGCGGCGGAGCATTCGGATCCAGCGCGGGGCGTTGCGCTTGACCATCAGCGCGTCGTAGTCGGCGGTGCGGTCGTAGTAGGGCCTGCCGGTCTTGAGCACGACATAAACGATGCGCAGCATCTTGTGTGCGCTGGCCACGATGGCGCGCTTGTATCCGCGCCGGGCGGCGAGCGCGCGGTGGTGGGCCTCGAACTGGCACCCCTTGGTTCGGGCCGCGCCGTGGGCACATTCGACGAGGCTGGCGCGCAGCGTCTTGGAGCCCCTTCGGGTGCGCGCGTTGCGGCGCTTTCCGCCGCTTTCGTTGTTGCCGGGGCAGAGCCCGGCCCAGGCGGCGAAGTGCTGCTTGGAGGCGAACGCCTCGATATCCGGGCCGATCTCGATCAGGATGGTCGAGGCGGCGATGCGGTCGATGCCGGGGATGGTGGTCAGCAGGCGGAGCTGTTCCTGCCACGGCGTCATCTGCCGGTCGATCTTCTCGCCGTAGGACGCGATGCGCGCCTCGAGCGCGTCATGCTCGTCCAGCAGATCGCCGAGCATGAAGCGGTCGTTGTCGCCCAGGCTCAGGGAGAGCGCCTCGCCGAGCCCCTCCAGCTTGTTGGCGACGTGGCCGGTGAGCGAGGCGAGGATGACCGCGCGCGGCGTGGCTTGCGCCAGCCCGTCGAGGATCTTGCGGCCGTTGACGCCGAAGACGTCGGAGAGGATGCCGCCGATGCGCAGGCCGGCGCGGTCGACGATCTTCTGCACCCGGTTGCGCACGGTCGAGCGCTGCCTGACCAGGGTACGCCGCTGGCGGCTCAGCGAGCGCAGCTCCCGGAACGGCTCGGGGGGAACATGGGAAGGCGTGCAGAGCCCGAACTGGCACACGCAGGCCAGCCACACGCTGTCGGCGACATCGGTCTTGCGCCCCTTCAACTGCTTGACCTGACGCGCGTGCACCAGGATCGCTTCGATCCCCGCCGCCTCCACCGCCGCGAAGGGCGCCTGCCAGTAGATCCCGGTCCCTTCCATGACAGCGGCCTCGACGCGGCGACCGGTCAGCCAGGCGACCATCTCCGCCAGACCGCTCGGAAGCGAGCTGAAGCAGCGCGTCTCCACCACCGGCTCGCCCTCGCCCTCGCACAGGCGAACCGTCGCGGTGATCTCCATCTTGTGCACGTCCAGACCCGCCGCGCGCGGCCGCACGACGTGCAAGCCTTCCGTCTTCATCGCTGTCCTCCTCGTTGCGCTCTCGCCACGGCGGCGTAGGATCGCGCCGTGGCATCGCCACGGTGGAGGCGGGGACAGCGGTCGGAAGGACACGCACCCGTCGAGCGGGTGCGGTTCGATTTGCCGCGCGTCCACGGCCGCGGGCCGGGCACAGTACGGGGTGCGGAGCCGACCGCCGGAAGCAGTTTATATCTCGGGAACCACATCACCGATAAACGGAACGCTCACGCGTCGCCGCCTCCACCATTCCCATCCTGCCACGGCAGACCCGCGCGACGATCGGCAAACCCTCAGCCGAACGCCCCGAGTTTCATGCCACGGGGTGGCTCAGCACCGCCGAGACCATGACGGTTTATGTGAGCTGGACTGGGCACAAAGCCTTGTTCCGGGCGGGATATCGGCGCATCCGCCGGATCGGGACACGGATCGCCGCACGCCCGCACTTGCCGTCTCTGCCCCTCCGTTGTCACCCCGGCCTCGTTCCGGGCACCCACGGCCGGGGCGGGCCGCACCCGGCTCCCGTACTCCTGCACCGCGACCCCCACCCCGTCATGGCCGGACTTGATCCGGCCACCCATGCGCGGACTTGATCCGCGCAACAACTGGCGCCACCGGTACAACGCCCCGTCGGGAGGAGCGGCGGCGCCAGTGGATGCCCGGATCAAGTCCGGGCATGACGATGGGGGGAGGCATGGTGATGGGACGGGAAACGCCGGGCGCGACGCGCGTCGAAGGCTAAACCGGACAGCAGTGGATCAAGTCCGGGCATGACGGGGGGAGTAGCGGGGGAGTCGGTGGAGTAACGGGGAGAAGGAGCGGGGGCCGGGCGTCACGGGGAGCGGCGCGGCCGCGCGGCGCGATCTGCGGCGTGCCCGCCGGCGAACCCCGGCGTCGTGCCCGAGCGCCCGAACGCTCCCCATGCTTCCATGCTGCCCCACCTCGTCATGTACCCCCCTCGTCACCCCCGGACTCGATCCGGGGGCCGGGCATGACGGAAGAAGTGTCGTTGGCCACCCGCCCGTCAAGTATTCGGCATAAGCCCCCTTCGATACGGCGCCGGATCGAGCCCGGGGCGTATCCAGGAACGCCTCGCCGCCACATTCACGACGGTCGCCGCGGCGGGTCATTTGCCCACGGCTGCCAACCGAACCCGGAACGCCTGCACCTCGTCCGGGGACACGACCCCAAGCCGGGGTTGGGACCCGGATACCGATCCTTCGCATGTAGTGGGACGGTAATCACCTGACAGTTCGGGCCGCCGGCGCGCGACCGTCAAGAGTCGTGCTCATTCGGCCTCAGCCATGTGCCATGCAAGTTTCTGTTTGAGAGCATTGCCTTGGCAGGCTTCGAGCAGTCCAAGATATTGAAGTCGACCTACGACAATTCCTGGAGACACACCCATAGTTCGTGCAAAATCGCAAATGCCATCGTTTGAAAAAGTCTTCCGCCTTATGAACTCGTCCAGCGCTGCGGGAGGAATCAATGTATCTGCGGCAAATTGGTTGGCCTCCGTTTCGAATTTCTCCATCTCTGGATCGACAATTCTGTCGAACAGGTCATCCACGGCGTTGTCGAGAACAAATGGACGCATTCTCTTGTGCAGCAGCAAGTGCCCCAATTCGTGGAAAAAGGAAAACCACATTTGGTCGTCGGTTTCGTACCGATGCGTAAGGCCGATAAGGGCCTTGGTGTCGTTCAGCCACCTGGCACATCCGCTAATTCCCGAATTCGGCAATTGCGGCACCCGGACGACGGCGACGCCCGCTTTCGCACAAAGTTCCTGGACCGCCCCCATAGCCTCGTCCACGCGCTCAGTCGTGAGCCGTCGAAGCTCTTCGACAAGTGAGCGGAGAACTGTCTCGTTGTAATTTTCCGTCTGGATCTCCCCGGCCAACAGCTCGGTTTCGCGCACCCACGCAGAAATTGACGCCATGCTCCCGGTCAAGTGCCGCGTCTGTCTGTAGGCGATGTCACAGTCTTGCCATACCGCATCCCAACTATCCGGGGAGGAGACGCCCAGATAGTTGAGCAGCGTATCGACATCGGAGCTGGCTGGCTGCAATGAGAACCGGAGCCTTTTCATGTCCCGGAGAGGAAAAGTACTCGCCCAATTCTTCCATCGAACAGAGTCTTCAAGCGCCCGTTGCCGCGCCTCTGCCTCGTCGAATTGCCTTTGAAGGTTTAGCCACAAATGCGCCGGACGCCGGAAGACCCGCTCCAACGACAAGGCTGTCGTCGCAGTGACCGATGCCTTGGCGCGGCAGATCACGCTGATTGTCTTGGGTGTAAGGCCGGTACGCCGGGCGAGCTCTCGTTGGGTCCAGCCATGGGAGGCAAGGTACTCGACGATCACCTCTCCAGGATGCGGTGTCGCCATCGGTTCGATGGGAATACGGTCATTGCTAGCCATGGGTGTCCTCAATCCCTAGTATTTCCAGTTCAGTTATCGACGACCAGCGTTCCTGCTCGTTCGATCGGTCTCTTGGCGGTTCTTCTTCGATCGGCTTGAACAACAGCCGATACGGTTGCTGTAGATCGATTGAAAAGGTTCCCGCGCGAGCGCCCTTCAACTCGTGACAACGCTCGGGTCTCGAGTTCGGCGGCCAGAACGTCGCCAGGGAGTCCGCCGCTCGGAGAGCTGCCAGTCGAACTCTGAGCTTGTTGCACATCGCTACTCCGAAACGCCGCTTGCACACGTGTTCATGCTCAAGGGCCGCGGCGAGCTTCCTGTCCCTGGCGAAGATCTCCATGAGTTTCCTGAAGGGTAATCTTGCCGGAGGAGCTTGTTGTTACCTTTTTAGTAACATATGGTAAGAACTCCAGGGGGTCAACCCCGTCCGGAGAAGACGCCCGCGACGCCAAGCCGGAGGCAGACGGACATCCGCGCCGCAACCCTGAGAACGCGGTCGGCGCGATCTCAGTCGGCGGTAAGCAGCTCGATGTCGTGCTGCAAGCAGACGTCCAGAAAATCCCGCTCGTTGAACGTCAATATTGCGGACACCGGTGCGTTCACGTCTTCGATGACATTGCAGGGCACGGCGTCGACATGGCCAGACGGCCCGCGCCAGGTCCAACCATCCTGCCAGCCGGCCCGCGGACGCGTGATGCCGGTCGCGCTCGTTGAACGGCGCGAAGACAAAACCGGAATCGACCGGTACCCGCTCCGGTCCGATCGTCGGTCTTCATCGAATTCCCGTTCGGCCCGATCGCCGAAGCCGGTCCAGGGCGGGGCCTTGCGCCTTCCGAACAGGAAACTGCCTCTCATGCGGCCGTCGTCCCTGTACGTGACATAGATGCGCGAGCGCCGCTTCATCGTGACCGCGTCGCCGACATCGGCCTTCAGGGACTCCAGGAAGTTCCGCTCGAACTCATAGCTCTTCAGGAAGGCGACGCTCGTCCCGAGGTCGTAGGACAGCCAGATCGCCCTTTCCACCTTCTCCGCCTCCGGCTTGGAACGGGGCTTGTCCGAGCCTTCCCCCGACGCTGTTACCGGCCATCGTTCCCGCTGTCAAAGCGGCTTGAGGGGCGCTCCGCGGCCATTCCCTTCGCCCCCGCGGGTCACCGGGGCGCTGCCGGATCCGGCCCGGGGGCGCTGTCGGCCGCGCTGTCCGGTTCGGCGGGCCTGCCCATGGCCTCGGACAGGAAGGCGAGCACCGCGTCGGCCGCGCCGGCCCCGTAGAGGTCGTGACCGGCTTGCGCGAAGCCGCGCCACGTCTTGGGTTCCCTGGCGGCGGCAAAGAGCTCGCGCCCGAACTCGACCGGGACGACGCGGTCGCGCTCGCCGTGAAGGACCAGCAACGGGGCGCCGATCCCGCCGATCTTGGACAGGGAGTCGAACTTGTCGCGGACAAGGGAAGCGGCCGGAATGTACCAGTAATGGTGCGCGGCGACCGCGGGGATCGACGTATAGGGCGATTCCAGCACCACCCCGCCGACGCGGCGTTCCCGCGCCATCTGGACCGCCACGCCGCTGCCGAGCGACTCGCCGTAGACGATCGTCGTCTCCGGCACCACGCCCGCCCGGTCGAGAAAGGCGAAGGCGGCGCGGCCGTCGCGATACAGCCCATCCTCGGTCGGACTGCCGTCGTTGCCGCCGTAGCCGCGCCAGCTCACCAACAGCACCCCGTGGCCGGCGTCGAGATAGGGCCGCACCTTGCCGGCGCGGTGGCCGATATGTCCCGCGTTTCCGTGGAAGTAGACCAGCGTCGCCTTGCCCGTGCCGCGCGCCGGCGCGTACCACGCTAGGAGCGACAGGCCGTCATCCGTGGCCAGCGCCGCCGGCGCCATGCCGTCGAGACCCGCGAGCGCCAGATCCGGCGGCGCCCGGTCGGGGAAATAGAGCAACCGGCGCTGGCCGAGAAACAGTCCGCCGGTCAGCAACGCGTAGCCGACGACGGCGGCGGTCAGATAGCGCAGCACCCGGATCGCCTTGCTGTAACGCCGCGTCATGGGGCGGAATATCGCACTGGCCGACGACGCTGTCGCCCGCCCCGGCCCGTGCCGCCCGTCTCGCAGCCGTCATCCATGAGCGCCTCGCCAGGAGATGAGGCATGAACGACATGGGCGGGCGCGGCAGCCGTTTCAAGCCGCACGGCCTTGCCCGGCTCATGGCGTCGGCTTCCGGTCCGGGACCGGCGGCGTTCTCCGCTTCGTGCAGCGCAGCGCGGCCCGCTCGGGCGGGCACGCGTGGCATGCAGGTCAACCGCAGGAGGACGCCGTGAAACAGACCGCCGCGCGTCTGCCCGACGCCACCTGCGACCGGTTGCGGGCGCTCGCCGCGCGCTCCGGGCGCGGCGCGCATCCGCGCCTGTCTGCGAGACCGCCTGGCCCGGCTCGACGATCCGCGCCGGGCCGGCGCCCCGCTGCACGGGTCCGAACCCGGCCGCTACCGGCGCTGCCGCGTCGGCGACTGCCGCATCCTGTGCGCGCTGCGGGACGACGGGCGGCCGGGGCGCGGCGGCGACGCTCACGCCGCGGGCTTCTTCCGCCTGCCGGTTGCGGGCTGCGCGCATCTGCCGAGCTCGCCGGGCGGCAGGTTCAGCGCCCTCTCGATGGCGGCCAGGGTCTTCGGCATACCCTTGTTCCGGCCGGTCTCGATATGCGCCACGCAGGCCGGGCTGAGCCCGGCGGCCCTGGCGAGCTGCTTCAGGGTCAGGCCCCGGCCCAGCCGGCGCATCCGTATCGGGTGGTTGCCCAGCGGCGGGCGATCCGCCGCTCCCGCCCGGGCGGCGTCGGCCTTCGCCGGGGCCGGGCGGTGGCCGGGCGTTCCGGCCGCCGGGCCGCGCCAGTCGCCGGGCGCGGCGAGCACGGTGAACTGCGCCGCGGCCAGGGGACCGCCGAGCTCCCACAGATCGATCGCCACGGCGAAGCAGCGGATGCCGAGGTCGCGGGACCGGTTGAGCCGGCCGAGCACCGCGCGGTGCTCGTCGTAGAAGCCCTTGCCGAGCCAGACCACGACACCGGCGTCGAGCCCGTCCGCGTAGGCCAGGAGCTGGCCGAGATGGCTGTGGTCGGACTGTCCGAGCTGCGCCTCGATCACCACCAGCCCGCCGCTGCGGCGGTCGCGGCAGACGATGTCGGCGCGGAACCGCCCCACCGGGGCTTCCCGCGCCAGGGGCTCCAGGTCGAGCCCGAGCGCGTCGCCGAGACGGCGCAGATTGGCCGGCTGTATCAGCCAGGGGACGAAATCGCCCGGCTCGGTGTTCCAGACGGTCGCGGGGTCGACGGGATCGAGATGTCCGATCGGCCGATTTTCCATCGGGCAATACTCCGTTCTGCGATGCGAGGGGTGCGGGCACGAGAAAGGGGCGCCGAAACCTCCGGCGCCCCATTTCGCGACTGTGGCAAATCTACCCCAAAACGTGTCCCATGTCAAGCGAAAAATGCGTATTCGGGATATATTTGGGGGCTTATATGGATGGGTTGACGGGCGGTCGACTGGCGGAGACCGCCGACGGGAACGCCGCCCCGCCCCACCCCGTCATGCCCGGCCCCCTTCCGTCATGCCCGGACTCGATCCACTGCTGTCCGGTGCCCGGCCCGCGGCCGTTAGATTTTCGACGCGGGCTCCGCGCCCGTGAGCATCTGCATCTCCGCTCCCGCTGTTACCCCTACGTCATGGCCGGCCCCCGGATCAAGTCCGGGGGTGATCCGGCCATCCACGCAGCCCCTCCGCCCGCACGACGGTCCGACGAGAGGGGCGGCGGCGCCAGTGGTTGCGCGGATCAAGTCCGCGCATGGGTGGCCGGATCAAGTCCGGCCATGACGGGGTGGGGGTGGCGGTGGAGGAGTACGGGAGCCGGGTGCGGCCCGCCCCGGCCGTGGGTGCCCGGAACGAGGCCGGGGTGACAACGGAGGGGCAGGGACGGCAAGTGCAGGCGTGCGGCGATCCGTGTCCCGATCCGGCGGATGCGCCGATATCCCGCCCGGAACAAGGCTTTGCGCCCGATCCAGCGCATCTAAACCGGACAGCAGTGGACTTGTGTAGTTGAGGATGCGTTACGCGGCATCGGTGGGTCTCCTTTCCAAGTGTCTCCAGGAAAGCGGGCCGGCACGGAAGAACCGAGCGCCGGCTGCACGCGGCGGCGTCATCGCGAGGCCCCCGACGCGCCGCTTCTCACACATCGGGCCGGACGGTCATAGGTGAACGCGCCGTCCGTGCTCCGGTACACCAGCGCGGCCGGCGCCTTGCCGCCCGGAACGCTCACACGGTAGAGAACGCACCCCCGCGGGCCAATGCCCGCCGGGGTATGGACCATGCCCTCGCGGACCACCGGAGGGCCCGGCGCCGGCGCGGCGGGGCGCGGTTCCGGGACCGGTGCGGCGACGCAGGAAGCGGCGAGCAGAGCCGCGCAACCGAGCGCCGGCCCGGGAAGCCCGGTCACCGGATCACCAGGTCGCGCGCCAGGCGACGCCGACGGTCGCTTCGCGCTCGCCCGGGACATGGCCGGCATGCACCGCGCCGCCTGCCTCCATCGCGACGGTCCCGCCCAGCGCCTCCAGGTCGTGGCGCAGCGTCATCCGCAGCTCGCGCCCATCGGGGCGCAGCGGAACGCGAAACGCGTCAACAAGCCGTTTCCCGTTCTCCATCCGCCCGTTCTCGACCCGGAACCGGCCGGTGCCGGTCTCGGCGCGCAGCGGCTGCTCGACGACGATCCCCGTGGTCCGGGTGCCGATTCGCGCCGACATGGCGGTCAGCATGGAGGGGGTCGCCCGGAACATCGCGTCCTTGCCGTATTGCGGCAGGCTGAGCGCCACCGTCCCGGTGGCCTTCAGCGTCCACCCGGCCGCCAATTCATGCGAAACGTCACGCGAGGCCCACATCGTGCCGGACCGCAGGTCGGTGCCGAACGCGCCGGATGCCTCGGTTCCCAGATGCCCGCCGTCGTCGACGCTCAGCCCGTACCCCCAGCCGCCGTCGCCCGGCCGGCGCGCGAGGCTTGCCGATGCCCGGCCGAACCCCATCGCCCACTGCCGGCCGTCCGGGTCTCGCGCGCCTGCATCGTCGCCCACATTCATCCAGTGCAGGGCGAGGTCGTCGAGGCCGGGGGCGGGCGAGTGCGACGCCTCCGCCTCCCCGAACCGGGGGATCGGGGACCGCCCGGCCGCACCCTGCGAGACCAGCGCGGACAGCGGAACCCAGAACGGAAACTCCTGCGCATCGAACGTCGCGAGCTCGATGGAGCCGGCGCGGTCGGCGAGGGAGCCGAAAGCGGCCGGTGTCTGGAGCGACGTGCGGCCAAGCGCGTGCGCCGATTGTCCCGCGCTGAGCGAGCCGACCGGCGACAGCGCCGCCTCGAGATCGAGATGGCCCGCGCCATAAGTCTCAAGATCGGCGTACCGCCCGCTCCGGTCGGCGGTGTCGATCATGCGCTTGACGATTTGCGTGTTTCCGCGCGTTCCCCGGAAATGCTCCATCAGCAGCGCGAGCGAGCCGGAGACGAGGGGCGCGGCGAAGCTGGTTCCGTTCAGCCCGCTTCTCGCGTCGCCCCTTCCGGGACGGTTCGGGTTGGGCACGAGGCCCCGCACGGTCCCGGGCGCGGCCAGGCAATAGTGCCGCCCGTACCGGGCGGTGCTCCAGTCCTGCGGAAGCGAACCGCAGCGGTTGGAATAGCCTGCGATGCCGCCGGTCCGCGGGTTCGTCGCGATGACCGCGAGCGTATGTCCGCGCAGCTCCGGGATGACGTATGGCAGGGCCGCGCCCCGACCGGGCACCGGATCGCTGTCATTCCCTGCCGCCCAGACCACAACGGTCTTCTCGGAATCGGGTCTGTCCATCTGCCATTCGGCACGCAGACTGTTTGGCAGATACGTCTGGAGCCATGCGACCTGTCGAGCGGTCTGCGCAATCGTAAGCTGAGAGGTGCGCGCTCCATGGGACCGGTTGATGATGTCGAATTTCCCATAATCCTCCCGCACCCCCCGGGCGATCGACTCATCGAGGTCCCGCCGGTCCGCGGTCCGGAGCGACTCGACGACGGTTTCAAAGACCCGACCCGCGACGGCGTCCTCGCGCCGATCGTCGGTGAGGTTGATCGCCAAGGGGACGATCGTGGCTTGCGCCGCGACACCGAGATTGGTTCC
Source organism: Alphaproteobacteria bacterium (assembly GCA_964291675.2). GTDB lineage: Bacteria > Pseudomonadota > Alphaproteobacteria > MPNO01 > MPNO01 > MPNO01. Next base: position 1,929,783 of record OZ219866.1, on the reverse strand, counting down.
GGCCGCAAGCGCGGCGACCACCGTGCCGTGCGCCCCCCGACCGTAGGGCGTCGGCAATTCCGACCATCGGAACAATAGCCCTGGGCCGCGTTGCGGGTAATACTCGTCGAGCACGAACACGCTGTCGTCCCGGGTGGGCCAGCCGTCCTCCCGCACGATTCGCCTTACCCAGCGATTGAGCGCTTCGTCGTCGTCCTCGCTGTTTCCCTCCCAGATCGCGCATGTGCGGCGGTCTTCGCAGGATTGGATCTCGTGGCCGGGAAAATCCCCCAACGGGCGCGAATACGCCAGACTCGCGCCGTCGGCGTCGCGCAGCCTGACCCGGCTCCCGAACTCGCCGCGCTGCGTGTAGTCGACGATGCTGTCCTCGATGCCGATCCGCACCCCGCGCCCCGAGAGGCCCCGCGCGTAGGCGTGGTGCGCCCCGATCTGCTCCAGCACGCCGGGCTGGTGCGTGGTGAAGCGCGCCGTGCCGAGGTGATACGCCGGGTCGGGAGTCGCCGGCGGCGGGCGAGCGGGCGGCGCCTGGACGGTGGAGCCGCCGCCGCCGCAGGCGGCGAGCAGCAGGATTGCGGCCGGGGCGATCGAGAAACGCGGGTGCATGGCCGTTCTTCCCTATCGAAACCCCCGGCGCGCGGTCCGGCCGCCGCCGGGGTCGGGCGGGCTGTCCCGGGCAGGCGTCTCGCTGTCATGCGCGCCGGTGGCGGTGGGTGTTGCGGCGGCGATGGGCGCCGCGAGCGTGGGGCGAAGAACCTGCATGAGGGCCCCCTTCGCCATTTAGACTAGCATTACTTGTGTTGAAAACAACCATAGACGGTGGGGCGGCCCGGGCGATCCACGCAGAACGGGACGACCGTTCTCGCCGTGCCAGGCAAACGGGGCGGCCCCGCCGGGACCGCCCCCTTGCGTCTGCTATGCCACCCCCCCGCTCACCCGCCCCCCTTGCGCCCCGCCTCCAGCATCCCGGCCACAAGGGGCCAGCTCCGCGCTCCGTTTGTGGCGAGCGAACGCGCGAGCTCGTCGGGCACGGCGTCGATCAGCGCCGGGGCGAAGCTCGCGCGGGCGCGGATGCGGGCGAACCAGGCGGCGACGCGGGGCCGCGCGTCCCAGAACCCCGCCATGCCGAGCATCGACAGCCGGTTGACATAGGGCGTCATGCCGATATCGGCGAGCGAGTATTTGTCGCCCGCGAGCCAGGGCGATTCGGCCAGCGCGGCCTCCATGTCGGCCAGGGTGGCGTCGAACTCGGCGACGGCGGCGCGCGCGCTCGGCGCCTTGATGCCCTGCTCGATCCATTCCCACTTGCGCGCGCGCTTCACCGGGTCGCGGGTCTCGGCGATGATCGCCTCGACCTGTTCGGGCGTGTTGTTGTCGAGGATCGCGTGGCGGTGCGAGGCGGAATAGGTGAGCGCGCTGGTCATCGGGTGCAGCCGCTCGTCGATCCGCTTGGTCCAGACCCGCATCCGGGCCGTATCGTAGGCGTCGGCGGGTCTGAGCGGCGGGTCGGGCCGGGTCTCGTCGAGATATTCGCAGATCACCGTCGATTCGATCACCACCCGCCCGCCGTCGACCAGCGTCGGCACCACCGCGTTGGGGTTGAGCGCGAGGTACCAGTCCTGGAACTGCTCGCCCCTGAGCACGTCGACCACGACCCCCCGCCAGTCGAGCCCCTTCTCGTGCAGCGCGACCCGCACCTTGGCCGCGCAGACCGAGCTTCCCTGGTGGTAGAGCGTGAGCATGGGTCCCTCCGGCGGTTGGGGGGGGGAGAGTAGTGCCCCGATTGGGACGTTTCTATCCGCCTGACGGGCGCCCCTCCCCCCGTCATGGCGGGCCCCGGGATCAAGCCCGGGGGTGATCCGGCCACCCATGCAGCCCCTCCGCCCGCACGGCGCTCGGCCGGGAGGGGCGGCGGTGCCAGTGGGTGCCCGGATCAAGTCCACTGCTGTCCGGTTCATATGAGCTGGACCGGGCGCAAAGCCTTGTTCCGGGCGGGATATCGACGCATCCGCCGGATCGGGACATGGATCGCCGCACGCCCGCACTTGCCGTCCCTGCCCCTCCGTTGTCACCCCGGCCTCGTTCCGGGCACCTACGGGCGGGGCGGGCCGCACCCGGCTCCCGTGCTTCTCCACCGCCACCCCCACCCCGTCATGGCCGGACTTGATCCGGGCGCCGGGCATGACGATGGGGGGAGGCATGGTGATGGGGCGGGAAACGCCGGGCGCGACGCGCGTCGAAGGCTAAACCGGACAGCAGTGGACTTGATCCGGGCATCCATGGGCGCCGCCGCCCCTCTCGTCGGACCGTCGTGCGGGCGGAGAGGCCGCGTGGATGGCCGGATCAAGTCCGGCCATGACGTAGGGGTAACAGCGGGAGCGGAGATGCAGATGCTCACGGGCGCGGAGCCCGCGTCGAAAATCTAAACCGGACAGCAGTGGATCAAGTCCCGGCATGACGGGAGGGGGCAGGCGGGGCGGCGTTCCCGTCGGCAGTCTGCGCCAGCCAACCGCCCGTCAACCCATCCATGTAAGCCCCTGTCGAAGGGCGCGCTCCCGGGCTTATCCCACCAGCGCGCGGTGCCGCGCCCCCAGCGCGTGCCAGTGGGACGGGTCCCACCAGCGGATGGCGAGGCCGGAGGGGGAGGGGAGGACGTGGATCTCGGTCTCTCGCAGGCGTTGCTCCTGCGCCCCGTAACCGACCCGCCTGGCGCCGAACAGGGCGCCGAGGAACACCAGCGCCGGGCGCTTGGCGGTGAAGGCGAGGATCGCCGGGCGGTACGCCTCGACCTTGGCGCGCAGCGCATCGGCGTCGTCGCCCGCCCCGGTGAGGTCGGAATCCGCGCCGGACTCGGTCTTGTTGATGTCGGTCAGGCCGAGGCCGTGGCGCGGCAACTCGCGGTACTCGGCCGGCGCCAGAAGCCTCGGCGTCAGCCCGGCTTCGGCGAGCATCGGCCAGAACTTGTTGCCGGGGCCGGCATAGGGCAGGCCCAGCCGCGCCGAGACCGCGCCCGCCGCGCTGCCGCACAGGAGCGTCGTCACCCCGGGCTCGATGACATCGGCCAGCACCGGCAGCTCAGAGGGCACGGAAGAAGTCGTTGCCCTTGTCGTCGACCACGATGAAGGCCGGGAAGTCGCGCACCTCGATGCGCCACACCGCCTCCATGCCGAGCTCGGGATACTCGATGCACTCGACCTTCGAGATGCAGTCCTGCGCGAGCCGCGCCGCCGGGCCGCCGATCGAGCCGAGATAGAAGCCGCCATGTTGCTTGCAGGCGGCGGTTACCTCGGGCGAGCGGTTGCCCTTGGCGAGCATGACGTGGCTGCCGCCCGCCTCCTGGAAGCGGGCGACGTAGGAGTCCATGCGCCCCGCCGTGGTCGGGCCGAACGAGCCCGACGCGTAACCCTCGGGCGTCTTCGCGGGGCCGGCGTAATACACCATGTTGTCGCGCATATAGGCCGGCATCGGCTCGCCCGCGTCGAGCCGCGCCTTGATCTTCGCATGCGCCGCGTCGCGCGCCACCACCATCGAGCCGGTGAGCGAGAGCCGGGTCTTGATCGGGTAGCGGCCCAGCGTTTCGCGGATCTCGGCCATCGGCCGGTCGATGTCGACCGCCACCGCCTCGCCGCCGAGGCTCGCCTCCTCGACATCGGGCAGATACCGCGCCGGGTCGGTCTCCAGCCGCTCCAGGAAGATGCCCTCGCGGGTGATCTTGCCGAGCGCCTGGCGGTCGGCCGAGCACGACACCCCGAGCCCGATGGGCAGCGAGGCGCCGTGGCGCGGCAGGCGGATGACGCGCACGTCGTGGCAGAAATACTTGCCGCCGAACTGGGCGCCGATTCCCATCCCGCGGGTGAGCTCCAGGATCTGCCGTTCCATCTCGACATCGCGGAACGCCTGGGCGCGCTCCGAGCCCTCGGTGGGCAGGCCGTCGAGATAGCGCGTGCTGGCGAGCTTGACCGTCTTCAGGTTGAACTCGGCCGACATGCCGCCGATGCAGATCGCGAGGTGGTAGGGCGGGCAGGCCGCGGTGCCGAGGGTGCGGATCTTCTCGTCGAGGAAGCGCAGCATCGCCTCGGGGTTGAGCCGGGCCGGCGTCTCCTGGAACAGGAAGGACTTGTTGGCCGACCCGCCGCCCTTGGCGATGAACAGGAAGCCGTATTCGTCGCCCTCGGTCGCGTAGATCTCGATCTGCGCCGGCAGGTTGTCGCCGGTATTGACCTCCTCGTACATCGAGAGCGGCGCGAGGTTGGAATAGCGCAGGTTGCGCTCGGTATAGGTCCTGTGGATGCCCCCGGCGAGCGCCGCCTCGTCGCCGCCGCCGGTCCAGACGCGCTCGCCCTTCTTGCCCATGACGATCGCGGTGCCGGTGTCCTGGCACATCGGCAGCACCCCGCCGGCGGCGATATTGGCGTTCTTGAGCAGGTCGTAGGCGACGAAGCGGTCGTTGTCCGAGGCCTCGGCGTCGTCGAGGATGGCGCGCAGCTGGGCGAGGTGGCCCGGCCTCAGATAATGCGAGATGTCGAAAAAAGCCTGTTCCGCGAGCAGGCCGAGCGCCTGCGGCTCGACGGTCAGCATGTCCGCGCCGCGGAACCGCTCGACGCCGACATGGTCCGCGGACAGGGGGCGCCAGGGCGTCGCGTCGTCGGCGAGCGGGAACAGCGCGTGGTGGGCGAACTCCGGCATGTCGTCCTCTCCCTCGGGACCGGGCTCACTGAAGATAGGGTCGCGGCGGGCGCGGACCAAGCCGTCCTTCGATACGCCCGCCTGCGGCGGGCTACTCAGGATGAGGGAGAGTTATCGGGGACGCCCCTCGCCCCAGCCTCATCCCGAGTGGCGGCAAAGCCGCCTATCGCCCACCCTCATCCTGAGTAGCGCCCGCAGGGCGCGTATCGAAGGACGCCCCTCGCCCCAGCCTCATCCCGAGTGGCGGCAAAGCCGCCTATCGCCCACCCTCATCCTGAGTAGCGTCCGCAGGGCGCGTATCGAAGGACGCCCCTCGCCCCAGCCTCATCCCGAGTGGCGGCAAAGCCGCCTATCGCCCACCCTCATCCTGAGTAGCGCCCGCAGGGCGCGTATCGAAGGACGCCCCTCACCACACCCTCATCCCGAGTAGCGGCAAAGCCGCCTATCGCCCACCCTCATCCTGAGTAGCGCCCGCAGGGCGCGTATCGAAGGACGCCCCTCGCCCCAGCCTCATCCCGAGTGGCGGCAAAGCCGCCTATCGCCCACCCTCATCCTGAGTAGCGCCCGCAGGGCGCGTATCGAAGGACGCCCCTCGCCCCAGCCTCATCCCGAGTGGCGGCAAAGCCGCCTATCGCCCACCCTCATCCTGAGTAGCGCCCGCAGGGCGCGTATCGAAGGACGCCCCTTACCGCAGCCCGTCGATCGCCCCGGCCAGCGCGTCGAAGCCGTCGATCACCGCGTCGGCGCCGAGCTGCGTGGCCGGCACCGGGCTGTAGCCGAAGCTCACCGCGACGAAGGGGATGGCGGCGGCGCGCGCCGCCTCGGCGTCGATCGGGCTGTCGCCCACCATCGCCGCCTTGCGCCCCGCCCCGCCGGCGCGCGCGACCGCCTCGACGAGCGGCTCCGGGCTCGGCTTGCGGGTCGGCAGCGTGTCGCCCGCGACCACCCCGGCGAAGAACTTTGTCAGCTCGAAGGTGTCCAGCACGATCCCGGCGAGGCGGCCCGGCTTGTTGGTGCAGACCGCGAGCCGGGTGCCGCGTTCGACGAGCGCCTCCAGCGCCGCGTGCACCCCGGGGAAGGGCGCGCTGCCCACGACCGGGTCGGCCTCGTGGGCCGCGATATAGGCGGCGAAAGCGGCATCGATGCGCGCCTCCGAAACCGGCTCGCCGGTCGCCCGGAAGGCGTTCGCCATCAACACGCGGCCGCCGCTGCCGATCAGCCGGCACACCTCCTCGCGGCTCAGCGCGCGGCGGCCTTCCGCCGCCAGCACCCGGTTGGCCGCCGCCGCAATGTCGGGCAGGGTGTCGACGAGCGTGCCGTCGAGGTCGAAGACAACGGTCTCGGTCATGGGCCGTTCGCCACCCTCGCGCTTCCGGTTCGGCGCGACTATTCTCGCCCGCGACCGATCCCGCAAGGACCCCATGGCCGGCAGCCTCTCCGTCCTCGCCGTCATCCCGGCGCGCTACGCCTCGACCCGCTTCCCCGGCAAGCCGCTGGCCATGATCGCCGGCGTGCCGATGGTGGTCCGGGTGTGGCGGCGCGCGAGCGCGGCCGGGAGCGTCGACCGCGCCGTGGTGGCGACCGACGACGAGCGCATCGCCGCGCTGTGCCGCGAGCACGGCATCGACTGCGAGATGACATCGCCGGCGCACGCCACCGGGACCGACCGGCTCGCCGAGGTCGCGAGCCGCAGGACGGCGGAGATCTACGTCAACGTGCAGGGCGACGAGCCGCTGATCGACCCGGCCGCCATCGACATCGTGGTCGCCGCGCTCCGCGCTGCGCGCGGGCGCGGGATCGAGGTCTCGACCGGCTATCTCGACGGCGCGACGCCGGAGCAATGCGCCGACGAGTCGGTGGTCCACCTGGAGCCCGGGCTCGACGGCTGCGTGATGACATTCAGCCGGCTCCCCGTGCCGCTCGATTTCGCCGAGGACGCGGCGCGCAAGATCCATGTCGGCATGTTCGCCTTCACCGCCGCCGCGCTGGCGCGCTTCCGGGCGTGGGAGCGCGGGCCGGTCGAGCGCGCCGAGAGCGTCGAGCTGCTGCGCGTCATCGAGCACGGCGAGCGCATCGCCTGCGCGCCGGTGCCGCCGGGCTCCATCGGGGTCGACCGGCCGGAGGACGTGGCCCTGGTCGAGGCGGCGCTCGCCCGGGCGGGCGCGGCATGACCGGCGCGGCGGCGATGCGCGCGCGCATCCGCCTGGTCAGCCTCGACTGCGACGGGGTGATGACCGACGGGACGCTGTTCTATGGCGAGGACGGGCGGCAGTGGCGCGCCTTCCACGTGCATGACGGGGTGGGCATCCGCATGCTGATCGAGGCCGGGCTGGAGGTTGCGTTCGTTACCGCGAGCCGGACCGCGGCCATCGAACGCCGGGCCGAGGTGCTGGGCGTGAAGCACTGCCTGGTGGGCGTCGGCGACAAGAGGCAGGCGCTCGCCGATCTCTGCGCCCGTCTCGGGATCGGCTTCGACGCGGTGGCCCATATGGGGGACGACCTCAACGACCTGCCGGTGCTCGAAGCCGTCGGGCTGCCGGCGACGGTGCCCAACGCGGTGCCGGCGGTGCACGCCGTCGCCGGCTACACCACGGAGCGCGCCGGCGGGTCGGGCGCGGTGCGCGAATTCGCCGAGTGGCTGCTCGACGGCTGCGATTCGGGTGGGGAGGGGGCATGAACGACCGGGTTCCGGTCTCGCGCGCGCTGTTCTCGGTCTCCGACAAGACCGGGCTGGTGGCGTTCGCCGCCGCGCTGGCGGAACGCGGCGTGGCCCTGGTGGCGAGCGGCGGCACCGGGCGGGCGCTCGCCGAGGCCGGGCTGGAGGCGGCCGACGTGGCGTCCCTCACCTCCTATCCCGAGATGATGGACGGGCGGGTGAAGACCCTGCACCCGGCGATCCATGGCGGCATCCTGGCGAGGCGCGACATCGCCGCCCACCGCGAGGCGATGGAGGCCAACGACATCGCCGCCATCGACCTCGTCGTCGTCAACCTGTACCCGTTCGAGGAGACCGTCGCCGGCGGGGCGGATCGCGACGAGGCGGTGGAGCAGATCGACATCGGCGGGCCGGCGCTGATCCGCGCCGCGGCGAAGAACCACGAGTTCGTCGCCGTCGCCACCGACCCGGCGGATTACCCGGAAATCCTGCGCGAGCTCGCGGAGAACGACGGCGGGACCGGGCTCGACTTCCGCCGATGCCTCGCCGCCGCGGCCTATGCGCGGACCGCGGCCTACGACGCGGCGATCTCGCAGTGGTTCGCGCGCGAGGTCGACATCCCGTTCCCCCGCCACATCGCCTTCGGCGGCACGCGCGCCGGGATCCTGCGCTATGGCGAGAACCCGCACCAGGAGGCCGCGCTCTATCGCGGCTTTCCCGCCCGCCCGGGCGCGGCTTGCGCCCGCCTGCTGCAGGGCAAGGCGCTCAGCTACAACAATCTCGGCGACGCCGATGCCGCCTTCGAGCTCGCCGCCGAGCTCGACCGCCCGGCCATCGCCATCGTCAAGCACGCCAACCCCTGCGGCGCGGCGCTCGGCGCAAGCCTCGCCGAGGCCTGGGCGAAGGCGCTCGCCTGCGATCCCGTCAGCGCCTTCGGCGGGGTGGTCGCCGCCAACCGGACGATCGACGAGGCGGCGGCAAGGGCGATCGCCGCGATCTTCGTCGAGGTGGTGATCGCGCCGGCGATCGACGAGGCGGCGCGCGCGATATTCGCCGAAAAGCCCAATATCCGCGTGCTGGCTACGGGCGCGATGCCCGATCCCGGCGCGCCCGGGCTTGCCGTGCGCACGGTCGCCGGCGGGCTGCTGGTGCAGGACCGCGACGCGGCGCGCAGCGGCGGGGACGATTTCCGCGTGGCGACCAGGCGGGCGCCGACGGAGGCGGAGCTTCGCGACCTCCTGTTCGCTTTCACCGTCGCCAAGCACGTCAAGTCGAACGCCATCGTGTTCGCCCGCGGCGAGGCCACGGCGGGCATCGGCGCGGGCCAGATGAGCCGGGTCGATTCCACCCGCATCGCCGCCGCCAAGGCGGAGGACGCGGCGCGGAAGGCGGGCGCCGGCGAGCCCGCGACGCGGGGTTCGGTCGCCGCCTCGGACGCGTTCTTCCCCTTCGCCGACGGGCTGATCGCCGCCGCCGAGGCGGGCGCCACGGCGGTGATCCAGCCCGGCGGGTCGATCCGCGACGACGAGGTGATCGCCGCCGCCGACGAGCGCGGCATCGCGATGGTGTTCACTGGACGGCGGCATTTCCGCCACTGACCCCGGCGCATCCTTCGATACGCCCGTCCCTCGCCCCCTTATGTCGTGCCCGGACTCGATCCGGGGGCCGGGGCATGACGGGGGGGGGGAGTCGGTGGAATAGCGGGGAGAAGGAGCGGGGGCCGGGCGTCACGGGGGGCGGCGCGGTGGAACCTGCGTCGCGCCCGCCGACGATCCCCGGCGTCGCGCCCGAACGTCGGAACGCTCGCCATGCTGCCCCACCCCGTCATGCACCCCCCGCCCGTTCACCCCCCCTCGTCATGCCCGGACTTGATCCGGGCACCCATGCAGCCTCTCGGCGCGCACAACGGCCCGTGGGGAGGGGTGGCGCCGGTGGGTGGCCGGATCAAGTCCGGCCATGGGTGCCCGGATCACCCCCGGACTTGATCCGGGGGCCGGGGCATGACGGGGTGGGGGAGGAGCGGGGGCCGCGCCCCTTGCGGGCGGCGTGGATGGCCGGAACGAGTCCGGCCATGACGGGGTGGGGCGGTGGGCGCGCGATATCTCCGCTCGCTGCGCCCGGTCGAAACGACGGGGCTACCGCCTCGGCGGCGCGACCAGGGCGATCAGCACGAAGCCGACGACGAAGAAGGCGATGATGGTGGCCATCCCGGCGCGCTGCGACTCGAAGGCGACCGTGGCCCAGGCGAGCACCGCGGGTCCGGCGAAGGATGTCACCTTGCCGGACAGCGCGTAGAGCCCGAACATCTCGGTCCTCAGCTCGGTCGGGGCGAGATGGGCCATCAGCGACCGGCTCGCCGCCTGCACCGGCCCCATGAAGATGCCGAGCGGCAGCGCCAGCAGCCAGAACGCGGTCTTGCCCTCGACCACCAGCAGCGGCACGCCGAAGGCGATCAGCCCCAAGATGCCGATCTGCACGGTGCGCTTGGAGCCGATGCGGTCGTCGAGCCAGGCGAAGCCGGCGGCGCCCAGCCCGGCGGTGACGTTGAGCGCGATGCCGAACTGGATGATCTCGGCGAACGACATGCCGAACGTGCCGGCGGCGTAGATGCCGCCGAAGGCGAACATGGTGTTCATCCCGTCGACATAGAACAGCCGGGCGAGCAGGAAGCGCGCGATATTGGCGTGGCGCCTGATCTCGCGCAGCGTGCCGGCGAGCTGGGCGAGCCCCTCGCGGATCGCCGCGCTCGCCGTCGTCCGCCTGCCCGCCTCGTCGGGGGTCCAGAGGAAGATCGGGATGGCGAACACGGCGAACCAGAGCGCCACCATCGGCCCGACGATGCGGATGTGCTCGGCCGCCTCCTTGTCGAGCCCGAACAGCGGGGTCTCGGCCTGGACGAACAGCACCAGCAGCAGGCCGAGACAAGAGAGCCCGCCCATATAGCCGAGCCCCCAGCTCCAGCCCGACAGCCGGCCGATCCGCTCCTTCGCCGCCAGCCCCGGCAGCATCGCGTTGTAGAACACGTTGCCGATCTCGAAGGCGGTATTGGCGATGGCGAAGAAGACCAGCGCCCACAGCACGTAGGACGGCTCGGGACGGGTGTACCAGAGCAGCGCCGAGGCAACGATGGTGATCGCGGCGAAGACGCCGAGCCAGGGCTTGCGCCGTCCCGTGCGGTCGGCGATCGAGCCCAGGATCGGGCTGACGATCGCGATCGCCACCCCCGAGATCGCCAGCGCGTGGCCCCACGCGGCGGTGCCCTGGATGGTGTTCTCGGCTACCGCGCGCGAGAAATAGGCGGCGAAGACGAAGGTGACGATGACCGTCGGGAAGCCCGAATTGGCCCAGTCGTAGAGACACCAGGCGAATTGCGCGCGCTTGCCGGCGGGCGGCGGGTCGGATGAGACGGGCCGGGCCATGCGCCGAGACTAGCACCGTTCCCCAACCCTGTGGCAGGATAGATCGCACGAGACCGCGAGGATCGAGGGAGCACGACCCATGGCCTATACGCTGGAAGAGTTCTGTCAGGACTGCCGCAGGCATCTCGGCGAAGACCCCGGCCCCGGCGGTCGCGAGAAGGTCCGCCGCGACCTCGAACGGCTGCTCCGGGTGCCCGAGTTCGTCGAGGAATATTGCGGGCCGGGCGTCGAGCGCGGGGTCCGCGTGCTCTACGACGATCCCGATCTCGGCTTCCAGGTGCTGTCCCACATCAACGCGAGCGCGCGGGTCTCGCCGCCGCACGACCACGGCGCCTCCTGGGCGATCTACGGCCAGGCGACCAAATACACCGACATGACCGAGTGGGAGCGGCTCGACGACGGCTCGGATCCCGGCCGCGGCGAGGTCCGGCCGGAAAAATCCTACCGGCTGACGCCGGGGCATGCCGGGATCTATGCGGACGGCAAGATCCACTCGATCGACTATCCCGACGACGCGCGCTTCGTCCGGGTGACGGGAACCAATCTGGACGTGATCCCGCGCATCGCCTTCAACCTGGAGACCGGCGCGGTCAAGCAGATGGGCCCGCAGATCGCGAGCTAGCCGGGGCGTCCTTCGATACGCCGCCTTCGGCGGCTACTCAGGATGAGGGGGAAGTCTGGACCGCCACCCTCCAACCTCATCCTGAGTAGCGGCGAAGCCGCGTATCGAAGGACGCGTTGCCGCGCGGACTCTCCTCGCTCAGCTCAGCCGCCGCCGTGCGAGCACGCTCGCCTGCTCGACCAGCACCACCATCGCCAGCACGACCAGCGTCAGCGTCGCCACCTTGTCGTAGTGGAATGCGCGGGCGTAGAGCTGGATGTAGAAGCCGATCCCGCCTGCGCCGACCAGGCCGAGGACCAGGGATTCGCGCAGATTCAGCTCGAAGCGGAACAGCGTGTCGCGGGCGAGCTCGGGGGCGATCTGGGGCAGCATCGCGAAGCGGACGATCTGCGGCCAGGCCGCGCCGGCGGTCCTCAGCGCCTCGACCGGGCCGGGCCGGGCGGCCTCGAACGCCTCGGCGTAGAACTTGCCCAGCATGCCCGAGGAATGCAGCGCGATCGCCGCCACGCCGGGCAGCGGGCCGAGCCCGTAGGCGCTGACGAACATCAGCGCGAGCAGGATCACCGGGATTCCGCGGATCGCGCCGAGCAGCCATTTGACCGGCTGGTGGACCCAGGCGGGCGTCAAATTGGCGGCCGCCAGCAGGCCGAGCCCGATTGCGAGCACAGCGCCGAGGAAGGTGCCGAGCAGCGCGATCTGCACCGTCTCCAGCATCGCCCGGAACACCACGCCGGCGATGCTGAGATCGGGCGGCGCCATGCGGGCGAGGAAGTCGCCGAGCCGGGGCAGGCCGATGCCGAGCGCGGCCGGATCGAACCCGGTCCCGGCCCAGGCCCAGGCGATCGCGACGACGATGCCGAGAGCCACCGCCGCGCGGCCGAGGCTGCTACGCCACGTTGCGAGGGGAGCGCGCATCGCCGGCTTCGCGGGGCGTCACGTCCTGGACGATCTGCGGCGCCACGCTGCGGCCGTAGATCCGCCTGAGCGCCGATGCGTCGAGCGGCGCGCCGTCCGCGCTGTCATGGACGATCTCGCCCCCGGCGAGCCCGATCACCCGGTCGGCATGCGCGGTGGCGAGCGCCGGGTGATGCACGGCGGCGAGCACGGTGATCGCGTGATCGCGCGCCGAGCCCATGAGCGCGCGCAATATGTCGTCGGCGATGACGGGGTCGAGATTGCTGACCGGCTCGTCGGCGGTGATCAGCGACGGCGCCTGGGCGAGCGCGCGGGCGACCGCGACGCGCTGGCGCTGCCCGCCCGACAGTGTGTCGACGCGGCGCCGCGGGTAGTCGCCGAGCCCGGTCGCCCCGATCGCCGCCAGCGCCGCCTCCCGGTCGGCGGCGCCGAACAGGCCGAGCAGGCTCGGCAGCACCGGCGCGTGGCCCAGCCGGCCGCACAGCACGTTGCCGAGCACGGAGGCGCGCTCGACGAGCTGGAACTCCTGGAACACCGCGGCATGACGGCGCCGGAAGACGCGGCTGCGCGCCGCCGCCGACGCCGTGTCCACGCCGTCCAGCATGACCGTGCCGGCTTCCGGCGCGACCAGCCCGTGAACCGCGCGCAACAGCGTGGTCTTGCCGGAGCCGCTCGGCCCGATCACCGCGACGCGTTCGCCGGCGGCGATCGCGAGCGCGTCGATCGCCAGCGCAACCTCCACATCGGCGGCGTAGCGGACCCTGAGACCCGACAGGCGAAGCGCGTCGGCGCTCACCGGATCAGCCCGTATTTGCGCGCCATCGCGGCGACCCGGTCATAGGCCGCGTGGTCCGGCCTGACATAGCCGTCCGGCCCATAGACGTGTTTCAGCAGATGCCGCCTCGCGGGCGCGTTGAGCCCCAGCATCGCCTCGACGAAGGCGGTGCGGAGGCCGGGCTCCAGCCCGTCCCGGGCGACCACGACATGGGACGGGATCGGCGGCGTGCGGGCGATCGCCGCGACCGCGCCGCGCTGGCCGGCATCGAGCAGCAGCGTCGCGTAGATGCTCACCCCGGCGGCGTCGACCAGCCCGTTGGCCACCGCCTGGATGGCCTGCTGGTAGCCGCCCGCGAAATAGACCTCGCCGAAAAACGCCCTGGGGTCGTCGCGCGCGGCCAGCAGCCCGGCCTCGACGAACAGGTCGAGCGGGTAGAGGAAGCCCGATTCCGAGATCGGGTCGGCGAAGGCGATGGACTTGCCCCTCAACTCCGCCAGCCGCGCGATCCCGCCATCCCGGCGCACGAACACCGCGCCCCGGTAGCTCGGCTTGCCGCGATAGACCTCCGACAGCAGCGCCCGCGCGCCGATGCGCGAGCGCGCCATCACATAGGGCAGCGCGCCCATGAAGGCGATGTCGGCGCGCCCGGCCGCGAGGCTCTCGATCGCCGCCGCGTGGTCGATGGTGAGGCGCGGCTCGATCCGCCGTCCCGTCGCGCCCTCCAGATAGGCGCCGATGGCGCGCACGTCGCCGAGCAGCTTCTCCGGGTTCTCCTGCGGCACGAAGGCGACGGTGAGCGGCCGGTCCGCCGCCGCCGGCCAGGCGGCCAGCGCGGCGAGCGCAAGCGCGAGCGCGAGGCGCCTAGTAGAGCTCGGCCGCATGACGCGCCTCCGCCTGCTTGTAGCCGGCCCACAGCCGCTCGGCCGCCGCCCAGTCCTCCGCCGAGACCGCGTCCGAGATGGCGTCGATCTTCGCGGCCAGCTCGGACACCCGGCCGAGCGCCGCGATGTTGTCCATCGCCGCCGCATCGGAGCGCAGATCGCGGCCGACGGTGGCGAGCAGCAGCAAGGCATGGCGCCGGTCGCGCGCCGGGATCAGCGTGTCCAGCGTCGACAGGAAGGTCGAAGCCTCCTCGAAGCCCAGCCGGAAGCGCGTGTTGGTGCCGTCGAACGCCTCGAAGGGATGCTCCCCGGTGCCGACCGCCTCCAGATAGGCCGCGAGGTCGGCCCGCTCGCCCGCATCGAGGCCGAGGCGGTAGCGCCGGTCGAACCAGGCGACCACGGCGGGGAGCGTCGCCAGCGAGCCGTCGTGGAAATAGGGCGCGGTGTAGCGGATGCCCAGGAGCGTCGGGGTATCCAGCGCGCCGTCGCGGGCGCCGGGCATCGAGGCCGCGACCGAGCCGATGTCGTGGCGCCGCCCGTCGATGAAATTGCCGTCCGGCACGTGGCAGGTCGCACACGACCGGCCCGCCATGCCGGGGAAGGGGCGGTTGAAGATCGCCTCGCCGCGCCGCGCCGCCGCGCCCGCGCGCTCGTTGAGGCGCCCGTCGCGCGCCAGCAGCGGCGCCGGCAGGAAGTCGAACTCGTTCATGTAGGCGAGCAGGGCATCGAGCATCAGCGGGGTCGGCTCCGCGCCGCCGAACTCGCCGACGATCACGTTGCGGACGAATTCGCGCAGGCTCGCCGTGCGCCCGTCCCGCCCGTAGGGCGCGGTGAAGCGGATGCCGCGCAGGCTCGGCGTGTCCAGCGGGTCGAACCGCCGGTCATTGCCGCGCGGGTTGAAGAAGCCGTTGTCGACGTCGATCCCGCCGGGGCGGCGGCTGAGCCCGGGGACGAACAGCGCCCGGTTGACGTCGCCCCGGTTGTGGCAGGACGAGCAGGCGAGGCCGAGGCTGCGGGCCGGCGCGCCGAAAATTTCCGGCGAATCGAACAGCATGTCGCCATAGGCGACGAGGAAGAGCGTCTTCTCTTCCACCCCGCGCCGCTCGAAATTGAGCACCGCGCGGGGCAGCGGCCGCTGCTCGACCAGCGCGCCGCCCGGCGGCAGCCGGGCGGATGGCGGCAAGGGCGGCGCCGCCGCCTCGAACCGGGCGCGGATCTCGCCCGCCAGCAAGCCGATCAGGCGTTCCGCCTCCGCCCCGTTTTGCCCGCCGGAGAGCAGGGTGGCGAGGGAGAGCCAGGCGAGCCCGAGACGCCGGTGCGCCGCCGGATCGCGGGCGCGCAGGCCGGTCTCGAAGCCGCGATAGAGGAGGCGGGCGGAACGAAGCTCGGCGCGCGCCTCGCGCGGCCTGTTCAGCAGCCCGCGAACCCTCTCCAGCCCGGCGCGGAGCGCGGTCGCGTTGGCCCGCGCCGCCGCCTGCCTCAGCGCGCCTGCGTCGCGCGCGGCGATCGCCCGGCGGATCGCCGCGCCGGGATCGGTCCCGGCGAAGCGGGCGAGCCGGGCGAGCGCGGCGAAGGCCGGCTCGGAACCGACATGGCGGAACGCCGGATCGGTGCCGTCGTAGCGCCGCGCGATCCCCCGCCAGTCGACCGGGTCGATCCGGCTCGCGAACACCGCGTCGAGATAGGCGGCGGCCAGCGGGTGCCACTCGGCGCGGCTCGCCACATGGGCCGAGGCCGTGCCCGCCAGCAGGACGGCGAGGCAGAGCAGCGCGGCCGCCGGCCGGGCCGTCCCCCGAACCCGGTTGCGTGCCAATGTCAGTCTTTCCCCGCGCTGAACTGTTTAACCATGGCTAACTTATTTGGCCCCGGCCCAGAATTGTCAAGCGGCTCGCGCTCCGGCATAGTCGGCGCGGCGCGGCAAGGCGGGGGACCCGGGTGGCGAAGGACACGCGCAGGAGGCCGGCGAAGGTGGCGCCGGTGCTCGTCGAGCCCGACGAGCAGGCCGGGCATCACCGCCAGACCCGGCTGGCGCGTCAGACCGAGATCGCCGAGGACTATGTCGAGCTGATCGCCGACCTCATCGACTCGACCGGCGAGGCGCGCTCCGCCGACATCTCGCGCCGGCTCGGCGTGACCCATGCGAGCGTCACCAAGACGGTCGCGCGGCTGCAGCAGAGCGGGCTGGTCACCACCCAGCCCTATCGCGCGATTTTCCTGACCGACGAGGGGCGGCGCATCGCCGAGGCCTCGCGGCGGCGGCACCAGATCGTGGTCGCCTTCCTCCAGGCGATCGGCGTCAGCGAGGACGCGGCGCGCGCCGATGCCGAGGGCCTGGAGCACCATGTCAGCGAGGAGACCCTGGCGGCGTTCGAGCGCGTGGTCACCGAGCGGGGGCGGGAGAGCTGAGCTCCACGCTGATCGGCAAGCCGATCAAGCGGCTGGAGGACCCGGCGCTCTTGCGCGGCGCCGGGCGCTTCGTCGACGACATCGGCCTGCCGGGGATGCTGCACGCGGCGTTCGTCCGCAGCCCCTTCGCCCATGCCGGGATCGCCGGCATCGACAGCGCGGCCGCCGCCGCGCGGCCCGGGGTGGCGGCGGTGCTGGGCCATGCCGAGATCGCGCCGCATCTCGCCGCCGAACGGCTGGTGACGGCGCTCCCGAGCCCGTCCTACCGCCACATACTGGACCGCCAGATCCTCGCCCGGGACGAGGTCTGCCATGTCGGCGAGCCGGTCGCCGTGGTCTTGGCCGACAGCCGCTACGCCGCCGAGGACGCGGCCGCGGCGGTCGAAATCGACTACCGCGCCCTGCCCGCCGCCTCCGACTGCAGCGAGGCGCTGGCCGAGGGCGCGCCCCGCGCGCATCGCCATCTCGACGACAACCTGCTCGCCGAGTACGAGATCGGCTATGGCGACGTCGAGGCGGGTTTCGCCGCCGCCGCCCATCGCGTGCGGGTCTCGCTGAAGCAGCACAAGGGGCTCGGCCTCGCCATCGAGTGCCGCGGCGCCGTCGCCGTACCCGACCCGCTCGACGACCGGCTGACGCTGTTTCTGTCGAGCCAGGCGCCGCATGGCGCGCTGCGCGCCCTGGTGGCGACGCTCGGGCTCGACGAGAGCCGGATCGCGGTCCGCGCCGCCGATCTCGGCGGCGGCTTCGGGCCCAAGCTCGTGGTCTACCCCGAGGACATCGTGATCGCCCACGCGGCGCGGCGTCTCGGCCGTCCGGTCAAGTGGATCGAGGACCGGCGCGAGCACTTCACCGCCACCACCCAGGAGCGCGACCAGTACTGGGAGATGGAGGCGGCGACCGACGCGGACGGCCGCCTGCTCGCCCTGCGCGGCGAGATGATCCACGACCACGGCGCCTATACCGCGCGCGGGCTGAACCTCTCCTACAACGCCGCGACCGTGGTGCCCGGCCCCTACCGTTTGCCGGCCTACCGGATGCGGGTGCGGGTGGCGGTGACCAACAAGGTGCCCACCACACCGGTGCGCGGCGCCGGGCATCCGCAGGGGATCTTCGCGATGGAGCGCATCGTCGACCGCATCGCCGCCGCAACCGGGCTGGCGCGCGAGGAGGTGCGGCGGCGCAACTTCATCGCCGCCGAGGAGATGCCCTATGCGCGGCCGCTTGCGACGCGCAGCGGCTCGGGCATCGTGCTCGACAGCGGCGACTACCCGGCCTGCCTCGACGCCGCGCTGGACGCCGCCGGGATGGACGGGTTCCGGGCGCGGCAGGCGGCGGCGCGCGCCGAAGGGCGCCATCTCGGCATCGGGCTCGCCAACTACGTCAAGGGGACCGGGCGCGGCCCGTTCGAGGCGGTGACGGTGCGCGTCGCCCCGTCGGGGCGGGTGAGCCTGGTCACCGGCGCGACGGCGATCGGCCAGGGGACGCGGACCATGCTGGCGCAGATCTGCGCCGACAGGCTCGGCGTCGACCCCGCGTCGATCGACATCGTGATGGGCGATACCGCCGCGATGGCGATCGGCATCGGCGCCTCGGCCAGCCGCCAGGCGGTCAATGCCGGCTCGTCGGCGCTGACGGCGGCAAGCGAGGTGGCGGACAAGCTGCGCAGCCTCGCCGCGCTACGCCTCGAAGCGGCGCCCGACGACATCGAGCTCGTCGACGGGTGCGCCCGGGTGCGCGGCGTGGCGGAGCTCTCCGTCGGCTTCGGCGAGCTCGCCAACGCGGTCTACGGCACGCCCGGCTACGCGCTCCCCGCCGGCGCCTCCCCCGGGCTGGAGGCCACCGCGGCGCTGCCCTTCGATGCGCTGAGCTACGCCAACGGATGCCACGTCGCCGAGGTCGAGGCCGATCCGGAGACCGGACACGTGGCGATCCTGCGCTACGTCGTGGTGCACGATTGCGGGCGCATGATCAACCCGCTGATCGTCGACGGCCAGGTACGGGGCGGCGTCGCGCACGGAATCGGCACCGCGATCCTGGAGCGCATCGTCTTCGACGGCGAGGCGCAGCCGCTCACCGCGACGCTCGCCGACTACACGATCGCCGGCGCCGTCGAGCTGCCGCCGATCGCCATCCGGCACCTCGAATCGCCGACCGGCCTGAACCCGCTCGGCGTCAAGGGGGTGGGCGAGAGCGGCACCGTGCCGGCGGCCGCGGCGGTCGCCGCGGCGGTCGAGGACGCGCTCGCCCCCTTCGCGGTCGAGGTGACGGAGATCCCGATCCGCCCGGACGCGCTGGCCCGGATGTGCCGCGCCGATCCGGCGACTTGAGGGGCGTTCGCCCGACCACAATATCTTGTGGTCTATCCCCGGGATTCACGCAATTCGAATCGGAACAGAGGGCGAACGACAGCTTGTGCCGTCGAACCTAGCTGGTACAATTGACGAACAAATGACGAATATTGGATTCGAACAGGGGAATTCGTCGCCGTGCATAACACAATGTTTGGTAGGTTTGTTCTTGCGAGACCACAATTTCTTGTGCAAGCTGGGGGTTCGCGGTGCTTCGGCAACCGATTCGTTTTCGGCGCCGTTTCGCAGATCCGCAAACGGGCCGGATAACGGCGGGGGGTGACGGGTGCTAGATCTGGTTTCCTCGAAGCTTGACCTGCTTCAGTCCAGGCGCGACGTCGCGGTCGAGATCGATCGCGACCGGGACGCCCTGCTGACCGGGTTCGGCAGGGCGGTGCTGGACGACCGCTATCTGCTGCCGGGCGAGAGCTACCAGGACCTGTTCTACCGGGTGAGCTCGCATTACGGCGACGATTCCGGGCACGCGCAGCGGCTGTACGACTACATGTCGCGGCTCTGGTTCATGCCGTCGACGCCGGTGCTGTCGAACGGCGGCACGGTGCGCGGCCTGCCGATCTCGTGCTTCCTCAACGAGGCGTCCGACAGCCTCGACGGCATCGTCGATCTGTGGAACGAGAATGTCTGGCTCGCCGCGCGCGGCGGCGGCATCGGCAGCTACTGGGGCAATCTGCGCTCGATCGGCGAGAAGGTCAGCGCCAACGGCAAGACCTCGGGCATCATCCCGTTCATCCGGGTGATGGATTCGCTGACGCTGGCGATCTCGCAGGGCTCGCTCAGGCGCGGCTCGGCGGCGGTCTATATCGGCATCGACCACCCCGAGATCGAGGAGTTCATCGAGATCCGCCGCCCCACCGGCGGCGACCCCAACCGCAAGGCGCTCAAC
Organism: Alphaproteobacteria bacterium; assembly: GCA_964291675.2. GTDB lineage: Bacteria > Pseudomonadota > Alphaproteobacteria > MPNO01 > MPNO01 > MPNO01. The sequence goes on along the minus strand of OZ219866.1, from coordinate 1,910,168 downwards.
CTGCATCACGGGGTGGTGATCACCGACGCCTTCATGCGCGCGGTCGAGAACGACGAGGAATGGGCGCTGATCAGCCCCAAGGACAAGACGGTGGTGCGCCGCATCGGGGCGCGCGCGCTGTGGATCCGCCTGCTGACCAGCCGGATCGAGACCGGCGAGCCCTATTTCATCTTCATCGACCACGTGAACCGCGCCGCGCCCGAGCACCACAAGCTCGCCGGGCTCCAGGTCCGCATGTCGAATCTGTGCAGCGAGATCACGCTGCCGACCGGCCCCGACCATCACGGCGAGGAGCGCACGGCGGTGTGCTGCCTGTCCTCGCTCAACCTCGAGACCTTCCTCGAATGGCGCAACGATCCGCTGTTCATCGAGGACGTGATGCGCTTCCTCGACAACGTGCTCGACGACTTCATCGAGAGCGCGCCGGACAGCATGTCGCGGGCGCGCTACGCGGCGAGCCGCGAGCGCTCGGTCGGGCTCGGGGTGATGGGCTTCCACTCCTTCCTGCAGAGCCAGAACGTGCCGATCGAATCGGCCGCGGCCAAGGCGTGGAACCGCAACATCTTCCGCCACATCAGGGGCCATGCCGACGCCGCCTCGCGGGCGCTCGCCGCCGAGCGCGGGCCGTGCCCGGACGCCGCCGATTACGGCTTCGAGGAGCGCTTCTCCAACAAGCTGGCGATCGCGCCGACCGCCTCGATCTCGATCATCTGCGGCGGCTGCTCGCCGGGGATCGAGCCCAACGTGGCCAACGCCTTCACCCACAAGACCCTGTCGGGCTCGTTCAGCGTGCGCAACAAGTACCTCAAGGCGCTGCTCGCCGCGAAGGGCAGGGACACCGACGACGTCTGGACCTCGATCACCGTCAACGAGGGCTCGGTCGCCCATCTCGACTTCCTCTCGGACGACGAGAAGGCGATCTTCAAGACCGCGTTCGAGGTCGACCAGCGCTGGCTGATCGACTTCGCGGCGGACCGCGCGCCGTTCGTCTGCCAGTCGCAGTCGCTCAACGTGTTCCTGCCGGCCGACGTGCACAAGAAGACCCTGCACGACATCCACTTCCAGGCCTGGAAGAAGGGCGTGAAGTCGCTCTACTATTGCCGCTCGCGCTCGATCCAGCGCGCCGACAAGGTGGCCAACAGGGTCGACGTCGCGGTCATCGGCAACGGGGCTGCGCGGGCCCGCGCCGAGACCCCGGTGCCGGTCGGCGCGGCCAACGGCCAGGCCGCCGCGGAAGCGTCGGCCAACGACTACGAAGAGTGCCTCGCCTGTCAGTAGGTCCGGGTAGGAACGCCGATGTCGCTGCTCGATTCGAACGGAGTCTACAAGCCCTTCCGCTACCCCTGGGCCTATGACGCCTGGCTCACCCAGCAGCGCATCCACTGGCTGCCCGAGGAGGTGCCGCTCGCCGACGACGTCAAGGACTGGCACAACAAGCTGAGCGCGGAAGAGCGCCATACGCTGACCCAGATCTTCCGCTTCTTCACCCAGTCCGACATCGAGGTGAACAACTGCTACATGCGGCACTACGCCCGCGTGTTCGAGCCGACCGAGGTGCAGATGATGCTGTCGGCGTTCTCCAACATGGAGACCGTCCACATCGCCGCCTACTCGCATCTGCTCGACACCATCGGCATGCCGGAGACCGAGTACCAGGCCTTCCTCCGCTACAAGGAGATGAAGGACAAGTACGACTTCATGCAGCAATTCGGCACCGACACCAAGGAGGACATCGCCAAGACGCTGGCCGTGTTCGGCGCCTTCACCGAAGGGCTCCAGCTGTTCGCCAGCTTCGCGATCCTGATGAACTTCCCGCGCGTCAACAAGATGAAGGGGATGGGCCAGATCGTCTCCTGGTCGGTGCGCGACGAGTCGCTGCACACGGATTCGATCGTCCACCTGTTCCGCACCTTCATCGACGAGAACCGGGAGATCTGGACCGAGGCGTTCCAGCGCGAGCTCTACACGATCTGCAACACCGTGGTGGAGCACGAGGACGCGTTCATCGACCTCGCCTTCGAGCTCGGCGGCGTGGAGGGGCTGACCGGGGCGGAGGTCAAGCAGTACATCCGCTACATCGCCGACCGCCGCCTGTCTCAGCTCGGCCTGCAGCCGATCTACCGCACCGAGCGCAACCCGCTGCCCTGGATGGACGAGATGCTCAACGGCATGGAGCACACCAACTTCTTCGAGAACCGGGCGACGGAGTATTCCAAGGCGGCGACCCAGGGAAGCTGGGAAGAGGTCTGGGACGACTGAGCGCCGCCGCACAGACCCCCGCCCCGGGGGAGATCTTCCTCGACCATGTCGGCTGGTTCGTCTCCGACATGGACGCGGCATCCGGGGCGTTCGCCCGCCTCGGCTTCCCGCTGACCCCGTTCACGATCCACCGCAACGAAGACGCGGCGGGCGAGCGCGTGCCGACCGGCACCGCCAATCGCTGCGCCATGCTGCGGCGCGGCTATCTGGAGATCCTGACCGACGTGGCGGGGCTCGACACGCCGTTCGCGCGCGCCCACCGCGAGGCGGTCGCCCGCCATGAGGGGCTGCACCTGATCGCGTATTCGGTCGACGACACCGACGCCGAGGCGCGGCGGCTGGAGGAAGCCGGGTTTGCGCCGCGGCCCGTGGCCCATCTGCGCCGGCCGATGCCGGTCGACGGCGGCGGCGAGGAAGAGGCCGCGTTCTCGGTGCTGCGCGTCCCGCCCGGCACCATGGCGGAGGGCCGCATGCAGATCCTGCGCCACGAGACGCCCGACCTCGTCTGGCAGGACTCGGCGATCGCCCGCGACAACGCGCTCGCCGGGCTCGCGGGCGTCCTGGTCTGCACCGACGACCCTGCCGAGGCCGCCGCCCGTCATGCCCGCTTCACCGGGCGCGAGGCGGCGGCGGCGACCGTCGACCGTCGCGCTCGACCGCGGCCGGCTCGATTTCGTCGACCCCGCCGGGCTCGCCCGCATCCTCCCCGCCGCCCGCCCGCCGAGCCTCCCCTTCATCGCCGCCGCAATCCTCGAAAGCGCCGATATCGCGGCGACAAGGCGCTTCGTCGAATCCGCCGGCGTGCCCGTCGCCGAGCTTGCCGGAAGCGCGATCGCGATCCCGCCCGAATTCGCCATGGGCGCGTGGCTGGTGATCCACGCCGTGGGTGCCGCCTGGCCGCCCTTCGATAGGGGCTTATCCAGATTACTTGACGGAGCGGGGGCCGGGCGTCACGGGGGGCGGCGCGCCCGCCGGCGATCCCCGGCGTCGCGCCCGAACGTCGGAACGCTCGCCATGCCTCCCCACCTCGTCATGCACCCCCCGTCATGCACCCCCCTCGTCATGCCCCGGCCCCTGGATCAAGTCCGGGGGTGATCCGGGCACCCACTGCCACCACGGCGCCTCCCGCCCGGGCACCCATGCGGCCTCTCGGCGGCTATCGGCTCGGCGCGCACAACGGCCGGTGGGGGGCGGCGCCGGTGGGTGGCCGGATCAAGTCCGGCCATGGGTGCCCGGATCAAGTCCGGGCATGACGGGGTGGGGAGTAGCGGGAGTGTCGGTGAAGCAACGGGGAGAAGGAGCGGGGGCCGGGCATGACGGAAGAAGTGTCGTTGGCGTCCCGCCCGTCAAGTATTCGGTATAAGCCTCCTTCGATACGCGGCTCCGCCGCTACCCAGGGTGAGGGAGTCCTCTATGTTCATCCCGAGCAGGCGCGAGGGCGCCGCCTGGGAGGTCGAGATCGTCGATTATCGTTGAAGGGCGGCATGCCATGACCATCGAGCGAGAGGATGTCGACCGGCGGCGGATCGATTTCTCGGATGTCGTTGCCGGACGGCGGCTGGCGCCGGTGCATCCCGGCGAGGTGTTGCGCGACGAGTTCCTGACGCCGATGGCGCTCAGCGTGTACCGGCTCGCCAAAGCGCTCAGGGTCTCGCGGCCGCGGCTGAACGATCTCGTGCAGGGCCGAAGGGGCGTGAGCGTCGACACCGCGCTGCGCCTGGGGCGCTATTTCGGCACGACGCCGGAGTTCTGGATGAATCTACAGACCCGGTACGACCTGGAAATTGCCGAACGCGGGCTGCGCGACAGGATCGAACGCGAGATCGAGCCCCACGCCGCGTGACCGGCCGCGGGATCGCCCGCCGGGCGGCGCCGGTCCGCGCGGTTGTCCGCCGGGATTGCCGCAAGTAAGTTCCGCGCGCACTCTGAAACCGCGCGATGGGAGGTATTCGTGGCGGAACCCCTGGCCGGCAAGGTCGCGATCGTCACCGGCGGCGGCGGCGGCATGGGTAGCGCGATGTCGCTCGGCCTGGTCGGCGACGGGGCCGACGTGCTCGCCGTCGACATGCGCGCCGAGCCGCTGGCGGCGCTGGCCGAGGCGGCGCGCGCGCGCAACGGGCCCGGCCGTCTCGACACCATGGCGGCCGACATAACCGACTCCACCGCCTGCGCCGCGCTGGTCGCCCGCGCGAACGGCGCCCTCGGCGGGCTCCACATCGTGGTCAACAACGCCGGCGTCGGCATGCAGACCATCCGCGAGACCTACATGAACGAGCCGGTGTCGTTCTGGGAGGCCGATATCGAGCGCTGGCAGCGCATGATGGACGTGAACTTCAAGGCGCCCTTCATGATCGCCAGGCTCGCCGCGCCGCATCTGGTGGCCCAGGGCTGGGGCCGCATCGTCAACGTCACCACCAGCCTCGATACCATGCACCGCAAGGCCTACACCCCCTACGGCCAGTCGAAGGCGGCGCTGGAGGCGGCGACCTCGAGCTGGGCCAAGGATCTGGAGGGCACCGGGGTGACCGCCAACGTGCTGGTCCCGGGCGGGCCCACCAATACCGGCTTCATCCCCGCCAACGCGCCGTTCGACCGCGACGCCCTGGTCCAGCCCGGCGTGATGGTGGCGCCGCTGCTCTGGCTCGCCTCGGACGCCTCGGACGGGGTGACGGATTGCCGCTTCGTCGGCAATGACTGGGACCCGGCGCTGCCCCCCGCGGAGGCCGCCGAGGCCGCCCGCGCGCCGGCCGCCTGGCCCGGCGCGGGGACGGCCGCCGCCTGGCCCGGGGCGCGTTGAAGGCCGGCCCCGCCCTGCTCGACCGCGTCGCGGCGATCGCCGAGGAGGCCGGGCGGGCGATCCTCCGCCATTACCGCACCGGCGTCGCCGTCGAGCGCAAGGCGGACGCCTCGCCGGTCACGATCGCCGACCGCGAGGCGGAGGCGCTGATCCTCCGGGCGCTCCGCGCGCTCGACCCCGGCATCCCGGCAATCGCCGAGGAGGAGGCCGCCGCCGGCGCCGCGCCGGAACAGGGCGGCGAACGGTTCTGGCTGGTCGATCCGCTGGACGGAACCCGGGAATTTTTGGGCGAGACCGACGAGTTCACCGTCAACATCGCGCTGATCGAGGACCGGGCGCCGGTGCTGGGCGCGGTGCATGCGCCGGCGCTCGGGGTGACCTATGGCGGGCTCGCGCCGGGGCCTGCGTGGCGGTCGCGGCGGGGCGGCGCGCGCGAGCCGATCTCGGCCCGGAAGGTGCCCGCCGGGGGCCCGGCGGTGCTGTCGAGCCGCAGGCATGGCGACCGCGAGAGGCTCGCCGAGCTGCTCGCGGGCATGAAGATCTCCACCCACCGCATTGTCGGGAGCTCGCTCAAGTTCTGCCTGCTCGCCGCCGGCGAGGGCGATCTCTACCCGCGCTACGGCGAGACCAACGAGTGGGACACCGCCGCGGGCGACGCCGTCCTGCGCGCCGCCGGCGGCAGCGTGCGGACGACCGGCGGCGCGCCGCTCCGCTACGGCAAGCCGGGGTTCCTGAACCCGGAGTTCATCGCCCGTGGGCGCGACGGCGCTTGAGCCCGGCCCGGCGGCCATCGCCGAGGCCGCCCGGGTGCTGCGCGCCGGCGGCCTGGTCGCCTTCCCGACGGAGACGGTCTACGGGCTCGGCGCCGATGCGACCGACGGGCGCGCCGTCGCCCGCCTGTTCGAGGCCAAGCGCCGCCCGGCATTCAACCCGCTGATCGTCCACGTGACGGGGGTCGAGGCGGCCCGCTCGCTGGTGGCGTGGACCGAGCAAGCGGAGACCCTCGCGGAACGGTTCTGGCCGGGCCCGCTCTCGCTGGTGCTGCCGCGGCGCCCGGGCTGCCCGGTCTCGATGCTGGCCGGGTCCGGGCTGCCGACGCTCGCCGTCCGGGCGCCGCGCGGGCAGGCGGCGGAGGCGCTGCTGGCGGAGACCGGCCTGCCGGTCGCCGCGCCGAGCGCCAACGCGGCCGGCGCCGTCAGCCCGACCCGCGCCCGGCATGTGCTGGATGCGCTCGGCGATGCGGTCGACCTGGTGCTCGACGACGGGCCCTGCGCGGTCGGCATCGAGTCGACCGTGGTCGATCTCAGCGGCGCGACCGCCCGGCTGCTCCGCCCCGGCGGCACGCCGGCGGAGGAGATCGAGGCGCTGATCGGTCCGCTGGCGGCGCCCGGGCCAGGCGCCGCGCCGCGCTCGCCGGGCCAGCTCGCGAGCCACTACGCGCCCAAGCTGCCGCTCAGGATCGACGCCCGGGGCGCCGGGCCCGGCGAGGCGCTGCTGTCCTTCGGCCCCGATGCGCCGCCGGGCGCCGCGGTCGAGCGCAATCTGAGCCCCGCGGGAATCCGGTCGAGGCGGCGGCCAATCTGTTCGCCGCGCTGCACGAGCTCGACCGCAGCGGCTGCGCGGCGATCGTCGCCATGCCGGTGCCGGAGGACGGGCTCGGCCGCGCGATCATGGACCGGCTGCGCCGCGCCGCCGCGCCGCGCCCGTGACAGCGGCGAGACATGCGGGTTAAAAGTCACGCATGGATGCCACGCTCGAACCCGCGCTGCGCGAGCGCCTGACCGCCGTCGTCGGCGCCGGCGGGCTGCTGACCGGGGCGGCCGACATGGCGCCCTATCTGGTCGACGAGCGCAAGCGCTACCGCGGGGCGGCGCAGGCGGTGGTCCGCCCGTCGACCACCGGCGAGGTCGCCCGGGTGGTCGCGCTGTGCGCGGGCGAAAAAATCCCCATCGTGCCGCAGGGCGGCAATACCGGGCTCTGCGGCGCGGCGACGCCGGATCCGAGCGGCCGCGCGCTGGTTCTCAGCCTGGCGCGGCTCAACCGGGTGCGCGAGGTCGATCCGCTCAACTACACCATCACCGTCGAGGCCGGCGTGATCCTGGCCGACGTGCAGAAGGCGGCGGCGGAGGCCGACCGGCTGTTCCCGCTCTCGCTCGGCGGCGAGGGGACGGCGCGGATCGGCGGCAATCTGTCGACCAACGCGGGCGGCACCGGGGTGCTGCGCTACGGCAATGCGCGCGACCTCGCGCTGGGGCTCGAGGTCGTGCTGCCCGACGGGCGGGTCTGGGACGGGCTGTCGGCGCTCAGGAAGGACAATACCGGCTACGACCTCAAGCATCTGTTCATCGGCGCGGAGGGGACGCTCGGCATCATCACCGCGGCGGTGCTGAAGCTGTTTCCCCGCCCGCGGGCGGTGGAGACCGCGCTGGTGGCGATCGACGACCCGGCGGCCGCGGTCGAGCTGCTCGCCCGCGCGCGGGCGGCGACGGGCGACCGGGTGACGGCGTTCGAGCTCATCCTGCGGCTCCCCTTCGAGATGACCATCGCCCGGATCGAGGGCACCCGCGATCCCTTTGCCGACCGCCACCCGTGCTACGTGCTCGCCGAGCTCTCGGCCGGCTCGGAGGCCGACGACGTGCGCGGCCGGATGGAGTCGCTGCTCGCCGAGGCGATGGAGGACGGGCTGGTGCGCGACGCGGTGATCGCCGAGAGCGGCGCCCAGGCGGCCGATTTCTGGAAAATCCGCGAGACCGTCCCCGAGGCCCAGACGCGCGACGGGGTCTCGATCAAGCACGACGTCTCGGTGCCGGTCTCGCGCATCCCCGCCTTCATGGAAGAGGCGGCGGCGGCGGCCGGGGCGGCGGTCGACGGCGTCCGGGTCTGCGCCTTCGGCCATGTCGGCGACGGCAATCTGCACTTCAACATGAGCCAGCCGGCGGGCGGCGACGGGGCGGCGTTCCTGGAGCGCGAGAGCGAGCTCAACGCCATCGTCCACGACGCCGCCGCGCGCCACGGCGGCAGCATCAGCGCCGAGCACGGGATCGGCCAGCTCAAGCGCGAGGCGCTGCTCCGCTACAAGCCCGGAATCGCCATCGACCTGATGCGCCGGATCAAGCAGGCGCTCGACCCCGACAACCTGATGAACCCGGGCAAGGTGCTGGCCCCGCCGGACCCCTGACCCGCCACGAGGACTCTTGCCATGACAGATTATGCGGCGCCGGTTCGCGACATGAGCTTCGTGATCGAGGAGCTGATCGGGCTCGACACCGTGGCCACCCTGCCGGGGCTCGACTGGGTGACCGAAGACCTGGTGCGCCAGGTGCTCGCCGAGGCCGGCAGGTTCGGCGCCGAGGTGCTGGCGCCGCTCAACCGCGTCGGCGATACGCAGGGCTGCGAGCTCAGGAACGGCGTCGTCACCACGCCCGAGGGCTTCGCCGACGCCTACCGGCGATTCACCGCCGGCGGGTGGAACGGCACCATCGCCGCCCCGGACCATGGCGGGCAGGGCCTGCCCTGGCTGGTCGCCACCGCGATCGGCGAGATCTGGGAATCGGCCAATCTCGCCTTCAGCCTGTGCCCGATGCTCACCCAGAGCGCGATCTGGGCGATCTCCATCCACGGCTCGCCCGAGCAGAAGGATATCTGGCTGCCCAGGCTGGTGAGCGGCGAATGGTCGGGGACGATGAACCTCACCGAGCCGCATGCCGGCTCCGATGTGGGCGCGCTCAGGACCCGCGCGCTGCGCGAGGACGGGCATTACCGCATCAGGGGCCAGAAGATCTTCATCACCTGGGGCGAGCACGACATGGCCGAGAACATCGTCCACACGGTGCTCGCCCGCGTGGACGGCGCGCCGGAGGGGACGCGCGGCATCTCGCTGTTCATCGTGCCCAAGTTCCTGGTCAATGCGGACGGCTCGCTCGGCGCGCGCAACGATCTCCGCTGCGCCGCGCTGGAGCACAAGCTCGGCATCCATGCGAGCCCCACCGCGGTGATGTCCTATGGCGACGACGAAGGCGCCATCGGCTATCTCGTCGGCGAAGAGAACCGCGGCATGGAGTACATGTTCACCATGATGAACAACGCCCGGCTCGGGGTCGGGCGCGAGGGGCTGGCGATGGCCGAACGCGCCTTCCAGCAGGCCCGCGACTACGCCGCCGGGCGGGTGCAGGGGCGCGCGCTCGCCGATCCCGCCGCCGGCCCGGTCGCCATCGTCAGGCACCCCGACGTGCAGCGCATGCTGATGACCATGAAGGCCGAGATCGAGGCGATGCGGGCGCTCAGCTACTCGGTCGCCGCCGATCTCGACGTCGCCGGCCGCCACGAGGATGCCGAAATCCGCGCCCGCCGCCAGGCCCGCGTCGATCTGCTGGTCCCGGTGGTCAAGGCGTGGTGCAGCGACACCGGCGTGGCGGTCGCCTCCGAGGCGGTCCAGGTGCATGGCGGGGCCGGGTTCATCGAGGAGACCGGCGCGGCGCAGCACTACCGCGACTCCCGCATCGCCCCGATCTACGAGGGCACCAACGGCATCCAGGCGCTCGACCTGGTGCGGCGCAAGATCCTGGGCGACCGGGGCGCGGCGCTGGACGACCTGATGGCGGAGATGGGCGCGCTCGCCCGGGCGAAGGGCAGCGCCGCGACGGCGCCGATCCTGGATGCGCTGGCCGCGGCGCTCGACGAGCTCGGGGAGGCGAACGACTGGCTGCTCGCCGACCGGGCGCCCGCGACCGCCGCCGCCGCGGCGACCCCCTATCTCGCCCTGCTCGGCACGGTGGCCGGCGGCTGGCTGCTCGCCCGCTCGGCCGTCGTCGCCGACGCCCGCGCCGAAGAGGACGGCGATCCGTTCTACCGCGCCAAGGTCGAGACCGCCCGGTTCTACGCCGAATGCGTGCTGCCGCGGGCGGCGTCGCTCAAGCGGGCGGCGATCGGCGGCGCCGCGCTGCTCGACGGGTTCGACGAGCGGCGCCTCTGGCACTGACCGGACCCGATGGCCGACATCGCCCCGCCCGCCGGCGACTACCTCGTCCGCAGCGAAGGCGCGGTCCATGCGGGCACCCATCTGCTGATCGACTTCTGGGACGCCTCCCGTCTCGACGACATCGCCGTCGCCGAGGCCGCGCTGCGCGAGGCGTCCGAGGCCTGCGGCGCGACGATCCTCCACATCCACGTGCACAGGTTCGAGGAGAACGGCGGCGTCTCCGGGGTCGCGGTGCTCGCCGAGTCGCATATCAGCGTCCACACCTGGCCGGAGATCGGCTACGCCGCCTTCGACGTCTTCATGTGCGGAAGCTGCGAGCCGGGCAACGCGGTCCCGGTGCTCAGGCGCCGCTACCGGCCCGGCCGCGAGGCGGTCGAGGAGCGCAGGCGGGGCGTCGTCGGGTGAGCGAGGAATGGTTCACCGAAGTCCTCTACAAGGACTACCGGCAGAGCCTCAGGGTCTCGAAGATCCTGCACCGCGAACGCACCGGCTACCAGGACCTGCTGATCTTCGAGAACCCGTATTTCGGACGGGTGCTGGCGCTCGACGGCATCGTCCAGACCACCGAGGGCGACGAGTTCGCCTATCACGAGATGCTGGTCCACGTGCCGATCCTCGCCCACGGGGCGGCGCGGCGGGTGGCGATCGTGGGCGGCGGCGACGGCGGCGCGCTGGAAGAGGCCTTGAAGCACGATGTCGAGCGGGTCGCGCTGATCGAGCTCGACCCCGCCGTCGTCGAGCTGTCGCGCCGCTACCTGCCGTCGATCTGCGGCGATGCCTTCGACGACCCGCGCGCCGAGGTGATTTTCGCCGACGGCGCCGCCTTCATGAAGGAGACCGACGAGGTCTTCGACGTGATCGTCGTCGATTCGACCGATCCCGTCGGCTCGTCGGTCGCGCTGTTCGAGCAGGAATTCTACGCCGACTGCCGCGCCCGGCTCGGCGAGTCGGGCATCCTGGTCGCCCAGTCGGGCGTCACCTTCATGCAGGAAGACGAGGCGCGCGGCACCTATCGGCGGATGCGGACGCTGTTCGCCGACGCCTGGCTCTACCTCACCCAGGTGCCGACCTACGGGGCGGGCTTCATGACGCTGGGCTGGGGCAGCCGGAGCGCCGCGCCCCGCGCCACCCCGCTCGCCGAGATCGAACGCCGCTTCCGCGCCGCCGGCATCGAGACCCGCTACTACACGCCGGAGGTCCACCTCGCCGCCTTCGGCCTGCCGGGATACATCCGCGCGCTGATGGGGTGAGCGGCCGCCGGCCCCTGTGTCACCCCGGACTCGTTCCGGGCACCCACGGGCGGGCGGGCCGCCCCCGGCTCCCGTACTCCTCCACCGCCACCACCACCCCGTCATGGCCGGACTTGATCCGGCCACCCATGCGCGGACTTGATCCGCGCAACCACTGGCGCCACCGGTACAACGCCCCGTCGGGAGGAGCGGCGGCGCCAGTGGATGCCCGGATCGAGTCCACTGCTGTCCGGTTTGGATGAGCTGGACCGGGCGCAAAGCCTCGGTACGCGCGGATTTCCGGCCCATCCGCCGGATCGGGACACGGATCGCGACACGCGCGACGCGTCGTCGCATGCCGCCGTCGCCCTCGGCCCTCCCTCGTCATGCCCGGACTTGATCCGGGCATCCATGGGCGCCGCCGCCCCTCTCGTCGGACCGTCGTGCGGGCGGAGAGGCCGCGTGGATGGCCGGATCACCCCCGGACTTGATCCGGGGGCCGGCCATGACGTAGGGGTAACAGCGGGAGCGGAGATGCAGATGCTCACGGGCGCGGAGCCCGCGTCGAAAATCTAAACCGCACAGCAGTGGACTTGTTCCGAGCATCCATGAGCGGTGCATGGAGAGCCGGGTGCGGCCCGCCCCGATCGCCATGCCTCCACACGAGTCGCCGTGCGTGCGGAGGGGTATGGATGGCCGGATCAAGTCCGGCCATGACGTGGTGGTGGTGGCGGTGGAGAAGCAGGAAGAGCCGGGCGCGGCCCGCCCCGTCGCCATGCCCCCCACCCCGTCATGCCCGGACTTGATCCGGGCACCCACTGGCGCCACCCCTCCCAACCGGCGGCCGTGCGGGCGGCGTTCCCGCCGCCGGTCTGCGCCAGCTGACGTTCCGTCGAGTAGCGGTGATAAGCCCCTATCGAAGGACGCCCTACCCCGCCGTGCCGCTCTCCCGCGCGGCCGCGGCGGCGCGGGCCTGGAGGGCGCGGCGGTCGATCTTGTTGGTGCCCGACAGCGGCAGCGCGTCGACGAAGAACACGCGGCGCGGATGAGCGTAGGCCGGCCCGTTGGCGAGCGCGTGGCGCTTGACCGCCTCCTTGTCCATCCCGGAATCCGGCCGGGCGACGACGAAGGCGACCGGGACATGCGCCTTGAGCGCGTCGGGCGCCGGCACCACGACCGCCTGCATGATGTCGGGGTGGCGCTCCAGCATCGCCTCGACGGCGCCCGGGTAGATGTTCTCGCCCGCGGTCACGAACATGTCGTCGACCCGCCCGACGAAGTAGTACCAGCCGTCGGCGTCGCGGCTCAGCACGTCGCCGGTGTCGAGCCAGCCGTCGCGCAGCACGCGGGCGGTGTCGTCCGGCAGGTTGTGGTAGCCCGCCATCACCCCCGGGCTCCGGACATGCAGCGTGCCCTCATCGGCATCGGGTCCGCCGACCAGCCTGATCTCGACCCCGTCGATCGGGTAGCCGACCGTCATGCGCGGCCGTTCCAGCCCGTCCGGGTGCTTCCACGAGAACAGGATCGGCCCGCCCTCGGTGATGCCGTAGTTGAGGTTGAGCGCGGCGCCCGGGAAGGTCAGCGCAAGCGCGTCCAGCAGATTGTCCGAGGCCGGCGCCGAGCCCATCGAGCAGGCGCGGACCGAGCTCAGATCGGTCTCCCGCAGCAGCTCTTCCTCCTGCAGGATCAGCGCGTACATGGTCGGCACGCCGGTCAGCATGGTGAGCCCGTACCGCCCGATCGCGCGGATATAGCGACGCGCATCGAAGCGGGCGAAGAGCACGATGGAGCCGCCCGCGGCGAGCGCCGACTTGACGGCGAGCAGGGCGTTCTTGTGGTACAGCGGGGCCGAGATCACGCTCGCATCGTCGGCGCGCAGCGCGCGGGTCTCGACCAGCTTGTCGATCATCCAGCACTGCCCCGCATGGTCGAGCAGCACGCCCTTGGGCCGTCCCGTCGAGCCCGAGGTATAGGGCTGTTCGGCGATGTCGCCGGGCTCGGGCAGGGTGGCCGGTACCGGCTCCGGCCCGGCGAAGGCCCGCCAGCCGGCGCCGTCGAACGAGATCAGCGCCACGCCGTCCGGCGGATCGAAGGCGAAGTCGCCGTCGGCGAAGACGATTCGCGCCCCCGAATCGGCGACGATGAAGCGGATCGTGTCTTCGGGCAGCTTGATGTTGACCATCACCGGCACGCAGCCGGCCCGCATCGCGCCGAACAGCGCCACCAGGTATTCGAGGCGGTTGAGCGCGCAGATCGCCACCCGGTCGCCGCGCCCGAGCCCGCGCGCGGCGAGCCCCGCCGCCATCGCGCCGCAGGCGCGGTCGAGCTCGCGGTGGCTCAGGCTCCGCGGCCGGTCCGGGTCGAACAGGTCGACCACCGCCGGGCGGTCGCTCCCGGCATGGGATGCGAACACGCTGCCGAGGTTGCGCGGCCGCGTCATGGCTCGATGACGATCTTTCCGATCACTTCGCGGTCGCGCAGCCGGCGCACGCCTTCGCGGGTCTCCTCCAGCGGGAGCGTGCAGTCGATCACGGGGTCGAGCCTGCCGTCGGCGATCAGCGCCATCAGCCGGGTGAGGTCCTCCGGCGCCCAGCTGTTCGAGCCCAGCACCTTGAGCTCGAAGGTCCAGATGTAGCGCAGATCCTCGCTCGGGTCGTAGCCCGCCGTCGCGCCGCAGGTCATCAGCCTGCCGCCGCGCTTGAGCGCCTTCAGGCTCGGCACCCAGGTATCGCCGCCGGTGAAGTTGACCGCCATGTCGACGCCGCCGGTAAACCGCCGCCGGTGCGGCTTCTCGTAGAGCCTCCAGATCTCGCGCTCGAACCGGGTCTCGGTGTAGTCGATCACGTGGTCGGCGCCCCATTCCCTGAGCGCATCCAGCTTCTCCGGCGTCGAGCCGCAGGCCACCACCTCGGCGCCGACCAGCTTGGCGAGCAGCACGCAGCACGAGCCCACCCCGCCGCTCGCGCCGAGGATCAGGATGCGCTCGCCCGCTTTCAGCCCGCCATGGGTGAACAGCATGCGGTGCGCGGTGCCGTAGGCGACCGGCAGCGCCGCGGCCTGGGCGTGGCTCACCCCGTCCGGGATGGCGATCAGCCGGGTCGCGTCGACCAGGCAGTACTCGGCGGTGCCGCCCAGCACCATCTCGCCCATCAGCCCCTTCTCCGGGGCGATCGGATCGAGCGGGTTGACCAGCACGTCGTCGCCGACCCGCCAGCCCTCGACCCCCGGCCCGATCTCGGCGATCTCGCCGGCGATGTCGAGCCCGATGATCATCGGCATCGGCACCTTGATGCCCGGCATGCCGTCGCAGGTGAACACGTCGTGGTAGTTGAGCGAGGTCGCGCGGACGCGGATCACCGCCTGGCCTTCGCCGACCGCCGGGTCCGGAAAGTCGGTCTCCAGCCTGAGCGCATCGATTCCGCCGTGTTCGCGCAAGCATACCGCGCGCATGACTCTCCCCCGCCGAAGGTGGTTGGATTGCCGCCCGAACCCCCAGAGTCGCCGCCCGGGGCGGCGCCGTCAAGCCTGACGGGGGCGTATCGAAGCCTCATCCTGAGCAGCCCGGAAGGGGCGTATCGAAGGGGGCTTATCCAGATTGCTTGACGGAGCGGGGGCCGGGCGCCACGGGGGCGGCGCGCCCGCCGGCGATCCCCGGCGTCGCGCCCGAACGTCGAAACGCTCGCCATGCCTCCCCACCTCGTCATGCACCCCCCGCCCGTTCACCCCCCCCTCGTCATGCCCGGACTTGATCCGGGCACCCATGCGGCCTCTCGGCGCGCAAGGCGGCCCGTGGGGGGGCGGCGCCAGTGGGTGGCCGGATCAAGTCCGGGCATGACGGGGTGGGGGAGTAGCGGGAGTGTCGGTGGAGCAACGGGGAGAAGGAGCGGGGGCCGGGCGCCAAGGGGGGCGGCGCGGCCGCGCGGCGCGATCTGCGGCGTGCCCGCCGGCGATCCCCGGCGTCGTGCCCGAGCGCCCGAACGCTCCCCATGCTTCCATGCTGCCCCACCTCGTCATGCTCCCCCTGTCATGCTCCCCCCTCGTCATGCCCGGACTTGATCCGGGCACCCATGCGGCCTATCGGCGCGCACGGCGGGCCGTGGGGAGGCGTGGCGGCGCCGGTGGGTGGCCGGATCAAGTCCGGCCATGGGTGCCCGGATCAAGTCCGGGCATGACGGGGTGGGGAGTAGCGGGGGAGTCGGTGGAGCAACGGGGAGAAGGAGCGGGGGCCGGCCATGACGGGGTGGTGGCGGTGGAGGAGCGGGGAGAGCCGGGTGCGGCGCGCGTCGAAAGGCGAGACCGGACAGCAGGGGAACACGCCCGGACTTGATCCGGGGGCCGGGTATGACGGACGAAACGTCGCGGCCCCCCGCTCGTCAAGTAATCTGGATAAGCCCCTATCGAAGGACCCGCGGCGCTTCGCCCCTCGTAGTTCCGACCGGAGCGCGCGGCGGTCGATATCCGTGACATTCCGGACCATGTCGGACCATGCATCTCAGCGGAGCACGCATGCCCGATCCGGTTCCCGACCCCCGCCGCGCCTGGACCGTCGCCGGGGCCAGGGCGCGGCTGTCCGAGGTCCTGCGCCCGGCGCAAGAAGAGGGGCCGCGGCGGATCGGCCGCCGGCGGGCCTTCGTGGCGGCGCCCGCCGCCGGGCGGCAGGCCCGCGCGCGCGCCCGCCCGCCGCCCGGGCGATGGCCGGTCGACAACCCGCCGCGCGGCGCGAACCTCGAACCTCCCCGCGAGCGCGGCTCGGTGCGGCGCGCAAACAGGATGAGACGGAGGAAAGGGCGTATCGAAGGCCGCCTCCCCCTACCCGCCCTCCCCCTTCCCCTCGAACGGCACGTCGAGCCCGAGCGCCTCGATATGCCTCTCGTGGCCGCCCATCGAGCCGAGCGGCAGGATCTCGTAGTTGACGAAGGTGGTGATCGGCAGCGGCTCCAGCAGGGTGCGGATCTGGTCGTTGCTCGCCACGTCGACCAGGATGGCGTAGCCCGCGATGTCCTCGACCAGGCGATGCACCATCGCGCCGTGCTCGGCGGCGATGCGCTCCAGCATCGCGTCGGTGCCGGCGTAGTCGAGGTCGGGCGGCAGCGGCTTGGCCGGGCGGGCGAGGATCAGGAAGCGCTGCTTGCCCTCGGGCACGGGCTGGTTCTTCACGGGGCCGTTCTCCTCCAGCACGTAGATCCGGTAGGTCTCGTCGGGCCACATCGGGTTGCCTTCGAGGATCTCGCGCAAGGCGCGCCCGCTATCCGCCTCGACATAGATCGCATAGCCCCGGACGAACATGATCGGGTGGATCACCGCGACGCCCGACACATGCGTGCCGACCCAGTGGGCGAGGCAGCCGGCATGGCGGGCGGGCGTGTGCCATGTCCCGTGCGGTCTCGGCTCCTTCGAGGTGACGAGGAACAGCATGACCCCCTCCCGCGCGTCCGCCCCGACTGTCGCACGGGCGCGCGGGCGCGGCAATCCGGTCCCCTGATACGCCCCGGACGCGATGCGCGGCGTATCGAAGGGCCCCCGGGGACGCGCGGCCGATTTCGCGCCGGAGCGCGGTTTCGCGAGCTGTTGTTACGGCTTCCGGCAGTTTCCTGACGCGATACATAGGTCAACAAGGTTGACCATTGTTTCACGTGAAACATTAGGCGCGCCTGTCCAGCCGCGACAGCACCCAGGCGGCGGCGAGGCCGAGCAGGATCATCGGCAAGGTGAGCCAGTTGGCGCGCTCCCAGGAGGCGAGGCCGGCGACCAGGGCGGCGAGCAGCGGCGGGCCGATGAGCTGGTTGAGCATCAGCGCCTGGCTGACCAGCCCGACGCAGGTGGCCGCGAGCCCGGGCGCGGCGGCCAGCGCCCCGGTGCGGGCGAGCACGGCGGGCGGGATCATGCCGCCGATGAACGGCATGAAGATCGCGGCCCCGAGGCGGAGCGCGGGGTCGATGCCGTCGGCGAAGATCAGCGGCGTCGAGACCAGCATGCCGAGATAGGCGAGCCCGACCACCCGCGCCGCCGGCCAGCCGCGCCTGAGCAGCCAGCCGCCGAGCACGCAGCCCGGCGCGTTCGCCACCATGGCGAGCGCCGCCCAGTAGGCGGCGGCGTGGTGCGCGTAGCCCTGGCGCTCGATCAGGAAGGTCGGCAGGAAGACCGAGACCGAGAGGTAGACCAGCGAGTAGGCGGCGAAGCAGACCGCGAGCGTCGGCGGGCCCGGGCTGGTGACGGTCTTGCGGATGGCGGTCCAGATCGGCGTCGCGCCGCCGGCGGCGGTCGCCGCCCGCGCCCCGCGCGCGTCCCGCGTCGCCCAGGCCGCCGCCGCGATGGCGGCCAGCGCGAGCGCGCCGTTGAGCTGCCACAGCCCGCGCCAGGACGCCGCCTCGATCGCCGCCGGCGAGACCACCACCATGCCGGCCAGCCCGACCGGCATGTAGAACGCCCACAGGCCGAGCGCCATCGGCCGGTCGCGCTCGCGGCAGAAGGCGCCGATCGCCGTCGGCCCCGCGGTCAGCACCGCGACATAGCCGCAGCCCTCGACCACGCGGGTGGCGAACAGCGCCGCCCCGGTCTCGGCCAGGCTGCCGAGCGCGGTGCCGAGGACGATCACGCCGAGCCCCGACAGCAGCATGCGGCGGTGGCCGAAGCGGTCGGCGACGAAGCCCCAGACCATGCCGGTGGCCACGCCCACCGCGGCCAGCGCGGACACGATCCAGCCCGCCTCCACCAGGGTCAGGCCGAGCTCGGCGCGCAAGCCCGGCAGCGCCGCCGGCAGCTTGCCGATCTGGAACGCCGCCACGATGCCGGCGACGGCGATCGTCGCCACCGCCGGCCAGGAGGTGGCGCGCCCCTCGGTCAGGCGCCGAACTCCGGCTCGGCGAGGCCGCGCACCCCGGGATCGGCGGCGAACAGCGCGCCCGCCAGCGGCTGCCCGGCGAGCGCCGCGCGGTCCATGCGGAGCGAGGCGGTGGTGATGTAGAGCGTGTCGAGATCGGCCCCGCCGAAGGCGCACGACGTGACCTGCGGCACCGGCAGCGCGATCGAGCGTTCGAGGGCGCCGTCGGGGTCGAAGCGGCTCACCTTGCCGCCGAACATGCGGGCGCACCAGACGAAGCCCTCGGCGTCCACCGTCGCGCCGTCCGGCACGCCTTCGTCCTCGGGCAGGCGGGCGAACACCCGCCGGTTCTCCATCGCCCCGGTGGCGAGGTCGAAGTCGAAGGCCCAGATCTCGTTCGAGTAGGAGTCGGTGAAGTACATGACGGACGAGTCCGGGCTCCAGCAGAGCGCGTTGGGGATGCGGATCCCGCGCAGCATCGGCTCGGCCGCGCCGTCCGCCCCGATCCGCCACAGCGTGCCCTCGGGCGCGTGGCCGGGGTCGTTCATCGTCCCCACCCAGAACCGCCCGGCGCGGTCCACCTTGCCGTCGTTCATCCGGTTGCGGTTGAAGCGGCCCTCGCCCTCGGGGTCGCAGATCTTCTCGATCTTGCCGCTCTCGAGGTCGAGATAATGCGCCCCGGTCCTGAGCCCCGCCACCAGCCGGCCCTCGCCGGCGAGGCCGATCGAGCCGGTCTCGGTCTCGATCCGCCAGCGCCTCCGCTCGCCGCTCGCCGGGTCCAGCCGGTGCACCGTCGGGTTGTTGATGTCGACCCAGTAGAGCGCCGCCTCGCCCGGCGACCAGAGCGGGCTCTCGCCCAGCACCGCGTTGCCGCCTGCGGCGACTTCGACCTCGCCCATGGCTCTCCTCCCCGGGCCAGTATCGCACCGGCGCGCGGCTTGCGGTATCCTCCGGCGCGCATCCACAGCGACCAGGGGGGAACGGATGGGACGTCTCGACGGCCGGGTTGCCATCGTCACCGGCGCCGCGCAGGGGATCGGCGCGGCCTATGCCAGGCGCTTCGCCGAGGAGGGCGCGAAGGTCGCGATCTGCGACGTGAAGGACTGCACCAACGTGGTCAACACCATCGCCCAGTCGGGCGGCGAGGCGCTCGGCCTGGAGGTCGACGTGTCCGACGAGGCGCAGGTCGGCGAGCTCGTGGCGCGGACCGTCGAGCGCTTCGGCCGGGTCGACGTCATGGTGCCCAACGCGGCGATCTTCGCCGCCATCGAGCGCCGCTCCTTCCTCGACATCGGGGTCGAGGAGTGGGACCGGGTGATGGCGGTCAACGTGCGCGGCACCTTCGTCTGCATCAAGGCGGTGGTGCCGCAGATGAAAGAGCAGGGCTACGGCAAGATCGTCAACATCTCGTCGGCCACCGTGCAGGCCGGCGTGCCCTGGTTCCTGCACTATGTCTCGTCCAAGGGCGCGGTCGATGCGATGACCCGGGCGGCGGCGCGCGAGCTCGGCGATTTCGGCATCAGGGTGAACTCCATCGCGCCGGGCTTCACCATGAGCGAGCAGATCGAGAGCCAGCGCGAGGCGCTCCGGTTCAACATCGACATGAACCTCGCCGGGCGCGCCTTCAAGCGCGACGAGATGCCGGAAGACCTGCTCGGCACCATGGTCTTCCTCGCCTCGGCGGAGAGCGATTTCATCACCGGCCAGACCGTCCTGGTCGATGGCGGGCTGGTGATGCACTGAGCCCAGGGCGCCGATGGCCCGGAGGCCGCCGGAGCCCGGCGCCGTCCTGTTCGCCGCCCTGGTCGGCGTCACCCTGATCGGGCCGCTCTCGGTCCATTTGTTCTTCCCCGCCGTCCCCTTCGTCGGCCGCGCGTTCGCGGTCGATGCCGGCACCGCGCAGCTCGCCTTCTCGCTCGCCATGCTGGCGATGGCGGCCGGCACGCTGGTCTACGGCACGCTGGCCGACCGCATCGGCCGGCTGCCGACGCTGATCGGCGGGCTCGCGCTGTTCTCCGGCGGGGCGGCGCTCGGCGCGGCGGCGCCCGGGATCGAGCTGCTGATCGCCGGCCGCATCCTGCAGGGGCTGGGCGCGGCCTGCGGCGTGGTGCTGGCGCGCACCATGGTGAGCGACGTCTACGGCGCCGAGCGCCTGCCGCAGATGATCGCCTATCTGACGACCGCCTACGTGCTCGGCCCGATGGTCGCCCCGGTCATCGGCGGCGGGCTCGCCGACACGCTCGGCTGGCAGTCGATCATGATCCTGCCGGCCGGATTCGGGCTGGCGGTGATGCTGCTCGCCGTGGCGGTGATCGGCGAGACCCGGGCGGGCGCCGCCGCGCCCGCGACCGGGCTCGCCGCCGGGTTCGCCCGCCTGCTGGCGCGCCGGCGCTTCGTGCTCCACATGGCCAACCCGGCCTTCGGGAGCGCGACCTTCATGGCGGCCAATGCCGGCGCCGCCTATCTGATGGTCGACGTGCTGGGCCGCCCCGCGACCGAGTACGGGCTCTGGTTCACCCTCGGCCCGGCGGGGTTCATGCTGGGCAACTACCTGTCGGGCCGGGCGAGCGGGCGGCTCTCGGCCCGCCTGCTGATCGTCTCCGGCACCGGGCTCACGCTGGCCGGCGCGCTGACGGCGATCGCCCCCGCCCTCGGCCTGCCGCTCGCCCCGGCGGCGCTGTTCGTGCCCATCCTGATCCTCTCGGTCGGCCAAGGGCTCTCGATGCCGCAGGCCCAGGCCGCCGCCATGTCGGCCGACCCGGCGCTCACCGGCACCGCGTCGGGCATCGTCGTCTTCGCCCAGTTCCTGCTGTCGGGCCTGCTCACCCAGGCCGTCGCCATGCTCTACGACGGCACCGCGCTCCCCGTGGCGGCGGTGGTCATAGCCGCGGCCGCCGCCTCCTTCCTGTTCGGAATCCTCTCGGTGCTGGGCGAAGACGGGCGGGTCTAATGTTTCACGTGAAACAATGGTCAACCTTGTTGACCTATGTATCGCTTCAACGAATTGCCCGAAACCGTAACGGCAGCATGGAAAACCGCGATTCGGCCTGAAATCGCTCCCGCGTCCCCGGGGGACTTGCGCGGCGGGGCGGGGCGAGGCAGAACCGGGGCATGGTGGAGATCGACCGAACCTCCTTCATGCTCGCCTTCGAGGAAGGCGCGTCCTTCGACTACGCCGAGCCGCAGACCTTCCATCTCGACCGGCGGACCGGCGAAGTGCTCTGGGTCTACGAGAACGACGAGGACGCCGAGTCCGTGGTCGGCATCCCGCCCGAGGAGAACCGCGCGCTGCGCGAGCGCGTCGAGGCCGACCCCGGGCGCTATCTCGACATCCCGAGCCTCGACGGCGGGGATTACGGCCGGATGCTGCGGGACTTCCTGCGCTCGGACTGGACCGACGACGAAGCGCGCCGGCAAAGGGCGGCGGACGCCTATTCCGGCCGGATCGGGCAGTGGAAGAGGCGGGTCGACGACCGGGAGACGATCGACGCCTTCAACGCCTTCCGGGACCGGCGCGCCGGGGAGCTTGCCGAAGAGTTCTTGCGCGAGGAGGGCATCGAGCCGCGCTGGAAGTAGGCGGGCGAGCCTCTTCCTCGACAAGTGCCGGTCGCCGGAAACGGCCCCCATTTCTCGCCAGCCGCCGGCGGCAAGCCCGCGATGTCAGCCGTTTCAGCCCCGTACATGCACGATGAGACAGCGGCGTTCGCCCATGTCGAGGCGATGCTGTGGCCCGATGGGCCAGTCTGCCCCGCGTGCGGCGTCGTCGACGGCGCCTGTGTGCTGAAGGGCGTCCGTACCAAGCGGTCCAAGAAGCACCCCGAGGGCAAGCTCTCCCGGACGCTGGGCGTCACGGTCCGGTCGGCGTGGTTCCTGTCGCATCGCATCCGCGAGGCCATGCGCTCGGATGGCTCGATGGACTCTGGCACCGCCGGCGCCCCGACGGCGCCTGGCGGATCACTCCATCAGGCCGGGCAGGAACAGGGCGATCGACGGGAAGGCGACGAGCAGGGCGAACAGGATCAGGTCGCAGACGACATAGGGCGCCGCGGCCTTGGCGACATCGCCGAGGGTGGTGCCCCGCGGCGCGACGCCGAGCATGACGAACAGGCCGAGGCCGAAGGGCGGCGTGACCATGCTGATTTCGAGGGTGAGCAGCATGACGAGGCCGAACCAGACCGGGTCGTAGCCCAGCGACTCGGCGAGCGGGAAGAAGATCGGGATCGTCAGCAGCATGATCGAGACCACATCCATGAACATGCCCATGACCAGCAGGATCAGGAACATGATCAGCAGCAGGAGCAGCGGCGCCAGCTCGATCGTGGCCACGGTGTCGACCAGGGTTCGCGTCGCGCCCGTGAGCGCCAGGATCTGCGTAAAGGCGTAGGAGGCGATCACGATGAAGAGCACCATGCAGGTGACGCGCAGCGCGCCGGTCAGCGCGCGGATCACGGCGCGCAGCGTGAGCGTGCGGAAGACGGCGGCCAGCACCAGCACGCCGAGCACGCCGAAGGCGGCCGATTCTTCCGGCGTGGCGATGCCGAGCACGATCAGCCCGATCACCGCGAAGATGACGACGCCCATCGGCAGGAGCTGGCTCGCGACCAGCCAGAGCTTGCGGCCGAGCGGCACCGGCTCGACCGCGTATTGCGGCGCCGCCTCCGGGTCGATGCGGACCTGGATGTAGATCAGCAGGGCATAGAGCGCGGCCAGGATCAGCCCGGGAATGACGCCGGCGATCAGCAGCTTGCCGATATCGATCTTGGCCAGGCTGCCGAGCAGCACGCCAAGCCCCGACGGCGGGATGATCATCGCCAGCCCGCCGACGCCGAGGATCGGCCCCATCGACATGTGCTTCTTGTAGCCCCGCCGGGTCATCTCCGGGACCAGCAGCGAGCCGAGCATGGCCGTGTTGCCCATCGAATTGCCGGAGAGCGCGGCGAAGGCGGTGCCGCTTGCCACGGTCACATAGGAGAGGCGGCCGGGCAGGCGGCCGAACAGGGCATCGAAGGCGTCGAACACCCGGCCGGCGACCCCGGTGTGGAAGAACAGCTCCCCCATCAGCAGGAAGAGCGGGATCGGCACGAAGGCGTAGGAGGAGATCGAGGCCGGGGCGTTGTCGGCGATCTGCTCCAGCCCCGGCTCGCCGGACACCCAGAAGGCGCCGAGCGCGCTGACGGCGAAGAAGGCGATGGCGACCGGGACGGACAGCCCCATCAGCAGCACCACGAGGCCGATGGCGATGGCGGCGATCCAGTACCACTCCATCGGCCGGTCAGATGCCTTCCGTGTCGATGTCCGGCCCGCGGTCGTACATGTCGTCAACGCCGAGCAGGAAACGGCCGAACTCGACGGCGCACAGGAAACAGCCGACGGGCAGGGGCGCGTAGAACGCCCATTTGGCGATCACGATGGACCTGATGTCGAGCTCGCCGCGCTCCCAGTAGTCGAGCGCCGCACCCAGCCCGTAATAGGCGAGGCCCAGACAGACCGCGATGCACAGCACGTAGATGCCGCGCTGCAGCGCACGCCGCATTGCGCGCGGCAGGCTGCCGGCCAGAAACTCGACGAAGACATGGCCCTTGTTGCGCAGCACCCAGGGCGCGGCCAGCAGGGTCATGTAAAGCATGGCGTATTCGCTGAGCGCGCTGGTATGCGCCGGCGGCTGGTAGCCGAGCGCGCGCACGGTCACGTCGTAGACGATCATGACGAACACGCCGGCGAGCATGGCGACGGCGACGGCCGCCAGCGCCGCGATCAGCCTGTCGTAGAGCCGGACGAGGTGGCGCACGCCCGCTGCGAGGCGCCGGCGTCGCGTCGCCTAGTTGACCGGCGACGGCGGAAACTTCTCGCGCAGCTCGTCATACGCGTCCGGCGCCAGCTTCTTCACCTGGTCCCACTGCACCTTCTCGGCCGCCGCGATGTAGCGCCGGGCCGCGGCACCGGTGAGCTCGAACGACTTGACGCCCTGTTCGCCGAGCTTGGCCCAGCGTTCGGCAACCAGCTTCTCGTAGAACACGTGGGCGACCGGCTCGAACGCGATCGCCGATGTCGTCAGGGCGTCGCGCTGCGCCTGGGTCAGCGAATTCCACTTGTCGAGGTTGATCCAGATCAAGTTGTCGAACTGCCAGACCATCGGGTCGACCCGGTAGCTGACGAACTTCTGGAAGCCGAAGCCCAGAATGCCGAGGCCGGGCCATGCGGCGCCGTCGACGAGGTTGCGCTCGAGCGCGTTGTAAATGCCCGGCGCGGGGACGCTGATCTGGGTCGCGCCCATCGCCTTGAGCCATTCCCGGTGCAGGCCGGCGATGCCGCGGATCTTCATCCCGCTCAGATCCGGCGTGCCGTCGGCCTTGACCCTGGGCTTCTCCTTGAGCCACAGATTGACGCCGACCCCGCCGGCGACCCAGCCGAGCACGTGGGCGTTGGCCTTCTTGCGATAGATGCGGTTGAGCAGCTCGAGACCGCCGTTCTTGCGGGCCTCCATCGGCGTGATCTTGGAGCCGTAGATCGCGAAGGACTCCGGTACCGCGCCGAGATAGTAGCCGGCGGCGCCGAACAGCATGTCGAAGACGCCCTTGCGCAGCGCGGTGAGCTGCTGCAAGGGCGGCGTCACCTCGCGCCCGCCGATATACTTGATGCCGATCTTCGCCGCCTTGGCCGCTTCGCTCTGGTTGAATTCCTCGGCCCACTCGATGGTGCGTTTCACCGAATACAGGTTCTTGCCCCAGTTGGAGACGAACCGGAGCTCGGCCTCCGCCGCCACCGCCGGCGCGGCGAGGCTCGCCGCCAACGCCCCGGCCGCAATCGAAATTCCGAATAAACGAATCGCGCGCATGGTTCCCTCCCACAGGCCAGCGACATGGGTCGTATCCCGCGCTCCGTGCAGCCGTCGGCCGCCTCCCTTCGGCCCAGGATCGACATTCGGAGTGTAGGGGCCCGGCCCTTCGGTTGCACGCGCGCATTATCGGGACGGGCCGGGGGCGGCGGCGTGGACGAAGTTCGCGCGGCCTGCTAGGCTGCGCCCGGCCATGACGAAAAGACATGGCACGCGTGTGCGGGAGTTCGAGTAATGGACCCGGTGCAGATCACCATGCTGGGCGTGGGCGTGGCGCTCGCCGCGATGATCGTCACGATGAACGGATCGCTGCGCCGGGACATGTACAAGCGGTTCGAGAGCTTCGAGAAACGTTTCGAGGAACGCTTCGACGGCATCGACAAGCGCCTCGACGGCATCGACAGGCGCATCGACGGGATCGAGAAACGCTTCGACGAACGTTTCGACGGGATCGATGCGCGGCTGCGCTCGGTCGAAGACGGTCTGTCCGAGGTGAAGGGCAGGCTTGGCCTGCTGGAGAGATTTATCCTCGGCCGCACCGGGGCGGCGGCCGAAGAGGCGCCGGCCGGGTAGCGGCGACGCGAGGCCCGCGGCGTGGGGCGTCCTTCGATAGCGGCTTATCCAGATTACTTGACGGAGCGGGGGCCGGGCGTCACGGGGGGCGGCGCGCCCGCCAGCGATCCCCGGCGGCGCGCCCGAACGTCGGAACGCTCGCCATGCCTCCCCACCTCGTCATGCACCCACCTCGTCATGCCCGGACTTGATCCGGGCACCCATGCGGCCTATCGGCGCGCACGGCGGGCCGTGGGGAGGGGTGGCGGCGCCGGTGGGTGGCCGGATCAAGTCCGGCCATGGGTGCCCGGATCAAGTCCGGGCATGACGGGGTGGGGAGTAGCGGGAGTGTTGGTGGAGCAACGGGGAGAAGGAGCGGGGCCGGGCGCCACGGGGCGGCGCGGCCGCGCGGCGCGATCTGCGGCGCGCCCGCCGGGATCCCCGGCGTCGTGCCCGAACGCCCGAACGCTCCCCATGCTTCCATGCTGCCCCACCTCGTCATGCTCCCCAGGTCATGCTCCCCCCTCGTCATGCCCGGACTTGATCCGGGCACCCATGCGGCCTATCGGCGCGCACGGCGGGCCGTGGGGAGGGGTGGCGGCGCCGGTGGGTGGCCGGATCAAGTCCGGCCATGGGTGCCCGGATCAAGTCCGGGCATGACGGGGTGGGGAGTAGCGGGAGTGTCGGTGGAGCAACGGGGAGAAGGAGCGGGGCCGGGCGCCACGGGGCGGCGCGGCCGCGCGGCGCGATCTGCGGCGCGCCCGCCGGCGATCCCCGGCGTCGTGCCCGAACGCCCGAACGCTCCCCATGCTTCCATGCTGCCCCACCTCTTCATGCTCCCCCGGTCATGCTCCCCCCTCGTCATGCCCGGCCCCCGGATCGAGTCCGGGGGTGATCCGGGCACCCACTGCCGCCACCGCGCCTCCCGCCCGGGCACCCATGCGGCCTATCGGCGCGCACGGCGGGCCGTGGGGAGGCGTGGCGCCGGTGGGTGGCCGGATCAAGTCCGGCCATGGGTGCCCGGATCAAGTCCGGGCATGACGGGGGGAGGAGCGGGGGAGTCGGTGGAGCAACGGGGAGAAGGGGCGGGGGCCGGCCATGACGGGGTGGTGGCGGTGGAGGAGCAGGGAGAGCCGGGTGCGGCGCGCGTCGAAAGTCGAGACCGGACAGCAGAGGAACACGCCCGGACTTGATCCGGGGGCCGGGTATGACGGACGAAACGTCGCGGCCCCCCGCTCGTCAAGTATTCGGGATAAGCCCCCTTCGATACGCCGCTTGGCGGCTACTCGGGATGAGGCCGGCGGTCCTCCAGCAGGGTCGCCTCGCCGGAAAGATCCGGCTCGCCGCAGCCGGCCAGGATCGCCGCACGCGCGGCGTCGCGGAGCGCGATCGCGGCGGCGAACCCGTCCCCCTCGGCCAGCAGCCGGGCGCCCAGCGTCACCTGCACGTCGCCCGGGCGGGGGAACCACTGGCCGCCGCGCAGCGCCGAGCGCGTCCCGCGCAGCGTCACCGGCACCACCGGCACCCCGGCGGCGGCGGCGGCGGCGAAGGCGCCGAGCCTGAAATCGAGCAGGCCGGGGCGGCGGGTGAGCGTCCCTTCCGGATAGACCGCGAGCCGGCGGCCCGCTTGCGCCGCCTCGATGACGGCGTCGAGATCGCCGACGCCGCTTGCGTCGTCGAACCGCTCGACGAAGATCGTGCCGAGCCGGCGCAGCAGCGTCCCGGCGAAGAGCTGCGGCGCGAGCTCCGCCTTGGCGACGAAGGCGGTCTCGCCCGGCAGCGCAGCGGCGAGCACCAGGCTGTCGAGATAGCTGCAGTGATTGGCGACCAGGATGGCGCCGCGCTCAGGCACCGCCTCGCCGCCCACCGTCAGCCGCGTGAAGGTGAGCCTCAGCATGGCGCGCGCGGCGGCATTGAGCACCCGCCAGCGCCAGGCGCGCCGGGGCAGCGCGACCGCGAGCGGCCAGACGGAAGCCGCCAGCACCGCCAGCACCGCCCACCAGTACCCGGCATAGGCGCGGCCGAGCGTCCGGCGGGCGAAGGTGCGAAGCCGGGCCGCCGCCGCCGACAGCCAGAGCCCGAGAAGCTGGCGCCACGGCGCGGCGCCGGGCTCGTCGAGACGGCCCTCCAGATAGCGCTGGCGGGTGGCGGCGCGGCGGATCTTGCCGCTCGACGTCTTGAGCACCGCGCGGGGCGGGGCGAGCACGACATCGTCCGGCGCGATGCCCGCGACATCCACGGCCGCCGCCTCGATGGCGCGCCGCAGCCGGTCGCGGGCCGCGCCGTCCGCCTCGCGGCTCTCGGCGACCGCGACCAGCCGCTCTTCCCCGCCCGGCCCGGCGGCGGCGAAGACCGCGACGCAGCCGCGCCGGATGCCCGGAAGGTCGCCGATGGCGGCTTCGAGCTCGTGCGGATGGATGTTGCGCCCGCCGCGGATGACGACGTCCTTGATCCGGCCCGTCGGGTAGACCTCGCCGCCGGCGATGTAGGCGAGGTCGCCGGTCTCCAGCCAGTCGCCGTCGAACAGCGCGCGCGTGGCCTCGGCGTTGTCGTGGTAGCCGGCGGTCGACGAGGGGCCGGCGAATTGCAGCCGCCCCTGGCGGCGCTCGGGCAGCTCGCGGCCCGTCCCGTCGACCACCCGGAACTGGTGCCCGGGGAGCGGCGAGCCGCAGGCCACGATCTCGACCGCATCGCCGTGCCCTTCCGCCACCGGCATTGCGCGCGACCGCTCGGCCAGCTCGGTCCGGTCGATGCGCTCGGCGAGCAGCCCCCTTCCGGGCCGGGGAAAGGCCAGCCCCACGCTGCTCTCGGCGAGGCCGTAGACCGGGGCGAGCGCCCCGGGGTCGAAGCCATGCGCGGCGAAGCGCCGGCAGAACGCCCGCACCGAGGCGGCCCGCACCGGCTCCGCCCCGTTGACCACGATACGGGCCGAGCTCAGGTCGAGCCCCTCGATCGCTTCGTCGTCGATCCGCTCGACGCAGAGGTCGAAGGCGAAGTTGGGCGCGCCCGAAAGCGTCGCCCGCCTTGCGTGGATCTCCCACAGCCAGCTCTCCGGGCGCGCCAGGAAGATCAGCGGCGAGGCGATCGAGACCGGCACCGCGAAATGCAGGCTGCCGAGCCACGCGCCGATCAGCCCCATGTCGTGGTAGAGCGGAAGCCAGCTCACGAACACGTCGCGGCCCGGATCGGCCTCCATCGCCCGGCCCATGGCGCGGATGTTGGCGAGCAAATTGGCGTGGCTCAGCACCACGCCCTTCGGGTCGCCGGTGCTGCCCGAGGTGTACTGGAGAAAGGCCACGTCTCCCGCGCCGGGCGCCGGGGCGGCCTCCGGCCGGCCGCGCCCGCCGAGCCCGTCCACGGTCTCGACGGCACGCAGGCTCGCGACCTGCGCGCGCAGGAAGGCCGCGAGAGCCCGCGCCTCCGGGACGGTGATCAGCAGCTCGGCGCCCGCGTTGGCGAGAATCGCCGCCTGACGGCGCAGATGGTCGGCGAGCTGCGACGGCCGCGCCGGCGGATAGATCGGAACCGGCACGCAGCCGGCGTAGAGGATGCCGAAGAAGGCGTGCAGGAACCCGGCGCAGGTGGGCAGCATCAGCGCCACGCGGCCGCCCGGCGCCACCCCGGCATGGAGGATGCCGCCGGAGACCGCCAGAGCCGCCTTGCGCAGCCCCGCGTAGGTGACGGTCTCGATATGGTCTTCCCGTTCCCTGAGCCAGGCGTGGACGCGGTCGGGATGCGCCTCGGCGTGCCAGTCGAGCATCGCGGTCAGGGTCGCCGCGGTGGCCGGTATCGATTCGACCGGGCCCGGGGGCGCATCCGCCGGGGGTGGCGGGGTCGCGGGCCCGCGCCGCGCGCCGGCCGCTTGCAGCGCGCGCCAGAGGTCGGCCGGGGTCTCCGCCTCCGCCAGCGTCGCTCCGGGAAGGCCGACCGAGAAATTCCGCTCGATGCGCGCCAGCAGCTCGGCGCGCCCCAGGCTGTCGAAACCGAGCTCTTCGCCCAGCCGGCTGTCGAGGGTAACGCGCGGGGTGTCGGGCGCGGAACGGAGCTCGCGCGACAGGGCCGCGATCAGGTGCAGCAGAGGCGCCGCGTCGTCGGGGCCGGCCGCGCCGCTACGCGATCCTGTGCCGCCGTTCTCCATGGCCAGGCCAACCTCGCATTCCCGGCCGGCCTGTCGTTCAGGGCTCGTAGACCTGGACCCTCAGCGGCCTGCCGGCGGCGGGACAGGCGCTGACGGCGCACAGCGTGTCCATGCGCGCGACCATGTCGATGAAGTCGCCCGGTTTGCTGCCTCCCGCCTGGGTGCGGAACGTGCCCTCGGGCATCTCGAAGGCCAGGGTCTGAAAGATGTTGAAGGTCTCGGGGATGTTCTCGGGCTCGATCGGATAGCCGCTCAACGCCCCTTGCAGCACCTCGTAGCACCCGAATGAGGGATAGCCGAGCGGGCCGCCGATCCGGAAGCCCTCGTCGAGGCTGTCATAGGCGCCGCCCATGTTCTCATACACCCAGGCGGAGCACATGCCGTACTCCATGTCGTGGATGCCGTAGCTGTCCTCCGCGATGGTGAGCAGCACGTTGTTGTCGCGGGTGTACAGGTGATCGCCCACGGAGAGCAGGATCTTGCCCTGATTGGCCTTGGTCCGGGCCTGGCTGAACCGTTCGGCCAGCCTGTGCAGGTTGAAACAGACGAAGTCGCAGATCGACCCGCCGTCCACGTCGACGATCCTTATGTGCTGGTCCCGTTCGAGCTCCCAGGCGCCGCCTTCGCGCGCGGGTATGGCGTCGTCGTGCAGCATCCGCATGGCGTTGTCTCCGTCGTCGACGATCCGCTTCGCACGTGCCCGCGACCGCCGGAGACGCCCGATTCGGTCCGCGGCGGTTGTCGGCGGCGGCGCCGGCCTCGTGTCGAGCTGCTGCCGATTGTACCCGTCCGGGCGACGGCGGCGAGTTCAAATCCTGCGCGAGGCTCGCCGCCGCCGCGATGGCGGGCACGATGAACCGCATGAGTCGGGGATAGAGCTCGGCGAGCGGCACCTCGAACGCAGCCTGGCCGGCGAAAACGTCGAGCCCGAACGGCGGCGAGGGGCTGTCTCGCGACCGGGTTGAACCGGTGCGCCCGAGTGCCGACACTGCCGAGCCGCAAGCCCCGGAGAAAGGCACGACCCATGAGCGGATCGACGGCGGCGCAGGACGGCGGCACCGCCTATGGCCGGGAGCCGCAGACGCACGATGCGGAAATAACCGAAGTCGGTCCCGGCACCCCCTGCGGCGAGTTGATGCGCCGCTACTGGCACCCGGTCGAGCTGTCGGACCGTCTGGGCGGGCGGCCGCGCGAGATCCGCGTCCTCGGCGAAGACCTGATCCTGTTTCGCGACCTGCGCGGCCGCCCGGGGCTGATCACGCCCCGCTGCATCCACCGCGGGGCGCCGATGTCGTTCGCCAAGGTCGAGGAGGCGGGTATCCGCTGCCCCTATCACGGCTGGCTGTTCGACACCGAGGGCCGCTGCCTCGACCAGCCCTGCGAAGCCGACAGGCCGGCCTTCCGGGCGCGCTGCCGCCAGCCCTGGTACCCCGTGGAAGAGCGCTACGGGCTGATCTTCGCCTATCTGGGGCCGCCGGAGAAGAAGCCCGTCCTGCCCCGCTGGGCGCCGTTCGAGGACCTGCCCCGGAACCGGAAGATCGTGCCCGATGCGGCGAGCTTCAGCGTCGGCGGCGACGAGACCGAGGAGACGATCCCGTGGAACTGGCTACAGGATTGGGAGAACACGATGGACCCGTTCCATGTCGTGATCCTGCACACCGCGTTCTCCGGCCCGCAGTTCAACCCCGACATGGCGGTGATGCCGGACGTCGGATGGGAATACACGCCGCTCGGGATGCAGTACTCGGCCCATCGCCGGTTCGCCGACGGGCGCGAGATGGACCGGATCACGCATGTCATGTTCCCCAGCCTGCGCAGCGTCCCCAACATCCAGCTCAGCCACGGCACGGCCGAGAGCATGGGCTGGCTGGTTCCGGTCGACGACACCCGCCACCGGACCTTCCACATCACCCGCATGCCGCTCGACTTCGAGGGCGTGCCGCTGGTCACCGCGCCGGTCCTGGAGACCAAATGGTCCGAGATGACGGAGGAAGAACGCTGGCGTGCGCCCGGCGACTGGGAGATCCAGAAGGGCCAGGGCCCGATCACCCTGCACAGCGAGGAGCGCCTCGCAGCGAGCGACACCGGGGTCGCCATGCTGCGCCGCCGGCTCCGCGAGCAGATCCGGCTGGTGCGGGACGGCGGCGATCCGATCGGCGTGCACTTCGATCCGGACGCGCCCCCCTACGGCATCGGCGCCGGCAATTTCTACCGCGACCGGGCGGCCGCGGGAGGCTAGCGCCCCGCCGGGGCGGCCCGGCGCCGGCTGAGGTATTCTCGAAGCGCACGGAACGACGCGACCGGCGGCGACGGGCACGGTCGGACGGGCCGGAAGCGGCCGGCGGATAGAGGAAGCGCCATGGACTACGATCTCAAGATCGTCGGCGGGACGGTCATCGACGGCAGCGGCGCCGGGAGATTCCGCGGCGACGTGGCGCTCCGCGACGGCCGTGTCGCGGCCGTCGGCGAGGTACCGGGATCCGCTGCGCGGATCGTCGACGCCGAGGGATGCGTGGTCGCGCCCGGCTTCATCGACATCCACTCCCACTACGACGCCCAGGTGATGTGGGATCCCATGCTCACCGTCTCGCCGTGGCACGGCGTGACCAGCGTGGTCATGGGCAATTGCGGCTTCGGCGTAGCGCCGGCGAAGCCGGAACATCGCCTTCCGCTGATGCGGACGCTGGAGAACGTCGAAGGCATGAGCTTCGAGGCGCTCCAGGAAGGGCTCGACGGGTGGCCGTTCGAGAGCTTCGCGGAGTATCTCGACGCCATCGAGGCGCGCGGCACGGCGATCAATGTCGGCGCGATGGTGGGCCATTCGGCGGTGCGGCTCGACGCGATGGGGCTCGACTCGACCGAGCGTCCCGCGCGTCCCGACGAGGTCGAGGCGATGGCCCGGACCGTCGGCGAGGCGGTCGCCGCCGGCGCGCTCGGCTTCTCCAGCTCGACCTCGCGGCTGCATGTCGGCTTCGCCGGCAAGCCGGTGCCCAGCCGTCTCGCGGACATGGCGTCGGAGACCATTCCGCTGGCCGAGGCCGTGGGCCGGAACGGCGGCGGCGTGGTGCAGATCACCAACGGAATCGAGCCCGACTTCGCGGCCTTCGAGAAGCTCGCCCGGGCGGCCGGCACCGTCACCTGGACCGCCCTTCTGACCCGTATCGGCGACGATTCGCTGCACGAGCGGCATCGCGAGCAGGCGGCGCTTCAGCACGCGGACCGGCTGCCCGTCTACCCGCAGGTCTCGTGCCGGCCGTTGACCATGGAGTTCCAGTTCGCCGCGCCGTTCCCGTTCGACCGGCTCGACTCGTTCAAGCCGGCCACCGCGGCGGACGCCGACGGCAAGCGACGAATTCTCGCCGATCCCGGCTTCCGCGCCGCGGTCAAGCGCGAGCTCAGGGACGGCGCGGCGGTCGAGCCGCAGACCTGGGCGCTGGTCATGGCGCTGGAGTCCCTCGAGGTCTCGGCCTGCGCCGAACGGCCGGAGCTGGAGGGGCGGATTGTGCCCGAGGCCGCCGCCGAGCAGGGCGTCGACCCGCTCGACCTCGCTTTCGACCTCGCGGTCTCCTCCGGCCTAAAAGCACGGTTTCGCATCCCGCTCGCCAACACCAACGAGGGCGCGATCGCCGCGCTGCTGGGCGAGCCGTTCACCGTGCTCGGGCTCTCGGACGCGGGCGCGCATGCGAGCCAGCTTTGCGACGCCTGCTTCTCCACCCACCTCCTCGGGCGCTGGGTGCGGGACAAGGGCGCTCTCACCCTCGAACAGGCGATAGACCATCTGTGCGCGCGTCCGGCGGCGATCTTCGGTCTCGCCGGACGGGGACGGCTGGCCGCCGGCTGCGCCGGCGACGCGGTGGTGTTCGATCCCGAGACCGTCGGGCCGGGGCCGCTGGAGCGGGTCCATGACCTGCCGGCCGGCGCCGACCGGCTGATCTCGACCCCGACCGGCATCCGCGCCGTGGTGGTCAACGGGACCGTGCTCCGCCGCGACAACGAGACCCTGCTCGGCGCGGACGATCCCATGCCCGGACAGCTTCTCCGCCGTGCCGTGAGTTGAGGCGCTGCAAGCAGGAGCGAAACGCTGCCGGTCGAGACCCAGGCCGCCGCGCCGATACGCCCGGCCCCGCGCCGGCCGGCGCGGAGCATGGAAGCCGGCCACGACAGCCGGATGACCGGAAACCGTCACTTTTGTGACGCAATCCCGGCCCAGGGTGCGCGCCCGAACGGGGCACGGGAGGTCGGGATGGCGTCTCGGGAGGAACGGGCGAGCCGGCGCAAGGGCAAGGCCGGGCCGGTGCGGATCTGGCGCGCGCTGCTCTATTCCTGCGCCGGGCTCGAAGCCGCGTTCCGCAACGAGGCCGCCTTCCGCCAGGAGCTCGCGCTGGCCGCCGTGCTGGTCCCGGTCGCGGTGGCGTTGCCGACGACCCCGGTCCAGCTCGCGCTGCTCATCGGCTCGGTGCTGCTCGTGCTCGTGGTCGAGCTGCTGAACTCGGCGATCGAAGCGACGGTCGATCGCATCTCCTTCGACGACCACGCGCTCGCCAGGCAGGCCAAGGACATCGGCAGCGCCGCGGTGTTCGTGAGCATGCTCGGCTGCGCTGTGGTCTGGGGGCTGGTGCTCTACGACATCTTCGGGTGAGGGAAACGTCTTGGGTGGCCCACCCCCATCCTCATCCTGAGTAGCCCGCCGGAGGCGGGCGTATCGAAGGGGGCTTATCCAGATTACTTGACGAGCGGGGGGCCGCGACCTTTCGTCCGTCATACCCGGCCCCCGGATCAAGTCCGGGCGTGTTCCTCTGCTGTCCGGTCTCGCCTTTCGACGCGGGCCGCACCCGGCTCTCCCTGCTCCTCCACCGCCACCACCCCGTCATGGCCGGACTTGATCCGGCCATCCATGCGGCATCTCCGTACGCACGGCGATCCGGCTGGAGGGATGCCGATGGGGCGGGCCGCACCCGGCTCTCCATGCACCGCCCATGGATGCCCGGATCAAGTCCGGGCATGACGACATGGGGGCAGGTAGGACGTCGACCATGACCGGCGGCGGTCCCCTCGCCGGTCGGCGCCAGCCGACAGCTCGTCAAGTAATCTGGATAAGCCCCTATCGAAGGACGCGCTACCCGGCCGCGATGACCCCGTCCTTCACCCGCTTCCTGATCTCGTCGACCGTCGCCTGGACCGCGATCAGGTAGCCCTTCGCCATGCCGTCGGCGAAGTCGCGCTCTTGCGGGCTGCCGTGCGGCAGGTCCTCGCGTTCCAGGGTGAAGGCGAAGCGCAAGCAGAGCTCGCCCGTCTCGTCCTCCAGGATCTCGTTGACGATGGTGCCCATCTCGATCCCGGCGGTGCGGATGAACTCGACCTTCTCCTCCGGGTGGAACAGGATCTTCTCGGTCATCGCCTCGCCGTGGAACACGATGTCGCGGAACAGGCCGTTGTCGAACCGCCCGGTGACCTTGCACCAGCTCATCGCCGGCACGAAGGGCACCGCGTCCTCCGCCTTGAGCACCAGCCCGAGCCAGATGTGATGGCGGGTGAGCCTGGGCTCGCCCGGGGCGAGGCCGGCATTGACCGGAACGCTGCGCTCGACCGAGAACATCGCGCCCTCCGAGACGGTTGCGGTGCCGCGATCATCGCACCCGGGCCGCCCGCTTGCCAGCGCCCGGGGCGGGTGCGATCTTGCCGCCGCCCAGCGAGGGAGTTTCGGGTGAGCGAGAGCGAGATCAGGCCGCGCCGCAGCCTGCTGTTCGTGCCGGGGCTGCGGCCCGACCGGTTCGAGAAGGCGCTTGGGGCGGGCGCCGACATCGTCTGCGTCGACATCGAGGACGCGGTGGCGCTGCCGCGCAAGGAGGAGGCGCGCGGGCTCGCCCTGCCGCTGTTCGCCACAGACCCAGGCGGCGAGGTCGAGCGCATGCTGCGCGTCAACCCGCTGTCGACCGAGGAAGGGCTGCGCGACATCCTCGCGCTCCGCGCCTGCGCCGCCCCGCCGCCCGCGCTGATGCTGGCCAAGGTGGGTTCGGCGGCGGAGATCGCGCTCTACGACTCGCTGCTCGACGGCGGCTGCGCCGGCATCCGCTACCACGTGATAATCGAATCGACCGACGGGCTCGCCAACGTGCAGGAGATCGCGCGCGCCTCGGGGCGCGTCGACTCGCTGCTCTTCGGCGCGGTCGACATGTCGGCCGACCTGCGCGCCGCGCAGAGCTGGGAGGCCCTGCTCTACGCCCGCTCGGCGGTCGTGCACGCGGCCGCGCGCAACGGGCTCGACCTGTTGGACGTGCCCTGGCTCAACCTCGCCGATGCCGACGGGCTCGCCCGGGAAGCCCGCGCCGCCGCCGCGCTCGGCTTCACCGGCAAGGCGGCGATCCACCCCGACCAGATCCCGGCGATCAACGACGTCTTCTCGCCCTCGCCGGCGGCGGTCGAGCGCGCGCGGCGCATCGTCGCCGCGTTTCGCGAGAACACCACCGGGCTGCTGGTGGTCGACGGCGAGTTGATCGAGCGCCCGGTGCTGCGCACCATGCACCGGACGCTGGCGATCGCCGACAGGCTGGGCCGATGACGCCGTTCGCCGACATCCTGGCGCAAGCCGAGGCGCGCGCGGGCGGGGCGGAACGGCTGGCCGAGCGCATGCCCGACATCTCGCCGCCCGAGGCGCTGCGGCGGATCGCCGACGACCGCTACCTCTCGCTGATGACGCGCCGCGTGTTCCGCGCCGGCATCAGGCACAGCGTCGTGGACGACCGCTGGCCCGCCTTCGAGGAGGTGTTTCGCGGCTTCGATGCGCATGCCGTCCGGGCGATGAGCGACGAGGACCTCGAAGCCCTGGTCAAGGACGAACGGATCGTCCGCCACTGGGGCAAGATCAGGGCGACGCGCGACAACGCGGCGGCGATGCTGGGCGTCGCCGAAGATCATGGCTGCTTCGGCGAGTACCTCGCGGACTGGCCGGGGACGGATATCGTCGGGCTCTGGGCCGACCTCGCCCGGCGCTTCTCCCAGATGGGCGGAAGCTCGGCGCCGCGCTTCCTGCGCATGGCGGGCAAGGACAGCTTCATCCTGACGCCGGACGTGGTGCGCGGGCTCAACGCCGCCGGCGCCTGCGAGGGAACGCCGAACGGCAAGCGCGCCCGCGCGGCGGTGCAGCAGGCGTTCAACGGCTGGGCCGCCGAGAGCGGGCGCCCGCTCGCGCATATCAGCGTCGCCCTGGCGATCGCGGGCTCGCGCTGATGCGGGACGGGGGCGGGGCCGGCCCGGGCGAGCGCCTGCCCGCCGATGCCGGCTGACCTCGCCGGGCGGCTGGCCGCGATCCCGGCGCCGATCCGCGGCGCCCTGTGGATGATGGGCTCGACCGCCTCCTGGGCGGTCATGGCGGTGCTGATCCGCTACGTCTCGGACGAGATCCACGCCTTCGAGATCGTCTTCCTGCGCAGCCTGTTCGGCATGGTCTTCCTGCTGCCCTGGCTCTACCGCTCGGGCATCAAGGGGCTCCATACCCAGCGCTTCGGGATGCATTTCGCGCGCGCCTTCTTCGGCCTGATCGCCGCCTATCTGATCTTCACCGCGATCACGCTGGACTCGCTCGGCAGCATCGCGGCGATCATGACCACGCGGCCGATCTTCGCCTCCGCCGCGGCGATCCTGATCCTGCACGAGGCCTCGCATGGCAGGCGCTGGTCGGCGGCGATCCTCGGCTTCGTCGGCGCGCTGATCATCCTCCGGCCCGGGATGGTGCAGATGTCGACCGGCGCGCTGCTCGCCTTCATCGGCGTGTTCGCGATGGCCGCGGTGGCGATCGTCATGAAGTCGCTCGCCCGCACCGAACGCCCGGATGCGATGGCGACATGGCAGATGGTCATCTTCGTCCCGGCCTCGCTGGTGCCCGCCCTGTTCGTCTGGACGACGCCGAGCTGGGAAGCGATCGGCGTGCTGGTCGCCATGGGCTGCGCCGGCACGCTGACCCAGCGCGCGCTCGCCCGCGCCTACCAGGCGGCGGACGCGACGGTGGTGCTGCCCTTCGAGTTCACCCGGCTGATCTTCGCCGCAGCCATCGGGCTGGCGGTGTTCGGCGAATTTCCCGATCTCTGGGTCTGGGTCGGCGGCGCGGTCATCCTCGCCGGCATCGTCACCATGGCGGGGCTGGAGGCGAGGCGCGCGCCGGTGCGCGAGTGAGCGCGGTTGCTTCGCCGCGAAGCCCGCGCCATCATCGCCGCCGACGGAGGACGGCGTGGCGGATTTCGGGATCAGGAAGCTCTCGGATGCGCTCGGCGCGGAGATCGTCGGGCTCGACGTGACCGCGCCGGTCGACGCGGCGACGGCCGAGGCGCTGCGCGCGGCCTGGCGCGACCACATCGTGCTGCTGTTCCGCGCGCCGGGTCTCAGCCAGGAGCAGCAGCTCCGCTTCGCCGAAGCGTTCGGCGCGATCGGCAAGCGGCCCAGGCCCAGGGGGGAGCGCCCCGAGGACGCGGCGACGGTCGACGACGCGATGATGCTGATCTCCAACATCCGCGTCGACGGCAAGCCGATCGGCTCGCTGCCCGACGGCGAGATGTATTTCCACCACGACACGATCTTCAAGCAGGTGCCCAATCTCGGCACCATGCTGTATGCCATCGAGGTGCCGGGCCGGGGCGGCAACACCCGCTTCGCCAACCACTACCTCGCCTGGGACGCGCTGCCCGAGCGCATCCGCGAACGCGTCCGGGGGCGCACCGCCCATCACGTCTACGACTACGTCGTCTACAACAGCCGCGAGGGCAAGGGGGAGCGCGCCGCCACGGTCGACGGCTGGACCCACCCGGTCTCGATCACCCACCCGGCGAGCGGGCGGCGCGCGCTCTATGTCGACCGGCTGATGACCATGCGGATCGACGGCCTGGCCGAGGACGAGAGCGACGCGATCCTGGGCGAGATGTTCGACATCGCCGAGCGCGAGGATTTCGTCTACGAGCATGCGTGGACGCCGGGCGATCTGCTGGTCTGGGACAATTTGTGCTCGTCCCACGCGCGCACCGATTTCCCGCCCGACGAGCGCCGGCTGCTGCGCCGCTGCCAGATCGCCGGCGAGGCGCCGCCGGTCGAATAGGACTGGCGAAGCTGCGGCAAGCCCGGCGGCGCGTGGAGGGGCTGCGGGCGAGGCCTACCAGCAGGCGACGTACGGGAAGCAGGCATAGGCCGGTTCGGAGCCGCCGACGACCGCCGCGACCGCGATGGCGGTGACGGCGATGAAGAACCCGACGAACACGATCCCGGCCTGGCGCGCCCTGCGGGTTGCGGCTTTCCTTCGGTAGACCATCGTCTTCTCCCATCTTCGGGTTTCCGTCCCCGGGACCCGGCGCCCCTGCGGGACGACCGACTCCGTCATGGGCAGTCCAGACGTGGGCATTTCCTCTCATCGGTTGAAATACCGTTTTGTTGCGCGATGCATTGGAAGGTCTGATGCATCGGGGCGCCGCTTGCGGCGTAGAGGCGAAGCCGCGAATCGAAGGGCTATCTCGACCACTTGGTCGTCGGCTTCTCGGTCGCCTCGCCGTCGACCAGGATGGCGTCGACGTTCTCGTTGTAGAAGCACATCAGGCCGCGGATCTTCGGGCACTCCGGGATGGGGTCGGGGTAGCTCCAGACGATGTCCTCGAAGACCCGCCCGCCGATCTCGGCTCGCCAATAGACCGCCTCGCCCTTATAGGGGCAGCGCGTGGCGCTCGCCGTGGGCTGCAGCAGCTCGCTGCGCACGTCCTCGCGCGGGATGTAGTAGCGCACCGGCAGGTTGGTCTCGAACAGGAAATGGGCGCGCCTCGTCCGCGCCACCTCCTCGCCGCCGAGCACCACGCGGACCTCGCGCGAGGACGGGATGGCGTCGACCCGCTTGTAGGGGTCCCGCGCGTGGACGAAGATCTCCTCGTCCTCCTCGTACCAGCGGTCGACCTTGCCCCAGTAGAAGGCGGCGAGCCCGGCGAGCTCGGGCACCTCGTCGAACGGCGTCTCGTAGCACCACACGATGTCGTCGACCGTGCGGTCGCCGACGGCGAGCGACCAGTAGGAGGCGTCGCCCTTGTACGGGCAATGGGTGCTGGTGCCCGTCCTCGCCATCAGGTCGAAGCGGATGTCCTCCAGCGGGAAGTAGTAGACCGGCAGATGCCGCGCCTCGTGCAGCAGCCGCATCCGCGTCGAATCCGCCACCGTCTCGCCGCCGACGACCGCGCGCACGCGGCGCGGGCTGGGCTCGATGCGGACATGGTGCTCCGGGTTCTTCGCATAGCCCGGCCCCGGGCCGGCCGTCCTGGGTTCTGCCATCTCGATCCTCCCTGCCCAAGTGTCCCGCACGCCCCGCAGAGGCGCAACCGGGCGATCGCCGGCTCGTCTACGCGCTGGCGGCGGGGGACAGCGCGGCGGGCCGAACCGGACCGGAGGGCTCGGCGATCTCCGACAGCGAACCCGGATGGACCCGGATCGGCGCCGCGGCGTCGCCCCGGGGCTCGACCGCGCCGACTATCGCGGCGCCCGCGCAGCCGGCATCGCGCAGCGCCGCCAGGCAGTCCGCCGCCCGTTCGCCCGGCAGGCTCGCGAGCAGCCCGCCCGAGGTCTGCGGGTCGAACAGGATCGGGTAGAGCGCATCCGCTCCGCCGCCCTGGATCGCCCGCGCCTGGCGCGCGTTCTGGCGCTGCAACGAGCTCTCGAACCCGGCGGCGAGGCTCTCCGGCGCGCCGTCGAGCACCGGCAGGTCGGCGGCGGCAAGCACGACGCCGACCGAAGACGCGCGGACCATCTCGACCAGATGGCCGGCGAGGCCGAAACCGGTCACGTCGGTCGCGGCGCGCGCGCCGTGGCGGGCGAGGATCTCCGCCGCCGCGCGGTTGGATTGCAGCATCGAGGCGATCGCCCGGTCGATCCATCGCCCCCGCGCCCGGCAGCGCATGTCGGCGGCGAGCAGCGTGCCGGTGCCGAGCGGCTTGGTGAGGATCAGCCGGTCGCCGGGACGCATCCCCGCCTTGCGCAGCACGCGTCCGGGATCGACCGCCCCGCTCACCGCGAGGCCGAGCGCGCGCTCCGCCCCCTCGCCGGTATGGCCGCCCACCAGCGCGGCGCCGGCATCGGCGAGCACCTCGGTCACCCCCTGCATCATGTCGGCGATCTCGGCGGCGATCTTTCGCTCCGGCCCGTAGGCGACGGTGACGATGGCGAGCGCCGTCCTGGGCTCCGCCCCCATCGCATAGATGTCGCCGAGCGCGTGGTTGGCGGCGATGCGGCCGAACAGATAGGGGTCGTCGACGAAGGAGCGGAAATGGTCCACCGTCTGGACCAGCGACGTGCCGGCGGGCACGGCGATCACCGCCGCGTCGTCGGGGTCGTCGAGGCCGATCAGCACGTCGTCGCGGGGCCGCGGCCGGAGCCCGGCGACGATCCCGGCAAGCACGTCCGGGCCCACCTTGGCGCCGCATCCGCCGCAGCGCATGTCGAGGTCGGGGAGCTGCGGCAGCCCGGGCGCCGGCGCGGGCGCGGGTTCGGGCGTCATCTCGGGCAGGTCGGTGTATTTGCGCATCCAGCGCCGGTCGATCCAGTCCTTGGCCCGCCACACCCAGCGCCCCGACACCGCGAGCCGGCCGCGCGAGGCGACGGCGTAGGCATCGCCGGTCGAGATCAGGCTCAGCCAGGCGCGCTGCGGCCGCCAGCGGCGGAGCGGCCGCCCGGTCAGCGCGCGGCGCAGATTCTCCGCCAAGGGCGGGCCCTGGCGGACCGCGAACACCCCGGCCTTGGGCCGGTCGTGGCCGACCACCGCGGCCACGTCGCCGCAGGCGAACACGTCCGGGTGCGAGGTTGAGCGCAGGCAGTCGTCGACCCGGATGAAGCCGCCCGCGTCCACGTCGAGCCCCGCCTCCGCCGGCCAGCGCGCGGCCGCCGCGCCGGTCACCCAGAGAATCTCGTCGGCCTCGACCGCCTCGCCGCCGTCGAGCGTCAGCCTGCCGGGCTCGACCCGAACCGCGGCGCGGCCGAGCATCGTGGCGATCCCGCGCTCGGCGAGGATGCGGGCGAATCGGCGCCGCGTGGCGGCGTTGTGGGCGGGCAGCAGGGTGGCGGCGGCATCGACCACGGTCATCGCGATATCGCCGCCCGCGTCGCCCCGCGACAGCCGGTGCTGCACCGAGAGCGCGAGCTCGACCCCGCCGGCGCCGCCGCCGACGACGGCGATGCGCGTCTTGCCCGCCCGGCCCCGCGCCCGCTCGGCGAGCGCCTGCCAATGCGCGACGAAGCGGCCGATCGGCTTGACCGGCACCGCGTGCTCCGCCGCGCCCGGCACGTCGCGGGCCGGCGGCGCCGAGCCGATATCGATCGAGACCGCGTCATAGGGGACCGGCGGGCGGGCGGCGCAGAGCACCCGCCGGGCGTCGAGGTCGATGCCGGTGGCCGCCGCGTGGTAGATGCGGGCGCCGGCCAGGTTGGCGAGCGGGCGCAGGTCGATATGGCACGCATCCAGGCTGTAATGCCCGGCGATGTGGCCCGGCAGCATGCCCGAATAGGGGGTGTGCACGTCGCGGGCGATCAGCGTGATCCTCGCGCCCGGCAGCGGCTTCATGACGAACGCCTTGAGCACGGCGACATGGCTGTGGCCGCCGCCGACCAGCACCAGATCCCTGACCGCGGGCGCTTGCGGTTTCATCGGTCCCCGCTTCTGGAACCGGAGGGGGTTGGGTCAGTCGTCGCGATAGGTACGCTCGCGCCGCTCGTGGCGTTCCTGGGCCTCGATCGAGAGGGTCGCGATGGGCCGCGCCTCGAGCCGCCTGATGCCGATCGGCTCGGCGGTCTCCTCGCAATAGCCGTAGGTGCCGTCGTCGATCCGCGAGAGCGCCGCGTCGATCTTGGCGATCAGCTTGCGCTCGCGGTCCCGGGTGCGCAGCTCGATGGACCGGTCGGTCTCGATGGTCGCCCGGTCGGCGAGGTCGGCCGCCGGGGCGTGGTCCTCCTGCAAATTCTCCAGCGTGGCCGAGCTCTCCTGGAGCAGATCGTTCCGCCAGGCCAGCAGCTTGTTGCGAAAATACTCGCGCTGCCTGGCGTTCATGAACGGCTCGTCCTCGCGCGGACGATACCCCCTTGGCAGGCTGACCCGCTTCGCCACCGCCGCCCCCCGATATTTCGGCGCGGGAGTATAGGGGCACCGCTCGGGGCGCCGCAACAGCAAGGCGGAAGCCGGAATTCCGCGGGTTTGACAGCAGGAATGCGGCCCCTATACTCCGCGCTCTTCCTGGGAAAGCGGGCGGAATCGCCCCGTCTTCCGCGTCCGCGGCGGACCTACCGGGACAACAAACAACCGGACAAGGAACCGACGATGACCAAGCGCGTACGCTCCAAGTACAAGATCGACCGCAGGCTCCGGGTCAATCTCTGGGGCCGCCCCAAGAGCCCGATCAACAAGCGCGACTACCCGCCGGGCGAGCACGGCCAGCGCCGCCGCAAGGTGTCGGATTTCGGCATCCAGCTTCAGGCCAAGCAGAAGCTGCGCGGCTATTACGGTAACATCACCGAGAAGCAGTTCCGCAGGATCTACCAGGAGGCCGTCAGGCGGCGCGGCGACACGATCGAGAACCTGGTGGGGCTGCTCGAGCAACGCCTCGACGCGGCGATCTACCGGCTCAAATTCGTGCCCACCGTCTTCGCCGCGCGCCAGTTCATCAGCCACGGCCATGTCAGCGTCAACGGCCGCCGGGTGACCATCCCGTCCTACCGGGTGCGGGTCGGCGACGAGATCCAGGTGCGCGAGCGCTCGCGCAATCTGGGGCTGGTGCTGGAGGCGATGGACTCGCCGGAGCGGGACGTGCCGGACTATTTCGAGGTCGACTACAACAAGATGGTCGGCCGCATGCTGCGCATCCCGCAGCTCGCCGAGATCCCCTACCCGGTCCAGATGGAACCCAATCTGGTCATCGAGTACTACTCGCGATAGGGCGCAACCCGTCCTTCGATACGCGCCCTCCGGGCGCTACTCAGGATGAGGGCGGGGTGGGCAAGAGATGGCCGCGACCGGCGGACCGCCCCCGCACGGGCTGCCGAGCGGAGGGCGGGCGGCATGGATGGCCGGAGGGGGGGAGCGCCGGGCGGGAACCCCGGCGGGGCCGTATCGAGATGCCCTATTCCGGGTTGGCGAGCTGGATGTCGATGCCGCGGGTCGACAGCAGCTCCATCAGCTCGCCGGTCTCGTACATCTCGCGGACGATGTCGCAGCCACCGACGAACTCGCCCTTGACGTAGAGCTGCGGGATCGTCGGCCAGCTCGAGAAGTGCTTGACGCCCTCGCGCAGCTCGGGGTCGCGCAGCACGTCGACGCCCCTGAACGGAACGCCCAGATTGCTCAGCGCCTGAACCACGGCGGCGGAGAACCCGCATTGCGGGAACACCGGCGTTCCCTTCATGAACAGGACGACATCGGTTTCGCCGATATCCTCGCGGATTCTCTCGAACACGGCGGGTTCGCTCATTTCGGGCTCCTGTTGCGTTCCTTGCATGGGTCAGGCGCTGTCGGGAACCGCGGTCTGCAGCGCGAGCGCGTGAAGCTCGCCGCCCATCCGCCCCTGGAGCGCCTGGTAAATCA
The DNA here is from genome assembly GCA_964291675.2 of Alphaproteobacteria bacterium. GTDB lineage: Bacteria > Pseudomonadota > Alphaproteobacteria > MPNO01 > MPNO01 > MPNO01. The sequence goes on along the minus strand of OZ219866.1, from coordinate 1,865,982 downwards.
TCTGGTGCTGCTGGACCCGCGTCTTGCCGCGGAAGGCCTCGGAGACGACATGCGCGGCGTAGTGGTCGCCGTCGCCGGCGAGGTCCTGGATGCTGACCACCGCGTCGGGGAGGCTCTCCTTGATCAGGCGCTCGATGTCGCCCGGGTCCATGGGCACTGCTGCGGTCCTCGATTTCGCGCCCGCGGGGTCAGCGCCCCGCCATGAAGCGCGGGAACCACGCCTCGTGGGCCTGTTTCAGCCTGGCAAGGGATATATGGCCGTGGCCGGAGACAGTCAACGCCGCCCCTTCCGTGCGGCCGACGGCGCTGGCGGGCACGCCGGCGGCGGCGGCTTGCTCCAGCAGCGGCGCGGCGTCGGGCACGGCGACGAGGTAGCGCCCCTGGTCCTCGCCGAACAGCCAGGCCAGCGCATCCACCCCGTCCGGCGGCGCGATCGCGGCGCCGATCCCCGAGGCGAGCGCCATCTCGGCAAGCGCCACCAGCAAGCCGCCATCCGAGATGTCGTGGCAGACCGAAACCGCGCCGCGCGCGATCCGGTCGCGGACGAACGTTCCGTTGCGGCGCTCGGCCCCGAGATCCACCGGCGGCGGCGGCCCGCCGGGGGCGTTCAGCACGTCGCGCAGCAGCAGGGACTGGCCGAGATGGCCCGCGGTCGCGCCGATCGCGACGATGTCCTGGCCGGGGGCGGCGAAGGCGATCGTCGCGCGCCGGTCGAGATCGTCGATCAGGCCGAGACCGCCGATCGCCGGGGTCGGCAGGATGGCGCGCCCGTCGGTCTCGTTGTAGAGCGAGACATTGCCGGAGACCACGGGGAAGTCGAGCGCGCGGCAGGCCTCGCCGATGCCTTCGATGCAGCCGACGAGCTGGCCCATGATGGCGGGCCGCTCGGGATCGCCGAAATTGAGGTTGTCGGTCACCGCGAGCGGCCGGGCGCCCGCCGCCACCAGGTTGCGCCACGCCTCGGCCACTGCCTGCCGCCCGCCCGCGCGGGGATCGGCGGCGCAGTAGCGCGGCGTGCAATCGACGGTCAGCGCGATCCCCCGCGAGCTCCCGTGGATGCGGATCACCGCCGCGTCGCCGCCCGGACGGATCACGGTGTCGCCCATCACCATGTGGTCGTACTGCTCCCAGATCCAGCGCCGCGAGGCGAGCTCCGGCCCGGCGATCAGGCGCTCCAGCGCATCGAGCGGCGCCACCCCGGCATCGGCCACCGGCGGCATCGCGGGCGGCCTGGTCTCGACCCAGGGCCGCCGGTAGCGCGGCGCAGCCGCGACCAGGGGGTCGACCGGGATATCCGCCACGGCCTCGCCGCCATGCGAGAGCGCCACCCTTCCGGTATCGGTCAGCCGGCCGATGACCGCGAAATCGAGCCCCCATTTGCGGAACACGCTTGCGGCCGGCTCCTCGGCGTCGGGGCGGAGCACCATCAGCATCCGCTCCTGGCTCTCGGACAGCATGATCTCGTAGGCGTTCATGCCGGCCTCGCGCACCGGCACCAGGTCGAGATCGAGAGCGATGCCGACGCCGCCCTTGGCCGCCATCTCGAGCGCCGAGGAGGTCAGCCCCGCCGCCCCCATGTCCTGGATCGCGACGATCGCATCCGTCGCCATCAATTCGAGACAGGCTTCGAGCAGCAGCTTCTCGGTGAACGGGTCGCCGACCTGGACGGTCGGCCGCCTGGCTTCCGCCTCGGCGTCGAAGGCGGCCGATGCCATGGTGGCGCCGTGGATGCCGTCGCGCCCGGTCTTCGATCCGACATAGACCACCGGGTTCCCGACGCCGCTCGCCCTGGCGTAGAAGATCCGGTCCGCATCGGCGATGCCGACCGCCATCGCGTTGACCAGGATGTTGCCGTCATAGGCGGGGTCGAACCCGGTCTCCCCGCCGACGGTCGGGATGCCGACGCAGTTGCCGTAGCCGCCGATGCCCGAGACCACGCCCGAGACCAGATGCCGGGTGCGCGGATGTTCCGGGCTGCCGAAGCGCAGCGCGTTCATCAGCGCCACCGGCCGCGCGCCCATGGTGAACACGTCGCGCAGGATGCCGCCCACCCCGGTCGCCGCGCCCTGATAGGGCTCGATGAAGGAGGGGTGGTTGTGGCTCTCGATCTTGAAAACCGCGGCCTTGCCCTCGCCGATATCGACCACCCCGGCATTCTCGCCCGGCCCGCAGATCACCCACGGCGCCTCGGTCGGCAGGGCGGCCAGCCAGGCGCGGGAGGATTTGTAGGAGCAGTGCTCGGACCACATCGCCGAGACGATGCCGAGCTCGACCGGGTTGGGCTCGCGCCCGAGGATGTCGAGGATGCGCGCGTATTCGTCCTCGCTGAGGCCGTGCCGGGCCACGGTCTCCGGCGCGATCACCGGCGGCCCCCCCACGGCCCGCGGCGCGAGGCGAACGAGATCCCCCGGCGGATCCGCGCCCCCGGCCGGCTGTCCCACAACGGCACATGGGCCTGCTTGAAGAACGGGATCAGCACCGCGCCGGCGACGAAGCCGCCGACATGCGCCCACCAGGCGATGCCGGCGCCTTCGCTCTGCACCGTCATCGCGTTGAGCACCTCGAGCCCGATCCAGCCGCCGAGCACGATGACCGTGGGCAGGCGCAGCGGGATGATGCCGAACAGCAGCCCCCAGACGCCGACCCTCGGGTGCAGCACGAAATAGGCGCCGAGCACGCCGGCGACCCCGCCGCTCGCCCCCAGCGTGGGCACCGTCGATCCCGGGACGCTCGCCGCATGGGCGAGCCCGGCGGCCGCGCCGCAAAGCAGGTAGAAGACGATGAAGCGGCGATGCCCCATCGCGTCCTCGACATTGTCGCCGAACACCCAGAGGAACAGCATGTTGCCGATCAGATGCAGCCAGCTGCCATGCAGGAACATGCTGGTGAGCAATGTCGCGGGCGCGGGCAGGACGGCGATTTCGGCGGGCAGCGCCCGGTCGCCCCACAGCACCGCCGGGACCACGCCGAAGCGGAACAGGGCGATCTCGTACTCGCGCGCGCTCAGCCCGAGCTGCCACAGGAAGGCGAGCACGCAGCCCGCGACGATGGCCAGCGTCACGATCTGGAAGCGGATCCAGCGCCGCGGGTTGTCGTCTCCGAGGGGAACGAACGCCATGTCAGGCGAGGCTGTCCGCGAGCGACTCGAACAGCGCGCGGCCGTCGGTGCCGCCGAGCACCGCCTCGGCGGCGCGTTCGGGATGCGGCATCATGCCGAGGATGCGGCGGGCGGGATCGAAGATGCCGGCGATCGCCGCCGCCGAGCCGTTGGGGTTGTCGCGATAGCGGAAGGCGATGAGCCCCTCGCCTTCCAGGCGGTCGAGGGTCTCGCCATCGGCGACGTAGTTCCCGTCATTGTGGGCGACCGGCATGGTCAGCTCGGCGCCCGGCGCGTAGCGGCGGGTAAACACGGTGTCCGAGCGCTCGACCCGGAGCGCCACGTCGCGGCAAACGAAGCGCAGCCCCGCGTTGCGCATCAACGCGCCCGGCAGCAGCCCGGCCTCGGTCAGCACCTGGAAACCGTTGCAGATGCCGAGCACGGCGGTGCCCGCCCGGGCCCGCGCCGCGACCGCGCGCATGACCGGCGAATGGGCCGCCATCGCGCCGGAGCGGAGGTAGTCGCCATAGGCGAAGCCGCCCGGGATCGCGATCAGGTCGACCGCGGGCAGCCCGGTCTCTTCATGCCACACCATCGCCGGCGCCTGCCCGGCGACCGCCCGGATCGCCACCGCGGTGTCGCGGTCGCAGTTGGACCCGGGGAAGACGATGACGGCGGCTTTCACGCCGCCGGACCTCTCGGCGGGGTCATGGCCTGTCGGTCTCCGCTCCTCGCGCGCGTCATTCCGCCAGCGTGATCTCGTAGTCCTCGATGACCGTGTTGGCGAGCAGGCGCTCGCACATCGCGCGCAGGCTGTCGCGGGCGCGCCCGGCGTCGGTCTCGGCGAGGTCGATGTCGATCACCTTGCCCTGGCGGACCTCGCCCAGGCCGGCGAAGCCGAGCGCGGCCAGCGCCTGGCCGACCGCCTTCCCCTGGGGGTCGAGCACCCCGTCCTTCAGCGTGATATGGATGCGCGCCCGCACCGGGACGCTATTGCATCACCGCCGGACCCTTCAGGTCGCCCGGCGCGCTCTCGGGAAGGATGCCGAGCCGGCGCGCGACCTCCTGATAGGCCTCTTCGACGCGCCCCATGTCGCGCCGGAAGCGGTCCTTGTCCATCTTCTCGTTGGTCTTCACGTCCCACAGCCGGCAATTGTCGGGGCTGATCTCGTCGGCCAGCACGATGCGCATCTCGTCATTGGTCCACAGCCGCCCGTATTCGAGCTTGAAGTCGACCAGCCGGATGCCGACGGTGATCAGCAGCCCGGTGAGGAAGTCGTTCACCCGGAGCGACATGTGCATGATCTCGTCGAGCTCCTGCGGCGTCGACCAGCCGAAGGCGGTGATGTGCTCCTCGGCGACCAGCGGGTCGTTGAGCTCGTCGGACTTGTAGTAGTACTCGACGATGGAGCGCGGCAGGGGCGTGCCCTCGGCAATGCCGAAGCGCTCGGCGATCGAGCCGGCCGCGATGTTGCGCACCACGATCTCGACCGGGATGATCTCGACCTCGCGAATCAGTTGCTCGCGCATGTTGAGACGCCGCACGAAATGGGTCGGAATGCCGATCTCGGCGAGTTTGAGCATCAGGTATTCGGAGATCCGGTTGTTGAGGACCCCCTTGCCGGTGATGGTGCCGGTCTTGGCGTTGTTGAACGCGCTGGCGTCGTCCTTGAAGTACTGGACGAGGGTTCCCGGCTCCGGCCCTTCAAACAGGACCTTGGCCTTGCCCTCGTAAATCCGTCTGCGGCGGGCCATGGCGTGCGACTCGAAAACTGGGGAAAGGAATGCGGCGCCCGCGTCGGCGACCGCTGGAGTCATATAACAATTCGCGGGGTCGCAAACAATGGCGGCGATCGGCCGCAGGAGCCGGCTACTCCACGGGAAGGTAGGGGGCCTCCCCGGGACGCCCCGCGGCGGACAGGAACACCGCCCTGCCGCCGTCGACATGCGCCGCCGCGAGGCCGATCAAGGAGCTCGACAGGGTGCCGAAGGGCGAGTCGGTCACCACGTTCATGGCTTCCCCCGGCCCCGCCCCGGGGAGGCTCTCGCGCGCGGCGAGCAGCGCGGTCCACGCGCTCCAGTCGCCGGATGCCGGGTCCGGGGCGGCGGCGTCGCGGAACAGCGGCAGGTACAGCCTGGTGCGCGCCGAGCCCGCCACGTCGTTCGGGTCGTGCGCGGTGACCATCGACAGGCCTTCGCCGATCTCGTCCAGCGCGACCCTTCCGCCGCCGTTCGCGCCGAAGCCGCGCAGCCAGTACGCGTCCCGGTTGTCGGCGACCACCAGGTTGAAGCTGCGATAGCTGCGCCCGTCGAGGGCGGCGAGCGCGGTCGCTGCCGCGACCGCGTCGGCATGGTCGAGGGCTTCGAGAACCAGCTCGCCGCGCGAGCGCAGCCGGGGATCGGGGCCAAGCGAATCCGGCCGGTTGAGCACGCCCGCGGCCACGCCGTGGTCGTTAAGCCCGAGCCAGGTGCCGCCGGCGAGCTCGTCCATCCCGGCGACCACGTCGGGCCGGTCGGGCCAGTGCCGCCCCGGCGCACGCCACGGGCGTTCGGCGTGCTCGTCGCGGTTCGCCGCGATCAGCACCGGCCAGTCGAGGCCCGGCCGCCTCAGGATGACGAGCGTACACATCGGCGCGCGGGAGCATCGGAGCGTCGCCCCGGCCGGTCAAGCGAGGCGCAGCGTCAGACGCATGTGGATGTCGTCGTAGCGGTGGGGGTCCACGTCGATGACCGCGGCGCTGACCGCCTTGCCCGCGTCGAGCAGCCTGGCGAACGGTTCGTTGTCCGCGCGCGGGACGTAGCCGAGCTTCGCGCCGGCGCCGGTGAACACCTCGATCGCCAGCTCGTCATAGGCGTTGTCCGGCTCGCGTCGCAGGACCAGCGCCTCGCCCGGGCGGAGCGCGGCGCGCACGCGGCGGGCCTCGTAATAGGCGGTGCCGGCGACGTAGGTCTCCAGCAGCGTCAGCCGTCGGCGCGACCGCGCGGCGCCGACGGCGGCCGCGGCGGGTCCGGCCAGGCCGACCGCGCCAAGCGCCGCGCCGAACAGCCTCCGCCGCGTGAATGCGGGCGGCGACCGAGCGTCCATCTTTCCACCCTCCGTTGCATATCCGGAAGGATATTCTTCTTTTGTTCCCGTTTGTCAAGACCGGATCGCGAGGTGGGGCGGGGCGGGACCGATCCTGCGAGATTTCGCCGCCTGTGGGTGGTTGCGGGCGGCGCGCGGCCCCATATAGTCGGCGGAGCGGCCCGCGGGGCCGGAAACCGGTCCAGCGGGAGACAGCGGGCGATGACCACCTTCGAAGAGCGCGAAAAGGGCTACGAGGCCAAGTTCAAGCAGGATCAGGAGTTCCAGTTCAAGGCCACCGCCCGGCGCAACAAGCTGCTCGGTCTGTGGGCCGCCGAGAAGCTCGGTCTCTCTGGCGGCGACGCGGAGGCCTACGCCAAGGAGGTCGTGGTCGCGGATTTCGAGGAGCCGGGGGACGACGACGTGCTGCGCAAGGTAGCCGGCGACCTCGAAGGCAGGGGCGCGAGCGCGGCCGACGTGCGCCGCGAGATGGAACGGCTGATGGCGGTCGCCGCCGAACAGGTGGAGCGCGAGGCCTAGCCCCCGACCAGCCGTCCGCCGCCGAACAGGGTGGGGACGTAGCGCGGCGCGTCGATCGCGTCCTGGAAGCGGCGCCTGGTCACCACCGGATCGAAGCCGGAAGGCGGCACCACGATTTCGAGGTCGGGCGCGGTGGCGAGCGCGAGCAAGGACGGGCCGGGCGCGGCCAGCGCCTCGCCGAGCGCCGCCCCGAAATCGTCCCGGGTCGCGATATTGCGGGCGCGCGCCACGCCGGCGGCTTCGGCCAGCGCCGCGAAGTCGAGCGCCGCGTTGGTCAGCGCCTGGCCGCCCGAGGCGGCGTGAACCCCGTTCTGGATCAGCAGGACGGTGAGGTTTGGGGGCGCCGCCGCGCCGACGGTCACCAGCGCGCCCATATGCATCAGCATCCCGCCGTCGCCCTCGACCGCGACGATCTCGCGGTCGGGCCGCGCGACCGCCAGCCCGAGCGCCAGCGGGAGCGCGAGCCCCATCGCGTCCTCGACATAGAAGTTCTCCGCCCGGTCGCGGATCGCGGCCCACAGATAGGACGCGTTGCCGAGCGCGGTGACGACCAGCGTCTCCGGCGGCAGCGCCTCGGCCATCGCCCGGTAATAGGCCTCGCGGGTGGGCGCGGGCCGGCTCACCACTGCACATCCTCCTGGCCCAGCAGCAGCACGAACGGGCTGGAGGCCTCCTCCGCATAGGTCGCCGCCTGCTCCACCTGCGCGCCGATCGGCCGGGCGCCGTCGGCCACCGCGTAGCCGAGACCGAAGCCGCGCAGGACGGGCTCGGTCACCCGCCCCTTGGGCACGTGATAGAACACCGGATCGGCGGGCGTGCCGCGATAGGACGCGAGGATCAGCAGCGGAAAGCGGTAGCGCTGGGCGAGGCACACCATGCCCGCGCCCATGGTCAGCAGCCCCACGTTCTGGACGATCAGCGCGGTGCGGGCGCCGCCCAGCCTGGCGCCGCAGGCGATCGCCAGCGCCTCTTCCTCGTGGGTCGCGCGGACCAGCGAGATCCACGGCGCCCGCTCGATCCTGACCAGGAACTCGCCGAGCCAGCCATCCGGCACCGCGACGGCGGCGCTCACGCCGATCCGCTCCAGCGTCTCCAGGATCTCGGACGGTCGGTGCACCGCGCTCATCGCGCTACAAGACCGCCCACGGGGACCGGCGTCAAGCGGTTGGCGACCACGGCGGCGCTTCCAACGAGGATGGGCACGCCCTAGACTTCATTGCGACAACAACGACCCGCCGGTACGGGTCATAGGGAGGAACATCCGATGAAACCTGCGAAACGCCTCAGCGCCGCGATGGGCACGGGATTGCTGGCGCTCGCCGTCGCGGCGGCGGGCGGGGGCGAGCTCCGCGCGGCGGCGACCAAGCTGACGATGGTCGGCTCCTGGCCGCCCAAGGTGTCGTCCGCCGCCGATATCGGCATCAAGTACCTGGAGACGGCGAACAAGCTGGGCAAGGGCAAGGTCGAGATCACCTTCAAGGGCTCGCGCGACGTGGTGCCGACCTTCGACCAGCCCGAGGCGCTGGTGCGCGGCCTGTTCGACGTCTGGTACGGCGCGCCCAACTATTGGGCCGGCGTGGTCCCGGGCGGCTATTTCTCCGAGCTGTCGCCGCACGAGATCCCGGACAACGGGCCGGGGAGCGAGCTGTTCGCCTTCATCTCCAAGATGTTCGAGAAGCACGGCGTGCGCTATCTCGGCCATTACTCGGGCGAGCCGCATACCGGCAACCATTTCATGTACACCCAGAAGAAGATCTCCGGCCTCGGCGACCTCAAGGGGCGCAAGATCCGCGTGCCGCCGCTGACCCGCTTCTTCGTCAAGGCGATCGGCGCGGAGCCGGTGACCCTGCCGCCGAGCGAGGTCTATCTGGCGCTGGAGCGCGGCACGGTCGAGGGCTTCACCTGGCCCTATTACGACGGCTTCACCGCCTTCGGATGGCACAAGATATCGAAATTCATCATCGCCCATCCGCTCTACCGCAACGGCATCAGCGTCAAGATGAACCTCGCCAAGTGGAACAAGCTGTCAGGCGAGGCGAAGGAGGTCATGCTGGAAGCCGTGGGCCGCACCCAGGCGTGGTCGCAGGGCTGGGTGTCGGCCTTCCAGGCGACCCAGCTCAAGGGCATGCTGAAGGGCGGCATGAAGCTGGTGACGTTCTCGGACGCGGAGGCCGCGCACTGGCGGAAGACCGCCGGCGAGGCGCTCTGGGCCCAGTTCAAGTCGGTGATGAGCGCCGAGGAATACGCGACCGCCCGGCGTCTGCTGGGATACAACTAGGCGTCCGGCGTCCGGCCGGCGGGGACGCGGACCGCCGGCCGGTCGCCGCCGCGTTTCCGGGCGTTGACCGACAGCCCCCTTGAGGGATCGGAGACGGAGCCGCGCCGTTCACGCGCGGTGCGCGCGTTCGACCTGATCGTCGACGGCGGCGCCATTCTGGCCGCGGTGCTGATGATCGCGGTCATGCTGACCACCACGATCAAGGTGGTGTTCCGCTATGGCCTGCGCGAGGGGCTGATCGGGATCGACCAGATCAGCGGCACCATGCTGCTCTACATCACCTTCCTCGGCGCGGCCTGGGTGCTGCGGCGCGAGGAGCATGTGACGCTCGACCTGGTGGTCGGGCGGATCGCGCCGGAGGCGCGGCGCCAGATGCTGGTCTGGGGCTCGGTGGCGGGCGCGCTGGTCTGTCTCGCGGTGGCGGGGTTCGGCGCCTTCGAGACGATCACCTCGTGGCAGCGGGGGATCCGCATCCCGGCCGAGCTCGAGATGCCGCGCGCCATCAACCTCGTGGCGATCCCGGTGGGCTGTCTGTTCCTCGGCCTCCAGTTCGCACGCCGCGCCTGGCGCCATTGGCGGCGCCTCGCGGCCGCCCCGCCCGCGGCGCTGGGGTGAGCGGCGATGGAATGGTGGTTCTACCTGCTGTGTTTCTTCGGCGGTCTCGGCGCGCTGCTGCTCGCCGGGATCCCGGTGGCGGTCGCCTTCATGCTGGTCAACCTGGTCGGCGTCTACGTGTTCTGGGGCGGCGCCATCGGGCTCAACCAGCTCATCCTGTCGATCGACTCGTCGGTCTCGACCTTCGTCCTGGTGCCGCTGCCGATGTTCATCCTGATGGGAACGGTGATGTTCCATTCCGGCGTCGCGTTCAGGATGATCGACGTGCTCGACCAGTGGCTCGGCCGCATCGCCGGGCGGCTGGCGGTGCTCGCGGTCGGCGCGGGGGCTCTCTTCGCCACCCTGACGGGGGTGGCGATGGGGAGCGTCGCCATGCTGGGCTCGACGCTCGCCCCCGACATGGAGCGCCGGGGCTATGCGAAGTCGATGTCGCTCGGCCCGATCCTCGCCAGCGGCAGCCTGGCGATCATGATCCCGCCGAGCGCGCTTGCGGTGATTCTCGCGAGCCTCGGCCGGTTCTCGGTCGGCAAGCTGCTGATCGCCATCATCGTGCCCGGCCTGCTGCTGGCGCTGATCTACGTCGCCTATATCGTCATCCGCTGCCACTTGCAGCCGTCTCTCGCGCCGGCCTATGCGGTGGAGTCGACGCCCTTGCCGCGCCGGCTCGGCGATACCGCGCGCTACGTGCTGCCGCCGGTCTCGGTGATCCTGCTGGTGATCGGGACGATCTTCCTCGGCATCGCGACACCGACCGAGGCGGCAGCGGTGGGCGCGCTGCTCAGCTTCGCCGTCGCCGCGCTCTACCGCCGCCTGACCCGGGAGGTGATCCGCAAGGCGGTCGGCTCGGCGACCTCGCTCTCGGTGATGGTGCTCCTGATCCTCACCGGCTCGGCCGCCTTCGGCCAGCTGCTCAGCTTCTCCGGCGTCACGCCCGCGATCACCCGGCTCGCCTCCGACCTGCCGGTGCACCCCATCGTCATCCTGATCCTGATGCAGCTCGCGGTGATCTTTCTCGGCATGTTCATCGAGCAGACCTCGATCGTCATGGTGACCATCCCGATCTTCATGCCGATCGTCGGCGCGATGGGCTGGGACCCGGTGTGGTTCGGCGCGATCATGGTGCTGAACCTGGAGATGGCCACCATCTCGCCGCCCTTCGGGCTGTCGCTGTTCGTGATGAAGGGCATCGCCTCGCCGTCGACGACGATGAACGACGTCTACCGCGCGGCGCTCCCCTTCGTCGGGCTCAACCTGATCGTCATGGCGGTGATGATCGCCTTCCCCGGCACCGTGCTGTGGCTGCCCGGGCTGATGGAGTAGCGCCGCCCTAGCCGGGTTCCGACCCGAAATCGGGAAAATGCTCGGCGCGGAACGACGACAGCGCCGCCGGGTCGTCGGCGGCCGCGTCGTCGACGACCAGCTCGAAGACGATCTCGCCGGGCGCGCCCGGGGCGACCTCGATCAGCCGCGCGCGGCAGTGTCCCAGATAGACCCTGCCGGACGGCACGCCGTCGACGGTGCACACCCCGCCATAGTTGACGAACGCGTTGCCGGTCCGGGGCAGGCGGCAGACGCCGCTCTGAAAGGCCGAGTAGGTGCCGTCCTCGCCTTGTCCGCGGCACCACACCTGGCGCACCGTCCGGGCGTCCGCGTCCACCGCGAACTCGACCGCCCGGCTGTAGCTCGCGGCGTCCTCCATCTTCGGATCGGGCGGGGTCGCGCGACCGTTGCCGTTGTCGAAGCAGAGGATCGTGCCGGACGGCGTGACCGAGCAGTCGTGCTGGTGGTACTGCCATTCGAGCCCGCCCTCCGGGACGAGCAGCCTCTCCGACCAGGGCGGGCGCCAGTTGGCCGGGGTGCCGAGGATCCAGTCGAGCGCGCCACGCGCCCGGTCGATGCCGAGCATGCAGTCCTGGTGGCGGACCGAGGCGACGATCCGCCCGGCATCCGCGTCATAGGCGAGCCCGTTGACGTGGCTCCAGTCGCAGGTATCGGGATAGCCGCGATGCACCCAGTAGGCGGCGCGGCTGCCATAGCACACCCGGCGCGGGTCCAGCAGGTCGAGCAGCCGGTACTCGTTCGCCACCGTGCCGTCGCGCGCGAACTCGACGATCACGTCGCCCACCACCCGCGCCGTCCCGGTCTCGCCGTCGGGCTCCTCCTCCTTGAGGGGAAATCCGTCGATCTCGCGGATCTCCATGCTGCACGCCAGGATATTGCCCGACGGCAGCTCGATGACGGCGTGGTGGAACATCCCGGCCGCCACCGGGATCGCACCTGCGGGCGGCGTCTTCCCCCGCCACCGCCCTTCGGCGTACCACTCGGCCACGGTGTCGCCGAGCAGGTCGATCTCGCAGATGCGACCGTCGGCGACATAGAGGATGTTGCCGTTGGCGAGCCGGCGCACGTCGCCGACCGCCTCGCCGATGCTGTAGTACCAGGCGACCCCGCCGCCGCGGTCGACGGCGACGATGAGACCGAAATCGTCATGATGCTCGGAGGCCGGCGAGTGGCGGATGTTGAACAGCATCGCCCCGGGCTCGCGCCTCTCCGGCACGCAGGTCTTGACCGCGATGGGCGGGAAGCCGTCGGGCAGCGGCGGCGCGGCGAAGGAGAGCGGCGCCGGCGCGGCGATCCGGCTGCCTGCGGACCCCTCGGCCGAGACGGTGACCGTACAGGTCTCGCCGGGGCGGACGCCGACCACCGGCACGCGGTGCCGGGTTCGCGCCGCGCCGCCGGGCGCGGCCCGCCATTTGCGGTCCGAAGCCGAGACGTCCACGACCGCCCGCGACGGCACGTCGGTGGCGAATTCGACGACCGCGGCGAGCGGCGCGCGCGGGTTGGGGTTGGCCGAGATTGCCGGGCCGGAGGTGAATTTCATGCTTGCTCTCTTCGAACTTGCGGGCGGGATTACCGGGGAAGGATCTCGTCGACCAGGGAAATGTACATGTCCCGCGCCGCGGCGCCGAAACAGGCGAACACCACCCTCTCCGGCCCGCCGCCGCCCGCGAGACGGTCCCTGGTCCCGGTCACCGCGATGCGGGTCGCCGCCTCCAGCGGGTAGCCGTAGACCCCGGTGCCGATCGCCGGGAAGGCAATCGAGGCGAGCCGCTTCTCCTCGGCGATCTCGAAGCAGCGGCGATAGCAGCGCGCGAGCAGCTCGGGCTCGCCCTGCCCGCCGCCCTGCCAGACCGGGCCCACGGTGTGGATCACGAAACGGGCCGGCAGGTCGTAGCCGCCGGTCGCCTTGGCATCGCCGGTGTCGCAGCCGCCCAGCGTGCGGCACTCGGCGAGCAGGCGGGGCCCGGCGGCGCGGTGGATCGCCCCGTCCACCCCGCCGCCGCCGAGCAGCGCGTTGTTGGCCGCGTTCACGATCGCGTCCACCGCGAGCGCGGTGATATCGCCCGCGAAGATCTCCACCCGTTCGCGCATGCCGCTCGCCGCCAGCCCCCCTTTTGCCTCTATTCCACGGCGTAGAGCAGGCGGTCGGGCGCGCGCTCCTCGATGTACTGGGCGAGATCCCAGCGGTCGACCTGCTCGAAGATCTCCTCGATCAGCCCGTCCGGGAGCGGCGCCCTGACGAACCGCTCGCCGCGGCTGAAGCGCGCGAAATCCCAGCCCCGGTCCGCGAAGGTCTCGGGGATGCAGTGCCGCCACGCCGGCAGGTACCTGCCCGGATCGGCCTCGATCGCCCGTTCCGCCCGGGCGAGCGCGTCGATATAGCCCTTCAGCGCCGCGCGCGGCATCGTTTCGGGGACCCACCAGATGGTGATGAACTCGTCCTCGAGGATCGCGCGCATGCCGAGCTGCTTCGCCATGTCGATCTGCGGCGGCAGCAGGCTGGCGGCTTCCACCTCGCCCGAGAGCAGCGCCTCCAGCCGGGCCGAGAACCCGCCGACATTGAGGCAGTCGATGCGCTCCAGGGGCAGGTGTTTCTCCAGCCGGTAGGGCACGTTGAAATGGCTGCCCGCGCGCATGCCGACCGCGATCGGCACGTCCGCCAGGTCCTCGGGCGCGCGGATCTCCGAATCGGGGCGCACGAAGATCCCCCAGGGCGAGACGCCGTAGCAGTCGCGCACCGCCTTGCCCATGCCGGAGGCGGCATTGCTCACCGTTCCCCACTGGCAGGCGCACTGGATCAGGTTCTCGGCGCCGTTCTCCGCGAACGGGCGGTCCTGCGGGCGCTCGAAATAGTCGAGCCCCTTCCAGCTCGACTGGGTGCCGCGGAACACCTGCATGTCGAATTCGACATCGAGCCCCGCGTCGCGGAAGAAGCCCTCCTCCATGGCGACGAACTCGTTGATGCCCATGCCCTTGGGCGCCACCCGGACCCGCATCGGTTCAGACATCGTTCGGTCTCCCAGATTTCGCATGGCGCACCGGCCGGGGCCGTCCTGCGATACGCCCCGGATCGAGTCCGGGGCTACTCAGGATGAGGGCGGATCGATGTGCCCCGGCAAATTCCCTCATCCCGAGCAGCGGCGAAGCCGCGTATCGAAGGACGCCGCGCCGCGCTACTTCATTTCCTTCTCCAGCCGCATCATCGTGGCCTTGTGCTTCACGGCCGCATCGGCGCGGGTCTTCTCGGCCGCCGCCTTGATGAGGTTGTACATCGGCGCGATCTTCGGGTTGCTGCCGAGGATCTTGTCGCCGAGCGGCTTGGCGCGGCGGAAGAACTCCTTGCGGTCGGCATCGGACAGATCGATGACCTCGCCGCCCTCCTTGGTCCACTGCCTTTCCCAATGGGTGGTGATTTCGACGGCGACCTCCACCGACGGATCGGCGAGCTTCGCGCCCTCCTCCCAGATCGCGGTCTGCAGGTCCTGCGGCAGCTTCTTGAGCGCCGCCATGCTGGCATAGGCGCCGGTCGGGATATAGCCGCCCGCCGTCCGCGTCAGGTACTTCGCCACGGTGTAGAACTTGGACGGCCCCATGACGATGATCGCGCTGCGCGCGCCGTCGACCACCCGCTTCTGGATCGACGGGACGACCTGCGAGTACGGGATCGGTATGCCGGCCGCGCCGAAAGTGTCCATCAGCGCGATCTCCATCTTGGTCGCCAGCACGCGGAGCTTCTTGCCCTGGAGGTCGGCGAGGGTGCGGATCGGCTCGCGCGAGGCGATCGCGCCGACGCCCGCGGACCAGATGAAGGTCGGCACGATGCCGGCCTTCTCGCCCAGCTTGACGAATTCGCCGCGCACGCTCGGGTGGTTCATCGTCAAGTGCTGGTGCCAGTTCGAGTCGAACAGCCCGGGCGCGTCGGGCGCCTGGAAGGCGGGGTTGATGCCCTGGAAGAATCCCGGCGGGGTGACGAAGAACTCCTGGGTGCCGAGCTGGATGCCCTCGAGCTGGCGCGGGATCGTGCCGAGCTGGGCGGCCGGGAAGATGCTCACCTTGAGCTGCCCGCCGGTCCGCTTCTCCAGCGCCGCCTTGTACAGCTCCGCCGCCCGGTGCTGGGAATCGTTGATCGTCACGAAGCCGATCTTGATCTCGTAGGTCTTGTCGGCCGCCGCGGGCCAGGCGGCCAGCGCCGCGCAGAGTCCGGCGGCAATCAACGGGACGCGGTCAAGTCTCCTCATCGCGCTGTCTCCTTGTCGTGCCGGGCGGATCGCCCGGACGTTTCTCCCGCCGGGAGTATGACCCCAGCCGCGGCGCCGGGACAACGCCTGCGTTGGCCTGCCCTGTACCCGCCCGCCCGAAACATCGTAACGTTCGCCGGGTTGCCTGACGGCGGATGTGGGAGGAAGACATGGCAGGACAGGCCGAAAAGACCGACGAGGCGTTCTTCGCCGAACGGGGGTTCGGGCTCAGGATCGGCTTCGGCGAGCGGCCGGCGCTGATCGTGATCGACATGCTCAAGGCCTTCACCGACCCGGACCGCATGCTGGGCGCCGACCTGGACGAGGAGATCGAGGCGATCGAGCCGCTGCTGGAGGCGGCGCATGAGCGCGACATCCCGGTGATCTTCTCCACCGTGATCTACGAGGACGACGACCTGAAGGACGCCGGAATCTGGGCGCTCAAGCAGAAGGGGGTGGTCACGCTGAAGGCGGGCGACGACGGGGTCGAGGTCGATTCCAGGCTCGACTTCCGCCCCGGCGACACGCTGCTGGTCAAGAAATACGCCTCCTGCTTCTACGGCACCGACATCGTCTCGCGGCTGATGGCGCATGGCGTGGACACGCTGATCATCACCGGCTGCACCACCTCGGGCTGCGTCCGCGCGACCGCGGTGGACGCCTGCCAGGTCGGGTTCCGGCCGATGGTGGTGCGCGAGGCGGTCGGCGACCGCTCGCAGGCGGCGCACGACCAGAGCCTGTTCGACCTCAACGCCAAATACGCCGACGTGGTCTCGCTCGACGAGGCGCTGCAATATCTGTCGACGATCGGCCACAACCGCTAGCGGAGGAAGGCATGGAACACGGACGCTTCGCCTACTCGCCGATCGTCGACCGCGAGAAGCTGCGCTTCCCGGGCGGGGCGCGGATCGCGGTCTGGGTGATCCCCAATATCGAGCATTTCCACTGGGACAAGCCCTCGACCTCGGTCACCGCGGTCACCGCCCATCTCAAGCCCGACGTGCTCAACTATTCGTGGCGCGATTTCGGCGTGCGGGTCGGAATCTGGCGCATGATGGAGGTGATGGAGCGCCACGGGGTCAAGGGCACGGTTGCGCTCAACTCCGAGGTCTGCGGGCAATACCCGCGCATCGTCGAGGCCGGCAACGAGCTCGGCTGGGAGTGGATGGGGCATGGCAGCACCAACTCGGTGCTGTTCAACGCCCAGCCCGAGGACGAGGAGCGGGCGCTGATCGGCGACATCGTCGCGACCATCGAGCAAGGCACCGGGACGGCGCCCAAAGGCTGGCTCGGCCCGGCGTTGAGCGAGAGCTTCAACACGCCCGACATCCTCGCCGGGAACGGCATCGAGTATGTCTGCGACTGGGTCAACGACGAGCAGCCCTATGCGATGGACGTGAAACAGGGCTCGCTGATCTCGGTGCCCTACTCGATCGAGATCAACGACATCCCGGCCTTCCTCGACCGCGGGCTGGGCGCCGAGGAGTTCTATCGGATGATCGTCGATCAGTTCGACGTGCTCTACGAGGACGGCGCGGCGACGGGCCGGGTGATGGCGATCTGCCTCCACCCCTTCCTGATCGGCCACGCCTTCCGCGCCAGGTATCTCGACAAGGCGCTCGGCTACATCCGCCAGCGCGCCGAGGTGTGGGTGACGAAGGGCGGCGACATCAACGACTGGTACCGGGCGAACTACCTATAGCCGCCAGCGCAGCAGGAAGCGCTCGGCGCGGGCGATCAGCCAGTTCACGGTGAGCCCGAGCACCGACAGGATGGCGACGCCGGCGATCAGCTCGTCCATCGCCATCAGGCTGCCGGCCAGCAGGATATAGGCGCCGATGCCGAACTCGGCGCCGATCATCTCGGCGGCGACCAGCAGCACGATGGCGATGGCCGCCGAGATGCGGAACCCCGGCAGGATCGCCGGCAGCGCGCCCGGCAGGATGATCTTGCGCACGATCGAGAGCCAGGAGAGGCCGAAGGACTGCGCCATGCGGATCAGGCTGCGGTCGACATTGTCGACCCCGCCATAGGTCGCCACCACGGTGGGGAAGAAGGTGCCGAACAAGATGGTCGCCACCTTCGAGCCCTCGCCGATGCCGAACCAGATCACGAACAGCGGCAAGAGCGCGATCTTGGGGATCGGGAAGATCGCCGCGACCACCGGGGCCAGCCCGGCGCGGGCGAGCGAGAACAGCCCGATCGAGACGCCGACCGCCATGCCGAGCAGGGTGCCCAGCGTCCAGCCCAGCACCAGCCGCTGCAACGACGCGCCCACATGCTTCCACAACAGCCCGGTCTCGAACAGATGCGCGAGCGCCGCCAGCGCCTCCGACGGCGCCGGCAGCACCAGCGGCGGAATCAGCCCCGTGCGGCACCCCGCCTCCCACAGCCCGAGCACGGCGAGGAACACCAGCGGCCCGACGACGCCAAGCGGCCTCGGCAGGAACCCGCCGCCGCGGAAGGGGACGGTCCTGCCGGCATCCCGCGGCTCAGCCACCGACCAGCTCCAGCTCGGCCGCCTGGGCCTCGTCGCGCAGCAGCGTCCAGAGGCGTTGCCGATGCCCTTCGAGCTCGCGGCCGTGCGCCTGGCGCGCATCGAGCGGCAGGTCGATCTCCAGGATCTCGCGGACCCGCCCGGGGCGGCGCGACAGCACCGCCACCCGGTGGCCCAGCCTGACCGCCTCCTGAAGGTTGTGGGTGATGTAGACGGCCGAGAATCCCTCGCGCGTCCAGAGCTCGATCAAATCGTCCATCAGCAATTCGCGGGTCTGGGCGTCGAGCGCCGACAGCGGCTCGTCCATCAGCAGGAAGGCGGGCGAGACCGAGAGCGCGCGGGCGATGGCGACGCGCTGCTTCATGCCGCCCGAGAGCTGGCGCGGAAACGCCGAGCGGAACTCCGCGAGCCTTGTGCGGGCGAGCACGTCGTCGACGATCCGCGCGGTCTCGGCGCGCCCGAGCGGGTGGTCCTCCAGCACGATCCGCACATTGCCCTCGACGGTGCGCCAGGGCAGCAGCGCGAAATCCTGGAAGATATAGGTCAGCGGGTTGAGCGAGCCGGGCGGCGGCTCGCCGATCTGGATCACGTCCCCCCGGTCGGGCCGCTCCAGCCCGCCGATCAGGCGCAGCAGGGTCGACTTGCCGCAGCCCGACGGCCCGATGACGCAGACGATGCGCCCCTCGGGGATGTCGAGATCGATCCCCCGCAGCACCTCGACATCGCCATAGGCATGGTGAAGGCCGGCGAGGCGAAGCTCCATCGCCCGGCCTTTCCCCGCGGGTCAGTAGGTCTCGACGTAGCTCCCGTCGACCAGCTTGTCGATGCCGATATCGCCCTTGACCAGCCCGGACGCCTTGAACCAGTCGAGCTGCGCCTTGACGCTGGTCAGGTTGAGCTTGGCGCCCTTGTTGAGCCGCATCGCGCCGTTGCGGATCGACGGCGCGGCCTTGGCGTAGGGCCGGCTGGTGTAGACGTATTTGTGGATCAGCTTCACCGTCGCCTCGGCCGCCGCCTCGCCCGCGGTCTTGTCGACCAGGGCGGCGTTGAAGTCGTCGACGCCGCGCGAGAACGCGGCGAGGAACCGCTTGGTGCGGTCGCGCTGCCCGGCCGCGGTCCTGGTCGAGGTGAACACCGTCGTCACCTGGTAGTCCGGCGCATAGTCGGCGACCCAGCCGATGATGCGGATCTTGCCGCCTTTGGCGAGCGCCTTGGCGATATGCGGCACGATGGCCCAGGCATCGATCTGGCCCGATTTCAGCGCGGCGATGATCGCGCCCACCTTTTGCAAGGGCCGGAGCTTGATCCGCTCCATCGGGATGCCTTCCTTCTGGGCGATGCGCGACGCCATGTAGTGGAAGGAGGACCCGGTCTGGGTGATCCCGAAGCTGCGCCCGGCGAGCTTCGCGGGCGTGGTCACGCCGTCCTTCCAGGCGGCTTCGGAGACCAGGATGGCCGAGCCGTCGATCCCCTTCTCCTCGTGCAGCGCGCCGCCGATGACCTTGATCGCGCCCTTGTCGGCGAGGTTGATCAGCCCGCCGGTGATCGCGGTCACGCCGTAATCGATGTCGCCCGAGGCGATCGCGACCGCCATTGGCGCGGCCGCCTGGAAGTACTTGAACTCGACGTCGAGCCCGGCCTCCTTGAAGTAGCCCTTCTCGAAGGCGATGAAGCTCCCCGAATGCGACGTGAAGCGGAGCGCGCCCACGTCGATCTTGTCGGCGGCGAAGGCGGCGGCGCCGGCCAGCACCGCTGAAGCGGCCGCCAGCGCGGCGACGGAGCGCCGGGTCGCGGCGGCATAGCGTTCGATCATCACTTTCCGATCCTCCCAGGGGCAGGCTGCAAGACCGCGGCATTCTACATAAGGGCGCGGCGACGGCGAGCCCGCGGGTCGCGGCGACGGCGCGCCGACTACCAGCCCGCCGACAGCCAGACGCTCACCCCGTGCTCCGGCGGCCGGTCGTCATTCGCCGCCTCGTGCCGGGTCGCCTCGAACCGAAGGTCGAAATCCCCCGGCCCGCGCCGGGCCTGCCCGAGGCGCCAGCCCAGGCTGTATCGCCGATACGCCCTGGAAAGCCCCAGCCCGAGCTCGGGCGTGACCGTGAGACGGTCGCCGAAGACCGCGAACCCGTAGCCCAGCCGCCCGTCCAGCCGGCCCGCCGCCTCGAACGCCCGCCCGGTGCCGCGACCCCCGGCGTGGACCGGCGACCAGAGCGCGGTGGTCCCGCTGTCCGCCTGGCCCCAGACCGGCCGCAAGGAGAACGAGGGACCCCGGCCCGAGGCGTCCGGCGCCAGCGCCACAGCGCCGGAGGCGCCCCACTCCTCATGGCCGCCCTCCGCGTGCAGGACCAGGAAGCGCGCCCGGCTCTCCACCGTCAGCGTGCCGAAGGCGAAGCGCAACCCGCCGCCCAGCTCGACCCCCAGCCCGGTCTCGGCATCGCCTCCGTCATGGCGCACGCCGATCTCGCCCGACGGCGTGAACGTGGTACCCGCTATGGCGTCGTAGTCGCGCTCCGCCTCGAGGACCAGCCTGAGCCGGGTTGCCTCGCCCGTGACGTTGTCCAGGCTCCGCGCCTTCTCGGACTCCGTGCGCACCCACATCGCATCCGACTTCACCGCGAACCTGAGACCGCCTGTCTGGCTGCCGTCCAGCACCTGGCTCTTCGCGCCGAGCGCCCCCATCCGCATCGTGAGCTTGGTCTTGACGAACGCCTGATCCTCCGGCCTCACCCTGAGCTCTCCGGCGCCGTAGCCGACCAGACCCCAGGCGCTCAGCCTCTCGCTCAACGCGACCCGCGCATAGTGGTAGAGGCTGGCGATGCCGCTCTCCAGCGTCCCCCGGTCGGTCCCGCCGCTCCGGGGCACGGCCTGCCGGAAGCCGCCACGGCTCTCGCTCAGCGCGACGGCGACGCCTGCCAGAAAGTCCCCCCACTCGCCGTCGACGCCGAGGATTCCGGTGGTCACGTCGCTTTCCAGCTTCATACCGTCCACCCGCGCGTCGAAGCCGCCGGCCGCCACGCGGCCCCAGACCGCGTAAGCGCCGTCCTCCCCGGCCTCGCCTCCCGACAGGCGGAACGTGCTGCCGCGCAGCAGCTCCTTCCCGGTCATCCCCCTGGTCGTGCGGCGGCCGACCGCGCTCTCCATGTCCTCCACCCGGCCCGGTCGATCCGCGGCAAGCGCGGGCCTGCCCGCTCCGCCGGGCGCGGGGCCGCCGATGCGCTGGCCGCCGAGCGTTACCTGCGAACCGCCGCCATCCGCGAAGCGCGTCGTCACCGCGTTCACCACCTGTCCCCCGATGGTGCGCCCGACGCGCGCGCTCCACGCCTGCAGCATCGCGGTCTCGACGACCGGGGTCACGTCGATGGTCATGGTGTAGGCCGCCGCGCTCTCATCCATGCCGTCGCTCACCCTGAAGGTGAAGCTGGTATAGGGATCGCCGTTGCCGTTCGGTGCCGGGGTGAAGACCAGCCCGCCCGCGTCGATGTCGGCCCTGGCGATCGACTGGTTGGCCGTCACCGCCGCGCCGCCCCCGGTCAGCGAACCCAACGCCGGCAGCGTCACGATCCTGACGCTCGCCAGCGCGTCGTCGGCCTCGACGTCGGAGAAGTTGAAATCGGCCGCCCGGAAGCTGTAGGCGGTGTCCTCGACCGTCGTCACCGTGTTGTCGGCGGCGGTCGGCGGATCGTTCACCGGGGCCACGTCGACGGTCATGGTATAGGCCGACACGCTCTCCGCGCTGCCGTCGCTCACCTTGAAGGTGAAGCTGGCATAGGGATCGCCATAGGCGTTCGGCGCGGGGGTGAAGACCAGCCTGCCCGCATCGATGTCGGCCCTGGAGATCGTCTGGTTGGCCGCCACCGCTCCGCCGTCATTGCTCAGCGAGCCCGCCGTCGGCAGCGTCGCGATCGTCACGCCGGCCAGCGCGTCGCCGGCATCGACATCGGCGAAGCCGAACTCGTCGGCCGAAAAGATGTGGGCCGTGTCCTCGGCCGTGACGACCGTGTTGGCGGCGGCGGTGGGAACGTCGTTCCTCGCCGCCACGTCGACGGTCATGGTATAGGCCGGCGCGCTCTCCGCGCTGCCGTCGCTCACCTTGAACGTGAAGCTGGCATAGGGGTCGCCGTTGCCGTTGGCCGCCGGGGTGAAGACCAGCTTGTCCGCGTCGATGTCGGCCACGGCGATCGACTGGTTCTCCGTCGCCGGCGTGCCGTCCATGGTCAGCGCGCCCGCCGCCGGCAGCGTCACGATCCGCACGCTCGACAGCGTATCGCCCGTGTCGGCGTCGGCGAAGGGGAAGTCGCCGGCCCGGAAGGTGTAGGCGGTGTCCTCGGCCGTGGCGACCGTGCTGTCGGCGGCGGTGGGCGCATCGTCCACCGCGGCCACGTCGACGGTCATGGTGTAGGCCGACGCGCTCTCGTCGGTGCCGTCGCCCACCTTGAAGGTGAAGCTGGCATAGGGGTCGCCATTGGCGTTGGCCGCCGGGGTGAAGACCAGCTTGCTCGCGACGATGTCGGCCCCGGAGACCGACTGGTTCGCGGTCGCCGCCACGCCGTCCACGGTCAGCGCGCCCGCCGCCGGCAGCGTCACGATCCGCACGCTGGCCAGCGTGTCGCCGGCATCGACATCGGCGAAGTTGAAGTCGCCGGCGGCGAAGCTGTAGGCCGTGTCCTCGTTCGTGGCGACCGTGTTGGCAACGGCGGTGGGAACGTCGTTCACCGCGGCCACGTCGACGGTCATCGTGTTGGCCGGCGCGCTCTCGGCGCTGCCGTCGCTCACCTTGAAGGTGAAGCTGGCATAGGGGTCGCCGTTGCCGTTGGCCGCCGGGGTGAAGACCAGCTTGTCCGCGTCGATGTCGGCCACGGCGATCGACTGGTTCGCCGTTACCGTCGTGCCGTCCCTGGTGAGCGCGCCCGCCGCCGGCAGCGTTACGATCTTCACGCTCGACAGCGTGTCGCCCGTGTCGGCATCGGCGAAGGAGAAGTCGCCGGTCGAAAAGGTATGGACCGTGTCCTCGTTCGTGGCGACCGTGTTGTCGGCGGCGGTGGGCGCGTCGTTCACCGCGGTCACGTCGACGGTCATGGTGTAGGCCGACGCGCTCTCCGCGCTGCCGTCGCCCACCTTGAAGGTGAAGCTGGTGTAGGGATCGCCGCTGGCGTTGGCGGCGGGGGTGAAGACCAGCCGGCTCGCGACGATGTCGGCCACGGCGATCGACTGGTTCGCCGCCACCGCCGTGCCAGCCCTGGTGAGCGCGCCCGCCGCCGGCAGCGTCACGATCCTCACATTCGCCAGCGTGTCGCCCGTATCCGCGTCGGCGAAGTTGAAGTCGCCGGCGGCGAAGCTGTAGCCGGTGTCCTCGTTCGTGGTGACCGTGTTGGCGGCGGCGGTGGGAACGTCGTTCACGGCGGTCACGTCGACGGTCATCGTGTTGGCCGGCGTGCTCTCGGCGCTGCCGTCGCTCACCTTGAAGGTGAAGCTGGCGTAGGGATCGCCGTTGCCGTTGGACGCCGGCGTGAAGACCAGCTTGCTCGCGTCGATGTCGGCCCTGGAGACCGACTGGTTGGCGGTCACCGTCGTGCCGTCCCTGGTGAGCGCGCCCGCCGCCGGCAGCGTGACGATCCGCACGCTCGACAGCGTATCGCCCGCATCGGCGTCGGCGAAGCCGAAGTCGTCGGCCCGGAAGGTGTAGGCGGTGTCCTCGTTCGTGGCGACCGTGTTGTCGGCGGCGGTGGGCGCGTCGTCCACCGCGGTCACGTCGACGGTCATGGTGTAGGCCGATGCGCTCTCGTCGGTGCCGTCCCCCACCTTGAAGGTGAAGCTGGTGTAGGGATCGCCGCTGGCGTTGGCGGCGGGGGTGAAGACCAGCTTGCTCGCGAGGATGTCGGCGCCGGAGACCGACTGGTTCACGGTCACCGCCACGCCGTCCCTGGCGAGCGCGCCCGCCGCCGGCAGCGTCACGATCCTCACATTCGCCAGCGCGTCTCCGGCATCGACATCGGCGAAGTTGAAGTCGCCGGCGGCGAAGCTGTAGCCCGTGTCCTCGTTCGTGGTGACCGTGTTGGCGGCGGCGGTGGGCGCGTCGTTCACCGCGGTCACGTCGACGGTCATGGTGTGGGCCGACGCGCTCTCGGCGCTGCCGTCGCTCACCTTGAAGGTGAAGCTGGCATAGGGATCGCCGTTGCCGTTGGCCGCCGGGGTGAAGACCAGCTTGCTCGCGTCGATGTCGGCCACGGCGATCGACTGGTTGGCCGTCACCGCCGTGCCGTCCCGGGTCAGCGAGCCGGCCGCCGGCAGCGTCGCGATCCTCACGCTCGCAAGCGCGCCCCCCGTATCGACGTCGGCGAAGCCGAAATCGGCGGCCCGGAAGGTGTAGGCCGCGTCCTCGTTCGTGGCGACCGTGTTGTCGGCGGCGGTGGGCGCGTCGTTCACCGCGGTCACGTCGACGGTCATGGTGTAGGCCGACGCGCTCTCGTCGGTGCCGTCGCTCACCTTGAAGGTGAAGCTGGTGTAGGGGTCGCCGTTGCCGTTGGCCGCCGGGGTGAAGAGCAGCTTGTCCGCGTCGATGTCGGCCACGGCGATCGACTGGTTCGCCGCCACCGCCGTGCCGTCCCTGGTCAAGGCGCCCGTCGCCGGCAGCGTCACGATCCTCACGCTCGACAGCGTATCGCCCGTATCGTCGTCGGCGAAGTTGAAGTCGGCGGCGTCGAAGGCGTAAGCGGTGTCTTCGTTCGTGGTGACCGTGCCGGCGGAGGCCGTGGGGGCGTTCTGCGCCCCGGCCCGCGGGCCGAACGCCAGACACGCAAGCACCAGGAAGACCGCGCCGGCGACGAGCCGCGCCCCGCGCGCGGTATCGTTCATTTCAGCGTTTCCCGCCGGCGAGCCGGGGCAATTCGCGGGACGGCGCTCGCACCGGAAGCCGGAGGTGTCGGCGATCCCCCGATCCTCGATGGGGAATCTTCCATTCGGCAGGCGCAGACATCGAGGCAAGACACGCACAAGAGGCAATCACGATTACATATTTCTCGCCATAATTGAAATGGGTTACGTCAAGCCGGGTTTCAAGTCGGGCCTGGCGATACCCTTCGCTGCCGAAAGTCGCGATCCCGCGCGGCGCGCGGCAGGCGCCCATCGGGTCCCGCGCCGGTGTCGACCGGGGCAGTCCGCCAGGAAATGCGCCCGCTCGTCGGACAGCGAGCCGGGCCCCTGCGGCGCGCGGGCCCGGCTACCAGCGCATGTTGGCCCTGATCCCGATCCCGTGCTCGGGCGGCCGGTCGCCGTTCACCGACTCGCGCCGCGTCCCCCGCAGGTCGAAGACGAGAGACAGGCGGTGGGCGCGCGCGAGGCCCATCCGCCAGCCGAGACCCAGCTCGCGCCGCGTCTGCGACAGGGCGAAGCCGGCCTGCGGCGTCGCGATGAACCGCCCGCCCGGCAGCGCGATTCCGTAGCCGAGCCTCGCTTCGAGACGGTGGTTGCGGAGCATGTCCCCATCGTCGTTCGCCGCGAGACGCTCCGAGGTCTCGCGCGCCAGCAGCGCATCGGCGCCGCCCGAGGCCCGGCCGCCGACCCTCTGGGCCAAAGAGAGCGAGACGCCCCGTTTGGACGACCGGTCGGGGTCCCAGGCCAGCGAGAGGGCGCCGCCGGTCTGGCGGAAGCCGCCGGAATCGTGGCTCACCAGGCCGCGCCCCCGGACCTTCACCCGGATGCCGGCGCCCGGCGCGGTCCAGACCAGCCCGCCCCCGACATCGAGCCCGTAGCCGGTCTCGGCATCGCCGCCGTCGTGGCGCCCGGCGATCTCCAGCGTCGGCCGGAGCCGGTGTTCGCCGATCTCGATCCCGCTCAGACCGCCCTCGATGCCGAGCTTCACGCGCGTCACCTCCGCATCCACCGGCCGCAGCAACTCGCCGTCGCCGTCATCGGCGGCCTCGGCCCTGGTCCGCACGCCGAGCGCGTCCGCCACCACCGCGAGCCGGAGGCGCCCGCCCTCCGCCGGGCCGTGCACGACGCCGCGCAGACCGCCGGCCACCGTCGCCACGTCCATATCGGTCCTGACGACGGCGCGCCCGTCGGGCTCGAGCGAGAGCGTGCCCTCGCCATACCCCGCCGTGCCCCAGACCGAGATCCGCTCGCCGAGCGCGTAGCGCAGATAGGGATAGACTCCGGTCAGGGCCGACTCGACGAAGCCCCGGCCGAGCGGCGAGCCGTACTCGCCGTCGCCCTCCGTGCGCGCCACCAGCATGCCGACGGCGGCGCGCCCGAGCGTGTAGTCGGCGCCGAGAACCGCGCTCGCGACATCGCCGTCGACGTCCATGTCGTGCTCGCGCCCCCGGAAGCCGGCCAGCGCGACCCGGCCCCAGACCCCGACCAGCCCGGCCCCCTCGGTCCCGCCGGCCAGGTTGAACGACGAGGCGTTGAAGAACTGCCGTCCGGTGAGCGTCCGCGACCGCGCGCCGCCTGGCGCGTCGCCGGCCTGCGCCTCCCTCTCCGCGATGTCGCTCGCCGACGCGGCGGCGACACGCTGCCCGCCGAGGCTGAGCGCGAGCCCCGGAGACGGCGGCGTCGCGAGGCGGCCCGCCAGGGAATCCGCCACCTGCCCCGCCGCCGTGCGCCCGAAACGCGCCAGCCACGGCGCCGCCGACTCGTCCATCGCCAGCATCTCCGGCTCGGGCTCCGGCTCGGGCTCCGGTTCCGGCTCCGGCTCGGGCTCGACCGGCGCGGGCCGGACCGGCGCGGGCCGGACCGGCGGCGGCACCGCTACATTCCGGTCGGCGATGTCGGCAACCGCGTTCCGCGCCGCGTCGCGCAGCACCGGCTCCGAGGACGGCGCTGCGTAGGAGACCGTCATCGCGGAGCCCCGAGCCGGGGCGCCGGCGAGCGTCAGGGTCACCGTCCGGCCGTCTAATACGGGCGCGCTGCCGTCCGCGAAGGCGGCGGCCGCGCCGTTCACCGTCGTCGAGAAGGCGCCCAGCGGCGGCACCGAGTCCGCGTCCAGCTCCTCGCTGAACGTCAGTGTCAGCGACGCCCCCGCCAACGCCGCACCCGTCAGCGTGGGGGCGACGTCGTCGTAGCTCAGATAGAGATTGCGGAAGATGGTCGTGGACCAGTCGAGGGTGCTGTCCCACCGATAGTTGCTGGAGGCGTCCTCGTCCGCCTCGGCCAAGCGGAATTCCGCGTTGCAGACATGCAGGACGAGCCGGCTCCGGTCGGCTTCCGCGAGGTCCGAAGTCAGGCCGAAGACCAGCTTGCCGGTATTCGTCCCCGAGACACCCCGGTAGGCGGCGTCGATCCGGTAGTCGTTGCCTCCGGCGGCGAAGTCTCGTATGTCCATTTTTTCGTTGGCTTCTTCTTCTTCGTTATCTTCGAGTGCGAAGCCGGTTGTGGTGCCGTAGGTTCTTACCGTCCCGCCACTCTCGGTGGCCCTCACCCTGAGCGTAGCAGTCCAGATCCGGGTCGCGCCGCCGGTGTAGGTGGGCGCGCCGCACGGCACCGGGGGCAGGATGGTGCCGCTGGGCGGAAACTCCGCGCTGACTTCCTCGGGGTTGCCGCGGTCGTCGAAAAAGCGCGTGACCACCTTGAGCCGCTTGCCCACGTCGGCCTTGGTCAACGTGTACCCGCCCTCTACGCTTCCGCCAAAGGTGTCTTCGTCGACCTGCGTTTCGGTCATGCCGTCGACCCGGTACCAGAAGTGCTGGAACCTGAAATACTGTTCGGGCTTTTCGACATGCACCAACCCGTCGGCGTCCTGGATCAGCAGGTTTCCGCCCTCGTCTTCCAGGTCGAGCATCACGCTCCCGCCCGGGCGCAGCTCGCCCTGCGGGCGTTCCTCGTTGAACACTCTCCCCATGCCCGTCGCCGGGCTGTTCGCGGCCGGCGTGGCCGTGTCCTCGGAACCGGAGTCCGCGAGGCCCGGACCCACGGCGTTCACCGCGCGCATCTGAAACGTATAGGCGGTGCCGTTCACGAACGGGTCGGGCAGCAGGTATCTGAGGGGCGGGAGATCGGAGTTGGGGGCCTCCGGAATGGCGAGCCCGTCCGGCACCTCCGTCCAGGTGGCCGGAAAGTTGCCGGTCGTCTTGTACCGGTACTCGTAGCGGAGGAGCTGCGAGCCGCCGTCGAAAGGCTCTTCCCAGAACAAATTGATCCTTTGGTCGCCGGCGAGCACCTTCACCCCCTTTATCGGGTCGGGCACGTCCTGCGCCCGCGCCTGCTGCGCGGCGGCGAGCGCGGCCAGGGCCGCGAGGACGGCCAGCGCCGCGACGACGGGGCGGCCCCGTGGCAGCGCGCGGACGCCCGCCCGACCCGGCCGCCGACTGCTCGATCTCGACACAACAACCACGCCCCGCTCCGTTTCCGTTGTTCCCCCGTCCCCTTCCTCCGCGCCCCGCGACGCGGCCCGGCGGAGAAAGAGGCAATTCTTTTATGACATTACCCTATATCGATTTCAATATGATTGCCGCGCCGGGTCCGGTGCGAACCCGGGACGGGAAACGGCTTGGCCGGATGCCCCCGGACCGGTTAGGCTGCACGCCGGAACCGGCCGGAACGCGGGAGATCTGACGATGGCGTATACGCTGGAGGCGTTTTGCGAGGACACGCGCGCCGCGCTCGGCGCCGGCGACGGGGATGGCGCTCGCGAAATTGTGCGCGCCAATCTGGGGCGGCTGCTGGCCAACGGGGACTTCGTCGCCGCCCATTGCGGGCCGGACGCCGAGCGCGGCATCCACCCGCTATACGAGGACCCCGAGCTCGGCTTCATGGTGCTCGCCCATATCTACGAGAAGGGGGTCGAATCGCCGCCGCACGACCACGGCCCGTCCTGGGCGATCTACGGCCAGGCGGTCGAGCACACCGACATGACGGTGTGGCGCGAGACCGGCGCGGCGCCGGGCGGCGCGGCGCCGATCGTCGAGCCGGCGGAGCGCTACCGGCTCGACCCCGGCATGGTGGGCGTGTTCCACCCGCGCGACATCCACTCGATCAGGTTCCCCGACGGGGCGCGCTTCGTGCGGGTGACCGGCACCGACCTCGACACGGTCGTCCAGCGCCGCTTCAACCTCAGGGAGAACACCGTCGACGGCGCCAAGCCGGTGCCCGACCCGGTCGACGCCTGAACGCCATGAACGCAGCCGGACAGGCGCCGTTCGCGGCGCCGTTGGTGGACCGTCTCGCGGTCCGGGTGGTGGTCGATTCGCATTACGAGCGGTTCCTGCCCAGGGCGGAGCACGCCCATGTCGCGATCGAGCATGTCGGCGCCATCCCGGGCCGGCCGATGACCACGCTGGCCGGCGAGTGGGGGCTCGCGCTCCACCTCGAGTCGCGCGCCGGCGGTCAGGGCGCCGAGTTCCTGCTGGATTTCGGCTACACGCCCGAGATCCTGAACCGCAACGTCTCGCTGCTCGGCATCGAGCCCGCCCGGCTCGACGGGCTGATCCTGAGCCACGGCCACCGCGACCACTATGGCGGGCTCGACGGGTTCGTGACCCAGCACCGCAGCACGATGAAGGACGACGTCTCGCTCTATGTCGGCGCGGAGGAGGCGTTCTCGGTGCGCTGGGTTCCCTCCGGGCCGCCGCGCGAGCCCGGGGCGAAGCCGGAATTCGTCTGCTGGGGCGCGCCCGACCGCACCGGGCTGGTGGCGCAGAACGTGGTGCCGGTCTGCTGCCCCGCGCCGCACGCGCTCCCCGGGCCGTTCACCACCGGCTATATCGAGCGCGACACGTTCGAGGTGGTGACCGGCGGCTCGATGCTCGAATCCTACGACCACTTCTCCGAGGCCGAACGGCGCGGCGAGCTGGTCGCCGACTCCCACCCCGAGGAGCACGCCACCTGCTACATCGTCAAGGGCCGCGGGCTGGTGGTGATCTCGTCCTGCGGCCATGCCGGGATCGTGAACTCGGTCAAGACGGCGATGGCGGTCTCGGGCATCGACCGGCTGCACGCGGTGATCGGCGGCTTCCACCTGACCACCGCCAGGCCCGACTATGTCGAGCACACGATCGACGAGCTGGAACGGCTCTCCCCCGACGTGGTGGTGCCCATGCACTGCACCGGCGCGGCCTTCATCGAGGCGATGCGACGGCGCATGCCGGACCGCCTGGTCGCCTCCAATCTCGGCAGCCGCTTCACCTTCGGGGTGTGACTGCCTTAAGGGAGGTTGGAGGGTTGCGGGCCCTGTGAGGCGGTCCGGTCGGGGCGGGAGACACGGTGCTGGATTTGTGTCGTGGCGTCGGTTGCAGTCGGGGAAGTCGCACGCGGTCGGGATCGGTCGTGTGACGTCAGGGGACGGGTTCACCGGCGGAAGTTCGAGCGGGACGGATTTCGGGGACCGTTGCATCGCACCGGACGACATCTGAACGGCTTACGGGATTCCCGGTCGAGGAATACCCGCAGGTTTCATTTGGGCATTTCTTCCGCGACAGGTTTCCGCATGTCGTCGCTCCCGACGAGCTGCGGAGGCCGGCGATAAGTGCGGAGGACGGGCGCCGCCAGCGCGCGGCGATGGCGACGGATGCGGAGTGGGAGAGGATTTGCCGGGCGGCGGCGTGCGGCATGGACCGCTCGCGCTGCCTGGTGCACCGCGCGCCGATGCCGGATGGGCTGCCCGACGAGGCGCTGCGCCGAGCGTTGCGCGAGATGCCGGTGCCGTCGCTGCTGGCGGAGAAGAGGCTGCGCCTGACCGACCCGGGGGCGGCGAACCGCTGGAAGCAGGTCTCGGACGGGGAGCGCCCCGGAACAGGTCCCCCGGAACGGGGTCCGGGGCAGGGCGGGTCGCGACGGAGGGTTTCCGGCGCCAGCGCAGCCTGCATTGCAAGCCGGACGAGCAGGCGCTGATCCGCGAGCGCGCGGCGACGATCTCCCGACCGCCCATGTCGTGGGAAGGCCATGAGCGGTTTCGGGTTCCCGACCCACACGGGCAGGAATGGAGACAAGCTTCGGAACGGCCGAGCCCGGCGAAAACGGAGATACCTCCCATCCGGGTGCTTCCCCGCTTCACATCCTTTCCGGGAGACCCTAGATTGTCGACAACTCCGACGCGCAGACCGGCCCGGCTATGCAACCTGGTACCAGGTCCGTGCCCAAACACGAATTCATCACCATCATGATCGCCGTCGTCGGCATCGGCGTCGCGCTTGGCGGCCTGTTGCTCAACGCCGCCTTCCGCATCGAAACCCGGCTTGACAACGCGATCGCCCAAGCGGCTGCGGATCGCCGCGCCACAGACGCCAAGATGGACCAGTTCCGAGCCCAGGCTGCGGCCGACCGACGGGCCGCCGATGCCAGAATGGACGAATTCCGCCGCCACATGCAGCGCCTCGGAGAGCGCCAGGCCCGGATCGAGGGCCAGCGCGAAGGCATCTCCCCCCGGTAGCTCCCCCACGGCGAACCGCCCGGCATTGCCGTCGGACGACGCCTCGGTGAGGGCGACTCTTGGCATGTCGTCGTCCCGGCTCCGGTTGCAGCAGGGGAACGGACAGCCGCAGAATCGCGTTCCCGGCCGCGAAATGCGGGAGAAAAGACGACTTGATTTCAATAGCCCAGCGCCCAGGGTGCGCTTCGGGGTGCGACGGCGCCGGGAGGCCCGGTCACTCCAGCAGGCGGGGGATGGTAAGCGTGACCGCCGGGATGTAGGTCACCGCCAGCAGCACCAGGATCTCGACCAGCAGCATCGGCCAGATCGCCCTGGCGATCGCCTCGACCCGCAGCCCGGAGATGGCGGCGCCGACGAACAGGTTGATGCCGAAGGGCGGGGTGAGGAAGCCGATCGCCAGGTTGATGACGATGATCGCGCCCAGATGGACCGGGTCCAGCCCCAGCTGCTGGCCGATGGCGATCAGCACCGTCGCCAGGATGACCATTGCCGAGATCGTGTCCATGAAGGCGCCGATGATCAGCAGCAGCAGGTTGAGCATCAGGAGCACGACCACCGGGTCGTCGGAGACCGCGAACAGCACCTGCGTGACCCTGGCCGGCAGGTCCTCCAGCGCGATCAGGAAGCCGAAGGCCAGCGCGGTGGTCAGGATGAACACCGCGATCGCCGTCGTCCGCATGGATTTGAGAACGATCGCCGGCAGCTCGGACAGCTTCATCTCGCGGTGGACGAACACGCCGATCACCAGGCTGTAGGCGACGGCGACCGCGCCCGCCTCGGTCGGCGTGAACACCCCGCCATAGATCCCGCCGAGGATGATCAGGGGGGTCAGCAACGCCCATTTGCCGTCGGCGATCGCCGCGACAAGCTCGCGCCCGCTGGCGCGGTGCTCGTCGCCCAGCACGCCCTGCGCGCGGGCGACCCAGTAGCACACCGCCATCAGCCCGCAGGACGTCAGCAGGCCCGGTACGATGCCGGCGAAGAACAGGGCGGTGATCGAGGTCTCGGAGATCACCCCCCAGATCACCATCGGGATCGACGGCGGGATCATCTGGCCCAGCGGACCCGCCGACGCCGCCAGCGCGGTGGAGAAGTCGCGCCGGTAGCCGCGCTTCTCCATCTCCGGGATCATGATGCTGCCGATGGCGGCGGTGGTCGCGGGCGAAGACCCGGACAACGCCGCGAAGAAGGTCGCCGACAACACCGTCACCATGCCGAGCCCGCCGGTCAGATGGCGCACCAGCACCCGGGCGACGTTGATCAGCCGCGAGGCCAGGCCGCCGGTCTGCATGATGTCGCCGGCCAGGATGAAGCAGGGCACCGCGAGCAGGCTGAAGATCGTCGAGCCCTGGATCATCTTCTGGCTCAGGATCACGATGCCGACATCGGCCAGCACCAGCGCTCCGAGCGAGGCGATGCCGATGGCAAACACGATCGGCACGCCGAGGATGAACAGCGCGGCGGTGCCCAGCGTCAGGACCCAGGCAGCCTCGCTCATTGTGGCCGCCCTCCGCCGAGCAGCCGGGCCGCGGCGTGCAGGACGATCAGCACGCCGCACACCGGCGCCGCCAGGTGAAGCGCCTCGATGGGGAATCCGATGGCCGCGGACACCACGCCGAGCGTGCCCTCGACATAGTGGTAGCCGGCGATGGCCAGCAACACGCCGAAGGCGAGGATGGCCGCCAGCGTCGCCCGTTCGATCCACAACCGCGGCGCCTCGGGAACCCGGTCGAGCAACAGGGTGAGCCGGACATGGAAGTCCTCGCGCACGCCCAGGCTTCCCATCAGCATGACGACCCAGGCGAACATCAGCACCGCCAGCTCCTCGGTCCAGGTCAAGGGGCTCGCCAGCGCGTAGCGGAAGAAGATCTGGAGCAGCAGGCAAACGACCATGACCGTCGCCATCGCGACGGCGAGCCACTGGGTCAGCCGCGCGAACAGGCGGGATACGGTCTCGACGGCCCGGGTCATGCCGCGGCGCGGGGCGGCTGGGCGGCCGCCGCCGCCGGTTGCCCGACCGGGCCTACTTCTTGACCGCGGCGAGCAGCGAGTCGAGCAGGGCGGAGCCGATGCGGTCGCGGAACTGGTCGTAGACCGGTGTCACCATGGAGCGGAACTCGGCCAGGTCCTTGACCGGGTTGACCGCCATCCCGCGCTGCTTGAGCGCGTCGAGGGCGGCCGATTCCCGCTTGGCGTTGTTGGCCCGCTGCGCCTTGTTCGCCATCAGGGCTGCCTTGCGGAAGGCCTGCTGCTGGTCTTTCCCGAGCTTCTTGAAGGTCCGCTTGGAGACCGTCATGACGAGCGCCGAATAGGTGTGCGAGGTCAGCGAGAGATACTTGGTCACCTCGTTCGCCTTGACCGCGAAGCCGGCGGTGATCGGCAGCTCCATGCCGTCCACCGTGCCCTGGCGGAGCGCGGTGAACAGATCGCCGAAGGCCATCGGGATCGCGTTGCCGCCGAGCGAATTGAACATGCCGATGAAAACCGGGTTCTGCATCACCCGGTACTTGACCCCCTTCACGTCGGCCGGGGTGACGACCGGTCGGGCGTTGTTCATCATGTGGCGGAAGCCGCCCTCGAAAAACGCCAGACCGATCAGGTTCTTGGCCTCCAGCCTGGCAAGCATGTCCTGGCCGATCGGCCCGTCGAGCACCCGATGCGCGGTCGGGGCGTCGGGGTAGAGGAACGGCAGGTCGTTGGCGAGCAGGCTCGATTCGACATTGGCAACGACCGCGTTGGTGGTAACGTCCATGTCGAGCGTGCCGAAGCGGACCTGCTCGAGCATCTCCTTCTCGTCGCCGAGCTGGCGATTGGGGTAGACCTTGATCTTGAACTGGCCGGGCAGCAGCTTCTCCAGCGCCTGCGTGAACTGGTGCGGCGCGTCGGCATAGGGACCGCGATTGGGGTCCGGCTGGGACGGGTGGCCGAATCTGAGCGACATCTCCGCCGCCGCCGCGTTGCCCGCGACGACCGCCGCCGCGGCGATCGACGCAATGCGTGAAATCGTCAGGATCGAGGATCCCATGTCGTTTTCCTCCCGGGTTGATGCGCGCCCGGCCATTTTCCGCGACCGGGGCGTCGTGTATCGAGCCTACGCGAAGCCGAACAGCGCGGCCGGGTTGTCGACCAGCATCGTCTCGAGCGTGCGTTCGTCGACGCCCCAGCCGGCGAGCCAGTCGAGCAGGGCGGCGTCTGGCGGGATCGGCCGGTCCCAGTGCCCGACATGCGGCCAGTCGGTGGCCCACAGCATGCGGTCGGGCCTGGTCTCGATCAGCGCCCTGGCGAGCGGCACCATGTCCGCGTAGGGCGGTCCCGCGCTGCTCAGCCGGTCGGGGCAGGAGAGCTTGACCCAGCAGCGGCCGGCCTCGACGAGGTCGACCAGCGCGGCGAAGCCCGGGTGGTCGACGCCGTCGGCGCCGCCGAAATGGGCGAAGTGGTCGAGCACCAGGTCGATGTCGAGCGATTTCAGCCCGGCCAGCATGCGGGTCATTTCCTTCGGCCCGTCGATGAACAGGTCGATATGCCAGCCGAGCCGGGCGGCGCGCGGCGCGAAGGCCTCGATGACCGGCATCGGGTCGCCGCCGAGCAGCACCGGGGCGAAGCGGACGCCGCGGAACCCGAGCCCGTCGAGCGCGCGCAACTCCTCGTCGCCGATATCGGGATCGACCACGGCCACCGCCCGGGCATTGCTGCCCAGCCGGGCCAGCGCGTCGGCGGTCGCCCGGAGGTCGGTGGCATAGCAGCTCGGGTGGACGATCACCGCCCGCTCGATGCCGAGCGCCTCCTGCAGGGCGACATAGGCCTCCAGCGGCGATTCCGGCGCGGTGTAGAACCGGCCCTCGTCGAGCGGGAACCGGTCATAGGGCCCGAGAATATGGGCGTGGGTGTCGCAGGTCCCGGGCGGCGCCCGGGAAACCGGCGGGCCGGGCGGCAGGGGCCCGGGGCAGGGTCTGGTCATGGGTGGATTGTGGCACCTGCGCGCGACGCCGCGCAACCGGACCCCGCGGCGCCTTGACGGAGTTCGGAGACCTACCATATTGATAGGTCGTGAGCGATGAGAGATACCATTACGTGGAATGCGGCCTGGACGACGTCTACCTGGCGAACGGGTTCAAGAGGTTTGAATCTGCGAGGGGAACGAGCGTCGCCATCGAGGACGTGGACATCCTGCACCAGGCGATCGGCGAACACCTGTGTGACCGAAAGAAGGATCTGAGCGGAAGGGAAATCCGTTTCCTGCGGCGAGAGTTGCTGATGTCCCAGGCGGCGTTGGCGCACATGCTTGGAGTGAAGGAGCAGACGGTTCACCGGTGGGAAGCCGGCAAGACCGGCATTCCGAAAGCGGCGGAGTCCATCCTCAGAGTCCTGTACATGGAACAGGTCGAGGCAGCTGGCGACAGCCTGAGAGACGTGCTGAAACGAATCGCCGATCTTGAAGACGAGGTCCACCATCGGCAGCAGCTGATCTTCGCATTCAAGAAGATCGAACGGGCAAAGCGATCGCCCCGGCGTGGCCCCGCTCCGGCGCAATGGGCACTCGCGGCAGCGGCTTGACGGTGGACCGGGTTGCGGTAGGCTCGGGCCGTTCGCCGGAAGCCGGAGGCGCAGAGATGCTGAGATGGCTGTCGCCGGTCGCCGCGCTGCTCGCGCTCGCCGCGCCGCTGCGCGCGGAGATCGCCCATGTCGATGCCGCCGCGCTCCAGAAGCTGATTCAGGGCGGGGTGCCGGTGGTCGACGTGCGGACCGCGGCGGAGTGGGACAAGACGGGCGTCGTCCAGGGCAGCCATTTGCTGACCTTCTTCGACGAGAACGGGCGTTACGACGTGCGCGGCTGGATGGCCAGGTTCGCCGCGATCGCCGCGCCGGAACAGCCCGTCGCGATCCTCTGCCACAGCGGCGGGCGCAGCAAGGCGGTGAGCCGCCTGCTCGACCGGCATTTCAAGTACCGGCGGGTCTACAACGTCGAGGGCGGGATCGCGAAATGGATCGGCGAGGGCCGGCCGACCGTCAGGCGCGACTGAGCGGGTCCCCCGGCCCGAAGACGCGCTCGAAGATCGTGTCCACATGGGCGAGGTGGTAGTCGAGGTCGAACAGCGCCGCCAGCGCGTCGTCCGACAGGTGACGGGTCACCGCCTCGTCCCCCTGCAGCAGCGCCAGGAACTCGCCGCCGTCCTCCCAGACCCGCAACGCGCTCCGCTGGACGGCTTCATAGGCGTCCTCGCGCGACATCCCGGCCTCGGCGAGCGCCAGCAGCACGCGCTGCGAGTGGATCAGCCCGCCGAGTGCGTCGAGGTTCTCGCGCATCCGTTCGGGGTAGACCGCCAGCCGGTCGACCACGCCGGCGAGCCTGGCCAGCGCGAAGTCGAGCGTCACCGTCGCATCGGGCGTGATCGTGCGTTCCACCGAGGAATGCGAGATGTCGCGCTCGTGCCACAGCACGACGTTCTCCAGCGCCGGCGCGACATGCGAGCGCACGATGCGCGCGAGCCCCGTCAGGTTCTCGGTCAGCACCGGGTTGCGCTTGTGCGGCATCGCGGACGAGCCCTTCTGGCCGGGCGCGAAATACTCCTCGGCCTCGCGCAGCTCGGTGCGTTGCAGGTGGCGGATCTCGGTCGCCAGCCGCTCGACCGCGCTCGCCACCAGCCCGAGGGCGGCGAAGAACGCCGCGTGCCGGTCGCGCGGGACGATCTGGGTGGAGACCGGCTCGACCGCGAGCCCGAGCTGCTCCGCCACATGCGCCTCGACCCGCGGGTCGATATTGGCGAACGTGCCGACCGCGCCGGATATGGCGCAGGTCGCGACCTCGGCTCTCGCGGTGGCGAGGCGGGCGCGGTTGCGCGCGAACTCGGCGTAGTGCCCGGCGAGCTTGAGCCCGAACGTGGTGGGCTCGGCGTGGATACCGTGGCTGCGCCCGATGCAGGGGGTGAGCCTGTGCTCGCGGGCGCGGCGTTCGAGAGCGTCCATCACCGCCGCGATCCCGCCATCCAGCAGATCGGCGGCGCGGCTGAGCTGCACCGCGAGACAGGTATCCAGCACGTCGGACGAGGTCATGCCGCGATGGACGAAGCGCGCCTCGGGCCCGACATGCTCGGCGAGGTTGGTGAGGAAGGCGATCACGTCGTGCCGGGTCTCGCGCTCGATCTCCTCGATGCGTTCGACCTCGAAGGCGCCGCGCTCCCGCACGGCCCGCGCGGCGGACTCGGGGATCAGCCCGAGCGCCGCCTGCGCGTCGCAGGCATGCGCCTCGATCTCGAGCCAGATGCGGAACCTGGTCTCGGGCGCCCAGAGCGACGCCATCTCGTCTCGCGAATAGCGCGGAATCATCCGGCCCCTGCCCCCGATCAGCCGCCGCCCGGGGTTTAGCAGATGAGGCGGGCGAGCGGAACGCGGCTCACCGGCGCGCGCGGACGACCGACAGGTAGATCGGGACCGGGCACAGCGAGGCGATGCCGATCGCCACCGTCATCGGCTGCTGGGTGCCGTCGGCGAAGTGCCCGATCGCCAGCCCGGTCGCCGCGCTCAGCGTGAGCTGCACGAAGCCGAGCACCGAGGAGGCCGCGCCCGCGATATCGGGAAAGACCGACATCGCCGCGGCCTGGCCGGAGGGCACGATGAAGCTGAAGGCGAACATGAAGCCCGCCATCGGCAGGACGATCGCCCATACCGAGTCGACCCGGGCGAGGCCGAGAGCGGCCATGACGATTCCGGCACAGGCCATCATCGCCCCGCCGGTCACGATCATGCCGTGGATCGACCGGCGGCCCACCAGCCGCGCCGACAGCAGGCTGCCGGCCACATAGACCATCATGCAGCCGGCGAAGAGATAGCCGTAGACCTCGACCGGGACGCCGATATGGTTGATCAGGCTGGTCGCGGATGCGGCGAGGAAGGCGAACAGCCCGCAGAAGCACGCGCTCAGCATCAGCATGTAGCCGACGAAGAGGCGGCTTGCGAGAAGCCGCGAATAGGTGCGGACCAGCGGGCCGGGCCGGAGCGCATCCAGCCGGCGCGCGGACACCGTTTCGCCCAGCGCGCGCCACGCCACGACGAGCGCCAGCAGGCCGAATATGGCGAGAAACCAGTAGACCGCGCGCCAGCCCAGCGAGACCGCGAGATGCGCGCCGAGGACGGGTCCCACGACCGGCGCGAAGCCGTACAGCATCATCACATAGGCGAGCATCTTCGCCGCCTCCTCGCGGTCGAACAGGTCGCGCACGATGGCACGCGCCAGCACCGAGGCCGCGCAGGCGGCGAGCCCCTGGACGAAGCGGAGCGCGATGAAGGATTCGTAGGAGGCGGAGAGCGCGCAGCCGACGGCCGCGGCCACGAACACGCAGAAGGCGGCGAGCAGGACCGGACGCCGGCCGAAGCGGTCGGAGACCGGGCCGTAGAACAGCTGGCCGGTGGCGATGCCGGCCATGAAGATGCTGAGGCTGAGCTGGATCGCGCCGTCGGAGACGCCGAAATCGGCCGCCGCGAGCGGCATCGACGGCAGGGTCGAATCCACCGACAGCGGCAGCGAGGCCATCAACAGGCCGAGCAGCAGCGCGGTGGCGGCGAAGCCGAGCCGGTGGCTAGTTGCTCCCGGCCCGCTCACGCACCGGTCCCGCCATCCGCCGTCATGTTGCCGCGCAGGCCCCGCAGCAGGCGCTTGAGCTCCGCCTGCTCGGACTCCGAGAGCCCGGCGATGCCCTGGCGGTTGATCGCCGCGACCTCGGGCATCACCAGGTCGTAGATGCGCCGTCCCTCCGGGGTGAGGAAGACGTTGATCTTGCGCCCGTCATGCTCGTTGTGGATGCGCCTGACGAGGCCGCGCGCCTCCAGCCGGCTGACCGCGGCCGCCGTGGTCGGACCCTTCATGCGCACCCGTTCGGAGAGCTGGCGCTGGGTCAGCCCGTCCTCCTCCCAGAGCGCGCGCAGGAAGGGCCACAGGCCGAAGGTCACGCCGTGGCGGGCGATCCGTTCGGAGAACCGCGCGGTGAACGCCCTTGTGGTATCCCACAGCAGGAAGCCGACGGTCTCTTCGGGGGCCAAATGGTCGTCGGGCGGCATGGCGGCTAAGATAGTGCTCCGCGGCGCGGGGGAAACCGGCCCGGCGGTCGGATTGACAGTCCGACGGGCGGTCGTTAGGTGACTAACGAATATACCGCAAGGCGGCGCGGAGCGGGGGGAACGGGATGGCATACCGAACGATACGCGTCGATGTCGACGACGGGGTGGCGACGCTCACGCTGAACCGGCCGGAAAAGAAGAACGCCATGAACCCGCTGCTCCACGACGAGGTGACGGACGCGCTGGAAGCTTTGCGCTACGACGCGGGCGCGCTCGTGCTGGTGATCACCGGGGCGGGGGACGCCTTCTCCGCCGGCATGGACTTGAAGGAGTTCTTCATCGAGCTCAAGGACAAGCCCGACGAGTACGACCGGGTGACCCGGGTGTCGGTCGAGTGGCGCGGCCGGACGATCCGCCATTTTCCGAAGCCCACCATCGCCATGGTCAACGGGCACTGCTATGGCGGGGCGTTCACCATCGTCGAGGCCTGCGACCTCGCGGTCGCCGCCGACGAGGCGCGATTCGCGCTGAGCGAGATCAATTTCAAGATGTTCCCGGGCGGCAGCGTCTCCAAGTCGATGGGCAATCTGCTGCGCCCGCGCGACTACCTGTGGTACGCGATGACCGGCCGGCCCTTCGACGGCAGGACGGCCGCCGAGATCGGCTTCGTGAACTTCTCGGTGCCGCTGGCGGAGCTGCGCGAGACGGTGATGGGGGCCGCCCGCGACATCGCCGCCAAGGACCCGTCGGCCCTGCGCGCGACCAAGGAAGCCTACCGGCACTCGCTCGGCATGGACTGGGACACGGCGATGAACTACGCATCGGCGATGGAGGCGCAGCACACGCGGCGCCAGGACGATTCCTTCCGCAAGGAGGGGATCGGCGATTTTCTGGACAAGAAATACCGTCCGGGGCTCGGCGGGCACGAGCAGGTCAAGTCGTGACCGGGCGCCGCGCCGCCGGTCCGCGTTGGGGAGGGATGTGATGGCATCGTGCAGCGAGAGCACAATCGACTACAAGGGCGGCAAGGTCTTCCTGCGCCGCGGCGGCAGCGGCCGGACGCTCCTGTTCCTGCACGGCGCCGGCGGCATCCCGGCGTGGCTGCCCTATCTCGACCGCCTGTCCGACCGCTTCGACGTGATTGCGCCCGACCACCCGACCTTCGGACAGTCGGACGAGCCGGGCTGGGTCGAGAAAGTCGACGACCTGGCCTATTTCTATCTCGACTTCATCAGGGAACATGGGCTGGAGAACGTGCATCTCGTCGGCCAGTCGCTCGGCGGCTGGATCGCGCTCGAGCTCGCGGTGCGCTCGACCCACAGCCTCGCCTCGCTGACCCTGGTGGGCGCCGCCGGGATCCGCATCAAGGGCGAGCCCGCCGCCGATCTGTTCATCATGGACGACGAGGAGCTCGCCCGCGCGCTGTTCAAGTCGGACGCCTTGGCCAACCAGATGCTGGCGCTGGAGCCGACCGAGGAACAGCAGGACATCATCATCAAGAACAAGGTCGCCACCGCCCGCCTCGCCTGGCAGCCGCGGCTGTTCAACCCGGCGCTGCGCAAGTGGCTGCACCGGATCGACGTGCCGACGCATGTGATCTGGGGCGATTCCGACCGCATCATCCCGCCCTGCTATGCCGGCGAATTCGGCAAGCTGATCGCCGGCGCGGAGGTGACCATGGTGGCGGATTGCGGCCATCTGCCGAATATCGAGCAGACCGATGCCTTCATCGACGCGGTGACGGGGTTCTGCGGCCGGCAC
Source organism: Alphaproteobacteria bacterium (assembly GCA_964291675.2). Taxonomy (GTDB): domain Bacteria; phylum Pseudomonadota; class Alphaproteobacteria; order MPNO01; family MPNO01; genus MPNO01. The sequence continues at coordinate 1,825,136 of OZ219866.1, read as the reverse complement.
GCCGCCTGACCGCGGCGGCCGCGAAGGAGCACGCGGCATGAAGATCACGATGTTCCACCTGATGCCCTACGCGCATATGGACATGGCGCTGAGGGCGAAGCACAAATCCGCCTGGGTCACCTATCCCAACTCGGACTTCGACCCGAAGAAGGGCGCCGCGCTCTACAACCGCTATCTCGACGAGCTGGAGCTCGCCGCCGAGCTCGGCTTCGATGCGGTCAGCGTCAACGAGCACCACCAGAACGCCTACGGGCTGATGCCCTCGCCGGTGGTGATGGCCGCGGCGCTGGCCCGGCGCACCGAGAGCTGCAAGATCGCCATCCTCGGCAACGCGTTTGCGCTCCGCGAACACCCGCTGACGCTCGCCGAGGAGCACGCCATGCTCGACTGCATCTCCGGCGGGCGGCTGATCACCGGGTTCGTCCGCGGCATCGGCGCGGAGTTCTGGTCGCTGGCGGCCAACCCGACCACCTCGCACGAGCGCCATGTCGAGGCGCACGACCTGATCGTCCGCGCCTGGACCGAGCCCGGGCCCTTCGCCTTCGAGGGCAGGCATTTCCACTTCGAATACGTCAATGTGTGGCCGCGCCCCTATCAGCAGCCGCACCCGCCGATCTGGTGCCCGTCTCTGGGCTCGACCGAGACCATCGAATGGGCCGCCCATCCCGACCGGCGCTACGTGTACTTGCAGAACTACAGCCCGTTCGAGTCGGTGAGCCGTTTCCTCAATTTCTACCGCGAGACCTGCGAAGCGAAGTACGGCTATGCCGCCTCGTCGGAGCAGCTCGGCTGGACCGCCCCGGTCTATGTCGCCGACACCGACGCCCGGGCCGTCGCCGAGGCGAAGGCGCATATCGAGGCGCTGTTCAACCGGTTCCTCGCGCTCCCCTTCGAGATCCTGTTCCCGCCCGGCTATCTCGGCATGAGCTCGTACAAGCGGGTGCGCCAGCACAAGCGCTCGATCGCCGGCGACCAGACGCTGGAGAAGATGATGGAGCTCGGCATCGTCATTGTCGGCAGCCCGGACACGGTGCGCGAGCGCATCCTCCACTGCCACCGCGAGCTCGGCTTCGCCAATTTCATCGCGCTCCTGCATTTCGGCACATTGCCGGCGGACCTCACGGAGCGGAACATCCGCCTGTTCGCGAGCGAGGTGATGCCGGCGCTCCAGCCGGTCGGCGACGAGGCCTATCGCGGGTTCGAGCGCGCCGCGGCCGCGGAATAGGACGGGACATGCTGGACCAGCTCAAATTCGACGGAAGGCCGGTGATCGTCACCGGCGCCGGGTCGGGGATCGGCCAGGCCTGCTGCGAGGTGCTCGCCGAGCTCGGCGCGACGGTGATCCTGGTCGGCAAGACGATGGAAAAGCTGAAGCAGACCGAGGCGCTGATCGCCGGCGCGGCGTGCGAGTCCTACGAGGTCGACGTCTCGGCCGAGGCCGAGATCGAGGCGCTCCGGGAAACCCTCGCCGGGCGGCACGACCACATCAAGGCGGTGATCAACAACGCCGGCACCAACTTCGTGAAGAAGATCACCGAGCTGGAGACCGGCGACTGGAACCGGATCATCGCCACCGATCTTTCGAGCGTGTTCTACATGTGCCGTGCCTTCATCCCGATGATGAGGCGCGCGCCCGGCGGCGGGTCGATCGTCAACGTGGCCTCGACCTTCGGGCTGATCGGCCATCCGGAGATGCCGGTCTATTGCGCGGCCAAGGGCGGGATGGTCTCGCTCACCCGCCAGCTCGCGGTCGATTACGGGACCGAGAACATCCGCGTCAATTCGCTCTGCCCGGGGGCCACGCTGTCGCCCCGGGTCAAGCATTACATCGATTCCGGCATGGTCGACGGCAAGGCGGTCGAGGAGCTCGCGCTGCTGAAGCGGCTCGCCACCTGCGACGAGGTGGCGAACGCCGCCATCTTCCTCGCCTCCGACGCCGCGTCCTACATCCACGGCACGGCGCTGGTCGTCGACGGCGGGCAGACGGTGCATTAGTCTGGGCGCCCAATCGCTTGGGAGGCGGCTTTGAGCGATCGCGGCGTCGGCGCGAGCATCCCGCGCAAGGAGGATGACCGGTTTCTCATGGGCACCGGGGAGTTCACCCCGGACGTCCAGGTCGCCGGCATGTGGCACGCGGCCTTCAACCGCGCGCCCATCGCCCATGGGCGCCTGGTCTCGGTGACGGCGCCTGCGGGCGCCGAGGGCCAGGTGTTCTCCTCGGCCGACATGGCGGACATCAAGCCGATCCGCTCGACCGCCTCGTTCCCCGGCTTCAAGGGGGCCGATTTCCCGGTGCTCGCCAGGGACAAGGTGCGCTACGCCGGCGAGCAGGTGGCGATCGCGGTGGCGCCGACCCGCGCGGAGGCCGAGGACATCGCCGATGCGATCCAGGTCGAGTACGAGGCGCTGCCGGCGGTGGTCGATCTGAACGAGGGGCGCGAGCCCTCTTCCGCGCTGGTCCACGACCACTGGGCCGACAACGTGTGCTGCGAGACCGGGTTCGAGAACGGCGACCTCGACGCGGCCAGGGCCGCCGCCGTCCACACCGTGCACCGCCGCTTCCGCATGGCGCGGCAGACGCCGTTCCCGATGGAGGGGCGCGGCACGCTGGCGCATTACGATTCCAGGCTCGACGAGCTGGCGGTCTGGATGTCGCACCAGCTGCCGCATCCGATGCAGCGCGGCATCGCCCATTTCCTCGGCCTCGAGATCAACAAGGTGCGGGTGATCTGCCCCGATGTCGGCGGCGGGTTCGGGCTAAAAACCCATCTCGACGGCGAGACGATGGCGGTGTGCTGGACCTCGCTCAGGCTGGGCCGGCCGATCAAATGGGTCCAGGACCGGCTCGAACACCTGGTCTGCGACGCCGATTGCCGCAACCACCAATACACCATGACCGCCTATGCCGACGCGGCCGGCAAGATTTTGGGCATGGAGGTCGAATGCGTGGTCGACGCCGGCGCCTACTCGCCCTGGCCCTGGCCGATCGGCGTCGAGGCGGCGACCGGGGTCGGCAATCTGCAGGGGCCCTACACGGTGGACGCGCTGAAGGGCCGCTCGGTCACGGTCTGCACCAACAAGCCGCCGAGCCAGCCGTTCCGCGGCGTCGCCCGGCCGGGCGCCTGCTTTACCGACGAGCTCACCATGGACGCCATCGCGCGCATCGTGGGGAGAGAGCCGTGGGAGGTCCGGCTCGACAACCTGGTGCCGCCCGAGGCGATGCCCTACGACACCATCACCCGCAAGCATCTCGACAGCGGCGACTACCCGGAAGCGTTCCGCCGCTGCGTCGCCCTGATCGACCCGGGTTCCGTGCGCGAGCGCCAGAAGACGCCCGAGCCCGACGGCAGGCTGATCGGCGTCGGCTTCGCCTGCTTCTACGAGCAGACCGCCTACGGCACCGGCCCGTTCGGCTACTCCGCCTGGGGTATCGAGCTGGTGCCGGGGATGGAGATGGCGACCGTCAAGCTCACCCCGGACGGCGGTCTCTGGGCCTCGGTCGGCATCCAGTGCCACGGCCAGGGGCTGGAGACCACGCTGGCCCAGGTGGCGACCAGCGAGCTCGGCCTCGACCCCGACCGGATCGCGATCCGCCACGGCGACACCGCCACCGCCTATGCCGGGACCGGCACCTACGCGTCGCGCAGCATCGTCGTCGCCGGCGGCGCCGTCGCCCAGGGCTGCCGCGAGCTCAAGCCGAGGCTCGCGCGGATCGGCGCCCATCTGCTGCAATGCGACGAGAAGGACGTGGCGGTGGAGAACGCCGAGGTGCGCGGCCCGGGCGGCTCGGTGAGCTTCGCCGAGATCGCCGAGGCGTTCTACCACCATCCCGAGAACCTGCCCGACGACACCGACCGGGGCGGGCTCACCGTGACCACGGGATACAACGACAAGGTCCATGGCGGGGTGTTCGGCTTCGGCGCGCATGGCGCGGTGGTGGCGGTCGACCCCGAGACCGGCCAGGTCGAGATCCTCGACTACGCGATCGTCGACGATTGCGGCACCCGGGTGAACCCGCTGGTGGTCAAGGGCCAGGTGATCGGCGGCTATGCGCAGGGGATCGGCAACGCGCTCTACGAGGAATCGGATTACGACGAGAACGGCCAGCCGCTCTCGGTGACGCTTGCCGACTACCACGTGCCGGCGGCGCCGATGGTGCCGGACATCAAGTACGACTACATGGAATCGCCTTCGCCCTATTCGACGATGGGGATCAAGGGCGTCGGCGAATCGGGCGCCATCGGCCCGGTCGGCGCCATCGGCAACGCGGTCAACGACGCCCTCAAGGGTCTGGGGGTCGAGATCGCCGAGACCCCGATCACCCCGCGCCGGGTGTTCGATGCGATCGGGCGGGGACGCGCGCCATGAAGCCCGCCCCGTTCGACTACGCCCGCGCCGACAGCCTCGACGAGGCGATCGGCCTGTTGAGCGCCGCCGCCGGCGACGCGCGCCCGCTCGCCGGCGGCCAGTCGCTGGGTCCGATGCTCAACCTGCGGATCGCACGGCCCGCGCTGCTGGTCGATCTCGCGCCCGTCGCCGAGCTCCGCGAGGTCTCGGAAGACGCGGACGGGCTGACGATCGGGGCATCCGTGGTCCATTCGGCGATCGAGGACGGCGAGGTGCCGGATGCGACGCGCGGGCTGATGCGGCGCGCCGCGGCGGGGATCGCCTACCGCGCGGTGCGCAACCGCGGCACCGTCGGCGGCAGCCTCGCCCATGCCGATCCCGCGGGCGACTGGGCGCCGGTGATGATGGCGCTCGGCGCGAGCCTCGGCATCAGGGGGCCGGAAGGCGGGCGCAGCGTGGCCGCCGAAGCGTTCATCACCGACCCGCTCACCACCGTGCTGGAGCCGGGCGAGATCCTCGAGGCGATCCATGTCCCCCGCCTGTCGGAGGGCGCGCGCTGGGGCCACTGCAAGCTCTGCGTGAAGCCGGGTGACTTCGCGGAATCGCTTGCCGTCGTGGTCCGCGATCCCGACCGCGGCCACTGCCGCGCGGCGCTCGCCGGCCCGACCCGTGCGCCGATCCTGCTCGACGGCGTGGCGGGGCTGATCGCAGCCGCGGATGGCTGGTCCGACGCGCTGGCCGGCGGGGTCAAGGATGCCGCCCGCGGCGAAATCGAAGCGGCGGGGTTCGCCGATGCCGAGGACCGCTACGCCATGAACCTGCATGCGACGGTCGCGGTCCGCGCCGCCAGGGAGGCGTTCTCCGCATGACCGCGACCACGATCTCCGTCAACGGCCGGACGGTCACGGCCGACGTCGAGCCCCGCCTCTCGCTCGCCGACTTCCTGCGCGAGCACGAGGGGCTGACCGGCACCCACACCGCCTGCGAGCACGGGGTCTGCGGCGCCTGCACGATCATGCTCGACGGCCGCCCGGCGCGCTCCTGCATCACGCTCGCGGTGGCCTCCCACGGGACCGAGGTGCGGACCGTCGAGGGCTATGGCGGCGATGCCGTGATGGCGACCATCCGCGACTGTTTCAGGAAGGCGCATGCCGTGCAGTGCGGCTACTGCACGCCGGGCATGCTGGCGACGGCCTACGACATCGTCACCCGACTGCCGGACGCCGACCGCGACCGCATAAGGCTGGAGCTCGCCGGCAATCTCTGCCGCTGCACCGGCTATATCGGCATCGTCGATGCGATCGAGATGGCGCTCGCCGAGGTCAAGGGCGGCTCATAGACCGGCCGCGTCGGCCATCGCCTCCAGCGTCGGGAAGATGAAGTCGAACTCCGGCATGTCGGGGACCGGCGCGGTGGCGCCCCAGTCGCCGCCCGCCGACTGGTCCTGACGGTCGATCCAGGCATTGGCCAGCCCGGCGGCGCGCGCCGGCACGTGGTCGTGGCGCAGGCTCTGCGCGGTATGCAGGATGTCGCCGGCGCCGAGGCCGAGCCCCGCCAGGTGCTCTATCATATGGGCGAAGTTGCGCGGATCGGGCTTGTAGCTGCCGATGTCCTGGGCGGTGCAGATGGCATCGAACGCGACCCCGAGCTTGCGGTTGGAGGCGGCGATGCCGGCGCGGTCGACATTGGAGAGGATCACCAGCCGGTAGCGCTTCTTGAGCCGCCTGAGCGCCCCGGCGGTATCGGAGAAGGCCGGCCAGTGCTGGACCGAATCGCCGAAGGCCGCATCCAGCGCGGCGTCGGTGCCGAGCCCGAAGCGGGCGGCGATCGACCGGTGCACGGCGGCGAGGATCCCGGGATAGAGCGTCTCCGGCTGCGCCAGCTGCTCGGCGGATTCCGCCTCGCCGAAGGCGGCGAGCGCGGCGCTGCGTTCGACCTCGCAACCGGGATTCGCCATCAGCAGCGGCTGCAGCGCATCCCAGATGCCGGTCTCCCAGTCGATCAGCGTGCCGTAGCAGTCGAAGGTGAGGGCGGAGAATTCGGCGAGGTCACTACGGTTAGGGCTCATTGCGGCGCTTCCCAAGCGCGGCGACGACCTCGTCGGCGGTCATCACGTCGCCGAATTGCTGGATGACGTTTTCCAGCGCCGCGCGGTGCTCGTCGTCCGACAGCGCGGCGTTGCAGTCCTCGACCATGACCACGCGGTAGTCGAGCTGCATCGCGTCGCGCGCGGTCGATTCGCAGCAGATATTGGTCTTGGTGCCGCCGATCAGCACGTTGCGGATGCGGTGGCTGGCGAGAACCGTCTGGAGGATCGACGCGCCCGGTGTCAGCGCCGAGTAGCGGTTCTTGCGCACGAACAGGTCGCGCTCGTCGGGCTCGAGCTCGTGCCAGATCTGCTCGCCGTGGCCGCCCGGCTTCATCGCCTCGGCGGTGCGCTCCTGCACCTCCTCGGCGACGAAGGTGCGGATGAAGGACTCCCAGTCGCTCTTGCCGTTGGCGAAGGTGGACGCGCTGGTGACCCAGATCACCAGCCCGCCCTCTTCCCGTACTTCCTCCGCCAGCCGGTTGATGTTGTCGCAGACCCCGCGCGAGGCCGGCACCTCGGCGGGCGCGCCGGGCTCGCAGAACATGTTCTGCATGTCGACCACCACGAAGGCGGTGCTCTCGGCCTCCAGCGCGTCGTAGAGGTGGTAGCGCCCGCGCCGGGCGAGAACCCGGTCGACGATCTCCTGCCGGACCGTTACGTCGTGCATGCCGCGCCCCCGTATGCGATGACTGGCGCCATGGTGTTGGAGCCGGTCTGCGGCGTCAACAAGGCGGCGGGAGTCCGATGCATCGTTACGCGCTCTACTACGTCCCGCCGCCGGGCACGGCGCTTGCCGCGTTCGGTGCGCGCTGGCTGGGCCGCGATGCGTGCGCGCCGCCGGAAGGCGCCGGCGTGAGCGCCGAGGAATGGTGCCGCGCGGTGGCGGCGCCGCGCAGATACGACTTCCACGCGACGCTCAAGGCGCCCTTCCGGCTGGCGGAAGGCAAGGACGAAGGGGCGCTCGGCGAGGCGCTCGAACGCTTCTGCCGAACGCGCGGCCCGGCTCCGGCCGGCAAGCTGGCGCTGCGCGTGCTGTCGGATTTCCTGGTCCTCGCCCCGCTGGAAACGCGCGCAGCGGCGGCGCTCGCGGCCGACTGCGTCAGAGCCTTCGACCCCTTCCGCGCGCCTTCGACCGCGGCAGAGCAAGCGCGGCGGCGGCCGGACCGGTTGACGGCATCGCAGAAGGCGAACCTGGAGCGCTGGGGCTACCCCTATGTCTTCGAGGACTACCGGTTCCACCTGACCCTGACCGGTCCGCTGGAGGCGGGCGACCGGGCGAGGTTCGGCGCCGGGATCGCGCGCCTGGCGCTGCCCGCCATCGCCGAGCCGGTCGAGATCGCCGACATCTGCCTCTGCGGCCAGGCGTCGCCGGAAGCGGATTTCGCCGTGCTCGCCCGCTTCGCGCTGGAGCAGCCGCCTCAGCGATAGAAGTCCACGCGGAAGCGCACGCGGCCCATCGGCTCGACCTCGTGCGGAACCTCCGGCTCCACGACCCCGGGATTGCCGGGCAAGAGCTCGAAGGCGCGGATTTCCGGCTCGTGGATGCGGTAGCGGAGCCTGCCCTCCAGGACGACGATCCTGCCCCAGGTCCCGGCTTTGGTGCGATGGGATTTGAGCAGCTTCGCCGGGATCGACGCCTCGGTGAATTCCGCCGTGCTCGCGTAGCTCGAAACCCCTTCGGGCAGCGCCTTCACCGCAGCCTCAGCCCAGGCGGAAGTCGCGCACGTGGCCGGGCGGCTCGATGCCTTCGATGTTGCGCGGGTCGGGCACCGGATCGGATACCGACATGCGCACCGGGATCACGCCGGCCCAGATCGGCAGCGCGTAGTCCTCCTCCTCGTCGCCCGGCGGGCCCATGCGGATCTTCGACGAGGCCTCGCCGATCGGCATCGACATCACCGTCGTCGCCTTCATCTCCTGGTCGGTCGCCGGGCGCAGCATGTCCCAGCGTCCGGGGAACGAGCCGTCGACGAAGGTCTTGAGCCGCGCCGTCTTCTCGTCCGGGTCGGAAACCTTGCGCGCGGTGCCCAGCAGCATCGCCGAGCGGTAGTTGATCGAGTGGTGGAAGCCCGAGCGCGCCAGCACGAAGCCGTCGAGGATGGCGACCGTCAGGCACACCTGGGCCTCCTCCACCGCGCGCAGCATGCGGCTCGCCGACGAGCCGTGCCAGTAGACCCGATCCGCCTCGCGCCATTGCAGCGTCGGCGTCACGTAAGGCTGCCCGTCGAACACGTAGCCCACCGAGCACAGCGGCATGGCATCGAGGATGGGATAGATCGTGGTCGCGTCGTACCCGCCCCGGTCGTGGCGGCGACGCAGACGGACCCGGTCGGTGGCCGGAGGTGAGGACATGGCGGGAGCTCGAATGTTGGAGGCGTGCCGCACGGGATATAGATGCTCGCCGGGAGTTCTCAAGTGTCCGATTGTCGGCTGCCGGAGGTCAGGTAAGGTGCCGGACCTCAATGCCGCCCCAATGTTCGTCGAGATATTGCGCGACGAGGCGCCGGTGGCAGTGATGCGGCTTGTCCTCGCTGCACAAGAGGCAGCCGCCGTGGATCACCTCTCGGGGGATGCTGTCCTCGATGCGGCGCGCCCGCATCAGGTCGAGGAACTGCCGCTCATAGGTGTCCCAGTCGATGCGGTTTTTCCGGTAGTCGGCCAGCAATTCACGCGTCGGGGCGAGGTCGGGCAGGTGCACGTAGTCAATCCCGCACACCCGCCGCAGGAAATATTTCAGGTCGTCGCGCTTGGCGAAACCGGCCAGTTGGGAGACGTTGTTGAGCCGAACGTCGACCACACGCTTCGCCCCGGATGAGGCCAGGAGGTCGAAGAATCTCTCGGCGCTCTTCTTGGTGAATCCAATGGTGAAAAGCTTCACGGAGGGTCTCCGGGATCGCCCAGCGTGTAGGCGATCCGCGCCTCCTGACGAAGCAGCGCCTCCGAAACGATTTCGTCCCGAGACCGGAAAAGGTCGTCGCGAGGAAGCCCCAGACTGTCGATCAACCGGTCCATCGCCTTGCTGTGGGACTCCAGGCGACCGTCGGCGTGAATGTGCTCGACTGACAGTCCTTCCTCTTGCAGCGCCGGCGACACCAGGATTGTCCGGTGACACTCCAGCGGCTCCCTTTCGGCGCACATGATGGCTATCCGGTGCTCGAGCGCCCCCTCCTTCAGGCGCTCGATTCCGGCCCGGAACGCCGGTCGCCCGGCCAACCGCGAATACCGGATGCGCCGGTTCTCGTAGCACGACGGATCGTCGGGCCGCCCGCCAAGCTCGCGGCCGAGAAAGACGTACTTCACGCCAGCCGCGGCGAGCCCCTTGCCGAGCGCATCCTTGCTGAAATGCGGGCAATGGCGGCTATAGGGAGCGGACCGCACATCAGCCACCGCCGATATTTCGTGCCGTCGCAAGAGCTCCAGGAAGAATTCCAGCGCGTGCGCGGAATGTCCGATGGTGAACACCGCGCTCTCCGCCCCTACCCCGCCAGCCGTTCCATCGTCCGCACGAACTCCCGCGCGATGGCGCCCTCCTCCGCATGCCGGCCATCGCGGACCACCCAGCTTCCGCCGACCATGACGTCGCGGACCGGGTTTTCGTTGCCGGCGAAGACGTAGGCGTCGAGGATCGCGTCGCCGGTCTTCCCGGCGAGCAGCGGGTGGGCGGCGTCGAGGACGACGATGTCGGCCGTCCGGCCCGCCTCGATGGCGCCGCCATCGCGCGCGGTCGCCTGCGCGCCGCCGTCGAGCGCCGCGGCGTGGAGGCGCGCGCCCGTCGAGCCCTCCGGCGGAGCGGCGATGTTGCGCTGCCGCGCGGCGAGGCGCTGGCCGTATTCGAGCCAGCGCAGCTCCTCGACCGGGCTCACCGACACGTGGCTGTCGGACCCGATGCCGAGGCGCCCGCCCGCCTCCAGCCAGGCGGCCAGCGGGAACAGCCCGTCGCCGAGATTGGCCTCGGTGGTCGGGCAGAGGCCGGCGACGGCCCCGGTGGCCGCGAGCGCCCGCGTCTCCCCGGCGCTCATGTGGGTGGCGTGGACGAGGCACCAGCGCGGCCCCATTGCGTGGCGTTCCAGCAGCCATTCCACCGGGCGCCTGCCGCACCAGGCGAGACAGCCCTCCACCTCCCGGGTCTGTTCGGCGACGTGGATATGGACCGGCGCGCCCGGGTCGATGGCGTCCAGCCCGACGAGCGCGGCCGCGAGGCTCCCGGGAGCCGCCGCCCGCAGGCTGTGCGGGGCGAGGCCGACACGGAAATCGGGCCGGGCGCCGTGGCGGTGCTGCATGGTCTCGACGATTTCGAGCAGCCGCTCCGCATCGTTGGCAAAGCGGCGCTGGGCGTCGCCCACCGGCACCCCGCCGAAGCCGCCGGCGTCGTAGAGCACCGGCAGCAGGGTGAGCGCGATGCCGGTCCGCTCCGCCGCGCCCGCCACGCGGTCGGCCATCTCGGCGAGGTCGTCGTAAGCGCCGCCGTCCGGCGCGTGGTGCAAATAGTGGAACTCGGCGACCGCGGTGTAGCCCGCCTTCAGCATCTCGCAATAGAGCTGGGCGGCGATCGCTTCCACGTCGTCCGGGCCGAGCCGGGCGACGAAGCGGTACATCGTCTCCCGCCAGGTCCAGAAGCTGTCCGTTCCCGGCCCGGCGCGTTCGGTGAGCCCGGCCATCGCCCGCTGGAAGGCGTGGCTGTGCAGGTTGGGCATGCCGGGAAGCGCGATGCCGCCGACCCGCTCGCCGCCTTCGCCGGCATCGACGGCGGCGATCCGCCCGTCGCCGCCGACCTCGATCCGCCCGGGGGCGAGCCATCCCTCGGGCGTCAGTACGCGGTCGAACGCGTAAGCCCGCATCAACCCGCCCAGTCGATCGTCGCGGCGAGCAGGTCTCTGAGCACCGGCTTCACCTTCGCCGCGAGATCGGGGCGGTAGTCGAACGGCGGCGCCTCGCCCATATAGGTCCGCTGGGTGAGCTCGAGCTGGATCGCGTGGACCCCGTCGGCGGGCGCGCCGTAGCGCCGCGTGATGTAGCCGCCGGTGAACCGCCCGTTGTCGACCGCCGTGAAGCCCTCGGCCGAGTCGAGCACGCCGAAGGCGGACGCGGCGAGCCGGGGATCGGCGCTCGCGCCGCGCGCGGTGCCGAAATTGAAGTCGGGGAGCCGGCCGTCGAAGAACCGCGGCAACACGCTGCGGATCGAATGCGCATCGAACAGGAGGGCAACCCCGTGGCGCTCGCGCAATAATCCGAGCTCGGCGGCGAGCCGGCGGTGATAGGGCTGCCAGAACCGCGCGATCCGCCCGGCGATCTCGGCGCCGTCCGGCTCCGCGCCGGACAGGTAGATCGGCTCCCTGTCGAAGGTTCCGAGCGGCACGATCTCGGTGTTGTCAGCCCCGGGGTAGAGCGCCGCGCCGTCCGGGTCGCGGTTGAGGTCGACGACATAGCGCGAGTAGCGCGCCGCCAGCACGCCGGCGCCGAGTTCGGCGGCGAAGTCGTAGAGCCGTCCGATATGCCAGTCGGTGTCGGGAATCGCGCGCGCCGCATCCGTCATCCGCGCCGCGATGTCGTCGGGGATCGCCCGCCCGTCATGCGGGATGCTGACGAGCAGCGGCGTCGTCCCCGGCGCAAAGTCGTAGATGTCGTCTTCGGTCATCTTTCGGCCGGCCGCCTCGGGATGTTCCGCGCCGGAGCGTAGACCATATGGCCGGGCCCGGGTACTCGGCCCGCGTGCTATGGTTTCCCGGCAAAGGGGGAGAGGAATCATGGCGCGCGCGCGACCGGCCGAGGGCGGATGGGACAGGCTCTGGACCGGCGCCAACCTGGCGACGATGGTGCCGGGCGGCGAGCCCTACGGCGCCATCCGCGACGCCGCCATCGCGGTGGCGGACGGGCGCATCGCCTGGCTCGGCGCGGCCGCCGAGCTGCCTGGCGACCCCGCCGCCCTGGCGGGCAGGGTGCACGACGCCGCCGGGCGCTGGATCACGCCCGGGCTGATCGACTGCCACACCCATCTCGTGTTCGGCGGCAGCCGCGCGGGCGAGTTCGAGATGCGGCTCAACGGCGCGAGCTACGAGGAGGTCGCGCGGGCGGGCGGCGGAATCGTCTCGACCATGCGGGCGACGCGCGAGGCCGACGACGAGGCGCTGTACGCAGCGGCGGTGCCGAGGCTCGGCAACCTGATCGACGAGGGGGTGACGACCGTCGAGGTCAAGTCGGGCTACGGGCTCGACACCGACACCGAGCTCAAGCAGCTCCGCGTCGCCCGCAGGCTCGGCGGGGCGCAGCCGGTCGACGTCCGCACCACCTTCCTTGGCGCGCACGCCTTGCCGCCCGAATATGCCGGCCGCCAGGGCGCCTATATCGACCTGGTGGTCGAGGAGATGCTGCCGGCGGTCGCGGAGTCGGGCCTCGCGGACGCGGTGGATGCGTTCTGCGAGGGCATCGGGTTCACCCCGGAGGAGACCGACCGGGTGTTTTCCGCCGCCCGGTCGCACGGCCTGCCGGTCAAGCTGCACGCCGACCAGCTCTCGGATCTCGGCGGCGCGGCGCTGGCCGCGCGCTACGACGCGCTGTCGGCCGACCACCTGGAATACACCTCCGAGGAGGGCATCGCGGCGCTGGCCGCGGCGGGCACCGTCGCCGTCCTGCTGCCGGGCGCGTTCTACACCCTGCGCGAGACCAGGCCGCCGCCGGTCGACGCGATGCGCAACGCCGGGGCGGGCATCGCCATCGCCACCGATTTCAACCCGGGGTCCTCGCCGGCGCTGTCGCTGCTGCTGATGCTCAACATGGCCTGCACCCTGTTCCGGCTGACGCCGGAGGAGGCGCTGGCCGGGGTCACCCGCGAGGCCGCCCGGGCGCTCGGGCTGGGCGAGGACCGCGGCACGCTCGAAGTCGGCAAGCGCGCCGATCTCGCGCTCTGGGACATCGGCCAGCCGGCCGAGCTCGCCTACTGGTTCGGCGTCAACCCCTGCGCCGGCAGGGTGCGGGCGGGCGAGCCCGACGGGTAGCGGGGGCGCCCTTCGATACGCCCGCCTTCGGCGGGCTACTCAGGGTGAGGGATGGGTCTTGTGAGGGATGTGTCGTGGGCTGTGTCCCGCGATACGGCCCTTCGGGCACCCCAACCCCCCTCATCCTGAGTAGCGGCGAAGCCGCGTATCGAAGGACCGCCTCAGGAGCGCTGCTGGGCGAGGCGCTCCACCGGGCGGTCGTCGATCGGCAGGTTGAAGGCCGCGGCGACCACGCCGAGCGCGATGGAAGCCCACCAGACGACCAGGTAGTTCCCGGTCGTGTCGAACAGCCAGCCGCCGGCCCAGATGCCGACGAACCCGCCGAGCTGGTGCGACACGAACGCACAGCCGAACAGCGTCGCCATGTAGCGGGTGCCGAAGATCTGGGCGACGACGCCGCCGGTGAGCGGCACGACCCCGAGCCACAGGATGCCCATCACCGCGGAGAACACGACGATGCTCGTGTCGGTGACGGGCAGCAGGATGAACGCCGTCATCGCGACGGCGCGCGCGATATAGATCCAGGCGAGCAGGTTCTTCTTGCGCCAGCGCCCGCCGGCGGCGCCGAAGATCACGCAACCGAGGATGTTGAACAGGCCGATCAGCGCGATCGACCACGCCCCCATCTCGCGCGATACGTCGTAGGTCTCCAGCATCGGCGGGAGATGGGTCACCATGAACAGGGTCTGGAAGCCGCAAACGAAGTACCCGGCCGTGAGAAGCAGATATCCGCGATGCCGGAAGGCTTCTTCGAGCGCCTCGCCCAGCGATTGCTGTCCGCTCGCGGTGGCGAGATGCTCGCGCCTGGAGACCATCGTGTAGGCGAGCGGAACGATCGCCGCGGTCACCGCCGCCAGCACGAACAGCGCGGTCATCCAGTCTGTCGTATCCAGCACGAACTGGACGACGGGGACCAGGAACACCTGGCCGGAGGACCCCCCGGCGCTCGCGATACCGGCATACAGACCGCGCTTCTTCTCGTCCTCCACGACCTTGCTGATCGCCGACAGGATGACCGAGGCCGTCAGCCCGCCCATCGCGATTCCGGTCAACACGCCGATGCCGAGAAACGCCTCGATCCGGGTGGTCGCGTTGGCGGTGACCAGAAACCCGAGGGCAAACGCGATGCCGCAGCCCGCGATCACCCGCCCGGTACCGTGGCGATCGGCGATCACGCCCATGACCGGCGCGGCGAATCCCCACACCAGCGCCTGCACCGCCTGCGCGAAGCTCAGGCTCTCCAGACCCCAGCCGAGGCCGGTGCTCGCGGGAGCGATCCAGAGCCCGTAGGTCATGCGAACCCCGAAGGCGATCAGCATGACCGCCGTGCCGCAAAGCAGGATGACGAACGGGGTGCGCCAGTTGGCGGAGGGCATGCGGGTTACGGCCGGTCGATCTCGGCCGCCTCTTCGGGCAGGAATCGGCGGGTGCAGGCGGGGCAATAGAGCGCGATGTCGCCGCGGTCAACCAGAGGCGCGGCGGCGTTGAACCATCCCGCGCAGGACGGGCAGCGGACGAACACCGCGCTTCCCTGCTTCTCGGCCATCGTCAGGCGCCCGGCCATCCGGACCGGTCGGCCGCCGCGACAGCGGCACGAGCGGCTGCCAGCGCCCGCTCGTTCACCCGGTTGACGCGGGGCACCGGTTTGGGCGCGCCCGGGCGGCGCGGCGGCGGCAGGGTCGCATCGAGCGCCATCTTGGTCGTCGATCCGGCCCCGGGCGGGGTCGAAGGGTCGAGATTGGCCTCCGAGAGCCGGTCGATGCGGATGGTGTCGCGGTCCCATTGCAGCCGCGTGGCGAGCGCCCACATCGCCTGGGAATCGTCGAAGATGTCGATGTCCTCGTCGAACGCCATGACCGCCTTGAGCCGGCGATAGGAGAGCGCCGCGGTCAGCGCGTCGCGCACCTCGCCGGGGCGCGGGTTCTCGAACTGGAGATAGGCGTGGAAGCGCCGCCCCGACATCGGCACATGCACCCGCCTGAGCGCCGGCGCGGCGTTGCGGCACATGGCGAAGATCGCGCCCTCCATCGCCATGTTGTCGGGCACCAGGTGATCGGCGAGCCCGGCGCCGCAATCGTGGTAGATCGCGTCCGCGCGCCGCGTGATCGCGGTCACCTCGACGACCGGGTTGGCGACCTGCGGCCCCTGGTAGCCGGTGAACTCGGCGAACGGACCCTCGGCCTCCAGCCGGTGCGGCGGGATGAACCCCTCGATGACGATCTCCGCGTCGGCCGGCACCATGACGGCCGCGCCGTGGGTGATGCTGGGAACCAGCCGCACCGGCGCGCCGAGCGCCGCTCCGGCCGCTTCCCAGTGGCTCCTCGGATAGGCGAACTTGGCCTGGGTGCCGATCACCAGCGCCGGGTGGTGGCCGATCCACACCGCGACCGGGCAGGGCTCGCCCCGGTCCCAGTACTTGGCGACGTTGAGCCAGTTGTGCGAGGTCGAGTAGGGGTAGACGCCCATCAGCCGCGCCCCGCGCACCCAGCAGCGCTGGATCGCCATGTTGTCGATCCCGGTCTCGGGATCGGCGGTCACCACGTGGCCCGCGGTGATGTAGTGGCCGGCATCGCCGCCATGCTGCTTAAGCGCCGGCAGGGACCGCAGATCGGCCTGGGCGCCCTCGGCGACGATCGCCTGGACCGGGGCGTCGGCGCGGCCGACCGCGACCGGCGCGATCCCGCCGGCGGCGAGCTCGGCGAAGTGGCGCGCGCTGTCCCGGTGATCGGCGAGCCCGAGCGCCGAAGCGCAGACTTCGCGGCTGCCGGTCAGGTTGCACAGCACGGGCATGTCGCTCTTCGTGCCGTCGCCGCGGCGGGGACGTTCGACGAGGACGACGGGCTGGCGCTTCTCCGCCTCCAGCGCGTGCAGGACGGCGGTGATCTCCTCGACGACCGAGAGCGGGCCGTCCGGCCGGAACACCAGCGCCGGGTTGGCGGCGAGGAAGCTTCGCAGGTCCGGCGCGGGTTCGTTTCGAGCCTTCATGCAGGCCAGTCTAGGCCCAATCCGCGTCCCCCGCACGCGGGGCGCGCATATGCCGGCGCGGATCGGCATCGGCCGGCATGTCGGCGATCTCCCAGCCGTATTCGAGCAGCGGGACCGCCTTCGCGGCGTGCTCGCGGATGATCTCGACGAGGCCGCGGGTCTGCGCGTCGCCGTCCTCGACCTGCCGGGTCAGCAGGAACGACTTCCACCTGACCCATTCGGCGACCGGCGAGTCCGCATCCTGCCTGAAGCCGCGCGGCATCGTCTTGAGGGCCGAAATGGTCCGCATATAGGCGGCATCCCTGCCCTCGGCATAGGGCGCGACGATGGCGAGCCACTCTTCGGGGTCCTCGACCATGCGTCGGCGCCAGGCCGCGAGGGTCGGCGGGTCGACGCGCCAGAACCCGGCCGACACGAAGCAATTTCCCGGCTGGATGTGGATATAGACAACGCCCGGCTCGCCGCGCGAGCCGGTCCGCGAAAGCACCGCTCCGGCATGGGTCTTGTAGGGCTGCTTGTTCTTGGAGAACCGGATATCGCGGTAAATGCGGAAGATCGCCTTGGTCGGATCCCCGCGCACCGGCAGCCCCCTGCCGGCGCCGCCCGGGCGGAATTCGGCAACCAGGCATTCGAGCGGAAACCTCACCTCGGTCTCGTAGGTCTCCCGGTTCTTGATGAACCAGCCGCGCTCGTTGTTGCGCGCAAGCCCGTCCAGGAAGCCGAACGCGGCGTCCGAGAAACCCTCGAAATCCGGGCGCACGTCATCGGGAAAAACCAGTCTTGCGGTCATGTCGCGCCGGCTCCCGGCAATTCGTCGCTGCCGACGGTATCGCCCAGCGTCCCGACCGGTCCGTCGGCGCGGCGGTGAACGAACCGGTCGACGAACGCATTCCCGCTATCGCCGATCGAATCGGTCGGCCCCTGCCAGACGATACCGCCCGCGTGCATCATGGCGAACCGGTCGGTCGTCCGCCGCGCCCCGGCCATGTCGCTGGTCACCAGCAGCACCGTCGCGTCGAGCCGCGAAGCGGTCTCGCGGATCAGGTCGTTGATGACGGTCGACATGATCGGATCGAGCCCGGCCGTCGGCTCGTCGAGCAGGAGGATCTCGGGATCGTCGGCGATGGCCCGGGCGAGTGCTGCGCGCTTCTGCATGCCGCCCGACAGATCGGCCGGGTAGAGCGCCGCGGTTTCCGGCGCGAGCCCGACGGCGGCGATCTTCTCGACGGCGGCCTCGAAACCCGAGCGGCGATCGAGCGAACCCTCGCCGAGCGACCGGAAAACGACGTTCTCCCACACCGGCATGCTGTCGAACAGGGCGGAGCGCTGGAACAGCATGCCGATGCGTCTCGTGGCGGCCTCGCGCGCGGCGGGGGCGGCGCCGACCGTCTCTTGCCCGTCGATCCTGATGCTGCCGCCATCGGGCTCGATGAGCCCGATGATCGCCTTGAGCAGCAGCGTCTTGCCGCTGCCCGACGGCCCGCTCAGCGCGACCAGCTCGCCCCGGCCGATCTCGAGATCGACGTCGCTGAGGACATCGACACCGTCGAGACGCTTGCGCACGCCCGAGACCGCAATCATCGGCGTCGGCGGATCGATCATCGGCGTACAGCCCCGCTCCGCGAAGGATTGCCGACGATATAGACGATCTCCAGCCCTCCTTCCGAGTCTTTCCGTCGGCCGGGCGCGAAAACGCCGCCTTCAGCGGACCGGCTTCGAGCGGGGGATCGGGATGGGCCCCCGCTTCGCCTGCTCGGGCCAGCCCCGCTCGCGAAAGAAGCGAAGCGCGGCGGGATGCAACGGCACGCCGCGCGTCTTGAGCGCCCGATAGGGGCTCGGCGCATAGTCGCGCCAGGCCGGATGGCTCCGGGCGAGCGCGTCGCGGCCCGCGGTCAGGACCTCCAGCATGCGGTAGACCTGCCGGTTTCCGACATCCCGGTGGACGATCAGCATGGTGCCGAGCTCGACCGTGCTGACCGCGCGGCTCTCGCGCTCCGGCCCAAGCGGCAGGGAAAGCGGGATCAGGCCGTTCCCGCCGAGCGCGTCGCGCGCACCCGGAGGCAGATCGACGAGGCGGACATGGCCGGAGAGCGCGGCCTTGAGAGCAGCGGCGCGGCCCGGCCCGACGGCTTCGAAATAGAGGTCGGCCCGCCCGCCCCGGAGCATCGAGGGTATCTGGGCGGCGCCGAGCTGCAGCACGTCGCCGCCGCGCTCGCGCAGGATTTGCCGGCTCGTGCCCATCGCCGCAAGGATCTTGTCGACGACCACCGGCACGACGCTGGACGCGGGTCGCATGACGATCCGCGGCGCCGCCCGCGGCACCCGCAATGCCCGCCGCAGGGTGGAAGAACCGGTCTCCCGAATGTAGCCCTCGCGCATCATCGGGACGATCCAGACCGGCCTCAAGCCCGCGATGACCGCCCGGATGTCGGCGTATTTCTTCTTGCCGTACGCGGTCTCGTCCCCGCTATAGGCCCAGGCCGCCGAGGCGGTGTTCGATAGGCCGAACTCGGCGCGCCGCGAGTTGACGACGATCGGGTTCCAGTAGCCGTTGCCGCCGCGAACCAGCCTGGCGCGGGTGCCCGGCGCGGCGGCTTGGAACTGCCGCGCAAGCACGGCGGCGAAGGCGTGCCACGGCGTACCGGGATGTCCGGAGGCGATGCGCAGCTCCTCCGCGGCCAGGGCCGGCCCGACCGGCGGAGCGGCGGCCAGCCACAAGGCAAGGGAGCCGAAGAGCGACACGGAGACTGTTCGACTGCCGGACATTGACCGCCTTTCCCGGCGCCGGGCTGGGCGATCATGATAACGCCGAAGGTCACCGGCGCCAGCGCGACCCATCGTCTCGCCCCGCGCCCCTTGCCGGCGACAGCGACGGCTAGTATCCCGGTTGGATGCCGGAGTTCACTACGGGGCGAACCAGGCCGGACATGCAGACCCGCATACCCGCGGCGCTGATGCGCGGAGGCACCTCGAAGGGGCTCTACTTCCTCGCCTCCGACCTTCCCGGCGACCCGGCGCTGCGCGACCGGGTATTGCTGGCGGCGATGGGCTCGGCGGATCTGCGCCAGATCGACGGCGTGGGCGGCGCCGACCCGCTGACCAGCAAGGTGGCCATCGTCGGGCCATCCGGCGTGCCGGGAGTCGATGTCGACTATCTGTTCGCCCAGGTGGTGGTTGGCGAGGCGCGGGTCGATACCGCTCCCAATTGCGGCAACATGCTGGCGGGCGTCGGCCCGTTCGCGCTGGAACGGGGGCTCGTCGCGGCGGCAGGCGACCGGTCGACGCTGCGCATCCGCATGGTGAACTCCGACAGCCTGTGCGATCAGACGGTCGAGACGCCGGGCGGGACGGTGACCTATGACGGGACTGCCCGGATCGACGGCGCGCCGGGGACCGCGGCGCCGATACTCATCGACTTCCTCGACGTCGCGGGGTCGGCCTGCGGCAGCCTGCTGCCGACCGGCGCTCTGCGCGACACCGTCGACGGTGTCGAGATCACCTGCATCGACAACGGCATGCCGGTCGCCATCATGGCCGCCTCTTCCTTCGGACTGGCCGGGACCGAGTCACCGGTGGCGCTGGAGGCCGATGCGGCTTTCAGGCGCCGGCTGGAAGCGATCCGGCTCGCCATCGGCCCGGCGATGCGTCTCGGCGACGTGGCCCACAAGGTGGTGCCCAAGCTCTGTCTGGTCTCGCCGCCACGGGGAGACGGCGCGCTCAATACGCGCTGCTTCATCCCGCATCGCTGCCATGCCGCGATCGGCGTGCTGGCCGCGGTGACGGTAGCGACCGCCGCGGTGATCGAAGGCTCGGTCGCCCACGACGTCGCGCGCCTGCCGCCGGGTCCGCGGCGATTGATCTCGGTGGAGCACCCGTCGGGCGAGTTCTCCGTCGAGCTGGAGGCCGAAGGCGACGCCGGGTCGCTGACGGTGACGCGGGCCGCGCTGCTGCGCACGGCGCGCCTTCTGTTCGAAGGCAATGTGCTGATCCCGCGCGCGGTGTGGAACGGCGGGCCGGAGCCCGCGCGGCCGGGCGGTGTCGGATGAAGACCTGCCAGCCGCCGGACCCCAATCCGCGCGCGCCGTCGTTTGCGCTGCCGCCGGGCGCCTGCGATTCGCATTGCCACGTGTTCGGGCCGGGAGATGTGTTTCCCTACCATCCGAGGCGCTCCTACACGCCGCCCGACGCCCCGCGCGAGGCGCTGGCGAGGCTGCATGCGACGCTCGGGCTCGACCGCGCGGTCATCGTCCAGGCGACCTGCCACGGCGACGACAACCGTGCCATGCTGGATGCCATCGCCCGGTCGGAGGGGCGCTATCGCGGCGTCGCGATGATCGGCGAAGCCGTCGCCGACGCCGGGCTGGAGGCGCTGCACGAGGGCGGGGTGCGCGGGGTGCGGATGAGCTTCGCCCGCCATCTCAGCGGCCCGCCGGATTTCTCCCGCGTCGCGCGGGTCGCAAGACGCATCGCGCCGCTCGGCTGGCATCTGGTGCTCTACCTTGAGGCCGATGACGTGGTGGAGAACGCGCAGGCGCTCGGGCGGCTGGGCGTTCCGGTGGTGATCGACCACATGGCGCGGGTGCGCGTCGCCGACGGGCTCGACCAGCCGGCGTTCCGGCAACTCCTCGGGTTCCTCCGCGACGCCGATTTCTGGGTCAAGATATCCTGCGCCGAGCGCCTGTCGGCGGCCGGCCCGCCTTTCGACGACGTGGTCCCCTTCGCCGCCGCCCTGATCGAAGCCGCGCCGGACCGGGTGCTGTGGGGAACCGACTGGCCGCACCCCAATATCGCGGGTCGCATGCCCAATGACGGAGAGCTGACCGAATTGCTGCTGGCCTACGCCCCGGACGAGGCGTTGCGCCGCAGGATCCTGGTCGACAACCCGGCCCGCCTCTACGGCTTCGACGGCTACGCCTCTTCCGGGGTGAAGGCGGCGAGCTCCGCGCCCTCGTCGACTCGATCGCCCACCGCGTAGTGCACCGCGTCAACCGTGCCGGCCGCGGGCGCGCGGATGGTGTGCTCGACCTTCATGGCCTCGATCACCAGCAGCGGCTGACCCTTGGCGACCCTGTCGCCGCCGGCGACGCTGACCGCGACCACCACCCCCGGCATCGGGGCGAGCGGCACGGCGGGTGGCGCTTCGCGTGCGCCCGCTTCGGCCTCGGCCACGGGATCGAACAGCGCCAGCCGCCAGGTGGTGTCCGAGGTGAAGACGGTCGCCGCGCCATCGTCGCAGACCGCCACCGCCGACAGCGCCTCGCCGTCGATCTCGACCGCGAGTTGCGGCGCATCGGAGGGCAGCGAGCGGACCTGCCGCGTGCGTCCGCCGGGAAAGCGGAACGCCGTCCCCTCAGACAGCACGGTGGCGACATCCCCGCCGAGGCGGAAGTCGACCGCGCGCCGGGCGGGGGCGTTGAGCCGCCAGCCGCGCAGCGCGGTCCAGGGCGAGGCGGAATCGCCGAAATCCTGAACCCGCATCGCAGCCAGCGCAGCCAGCGCAAGGACAGAGTCGGGCGGATCGTCCCTGCGAGCGGTCAGCGCCTCCAGGTTGCGGTCGAGATAGCCGGTATCGAGCGTGCCGGCCCGGAAGGCGTCTTCGGCGATGACCCGGATGAGGAAGTCGCGGTTGGTGGCGGGGCCGGCCACGGCGACTTCCCCGAGCGCCTCGGCGAGCCGCGCGCGGGCGGCGTCGCGGGCGGGCGCGTGCACCACGAGCTTGGCGAGCAGGGAATCGTAGTGCGGCGTCACCGCATCGCCCGAATCGAAGCCGGTATCGACGCGGGCGTCGTCTTCGGGCAGGCGCATCAGCCGGATCGGCCCGGTCGAGGGCAGGAACCCGGCAGCCGGGTCCTCGGCGCAGAGCCTCGCCTCGATCGCGTGGCCGTCGAGAGCGACCGCTTCCTGGGCGACCGGCAAGTCCTCGCCGGCGGCGATGCGAAGCTGCCATTCGACGAGATCGTAGCCGGTGACGGCTTCGGTCACCGGATGCTCGACCTGGAGACGGGTGTTCATCTCGATGAAGTAGAACGCGCCGCTCTCGTCGAGCAGAAACTCGACCGTGCCCGCCCCGGCATAGCCGACGGCGCGGGCGGCGGCCACCGCCGTCCCGCCGAGCGCCTCCCGCGTGGCGGGAGAGAGCCCTGGCGCCGGGGCTTCCTCGATCACCTTCTGGTGGCGGCGCTGGGCCGAGCAGTCGCGCTCGAACAGATGGATCGCGTTGCCCGCGTTGTCGGCGAATACCTGGACCTCGATATGGCGGGATTTGGCCAAATAGCGCTCCAGCAGCAGGCGATCGTCGCCGAAGGAAGACGCGGCCTCGCGCCTGGCCGATTGCAGCGCGGCGCCGAGCGCGTCCGCGGTCTCGACGATCCGCATGCCGCGCCCGCCGCCGCCGGCCGAGGGCTTGACGAGCAGCGGGTAGCCGAGCCGTTCCGCCTCCGGGCCGAGCGTGTCGTCGTCCTGGGCGTCGCCGTGATAGCCCGGGAGGATCGGGACCCCCGCCGCCGCCATCAGGGCTCTGGCCGCGCTCTTCGAGCCCAGCGCCCGCATCGCCGCCGCCGGCGCGCCGACGAAGACCCGCCCGGCATCCGCCACCGCCTCGGCGAAGTCGGCGTTCTCCGACAGGAAGCCGTAGCCGGGGTGGATCGCCTCGGCCCCGCTGTCGCGCGCCGCGGCCAGGATCGCCTCGCCGTCGAGATAGCTCTCGCGGGCCGGCGGCGGGCCGATGCGGAGCGCCGCATCGCAGGCGCGGACGTGGAGAGCGTCGGCGTCGGCATCGGAATAGACCGCGACCGCGCGGATACCGAGCCGCCGGCAGGTGCGGGCGACGCGGCAGGCGATCTCGCCGCGATTGGCGATGAGGACGGCGCGGAACACCCGCTGCTACATCCTGAAGACGCCGAACCGGGTGCGCTCGATCGGCGCGTTCAGCGCCGCGGAGATGCTGAGGCCGAGCACCGACCGGGTCTCGGCCGGCTCGATCACCCCGTCGTCCCACAGCCGCGCGCTGGCGTAGAACGGGTTGCCCTGGCGCTCGTACCGATCGCGGATCGGCGCCTTGAACGCCTCCTCGTCCTCCTCCGACCACGAGCCGCCCTCGGCCTCCAGCGCGTCGCGGCGGACCTGGCCGAGCACGTTGGCGGCCTGCTCCCCACCCATCACGGAGATCCGCGCGTTGGGCCACATGTAGAGGAAGCGCGGCCCGTAGGCCCGGCCGCACATGCCGTAATTCCCCGCGCCGAAGCTGCCGCCGACGATGACGGTGAACTTGGGCACCCGGGCGCAGGCGACCGCGGTGACCAGCTTGGCGCCGTCCTTGGCGATGCCGCCGGCCTCGTATCGCCGCCCGATCATGAAGCCGGTGATGTTCTGCAGGAACACCAGGGGAATGCCGCGCTGACAGCAGAGCTCCACGAAATGCGCCCCCTTGAGCGCGGACTCCGAGAACAGGATGCCGTTATTGGCGACGATGCCCACCGGATAGCCGAAGATATGGGCGAAGCCGGTGACCAGCGTGGTCCCGTAGAGCGCCTTGAACTCGTCGAACTCGCTCGCGTCCACGATACGCGCGATGACCTCGCGCATTTCGTAGGGCTTGCGGAAGTCCGCGGGGACGATGCCGGCGAGCTCGGCCGGGTCGTGCGCGGGCTCGGCGGGAGGGCGGCAGACGAGATCGATCCGCTTGGCCCGGTTCAGCGCGGCGACGGCGCGGCGCAGGATGGCGATCGCATGGGCGTCGTTCTCGGCGTAATGGTCGGCGACGCCGGACTCGCGGGCATGCACGTCGGCGCCGCCGAGCGCCTCGGCGCTGACCACCTCCCCGGTCGCGGCCTTCACCAGCGGCGGGCCGCCGAGAAATATCGTGCCCTGGTTGCGGACGATCACCGCCTCGTCGGACATCGCCGGCACATAGGCGCCGCCCGCCGTGCAGGAGCCCATGACGGCGGCGATCTGCGGTATCCCGGCGGCGGACATCGTGGCCTGGTTGTAGAAGATGCGCCCGAAATGGTCGCGGTCGGGAAACACCTCGTCCTGGCGCGGCAGGTTGGCGCCGCCGGAATCGACGAGGTAGATGCAGGGCAGGTTGTTCTCGCGCGCGATGTCCTGGGCGCGCAGGTGCTTCTTCACCGTGAGGGGGAAGTAGGTGCCGCCCTTCACCGTCGCGTCGTTGGCGACGATCAGGCATTCGGTTCCCATCACCGGCCCGATGCCGGCGATCAGCCCCGCCGCCGGGACATCCTCGTCATAGACCCGGTGCGCGGCGAGCTGGGACAGTTCGAGGAACGGCGCGCCCGGGTCGACCAGGCGGTCGATGCGCTCGCGCGGCAGCATCTTGCCACGCGCGATGTGGCGTTGCCGCGCCCGCTCGCCTCCGCCCTCGGCGATGGCGGCGACGACGCGGCGAAGCTCGGCCACCGCCTGTTCCATGGCCGCGCCGTTGGCCCTGAAATCCTCGGAGCGGCGGTCGGCCTTGCTGCCGATCGCCGGCATCAGGCGGTCTCGCGGAACAGCTCCCGGCCGATCAGCATGCGGCGGATCTCGCTGGTTCCGGCGCCGATCTCGTAGAGCTTGGCATCGCGCAGCAGCCGGCCGGTGGGATACTCGTTGATATAGCCGTTGCCGCCGAGGATCTGGATCGCGTCCAGCGCCAGCGCGGTCGCCCGCTCGGCGGCGTAGAGGATGGCGCCGGCGGCGTCCTTGCGCGAGGTCTCGCCGCGGTCGCAGGCCCTGGCGACGGCATAGACATAGGCGCGGCTGGCATTGGCGATTGTGTACATGTCGGCGATCTTGCCCTGGATGAGCTGGAACTCGCCGATCGGCTGGCCGAATTGCCGGCGTTCGTGGACATAGGGAATGACCGCATCGAGGCAGGCCTGCATGATGCCGAGCGGGCCGCCGGCGAGCACCGCGCGCTCGTAGTCGAGCCCGCTCATCAGCACGGCGACGCCCCCGCCGACGGCGCCGAGCACGTTGTCTTCCGGCACCTCGCAGTCCTCGAACACCAGCTCGCACGTGTTGGAGCCGCGCATGCCGAGCTTGTCGAGCTTCTGCGCGGTCGAGAAGCCGGCAAACCCCTTCTCGACCAGGAAGGCGGTAATCCCGCGCGGCCCGGAATCGGGGTCGGTCTTGGCGTAGACCACGAGCGTGTCGGCGTCGGGCCCGTTGGTGATCCACATCTTGGTGCCGTTGAGGACGAAGCGGTCACGCTTGCGCTCGGCGCGGAGCCGCATGGAGACCACGTCGGAGCCCGCGCCCGGCTCGCTCATCGCCAGCGCGCCGACATGCTCGCCGGAAATCAGCCTGGGCAGATAGCGCCGCTTCTGCGCGTCGGTGCCGTTGCGGCGGATCTGGTTGACGCAGAGATTGGAGTGCGCGCCGTAGGAGAGCCCGACGGAGGCGGAGCCGCGGCTCACCTCCTCCATCGCCACGACATGTTCGAGATAGCCCATCCCGGCGCCGCCATAGTCCTCCTCGACGGTGATGCCGAGCAGGCCGAGCCCGCCCATCTTGCGCCACAGATCGGCCGGGAATTCGTTGCTCTCGTCGATCCCGGCGGCGCGCGGGGCGATCTCGACCGCGGCGAAATCGGCGACGCTCTCGCGCAGCATCCCGGCGGTCTCGCCGAGATCGAAATCGAGGCTGGGAAAGGCGTTGCGCAGCATCGGCCGCTCCCGCGGGGTCAGCGAGCAGGTGGGACGGCGCGCACCGTACAAAACTTGTGCCGGCCGCGCATTACCCGAATTCAGTGCCGGAGCCCGCGCAAAATATCCAAGTATTCCCGGGATTCCGGACCGATCAGCCCATGGCGGACGAAGAAGTCGATGCAGACGAGATTGCAGTTGAACTTGAACTCGGCGGTCTCGGCCACGGTCTCCATCACCCGCTCGACCGGCCAGAGATGGAACTCCTGGATCTCGCCGTCCTTGGGTTCGGGCTCGAACGCGGCGGGCAGTTCGAGGTCGTAGCAATACATCGCATCGGGCTTCAGCCCGTCGGCGGTCTCCTGGCAGTAGGTCACCGCCCCCACCGGCCGCGCCGTGGCGGCGAGCTCGGCGGGAACCCCGGCCTCCTCGCCGGCCTCCTTGATCACGTTGTCCATCAGCCCGATCCCCGCGGGCTGCCCGCCGGCGACGAAATTGTCGAGCATGCCGGGATAGGTCGCCTTGTCCCGGGCGCGGCGGGCGACCCACATCAGGATGCGGGAGCCGTCGCGAACATAGCCGTTGACATGGACGCCAAACGCGCGAACCCCGAAATAGGGGATCGCCGAACGGTCCATCAGCATCAGATGCGGGCCGGCGAGCGTACCGCCCACGGGATACGCCTCGTCGCGCCAGCGCCCCATCGTCCCGGCATCGGACAGCGCGCGCACAACCGCTTCCACGGCTCCGGTCCGGGACTCGAAATCGTCCAGCGCCGGGACCGTCCGCACGCCCGCCTGGTCGACCGCGAAGGTTTCGGGAAACGCCGCCAGGCGGCGGGCGAAGCCGGGCTTCACCCAGCCGGGCCGGGCATCGCCGATGCAAAACGGCAGGAAGCCCGAGAGGTCGTGCGCGTTGCACTCGGCGATGCGGTCGAGGAAGCCCATGGCCGCCTTATAGCATGGCGGGCAGGTGCTCGAATTCGCTGGCGGGCCTGCGCCGTGGCCCGTATATCTCGGCCATGACGACCACCGGCTCGGTCCTGATCGCCGTCGCCCTCGCCGCCGTGCTGGGCGTCCTCGCCATGGGCCTGATCAGCATGGCGCGCGGCGGCGAGTTCAACCGAAAATACGGCAACAGGTTCATGCAGGCCCGGGTGATCCTGCAATTCGGCGCCATCGCCCTGGTGGCTCTCGCCGTGCTGTTCGGCCGGGAGTGAGCCTGCGGCGCGGTTCGTTGACAGTTTGAACCGCCGGACACTATGTTCGGCGCCTCGGTGGGAAGCCGATGGTTGGACGGCCTCGGACGCCGCCGCGGCGTTCTCTCCATGACCCTCTCAGGATTCGGGAAAGCCCTTCCATGAAGGTACTTGTCGGTGTCAAACGGGTCGTCGACTACAACGTCAAGGTCCGCGTCAGGGCCGACGGGACCGGCGTCGAGACGGCCAATGTCAAGATGTCGATGAACCCGTTCGACGAGATCGCCGTCGAGGAGGCGATCCGCATGAAGGAGGCGGGCACGGCGGATGAGATCGTCGCGGTCTCGATGGGCGTGCGGCAGTGCCAGGAGACCATCCGCACCGCGCTCGCCATGGGGGCGGACCGCGGCATCCATGTGATCACCGACGAGGAGCTGCAGCCGCTCGCCGTCGCCAAGCTGTTCAGGGCGCTGGTCGAGCGCGAGAGCCCGGAGCTGGTGATCCTCGGCAAGCAGGCGATCGACGACGACAGCAACCAGACCGGCCAGATGCTGGCAGCCCTGCTCGGCTGGCCGCAGGGCACCTTCGCGTCCGACATCGTGCTGACCGGCGAGGGCGCCGAGGTGACGCGCGAGGTCGATGGCGGGCTGGAGACGGTGGGGCTCGCCGTTCCGGCGGTGGTCACCACCGACCTCCGGCTCAACGAGCCGCGCTACGCATCGCTGCCCAATATCATGAAGGCCAAGAAGAAGCCGATCGACCAGATCGCCGTGGACGAGCTCGGGGTCGACGTGGCGCCCCGGCTGGAAACGCTGAAGGTGGAGGACCCCCCGGGCCGGGCCGGCGGCAGGCGGGTCGCCGACGTGGAGGAGCTGGTCGACAAGCTCAAGAACGAGGCGGGGGTGATCTGATGGCGGCCCTTGTCATCGCCGCGCATGACGGCGCGGCGCTCGACCCGGCGACGCTGAATGCGGCGACCGCCGCAGCCGCGTTCGACGGCGCGGTCGACGTCCTGGTGGCGGGCGGCGGAACCGCCCCGGTCGCCCGGCAGGCGGCGAAGATCGCCGGCATCGCCCGCGTCCGCCACGCCGACGACGCGGCCTACGATCACCTGCTCGCCGAGGCGGTGGCCCCGCTGGTGGTCGCTCTCGCCGGCGAGTATTCCGAGATCCTGTTCCCGGCCAACACCACCGGCAAGAACCTCGCCCCGAGGGTCGCCGCGCTGCTCGACGTGGCCCAGATCTCCGACATCGTCGAGGTGCTTGGGGCGGACACCTTCGTGCGCCCGATCTATGCCGGCAACGCGATGGCGACGGTGCGCTCGCGCGACCCGATCAAGGTGATCACCGTCCGCGGCACCGCCTTCGCCGCGGCCGCGCTGGACGGCGACGCGGCGGTCGAACCCGTGGCCCCGGCCGAGGGGCAGGCGCTGTCGAAGTTCCTGCGCCAGGAGCTTTCCAAGTCCGAGCGCCCCGAGCTCACCAGCGCCCGGGTCGTGGTCTCCGGCGGGCGCGGCATGCAGTCCTCGGAGAACTTTCATCTGGTGGAGGGCATCGCCGACCGGCTCGGCGCCGCGGTGGGCGCGTCGCGGGCGGCGGTGGATGCGGGCTACCGGCCGAACGACTTCCAGGTCGGCCAGACCGGCAAGGTGGTGGCGCCCGAGCTCTACATCGCGGTCGGCATCTCGGGCGCGATCCAGCATCTGGCCGGCATGAAGGACAGCAAGGTCATCGTCGCCATCAACAAGGACGAGGAGGCGCCGATGGTCCAGATCGCCGATTACGGCCTGGTCGACGATCTGTTCAAGGCGCTGCCGGCGCTCGCCGAGGCGTTGGACAAGGCCGGGGTCAAGCCGCGATGAGCGCGGCCGCGGCGAGCCCCGCGTCGATCGACGCGGTTCCGATTCGCAAGGTGGGCGTCATCGGCGCCGGCCAGATGGGCAGCGGTATCGCCAATGTCTGCGCGGCGCATGGCTTCGATGTCGTGCTGGGCGACATTTCGAAGGACCAGGTGGACAAGGCGCTGGACGCGATCGCGGCCAACTACGATCGCCAGGTCCGCCGCAACCGCATGACCGGGGACCAGAAGGCCGAGGCGCTGGCGCGGATCGAGACCGGGTCCGGATACAGCCTGTTCGCCGATTGCGACCTGATCATCGAGGCGGCGACCGAGAACGAGGAGGTCAAGCGGGAGATCTACAAGCGCGTCGTCGCCGAGATCGGGGACGATGCGATCATCGCCTCCAACACCTCGTCGATCTCGATCACCCGTCTCGGCGCCGCGACCGACCGGCCGGCGCGGTTCATGGGGATGCACTTCATGAACCCGGTGCCGGCGATGCAGCTCGTCGAGCTGATCCCGGGCATCGCCACCGCGCGGGAGACCTTCGAGGCGATCGAGGCGCTCACCTTCGCGCTCGGCAAGACGCCGGTCAATTCCGAGGACTTCCCCGCCTTCATCGTCAACCGCATCCTGCTGCCGATGCTCAACGAGGCGGTGTACACCCTGCACGAGGGCGTGGGCTCCGTGGAAGCGATCGACAACGCCATGCGGCTCGGCGCCAACCATCCGATGGGACCCCTGCAGCTCGCCGACTTCATCGGCCTCGACACCTGCCTCGCGGTGATGCAGGTGCTCTACGAGGGCCTCGCCGACACCAAGTACCGGCCCTGCCCGCTGCTGGTGAAATACGTCGAGGCGGGCTGGCTCGGCCGCAAGACGGGTCGCGGTTTCTACGACTATTCGGGCGATACCCCGACGCCCACCCGTTGAGTCGTTTTGCGGTCGGCATCGCCGCCCGCGGGGTCTACAATCCGGCGCATGCGACGATGAGCGCGACGCGGAGGCCGCGATGACCGACTATTGGCTCAACAAGCTGATGTTCGACCTTCAGGGTCCGGGCGGGAAGGAGCGCTGGCGCGACGACCGCGCGGCGGTGCTGGACGGCTACCCGTTCGCGCCGGAGATGCGCCAGGCCCTGATGGACGACGACCTGGCGAAGATCCAGCCGCACGCCAACCCCTATCTGCTGCGGTTCTACCTGCTGATCTGCGGCTATGACGACGCGGGGTCGATCGAGGCGCTGAGCGCGCTCCGTACCGACGAGGACGAGCGGAGGGTGGCAAATGGCTGAGTTCGTCGGCAGCTTCGCGGCCTCGCACGGGCCCAACATCGCGCGCAACTGGGATACCCTGAAACACGAGACGCGGGACTGGGTGGTAACCCGCTTCGGCGATCTCGGCGACCGCCTCAAGGCGGCGAGACCCGATGTGCTGGTGATCCATTCGACCGATCACTGGGTCAATTTCTTCCTCGACGCGATGCCCGCGTTCTGCGTCGGCATCGGCGCCGAGCACGAAGGGCCGCCGGAACCGTTCATGAAGCCGGTCTATCCGCACGAGACCCTGCCCGGGCACGAGGGGCTCGGCCGTCACATTCTGGAAGAGGCCTTCGCCGCCGATTTCGACCCCGCCTATTCGCTGCGCCTCAAGCTCGATCACGGCATGTGCGTGCCGATCTGGCAGTTCGGCCTCGATCCCGGGCTGCCCATCGTGCCGGTCTTCATCAACCTGGTGGAGAAGCCCTTCCCTTCGCCCCGGCGCTGCCTCGCCTGGGGCCGGATGGTGCGCCGGGCGATCGAGAGCTATCCGGAAGACATAAGGGTCGCGGTGCTCGGCACCGGGGGGCTCAGCCATTCGATCGGCGAGACCACCATGGGGTGGATCGACGAGAGGTTCGACCATGCCTGCATCGATCTGTTCCGCAACGCCCCGGACGAACGGCTGGCCGCCGAGCTCGACGCGATGCTGGAACACACCGGCAATGGCGGGGCGGAGCTGCGCGCCTGGGTGGTCTCGCACGCCGCCGCCGGCAGCAAGGGCTTCGACATGGTCGACTACATCCCGATGCCGGAGGCGCTGATCGGCTGCTGCCTGGCGGAGTGGCGCGTCTAGCCCTCGATATAGTGCCGCAATAGCGCCAGGGCTTCGTCCGAATCCCACTCGGCGTGGCCGACAAGCCGGCCGAGCTCGCGCCCGTCGCGGCCGTACAGCACCGTCGTCGGCAGTCCGCGGATTTTCGCGGCGCGGGCGGCGCGCGCCTTGGGATCGTGGTACGCCGTCAGCCCGTCGAGCCCGTGCTTTTGCCAGAACGGCGCGATCCGGGCCCAGCCGCCGAGGTCCTGGGATAGCGCGAGAACGGCGAACCGGTCTCCGCCGAGGCGGGCGTTCAGGCGCTTGAGCGAGGGCAGCTCGCGGACGCAGGGACCGCACCAGGTGGCCCAGAAATTCACCAGAACCACTTTGCCGCGGAACTCTTCCAGCGTATAGCTCTCGCCGTTCCGGCCGGTGAATGCCGTGGCCGGCGCTGGCGGGCCGGTCTCGGCGACGGTAAAGTTCTGCATCCAGCCGGTGCGGGGCGGCGTTGCCGCGGCGTCCGCCGGGAGGAGCAACCAGGCGAACGCCGCGATCGACAGCGTGGCGCCGAACGCGCGCCGCCCCATGAGTCCCGAAGACCGATGAACGACACCCCATCCCATCCGAAATCCGTCCCTCCGGGCTCGTCGGCGCTCTGGGGCGGCCGTTTCGGGGCCGAACCCAGCGAGGTCATGGAGCGGATCAACGCCTCCATCGACTTCGACAAGCGGCTCTACGCGCATGATATAGGGGCCTCGAAAGCGCATTGCGAGATGCTGGTCGCCTGCGGGATCGTGAGCGAGGCGGATGGCGACGCCATGCTCTCGGGGCTCGACCGGATCATGGACGAGATCGACGCCGGCAAGTTCGCGTTCTCGCGCCGCCGCGAGGACATTCACATGAATGTCGAGGCCCGGCTGGCCGAGCTGATCGGCCCGGCCGCCGGACGCCTGCACACCGCGCGTTCCCGCAACGACCAGGTGGCGACCGACCTCAGGCTGTGGCTGCGCGACACCATCGACGCGGCACAGCACGCGCTGCGCGGGCTGCAGGCCGTGCTGATCGACCGGGCGGAACAGCACGCATCCAGCGTGATGCCGGGGTTCACCCATCTCCAGGCGGCGCAGCCGATCACCCTCGGCCATCACCTGCTCGCCTATGTCGAGATGTTCGGGCGCGATCGCGGGCGGCTGGCGGATGCGCGCAGACGGTTGAACGAGTCCCCGCTCGGCGCCGCGGCACTCGCCGGCACGCCCTACCCGATCGACCGGGACAGGACGGCGGCTTCGCTCGGCTTCGACCGGCCGGCGGCGAACGCGCTGGACGCGGTCTCGGATCGCGATTTCGTGCTCGAATTCCTGGCCACCGCGGCGATCGCCGCGTCTCATTTGTCGCGGCTCGGCGAGGAGCTGGTGCTCTGGTGCTCGGCACAGTTCGGTTTCGCCCGGCTGAGCGACGGCTTCACCACGGGCTCGTCGATCATGCCGCAAAAGCGCAACCCCGATGCGGCCGAGCTGGTGCGCGCCAAGACCGGCCGCATCGTCGGCGCGCTCGCCTCCCTGCTGGTGGTCATGAAGGGGCTGCCGCTCGCCTATTCGAAAGACATGCAGGAGGACAAGGAGCCGCTGTTCGACGCGGCCGATACGCTGGGCCTCGCGATCTCGGCGATGACCGGGATGATGCGCGATGCCGAGTTCGACGCCGGCGCGATGCGCAGCGCGGCGGAGCGGGGTTTCGTCACCGCGACGGACCTCGCCGACTGGCTGGTGTGCGAACGCGACATGCCGTTTCGCGAGGCGCACCGGATCACCGGCGCGCTGGTGAGATGCGCCGAGGAAGCCGGCTGCGACCTCTCCGGGCTGCCCATCGAGACATTGAGAAGGATAGAGCCGGGGCTGACGGAGGAGGTCTACGACGTGCTCCGGGTCGACCGCGCGGTCGCGGCGCGCGACAGCTACGGCGGCACCGCGCCGGGGCGGGTACTGGAGGCCGTGCGGGGCGCGCGGGAGCGCTTCCTGTGAGCCGGCGCCGCGCCCTCCTGTTCCTGGCCGGGGCGTTGTCGCCCTGCCTCCTCGCCGCTTGCGGCAGGAAGGGCGATCCGGAGCTGCCGGAAGACCGGAAAGATTCGTTCCCGCGAAAATATCCCTCCGGCCCGCCGCCGCAATGAACGCCTTCGCCTATCGCGACGGATGCCTGTGCGCCGAGGGCGTCTCCCTCGAAACCCTCGCCGAGGCCTACGGCACGCCGGTCTATGTCTATTCCCAGGCCGCGATGGAGGACGAGTACCGCGAGCTCGCCGCCGCGCTCGATGGCCTCGGCGCCCGGATCTGCTACGCGGTGAAGGCCAACGGCAACGTCGCCGTGATCCGGGCCCTTGCCCGGCTCGGCGCCGGGGCCGACGTGGTCTCCGGCGGGGAGCTTGCGCGCGCGATCGCCGCCGGCATCCGCCCGACCGGGATCGTGTTTTCCGGCGTGGGCAAGACGCGGGATGAGATCGCGCAGGCGCTGAAGGCCGGGATCGGCCAGTTCAACGTGGAATCCGAGGCGGAGCTGGCCCTGCTGGGGGAAACCGCCGCGACTCTCGGCCTGCGCGCGGACACGGCGATCCGCGTCAACCCGGATGTTGCGGTCGATACGGCGGACCGGATCGCGACCGGCAGCTACGAGCACAAATTCGGCGTTCCGATCCGGGACGCGGCACGGGTCTACGAGCTCGGGTCGAGGGCGGCGGGACTCCGCATGGTCGGGCTTGCCGCCCATATCGGCTCGCAGATCCTCGACCTCTCGTCTTTCGAGAGCGCCTTCGCCGTGCTCGCCGATTGCGTGCGGGAGCTGCGCCGCGCGGGTCTCGCGGTCGAGCGCCTGGACCTCGGCGGCGGGCTCGGCATCGCCTATACCGACGAGACCGCGCCCAGCCTCGCCGGTTTCGCCGACATCGTGCGGCGCACCGTCGGCGGGCTGGGCTGCGAGATTACCGTCGAGCCGGGCCGGCGCCTGGTGGGCAATGCCGGGGTGCTGTTGAGCAGGGTGCTCTATACGAAGGAAACGCCGGTCCGGCGCTTCGTCATCGTCGATGCGGCGATGAACGACCTGCTGCGCCCCACCCTGTATGGCGCCGCGCATGCCGTCCTCCCGGTGGCGCAACCGGCGGCGGGGCGGGAAACCCGCCCCGTGGACGTGGTGGGCCCGGTCTGCGAGACCGGCGACTGGCTTGCCCGGGGGGCGGAACTGCCCATCTTGGAAGAGGGCGATCTGGTCGCGATCGCCGGCGCCGGCGCCTATGGCGCGGTGATGGCGTCGTTTTACAATGGCCGCGGCCTCGTCGGAGAGGTTATGGTCCATAACGGCGCGCATGCCGAGATCCGGCCGTTTCAGGATCCGGCGACGTTCCAGGCGCTCGACCGCCTGCCCTGCTGGCTTGAATAGGGGGTGGGAGAAGGGCTCAAGTTGCGATGACCCGCCCGGGCGAACCGATCGAGAGCGAACCGAGACCGCCGCGCTACGGCGGCAAGCTCCTGGCCACGCGTGCCTCGATGGTCTGGGAGCAGCTCTGGCGCGGCCTCTGGCCGGCGCTGTCGGTTGTCGTCCTGTTCCTCGCGCTGGCGTTGTTCGGCGTCTTGCCGCTGCTGCCGGGATGGCTGCACGCGCTCGCGCTGTGCGCGCTTCTCGGCGGATTTCTGGTCCTGCTGTGGACCGGCCTCCGCGGCCTCGCGATCCCCGATACCGAAACGGCGCGGCGCCGGCTGGAACGCGCCAACGGGTTCCCGCACCGCCCGCTGCAGACCCTCGAGGACCGCCTCGCGGAGGGGGTGGGCGGGTCGGATGCGGAAGCGCTGTGGCGGGAGCACAGGGAGCGCGTCGCGCGATCGGCCCGCCGCATCGGGTTGGGGCTTCCCCGGCCGGGCGTCGCCGCGCGCGATCCGATGGCGATCAGGTTCGCCGTGGCGCTCCTCGTCGTCATCGCGGCGGTCGCCGCGTGGCCGGAGCCCGGCAAGCGCCTCGGCGAGGCGGTGAGCCCGGCGCTGTGGGATGGCGCGCCGGCCGCCGAACCGGTCCTCGAAGTCTGGATCGCGCCGCCCGACTACACCGGCGCAGCGCCGATCTTTCCCAGGCTTCCGGACGCCGCCCCGGCGGCGGGCGACGAGGTCCCGGCGCCGGGCGTCGCGCCACCGATCCGGGTTCCGGCCGGCAGCGTGCTCACCGCGCGGCTCGCCAACGCGCCCGACGGCGCGGCGCTGGTCCTCGGCGAGTCGCGCACAGCGTTCGAGCGGGTCGATTCCGGAAACGCGTCGATCACGGCGCCGATCGTGGAGACCGGCCGGCTGGCGGTCGAAGGCGGCGGCCGGGTTCTCGGCGACTGGCAGATCGAGGTGGTTCCGGACCGGCCGCCCTCCATCGCCTTCGCCAAGCCGCCGGGCGCGAGCGAACGCAAGTCCCTGACGCTGGTCTACAAGGCGAGCGACGATTACGGGCTGGACCGCGTCCGGGCGGAGATCCGCCGGACCTACGAGCGCGGGACGGTGATCGGCAAGGAGGTCGAGACGCTGGAGCTCGCCCTGCCCCGGCCCGGGGCGAAGACCGCGGAGGTGGCGAGCTACCACGACCTCACGCCGCATCGCTGGGCCGGGTTGCCGGTGGCCATCCGCCTCGTCGCGCGCGACGGCGCCGGGCAGGAGGCCACCGGCGAGGACGCCCGGTTCACGCTGCCCGAGCGGGTCTTTCGCCACCCGGTCGCGCGGCAGGTCATCGAGCAGCGCAAGCGCCTCACCACGGAGCCGGAACGCAGGGAGGCGATCGCCCAGGCTCTCAGCGCCATCGCGGCCCGCCCGGGCGCCTATCAGGACCGCACGGCGACCTTCCTCGCGCTGACCGCGGCGTACCATCGGCTGGTCTACGAGCCGGGAGACGCTGCGCTCGACAGCGTCAGGGACATCTTGTGGGACACCGCGCTGGGTATCGAGGACGGCGAGCTCTCCATTGCCGAGCGCAATTTGCGCCGGGCCCAGCAGGACCTGATGGAGGCGCTGGCGCGGAACGCGCCGGACGCCGAGCTCGAACGGTTGATGGACGAGCTCCAGCGCGCGCTGGACCGGTTCCTGCGCGAGCTCGCGCAGCAGATGCGCAACCTTCCGGACCGGCAGCAGGCGCTGCCCTTCGACCCCAGCCAGCGCCTGCTGGAGAGCACCGACCTGCAGCGCGTTCTGCAGCAGATCCGCGACCTCATGCGTTCGGGGGCGCGCGATGCCGCGCGGCAGATGCTGGCCGCATTGCAGAACATGCTGGAGAATCTGCGCGCCGGCCGCATGCCGCAGATGAGCCCCCAGGCGCAGGCCGGCAATCAGGCGCTGCAACAGCTGCGCGAGCTCATCGAACGCCAGAAAGCGTTGATGAACCGGAGCTTTCGTCAATCGCAGCCGCAGAGCGGGCGGCCCGACCCGCGGAACTCGCGGCAGGGCGCCATGACCCAGCGCGAACTCCGCGAGGCGCTGCAACGGCTGCGCGAGGCCTTGCGCCGGATGGGGATGCAGCCGGGCGGGGGGCCGCAATCGCCCGGCCGGGCGTTCGACGATGCGGATCGCAACATGGGGGACGCGGCGGGCGCGCTCGACCGAAACGCCCCCGGCGATTCGGTGGCCCCCCAGGGCCGCGCCATCGACGCGCTGCAGCGCGCCGGCCAGGGCATCGTCCAACAGATGATGCAGCAGATGGACCGGGGGACCGGGATAGGGCTGAACCGCGACTTCCGGCCCATGCAGCTGCGGCGCGACCCCCTGGGCCGTTTCCTGCCCAACGAGATGGGGATCGACACCCGCGACATGGATATTCCCGACGAGAGCGCCATCGAACGCGCCCAGCGCATTCTGGAGGAGCTCCGCCACCGCGCGGGGCAGCGCTATCGGCCGCAGCCGGAGCTCGACTACATCGACCGGCTGCTGAGAAGGTTCTAGCCCGGAATCGGCACCGCGGGCGGCGGGTTGGCTCAGCTCTGCACGACCCCGATATAGGGCAGCCCGCGATAATGGTGCGCATAGTCCAGCCCGTAACCCACGACGAAACTATCGCCGATCTCGAACCCGCAATAGTCGGCCTCGATCGGCACGTCGCGCTTGCCTGCCTTGTCGAGCAGCAGGCAGGTGCGGACGGTCGAGGCGCCGCGCGTCCGCATCAGGTCGCGGGCGAAGGCCAGCGTGCGGCCCGATTCGAGAATGTCGTCGACGATCAGCACGTCGCGACCGGACACATCCTCGGAGATGTCGCGCACCAGGGCGACCGAACCGGAGCTCTCGGTGCCCGTGCCATAGCTCGACAGGGTCATGAAGTCGACCTGGGGTTCGACCCCGGCGCGTTCGAGCGCGCGGATGAGGTCGGCGGCGAACACGAAGCTGCCCTTGAGAATGACGACGATCAGAAGGTTCTTGCCGGCGGAGCCGGCGATCTCCCCGGCCAGGCCGATCACCCGGCCCGCAATGTCTTCTTCCGATATCAGCGTTTCGATAGCAGGTCTGTGGTCCGACATGTCACCTTGGTTCGTCAAAAGCGATCGATATCCGCACCGCCTCCGGCGGCGGGTCAATGACTTCGGTATTGAACTCGACCTCCCGGTCGGGCGCGAGATCGGCCACCGGAGCGGCGATTGTCCAGTGACGCAACTTTCGTTCATTCTCGTCGAACAATGCGCCGCGTATATCCGGCACGCCGCGGGACCGCGACGTCGTGTTCTCGATCCTGGCGGTGATCGAAAGCACCCGGGCGCCCTCCCTGATCGCGTTTTCCGAGCTCTCGATGGTCAGGTCGAGGCCGAATCCGCGCGGCAGCGCGTCGACGCCGACGGAGGAATAGACGGTCTCGGCGAACGGCCAGGTCTTGGCAATCTCGGCGCGGTAGCGCCACGCGCCGCCCGCGACGAGGGCGATCGCGATCGCCGCCACCGCCGCCCATGCGACGCGGCCAGGCCAACGCCTTCGCTCCTGCCTGAGCACCGGAAGCTGCGCCCGCGCGGGCGGCCCGTCGATCCGCAGCTCGTCCGGGTCCCGCAACGGCGGTGCGGACAACGCCTCCTCGGCCGCGGCGGGGGGTTCGGGAAACGGCGCGGGTTGCCCGCCGGCCGAATCGGCGGCGGGTCGAACGAGTTCCGGCGGCGGTGCCGCAAACCAGACATGGTCGCAGCGTCCGCAGCGCACGACTCTGCCCCGCACCCCGATCGCGCCCTCAGGCACCAGAAAGCGGGCGGAACAGTTAAGGCAGGCAAGTATCATTTCGTTCCGCCTGCTGTGAGATGCCGGTTTATAGGGCTGGCCGGATAGGGAGGCAAGGCGAGCGCAGGGTTTGCGCATTGCGGTGGCTCATGCGAATTTGCCCGCCGAACCGCGGAGGGCTCGGTGGCGGTGGAGACGGAGATCGTCCGGCTGGACAATGTCGGTCTGCAATACGGGGCGGGTCCGGAAGTACTGCGCGGCATTTCGCTCTCGCTGGAGGCCGGGTCCTTCCACTTCCTGACCGGCGCGAGCGGGGCGGGGAAGACGTCGCTCCTGCGCCTGCTCTATCTCGCGGTTCGACCCAGCCGCGGCTCGCTGCATCTGTTCGACCGGGACGTCTCCGCGATCGGCCGCAAGCAGAGGCCGGCGCTGCGCCGGCGGATTGGCGTGGTTTCCCAGGAATTCGGGCTGATCGCACACCTGACGGCGGCCGAGAACGTCGCGCTGCCGCTGCGCATCTCGAACGCCAGGGAAGCCCAGATCCGCGATTACGTGACGGAGCTCCTGCGCTGGGTGGGGCTGGGACAGGATCTCGACGAGCTGCCGTCGGCCCTGTCGGACGGGCAGAAGCAAAGGGTGGCCATCGCGCGGGCCGTCATCGGCCGGCCCGACCTGCTGCTTGCGGACGAGCCGACCGGGAGCGTTGACGACAACGCCGCGATTCGGCTGATACATCTGCTGGAAGAGCTCAGCAAGGTCGGAACGACCGTCCTCGTGGCAACCCACAACGATTCGCTGGTCAACCGGTTCGGCCACCCCGCATATGCGCTCGACGGCGGCGAGATGCGCCGCCTCGGTCCCATGGCGGGTATTCGCGGCGCACGGCGGCCGGGATGACCGGCGGCCGCCGCCATCTGGGTCGGGCCCTGCCGCTCGGACGCGACGCGTCGAGCCGTTACGGCTCCTGGATCATCGCCGCGACGGTTTACATCGCGGCCCTCGGGCTCGCGGCGACGATGGCAATCGCCTCGGCCGAGCGAAGCTGGCGCGGCACGTTCGCCGGTCGGATCTCCGTCCAGGTCCCCGCGAGCGCGGACGGCGCGCAAGACCGCGTTGCGGAAACCGTCGCACTCCTCATCGCCACGCCGGCGATCGAGGACGCCGCGCCGATCGACGAGGCGGAATCGCGCGCTCTGCTCGAACCCTGGCTGGGGGCCGGTCCCGGGCTCGACGCCCTGCCTTTGCCGACGCTGATCGACGTTCGACTGCGTCGCGGCGCCGAGCTCGACATCGTCGCTCTGGAGGTCGCGCTCGACGCCGCGGTGCCGGGCACCCGGATCGACGAGCACGGGCTGTGGCTGGAGAAGGTGTTGCACTTTACGCGCGCCCTGCAGGCGTTCGGCGCCGCGCTCACCGTCCTGTTCGCCCTGACCGCGGTGGCGACCGCGGTCTTCGCCACGCGGGCCGGGCTCGCGGCGCATGGCGAGGCGATCAGGATCATGCGGCTCGTGGGCGCCCAGGACACACGTATCGCGCGCCAGTTCGTCGCCCATTCCCGCAATCTCGCGATCAAGGGCGGGATCGTCGGTTGCGCTCTCGCCGCGGCGACGTTGTTCCTGCTCGGCCGGTATGCGCCCGGCGGAACCACCCTGATGCTGCCGGAGATGACGTTGTCCCCGATGCAGTGGGGTGCGCTCGCCGGACTGCCCCTCGTCGTGGCGGCGCTCGGCATGGCAAGCGCGCGGCTGACGGTCATGCGTGCGCTGTCGCGGGTGGGTTGACGGCGGAACCGTGTTCTTCCGGCCCAACCGGTTGGGTGGCGGGAAGCGTTCTGCCATGCGGTGGCTGCTCCGGCTGCTTGGCGTCGCCGTCCTGGTCCTGGCCGTGTGGTTTGCCGGGCTGCTCTGGTACGCGGACCGGATTCCCGCCAGCCCGGCGGAAGGGGAACAGGCGACCGACGCCATCGTGGTGCTCACCGGCGGCAGGGGCCGGCTGTCGGAGGGGTTGCGGCTGCTCGCCGAGGGCCGCGGCAAGAGGTTGTTCGTCTCGGGCGTCTATCGCGGGATCGACGTGGATGCGTTGCTGCAATTGGCGCGGCGGAAGCCGGACGACGTGGAGTGCTGCATCGCCATCGGCTATGCGGCCGACAACACCGCCGGCAACGCGCGCGAGACCGCCGAGTGGATGCGCTCGGTGGGCAGCCGGTCGCTGCTTCTGGTGACCGCGAACTACCACATGCCGCGCAGCCTGCTGGAGTTCCGCCGTGCCCTGCCGGACATCAGGATCGTTCCCCATCCGGTCTTCCCGGAGGCCTTCAAGCGCGACTGCTGGTGGTGTGGGCGCAACTCGCTGCTGCTGGTGGCGAGCGAGTTCCACAAATACCTCGCCGCGCTTGCCGGTCTTTCCGCTCCCGGCGCGGTACGCGGATGACATGGCTGCGCTCGCTCGGCTTCCAGGCGGCGTTCTACGCCTGGACCGGGGGGCTCGGCCTCCTCACCCTGCCGGTTCTGCTGCTGCCCCGTTCCGCCGTGCTGGTCGTCGCACGGCTCTGGATCGACGGCACGTTCTGGCTGCTGGCCCGCATCGTCGGGCTGACATACGAAGTCCGCGGTCGCGAGCACCGCGCGGCGGGCCCGGCGATCTACGCGATGAAACATCAGTCCGCCTGGGATACGCTGGTCCTGATGCGCCTCTTTCGCGACCCCGCCATCGTCATGAAGGGCGAGCTGGGCTGGTTGCCGCTCGTCGGGTGGTATCTGCTCCGCCTCGGGATGATCCCGATCGACCGCCGGGCCGGTGCCGGCGCGCTGCGGCGCATGGTGCGGATGGCGAGGACGAGAGTGGCGCAGGCGCGGGATGTCGTGGTCTTCCCGGAGGGAACGCGAACCGCCCCGGGCGAGGCGCCTCCCTACCGCCCGGGCGTCGCGGCGCTCTATGCCGCGCTGGAGCTTCCGGTGGTGCCGGTGGCGCTCAACTCGGGGCAGTACTGGGCGCGGCGCGCGTTCACCAGGCGGCCCGGCCGGATCGCGGTCGCGATGCTGCCCCCGATCCCGCCCGGGCTCGACCGCGCAGCCTTCATGGACCGGCTCCGCGAGAGCATCGAGACGGAGGCGGCTCGCCTGCGCGACGAAGCCGGGCGCGACCGCGCCCGGTCGGGGACGCCCTGATGCCGCCGGTCGAGCTCAATGCCACCCGTTCCGGCGAGGGCCCGTCGGCGGTCGTCGCGCACGGCCTGTTCGGCTCGGCCCGCAACTGGAGCTCCATCGCCCGCCGGCTCGCCGTCGGGCGCAGCGTGCACGCGCTCGACATGCGCAATCACGGCGCCTCGCCCTGGACGGACGAGATGACCTATCCCGCCATGGCCGGGGACCTGCTCTTCCATATCGCGAGGCACGGGCTGTCGCGCCCGACCCTGATCGGCCACAGCATGGGCGGCAAGGCGGCGATGGCGGCCGCGCTGGCCGCGCCGCAGCGGATCGGCCGCCTGATCGTGGTCGACATCGCGCCGGTGCGCTACCGCCACGGCTTCGCATCGCTGGTGGACGCGCTGACGGCGCTCGACCTCGACGGCGTCGAGAGACGCGGCGACGCCGATGCGCGTCTCGCCGAGGCGGTGCCGGACGCGGCGCTGCGCGGCTTCCTGCTGCAGAACCTGGTGTTGCGCGACGGGCGCTATGTCTGGCGTCTCAACCTGGCGGCGATCGCCGCGGCCCGGCAGGCGTTGCAGGACTTCCCGGACCTGCCGCCGTCGGCGGTGTTCGACGGGCCGGTGCTGGTGCTGGGCGGCGGCGCATCGGACTATCTCAGGCCCGATCATGCGCCGGCGATCGGGCGCTACTTTCCGAACGCGGAACGGCGCTGGATACCGGGCGCGGGCCACTGGCTGCACGCCGACCGGCCGGACGCCTTCGTCGCGGCGGTGGAGGACTTCCTCGGGCGGACCGGGGGCGGGTAGTCGCCCGGCTTCGCCTACTCGGCGGCCGCGCGGGCGAGATAGGGGTTGTCGAGGCCGAACAGCTCGGCCGCGTTCTCGCCCATGATCCTCCGCTTCTGCCGCTCGTTGAGGAACGGCAGGTCCCAGATCACCGACGGCGAGTCGAAATCCCAGTGCGGCCAGTCGGAGCACCAGAGCAGCTGGGTCTCGGCGTCGATCGCCTCGAACGTCGCCTCCATCAGCTTGGGGTGCTGCGATTCGAGCGGCTGGCTGGAGAAGTACATGTCCTTGATGTACTCGCTCGGCCTGCGGGTCAGCAGCGGCGCTTCGGATGAACGCATCATGTATTCCGAGTCGAGCCGCTGCATCAGGTAGGGCAGCCAGGCGATGCCGCTCTCGATCCACAGCACCTTCAGCCCGGGGAAGCGCACCGGCAGGCCGTTGATCACCCAGTTGGTCATGTGGATCAGGTTGCAGTGGACGAAGCTCAACGCGTGCATCGAGAGGAAGCGGTTGAGCTGCGCCATCGAGCCGTCGTTCCAGTTGAACCCGGCATGGAAGGCGAGCGGCAGGTCGCGCTCCTCGAGCGCGGCGTAGAGCGGCATGTAGGCGTTGTGATGCACCGGGCGGAAGCGCGTCGAGGTGACGGTGAACCCCATCGCCCCTGGCTTGTCGCCGAACTCCTCGACGAAGCGCGGGCAGGCATCGGGCGTGTTGAAGGGCAGGTACAAGAGCCCCTTCATCCTGGGCTCCTGGGGCAGCACCTCCTCGGTCAGCCAGCGGTTGAAGGCCCAGGCGAGCTCGACCTCCACATCGGCCTGCGGGTGGGTGCCGAGCGACAGCATCGGGGTCGGGAACACCACCATGTAGTCGATGCCCATCGAGTCCATGGCCCTGCGGGTCAGCGCCACCTGGCGGTGTATGTCGGAGTCGTGGACGGGTTCGGCCAGGCTCTGTTGATGCGGGATGCGGCCATATACGTCCTGGTAGGACATCCCCGGCACCGCGTTGAGCAGCCCGGGCGGCGAGCCGGTACGGTCGCGGAACGATGCCGCCATGTGCCGGTAGACGTCGCTGTCGATGCGGTCGACGACTTCGCCCCAGAACGCCGTCTCCGTCACATGGGCGTCGACGTCGATGATCAGCATCTCGTCGAAGCGGTGCTTTTTGCGCTCGCGCGAAGCATGCGCGAGGATGTCCCGGGTATCCGTCCGGACGGTGATCTCGTCGAGGGCGCGTGTCTGGCTGGTCATGCGCTGCGGCCTCCGCAGATGGGGTTCGATGGC
Organism: Alphaproteobacteria bacterium; assembly: GCA_964291675.2. Classification (GTDB taxonomy): domain Bacteria; phylum Pseudomonadota; class Alphaproteobacteria; order MPNO01; family MPNO01; genus MPNO01. The sequence continues at coordinate 1,781,554 of OZ219866.1, read as the reverse complement.
GGTGCTCGGCGCGCACTATAGCGGCGAGCCCGGCAGGCCGCCAAGCGGCTTACTCGGCCGGGGCGACGTCGGCTCGCGGCACCTCGGCCTTCTTCCCGGCCCGGCGCTCGATGATCCCGACCGTGATCGACATCATCGGCGGGACCACCGCCATGGTGAGAACGGCGGACAGCGACAGCCCGCCGAGCACCACCGATCCGAGCCCGCGATAGAGCTCCGAGCCGGCGCCGGGGAACACCACCAGCGGCAGCATGCCGAACACCGAGGTCAGGGTCGACATGAAGATCGGCCGGATGCGGTTCTCGGTCGCCGCCTCGATCGCATCGCCCGCCGTCATGCCCTCGCGACGGATGTGGTGGAGCGTCTGGTGGACCAGCAGAATCGCGTTGTTGACCACGATCCCCACCAATATGACGAAGCCCAGCATGGTCAGCATGTCGAGCGGCTGGTTGACATAGGTGTTGAGCGCCGACAGGCCGGCGAGCCCGCCGGCCGCGGCGATCGGCACGGACAACAGGACGATCAGGGGGTAGACGAAGCTCTCGAACAGCACCGCCATCACCAAATAGACGATGATCACGGCGAGCGCGAGGTCGAGCACGATCTCGTTCCAGGTCAGCGTCAGCTTGTCGGCCGAGCCGGACATGCGGATATGCACGCCCTCGGGCAGGCCGCTCTCGCGAAGCGGCTCGATCACATCGGACCTGATCTTGTCCATCGCGGCCTGGAGCGGCATCACGCGGGCTGGCGAGACCGACATCGTCACCGTTCTCACGCGGTCGATCCGCCGGATCTGGGTGGGCCCCGCGGTCACGCCCACCTCGGACAGGCTCTGCACCGGCAGTATCCGCCCGTCCGTCGTGACCACCGGAAGAACGCCGATCGACTGGGTCGATTCCTGCTCCCGCGCGGGACCCTTGAGGGTGAGGTCGATCCGCTTGCCGTCGACGTTGATCTCGGCGATCCGAACCCCGTCGTTGAACGCATCGACGGCCTGGGCGAGGTCGCGCGCCGACAGCCCGTTATCGGCGAGCTTGACCCGGTCGGGAAGCACCCGGACTTCGGGCTCGCCCAGGGTGAGCGCGGGCCGCGGCCGGGTGCGGTGGCCGTCGCGCGGGGACAGCGCCCCCATGGTGCGGAAGAACACCTGCCGCCCGGTCGCGAAGATGGTCTCCAGGTCGGGGCCCGAGATGTCGATGTCGATCGACCGGCCGCTGCCGATGGAGCGGCCGAACAGGGACGGCTGAAAGACGAACCCGAAGGTTCCGGGCTCTTCCCGGGCCGGCGTCTGCAGGATGGGGACCAGCTCGGGCGCCTTCTGGTCGTCGACATGGCGCGCGGCGATGAAGGCGCGCCCCCTGAGCGCGACGAAGAAGAACCGGTCGATCATCTTCTGCGCATCGTCGGTACCCGGCGGGTGGCCGCCCCCGCTCTCGGCGAGCGCCGCGTCGGACCAGTGCTTCTTGGTCTTCTCCTGGACGCCGCGGGCGATGGCTTCGGTGGTGTCGAGATTGTAGCCCGCGGGCGGGAGCACGAAGCCGATGACGAAATTGCGGTTGCCGATCGGCAGGTAGTCGAGCTTGGGCAGGAAGGCGATCGCGAAGACCGTCGCCGCCGCGGTGATCGCCGCGACCACGAGCAGCGCCAGCACCTTCGAGCGCACGACGACGCGCGCGAAATACCGCCAGAAGGAGCCGAAGCCGCGCGCCAGCCAGTCGACGCCGAAGATGCGCGGCATCGCGTTCAGCGTGGGGACGCGGCCGGCCAGCACCCGGTTGGAGAGCGCCGGGATCAGGGTCACGGAGACCAGCAGCGACAGCAGCACCGACACCGAGATCGCCACCGCGATGTCGCGGAACAGCTGGCCGACCTCGAGATCCATGATCAGGATCGGGATGAACACCATTACCGTGGTCAGCGCCGATACCAGCACCGCCGGCCAGACCTGGGCGGTCCCGTGATAGGCGGCCTCGGTGCGGCTCATGCCGCCCTGGCGCAGGCGGTAGATGTTCTCCAGCACGACGATCGCGGCATCGACCACCATGCCGACGGCGAAAGCGATGCCGGCGAGGCTGATCACGTTGAGCGACCGCCCGAGCAGCGCCATGGCGACGAAGGACCCGACCACGGAGACCGGGATGGCGAAGGCGATCACCACGGTCGGGCGCCACGACCGCAGGAACAGCAGCAGGATCACGATCGCCAGCACGCCGCCGAAATAGATGTTCTGCATGACCAGCGCGATCGAGGAGTTGATGTAGTCGGTCTCGTCATAGACCTGACGCACCTTGAGGCCCGCCTCCCTGATCGGGCCGTCGCGCAGCCCGGCCATCGTCTCCTGGGCCAGCCGCATGGTCTCGATCACGTTGGCGCCCTGCTCGCGGGTCAGGTTGAGGGCGAGCGCCGGGACGCCGTTGGACGACATCCGCGCGCGCGCCTCCTTGTAGGCGAGCGTGACGGTCGCGATGTCCCCCACCGTCACCCGGCCGAGCCCGGCGCCGCGCGCGTTGGAGCGGAGCACGACCGCCTCGACCTCGCCCTGGGTCGCGAAATCGCCCTCGGTTCGCACCGTGTAGCGGCGCTTGCCTTCGTCGATGTCGCCGCCGGTGATCGAGGCGTTGGCGGCGCGCAGCCGGGCGATGACCTGACCCACGGTGAGCCGGTATCGCGCCAGCCGCTCGGGGTCGATGACGATCTGCATCTCGCGTTCGGTCTCGCCGAAGATGTTCACCCCGCCGACGCCCGGCACGCGCTCCAGGCGCTCCTGCACCACGTCGCGCAGGAAGTCGCCGTATTCGAGCATCGGCGTGTCGTTGCCCTCGGCCCGGCTGAACACGAACCAGGCGATGGCGTTGTCCTCGGTCCCGGAGGTCCCGAGCGTCGGCTCCTCGGCCTCCTCGGGATAGGTGTTCACCCGGTCGAGCCGGTTGGAGACCAGCAGCAGCATGCGGTCGAAATTGACCCCGGGGGAGAACTCGAGCGTGATCTTGCCGCGCCCGTGGCTCGCCTCGGAGAGCACGCGCTGGACCCCTTCGAGCCGCTTGAGCTCGTCCTCCTGCGGGATCACGATCTCGCGCTCGACCTCCGCCGGCGCCGCGCCGCGCCAGTTGGTGGTGACGATCAGCACCGGCTGACGCACGTCGGGCGCCATCTGGATCGGGATGCGCTGCAGCGCCACATAGCCGAACAGGACGATCATCAGCACCATGGCGACGATCGCCATGGGCCGCTCGATGGCGAGGCGGATCAGGTTCATGGCGGAGCCACCGTCACGGCCGTCAGCTCCCGGTCGCGCCGCGGATGCGCACCGGGCCGCCGCGGCCGAGGGTCTCGTTGCCACGGACCACGACCTCCTGCCCCGGCTTCACGCCGTCGAGCACGACGAAGCGCGGGCCGAGCCCGTCGCCGAGACGGACCTTGACCCGCCGCGCGAGGTTGTCCTCCACCACGAACACGAAGGCGTCGCTGCCGCTGCGCACCACCGCGTCCTTGTGCACGGTGGCGACCTGGCCGCGCCCGCCGACCGGGATCAGCACGGTCACGCTCTGGTCGGCCGCGAGCCGCATCCCGGTCTTGCCGAAATCGGCGGTGAAGCGCACCGGGCGGGTGCGCGTCCTCACGTTCTCGATCGGGACGATGGCGCGGACCGTCGCCTGGTGGCGCGAGCCGTCGTCGAGGGTAAGCGTGACCAGCGCGCCCACCGAAAGCCCTCGCAGCCGGCCGGAGGGCACCTCGGCCTCGGCCTCCAGATCGGTGTCGTTGAGGATGCTGACCACCCGCGCCCCGACATTGAGATAGGTGCCGATGTCGATGTGTTTCTGGGTGACCACCCCGGGGAACGGCGCCTCGATGCGGGTATCGGCGAGGTCGAGCTCGGCCTGGCGAAGCTGCGCCTGCGCCTCCTGAAGCTGGCCGCGGCGATCCGCCAGCGCGCCGCTGCGCGCCTGCACGTCGCGCTCCAAATCTTCGTAGCGCGCCCGCGAGAACGCGGCCGACTTGCGCAGGCGGTCGAGCCGCCGCAGCTCGCCGCGCTTCTTCCGGTATTCCGCCTCCGCGGCGGCCACCAGACCGCGGAAGCGCGCCACCGAAGCGGCCGCCCGGTCGCGGGCGGTCTGCATGCGCCCGGCGGCGAGCACGGCGACGATCTGGCCGCGCTCGACCCGGTCGCCGACATCGACCCGCATCTCGATCACCGCGCCGCGCACCTGGCTGGCGACCACGCCGGACTGGCGCGCGACCAGCCGGCCGATGACCGGGACCGTCCGCGCGCCCGGCTCGGCGATCACGCTGTCGAGCGTGACCATCGCCGGCGGCCGCCCGCCGGCGGGCGGGCGGCGGTTGGGCGCAGGGGCGGCGGCGGCCGGCGCCGATGTCGCCGCCGCGGCGACCGACTTGCAGCCGCCGCCGGTGAAGTGGGCGCGGATCTCGTTGGCGTCGAGCGAATTGCTCTTGTCGCAGTCCATCGCCGCGAAATTCTCTTCGAGAGGGCCGCGCGCCTCGTCGCGGTCGATGACGCCGTTGTCGTTTGCATCCAGCGTCTTGGCGCGCGGCTGAAGCGGCGGCGGCCTGGCCTTGGCGGTTGCGGGACCGCCCGGCGGCGCGGCGGCGAGCGACCGGCAGCCGGCGCCGGTGAAGAAGGCGCGGATCTCGTTGCCGTCGAGCGAATTGCTCTTGTCGCAGTCCATCGCCGCGAAATTCGCGGCAAGCGGGCCGCGCGCCTCGTCGCGGTCGATCACGCCGTTGTTGTTGGCGTCCGCCGCCTGGGCCCGCCCGGAGAGCGGCGGCGGCTTGTCCTGCGCGGAAACCGGGACGGCCAGCGCGGCCAGGACCAATGCCGCGCAAGGCAGGCAGCGCGCCCGCGCGCGGCGCCCGACCGAGGCCTCGCCGTCACCCATACCCATCGCGCGTCCGATCCATGCTGTCCGCAACCCGCCCGTGCGCCGCAGAAAACTAAGACTCTTTGAGAACAAGACAATAGCCCGAACCGGGCCGCGCTCACAGACTTCACGCCGGACGGGGTTGTTTTCCGTCGCCTGGCGGACTCAGACCCGTTCGAGGATGTGGACGCCGCGAACCCGGTCGACCAGGTAGATCAGGCCGCGATCGTCGACGGTCACGTCGTTGGCGCAGACCCGGTCGGCGCCGGCCGGCGGGTCGGGCAGGAAATGGGCGACCTCGACCGGCCTGCGCGGGTCGGCGATGTCGACCACCCGCAGCCCCTGGGCGAACCAGGCGAACGGGATCTCGGTGCCGGTCACCACCTCGGATGGCTGGTGGCAGCCGGTCATGGGCATCTGCGGTGCGCCGTCGGGATCGACACCGTCGACCTGGAAGGTCGAGATCGGGATCGGCCGCTCCTCGTCGGTGACGTCGAACACCCAGGCGATCGCCGGCGCGCTCGGCCGGAGCTTGGCGACGTCCTCGTCGGCGACCACCATCAGCCGCTTGCCCTGCACCGGGAACGGGATCGGAAGGGCGGTGTGCTGCGGGTGCGCATAGGCCGGGCTGATCCGGTATTCGGAGATCGTCCGCGGGCTCGCCATGTCCTCGATGCCGAGGATGAACACTCCGTGATGCCAGTAGCTGGTATACAGCCGGTCGCCCAGCCGCAACGGGTGGTGGCAGCGCGGGGCGGGCCCGTCGTCCCACGGGTAGTCCTCGCCGCCGGCCTCCCACTGGCCGGGGATCCACCAGCGCCCGACCTCCTCCGGCCTCTCGGGGTCGTCGAGGTCGAGGATCATCATGATGTTGCCGACATAGCCCTCGACCGTCGGCGAGATGTAGGCGAAGCGCCCGTCGAAATCGAAGCGATGGACGCCCTTCCCCCAGGTCTCCCAGTTCGCGATGCGGCGCGGCCTGGCCGGGTCCTCCACGTCGTAGATGCCGAGCCCGCCCACGAAGCCCTCGGTCTGCGGCCCGCCGATGCGCTCGTGGTTGACCACCATCAGCCCGTCGCAAGCGCGCACCTTGTGCGAATGGCTGCCGGGCGGCATGCCGATCTCGGCCAGCAGGCGGGGGGAGGCGGGATCGGACACGTCGAAGATCGAGGTTCCGAAAGGCGCCGCCATGTGGCCGACATAGGCGGTGCTGCCGTCCACCCTGACCTGGCCGCCCCCGGCGCAGTCGATATGGGCGACCTCGCGGACGCCGCTCATGCTTGCCATGGTTCCCCCCTTTCAGGCGACCTCGGACGCCCGCCGGCCCTCATAGAGGTCGCGCCCGGCGACGATCGCGGCGATCTTGCCGTCGGCCATGAAGCGGCGCAGGTTCCACAACCCGCAATCGGGATGGACGTAGCGGATCCGGTCGGCGCCGAGGACGTTCGCGGCGCGGTCGATCCGCCGCGCCACGGTGTCCGCGCTCTCGATCTCGGTGGCCTTGACGTCGACCACCCCGAGCCCCATGCCGATCTCCGGGCGCAGCGCGCGGAAATGGACCAGCTCGTCCGCCGGCCGGTGGGCGTTCTCGCACACCACGTGGTCGGCGTGGAGCGCGTTGAGATAGGCGATCAGCGGCTCCCAATGCGCGCCCTTCTGCGACACCTGGCCGCCGTAATTGCCGAAGCAGAGATGGACCGCGGGCCTCGTCGGCACCGCGTCGAGGACGATGTTCATCACCCGCGCCGCCCACTCCCACTCCTCGGGCGCGCCGGGCAGGTTGGCCTCGTCGATCTGGACGATATCGGCGTCGAGGCGGGCGACCTGCTCGGCCAGCACCCGCGCGATGGCCTCGGCGAGCGCCACCCGGTCGCCGTAGTGGCGGTCGACCAGGGTCTTGGCCAGCATGTGCGGTCCGGTCAGGGCGAATTTGAGCGGCTTCGCGGCCAGCGCCCTGGCCCGGCGGCAGGGCGCGGCGAGGTTGAGCGTGCCGCTGGTGATCGGACCCTCGGCGACCGCCGCCGGCCGCGTCCTGAACCCCATCGTCGGCTGCGCCTCGAAGGCGACGATCTCCTCGAACGCCAGCTTCGCCCGCACGCCCCCCATCGGGTGGACGAAATACTCGATCATGCCGTTGGTCTCCGGGTGGTTCGGGTCGAATCGGACGAACTCGCCCTCGCAGACCACGTCGATGCCGGCCTTCTCCTGTAGCTGGATCACCATCCGCGTCGCATCGTCGATCGCCTCGGCCGTCGGATGGGCGTGCAGCCATTCCGGCCAGGGGTACGAGCCGACCAGCGTGGTCTTGATCCGAGGCTCCGTCATCTCCCCCGCCCGTTCTCCCGCGACCGGCCGGACCTTGCCAGAGATCGCCGGCTCGGCCAAGGTCGCGGGCGTGAACAACGCCGAGCTCATCGTCGCCACGCTGAAAGCCGCCGGGATCGGCCACGGATTCGGCATCCCGAGCGGCAACGTGCTGCCGCTGATCGAGGCGATGCGGCAGGGCGGGATCGAGTTCGTGCTCACCGCGCATGAAGGCTCGGCCGGGTTCGCCGCCGACGTCATGGGCCGCCTGACCGGCCGGCCGGGTCTCGGCATCGCGACGCTCGGACCGGGCGCCACCAATCTCGCGACCGGCGTGGGCGATGCGTTCCTCGACCGGTCGCCGATGATCGCCATCACCTGCAACCTCGACCGCGACCAGCTCGGCCGGCGCATCCAGATGCTGATCGACCACCACGCCCTGTTCCGGCCGATCGCCAAGGCGAGCCTCGCGCTGCGCCCGGGACGCATCGGCGAGACCGTGGCGGCGGCGATCCGTATCGCGCTGACCGAGCCGCAGGGTCCCGTCCATCTCGACCTGCCGGAGGATGTGGCGCTGGCCTCGGCGGAAGAAGGGGTTCCGGCGCTCGGCGACGTCCCCGCGCCCGACCCCCCGACGGCGGAATCGGTCGCCGCGGCGGCGGCGCGCATCGCCCGGGCGAAACGCCCGGTCGCGGTGATCGGGACCAGCGCGATGCGGCTCGCCAAGCCCGGGCTTCTGCGCGATTTCGTGGAGCGGCACGGTCTTCCCTTCGCCTCGACGACGATGGCCAAGGGGCTGATCGACGAGGACCATCCGCTCGCCATCGGCTGCATCGAGAGGGCCCGCCGCCAGGTCCAGCGGCGCTTCCTCGCCGGTGCCGACCTCATCGTCGGGCTGGGCTACGACCCGATAGAAGTCGAGTACGAGGCCTGGATCGGCGCGACGCCGCTGCTCCATGTCGACATCGAGGCGGCGGATACCGACGGATCGGTCGATATCGTCCACCAGACGGTCGGCGGCCTCGATGCGATCCTGGAGGGGCTCGTCGGGGCCGAGCCCGCGTCGAATGCCTGGACGATGGCCGAAATCGCCGCTCACCGGGACGCGTTCCAGGCGTCGCTCCGGCCCGACGCGCCGGGCTTCGCGCCGCATCGGGCGATCGACGTCGTCCGCCGGGCGTTGCCGGCCGACGGGATCCTGTCATTCGACGTGGGCGCCCACACCCACCAGATCGCGAGCCAGTGGACCGCGCATGAGCAGCGCAGCTTCCTGATCACCAATGGCTGGTCGTCGATGGGCTTCGGGCTGCCCGCGGCGATCGCCGCCAAGCTGGCCGAGCCGCAGCGCCCGACGGTCTGCCTGATCGGCGACGGCTGCTTCCAGATGACCTGCGGCGAGCTGGCGGTGGCCCGGCGGATGGGCCTCGCGATCCCGGTCGTGGTGCTCAACGACGGCTGGCTCGGCCTGATCAAGGTCAAGCAGATGCGCCGCCAATACGCCCATGTCGGGACCGCGCTGGGCACCGCGTCGGGGCTGGAGGCGGGATCGACCCCCGAACATTACTTTGGCGTGAAGGCGGTGGGCGCGCACACCCCGGAAGCGCTGGGCGACGCGCTGGAGGAAGCGCTGGCGTGCGGCGAGCCGCGCGTGATCGAGGCCTTCGTGGACCCGGCCCATTACGACGATACGGTGTTCGACTGAACCGGCGCCGGAACCCGCATCGTCCCGCGGGTCCCGGCGGTCCTCGCCGCCGAAAGGGGGCTAGTGGTCGTGCGCTACCGCACCGGTGCCGATGACGACACAATCGCGGTTCATCGCTTTCCCGCACTGCGCGAGAGCCTCGGCCCGCGCCGCGTCGACATCGCCCGCCAGCGCGGTATAGGCCTTCGCCGGAAGCGACATCGAGGCGGCCTTGGTTTCGGCGGTCGCCATCGCGTAGTAGACCGGATGGGCGACGGCGATGGATGCAGCGCAAATCGCGGCAACCGTCAGCAGCCCGGCTATCCAATTGTGCATTCTCGCCTCCTGTTGGTGGTCTTGCTGACGTGGGAGGAGGCAAGAAGTCCTTCAAATATAGTATTTTTATTACTTCGATAAGTTTGGCTGACGTATCCGTCATGATTTCGGACACGCCCATGATCCTGGATGAACAGGCAACACCCATAGGGTGGCGCCGAGGTTCAAGACGGTGGACCGCGCCGCCGCGCGGGGTCCGCGACGCTCAGAACTGGGCGGGGCCCGGGGGCAGGCCGAGGGCGATCCGGCCGTAGAGCGCCGACACCGCATCGAAGTTCATGCTGATATGCATCGCGGCCGCGTGGATGTCCCGCCAGTAGCGCTGGATCCGGGACGAGGTGAACAGCCCGCCGCCGCCGCCGGCCTCGAACATCAGATCCGCCGCCCGGGTCGACAGCCGGGCCGCGAAGGCGAGGTTGCGCTTGTTGCGGGCGCGCGCCTCGACGGTCAGCTCCTCGCCCGCCGATACCGTCCGCATCAGCGCCTTGCAGTCGCGGTCGACGAGCAGGCGGGCGGCGTCGATCGCGGCCGCCGCCTCGCCGACCTTCATGTGGATGTTGGCGAGCGACGCCATCGGCGCCGGCTTGGACAGCGCGGCGCCGCGGGTCACGCGGTCGCGCGTCGCGTCGACGAATTCCTCATACGCGCCCTGCGCCATGCCGAGGATCGGCGCGCACAGGCTGATCGAGATCATCGAGAACAGGGGGATGCGGAACATCGGCCCCGGATTGACCGCCGCGCCGGGAGGATCGCCGGACATGGTATCGGCGAGCGGCAGGAAGCGGTGCGCCGGGACGAACAGGCCGTCGCTATAGGCCGTCTTGGACCCGGTTCCGGCGAGGCCGACGACGGACCAGTTGTCCTCGATGCCGAAATCCGCCGTCGGCGCCAGCGCATAGCCCTTCACCCCCTCCCCGCCGTCGGGGTCGGGAACGGTGGTGGCGACGACGGTCCAGGCGGAGTTGTCGATGCCCGAGCAGTACATCCAGTGGCCCGACAGCCGGTATCCGCCGTCGACCGGCACCGCGGTGCCGTTGGGGGCGATGGAGACCACGAGCACGGCGTTCGGATCGCCGCCCCAGACCTCGTCCTGGGCCTGCTCTTCGAACATGCCGAGGAACAGGTGGTACTTGGCGGTCACCGAGTACACCCAGCCGGTCGAGCCGCAACCGCGGGCGATCTCGAAGGCGACGTCGACATAGGTGTCGAGACCGTGCTCGAAGCCGCCGAACCGCGCGGGCAGGAGCAGACGATAGAGCTCCGCGTCGATCATCCGGGTGAATATCTCGTCGGAGACGCGGCGCTCGGCCTCGGTGCGTTGCTGGCGTTCGCGCAGGGCGGGCACCATGGCGCGGGCGCGCGCGACGAGCTCCTCCGCCGCTACGATCCTTCCCGCCCCGCCCATTGGCGCCGCGCTAGTCGGCATCCCACGGCAGGCTGGCGCCGTAGCCGTGGGTCAGGGTCTTGACGTCGTCCGGGTCGTGGACGTGGCGCGGCGGGGTCTCGAACGTCGCATAGGGCTCGATGCGGACGACCACCCGCCCCTCCTCGGCGGCCAGGCCGCGGAGATCCTCGCGCTCCCGCGCCGGCATCGCCTGGCCCGCCATCAGCTCGCAGATCCTGATCAAGAGGTCGTCGCCGCCCTGCTCCTCGATCGCGGCGTTGCCGTAGACCAGCAGATAGGTCGGCGGCCATTGCTCGTCCAGGATGCAGAGCGAGACCTTGGGATCCCGCTTGACCGCCCTGGCCTTGGCGCGGCGGATCATGGTCGACACTAGGATGTCGTCGCCGTCCATCACGTAGTAGCAGACCGACATCGACGGGCCGTCCGCCTTGCGGGCATAGCCGAACACCGCCGTCCGATGCGCCCGAACGAAAGCCCGTCTCTCCGCCCCGTTCATCGCCTCACCCCATCGCCCCGACAAGCGACCCCCGCGTCCGCCTCACCATAGCCGCCCTGCGTTGCGCCGTCAGCGGCCGGCTCAATATGCGAGCGTCCCGGTCAATACCGGGTGCACCTTGCCGCCGACCCGGATCGGATCGGCGACCTCAAGATACAGCCGCGAGGGACGGCCGATCTCGAAGCCCTGCTCCACCACGACCCGCCCGCTTGCGCCGAGGGAGCGCAGATGGGCGGCGAACGCCGCGTTCGCGCTCCCTGTCGCCGGGTCCTCGTGGAGCCCGCCGTGATGGAAGGTCAGCATGCGGGCCGAACAGGTCGCGTCCTCGTTGTAGGGCTGTTCGGAGAAGACGAACAGGGAGAGCCAACCGCCGCCGGCGAGCTCCCGGTACAGCGCCGGATCGACGGCGATCCGGCGCAGGGCCTCAAGCGTCTTCACCCCGGCCAGCAGGAACCACGGACCCACGGTCGCGAACCGGCACGGGTAGCGATCGTCCAGATCGGCCGCCGCCAGGCCGAGCAGCGCCGCCACCCGCCCGGGGTCCACGATCTTCCCCAACGCCACGTCGGGCGGCTCCATCCAGACGATGCCGCCGGCCCCGAAAGCGACCCGGACGCGTCCGGCGGCGAGATCGAGGACGTAGGAGTCCCGGTCCCGCCCCAGCACCCAAGCGGTGCCGAGCGTCGGGTGCCCGGCGAAGGGCAGCTCCCGGTCGGTGGTGAAGATTCGGACGCTCGCCTCGCCGCGACGCTCGTCGACCACGAAGGCCGTCTCGGAGAAATTCATCTCCCGCGCTATGGCCTGCATTTCCGCCTGATCGAGACGGGCGCAGCCGCGCACCACCGCCAGCTGGTTGCCGGCGAGCGGGCGCTCGGCGAACACGTCGACGATCGAACAATCCAGCGCCGCCCGGCCCTCAGCCCCCGTCATCCGTCCCCTCGCCTCCGATACGCGTGCAACCCGGCCGACGAATACAGGCGGGCGATGCCGGGCGAAAGGGTCGACGGTTCAGTGCCGGGCCGATTCGTCGAAGAACGTCAGCGACCTGCGGGCGAACGGCTTCGCCTGCCCCTTTTCGGTGAGCAGGCCGCAGAAATAGTTGTCGAACTCGACGAACCCGGCGGCCAGGGTGACCAGCGCGCCGGTATCGAGATATCGTTCGACATGATAACGGCGCCCCAGCGCGATGCCCCGGCCGGCAACGGCCGCCTCCACGACATGGGTGTAGCTGTCCAGCTCCACGAGACGCGGATTGCCGTCCGGGCGCGCGGCGACCCGGAACCACTCCTCCCAGGACGCCCAGCAACGATCGGCCGGGGCGAAATCGAGGAAGGTCAACGCGCCCCAGCCGTTCACGGGCCCGTTCAGGATATCCGCATTGGCCGCCGCATAGCCGGACGAACAGACCGGCCTGACGGCCTCCTTGAGGGCGAAGGCCGCCGGTCCGGGCCGATTTGCGGACCAGGTGAACACCAGGTCCGCATTGGAGTCCGATTGCAGGTCTTGCAAGTCGCGATGGTAGAGCCGGGCGCGTACCCGGATGTTGTCGCCGAGCGCCTTTCGCAGCGCGTCGAGCCGCGGCATGCAGACGAGCTGCCAGGAATCGTGCGAGCAGGCGATGACCACCTGTGCGTCGCTCGGCATCTCGCCGGCCTCCAGCACGCCCCGATGGATCAACCGGAGCCCGTCGGAGACCGCGTCGCGCAGGCGAACTCCCGCCTCGGTCAGGCTTACGCCGGTCCGGGACCGGTCGAACACCCGTGTCGCAAGCTGCCCCTCGAGCTTGGCGATGTGGCGGCTGATGGCCGACTGCGAGGTATGCAACTCCTCCGCCGCGCGCGAGAAGTTACCGTGCCTGGCGGCGCTCTCGAACGCGATCAGGGTACTCGTCGCCGGGATCTGGAATGGACCGCGCCTGATCATAGCCATACCGATACATCAAACATGCAAGGAAAGCAAAGCCCCGTACTGCCATGCGCAATACATTACTCTACCCAAGTTATCCTTGATGAAAGACGGTTCAAAACGATTATTTTCTTGCGCAGGTGAAAATAAGTCGATGTCGCGTCGTGCGCGGCCGGACCGCTAACCCCCGGGCCGGGATTCTTGCGGCCCGCCGTGCCGCTCCGGGATCGCGCCGTCCGGGCCGGCGCGCCTTTCGCGCCACAGGCCGAGCCGTTGCTGCGCCGCCAGGTCGCTTACGCCGAACAGGACCGCGCCTTGGGCGGAGGCGTGCCGGTGCCGGCACCAGCCGGGCACCGCGAAGACGTCATGCGCGCGCCATTCGACGATGGCGTCCTCGAACCCGGTTTCGCCCCGCCCCTCGACGACGCAATAGATCGTGCCGTCGGTTGCCTGTCGGGGCAGCCCTTCGAACCCGCCGGGCAGACGCTGCAGGAACGCCGCCATCGTCGGGCAGGGATCGTCGTAGCGGAACCGCCAGCCGAGGCAGGGATCGGGCGCGGCCTCGCCGGCGATCCGGTCCAGCGCGTCGCGGGCCGAGCCGGCGCGGCGGATCAGCCGCCCGGCTTCGGACCCGTTGAGCGGTTGCAGGATGTCGGCATGGGTTTCCCGGAACACGGTATCCAGCGCGTCGATCAGCGGCGTGTCGAGGACGTCGAGCCAGATCACCGGCTCCTCGCCGCGGTTGCGGTGGTCGTGCCAGGCCCATTGTGGCGTGACCGCCAGATCGTGCGGTGCCATCGCCAGCGCCGCCCCGTCGACAGTGGTCACCGCGCCGCCGCCCTCGATGACGAAGCGGAGCGCGGTCTGGCTGTGCCGGTGGCAGGGCGCGATCTCGCCGGGCAGCACCAGTTGAAGCCCGGCATAGAGCGTCTGCGTCGCCCGCATGGCGCCGCCGAAGCCGGGGTTCTGGAGCACCAGGACGCGACGGAAGGCATCCTCGGCGCTGACCAGGCGGCCGGCTTCCATCAGAAGCGGGCGCATCTCGTCGAAACGCCAGACCGCCGGTCGGGCCGGCGTCCGCGGCCGGGACAGGTCGACGCCCCGGCGTCCGACCCAGAGCGCGCCGAGATTCGCCTCGCCGATGCGCGCGTGGAACGCGGCTTCGCGGTCTTCGGGCTCTCGGGACCGCCGCACCATGCCGGTTCAGGCGGCCACCGGCCGCAGCGGCCGCGGCCCGATCCGGTAGATCAGCACGGAGAGGATGGCAAGGTTGGCGACGTTGAAGGCGACGCCGAGCAGGAAGGCGGAGATGTAGGTTCCCGTGGCGTCGAACAGCACGCCGCCGATCCAGCTCCCGAAGCCCATCGCCAGAGCCCCGAACAGAAACACCAGCCCGGTCCGCCGCCCCGCCTCGGCGACCGGCATGAGCTCGCGGATCGCCACCGCGTAGACCGGGAAGATGCCGCCATAGCCGAGGCCGAAGAGGACCGCCACGACGTAGAGCGCAACCAGCCCCTCGACCGTGGTGAAGACGGCGAGCATCACCGCCTGAACACCGCAGAATGCGAACAGCGCCCGCAGCCCGCCGATATTGTCGGCCAGCAGGCCGACGAAGACCGCGCGGCTCACGAATGCCGACATCAGCATCAGCGACAGCACCCCGGCCGCGCTTGCCGGCGCATGGCCGAGATCGGTGACATAGGAGACGAGGTGGCCGAGCGGCAGCCCCATCGCGACGCAACAGCCGACGATCGCGGCGCAAAACCCGATCTGCAGGGAAGGCACCGTTATCGGCGCGCGTGAGCCGACGGAACTCCGTCCATCGGACGCGGCTCCCGTGTCCGGCGCCCGGCGAGGCGACTGCGGGCTTCGCCTGAGCACCAGTGCGAGCGGAGGCAGGAAAACCAGGGCGACGGCGCCGAAGGCGAGCGCCATGATGCGCCAGCCATGGGCCTCCATCACCAGGGTGAAGATCGGCGGCCACATGATGCCGGCCAGCGCCTGGCCGCCAGCCACCACGCCGACCGCCATCCCGCGGCGGCGGACATACCAGCGCGCGATGTTCGCCATCGCCGGGGCGGCCAGCGCGCCGGTGCCGAAGAACCCGATCATCAGCCCGTAGATCGCATAGAGCTGCCAGGCCGCGTCGAACCGGCTCAACAGGATGGCGCCGCACGGAATCATCAGCGCGGCGACGATGGCCGGCGGCCCCATCCCGTAACGGTCGAGCACGCGGCCCATGAAGAAACCGCCGAACCCGGCGCCGAGGAATTGCAGCGAGAAGGCGAGCGAGGGGACCTGGCGCGGCCAGGAGAACTCGGCCGCGATCGGCTTGAGCGCGACGACGACCAGGAACATGGCGCCGGAACCGATCAGCAAGGTCAGCACGGAGGCGACGAGCACGTAGATCTGGCCCGCCGGCTCCTCCCCGGCTGGACTCGACTGAAACTGGGCCATGGTCGGTCTCCCCCGGCACGGTAGACCATGGTGCCGCGCGAAGCGAGACGCGCCGTCCCCGGTCAGGCGTCCCAGGCGCCCGCGAGGGCGGGGCGGGCCTGCAGACGCTCGTTGTAAGCCTTGAGATTGGGCATGCCGGAGAGGTCGGCGCCGCGCTTCTCGGCCATGATGCAGGCATGGCCGGTGATGGTGTCGGCGGCGGAGAACGATCCCGCCAGATACTCCCGGCCATCCAGACGCGCCTCCACCGGCGCCAGGGTGCGGTTGAGAAGGCGCAGCGCGCGGTCGGCGTGCGGCTGGCTGCGCCGTTCCGGCGGCAGCAGGAAGGTCTCCACCACGATGGTGTTGATCGGCGGCATGATCATGCCCTCGCCGTAATGCAGCCACTGGAGATAGGCGGCGAAATCGGGCGAGTCGGGTCCCCGCGCGAGGCTGCCGTCGCCATAGCGTGCGACGAGATATTGCGCGATGGCGGTGCTCTCGGACAGGCGGATGTCGCCGTCGTCCAGCGTCGGCACCCGGCCGTTCGGATTGACCGCGAGATATTCGGGCGCGCGCATCGCCTTCTCGCCGAGCTTGTAGCGCTCGAGCTCGTAGTCGAGCCGGAGCTCGTTCAGCAGCCACACCGTGCGGACCGCACGGGTATAGGGCGCATAATAGACCTTCATCGGAGTCCCCCACCGGATTTGCCGCATCGGCGCGCGGACACATTCCCGAAGCGTGCCTGCGGCGTCAATCCGACCGCCGCGCTATGCCGCCGCGCGGTTTGGGCTACCATGGCGGCGGGGTTGGAAACGGTCGCGAGGTCGCCGGTGCGGTTCGGCATGCAGTTCTTTCCCGATGTCCGGCCGGACGAGAAGCCGGGCGCGCAGTATTTCGCCGAGGCGCTCGACCTCGTCGGGCTGTGCGACCGCTACGGCTACGCCCATGTGCGGATCGTCGAACACTATTTCCACCACTGGGGCGGCTACAGCCCGAACCCGATCGTGTTCCTCGCCGCCGCCGCGCAGCGCTCGCGCACGGCGCGCCTGGTCACCGGCGCAGTGCTGCCGGCGTTCAACAACCCGCTCAAGCTGGCCGGCGAGATCGCCATGCTGGACGCCATCTCGGGCGGGCGGATCGATGTCGGCTTCGCGCGCGCGTTCCTGCATCACGAATACGCGCATCTCGGCGTCGACATGGAGGAGAGCGTGGCCCGCTTCGAGGAGGGTCTGGATCAGGTCCGCCGGCTCCTGGAGGTCGAGAACGTGACCTGCCGCGGGCGGTTCCACAGCTTCGAGGGCGTCACCTCGCTGCCCCGTCCGACGCAGCAGCCGCGCCCGCCGATCTACATCGCGGCGGTCGGTACGCCGGCCTCGTTCGAGCGCGCGGGCCGGCTCGGCCACGCGGTCATGGCGATCCCGGGCGTGGGCTCGACCCCGTCCGAGCTGGTCGGGGTCTATCGCGAGGCCTGGCGGCGGGCAGGGCATCCCGGCAAGCCCACGGTGATGCTGGCCGTCTTCATGTATTGCAGCGAGAGCCGCGACGAGGCCATCGACATCGCCAAGCCCCTGATCGAGCGCCATTTCGAGTCGATCGTCGACGCAACGACGGGCTACGCCACGGGCGCGCCGCCCTCGACCTACGAGAACTACGACAGGATGCGGGCGCGGATGGCGGCCGAGACCTTCGAATCGCAGGTCGCGCACCACGCCGCCTTCGTCGGCACGCCGGACGACATCGTCGAGCAGCTGCACGCCTTCGACGCGGCGATGGGCGGCGTCGACCACGCCTCGATGCAGGTCAATTTCAACGACATGCCCTACGCGCTGGCCGAGCGCTCGGTGCGCCTGTTCGGCGAGAGGGTGATCCCGCGCTTCACCCGGACTTAGCGACCGCGTGACGGACGGCGTCGAGGCCGACGGGGATGCCCTCGAACTCCGCCATCGCGTCGACCAGCACGCCCCAGGCATAGACGGCCGAGGCGCTGTCGCCCAGCAGGTGGAAGGCGGGCACCTCGCCGAGCGCGACGCCGATCACGATCGTCGACAGGCGGGCCACCGAGGTCTGGGCGACGCTTCCGGCGGGAAAGGCGCGCGCCCGGAGATCGACCGCGCAGAGCGTCGCCATGGCGTCCGCGGCGTGTGCGCCGCCGAGCAGGAAATGGAAGCTCCCGTCGCGCCGCATCGCCTTGTAGCAGCCGGGACGGGGCGTTGCGTCGAGCGCCGCCTCGAGCCGGGCGCAGAGAACGTCCCGGCCCGTCAGACTGCCCAGGATCAGCGCCTCGGTCGGCGCCAGCCGGGCGGCAAGCGCTCCGCTCGCCTGGGCATCGGCCCGGTTGTCGCGGGCGAGCCCGACGACCCGCCTGCTGCGCAGCCAGTCCAGCGCGGCGGGGCCCTTGAAGCCGACCCGGGGCAGCGGCGAGAGATCGCACAGGCCGAGCCGCTCCAGCGCGCGCCGCTCGTCTTCCGGCCGGCCGAAATCGGCCGCCACCGCGGCGCCGGCGAGCCGGCGGAACCGCGCGCCGCGCGCCGCGAGCTCGCGGTAGACGAAGCTGCGGCGGGTATAGCGGTCCGGATCGGGCACTAGACCTCCTGTCGCGCGCCTTCCGCGTCGTAGAACGGCAGCGCCGCGACCTCGGCCCTCGCCGTCTCGCCGTTCGCCCGCCGGATGTCGAAGCGCGTGCCGGGCTCGGCGGTCTGCGGCGGCAGGAAGGCGAGACCCACCACCCGGCCGAGATGGGGCGAACGCATCGCCGAGGTCACGCGCCCGGCGATCTCGCCGTCGCGGATGACCAGGCAGCATTCCTCCGGCGCGGCGGCTTCGGCATCGTCCAGCACGAATCCGACCAGCTTGCGGGCGGGGGCGTCCCGATCGCGAACCTTGAGCGCGCGCGCGCCGACGAAGAACGGCTTGTTCCGCGCAACCGCCCATTCCATGCCGGCCTCCGCCGGGGTGGTCAGCCCGTCGGTATCCTGGCCGACGATGATGTGGCCCTTCTCCAGCCGCAGCAGGCGTTGCGCCTCGACCCCGAAGCGCCCGATCCCCTCGGGCTCTCCCGCCTCCATCAGGCGGTCCCAGAGCGCCTCGCCGCAGCCGGCGGGAACGTGGATCTCGTAGCCCAGCTCGCCGACGAAGCCGACGCGGAGCAGGCGGGCCGGGATCTCCGCGACCCGGGCTTCGCGCGCCCCGAGATAGGGGAAGCCGTCGGGCGAGAGATCGACCTCCGGGGCGACCCGGCCCAGCACCTGGCGCGACCGCGGGCCCGCGATGTTGACGCCGCACCAGGCGGCGGTGACGTTGGCGATGTCGACATCGAGGCGCCACTGGGCGTTGTGCCACAGCATCTCCCGATAGACCCGGTCCGCCCCGCCGGTGGTCGCGGTGACGTAGAAATGCTCCGCGCCCAGGCGGCAGGCGACGCCGTCGTCGATGATCGCTCCGGCCCGATCGCACATCAGCACATAGCGGACCCGCCCGACCGCCTGACGGCGGTAGGCGAAGGTGTACATCCGGTCCATGAAGGCGGCCGCATCGGCGCCGCGGATCTCGATCCCGCCGAGCGTCGACACGTCGATCAGCCCGACCGCCTCGCGGACATGCGACGCTTCGGCGGCGACCAGCCGCTCCCGGTCGGCCTCGGCGCCGTAGAACGCGGGCCGCATCCAGTCGCCGGCGACCATCATCCGGGCGCCGGCCTCGACATGGCGGTGATGCATCGGGGTCAGCCGGACGGGCTCGAAGCCGCGCCCCGCCAGGACGCCGAGACTTTCGCCGGTGACCGGTGGCCGGACCGTCGTCGTGTCGGTCCGCGAGGGCTCCCGGCCGGTGGCCTCGGCGGCGATGCGAAGCGCGTTGACGGCCGAGTACCGGCCCTGCGACGGGCCCATGCCGACGGTGGAGTAGCGCTTCATCAGCTCGACATCGGCATAGCCCTCGTCCACGGCATCCCGCAGGTCGCGGATCTCCAGATCCTCGTCGGGATCGACGAACTCCTTGCCTTTGGGATGGGCGAAGACCGGCCAGGAATGGTTGCGGCCGCGCCCCCGCTCGTCCGGCACGGCGGGGGCGTCCCCGGCATCGAGACCGAGCGAGCCGGCGGCCGCCCAGCCCGCCCGACGGCCCTCCGCGACGACCGCGGCGAGGTCGTGGCTGCCATTGGCCGCGCCGGCGACGAACACGCCGTCCGGCAGGTCGACGATGCGGAGCCCGGACGTCGCCCGGTCGTAGACGAGGCGGGCGCCGGCGTGACAGGCGATATGGGCGGCGGGCGCGTAGCCGGCCGCCATACAGACCAGATCGCAGGCGATGCTCTCCCCGCCCTTGCCGAACCGCCCGGTCGCGGCGATCGGCGATACCCGGACCGACCGGACGCGGCCGGTCCGCCGGCCCTTTCTGGCCTCGGACGGGGTATGCCCGGCGATCACCCGGATCCCCCGCTCCGCGACCGCCGCGGACTCGCCGCCCGGGTCGGGGTGTCGGCGCAGGTCCACCACGGCGGCCACCTCGACGCCGGCCTCGCTCAGCTCGAGCGCCGCGGCATAGCCGTCCCGGCTGGCGGTCGCGACGAGCGCGCGCCGGCCCGGCCTGACCCGGTAGTGCCGGATCAGCCTGAGCGCCGCCGAAGTCAGCATCACCCCCGGAAGGTCGTTGTTGCGGAACACGATCGGCTGCTCGATCGCGCCGGCAGCCACGATCGTCCGCTTGCCGCGGACCTTGTGCAGCCGCCGTCCGCTGACGATGGCGAGCCAGTTGTCGGCGAACCGGCCTTCGCAAACGGCCCCCGTCATCATCTCGACGTTTTCGGCGCGCTCCACCGCCGAGACGAGGGCGCGAAGCTGGCGGTCCTGCGGCGCGCGGTCCGCGCCGAAACGCGCATAGGTGAGCGCCCCGCCCGGCGCCGGTTGATCGTCGACCAGCAGCACCCGCGCTCCCGCCTCCGCCGCGCTCGCGGCGGCGGCGAGACCCGCCGGGCCGGCGCCGACGACCACCACGTCGTAGAACCCGTATTTCTTGTCGAACCGCCCGGGCTCGGCGCCCGGGTCGATCTTGCCGAGACCCGCGCGGGCGCGAAACAGCTTCTCCCAGCGCTGCCACGCGCCGGCCGGCCGAAAGAAAGACTTGTAGTAGAACCCGACCGGAAGAAACCGGGAGAACAGGCCGATCCAGGCGCCCCGGTCGCGATCCAGGCTGCCGTCGTAGTTCTGTCCCGAGACGACCAGCCCGTCCTCGAGCGCCCGGGTCGCGGCCGGCACGTTGGGCTCGCCCGGTAGCTGAACCAGGGAGTTGGCGTCCTTCTCCCCCATCGAGAAAATGCCGCGCGGCCGCCGGTACTTGAAGGAGCGGGAGAGCACCGAGACCCCGTTGGCCGCCAGCGCGCTCGCAATGGTGTCGCCGGCGAAGCCCTCATAGGTCCTGCCCTCGAAGCTGAAGCGGAGGATGCGCGCGCGGTCGATCCGCTCCCCGGCCTGGGGCGGAAGCCGATGCGCGCCGCCGGTCACCCGCCGTCTCCCGCTTCGCCATCGGGCCGGAAGAGCTCCGAGGCGGGGTAGGTCCTGAGGACCTCGTCGGTTCCCGTATCGCGCTCGGCGATGAACCAGTAGGCGGTCGGTACGTGGAACCACCATTCGCGCACGACCCCGCGCTCGGTGCCGGCGCCGAAGACGTACTCCGCCCAGGCCGCGTCGCTCGCGGTCTCCGGGTCCGCCATCTCGACCGCCTCGCCGCCGTAGACGAATTCCGCGATGTTGCGCGGGCCGTTGAGCGGACAATCGAGGATCTTCACGGCGCGTTCCTCAATGCCCGACCGAGGCGGCGCCGCGCTCGCCGAGCTGCCGGAAGCTGGCGAACCGCTCCAGCGCGAAGGGCTCGATCAGCGGCGGCGCCGTCCCGGTCGCGACGGTCTCCGCCATGCGCTTGCCGCAGACCGGCGTCGCCTTGAACCCCCAGGTCCCCCAGCCCGCGTCGATATAGTAGTTGCCGACCGGGGTGAGCCCCATGATCGGGCTGAAATCGGGGGTCATGTCGGCGAGGCCCGCCCATTGCCGCAGCACCCGGATTTCGGCGAGGAAGGGGAACAGCGCAAGCATGGGCGCGGCGAGGCTTTCCTTGAATTCGAGGGTCGGGCGCTGCGCATAGAGCGCATAGGGGTCGGTGGTTCCGCCCATCACCAGCTCGCCGCGGGCGGATTGGGAGACATAGACGTGGAGCGATCCCGACACCACGATGGGATCGAGGAAGGGTTTCAGCGGCTCGGTCACGCAGGCCTGGAGCGGCACCGTGCGGATGGGCAGGCGGAACCCCGCCATCGCCGCGAGCAGCGGGCTCGATCCGGCGACCGCCTGCAGGACCCTGCCGCAGGCGATCCGCCCGCGCGTCGTCTCGACCCCGGTGACGCGACCCCTGTCGGTCAGGATCCCGGTGACTTCCGTCCGTTGATGGATCTCGACCCCGCGCCGCGCCGCGGCGATCGCGTAGCCCCAGGCGACCGCGTCATGGCGGGCGATGGCGCCGGGCCTGTGATGCAGCGCGCCGAGAATGGGAAAGCGCGCGCCGCGATCGAGGTTGAGCGGCGGGCAGAGCCGCGCCAGCTCGTCGAGGTCGACGATTTCGGACTCGACCCCGAGATGCTTGTTGACCTCGGCCCGCCAGCGCATGGTGCGCAGCGCCGCGTCGGTATGGGCGAGCGTCAGGTGGCCGCGCTCGGAATAGAGGATGTTGAAATCGAGCTCGCCCGACAGGCCGCGAAACAGGCGGATCGACTCGTCGTAGAACCGCACGCCTTCCGGGGTCAGGTAGTTGGAGCGGATGATGGTCGTGTTGCGCGCGGTGTTGCCGCCGCCGAGCCAGCCCTTGTCGAGCACCGCGACATCGGCGATCCCGTGGTCCCTGGCGAGGTAGTAGGCGGCGGCCAGCCCGTGCCCGCCGGCGCCGACGATCACCACGTCGTAGCGCGTCTTGAGGCGCCCCGCGGAGGGCAGCGGACGGCGCGCCCGCCGCCTGCCCGGGAGCCCGTACTTGATCAGCCCCAGCGGCATCGCGGCGGCCGGCGCCGGCCAAGCCCTAGACGTCGAGCGTGCGGTCGAACTCCCATTGCGAGAGCGTGGTGGCGTAGCTGCGCCACTCGTCCAGCTTGAGCTTGACGTAGCTGTCCACGAACTCGTCGCCGAACGCGGCCCGCGCCACCCGGTTCTTGTCGAACAGCCGGAGCGCGTCGAGCAGGTTGAGCGGCAGCCGGCGGATGCGGCGCAGCCGGTCGCCCTCGGTATACATGTTGATGTCGAGCCGCTTGCCGGGGTCGCGCCCGTTCTCGATCCCGTCGAGCCCGGCGGCGAGCACGCCGGCCTGCGCCAGGTAGGGGTTGGCCGCCCCGTCCATCAGCCGCAGCTCGAAACGACCGGAATCGGGGATGCGGATCATGTGGGTGCGGTTGTTGCCGGAATAGCTGATCGCGTTGGGCGACCAGGTCGCGCCCGACAGCGTCACCGTGGCGTCGATCCGCTTGTAGCTGTTGACCGCCGGGTTGAACAGCGCGCAGAAGGCGTCCGCCGAGTGGACGATGCCGCCGAGGAAGTTGTAGGCGAGCCCCGACAGCCCGAGCTCGCCGTCTTCGTCGAGGAACAGGTTGCGGCCGCCCGCGTCCCACAGCGACACATGGGTGTGGCAGCCGTTGCCGGTGAGGTTGGCGAAGGGCTTGGGCATGAAGGTCGCGCGGTAGCCATGGCGCTCGGCGACCGTCTTGACCATGAACTTGAAGAAGGCGTGCCGGTCCGCGGTGACCAGGCAATCGTCGTACTCCCAGTTCATTTCGAACTGGCCGTTCGCGTCCTCGTGGTCGTTCTGGTAGGGCTTCCAGCCGAGCTCGATCATCGCGTCGCAGATCTCGCCGATGACCTCGAAGCGGCGCATCAGCGCGGCCTGGTCGTAGCAGGGCTTTTCCTGCACGTCGCGGGGATCGGAAATCGCCACCTCGTCGGGCGCGAGCAGGAAATACTCGCACTCGACGCCGGTCTTCATGCGGTATCCGGCGGCGTCCGCGCGCTCGACCTGGCGCTTCAGCACCACCCGTGGCGAGGCTTCGACCGGGGCGCCGTTCATCCACAGATCGGCGGCGAGCCAGCCCACCTCGCGGTTCCAGGGAAGCTGGATCAGGCTCTCCGGGTCGGGGATGGCGAACATGTCGGGATCGGCGGGCGTCATGTCGAGCCAGGCGGCGAAACCCGCGAAGCCGGCGCCCTCTACCTGCATGTCGGCGATGGCGCGCGCCGGCACCAGCTTCGACCTCAGCACGCCGAACAGATCGACGAAGCTGATCAGGAAATAGCGGATGCCCTTGTCCTCGGCCACCTTGGCGAGATCGATGGTCATGTCCTTCTCCCTGCCAGATGCGGCCGCATCACGCGCGGCCCGGTATCCAGTCGGTCCCGGCGAGCGGCACGCCCGCCATCGCCGCCGCCTCGACGGTGAGCGCGACGAGATCCTCGGGCTCGAGGTTGAGCACGTGGCTCTTGCCGTTGGCCCGGGCGATGGTCTGGAGCTCCAGCACCATCACGCTCAGATAGTTCCTCAGCCATCTCGCGCCCTGCTCCGGGTCGAGGCGGGATTCGAGATCGGCGTCCTGGGTGGTCACGCCCACCGGGCAGCGGCCGGTGTGGCAGTGATGGCAGGCGCCGGGCTCGGCGCCGATGGCGCGGTAGTCCTCGAGATGGACCGGGCGATTGCAGCCGAGCGCCACCATCGCCGCCGAACCGATCGACACCGCGTCCGCGCCGAGCGCCAGCGCCTTGGCGGCGTCGGCGCCGGTCCTGATGCCGCCGGAGACGATGAGCTGCACCCTGCGGTGCATGTCGAGCTCCTGCAGCGCCTCGACCGCCCGGCGCACCGCCGGCAGGGTGGGAATGCCGACATGCTCGATAAAGACGTCCTGGGTCGCGGCGGTGCCGCCCTGCATGCCGTCGAGCACGATCACGTCGGCGCCCGCCTTGACCGCGAGCGGGACGTCGAATTGCGGCCTGGACGCGCCGATCTTGACGTAGACCGGCTTCTCCCAGTCGGTGATCTCGCGCAGCTCCTGGATCTTGATCGTCAGGTCGTCGGGGCCGGTCCAGTCGGGGTGGCGGCAGGCGCTGCGCTGGTCGATGCCGACCGGGAGGTCGCGCATCGCGGCCACCCGCTCGGTGATCTTCTGGCCGAGCAGCATGCCGCCGCCGCCGGGCTTGGCGCCCTGCCCGACGACGATTTCGATCGCATCGGCGCGGCGCAGATCGTCGGGGTTCATGCCGTAGCGCGAGGGCAGGACCTGATAGACCAGGGTCTTGGAGGAGCGCCGTTCCTCCTCGGTCATGCCGCCGTCGCCGGTGGTCGAGCTGGTGCCCATCGCGGTGCAGGCCCGGCCGATCGCCTCCTTGGCGTTGGCGCCGAGCGCGCCGAAGCTCATCCCCGCCACGGTGATCGGGATGGCGAGCTCGACGGGCCTGGAGGCGAAGCGGTCGCCGAGCACCACGTCGGTGTCGCAGCGCTCGCGATAGCCTTCAAGCGGGTAGCGCGACATCGACGCGCCGAGAAACAAGAGGTCGTCGAAGCTCGGCAGATGGCGCTTGGTGCCGAAGCCGCGGATCTCGTAGACGCCCTGGTCGGCGGCGCGGTGGATCTCGGCCAGCACGCGGTCGGGGAAGGTGGCGGACGGGCGCAGCGCGCGGCGGTCTACGCTCATCGATAGGCGTCCGCGTTGTCGACATGGAAATTGTACAGCCGGCGGGCCGATCCGAAGCGGCGGAACGCCGCCGGGTCGGAATCGATCCCGGCCTTTTCCAGGAGAGCGGACAGGCGGTCGCGGTGTTCCGCGGTCATCTCCTTCTCGACGCAGTCGGCGCCGAGCCGTCCGGTCGCGCCGCCGACATAGATCGCCGCCTCGTAGATCGAGTCGCCGAGGTCCTCGCCGGCGTCGCCGCAGACCACCAGATTGCCCGACTGCGCCATGAACGCGCTCATATGGCCGACCGAGCCGCCGACCACGATGTCGACGCCCTTCATCGAGATGCCGCAGCGCGGACCGGCGTCGCCCTCGATCACCAGCAGCCCGCCATGCGCCGAGGCGCCGGCGCATTGCGAGGCATTGCCGCGCACCCGCACCGTCCCCGACATCATGTTCTCTCCGACCCCGGTGCCGCAATGCCCGTTGACGGTCAGCGCCGCCGCCTGGTTCATCCCGCCGCAGTAGTAGCCGACATGGCCGTCGATCTCGACCGAGACCGGGACGGTGAGCCCGGCCGCCACCGCATGCGCGCCCCTGGGCTCGGTCACGCGCCACGCGGTTTCGTTGGTATCGGCGGCGAGCGCGTGCAGCCGCGCGTTGAGCTCGCGCACCGAGCAGGCGGATAGGTCGATTGCGGTCATGCACTGCCCTGCAGCGACCACATATAGGCGGTCGCGGGTTCGGGCTCCCAGATCTTCGCCCGGTTTAACCCGGGAAGGTCGGCAAGCGAGCGGAACTCGGACGCCATCGCGACCCAGTCGTCGTTCTCGGCGAGAACGGCGGGCTTGCAGGCGAACGCATCGCGCAGCACCGCGAAGCCGTCCGCCGTGCCGACCGCGAAGGTGTAGAAGCCGTCGAGATCCTCGAGCCCCGCCTCCATCGCCTCCTTGAGGCTGGCGCCCTCGTCCAGGCGGTGGGCGAAGTAGCGCGCGGCGACCTCGGTGTCGTTGTCGGACTCGAACTCGAGCCCGCGCCGCTGCAGCCACAGCCGCAGCCGGTTGTGGTTGCTGAGCGAGCCGTTATGCACCAGGCAGACATCGTCGGCCGCGATGAAGGGGTGCGAGTGCTCCGTCGTCACCGCGCTCTCGGTCGCCATCCTGGTGTGTCCGATGGCGTGGGTGCCGCTCATCCCGCCCACCCCGAAACGCCGGGCGATCTCGCCCGGCAGGCCCTTGTCCTTGAACACCTCGATCAGCCGCCCATAGCCCATGACCCGGATGTCCGGCCGCTCGGCGGCGAGCCACTCGACCGCGCGGCGGGCGGTTCCGGCGATGCGCAGCACGGCGTGGTTCGACCGCACCTCGATGTCCGGCGCGGCGCCCAGCGCGGCGGCGAGCGCTTCGCCGAGCGCGTTCCAGTCATGCTCCGGCCGGGCCGCGAACAGCGTGAGCTTGCAGCCGGGCTCGGGGACCGGGTCGTGAAACACCGCCAGCCCGGCGCTGTCGGGACCGCGATCCGCCATGCCGGCGAGCATCGTCGCGAACCGGGTGCCGAGCTGGTCCCGGAGCGCGGGGTTCTTGAAGAACAATCCGACGATGCCGCACATCGGCGCCTCCCGGTTTCGCGACCGGAAACCTAGCCCGGAATTCTCACCCCTGTCACGGCCTGCGTCGCGCCCGGGCGTTCGTCCCGCCAGGAGCGGGCCGATGGGCGTCGCAGGCACTACGGTCGAGGCCCGCGACGCCGCGGGCGGGCGCCCGGGCGCGACCCTTCGGGCGGCGCTGTCCGGCCGACAGGGTGCGTCGAGGCGCTTGCCCGATGTGCCGCATCGCGCCGCGCGCCTCTCCTGCCCTGTCGGCCGGACAGCGCCGCGCAGGCCATGACAGGGGTGAGAATTCCGGGCTGGCCCGCGCCCCGATAGCGCGCAAACGGTCGGGTCTCGGGGTGTCGAGCAGGCGCCGCTCAGCCGGCGCAGGGAACGCAGACGGCAACCGTAGGGTCGATTTCGAGGCGCCGGGGCGGGATCGGCTCGCCGCATTCCATGCACTCGCCATAGCTGCCGTCGTCGATGCGCCTGAGCGCCGCGTCGATGCGGTGCAGCCGGCCCTGCCGCCGCGTCTCAGAAGCCTCGGCCATGGCGCGGACCTGGATCGCATCGAGCCGCGAGAGCCGGCCCACCGCCTGTTGATCGAGTTCTACCGGAGCCCGATCCTCGGCGGTCGCCGCGCTCGCGCGCAACAGGGCTTCGCGCTCTTCGAGGAGCAGGCTGCGCATCGCCTCGATGTCGACGGCGTCATCGCCGGCCATCGTCGGATCTCCGCCCCGGATTCCTACGGGGCCAGCACCGAGTCTAGCACGGCCAAGGCGATTTCAGGGCGAACATTCGGGGGGCTGGACCGACCGGCGCAAGAACGGCAAGGTCGCAGCGCGGCGGCAGGGTATCGAGCGGTGAAGCATCGGGTTCTCAAGGACGCTTTCGGCTTCGAGTCCTTCCGCCCCGGCCAGGAGCCGGTGATCGACGCCGTGCTTGCCGGCCGCGATGCGCTGGCGGTGATGCCGACGGGCGGCGGCAAGTCGCTCTGCTTCCAGGTGCCGGCGCTGGTCCTGGGCGGGTTGACGGTGGTGGTCTCCCCGCTGGTCGCGCTCATGCAGGATCAGGTGGCGGCGCTCCGGCTCGCCGGCGTCGCGGCCGACGCGATCCATTCCCTGAATGAGCGGGCCGACAATGTGGCGATCTGGCGACGGGTCGCCGCCGGCGAGATCCGGCTGCTCTATCTCGCCCCGGAACGGCTGATGACCGAACGCATGCTGGCGGCGCTCTCGCGCCTGACACTGTCGCTGATCGCCGTCGACGAGGCGCATTGCGTCTCGCAATGGGGTCCGGCCTTCCGGCCGGAATACGGCGCGTTGTCCGCGCTGCGCGCGCGCTTTCCGGGCGTGCCCATCCTGGCGCTGACCGCGACCGCCGATGCGGTCACGCGCGACGACATCGCGGCGCAGCTTCTGGCGCCCGACGCCGCGCAGTTCGTCGCCGGGTTCGACCGCCCCAATATCCGCCTCGAGGTGAAGCCGCGAAACTCGCCCAGGCGCCAGCTTCTCTCCTTCGTCGAGGCGCGGCGCGGCCAGAGCGGCATCGTCTATTGCCTGTCGCGCCGCAAGGTCGAGGAGACGGCGGCGATGCTCGACGGCGAGGGGATAAGGGCGCTCCCCTACCACGCCGGGATGACCGCAGAGCAGCGAACCGCCCACCAGGACATCTTCATCGCCGAGCCGGGGGTGGTGATCGTCGCCACGATCGCCTTCGGCATGGGGATCGACAAGCCCGACGTGCGCTACGTCTTCCACACCGACATCCCGTCCGGGATCGAGGCCTACTACCAGGAGATCGGCCGCGCGGCGCGCGACGGGGAGCCCGGCGATGCCTGCATGCTCTACGGGTTCGACGATATCCGCCTGCGCCGGATGTTCATCGACAACGAGGACGGCAGCGACGACCACAAGCGGCGCGCGCACAAGCGCCTGGATGCGCTGCTCGGCTATTGCGAGACCCCGGGCTGCCGGCGGGTGACGCTGCTCGCCTATTTCGGCGAGCGCATCGAGCCCTGCGGCAATTGCGACACCTGCCTCCGCCCGGTCGCGCTGGTGGAGGCGACCGAGGATGCGCAGCTCGCGCTGTCGGCGGTGATCCAGACGGGTCAGCGCTTCGGCGCGGCGCATCTCATCGACGTGCTCGCCGGCAGCCGAACCGAGAAGGTCGTCAAGTTCGGCCATGATCGCCGCGATGCCTTCGGCGGCGGGGCGCATCACGCGAAGACGGTCTGGCGCAGCATTCTCCGCCAGCTCGTCGCCGCCGGCTACCTGCATCTCGACATCGCCGGCTATGGCGGGCTGCAGACGACTGAGAGCGGGCGGGCGCTGCTGCGCGGAGAGGGCGAATTCCGGCGCCGCGCCGAGACGGCGAGAGCCCGCCGCGCGCGCGAGCGATCGGCGCCCCTGGATTCCGGCACCGCGTTGAGCGCCGGCGACGAGGCCCTGCTCGCCCGTCTCAAGCGGCTCCGCCTCAGGCTGGCAAACGAGCGGGGGGTTCCGGCCTATGCCGTCTTCCCCGACCGGTCGCTGATCGAGATGGCGCGCGAGCGCCCGCGCAGCCGGGAGGATTTTGCCGGGATCCACGGCGTCGGGGCCGCCAAGCTCAAGACCTTCGCCGACATCTTCCTCGCCGAGATCGCCACCGTCGCATGACCGGGCGGGAGCGGCTCTTCTTCGCCTTTCTCCTCGGCATGGTGGTCGGGCTCGACCCGCTGTCGATCGACACCGCGCTGCCGGCGGCGCAGGAGATGGCATCGGACCTCGGCACCGACCTTTCCGCGGTCCAGCTCAGCCTCAGCCTCTTCGTCTTCGGCATGGCGGCGGGCCAGCTCGTCTACGGGCCGATGTCGGACCGCTTCGGCCGCCGCCCGGTGCTGCTGTTCGCCTTGCTGCTCTACGTATCCGCCTCGGTCGCGCTGGCGATCTCGCCGGGCATCGAAATGCTGGTCGCCGCCCGGCTGGTGCAGGGCCTCGCAGCCGCGGCGACCCAGGTGATCTCGCGCGCCGTCGTTCGCGACCGGCTCGACCGGGAGGACGCATCGCGCGTCCTGTCATACGTGTTTCTGGTGCTTGGCATCATGCCCATCGTGGCTCCGGTGGTCGGTGCCTGGCTGACCGAGACCGCGGGCTGGCGGTCGATCTTCCTGGCCATGCTCGCCTACGGCGC
Source organism: Alphaproteobacteria bacterium (assembly GCA_964291675.2). Classification (GTDB taxonomy): domain Bacteria; phylum Pseudomonadota; class Alphaproteobacteria; order MPNO01; family MPNO01; genus MPNO01. The sequence goes on along the minus strand of OZ219866.1, from coordinate 1,751,664 downwards.
GCTCGCACTCGCGATCCACTGGCGCTGGCTGCCGGAGACCAATGCGACCCCCGACCCCGGCGCGCTCTCCCCCAGGCGGCTGTTCGCGGCGTTCTCGAAGGTCGCGCGGCGCGGCGTTTTCTGGGCCTATGTGGGGTGCGGGGCGGCGGCGTTCTCCGCCCTGTTCGCCTTCCTCGCCGGCGCGCCCGCCGCCTTCATCGTCCATCTCGGCGAGACGCCGGCGGCGTTCGGCTGGTTCTTCGCGCTGGTCATGGTCGGCAACCTGATCGGATATCCGGTGGGCAGCCGGCTGGTGATGCGGATCGGCATCGACCGGCTGCTGATGTGGGGCACGCTCGGCGGGCTCGCCTCGGGGCTCGCCGTGGCCGCCCTCGCGATCGCCGGCACGGCGAGCCCGTGGGCGATCGTCGTGCCGGCCTTCGCCTACATGTTCTTCTTCGCCCTCATCCTGCCGCCCGCGACCGCGGGCGCGCTCTCGCCGTTTCCCGAGGTCGCGGGCGCGGCGTCCTCGCTGCTCGGCGTGGTGCAGCTCGGCTGCGCCGCGCTCGCCGGCGCCGCCGTCGCCGCGTTCGACGACGGAACCCAGATGCCGCTCGCCATCGGCATCGGGGCGGCATCGATCGCCGGGCTGCTCGCCTTCGCCTGGGTCCGCGGCCTTGCCGCCGGCGGGCGGCACGGGCGTGCATGATGAACCTTCCCGTCCTCGTCCCGGGCGTGCTGATCGCCGCCGCCGGGATCTTCTGCGGCCTGTTCCCGGCGCGCTTCATCGGCCTCGCCGAGGCCCTGCTCGCACGCCGCGACGCCAAGGCAATCGCCGGCGCGGTCCGGCTGGTGCTCGGCGCTCTCATCCTCGCCGGCGCGCCCGCCGCCCGACACCCCACGGCGGTCGCCGTTCTCGGCGGGCTGCTCGTGGCGGTGGGCGCGGCGCTGTTGTTGCTGCCCCGGCCGCGCTTCGACGCGCTCGCCCGGTGGGGGGTTGGGTTACCGACGGGTGCCGTCAGGCTCGCCTCGCTCGCCGCCGTCGCGCTCGGCGCCTGGCTCGCCGTCGCCGCGGGCGGTTAGCTCGGGGTGGAGCGAGACGCAGATCGGCCGCTCATCCCGGTTCCGCTCCCGCCCCAGGGTCTGGATCGCCTCCTCGGCGTGGGGAAGCGCGAACTCGTGGGTGTGGAGCCGTTCGAGCCTGTACTTGTTCTGTTCCAGCATCCGGAAGGCCTCGACATAGGCGTCGCGGGCCTGGGAATAGACGCCCCTGAGGACGAGCTCCTTGTAGATCACCGCCTCGACATCGAGCGCGACGACCTGGTCCTTCGCCTTGATGCCGCTCAACACCACGGTGCCGCCGATCCTGGTCGCGGCGATCGCGTCCTCGACCGCGGACGCGGCGCCCGGCACCACGTCGAGCGCGACATCGACGCCGCGCCCGCCGGTGATCGCCATGACGCGCTCGACAACATCCTCGCGGTCGGCCTCGATGGTGTGGTCCGCGCCGAGCGCCTCGGCGAGGCGAAGCTTGTAGGCGCTGCGCGCCGTCCCGGTGACGATGACGGTGCCGGCGCCGGCCTCGCGCGCGGCGACCACCGCGCCGAGCCCGCGCTGGCCGTGGCCGAGGATCAGGACGGTGTCGCCCATCGCGGTCCGCGGCACCTGCACCGCCCAGCGGATCCCGGCGGCGATCGGCTGGTAAAGCAGCGCGAGCGCGAGCGGCATGGTCTCGGGCACCTTGTGCAGCATGGTGCGCTCGTGCAGGTGGATGTATTCGCTGTAGCCGCCCCACAGCCCGTGCCCCACGTCGCGCGGCGTGTAGCCGTAGCAGGGCGGCGCGCCGGGCGGCATCAGCGAGCGGCAGTTGTGATAGGCGCCGCCGAGGCAGAGCGCGCAGCGCCCGCAGGAGAGATGCGGCTCCAGCGCCACCCGGTCGCCGACGCCGACGCCCCATGACCGGGCCGCCTCCGCGCCGATCTCGGCGATCCGCCCGACCGGCTCGTGGCCCGGGATGACGGGGTAGCGCATGATGCCCTTGGCGGCGAAATTGCCGCGATACTGGTCGACGTCAGAGCCGCAGAGGCCGCAGGCCTCGACCCGCAGCAGCGCCTCCTTGGGTCCGACCGGCGGCACCTCGTGTTCGTCGGGCTCGATGCGGCGGTCCGCGACCTGGACCATGACTCTAGCCCGCATTTCTCACCCCTGTCACGGCCTGCGTCGCGCCCGGGCGCCCGCCCGCTGCGTCGCGGGCCTCGGCCGTAGTTCCTGCTACGCCCTTCGGCCCGCTCCTGGCGGGACGAACGCCCGGCCGCGACGCAGGCCGTGACAGGGGTGAGAAATGTGGGCCAGACTTCATGCGCCGCCTCCCGCCATGAACGGGAAGCCTATCGGCTGGCCGGCGGGCCAACAACCGAGCACAATCGGGCGATGGAACCGGTAGCGCTCCCCCGGCTCAGCCTCGCCGAACGCGACCGACGCCACGCAGCGGTGCGCGCGGCGATGGCGGAGAACGGCCTCGACTGCATTCTCGCGCCCGAGAACACCGGCGAGTGGGACGCCTGCCAGCCGGATGTCCGCTACCTCACGACCATCGGCGGCGGCGGCACCGCGGCGGCCGCGGTCTTCCCGGCGAAGGGCGAGCCCACGGCGATCGTCCGCGAGCCGCGGCGGGTGGATTTCTGGCGGGCGGCGCAGGGCTGGATCGCCGACATCCGCGCCACCCGCGAGGGTCGCTGGGGCGAGGCGATGGCGTCCGCGCTTTCGGATCACTGCGGCAACCGGGCGCGGGTCGGCATCGCCGGGCTCGAAGGCGTGCTGCGGTTTCCCGACGGCACGGTGTCGTCGGGCGAGCTCCATGCCCTGCAACGGGCCTTTCCGGAGGCCGAGTTCGTCGATGCGACCGCGCTGATGCACGACATCCGTCAGGTGAAGAGCGCCGAGGAGATCGCGTTGATCGAGCGCGCCCAGCTCTGCGCCGATGCGATCGGCGAGGCGGCGTTCCAGCACGCCCGGGCGGGGCTGGGCGAGCACGCGCTCTATGCCGAGATGATGGCAGCCCATATCCGCAGCGGCGGCGAGGTGCCGGCGATGCTGCTGTTGGGCATCGGCAAGGCGCCGAGCCAGACCTTCCTGATGCCGACCTTCCGTGCGCTGGAGCAGGGCGACATCCTGATCTGCGAATCCGAGATCAAATATGCCGGCTACATGGCGCAGAGCGTCGAGGCGCTCTCGCTCGGCCCGCCCGGGGCGGATTACGCGCGCCTGTTCGAGGCCTCGCTCGCGTGCTTCGAGATGCTGCTGGAGGCGTTCAGGCCGGGCGTTCCCTATGCCGAGCTCGTCCGCCGGTGGGGCGCGCATATGGAGGCGGCGGGGCTCAGGGCGGCGCCGACCATGGGCCACGGGCTCGGTCTCGGCCAGGACGGGCCGACCACGCGGCCGGGCGGCGACGCCCAGGGCCAGACGGTCGAGGCCGGGCACTGCTTCATCCTCAAGCCGTGGGCGACGTCGGCCGACGGCGCGCGGGCGATCCGCGCCGGCAACACCATCGTCGTGGAGGAGCAAGGCGCGCGGCGGCTCGGCCGCCTGCCGATGGAGTTCAGGGTCGTCTGAAGCCCGGCTCAGATGTTGAAGATGTCGATCGGCCCGACGATGCGGTCGTCGAGCACGTAGACTTTCTTGCGGGCGATCTTCAGCCCCTCCTCCTCCCGCCTCAGCGCATAGGCGTAGCGCCCGGCGCGCAGGATCGGCGGGTCGGTCCGGCGGAAGCTGTTGACCAGCCAGGTGGCGGAGACCTCGATCTCGGCATCCCCGGCCCTCGCCGCCCGGACGTTGCCCACCAGATGGGCGGTGTGGGGCAGCGGCGCGCTGGCGAAGGAGTCCCCGCCTTCGATGCGGAAGATGCGCGCCTCCAGCCCGGCGCGGTCGAGATAGATCAGGCTGACGTCGTTGTCGGGATCCTCGCTGAACCCCTCCTCGCCGGCGAGCGCCGGCGCCCAGAACACCGCATCTTCGGCATAGAGCGCGAGCCACGCCTGCCACTCCCGGCGGTCGAGATGGCAGGCCTCGCGATAGAGGAGGTCGGCGGCCTCGGCGGTCAGCGCGGCATCGAAGCTCACGGCCCGTCCATCCGGCGCCGCCACTCGCGCCAGAAGGCGTAGAACGGCGTCTCGCTCTCGCGCCCGGGATTGCTGTAGAGCGGCGCCGCGCCGAGCTCGCTTGCGGCCTCGTCGGCCCCCTCGATCATCGTCGCGCGGCCGAGCGCGAGGTCGTTCCACGCCGTCCCGCCGGCGGCGAGCGAGCCGGCATGGGCGACCTCCATCGCGCGCACGTCGTCCGGCACGGCGAGGCTGGAGGGCAGGAAGAAGTCCTCGTATTTGCGGATCCGGGCGCGCCTGGCCGCGGCGCTCTCGCCGATGGGGGCGAGGCACCAGGTGTCGATCTCGGTGAGGTCGACGGCGACCGGCCGCCACAGCCGGATGCAGGTCGAGGCGACATCGTTGAGGAAGAAATTGGGGAAGATCGTCACTGTGCGGCCGCGGTCGATCATCCAGCGCGCCTTGCCCGGACCGAACCGCGCGACCAGCGCCGCGCGCGCCTCGTTCAGCGGGGCGGATTCGGGCGAGCCCCGGTCCGACCAGTTGATCATGTGCCCGTTGCCCATGTCGTAGCCGCCGGAGCGGATGCTCTCGAGGTCGAGGATGCGGCTCGCCTCGGTCCTGGCGCGGGCATCGCCGGTCTCGCCCGCGAGCGCCTCGCGCTGGCGCACCGCATGGGCGAAGTTCCGGTGCACCGTGGCGACGTGATAGCCGTCGGTCGAGTTCTCGGTCTGCAGCTTCCAGTTGGCCCGCATGACATAGGTGCTCTCGCCCTTCAGCACCTCCATGCCCTGCTCCGACTGGTCGGCCATCAGGTCGATGAACGGCCGCGCGCCGCCGAGGAAGCTCTCCAGCTCCTCGACATCGGCGTCGAGGCAGGCGAAGACGAAGCCGCGATAGGCGGCGACCCGCGCGACCGGCTTGAGATCGGTGCCGAGCCTCTCCAGCGCCTCCCGGCTGTAGCCCCCGTCCCTGCCCCGCACCCGGATGCACTTGCCGTCGGCGTTGAACGCCCAGCCGTGGTAGCGGCAGGTGATGGTGGGCTGCACCCCAGCCCGCCCGCGCGTCAGCATCGAGCCGCGATGCGGGCAGGAATCGTGGAAGCAGCGGATCTCGCCATCGAGACCGCGGATCGCGAAGACGGGAAGGCGCCCGATCGTCCCCCGCACATAGCTGCCGCGCTGGCGAAGCTGGCTCTCGTGGCAGACATAGTTCCAGCAGCGCCCGAAGATCCGCTCCAGCTCGCGCTCGAACAGCGCGGGCTCGACGAAGGCGCCGCGCCTGACCCGGAACGCCCCGGGGCGGTCGTCGACGAAGCTGCGGGCCGGGCTCTCGGTCATCGCGGGCGCGATGGTCCGGGGCGCCGCGCCGGCTGTCAACTGGACGGCGCTTGCGCCGTGGCTAAGATGCGCCGCGGCGGCTGCGGCGGGGAAGGATAACCGGGTGACTGAGAAGGGCGGGCTCGCGGGCGGCCGAAAGCCGGTCGCGTTCGGCGACATGCGCGGCTGGATCGAGGCGCTCAGGGCGGCGGGCGAGCTGCGCGAGATCGACGCGGAGGTCGACTGGGACGTCGAGCTCGGGACGATCTACCGCATGGCGCAGGGCAAGGGCGACCGACCCGCCTTCCTGTTCCGCAACATCAAGGACTACGGCGCCGGCGCGCGCTGCCGCGAGGTGTTCGTCGGCGGCCAGGGCGCCTATTCCCGCCTCGCCATGATGTTCGGCCTGCCGCGGGACACGCCGGTCCGCGACCTGGTGTGGATCTGCCGCACCATCTTCAACGAACGCGTGCCGCCGGTGACGGTGGAGACCGGCCCGGTCAAAGAGAACGTGCTCACCGGCCGGGACATCGACCTGTTGTCCTTCCCGGTGCCGAAGTGGAACCGGCTGGACGGCGGGCGCTACGTGCTGACCTATGCCGGCTGCGTGACCAAGGACCCCGATACCGGGCTGCACAATGTCGGCATCTATCGCGGCATGGTGGGCGGGCGGGACGCGATCCCGGTGCTGATGTGGCGGGCCCAGCACTGGGGCGGGCATTTCACCAAATACGAGGCGCGGGGCGAGAAGATGCCGGTCGCCTTCGTGCTCGGCTGGGAGCCCTCGCTCGGCTTCACCGCCGGCGCGCCGGTGCCGCGCGACATCTCGGAATACGACGTGATGGGCGCGATCCGGGGCGCGCCGGTGGAGCTCGTCCCCTGCGAGACGGTGCCGCTCCTGGTGCCGGCGAGCGCCGAGATCGTCATCGAGGGCTGGATCGACCCCGACCCCGCGAGCTTCATGGAAGAGGGGCCCTATGCCGAGTTCACCGGGTATTACGCGACCGAGCGGACGCCCAAGCACACCGCCCGGGTGACCTGCATCACCCACCGCGACGACCCGATCTTTCGCGGCACGGTCGAGGGGGCGCTGCCCTACAGCTATGCCGAGAACGCGATCATGAGCTCGATCCAGCGCTCGGCGACGGCGTGGAACGCGCTGGAGCGCGCCGGCGTGCCCGGCGTCACCGACGTGTTCGGCATGCCGATCCACGCCGGGGTCAACATGGCGGTGCAGATCCGCCAGACCTATCGCGGCCAGGCCAAGCAGGTGGCGTCGGCGCTGTGGGGCGATTCGTCCTCGCATGTGCGCTACAAGCACGTCATCGTCGTCGACGAGGACATCGACATCCACGACTACGCCGCCGTCGACTGGGCGCTGGCCTGGCGGGTCAATGCCGGCGAGGGCGATATCGTGATCTTCCCCGCCACCTGGGGCGCCGGGCTCGATCCCTCGGTGCGGCGGCGCGATGCCGACGTGCACCTGTTCGGCACCGGCAAGTGGCACCGGGTGCTGATCGACGCGACGATCAACCTCGACTACCCGCCCGAGCGCGACGGCCGCCGCTACCCGCCGACCGTCGAGCCGATGGAAGAGGACAGGCGGGCCGCGCTCGCGCGCTGGTCGGCGCTCGGCCTCGACGATCTGAAATAGCCGCATATCCGAAGGGAGTACGCGATGGACCAGCCGGAAGGTCTTTCCAACCGCTTGCAGCCGCGCCAGTTCGGCGACCTCCGCGGCTGGATCGAGGCGCTCGACATCGCCGGCGAGCTCCAGCGAATCGGCGCCGAGGTGGACTGGGATTGCGAGCTCGGCACCATCGCGCGCAAGACCTTCGGCACCGGCCACGGCCCGGCGCTGCTGTTCGACAACATCGCGGGCTACGGCCCCGACGACGACGTCTGGTCGCGCGCGGTGTTCACCGGCGGGCTCTCCAACTATTCCCGGGTCGCGATGATGCTGGGCCTGCCGCAGGACGCGCCGGTCCGCGACCTGGTGCTGGCCACCCGGCACTATCTGCAGCAGCGCGTACCGCCCGCCGAGGTCAGGACCGGCAAGGTCAAGGAGAACGTGGTCACCGGGGACGACATCGACATCTACAAGGTGCCGGTACCGCGCTGGCACCGCGAGGATGGCGGGCGCTACATCAACACCTACTCGGCGACGGTCACCATGGACCCCGACACCGGGGTCCACAATATCGGTATCTATCGCGGCATGCTGGGCCAGAAGGACACTTTGCCGGTGCTGCTCTGGCGGGCGCAGAACTGGGGGGTCCACTTCCAGAAATGGGAGGACCGCGGGATGAAGATGCCGGTCGCCCATGTCTATGGCTGGGAGCCGGCGATGCCCTACTGCGCCTCGGCGCCGGTGCCGACCGGGGTGTCGGAGTACGACGTGATGGGCGCCATCCGGGGCGAGCCGGTGCCGCTGGTCAAGTGCGAGACCTCGGACCTCATGGTGCCGGCCGATGCCGAGATGGTGATCGAGGGGTTCATCGACCCCGACCCGGCGACCTTCGAGCCGGAAGGCCCGTTCGGCGAGTACACCGGCTATTTCGGCGGCGACCAGGGCCCCAAGCACGTCACCAGGATCACCTGCGTCACCTATCGCGACGGCTCGATCCATCGCGGCACGCTGGAGGGCACGCTGCCCAAGATGCTCAACGAGAACTCGATCACCTCGTCGATCCAGCGCGCCGGCGTCGCCTGGAACGTGCTGGAGCGCGCCGGGGTTCCGGGCATCACCGACGTGCACTGCGCGCCGGCCAATAACGGCACCACGCTGATGATCCAGATGCGCCAGACCTATCGCGGCCAGGCCAAGCAGGCGGCGGCGGCGATCTGGGGCTCGAACGCCTCGCATCTGCGCTACAAGAACATCTGGGTGGTCGACGAGGACATCGACATCCACGACTACGGCGCGCTCGACTGGGCCTTCGCCTACCGGGTCAACGCGGCCGAGGACGACATCGTGTTCTTCCCGGGATCGTGGGGCTCGCTGCTCGACCCCTCGACCCGGCTCAAGGACCGCGACCCGATGCTGTACGGCACCGGCAAGTGGTGCCGGGTGCTGATCGACGCCACGGTCAATCTCGACTTCGAGCCGGAGGAGGCCTATGGCGGCGACCGCTACCCGCCCATGGTGACCCCGCACGACGTGGACATGGACCTGGTCAACAGCCGCTGGGAGGAGTACGGCTTCGAGCCGGAGGAGTGAGGCGCGGTTCCTCGAAGAACTGGCGCAGCGCCGGATGAAGGAACATGACCGTCATGTCTGAGAAGAACCCGCGCGTCGGATCGGCGCTCGAAGACCTGCTCCGGGAAGACGGCACCTACGAGGACGCGAAGACCTACGCGATCAAGTCGGTGCTCGCCTACAAGCTGGCTCGGCCGGCGGAGGCGCAGAACCTCTCCAAGGCCCGCATGGCCGCGCGAATGCCGGAGGGCTACCGCCGCTCCCGGAAGAAGGCCCGCAGCAGGGCCGCCGCCCGGACCTCGCCGATGCCGCCGTAGACTTCCGGGCGGTGGTGGCAGGAGGGCTGCTCGAAGATCCTGGCGCCGTGCTCGACGCCGCCGCCCTTCGGATCGGGCGCGCCGAAATAGAGCCGGCGGATGCGGGCAAACGCGATCGCCTGGGCGCACATCGCACACGGCTCCAGCGTGGCATAGAGATCGCAATCCGCGAGCCTGGGAACCCCGAGCCTGCGAGCGGCTTCGCGGATCGCCAGCATCTCCGCGTGCGCGGTGGGATCGGCGTCGCGCTCGGTGCGGTTGGCGGCCTCGGCCAGCGCCGCGCCGGTCCGCGCATCGACGATGACCGCGCCCACCGGCACCTCGCCCGCCTTGCCTGCCGCCTCGGCGAGCGCCAGCGCGCGGTCCATCCAGCTCTCGGCGGAACGGGACATCGGCGCACCATCCGGCGAGCGCCGCGAGCGGTCAAGCCGGCGACTCGGGCGGCGCGGGAATTCGCGGTAGAGTGCGGCCGATGAAACGACCGGTGATAGGCCTGACGCTCGATTCCGAGCCCGCCGGCGGCTATTCCGGCTCGCCGTGGTACGCGATCCGGGAGAACTATTGCGGCGCGGTGATCCGGGCGGGCGGGCTGCCGCTGCTGCTGCCGCACGAGCCGGAATGCGCGGCGGACTATCTCGACCGCATCGACGGGCTGGTCGTCACCGGCGGGGCGTTCGACGTCGACCCGGCGCTGTTCGGCGCCGCGACCCGGCACGAGACGGTGACCACCAAGGACCGGCGCACCGCGTTCGAGAAATCGGCGACCGAGGGCGCGCTCGCGCGCGACATGCCGGTGCTCGGCATCTGCGGCGGGCAGCAGCTCCTCAACGTGGTTCTGGGCGGCACGCTGATCCAGCACATCCCGGACGAGGTGGACGGCGCGCTGGCGCACGAGCAGCCCAACCCGCGCACCGAGCCCGGCCATACGGTCTCGGTCGCGCCGGGCACGAAGCTGCGCGAGATCGTCGGCGCCGCCGAGATGGCGGTCAACAGCGCCCACCACCAGGCGGCGCTCGATGTCGGCGCCGGCGTGCTGGTCGACGCCCGCGCGCCCGACGGGGTGATCGAGGGCATCGAGAGCACGCGGCACCGCTTCTGCCTTGGCGTACAATGGCACCCCGAATACGAGATCGACCGGGGGGATGCCAGGATCTTCAACGCCTTCGTCGAGGCCTGCCGCCGCTGACGCCGGACGCGTCGGCGAACGGATCGCCAAGTATCTGGCGCGGGCCGGCTTGTGCTCGCGCCGCGAGGCCGAGCGCTGGATCGCCGCCGGCCGGGTCGCGGTCGACGGCGCGGTGCTGTCGACCCCGGCCACGCTGGTCGACGGCCAGAGCGCGGTCACCGTGGACGGCAAGCCGGTGGGAGCGCCCGACCGGCGGCGCGTCTGGCGCTATCACAAGCCGCGCGGGCTGATCTGCACCAACGTCGACCCGCAGGGCAGGCCGACGGTGTTCGACGCGCTTCCCGCCGGCCTGCCCCGCGTGGTCTCGGTGGGACGGCTCGACATCAACTCGGAAGGGCTGTTGCTGCTCACCACCGATGGCGGGCTCGCCGGCAGGCTGGAACGCGGCGACTGGACGAGGCGCTACCGCGTGCGCGCCTTCGGGTCGGTGGACGAGACCCGCCTCGCCGGGCTCGCCGGCGGCACGGTGGTCGACGGCATCGCCTACGGCCCGATCCAGGCGCGGATCGACCGGACGGAGGGGCGCAATTGCTGGCTCACCGTCAGCCTCACCGAGGGCCGCAACCGCGAGATCAAGCGCGTGTTCGAGAGCCTCGGCCTTGCCGTGAACCGCCTGATCCGCACCGGCTACGGGCCGTTCCTGCTGGGCGGGCTGGCGCGCGGCTCTCTCGCCGAGGTGAAGGAGAAGGTGCTGGAGGAACAGCTCGGCCGTGCGCATCGTCGGCGGTAGGCATCGCGGGCGCCGTCTCGCCGCGCCCGGGGGAACGGCGATCCGGCCCTCCGGCGACCGGCTGCGGGAAGCGCTGTTCAACATTCTGCTGCACGGCGACTTCCCCGGCATCGAAGGGGCGGCGGTGCTGGACGCCTTCGCCGGCACCGGCGCGTTCGGGCTCGAAGCCCTTTCGCGGGGCGCCGCGCGCGCGACCTTCATCGACCGCGACACGACCTGGGCGCGGCAGAACGCGGACGCGCTCGGCGAGACCGGCGCCGTGCTCATCGCGGCCGACGCCCTCGCCCCGCCGCCGGCGCCGGGCCCGGTCGACATCGCCTTCCTCGACCCGCCCTACGGCAAGGGCCTCGCCGGACCCGCGCTGGAAGCCCTGCGGGAAGCGGGCTGGATCGGCCCCGCCACATGCTCAGCCGTCGAGATCGGGCGCGATGAGACCCTGGACGCGGCGGGATTCTCGACGCTCAGGCGGCGGAATTACGGCGCCGCTCGGCTCCTGTTCCTGAAGGCCGAGCCGTAAGCCGCCTCACCGCAGGCGCGGCGGGACGCGGACCCTCTCCGGCACCCGCGTCCCCAGACCCTCCGCCTCGGCGCGGGCGAGCACCTCGATGCCGAGCGCAAGGTCGGAGAGGCCCATGCCGACGGCCTTGAACAGGGTGAGGTCGCAGCCGGCGGGGCGGCGCGTATCCTCGGCGATCAGCCGCGAGATCGGGCGCACCGCCTGCCAGCCGGCCTCGTCCTCGCCGAAGCGCCCGCGGAACTCGGCCGACAGCGCGCGCACGCCCTCGACCGTGTCGACGGCGATGACGCCGCAGCGCCCGAACACGTCCTGGGCGAACTCGACGCGGACCGGCACGATCGCCCCCATCGCGTTGAGATGCGCGCCGGGCGCGAGCATCGCCGCGTTCAGGAACGGCTCGGTCGCGTTGGTGATCGCGGTCACGATGGGGGCGTCCGCCGCCGCCTCGGCGACGCTCGCGGCGGGGACCGCCCGGATCCCGAGCTCGTCCACGATCCGCCGGGCGAGCGCCTCGCGTGCCTCGGCGCGGCGGCTGAACACCCGGATCTCCTCGATGTCCCGCACGGCGGCGCAGGCGGCGGCGTTGGGCAGCGCCTGCTTGCCGGTGCCGATCAGGGCGAGGCAGCGCGCGTCCTCCGGCGCCAGCCTGGCGGTGCCGACGCCGGTCATGGCCGCGGTGCGCATCTGGCCCAGCGCGGTCGCCTCGATGACGGCGCGCAGCCGCCCGTCCTCCAGCGAGAACAGCACCAGCACGGTCTGCGAGGCGCCGCCGACATTGACCCAGGTCTTGGTGCCGCAGATCCCGGCGCCCGCCACCGAGGCGCCGATCGCGTGCATCGCGTCGTTGGCGGCCACCATCAGATGCGTCTTGGGCAGGTTGGCGGCGGCGCCGTCGGCCTCCATCGCCAGCGCCCGTTCGAGGGCGGCGATCGCATCGGGCAGCGCCATCGTCGCGGTCACGTCGGCCTCGGTGATCCAGATCGGCGCCGCGTCCATGCCTCGTCCCCCGCCAGTTTCGCCCCGAGTCTAGCCGATTGCGCGGCGGAGAGAGGCGCGAGATACTTCCGCACCGCGCCGGGCGGGACCGCCCGCGCGCGGGATTGTCAGCTACGAACAAAGGGGGAAGACGTGAGACACATAGCCAAGACGGCGGCCCTGGCCGCGGCCGTATCGCTTGCGGCCGGCGCGGCCACGGTCGCGTCGTCCTCGGACGCGGCGGCGGCGTGGAAGCCGAAGAAACCCGTCGAGTTCGTCATCATGGCCGGCAAGGGCGGCGGCGCCGACCGGCTCGCCCGCTTCATCCAGGGCATCATCAAGAAGCACAACCTCGCAGCCCTGCCGCTGGTGCCGATCAACAAGGGCGGCGGGTCGGGCGCCGAGGCGCTGCGCTACCTCAAGGACAAGCAGGGCGATCCGCATGTGATCATGGCGACGCTCAACTCCTACTACACCACCCCGCTGCGCAACCCGGGGCTCGGCGTCGACATCTCGAAGTTCACCCCGATCGCGCGGCTCGCCGAGGACACCTTCCAGCTCTGGGTCCACTCCGACACCAAGATCATGTCGGTCGAGGACTATGTGGCCGCGGTCAAGAAGGCCGGCCCGAAGAACTGGAAGATGGGCGGCACCGGCAAGGGCCAGGAGGATTCGCTGGTCACCGCGATGCTGGAGAAGGCCTACGGCATCAAGGTCACCTATGTGCCGTTCAAGGGCGGCGGAACGGTCGCCAAGCAGCTCATCGGCAAGCACATCGACTCGACGGTCAACAACCCGTCCGAGCAGATCGGCTTCTGGAAGGCCGGCAAGTCGCGGGCGCTGGCGACGTTTACGCCCAAGCGGCTGAAGGCGTTCCCCGACGTGCCGACCTTCGGCGAGCTGGGCCAGAACCTGTCCTACTTCATGCAGCGCAGCGTGGTGGCGCCCGGCGGCATCCCGGCGGACGCGGAGGCCTATTACGTCGACCTGTTCGACAAGGTCTACAAGTCCGAGGACTGGCAGAACTACCTGTCGAGCAAGGGGCTGCTGCCCGGCTGGCTGACCGGCAAGGGGCTCCAGGACTATTTCGTCAAGGAGCGTGAAGCGCATCGCAAGCTGCTGATGGCGATGGGCGAGATCAAGTAGCCGAGATTTGCGCATCCGGCCCGGCGCCCGGACGCCGGGCCGGATCTCTTCGGCTTTCGCGACACAGGAGCCGCCACCGATGCGCCGCGCGGAGCTCGTCATGGCCCTGTTCATGGCGGCGTTCTCGGTCTACATCATGTGGAAATCGGCCGAGCTTCCGGTCGGCTGGATCGAGGGCGAGGGGCCGGGCGGCGGCGCCTTCCCGTTCTGGCTCGCCGCGGGCATGCTGGTGTGCTGCGGCTGGATCGTGCTGCGCTGGGCGCGGCGCCAGAGCCCGCCGTCGCGCTCGGCCGAGCCCTATATGGACCGCACCGCGCTCCGGGTCTTCGCCATCGGCGCGGGCTCGCTCCTGGTGATGATCGGGCTGATCCATGTCGTCGGGGTCTATGTGGTGATCCCGCTCTATCTGATCTTCTACATGCGCGGGATCGGCCACCACGCCTGGTCGGTGACCGCCCCGCTCGCCATCGCCATGCCGGTGGCGACCTTCCTGTTCTTCGAGATCGCGCTCAAGATCACCCTGCCCAAGGGGTATACCGAGCCCGCCTTCTACCCGCTCTACGAGCTGCTGCTGTAATGGAGATCCTCGCCCTCCTGCTGGAAGGCTTCGCGGTCGCGCTCGAACCGGTCAACCTCGCGTTGATCGTCGCGGGCTGCATCGCCGGGCTGTTCATCGGCGCCATGCCGGGGCTGGGCTCGGTCAACGGCGTGGCGATCCTGCTGCCGATGACCTTCCTGGTGCCGCCGACATCGGCGATCATCTTTCTCGGCTCGCTGTATTACGGCGCGATGTATGGCGGCGCGATCAGCTCGATCATGCTGGGCATCCCGGGCGCCTCGACGGCGGTGGCGACGACCTTCGACGGAAGGCCGATGGCGCTCCAGGGCAAGGCGGACCGGGCGCTGGTCGCCGCCGCCACCGCGTCCTTCGTCGGCGGCACGATCTCGGTGGTGCTGTTCACCCTGTTCGCCCCGCCGCTCGCCGATTTCGCGCTGGCCTTCGGCCCGCCGGAGGAGTTCGCGCTGCTGCTCCTCGCCTTCGCCACCTTCATCGGGCTCGGCGGCGACGACATCCCAAAAACCCTGTTCTCAATCTGCATCGGGCTGATGTTCTCGGCCGTCGGGCTCGATATCGTGAGCGGCGACCCGCGGCTGATCTTTCTCGACCTGCCGGGCTTCTATCACGGCATCAACTTCCTGGTGCTGGCGATCGGCATCTACGGCATCGGCGAGATCCTGTGGACCGTCGAGACCACCAGGGGCGAGATGGTGGTGAGCCGCGCCGCGGTCAGCATTCGCGGCGTCGCCCGGGCGCTGGCCGATCTGCGCCACAACGTCCGCTCGATGCTGATGGGCTCGTTCCTCGGCTATTTCGTCGGCATCCTGCCGGCCGCGGGCGCCACGCCGGGCTCGCTGATGGCCTATGGCGTCGCCCGCACCATGTCGAAGCAGCCGGAGACCTACGGCAAGGGCAATGTCGACGGCGTGGTCGCACCGGAATCCGCCAACAACGCGGCCAGCACCGGCTCCATGCTGCCGATGCTCACTTTGGGCATACCGGGCTCGCCCACCACGGCGATCCTGCTCGGCGGCATGGTGATCTGGGGGCTGGAGCCGGGCCCCATGCTGTTCATCGAGCACAAGGAGTTCGTCTGGGGGCTGATCGCGAGCCTGTATGCGGCCAATCTCTTCGCGCTGCTGATCAACATCGCCTTCATCCCGGCCTTCCTGATGGTGCTCAGGATGCCGTTCACCATCCTCGCGCCGGTCATCTTCATCCTCTGCGTGGTCGGCGGCTACGCGCCCACCCAGGACATGCACGACGTGTGGCTGATGCTGATCTTCGGCGTCATGGGCTACCTGATGCGCAAGCTCGACTACCCGCTCGCCCCGGCCGTGCTCGCCATCGTGCTCGGGCCGCTCGCCGAGGCCTCGGTGCGCCAGTCGCTGATCATGGCGCACGGCTCGTTCGGCATCTTCTTCGACCGCCCGATCTCGGCCACCATCATGGCGATCGCCATCGCCCTGTTCGCCTGGCCGCTGGTGATCGCGATCCGCCGGCGGCTGAGTGCCTAGCCCGCTCCAGCTTCCAGCGCTGCGGTACTTCCTTCCCGGTCGGCGCCCGGTTCTCGCTCTGCCGGATGCTCCGTGACCCGCCACATGACGGTTTGTGCATCGGCCCGACCGATCTTCCCCGGTTCCTTCGGTCTGGCGGCCTCGACTACTCTCCAGCGGCCGGGCGCTCGCGATCGAGCGTGTACCGGGTCAGGGTATCGACATTCCTTGCCAGGACCTCAACCATGCCCTCGAGTCGGGTGAGCCGTTCCCGCACGCTGGTCATGTCCCGGTGCAGGGTCCACAGGAACCCCAGGAAGGCGACGGCTACTGCGAGGGCGGCCCATTCGAAGTCGGTCACGGTCATGCTCCTGCGGCGGGTTTCCCTGTGCCCGCCGCAACCCCAAGTATACACGCCTCCGCCGATTCACGCCAAATTCTGGGGCCTGAGACCGGGCATGTCTCCAGCCGCACCGACCCCGTGAAGCCGCGCCTGCTATCCATCGGCGAAGCGATGGCCGGGATCCCCTGTCCCGGGCCTCCCTGAGCGCGGCGGAGGATGAGGGTACCGACGTCTCGCGGGTCGGGCTGGATCGGGAACGCAATGTCGGCATCTATGCCGTGACGACCGACGAGGCGGGCGAGTGCAGCATCCACTACTGGCGCGGCGACTCCGCGGCGCGCGGCCTGTTCGCATCCGGCGAAACCCTTGCTTCCCTGTCGGCCGCCGGGGGGCGGACCGCGGGAGAGCGCCGGGCATGCTGGATAACTCGCGGAACGGGAAGCGCCCGCCTTACGCCCGCGAGACCCTTGCGGATCGGAAGGCCGTGACAGTGGCAGGAAGTTCGGGCTACGCCAGGGCGGCGGCGCGCACCGCGTCGGGGGTGAAGGGGATCCGCCTCAGCCTGAGCCCGGTCGCGGCATGGACCGCGTTGGCGATCGCCGCGGCGGTGGGGCCGGCGGTGGCCTCGCCGGCGCCGAGGAAGGGCTCGCGCCCCGGATCGACCAGCACGGTCTCGAACTCGGGCACGTTGTCGAAGCCGATTATGGGGTAGGTCTCCCAGTCGCGGCTGGCGATTCCGTCGCGGTCGAAGGCCACCGCCTCGTGCAGGGTCCAGCTCGCCGCCTGGACCGCCCCGCCCTCGAGCTGGGCCGCGAGCCCGGCCCGGTCGACGATCTCCCCGGCATCGGCGGCGATGGCGCAGCGCTCCAGCCGGATCTCGGCCGCGTCGGTCACCGAGACCTCGATGACGACGGCGGCGTAGGCGGCGATGTTCTTGTAGCGCGCGAAAGCGATCCCGCGCCCGCGCCCCTCCGGGCAGTCCGCGCCGGAAGGGTGCAGGCGTTCGGCCGCCGCCTCGATCACCGCCCGGGCGCGCGGGTCGGAGAGGTGGCCGAGGCGGAGCTCCACCGGGTCGATGCCGGCCTCCGCCGCCAGCTCGTCCAGGAAGGATTCGATGGCGAAGACGTTGGCATAGGCCCCCAGCGACCTGAGCGCCGAGACCCTGAGCGGCATGCCGCGCACCAGGTGCTTGACCAGGCGCTTGCCGGGCAGGTCGTAGAGCGGGTCGAGATTGCGGTGGATGCCGATATGCGGCCCCATCGCCGGGCCCATCACCGGCGGGTCCAGCGGCGGGTCCAGGAAACGGGTCGACAGCAGGCGCGCGGCGCCGATCTTGTCCGGTCCCGAGCGCGGCCGCATCATGAAGGTGTCGCCGAAGCTCTCATGCGACCAGGCGACGATCTTCCCGTCCGAATCCAGGCTCGCCCGCAAATCCATCGACATGCAGGTACCGTAGGGCTCCCAGGCGTGCTCTTCCTCGCGCGTCCATTTGAGCAGCACCGGCGTGCCGGGCAGCGCGCGGGCGACGATCGCGGCATCGAGCGCCGCGTCGTCGGCGCCGTTATGGCCGTAGCAGCCGGCCCCCGGGGCGTGGACGATGCGGATCGCCCCGGGCGCCATGTCGAACGCCTCGGCGAGCGCGGCGCGCAGGAAATAGATCCCCTGGCTGTGGGAGACGATGGTAAGCCGGCCCTCGGCGAACTCCGCCAGCGCCGCCGAGGGGCCGAGCGAGGCGTGCATCTGGTAGGGCCGTTCGTAGCGCGCTTCCAGGGTGACCGCGGCGCCGGGCGGCGGATCGCCCAGCGGCGGCACCGGGGCGCGCACCGGCGCGCCGTCGACGACCGGGAGGCTGACCCGCTCGTTGCTCCTCAGGCTCTCGTAGATGTTTCCGGTGGCGAGCCCCGCGCCCTCGTCCCAGACGACCGCGGCGGCGAGGCGTTCCGGCGCCTTCGCCGCCTGGAATTCGTCCGCCGCGGCGACCGCGAGGAAGCTGCCGTCGCGCACCACCCGCACGCCTTCCCCGGCGAGCCGATCGAGGATCGCGGGATCGATACCGAGATAGCGCGCGTGGTAATGCGGCGGGCGCACGACGCGGGCATGCAGCATCCCGGGACGGCTCATGTCCTGGAGGAAATGGGCGCGGCCGCGGACGATGTCCTCCATCTCCCGCGCCACCGCGGCGGTGCCGACATGGCCGAGCGCCGCGCGCGGCCTGAGCGGCGCGTCCGGGTCGACGTCGATGCCGAACTTCTCGCCCTCGGCCAGCTCCCAGTAGCTGGTCTGCCGGTTGGTGGCGCGCGACTGGATGGTGCCGTCGTCGATTTCGAGCGTGGCCGGGTCGACGTCGAGCAGGCGCGCCGCGCGCTCCAGCAGATGGCGGCGCGCGGTCGCCGCCGCCCGGCGCACCGCCTCGCCGGTCTGGGTCATCGAGTAGCTGCCCGAGGTGATCCCCTCGTCCGGCGAGAGCCCGGTCTCGGTCCGCACCGTCTCCACCCGGGCGGGATCGACGCCGAGCTCGTCGGCCACCAGCAGCGCCACCGCGGTCGAGATGCGCTGGCCGATATCGACCTTGCCGCTGCGCACCGCGACAGTCTCCCCCGGCCCGATGGCGAGCCAGTCGTCGAGCGAGGGGTTGTTCTCCAGGCTGGGGTTAGGCGCCATCGCCGGCCTCGGCGAGCAGAAGGCCGATCGCCCGCAGCACGTCCGCATGCGCGCCGCAGCGGCAGAGATGGCCGTCGAGCGCCGCGATCGCGCCCTGCCGGTCGGGCTCGGGCGCGGTCTCCAGATACGCCGTCAGCGCGACGATCAGCCCGCCGGTGCAATAGCCGCACTGCGCGGCGCCGGTCTCCAGGAAGGCGCGCTGCACAGGGGTGAGTTCGCCGTCCCCGGCGAGACCTTCGAGCGTGACTATCTCGCTGCCGGAGAATTCGGAGACCGTGCGTACGCAGCTCAGCGCCTTTTTGCCGTCGGCGATTACCGCGCAGGCGCCGCATTGCTCGAGCGCGCAGCCGAGCTTGGCGCCCATCAGTCCGAGCCGGTTGCGCAGCACGTAGACCAGCGGCGTCGCGGGGTCGGCCTCGACCTCGTGGCGCGCGCCGTTGACGGTGAGGGTGAGCTTGCCCACGCTCAGGCCGCCTGGCTCGCGCGCTCGGCGGCGATCAGCCGGTCGTGCAGCCTGCGCGCCGCGAGCTGACCGGCGTCGGCGTTCACGTCGACCTT
The DNA here is from genome assembly GCA_964291675.2 of Alphaproteobacteria bacterium. Classification (GTDB taxonomy): domain Bacteria; phylum Pseudomonadota; class Alphaproteobacteria; order MPNO01; family MPNO01; genus MPNO01. The sequence continues at coordinate 1,732,582 of OZ219866.1, read as the reverse complement.
CCAGGGGTCGGGGCGCAGGTTCATCGACCTCTGCTGCGCCTCCAACGCCGCGAAGTCCTCGACATAGGCGCCCGAGATCGCCTCGCGCAGCCAGCGCGCCATCGCCGGATCGCGGGTGAAGTTGTTGGGGAACATCCAGTAATAGACCGAGCGCATCTCGTCGATCGGGGTGAGGGTGATCGCGATCCGCGCCTCGGCGGCCCGGGCACGGTCGCCTTCGGGGGCGCCGGTGCCGGCCGGCGCGGCGCCGACATCGAGCAGCGTGTGCGAGGGCGGGAAGTAGTGGACGATCTGCCAGCGGTCGGCGCGCTTCGGCGCGGGTGGCGCATCGCCCCAGATGGCCTTGCTCCACAACACGCCGGGATCGGCGTCGATCATCCAGCGCTCGATCGAGACCGAAGAGTCGGTGCGCGTGGTCTTCATCGGGCTCTCGGCGATCGTATCGGCGGCAAGCGTGGACCGATGGATATAGATCTCGTGCGTCAGGTCGAGCAGGTTGTCGATCGACAGCATGTAGTGGCAGCCGACCTCCGCCGCGCCGCCGATCGCGTCCTCGCCCGGCGGCGCCCAGGCGGGGTCGTCGTTCCAGCGGTAGCCGGGGATCGTGGCCGGATCGGCGCGCGCCGGGTCGCCCGGCCAGAGCCAGACGAAGCCGTGCCGCTCGACCACGGGATAGGTGCGCACCGCCGCGCCCGGCGGGATCGTCGACTGGCCGGGCACCGCGACGCAAGCCCCGGAAGCGTCGAATTCGAGCCCGTGATAGCCGCAGCGGATGCGGTCGCCGAGATGGACCCCGAGCGACAGCGGCAGGTAGCGGTGGCAGCAGCGGTCGGCGAGCGCCGCCGGCGTCCCGTCCGAGCCGCGGAACAGCACCACCGGCTCCTTGCAGATGGTCCGCGCGGCGAGCCCGTCGCCGAGTTCGCGCGCGAGCGCCGCGACGTACCAGGCGTTGCGCAGGAACATGGGCCGTCCTTCCCTGTGGCAAGTCGATTCTGGCCTTTCGAGGCCGGCGCGCACAACCCCGTTGACGCGGCGGGCGATCCTGCCATCGTCGCCGCGATGGCCGAACCGGACCTCATCCTGCACAACGCGCGTGTGCTCACCCTCGATCCGGCGCGAGCCGAAGCCGAGGCGCTGTCGGTCCGCGGCGGCCGGATCGCCGCGGTCGGCGAGTCTGCCGGGCTGCTGCGCGGGCGCGGGCGGGAGACCCGCATCCTCGACGCCGCCGGCCGGACGGCGATGCCCGGGCTGTTCGATGCCCACCCGCATATGGACCGCGAGGGGCTCAAGCGCCGCGGCGGGATCGCCATCGGGGGGCTCGCCTCGGTCGCGGAAATCGTCGAGGCCGTACGCGAGGCGGCGGCGCGCACGCCGGTGGGCGAGTGGATCGTGACGATGCCGATGGAGCTCGCGCCGGAGCACGGCATGCCGCGCTATGTCAGCCGGCCGGACCAGCTCGCCGAAGGCCGCTTCCCCGACCGGCGCGACCTCGACGCCGCCGCGCCCGATCACCCGGTGCTGATCCGCGGCATCTGGGGCTGGTGGGGCGTGCCGCCCTTTCCCTCGGTCGCCAACTCGGCCGCGCTCGCCCTGGCCGGCATCGACCGGGACACCAGGGCGCCCCACGGAACCGAGATCGAGCGCGACGCGGCGGGCGAGCCCACCGGGGTGATGCGCGAGACCAACCGCGCGCCGATCCTGGAATACACGCTGTTCGGCGCCCTGCCGCGCTTCACCTGGGAGGACCGCCTCGCCGCGGCGCGGACCGCCCCCCGCCTCTACAACGCCGCCGGCACCACGGCGGGCTATGAGGGGCACGGGCTGACGCCGGCCATCGTCGAGAGCTACCGCCGGGCGGACGAGGCGGGCGATCTCACGGTCCGGCTGGCGACCACCCTCAGCGTGCCGAGCGCGGCGCTGGACGACCGCGCGGTGGGCGACTATTTGCGAGAATGGGCGGGGCGCATCGCAACGCCGGGGGAGCGCCGCGGCAATCTCGCGACCGACGGCATCTGTCTCGATTTCGGCGACCCTGCGGTGGCCCGCATCATCGCCGCCTTCTACCCCTACGAGCAATGGGCCGGGCATTTCTACCAGTCGGTCGCCTTCGACCGGCTGGTGGAGATTGCCACGCTGGCCGCCGAGCTCGGCATCCGGCTCGCCTGCATCGCCTACGACATCGAGGCGCTGCTGCGCGCCTACGAGGCGGTAAACGCCAAAATCCCGATCGCCGAGAAGCGCTGGGTGATCATGCACCTGACGCGGGCGAGCGACGACCAGCTCCGCCGGATCGGGGCGCTCGGCGCGATCGTCACGATCACCCCCAATTTCATGTATCACGCGACGACCCGCCTCGGCCTCGCCGAGCTCGGCGCCGAGGGGACGCCGATCCGGCGCGTCCTCGATGCCGGCATCCCGGTCGCGCTATCGTCCGACAACGTGCCGGTCTCGATGTTCTGGGCGATGTGGTCGGCGCTCACCCGCTATGCCGCCGACCTCGATGCGCGCCTCGGCGAGAGCATGCTGGCCCGCGAGGAGGCGCTGGAGCTGATCGCCAGGACCGGCCATCGGCTGACCTGGGACGAGGACCGGCGGGGCACGATCGCACCGGGCATGGATGCCGATTTCGTCGTGCTCGACCGCGATCCGCTGACCTGTCCCGAGGACGGGATCCGGGAGACCCGGGCGGTGCGCACCTTCCTCGCGGGGAAGCAGGTCTACCCGGGCGCCGCCACGTGAGCGCAGCCGGTCGGCACGACATGCGCGGCGCGCAGATATTGCCGGCCGATCCAGGGGATGCGCCGCTCGGCGGCGATCGACAGCCGCTTCAGCGTGCGCGGCAGGAAGATCGTGTTGCCGTAGATCCGCGTCCAGCGCTGGGTGTGCTCGGTGAGCGGGCGTTCGCGCCGTTCCCAGGCGCGGAGCGCCGATGCGAGGTCGGGCTCCTCGTCGAGGGCGACGGCGAGGCCGAGCGCGTTCATCATCGCGTGCCCCGCGCCCTGGGCGAGATAGGGCGGCATGGCATGGGCGGCATCGCCCAGCACGGCGACCCGGCCCTTGCACCAGCTTGTGAGCCGGACCGTCTGGAACCGCGCCCAGCGCGCCTCCTGCCAGTCCGCCTCGGCGGCGACGCGGGCGAGAAAGGCGGCGAGCGCCGGAAACGACCGCGACCAGGCTGCGGGGTCGATCGGCGTCGCCTTGCCGGCCTCGTCGTCGACCAGGGAGCCGAGCAGGACATAGTACTCCCTGTCATTGACCGGGCAGTAGAGCACCCGGCGGTTGTCCGCCCAGGCCTCGATCATCACCGTGCCCGAGACCGCGTCCTCGGCGATTTCCTCCTGCCTGCGGGGGATGGTGACCCGGACCCCGCCGTCGCGCTGCCAGATGCGGTGCCTGAGCAGGCCGAGAGGCTCGCGCAGCGCCGAGCCCGCCCCGTCGGCCAGCACGACGAGTGCGGCCTCGAACCGGACGCCGCCGTCGACGGTGACGGCCCCGTCGGGGGAGATCTCCGTGACCGGCGAGTCGAGCCTGATCTCCGCCCCCGCCTCGGCGGCGCGGCGGGCGAGCAGGCGGACGATGTGGCGCCGGTCGATGCGGTAGGGGCTTCGCTCGGTCTTGCGGGTCAGCACGACATTGCCGTCCCCGTCGAGCGAGTCGCGCCGGTCGATCCGCGCGCCGCCCCCGATCACCGCCTCGGCGATCCCGAGCGACCTGAAGATCATCATCATGTTGGGCTGGACGGCGATGCCGTAGCCTTCGGCGTCGATCGCGCCGCGGCGTTCGTGAAGCCGCACCGACCAGCCGCGATCGGCGAGCGCCGCCGCGGCGACGAGTCCGCCGAACCCGCCGCCGACGATCTCCGCGCGGCCGGGCCGCAAGCCGCCCTTCCGGCGCCGGAGCCGGACCGGGGGAAGCCCCGCCCTAGGCGTCGGCCGCCGCCGCCTCGAGGACGTTACCGTCGGCGTCCAGGCTGAGCCCGGTTGCCGCCGCCTCGTCGAGCACCCGCTGCGCCCAGGCCACCCGGCCGGCGTCGGTGCCGCCGAGGATCGCCATCAGATAGCCGTGCTCGTCGCCGACATTGCGGAAGCCCCGCATGACTTCCGTCGGCACCGAAACCACGTCCCAGGGCTCCAGGATCACCTCGTTCTCGCCGTCATCGCCCCAGAACACCGACCAGCGCCCCGACATCGAGATGAACACCTCGACCGTGGTGTGCGAGTGCAGCGCCGCGCCCTTGCCGGGCTCGGCCCCGACATAGGTGACGTTGAAATCCTGCACCGCGGTGATCGCCGGCGTCAGCGAGGGATCTTCGGTGACGCCTCCGCCGATGACGTTGTAGATGTCGCGCTCGTGGCCCGGGATCTTGGTGTCGAGGAAGGCCATCTTGCTGGGCCGGAGCTTGTCGAACTTCGCCGTCCGCCCGAGCATCTCCTCCATAGAGACCACACGTGTCGCCATCTCACCCTCCTTCTGCGTTCCCTTTGGCGTAACATTGCGCCGAAACCGCCGCAAAGCCAAGCGGGGGGCGGGGATCACGCGGAAGCGTGGGCGATGCGCCGGTAGCTCATCGCCTCGGCGATGTGCGGACGGGTGACATCGGCGGCGCCGTCGAGATCGGCGATGGTGCGCGCGACGCGCAGCACCCGGTGGTATCCGCGCGCCGTCAGCTTGAGCGCCTCGGCGGCCCGGACCAGCAGCTCCCTGCCCTCCGCGCCCGGCGCGGCGGCGGCATCGAGCGCCTCGCCCTGGGCCTCGGCGTTGGTGCGGATGCCCGCGCCCTCGTAGCGGGCCGACTGCAGCACGCGCGCCGCGCCGACCCGGGCCGCGACCTCGGCGGAGCCTTCGGCCGGGGGCGGCAGGGCGAGATCGGCGAGGTCGACCGCCGGCACGTCGATGTGCAGGTCGATGCGGTCGAACAGAGGTCCCGAGATCCGCGCCTGGTAATCGACGGCGCAGCGCGGCGCGCGGCTGCAGGCTTGGCCGGGGTCGTCGAGCCAGCCGCAGCGGCAGGGGTTCATCGCGGCCACGAGCTGGAAGCGCGCCGGATAGCTGACATGGATGTTGGCGCGCGCGATCACCGCCTCGCCGGTCTCGATCGGCTGGCGCAGCGCCTCCAGCGCCGCGCGGTTGAACTCCGGCAGTTCGTCGAGGAACAGCACGCCGTTATGGGCAAGCGACACCTCGCCCGGGCGCACCCGCTGTCCGCCGCCGACGATCGCGGCGGTCGACGCCGTGTGGTGCGGGTCGCGGAACGGGCGGCTGCGCGACAGCGTGCCGTCGGCGAGAGTCCCGGCGGCCGAGTGGATCATCGAGATCTCCAGGGTCTCGGCGGGGTCGAGCGGCGGCAGGATTCCGGGAAGCCGGGACGCGAGCATGGACTTGCCGGCACCGGGCGGGCCGACCATCAGCATGTTGTGCCCGCCGGCGGCGGCGATCTCGAGCGCCCGCTTGGCGATCTCCTGGCCCCTGATGTCGCGCAGGTCGAGGACCGGGCCGGCATCCTCGGCAAGCCGGGGCTCGGGCGGGGTCAGAAGCTGGACGCCCCTGAAATGGTTGATCAGGTGGATCAGCCCCTGCGGGGCGAGCACGTCGCCGCCGCCGGCGAACGCGGCCTCGCCGCCGGACGCCGCCGGGCAGATCAGCCCCCGGTCCGATCCCGCCGCGGCCATCGCCGCCAGCAGCACGCCCGCCACCGGCCGGATCGAGCCGTCGAGGGCGAGCTCGCCGAGCGCCACATGGCCGTCGACCGCATCCGACGGCAGCACGTCCATGATCAGCAGCAGGCCGAGCGCGATGGGCAGGTCGAAATGGCTCCCCTCCTTGACGACATCGGCCGGGGAGAGGTTGACGATGATGCGCCGGGGCGGCAGCGACAGCCCGATCGAGGTCAGCGCCCCGCGCACGCGCTCGCGCGACTCGGCCACCGCCTTGTCGGGCAGCCCCACGACGACGAAGTTGGGCAGCCCACCCACCACCTGGACCTGCACTTCGATGTCGAGGACCTCGATACCGTGGAACGCGACGGTGTGGATTCCCGCAACCATGACGACATCATAGCGCACTCTCGCTCGCCACATAATTGCATTGCCGGCCATGACGCGGGGGGCACCCTACCCCCGCGTCGCCGCGTAGCGCCGTTCGATCGCGTCCCAGATCGTCGCCTCGATGCAGATGCCGTCGAGCCGGTTGATCTCCTGGATGCCGGTCGGCGAGGTCACGTTGATCTCGGTCAGGAAGTCGCCGATCACGTCGATCCCGACGAAGATCAGCCCGCGGTCGCGCAGCGCCGGGCCGATGCGGGCGCAGATGTCCCTTTCGCGCGGCGTCAGCGCCGCCTTCCTGGCGGCGCCGCCGGCGTGGAAATTGGCGCGCGCCTCGCCGTCCTGCGGCATCCGGCTCACCCCGCCCACCGGCTCGCCGTCGACCAGGATGATGCGCTTGTCGCCGTCGCGGATCTCCGGCAAGTAGCGCTGGACGATGATGGGCTCGCGAAAGCTCTCGGCGAACATTTCGAGCAGTGCGCCGAGATTCTCGTCTTCCGGTTTCACATGGAACACGCCCGCGCCGCCATTGCCGAACAGCGGCTTGACCACGATGTCCCGGTGTTCGGCCCGGAAGGCGAGGATCTCGTCGCGGTCCGCGGCGATCAATGTCGGCGGCAGCAGGCCCTCGAAGCGGGTGACGAAGAGCTTTTCGGGCGCGTTGCGCACATGCCCGGGGTCGTTGACCACGAGCGTCTCCGGGTGGATGTGCTCGAGCAGGTGGGTCGCGGTGATGTAGGCCATGTCGAAGGGCGGGTCCTGGCGCATCAGGACGATATCCGCCTGCGCCAGGTCGAGCTCCCGCTCCTCTCCGAGGGTGAAGTGATCGCCCTGCTTCCGGCGCACGGCGAGCGGCCGCGCCTTGGCATAGATCCGCCCGTCCCTGAAGGCGAGATTGTCGGGGAGGTAGTGGTACAGCGCGTACCCCCGGCGCGCCGCTTCGAGCGCGAGCACGAAGGTGCTGTCCGCGTCGATGTCGATCGATTCGATCGGATCCATCTGAATGGCGACGGTAAGGCTCATCGCGGTTCCTTCGGGTTCGGGTCCGCGTCCGCCGGAACGCGGTTGCGCCATAGTGCCGGTGCTCTCTAGCCCCGCCAAGCATCCTTCAGATGGGTCGGCAGCCGCGCCGGAGCGATCAGGATCGCGTCGAACCGCTGGTCGCAGGATGCCAGCTCTGGGCGCAGCTTCAGAAAGTGCTCGGCCGCGCGAAGGATGCGGCGTCGTTGCCGGCCGGGGATCTCGGCGGGCTCGCCGCGGCGTGCCTTGACCTCGACATAGACCACCAGCCGCCCGCGCCGCGCCACCAGATCGATCTCGCCGGCGGGCGAGCGGAACCGGCGGGCGAGAATGCGATAGCCCTTGAGTGAGAGGTAGACCGACGCCGCGCGCTCGGCCCAGCGCCCGAAGCGTTCGGCCTCTCGCTTTCCGGTCACGGATGTCGGCCGAGGGCGAGCGCGCGCCGGTAGACCCGGCGGCGCGGCGTGTCGGTGGCTTCGGCAACCAGCGCGGCGGCGTCGCGGACCGACATGGCGGTCAGGGCTTCGCGAAGCCGGGCGTCGATCTCCGCGTCGCCGGCGGGCTCAGGCGCGTCGGGCGGGCCGACGACGACGACGATCTCCCCGCGCGCCGGACCTTCGCCCCCATACCTGGCGGCGAGCGATGCGAGGTCGCCCCGCGCGACCTCCTCGTGCAGCTTGGTGAGCTCGCGCGCGACCGCCGCCGGCCGGGGGCCGAGAACCGCGTTCATGTCGGCGAGCGCCGCGCGCAGGCGGCGGGGCGATTCGAGCAGCACCAGCGTCGCGTCGATGCCGGCAAGGCTGCGCAGGAACGCCCGGCGCGCGGCCGGGCGCGGCGGCGCGAATCCCGCGAAGTGGAAGCGGTCGGTCGGCTGGCCCGACAGCACCAGGGCGGCGAGCGGCGCCGAGGGCCCGGGCAGCACGGTCACGGCGATGCCGCGCGCGTTTGCCTCGCCCACCAGCCGGAACCCGGGATCGGAGATCAGCGGCGTCCCGGCGTCGCTCACCAGCGCGACCGCCTCGCCGGCCTCCAGCCGGGCGATCAGGCGCGGTCCGGCCTCGGCGGCGTTGTGGTCGTGATAGGCGGCGAGCCGGCCGGCGATGCCATGCGCCGTCAGCAGCTTGCGCGTCACCCGCGTGTCCTCGCAGGCGATCAGGTCGGCGCCGCGCAGGGTGTCCAGCGCCCGCAGGGTGATGTCGCGCAGATTGCCGATCGGCGTCGACACCAGATGAAGCCCGGGCGGGATCGGACGAGCCGGCGGTTCCGGCATGGCGCGCGGTCACCCTCGTTGTTGGCGCGGGACCCTATCGGGATGCGGTAGCGGGGCGCAAGGAGGCGGCCGAGGCGAGCAGGGCGGCGAGCACAGCGTCGAGACGCTGCCGTCCGGCCGGCGTCGCGCGCAACCCCCGGTCGTCGAGCTCCAGGAACCCGCCCGCCGACAGCCGCTCCAGCGCCGCCGGATCGAACAGCGCCTCGGGCGGCCGTCCGGTCAGCGCCGCGAAGCGCGAGCGCGGAATCCCGTCGGCGAGGCGGAGCCCCATCATGGCGATCTCCTCCAGCCGTTCGGACGGCTCCAGCACGGTCTCGGAGAGGGTGGCGTGGCCGGCCGCCTCCACCGCCGCGCGCCACGCCTCCGGCGCGCGGCGCTGCGCAAAGGCCGTGGTCCGTCCCTCGCCGGCGATGCGCCCGTGGGCGCCCGGCCCGACGCCGGCATAGTCGGCGGACAGCCAGTAGATCAGGTTGTGGCGGCACTCGTCGCCCGGACGCGCGTGGTTGGAGATCTCGTAGGCGGGCAGCCCGGCATCGGCGAGTATCGACCTCGTGTCCTCGAAGAACCCGGCCTGCTCGTCGTCGGGCGGCAGGACGAGCTCGCCCCGGCGATGAAGCCCGTGGAACGCGGTGCCGGGCTCGACGGTGAGCCGATAGGCCGAGAGATGGGTGCCGGCGTGTTCGAGCGCGCGCGCGAGCTCGCGACGCCAGCCGCTCCTGGTCTGACCCGGCCAGGCGTATATCAGGTCGAACGAGACGCGCTCGAACAGCGCATGCGCGGCGGCGACCGCCCCGATCGCCTCGTCCACCCCGTGCTCGCGCCCGAGCGCCGCGAGCCCCCTCGCGTCCAGGGACTGCACGCCGAGCGAGAGCCGCCCCACCCCGGCCGCGCGGTAGGCGGAGAGCCGCGCCGCCTCCACCGAGGTCGGGTTGGCCTCAAGCGTGATCTCGATGTCCTGCGCGGTCTCCCAGCACGCCCTTGCCGTCTCGATGACGGCGGCCACCGTCTCCGGCGGCATCAGCGATGGGGTGCCGCCGCCGAAGAAGATCGTCTGCAAGCGGCGGCCCGGGGTGAGGGCGGCGAAGTGACGGATCTCGGCTGCCAGCGCGTCGCGCCAGCGCCGCTGGTCGATCGCCGTCTCGACATGGCTGTTGAAGTCGCAATAGGGGCATTTCGACCGGCAGAACGGCCAGTGGACGTAGAGGCCGAGCGTGCGCGCATCCACGGCGAAGCCCGCGGAGGAGCGCATTCGCCGGGCGGAGACGATGTCAGGAAGGCTCGCCGACACCGCCGTACTCCAGCGCCGCGTCCCGGAGCCAGTCCAGCGCATGCTCCGAGTAGCTGCGCGCAACGGTGACTTCGTAGACCGCATCGTCGCCGGGCCGGTGAAGCAGAACCGGGATCCGGGCGAGCAGGGAGCGGGCGCAGTGCGCCGCGCGGAACCGGGCCGGATCGAGGTCCAGCGTCATCCCCTTCGCCAGCACGTCCGCCGCCCTCGGGCCGGAGACGGAGAACGCAACGCTGCCGTCGCCGACGACCGCGACCGAGGAATGGAGGTCCGAGAGCGCCCGCGCCAGCGCCTCCGCGACCTCGGACTCCGTCGCCCGCTCGGTTTCGATCAGCCACGCATCGGGGCCGAGCCAAAGGACGCAGGCCCGGTCGGCGGCGCGGCTGGCGTTGGGTGTCGGCGGCGGTTCCAGGCCGAGGACGCCGGAGACCGCCGCCGCGAATGCGGGATCGGCCGGATCGCCGCGCAGGTCGATCCGGCCGCGCGGCGGACAGACGCGCAGCTCGACACCCTGTGCTGGCTCAGCCATTCATCCGCGCCCCTTCGGGATCGTAGAACCGCGGATCGCGAATCTCCGCGCGCACGGTGCGGTCGTCGAGCGGCACGTGGACCGTCGCCGGCTCCCGGTCGCGGCCGCCCCGGACCAGCGCCAGCGCGATCGAGCGGCCGAGCGCGGCGCTCCAGTAGCTGGAGGTGACGTGGCCGATCATGGTCTCGGGCGCGCCCATCGGCGGCGTGCCGAGGATCTGCGCGCCCTCGGGCAGCACCGTCGCGGGGTCCTCGGTCTCCAGCCCCACCAGCCGCTTGCGCATCGGGTCGCGCATGGCGGGGCGGGCGAGCGACCGGCGGCCCAAAAAATCCTTCTTCCGGCTCAGGATCCAGCTCATGTCGAGGTCGAGCGGCATCACCGTGCCGTCGGTCTCCTGGCCGATCATCAGATAGCCCTTCTCGGCGCGCAGCACGTGCATGGCTTCCGTCCCGAACGGGGTGACGGCGCGGTCGGGTGCGGTCAGCGCGGCCCAGAGCTCCATCGCGCTCTCGGCGGCAACGACGATCTCGTATGACAGCTCGCCCGTGTAGCTGACCCGGAACACTCGCGCCGGCAGCCCGGCCACCCGGCCCTCGCGCCAGGCCATGAACGGGAATGCCCCGGGCTCCAGGTCGATATCGTCGCAGAGCGCGCCGAGAATCGCCCGGGAATCGGGGCCGGCGAGCGCCACCGTGGCGAGCTGCTCGGTGAGCGAGGTGAGATAGACCCTGAGATCGGGCCACTCCGTCTGCAGCCACTCCTCCAGCCAGGCGAAGACCCGCGATGCATTGCCGGTGGTTGTGGTCGTCAGGAACCGGTCTTCCGAGAGGCACGCCGTGACGCCGTCGTCGAGAACCATGCCGTCCTCGCCCAGCATCAGCCCGTAGCGGCAGCGCCCGACCTCAAGGCGGTCCCATGCGTTGGTGTAGACCCGGTTCAGAAACTCCCGGGCGTCGGGGCCGCGGACCAGGATCTTGCCGAGCGTGCTCGCATCCATGATGCCGGCGGCGTTGCGCACGGCGAGGCACTCGCGCGCTACCGCGTCGTGCTTGGTCTCGCCGTCGCGCGGGTAGTAGAAGGGCCGCTTCCACTGGCCGACATCCTCGAAGACGGCGCCCGCCTCCGCGTGCCAGCGATGCATCGGCGTCCGGCGCACCGGGTCCGCCAGCTTTCCCACGTCGCGCCCGGCGATGGCGCCGAAGGTGACGGGATCGTAGGGCGGGCGGAAGGTGGTCGTCCCGACCTCGGGGATCGCAAGGCCGAGGGTATGGGCGAGGATCGCGAGCCCGGCGACGTTCCCGGTCTTGCCCTGGTCGGTGCCCATGCCAAGCGTGGTGTAGCGCTTCACGTGCTCGACCGACTCGTAGCCCTCGCGCGCCGCCAGCGCGATATCGGCCGAAGTCACGTCGTTCTGGAAATCGACGAAGCGCCGCCCCTCGCCGGCCCGGTTTCTCGCCGGCACCGCCCATAACGCGCGTGCCGCGGCCTCCACCGGCCTCGCCGCCCGGCTATCGGGCTCTCCCGCCCCGGCGGCGCGCCCTTCGGCAACACAGGACCCGGTGTCCGCGGTTCCGTTGATGGCGCCCGCGCAGCGCACCGCTTGCGGGGCGTTCTCCGGCAGGAAGGCCCGGAGAGCCTCGTCGTAGCGCAGTCTCCCGCCGGATTGCGAGAACAGATGCACCGCCGGGTTCCAGCCGCCCGACATCGCGATCAGATCGCAGCCCAGGCTGCGGACCGGCCCGGCCGGCGATCCGTCGTCGTCGAGCTTCGCCACAAGGGCGGTCCGCACCCGGCGCCGCCCGCCGCTGTCGACGACGGCGTGGCCCGCGAGGACTTCGAGTCCGGCGGCACGAGCCTCCGCGGGTCTCCCGCTCTCGCCGTCCGGGCGGAGATCGACGATGGCGGCTATCTCCATGCCATGCCGGTGGAGATCGAGGGCGCTGTCATAGGCGCTGTCGTTGTCGGTGACGACGACGGCGCGCCGGCCCGGGAGCACGGCGAAGCGGTTGACATAGGCACGGACGGCGGCGGCCAGCATGATCCCCGGCCGGTCGTTGTTGGCGAAGACCAGCGGGCGTTCCAGGGCGCCGGTCGCCAGCACCACCCGCCCGGCCCGGATGCGCCACAGCCGCTGGCGCGGCAGATGCGCCGGCGCGCCGGGGCCGAGACGGTCGGCGACGCGCTCCAGCGCGGTCAGGAAATTGTAGTCGAAATAGCCGGCGACCGTGGTCCGGGTGAGGACGCGAACGTTGTCGAGGGTGTCCAGCTCGGCCAACATCTCGCCGAGCCGGCCGGTATCGGCGGCATCCTGGAGCGTGCCGCCCGGCGCGCCTCGCTCGTCGGCGAGGATCACCCGCGCCCCGCCTTGCCCCGCCGCAAGCGCGGCGGCCAGCCCGGCCGGACCGGCGCCGACCACGAGCACGTCGCAATGCGCGTTCATGCGCTCGTACCGGTCGGGATCGGGACCGTCCGGCGCCCGCCCCAGCCCCGCCATGCGGCGGATCAGCCGTTCGTAGAAATGCCAGCCGCGATGCGGCCACATGAAGGTCTTGTAGTAGAACCCGGCCGGGATCAGACGGTGGGCGAGGTCGTTGACCGCGCCCAGGTCGAGCCCCGGGCCGGGCCAGCAATTTACGCTGCTTGCGGCAAGACCTTCATGCAGCTCGACCCGCGTGGCCCTGGCGTTGGGTATGCCGCGCGCCCCGGAGCCGAGCTGCACGATCGCATTGGGCTCTTCCGTGCCGGCGGACAGGATGCCGCGCGGCCGGTGGTACTTGAAGCTCCGCCCGACGAGATGCACGCCGTTCGCCAGCAGGGCCGAGGCCAGCGTGTCGCCGGCGAACCCGGTATAGCGCCGCCGGTTGAAGGAAAACCCGATCGGCCGCGACCGGTCGATCGCGCCGCCTTCGGGCAGACGATGCGGTTGCCCGGTCACGACCCGTCCCCGCCCGGGGGCGGCTCGCCCATGCGGTAGACCGAGACGATCTCGTGCGTGACCGTGTCCCGCTCGACGTTGAACCAGCGCCCGCAGCCATGGCTGTGGCACCAGCGCTCTCGATGACCCCCCTTCGGGTTGGACCGCATGAACAGGTAGTCGGCCCATTGCGCATCGTCGAGCGCGTCGGGATCGGCCGGGCGCTGGATATGCGCCTCGCCGCCGCAGGTGAACTCGCTCTCGTCGCGGGCGCCGCACCAGGGACAGGGGATCAGCAGCATGGCGGCCTCAATGCGCCACCGCCGCGGCGCCGTGCTCGTCGATCAGGGCGCCGCTCGCGAACCGTTCGAGGGCGAAGGGCGCGTTGAGATCGTGCGGCCTGTCCCGGGCGATAGTGTGCGCGAACGCCCAGCCGGACCCGGGCGTCGCCTTGAAGCCGCCGGTGCCCCAGCCGCAGTTGATGTAGAGCCCGTCAATCGGCGTCTTGCCGACGATCGGGCTCGCGTCCGGGCAGACGTCGACGATGCCGCCCCATTGGCGCAGCAGGCTGAGCCGCGAGAATATGGGAAACAGCTCGATCAGCGCGCCCATCTGGCCTTCCACGATCTGGAAGCTGCCGCGCTGGGAGTAGGAGTTGTAGCCGTCCATGCCGGCGCCGATCACCAGCTCGCCCTTGTCGGACTGGCTGACATAGACATGCACGGCGTTCGACATCACGACGCTGTCGAGCACCGGCTTGATCGGCTCCGACACCATCGCCTGGAGGGTGTGGCTCTCTATCGGCAGCCGGAGGCCCGCCATCGCCGCCAGCACGCTGGAATGCCCGGCGGCGACGAGGCCCACCTTCCGCGCGGCGATCCTGCCGCGCGTCGTCTCCAGCCCCCTCACCCGGCCGTCGGCGATGTCGATCCCGGTGACCTCGCAGTTCTGGACGATGTCGACGCCCCGCGCGTCGGCCGCGCGGGCGAAGCCCCAGGCGACCGCGTCGTGGCGGGCGATACCGCCCCTGCGCTGCAGCGACGCGCCCAGGATCGGATAGCGCACCGAGGGCGAGGTATTGATTATCGGCACCTCGGCCTTCACGCCTCGCGGGTCGAGGATTTCCGAATCGATCCCGTTCAGCCTTATCGCCCGTACCCGCCGCGAGAGCTCCTTCAGATCGTGCTCGTTATGGGCGAGGTTCAGCACGCCCCGCTGGCTCAGCATGATGTTGAAGTTGAGCTCCCGGCTCAGGCCCTCGTAGAGCTTCAGGGACTTCTCGTAGAGATGCGCGCTCTCGTCCCACAGATAGTTGGACCGGATGATGGTGGTGTTGCGCCCCGTATTGCCGCCGCCCAGCCAGCCTTTTTCGAGCACCGCGATATCGGTGAGGCCATGCTCCCTGGCCAGATAGTAGGCGGTCGCCAGCCCGTGGCCGCCGCCGCCCACGATCACAATTTCGTATGACGGGCGCGGTTCGGGGCTGCGCCACGCCCGGGGCCAGCCCCGGTGGTAGCCCATGGCGTTGCGGACCAGGCTGAAAATCGAGTAGCGGGCCATCGGGCGCTTCCGTGTGGGACCTCGATCCTGCGCTTCGAGAGAAATCAACATACGCGACCGGCGTCAATCCCGATTCGCGGTGTCCGGAATGCATTGGCGGCGACGGCGAAGGGATCTCAGCCGAGACTTGAAAAGGGCCGCGGGATGTAAGACAAAAGCACCATGCAAATCGAACATGGCGTTCGGCGCGCGGGTTCTGGCCGGGCACCCTTGGGGGCTCCCGGTCTACCCAGCGGCATGGCGATTCGGTTGTTTGCGGATAGAGTGCCGCGCTGACGGTCGGACCGGCCGGAGACTGGGGCATGCGAAGCTGCATCGCTTTCCCTTCGGTGACGATGGCCCTGACGCATTCCGGGGGAGCGGCTCCCGGCCGCCGCGACACGCCCGCGTTCGCACTCCCGGCAATGCGCCCGGCGGACGTCCGGAGCCTGCGGCGATGTGCCTTGACGGCGGTGGCGATTGCGGCCTTCCTGTTGCCCTGTCAGGTCGCGGCCCAGGATTGGTTCGCGCTGCTCGGCCCGGGGCCGGACGGCACACCGGGTTCGGCGGAAGGCGGCGAGGATTGCGGCGGCGGCTCGGCATCCCCGTCTTCCGGCTGCCCGGCAGAGGGCGACGACACACCGCTCGGCCGCTTGCGGGACTTCGGGCCTCATCCCGACCTCGCGCTGGGTATCGACAGTGCCGTTGCGCCCGAATCGAGAAGCGAGAGCGTCCCGGGGTACAGCCTCGAATTCGGCGTGCCGGGCCGCGCGGCCTTCGGTGCCCCCGGGGGAGAGAGTCCGGTTTCCGCGCTGCGAGAGTCGCTGTCGGAGCTGCTTTCCCCCTATGTAGACATTCCGGCGATCGGAAGATACCAGCCGGGCTCCTTCAGCCCGTTTGTCGGCGGCGGGCTGGGAGCCGTGCGGATGCGGACCGGGGAGGCGCGCATGTCCTTCCCGAAGATCGGGACGATCGTTCCGGGAGAGGGCCGGGTCGGGCGCGCCTGGACGGTGACGGCCGGGCTGGCGCTCACCATGGGAAATCGGTCGACGCTGCAACTGTCATGGCGTTACGTCGATCTTTTCTCCGTCAATACCGGCGCGGGCTCGGGGCGGGTGGAATGGCGGGAGCACGGCCCGGCGATGCCGCTCCCCAACTCCCCGACCAGCGCCGAGCTGAGAAGCCATTGGCTGCGCCTGTCCCTGCATTACGGCTTCTGATCTTTCGCAGACCGCCCCGTACCGGGCCAGGGTCCGGGGGCAAGACAGGCGGCGGCGAGCTTGCCGAACGCGACGGCCCGGTGGCTGATCGCATGTTTCTCCGCCGGATCCATCTCCCCGAAGGTCAACAGACCGCCTCGCGGCACGAATATCGGGTCGTAGCCGAAGCCCCGCTTGCCGCGCGGCGGCCAGACGAGACGACCCTCGATACGGCCTTCGAAGGTCTCGACATGCCGGTCCGGCCAGGCGAGCGCGAGGGCGCAGACGAACGCGGCACCCCTGTCGGCGTCCGGCGCCAGCGCCTCTTCCACCCGCCGCATGGCCAGCGAGAAGTCCCGCCCCGGGCCCCCCCAGCGCGCCGAATGGATGCCGGGCGCGCCCTCCAGCGCGGCCACCTCAAGCCCCGAATCGTCGCTGAGCGCGACCTCCCCCGCGGCGCCGGCGCAGGCGAGCGCCTTGATCGCGGCATTCTCCCGGAAGGTGGTTCCGGTCTCCTCCGGTTCGGCCAGGCCGAGCGCTCCGGCGGAGTCGATCCCGATACCGTAGGGCGCGAGCAATTCGGCGATCTCGGCCACCTTGCCCGCGTTGTGGCTGGCAACGACGATGCGTGCGCCGCGGAACCGGCGGGCCATGGCCTCAACCCGGTCCGATCGCCGCCATCTGGTGCCGGGTGAGCGCGGCGATTCCGTCCCGCGCGAGATCGAACAGCGCATCGAAGTCGCCGCGCGTGAACGGTTCGTTCTCCGCCGTCCCCTGGATCTCGACGATGCCGCCCGACCCGGTCAGGACGAAGTTCGCGTCGGTATCGGCGCCGCTGTCCTCGACATAGTCTAGGTCGAGGCAGGGGACGCCATCGACGAGTCCGCAGGAGACGGCGGCCACCGAACCGATCAGGGGATCGCTGGCGATGAGTTGTCGTTGCAGCAGCGAATCGATGGCGATGCGGAGCGCCACCCAGGCCCCGGTAATGGCGGCGGTCCGGGTGCCGCCATCGGCCTGGATCACATCGCAATCGAGCCGGACCTGGCGTTCGCCGAGGATCTTCATGTCGACCACGGCGCGCAGCGAACGGCCGATCAGGCGCTGGATTTCGAGGGTCCGGCCGCTTTGCCGGCCGCGCGCGGCCTCGCGGTCGGTCCGTTCGTGGGTCGACCGGGGCAGCATGCCGTACTCCGCCGTGACCCAGCCCGCGCCGGTGTTCCTGATGAAGGGCGGCACGCGATCTTCGACCGTCGCGTTGCACAACACGTGGGTATCGCCGAAGCGGGCGAGGCAGGAGCCCTCGGCATGTTTCGAGAAGCCGGGCTCAAGCAGGACTTCGCGCATCTCGTTCGGCGCCCGGCCGGATGGTCTCATCGCCCGCCCCTTTGCTTCGGATCGTCGGCGAGGCTTGTAGCAGCAGCGGCCATCGTGCCGCAAATACAAAGGGTTGGGCGTTCTGCGCCGAGCGGCTCCGTTGACGGTCGAGAGCGTCGCCACTACATTCCAACCGCCCGCGGGGAGACCCATGCAGAGCGCACCGTCCAGCATTGTCGGCGAACTCAATGAAAGGTCGCGGGAGATCTTTCGCGAGATCGTCGAGACCTTCGTTCAGACCGGCGAGCCGGTCGGGTCGCGAACCCTGTCGCGCCGCCTGCCGCTGCCTCTCTCGCCGGCGACGATCCGCAATGTCATGGCGGATCTGGAGGACATGGGGCTGCTGCATTCGCCGCACAGCTCCGCCGGGCGGTTGCCGAGCGAGGCCGGGCTGAGGCTGTTCGTCGACGGGCTGCTGCAAGTCGGCGAGATCTCCGACGACGATCGGGTCGCAATCGAAAGCCAGTGCGCCGGGCAGGGCACCAACCTGACCCAGATGCTGAACGAGGCGACGGCGGTGATGTCCGGGCTGGCGGGCTGCGCCGGGCTGGTCGCCGCGCCCAAGACGGACCGACCGCTGAAGCATGTCGAGTTCGTCAATCTCGGCGACGGCCGCGCGCTCGTGGTCCTGATCAATGCCGACGGCATCGTCGAGAACCGGCTGATCGACCTGCCGGTCGGCACCCCGCCGTCTGCGCTGGTCGCGGCCGGCAATTATCTCAACACCCGCCTGGTCGGCCGCACGGTGGAGGCCGCACTCGCCGACATCACCAGGGAGATCGAGGGCAGACGGGCGCAGATCGATTCCGTCACCGCCAGGCTGGTCGAGGCCGGGCTCGCGACCTGGGTGGGGGAGCGAAATGCCGGCGCGCTGATCGTCAAGGGGCAGGCCCATCTCCTCGACGACATCGCGGCCCTCAGCGACCTCGAGCGGGTGCGCACCCTCTACGAGGCGCTCGAGACCCAGGAGCTGGTGCTCCGGCTGCTCGACCTGACCAGGAACGGCGAAGGGGTGCAGATCTTCATCGGCTCGGAGAACACCCTGTTCGACATGACCGGATGCTCCCTCGTGGTCGCCCCCATCAGCGACAATGCGCGTAGCGTCGTCGGCGCCATCGGCGTCATCGGGCCGACGCGGATCAACTATGCGCGGATAATCCCCATCGTCGACTACACGGCCAAGGTGGTGGGCCGGCTCGTCGGCGGCAGCACCGGCGCGGAGATCGAGGCCTGACCCATGAGTGAGACCGACAAGCAGGGCGCGAATTCGACGGAGGCTCCGGGCGAGCCCGAAGCGAAGCCGGAAGCGACCGAACGGGCCGCCGAGCCGGTAGAGACGGGCGAGGCCGTCGAGCCGGAAGAGTCGGAAGAGGCCGGGGAGGCCGTCGCGCCGGATGGCTCCTCGCCGTGGGCCGGCAAACCTGCCGGGGACGACGCGGCGGCCGACCGGCAGCCGGAAGAGCGGGACTACGAAGCCGAGCTCGCCGAGGCGAACGACCGGCTCCTGCGCGCGCTGGCGGAAAACGAAAACCTCCGGCGGCGCGGCAAGCGCGAGCGCGAGGAAACCGCCAGGTTCGCCATCTCGTCATTCGCACGCGACGTTCTGCCGGTGGCCGACAATCTGCGCCGCGCGCTGGAATCCGTGCCCGGGGATCCCGGGGAGAACGAGGCGCTGGGTTCGCTGGTCGGCGGAATAGAGCTCACCGAGCGCGAGCTGGCCACGATATTCGAGCGGCACGGCATCGAGCGGATCGATCCGGCCGGAGAGAAATTCGACCACAACCTGCACGAGGCGATGTTCGAGGTCCCGACCGCCGATGCCGAGCCCGGCACGGTGGTCCAGGTCTTCGAGACCGGCTACGTGCTGAACGGTCGTCTCTTGCGGGCCGCCCGGGTCGGGATCGCCAGGGCGCTGCCGGAGGCGCCCGAGCCGGTCCCGGAGACGCCGCCGGCGGACACCGATACGACCGCCTGACCGCTCGGCGGCGGGCGCGGTTTCGTCGACCGACGTAATGCGCTAGCCTCCGCCGCGAATTGCGCGGGTGGGGGAAGCGTCTTTCCGTGCGTGCCGTTGACCGTGAAGCCTCGCGCGCCCGTCTGGCGCGACGATACACCGAAGTCCGGGCGCTGACCGAGGCGCTCGCCGCGCCGCTGTCGCCCGAGGACCAGCAAGTACAGTCGATGCCCGATGTCAGCCCGACGAAGTGGCATCTCGCCCATGTGACATGGTTCTTCGAGACCTTCGTCCTCGCGCCCCACCTGCCGGGCTATGCCCCGTTCGATCCGGCTTTCGGATACCTCTTCAATTCCTATTACGAGGCCGTCGGGGCACGACACCCGCGCCCCGACCGGGGGGTGTTGTCCCGGCCGCCGCTCGCCGACGTGATGGCCTATCGCGCCCATGTCGACGAAGCCGTGGACCGGCTGTTCGCCGCCCTTCCCGACCGGGCCTGGGCCGAGCCCGCCGGGTTGACCGAGCTCGGGCTGCATCACGAGCAGCAGCACCAGGAGCTGTTGCTGATGGACATCAAGCATGTCCTCTCGCGCAACCCGCTGCGCCCCGCCTATCGGCCGCGCAATGCGCGCGAGACCGAGCCGGCGGCGGCGGCGGGCTGGACGGAGTACGAGGGCGGGCTCGGCCGCATCGGCGATGACGGGGCCGGCTTCGCCTTCGACAACGAGCGGCCGCGCCATCGCGTCGTGCTGGAGGATTTCCGTCTCGCCGACCGCGCGGCGACCAACGGCGAGTACCGCGCCTTCATCGAGGACGGCGGTTACCGCGACCCGCTGCTGTGGTTCGCCGACGGCTGGGCGACGGTCCAGGCCGAGGGGTGGGAGGCGCCGCTCTACTGGAGCGGAACCGACGGCGAATGGTCGGAGTTCAGCCTCGCCGGCGAAGTGCCGCTCGACGACGCTGCGCCGGTCTGCCATGTCAGCCACTACGAGGCGGCGGCCTACGCCGCCTGGGCCGGCAAGCGCCTGCCGACGGAAGCCGAATGGGAGGCCGCAGCACCCGCGGTCGAGGAGGAGAACGCCAATCTGCTGGCGGCGGACCGGCTGCATCCGGCGGCCGCCCCGGCGAACGGCCATTCCGGTCCCCGCCAGATGATCGGCGACGTGTGGGAGTGGACGGCCAGCCCCTATGTCGCCTATCCCGGCTTCCGCACCTCGCCCGGCGCTGTCGGCGAGTACAACGGCAAATTCATGTCGAGCCAGATGGTGCTGCGCGGGGGCTGCTGCGCGACCCCGCCGGGACACATCCGCGCCACCTACCGCAATTTCTTCTACCCCCATCAACGCTGGCCGTTCACCGGCATCCGCCTGGCGGAGGACGGCTAGAAGCGGCGGCCGGCGCCGGCAAAGGGAGAGCGACATGCCAGGCAAGGACATCACCTACTCCACCCGCAACGGCGAGGCGTTCGACGGTTACCTCGCCGAACCCGGCGGCAGCGGCCAGGCGCCCGGCCTGCTGCTGATCACCGCGATCTTCGGGATCGACGACGAGATGAAGGAGCTTTCCGACGCCTGGGCGAAAGACGGGTTCCTGGTCTCCGTACCGGACATCTTCTGGCGGGTGATGCCGGGCCCGACCGCGGACATGGAAAAGGCCTTCGCGCGCTACGACGCGTTCGACCGGGACCAGGGCATGCTCGATATCGAGGACCTGATCGGGGATCTGAAGGCGCGCCCGCAATGCAACGGCAAGGTGGCGATGCTCGGCTTCTGCTTCGGCGGGCTCTACGCCCATCTCGGGGCGGCGCGTCTGGGGATCGATGCCGCCGGCTCCTTCCACGGCACAAGGATCGGCGAGGCGCTCGACGAGACGCCGCGCATCTCCTGCCCGGTCAGCTTCCATTTCGGCGACGATGACCCGGTGGTCCCGATGGACGAGGTGGCCGCCATCCGGCAGGCCTATAGCGGTCACGGCAACGCCGAGATCGTCGTCCACGAGGGTGCGACCCACAACTTCGCCATGCCCTACAAGGAAGGCTACCAGGCCGCCGCGGCGACGGCGTCGCGCGCGTCGGTGCTGAGGTGTTTCCAATCGATGTAGGGACGGAGCGCCGTCCGGGCGCGCGGGCGAGGGTTCCCGCGTGATCTCGGGCTCGCTCCGCGGCAACCCGTTCGGCTGGCTGGTCGTCGCGATCTGCTTCGCGGCGCTGATGGCGGTCTATTCGACGCGCAGCTCGATCGGGCTGATGATGACCTTCTGGGAGGTCGAGCCCGGATGGCCGCGCGATCTGGCCTCGAACGCCGGCGCGCTGGCGCTCTTCCTGATGGCGATCGTCTCGCCTTTCGCCGGCAATCTGATCGACCGCTTCGGTCCCAGAACCGTCTGCGCCGGCGGCCTCCTGTTCGTCGGCGTCGGCATCCTCGCGACCTCGGCGGCGACCGAGGATTGGCAGTTGATCGCCTTCTATGGCGGGCTCATCGGGATCGGCTCGGGCGCGATCGCGATGCCGATGGTGTCCGCCGCCGTCGCCCGGTATTTCGTCCACGGGCGCGGGCTGGCGAGCGGGATCGGGTTTTCGGGCGCCACCGGGGGCCAGCTCGTCGCCCTGCCGGTCCTGGGCGTCATGGTCACCGCGCTCGGCTGGCGCGGCACCTATACCGCGCTCGGGGCGTTGACGCTGGCCATCGCGGCGATCGCCTGGCTGGCGCTGCGCCGCTCCCCCGAAATCGCCGAGGAATCGGCCGGACAGGCGCTCGCGCCGATCGGCGAGCGGCTGCGCTACGTCCTGTCGAGCGGGACGTTCTGGCTGCTCGCCATCGGCTTCCTGATATGCGGCTTCTCGACCGCCGGCGTGATCGAGGTGCATCTTCTGCCCTATGCGGAGTTCTGCGGCTTCGCGCCGATCGAGGGGGCGACGGCTTACGGCGTTCATGGCGGGTTCAACATGATCGGCGTGGTCCTGTTCGGCTTCCTGTCCGATCGCCTGCACCGGCCGCGCCTGCTCGCCTCGGTCTATTTCGTCCGCGTCCTGTTGTTCGTGCTGCTGACCCAGATCGCGGGCAGCCTGCCGCTGCTCTTCGTCTTCGCCGCGCTCTACGGGTTCCTCAACTTCGCCGCAATGCCGGTGATCGCCCACATCATCGCGAGCCGCATGGGGGTGGGCGTGATCGGCCTCGCCATGGGGCTGATCTTCGGCGGCCACTGGCTGGGCGCGGCGATCGGCGCCTATCTCGGCGGCGCGTTCTATTCGTTCTGGGCGCGCTATGACGAGCTCTGGATCGTCGCCGCCCTGGCGGTCGCGCTGGCGGGCTGCCTGGCGCTGTTCGTGCCGGAGGACCGGGGGAGAGAACCGGCGCTGCAACCCGCGTGACCGGCCGCCCCAAGGCCTCGTTCCTCGCCGGCGACGGCATCGCCCATGTGCTGATGGCGCAGTCGGCGCTGATCTTCGCGCTCAACTACGTCATCGGACGATGGGCGGCGGGCGAGGTCGCGCCCTATACGCTGGGGTTCACCCGCTGGACGGTGGGCGCGCTGGTCCTGCTGCCCTTCGCATGGCACCTGATCCGGCGCGACCGGGTCTTGCTGCAGCGCCATTGGAAGCTGCTTTGCCTGCTCGGCTTCCTGATGCCGCTGATGGGCGCGGGCATCACCTATGTCGCGCTCAACTACACCACGGCGATCAATGGCGGGGTGATCCAGACCTCGCTGCCCGTGCTGATCCTGCTGCTGGCCTGGATCGTGCTCGGCGACCGCACCACCGGGCGGCAGGTCTTCGGTGTCGTGCTTGCCATCGTCGGGCTGCTCTACATGGTTGCGCGCGGCGATCCGGCGGTGCTGCTGGGCCTCGACTTCAACCGCGGCGACGCGGTGCTGCTGCTGTGCAATCTGTGCCTCGCCGGCTACGGCGTGGCGGCGCGGCTGATGCCGCGCGAGATCCATACCCTGACCCTGCTGACGATGGTCTGCGCGCTGGGCGCGCTGTTCCACGTCCCGTTCTTCGTCGCCGAGGTGATCCAGGAGGGGCTTCCCCCGGCCAGCACCACGGCCCTGGTGTCGCTGGTCTTCGTCGCCATCTTCCCCTCGGTGGTGGCGATCCTTGGCTGGAACATCGCGATCGCGCGGCTCGGGCCGTCGCGCGCCGGGTTCTACATGTACCTGGTACCGGTCTTCTCCGCCGCGATCGGCGTCCCGTTTCTCGGCGAGACGCTGAATGCCTACCACCTGATCGGCGCGGCGCTGATCGTCGGCGGCGTCACCGTGTCCTCGCGCAGGACGAAGCCCGACGAGCTCGCCTGAGCGAAGCCGCAACAGGTGTCCCGCCGCGCCGGTTTCCGCATACAATCCGCTCGACGAACGGCGCCGGAGGGGGCACGCCATGCAGGGACACGAGGACCGGATTCTGACCACCCATGTCGGCAGCCTGCCGCGCACCGTCGAGGTGCTGGATGCGATGAAGGCCAAGCACGAGGGCGAGCCCTACGACGAGGACGACTATCAGGGGAAGATCCGCGAAGGCGTGGCCGACATCGTCAAGCGCCAGGCGGATCTCGGCATCGACGTCGTCGCCGACGGCGAGATGTCGAAGACCGGCTTCTTCGCCTATGTCGAGGAGCGGATCGAAGGCTTCGAGCCGCGGCGGGACGAGAAGTACAACCTGTTCGCGGCCGAGACCGCGGCGTTCCCGGAATACTACGCCGAATACTTCGCGCGGGTGATGATGGGCGGTGCGATCGTCAAGATGGCGCCGATGTATTGCGTCGGCCCGGTCTCCTACAAGGGCGAGGCGGCGCTGGCGCGCGACCTCGACAATCTCAGGGCGGCGCTCTCGGACGTTTCTTGCCACGACGCCTTCGTGCCCGCGGTCTCGCCCGCCGGCGTCGGCTACAACGCCTACTACGCGACCGAGGAGGAATACGCGGCGGCGGTGGCCGAGGCGATGAGAACCGAGTACCTCGCCATCGTGGACGCCGGCTTCCTCTTGCAGATCGACGATCCGTTCCTCTGCGACATCCTGGTCGATCCCGCGCTCGACGATTCGGGCAAGGACCGCAAGTGCCGGCTCTATGTCGAGGCGCTCAACCACGCGCTGCGCGGCATCCCGGAAGACCGCATCCGCTATCACACCTGCTACGGCATCAACGAGGGGCCGAGGATCCACGAGGCGCCGATGGACGAGGTGTGCCGCTACATGCTCGACATCGACGCGGGCAGCTACTCGTTCGAGGCGGCGAATGCGCGGCACGAGCACGAGTATCGCATCTGGGAAGACATCGAGCTGGCCGACGGCAAGGCGCTGATCCCGGGCGTCATCACCCATGCCAGCAACATCGTCGAACACCCGGAGCTGATCGCCCAGCGGCTGGTGCGCTATGCCGAGCGCGTCGGAAGGGAGAACGTGCTCGCCGGCGGCGATTGCGGCTTTTCGTCGCAGGCCTGCTACCGCACCGAGGTCCACCCGACGGTGATCTGGGCCAAGTTCGAGGCGATGTCCGAAGGCGCGCGCCTGGCAACGGAACGGCTCTGGTAGCGCCGGGGCGGCATGGTCGCCTATTGCTACAAGGCTCGATCGCAATGAAGTATGGCGTACCGCACGCCCCCGAGGGAGTTCGTAACTAGTGGCACCGATCCCGTGGACGAGCCCGGCATAGCAAGACAGCAATTCGCCACGCGATTCGCCGAACGGGTGCTGCGGTTCCGCTGGCCGGTCGTCGTTGCCACGCTGGTCCTGGTCGCAGCCGCGTCGAGCGGCATCGCCATGCTGGAGTTCTCCGGCAACTACCGCATCTTCTTCGACGAGGACAATCCGCAGCTTCTGGCCCTGGAGGCGCTGGAGAACACCTACGGGAAGAACGAAAATGTCGCGTTCCTGATCGTTCCGGACGATGGTGACGCAACCTCGCAAAAGGCACTCTCGGCCGCCCTCTGGCTGACCGACGCCGCCTGGAAGACACCCTATTCGAGGCGTGTCGATTCGCTCGCCAATTTCCAGCACACGACCGCCGACGGCGACGATTTGTATGTGCGGGATCTCGTCGATCCGCAAGAACTGACCCGCGCCGAAGCGCGCTCGCGAATCCGGGCCATCGCCTTGTCGGACCCGCGCATCGCCGGCAGCGTTCTGGCCCTGAACGGCGATGTCAGCGTTGTGAACGTCACCGTCGAACTGCCGGAGGAGGGCCAGCTGGAAGCCGTGGGCGAAGTCGCGGAGTTCGCCCGGTCGGTCGCCGCGCAGGCGGAAGAACGGTTTCCCGACATGGACCTTCGCGTCGTCGGCACGGTCATGGTCAACCAGACATTCGTGGAAGCCTCGATCGGCAGCCAGATGATCTTCCTGCCCGCAAGCCTGCTGCTCATGGCGCTGATCCTCGGCGTTCTCACCCGGAGCTGGGCGGGGGTCGCGGGCACCGGCATGGTGATCGTCCTTTCCATTCTCGCGTCGGTGGGCCTGGGCGTATGGGTCGGTCTGCCCTTTTCCCCGCCCGTATCGCCGGCACCGACCATCGTGCTGATGATCGTCGTCGCGAACTGCGTGCACCTGCTGGTGGCTTTGCGCCAGAGTCTGCGTGCCGGGGCTTCCAGGCACGATGCCATCGTGGAGTCCGTCAGTCTCAACCTGCATCCGGTGTTTCTTGCGAGCCTCACGACGACGCTTGGCTTCTTGAGCATGAACTTTTCCGAAGTGCCGCCATACCGCGATCTCGGAAACTTCGTCGCTCTCGGAATCGTCGCCTCCTTCGTTCTTTCCGTCACCTTTCTGCCGGCGCTGCTTTCGCTCCTTCCGGTCCGTGCCGCACCCGACCGACGGCTCCGCGGCCCCGCGATGAGCGTCGTGGCGGATACCGTGCTGCGCTACAGGAAGGCGTTATTGTGGGGATGGCTGGTGATTGTGGCTGCGATGATGCTGGCCATTCCGCGCAACGAGCTAAATGACGTCCTGGTTCACTTCTTCGACAAGAGCGTCGAGTTTCGCCAGGATACGGATTTCATGGACGAGCGCCTGAGCGGCAACACCCTCCTCGAATACTCGCTGTACGCATCTGCCGAGGGCGGTGTCACCGATCCCCGCTTCCTCGCCGAAGTCGCGAACTTCGCAGACTGGTACCGCGAGCAACCCCCTGTACGCCATGTGGCGGTCGTCACCGACACCTTCCGGCAACTCAACAAGAGCATGCACGGCGACGACCCGGCCGCTTACAGGATTCCGGAAAGCCAGGAGCTAGCGGCGCAATATTTGTTGCTTTACGAGCTCTCGCTTCCGCTGGGCCTGGACCTGAACAATCAAATCGACAGATCCAGGTCGGCGACGCGAGTGTCGGTTTCCGCGGAAACCCTCTCCTCGAAAGAGGTGCTCGAACTGAACGCGCGCGCGGCGGACTGGCTAAGGGAAAACGCGCCGCATGTCGCCGGTGTCAACAGCACCGGTCCGGCGGCGATGTTCGCCTATATCGGGCAGCGCAACATCCGTGCCATGATGGTGGGAACGGCAGTCGTCCTGCTGGCCATTTCCGCCATTCTCCTGTTCGCATTTCGATCGCTGCGGCTTGGCCTGATAAGCATCGTTCCCAATCTGGTTCCCGCCGTGCTGGGCCTCGGCGTCTGGGGCCTGGCCGTCGGACAGGTGAGCCTGTCGCTATCTGTCGTGGTGGCGATGACAGTGGGCATCGTCGTGGACGACACTGTCCATTTTCTCAGCAAGTACCGCCGCGCGCGACTTGAACACGGGCTGGGCCGGGAAGAGGCGGTGCGGCACACCTTCGACATGGCCGGTCGGGCGCTGTTCACGACTACGGTCGTGCTGGTAGCCGGCTTCCTGATACTGGTTTTTTCTCCGTTCGTTCCCACTGCGCAGGTTGGCATCCTGACGGCGATGATCATTGCGTTTGCCCTCATTGCCGACCTGTCTCTCCTGCCGGCGCTGTTGACGGCGCTGGACCGGAGCTCTCCGGACAGGGACACGCAAGCACCCTGAAGCGCCGTCTTGCGGAATCCGATCGCGAGGCGCCTCGTCACGAAGGAATTCCGGGCGCCGAGGCGCGCGGATCGACGACGGACCGGCGGCAGCCGGGAGCGCCGTGACCTGGCTTGCCGATGAGTTGGCGGCCCGCGTCGCCCCGCCCACGCACAACAAGCCAAGTCTTCCGGCGCCTTCAGGGCTTGACCTTTCCCGGTCGAAATTGCATATGGTCCCTGCATTTCCCCGCCGGCCGAACGGGTTTTTTGGTCCTTGCCTGATCTCCATGAGGGGGCTACGCGCGGTCGTGTTCAACAATCCCTTTGACTCTTTCCATAATACTGTTGCCGAGGCGAAGGAAGAACGTGAACAACTCGACCGGCTGCTGACAATATCCACACCGCGGGAGCGCCTGCTCGTCGCTGCCATCGCCCTGTTTTTGTTGATCCTCGTCGGATGGCTCTTCTTCGGCAACGTATCCCATAGCCTCGCGATTAAGGGCGTGCTGGTCGAGGCCAGCAAGGGCGGCCGGTCTTTGCAAGCCCTCGTCTGGATCGAACGCGACGTCGCGCCGCAAATCGAGGCCGGGATGGCGGCGGCGATCGAGCTGGGTGGCGCGGACAGAGGAGCGGACGCACTCGACGGACAGGTCGCGGACATTTCCGCCATACCCCAACCGGAGGTGCTGGCCGCGTTTGCGTCCGCCGCTCCGGTGTCCGTGCACCGCGTCGTTGTCTCGCTCGACCGAAACCTTGATCTCGCTTCCCTTGCCGGCGAGGAATGCAGAATAGCCATCGAACTCGGCAGGCAATCGCCGATTGCGCTCTTTCTGACGGGGCGATTGTAAGATGTCGCCGCGCGCCTCTGAGGGGGCTGGAGGCAAGGCTGCATCGGACTCCCTGAAGCAAAGGATAACCACGCCGCTTCTGTTGCAGATGCACGCATCCGAATGCGGCGCCGCCTGCCTCGGCAGCGTCTTGGCCTATTTCGGTCGCTGGGTGCCGCTTACCGAGCTGCGCGACAAATGCGAGGTGAGCCGCGACGGCAGCAGTGCCGCGAGCATCTTGCGCGCCTCCAGGCATTACGGTCTCCAATGCAGCGGCCTCAGCGTACGGGCCGAACAACTGAAGAAGCTGGAGCTGCCCCTGATCCTGTTCTGGCAGTTCAGCCATTTCCTCGTGCTCGAAGGGTTCGATGGCCGCAATTACTATCTCAACGATCCCGCCACGGGCCGACGCAGGATTTCCGCTGAAGAGTTCAACAAGAGCTACAGCGGAATTGCCCTGCGGTTCGCGCGCGGCGACGATTTCAGTCCCGGCGGCGATCCGCCCGACCTGTTCAGGCAGTTGGGCACCTTGCTGTTCGGATCCTGGAGCGTGCTTACGGGGATAATCGCCTGCGGGCTAATGTTGACGTTGCTGGCACTTGTCGTCCCCGTATCGCTCGGTGTTTTCGTGGACGACGTGCTGGAAAACCATGGACCCTGGGGCGGGTTGGTGGCGGCCCTGCTCGGCGGCGGCGTTCTGGTATACATCCTGTCCTTGCTAAAGCACCGTTTCCTGAAGCGGCTCTCGGTGCGGATTTCGGTGATCGGCTACAGTCGCGGCATGTCGCGGTTGCTGCGGCTGCCGATCGAGTTCTTCGAACACAGGCTGGCGGGCGATTTGACGGATCGCGTCTCGTCGATCGACAGAATCGCGAAGACCCTGACCGATCAGTTCCTTGTGCTCATTATCGACATGGCTATGAGTGCGGTGCTGCTCGTCGCGATGTTGGTTTACGACGTCCTGCTCACGCTG
Organism: Alphaproteobacteria bacterium; assembly: GCA_964291675.2. Taxonomy (GTDB): domain Bacteria; phylum Pseudomonadota; class Alphaproteobacteria; order MPNO01; family MPNO01; genus MPNO01. Next base: position 1,703,701 of record OZ219866.1, on the reverse strand, counting down.
ATCGTGGTCTTGCTGGCCCTCCTGCACGCGGTACTGGCCCACTTCCTCAACGCGCTGCGAGCTGTACGCAGCCAGGCGATGAGGCGCGAGCAGGGATTGCTGATCGGCCTCGGCATGCAGATGTTGAATCACGCCGACAACCTGCGCATGACGGGATCGGACGACCGGTTTTTCTCGCGCTGGAGCGGCCAGCAGGCACGGGAGCTGCGCGCCCGCCAGCTCCATACCGAGCTGGGCTCCCTCAATACCGCCCTGCCGGGCCTGGTCGCCGCGCTGCGCGCCGCCGCGATTTTGGGCGTCGGGGGCAGTCTGGTGATGACCGGGAAGATGACGCTGGGAACGCTGGTCGGCTTCTATATTCTGGCCGAGATGTTCCTGGCGCCCATCGGGCGCTTCCTCGAATTCACCGACAAGCGCCAGGCGCTGGAAACCGATCTGCAACGGCTCCAGGACATCTCGAAGACCGCGGAAGACCCGAATTTCGGCCGGCGAAACCCCGAGTCGGAGTCGATCCCCACATTCAATGGCCGGCTCCAGCTTGCAGGCCAGCTCGAACTGCGGGACGTCACCTTCGGCTTCAACAAGAGCCGGCCGCCTTTGATCAAGGACTTCAACCTGGCGATCAAGCCGGGGGAGCGGGTTGCCGTGGTCGGTCCCAGCGGTTCCGGCAAGTCCACCCTGGCGCGTCTTATCTCGGGCGTCTATCGGCCGTGGTCGGGCGAAATCCTGTTCGATGGCCACCCGCGGGAAGAGATACCCGAAGAAGTGCTGCGGCAGTCCATTTCCATGGTGGATCAGGACGTCGTGCTGTTTTCCGCGACCCTGCGCGACAACATCACCTTGTGGAACCCGGCCGTTCCGGATGAAGCCATCTTCGCCGCGACGCGAGATGCGAGGATCCATGACGAAGTCCTGCTCCGGCCACACGGATATGCGACCCGCGTCGAGGAAGGCGGGGTGAATTTCAGCGGCGGCCAGCGGCAGCGGCTGGAAATTGCCCGCGCGCTGGTGGGCAATCCGACGTTGCTCATTCTGGACGAGGCGACCAGCGCCCTCGATGCCGCGACGGAGGAGGACGTCGACGATGCCTTGCGGCGCCGTGGCGTCACCTGCCTGATCGTGGCCCACCGGCTGAGCACGGTGCGGGATTGTGACGCGATCGTCGTGCTCGACAAGGGCGTGGAAGTGCAGCGCGGTACACACGACGAGTTGATCGCTGACCGCGACGGCACCTATTACAAGCTGGTCAAGTCGGGTTGAAGCAGGACACGTTGCCGGAATACACAACCATAGCCGAACTGGCAGCTCGCTCCGGCATATCCGTGCCCTGCGCCGGCAATATGCCGTTGCGCCTCGACGACCCGGATAGTGTCTGGTTCATCGATCGGGGCGCCGTCAATCTGTTCATGGTCGAATTCAAGGACGGGGTCGAGCAGGCGGCGCCGAAGCATCTGCTGCGGCGCGAGTCGGGCTGGTTGCTGCCGGGTGTCGCGCCGGACGAACGGGGGGATGGCGAAGACACCACGCTCAGCCTGATCGCCAAGGGCTTGCCGGGCACCCTGCTGAAACGCCTGCCGGCATCCCTGCTGTCGGAGGTCGATCCCGCAGACCTGGCGGAACAGACCGATACGTGGTTGACCGCCATTACCGACACGCTCTCGCGCTTTGCCAGCCGTCTTCCGCGGCCGACCACGCTGGCCGAGCCCGGTGGCGTTCGAACCCTGGCCGCCGGTACGCTATCCGTAAGGCGCGGTGTGGTATGGGTGTCCGAACCGCCGCGGGGCGCAAGCGCGTTCATGGATATCGTCGATCCGGCGGAGCTTGCCGAGGCGGGCCGTCCCCACGAAGCCTTCATACCGCTGACGCGCACAAGCTGGCTCACGTTGTTCGACCGGGCGAGGCTTTCGGGCAAGACAACCGAGACCCTGGCGCGGCAGGGCGTGCTGCTGCGGGTGCTTGCCTCCTTTCACTCGCTTGCTTTCGCCTTGGAACGCCTCAACCGCCGGCTCGCGGCGGTCGACGATGCGAATCTCGAACGCGCACGCACGGCCAGCCGCCGCACGGCGGAAAGGGCAGCACGGCAGCGGCTGGTCAACATCTATGACCTGCCGATCGACCGGAATGCCGATATCGAAGACACGGCTCTGGCCGACGCCCTGCACGCCATCGGCCGCCACGAAGGTATCGACTTCAAGATACCGGCGCGCTCGGGGCCTTCCGATTCTCCCGTCGGCCTGGTCGACATTCTCGATGCGTCAGGCGTTCGCGCCCGGCGCGTCCGCTTCAAGGCCGAGGGTAGCTGGTGGCGCGGCGACAGCAATGCGCTCCTGGGATTCCGGGCCGAAGATGGCCGGCCCGTAGCGCTGCTGCCCGGAATGTTCGGCCGCTACCGGGAATTCGAACCGGTCGGCAAACGCAGTGCCCGGGTCACGGCGGATCGCGCCGCCGCGCTGGAAGAAGAAGCCTGGATGTTCCACCCGCCATTGCCGTCGGGCAACGTGACGCCGGCAGCCCTGCTGGGCGTTGCCCTGCGCGGATCGGCGGCGGATCTGACGCGGCTGGTGATGGCGGGGCTTCCGGGCGGGCTGATCAAACTGCTGCCGGCACTCGCTCTCGGATTCGTCGCGAACCAGGTAACGGCGGGCGGAAATGCCGGAGCGCTCTATGCCGTGGCGGTGGGGGTGGCGGTGTTCGGGCTGCTCGGCGCATTGCTCCACCTGCTTCAGAGCACGGCGATGATGCGGCTCGAGGGGCGCTCGGCGTCGCGGGTCGAAGCCGCCTTCTGGGACCGCCTGATGCGCCTCCCGCCGAGCACGCTGCACCGCCATCCGGCCGGCGATCTGGCCATGTCGGGAATGACGTTCCAGAATATTCGCGACGGCTTGCAGGGAGTCGTCGCCGACAGCCTGCTGTCGGTCGTCTTTCTGCTTCCGGTTTTCGGCGTCATCTTCTTCTACGATTCCACCCTCGGGGTCATCGCGCTCGCCTTCAGCCTGGCGTCCCTGTCGATCGCCCTGGTCCTCGGCCTGCTGCAGATCTCACCCCACGGGCGGATGATCAGCGCAGCGCGTCGCGTGGCCGGCCAGCTTTTCCAGATCGTGGGCGGCATCTCCAAGCTGCGCGTGGAAAACGCGGAAGGGTCGGCATTCGCCATCTGGGCGCGGGATTATCGCGAACAGAAACGCGCGGAGATCGAGCTGGGCGCGCTCGAAGGACATTCGCGCGCATTCGGTGCCGCACTCCCCTTTCTTGCGGGCGGGGTTCTGCTGTTCGCGGTGGCGGGATCGGGCGACCGTAACGTTCCGGTGGGCGATTTTCTGGTCGTTTACACCGTCTTCATCGCTTTCCAGACCGCCATCGCCCGGCTCGGCGAGTCGTTCGGCACCGTCGCCGCCATGCTGCCGGCGTTCGATCAGATGCGCCCGCTGCTGACCGCCGTCCCCGACGCCGGGATCGAAGGAGAGCCGGTCGGGTTTCTGGGCGGCGACATTCTGTTCGACCGCGTTTCGTTCCGCTACGACCCGGACGGCCCGTTGATTCTGGACGATGTCACGCTGCGCGCCCGTCCCGGTGAATTCATCGCGATCGCCGGCGAGTCGGGTGCCGGCAAGAGCACCCTGTTCCGGCTCGCGCTCGGGATCGACAGGCCGACTGCGGGCGCGGTGTATTACGACGGACGCGATCTGCGACACCTGAACCTGAAACAGCTACGCCGGCAGATCGGCGTGGTGCCGCAATCGGTCGGACTCCATCCCCAGGATCTCTGGGACAATGTGGTCGGACACCGCGACGACGTGACGACCGAGGAGGTGTGGACGGCGGTCCGCATCGCCGAGGTCGAGAACGAAATCAAGAGCATGCCCATGGGCATGATGACCATGGTCGGCACCAGCGGGGCGGTCCTGTCGGGGGGCGAGAGTCAGCGCGTCACGATCGCCAGATCGGTGATCGGCAGCCCGCGGATCATGCTGTTCGACGAGGCGACCAACTGGCTGGACAACGAAAGCCAGGCCAAGGTAATGCAAAATCTCACGGCCCTGACCTCTACCCGGGTGATCATCGCCCACCGCCTGTCCACGCTGGAACAGGCCGATAGAATCTACGTGCTGCAGGCGGGGAAAGTCGTACAGAGCGGCTCCTTCAACGAACTCATGGAGGTCGACGGGGTGTTCAAGGAGCTGGTCAAGAGGCAGGTCGCCTGATCGGAGGAGGTCGGCTCGGCGAGGGTTTCGCGCTCTCCCGCCATCACAGCGATTTGGCTGGCGGGAATTCCCGCGCGACCAGGCGCCGCGGAAATGGAAGACATCGATGAAGGAACCGGTTGACGCGACAGAATTCCTCGCCTCGCGAGCCGGCGAAGACAGTGACTTTCGCGCACGTCTTCTCGCCAATCCCAGGGAGACGATCGAAAGGGAATTCGGCATGACCCTGGCGGAGGGCCACGAGATCCACGTACACGAAGACACCTATACCGCGACGCATGTGGTGCTTCCGCCGCGCAGCAAGTTTAGCGAAGCCGAACGGGAGGCGGCGAAGACCGGCGCAACATCGCTCGAATTCCTGCGTAAGACGCTATACGATCCCGCCCCGCCCCTCCGTCCCCCTGCTCCCCAACCGGCGAGAGACCGGGAGAACGCTGCCGCCGCCGATGCGCTGGCAAGAGCGGCCAGGGAGAGCATCCGCCGCGGCCTCGATTTCCTGGAATCGACAATCGACGAAAACGGCGCCTGGCATTGCATCCGGTTCAACACCGCCGATCCGGACATCCCGCGGCATTACGAGAGACCTCCCTTTGTTTCGGCTCTTTGCGTACTTGCCCTGGAAAGCAGCGGCGAGGCGCGTGCCAGGGAGATATGCGCCGCCTCCAGGGCGTATCTCGTCGACACCATCGAATATCCCGGATTGTGGCGGTACTATCGCCATTTGCCCCAGGATCTTGACAGCACCGCCCTTTGTTCGCTGGTCACCGGGGCCCATCCCTGGATTTTGCTGGGAAGGAACGTTCCGCCAATATTGTCGAGCCGCGACGGGGAAGGTCGTTTCATGACCTGGATTCTGGCGGAAGACGAGCCCGATATCGTTTCGCGCTTTCGTATCGAGGCCGACCCCGTCGTCAATGCCAATGTCATCGCCTATCTCGGCGACCGCCCCGAAACCGAACGCGCCCAACGATGGTTGGAGGCTATGGTCGCCGGAGGCCGGGTTGGGGGCTCGTCCAAATGGTATCCCGACCCGGTCGCGATCTACTACGCAGTCTCCCGTGCCATGATGCGTGCACCGCCCGCCCTTGCCGGCCTTCGCCCGATACTCTCGGATCGTATCTTGGGCCTGCGCGACGAGACGGGAGAATTCGGCAATATCCTGCACACCGCCCAGGCAGTGTCGGCGCTCTACGGTGTCGGAGGCCTTGAAAGGATCGACGCGAAGCGCCAAGTGGACAGGTTCAGGAACTCGCAACGCGAGGACGGTAGCTGGCCGGAGCTACTCGCCTTTGGCGACCAGTCCCTAAAGTGGGGTACGGTAGGGCAGATAGGGCACGGCTCCGAAGCCGTGACCACTGCGTTTTGTATCGAGGCTCTGGAACGTCTCGCCGAAGTGCTACAGGGCTGAACGATTTGCAGGTTACGTTGACCGGTGCTAACGTCGTCCCACCGAGAGGGACTGCTGGTCCGCTGGGGAAGCTGTCATGCCGCAAGATGCAGCCGTAGACGGCGGCCTGGGCTCGAGTAAGGCCGACAGCGCGCAGCACGTAGAGCCGTCGATCCTCAACGCCCTTCCGCATTATCTGCCATTGGGGATTTTCCCTTTGATCCTCCTCGCCGCGATCTATGGCGGCTGGTGGTTGTTGCCGCCGTTCGTTTATATGAGTGTCGCGGGACCGCTCGACCGGGCGCTGGGTGCCGACGGACGCAATATGGATCCGGTAAAGACGCCGGAACGCCGCCTGTTCTGGCATAACCTGCCTGTCTGGATCTGGGCCTTCCTCTGGCCACCCACGCTGATATTCGGCTTGTGGCAAATCCTCGTCGCAGACCAGTTGGCGCTCTGGGAGAGCGTGCTCCTGGCGATCATACTGACCATGGAAGCACAGGCCGTATTCGTGGTCGGTCACGAATTGATTCACCGACGCTCCGGCTGGGAAAGCCGGCTGGGCGAGTTCCTTCTCGCCTCCGCCTCCTATCCGCAATACGCGACTGAGCATGTCTATATCCACCATGCCCGGGTCGGCACGCCGCATGATGTGGGATCCGCTCCCAAGGGAGAGAGTTTCTGGCGGTATTTCCCGCGTGAAATCGTCAGCAACATCACCAATTCCTGGAAGGTCGTCGGCGAACGGCTGGCCCGGCGGCGCCTGCCGATGTGGCATTACAGCAATCCGTTCTGGCGATACGGCATCGCGGTCGGGTTCTGGTACGGGCTGGTGTTCTGGATGAGCGGGATCTGGGCAGTGCCGGTGTTTGCCGTGCTCGGCCTGTGCTGCGTCTTTTCGATGAAGATCAGCAACTACTTTCAACACTACGGTCTGCGTCGGATCCGCCTGCCGAACGGGCGCTGGGAAAAGGTGATGCCACGCCATTCCTGGAGCGCCGACTGGAAGTTCAGCAACTGGATGTTCTTCAACATGCAGCGCCATGCGGATCATCATGCGGTGGCTTCCCGGCACTATCCGCTGCTCCAGGTCGGCAGCGCCGATGAATCGCCCGTGTTGCCGGGGACCTACGCCGACATGATGAACATCGTGCTGCGGCCGAAGCGCTGGTTCGAGAAGATGGACCCGCTGGTCGACCGATGGCGCGCGCACCACTACCCGGAGATCGATGACTGGAGCGCGTATGACAGTCCCATTTCCGCGGCGCGGCCGGACGCCTTCGAGGCCATAGTCGAAATCTTCGGGGCCGCCCCCCGGCTGGCAAGTTGGATCGAGCGCCACCCCGAGCTTCTCGACAACCTGCAGGACCGGGAATTCACCGATCTCGACCTGCCGAAGGGGTTCGGCCCGGACCCGGAATCCGAAAACCTGGCGCGGCGGGGGCTTGCGAGGCTCTACTGGACGCGCGAGCTGGGCGTCGAGGAGATGAAGGGCCAGATCGCCGAGCTGCCGGCGGCGCATGCGAAGGATACCGCCGAAATCGTGCGAAACTGGTCGAACGACAAGGCGTTTCAGATCGGCATGCATGTCGTGCGGGGAAACCTGTCGCCGGCCGAGGCGCGGGTCGCGCTGTCCAACCTTGCCGATGCCTCGATCTCGACCGTGCTTGGCGCCGTGGTCGCGGATTTCGTCGACCGGGCGGGGCCGCTCCGCGGGGGCGGGATCGCCGCCATCGTCCTCGCCGATCTCGCCAGCCGGGAAGCCTATCCGGGCATTCCGGTCAATATGCTGTTTGTCCATGACGGCGGTCGGTCCAGCGAGAACGAACGCCTCTGTCGACGGTTCCGCGAGATCCTGACCGACCTGGCGCGGGACAGTCTTCTGTTCTCCGCGATCCCGGCGGGCTCGGGCTCTCTGCTCGCGCTGCCGCTTTCCGGGCTGGCCGGGCATTGCGGGGACTCCGGCCCCGGCGAAATTCCCCTCCTCGCCAGGGCGCGCTGCGTGTTCGAATGCGGCGAATCCGAAATCGGCCGCCGCTTCGACGAAGGGCGGCGCGAAGCCCTGGCCGAATGCGGCGCGGACGCGTCTTTGATCGCCCGGCTGCGCCAGCCACTGCCGGATCCCGTCGAAACGGGCGTGTTCGCCTATGCCCGCATGCGCGGCGGGCTGGAAGAGGTCGAGAGGGCCGCGCGCTTCCTGCAGCTGACGAGTGCCGGTCCCGACCTCGACGATCCGGCTCCGACCGCCGCGGCGGTGTTCGAGGCCGCCGGTGCCGCGCCGCTGGCGGAAGCCGCGGCCATGTGGCGGGACTTGCAGGGCGTCACGCGCCTCGCCGGTGAGGAAGGATTTGATGCGACCGCGGCAAGACCGAAGGTGAAATCCCTCGTCGCGAACGCTTGCGGACACGAGAATTTCGATGCGCTCAAATCGGCGGTCGCCGAGACCGCGGCCCGCGCCGCCGCCCATGTCGATGCGCTGCCTTCGCGCGGCTGAAGGTCGCGGCCGATCCGGCGCGGAAATCCCAGATGACGACTCAAACCGCCCGGACTCCCCGACCGGGGATATTGACCAAAGCGACCCCGGAGGACCAGGGCCTCGTCCAGCTTCCCGCCCTGGTCCCCCATTTTCAAGTGCACGATATCGGCGAACAGCAGACCCTTCTGGTCTCCGAATCGTTCAACACCCTGCTCCACGGAGCGCTGAATCGTGATCTGCTGCCGCTGCTCGACGGTCGGCACAGGCTGGACGAGATCGTCGCTTCCCTCCAGGACGCCCATCCCGCGGCCGATGTTCTCGCCGCCATCGCTGCGCTCTCGGCCAAGGGCTACGTCGTCTCGGCCGATCATGGCATGGACCGATGCCGGGCGGCCTACTGGTCGTCGCTCGGTGCATCGCCGCGCTGGGTCGAACGACGTCTGGCGGAAGCGCGCGTGGCGGTCGAGGGCGACGACGGAAGCCTGTCCCGGCATCTGGCGGACAGCGGCGCCAGCGTGGCGGCTGCCGGTCCCGAACTCACGGTCATCGTCTGCGAAGATTACCTCGAAGCGCGCCTCGCGGACGAGAACCGGCGCCGGATCGAGACGAGAGTGCCATGGACGCTGGTGCGGCCGCGCGGCATGGAGTCGTTGTTCGGCCCGATCTTTCGCGCGGGCGATCGGGGGCCTTGCTGGGACTGCCTGGCGCACCGCCTGCGCAGCCATCAGGAAGTCCACGGTTTTCTGCGCAACCTTGCCGGCGAGGAGGCCGCCTTCAGGCCGTTCGCGTCTCAGCCCGCATTGCTGGACGCGCTGTACGGGCTGATCGCGGCGGAGATCGTCAAGTGGCTGGTGCTGGAAGAGGCGGCCGCGATTCACGAGCACGCGATCGCGATGAATACCGGCACATTCGCGACGTCGCATCATCGGGTTATGCGCCGGCCGCAATGCCTTGCCTGTGGCGACGAAGCGTTGCATCGGCCGGATCGAGCGCCGGTTCCGTTGAGGCTTGAAACGAGCCCCAAGACCCATCGCAACAGCGGCGGCGCGCGCTCGGTTGCGCCGGAAGTCACCCTGGCCAAATACCGCCATTTGGTGAGCCCGGTCAGCGGTGTCGTAACCTGGCTCACGCGCACCACGGACGAGACCGACGCCTGGCTGCACGTCCATTGGGCCGGAAGCAATCTCGGTGCCAGAAGCCGGAGCCTGAGCTCGCTCAGGCGCAGCCTGCGCAGCAACAGCGCCGGCAAGGGCAGCACATCGGAGCAATCCAGGGTCAGCGCGCTCTGCGAGGCGGTGGAGCGCCATTCCGGCGCTCGCCACGGAGACGAGATCCGCATCCGCAAGCGGTTCGTCGAGCTCGCCGTCGGGGACGAGGCCATCCATCCGAACGACGCGCAGCTGTTCAGCGACCGTCAGCTCGACAACGCGAAGAGCATCAACGCGAGAGGCCACCCCTACAATGTCGTGCCGCGGCGTTTCGACCCGGACGCCGAAATCGACTGGACGCCGGTGTGGTCGCTGACGCAGCAGCGGCATCGCTATCTGCCGACGTCGATGCTGTACAGCATGCCCGGCGAGCTGCGCGGCCCTACCGACCTGATCGCCGACTCCAATGGCTGCGCGGCGGGCAACACGTTGGAAGAAGCCATCCTGCAAGGCTTCTACGAGCTGGCGGAACGCGATGCGTTCGCCATCTGGTGGTACAACCGGCTGCGGCTCCCGGCGGTCGATCTTCCCGGTTTCGACGACGAGTACCTCGGATCGGCGCCGGAGTACTACGCCCGGCGCGAACGGGACCTGTGGATGCTGGATGCAACCTCAGACATCGGCATCCCGACATTCGTGGCGCTCTCGCGCCGACCGAACGCCGAAACCGAGGACATCATCTACGGCGCCGGGGCCCACGCCGACCCGCGCATAGCGGCCCTGCGGGCGATCTGCGAATTGAACCAGTGCCTCACCTGGTTGCCACGTCCCGCGAGGGGCGACGGCCGACCGATGATCGACGATCCGCTGGCGCTCTGGTGGTGGAACACCGCTCGTCTCGCCGAATGCCCATGGCTGGCGCCGGCCGAAGACAGCCCGCCCGGCAAGGCTTCGCAGTATCCGGTGATCGAGTCGACGGACACGCGGGAAGACGTGGAGACCTGCCGCGCGCTCGTCGAAGCCAGGGGCATGGAGTTCCTGGTGCTGGATCAGACCCGGCCCGATATCGGCATGCCCGTGGCGCGGGTGATCGTGCCGGGCATGCGCCATTTTTGGGCGAGATTCGCGCCCGGGCGCCTGTACGACGTGCCCGTCGGCATGGGCCGGCGCAAGCGTCCTCTCGCCGAAGCCGACCTCAATCCCGCACCCGTCGTGGCGTGAGGGGGGAATATGGACATCGACAAGGCAATCACGCTCACCCAGGACCGCCTGGCCGAAGAAGGCGGCACCATGGGCGACCTGCTCGGGCACTTTCGCAACAGGATTTCACCAAACCTCATCGGAGATCCGGAATGGCAGCGGGTGCTCGAATGCGCCGGAAGACTTCCGATCACGATGGGCGCTCTTCCGTTCGGCTTCGAACTGCCGCTGCACGCGCGCAGTCCGGAGGCGGATTTCGGGGCCTCGCTGGCGAGCGGAACCAGGACGGCGACGTTTTTTGAGGAACGCGCGCGGACCGACCGGACCGATGAGACCGCGAAAGCGATCGTGCGGCTGTTCGAACGGATGGACACCGAAGTTTCGCCCCTGCGTGACATCGTCGGCCGCAAGTTGATGCTGGAATACGACATCGGCTCTGCGCGGCAGGATGAAATTTCCCTTCCGGCGATGTTCCTGCGGCCCGGGGAACGCGCGATTGTCGGCGCCCGCCGTCAGGAGACCGATGCGGCGATGGTGGTCGACGCGCTCCTTGCCTGCGTGGGCTGGGAGACGACCCCTGCCGAGCGGCAGAACGTCGAAAGGGTTTACCTGGCTCAGCCGGAAGATACCCGCATGGATTCGTTCGGCGTATTCCCCTCTCGCTCGCGAGCGATCCGCCTGGCCGTCATGGGCTTCAAATCGCGGAAGGACATATGTTCATATCTCGAAGATACGGGCTGGCCGGGCCAGATCTCGGCCGTCCACTCGGTAATCGAACGATTCAGGAAACGCGTGAATATTGTCAGGACCGGAGCGAACATTGACGTGCGCGAAGACGGGGTGGGCCCGACGCTGGGCCTTACATTCATCGTCAAGCAGAGATACACGAAAGATCCACGCTATTGGCTCGACGGCCCGACCGATTGGGATCCGCTCTTGGAAGCGATGAGCCATGAGGAATTTGTCGTTCCGCAGAAGCTCACGGCGCTTGCCGACTGGGTCGCAAAACCGACGACGCTGTTTGCGAAGTCCGGGCGCTATGTACTGCTACGGGGCATCCACCACATCAAACTGGTGATCTCCGAAAATCGGCTCCGAAGAGCCAAGGCCTACGTGTTCATGGTGCTCTCCGGAGCGGTCCCCCAGTAATGTCGGCCCGTATCGACGTGCCAGAACAGCCACCCGACTCCGGTCGGAGTCGGGTGGGTCAGTTCGGGCGACGCGAGATCGCGGATCGGCCTCGTTCCGCGTCCCGATCGCATGCTCGCAGGCGATCGGCTTTACCAGCAGCAGCAAAGACCGGCCGAGATGGCTTCGAGCTGCTCCTCGGTGATGTTCGGATCCGGCGGCAAGGCGAGATGCACCGTCTGCATGTCGCTCTCATGGACCTTGATGGTCATCGAATCGGGAATGGTGATGCCCAATTCTTCGCTGATGGTAGTCTTGGGGTCTTCGAGAAGCTGTTGCCTGAAACCCGCGTCCATGGCGGATTTCTCAACAATCTGTTGCAGCATCTCATCGCCACTTCTCATGGCAATCCTCCTTTGCTTTGCACGCACAGCTACGCCGACATGTCGAGAGATAGGGCTAACACGGTGGCGTCGCAAGGTCAAGTCAGCGAGCAATTAGACTTTTGTTGCTTGGAGAGCCGATCCTATATTCTTTGTTGCGCACGCGAGGCATGAAACGGAAGGCTGCAAAAAGACTTGAGGCAGGGAGATTAAATCTCTTGCCTCGCCAAGTGCCGTTCCGATTTGTTGGAGAGGCAGAGGGCGCGCAACGCGTGCGTAGCCCCGGCGGGAACGGCGCGTTCTTTCGCGCTCGGCGCCGCTGCGTCGTGAGGCGCGCGGCCAACATGACGGGGCGGGCTCGCGTTCGGGGGTCTACAGTCGATCTCTTTTCGGCGCGGAACGGGCTTGGCCGTCTCGTGTCCCACCGACGGGATTGCCAGTCAAGCTTTGACTTCTCCCGTTTGCGGGAATCAAAGTACAATGTCCTTTTGCGATCATGGGACCTGTGTGGATGTGCGGAGATCACGAATTCGTCAGGAAAGCGCTTGAGGACCGAGGCAGGGCGAAGGGCATTCCACACGTACGACGGGCGTTCCTCGGTGCGCTGGTCTTCGCGCTGGCTTGCTTCTGTTCGCCGGGTGCAGATGTCATTGCGCTGGCGGAAACGCCGGAGGAGAAGGGTCTGCGGCTTGCGCGCGAAGCCAGCGCCCGCAACGACGGCTTCCGGGATTTCACCGCTGGAATGACGATGGTGCTGCGCGACCGGCAGGGTCGGGAGAGCGTCCGCCAGATGCGTTTCAACGTGCTCGAGGTGCCGGGAGATGGCGACAAGAGCCTGTTCGTGTTCGATCAGCCGCGACACGTGCGGGGAACCGCCCTCTTGACCCACGCCCACATCAACACCCCGGACGACCAGTGGCTGTATCTGCCCGCCCTGAAAAGGGTGAAGCGCATCAGCGCCGCGCGGCGTTCGGGGTCTTTCATGGGAAGCGAGTTTTCATACGAGGACATGAGCTCTCCGGAGGTCGAGGAATACGCCTACAAGTATCTGCGTGACGAGCCCTGCGGCGAACTCACGTGCACGGTTATCGAGCAGGTTCCCCTGGACAAGAGGTCCGGATACAGCCGCAAGGTGGTCTGGCAGGACACGGGCGAGCTGCGAACCTGGAGAATGGACCTGTACGACCGGAGGGGCTCGCACCTGAAGACGCTAACTCTCGCGAACTACCGGCAATATCTGGACCGCTACTGGAGGGCGGAAGAACAGAAGATGGTAAATCACCTGACCGGTGCGAGCACGGTGCTGAAGTGGACCGATTTTCGGTTCCGCACCGGTCTCGACGACAGTCAGTTCACCCGATCCGCACTTCTGCGCGCACGCTGACGGAGCTTCGCCGGCCGACCTCGCCGGGACAGGCTGTCGGCGCGGTGAGAACGGGCGACGGCGCCGGCGATGTGGTAGCCTGTTGCGTCCACGGTGTACATGGGCGTTCCAGCGCGGGATGACGGACCGTCCCGGCGGGAGTCATGTGGCATGATACAGCCGGGCAGTGAATCGCTACGGAAGATCGCGGTCGTCGGGCGAGGCACCGCGGGATCCCTGGCGGCCGCCAGCGTAAGCCGGCTTCACCCGGACAGCGACCACGAGCTGCACCACATCTACGACTCGCGCATTCCGGTCATCGGGGTGGGCGAAGGGAGTTGGCCGAGCCTGGTCCGGCAATTGCAGCAGCTGACGGATCTGCCCCATGAAACCGTCCAGCAACGCTTGAACGGAACGCGCAAATACGGTGTTGCGTTCGAGGGATGGGGCCGACGCACTCGGGACTTCACCCACTACTTCACGCCGCAACACGTTTCTTACGCCTACCACCTGTCCGCCGATCTGATGGAAGCCCTGCTGCGCGAGTGCACGCGCGCACGCCGCATCGACGCGAAAGTGCTCAATATCACCCGAGTGGAGGGCGGCGCGCTGGTGGAATTGGAGGGCCGGACGCCGGAACATTACGATCTGGTCTTCGATGCCAGGGGATTTCCCGGAAGACCCGATCCCGACCGGCATATCGATATTTCTTTCATCCCGACCGATACGGCCGTCATCCGCCGCTGTCCCTCAATAATGAGAGAACGGCAGGACGGGCCGGCGCTCGAACACACCTATACCCGTGCGGTTGCCCGACCCCACGGCTGGATTTTCGTCATTCCGCTCACGGTTCACACATCCTACGGGTACATCTTCAACCGCAATATATCCCGCCTCGATGACGTCGAATTGGACTTCGATGCGTTCCTCGACAGCGAGGGCGTATCGGAATTCGAACAACGTTCGGTCATTCCGTTTCCGAATTTCGTGCATCGCCAGATATATGACGGTGCTGTGGCTCGCATCGGCAACGCAGCGGCCTTCATGGAGCCGCTCGAAGCAACCGCGATCGTGTCCGCCCAGCTGCAGATCGGGATGGTCCTCAACACGCGTCTCAACCGTCGAATCGAGCACCTCGAGCGCGACGCGCCGGTGGTCAATCGATTTCTCGTCGACAATGTACTCTGCTACGGCCTGTTCGTCGGTTGGCACTATTCCTGCGGCTCGGTGTACGACAGCGAATTCTGGCGCCACGCCCGCGATCGTGTCTGGCCCCGACACCGCAGCGCGGCCGACCCCGAGGCGGTGGGCTGCGCCGCGCTCCGCAAGTTCGACGAAATGTTCGAACTGATGAGCCGGCCCGTCATCGACAAATCGGACCGGGATCGGATGTGCGGGGTCCCTCTCACCAGCTATGCCCAAATGTCTCGGGGTCTCGGCTGTTAGCTCGGGTCCTGTCGTCCGACAGGCGCAACGGGCGCGATCCGCGCAGTCTCGCAGGCGCCGCCGGTCCGGGCCCTCCGGCGGATGCGGGAATTTCGGGCTCCGCTTCAGCGTGGCGCGGACGTCTCCGCGGGCAGCTCGATCTCGAAGACGGTGCCGGCCTCGCCGGTCTCGACCAGGCGGATGTCGCCCCCGTGGCCGCGCATGAGGTCGCGCGCGATCGACAGCCCCAGCCCGGTGCCGCCGGCCCGGCCCGATCCCGAGAAGGGCTCGAACAGGTGCTCGCGGACCGCTTCGGACAGGCCGGGACCGTCATCCGCCACGGTGATCAGAACCGAGCCGTCGCTCTGGCGGGCATCGATCCCCACGATCCCCGCTCTTGCCTGAAAGGAGTTCAGCGTGAGGTTGGTGAGCGCGCGGCGGAGCTGCTCGCGGTCGGCGCCGACGGTGAGGTCCCGCGGCACGTGGCAGGCGAAGTCGGCGCCGGGCGGTTTGCTCTCGGCCAGATCCGTGCCGACCTCCGACACCAGCGCGCGAAGATCGAAATGGGAATAGGAGGGCGGCACGTCGCCTTCATGCGCGAAGGCAACGGTCTCGCCGCACAGCTTGATCGCCCGGTCGAGCGCGCCGAGCAGCGTCGGCGCGATCTTGCGCACCCCGGGGTCGGGGCTGACGCGGATATGGTCCGACACAAGCTGGGCGCTCGCCAGTATGTTGCGGAGGTCGTGATTGATCTTGGCAACTGCGGTGCCGAGCGCGGCAAGGCGCGAGCGCTGCCGCAGCGCCTGCCGCAACGCGCCCTGCATCGCCGCCAGCTCGCGCCGGGCACGCCCGAGCTCGTCCGACCGCGAGCCGGGCGTGACAACGCGCCTCGCGTCCTCCGGATCGGCACGGAAGGCGATCATGCTCTCGGTGATGCCGAGCATCGGGCGGACGAAGAGAAGCTGGAGGCTGATATAGACCAGCGTCGCGGTGATCAGCGAAATGATGATGGAGAGCGCCAGGATCCGCTCCGAGTAGTCGAACATTTCCATTCGCATCGGCGCTTCGTCGATCGCCGTTCTGATCAGGATGTCGGGCGACTTGGAAGACGGAGCGACCACCTCGATCGTCCGGTTCCTGCCCCGCCCGAGGATGAGGAACGCCTCCCAGATGAGGGGGAAGAACGCCGCCTCCCGCAGATCGTACACGGCCTCGACCGCAAGCGGCGCGGCGCCGGCGAGCGTCACCGCGTCGGACGCGCCGCGGACGACGATGCGCCGCGAGCGAGCGCGGTCGAGCAGTTCCGTGGTGAACCGCTGGGACAGGGTGCCGCTTACCGGGGCGCCCGCCGCCATCGAGGCGAGATGGGCGGCCGCGATCCGTTCCTGCATGTAGACCAGACGGTAGCGGCCGATCGAAGGCGCATAGATCAGGAATTCGCTCAGCATCACGAAGAAGATCGTCAACACGAGCAAACGCGCCGACAGCCCCATCGCGAGCCTTGCGCCTCCACCTTTGGGGGTGGGCATCATCCTAAGCTACACGCTTCATATCGCCATCGACATCGCAAACCGGTCGGCGATGCATATCACTAATGATATATCTGTGCCAAGCTCACAAGTGAGGTTTCGGTACGCCGACCGGTCCCGGCGCCACCGCGCCACCGGGCGGGTCCCGCGTGGTCCCGGTCATCCCAGGCGGGCGAGCAGACGGACGGCGCGCCGGACCCGCGGGCCGAACAGGGTGGGCGCGAAGTACGAACCCGCCGCCCGCTTGTTGGCCTCGCCCAGCGTCGGATAGGGCAAGATCAGCCCCGCAACGTGCTTGATGTTCATCCCTTGCGCGACCGGCAGGATCCAGGTCTGGATCAGCTCGCCGGCATGGGCGCCGACGATGCTTGCCCCGAGCACCTTGCCCTTCCTGGAGGCGATCACCTTGACGAAGCCTTCGGTGGCGCGCTCCGCCCAGGCGCGGTCGTTCTCGGCGAACGGAAACCGCAGCACGCGGATATCGCCCGCGCGCTCGCGAGCGACCGCCTCGGTCATCCCGACATGCGCGAGCTCCGGGTCGGTATAGGTGACCCAGGGAACGGCGCGGTCGTCGACCCGTGCCGGAATGCGAAACAGCGCGTTACGGATGATGATGCCGGCGTGGTAGGCGGCGACATGGGTGAACTGGAGCTTGCCCGCCGCATCGCCCGCGACGAACACCCGCCGGTTGGTGGTCCTCAGCCTGTCGTCCACCACGACGCCCGACCGGTTTCGCTCGATCCCCGCGTCCTCCAGTCCGAGGTCGTCGATATTCGGCCGCCGACCCGCCGCGACCAGCAGTTCGGCGGCGATCAGTTTCTCGACGCGCCCGCCGTCTTCGATTTCCACGGCGACCCCGTCCCCGGCAGCGGAGACGCGGCTGACCCCCACCCCTTCGCGCAGGACCACGCCTTCCCGGCGCAGTCGTGCGGTGACGATCCCGGCGAGCTCCGGGTCGTCCTTGCCGAGTGCTGCAAACATCTCCAGCACGGTGACCTCGGCGCCGAGCCGGCGGTGCGCCTGGGCGAGCTCCAGACCGATCGGACCGCCGCCTATGACGATCAGGGGAGACGGCAGGCGGGTGCGCTCGAACACCGTCTCGTTGGTCAGATAGGAAACGTCCTCCAGCCCCGGGATCGGCGGCGCGGCGGGACGCGAGCCGGTGGCGATGACGAAGCGCCGCGCCTCGATCTCGTGCTCGCCGGCGACCACGCTCCGCGGTCCGGTGAACCGGCCGTGCTCCTGGATGACGGTGACGCCGAGCGCCTCGAAGCGCTCCACCGAATCGTGCGGCGCGATCGCCGCGATCACGCCGTGAACGTGTCGGTGGACCGCGGCGAAATCGATCTCGGGCGCCGCCAGGCGGACGCCGAACCTCCCGGCGCCGCGGGCGGCCTCGGCCGCACCGGCGGCGGCGATCAGCGCCTTGGACGGCACGCAGCCGACATTGAGGCAATCCCCGCCCATCCGGTCGCGCTCGACAAGCACCACCGAAGCGCCCATCTGGGAGGCGCCGGCGGCGACGCTGAGCCCGCCCGAGCCGGCCCCGATGACGCAGAGATCGACCCGGTGGCGCTTCACGGTTGCGCGCCGCGCCGCGCCCGGAAGCGCTTGTAGACGATCGGGATGCAGGCGAGCAGCGCGAGCCCCACGATCGGG
This sequence comes from Alphaproteobacteria bacterium, assembly GCA_964291675.2. Taxonomy (GTDB): domain Bacteria; phylum Pseudomonadota; class Alphaproteobacteria; order MPNO01; family MPNO01; genus MPNO01. Next base: position 1,685,801 of record OZ219866.1, on the reverse strand, counting down.
GCGAGAATGCGCGGTTCGAAAATGATCCCGAGATCGAGGTCGCCCCCGGCATCGAGCACCGCGCCCGCGCCGTCGCCGACCAGCGCATAGACGAACGTGCCGGGAATGATGCCGAACAGCGTGCTCAGGAAGTAGACGCGAATTTTTACGCCGAGAAAGGCCGGCACCAGGTTGACCAGCCAGAACGGGAACAACGGTACCAGGCGGAGGATGAGCATGTAGCTCACCGGGTTCTCGTTGAACCCGGCCTCCATCCTGCGCATCGCCCCGCCGGCTTTCCCGCGCAGATAATCGGCAAAGGCGTAGCGCGCGGCGAGGAACAGCACGGTCGCGCCCAAGGTCGCACCGACGACCACCACCGCGGTGGCGACATAGGGGCCGAACATGAAGCCGCCCGCGATGGTGAGAATGGAACCGCCCGGCACCGAGAACGCCACCGCCGCGAGGTAGATTGCGGCGTAGACCAGCCACGCCACCGCGCCTTGCGATTCGACCCATCCCTGCAGCACCGTCCGATGGGTCTTGAGCGCATCGAGGGTGACGAATTTGTCGAGATCGAAAGCGAAGAAGGCGACCAGCCCGGCGACCAGAACGGCGATGGGCAGCAGGCGCTTGACGTTCAACCCGCCTGCGGAAGTTTCGCTGTCGGACATGCTTTCGGACCTCGCGATGGTCTGGCACCCAACACTTAGGGACCGGACGGGCATCTGTCGATGCCCGGGCGCGCGATTCCTTTGCCGCGCCGTCGGACCGGCTTGATTCGCGCCATGCGGCCGAACTAGGGTTCGCCGGACAGGAACAGGGAGCGCGACGATGACAAGAAGTACGAATTGCGCGGTGGCCGGTCTCGCGGGACTCGGGTTGTTGATGGGAGGCCTGCCCGCCGGTGCGCAGGATTTTTCCGGCAAGACGATCGAGTTCATCGTGCCGGCCGGCGCCGGCGGCGGGCTGAGCCGCCAGGCGCAGCGTTTCGCCAAGACTTTCTCCGACCACATCCCCGGCAAGCCCAGCATCAAGGTGCGCAACATCGTCGGCGGCGGCGGCCAGAAGGGCATCAACTTCGTCTTCAACCGGGCCAGGAAGGACGGCACCCAGATGCTGTGGGGGCCGATGAACTTCCCCGGCCTGCTGTTCGGCCTCAAGGGCGTCAAATACGTCCCGGCGGAGTTCAACCCGGTCGGCGTCATCGGCGTCAACTTCGTGACCGTGGTGCGGTCGGACCTCGCCGGCGGGCTCAAGAGCCGCGCGGATATCCTCAAGGCCAAGGACTTCAATGTCGGCGCACGTATTCCGGGCGGCGCGCTCGGCCTGTTCTCGCGCTTCTCCTTCGACATGCTGGGCATCCCCTACCGGTTCGCCATCGGCTACAAGAACCAGCCGAAGCTGAAGGCGGGGCTGATGCAGAACGAGATCCAGGCGATCTCGACCGGCGATATCGGCTACTGGGTGTTTTACAAGCACGACCTCGTGAAGAAGGGCAGCGCGATCGACCTGTTCTACCACTCGGCGTTCCCGGTCGGCTCCGACACGCCGGAGGATCACGACAAGACCTTCGGCGACGTGCCGAACTTCGTCGCGTTCTACAAGAAAGCGAAGGGCATGGCGCCGTCGGGGCCGATGTTCGAGGCCTACAAGTGGTTCGCCGCGCACCAGGTCTGGGCCATGTGGCTGATGCTGCCGCCCGGCACCCCCGACGCGGTCGTTGCCGCGATGCGCAAGGCCTATGCCGCGAACTGGGCCGACAAGCGCACGGTGGCGAATTTCTCCAAGGCGACGAAGTCCGAACCGTTCTGGCTCGCCGGCGAACAGGCCGGCGCGCTGCTGAGCGGCTACACCAATATCGGCGCGGAGGCGAAGGCCTACCTCAAGTCGATCATCCGCTGACCCGGCCGCCGCCGGGCGGAACCCGAACCCGCCCGGCGGCGCCCGAAGCCGGGTAACAGGGCGGACGGCCGGGACCAGCGCATGCTAGAGGCCCTGCTCACCGGACTGGACTCGATCTTCGAGTTGAAGGTCCTGCTGTTCCTCGGGCTCGGGATATTCATCGGAATCTGGCTCGGCGCGGTACCGGGGCTCGGCGGCATCATCGGCATGCTCCTGCTGCTGCCGTTCACCTTCGACATGGAGCCGCTGAGCGCGATCGCGCTGCTGCTCGGGCTGTTCGCCGTCACCACCACCAGCGACACCATCGCCTCGGTCATGCTCGGGATTCCGGGCACCGCGGCGTCGCAGGCGACGATTCTCGACGGTTACCCGCTCGCCAAGCGGGGCGAAGCGCCGCGCGCCTTCGGCGCCGCCTTCGCGGTATCCGCCTATGGCGGGGTGTTCGGCGCGGTCGCGCTGGCGATCTCGCTGCCTATCGTCCAGCCCCTGATCCTCGCCTTCGGCTCGCCGGAGATCTTCGCGCTCGCGCTGCTCGGACTCGCCATGGTGGGCGCGCTGAGCGGCGGTTCGATGGTCAAGGGGCTCGCCGCCGCCGCGATGGGGTTGCTGCTGTCGACGGTGGGCGCCGCCCAGACGGTGGCCGAAGAGCGCTACTCGATGGGGCTGGAGTATCTCGTCGACGATCTGCCCCTGATCCCCGTGGTGCTGGGGATTTTCGCCATCCCCGAGCTGATGGAGCTCGCCACCCGCAATATCTCGATTGCGCGGGAGACCGCCCGCCAGGACGCAGGCAGCAGCATCCGGGACGGCGTGAACGACGCGATCCGGCACGGCTGGCTGGCGACGCGTTGCGCGGCGATCGGAACCTATGTCGGGATGCTGCCCGGTCTCGGCGCGGCCATCGTCGACTGGGTGGCCTACGGCCATGCCGTCCAGTCGGCGCGCGACAAGAGCCGCTTCGGCGAGGGGGATATCCGCGGCGTGATCGCGCCCGAGGCGGCCAACAACGCGACCAAGGGCGGCGCGCTGATCCCGGCCGTGGCGTTCGCCATCCCGGGCAGCCTCGGCACCGCGATCCTCTTGAGCGCCCTCATCCTGCAGGACATCCGCCCCGGCCCGGACATGCTGACCACCGAGCTCCACGTCACCTTCTCGATGGTGTGGATGCTGGTGATCGCCAACGTGGTCGCGGCCGGGCTGCTGATGATGTGGAGCCGGCAAGTCGCGAGGCTCGCTTTCGTGCCGGGGCATTTCCTGGTGCCCGGCGTCATCGTGTTCGTGTTCATGGGGTCCTGGCTCGGCGGTCTCTCGACCATCGAGGCCTGGCTGACCTGCTTCCTGTTCGGCGTCGTCGGCTACCTGATGAAGGCGGGCGGCTGGGCGCGGCCGCCGCTGATCCTCGGGCTGATCCTGGGAACCATCGTCGAAAACCGGTTCCTGCTCAGCATGAAGACCTATGACGGCATCGGATGGCTTGCCAACCCCATCGTGCTCATCGTGCTCGCGCTGGGCATCCTCACCATGGTCCTGTCTGCGCGCAGCACAATCCGGTCCAACGCGCAGGTCGACGCGCCGCGGGCCGGCGAGGGGCGGGCGAGAAATCCGGCGATGTCGCTCCCGGTCGCGCTCCTGTTCTTCTCGGCGTTCGCGGCGGCGGCGTGGACCGCAACGGGGTGGGAGGCGGAGGTCGGTCAGTTTCCCCTGGTCATGGCGGCGCCCGGCGCGGTGCTCGCCGCGGTGGCCCTGCTGCGGGACACGCGGTCGCTGACCGCAGGTTCGGATGCCCCCGGGCGCGCCATGATCGCCGCGGGCGCGCGCGAGGCGGTGCTGGCGAGGTCCGCGCTGTTCCTCGCATGGCTCGCGGCGACGATCCTCGCGACCCTGCTCGTGGGGATGAAGATCGCGCTGCCGCTCTTCGTCTTCGCCTATCTGCTGGTCTGGGGCCGCATGCGCCTTGCGGTCTGCACCGTCTACGCGCTCGCCATATGGGCTCTGCTGGTCGGCTTCTACGACCGCATCATCAGGCTGACGTTTCACGACTCGCTCGCCCACGCGCTGGTCGCCGCCGATCTTCCCGGTTGGCTGCCGGAGTGGCTGTTCCTGTAGCGCCGGCGACGGCCCGGCTGGAGAAGATCAGGCATGACCGACTTCGTGACCGCTCCGACGGTCGAGCGGAACCCCAACGGGAACGTTCCGCTCGTGGCCCTGGTCCGCTTCCGGACCTCCGAGCCGGTCGCGACCAGGATCGCCGTCGACGACGGCAGGCGGACGCGCTCGGTGGCGTACGACGCCTCGCACGATCCGGCGGACGGGCTGCCGATCGTCGGCATGCGGGCCGACACCGACCACCGCATCACCGTCGCCGCCGGCGACATCCCGCCGGTCACGCTGACCTACCGCACGCCGCCGCTTCCGGCCGACAGCGCGGAGTGGCCCACCATCGCCACCCGGATCGCGAGAACGTCGGACATGCAGCCCGGCTTCACGCTGTTGAGCGTGCGCCGCACGGTGAACGTCCGCCAGACCTTCATGACGCCGGCGCAAGTCCGCTTCACCACGAGGTGGGGAATGCTGATGGCTGTCGACGAGGAGGGCGAGGTGGTCTGGTACTACGTGTCGGATGCCCGCATCGCGGGCGTCACCCAGATGTCGAACGGCAACCTGTTCTTCCATCACGTCGACTTCCGGTCGGTCGAGATGGACATGACCGGCAGGGTGATCCGCATGTTCTACGCCTCGGGCCGGCCCGGCGGGCCGGTCGCGGGCGCGATCCCGATCGAGGCGGCGAGCCTGCACCACCAGCCGCACCAGATGCCGAACGGCAATTTCCTGGCGATGACCGCGAACGCGCGGACGATCGAGAACTACTTCACCAGCGAGACCGACCCGGACGCGCCGCGCAGGACCCAGCCCGTGGTCGGCGACCGTTTCGTCGAGTTCACGCCGGCGGGCGACATCGTCTGGAGCTGGGACACGTTCGACCATCTCGACGTCTATCGCTGGTCCTACCACCTGCTCGAGGTCTACTGGCACAACCGCGGCTTTCCGCACCATCTCGACTGGACCCACGGCAACGGCATCACCTACGACCCCGTCGACGACAGCGTCATCGTCTCGCTGCGCCACCAGGATGCGCTCATCAAGATCGACAAGGCGTCGGGCGAGATCAGGTGGATCCTCGGCGACCACGGGAACTGGAAGAGCCCGCAGAAGGAGAAGCTGCTGGAGCCCGCACACGAGCTCCGCTGGCACTATCACGGGCACAACCCCCGGGTGACCGCGGACGGCACCATCCTGATGTACGACAACGGCATCTGCCGCGCCCAGCCCTACGAACCGCAGGCGGCCCCGCATGAATGCTTCGCCCGGGCGGTCGAGTACGCGGTCGACGAGGCCGCACGCAGCGTGCGCGAGGTGTGGACGTCCTCGGACGACGACGATCCGGAGCGCGTGATCTCGTGGGCGATGGGCGATGCCCACCGCCTGGCGAACGACAACATGCTGATCGTCGATTCGATCTGCCTGCCGATGCGCGAACAGCTGACAGCGAGCTGCCACGTCAGCGACCTGACCTGGAACGAATGGAAACGCGAGGAATGGCACCCCAACGACATGCCCTACTGGACGCGGATCCGCGAGATGAAGCGCGACGCATCGCGCGAGGTCGTCTTCGAGCTCCACCTCGAGGACCCGCACGAGCTGGTCGGCTGGCAGACCTTCGGCGGCGCGCGGGTTGCATCGCTCTACCCGCCGGGGGTGGAGGACACGCCGTCGTCCTGACCGCGGACCGGCGGGACGTCGTCCGTCATGACGTAGACCGTGCTTCAACGAGACCGGGGCGGCGACGCCCCGTCACCCCGGCGATTGCGCGGACCGTCGACATCGCCTGGCCGAACTCGGCGAGCGTGCGGACGATCGCGCCGCCGCCGAGCAACGTCCCGGTCAAGGGCAAAACATGTGCTGCCGCGTCTTCGTCACGCCGAGCTTGGCGAACTCGTGATCGAGCAGCGCGACATAGACCCCGCGCACCCCGACCTGCACCAGCCCGTGGCACAGCCGGAGCGCCAGCAGCTCGAACTCCTCCCCGCCGCCGCGGAAGTCGACGAACACGTTGAGCGTGTCGTCGCGCCACTCGGCATGGCCCACCCCGGGGATTCCGTGCAGCGCGGTGGCCCATTCGTCCCTGACCGACGGGACGTGGCCTTCCGGGGTTTCGCGAAACAAGGCGTCCATTTCCTCCCTGGCCGACCGGTCGTAGCGTAACGGGGCCGTCTCCCCGCCGCGTTCCGTGCCCGCCGGCCGCTCGGGGGCCGGGGCGACCACGCGGTCGGCAAGCGCGATCAGCAGGATGAGCGCCGCGAGCCCGGACAGCACCATCAGCAGGATGAACGCCACGAACACGCCGAACTGCGTTGTGAGCCGCCAGCGGAGCCTGGCGCCGCTGCCTTCCATGCCGCCTCTCCCGCCCATTGCCCGAATTCTATCTCCCTGGTTGTAGTAAGTATCGATTTTTCTCTCCTTGAGAGAATTTGCGACGGAAAATTTACCGGGTGTTGAAACCGTCGGCGATCCGCGTCACGCCGCGCCGCCTGCTAGTCGCGCCGGGCCGCGTCCATCGCCGTGATCACCGCGACCAGCGCCTCGGTGTTCTCCCGGCCGAGCCCCGCCCGGTCGGCGTATTCCACGATGTCGCGCCAGGCGATTGGTCCGGGCTCCATGCCGATCTGCCGGCAGGTCGAGAGCCGGTCGATTCAATGAGGCCGGGGCGGCGAGGCCCCGGGAATGGCCTACCTTGCAACCGCTTGTGACGCAGGACAGAAACCGGGTGTTTTCGAGCCTTCCCGGCCGAATTGCGGCACAGGCGGCGTGACGGCGCAGCCGAACCGTTCACGATCTCAAAGAACTATACGAATTCAACAAGGTATGCCGTATCGAGCGTCCCCCGGCCAGGCCATGTCCTCGGACCGCCTAAATCGGCGCGGCGGCACGCGTGTCAGGCGTTCTGCGGCGCATACCCGCCAAGCGGGACCATTTTACGGCGGCTCGCGCGGCGCATAGCCGCCAAGCGGGATCATTTTACGGCGGCTCGCCCGGCGCGCATTGACTCGCCCGGCGCGAGACCCTATACAGCGGGGCTCGTTCCGGACCGCGTCCGAGCCTGGAGTTTCTCGCCTTGAAACGCACTTTTCAGCCGAGCGTCCTGGTGCGCAAGCGGCGCCACGGATTTCGTGCCCGCCGCGCAACCGTGAGCGGTCGCAGGATATTGTCGAACCGCCGGGCGAAGGGTCGCAAGCGTCTCTCGGCCTGAGCGCGCTGCCGTGCTGCCGACGCTCAAGAAACGGCGCGACTTCCTGCGCGCGGCGGCGGCCGGCGTCAAATCGGCGACTCCGGGGCTCGTCCTTCAGGTTCGGCCCAACGGCGAAGCGGAGGCGACGGAAGGCGGCATCCGGGTCGGTTTCACGGTAAGCCGCAAGGTGGGCAACGCGGTGGCCCGCAACCGGGCGCGTCGACGGCTCCGGGCGGTCGCCGAGCGCGTATTGGGCGAGCGCGGGCGGCGCGGCCGCGACTATGTGCTGATCGGCAGGCGGGGGACCCTCGCCCGCCCGTTCGGAGCGTTGGTGGAAGACCTGGAAGAGGCGGTTGCGCGTACCGATGCGGTGCTGGCGGACGGGCGGGCAGGCCGGCGGCGAGAGCGGGACGAGCGGTGATTGACAAGGCGATCTCCGGCCTCCTGAAGGCGCCCATCTGGGCCTATCGCCGGCTGGTTTCTCCGGTGCTGCCGCAGACCTGCCGGTACCACCCGACCTGCTCGGGCTATGCGATCCAGGCGATCGACCGGCACGGTCCGGTGCTCGGTGTCTGGCTCGCCCTGGCGCGCATCCTCAGATGCCACCCCTGGGGCGGCTGCGGTCCGGACCCGGTGCCGGAGCGCGTCGGCCTGCCCTGGAAACGCGCGCGCTAGGCGGCCGTCGCATGATGGAACAGCGCAACCTGCTGCTCGCGATCGTCTTCTCGGTGGCGGTCCTGCTCGGCTACCAGTTCCTGTTCGAGCAGCCGCGCATCGAGCGCGAGCGGGCGGCGCAGCAGGCCGCCGAGGCGGAGCGCCGGGCGGCGGGCGAGACCGTCGAGACGGCCAGGCCCGCGACCCCGCCCGCCGGCGGCGCGGGCAGCGGCGCGGTGCTCCCCGGGGTGCCGGGCGGGACGGTGGGGCTTCCACCGGCGCCCGGGGTCGCCCCCTCGGCGCCGCCGGCCGCGACCGAGCCCAGGGTGCGGATCGACTCCAGCCGGCTCAAGGGCTCGCTCTCGCTCAAGGGCGCCCGCATCGACGACCTGCTGCTCACCGATTACCGGGAGACCATCGAAGACGACAGTGCGCAGATCACGCTGTTCGCGCCGCCGGGATCGGGGGCGCCCTATTTCGCGCAGTTCGGCTGGGTGGCGACGGATACCGACGTCGTCACACCGACGCCGGAGACGGTGTGGACCAGCCCGAGCGGCACGCTCGAACCGGAGCGCCCGCTCGCGCTCTCGTGGAACAACGGCGCCGGGCTGGCCTTCACCCAGGAGATCACGCTCGACCGGGACTACATGTTCAAGGTCACCCAGCGCGTCACCAACCGCGGCGAGCGTTCCGTCGGGCTCAGGCCCTACGGGCTGATCTCGCGCACCGGCGAGCCGGATACGCTGGGCTTCTGGATCCTGCACGAGGGGCTGCTCGGCGTGTTCGGAGACGCGCTGAAAGAGGTCGACTACGACGACGTATCCGATGCCGACAACGGCATGATCTCGCAGACCAGCGAGGGCGGCTGGATCGGCATCACCGACAAGTTCTGGCTCGCCGCGCTGGTTCCCGACCAGAAGACCGCCATCGCCAGCCGGTTCGTCCACACCCAGCAGGACCGCGAAGACAAGTACCAGGTCGACGTGCTCGGGCCGCAGCTGGTCGTCCAGCCCGGCGCGACGGTCGAGGTGACCAAGCGCCTGTTCGCCGGCGCCAAGGAAGTCCGCCTGCTGGACGCCTACGAGGCCGATCTCGGCATCGTCAATTTCGATCTCGCGGTCGATTTCGGCTGGTTCTACTTCCTGACCAAGCCGATCTTCTACGTGCTGGAGTACTTCAACCGCCTGCTCGGCAATTTCGGCGTCGCGATCCTGCTGCTCACCGTGCTGATCAAGATCGCGTTCTTCCCGCTGGCCAACAAATCCTACCGGGCGATGAGCCGGCTCAAGAAGCTCCAGCCCGAGATGATGAAGATCCGCGACCGCTTCAAGGAGGACCGCCAGCGCCAGAACCAGGAGATGATGGCGCTCTACAAGAAGGAGAACGCCAACCCGGTCAGCGGCTGCTTCCCCATCCTGATCCAGATCCCGGTCTTCTTCGCGCTCTACAAGGTGCTGTTCGTCTCCATCGAGATGCGCCACGCGCCGTTCTTCGGCTGGATTCAGGACCTGTCCGCCCCCGACCCGCTCGGCATCCTCACCGTGTTCGGGCTGGTCGAGTGGTCGATCCCCGAAATACTGCAACTCGCCAATATCGGCATCTGGCCGCTCATCATGGGCGGCACCATGTACCTGCAGCAGAAGCTGAACCCGCAGCCGGCCGATCCCACCCAGGCCAAGATCTTCCTGATGCTGCCCATCGTGTTCACCTTCATGCTGGGCCAGTTCCCCGCCGGGCTGGTGATCTACTGGGCCTGGAACAACCTGCTTTCGATCGCCCAGCAATGGATCATCATGCGCCAGATGGGGGTGACCATGTCGGGCCAGACCGTCGCGCTGCCGGGTAGCAAGACCAAGCCCGATTCCGGCGCGTCCTCCGGCGCGAAACCGGCTGCGGGACCGGCCAAGGCGAAGCGGCGCAAGAAGGCCTCCACAGAGGAGGCGCCGCAGAGCCCGCCCAAGCGCCGTCCCGGCAACAACAAGCGCAAACGGCCGAAGCGCAAGGCGTCCTGAACCGGAGCCGCGCGGTGGGCGAGACCGGCGATGCATCCGGGGCGATGGAGAACGACGCCGAGGCGCGGGCGGCGATGGAACATGGCCGGCGCCTGTTCGCCGGCCGCTGCGACTTCGTTGCCGGAATCGCCTCGATCGACGCGCTCCCCCCTTCCGCCCTGCCCGAGACCGCCTTTGCCGGGCGGTCGAATGTCGGCAAGTCGACGCTGATCAACGCGCTCACCGGCCGCCGGTCGCTGGCGCGCACCTCGCGCACCCCGGGGCGCACGCGCCAGCTCAACTTCTTCGATCTCGGCGGCCGGCTGATGCTGGTCGATTTGCCGGGCTACGGCTACGCGCGCGCGTCCAAGGCGGAGATCGGCCAGTGGAACCGGCTGCTCCGGGCCTATCTCAAGGGCCGGGCGGCTCTTAAGCGGCTCTGCCTGCTGATCGATGCCCGGCACGGCGTCAGCGACAGCGACCGCGCGCTGATGGCCATGCTGGACGAATCCGGGGTGTCGTTCCAGGGCGTGCTCACCAAGGCGGACAAGATCGGCGACGACGCCTTGCGGACGAGCGAGGACGGCACGCGCTCGATCCTCCAGGGCCATGTCGCGGCGCACCCGCGCCTGATCGTCACCAGCGCGCGCACGCAGGCCGGCATCGCCGAGCTCCGCGCCGAGATCGCCGCGCTGGCGAGCGCCAACCCCCTCGGCTAGAGTGCCGCGCGATGACGAAACCCGAGATTTCCAAGGCTGGGCCGGGCGGCGACGACCTCGCGACATGGCTGGAGAAGGCCGCCACGCTGTCCGAGGCGCTGCCCTATATGCAGGTCTATGCCGGGCGGACATTCGTGGTGAAGTTCGGCGGGCACGCGATGGGCGATCCCGCGCTCGCCGACCAGTTCGCCCACGATATCGTGCTGTTGAAGCGGATCGGCATCAACCCGATCGTGGTCCATGGCGGCGGGCCGCAGATCGGCGAGATGCTGCAACGCCTCAAGATCAAGAGCGATTTCGTCGACGGGCTGCGGGTGACCGACCGGGCCACCGTCGAGATCGTCGAGATGGTGCTCAGCGGTTCGATCAACAAGCAGATCGTCACCGCGGTCAACCGGGCCGGCGGGCTCGCGGTCGGGCTGTCCGGCAAGGACGGGGATCTGGTGCGCGCCCGCAAGCTGCGCCAGACCGCCCGGCGTTCCGATTCGAATATCGAGAAGGTGCTCGATCTCGGCTTCGTCGGCGAGCCGATGGCGATCAACGCGCGGGTCCTGGAGACCCTCGAGCGGTCCTCGATCATCCCGGTGATCGCGCCCATCGGCGTCGGCGACGACGGCACGACGTACAACATCAACGGCGATACGGTGGCCGGCGCCATCGCCGCCGCCATGGGGGCGGCGCGGCTCTTCCTGCTGACCGACGTCGAAGGCGTGCTTGACCGGGAGGGCAGGCTGATCGGCGAGATGGGCGCGGGTCAGGCGCGCTCGTCCATCGCCGAGGGGACGATCACCGGCGGCATGATCCCGAAGATCGAGACCTGCCTCAACGCGGTCGAGAACGCGGTAGAGGCCGCGATCATCCTCGACGGTCGGGTGCCGCACGCGATCCTGCTCGAAGTGTTCACCGAGCGCGGCGTCGGAACGCTGATCCGGTCGGAGGGTGCGCCGGCGGGCGCGTAATGCGCGCGGCCGCACGGACTTGCATGGAACGCCGACGGCAAACCGCGATCCCGGGCCTGGGCGGCGTCGAGACCTGGGTGTTCGACCTCGACAACACGCTCTATCGCGTACCGCCGCCCATGCATGCCGAGCTGGATGCGCGCATGCGCCGCTTCGTTTCGGAGTTTCTCGGCGTGGATGCGGAGACTGCCTACGCCATCCAGAAGGACTATTTCCGCAAATACGGGCTCACGCTGCGCGGGCTGATGGTCAATCACGGCCTGGATCCAAGGGTATACGAGAGCCATATGGGGGGCGGGCTCGATTACTCCGGGCTCAGGCCGGACCGCCGCCTGCAGGACGCCATCGCGGCGCTCGACGGGCGCAAGGTGATCTACACCAACGCCTTCGCCAGCCACGCGCGGCTGGTGCTCGATCTGCTATCGCTCGGAGAGCATTTCGATGCGGTCTATGACATCGAGGCCGCGGGCTTTCGCCCCAAGCCGGAGATCGAGAGCTACCGCCATCTCTGCGACCTGCACGGCATCGACGCGCAGCGGGCGGCGATGGTCGACGACATCCCGCACAACCTGGAGCCCGCGGCCAGGATGGGAATGACCACGATCTGGGTGCGGACCGGCGCCGCCTGGGACGAGGACGCCGCCGCCGGGCCGCATATCCACCATCAGACCCACGACATCGCCGGGTGGCTCGAAGGCGTCGCCGCGCCGTGTTGACAGGACGCGCCGGGCGGTGATTTTCTGCGCATCCGCCAGGGGCCTCGGGACGCATGAACGAAGACTCGCTTCGATCGACCATCGACGTCGCGTGGGAAGACCGCGAGACGATCTCCCCCGCGACCGGCGGGGATTTGCGCGCGGCCATCGAGGCCGCGCTCGACGGGCTCGATTCCGGCTCGCTCAGGGTCGCCGAGAGGATCGACGGAGAGTGGCGCGTCAATCAGTGGCTCAAGAAGGCCGTCCTCCTGTCGTTCAGGCTCTACGACACCGCCCCGATGCCGGGCGGGCCGGACGATCCGCATCGCGGCGCGACGCCCTGGTTCGACAAGGTCTCGCCGAAATTCGCCGGCTGGGACGAGGCGCGTTTCCGCCAGGCCGGATTTCGCGCGGTGCCCAACTGCGTGGTCAGGCGCTCGGCCTATATCGCGCCCGGCGTCGTCCTGATGCCGAGCTTCGTCAACCTGGGCGCCTATGTCGACCGCGGCACCATGATCGACACCTGGGCGACGGTCGGCTCCTGCGCCCAGATCGGGCGCAACTGCCATATATCCGGCGGGGCGGGGATCGGCGGCGTGCTGGAGCCGCTCCAGGCCGACCCCGTCATCGTCGAGGACGATTGCTTCATCGGCGCGCGGTCCGAGGTGGCCGAGGGCGTGCTGGTGGAGCGCGGCTCGGTGCTGTCGATGGGCGTGTTCATCGGCGCGTCGACCAGGATCGTGGACCGGGCCACCGGCGAGGTGCATTACGGGCGGGTGCCGGAATACTCGGTCGTGGTGCCGGGCTCGCTCCCCGGGCGCGAGCTGGCCGACGGCTCGCCCGGCCCCAGCCTCTACTGCGCGGTCATCGTCAAGCGAGTCGATGAAGGCACCCGGGCCAAAACCTCGATCAACGACCTGTTGCGCGATTGAACGCTGTCGTCGATGCCGTCGAACTGGCGCGGGCCCTGATCCGCTGCCCCAGCGTTACGCCGGAAGACGGCGGATCGCAGGCGACGCTCGCGGGCGCGCTGGAACGGCTCGGCTTCGCCTGCCACCATGTGACGTTCAGCGCGCCGGGAACGCCGGACGTGCAGAACCTCTATGCCCGGCTCGGCACGGGTTCTCCCAATTTCTGCTTCGCCGGACACACCGATGTGGTCCCGGTCGGGGATCGCGGGTCATGGACGGTCGACCCGTTCGCGGGCGAGATCCGTGACGGCGTCCTGTACGGCCGCGGCGCCGCCGACATGAAGGGGGCGATCGCCGCCTTCGTCGGCGCGGTGTCGCGCTTTCTCGACCGGCGCGGCGGAGCGTTCGACGGGTCGATCAGCCTGCTGATCACCGGCGACGAGGAGGGCCCGGCGATCAACGGCACCGCCAAGCTGCTGGACTGGGTCGCCGAGCGCGGCGAGCGGATCGACGACTGCCTGGTCGGCGAGCCGACCAACCCGATGCGGCTCGGCGAGATGATCAAGATCGGCCGCCGCGGCGCGCTGTCGGGCTGGATCACGGTGCGCGGCGTGCAGGGCCATACCGCCTACCCGCAGCTTGCCGACAACCCGCTGCCGAGGCTGGCGCGCATGCTGACCGCCCTCGCCGAGACGCCGATCGACGACGGCACCGAACATTTCCAGCCGAGCAACCTCCAGCTCACCACCGTCGATGTCGGCAACGCCGCGACCAACGTCATCCCGGGCGTCGCGCGCGCGGCCTTCAACATCCGCTTCAACGACCTGCATAGCGGAGAGAGCATGCTCGCCTGGGTCCGCGAACGCCTCGATGCGGTCGGCGGCGAGTACGAGCTGGAGACGCATCTGACCGGCGAATCGTTTCTCACCCCGCCGGGCAGGCTGAGCGAGCTGATCCAGCATTCGATCGGATCGGTGGTCGGGAGCGAGGCCGTGCTGAGCACGACCGGCGGCACGTCGGATGCCCGTTTCATCAAGGATTACTGCGCGGTCGCCGAATTCGGCGCCATCGGGCAGACCATGCACAAGGTCGACGAGCGGATCGCGCTGGCCGACCTCGCCGCCCTCGGCGACATATACGAGCGCGTCATCGACAACTACTTCCCGGGCTGAGGCGGGATGGTCACCGGCGGCGAATTCATGCGTGCTGTCTACGGCGCCTGGCGGCTCGCGCTGCTCGACCGCAAGGGGCTCGACTGTTTCGACTCGACCATCGAGGCCTATTGGAAATCTTTCAACGCCGCGGCGATCGTCGCGCCCGCCTACGCGTTCCTGCTGATTCTCAGGCTCGCCGAGGTCGACGCTCGGGCGGGATGGCTCGCCGTCATCGCGGTGGAAACCCTCGCCTATATCATCGGCTGGGTCGCCTTCCCCCTGGTCATGATCTATGTCTGCGACCGCATCGGGCGCTTCGACCGCTATCTGCGATACATCGTCGCCCACAACTGGTCGAACGTGATCCAGGTGGCGCTGTTCCTCGCCGTGACGATCCTGTCCAAGGGGCTTCTGGGCGGCGCCTATTCCGTCTTTCTGGGTCTCGCCGCGACCGTCGCGATCCTGTTCTACCAGTGGTTCATCGCGCGCACGGCGCTGGAGATCTCGGGCGGCGGCGCGGCGGCGATCGTCGGGCTGGACCTGATCATCAGCGTCCTGATCAACCTGGTGTCCAACCGCTTCCTATAGCCGGGGCTCAGTAGAGCACCTCGGTCAGATAGAGCCCGCTCGCCGGCGCGGTGGGGCCGCCCCGACTGCGGGCGCGCGCCTCGAGCGCGGCTGTCACGTCGTCCGCGCTCCACCTGCCCTCGCCCACCAGACGAAGCGTGCCGGCGATATTGCGCACCTGGCGGTGCAGGAAGGATCGCGCGCGGGCCTCGATGCGGATCTCGTGGCCGTCGCGCGCGACGTCCAGCACGTCGAGGGTCTTCACCGGCGAGCGCGCCTGGCAGAGGCTCGCCCGGAAGGTCGAGAAATCGTGCCTGCCGACCAGCCGGGACGCCGCCTCCCGCATCGCCGCCGCATCCAGCGGGGTCTGCACCAGCCAGGCGCGGTCGCGCTCGACGGTGAGCGGCGCGCGGCGGTTGAGGATACGGTAGCGATAGGCCCGCTCGCGCGCGGACAGCCGGGCGTCGAAGCCGGGATCGACTTCCGCCGCGTCGAGCACGGCGACCGGCTGCGGCCTCAGATGGGCGTTGAGCGCATCGGCGACGGTATGGGCGGTTGTCGTCCTCGCGAGGTCGAAATGGGCGACCTGGCCGAGCGCGTGGACCCCGGCATCGGTCCTCCCGGCGCCGAAGACCCGCGCCGTCTCGCCGGAGAAGCGGAGAATGGCGGTCTCCAGCGCCTCCTGGATCGACCTCCCGTTGTCCTGGCGCTGCCAGCCGACGAAGCCCGTGCCGTCATACTCGACGGTGATGCGCCAGCGGGTCACGCCAGCACTTCCGGCAGAGGGAAGCCGCGGAGGAACGCCCGGGCATCCACCGCGCCCTTGCCGGCGCGCTGGAGCCGTTCGAGGCGAAGCCCGCCCTCGCCGCAGGCGACCGTCCCTTCGCCGTCGACCACCGTCCCCGGCGGAGCCGCGATTTCGGGCATCGGACGGGCGGCAAGCACCCGGATGCGGGTGCCGCGCGCCTCGAACCACGCCCCCGGGGCCGGGCCGAAGGCGCGAATCCGGCGATGCACCGCGGCGGCGGGTTCGCGCCAGTCGATGGCCGTCTCGCCGCGTTCGATCCTGGCGGCGTATGTGACCCCCTCGTCCGGCTGCGGCCGCGCCCGGCAGCAGCCGCCGGCGATCTCGGGGAGCGTCTCCAGCAGCAGCTCCGCGCCCATCGCGGCGAGCGCGTCATGCACCGTCCCGGCGTCGTCCCGGGCGCCGATCGGAAGCCGCCTCTGGGCAAGGATCGCGCCGGTATCGAGGCCCTCGTCCATCTGCATGACGGTGATCCCGGTCTCGTCGTCGCCGGCGAGCAGCGCACGCTGGATCGGCGCCGCGCCCCGCCAGCGCGGCAGCAGCGAGGCGTGGATGTTGACGCACCCGAGACGCGGCGTCTCCAGAAGGGCGGCCGGCAGGATCAGCCCGTAGGCCGCCACCACGGCGATATCGGCGGCAAGGGCTGCGAACTCTCCGGCATCGTCCAGCCGCGCCGGATGCCGCACCGCCAGACCGTGCCGTTTCGCCACCTCGTGCACCGCCGAGAGGCGCTTGCGCTGGCCGCGCCCGGCGCGGCGCGGCGGCTGGGTATACACGCTGGCGACATCGTGCCCGGCGGCGATCAGCGCCCCGAGGGCCGGCACGGCGAAGGCCGGGGTGCCCATGAAGACGATGCGCAGCGCCGTCATGCTCAGGCGCCGGCCGTAGCCTCCGCGCGCTTGGCCTTTGCGAGCTTGCGCAGAATCATGTCGCGCTTGAGCTTCGAGATGTGGTCGACGAAGAGGATGCCGTCGAGGTGGTCGATCTCGTGCTGCATGCAGGTCGCGAGCATGCCCTCGACCTCGATCTCCCGCCGCGCGCCGGTCTCGTCGAGATAGCGGATCCGGGCGCGGTCGGGGCGCGCCACCTCCTCGTAGTGCTGCGGCAGCGACAGGCAGCCCTCCTCGTACTCGGCGAGAGTATCGGACGCCTCGACGATTTCGGGGTTGGCCATGCGGTAGGGCGTGCGCTCCTCGTCCTCGCGCGAGATGTCGACGACGACGACGCGCCTGGCGATTCCCACCTGCGGCGCGGCGAGGCCGATTCCAGGCGCCGCATACATGGTCTCCAGCATGTCGTCCATCAGCCCGCGCACGGTCCCGTCCACCGCCTCGACCGGCGCGCATTTGCGCCTGAGGCGTGGATCGGGTGCGGTGATGATGGGCAGCTTCGCCATCGGATTAGCGGGTCTCGCCGTCGCTTGCACGCTGCGGATTACGTATGCCGCGCCCGCCCCGCCGTCAACCGCGGCGCATCACGACTCGACGGGGCGCCGCGCCCTGAGGGCCGCCGACAGGGTGCCGTCGTCGAGATAGTCGAGCTCGCCCCCGACCGGGACGCCGTGCGCGAGCCGCGAGACGGTCACGCCGCACTCCGCCAGCCGGTCGGTCAGGTAGTGCGCCGTCGTCTGGCCCTCGACCGTCGCCGAGGTGGCAAGGATCACCTCCCGCACAGTCGCCGCGCCGGCCCGCCGCACCAGCGCATCGATGTTGAGCTCGTCCGGTCCGCGCCCGTCGAGCGCCGACAGCGTGCCGCCGAGCACGTGGTAACGCCCGTTGAAGGCGGCCGTCCGTTCCAGCGCCCAGAGATCGGCCACGTCCTCGACGACGCAGATCGCCGAGCCGTCGCGCGCCTCGTGGGCGCAGATCGCGCAGGGATCGGCGGTGTCGACATTGCCGCAGACGCCGCATTGCCGGATCGATTCCGCGGCCGCGGCCAGCGCCTGGGCGAGGGGTTCGAGCAGCCCGGTCCGCCGCTCGATCAGGTGCAGCGCCGCGCGCCGCGCCGAGCGCGGGCCCAGCCCCGGCAACTTCGCCAGCAGCTGGACCAATCGGTCGATCTCGGAGAGGGCCATCGCGCGGGGCCGCCGCCGAGCCTCAGAACGGCAGGTTGAGACCGGGCGGCAGGTTGAGACCGCCCGCGATCTTCTGCATTTCCTCCGCCGCCCTGCTCTCCGCCTTGCCCTTGGCATCGGTGAATGCGGCGACGATCAGATCCTCCACCACGGAGACATCCTCGGCGTTGAACAAGGACGGGTCGATGCCGACGCGCCTGACCTCGTTGCGCGCGTTCATGATCACCGTGACGAGACCGGCGCCGGACTGCCCGGTGACCTCGATCTCGGCCAGCCGGGACTGCATGTCCTGGATCTTGGACTGCATTTCCTGGGCCTGTTTCATCAATTGGCCGAAATTCTTCATCGCGGCGGTTCTCCCTGTGTGCCTTCGCCATCGGGATCGTCATCGGCGTCGGTCGGCGGCTCCTGCGGGGTTTCGCCGAGGATCGGGGCGGCCTCGACGCTGCGAACGCCCTCGACCGTGGCCCCCGGGAAGATTTCGAGCGCGGCCTGCACCGCGGGATGATCGAGCGCCTGCTGGCGCTCCGCCGCCTCGCGCTCCTGGTGCTGTTCGCGAAGACTCGGGGCCGCGCCCCGGCCATCGACCGCCTCGACCGACCAACGCCGCCCGGTCCAGTCGTCGAGAGCGCGGCGAACCCGGTTCTCCAGCCCTTCCGGGGCGTGCGGTCCGCGCCGGTAGCGCAGCCGTCCGGGCGCGTACTCGACCAGACCCACGTCGTTGGCGAGATGGGCGTGCAGCACCAACTCCTTCCTGCTCTTGAACAGGTCCACCAGCGCCTCGAAGTCTTCCGGGACCGGCTGCGCCGCTTCCGGCGCGGTCGCTTGCGCGGGCGTCGCAGGGGGTTGCGCCTCGGCCCGTTCCCCGCCCACCGCGCGGACGATCTCCGCCGGGGTCGGCAGGTCGGCGGCGTAGGCAAGCCGGATCAACACCATCTCCGCCGCCTGTCGCGGGTCCGCCGCAAGCTGGGTTTCCGAAACCCCCTTGAGCAGGATCTGCCAGCATCGCGTCAGCACGGGTATCGACAACCCGGCGGCCAGCTCGCGGCCGCGCTCGAGCTCCAGATCGGACACCGCGCCACCGGCCTGCGCGTCCCCGGGCGCCGCGTTGAGCCGGGTGAGCCAGTGGGTGAACTCCAGCAGGTCCTGAAGTACCGCGATCGGATCGGCGCCCGCTTCGTAGAGCGAGTCGAAAATGGCGAGGGCGGGCGCGATCTGCCCGCGGGCCAGCGCCTCCAGGAGGTCCGCCGTCTGCATGCGGTCGGCGAGACCGAGCATGGTGCGCACCCGGTCGCCGTCGATTTGTCCGCCCGCGGCATGGGCGATCGCCTGGTCGAGCAGCGAAAGCGCATCGCGCACCGAGCCCTCGGCGGCGCGGACGATCTGGCGCAGCGCATCCTCCGCGGCTTCCACCCCCTCGCGCGCGGCGATCGCCCCGAGGTGTTCGAACAGGGTATCGCCGTCCACCCGGCGCAGGTCGAAACGCTGGCAGCGCGACAGCACGGTCACCGGGACCCTGCGGATTTCGGTCGTCGCGAAAATGAACTTCACATGCTCGGGCGGCTCCTCCAGCGTCTTCAGGAGCGCGTTGAAGGCGTTGCGCGAGAGCATGTGCACTTCGTCGATGATGTAGATCTTGAAACGCGCCGAGACCGGGCGGTAGCGCACCCCCTCGATCAGCTCCCGGATGTCGTCGACCCCGGTGCGGCTGGCCGCGTCCATCTCGATCACGTCGACATGGCGATCCTCGCCGATCGCCGTGCAGTGCTCGCAGGCTCCGCAGGGATCGGGCGTCGGTTCGCCGCCGCCTTCGGCCCCGACGCAGTTCAGCGCGCGCGCGATGATCCGGGCGGTGGTGGTCTTTCCGACGCCGCGGATGCCGGTCAGGATGAAGGCATGCGCCAGCCGGCCCGAGGAGATCGCGTTGGCGAGAGTCCGCACCATCGCGTCCTGGCCGACGAGGTCGGAGAATCGGCTCGGCCGGTAGGTGCGCGCGAGCACCCGGTAGGGCCGGGTTTCCGATGAGCCGTTCATGCCTCGCGCAAACCGTGCTGCCCTGCCGACGATGTCAAACGATGGGACCGGTCGAAACAGCGGGAGGCCGGCTGGCGACCCGGAGCCTTCTCGTTACGGCTGCTTCCTTCCGGACCTGACCGGGTTGGCGAGCGCCCCGTCCGCGACCGGCCTCCCAACTCACTATACCAGCGATCGAAATTGCGTGCCACGGAGCGCTGTGGCAGTTTGCCGGCCGTGCGCAACGACCGTGCCCTGCTTCGATGAGAGCGCCCAACCACTACGCCGATTACGGGCTGGAGCGCCATGCCGAACGGCGGATGGACGAGGGCTGGCTGGACGCCCGGTTCGACAACGCGGCCTGCGTGCTTCCGGTCTGGCGCTCGCGGGCCTTCGTGCGATCCGCGGAGACCCCGCGCGCGGTCTGTTTCGAGCCGGGCGAAGTGCGCCCCTTCCTCCACGAGAGGCGCGATGCGGTGTTTCTCGGCCTCAAGGGCGGGCGGGCGCATTTCGCCTTCGACCTGTCCCATGTCGAGGACCCGCAAGCGCGTCCGCCCTTCGCCGAGCGCGGCACCTTCGTCGACCTGAGGAGCGTCGGCGCGCTGCTGCCGCGCGACCAGGGCGGGCTGCTGGCCTACGCCAAGGGCATCCTGCACTGGCACGAACGGCACCGGTTCTGCGGCAATTGCGGCCAGCCGACCGAGAGCCGGGAGGCGGGGCATCTGCGCATCTGCACCGACCGCGCCTGCGGCGTGTCGCATTTCCCGCGCACCGACCCGGCGGTCATCATGCTGATCGCCGAGGGCGACCGCGCGGTGCTCGGCCGCAAGGCGGAATGGCCGGACGGCATGTACTCCGCGCTGGCCGGTTTCGTCGAGCCCGGCGAGAGCCTGGAGGAGGCGGTCGCCCGCGAGGTGAGGGAGGAGGTCGCGATCGATGTCGCCAATATCCGCTACCACTCCTCCCAGCCCTGGCCCTTCCCGGCCTCGCTGATGCTGGGGTTCTATGCCGATGCGCTGTCGGGCGAGATCGCCTTCGATCCGGACGAGCTCGAGGATGCCCGCTGGTTCACGCGGGCGGAGCTCAGGCGGGGCGGCGCCGGGCTGGTGCGCCGGGCGCGCTCGGACTCGATCGCGCGGCGCCTGATCAACGACTGGGTGTACGGGCGCTGAAGCCTCCGCTCAGCCCGGGTCGAGGGGCTTGTTGGTGGCGCGGAACGCATCGGCGGGGTAGGTGCCGAGCACCTTCACCCGGTGCGAGAAGAAGGCGAGCTCCTCCATCGCCAGGGTCACGTTGCGGTCGCGCGGGTCGCCCTCGATGTCGGCGTAGAACTGGGTCGCGGCGAAATCGCCGCCCATCATGTAGCTCTCCAGCTTGGTCATGTTGACCCCGTTGGTCGCGAAACCGCCGAGCGCCTTGTAGAGCGCCGCCGGCACGTTGCGCACCTGGAAGACGAAGGTGGTCACCAGCGTGCCGTCGCCCCTGCCGCGCCGTCGGGGCGTCCGGGAGAGCACCAGAAATCGCGTCGTGTTGTGCTCGGCATCCTCGATATTGGCGGCCAGCGAGGCGAGCCCGTAGACCCTGCCGGCGAGCGCCGAGCCGATCGCCGCCTGGCTGGGGTCGCCGCGTTCGGCGATCTCGGCGGCGGCGCCCGCGGTGTCGGCATGGACCACGGGTCGGAGATTCAGCCTGCGGATCAGCTTGCGGCACTGGCCGAGCGCGTGGACATGGCTGTGCACGCTCTGGATCGTCTTCAGCGTCGCGCCTTCCGGCGCCAGCAGGTGATGGTTCACCCGCACGAAGTGCTCGCCGACGATGAACAGCTCGGACTCGGGCATCAGGCGGTGGATGTCGGCGACGCGGCCCGCGACCGAGTTCTCTATCGGGATCATCGCATAGCGCGCCTGCCCGTCGCGCACGGCTGCGAAAGCGTCCTCGAAAGCGGCCGAGGGGAGCGTCGCCATCTTCGGGAATATCGAGCGGCAGGCGAGCTCCGAATAGGCGCCCGGGAGACCCTGGAAGGCGATGCTGTTGCGGGGTTTGCTGGATCCGGTCATGGCGTTCCGTCGGCGCCGCGGCGGCGGCGGAGTATCGAGTTCGCCCGTTCCCCTGTCAAACCGCCCGCCTCCCGGGTCCGCCCGGCTGCGGCTTGCAAAGGGGAAACCCGTTCTGCTAATCCTGCGCCGGCGTCGCGGCAGACGGAGGAGCGCCGGGCCGTCCGAAGGAAGACGAACCATGTCGCAAATGCTCGCCAACAAGATCGCCGGCGCGGTACTGCTGCTCGCCCTGGCGCTGGTCGCGATCAGCACGATCGGCAACGCGCTCGTCCACCCGCGCGACAGCGGCAAGGGCGAGGTTGCGGTCGCCGCCCTGGCAACGCCTGAGCCGGAGGCCAAGGCGCCCGCCGAAGCCGCCCCGCCGGTGCCGATCGCCACCCTGCTGGCCGATGCGGACACCGCCCGGGGCGTAAAAGTGTTCAAGAAATGCAAGGCCTGTCACACGGTGGAGAAGGGCGGCAAGAACAAGATCGGCCCCAATCTGTGGGATGTCGTGAATTCGGAGGCGGGCAAGCGGGCCGGCTTCTCCTATTCCAAGGCGATGCTGGCGAAGGGCGGGACGTGGAGCTACGACAATCTCGGCGGCTTCCTCGCCAAGCCCAAGGCCTGGCTCCCGGGCACCAAGATGGCCTTCGCCGGCATCAAGAAGGCCAGGGACCGGGCCGCCGTGATCGCCTATCTGCGGACGTTGAGCGACTCCCCCGCACCGCTTCCCTAGCGGCGCCCGATGCCCGCCGCCTGCCCGCAGGCCTATATCGACTTCGCCCACGAGCTCGCCGATGCCAGCGGCGCGAAAATCCGCCGCCATTTCAGGACGCCGTTCCCGGTCGAGGACAAGGCGGATGCCTCGCCAGTCACCGTCGCCGACCGCGAGGCCGAGCGGGCGATGCGCTCGATGATCGCCGAGCGCTACCCCGGGCACGGCATCGTCGGCGAGGAGTTCGGCAATGAGCGCCCGGACTCCCCCGAAGTCTGGGTGCTGGACCCGATCGACGGCACCAGGGCGTTCGTCGCGGGCAAGCCCATATTCGGCACGCTGATCGCGCTGCTCCGGGACGGCAAGCCGATCCTCGGCATCATCGACCAGCCGGTCCTCGGCGAGCGCTGGGTCGGCGCCGCCGGGGCCGGGTCGCGCTTTTGCGGCAAGGCCATCGGCACGCGGGGCTGCGCCCGTATCGGCCGCGCCATCCTCAACACGACGTCGCCGGAGCTCTTCGAGGGCGCCGACCGGGACGCCTTCGTCCGGCTTGCCCGGAGCGTGCGAAGCACCGGCTATGGCGGGGACTGCTACGCCTACGGGCTGCTCGCATCGGGCCATATCGACCTCGTCGTCGAGGCCGGTCTCAAGACTTACGATTTCTGCGCGCTGGTCCCGGTGGTCGAGGGCGCCGGCGGACGCATCACCGACTGGACAGGGGACGCGCTCGGCCCCCGGTCGGCGGGCCGGGTGATCGCGGCCGGCGATCCCCGAATTCACGAAACGGCCTTGGAATTGCTCGCCGGCGGCACCAACTAGGGCGTCAGGGGCGCGCTTGAACGCGCCCGGCGTTGCGCACAGAATCGCATTCCGCGCGGATACCGCCCGGAGGGGAGGCATGCAGAGTATCCAGAGGGTCGGAGCCCGGGCAGCCGGGATCCTCGCCGCTGCCGCGCTTGTCCTCGGCGGCGGGTCCGCCGTCGCCGAAGTCGTCAAGAGCCACGGCCTCACCCTGGTGGGCAAGCTCGGATACCCTGCCGACTTCGCGCATCGCAGCTACGTCGATCCCCACGCGCCCAAAGGCGGGACGATCAAGCTGCACGCGATCGGCTCGTTCGACAGCTTCAACCCCTATATCGTCAAGGGCGATTCCGCGAGCCTCGCCTTCGTCGTCGATACCCTGATGACCTCGCCGCGCGACGAGCTGTCGGCGGAGTACGGTCTGGTCGCCGCGACGGTCGAGGTGCCCGACGACCTGTCCTACGTGATCTACAACCTGCGGCCGGAGGCGCGCTTCCACGACGGCAAGCCGGTGACGGCGGACGACGTCATCTTCAGCTTCAACGCGCTCAGCGAGAAGGGCCAGCCCTTCTACCGCTACTACTACCGCAACATCGCGAGGGCGGAACGGCTCGGCCGGCATCGGGTCAAGTTCCATTTCACCGGGCCGCCCAACCGCGAGCTGCCGCAGATCACCGGCCAGTTGCCGGTCCTGCCGAAGCACTACTGGGAGGGCCGCGCCTTCGACCAGACGACGCTGGAGCCGCCGCTCGGCAGCGGGCCCTACCGGATCGCCCGCTTCGAGCCCGGGCGGTTCGTCGAGTTCGAGCGGGTGAAGGACTACTGGGGCGAGCGGCTGCCGATCAATCTCGGCATGAACAATTTCGACCGCATCCGGATCGACTATTACCGCGACCGGACGGTCGCGCTCGAAGCCTTCAAGGCGAACGAGTACGACTACCGCTCGGAGAACTCGTCGAAGGACTGGGCGACGGGCTACAAATTCCCCGCGGCGAGAGCGGGGCTGGTGCATGCCGAACAGGTGCGCCATTCGCGGCCGACCGGGATGCAGTCCTTCGCCTTCAACCTCCGGCGGGCGAAATTCCAGGACATCCG
Organism: Alphaproteobacteria bacterium; assembly: GCA_964291675.2. Classification (GTDB taxonomy): domain Bacteria; phylum Pseudomonadota; class Alphaproteobacteria; order MPNO01; family MPNO01; genus MPNO01. Next base: position 1,661,438 of record OZ219866.1, on the reverse strand, counting down.
GGTGCGCGAGGCGATCGGGCTCGCCTTCGACTTCAACTGGTCGAACCGCAATCTGTTCCATGGCCAGTACAGCCGGACGACGAGCTTCTTCTCCAACTCCGAGCTCGCCGCCAGCGGGCCGCCCGGACCGGCCGAGAAGGCGCTGCTGGAGCCGTTTCGCGGGAAGATCCCCGAGGCGGTGTTCACGACAGAGTTCAAGCCGCCCGAGACCGACGGGTCGGGCAATGTCCGGCGCAACCTGCGCCGCGCCGTCCGGCTGCTCAAGGCCGCGTCCTGGACGATCCGGGACGGCCGGCTGACCCATGCGGCGAGCGGCGAGAAGATGGAGATCGAGTTCCTGCTGGTCAGCCCCCTCTTCGAGCGGGTGGTCGCCCCGTTCATCCGCAACCTCAAGCGGCTCGGCATCGAGGGGCGCATCCGGGTGGTCGATTCGTCGCAATACATCAACCGGCTGAACGGCTTCGACTTCGATATGGCGATCGCGAGCTGGGGCCAGTCGGACTCGCCCGGCAACGAGCAGCGCGACTTCTGGAGCTCGGACGCCGCCCTCCGCCAGGGCAGCCGCAACCTGGTCGGCATCCGGAACCCGGTCGTCGACGCCCTGATCGAGAAGCTGATCGCCGCACCCGACCGCCACCGGCTGGTCGCCGCGACGCGCGCGCTCGACCGCGTGCTGCTGTGGAACCACTACGTCATCCCGCAATGGCATATCCGCTTCGACCGGATCGCCTATTGGGACAAGTTCGGCAAGCCCGCCGAGAGCCCCAAATACGGCAACGACCTGATGAGCTGGTGGGTCGATGCGGGCAAGGCGGCGAGCCTCGAAGAGCGCAAGCGCAAGCTGGGCGGCGCGCAGTGAGGACGGCCCTTCTTCGCCATGCCGGCGCGGCCATGCTGGCGGCGTTCGCCTCCCAGGCGCTCGCCGGGACGGTCAAAATCGGCCACGGCGTCTCGGTCTTCGGCGACCTCAAATACGGCGCGGACTTCACCCATTTCGACTACGTCAACCCGGACGCGCCGAAGGGCGGGACGCTCAGGCTCTGGGGGCTCGATACCTTCGAGACCCTCAACCCCTTCATCCTCAAGGGCCGGAAGGAGGCGTGGAACGCGCTCATTTTCGACACGCTGATGGCGCGCGCCCTGGACGAGCCGGATGCGCTCTACGGGCTGGTCGCCCGGGCGGTCGAGGTCCCCGAGGCGGGCGGCTGGGTCGCGTTCCGGCTGAGGCCCGAGGCCCGGTTCCACGACGGCACGCCGATCACGGCCGACGACGTGGCCTTCACCTATCGCACCCTGGTCGCCAAGGGGCATCCGCAGTTCCGCATCCTGTTCCGCGACGTGGCCGGTGTCGAAGCGGTCGACCGTCACAAGGTGCGGTTCGACTTCAAGCCCGGGCGTCACCGCGACCTTCCTGTCCAGCTCGCGGCGCTGCCGGTGCTGTCGGAAAAATACTATGCCACGGTCGCGTTCGACCGGACGACCTTCACCCCGCCGCTTTCCAGCGGACCCTATCGCGTCGCCAGGGCGGAGCCCGGACGGTCGGTGACCTATGAGCGGGTGACCGACTACTGGGCGCGCGATCTTCCGGTCAACCGCGGGCGCTACAATTTCGACCGGATCAAGGTCGATTACTACCGCGACCGCGACATCGCGTTCGAGGCGATCTTCGCCGGCCAGTACGACTTTCGCGAGGAGTTCACCTCCCGGAGCTGGGTAACCCAGTACGACAAGCCGCCGGTGCGCAAGGGGCTGATCGTCCGCGAGGCGCTGCCCGACGAGACCCCGTCCGGCGTGCAGGCCTTCTTCTTCAACCTCAGGCGCGACAAGTTCCAGGACCGCCGCGTGCGCCGCGCGCTCGATCTCGCCTTCGATTTCGAGTGGACCAACAAGAACCTGTTCTTCGGGCTCTACGAGCGGACCAACTCGATGTTCGAGAATTCCCCGCTCGCGGCCCACGCCCCGCCGAACGAAGCGGAGCTCGCCCTTCTCGAGCCGTTGCGCGGCCAAGTCCCCGAAGAGGTCTTCGCCCGGCCGTACAAGGCCAGCGTGACGGACGGCAGCGGCAAGATCCGCCGCGAGCTGCGCCAGGCCGCGCGCCTGCTGCGCGAGGCGGGATACCGGGTCAGGGACAGCGTGCTGCGGGACCCTTCGGGCGCGCCCGTGACGATCGAGTTTCTGCTGCTGGAGGCTTCGTTCTCGCGGATCGTCTCGCCTTACATCGCCAATCTCAAACGCCTGGGTATCGAGGCGACGATCCGCATCGCCGACGCGGCGAACTTCAAGTACCGCACCGACCATCACGACTTCGACGTCGTCATCCAGCGCTTCGTCCAGCCGCTGACGCCGGGGCTCGAACAGCGCAACTATTTCGGCTCGGCGAGCGCCGGCCTGCCCGGGTCGTTCAATGTCGGCGGCATCGAGGACCCGGCCGTCGATGCGTTGATCGAGAAGGTCATCGCCGCGCGCACGCGCTCGGAGCTGACCACCGCCGTGCACGCGCTCGACCGGGTGCTGATGTGGAACAGCTACACCGTGCCGCAGTGGTTCAAGGGCGTGCACCACATCGCCTACTGGAACAAGTTCGACCGCCCGGCGATCAAGCCCCGCTTCGGCCGCGGCGTTGTCGACACCTGGTGGTACAACCCGGAAAAGGCGGCGATGATCGCGGCGGGGAAGGCCCCGCCCGCACCGTGACGGCAACGGCAGGGTCCGGCGGACCTCCCTTGGGATGCTGAGCTATATCGTCCGGCGGCTGCTGCTGATGATCCCGACGCTGCTCGGGATCATGGTCATCAACTTCCTGATCATCCAGGTCGCGCCCGGCGGGCCGGTCGAGCAGATCATCGCTCAGGTGACCGGCACCAGCGTCGCGCCGACCAGCCGGTTCGGCGGGGGCGGCGGCACCGAGACCGGCGCCTCGCCGTCCGCCGCGCAGGCCGACGCGGCATCCTCGGCGGTGACCAGCAAGTATCGCGGCGCGCGCGGGCTCGACCCCGAGTTCATCGCCCAGCTCGAAGAGCAGTTCGGCTTCGACAAGCCGATGCACGAGCGCTTCGCGCTGATGATGGGAAACTTCGTGACCTTCGACTTCGGCACCAGCTATTTCCGCGACGAGACGGTGGTCAACCTGGTGCTGGAGAAAATGCCGGTCTCCATCTCGCTCGGGCTCTGGTCGACGCTGATCCTCTATTTGGTCTGCATCCCGCTCGGCATCCGCAAGGCGGTCAGGGACGGGACGCGCTTCGACCTGTGGACGACGATCGTCATGACCATCGGCTTCGCCACGCCCTCCTTCGTGCTCGCGGTGCTGCTGATCGTGTTCTTCGCGGGCGGCAGCTTTCTCGACTGGTTTCCGCTGCGCGGCCTGACCTCGGAGAACTTCGACGAGCTCGGCTTCTTCGGCCAGATCGCCGACTATTTCTGGCACCTCGCTTTGCCGCTGGTCTCGCTGGTGGCGGGCGGCTTTCTCGCGCTCACTTTGCTGACCAAGAATTCCTATCTCGACCAGATCAACATGCAATACGTGCTCACGGCCCGGGCCAAGGGGCTGACCGAGCGCCGCGTGCTCTACGGCCACGTGTTCCGCAACGCGATGCTGATCGTGATCGCCAGCTTTCCCGGGGTCTTCGTCGGCATCCTGTTCACCGGCTCGCTGCTGATCGAGGTGATCTTCTCGCTCGACGGGCTCGGCCTGCTCGGCTTCGAGGCGCTGATCAAGCGCGACTACCCGATCGTCTTCGCGACCACCTATTTCTTCACCCTGCTCGGGCTGGTGCTGCGGCTGGTGGGCGACCTCACCTACACGGTCGTCGACCCGCGCATCGATTTCGAGGTGCGCGGTGGCTGACGGCGGCGCAGACCGGGCCTTCGGGGCACGGCTGACGCCGCTCACACGGCGGCGGCTGAGGAATTTCCGCAACAACCGCCGCGCTTTCGTCTCGCTCTGGGTGTTTCTCGCGCTGTTCGCTCTCACTTTGCCGGCCGAGTTCCTCGCCAACGACAAGCCGCTCTTGATCCAGTACGAGGGCGGGTACTACTTCCCGGTCTTCGCGACCTACCCGGAGACCGCCTTCGGCGGCGATTTCGAGACCGAGGCGGAGTACCGCGAACCCGACGTCCAGCAGCTCATCCGGGACAAGGGCGGCTGGATGGTCTGGCCGCTGATCCCCTACAGCTACCGGACGGTGAATTACGACCTCGAGCAGCCCGCCCCGGCGCCGCCGTCGGGCGACAACTGGCTGGGCACCGACGACCAGGCGCGCGACGTGCTGGCGCGCGCGATCTACGGGTTTCGCATCTCCGTCCTGTTCGGTATCTCGCTCACCGTGCTGGGGTCGATCATCGGCGTGGCGGTGGGCGCGGCGCAGGGCTATTTCGGCGGCTGGACCGATCTCGCCTTCCAGCGCTTCATCGAGGTCTGGCAGGGGCTGCCCACCCTGTTCCTGCTGATCATCCTGGCCAGCATCGTGACCCCCAATTTCTGGTGGCTGCTCGGCATCATGGTGCTGTTCGGCTGGACCGCGCTCGAAGGCGTGGTGCGGGCGGAATTCCTGCGCGCGCGCAATTTCGACTATGTCCGGGCGGCGCGCGCGCTCGGGGTGAGCAACTTCACCATCATGCGCCGGCACGTGCTGCCCAACGCGATGGTCGCCACGCTGACCTTCCTGCCGATCATCCTGACCGGCTCGATCACCAGCCTGACCGCGCTCGATTTCCTCGGCTTCGGGCTGCCGCCCGGCTCGCCCTCGCTGGGCGAGCTGCTGGCGCAGGGCAAGGCCAACCTGCAGGCGCCGTGGCTCGCGGTCACCGCGAGCCTGACGATCGTCGTCACGCTTTCGCTGCTGATCTTCGTCGGCGAGGGGGTGCGCGACGCGTTCGATCCGCGCAAGACGGTGAACGAGTAGGAAGGGCGATGGACGGCACCCTGCTCGCGGCGGACGACCTCTCGGTATCCTTCGGCACGGGCGAGCGCGAGGTTCGCGCGGTCCGCAACATCTCCTTCGCCATCGGCCGCGGCGAGACCTTCGCCCTGGTGGGCGAGAGCGGTTCGGGCAAGTCGGTCTCGGCGCTGTCGATCCTCCAGCTCCTGCCCTACCCGCTCGCCCACCACCCGAGCGGCAGTATCCGCTTCGCCGGAGAGGAGCTGATGGGGTGTCCGGAGCCGCTGCTGCGGAGCGTGCGCGGCAACCGGATCGCGATGATCTTCCAGGAGCCGATGACCTCGCTCAACCCGCTGCACACGATCGAGAAGCAGATCGGCGAGATCCTCAAGGTCCACAAGGGCCTCCCCCCCGCGGAGGCGCGCTCGCGGATCGTCGACCTGTTGAACCAGGTCGGCCTGCCAGAAGCGGAGAGCCGGCTCCACGCCTACCCCCATCAGCTCTCGGGCGGGCAGCGCCAGCGGGTGATGATCGCCATGGCGCTCGCCAACGATCCCGAGCTACTGATCGCCGACGAGCCGACGACCGCGCTCGACGTCACCATCCAGGCGCAGATCCTCAAGCTGCTCGCCGACCTGCAACGCGAGCGCGGCATGGCGATCCTGCTGATCACCCACGATATCGGGATCGTCCGCAAGGTGGCGCACCGCGTCGCCGTGATGACCGAGGGCGAGATCGTGGAGACCGGCCCGACGGCGCAAATCTTCGAAAGCCCGCAGCACCTCTATACCCGCCACCTGCTGGCCGCCGAACCGAAGGGAAGACCGGTCGCCGCCGACGGCGAGGCCGGGGCGGTGATGACGGCCGAGGATCTGAAGGTGTGGTTCCCGGTCAAGCGCGGCATCCTGCGCCGCGTCGTCGGCCACATCAAGGCGGTGGACGGGGTCTCGGTCGCCGTGCGCGAGGGCCGCACGCTGGGGGTCGTCGGCGAGAGCGGGTCGGGCAAGACCACCCTCGCCCTGGGGCTGCTGCGGCTCGAGAAGAGCCTCGGGCCGATCCGCTTCCGCGGGCGCGACATCAGCGGCATGAGCTGGTCCGATCTCCGTCCCTTGCGGCGCGAAATGCAGATCGTCTTCCAGGACCCGTACAGCTCGCTCTCGCCCCGGTTCTCGGTCGGCCAGATCATCGAGGAGGGCCTCGTCGTCCACGGCATGGCGGGCGATTACGACGAACGGCGGGCGGCGATCGCCGATGCGCTCGTCGAGGTCGGGCTCGACCCCGATTCCCAGGACCGCTATCCGCACGAGTTCTCCGGCGGGCAGCGCCAGAGGATCGCCATCGCCCGCGCCATCGCGCTCAAGCCGCGTTTCATCGTGCTGGACGAGCCGACATCGGCGCTCGACATGTCGATCCAGGCGCAGATCGTGGACCTCCTGCGCGCGCTCCAGGAGCGCCACAGCCTCGCCTATCTGTTCATCAGCCACGACCTCAAGGTGGTTCGCGCGCTGGCCGACGAGGTGATCGTCATGCGCCACGGCCGCGTCGTCGAGCAGGGCAGCACGCAGCGCATCTTCGAGACCCCGACCGAGCCCTATACCAGGGCGCTGATCGCCGCCGCCTTCGACATCGAGGCGGTCGAGACCGACGCGGTGGCGACGTAAGGCGAAAGCGTCCCGCGATACGGCGCTGCGCGCCTACTCGGGATGAGGGAGGGTTGCTGGGGGCAGCCCACACCCCACCCTAATCCTGAGCAGTCCCCGAAGGAGGCGTATCGAAGGACGGCCCCGGCCAACCCCTCAGCCGCTCGCCGGCCGCCCTTCGCCCCCGAAGCGGGACTCGATCAGGGCGTAGAGCGCGCGCACGCCCTGCGCCTCGCCGCCGACCGGGCGACCGGGACGGGCGGTGAGGTTCCAGGCCATGACGTCCAGATGGATCCAGGGGGTCGTTCCGTTCACGAATTCCTGCAGATAGAGCGCCGCGGTGATGGCGCCGGCCATGCCGCCTTCCGACACGTTGTTGATATCGGCGGTCTTGCTGTCGAGCATCCGCCGATAGGGCCGCCACAGGGGCAGGCGCCAGAGCGGGTCGGACACCGCCTCCCCCGCGCTCGCGAGCGCCTCGGCGAGCGCATCGTCGTTGCAGAAGAAGGCCGGCAGCTCCGGCCCGAGCGCGACCCTCGCCGCGCCGGTCAGCGTGGCGCAATCGATCAGCAGGTCCGGCCCCTCGCTCTCCGCTTCGGTGATCGCATCGCACAGGATGAGCCGGCCCTCGGCGTCGGTGTTGCCCACCTCGACGGCGATTCCGCTGCGCGTCCTGACGATGTCGAGCGGGCGCAGCGCGTTGCCGGAGATGCTGTTCTCCACGGCGGGAACCAGCACGCGCAGCCTGACGTCGAGGCCGGCCGCCATGACCATCTGGGCGAGCCCCAGGACATGCGCCGCGCCGCCCATGTCCTTCTTCATACGCAGCATGCCCCTTGCCGGCTTGATGTCGAGCCCGCCGGAATCGAAGCACACCCCCTTGCCGATCAGCGTCACCTTGGGCGCGTCGGCGCGACCCCAGCGGAGGTCGATGAGCCGGGGCGCGTTGGCGCTCGCCCGCCCCACGGCGTGAACCGTCGGATAGCCCCGGCGGAGCAGCCCGGCTCCCTTGATCTCGGCGACCTCCGCGCCCTTCGCCTCGCCCACGCTGCGCACCGAGGCGGCGAGCTCGGCCGGGCCCATATCGCTGGCCGGGGTGTTGATCAGGTCGCGGATCGTGGTCGTCGCCTCCGCCGCGCTCCGCACATGGGCGCGGTCGGCGCCCGCCGGCCAGACCAGCGCCGGCACCGGCGCCGACCGTTTCGCGGCATAGCGGTCATAGGCGTAGCAGCCGAGCGCCCAGCCGAGCGCCGCCCCGGTGGCGGCTCCGTGCTCCATCCGCGCGTCGATCCGGTAGCTGCCGGCGGGCAGCCGGCCCGGAAGATCGGCATAGGCCCAGAAATCGTCATGCGCCTCGACCCCGAACAGGACGCTGGCGAGCGCGCCGTCCTCGCCCGCGACCAGGCTCAGGCTGCGCGGCGCGGCCTTGAAGCCCGTGCTCTCCACCCAGGCGCGGGTGCCGGCCGGCTGGTCGGCGAGCCAGGCGTCGAAGACATCCTTCTCGATCGGGACGATGGGGACGGTGCTGGCGTCCGCCCGCGACTTGAACCTGGCGCGCACGATTCATCCTTTTGCGGGATCCGGGACGGGCGAGGATGGCTCGCGCCGCGCATGCGCGCAAGCCGGCGGGGACTCGGGCGGGCTCAGATACGCATGCCGGCGCGCGCGAGAATCTCGCGCACCCGGGCGCGCTGCCCGTCGGCGATGGTCAGCCGCTCCGCGAAGTCGCGCCCCGCCGGCTTGGTCGCATCGATGCCGACCTTGGTGACGGTGTGGGTCTCCGGGTCGGAGGTCGGATCGAGGATCGCACCCATCGCGCCCGGGATGTAGATCACGTCGCTCTCCGCCCGGGTCCGCGTGATCACCGCCCACATCACGTCGGAGAGATCGAACACGTCGACATCGTCATCCACCACGACGACGCATTTGACATAGAACTCGGTGCCGAGCGCGCTCATGATCGCCTGGCGCGGCTGGCCCTCGGCGGTCTTCTTCATCGAGACGATGGCCATCAGCGCGCCCACGGTGGCGGTCGGCACGTGGACCGCGCGCACGTTGGGAAGGTTGCGGCGCAACGCGTTGAGGATCTCCGCCTCGCGCGAAATGCTGGAGATCAGGATGTGGTCCGGAGCGGTGCCCGAGGCAACCGAATGGAACATCGCGTCGCCGCGCATCTGGATCCGCTCGGCGACGAACACGTTCTCGGTCGAGCGGTAGGAGGCGTATCCGGTGAACTCGCCGAACGGACCCTCGGGCTCGTGGACGCCGGCGAGGATGCTGCCCTCGATGACGATCTCCGCCCCCCAGGGAACGTCGAGCTCGGACGTCCCGCAGCTTGCGACGCGGTAGGGCTCGCCGAACAGCGCGCCGATGATCTCCACCTTCCGCACGCCGGGCGGGTAGTGATAGGCCATGGAGCCCATGTAATGCACCGGGTGGATGCCGAGCGTGATGGCCGCCGGCAGCGCTTCGCCCCGCTCCTCCGCGCGGCGGTGGTATTCGTACATGCGCCGCCGCGAATGGAGCGACAGCCCGAGCCGGTCGCGCCCGCGCAGCATCAGGCGGTGGAACCCGGTGGTGTCGACCCCGGTCTCGGGATCGCGCGCGGCGATCTGCCCGGCGGTGATATAGGGCGCGGCGTCCACCCCGAAATGGAGCGGGATGGGCAGCCTGGTGAGGTCGACATCGTCGCCCTCGAGCACCACATCCTGCCACGGCGCGTCGGCCACGCGCTCCACCGGCAGGTAGTTCTGGCAGCGTTCGCGATAGGCGCCGGGCAGGTCCTCGGGCGCGACGCCGAGGGCGAGCCCGAGCAGCCTCCGGTTGCCGGCGACGTTGGTGACGACGGGCATGTCGAACCCCTCGACCCGCTCGAAGACCACGATCGGGCTGCGCCCGGCGCGTTCGAGCTCGAACACGGTCGAGGTGATGTCGAGCTCGCGGCGAACCGGCTCGGCGATGCGCAGGATCTCGTCCGGCGCCGCCTTCTCCACCTTGTCGATGAAGCCTCTCAGTGTCTGCTCTTCCACGGCGCCTGCAACCCCCGATCCCCGTCGCGGCGCCGAGCATGCAGCCGCGCCGCCGCCCTGACAAGCGGACGCCCGGTTGAACCGGCGGGGCTATCGCGACATCCTTGCGCCGGGGCAGGCAAAGGCGGAGGGGCGTTGTGGGGAAGGTGCAGGAGGTCAACATCCCCGAGGTGGTGGCGGAGGTGACGGCGGCGTTCGAGCGCTACGAGAAGGCGCTCGGGACGAACGACGTCGACACCCTGGCGGAGCTGTTCTGGGACAGCCCGCTCACCCTGCGCTACGGCCCTAACGGCACGCTGCTGGGCCACCGCGCGATCGACCGGTTCCGCCGCAACCGCAACATCGCGGGCGTCGAACGGACGCTGCGCAACACGGTGATCAAGACCTTCGGGCGGGACTTCGCGATGGCGGATACCGAGTCGACGCGGCCCGGCGGCATCGTCGGCCGCCAGAGCCAGTGCTGGGTCCGCATGGAGGAGGGCTGGCGGATCGTGTCCGCGCATGTCTCCGACATCCCGGACGAGTCGTAGCGTCAACCGTCGAGACGAGCCGCGCGGTGCAGCCCAGGATCCACATCTATGCCGCGGTCGACGCGACCGGCGGCTCCTACGAGCGACTGCGCGCGGCGGGGCTCGACGTCCAGATCCCCGACGAGCCCTGGTCGCAGACGGCGAACCGCTCCGGCGCCACGACCGAGCTGGTCTTCGCCCCGTCGACGGTTGCCGCCGCCGGGGTCGCCAACCGGCTCAACGCGCTGACCCGCCGCACCCTCGAATCCGCACCGGATCTGCGGCTGATCGCCAAGTACTCGGTCGGCTACGACAATGTGGACGAGGCGGCGGCGACCGATCTCGGCATCCTCGTCGTCAACAGCCCGACGGAGAGCAACTGGGGCGGGGTCGCGGAAGGGGCGGTCACCTTCATCCTGGCGCTGCTCAAGAAGGTGCGCGAGCGCGACCGCAGCGTGAAGGAGGGGCGCTGGCGCGACCCGTCGCTGATGGGCACCTATCTCGGCGCGCGGCACATCGACGACTACCCGGGCATCGCGGTGGGCATCGTCGGGCTGGGGCGCATCGGCTCGCGCGTCGCCGACCTGCTGGCGCCCTGGCGGGTGCGCCTCTCGGGCCACGACCCCTATGCCGAGGAGGCGCGCTTCGCCACCCACAACGTCCGCCGCACGCCGCTGGACGCGCTGCTGTCGGAAGCCGACGTGGTGACCATCCACTGCAACCTGACGGCGGAGACCGAGGGGCTGATCGGGGCGCGCGAGCTCGCGCTGATGAAGCCGGGCGCGGTGCTGATCAACACCGCGCGCGGCCCCATCGTCGACATCGACGCGCTGTTCGACGCGCTGCAATCGGACCGGCTCGCCGCCGCCGCGCTCGACGTGCTGCCGGAAGAGCCGCCCGACCCGCAGACCCCGCTGCTCGGGCTCGGCGACAAGGTGCTGCTGTCGCCGCACATGGTTTCCAACAATGTGGGCACCGGCTTGCAGATGGCGGTGCCCTGGGTCGAGAAGGCGATCTTCGCCGCGATCCGCGGCGAAATCCCCGAGAACGTCGTCAATCCCGATGCGATCCCGCTGTGGCGTCAGCGGTTCGCCGGCAACAGCCTCATCTGACACCGAACGGAAAGGGACCGGTGATGATCTACGAAGCCAGGAGCTACCGAATCGCGCGCGGCAAGGTGCCGGAATTCCTTCGGCTCTTCGCGGATGGCTACGAGACGCGCAGCGAACACTCGCAGATCAGCGCGATGCTCTATACCGAGATCGGGCCGCTCAACCAGGTCATCCACATCTGGCCCTATGCCGACATGGGCGAGCGCGAGCGGATCCGCGTCGAAGCCGCCAAGGACCCCAACTGGCCGCCCAAGGTCTCGCACGTGATCGAGACCATGCAGTCGGAGATCTTCGCCCCGCTGCCCTTCACCCCGACGATGGCGAGCGGCGATCTCGGACCGGTCTTCGAGTGGCGCGAATACACGATGCGCTCCGACGGACAGCCGGCGCTGGTCGAGAACTGGTCGACGGCCATCGAGAAACGGGTCGAGATGTCGCCGCTGGTCATGGCGATGGTCACCGAATGCGGCGCGCTCAACAAGTTCGTCCACATCTGGGGCTATGAGAGCCTGGAGCACCGCCGCGAGGTGCGCGAGGAGGCGAGGGAGAAAGGCATCTGGCCGCCCAAGAACGTAAGCGGCGGGCCGGACCCGATCCTGACCCAGGAATGCAAGATCTGCTTCGCCGCGGACTACTCGCCGGTGAAGTAGCTCAAGCCCAGAGCTCGCTGAACTCGGTCGCGACCACGCTCTCGTAGGGAACGGCGCGGTCGAGGATGCCCATGTCGCGGGCGAACGCGATCATGCCGTCGACGAAGCCTTCGGCGATCGCCGGGTCGTAGAACGGCAGGTCGCGTTCGACCACCCGGGCGATCAGCTTCGCCTCGTCCGGCGCGAACAGCTTCTCGCCGATCGCCGTCGCGCGGCCGACATCCTGCTTGAGCTTCCGCTGGGTGGAGACGATGGCGCGCACCGCGGCGGCGGCGTCGCCGGGGCGCTCGGCGACCAGTCGTTCGGTCGCGACCAGCACCGGCTGGGTGTAGTTGAAGGCGGGTTTCGGGCCGTCGCCCCGGCGCACGTCGGCCACCACGGTCCCGACGCCCCTTGTGACCGCGATCTCGGCGCCCATGCCGTTGGCCCAGAACCCGTCAAGCAGCCCGTCCTCCAGCGCCCTGGCCGCCGTCACCCCGAAGCTCACGCGGGGTCCGGTCGTCCCCGGCACCGGCGCGATGTCGACCCCGTCGCGCTCGATGTCGATCCCGCCCTCCCGCAGCATCCGCTTGAGGCCGATATCGACCCAGGGCGCGGCGCCTATCTTCTTCCCCCTGACGGCGCCGAGGTCGCCGCGCGCATGGCCCTCGTCGGCGCGCATGACGAGGAACCAGTACATCCCCCGGGAGAGCGAACAGAGCATCTTCGCCCCCTCCCAGCGCGGGAAGGCGGAGAGCACCGCATGCGCCGAGCCGCCGATCAGGTCGACCTCGCCGTCGCGCAGCGCCCGGTAGCACTTGTCGACGGGGAAGATCAGCTCGTGGCTCACGTCGAGCCCCTGTTCGGCGAAGTCGCCGAGCTCGACCGCGGAGATCGACGGGAAGTAGGAGTTCGAGATCAGATCCGGTACGGCGAGGCGCATCGACGCCCTCCCTCGTTGTCAGGGTGCGTAGACCCAGAGATCCATCATCACCGAACAGCCGGGCACGGGAAGAGGCCCCGGAACCTCGATCGCCGAGAACGGGATCGGCCGGTCCGGAAGGCGGCGCTGCCAGGCCTGGTGCACGGGGTAGAAGCCGGCGATGTCGGTGTGGAACTGCTGGACCCTCACGACGTTCTCCAGCGACGCGCCGGCCGCTGCGCAGATCCGCGCGGCGGTCTCCAATATCGCGTCGGCCTCCTCGCCCGCGGGCTCGCAGAAATGGGGCTGGCGCGGATCGGGCGCGACCAGCCTCCCGTCCCCATCCGCCGCCATCAGCGCCGACAGGAACAGAAGGTCGCCGCAGCGGACCGCCTCCGCCTGGCGGGCAAAGGTCGGCGCCGTACCCGCTTCGACGACCGTCTTGGCCGCCGCGCCGCCCCGGTGGGCGAGGATGTTGATCTCGATCTTGCCGTCCTCGATCACCAGCCCGCGCGGCGCGCAGGGGACGACCGACAGCGCGGCGCCGGCGCCGAAATGCTCCGCCCAGACGTCCTGGACGACCGCGCAGTCCGCCGGATCGGTGAGGTAGATCTGCGCCTTGACGACATCCTCGGGGCGGAGCCCCGCGAGGTCGAGCGAGGGCAACAGCCGGCGCTCGACGATGAACCCGGCCTCCAGCCTCAGCCGCTCACCGCCCCAGAGCTGGCCCTCTCTGATCAGGGCATCGGCGGCGACACCGTTGCGCGCCTCCTCGCCCGCGACCGCCGTTGCCGTGTTGCCCGGCACGAAGACCAAATCCCCCGCCGTGAGCGCCGCCGAGTAGCCCGAGCTCGGCTGGCCGCTCAGGGTATCGTGGTCGATATGCTCGACCGGCGGGCCGTCGGCGGCGACTGCGATCGCCTGGAGGTCGAGCGCGGCGCCCGGCAGCAGCAGCCCGTGCTGGACGATCGACGTGCTGGGCGGGATCAGCGCGCCGAAGCGCCGCCGCCGCTCGGCCTGGTAGGGCGGCACCATGGCGACGGTGGTGTAGTACTGGTCGGTGCGCACGACGCGGTCGAGCGCGGACCCGCCGGCGGCGAGCACCGCCTCGACATTGTCGAACACGCGCGACGCCTCGCGGGCGGATCTGGGGCCGGCGGCGTTGGGCGCGGCTTCGCGCAGCACCGAGGCGGCGATGCCGTTCCCGTAATCCTGCGCCATGTGGCCGCTCGCGAACACCCACGGGCCCGCGCGCATCCCCGGCGCGTAATGCACACGGCCGTTGCCGAGCGCGACTGGGAGGAGGGGTTCGACTGGCATGCGCATTTCCTAGAGCGTATCCGCGTCAGATGGAACCGTCGCGGCGCGTCCCTCGATACGGCGCTTCGCGCCTACTCGGGATGAGGGGTGGTTTATCGGCGCCTGCGCCTCCCGCCTCATCCTGAGTAGCGGCGAAGCCGCGTATCGAAGGACGGCCCACCCCTACGCCGCCCGCGCGTCGCGGATCGCCTGCCAGACGGATTGCGGCGTGGCCGGCATCTGGAGGTCGGAGACGCCGAGCGGGCGCAGCGCATCGAGGATGGCGTGCATCACCGCGGGCAGCGCGGCGACGGTTCCGGTCTCGCCCGCGCCCTTGACCCCGAGCGGGTTGGTCTCGCAGTAGACCTCGACATCGTCGAGCACGAAGGACGGCAGGTCGTCGGCGCGCGGCATGCAGTAATCCATGAAGGAGCCGGACTGGAGCTGGCCCGACTCCTCGTCATAGACGACGTGCTCGAGCAGCACCTGGCCGATGCCCTGGGCGAGCCCGCCATGCACCTGGCCCTCGAACAGTAGCGGGTTGACGATCAGCCCCGAATCGTTGACCGCCGAGTAGCGCACAAGCTCGACCCTTCCGGTCTCGGGATCCACCTCGACCTCGCAGATGTGGCAGCCATTGGGGAAGTTGCCGTTGGTCGGCGTGAAGCTGCCGGTCGCCTCCAGCCCGATGCCGAACGCCTCGGGCCAGCCGACCGGCATGAACGACGCCCGGGCGATGTCGACGATGCCGATCGACTTGTCGGTGCCGGCGACGGTGAAGCTTCCGTCCGCGAACTCGATATCGGCCTCCGCCGCCTCCATCAGATGGGCGGCCATGCGCTTCGCCTTGGCGATCACCTGGTCGGCCGCGTCCTTGAGCGCCGCCCCGCCGACGGTGACCGAGCGCGAGCCGTAGGTGCCCCGCCCGTAGGCCACCTGGTCGGTGTCGCCCTGCACCAGGCGGATGCTGTCGAACTCGACGCCGAGCCAGTCCGATACCATCTGCGCGTAGACCGTCTGGTGGCCCTGGCCGTGGCTGTGCGTGCCGGCGGCGATCGTGACCCCGCCCGCCGGGTCGAAATAGAGCTGCATGCGGTCGTTGAACGGCGCGCCGATCTCGATGAAATAGGTGACGCCGAGACCGCGCAGCCTTCCCGCCGCCGCGGATGCCGCCTTTCGGGTGGCGAAGCCGTCGCGGTCGGCGAGCGCCACCGCGCTGTCGGCGATCCTCTCGAACTCGCCGGTGTCGTAGACCGTCATGATCGCGTTCTGGTAGGGCATGTCGGCGGGCTTGATGTAGTTGCGCCGCCGGAGCTCGACCGGGTCGATGCCGAGCTCGACCGCCGCCTGGTCGACCAGCCGCTCGACGATGTAGCAGGCCTCCGGCCGGCCGGCGCCGCGATAGGGCGCCACCGTGTTGGTGTTGGTGAACACCGCGTTGACCGAGAGCCAGGCGGCCGGCAGGTCGTAGTTGCCGGCATACATGGTCGAGCCCAGCCCGACCGGCACGCAGCCCGCCTCGCCGAGATAGGCGCCGACCGCGTGGTCGGTCTCGGCGCGCAGCGCGAGGAAGTTTCCCTCCGCGTCGAGCGCCAGCGCGGCCTCGGTCACCGCGTCCCGCGCATGGGCGTCGCTCTGTAGGCTCTCGGTCCGGTCGGCGGTCCAGCGCACCGGGCGTCCGAGCCGTCTTGCGGCGATCACGCAGAGCGCGTCCTCGGGATAGACCGCGTTCTTCATCCCGAACCCGCCGCCGACATCCGGGCTGATCACCCGGAAATTCCCCTCCGGCTTGTGGAACACGTGCGAGAGATGGCTGCGCTGGGCGTGCGGCGACTGGTTCTCGGTGTACATGGTCACGTGGTCGGTGGCGGGCCGGTACTCGACGATCGTCGCCCGCGGCTCCATCGCATTGCAGCTCAGCCGGTTGTTCGAGAGGCTGAGCCGCGTCACATGCGCGGCGCGCGCGAAGGCGGCATCGGTCGCCGCCCGGTCGCCGCGCTCGACGGTGAACCAGATATTGTCCGGCGCCTCGTCCCACACCGCCGGCGCGCCTTCGGCGGTCGCCCGCCCCGGCGCGGTCACCGAGGGCAGGATCTCGTAATCGACCGCGACGGTCTCCGCCGCGTCCATCGCCCGGTCCAGCGTCTCGGCCACCACGAAGGCGACCGGCGTGCCGACATGGCGCACCCGGTCGCCGGCGAGCACCGGGTGCAGCGGGCTGAATCTGGGCGGCGGGGCGCCGAACGCCATCGGCGGGATGAAGTGCGGGATGCCGTCGACCCCCTCGGCCTCGACATCTTCCCGGGTCAGCACCAGGACGACGCCGGGCGCGCGGCGCGCGTCCTCCACGTCGAGCGAGCGGATGCGGGCAGCCGCGTGCGGCGAGCGCAGCACGTATCCGTGCACCTCGCCGGGCAGGGCGATGTCGTCGACATAGCGGCCCTCGCCCTTGAGAAAGCGCGGGTCCTCCGTGCGCGAAACCGGCTGTCCGACGCCGAACTTCATCGCAACCCTCCCGATCGTTCGAAGATCGCCGCAGTCTCGCGACCGGCCGCATCGCTGTAAAGCGGGGCTGTAAAGCGGGGTCTTCCCCTGGGCCGGCCCGCGAGGCATCCTGCGCCCGGACAGGCAATCGAGGCGAGCAGGAGCGACCGATGAGCAGCGCACGCGTGCCGCTGATCGACATCGAACCCTATTTCGGCGGCGGCGAAGCGGAGCGCCGCCGGGTCGGCAAGGCGATCGGCGCGGCCTGCGCCGATATCGGCTTCTTCTCGATCTCCGGCCACGGCGTGGACGCCGGGATCGTCCAGGATCTGCGCCGCACCTCGCACGAATACTTCGCCCTGCCGGATGCGGAGAAGCGCGAATGCGTCCACCCCGTGGCCGGCACGCCGAGGGGGCTCCGGGTCTATGAGGGCGAGGCGCTCGGCCGCGCCGCCGGCCGGGCGGCGCCGCCCGACCTCAAGGAGTTCTACCACTTCGGCAGGGAGTCCTGGCCGGATGACCCCTACTACACCGGCGAGGAGGGGCAGCGCTATTTCATCGCCAATATCTGGCCCGACCGCCCGGCCGCCTTCCGCCATGCCGCTTGCGCCTACTACGCGGCGATGGAGGCGCTGGTCGGCCATCTGATGCGGCTTGCCGCGCTCGCGCTCGACCTCGAAGAGGGCTGGTTCGAGGACAAGATCGACCGTCACGTTACCGCCATGCGGATCAACCACTACCCGCCGCAGCCGGTCGCCCCGCCGGAGGGCCAGATCCGCGCCGGCGCGCATACCGATTTCGGCACCTTCACCATATTGATGGGCGAGGACGAGCCGGGCGGTCTCCAGGTGCAGGACCGCGACGGGCGCTGGTACGACGTGGAGACCCGGCCCGACGTGTTCGTGGTCAATGTCGGCGATCTGTTCCGGCGCTGGACCAACGACGTCTGGACCTCGAACTTTCACCGCGTGGTCAACCCGCCGGCCGCGATCGGGCCGAGCGCGCGGCGCATCTCGATCGGCTTCTTCCACCAGCCCAACTACGACGCGGAGATCGCCTGCCTGCCGAGCTGCACCGACGCGGCCAGGCCGCCGCTCTACCGCCCGGTCGCCTCGGGCGCGTTCCGCGACATCCGCTACGACGAGACCGACATACCCGATACCCAGGCCGCGGCCATCTCCTAGGAGGCGAAGCATGGCGCATACCGAATTTCTCACCGTCGGCGGCAGCTCGATGGAGGTCTATGTCGACGCACCGGCGACGCCGGGCCCGCATCCCGGCGTGGTGGTCACCCATCATCGGGGCGCGCTCGACGACTTCACCCGGAAGTTCGTCGAGGGGCTCGCAGCCGAGGGCTATATCGCCGCGGCGCCCGCGTTCTACCACCGGCGCCCGGCGGGCGAGGACACGACGCAGTCGATGGGCGCGCTGAACGACAGGGAGATCGTCGCCGACATCGACGCGACGGCGGACTATGTCTCGGGCCGCGCCGACCGGCGCGACGGCGCGCTCGGCATCGTCGGGCACTGCATGGGCGGGCGCTCGGCGTTCATCGGCGCCTCGACCAACCGCGCGTTCACCGCCTGCGGCATCTTCTATGGCGGCAACATCTTCAAACCCTGGGGCGAGGGCAACCCGGCGCCGATCGAGCGCGTCGGCGCGATCGGCTGCCCGGTCATCGGCTTCTTCGGCAACGAGGACGAGAACCCCTCGCCGGACGACGTGGCGAAGATCGGCGCGGCGATGACCGAGCACGGAATCGACCACGTCTTCCACGCCTATGACGGCGCCGGGCACGCGTTCCAGAACTTCCTCGGCCCCAACTACCGGGAAGAGCAGTCGCGCGACGCGCAGGCCAAGCTGCTCGACTTCTTCCGGCGGACCCTGGCGCCTGCCGCCTGACCGGGCGCGGCCATGGCGGCGGCGCGGCGGCATGTGGAGATCGCGGGCGCCGGGTTCGCCGGGCTGACCGCCGCGGCGGCCTTCGCCCGGCGCGGCTGGAGCGTCCGCGTCCACGAGGCGGCGGACCGGCTGCGCACCGCCGGCGCCGGCATCTACATCTACGAGAACGGGCTCAAGACGTTCGAGGCGGTGGGCGCCTACGAGGCCGCCACGCGTGGCGCCTTCCCTGGCCGCGCGCGCGAGATGCGCGACGATGCCAACAACACCATCGCGCGCATCGAATGGCCGGCGGAAGGCCCGATGCGCATGTTCTCGATCGTCCGCCAGACCTGCATCGACGCGCTGGCGGCGGCGGCTCGCGCGGCCGGCGCCGAGATCGTCACCGGATCCGAGGTCGCCGGCGCCGATCCGGACGGGGTGCTGGCGCTCGCCGACGGGCGGCGGCTCGCGGCGGATCTGGTGATCGGCGCCGACGGGGTGGGCTCGCCGGTGCGCCACTCGCTCGGCCTGATGCGCTCGTTCCGGCGGCTGCCGGACGGCGCGATCCGCCTCCTGGTGCCGCGCACCGCCGACGAGCGCCGCGACCCCGAGACGCAGAGCTACATCGAGTACTGGTCGGGAAGGCGCCGGCTGCTCTACACCCCGGTCTCCGACGAGGCGGTCTATCTCGCATTGCTCTGCCCGGTGACCGACAGCGAGGCCCAGCGCATCCCCGTCGATGTCGACCTCTGGACCCGGACCTTCCCGCATCTCGCCCCTCTGTTCCCGCGCATCGGCGGGCGCGGGCGGTGGGACCCGTTCGTCGTCGTCCGGCTCAGGCGCTGGTCGAGCGGGCGGGTCGCGATGATCGGCGATGCCGCGCACGCCATGGCCCCCAATCTTGGCCAGGGCGGCGGCTGCGGGATGATGAACGGACTCGCGCTCGCGGTGCATCTCGACCGGCATCGCGACATCGCCGCCGGGCTCGCCGAATGGGAGCGCAGCGAACGCCCGCTCACCGAGCACACCCAGCGCATCTCGACGATCTATGGCTGGCCGGGACGCTGGCCGCCCTGGCTGCGCGCCCGGTTCTACGACTTCGCCCACAAGAACCGCTGGATCGAACGGCAGCGCCTGCGCACGGCGACCCACGTGCCGCTCGGCTGGACGCCCGATTGCGCCGCGTCCTTCGATACGCCGCTTCGCGGCTACTCAGGATGAGGGGAGGTTGGTCAGCCTCAAGAGAACCCCTCGTCCTGAGTAGCCCGCCGCAGGCGGGCGTATCGAAGGACGCGCCTACCCGGGATGAGGAGAAGGCTTTGCGGTCCCCACAACCCCACCCTCATCCTGAGTAGCCCCCGAAGGGGGCGTATCGAAGGACGCCGCGCGGGCGCGCAGCTCCGAGCGCAGCACCTTGCCGTTGGGGGTCTTGGGGAGCGCGTCGAGGAAGGCGATGGCGCGCGGGTACATGTAGGGCGGGGCGGTCGCCTTGACATGCGCCTGCAGCGCCCGGGCCAGCTCGCCGCCCGCCGCGAAGCCGGGCGCGGCGACGACATAGGCCTTGACGATGGCGTCGCGCAGGCCGGCGGGGTCCGGCGCCGGCACGCAGGCGCAGTCGAGCACCGCCGCGTGGCCGAGCAGCGCCGTCTCGACCTCGATCGGGGAGATGTTGTGGCCGGCCGAGACGATCATGTCGTCGTGCCGCGCGACATAGCGGAACCAGCCCTCCGAATCCCGCGTCACCACGTCGGGAAAGACGTTCCAGCCATCCCGCACCAGCGCGCGCTGGCGCTCCTCGTTCCGCCAGTAGACGGTGCCGGTGCAGCCCCGCACCGCCAGCAGCCCGCGCTCGCCGTCGGCGACCGGGGCGAGGGTGTCCGCATCCAGCACCGCCACCTCGTAGCCCGGCGAGGCGCGGCCCATGGTGCCGGACCGCGCCGGCCGGCCGGGCTCGCTCGAGGTGACGAAGCAGTGGAACAGCTCGGTGGTGCCGATGAACTGCTCCAGCACCTTCCCGCTGGCCTCGCGCCACAGCGACTCGGTCTCGGGCGAGAGCGGCTCGCCGCCGGTCATGGCGCGGCGGAGGCTCGCGATCCGGGCGCGGTCGAGCCCCGCCGCCATCATCCGGTAGTAGGAGACGACGGCGGCGAACACGGTGACGCCGCGGCGCTCGATCGCGGCGAGCGATGCCTCGACCGACTTGTCGGGCTCCAGCACGGCGGCGGAGCCGAAGCGGGCGGGGAAGATCACGAACAGCCCGTAGCCCAGCGAGAACGGAATCGAGGGCGGGCCGCCGATCACGTCGTCCGCGGTCGGGCCGATGCAATGCTTCCAGTAGGAATCGGCCGAGGCGATCAGGTCGCGGTGGCAGTGGCAGGCCCCCTTGGGCCGCCCGGTCGAGCCCGAGGTGTAGACGATCAGGGTGAGGTCTTCCGCGTCGCTGTCGAAATAGTCGGGCGCGGGCCCGCTCTCCGGCAACAGCGCCGGCAGCGACGGCAGGGTCCCGCCGGTATCGCCGTCGGCTATCGCCAGGGTCACGCCCGGGGTCGCCGCGACCGCCGCGTCCATCTCGTCCTTGAGCGCCGCGCTCGCCACCGCGAAGCGGGCGCCCGAGTCGGCGAGGCGATAGGCGAGGTCGTCGGCGCGGAGCTGCACATAGGTCGGGATCGGCACCGCGCCGATGGCATGCGCCGCCAGCAGCACGTAGACCAGCGCCGGGCTGTCGGCGATGCGCAGCACGACCCGGTCCCCGGGCCTCACGCCGAGCACGCGGAGCGCCGCCGCATGGCGGTGGACCCGGGCACGGAGCGCGCGATAGTCGATCGCCTCGTCGCGGTAGTAATAGGCGATGCGCCCGCCCCAGCCGGCCTCCATCGCCCCTTCGAGCAGAATCTCGGCCACGTTCATGCGCGCCGGGTAGTCCATCCCGGCGAGGTCGAAGCGAAGGTCGGGGCGCGCGTCCGCCGGGCAGAGCTCGCGGTACTTGTTCATGCGCCCGGGATCGGGCGGGATCAGGCGCGGCCCAGCGTGTCCATCAGCCTTCCGTAGCCCGGCACCGGGTCGTGGATGTCGAGCCGCTTCAGGCTGTGCCAGACCATGGCCTGGTTGCTGGTCACGACGGGCCTGTCGAGATCGCGCTCCAGCGGCTCGATCGCCTCGGCGGCGCGGATCGCCGTGCAGGAGATGAAATAGGCGTCCGCCGCCTCGTCCCGCTGGCGTTTCACCCGGCGGTACCATTCGCCGGGCTCGACCGCGATCATCTCGGTGCCGCTGCCGGCGATCCCCATCCCGGTCTCGCTGAGCACCGAGATCTGGTGGCTTTCGAGATAGGCGACTTCGCGGTCGTTGGTCTCCTGGGTGTAGGGGGTGGTGAGCGCGATGCGCCTGACGTCGAGCGTGTCGAAGGCGTCCATCACCGCCTTCGAGGTCGAGGTCGCCGGCGTCTCGGTCCTGTCCTCGATGCGCGCGATGATGTCGTCGTCGAAGCCGGGCCTGAACATCGACGCCGCGGTGCAGTGAAAGACGATCAGGTCGACCTCGGCGTCGGCGAGCAGGCTCGCCCCCTCCTCGACGCCCGAGACCATGCCCAAAATGTCGTCCTCGGTGGAGCCGGCGAGCCGGAGCCTGGTGGTGTGGACCGAGACCCCGTCCGGCGTCATCGCCTGGACCAGCGGCTCCGCGGCCGAGTTGACCGAGGGCAGCAGCATGCCGATGCGGGCGCGCCAACCGTACATTCGAAGCTCCATCGCATTGCGTCGCGGCGCCGAGCCTCGCATCTCGCCCGCCTCGCGGCAAGTCGCGCTGGCGGGTCGGTGCGGATTCCGGTCGGCGTATCGAACGGCCCGGCCGGCGGGTGCGACTCGGGCGCGGCCCGCTATAGTGGGCGGGACGGAGGACCACCATGGCCGAAGCTGCGACCAGCATCCTGATCCGGGGCGGCCGGGTCTACGATCATGACGGGGACACCGACCTGCCGCCGGTCGCCGACGTGCTGATCGAGGGCGACCGCATCGCCGGAATCGGCGAGGACCTCGGACCCGCGGGCAAGACCGTCGACGCGGCGGGCAGGCTGGTCATGCCGGGCTTCGTCAACGCGCATTACCACTCGCACGACGTGCTGCTCAAGGGCTGCTTCGAGACATTGCCGCTCGAACTCTGGCTGATGCACGCTTTGCCGCCGGCCTATCCCAAGCGGTCGGCGGCGGAGGTGCGCGCGCGCACCCTGCTGGGCGCCGCCGAGTGCCTGCGCTCGGGCATGACCACCGTGCAGGACATGCTCACCCTCTTCCCCTTCGACCCCGAACACCTGGAGACCGTGGTCTCGGCCTATGAGGAGATCGGCATCCGCTGCACCTTCTCGCTGCAAGTCGGCGACATCCCGGGGATCGAGCGGGTGCCGTTCTGGAAGGAGGTCGTGCCCGAGGAATACCGCCGCCATCTCGGCGCCTCGGTCGAGCCCGGCGGGTTCGATCCGCTGGAGCACGTGCGCGAGCATTTTGTCGCCTGGCGCGGCGCCTCGCCCCGGTTCCGCTGGGCGCTCGGGCCGACCAGCCCGGAGTTCTGCACCCCGCGCCTGCTGGAGGGGCTGGCGGCGCTGTCGGCCGAGCACGACCTCCCGGTGATCACCCATATCTACGAGTCGCGCTCGATGGCGGTCGCGGGCCGGCTGTTCATGCCCGAGCATGACGGCTCGCAGGTCAAGTATTTGCGCTCGGTCGGGCTGCTCGGGCCCAATGTCGGGCTCGCCCACAGCGTCTGGATGCGCCCCGACGAGATCGAGATCCTGGCCGGGACCGGCACCAACGTGATCCTCAACCCGGTCGGCAACCTGAAGACCCGGTCCGGCGTGCCGCCGATCCGCGGCTATCTCGATTCCGGGGTGCCGACCGCGATCGGCTGCGACAACTGCTCCTGCGGCGATTCGCAGAACATGTTCCACGCGATGAAGGCGTTCGCCGGGCTCGCCGCGGTGACCAACCCCGAGCCCGGCCCGCCGAGCGCCGCCGACACCATCGCCTGCGCCACGCTGGGCGGGGCGCGGGCGCTCGGGCTGGCCGGCGAAATCGGCGCGATCCGCCCGGGCATGAAGGCCGATATCGCGGTGATCGATCTCGCCGCGCCGCAATACGTGCCGCTCAACAGCGCGGCGCGCCAGACCGTGTTCGCCGAGAGCGGCGAGAGCGTGGATACGGTGATCGTCGACGGCAGGGTGGCGATGGAGAACCGCCGCCTCGCCTTCATCGACGAGGACGCGCTGCGGTCCGAGGTCGAGGCGGCGATGCCGGGGCTGCGCGCCGACATCGGGGCGGTCGCCGCGCGCAACGCGAAGCTCCGCCCGCATCTGCTGGAGGCGTGGCGGCGGAGCTGGCGGGAGGATGTCGGGATCAGCCGCTTCGTCGACGACGGCGGGCGGTAGGCCCTTCGATACGCGGCTTCGCCGCTACTCGGGATGAGGGTGGGGTGTGGGCGGCCCAAATCCTGCCCCTCATCCCGGGTCGGCGCGAAGCGCCGTATCGAGGGACGGAACGAGGGAGGACAGGTTTGAAAGCAGCGGTCATCGAACGACAGGGCGGGGTCGAGAACATCGTCTGCCGCGACTGGCCGGACCCCGAGCCCGGGCCGGGCGAGGTGCGGATGGCGGTGAGGGCCTGCGGGCTCAACCATCTCGACATTTTCGTGCGCCGCGGCATGCCGGGCTTTCCGGTGCCGATGCCGTTCATCTCGGGCGGCGACGTGGCGGGCACGATCGATGCGCTGGGGCCGGGCGTCGAGGGCTGGTCGGCGGGCGAGCGGGTGACCCTGAACCCGCAGACCGACGACGGCATGCTGGGCGAGGAGATTCTGGGCGGGCTCGCCGAGCTGGTCGTCGTGCCGGCGAAGAACCTGATCCGCCTGCCCGAGACCCTGTCCTTCGAGACCGCCGCGGCGATCCCGATCAACTACGGCACCGCGCACCGCATGCTGTATACGCGCGGCAGGCTGGTTGCCGGCGAGACCATGCTGGTGCTCGGCGCCAGCGGCGGCGTCGGAATCGCCTGCCTCCAGTATGGCAAGATGACCGGCGCGCGGGTGATCGCCGCCGCCGGCTCGGCGGAGAAATGCGAGCGCCTGGCCGCGCTCGGCGCCGACCATGTCATCGACTACTCGGAGGAGGATTTCTCGCGCGCCGCGTGGCTCGCCTCGGACAAGCGGGGCTGCGACGTGGTGGTCAATTTTACCGGCGGCGACACCTGGGCGCGCTGCCTCAGGACCGCGAAGCGCGGCGGGCGGGTGCTCACCTGCGGCGCCACCGCCGGCCACGACCCCGCCACCGACCTCCGCTACATCTGGGTGCGAGAGCTCGACGTGCTGGGCTCCAACAGCTACTCGCAGGACGACGTCGAGCGCT
Source organism: Alphaproteobacteria bacterium (assembly GCA_964291675.2). GTDB lineage: Bacteria > Pseudomonadota > Alphaproteobacteria > MPNO01 > MPNO01 > MPNO01. Next base: position 1,636,665 of record OZ219866.1, on the reverse strand, counting down.
CGGTCGCCCATGTCGCGGCGGGCCGGCTCGCGCCCGTCGTCAGCCACACCTTCCCGCTCGCCGAGACCGGCGCCGCCGAACGCCTGATGGAAGAGCGCGGCTTCTTCGGAAAGATTGTCGTGCTGCCCTAGCCCGTCCTTCGATAGGGGCTTATACCGAATACTTGACGGGCGGGGGGCCGCGACGTTTCGTCCGTCATACCCGGCCCCCGGATCAAGTCCGGGCGTGTTCCTCTGCTGTCCGGTCTCGACTTTCGACGCGCGCCGCACCCGGCTCTCCCTGCTCCTCCACCGCCACCACCCCGTCATGGCCGGCCCCCGCTCCTTCTCCCCGTTGCTCCACCGACTCCACTTACCCCCCGTCATGCCCGGACTTGATCCGGGCACCCATGGCCGGACTTGATCCGGCCACCCACCGGCGCCGCCAGGCCTCCGCACGGCCCGCCGTGCGCGCCGAGAGGCCGCATGGGTGCCCGGGCGGGAGGCGCGGTGGCGGCAGTGGGTGCCCGGATCACCCCCGGACTCGATCCGGGGGCCGGGGCATGACGAGGGGGGTGCATGACGGGGGTGCATGACGAGATGGGGAGGCATGGCGAGCGTTCCGACGTTCGGGCGCGCCGCCCCCCGTGACGCCCGGCCCCCGCTCCGTCAAGTAATCTGGATAAGCCCCCTTCGATACGCGCCCCTCTGGGGGGCTACTCGGGATGAAGGGAAGCGGTTTGCCCCCACCCCGCCCTCATCCTGAGTAGCGGCGAAACCGCGTCTCGAAGGAACCGCCCCGGCCGCGTCATTCTCCAGCGGCGGACGTACGCTGACCGCGTTCGATCTCGTCCTCCGCCCGCCCCTTGTCCTGCAATTCGGCGAGCAGGTTGTTCCGGCTCAGCCAGGCGATCAAGTCCGCCTGCATGGTGACCGTGTCATAGGTCCGGATTCTGAGGTCGCCATAGATCGTGCCGATGCAGAGCGCCCATTTCCTGTCCGTGGCGATCGTCTCTACGTCCGGGTCCCGGCGTGCCATCGGCTCATTCCTCTATCGTTTCCTTCCGAAAGACACGCCCGAACACGCCTTCGAGGCGTGCGACGCGCTCCCTGACGTCGGACAGTTGTCCCTCGCTGCGCTCGATCCTCTTGACCAGACGGGCCTCCATGTTGGTCAGGATACGCCAAATGAAGGCGGCTAGCGCGAGGCCGACCCCGAATATGGCGAGAATCTCGGCGCTCAACGGGGCCTCCGGCATACTACCATGCGTTGCATATGGCAGCCCGAGAAACCGCATTCCCGTCGTACTGTCAACGGCGGAGGATGGGCCGACTGCGACGGGGTCGACGCGAGCCGTTCCCGGCCGGTCGGCGCCCCTACCCCGCCGCGATCCGGGGCAGCAGGGCGAGCGCGTTGTCGCGCTCGATGCCGCGCAGCACGGCGTCCTCCAGCCCGAGCCCGACCAGCCCCTCGACGGTGGCGGTCATCGTCGCCTCGGGGGCGAAGGGGTAGTCGCTGCCGAACAGCACCTTGTCGGGCGTGACCAGGGCGAGCAGGCTGGCGAAGGCGAGCCGGTTGGCCGACAGCGCGGTGTCGTAGTGGAGCCGTTCCAGCTCCGCCACCGCCCCGTCGGGCACCGCGTCCCTGAAGCCCGGCCGCGCGCCGAGCCGGGCGATGCGCTCGGCGAGGAACGGCACCGTCCCGCCGGCATGGGAGAAGATGAAGCTTATGCCGCGGCAGCGCGCGAAGGTGCCGGAGAACAGCAGGCTGACCACCGCCCGCGTGGTGTCGAAGGGGAAGTCGAGCGTCGCCGCCGGGATGTCCTTCAGGCACTGGCTGCACGGCGCGTCGGTCGGGTGGAAATAGACCACCGCGCCGCGCCGGTCGAGCTCGTCGAATACCGGCGCGAAGGCGGCATCGCCGGGGTAGCGGTCGCCGTAGCTGGTCAAGAGGCCGATCCCGTCGGCGCCGAGCGTATCGAGCGCGTATTCGATCTCGGCGAGGCTCGCATCGACGTCCGGCAGCGGCAGGCTCGCGAACACGCCGAACCGGCCCGGATGGTCGCGCCTTATGGAGGCCGCATATTCGTTGCACATCCGCGCGAGGCGCACCGATTCCGCGTCGTCGCCGAACCACAGCCCGGGGGCGGAGATCGAGGTCACGGCGGTGGCGATGCCGTTGCGGTCCATCGCCTCGACCGACATCCGGGGCGTCCATTCCGGCGTGCGGCCGGCGAGGATCAGCGGGCCGATCCGCTCGTCGCCGACGGCGGCGACGTAGTCGGGCGGCAGGATGTGGTGGTGCACGTCGATCCGGTGCGGGTCCATGCGTCGGTCTTCCCTGCCGGAAACGAGAGCGCGGCGCGGGCGGGCGATGCGGCTTGCGGCTACTCCGCCGCCGCCCTGGCGGCGCCGAAGCTCGGCATCACCTGCTCGCCGAACAGGCGCGCCGAGCGCTCGGCGTCGGCGAGGCCCATGTCGTGGAAATTGACCTGCAGCGAGGCGTCGTCGATGCCGCCGACCGCCTCGGCATAGGCGCCGATCCGGTCGACCAGCTGGCGCGGCGTGCCGACCCAGGCGGCGCCCTTCTCGACCTGGGACTCGAAGGTCTCGCGCTTCAGCGCCTCGATCATCTTGTCGTAGCCCTTGTAGTCCGTGGACGAGGTGCCGCTGATCCAGTCCGAGGCGGCGTCGACCAGCGAGGCGAGATAGCGGTTGAGCGGATCGCGCGCGATGCGGGCGGCCTCGCGCTCGTCCTCGTGGCAGTACATGTGGAAGGCGAGCATCACCCGCCCCGGGCCGTCATGGCCCGCCTTGTCCCATGCCTCGCGGTAGATGTCGCAGAGCTCGCGCATCGCCGCGCCGCCGATCGGGATCGCCATGATCCAGTTGCCCTGGCGGCCCGCCTTCTCGAAGGATTGCGGGGTGGTGAAGGCCGCGGTCCAGAACCTGGGGCGCGGCTTCTGGGTCGGGCGCGGCAGCGAGGTGACGTTGGCGAAGCTGTGGAACTGCCCGGTCTCGGTCACGTTCTCCTCTTCCAGCAGGCGGCGCACCTGGGCCATCCCCTCGTCGAAGCGCAGCACGGATTCGTCCAGCGAGACGCCGAAGCGCTGGTATTCGTGCGGCAGGAAGGCGCGCGCGAAGCCGACCTCCAGCCGCCCGTTGGAGATCGCGTCCAGCATGCCGATCTCGCCGGCCAGCTTGAGCGGGTTGTTGAACACCGGCAGCACCGCGCCGGTGACCAGGCGCGCGCTGCGCGAGCGCTGCGAGGCGGCGGTGAGGAACACGATCGGGTTGGGGCTGTAGCCGCCATAGGCGTGGAAGTAGTGCTCGACCGTGCGGATATGGGTGTAGCCGTACTCGTCGCACAGCTCGCACAGCTTGAGGCAGTCCTCGAAATACGCGTCCGCCGGGCGCTGCTCGGGCCCGACGCACGGGAAGAATTGCATGCCGAATTCCATGACCGTCTCTCTCCACCCTGCTGGACTGCGCTATTGACAGGCAGTGTAGCGAAGAATTTAATCCGTGTACAGATTATCATGGGTGGACGATGCGCGACGGCGCCGCCAGGATCGATACCGGCAGCTACGACCTGCACGCGGCGGTGGGGCATCTCCTGCGCCGCTCGCAGCAGCGCGCGGTCGACCTGTTCGTCGACGAGGTGGGCGAGGACGGGCCGACGCCGCGCCAGTTCGCGGTGCTGCTGAGCGTCCACCAGAACCCGGGGATCAACCAGACCGATCTGGTGAGGATGACCGGCATCGACCGCTCCACCCTGACCGAGATCCTGCGCCGCCTCGGCCGGCGCGGGCTGATCCGGCGCGAGCGCCAGAAGGAAGACCGGCGCACCAACGCGCTGCACTTGACGGCGGCGGGGCGGGCGGCGATGGAATCCGCCGTCGACGCCGTCGAGCGCGCGCAGCGGCGCATCCTCGAACCGATCCCGGCGGCGGAGCGCGCGGCCGCGATGCAGGTGCTCGAACGCCTCGCCGGGCTCGGCGGGGAGCCGAAGGAGGTTGGACGATGAAGGTGGTCGAACACGACAAGCTCGAGAGCGAGCGGTTCCCGGGCGGGGCGACCTATTGCACGCTGGTCGGCGACGATGCGGGCTCGACCCCGCTGCGCTCGGGCATCCAGACCTCGCCGCCGGGCTACGAGACGCCGGCGCATTCGCACCCCTATGTCGAGGCGATCACCGTGCTCGAAGGCACCGGCGAGGCCTGGGCCGAGGGCGAGGAGACCGTCGCGCTGCGCCCGGGCGTCACCCTGATCCTGCCGCCCGGCCAGCGCCACGGCTTCCGCGTGACCGGCGACGTCCCGCTCAAGACCCTCGGCATCCACGCCTCGCCGCACCGCATCGTCGACATCGACGGCGGGTAGTCCCCCGGGGACGCACAGGCGAATCCGGGCGGAAGCGCGGTTTCTCGCGCGGTCCGTACCGTTTCCGGCAATTTCTTCACGCGTTACATAGGTCAACAAGGTTGACCATTGTTTCACGTGAAACATTAAATGATTCCGGATTCGGCGGTTGTGGTCAGGAGCGGTCTAGAACGGACCGGAGCGGTCTTGAGAGAACATTTCTTTCGTTATTCCATTGACTTGATACGATAACGGATTGCCCTCCCGTGGACTGAACGAGACCCGGCTGGCCTGGAGTTGACTTTCATGTGTTGAGGGTATAGATGATATATTGAGGGATTTCGAAGAGGGTGCCGGCATGTCAACACAGAGCGGAAAGCGTGTCGCCCAGATAAAGCTCACATTGAACAAACGGAGCGTCGACGCCCTGAAGCCGGCCGACAAGCCCTTCATCGCCTGGGACGACAGGCTGACCGGGTTCGGGGTCAGGGTCCAGCCCTCGGGGGTGCGGTCCTACCTGGTGAACTACCGTGCCTCGGGCGGCGGCAGGCGGGCCGCCAACCGGCGGCTGGTCATCGGCCGGCACGGGCGGGTGTCGGCGGAGGAGGCAAGACTCATCGCCCGGGAGACGCTGGGCAAGGTCGCCGCCGGGGAAGACCCGGCCGAGGGACGCACCCGGTCGCGGTCGACGCCCACGCTGCGCGAGGCCTTCGAGGACTTCCTCGCCGCCGGGCCGGAGCGGAAGCCGCGGACGGTGGAGGTCTACCGCAGGACGGTGTACATGGATCTCGCGCCCTGGCTCGACCGGTCGCTCAACACGATCTCCCGCAAGGACGTCGAGCAGTGCTTCAACCGGCTGACGTCGGAGATCGGCTGGGTGGGGGCCAACTCGGCGCTGATCATGCTGGGTGCGCTGTACCGGCGGCAATGCGTCGACGTCCAGGGTCTGCACAACCCGGTGGCGCAGTGGCGCGCGGCGGGCGGGCGGCTGCACCGCCAGCGCCGTCGCCGCATCCAGCCCCCGGCCGAGGTCCTGCCGCGCTGGCACCGGGGCATCGAGAAGGGGGTTCGCAGCCCGGTGGCGCGCGATGCGCTGCGGCTCGGGCTCTACACCGGCATGCGCCATTCCGAGGTTCTGGAACTGCGCTGGGACAAGGTGGATTTCGATGCGATGACGCTGACGGTCGAGGAGACCAAGACCGGCGAGCCGCTGGAGATCCCCATCGTGCGGCAGGTGGCGGCGATCCTCGAACGCCGCATGGCCGAGCGCGGGACCTTCCCGGAGAACAGCCGGGTCTGGGTGTTCCCGTCGGAGACCGCCACGTCGGGCCGGCTCTCGAGCCTGCAGCAGCACAATGCGCGGATCGGCGAGGCGGGCGGCGCGAAGTTCTGGTTCCATGCGCTTCGCAACTGCTTCATCACGGTGGCGGACCGGGAGCTGATGCTGCCGACGAGTCTCACCAAGCGACTGGTCAACCATGCGAGGCCCAGGGACGTGACCGAGGGCTACGCGTCGGACTGGACCGCGCACCAGCTCCGCGACGCAGCCCAGCGCATCGCAGATCGCATCGATGAGACGATCGACGGCGGCGCGGCGGCCCCGGGACCGGATTCGCAGCAGCCTGGAGTATCGAGGGCGCCGCTGGCGTCGGGCGGGCGCACCGGCTAGGTTCGCCGGCGCCCGCCGTCACGGTGGGGCGAACGACCGGAGACCGTGTTCCGTCCCATGACCGAGCGTCCCGACGAACGGACCACGCTGTTCATCGACGGCGCCAATCTCTTTTCAGCATCGCGCGCGCTCGGCTTCAGCATCGACTTCAAGCGCCTGCTGGACCGTTTCGCGGCCGAGGGCCGGCTGGTGCGCGCCTGTTACTACACCGCGCTGTTCGACGACGTGGAATACTCGCCGCTCCGTCCGCTGGTCGACTGGCTCGACTACAACGGCTACACGCTCATTACCAAGCGGGCCAAGGAGTTCACCGACGCCTACGGGAACCGCACGGTCAAGGGCGACATGGATGTCGAGCTCGCGATCGACGCGATGGAGATGGCGCCGAAGCTGGACCATATGGTGCTGTTCTCGGGCGACGGCGACTTCCGGCGCCTGGTCGAGGCGGTTCAGCGCGAGGGAGTACGGGTGAGCGTGGTCTCGACGCTGCGCTCCTCGCCGCCGATGGCGGCGGACGAGCTGCGCCGCCAGGCCGACGCGTTCATCGAGCTCGCCGACCTCGCGCCGGAGATCGCGCGGCCGCCGCGTCAGACCGACGGGCGCATGCCGACGCCGGCGCGGCCGGGTGTGGGCGGCGAGGAATACGAATGATCGCCGCCCGGGATTAACGGCCCCGCGCGTATTCCGGCCTTTCCAGCGGCGGCAGTGCGTCGGGTGTGTGAACAAACCGCCGAAGGGCGTCCGTCTCGCGCTTCCTGACCGCTCAATCCGTCGGGCGATGAAAGCCGTTGTGCCATCGGCATTTAGCCCGAGCGGCGCTTGAGCGGCAGCCCCGCCGCGCACTTGCGGAGACAGTCCCCGAACCGCAGCGGGGCTTCCGGGCGGCGCTATAGGAAGCACGAGCTAACAGATCAATGCGTGAAGGCGTGCGCACCGGCAGGATCAATTTCTCGGGCCGCACTGTCGGCGGCGGTGCGGGCTCGCGCGTTACCGCCGCACGGCAGCGGTCGCCGCACATGTTCCCGCAGCGTAGGGTCAGGCCGTGCACACGTTACCGCTCCGCAGAGCCGTCGCCGGTCGCGACGGCTCTGCGGGCGATTGCGGCGTGTAACGTGGCGCGCTACAGTGAATCATGGAGATCAGGCATAAGTCACTGCGGGCGCTGCACGAGCGCGTCGACGCGGCGCGGCTGCCCGCCGGCCTCGCGCCACGGCTTCGGCTTATCCTGTTCCGTCTGCAAGAGGCGACGCATCTGGGCAGCGCCGACGCGCCCGGCTTCCGGCTGCATCCCCTGAAGGGCGACCGCGGGGGACAGTGGAGCGTTCGCGTCTCGGGCAACTGGCGCGTGGTGTTCCGCTTCGAGGACGGCGAGGCCGTGGACGTGGACCTGATCGACTACCACTGACCGAATGGGAGCACTGACCATGAACGACATTGCGAGCGATCGCGTCGGCCCGATGCGCAACCCGCCGCACCTGGGCGAACTCATCCGCGAAAGCATGAACGATGTGGGCTGGAACGTGACCGGGACGGCGGCGCGGCTCGGCTGCGAGCGCGGGACGCTGTCTCGGCTGCTGAACGGCAAGGCGGGCGTGTCGGCGAACATGGCGCTGGCGCTTGAGGATGTCGGCTGGGGAACCGCCGAGCACTGGATGCGGATGCAGGCTGCTTACGAGCTTGCGCAGGCGCGCCGGGAGAGGACCGCCGCCGAACGGCGCGCGGGCGCGCTGCACGCATGATCAAGCCTCGCGCCGGCGCGGACGGGCGGGGTGCTGCCCAGGCGGCTGTCCTTCATCCGCTTTCGGCTAAGGGCAGGCTGTCCGCTACACCGCCAACGAGAGCACCGATGACGTGCTGCGGTAGCTCATTGTGCAGGTAACCTGCCCCGATGCTGAAGCGCGGTCCGTATCCGCTCCAGTACATCTCGCGGTACTTGCGCTTCTTGCAGAGTGAATGCTTCTTCCTGCCGAGTGAATGGGTAATCGAAGCCTGCGTCTAACAGCACCTTGCCGGTCTCTGGGCAAATCTGAAATTTTCCAGCATCGAAGAGCCGGTGAATGTCCGCGCGAAGCAGCATTCCGTTTTCTGGATACTCTGGCCCTCCTTGGTAAGCAGGAATTATGTGAGCGGCTTCCAAGGCAGTCCCGCAAGTCTCTTTCGTCAAAGCGCAGCACCCATCCATTTCCAGAAGTTGATCTCTAAATGGTCCCTGTTGCTCTCTCCTTATCTGTTTCGCCGACTTGCAGTCTCTCTTTTTGCCACCGGAGAGTCGTTCTAAAGTCCATCCATGTCCAGGTTCTGGTTCGGGATACAATTCATGCTTCCAACTGGAAGGGCCGGACTTCGTGCCGGGTTCAATGGTGAGAATATGGACTCCCCAACCCCAAAACTCGACATCCTCTGCTGGAGGCCAGCCTTCCGGCAGGTATTGCTGGTCTTCGGCCCGGTATTCTATAGTCAGCTCTTGTTTGGCTTTGTGCCATTTGGAGCGGACAACATATCTCACTCGCTTGCGTTCCTTGTCTCCCGGCTTAGGTTCATATGATGTGTATTGATAAGTTTTTTCGGGCAATCGTTCCGGATTGGACGGATCGAATTGGATTTGTTCAAGCGGCCAGTACGTGGGGTGGTGGATGATGATGTTGCTCATCGTGTTCTGGCTCCGCGTAGATTGGTCACAGAAGGGTGCAAGAAACTATTGAGGCATTGGGAAGCCGTTAGGCGTCGGCGTTCGCACGGCTCGCTGCGAGTATAATCAACCACGAAACCATCTGGGTGGCTTTGATCCCGGCGTCGGGGAACGCAGCCAACTCTTCACTTTTCCACCGAGGTGCATTTCAATGATTTTCTTGGCCTCATGCCCATTCTGTGCTTGCACCTTAATGTCTTAACATGAATATGTGCCTTCGACTCTCACAGTCGCATAGTAATGCCCTATCGGCAGAAGATATCCACAATCGATGTGTCTAGCGTTATAGACCACTTACCCAACTTGTCCTTGAAAGCATGAAATCGCTTGAATCCCACGTATCCTCCAAATTTGTTCTTGCTGTTTATTTCACCACAATAACCAAGTGTGCTTTTCCTAGTGTTCCTAAATTTGGTAGAATCTGGATCTAACATTAGACTAGCGACAGACCGTTTCCAATTATCGTTCCCAATGTTCGACAAGTGTTCACGGAACACGGGCGAAAATACCGCAGTTAAAATTATAAGAATCACCGACATAAAGACTGCGACAACGATGGCGGTATTGCGCTTCATGCTTGCTATTTAGTGTTCTCCATATGAATAGAGTATAGCATGGAATGGGGCCTACATACAGAAGTGACCAAGCGGGCCGCTAGGCGTCGGCTTTCCGCATGTACCGCCACTCGTCGTCGCGCTTCGGCGGCGTCGCGAGGATCGCCCGCATCACGTTCTCGGGGGAGTTGTCGACAGGTTCGGGCAGCGGCTTCTCCACCGACCGCCCGAGCGGCCTCTTCGTCTTGGCGATCATCGACGGCGTCCAGGATTTCGGCCGCGATCGCGCGGATGCGGGCCTCCAGGGCGCCCACCCCCCGGGACGTGAACGCCTTGTTCACTGGGCCCGCAGCCGCGTGTGGTCGGGCGGCTCGAGAAGCAGCATGGTGACCTCGTCCGGCGGCGGCAGCATGGCCTGCTGGCGGCGGGTTAGCGTGCCCGGGAGCGGATCGCTGGCGAAGGTGCGGTGGTCGCGCAGGATCGCGTCGGCGTCGGCGTGGCGCGCCGAACTCGCATCTCCGGCTTTGTGCCGGTCTTGCGAATACGGCGCATGTGCGCGCTGCGCTCCTTGGGTGACAGATGATCCGACATCGATCTGGTAGACAATTCCCGGCGGCGTTAAAGCGGATAAACCGCGTCGATTGTCACCACGGAATCACGATCCCGCAAACTCGATGGGCTCGGCAGGACGTGACCATGTGGCGCTCTGGGAAGTCCTCCAAGAGGCACAGGGTCTGTATGTGTTCAAGCTTGCCGCGCGATCCGAAGCGCGCCTCACAGAGGCGGCACACAGGATTCGTCAGACCGAAATCACCCCAACAGGGTGACGCGGAACTGGGTGCCGTCCCGCCACATGCGGTCACCACACCGCGCCTCAGGCGCCAGCGCTACCCCTCGCGCGCATCCAGACGACACCGCCATGACCGGCAGCCAGACCAAATAACCGGGCAAATTGAACTGGTGTGAAATCCGGGTTGCCGCTCCAAGTAAACCCTGATTGACGGTCCCGCAGCGTATCATACTGGGAAAGCGTACTCGCTCATTTGATCTTCAGACGCAATCATACAAAGTGGTTCATGCCTCTGCATGCATTTGCCTTCGCAAACTTCGTTCAGCTTGACGCCCGCCGGGCCAGATGCAAGACTCTATTGGAATCGACAAGGGGTCTGCCTCGATGACCGATGACGAACTTAAGGAGCTATATTTACAACTGGACACCAGGATCACCGCACTTAGTGGGCTTGTTGTAGGCACCATTATGTCAGTCGAAAGATCGCAGCCCGGCACCATCGATTTGATGATTAGTGCCTTCAGATCGATCACTGCCCGGCCGGTTGAGGACGGAGACGAATACGCCACGCTTACTCGAGTGGCGGAAAATGACCTTCTTGATCGCCTCCTTGAAGCCTCCAGAGGTCTTCATGATTGATTTCCGTTCTTTAAGGCCGATCTATTCGCGCGCGATGGAAAGGTACCGGCACACAGTATTTCTGCTCATCTCCATATTCGTCGCGGCCGGAGCGGGTATGCCGTCAACCACTCACGGCAAATCGGCGAAGCAAGTCTTCGATAAAGTGTCCAGAGGTATTGTGGTCGTAATTGCCATGGATACGCATGGCAAGGAATTGGCCCAAGGTAGCGGTGTTGTCGTCAGCGAGAATACAGTGGCGACGAACTGCCATGTCGTTTCGGGTGCGCAACTGATTGCGGTACGACAGGCGCCGAATGCGCGTGCGCGGGAATCCTACCGAATGAAAGCCAAGCTGACCGCGCAAGAAGCAGATCGCGATCTTTGCATTTTGTTCGTGGCGGGGCTATCAGATGCGCCCGCGGCGGTACCAGTGCCTCTAGGGAATGCCCGCGATACGTCGATTGGCGATGAGGTCTATGCCATAGGAGCCCCTTATGGGCTGGAACTGTCCTTGTCTCGCGGCATCGTTTCGCAGTTGCGCGGAGTCGGCGGAACGGAAGCCGCCCCGCTCATCCAGTCGGACGTTACGGTATCGCCAGGATCCTCCGGTGGTGGACTCTTCGATCAGCAGGGAATGTTGATCGGGATCACGACGTTGAAAATCTCGGGCGCAGGCGCCGGAGGGTTTTCCTTCGCGATACCCGTAGAGTGGGTGACCAAATTGAGCGGTTCGGTCGAAACACCACAATCGCGATTTGCGGAATTGCGCGCGCTATACAATGGGTCTCGAGAGCGAGTGCGTCTCCGCGATAACCAAATTGCCGTTCTCCGCAAGAAGCTCGCGCGCCTCGAAGTAGCGCTCGACGCTGTGGAGCGCGAGGCGAAGGAAAAAGGTATCCAGTTCGTCAACCCTTTGCAGCAGTTCCTCGCGACGCCTGCCAGACACGTCGAGGAACTTGCGAATTATCGTGCCAAACTTCTCGTCCGGCTCAGGCAGTCGCTCGGCAACCGCAGCGATGTACGCATCGTCGGCGACCGCTTCGTCTTCCAGTCGGAGGTGCTCTTCCCCTCGGGCCGGGCAACGCTCCAGCCAGGGGGACGCGCCCAGATCGACAAGATGGTGAAGACGATCAAAGAGATTTCCGTGAGAATTCCGGCCGACATCGACTGGCTGATCCGGGTCGACGGCCACACCGACCGAGTACCGATCTCAACCCCTGCTTATCCGTCAAACTGGGAGCTGTCGACCGGCAAAGCGGTCGCGGTAGTCAAGTACTTGATTGACCGGGGGGTTCCAGCCAACCGTCTAGCTGCCACCGGCTTCGCCGAATACCAACCGATCGATCTTCGCAGCACGATTGCCGCGTTCAGGCGCAACCGCCGGGTTGAATTCAACCTTATCCTGCGCTGAGTGTCGTCTCTGCCGCCTCGAAGCGACCGAAAATCGGCGCCGCGCTCGACGGGCCGTTCGCCAAGCAAATGCCGCGCGGGTGGAGCCCGTTGACCGGATTGTCCGCGGTCCAGTGCCAGAGCCCGCACGCCAACCAGTTCCGCCTGGTGCTCCACACCGCCGCCTACTGGCTGATGCTCGCGTTCCGCGTCGCGGTGCCGCGCCGCATGCCACTCGGCTGGTCGGAGTTCACCACTCTTCGGAAGAGCCTGCTCAACATCGGCGCCCGCGTCGTGGAGAAGGCCGCCCGCATCCATTTCGCCTCGGCCTGTCCTGACGCCACCCTGTACCGAATGCTGGCGGGCCGGCTCACCACACCTCGGACCCCTGATCCTCGGGGCGGCGTGCCCCGCGAAGCCGCTACGAACATATCCGGTTCGGGCTCCGACCATCAACGGGGCGAGACCGCGGGCCGGCATGACGGACAGTTGGTGGCGACAATCGGTTGCGCGCGGGCCATCACGCACTCCCACGCCGCCCGCCGTCATCGAACCGCGCCACGGCCCCGAAGAACACCGCCGACACCGACACCTGACCGCGGCGCCCACGCACAACTGGCCATTGAATCCATTGCTCCGATGGGCGACGATCCAAGTCCCGAGCAACTCCGACCGCTGGCTGCGCAAGCCACTCGCATCACGCCTGGAGTACGGACAAGGATCGGCATGGATGGCGTTGACCTCCCATCAAGTTGCGCTGATCGGACGGCATTATGAGTTTTACCGCCAGCTCGATCAGGGCGAGCGGACGCCGACGACCGAATTGCAAAGGCAATTTGTCGAGGTTTGCCGAGGTCGGAGGCAGGCCGTAACTCCCCATGAAATCGCATATATGGAGTTCAAACGGTCGCGGCAGAAAGGCGCGTCGGGGAAACAGGAATCCAGAGCGGAGCAGCCGGGCAAGAAGGAGACGCATCGGCTTTCCCGGAAAGCGAAACCGGCATCGTACGCGAGTGCAAAGCCCGTGCGCTCGTCGATCGATCGGAAGAATATCCATTTGGTCGACCCGCGCGCGTCCAAACCGTGGGCACGGCACGTCGACGAGCCACTAGGGTCGCGGGAAGACTTCAAGAGGGACAGCGGAAGCCATCGTTCGAGAACGCGGCAGGCCGAGTGAAGACCGTTGACGACACTTCGCCATCTGTCGCGCATCGCGCCGCTTTCGGAGCGCCTGGCCTCGATCAGACAGTCGGATCGAGACCGTTGCGGGCGGTTTTTCACGGCGCTGGGCGCGCGGATGGAAGGCGCGCGGGCGGTGGAACGCGAGTTGGACCGACTGCTGGCCCGCGGTTTCAACGCGCTTGACTATCTGCGCACGGACGAACTCGGGCTATCGCGAATTATCGGGTACCTGCTCGATCCTAACGGCACCCACGGTCAGGGAACGCGTTTCCTCGCGAGGTTCGGAGACTTGGTCGGACCGGATCTTTGGCCAGCGGGTCAAACCGTTCGGTTCGACGATTTCGATGTTCACGTTCTGCGGGAACGAAGCACCGACGGCGGTGGGCGCCTGGACATCTCCGTCGAGCTTCGCTCACGGGGCCGGGAGCCAGCCTGTATAGCCTTCGAGAATAAGCCATATGCGGCGGACGGCGAGGGTCAGATCGCGGACTACCTCGCGTTCCTGAAACGACACTATGGCGACCGTTTTCTGCTGATATATCTGAGCGGACATGGAGGCGCGCCCTCGGAACGGGGTCTTCCCAGAGCCGCCTGCAAGGATGGGCTGGCGATCATGTCGTTCTGTCCACGCGACGAGACCGGCGAGTATGAAGGAAGTTTCCCGTTTCGGCTGTCCTTCTCATTGAGCGACTGGCTGCGGGAGTGCCGGCAGATATGCGAAGCGGAACGCCTGCGCTGGTTCCTGGGTGAGGTCGAGACGTTCTGCCACAAGACATTCGGAGGAATCGTGACGACAACGATCGAACGGAAGGAAGTGAGGGATTTCATCCTCGCCAACGACGACAACGTGCTGACGGCTATCGCCGTTGTCGAGGCCTGGCCGGAAACGAGGAATGAAGTCGTGAAGCGCTTTCTCGAAGTGCTGCGCGATCGGATCGCCAGCGACCTCGGTTCGATCGAGGACCTGCGGACCGGTTGCGGCTTCAGCAATCACGGCGGGCCGAAGAACGGCGTTTGGGCCTTCAGGAAAGCGTGGTCCGAAGCTGGCGGTGCGGTTCCCGTCATCAGTCTCAGGCACGAACGCGATGCCAATGATTGGTCTGTCGGCGTCGGCCTCGATTCCGGAACAGGCGACGTCGACGCCGAGGAAAATTTGAGGGAACGGCTGCGCGAACGCCTGGGCGCTGATACGGCTTTGCGGGGTAGAACGGATTCCCGAAGCTGGCCTTGGTACCGTTATCTGGAAGAGCACGGGGACTGGAGGCCCCTGCTCGCCCGCTTGCACAAGGAAGCGCAAGACCCGGGCGACCTGACTGAATATTTCAGCCGTCAATTCGTCGAGGCGGCGGGGCGGGCAATTCCGATCGTCGACGACGTGTTGGCAAACAGCTGAGCGAGTAGCTTCGTCCATGTGACTTCCAGCATTGGAGCGACGCCGTGAAGGAACCCCGGCACGAAGACATCCTGACGATGCTCAGGCATCGCTACGACGGGCCGATCATGAACAACGTCTATCGCGGCGACTATGTCGAATGCATGATCGCGTCGGCGCTCGGGGACGATTGGCGCCTGACCTGGATGGACGGTTGGGATTGGGCGGCCTGGGATTGTGAGCACACGCCTTCCGGTGCTCGGCTGGAGATCAAGCAGGCCGCGGCGCGGCAAACATGGGACAGGGGGCCGACACCGCGGCGACGCACCCCGGCCTTCGACATCGCGCCCCGCAGCGGGTTCTGGACACGAGAGGGCGTGTGGATCGGTTCCCCAGCCCGGCAAGCGGACATCTACGTCTTCGCCTGGCATGGGCGTGACGATGACCGTGCCGACCACACAGATCTCGGGCAGTGGCTCTTCTTCGCGGTGGCGGAGCGCGACCTTCCTGAAGGCCAGAAGAGCATCGGACTGGGGCGGCTGAAAGAAATCGTCGCGCCGCGCGGCGTGGCCGACCTGCGGATCGCGGTCGACTTGGCGCGTCCAGCGCAGTCTGAACTGAAGGCCGCCCGATGGCGCGCCCCTGCTGAATGCGAGTAGTTCAGAAGCCGACGTCAGGGTTCGGAGTTCGATTTTCCTTGTCGGCAATTTCTCCGCGGCCGGCCACCTACCCGTTCGGCGCCTCCCCATGATGTCGATTGAACCGCGAGAACCTGCGTGGAGCGGGAAGACAGGCCAAGTTGCCTGACATTGCTGGTTCGCGGCGGCTCTCGCATTAGACCTGACGACTTGCGGATGGGCCCTCACAAGACACCGCCGTTTCGCGGGCAGAGTGGAGATGAAGTGACGAAGCAAGAATCCGCGCCCCGCCTCGTCGATGGCCGATATCCGAACAGGTCTGGTCCCGAGAAGCGAGAGTCATCCCGATCTCATCTCCCCGACCCTGCGGGCCAACTCCATCCAGCGGCGCAAGGGCTGGTTCACCTCCTCCGGAGCGCGTTCCGCGACCATGTGGAAGAGGTCACTGCCGGAGTCGCGCTGTTGCCAAATCGAGAGGACCGGCAGGGCCGTCCCGGCGTCCTCTGCCTGTACCTCGAGCGTGCGGAACCAGATGTCCTCCCCGGCGGGACCCTTGAAGGCTCGATTCTCAAGGACTCGGTAACCGCTGTCCCTGGCAGCCGCCCACAGCGTGGCGAGTGGTGTCTGGTGGCCGGCAGGGTCGCCGATAACGGTTGCCCGTGGAGGCAGGGTGTCGCTGAAGCGTTGTTCGAGGGACCACCGGACGGCTTCGAAGCGGTCGCGGGACGGGTTCCACCGAATGCTTCGCCCATCGGGCGTGAGGCCCTGGGCACGTGTGAGGAAAGCCCGGAGCGAGGTCTGTGCCGAAGCGCTCGGCATCGCGACAACGTCGTTCACCCATCGGGACAGCCCGTCGGAGAGCCATTCGGAAACGTCTTCCTCGCCATGGAAGCCGTACCGGGCGAAGTGCCACAGGACCTCGGCGAATGCATTGAGGGGGTGGCCTCCTCTCCACAACCAGTCCCTCATCTCGCCGGAAATATCCTGAAACGGTTCACCGTCGTTCTGTCGATCGACGGACACGCGTAACAGCAGCGCCTCTAGGCGGTGGCACAAGGTCTGCGCCAACTCCTTGTCTGGCATTCGCACGCGCCGCCTCTCCCAAAGTCTTTCCTCCGCGATCCGGACGCACACCCCCCAGATGGCGACGAGAGCTTCCGGGCTGTTCTTCGGAGGCGGCCTGTCTTCGATCAGGGTGTATCGCCAACGTGCATACCCGGTGCCCTGGCGTCCGGAGACACGATTCAGGAAGTCGTCCGCACTGCCGATGACGATGTATGAATGGAGGGAGCGATATCGCCGGTAGAAGTCTCGTACGATGTCCTGCGTCGACCTTTCGAGCTTCGAGAACAACGCGCCCAGGTTATGTGTACGGTAAGGGTACGTCCTGGCATCGTGTTCATTCGCATCGAAGTCATCCGGAACGGCAAAATCGATCAGTTCAGGGATGGTAAGGCCGTTCTCCTCGGCCAGGAGGTACTTCAGAGTTTGCTCGGCGCCGCTGTAGGCGGCGGTGATCACCGCCCAGTTGCGTGCGATGTCGGTGCCGGGATGAAGCTCCCGTGTGACCGGCTCGCCCTCGAGCAGTTCCCGGGTCTTTTTGTACGCGGTCAGAAGCCGCTGCACCTTTTCGATCCTTGCATCTCTCAGCATCGGCATGTGTGTCACATTCTGCCTTTATCGAGCCTCATCGGCGCCGCGTAGGTCAGAACGCGGATAACGATCACGGGAAGCGTGACCATTGCGTTTGAAAGCGCGCGACCGGATGGCGACGGCGATTCTGTCAAGCCATCGGTGCATGTCGCCGCGGTAGCACAGGCGTGGTACAAGACGATGGACTAGGTTCTTAACTTCGCCCGTGCCGAAGGCAAGGTTCGTGCCTGGTCCAGGTGGAGAGGAGGTTGAGTGCGCAATTGTGAGCGTTACTCAAATCGTTGGTCGCGCGCTTGATCTTGTGCCTTCTCGCGTTCCCGCTCCCGACGCTCTTCGTCCTTGATCCGAGTTACGAGCTTTTCGGCTTGGCATCGGATATCCGTTCGTTCGTGTCCCAACAGCAGGTCGAAGGGGCGGCGGCGTCTTGCGATGATGTCGGCAAGGCTTCCCGACCAACCGCTCGGCCGAACGGAGTCCGCAAAGTTTCCGAGAACGGCGGCTGGGTCTTGAGTCGAATCGATAATGGCATACGCCTGTTCGGAGAACGTAACGCTATCGCCCTGCTCCTCTCTCTCAAACGGATGAATCGCCCACGAGAGCATGGTTAGCCGAGCCTGGAACTCGCCTTGTCCGCACCACTCCATTAGCGCCGCAGTGCTGACACCGGCTAGGGCAGTAGGCCGATGGTGTCGTTCGGTGAACAGCTCACGGCTCTGATAGGGCTCGAGCTCCGGGTCCAGGAAGACGCCATCCAGAAAACGAAGCGGAGCCCTTTCCGCGATAACAGAAGTAGCTCTGTGAAGACCGCCCATGTTGCCATAGGTGATTTTCGCCCGGGCGATAAAGGCGTCGACGACCTGCATGGTCTCCCGCGGAAACTGCGCTTCATTGAGACAATAGTCGAGGACGCGCGAGAGATGGTGGTCGTCAGAACGGCCGTAACGGTGTGGCGCATTCCGAAATACAGCAGCCGAGGCTAGCAAACCAATGCGCTTTAGCCTTGGGCCGAAGCTGAATTCATCGTCCTTCAAAGCATTAATGCGCATGCCCAGTCCGGTGATGATCACCGGCGCTCCGCCTGGTTTCTGCAGTAACTCAAGGAACAGGTCGTGAAGATGCACATCGGTCAACGCGCCAGGGGGTTGTTGCCACGCGAGTCCGTTGAACTGCTCAAGTGGCGTATCGTCGAATTCAAGGGCCCGAAGGAAGATGCCGATCGTATCCGGAGAGATCGGGACCGAGAGGTGCAGACCCACAATGAACCTTCGAAGCACCCGGTTCGATGCCGTGTCGTCGAGTATCGTTCTCGCCAAGGCCTCGTCGCGTTTGAAAACACCAAGGAGAAAGCCGTGCAGCACAAGGCAATGCGTCGTTTGGTCTCCTGCCAGCTCCAAGTATCCTACAAGCTGGTCCCAAAGCGTCCTCGGATCGCCGCAAGCGGTTGCCAAACCCTCGCCAAAGTCCATCACGAAGACTGTCTCGCTTGTGAACAGGTGTCCCGAAATCTCGTCGAGGACTTCAGGCTCGTTGCAGACGGCTAGGCCGAGATCCTGAGCACGTGAGGCCGCACGGCGGTGCGATTCCTTGCTACTCGTGTCATCCTCGAGGTCGAATTCGTCGAGCAATGAGAAGTGACGATGGCCCTCGCCGCATACGTATGTCCTGACTTCGTCGGAAAGCCTGGTCGGTCGAAGGAGAACATCCAGTTCGTCCAGAAGTTCGATACCATCCGGCACGCTTTGACCGTCGACATCACGGTAGTCGAAGAACTTGATAGACCGGATGGCCCGCCATCCCGCTGGCCAGGATCTGTGGTCGTTTATGGCCGCCGCAGCATCCTTGAGCGCGAGCCGTACCGCCGCAATTTGCCATAGCTCCCGGAACTCGCCCGCCAGCAGCTCGCGTGCACTATCGGAAAGCTCGGTGTCCGCATGGGTAGCGGCCTCACGGGCGATACCGATGAACTGCAAGTACCATCGTTCGCGTTCTACTTGTGTTTGCGGAAAGTATCCTAAGGAGCGCGGGCGGGCTCCGAATTCGAAGGTGGCGGCCAAGGATGCCCAGTATCCGCTCTTGAGTGCAGCCTCAAGCATCCCCAACCCGGCCCTTCGTTGGGTTCCGTGGGAACCAAACAGAAAGCGGCGCACTGTCCGCTCGCGGGTGTCGAGCTCGGCCTCGGTACCCGAGAGATATAGTGCAAACAGATCATAGAGCCGACCAGGTACATCGCTCTGCGGATGGCTGTCATCGCTCGTGGCGACCGCTAAGGGAACCAGCAGGTTGACGCACCGTTCGAAGAGCGCTGCGTCATACGCGATTGCGCAAAGGAGAAGTGCGATCGTCCGGGCGCGATGGCCGGTTTCGACGACGAGCCGTTCGTACTCGGGCAGTCTCGCCCGGGCTTCAATGGTTTCGAGCGTCAAGCTCGGGGCCACCGGAGAAATACTGGAGAACAGCTGCATCCGGTCATCGTCAAGGGACTCTACAGCATGAAGCAGGCCGCCCGGCGACAACCAGGATCGAACGATCCGCAGCGCAACGTCATGATCGTGGAGATAACCGAGTCGCTTGGCGAAGGATTTCAGAAGGCGCCAATTCGGAAGGTTCTCGAACGTAACCCGAATATCGTCAGTCGGGATATTGTCGAGAGCCTTGGCGGCAAGGTGGTTGGACAGCGCCGGTGGGAGGATGGCCCGCCAGTCGCCCCTTTTCTGTGCGAGTTGCCGTTCGAGGAGGCTTTGTGTTGCTCGGTGCAATTCCAGTCTGGTCTGTCCGACCAATCGAGCGAGCGTTGCAAGCTCGTCGACGCCGCCTTCGTCGGTTCCGATCGAGTACGAATACACCAGGGCCAAAGTTTGGGCCGCGGTTAGAAGATTCGTGTCGGGAGCATCCCGTTGGTGGAAGAGCCTGTCGAACAACTGGGTATTGGAGAAACTGGAAAGATTTTCTTCAAGGCCGACGGCATCCGCGAGTGCCAGCGAGAGACGGACGTTTCCGCCGGAAAACTCGGCGATCCTCCTTGAATTGACTTGGCCAAGTCTCGGGTAACGCCTCGGCAACAGCGCTTCCACGATTTCGGTGCCTTCGGCGTCGATCCGTATGACAGTGGTGATCTCCGGCTTGTCGTCCCGGATGTCGTATTCGATGGTGATGAGGCGGACATCCGGTGCGGCGGAAGCCTCGCTTGCGAGAAGATTGTGCGTGTCGACGGGGCAGTTGTCGAGAACCAGGATGGCGGACCGGCTTTCCGCCTTTAGACGGGCCAGCATCTGGCGCGGAGAAGGTACCGGCGCCGTGCCAAGATCGGCGTAGATGGCGAGGCTTCGATGAAGAGGACGGTCTCCAACCGAGTCCTCGAACAACGCCTGCACGATTCGCGATTTTCCGACCCCGGAAAGGCCCACAATGCGCAACGCCTTTTCCGAGGTTCCTACCAGGTCCCGGATTTTCCCTATTCCCTGGAGAATATCGAGCTTTTCGGTGTGCTCTCCAGGCAGGACGATGGAAACGCCCGCTCTACAGATCAGTTCGTCATTGTCGCTTGGCGGTACATTGGTCCACCTGCCGAACGGCTTCCAGCCGTCGAGCGGCATACCGAGTATGTCACGTACCCACAACTGCACGCCCGGATGTTGGCGAAGCCAGTTTGCGAGCTCGGCGCGGCCATAGAAGCCGGTTTGCAGATTGCCCGGATTGGGGACCTTGGCGATCTGCTCCCGGATTGCCTTCTGTCGCCGGGTTGCTGCATCGCCAGCAGGGTCGTCTCCGAGGCTGACGATGACGTAACAGCCGTTGCTGGCGGCAAGATCCGCGAACATGGGCCGGAGTCGCCCCTTGGGAGACATCTCCCTCGCAATCTTCGCCGGAGGCATTTTCGACTTCTTGACCTGATAACCCGTTCTAGGACGGGGTACGAAATCACCGCGAAAATCCTGCTCATCGACACGGCACTCCACATCCAGGCCGCCATCCGGCGCCGTGTGCGCGCCGGCCCATTTGACGGCGCTGACCGGAGCACCTGCCGCGCGCAGCTCGGCTTCGCACAAGCGGGCGACAAGTTCCCGCAAATGGACATCGCTCAACTGACAGAGTTGGTCCTTGGTTATCTCGAACATTTCATTAAGCGCATGCCTTCCTGCGTGAATACGCATGTCCGGGACGTTTTGGCGGCAGACCGTGGGCGATCAGGCAACGAAGCGGAATGGGCTCGGGTATATAGCTACCCGTCCGAATAGAAATCTGCCACGTCGCCCGTACTCATCCAACACTCGATGGAGCCCGATCCTCCCCCGGCCAGAGCATAGCGTCATGATTCCGGGGCCGGACTGCTCCAGGAAGAAGAACCTTGAGATCAAGGAACCGGACGACGACTTCCGCCAGGCAATCGAACTCTTCCTATACGGTGTCATCGTCGATCCGGTGCTCCCGCCGGTTGGACCAAAGGCAACGATTCCACGGCGGAATTGGGTTTAATTCTTGGTCAACCGTGCGTGAGCCTGTAGCGTGCCCGCGTGCGAGGTGGGGCGACATGTCCCCCGCGGATCTCCGGCCAGGAGGCGCGACCGGTCATCCGGCCCTCCGCCCGCGCGCAACGGTGAGCCGGGGCGTGGCCGGGAGGGGGCAGCCGGGCAGCGGCGCGGAGCGCGCCCCCGGCCTCCCGCATCACACAGCAAGGGGCTGCCGCGCGAGGATGTCGTGGGCTGGTGGCGTCTGTTACGGGCGACGGGGGCATCGACAAGCGCGATCCGGCGATCCTGATGCTGTTCATCGCATACGGGCTTCGGACGGGATCGGCATGCTGGCGGCGATGGCGTCGAAGCTGCCGGTGCGCAACTCCGGGATCAGCCGCTCCCATTTCTCCAGCACGATCTCGCACTCGGCACCGATCTGTGCGCAGAGCGCGAGCGCGATGTCGAAGCCCGCGATCTCGCCGGCAGCGTAGACATGGTTGAACGGCGGATAGTCTCCGGTCGTGGCGATACGCAGCTTCTCGGCCGCGAGCGCATGCGTCGCCGCGACGAGGCCCAATACCAGGGCCGCCAAGAGCGCTCTCATGAGCCTTCTCCCCCCACTGAACCGGTCACCCGCTTACCGACTGTGCCGCGATAGGCATCGCAAGGCTACTGCAATGTCCGCTCCCGCCGAACGGCGAAGGCTCGGCAATGGTTCCATGCCAGCCGGCCGCGCAGTCCGTCGCCAGTGCGGCGCCCGCGATCCCTTCGCTTTCCCCTGCCCATCGGCCCGGGGCGTCCCACCGGCGCCCGCCGGTCCGTGATCCGCCCCAACCCGTTCTCTGCGCCGCGGTTCCGTCCCGGCGCCGGCGGGAGCGGGCGGTCGGCCGGGAGCGGGGCGGCCGGGCGGCGCCGAGGAGAGAGGTCCCGGCCTTCGCCATCGCACAGGAAGGGGAGGCAAGCCGTGCGGATCCGCCGACCATCGCGTCGCAACGCGCACACGTTCTTGATCCACGTATTCGGGCGGGGGCTCGACGGGGAGCGCTACGTGGTCGAGCGTTTCCGCTCCCGGCCCGACGGGCAAATCGACCCGGTCGAACCCGAGCAGCCGAAGGCGAAAAGGGGCGGACGCAAGCCGAAACGCACCATCGTCAGCGCGGGCGATGTCAGGAAGATCCGCCCCGAGCGCGACGAAATCGTCGTCTGCACCGCCCTCGATCTCAAGGCCTCTGGGGTACAAATCTGGGGTTTGCGCGCGAGCGGCCTCGATGCCATGCGTTTCGCGCGCTGATCGGGGGTTCCGGTCATGCCTGGCAGCGGCTCCGCGCGGGAAAGCGCCAATACCCGCCTGCGCCGACGGCACGCCGAGCGTCTCAAGAATCTGATATGCACGCGGTGCGCCAAAGCCGCACCCGAGCCCGGCCTGAAGGTCTGCGCGAGCTGCGGCGAGAAGCGCCGCGCCGCGGACAAGGCCCGCCGCGCCCGGACGCGAGCCCTGGGCAAGCCATACGCCGGCCGCGATTCGGTCAAGTGTCGCCGCGCCGACCGCGCCGGCGACAGGCGACGCCGCCGCGCGCGGCGCGAAGCGGGGCTCTGCACGAATTGCGGCCGCAACCCGCCCGAGGACGGCCGTTCGGTCTGCGAGGCCTGCGCCGAGGCGCGGCGCGCGCTCGATCGCCGGCGCTATGCGGCACGCCGCGCCGCCCGCGTCTGCGTGCGTTGCGGAGAGCCCGCGACCGGCGGCTCGTCGCGCTGCGCCCGGCACGCCGCGCTGGAGGCGGAACGGGTCTCGCCCGAGCGCAAGAGAGCCGCCGATCGCAAACGATACGCCCGGCGAAGGGCGAGGCGGCAATGCGTGGATTGCGGGGCCGGCACGGCTGGTTCCGCCCGCTGCCCCGCCTGCGCGGAGCGTTCCAACACCCGCGCCCCCGCCTGGCAGGCCGCGCAGCCGGGCCCCCCGTTCTACAGCGTGATCGAGCTGGAGACGGGGATCGACCACGGCACCTATGACACGGAAGCCGAGACGGCGGCCTGCCTCGCCTTCCTCGGTCTCCGCATCGACCAGGTGGAAATCCTCTCCAACGTGCCGCTGCTGGCCCCATCGCTCACCGGCGTGCCGTAGCCCTTCCGCAACCCCAAGGCCGTGCCTCTCAAGACTCTTGGGGCCCCACTCCGCCCACCGTGCGAGAGCCGGCGCCGACCCGGCTTCCACGCCGGGCGCCTCGCGCCGCGCCGGCGCCGTCCCGCCAGCACCCGTCGTCTCCGTCAGCGCCGCCGCGCTCCCGCCATCGGCGCCAGGGCCGTGCCCCGCGCCGCTTCCGCCGTCCGGTGCGGTCTGCGAGGCCGGCGGCTAATCGGCCGGCGCCGGGGCGGACGGCAGGCGAGAGGTCGGGAGGAGCTTTCAGAGGGGTGAACGGGAAGGGGATCGAGAGCGAACCGGCCCGTTCGGCAACCTTCGTCATCAACCGGAAACTCAAGGAGACGCACAATGGCGTTTGGACTCAACTCCGCGCAGATCATCGGCCGCCTGGGCGACGATGTGACCGTGAACCATCTGGCGTCCGGCGGGCGCGTGGCCAACATGTCGGTGGCGACCGACGAGAGCTATCTGGACAAGAACGCTGGGGGCGATCGCATCGACCGGACCGAGTGGCACCGCGTCGTGACCTTCCAGAACGGTCTCATCGACATGCTGGAGAAGCACGCGAAGAAGGGCCGCCTCGTCTACGTCGCGGGCAAGCTGCAGACCCGGCGCTGGCGCAAGGACGGCGAGGACTCGGACCGCTTCTCGACCGAGATCCTGCTGGTTCCCGGCGGCAGGGTGCAATTCCTCGACAAGCCGGCCAACGGCAACGGCGCCCCGGCGTCGACCGGTGAGGCCGCCGCGCCCGCCGCCGAGCCGTCCCAGACGGGTGCCGAGATACCCTTCTAGCGGGCCTTCTCCCTCCCGCGCCCAGTGGGGCCGGAGCCGCGTTTCTCCCTGCGCGGCTCCGGCCCCTTTCTTCATGCAGCCGGCCCGGAGTCCTCCCCGGCCGGGCGGCGGGGCTCGCGCTTCGCACATCGCCCGCCGTCGCTGCGCCGGCGGGAGGCCGGGCGTCGGCCGGGACCGGGGCGCGTCCCTCGCAACATCCGGAGAGAGGTCTGGCCATGCGTCCCATCCCCGCCCTCGGTCCTGGCTCCGCCGGCCCGCTCTCGCTCGCGCGGTGCGCGCCGTGAACGCCGCCCGCGTCGCCGCCGCGCTGGGCAAGCGCGCCGAGGAGGTCTGCCGGAGATACCTCCCCCGCGGCCGCCGGAGCGGTCGTTACTGGGTCGCCGGCGACATCCGCGGCGCCCGCGGGCGCTCCCTGTTCGTCCGCCTGGCCCCGCCCGGCACGCCGGGGAAGTGGACCGACGCGAGCACCGGAGAGCACGGCGATCTGCTCGATCTCGTCCGCGTCGCCTCCGGCGCGGGCTCGCTGCGCGCCGCCCTGGCCGAGGCGCGCGCGTTTCTCTCCACGCCCCCCAGCCCTTCCCTCTCCCACCCCGACGGCTACGACCGCACGGAGGCGGCGCGCCGCCTGTGGCAACGCTGCCGCGCCATCGACGGCACCCATGCCGAAACCTATCTGCGCGCCAGGGCGATCCACCGTTGTCGCTTCCCCGCGCTCCGCTTCCATCCCGCACTCTTGCATCGCGACGAAGGCGGCGTGCGCCGCCTCCCCGCGCTGGTCGCCGCCGTGACGGGCGCCGACGGCACCATCGCGGGCGTGCATCGGACGTGGCTGGATCCTCGGAAACCGGCCAAGGCGAACTTGCCGCGCCCGCGCAAGGCGCTGGGCCGCGTCCATGGCCTGGCCGTCCGCTTCGGCGACCCGGCGCCCGCCACGCTGCTGGTGGGCGAGGGGATCGAGACGGTTCTCTCCATCGTGACCGCGATGCCGGACACCGTTGCCGCCGCGGCGCTGTCGGCCGGCAGCCTCGGCGCGTTCGCGCCGCCCCCCGGCGTGACGCAGCTCGTCGTCGCCCGCGACAACGACCCGAAAGGCGAGCGCGCGGCGGAACGCCTCGCCCGACGCTGCGCGCGAGCGGGCGTCGCCGCCACGGTCATCGTCCCCTTGGGCAACGACTTCAACGACGAGCTGGTCACGCTCGGCGCCGCCGCGATCGCCGCCCGCCTCGCTCCGGTCCACCGCTTCGCGAGAGAGAGAGGACAGCAATAGTCGGTGTGAGCGATGAGCGGGAGGAAGAGAGAGAACCCGCCCGCCACCAACGAAGGGGAGCACGCCGATGGGACGCTACACGACCGACCTCGCCTTCAAGCTCGCCGCCCCCGACGAGGTGAGAATCTACCGGGCCGGCCAGCACGTCGGCGACATCTTCAAGGACGAGGACATCCTTGAGCTGGGCCGGCACCACTACCTGATCTGGCTCGTCGAGGACTGGCGCGGCTGGAAGCGCGTGACCGAGCGTAGCGAGCTGCGCCAGGCCGTCGAGCGCTGGGTCGAGACCCATCCCCTCCTGTGAGCCGGCACCGTTCCCGCCGCCCGCATCGCGCCCTTCATTGCCGCCGCCCGCGCGGAAAAACACCACGACGGGGCATCACGCCCCGCGCAACCAGGGAGATCGTCATGACCGCCGCCAACGCAACCCCCACCGCTTCCCCGACCGCCGCCGTCTGCGAGAGCATGGCCCTCTACGGCGCGGCGCCGGAGCGCGGCGAGCTCGACAGCCGCGACGTCTGGGACCGCGACGACGCCATCGACGCCTTGTCCGAGGCGATCCGCGTCATCGTCGACGGCATCACCGTCGAGGGGACCCAGCTCGCCGACGAGCGCGAGGCCCTGCTGTGGGGCTTGGTCAACTGCTTCCATTCCCAGATCGCCCGCCTCGACCGGACCGTCGACCGCATCGTCCCGGAGATGCGCGACCTGGAGCGCGCCCAGGACGGCACCGAGGTGAAGGCGCACGAGCTCGAGACCTTGACGGACCGGGCGCGCAACCTGGGCGACCGGCGCGACGCCTTCGAGGCGCTGCGCGATCATGCCGCCGAAGCCTACCGCGTCCACACCGGAGACGTGTGGCGCCCACGCCACGGTTCGCACACGAGCCGGTCCGGCCAGCTCACCTCGGCCGCCATCGACGCCCGCGACTTCCGCCGCGCCCGCAAGGACCGCGAGACCCGCGCGCACCTGCCGGACGGCACACTGGTGGCGATCGCCGGCGGGAAGAACGTCGCCGACGCGGACGCGGTCTGGAGCACCCTCGACCTGGCCAAGGCGAAGCACGGCGACATGGTTCTGCTGCACGGCGGCGGACCGGGCGTCGAGAAGATCGCCGCGAGCTGGGCCGAGGCGCGCGGCATCAACCAGGTGATCTGCCGCCCGGATTGGCAGGCTCACGGCAAGGCCGCTCCCTTCCGCAGGAACGACGAGCTTCTCAACCTGCTGCCCAAGGGCGTCATCGCGTTCCCCGGTAGCGGCATCACCGGGAACCTCGTCGATAAAGCTCGCCAGCTCGGCATACCCGTTATGAACATCCCGGCGTAACGGCGGCGCTTCCCCGTCCGCCCGGGCCGGTTCCTCGCTTCGGCGAGGAACCGGTTTTTTTTGCTGAGGTGCCAGAGCAGCGCTTCGCGGCTCGGCGCTCACGCGCCATCGGCGCTTTCGCTTCCGCCTTCCGCTCCAGCCAGCACACCCCCGGACGCTCGCTTCATCCCGCCCACCGCAGCCGTATCCGGCATCGAGTCACGGCTCGCCATTCTGCGAATGGCATCATCCGCCACCTCGAACCCGATCCGCATCGCGCCCGTCGCTTGCTCCCGGTCCTTCGCACGACTTCCCTGTCGTGCCAAGCCATGCGTCCGGCGCTTCCGCCATTGCCGCCCGGCACTTTCTCTATCGCTGAAGTGCTAGAACGGATCCTTCCCTGGTTCCGTCCCCGCCGCCTGCGCCGCAACCGACTTCGCCCTGCGCCCTGGCAGCTCCCCCTTCTCCAAAAACACCTTGAGGCTCCGCTCGCCCATCTGGATGCCCCGTGCCGTTAGCACTTCGTGCATCTGCGCCACCGTCACCCCCTTGGCCTGTTGCTCCAGCAGCCGGCCGCGCAGCCGATCGAGCACGTTTTTAAGGCTGAGTGTCGGAGGCGCCAGCTTCGCCAGATCGGCATCTATGGCGTCGAAATCGATGTCCCACTCGTTGTAGCGCCGTGCCATCATGATCCTCCTTCCCAATCCCGTTGCGATATCAAGAGGTTCCACAGCCTCGCCCCGCGACCCCACACCGTCAGCGACGAGCCCGTACCGTCCTCGTCTGGCGCCCGATGCGTGGATCGCTCACCGCGATATCGCCTTGGAATCCCCGTCAGACATGATATCATCGCCCCCGATGAAGGAGAATGAAGAAGCGACGCTTTCACATCTATGCACTAAAGTGCCGAGGGTCGAGAGGCATGGCCGGTGCTAGAGTCGACAACTGACCGAGCCTTTGATCTATTGTGTAACGTGCTGATACCCATGAGGATTCCCTCATTCATTCTCGCGGTCCGGACGCCAGGCACGATTACGATCGCCGCGTATCTTCCAAGTGCGGACACCGCACGATGGTAGCCACCCTCGCCCAGGCGGCGTCTGCCGCCTACTACCTGGAGAGCCAGCGCTCGTTCCGCCATCCCAACGAGTACTACACGGCTGGCGAGGAGCCGGACGGGGTGTGGTTCAACCCCAGGGGCCTGCTCGGCCTCGAGAACGGCGGCAGGGTGGATTCCGGCGACTTCCACCGGCTCTACCACGGCTTCGCGCCGGACGGGTCGGCCAGGCTCACCAGGAACGCGGGCAGCGAGAACCGCTCGCCGGGCGTGGACATGACCTTCTCGGCCGACAAGAGCGTGTCCGCGTTCTGGGCCGTCGCCGATCCCGAGCTGCGGTCCCGGATCGAGCAGGCGCACAACGACGCCGCGCGGGCGGCCCTGCAAGAGACGGTGTTCCGCTACTGCGCCTGGACCCGGATCCGGGACCGGGAGGGGCGGATCCGGGTCCTGCCGGCCGATATCGCGGTGGCGATGTTCCAGCACGGCACCAGCCGGGAGAACGACCCGCAGCTCCATACCCACTGCGTGATCTTCAATGCCGCGAGGACCCGCGAGGACGGCAAGTGGCGGGCCATGCACCAGTACCCGGTCTACAGCTGGGCCAAGGCCGCGGGCGCGGTCTACCGCAACGCGCTCGCCTGGAACCTCCGCGAGCGACTGGGTATCCGCATGGAGCAATACGGTCCCGATGGCGGGCTCACCCGTATCGAGGGCATGCCGGAGGATTTGCAGGCCTTCTGGTCGAAGCGGCGCAAGGCGATCGTGGCCAAGGCCGGAGAGCTGGGCATCCCGTCATTGGGCAACGCCTCGCGCATGGCCGGCGTCAACAAGATCACGCGCGCCGGGAAGTCGCACGATAACGACCCCGACATTCGCCACCAGCGCTGGAAGGACGAGGCCGAGAGGTTTGCCGAGCGCGAGGCGCTGATCGCGTCGGTGACCGGCCATGACGCGAAGATCACCCAGGAGGCGATCCGCGACCTGACCGCCCGCCTTGACGATCTGCCCGCCCACCTGGCCCGGCAGGAGGCCGTCTTCCGGCGCCCGGACATGGTGGAGGCGGCGGCGAACGCGTCGGCGGGACTAATCGGCGCCGAAGCGTTGAGGACCGCCATCGAGCGGCTTCGCCGCAACCCGGAGATCGGGCGGCTGGAGCCAAAGAAGCCGACGGCGGAGTCCCGCGCGGGGATGGCCCACACCGAGGTCTATTCCACCCGCCACAATCTCGGGCTAGAGCAGGCGGTCAAGGACATGACGGCGGCCATGGCCGCGGACACCGACCACGGCCTGCCGGAAGAGGCGGTCAAGGAGAAGGTGGAAACCTTGCTGGAGGAGGGCTATCCGCTGAGCCAGGAGCAGTCGCTGGCGATCCGCCATGCCACCGTGCGGGCCGGTCGGGTCGCCGTGATCGAGGGCGCGGCGGGCTCGGGCAAGACCACCACGCTCAGGCCCATCACCGATCTTCACAGGGAGCACGGCTACGAGATCGTGCCGACGGCCGTGGCCTGGCGGACGGCGGTGGCTCTGGGCGACGACTGCGACGCGCGCGCCTTCTGCGTCGACAAGCTGCTGAAGCTCGCCGCGAAGGGACAGGTGGAGATCGGCCGCAACACGCTGATCGTGGTGGACGAGGCGGGGATGCTGTCGACCCGCCAGGCGCATCACATCCTCCAGCTCTCCGAGCGCCACGGCGCCAAGGTGGTGTTCGCCGGCGACACGCGTCAGCAGCAGCCGGTCGAAGCCGGTCCGGGGCTGCGGCTGATCCGGGACGTGGCGGGCAGCATCCGCGTCGACCGCATCCGGCGCCAGAAGGCGGACCTCGAGGACGTGCTGGTCCATGTTCACGGGGAGACGCCGGAGCAGGCGCAGTTCCAGGCGGCGCTCACGCCGCCGCGGGAACGCAACGCCATCATGGCCGACTACGAGGCGATGGAGAGGAAGCCGGTGTTCACGCCGTGGCAGGTGGATGTCTCCGAGGCGCTGAGGGACGGCGAGGCGGAGAAGGCCATCGAGGCGTGGCGGATCAGGGGACGGCTCCATCTCTGCCACGACGAGGAGAAGACGCTGACCAGGCTGGTGGACGACTGGGAGTGGCATGTGAAGGACGACCCCGGCTCCTCGACCGTGGTGCTCGCGCGCACGAAGGCCGAGGGTCGGGCGCTGTCGTGGCTGATGCGCGAGCGCGTGCTGGCGCGGACGCCCGAGGCGAAGCGCGCGGTCATCGAGGTCAGCCGGGACCTGGACGGGCGATTGACGGAGCCGCTGGAGATCGCGGTCGGCGACCGCATCCGCATCGGCGCCACGCAGTGGGAGAAGCAGCTCTTCAACGGCACCGTGGTCACGGTGGAGGACCTCGAAGTCAGGCGCGGGGAAGGCGCGGCGGTGTCGCGCAAGGCCCGGAACCGGCTGGCCGGCGGGCGCCCCGGGCGGGCGCCGGAGGCCGACATGGGCGGCGCCGAGTCCGAGCTGTCGGTACTCATCACCGCGCGCACCGACGACGGGCGGCGCGTCGCCTTCCGGCACGACGAGATCCGCGACTGGCACGACAACATCCGCCTCGACTACGGCTACGCCATGACCGTCGCCTCGGCACAGGGGCTGACGGTCGACCGCGCCTTCCTGCTGGCGGACGACCGGCCGGCGCGCGAGACGATCTATCCGGCGGCGACACGTCACCGCGAGGCGCTCGACGTCTACGTCAACCGGTCTCCGCTCGCCTTCGATATCGCCGAACATCGAACCGAGGACCAGGCGGACATGCCAGTGACGGACTCGGACGTGCGGGCGTACCTGGCCGAGCGCTGGTCGCGCTCGCAGCCGAAGGAGGCGGCGCTCGACTACGTTACCGACGGCGCCTGGCGGGATGCGGGCGAAGCTGCGCGGGCCGGCATTGGAAACGGCGGCAGCCGGTCCAACGGAAGACCGCATGACGGACCCGGCATGGGCCGGCGGGAAGCGGCCGAGGCCCACGCCGCTGCGAACGACAACGCGCTGGCGCGCATCTCCCAGGACATCCGCCATGCGGTGAACGGCTGGCGCCATGGCGCCGCTGTGGACGCCTTCGCGGCCGAGCGCGGCGAGGTCATGGCGGCCTGGGACGCGCTGCGCGCGCGCGTCCGGGACGAAGGCGAGGCGGTGGCGCTCAGCCCCGCCTTCCGCGAGACCCTCGACCGCCACGGCGCGCTGATGAAGCAGGCCGCGTCCTTCACGGCCCGGCCCCGGACCTTTGAGCGGCTTCTCTCGGAGCGCGCCGGGATCGGCGACGGCGAGCTGCGGGAGCTGCGCGAGGTGCATGCCCGCGCCGGCAGCTACCTGCGCTCCGCCGCCGCCAGGGCCGCGCACGCACGGCAGAACACGGAGGGAGCGAGCGAGCAGGCGCGGCGGGACGCTGAACCGGCTCCCGAGCCCGCACGGCAGACCGCATCCGCCGCGGAGACCGTCCCTCCCGACCCGCCCGCCGCGCAGACGAGACGGGATACCGGCAACAAGACCGCCCCGGTCCGGCCCGCGGCCCCGGAGCCCCCACGGAGCGAGGCGCCCGGGCCGGACCTTTCGTACGCGGCCTATCGCCAGCTCCGGCGCGACTGGCGCGCACACCTCCTCCGGGCCGGGAGGCAGGACGAGCATCGCTTCGAGCTCGACGGCGCCGGCGCGCTGGTCGAGCGCTTCGCCGCCTTCACCGGCAGCGAGGCGCTTGCCGCCGAGACGCGCGCGCGTCTCGGGGAGATCGTCGGGCAGTACAGGGCGCACGCCGCGGCGCGCGACCGGGTGCGCGGCTTCCTGCGCGACGCGGACCGCCACTGGCTGCGCTACCGCGCCATCTCCCTGCGCGCCCGCAACCTCGACATCCCGCGGCAGGAGCAGCGCTCCTGGCCGATCTGGCTGGAGCGCAACGAACGCCTGCTGCGGGAGGGCCGCGCGATCCTCGACGACCCCGCGACCTACGGCGCGCATATCGACCGCATCGAAGACGGGCGCGAGCGCCTGGGGACAGAGGTCTCCAGGATGGAGCGATTCTCCTCGGCGTACCGCACGCAGTCCCGGTCCCGCGACAGGGGGCGCTCACAGAGGCTTTGAGCGGCCCCGAAGAGAGCCAGCCCGGGCGTCCTGAACATGAGCCACCGGCCCGCGCTCGGTGCGGCCCTAGGCGGTGCGGAGGCGCACGGGGACGCCGTGCGGATCAACTGCGGGACCCCGCTGTCCGATGCCCGCGCCCGCCGGCTTCGAAGCCGCGCGGCCGCTTCAGAGATGCATGGGGCGCTGGCGGGTCTCCCCCTACGATCTCGACGGGGCGGCCGATCTCGTCCGGCGCATCGCGGCGTTCGCTGAGAACGAGCGAGTCCCGACCGAACCGCGCCAGTGTCTCCAGGCCGTCGTCGACCGTTACCGGGCGCACGTCCTGGCGCGCGACCGCGTGCGGAACTGGCTCAAGGCCGCCGACAGGCACGTGCGGAATCTCGACCGGCTCGCCCGCGCTCTCGACTGGCATCCCCGGGATCTGCGTTCGTAGCCGGGTCGGCTGGAGTGCAACGAGCGTCTGGTTCGCGAGAACAGGTGATCCTCGACGACCCTTCCCTACCCCGTCGCCTATTCGCTCTCGATAACTCCAGCGATAAAATATGGATTGTCTCCGCACATATACACTGGATGAGGTTTATCTTTCTGCACCAGAAGCAAGTCATTAGAGTACGTAGTATTCATTCTCGCGTATGCGCCGACGATCTCATCCAATGTCAAGTCAGCTTTCGCAGCAAGTACTTTCAACAGTTCCTTCACTTGTCGCTCGCAAAAGCATCCTACGGGAACATGGGTCTCGAATATCTTGCTTCCACTGTGGTATCCACAAATCCTCCAATACCTGGTTGTCATGGCTCTATCTCAACCTTTGTCCGGCGGCCGTAAGCGCGGACAGGATCTTCAGATACAGTTCAGGCGACATCCTTCCGTCCGACGGGAGGCCCGATGCCGACTGGAAAGCACGAATGGCAGCACGAGTCTTGATGCCCAGTATTCCATCGGCAGGACCAGGATCATAATGGAGTTTCTTGAGAGCCCGTTGCACTGCAAGCACGGTGCCTGCTCCAGCCGAGCTAGTTTCCGAGGAATCTGCGTTCTGATCCGATCGAGGTTTCCAATTCCGCGCCAATCGCTGTGCTCGCACAACCTCTGCCGATGTCATCCGCATCGCGACACGGTTCCTGGATTCCGCAGCAAGGTCATGATACACTTGGTGTGCGGATGCAAGATTGTACCACATGTGCGCTTGTACAAGATCTTGCGAAATCCCCTCTCCGTATTCATGCATCCAGCCTAATGTAATCATCCCCGATGGGTCGTTCTGTGCAGCACCAAGTCGGCTCCACTTCAGCGCGTTTTTGTAGTTCTGTGGAACTCCTTCGCCAAAGTAGTACATCGCTCCTAGTCTGGATTGAGCGCTAGCATCCCCCTTTTGGGCTGCTTTTCGATACCACTTCACTGCCACTTCAAAATCCTGTGGAACACCTTTACCAATTTTGTACATCAGGCCGAGAGCGTTTTGCGAGGTCACGTGGCCTTGTTTGGCGGCTCGCCGGTACCACTTTACGGCTTCGGCGTGGTCTTGCGGAACACCCTTGCCAAATTCGTATAATCTACCTAGACCGAATAGGGCGTGGCCGTGTTTCTGTTCGGCGCCCCGCCCGTACCATTGTTTCGCTCTTGCGTAGTCCTTCCTGACGCCAGTGCCGAAATAAAACATGTCGCCAAGTCTGGTTTGGGCAGTGACATGCTCCTGCTCAGCAGCTTGCTGATACCACATGGCTGCTTCCGCTCGGTTCTGTCGAACCCCTATACCGTTGTCATACATAAAGCCGATGCTGTATTGCGCGCTGACATGGCCCTGTTCAGCAGCCAGGCGATACCAACGGGCCGCCTCGACGTCGTCCTCGGGGGCACCCTCTCCGTCATCGTACATGACCCCCAAGTTGAACTGTGCGTGGACGTGGCCCTGTTCGGCGGCGAGGCGATATGCGCGCACCGCTTCGGCGTCGTTCTCGGGCAGAGCGTCGCCAATGTCGTACATGAGCCCAACAGTGAACTGCGCCTCGGCGTGGCCCTGCTGGACCGCTTCGCCGATCCAGAATCTCGCTTTATCATCATCCTGAGGCACGCCCTCACCCCTGAGGTACATGAGCCCAAGCTTGAGCTGTGTGTCGGGGTGGTACCGGTCGCCGGCAAGCCGATACCACCGAGATGCTTCCGTGTCGTCCTCCGGCACGCCTTCGCCCTTGTCGTACATGAGCCCCAGATTGAACTGCGCTTCGGCGTAGCCCTGCTCGGCACCGAGGCGGAACCATCGGGCCGCCTCGGCATCGTCTTGGGGAACACCTTTGCCATGGGCATACAGGTATCCGAGAGCGAACTGCGCCACGGCGTTCCCCTGCTCGACGCCAAGGCGGGCCAATCGCATCGCCTGCGCGTCGTTTTCCGGGACACCCTCGCCCCGGGCATACATGAGCGCGAGATTAGACTGCGCGTCGGAGTTGCCTTGCTCGGCGGAGAGCCGATACCACCGGACCGCCTCGGCATCGTCCTCGGGACCACCCACGCCATGCGCATGCATGAACCCGAGATGGTATTGAGCGACCGCGTTGCCCTGCTCCCCGTGCATTTGAAATGCCTTGCGTGCCGAGGCTAGGCCGTCGCGAGTAAGTGCCTCCCATACCTCGCGGATCGTCTCCGTATCGATGATCGGGGGGCCAAAGGAGAAGAACTTGGGCTGGTACTCTCCTGAAAGGCTACCGGTCTCTGATATGTTCTTGAGGTAGCGTTCCGCAATATCGTTACCCTGATCGGCCGCGAGGCGGAGCCACTGAATTGCCTGGCCGTCGTCCTTCGGCACACCCTCGCCACGGGCGTACATGACCCCAAGCCTCATCCGCGCGCCCGCGTGGCCCTGATCGGCCGCGCGGCGCAACCACCGCGCGGCCTCGGCGTCGTCTTCGGAGACGCCGAGGCCCAAGTGGACGCTTACGCGTCCAGTATCGTCGACGTACATCTGCCCGAGAGTGAACTGCGCGACGGCGTTGCCCTGCTCCGCGTGCATTCGAATCACCTGGACCGCTTTGCCGCGGATATGCAACTGGTACGCAGACAGTGCCTCTTGCATTGTCGGCAGTTGAGCCCACGCTTGCTGCGTCCCGAATGTTCCGATTGTCCCGAGCAACGTCACAACGGCAACGAAGTGAAGAAGGGCCAACCGATTGACCGGGATGCGCACTTCCGGAGTCTTCATTCGCCCAAAAAAATCAGTCATCGGTTACCACGCCGAGCCTGAGTTGCGTAATACTCGATGTCGGAGCAGTCGTTCCTTCAGCCGCACGGTCTCGACACCAGACATAGAACTCTTTGTGGTTAGTACTAAGTGCGAACCTCTCGTACCAAGTCAGGCGAAAGAAAAACACATACTGCAACGTTCCAATCGTTAAGGTAGAATGAAAGGCCTTGGGACTGTTATTCCGTCGGTTCGCATATACGGCCAAACCACCATGTGCAGCATATGGGTGCTGACCGATGTGACGCTCGAACTGCTGATACGTCCAATCATGACCGATGCGTAGCCAAATGCAGTTCCGGTCATTTTTTCCGATTGCAAAGTTCGACATATGAACTGGACGTGGTGCCCTTACTTCGGCTAGCTGACAGCAGAGCAACTTCGCAAAGAATCGAAAGACATTAAGGTAGGGGACTGAGCCCTCGACGTAGCGATCACTGATAATCGCAAGCTCCGGCTCTTCACCGTTCATTATGTGTCGACTTGCCAACGAATGAAGACGATCAAACTCCAAGTCCGCGGGTTGCGTTCGTGAGCCGTTACAGACCGAGCACATTCGTGATGAAAAGTGGAGGACCTTGGACCTATAACTTTGGACATATTTCCCGTGGCCTGTCTCGTCGAAACTGAAGTTCCCAAGTACCATGTCTTCACCCGCAAACTCCCGCCGCAGCGCTGATGCCTTGATTTTGTGCTCGCCCGTGAGGCGATCGGACGAGCCACATAAGCAGCATACGGTCTCCCGATACGGCTGGAATGAAAGGTCCTTCATGTGTCCTTACCCGTTTCGGGTGGTTTTCATACCGACAGGTCTCGGTACGGACAGTTCCGCCTGGCTCATCCTACAACTTGGGTAGTCCGAGATACGGTTCGGCTGGCAACCGAATTTGGGAGATCTTTGACGAGAAGAGCGTACCTTGCGATTGCTGTAGGTGATTGTGGCCCTAGCTTACCATGCATCCGCAATCCCTCACGTACTAATGATCCTTCAATCGCGTAAGTGTGGCGTAGGTCGTGAGCATGTCGTCAACTGCCTCGACGCCCGGGTGCGCCGCCTCGACCGGACCGTCGACCGCATCGTCCCGGAGATGCGCGACCTGGAGAAAGCGCAGAATGGCAGCGAGGTGAAGGCGCACGAGCTCGAGACCCTGACGGACCGGGCGCGCAATCTCGGCGACCGGCGCGACGCCTTCGAGACGCTGCGCGATCATGCCGCCGAAGCCTACCCGCTGACCCTCGCGGACGCTCTCGACGAGGCAAAGGTAGCGGTGCCCCCAGGCGACCTTTTCGCGGACGAACATCGAAGCGTTGTCTCGCCGGACAAGCCCAAAATCAAGAGAAACCTGAGCAAGTCCACAAAATGTTCCACTACACCATTTTCAGACGTCGGAAAACCGGATCCCAATACCCCGCTGCTTCAACGACTTAGCCAACCCGGCCAACCTCAAATCCGGGATCTACTGTTGAAGATGGGTCAGAGACGCATGGAGCGCTGCCGTGTGGCCTTCGGCACCCGGTCGGTCGACGCGCGCCGGTCGCCGTCCGCGGAACGGTCGTCGAGAACGTCCTGCTTCTCGTTCCGGCGGTCGAGCGTCTGTGCGATCCGGTCCAGGCGATCCACCGCCTACCCCTTTGAGCGGCCCATAGCGATGCAGACTCGCCTCGATCGGCGCCGAGTTGTGGAAGCGCAGCACGTGTCGCCGGACCACCGTCAAGACCGCTCAGGATCGCGCGCGGCGATTGTTTCCCGGTTCAGGCCGATCCCCGTGGCGCCCATCGATCCGGTTCCTACCCGGCCCCGTCCCGAGATCGTCTTCCGGCTCGACGTAGGCGCCCGGCATCCTTCGTCGTATCGGCCAAGATGTCACTGCTTCACATAGAGAAGGCATCCCTCGGGCGAATGCCAGCGATGCGCGCCGCCCCGCCAGTGGCGGAGCCAACTGCCCATCCCGTGCTGGCCATGCTCGTCCTCCAGCACGCCCTCGACGACGAACACCTCCTCGCCGCCCGGGCGGAGATCCCGGCCCCAGCCGCAACCCGGCGCCATCCGGGCCAACCCGGCGTGGCCCTCGCCGGGCGCCGGGTCGCGGTAGAGCGCCAGCAGTTCCGAACCCTCCACCGGGCCGGGACGCCAGACCGCCGACGCCGTGTCGATTGCCAGCCGCGGCCGGTTCGCCCCCGGATACTGCCGCAGCTTGACGAAGCCCCACAGCCGGCTCTCGCGCTCGTCGGCGATCTGGAACCCGTCCTGCGCGACACCCTGGGCCAGAATGCGGAAGGACCCAGCGACGGCGGCGATCGCGTCGTCGGCGTCCCAGACCTCGCGGGTGCCTGCCTGCCGCCGCGGGTGCTGAGCCCCGTGCAGACGATGATCTCCGTGCGGCCGGGACGCATCGCCTCGGCCTGCCCGCGCGAGAGACGACCGCGTGCTTGGCCTCGCGGCGCCCCTTCGCGCCGGTGGGAGCAACGGGGACGGGAACGATATCGCCGTCCGCGCGCGCATGAAACTTCTCCTCCACGTACCGCTCGTCGGCCAGGCCGGTGCCGAAGAAATGCACCAGGAATGTATCCGCCGTATTGCCGGGTATCGCCATTGCCGCGCTCATCGTGCCGCCTCCATTTGCCGGTGTCGGGGAACGGCGGCGGCACCCCCTCCGAGATGCCATCCGCCGCCCGGCTTCCGGCCGGGACTCCACCTCCTGCCGGCGAACCGCCGGCCGGCGGCGAAGCAGCACGGGTCCGCGTGACGGCAGGCGATGAGGGGGCGGCAGGCCGGCCGTTACATGCTATTCAGCGAGCCGGCGGCGTGGGGGTCAAGCGGCGGAGGGCGGCGATTCAGCTCCTTCGGTGGCCTGTCAGGCGGAGGTCTTGCGCGCCGGCACGGCGCGGTTGACAGTGCACGGGCGCAGGCGCTGCAATGGCCCGGTCGGCCGCCTCACGGTCGACACGACGTTTCTCCATTTCGGTCGAGCCGTCGCCCGGGGGATTGCCCGGCAGAGCATTATCGGTGTGCCATTCGATTTTCCGCCCACCGGGGCGGCCAGGGATATTGAAGAACAATGGATAGTCATCCCGGCGAGCGCATTGCGCTCTTCATCGACGGCGCCAACCTCCATTCGGCGCGCGCACCTCGAACGATCGCCGCGGCATGAGACCTGGACCCCCATCGAGGCGAACGGAGAGACGACACGCCGTCCCAACGGTCCTCGACCGCAAATGCATTGAAGGAATCGGTATTCTCTGGAGGCCATCGGGATCGAAGGAACGACGATGGATGCTGATCTGCTGATTCTGCTCGCCGCGGCGGCGGCCTGGACCTGCTTCGCGTTCCTGCTCGGCTGCTGGTTCGAGCGCCGCCGCAATCGCGACGCGCTCATCCACGAACCGCCGACGAAGCGGCAACTCCTGTTTCTCGGTCACCTTGCCGACGAGACCGATAGGACCGTTCCGCCCGTGCGGACCCGGATGGAGGCGGCGACGGCAATCGACGACCTCCTAGAGGAGAGGCGCCTGCGGGAGGGGCAGGAGTGACGGCGGGTCAACGAATTCTCCGGCCGCCACAACTGCCGCTGCGCGGACACGCTGGACCAGGCGGCGGCGACCATCTCTGGCATGGTCGGCAAGCGACTGT
Organism: Alphaproteobacteria bacterium; assembly: GCA_964291675.2. Lineage (GTDB taxonomy): Bacteria > Pseudomonadota > Alphaproteobacteria > MPNO01 > MPNO01 > MPNO01. The sequence goes on along the minus strand of OZ219866.1, from coordinate 1,597,813 downwards.
GGTACCGGGACTCGGTGGCATGACTGCCACCCCTGCCGTCATTCGTGCCGTTTCCCGTCTTGTAGGCGTCCTCGGCATGGTTGTGACTCTGTACACGGTACCCGTTCATGCTGAGCCGGGAGCGACAGTCCAATGGCTCATGGATCGTCCGTTCACACTGTGGGACATGGGAATGATCCGTTTGAAGGGTGCCGCGGAAAGGGCCGCGGATGCCCAAGAAGTGGAATTGAGTGTTCGCTACATTTGGGACGACAATGAAATAGAGATTTCCCTGACTTCGTTGAATTTCAATGGGGTCCCCACGCATGAAAAACGCAATGAGGTACGCCGCCATTTCATCGGAAAGATGTTCCTCAACCCATCTGTCTTCAGCCTTGACGATGCGCGAACCGCCATTAGGGCCACCCTTGATCGATGGTTCTCGCATGAGGGATTTGAGAATGCAGCACGTGACAAGGAACTAGGCGAGAAGCTGTCGCGCATCGTCTTCGTTGGCGTACACCTGTCGAAACTACTGGATGATCAAGCGACCGACAGAACGGATGAAATCCACTGTCGAGACCGAGTCACAGTGTTTGAAGCTCCCTCAACGGCACATTTCTTGTTCAAACCGGAGCCCTCCCCGAATTGAGTCCTGAGGTGGCCCCGGAAAATCGGACAGTTCGTTAAGGTGTATTCCGCCATCTCACGGAGGAATACAGATGAGCAACCGACGCAGGTTTTCGGGGGAGCTGAAGGCGAAGATCGCGCTTGAGGCGCTTCGGGGCGATCGGACGCTCCAGGAGATTGCCGCGCGGCACCAGGTGCATCTGAACCAGGTTGGCGTCTGGAAGCGTCAGGCGATGGAGGGATTGGCGGAGGTCTTCTCCGGTGATCAGCGGTTCCGCCCGCGCTGGTCAACCGACTGGTGCGGCTCGCGGCGTTCCAGAACCCGGCATTCTACACCGCGCGGGCGATGCGGCGTTCGACTCACGGCACGCCCTGCGTCGTCGCCTGCGCCGAGTTGCTGTCGCATCATATCGCGATCCCGCGCGGCTGCCTCTCGGCGTTGGAGCATCTGCTCGAAGAGTTCGGCGTCGGGCTCGACCCGCAGGACGAGCGTTTCGCGGGCCATCCGGTCGAAACGACATTCCTCGGGGAATTGACGCCCGAGCAGGCGGAGGCCGTCGATGCCCTGCTCGCGCATGACACAAGCGTGCTTGCGGCCACAACCGCGTTCGGCAAGACGGTCGTTGCGGCATCGCTGTTGGCCGCCCGCAAGACCAATACCCTTGCCGGCAAGCAGGGCCGGCGTGTCGTCTCCGCCTTCGTCGCCACCGCCTTCGCTCAGGACGACGCCGACGGCGCCAGGGCCCAGTGGCGCCTGGTTGCCGATCAGCTCAGGCCCAAGGCGCTGAAGCTCGCCGCGCTGATGGACGAGGCCGAAGACGACGTCCTGGCCTACATGACCTTCCCCAAGGAGCACCGCCAGAAGCTCCACTCGACGGATGAGATGGACAAGCGTTTTCTTCGATGGCGTGGCAGGATACCGGGTGCGCGGACGACCTCGCGGCGAAGAGCGGCGCCACGGCTGCAAGCGCCGCCGAGCTGCCTCATTCGGGCCTTGCCGGGTTGAGGCGTCCGCGCGCCCGCTCCCTTGGCGGTCGCGGGCGCCACGCGGCGACGAAGCGTTCGTAGCTCAGTTCGGCCTGCCGGGCGAGTTGCATCTCCTGTTCGCGCAGGGCCTTGACGTTGTAGGCGTAGGCGGGCCCGCGGCAGTTGCCCTTCTGCTGAGGCCGTCCAGCCCGCAGTTCCATGGCGCGCAGCTTGTTGGCAACCAGCGCCGGGCGTGCCCAGTGATAGTCTTCTTCCTTGCTGAGCATGTGCCAGCACAGCACGGCCAGCTTGCGCGCGACGGCCACGGCGGCGACCTGGTGGCCGCGCCGGGCGCGGATGCGGACGAAGAAGGCGTGCAGGGGCCCCGGTGTCTTGGCCGCCGCCCAGGCGGCCTCGACCAGCATCGCCCGGGCATGGCTGCGGCCGATCTTGCTGATCCGCCCGTGATGAGCGGCGCCGAGACCGGACTGACGCACACGCGGGTTGAGGCCGAAGTAGCTCACCAGCTTCTGCGGGCTGGAGAAGCGGGCGATGTCGCCGATCGCCGCCATCAGCCCCGCCGCGACGATGAGATTGACGCCGGTGATCGTCATCAGCCGCTTGACCGCCGGATCGTCCAGCGCACCCTCCGCGATCTCGCGGTCGAGCAGGTCGAGATCCTCGGCCAGGCGATCAAGCTCGCGGATGTGCCGCTCGATCGCGGCGCGCTCGTCGTCGGGAACGGGCTGGCGCGACAACCACGCCCGGCCGCGTCGGTTGAACAGGTCCGCGTGCGGGCATTTGGGGATCAGGTGGGCATGCAGGATCGCATGCACCTCGTTCTTGAGCCGCGTCCTGTGCCGCACCACCTGGTAGCGCCGCGCCACCAGTCGGCGCAGCCGCTCGGTCTCCGCGTCCGGTGTCCAGATCTCCGGCAGATAGCCCGCCGCGTACAGGCTCGCCAGCGTCCCCGCGTCGACCTTGTCGGTCTTCACATGGGCGTGCGCAATTGCCTTGACCTGCAGCGGATTGGCGATCGCCACCCGCTTCACGAAAGGCGACAAGACGCGGGAGACCGCAACGCAGTTCCCCGTCGCCTCGATCACCACCTCATCCGTCGCTCGCAGGCTCTTGCCGAAGCCCTCCAACCCGGAACGGGTCATGTCGATCCGGCCCGCGTGCCGCAAGCCCCCGCCCTCCCAGATCACCACCTCCCCGAAGGTCCGGTGCAGGTCGATGCCGATGACACGTCGCATGCGCGCTCCCTCCTCTGTCAAAGTGACGGGAGCAGCGGGCAACACGACACCTACGGATCCGCGCTCTCGGCGCAACCGGGCGAGTCGCAGAGGCGGCCAGCTACTAACACGAGCTCGCAGCTCATCGAATAGATCGGCCTGCCCGCACCTTCGTGCTCCCGGTGCCTCTGTCCCGGATGGTCGCACCATAGGCCAGACACCCAAGAATCAGGCCGGGGACGCGACACCGACATCTTCATACCGGTTACCAACCCGATCGAGCGGCTCCATGCCGAGATCAAGCGCCGCACCAACGTCGTCGGCATCTTCCCCAACGAGGACGCCATCACACGCCTGGTCGGCGCGATCCTGCTCGAGCAGAACGACGAATGGGCCGTTGCAAGGAGATACATGACGCTGGAATCGATCGCTCCCGTGAGCGACAATCTCACCGTCAACCTGCCCGCCGCGGCAGCCTGAGCGAACCGGCTCTGCCCGCCGGTTACCGCAATCGCCGCCAGGCTCTTACACCACGGCTCGGGACACGATCCCGGGAGGTGTTAGCCGCGATCGAGGAGGCGCGAGACTCGAAATAGGGTTTGGGCTACGCTGACCGGCGCCCGGGCATTCAGGGAAAGCGCGTGGGGGCCGGTCGATGATCCGATTGATCGGGACCGCCGGAAAATATTCGGCGGTCCTCGGGTTGATCTGCCTGCTGTTGATTTCCGGCGCCATTCTGGCCGACGCGCTGACGCGCACCGCCCTGAATACGCCGATTTACGGCCTGAGCGATCTTCTGGAAGTTCTGACGCCGGTCATCGTGGCGTCCTGCTTTCCGCTGACGCTCGCCGGAATGCAAAACATATCGATCCGTTTCCCGGGGCGGGCGCTGAGAAATCGGGCCGGTCAGCTGGTGGAGCTCTTCGGCCAGCTCGCCGCCCTGCTCGTCATGGCCGGGATCGTCTGGGAGGTCGGGCGCTACACCTGGACGCTGGTCGAGCATCAACAATTCTCCTGGCTCCTGCATATTCCGATCTGGCCGAGCTGGATCCCTTCGACCTTGCTGCTGGCGTTGTGTCTGCCGGTCCATGCATTCGTGGTCTTCGGCGTCTTCGGGAATTTCAGGCACGACCGCCCTCTGGCAAGCTCGGAAGCGGGGTTCCAGGATATAGGCGAGGATAATCGACGATAGTGGACCCAATCACGATCGGGCTCTTGTCGTTCCTCGGGATGCTGTCGCTGATCGCGGTTCACGTTCCCGTCGGCATGGCCATGGCGATCGCCGGGGTGGCGGGTTTCTCGATCATGACGGGAAACCCTCTCGCCGCGGTTTCGATGTTTGGATCGGAAACCGCGACCGCGATTTCCAGCCCTCACCTGATCATCATCCCGATGTTCCTCCTCATGGGCTCTTTCGCCGGCGTGTCGGGGCTGGCGAGCGACCTCTACCACCTTGCGAACTCCCTGTTCGGGCATCGCCGTGGCGGGCTGGCAATGGCGACCGTCGCCGGCTGTGGCGGTTTCGGCGCCGCCTGCGGATCGTCGATCGCGACGACCGCGACAATGGCGCGCATCCCGCTCCCGGAAATGGAACGGCGGGGATATGCGGAGAGCCTGGGCGCGGGCTCGATCGCCGCCATTCAGATCGTCGTAAGGCGCAACCCGTCGCTGGCGCCGGACGGGCCGAGGCAGAGCTGGAAACAGATCGCAAGGACCGCGGCAAGCAGCTGGGGTATCGTTTCCATCATCCTGATCATGACGGCCGGGCTCTATGGCGGCGTATTCACCGTCATCGAGGCGGCCGCGGCGGGCACGCTGATCGCCTTCGCGTTTGCCGTCGCCCGCGGCAAGTTGAACCGCGATTCGTTCTTCCGGACGATCGGCGAGACGGCGAGCAATGTGGGCCTGCTCTACACGATCCTGATCGGGGCTCACATATTCTCCAACTTCATCGCCATCACCAGGTTGCCCGCCGCGCTGGTGGACTGGGTCGTCGGTCTCGGCCTGCCCGCGCTTGCGATCATATTCGTGCTGGCCGCCATCTATACTGGCCTCGGAGCGATATTCGATTTGGTCGCCGCGATGATCATAATGCTACCCTTCGTCTTTCCCCTGGTGACCGACGGCCTGGGCTACGACCCCATCTGGTGGGGCGTCGTGATGATCATGGTGATCGAGATCAGCATCATCACGCCGCCCATCGGCATCAACGTCTTCGTCACGCATGGCGTCCGGCGCGATATCCCGCTCGGCACGATATTCCGGGGGATCGTTTCATTCCTGCTTGCCGACTTTGTGAGGCTCACTCTCGTAATCCTGTTTTCCGCCATCGCGCTCTGGTTGCCGCGGACGATGTAGGGACTGCGGGAGATGGACCACGCACAATTCGTGAGATCTCTCTCCAGGGCCGAGCGAAAGGCGCTTTCCGAACAGAAGGACGGGCCGGCCCTGCGGCACCTCGCCATCTACACGTTTCTGGTTTTCCTGTTTGCCGTGCCGATCGGCTTGCAGGTGGCCGGCTGGCCGTTTTTGATGGTGCCGCTCGGGATCCTGTTGGCCTTCCTTTTCAATCTCGAGCATGAGTGCACGCACAAGTCCCCGTTCAGGACCGATTGGATCAACGAATGCGCCGGCTGGGTCGCCGGATTCCTGATTGTTCAGCCCTTCCTTTGGTTCCGCTGTTTTCACCTGGAACATCACCGGTTCACCAACGATCCGGAACGGGATCCTGAATTGGTGGGCAAACCGAAGCCGGAGACCCTGGGTCAATATGCGGTTTACGCGCTGGCGCCCATCTACTGGAAGAACAAGGTGCTTCTGCTGATTTCGAATGCGCGTGGCGAAGTCTTCGACGACTTCGTGCCGGAAAATGCACGGGAAGGGGTACGAGCCGAAGCGCGAATCTCGATCGTGCTTTATGCCGGTTTGCTGGTTTTTTCCATCTGGATCTCGCCCGTGCTCGTCTGGGTGTGGCTGGCACCGCTGGTCATCGGATTCCCGGTTCTCCGGCTGTATCACCTGGCCGAACACGGTCTCTGCCCCGCTGTCGGAGACATGTTCGAGAATTCCCGCACCGTGTTCACAAATCGTATCGTCCGCTTCGTTACCTGGAACATGCCTTATCACATCGAACACCACACGATGCCGATGGTGCCGTTTTTCCGGCTGCCCGAGCTGCATCGCCTCGTCCGGGACCATCTCAAACGCACCAGTAACGGTTACGCGGAATTCACGGTCCAATATGCCAGCGGCCTCACCTTCGGGAAGGCGCCCAAATGAACGGAGCGTAGCTAGTAGAGTAACAAATCCCGCTTGAATGCTGCAATCCCGCCATTACATTAGAGTAACCAAGCGGGAGAGACAGCATGACGGACGACGAAAAGCGTCTCGAAATCGGCAGGCTGGTCGAGAAATGACAGACCGTTCGGGGGAGCCTTGTTTGCGTTGAGCGGCGCCTTCGCCGTCTTCACCTCGCCCTTGACCGTACGCTAGCTGCAATCGACGAGCGCACCGGGTACCGCTTTGGCGAGGCCAGCGGCGAGCTGATTGTCGAGGGGGTGCCGTATGTTCAGGGTTGCGAGGAAACAGGTGAGCACCCGGACGGGCAGGATGACCGGCCCCCACCGACTGGTCCTTTTCGAATGTTAGTGCATTGACGATTTCTCCGCCAAGCTGGCCGCCCGGCGGAGCGTAGCGGAGCCGGGCGGCCAGCTTGGCAAGACGATCGTTTCCGGGTCCGGCGGCCGGTATCCCAGGCTGCTATGCGGACACACGGCGTTGTAATGGTGCCGCCATGATTCGATGAGAACCTGGGCTTCCTTCAGGGTGTAGAAGATCTCCCCGTTAAGGAGCTCGTCGCGGAGCCTGGCGTTGAAGCTCTCGATGTAAACGTTCTCCCAAGGCGATCCCGGCTCGATGACGGCGGTGCGGGCGCCCACCGCGGCGATCCACCGCCTGACCGCCTCGGCGACGAACTCCGGTTCGTTGTCGGAGCGGATGTAGGCTGGAACGCCGCGCAGGAGGAACAGGTCGGTCAGGACGTCGACGACGTCGGTGGAGGAGAGCTTGCGCCGGATCCGGATGGCCAGACTCTCCCGGGTGAACTCGTCCAGCACGTTGAGCATGCGGAAGGCGCGACCGCCATCGGTCCGGTGATGTACGAAGTCGTAGGACCAGACATGGCTCGCCCGCTCGGCGCGCAGGCGGATCCAAGAGCCGTCGTTCAGCCAGAGCCGGCCCCGTTTCGGCTGTTTTCCCGGCACCTTTAGCCCCTCGCGCCGCCACAGGCGCTCGACCCGCTTGTCGTTGACCTGCCAGCCGGCGTCGCGCAGCAGGGCGGCGATCCGCCGATAGCCGTAACGGCCGTACTGGCGGGCCAGTGCGATCATGTCCGTGACCAGGCGGTCCTCGTCGTCACGGCCGCGCGGGATGCGACGCCGGGTCGAGCGGTGCTGTCCCAGCACCCGACAGGCCCGACGCTGAGAGACCCCGAGACGGTCACGAACATGGTCGATACACGGGCGGCGGCGCGAGGGGCTCAGAATTTTCCCCGCGCGGCCTCCTTGAGGATCTGCTTGTCCAGCGTCAGATCCGAGACCGCCCGGCGCAGCCGATCGTTCTCCTTCTCGAGCTCCTTGAGACGACGCAACTGGTCGCCGCTCATCCCGCCATACTCCTTGCGCCACCGGTAAAACGTGACCTCGCTGATCCCGAGCTGCCGGATCGCGTCCGCTATCGACAGGCCCTGGCCGTGCAGAACCTCGGCCTGCCGCAGCAGGCTCACGATCTCCTCAGGCTTGTAGCGCTTCCTTGCCATGATCGGTCCTCCTCATTCCCAAACCTAGGGGTGGACCAATCCAATGGGGGAGAATCAAATGCTTCGAGCTTGCCGCTCGGGGCCGAGGTGTAGATACGCTCGGGCATGGGTCATTGTGTAGAAGGACAATCCTGGCGAAGCAATGGCCGGACGATCGAATCTAATTGTTCCAATCCAAGTGAGCCGAGGTGAAACGGCTGCGAACGCACGCGACCGGCCCCGGAGGGATTCGCTCCGGGTAAATTCCCGGCTCTGCCCGGAACACTTGCGCTACCGCATCGTTCGTGAGTACCGCTGAGCTTACGCCTACGATCGAGCGCGCGGTAGGGAAACCGCTCGGTGTAGCCAGCGGACAATCGCTAGCCCGCTTTATTCATGATGGCCAGGTGAGATGGTGGCGAGCGTGACGTAACCCGTTGGATTCGGGTAGAAATTCGTTTGCCTGCGGATTTCTGCCGAAGCCACGAAAGCGCCACGCCCGCCATGACCGAAGATAGCCTTCTCCCATTCGATCTGCCAGCCGTACAACGCAAGAAAGTGACCGCCGATTTTGCCGGCGGGTCGATCTCGTCGGACGGCGGGCTTGTGCTGCTGCGCGCGGCGGAGCGTCGGCTCGGGCTGGCCGAGACGCTGGCCGGCTGCATCCGGGACTGGCGCGACCCGGCGCGGACGGTGCACACGCTGCCGGCGATGCTGCGCTTCCGGATGTTCGCGATCGCCTGCGGCTACGAGGACGCCGACGATTGCGACGACCTGAGGGCCGATCCGCTGTTCAAGCTGGCGGTCGGCCGGGCGCCGGAGAGCGGCCGCGATCTCTGCTCCCAACCGACCATGAGCCGTCTGGAGAACGCGCCCTCGCTCAGCGAGGTGGGCCGCCTGACGGCCGCGCTGGTCGACATCTTCTGCCGCTCCTTCCCGACCCCGCCGACGGCGATCACGCTCGACATCGACGAGACCTGCGACGCGGTGCACGGCCATCAGCAACTGTCGCTGTTCCACGGCTTCTACGACATGCGCTGCTTCCTGCCGGTGCACGTCTACCATGTCGAGAGCGGCAAGCCGGTGGCGGTCCTCCTGCGCCCGGGCAAGACGCCCTCGGGGATCGAGGTCCGCACCATGCTGAAGCACCTGACGCGGCGGATCCGCCGCCACTGGCCGCGCACCCGGCTCACCTTTCGGGGCGACAGCCACTACGGCCGGACCGAGGCGATGGCGTGGTGCGAGGACAACGGCGTCGACTACATCTTCGGCCTGGCGGGGAACGCGGTGCTGCACGCCCTCGCCGACGAGACCGCCGACGACGTCGAGCTCCGCCACGCCGAGACCGGCGCCGACAAGGTGCGCGACTTCGCCGACTTCGATTACGCCGCCGGCTCGTGGGACCGCCAGCGCCGCGTCGTCGCCCGGCTCGAGGCGACGACCCGCGGCTTCGACGCGCGCTATATCGTCACCTCGCTCACCGGCGAGCCCCGCCATCTCTACGAGGGGATCTACTGCGCCCGCGGCCAGGCGGAGAACCTGATCAAGCAGCACAAGGCCCAGCTCGCCTCCGACCGCACCTCCTGCCAGAGCCCGCTCGCCAACCAGTTCCGGCTGGTGCTGCACACCGCCGCCTACTGGCTGATGCTCGCGCTGCGCGATGCCGTGCCGCGCAGGATGGACCTCGCCTGGGCCGAGTTCGCCACCATCCGCCAACGCCTGCTCAAGATCGGCGCCCGGGTGGTGGAGAAGGCCGCCCGCGTCCGCATCCACCTCGCCTCGGCCTGCCCCGACGCCGCCCTGTTCCGCATGCTGGCGGGCCGGTTCGCGACCTCGGGACCCTGACCGCCGGGGCGGCGTGCCCCGCGAACCCGAGCCCGTTCAATCCTCAACCCCGACACCGACAACCTCATAAACCGGCACCATTACGGTGCCGAACCGCGGCGCCTGTGCGCCCGAAAACCAACCGATTTAATCGACCTGTCACGAATAGATGCGGCTAGTGCTCGAAACCTGTTTCGCCAATACGATTTCACCGGCAACTTGCGTCCGAGGCATCCGCGAATATGCTACGGCGTGCCGCAGGTCCATTAGCGGACATTTCTGCCTTACCGAATGGAGAAACAAGCCATGGCGAGAGCTCCGGCGAGCACCGCTGACAGACTGTCGACCATCATTGCCGAGATCGAGGCCGACGCCTATGCGCGCGGTAAAGCCGACGCCAGGTCGGAATTGCTGAACCTTCTTGGTGCGCCAACGCAGAAGCGCGGCGACCCGAAGGCAGCCCACGGAACATCCGCGAAATCGGCGTCCGCAGGGAAGCGCAGATCCAGCGGGCGCAAGAGGGCTCCAAAGGGTTCGGTGCCTCGCTTCGTCGAGCGGGCATTGCGCGACCATCCGGGGCAGACGCCGCAGGAAATTCTGACCCGCGCGAACGACGACATGGAGCGTCTGATCAAGCTTCCCTCGATCCGAACCGAATTGCGGAACGGGGGGAAACAAGGCAAGTACGAACAGAAAGACGGACGCTGGTTCCATGTGGCGACCGAAGCGGGCGCCGACGAGGCGTCAACCTCCCAAACGCCGACCAATACAGAGACCGAGGAAGTCGCCTCGGAGCCCGTCACTGAGACGACTTCAGCGGACGAGTCACCGGAATCATCGCCCAATACTGGAGCGGCAACGGGCGATACGGCCTGCTAACTCTTCCATTTCGATCGGGAACCGCTTCCCGGACCATCGACGTCGACCGTGTCCGCGTCGATCACGCGAACCTGGCTGGCAGGCGGGGGCTCCACCATGGCCGGCGTGTCGCTCCCTCCGCCTCCGCCGCAAACGGTCAACAAGGCGAGCGATACCACGGCGGAGGCTGCTACCAGTCTCTTCATCGGTTTTCCTCCTATACTGGCCGACCGGTCGAGCCATGCTCCCCAGACGCCTGAGGTGGCCCCGGAAAATCGGACAGTTCGTTAAGGTGTATTCCGCCGTCTGACGAAGGAAATGGGGTGGACGCCTCCCACCCCTGATGTTGGAAGGCGGGAGAATTGAGGTGGACCCTCTCGGGCCGAGGGCATCAGAGTGCCAAGTGGGAAGAGCAAGCTCTTCGCAGGCAAACCGGAGAGTCCGAGATGAAGACTAACAGAACCGTCGTCGGGGTGAATACGGCGAAGCGTGTGTTCCAGTTGCACTGGGTCGATATGGAGACCGGCGAGGTTGTGGACCTGAAGCTGACGCGGTCCAAGTTTCTGGAGCACTTCGCCAACCGTGTGCCGTGCGTGGTCGCGATGGAGGCGTGCAGCGGCTCGCAACACTGGGCGCGCCGGCTTCGGGAGCTCGGTCACGACCCCTGGCTGTTGCCGGCGAAAGCGGTTCGGCCCTTTGTGGCCGGCAACAAGAAAGACGCGCACGACGCGCAGGCGATCTGGACGGCGGCGCAGATGTCGGGCATCAAGACTGTTGCCGTGAAGAGCGAGGAGCAGCAGGCGATCCTGGCGCTGCACCGGATGCGCCAGCAGCTTGTGAAGTTCCGCACCGCGCAGATCAACGGGCTGCGCGGTCTTCTGACCGAATACGGCGAGGTGATGCCGCAGGGCCGGGCGGGGATGCGCCGAGACATGGCCGAGGCGCTCGAGAGGATCTCGGAGCGTCTGCCGGCAATGGTGATCGACACGCTACGCGAACAGTGGGCGCGGGTCGGCAACCCCGACGAGGAGATCGGCGAGATCGAGCGGCGGATCTCTCTGTGGCACCGCGGCAATGCTGCCAGCCGGCGGATCGCAGAGATTCCGGGCGTGGGCGTGCTGACCGCGACGGCCGCCGTTGCTGCGATGGGCGATCCCGACGCCTTCAGGTCGGGCCGCGAGTTTGCTGCCTGGCGTGGTCTGGTGCCTCGGCATGACGGCAGCGAATGAGATCAAACTACCACTGACCACGAACGCAGTAAGCACCCCGCACACTCTGCGCATGCCCCTCTCCCGCTGTGTCACCCGGCCCCGGCGATAGAGCCGGGCCGTTGCAAACGTCTTAAGTGGCGTGTGCGTTCCCCGCATATTCGCCGCGCGCGGGAGCGATCCCCGCCGGGTCAAGGGCTGTTGTATCCAGATGGCGACCCGGCAGAGCGGGATCGCAACTTGCGCGTTTGCTGGGGAAGACGTAGCCGCTGGACTGCTGCAAGGCCAGCGGTGCGGTCACTATAATATGAAGCGACAAACGGAGGGCGCGATGTCAGAGACAAGGGCGCGACGCGACGGAAGCCGCCGAACTAGCATCAGGCGACGAAGGTCGAGATGGAAGAGTACCTCGTGATCGACGCGACGCTCGACCAGCTCGCGGGCTCGGTGCAGGCGGTCGGAGCGAAACGCCGGGAGCCCATCAAAGGTGAGGAAGCGCCCCAGTCCCCGTCTGGCCCGCGCTGAATGGGGAGACGCTCCCGCCAGTCAACGCTAGCGATTGTCGTCGAGGAACTCCTACGGCCCTACATCCGCGACCCGAGCATCCGCAAGATCGCCGGGTTTCTGATCGCGTTCTTCTGGAAAGCCGTCCTCACGACCGTCCTGATCGTCATTGCCGTCGTCGTCGGTGCCGTCATCTGGATGGCGTACAAATGACGCGCGGGGCACTCAGGCATATAATCCCCATCCGAAGCCATGAACGTCCAACAACAACTCCAGCAGATCGACCCGGATATCGCGAGACAGGCGCCGACCCGTGTCGGCGTCAAGATGGGCCCCAGTCTGTACTGCGAGCTGCGCAAGAGCGGCCACATCACGGACGAGGATTTCGGCGTCTCGGGCACCGACATTTGGAATCACAAGTGGCCGGCCTACAGGAAAGAGCACGCGGCCTCGATGGACCCCGAGATGGCGGATGACGCGTTCACGGTGGGCGAGGCGCGCCCCTAGCCCGCCGCCGGACCGGGCGCGCCCGGGACGGGACCGACGATGACATGCGCGTATCCGGCGGAGCCGATCCGCGTGGTCGACCTTCGATACGAAAGGGGCTTATATACCTGAGTGCCCTTGAGGCTATACCTTCCGAGCCGTGTAGTGCAACACGGTGCTGGCTGCCGTGTACATGCCGTTGCCCTCTTGACGGATTTCAAGCAGATGGTCGCGCCGTCCTGTCACAGCAGCGATTATTTCATGGGGCTCAAGGGTTCGGCAAAGGAGCATCTGCAAAAGCGTTCGCATGTCTTGGTTCGAGAGACGGACTTCTTCGGTCCACTTTTCTTCCATGCTCTCAAGGCATGTGACCAGCCACAGTTCCGCCATTCGTCCTCTCCTTCGAAGTTATTGGGCCGGGGGCAGTTTCTCGCAGGCGTCCCAGTTCACCCGGAGGTACTCGTCGATAAATTCGTCCACAAGTTCGGTGACGGCTGACAGGACATAGGACGAATTGCCGCCGTGTGTGCCTGTACTGCCGCTCGCCCATGTGGTCGCCGGACCAACAAGCGGGTCCATGCCATCCGGCACCGGCAACAGCATCATCACGGATCTACGAAATCCTACTTCAACGCCGAAAGCGACGCCGACAACATTGACATCCAGATAGAGGAATGGCTCGCCATAGCGGACGTGGTCGACCTTCCATCCGATCCAGCGTGGCTCTCTAGCAGGCGGAATGCCGTCATAAATGCGGGCACCCCGCAGACGACTCCGCACCGCCGTCTCAAGGGTCTTCCTGCGGAGTCCGATCTTTCCAGCGTCATCCGACAAACCAACGACTATCACATCCACTGGCCTACAGTCGTTCCATAAGCGGGAACGGTCACGCTCCGTGGCCTTCTCCACCGCGCTGGCTGGTGCCGCGAGCACGAGGGCCAGGGCAACGACTGGCGGGATCAGACGGGGCATCAAGATCCCGCGATCGAGGATCACTTTGAGGTGGCGGACTTCTCGGGCTCCCGACGCTTCGCCCCACTCACCAGCACCGCGCTCGCGAGCTGGTCGAGGCTCGCGTCGATCACGATGACCTCTTCCATCTCGGCCTTCGTCGGCTGATGCTTGCTCGGCGGCTTCCGCCGCTTCGCGCCCTTGGTCTCTGACATCGCGCCCTCCGTCTTTCTCCGCGTTCAGGGGCCGACAAGATCGCTGACCGTCATTCCTCCGGCATCCTTGACGAGCTCGGAGACGCGGGTGCCGTAGGCGATGCGAACAGCGTTGGAAACGATCGCGTCGATGTCGGACGGTCGCCCTTGTGATTTCAGCATTGCCGCCGCGGCTTCCGCTATCCGTGTCGCATCCTCGTCGAGTTGAAGTTTGCAGGTGACGATCTTGCTCGCCATTGCAGCCATGCCCTCCGTCCGTCTCTCCATATTATAGTGACCAAAGTTCTGGATTTCCAACAATCCAGCGCCTACGCTTCCCCCTGCACTATCGCGCGGAGACCCGATGTCGGGTCGCCCGCTCAATACAAGAGCCCGTTCGACGGCAGGGAGTAGCTACCCGGCCGGGGCGAATACGCGGGGCTTCCGCAATCTCTGCGCGATAGTGCAAACGGCCCGGCACCAATTCCGGGGCCGGGGCACCCGAGACTCACCATGCGCAAGCTCGCAAGCGTGCTTGGCGTAGTGGTTCTGTTCCCTTTCCTGATGCTCGTTGGTTGTGGCGGAGGCGGTGGAGGCGACGCCGTGACCACGATGCGGCCACCGCCCGAAGATCCACCGCCCACCGGGCCGGCCGATCCTGACCCGCCGCCACCGGAGCCGCGCCCGGTCGAGCGTCTGGCGTTCCCCTACGAGCCGAACGGCGTTTACAGCATCGACGGATTGCCGCCCCTCGCGGCCGGCGACGCCCGCCAGATGCCGGTGTACCAGGACGCGAACCGGCTGATGGTCGGCGTCGACCAGGGTGCGAGCTACTTCGACACCTTCACAGTTGGAAACAGCATCGCCCGGATCGAACACGACCTCGCCGACGCGCTTCCCGTGGTCGGAGAACGGGGCGATGTCGAGGTTCGGCATGGCCGCATACCGGACGGCGTGGGGAGCAACGTGGTTTCCGCCTATCTCGCGGAAGCGATCGCGGGCACGGTGCAGCGGTACGATGGGCCACCCCAATTGCGCGTCGTCGGCCCCGCAAGTGCGAACGACCTCGACCGAACCATCCGTGCGGTGCAGTTGGTGAACGCCGCGCTGCCGGAAGGGTCGAAGATTCAGGTGCTCGCGCCAGCACCGGGTGCCAGCCTGCGGGACAGGGTTAGCGACCGCGGCAGCTTCCAGGGGCCGAACGACGCGCGGGACAATGCCATCGACGTGGAATTCGTGCCGGCTAGCGACTATCGGCGACCGCCTGGATCAGCAGCCGTGACATGGGGCTAGCCGCTGGGGCACTACGCCTACATCCAGTTCAACATGGGCGCGAATTCGTATCCGCGCGATCACGAGGCCATCACTTTGCTCGCCCATGAGCTCCTGCACGCGCTCGGGGTCGACGCTCATGTCTCGGCGCAATTCGCGACAATCATGGAACACACTGGAGCGATGCACCAAGCCGAGCAGAACGGCGTGCCGAAGCCGCTCTCGGTTCTCTTCCCAGTGGATCGCGAGGCGTTGCGCGCGCTCTACAGCCGTCTCGACATAGGTGATGGCCCCGAGGATTTCGGGCCGTGGGATGCGCGGACGTGGCGCATCGACGGCAACGGCCCGCACGCCAACTTCGGCATCGCGCTGCGCAACGGCTATGCCGAGCCATGGGCCTACGGCATCCGGCCCAGCACGACGCTCGCCAACAACCGGCAACTGTCGGGCTCGGCAACGTGGACCGGGGCATTGCTTGGGCTCACCCCATCGGACGAGGCGGTCGCCGGGGACGCGGCGATCGGGGTCAACCTCGCGACGATGACCGGCACCGCCGACTTCACCAGTCTGGAGAGCTGGGTCGCGCGGTCCGCGCCGGGTGCCGCAGGCACCGGCACGCGATGGCTGGACGGGGATCTCGGCTACACCATCGCGGTGCGCGGCAACACGTTCCGGCAGACCGGAGGGGATGCCGGTACGCTCACCGGCATCTTCACTGGGCGCTCCCATGAGGGCGCGGCAGGCACGCTTGAACGCTCCGACCTGACGGCGGCGTTCGGGGCGGCGCGCCAGTAGAATACGGAGCCCCGCCAGCGGCCACTGGCGGGGCTCTCAACACCCACGACAAGGAGGACTTGCCGTGAGCGACAAGAATCTGGGATGGACACTCAGCGCGGGCGATGTTGTCGAGGTCGACAATCAATCGCTCGCCCCGCTCTCCGTGCGGATCGAATACGCGGACGGGGGATCAGTCGAGTTCGCGCCCGTGTTCGGCCGCAAGTTCCGATTGACGGGCGGGACGCTCGACGCTCGCATCATACTGAACGATGGGGAGTCGGTGCACGTCGACGGTGTGAACATCGTCCGCCTCGACGATCATCGCTGAAATGCCGCCACGCCGACGGACCGCCACACAGTCTAGAGCACGGCTCGTCTGGTTGACGACTTCCACTTTGACTTGATTCTCGGTGGACATAACGAAGCCCCTTCGGCATTGTTCTTCCGCCGAGAGGGCTTCTGTCTTCGCTTCACCCGTCCCGCGCTGGCCGTCAAACCAGCGGGGCGTCTTTTTACTTAGGCATGAACAGATTGTAGAGCAACCAAGCCGCGAACCCGCCAGCCAGCAGGGCCGTCCAAAATTCTCCCTCGGCGATCCCTCGGATGCCGAACGCCACAATCAATCCAGCACAGACAACCAGCGCTATGATCTTCGCTGGAGGCATTGCTACGCGATCAGATCGCGATACATCAGCCGCTTGCCGACCATACCGCGCGCCAGCGATGACATCTGATCAATGGTGTTCCGATCCCGCACGTTGTGGCGACCGGAGAATTCGCCGACGTAGCGGTCTAGATGCTGCGGGCTCAGATGGTGGAACGTGCCGACGATCCCGCGCTTGAGCATGGACCAGAACGACTCGATGCCATTGGTATGCGCCTGCCCTCGGACGTACTCATGGGCGCTGTGGTTGACGGTCTCATGCCGGAACCACGGGCCGAGCGCGTTGTAGACGGTGGCATCGTCGGTGTAGGCGGTCGCGCCCATCTTCGTCTTCTCGGCGACGAAGCCCGCCAGATAGGGAGAGGTGGTATGCTCGACCGTCCGGGCGGAAACCCGATTGGTCGCGCGATCCTTCACGCCGACCACGGCGGTTTTGCCGACAGCGCCGCGGCCCGTGCCCGCCAGTTCCTTCCGCTTGGCGTTGCTCATGTTCTACCGCTTGCCGCCGATGTAGCACTCATCGGCCTCAACCGGGCCGTCAAACATGCCGCCGAAATCGCCCCATGCCTCGCGGATGCGGTGGGCGAGGAACCACGCCGATTTCTGCGTAATGCCAAGATCGCGGTGGAGATTCATGCTGCTCACACCCTTGAGGTTGGACGAGAACAGGTAAAGGGCCATCGCCCATACGCGATAGCCCAGCTTCGACTCTTCCATCGCGGTTCCGGTGCGGACGGAGAATCGCTTGCGGCATTCCTTCTCGCGGCAGCGGTAGGGCATCGTCTTGTGCACCGCACCGGACAGGATGTTGACCGATCCGCAGTACGGGCAATGCGCTCCGTCAGGCCAGCGCCTGGCCGCGAACCATGCCTCGGCCATCGCGTCGTCCGGGAACATCTCGCACGCCTGCATCAGCGTCATGCCTTCGCGGTGATGCTTGCCGGGTGCCTTCTGTGCCAACGGGTAACTCCCTCAATTCCTTAGGCACTATATGGTGATTCGGCCTTCCCGTTTCAAGGCACTCAGGTATATAATTCCCATGCGAAAACATGCTGCATTTGAGCCGCGGCATCGCTGCGGTGAATTGGCGCACTGGCCGGGATGCGCTCTACGTCGTCGCCGCGCCGTACGAAGCCATCGCCGCGCTCGAAAGCCGCGCCGGCGGGCAACGATACCCGCTTCCGCTACGCCTTCCCGCCGGCTTCCGCACCGATCTGGCTTCGGTGCCGCGCGTCGCGAGCTGGTATGTCGGCTGTGTCGGTCCACATCTCGAAGCCAGTGTGGTGCATGACTGGCACTACGCCACCTGACGCGTCCAGGGCGGGTTGGAGCGCAACAGAGAATTCGCCGACGACGTGTTCCGCGCGGTCGCGGTAGGGACGCCGGTTTCCCGGCGCCCCCCGCACAGATCCGGACGTGGCCGTTAAGCCATCCGGCTCCTACCTCGGGTATTTGACGTCGAACCGCTGCCCCGGCCACGGGTGTCGGATCCATGGCTTGGGCCAGTATCGGTCAACCAGGGCTTGCAGCCGTTGCCAGCTGAAGCGATCCCGTTGCGACCGTCGGCGCAGCGCCTTCAGCCATATCCGTTTCAGGATGTAGGTGAAGCTTCGCAGGAAGCGGGCACTCGTCGGGACGGCGTAGTAGTTCAGCCATCCGTTGACTACCCGCCCCAGCCACCGGGCGACCTCGTGGAGGTCGTGGTGCCTGCGCCGCCGCAGAACCTCCGCGATGCGCTTCAGGGTGCGGCTCATCCGCTTTGCAACGGGCTTGCGTCCGAGCCCGAACTGCCCGCTCCTGGTCGTCCTGCAATAGTGCGTGAAGCCCAGGAAGTCGAACGTCTCCGGGCGGCCCAGCCCCCGTGCCCGGCGGTCCACTTCCGCGAACCTGCCGAACTCGATGAGCCGGGTCTTGGCCGGATGCAGGGCCAGATCGAACTGGCCGAGCCGTTCCCCAAGCGCATGCAGGAAGCGTTCCGCGTCCCTCTTGCGCTGGAAGCCGACGACCACATCATCGGCGTAGCGTACGATGATGGCATCGCCATCTGCCCTTTCGGGCCGCCACTTGCGATGGAACCAGAGGTCGAGGACATAGTGCAGATACACGTTCGCCAGCGTGGCTGAGACGATCGCCCCTTGCGGCGTGCCCTGCTGCGTGTCCTCCCACCGGCCATCGACCATGACGCCGGCTTTCAGCCACTTGGCGATCAGCCGGATCACCCGCCGATCCCCGATCCGGTGCTCAAGGAACCGGACGAGCCAGTCCCGCGAAACAGAATCGAAAAACCTTTGGATGTCGCAGTCGACCACCCAGTTGACCTTCCGCCGATTGATGGCGACAGCAAGCGCGTCGAGTGCGTCATGCGCCCCGCGCCCCGGTCGGAACCCGTAGCTGAAGCCGAGGAAGACCGGCTCGTAGATCGGCGTCAGGATGATCTCCGTCACCGCCTTCTGGACGATCTTGTCCTCCAGCGCGGCGACGCCGAGCGGTCGTGTCCCGCCATCCGGCTTGGGTATCTCTACCCGCCGGACCGGCGGCGCCCGATACGCCCCGGACTGTACGCGCCGGTGCAGGTCGAGCAGCCGCTCTTCCAGCCCGTTCGCGTACTCGGCCCATGTCATGCCGTCCACCCCCGCCGCGGCGTCCCGCTTCAGCGCGTGGAAGGCCCAGCGCAGCGCGTCCGGCGTGACATGATGCAGGAGCGCCGTCAGTTTCTCCTGCGGTTTCCTCGTTGCAGCTTGACGTATCCGCTCGGCGGCCTGGGTCACGCTTTCCCGGCTCTGCGTCCGGCGCGTGCTTTCGCTTCGCGGATTCCCCTTGGTCGAGGCCCTTTCCTCCACGGACTCCGCAGAGGCTCGCGCCCCGTTGTTCGCCCGCTTCGACGGTACTATGGCCCCGTCCGACTTCTTCACTCCGTTCATCTCAGGCTTCGGATACCTCCTTCCCTTCGCGGCCCCGATACGACCATCGGGGCAGTGTGAAGACCTCCCAGGTCCCGGTGGTGGGCTTACATGCGTGCATGGGGTCCCCGACGCCGCGAAGCTCCCCCACACCTCGCCATATTGCGGTGTGGACGATGTTGCCTTCGACGAGCTTAAACGTCTCGGCACTTCGGACCATCTCGTTTTCGGCGCTCAATATCCCTGCCCGCATGCACCGCTACCGACGCTTCACCCCCGGCCTCACGGCCGACGATGCACGGCTCGCGGAGAAACGTGGTTGGCTACTCCTTTCGTTTCGCGGGACTTTCACCCGCTACCCTTCCACCAGTTAGCCTGGCACTCTAAGCCTCCGGCGAGGGCCGCCTTCCCGGTTTAGTGTGGCCGGCTTCTGACACCTCCCGGTAGGTCCGCCCATTGCCGGGTGGACTGCCTAGGGCGCCGATTCCCTCAGCACTGTTTCATAAAGAAATCATGTGGAACGACCTTCAATACGTCAAGAGTGTGTAAAACACTTGACAGATTCGTAAATGTCGAACAGCTTGAATTGGAAAGGGCGACTGTCGGCGACTGCCCTTGGAATCGTGCCCGTGTAGGCTAGGAGGTGCTGAATGGCTGAGGACAAGGACGAAAACAAGAGCGTCTCAACTGAGACGTCACAGGAATCCAAGGCTGACCCCAACGACGGGAAACCTAGTGAGGACACCTCCTCGGCAAAAGAGCCCAAGCCTACGGAAGATTCTTCGCCCGCCAAGCTTGCCGAATCATCGGAGTCAGAAACAATGCCGGTTGCCGCAACGGCAACCGCGACCGCCGCGACCAATGCGGATAGCAGCAACGAGAGTGACGCCGAAGCTGTTGAGAATGCGAAGCGGGAGAACCGGCGCAGCGCGGTTCGGATCGCCGTGACCTACATCGCCGCCGGGTTCCTGTTCCTCGTAGGCGCCGCCGTGGTCGGATACTTGCTAGCAATCGGAGATATTGCCACTGGCAAGGACATCTTCCTGACTATTCTGCCTGTCGCGGCAGCGATCGTCACCTACTGGTACGCCGGACGAAAGGGTGACGAATCGGCGGTCAAAATCATTGAAGCAATGCGGAAGGAGATCAAGTGATGCCCGATTGGGTTGCCACCATTGGAAAAGCCTTAGTGATGGTCATCCTTCCAATTATCGCTTTTGCAATGGGTGTAGGGAGCGTCGATTGGCACGACGACTCTTTACGCAAAGCTGTCATCGCCAAGACGTGGAGTCCCGCCACTTCCACCATTCCCACAACCGATGGCAATCCTGCGACCGCTGACGCCAAGAATAGCAAGGAGGCCGCAGACAAGCAGGTCGAGCCTAATAAGAAGCCCGAGCCCAAAAAGAAATAAATTATATATCTAACTTGAAAGCGCGGGTGTTCTCCGATACGATAATAGGGGGCAAAAAGCACACCCGACATGGCGAAGAAAGCACCCGGAAAAGCGCACCGCAAGGGTATCTCGATCGTAGAACTCACGGACATGTTCCCCGACGAGGAGTCGCCGGATCGCTGGTTCGAGGCGATCCATTGGTCCGAGGGCCGATACTGCGGGAAATGCGGCAGCGTTGAGACCCGGGAGATCCCGAACCGGGGGCGGCGAGGGCGACAACAATAAATGCGCACTTTTGCCGGCACTGCGCTAGGCTTCTCCCCGGTCAACGCTTCTAGGGCTCCCGCTCTGTCGGGTCGCCCGCTTCCGTAATGGGGCGTTTCCCGTCAAGCACGATTTTCAACAGCAGACCGTCTCGGTTCGGTTTTTCGTTCACGAGCTGCGGCGCCTGGGTCGGATTGTATCGCCCCAGGCGTGGTTCACGACCTCCCGGAGGTCGTGCGGCTCTGGATCAGGGACGGTCGATTGGAAAAGCTTCCCGTCTTGAGAAGGGCTCGCGATCCCGGAAGTGTCCGTCGCCAGGCTCTTGCTTCCGTCCGTGGTCGGCGCGTCGGCCGCCAACATCATGCCTGGTCCAGGGCGATTCCCGAGTGCCGATCTGAATAGCGTGCTCGAACACAATGATTGGGTTCGGCGGACAGCGGGCAACACGTGCATCATCGGGAACCGCGTCCCGGCGAGGGGACACCGTTGGATCGCCACCTTCAGGCGGGGTCCTCTCTTCCTCTTCCTGTTGACGGCCACTACGGCACGGCCGCGCCTATGCCGTGCGAAGCGCCATCGCCGCTTCGCGCGTGAAGCGGAACTCGGTGCCGTCCCGCCACATCCGGTGAAGCACCACCCCGATCCGCCGGGCCAGCGCGACGGTTGCGCGCTTCCTGCCGCGCAGCACCGCGAGGCGCAGCGCCCAGGCCTTCAGCCAGTTCGGGCCCCCGCGGTGCAGCATCACCGTCGCCGCCTGGTAGAGCGCCGTGCGCAGGCCGGCGTCGCCGGCCTTGGTGATCGCGCCGACGACATCGCGTTCGCCGGACTGGTTCCGGCCCGGCGTCAGCCCCACCCAGGGGCCGACATCCTTCGATCTCCGGAACCGCTCGGGATCGTCGACCGCGGACACGAACGTCAGCGCCACGACCGGGCCGACGCCAGGCATGGTCATCAAGAGGCGGGACACCGGATCCTGACTTGCCAGCTTGCGGACCTGCTTCTCCAGCCCGGCCAGCTCGCGGCGCAGGGCCGCCCGCGCACGTAGGATCGGTTCGGCGGCAGCCTCCAGCATCGAGTTGCCGGCGATCAGCTCCCGCACCCGGGCTTCGTAGCGGCCCTTCGAGACTGCACCCAGCTTGAGCCCGAAGTTGCGTAGCACGCCGCGCAGCGAAAGCTCGATCTTGATGAGCACGTCCAAGACCGACTTGCGCGAGCTCAGCAGCGCCCGCATCTCCTGCGACGACACCGTCTTGCAGTGCACCGGCCGGAACCAGCCCATCTGCAACAGCCGCGCGATGCCCTCCGCGTCCCGGCGGTCGGTCTTGATCGGCATCGCCTTCAGCGCCGCCTTCACCTGCCGGGTCTCCATCAGCACGGCCTCGAAGCCGGCCTCGGTCAGCCCCTTGTACAGCCATTGCGACAGAGGACCGGCCTCGAGGCCGATCGCCGCGATTCTGTATGGCAGCTCGCGCATGAACGACACCAGAGACTCCGGAGCGCTGGCAACCCGCGCCTCCGTCACCAGCTTCCCCTTCTCGCCGAGAACGCAGATCGCCGTGCTTGCCAGCGATACATCCAGCCCGATATAGACTTCCATGTCGTTGCCCTTTCCTTCCTAGGGATTGGGGCGCGCCTTGCGGCAAGACCCCGTGAACACGCCTAGCGTGTAAGGGCAACGACACCCGAATCACCGATATCGCCACAAGCTCCGACGATGCCGCAGAGCGCCAAGCCCCATTACGGCATCTGAATAGAACAGCCCTTGACCCGGCACGGGGTAGCTCCCCGGCCTGGCGAACAGTCGGGACTTTCTCTCCGAGAAGTGTTGACGCCGGCCCGGCACCCGCCGAGTCCGGAATATGGGACGCTGGCCACCTTGGTGACGCGGCGGTCCCTGACGAGCTTACGCTTCGGACTGGAAGCGAGCCAGGGCAACCGTGCCGGGTTGCCCCGCCTCTGGCGCACCGATGGAGGCTGCCATCAGTACACTATGCCGATGACTCGGCGGTCTCCATCTAGCAAAGGATCGGACACCCGACAATGCGAACAATTCACGTATATCTCGCCACAGCCGCGCTGCTGTGCATCCCCGCGCTCGCCCAGGCGGCCTGCATCGACCGCGTAGACGTGTCGAAGGCGACCGGGATCGACAGTGCCAGGATCGCCGCCGTCATCTGCGGGTCCTCGGTCATGCGCCAAGTCCTGGACGCAGCGACCGTCCGCGATTCCATGACGGATCCGACCGGCGAGAATCTCTTCGTGAAATACCTCCCGGACATCAAGGCCGGGCGAATGACCGAAGGGGACGCCTTCGCCCGGTCCGCGAAGCTGGTCGACATCGAATTCCGAGCGGGCGGAATTCTGACAGCCTCGAAGCGAAAGCTTCAGCAAAAAATCGAGCGGTACATGGCCGAGACATTCATCGCCCTGTTCAAGCAGCCCGTGCCGCTCGCACGCGTCAGGATATCCGCTCTCTATCCGATGAGCAGCGGAAAGGACGAGGCGATCTACAGAACCACCGTCCGTAACGACGCCGGCAAGCTCGGCCCCCAGTCTCTACCCGTGTCCTGGAAGGCATGGGCGCATCCGTCGCTGCTGAATTGAGAGATCGGGCATGTTCTGGCGGAATCGCCGGCGCCGGCGGCGCGCGTTGCGGTCGGTGATCCTGGTGCGGCTCAACAGCCACCAAATCGAGCAGGCCAAGGAGGTCAACGGCCGACGAAAGCAGATCACCCATGCGCTGCTCTGTGGCCCGCACGGACAGATCTTCGGCACGGAACACCAGTGCCGGAAATACTACGCGGTCTGGAAGAATATCTTCCCCAAGACCTTGCCCGCGCATTTCGAGACGAAGGCGTGGGAGATCGCTGACTACAAGTCGACCTTCGGGCTTGTCGAACGTCTGATCGAGGCCGAGAAAAGTCCGGGTAGTGTATCACTTTGACTTTCCGCAGGCGTCGGCGTTCACCCGCAGGTACTCGTCGATGAACTTGTCCACATGCCGGGACACTGACGACAGAATGTAAGCGTCGTGGCGGCCATGGGTGCCCACGCTGCCGGTGTCCCAGGTGGACGCAAGATTAACGAGGGCCGGATCCATTTCTACCGCTTCGATCCAATAGGGAGCATTCAACACCCTAACAGGTCTCTGGAATTCCACTCGAATTGCAAAGGCTAGGCCGACCACGTTGACATTCACATAGAGAGTGGGAATGCGCTTTTCATCATAAATGCGAGCACCCCGCAGGCGACTTCGCACCGCCGTTTCGATGTCCGACTCGCGAAGGCCGACCTTTCTGGCGTCATCACTCAGCACTTCAACCGTCAAATTGAGCGGCCGACAGTAGTTCCACAGGTAGAACCGGTCGAGCCGGGTGACCTTCTCGGCCGCGCTGGCCGGCACCGCGAGCGCTAGGCCCAAGGCAATGGTCGGCAGGATCGGACGGGGCATGGACGTTCCTCCCTTGGGCCGCCACCGTAACTGCTCTTGCGCGATCTTGATCATGTCGACCAACCGCGGACGGGGCAGGTTTCGGTGAGCGGCCGGACCGGGCCGCTCCTCGCAACATCCAGCACGGCCCTTCGCCCGAAGTCTCTCACGGTTGCTCTTTCATCAAGAAAACGTTCTCAATGAGCCAGTTCTCGTAATCCTGCCGGTTGCTTGCAACGACTCCTAGAAGATCTCCGTTCGCGTTGGCTCGGCTTATCATGTCGAACGCGTCGTCGAACGGGTTGAAGATGAGCGGGTCTTGATCGGTTTCATCATGATGCTTGAGTGCATTCCGTCTCTCGTTCCACTCGCGAAACGCATCCCGCTTCGTTCGTGTCCCTGCGTAGGGCAGACCGGTCGCCGTCCGAACTTCCTCTATGTCCTTCCAGGTATCTTCGGCGACAGAAGGCGTACCTTGCAGTTTCAGGAGTCCCGCGAAAATCCCATCAGCGGCGCCCGCGAGCGTGGTTGCCGAAATCCACTTGCGTGAGAGAAAGAGCTCTATGGCATCCTCAAGCTGAAGCCTCGCAATCTCCGCCTTGGCAAGGCTCAAGTCAGGTTCGAAGCCGTGATTGCTCAATGGCAATGACTCCAACAGAGAGGCCGGCGGCCAATCCGAGCAGCAGGAGCGCTGTCAGCGCGGAAGCGATCCTGACGAGCGCGGCATCTCGATTTCTATCTGCGCGCCGCAGGTGACGCCAGCATGGTCGGAATCGCATGACCACCCGTCAAGCATCGCGTGGCGCCATGGCGCGGCCGTGGACGCCTTCGCGGCCGAGCGCAGCGAGGTCATGGCGGCCTGCGACGAGCTGCGCGCGCGCGTCCGGGACGAGGGCGAGACCGTCGCGCTCAGTCCCGCCTTCCGCGAGACCCTCGACCGCCACGGCGCGCTGATGAGGCAGGCCGCGTCCTTCAGGGCCCGGCCCCGGGTGTTCGACCGGCTTCTCGCGGAGCGCGCCGGCATCGGCGACGGCGAGCTGCGGGAGCTGCACGACGTGCATGCCCGCGCCGGCAGCTACCTGCGCTCCGCCACCGCCAGGGCCGCGCACGCGCGTCAGAACGCGGAGGAGGAGAGCGAGCGGGCGCGCCGGGACGGGGAACCGGCTCCCGAGCCCGCACGGCAGACCGCATCCGCCTCGGAGACCGCCCGTCCCGACCAGCCCGCTGCGCGGACACACCAGAATGCCGGCAGGGACGCCGCCCCCGTCCCGCCGCCGGCCGAGACGCCCGCCCGGAGCGAGGCACCCGGGCCGGACCTTTCGTACGCGGCCTATCGCCAGCTCCGGCGCGACTGGCGCGCACACCTCCTCCGGGCCGGGAGGCAGGACGAGCATCGCTTCGAGCTCGACGGCGCCGGTGCGCTGGTCGAGCGCTTCGCCGCCTTCACAGGGAGCGAGGCGCATGCCGCCGAGACGCGCGCGCGTCTCGGGGAGATCGTCGGGCAGTACCGGGCGCACGCCGCGGCGCGCGACCGGGTGCGCGACTTCCTGCGCGACGTGGAGCGCCACTGGCTGCGCTATCGCACCATCTCCCATCGCGCGCGCAACCACGACGTCCCGCGGCAGGAGCAGCGCTCCTGGCCGATCTGGCTGGAGCGCAACGAAATCCTGCTGCGGGAGGGCCGCGCGATCCTCGACGACCGCGCGGCCCACGGCGCGCATATCGACCGCATCGAAGACGGGCGCGAGCGCCTGCGGACAGCGGTCTCCCGGCTGGAGCGGTTCTCGTCGGCGTACCGCACGCAGTCCCGGTCCCGCGACAGGGGGCCCACCCGGAGCCTGTGAGCGCCGTGGGGGAGAAGCGGCGAGTGTCGTGAACGATGCACCCACCCGCGCTTCCCGCGCTCCTGGACGGCGCGGAGGCGCACAGGGACACGGTGCGGATCGACCACAGGATCCGCGGTCCAATGCCCGCGTCCGCTCGCAACGAAGCCGCGTGGCGGGGCGAGCGTTTCAGAGATGCATGGAGCGCTGCCGGGTCCGGGAGTACACGAGCTGGCCTCGCTGCAGCGCCGCTCTCGGTGTCGGCCCCGCAGATCACAGCCTTCGCCGCGATTCGTCCGCAATACTGCCGGCCCGTGCAGCCGCTTGGCGAACGCGTCCTCTACCGTGGATGATGCCAGTGCCCGAGATAACGGGCGGCGCGCGAGAGGGATGTATCGTTCCGCCTGAACTACGACCTCGACACTCTGCGCGGCAATGTCTTCGGCGGCATCACCTCAATGGTGGTGGCGCTGCCCGTTTCCGTCGGTTTCGGCATCGCCTCGGGGATGGGTGCGGCAGCCGGGCTCTATCGCGCCATCGCGGTCGGTTTCTTCGCATCCGTGTTCGGCGGCACGCGCTCGCAGATATCCGGCCCGACGGCGCCGATGAGCGTCGCTATGGCGGTCGTCCTGACCAGCCATGCGGACAGCCTCTCCAAAGCCCTGACGGTCGTCGTGCTGGCGGGCCTCTTGCGGGTGCTACCGGGCGTATCGAGGATCGGACGTTTCGTGGCCTACACGCCTCACGTGGTCATGTCCGGCTTCATGTCGGGTATCGGCTGGAAGCACCGCAAGGCGATGCGTGTTGATGAGCGCGGGCAGGCAATTATCGCCTCACTGTCGGCTCTGACATTGCTCGTGTCGGGGGTTCTGCGTAAACGTCCGGCGACGTGCGCAGGATGGGTCTCCGACGAGGAAGATCAGCTTTCCGCCTGGGCGTGGGCTTCCACCAGCCACAGATTCTTGTCGATGTCGCGCGAAACGCCGACGAACAGGTCTTCGGTATCCGCATCGCCCACCTCGCCGGCCCGTGCGATCGCCGCGCGAATCTCCTTGCCGAACGCCGCAAGGGCGGCGCTCACCGCGTCCACATGGTGGCTGCCGGCGTAGATCTCCGTCGGATACTCGGGCAGGGTCGAAGCGGACGCGGCTACAGCGGAGGTGCCGCGCGCCGTGCCGCCGAGCGCCGCGATGCGCTCCGCCAAATCGTCAGCATGGACCTGCACCGCGTTATGGACGGTATCGAACAGCTCATGCAGCGCGATGAACGCGGGCCCCCTAACGTTCCAATGGGCCTGCTTCATCTGGCTCGAGAGATCGACGGCGTCGGCCAGCCGGGCATTGAGGACGTCGATCATCGCTGCGCGCACGTTGTCGGGAATGTCGATCTTCGTGGGATGCAAATTCTGGAACATGACAGGTTTGCCCATTTATTAGAACCATTCTAATTATGGTGACGGACCCCGCGAAATCAAGGGTAAGAGAGCGTGAAATGCCGGTTATTTCGATGCAATTTGCCGGGTCAGCAGCGACTTGCCGATGATTCGCGGTCGGGACATGAGGGGTCGCCGACGTTCCGACGGAGGGCATGCCGGCAGCCCCGGATGAACGCGCCGTCTGATCATCGCCCCGCCTCCTCCGGGCTGCGCGGGTTCAAAGTTCCATGATCGTGGCGATCGTCTGCCCCACCGTACCATGTGGCGGATCGCGTCTATCAGCAGGGTGCCGCCGAGCCCGCGTCCCTGGCTGCAACCATCCACGGCTAGCCGCTCGACCACGGTCGCCGGAACGGCGTGCCGATCGTCGACGACGGCGATGTGGTAGGGCCGATCAGCCGTGCCAACATCATCCGACACATCGCTTCGGCGGGCACTGCGGCGATTGACAGCGACGCAGACGACGAGTCGATCCGCCGGGAGATCGACAGGGCCTTGTCGGAACAGCCCTAGGCGGGCTACGGCACCACCCGCGTGACGGTGAAGCAGGGTACGGTGGAGTTCTGGAGCGTGGTCGGCTCGGAGTCCGAGCGCACCGCCTCGAAGGTGCTGGCGGAGGAAATCGCCGGCGTCTAGAACATTGTCGACCGCCGCGGGCTGCGGTCCCGCATGACGCCTAGCGTGGCTTGAAGTCGACCGGAGGACACCGTGATCGGTCGGACGCGCGGCGGCCTCCGGTCACGACCAAACGCCCTTGGGTACGGTCACGGATGGAGGCGCCGCGAGAGGCCCGGGAAAGGAGGTTCGGCGCCGACCCTCCGGGGCGCGATGTATTCGTTCGAGCGGGCCGTGGAGCCGGTCGGCAATCTGCGTGTTCCGTGCGCCAGGACGGCGGATTTCTGCGTATTTCGGCGCATCGACCTCTTCTAGGCAGCTGGAACAGCACGGCCCGCCCGAACGAATACGGTGCGATCGCGGCGCGCAGACGATCGCCGGAATCGTAATCGTTCGGTCGAGCCGTGGAGATGGCCCACCTGATGCGTGTTCCGAGCGTCCAAACGCCAGACTTCTGCGCGATTCGGCGCGTGGACCTCCTCCCAGCGTCCGGTCCAGCACGGCTCGCCCGAACGAATACCCAATCGACCGCGACGGGAGAAAATCATCACGGTGCGCTAGATATTGTCGAATTCGGGGGTGAAATTCCGGGAATACGCCGTCCATGGCCGGGTCGACTCGATGAGATAGTGTTGATATCGAGCTATCGAATTTCCTGCACCCTGTGACTGAAAGGCCATAAGGGCCCGGATTCCGCCGTTTCTTGGCTCCCATTCAACGCCCGGCACGTTGCTTCATTAAAGTGAAACATTAGGCGGTCAGGCCGGGCGGTACTCGCCGCAGCTGTCGTCATAGCCCACCACCGGCCAGACCCCGCGCTTCAGCCCGCCGCTTGTCTCGACGGCGACCGGCGGGTAGCGCCGGCAATGGCCGTAATTGGCCCCGCCGAAGGCGGTCGGGTCGTAGTGGCGGCAGGCGTTGCAGCACCCTTCGATCGGATCGTAGGTCTCGTCGGGCACCGCCATCTCAGCCTTCCAGCGGCAGCGACAGCAGCCCGTCGGCGAGCTTGGGCTCGAACCAGGTCGATTTGGGCGGCATCGCCCGCCCGGCGTCGGCGACCGCGAAGAGCCGGTCGAGGGAGACCGGGCGGAGCGCGAAGGCGGCCGCCATCTCGCCCGAATCGACCCGGGCGGCGAGCCCGTCGAGGCCGCGGCCGCCGCCGACGAAGTCGATCCTCGGGTCGCTGCGCGGATCGTCGATGCCGAGCAGGGGAGCGAGCACGGCGCGCGACAGGATCTCGGCATCGAGCGCCGCCGCCGGGTCGCCGTCCGCCGCCTGCGCCGTTTCGAGGGCGAGGCCGTACCACCGCCCCGCCAAGTAGAGCCCGAACCGGCCCGGGCGTTCGGGGCGGACCGGCCGGTCGGACGGGGCGACGGCGAAGCCGTCCCGGAGCGCCGCCAGGAACTCGTCCGGCGAGCGCCCGGCGAGGTCGCGGACCACCCGGTTGTAGTCGAGGATGCGCATCTCGCCGGCGGGAAAGCCGATCGCGAGAAAGCGCGCCCCGACCCGGGACGCGGCCTCCGAGCGGTGGTGGCCGTCGGCGATGTAGAGCGTCTCCAGCCGCTCCGCCGCGCGGAGCAGCGCCGCGCCCGCCGCGCCGTCGGCTGCCCACACCGAATGGGCGACCCCGTCGATCCCGGCCTCCAGCGCCGGGGGTCCCGCCGCCACCGCCGCCACCGCCTCGGCCAGCGCCGGGTCGTCGCGGTGGGCGAGCATGACCGGGCCGGTATGGGCGCCGACCGCCTCGATCTGGCGCGCGCGGTCGGCGACCTTGGCGGGCCGGGTGAGCTCGTGGCGGCGGATACGGCCATCGGCGAGCGCCGCGACCGGCGCCGCGCCGGCGATGCCGGTCTGCCGGTGGCCGTCGATCTCGACGCGGTAGACATAGAGCCTGGCCCGTTCGGCGCGGCCGAGCGTTCCCTCGGCAAGCAGCCGCGCCATGGTCTCGGCCGCCCTGGCGTAGACTGCGGAATCGTCCGCCGCGACCCCGCAGGCGAGGCCGATCTCCGGGCGCGACACGTGCAGAAAGCTCAGCCGGTTGCCGGCCGCGCGGGCGCGCGCCTCGGCCCTCGACAGCACGTCATAGGGCGGCGCGGCGACGGCCCCGGCATGCTGCGGCGCCGGCAGGATCGCCCGGAAGGGCGCGATCAGGGACATCTACTCGTTCTTGGACATCAGATCCGCGACCGCGAGGTCCTCGCCGACCCGGTGGAACGGGCGGCCCGAATCGGCGACCGCGACGACGACCACGATCTCGTCGGCGCGCGGCGCGTCGGTGACCGAGACCTGCATCGCGTCGAAATGGCTAAACGTCCACATCTCGTCCTTGTGGTGCAGCGGGCAGTCGATGACCGTACCCGGCCCGCCGAGCTTCTTGGTCGACGGCATGATGGAGCGCGCCGGGCCGACGATCTCGCGCACCGGCTTGCCCATGCGGGGATGCATCACCGCGGCCGCGTGCTCGCGCTCCCCGGCGACGCCGACGATCGCCGCCTTGCCGTAGCTCGCGACCGCCTCGCCGTCGATGCCAAGCGCGTCGATCGCGCGTTGCACGAGCAGCGCGCCGAGCTCGGCCCCGGCCTGCTGCAGCTCCTCCAGCGCCTCGTCATAGACCCCGGCATAGGGGTTGGCGATCACCGCGATCGCCGCGGCCTGGCGGGCGGCCGGCTCGACCGCGCGGTCGAGCTCGCGCCTGGTCTCCTCGACGACGGTGACGAGCTTGCGGATCTCCATGGCGCTTCCTCCTGGCCCCGGGCGGGCATGACACCCCGGCGGCACTATGCCATCATCGATCCCGGTTGCAACGCCCGCGTCCCGCCATCGCATGTCCGCCGCCGAGCTCGACCCCGTCACCCTCGCCGTGATCCGCGGCCGGCTGGAGCAGCTGGTCGACGAGATGGATGCGACCCTGTTCCGCGCCGCCTTCAGCCCGGTGATCGCCGAAGCCAGGGACGGCAGCCACGGCGTCTACGACGCGAACGGCGAGACGGTGGCGATGGGCAAGCAGGGCCTGCCGGTCTTCATCGGCGCGATGAGCCATGCCACCAAGGCGGCGATCGCCCGCGCCGAGGCCGATGGCGGGCCCGCGGACGGCGACCTCTATCTGCTCAACGACCCCTATGTCGGGGCGACCCATCTCAACGACATCAAGATCGTCAAGCCGATCTTCCGCGCGGGCAGGCTGTTCTGCTACCTCGCCTCGGTCGGCCACTGGCTCGACGTGGGCGGCAACGTCGCCGGGAACTACAACCCGACGGCGGTCGACATCATGCAGGAGGGGGTACGAATCCCGCCGGTCAAGTTCGCCGAGCGCGGCGTGGTCAACCGGGACATCGTCGACATCCTGCTGGCCAATGGCCGCCTGCCGGCAAGCAATTACGGCGACCTCAACGCCCAGCTCGGCGCGCTCGACCTCGGCACCGCCAGGCTCAACGACCTGCTCGACGATTTCGGCGACGGCACGGTCGCGGCGGCGATGGCTGAGATGTCGCGTCGCGCCAGCCGGCAGATGCGGGCGCTGATTTCGGAGCTGCCCGACGGCACCTATTCCTTCGAGGACCATATCGACAATGACGGGCGTTCCGACGCGCCGCTCAGGGTGGCGCTCGACCTCACCGTCGCGGGCGAGACGTTGACGCTCGACTTCTCGCGCTCGGCGCCTGCCTGCGCCGGGCCGCTCAACGTCTCGCGGGCGACCACGATCGCCGCCTCCTTCGTCGCGCTGAAGCACGTCTTCCACGAGGTGCCGGCGAGCGGCGGCTGTCTCGAGCCCATCGCGTTCGTCATCCCCGAGGGCTCGATCCTCGCCGCCGAGCCGCCGTCCCCGGTCTCGGGCTATACCGAGAACATCATGCGCACCATCGACGTGATCTTCGGCGCGCTCTCCCTGGCCGCCCCCGAGCGGGTCAACGCGGCCTGCTTCGCCACCGTGAACGCGCTGCTGATGTCGGGGAGGCGCGACGACGGCGCACGCTTCATCCTGTTCACCTTCTTCGGCGGCGGGCTCGGCGGCAACCCCGAGGGCGACGGGCTGAGCCACGGCAATGCGCCGATCGGCATGGCCAACATCCCGCCGGCGGAGATCCTGGAGGCCGCCTACCCCGCCTGCGTGACCCGCTGGGGGCTGCGGCCCGACTCAGGCGGGCCGGGCCGCCACCGCGGCGGGCTGGGCGCGGTCTACGAGTTCGAGCTGCTGGCCGATGCGGCCGATCTCGTGGTGTTCGGCGAGCGCGCCCGCTTCCCCGCCTTCGGCATCCTCGGCGGCGGCGCCGGCGCGCCCAACCGGATCGTCTACGAGCAGGCGGACGGCGAGCGCTCGCCGGTGAACACCGGCAAGCTGTCGGGCGTCACGCTGCGCAGGGGCCAGCGCGTGCGCGTCGAGAGCCCGGGCGGCGGCGGCTACGGCCCGGCGGAAGACCGCCCGGTCGAGGCCATCGCGCGCGACCTCGCCCTCGGCCTGGTGAGCCGCGCGGCCGCAGAACGAGACTACGGTGTGACTATATCTGCCGATGGCATTGTGGCGCGGCCGTCCGAGCGGCGGGCGTCGTAGAAGGCACGGACGAAGCGGCCGAGCGGGCCGGCGGCATTCTTGTCTGCCATGATATTTCCACCCCAGGATGAAGCCGGCGAGAATGGCGCCGTCCTTGACGTTGCTGTCAACCGGTCCCGCCCGATGCGAATTTGGGCGCGTGGACAAACGTGTTGTCACTTGTCATCTGACAGGCGACGAGATAGAGTTTGATAGTGATTGCTTCGTTCCGGCATCGCGGCCTGAAGGCGCTCTACGAAGGCAGGACAGCGCGGCGCGTGGCGCCAGCGCATGTGGAGAGGCTTCGGGACATCCTGGCGGCGCTCGATCTCAGCCGCGGGCCGGAGGGAATGGATCTGCCGGGCTTCCGCCTGCACGAGTTGAAGGGATCGCTGAAAGGGCATTGGGCGGTTTCGGTATCCGCCAACTGGCGCATCACCTTCCGGTTCGAGGATGGCGAGGCGGTCGACGTAGACTACGTGGACTATCACTGAGGAGACGGGAACATGGGCATGCACAACCCGCCGCATCCGGGCGGCATCGTGAAACGGCAGTGCCTCGAACCCCTCGGCCTCACCGTGACGCGGGCGGCACGGGGGCTGGGCGTCACCCGGCAGGCGCTGTCGGAGCTGGTGAACGGTCGCACGGGCATCTCGGTCGAGATGGCGATACGCCTGTCCAAAGCCTTCGGCTCGACGCCGGAGACCTGGCTCGGCATGCAGATGGCCCACGACCTGTGGCAGGTCCGGCATCGCGCCGACGAGATCGCGGTCGAGCGTTTCGCGGCGTGACCGGCGGCTCCGGCATGCTGGTCGGCGTCGATGTCGGCGGCACCTTTACCGACGTGTTCTGGCTCGACGAGCGCAGCGGGCGGTACGGCATCGGCAAGGTGCCGTCGGTCCGGGACGACATCGCCAAGGGCTTTTTGGGCGGCATCGAGGCGTCGGTGGACGATCCGGCGGAGATCGGCTCCGTGGTCCACGGCACCACCGTCGGCACCAACGCGCTGCTGGAACGCAAGGCCGCGCGCACCGGGCTGATCGCCACGCGCGGCTTCCGCGACGTGCTGGAGATGCGCCGGCGCGACCGGCCCAACACCTGGGGGCTGTGGGGCAGCTACCGGCCGGTGGTGACGCGCGACCTCGCCGTCGAGGTCGACGAGCGGACGCTTGCCGACGGCACGGTCCGCAAGCCGGTCGATTCCGGCGAGGCGAGGCGCGCCGCGCAGACCCTGCTGGAGCGCGGCTGCGAGGCGGTCGGCATCGTCTTCATCAACGCCTATGCCAACGACGCCAACGAGCGCGCCGCGCTGGAGGCGGTGCGCGCGGTCTGGCCCAACGACCATGTCAACGCGTCCTCGCTGATCCTGCCCGAGATCCGCGAGTTCGAGCGCGCCTCGACCACCGCGCTCAATGTCTGCCTGCAGCCCGTCTTCGGCGCCTATCTGGAGGGCGTCGAGGCCGGGTTCGCGGAGCGCGGCATCGATGCCGAGCTGCTGATCGTCCAGTCCAATGGCGGGGTGATGTCGGTCGACACCGCGCGCACCCTCCCGGTGCGCACGACCCTGTCGGGGCCGGCGGCGGGGGTGATCGCCGGCGCCAGGATCGCCGAGGCGGCGGGCTTCGCCAACGTGATCACCTGCGACATGGGCGGCACCAGCTTCGACGTCGCCCTGATCGCCGACGGCAGGAGCGCCTATTGCGCCCAGGCGGCGATCGATTTCGGCCTCGTCGTGCGCACGCCGATGATCGAGATCACCACCATCGGCGCCGGCGGCGGCTCGATCGCCGCGGTCGACCGCGGCGGCTTCCTCGCCGTCGGCCCGCAATCGGCGGGCGCCGATCCGGGCCCCGCCTGCTACGGCCGCGGTAACGACCGCCCGACGGTGACCGACGCCAACCTCGCGCTCGGGCGCATCGACCCCGACCGCCCGATCGGCGAGGGGCTCGGCCGGCTCGACGTGGACGCCGCCCGGGCGGCCATCCGCGAGCATGTCGCCGCGCCGCTCGGGCTCGATGTGGCGGCGGCCGCCGAGGCGATCGTCAAGGTGGCGAATTCCAGCATGGCCGGGGCGATAAGGCTGGTCTCCATCGAGCGCGGCTACGACCCCAAGATGTTCGCCGCCATGCCGTTCGGCGGCGGCGGCGCGCTCCATGTCGGCGCGCTGATCCGCGATGTCGGGCTCGGCGCCGCGCTGATCCCGCGCTTCCCCGGCGTGACCAGCGCGCTCGGCTGCGTCATCGCCGACATGCGCCACGACTTCGTGCACACCATCAACCGCCCGCTCGACGCGCTCGACGTGGCCGCGCTCGATGCCGAGATGGCCGAGACCGCCGAGCGCGGGCTCGCGCTGCTGCGCCGCTCGGGGGCGGGGCTGGAGCGCCTGGAGACCGCCTTCGAGCTCGACATGTCCTATATCGGCCAGACCCACACGGTCCCGGTTCCGCTGCCCGCGCGCCTCGCGGGCGGCGCGACCGACGTGTCGCTCGCGATGATCCGCACCGCCTTCGAGACCGCCTACCGCAAGACCTACGGGCGCCTGCTGGAGGGGATCGGCGTGCGCCTGCTGTCGCTCAGAACGGCGGCGATCGGGGTGCGCCGCAAGTTCGACCTCGCCGCCCTCGCGCCGCCGCCCGACGCCACGCCGGAGGCCGCGCTCAGGGGATCGCGGCGCGTCCGGTGGGAGGGGGCGTGGCACGAGACCGCGGTCTACGACCGCCTCGCGCTGCCCGCCGGCATGACGGTGGCGGGCCCGGCGATCCTCGAACAGGACGACGCCACCGCCTTCATCGACCCCGGCCTCGCCGGCACCGTCGACCGTCTCGGCAACGTCATCGTCAGGGCGGCGGGGGCCGGTTGAACCGGGGGAGCGGCCCGTCCTTCGATACGCCCCCTTCGGGGGCTACTCAGGATGAGGGAAAACTGCTATGGCCCAAAAGAACATCCTCATCCCGAGTAGGCGCGAAGCGCCGTATCGAGGGACGCTCCCAACCCTGGAGGACACGCATGGCAGACGAGCTTCGCGCCCCCGCCCTCGACCCCGCGACCGTGCCGGGGGAGGAACGCCAGCCCTACCCGCCGCCCTGGGACACGGCGCTCGCCGGCAAGTTCCGCAAGGTCCTGGGCGATGCGCTGGGGCTGACCCAGATCGGGATCAACCTCACCCGGCTCGCGCCCGGGGCGATCTCGGCGCTGCGCCACTGGCATACTGGCGAGGACGAGTTCGTCTTCGTCGTCTCCGGCGAGCCGACGCTGGTCTGCGATTCCGGCGAGCAGCTTCTCGGCCCCGGCCATGTGGCGGGCTTTCCCGCCGGCAGCGGCGACGGGCACCGGCTGGAGAACCGCACCGACGCCGAGGTGGAGTTTCTCGAGATCGGCACCCGCGCGACCGCCGACCGGGTGCACTACACCGAGGACGATCTGATCCTCGACAAGACGGTCGCCGCCCCGGCACGGCGTTTTTCGCGGCGCGACGGCACGCCCTATTGACCGCGCGCCGCCCGGACCCGGCTTGAGCGCGCCGGCACCCCACCCGCACCCGCCGCTCGGCACCGCGGCCGCCTATGCGCTGCTGGCGTTCTGCCTGCCGGTCTGGGGGGTCAACTGGCCGGTGCTGAAGATCGCGCTGGGCTCGATCCCGCCGGTCTGGCTGAGCTGCGTCCGCATGGGCTCGACCGCGCTCTGCCTGTTCGCGGCGCTCGCCGTGCTGGGCCGGCTGCGCCTGCCGGGGCGGCACGACATGCCGGCGGTGGTCTCCATCGGGGTGCTGATGATGGGCATCTACCCGGCGATGACGGTGATGGGGCTCGAATTCGCCGAGGCCGGAAGGGCGTCCCTGCTCTCCTTCGTCACCCCGCTCTGGGTGACGCCGGCGGCGATCCTGCTGTTCGGCGAGCGCCTGACCCGGCTCAAGGCGGCGGGGCTCGCGCTCGGCCTCGGCGGGCTCGGCACGATGTTCAACCCGGTCGGCTTCGACTGGTCGGACGGCGATGTGGTCTACGGCAATCTGCTGCTGGTCGCTGCGTCGGTGGTGTGGGCGATCCCCATCCTGCATATGCGGCGCCATGTCTGGCGGCTCAGCCCGTTCCAGCTCGCCCCCTGGCAGCTGCTCGCGGCCACGCTGGTGGCGGCGCCGCTCGCCCTCGTCGTCGAGGCGGGCGAGACCGTGCGCTGGTCCGAGACCCTGTTCTGGCTGCTGCTCTATTCCGGCCCGCTGGCGACCGCGCTCACCATCCTCGGCGCCGTCGCCATCGCCCGCTCGCTGCCGGCGATCACCGCCTCGCTCCTGTTTCTCGCGACGCCGGTGGCGGGGATGCTCGGCTCGGCCGCGATCCTCGGCGAGGCGCTCACCGTCACCAACCTCGCCGGCCTCGCCCTGATCGTCGCCGGCCTCGCCGCCGTCGCCCTCGGCGACGCGCGGTGAGGCGCCCCCGGAGCGGGCTCCGCGCCCATGAGCGGGACCGTCCCCGTCCCGCTTGTCGCTCCCGACTCGTTCCGGGGTCCAGGGTGGCACGCACCGCCTTCCCCCAATGTCCCTGGACCCGGGAACAAGGCCGGGGTGACAGCATCGCGCTCGCCGGCGGCACGGGCTTTCTCCCGACGCCGCGGCATGAATTGGCGGGGCATCCGGGATAAGCTCGCGCCATGAGCCAGCCCGCCGCTCAGGTCGTGCGCGCGCTCGCCGCGACGCTCGCGGTGCAGGCGATGGTCACCATGGCGACGCTGACGGTGCCCGTCTTCGCGCCCGAGGCGGAAGGCGATATCGGGCTGGATGCGGCGAATATCGGCATCTTCGCATCGCTGGTCTATTCGGGCGCGATGACCGCCTCGCTGCTGAGCGGCGGGGCGGTGCCGCGCTTCGGCCCGATCCGCATGAGCCAGGCGGGGCTCGCGATCTCCATCGCCGCGCTCGCGCTGACCGTCACCGCCTGGTGGCCGGTGCTCGCGCTCGCCGGGTTCATGCTCGGGATCGGGCTCGGCCCGGCGACGCCCGCGAGCTCCCACATCCTCGCCCGCCACACCCCGCCGCGGCTCTCCTCGCTGGTGTTCTCGATCAAGCAGACCGGCGTGCCGCTCGGCGGGATGCTGGCCGGCGCCCTGGTGCCGCTATTCGCCGTCGAGCTCGGCTGGCGCGGCGCGTCCTGGGCGGTCGCGGCGATGTGCGCGCTCTGCATGCTTGCCATCCACCCGACGCGGCGGCATTTCGACATCGAGCTCAGGCCGGACCGCCAGGGGCTCGGCGGCAACGTCATGGGCCCGCTGCGCCTCGTGCTGGCAAACCCGGTGCTCAGGCGGCTCTGCTTCGCCTCGTTCTTCTTCGCCGCCGTCCAGCAATGCTTCAGCGTCTTTCTCGTCACCTACCTGGTCCAGGGCGTGGGCATGGGGTTCGTCGCGGCGGGGCTCACGCTGGCCATCGCCCAGCTCGCCGGGATCGTCGGGCGCATCGCCTGGGGCGGGCTCGCCGACTGGATCGGAAGGCCGCAGCCGGTGCTGGGCGCGCTCGGCATCGCCATGGGGATCGCCGGCTTCGCGGCGGCGTGGTTCGACGCCGGCTGGCCGTACTGGGCGATCGTCGCGGTCTCGATCGTGCTGGGTGCGACCGGGGTGGGCTGGAACGGGGTGTTCCTGTCGGAGGTCGCGCGCATCGCCCCGGGCGACCAGGCGAGCCGGGCCACCGGCGGGGCGCTGTTCATCACGTTTTTCGGCGTCGTCACCGCGCCGCCGATCTTCGGCGGGATCGCCGCGCTCACCGGCTCGTTCGGCCACGGGTTCATCGTCTTCGCCGCCTGCGCCCTGGTGTCGGGGGTGGCGGTGCTGCGCGGCCGGCGGGCCGCCTGGAAGGAGGAAGCATGAAAGTCGGATTCATCGGCCTCGGCCGCATGGGGCAGAACATGGCAAGGCGCCTCCTTGAGGCCGGGCACGACCTCAAGGGCTACAACCGGACCCACGCCAAGGCGGCAGCGCTCGCCCCCGCGGGCGCGAAGGTCGTGCGCAGCATCGCGGACGCGGTCTCCGACCGCGAGGTGGCGATCACCATGCTGGGCGGCGACGACGACCTCGCCCGGGTCGTCGAGGGGGCGGACGGGATCGCCGCCCACCTGCCCCGGGGCGCGATCCATGCCGGCATGGGCACCCACGGCGTCGCCATGAGCCGGCGCGCCGCCGCGATCCACGAAGAGGCGGGCCAGGTCTATGTCGCCGCCCCGGTGCTCGGCCGTCCCGACGCGGCGGCGGCGGGCGAGCTCGGGATCGTCGCCGCCGGCCCGCCGGACTCGCTGGCCGCCTGCGCGCCGCTGTTCGCGGCCATGGGGCGGCGCTGCTTCGAGGCCGGCGCGGCGCCCGAGGCGGCCGCCTCGGTCAAGCTCGCCAACAACTTCGTGCTCGGCTGCGCGATCGAGACGATGGGCGAGGCGTTCTCCCTGGTGCGGCGCTACGGCGTCCGGCCGGAGACCCTGTACGACGTGCTGACCGACGGGGTGTTCGCCTGCACCGCCTACAAGGTCTATGGCGACATCATCGCCAAGCAGGACTGGGACCGGGTGGGCATGACCGCCGCGCTCGGCCTCAAGGACGCCAATCTCGCGCTCGCCGCGGCGGAGGCCGCGCGCGTGCCGCTGCCGTCCGCCAATGTCTGGCGCGACCGGCTGCTCGGCGCCATCGCGCATGGCGACGGCGAGCGCGACTGGGCGGTGGTCGCGCGCGAGCAGGCGCGGGCCGGCGGGCTGGAATAGCGGCGGGCGGATTGAAGCGGCGGCGGCGATGTGAAATCTTGAACCGATATCGGCGCTGAAACGCGTCCGGGAGATTGGAGGAGAGCCATGGCAGCCGACATCGATCCGGCCCATCTGGAGCCGCATTACAGCTGGGGCGGGGCGATCCCGGCGCCCGGCCATGGCGGCGTCGACACCGAGGAGCGGGTCAATTTCGACCGGCTGCGCGACTACCGCCTGGCGCGCGCCAAGCAGGCGCTGGAGAGCTCCGGGCTCGGCGCGCTGCTCTGCTTCGACAACAACAACATCCGCTACCTCACCGGCACCGCCATCGGCGAGTGGTCGCGCGACAAGATGTCGCGCTACGCCCTCCTGATGCGGGGCGAGGAGCCGCATGTCTGGGATTTCGGCTCGGCCGCCTCGCACCACCGGCTCCACGCGCCCTGGCTCAAGGGCGAGCACGTCCACGCCGGCATGCTGGGGCTGCGCGGCACCGTGCCGCCCGATGCCGGGCTGATGACCAGGGCGGCCGAGCAGATCAAGTCGATGCTCGACGAGGCCGGCGTCGGCGACATGCCGATCGGCGTCGACATCTGCGAGCCGCCGATGCTGTTCGAGCTGCAAAAGCGCAATATCGAGGTGCGCGACGGCCAGCAGGTGATGTTGGACGCGCGCGAGGTCAAGAACATCGACGAGATCGTGCTGCTCAACCAGGCCGCCGGCATGGTCGATGCGGTCTATCACATGATCGGCGAGGAGCTGAAGCCGGGGGTGCGCGAGAACGACATCGTGGCCCGCGCCAACAAGCTACTCTACGAGATGGGCTCGGACGACGTCGAAGCCATCAACGCGATCTCGGGCGAGCGCTGCAGCCCGCACCCGCACAACTTCACCGACCGCATGGTGCGCCCCGGCGACCAGGCCTTCTTCGACATCCTGCACGGCTATATGGGATACCGCACCTGCTACTACCGGACGTTCAACGTGGGGCGCGCGAGCGCGGTGCAGGAGGACGCCTACAAGCAGTGCCGCGAATGGCTGGACGCGGCGATCGAGCTGGTGCGCCCCGGCGTCTCGACCGACGAGATCGCCGCGGTCTGGCCGGAGGCGGAAGAATTCGGGTTCGCCAGCGAGATGGAGGCGTTCGGTCTCCAGTTCGGCCACGGGCTCGGCGTCTCGATCCACGAGCGGCCGATCATCAGCCGGCTGATCTCGATGGAGGACCCGAAGGAGATCAAGGAGGGCATGGTGTTCGCGCTGGAGACCTACTGCCCGGCGAAGGACGGCTATTCCGCCGCCCGCATCGAGGAGGAGGTGGTGGTCACCGACGAGGGGCCGAGGGTGATCAGCCTCTATCCGGCCGAGGACCTGCCGATCTCCGCCAAATACTGAAACCGAGGGGGAGGCGAACTTGGCAAACGAAGAGACGGCCGGGCCCGATCTCGCCAATGACGATATCGGCGAGGCGGCACGGCTCGCGCTGTGGCGCTCCCAGCTCGAGATCCGCCATGTCGAGCAGCGCGCGCACGATCTGTTCCTGCAGAACCTGGTCAAGGGGACGGTGCATCTGTCGCTCGGCCAGGAGGCGGTGGCGGCCGGCTTCGCGGTGGCGATGGAGGAGGGCGACTACACCTTCTGCACCTATCGCGGCCACGCCCATACGCTGGCCCGCGGCGCCTCCATGTCGGGGGTCCTCGGCGAGCTGATGGGCCGCCAGTGCGGGCTGCTCGCCGGCAAGGGCGGCTCGATGCACCTGACCAGCGTCGAGCACGGCGCGATGGGGTCCTATGCCATCATCGGCGCCCATCTGCCGATCGCCATGGGCGCCGCCTGGTCGGCGCAGTATCGCGGCACGGACCAGGTCTCGGTCTGCTTCTTCGGCGACGGGACCACCAATATCGGCGCCTTCCACGAGGCCCTCAACATGGCCCAGGTGTGGAAGCTGCCGGTGATCTTCGTCTGCGAGAACAACCTGTACATGGAGTACACGCCGATCGGCGACGTGACCGCGGTCGAGCATCCCGCGGCCGACCGCGCGCCGGCCTACGGCATGGAGTCGATCATCGTCGACGGCAACGACGCCGATGCGGTGTTCCGCGTCGCCCGGACCGCCTACGACAAGGCGCGGTCGGGCGGCGGTCCTTCGCTGATCGAGGCCAAGACCTATCGCCAGTGCGGGCATTCGCGCGCCGACCCGGGCGCCTACCGGCCGGACGAGGAGGTCGAGGAGTGGCTCGCCCGCGACCCGGTCCCGGCCTATCGCCGGCGGCTGCTCGATTTCGGCTTCGCGGAATCCGCGGTGGACGGGATCGAGGCCGAGGTGCTGGCGGCGGTCGACGCGGCGACGGATGCGGCCAAGGCCTCGCCGCCGCCGCCGCCCGACATCCTGGAGACCGAGGTCTACGCCGATGGAGGCGCGGCATGGCGGAACTGACCTGCCGCGAGGCGGTCGCCGCGGCGATCGCCCAGGAGATGCGGCGCGACCCCTCGGTGGTGTTCCTCGGCGAGGACATCGGCGCGGCGGGCGGCGTGTTCAAGACCACGGTCGGGCTGTTCGAGGAGTTCGGCCCGGACCGGGTGCGCGACACGCCGATCTCCGAGCAGGCGATCGTCGGCGCCGCGATGGGT
The DNA here is from genome assembly GCA_964291675.2 of Alphaproteobacteria bacterium. GTDB lineage: Bacteria > Pseudomonadota > Alphaproteobacteria > MPNO01 > MPNO01 > MPNO01. The sequence continues at coordinate 1,555,741 of OZ219866.1, read as the reverse complement.
GCTGCGATGACCGGGCTGAGGCCGATCGCCGAGCTGATGTTCTCCGACTTCTTCGCCGTCTGCTGGGATCTGGTCGCCAACGAGATCGCCAAGTCGCGCTACATGACCAACGGCCAGGTCTCCTTCCCGCTGGTGATCCGCAGCGCCAATGGCGGCGGCGCCCGGTTCGGCGCCCAGCACTCCCAGGCGATCGAGAACTGGGCGATGATGATCCCCGGCCTCAAGGTGGTCGCGCCCTCCAACCCGGCCGACATCGTGGGATTGCTGGCGGCCTCGATCCGCGATCCCGACCCGGTGATCTTCTTCGAGCAGAAATCGCTCTACGGCATCAGGGGTCCGGTGCCGGACGGCGAGCACGTGGATGCGCTCGGCACCGCAAGCGTGCTGCGCGAGGGGGGCGATGCCACCATCGTCGCGCTCGCCGCGATGGTGCCGCGCGCCGTCGAGGCGGCCGAGCGCCTCGCCGGGGACGGCATCTCCTGCACGGTGATCGACGTGCGCTCGCTGGTGCCGCTCGACACGCGGACCATCCTCTCCGCGGTCTCGGAGACCGGCCGGCTGTTCACCGTGGAGGAGAACCCGAGGCTCTGCGGCTGGGGGGCGGAGATCGCCTCGATCGCCGGCGAGGAGTGCTTCTACGACCTCGACGGCCCGATCGTCCGCATCACCACGCCGCACATCCCGCTGCCGTCGGCCGACAACCTGGAAGACCTGGCGCTGCCCTCGGTCGAGCGGATCGCGGACACGATCCGCGCCAGCATGGGCTGAGCCCGCGATGGACGTCGTCATGCCCCAGCTCGGCGAGACCGTGACCGAGGGGACGGTGGTCGCCTGGCACAAGGCGGCGGGCGATCCGGTCAGGGCGAACGAGACTCTGTTCGAGGTCTCGACCGACAAGGTCGACACCGAGGTGCCGGCGCCCGCCGACGGCGTGCTGTCCGAGATCCTGGTCGCGGCCGGGAGCACGGTCCCGGTCGGCGCCAGGCTCGCGGTGATCGCCGGCGCCGCGGCCGACGCGGCTCCCGACGCCCCGGCGCCCGCCGCGCCGGCAGGCGAGCCGTCGCAGGCGCGGGGCGCGATCTCGCTCGGCGCGGTGCCGCGGCGCGATGCCAGGGGCAATCCGCTCTCTCCCGCGGTGCGCCGGCTGATCGCCGAGCACGGGCTGGACGTTGCGGAAATCGCGGGCACCGGAAGGGACGGGCGGATCACCCGCCAGGACGTCGAGGCGCTGGTCGACAGCGCGCCGGCCGCCCCCGACCTCGTCCCGCTCAGCCGGATGCGCAGGCAGATCGGCGAGCACATGGTGCGGTCCAAGGCGACCAGCCCCCACGTGCTGCAGGCCGTCGAGGTCGATTTTTGCGCCGTCGAGCGGGCGCGCGACCGGCACGGCGAGGCGTGGCGGGCGAAGGAGGGTTTCTCGCTCAGCTACCTCCCCTTCGTCGCCTTCGCCGCGTGCCGGGCGATCCCCGACTTCCCGCACGTCAACGCCAGCATCGAGGGCGGGAATTTGCGCATCCACCGCCGGGTCCATCTCGGCATCGCGGTCGATCTCGGCCCGGGCGGGCTGATGGCGCCGGTGATCCGCGACGCGCAAGCGATGGACGTGCCGGGGCTCGCGCGCGCCATCCGCGCCGCCGCCGCCGCCGCCCGCGACGGCAAGATCGGACCCGACGACCTCGCCGGCGGCACCTACACGATCTCCAACTCCGGCACCTTCGGCACGCTGATCACCGCGCCGATCATCAACCAGCCGCAGGTCGCGATCCTGTCGACCGACGGGGTGCGGCGTAAGCCCGCCGTAGTGGCGACCGAAGGCGGCGAGGCGATCGCCATCCGCCCGCTCGGCGTGCTCGCGCAATCCTTCGACCACCGCGCGATAGACGGCGCCTACTCCGCCGGCTTCCTCGCCCGGCTGCGCGACATCCTCGAAGGGACGGGCTGGGAAGCGGCGCTGGGATAGCGCTTGCCGGAGCTCGACCCGTCGGCGATGTCGACCAGAGCGGATCGGGGAAGCCCGCCGATGGCGCATATGCCATTGACATATGCGCCATCGGCGTATATGTAGCCGGTGAATGACGCGGCTGCAGACAGTAGTAGAGCTGCCGGAGTTTCAGCGCCGCGCCAAAGCGACGATGTCGGACCGCGAGCGGGAAGCGGCGATCGCCTTCATCGCGGCGAATCCGCAGATAGGCGTGTCGCTGGGCGGCGGTCTGAGAAAGGTCCGAATATCGCGCCAGGACGGTGGGAAGAGCGGCGGGTTCCGGGTGATTTACGTATTCGGCGGATCGCACATGCCGATCTTTCTGGTGACGGTCTTCGCCAAGAATGAGAGGGCGAACCTGTCACGGAGCGAACAGGCGGCTGCCGTGGCGCTGAGCAAGCGCATCCTCGCGACATATGGAGCCGAGCCATGACCGCATACGGGAGCGTGAAGAAGGGCCTGGAGGAGGCGCTCGCCTTCGCCCACGGCAAGACCGGCGGCGCCACGGTGCACGAAATCGAGTTGCCGGATATCGACGTGGCACAGATCCGCCGGCAGACCGGCCTGTCGCAAGGCGAGTTCGCCCGCAGCATCGGGGTGGCGAGGGGGACGCTGCTCAACTGGGAGCATGGGCGGCGGCGGCCGACCGGACCGGCGCAGGTGCTGCTCGCGCTGATCGCCAAGAGGCCTTCGGTGGTTCAGGAGCTGTTGCGGTAGACTCGCCCATTCGTCCCCTCGACAAGGCAATCCCGGCCACCGGCGCGGGTGTATCGACGATTCGGATCCTCGGTCTTTCCTGGTTGTGCTGTCTTTCGGTGGTTCTTCCGGTTGCTCTCGCCGGCGATCCGGGAGCGGAGGTGCGGCACGGCACCCCCTTGGGCGAGGCAGACCGGCTTTGCACCTTCCGCGTGGAGTCCGGCAACGCGGTGACGCAACCGGTCGAGAGCTTCCCGGTCGTCATGCACCTGTCGTCCGATCTGCCACCCGCCATAATCGACGTCGCAGTCGAAGCGATGCAGCGGTGGAATCGCGGCTGGGCGGCGTATCTCATGGCCGAGTACGAGGGAGACCCGTTCGGCACAGGCAGACCGGACTTCGGCGTGGTTTCCCTGCAATTGTTCGAATGGCGGTCTTCCCAAAGCAGGTTGGAGGCCGCGGACGACGGCGTGAATGCCATCGTCCTGTCGGAGGGCGCGCCGGCAAGGCGGATGGCGGTCACCACGATCTCCTGGCGTTCCGGGCCGCCGACTGCCTCGCCGCCAGGCAGCCACGATACCCGCAGCCCGATCACCGACGCCGACATCGAGGTATACATGCACAAGAGACCACGCGTGAATTATGGCGAAGCTCTGCCGGGCAGGAGAGAAATGGATGCGTTGAGTGTCATGGCTCATGAGCTGGGACACGTGCTGGGGCTCGGGCACCTGGACCGTGAGAAGGACACCGTCATGACGTTTCCTCTCATGGAAGGCGCAAGGGTCCTGCCGTCGGCGACGGATTACGAGAACCTGCTGTGTGCCTACGGTGCGGGGTTGCGCCGTCACCGCAGCGATGGCGGTCCGGTTCAGAGGCCCGAGTGAAGACGCGGATCCCATCGGGCTTGGCGGCGTAACGAATGGCATCCCCGGCCATGCGCGCGGCAGTCATGGAGAGGTTCGGCGAGCCGGATGTGCTCAGCCGCGCCGAGGTGCCCGCGCCCAGCCCGGGGCGGGACGAGGTTGTGCTGGCGGTCGAGGCGGTCCCCATCGACCGCAGCTTCGACCTGCCGGTGCGGCGCGACGGCAACAACCGCGGGGAGGATCTGCGCGAACGGGTGCGCGCTATCCTGGCGCCGGGCTGACGCGGCGCAATGTCGACGACGCGCTCGCGGCCGCGGCGGCGCAGCACCGCCGTCTGGAAGAGTCGGATTCGGTCCTCGGCAAAGCGATCCTCGATCCCACCATGGCGGCGTAGAACGTGTCGGCGTCGTTTGGAATCGCCGACACGGCGGAGGCCGCTTGCCGCGGTTCGGGCGGGCTGTATATTGGCGCCAAATCCATCGCCGGGAGGGGCGTGATGGCACTCGAACGCGGGCGCGGGATCGTCGACGTGGAGGGGCTCGGGCGCGAGGACGTACAGGCGCTCGCCCGGCGGGAGACGCCGGCTGGGCTCCCCTTCGCGGTCCGCAAGATCGGCCATGTCGTGCTCAAGGTGCGCGATATCGCGCGGTCCACGGCCTTCTACACCGACGTGCTCGGCTTCAGGGTGTCGGACGTCTATCCCGAGAGCATGATGCCCGGCGGCATGGTGTTCATGCGCTGCAACGCCGACCACCACGGGGTGGCGCTGGTCGGCGGGCGCGAGCAAGACGCGGACAACTCGGAGCTCGACCACATGGCCTTCGAGGTGGCGACGCTGGACGAGGTGCTCAGGGCGCGCGACCACCTGGAGCGGCACGGCGTCCGGATCGACTTCCACGGCCGCCGCCGCGCCGGCTGCCAGATCGCGGTCGAGTTCCGCGACCCCGACAACCACAGGCTGGAGATCTACTGGGGGCTCGACCAGATCGGCAATCCCGGCCATATCCGCCCGCCCGACGAGTGGCGCGAGGCCCAGTCGCTGGAGGAGGCGGTGGCAAACCCGCCGCCCGGACAGGACACGACGCTGCACGACCCTGCGCTCAAGCGCCCATAGGCCGGCAACTTCCCGAGTGACGCGATGAAGATCCTCGCCGGCAACAGCAACCGTCCGCTGGCCGAAGCCATCTCGGCCTGTCTGCAGCTCCCCTTGACCAATGCCAGCATCCGGCGCTTCTCCGACATGGAGTGCTTCGTCGAGATCCACGAGAACGTCCGCGGCGAGGACGTGTTCGTGGTCCAGTCGACGTCCTACCCGGCGAACGACAATCTGATGGAGCTGCTGGTGATGCTGGACGCGCTGAAGCGCGGCTCGGCGCGCCGCGTCACCGCGGTCGTCCCCTATTTCGGCTATGCCCGGCAGGACCGGAAATCGGGGCCGCGAACGCCGATCTCGGCCAAGCTGGTCGCCAATCTCATCACCAGCGCCGGCGCCGACCGGGTGCTCACCCTCGACCTCCACGCCGGCCAGATCCAGGGATTCTTCGACATCCCGCTGGACAATCTGTTCGCCTCGCCGGTCTTCGTCCGCGACATCGAGGAGAACATCGACCGCGACAAGCTCACCATCATCTCGCCCGACATGGGCGGCGTGATCCGCGCCCGCGCGGTCGCGCGGCGGCTCGACACCGATCTTGCGATCATCGACAAGCGCCGCGAGCGGGCGGGGGTGTCCGAGGTGATGAACGTGATCGGCGACGTGGAAGGGCGGACCTGCGTGCTGATCGACGATATCGTCGATTCCGCGGGCACGCTGTGCAACGCGGCCGAGGCCCTGGTCGAGCACGGCGCGGATTCGGTCGCCGCCTACGTCACCCACGGCGTGCTGTCGGGCGGCGCGGTGGCGCGGGCATCGACGTCGTCGCTGTCGCGGCTGATCACCACCGACAGCATCCTCACCACCGAGGCCGTCAGGGTCTCGGACACCGTCGGGCAGATCTCGATCGCTCCGCTGATGGGCGAGGCGATCCTCAGGATCGCCGAGGAAAGGTCGGTTTCGAGCCTGTTTGACTAATCCCCGGCGAGGCGATAAAAGGCCGCGCTCCAAGGGACAACCGGGACCCGAGGCGGGCGCCGCCGGCACTTGCGGGCAGGGCGCGCGGGCCCCGAGACGAGAGGCATCTGGTCATGGCCGAGGTGAGCACCATTGCAGCGGCGCCCCGGGAGGATACCGGGAAAGGCGCGGCGCGCGCCGCGCGGCGGAACGGGCGGGTTCCGGGCATGATCTACGGCAACAAGCTAGAGCCGGTGATGATCAGCCTGGAGCGGCCGGTCGTCGACCGCGAGCTCGGCCAGCCGGGTTTCTTCATCCGCCTGGTCGACATCGAGGTAGACGGCGAGAAGCACCGCGTGCTGCCGCGCGAGGTGCAGTTCCACCCGGTCAGCGACGCCCCGCTGCACGTCGATTTCCTGCGCTTCTCCGCCAGCCGCAAGCTCGACGTCGCGGTCCCGGTGCGGTTCCTCAACGAAGACGAATCGCCCGGGCTCAAGCGCGGCGGGGTGCTCAACGTGGTGCGCCACGAGGTCGAGGTGCAGTGCACCGCCGATAACATCCCCAACGAGTTCGAGATCGATGTCACCGGGCTCGACATCGGCGATGCGATCCACGCCAGCGCGATTTCGCTGCCCGAGGGGGTGGCCTTCACGATCACCGACCGGGACTTTACCGTCGCCACCATCGCGGCGCCGACCGTGATGGCCGCCGACGAGGAAGAGGAAGAGGTCGAGGGCGAAGAGGGCGAGGGCGAAGAGGGGGCCGAGACCGAAGGCGAGGCCGCAGCCGAGGATTCCGGCGACGGCGCCTCGTCCGGCGACGGGGAGTAGCGGTCCCCCGCGACCCGGCAACCCATGTTGATCGTCGTCGGGCTCGGCAATCCCGGGCCCAAATACGCGCGCCAGCGGCACAATATCGGCTATGTCGTGGCCGACACCATCGCCGCGCGCTACGGCTTCTCGGCACCGAGGCGCCGCTTCCAGGGCCGGGCACAGAGCGGCGAGATCGGCGGCGCGCGGGTGCTGCTGCTCAAGCCCGAGACCTACATGAACGAGTCGGGCCGGGCGGTGCGCGCGGCGCTCAACTTCTACAAGCTGCGCGCCCGCGACGCCCTGGTCGTCCATGACGAGCTCGACCTCGCCCCGGGCAAGGTGCTGATCAGACAGGGCGGCGGCCATGCCGGGCATAACGGGCTCCGGAGCCTGCATACCCAGATCGGGCCGGATTACCGGCGGATCCGCGTCGGCATCGGCCATCCCGGCGACAAGCACCGCGTGCAGCGCCACGTGCTGGGCGATTTCGCCGCCGAGGAACGCCCGCTATTCGCCAAGCTCGCCGAGGCCATCGCCGAGGCGCTGCCGCTCGCCGTCGCCGGCGACGATCCCGGCTTCATGACCAGGGTGGCGCTGCTCTGCCCCCGGCCCAGGCCGGCCAGGAAGGCGGCGGCGGGAGATGCCGGGGCCGAGCGCTGATGGGCTTCCGCTGCGGCATCGTCGGGCTTCCCAATGTCGGGAAATCGTGCCTGTTCAACGCCCTCGTCCAGTCGCGCGCCGCGGTGTCGGCGAACTACGCGTTCTCCACCGTCGAGCCCAATCTCGGCCGCATCGCGGTGCCGGACGACCGCCTCGCCCGGATCGCCGCGCTGGCCAAGTCTCCGAAGATCACCCCTGCCCAGCTCGACTTCGTCGACATCGCCGGCCTGGTCCGCGGGGCGAGCCGGGGGGAGGGGCTCGGCAACCAGTTTCTCGCCCATATCCGCGAGGTCGACGCCATCGCCCACGTGCTCCGCTGTTTCGAGGGCCGGGATGTCGACCGGGCGGGCTCGGTCGATCCGCTCGCGGATGCGGAAATCGTCGAGACCGAGCTGTTGCTGGCCGACCTCGACAGCCTGACGCGGCGCCTCGATCCGCTGGCCAAGAAGGCGCGGGGCGGCGACAGGGAGGCGACGGCGCTGCGCGACGTGGCGATCCGCGCGATCGCCCTGCTGGAGGACGGCCGGCCGGCGCTCGACATGGAGATCGGCGCGGACGAGGAAACCCCGTTCCGCCAATTGCAGCTGCTTACCGCCAAGCCGGTGCTCTATGTCTGCAACGTCGACGAGGACGCCGCGGCCGAAGGCGATGCGCACGCGGCGGAAATCGCCCGCTGGGCGGCGGAGAGGGGGGCGCCGTCGGTGGTCGTCTCGGCCGCCATCGAGGCCGAGATCGCCCAGCTCGAAGACGACGACGAGCGGCGCGGATTTCTCGAGACGCTGGGGCTGGAAGAGGCCGGGCTCGGCCGTGTCGTGCGCGCCGGGTACGACCTGCTCGGGCTGATCACGTTTTTCACCACGGGCCCGGTCGAGACCCGCGCCTGGACGGTCGAGCGCGGCACCCGCGCCCAGGACGCGGCGGGCAGGATCCACTCGGATTTCGCGCGCGGCTTCATCGCCGCCGAGACCGTCGCGTTCGACGACTTCGTGGCATGCGGCGGAGAGGTCGCCGCCAGGGAAGCCGCGAAGATGCGCCGCGAAGGGCGCGACTACATCGTCCGCGACGGGGATGTGATCCTTTTTCGGTTCAACGTTTGACGCTAGAATTCGGCCATCTCGGGCCCGTTCCGGGCCGCCATCCATTCCATCCAGGGGAGATCGGGGACATGGGACAGACCGTTACGCTTACCGCCGGCGACGGCCACGCGCTGGACGCCTACAGGACCGACCCGTCGGGAGCCGCCAAGGGCGGCGTCGTGGTGATCCAGGAGATTTTCGGCGTCAACAGCCATGTCCGGCACCTCGTCGACATGTTCGCCGGGAAGGGCTATGCGGCGATCGCGCCCGCCCTGTTCGACCGCTCGGAGAAGGGCGTCGAGCTCGGCTATGACGAGGAGTCCTTCGCCAAGGGCCGGGGGTTGCGCGGCGGGCTCTCCGACGATTGGATCCTGGCCGACGTGGACGCGGCGGCGAAGGCGGTCTCGGATGCGGGCAAGGTGGGGCTGATCGGCTATTGCTTCGGCGGCTATGTCGCCTGGATCAGCGGCTGCAATCTCGACAGCCTCGCCTGCTCGGTGAGCTGCTATGGCGGCGGCGTCGCCGCGCGGGCGGCGAACGACACGCCGCGCATGCCGATGCAGCTGCATTTCGGCGACAAGGACCACGCGATCCCGATGGGCGACGTCCAGGCGATCCGCGACGCCCACCCCGACGTCCCCAGCTTCGTCTACGACGATTCCGCGCATGGCTTCTGCTGCGACGACCGCGACGTCTACAACCGGGGCGCCGAGCAGCGCTGCCACGACCGCGCCCTCGCGCTGTTCGCCGAGCATGTGGGGTAGCGGCAGTTCGCCCAGAGAAAGCGCCGGGTCCACGCCCAGCGCTCTTCTGGAATTGAAAGTCAAACCGTTTCCGGTTCGGTCTTGTCGTCGCCTTTCTGCTCTTCCTGGCGCGGCGGGAGACGCAGCCCGCGAGATGGTGCTTGACCGTCTTGGCGGTGGAGGCCACATTGACAATGAAGCTTGCGCCAACGTCGAGAGCCAGTCATGAGCACCTGCGGACCCGGCACCCTGCCGATGTTTTGAGGACCATTTGGCAGACCGCGCGGCCCAGTCGCCAGATGCGGAAGCCGAAGGGCAGGCACCACAGCAGTCGAGGACATGTCTCGTAGGGCCGGAGAGTCTGGAGGACTTTCCGGCCAGCGTCGTAGGCGTAGACGGTCCGGTCGCTGATCAGTTCCACCAAGGCGATTTTTCTCTCTTGGCTAAACTGTCGCCGCACGAACTCGCTCCTCAGGTCTTGGGCGAGCGCATGGACCAGCGCTTCGGCTTGGATGAAGTCCACCACACTTTCGATAGTCGTGCTGTCCAGGAATCCGAGGAAATCGCGCACCTCCGAGACGCTGAGGTCGTCATGCGCGGAGAAGGCGATATAGGGTGTAAACGGGTCCAGTTCGCTGCCCTCGCGCCGGGGCTCCCGGATCTTCTCGATGATCGTCGATAGGTTGACAACCCTGCGCTCCGTCCCGCGAGCAGGGTCCATGTCCTCGTGGTCCCACTCCTTGACGGCGAGCCGGACATAGACGGTCACGATCCGCAGGCTGGCGGACTGGCGACTCTTGTCGGCGACGAAGTCACGCGCCAGCTTGAGAAGAAAGGCAAGAGCGGCGGCCGCGACCGAGGACGAGGCCAAGATTACCACCAACTGTTGCTCGCTCATCGACCTTCGCTCGTGCGAGCCTGGGCGCCTATAGACCTGATCCGCGGCGGCGCCTCTCGACGATGATGACAGCAGGACACGAAGCGGGCAATGGGACGAGGCTGCTTGGCCCGGAAAACCCATCAGCCGCCCTATACCAGCCTCCCTTCTCGGCGCGCGCTATCTGAGCGCGGCGGCGATGTTGCCGCCGTCGACGGTGAGCACCGCCCCGGTGGTCTTTTCGGCCAGCGCGAGGTCGACGAACGCGCGCGCGGCATCGTCGGCCGTCACCTCGCGGCCGAGCAGGTTGCCGGCCATGTACGCTTCGGTCGAGACGCCGCGCGCCCGGGCGCGTTCCTCGATCCTCGCCCGGGTCATCAGCCCGCTCCGGATGCGGTCGGCGTTGACCGCGTTGGCGCGAATGCCCTCGGCGCCGTGGTCGAGCGCGTATTGCCGCATCAGGAACAGCGTCGCCGCCTTGGCGAGGCCGTAGGGTCCGAAACCGGGGCCCGGGTTGACCGCCTGCTTGGAGGCGTTGAACAGCAGCACGCCGCCCAGCCCCTGCGCCCGAAAGATGCGAACCGCCGCCTGCGCGGCGCGCTGGTGGCCGTAGAAGTTGAGCTCGAAGCTCTCGCGGATCGCCGCCTCGTCGACCTCGCCGATCCGGCCCTGCCACGCGGCGCCTGCGTTCGAGACCAGGATGTCGAGCCCGCCGAAGGATTCGGCCACGGCATCGAACGCCGCGGTCACCGAGGCGGCATCGGTCACGTCGCAGGCGACGGCGCGCGCGCCGAGCGCCGCCGCGGCCGCTTCCGCCGCCGCGCGGTCGCGGTCGAGGATCGCAACCTCCGCCCCCGCGCCGGCGAACGCTTCCGCCGTCGCCCGGCCGATCCCCGACGCGCCGCCGGTCACCGCGACGACATGGCGGGCGAGCGGCTTCTCCGCCGCCTTGCCGAGCTTCGCCTGCTCCAGCGACCAGTACTCGATATCGAAGACGTCGGCCTCGGAGATGCTCTCGAACCGGCCGATGGACTCGGCTTGGGCGATCACCCGCGCCGTGGTCTCGGCGAGGTCGGCGGCGATGGCGGCGGCGCGCGACGAGGCGCCGAGGCCGAACAGCCCGAGCCCGGGGACCAGGATCACCCTTGGGTAGGGGTCGAGCGCCCGCTTGGGCGCCGCCTGGCGGGCGTTGTTGCGCGCGAAATAGGCCTGGTAATTGCCGACGAAGCCGTCCATCGCCGCCCTGGCGTCGCGCGCGAAGGCGTCCAGCGCGCCCTTCCGGGGCGGCGCCAGGATCAGCGGAAGCGGCTTGGTGCGGATCGCGTGGTCGGGCGTGACCGGGCCCGAGGTCGCGCGTTCGAGCCCCTCGCGATCCACCAAGGCGCGCACCTCGGGGCCGCCGCGGAAGTCGAGCACGAGCCGGCCGGCGCCGCTCGCAAGCCCGCGCAGGATGGGCGCGACCGCGGCGGCCGGCACGTCCGGCCCGGTGGCTGCGACGCGCGGTACCGGCACGCTCGCGCGGCGCCGCGCGACATGCGCTTCGGCCCTGTCGGCCGTGGCGATCATCCGCTCATAGGCCTCCTCGGCGGTCGCGCCGAAGGTGAACACGCCGTGCTTGAGCAGGATCAGCCCCTCGACCGACGGGTCCTCGGCGTGGGCCGCGGCGCAGGCCCTGGCAAGCGCGAAGCCCGGCATGACATAGGGCACCAGCCCCATCGTCCCGCCATAGACCTCGCGGCAGATCGCCTCGCCGTCGGGCTGATCGGTGAGCGCGAGCACCGCGTCGGCATGCGTGTGGTCGACGAATTTGTGCGGCAGGAAGGCGTGCAGCAAAGTCTCCGTCGACGGGTTGGGCGCGCGCGGGTCGAGCAGGTTGACGCGCTGGAAATCCACCATCTCCTCGTCGCCGAGCCGGTCCAGCGCGGCGAGGCGGCGCAGCGGCTCGAGCCGGACCGCGGGCAGGCCCGCGGGCTCGATATCGGCCATGTCCCAGCCCGAGCCCTTGACGCACAGCACGTCGGCCGTCTCGCCGAGCAGATCGGTCATCGCGGTCTTGACCGAGGTGTTGCCGCCGCCATGCAGCACCAGCGCGGGATCGCCGCCCAAGAGCCTCGTGGTGTAGACCCGGAGCGCCACGTCCTCCGGGACGCCCCCGGCCGCGTAGCGCGAGACCGTGCGGGCGGCATCGCGCGCCGAATAGAGGCTGTGCATCTCCGCCTACCCCGCCTGTGCCCGCCGCCGCTCCGGGTAGAGCGCGAGCAGGCCTTGCGCCGACGCCTCGGCGACGCCGCGCTCGGTGATCAGCGCGGTCACCAACCGTGCCGGGGTCACGTCGAAGCCCGGGTTGAAGACCGGGCTTGCCGCCGGCGTCAGGCGGACGGTGCGGATCTCGCCCGCCTCGGTCTCGCCGGTCGCGGTCGCGACCTCCGCCCCGGCGCGCTCCTCGATCGGCAGGTCGGCGCCGCTCTCGGCCGTCCAGTCGATGGTCGGGCCGGGCAGGGCGACGTAGAACGGGATTTCGTTGTCGGAGGCGGCGAGCGCCTTCAGATAGGTGCCGATCTTGTTGCACACGTCGCCGTTGGCGCAGGTCCGGTCGGTGCCGGTGATGCAGAGATCGACCCTGCCGTCCTGCATCAGATGGCCGCCCGCGTTGTCGACGATCACGGTGTGCGGCACGCCGTGGGCGGCGAGCTCCCAGGCGGTCAGCCCGGCGCCCTGGTTGCGCGGCCGGGTCTCGTCCACCCAGACATGGAGCTCGACGCCGGCATCGTGGGCGCGGTAGATCGGGGCGAGCGCGGTGCCGCCGTCGACGGTGGCGAGCCAGCCGGCGTTGCAGTGGGTTAGCACGTTGACCGGTCCCGCGCGGCGCGCCGCGGTGTCGCGCAGCAGCTCCGCCCCGTTCTCGCCGATCGCCCGGTTGATCGCCACGTCCTCGTCGCAGATCTCGGCCGCGCGCGCATAGGCCGCATCGGCCCGCTTCGCCGCGTCGACGGCGAGGATGCGGGACTTCATGCCGTCGAGCGCCCAGCGCAGATTGACCGCCGTCGGGCGGGTCGCGAGAAGCGTCGAACAGGCGGCCTCGACCGAGCCCCTGGACGGGTCGCGGCGGACGGCGAGGCAGAGCCCGTAGGCCGCGGTGGCGCCGATCAGCGGCGCGCCGCGCACCTTCATGTCGCTTATCGCCGCCGCCGCGTCCTCCAGCGTGGACAGCCGCGCGATCTCGAAGCGGTGCGGCAGGAGGGTCTGGTCGACGATCTCGACGGTCTTGCCGTCGGCCGCGAGCTGGATCGACCGCCGGGGGACCCCGTCGACCTTCATTGCCGGAGCACGCGCCCCGCCACCGCGTCGAGCCTCGCCGCGAGCCCGGGGTCGCGCGCGCCCGGCGGGGTGATCAGCGCGGTGTCGAGCACCGTATGGCAGCCTGCCGGGCAGGCCGCGTCGCGCCCGGCCAGCAGCGGCACCGCCGCTTCGACGAGCCGCCGGGCGCGCGCCGCGTTCGCCTGCAGCACCTCGATCACCGCCTCCACCGTCACGTCGTCATGGCCCGGATGCCAGCAATCGTAGTCGGTGACCATCGCCACGGTCGCGTAGCACATCTCGGCCTCGCGGGCGAGCTTGGCCTCCGGCATGTTGGTCATGCCGATGACGTCGGCGCCCCAGGAGCGGTAGAGCTCGGACTCGGCCCGGCTGGAGAATTGCGGGCCGTCGATCGCCACATAGGTGCCGCCGCGCACGGTCTCGATGCCGATTCCGGACGCGGCCTCTTCCAGCGCGTCGCCGAGCCGGGGGCAGACCGGGTCGGCCATCGACACATGCGCCACAAGCCCGGTCCCGAAGAAGGTCTTGATGCGCCGGAAGGTACGGTCGATGAACTGGTCGACCAGCACGAAGGTGCCCGGCGCCAGCGCCTCGTCGAGACTGCCGACGGCGCTCAGCGACAGGATCTCGGTCGCGCCGACGCGCTTGAGCGCATCGATATTGGCGCGGAAGTTGATCTCGCCCGGCGGCGTCGCGTGGCCCCGCCCGTGGCGCGGCAGGAAGGCGAGCGCCTGCCCGCCGAGCGTGCCCAGCAGGATCTCGTCGGACGGCGCGCCGAAGGGCGTGTCCACCGCCTCCCGGCGCCGGTCGGTCAGCCCGTCGATATCGTAGAGCCCGCTGCCGCCGACGATGCCGATAACCGGTGGCGTTCCGGGCTCCGCCATGGCGTCTCTCCCCCCTGGGGCGGCGGCCCCCACAATGCGGGCTCAATGCGGAACGTCGGACCAGATCGCGCGCTTGACCGCGTACAGCATGCCGGTGAGCAGGATCAGGAAGAGCACGATCTTGACGCCCATGCGCTTGCGCTCCTCGAGCTCGGGCTCGGCGGTCCAGACGAGGAAGTTGGTCACGTCCTTCGCCATCTGGTTCACCGTCGCCTCGGTGCCGTCGGCGTATTCCACCAAATCCTCGCTCAGCGGCGCCGGCATGGCGATCTGATGGCCCGGGAAATAGGCGTTGTATTCCATGCCCTCGGACATCTCCATCTCCGCCGGCGCTTCCCGGTAGCCGACCATCAGCCCGTAGAGGTAGTCGGCGCCGCCGATGCGCGACTTGGCCACCAGCGACAGATCGGGCGGGAGCGCGCCGTTATTGGCCGCGCGCGCGGCGTTGTCGTTGGGAAACGGCGAGACGAAGCGGTCGCTCGGCCGGGCGGGGCGGTCGAACATCTCGCCCTCGGCGTCGGGGCCGTCGGCGACCTCGACCTCGGCGGCGATCGCCTTCACCTGATCCTCGGAGAAGCCGATCTCGGTCAGATTGCGGTAGTGGACGAGGCGCAGCGAATGGCAGACCGCGCAGACCTCGGTGTAGACCTGGAAGCCGCGCCTCAGCGCCGCCCGGTCGAAGGACCCGAACAGCCCGTCAAAGGTCCACTTCATGCTCGGCGGGGCGACGGCATCGGCGGCGGTGGCGGCCGGGCTCGCGCCGGCCAGCGCGAGCGCGGCGAGGATGGCTCCGACGGTCCGCCTCATTGCGCCTTCTCCATCGGCTGCGGCGCCGCCGCCGGCGGCCCGGCGCTTCCCCCCAGCACCGGCTCGGCGATGCTGGTCGGCAGCGGGCGCGGCGTCTCGATCACCGAGAGCAGCGGCATCAGGATCAGGAAATGGGCGAAGTAGTAGAGCGTCGCGATCTGGCCGATGATCACGAACATGCCCTCGGGCGGGTTGCCGCCGACCCAGCCCAGCACCAGGCAGTCGATCACCAGCACCCAGAAGAGCTGCTTGTAGATCGGCCGGTAGCGCGCGCTGCGCACCGGCGAGCGGTCGAGCCAGGGGACGATGAACAGCACCAGGACGGAGCCGAACATCGCCACCACGCCGAGCAGCTTGGCCGACAGGAACCAGATGTCGAAGGTGATGGCGCGCAGGATCGCGTAGAACGGCAGGAAGTACCATTCGGGCACGATATGCGGCGGCGTCAGCAGCGGGTCGGCCGGGATGTAGTTCTCGGGCTCGCCGAAGAAGTTGGGCGCGAAGAACACGAAGCCCGCGAAGATCGTCAGGAACGCGCTCAGCCCGAACATGTCCTTGACGGTGTAGTAGGGGTGGAACGGGATCTTGTCCTGCGGCCCCTTGGCGTCGATGCCGAGCGGGTTGTTCGAGCCGTGCTGGTGCAGCGCGACCAGGTGCAGGGCGACCACGCCGACGATCACGAAGGGCATCAGATAGTGCAGGCTGTAGAACCGGTTCAGCGTCGGGTTGTCGACCGTGAAGCCGCCCCACAGCCAGGTCACGATGGTGTCGCCGACGATGGGTATCGCCGAGAAGAAGTTGGTGATCACCGTCGCGCCCCAGAAGCTCATCTGGCCCCAGGGCAGCACGTAGCCCATGAACGCGGTGGCCATCATGCAGAGCAGGATGACCACGCCCAGGATCCACAGGATCTCGCGCGGCGACTTGTAGGAGCCGTAGTACAGCCCGCGGAAGATGTGGATGTAGACGATGGCGAAGAAGGCCGATCCGCCGTTGGTGTGGATGTAGCGGATCAACCAGCCATAGTTCACGTCGCGCATGATGCGCTCGACGCTGTCGAAGGCGTGATCGACATGCGGCGTGTAGTGCATCGCCAGCACGATGCCGGTCACGATCATGATGACCAGCACGATCCCGGCGAGCGAGCCGAAATTCCACCAGTAGCTGAGATTGCGCGGCGTCGGGTAGTCGATCAGCTCCTTCTCGGCGAAGGAGAACATCGGCAGGCGGTAGTCGATCCACTGGACCAGGCGGTTCTTCATCCAGGGCTGCGGCATGGACTTTCCCCCCTAGCCGATGCGCACGAGGCTGTCGGACAGGAACTCGTAGGACGGCACCGCCAGGTTCTCCGGCGCGGGCCCCTTGCGGATGCGTCCCGAGGTGTCGTAGTGCGAGCCGTGGCAGGGGCAGAACCAGCCGCCGAAATCGCCCTTCCTGTCGCCCGTCGCCTGCCCCTTGGGGATGCAGCCGAGATGGGTGCAGACGCCGACCACGATCAGCCATTCGGGCTTCTTGGTCCGCTGACCGTCCGGCTGGGGATCGGGCAGGTCGTCGAGCGCCACCGTCTCGGCCTGCTCGATCTCGGCCTCGGTGCGCCGGCGCACGAAGACCGGCTTGCCGCGCCACACCACGGTGATGCTCTGCCCCACCTCGATCGGCGACAGGTCGACCTCGGTGGTCGCCAGCGCCAGCGTGTCCTTGGCCGGGCTCATCTGGTGGATCAGCGGCCACAGCGCGACCGCGCTGCCCGCCGCGCCGAACGCGCCGGTCGCCAGATAGAGAAAATCGCGGCGCGTCTCGCCGTGGCCGTCGCCGGCCCTGGTGTCCTCGGAATCCGCCATGGAGCAACCTCTCGGCAGGCAGGAAGATACGTTACGGTCCGCAGCGGCGAAAACTAGCCGCCGCCGGCGCGCGCCGCAACGCTGCCCGGGAATGCGGCCGCGCGGCCGCCTCCGGAACCGCTGCCCGCCGCCCGGATCGCGCAACGGGCAGGGCAACGGGTATAATCGAATCCGTCTCCGAATCAAGGACCCAGGTGGCGATGACGGTCGCGGACAGGCAGCAGCGCGCGGCGGCATGGTTCCGCACCCTGCGCGACCGTTTCCGCGCCGCCTTCGAAGCGCTGGAGGACGAGCACGCGCACGGGCCCGGCCCGCCCGGGCGGTTCGAACGCAGCACCTGGCGGCGGCCGACCGAGGACGGCTCGGATGGCGGCGGCGGCGAGATGTCGATCATGAAGGGCCGCGTGTTCGAGAAAATGGGGGTCAATTTCTCCACCGTCCACGGCCGCTTCTCGGCCCAGTTCCAGCATCGCATCCCGGGCGCGGAGGACGATCCCAGCTTCTGGGCGAGCGGCATCTCGCTGGTCGCCCATCCGCGCTCGCCCTTGGTGCCGGCGATGCACATGAACACGCGCTTCATCGTCACCGCCAAGGCCTGGTTCGGCGGCGGCGGCGACCTGACCCCGATCTACCCGGACGAGGACGCGGCGGCCGCCTTCCACGCCGCGCTCAAGGCCGCCTGCGACCCCTACGATCCCGGCCGCTACGCAACCTACAGGCAGGCCTGCGACGAGTATTTCTTCCTGCCCCACCGGGACGAGCCGCGCGGCGCCGGCGGCATTTTCTACGACAATCTGGCGAGCGGCGACTGGGAGGCCGATTTCGCCTTCACCCGGGACGTGGGCTGCGCGGTTCTGGAGAGCTATCCCAAAATCGTCCGCGAGCGCATGGCCGCGCCCTGGACCGAGGCGCAGCGCGCCCATCAGCTCATCCGGCGCGGGCGCTATGTCGAGTTCAACCTGCTCTACGACCGGGGCACCGAGTTCGGCCTGAAGACCGGCGGCAACGTGGAGGCGATCCTGATGTCGCTGCCGCCCGTCGTCGCCTGGCCGTGACTCCGCGGGCCGGTCAACGGGTCCAGAGTCTCGGAAAGATCTCGGCGTCGATCGGCCCGCCTTCGACGAGATGCGGCGCGTCGTAGAAGGTCGGCGAGTAGCGCCCCGGATTCCAGGTGATGTCGTCGCCGCAGAAGCGGAGCGAGACCGCGCGGCGCGGCGTCGGCAACGGGTTGCCGTTGGCCGCGTGCAGGGTCGCGCCGTGGAACACCGCCACGTCGCCCGGGTCGAGGTCGAAGCAGACCGTGGGGTAGCGCTCGGGATCGCCGTCGATGTCGGGCACCGTGTCGTCGAACTGCTCGGTCTCGGGCACGAAATCGCCGCGGCCGATCCTGACCGGGCGGAACAACTTGCCCCAGGCGTGCGAGCCGACCGCGAAGCGGAGCGAGCCCGTTTCCTCCGTCACCGGGTCCAGCGGCACCCAGAAGCTGCAGATCTGCGAGCCCTTGATGCGGAAATAGGGCAAGTCGTGATGCCACCAGGTGGGCGTGTCGGTGCCGGGCTCCTTGATCAGCAGATGCTCGTCATAGAGATTGATCCGGCTCGCCCCCATCAGCTCGGCGGCGAGTCTTGCCATCGGCGATTCGTGCATGAAGCGGCGGAACTGCTCGAAGCGCAGGAACATGCCGTGGTCGGTGTGGAACCGGCTCTCGCCCTCGCCGTAATCCTTGGCGACCTCGCTCGGCTCGGCGATCGCGGCGGCCATCCCCTCGGCGAGCAGCTCGAGCCACTCCGGCGCCACCACGCCGCGCAGGCGGAGCGCCCCGTCGCGCCGCCACGCCGCCCGCTCCTCGTCGCTGATATGTCTGTCTTCCAGGACCGTGGCCATCGCTCCGCCCCATCCCAAGCCTCCGCGGATTGTCCCCGCGGCGAGGCGGCAAGGCAAGACCGTTCGACCTCGCGCCGCACGACCTTGCCGTCCCGGTCGCCGGAATTATATTCGTATCTGATGGGAAACGATTAATGCAACCCGCCGCCGACTTGACCGTTCGGGAGACCGCCGCCCTGTCACGGGTGCCGAAGGCGACGGTAGAGAAAGCGCTGCAAGCGGGGATCTTGCGGGCCGTGACCGCCCCGCCCCGCTTTCGCGGCGGGGCGACGCGATTCTTGCCGATCCGGGCCGTCGCCTATTTTCACTCGCTCGAAGCCGCGAGCCTCACGGACCTCCCATTGCGCCACAAGCGGGCCATCTGGATCCGCCTGGCGCGGCTGGAACCCAAGCGCCTCGGGACCGTCGAATTCGCCCGCGGAGCGACGCTCGACCTGCGACGGCTCTCGGGGGAGGCGCTGCGCGCCGCGGAGCGATACCGGGATGCGCGCGACCGGTACATTGCGTCCGATCCCGACATCCTGGGCGGGACGCCGGTGATCGCGGGAACGCGGTTGACGGTTTATGCGATCCTCGGACGGTTGCGGGACGGCGACACGCTGGGCGACCTTGCGGCCGACTATCCGGAGGTTCCAGGCGAGGCTTTCGCAGCCGCCGAACTCTATGCCAGGGCTCATCCGCTTCGCGGACGCCCGTCCGGCAGGCCCTGGCGAACCGCCGCCTGAATTCCGGCGTTCAAGAGCCCATGCGTCGGCAGAATGCGTTCGGAAGCGCTGCTGCGCGCCGCCATCGCATATCTGTCAGGACGCGGTGACCCGATGGACGAGATCGTCGCCTTTCGACTCCGTGCCTCTTCACACGTCATGGCCGGACTTGATCCGGCCATCCATGCGGCCCTCGCCACGCACGGCGATCCGTCTGGAGGGATGGCGATGGGGGCGGGCCGCACCCGGTTCTCCATGCACCGCCCATGGATGGCCGGATCGAGTCCACTGCTGTCCGGTTTAGCCTTCGACGCGGGTCGCGCCCGGCGTTCCCCGCCCCATCACCATGCCTCCCCCCATCGTCATGCCCGGACTTGATCCGGGCATCCACTGGCGCCGCCGCTCCTTCCGACGGGGCGTTGTACCGGTGGCGCCAGTGGTTGCGCGGATCAAGTCCGCGCATGGGTGGCCGGATCAAGTCCGGCCATGACGGGGTGGGGGTGGCGGTGGAGGAGCACGGGAGCCGGGGGCGGCCCGCCCCGCCCGTGGGTGCCCGGAACGAGGCCGGCGTGACAACGGAGAGGCAGGGACGGCAAGTGCGGGCGTGCGGCGATCCGTGTCCCGATCCGGCGGATGCGCCGATATCCCGCCCGGAACAAGGCTTTGCGCCCGGTCCAACTCATACAAACCGGACAGCAGTGGATCAAGTCCGGGCATGACGGGGGGAGGCATGGCGATGGGGCGGGCCGCGCCCGGCTCTCCATGCACCGCTCGCGGGCGCCCGGATCAAGTCCAGGCATGACGAAAGGGGTAGCGGCAGCGGCTGAGACCGAACCGGCCTCGCCCTACCCCCCTTCCGCCACCGGCGGCGGGGCGTGCACCGCGACCGGCGGGGCGGGGCCGTCCCAGCGCTCGATCTCGACCAGCGCGGAATGGGCGGCCGTCGCCTGGGAGAGGCGGGAGGTGCCGCGGTCGTGGGTCAGCAGGTTGGGGTTGCCGTGCCGGTCGAGCGTGCCGATCGTCCCGGGCTCCGCCGGGTCGTACCAGGCGCCGGTCGGCAGCACGACGACGCCGGGGCGCACCGCCTCGCTGACCCGCGCTCCGGCAAGGCACTGGCCGCGGTCGTTGTGGATGCGCACCAAATCGCCGTCGGCGATGCCGCGCGGCCCGGCGTCATCCGGGTGGACGGTCGCCGCCTCGCGCCCCGCCACCTTGCCCGACGCGCTGACCGGGGACGGGTCGAGCTGGCTGTGCAGACGGGTCGCCGGCTGGTTGGAGACCAGATGCAGCGGAAACCGGGCGGCGAGCGGAGCCCCCAGCCATTCGCGCGGCTCGATCCATACCGGGTGGCCGGGGCAGTCGTCGTAGCCGAAGCCGGCGACGGTGTCGGAATAGATCTCGATCCGGCCGGACGGCGTGCCCAGCGGGCTCGCCTCGGGGTCGGCGCGGAAATCGGCGAACAGGACGAAGTCGTCGTCGGGCTCCGTCACGCGCACCCGTCCGGCCCGCCAGAACGCCTCGAAGGGCGGCAGCTCCGTCCCTTCGCGCGCCATGCGGGCGGCGAAGCCGTCATAGCTCTCGCGGATCCAGCCGAGCTCGTCCTTGCCCGCGGTGAATTTTTGGGCGAGGCCGAGCCGTTCGGCGAGCGCGGCGACGATGTCGTAGTCGCTCCGCGCCTCGCCCACCGGCGCCACCGCGCGGCGCGTGGCGTAGATCGTGGAATCGCGCGTCCCGGCGCCGATATCGTTGCGTTCCAGCGCGCTCGCCGCGGGCAGCACGATGTCGGCATGGCGCGCGGCGGGCGTCCAGAACGGGTCCTGCACGACGATGGTCTCCGGCTTGCGCCAGGCGCGCAGCAGCCGGTTGAGATCCTGGTGGTGGTGGAACGGGTTGCCGCCGGCCCACCAGACCATGCGGATGTCCGGATAAATCCGCCGCTTGCCGTTGAAGTCGTATGCGCCGCCCGGGTCGAGCAGCATGTCGGCGATGCGCGCGACGGGGATGAAGCTCCCGGTCGGGTCCTTCCCCACAGGCAGCCCGCGCGGCCCGGAAGCGATCTTCGGGTTGCCGATCGAGCCCATGGCGCCGTAGCCGATGCCGAACCCGCCGCCCGGAAGCCCGATCTGGCCCAGCATGCAGGCCAGGGCAATGCCCATCCAGATCGGCTGCTCGCCCCGATCGGCGCGCTGCAGCGAGTAGCTGAGCGTGATCATGGTGCGGGCCGCCGCCATGCGGCGGGCCAGCGCCCGGATCTCGTCGGCCCCGATGTCCGAGCGCGCGGCGGCCCAGTCGGCGTCCTTGGCGACGCCGTCGCTCTCACCCTCGAGATAGGCGCGGAACCGCTCGAAGCCGACGCAGTAGCGCTCGAGAAAGGCGCGGTCGTGCAGGTCTTCGGCGACCAGCGTGTGGGCGAGCCCGAGCATCAGCGCGGTGTCGCTGTTGGGGCGGATCGGCAGCCAGCGCGCGCCGAGCGCCGCCACCGCGTCGTCGCGGAGCGGGCTGATCGACACCGCCTCGATCCCGGCCTCGCCGAGCCGCTCGATCCAGCCGCGCGCGACATGCGGGCCGGGCCCGCCGAACGAGACCTGCAAGTTCTTGGGCGCCATGCCGCCGAAGCTCACGATCAGCTCCGTGTTGGCGGCGATGTTGCGCCACTCCGTCGCCTGCATGCCGACAGGCGCGGCGGTCCCGAGGATATGCGGCACCACGACCAGCGCCGCCCCGCAGCTATAGTTGCCGACATGGTCGGTCGCGCCGCCGTAAAGGTTGAGCAGACGGCGGACCAGGGTGCGCGGGTGGTGGATCTTGCCCGAGCTGGCCCAGCCGTAGCTACCGGCATAGATCGCCTCGTTGCCGTGCGCGCGCTTCACCCGTTCGAGCTCGCCTGCGATAAGGTCGAGCGCGCGCTCCCAGGAGACCGGCACGAAAGGCTCGGCGCCGCGCCCCGCCGTGTCGGAATCGGGCCCCGCGTTGTGGTAGCCCGCGCGCACCATGGGCCGGGCGATCCGCGTCGGATGGTCGACCGTCTCCGGCAGCGCGGCGTAGAGCGGCGCCGGGTCGGGGTCCTCCTCCCACGGCCGCGCGCCGACCACGCGCCCGCCCGAGACCAGCACGTCGTAGATCCCCCAATGCGCCCCGGTCGGGACCGCCTCCGTTCCGTCCATGATGCGCACCTCCTCCGCCCCAATTGCCGCAACCGCTTGCGGCGGTCAAGGCGTCGCGAGGGATAGGCCTTTCTTGTTAGGCTCCGCCCGGTCCACCTTCGAGAGGAGTCCGATCCGGTGAAACGGAGCGAAGAGCGCATTCTCACCACCCATGTGGGGAGCCTGATCCGGCCGAAGGCGATCCGGGACATCCTGACGGCAAGGCAGAACGGCGTCGCGGTGGACGAGGCGTATCACCGGAGCGTGCTCGCCGGGTCGGTGGCGGAGATCGCGCGGCGCCAGGCGGAGACCGGGGTCGACGTCATCAGCGACGGCGAGTTCGGCAAGTCGATCAGCTGGTCGCAATACGTGCTCGAACGTCTGGACGGGTTCGAGCGGCGCCCGGTGGCGCCCGGCGCGGCGGACCCGTTCGCCCGCGGCCTCGACCGGGAGCGCTTTCCCGAGTTCTACGCCGAGCTCGACGCGCAGGACCGGGCGCAGGGACGCTTCGACGGCGGCGCCGGCGCGCGCTACGAGTCGGTCTGCGTCGCGCCGATCGCCTATACCGGCCACGATGCGCTGGAGCGCGACATCGGCAACTTCAAGGCGGCGCTCGCCGAGGTCGACGTGGCGGAGGGGTTTTTGCCCGTCGCCGCGCCGGCGAGCGTCATCCCGGATAGGAAGAACGAGTGCTACGAGAGCGACGAGGCGCTGGTGTTCGCCATCGCCGACGCCATGCGGGTCGAGTACCGGACCATCGCCGAGGCCGGGCTGCTGGTCCAGATCGACGACGCGCGCGCGGCGGTCACCTATGACCGCATGGTCCCGCCGGCGACCATGCGGGACTACCGCGCGTGGCTCGCCCTCCACATGGAGGCGCTCAACCACGCGCTCGACGGAATCCCGCCGGAACGGGTGCGCTACCACGTCTGCTGGGGGAGCTGGCCCGGCCCGCATACGAGCGACGTCCCGATCCGCGACATCGTCGACCTGATCCTGAGCGTCAACGCCGGCGCCTACGTGCTGGAGATGGCGAACCCGCGCCACGAGCACGAATGGGCGGTGTGGAAGGACGTGACGCTGCCCGACGGCAAGCTGCTGATCCCGGGCGTGATCAGCCACGCCACCAACGTCGTCGAGCATCCCGAGCTGGTCGCCGAGCGCATCTTGCGTCTCGCCGGGCTGGTCGGGCGGGAGAACGTCATCGCCTCGACCGATTGCGGCTTCGCCCAGGGCCCGTTCCACCGCCGCGTCCACCCGAGCGTGCAATGGGCCAAGCTCGGCGCGCTCGCCGAAGGCGCGAAGCTCGCCAGCGAACGGCTGTGGAACGGCTGAGCGGGATTGCCCCTCCTTGCAAATGACCAACTCTGTTGTACAATACGCCTGTCGCCGCAGACAGGGGAGTTCCATCGTGCCGCCCGCCACGTACAAGGTCGCGGAGGCCCGCGCCCGCTTCTCGGAGATTCTGGACCGCGCCCGGTCCGGGGAGGAGATCCTGATCAGGAAGGGCGATGAGCCCCATGCCCGGCTGCTGCCGCCGGCCGAGCGGGGAGAACGCGAGTCCGCGCCGCTGGCGCATCTGCGCTTGCCCGACGATCTGTTCGACGCCGAGGATCCCGAACAGGCGGGGATCGACGCGGGCGCGGGCACCGATTCGCTCGGTATCTGGCGCGGACGCGCGCCCGGTCGGTGAGGCTGCTGCTCGACAGCCAGGCGGTCTATTGGTGGTTGGCGGGCAGCCCCAGGCTCTCGGCGGTCGCGCGGGACCTGATCTTGGACGCCGCGAACCCGGTCCTGGTCAGCGCGGCCTCGATCTACGAGATCGAGCTCAAGGCGGGACGCGGGCGGGTGAGCTTGCCGCCGCAAGAGTTGCGCGCCGCGCTCCGGCGCAACGCCGTGGAAGAGCTCGCCATCACCCACGACCACGCGGAATACGCCGCCCAGCTCGACTGGGCGCATCGCGATCCCTGGGACCGGCTGCTGGCGGCCCAGGCGCTGCTGGAGAGCTGCGCCCTGGTTTCGATCGACAAGGTGTTCGACCGGGTCCCCGTCGACCGGCGCTGGTGACCCGGGTTCGCGTTCAGCCGCCCGCCCGGCGCATCGCCCGCCAGACCTTCTCCGCCGTCGCCGGCATTTCGACCGGCGGCGCGCCGATGCGGTGCAGCGCGTCGTTGACGGCGTTCATGACCGACGGCAAGGCGCGGCGTCATGACTTGGCGATGCGAAGCCGGGCTAGAAACGGATCGGCGCGGAGCGCGGCGCTTGGAGCGCGCCCGGCAAAATGCTGTGGGCCTCAATCCATGTTCGGACATCTGCCGAGATCCAGCCCACGGCCTCCAGGAGGCTCCGGTAGTCCTCCCACAGATCCCGATCGAATATCGGTTCGTGATGCGCGATCCGGTTTCGAAGCTGTCGCAGGCGATTCAGTCTCTGCTGTACTGTCCTCCGAGGACGGCCCGGAAAGGCCTTGAACAGTGCCGGACGCCAGAGTGTCCTCTCGTAGTCAGCTTTGCGACCGCCGTTGATGCGGCCGCCACGGCCGACAAGCCTTACCCAGAAGCCCAGCGACATCGACGCTACGAACTGCCCCGGGGTTGGCGCACCCATGCCATGCGCCAAAACGGCGTCTATGGCGCCACGGGCGTGGCTGTCGAGGCCAGGAGCAGGGTTCATGTACCACTGGCTGCCGTAACGCGCGGCAAGCCGAGCATGCATGGCGTTTCGCAAAGCGACCTCGAGTGCTTGCAACGGTCCGTGGAACGCGGCCCCGAGTTGTGCGTTTCGGGTATAGTGCTGAAGGGCTACCGCTCGATCCCCGTGAGCGGCGTCAAGGTAGGTTTGCATCCGTTCGCGAGAAAAAGCGTTTTCGAGCGCACGAAAGGTGTTGACTTCCGTCATCTAGCAAACCACTGTTCAAGCTGTAACCCCCCGGGTCCGCCTCTGCGTCTCGCATGCGCCCGGGGTTCGCTTTTGTACGGACTATATCGAAGCAAGTATTTTCGACCTTATTGAGCCACCATTCCCCTTCTGCATTGGCGTTCGAGGGCGTCCTCCGATACGCCCTAGCCGCCCGCCCGGCGCATCGCCCGCCAGACCTTCTCCGCCGTCGCCGGCATTTCGACCGGCGGCGCGCCGATGCGGTGCAGCGCGTCGTTGACGGCGTTCATGATCGACGGCATCGCGCCGACGGTTCCGGCCTCGCCAACCCCCTTGACGCCGAGCGGGTTGCGCGCGGTCGGCACCTCGTTGGCGGCGAGCTCGAAATGGCAGAAATCGTCCGCCCTCGGCATCGC
The DNA here is from genome assembly GCA_964291675.2 of Alphaproteobacteria bacterium. Taxonomy (GTDB): domain Bacteria; phylum Pseudomonadota; class Alphaproteobacteria; order MPNO01; family MPNO01; genus MPNO01. The sequence goes on along the minus strand of OZ219866.1, from coordinate 1,530,109 downwards.
GTAGTCCATGAAGGAGCCCGACAGAAGCTGGCCGTCGCGGTCGTAGGCCACGTCCTCCATCAGGATCTGACCGGCGCCCTGGACGATTCCGCCATGCACCTGGGCGTCGAACAGGATCGGGTTGAGCACGGTGCCGGCATCGTCGACGCAGCTGTAGCGCACCAGCCGGACCCGCCCGGTCTCGCGGTCGATCTCGACCTCGGCGAGATGGAACCCGTTGGGATAGACCGGCCCGTCGTCGCTGCCGAAATCGCCCCGCTCGTAGAGCCCGGGCTCGATGTCGGGGGGCAGTCTGGGTTTCTGGAACGCGGTTCGCGCGATTTCGGCGAGGCCGACCGACCGGTCGGTGCCGGCGATGCCGAACCTTCCGGCGGAAAGCTCGATGTCGGCCTCCGCGGCCTCCAGCATATGGGCGGCGATGCGCCTGCCCTTGTCGACGATCTTGTCCGCCGCCTCGACGACCGCGGAGCCGGCGAGCGCGGCGCAGCGGGCGTTGAAGGTGCCGACCCCGGCGGTGACCGCGTCGGTATCGCCGTAGCGGTAGCGGATATCGTCCATGTCGATGCCCAGCCGGTCGGCCAGGATCTGGCGGAAGGTGGTGCCGTGGCCCTGGCCGTGATCCATCGCGCCGGTGAGCAGCGTGATGCCGCCGCCCGAGTCGAAGCGGATCTCGGCATGCTCGTAGTTGGTCATGGCGACGCCGGAGATGGTCTGCGACATGCCGATGCCGAGCAGCTTGCCCTTCTCCAGCGCTTCCGCCCGTCGGGTCGCGAAATCCCCGTAGCCTCCGGTCTCCAGCGCGCGCGCCTGGTTGGCGGGAAACTCGCCGCAATCGTAGACCGCGCCGAGGCACGTCCGGTGCGGCAGCTCGTCCGGCGAGAGCGTGTTGATCGACCGCAGCTCGGCCGGGTCGACGCCGAGCTCGCGCGCGGCGACGTCGACCATCACCTCGATGACGTGGCAGGGCTCGGGCTTGGCGCCGCCGCGATACTGGGCGTTGGTCATGGTGTTGGTGAAGGCGCCGGTCACCCTGGCGTGGATCGCCGGCGTGCGGTACACCCCGGCGAGCCCGCCGAGCCCGGTGACCGTGGAGCCGAAATTGCGGTCCGACGTGTAGTAGGCGCCGATCGGCACCCTGGTGTGGGTGCGCAGCGCGAGGAACCGATATTCGGAATCGAGCGCGAGCTCGGCGTCGACGAAGCCGCCGCGCGCCTGCTCGTCGGTCAGCAGGCATTCGGAGCGCTCGGCCACCCATTTCACCGGCCGGCCGACGACCTCCGACGCCCAGAGCGCGAGCGCGTATTCCGGCAGGCAGCCGCCGCGGGTCCCGAAGCCGCCGCCCATGTTGTCGCAGACCACGCGGAACCTTCCCTGCGGCAGCCCGAATATCTGCTCCGCCAGGATGGCGCGGATGCCGTGCGCCGACTGGATGGTGGCGCGGATGGTGTAGCGCTCCTCGTACGCGTCATATTGGGCGAGGCAGCCGCGCGGCTCCATCGGGTTCCCGGTCACCCGGTTGACGCAGACCCGGTGGCGCACGACGTGAGCCGCCTTCGCGAACCCGTCCGCTGTCGCCGCCGCATCGCCGACCTCGTGGGTAAAGGCCTCGTTGCCGGGGTTGTCGTCCCAGACCGCCGGGGCGCCGGGGGCGAGCGCATCGTCCGCCGTCGCCAGCGCGGGCAGCGGCGCGTAGTCGACGTCGATCAGCTCGGCGGCGTCCTTGGCCGCATCCACGGTCTCGGCGACGATGAAGGCGACCGCCTGGCCGGCCATGCGGGCGCGCCCCTGGGCGAGCAGCGGCTGCGGCGTCTTGAAGCCCGGCGAGCCGTCGGCGCGCCTTGTCGGCAGCACCGCCCGAACCGTGCCGAGCCCGCGCTCCGCGAGATCGTCCCCGGTCAGGATGGCGAGCACGCCGGGCGCCGCGCGCGCCGCGCCGCTGTCGATGGAGCGGATGTCGGCATGCGCGTGCGGCGAGCGCAGGACGAAGGCGCGGGCCTGGCCGGGCGCCGCGACGTCGTCGAGATAGCGCCCCCGCCCCCTGAGCAGCCGGAAATCCTCGCCCCGCCTGACGGCATCGCCGATCCGCACCATGGTCATCGCAGCTCTCTCCTCCGGTTCCGGGTCGGTCTTCAGGAAGGCTTTGGCCCGGCCCCGAACTCCGCCAGGCTGACGAGAGCGGGCCGCCGGCTCCGCCGCCGGATTTCGTCCGCTACGCCCTGTTCGTCGGCAGCGGGCTGCGGTCGACCAGGTCCATCTGGCGCCGCGCGAGGCGTTCCATGCATTCGGCCCGGCCCGCGCTCGCCGCCGGGTCGTCCCACAGATTGACCAGCTCGGAGGGGTCGTTCTCGAGGTCGTAGAGCTCGCCCCAGCCGACCCCGTCATAGAGCGTCATGCGCCAGCGCCGCGTCACCAGCGTGCGCACGCGGGGCGGGGAGTCGAAGCCGAGGATGGTGCGCTGCTGGTCGTCCTCGATCACCACGTCGGCGTCCCGGTCGTCCGGCGCGCCGTCGACCAGCGGCATCAGCGACCTGCCCTGGATGCCGTTATAGGGGGCGATGCGGGCGCGATCGAGCACGGTGCGGGCGATGTCGAGCGTGCCCGAAAGCGTCGCCGAGGTGCCGGCCGGCGCGGCGCGGTCGGCGGTGTCCTTCCACAGGAACGGCACCCGGATCAGGCTCTGGTAGTGGACCGGCCCCTTGAGCATGATCCGGTGATCGCCGAGATAGTCGCCGTGGTCGGCGGTGAAGATCACCACCGTGTCGTCGGCGAGGCCGAGGCGGTCCAGCGCCGCCAGGATCTCGCCCACCGCGTCGTCGATCATCGCGATCATCCCGCAGGTGAGCGCGCAGGCCTCCCTGGCCTCGCGCTCGGAGACCGCGAACAGCGACTGGCTGTCGGTCACCGCCTCGCCCGCCTCGCGCTTCTCGCGCGCCCAGCGGACATGCGGCGGCGGCTCGCGGTTGGCGGCGAACGAGGCATCGAGGGTCATGTCGTCGGGGTCGTACATCCCCCAGTACTTGCCGGGCGGGGTGAAGGGGTGGTGCGGGTCGGGGAAGGAGGCCATGGCGAAGAACGGCGCATCGCCACCGTTCTGCGCGTGGGATTCGAGGAAATCGACCGTGCATTCGGCAACGTAGGTCGTCGGGTAGAGCTCCTCCGGCACCGCGGTGCGCCAGGCCTGCGGCATGGCGTAGTCGTGCGGCAGCGCGTTCTTCGGCCCGCGCAGGCTTGCCGGGTCGGCGTGGCGCTGCTTCAGCCACTGCCAGTAATGCCCGCCCACCTTGTCGCCATGCTCGGTGCAGAGGTCGACGCGCTCGAAGCCGTAGAACGGGTAGTGCAGGTCCCAGTCCGGATCGTCGCGCCAGCCCTGCGGCGACTCGGCATCGACGGGCCCGTCCTCGCCGCTGCGGCGCATCGCCTCCGCGAACCCCTCGGGCGGCGCCAGATGGCCCTCCGGCGGGTCGGCGCGTTCGAGGATCGCCGGCATGCCGGTCATGTTCTGCAAATGGCTCTTGCCCAGCAGCGCCGTCCGGTAGCCGTGGGTGCGCATCAGATCGACGAAGGTGTTGGCGCGCAGCGTGAGCGCGGTGCCGTTCGAGCGCACCCCGTGCAGCGAGGGCATGCGCCCGGTCATCAGGGTCGCGCGGTTGGGCATGCAGACCGGGGTGGCGACGTAGAACCGGTCGAAGCGCCGCCCGCCCCCGGCGATCGAATCGATGTTGGGCGTGCTCAGCACCGGATGGCCGGCGCAGGCGAGGTAGTCCGCCCGCTGCTGGTCGGTGATGACGAGAAGGAAGTTGGGGCGCTTGGCCATGTGCGTGTCCTGACTGTGGGGCGGTGGGAAAGCTAGGTCCGACCGTCGAACCTCTCGGTGGCGTCGACATCGAGCTTGCGCGGCTCGACATCGACGCGCTCGTTGCGGACGCCGCGGTCGAAGGCGACGACCTGGAGCAGTTCCAAGGTGTCGGCGCCGACCGACTCGAACCAGTATTGCGCGTTGCGCGGCATGACGATGCCCTCATGGACGCCGAACTCGCCGATCACGCCGTCCGGGCCGTGCCAGCGCACGCGTCCCCTGAGCACCATCCAGAACCCGTCCATCCCGGTGTGCGAATGGAGGTTGTTGTCGCCGCCCTCGCGCACCACCTGCACGGCGCCGCGGATGATGTCGGTCTGGCACAGCGAGACGATCGCCTTGGCGCCCGACTGCGCCGCCGGCTTCTCGTAGCGGAAGGTCTGGGGCGGGCGGGGCTTGCCCCGCCCGGCGGTCCGGCTTCGCTCCATGGGATCTCTCCTCACGCCTGCGCCCGATGTGACTCGCGCCACTGGGCGACCAGCGCCTGGCGGTCCATCTTGCCACGCTCCGACTTGGGGAGCGCGTCGCGGAAGATCGCCCGCTTCGGCCGCTTGGCGAGCGGCAGCGCCGCCTCGCAATGGGCGAGCACCGCCGCCTCGTCGAGACTCGCGCCGGGCTTCGGCACCACATAGACCACGACCTCCTCGCCGTAGATCGGATCGGGGACGCCAACGGTCGCCGCCTCCGCGACCCCCTGCATCTGCAGCACCAGGTTGTCGATCTCGGTCGGCGCGATGTTGATGCCGCCCCGGATGATCAGGTCCCTGGCCCGCCCGGTGATGTAGAGATAGCCGTCGGCGTCGAGATAGCCGAGATCGCCGGTCCGCGCGCGGCCCCGCGAATTGACCCGGTAGCTCCCGTCCTCGGCGAGGTAGCGGAACTCGTTGTCCGGGTGGCGGCCCATCTCGATGGCGCCGATCTCGCCCGCCGGCAGCGCATTCCCCGCCTCGTCCACGATGGCGAGGTTCTGGTAGGCGTGCGGCCGGCCGACCGAGCCCATCCGCCTGGTGCGCTCGTTGGAGCCGGCGATCCAGCCGGTCTCGCTGGTGCCGCAGCCCTGGGCGATGCGGATTCCGTACATCTCCTCGAACGCCTTCCAGTCGGCCACCATCAGCGGGGCCGAGCTCGAGGTGATGTAGCGGAGATGCGGCAGGTCGGCGCCGGAGATGGCGATCGGCCGGTTGACCAGCATGTTGATCGCGGTCGGGTTGCAGGCGGCGATGGTGATGTCGAAATCGCGGATCCAGTCGAAATAGCGGCTCTGCGAGAACCTGCGCGCCATGTACAGCGTGGCGCCGCGCAACAGCGGGCCGAGGAAGCTCAGCACCTGCGCCGACATCCAGTTATAGGAGCGAAAGTCGAGCACCCGGTCCTCTTCCCCGATTCCAAAGGCGTCCGCCGTGGGCGCGACATTCTCCAGCAGCTCGGCGAAGGTGCAGACCACGCCCTTGGGCTTGGAGGCGGTGCCGGAGGTGTAGAAGATCGAGGCCACGTCGCCATAGGCGTTGAGCGGAGTCTCTTGCACGCCGGGCGTCCGCGCGAGCTCGGCAAGAAAGCCGTTCCCGCCATCCCACCGCCCGAGCGCCTGCCACTCGCCGGGCGCGGACGCGGCCGGCGCGTCGAGCCCGAGCGCGTCCTCGTGGAGGGTCAGCGCGGGGTCGAGGGCGCGCAGGATCTCGTCCAGATGGGCCCGGTTCATATCGACCTGCACCGTGCAGATCGTCGCGCCGTGGCACATCGTGCCGAGATAGACGATCAAGTGTTCGAGCGAATTGCCCGACAGCAGCGCCACCCGGTCGTTGGCGCCGATCCCGCGCGCCCGGAGCGCGGCGCCGACCCGCCCCGCCATGTCGTGCATCCGGGCAAACGAGATCGCCTGTCCCCGGTCGATGGCGTGCACGAAGGTCTTGTCGGGAAGCCGCGAAGCGGCCTCCTCGAGCCAGGCGAGAAGCGCATGTTCCCTCGGCCGCGCCGAAGCCGGCGCGGGACGTGGAGCCGGTTGCGACATGGTCCCGGGGTGAACCTCTTGACGCGATTTCGCGGCGCCAGCCTAGCCCGGAATTCCCGCCACTGTCACGGCCTGCGTCGCGCCCGGGCGTTCGTCCCGCCAGGAGCGGGCCGAAGGGCGTAGCAGGAACTACGGTCGAGGACCGCGACGCAGCGGGCGGGCGCCCGGGCGCGACCCTTCGGGCGGCGCCGTCCGGCCGACAGGGTGCGTCGAGGCGCTTGCCCGATGTCCCCGCATCGCGCCGCGCGCCTCTCCTGCCCTGTCGGCCGGACAGCGCCGCGCAGGCCATGACAGTGGCGGGAATTCCGGGCTGGGGTCGCAACTCCTTCCGGTAAAGGGCGTACCCGGCGGCGCTACGCGTCGGCCGGGCGGACGCGTTCGAGCTTGTCGATCCAGTGGGCGGGCAGGCCGTGGGCGCGCGCGCCCTCGCGCAGCAGGGTGATGTAGCGGAGCGACGGCCGCCCGTCGGCTTCCCCTCCCGCGGCGACATAGGCGACCGCCTCGATGGGACGTGCATCGGCATCCTCGGCAGCCAGCCATAGCGGGCGGTAAGAGCCTCCGGGCACGCCTTCGGTGCTGCTCAGCCGGACCAGATCCCGCCTGGTGATCCGATAGACCACCCCCCAGACCTCGTCGCCTGCGCTGGGCTCGATGTTGGCCGGCGCGGCCCTGCCCCGCGGCCGTCCTTCCAGGTTGAAGCGCAGCCGGTAGCCCTTGATCCGGCCCACCCGCCATTCGTCGGGACGCATGCCGCGGCGGTCGCGGAACACGCCGTCATGCATGTTGGCGCCGAAGGCGAAATACCAGATCTTCTCGTCCGGCGCGCCGGCGAGCGACAGCCCGTGGAGACGGTACCACAGCTTCGACAGCCGCCAGGATCGGGCGATAGCGCGCCGCAAGCGGCGCTTCATCCTCCAGAACATCTCACGCCCTCGCGGCAGCCTCCAAGATAACCGGCTGATATCCTGCTGCTTTCGGTGTCGAATTTTGCTGTCGGGCAACCCGCTCGGCAACTCTCCCGGATCGCTTTCGCCGGGCCGAGGGTGGCACCTCGATACCGAAGACCCTAAGCTCGCGGGCGCGGTTCCGCCGCGCGCAGATTGTCGCTAGATCAATTGTTGACAAGAAAACAATTGATCGATAAATAATCGTCGCGGAAGCGCGAACCGGCGACGTTTCTATCCGGAGGGGGCAATGGCTGAAACCGCTGGCGATGTCCGGACGGCGGAAGGGACCGGGCGGATCGGCATCCAGACCCGGCCCGACGCCTATCGGCACTGGAGGCTGAGCATCGAGGGCAATGTCGCCAGGCTGGCGATGGATGTCGACGAGAGCGCGACCCTCGCGCCGGGCTATGCGCTCAAGCTCAACTCCTACGACCTCGGCGTCGACATCGAGCTCTACGACGCGATCCAGCGCCTGCGTTTCGAGCACCCCGAGGTGGGCTGCGTCGTCGTCACCTCCGACAAGCCCAGGGTGTTCTGCGCCGGCGCCAACATCAACATGCTCGGCCAGTCCTCGCACGCCCACAAGGTCAATTTCTGCAAGTTCACCAACGAGACGCGCAACGGGATCGAGGACGCGACCGAGAATTCGCGCCAGACCTTCATCTGCGCGATCAACGGCACCGCGGCGGGCGGCGGCTACGAGCTGGCGCTTGCCTGCGACTACATCATGCTGATCGACGACGGCTCGTCCACGGTCTCGCTGCCGGAGCTGCCGCTACTCGCCGTGCTCCCGGGCACCGGCGGGCTGACCCGGCTGGTCGACAAGCGCAAGGTGCGCCACGACCACGCCGATTTCTTCTGCACCACCTCGGAAGGCATGCGCGGCAGGCGGGCGGTCGACTGGAACCTGATCGACGAGCTGGTCCCCGGCGCCCGCTTCGACGAGGTCGTGGCCGAACGCGCCGCGGAATTCGCCGACCGGTCCGACCGTCCCAGAGACGCGGAGGGAATCGCGCTCACCCCGCTGGAGCGGACCATCGAGGCGGCGCGCATCGTCTACGACCACGTGACGGTGGAGCTCGACCGGGCCGGGTCGACCGCCACCATCGTCATCCGCGCGCCCGCGGCCGCGCCGCCCGCGACCGCAGCGGAAATCCACGCCGCCGGCACGGCGTTCTGGCCGCTCGCGCTGGCCCGCGAGCTCGACGACGCGATTATGGAGCTCAGGCTCAACGAGCAGGAGATCGGCACCTGGGTGTTCAGGACCGCGGGCGACCCGGCGACGGTCGCCGCGGCCGACAGGGCTTTGCTGGACAATGCCGATGACTGGCTGGTGCGCGAGACCACGCTCTATCTCAAGCGCGTGCTCAAGCGGATCGACGTGAGCTCGCGCAGCCTGATCGCGCTGATCGAGCCCGGCACCTGCTTCGCCGGCACGCTCATGGAGCTCGTCCTCGCGAGCGATCGTTCCTACATGCTCGACGGCGTCTTCGAGGGCGGCAACGAGCCGCCCGCGACGGTGCTGCTGACCGGCATGAATTTCGGCCCCTACCGGATGTCGAGCGGACTCACGCGGATGGAGAGCCGCTTCCTCGCCGCGCCGGCGAGGGTGGGCGAGGCGAAACGGCGCCTCGGCGAGCCACTGGAGGCCGGGGATGCCGAGGCGCTCGGGCTGGTGACCTTCATCCCCGACGACATCGACTGGGAGGACGAGATCCGCATCGCCATCGAGGAGCGCGCGAGCTTCTCGCCCGATGCGCTGACCGGCATGGAGGCGAGCCTCCGCTTCGCCGGTCCCGAGACCCTGGAGACCAAGATCTTCGGGCGGCTGAGCGCGTGGCAGAACTGGATCTTCCAACGGCCCAACGCCGCCGGCGAGCACGGCGCGCTCAAGCTCTACGGCACCGGCCGCAAGAGCCAGTACGACAGACGGAGGGTTTGACCATGGCGATCAACTACAACGAGCGGATCCCCAACAATGTCGACCTCGCCGACAACCGGCGGCTGCAGCGCGCGCTGGAAGCGTGGCAGCCCGAGTTCCTGAGCTGGTGGCACGAGCTCGGCCCCGAGGGGACCAGGAACTTCGACATCTACCTGCGCACCGCGATCAGCGTCGAGCCCGAAGGCTGGGCGCATTACGACTTCGTCAAGATGCCGGACTACCGCTGGGGGATCTTCGTCAACCCGGCCCGGCCGGACCAGAAGATCTCCTTCGGCGAGCACAAGGGCGAGGATGTCTGGCAGGAGGTGCCGGGCGAGTACCGTTCGACGCTGCGCCGCCTCATCGTCACCCAGGGCGACACCGAGCCCGCCTCGGTCGAGCAGCAGCGCATGCTGGGGCTCACCTGCCCGTCGCTCTACGACCTGCGCAACATCTTCCAGGTCAATGTCGAGGAGGGGCGGCATCTGTGGGCGATGGTCTACCTCCTGCACGCCTATTTCGGCCGCGACGGGCGCGAGGAGGCGGAAGCCATGCTGGAGCGCCATTCCGGCGATCCCGACAAGCCCCGCATCCTCGGCGCGTTCAACGAGAAGACGCCGGACTGGCTGTCCTTCTTCATGTTCACCTATTTCACCGACCGCGACGGCAAGTACCAGCTCGCCTCGCTCGCCGAGTCCGGCTTCGACCCGCTGGCCCGGACCTGTCAGTTCATGCTGACCGAGGAAGGCCACCACATGTTCATCGGCGAGACCGGGGTCGGACGGGTGATCCAGCGCACAAGCGAGGCGATGAACGAGCTCAAGACCGACGACCCCGAGCGGGTGCGCGCAGCCGGCGCGGTGGACATGCCGACCCTGCAGAAATTCATGAACTTCCACTTCAGCGTGTCGCTCGATTTGTTCGGCCAGGAGCTCTCGACCAACGCGGCGAGCTACTTCAACCAGAGCCTCAAGGGCCGCTTCCAGGAAACCGCGATGGAGGACGACCACCGCCTGCTCGACGGCACCTGGCCGGTCCATGTCGTGAAGGGCGACGAGATCGTGCTCGAGGACCAGCCGGCGCTGAATGCAGTCAACGAGCGGCTGCGCGAGGAGTACATCAAGGACTGCCAGCGCGGCATGACTCGGTGGAACCGCAGCATCAAGCGGGCCGGCATCGACTTCCAGTTCAAGCTGCCGCACCGCGCCTTCAACCGGCGCATCGGCAACTTCGCCGACGTCCGGGTCTCGCCCGGGGGCAGGATCGTCTCCGAGGCGGAGTGGACGCGGCGGCACGGCGAGTGGCTGCCCAACGAGGAGGACCGCGCCTTCGTCCAGTCGCTGATGAAGCGCGTCGTCGAGCCTGGCAAGATCGCGTCCTGGGTGGCGCCGCCGGCCCGCGGCATCAACCACGAGGACCCGTCGACCTTCGAGTACGTCCGCTTCAGCTAGGGAGACGGCGATGAGCAACGCGCTCAACACGCTCGATGCCACCGAAGCTGCGGCGCGGCTCGCCGACGGGAGTGCCACGTCGCACGCCCTGGTCGCCGCCTGCCTGGAACGCATCGCCGAGCGCGACGGCGAGATCGGCGCCTGGGCGCATATCCAGCCCGCCCACGCGCTTGGCCAGGCCTGCATGTCCGACGCCGCGGGCTCCGGTGCGCTCAGGGGCATACCGGTCGGGATCAAGGACATCTTCGATACCGCCGACCTGCCGACCGAATACGGATCGCCGATCCACCGGGGTCACCGCCCGGCGCGCGATTCCGCCTGCGTCGCCGCGCTCAGGCGGGCCGGCGCGGTGATCCTCGGCAAGGCGACCACGACGGAGTTCGCGAGCCCGGTCCCGGTCGGGGTCAGGAACCCGCGCGATTTTGCGCGCAGCCCCGGGGTGTCGTCCTCCGGTTCGGCCGCCGCGGTCGCCGATTGCATGGTGCCGGTCGCGCTCGGCAGCCAGACCGGCGGTTCGATGATCATGCCGGCCGCGTCCTGCGGCGTGGTCGGCTACAAGGCGAGCCTCGACGGGATCGACCGCGGCGGGCTCCGCCATCTCCGCCCGAGCCTCGATACCATCGGCATCTTCGCACGCTCGCTGCGCGACATCGCGCTGGTCCGCGCGGCGATGACGGAGACGCCGCCGGTCTCCTTCGACGAGGCGCCCGGCGCGCTCCGCGTCGCGGTCTGCCGCGCGCCCAACTGGGATGACGCCGAGCCCGCGACCGTCGAAGCGGTCGACGCGGCGGAGGCGGCGTGCGACCGGGCGGGGGCGGAGGTGACCGGCATCGAGTTGCCGCCGGTCTTCGATGCGGTCGAAGACGCCTTCCGCATCGTCACCGCGGTCGAGGGCGGGCGCTCGCTCGCCGGGGAGATCGCCGATCACCGCGACCGGCTCAACCACTGGATCCGGGACCAGGTCGCGATCGGCGAAAGCGCCTCCGAAGCCGAGTACGCCGCGGCCCGGGAAACCGCCGCGCGATGCCGCGCGGCGATGGCGGGGATTTTCGAGCGCTTCGACTTCGTGCTGACGGCAAGCGCGCCGGGCGAGCCGTCCGACGACCTGACGGGGATTCAGAAATCCTCGTTCAACCGGGTGTGGACATTGATGCACGGCCCCTGCATCACCATCCCCGCCTTCGCCGGCCCAAGCGGCCTCCCGGTCGGCGTCCAGCTCGTCGGTCCGGTCGGCGCCGACGACCGGCTGATCCGGCTCGCCGACTGGGCCTGGCGGGCGATCGAGGCACGGTAGCCGCCCTTCGAGACGCGGTGCAGCCTGTCCCGAGCGAAACCGAGGGGCCGCTGCTCGGGGCGAGGGGTTATTCGGGGTGCCCTCGTCCCGAGCGGGCGCGAAGCGCCATATCGAGGGACCGCCTCAGGCGGCGCTGCTCTTGCGCATCAGATACGCCGCCGTCAGATGCTCGGCGCAGAACTGGCGCCCCGGCTGGACCGTCTTGCCGCAAATATGGAGCCCGAAGCGGCCGGGCTCGGGGATCTGCCAGCGGCACATCCAGCCCTTGACCTCGGGCATCGGCGTGATCGGGTAGTCGATCCGCGGCGGCGGCGGTTCGGGCATCGGCTCGGGCGTGGGCGTTCCGCGCTGGAGGTTGAGGCGGTGCGCCTTGCCGATGACGGCGTTCCGCGTTACCCCGCCCAGCTTGTCGGCGATCTGGCGCGCCGACAACCCGTCCGACCAAAGCCGAACCAGGCTGTCGACCCTCTCCGGTGTCCAGGTCATCGATCCCCCCTATTGGCACGCTACATATCGTGTCTTGTGGAAATATGACAACTATATGTCGTTTTTGAGAGGACGCAAGAGAGTTTCCCCGATTTTCGCAAAATCCAGCGGCGCTCGATCGGATAACGGTTGCCGCGCTTCGACCCCGCCCTCGACTCGAATTGCAAACCGGGTAGCTTGTCCCGATCCGAGAGGAGGACCCCAATGCACGACCGTTCCGTTCCCAAGACCCGGGCTCTCGCCGACCGGCTGCGCTCCGGCGAATTCATCGCCGCGCCCGGCGTCTACGACATGATCTCGGCACGCATCGCCGATTCGATGGGCTTTCCGGCGATCTACATGACCGGGTCCGGCGTCGTCGCTTCGCATCTCGGCCTGCCCGATGCCGGGATCGCCACCTATACCGAGATGGTCGCCCGCGCGGGCCAGATCGCCGCCGGCACGAAGACCCCGCTGATCGCCGACGCCGATACCGGCTATGGCGGCACCGTCAATGTCCGCCACACGGTGCAGGGCTACGAGCGCGCCGGCGTCGCCGCGATCCAGATCGAGGACCAGGCCTTCCCCAAGAAATGCGGCCACACGGAAGGCATGCGTCTGATCCCGCTGGAAGAGATGGTGCGCAAGAAGAGATGGTGCGCAAGATCAGGGTCGCGCTCGATTCCCGGCTCAGCAAGACTTCCTGGTCATCGCGCGCACCGACGCCCGCAAGGCCGCGAGCCGGGACGAGGCGCTGCGCCGGCTGGAAGCCTTCCAGGAGGCCGGCGCCGACATCCTGTTCTACGAGGCGCCGGCATCGGTCGAGGAGATGGAGGAGGCCGCCCGGCTGCTCGATTCCCCGCTGATGGCCAACATGGTGGAGGGCGGTCTGACCCCCGTGCTCACGCCGGACGCGCTGGCGGCGATCGGGTTCCGCGTCGCCATCTTCCCGGCGGCCGGCTTCCTCGCGGCCACCGAGGCGCTGAGCCGGGTCTACCGCGCGCTGCGCGATCACGGCTCCTCCGGCGCGGCCGATACCGCGCTTCATCCGTTCGCCGACTTCAACGAGCTGATGGGCTTCCGGGAGGTGATCGCCTTCGAGGACCGTTTCGAGGCGCCGTAAAGGGGGAGGGCCGGATTGCCCCTAGCGGGCGAGAAGGCCCCTTATCTCCCTATTGGCGACGGTCAGCATCGCGCGCTCGCGAGGTCGGGGCTGCCCGCGGCGCGCAGATCGGCGACCAGGGATTCCGCGCGGGCGACGCGTCCCCCGTTGGCGGTCCACCAGCGCCCGGCCGCCGCGTCCCGGGCGCGGCCGGAATCGTCCAGCACGCGCTCCGTCAGACCGCTCTGCTGGACGTAGAAATCGTCGATCACCGCGGCGACGGCGGCAGCCTGCCATTCGGTCTCGGCGGGCAGCGCCGCGGCGGAGCCGCGCAACCAATCGAACGCGAGCTTGCGGCCGACGGTGAAATAGACCCGCGCCACGTGTTCGACGCTACGCCTTCGCTCGGTCGCGATACGGACGATATCGCAGCCTGAATAGAGCGGCTCCAGGCTGGCGATCTCGCGCGCGAGGGATTCCGGCACACCGGCCTCGACGGCATCGCCCGTCCGGCGTTCGATCTCCGCCCGGGTCTCGTCGGCAATCAAGCCGTCGAGCCTTTCGGCAAGGGTACGGATCCCGCCGGCGAAGCGCTCGATGGTGCGGTTGATCTCGAGCGGCCGCGATCCGTTCCGCAGCAGCCAGATCGTGGCGCGCTCGATCGGCCGCAGGATGTCCAGGTTGAGCCGGGTCTGGATCGCCGCGCTGGCCCGGTTGTCCAGCGCCTCGATCTCGCGCCACAGGCGGGACAGGTCGAAGATGCGCCGGCCGATGAGATACGCCTTCGCGACCTCGGCTGGTGCGGCGCCGGTCCTGTCCACGACCTCGTGCACGAAAGTCGGACCGGCGCGGTTGATCATGCTGTTGGTGACGTAGGTCGCGCTGATCTCCCGGCGCAGAGGGTGGCCGGGAACCAGGTCCCCGAACCCGGCGCGGATCGGTTGCGGAAAGTAGAAGCCGACATCCTGGACCAGCGACGGATCGTCGGGGATGTCGCTCGCGAGAATGTCGTCATAGAGCGCCAGCTTGGCATAGGAGAGCAGCACCGCGAGTTCCGGCCTGGTGAGCCCGAGCCCGGCGGACTTGCGCTCTTCGAGGGTCTCCTCGTCGGGCAGGAATTCGGACGCCCGGTCGAGACGGCCCGAGCGTTCGAGGGCGCGGATCAGGCGGGCCGCCCTGTCGACCAGAAGGCAGCCCTGGGTCTCGAAATGGGTGAGCGCCATGCTCTGGCGGTAGTTGACCCCCAGCACCTGGACCGCGACCTCGTCGGTCATGTCGGCGAGCAGCCTGTCGCGCCCGGCGCGCGAGAGCCTGCCGGCGGCGACCGCCTCGCCGAGCAGGATCTTGATGTTGACCTCGCGGTCGGAGGTCGAGACGCCGCCCGAGTTGTCGATGAAGTCGGCATTGATGCGCCCGCCGCGCTCCGCATAGGCGATGCGCCCGCGCTGGGTGAAGCCGAGATTGGCGCCCTCGCCGACGACGCGGCAGCGAAGCTCGTCCGCGTCGACGCGCACCGGGTCGTTCACCCGGTCCCCGACATCCGGGTGGGTTTCGTCCGCCGCCTTGACATAGGTTCCGATGCCGCCGAACCACAGCAGGTCGACCGGCGCCCTGAGCAGCGCCCGGATGAGGTCGTTCGGCGTGAGATCGTCGCGCGGCGGCAGGTCGAGCGCGCGGCGCATCTCCGGCGTCACGGGGATCGCCTTCGCATGGCGGTCGAACACGCCGCCGCCGGGCGAGATCGACTTGGGATCGTAGTCGGTCCACGCGCTCTGCGGCATCCCGAAGAGCCGTTTGCGCTCCGCCAGGCTCGCCCGCGGGTCGGGGTCCGGGTCGACGAAGATGTGGAGGTGGTTGAAGGCGCCGACCAGCCTGACATGTTCGGAGAGCTGCATGCCGTTGCCGAACACGTCGCCGCTCATGTCGCCGATGCCGACGCAGGTGAAGCCGCCGGTCTGGATGTCGGTGCCCATCTCGCGGAAGTGACGCTTGACCGACTCCCAGGCGCCGCGGGCGGTAATCCCCATGCCCTTGTGGTCGTAGCCGATCGACCCGCCGGAGGCGAATGCGTCGTCGAGCCAGAAGCCGTAGCCGCGGGCGACCTCGTTGGCGATGTCGGAGAAGGTGGCGGTCCCCTTGTCGGCGGCGACCACGAGATAGGGATCGTCGCCGTCCAGGCGGACCGTGCGGTCGGGATGAACCGGACCGTCCGGGCCGATATTGTCGGTCAGGTCGAGCAGCCCCGATATCATCGTCCGGTAGCAGGCAATGCCCTCGTCGAGATACGCCTCGCGCCCGGCTTCCGGCGGCGGCGGGCGCTTGACCACGAAGCCGCCCTTGGAGCCGGTGGGGACGATGACCGCGTTCTTGGTCAACTGGGCCTTCATCAGCCCGAGGATCTCGGTGCGGAAGTCCTCGCGCCGGTCGGACCAGCGGATGCCGCCGCGCGCGATCCTGCCGCCGCGCAGGTGGATCGCCTCCATGCGCGGGGCGTAGACGAATATCTCGAACATCGGCGCCGGCTCGGGCAAATCCTCGACCGCGCCGGAGTCGATCTTGAAGGCGATGTAGCCCTTGGGCGCCCCGTCGGAATCGACCTGGTAGTAGTTGGTCCGCAGCGTCGCCTGCACGAGGTTCAGGTAGCGCCGCAGGATGCGGTCCTGGTCGAGGTCGTCGACCGCATCGAGCGCGCCGGCGAGGCGCTTCTCGATACGCGCCGCCCGGCGGCCCCGGCGGTCGGGCGGTAGATCCGGATCGAAGATCGACTCGAAGAGCTCGACGATCGCCTCGGTGATGCGGGGGTTGGCGAGAAGCGTGGCCTCCATATAGGCCTGGCTGAACGGGATCGCGGCCTGGCGCAGGTATTTGCAGCAGGCGCGCAGCATGGCGATCTCGCGCCAGTGGAGCCCGGTCGCCAGCGCCAGCGCGTTGAAGCCGTCGCTCTCGATCTCGCCGCGCCAGACGCCGATGAACTGGGCTTCGAAGTTCTCCTTCGCGCGGTCCAGATCGACCGGTCGCCGGTCCCTGGTCTGCATGCCGAAATCGTGCAGCCAGACATCGCGGCCCGCCCCGCCGCGGGCGATCCGGTGCGCGGTCTCGCCGATCACCCGCAGACCCATGTTCTCCAGCATCGGCAGCACGTCGGACAGGGGAAGCTGCCCGTCCGGGTGGTAGACCCTGAAATGGACCCAGAAGTCCTCGAGCCCGGCAGGGCGGTAGAGGTCGGTGGCGATCGTCCCGCTGCGGAGCACGGTTTCGATCTTCGCGATATCGGCGAGCGCCTGTTCGCCGCCGTGGCGTTCCCGATAGCTCGCCGGGAAGGCGTCCCTGTAGCGGTCATGGATTTGCAGCCCTTCCGCCTCGCCGTAGGTCTCCGCCAGCGCCTGGCCGAAGGAGTCGCGCCAGTCCCGGGCCGCCTCGGCGAGCCTGCTCTCGATGGCCTGCAGATCGACATCGGGCGGCCCGCCCGGCGGGGTGGGGACGATGAACTGCAACCGCGCATGGGCTTCGTCGGAGACCTGGAGGTAGAACACCGAAGCCCGGGCGCCGAACCCGTCTTCGACGATCTCCCGCATGATGCCGCGGAGCTGCGAGGTGTAGCGCTCGCGCGGCACGTAGATCAGGCAGGAGACGAAGCGGTTGAAGGCGTCGCGCCTGGCGAACAATGCAACCTTCTGGCTGCCGCGGATCTGGAGCACGCCGAGAGCGGTTTGCAGCAGATCCTCGTCGGAATACTGGAACAGGTCGCTGCGCGGCAGCGACTCGAGGATTTCCAGCAGCGACATCCCGTTATGGCTGTCCGCCGGGAAACCCGAGCGTGCGATCACCGTCGCGGCCTTGCGCGCGAGAACCGGGATGTCCGCCAGCCTCTGGCGATGGACCGGCGGCGTGAACACGCCGACGAAGATCCGCACGCCGGCGATCCGTCCCCGGCGTCCGAACCGCTTGACCATCACGGTGTCGAGATGGACCGAGCGGTGGACCGTCGAGCGGCCGTTCGCCTTGGAGACGGCGAGCGGGCGGGGGTCTTGGCAATAGGCCGCGATCTCGGGCAGGACCGCCCCGTCCCGCCAGCCGGCCAGCACGCTGCGCTCCGGGTTGCGCAGGATGCCGAGCCCGGGCGCGTCGGCCTGCCTCAGCCGGATCGCCCCGCCCCGCCGGTCGAAGCCGTATTCGCGGTAGCCGATGAAGGTGAAGCTGCGTTCGTCGAGCCAGCCGAGAAAGGCCCTCGCCTCGTCGGCGTCCGGGCCTTCCCCGAGCCCGTCCGCCGCTTCGGCAAGCCGCCGCTGCATGGCGTCGAAGTCCTCGACCGCGGCGCGGACGTCGCCGAGCACCGCCTGCAAATCGCGGCGGAGCTGCTCCAGGGCGCCGGGCCGGCGCAGCTCGGTGACTTCGAAATGCATCACCGATTCGGCGTTTGCGCCGTCGGTTTCGACCCCGTTGGGGCACAGCCTGCCCATCCGCCCGGCACGGTCCCGCTCGACCGCCACGACGGGATGGGCGACCAGATGGATCGACAGATTGTGCCGGTTGATCTCGGCGGTCACCGAGTCGACGAGGAACGGCATGTCGTCGTTGACGATTTCGATCACGGTGTGGGGCGAGGCCCAGCCATCGGCCTCGATGTCGGGGTTGAAGACCCGGATCCTGGGCTTGCCGCGCTTGCGGGTCCGGAGAAGGCTCCAGGTCGACATCGCCCCGCCGAGGGCGCGAAGATCGTCCATCGCCGCCAGATCGGCTTGCGGAACGTCGCGGTAGAACTGGGCGACGAAACGCGCGGCTTCGGCGCCGCCGCCCTTGCGCCGCCGCGCCCGCGCGGCGAGCTTTCGAACGATCCCGGATTTGGCGTCGGCTTCCATCCTCACGCGCCAGCCCTCCAGCAAGCCGTGCAGGAACCGACAGAGTATAATCTAACCGATTGAAATAACGGAGGAAATATTCCGCGCCCCCTGCCGTCGATCGCGCAAGTCAAGCTGAATCCGCAACCCGGCGCAACCGGCCTGGGCGGCGAGAGCGTCACGCCGCGAGCGCGGTGTCGAGCGCGGTGCTCAATCGGTCGACGATGGCGCCGATATGGCCGCCGTCGACGATGTAGGGCGGCGCCAGCAGCACATGGGCGCCCGAGACGCCGTCGATGGTCCCGCCCATCGGATAGACCATCAGGCCTTCGTCCAGCGCCGCCGCCTTGATGCGCGCGGGCAGCTTCCGCTCCGCCCCGAAGGGTTCCTTGGTACCGCGGTCCTTGACGATCTCGATACCGACCAGCAGGCCGCGCCCGCGGATGTCGCCGACATGCGGGTGCTGGCCGAGCTTGGTGCACAGACCCGCCTGCAAGTCCTCGCCGCGCTCGCGGACATTGGCGAGCAGGTCATCCTCCTCGATCGCGTCGATGACGGCGTTGCCGGCGGCGCAGGCCACCGGGTGGCCCATATAGGTGTGGCTGTGCTGGAAGAACCCGCTGCCGTCGGCGAAGGTGCGGAACACGTGATCGGCGACCATGACGGCGCCGATCGGCTGGTACCCGGCGCCCAGCCCCTTGGCGAGGGTGAGCAGATCGGGCACCACGCCGTCCTGTTCGCAGGAGAACATGGTGCCTGTCCTGCCCATGCCGCACATCACCTCGTCGAGGATCAGCAGGATGCCGTAGCGGTCGCAGATCTCGCGGATCCGCCCAAAGTACCCCGCGGTGGGCGGCACCGCGCCCGCGGTCGCGCCCATCACCGTCTCGGCGATGAAGGCGGCCACCGTCTCGGGGCCGAGCTCGAGGATCCTGTTCTCCAGCTCGTCGGCCACCCTGAGGCCGTAGCTCTCCGGCGTCTCTTCGAGCTTGCGCCCGCGATACTCGTAGCAGGGCTCGATGCGGTGGGTCTCGATCAGCAGCGGCTCGAACTGGGCGCGGCGCCAGCGGTTGCCGCCGGCCGCGAGCGCGCCCAGCGTGTTGCCGTGGAAACTCTGGCGCCTGGTGATGAACCTGGCGCGTCCGGTCTCGCCACGCTCGACGAAATACTGGCGTGCCATCTTGAGCGCCGATTCGATGGCCTCGGAACCGCCGCTGACGAAAAACACCCGGTCGAGCGCCCCGGGCGCCAGCTGGGCCAGCCTTTCGGCCAGGCGCTCGACGGCTTCGTTGGTGAAATAGCCGGTATGCGCGAAGGGGATCTTGCGCAGCTGGTCGGCGATCGCCCGCTTCACCCGCCCGTCGGAATGGCCCAGGCAGGAAACCGCCGCCCCGCCGCAACCGTCGAGATACGCCCGTCCCCCGGTATCGTAGAGGTAGACGCCTTCGCCGTGGGACACCGTCGGCAGGGCTCCGCAAAGCGAGCGGTGAAACACATGGGTCATCGCGGGGGATCCGTCGTCGGGAAAGAGTCCGGTGCCGGGCCGTGAGCCCGCCGCCCGGGCGCATCGCGCAGGACGGGCCGGATCGTCGGCCGCGCAATCGTCGGGATCGACAACTCGCTACGCCTCTCCGTCGCCGGAGCATGTTGCGTCGGGGTCATCCCGTCATGAGCCCCCGAAAATGGCACCGTCGGCACCGACATGGTGAGCGCGGCGCATCGGTTCAACCGCAGCGGCGCTCGCGGCGGGGGAGCGCCTCCTGTATTCCTTGCGCGAACCCTCCGTCGCCAGCATGGGAACGCCGCCGCCTTGTCCATCGTGCCGCGGCTCCGCCCCGCCTCCGCCATCGCGCCCCTGTTCGTCTTCGTGTGGGCATTGGTGCTGGTCCGCATTGTCTGGCGGGACGCGCCGGTCGACGATGCGGCCGCGCTGGCGATGGCGGCGCTGTTCGCGATCGGCTTCGTGCGGCTCCGGCGGCGGACCCTGGCGCTCTCGGCGGCGCTGGCGCTGGCCGCGCTGGCTCTTGCCGCAATGCTGGACGACTGGGGGGCGCTGTGGGCCGGGATCGGCGACGCGACCACCTTCGCCGCCTTCTTCGTCACCCTGGTGGTTCTGCGCAGCACGGCGGAGCGGCGCCCGGAGACCGCGCGCACGCGCGATCTGATGGCGCTGCTGGAGCCGCGCCAACGGCTCGCGGCGACGCTGTTCGGCGCCAATGTGATGGGCGCCGTGCTGGTGGTCGGCGCGCACGCGATCCTCGCCCCGATCCACGACCGCAACGCATCCGAGCCGGAACGCGTCCGGGTCGCCATCATCGCCCTCAGGGGCATGGGGCTCGCCGGGCTCTGGTCCCCCTTCTGGGTCGCGATGGCGGTCGCGTTCCAGCACTTGCCCGACGTGCCGTTGTGGTCGGTGATGGCGCTCGGCCTGGCGCTCGCGGCGGGCGGGCTGGTGCTGGGCCAGGCGATGGCCGGCGCGCCCCGGCGCGGCACGCGGGAGGCGCTCTCCGCCCTGTTGCCGGTGGTGCCGCCGGTGGCGATCGCCGCCGCCACCGTCGTGGCACTGGCCAGCTTCGCGCCGCTGAGGCCGCTCGAGGCTCTGCTGGTCGGCATCCCCCTGCTCGCCGCCGCCGCGCAAGCGCGGCTCGGGCGGCGCGCCCTGTGGGGGGTCGTCCGCGACTCCTATGCCCGCACGCCCGGCGTGCTCGGAGAGATGGTGATCGTCACCTGCGCGTTCGCGCTCGGCCGGGTGCTGGTGAGCGCGCTCGGCGTCGCCGACACCGCGCAATGGATCGACCGGGCGACGCTGCCGGAGCCCGCGATCGTCGCCGTTCTCATCGTCGTCCCGGCGGCGCTCGCGCTGCTGGGCATTCACCAGATCGTTACCGTTACCGTGCTGCTGGTTCTGTTCACCCAGGTGCCGACGGGGATCGCCGACCTGGTCCTGTTCCAGTGCGTGCTGCTCTCGTGGTCGATCGCCTCGATGATCGGGCTGTCCGCGATTTCGACCATCGCGGCGGCGTCGTTCTTCGGCGTGCGGCTGGAACGCGTCGCCTTCGGCGCCAACCTGGTCTTCGGCGGAGCCATCGCGGCTCTGGGAACGGCGATCCTCTCCCTGCTCAACGCGGCGCTCGTCTGAGCCCGGCCGGGGCGTGGCAAAATCGTTGGTGTACATACAATATTCGGCCTAAGCTGCGGACCGTGCGAAGCGGCCCGGGAGGACCCGTCATGACCTTCGTCAGGAACGCGTGGTACGTCGCCTCCTGGGCGAGCGAGCTGACGCGGACGCTCAAGCGCCGGACGATTCTCGGCGAGGCCGTGGTGCTCTACCGCGCCGGCGACGGCCGGCCGGTGGCGCTGCGCGACCGCTGCCCGCACCGGCTGCTGCCGCTCTCGCAGGGACGCCTGGTCGAGGACCGGATCCAGTGCGGCTATCACGGGCTGGTCTTCGATCCTTCGGGGCGCTGCGTGCATGTGCCGGGACAGGAGACGATCCCGCCCAACGCCCGGGTGAGGAGCTACCCGGTCGCCGAGCGTCTCGGGCTGATCTGGATCTGGATGGGCGACCCGGACGCGGCGGACGAGGCGGAGATCTACGATCTTCCCGAATACCACCGCCCGGATTGGGGCGTGGCCTATGGCGATGCGCTGCACGTCGCGGCCGACTACCTGCTCCTGTGCGACAATCTGAGCGATCCCTCGCATGTCGAATACGTCCACCCGACCACGCTCGGCAGCCCGAGCGCGGAGGGCGTCGGCGTCGCGTTCGAGGAAGAGGAATGGGGGGTGACCACCCACCGCTGGTCCCTCGGGTCCGAACCGATCGGCTTCGCCAGGGCGTTCGGCAATTTCGACGGGAAGGTCGACCGCTGGCAGTACTACCACATGCACACGCCGTCGATCGCGATCATCGATTTCGGGACCGCGCCCGCCGGGGCCGGGTTCGAGGCCAAGGCGGGAAATTCGGACAACTGCATCCGGGTGTTCTCGTGCCACTTCATGACGCCCGAGACCGGGGCGAGCTGCCACGACTACTGGCTGCATGTGCGGAATTTCGGCGCCGACGACCCGGCGGTCGGGGAGGGCATTTCCGAGCAGTTCCGCATCGCCTTCGCCGAGGACAAGGCGGTGCTGGAGGCGATCCAGTGCGAAGAGGACCGGTTCGAGGGCGGAACCCGGGTCGGGCTCGATCTCGATGCGCCGGCGGCGCTGTTCCGCCGCAAGATCGACCGGCGGGTCAGGGCAGAGGCAGGGTGAGGAGGCCGCGATGGGCGCCGAAATCAGAAAGACCAGCGTGGTGGTCGAGGAGATCCGCTCCGAGATCGGCCGTCCGGTCGACCCGCCGACCCGCAAGGCGGCGGCCATCGCGGTGATCGCGAACCCCTTCGCCGGCCGCTACGAGGAAGACCTCGCGCCGTTGATGGATATCGGCGCGGAGCTGGGCGCCATGCTGGGCGAAATGTGCGTGGCCGCGCTCGGCATCCGTCCCGACCGGGCCGAGAGCTACGGCAAGGCGGCGATCGTCGGCGAGCAGGGCGAGTGGGAGCACGCAGCCGCGATCCTCCACCCGAAGCTCGGCGCGCCGCTGCGCAAGGCGGTCGAGAAGGGCGCCGCGCTGGTCCCCTCGGCCAAGAAGATGGGCGGGCCCGGCACGCCGATCGACATCCCGCTCGGCCACAAGGACGCGGCCTATGTGCGCAGCCATTTCGACGGGATCGAGGTCAGACTCGCCGACGCCCCGCGCGCAGGCGAGATCCTGGTGGCGGTCGCGGTCACCGACTCGGGCCGCCCGTTCCCGCGCGTGGGCGGGCTGACGACCGACGAGGCCAAGGGCGAGGACGGGCTTCGCTAGCCCGCATTTCTCACCCCTGTCACGGCCTGCGTCGCGCCCGGGCGTTCGTCCCGCCAGGAGCGGGCCGAAGGGCGTATCGGGCAATACGGTCGAGGCCCGCGACGACGCGGGCGGGCGCCCGGGCGCGACCCTTCGGGCGGCGCTGTCCGGCCGACAGGGTGCGTCGAGGCGCTTGCCCGATGTCCCCGCATCGCGCCGCGCGCCTCTCCTGCCCTGTCGGCCGGACAGCGCCGCGCAGGCCATGACAGGGGCGGGAAATGCGGGCTACAGGACTTCCGGCAGGCGGTCGGCGGGCGGGGTGTTGCGGCTGCGGCCCGACGCGACCTTGCCGTCGATGACCACCATGCCGATTCCGGGGATGTCGCCCTTGCCGACGGAGTCGAGCAAATCCCTGCCGGCGCTGTGCTGGGCGCGGTCGAGCAGGACGAAATCGGCCGCCCGGCCTTCCTCGATCAGCCCGCAATCGAGCTCCCGCATCCGCGCGGTGTTGCCGGTGGCGAAGCAGAACGCGATCTCCGCCGGCACGTCGCCCAAGGCCGACAGCATCGCGACCATCCTTAGGATCCCGAGCGGCTGAACGCCCGAGCCCGCCGGCCCGTCGGTGCCGAGGATGACCCGGTGGAGCTGGTCGAGCTCGCGCGCGGTGCGCAGCGCGAACAGGGCCGAGGCCTCGTTGCCGTTGTGCACGATCTCGATCCCCGCCTGGCACTGCTCGCACAAACACGCGATCTGGTCCCGCGGCAGCGAGGTGTGCCCGCCATTGATGTGGCCGATGATGTCGGGTCCGGTCTCCAGCACGATGTCGGCGTCGATCAGCCCGGAGCCGGGGATCGACGGGCCGCCGGTATGGATCGTCGACTGGATGCCGTATTTGCGCGCCCAGCCGACCATCTTCTTCGCCTCTTCGCCGGTCTTCACCCCGCCGAGCCCGATCTCGCCCAGCAGCTTGACGCCGGCCTCGGCGAGGAAGCGGAAATCGTCCTCCTCCATCCCGGTCTCCAGGATGGGCGCGCCGGCGCGCACCTTGACCCCGCCCGGCGGGAAGGAAGAGAAGGCGCGCTGGGCGGTGATGCCGAGCGCGACCACCCCCTTGGGATCGCGCGGCCGGCCGGGCAGATGGACCTCGCCGGCGGAGATCATCGTCGTCACCCCGCCATGCATCGACGAGTCGATCCAGTTGAGCTGGCTCTGGCGCGGCGTCCAGTCGCCGAACACCGGGTGGACATGGCTGTCGATCAGCCCGGGGGCGAGCGCCATCCCCCTGGCGTCGATGACGATATCGGCGCCGGCGGTATTGCAGTCGGCCTCCCTGCCGAAGG
This sequence comes from Alphaproteobacteria bacterium, assembly GCA_964291675.2. Classification (GTDB taxonomy): domain Bacteria; phylum Pseudomonadota; class Alphaproteobacteria; order MPNO01; family MPNO01; genus MPNO01. The sequence continues at coordinate 1,506,056 of OZ219866.1, read as the reverse complement.
CGGCGATCCTTCCGTCCTCGGCGACCACGGTGTCGGCATCGAGCACCGGGGTCTCCAGCGCCCCGGACAGAAGCAGGCCGATATTCCTGATGACCAGCTTTTCAGCCATAGCGCGCCCCCCGGACCGGTGTGATCAGGGGGCGAACATCCCGCAAGCGGCGGGCCCGTTCAAGACCCGCCGCGGAACGCCGGGGCGCTACTCGCCGGCGGCGGCCAGCCTCCCGGCACCGCTCTCGGCGGCGATGCGGCCTTCGATGATGCGCCTCGCCTGGATGCCGCCGCCGTCGTGGTTGATGTCGACCCGCGGCCGGTCCGGGGCGGTGTTTATGTTTTGCTGCTGGAGCTGGATGATCTCCAGATCCTCGAGGAACGCCGTGTGGACGTTCTCGTAGAGCAGGTCGGTCACCCACGGCTCGTCGATGCGGAAATCGTGCGCCTGGGCCCAGAAATAATGCGTTGTCGTCCCGGTCTCCGGGGTGATCGCGTTCAGGTTCCGCATGGAGAAGCCCTGGCTGCGGTCGCCCTCGGGCGCGCCGGTGCCGGCGACGGCGCCGCCGATGTCGAGGCGGACGAAGGCGGGCGGGGTGAATTCGATGATCTGCCAGCGGTCGATGTGCTGGTCGGGCGCGAACCCGCCCGCCTTCTGGAAGAACGGCGGCGGCGGGCTGTCGAGCACCCAGCGGGTGACGCGGACCAGCTCGCCCTCGCGCTCCGCCTTCATCGGCGTCTCGGCGACCGCATCGGTGCCGAGCGTGGTCGGGTGGATGTAGCTGAGATGGGACAGGTCGAGCAGGTTCTCGACCAGCAGCACGTAGTTGCCCTCGAGGTCGAGCTTCTCCCCCCGCGCGCGCCAGTCGGGGTCGTCGGTCCAGTGGAAGTCCTCGATCAGGTCGGGGTCGGCGGCCGCCGGATCTCCCATCCATATCCAGATCCAGTGATAGCGCTCAACCGTCGGAAACGCCCTCACCCTCGCGCCCGGCGGGATCGCCGTCTGGCCCGGGACCCGGATGCACCGGCCCGAGGGGTCGTAGAGCAGGCCGTGATAGGGGCATTCGACGTTGTCGCCCTGGAGCTTGCCCTTCGACAGCGGCGCGTGGCGGTGGCAGCAGCGGTCCTCCAGCGCCACCGGCGCGCCGTCCTCCCTGCGGTAAAGCACGACCGGGATGTCGAGCAGCGTCCGGCGCAACATGTTCTGGCGGCCGACCTCGCGGTCCCAGGCGGCGACATACCACGCGTTCTCGATGAACATCCCGCTCTCCCAGCTTGCTCTCGTTCGGGCCCGGAAAAGCGAAGGGCGGCACCGGGGTGCCGCCGCATCGCCGTCAGTACGCCAAGAAGCTATTCGGCGGCGATCGCCGCTCCCGCTTCCGCCCGCTCGGCCGCGATCTTGCGGTCGATCATGGCGCGCGCGGCGATGCCGCCCGCGTCCTGGTTGGTCTCGATCGTCGGCCGGTCGTCCCAGTTCTCCTCCTGCAGGTCGAAGACCTCCCAGTCCTGGTGGAAGGCCTGCCAGATCTGCTTGTACTGCATCTCGACGAAATCGGGCTCGATCGGCTTGCCGGGAACCTGGTAGGCGTTGGACCAGAAATAGTGCGTCGTGGTCTCGGTCTCCGGCGTGACGAAGTTGAGGTTGTGGAAGCCGAACCCGTTGGCGGGCACGTCGCGCTCCAGCTCGGTATGGCCGAACTCCTTGCCGCCGGCCGCTTCGGGCGCCGCGCCGGTGAACAGCCGCACCGCGCCCGGCATGCGGAACTCGATGATCTGCCAGCGATCGACGATGGTCTCTTCCGGCCAGTCGCACATCTTCTGATAGGTCGGCGGCGGGTTCTGGCCGACGGTCCAGCGCGCCACCGTCACCGAGTCCTCGTCCTTCAGGGTCTTGAGGACGGCGTGCTCGGCCACCGCCGCGTTGCCGATCGTCGAGCGGTGCACGAAGGCGAGATGCGAGAGGTCGAGCAGGTTGTCGATGACCAGCCTGTAGTTGCCGTTGACGTGGAAATAGGTGCCCTTGTCGCCCCAGTCCTCGGCGCTCTTCCAGGGGTAGGGGACGATCAGGCTCTCGTCGGCGAGCGCCGGATCGCCCATCCAGATCCAGATCCAGTTGTATTTCTCGACCGCCGGGTAGGCCCGCACCTGCGCACCCGGCGGGATCGTGGTCTGTCCCGGCACGTGGATGCACTTTCCGGTGACGTCGAACTGGAGCCCGTGATAGTGGCAGGACAGGACATTGCCCTCGACGCTGCCCTTCCTGAGCGGCATGCGGCGATGGCAGCAGCGGTCCTCGAACGCCACCGGGTCGCCGTCTTCGGTGCGCCAGAAGGCGATCTTCTCGTCGCAGATCGTGCGGCCAAAGGGCTGGCGCGTGATCTCGTGCGGCTCGGCGGCCACATACCAGCAGTTTTGCAGGAACATTTCGGGGCTCCGTCGTTGGCGCGTATTTCCGTCCGGTGAAGCGCCGATTATTCGCCATCACCGCGTCCCAAGTCAATCTCGGCGCGCAACGGCTCGCGGGCTATAGTCGGGGCGAGCTGCGAAACCCGAACGCCCGAGGGAGGCCGCCATGCAGAACCGCGCGATGTACCCGGAAACCATCCACCCGCCGATCGGCGCCTACGCGCATGCCATCGAGGTCCCGGACTCGGCCAAGGTGATGTTCATCGCCGGCCAGGTGGGGATCGACGTCGACGGCAACGTCCCGGCCGACTTCGCCGCCCAGGCGGACCTCGCCTGGCGGAACCTGATGGCGATCCTCGAATTCAACGGGATGCGCATGAAGGACGTGGTCAAGATCACCCATTTCCTGACCGACGCGGCGGACCTGCCGGCCTATAACGAGGTCAGGGCGAAATATCTCGGCGAGGAGCGGCCGGCCTCGACCCTGCTGATCGTCGCCGGCCTCGCCCGCCCGGACCTGCTGGTCGAAGTCGAGATGGTGGCGGCGATCCAGCGCTAGGGTCCGCCTTTGACGGAACCGATGCGGCGCGGCGTCCCCCGATACGGCGCTCCGCGCCTGCTCGGGATGAGGAATCTTGTATGTGGCATACCAGCCTCTCCTCATCCTGAGCAGCCCCCGGAGGGGGCGTATCGAAGGACGGCCCCGCCGCCGTTTCAAAGAGAGCCAACTACCCCGTTTCACGCGCTTGACGGGGCAACCCCGATCGATGACACTCGGCCCGTGGCGATTTGGCCCGACCGGCTTGCGGCCACGTAAAACAACCAGCTAAAAGGTCGGAGGCGCGACACCCCCCGACTTTCCGGTCGGGGGTTTTGTTTTGCGCGCCGGGGAGCAGGAAGATGGACGCTCACGTCCGACGGGAAGAGAGCTGGCGACCGCAGACCAGGCTGGTCCGCGGCGGGTTGCGGCGCTCGGCGTTCTGCGAGACGTCGGAGGCGATATACGCGACATCGGGCTTCGTCTACGACGCCGCCGAGGAGGCCGAGGACGCGTTCGCCAACCGGGTCGACCGCTACATCTACTCGCGCTACGACAACCCGACGGTCGGCATGTTCGAGGACCGGCTGCGCCTGATCGAGGGCGCCGAGGCGTGCCGGGCCACGGCGTCCGGCATGGCGGCGGTGTTCGCCTCGCTGGCCTGCATGGTGGAGGCCGGCGACCGCGTCGTCGGCGCGCGCGCGCTGTTCGGCTCGTGCCTCTACATCCTGACCGACATCCTGCCCCGGCTGGGGGTGGAGACGACCATCGTCGAGAGCCCCGACACCGACGCGTGGGCCGCGGCGCTGGACAGGCCGACCCGGGCGGTGTTCCTCGAATCGCCGTCCAATCCCGGGCTCGACATCTTCGACATAAGGGCGATCTCGGAGCTCGCCCACGATGCCGGGGCGATGGTGATCGTCGACAACGTGTTCGCGACGCCGCTGCTCCAGCGCCCGCTCGAGCTCGGCGCCGACATCGTGGCCTATTCGGCGACCAAGCATATCGACGGGCAGGGCCGGTGCCTCGGCGGCGCGGTGCTCGGCAGCGAGGAGTACTGCATGGGCACGCTGAAGACCTTCATGCGCCACACCGGCCCCTCGATGAGCCCGTTCAACGCCTGGGTGCTGCTCAAGGGGCTGGAGACCCTGCAGCTTCGCCTGGACCGGCACTGCCGGTCCGCGCTCGACATCGCGACCGCGCTGGCCGCCCGCGGCGATCTGCTGCGGGTGCTCTATCCCGGCCTGGAGAGCCACCCCCAGCACGCCTTGGCCAAGGCGCAGATGTCCGGTTTCGGCAGCGTCGTCACCATCGATATCGACGGCGGCAAGGACCGCGCCTTCCGCTTCATGAACGGTCTCGGGCTGCTCGACATCTCCAACAACCTGGGCGACGCCAAGAGCCTGGTCACGCATCCGGCGACGACCACCCACCAGCGCCTGTCGCCGGCGGAGCGCGAAAGCCTCGGCATTACCGACGGTCTGGTGCGGCTCTCGATCGGGCTGGAGGACCAAGCGGACCTGCTCGAAGATATCGCCGGCGCGCTCGATCGAGCATAATGGTCCGGACGGCGCAAGATTGAAGGCCCGGCCCGTGCGACCTACATTCCGGGGGCCGCCGGCAGGCGGTTCGAGGGGAGCCAGGGAGTTTTCATGTACACAGCCACCACCCGGGCGATCCGCGTTTCCGTCGAGCCGATCTATCTCGACCAGCAATCCTCGCCGGCCGATGCGCATTACGTCTGGGCCTATCACGTCAAGATCAGCAACGAGGGCGAGGCGACGGTGCAGTTGCTGACCCGCCACTGGCGCATCACCGACGGGCTCGGCAGGGTCCAGGAGGTGCGCGGCGCCGGCGTGGTCGGCGAGCAGCCGGTGCTGGCGCCCGGGGAGACCTACGAATACACCTCCGGCACGCCGCTGCCGACGCCGTCGGGGATCATGCTCGGCAGCTACGGCATGCAGGGCGAGAACGGCGAGCGCTTCGATATCGAGATCCCCGCCTTCTCCCTCGACTGCCCCGACGAGCCGAAGCGACTCAATTAGCCCGCGGGGCGCCGCGCCCTCGCCAGCAACGGGAAACGCATAGCAGTGTCGACACACCGAAGCCCGCTTACCGCGGTCGAGCCGCTCCTCGACCGTCCCGCCTTCGAGGAGGCCGCGGAGGCCGTCCGCACGCTGATCCGCTGGGCCGGCGACGACCCGGACCGCGAGGGGTTGAGCGAGACGCCGGCCCGCGTGGTGCGCGCCTTCGACGAGTGGTTCTCCGGCTACCGCGAGGACCCGTCGCAGATGCTCGCCACCACCTTCGAGGAGACCGACGGGTATGACGAGATGGTGGTGCTGCGCAACATCCGCTTCACCTCGCACTGCGAGCATCACATGGCGCCGATCGTCGGCCGCGCCCATATCGGCTACCTGCCGACCCGGCGGGTGGTCGGCATCTCGAAGCTCGCCCGGCTGGTCGAGGTCTATGCCAAGCGGCTGCAGATCCAGGAGAAGATGACCGCCCAGATCGCCAACTCCATCAACGACGTGCTGGAGCCGCAAGGCGCGGCGGTGGTGATCGAGGCGACCCATCAATGCATGACGACGCGCGGCGTGGACAAGCCCGGCTCGACGCTGATCACCAGCCAGATGACCGGCGCGTTCCGCGACGACGCATCGACCCGGCGCGAGTTCCTGTCGGCCATCGGCAATCCCCAGATGGGACAGGTCTGGTCGGCCTAGGGCTCGCTTCGCCGGGGGCGGGGCGGCCCCGCGCCGGGTCGCAGGCAAGGACGATGACGTGGTCGATTTCCGTCCCATCTTCTTCGTCATCGGGATACTTCTGACCACCTTGGCCGTGGCGATGCTGGTGCCGATGGCGGCCGACCTGGTCGACGGTCACAGCGACTGGCAGGTGTTCGCGGGCGCCGGCGGGCTCACGCTGTTCGTCGGCGTCGCCATGGTGCTGACCGCCCGCGCCCCCCGCTTCGCCCTCAACATCCGCCAGGCATTCCTGCTGACCGCGGGAAGCTGGGTGGCGCTGACGATGTTCGCCGCCCTCCCCTTCGCCTTCTCCGAGATGCGGCTCAGCTATACCGACGCCTTCTTCGAGGCGATGTCCGGGATCACCACCACCGGATCGACGGTGATCACCGGGCTCGACGAGGCGCCGTCGGGGATCCTGCTGTGGCGCGCTTTGCTCCAGTGGCTCGGCGGGATCGGCATCATCGTCATGGCGGTCGCCATCATGCCGATGCTGCAGATCGGCGGCATGCAGCTCTTCCACACCGAGTCCTCGGACCGTTCGGACAAGGTGATGCCGCGGATGACCCAGATCGCGAGCGGGATCGGGCTCACCTATCTGGGTCTCACCGTCGTCTGCGTGCTGCTGCTCATCGCCGTCGGCGTCGGCGGCTTCGACGCCGTGGTGCACGCCATGACGACGATCGCGACCGGCGGGTTCTCGACCTCCGACTCCTCGGTCGGCGGTCTCGGCAACGCCGCCGCGGAGGCGATCATCATCCTGTTCATGATCGTCGGCTCGCTCCCCTTCGTGCTCTATCTGCGGGCGATCGGGGGTCAGCCCTGGGCGCTGTTCAACGACATCCAGGTGCGCGCGTTTCTCGGCATCGTGCTCGTCATCGTCGCGGTCATGGCGGCCTGGCGCGCCTATTCGGGCGGCGTTACCGTCGTCGACGCCATCCGCACGGCGAGCTTCAACGTCGTCTCGATCATCACCGGCACCGGCTACAGCACGACCGGCTACGACGGCTGGGGCGCGTTTGCCGCGGCGACCTTCTTCTTCATCATGTTCATCGGCGGCTGCGCCGGGTCCACCACATGCGGAATCAAGATTTTCCGCTTCCAGGTGCTCTACGTCACCGCGCAGGCGCAGCTCCGCCGGCTGATCCGGCCGCACGGCGTGTTCGTGCCGCACTTCAACCGGCGGCCCATCGATCAGGACGTGGCGAGCTCGGTGATGAGCTTCTTCTTCCTGTTCGTCGCCTCCTTCGGCGCGCTCGCGCTCGCCTTGGGCGCGCTCGGCCTCGACTTCGTCACCGCGGTCTCGGGCGCGGCGACGGCGATCTGCAATGTCGGCCCGGCGCTCGGCGAAACCATCGGGCCGTCGGGCAATTTCGCGCCCCTGCCCGACGCCGCGAAATGGGTGCTGGCCGCCGGCATGTTGCTCGGCCGCCTGGAGCTATTTACCATCCTGGTCCTGTTCACGCCGTCCTTCTGGAGGAGCTAGAGCGTGCCCGCCCCAGGCCGCGCCGCGCAGCGCGCGATGAGCGATGTCGAGGCGATCGGCTGGCTGGTCGGTTTCGACACCACCTCCGCCAAGCCCAACAAGCCGCTGATCGACGCCGTCGCCGGCTATCTCGCCGGCCACGGCGCCGCGGTCCGCCAGGTGCCGGACGAGACCGGGGACAAGGCCAACCTGTTCGCCACCTTCGGCCCGCCGGAGCCCGGCGGCATCGTGCTGTCGGGGCATTCCGACGTGGTTCCGGTGGACGGCCAGCCCTGGACCGGCGATCCGTTCGCCATGGCCGAACGCGAGGGCCGGCTGTATGGCCGCGGCACCGCCGACATGAAGGGGTTCATCGGCTGCGCGCTCGCGCTTGCGCCCCGGCTGGGCGCCGCCCGGCTGGCCCGGCCGGTCCACATCGCGCTGTCGCACGACGAGGAGGTGGGCTGCATCGGGGTCCGCTCGCTGATCGCGCTGATCGGCAGGGAGCTGCCGAGACCCGGCTTCGCCATCGTCGGCGAGCCCACCGACATGCGGGTGGTCAATGCGCACAAGGGCATCTCCCAGCAGCACACCGCCGTGCTGGGCCGGGACGGGCATTCGAGCCGCCCCGCCGAAGGGGTGAACGCGATCCTGTTCGCGGCCGAATATATCCGCGAGATCGAAGCGGTGATCGGCGCGCTGCCGAGCGACGGAGCCGCGGCGTCGTTCGATCCGCCGGGCACGACCTTCAATATCGGCCGGATCGGCGGCGGCGCGGCGGTCAACATCGTCGCCCGGCACTGCGATTTTGGCTGGGAGATGCGCCCGACGCCCGATGTCGACCCCGCCCGTGTGCTTGCCCGGCTCGACGCCTTCGCGGAGGATGCGCTGATGCCGCGCATGCGGGCGGTCGATCCCGAGGCCCGCATCCGGACCACCGTCGAGGCCGCCGCGCCAACGCTGGGGCCGTCCCCGGGCTCCGAGGCCGAGACGTTCGCGCTCCGCCTCACCGGCCAGAACCGGCCGTCGACCGCGCCCTATGTCTGCGAGGCCGGGCTGTTCGCCGAGGCCGGCGTGCCGTCGATCGTCTGCGGCCCGGGCAGCGTGAGCGAGGCCCACCAGCCCGACGAGTTCGTCCGCCTCGACCAGATCGCGGCGTGCAGCGCCTTCCTCGGACGGGTCGTCGATTCCGTCAGCGTTTAGCCCGCGCGCTCAATTGGTCAGGTAGATCCGGTCGATGTCGCTGTCGTCGAACGCATAGCGGGCGCCGCAGAACTCGCAGGTGACGACGACCTCGCCGTCGATCTCCAGATCCTCGATCTCCTCGCGCGGAAAGGAGCGAAGCGTGGCCTCCACCCGGTCGCGCGAACAGCGGCAGCCATGCGCCAGCGCGTGGGGCTCGAACACCCGCACGCCGTCCTCGTGGAACAGGCGGTAGAGAAGATCGTGCGGATGCAGCCGGTCGTCGACGAGCTCCGCCGGGGTGCAGGAAGCCATCAGCACCACAGCGCGGCGCCAGCTCTCCTCCAACTCCTCGTCCGGGGCCTCGCCGGAAAGCCGCGCCGGCCCGGCATCCGGCAGGCGTTGCATCATCATGCCGCCGGCGCGCCAGGCGCCGCTCGGCCCGGTCGGCGCGACCGCCAGCTTGAACGCCGCCTGGTTCTGGTCGGATTCGCGGAAGTGGCGGCGGGCGCAGTCGGCGAGCGAGCCGCCGCGCAGCTCGACGATGCCCTGGTAGCGCTCGACCTCGGGGCCGCGGTCGATGGTGAAGGCGAGATAGCCGTCCCCCAGCAAACACGGCACCGGAGCGGTTCGCCAGTCCCCGGCGGCGGCCCGGGCGAGGGTTGCCCGGTCGAAGGCGGCATAGGCGCGTATCTCGCCCGCCGAGGTGGCGTCGGCGACCAGCATGGTGACCGGGCCGTCGCCCTTCACCTGGACGGTCAGCACCCCGTCGTATTTGAGCGCCGAGGAGACCAGCGCCGCCAGCACCGCGAGCTCGCCGAGCAGCGTCGCCACCGGCGCCGGATAGTTGCGCCGCGAGACGATCCTGTCGACCGTCCCGCCGAGCCGCACCAGCTTGCCGCGGGCCGCCTGGCTCTCGATCTGGAACGGCAGCACGATGTCGTTCCCGACCAGCGGTAACGGTCCGGCTTCCTCCGAGGTTGTTCCGTCGCCGGTCATTCGAGACACCACAGAAGGATCGCCTTCTGCGCGTGCATGCGGTTCTCCGCCTCGTCCCAGACCACCGATTGCGGCCCGTCGATGACTTCCGCCGTCACCTCCTCGCCGCGATGGGCGGGCAGGCAGTGCATGAAGATCGCATCCGGCTTGGCCAGCGACATCAGCCGCCCGTCGACCCGGAAGGGCGCGAGGACGTTGTGCCGGCGGTCCGCGGGATCGTCGCCCATCGACACCCAGGTGTCGGTCACCACGCAATCCGCGCCGCGCACCGCTGCGCAGGGATCCTCGGTGAGCGCGACCCGCCCGCCATTGCGTTCCGCCCGCTCGACGATCGCGGCCGGCGGCGCCAGCACCGGCGGGCAAGCGAGGCGGAGCTCGAAGTTGAACGCCGCCGCCGCCTCGATCCAGGAGCAGGCCACGTTGTTGCCGTCGCCCGACCAGGCGACGACCCGATCCTCGATCGGCCCGCGATGCTCCTCGAAGGTCATCACGTCGGCCATCAACTGGCAGGGGTGCGAGCGGCCGGTGAGCCCGTTGATCACCGGCACCGTCGCGTGCCGGGCGAGGGCGGCGAGCGTGTCGGCCTCGAAGGTGCGGATCATGATCGCATCGACATAGCGCGACAGCACCCGCGCGGTGTCCGCGATGGTCTCGCCCCGGCCGATCTGCATGTCGTTCGGATTGAGCACCATGACATTGCCGCCGAGGCTCGTCATCGCCACCTCGAAGGACACCCGGGTCCGCGTCGAGGGCTTCTCGAAGATCAGCGCCAGCGTAAGCCCGGCGAGCGGCGCCGCGCCGTCCAGCGCGCCCGGGTCGGCCTTGAGCGCCAGCGAGCGGTCGATCATGCGGCGCAGCACGGCGGGCTCGTGCTCCGCGAGGTCGAGAAAATGCCGCGGCCGGCTCATTTCGCGATCTCGGCGCAGCAGGCCTCGACGGTCTCCAGCGCCTCGGCGATATGGTCTTCCCCGGCGATCAGCGGCGGCAGCAGCCGCACCATGTTGTCGGCGGCGAGCACGTTGAGCAGCCCCCTGTCGAACATCTTGCCGCCGAGCTCGGCATTGGGGCCGACGCATTTCATGCCCCACATGAAGCCGACGCCGCGAACCTCCTCGATGACCCCCTGGTAGCGCCGCGCGAGCCCGCGCAGCGCCTCGCCGAGGGCGGCGCCGCGTTGCCTGACGCCCTCGAGGAACCCGTCTTCGAGCACGATGTCGAGCACCGCGTTGGCCGCCGCGCTGGCCAGCGGGTTGCCGCCGAAGGTGCTGCCATGGGTGCCGGGCACCATGCCGATGGCGGCCTCCTCGTCGACCAGGCAGGCGCCGATCGGGAACCCGCCGCCGAGCCCCTTGGCCAGCGCCATGATGTCGGGCGGGGCGTCCGCGGCCTGGTGGGCGAACAGATGGCCGGTGCGGCCGATGCCGCACTGCACCTCGTCATAGATCAGCGCCAGGTCGTGCTCGTCGGCGAGCCCGCGCAGCCCGCGCAGGAACCCGGGATCGGCCGGCCGGATGCCGCCCTCGCCCTGGACCGGCTCGACGACGATTCCGGCCGTCTCCGGGCCGATCGCCGCCTGCACCGCGTCGAGATCGCCATACGCCACGCGGTCGAAGGAATCGAGCATCGGGCCGAAGCCGCGGCGATGCGCATCGTTCGCCCCGGCCGCGATCAGCGCCAGCGTCCGGCCGTGGAAGCTGTCGTCGAAGACGACGAAGCGGTAGCGCTCCGCCCGCCCGGACTCGAACTGGTACTTGCGCGCGGTCTTCAGCGAGGCCTCCATCGCCTCCGCACCCGAGTTGCAGAAGAACACCGTGTCGGCGAAGCTCGCCGCGGTCAGCCGCTCGGCGAGACGCGTCTGCCCCGGGATGCGGTAGAGATTGGAGGTGTGCCACAGGCGCCGCGCCTGGCCGGTCAGCGCCTCCACCAGATGGGGATGGCAATGCCCCGCCACGGTGACCGCGATGCCGGCGCCGAAATCGAGGAATCGTCGGCCGTCCGAGGCGTAGAGATAGGGTCCCTCGCCGCGTTCGAACGCGACGTCCACGCGCGCATAGCTCGGCATGACGGCCGGAATCATGGCTGTTCCCCGATAGAGGGCGGGCGTCCCTGCCCGCGGACGCGCATATATGTTGGCCGCCCGCGCTTTAGTCAACGGCGACGCGGGTCGATACGAGTCCTAATTGTCCGTGCCGTCGGGCTCCGGCGGGACGAAGATTTCCGGCGCGTCGCCGCCGGTCTCGATATAGAGCGACCGGGACGGGAAGGCGAAGCCGGTGCCGGCCTCCTCGACGATCGCCTTGATGCGGTAGGCGAGCCGTTCCTTGATCGCCAGCCACTCGCCCCACGACGTGGTCACCGTGAAGCAATAGACCATGATGTCGATGGAGGAATCCGAGAGCCGGTCGATGCGCACGAAGGTCGGCACCTCGGGCGGGTGGGCGAAGGCGTCGTCCTCCAGCAGGAACGCCTCGATCCCGTCGCGGATCCGGCGGAGCTGTTCGACGGTCGTGCGGTACTCGACGCCGATCATCCAGTAGATGCGGCGATGGGTCATCCGCGTGTAGTTGACCAGCGCGGTGTCGGCGAGCTTGGAGTTGGGGACGTAGATCGGCGCCTTGTCGAACTGCCTTACCCGGGTGGAGCGGAACCCGATGGCCTCGACCGTCCCCTCGACTCCGCCCTCGATCTTGATCCATTCGCCATGCGCCAGCCGGCGCTCGCCGATGATCAGCAGCCCGGCGATCAGATTGCGGAACAGGTCCTGCGCGCCGAGCGCCACGGCGACCCCGATCAGTCCGAGACCGGCGAGGATCGGCGCGACCTCGATCCCCCAGATCTCCAGAACGGTGATCGCGCCTAGCGCCACGAAGGCGATCTTGAGGCCGCGGACCGTCCAGTCGACCACCTCGGCGCCGATTTTCGCCTGCAGCCGCCCGGAGAGCCCGCGCAGCGGCTCGGCGAGGCGGTAGAGCGCCCAGAACAGGACGAACGCGGCCAGCGAGCGCAGCACGTCGTCGGCGATGCGCTCCACCAGCCCGGCGACAGGCAGTATCTCCTTCGCAAGGAACAGACCGAGGGCGAAGGGAACGAAGCGGAGCGGCGGCTCCAGGGCCCGGACCGCGGCATCGTCGATCTTGTTCTCGGTCTTCTCCGCCCAGCGCGCCAGGCGCCCCACGACCAGGCGCGAGAACGGGCCGCGCAGCAGCAGGCAGGCAACGAAGACCAGCAGCGCGGACAGGACGGCGCCGAGCTCCAGGCCGAAGACGCCCGCCCCCCATATCTCGGCGGCGCGGCCGGCCAAGGCCTCGAGCCTGTCTCGCGTCGCGTCCATCCCGACTCCTCATTACCGGCTTGCGGCGGCCGGGTCAGGGCCAGACAGCGGCGTTGTTGCCGCCTTGCCCTTCCCCTATCATCCGGCGTCCGCGGATAACAGCGCCGATTCCGGCGGCCGTGAATTTCATCGCCGCCCGGGGAGGGATTCGGCCCGCCCTCCGCGTCGTGCGACCGGGCAAGGAGTGGGAAGGCTTTCATGACCAAGTTCGGTATCGGCCAGGGCGTGCCGCGCTGGGAAGACCCGCGCCTGCTGCGCGGCGGCGGGCGCTACTCCGACGACCTCAACCGTCCGGGCCAGGCCTATGGCCATGTGCTGCGCTCGCCCCACGCCCATGCCGAGATCCGCTCGATCGACGCAGCCGCCGCGCGCGCGGCCCCGGGGGTGCTCGCGGTCTATACCCATGCGGATGTCGAGGCGGCGGGGCTCGGCAGCATCCCCTGCGCGGTGCCGCGCAACAAGCCCGACGGCTCGCCCATGTTCACCCCGCCCAACCTGCCGCTGCGCAAGGGCCGGGTGCGGCTGGTGGGCGACTATGTCGCCTTCGTCGTCGCCGAGACCCAGGATGCGGCGCGCGACGCCGCCGAGCTGATCGAGGTCGAATACGAGCCGCTGGCGTCGGTCACCGCCACCGCGGACGCGCTGGCCGACGGCGCGCCCGCGGTCTGGCCGGAGGCGCCCGACAATGTCTGCTTCGTCTTCGAGCAGGGCGACAAGGACGCGGTCGAGACCGCCTTCGCCGCGGCCGACCATGTCACCAGGCTCGACTTCATCGTCACCCGCGTCGCCGTCGCCCCGATGGAGCCGCGCGCCTGCATCGGCGAGTTCGATCCCTTCGCCGGGCGCTACACCCTCCATACCGGCACCCAGGGCCCGCACGGGGTGCGCATGGCGACCGCCTCGCCGATCCTCAAGGTGCCGGAGGGCGACCTCCGCGTCGTCAGCCACGACATGGGCGGCGCCTTCGGGATGCGGTCGGGCCCTTATTGCGAATACACGATGTGCCTTCACGCCTCGAAGATGCTCGGCCGGCCGGTCAAGTGGACCGGCGACCGGACCGAGGGGTTCATGGTCGACGACCAGGCGCGCGACAACATCTCCACCGCCGAGCTGGCGCTCACCCGCGACGGCGAGTTCCTCGCCCTCAGGGTGCGGACGACCGCCAATCTCGGGGCCTATCTGACCCTGCTCGGGCCGCATTCCTCGACCAACAATCTGGGCTCGCTGGCCGGCCCCTACCGGACGCGGGCGATCTACACCCATGTGACCGCGGTGTTCACCAACACGATGTCGACCGGGCCCTATCGCGGCGCCGGCAGGCCGGAGGCGGCCTATGCCATCGAGCGGGTGATCGACACCGCGGCCGACGAGCTCGGCATCGACCCGGCGGAGCTCCGGCGGCGCAACTACATCGCCGCCGATGCGTTCCCCTACCGGACCGGCCTCGTCTTCACCTACGATTCGGGCGAGTTCGAGACCAACATGGACCGGGCGCTCGCGCTGGTCGATTACGCCGGGCGCGAGGACCGCCGGGCCGAAGCCGGCGCGCGCGGCAGGCTGCGCGGGATCGGCATCTCCAACGTGATCGAGCAATCCGCCGGCGGGTTCCCGGAATGGGCGCAGATCCGCTTCGACCCCTCGGGTTCGGCGACGCTCACCATGGGCACGCACAACCACGGCCAGGGGCACGAGACGGTGTTCCGCCAGATCCTGTCGGACAGGCTCGGCCTCGATTTCGAGCAGGTCCGCATCGCCCAGGGCGATTCCGACGAGGCGATGGCCGGCACCGGGACCTTCGGCTCGCGCTCGTCGGGCGTCGGCGGCGCCTCGATCGCGCTGGCCGCCGACAAGGTGATCGAGCGCTGCCGCAAGATCGCCGCCCACAGGCTGGAGGCGGCGGAAGAGGACATCGAGTTCGCCGACGGGAGCTTCACCGTGGCCGGCACCGACCGGACGCTCGGCCTGGTCGACGCGGCGAAGCTCGCCCAGTCCTTCATGACCGTGCCGCCGGGCTTCGAGCCCGGCATCAACGAATGGGCCGCCTGGACGCCGCCGGCGCCGACCTACCCCAATGGCTGCCATGTCTGCGAGGTCGAGATCGACCCCGAGACCGGCGAGGTCGAGATCCTGCGCTACGCCGCGGTCGACGATGTCGGCACCGTGCTCAACCCGCTGCTGATGGAAGGCCAGCTGCATGGCGGCATCGTCCAGGGTCTGGGCCAGATCCTGATGGAGAACGTCGTCTGGGACCGCGACTCGGGCCAGCTCGTCGCCGGCTCCTTCATGGACTACACCATGCCTCGGGCGGACGATCTGCCGAGCTTCGAGATGGCGATCAACGAGGTGCCCACCCCGACCAACCCGCTCGGCATCAAGGGCGCCGGCGAGGCCGGCTGCGTCGGCGCGATGCCGGCGCTGATGAACGCGATCGTCGATGCGCTGAGCCCGCTCGGCGTCGGCGCCATCGACATGCCGGCGAGCCCGGAGGCGGTGTGGCGCGCCATCAACGGGGCCGCAGGCTGAGACCCGGCCCAGGGAGGCAGGTTTGGAGTTCGAGAATTCCTTCAACGTCGCGGTGCCGGTCGACGAGGCCTGGGCCATCCTGACCGATATCGAGCGCATCGCCCCCTGCATGCCGGGGGCCGAGCTCACCGAGATCGTCGACGAGAACGCCTTCAAGGGCAAGGTGTCGGTCCGGCTCGGGCCGGTGGCGCTGACCTTCCAGGGCGATGCGAAGTTCGAGGACCGCGACGATTCCGGCCACTCGGCCCGCGTCAAGGCGCAGGGGCGCGATGCCAAGGGCCGCGGCGGCGCCAACGCCAATGTCGACTTCCGCCTGGTTCCGGCCGATGACGGCACGACGGAGGTGCAGATCCGCACCGACCTGCAGCTCTCCGGCTCGGTCGCCCAGTACGGCCGCGGCGTCGGCATGATCAAGGACGTGGCGGCGCAGCTCATCGACCGCTTCGCCGAAGCGCTGCACGAGCAGATCGCGGCCGAGCGCGGCGCCGACGAGGCGGCGGCGGAGACGCCCGAGGAGACCGCCGAGCCCGCGCCGGCGCCGCCCCCCGCCAAGCCGATCTCGGGGTTCTCGCTCGGCGCCAGCGCGATGTGGAGCGCGTTCCTGCGCTGGCTGAAGGGCCTGTTCGGCGCGCGTTCAGGAGCCTGACCGGCTTCCCGCCGCCGCGATCAGCGCCAGCACCCGGTCCGGGGTGAGCGGCAGTCGGAGATCGCCGCATTCGAGGCCGAGCGCGTCGAGGACCGCGCCGGCGATCGCCGCCGGCGCGCCGATGGTGCCGCTCTCGCCCACCCCCTTGTAGCCGCCTTCGGTGATCGGCGAGGGGGTTTCCTGGTGGACGATCTCGATCCCCGGCGCCTCGAACGCGCCGGGGATCGTGTAGTCGGCGAAGCTGGCCGATTGGAGCTGCCCCGCCGCGTCATAGCGGATTTCCTCCAGCAGCGCCGCGCCGATGCCCTGGAGCACGCCGCCCCAGGTCTGGCCCTCGACCACGTCGATATCGGCGATGGTGCCGCAATCCTCGGCCACCGTGTATCGGAGGATCTCGACCGCGCCGGTCTCGGTGTCGACGGCGACGACGGCGATGTGCATCGCCGCCGAGGTCGCCGCGCCCGGGGTGTCGAAGGTCGCGGCGGTCTGCAACCCGTGCGGCAGGCCGTCGGGCAGGCCGGGGCTCGGCGAATGGGCGAAGTCGGCGATCTCCTCGAAGGTGGCGAACCGGTTCGAGTTCCGCCCGTCCGCGAACCGCCCGTCGGCGAAGACGATGTCGGCGGGGTCGAGCTCCAGCTTGATCGCGGCGAATTGCTTCATCCGGTCGACCGCCTGGCTCGCCGCGCGGTGCAGCGCGCCGCCGCCCGAGACCAGCCCGCGGCTCGCGAACGCGCCCGAGCCGTGCGGCATGGTCTCGGTGTCGGCGCAGGCGACATGGACCCGCGCGGCGTCGATGCCGAATTTCTCGGCCACGATCCGGCGCATCGCCACAAAAGGCTGCTGGCCCATCGAGGGGGTGGTCACATAGGCCTCGACCGCGCCCGACCGGGCGATGCGCAGCACCGCCGAATCGTAGCCCGGGACGTCGGTCATGCCGCGCCCGCGGAACACGGTGCAGCCCATGCCGGTGGGCTCGATGAAGCAGGAGATGCCGACCCCGACCCGGCGCCCCTGCCTGTCCTCCGCCTCGTCGATCTTCGCCGCGGCGAGCAGCTTTTCGAGCAGCCCCTCGTAATCGCCGCTGTCGATGATCCCGCCGGAGACGGTCCTGAACGGGAACGCCCCGGTGGGCACCAGGTTGCGCCGCCTGACGGCGATGCGATCCGCGCCGATGCGCCGCGCGAGCGCGTCGACCAGGCTCTCCGTCACCAACGGGCAGAGGCCGAAGCCGACGCCGCGATAGGGGCCGGTCGGGCATTTGTTGGTGGCGACCGCGCGCGAGGTGTAGTCGATGAACGGGATGGCGTAGGGGCCGGGCAGCCCGACCAGCGCGGTGTGCGGTTCGAGCGACGGGCCGAGCGGGTAGGGCGTGTAGGCGCCGGCATCGCAGCGGAGTTCCGCCTTCAGGCCCAGAATCCGGCCGTCCTCATCGGCCGCGAGCGAGGCCTCGATCACCGCGTCCCTTGCGTGGTAGCCGCGCTCCAGGTGCTGCCGCCGGTCCTGGGTCCACTTGACCGCGCCGCCGATGCTGCGCGCCGCGAAGGCGGCGATCGCCTCCTCCGGGTAGAGCGGCATCTTGACCCCGAACCCGCCGCCGATATCGGTCGGGCGGACCCGGATCTTCGACTCCGGAAGACGCAGGAACCTGGCGATTCCGTCGCGCAGGATATGCGGCACCTGGGTCGGCGAGCGGATCTCGGTCACGTCGTCGCGCCGGTCGTGGACCGCGAGACAGCCGCAGCACTCGATGGGCGAGGGCGCGACCCGGGGGTGGCGGAAGCGGCCCGACACGACGACCGGGGCGTCGGCGAAGGGATCGGCCTCGGCGTCGCTGACGAAGCGGCTCTCGAACAGGGTGTTGCCGCCGAGCGCCTCGTGCACCGGCGGCGCGCCGTCGCCGAGCGCCGTCTCGATGTCGGCGACCGGGTCCTCGGGACGGTAGTCCACGTCGATCGACGCGGCGGCGTCTTCCGCGGCATAGGCGTCGCGCGCCACCACCGCGGCCACGATCTCGCCCGCGAAGCGGATTTCGGTCTCGGCGATCAGCGGCCAGGCGGTGGGGCGGTAGCGATACCAGTCGGCCTCGTCCATGCGGGCGGCGACCGGCGCGGTGACCCCGGCCAGGTCGCCGCCCAGCAAGACCCGGACCACGCCGTCGGCCGCCCGCGCCGCCGCCGCGTCGATGCCGGCGATCCGCGCTCGCGCGAACGGGCTTCTGAGGAAATGGACGTGGAGACATCCGGGCGGGTCGAAGTCGTCGACGAACCGCCCGCGCCCCAGCACCATCGCCCGCAAATCGTCGGCTTCCCCGCGCGCGCTCACCGCCCGCCCCCTACCAATATTCCGCCCGATCGCGATGATAGTTCGCCAGCCACGCCAAAGGGAGCTATGCGATGTCCAATCGTCATCAGGGCCGGGTCGCGGCGGTGACCGGCGGAGCCGTGGGTATCGGCCGGGCCTTCGCGCGGCGTCTCGCGCAGGACGGCGCGGCGGTCGCGGTGGTCGATCTCGAACCGGCGACGGAGACGCTTGCGATGCTGTCCGACGCCGGGGCGGAGGCCGCTTCGTTCGCCTGCGACGTCGCCTCGGAGGACGGCGTCGCCCGCCTCGCCGCCGAGATCGGCGAGCGCTTCGGGCGCTGCGACATCCTGGTCAACAATGTCGGCGTCTATCCCAACGAGCCCTTCGAGGCGGTCACCTTCGCCAAGTGGCGGCGGGTGATGGCGATCAACCTCGATTCCATGTTTTTGACGGCGAAGGCGTTCGCGCCCGGCATGGCGGAGCGCGGCTGGGGCCGGATCGTCAACTTGGCGTCCAACACCTTCGGCACCCCGGTGACCGGCTACAGCCACTACATCGCGAGCAAGGGGGGCGTGATCGGCTTCACCCGGGCGCTCGCCAGCGATCTCGCGGACAAGGGGATCACGGTGAACGCGATCGCGCCCAGCCTGGTGCGTACCCACGGCACGCAGGTGACCAACCCGCGGTCGGACGAACGCTTCGCCGCGGTCGCCGCCATGCAGGCGATCAAGCGCGAGCAGCGGCCCGACGACCTCGCCGGCACGCTGTCCTTCCTGGCGAGCGACGATGCGGCCTTCGTCACCGGCCAGACGCTCTATGTCGACGGCGGCTGGGTGAGGCCTTGAGCTCCGGCGCCGTCGGCGAGCCGGTCCCCAGGATCGAGGATCCGGCGCTGCTGCGCGGGCGGGGCCGGTTCGTCGACGATCTGCGCTTCCCCGGCCTGCTCCACGCCGTCTTCGTCAGGAGCGGCGAGGCGCATGCCCGGATCGCCGGCATCGACCGCGAGGCCGCCCTGGCGTCGCCGGGGGTGCGCGCGGTGCTCGCCCTCGACGATCTGCGCGCGCATGTGACCCGGGTGACGATGCCGCTGGCCCAGCCCTCCGGCGCGATCCGCCACGCGCTGGACCCGCCGATCCTCGCCGACGGGGAGGTCCGCCATGTCGGCGAGCCGGTGGCGGCGGCGATCGCGGACTGCCCCTACCGCGCCGAGGACGCCGCCGCCCTGGTCGCCGTCGACTACCGGAAGCTGGCGCCGGCGATCGATTGCCGGCGCGCGCTGGAGGACGGCGCGCCCCCCGCCCATGGCGCGATCTCCGACAACCTGGTCGCCGCGCTGACCATGGCCTATGGCGATTGCGACCGGGCCTTCGCCGGCGCGCGCCACGTGGTCCGCGCCGCGATGCACCAGAACAAGGGTCTGGGGCATGCCATCGAGTGCCGCGGCGTGCTCGCCCGGCCCGATCCCGATGACGGGAGGCTCACCGTCTGGAGCGGCACCCAGATGCCGCATCGCGCGCACGCGGTGCTGACGGACCTGCTGGGCTGCGGCGAGGACGAGCTCCGGGTCATCGCGCCCGATGTCGGCGGCGGGTTCGGGCCCAAATTCGTCTTCTATGCCGAGGAGGCGGTCGTAGCCCTCGCCGCGCGCATCCTCGGCCGGCCGGTGAAATGGATCGAGGACCGCCGCGAGCACTTCACCGCCACCACCCAGGAGCGCGACCAGTTCTGGGACGTGGAGATGGCGCTCGATTCCGGGGGCCGGATTCTCGGGGTGCGCGGCACGCTGGTCCACGACCACGGCGCCTATACGCCCTACGGTGTCAACCTGCCCTACAACTCGGCGACCAACCTGCTGGGTCCCTACGCGGTGCCGGCCTACGCGCTCGACATCCGCCTGGCGGCGACCAACAAGGTGGCGGTGACGCCGGTGCGCGGCGCCGGCCGCCCGCAGGGTACGTTCGCGATGGAACGCCTGCTCGACCGGGCGGCCGGGCTGCTCGGGCTCGACAGGACGGAGATCCGCCGCCGCAACCTGATCCGGCCCGAATCCATGCCCTACCGGACCCCGGTCAGGAACCGGGACGGCACCTGGATGACCTATGACAGCGGCGACTATCCGGCGACCCTGTCGCTGGCCCTGGAGGCGGCCGGGTACGGGTCCTTTCGCGATCGGCAGGCGGCGCTGCGCGAGGCCGGGCGCCATGCCGGGATCGGCGTCGGCAACTATGTCGAGGGAACCGGGCGCGGCCCCTTCGAATCCGCGCGCATCCGCGTCCACCCGTCGGGCCGGGTGACGCTGGCCACCGGGGCGACCGACCAGGGCCAGGGGCTCAAGACGGCGCTCGCCCAAATCTGCGCCGCGGCGCTGGGCCTCGATCCGGGCGCGGTCGACGTCACCGCGGGCGACACCGACTCGGTCTCCCTCGGCCTCGGCGCGTTCGCCAGCCGCCAGGCGGTGACCGCCGGTTCCTCGGCCCACATCGCCGCCTCGGCGCTCGCCGACAAGGCGGTCCGGGTCGCCGCGCACATGCTGGAGGCCGCGCCCGACGACCTGGAGCTCGCCGGCGGGCGGGTCCGGGTGCGCGGGGTGGCGGACATGTCGGTCGCGCTCGGCGACATCGCCCGGACGCTTGCCGGGCAGCCGGGCTACGCGCTGCCCGGCGGGATGGAGCCCGGGATGGACGCGCTCGGCACTTTCGTCCCGGACACGCTGACCTATTGCAATGGCTGCCACGTCGCGGAGGTCGAGGTCGACATCGAGACGGGGGCGGTCGACATCCTGCGCTACACGGTGGTCCATGACTGCGGGCGGATGATCAACCCGATGATCGTCGAGGGCCAGGTGGTCGGCGGGGCGGTGCACGGAATCGGCAGCGCGCTGTACGAGCGCATGGTGTTCGACGATGCGGGGCAGCCCATGACGGTCAATCTCGGCGAGTACGTGATGCCCGGTGCCTGCGAGGCGCCGCGCATCGGCCTCCGCCACACCGTCTCGCCCACCCCGCTCAACCCGCTCGGCGCCAAGGGGGCGGGGGAGGGCGGGGTGATTCCGGCACCCGCCGCGATCGCCGCCGCGGTCGAGGACGCGCTTGCGCCGTTCGGCATCCTCATCGACGATGTGCCGATTGCCCCCGACCGGATCGCCGCGGCGGTCGCCGCCGCGCGGCGTCGAAGGAGCGCGCGATGGCCTTCCTGACGAATTGCTGGTACGCCGCGGCCTGGGACGAGGAAGTCGGCGAAGCCCCGCTCGCGCGGCGCATCCTGGACAAGCCGGTGGTGCTGTTCCGCGGCGCGGACGGCAGGGCCGCGGCGCTCGCCGACCGCTGCATCCACCGCCAGGCGCCGCTGTCGCACGGCCGCACCGAGCAGCGCGGGCTGCGCTGCGGCTACCATGGCCTGCTGTTCGCGCCGGACGGGAGCTGCATCGAGGTGCCCGGCCAGACCAGCGTGCCGCCGGGCGCCCGGGTGGCGTCCTACCCCGTGGTCGAGCGCGACCGCTTCGTCTGGATCTGGATGGACGATCCCGCGCGGGCGGATGCGGCGTCGGTCCCCGACTACCACTGGAACGACGACCCGGGGTGGCGGTCGGTGCAGGGGCGGTTCCACGTCGCCGGCGGCTGGCGCCTGATCGTCGACAATTTGCTCGACCTGTCGCACGTGCAGTTCGTCCACGGCGCGACGCTGGGCACCGACCGCGTCGCCGACTTCCCGGTCGAGGTCAGCCGCGACGGCGACCGGGTCCATGTCGACCGCTGGATCATGGGCGGCAAGCCGCCCGGCATGTTCGCCCGCGCGGGCGGCATCGACTACGACGTCGACCGCTGGCAGCTCATCACCTGGACCCCGCCCAGCCATGTCGTGATCGACGCGGGCTGCGCCCCGGCGGGGCAGGGCGCGCGCGAGGGCAACCGGGCGGGCGGGATCGAGCTCTACTCCAACCACACCATCACGCCTGAGACCGAGACCAGCGCGCATTATTTCTGGCACCACGCGCGCGGCTTCAAGTTGGACGACGAATCGGTCACCGCCTATCTGGCCCGGGCGGCGGAGACCACCTTCGCCGAGGATGTCGGGCTGATCGAGGCGCAGCAGCGCAGCATCGAGACCATGCCCGCGGGGCTGCCGCGGGTCGACATCAACGCCGATGCCGGGGTGCTCGCCGCGCAGCGCGTGCTCGACCGGCTGCTCGCCGGGGAGGCCTGACCCCGCCCCCATGGGGGCGCGTCCCGCGATACGGCCCCTTCGGGCCTACGCGGGATGAGGGGTTCATTTTGAGCCATACGAGCCTCTCCTCATCCTGAGTAGCCCACCGAAGGGGGGCGTATCGAAGGACGGCCGCGTCGGCGGTTCCCGAGCACGACCCGCGCCGCTGCGACGATTTGCCCCGGGTGCGGCGGGGCGTTTCGGCTGTTGCGCCGGGCATGGGCGTGAGACATTCGATCGCCGTGCGGCTCCGCACGCCGTGACCACGCCAACAGCAGCCTGATGATCGCGAAACCGTACCAGCACAAGGCGGATACATCGGACCGCCGCGTACAAGCCGACGCCGCGGCCGAGAGGCGCGTGGCGTTCCACCTGCAATGCTGCTTCGAGGACCATCCGGAGGTCCACGTGCTGCACGATCTGAGAATCGAGGATCCCGAGCAGCCGCAGCCGGACGGCTCTCCGGGCGAGTGCCGGTTCGACCACCTGGTCGTCCATCGCTGGGGCATGTTCGTCGTCGAAAGCAAGTCGGTGGCCGGCGACGTGACGATCCGCTCCGACGGTTCGGACGGATACGAGTGGATCCGCTCCTGCCGGGGAAGAGAGACGGAGATGCCGTGCCCGATCGAACGGGCGGAGACCCAGGCCGAATTCCTGCGCGGCTTCCTCGAACGCCGCCGCGAGGAGCTGGTCGGGAAGCTGCCCTTCGGATCCCGCACCGTCGCGAAGATCGTGGACGGGACCGACCAGCTCGGGTTCCGGCACGCACCGCTGCAGCTGGTCTTCGCGGTCTCGGATTACGGGATCATCGAGAAGATCGACGGCCGCAAGCGGCCCGGGCAGGCGTTCCCGCCACTCGTCGGCAAGGCGGATACGATCCCGGACAGGGTCTGCCGCGAGATCGGCCGGCATCGCAAGGGCTCCGGCATCCTGTGCGTCGGTCGGGGCCGCTCCTATGGCGGGTGGCGCATGGCGTCCGAGGACGTGGCGGGCGTGGCCGGGTTTCTCGCGGCGCTGAACGCGGACGATCCGGACGATCCGCCGGCGCGCCGCGACAACCCGGTCGACGACCACGTTGCCCGGCGAAGCGGCGCCGGGCGCGGCGATGGCGCTCCGGCCGGCGGAGCGGCGTGCCGGCATTGCGATGGCCGGGAGCTTGTCGCGGGTTCCGGCGATCACGGGTATTTCTGGATCTGCGATTCCTGCGGCAGGAACACGCTCATGCCTCTCGTGTGCTCGGCATGCGGAGCGAAGGGCCGGCGCAATGCCAGGGTGCGGATTCGCAGCGAGCGCGACGCGTATCTGCGCGACTGTCGGGAATGCGGGTTCTCGGAGACGGTCTGGACCGTCGCGTGAGGGCACCCCGCCGCGAGCCCGGATTTCTCACCCCTGTCTTGGCCACTGCACTGGCCGGACGAAATCGGAATGCCAGCGCAGCTCCCGCGCAAGTCTTTGTTTCGGCAATTCGACCAAGACGACTTGAAGCCCCGCGGTGCGGGCGCGCTTCATGATGGGCAAGCAGTCGGTATCCGCGGTGACCAAAACAATGCGGTCCACCGATCTATCCGAAGCATGGGTTGCAATGTCGAGGCCCAGCCGCATGTCGACTCCCTTCTGCTCGAAGCGGGGCCGAAAGTCGTCGTCCGATAGCGGTCCCGATGATATGGGCACTTTCTTCGGCACGAAGCCCCGAAACTTCAGCGTACCGAGGAGAACGGCAAATTGCCGTTTGGCCGCCAACTGCCGAAGCCACTCGTCGGAGCCCGCGAACTCCTGTCGCTGCCCGGAAACGGGCAATCGCAGACTGCCCTGATAGGGGGCGCAATCGTAGTAGAGGACCCGAAGCAACTCTTCCTCCGGGTCGACGCATGCGAGCGCGACGGCCTCGATGAGGTCCGGGTCGTATCTGAATTCGTTCTGTCTGGCGAGGACCCGGAGATGGCCGCCGTCGATGAAGACTGCCGCTCTTGAGGTCAACAAAAGACCCCCCAAGGGCTTGGCCCGTGAGGGGTCTCGGGAACGTGCCCGCCTACGGGCGTAGCGGATTACGTCTTTATGTATTGGTTTCGTTCTCGCCTGTCAATGCTCGCGCGACAAGCGCCTGCCGCCGATGAGAAATCGGGGCTGGCGTTAGCCGCCCTCTTCGAGATGGGCGCCGAGGCGTTCCTTGGGCGGGACGATATCGGTCACCAGGTCGCGGATCAGCGCCTTGTTGTCCAGCGGCTCGATCAGCGCGCCGTCCGCGCCCAGGCGGGAGGTGCAGGCATAGCCGGTCTTGCCGTCGACCCGCACCATGCATTCCTTGCAGGCATTGGCGTTGATGCAGGCGTAGCGGATGGCAAGCGTCGAATCGACGTGGCCGCGCACCCACATCACCGCGTCCAGCACCGACATGCCCTCGCTGTAGGGGACGGTGAAGGCTTCGATCCGGGACGGCTCGCCGGGGGTCCCGCGGCGCACCCGGATGGTGACGCTGTCGGCGCTCATTCCGCCGCCTCGAGCGGCGCCCGGGCGTGCGGCTCGGCGACGATCCCGGTCCAGCCGCATTCGAGCGCGCCGTCCCCGGATAGCCGCAGCACCTGGTTCCGCGCATAGGCCGGGTCGGTCTCGACAAAGTCCTCGCGCTGATGCGCGCCCCGGCTCTCCCGGCGGTTGAGCGCCGCCAGCGCCACCGATTCCGCGGCCGCGAGCGATGCCCTGAGGTCCAGCCAGTCGAGCAGGGCGTGATCGAAATGCGCCTTGCGCTCCGGCGCCAGCGCCGGCAGGTCCTGCTCCCGCATCTCGCGGATCCGCCGGAGCGCGCGCAAAAGCCCGTCCCCGGTCCTGAGCAGGCCCACATCGTCCCACATCAGCGCCTGCAGCTCGCGCAGCAGCGCGCCGAGCCCGGCCGCCTCGCCGCCGCCATGCGCGATCTCCGCCAGCGCTCGCGCCCGCGCGTCGTCGCCGCCGCGCCAGGCCGGCGCCTCCGCCTTGCGTTCGGCGGCGAAGCGACCGGCGCGCTCGCCGAACACGAAGGCTTCCGGGATCGCGTTGCCCGACAGCCGGTTGGCGCCGTTGGCGCCGCCGACCGCCTCGCCGGCGGCAAAAAGCCCTTCGACGCGGGTCTCCATCCGTTCGTCGACCCGGATTCCCCCCATGTGGTAATGCGCGATCGGCGCGACCTCGATGGGGCGCTTCGTCAGGTCGATCCCGTTCTTCGCCAGCCGGTCGATCACCGGTCCGAAGGCGAGCCTGAGCTCCGGCTCCGGGATGTGCTCGAAGCTGAGATACGCCCCGCCGCCCGGCGAGCCGCGCCCGGCCTCGCATTCCTTGACGATGGCATAGGAGGTGATGTCGCGCGGCGCGGTATAGACGCCCGAGTCGCTCTCGCCGTAGCTCTCGATGAACTCTTCCATCCTGCCGTTGAGCAGCCGGCCGCCGAGCTTGTAGCGGAACGGGTCCCACATGATCGGGTCCATGCCCACCAGCCGCGGCGCCAGATGGCCGATCGGGAAGAACTGCGGGAACTCCATGTCGATCAGCTCGGCGCCCGCGTCGAGCGCCAGCGCATAGGCATCGCCGCCCATATTGGCCGAGGCGCTGTTGCGCCGGAACAGCCGGGTGAGCCCGCCGGCGGCGAGGATCACCGCCGAGGCCGCGATCCCGACCGGCCTTCCGTCCTCCAGGTTGATCCCGACGGCGCCGGCGACCCGCCCGTCATGGACCACGAGTTCGGCGATCGGGAGCCCGCTCACCCGCGCGATCCCCGCGCCCTGCGCGACCCGGCCGCGCAGCGTCTTGGCGACCGCGGGCCCGGTATTGAGGAAATCGACATAGACGCAGCGCGGGATGTTGTGGCCCGGCGCCATCACCGCCCGCATGCGGCCGTCCTCGCGCGCCCAGCCCACCCGCCAGGAGTCCATCTCCCGGATGCGGAGCGGCGCCTCCTCGCACAGGATCGCCGCCAGGCGCTCGTTGCACAGCCCGCGCCCGGCCTCGACGGTGTCGGCGAAATGGTGGGTCCAGTGATCGGGCTGCCACTCGCCGACCGCGGCGGCGACGGTCATCTGCGCCATGATCGTCGCGCCGCCGCGGCCGACCAGGCTCTTGTCCGCCAGCACGACGCGCGCGCCCTGGCGGGCGGCGGCGACCGCGGCGTACATGCCCGCCCCGCCGGCGCCGATCACCAGCACGTCGGTATCGAGCTGCGGCATGGGCGCATTGTCTCAGAGCGCCCGAAACCCCGCAACGCTTGCCGCTTTCGGCCCTGCCGCTATCATCGCGGCGACACCCGGGAGACGCAGATGACGGCAACCGAACACGCCTTGCTCGCCGCCGCCTGGCCCTACTGGGAGGCGGAGGGGGAGATCGCGCGCCGGTTCTACGGCCGGGCGAGCGAGGACGACCATGTCTTCTATCTGAAGGCGCAGCTCTGGAAGGAGCTCAACCCGGTCGACGGCTATTTCAACGGGCTGCACCGCGAGCTCGCCGCGCTGGTCGAGTGCTTCCCCGAAATCGACAAGACGATCCCGCGCCGCGAGTTCCATTTCCGGCTCACCCAGCTCGCCGACGAGTTCAACCACTATGCGCTGCTGGCCGACGTGTTCGAGCATCTCGCGGGCCGGCCGATCTCGCCGGACGACACGGTCCAGCTCCCCGAGGAGAAGAAGCTCGGCGATCTGCGCCGGGCCTATGTCCGCTCGGGCTCGCCGATCGAGCGGGCCGCCGTCGGCTTCACCGAGGGCGGCGGCGCCAGGCTGTTCCGCGAGGGGGCGAAGCTCGCCGGCAGCGCGCTCCACGAGATGACCGCGCGCGCGATGCGGGTGATCTACGACGACGAGCGCGACCACTACAAGGAGATGGCGCGCGAGGCGGTGTCGCTGATCGGGGGCGAGGACGATCTCGCGCGGATGACCGGGGCGATCCGGGCGATCAGCGCGCAGCGGGTCTCGATGCGCCGGGAGATGTTCCGCGGCGCGATGACCGAGCAAGAGGCGGCGGCCTTCGTCGCCGCGGCGGAACGCGCCTTCGCGGCGGGCGGGGTCGATCTCGACGAGGGGATCGCCGGGCGGGTCTGACCTCTCGATCCCGCCCGGGGCGCGGCGAGCCCATTGCCCGCCTCCAACCCGCCCTCTCCCCGGGTAGCCACGCAGGGGCGTGTCTGAGGACGTCCCGCGACATGGCGCGAGCGTGTCTACTCGGGATCAGGCGGGATTCCCGCCCGCATATACGCCCGCCCTCAGCGGTCGTGCCAGCGCGCCTGCTTGTCGACCGGCGCACCGGGGTGATAGACTGGGGCGCGCTTGTCCAGGAACGCCTCGATCCCTTCCGCGCAGTCGGCGGTGCGGGTGATCTCGAAGATGCGCTCCATCTCGACCTCGCCGTGCTCCTTCTGACGGTTCTGGTTCTGGTACAGGCGGATGGTCTCCTTGGCGTATCTGAGGCCGAGCGCCGGGTAGGTGCACATCCGCCCGGCCCAGGCGCGCGCCTCGTCCAGCAGCGAGCCCGCCGGCACCGCCTTGTTGACCAGGCCGATGCGCTCGGCCTCCTCGGCGAAGACGAAGCGCCCGGTCAGGATCATCTCGTTGGCCCGGGTCTGGCCGATCAGCCCGGGCAGGCTGCGCGGCGCGCTCCACTCGCTCATGAAGCCGGCCGGCACCGCGATCTCGGCGAAGCGCACGCGGTCGGACGCGATCCTGAGATCGCAGGAGACCGCCATCTCCAGCCCGATGCCGACGGCGATCCCGTCGACCGCCGCGATGGTGACCTGCGGCAGGTCCTCCAGCTTGCGGCACATGCGCTGGGCGACGATGTGGAAATAGTCGTTGGCGAACCAGACCAGCATCTCGCCGTACTCCCCTTTGACGCCGTAATCGGTCCACTCGTCCTTCTGGTCCTCCATCGGCATGGTCTCGATCCGGAGGTCGCCGCCGCCCGAAAAATTGCCGCCGGCGCCGGTGACGATGACCACCCGGGCGGAGGAGTGGCGGATCTCGTCGACGAGCTGGTGCAGCTCCATGGTCATGCGCGGTCCGATGGCGTTGGCGTGGTCGGGTCGGTCGAGGGTGAGGATGCCGATCGCGTTGTCGCCCGGGTTCTGCGGCGAGGATTCGATCGACCAGTCGAGGTAGCGGTATTTCATGCTCGGTGTCTTTCGCTGGTTGGGGACGCGGGCCGGCGATCCTAGGGAGAGGGCGCGGCTGTTTCCACCGCGCGCGGCGTGCTAAACGCTTCCCCGGCCGGGGCAAATCGGCGGGGTGGGGCGGCAATGGGTGTCAGGCGTTTCGAGGCGGATGTGGCGATCGTCGGCGCCGGCGGCGCCGGGATGGCCGCCGGGATCGAGGCGCGGGACGCCGGCGCGCGCACCGTCGCCTTCGAGATGGCGGCCGAGCCCGGCGGCGCGTCGATCGTCTCGGGCGGAGGCTGCCTGATCGTGGACTCGCCGCTGCAGCGCGCGCGGGGAATCGAGGACAGCCCCGACCTCGCCTTCGCCGACTGGATGCGCTGGGGCGGGCCCTCGGCCGATGCCGTCTGGGCGCGCTACTACATCGAGCATTCGCTCAACGACCTCTATTTCTGGGCCGAGGGGCTCGGCGTGGAATGGGCCGACATGAAGCCGCAGGAGGGCAACTCGGTCATGCGCTGGACCCGCCCGGGCGGCGCCGGCCGCGAGCTGACCGGGCGGCTGATCGAGGCCTATCGCGCGCGCGGCGGCGAGATCGTCCCCAACGCCGAGATCACCAGCATCCGCACCGAGGCGGGGCGCGCCGCCGGGCTCGAAGGGCGGGACCTGGAGAGCGGCGAGGGGTTCGCGGTCGATTGCCGGTGCGTGCTGGTGGCGACCGGCGGGTTCAACTCGAATCTCGACATGGTCCTCGAGGCCAGACCCGACCTCGCGCGGCACCGGATCATGGAGGGGTCCGGCCGCAACGCCACCGGGTCCGGCCATGCCCTGGTCCGCGAGGCCGGCGGCTACCTCACCCATCTCGGCAATATCTGGCTCTACGTCTATGCGACCCCCGACCACCGCGATCCGCGCGCGCGCCGCGGGCTCGTCTTCCGCGGGACGCCGGGCTACATCTGGGTCAACCAGCAGGGGCGGCGCTTCCACAACGAGGCGCTGTCGGGCGGCGCCACGGCGACCCCGGCCCTTCTGGCGCAGGACCCGTGCCACGCCTGGGCGATCCTCGACGCCGGCATGACGGGGGCGATGGAGGTCGCCGATCCCCACTACCGGGTGGGCAACGCGGTCTCGCGCGAGCGGATCGCCGCGCTGTTCGCCGACTCGCCCAACATCGCCAATGCCGACACGCTCGAAGCCTTGGCCCGGGCGATCGGGGTCGACGAGGCGGCCTTCCTCGATACCGTCGCGCGCTACAACCGCGCCTTCGACGACGGGCTGGAGGCCGAGCCCGAGTTCGGCAAGCCGCTCGGCGGGTCGAAGAAGTTCGACACCCCGCCGTTTTCCGCGATCCAGCTCTTCCCGCTCGCGCGCAAGAATTTCGGCGGGGTGAAGACCGATTTGCGGTGCCGGGTGCTCGACAAGCATTTCGAGCCCGTCCCGGGGCTCTATGCGGCGGGCGAGCTCGCGGGCATGGCCGGCGGACACATCAACGGCGAGGCCGGGCTGGAGGGAACCATGCTGGGTCCCGCCATCTTCAGCGGCCGCGTCGCCGGCGGCTGGGCCGCCGGGGAGGCGGGGTTCGGCACCGGGTTCAAGGGCAGGCCCGACCGGCGCTAGGATGTCCGGTCGGCGACCGGGTCGCCGGTCAGAATGCGCGGTGGATCATCTTCTCGCCGGCGAGGAAGCGCCCGAGGTTTTCGAGCCAGATCTCGCCGACGCGCGCGATGTAGAGCGGCGTCGTGCAGGCGGTGTGGGGCGAGATGAACAGATTGGGGACGTCCCAGAGATCGCTGTCGGCGGGGAGCGGCTCCCTCGGCAACACGTCGAGGAAGGCCTGGGCGATGGAGCCCGCGGCGAGCGCATCCCTGAGCGCCGCGATGTCGACCAGCGCGCCGCGCCCGACATTGACCAGCGTCGCGGTGGGCTTCATGAGCGCGAGCGCCCCGGCGTCGATCATGCTCGCGGTTTCGCCGGTGTTGGGGACGGCGAGGACGACGAAATCGGCCTCGGGCAGGAAGTCGGCGAGATCGGCGAGCGTCCCCTGCCGGTCCAGCCCCGGCACGGGCTCGGCCGAGCGCCGGATGCCGTGCACCGTCATCCCGAAGGCGCCGGCATAGGCGGCGATGCGGCTGCCGATGGCGCCGAGCCCGACCACCAGGACGGTCGCGGAGCCGAGCGCGGTCTGGCCGAGCTGGCGCCACTCATGCGCGCGCTGCTGGTCGCGGAACTCGCCGAGCCGCTTCGCCCCCCACATCACGCCGGCGAAGGCGAACTCGGCGACCTCGGGCGCGTTGGCGCCGGGGCTGTGGGTGACCGCCACGCCCTTGGCCCGCATGTCGTCATAGAACCGCCCGTCGATGCCCGCATCCTCGGTATGCGCCCAACGCGGCGGCGCGATGGCGGCCACGGCGTCGACGAAAACCTCGGTATAGGCATCGCCCGCATAGATCACCGCGTCCGCGCCCTCAGGCGAGACGGTCCAGGTGCCGGCCCGGTCGGTCAGCGCCCACTCGATATCCGGGCAGATCGCCGCCGCCCTCTCGGCCACCTCGTCGTGGAAGTCGTGCGCTGCGGCGATTTTCATGCTGTGCTCTCCGCTTCCCCCGGCCGCAAACCCCGCGGGCCGCGTGTCGGACCCGCATTCTACCGGCGACGAACGCCGATTGCGCGATGGGGCGCCGCGACCTAGTATGACTACATTGGTTACAAGCTGGAGCGTCCATGCGACAAATTCAGCTACGCGAGGCCAAGGCCCGGTTGTCCGCCCTGGTCGACGGGGCGGCGCGGGGCGAGACGGCGATCATCACGCGCCACGGCAAGCCGCGCGCCGTGATCCTCGGGATCGACGAGTGGACCCGCCTGCGCGACGTCCCCTCGTTCGGCCGCCTGCTGCTCGCCTCCGGGCTGGAAGACGGCGATTTGCCCCCGCGCGACACCGCCCCGCCGCGGGACGCCGCGCCGTAGGGACAGCGCGTGTACCTGGTCGACACGGACGTTCTGTCGACCGGGGCGCCCGGCCGGCGGGACCGTCCCCCGGGCCTGGCCGGATGGATGGCGGCGCGCTCGGACGCCCTGTTCCTGTCCACCGTCACCGTGGCCGAAATCCGCCACGGCATCGCCAGGCTGCATCGGACCGGCGCCACCGAACGGGCCGCGCGCCTCGGCGACTGGCTCGACCTCGTGCTGCATCTCTATGGCGACCGCGCGATTCCGTTCGACATCGCCGCGGCAAACGCCGCTGGACCGCTGATGGACAGGGCGCGCGCGACCGGCCATTCCCCCGGCTTCGCCGACCTCGCCATCGCGGCGACCGCGGCCAGCCGGAACCTGACGCTGCTGACGCGCAACCTGCGCCACTTCGCGCCATTGGAAATCCGGGCAGTGAATCCCTTCGAAACCCTGCCCGAGTGAGCGGGTTGCGGAGAATCGGGCAGAAAGCCCCCTACCGCTCCACCCCCGCAAGCCCCTCCAGCACCGCGCACACGCTCGCCGTGTCCTGCTCCACCCGTCCCTGCGCCAAGGCAGCGTTGTAGACCTGCCCTGACACTGCGAATAGCGGGGCGGCGCAGCCGATCTCGGCCAGGAAGTCGCCGATGACCTTCATGTCCTTGAGCTGGAGGCCGATGGTGGCCGAGGCGTTCTCGTAGTCCCCGGCGACCATGCTGGGGCCGCGCAGCTCGAAGACGCGCGAGGTGCCGGCGCCGCTGGAGATCACCTCCAGGATGCGCTCGGGGTCGAGCCCGGCCTTGATGCCGAGCGCGAAGGCCTCGCCGGCGGCCACGTTGTGGATCGCGACCAGCAGGTTGGCGACGAACTTCATGCGGCTGCCGTTGCCGAATTCGCCGAGGTCGAAATGGGCGCGGGTGAACCCCTCGAACACCCCGGCGAGCCCGGCGATCGCCTGCGCATCGCCGCTGGCATAGGCGACGAGGTCGCCGGTCTCGGCCTGCGTGCTGGTGCCGCTCACCGGCACGTCGAGCAGGATCTGGCCGGCTTCCGCCAGCGCCGCCCGCCCCGCCTCCTTGACCGCGATGGGAAGCGTCGAGGTGTCGAACGTGGCGAGGCCGGGCTTGTCGGCGGCGGCGATCCCGTCCGCCCCGCCCGTCACCGCCTCGAAGGCGGCAATGGTGGGGAGCGAGGTCAGCACGCAATCGGCCGCTTCGGCCACCGCGCGCGGGCTCCCGGCCACCTCGCCGCCGATTGCCGCCAGCGCGCCCGCCCGCGCCGGGTCGGTATCGCGCCCGACGACGGCGAACCCGGCCGCGATCAGGTTTTTCGCCATCGCCCCGCCCATCCGGCCCAGCCCCACGATCCCGACCGTCTTCGCCATCGCCCCTCTCCCGCGCCGCGCCGCGCCCCATGCTATAACCACCGCTCGGCACCATAGCGGCCCGGGACCGGCTCGGCATGGCAAATCAGGGGGTGGGCGCGTCGATCCCGCGCAAGGAGGACGACCGGCTGATGCGCGGGCGCGGCCGTTTCGTGGCCGATTTCGGCCTCGCCGGCCAGCTCGAAGCGGCCTTCGTCCGCAGCCCCGTCGCGCATGCCCGGATCCGCGGGATCGACATCCCGGACGACATCCGTGCCTGCGTGTTCACCGCCGCCGACATGGCGGGAGTCGGGCCGATCCGCGCGGTCTCGGCGCTGCCCGGGTTCAAGCCCTCGGTCCAGCCGGCGCTCGCGGAGACCAAGGTTCGCCAGGTGGGCGAGGCGATCGCCGTCTGCGTCGCCGCGACCCGCGCCGAGGCCGAGGATATGGCCGACCGCGTGGCGGTCGATTTCGACATCCTGCCAGCGGTCTCCGACATGCTCGCCGCGCGCGATGCGGACGCGCCGCTGGTGCACGAGGACTGGGGCGACAACGTGTTCCTCGAAACCCTGGTGGAGGACGATATCGAGGCGGTCGCCGCCCGCGCCGCGGTCAGGGTGACGCGCGAGGTGCGCACCGCGCGCCAGTGCATGGCGCCGATCGAGGGCAGGGGCGTGCTCGCCGAATGGGATCCGCGGCTGCGCCAGCTCACCGTGACCTCGGCCGCCCAGCTACCCCATATCGTCCGCACCGGGATCGCCGAATGCCTCGGGCTCGACCACGCGAGCGTCCGGGTGATCGCGCCCGATGTCGGCGGCGGGTTCGGCTACAAGGGAATCCTGGCGCCTGAAGAGGTCTGCATCTCCTGGCTCGCCAGGCGGCTGGAGCGCCCGGTGCGCTGGCTGGAGGACCGGCGCGAGCATCTGACCGCCAACGCCAATTGCCGCGAGCACCACTACATCCTCACCGTCTACGCCGACGCGGAGGGAAGGCTGCTCGGGCTGGAAGCCGAGGCGACGGTCGATGCCGGGGCCTATTCGGCCTATCCGTTCTCGGCCTGCCTGGAGGCGGCCCAGGTCGCGGCCATCCTGCCGGGGCCCTATCTGTTCGACACCTTCCGCTGCCGCACCTGGTCGGTCGCCTCGAACAAGCCGCCGATCCTGCCGTTCCGCGGGGTGGCGCGGCCCGGCGTCTGCTTCGCGCTGGAGCTCGCGATCGACGCGATCGCCCGCGAAATCGGACGCGAGCCGCACGAGCTCCGGCTCGACAATTTGGTCCGGCCCGAGCAGATGCCCTACGACAACATCACCGCCCGGCACTACGACTCGGGCGACTATCCCGAGTGCCTGCGCCGCGCCGCCGCGGCGATCGACGTCGCCGGGGTGCGCGCGCGCCAGGGCCGCGGCGAGCCGGACGGGCGGCGCATCGGGCTCGGCTTCTCGATCTTCTGCGAACAGGCCGGGCACGGCACCTCGGTCTATGCCGGCTGGGGCATCCCGATGATCCCCGGCTTCGAGCAGGCGGTGGCGCGGATGACGCCCGACGGCGGGCTGGAGCTCCGCGTCGGCGTGCACAGCCACGGCCAGGGGCTGGAGACCACGCTCGCCCAGGTGGCGCACGAGGTGCTCGGCATCGACACCGACGCCGTCAGGGTGGTGCTGGGCGATACCGCCTACACCCCCTATTCGACCGGCACCTGGGGGTCGCGCTGCATGATCCAGGCGGGCGGCGCCGTTGCCGAGGCGTGCAAGCGGCTCGCCGAGCGCATCCGCCAGATCGGCGCCGGGCTGCTCCAGGTCGACCCCGCCTCGGTGCGGCTGGAGGACGGAAGGGTCGCCGGCCCGTCCGGCAGCGTGACGCTCGCGGAAATCGGGCGCACCTGGTATCTCCGCCCGCAGGACCTCACGCAGGACGCCGACCCGCAGGGGCTGGAGGCGGTCGGCGGCTACAAGCCGGCGCGCGATTCCGGCACCTTCAGCTATGCCAGCCACGCCGCCGTGGTCGCCGTCGATACCGCGACCGGCGAGGTCGAGATCCTCGACTACGCGGTGGTCGAGGACGGCGGCGTGCTGGTCAACCCGATGATCGTCGACGGCCAGGTGCATGGCGGCACCGGACAGGGGATCGGCCAGGCGCTCTACGAGGAGATGCCCTACGCGGACGACGGCCAGCCGCTCGCGCCCACGCTCGCCGACTACCTCCTGCCGGGACCGACCGAGATCCCCTCGATCCGCGTCGATCACATGGAGACTCCCGCGCCCTATACCACCTTCGGGCAGAAGGGCATCGGCGAGGGCGGCGCGATCGGCCCGCCGGCCGCCATCGCCAACGCGATCAACGATGCGCTCGCCCCGCTCGGGGTCGAGATCACCGAGTGCCCGATCACACCGCGCCGGCTGCTGGCGGCCATCGCGGCGGCGGATCGTTCGAGCGGCGAAGGGTGACGGCGCCCGCCCCCTCGGACGCGGCCGGGTTCGTCCTGCCGCAGCCTTCGGCCGCGCTCGACCTGGCGATGGACGACAGCGCGCCGATCCGCGTTCTGCGCCACGGCAACCCGTCCGGGCCGCGCATCGTGCTGAGCCACGGCAACGGCTTCGCGAGCGATGCCTACTTCCCGTTCTGGCGGCCGATGCTGCAACGCTTCGACCTGGTGCTTTTCGATTTCCGAAATTGCGGGCGCAACCCGTTCCATGCGGCGCAACCGCACGACTATCGCCGCTTCGCGGGCGACAACGCGGCGATCCACCCGGCGATTGCCCGGGAATGGGGCGAGAAGACCACCATCGGCGTGTTCCATTCGATGTCGGCGGTCGCCGCGCTGCTCGCGGTCGTCGACGGCGTCTGGCACTGGGATGCGCTGGTGCTGTTCGACCCGCCGGTGGCGCCGCCCGAGGGCGACCCCTTGCGCGCACGGTTGCTGGCCGAGGCCGAGACGCTGCGCAACGCGGCCCTGATCCGCAAGAACCGGTTTTCCGACCCCGACGAGATCGCCGACGTGTACCGCTATCTGCACCGGTTCCGCCGCCTCAGGAGGGGGGTAGCAGAGCTGATCGCGGCCTCGACGCTGCGCTTCGATGCCGCGGCCGGGGACTGGCTGCTCTGCTGCCCGGGGCCGGTCGAGGCGGACCTCTATACGGAGGTCGCGACGCTGCCGATCTGGCAGCTGGCCGGCCGGCCCGAGCGCCCGCTCCTGATCGTGGGAGCGGACCCGGAGCCGGCGGATGCGCCGATCACCGCGCCCTGCTGCGCGAAGTTCTGCAAGACCCACGGCATCGACTACGCCTGCGTGCCCGATACCAGCCATCTGCTGCAGCTCGAAGAGCCCGAGCGCTGCTTCGCGCTGGTGGAGAGCTTCCTCGCCGAACACGGACTCGCCCCATGACCGCGCCGCCCGACATATTCCGCGTCCCAGAACCGGCCGCCTCGTTCGACGCGGAGATGCAGGACGGCGCCGTCATCCGGGTGCGCCGGCACGGCAACCCCGCCGGACCCCGGCTGGTGATGGCGCATGGCAACGGCTTCGCCATCGACGCCTATTACCCGTTCTGGCGCCTGCTCGCGGAGCGCTACGATCTCGCGATCTACGACCAGCGCAACCACGGCCGCAACCCGCGCCACGAGGTCGGGCGCCACGACGTGCCCGCCTTCGTCGCCGACATGGACCGGCTGGTCGAGCTGATCCCGGCGCATTTCGGCGCCAAGCCGACGGTCGGCGTGTTCCACTCGATCTCGGCGGTCACCGCGATCTGGCATGCGCTCGATCATGGCTGGCGCTGGGACGCGCTGGCGCTGTTCGACCCGCCGCTGATCCCCTCGCCCGGCCACCGGGCGCATGAGGTGGCGCGGGGCTTCGAGCTCGGCCTCGCCGACTGGGCGGCGTCGCGGCCCGACCGCTTCGCCGACGCGATGGAGCTCGCCGCGCGCTTCGCCCGGTCGAAGAGCCTGGCCCGCTGGGTCGAGGGCGCGCACGCGCTGATGGCGCGCGCGATCACCCGCGAAGACCCGGAGGGAGGCGTGGTCCTGTGCTGCCCGCGCGAGGGCGAGTCCCGGGTCTACCGCACCAATGCCGGGCTCGACCTCTGCCCGCGCCTCGGCGAGCTCGCCGGGCCGCTGGTCTTCATCTCGTCCGATCCCGACGCCCCCGGCGCGCTCGCCCCCGGCAAGGTCGGGCGGGCGATGCGGGAAGACCACGGCATCGCCTGGACGCCGATCGCCGACACCAGCCACCTGCTCCAGATCGAGCGCCCCGACGCCTGCCACGCCGCGCTGGAGGGGTTTCTGGCGAGGCTCTCCCTGGGTTAGGGCGCGGTCAGCGCCCCTCGATGCGCATGTCGTCCGGCACGATGCGCCCGTTCTCGACGATGCTCTCGCCGTCCAGCGTCAGCGTGCAGCCCTTGAGCGGGATGTCGATATGGCACAGCGTGTCGTTGTCGCCGCCGACCTCGGTGTTGGGGCCGGTGGAGAACAGCACGTTGCCGTAGAACGCGCGCCCGTCCTGGCCGGTGGAGTTCGCGGCGGCCGGGTCGGTGCCCATGAAGTCCCAGCGCGCCCGCGGATCGAGCCCCCAGCCGATATGCGAGATCGCGTAGGCCCGCGGGTCGTCGTAGCTTGCCATAAAACTCCGCAGCAGCTCGGCGTCGAGCCCGTCGCCGGCGATGTCGGCGATCATGCCGCGCTCGACGGTGAGGGTGATCGGGTCGACGACATAGCGCATCGTCGGCAGCAGCAGCTGGTCGCCGGTGTCGATCACCACGGTGCCGTCGACACCCTCCTCCACCGCCGCGGTGTAGAGGAACACACCCGGCCAGTGGTCCCAGCGCCCGGGCTCGTCGGTATAGCCGTACTGCTCGCCGATCCGGTAGTCGCCGAGCCGGTAGGTGACGTCGGTGCCGCCGGGCGAGGTGATGCGGAGCTCCTTCGCCCCGGCCAGCCGGGCCGAGCCCGCCTCCACCCGCCTGCGGTCGCCGGGGTTCGACACCATGCGCTGCAGCACCTCGATCGGCTCGATCACCAGCAGCATGCGCGGGCCGGCATCGGTGATCTCGGTCTGCTCCTTCGACCACAGCAGCCCGACGAGGTCGACCACAATGTCGACCCGTTTCAGCGCCGCCATCGCGGGCGCGTTGCCCTTGAGCGAGTTGCCCGGGCCGAAGAAGCTGCCGGGCTTCTTCCTGATATTGACCTGGAAGGCATCGGCCTCGAGCTCGGACGCGGCGGCGAGGAACGCCCTCGCGTGCTCCGCCCGCACGTCGCCTTCCGAGAACACGGCGAGGCTGGTCCCCGGGCCCACATCGCAGAGCTCGAGCTCCCTCCTGAACAACGCGACCACGTCGGAATCCGTCGCCATCGTTTCCTCCGCCCTTTGCCGCCCGCCCCCGGGCGCGCCGGCACGACGCTAGCACCGGCGGTTTTCCCCGGCAAGAAAAGGCGTGCCGGGGGTCAATAGCGGAACCGGATGCCGGCTTCGAAGCTGTGCGTGCCGTAGGTGACGCTGGGGACGCCGAAATCGCCCGCGGTCGTGCCGAAATAGCGGTACCCCAGATGGATGTCGATGCTGTCCGATACAGAGTAGCCGAGGCCGGACATGGCCTGGTAGGCCAGTACCATCGTGGCTCCCGTCTCTCTCGACTGCGGCAAATCGATGTCCAGCTCGTGCCGCGCCGCACCGACGCCGCCGCCGACATAGGGGCGTAGCCGCCCGAGATCGAAGTCGTAGAACCCGTTCGTCATCAAGCTGACGGTGTCGAACATGCCATCGACCTCGTCTCCCTCGAGCTCGTCGAGGCCGAATCTGCGATAGCCCAGCTCGACTTCGCCCCGCAGCCCGATATCCAGGCTGTAGCCCAGGGCCCCGAGGACGCCAACCCCGTTCTCCGTGCCGAGGTCGGACGTGAACTCGATGCCCGCGATGTCTTCGCTCCATTCGGAGTCCAGCGGCAAGAGGAACATCCCGATTGCGCTCGCGTAGTAGCCGCCGTTGCCGTCCTGGGCCTTCGCCCGGTCGGCCGGCGCGGCGAGTGCGAGCCCGAGCAGGCAGAGAAGCGGCCAGTGCCGAAGTCGGATCATGATGCTTTCCCCCTTTGAGCCGCCGGCACGACCGGCGCCGGGCTGCCCGTTCCACAACTGGAAATTGTAGCAGGATTGCGGTCTCCCCCAAGGGGAGAATGCGCGGCCGGCGGGAAGCCCGCCTCAGATCGGCTTGGCGAGCAGGGTGGGGATGGCGAAGCTGTCGAGGACGACGATGCGGTCGAGAAATTTGAGCGTGTCCCCGAACGCCCCGATGGTGTCGCGGTAGCAGCCGACCGCGAACAGCCGCGAGACGCCCTCGACATCGGTCTGGTAGAGGGCGTAAGCGGTCTCCGCCCCGATCGGGCCGCCGGAGGCCGTAATCCTCGGCGGGCCGGTGATGCGGCGCGCGCTGTGCGGGTTGTAGGTGTTGGCCCTGAGGAGCGAGACGATGCGATCGCTCAGCGCCTTCTTGGTCTCGCACAGCATCACGCTGCCGGGCAGGCCCTGGCGGAGGTTTTCCAGCGGCACGATGCGGTACGCGCTCTCGTCGTGGAACAGATCGAGCCAGGCCTGGTAGTCCTCGTTGTCGAGCGCCGCCGAGGCCTCGGCGATCAGGGCTTCCACTTGCAGGCGCAGCGCGACATCCACCGCTCAACCCTCGCGCGGGTCGAGGCCCATGATCTCGCAGTAATAGGACCAGAAGCCGCGGATCATCACGTCGTCGAGCTTTTGGTCGCCGTCCCGGATCGGCCCGCGCCCGCCCATCTCGACCACCGAATTCCCAGGCCCACCGGCGCGGTGGCCGGACTGGCAGGCTTCGAGGGCCTCGGCGTCCTCCAGCGAGACATAGCCGGCGGGGCCGGCCATGTTGGCCTGGCGCAGCCGGTGCGCCGTCATCTCGGCGCTGTCGTCCCGATAGCCGAAGATGGTGAAGACGAGGTCGAAGGCGCCCGGCCCCTTCGGGCGGATCTGGCGGGCGGCGAGCGCGTTGCGGATCTGCTGGAAGGTGCTGTTGGGGAAGATCGAGCACATCGTGGTCGAGCGGTCGTCGTCGAACTCGCGCGCGAAGTGGAGCAGCCGCGGATCCTGCAGCGAGAGCCGCGAACCCTCCGCCGCCTCGGCGAGGGGAAGCGGCGGCCCCGGATCGAGCGCGGGCGGCGGCGCGTTCTCGTACTCCTCCGGCGGCTGGCGGACGAACAGCAGGCTGTGGCGGCGCTTCGGGTCCATCCGCGAGCCGCAATCGTGGGTCGAGCGGTTGATCCCGAAGGTACTCTGGAAGCCGTGCAGCAGCGCGCCGTGGTAGTGGTCGCGCACGTTCTCCAGATAGGCCTTCCAGTTGCCGCGCACCGACTGGCGCTGGTAGCCGAGCACCCGGACGGGGCCGCGGAACAGGCGCTGCAAGTGGGCCACGTGGGTCGGGCCGAGATAGTCCCTGAGCGGCTCGACGCTGTCCGAGAAGGTGGCGAACAGGGCGCCGTCGACGCCGTCGACCCGGAGCTTCCTCAGCCCGTGGCAGGCCATGTCGAAATCGTCCGGCATGCCCGGGCTGCCGCCGACCCCGTGACGGTGGGGAACCGCGACCAGATCGCCCGCCAGATCGTATGTCCAGCTGTGGTAGAGGCAGACATGGGCGGAAACGTTGCCGAAATTCTCGCGCTGGATCAGCGCGCCACGATGCGAGCAGCGGTTGACGAAGGCATGGACCCGCCCGTCCTGCGCCCGGTTGTAGACGACGGGCGCCTCGCCGATGACGGTGCGGCGGAAATCCCCCGGGTTCGGAATTTCGGCTTCGAGCCCGAGGAAGCACCAGGTCTCGCCCTCGAAGATGCGCTCGATCTCGCGGCGGTACAGCGCCTCGTCGCGATACCAGGCGTAGGGAATGCGATCGAAGCCGGGACGGTCCATCGCGTCGGCCCCCGATGTCTCCAGCCGCCGGAGTCTAGTCCGTAGCCGGCCTCGACGGAACCGCCGGCGCGCCCTTCGATACGCCCGCCTTCGGCGGGCTACTCAGGGTGAGGGTTGCGCGGGGCGGCTCAAGGCCCCTCCTCATCCCGAGTAGGCGCGTCAGCGCCGTATCGAGGGGCGCCTCCCGGCTCAGAGGCAGTCGGCGACCGCGTCCTCGGTCAGCACCTTGATGAGATGCGCGCGGTACTCGGCGCTGCCGTGGATGTCGGAGGTAAGCCCGTCGGCCGCAACCGTATGCTCCGCAAGGGCGCCGGGGTCGAACGAGGCGGCGAGCGCGCGCTCGAACGCCTGCATGCGGAACACGCAGGGTCCGGCGCCGGTGACCGCCACCCGCACGGCGCCGTCGACGAGGCGGGCGACGAACACCCCGACGATGGAGAACCGCGACGCCGGGTTGGGGAACTTGCGGTAGCTCGCGGCCGCGGGGACCGGGAACCGCACCTCGACGATCAGCTCGCCCGGCTCCAGCGCGGTCTCGAACATGCCGGCGAAGAAGCCGCCGGCCGCGATCCGCCGCCGGGTCGTGACGATCTCCGCGTCGAGCGCCAGCACCGCCGAGGGGTAGCAGGCGGCGGGGTCGTTGTTGGCGAGCGAGCCGCCGATGGTCCCCCGGTTGCGCACCAGCGGATCGCCGATCCCGCCGGCGAGCGTGGCGAGCGCCGGGATTCTCTCCTTGACCGACGGCGAGGCCGCCACCGCCGCGTGCCGGGTCATCGCGCGGACGGCGAGCGTCGCGGGCTCGACGGTGATGCCGGTCAGGCCGCCGATCTCGGCCAGGTCGACCAGGTCCGACGGCGCCGCCAGGCGGTGCTTCATCACCGGGATCAGGCTCATCCCGCCGGCCAGCGGGCGCCGGTCCCCGTCCCCGGCGAGAACCTCCTCGGCGTCGGCGGGATTGCCGGGGCGGTGGTAGCGGTAGGGGTGCATCAGCCCTCCGCCATCGCCGCCGCACCGGCGAGGATCGCCGCCACGATGTTCTGGTAGCCGGTGCAGCGGCAGATATTGCCCTCCAGCCCGGCGCGCACGGCTTCCTCGTCGGTGGCCGCGCCACGGCGGATCATGTCGAGCGCGCTCATGATCATGCCGGGGGTGCAGAACCCGCATTGCAGCGCGTGGTGCTCCTTGAAGGCGGCCTGGAGCGGGCTCAGCCCGTCCTCGGGCGAGACCCCCTCGATGGTGGTCACCGCGTGACCCTCCGCCTGGGCGGCGAACACGGTGCAGGATTTTACCGCGATGCCGTCGAGATGGACGGTGCAGGCGCCGCACTGGCTGGTGTCGCAGCCGACATGGGTGCCGGTGAGCCCGGCGCAGCGGCGGACGAACTCGACCAGCAGCATCCTCGGGTCCACCTCGGCCGCGTGCTCGCTTCCGTTGATGTCGAGCGCGACCCGGATCATTCGGCGGCCTCCTCCAGCGCCTGCCACACCGCGTCGGGGGTGAAGGGCTGGCGCACGTGGCGGACTCCGAGATCCCACAGCGCATCGACGACCGCGTTGCCGATCGCCGCCGGCGCGCCGATGGTGCCGGTCTCGCTGCCGCCCTTGACGCCGAGCGGGTTGGACGGCGCCGGGGTCTCCTGGAAGGTCATCCGCACCCCCGGCATGTCGGAGGCGCGCGGCAGGGCATAGTCCATCAGCGTGCCGGAGAACAGCTGGCCCGCCGCGCCCTGGTCATAGACCACGCGCTCCATCAGCGCCTGGCCGAGCCCCTGGGCGAGCCCGCCGACCACCTGCCCCTCGACGATCAGCGGGTTGACGATGTTGCCGCAATCGTCGGCGGTGAAGTAGTCGCGCACCGTCACCTTGCCCGATCGCGGCTCGACGAGGACCACGGCGAGGTGCATCGCCTGCGGGTCGTTGGTGTCGGGCGGCTCGTAGAACACGGTCTCCTCGAGCCCGGGCTCCATCGAGCCGTCGGCCGGCAGCACCGCCCCGTGATAGGCGGCGTCGGCCACGTCTTCGAAGCCGAGAAGGCGGTCGGTGCCGCGCACCGAGAAGGTCGCGTCCGCGTAGAGCAGATCCTCCTCGGCGCATTCGAGCATGTGCGCCGCGAGCCGCCGCGCCTTGTCGATCACCCGGTCGGCCGCCTTCACGATCGCCACCCCGCCGACCGAGAGCGAGCGCGACCCCCAGGTGCCGTTGCCGAAGGGGATGCTGCCGGTGTCGCCCTCGACCAGGGCTATGTCCTCGATGGGGAGCCCAAGGCGGTCGGCGGCGATCTGGCAGAACGTGGTGTCGTGGCCCTGGCCGTGGCTGTGCGAGCCGACGAAGACGGTCGCCTTGCCGTCCGAATGGACGCGCACGATGGCGCTCTCGTACCCGCCATGCAGGCCGCCCCGGCTGGCGAGGTTGCGGCTCGACCCGGTACCCGACTTGTCGAGGAAGCAGGCGATGCCGATCCCCATCCGGACGCCCTGTTGCCGCAGCCGGCGCCGCTCCGCGCGCAGCCCCTCGTAGTCGGCGATGGCGAGCAGCTTGTCGAACAGCGCCGGCGGGTCGCCGCAATCGTAGGCGCGCCCGACCGGCGTGGTGTAGGGGAAGGACTCGGCCGGGATCAGGTTGCGCCGGCGGATCTCGGCCACGTCGATGCCGAGCTCGCGCGCGCCGTTCTCCAGCAGGCGTTCGTTGACGAAGGTCGCCTCCGGCCGGCCCGACCCCCGATAGGCGTCGATCGGCACCGTGTTGGTGTAGGCGCCGCGCACCCGCAGATGCAGGTTCGGCGTGGTGTAGAGACCGGTCACCGTCTGCGGGTAGGAATTGCCCGGAATGCTCGGCGCGAAGTTCGAGAGATACGCCCCGAGCGCCGCGATGGTGTCGATTTCGAGCGCGAGGATCCTGCCGTCCCGGTCGAACGCCATGCGGGCCTTCGTATGGTGGTCGCGCGCCTGGGCATCGGACATCAGCGCCTCGGCCCGGGTCGAGGTCCACTTGACCGGGCGCCCGAGCAGTATCGAGGCCCAGACCACGGTCGGGACCTCGACCGCGAAATGGCATTTCAGCCCGAACCCGCCGCCGACATCGGGCGAGATGACCCGCAGCTTGTGCTCGGGCACGTGGAGCGCGTATTTGGCGAGCCAGCGGCGCAGGTAGTGCGGCGTCTGGCTGGTCGCCCACAGGGTGATGTCCCCGGTCGCCTCGTCGAACGCCGACAGATAGGCGCGGGGCTCGAGCGGGCTGCCGGCGACGCGCTGGGTATCGAGCGTCAACGCGACCGTGTGATGCGCCGCGTCGAAGACCGCCGCCGTCGCCGCCCGGTCGCCGCGCTCGATCTCGAAGATCAGATTGGAGCCGAAGCGCTCGTGCAGGACCGGCGCGTCGGCATCGAGGCTGCGCGCGATGTCGGTGACCGCTGGCAAGGCCTCGTAGTCGACCGCGACCGCCTCGGCGCCGTCGAGCGCGGCGTAGCGGTCGTCGGCGACCACCGCCGCGACCACGTCGCCGACATGGTGGA
Organism: Alphaproteobacteria bacterium; assembly: GCA_964291675.2. Classification (GTDB taxonomy): domain Bacteria; phylum Pseudomonadota; class Alphaproteobacteria; order MPNO01; family MPNO01; genus MPNO01. Next base: position 1,461,888 of record OZ219866.1, on the reverse strand, counting down.
CCTTGCCGGAGGCGAGCGCCGGGCGCAGCGCCTCGTTCATCGGCCTGCCGTCGGAGAACGGCATCGGGTGGACGCAGGTGAGCGCGCCGAGCCCGGCCGCCTGCCAGTCGGCGGCGGTCAGCACCCGGAGCACGCCCGGCAGGGCCTCGGCCGGCGCGGGATCGATGGAGCGGATGCGGGCATGGGCGTGCGGCGAGCGGGCGAAGGCGATATGCGCCGTGCCGGCCGGCTCGATGTCGTCGACGAACCGCCCGCGCCCCTTGAGGAACTTGTCGTCCTCGCGGCGCCTCAGCCTCCGGCCGAAATACACCCGTGCCTCCCACGTGCTCCGGGATCAATAACGGGCCGGGGCTTGCCGGGTGTCAAGCCGGCCTTGGCCGGGGCGGCGGCGATGCGCTATCGTGGGCGCGAGCGGGAAGGGACACGGCATGAACGAATTGTTGTTGATCCTCGGCTTCATGGTGGTCGGCGCCGTCGTCGCCTTCATCTGCGCCGAGATCGAGTGGCGTCTCGCCGGCAAGCCGCGGATGTCGGACCGGTAAGCGGCCGGCGCCGAACCTCACCCGAGCCGGGCCGACCGGTTCTCGTGCGCCGCCCATTTGGGCAGGGCGTCGTCGATGTCGAGCACCCGCGCGCCGTAGAAGATGTGGCAGCGCGGCCTGAACGCCTCCGGCACGGCGGGCGGGTCGCCGAAATCGAACAGCGCCGGGAAGGCGAGCCACATGCGCCGCCCCTCGTCCGCGATCGGGGTGCCGCAGCGCCCGCAATCGAGCCGGCAGGGGAGCACCCGCTCGGGTGCATCGGTCTCGCTGCTGTAGAAGCGCAGCCGGTCGGCGCCCGCGCGCACCCGCACGTCGGCCTTGCGGAAGATCGCCGCCCACTGCATCGGCGCGCCGTGCCGCCGCTGGCAGTGGGTGCAGTGGCAGATCTTGGCGTTTAGCGGATCGGCGCCGACCTCGTAGCGGACCGCGCCGCATTTGCAGCGTGCCCGATACCGCGCATCGAACTGCGCGTCGTCGGGGCGCAGATAGAGCCGCGCGAAGTCGTCCATGGCGCAATCCGGTCGTTGCGGAGCCGAGCCTATCCCGCGCACCCGGGCGCGCAAAGCGCAGGATTTCTGGACTTCCCGGCCATCCTCACGATATTACGCCCGCCATGGACGGACCCGAATTCATCAAGATGCACGGGCTCGGCAACGATTTCGTGATCGTCGACGCCAGGCGGCGCGCGTTCGCGCCGGACGCCGCAGAGGTGCGCGCGATCGCGCACCGGCGCACCGGTATCGGCTGCGACCAGCTGATCGTGCTGCGGCCGCCGGCCGAAGCGTCGGCCGATGCGGCCTTCACCATCCACAACGCGGATGGCGGCGAGGCGGAAGCCTGCGGCAACGCGGCGCGCTGCGTCGCCTGGATGGCGATGGCGGAGACCGGGCGCGACAGCGTGCGGCTGGAGACCGCTTCGGGACCGCTCGGTGCAAGCCGCGCGGGGCCGCTCGCGGTCACGGTCGACATGGGCGAGCCGCGCTTCGGCTGGCGCGACATCCCGCTCGCCGCCGACCGCGACACGCTGCATTTGCCGCTCGCGCGCGGCCCGCTCGCCGACCCGGCCGCGGTCAGCATGGGCAACCCGCACGCGGTTTTCTTCGTCGCCGACGCCGAGGCGGTGGACCTCGCGGCGCTGGGTCCGGCGCTGGAGCACGACGCGCTTTTCCCCGAACGCGCCAATATCGGCGTGGCCGAGCTGCGCGGCGCGGACCGGATACGGCTCCGGGTGTGGGAACGCGGCGCCGGGCTCACCATGGCCTGCGGCACCGGGGCCTGCGCGGCGCTGGTCGCGGCGCACCGGCGCGGCAAGGCGGGCCGCCGCGCGACGGTCGAGCTCGACGGCGGGAAGCTGGAGATCGCCTGGGCCGCGGACGGCCGGGTGAGCATGACGGGGCCGGTGGCGGTGAGCTTCCGCGGCGCGATCGACGGGGCGCTGGCCGGATGAGCGCGCCCGAGATCGTCACCTTCGGCTGCCGCCTCAACGCGCTGGAATCGGAGATCATCCGCCGCCGCGCCGCCGAGGCCGGGCTCGTCGACGCGGTGATCGTCAACACCTGCGCGGTGACGGCGGAGGCCGAACGCCAGGCGCGCCAGGCGATCCGCCGCGCCAGGCGGGAGTCGCCGCAGAAGCGGATCGTGGTCGCCGGCTGCGCGGCCCAGCTCGATCCCGGCCGCTACGCCGCCATGCCCGAGGTCGACCGCGTGCTCGGCAACCGGGAGAAGCTGTCGGCGTCGAGCTACGCGCCGCGCGCCCCGCAACGCGCGGTTGGCGACATCATGGCGGCGCGCGAGGGCGCGGCCCACCTGATCGACGGAATCGAGGGCCGCGCCCGGGCCTTCGTCCAGATCCAGCAGGGCTGCGACCATCGCTGCACGTTCTGCATCATCCCCTTCGCGCGCGGGCCCAACCGGTCGCTGGCGCCCGACGCGGTGATCGCCCAGATCCGCCGTCTCGCCGGCAACGGCTACCGCGAGGCGGTGCTGACCGGGGTCGACATCACCGATTACGGCAGCGACCTGGCGAACGGGGCGGGACTCGGCGCGCTGGTCGGGCGCATCCTCGCCGAGGTGCCGGAGCTGCCCCGGCTGCGGCTCTCCTCGCTGGACCCGTCGGAGATCGATGCCGAACTCCTTCGCGCCATCGCCGCGGAGGAGCGGCTGATGCCGCATTTCCACCTGAGCGTCCAGGCGGGATCGGATCTGATCCTGAAGCGCATGCGCCGGCGCCACGGCCGCGCCGACGTGGTCGGGTTTTGTCGCGAGGCGCGGCGGTTGCGGCCCGACGCGGTGTTCGGCGCCGATCTGATCGCCGGCTTCCCGACCGAAACCGACGCCATGTTCGGCGAGACCGAATCCCTGGTCGCCGAGGCGGGGCTCACCTGGCTCCACGTGTTCCCCTATTCGGAGCGTCCCGGCACGCCGGCTTCCCGCATGCCGCAGGTCCCGCGCCCGGTGCGCAAGACGCGCGCGGCGGCGCTCAGGCGGCTGGCCAAGGACCGCCTAGCCCGCCATTTGGAGACAAGGCGCGGCCGGCGCGAGCGGGTCCTGGTCGAGACGCCGGATGGCGGCCGCACCGAGCAATACGCCCGAATCGCGCTCGACCGGCCGGCGGCACCGGGCAGCATCGTCGCCGTGCGGGTGACGGGACAGGCGGACGGGGTGCTGCGGGGCGTGGTGGAGGGATGAGCGAGCGGGGCTGGCTCGGCCGGCTGAGCGCCGGGCTGTCGCGGAGCTCGGCGCGGCTCTCGGGCGGGATCGCCGGGATCTTCGCCGGGCGCCGGCTCGACGAGGCGACGCTGGGCGAGCTCGAGGAGCTGCTGATCGGCGCCGATCTCGGGGTGGAGGCGGCATCCCGGCTGACCGGCGCGCTCGCCCGGCGGCGTGTGGAAAGGGATCTCGACGCCGACGACGTGCGCGCCCTGCTCGCCGCCGACATCGCGCGCATCCTCGAACCGGTGGCGCAGCCGCTCGCCGTGGACCCCGGCAACCGCCCGCACGTGGTGCTGGTGGTCGGCGTCAACGGTACCGGCAAGACGACGACGGTCGGCAAGCTCGCCAAACGCCTCCGGGGCGAGGGCCGCCGGGTGACGATGGCGGCGGGCGACACCTTCCGCGCCGCCGCCGTCAGCCAGCTCGAGCTGTGGGGCGAGCGGGTCGGCTGCCCGGTGGTCTCGCGCGCCACCGGCTCGGACGCGGCGGGGCTGGTGTTCGACGCGCTGGAAGGGGCGCGGCGCGACGGCGCCGAGGTGCTGCTGGTCGACACCGCGGGAAGGCTGCAGAACCGCGGCGACCTGATGGCCGAGCTGCAGAAGATCGTCCGGGTGATGAGGAAGCTCGACCCGGAAGCGCCGCATGACTGCCTGCTGGTGCTCGACGCCACGACCGGCCAGAACACCCACGCCCAGGTCGGCACCTTCCGGGAGATGACCGACGTGACCGGGCTGATCGTCACCAAGCTCGACGGCACCGCGAAGGGCGGGGTGCTGGTGGCGCTCGCCGAGCGTTTCGGCCTGCCGGTGCACGCCATCGGCGTCGGCGAGTCGGAAGACGATTTGCAACCCTTCGACCCGACGGCTTTCGCGGACCGGCTGGTGGGGCTGGTGGACTGACTATTCGAGGTCGCCGACCTCGCCCGGCGGGTTGGCGCGGGGCGCCGCCAGCGGCCTCCCGGCGCTCTCCCGGTAGTGCGCAAGCGCCCATTTCACCGAGGGGAAGGCGATCTCCTGCCACGGTATGTCGGCCCAGTCGAACAGCGCGACCTCCTCGCTCTCCTCGCCGACGTCGATCTCGGGGGAGACCAGCCGGGCGCGGTAGATCAGCTGCACCTGGCTGATGCGCGGGATGTTGTAGACGGCGAGCAGCCCGTCGATGGCAAGCCGCGCCCGGGCCTCCTCCCACGCCTCGCGCAGCGCCCCGGCCTCGCTGGTCTCGTTGAGCTCCAGATAGCCGGCCGGCAGCGTCCACAGACCGCTCCGCGGCGGGATCGCGCGCCGGCAGAGCAGGATCTTCCCGTCCCACGCCGCCACCGAGCCGACCACGACCTTGGGGTTGTCGTAGGAGATGAACCCGCAATCGGGGCAGATCAGCCGCTCCCGGTCGTCGCCTTCGGGGATGGAGCGGAGCGAGGGGCCGGCGGGCTTGCTTGCCATCGCCCGACTGTGCCGGGCGGCGGTGCGCGGCGCAAGCAGCGCCGCCGCCGCCTCAGGGCCCGAGCATGGCCTCCAGTCGCGCTGACGCGATGCCGCCGGCCCAGACCGACCGCGCCCGGCGCTCGATCTGCTTGGCGACCCATGCGCGCCGCCACGCCCCGCTGGGAGCGACCGTGTCGATGCTGACCAGGTGGTCGTAGCGGGCCGCCGCGCCCTCGGTCATCGGCAGGGGGATCGCGCCGTCGAGCGCCTCGGTCAGCATCCGGCGCGCGGCGACGATCGCCATGTCGGTATAGGCGAGGTTCTCCCGGCTGCGGTCCTGGATCGCGCCCTGGCCTTCCAGGATCATCGTGTCGTGGATGTTGAAGTCGTAACCCACCCCGGCATAGGTGCCGGCGCGCTGCTCGGCGGCGGAGAAGCCGTAGCGGTTCTCCCGGTTCCGCTTCGGCGTGTAGCCCGGCACCTCGTAGGTCTCGAGCTTCTCCGCCCTGAGCGCCTCCCGGTCGATGGGTGCGCGGAAGTCGTAGAACACGTCGTAGCGCCAGTTGCTCGCGTCGTCGATCGGCACGTGGACCTGCACCAGCGTCCAGTCGCCGACCGACACCACGGCGGTGTGCGGGAAGAGATAGTTGGTCACCCGCACATAGGTCACGTCGCCCCGGTCGCGCAGCGCGAAGATGCGCACCCCGTAATCGGTCCGCGCGATCTCGAGCCTCGGGTTGGTCACCTCGCGCAGGATGGCGGTGACCGAGACGTCGGACTCGTCGGTCGCCGCGAGGAATTGGCTGAAGCCGTAGGAGCCGTCGCCCTCCGCGTCGTCGTCGAGGTATCGGTGCAGGTAGGAGAGATGCGCCGGGTCGATCTCGCCCTCGACCGCCTGCAGCCAGTTCGCCCGCTGCAGCGCCTTGAAGGCGAAGCAGTGGCTCGCGGGCGCGTCGAACCAGTCGAAGCCGGGCAATGGCGGCGCCTCGCCGCCGCCCATATAGCCGTAGACGATGCCGTTGCGCTCGACGCAGGGAAAAGCGGGCTGGCGGACGCGCTCGTGGTAGGTCGAGCCGGGCGGCTCGGCGGGCTGTTCCAGGCAGCGCCCGTCGACGGCGTAGAGCCAGCCGTGATAGGGGCAGCGCAGCCCGCCGTCCTCGCAGCGCCCATAGGCGAGGTCGCCGGCGCGGTGGGCGCAGCGCCGGGCGAGCGCGCCGTAGCGGCCCCGGTCGTCGCGGAACACCACCAGATCCTCGCCGAGGACGCGGACGTCCTTGACCGGGCGCTCGTCGGGCAGCTCCTCGACCAGGGCGACGGGCTGCCAGTAGCGGCGCATCACCGCCCCCATCTCGGTCCCCGGGCCGGTGCGCGTCAGGCGGTCGTTCTGCTCGGCGCTCAGCATGGGGTCAGCCGCCGGCCAGCCTGGCCAGCACCTTCTCCCGCTCGCGCTCGTCGATGATGCCGAGCAGCACCTTGCGGTAGCCGTCGACCGCCTCGGCGCCAGCCTCCCGGTAGGCGCGCGCGATCCGGCTGCGCTGGTTCTCGGTCAGGCGGCGTTCCAGCGCGATACCCTTCTCGGTGAGGTTCAGCATGCGCTGGCGCCGGTCGCGGGTGCCGGCGCCGGACTCCACATAGCCCTCGCGCACCAGCTGGCCGAGCACGCGCGACAGGCTCTGCTTGGACACCTTCAGGATGTCGAGGAGCTGCGAGACGGTGATGCCGGGGTTGCGGCCGATGAAATAGATCGTCCGGTGATGGGCGCGCCCGAAGCCGAGCTCGGTCAGGATCGCGTCCGGCTGGCCGGTGAAGTCGCGATAGGCATAGAACAGCAGCTCGATCCCCTGGCGCAGATCCTCCTCGCGCAGGAACAGCGGGTTGAAGCCCGGTTTTAAGTCAACCATGTTGACATAATTGCTCGCGGCTGATACGCGGGCAAGCGAATCGCGCAGCAAAATCGTCACGAATGCAGCGCGCGCCGGTGCCGGCGCGGTGGTGGGCAAATGATCGATTTCGACGACCAGGACGGCCGGATCTGGTTCAACGGCGCGCTCCGGGAATGGCGCGACTGCAAGCTCCACGTGCTGAGCCACGGGCTGCACTACGCGAGCTGCGTGTTCGAGGGCGAGCGGGTCTATTCGGGCGCGGTGTTCCGGCTGCGCGAGCATACCCAGCGTCTGATCGACTCCGCCGCGGCGCTCGGATTCGAGCTTCCCTACTCGCTGGAGGAGCTGGAACGAGCGACCGACGAGACCGTGGCCGCGCAGGGGTTTGCCGACGCCTATGTCCGCCCGGTCGCCTGGCGCGGCAGCGAGATGATGGGGGTCTCGGCGCAGCAGACCAGGATCAACGTCGCCATCGCGGTGTGGGAATGGCCGTCCTATTTCTCGCCCGAGGCGCGGCTCAAGGGGATCCGCCTCAAGCGCGCGCCGTGGCGGCGGCCGTCGCCGGACACCGCCCCGGTGCATTCCAAGGCGGCCGGGCTCTACATGATCTGCACGCTGTCCAAGCACGAGGCCGAGGCGGACGGTTTCGACGACGCGCTGATGCTCGACTGGCGCGGCCGGGTGGCCGAGACCACCGGCGCGAACATCTTCCTGGTCGAGAACGGAACGCTGCACACGCCGACGCCCGACTGCTTCCTCGACGGCATCACCCGGCGCACCGTGATCGGGCTCGCCAGGGACCGGGGGATCGAGACGGTCGAGCGCGCGATCATGCCCGACGAGCTGGAAAAGGCGGACGAGATCTTCGTCACCGGCACCGCCGCAGAGGTCACCCCGGTCGGCCAGATCGACGACCTCCACCTCCAGGTCGGCCCGGTCACCCGCACCCTGATGGACGCCTACGACGCCGAGGTGGGCAAGACCTAGCGGCGGAGGGGCCTCGCCACTGCTCGGCGATCACCAACCCTCCCGCATCGGGGCGGACGGCTAGGAGCGCGGTTTGCCGGACCGCATCGCAGCAGACGAGATCATTCGATCCGCCACCGCAGGCCGAACCGGTGTCCTCCTGATGCTGTGCGGAGCGGACACGAATTCCCCTGTCGAACTGTTCTGCAAGCTATCCGCCGGCTGCGAAGAAGGGGTCACGAATTTGGCGCGTGAGGTGGTCGCAGCATCCCTTGCAAAAGACCTCGGCTTGCCGGTACCGGCGTCCTATCTGGTGGATATACCGCCGGCACTGTCGGAAGTCGTGGCCGACAGGAACCTGGCGTCGCGTCTTCGGGAAAGCTCGTCCGTCGGCTTTGGCTCGGCGAAGGTTGGCAACCAGTTCAGCGTCTGGAGTTCGGGTGGCCGGATCGCAGAGGCCATGCTGCCGGTGGCATTGTCGGCGCTGGTGTTCGATGCCGTCATTGAAAACCCGGATCGGCGGGTATCCAACCCCAACTGCCTCGTCTAGGGGAATCACATTTTCCTGATCGACCACGAGCTTGGGTTCACGGCGACGACAATGGCCATCGGCAGGCGACCGCCCTGGCTGACGGGGGTCGTGTCCCCAGACGTGGTGTAGGAGCTCTGGCCTTGGTTTGTAGCTGTGGGTAAGCAGCGCGCCGCCGCGACCGCCGCGAGTCTGGCGGCGGCGGGCTGCTTATCCACAGCGGAGGCCATCGCGGTTCCGGTTTAGGGTTGGGTCGTGCAACGCCAACCCGAACCTGAGGAGGAACCGCGATGACCGACGACATGATGGCCCTGCGCGGGCTTTTGGAGAAGAGTTCCGACGCCGATCTGCTGCGCGAGATGATCGGCTTCTCGGCCGAGCGTCTGATGGCGCTGGAGGTGGAAGGGCTGACCGGCGCCGCCCATGGCGAGCGCACGCCGGAGCGGATCACGCAGCGCAACGGCTACCGCGAGCGGGCCTGGGAGACCCGCGCCGGCACGGTGGCGCTGAGGATCCCGAAGCTCAGGACGGGGAGCTACTTCCCCGGCTTCCTGGAACCGCGCCGGATGGCCGAGAAGGCACTCACGGCGGTGATCCAGGAGGCCTACATCCAGGGCGTGTCGACGCGCTCGGTCGACGACCTGGTGCAGGCGATGGGGATGTCGGGCATCTCCAAGAGCCAGGTGTCCAGGCTGTGCGCCGAGATCGACGACAAGATCGAGAGCTTCCTCGACCGGCCGCTGGAGGGCGAGTGGCCCTATCTGTGGCTGGATGCGACCTATATCAAGATGCGCGAGATCGGGCGCATCGTCCCGGTCGCGGTGACCGTCGCGGTGGCGGTCAACGACCAGGGCCGGCGCGAGGTGCTCGGCATGGCGATCGGCCACTCCGAGGCCGAGACCTTCTGGACCGCCTTCCTGCGCGCGCTGACCGGCCGCGGGCTCAAGGGCGTCAAGCTGGTGATCTCCGACGACCACAAGGGGTTGAAGGCCGCCGCGACCCGCATCCTCGGCGCCACCTGGCAGCGCTGCCGCATCCACTTCATGCGCAACCTGCTGGCCCATGCCGGCCGTCAGGGAAGGCGCGTCGTGTCTGCCTTCGTCGCCACCGCCTTCGCCCAGGACGACGCCCAGGCCGCGAGCGCCCAGTGGCGCCTGGTCGCCGACCAGCTCAGGCCCAAGGCGCCCAAGCTCGCCACCCTCATGGACGACGCCGAGCACGACGTCCTCGCCTACATGACCTTCCCCAGGGAGCACCGAACCAAGCTCCACTCGACCAACCCCATCGAGCGGGTCCATGCCGAGATCAAGCGCCGAACCAACGTCGTCGGCATCTTCCCCAACGAAGACGCCGTCACCCGCCTGGTCGGCGCCATCCTGCTCGAGCAGAACGACGAGTGGGCCGTCGCAAGGAGATACATGACACTGGAATCCATCGCTCAGACCAGCGACAATCTCACCGTCAAGCCGCCCGCCGTGGCAGCCTGACCCTACCGGCCCAACACGCCGGATACCGCGATCGGCGCCGGGCTCTTACACCACGTGGCGGGACACGATCCTGACGGGTGGCCTGGACTGGCTGGATCAGCCGGACGGGCATATCTTTTGCGCGGGACTCAAGCACCGAGACCTCGATGTTGCCGCGTTGCCGACCATATGGTCCGGGGTGTCCGATGCTCGGTTGGAAGAGTATCGTGCCGGCATCCCGCCGGAATGGAGCCCGGCGCTCCCTGCGGTCGATAAGGCGCTGACGCAGATCGCACGCGCCAGAGACAACATAGACGGGGTCATCGCCGAAATAGAGCGAGTGCTGAAATGACCGAGAAACAAGCCTACAGCTATACGATCCTGCGGTATGTGCATGACGTGGTGTCAGGCGAGGCGCTGAATGTCGGCGTGGTCATGCACGTCCGATCAGGGGACTATTTCGAAGTAAGGACCCGCAAGACAGTTTGGCGTCTCCGGCATGTGTTTCCGGACCTGGACCGCCAAGCCTTCGTCTCGGCGATGAAGGCTGTTGATCGCGGATTCGCGGATGTCGCCAGGCGGACGAAGGGCCAGCGTCTCTTGCACGGGGAAGTCGACGCCAGAAGTCTCGCTCTGAAGCTTCTTCCCGACGATGACAGCGCCCTGCAGTGGTCTCCGGCGGGCACCGGCCTGACAACCGATCCGGCCAAGACCTTCGAGCGTCTCTACGAACGCTACGTGGCCCACTATGACAGCAGGGTCGAACGGCGGCGCACGGACGAGGACGTATGGCGGCCGATCTTCGAGGCGTTGACCGAGCGGGAGGTCTTCGTTCCGTTCGAGCCGAAAACGGTCACGGGAACGCAGGATCGGATCGCGTTCAAGAACGCTTGGAAGAACGGTCGCTGGCACGCCTATGAGCCCGTGTCATTCGACCTCGCCGACGCCGACCGCATCAAGGACAAGGCAAGGCGTTGGAGAGGCCATCTCGCCGCTGTGTGGGAAGGAAAGAGCGAGGATATCGACCTGCATTTCTTCTTGGGCCTTCCTCGAAATGCCGCCCTCATACCTGCCTACAAGGCAGCCAAACGAATACTGGAGGGCGCTCGCTTCACCGCGGAGGTGTTGGACGAGAGCGACGCGGACGACCTTGTGACGGCGCTAGAAGGCGAATTCCGGGCGCATCGGAGTGAGCCCACTCGATAGCGCCCACGCGGCCAAGAAAGCGGCCGGTCGGAGACTGGCAGAGTCCGACCGCATTCCCCGCACCGGTGCGTCCGTGAGCGAACCGCCTTGCTGCGGTTCGCCTCACCCCCGCTCGGCGATCACCAGCATGCCGACCAGCCTGCCCTCCTCTGCGGAGCGGATGGAGTTGAGCAGGCGTTCGCGCAAATCCCCGCCGAGCGCGATCCCGGCGCCGAGCCCGGGGCGCGGGCGCTGGCCGCGCTGGCCGCCGACGGCGCCCTCGCCGCGGTTCTCGACGACGCGGAAGCCGGCCGCCGCGAGGGCGTCGAGGATTTCGTCGGGCGTGCCGGGGAAGCTGTAGGACGCATCCCGCGCCCAGGGCAGCGGGTAGTGCGGCCCGCCCGCCGGGCCAGAGGCCGCGTGGCTCAGCGCGTAGCGCCCGCCGGGGACCAGCACGCGGTGGGCCTCGGCGAACATGCGCGCCTTGTCGGCGACGTTCATCGACACGTTCTGGCACCAGACGAGATCGAAGCTGCCGTCCGGGTAGGGCAGGTCGGTGACGCTGCCCTCCCGCGTCGCGATCCGCCCGTCGAGCCGGCAGAGCGCGTTCAGGCGATCCGCCGCCTCGACATATTCGCGCGTCACGTCGATCGCCGCGACCGCGCAGCCATGGACATGGGCGAGATAGCGCGACGAACCGCCGATGCCGCAACCGGCGTCGAGCACCCGCATGCCCTCCGCCACGCCGGCGAGCCCGCACAGCGCCTCGGTCTGGGCGAGACCGCCGCCATGCAGCTGGTCGACATGCTGGAACATCTCGACCGTCGGGTTGCCCACGTCCTGGCCGTCGGCGGCGAGCGCGGCGAGGATGCGCTCGACCAGCCCGTCCGACCCGTAAAGCGCCCGGATCGACGCCGTCGGCTCAGCCATCGCCGCGCCGGGCCCCGGGCGCGGCCCAGCGCTCCTCGGCCAGAGCGTCGTCGGGGTCGGAATCGACCCAGCGCTCGCCGTCCGGCGTCTCCTCCAGCTTCCAGAACGGCGCCTTGGTCTTGAGCCAGTCGATCAGGAAGCTGCACGCATCGATCGCCGCCCGGCGATGCGCCGACGCGGTGGCGCAGAGCACGATGCGCGCGCCCGGCTCGAGCCGGCCGTAGCGGTGGACGATGAGCACCGCGTCCAGCGGCCAGCGCGACCGCGCCTCGGCCTCGATCCCGGCGAGCTGGCGTTCGGTCATGCCGGGATAGTGTTCGAGCGTCATCGCGCTCACCGGCCCGCCGCCGGAGAAGTCGCGCACCAGCCCGACGAAGCAGCTCACCGCGCCCGCGCCCCTGGCCTCGGCGGAGAGGCGGTCGAGCTCGGCGCCGACGTCGAAATCCTCTTCCTGGACCCGGATCACCGTCAGCCCCCGGTCATCGGCGGGAACAGCGCCACCTCGTCGTCGGCGCCCACCTTGCTGTCGAACTCGCAGAGCTCCTGGTTGACCGCGACGCGCAGCGCCTCGCGGTTCCGGAGCGCCTCGGCATAGGCGTCGTTGCGGCCGCTCAGCCAGTCGATCAGCGTCTCGACATCGGTGACCCCGGCGGGCGGCGCTACGGTCTCGGCCGGCACGCCGATGCGCTGTCGCACCCAACCGAAATAGAGCATTTGCATCAGCTCACCTCGCTGAACGGCAGGAAATCGACCATCGTCCCCTCCTCGACGGCGGCGAGCTCCTCGGGCAGCTCGAGCAGCCCGTCGGCGCCGACCATCGAGGACAGGATGCCCGCGCCGTCGCGCGGAAACTTGGTGACATAGGGCATGCCGTCCTCGCCGGTGTGCAGGATCACCCGCAGCCACTCGCGGCGCGAGACCTTCTTGCGGTAGGCGAAGCCGGCCCGCACCGGAAAGGTCTTCGGCGCCGCATCGACCGCCCCGGAGAGCTTTAGGATCGCCGGACGGGCGAAGCGCATGAAGGTCACCATCACCGCGACCGGGTTGCCGGGGAGCCCGATGAACGGCACCCGGCCGACCTGGCCCAGCGCCAGCGGCCGGCCGGGGCGGATCGCGAGGCGCCAGAAATGGATCGCGCCGAGCGCCTCGACGGCGGCGCGCACGTGGTCCTCCTCGCCGGTCGAGACCCCGCCCGAGGTCATGATCAAATCGTGCCCGCCGGCCGCCCCGGCGAGCGCCTCGCGCACCGCCCGCTCGTCGTCCTGCAATATACCGAGATCGTCGACCTCGCAGCCGAGCCCGTCGAGCAGCCCGGCCAGGGCGTAGCGGTTGGCGTCGTAGACGCAGCCGGGCGGCAGCGCGTCGGTCACCTCGCGGATCTCGTCGCCGGTGGAGAACAGGGCGACGCTGAGCGGCGCGTAGACCTCTAGCGCCGCGCGGCCGATCGAGGCGGCGAGCCCGACATCCTGGGCGCGCAGCCGCCGCCCCCGCGTCAGCACCACCGCGCCCGCCTCGATGTCCTCGCCGGCACGGCGCCGGTTGGCGCCGCGCTTGATCCCGGGCGGGATGACCACGCGGTCGCCGTCCCGGGCGCAATCCTCCTGCATCAGCACGGTGTCGGGGCCGGGCGGCATCGGCGCGCCGGTGAAGATGCGCACCGCCTCGCCGCGCGGCGCCGGACGGTCGACGCTGTGCCCGGCGGCGATCCGCGCGCCCACCCGAAGCCGGGTTTCGCCGCCGCCGTCGAGATCGTCGAAATAGACCGCGTAGCCGTCGACGGCGGCGTTGTCGTGCGGCGGCACCGGGAAGGTGGCGGTCAGGTCGGCGGCGAGGATCCGCCCGCGCGCCGCCCTGAGCGGCACGGTCTCGCTCCCGACCACGACGTCGAGCCGTTCGCCGAGCAGCGCCAGCGCCTCGCCGGCGGTCATCAGCGTGCCGCCGAAGGCGAAGCAGTCGTCGGAAAGCTGGGCCATGGTCAGGCCGCCCCCCTGGCGGCGGTCCGCAGCCCGCAATGGGCGACGATGAAATCGGCGATCGCCGCGGTGTCGTTGAGGTCGAGCACCGGGATGGCGGCGTCATCCGCCTCGGCGTCGGTGGCGAGCGCAACCACGTCGGAGTCGCCCGGGTAGAGCGCCGGCTTGCCGACCGCCGGGCGGTGGACTTCGAGCTTGTCATGCGGCTCGCTCTTGAAGCCCTCGATCAACACCAGGTCGACCGGCGCCATGCGGGCCAGCAACCCGTCGATCCGGGGCTCCGGCTCGTCGCGGTTCTCGTGGATCAGGGCGAAGCGGGTGACCGAGGACACCACCACCTCGCGGGCGCCGGCCTCGCGGTGGACATGCGAGTCCTTGCCGGGGGTGTCGATGTCGAACCCGGCATGGGCGTGCTTGATGGTGGAGACCGAGATGCCGCGCCCGACGAGCTCGTGCAGCAGGCGGCGGACCAGCGACGTCTTGCCGCTGCCGCTCCAGCCGACGATCCCGAGCACTGCACCGTGCGTCATCTCAGCCCTGCTCTTCCGCCCCGCTCTCGGGCGCACCCGCCGTTTCGATACCGCCCTTCCCGGCATCCTCGCCGGCGATGTGGCGCAGCCCGGAGCGAAGATAGTCGTATCCGGTGACCAGTGTCAGCACCGCCGCCGCCCACAGCCCGACCTCGCCGATCGCCGTCCAGGGAACGTTCCACGGCCCCGCCCCGCCGAGCAGCAGGATCGCTATGGCGGTCATCTGGATCGCGGTCTTCCATTTGGCAAGCCGGCTGACCGGCATGGAGACGTCGATCCCGGCGAGATACTCGCGCAGGCCCGAGACCAGGATCTCGCGGCACAGGATGACCAGCGCCGGCAGCACCGAGAGGCCGCCGATCTGGCCGAACCCGACCATCATCAGCAGCGCCGCGGCGACCACCAGCTTGTCGGCGACGGGGTCGAGGAAACGGCCGAGCGCCGAGCGCTGGTCGAGCCGCCGCGCGATATAGCCGTCGAGAAAATCGGTGACGCCGGCGAGCACGAAGACGGCGAAGGCGAGTCGGCTCCCGGCATCCCCGCCGACATAGAACGACGCCACCAGCACCGGGATCAGGGCGATGCGGAACAGCGTCAGCAGGTTGGGGATGTTGATCATCGGCCGGTCAGGGCTCGCCGTGAAAGTGATCGTAGACCCGCCTCGCGACGGTCTTGCTGATCCCCTCTACCGTCTCAAGGTCGGCGAGCCCCGCCCGCGCCACGGCGGCGGCCGAGCCGAAATGGTTGAGCAGCGAGCGCTTGCGCCTGGCGCCGATGCCGTCGATGTCGTCGAGCGGCGACCGCCGGATCGCCCGCGACCGGCGCGCCCGGTGCGAGCCGATGGCGAAGCGGTGCGCCTCGTCGCGCAGGCGCTGCATGAAATAGAGCACCGGATCGTCCGGCGGCAGGGTGAAGGGCCGGCGCCCGGCCAGGTAGAAGCGCTCCCGCCCGGCGCGGCGATCCGGACCCTTGGCGATGCAGACCAGCGGCAGGTCCTCGATGCCGAGATCGGCCAGCACCTCGCCCGCCGCCGAAAGCTGGCCCGGCCCGCCGTCGACGATCGCGAGATCGGGCCACGCGCCGCCCTCCCGGCCCGGATCCTCGCGGAGCGCGCGGGCGTAGCGGCGTTGCAGCACCTCGCGCATCATCGCGTAGTCGTCGCCCGGCGCGATGTCGGTCGAGCGGATGTTGAACTTGCGATAGGCGGCCTTCTCGAAGCCTTCCGGCCCGGCGACGACCATCGCGCCGAGCGCGTCGGTGCCGGAGATGTGGCTGTTGTCGAACACCTCGATCCGGCGCGGCGCCCCGTCGAGCGCAAACAGCTCGGCCACGCGATCGAGCAGGCGGCGCTGGGCGGCGCTCCCGGCGAGCCGCCGGCCGAGCGAATCGCGGGCGTTCTCCACCGCCTGATCCATCAGCTTGCGGCGCCCGCCCCGCTCGGGCGTCGCGACGCGCACGCGGCGCCGGGCGGCGATCGACAGCGCCTCGGCCAGCAGGTCGACCCCTTGCGGGCGGTGGCTGGCGAGGACCAGCGGGGGCGGCGTCTTGTCGGTGTAGAACTGGCCGAGAAAGGCGCCGAGCACGCGGTCGGGCGGTTCGTCCCTGGCCTGGGCGGGGAAATAGGTCCGGCTGCCGAAATTCTGTCCGGCGCGGTAGAAGAAGACCTGGATGCAGCTCTGCCCGGCGGTCTGGGCGAGGGCGAAGACGTCCGCCGTCCCCAGCGAGCGCACGTTGATGTCCTGGCGTGCCTGGACTTCCGACAGCGCACGGATGCGGTCGCGATAGACCGCCGCGGTCTCGTATTCGAGGGCCTGGCTCGCCGTCTCCATCTGCCGCGACAGCCGCTGCTGCAAGCCGTGGCTCCGCCCGCTCAGGAATTCGCGCGCCTGGGCGACGATCTCGTCATAGGCCTCCGCCCCGATGCGGCCGACGCAGGGTCCCGAGCAGCGCTTGATCTGGTATTGCAGGCAGGGCCGCGTGCGCGAGGCGAACACGGCATCCGAACAGGAGCGCAGCGGAAACACCTTCTGCAAGGTGAGCAGCGTGCGGTTGACCGCCCCGGCGGAGGCGAAGGGTCCGAAATACTCCCCCTTGCGGCTCCGCGCGCCGCGGTGCTTGAGCAGCTGCGGCCAGTCGTGGTCGGCGGTCAGCAGGATATAGGGGAACGACTTGTCGTCCCGCATCAGGATGTTGTAGCGCGGCTTGTGCTCCTTGATCAGGTTGGCCTCGAGCAGCAGCGCCTCGGCCTCGGTATGGGTGGTGATCGCCTCGAGGGACTGGGTCTCGGCGATCATCCGGTGCAGCCTCGGCGGCAGGCGGCCGGGCCTGGTATAGGCGCTCACCCGCTTGCGCAGGTTCTTCGCCTTGCCCACGTAGAGCGCCGCGCCGCCCGCGTCGAGCATCCGGTAGATGCCCGGCCGCGCGGGCAGAACCCGGACCTCGGCGGCAATCGCCTCGACCCCCCGGGCGAGCGTCTCGGCCCAGCGGATTTCGAGCGGACCGTCGCCCGCCGCGCGCCGCCGCGCATCGGGTCCGCCCGCCGGTGCGGCCATCGTCCGCCTAGCCCCGGCCCCGGGGCGCGGATCCCCGGCGCCGCACGGATGCGTCGAAATGCCGCACGAATGTCCACGGAAGCTGTGGAAAACTTTGTTGACAAAACGCCGTGCGGGGGGAGTCAGTCAACAAAATCAAGGCGCTTCCCCATTTTGCCCAAAAAATAGGCAGATTCTTCAAGTCATTGATTTATAATAGAAAATCAAAAGTCAAGCACTAAAAAAACATTACAGGCCACAAAAGTCGCCGGAATTGTAGCCGGTCTCGACGCGCACGCCGGGGCTGTGAAAAAAACCGTTGGACTGGCTTCATGGCGATCACGGAACGCTATACGTGGCGTCACAGGACGCTGTTTTCCCTTTCGATTTCGACGCCGACGCTCTCGGCGTCTTCGAACACGTCGAGCTTCTCGACCCTGACCGCAGCACGCCGGATACGGCGGTCGTCGAGGCAGATGGCGGCGATCCGTTCGGCGAAAGTCTCGACGAGGTTGACGTGCCCGGCCCCGGCCAGCGCGCGGATCCGCGCCACCAGCGTGTCGTAATTGACGACATCCGACAGGCGATCGCGCTCGGAGGGGCCGGTCTCCAGCACGTCGAGCGTGAGGTTGATGCGCACCCGCTGGCGGCCGTCGCGCTCGTAGCGGTGGACGCCGATCAGGCAGTCGAGCACCAGGTCGCGGACGAACATGCGGCGCGTCGGCGCCGGCGCACCGGCTGCGTTGGAAGCGACCGCGCCGGGGCGCGGCGGGTGCAGGATCTTCATTCGGACACCGGCTCCGTTCCTCTCGGCGGCTGGGCCCATCCGAGATGCTGCCCGCCGTCGAGCGCGATCATCTGGCCGGTCATCGCCGGCGCGCGGAGGATGAATTCGACCGCCCCGGCCACCTCCGCCGGCGAGGTCCCGCGGCCGAGCGGCATCATCCCCGCCTGGCGGTCGAACTGCTCCGGGCTCTGCCGCGGGCTGGGCAGGGTCGGTCCGGGACCGACGCCGTTGACCCGGATGCGCGGCGCCAAGGCCAGCGCCATGGTCCGGGTCAGCGTCCACAGACCGGCCTTGGCCAGGGTGTAGGAGACGAAATGCGGGGTCAGGTTCCACACCCTCTCGTCGAGAATGTTGACGATATTGCCGGTGCGCTCGGCGGGCAGCGCCGCCGCCATCGCCTGCATCAGCACGAAGGGGGCGCGCAGATTGGTCTCCATATGCCGGTCCCAGCTCTCCCGGCTGGCGGTGGCCACGCTGTCGCGCTCGAACACCGAGGCGTTGTTGACCAGCACCGTCACCGGGCCGAGCGCCGCCTCCGCGCGGGCGATCAGCGTCCCGGTCTCCGGCTCGTCGGCGAGATCGGCGGCGAGCGCGACCGCCCGGCCGCCGGCGCCCTCGATCGCGTCCACCGCGCGGGCCGCATCCTCGGCCGAGGCGCGGTAGTGGATGGCGACCGCGTGGCCGCGCCGCGCCAGGCTCTCGGCGATCGCCCGGCCGATCCGCCGCGCCGCGCCGGTGACCAGCGCGGCGCCCGATTCCGTCTCCGACATGGCTGCAAGATCGCGCCTCCGCGTCGCCGGATCAAGCGCCCAAGCCGGGATAGGTCCCGCTCATCCCCCAGAACTGGCAGGCGACATAGGCGCCGTAGAGCGCGAGCAGCAACGCCGCCTCGAGCCTCGCCAGCCGCCACCCGGTAAACAGGAGCGGCAGCAGCAGAAGCGTCACCCCGGCAAGCACCCAGAGGTCGAAATCGACGATCTTGTCGGCGAACGGCACCGGCACGGCGAGCGCGGTAACGCCGAGGATCCCGAACAGGTTGAAGATGTTGCTGCCGATCACGTTGCCGATGCAGACATCGGCATGGCCGCGATAGGCGGCGACGATCGCGGTGGCAAGCTCCGGCAGCGAGGTGCCGACCGCGACGAGGGTCAAGCCGATCACCTCGTCCGGCACCCCGGCGGCGCGGGCCAGCGCGGTCGCCCCCTCGACCAGGAGGTCCGCACCGTATCCGACGGCCGCGAAGCCGCCGATGATGCAGAGGGCCATCAGCCAGAGCTGCCCGGGCAGCCCGGTCACCGATTCCGCTTCTTCGCGGTGGAGCTGCGCCGATCCGCCGTTGAGCCTGGCATCGTGCCACAGCGACAGCCCGATATAGCCCGCGAGCGCCGCGAGCATCAGCGCGCCTTCGTAGCGCTCCGCCGAGCCGCCGAGAGCGACGACGATGAAGATCCCCGTGACCGCCGCCATGACCAGGCCGTCGCGGCGCACGGCGTTCGGATTGACCGCGATGGGGCAGATCAGCGCGGCGACACCGAGGATCAGCATCATGTTGGCGAGGTTGCTGCCGATCACGTTGCCGACCGCGATGCCGGGCGCGCCGCTCAGCGCGGCGTTGAGGCTGACCAGCAGCTCGGGCAGCGAGGTGCCGAAGCCGACGATGGTCAGGCCGATCACCAGGGGCGAGACCTCGAAACGCCGGGCGAGCGCGACCGCCCCGCGAACCACCATCTCGCCCCCGAAGAAGAGGAGAACGAAGCCCACGGCAAGGGACAGGAAGGTCATCGATCGGGCATCGCGCGGTAGTGTCGGGAAGGGCGTCCGCCACGGCGGGGAGGCGGCGGCCGGCAGGAAACGATATGGGGACCGGCGGCTCCGGCTTCCAGACCGCCGATCATCGCCTCCCGCGCTTGCCGCGCCCGTGCTTGCGCCCCTTCGACGCCTTCGCCGCCCGCACCCGCGCGGCCAGCCGTTTCTCGCCGGACGGGATGCCGAGCTCGGTCGCTTCGAGACGCCGCATCTCGTCGCGCAGCCGCGCCGCCTCCTCGAATTCGAGATCGGCGGCGGCCTCCTTCATGCGCTTCTCGAGATCCGCCAGGTAGCCTTGCAAATTGTGGCCGATCATGTTGGGCATTTCCTCGTCCAGCGTGCCCACGGTGACGCGGTCCTGCTCGTAGACGCTGTCGAGGATGTCGGCGATGTCCTTGCGGACGCTCTCGGGGGTGATGCCGTTGGCCCGGTTGAAGGCGGTCTGCTTGGCGCGGCGGCGGTCGGTCTCGCCGATCGCGAAGTCGAGCGACGCGGTGACGTTGTCGGCGTAGAGCACGACGCGGCCGTCGATATTGCGCGCCGCCCGGCCGATGGTCTGGATCAGCGAGGTCTGGGAACGAAGGAACCCTTCCTTGTCGGCATCGAGGATCGCCACCAGCGCACATTCCGGGATGTCGAGCCCCTCGCGCAGCAGGTTGATGCCCACCAGCACGTCGAACGCGCCGAGGCGCAGGTCGCGGATGATCTCGATGCGCTCCAGCGTGTCGATGTCGGAATGCAGGTAGCGGACGCGGATGCCCGCTTCCTGAAGGTACTCGGTCAGATCTTCGGCCATGCGCTTGGTGAGCGTGGTGACCAGGACGCGTTGGTTGCGCGCGGCCGCCTCGCGGCACTCCGCCATCAGATCCTCGACCTGGTGTTCGACGGGACGCACCTCGCAGACCGGGTCGGTCAGCCCGGTCGGGCGGATCACCTGCTCGATGAACACGCCGCCGGTCCGCTCCAGCTCCCACGGGCCGGGCGTGGCCGACACGAAGACCGTCTGGGGGCGCATCGCCTCCCACTCCTCGAACTTGAGCGGGCGGTTGTCGACGCAGGACGGCAGGCGGAACCCGTACTCGGCGAGCGTCGACTTGCGGTTGAAGTCGCCGCGGTACATGCCGCCGAGCTGGGGCACGGTGACATGGCTCTCGTCGACGATGAGGAACGCGTCCTCCGGCAGATACTCGAACAGCGTCGGCGGCGGCTCGCCGGGCCGCCGCCCGGTAAGGAATCGGGAGTAGTTCTCGATGCCGGCGCACTGGCCGGTGGTCTGCATCATCTCGAGGTCGAAACCGGTCCGCTGCTCGAGGCGCTCGGCCTCCAGCAGCTTGCCGGCGCCGCGGAACCAATTTAGGCGTTCGGCGAGCTCGACCTTGATATGCCGGATCGCCTGCTGCAGCGTCGGTCGGGGGGTGACGTAGTGGCTGTTGGCGTAGACGGTGACGCCTTCGAGCTCGGCCGTCCGCTCCCCGGTCAGCGGGTCGAATTCGTGGATCGACTCGATCTCGTCGCCGAACAGGGACAGCCGCCAGCCGCGATCCTCGTAATGGGCGGGAAAGATCTCCGCCGAGTCGCCGCGCACCCGGAAGGTGCCGCGCACGAAATTGGCGTCGTTGCGGCGGTATTGCAGCTCCACCAGCCGCCTGAGCAGCGCGCCGAGCTCGACCCGCTGGCCCTTCTCCAGCCGGATCGTCATCTCGGAATAGGTCTCGACCGAGCCGATGCCGTAGATGCAGGAGACGCTGGCCACGATGATGACGTCGCGCCGCTCCAGCAGCGACCGGGTCGCGGAGTGGCGCATGCGGTCGATCTGCTCGTTGATCGAGGCGTCCTTCTCGATATAGGTGTCGCTGCGCGGCACATAGGCCTCGGGCTGGTAGTAGTCGTAATAGGAGACGAAGTATTCGACCGCGTTGTTGGGAAAGAAGCCGCGCATCTCGCCGTAGAGCTGGGCCGCCAGCGTCTTGTTGGGGGCGAGGATCAGGGTGGGGCGGGCGATCTCCCGGATCACATGCGCCATGGTGAAGGTCTTGCCCGAGCCGGTGACCCCGAGCAGCACCTGGTCGCGCTCGCCGTTGCCGACCCCGGCGACGAGCTCGGCGATCGCCTGCGGCTGGTCGCCGGCGGGCCGGAAGTGGGAGACGACTTCGAACGGGGCGCCGGGTTCGGCGCGCGGGCGCTCGGCGATGGCGACGGTCATGGTCCGAATATAGGCGCCGCGCGGGCGGGTTGAACAGGAGTCCGGGCAGTCCTAGGTTGCGCACGTCCACGCCACGCCCCGGAGCAGCCCGATGCCGATCCTCGCCGAGCGCCTCTCGCGCATCAAGCCGTCGCCCACCAACGCGCTGACCGGCAAGGTGCTGGAGCTCAAGGCGGCGGGGCGCGACATCATCGGGCTGGGCGCGGGCGAGCCCGATTTCGAGACGCCGGAGAACGTCAAGCAGGCCGGGATCCGCGCGATCCGCGACGGCGAGACCCGCTACACCGCGATCCCGGGCACGATGGCGCTGCGCGAGGCGATCTGCGGCAAGCTGAAGCGCGAGAACGGCCTCGACTACGCACCGGACGAGGTGATCGTCTCCTGCGGCGGCAAGCAGGTGCTCTACAACGCCTTCGTCGCCACCCTGGACGAGGGGGACGAGGTGATCGTGCCCACCCCCTACTGGGTGTCCTACCCGGACATGGTGCTGCTGGCCGGCGGCACCCCGGTGTTCGTCGACGGCGGGGAGGAGCGCGGCTTCCGCATCGCCCCGGAGGATCTGGAGGCGGCGATCGGCCCGCGCACCAAATGGGTGCTGATCAACTCGCCGAGCAATCCGAGCGGCGCGGCCTACACGGCCGACGAGTTGGCGGCGCTCTGCGCCGTCATCCGGCGCCACGAGCATGTCTGGATCCTGACCGACGACATGTACGAGCACATCGTCTATGACGGGTTCTCCTTCGCCACGCCGGCGGCGGTCGATCCGTCGCTGAAGCCGCGCACGCTGACCGTCAACGGCGTCTCCAAGGCCTATTGCATGACCGGCTGGCGGCTCGGCTACGCGGCCGGGCCGAAGGCGCTGATCCGGGCGATGACCGTGGTGCAGTCGCAGAGCTCGACCCACACCTCGTCGATCAGCCAGGCGGCGGCGGTGGAGGCGCTCAACGGGCCGCAGGATTTTTTGGCCGAGAACGCGCGCGTCTTCCAGCAGCGTCGCGACCTCTGCATCGCCATGCTCAACCAGGCCAGGGGGCTGCGCTGCGGCACGCCCGAGGGCGCCTTCTATCTCTACATCTCCTGCGCCGGCGCGATCGGCCGCAGGACGCCGGACGGCGCGACGATCGGCGACGACACAGATTTCGTCACCTATCTGCTCGAATCCGAGGGCGTGGCCGCCGTCCAGGGGGCGGCGTTCGGCCTGTCGCCCTATTTCCGCATCTCCTACGCCGCCTCCAATGCCGAGCTGGAGGAGGCCTGCCGGCGCATCCAGAGGGCCTGCGCGGCGCTCGCCTGACCCGGCGCCGGGGAGGGTCTTGATTCGCCGGGGCCGCGCTGAAACATTACGGCGTTCGAGGATGAACGGGGCGACCGTGCGGCGGCGCGGACAAAGTCCGAGAACGCATCTCGGCCAGGGGAGAGGATTATGGCGAGCGCTTCCGGGCCACGCTGCGTGGCACTAGTCGGACCCTATCTCAGCGGCAAGACGACGCTGATGGAGAGCCTGCTCTCGGTGTCGGGCGGCATCCACCGCAAGGGTTCGGTCAAGGAAGGCAACTCGGTCGGCGACTCCGCGCCCGAGGCGCGCGCCCGTCAGATGTCGGTCGAGGTCTCGGTGGGCTCGACCGACTATCTGGACGACCCGTGGAGCTTCCTCGACTGCCCGGGCTCGATCGAGATGCGCCAGGAGGCGTTCAACGCGCTGATGGTCGCCGACCTCGCGGTGGTGGTCTACGAGCCCTCGACCGAGCGCGCGATGACTCTCGCGCCGCTGTTCAAGTTCCTCGCCGACCGCGGCATCCCGCACATGGTGTTCATCAACAAGATCGACACCATTACCGAGCCGGTCTCGGCGGTATACGAGGCTCTGCGTTCGGTGGAGCAGGCGCCGCTGGTACTGCGCCAGATCCCGATCCGCGAGGGCGAGACGGTATCGGGCTATGTCGATCTGATCAGCGGGCGGGCCTACGAATACACCGCCGGCGCCGGTTCCGAGCGCATCGACACGCCGGACTCGGTGGCCGACGAGTACGAGACGGCGCGGGAGTCGATGCTGGAGGCGCTGGCCGATTTCAACGACGAGCTGCTGGAGAAGCTGCTCGAGGACGAGGTCCCCGATATCGAGGAGATCTACGGCTATCTGACCGACGGGGTGCGGGCGGCCGATGTGGTGCCGGTGCTGATCGGCTCGGCGGAGCAGGATTACGGCGTCAGGCGGCTGTTCAAGGCGCTGCGCCACGAGGTGCCGGGTCTCGATGCCATGATCGAGCGCCTCGGGGTGGAGGCCGGCAACGGGACCGCCGCGCAGGTGTTCAAGACCTACCACGCCCAGCATGCCGGCAAGCTGTCGCTCGCCCGGGTGCTGTCGGGGACCGTCAGGGAGGGCATGACCCTGAACGGGCAACGCGTCGGCAGCCTGTTGTCGCTGATGGGCGGACAGCAGAACAAGATCGCCGACGCTGGGCCGGGCGCGGTCGCCGCTCTCGGGCGCATGGACTCGGTCAGGACCGGCGACCTGCTGGGCGACGACGGCGACCCGGCCGACGGCGCCGACTGGCCGGATCCCATCGTGCCGGTCTATGCCCGCGCCATATCGCCGGAGAACCGCAACGACGAGGTGAAGCTCACCGGCGCGTTGCAGCGCCTCAACGAGGAGGACCCCTCGGTCAGCTACGAGCAGAACCCCGACACCCGCGAGATGGTGCTGTGGGGCCAGGGCGAGATCCACCTCCAGGTCGCGCTGGAAAAGCTCAAGGGCCGCTACAACGTCTCCGCGCTGGCCGCCCCGCCGAGCGTTCCCTACAAGGAGACCATCCGCAAGACGGTCTCCCAGCACGGCCGCTTCAAGCGCCAGACCGGCGGTCACGGCATGTTCGGCGACGTCCATGTCGACATCTCGCCCCGACCGCGCGGCGAGGGGTTCGAGTTCACCGACAAGATCGTCGGCGGCGCCATCCCCAAGCAGTTCATCCCGGCCGTCGAGGCGGGCGTCAAGGAGTTCGCCGCGCGCGGGCCGCTCGGCTTCCCGGTGGTCGATTTCGCGGTGCGGCTGACCGACGGGCAGTTCCACTCGGTCGACAGCAACGAGATGTCCTTCAAGCTGGCCGCCCGGGTGGCGATGACCGAGGGCATGCCCAAATGCGGTCCGGTGCTGCTCGAGCCGATCTCGCGGGTGGAGATCGACGTGCCGGCGGATGCCACCAGCAAGGTGCACGGGCTGATCAGCGGACGCCGCGGCCAGATCCTCGGCTTCACGCCCAAGGAAGGCTGGAAGGGCTGGGACACGGTGGAGGCCAATATCCCGTCCTCCGATATCGTCGACCTGATCGTCGAGCTGCGCTCGCTGAGCCAGGGCGTTGCGACCTATCGCTCGTCTTTCGACCGCCTGCAGGAGCTGACCGGCCGCCTCGCCGACCAGGTGATCGAGGCCCGCAAGGAGGCCGACGAGGCGAACTAGGCGACGACGCCGGGGAGGAACCATGATCGTCAGGAGCAAGCGCGGCTGGGAGCTGCCGGAGCGGCAGGCCACGCCGGAAGACCGCTTCCGCCAGCGGCGGGAGCTGGTGAAGGCGCTCGCCGCCGGCCCGATTCTGGCGCTGTCCGGGCTCGGACTCGCAAGCGCCGCGGGGGCGGCGACCGGGCTCTACCCGGCGAAACGCAACCCCCGCTACACCCTCGACCGGCCGCTGACCGACGAGAAGATCGTCACCACCTACAACAATTTCTTCGAATTCGGCTCGCACAAGCAGATCTGGAAGGCGGCGCAGAAGCTCAAGACCCGGCCGTGGACGGTGACTGTCGACGGCATGGTGGAGAAGCCCTTCACGATCGACGCCGACGCGCTGGTCCGCAAATTGCCGCTGGAAGAGCGCCTGTACCGCCACCGCTGCGTCGAAGCGTGGTCGATCGCGGTGCCGTGGAGCGGTTTTGCGCTGGCGGCGCTGGTCGCCCTGGCGCGGCCCTTGGCCGGCGCGAAATACGTGGAGATGCACGGCTTCCACGACACCTCGGTCGCGTCCGGGCAACGCCAGTCCTGGTATCCCTGGCCCTATGTGGAGGGGTTGACGATGGCGGAGGCGACCAACGAGCTCGCCTTCATCGCGACCGGCGCCTACGGCAAGGAGATCGCCAAGCAGAACGGCGCGCCGCTGCGTCTGGCGGTGCCGTGGAAATACGGCTTCAAGTCGATCAAGTCGATCACCCGCTTCAGCTTCACCGACAAGCGCCCGGTGAGCTTCTGGGAGGAGATCGCGGGGCAGGAATACGGCTTCTGGGCCAATGTGAACCCCGAGGTCGACCACCCGCGCTGGAGCCAGGCGACCGAGCGCCAGCTCGGCACCGGCAAGCGGGTGCCGACCCTGCTCTATAACGGCTATGCCGAGCAGGTCGCCCATCTCTACCAGGGCATGAAGGGCGAGGAGTTGTTCAAGTAGCGCGCGTTCCTTACGGCTGGATGGCGCAAGGTCCATGCCGTCGCGGCATCCGCCGGCGGTCGGGGGGCATCGGCTGGAAGATTTCGTCCGGTACGACGACCTTGGCCTCCAGAACGGTCGGCGGGCGCTTTGTCTGGGGCTGGCAGGCGAGAGGCCGCGCGACGGGGCCGCCGTCGGCCGATCCCCGCGTCATCGACCCTGGAGCGCCTCGTAGGCCGCGCCGCGCTCGAGTCGGTGCGCGAAGCGTTCCTGCAGCAGCGCCGCCGCCGTTCGCTCCCCGCCATGAACCAGGCTCAAATACCCGGTGTCCGACAGGGGCGCGCGGCGGCGCATGGCGACCTCGACCTCGTCCAGCGCCGCCTCGAACCGGTCGGCAAGCGCATCTTCCGCCTGCATCGATCGTTCATAGGCCTTGAACAGCGCCATCCTTTCCCGCGAGACTTCGGGCTCCTGCTTGAACATGGCATCCGCGAGCCGGTCCGTCATGATTTTGCGCCCGCCGGCGGTCCAGCGGCGCGCGTCCCGTATGCGGTCCCTGGAGAGCGCGATCAGAGCCGGCAATCTCTCGGCCAGCGCATCGTCGGACAGGAACAATATCGACCTCACCAGCTTGGCGTTCATCAGGTTGATGCTCCGCGAAGCCCGGTTCAGGTGATATTCCATGTCCGCTTCGCTGCGCGAGGCGTTCCTGATCGTTAGATAGAGGTTGTCGCCGGCATAGCTGAGATGGGAATGCCGGGCGATGGCGGCGTAGAGCCGGTCCCTCTCCGCGTCGTCGCCCTGCGAGATAGCCGACATCAGCGCCTGGGAGGCATGTACCACCGTCTCTGCCTGTACGAGGAGCCGTTCCATCGCCGTCCGCAGCACGACGCCGATGCCCGGATCGCCGGAGGCGGGATCGAAGACGTCCAGATCCGCGAAGTTCTTCCGCACCGTCCCGAGAGCCTTGGACGCTGGCGTTATCGCCAGGCCGAGCGCGAAATTTGCGAACTGCAGATCGTACCGGCCGGTGGAGAGCCGTTCGACGGTACGGCAGACACCGTCGCCCAGACCGATGATGGTAACCCCCGCATGGGCCAGTCTTGACAGACTGTTCGACCATTGCGCGAATTTCTCGTCGTCTTGCTGCGCGACAAAGAAATCGACCGCCCTCAGATCGTCCTCGTCCGCCCTTCGCTGGAGCGCGATCCCCCGGCTGTGGCACCGATCGAGGCTTTCCATCATCTCCCCGACGCCGGACAGGGAGAAGGAAAGCGGCTTCTCCCCGGCCCTCTCGACGGTCAGCGTCCGGCCCCCGGCGGCGACCCTGGCAACCGCTTGGACGCCATCGCCATGGATCGACAGGTACAGCGGCTGGGAGGCGCCGGACCCGACCCCGACGCTGACCGGCGCGACGGCGCGCCAGCCATCGTCGACCGAGAGCGTCGCCTCGAAGCGCTGGTCCTCGCGCACGGCCCAGGGCGGGTTGCGGATTCTTATTTCCGGGCGCTCGCGGTCGTGCCAACGGATCCAGAACAGCGTGGGATCGTCGCCGCTCGGCACGAAAGCGCCGCATCCGCGGAACCGGTGATTGCTGTCGTCGAACATCGCACGCCCGACCCACGGCCCGGACACGAAGTCGCTCCTGCTCTCGGCACCGGCGCGATCGGGCGGGTACACCGTCAAAATCGCCAGCGCCGCCGCAATCCGCCCACACCGTACAATCATGGGCGGCATCCTGAACGATAGAAACGAGCTCGATATACTAGTAAAAGTGGTATGTTGCGCAACCGTTCGCGCGGGACTTGCCGGCAGCGGCCGACGTCAGCCGGCGATCCAGGCGATATGCAGGATGTTGGTCGCGCCGGGCGTGCCGAACGGGACCCCGGCGGTGATCACCAGGCGCTGCCCGGTCTCGGCGAACCCCGCAGCGACGGTGCGTTCGCAGGCGATCTCCACCATCTCCGCGAAATCCTTGACGTCCGCGGAAACCACGCAGTGCACCCCCCAGGCGACCGAGAGCTGGCGCGCGGTCGCCCGCAGCGCGGTCAGCGCCACGAGCGGCACGGCGGGGCGTTCGCGCGCGGCGCGGAGCGCGGTCGAGCCCGAGCTGGTGAAGGTGACGATCGCCGCCGCCCTGACGGTCTCCGCCACCCTTGCGGCGGCGGCGCTGATCGCGTCGGGCGCGGTCCGCTCGGGGGCGGGGTGGACGGCGTCCATGATGGCGCGAAAGGTCTCGTCGCGCTCGACCCGGGTGACGATCCGGCTCATCATCGAGACCGCCGCGAGCGGATAGGCGCCGGTCGCGGTCTCGGCCGACAGCATCACCGCATCGGCGCCGTCATAGACCGCGGTGGCGACGTCCGACGCCTCGGCCCGGGTCGGCGCCGGCGCGGCGATCATCGATTCCAGCATCTGGGTCGCGACGACGACCGGCTTGCCGGCCTCGCGGCAGCGCCGGACGACCTGTTTCTGGATGCTGGGGACGTCCTCGGGCGGCAGCTCCACGCCGAGATCGCCGCGCGCCACCATCACCCCGTCGGACAGGGCGAGGATCTCGTCCAGGCATTCGATGGCGGCGGGCTTTTCCAGCTTCGCCATCACCGCGGCCTTGCCGCCGATGATCCGGCGCGCCGCCGCCACGTCGTCGGGGCGCTGCACGAAGCTCAGCCCGATCCAGTCGATGCCGAGGGTGAGGGCGAAGTCGAGGTCGCGCCGGTCCTTGCCGGTCAGCGCCGAGATCGGCAGCACCGCGTGGGGGATGTTGACCCCCTTGTGATCGCTCAGCCTTCCGCCGAACAGGATCTCGGTGACCGCATGGTCGGCCGCGCACTCGCGCACCGCGAGGCGGATTTTGCCGTCGTCGATCAGCAGCTCGGTGCCCTGCCGGATGGCCTCGAACACTTCGGGATGCGGCAGCGGCGCCCGCGCGCCGTCGCCGGGCTCGGGCGACAGGTCGAGGCGGAAGGCGGCGCCGGCCTCCAGCACCGCCTCGCCGCCGGCGATCGCGCCGATGCGCAGCTTGGGGCCCTGCAAGTCCATCAGGATGCCGATCGGGTGGTCGGCGGCGCGCTCGACCTCGCGGATCCAGCGCACCCGCTCGGCGTGGCCCTCATGCGTGCCGTGGCTGAAATTGAGGCGGAACATGTCGGCGCCGGCCTCGAACAGATCGCGCACCGCCTCGGGCGTGGCGCTCGCCGGCCCGAGCGTGGTCACGATCTTGGTTCGCCTGTGGCGGCGCATGGTCCCCCGTCTCCGGCGCTGTCTATAGAGGCACCGGCTGACCCGCGCCAGCGCCGATCAGAATGGCGCGGAAATCGTTGACGTTGGTTCGTGCTTCGCACTTCCTCAGATGCGGAAGATCTCTCGGACGATGGCCCAGACGATGAATGTTTCGCGGACCTCCGGGTCTTGCTGCCATCGGCTGCCGATGTGCTCGAAGTGCTGGAAGAACCCTTGATCGTTCTCGTCATTGCGGATCATGGCGATCAGCGGCATGGCGTTCCCGAGTCGGCTCACCAAGGCATCTCCAATTAGCGTCTTGAGGACATTCTCGTCGACAATGTTCGTCCTCACGGCGAGGCAAACCAGCTCCAGACGATTCAGGTAGCGAGCGACCCTTATCTGGGTTCGGAGTTCTTCGTCGGTGGACGGTTTGAGGATGATGTTCCAGGCATTTGCCTCCGAGACTTCTTGGAATGCCCTCGTCAACTCCTCAAAGTCCGGCTCAAGAAGTTCGGCGGCGAGTTCGTAGGCGTATCTCCGCTTGCTTGCGAGCCTTTGTTTGGCGACGACTACCAAGGCGATGAAGGCCGCGATGCCAGCGGAAAGAAGAATGGCTGCGACGATCATCGTGTCGCAGCCATTCCCCGTTGGAACTTGAGAGGGCACGCGGGATCAGCGTTTTGGTCCGCCCCAACCTTTGCGGCACCGGCCGGCATCGGAAAGTGTTGAAGACATCACAGAAAACCTCCCATGTGGATGGATACCAACATGTTAGGCTCATGTCCGGGCCCGTCAAGGGAGGGGAAGGGGACAATTCGACGGCCCGAGCGTGGTCACGATCTTGGTTCGCCTGTGGCGGCGCATGGTCCCCCGTCTCCGGCGCTGTCTATAGAGGCGCCGGCTGACCCGCGCCAGCGCCGATCAGAATGGCGCGGAAATCGTTGACGTTGGTTCGCGTCGGTCCGGTGACGACGAGATCGCCGAGCGCGGCGAAGTAGCCGTAGCTGTCGTGGGCGGCGAGCGCGGCCCGGGCGTCGAGCCCGGAATCGGCGGCGCGGGCGAGGCTGTCCGGGGCAAGGACCGCGCCGGCGGCATCCTCGGTGCCGTCGATACCGTCGGTGTCGCAGGCGATCGCCCAGATCCCCGGCGCGCCGTCGAGCCCGGCGGCGAGCGCCAGCAGGTACTCCGTGTTGCGCCCGCCCCTGCCGAAGCCGGGGCGCGGCAGCGTCACCTCGGTCTCGCCGCCGGAGAGCAGCACGACCGGTCCGGCACCGGCCGCGGTCTCGCGGGCGAGCGCGGCATGGGCGGCGCCCAGCGCACGTGCCTCGCCGGCGAGATCGTCGCCGAGTATGCGCGCGGCGATCCCCTGGCGCCCGGCCTCCCGCGCGGCGGCTTCCAGCGCGTCGCGGGCGCGGGCGACGATCGCGAACCGCGCATTGGCGAGCCGGTCCGGCGTCTCCCCCGCCGGCCCGGAAAGCACCGCGGCCGCCGCCTCCCCGGTCTCGATGCCGTAGCGTGCGAGGATCGCGCGGGCTTCCGACGCGTCGGTCGGATCGGCGACGGTGGGGCCCGAGGCGATGGTCGCGGGATCGTCGCCGGGGACGTCGGAGATCGCCAGCGTCAGCACCTCGGCCGGCGCGGCCGCCGCCGCCAGCCTGCCGCCCTTGATCGCGGACAGATGCTTGCGCACGCAGTTGATCTCGCCGATCGCCGCGCCGCAGGCGAGCAGGGAGCGGGTGAGCGCCTGCTTCTCGGCGAGGGCGATGCCGGGGGCCGGCTTGGCGAGCAGGGCCGAGCCGCCGCCCGAGGCGAGGCAGAGCAGGAGGTCGCCCGCGCCGAGCCCGGCGGCGAGCGCGAGCGCGCGGTCGGCGGCGACGAGCGCGGCGGCGTCGGGCACGGGATGGCCCGCCTCGATGACCTCGATCGTCCGGCACCGGGCGGCGTGGCCGTAGCGGGTGACCGCGAACCCCTCGAAGGGGGAAGGCCAGTGCGCCTCGAACGCGCGCGCCATCTCGGCCGCCGCCTTGCCGAAGCCGAGCACCGCGGTGCGCCCGCGCGGCGGTTGGGG
This sequence comes from Alphaproteobacteria bacterium, assembly GCA_964291675.2. Taxonomy (GTDB): domain Bacteria; phylum Pseudomonadota; class Alphaproteobacteria; order MPNO01; family MPNO01; genus MPNO01. Next base: position 1,430,722 of record OZ219866.1, on the reverse strand, counting down.
CAGATGCGGCGGCAGCACGAGGCGGGGCGAGACCGCCGCGAGCGCGGCATCGAACAGGGTTCTGAGGGTTTTCCGGGGATCGGTCGCCATCGGCGCCTTATATCGGATGGCGGCGCGCCCCCAAACCGTCCCCGCGCGGGCCCGATCGTCTATAGTCGCCGCGCGCCCACCGAGAGACGAGGCCGAGAGCGTGCTGACCGAGAGCGAACCGCCGCCTTTCACCGTCGAGAACCCCGGCGGGGCGAGCCCGATCGTGCTCGCCTGCGACCATGCCAGCAATCTGGTGCCGCGCGCGCTCAAGGGGCTCGGGCTGGTGGAGCGCGAGCTGCACCGCCACATCGCCTGGGACCAGGGCGCGGCGGAGGTGACGCGCGGTCTGTCCGAGCGGCTGGACGCGGCGGCGGTGCTCGCCGGCTATTCCCGGCTGGTGATCGACTGCAACCGCTCCCCGGAGCACGAAACCTCCATCGCCGAGGTGAGCGACGGGACCGCGGTGCCGGGCAATGTCGGCATCTCGGAGGCGGCGCGCGCGGCGCGCAAGCGGGTCCTGTTCGATCCCTATCACGCGGCGCTCGCCGGGGTGCTGGAGGGGGTGCGCGGGCGCGGCCGGATGCCGGTGCTGATCGCGGTCCACAGCTTCACCCCGGTGCTCGCCGGCACGCCGCGCCCGTGGCAGGTCTCGGTGCTCTGGGGCTACGACCCGCGGGTTCCGGTGCCGCTGCTGGCGGCGCTGCGCCGGCGCGGCGATCTGGAGGTCGGCGACAACCAGCCCTATTCGGGGCGCAACCGGCATGGCCACACCATCAAGGTGCATGGTTCGCAGACCGGGACGCCGCACGCGCTGATCGAGATCCGCGCCGACCAGGTGGCGGATTCGAACGGCGCGGCGCGCTATGTCGACATCCTCGCCGGCGCGCTGGAGACGGTGCTCGCCCAGCTCCCGGCGGGCTGAGCGGAGACCGGAGATGCAGATCGCCGAGCCGTCCTTCACCTTCGGCATCGAGGAGGAATACCTCCTCGTCGACCGCGACAGCCGGGATCTGGTCGCCGAGCCCCGGCCGGAGATGATGGAGGCCTGCCGGGACCGGCTCGGCGATGCCGTCGCGCCGGAGTTCCTGCGCTCCCAGATCGAGGTGGCCACCCCGGTCTGCACCACCCCCGGAGAGGCGCGGCACCATATCGCGCGGCTGCGCGGCGGGCTCGGCGAGATCGCCGCCGGCTTTGGCTGCGCCCCGGTCGCCGCCTCGACCCACCCGTTCGCCGACTGGCTCGACCAGAAGCCGACCGAGGGCGAGCGCTACATCCAGATCGACGAGGACCTTCAGCTCGTCGCCAGGCGGCTGCTCACCTGCGGCATGCATGTCCATGTCGGGATCGAGGATCCCGAGCTGCGGATCGACCTGATGAACCAGGCGGTCTATTTCCTGCCGCATCTGCTGGCGCTCTCGACCTCCTCGCCGTTCTGGGGCGGGGCGGAGACCGGGCTGATGTCCTACCGGCTGGCGGTGATCGACGAGCTGCCGCGCGCCGGGCTTCCCGAGCGTTTCCAGACGCTCAGCGACTACGAGCGTACGGTGAACATCATGACCGGCGCGGGGCTGATCGAGGACGCGACCAAGCTGTGGTGGGACATCCGCCCGTCCGCCCGCTTCCCGACGCTGGAGATGCGCATCGCCGACATCTGCACCTATGCCGAGGACGGGCTTGCGATCGCCGCCATCTTCCGCTGCCTGTGCCGCATGCTGTGGCGGCTCAGGCGCGACAACCAGCGCTGGCGGATCTATTCGCGCACCCTGGTCAACGAGAACCGCTGGCGGGCGCAGCGCTACGGCTTCGACCGCGGGCTGGTCGATTTCGGCCGCGGCGAGGTCGTCCCCTATGCCGGTCTGCTGGAGGAGATCCTGGTGCTGGTCGAGGAGGACGCCGAGCATTTCGGCTGCGTCCAGGAGGTCGCGCATGCGCGCAGCGTGCTTGCCCGCGGCACCGGGGCGCATCGCCAGCGCGCCGCCTGGCAGGCCGCCCTCGAAGCAGGCAGGAGCCCCGACGAGGCACTCCGCGGCGTGGTCGATCTGCTGGTCGAGGAGACGCTGAGCCCGCCCTGAGCGGGCTGGACTTGGCCGCCGGTTTGGCCAATATCGGACCAACGGAGACTGGAGGACGGCATGGACGACCAGACGCGGATCGAGCTCGAGGCGGCGGCCTTCCGGACGCTCGTCGGCCACTTGCGCGAACGCACCGACGTGCAGAACATCGACCTGATGAACCTTTCCGGCTTCTGCCGCAACTGCCTCAGCAAGTGGTATCGCGCGGCGGCGGAAGAGCGCGGCATCGAGATGGGCTACGAGGACGCGCGCGAGATCGTCTACGGCATGCCGTACTCGGAGTGGAAGACCCGCTTTCAGAAAGAGGCGACGCCGGAGCAGGTCGAGGCGATGAAGGCGGCCCAGGCCGCCGCCGGGCACTGACCCCCCCGGGCCCGGCCGGCCGCATTTTTCCCACGCGTCGAAAATCCAAACCGGGCACCGGCGGGCCCGGTCCGGGGTGACGCGGAGGGCGCTGCGGGAGGAGCCGGGCCCTACGCCAGCACCGTCCCCCCGTCGACCGATATCGTCTGGCCGGTGACGAAGGCGCTGGCATCCGAGAGCAGCCACATCGCGGTGCCGATCACGTCGTCGGGGGTCATGCTGCGGCGGATGATCTGGCCGTTCCTGATCACGTCGAGCGCGTTGTCGAGCTTGGCGGCGAAGAACTCGCGCGTGCCCTCGGTGATCACCGCGCTCGGCGCCATCGCGTTGACCCTTATGTTGTCGCGCCCGATCTCGCGCGCCAGCCCGCGGGTGAGCCCGACCACCGCCGCCTTCGAGGTGGTGTAGTGCAGCGCATACGGCATGCCGAAGCGGGCGGCGAGCGAGGCGATGTTGATCACCGAGCCGCCGCCGCGCTCGCGCATCGCCGGCACCGCGGCCTTGCAGCAGTTCCAGATGCCCTTGACGTTGACCGCCATGGCGTCGTCCCACTCGCCGGGGTCGATCGCGTCGAACCGCCCGCCGGTCAGCGCGCCGTAGAGCGCGGCGTTGTTGATCAGCCCGTCGATCCCGCCGAACGCCTCCACCGCCGCCCCGGCCATCGCCCGGCACGACTCCTCGTCGCGCACGTCGAGCGCGACGCCGACGCACGCGCCGCCCATCGCCTCGACCCGGGCGACCGTGTCCGCGGTCGGGATCACGTCGGCGGCGACGATCTTCGCGCCGAGCTCCGCCGCCGCGAGCGCATAGGCCTGGCCCAGCCCCCGCCCGCCGCCGGTGATCACGACCGTCTTGTCCGTGAGCGCAAACGCCTCGCCCGCCATGTCTCTCTCCTTGCCTGTGTTGTCGTCAGTTTCCGAGCGGCGCGACGCCGGTCTCTTCGGCGATGCCGTCGAGCACGTCGCGCAGCGCGTCCGGGACGGCGATGCCGTTAGCCTCGCGGTCGGCGAGGCGCGCCGCGCGGCCGTCGCCCGGCACGAGGACCGACTCGACGCCCGGCATCGTCGCCGAGCCCCGCATCTCGCCGGCCACCCGGCCGACCGCTCCCCTGATCGCCGCCGCATCGCCGAACGCCGCCGGGTCGAGGGCGCAGATGAACTGCCCGGTATTGGCGGCGCGGTCGATGTCGGCGGCGTAGTCGACGAGCTCCCCGCCCATCGCCGCGCCGTTGAGCGTGCCCGCCAGCAGCCCGATGACGAGGGCGAGCGCATAGCCCTTGTAGCCGCCCATCGGCAGCAGCAGCCCTTCCGGGGCGCGCGCCGGATCGGTGAGCGGGGTGCCGTCGCGCGCCACCATCCAGCCCTCGGGCATGGCTTCGCCGCGCTGCGCGACGGTCCTGATCTTGCCCATCGAGGCGACGCTGGTCGCGAAATCCATCACCACCGGGGTGCCGTCCCCGGCCGGGATCGCGACCGCGAGCGGGTTGGTGCTGAGCAGCGGATCGGTGCCGCCCCAGGGCGGCATCTGGTTGCCGCCGCCGACCGCGCCGTAGATGCCGATCATGCCCCGCGCCAGCGGCATCGCGGCATAGACCGACGCCGCGCCGGCGTGGTTGCCGTTGCGCGTGCCGGCCCAGCCGATGCCGGTCTCCGCGGCCTTCTGGATCGCCGTCCGGGCCGCGCGTTCGACCGCGAGATGCCCCATGCCGTTGTCGCCGTCGACGAGTGCGATCGAGGCGGTCTCCCGCAGGATTGCAATTTTCGGGGTCCGGTTGATTCCGCCGCCCCTGATGCGTTTCAGATAGTCCGGCAGCCGGAAGATCCCGTGCGCGTCGAACCCGGTGCGGTCGGCGGCCACCATGAGGCGCGCGACATCCGCCGCGTCCCCCGCGGGCAGGCCTTCGCGGGTCAGCACCCCGGCGATGAAGCGTTCGAGCTCGCCGGCCGCGAAACGCTCGCTCATCTCGTCCTCCGTGTCTCGCGGTGCCAGACATAAAGCCCGCTGCCGGTGACGATCAAGGCGCCGAGGATGGAGTAGCCGTCCGGGAAGTCGCCGAACACCAGGAGGCCCAGCGTGGCCGCCCAGATGAGCTGGCTGTAGATGAACGGCGACAGCACCGAGGCCGGCGCGCGTTCGAGCCCCTTGATCAGGAGGTAGTGGCCGAGCCCGAACAGGCATCCCGTCGCCGCCATCATGATCCAGCCCCAGGCGTCGGGCGCGGTCCAGCGGAAGGGGACGAGAAACGACATCGCCACCGTGCCGACGGCGGCCGACCAGAACAGGCTGGTGCGCGCGTGGTCGGTACGCCCGGCGATGCGGGTCAGCACCTGGTAGAGCGCGTAGCACACCGCGGTGCCGAGCGGCAGGATCGCCGCCCAGTGCATGACGCCGAGCCCCGGGCGGATGATCACCATCACCCCCGCGAAGCCGACCAGGATGGCGATCCAGCGCCGGATCCCCACCTGCTCCTTGAGGATCGGGATGGAGAAGGCGGTCACCAGCAGCGGCGCGAAGAAGTTGATCGCCACCGCATCGGCGAGCGGGAGATAGCGCAGCGCGGTGAAGAACAGCAGCGTGCCCAGCAGCAGGATCGCCGAGCGGGAGAATTGCAGCCAGGGGCGGGCGGTGCGCATCTGGGCGGCGATCCCGCTGCGCGCGAAGATCGCCATGAACACGATGGCGTGGAAGACGTAGCGGCCCCAGACGATCTGCGCCGTGTCGTAGTGCCGCGCCAGCAGCTTGACCACGCTCTCGCCGCAGCCGAACAGCGCGGTGCCGCCCAGCACCAGGAGGATGCCGATGCGGATGTCGCGCGCGGTGACCGCGGGTTCACTCACCCCCGGCTTGTCCGGGCCATCGCGCCTGCTGTCCGAGCCCGGGCCAGGCGGCGGGCGCCGAGGCCGCCCCGGCCGCTTCCGCCGGCGGCAGCGACGGATCCCAGCGGACGCCGAGGAAGCGCCGCCCCGTCACCCCGTCGGAGGCGGGGTCGAGCAGCCAGCGGATCGGCGCGGCCATCGCCTCGGGCTGGATCATCGCCGCCCGGTCGGGCGATGAGTCGGGCGGCACCATCGCCGTGTTGGCAGGACCGCCCGGGATCAGCACGTTGACCGTGATCCCGCTGCCGTCGAGGTCGCCGGCCCAGATCGCGGTGCAGGCCTCCAGCGCCGCCTTGGACGGGCCGTAGGGGGTCCAGCCCGGCCGGGTCATGGTATCGAGGCTGGTGGTCACGTTGACGATCCGCCCCCAGCCGGCCCGGGTCAGATGCGGCAGCACGGCCTTGGCCAGCAGGAAGGGCGCCATCGCGTTGGTGTCCATGATGGTGCGCCAGCGCTCGTCCGCGACTTCCCAGAATCTTATCCGGTCGACGTAGTAGCTGGCGCGGATGCTCGACTGGCCGATGCCGGCGTTGTTGACCAGCGCATGGACCGCGCCGAACGTGGCAACCGCGTGGGCGACGATTTCGCGGCAGGCGGCGGCGTCGCGGATATCGGCCGCATGCGGCGCGACCCTTCCCTCCGGCAGCCGCTCCGCGAGGGCGTCGAGCGCGATTTCGTCGACATCGACGGCGAGCACCCGCGCGCCCCCGTCCACGAGGGCTTCGGTCATCGCGGCGCCGAGGCCGCCGGCCGCGCCGGTGACGATGGCGACGACCTGGGAAAGGTCTTCCGGTTTCATTGTCCTGCTTTCTCGCCGCCGGGGCGGCGGCGGGGCGAAACTAGCCGCGCGCGCGGCCCCGGTCGAGACCGGGGCGCGGCTGGACAGGCGCGGCGCTGTGGACGATCATCCGATGGCAAGCAGGAGGGAGCGACATGGCGCTGACGGCCCAAAAAGTCCTCGACGAGATCGACCGCATCCACAAGGCGAAGCCGATCTACGGCCATCCGCTGTGGGCCGGGATGCTGGACGACAGCCACTCGCTGGAGCAGATCCGCTATTTCTGCAAGCAGCACGGCATTCTGCCGCTGAATAACCACAACTATCACGGCCGGCTCTACGTCATCTGCCCCGACCCGGCGTGGCGCGAAGAGATCGCCGAGGTGACCTACGAGGAGGCGACCGGCAGGCTGCACGCCGAGGGCGTCTCGCACCACAAGCTCTACCTCAACTACGCCGCCGCCATCGGCCTCGCCAGGGAGGAGATGTACGCCACCAAGTACTGCGCCGGCACCACCGCCTTCTTCGCCTATTTCTCCTATATCTGCGGCAAGACCTTCCTCGAAGGGGTGGCGTCGCACATGCTGGGCGGCGAGGCGCCGATCCCGGGCACCTACGGGCGCATCGCCGAGCGGCTGAAGGCGCGCTTCGGGCTCGACGAGAAGGGGGTCGCCTACTGGCGGGTGCACGACACCGCCGACGAGGAGCATTCGGGCGTCGGCAAGAAGCTGCTGGACCAGTTCGCCACCAGCCAGGCGGATCTGGCGCTGGTCGTCGACACGGTGCAGACGACGGTCGACGTGATGCACCTGATGTATGACGACATCTGGGCGCATATGCAGCGCATCGAAACCGCCGAAGCGGCCGAATAGGGGGCAAGATGGAACGCAAGCACCACAAGGGGACCTGGCAGGAGAACCGCTCGTTCTCCCCCGTCGTGACCACGCGAGGCGGGCGCGTGGTCTGGGCCGCCGGGCACGGCGCGCCGGTCGATGCCGGGGGCAAGTCGCTCGCCGGCGACTTCGCCGCCCAGACCCGCGAATCCTTCCGCCTGCTGGCCGAGACGCTGGCGCGCGCCGGCGCCAAGCTCGACGACATGGTGACGATGACCGTGTTCGTCGTCGATTCGCGCCACGGCACCGAATTCACCGAGATCCGCAAGGAGTTCTTCACCGACGGCTACCCGGCGAGCGCGCTGATCACCTGCGCCGGCTTCGCCCAGCCCGAGATGATGGTGGAGATCCAGGGGATCGCGGTGGTGGACGATCAGGGAGACTAGACGATGGCCGCGAAAACCGCGTTCCGGGAGGAGCTGGAGGCGGCGGTGCTGGAGCGCCACTGCGCCAACCATCCGATGACCGAGAAATGGGCCAGGGGCGAGCTCGGGCGCCGCGCCTGCATGGGCTGGGCGGTCGAGCACTGGCACTGGATCTCCAACATGGTGCAGGAGGCCTCGTTCAGCATCTGCGCCAAGGCGCCGCCCGACGTGGTCGAGCTGGAGCTGGAGAACTTCCACGAGGAGACCGACCCGGAGCATTCGCATCTCGACATCGTGCTGCGCTTCGCCGCGGAGAACGGCGCCGATCTCAACGCGGTCAAGGCGGGGCGGGGGCTGCCGACCACGCGGTCATGGGTCGCCTGGCTCAAATGGGTGGCCCGGGAGCAGCCCTGGCATTGCGGCGTGTCGGCGCTCCGCATCGGCACCGAGTCGCAGTCGCCGATGCTCTATTCCAAGGTGCTGCCGGCGCTCAGGGATATCTACAAATATCCCGAGCCGGCGATCGAGCATTTCTGGCTCCACGCCGAGGTCGACATCGAGCACGGCGACCGCGGCTTCGAGGCGCTGGAGCGGCACTGCACGACGCGGGAGATGAAGGACGAGGCGATCCACTGGGCGCGCGAGAGCGCGGTGATGCGCTGGTTCTATTTCGACGGCATCTTCCTGCATTACGAGCACGACTACGCGCTGGCCTGACCCCTCGATACGCGGCTTCGCCGCCGCCCCGCCCGTCATGGCCGGACTCGGTCCCGCCATGACGACGTGTGGCAATGGCGGCGAGATTTCTCCGCTCGGCCGCGCGCCCTATAGCAGCGCCAGGCTGAGCACCGGGTAGGCGATGATCAGGATCAGCACCAGCAGCATGATGAAGGCGAAGGGGAACGCGCCGGTGAAGATGTGCGCGAGCGTGATCGACTTGTCCCGGATCGTGCTCTTGATGGTGAAGCACGAGATGCCGAGCGGCGGGGTCAAGAGGCCGATCTCGGCGCCGATCACGGTGACGATGCCGAACCAGACGATGTTGCCGCCGAGCGCCTCGACCGAGGTCAGGAACAGCGGCACCACGATCAGGATGATCGAGGCGGTCTCGATGATGGTCCCCAGCAGGACCATCAGGATCACGTAGATCGCCATCAGCCCGACCATGTCGAAATTCATGCTGGCCAGCCAGTCGCTGAACTGGGTGGGCAGCGCGGCTACGCCCAGCATGCGGCTGTACATCGAGGCGGCGATGATCAGGAACAGGATGGCGGCGGTGATCTGCCCGGTCTCGACGAGGACCCGCCAGAGCCCGCGCCAGGTCAGCCGCCGCTTCAAGACGCCGATGGCGAGCGCGCCGGCCGAGCCCGCCGCGCCCGCCTCCTCGGGCGAGAACCAGCCGGTGTAGATCCCGCCCAGCACGAGGACGACCAGGAAGGCGACCGGCAGCAGCAGCCAGCACATCTCCAGCAGGCTCATCGTCTCGCCTTCGTCGACGACGCCGACCAGCGTCTCCTCGGAGATGAATTTGGGAAGGACCCGGGCCATCAGCACGATGCCGAGGATGAAGGCGATCGAGAGGATGACACCCGGGATGAAGCCGGCGATGAACATGTGCCCGACCGACACCTCGGCGACGATGGCGTAGATGATCAGCATCGAGGACGGCGGGATCAGCATGCCGAGCACCGAGGAGCCGGCGACCACGCCGACCGAGAACTGCCGCGTGTAGCCGAAGCGGCGCATTTCCGGCACCGCGATGCGGGTGAATACCGAGGCCGAGGCGATCGACGAGCCGGTGATCGAGGCGAACAGCGCGTTCGCCGCCACCGTCGCCATGCCGAGCCCGCCCCGCACCCGGCGGAACATCTGGTCGGCCACCCGGTAGACGTCGGCGCCGAGCCCGATCTCGGCGGCGACGATCCCCATCAGGGCGAAGAGCGGGATGTTGGCGAACACCGCGTGCGCGATGGTGTCGTGGGTGGCCGCGGCCAGCAGGTTGATCGCCACGTCGATGGAACCGCGATAGATCCAGACCCCGATGAAGGAGACCAGGCCGAGCGCGACAGCGACGTGGATGCCGGCATAGATCAGCACCAGGATGGCGACGACCGAGGCGATCCCGACTTCGACGCCCACCGCGCCTCAGCCCCGCGCCCGGCCGGTCATGGCACGCCAGTGGTCGGCGAGCATGATCGCGAACTGCACCATGGTGACGACCACGGCGATGACGATGATCAGCGCGACCGGCCAGACCGGGGCGGTGAACATGCCCTCGACGCCGATATAGTAATCGTTCTCCCAGGACTCGAAGAAGAACGGCACGCTGCCCCAGATGATCAGCCCCATGAAGATTGTGCCGAGCAGAAAGGTCGCGACGGCCATGCCGTGACCCGCTTTCGGGCGGCGCCGCATCACCTGGTTGAACAGCCCGTCCGAGCGGGTCAGCACGCCGCGGCGCAGCGAATCCGCGAGCTGCATGAAGACGATGCCGATGATCGAGATCTCGATCATCTCGATCACGCCGATGATCGGCGCGTTGAACGCCGAGCGGCTGATCGCCTCGGCGTTGATCAGCAGCATCAGCACCACGATCCAGCACGAGCCGGCGGCGTTCATGCCGCCGACCAGCGCGGAGAAGGCGCGCAACGCCGCGCCCCGGGGACGGTCCTTCCCGGCGCGCGGCGCGCTATCCGCCAGCGCGTCTACTCCTTGTCCCAGTGCCGGATGATCGGCTGCTTGGCGGCCCGCATCTTGTCCATATAGGCCATCAGCAGCTTGGTCCCGGGGAGCCCCTGCGCGTCCAGCTTGCCGGCCCAGTCCTTGGCGATATTGGGCATCGTCTTGGCCCAGTTCTCGCGCGCGGCCTGCGACATCTGGATGATCTCGCCGCCCTTGGCCTTGTAGTTCGCGTAGGCCTTGTCGGCGTCGTCGATCGACTGCTGCGCGGTGTGGTCGCGGTAATCGGCGGACACCGCGTGGATCACGTCGCGCACCGCGGCGGGCAGCCGCTTGTAGGCCTTGGCGTTCATGGTCAGCGCCTTGGAGTTGGCGGTGCCGATATCGGCCTTGAGCATGAACTTCGCGCCCTCGACCAGCTTGAAGGCCACGGCGGCGTCGGTCCACAGCATCGAGCCGTCGATCGCGCCGGTCTTGAACTTGTTGTAGTAGTGCACCATCGAGCCGATCACCGGCGTCGCGCCCGTCCCCGTGAGGTAGCGCATGTTGATCCCGGCGCCGGCGATCTTGAGCCCCTTGAACTGCTCCAGCTTGGTGATCCGCTTGCGGAAGAACATCTGGTAGGTGTCGATCACCGAGAAGCTCGACAGCAGCACCTGGTTGTACTTCATCCAGGCCTGTTTCATCGCCGGGAAGGTCTCGGCGAGCTCGTCGACGCTGCGCGACAGCAGCACCGGATCGGCGGTGACGAACGGCGTCACATAGGCGACCGCCTGCATCGGCACCTTGTCCTGGTGGAACACGCTGGTGACCACGCCGATATCGCCGAGCCCCTTCTGCATGCCGGTCATGACATGGCGGACCTTGACGATCTGGCCGGCGAAGGCCTTGTTCCAGTCGATCTTGTACTCGCCCGATTTGGCGAGCCGCTTGTCGACCTCGGGAATCAGGAAGCTGAGGAAGGTCCTGACCTGCAGCGCGCGCGGCGGGTAGCCGTCGACCGCGGTGAGCGAGATCGTCTTCTGGGCATTGGCGGCGGGGGCCGCGAGCAGAACGGCGAGCGCCGCGCCCGCGAGCGCCGCCGTCGCGGTGGTTCCGAAACGCATGTTGTCCTCCCTTGCATCGGCCGGTTGGTCGGCGGGAGTGTAGCGGAGCCGAAACGGCGCGAACAGACGCGCGGCCGGCGCCCTACTCCGCCGCCGAATCGAGCACGCTCTGCGGCGTCGAGGAGACGATCTCGGCATAGGTCGGCACGAACGCGCCCTTGTCGAGGTCCTCGATCAGGGTGACGAATTCGAGGTTCATGGCGGCGAGCTGCCGGCGGATCTTCGCGTGCACATCGATGTCGGACCATTCGCCGATCAGGTAGAAGTGGTCCGGGTCCTCGGTGTCGCGGCACAGCACCCCGTCCTTCACCTGGGCCGGCGACTTGTGCATCGGGTTGTCGTCGGAATAGTCGAACGTGTCGAATTTCTCGATGAACTCGTCCCCGGTGCCCGGCTTCACCCGGAAATCGTAGACGTGGAAGTAGTTCCCCTTGGTGGCAAGCGCGACCAGCGACATGACCTTCTCCCGTCCGGTTTCCTGCTGCCGCGAGACTAACCCATTTCGGCGCCCCGTCGAACCGCGGCCGCGCAACCGTCCCGATGTCACCCGAGTCGGGCGGCTTGTTGACACTCTCGCCGCGCCGCCCCTAGGGTTTTCGCGCTCCACGGTGCTGGGGGGAAGACGCGGTGCTCTTGAGAAACCACTGGTACGTCGCGGCCTGGTCGGAGGATGTCGGCCGGACGCCGCTCGCCCGGGTGCTGCTCGGCGACTACGTGATGCTGTTCCGCGGCCTCGACGGGGTGCCGGTGGCGCTGGAGAACCGCTGCGCGCACCGCAACCTGCCGCTGTCGGAAGGCCGGCTCGACGGCGACGAGATCGAGTGCGGCTATCACGGGCTGGTGTTCGGCCGCGACGGGGTCTGCACCCACGTGCCCGGGCAGCAGGAGGTGCCGGGCTGGGCAAGGGTGAAGGCCTACCCGGTCGCCGAGCGCGACCGCTGGGTGTTCGTCTGGATGGGCGATCCGGCGGACGCCGACCCCGACCTGGTGCCCGACTACCACGCGAAGCTCGCCGATCCCGACTGGTACGCCGTCACCGGCCAGACGCTGGTCAAGGGCGGCTACCGGCTGGTGCTCGACAATCTGCTCGACCTTTCGCACCTGACCTACGTCCATTCGTCGACCACCGGCAACCGTGCTCTGGCGGAGGAGGCGACGCTGATCGTCGAGGACGGCGACGATTTCGTCCGCGTCACCCGCTGGATGGAGGGCATCCCGCCGGCGCCGGCCTTCGTCCAGTACACCGGCGACGACGGGCCGATCGACCGCTGGCAGGTCTCGAAATACATCCCGCCGTCCTATATCGACATCTGCAACGGCTCGACCCCGGCCGGCGAGGGGCTGCCGCAGGAACAGCGCCCGTCGAGCCAGGGGCGCTGGGGCTTCGTGGTCTACCACGCGCTGACGCCCGAGACCGAGACCACCACCCACCAGTTCTACGCGGTGGCGGGTCACCGCTCGATGGTGCCGCCGCGCATGGAGGCGACGTTCACCGAGCAGATGATGGGCGTGCTGGCCGAGGACCTCGCGGTCTACGAGGCGCAGCAGCGGGCGATCGACCTCGACCCCGAGACGAAGGGCGAGGACGTGAACCCGCGCGGCACCATCCCGGCCGACGAGCCCTTGCTCCGCATGCGGCGCATGGTCCGCCGGCTCTACGGCGAGGAACGGCGGGCGTGAGCGGGGGACTCCCCGACCTCGACCACGAGCATTTCCTGCGCCTTGCCATAGACGTGGCGGAGAAATCGCGGCGCGCGGGCAACCACCCCTTCGGCGCCATCCTGGTCGGGCCCGACGGCGCGGTGCTGATGGAGGCGATGAACGCCTTCGGCGTGGACGGCGACGCCACCGGCCATGCCGAGCGCACGCTGATGACCCGGGCCTCGATCGCCCACGGCGCCGATTTCCTGGCGCGCTGCACCATGTATGCCAGCGCCGAGCCCTGCGCGATGTGCGCCGGCGCCGCCTACTGGGCGGGCATCGGCCGGGTGGTGCATGGGATGAGCGAGCAGGCGCTCAAGGCGCTGATCGGCCCGCACCCCGAGAACCTCACCCTCGACCTCCCCTGCCGCACCGTGTTCGCCGCCGGCCAGCGCGAGGTCGAGGTCGTGGGGCCGCTGCTGGAGGCGGAGTCGGCGCGGGTCCACGAGGGGTTCTGGTAGGCGGCGAGTCCAGTCGCAACGTATTGAATGCCGGGTGGATCGGACCTAGATTGACTGGCATGTTGAAGCGCAAGGAAACGGTGGGGCCGATGCCGGATGTGCCCGGGCGCCCCAAGGACTGGCGTGAGCAGATCAAGGCAGACCTCGCGGCTCAGCTCGACGCCGGAGGCACGCTGTACGGCGTTCGCTCGGACGGCGCCTATATCGCTCGAACCAAGCATGGCGACCGGGTGATCCGGCCGCCTGCCGGCAAGTCCGCCTGAATCCACCTGTCTGGGTTTTCCGCCGTGCCGACGCTCGTTGTCGTCGCCGGACCGAACGGGTGCGGAAAATCGACCCTGACGCGCACCCGGTGGTTCCACGGGGTAGAGGTGATCGATCCCGACGCCTTGGCCGACGCCCCCGGCGCGGCGGGCCGCGAAGCGTTGAGGCGCCGGCGGACGGCGATCGCGGAAGGCCGAACACTCGCGGTCGAGACCACTCTCGCCGGTTCCGGCCCCCTACGTCTCATGGAGACGGCACGAAGCGCCGGTTATCGCGTCGTTCTGCATTATGTGTGTGTCGAATCCCCCGACCAGTCACTCGACCGCATCCGCAATCGGGTCGCGCTCGGCGGCCATGACGTTCCGGAATCGGACGTGCGGCGGCGATTTGCGCGATCGCTGGAGAACCTCCCTGTCGCGATTGCGCGGGCCGACGAGGTCTTGCTTTACGACAACACCGACCCGGACTTGCCCCACCGCGAGGTTGCCATATTCATGGCCGGGACATGGTGGACCGCAGAAGTTCTTCCGGACTGGGCGGCTGCGGCAGTCGCCGCCGTACCGCCGCCGCGCGGGTGATCCGGTCTCGAGAGGTCTCCGCAAGCGGACAGCGGATCGAAAGGAAACCGAATGAACCTGCTCGAAGGACACCGCGCCGCGGTCACCGGCGGCGCTTCCGGGATCGGCCGCGCGATCGCGCTGGGCTATGCGGATCAGGGCGCCGAGGTGGTCGTGCTCGACATCGACGGCGCGGCGGCGCAAGCGGTGCGGGACGAGATCGCCGGGGCCGGACACGCCGCGCATGCGATGACGCTCGACGTGCGCGACCGCGCCGCCTGCGTGGCGGCCGCCGCGGACATCGCCGGCTCCATCGGCGAGATCTCGATCCTGGTCAACAACGCCGGCATCAACCGGCGCAACCCGGTCACCGGCGATGCAGCGGCGGTGGCGGGCGATTGGGACGACATCATGCGGGTCAACCTCGACGGCGTGTTCAACGTCACCCGGGCCTTCCTCGGCCAGCTCCGCGCCAATCGCGGGCGGGTGGTCAATATCGGCTCGATCCAGTCCTTCCTGCATGTCAGGACGCCCAACAGCATCGCCTACACCACCTCCAAGCACGGCGTGCTCGGCTTCACCCGCGCGCTCGCCGCCGAGCTCGGCAAGGACGGGGTGCGGGTCAACGCGATCGGCCCCGGGCTGATCGAGACCCCGCTGAACGCCGCCGCCCGGGCGCGCAACCCGGAGCTCGTAAAACTCTTCCTCGACCACACCCCGCTCGGGCGCACCGGCAAGCCCGAGGACATCGTGGGCCCCGCCATCTTCCTCGCCTCCGACCTCGCCGGCTACGTCACCGGCGGCATCGTCATGGCCGACGGCGGCTACCGGGCGATCTAGGCCGGGTCGGTCCATTCCGCCAAGCCGTCATGGCCGGACTTGTTCCACTGCTGTCCGGTTTAGCCTTCGACGCGGGCTCCGCGCCCGTGAGCATCTGCATCTCCGCTCCCGCTGTCACCCCTACGTCATGGCCGGACTTGATCCGGCCATCCACGCGGCCTCTCCGCCCGCACGACGGTCCGACGAGAGGGGCGGCGGCGCCAGTGGGTGCCCGATGGAGTGGACGCCCCCTCCGACGGCATCTGTGTGCCAAAGTGGCGGTGTCATCAACCCACTTGGAGGAGGGAGCATCCATGGCCGAGGTTAGCATGATCGGGATCGATCTTTCGAAGCGGAGTTTTCAGCTGCACGGGATGTGCGCGGACGGCTCGGTGGGTTTCCGCCGGACGCTGAGCCGCGGCAGGCTGCTCGCCTTTCTGGCGCGTCAGCCGCGCTGCGTGGTGGCGATGGAGGCGTGCGGGGGCGCGCATCACTGGGGTCGCGAGATCCTCGATCTGGGCCATGAGGTGCGGCTGGTGCCGCCGGTCTATGTGAAGCCCTTCGTGAAGCGCCAGAAGAACGATGCGGCGGATGCGGCGGCGATCTGCGAGGCGGCGTCGCGGCCGACCATGAGCCTGGTTGCGGTGAAGACGGCCGAGCAGCAGAGCCGCGGCATGCTGTTCCGGGTGCGCGATCTCCTGGTGCGCCAGCGCACCCAGGCGCTCGACGCGCTGCGCGGCCATCTGGCGGAGTTCGGGCTGGTGGCGCCGAAGGGTCCGGCGAGTGTCGGCAAGCTCGCGGTGGCGCTGGAGGCTGCGCGGGCCGGTCTGCCGGACCGGGTGGGCGAGCTCGCCGGGGTGCTGCTGGAGCAGATCGCCGGGCTGGACGAACAGGTCGCCGAGCTCGACAAGGAGCTGCGCGCCGAGGCGCGGCGGGATGCGGATGCGCGCCGGCTGATGACCATACCGGGGGTCGGGCCGGTCACCGCGATGGCGATCCAGGCCTTCGCGCCGCCGCTCGACGGGTTCCGCCGCGGGCGCGACTTCTCGGCCTGGCTCGGGCTGGTGCCGCGCCAGCACACGACGGCCGGCAAGCCGCGGCTGGGCAGGATATCGAAGATGGGCCAGCGCGATCTCAGGCGGCTCCTGGTGCTCGGCGCCATGTCGGTGGTCCGCAGCGCCGGGCGCCACGACACGGTGCGCGACCCGTGGCTGGCCGGGATGCTGGCCACCAGGAAGCCGAAGAAGCTGATCGCCGTGGCGCTGGCCAACCGCACCGCGCGCATCGCCTGGGCGATGACCACGAGACAGCAGAGCTACCGGGCGCCCGCGCCGAACACCGCCTGAGCGCGGCGGATGCGGGCCGCCGTCGGCAGTGCGGGCGAGGTCTGAGGACGGGTAAGGACAAACGGTCGATGAGACGGGATCGGGAAAACCAGCTTGATCCGGCGCGCCGAAGAGCACGCGTGCCCGATTTGGACCCGATCCGCGTATGCCATACAGGCCCGCGGCGCCACACAGGCCGCAAGCAGAGGCCGCATAGACGACAGCACCTGACCGCACTGTCCGAACCGTTCGAAAAAAACCTTGCACCGCCGGGGGCGTCCATAGACGGATCAAGTCCGGGCATGACGGGGTGGGGCGGGGCGGCGTTCCCGTCGGCGGTCTGCGCCAGCCGACCGCCCGTCAACCCATCCATATAAGCCCCTATCGAAGGGCGGCCGCGGTTCCATCCACGACGCATGGGCTCTACCATCCTCCCCGCCATCCGCGAGGGGGACCGCCATGCCGAGACTGAAGCCGCTGGCCCGCGACGAGGCGCCCGGGGAGGCGCGCGAGGCGATGGACCGGGCCGCCCGCGCGTTGGGCGCGCCGACGACGACCGCCGGAATCCAGGCGCGCTGCCCGCCGATCCTCAAGGCGGGGCAAATCCTCGGCGCGGCACCTTCCCGCAGCGGCACCCTGCCGGCCGATCTGCGCTACCTGATCTGCGTCCGCGTCGCGCAGATCGTCCAGTGCCCGTTCTGAATCGACACCAACGCTGCCGGGAGCAGCGCCGCCGGAAGCACCGACGAGAAGATCGCCGCCGTCGCCGCCTGGCGCGACAGCGACCTGTTCGACGCCGCCGAGAAGGCCGCCTTCGCCGTCGCCGAGGGAATCACGCAAACCCCGGCCGAGGTGCCGGACGCGGTCTACGCGGAGGCGGCGACGCACTTCTCCGAGGCCCAGCTCGTCGAGCTCGCCGCCACCGCGGCGATGGAGAACTACCGCGCCCGGCTCAACCGCGCGTTCCTGGTCGAGGCGCAGGGGTTTTACCGGCCGGCGTCCCGCGATACGCGCCCCGCGGGCGCTGCCCGGGATGAGGGGAGTTTCCCGGACCGCTCGACCCCGCCCTCATCCCGGGCAGGCGCGTAGCGCCGTATCGCAGGACGGCCGACGGTCAGAACCGCGCCGTCAGCCGGACCCTGCCCTCGTGCACCGGCGGCGCGGCGGCGCTCTCGCGGCGGCGCGCGTCGAGGGAGAGCTCGGCCGAGCCGGGCCCCGGCCCGGGGCGCCGCGCCAGGCGCCAGCCGATCCTGTAGTCGCGCGCCGCCTGCGACAGCCCGAACCCGGCCTCCGGCGTGAGGGTGAAGCGGCTGCCGAAGGCGGCGAAGCCGTAGCCCAGCCGCGCCTCCAGCCGGCGGCGCTTCAGCTCCCCCCCGCCGGGGTTGGCGAGCGTCGCCGGCGTGGTCCGTCCGAGCAGCGCCGCGGCGCCGCCCGCCGACGCGCCGCCGAGGCTCTGGGCGAGGCTGAGGCGCGGCCCGCGCGCGTCCGTCCCGGGCTGCCACAGGAGGACGGCCGACACGCCGCGCTCGCGGAATCCCTTCGCCTTGTGGGACAGCAGCCCGCGCCCGCTGAGCTCCATCGAGAGCCCCCTCCCGGCGTCGGTCCAGGCGAGGCTCGCGCCGATATCCGCCCCGAGCCCGGTCTCGGCGTCGCCGCCGTCATGGCGCGCGCCGAGCTCGAACCCCGGCGTCAGCGCCGAGCCCGGCCCGAGGCGCATCGGCAGCGCCCCCTCCAGCCCGAGCCGCAGCCGCGCGACCCTGGCCTCGACCGCCGCCAGCCGGCCGGCGCCCGAGCCCGCCGCGTCGGTCGACGCGCCGGCGAACAGGGCGTCCGTCCTCGCGGTCAGCCTCAGCCCCGCGCCGCCCGGGTCGAGCAGCGCCCCGCGCAGCCCCGCCGCCGCCATCCAGGCGGCGAGGTCGGTGCGGGTCGCCGCCCCGCCGTCCGGCACCAGCCGCAGCCCGCCGGCGCCGTAGCCCGCCGCGCCCCAGGCCTCCAGCCGGTCGTCCGGCGCAAGCCGCAGCCAGGGGTAGAGCCCGGTCAGCGTCGCCTCGACGGAGCCGCGCGCCGCGCCGCCGCCGCCCTCGCGGTAGCCGCCCTCGCCCTGGCTGTGCGCGACCACGAGCCCGGTGGTCCAGCTTCCCCGCTGCCAGTCGGCGCCCAGCATGGCGCCGGTCACCTCGCCGTCGACCGCGAGCCCGTCCTCGCGCCCGTCGAAGCGGGTTACCGCGGCGCCGCCCCAGAACGCGGCCGAGCCGCCATCCGCCGCCGCGCCGGTCAGCGCGAAGGACGAGCCCAGCAGCAGCTCGCCGCCGCTCATGGTCCGGGTCGCGCCGGCCCGCGCGGGCTCCGCCCCGGGATCCGGCGCCCGGGCGTCGCCCGGGGGCGGCAACAGGCCGATCCGCCCGCCGGCGAGGCTCACCTCCGCCTGCGGCCGCCGCGCGGCGCGCATCCTTCCCTCGACCGCGGCCACGACCTGGTCCGCCACCGTGCGCCCGAAGCGCGACACCCAGGCGCCGACCGCCCGCTCGCCGCCCGGCCCGACGACATGGACGCGCATCGTGGCCGGCGCGCTGTCCGCGAACCCGTCGCTCACGGTAAAGGAGAACGTCGCGTAGGGGCTGCCCGTCCCGCCCGCTTCCGGGACGAACACCAGACCGCCCGCCTCGAGCTGCGCCCGGGTCACGGCCTGGCCCGGCCTCACCGGCGCGCCGTCGAGCCGCAGCGCGCTTCCCGCCGGCAGGCCGGCCAGCGTGCGGATCGCGATCCCGGCAAGCGCGTCGCCGTCGGCATCGGAATAGCCGAAATCGCCCACCTTGAAGGCGTATTCGGTGTCCGCGCCGATCCGCACCGAGCCGTCGGCGGCGACCGGCGCCCGGTTGCCGACATGGACGGTCATGGTGTAGGCGTCCGCGCTGTCGACGGTCCCGTCGCTCACCCGGAAGGTGAAGCTCGCGAAGTCCTCGCCCGCCGCGCCCGCCGGCGGCGCGTATCGCAGGTTGCCCGCCTCGATGTCGCTGCGGGCGACGGCCTGCCCCGCCGCGACGGCGCTGCCGCCGAGCGTCAGCGTGCCCCTGCCGGAAGCGGGCAGGGTCTCGATCTTCACGTTCGCCAGCGCGTCGCCGTCGGCATCGGAATAGCCGAAATCGCCCGTCCTGAAGGCGTACTCGGCGTCGGCGCCGATGCGCACCGAGCCGTCGGCGGCGACCGGCGGCGCGTTCTCGACCCGGACGGTCGAGACATGGACGGTCATGGTGTAGGCGTTCGCGCTGTCGGCGGTGCCGTCGCTCACCCGGAAGGTGAAGCTCGCCAGGTTCTCGCCCGCCGCGCCCGCCGGCGGCGCGTATTCCAGCCGGCCCAGCTCGATGTCGCTGCGGGCGACGGCCTGCCCCGCGGTGACGGCGCTGCCGTCGAGCGTCAGCGTGCCCCTGCCGGAGGCGGGCAGGGTCTCGATCTTCACGCTCGCCAGCGCGTCGCCGTCGGGATCGGAATAGCCGAAATCGCCCACCCTGAAGGCGTACCCGGTGTCCGGGCGGGTGCGCACCGAGCCGTCGGCGGCGACCGGCGGCGCGTTCTCGACCTGGACGGTCGAGACATGGACGGTCATGGTGGCGGCGTTCGCGCTGTCGGCGGTGCCGTCGTTCACCCGGAAGGTGAAGCTCGCGAAGTCCTCGCCCGCCTCGCCCGCCGGCGGCGCGTATTGCAGGTCGCCCGCCTCGATGTCGCCGCGGGCGACGTCCTGCCCCGCGGCGACGGCGTTGCCGTCGAGGGTCAGCGCGCCCTTGCCGGAGGCGGGCAGGGTCTCGATCTTCACGCTCGCCAGCGCGTCGCCGTCGGGATCGGAATAGCCGAAATCGTCCACCCTGAAGGCGTACGCGGTGTCCGGGCGGGTGCGCACCGAGCCGTCGGCGGCGGTCGGCGCGCCGGCGGCGGCCCCGGCGACGGCGTCGACGCGGATCATGTAGGACACGCCGCGAACCCTCCGCTCGAACGCGCCGGTGGAGTCGGCGGCCCGCCACAAGGCCGTGTCGGCGATGCTCCAGTCCGCCGCGGAGCTGCCGTCCTCCGCATCCGACGCGGTGACCGACAAGGCCAGATGGATGGCGTCGCCGCCGCTGCGTTCGACCACCACCCAGTAGTCGGTCGACGGGTCCAGCCTGATGCCCGGCGGCGCGCCGAAGCTGGCGAAGTTGGCCGCATGCGCAATCAAGTTCCTGCTCCGGGGGGTGAGCGTGGCGACATCCTCCGAGTCCTCGCCCGCCGGCGCCCCCTTGACCACCTTCACCGCGGGGTGCGAGACATTGGGAGAGGCGACCTCCAGCCGCAGGTCGACGCTGCTCAGCGTGTAGCCGCCGGCGTTGGTGCCGGTGGTGAACTTCTGGGCGGCATCGAACCGGTCGAAAGTGTCGGCGCCGCCCCGGGCCTGCCCCAGATTGGTCACATGGAGACCGCCGACGATGACGGGCGCGGCCTGGACGGTCCCGCTCGACGGAAACGCGTCGCTGGTGCGCGATTCCATGCCGCCCCGAAGGTCGGTGAAGGACATCCTCACCTTGACCGTCTTGCCCTCATCGGCGTCGACCAGCCGGTAGGTGGACGAGTCCGCGCCCTGGATGTCGGTCTCGGTCGCCCCGTCGACCCGGATCCACTGATAGTCGAACGCGGCGGGCAGCCCCTCGGTGTCCGTGATGGTGCCCCGGCTCGCCTGCAGCAGGCGGCCCACGGTCGCGACGCCCGTGATCGTCGGCTTGCCGGTGGCGGGGACGTTGGTCCTGACGCTGCCGTTGACGCGGATCATGTAGGCGCGATCTTCCGCGCCGAAGCCACCGGTCGAATCGTGTGCTCGTTGCAACCCGCTATCGTCGATGCTCCAGCCCGCCGCGGGGGTGCCGTCCTCCGCATTCGAATTGGTGTTGAAGAAGTGTACGTCGCCGCCGCCGCTGGAGGCTGCTTCGACCACCACCCAGTAGTCGGTCGACGCGCGCAGCACGATGCCCTGCGGCGGCGTAGGCGCCGTATACGTGTAGTTGGCCCGCGCGGTGGCAGGTAGCGTCGTCGTCGCGGCGGTCAGCGTCGCGACCGGCTCCGAGCCGGTTCCCGTCGCCGCCCCGCGGACCACGCGCACCCGGGGGGCGGCGGTGTCGGTACCCAGGTTGGCGTTGGTGAACAGATGTACTTCGACGCTGGTCAGGTCGTAGCCGGCGCTGTTCGTTCCGGTCGTGAACTTCTGGGCAAGGTCCCAGACGCCGAGGCTGACGCCCTCGGTCCCGGACTGCCCCACATTGCCGACCAGCGCGACCGTCTGCGCCTTCGCGTCCGCCGCCCAGAGGGCGAGGACCAGCAGCGGCGCGAGCCAGGCCGGGGAGGGGCGGCGCCCGCCGCCCGTCGCGTCCGCGGTGTTGCCGAAAAGCATCCGTCCCATCTCTCGTCCTCTCTCGCGGTCGTGGCGCATCCGCCGGCGAGCCGGCCCCGTCATCCATAGACCAGCCACACCGAAAAGTCATCATAACATGCGAATTTGATATGAATGATCGGCGCCGGCACGCCCGCCGCAGGTTCCACCGCGCCGCCCCCGTGGCGCCCGGCCCCCGCTCCATCTCCCCGTTACGCCACCGACACTCCCGCTACTCCCCACCCCGTCATGCACCCCCCTCGTCATGCCCGGACTTGATCCGGGCACCCATGGCCGGTCCCCGGATCGAGTCCGGGGATGATCCGGCCACCCACTGCCGCCACCCGCCCCACGGGCCGTTGTGCGCGCCGAGAGGCTGCATGGGTGCCCGGATCAAGTCCGGGCATGACGAGGGGGGGTGAACGGGCGGGGGGTGCATGACGAGGTGGGGAGGCATGGAAGCATGGGGAGCGTTCGGGCGCTCGGGCGCGCCGCCGGGGGTCGCCGGTGGGCGCGCCGCAGGTTCCACCGCGCCGCCCCCCGTGGCGTCCGGCCCCCGCTCCTTCTCCCCGTTGCTCCACCGACTCCCCCGCTACTCCCCACCCCGTCATGCCCGGACTTGATCCGGGCACCCATGGCCGGACTTGATCCGGCCACCCACCGGCGCCGCCACGCCTCCCCACGGCCCGCCGTGCGCGCCGATAGGCCGCATGGGTGCCCGGATCAAGTCCGGGCATGACGAGGGGGGGGAACGGGCGGGAGGCGCGGTGGCGACAGTGGGTGCCCGGATCTCCGCTCCCGTCGCTCACCTTGAAGGTGAAGCTCGCCGCGCCCTCGCGCGCGGCGCCCGCCGGCGGGACGAATCGCAGATCGCCCGCGTCGATGGCGCCGCGCGCGACCTCCTGCCCCGCCGCGACGGCGTTGCCGCCGAGCGTCAGCGCGCCCCGGTCCGGGGCGGGCAGGGTCTCGATCCTGACGCTCGCGAGGCCGCGGCCGGGGGCCCCGGCGAAGTTGAAGTCGCCCGCCCGGAACGCGTAGGCGGCGCCCGCGCGGATGCGCACCGATGCGTCCGCCGCGGTGGGCGGCCCGGCGACGCGGGGCGGGGCGGGGCGGGTGCGCGCGGTCCGGGCGGTGCCGAAGATGCCGATCATGTAGGAGGCGCCGTGCGATCTCCGGGCGAAGCCGCCGGCGGAGCCGGCGGCTCGTCTCGACCCCGCGTCGTCGACGCTCCAGCCGGCCGCGGAGCCGGAGTCCTCCGAGTCCGAGAGGGTGAGCTGGAACGACAGGTAGTCCGCGCCGGCGCCGCCCCCTTCGACCACCACCCAGTAGTCGGTCGACGGGTCCAGCACGGTGTCCGGCGGCGCGGCGTAGGCGATGTTGGATGTCGCGCTGCCGGGCACCGGCGACGTCCGGGCGGCGAGCGTGGCGACCGCCACCGAGTCGCTGCCCGCCGGCGCCCCGGCGACCACGCGCGCCGCGGGCGGCGCGCGGTCGAACCCGGCGGCGGTCAGCCGCAGCAGGACGCCGGTCAGGGCGTAGCCCGCGCCGTTCGCGCCGGTGGTGAACTTCTGGGCCATGTCGTAAGCGGCGAAGACGTCGGAGCCGGCCCCGGCCTGTCCCAGATTGCCGACCAGCGCCCGGCCCGCGAGGCCGTGCGGCGGCGGTGGCCGGACGGTCCCGGCCGCCGGGAACGCGTCGCTGGTGCGCGACTCCATGTTTCCCGCATCGTCGGTGAAGGACAGCCTCGCCTTGACCGTCTTGCCCACATCGGCTTCCTCCAGCCGGTAGGCGCGCGAGGTCGCATCCGGGATATCGGACTCGACCGTTCCGTCGACCCGGACCCACTGGTAGGCGAACGCGGCCGGCACCCCGTCGCGGTCCGCGACGCTGCCCCGGTCCGCCTCCAGGCGGCGGCCCAGGGCCGCGGGGCCCGAGACAGCCGGCTTGCCGGTGGCGGGCGTGTTGGTCCTGGTGCTGCCGTTGACGCGGATCATGAAGGAATGGGTTTGCGCGTCGAAGGCCCCGGTCGAGAGGCGGCTTCGGGTCAACGCGCCGTCGCCCACGCTCCAGCCCGCCGCGGGGGTGCCGTCCTCCGCATCCGAGGCGGTGGCGGAGACCTGTACATCGCCGCCTCCGCGGGTCGCCGCTTCGACCACCACCCAGTGGTCCGTCGACGGACGCAGCGGGGTGTTCGCCGGCGCCGCGAAGCTGTAGGTGGCGCTCGTGCCGTCGGATACCGCCGGCGTCCGGGCGGCGAGCGTGGCGACGACGACCGAGCCGGCCCCCGCGGGCGCCCCCCGGACCACCGTCACCCGGGGGGCGGCGGAGTCGGTGGCCTGGCCGGTAAGCGCGGCAAGCCGCAGATCGACGCCGGTCAGGGTGTAGCCCCCGACGTTCGGCCCGGTGGTGAACTTCTGGGCGACGTCCAGCGAATCGAGACCGCTGGCGGCGCTTTCGGTCTGCCCCACATTGCCGACCTGGGCGGTCGACTGCGCCCTCGCGTCCCCCGCCCAGAGGGCCAGCGCGAGCAGCGCCGCGAGCCGGGCCGCGGGAAGGCGGCGCCCGCCGTTCATCCCGCCCGCCGGGTTCCCTGGCGGCCTCCGTTCCATCGCTCGTCCTCTCCCGCTGTCCATCGACCCGGCACGCCGGGGAGTCCCGCCCCGCGCGCTTCGAGCATGACCGGTCGCCGCCGGGCGGGCGCTGCGGCATATCGCCCCGGGGCGGCGGAAGGCGGGCGCGGATTCGCGAAACGCGGTAGGACTGCCGCCGCCCGTGGCGCACCGGCGGCGCACGCGGTTCGGCAGCCCGGGAGGCGCGGTTGGAAGACGAGCGGCACGGAGGGTCGAGGCGGCCGGCCGCCTGGCCGTATGTGGCGGCGGCGGCGCTGCTGCTGCTCGCGGCGGTGCGCCTGCCGGCGGCGTCGGAGGGCCCGGCGGGGACGCTGGAAAAGGGCCGCGCCGCGTTGCAGCGCGGCGACTACGCCGCGGCGCTCGACCTGCTCGCTCCGCACGCCGAGGCGGGCGAGCCCGACGCCCAGAACCGGCTCGGAATCATGTACGAGCTCGGCCGGGGCGTCGCCGCGGATCCGCGCCGGGCCGCGGCGTGGTACCGCCGGGCCGCGGATCGCGGGCTGTACAAGGCGCAGTACAACCTGGCGCGGCTATACGGACGGGGCGCCGGGGTGCGGCGCGACGCGGCCGAGGCCGCAAGGTGGTTCCGGCGCGCCGCCGAGCAGGGCTTCGCCAGGGCGCAGTTCCAGCTCGGCGGCATGTACCTGCACGGCATGGGGCTGGCGCGCGACGACGAAGCGGCCGTCGGATGGTTCCGCCGCGCCGCCGAGCAGGGCGACGCCGACGCCCAGGCCGGGCTCGGATACTGCTACGCCCGCGGCCGCGGCGTGCCGCCCGACCGGGAAGCGGCGATCGGCTGGTTCCGCCGCGCCGCCCGGCAGGGCAACCGATACGCCCGGCACGCGCTCGGGCGCATGGGCGCGGGCGAGGCGCCGTGGACGCGGCGCTTGCGGCGCGCCGTGGAACGGGCGCTGCTGCCGGGCGGGTAGCGACCCCGGGGGACGCGGCGCCGGATCCGGGCCGAGCCGCGGTTTCTCCCGCACTCCTTACGGTTTGCGGCAAGCTCTTCACGCGATGGATAGGTCAACAAGGTTGACCATTGTTTCACGTGAAACATTAGCCGCGCCGCCGCGTCAGATCCCGAGCAGCCTCAGCGCGGCGGCAAGGGTCGGATGGCCGGGCTCGGCGAGGGTGTCGAGCACGGTGAAATGGTCGGTGCCGGGGACGATCAGCACCTCCGCCTCGACCCCGTGCCCCGCCCATTCCGCGGCGAAGTCGCGCGCCTGGCGGCGGAACTCGTCGGACTCCTCGCCGCCCGCCACCACCGCCATCGGCGCCGTCGTCGCGGGATCGAGGAAGATCGGGCTCAACGCGCGCGCCTCCGCCGCGTCCATGCGCACGGCGTCGTTGAGCGGGGTGTGGCGCAGCGGCTCGATGTCGTAGACGCCGCTGATCGGCAGGCCCGCCGCCACCACCCCGGCGGGCAGGTCGTCGGCGAAGGCGGGCCAGTCGGTCGCCATCGCCATCGCCGTCAGATGCCCGCCCGCCGAATGGCCGGAGACCACGATGCGCTCGCGGTCGTAGCCGAAGCGCGGGGCCTCGCGCCACAGATAGGCCACGGCGCGGCGGATCTGCGCGGTCAGCTCGGTCAGCGTCACCGCCGGGCAGAGCGCGTATTCGATGTTGGCGAAGGCCGCCCCCGCCGGCACCAGGCGCTCGCCGAGGAAGGCGAAGGGCTCCTTGTCGTTCCACTGCCAGTAGCCGCCGTGGATGAAGGCGAACAGCGGCGCGCCGTCGGCCGCGGGCAGGAACAGGTCGAGCCGCTCGCGCCGGTGCGCGCCATAGGCGAGGTCGAGCGCCGAGCGTCCCGCGCCGGCGCGGCAGGCATCCGACCGCTCGGCCTGGCGCGCCTTGATCGCCTCCAGCGCCTCGGCCGCGATCATGCTCCGGTTGTCGTACTGCGCGTAGAGCGAGTCCCTGTCGCGGAAGTCGCGGTAGATCGCCTCGGCCATTTCCCTGCCCTCCCTCTCGGCGGGCATTCTGTGGGGCCGGCGGCGGCGAGACAAGCTCAGGCTCCGCTTGTCGCGCCCCGCCATCTGCGCCAGACTTCGGCCTGGAACCACGGGGGGGCGCGGTGAAGGGCACGAGCTGGATACGCGAGCAGGGCATGCAGGACGCGCTGCTCTGCGCCGCGCTTCGCGACCGCGACATGGAGGACGTGCCGCTCTGGCAGCGCTCCTTCCCCGAGCGCGACGCGGCGATGAAGCACTGGAACGACCTGGTGCCGCTGCGCGACGGGCCGGTCAACCCGGAGCGGGTCGAAGTCGCCGACGAGGCGGCGATGGCCGCCGACATCAAGCGGCGCGCCCGGGCGCTCGGCGCGGCGGATGTCGGGATGTGCGCGCTCCGCCCCGAGTTCGTCGAGCTCGGCGCCGAGATCGAGCACAGGAACGTCATCGCGACGATCTGCTACGAGGACTACCGCAAGTCGATCGAGAGCCCCGACGCGGTCGACCTCGAGGCGATGTCGACCTATGCCAAATGCGCCGACATCGCCACCGAGCTCGCCCGCCAGATCCGCGAGGAGCTCGGCTACCCCGCCGTCGCGCACCACAACGGGTCGTTCCAGATCCAGGCGATCCCGGTGTTCTACGCGGTCGGCTTCGGCGAGCTCGGCCGGCACGGCAGCCTGATCCACCCCGAGCTCGGCGCCAATTTCCGCCCGGGCTTCGTCACCACCGACCTGCCGGTCGCCTATGACGAGCCCTACGAGTTCGGCGTGCAGGACTACTGCATGTCGTGCAATCTCTGCCGCAACAACTGCCCGGGCGATGCGATCCCGGACGGCTATATCACCACCGACGGCATCAAGCGCTGGCTGACCGACATCGACAAGTGCTACCCGATCTCGCGCTTCCGCGAGTCCTACTGCCATATCTGCGTCGATGTCTGCCCCTACATCTACAAGGAGAACGGCGACGCGGAGAAGCGCGACGTGTTCCGCCAATACATGAAGATCCGCAAGGAGGAGGGCTATAAGACCCCCAAGGGCGAGCGGTAGCTCCAGCGCCCGCTCCTACCGCCATATCGACGCCGAGGGGACGGCGACCCCGACCGCCCCGGCGCTGACCCGGCTCGCCGAGGCGGCGCTCGCGGCGCTGGCGCGCGACGGCGAGCGGGCGGCGGCGGGCTGGCGCTTCCAGACCGCAACCTCCGACGGCCAGGACTTCGAGATAAGCTGCGCCGGTCCCGACCTGCCGGCCGCGATCCCGGCCGAGACCGTGCTGCCGACCGAGATCCCGAAGGACCCCGGCTGGCGCGGCGCCTACCGGCTGACGGTGGCGCCGCCGCTGGTCGCCTTCGACATCTGCTGGACGCCGGGCGAGCCGCTGCGCATCATGACCTTCAGCCGGGGCGACTGGGAGGACGCGCTGCTGGCGCTGGCCGGTCGCGCCGACTGACGGCTTCACGCAAGAAACCACGGGAGAGCGAACAATGAACAGATCAGGACTCGCCGCGGCCGTCGCCGCGGCAATCGTGCTGCCGCTGCTCGGCCTCGGCGGCCAGGCCGGGGCGGCCGAGGTGACGCTCCGCATGCACACCTTCATCCCGCCCGTCGCCAACCCGTCCAAGACCTTCATGAAGCCCTGGGCCGAGAAGGTGAGCGAGTCCTCGGGCGGCAAGCTCAAGGTGCAGATCTTCTGGTCGATGCAGCTCGGCGGCAAGCCGACCCAGCTTCTCGACCAGGTGCGCGACGGGGTGGTCGACATCGGCTGGACGCTGCCGGGCTACACGCCCGGGCGGATGCCGAGGGTCGAGCCGTTCGAGCTGCCCTTCGTCCACAAGGACGCGCTGTCGACCACGCTGGCGTTGCAGGATTACGGGGACAAGCACCTCGTCGACACCGACCTCAAGGACTACCACCCGCTGCTGGTGCACGTGCACCAGGGCTTCATGTTCCAGACCAAGAAGCCGATCCGCTCGATGGCCGACCTCAAGGGGCTCAAGATCCGCGCCGCCACGCGCAGCACGGTCCAGCTTCTCGAGGCGTTCGGCGCGGCCGGTCTCGGGATGCCGCTGCCGCGCATCCCGCCCGCTTTGTCCAAGGGGGTGATCGACGGGGTGACGCTGCCCTACGAGATCGCGCCGGCGGTCAAGACCCAGGACCTGGTAAGCCATTTCTCGGTGCTCGCCGGCGACCGGCCCAGGCTCAGCACCAGCATCTTCACCTTCCTGATGAACAAGAAGAGCTACGACAAGCTGTCCAAGGAGATGAAGAAGGCGATCGACGACAATGCGGGGCGCAACATCGCGCAATGGGCCGGGCAGAACTGGGTCGATATCGAGGAGCCCGGGCTCAAGGTCATCCAGGCGCGCAAGAAGAACAAGTTCTACACCATCCCGGCCGACGAGGTGGCCAAGATGAAGGCCGCCGCCAAGCCGGTGTTCGACCAGTGGTTCGCCTCGATGAAGAAGATCGGCGTCGACGGCCCGGCGCTGCTGGCCGATGCGCGCGCGCTGATCGACAAGTACGCGAAGTAGCACCCGCCGCCGCCGACGATGGCGGAGCCGGTTGAAGGCGCCGGCCGGCCCACCGACGCGGTGGGCCGGCTGCTCTACGCGGCCGCCCGCTGGCTGGCGATCCTGGGCGGGGCGATCCTGTCGGCGATGGCCCTGCTGACGGCGGTCAGCATCGCCGGCCGGGCCGCGTTCTCGGCGCCGATCCGCGGCGATTTCGAGATCGTCGCCATCGGCACCGGGATCGCCGTCTTCGCCTTCCTGCCGTGGTGCCAGCTCACCCGCGGCAACGTCATCGTCGACTTCTTCATGGACCGGGCGCCGGTGCGCGCCAAGGCGCTGTGCGACGCCGTGGGCGGCATGCTCTATGTCGCTCTCGGCGCGCTGCTCACCTGGCGCATGGTCTATGGCGGGATCGACATGCGCCAGTACAACGAGCTCTCGATCACGCTCAACTTCCCGCGCTGGACCACCTTCCCGGTCTCGGTGGCTCTGATGGGGTTCCTGATCGCGGTCACCGCCTACACCGTCTGGCGCAGCGTCCGCGAGATGCGCGCGGGCCGCTTCCTCGACGGCGAGGACGGCTGAGGCGATGAGCGGGCTGGCGATCGGCGGGATCGGCTTCGCGGCGCTCCTGCTGCTGCTCGCCTTCCGCATCCCGATCGGCGTCGCCATGCTGAGCGTGGGCGTCGTCGGCTACGTGTCGATCGCCGGCTCCTCGGCGCTGCTCTCCTACCTCAAGACCGAGACCTACTGGCGCTTCACCAACGACGACCTCTCGGTGGTGCCGCTGTTCCTGCTGATGGGGCAGTTCGCCGCCAAGGCGGGGATCAGCCAGTCGCTGTTCCGCGCCGCCAATGCGTGGCTCGGCCACCGGCGCGGCGGCATCGCCATGGCCGCCGTGGGCGGCTGCGCCGGCTTCGCCTCGATCTCGGGCTCCTCGCTCGCCACCGCGGCGATCATGGGCCAGGTCGCGCTGCCCGAGCTCAGGCGCTACAACTACGCCGGCTCGCTCGCCACCGGGGCGCTCGCCGCCGGCGGCACGCTGGGCATCCTGATCCCGCCCTCGATCGTGCTGATCATCTACGCCGTGATGGTCGAGGCCAACGTGGCGACGCTGTTCCAGGCGGCCTTCATCCCGGGCGTGCTGGCCGCCATCGGCTACATCCTGGCGATCGCCATCGTGGTGCGGGTCAACCCGGAGGCCGGCCCCGCCGGCATCAGGGCGGCGGCGTCCGAGCAATGGGCGGCGCTGGTCGACATCTGGCCGGTGCTGGTGATCTTCCTGCTGGTGATGGGCGGCATCTATGCCGGCATCTTCACCCCCACCGAGGCGGCGGCGGTGGGCGCGGTCGGCACCTTCCTGATCGCCGTCACCAAGGGGCGGATGCGCGTCGAAGGGACCGTCGAGGCGCTGCTCGGCACCGCGACGACGACGGCGATGATCTTCCTGATCCTGCTGGGAGCCGCGGTGTTCAACGCCTTTCTCGGCTTCTCCCAGCTGCCGATCTTCGCCGCCGACTACTTCCAGCACTCGGGGCTGGCGCCGCTGGTCGTGCTCGCCGGCATGGTGGTGCTCTACATCGTGCTCGGCTTCGTGATGGACTCGCTCTCGATGATCCTCCTCACGGTGCCGATCTTCTGGCCGATCATCGCCGGGCTCGATTACGGCCTCGGCCCGGAGGAGACCAAGCTGTGGTTTGGGATCATCACCCTGATCGTCGTCGAGGTCGGGCTGATCACCCCGCCGGTCGGGCTCAACGTGTTCGTCATCAACTCGATGGCGCGCGACGTGCCGATGATCGAGACTTTCAAGGGGGTGGTCCCGTTCCTCGCCTCGGATGCGCTGAGGGTGGTGCTGATCGTGGTCTTCCCGGCGCTCACCCTGGTGATGCCGGCGCTGTTGGCCGACTGAGGCGATCTCCGCTAGTCTGGGACGGGAAACCGGGGAGGCCGCGATGGGCATTTCCTTCCGCCGGGTGGGCGCCAGCCTGGCCGCCGAGGTCGAGGGCGTCGACCTCGCCCGGCCCCTCGACGACGCGGCGCGCGATGCGATCCATGACGGGCTCGCCGAGCACCAGCTGCTGATCTTCCGCGGCCAGGAGATCGACTCGGACCAGCTGATGGCCTTCGGCGAGCGCTTCGGCGAGCTCTCGGTCCACCCCTTCGCGCCGCATGTCGAGGACACGCCGGCGCTGATCCGCTTCGAGAACGACGCCGACACGCCGCCCTTCGGCACCGATGTGTGGCATTCCGACGAGACCTTCCGCGCCGCCCCGCCGATGGCGACCGCGCTCTCGGCCAAGGTGGTGCCGGAAATCGGCGGCGACACCGTGTTCGCCTCGATGTCGGCCGCCTATGAGGGTCTCAGCGCGCGCCTGCGCGGGCTGATCGACGGGCTCCAGGCAATCCACGACATGAAGCCGTTCAAGCAGATCTTCGAGGACACGCCGGAGGACCGCGAGCAGCTGCGGCGCTTCGAGGCGATCTACCCGCCGATAACCCACCCGGTGGTCCGCATCCACCCGGTGACCGGCCGGCGGGTGCTGTTCGTCAACCCGCAATTCACCATCCGCATCAAGGACATGGACGAGCGCGAGAGCGCCTCGCTGCTGGACACGCTGTTCCACCAGGCGCTGATCCCGGAGCTCCAGTACCGGCTGCACTGGCGCCCGCACACGCTGGCGCTGTGGGACAACCGCTCGGTGCAGCACTACGCGGTGCACGACTACTGGCCGGCGACGCGGATCATGGACCGGGTGACGATCAAGGGCACGCGCCCGGCCGGCGTCGCGGCGGCCGACCCGGCGACGGTGCAGAAACCGAAGAAGCTGATCGCCGGCGCCGTCTCGCACGGCGCCCACAAGCCGCATCTGGTCGAGGACGACCTCCACGAGCCCGCCGCCGCCGAGTGACGCGGGCCTAATGTTTCATGTGAAACATCGGTCAACATTGTTGACCTATCCATCGCGCGAAGACCGCGCGCCAAGTCCCTGACCGGTGAGTCCCGCGCCGTCCGGTCGCGGGAACTGCCGGTTCCCGCGTCCCCCGGGGACGGGGCGTACCCGTTTCGGATGGAACCGATGCGGCGGAGGCGTCGCCGTCGACAAGCTCAGGGCAGGCTCGCGATGCGCCGCTTCCCGGCCGCGCCCGAGCCGCATCGAAGCGGCCTTCGATCTCTCGATGCTGCCGACGTTCGGGGGTTTCCTTGCCGGCGTCGTTTCCCGCAACGGGCGGCACGCGGCGATGGCCGGGCGGCCCGGCCCGTTCCTCGATACGGCCCCTGCGCGGCGTAGCCG
The DNA here is from genome assembly GCA_964291675.2 of Alphaproteobacteria bacterium. Classification (GTDB taxonomy): domain Bacteria; phylum Pseudomonadota; class Alphaproteobacteria; order MPNO01; family MPNO01; genus MPNO01. The sequence goes on along the minus strand of OZ219866.1, from coordinate 1,398,657 downwards.
GGATCAGGGGAGGGGCGTTTGGCGCCGCCGCGCTCACGCGCCGGGCGGCGCCGGGTCCGCGCCGGACGGAGGCGGCAGCCTGTAGGCGAGCGCGGCGGCGAAGCGCGGCTCGCCCAGATCCAGCAGGCGCCAGCTCTCCGACGGCAGATGCGGGAAGCGAAACACGCCCGACCGGGCGCCGCGCAGCATCGGCGCGGGAAGCTGGAAACCGGCCGGGCTCAGCGAAAACCCGGTGCCGAGGGCCTTGATCAGCGCCTCCTTCATGCTCCACAGCCGATAGAACAGATGCACCCTCTCCCGCCCCGCGGCATCCCGCAGCAACCGCCGCTCCGCCGCGCCGTAGACCAGGCCGCCGATGCCAAGGAAATCGCGCTGCGCGATGCGCTCCTCCACGTCGACGCCGAGACAGCCGCGCCCGGCGATCGCGATCAGCCCGTGGCGGCCGCTGTGGCTGACATTGAACGCCGCGTCGACGGGCCGGCCGGCCACCCTGGCGAGGGGCTTGCCGTGCTCCAGCCGGTCGAAGGAAAGCTGTCGGACGGCGCAGCCCAGACGCTCGGCCAGGCTGACGCGGAGCGCCGCCCGGCAGAGCGCGAATTCGCGCCGCGCGCGCTGCGACAGGAAGCGGCGCCGGCGCTCCCTCTCGGCGTCGTCGAGCAGGGAGGCGGCCTCCGCCTCCCGGCCGGCGTCCGGGGCGAGGTCCACGCGAAGGACGGTCGCGCCCTCGACCTCGCGCCAGGGGCTCCACCAGGGATCGTTGGTCTGGGTCATCGCCAAGGGGACGCCGGCCCGGATACGCCAGACGCCTACGCGTGCTGCCGGCGGTTGCTCCAGAAATGCTCGGCGCGGCGGGTCAGGCGCTCGTCGAGCCAGCGCCTGGCGCGGCCGGCATCGCCCGCCCTGAGCGCCGCCTCCAGCAGGGTGTCGTGGAACGCGTCGCGCTGGGTCTTGCTGCCACCGAGCCGGACGATCTCGTCCCAGATCGGCTCGGTCTTCGCGACCGCCCGATCCCACTCGCCGCGGACGAAGGCGTGCTGCGCCTCGTTGAGGGGGATCACCACCCGCTCCCAGATGTCGTTGCCCGATGCCCGGCCGCGCGCGCGCAATATGTCGAGATGCGCCTCCGCCGCGTCCCAGTCGCGCCCGCCGGCGAGCGCCATGCCGACATGGGCGTGGTGGAAGGGCGAGTCCTCGGGCCGGTCGAGCTGGCGCTTGAGGATATCGACGAAGGGCTGCCAGCGCTCGCCGGGCTCCATGCCGAACAGCTCGAACCGCCACAGCGTGGAGACCGTGTTGCGCAGGTCGAGCCCGCGCGCCGACGGCTCGGCCTCGAACCAGTCGCGGCACATATCGGAGGCCTGCTCGTAGCCGCCGACCGCGATGCGGAACAGCACCAGGTGCCACAGCATGTGGTTGCGGTAGTAGTTCATGTGGACGCAGGCATCGAGCGCCGGCGGCACCCGCTCCAGCGCCTCGTCATAGGCCTCCAGGTCGTAGAGCGCATGGGTCAGCGCGTGCACGCCCCAGGTGTCCTCCGGGTTCCGCGCGATGCAGCGCTCGGCCCAGCGCACGGCTTCCTCGCCCTCGCCCTGCTCCTCCAGGACGAAGGCGAGGAAGCCGTGCACGAAGGCGTCGTCGGGCAGCGCGACGAGCAATGTCTCCGACAGCTCCCGCATGTCGGCGAAGCGACCCTGGAAGAACCACATCAGATAGAGCCGCTGGGCGATCATCAGGTCGGTCGGCCAGGCGCCGAGATGGGCGCGCATCGCCGCCTCGGCATCGCGCGCGCGCAGGTTCACATAGCGGTCGAGCGCGGCCACCAGGCTCTGCTCGCGCTCCGAACCCCGTGCGGCCGCTTGCCGGGCCGCCGCCATCGCGTCCCGCGCCTCGGCGAACTCCTCCTCGACGAAATGGGCCACGGCGAGACCGGCATGGGCGGCGGCGAGACCGGCATCCCCGGCGGCCGAGTCGCGGAAGAAGCCCACGGACCGGGCGTCCCAGGACAACAGCCCCTTCACCCCCCGGTCGAAGGCCTGCGCGGCGTCCCGCGAGTCGGTCGCGAGCGAAAGCCCGTAGGCGTCAGGCTGCATGGATGTCCTCCCCGCCGATTTGCGGTAACCTGATTCAGTTTAGCGGCGCCCGAAAAACGCATGCAAGACGGTGGCCGGTCGCGCGCCGCCGTCCGGCCGCGGGGAGGTGTCGCGATGGATGGGTTGATCGGCTCGGCCCGGCTCTACGAATGGTCGCCCGGCCTCGGAACCGCCTGGGGCGAGCTGCTGCGCTGGGTGAGCGAGACCGCCGGCGTCGCCTACGAGATCATCCCGCGCGACGTGCCGATGGGGCTCGACGAGCTGTGGGCGCGCGGCGACATGGGCTGCGTCGCGATGTGCGGCTACCCGTGGGCGCTGGCCGCGGAGCCGCCGCGCCTGCTCGCCGCCCCGGTGCCGGCGCCGCCGCGCTACGGCGACCGGGCGGTCTATGTCAGCGACTTCGTGGTGCCCGCCGACAGCCCGTTCGAGACCCTGGAAGACACGTTCGGCCACCGCTTCGCCTACTCCACCGAGCACTCGCAATCGGGCTACAACGCGGCGCGCTACCATCTGCTGGGCTGGCGGACGGCCGACCGGCCGGCGCTGTTCGGCGCGGTCCTCGGGCCCTATATGCGCCAGGGCGCGGTGCTCGACGCGCTCGCTGCGGGCGAGGCGGAAATCGCCGCGGTGGACGGCTTCGCGCTCGATCTCCTGCGCCACCACGAGCCGGACTCGGCGGGCCGCGTGCGCGTGGTCGCCACCACCGAGGCGGCGCCGATCCCGCCCATGGTGACCTCGCTCGCCGCGGGCGACGCCGACCGGCAGCGGCTGGTCGATGCGCTGCTCGCCTTCGGCGCGGCGCCCGAGATGGCGGCGACGCGCGACGCGCTGCTGCTCAGCCGCTTCGAGCCGGTGTCGGGCGAGGTGTTCGACACGCTGATCGAGCGCGAGCGCGCCGCCGAGGACGCGGGCTACGCCAGGATCGCCTGAGCCCGGCCCGTCCTTCGATACGCCCCCCTCGGGGGCTACTCAGGATGAGGGTGGGGCGGGCGGCCCAAGACCTTTCCCTCATCCTGAGTAGCGGCGAAGCCGCGTATCGAAGGACGGCTAATCGTCGCCCCACACCTCGCCGGCCACGTCGACGACGAGGCGGAGCTTCGCCATCTCGTCGGCCTCGGCGATCGGGTTGCCCTGGTAGATGCTGGCGAAGCCGCATTGCGGGCTGAGCGCGAGCTGCTCCATGGGCACGTAGCGGGCGGCCTCGTCGATGCGGCGCTTCAGCGCGTCCCTGGGCTCGAGCGCCGCCTTCTTGGTGGTGATCAGCCCGAGCACGACCAGCTTGTCGTCGCGTTCGAGATGGCGCAGCGGCGTGAAGTCGCCGGCCCTCGGCTCGTCGTACTCCATGAACAGGGCGTCGACTTCGAGCTCGTTCAGCAAGGCCTCGGCGACCGGCTCGTAGCCGCCCTCCGCCACCCAGGCGCCGCGCACGTTGCCGCGGCACATATGCAGCCCGACGCGCTGGCCGGCGGGCCGGTTGCGGATGCAGGCGTTGATGATCTTCGCATAGAAGCTAGGCAGCGCGTCCGGGTCCTCGCCGATGCGCCGGTAGCGGTCGTGGAACTTGGGGTCGCACATATGCGCGAAGTTGGTGTCGTCGATCTGCACGAAGTCGCAGCCCGCTTGCCACAGCGCATGCAGCTCGGCGTCGTAGACCTCGGCGAGGCCGGCGATCAGCGCGTCCTTGTCGGGATACAGCGCCCTGTCGATCCCGGCCCAGCCGCCGCGGGCATACATGTAGGTGGGCGAGGGGATGCACATCTTGACCGTGCGGTCGGTGAGCGCGCTGGTGAACCTGTAATCCTCCACCACGAGCCCGCCCGGCGGATGTCCCAGACGGCCGGTCACCTCCAGCACCGGCGGGGCGTATTCGATGTCCTCGTCCTCGTAGTGGAAGTGGAACTCGACCCTTCCGGTCAGCTCGACGCCCTGGATGCGGGTCAGGATCGGGGTGTGGAACTCGTAGCGGCGGAACTCGCCGTCGGTCACGGTGGGGATGCCGGTCTCCTCCTGCAGCGCCACCACCTCGCGGATGCAGCGGTCCTCGATCTCGCGCCGCGCCTCGCCGCTAATCTCGCCGCGCTCGTGGGCCTCCAGCGCGCGCTGCAGCTCCGGCGGGCGCAGCAGGCTGCCGATGTGGTCGGCGCGAAACGGCGGCTTTCCCGGTCGCATGGCGGCGTCTCTCCCCAATTCCGGCTTCCCTCGCCCGTCCAGCGTGCCAGCCGTCGGTTCCGCGGGCAAGCGGCGCGACGGCCGGAGGGCTCCCGTGCTAGCATCGCCGCGGCGCGGAACCCGCTCCCCGGGATCGAGACATGCCGGAGTTCATCAGCGCAAACGAACCGGCGATCAGGGTCGGCTGCTTCCTCGGCATCTTCGCCGCGGTCGCGCTGTGGGAGCTGGCGGCGCCGCGCCGGGCGCTCTCCCGGCCGCGCTGGCTGCGCTGGTACGCCAATATCGGGATCGTCGTCTTCAACACCGTGGCGGTGCGGCTGATCTTTCCCCTGTTTCCGGTCGCGCTGGCCGCGATCGCCGCGGAGCGCGGCTGGGGCGTCCTCAACCTGGTCGCGCTGCCGCTCTGGCTCGACATCGTGATCGCGGTTCTCGTCCTCGATCTGGTCATCTATTTGCAGCACGTCATGTTCCACGCCGTGCCGGCGCTCTGGCGGCTGCACCGCATGCACCACTCCGACCTCGACTTCGACGTGACGACGGGGTCGCGCTTCCACCCCATCGAGATCTTCCTGTCGGTCCTGTTGAAGCTCGCCGCCGTCGCGCTGCTCGGCCCGCCGGCCGTGGCGGTCCTGGTCTTCGAGGTGCTGCTGAACGGCACCTCGATGTTCAACCACGGCAATCTGCGCCTGCCGCCGGCGCTCGACCGGGTGCTGCGCTGGGCGATCGTCACGCCCGACATGCACCGCGTGCACCACTCCGACATCCCGGCCGAGACCAACAGCAATTTCGGCTTCAACCTGCCCTGGTGGGACCGCCTGTTCGGCACCTACCGGGCGCAGCCCGGGCTCGGGCACGAGAACATGACCATCGGCCTCGACGCCTTCCGCGACGGCGCCGAGCTGCATCTGCACAACATGCTGATCCAGCCCTTCCGGCGCGGCGAAGGCGAGTACGCGATCAACCGCCGCCCCCGGTGAGGCGCCCGTCGGCGCCGTGTTCCTCCACCCGCCATGGCCGGACTTGATCCGGCCATCCATGCGGCCCGCAAGAGAGTCGGCGGAGGGAGATGCCCGGATCGAGGCCACTGCTGTCCGGTTTGGATGAGCTGGACCGGGCGCAAAGCCTCGGTACGCGCGGATTTCCGGCCCATCCGCCGGATCGGGACACGGATCGCGACACGCGCAACGCGTCGTCGCATGCCGCCGTCGCCCCCGGCCCTCCCTCGTCATGCCCGGACTTGATCCGTCTATGGACGCCCCCGGCGGTGCAAGGTTTTTTTTCGAACGGTTCGGACAGTGCGGTCAGGTGCTGTCGTCTATGCGGCCTCTGCTTGCGGCCTATGCGGCGCCGCGGGCCTGTATGGCATACGGGCACGCGTGCTCTTCGGCGCGCCGGATCAAACTGGTTTTCCCGATCCCGTCTCATCGACCGTTTGTCCTTACCCGTCCTCAGACCTCGCCCGCACTGCCGACGGCGGCCCGCATCCGCCGCGCTCAGGCGGTGTTCGGCGCGGGCGCCCGGTAGCTCTGCTGTCTCGTGGTCATCGCCCAGGCGATGCGCGCGGTGCGGTTGGCCAGCGCCACGGCGATCAGCTTCTTCGGCTTCCTGGTGGCCAGCATCCCGGCCAGCCACGGGTCGCGCACCGTGTCGTGGCGCCCGGCGCTGCGGACCACCGACATGGCGCCGAGCACCAAGAGCCGCCTGAGATCGCGCTGGCCCATCTTCGATATCCTGCCCAGCCGCGGCTTGCCGGCCGTCGTGTGCTGGCGCGGCACCAGCCCGAGCCAGGCCGAGAAGTCGCGCCCGCGGCGGAACCCGTCGAGCGGCGGCGCGAAGGCCTGGATCGCCATCGCGGTGACCGGCCCGACCCCCGGTATGGTCATCAGCCGGCGCGCATCCGCATCCCGCCGCGCCTCGGCGCGCAGCTCCTTGTCGAGCTCGGCGACCTGTTCGTCCAGCCCGGCGATCTGCTCCAGCAGCACCCCGGCGAGCTCGCCCACCCGGTCCGGCAGACCGGCCCGCGCAGCCTCCAGCGCCACCGCGAGCTTGCCGACACTCGCCGGACCCTTCGGCGCCACCAGCCCGAACTCCGCCAGATGGCCGCGCAGCGCGTCGAGCGCCTGGGTGCGCTGGCGCACCAGGAGATCGCGCACCCGGAACAGCATGCCGCGGCTCTGCTGCTCGGCCGTCTTCACCGCAACCAGGCTCATGGTCGGCCGCGACGCCGCCTCGCAGATCGCCGCCGCATCCGCCGCATCGTTCTTCTGGCGCTTCACGAAGGGCTTCACATAGACCGGCGGCACCAGCCGCACCTCATGGCCCAGATCGAGGATCTCGCGACCCCAGTGATGCGCACCCCCGCACGCCTCCATCGCCACCACGCAGCGCGGCTGACGCGCCACAAAGGCGAGCAGCCTGCCGCGGCTCAGCGTCCGGCGGAAACCCACCGAGCCGTCCGCGCACATCCCGTGCAGCTGAAAACTCCGCTTCGAAAGATCGATCCCGATCATGCTAACCTCGGCCATGGATGCTCCCTCCTCCAAGTGGGTTGATGACACCGCCACTTTGGCACACAGATGCCGTCGGAGGGGGCGTCCACTCCATCGGGCATCCATGGGCGCCGCCACCCGTCCCGCCGGACCGTCGTGCGGGTGGAGAGGCCGCGTGGATGGCCGGATCAAGTCCGGCCATGACGTGGTTGGGGAAGCGCCGACACCCCCCGGCTCGTTCCGGCGACCGGGCATGACGGAAGAGGTGTCGTTGGCCTCCCGTTCGTCAACTTATCTTTGTAAGCCCCCTTCGATACGCCTCCTCCGGGGGGCTACTCAGGATGAGGGGGTTGGCGTGGCTCCAACAAATTCCCTCATCCTGAGTAGCGGCGAAGCCGCGTATCGAAGGACGCCTACCGTTCCGCGGCGCGCCGGGCGATCGCGGCCACCGCCGCATGGGCGGACAGCACGGCGCCCTCCTGCCAGCCGGGCAGCGCGCTCGCCTGGTCGCCGGCGAAATGGACCGCGCCGTCCGGGCGTTGCAGCGCGTCCGGCGCCTCGCCCGCCTCGGGCCACGCCCCCTTCTGGAACGGCACCTTGCCCCAGGCCCGGCTCGCGCCCGCCTCGATCTCGCCGGCATAGCCCGGGTGGATCCGCCCGCCCTCGGCGATCGCCGCCGCGAGCCGCGCCTCCGGGCGCATCGCCTGGTAGCGCAGGCCGGGCTTCCCGCCCCAGATATAGGCGCCCAGGATCACCCCCCGGTCGCGGTGGTAGCCGTAGGGCGGGTACCAGATCTGGGCGATGTCCTGGTCGGTCCAGGAGATGCCGCCATAGATCGCGAGATCGTCCTCCCAGAACCGCCGCCGCGTCTGGAAGGCGATCTTCACCGCGCCGCCGAAGGCGGCCGAGGCGATCGCCGCGCGCGTCTCCGGCGCGAAGTCGCTGGCGATGTCCTTGAGCACCGGCGCCGGGAGGGTGCAGATCGCGAAATCGGCCTCCAGCGCCGCCCTGGCGCCCGAGCCGGCGGCGCGGTGGACGATGCGCACCCCCCGCCCGGTCCTCTGGATCCGCTCGACCACCCGGCCGAAGCGGATGAGCCCGCCCACGCGCGCCTCGAACGCGCGCGCGATCGCATCCATGCCGCCGACGGGCTGCAGGAGGGTCGGGTTCTGGTTGAGCGATTCCGCGGTGCGCAGCCCGTGGCGCCAGAAGCGGCTTTGCAGCAGCTCGGCGAAATCCAGCCTGTCCTCCGGTACGCCCCGCCGGAGCCCCGCATTCACCCGGCCGCGATAGCCGCCGCGCGCGCTGCCCCGGTAGCGGCCGTCGTCGTCGAGATCGCCGTAATCGGCCAGCATCTCGCCCAAAAGCTTCTTCTCGCTCGCGGTCAGGCCCGAGTCGAGCGAGGCCGCGTCGACCGCCTTGGCGAGCATCTCGGCGATATAGCCGCGGATGTCGCTGACCGTCCGGCGCGCCGTCACCGGCCGCCCGCCGAAGCGCTCGGGGTCGTGGTAGAGCGCGGCCCGGTTGTCGTTGGTGAAGACCTCGAGCTCGACGCCGAACGCCTTGCAGTAGGAGAGCACGGTCCGGTGGTGGTGCGGGATGCGCGCCGCGCCGAGATTGGCGTAGAGATGCGACCCCTGCGAGAAGCGCACGCGCTGGCGGCTGTCGATCTCCTCCAGCGTGTCGCCCGCCCGCGCCGTGAGGTTGCGCCCGCCGGCGCGCCCGGTGGCTTCGAGGATGGTGCAGCGCCAGCCCGCCCGGGCGAGCTCGTAGGCCGCCGCCATGCCGGCGATGCCGGCGCCGAGGATCGCGACGCTCCTTCCCGCGCCCGAGCCCGGCGCCAGCTCGGGCGGCGCCGCGCTTGCGACCCCTGACCGGGCGAGGCCGAGCGCCTCCATGCCGCGCCACACCGCGCCCACCCCGGCGGCGGCGCCGAGGGCCTGGAGAAATTCGCGTTTGGAAATCGTCGAAGTCATGGTCGTCGAATGTCCCTGCTGGAAATCGGGCGCTCAGGCCAGCCCCGCCTCCATCGCCGTGACCCAGAGCAGGCGGAGGCCGAGCCCGGTGAGCACGACCTGGAGGGCGATGCGGAAGGCGCGCTCCGGCACCAGGTCGAGGGTGCGGCTGCCGACGAGATTGCCCAGAATCGAGACCGCAATCATCGCCCCGATCAGCGGCAGATAGGCGCCGACGCCGAGCCCGACCGCGCCGAAGGCGGCGAGCTTGGCGATGTGGACGACGGTCATCAGCATGGAGAGCGTCGGCGGCATGTAGCGCCGGTCCTCGGTGGCGCCGGCGACGAACGGGGCGAGCAGGCTGCCCGTCGCGCTGACGAAGATGCCGAGAAAGGTCATGACGACGCCGAGCACCGCGAAGCGCCCCCGCTCGGGCCCGAACCGGGTGAACTTGGGAAGCCAGGCGAGCGCCAGGATCGAGACGCCGAGAATGCCCTGCAGGACGACGCTCGAAAGCGTCACGAAGATCTGCGCCCCGGCCAGCGCGCCGAGCGCCGCGCCGAGCGCGAAGGGAAGCAGCGTGCCGCGCAGCACGTAGCGCCAGCGCATGACGGCCAGGCTCGACGCCGAGCCCAGCATCACCACCGTGTGCACCGGGATCAGCACCGAGGGGGGAAAGAAGATCGCCATCACCGCGAGCAGGATCAGCCCGCCCGCGGTGCCGATGGTGGCGGCGACGAAGGCGCTGACGAAGGAGAACGCGGCAAGCCCGCCGAACACCCAGCCATCGACGCCCGGCACGCCGAGAAAGGACGGCTCCATGCCCCAATGATGCCGTAGCCGGGCGGCGGCGTCTGCTTCGATACGCCCGCCTGCGGCGAGCTACTCAGGATGAGGGATTGGCTTGCGGCTTCCCGCAAACTTAATCCTCATCCCGAGTAGGCGCGCCAGCGCCGTATCGAGGGACGCCCGCCAAACGCCCGTGGACGCGCCGGGCGCCCGGCGGCAGAATGGCGCGATGATCGACGATCCGGTGTTGAAGCACGACTGGCAGGCGGTCGGGCGGTCGGCCGACCTCGACGAGGGCGGGGTGATGGCGGCGCGGCTGTTCGGCACCGATCTGGTGCTGTGGCGGTCGGGCGGCGAGGTGATGGCCTGGAAGGACTACTGCGCCCATCGCGGCACCCGGCTGTCGCTGGGCGCGGTCAAGGACGGCCAGCTCACCTGCCCCTACCACGCCTGGCACTACAACAAGAAGGGCCGCTGCACCTTCATCCCGGCGATGCCCGACCTCACCCCGCCGGCGGGCGCCCGCGCCGAGACCTACCGCGCGCGCGAGGCCTATGGCTTCCTCTGGGTGTCGATGGGCGAGCCCGAGCGCGACGTGCCGCCCTTCCCGGAATGGACCGACGAGTCCTACCGCAAGCAGATCGTCGGCCCCTACAATTTCCGCGCCAACCCGTTCCGCACCGTCGAGAACTTCATCGACATCCCGCACTTCCCCTTCGTCCACCCGATGATCAACGGCGATCCGTCGAAACCCGACATCGTCGAGGACTACGACGTGTTCGAGGACGAGGACGGGATCGGCACCGGGCGGGTGCCGATCTGGCAGCCCTTCGCCGACCACCGCGGGGTGCCGGCGATGACGCATTACACCTATCGCTGCTTCCGCCCGACCACGGCCTATTTCGCCAAGGAGACCGGCGACGACAACATGTTCTGCATGATGCTGACGGTCACCCCGCTGGCCCCCGACGACTGCCTGGTGTGGCTGCTGGTGGCGATCAATTTCGGCGACCAGGTCACCGAGCAGCAGATCGTCGAGCGCCAGGACAAGGTGTTCAGCCAGGACAAGTGGATCGTCGAGAGCCAGCGCCCGGCCGAGATTCCGCTCGACCTGAAGGACGAGCTGCACATCCGCGCCGACAAGTTCTCCGTCGCCTATCGCCGCTGGCTCAAGGGGATGGGGCTCAGATGGGGCGTCGCGGAGAGCGCCCGGGCGGGCTGACCGCGCGGCTTCGCGGAGGGATGCCGATGGCTTACACGCTGGAAGACTTCTGCGCCGATGCCAGCGCCGCGCTCGACGCCGATCCCGGCCCGGCGGGCCGCGAGGCCGTCGCGCGCCATCTGGAAAAGCTGCTGGTCGATGCCGATTTCGTCGCCGCCCATCTCGGCCCCGACAAGCCGTCCGGGGCGGAGACCATCCATGTCGACGGGAAGCACGGCTTCCGCGTGATGGCGCATACCAACCGCGGCCCGTCGAACAACACGCCGCACTGCCACGGCCCGTCCTGGGTGGTCTACGGCATGGCCATGAACCACGTCGCGATGACCGAGTGGCGCCGGCTCGACGACGGCACGCGGCCGGGCCATGCCGAGCTCGAGGTCGAGCGCCGATACGTGCTCGGCGAGGGCGAGGCGCATGTCTACAACGAGGGCGTGATCCACTCGCTCGACCGGCCGCTGGAGACCCGGCTGGTGCGGGTGACCGGCTGCGACCTCGACCGCACGCGGCGCTACCGCTACGACCCGGCCAACAGCGCGGTCAGGGTGCTCGAACCGCAGACCGCGTAGCCCCGCGCGCCTTCCGGCCTTGGCCATCGTCTCCAAGCGCATCGAAGGCGCGCTGTTCATGATCGGCGCGGCGTCGTCGCTGGTCGCGATGGCGCTGCTGGTCCGCCTGCTCGCCCCCGACTACCACGTGCTCGAGCTGATCTTCCTCAGGAGCGTGGTCAATCTCTGCCTGATGGCGCCATGGATCTTGCGCCAGGGCGCCGCGGAGATCCGCACCGAGCGCCTCGCTTTGCACGGGCTCAGGAACGGGCTGCTCTATACCGGCAACGTGGCGTGGTTCTTCGGCGTCACCATGGTGACGCTGGCCGAGCTGTCGGCGCTCCAGTTCACCATGCCGATCTTCGTCGTCGTCATGGCGGTCCTGGTGCTCGGCGAGCGCGTGGACCTCGCCCGCATCGCCGTGGTCGCGGCGGGGTTCGCCGGCACGCTGATCATCGTCCGCCCTTCCGGGCTCGGCTTCGGCATCGGCCCGCTTGTGGTGCTCGCCGCGGCGTTCTTCTACGCCTCCGCCTTCATCGCCACAAAGCGGCTGGCGGCGAGCGAATCCGGCAATGTCGTCGTGTTCTACATGAGCGTCTTCGTGCTGGTCTTCTCGGCGATCCCGGCCGCGTTCGTCTGGCGCACGCCGGAGCTCGCCGACCTGCCGGCGATCGCCGGGCTCGGCGTCGCCGGCTACGCCGTGCATTACTGCGTGACGAGGGCGATGGCGGCGGCGGATGCGAGCTTCGTGGTGCCGTTCGACTTCCTGCGCCTGCCGCTCTCGGTCGGGCTCGGAATCGTGCTGTTCGGCGAGGCCTTCGACCTGCCGATCCTGATCGGGGCTGCGATCATCTTCGCCGCCGCCTGGTACAACACCTGGCGCGAGGAGCGCCGCGGCGGGACGCTCATCCGCTGACGCGCCTGGCATTCGCCGCGAAGGAGAGCACAGTCATCGCCAGCCCCACCGCGGGCGCCAGCGCGCAGAACGCGAACACCGGTGGGAAACTAGAGCGGCAGCGCTGACGGTTTGGCGCCGAACAGCTCTATATCCGCAATCGTCAAGGGCCTGTGGGATTCGCCGTCGCAAATCTCCAGCTCTTCGACTTTCAGATTCCTCATCATGTTCCTGCGTCGATTATTTCCCAATCCATGGATATTCCGGTGGCAGGGGTCGCCTGTCGTTGATGGCTCACAGGTGAGCCGGCAATCCCCTGAGAGAACATCAGGATCGATCCGCCAGAAGACATAAGGAAATCCAACGACGCTTCGGTAGAAGCGATGAATATGGCGACATTCGCATCCACTAAGGCCAACGGCGCATTCTGTCTCGAATACTGATATCCCCCCGTCTGTGGATGAGGGCTGGAAGGCCATACTAGTGAAGCGTCCCCTTTCTTTACTGAAATAGATTGGGTGCAGTGGGCGAATAAGTTCTGTGGCAACCACTCCAAGCCTCCCAGAAACTCCTCGATCTCGTTAGTCGAAACGCTGTCCTGCTCGTTCACGAGATCGTCGTCGACCTCATGGATAAAATCCATCCCACCGTCCGGGCGACAGAGAACTTCCAGAGTGTCGCGGTCGTGATAACCGGAGACCAATATCCCGCCATCGACAGCGGGGAAAGCTTCGATGTTCCGAGCGCCGTAGTCGATCAGCAGCGAATTGACATAGAGCGCAGTGTCCACCGCAGCATCGACGGCGCCCGTGCCGGTGCCATAATGCCATCCGTCCGGCAGCTTCGCGAACGACCGGATTGTCTCCGCGACCCCCCTTTCCAGGGTGCTTTGAGCGGAAGCAGCCAACATATCAATCATCCAGCAGCTCCTCCGGTGAAACGAAGGTCGCTGCCAAACTCGCGTTGATGTCGTAGGCGGTCTTTCCGTCCGTACCCGGTTCATCCATTCGCATGATCTCGATGATCGATATCTTCATTCGGACGAGCGTTCCGTCCTCCAGCTTGAGACGAATCATCGGCTCGCTAGAATCGACGACTTCCAGTACGGTGCCATTTTGTAGCTCCCCAGTCTGAGGGTGGGGCCTACTCTTGCGATATGCCATCTGAACGCCCTCAGCCGACTTTTTTTGGATCCGCGTTTCGGAAGATCGCAGGTTCTCCGCCCACTGCACCACCGCGCAGCACAGCAGTTGAGATCTCGTGAGGCGTGCCGTCGAAGACGATCATTCGCTCCATCTCGGCCTGGGTCGGCAGGTGCGTGGCCGACGGCGTTCCGCCGGTAGGCTTTCCCATAGCTCGCCTCCCTAGCTCAGCGAATCCCATGGACACTCATCGCATTCCATCGCACGATATAGGCATGACGCTACCCCGGCAACAGAGGCCGTCGCGCCTCCGTGAAGCGCCGGACTCCTCGTCAGCCGGGTTCGCCCGCGGGATCTCTACTTAAGTCCGTTAGAGTCTCCGCTCCGCCGCGCTGGGCACGGCTCCGGCCGAAACGGCGTGGGAGCGTTGCGCCGCGGCGGGACGCTCATCCGCTGACGCGCCTGGCATTCGCCGCGAAGGAGAGCACGGTCATCACGAGCCCCACCGCGGGCGCCAGCGCGCAGAACGCGAACACGGCGGTGAGCGCGCGGGTGACGTTGCCGGGATCGGTGGCGTCGCCGAGCCCGGCGGCGTTGGCGACCAGCCCGGTCGCCGCCGCGCCGAAGGCGAGCCCGAGCGAGCGCAGCGCCGGGATCGCCGAGGCGGCGAGGCTCTCCTCGCCCCTGGCCGCGATCGACATCGTCCAGGTGATCGCGAGCACGTTGGAGACCCCGATCCCGAACCCGATGACGATCGACCAGATTGCCAGCAGCCACAGCGGATGCGCGGCCACGCCCGCCGCCATGCCGGCGAGCCCGATTGTCGAGATCGCGAAGCCCGCGAGGATCGCCCACCGCGTCGTGCCGCGATGGGTCACATGGGCGACCGCGAGCGAGCCCGCCGACCAGGCGATCGACATCAGCATGTTGTAGTAGCCGAGCCACAGCGCCGGCACGTCGTGCAGCACGCCCAGCAGCAGCGGCAGGAAGATCGCCGGCGCCACCTGGGTGAAAGCGAGCATCATGAACATCCAGTAGGCGGCGCCGATATCGGCGAACGGCGACAGCGCGCGCCTCGGGTAGATCGGGTTGTCGGATCGCGCGTCGAGCCCGAGCGTGAACCGCACCAGCAGGCAGGCGGCGATGACCAGCGCGATCCCCGCCGGCACCGAGTCGATCTGCCCCGCCGCGGCGACGCACATCACCGCCGCGGCGATCAGCGCCAGCCTGCGCAGCGGGAAGCCCGAGCGCCTGCCGGGATCGCCGGACGCCCCGACATAGCGCCAGGCGAGGGCGCAGACCAGGGCGGCGACCGGGATCGCCGCCCAGAACGCGCCCCGCCACCAGTCGATCGCGGCGAAGAACCCGGCCTCGGCCGGGCCGATCATCGCCGCCGCGACCCAGGCCGCGTTGATCACCGCGAGCGCCCGGCCGCGCAGCGCGCCGTGATAGATCTCGCGCACCAGGGCCATCGACTGCGATAGCAGCAGCCCGCCGCCGAACCCCTGCAGGAGCTGGCCCGCGAGGAGGATCGCCATCGACGGCGCCAGCGCCGCGACCGCGCTGCCGGCGACGAACACCAGCCCCGACGCCACATAGCCGCGGCGCCTGCCGAGCGCCGCGCGGACCGGCGCGCCGCCCGAGGCGCCGACGATGGTGCCGATCAGATAGACCATCGCCGGCCAGGCGTAATACGCCGCGCCGCCGATATCGGCGATCACCGAGGGCATCACGGTCGACAGCACGAAGGTGTTCACCCCGTGCACGATCACCGCGAGGTTGAGCAGCACCGTGAACACCCCCCGCCCGCCGCGCACCAGCTCGAGCCAGCCGGTGCGCTCGCTTCGCTCCGAATCTCTGGTTGCGGGATCGGCGTTCATGTTTATCAACCAGAAGGCGTGCGGCGGGCAGCCGGTGTGCTACATTTTGCCATAGTGACGCGCTTGGGATCGGTTGTGTCCAGTCCGCGACAGGAAGCGTACGGATCGTCTTGTATGGGAAACGAAGGTCCGGAAGATCGGAATCGGAAGACCAGCAAGGCGGACAAGGACGGAAAGGCGGTCCCGGAGAAATGGCAGGATGGGTGTCCCGACCGGGCAACAGAACACGGTTCGGCGAGATCCGCCGAGGTCAGGGACAGTCTCGCACCCGAGCGCTCCGTGCGCCCACCGAAGCCCAGGGAGACCCCCGGGAAGCCCGATGACCGAAAGTCTTGACGACAGGACCTACGATCTCCTCTTCGGCGTCCGGCGCTCGGTCCGCTATCACGACCGGCGGCGCCGGTTCTACGAGATCTGGAACTGCATGACCGTCGCAGCGGCGACGGTCGGAGGCTCCTCGGCGGTGGCCGCGTTCCTCTCGCAGCCGGCCTGGGAATGGCTGCCCGTGGCGTTTTCCGGCGCGGTCGCGGTGCTGGGCGCCATCGACCTGTCGGTCGGCACCGGGAAGCGCGCCGACCAGCACGGCGACCTGGCGCGACAGTTCATCGCCCTGGAGCAGAAGTTCGCGCATGGCCGCGACCTCGAAGATGCGGAGCGTGAGGAGCTGACCCGCGAGCGTCTGCGCATCGAGGCGAGCGAGCCTCCCGTGCTCCACCTTCTGAACGTGCTGTGCCACTACGAGCTGCTGCGCTCTCTCGGAGACGACCGGCCCCGCCCCGCGATCCCCTGGCTCCGCCTCAGGCTGGCCAACTGGATCAGCCAGGCGGCGTACGCCCAGTCGGTCGGGCGCCACCGGCCGCTATCCGCCTGATCGCTTCGCCGCCCCGCTCATCCCCCGGCCTCGCCGAACCGGGCCCGCAGGAAGGCGAGCGTGCGCCGGTGCGCGGCGGTCGCCGCCGCTTCGTCGTGGCTCGGCTGCTCGGGGTTGAAGAAGGCGTGGTCGGCGCCGGGATAGACGTGGAAGTCGAGCCCCGGATGGGCGGCGCGGATCGCCTCGACCCGGTCGAACGGGACCACCGCGTCGCGGTCGCCGTAATGCAGGATCGCCGGGCAGGACGGGGCGAGGCCGAGATGGGCATCGACGTCGCTGCCGTAATAGATCACCGCCGCGTCGACGGCGAGGCGGGCGGCGGCGATCCACGCCCAGGTGCCGCCGGTGCAGAACCCCTGCACCGCCACCTTCCCGGCCGCGCGCAGCGCCGCGAGCGCGGCCTCGACATCCATCAGCACCATCGCCTCGGCGAGGGTCTCGCGCTGCGCCATGCCGGCTTCGCGCCCGTCCGCGCCGTAGCCGAACACGATGTTGCGGCCCGAGCGGTCGTAGAGGGCGGGCGCGATGGCCGCGATCCCGGCCTCCGCGTAGAGGTCGCAGACATCCGCCATGTGCGGGGTCAGGCCGTAGATCGCGTGCAGCACGACGATGCCGCCCGCAGGCCGCGCGGGCGCGGCGTGCCAGGCATCGAGCGCGTGCCCGTCCGTGGCGGTCAATGTGATGCTCTGGGCCAAGGCGTCCCCATTCAACGCCAATGCGGGCGCCGTGTCACCCGCCGCGGCGTCTGGACCTGCCGCGTCTGGACTCGGGGCGCCGGCGGCCCGATATTTCCACCATCGGCGTGTCGGATTTGCAGGGAGGCGATCATGGATGTGCGCGGGATTCTCCGGGCCAAGGGCAGCGAGGTCGCGACCGTGCCGCCCCGCACCACCATCGCCGCCGCGGTGGCCGAGCTCGCCGAGCGCATGATCGGCGCGCTGGTGGTGACCGACGAGGAGGGCGCTCTGGTCGGCATCGTCTCCGAGCGCGACATCGTGCGCGGCCTCGCCGAGCGGGGCGCGGCCTTCCTCGACTGCCTCGTCGAGGACTGCATGGCGAGCCCGGTCGAGACCTGCGCGCCCGGCGACGGCGACCGCGAGATCCTGGCGCTGATGACAGACCGCAGATTCCGCCATCTGCCGGTGGTCGAGGACGGCAGGCTGATCGGCATCGTCAGCATCGGCGACGTGGTCAAGAGCCGCATCGACGGGGTGATGGCCGAGGCGGACGCGCTGCGCGACTACATCGTGCGCGGCTGAGGGCATGGCGGAGACCCGGATTCTCGTCGAGGGCGGGCTGGTCTACGACCACGACGGCGATACCGACCGCCCGGCGGCGCGCGACATCCTGATCGAGGGGGCGCGGATCGCCCGCGTCGAGCCGGATCTGCGCGCCGCGCTCGGCGACGCCGTACCCGACAGGACGATCGACGCCAGCCGCCGGCTCGTCGTCCCCGGCTTCGTCAACGCCCACTACCACTCGCACGACGTGCTGCTCAAGGGCATCTTCGAGCCGATGCCGCTGCAAATGTGGTTCGTCAACGCGCTGCCGCCGCAATACCCGATGCGGAGCGCCGAAGAGGTGCGCGCCCGCACCCTGCTGGGCGCCGCCGAATGCCTGCTCGCCGGCATCACCACCGTGCAGGACATGGCGACGCTCTACCCGTTCGACGACTCGCTGCTCGATGCCGTGCTCGACGCCTATGACGAGGCCGGCATCCGCACCGTGCTCTCGCTCCAGATCGGCGACCGGCGCGCGGTCGACCGCATCCCGCATTGGCGCGAGCTGGTGCCCGAGACGTACCACGCCTGGCTCGGCTCGCCGATCGGCGTCGGCGGCGAGCCCCCGCTGGAGACGGTGCGCCGGCAGATCGAGCGGGTCGGGCTGGTCCGCGAGCGTTTCTCCTGGGCGCTCGGCCCGACCAGCGCGATCATGTCCTCGCCCGAGCTGCTGACCGGCATCGCCGAGCTGTCCGACCGGCACGAGCTCCCGGTGCTGAGCCACATGTACGAATCGCGCCCCGAGGTGATCGCCTCGCGCA
Source organism: Alphaproteobacteria bacterium (assembly GCA_964291675.2). Classification (GTDB taxonomy): domain Bacteria; phylum Pseudomonadota; class Alphaproteobacteria; order MPNO01; family MPNO01; genus MPNO01. Next base: position 1,380,569 of record OZ219866.1, on the reverse strand, counting down.
CCCATCTCGGCGCGCATGGCGGCTCGCAGATCGAGTACATGCGCGCCTGCGGGCTGCTCGGCCCGAGGCTCGCGCTGGCCCACTCGATCTGGTTCACCCGCGGCGAGATCGATGCGCTCGCCGAGGCCGGCGGGCGGGTGGTGCTCAACCCGGCGAGCAACATGAAGTCCAAGTCGGGCGTCGCCCCGATCCGGCACTACCGCGAGGCCGGGGTCGGGATCGCGCTCGGCTGCGACAACTGCGCCTGCTCCGACGTGCAGAACATGTTCCAGGCGATGAAGCTGTTCTGCGGGCTGGCGGCGATCAGCGACATCGCGCTGGAGACGCCGGACGCGGCCGAGGCGCTGCGCGCGGCCACGCTCGGCGGGGCGGCGGCGGTCGGGCTTGCCGGCGAGATCGGCGCCATCGCCCCCGGCATGCGGGCCGATCTCTGCCTCTACGACCTCGACCGGCCGACGCTCTTGCCGCTCAACAGCGCCGCCCGCCAGATGGTCTATACCGAGACCGGCTCGGCGCTGGACACCGCGATCGTCGAGGGCCGGGTGGTGGTCGAGGGCGGCAGGCTCGCGACCATCGACGCCGATGCGCTGGCCCGCTCCGTCGAGGCGGTCATCGGCGGCCTGCGCGCCGACCAGCGCGAGGTCGCCGCCCGGTTCGAGACCCTCCGCCCCTGGCTCGCCGAGGCCTGGCGCAAGAGCTGGGAGACCGATATCGGCATGGAGCGCTATGTCGGCGTCCCTCGATACGGCGCTGGCGCGCCTACTCGGGATGAGGATCTTTCATTGCGCCCTCATCCTGAGTAGCCCCCGAAGGGGGCGTATCGAAGGGCCCACCTTACGCAAGTTTCATGTTCCGGTAAGACCCGCTTCAGGCGGCTGCGCTATCTCTCGGGCGACGACAAATTCGGGAGAGTAAGCCATGACTGCCTCATTGACGCTCGACAAGCGTGTCCTGCACCGGGTGATCCTGCCCGGCGCGCTGGCCGCGGCGATGGCGACCGCGGCGTCCGGCATCGCGCATGCGCGCCCGGCGCCGGAGAGCTTCGCCGACATCGCCGCCCGCGTCGGACCCGCCGTGGTCAATATCGCGACCGACCGCGGCACCGCCCCGGCGATGCTCGAAAAGCCCGGGCAGATGCCCGAGTTCAGCCCCTTCTCCAACCGGCCCGAGGGGCAGTTCCGCGAGTTCATGGAGCGCTTCTTCGGTCGGTCCATGCCGGACTTCCGCTTCGGCGGGCCGATGCGCCCCGACCACCGCATGTCGGCCGTGGGCTCCGGCTTCATCGTGGATAAGGACGGCCATGTGGTGACCAACAACCACGTGGTCGCCGGCGCGCGCTCGATCCGCGTCCGCCTGCATGACGGCGACACCTTCGACGCCAAGCTGGTCGGCGGCGACGCCAAGACCGACCTCGCGCTGCTCAAGATCGACGCCGGCCGGCCGCTTCCCTTCGTCGAGTTCGGCGACTCCGACCGCATCCGCGCCGGCGACTGGGTGATGACCATCGGCAACCCGTTCGGCCTCGGCGGCTCGGTGACCGCCGGCATCGTGTCGGCGCGGGGACGCGATCTCAGGGGCGGCTCGCTGGTCGACTTCCTGCAGATCGACGCGCCGATCAACCAGGGCAATTCCGGCGGACCCGCCTTCGACGCGACCGGCAAGGTGATCGGCGTCAACGCCTCGATCTACTCGCCCACCGGCGGCAATGTCGGCATCGGCTTCGCCATCCCGTCGAACGACGCCAGGCGGGTGATCGCCGCGCTCAAGGCCGACGGCAAGATCGAGCGCGGCTGGCTCGGCGTGCAGATCCAGCCGGTCACGCCGGACATCGCCGAGAGCCTCGGCATGAAGGACGCGACCGGCGCGCTGGTCGCCTCGGTGGTCGAGACCGGCCCGGCGCGCGACGCCGGCCTCAAGCAGGGCGACATCATCGCCAAGTGGGACGGCGCCGCGGTCGAGAAGTTCCGCGACCTGCCGCGCCTCGTCGCCGGCACCGAGGCGGGCAAGGTCGTCGAGCTCGCGATCCTTCGCGAGGGCAAGCCGATGACGCTCAAGGTCACCACCGGGCTGATGCCGACCGCGCAGAAGATGGCGAGCGCGCCCGCCAAGCCCGCCAGGGAGGGGCTCGCCGGCACCGGCATCACGGTGGCCGATATCGACCCCGCCGCGCGGTCCCGCTTCGGGCTCGACGAGGCGGCCAAGGGCGCCCTGATCCGCCATGTCGAGAGCGACAGCCCGGCCTGGGCGCGCGGCATCCGGGCGGGCGACGTGATCGAGCGCGTCACCTACACCCCGGTCGGCTCCGCCGCCGAGGCGGCCAAGGCGGTCGAGCAGGTCCGCAAGGACGGCCGCAAGGCGGTGCTGCTGACCATCGACCGCAAGGGCGAGGATCGCATCGTGGCGGTCCGCTTCGCCGACGCGTAGAGTAGCAGGGTCTGACGGTCGGGGCCGGGGCCGCGCGGGCGGTCCCGGCTCCTGCCTTTCGGCCGTGCCGGTCCCGCCATGCGCGCATTGATCATCGAAGACGACGCCGAGACCGCGGGCTTCATCGCCAAGGGGCTCTCCGAGGGCGGCTTCGCGGTGGACGTGGCGCATGACGGGCGCGACGGGCTGGTGCTGGCGCTCGGCACCGACTACGACGTGGCGGTGGTCGACCGCATGCTGCCCGAGCTCGACGGGATCGCCATCGTCGAGGCGATGCGGAGCGCCGGGCGCAAGACCCCGGTGCTGTTCCTCAGCGCCAAGGGCGAGGTCGGGGACCGGGTGGCCGGGCTCAGGGCCGGCGCCGACGACTACCTGGTCAAGCCCTTCGCCTTCTCCGAGCTGCGCGCCCGGGTCGATGCGCTGCTCCGGCGCGGTGCGGCGCCGCTGCGGGACACGGTGCTCCGGGTGGGCGATCTGGAGATGGACCTGCTCGCCCGCCGCGTCGCCCGCGGCGGGCGGCGCATCGAGCTGCAGCGCCGCGAGTTCCAGCTCCTCGAATGCCTGATGCGGAATGCCGGTCGGGTGGTGACAAGGACCATGCTGCTGGAGAACGTATGGGAGTACCGCTTCGATCCGCAGACCAATGTCATCGACGTCCATATCTCCAGGCTGCGGCGCAAGGTCGATGCCGGCGCCGCGAGCCCGCTCATCGAGACCGTGCGCGGCGCGGGATACCGGCTCCGCGCGGAGCCGGGATAGAGCCTGGCCGTCCTGGATGGAACCGATGCGGCATGGCGTCCCTCGATACGGCGCTTCGCGCCTACTCGGGATGAGGGGGTCTCTAAAGGCATTCCAAGCTCTCCTCATCCTGAGTAGCCCCCGAAGGGGGCGTATCGAAGGACGGCCTCGGCCGCAGAGGCGCGGGCTCTTCGCGAGTCGTTGGTAAGACATGCGCGCTAGGCTCCTGCGCAGCACGACGTTCCGCCTCACCCTGATCTATTTCGGGCTGTTCGGCGTCTCGGCGGTCGTCCTGGTCGGGTTTCTCTACTGGTCCACCGCCGGCTTCATGGCGCGCCAGACCGACGCGGCGATCGAGGCCGAGATCCGCGGGCTCGGCGAGCAGTATTCGCAGTTCGGCACGATCGGCCTGGTGCGCGCGCTCAACCGCCGCACCGCGCGGGCGCGGGCGAGCCGCGGGCTCTATCTGCTGACCGATTCGAGCCTGCGCCCGCTCGCCGGCAATCTCAGCGCCTGGCCCCGCGAGGCACCCGGCCCCGATGGCTGGATCACCTTCGAGCTCGAATACGCCGACCGGCGCGGCGCGGTGGACCTCGGCCGCGCCCGCATCTTCGAGCTCACCGGCGGGCTCCGCCTCCTGGTCGGGCGCGATATCCGCGAGAGGCTGGAGATCGACGCCCGGTTCCGCGAATCCATCGGCTGGGGGATCGCGCTGGCGCTGGTGCTCAGCATCGCCGGCGGCGTGCTGGTCAGCCGGCCCATGCTGCGCCGCATCGACGCGATCAACCAGGCCAGCCGGGAGATCATGGCCGGCGCGCTCGACCGGCGCATCCCGGCGCGCGGCACCGACGACGAGTTCGACCGGCTGGCGGCCAATCTCAACGACATGCTCGACCGCATCGCGCAGCTCGTCGCCAGCGTCCGCGAGGTGAGCGACAACATCGCGCACGATTTGAGAAGCCCGCTCGCGCGGCTGCGCAGCCGGCTCGAGCTGGCGCTCGCCGAGCCCGCCGACGAGGACGCCTATCGCCGCGCCATCGGCCGCACCATCGAGGAGGCCGACGCGCTGCTCAAGACGTTCAACTCGCTGCTGCGCATCGCCCGGCTGGAGGCCGGGGTCGAGACCGGGCAGGTCGAGTCCTTCGACCTCGACCTGCTGGTGAGCGACGTCGCCGAGCTCTACGCGCCGCTCGCCGAGGAGCGCGGGGTCGCGCTCGACGCCGAGCCCGGCGGCGCCGGGCGGATCGGGGGAGACCGCGACCTGTTGTTCCAGGCGCTGGCCAATCTGCTCGACAACGCGATCAAGTTCTCGCCGGGCGGCGGCACCGTCGCGATCGCCGCGCGCGGGCTGGACGAGCGGGTCGAGATCGCCGTCGCCGATGGCGGGCCGGGCATTCCCGACGCCCTGAAGGGGCGCGTGACCGAGCGCTTCTTCCGCATCGAGGCGTCGCGCAACGCCCCCGGCGCCGGGCTCGGCCTCAGCCTGGTCGCGGCGGTGGTCGAACGCCACGGCGGCAGCCTCGAACTCGGCGACAACCGACCCGGTCTTCGCGTCGCGCTCACCCTGCCGCGCGAGCCCGCCCTGGGCGCCGCCGGCCTTGCCGTCTCCGCCCGGGCGGCCCATATCCGTGGTCACGGCGCCTGACAGGCCGGTCCGCCGGGGGCCTCCGGGACCCGGCGGGAAGAGACTGCGCCCCGCTCGCCAGGAGGAGGTCCGCAATGACGCGCATGTCGGTCTTCAACAGCCCGTTCCTGCTCGGCTTCGACCAGCTCGAACGGGTGCTCGACCGGGTCTCGAAGAGCGCGGCCGACGGCTATCCTCCCTACAATGTCGAGCATGTGGGCGACGACGCGCTGCGCATCACGCTCGCCGTCGCCGGCTTCCGGCGCGACGAACTCGCGGTCACGGTGGCGGCCTCGCAGCTCACCATCAGGGGCAAGCAGTCCGATTCCGACGGCCGGGTTTATCTCCACCGCGGCATCGCCACGCGCCAGTTCCAGCGCTCCTTCGTGCTCGCCGAAGGCATCGAGGTCGCCGGCGCGGAGCTGACCGACGGCCTGCTCCATATCGACCTCGCGCGGCCGCCTCCGTCGCGCCGCGAGACGGTGATCGAGATCCGCAGCGCCGAGGCCGCGGACGCCTAGGGCGTATCCGGCGGGGCAAGCAAAAGAGGCGCCGGCATCTCCGGCGCCCCATTTCGCGAGCATGGCAAACCTACCACAAAACACGTCCCATGTCAAGCGGTTTTTTCTTGTTCGGCAATTTTCAGGGCTGGCGGCGAGCGGCGTGGATGGCCGGATCGCCCCCGGACCCGATCCGGGGCGTATCGAAGGACGGCCCTCGCCCGGCGCGCGCGTCGGACCGTCTCAGGCGGCGCGGACGCGGCCGTTCGCGGTGAGGATGGAGTAGAGCGCGCCGGCATCCGCGGCATGGCGCAGCCCGTCGCGGACGGCGGGATCGCGCATCAGCCGCGAGACCCGGGCGAGCGCCTTGAGGTGATCGGCGCTCGCCCCCTCCTGGGCCAGCAGCAGGAAGACGAGGTCGACCGGCCGCTCGTCGATGGACTCGAAATCGATCGCCTGGTCGAGCCTGGCGAAGAAACCGTACAGACCGTCGAGGTCGGGGAGCTTGCCATGCGGTATCGCGACGCCCTCGCCGACGCCCGTGGTTCCGAGCCGTTCGCGTTCCAGGAGGACGCTGAACACCGAGCGCTCGTCGAGCCCGGTGACCGCCGCCGCGCGCCTGGAAATCTCCCGGATCACCTGTTTCTTGCTCGCCGCGGGCAGGCGGTCCACCACGCGGTCGCTGGTCAGCAGATCGCCGATTTCCATGCTAGCCCTTCCGCGGGGTCGCCCCCGCCCCGTCGGCGCCGGCCGGGTCGAGCCAGCCGAGATTGCCGTCGCCGCGGCGGTAGAGGACGTTGAGCCCGCCATTGGCGGCGTTGCGGAACACCACCACCGGCTGTTCCGCGAGGTCGAGGCGCATGACCGCCTCGCTCACCGTCATCGAATCGATTTCCGCTATGGTCTCCGCGACGACCACCGGGTTCTCGCCCTCGGCCTCGTCGTCCGGCCGGTCGGCGGGGTCCGCCAGGATGACATGCTGGGCGGTCAGCGCATCGTCGCGGCGCGCCGAGCCCGATTTGCGGTGATGGTCGCGCAGGCGGCGCTTGTTGCGCCTGAGCCGCTTGGCGATCCGTTCCATCGCCAGATCGAACGCGTTCTGCGCATCGCCGGCCGAGCCGTGCCCCTGAACCTGGATGCCGCGCCCGACATGGACCGAGATGTCGGCCCGCACCAGAGGCCCGTCCGGCTCGAAGACCACGTGCGATTCCATCGCCTGGTCGAAATACTTTGCTACGCCGTCGTTGAGACGGGTCTCGACATGCCGTCGAAGACGCTCGCCCACATCCATGCGACGCCCGGTGAGTCCGATTTTCAAACGCTTCCGCGCCCTAGCCCCGGCGCACTCCCTTTGGCTCTTCCGGCCGCGCCCCGCGCCCCGCCCCGCTGCGGAGGGCGCGGAACTTATGGTTGACGCGCCCGCGAGTCAACAGCGGAAAACCAGCGCGCGAGTCTGCATCCTTTGCAGGGGATCCGCAATATCGCGCGCCCCCGCTGGGGATAAGTCCGGGATAACCGGGACGCTACAGGCTGAACCGTTCGCCGAGATAGACGCGCCGCACTTCGTCGTCGTCCACGATCTGCGAAGGCGCGCCCTCCATCAGCACGCGGCCGTCATGCAGGATGTAGGCTCGGTCGACGATGTCGAGCGTCTCGCGCACGTTGTGGTCGGTGATCAGCACGCCGATGCCGCGGTCCTTGAGATGGCTGACCAGCTCGCGGACGTCGCTCACGGCGATGGGATCGATGCCGACGAAGGGCTCGTCGAGCAGGACGTAGCTCGGCGAGCTCGCCAGCGCCCGCGCGATCTCCACCCGGCGCCGTTCGCCGCCGGACAGCGCCAGCGCCGGGGTGCGCCTGAGATGGGTGATCGAGAACTCGCCGAGCAGCGCCTCTAGGCGGCCCTCGCGGAGGTCGGGCGCGGGCTCGGTGACCTCCAGCACCGCGCGGATATTGTTCTCCACCGTCATCCCGCGAAAGATCGAGGCTTCCTGCGGCAAGTATCCGATGCCGATCCGGGCGCGGCGGTACATCGGCAGCCGGGTGATGTCGTTGCCGTCCAGCGCGACGACCCCCGAGTCGGGCTGGATCAGACCGGTCAGGATGTAGAACGACGTCGTCTTGCCGGCGCCGTTCGGACCCAGCAGACCGACCGCCTCGCCCCGTTCCAGCCTGAGATTGACATCGCGCAGCACCGGACGCTTCCGGAAGCGCTTGCCGAGCGAGAAGGCCTCCAGCCCGGTCGATTGCGCGATCAGCCGCGGGGCGGGACCGGCATCCCCGGCCGGCTGTCCGCGTCCCGTCATCGCCCGTTCTCGCCGTCGGGACGGGCCACCGTCCCCGGCACCAGCACGCCCGTCACCCCGCCCGCTCCCCCATGCATCCGGCTGACCCCGGTCTTCAGGTCGAGCTCCGCCGCCTGACCCTTCAACTGGTTGCGTCCCTGGGTGATGAACACCGAGCCCTCGAGCTCGATCCGCTCCGCCGCCACATCATAGGTCGCGCGGTCGGCGCGCAATACCTCGCTCGGCGACCGGAAGATCACATTTCCGACAGCCTCGATGCGCTCGATGCGCTCGCCATCCTCGCCGTCCGCCGCGAAGGTCGCGGTCAGCCTTCCCGCCTTCAGGGTCCGGTCGTCGCGTTTCGCGGTCGCGTTGCCCACCGCCACCGCGCGCCGCGCGCCCTGCCAGTACTCCAGCCGGTCGTCGGCGGTGATCCGGTCGGCCCCGCGTTCGAATTCCGGCTTCCCGGTCAGGACCAGCACTTGCTTGTCGACGTCGTACTCCCCCTTCGCACCGGTGGCGGTGCGATCCGGCGCGGCGATGCGGACATCGCCCTCCGCCACGATGCGCCAGATCTCCGTGCCGCCGTCCTCGCTGTCGCGGTAATGCGCGGTGAGCACGTCGGCGCGCACCGTCACATCGTCCTGCCGGGCGCGGGCGTTGCCGCGCGCGACGAAGGTCTTCGCCTTCTGCTGCCACTCGACACCGCCGTCGACGACGATCTCGATCGGCCCGGAGCCGTCGCGGAACGGCAATCCGCCGGTCTGCGCGAGCGCCGGGAGGGCGGCCAGCGCGACCCCCGCCAGCACCGCCGGCGCCAGCCGACCGGTCATGGCCGCTGTTCCTTCGGGTTGGAGTAGAGCACCAGGCGGGCCGGGCCGGAAAATTTCAGCCGGCTGTCCTGGCGGGTGATGCGGAACCCGGCCGCCTCCATGTCGGCCCACGTCCCGGTGCCGTTTACCGGCGCGTCGCCCCAGGCGGTCGCCTGGGCGAAATCGATCGTCGCCTCGTCGGTGAGGAACTGGTAGCCCCAGTCGTGATACAGGCTGACATTCCCCCGCAGCTCGACGCGCTGGGCCTCGCGGACGAACGCGCCCCTTGCGGCCGCGACCGCGACCCAGGTGCCGTCCGCCGTGGTGAAGTCGGCCTCGGGCCGGTTGAGGGTGACCCGGTCGAGCTCGGGCTTCTGCTGGACGATCGACTCCGCGGCCAGGGTATAGGGGTTGTCGTTGCGATCCGTGCCGGTATAGCGCGCATTGATCATCCGGTGCCCGCTGGTCGACTCCGAGACGCTGAAGCTGGTCGCGCCGATCTGCAGCCGCTTGGGCATGTCATACAGCCTGGACCACGAGAACAGGAGGATGACCACCGCCGCCGCGCCGAGCGGCAGCGCCACCTTCATCACCGCGACGAACCGGGAGTAGCCGCGCTCGATCCGGGTCGGGGCGATCGCCGCCATGGCCGCTCAGTCGACGCCCGCGCGCAGGCAGTCGTGGATGTGGAGGATGCCGACCGGGCGGCCGTCCTCGACCACGAACAGGCTGGTGATGCCGTTCTCGTTCATCACCCTGAGCGCCTGGTCGGCGAGCGCGTCGGGCGGGACGGTGCGCGGCGCCGCGGTCATCACCTCCCCCGCCGGCCTGTCCAGCAGGCGCTCGCCCATATTGCGCCTGAGGTCGCCGTCGGTGATCACCCCGACCAGCCGGCGCCCGGCGTCGATCAGCCCGATGCAGCCGAAGCTGTGCGAGGTCATGATCAGCAGCGCGTCGGCCATGCGGATGTCCGGCCGGGCGAGCGGGATCCTGTCGCCTTCGTGCATCAGCCGCGCGACCTTGACCAGACGCTTGCCGAGCTGGCCGCCCGGATGGCGCAGCTTGAAATCCTCGCGCGAGAACCCGACCCGGTCGAGCAGGGCCACCGCCAGCGCATCGCCCAGCGCCATCATCATTGTCGTCGAGGTGGTCGGCGCGAGGCTGAGCGGGCAGGCCTCGTCGGCCTCGGGCAGCCGGATCAGCACGTCCGCGGCGCCGGCGAGCGCGCTGTCCGCGCGCGCGCACACCGCCACCAGCGGGATGGCGTGCCGCCTGGTATAGGCGATGATGTCGGAGAGCTCCGGCGTCTCGCCCGAGTTGGACAGCGCGAGCACGGTATCGCGCGCGGTGATCATTCCGAGGTCGCCATGGCTCGCCTCGCCCGGATGGACGAACTGCGCGGGCGTTCCCGTCGATGCGAGCGTGGCGGCGATCTTGCGTCCGACATGGCCGCTCTTGCCCATGCCGGTGACGATCACCCGGCCGCGGTCGTGCGCGCGCGCCATGGCGTCCACCGCGTCGGCGAAGCTGAAATCGATCGAACGCGCCAGGGCGGCGAGACCCGCGCATTCGGTCTCCAGCACCCGCCGGGCGGCGGCGATATCGCCGGCTTCCCGCGCGGGCCGGGATCGGAGCTCGTTCACCTTGGCCATGGCACTCCCGGCACTCTCCCGGCCGCGGCCGCGCGCGGCCGTCTCCGATGCGGCATGGTAGCCGATTTCGGGCGCCGCCGCGCTCCCGTCAATGGGCGAAAATATCGATGTCGCGCCAGCCCGCGAGGTCGAGCGCCGCCCGGTGGCCGACGAAATCGAAGCAGCGCCGGGCGAGCTCGGACCGGCCCTCGCGCTCCAGCATCAGATCGAGCGCTTCCCTGATCGCGTGCAGATGGAGGACGTCCGACGCCGCATAGCCCTGCTGCGCCGCGGTCAGGGTCTCGGCCCCCCAGTCCGAGGATTGCTGCGCCTTGGAGATCTCGACGCCGAGCAGCTCGCCCGCCAGGTCCTTCAGCGAATGCCGGTCGGTATAGGTGCGCGCGATCCGGGAGGCGATCTTGGTGCAATAGACCGGCGCCGCGCGGGCCCCGAGATGGCGTTCCAGCACGGCGATGTCGAAGCGGGCGAAGTGAAAGATCTTGGTCACCCCCGGGTCCCGCAGCAGCCGCGCCAGGTTGGGGGCGTCGCAGGTCGGCTTGCGGAACCGCACCAGATGGGCGTTGCCGTCGCCCGCGCTCAGCTGCACCAGGCACAGCCGGTCGCGCGCCGGGTCGAGCCCCATGGTCTCGGTGTCGACCGCCGCCGCGCCGCCGAAATCGATGCCCGCCGGCAGGTCGCCTTCGTGAATCTCTATCGCCATGCGCGCAGCCCCGCCGCCCGTCCGGGCCCCGGAGAACCGGAAGCGCACGATCCGGTGGTGCCCAGGAGAAGACTCGAACTTCCACGACCTTGCGGTCACAGGTACCTGAAACCTGCGCGTCTACCAATTCCGCCACCTGGGCAAAACGGCGACCGGATCCCCGCTTCGCGGCTCCGTACGCCAGTGGCCGTCGGCTTGTCAACCGCTTTCGCGGTCCGCCGCGACGGGGCGCGGCCCGGTTGACGGTCCTCGCTCCAGCCGATATTAGCCGCCGATCGAGGGGGTCGCGCCATGGCTACGCCCACCGCAACCGTCTTCGGCGGTTCAGGCTTCGTCGGACGCTATACCGTGGGCGAGCTCGCCCGCCGCGGCTGGCGCGTCCGCGTCGCGGTCAGGCGGCCCGACCGCGCGCTGTTCCTCAAGCCGCTCGGCGATGTCGGCCAGATCGTGCCGGTGACCGCCAATATCCGCGACGACGCGTCGTGACCGCCAATATCCGCGACGACGCGTCGGTCGCCGAGGCGGTGGCGGGCGCGGAAGCGGCGATCAACCTGGTCGGCGTGCTCTACGAGGCGGGCCCGCAGGGTTTCCGGGCGGTGCATGAAGAGGGTGCCGAGCGGATCGCGCGCGCCGCCGCCGCTGCCGGCATCGGGCGCGTGGTCCATGTCTCCGCCATCGGGGCCGCGCCCGACGCCGCGGCGGCGTATGCGCGGAGCAAGGCGGCCGGCGAGGCGGCGATGCGGCGCGAATTCCCCGATTCCACCGTCGTCCGGCCCAGCATCGTGTTCGGCGTCGAGGACGATTTTCTCAACCGCTTCGCCTGGATCGCCCGCCTCGCCCCCGCCCTGCCGCTGATCGACGGCGGGGCGACGAAATTCCAGCCGGTCTATGTCGGCGACGTGGCCGACGGCATCGCGCGCATCGTCGAGGATGGAGGCACCGCCGGACGGACCTACGAGTTCGGCGGCCCGGAGGTGCTGAGCTTCAGGCAGCTCATGGAAATGCTGCTGGCGCAGATCGGGCGCCGCCGGCTGTTGCTGCCGGTTCCCGGCGCGCTGGCCATGCTGCCGGCGCGGATCATGGAGCTCTCGCCCCTGCCGCCGCTGCTCACGCGCGACCAGATCAGGATGCTGGGCTCGGACAACGTCGCCGCGGACGATGCGCCGGGGCTCGCGGATCTCGGCATCGACCCCACCCCGCTCCAGGCGGTCGCGCCCGGCTATCTCGCGCGCTATCGCCGCGGCGGCCGGCCGCCGGGCCAGGGTTAGAGATAGACGAGGGCGAGCAGCCCCCCGCCGAGGACCAGGCGGTAGATCACGAACGGGGCAAAGCTCGCCCGCCTGAGCCAGCGCATCATCGCCGCCATCGCGATCAGCGCCGCGACGAAGGCGAGGCCGGCGGCCAGCGCGGCGTCCATCCGCAGCGCCACGTCGCCGGACTCGGCCAGCTCCCGGTACGCGAACCCGCCCGCCGCGGCGATGGCGGGGATCGACAGCAACATCGAGAACCGGGCCGCGTCGCGCCGCTCGAAGCCGAGCAGCCGGGCCGCGGTGACGGTGACGCCGGCCCGGCTCGCCCCGGGGATCAGGGCGAGGATCTGCGCCAGGCCGATCGCCAACGCGCCGGACAGGCGCATATGCTCGATCCGGCGCACCGTAAGCCCGATGCGGTCGGCGGAATAGAGCAGCAGGCCGAAGCCGAACGTCGCCCAGGCGATCACCGCGAGGCTGTTGCGCCATGCCGTGCCGAAATACTCGGTGAGCGCGTAGCCGGCCGCGGCCAGCGGGATCGTGGCGGCCGCGAGATGGACCATCAGGCGCAGCCCGGGATCCGCCATGCCCGAGCGGATCCGGACCAAGCCGGTCAGCATGCTCCACACGTCCCGCCACAGATAGGCCAGCACGGCGAGCAGGGTCCCGGCATGCACCGCGATGTCGATCGTCAGCCCCTGGTCGGGCCAACCGGTCAGCAGCGGGATCATCCGCAGATGCCCCGACGAGCTGATCGGCAGAAACTCGGTGATGCCCTGCACCGCCGCGATCACGGCAAGCTGAAGCAGCGTCAAGGCGCCCTCCTTGCCGTCGCGGGCCGCCGGATATCGGGCGCCAGGCCGGTCAAGAGCCGGAACGCAAACAATTTAGTCTCAAAATGGAACTAAATTTTGCCTCAACCGACAGGATTCCCTCTCCGGCCGCGCAGGGGATAAATGATCCACAGATATTTATGGCAGTAATGATGACCTATCTACCTTGATTTTTTCGAGTCTCGTGGTAGTTTACCCCAAGACGCGGTGCGTTCGGCACTTGTCGGCGAGCCGCCGCGACGGCGGACAAGACAGAGAATACCGCCGCCAGAAGGGGGACCGGGCAGGCATGTCCCGCCAGATGCTGAAATTCGTCGATCTGCCCCAGGCGACGCCGGAGAAGCGCGGCGCCGAGACCCGGCGCGCCGACTTCGACGAGATCTATGCGCTCTATACCGCCGCCGGCGCGGCGACCCAGGCGAGCCGCTGCTCGCAATGCGGCGTGCCCTATTGCCAGATCCACTGCCCGGTCCACAACAACATCCCCGACTGGCTGATGCTGACCGCCGAGGGGCGCCTGGCCGAGGCCTACGAGGTGTCCGCGGCGACCAACAACATGCCCGAGATCTGCGGCCGGATCTGCCCCCAGGACCGGCTGTGCGAGGGCAATTGCGTGATCGAGCAGTCCGGCCACGGCACGGTCACCATCGGCTCGGTCGAGCGCTACATCACCGATACCGCGTTCGAACGCGGCTGGGTCAGGCCGCCGACGCCGGCGCGCGAGCTCGGCCGTTCCGTCGGCATCGTCGGCGCCGGGCCGGCCGGGCTCGCCGCCGCGGAACAGCTACGCCGGCGCGGATACGCGGTTCATGTCTACGACCGGCACGACCGTACGGGCGGGCTGCTGGTCTACGGCATTCCCAATTTCAAGCTGGAGAAGACCGTCGTCGCGCGCCGCGTCGCCCTGCTCGAGGCGGGCGGCATCCAATTCCACCGCGGCTTCGAGGTCGGGCGCGATGCGAGCCTCGACGAGATCCGCGGGCGCCACGACGCGGTGCTGATCGCGACCGGCGTCTACCGCGCGCGCGACATCCAGGTGCCGGGCGGCGGGCTCGGCAATATCGTGCCCGCCCTCGATTACCTGATCGCCTCCAACCGCAAGGGCTTCGGCGACGCGGTGCCCGCTTTCGACGACGGCCGGCTCGACGCCGCCGGCAGGGACGTGGTCGTGATCGGCGGCGGGGACACGGCAATGGACTGCGTGCGCACCGCCGTCCGCCAGGGCGCCGGATCGGTCACCTGCCTCTATCGCCGCGACCGCGAGAACATGCCGGGGTCCAGGCGCGAGGTGCAGTATGCCGAGGAGGAGGGCGTAAAATTCTCCTGGCTGGCGACGCCCGAGGCGTTCGTCGGCGACGGAGCGGTGGCCGGGGTGCGGGCGCTCAGGATCCATCTCGGCGTCCCCGATGCCGCCGGGCGCCAGACGCCCGAGCCGATCGAGGGGTCGAGCTTCGTGACCGGCGCCGATTTGGTGATCAAGGCGCTCGGCTTCGATCCCGAGGACCTGCCGGCGCTGTTCGGCGCGCCCGGGCTGGAGGTGACCCGCTGGGGCACCGTGCGGATCGACTACCGGACGATGATGACGGCGATCGACGGCGTGTTCGCGGCGGGCGACATCGTGCGCGGCGCGTCGCTGGTGGTCTGGGGCATCCGCGACGGGCGGGATGCGGCCGAGGCGATCCATGCCTGGGTCGAGCGCCGCGACGCCACGGCGGACCGGGCCGCCTGAGACCGGCGGGGAGGTTGCGATGAACGGCCACGAGGCATGCCGCGGCGAGAGCGCGATCGCGCGCTGGCGGGAAACCGCCGAGCGCCTCGCCCGCGACGGGCTCTACGACCCGGGGCTGGAACGCGACGCCTGCGGCGTCGGCCTGGTCGCGGCGATCGACGGGGTGGCGCGGCGCGACGTGGTCGAGGCCGGCATCGAGGCGCTCAAGGCGGTCTGGCACCGCGGCGCGGTCGATGCCGACGGCAAGACCGGCGACGGGGCGGGAATCCATGTCGAGATCCCGCAGGACTTCTTCCAGGAGCATATCGAGCGCACCGGTCACAGCGCCGGCGACGGTCCGATCGCGGTCGGCATGGTGTTCCTGCCGCGCACGGATCTCACCGGCCAGGAGCGCTGCCGCTGCATCGTGGAGTCGGAAATCCTCAAATTCGGCTACCAGATCTATGGCTGGCGGCAGGTGCCGATCGACGTGGACGTGATCGGCGACAAGGCCAACGCCACCCGGCCCGAGATCGAGCAGATCATGATCGCCGGCAAGGCCGACGTGCCGCCCGCCCGGTTCGAGACCGACCTCTACATCGTCCGCCGCCTGATCGAGAACCAGGTGCGGGCGGAGAACATCAACGACTTCTATATCTGCTCGCTGTCGACGCGCTCGGTGATCTACAAGGGCATGTTCCTCGCCGAGCAGCTGACCGCCTTCTACCCCGACCTGCTGGACGAGCGCTTCAAGTCGCGCTTTGCGATCTACCACCAGCGCTACTCGACCAACACCTTCCCGACATGGCGGCTCGCCCAGCCGTTCCGCATGCTGGCGCATAACGGCGAGATCAACACCCTCAGCGGCAACATCAACTGGATGCGAAGCCACGAGACCCGGATGGAAGCCGAGGTCTTCGGACGCTTCGTCGACGACCTCAAGCCGGTCATCGAGCCCGGCGGGTCGGATTCGGCCTCGCTCGACAACGTCTTCGAGCTGCTGGTGCGGGCCGGGCGCCCGGCGCCCCATGTCGGCGCCATGCTGATCCCCGCCGCGTGGTCGAAGAAGACCGATATCGAGCCCGCGATCGGGGCCTTCTACAGCTACGTCAACTGCGTCATGGAGCCGTGGGACGGGCCGGCCGCGATCGCCGCCACCGACGGGCGCTGGGTGATCGCGGCGATGGACCGCAACGGCCTCAGGCCGATGCGCTACTCGGTGCTCGACAACGACCTGCTGATCGTCGGCTCCGAGACCGGCATGGTGCGGGTCTCCGAAGCCCGCATCGTCGCCAAGGGGCGCCTCGGGCCGGGCGAGACGATCGCCGTCGACCTGGAAGAGGCGAAGCTCTACCGCGACGGCGAGATCAAGCGCCGGCTGGCGGCCGCCTACCCCTATACCGAGTGGTCGCGCAACATCACCGAGCTCGAAGGGCTGATCAAGACCGGCACCGGCCCCAGGGTGGATTATGCCGGCGACGCGCTGAGGCAGCGCCAGGTCGCGGCCGGCTACACGCTGGAGGAGATGGAGCTGCTGCTCCAGCCGATGGTCGAGGACGGCAAGGAAGCCGTCGGCTCGATGGGCGACGACACGCCGCTCGCCGTGCTCTCGGACCACTATCGCGGGCTGCACCATTTCTTCCGCCAGTCCTTCAGCCAGGTGACCAACCCGCCCATCGACTCGCTGCGCGAGTACCGGGTGATGAGCCTGCGCACGCGGCTCGGCAATCTCGGCAACGTGCTGGAGCAGGACGAGAGCCAGACCCGGCTGCTGCAGCTCGAATCGCCGGTGCTCAGCAACGCCGAGTTCGCGGCGATGCGCGACTATCTCGGCGACAGCGCGGTCGAGATCGACTGCACTTTCCGCAACAACGACGACGATTTGTCGCTCCGGCGCGCGATGTACCGCATCCAGCGCCAGGCCGAGGACGCGGTGCGCGGCGGCGCGGTGCATCTGATCCTGAGCGACCGCAGGATCGGCCCCGAGCGGGCGGCGATCCCGTCCATCCTCGCCGTCGGCGGCGTGCACAGCCACTTGGTCGCGCAATCGCTCAGGACCTTCACCTCGCTCAATGTCGAGAGCGCCGAATGCATGGACGTGCACTATTTCTCGGTGCTGGTCGGCGTCGGCGCGACCACGGTCAACGCCTATCTCGCCAACGACACCATCGCCGACCGCCACCGCCGCGGCCTGTTCGGCGACCGCTCGCTGGAAGATTGCCTGAAACGCTACCACGAGGCGGTCGCCCGGGGCCTGCTCAAGGTGATGTCCAAGATGGGCATCTCGATCCTGTCGTCCTACCGGGGCGGCTACAAGTTCGAGGCGGTGGGGCTCAGCCGCTGGCTGGTGAACAGCTATTTCCCGGGGATGAATTCGCGGATCTCCGGCATCGGGCTCTACGGCATCCGCCGCAAGGTGCTCGAGCTGCACGGGCGCGCGCTCAACGAAGCCGCGACCGCGCTCCCGGTCGGCGGGCTCTACCGCTACCGCCAGAACGGCGAGGCGCATGCGTTCGAAGGCCGCCAGATGCATATCCTGCAAACCGCGGTCGCCAACGACTCCTTCGCCACCTACCGCAAGTTCGTCGAAGGCACCGGGAACGCGCCGCCGATCCACCTGCGCGACCTGATGGGGTTCCGGTTCAAGCGCGAACCGGTGCCGATCGAGGAGGTCGAGTCGATCACCGAGATCAGGAAGCACCTGGTGGCGCCCGGCATATCGCTCGGCGCGCTGAGCCCCGAGGCGCACGAGACGCTGTCGATCGCGATGAACCGGATCGGCGCCAAGTCGGATTCCGGCGAGGGCGGCGAGGACCCGGCGCGCTACAGGCCGAGGCCCAACGGCGACAATCCGAGCTCGGCGATCAAGCAGGTCGCCTCCGGCCGCTTCGGGGTGACGGCGGAGTATCTCAACAACTGCCGCGAGATCGAGATCAAGATCGCCCAGGGCGCCAAGCCCGGCGAGGGCGGCCAGCTTCCCGGCATCAAGGTCTCGGAGATGATCGCGAGGCTGCGCCATTCGACGCCGGGCGTCAGCCTGATCTCGCCGCCGCCGCATCACGACATCTACTCGATCGAGGACCTCGCGCAGCTGATCTACGACCTCAAGCAGATCAACCCCGACGCCAGGGTCTGCGTGAAGCTGGTCTCGCAGAGCGGAATCGGCACCATCGCCGCCGGCGTCGCCAAGGCGAAGGCGGACGTGATCCTGGTCTCCGGCCATTCCGGCGGCACCGGGGCGAGCCCGCAATCGTCGATCAAGTATGCCGGGCTGCCCTGGGAGATGGGGCTGTCGGAGGTCAACCAGGTGCTCACTCTTAACCAGCTCCGCCACCGGGTGGTGCTCAGGGTCGATGGCGGGCTCAAGACCGGGCGCGACGTGGTGATCGCGGCCCTGCTCGGGGCCGAGGAGTTCGGCGTCGGCACCGCCTCGCTGGTCGCGATGGGGTGCATCATGGTGCGCCAGTGCCATTCCAACACCTGCCCGGTCGGCGTCTGCACCCAGGACGAGCGGCTGCGCGCGCGGTTCGCCGGCACGCCCGAGAAGGTGGTCAATCTGTTCAGCTTCATCGCCGAGGAGGTGCGCGAGCACCTCGCCAGGCTCGGCGCGCGGCGGCTAACCGAGATCATCGGCCGCACCGAGCTGCTGGGCCAGATCCACCGCGGCAGCGCGCATCTCGACGACCTCGACCTCAACCCCCTGCTGGTCCAGGCCGATCCCGGCGACAAGCCGCTGTTCTGCACGCTGGAAGGCCGCAACGAGGTCCCCGAGACGCTGGATGCCCAGATGATCCAGGACGCGGCGCTGGCGCTGGAGCGGGGCGAGAAGATCCAGCTCGCCTACAACATCCGCAACACCCACCGCGCCATCGGCACCCGGCTGAGCTCGATGATCACGAGGCGCTACGGCATGGACGGGCTCCAGCCCGGCCACATCACGGTCCGGCTGCGCGGCTCGGCGGGGCAGTCGCTCGGCGCCTTCGCGGTCCGGGGGCTCAAGCTCGAAGTGTTCGGCGATGCCAACGACTATGTCGGCAAGGGGCTTTCCGGCGGCACCATCGTGGTCCGCCTGACCACGGCGAGCACGCTGGCCTCGAACGAGAACACGATCATCGGCAACACCGTTCTCTACGGCGCCACCGCGGGCCGGCTGTTCGCCGCCGGCCAGGCGGGCGAGCGTTTCGCGGTGCGCAACTCGGGCGCGACGGCGGTGATCGAGGGCTGCGGGTCCAATGGCTGCGAGTACATGACCAACGGCATCGCGGCGGTGCTCGGCCCGGTCGGCGACAACTTCGCCGCCGGCATGACCGGCGGCATGGCCTTCGTCTACGACCCCGACGACAGCTTCGCCACAAGGGTCAACGAGGACACGGTGTTCTACCAGCGCATCCAGCATCCCCACTGGTCGGATCTGCTCAAGGCGCTGGTCGAGGAACATCAGCGCGAGACCCAGTCGCGCTTCGCCGAGCGCATGCTGATCCACTGGGAGCGCGAACTCGGCCGGTTCTGGCAGGTCGTCCCGCATGAGATGGTCGACCGCTACGACCACCCGGTGCTCGCCGAGGAAACCGCCGAACGGACCGCGTGAGCCGCCCGCCGCGAAAGCTGGTGTGCCTCGGTTTCGGCTATTGCGCGGAGGCGCTGGCGCGCGCGGCGGCGGACGATTTCGCCGACATCGCCGGCACCACGCGGCGGCCGGGGAGGACCCGCGCGCTCGCCGCCGCGGGTTTCTCCGCATTTCCCTTCGACCGGCCGGACTGCGTCGACGGCGCCACCCATCTGGCGATCTCGGCGCCGCCCGGAGCGGACGGCGATCCGGTGCTCGCCGCGCTCGGCGGCAGGATCGCCGCCCAGCGCGGTCTCGAATGGATCGGCTATCTCTCGACCACCGGCGTCTACGGCGACCGGAACGGCGGCTGGGTCGGCGAGGAGGATGCGCCGCGCCCGGACTCGCCGCGCGCGCAGCGCCGCCTCGCCGCCGAGCGCGCCTGGCTCGCCTTCGGCGAGGCGCAGGGCGTGCCGGTCCAGGTCTTTCGGCTCGCCGGCATCTACGGGCCCGGGCGAAGCGCGCTGGACAGGCTGCGCGCCGGCACCGCGCGGCGCATCGTCAAGCCCGGCCACGTGTTCTGCCGCATCCACGTCGCCGACATCGCGCAGGCGCTCAGGGCCTCGATCGCGCGCCCGGCGGCGGGCCGGATCTACAATCTCGCCGACGACGAGCCGGCGTCGCAGGCCGACGTGGTCGCCTTCGCCGCACACCTGCTCGGCATCGCGCCGCCGCCCGAGGAGAGGTTCGAGGCCGCGAATCTCTCGCCTCCCGCGCGCGGCTTCTATGCCGGGTGCCGGCGGGTGCGCAACGACCGCATCAAGCGCGAGCTCGGCGTAAAGCTGCGCTTTCCGAGCTACCGCGAGGGGCTACGCGACCTCGCCGCGCCTTGAGCCGCCCGTATCGACCGCGAGCAGGCGGAACATCAGCACCGCCATCAGCACCGCCGGCGCCAGGTTGAAGCCGAACACGAAGGTCACCGCGTCGCCCACCGCCTCCCGGCTCATCGAGTCGTCGAAGCCGGCGATCGTCGTCAGCATGCCGGCGAGCGCCGCCCCGAAGGCGGTGCCCAGCGAGCGCACCGAGGGCAGCGATGCCGCGGTCAGCCCCTCCTCGCCCGGGTCCGCCCGGGCGATGGTCCGGGTGATCAGGTGGACGTTGTGGATTCCCACCCCGAAGCCGATGAGGAAGGCGGAGACGGTCAGCAGCACCAGCCCGGGCGCCGTGGTGGTCGCCGTCATCAGCGCGAGCCCGAGAACCACGATCACCGGCCCCGACCAGAGGGCGAGGCGCTCGCGCCCGCCGCTCCAGCCATTGACCATGAAGGTGCCCACCGTCCAGCCGAGCGAAAGGACGATGCCGATGAAGCTGATGTAGATCGGCGGCATCTCGTGGAACACCTGGAGCAGCAGCGGCACGAACAGCGTGATCGAGGTCTGCACGCTGCCCACCAGGAAGTGGATCAGCAGCCCAAGCCCGACCACCGCCGAGAGAGACAGCGCCCGGGCCGGGAAGAGCGGCGTCCGGGCGGTCCTGTCGAGGCGGAAGGTGAGCCAGACGAGCGCGATCGAGGCGGCGATCAGGACCGACCGCAGCACGGTATCGTCGATCGGCCCGGCCGCCGCGACGGCGACCACGCCCGCGGTCAGCACCGTCAGCCGGAAGAACGGGAAGCCGCCGGCGTGCTCGCCCCGCTGCGGCGCGGTGTCGGGCACCTTCCACCAGATCAGCGCCGCGTAGCAGGCGATGAACGGGATCAACGACCAGAACGAGCCGCGCCACCAGCCGATCTCGGCGAAGACGCCGCCGAACACCGGGCCGAGGAGCTGCGCGAACATCCAGACGCCCTGATAGGCGGCGAGGATGCGGGCGCGCAGATGGGCGGGGAACAGCACCCCGATCAGCGCCATCGAGGCGCCGATGACCAGTCCGCCGGCAAAGCCCTGGATGCCGCGCGCGGCGATCAGGGTGAAGATGTCGGGCGCCAGCGCGCAGCCCGCGGTCGACAGCATGAACACCGCCGCCACCGCGACATAGCCGACGCGGCGCCCCATCGCGCGGGTGATCGGCTCGACCGTCGCCGCGCCGACGATCGAGCCCACGGTGTAGACGATCGCCGTCCAGGCGTAATAGACCGCGCCGCCGAGGTCGGCGACGATGGTCGGCATCACCACCGAGATCACCAGGATCTGGAGCGCGTGCAGCAGCGTGCCGAGCAGCACGATCGCCGAATAGGTCGCGTAGTCCCTGCGGATCAGGTCGCGCCAGGGCCCGGCCGCGCCCCTGTCCGGTGACGCCATTCCCGTGTCAGCTCTCTGCCGCGCCGCAGAGCTCGTCGACCAGCGCCCGGAGCCGGGCGAGATCCGCGTCGCGCGACAGCCTGTGGTCGCCGTCGGGCACCAGGAGGACGCGGACGTCGCGGCTCAGCAGCTTTTCCGCGATGCGCGGCGCGGTGGTCCACGGCACGTCCGCGTCGCGCTTGCCGTGCAGCAGCCGGACCGGGCAGTGGATCGCGATCGGCCGGTGCAGCAGGAGGTGCCGCCGGCCCTCCTCGATCAGCTTGTAGGCGATCGGGTAGTCCCGGTCGTCGTAGTCGGACGGGACATGGATGACGCCCCGATCCCGCAACGCGGCGCGCATGTCGGCGCCGTAGCGGTTCCACATCAGGTCCTCGGTGAAATCGGGCGCCGCGGCGATGCCGACCAGCCCGGCCACGCGCTGCGGCCGGGCGAGCGCCGCCAGCAGCATGATCCATCCGCCCATCGAAGAGCCGACCAGCACCTGGGGTCCCTGCGCCGCCTCGTCGAGCACCGCCAGCGCGTCGTCGCGCCAGCTCCCGATGGTCCCGTCCAGGAAGTCGCCCGACGACTCCCCGTGCCCGGAATAGTCGAAGCGGACGAAGCCGCGCCCGGCCTCGCGGCACGCCGCTTCCAGCATGGTCGCCTTGGTGCCGGTCATGTCCGAGCGGAAGCCGCCGAGGAACATCACCCCGGGCTCGCGCCCGGCCAGGCGGCGGTAGGCGATTGTCGCGCCGCCGGGGCGTGCTAGGATCGCCGCCGCCTCGCAACCGTCCGCGTTCACCGGCGGTACTTCCAGTCTCGTTTGCCCGTGAGGATCATCGGCGCCGTCGTTTCCCGACCCTATCACCGCAGCCAAAGCCACGAAACCCGGCCGCCCGCGGGCCGGGGCGCGCAGCCATGACCGATCCCTTCATCGTCGCAACGATTGCCGCCGTCTTCCTCCTCGCCGGCGGGGTCAAGGGGCTGATCGGGCTCGGCCTGCCGACGGTGAGCCTCGGGCTGCTCACGATCCTGCTCGACCTGACCACGGCGATGGCGCTGCTCACCCTGCCGGCGGCGGCGACCAATCTGTGGCAGGCCGCGGTGGGCGGCCATGCGCGGATGATCGTCCGCCGGCTGTGGCCCTTCATGCTGGCGGCGACGATCACCGTCTGGCTCGGCGCGCTGGCGCTCGCCCGGGTCGACCTCGCGCTGCTGTCGGCGCTGCTCGGCCTGATCCTCGTCGCCTATGCCGGGCTCGGCCTCGGCGGCTGGCGGCTCTCCATTCCGGCGCGGGCGGAGGGCTGGGCGGGGCCGCTGTTCGGCGCGGTCAACGGGGTGCTGACCGGGATGACCGGCTCCTTCGTGGTCCCCGGAGTCATGTACTTGCAGGCGATCGGGCTCGGCCGCGACGCGCTGGTCCAGGCGATGGGGTTCCTGTTCGGCGTGTCCGCGCTCGCCCTCGCCCTGGCGCTTGGCGGGTCGGGGCTGTTCGCGCGCGAGACCGGCATGGTGTCGGCGGCGGCGCTGCTCCCCGCGCTCGCCGGCATGGCGATCGGCCAGGTTCTGCGCCGCCGCCTGTCGGAGGAGCGCTTCCGCCGAATTTTTTTCGTGGGCATCCTCGGGCTCGGCGCCTATATCTTTGCCGCCGCCGCGCTGGACGGCTGAGCCCCGGCTTGTGGCCGGACCGGGTTTGCGCTAAATGCGCGCGTCTCGCCCGGCGGAGCGATCGCGAAGGGAATCATGGCAACCGCAACGCAGCCCGCATCTTCGTCCGTGGTCGTCACCCTCCCCGACGGGAGCCGGCGGCCGTTCGACGGGCCGCCCTCCGGCGGCGAGGTTGCCGCGTCGATCGGCCCCGGTCTCGCCAAGGCGGCGATCGCGGTCAAGGTCGACGGCGAAATCCGCGACCTGGTCCGTCCGATCGAGAGCGACGCGGCGGTCGAGATCGTCACCCGCCGGTCGGAAGAGGCGCTGGAGCTGATCCGCCACGATGCCGCCCATGTCATGGCCGAGGCGGTGCAGGACCTGTTCCCGGGAACCCAGGTGACCATCGGCCCGGCGATCGAAGACGGCTTCTATTACGACTTCGCGCGGCCGACGCCGTTCTCGACCGAGGATCTCGACGGCATCGAGCGCCGGATGCACGAGATCGTCGCCCGCGACGAGAAGATCGTCCGCGAGGTGTGGGACCGCGAGGACGCGGTTCGCCGCTTCGCCGACCGGGGCGAGGCCTACAAGGCGGAAATCGTCGCCGGCCTGCCCGACGGCGAGGCGGTGACCGTCTACCGCCAGGGCGCGTGGCTCGACCTCTGCCGCGGCCCGCATCTGCCGTCCACCGGGCATGTCGGCAAGGGCTTCAAGCTCCTGAAGGTGGCGGGCGCCTATTGGCGCGGCGATTCGAACAACGAGATGCTGCAACGCATCTACGGCACCGCCTGGCGCGACGAGAAGGAGCTCAAGGCCTATCTGCACCGGCTCGAGGAGGCGGAGCGGCGCGACCATCGCCGGCTCGGCCGCGAGATGGATCTGTTCCACTTCCAGGAGGAGGCGCCGGGCGCGGCGTTCTGGCACCCGCGCGGCTGGCGCCTCTATCTGCGGCTGATCGACTACATGCGCCGGCGCCAGGACGAAGCCGGCTATGTCGAGATCTCCACGCCCGAGCTGATGGACCGCTCGCTATGGGAGCTGTCGGGCCATTGGGACACCTTCCGCGAGCACATGTTCACCTCCGAGACCGAGGACGGGCGGGTGTTCGCGGTCAAGCCGATGAACTGCCCGGGCGGGGTGCAGGTGTTCCGCCAGGGCACGCGGAGCTACCGCGAGCTGCCGCTGCGCGTGGCCGAGTTCGGGCGGGTGCATCGCTACGAGCCCTCGGGCGCCCTGCACGGGCTGATGCGGGTGCGCGCCTTCATGCAGGACGACGCGCATATCTTCTGCACCCCCGACCAGACCGAATCCGAGTGCCGCATTGTGGTCGCCCTGATCCTCGACATCTATCGCGATTTCGGCTTCGAGGACGTGCGCATCCTGTTCTCCGACCGGCCGGAGCGGCGGATCGGCTCCGACGCGGTCTGGGACCGGCTCGAAGGCGCGCTCCGCGGCGCGCTCGACGGCATGGGGCTGGAATACGGCGTCAACCCGGGCGAGGGCGCGTTCTACGGGCCAAAGATCGAGTTCGTCCTGCGCGATGCGATCGGCCGCGACTGGCAGTGCGGCACGCTTCAGGTGGATTTGAACCTGCCCGAACGGCTGGATGCCGCCTATGTCGGCGAGGACGGCGAGCGCCACCGGCCGGTGATGCTGCACCGGGCGCTGTTCGGCTCGATCGAGCGCTTCCTCGGCATCCTGCTCGAACACTATGCCGGACACCTGCCGTTCTGGCTGGCCCCGCTGCAAGTCGTGGTGGCGACCATTACCGGCGATGCCGACGATTACGCCGCCGAGGTCGCGGCGGCGGCTCGGGCGGCCGGGCTGCAGGTCGAGCTCGACCGGCGCAACGAGAAGATCGGCTACAAGGTGCGCGAACACAGCGTCCGCAAGGTGCCCGTCCTGCTGGTGGTCGGGCGCAACGAGGTCGAAGCCCGCACGGTGGCGGTCCGGCGCCTCGGCGGCCGGCAACAAGAAGTCCTTGCGCTCGATACTGCGATCGATAGACTGAAGTCGGAAGCGGCTGGCCCGGACCAAGACACCGACGCGTGACTGTACCGGTAAGCGAAACCTGTTGAAGCGATTGCACGGCCCGCGCCGGGTGGCGCGGGCCGCATCTGTGCCGGCCCGCGCGACAGCCAAGGAGATGCATCCATAGCAAGACCCCCGATTATGGAGCCGCCGGTTCGCGAAGAACGCGGCGTCAACGAGGCGATCCGGGCTCAGGCCGTCAGGGTCGTCGACAGCAACGGCACCGTGCTGGGTGTCTTTCCCACCGCAGATGCGATCGAGCTTGCCGCAGAGCGCGGCCTCGACCTCGTCGAGGTATCGCCCAACAGCGACCCGCCGGTCTGCAAGATCCTCGATTACGGCAAGCTCAAATACGAGAACCAGAAGAAGCGGACCGAGGCCCGCAAGAAGCAGAAGACGATCGAGGTCAAGGAGATCAAGCTCCGCCCGGCGATCGACCGGCACGACTACGACGTCAAGATGCGCTTCATCCGGCGCTTCCTCGACGAGGGCGACAAGGTCAAGGTGACCATGCGCTTCCGCGGCCGCGAGATGGCGCATCAGGATCTCGGGCTGAAGGTGCTGTTCCGGGTGCGCGACGAGCTCGGGGAGCTCGCCAAGGTCGAGCAGCTTCCGAAGATGGAAGGCCGGCAAATGGTCATGGTGATGGCGCCCAAATAGCGCCCGCAGCTTGCTTGCGCGCCGCGCCGCGCGCCGCTATAACCCGCCGTCTGTTTGGGATCGTCCGGCGAAGCGGCCGGGTCCGAGAGGATCCGGAACCGCGGGGCATGCCGAGGCGGTCCGCGTTGCACGTCCCGAGACGGAGGATGAAATGCCCAAGCTCAAGTCCAAGAGCGGGGCGAAGAAGCGGTTTCGCACCACCGCGACCGGCAAGATGCGGTCGAACTTCGCCTTCAAACGGCACAATCTGCGCAAGCGCACGCAGAAGATGAAGCGCAAGGCGCGCGGGACCCGAATCATGGCGCCGGAAGACGCCAGGATGGTGAAGTCCTACCTGCCCTACGCCTGAGGAGCGCGCCATGTCCAGGGTCAAGCGCGGCGTCACCGCCCATGCGCGGCACAAGAAGGTCCTCGGCCGGGCCGCCGGCTACCGCGAGCGCAACCGGACCAGCTTCCGGGTCGCCATCGAGCGCGTCGAGAAGGGGCTGCAATACGCCTATCGCGATCGCCGCAACCGCAAGCGCAGCTTCCGCGCGCTCTGGATCCAGCGCATCAACGCCGGCGTCCGCCAGCACGGCCTGACCTATTCCCAGTTCATGAACGGCGTGAAGCGGGCGGGGATCGAGGTGGACCGCAAGGTGCTGGCCGATCTCGCGGTGCACGAACCGGATGCGTTCCGGGCGATCGTCGAGCAGGCGCAGGCGGCGCTCGCGGACTAGGCGGGCGGCGGCGCGTCGGGCGGCGGCTCCAGGGATGGACGACCTCGAACAGCTTCGGTCGGACCTGCTCGCGCGGATCGCGGCGGCCGATCTCGACTCCCTCGAAGCGCTGCGCGTCGAGACGCTCGGCCGCAGGGGACGCGTGACCGCGCTGATGAAGCAGCTGGGCACGCTCGCCCCCGAGGACCGAAGGGCGGCCGGGCAGGCGCTGAACGCGCTCAAATCCGCCGTCGCCGAGGCGATCGACGCGCGCCGCGAGGCGCTCCGGGAGGGTGCGCTGGACGCCCGGCTCGCCGGCGAGAGGATCGACGTCTCGCTGCCGCCGAGACCGGAGCCGGAAGGGCGCATCCACCCGATCAGCCAGGCGATCGAGGAGATCGTGGCGATCTTCTGCCAGATGGGCTTCACGGTCGCCGAAGGCCCCGATATCGAGGACGACTTCCACAACTTCACGGCGCTGAACATCCCGCCCGAGCACCCCGCCCGGCAGGACCACGACACGTTCTATTTCGAGCCGGACGAGGACGGCGAGCGGGCGCTGCTGCGGACCCACACCTCGCCGGTGCAGATCCGCACCATGCTGGTCGAGAAGCCGCCGATCCGCATCGTCGTGCCGGGCCGCACCTTCCGCGCCGACCACGACGCCACCCACTCGCCGATGTTCCACCAGGTCGAGGGGCTGGTGATCGACGAAGAGACCCATATGGGCCATCTCAAGGGCTGCCTGATCGAGTTCTGCCGCGCGTTCTTCGGCGTCGACGACCTGCCGGTGCGCTTCCGGCCGAGCTTCTTCCCCTTCACCGAGCCGTCGGCCGAGGTCGATATCGGCTGCAGCCGGTCGGCCGACGGGCTCACCATCGGCGCCGGCGACGACTGGCTCGAAATCCTCGGCTCCGGCATGGTCCACCCGAAGGTGCTGGAGAACTGCGACATCGATCCGGCGCGCTACCAGGGCTTCGCCTTCGGGATGGGCGTGGAGCGGGTGGCGATGCTCAAATACGGCATCCCCGACCTCCGCACCTTCTTCGACTCCGATTTGCGCTGGCTCCGCCATTACGGGTTTTCGGCGCTCGACATGCCGAACGTCGCCGCCGGGATCGCCCAGTGAAGTTCACCCTCTCCTGGCTCCGCGACCATCTCGAGAGCGACGCCCCGCTGCAGGCGATCGCCGAGCGGCTGTCGATGATCGGGCTGGAGGTCGAGGCGGTCGACGATCCGGCCGCCGCGCTCGCCGATTTCGTGGTCGGCGACGTGATCGAGGCCGGGCCGCACCCCAACGCCGACCGGCTCAGCGTCTGCACCGTCGAGATCGGCGGCGGCGAGCGCTTCGACGTCGTCTGCGGCGCGCCCAACGCGCGGACCGGCATGAAGGGGGTGTTCGCGCGCGCCGGATGCACGATCCCGGGTACCGGGACGAAGCTGAAGAAGTCGAAGATCCGCGGCGTCGGGTCGAGCGGCATGCTGTGTTCCGAGCGCGAGCTCGGCCTGTCCGACGAGCACGAGGGAATCATCGACCTCGCCGGCGACTTCGCCGCGGGGATGCCGGCGGCCGAGGCGCTCGGCATCGGCGACCCGGTCATCGAGATCGGGCTCACCCCGAACCGTCCGGACTGCGCCGGCGTGCGCGGCATCGCCCGCGACCTCGCCGCCGCCGGGATGGGGCGGCTCAGGCCGCTGGACGCCGCCCCGGTCGAGGGCGGGTTCGAGAGCCCGCTCTCCTGGCGGCGCGACCTCCCGGACGGCGACGGCGATGCCTGCCCGTTCGTCGTCGGGCGGACCTTCCGCAATCTGCGCAACGGGCCGAGCCCGAAATGGCTGCGGGACCGGCTGATCGCGATCGGGCTCAGGCCGATCTCGGCGCTGGTCGACATCACCAACTACGTCACCTTCGATCTGGCGCGCCCGCTCCACGTGTTCGACGCCGAGAAGATCTCCGGCGATCCGACCATGCGTTTCGCCCGGCCCGGCGAGAGCGTCGCCGCGCTCGACGGGCGGACCTACGACCTGGATGAGTCGATGACGGTGATCGCCGACGACACCGGCGCGCTCGCGATCGGCGGGGTGATGGGGGGCGAGGCGACCGGCTGCGGCGACGACACGACGAGCGTGTTCCTCGAGGTCGCGCTGTTCGATCCGGTACGCACCGCCGCCACCGGGCGCAAGCTCGGCATCGTCTCGGACGCCCGCTACCGCTTCGAGCGCGGCGTCGATCCGACCTCGGCGCTGTGGGGGGCGGAGATCGCCGCGCGGCTGATCCTCGACATCTGCGGCGGCGAGGCGAGCGCGCTCACCATGGCCGGGGAGATGCCCGCCCACCGGCGCAACATTGCGCTCCGCAAGTCGCGCATCGCCACGCTCGGCGGGGTCGCGGTCGACGACGGGGCGGCACAGCGGATCCTCGGCGACCTCGGTTTTGAAATCGAGGACGCCGGCGACAGCCTGACCGCCTCGGTGCCGCCCTGGCGCCCCGACGTCGAGGGCGAGGCCGACCTCGTCGAGGAGGTGCTCAGGATCAACGGCTTCGATGCGATCCCCGCGGTCCCGCTGCGCGCGGCGACCGCGGTTCCGGGCGCCGCCTGGTCGCCGTCCCAGTCCCGGCGCGGCCGGGTGCGGCGCGCGCTGGCGGCGCGCGGGCTGACCGAGGCGGTGACCTTCTCCTTCATGGCGGGCGACGAGGCCGAGGCGTTCGGCGCCGCGCCGTCGCTCCGCCTCGCCAACCCGATCAGCGTCGAGCTCGCGCATATGCGCCCCTCGATCCTGCCCAAGTTGCTGGAGGCGGCTTCGCGCAACGCCGCCCGCGGCATCGCCGACATCGCCCTGTTCGAGATCGGCCCGCAATACGCCGCCGGACGGGACGGGCAGTCCCAGGCCGCGTGCGGGCTCCGCGTCGGCGGCACCGCGCCCCGGCACTGGTCCGGCACCCGCGCCGGGGTGGATGCCTATCACGCCAAGGCGGACGCGCTGGCCGCGCTCGAAGCGGCGGGCGTGCCGGCGCACAATCTCCGCCTCGGCGACGACGCGCCCCTCTGGTCCCATCCGGGCCGCGCGGCCGCGCTCACCCTCGGCCCCAAGCCGCTCGCCCGGTTCGGCGAGGTGCATCCCGCGGTGCTGGACCGCTTCGACCTGCGCGGGCCGGCCTCTGCCTTCGAGGTGCTGCTCGACGCGGTTCCCGCGCGCAGGGCGGGGAAGGGGGCATCGCGCCCGATGCTCCATCTCGCCGCGCTCCAGCCGGTGGAGCGCGACTTCGCCTTCGCGGTCGACGAGGCCACGCCGGGCGCGGCGCTCGCCGCTGCGGCGCGCGGCGCCGACAAGGCGCTGATCGCGGACGTGGCGCTGTTCGACGTCTATCGCGGACCCGAGCTCGGCGCGGACAGGAAATCGGTCGCGCTCTGCGTCACCCTGCAACCGCGCGAGGCGACGCTCACCGATGCCGAGATCGAGGCGGTCGGCGAGCGCATCGTCGCCGCGGTCGCCAAGGCGACGGGGGCCGTGCTGCGAGGCTGACCGGGATGACCGATCTCTCGCATATCCGCAACTTCGCCATCATCGCCCATATCGACCACGGCAAGTCGACGCTGGCCGACCGGCTGATCCTGACCTGCGGCGGGGTGGAAGAGCGGGAATTCCGCGACCAGCTGCTCGACACCATGGAGCTGGAGCGCGAGCGCGGCATCACCATCAAGGCGCAGACCGTGCGCCTGCCCTACAAGGCGCGCGACGGAAGGACCTATCAGCTCAACCTGATGGACACGCCCGGCCATGTCGACTTCACCTACGAGGTCTCGCGATCGCTCGCCGCCTGCGAGGGCTCGATCCTGCTGGTCGACTCGACGCAGGGGGTGGAGGCGCAGACGCTCGCCAACGCCTATCTCGCGATCGACGCGGACCATGAGATCGTCCCCGTGCTCAACAAGATCGACCTTCCCGCTGCCGAGCCCGGGCGCATCCGCTCGCAGGTGGAGGACGTGATCGGCCTCGCGGCGGCGGACTGCATCGCCGTCTCGGCGAAGACCGGGGAGGGGATCGACGCCGTGCTGGAGGCGCTGATCGCACGCCTTCCGCCACCGGAGGGCGAGTGCGAGGCGCCGCTCAGCGCGCTGCTGGTCGACTCCTGGTACGACGCCTATCTCGGCGTGATCATCCTGGTCCGGGTGCGCCACGGCGAGCTCAGGCGCGGCATGAAGATCCGCATGATGGCGACCGGCGCGGTGCACCAGATCGACCGGGTCGGGGTCTTCACGCCCAAGCGCGCCGAGACGGGCGTCCTCGGGCCGGGCGAGATCGGCTTCATCACCGCCAGCATCAAGCATGTCGCCGAGACGCGGATCGGCGACACCATCACCGAGGACCGCCGGCCCGCCGAGGCGCCGCTGCCGGGCTTCCGGCCGACCGTGCCGGTGGTGTTCTGCGGGCTGTTCCCGGTCGATGCGGCGGATTACGAGGATCTGCGCGAGAGCCTGGCCCGGCTGCGGCTCAACGATTCGAGCTTCCACTACGAGCCCGAGACTTCCGCCGCGCTCGGCTTCGGGTTCCGCTGCGGCTTCCTCGGCCTGCTCCATCTGGAGATCGTCCAGGAACGGCTCGCCCGCGAATTCGATCTTGAGCTGATCACCACCGCGCCGTCCGTGGTCTATCGCGTCCATACCGGCGACGGGGCGGTCGAGGAGGTCCACAACCCGGCCGACATGCCCGACCCGGTGCAGATACGGAGGGTCGAGGAGCCGTGGATCAAGGCGACGGTCATGGTGCCCGACGACTACCTCGGCGCGGTGCTCGCGCTCTGCGAGGACCGCCGCGGCACGCAGATCGAGCTCACCTATGTCGGCGGGCGGGCGATGGTGGTCTACCGGCTGCCGCTCAACGAGGTGGTGTTCGACTTCTACGACCGGCTCAAGTCGGTGAGCCGCGGCTATGCGAGCTTCGACTACCAGCTCGAAGGCTACGCGGAGGGGGATCTCGTCAAGCTCGCCATCCTGGTCAACGCCGAGCCGGTCGACGCGCTGTCGATGATCGTCCACCGCAGCCGGTCGGAGCAGCGCGGAAGGGCGATCTGCATCCGGCTCAAGGATCTGATCCCGCGCCAGCTCTTCAAGGTTCCGCTGCAAGCCGCGATCGGCGGCAAGGTGATCGCGCGCGAGACCATCAGCGCGCTCAGGAAGGACGTGACCGCCAAGTGCTATGGCGGCGACGTGACCCGCAAGCGCAAGCTCCTCGAACGCCAGAAGGAGGGCAAGAAGCGCATGCGCCAGTTCGGCCAGGTCGAGATCCCGCAATCGGCGTTCATCGACGCGCTGCGCATCGGCGACGAGTAGGCCGCCCTTCGATACGCGCCCTTGGGGCGCTACTCAGGATGAGGTTGGGTGCCGAGTGGCCCGATACCTCCCTCATCCCGAGCAGGCGCGTCGGCACCGTATCGAGGGACGCCCTACAGCACCGTCAGCAGCCCTGCCGCGGCGGCGAACAGCGCCGCGTCCCGGTTCGCGAATCCCATCGCCTGGAGGCCGAGCGGCAATCCGTCGGTCTCCAGCACCGGCATCGTGACCGCTGGAATGCCGAGCAGCGAGGCGGGAACGTTGAACACCGGATCGCCGGTCGAGCCGAGCCCGACCGGTGCCGGCCCGGCGGCGGCGAGGGTGATGCAGATCTCGCACTCCTCGGCGAGCGCCGCCCAGGCGGCGCGCGCCCGGTCGCGGTCCCCGAGCAGGCCCTGGTACTGCTCCTGCGTCATCGCCTCGGCCTCGCCCAGGCGCTCGGTCGAGACCTCGCTCAGCCCCGCCGCGTCCATGTCCCGCGCGTATGTGTTGAGCGGCCAGCGGGTCTCCCAGGCGTTGACGCTGCGCGCCAGCGGGACGGCATCGGCGATCGCCGCCTCGGCCGCCGCCACCGCATCGCTCGACCGGCGGTCGAGGCAATCGATGCCCGCCGCCTCCAGCCGGCCGCGCACCGAGGCGAGCTCCGCCTTCGCGGCGTCGCCCGCGACCTCCCAGCCCGCCGTCTCCAGCACCGCGACGCGGCCGGGGCGCCGCGCCGCCGGACGGACGCTCGGCCCCGACAGGCCGGGATAGCCGGGATCGCCGCCGCAGCGGGCGGACATTTCGCGCGCCACCACCCAGGTCTCGTCGAGCGTGGCGGCGATGGTCCCGGTGCAGCTCTGGCTGAACACATCGAAGCTGCCGCCCCGGTTGATGCCGCCGACGCTCGGCTTGAAGCCGTAGACCCCGCAAAAGCTCGACGGGCGCAGGATGGAGCCGATCACTTGGGTGCCGAGCGCCGCCGGCACCATGCCGCAGGCGACCGCCGCGGCCGACCCGCTCGACGACCCGCCCGGCGTGCGCGCGAGATCCCAGGGGTTGCGGGTGCCGCGCGGGTGGGTGGCGGCGAACTCGGTGGTCACCGTCTTGCCGATGATCGCCGCGCCGGCCTCGCGCAGCGCCGCGACCGCCGCCGCGTCGCGCCCGCCCTGCCAGCCGGCGAACAGCGGCGAGCCCTGCTCGGTCGCCATGTCGGCGGTCTCCATGATGTCCTTGATGCCGACCGGCATGCCGTCGATGGCGGAGCGCGCCCGCCCGTCCTTCCACCGCGCCGATGCCGCGTCGGCGGCCGCGCGCGCGGCATCGGCGTTGACGGCGACGAAGGCGCCGACCTCTCCGTCATCCGCCTCGATCCGCGCGATGCAGCGTTCGAGGAAGTCGCGCGGGCTGTCCTCGCCGGTCGCGAAGCCGGCGGTCGCGGCGAAATAGGAACGGGGTTCGGGACGGGTCATTGCGATGCCTCTCTCTCGGGGTCCGCCGCGCTACTGGATCATCCGGTTGGGCAGGAACAGCGCGATCTCGGGGAACATGACGAGCAGCACCATACATGCCAGCATCGCCGCCCAGAACGGCATGATGCCGATGAAGATGTCGCGCATCGGCACGTCCTCGGCGATCCCTTTGACGACGAATACGTTGACGCCGACCGGCGGGCTGATCAGCCCCATCTCCAGCACGATGACCATCAGCACGCCGAACCAGATCGGGTCGTAGCCCAGCTCGACGATCAGCGGATGCACGATGGGCAGGGTGAGGACGAGGATCGCGAAGCCTTCGAGGAACATGCCGAGCACGATGAACGCAGCCAGCAGGATGGCGAGGATGCCGAGCCGGGAAAGCTCGGTGCCGATCAGGAGTGCGGCGAGGTCGCTCGGGATATGGGTCAGCGCGAGGAAGGGGTTGAAGACATGCGCGCCGATCAGGATCAGGAAGGCGAAGGCGCTGGTGCGCACGGTCTCCAGCAGGGTGACGTTGAGCGAGGCCGGCGTGACGCTGCGCCGCGCCAGCGCGAGCAGGAAGGCGAGAAACGCGCCGACGCCCGCGGCCTCGCCGGCGGTGAAGAAGCCGGAATAGATGCCGCCGATGGTGACCGCGACGATGCCGATCATCGCGCCCGCCCGCCCGGTCGCCCGCACCCGCCCGGCCAGCGGAAGCGCCGGGCCGGGCGGGCCGAGAACCGGGCGGATGCGGGTCTGGATCGCGATCGCCACCATGAACAGCGCGGTCAGCAGCAGCCCCGGCAGGACGCCCGCGAGAAACAGCCGGCCGATCGATTCCTCGGTCAGGATGGCGTAGATCACGAACCCGGTCGATGGCGGGATCAGGATGCCGAGCGTGCCGCCGGCGGCAATCGCGCCGGTGGCGAGGCGGGGGTGGTAGTCGTAGCGCCGCATCTCCGGCAGGGCGACGCGGCCCATCGTCACCGCGGAGGCGACCGAGGAGCCCGACAGCGCCGCGAACCCGGCGCAGGCGGCGATGGTCGCCGAGGCGAGCCCGCCCCGCCAGTGCCCGAACCAGGCATAGGCGGCACCGTAAAGGTCGCGGCTCATCCCCGAGATCGAGGCGAGGTTCCCCATCAGCACGAACATCGGGATGATCATGAGTTCGAAATTGGACGCGATCACGAAGGGCTCGCTGCCCAGCGTCGCCAGCGCCGCCGGCCAGCCGTTCATCACCCCGACGCCGACGAACCCGACCAGCATCATGACGATGCCGACCGGCATACGGATGGCGAGCAGGCCGAACAGCGCGAGGATACCGATCACGCCGATCAGCGAGCTACTCATCGGCCTTCCGTCTTGCGATCTCGGGCAGGCCGAATGCCGCGCGCAGGCCGAGCACGACGAGGACCAGGGCGAACGCCAGCGAGCCGAAGGCGATCGCGAAGTAGAACGGGTGATGCGGGATATCGAGCAGGTTGAACCCGTCGCCGAACTCCAGCGCGTCGAGCCCCTGGGCGAGGCTCTGCCAGGCGACGACGAGGAAGAACAGGCCGCAGAGGATGCGCACCGAGGCATCCAGCGCGGCGAGCCTGCGCCCCGAAACGAAGTTGCCGATCAGGTCGACCGCGATATGCCCGCCGGTCCAGCCGGAATAGGCCATGGCGAAGAACACGACGACGGTGAGCCCGGCCTCCGACAGGTCCTGGGTGCCGAGGATCGGATCGTTGAACTTCCTGAGCGTCACCGCGACCACGGTGAGCGCCATCAGGCACATCAGCACCGCGCCGCCGACGACCGCCATCAGGCGAACGCCGGCGCCGACGGTTCCCGAAAGCCGCTCCAGGTTAGCCCGCATGTCTCGCCCCTGTCATGGCCTGCGCGGCGCTGTCCGGCCGACAGGGCAGGAGAGGCGCGCGGCGCGATGCGGGGACATCGGACAAGCGCGTCTGCGCACCCTGTCGGCCGGACAGCGCCGCCCGAAGGGTCGCGCCCGGGCGCCCGCCCGCTTCGTCGCGGGCCTCGACCGTAGTCCCTGCTACGCTTTTCGGCCCGCTCCTGGCGGGACGAACGCCCGGGCGCGACGCAGGCCGTGACAGGGGCGAGAAATGCGGGCTCGCCCGCAAGAGCCGGCGCCGGGCTCAGCTTCCGGCGACCCCCATCGCCTTAAGGATCGCGCTCGCCGGCACGCCGCGCGAATCGAGCGCCTTGACCTGCGCCGCGCGCGCCGCCAACAGCCGCTTGACGCCCTCCTGGAGCGCCGCGCCTTCGAGCGCGATCACCTCGTGCTTGTCGGATTTCCGCACCCGGTCGAGCCCCGCATTGCCGGCGCGCATGTAGAACTGGGCCGCGCGCAGGCTCATCGCCCGACCCGTGGTGCGTTCGACCAGCACCTTGTGGGCGTCGGACAGCTTGTCGAAGGCGGCGTTGTTCATCACCAGGTAGAACGGCGAGCGGCCGAGCGGCCAGCCGGTGGTGTAGTACTTGGCGACCTCGTTGAACTTGAAGCTGTTGATCGTGCTGGGCCCGGTCAAGACGCCGTCGATGACGCCGGTG
Organism: Alphaproteobacteria bacterium; assembly: GCA_964291675.2. GTDB lineage: Bacteria > Pseudomonadota > Alphaproteobacteria > MPNO01 > MPNO01 > MPNO01. The sequence continues at coordinate 1,344,851 of OZ219866.1, read as the reverse complement.
TTGAGCGCGTTGTAGACCCGGTTGATCGGCATGAAGACGGGCACCGCGCCGAGCGCCTTGATCGCCTCGCCCTGGGTCTTGGAAGGAACCCGGAACTTGAGGTCCTTCATGTCGGCGACCGAGCGGATCGGCTGCTTGCGGGTCATCAGCACCTGGCGTTCGTTGGTCCAGAGCGCGAGCAGCTTGACCCGGCGGAACTCGGGCGCGAGCTCGCCCATGGCGTTCCACATCGCGTTGGTCGCAGCGCTCGACGTTGGCGCCATCCCCGGCAGCTCGACCACGCCCACCCGCGGGAACAATTTCGAGGTGAAGCCCGGCAGGCCGAAGGCGACATCCGCCACCCCGTCGACCGCGCGCTTGTACTGCGCGACGGGACCCTTGCCGAGCGCGCCGCCGGGAAAGATGCGGACTTTCAGGCTGCCGCCCGACTTGGCCGCGACCTCCTCGGACCACGGCCGCATGATGAAGCGGTCCATCGGATGCTTGGGAGACATGAAGTGCGCGAGCTTGAGCTCGGCCGCGCCGGCGGCCGCGCCGAGGCCGAGCAGCATGGCGGCCGCCGCGGCGCCGAGCGGCATCCGGCTCGGCAAGACCCCGAGGGCGGTGGAAAATCTCGTTGGCATGGACAATCCCTTTCGTGAATCCGGAGCGGTGAATTCGCAAGACGCGTTCGGCGGATGATCGAGCCCGCCGATTCCCGAGTCAACCGTCCGCCCTTGAACCGGGCATGGCCGGTGCTAAATTGCGACCGACGGAGGGGTGGCCGAGCGGCTGAAGGCGCACGCTTGGAAAGCGTGTATACCGGAAACGGTATCGTGGGTTCGAATCCCACTCCCTCCGCCACTCACGGGACCGCGCGGGTCATTTCGTCCACAGCGAAAGCGGGATGTGGACGCCCACCCCGGCGAAGGTCGCGTCCTCGCGGCGGACGAACCCGAACTCCCATATGAGGTCGCTGTCCGGGTCCTCCCACTGCACGATGGGCAGCACGCCGATGCGAAACCAGTTGTTGCGGCTGTAGTTCCCGGCGATTCCGGCGTTCAGCCCCACGCGCCAGTCGCCGATCACCTCCAGCGTGCCGGACAGACCGGCGAACGGCCCCCAGCGCGAATGGGAGTTCCGCACCATGCCGGCGCGCCAGCGCAGCCATTGTCCGCGCACGGGCCCGCCGACGCCGAGGGACGGGTGATCGGTGTTGTAGTGGGTGTCCGATGCGGGATGGGAGCTCTTCAAATAGGCGGGGACGACGCGGATTCCGGACTCGCCGAGCGCTGGCGCGAGGCCGGCGAGCAGCAACACGGCGACGAGCCCCGCGCGGCCCGCCGCGGCCATGACTTTGCCGTGCACGCGCAAGCCCTCCGCCGGGTCAGAAATTCTCCACCCACGGCCTGACCTCGACCTCCCAGGTCCAGGCGCTGCGGTGCTGGCGGTGGATGTGGAGATAGGTCTCGGCAATGGCGTCGGGGTCGAGCGTGCCGTCCGGCCCGCGCTCGGCCACCCGCGCGTCGCCCGCTCTGGCGATGCCGCCGTCGATGACGAAATGCGCGACATGGACACCCTGCGGCTGAAGCTCCCGCGCCAGGCTCTGGGCGAGGCCGCGCAGCCCGAACTTGCCCACCGCGAAGGAGGAGGAATTGGCATAGCCCTTGACGCTCGCCGACGCGCCGGTGAGCAGGATGGTGCCGGAGCCGCGCGCCGTCATCTGACGCGCCGCCTGCTGGGCCACCAGGAAGCCGCCGAAGCAGCTGATCTCGATGACCTTTCGCACCTGCTCCGGGTCGAGGTCGACGATCGGCCCGCGCGCGCGAAAGCTCGGGTTGAAGACGACCACGTCGGGGGCGCCGATATCCGCCGTGACGGCCTCGAACAGCGCCGCCACCGCCTGCGGGTCGGAGGCATCGCAGGCATGCGCGCGGCCGCCGATCTCGGAGCACAGGCCGTCCAGCTTGTCCGCATTGCGCGCGGCCAGCGCCACCGCCATGCCTTCCCCGTGGAACAGCCGCGCCAGCGAGGCGCTGAGCCCGCTGCCGGCCCCGACGATGAGTGCCTTCTCCCGATCCGCCATTCCGTCGCTCCTTCGGTTGATTCCCGGACAGTGGCCGCCAGTGCGATCAAATAGATCATCCGGTCTCGGTCGCGCCAATGCAAATTGCCCCGCCGCGGCCCCGCCATCGGTGGTTTCGGCCCGCTTCGGACGCTATATCCAGAACGACCGCCGGAGCCCAGCATGACCGACCAGGCGAATTCCGGAGGCCTCGGCGCCCTGCCCGAGTGGGACCTCGCGGACCTCTACCCGGCACCGGACAGCCCGGCGCTCGCGGCCGATCTCGACCGCGCGGAACGCGACGCCGCGGCGCTTGGCAAGCGCTGGAAGGGCGGGCTCGCGGCGGCGGGCGGCGCGGCGTTCGGGCGCGCGATCGCATCCTACGAGGCGGTCACCGAAACCGTCGCCCGCGCGGAGAGCTACGCCCAGCTTCTGCACGCGGCCGATCTCGGCGATCCCGTTACGGCCAGGTTCCATCAGTCGGTGCGCGAGCGGGCGACGGCGATTACCGGCGAAATCCTGTTCTTCACGCTCGAGATCAACCGGATGGAAGACGACGCGCTCGACGGCAAGCTCGCCGACCCGGGTGCCGCGCGCTACCGGCCGTGGCTGCGCGACATCCGCCTCTCCCGCCCCCATCAGCTCGGCGAGGAGGCCGAGCGGCTGTTCCATGTCAAGCGCCTGACCGGCCGGGCGGCCTGGACCCGGCTGTTCGACGAAACCATGGCGGCGCTCCGCTTCCCGGTCGAGGGCCGGGACCTGACCGCCCAGGAGGCGCTTCATCTGCTGTCCGATCCCGATGGCGCGCGCCGCCGGGAAGCGGCCGAATCGATCGGACGGGTGCTCGCGGAGAACGTGCGGCTGTTCGCGCTGATCGCCAATACGCTCGCCAAGGACAAGGAGATCGAGGACGGCTGGCGCGGCTACCAGACCCCCCAGTCGGCGCGCCATCTCGCCAACCGGGTCGAGGCCGGGGTGGTGGATGCCCTGACCGAGGCGGTGACGGACGCCTATCCGCGTCTCGCGCACCGCTACTACGCGCTGAAGGCGCGCCGGTTCGGGGTCGATGCGCTGGAGCATTGGGACCGCAACGCGCCGCTGCCCGGCGCCGACGGCAGCGTCATCCGCTGGGACGAGGCGCGCGACATCGTGCTCGACGCCTATGGCGCGTTCTCGCCGGCGCTGCGCCGGATCGCCGCCCGGTTCTTCGACGACCGCCGGATCGATGCCGCGCTCCGGCCGGGCAAGTCGCCGGGCGCCTTCTCGCATGCCACGGTTCCGTCCGCGCATCCCTACATCCTGCTCAACTACCAAGGCAGGCCGCGCGACGTGATGACCCTGGCGCACGAGCTCGGTCACGGCGTCCACCAGGTGCTCGCCGGGCGCCAGGGCCATCTGATGGCGAAGACGCCGCTGACCCTCGCCGAGACCGCCTCGGTGTTCGGCGAGATGCTGACCTTCCGCGCCCTGCTCGACCGCGCCGGCCCGGCGGAGCGGCGTCTGCTGCTCGCCGCCAAGGTCGAGGACATGCTCAACACCGTGATCCGCCAGATCGCCTTCTACCGCTTCGAGAGCCGGGTCCACGAGGAGCGCCGCCGCGAAGAGCTGACGGCCGACCGGCTGTGCGAGATCTGGCTCGACGTCCAGCGCGAGAGCCTGGGCCCGGCGATCCGGCTCGGCGGGGACTACCGGTACTACTGGTGCTATATCCCGCATTTCGTCCACTCGCCGTTCTATGTCTATGCCTACGCCTTCGGGGATTGCCTGGTGAACGCGCTCTATGCGGTCCATGAGGGCGGCGCGCCCGGTTTCGCGGCGAACTACCTCCGCATGCTTGAGGCCGGCGGCACGCTGCGCCACCGCGAGCTGCTGGCGCCGTTCGGGCTCGATGCCGCGGAGCCGGCGTTCTGGGCGCGGGGGCTCGCGGTGATCGAGGGGATGATCGACGAGCTGGAGGACGCCGCATGAGGCGGCCGCCGGAACGCCGCGACGAGGACAACCGGCTGACCGGGCGGGTGCGGCGCTACGGCCGCGTGGGCGCGGCGGTGGGCGGCATCGCCGCCCGCGTGGCGGGCGAGCGCTATCTCGGCTTGGAGATGGACCGGGAGCGCAGCGCCGGGGATCTGCGCCGCGCGCTCGGCGGCCTCAAGGGGCCGCTGATGAAGGTCGCCCAGATCATGTCGACCGTCCCCGACATCCTGCCCCGGGAATACTCCGAGCAGCTGGGCGAGCTGCAGGCCAACGCGCCGCCGATGGGCTGGCTGTTCGTCAGGCGCCGCATGGCGGCCGAGCTCGGCGCCGGCTGGGAGAAGCGCTTCGCGAGCTTCGAGCGCCAGGCGGCCGCGGCCGCGTCGCTCGGCCAGGTGCACCGCGCGGTCGGGCGGGACGGAAGCGATCTCGCCTGCAAGCTGCAATACCCCGACATGGCGTCCGCCGTCGAGGCCGACCTCCGCCAGCTGCGCATCGTGCTGGCGATCTACCGGCGCTACGACAAGGCGGTCGACCCGCGCGAGATCCATGCCGAGCTCGCCGCCAGGCTGCGCGAGGAGGTCGACTACGCGCGCGAGCTGCGCCATATCCGGCTCTACCGCCTGATGCACGCCGACGAAGAGGCCGTGCACGTCCCCGACCCGGTGCCCGCGCTCTCCACAGGGCGGCTCTTGACCATGACCTGGCTGGACGGGCGCCGGCTGCTGGAGCTGGCCGGCGAGGAGCTGGAGGCGCGCAACCGGGTCGCCCACAACATGTTCCGCGCCTGGTACGTGCCGTTCTACGACTACGGCGTCATCCACGGCGATCCGCATCTCGGCAACTACACCGTGCGGCCGGACGGGTCGGTGAACCTGCTCGATTTCGGCTGTATCCGGATCTTCCCGCCGCGATTCGTCAAGGGCGCGATCGACCTCTACCACGCGATCGACCGGGACGACCGTGCGCTTGCGGTGGATGCCTATGAGGGCTGGGGGTTCACCGGGCTGTCGAACGAGACGATCGACGTCCTGAACCTCTGGGCGTCGTTCCTCTACGCGCCGTTGCTGGAGGACAGGCCCCGGCCGATCGAGGGCGCCAACAGCCGGGTCTACGGCGCCGAGGTGGCCTCGAAGGTGCATCGCGAGCTGCGCCGGCTGGGCGGGGTGCGTCCGCCGCGCGAGTTCGTGCTCATGGACCGCGCCGCCATCGGCCTCGGCTCGGTCTTCATGCATCTCAGGGCCGAGATCAACTGGCACCGGATGTTCCACGACCTGGTCGCGGATTTCGACGCCGATACCCTGGCGAAACGCCAGGCGGCGGCGATGAAAAAGGCGGGCGTGCCTCCGCCGGACTAACTGAGCGATCCCACCACGCGGCGGATCGCGCCGGCCAGAAGATCGAGCTCGTCGCCGGTGACCACCAGCGGCGGCATCAGATAGACCGCGTTGCCGAGCGGGCGGATCCATACGCCCTCCTCGACGAAGCGCATCCGCATGCCGGCGAGATCGTCGATCCGGTCGAGCTCGACGACGCCGACCGCGCCCAGCACCCGGACGTCGACCACGCGGGGCAGCGACCGGCAGGGCTCGAGCGACTCCCGGAGACGGGACTCGATGCGCCGCGCCTGTTCCAGCCTGGGCTCGCGCTCGAACAGGTCGAGCGAGGCGTTGGCGGCGGCGCAGCCCAGCGGGTTCGCCATGAAGGTGGGCCCGTGCATCAACGCCCGCTTCGGGTCCTCGCTGTCGAAGGCGGCAAACACGAGCCGGTTGGCGACCGTCGCCGCGAGCCCCATCGTGCCGCCGGTGAGCGCCTTGGAGAGGCAGACGATGTCGGGCGCGATTCCCGCCTGTTCGAAGGCGAACATCGTGCCGGTGCGCCCGAACCCGGTTGCCACCTCGTCGAGGACGAGCAGCTGGCCGTGGCGGCGGCAGGTCCCGGCGATCGCTGCGAGCGTCTCCGGCGCATGGAAGCGCATGCCGCCCGCCGCCTGGAGCAGCGGCTCCACCACCACCGCCGCGATCTCGCTTGCGTGGCGCGCGATGGCGTCCTCGAACGCCGCGGCGGCTCTGCGGCCGAGCGGCAGGTCCAGCACGATCTGCGGCGGCACGTAGCCGCCCAGCAGCCGGTGCATGCCGTCCTCGGGATCGCACACCGCCATCGCGCCCAGCGTGTCGCCGTGATAGGCGCCGCGAAAGCAGACGAACCGGCCGCGCCCGTCGATCCCCCGGTTGCGCCAGTACTGGATCGCCATCTTGAGCGCGATCTCGACCGAGACGGAGCCGGAGTCGCTGAAGAACACGTGGTCGAGGCCGCAGCCCAGCACTGCCGCGAGCCGGCGGGCGAGCCGCAGGGCCGGCTCGTGCACCATGCCGCCGAACATCACATGCGGCATGCGGCGAAGCTGCGCCTCCATCGCGTCCAGGATGTGGGGGTGGTTGTAGCCGTGACACGCCGTCCACCAGGACGCGATCCCGTCGACCAGCTCGCGCCCGTCGGCGAGGCGGATGCGCGCGCCCTCTGTGCCCACCGCTTCGAGCGGCGGCGGCACGCCCCGCATCGGGGTGTAGGGGAACCAGGGGTTCCCTGGCGTCTCAGCCACCGTCGCCGGCCGTTTCCATCGCCTCGATCCCGAGCCGGTCGAACAGCCCCAGATCCTCCCCGACCGCGGGGTTGGGCGTGGTCAGCAGGCGTTCGCCGTGAAAGATCGAGTTGGCGCCGGCGAGGAAGCAGAGCGCCTGGGTGGCGTCGTCCATCTCGAGCCGCCCGGCCGACAGCCGGACCATCGAGCGCGGCATCATGATCCGCGCCGCGGCGACCGTGCGGACGAATTCCAGCGGGTCGAGCTTCGGCGCATCGGCGAGCGGCGTGCCGGGCACCGCCACGAGCGCGTTGATCGGCACGCTTTCCGGCGGCTCCGGCAGGGCGGCCAGCGCAAGCAGCATGTCGGCCCGGTCCTCGCGGCTCTCGCCCATCCCGACGATACCGCCGCAGCAGACCGCGATACCCGCCGCGCGCACCCTGGCGAGCGTGTCCAGCCGGTCTTCGTAACGCCGGGTGGTGACGATCTCGCGGTAATAGGATTCGGAGGTGTCGATGTTGTGGTTGTAGTAGTCGAGCCCCGCCGCGCGCAGCCGCTCCGCCTGGCCCGGCGCCAGCAGGCCCAGCGTGGCGCAGGTCTCCAGACCGATCTCCTTGACGCCCGCGATCATCGCCTCGACCGCGTCCAGATCCCGGTCGTTGGGGCCGCGCCAGGCCGCCCCCATGCAGAACCGCGTCGCGCCCGCCGCCCTGGCCGCGCGGGCGGCGTCGAGAACGTCCTCCAGCCTCATCAGGCGCTCATTGGCGACGCCGGTGTCGAAATGGGCGCTCTGCGGGCAATAGGCGCAGTTCTCGGGACAGCCGCCGGTCTTGATGCTGAGCAGGGTGGAGACCTGCACCCGGTTGGGGTCGAAATGACGGCGATGGACCGCCTGCGCCTCGAAGATCAGGTCGTTGAAGGGGCGCGAGAGCAGCGCCAGCGCGCCCTCCCGCGTCCACGCCGCGGTCTCGGACATGGGCGGGACTATAATGTGGCGGGCGAAATCGCGCCAGCGGGACGCCACACGCGACAAGGGCCGCAGACCGCGGCCCCGGTTCAGCCAGGCGAGGGCTTCGGCCTAGTAGCCCTCGCGCTCCAGGCGTTTTCTCTCGAGCTTGCGCGCGCGGCGGATCGCCTCCGCCTTTTCCCGCGCGCGTCTTTCGGACGGTTTCTCGTATGAGCGCCGCATCTTCATCTCGCGGAAGATGCCCTCGCGCTGCATCTTTTTCTTGAGCGCCCTCAGCGCCTGATCGACATCGTTGTCGCGTACAAGAACTTCCACGGTCCAGCCGTCTCCATCGTCGTTTCGGTTCGTGCCGGGCGGTCGAAACCCGCCTGCCGGCAGCCATTCGCCGTGAGCATAGCACGGTACGCCCCGGGAAAGGAACGCCTATCGGCCCCGCCGCTAGGACGAAAAGTACTGGGCGAGGCCGAGGGCGGCATCGGAGGGGTCGGCGATGATGGCGAAGCGGCCGATGCCCTTCACGTCCATCGGCTCCATGAGGATCCTGCCGCCGAGATCCCGACACCGCGCGCAGGCGGCATCGACATCCTCCACCGTGAGATAGGCCATCCAGTGCGACGGCACGTCCTCAAGGCCGAGCGATTGCATCGACATCATGCCGCCGACCGGGCGATCGCCCTGCTTGAAGAAGGTGTAGACGCCGCCTTCCTCCATCGGGTTGGTATCGGTGGTCCAGCCCATCAGCCGGGTGAAGAACGCCTCGCAGGCCTCGGTGTCGGCGGTCACCAGCTCGTTCCAGCCGAACGTGCCGGGCGTCATCGGCGGGGTGTCTGACATCGCGCTCTCCATCGCTTGCCATCGGGCGCCGGATCATAGCGGTTTTGCCCGGCGGTTGGAGAATTCGCGCGATCCCCGGCGAACGGTTTGACACCCGAATCGCCCGCCGATAGGTAAGCGCCCAAATGCGCATCGTCCGCCACCCGTCCAACCTGCCCGAGAGCGCCCGCGGCGCCGCGGCGACGATCGGCAATTTCGACGGCGTCCATCGCGGCCACGCGGCGGTGGTCGGCGTCGCCGCCGACGCCGCGCGCCGCCTCCGGGCGCCGCTCGCCGTGGTCACCTTCGAGCCGCATCCCCGGCGTTTCTTCCGCCCCGACGCGCCGCCGTTCCAGCTCACGCCGCTCAGATCCAAGGCGCGCCGCTTCGAAGCCCTCGGCGTCGATATCCTGCTGGTGCTGCGCTTCGACGCAGCCATGGCGCGCGTCCCGCCCGAGGCGTTCATCGACGCGGTTCTGGCAAAGGGCCTCGCCGCGCGCCATCTCGCGATCGGCTACGATTTCGTGTTCGGCCATGACCGGCGCGGCAACGTCCAGACGCTGGAGCGCTGGGCGAAAGGCGCGGGCGTCGGGTTCGAGATCGTCGAACCGGTCAGCGGCTGGGGAGAGACGGTGTTCTCGTCGACCAATATCCGCGCCTGCCTGCGCGACGGAAAGCCGGGCGCGGCGGCGCTCCAGCTCGGCCGCTGCTGGGAGATCGAGGGGCGCGTGCGGGAGGGCGACAGGCGCGGCCGGCTGCTCGGCTTTCCCACCGCCAACCTGGCGCCGGCCGACACCGTCCGCCCGGCGCTCGGCGTCTACGCGGTCTGGGCCGGGATCGAGGAGGACGGCGAGACGGTGTGGCGCCCCGGCTGCGCCAATCTCGGCATCCGCCCGACCATAGGCGGCAGCGTGGTCGGTCTCGAAACCCATGTCTTCGATTTCGACCGCGACATCTATGGCCGCTTGCTGAGGGTCGCGCTGGTCGAGTATATCCGGCCCGAGCGCAGGTTCGACGGGCTGCCCGAGCTCCGCGACCAGATCGCGAAGGACAGCCTGGCTGCGCGAGAGCTCCTCGCATCCATCGATTCCGGCGACCCCAGGGCCCCGCAATGACCACCGATTACCGCGCGACCGTCTTCCTGCCCAAGACCGAGTTCGGCATGCGCGCGAGGCTGCCGCGGCGCGAACCGGAGATCCTCGAACGCTGGCAGCGCGACGATCTCTTCGCCCGCCTGCGCGCGGCCGCCAGGGGCCGCGAGAAGTTCATCCTGCATGACGGCCCGCCCTACGCCAACGGCCATCTCCATATCGGGCACGCCCTCAACAAGATCCTGAAGGACGTCATCAACCGGTCGCAGCAGATGCTCGGGCGCGACGCCAACTACGTGCCCGGCTGGGACTGCCACGGGCTGCCGATCGAATGGACCATCGAGGAGAAATACCGCGCCGACGGCCGCGACAAGGACGAGGTGCCGCTGAACGAGTTCCGCCGCGAGTGCCGCGAATTCGCCGCCCACTGGATCGACGTGCAGCGCGAGGAGTTCGAGCGCCTCGGCGTGCTCGGCGACTGGCAAAACCCCTATACCACGATGTCCTACGACGCCGAGGCGCAGATCGTCCGCGAGCTCGGCAAGTTCCTGATGAACGGCGGGCTCTATCTCGGCGCCAAGCCGGTGCTCTGGTCGGTGGTCGAGAAGACGGCGCTGGCCGAGGCCGAGGTCGAGTATCTCGACCACGAGTCGACCACCGTCCATGTGCGCTTTCCGGTGGCCCGGCCGAGCCACGAGGCGCTGGCCGGCGCGTGCGCCGCGATCTGGACGACGACGCCCTGGACCATCCCGGGCAACCGCGCCATCGCCTTCGGCGAGGAGATGGACTACGCGGTCTACGAGGTGACGGAGATTGCCCCCGACAGTCTCGCCGTACCCGGCGAAAGGGTTCTGCTCGCCCGCTCGCTGAGCGCCGAGGTGTTCGGCGAGACCGGCATCGCCGGCGCGCGGAAGATCGCCGACCTCGCCGGACGCGATCTGGCGGGAACGGTGTGCCGCCATCCGCTCGACGGCCAGGGCTACGACTTCGACGTGCCGCTGCTGCCCGGCGGGCACGTGACCGTCGAGCAGGGCACGGGGCTGGTCCACACCGCGCCCGGCCACGGCAGCGAGGATTTCGAGGTCGGCCGGGCGCACGGGCTCGAAATCCCGCGCACCATCGGCGACGACGGCGTGTTCTACGACCACGTCCCGCTGTTCGCCGGACAGCATGTCTACAAGGTCGACGGCGCGGTGGCCGAGGCGATCGCCCGGGCCGGCAAGCTGCTGGCGCGCGGCCGGCTGGTCCATTCCTACCCGCATTCCTGGCGCTCGAAGAAGCCGCTGATCTTCCGCAACACGCCGCAATGGTTCATCGGCATGGCGGAGAACGAGCTCCGGCAAAAGGCGCTGGATGCGATCGCGCGTACCGCCTTCTACCCGGAATCCGGGCGCAACCGCCTCGCCGGCATGATCGCCGCCCGCCCCGACTGGTGCGTCTCCCGCCAGCGCGCCTGGGGGGTGCCGATCACCGTGTTCGTCGACAAGCGTACCGGCGAGCCGCTGCGCGACGAGGCGGTACTGGAACGCGTCGTGGCGGCGGTCGCCGAGGAGGGCGCGGACGCCTGGTTCGAGAGCCCGCCCGAACGTTTTCTCGCGCCCGACCACGATCCCGCCGATTACGAGCAGGTCACCGACATTCTCGACGTGTGGTTCGATTCGGGCGCCACCCACAGCTTCACCCTGGAGACCCGCGCGGATCTCTCCTGGCCGGCCTCGCTCTATCTCGAAGGCTCGGACCAGCATCGCGGCTGGTTCCATTCCTCGCTGCTCGAAGCCTGCGGCACGCGGGGGAGCGCGCCCTACGAGGCCGTGCTCACCCACGGCTTCGTGCTCGACGAGCAGGGCCGCAAGATGTCGAAATCGCTCGGCAACGTGGTCGCCCCGCAGGAGGTCATCGCCAAGTTCGGCGCCGACATCCTGCGGCTCTGGGTGGTGGCGTCCGACTACTCCGCGGACTTGCGCATCGGCGCGCACATCATCGACCAGAATGTCGAGGCCTATCGGCGGATCCGCAACACGCTGCGCTACATGCTCGGCAACCTCGCCGGTTTCGACGCGGACGAGCGGGTGCCGCCCGGGGAGATGCCGGAGCTGGAACGCTGGGTGCTGCACCGCCTGCACGGGCTCGACCGGGAGGTGCGCGCAGGCTTCGGCGAGTTCGACTTCCACCCGCTGTTCGCGGCGCTGCACAATTTCTGCGCGGTCGAGCTGTCGGCCTTCTATTTCGACATCCGCAAGGACGCGCTCTATTGCGGCCGCCGCGACGATCCGGTCCGCCGCGCGGCGAGGACCGTGCTCGACGCGCTGTTCTCCTGCCTGACCGCCTGGCTCGCGCCGATCCTCTGCTTCACCGCGGAGGAGGCCTGGCTCACCCGTTTCGGCGCAGACGCGGACAGCGTGCATCTCCGCCTCTTCCCGGAGATCCCGGAGAGCTGGCGCGCGGACGGGATCGCCGGGCGCTGGCAGACGGTGCGCGACGTCCGCCGCGTCGTCACCGGCGCGCTGGAGCGCGAACGGGCCGAGAAGCGCATCGGATCGAGCCTCCAGGCGCATCCCGAGATCTTCGTCGATGCGGAGACCGCGGCGGCGCTGGAGGGGATCGCCTTCGACGAGATCGCCATCACCTCCGACGCGACGCTCGCCACGGGTGCGGTCCCGCCCGGCGCGTTCGCCCTGCCCGAAATCCCCGGCGTCGGCGTTGTCGTCCGCCACGCCGCCGGCCGGAAGTGCGAACGCTGCTGGAAGGTTCTGCCGGAGGTCGGGACGCTGCCCGACCATCCCGACATTTGCCGGCGCTGCGCCGACGCGGTGGGTCAGTTCGGCGCCGCCGCCGAGTAGAACCCGTGCCCAATCCCAGGCTGCGGCAGGGGCTCGCGATCGCCGCGGCGGTCGCGCTCGCCGATCAGGCCACCAAATGGATCGTGGCGGGCTGGCTGGAGGAGGTGGGGCGGGGCCTGCCGGTGACCGGGTTCTTCAATTTCGTCCTGGTCCACAACCGTGGCGCGAGCTTCGGCATGTTCCAGACCGACTCGCCGTGGGGGCCGTGGCTGCTGGCGGGCTTTACCGTCGTCGTCATCGCCGGCATGCTGGTCTGGATGACGCGCACCGGCGAACGCGGGCTCACCGTCGCGCTGGGCCTGATAATCGGCGGTGCTGCCGGCAACGGGACCGACCGGATCGCCCGCGGCCACGTGATCGATTTTCTCGACTTCCATGTCGCCGGGTACCATTGGCCGGCCTTCAACCTTGCCGATAGCGCGATCACCGTCGGCGTCGCCATCGTCCTCTACGGGAGCTTGATCGGCGGGCGGAGTGATCGTACCGTATCCGGCCCAAGGGGAGGGTCGACGTGAGATGTGTTCGATGAGGGTACGACGCGCATTCGGCGCCGTCCTGGCGGCATGCGTCATGGCCGGGATGGCGGGATGCGGCGAAGAAACGCGCCAGCGCATCGGTCTCGGGAACGAGCCGCCGGACGAGTTCGCGGTCGCGACCCGCGCACCGCTGGCACTGCCCCCCGACTACGCGCTTCGTCCGCCGGCACCCGGAACCCGGCGGCCGCAGGAAGCCGAGATCAGGGACCAGGTCCGCGAGACGCTGATCCGGAGCGCGGCGGCCGGCGGATCGCCCGACGGCGAGGCGTCGCCGGCGGAAAACGCGCTCCTGATGCGGGTGGGCGCCGCCGGCGCGGATCCCGGGATCCGCGCCAAGGTCGACGCCGAGTCCCGGGCGCTGGCGGACGCCCAGACCGGGTTCATCGACAAGATCGTGTTCTGGCGCAACCCGGATCCGCCCGGCGAGGTGGTCGATGCGGAGCAGGAGGCGCAGCGCCTGAAGTCGAACGCGGCGCTCGGCAAGCCGCCCGCCGCCGGCGCCACGCCGATGATCGAGCGCCGCGAGCGCGGCTTCCTCGAGGGCCTGCTCAACTGAGCGCCCATCGCCGCGCCATCCTCGCCGCCCTGCTGGCGGCGGCGCCGGCCCAACTGCCCGCCGCCGCCGGGGTGTTCAACCCCGGCAGCTTCACCCTCGATAACGGGCTCCGGGTCGTCGTGGTCGAGAATCCGCGCGCGCCGATCGTCGTCCATGCGGTCTGGTACAGGGTCGGCGCCGCGGACGAGCCGCCGGGCAAGTCCGGCCTGGCCCATTTCCTGGAACATCTGATGTTCAAGGGCACGCCGTCGGTCCCGTCCGGCGCGTTCTCCAGGATCGTCGCCGCCAATGGCGGTTCCGACAACGCCTTCACCAGCCAGGACTACACCGCCTATGTCCAGCGCGTCGCCAGCGACAAGCTGGAGCTTGTCATGCGGATGGAAGCCGACCGCATGGTCAATCTGCGGCTGACCGAGGAAAAGGCCGCTCCGGAGCGCGGTGTGGTGCGCGAGGAGCGGCGCTCGCGCACCGACAACAGCCCGGGCGCCCAGCTCTACGAGCGCCGTCGCGCGGTGACCTATCTGCGCCACCCCTACCGGATCCCGGTGATCGGCTGGAAGACCGAGATCGACGGGCTGACCGCGGCCGACGCGCTTGCCTTCTACCGGACCCACTACGCCCCCAACAACGCGATCCTGATCGTCGCCGGCGACGCCACCGCGGAGCTCGTGCGCGGCCTCGCGGAAAAGCATTACGGCAGGATCCCCCGGCGCCCGGTACCGGCGCGCGTCCGTCCCGGCGAGCCCGAGCCGCTGACCGCCAAGCGGGTGACGCTGAAGCACGAACGGGTGCATGTGCCGAGCGTCTCGATCACCTGGCGCGCGCCGAGCTTCGCGGCGGGCGAGACCCGGCACGCCTATCCGCTGCTGCTGCTCGACGACATCCTCGGCGGCGGCGCGACCTCCCGGCTCCACCGCCGCCTGGTGATCGAGGAAAAGGCGGCATCCGGCGCCGGCGCCGGCTATCTCGGAACCGCGCTCGACATGGGCGAGTTCACCATATCCGCGTCGGCGCTGGCCGGCGGAGACATCGGTCGGGTGGAGGCGCTGCTGCGGGACGAGATCGCCCGCATCCTGGAGCACGGGGTCACCGAGGCCGAGCTCGCGCGCAGCAAGCGGGCGTTGCTGGCCGCGGCGATCTACGCCCGCGACGGTCTGGGCGCGGCGCCCCGCGTCATCGGCCGGGCGCTGACCACCGGGCGGACGATCGCCGATGTCGAGGCGTGGCCGGAGCGGATCGCGGCGGTCGACGCGGCGGCGGTGAAGGACGCCGCGCGGGCGGTCTTCGTGGAGCGGCGTTCGGTGACCGCGGTGCTGCTCCCGGAACCGGCGGGCTAGAGCGGCGATGCGACGACGCGCGCGATCCTGCGTGGCGGCGGCGGTGTTCGCGCTCGCGCTCACCTTTCCCGCGGCCGCGGCCGAGATCCAGCGCGTCCGTTCGCCCGGCGGGATCGAGGCCTGGCTGGTAGAGGACCGTTCCATCCCCGTGATCAGCTTCCGCTTCGCCTTCAAGGTCGGCGGGGCGCTCGATCCCGAGGGCAGGCAGGGTCTCGCCAACATGGCCGCCGCCCTGCTCGACGAAGGCGCCGGCGAGCTCGACTCGCGGGCGTTCCAGGAGGCGCTCGACGACATCGTCGCCTCGCTGGGTTTCGATGCGGGGGTCGAACGCTTCCATGGATCGCTCAGGACGCTGAGCGAGCATCGGGCGTCCGCCTTCGCGCTCTTGCGGAAAGCGCTCACCGCCCCCCGCTTCGACGCCGAGCCGGTCGAACGCATCCGCCGGCAGATCGTCGCCGGTCTCGAAAGCGGCAAGGACAATCCCCGCCGGCTCGCGGGGCGCGCCTGGTACCGGCTGGTGTTCGGCGACCACCCCTATGCGAGACCCCTCGCCGGAACGCCGCAATCCGTCGCCGCGGTGACGGTGGAGGATTTGAGACGCTTCGCCCGCGAGCGGCTCGTTCGCGAGGGGCTGGTCGTCGGTGTCGCCGGCGACATCTCGCCCGACGAGCTCGGCCGGCGGCTCGACGAGGCGTTCGGCCCGCTGCCGGCCTCGGGCGCGCCCGCCGCGCTTCCCGAGGCGGCGCCTCAAGGCGGCGTGCTGAAGGTGATCCGGAAGCGGGTCCCGCAAAGCGTCGTCGTCTTCGGGCAGGCCGGTATCGGGCGCCACGACCCCGACTTCTACGCCGCCTATGCGATGAACCACATTCTCGCGGTCGGGCAAAACTCGCGCCTCAACCGGGAGCTCCGCGAGAAGCGGGGTCTCGTCTACTCGGTCTCCAGCCATCTCGCCCCGTTCGAGAAGGCCGGGGTCATCGTCGGCGGGCTCGCCACGGCGAATGCGCGGGTGAAGACGGCGCTCGACCTGTTGCGCAGAGAGTGGGGTCGGATGGCGCGCGAAGGGGTGAGCGAGGACGAGCTCGATGCGGCGAAGCGGTATCTCAACGGCGCCTTCCCGCTCCGCCTCGATTCGACGCGCAGCATCGCCCGCATGCTGGTCGGTCTGCAGGAGAACCGGCTCGGAATCGACTATATCGACAGGCGTTCGTCGCTGATCGGCGCGGTGACCGTCGGGGACGTCCGCCGCGTGGCGCGGCGCCTGCTCTCGCCCGACAAGCTCACCGTCGTCGTCGCGGGCAGCCCGGACGGCCTCGATGCCGAACGGTGACGCGGCGATGCCCTATGCCCAGGACCTGACCGCCTGCTTCGCCGAAGCGATCGGTGCGCGCGGGCTGGACAAGCTGAAATTCGAGGTGACGCTGGAGGACGCCAGGCCAGCGCTGGCGGCGATCCGCGCCGCGCATGGCGACGGCAGCCTTCCGCTGTTCCGCCTGCCCGGGATGCGCGGCGACCTGCCGGAACTGGCGCGGATCGCGGGGCGTTACCGGGACCGGTTCGACCGGGTGGTCGTGCTGGGGACGGGCGGATCGAGCCTGGGCGGCAAGACGCTCTGCGCGCTGGCCGACCAAGGCTTCGGACCCCGGCCCGGCGCGCCCCGCATCGACTTCGCCGAGAACGTCGATCCCGACGGGATGGGCGCCATGTTCGCCGCGCTCGACCTCGCCCGCACCGGCTGGCTCGCGGTCTCCAAATCCGGCGAGACCGCGGAGACCCTGGCCCAGCTCCTGGTCGTGCTGGCTGCGCTGGATGCAAAGGGCATCGACGCGGGCGAATGCATGACCGCGCTCGCCGAGCCCGGCGACAATACGCTGCGCCGGCTCGCCGCCGCGCACGGCTTTCCGGTGCTCGACTGCGATCCCGGGATCGGCGGGCGGTATTCGGCGCTGTCCGCCCCCGGGCTGCTGCCGGCGACGATCGCGGGGCTCGACGCGGCCGCAATCCGGGCGGGTGCCGCCGCCGTGCTCGACCCGGTGCTCGCCGGCGCGCCGCCTCGCGAGGTTCCCGCCGCCGAGGGCGCGGCGCTCGCGCTGCTGGCGCTCCAGAGCCGCGGCATCGCCCAGACCGTGCTGATGCCCTATGCCGACCGGCTGGCCGAGTTCGGCCGCTGGTTCCGCCAGCTCTGGGCCGAGAGCCTCGGCAAGGACGGCGCCGGAACCACGCCGATCGATGCGCTCGGCACCATCGACCAGCACAGCCAGCTCCAGCTCTGGCTCGACGGGCCGGCCGACAAGCTGTTCACCCTGATCGTGCTGGACCGCGCCGGGACGGGGCAGCGAATCCCCGCCACCCTCGCCGCCGACCCGGCGCTTGCCTATATTCGGGACAGGACGGTCGGCGACCTGATGGCCGCCGAACAGCGCGCCACCGCCGAGGTGCTGGCGCGCAGTGGGCGTCCGGTCCGCGTGATCCGGCTGTCCGCGCTCGACGAAAGGGCGATGGGCGCGCTGATGATGCATTTCATGCTGGAGACCGTGATCGCCGCGCATCTGCTCGGTGTCGATGCGTTCGACCAGCCGGCGGTGGAGGCGGGGAAGGCGCTCGCCCGGTCCTACCTGGCGGCGGCGGGGGACGCACCATGACGATCCGGCGGCTGCCGGCGACGCTGGTCAACCGCATCGCCGCGGGCGAGGTGGTGGAACGCCCGTCCTCGGCGGTCAAGGAGCTGGTCGAGAACGCGATCGACGCCGGCGCGGGGCGCATCGACGTGACCCTGCGCGACGGCGGGCGCACGCTGATCGCGGTCGCCGACGACGGCTGTGGCATGACGGCGGACGAGCTCGCGCTGGCGGTCGAACGCCACGCGACCTCGAAATTGCCGGATGAAGATTTGTCGCGCATAGCCACGCTCGGCTTCCGCGGCGAGGCGCTGCCCTCGATCGGCTCGGTGAGCCGGCTCTCCATCGCGAGCCGCGCCCGGGGCGCCGACGCGGCCAACGCGATCGCGGTCGAGGGCGGGGCGATCGGCCTGCCCCGCCCCGTCGCGCTCGCCGCCGGCACCAGGGTCGAGGTGCGCGACCTGTTCTTCGCGACGCCGGCAAGGCTCAAATTCCTCAAATCGGCGCGGTCCGAGCTGCGCCACGCGGTGGACGCGCTGCGCCGGCTCGCGCTCGCCGAGCCCGGGATCTCGTTCACGCTGGCCGGCGAGGACCGCACCCATCTCCGCTACGAGGCCGGCACCGGGGACCTGCTGGAGGCCGATGCCGGGCGGCTGGTGCAGGTGATGGGCGCCGATTTCGTCGACAACTCGGTCGTCGTCGAGGCCGAGCGCGAGGGTTTGACGCTCACCGGCCGCGCCGGTCTGCCGACGCTCAACCGCGGCAACGCGCAGGCGCAATTCGTCTTCGTCAACGGCCGCCCGGTGCAGGACCGGCTGTTCTCGGGCGCGATCCGCGCGGCCTATTCCGACCTCCTGGCCCGCGACCGGCACCCGCTCGTGGTGCTGCGGCTCGACGTGCCGCACCGCCTGGTCGACGTGAACGTCCACCCGGCCAAGACCGAGGTCCGGTTCCGCGACGCGGCCCTGGTCCGCGGGCTGATCGTGGGCGCGCTGAAGCACGCGCTCGCGGCGGCCGGGCACCGGGCGTCGTCCACCGTGGCCGCCCACACGCTCGGCCGGTTCCGCCCCGGCACCGGCGCGGCCGTCACGGGTCATCTCGCCGAGACGGCTGCCCGCTTCCAGGCGCCGCTGCAACCGTCCCCGGACGGCTTCGCCCCCGCCGCCGCGGCGCCCGACGACGCCGCGCCGGAGGGCGACACCCACCCGCTCGGCGCGGCCAGGGCGCAGCTCCATGCGACCTATGTCGTCGCCCAGACCGGGGACGGGATCGTCATCGTCGACCAGCACGCGGCGCACGAGCGCATCGTCTATGAGCGCATCAAGGCGGCGATGGGCGAGGGCGGGGCGGCGCAGCAGCAGCTCCTGATCCCCGAGGTGGTGGAGCTCGACGAGACTGCGGCCGACCGGGTGGCGGCGCGGGCCGACGAGCTCGCCGAGCTCGGCCTGGTGCTGGAGCGCTTCGGGCCGCAAGCCGTGATCGTGCGCGCGGTGCCGGCGCTGCTCGGGGTCAGCGAGGCCGGCGGGCTGGTGCGCGACCTCGCCGACGAGCTCGCCGAGCACGGCACCGGGCTCGCCTTGAAGGAGCGGCTGGACGAACTCTGCTCCACCATGGCCTGCCACGGCAGTGTACGCGCGGGCAGGCGGCTTACGGCGGACGAGATGAACGCGCTCCTGCGCCAGATGGAGGCGACGCCGAACGCGGGCCAGTGCAACCACGGCCGGCCCACCTATGTCGAGCTCAAGCTCGCCGATATCGAGCGCCTGTTCGGACGGCGCTGATCAGAACGGGACGCTGATCCCGTCATGGACGGCGTCGCAGTCGACCAGGTCGACCCGCTTCCAGCGGATGCGGAAGCCCGCGCCGTCGCGCCGGAGCCGGTGCCAGGTGGTGCCGGCGAAGACCCGGCGGGCGTCGTTGCGGGACTCGACCATCTGGAACTTGGCGCGCACGGTGACCTCGCCGCCCTCCTCCTCCTCCACCGTCGGGTTGGCGACGATGCGGCTGGTGCGCGAGGCCGGGGTCTGGGCGTGCAGCGCCGCCTCGGCGAGGCGGCGGATGCGGGTCTCCAGGAGGCGCCGGTCGTCATAGATCAGCGAGACCGTCTGCCGCGGGTTGTCCTGGCCCTCCTCCAGCGGCACCCAGTACCAGCCGTCCTCGGCGAACAGCGCGAGCCAGTCCTCCCAGCGGCGCTCGTCGAGCATGCGCGCCTCGGCGACGAGAAAGCTCTCGATCTCGTCGGGCGCGGGCCGGCTCACGGCGCCGCCATGAAACCGAGCCAAGCGTCGTACATGTTGCGGATGTAGACCTCGCTGGTCGAATCGATGC
This sequence comes from Alphaproteobacteria bacterium, assembly GCA_964291675.2. Taxonomy (GTDB): domain Bacteria; phylum Pseudomonadota; class Alphaproteobacteria; order MPNO01; family MPNO01; genus MPNO01. The sequence goes on along the minus strand of OZ219866.1, from coordinate 1,325,175 downwards.
CGGCGACGCCGCCCGTGCCGTCCGGCCGGTCGGTCTGGTAGCCGCGGCCGATCTCGATCCACTCGGCGCCCGCCGAGGCGACGCCCCGGCCGATCCGCCCGTAGGTCTCCAGGTCGTCGGTCAGCACCGGCGAGCCGGTCCCGTTGGTGACGTTGGCGAACGCGATCGTGTCCTCGAACATCTGCGCCGGTGCGCCCTTGAGGCGGAAGGCATAGGTATGGACCTCGGTGCGGTCGACCGCGACCGGGTGGACCACGCGGAGCTGGCGGAACTGGCTCATGAAGGAGAGGTTGGGATAGACGTTCGAGTTCCAGCGCGTCACCTCCATGACGCGCTTCGCCTCCGCCGCCCCCTTCCTCGCCTCCAGGGCGGCGAGGTACTCGGCGAACAGGGGATCGCCGCTGGCTGCGACCAGCTTCTCGTCGTCGTGGTAGTCGCCCAGGAAGGCGTGCCCGCCGGGATAGGTCCAGATACCCACCTGCTCGCGCCAGAAATCGTGCGGCGCGCCGTTCTGGCGCATCTGGCGCACCGCGATCTCGCCCGCCCCGGTCGAATGCGCCGCATCGTCCTGCACCCTGGCGGCGTCGATCGAGGAGCGGTGGACGAAGATCGGATGCGCCGCGTCGCACAGATTCTCCAGGTACAGCTTCCAGTTGCCGTCATAGGCGTGCTTGAACACCCCGCCCGCGACCTCGATCTCGCCGTCCGGCGCGCGGTCGACCATGTCGTCGAAGGAGGTGGTCATGTAGCCGAGGAAGTCGGCAAGCGGCGGCCCGTCCGTCGCCAGCGAGGCGAAGACGAAGCCGCGATAGCTCGCGACCCGCGCCGCCGCGACCATCGCCGTCCCCGGGTCGTCCGGGTCGAAATGGGCCGGATAGCCGTGCCTGAGCGGCACGTGGATCAGCCTGCCGTCGGTGGCGTAGGTCCAGCCGTGATAGCAGCACTCGAACCGGCTCGCGTTGCCGGCGTCCTTCGCCACCACCATGGCGCCGCGATGGGCGCACTGGTTGTGGATCACCCGGATCGAGCCGTCCTCGTGGCGCGTCATGACCATCGGGCGGCGGCCGATCCGGGTGCGGACGTAGTCGCCCGGCGCCTTCACCTGGCTCTCATGCCCGACATAGATCCAGGCGCGGGCGAAGATGCGCTCCATCTCCAGCGCGAAGATCGCCGGATCGGCATAGACCCGGCGATGCACCCGCCCGGGCCGGATCAGCCCGGCGATCTCGCTCTCGGTCGGCCCCGCCATCGCCCCCTCCCTGACGCGCGCAGACCGGAGACTACACCACGCTAGCGGCCGAGAAAGCCCCCATGGACGCGGCGCCCGGCCCGTGCCACGCTGGGCGATCGCACACCGCCAGGGAGGCAGGGATGGGCACCGATGTCATTACGGTTCCCGGAGCCGTGATCGAGGACAGGCTCGTCGAGCCGCGCGGCCATCACGCCTGCGAGGTGAGGAAGGGCGAGGTCTACCGCATCGTCGACGTCGAGGGCCAGCAGGTCGCCGATTTCCTCTGCTTCAACCTGCACCGGCTGGAGGAGAAGCTGTCGCCGCACAACACGCTGCTGCTGAACAACCAGGTCTTCCCGGGGGTCGGCTACACGCTGTTCTCCGACGAGGCCGGCAAGCTGATGACCATGACCGCCGACACCAACGGAACGCACGACATCATCGCCGGCGCCTGCTCGCGCTTCACCAACCGGTACCGCTACGGCGTCGAGGGCACGCCCAACTGCCGCGACAACTTCGCCGCCGCGCTCGCGCCCTGGGGCATCGAATGGAAGCAGATCCCCTATAACATCAACGTCTTCATGAACTGCCCGATCCAGCCCGACGGCACCTTCACCATCGAGCTGCCGAGCTCGAAGGCGGGCGATTACGTCGACTTCACCGCCGAGACCGACGTGCTGGTCGCGATGTCGAACTGCCCGCAGGAGCGCAACAAGTGCAACGCCTTCAACCCGACGCCGATGCGGGCGATCCACTACCGCCCGGACTGACGCCCTGCCCCGTCTCGTAGCCCGGGTTGCACTCGGCGAGGCGGGCGGCGGTCGAGCGGACGAGGAGGGCGTAGGCCGCCTCGCTGCCGTCGAAGGCGCCGGCGCGCAGTTTCGCCGCGAACCTCCGATTGAGTGCCTCCAAGTCCGCGTCCTCGCCGAGGAGCCTTGCCAGCGCCTCGCGTTCCGCAGCCTGCCACTCGTCCCCGGCGGCGAGCTCGCGCGCCGCCGTCGCCATCGCCGCGGCGACCAGATGGGCGCGGTAGCGGTGCTCGGGCGCGAGCCTGGGGAGCAGGTCTTCCATCAGCGCCGTCCGCGCGGTCTCCAGCAGGTCGGCGATGTCCGGCTTGTCACGCATCGCGCCCTCCCGGCGCCGTGAGCGCGAGGATCTCGTGTTCGAGCTCGGGGAGGCGCCGGCCGATCAGCGCGAGCTCCAGGTCCCGCTCCGCGCCCGACAGATGGCGGTTGCATTGGTGGAGCGCGATCACCGCCCAGCGGACATGCGCCATGACCTCGTAGAAACGGATCTTTTCCGGGTCGATCCGCCGCCCGCTCTCGCTCTCGTATCCCGCGTAGAACGGCGCGCGGTCGGCGATTCCGCCGGCCTCCAGCGCATGCGCGCCGAAACGCCAGCACCGCGCGCAGAACCAGGCGACATCCTCCATCGGGTCGGCCCAGCCGGCGAACTCCCAGTCCAGGATTCCGGTGAGCCGGCCGTCCTGCACCATGTAGTTGCCGGTGCGGAAGTCGTGGTGGCAGAGCACGATCTCGCCGGTTTCCGCTGCATGCGTCTCCAGCCAGCGCAGGCCCCACTCGATCGCCGGGTGGGGCATCGCCTCGGCATCGAGAAAGCCGCGATAGAGCGCGATGCCGGAGGCGGCCGGGTCGGCCGGCGGCTCGCCGAGGAAGCCGAGAACGTCGTCGGGCGGCACGACGCGGTGCAGCCTGGCGAGCTCGCGCCCGAGGGTCTCGGCAAGCGCCGGGTTCGGCCCCTGCCGCACCACGCGGTTGCCGAGCGCCTCGCCCTCGATGCGGCGCATCAGATAGAACGGGGCGCCGACGATGCCGGGATCGTCGGACCGCCAGAGCGGTTCCGGCACCGTCATCCCCACCGAGCGGGCGCGTTCCAGACAGGCGAACTGGTGGGCGACCGGCTGGCTGAGCGGCACCGAGGATTTCGCCTCGGTCCGCAATACCAGCTCGTGCCGCCCGGCAAGCGGGCCGCCCGCGATGTCCACGTCGAGCGCGCGGTTCTCCTGGATCGCGCCGCCCGCCAGCCGCTTCTCGTTGGCGATGCCGACCCAATCCGCGCCGGCTTCCGCCCGGATAAACGCGGCGAGGCGGTCGCTCACGGCCAGCTCCAGAAATCGACCCCCTCTTCGAGCAGGAAGCGGGACAGCACCATCTTGTGGACTTCCGACGCCCCGTCGACCAGCCGGGCCTGGCGGGCGTAGCGGTACATCCATTCGAGCCTGGTGTCCTTGGAGTAGCCGCGCGCGCCGAGCAGCTGGATCGCCGTATCGACGGCGGTGTGCAGCGCCTCGGAGACCACGACCTTGGCCATCGAGACCTCCTTGCGCGCGAAATCGCCGGCGTCCAGCCGCGCCGCCGCCCGCATGGTCAAGAGCCGGCCGATATCGACCTGCATCGCCGCCTCGCCCAGCATCCACTGCACGCCCTCGTGGTCGGCGAGTTTGGCGCCGAAGCTCTCGCGCTCGCCGACATAGGCAAACGTCTCTTCCAGAGCGCGCTTGGCCATCCCGGTCCAGCGCATGCAGTGGGTGAGCCTCGCGGTGCCGAGCCGGATCTGGGTGAGCTTGAGCCCGTCCCCCACCTCCATCAGCCGGTTCTCGTCGGGTATCTCCATGCCGTCGAAGCGGATTTCGCAATGCCCGCCATGCTCCTCAGGCCCCATGATCGGGATGCGCCGGACGATCTCGAAGCCGGGCTGGCCGGCATCGAACAGGAAGGCCGTGAGCCCGCGCCGCCGGTCGTCCGAGGTCCGCGCGATCAGGATGAAGTGTTGCGCCACCCCGGCCCCGGTGATGAACCACTTGTGCCCGTCGACGACCCAGCGGTCGCCCGCCTTCGTCGCCGTGGTCAGCATCGCCGCGGGGTCGGAGCCCGAGCCCGGCATCGGCTCGGTCATGGCGAAGGACGACCGCACCTTGCCGTCGACGATCGGTTGCAGCCAGCGCTCCTTCTGCGCCTCGGTCGCGACCTTCTCCAGCACGATCATGTTGCCGTCGTCGGGGGCCGCCGAGTTGAAGCAGACCGGCCCGTAGATCGAGCGGTTCATCTCCTCGTAGCAGGCCGCCATGCCGATGACGGGCAGGCCCTGACCGCCGCGCTCCCTCGGCATCTGGAGCGCCCAGAGACCGGCGGCCCTGACCCTGGCGCGCATTTCTTGCAGCACGTCGTCGCGCAAATTCTCGTGCTCGTCGGCGTTCGCCGCATCCCGCTCCAGCGGCAGGATGTGCTGTTCCACGAAGCCGCGGACGCGGCGGCGGTAATCGTCGAGCTCGGGCGGCAGGGTGAAGTCCATGCCGCGTTATAGCGCGTCCGGCAGGAGGAAATCCCGCATCGCGTCCAGGGTCTCGTTGGGCCGCTCGGCGAGCATCATGTGGCCGCAGCCCTTGAGCACCACGTGACGCGCATCGGGGATCGTGCGGGCGAGCGCGAGCCCGCCCTTGACCGGTGTCATCATGTCCCGCTCGCCGAGGATCAGCAGGGTCTCCGCCGCCACGAGGCGGGCGCGCGCCTCACCGTCCGCGAACGCCGCGCAGGCGGCGAGCCCGGCCGCCAGCACCCCGTCGTCGGCGCTCTCCAACAGCCGCTGCCCGCCGCCGTTCATCCAGAGGCCCGGGCTGCGGTGCCCGCCGATCTGCGAATCCCGGCTGAGCCCCCAATAGGTGATCAGGTCGATCGCCTTGCGGTCGTTGCGCCGGGCCGCATCCAGCAGGTCGTCATGCACCGGCATCGCCGACGCGGGGCCGAGCAGGATCAGCTTATCCGTCCTCTCGGGCGCGGCGGCGGCGGCCGACAGCACGATCAGCGCGCCCATGCTGTGCCCCGCCAGCACCGCCCGGCCGAGCCCGATCGCGTCCCGCGCCCGGCCGAGCCAGGCCGCCATGTCGTCGATCGTCTCCAGCGGCGCGCCCTCCGACCGCCCGTGGCCCGGCAGGTCGATCGCGGCGACGGCAAACCCGTGATGCGCGAAATAGCGCGCCGGCAGATGCCACACCGAATGGTCGTTGGCCGCGCCGTGGACGAACAGGATGGCCGGGCGCGCGGCATCGAAGGCCCGCCCGCCGGTGGCCGCGAAGGCGGTCTTCCCGTCGACGAGAAACTCCATCCGCCTACTCCGCCGCGCGCGGGGCCGTGGCGCGCGCCGCCGCCCTGAGCGCCTGGTCGAGATCGCCGATCAGATCGTCCGGGTCCTCCAGCCCGACCGAGAGCCGGACCAGACCCTCGCCGATCCCCGCCGCCTTCAGCGCCGCCGCGTCCATCTGCTGGTGCGTGGTCGAGGCCGGGTGGATCACCAGCGACTTGGCGTCGCCCACATTGGCGAGATGGGAGAACAGGCCGAGCCGTTCGATGAACACCCGCCCCGCCTCGCGCCCGCCGGCGATCTCGAAGGAGAACACCGCGCCGCACCCCCTGGGCAGGAGCCGCGCGGCCAGCGCATGGTCGGGGTGGCTCGCGAGCTCCGGGTAGCCGACCCACGATACCGCACCGTGCCCGTCGAGAAAGGCGACGATCCTGCGCGTGTTCTCGACATGCCGCGCCATGCGGACCGGCAGCGTCTCCACCCCCTGCAAGAGGTAGAAGGCGTTGGCCGGGCTCATCGAGGCGCCGAAATCGCGCAGCCCCTCCGCGCGCGCCCGCATGACGAAGGCGCCCGGGCCGAACTCTTCCGAGAAATTGATACCGTGATAGCCGGCGTAGGGCTCGGTCAGGGTCGGGAACATGCCCGATCCCTGCCAGTCGAAAATGCCGCCGTCGACCAGCACCCCGCCGATGGCGACCCCGTGCCCGCCCAAGAACTTGGTCGCCGAGTGGAGCACCAGGTCGGCGCCGTGCTCGAACGGCCGGAACAGGGCGGGCGAGGCGAAGGTGTTGTCGATCAGCACCGGGATGCCCGCCGCGTGCGCGACCCCGGCGATGCGCGGCAGGTCCATCACCTCGAGCCCCGGATTGCCGAGCGTCTCGCCGAAGACCAGCCGGGTCTCCGGGCGGATCGCCGCCTGGAACGCCGCCGGGTCGCGCGGATCGACGTAGGTCGTCTCGATGCCGAAGCGGGGCAAAGTGTGGGTGAACAGGTTGTGGCTGCCGCCATAGATCGAGGCCGAGGAGACGATATGGGAGCCTGCGTCCATCAGCGTCGCCACCGCGAGGTGGAGCGCGGCCTGGCCGCTCGCCGTGGCCACCGCGCCGACGCCGCCTTCGAGCGCGGCGATGCGTTCCTCGAACACCGCCGTGGTCGGGTTGGAGATGCGGGTGTAGATATGGCCCGCGCGTTCCAGGTTGAACAGCGAGGCGGCGTAGTCGGTGTCGGGGAAGACGTAGGAGGTGGTCTGGTAGATCGGCACCGCGCGGGCGCCGGTCGCCGGGTCCGGCTGCTGGCCGGCATGCAGGCTCAGCGTGTCGAATTTCGGCAGCTTGGCATCGACCATCGTCCCGTTCCCCCGCCGTCACCGGGGGCGAGTGTATCCGGCGAGACCGAATTGTCGCCCTTTTTCCGCGGCGATAGAGTGCCCCCGGCAAGCCGAGCGAAGGAGGCAGTGCGATGGAAGGTCTGATGATGGGGACGCCGCTCCTGGTCTCGTCCCTGCTGAGGAACGCCGCGGCCAATCACGCGGCCACCGAGGTGGTCTCGCGCAGCGTCGAGGGGCCGATCCACCGCTACGGCTATGGCGATCTCGAACGCCGCGCGAGGCGGCTTGCCAACGCGCTCCGCGCGCTCGGAATCGGACCCTCCGACCGGGTCGGCACGCTCGCCTGGAACACCTACAGGCATGTCGAGATCTACTACGCGAGCTCGGGCTCGGGCGCGGTCTGCCACACCGTCAACCCGCGCCTGTTCGCGGGGCAGATCGCCTATATCGTCAACCACGGCGAGGACAGGGTGCTGTTCCTCGACCTTACCTTCGTGCCGCTCGTCGAGCAGCTGGCCGACCGGTTCGAGACCGTCGAGGCCTATGTCGTCATGACCGACGAGGCCAACATGCCGGAAACGAGCCTGCCCGGGGCGCTGTGCTACGAGACGCTGATGGCGGGCGCGTCGGAGGACTTCGAATGGCCTTCCTTCGACGAGAACACCGCCTCCACGCTCTGCTATTCCTCGGGCACCACCGGCAACCCCAAGGGCGTGCTCTACAGCCACCGCTCAACCGTCCTGCATGCGATGTCGGCGGCGCTGCCGGACGTGATCAACGTCGCCGCGACCGACACCACCATGCCGGTGGTGCCGATGTTCCACGTCAACGCCTGGGGCTTTCCCTATTTCACGGCGATGATGGGGGCGAAGCTGGTGCTGCCCGGCCCGCTCGCCGACGGCGCCTCGATCTACGAGATGCTGGAGACCGAAGGGGTGACCATCTCGGCCGGGGTGCCGACGGTGTGGCTCGGCCTGCTGCAATATCTCGAGGAGACGGGAAAGACGCTGTCGACCGTCAAGCGGCTGGTCATCGGCGGCTCGGCGGTGCCGCGGGCGATGATCGAAGCCTTCCTCGCCCGCCACGGAGTCGAGGTGCGCCATGCCTGGGGGATGACCGAGATGTCGCCGCTCGGCACCATCAACAGCCCGACCCACGGCACCGGGGACGAGACGCCGGAGCAGTTCTGCGACCGCCAGGTCAAGCAGGGCCGCGTCTTCTTCGGCGTCGAGATGAAGATCGTCGACGACGACGACAAGCCGCTTCCCGAGGACGGCGTCGCCTTCGGCATGCTGAAAGTGCGCGGGCCGTGGGTGTGCCGGTCCTATTACAGGGAGAGCGGGTCCGACACCCATGACGACAAGGGCTGGTTCGCCACCGGCGACGTGGCCACCATCGATCCCGGGCGCAACATGCAGGTCACCGACCGGTCGAAGGACGTGATCAAGTCGGGCGGGGAGTGGATCTCCTCGATCGAGCTGGAGAACATCGCAATCGGCCATCCCGAGATCGCCGAGGCCGCCTCGATCGGCGTCCGCCATCCGAAATGGGACGAGCGCCCGCTGCTGGTGGCGGTCAGGCGCGAGGGCTCCGAGCTCACCCGCGAGGCGCTGCTCGCCTATTTCGAGGGCAAGGTGGCGCGCTGGTGGGTGCCCGATGACGTGGTGTTCGTCGACGAGCTGCCGCACACCGCGACCGGCAAGCTCCTGAAGATGCAGCTCCGCGAGGACTACAAGGACCACGTCCTGCCGACGGCGTAGCGCGGTTCCACCTGCCCGCCCTTCACGACGCCGGCCGCGATCCAACCCGATCGGATAGCGCGCTAATACATCGCCTGCGGCAGCCAGAGGACGATGCCAGGGAAGGCGGTGAAACCGGCGATCAGGAGCAGCGACATGGCGACGAACGGGCCGGTGCCGAGGAAGATGTCGCCGATCTCGACGTCCCCGGCGATCTGCTTCAGGATATAGCAGTTGAACCCGACCGGCGGCGTCACCAGGGCGATTTCAACCAGCACGGTGATGATGACGCCGAACCAGACCGGGTGAAAGCCGAGCTGCATGGCGACCGGAAAGACGAACGGCAACGCCAGCAGCAGCATCCCGATCGGGTCGAGCACCATGCCCATCAAGACGAACATCGCCACGATGATCGCCATCACCAGGTACCGATTCAGGCCCGATTCGCCGAGAAACCCGATGAATGTGGGCGTGATCTCGGTCACCGCGAGGAAGCTGGTGAAGAGGTTTACGGCGATGAATATGGTGAAGATCATTACCGTGAGCCGCGCCGAGCTGAGCAGCGCACGGATGAACCCGGCCCGGTCGAGCCGCCCGGTCATTATCAGCAGGACCAGCACCGCAAAGCAGCCGACCCCGGCGGCCTCGCTCGGGGTGAACACGCCGGCATAGATCCCCCCGATGACGATGACGAAGATCGTCAGGATCGGCGCCAGCGCGCCGAGCGCGCGAAGGCGCTCGTCCAGCGGGTAGCGCGGCCCGGTCGGCCCCATCGCGGGGCTGAGCCTGCAGCGGATGTAGATGTAGAGGCAGAACACCGTGGACATGAAGATCGCCGGGACGATGCCGGCGATGAAGAGTTGGCCGATCGAGGTCTCGGTCCAGACCCCGTAGAGCACCAACAGGAGGCTGGGCGGGACCAGAATGGCGAGCGTGCTGGCCGAGGCGATGCTGCCGGCCGCGAGCCGGATGTCGTAGTCGTAGCGCCGCATCTCGGGCAGGCTGATGGTCGCCATCGTCGCCACCGCGGCCGCGCTGACGCCGGTGACCGCGCCGAACCCGGCGCTGGTCAGCACGGAGGTGATCGCCAGCCCGCCCGGCAGCCGGCCGAACCACTTGTGGACGCAGTCGTAGAGGTCCTTGCCGATGTTCCCTTCCGAGACCAGCTGGCCCATGAAGATGAACAGCGGCACGCTGGCCAGGATGAAGCTGGTGCCCTTGGTGAACAGCATGTTGAAGATCTGCACGGCGGCGCGCGCGAAATCGAAGATCTCGACAATGCCGGCGACCGCGACCAGCGTGATCGCGAAGGCGAGCGGAACCCCGAATGCGATCAACACCACAAGGGCTACCAGACCGATGACCCCGAGGGTGACCGGTTCCATCTAGCGTGGGTTGCCGGGTCCGGGCGTGCGGAACGCCCGGATCAGGTTGACGACGACGGAAAGGCAGAAGACGGTCGCGAATACGCCGACGCAGATCGAGAACGGCCAATAGGGGATCTCCAGCAGGGAGGTCGACTTCCTGGAGGCCATGTAGCGCGAGATCGTGAAATAGCCCTGGTAGGCCAGGAGTCCGCCGAACGCCAGCGCCCCGATGCCCGCCAGCCCGTCGATCAGAAGTTTCGCGCGCCTGCCATAGCGCTGGTAGAGAAGGTCCATGCGCACGTGGTAGTTGCCATGCCAGGAATGCGGAAGGGCCACAAGAAACGCGATCAGGAGCCCGAGGCCGACGACTTCCTGCGCACCGAATATCGGCGCGTTGAAGAAATAGCGCAGGATCGTGTCGAGCGCGATGAGCAGCACCATCGCCATGAACGAGGCAAGGGATCCGAAGAAGAACAGGTGGCGGGTGAAACGGTCGAGCGCCGATTTCTCCAGGCGCTCGGGTTCGCTCGGCGCATCACCGACCATCGTCGCCCGTTTCGACCCTTCGGCGCCGCCCTCTCCGCCGCGCCCGGCCGACTCCCCTAATAGTCGACCAGTCCCGGGTAGGGCGCGATGTAGATCTTCTTGAACAAAGCGTCATAGGACAGCTTATCGAGTTCGGCGATCTTGGCCTTGAGATCGCTCAGCATTTGCCGCGCCGGAAGGCCTTTGTCTTCCATCTCCTTGACCCAGGCATCGACTCCGGGCTGCACGGCTGCCACCCAGCGCGCGTACTCCTGCTTGGGCAAGGTGTAGGTCTGGATGCCCGCCTTGGCGGCATCCCGCCTGCCAATCTCCGAGACATTGTCGAAATAGACTTCGGCCTCTGCGTGATTCAGCCGCATGAGCCAGACATGGAAGACTTCGCGCACGTCCCGGGGCAGTCCGAGGAAGAAGTCCTTGTTCATGCAGTATTCGATCGCCACCGAGCTGAGGTTTGCGAGCGTGCGGAACTTGGTCAGCTCGATCATGCGGAACAGCTTGAGCCCGGCGTCATGCATGGCCATGGTATCGACCACGCCAGTCTGATAGCCGGTGTAAAACTCCGGTACCGACAACGCAACCGGCGTCGCGCCGAGCGCCCGAATGAATTCGGGCTGCACCGGGCCGCCGACCTTGCGGCCCTTGAGATCCTCCAGCACCTTGATCGGCCGATCGCGGCTCAGGATCTGGTTGGGCGGGGTGACGGTGGATCGCGCGAACAGCACCCCGTTCGACTCGAACTTCTTCTTGAAGTACTTGGGATAGATCTGAAGGATCGCGTGCGATCCGACGGTCGTGCTCTCGAAAAGGAAGGGGAGCCGCAACCCGAGCTGCAGATCGAAGAACCCGGGATTCATGAACGAATAACAGCTCGATACGTCAGCGACGCCGGCGGAAACGGCCTCGAACGCGCCGCGCTCGGAATCGGCGAGCGAGTTGCCATAGAATGTCTTGACCCGGATCTTGCCTCCGGCCTCGGCATCCAGGCGCTTGACCGCCTTCGCCCAGATGTTGGTCAGCGGATTGCCGGCGCCGAGAAACGTGGATATGCGGATGGTGATCGGCTTGCCCTGGTAGGTCAGCTTCGGGCCGGCCTGGGCCAGCTCGCCATCCAGCCATTGCTCGACCATGCTCTTTGCGCCGGCGGGCGCCGAAAGCGCCAGGATCGATCCGGCGAAGATTGCGCCCAGCGCAAATCCCGGGCTCCTCTTGTGTGTCACCCTCTCCTCCCCTGTTCTTTTGGTTGTCTTGCGGGCTATGCTAATGGCTGGGAATCGTGCCGGTCAAGGCGCGGTCCGGTGAGCCGGCGAATCCCGCCCACGAACCCGCGGTTTCGACGTCGAGACGCCGACGGTGCGACGACAGAGGGAAGCCAATTATGACCACGGTGGAAATCGTCGATCACTCCAACATGACCACCAAGATGATGGACATGCTGGAACTCCGGCCGCGCGAGACCGCGATCGTCGCCATTGAAATGCCGGCGACCGCGACCAGCGTGATCGCGAAGGCGAGCGGAACCCCGAACGCGATCAACACCACGAGAGCTATCAGACCGATGACCCCGAGGGTGACCGGCTCCATCTAGCGCGGGTCGCCGGATGCGGTCGTGCGGAACGCCCGGATCAGGTTGAGGACGACGGAAAGGCAGAAGACGGTCGCGAACACGCCGACGCAGATCGAGAACGGCCAATAGGGGATCTCCAGCAGGGAGGTCGTCTTCCTGAAGGCCATGTAGCGCGAGATCGTGAAATAGCCCTGGTAGGCCAGGAGTCCGCCGAACGCCAGCGCCCCGATGCCCGCCAGCCCGTCGATCAGAAGTTTCGCGCGCCTGCCATAGCGCTGGTAGAGAAGGTCCATGCGCACGTGGTAGTTGCCATGCCAGGAATGCGGAAGGGCCACAAGAAACGCGATCAGGAGCCCGAGGCCGACGACTTCCTGCGCACCGAATATCGGCGCGTTGAAGAAATAGCGCAGGATCGTGTCGAGCGCGATGAGCAGCACCATCGCCATGAACGAGGCGAGGGATCCGAAGAAGAACAGGTGGCGGGTGAAGCGGTCGAGCGCCGATTGCTCCGGGCGCTCCGGCTCGCTCGGCGCATCACCCACCATCGTCGCCCATTTCGACCCCTCGGCGCCGCCTGCTCCGCGGCGCCCGACCGATCGCCCTAGTAGTCGACCAGCCCGGGATAGGGCGCGGTGTAGATCTTCTTGAACAGCGCGTCATGGGACAGCTTGGCGAGTGCCGCGACCCTGGCCTTGAGATCGCTCAGCATCTGTCGCGCCGGCAGGCCCTTGCCTTCCATCTCCTCGACCCAGGCGTCGATCCCCGGCTGCACCGCCGCCACCCAGCGCGCGTATTCCTTCTCGGGCAGGGTATAGGTCTGGATGCCGGCCTTCTCGGCGTCCCGCCTGCCGATCCCCGAGACCTTGTCGAAATAGACCTCGGCCTCCGCGTGGTTCAACCGCATCAGCCAGACATGGAAGACCTCGCGCACGTCGCGGGGCAGTCCGAGGAAGAAGTCCTTGTTCATGCAGTATTCGATCGGCACCGAGCTGAGGTTGGCGAGCGTGCGGTACTTGGTCAGCTCGATCATGCGGAACAGCTTGAGCCCGGCGTCATGCATGGCCATGGTATCGACCACACCGGTCTGAAAGCCGGTGTAGTACTCCGGCACCGTCAAGGCGACCGGCGTCGCGCCGAGCGCCCGGATGAACTGGGGCTGCACGTTGCCGCCCACCTTGCGGCCCTTGAGATCCTCCAGCATCTTGATCGGCCGGTCGCGGCTGAGGATCTGGTTGGGCGGCGTGACGGTGGATCGCGCGAACAGCACCCCGTTCGACTCGAACTTCTTCTTGAAGTACTTGGGGTAGATCTGAAGGATCGCGTGCGATCCGACGGTCGTGCTCTCGAACAGGAAGGGGAGCCGCAAGCCGAGCTGCAGGTCGAAGAACCCCGGGTTGATGAACGAATAGCAGCTCGAGACGTCCGCCACACCGGAGGAGACGGCCTCGAACGCGCCGCGCTGGGCGTCGGCCAGCGAGTTGCCATAAAAGATCTTGACCCGGATCTTGCCGCCGGCCTCCGCATTCAGGCGCTTGACCGCCCGCGCCCAGACGCTGGTCAGCGGATTGCCGGCGCCGAGAAACGTGGATATGCGGATGGTGATCGGCTTGCCCTGGTAGGTCAGCTTCGGGCCGGCCTGGGCCAGCTCGCCATCCAGCCATTGCTCGACCATGCTCTTCGCGCCCGCGGGCGCCGAGAGCGCCAGGATCGATGCGGCGAAGATTGCGCCCAGCGCAATTGCCGGGCTCCTCTTGTGTATCACCCTCTCCTCCCCTGTTTATTTCGTTGTCTGGCGGGCTATGCTAAAGGCCGGGAATCGTGCCGGTCAAGGCGCGGTCCCGCGAGCCGTCGAACCGGCGTATCCCGCGCTTCGGCCCGCCCGCGAGGCCGCGGTTTCGACGTCGAGATGCCGACGGCGCAACGAGAGAGGGAAGCCAGCCATGACCACGGTGGAAATCGTCGATCGCTCCAACATGACCAGCAAGATGATGGACATGCTGGAACTCCGGCCGCGCGAGACCGCGATCGTCGCCATTGACATGCATCGCGGCCATCTCGATCCCGAGATCGCGACGCTGCCGGCGAGCCGCGAGGACTGCGCGCGGGTTATCGCCAGCGGAAAGGACCTCCTCGATCACGCGCGGAGCCAAGGCGTTCCAGTGATCCACGTCATCCTCATCCTGCGCAAGATCCCGGGCCTCGGCAGCGAATGGATGACCCAGCCGTTCTGGGTCTGCATGACCGAGATCACCGAGGCGGAGAACCGCCTCACCCCGGGCCGCAAGAGCACGGTCAACGACCACAACATCGAAGGGACGCCGCAGACGCAGATCATCCCCGAGCTCTACGCGGAGGGCGATTACGTCATCAACAACAAGAAGCGGCTCGACTGCTTCATGGGCACGGACCTCGAACTGCTGCTGCGCAATGTCGGCGCCAAGACGATCTGCCTGATGGGCATCAACACCAATACCTGCATCCTCAACACCGCGTTCACCGCCTTCAACAACAACTACCGCACGATCGTGCTTTCGGACTGCGTGGCCAGCATGTACGGCGACGACCTGCATGTCTTCGGGTTGCAGCAGGTCTCGCGCTGCCTGGGCTGGGTGCTGACCAACGAGGAATTCAAGCAGAAGCTCGAGGAAGGGCGCGCGCTCAACGACTGAGTCGCCGCTCCGGGGAGGAGGTGGAAATGCCGTCGCTGGACACCGGCCGTTTCAAGCTGCACTACGTCGAAGAGGGGACAGGCTTCCCGGTCGTGCTGATCCACGGTCTCGCCGGGGACCACAGGGCATGGATGCCGCAGATCGCCGCGCTCAAAGTCGACTACCGGGTCGTCGCGTTCGACAATCCGGGCTCGGGCGAGAGCAGCGACGTGGACGCGCCGGCGACCACCGAGGAGCTGGCGCGGGCGACGCTGTCGCTGATGGACGGGCTCGGCATCGAGCGCGCTCACGTGGTCGGGCGGTCGATGGGCGGGTCGATCGCCCAGCACATGGCCCTGCTCGCGCCGCACAAGGTGCAGTCCATCGCGATGGCCGCCTCGTTCGCCAGGCTCGACCCGCTTGGCGCGCGCGTCCTGACCAATATGCGCGAGATCCTGGAATGGCGCGACAACTGGGCCGACTGGGCGCGGCACGGCGCATGGTTGTTCTTCGCACCCGGGTTCTACAACGACAACCCCGAGGCGGTCGCCCAGATGACGGCGATCATCGGCGACGAGGCGCGCAGCAAGATCTCATACGTCAACCTCAACAAGGCCTGCATCGCGCACGACACGCTGGACCGCCTGGGCGAGATCGCCTGTCCCACGCTGATCATGGCCGGCGCGCTGGACCCGGTCTGCTCGATGACCGCGACGCGCTGGATGCAGGAACGGATGCCCGACGCCGAGACCGTCGTCTTCGAGCGTAGCAGCCACTTTTTCCTGATCGAGGAAGCCGACAAGGCGATGCGCACGATCGTCGACTGGCTGCGGCGCCAGACACCTTAATCGGGTCCGCTGCAACGCACGCGATAGCGCCGTCAGCCGGCCCCGCGCGCCGCCGCGAAGCGGGCGTCGCGCCAGGCGAGCGCGGCGCGCAGCCCGTCGCGGCGGGCGACCTCCAGGAAGGCGCGCTTGTCCGGCGAGCCCTCCGCCTCGATGTGCAGGTCGATGTCGAGCGCCATTTCCAGCGCCTCGCCCATGCCCATCAGCTCCATCGAGCGGTTCACGGCGAGCTTGGTCTGGCGCACCAGGTTGGGGTCGATGACGGCGATCTCGCGCGCCATCGCCAGCGCGCTCTCGAGCTCCTCGCCCGCCGGCACGACGCGGTTGACCAGCCCCATCTCGTAGGCGCGCCGGGCCGGGATCCGGTCGGCGCCGGTGAAGAATATCTCCTTGGCGAGCTTCGGGCCGGCGAGCCACGGCAGCAGCATGACCACGATGCCGGCGCCGAATTTCAGCTCCGGCTCGCCGAACACCGCGTCTTCGCCGGCGATGGTGATGTCGCAGGCGCAGGCGAGCTCGAAGCCGCTGGCCAGCGCCGGACCCTGCACGGCGGCGATCGACGGCTTGCCCAGGTGCCAGAACCGCATCACCGCGTCGAAATCCTGCCGCAATACGGCCCGCCAGCCGGCGACGCCCACCGGCGGGTTCTCGGCCTGCTCCTTCAGGTCGAAGCCCGAGGAGAAGGCGTTGCCGGCGCCGGTCAGCACGACGACGCGGACGCCGTCATCGGCTTCGACCTTGGCGCAGGCATCCGCCATCTCGCCCAGCAGGGGCCGGTGCATCGCGTTGGCGCGCGCCGGGCGGTTGAGCGTGATGACGGCCACGTCGTCCCGCCGTTCGAGGATCAGGTGCCGGTAGGCCACGGTCTCGCCCCTCGCTTGCGCGTCCGGCGGTCGGGTGGGAAGCTCCCGCGCCGGTGTCGCCGCTTCGACGGAGACTATAGCAGTGGCGAAGGAGCATGCGGTTCCGGGCGCGCTGGCGGCCCGACTCCTGGAGGCCTGCCGCGCCTATCCGGACCGGCCCGCGCTCGATGACGGGGCCGAGGTGTTCGCCTATGCCGATCTGCGGGCCGGGGCCGAAACGCTGGCCGGGGAGCTGCGGGCGGCGGGCCTCGCGCCCAACGAGCCGGCGGCCGTCGCGACCTCCAACCGGGCGCGCGACGTGATCGCCCTTCTCGCGGTCTGGCTCGCGGGCGGCGTCGCGGCGCCGGTTCATCGAAATTCGGTGGAGATTTCGGCCGCGGGCGCGCTGCGCAAGATCGGCGCGCGCATCGTCGTCAACGCCAACCCGGAGCTTGCCGCGCCGGCCTCCCTGCAAGCCCCGGCCACGGTCCGGCTGCTCGGCCCGGAGCCGCCGCCCGCACGGCCGCTGCTGGAAGGTGCGGGCTTCATCCTGTTCTCTTCCGGCACCACCGGCGAGCCCAAGGCCATGGTGGTCGGACACCGGCGGTTTTCCGCCAAGCTCGACCGGATCGACGGCGAGCTCGGCTTCGAAGACGGCACGCGGAGCCTGGTGCCGCTGCAGCTCAACTTCGCCTTCGCCCAATGGGTGGCGCAGATCACCCTGCGCCACGGCGGCACCGTCCATCTGCGCCAGCGCTTCGACGCGGCCGGTCTGCTGGGCGATCTCGCCGATGGCGGCATCGACCGGGCGCCGTTCGTGCCGACGATGCTGCGCGCGATGCTGGCGGAGCGGGGCGCGGCGCTTCATCCCTGGGCCGGACACATGATGTCGGGCGGCGAGGTGTTGCCCGCCGTTCTGGCACGCCGGCTGCGCCGCGCCTTTCCGGGCGTGCGGCTCTGGGACGTGTACGGCATGACCGAGTGCGGGACCGGCGATTTCTACGTCCGGCCCGACGACTACGACGCGGCCGCCGGCAGCATCGGCCGGCCCGGCCAGGGCATCGAGTACCGCATCGCGGCGGACGGCGAGCTCGCGCTGCGCTCGCCCTACCACATGCTCGGCTACCTCGATGAGCCCGAGCTGACCGCGGCGAGCTATGACGCGGACGGCTATTTCCTCACCGGCGACCTGGCGCGGGAACGCGCCGACGGGCTCGTCGAGCTGATCGGCCGGGCGAAGGAGCTGATCGTCCGCGGCGGCCACAAGATTTCGCCGCTCGAGGTGGAACGGCTCTATCTGGAGCACCCCGATGTCGGCAACGCGCTGGCGACCGGCGTCGCTGACGCGCGGCTCGGCGAAGCGATCCACCTGCTGATCGTCCCGCTTCCGGGCGCCGCGCCGACCGCGCGCGAGCTCCGCGCCTGGGCCGAGGGCCGCATCGACGGCTATAAGCGCCCCGACGCCGTCCATGTCGGCGATGCCCTGCCGACCGGGCGCACCGGCAAGGCGGACCGGCGCGCCCTGCGCCAACTGATCGAGCGCGGGGGGCTGCCCACCTAGCCGAATCCGGCCATCGCGCGGACCTCGTCGGCCGTGTGGCCGCGTTCGCGCAAGTGCCGGATCGCCAGGCTGTCGTGGCGCTTGGCGAGGCGCCGTCCACGCTCGTCGGCGAGCAGGCGGTGGTGGCGGTATTCCGGCACGCCGAGACCGAGCAGCGCCTGTAGCAGGCGGTGCACATGGGTCGCCTGGAACAGATCGGCGCCGCGGGTCACCAGGCTCACCCCCTGGATGGCGTCGTCGACCGTGACCGCGAGGTGGTAGCTGGTGGGCGTGTCCTTGCGGGCCAGCACCGCGTCGCCGAAGATTTCGGGCCGCGCCGCGACCCGGCCGGTCTCGCGGTCGTGCCAGGCGAGCGGGCCGGCGCGCGCCACGGCGCGGCTCATGTCGAGGCGGAGCGCATGGCTCTCCCCGGCGGCTGCGCGCGCCGCAGCGTCGGCGAGCCCGCGGCAGGTGCCGGGATAGAGCGCCCCGTCCGGCCCGTGCGGCGCGGCGCCCGAGCGCGCGATCTCCGCCCTGATTTCCGCGCGAGTGCAGAAACACGGGTAGACCAGCCCCATCCCGTCGAGGGCATCGAGCGCGCGGGCGTAATCCGCCATGTGCTCCGACTGGCGCCGGACGCGGGCGTCCCAGCGCAAGCCCAGCCAGGCGAGGTCCTGGTGGATCGCCGCCTCGAATTCGGGCCGGCAGCGGCCGCGGTCGATGTCCTCGATGCGGAGCAGGAACCGGCCGCCTTCTCCGGCCAGCGCGTGGGCAAAGAGCGCCGAATGGGCGTGCCCGAGATGCAGGAGCCCGGTCGGGCTCGGCGCGAAACGGGTGACGGCGCCGCGTTTTGCCATGGCCGCGGTTCTATGCCATAGAGCGCCGGAGATGGGTATGGCCCTCACCCGCGCATCCTACGCGGCGGCGATCGCCGAGCTCGCCGCGCGCGATCCGGCGCTCGGCCGGGTGGTGGCAGACTACGGCGCCCCGCCGCGCTGGAAGCGGAAGCAGGGCTTCGCCACCCTGGTGCTGCTGATCCTCGAACAGCAGGTCTCGCTCGCCTCCGCCGAGGCGACCTTCGCCAGGCTCGAAGAGCGCGCCGGCACGATCGAGCCCGGCGCGATCCTCGCGCTCGGCGAGGAACGGATGAGGGAGGCCGGGCTGTCGCGCCAGAAGGCCCGCTACGTCCATGGTCTGGCCGCGGCGGCGGCCTCCGGGGAGATCGATTTCCACAAGCTCGGCCGCGCGGCGGACGAGGCGGTGCGCGCCGCCCTGATCCCGATCAAGGGCATCGGCGACTGGACGGTCGATATCTACCTGCTGACCGCACTCCAGCGGCCGGACATATGGCCCGCCCGCGACCTCGCCCTGCAGGAGGCGGCGCGGGCGATCAAGGAGCTCGATGCCCGCCCCGACGAGAAGGCGATGCAGGCCATCGGCGAGGCGTGGCGGCCCTGGCGGTCGGTTGCCGCGCGCATCCTCTGGCACCACTACCTCAACACGAAGCGGCGGGGGCGGGCGGCGGCGTAGACCGTTCACGGCCAGAGCTTGCGCGCCTCCGCCCACAGATTCTCCCTGCCGACCGACCGGTACCAGCGCTTGAACCGCTCGCGGTGTCCCTGCCAGGGCTCGCCGAGCTCGGGCCGCGGGTCTCCGCCGAGCGCGTAGGCCATGCCCTCGGAGAACCAGACGGGCATGCGCCACTGGCGGATGACGCCCAGCCGCTCGGCCTGAAGATGGTGGATCATCTCGTGGCGCAGGATGTAGTCCCGCCAGCCGCGCGGGGCCAGCACGATGCCGGAGACCCCGACGGTGTGGGCGGCCGCCTTGTCGAACCCGAAGGACCGGAAGCACGCCCGCGAGGCGCAGAAGATCACCCGAGGCCTGGCTTCGATGGTTCCGACCGAGGAGGCGACAAAGCCATACGCCTCGTCGTACAGGGCGGCGGCTTCCTCGGTACGGGACGTATCGTCGGTGCAGATCAGCTCGCTCACGCAGGAGACGCCCGCCCATTCCGGTGCGAGCACCCGGGCGGGCTTGTAGATCGCCCATACGCCGACCGGGCTCAGGATGAGGCAAATCAACCCGAGCCGGATCGCCTTCGAGCGCGAAACCGGGGCGCCCTTTCGGCGCGGCAGGCCCCGTCGACGCGGCGAGGATGGATCGGCCGGATCGGTCAAGCCAAGGGTTTCCGTCTGAGTCGCTGCGCTCTGGACGGTGGAAGCGACCCTAACCGATCCGAGCTCGGCGCGGTATCGCTTGAAACGGCCCTCTCGCGGCTGTAGACACCCGGCGACACTGGGGGGACGGGGGCGGAATGGCCGATCTCATCGCGCTGGAAGGGCCGGAGGCGGGGCCGGCATCGGGCGGAACGCCGGATTCGCTGATCGTGCTGGCGCACGGCTATGGCGCGGACGGCAACGATTTGATCGGTCTCGCGCCGCATTTCGCGCAGGCCCTGCCCGACACCGCCTTCGTCTCGCCGCACGCCCCCTACCGCTGCGAGATGGCGCCGTTCGGCCGCCAGTGGTTCAACGTCTGGAACGAGGACCCGGTCTCCCGTCTCGCGGAGATCCGCCGCGCCGCGGCGATCCTGGACGGCTTCATCGACGAGCGCATCGCCGCCCTCGGCATCGCCGAGGACCGGCTCGCGCTGCTCGGGTTCAGCCAGGGGACGATGATGTCGCTGTTCGTGGCACCCAGGCGAGCGGAGCAATGCGCCGGCGTGCTCGGCTATTCCGGGCGGCTCGAAGGGGCGGATCTGCTGGCCGCGGAGACGGTCTCGCGCCCGCCGGTGGTCCTGGTGCATGGCGATTCGGACGAGCTGCTGCCGCTCCACATCCTGCACCACGCGGAGGCGGCGCTCGCGGAGAACGGTTTCGACGTCGCCGCCCATGTCAGGCCCGGGCTCGGCCACGGCATCGACGAGACGGGGATCGAGATCGGCCGGCGGTTTCTCGTCTCCCGCCTGGGGAACGCTGCCTGACCGGGCGCCGTTGACACCCGCGCCGGGGCGCAACCAGGATTCCCGACCCCGTTCAGGAATGGTGACCATGCCGATCGATCCCGCAGACCGACAGGGGCCGCTCAACGACTTGCGCGTGCTGGAGATGGGCCAGCTCATCGCCGGGCCGTTCTGCGGCCAGCTGCTCGCCGATTTCGGCGCCGAGGTGATCAAGCTCGAACAGCCCGGCAAGGGCGATCCGATGCGCGAATGGGGGGCGGAGAAGCCGCACGGCAAGAAGCTCTGGTTCCCGGTGCTGGCGCGCAACAAGAAGTCGGTGACGGTGAACGCGCGCGAGCCCGAGGGCCAGGCGATCGTCCGGCGCCTCGCCGCGCAATCCGACATCGTCGTCGAGAACTTCCGCCCCGGCACGATGGAGCGCTGGAATCTCGGCTATGACAGGCTCGCGGAGCTCAACCCGGGCATCGTCATGGTCCGCGTCTCGGGCTATGGCCAGACCGGGCCCTACGCGCAGCGCGCCGGGTATGGCGCGATCGGCGAGGCGATGGGCGGGCTGCGCTACGTGGTGGGCGACCCCGCGACCCCGCCGAGCCGCACCGGAATATCGATCGGCGATACGCTGGCCGCCACCTTCGCCGCGCTGGGCGCGGTGATGGCGATCCACAGCCGCCGGCGCACCGGGCGCGGCCAGGTGGTCGACAGCGCGATCTACGAGGCGGTGCTCGCGGTGATGGAATGCCTGGTCACCGAATACGATATCGGCGGCTATGTGCGCGAGCGCACCGGCTCGATCCTGCCGATGATCGCGCCGTCCAACGTCTATCCGACCAAGGACGGCAAGATGGTGCTGATCGGCGCCAACCAGGACAGCGTGTTCGCCCGCCTCACCGAGGCGATGGACGAGCCCGGGCTCGCGGCGGACGAGCGCTACGCCACCCACATCGCGCGCGGCAACAACCAGGCCGAGCTGGATGCGCGCATCGCCGCCTGGACCGCCACGCTGGACGCGCCGGCGCTGATCGGGCGGCTGAACGCGCACGGCATCCCCAACGGCGACATCTACCGCGCGCCGGAGATGCTGGCCGATGCCCATTTCAGGGCGCGCGAGGCGATCGTGCGCATCGCCGACCCCGTGCTCGGTCCGATGCGCATGCAGAACGTCGCGCCCAGGCTCTCCGACACGCCGGGCGCCGTGCTCAGGACCGGCCCCGCGCTCGGCGAGCACAACGCGGAGATCCTCGGCGGCCTGCTCGGCATCGACGAGGCCGAGCGCAGCCGCCTCGCCGAAGCCGGGATCGTGTAGGGCGGTATCCGACGACCCGTTCGAGGAGCTGACATGATCCGTTCCCACAGCGAGGCCCGGCTGCTCCTGGTCGGGATCCTCCGCGATCTGGAGGCGGAGGATTACGAGGTTCATACGGAGTCGCTGGCCGAGCATCTTCCTCCCTTCGTGGGCGAGTACCGCCCGGACGCCATCGCGCTCGGAACGCCCAGGAATCTGGCGATCGAGGTGACCCTGGAAGGTATGAAGGGCAAGTCGGCGTCCGAGGAACTGCGGCGCCGCTTCGAGCGGGACTCCGCCTGGGACTTGCGGGTCTACTACGCCCGACCCAAAGGAAGGGCGGAACCGGTCGAACCGGTGCCGGTCGAGAGCATCGATGCCTCGATCCGCGAAGTCGAAAAATTGAGCGGGAACGGGCAAGAGCAGCTTGCCCTGCTCAGAGCCTGGGCGACACTGGAGGCGCTGGGACGCAAGCTGCTGCCGGGGAAGTTCGAACGCGCCCAGACGCCGGGCCGCCTCATCGAGGTCCTCGCCTTCGAAGGGAACATAACGCCGGACGAAGCGGATCTCCTCCGCTCGCTCGCCGACAATCGAAATCGTTTCATCCACGGGTCCTTGAACATGCCGGTGGACGCCTCCGATCTTGCCCGTTTCGCCGAGACGCTGAACGAGCTCCGCGGCCAGTTGCCGGCACGGTAGAACCTACCCCGCCCTCGCCTCCCGCGCCTCGATCCTGACCAGCGCGTAGGAGCTTGCGAAGATGATCGCCGCGCCCGCCAGCATCCAGACGTCGCTGGTCTCGCCGAACAGCAGCCAGGCGGCGCCGGCCGCGAGCGGCAGGCGCAGGAAGTCATAGGGCACGACCGCGCTCGCATCGGCCGCCGCATAGGCGCGCGAGACAAAGTAGATCCCGCCCATCCCGCCGAGCCCGACGCCGATCATCGCCAGCGCGTCCCACCATCCCGGCGTGACCCAGACGAAGGCGGCCGGCAGGGCGGAGAGCGGCAGCATCAGGAGGTTGCCGTACAGCGTGCTCTGGGCCGGGGTGTCGGTGGTCATCAGCTTCTTGATGCAGATATTGGACGCCCCGTAGGCGGCCGCCGAGGCCAGCACGGCCAGCGTGGCCAAGCCGATCTCGGCGAAGCCGGGGCGCAGGATCGCCAGCACGCCGGCGAAGCCGATCGCGACCGCCCGCCAGCGCGGCATACCCACCGCCTCGCCCAGCAGGATGGCGGCGAGCAGGGCGATGAACAGCGGCTGGGTGAAGCTCAACGCCACCACGTCGGCGACCGGGATGTGGATGAGGCCGTAGAACAGCCCCAAAATGCCGATATAGGCGAAGCCGACGCGGGTGCAGTGAAGCCCCGGCCGGCGCGTGCGGAACGCCGCGCCCGGGCTTCCCAGCAACAGCGGGACGATGACCGCCACCGTGACCAGGTTGCGGACGAACAGGATCTCGAAGACCGAGTATCCCCCGCCCAGCGCGCGGACCAAAATCATCATCGCCGTCCAGCAGAGCGCCGCCAGCGTCATGTAGACGGCGCCCCGGACGGCCGGCGGATAGCCCGTCACGGGCGGGGTCGCGCTCAGGCGAGCGGCTTCATGATGTGCTCCCGGTAGGCCGGGCGTTCCGCGAGCCGGCGGTACCAGCGTTGCAGGTTGCGGAAGTCCTCGCGCTCGATGTCGAGGTGGTACCAGCGCCAGGCCGCGATGCCGACGGGGATGTCGCCCATGGTGAAGTCCCGTCCCGCGACGAAGTCCGATCCCGCGAGCGCGGCATCGAGCATGGCGAACAGCCGGGCGGTGCGGTCGCGCGCGGCGGCGATCACCGCCATGTCGCGCTCTTCGGGCGGGGTCCTTACCAGGCCGCGGAACACGGTCACCATGGTCGGGCTCAGCGTCGCGATCTGCCAGTCCATCCAGCGTTCGGCGCTGCCCCTGATGCGCGCATCGGCGGGCCACAGCGTCCCCGCCCCATGGCTGGCGGCGAGGTAGCGGACGATCGAGTTCGACTCCCACAGCGTGTAGTCGCCGTCGATCAGGGTCGGCACGTAGCCGTTCGGGTTGAGCGCGAGATAGTCCGGCGTGTCGTTGCCGCCGAACCTCCCGCCGATATCCTCGCGCTCGAAATCGAGCCCGAGCTCGCCCGCCGCCCACAGCACCTTCTGCACGTTGGACGAGGTGTCGCGTCCGAGGATCCTGAGCATCAGGCGAGGCCGATATCGACCACGTGCCGGGCGAAGGCGGGGCGCGCCGCGACGGTGTCGAACCAGCGCTTGGCGTTGGGATAGTCCTCGCGCTCGAAGTCGAGGTTGAACCAGCGGAAGGCGATCACCGCCGGCGGCATGTCGCCCATGGTGATCGTCTCGCCCGCGATATAGGCCCGGTCGGCGAGATGGGCATCCAGCATCGCCATCAGCTTCGACCAGGCGTCGCGGCTGCGCGCGATGGCGTCGGGGTCGCGCTGCTCGGGCGGCGTGCGGATCAGCCCCTGGAAGGCCGGCACATGGGTCGGCGCCAGCGTGCCCAGCGACCAGTCCATCCACTGCACGGCGCGGGCGCGCGCCTGCAGGTCGTCCGGGTACCAGCTTCCAGCGGCGTGGCCGGAGGCGAGGTACTGGACGCAGGCGTTCGATTCCCAGATCACGAAATCGCCGTCGATCAGCGTCGGCACCCTGCCGTTGGGGTTGAGGGCGAGGTAGTCCGGCCGGTCGTTGCCGCCGAACGGCCCGCCGATATCCTCGCGCTCGTAGGCAAGGCCCACCTCCTCGCACAGCCAGACCACTTTCTGGACGTTGGACGAGGTGGCGCGGCCGAGAATCCTGAGCATGGTTTCCTCCGTGTCAGTCGAGTTGCAGGAGCGCCGATTTCAGATAGGCGCTCTCGGGCAGGAAGGGGTGGACCGGGTGGTCCGGGCCGGCGCCGCCGCGATGCAGCACCCGCCCTGTACGCCCGAGCCCGCGCAGCGCGCCGCGCACCGCCTCGGCGAACTGGCTGGCGTCGACATGGTGCGAGCAGGACGCCGCGAACAGGAACCCGCCCGGGCGCACGCAGCCCGCGGCGAGGCGGATCAGCTTGCGGTAGCCCTTGAGCCCCGCCGCCAGGTCCTTCTTCGATTTGACGAAGGCGGGCGGGTCGCAGACCGCGACGTCGAAGCTTCGCCCGTCCCGGGCGAACGCCTCCAGCGTGGCGAACACCTCGCCGCGCTGAAACGCGCAGGAGCCGGCGAGTCCGTTCAGCCGCGCCGCCGCGGCGCCGAGCGCGAGCGCCGGCTCCGACCGGTCCAGACAGAGCACCGAGCGGGCGCCGGCTGCTGCGGCCTGCAGCCCGAAGCCGCCGAGATAGCTGTACGCATCCAGCACGTCCGCGCCGCGCGCCAGCGCCGCCACCCGGGCGCGGTTCTCGCGGTGGTCGTAGAACCAGCCGGTCTTCTGGCCCTGGCCCAGATCGACCAGGAACCGCACCCCGTTCTCCGCGATCTCGACCGGGGAGTCGATGGGTGCACCCGCCTGCGCCGTGCCCGACTCCAGGCCTTCGAGGCCGCGCGCCGCGGTGTCGTTGCGCCAGACGATGGAGCGCAGCCCGATCGCTTCGAATATCGCCTCGGTCAGCACCCCGGCGAGGCGGTCCATGCCGGCGGTGTTGATCTGCGCGGCCGCCGCGTGGCCGTAGCGGTCCAGCACCAGGCCGGGCAGCCCGTCCGCCTCCGACCAGGCGAGCCGGTAATAGGGGGTGTCGTAGAGCCGTTCGCGGAGCGCCAGCGCCCGGGAGAGGCGGGCGGCGAGGAAGTCCCGGTCGATCGCAGCATCCGGGTCGCGCGACAGAATCCGGGCGCTGATCAGCGGCCGCGGGTTGAACATCGCCGCGCCCAGCGCCCCGCCGGCGCTGTCTTCCAGGCGGACGATCGCGCCCGGCGGCAACGCCCTGGCCTCGCGGGACATCGCGACCTCGTTGGAATAGGCCCAGGGATGGCCCGCGCGCAGCCGCTTGTGGCGTCCGGGCGCCAAGCGGATCGCCGGCCGGTCGCCGATATCGTCGATCGCGAGCGTTGCCATGGCGGGGACAATAACGCATTTGCCGGCGCGCCGCGGAACCGGCGGTCCGCCGACAACGTTTCGCGCGGCCCGAAAAAGGTCTACAACTAGCCCGTCGCGGCCCGCCGGTTATTGCACGCGGCGGCGCGGGCGACGCAAGAGGGCGAGATGAGCGTGGCGAGCAGGGATCGGCGGGTGACCGTGCCCGAGCTCCGCGCCCGCAAGGGCGCCGAGCCGATCGTCGTGCTGACCGCCTATACCGCGCCGCAGGCGAAGATCCTCGACCCCCATGTCGACGTGCTGCTGGTGGGCGATTCCCTCGGCATGGTGATCTACGGGCTCCAGGACACCCTCGGCGTGACGCTGGACATGATGATCGCGCACGGCGCCGCGGTCGTCCGCGGCTCCGGGCATGGCTGCGTCATCGTCGACATGCCGTTCGCCAGCTACCAGGAATCGCCTGCCCAGGCCTATCGCAACGCCGCCAGGGTAATGGCCGAGACCGGATGCGCCGGGGTCAAGCTGGAGGGCGGGGTCGAGATGGCGCCGACGGTCGAATTCCTGGTGAAGCGCTCGATCCCGGTGATGGGGCATGTCGGACTGATGCCGCAATCGGTTCACGCCTATGGCGGGTTCCGGGTGCAGGGGCGCGGCGAGGCGGACGGGCGCGCCATCGTCGAGG
Organism: Alphaproteobacteria bacterium; assembly: GCA_964291675.2. Lineage (GTDB taxonomy): Bacteria > Pseudomonadota > Alphaproteobacteria > MPNO01 > MPNO01 > MPNO01. Next base: position 1,298,465 of record OZ219866.1, on the reverse strand, counting down.
ACGCCAGGGCGATCGCCGGGGCCGGGGCCTTCTCGATGGTGGTGGAAGGCGTCATCGAGCCGGTCGGGCGCGAGATCACCGGCAGCGTGCCGGTGCCGACCATCGGCATCGGCGCGTCGCCGAGCTGCGACGGACAGGTTCTGGTCACCGAGGACATGGCCGGGCTGTTCGCCGAGTTCACGCCGCGCTTCGTCCGACGCTATGCCGAGCTCGGCGATGCTCTCGGCGAGGCCGTGGCGGCCTATGCCGAGGACGTGCGGGCGCGCCGCTTCCCCGGACCGGAACACTGCTTCGGCGTGCCCAAGCGCGCCAAGCTCGCCTGAGCCCGCCGCGCCCCCTTGCGGACGAGGACGACGTGCCCCCGGGCCTCGAGATCCTGCACGCGACCGAAGACGTCCGGCGCCGGGTCGCCGGCTGGCACGCCGACGGGCTCTCGGTCGGGCTGGTGCCCACCATGGGCGCCGTCCACGACGGCCATCTGGCGCTGGTCAGGGAAGCGGCGGCGGCATCGGACCGGGTGGTCGCGAGCCTGTTCGTCAACCCGAAACAATTCGCGCCGGGCGAGGATTACGCCGCCTATCCGCGCGACCAGGCGAGGGATGCCGAGCTGATCGCCTCGGCCGGCGGAGACCTCCTGTTCGCGCCCCCCGGAGAGGCGGTCTATCCCGAGGGCTTTTCGACCGCGGTCTCCGTCGGCGAGCTGAGCGAAGGGCTGTGCGGCGCCTTCAGGCCGGGCCATTTCGAGGGCGTCGCCACGGTGGTCGCCAAGCTGTTCAACATGGTGCGGCCCGACGCCGCCTGGTTCGGCGAGAAGGATTTCCAGCAGCTACAGGTCGTCCGCCGGCTCGCCCGGGACCTCGATCTCGGAGTCGCGGTCCACGGCGTGCCCACGGTGCGGGAGGCGGACGGCCTCGCGCTGTCCTCGCGCAATGTCTATCTGGGCGCGGAAGAGCGCGCAGCGGCGCCGGCGCTTCACCGGGCGCTTCTCGCGCTCGCCGAACGCGCGGTCGCCCCCGGCGCCGATCTCGCCCGGGCGATCGGGGAGGCCGGGCGCAGCATCCTCGCCGCCGGGTTCCGGCGCGTCGATTATGTCGCCGTGGTCGACCGCGAGACGCTGCGGCCGGCGGACCCGCCGATCCGGCAGGAGGCGCGGGCGCTCGCCGCCGCCTGGCTCGGCAAGGCCCGGTTGATCGACAACGTCGCGGTGCCGCCCCCGGGACGGAGATCGCGGCCGGGCTGACCGCAGGCGGCCGCCCGGTTCGCCGCCTCCCCCCTGCTGTTTGCGGATGCCGCGATGTGGAAGAATGGCGGTCGGCGACGGCGGAGAGATGCCCCCATGTTCTACGAGCCCGGGAAGACCGATCACGGCCTGCCCTTCAACCCCTACAAGTCGATCGTCGTGCCGCGGCCGATCGGTTGGGTCTCCACCCTCGACCCCGACGGCGTGCCCAATCTCGCGCCGTACAGCCAGTTCAACAATTTGGGCTACGACCCGCCCTATGTGATGTTCTCGGCCAGCCCGAAACCGGGCGGGGATCCCAAGGACAGCGCGCGCAACGCCATGCAGACCGGCGAGTTCGTGTGCAACATGGCGACCTGGGCGCTGCGCGAGGCGGTCAACACGACGGCCCAGTTCGTCGATGCGGAGGTCGACGAGATGGCGCTTGCGGGGCTGGAGCCCGCGCCGTCGAGGCTGGTGAAGCCGCCCAGGGTCGCGGCCTCGCCGGTTCATCTCGAATGCCTCTACCACGCCACGATGGTGCTGCCCGGCCGCACGGTCGAGAACACCTCATACGTGGTGGTCGGGCGGGTGATCGGCGTGCACATCGCCGACGATGCGCTGACCGCCGACGGCAAGCTCGACATCGCCCGGCTGCGCCCGCTGGCGCGGCTCGGCTATCACGACTACACCGCCGTCGACAGCCTGTTCACCATGGCGCCGGGCGGACCCGACGCGGAGCATCTGCGTCGCGGCATGGCCGGCGAGCCCAAGGCGGAAGCGGCCGAGTAGCCCGAATAGCCGTTGCCACGCCACCCGACAGGCGGTATATCGGCGACCCCGTGCGCCCGTAGCTCAACTGGATAGAGCACCTGACTACGGATCAGGAGGTTGGGAGTTCGAATCTTCCCGGGCGCGCCAATCCTTCCAACGACTTGCCGCGCTCCGCCCCGCGCCGCACGATGAGGCGACGCCAGCCTGATCCGGGGCACTGCCGGCATGCGCATCGTCGCCATACGGGAAAAGACCGTCGCGCTCTCATCGGGCGTGCGCAACGCCAGTATCGGCTTCCGCGGGATGACCGCAAGCGCGCTCGCGATGGTCTCCGACGCGACCCGCGGCGGCAAGCCCGCGATCGGGCTGGCCTTCGACTCGGTCGGGCGCTACGGCCACGGAGGTCTGCTGCGCGAACGCTTTGTTCCGCGGGTGCTGGCGGCCGACCCGGATGACTATGCCGGCGAGCGGGGTCCCGATCCGTTCCGGGTCTGGGAAATCGCCATGCGGGACGAGAAACCCGGCGGGCACGGCGAACGATCCGGCGCGGTCGGGCTGATCGACGCCGCCTGCTGGGATCTCGCCGCCAAGCTCGAGGACAAGCCGCTCTGGCGGCTGCTTGCCGAACGGTTCGGCGACGGTGGCGGGGAAGGCCGCGTGCCGGTCTATGCGAGCTGCGGCCACTACCACGAGGAGAACGACCTCGCGCGGCTCGCGGGCGAGGTGCGCGCGTGCGTCGATCTCGGGTTCCGCACGGTCAAGATCAAGGCCGGCGGGGCGCCCGTTCGGGAAGATCTGCGCAGAATCGACGCCGCTCTCGACAATCTGGGCGCCGACGGTGCCCTCGCGGTCGATTGCAACGGCGCGATGGGTCGATCCGAGGCATCGACCTTCATCTCCGAGGTGGCCGGCCGCGATCCGGCATGGGTCGAGGAACCGGTCGATCCGCTGGACTTCGAGGCCCTGAGCGCGCTCGCCCGATCCTCGCCGCTTCCGCTTGCCACCGGCGAGAACCTGTTCTCGGCGGCGGACACGCTCAATCTCCTGCGCTATGGCGGGCTCCGCCCGGACCGTGACCTGCTGCAGATGGACATCTCGCTGAGCTACGGCATCGTCGAATATCTGCGCATCCTCGATATCGTCGAGGCGCATGGCTGGCCGCGCCGCCAATGCCTGCCGCATGCCGGGCATCTGCTCGCTTTCAACGTCGCCGCGGGGCTCGGCCTGGGCGGCCACGAGGCGGCGCCGCTCGGCCCGATTCCGCTGGGTCTCGAAGTCTCGGACGGCCATGCCCGGCCCGGCGATGCGCCCGGCGTCGGCTTCGAACGCGACCCGCGCTTCGCCGCGCTGTTCGCCGACCTCACGGGATGAGCGCGGGCGGATTCCGTCAGAGTCCCGGGCCGGGCCGCGGCGGCGTCCAATCCGCCGCAAATCCGCGCCCCGGCAAGCCCGGCAAACGCCGCGCCGGCCGGGTCCCGTCCGCCAGCCACGGGTATTTCCCGGACGAGCGACGGGTCACGCATTCATGCATATAACCAAAAGGCATATATTTGTAGGATAAAGTAATATTCCAATCATTTCTTCAAAATTAAGCGTCTCGGTTGTAACGATCTGGTTATACATGTATTTGATGCACTATGGCTCGACAATCGCCTCAGCGGGTTCCGTCGATGAGCGCGTTGGCCGCTTTCGAATGCGCCGCGCGCCACGGGAGCTTTTCGCGAGCGGCCCTGGAGCTCGGGGCGACACAGCCGGCGATCAGCCGCCATATCGCGAGCCTCGAAGAGCATCTGGGTACGCAGCTCTTCGAACGCTCCCGCAAAGGGGTGGTCCTGACCGATGCGGGGCGGCGATTTTGCGAAGCCGTCGTCACCGGGCTCGGCATCATCCGCACGGCGATCGTCGATGCCTCCAGCGGTCCGCAGGCCGAACAGGTGGTGATCGCCTGCTCCCACGATGCATCGCAATTCTTCCTGCTGCCGCGATACGAGGCGCTCCAGGGCGCGCTCGGCGAGAATGTCACGATACGGGTGCTCACCTTTCAATACGACGCGCGCCAGCTCCCGCTCGATCCGATCGCCGATCTGGTGCTCGCCTGGGACCCGCGTACGGAGGAGCAGGATTACGTCGTGGTTTGCGGGGAAGCGGTGGCGCCGGTCTGCTCGCCCGGCTACGCCGCGACCCATGCGGCAACCCTGGAGCGGCCGGTCAGCTCCTGGGGAGGCTTGACCTTCCTCCAGCAGATCGGCAGCGCTACGGGATCGGCGTCCTGGGACGACTGGTTCCGCCTCGTGGGCCGGCCCGACAGCGGGCCGCGCTTCATGGGTTTCGACAGCTACGCCTACGTGCTGGAGTCCGCGGCCGCGGATCGCGGCATCGCGCTCGGCTGGCGGCATTTCGTCGATCCGTATATCGAACGCGGCGCGCTGACCCTGGTGACCGACGACTTCGTCGAGTTCCACAGCCGGTATTGCGGCTACCTGACCGAACGGGGGCGCAACAGGCCGATCGCGCATAGCTGCCTGGCCTTCCTGGAAGACTGCGTCTAGGGCCGCCCGAAACCCTGAAATCTCCGCCGATTTGGACGATACTCCCGGCTGCGCTTCGGTTCGGACAGGAGGGACGGGTTGGCGGCGGAAAAGCGGTGGATCCGCGACGCCTTGGCTGTGGTCACGATGGATGCCGACCGCAGCGAGCTCGCGGGGGTGGACATCCTCGTCGAGGACGGACGGATCGCGGCCCTCGGCGCCGGTCCCGGGGACCCCGCCGGCTGGGAAACGATCGACGCCGCCGGCTGCGTGGTGACGCCGGCGCTGGTCAACACGCACCACCATTTGTTCCAGACGCTGACGCGCGCGGTGCCGGCCTGCCAGGATGCGCTGCTGTTCGCCTGGCTCGGGGCGCTCTACCCGGTCTGGGCGCGCATGCGGCCCGAGGACATGTTCGTCTCCGCCCAGCTCGGCCTTGCCGAGCTCGCCCTCTCGGGCTGCGGGACGAGCGCCGACCACCTCTATCTCTATCCCGACGGCGTCCGGCTGGAGGACACCATCGAGGCCGCGGCCACGATCGGCCTGCGGTTCCATGCGACGCGCGGCGCGATGAGCGTCGGCGAGAGCGCCGGCGGCCTGCCGCCCGACCGCCTGGTGGAGCGCGAGGCCGACATCGTCGAGGACTGCATCCGGGTGGTCGATGCCTTCCACGATCCGTCCCCCGGCGCGATGGTGCGGGTGGGCATCGCCCCCTGCTCCCCGTTCTCGGTCTCGCGCGAGCTGATGCGCGATGCCGCCCTGCTGGCCGCGGACAAGGGGGTGCGGCTGCACACCCATCTGGCGGAGAACGCCGAGGATGTCGCCTTCTCGCTGGAGACCTTCGGCTGCCGGCCCGGCGACTACGCCGAGTCGCTCGGCTGGCTGGGCGAACATGTGTGGCACGCCCATTGCGTCGAGCTCGACGCGAGCGAGATCGCGCTGTTCGCCCGCACCGGCACCGGGGTGGCGCATTGCCCGTCGTCGAACTGCCGGCTGGGGTCGGGGATCGCGCCGGTGCGCGCGATGCGCGATTCCGGGATCGCCGTCGGGCTGGGGGTCGACGGCTCGGCCAGCAACGATTCGGGGAGCCTCCTGCCGGAAGCCCGCCAGGCGATGCTGATGCAGCGGGCGCTCCATGGCGCGGACGCGATGGCCGTGCGCGAGGCCCTTGAGATCGCGACCCTGGGCGGGGCGCAAGTCCTCGGACGCGCCGGCGAGATCGGCTCGATCGAGATCGGCAAGCGGGCGGATCTGGCGATCTGGGACGTATCGGGGCTCGGCGCCGCCGGGGCCTGGGACCCGGTCGCCGCCCTCGTGCTGTGCGGCCCGTTTGCCGTCCGCGACCTGCTGGTCGAGGGACGCCCGGTGGTGCGCGACGGCGGCTTGACCACGGTCGATCCGGTCGCGCTCGCCGAGACGGCGCGCCGCAGGGTCGCCCGCCTCGTTTCCTAGCCGGAGGTCCGGATGTCCGTTCCACAGCGCAGCGCGGAAATCGTCGTCCTGGACGGCGGTTTGGGCCAGGAGTTGCACCGGCGGAGCGCGCTCCCGCCGTCGCCGCTCTGGTCGGTCCAGGTCATGATGGACGAGCCCGAGCTCGTCGAGGCGGTCCATCTCGACTTCATCGAGGCCGGCGCCCGGGTGATCACGTTGAACGCCTACACCGCGACCCCGAGCCAGCTCGCGCGCGCCGGCCGGGCCGGCATGTTCGATGAGGTGCACGAAGCCGCCGTGAGCGCGGCGAACGCGGCTCGGGAGCAGAGCGGGCGGGAGATCCGGATCGCCGGCTGCCTGCCGCCCTTGGTCGACAGCTACAGACCCGATCTGACGCCGCCGGAGGAAACCTGCCTCTCGGACTACCGCAGGATCGTGGCCGCCCAGGCCGACCATGTGGACCTGTTCCTCTGCGAGACCCTTGCTTCGGTCGCCGAGGCGCGCATCGCGACCGTCGCCGCGCGCGAGAGCGGACGGACGGTGTGGACCGCGCTGACGGTGGACGACTCGAACGGCTCGGTGCTGCGTTCCGGCGAACCCGTCGCGGAAGGCGCGCATGCGGCTCTGGAAGCGGGTGCGGCGGCGCTGCTGATCAACTGTTCCCGCCCGGAGGCGACCGCCGACGCGCTACCGGCGCTCGCGCGGACCGGCGTCCCGTTCGGCGCCTATGCCAACGGGTTCGTCACGGTCGATGTCCTCGAACCCGGCGGAACCGCGGACGTGCTGGAGGCGCGCGCGGATCTGGACCCGGCGACCTACGCCGACCATGCGCTGCGCTGGGCGGCATCGGGCGCGACGATCCTGGGCGGCTGCTGCGAGATCGGGCCCGCCCATATGGCGGAGCTCGCGCGGCGGCTGCGGGTCGAGGGGTACGGCCTCGCGGCCGATCCGCTCTCCGGGCAGTAGCGTCAGTCTCCGACCGCGTCGAGGCTGTATCGCGCGATTTGCTTGTAGCGATCGGATATCGCCGCCAGCTCGGCCGGATCGATCACGTCCTCGATCCGGTGGAACGGCTCGCCCCCGGTCAGCGACTCGACGATCTCGATGATGTGATCCGGCGGCTGCTCGCGGTTGGTCAGCACGATTCGGTTGGCCACGTCCAGGCGTTCGTCCTCATAGGCCCTGAGCGCGGCCGGCGGGTCGTCGAGCCCGGCGAGCCGCCTGGCCAGCGCCTCGGCGTCGAGGATCGCGTGCGCCCCGCCATTGCCGCCGCGCGGGTACATCGGATGCGCCGCATCCCCCAGCAGCGTCACCCGGCCGAAGCTCCATCGGCGGATCGGGTCGCGGTCGACCATGGGATATTCGAGAATGAACTCGGCATCGGCGATCAGCGCCGGAATGTCCAGCCAGTCGAATTTCCAGCCCGCGAAGGGAGCGATGAAATCCGCCATTCGCCCGGGCGTCGCCCAGTCATTGGGCTTTCGGGTGTCGGTGGGCTGCTCGGTCACCCAGTTGATCAGCTGGGTGCCGTCGTCGAACCGCCGGATGGGGTAGATCACCATCTTGCCGCGCGCCACCGTGCCCACGCGGATGACGCTGGCGCCGGTGAGGAATGGCTGCCGCCTTGTGACCCCGCGCCACATGTTGATGCCGCCGAAATGGGGTTCGCCCTCCGCGGGGTGGAGCTGGCGCCGCACGGCCGAATGGAAGCCGTCCGCGCCGACGGCGACGGCGCCGGTCGCGGGCGCCGCGCCGTCGAACCGCAATTCGACGCCCGCCGCGTCCTGCTGGACGGCGACGCAGCGATGTCCGAGATGCACCGCGCCCGGCCCCAGCCGGTCGATCGCCGCGTCGAACAGCACCCGATGGAGGTCCGCCCGGTGGATCGAGAAATGCGGATACTCGTACCCCGCGAAGCGGCCGCAGGGCTCGGCGAAGACGGCCTGGCCGTGCCGGTTGAAATAGGCGAACTCGCGCGCCTCCACCCCATACGACTCCAGAGCGGGCTGGAGGCCGAGCGCGGTCAGCTCGCGGATCGCGTGGGGCAGCATGTTGATGCCGACGCCGAGCGGCTGGAATTCCGGCGCGGCCTCGTAGACCCGGCACGACAGGCCGCGGTCGTGCAGCGCAAGCGCGAGCGCGAGCCCGCCGATCCCGCCGCCGACGATGAGTATGTCGGATGGCTTGCCCACCATGCCGCGACCATGGTGCCGCGCCCGGGACCGGTCAACAGCGCCGCCGCACGCGCGTGCGGCTGTCCCGATCCTGGCGTATTCTGCCGGGCGCTCGTTCGGCGCGGCGACGGTTCTCCGTTCCGTCCGGGAAGAGGGAGAAAAGGCTTGGGTCATCTGCTCAACGGGACATGGACCTTCGACGACGTTCTCACCGAGAGCGAAGCCGGTCTCTACGTCAAGAAGCCGGCGCGGTTCCGCAACCGGATCGCCGCCGACGGGTCCTCCCCCTATCCGGCGCGGGCGGGGCGCTATGTGCTCTACTCGTCGGTCGGCTGTCCGTGGGCGCACCGCACGGCGATATTCCGCGTGCTCAAGAAGCTCGAAGGCGCGATCGCGCTGGTCGACACCGAGCAGTCGGCCGACCGGCAGGGCTGGGCCTTCCCGGACGGCCCGCACACCGTCCCGGGCAGCGACCGGCAGGTGGACTACCTGCACCAGATCTACGCGATGGGCGCGCCCGGCTGCACCACGCGGGTGACCGTGCCGATGCTGTGGGACAGCGAGACCAAGACGGTCGTGAGCAACGAATCCTCCGAGATCCTCCGCATGTTCAACAGCGAATTCGACGCCATCGCCGAGCCGAGCCCCGATTTCTACCCCGCGGCCCTGCGCGGCGAGATCGACGCGATGAACGAGAGGGTGCTGAGGGGCGTCAACAACGCCGTCAACGAGTGCGGCCGCTCCACCGCCCAAGAGGCCTATGAGCGATCCGTCGACCGCCTGTTCGGCACGCTCGACGGGCTCGACGACCTGCTCGCGCATCGGCGCTATCTCTGCGGCGACGTCCAGACCGAGGCCGACTGGCGGCTCTATCCCAGCCTGCTCCGCTTCGATCCCATCTACTATGTCGGCTACAAGTGCAATCTGCGCCGCCTGGAGGACTACCATCACCTGGCGAACTACCTGCGCGATCTCTACGCGACGCCGGGCATCGCAAGGGTCAGCGACGTGGCGGCGATGAAACGCCAGACCTTCTCGAACGCCGGGCCGATCGGCGCCAACGGCGTCGTGCCGCGCGGCCCCGTGGTCGACCTCGCCCGGCCGCATGACCGGGACCGTTTCGCCGCCGCGGCCTGACCCGGCGGACTTCCCCCAACCCAAGGAGAAGCGATGAAACTCTATTTCGCCAAGGGCACGTGCTCTTTCGCGCCGCATGTCGGGCTCAGGGAGGCCGGGCTCGACTTCGACCTTGCGTCGGTAGACCTGCGCGAGAAGACGCTCGCCGACGGCAGCGACTATCTCGCGGTCAACCCGCGCGGCTACGTGCCGCTGCTGGAGCGCGACGACGGGAGCACGCTGTCGGAATGCGCGGTGATCCTGCAATGGATCGGCGACCGGGTGCCGGATTCCGGCCTGCTGCCGGCGGCCGGGACGGACGAGCGCTACCGGGTGCAGGAATGGCTGAGCTTCGTCGGCGGCGAGCTGCACAAGGGCCTGCCGCCCATGTTCCTGCCGCATATTCCGGATGCCATGCGGCCCATCGCCCGGGCGCGGATCGAGCTCAGGCTGGGCTTCCTCGACCGGGCGCTGGAGGGCAAGGACTGGCTCATGGGCGACCGCTTCACCGTCGCCGACGTCTATTGCGGCGCCATCCTCAACTGGACCCGGCCCGCCAAGTACGACCTCGGCCAGCACCCCAACGTGGCCGCGTTCCACGAACGGTTCTCCTCCCGCGCGAGCGTCGAGGCGGCGCAGGCCGCGGAGGGGTAGCGGGCGGCATGGTCCAGCTTCTGGAAGGCGATATCCACACGACCGAGGTGCTCGGCTGGAAGGGCCTGCACCTGTTCCACTTCCACAACTCGTCGTGCTCGCAGAAGACGCGGATCGTGCTCAACCTCAAGGGCGTCGACTGGCAGCCCCATCCGGTCGACATATCGCGGGACGAGAACCTGAACGCGTGGTTTCTCGGCATCAACCCGCGCGGGCTGGTGCCGGTGCTGGTGATCGACGGGGCGGTGCATATCGAGAGCAACGATATCGTCTCGCTGCTCGATTCGCGGTTCCCCGAGCCCCGCCTGATCCCGGAGGGGCGCGAAGCCGAGATGGCCGGCCTGCTGCGCCACGAGGACGACCTGCACCACGATCTGCGGACGATCTCCTTCCGCTTCACCCATAAGCGGCCGCGCGAGCCCAAATCGGCCGATGCGCTCGCCGAGTACCGCGCCGGCGGAAGCGGCACGGTGCTGGGCGCGCCCGACCCCAACAAGGACGCCGAGATCGCCTTCTGGGAGCGCATCGCGCGCGACGGGATCACCGACGAGGCGATTCGGGTTTCGGCGGGAAAGTTCCGGCGAGCCTTCGAGGACCTCGACCGCAAGCTGGCCGACCGCCCCTATGTCCTGGGCGAGCGGCTGAGCATCGCCGACATCGCCTGGTTCATCTACGTCAACCGGCTGATCCGCTGCGGCTACCCGATGGAGCGGCTGCATCCCCGCCTGTTCGCGTGGTTCGGGCCGCTGCGCGCACGGGACGCGTTCGCCCGCGAGGTCTCGGTGCCGCCGGAGCTTCAGAAGTCGGTCGAGGAGAACCAGCGCCGTCAGCGCGAAGCGGGCCGGACGCTGATCGACGTCGCGGGTCTCTGAGATACCCCCGCCCTTCAAGGCCATGCCTCGCTTGCATGTTAGGTCCCGTCTGCTAGGGTTTCCTCGGCCGATCGCGGAATCGGGCAAGCGCGCGTTCCCAACGGGGAGGGAAAATTGTCGACCAGAAACCGGGAAGACCTGATCGCCGGAAGCGGGCTTATGCAGGGGCTGCACAGCGGCATGGGCCTGGCGGCCAAGGGCATGGTGGTCGCCTTCGTCGTCTTCACGATCCTCAACGTGGAATTCGCCAACAGCGTCTACACCGCGATCCGCGGCTGGATCGAGGCGTCGCTGAGCTGGTACTACATCATCATCGTCATGGGGCTGGTGCTGTTCTGCCTCATCATGATGTTCTCGAGATTCGGCTCGATCCGCCTGGGCGACGACGATTCGCGCCCCGAATTCAGCAATTTCTCCTGGTTCGCCATGCTGTTCTCCGCCGGGGTCGGGATCGGCATCCTGTTCTTCGGCGTCGCCGAGCCGGTCTTCTATTTCGACAACTCGGGCGCCTTCGGCTACCCCAACAACCCGCATGCCGATGTCGCCGGCGCGACCTCGATGGATCTCACCCGCGCGATCCACGCGATGCGGGTCACCTATTTCCACTGGGGATTCCACGGCTGGGCGGTCTACGTGGTGGTCGGCCTCTGCCTCGCCTATTTCGGCTTCCGCAAGAAGCTGCCGTTCACCATGCGCTCGGCGCTCCACCCGATCATCGGGGATCGGATCTACGGTCCCATCGGGCACGGCGTCGACCTGCTCGCGGTGTTCGGCACCATCTTCGGCGTCGCCACCTCGCTCGGCCTCGGGGTCAACCAGATGGCGACCGGGCTCAACGTTCTGTTCGGCGTCGATCCCGGGATATGGACGCAGATCATCCTGATCGTCGTCATCTCGCTCATCGCGACGGTCTCGGCGGTGTCCGGGGTCGGCAACGGCATCCGCATCATCTCGGAATGGAATATCTGGCTGTCGCTCGTCCTCCTCGCCTTCTTCCTGTTCGGCGGGCCGTTCAAGTGGCTGATGGGCTTCTTCGTCACCTCGCTCGGCGACTACATCTGGAACGTGATCCCGATGGGGTTCTGGACCGCCGGCACCGAGAAGGAGATCGCCTGGCAGGGCGGCTGGACGATCTTCTACTGGGGCTGGTGGATTTCCTGGGCGCCCTTCGTCGGGCTGTTCATCGCGCGCATCAGCCGCGGCCGGACGATCCGCGAGTTCATGGTGGGCGTGATGTTCGTCCCCACCACGATCGCCTTCTTCTGGCTCTGCATGTTCGGCGGCAACGCGATCTACATGGAGCTCAACGCCCAGGGCGGCGTCGGCACGGCGGGCATCGTCGAGCTGGTGAAGGCGTGGAACCTGCCGGCGGCGCTCTACGGCACCATCGAGCGCCTGACCGACTTCTCCACCCTGCAATGGGTGATGTCGGCGCTCGCCACGCTCCTGCTGGCCACCTGGTTCATCACCTCGTCGGACTCCGGCACGCTGGTGATCACCACCATGCTCTCGATGGGTGACGACGACCCGCCGCAGCGCTTCCGCATCGTCTGGGGCTTGGGCGAGGGCTTGGTCGCCGGGGTGCTGCTGCTCGCGGGCGGGCTGAAGGCGCTTCAGACCGCGTCCATCGCGGCGGCGCTGCCGATCTCGGTGATCATGGTCTTCATGGCCTGGGGGCTCCTGAAGTCGCTGTCGGAGGACAGCTCGGCGGTCGCCGCGCCCGGCGGCGAGAGCGAGGCGGTGGCCCCGGCCGGCCCCGGCTAGCCCCAGAGCAGCCGGCTGGCGATCCGCGCGCCTTGCGCGAGCGCGTCGAGCTTGGCCCAGACCACGTCCTCGGCGGTGAAGCTGTCGCCGGCGAAGGTGCCGAAGCCGCAATCGGTCGCAGCCACGATGCGCGACGCATCGCCCACGCAGCGGGCCGCGCGGACCAGCCGTTCGGCGACCACCTGCGGGTGCTCGACATAGTTGTTGGTGGTCTCGACGGCGCCGACGCAGAGCGACATGCCGTCGGGCAGGGGCAGGTGGCGGAAGGCCTCGATCTCGTGGCTGTGCCGCGGATTGGCGAATGGCAGGACGAGCGCGCCGACCTTCGCCCGGTACATCGCCGGCAGGACATCCGGGCAGGGCACGTCATGGACATGCGGGCCGTCCCGGTTCCCCCAGCAGGCGTGCAGGCGCACCCGCTCGGGCGGTATGCCGGCGATCGCCTCGTTCAGCGCGGCGATGTGCATCTCCATCGCCGCGATGAATTCCGCGAGGCTGCTCTCCTGGTAGAAGCCGGCCCGTTCCATGCCGAGGTCGGGGGAATCGATCTGCAGCAGGAAGCCGTGCTCGACGATGCGCCGGTATTCGTGCTTGAGCGCCCGCGCCAGGGCGAAGACGTAGTCCTCGAAGCGGTCGTAGTGGAGATTGACCATCGCCGTCGCGGCGAAGCCGGGCGAGACCGCGGTCATGAAGGTCCCGGCAAAGCCGTCCCCGGCGGCTGCGAGCGCCTTCCGGAATCCGCTGCACTCCGCGTCGATGGGGCCGGGATCGCGGTAGACCAGCGGCCCGATCGCCTGGGGCAGCCCGTAGGGGCTGATGCGCCGCCTTCCGCTCCTGCCGAGCAGCTCGAACCAGACCGGAAAGGCCTTCGCGTCCAGCGGCAGCCGGCGGCCCGGCCCGTCGCCCCGGCCGAACCCGCCGATCCGGTCGGTGACGTAGGAGATGAAATCGGTGCGCGGGACCTCGCCGTCATTGCCGATATCGATGCCGGCCTCGATCTGCCGCCGGATCACCCTGTCGAGCGCCTGCGCGATCGCATCGCCGAGGGCATCGGCGTCGACGGCTTCGCCATGCGCCTTGGCGACCAGCAGGTCGGCCAGCCGCTCGCCGCGCGGCAGGCTGCCGACATGGGTGGTGAGGATCCGCCCGCGCCTGGCTTCCATCCCGGCCCGGGCTAATCCGTCAGGTCTTCCCAGAGCCCCTTGACCCTGGCGAAGAAGCCTTCCGATTCGGGGCTGGTGGCGTGCTTGGCGCCCTTCCCCGCGTCCTCGAACTCCCGCAGCAGCTCCTGCTGGCGCTGCGACAGGTTGACCGGGGTCTCCACCTGGATCTCGACCAGCATGTCGCCGCGACCGCGCCCGTGCAGCCCGGTCATGCCCTTGCCGCGCAGCCGGAACTGGCGCGAGGACTGGGTCCCCTGCGGGACGGTCACCTTGGCGAGCGTGCCGTCGATGGTCGGCATCTCGACGGTGCCGCCGAGCGCCGCGGTGGTCATCGGGATCGGCACGCGGCAGAACAGCGTCGTCCCGTCGCGCTCGAACAGGCGGTGCGCCCTCACCGAGACGAAGATGTAGAGATCGCCGGGGCCCGCCCCCTGCATGCCGGCCTCGCCCTCGCCGGCGAGGCGGATGCGGGTGCCGTCCTCGACCCCGCGGGGAATGGTGACGGCGAGGGTCTTCTCCCTGCGGGTCCGCCCGGTGCCGGCGCAGTCGCGGCACGGGTTCTCGATCGTTCTTCCGGCGCCCTGGCAGCCGGGGCAGGTGCGCTCGATGGAGAAGAAGCCCTGCTGCGCCCGGACCTTGCCGTGGCCGTGGCAGGTGGCGCAGGTGGTCGGCCCGCTGCCGGGCGCGGCACCCGAGCCGTCGCAGGTCTCGCAGCCGACCGATGCCGGGATCTTGATCCGCGTCTCCGAGCCCTTGTAGGCTTCCTCCAGCGAGATCTCCATGTTGTAGCGCAGGTCGTCGCCGCGCGCCCGCCCGCCGCGGCGCCCGCCCATGAAGTCGCCGAACATCTCGTCGAAGATGTCGGCGAAGCCGGAACCGAAGTCGAAGCCGCCGGGCTGGCCGCCCGCCGCGCCGCCTTCGAAGGCGGCGTGGCCGAACCGGTCATAGGCCGCGCGCTTCTGGTCGTCCTTGAGGACGTCGTAGGCCTCGTTGATCTGCTTGAACTTCTGCTCCGCGGCGGCATCGCCCGGGTTGCGGTCCGGGTGATACTGCATGGCGAGCTTGCGGTAGGCCTGCTTCAGCGCATCCGCGTCGGCGCCGCGGGCCACACCGAGCGTGTCGTAATAGTCCTCTTTGGCCATGCGGTCAGACCCGTTGCCGCGACCGCCGGGAGCGGCATCCCGGCCGAGGGCGCAGTGGGCAACTCAACGCGGAGCCACCGTGCTGGCGCGCAGGCGGGCTTACGCCGACCTGTCCTTGCGCTCCTCCTCGACCTCCTCGAAATCGGCATCGACGACGGTCGAATCGTCCTCTCCGGGCGGGTCCGCGGGCGCCTCGGCGGCGGCCTCCTCCTGCTGCGCCTTGTACATCACCTCGCCGAGCTTCATGGCGGCCTGGGCGAGGGTCTCGCTCTTCGCCTTGATGTCGTCCAAATCCTCGCCTTCGAGCGCCGTCTTGAGCGCGGCGACCGAGGCCTCGATCCCGGTCTTCTCCTCGGCCGGAACCTGGTCGCCGTATTCGGAGAGGTTCTTCTCGGTGGTGTAGATCAGGCTGTCGGCCTGGTTGCGCACCTCCACCGCCTCCCTGCGCGCCCGATCTTCGGCGGCGTGCATCTCGGCGTCCTTGACCATCTTCTCGATATCGGCGTCGCTGAGCCCGCCCGAGGCCTGGATGCGGATCGCCTGCTCCTTGCCGGTCGCCTTGTCCCTGGCGCCGACATTGACGATGCCGTTGGCGTCGATGTCGAAGGTGACCTCGATCTGCGGCACGCCGCGCGGCGCCGGCGGGATGCCTTCGAGGTTGAACTCGCCCAAGAGCTTGTTGTCGGTCACCATCTCGCGCTCGCCCTGGAACACCCGGACGGTCACCGCGTTCTGGTTGTCCTCGGCGGTCGAGAACACGTTGCTCTTCTTGGTCGGGATGGTGGTGTTGCGGTCGATCAGCCGGGTGAACACGCCGCCCAGGGTCTCGATGCCGAGCGACAGCGGGGTCACGTCGAGCAGCAGCACGTCCTTGACGTCGCCCTTGAGCACGCCGGCCTGGATCGCCGCGCCGACGGCGACCACCTCGTCCGGGTTGACGCCGCGATTGGGCTCCTTGCCGAACAGCGACTTGACGGCCTCGATGATCTTCGGCATCCGCGTCATGCCGCCGACCAGGATCACCTCGTGGACCTCGCCCGCCGACAGCCCGGCATCCTTGAGGGCCGCCCGGCACGGCCCCACCGTGCGCTCCACCAGGTCGTCGACCAGGGCCTCCAGCTTGGCGCGGGTGATCTTGATGTTGAGGTGCTTGGGCCCCGCCTGGTCGGCCGTGATGAAGGGCAGGTTGACCTCGGTCTGCTGGCTGCTGGACAGCTCGATCTTGGCCTTCTCGGCCGCCTCCTTGAGGCGCTGCAGGGCCAGGCGGTCGGCGCGCAGATCGATCGCCTGATCCTTTTTGAACTCGTCGGCCAGGTATTCGATGATCCGGCTGTCGAAATCCTCGCCGCCGAGGAAGGTGTCGCCGTTGGTCGACTTGACCTCGAACACCCCGTCGCCGATCTCCAGGATCGAGATGTCGAACGTGCCGCCGCCGAGATCGTAGACCGCGATGGTCCCCGACCCCTTCTTCTCCAGCCCGTAGGCGAGCGCCGCGGCGGTCGGCTCGTTGATGATACGGAGCACGTCGAGCCCGGCGATCTTGCCCGCGTCCTTGGTCGCCTGGCGCTGGGAATCGTTGAAATAGGCGGGCACGGTGATCACCGCCTCGGCGACCTCCTCGCCCAGATGGGCTTCCGCCGTCTCCTTCATCTTCTGCAGGATGAAGGCCGAGATCTGGCTCGGCGAATAGCTCTCGCCCGCGACGTCGATCCAGGCGTCGCGGTTCGCGGCCTCGACGATCCTGTAGGGCACCAGCCCCTGATCCTTCTTGATGATCGGATCGTTGAACCGGCGCCCGATCAGGCGCTTGACCGCGAACAGCGTGTTGCTCGGGTTGGTCACCGCCTGGCGCTTGGCCGGCTGGCCGACGAGGCGCTCCTTGTCCTCGGTGAACGCCACCATCGACGGCGTGGTCCGCGCGCCCTCGGCATTCTCGATAACCCGCGTGTCAGAACCGTCCATCACGGCGACGCAGGAATTCGTCGTGCCGAGATCGATCCCTATGGCCTTGCCCATTTCAATCCCCGTTATTGCAGCGGACGCCAAGGGCCCGTGACGGCGCCCGCGGCATCCCCGAAAGTCTCACGCCCGAAACGCAACTGCGATTGCGGATATATAGGGTCGGGGAACCGGCGGTACAACCGCTCGCCGCGTCCCGCAGGGGTATGGCCGATGATCGTATCCGCGAGCTACCGCACCGATATCCCGGCCTTTTACGGCGCGTGGTTCGAACGACGCCTGGCGGCCGGGTTTTGCACGGTGCGAAACCCCTACGGCAAGCCCTACACCGTCCGCCTCGACCGGGAGTCGGTCTCCGGCTTCGTGTTCTGGACGCGCAACGCGGCGCCGTTCCTCCCGGTGCTCGAACGCCTGGCATCGGACGGCATCCCCTTCGTCGTCCACTACACGATCACCGGCTATCCGCGGCTGCTCGAAACCTCGGTGATCGACGCCGCGCGGGCCGCCGAACAGGTGCATGCGATCGCCCGGGATTTCGGCCCGCGCGCCGCGGTCTGGCGCTGCGACCCGATCATCGTGACCGGCGCCACGCCGCTCTGCTCCCATGTCGAACGCTTCGCCCGCCTCGCCGAGGCGCTCGCCGGGGCGGTCGACGAGGCGGTGCTGTCGTTCGCGAGCCTTTATCGCAAGACGCGCCGCAACCTCGCCGCCGCCGGGCGGGCGTCGGGGCTGACCTGGGAGGACCCCGCGGTCGAGCGCAAGCGGGCGACGGTCGCCGAGCTCGCCGCCACTGCAAGGGCGTTCGGGATGCAGGCCACGATCTGCGCCCAGCCCGACCTCGCCGCCGGCGGCGCGAGGGAGGCGCGCTGCATCGACGCGGGGCGGCTCGGCGACGTGGCGGGCCGGCCGATCGCGGCCAGGGAGAAGGGCAACCGGCCGGGCTGCGCCTGCCACGAGGCGCGCGACATCGGCGCCTATGACAGCTGCCCGCATGGCTGCATCTACTGCTACGCGGTGGCCAGCCCCCGCGCCGCCAGGGCGCGCCACGCGCGCCACGACCCGGAGGCGCCGTCGCTCTTCTGAACCGCGTCAGGGGTTGCGCGCGCCGTAGAACTCGTCGATGCCGAGCGCCTGGCGGAATTCGGGGGTCACCCGTCCGCCCGCCGCTCCCGCCACCGGGGCGCCGGTGGCGTCGACCACCCGGACGAAGCCGTGGAACGCCGCCGCGGTCGCCGCCGCGTCGATCATCGCCGCCTCGCCCAGCCGGTCGACCAGCGCGTCCCTCAGCTCGGCCGTCCGCGCCGCGTCGCCGAGCGTGACCGCCTCGGCGAAGCCGTGCAGCAGCACCCCGCCGGCGATGCCGCCGTCATCCGTCGCTTCGCCGGTGACGGCCCCCAGGTCGAAATCGGCGCCCGAAACCTCTGTGCTCGCACGGAGCATGAACGCATGGGCGCTGGTTCAGTAGACGCATTGATGGAGCGCCGACACCCGGCCCGCGACCAGCTCCATCTGCATGCGGTCGATGGCACGGACCCCGGTCGCGAAGTCGGTCATCTCGCTGCCCGGCAAATAGTGCTCCTCGGCGAGGTCCCAATAGGCCCGCTTGGCTTCCGGCACCAGCGACAGCGCCTTGACCACCGGCGAGGCGGCGGCGCCGTAGAGGTCGCCGTCGCTCTCCACCACGTCGTCCGGCTGCACCAGGCTGATCCACGCGTCGTGGCGCCGGGCGCCCGGGGCGCGGTAGCCCGATTGCGTCCCCGCCGCCGGCGCGGGCAGGTCGAGCCGCGCCAGGCCGAGCGCGCGGCGGAAGGTGTCGACGATCATGACCATGCAGACGACGCTTACGATCTCGACATAGACCTCCTCGCTCACCCCGGCGGCGAGTATTTCCTCGGCCCAGGACCGGCGGAGCCGGCCCGGGTCGGTGGTCAGGCGGTGGATCAGCTCGACCTCCGCCGCGCTCAGAGGCCCGCTCGCCTCGTGCTCGCCGGCGACCGCGAAGGGCGCGAGCGCCTGCTTGCGCGCGCGGCAGAGCGGGCAGTCGCCAGCCGCGCGAACCTCGCCCGCCACCGCCACGCGCCGCTCCCCGTCGAGCCAGGCGCCCGGCTCGGCGATGCGGCGCCAGGCCAAGCGTTGCGCCGCGACCAGCGATTCGCGGACGCGGTATGGGGCGTCGTAGTCGGTCCCGGACATGGCTCCTCCCGGTGCGGCGTGGGCTGGCCGATTGTACCCGCGTGGCCCGGGCCGCCAACGGGCGAACTTGCAGCTTTACGATGCCGGCCTCACGCGACACTTGGTGACGTATAGCGGAGTTGCCGGTACCCTTGTCTCCACAGTAGATGGAGCAAACACAACGACCCGGCCATGACGGCTCTGATCCCATGACAAGGAGGGGCAACGCTTGCGCTGCCCCTCCCCACCCTAGACGCGAACCCAAATGGGCCATGCTTTGAAACCGTACGTTTTAGCGTAGAGCTTCTTGCCGGTTTTCGGACACCTACGCCATGCGCGGAATATGAGCCGATACCGGTCTCGCTTACTTTGCCTGTTCATATTGAAAGGCCCTTCTCTGGGGCGCGGTTTTCCTTGACATTCAACCCGTATGTTGGCCACAACCAGTTGTCGCAAGCTGTGGTTGGATCGTTAGCAAGGCTCTGCATCGGCAAGCCCCTAGTGCCCAACGCAGAAAAGACAGAAGGACCCGAGTGGACGCTCGGGTCCTTCATTCATTCGCTCCCATGCCATCAAGCCGAGTTTGCGCGGCGACGCGGGAGACACCGTGACGCTTCATGATCGCGCGGACGCTGTCGGTTCGTCCGATGAAACGCAACGGCATCAAGATCTCGGCGGCGAAGCGATTCGCTTGGGCCTCCGCTCGCCGAAACGGAGGCAACTTTTCTTGTCGCTCGATTCGAGCAAGTGGTAGCCCGGCGTGCAAAACGAAATGTCCAAGCTCGTGCGCCGCCGTAAACCGCGCCCTTCCCTCCCCAGCCCAGCCCTTCTCGTAGACGTCCTCCCGCAGCCGTATGAATTTGCCGTCCGGGCAGGTAAGGCCCTCCGCGTCGTCCATCTCGTCACGTGAGCCGATTTCAAGGCGGACCAAGTCTAATTCTTGGTCCAATACAAGCTCAGTAACGTGCATGACCGGGAAATACGGCTCCTCGGTCAACCCCAGCACCGACCGCACTTTCTCAGTGATCTCGCCTATTCTTCCCCACGACAGGGGAGGAACCATGTAATCCGTACCGTTCATGTTTTTCCACCATCGGTCAGTATTGTTCGGATTTGCTCAAGTTCTGCCTCTGAAAGCTTGTTCATCTTTCTCGCAAGCAGGCCCGCGGTATCGCGTGCCGAGGCCGTGTAGGGCCGGAGAACAAAACTGTCGCGGGACTGATCCGCTGCTTGGCGCATGGCATTCGCGGCTTCCTGCTTCAAACCGTAACGGTCAATTACGAGTTCTTCGAACTCGACCGGAGGCGATTTCTTCCCGGTCTCCACGGCGGAGACGAACGCGGCCGATTTGTTCAGTTGTGCCGCCATGTCCAAAAGACGCTCCTCGCGATCGATGCGCAGCTTGCGAAGCTCCTTGCCGATAGCCGTGGTCATGCCTGTTTCTCCTCCTTCTGTTCATTCACTATATCCCAAAGAAAATAGAATCAACCACTTCGGTTAAGATACAGCACCTTGTCGAATCGGTCAAGGGGCCGGCCCGGCTCGTGCGGATACCTGATCGCTTCCGTCAACGCCCCCAGCTACAATGCCCGCCCAACCCGAAGGAGGCCTCCGATGAGCGAGCCGATCGTGCTTGAGGTGTTCACCGACTACGTCTGACCCTGGTGCTATCTCAGTACCGTGCGTATCGAGAAGCTCAGGCGGAAGTTCGACATCGAGATCAAATGGGTGCACTTCCCGCTGCACCCCGAGACCCCGGCGGAGGGGCTGACGCTGGAGGCGCTGTTCGCCGGGCGGGACTACGACCTCGAGGCGTCCTATGCGCGCATGAAGGGCCTGATGGACGGGGAAGGGCTCGACTACGCCCGGCGCACCCACACCTATAACAGCCGGCTCGCGCAGGAGCTCGGCGCCTGGGCCGACACGGTCGACGGCGGCGCGGCGCTGCACGATGCGCTGTACCGGGCCTATTTCGTGGACGGCAGGAATATCGGCGACCCCGACGCGCTGCTCGGCATCGTCGGGGAGGCGGGGCTGCCGGCGGACGAGGCGCGCGCGGTGCTGGACGAGCGGCGCTTCAGGGACGCGGTCGATGCCGACTGGGCGCGCTCGCGCAAGATCGGGGTGAGCGGCGTTCCCACCTTCGTCGCCGGCGGGTACGGCGTGGTCGGCGCGCAGCCCTACGAGACGCTGGACAAATTCCTGACCGAGATCGGCGCCCGGCGGCGCGCGGAAAACGACGCATGACGGACGCCGGGATCGGCCATATCGATTATGCCCGCATCGACGTCGACAGGACGGCGAGCTATGCGAGCCTCGCCGGCCGGGTCGTCGTCGTCACCGGCGGCGGGCAGGGGATCGGGCGCGGCTACGCGCATTACTTCGCCGCCCAGGGTGCGGTCCCCGTCATCGCCGAGATCGACGGCGAGAACGCAAGCCGCGTCGCCGCCGAAATCGAGCGGGACCACGGCCGGGCGCTCGCGCTCGCCACCGATGTCGGCGACGAGGACTCGGTGGCGGCGATGGCGGCGCGGACGCTGGAGGCCTTCGGGCGGATCGACATCCTGATCAACAACGCCGCCGTGTTCTCGAAGATCACCATGGCGCCGTTCTGGGAGCTCCCGGTCGAGGAGTGGAAGGCGGCGATGCGGGTCAACATCACCGGCTCGATGCTGTGCGCCGGTGCCGTGGCGCCGGCGATGATGGAGGCGGGCTGGGGGCGGATCGTCAACGTCTCGTCGGGCACCCATGTGAAGGGGCGGCCCAACTACCTCCACTACATCACCTCCAAGTCGGCGATGGTCGGCATGTCGCGCTCGATGGCGCGCGAGCTCGGGCCGCACGGGATCACCGTCAACACCTTCTGGCCCGGGGTGATGCAGACCGAGATCGAGCGCCCGTCGGTGCCCCGGCACATGTTCAAGACCATGACCCGGGCGCAGGCGCTGCCCCGCCAGGGGACGATCCACGACCTCGCCAAGGCGATGCTGTTCATCTGCTCCGACGAGGCGGGCTACATCACCGGTCAGAACCTCGTCGTCGATGGCGGGTCGAGCTTCATCTGAGGGGTTCATCGCCCGCCACGGTCTGTGGGGCGACGGGCAGGAAGAGGCCGCGGCCGAGATCCTGCGCCGCGTCGAGGCCGACGGGCTGCGGCTGATCCGGCTCGCCTGGGTCGACAGCCACGGCGCCGTCAGGGCCAAGGCGGTCACCCCGCCGGCGCTCCGCTCCGCGCTTCTCGACGGCTACAACATCAACGTCGCCACCTCGACCCTCGATGCGTCGGGCGGGCGGGTCTTCGCCTCCTTCACCCCGGGCGGCGGCATGGGCATCGACGAGATGACCGGCTCGCCCAACCTGGTCCTGGTCCCGGATCCGGGGACCTTCCGCACGCTCCCCTGGGCGCCGGGGGTGGGCTGGATGCTGGGCGATCCGTATTTCCGCAACGGCAAGCCCTTTACCTTCTCGACCCGCGGGGTCCTGGCCGGCCAGCGCGCGCGGCTCGCCGGGCGCGGCTGGCGCATGCTGGTCGGCATCGAGATCGAGTGGTATCTGCGGCGCATCGACGGGGACCGGCTGGGCGATGCGGAGGTCGCGCATCAGGGGCGGCGCGGCCGCCCGCTGGCGACCAGCGCCGTCGAGCCCGGCTTCTCCTACCACTCCGAAACCAATCTCGACATCATGCAGCCGGTCTTCGATGCGCTGGCCGATGCGTTTGCCGGGCTCGGGCTAAAGCTGCGCTCGCTGGAGAACGAGTTCGGCCCGGGACAGGTCGAATGCACCTTCGCGGCCGACGATGCGGGGCGCGCGGCGGACGATGCCGCGCTGTTCCGCACGGCGGCGCGGCAGGTCTGCCGCCGCCTCGGCTACGCGGCGAGCTTCATCTGCCGGCCCGCCTTCGAGGGCCATTTCGCGAGCGGCTGGCACCTCCACCAGTCGTTCGTGGATGAAGCGACGGGCGAGAACCTGTTCATGCCGGCGGACGGCGACCACGCGCTGTCGCCGCTGGGGCTTTCGGCCCTCGCCGGGCTGATCGGGCACGCCGGCGCCGCCTCGGCCTTCGTCACGCCGACGATCAACGGCTATCGCCGCTTCCGCCCCAACTCGCTCGCGCCCGACCGGGCGGGCTGGGGGGTCGACCAGAGGGGCGCGATGATCCGGGTGATCGGCGGCGCCGGCGATGCCGCCACGCGGCTGGAGAACCGCGCCGGCGAGCCCGCCGCCAACCCCTATCTCTATGCCGCCTCGCAGATCGCCGCCGCGCTCGACGGCATCGACCGCAACCTCGCCGCGCCCGCCGAGGACCTCGCCCCCTACGAGGCCGAGCGCGAGAGGCTGCCCGCCGATCTCGACGCCGCGCTCGGGGCGCTCGACGCCTCCGCCCTGTTCCGCCGCGAGTTCGGCGATCCGTTCGTCGACTACTTCCTCGCGCTGAAGCGCGCCGAGCTCGGCCGGTTCCGGCAATACGGTATCGACCGGGGCGGCCACCGCGAGACCAACCAGGTGACCGAGTGGGAACAGAACGAGTATTTTGACTTCTTCTGAACGCCCGCAGGCGGGAGAGAGGCGATGACCGAGCGGCCATCGATCGACGGCGCGGCCTACGATTACGACCGGCTGGTGTTCGAGGATCGGGTGCACCGCGTGCTCTACACCGATCCCCGGATCTTCGACCAGGAGATGACCAGGATCTTCGGCGCGGTCTGGGTCTATCTCGGCCACGAGAGCCAGATCCCGCAACCCGACGATTTCGTGACCGCCAGGCTCGGGCGCCGGCCGATCATCCTGGTGCGCGATTCCCGGGGCGTGCTGCGCGCGCTCTACAATCGCTGCACCCATCGCGGCTCGACCGTCTGCCGCGAGGCGCGCGGCTCGGCGAAGTCCTTCCAGTGCGGCTATCACGGCTGGACCTTCCTGAACTCGGGCAAGCTCAACGGCGTGCCCTGGCCGGACGGCTACGCGGACAATTTCGCGGACGAGAAGTTCAACCTCGCCCAGGTGCCCCGGGTCGAGAGCTATCGCGGCTTCGTCTTCGGCACGCTCAACCTCGATGCGCCTTCGCTGATCGACTATCTCGGCGGCGTCGCCGGCCCGCTCGACGAATGGCTCGACCGCCACCCCGGCGGCAAGGTCGCGCTGTGCGAGGCCAACCGGCTCAAGTTCAAGGGCAACTGGAAGCTGCTCTACGACAACTCGGCCGACGGCTACCACGTCGTGTTCTCGCATCGCTCGCTGCTCGCCATGGAGAACCGCTTCGATGCGGACGCCGACAAGGGGATGGCGTTCTACCGCACGAGCCCCGACTCGGCGCCGATGTATGTCCGCTGCTTCGGCAACGGCCACCACTTCAAGGACAAGCGCCCCAATGTCGAGGACCGGCCGGGCGCGCTGTGGGAGATCGAGGGCCCGCACCCGGGCATGGAGCATTTCGAGGCCTCGCTGCGCCAGCGCCTCGGCGACCGGGCCGACCGGGCGCTCGACCTCGCCTCGTCGGAGCCGGTGAACATCAACGTCTTCCCCAACCTCCACATCCTTGGCAACCACGTGCAGGTCTCGACGCCGGTCGCCGTCGACGAGACCGACACGACCTGGTACGGCACCGCCGTGGTCGACGACGACGGCGAGCTGGAAGGGACGGTCGATGCGATCAACGCGCTGCGCATGCGCACCCAGGAGTCCTTCCCCAATTTCGGCGAGGTCGACGACCTCGCCAATTTCGAGCAGATCCAGCTGGGCTTCCTGGCCGAGGAGGACGAATGGGTCTACATGCATCGCGGGCTCGGAATCCCGGGCCGCTTGCAGGTGGACGAGGACGGCGTCATCACCGGGCCGCCGACCGACGAGGTGTTCATGCGCGAGCACATGAAGGTGTGGAAGCGCCTGATGACGGCGGAACCCCGCATCGCGATCGCCCGGGCGGTCTGAGGGGCCCAGGTGGACGCGCCCGACCCGTCGACCAGCTCGTACTACGTCAGCGACGACTATTACGCCGCGCTGGTCGAGGAATTCGCCGACTGGCAGACCCCGGAGCGCGCGATCTCGGACGCGGCGCTGCGCGAGTCCTGCGCCCGCTTCCTGGCCGAGGAGGCGCGGCTCCTCGACCGGGACCGCTTCGACGACTGGCTCGCTTTGTTCGCCCCCGAATGCATCTACTGGGTGCCGGGCACGCGCGACGGCGATCCCAGGCGCGAGATCGCCATCGCCTTCGACGACCGCCGCCGGCTGGAGGACCGCATCTTCCGCCTCAAGACCGGCGAGGCCTGGTCGCAGCGCCCGGGCTCGCGGACCACGCGCATGGTCTCCAACATCGAGCTGTTCTCGACCGCCGACCCCGGCATCGTGATGACGCGCTCCAACTTCCTCACCGTCGAGTTCCGCGCCGGCGAGACCCGGATCTGGGCCGGCTGGGCGGGCCACCGGCTGCGCGATGCGACCACGCATTGGCGCATCCTGGTCAAGCAGGTCAACCTGATCGACTACGACCAGAACCTCAGGAACCCGTCGATCGTGCTGTGAGGCGTCCCTCGCCCACGCCTCATCCCCGGTAGCGGCGGAGCCGCGCCCCGCCCTCGCCCCGGCCGGCGGCGGAGCCACGCTTCACCCTTGTCCCGGGTAGCAGCGTAGCCACGCTTCACATTTGTACGGGGTAGCGGCGTAGCCACGCTTTACCTTCGACCCGGGTAGCGGCGGAGCCGCGCCCCAACCTCGTCCTGAGTAGCGGCGGAGCCGCGTATCGAAATACGGGCCGGGGGCGTCGCCTTTCCGCGGCCGCCGGGGACAGCTATGCGGCGGCCGCGTCCGCCGCGATCAGGCTGGCGAGCAGGCGGCGGACCTGGATGGTGGGGCGGTCGGCGTTGACGTCGATCTGCGGCGCGCCGGGGCGGGCGTCGATGCCGCGCTGCTGCGCCTCCACCGCGTCGACATCCTCCCGGAAGGTCTGGTGGACGCCGGGATGCAGGCGGGAATCGAGGTCCTCGTCGTCGAGCCGGTAGTTGCGCGCGAACAGCCAGAAATAGTGGCAGGACGACTCGCCCTCCGGGGTCGAGAAATGCGAGGTCCGGTTGGTGATGCCCCGGCTCCGGTCGCCCTCCGGCGCGCCGGTCCCGGCCTCGGCCGCGCCGATGTCGAAGATGCACCCCGTCGGCGGCACGAAGGTGGCGAGGATCCAGCGGTCGACCGGCCCGGCGAAGCCGCCCGCGACCTTCCAGATCGGCGGCGCCTCGACGCCCAGCAGCCAGCGCGAGATCGCGATCCGCCCGTCCTTGCGCTCGACCCTGGGCGGGGTGTCCTGGACGGCGTCGCTGCCCAGCGTGTCGGGATGGACGAAGGTGACATGCGTCGCGTCGAGCTGGATGTCGGTCAGCAGCCGGTACTCGGCCGCGACCGGGTGGTAGTCGCCCGTGGTCCGCCACGCCGCACCGTCGTTCCAGGACAGATCCGGGATCAGGGCGTCGTCGGCGCGGGCCGGGTCGCCCATCCAGATCCAGATCCAGCGGTGCCGTTCGACGACCGGATAGCGCCGCACCCGGGCGCCCGGCGGGATCGTCGACTGGCCGGGAATCGAGATGCAGGCGCCGCTCGGATCGAAGGTGAGACCGTGATAGCCGCACTGGATGTCGTCGCCCCGCACGCGGCCCATCGAGAGCGGCAGGTTGCGGTGGCAGCAGCGGTCCTCCAGCGCGACCGGGGTGCCGTCCGCGCGGCGGTAGAGCATCACCGCCTCGCCGAGCAGGGTCCGGGACATGGGCTCGCGCCCCACCTCGCGGTCCCAGGCGGCGACGTACCAGCAATCGCGCAGATACATGGCGTTCGCCATCAGGCCGCGGCGGGCTCGTTCGACGGCGCCGCCTCCACCTTCGCGGCGCAGAACTTGAACTCGGGGATCTTGCCGAACGGGTCGAGGGCGTCGTTGGTCAGCAGATTGGCCGCCGCCTCGGCGAAGCAGAACGGGATGAACACCACGCCCGCGGGCACGTCCCGGTCGACCCGGCCGATCAGCTCGATCGCCCCGCGCCTGGTCTCGACCCGGATCTTCGCCCCGGGGGCGAGCCCCATGCGGTCGAGATCGGCCGGCGCGAGATGGGCGATCGCCTCGGGCTCGATGGCGTCGAGCACGCCGGCGCGGCGGGTCATCGCGCCGGTGTGCCAGTGCTCCAGCACGCGGCCGGTGGTCAGGATCATCGGGAAGTCGGCATCCGGCACCTCGTCCGGCGGGGCGATCGAGGCGGGCACGAACTTGCCGCGCCCGCTCGCGGTGGGGAAGCCGTCGCCGAAGATCACGTCGTCGCCCGGCACGTCGAACGACGCGGTGGGGTAGGTCACCGAGTCCTCGCGCTCCAGCCGCTCCCAGGATATGCCGTTGAGCGAGGGCATGAGTTGCTGCATCTCGGCGAACACGTCGGCCGGACCGTCATAGGACCAGTCGAGGCCGAGGCGGCGCGCGATCTCCTGGACGATCCACAGATCCTGGCGCGCCTCGCCCGGCAGGGGCAGCGCGGCGCGGCCGATCTGCACCTGGCGGTTGGTGTTGGTGTAGGAGCCGTCCTTCTCGGGGAACGCCGAGGCCGGCAGCAGCACGTCGGCGAAATAGGCGGTCTCGGTGAGGAACAGCTCCTGCACGACGAGATGGTCGAGCATGGCGAGCGCCTCGCGGGCATGGCCCACATCGGGGTCCGACATCGCCGGGTTCTCGCCCATGATGTACATGCCGCGGATCTCGCCGGCGTGGACCGCGTTCATGATCTCGACCACGGTGAGCCCGCGCTCGGGGTCGAGCGAGGTCTTCCAGGCCGCCTCGAAGGTCTCGCGGATGTCGGCCCCCGCCACCGAGCGGTAGTCGGGGTAGAACATCGGGATCAGCCCGACATCCGAGGCGCCCTGCACGTTGTTCTGCCCGCGCAGCGGGTGCAGCCCGGTGCCCGGCCTTCCGACCTGGCCGGTCATCAGGGCGAGCGAGATCAGGCAGCGCGCGTTGTCGGTGCCGTGGATGTGCTGCGAGATGCCCATGCCCCAGAAGATGATCGAGGCCGGCGCGGTGGCGTATTTGCGCGCGACGGTGCGGATGGTCTCGGCGTCGATGCCGCAGATCGGCGCCATCTCCTCCGGCGTGAACGGCGCGACATGCGCCTTCAGCGCCTCGAACCCCTCGGTGTGGCGCTCGATATAGGCCGGGTCGTGCAGCCCCTCGGCGACGATGGTGTTCATCATCGCGTTCAGCAGCGCCACGTCGGTGCCCGACTTGAACTGGAGCATGTGGGTCGCGTGGCGGCTGAGCGCCTGGCCGCGCGGGTCCATGACGATCAGGGTCTTGCCGGCCTTGGCGGCGTTCTTGAAGAAGGTCGCCGCGACCGGGTGGTTCACCGCCGGGTTGGCGCCGATGACGACGATCGTGTCCGAGTTGGCGCATTCGAAGAACGGCGCGGTCACCGCGCCGGAGTTGATGGTCTCCATCAGCGCCGCGACGGAGGACGCGTGGCACAGCCTGGTGCAGTGATCGACGTTGTTGGTGCCGAAGCCCGCCCGCACCAGCTTCTGGAACAGATAGGCCTCCTCGTTGGAGCCCTTGGCCGAGCCGAACCCGGCGAGCGCCTTGCCGCCATCGGCGTCGCGGATGCGGGCGAGCCCGGCGGCGGCAACGTCCAGCGCCTCCTCCCAGCTCGCCTCGCGGAACAGCGCGAGCGGGTTGGCCGCGTCCAGGCTCGCGAGGTCGTCCTTGCCGACCCCGTCGCGGCGGATCATCGGCGTGACGATGCGCTGCTTGTGGTGCACGTAGTCGAAGCCGAACCGTCCCTTGACGCAGAGCCTGCCGTGATTGGCCGGGCCGTCCCGGCCCTCGACCTTGACCAGCTTGTCGTCCTTGATGTGGTAGGTGAGCTGGCAGCCGACGCCGCAATAGGGGCAGAGGCTGTCGACCGTGCGGTCGGGGGTGACGGCGCCCGGCCGGTCCGCCTGCATCATCGCCGCCGGCATCAGCGCGCCGGTGGGACAGGCCTGGACGCATTCGCCGCAGGCGACGCAGGTGGACTCGCCCATCGGATCGTCGAAGTCGAAGACGATCTTCGCGTGCGACCCGCGATGCGCCATGCCGATCACGTCGTTGACCTGGACCTCGCGGCAGGCGCGGACGCAGAGCGTGCAGTTGATGCAGGCATCGAGATTGACCGCCATCGCCGGGTGGCTGGGATCGGCGGCGGGCATGGATTTGGCGTCGAAGCGGCTGTCGGCGATGCCGATCCGGTCGGCCCAGCGCCACAGCTTCGAATCGGCGTCATGCGCGTCGGCGCGCCCCGGCTGGTCGGCGATCAGCAGCTCGAACACCATGCGCCGCGCCGAGGCCGCGCGCTCGCTCGCGGTGTCCACCACCATCCCCTCGCTCGGAGTGCGGATGCAGGAGGCGGCGAGCACCCGCTCGCCCTCGATCTCGACCATGCAGGCGCGGCAATTGCCGTCGGCGCGGTAGCCCGGCTCCGGCGAATAGCAGAGATGCGGGATCTCGACGCCCTGGCGCTCGGCGACCTGCCAGATGGTCTCGCCCGGCTGGGCGGCGACGGTCTCGCCGTTGAGGGTGAAGGCGACCGCGGCTTCCTGGTCTTTTGGCATGGCCTAACCGTCCGGTATGTCCTGGGGGAAGTGTTTGAGCGCCGATAACAGCCCGTTGGGCGCCGCCTGGCCCAGGCCGCAGATCGAGGCGTCGATCATCGCCCGGCTGAGCTCGCGCAGCAACGGCTCGTCCCATCTCGGCCGGCGCATCAGCCCGACCGATTTCTCGCAGCCGGCGCGGCACGGCGTGCACTGGCCGCAGCTCTCGTCCTCGAAGAAGCGCATCAGGTTGAGCGCCGCATCGGCCGCCGAGTCGCGGTCCGACAGCACGATCACCGCGGCCGAGCCGATCAGGCAGCCATGCTCTTCCAGCGTGCCGAAATCGAGCGGGATGTCCGCCATGTGGGCCGGCAGGATGCCGCCCGAGGCGCCGCCCGGCAAATAGCCCTTGAAGACGTGGCCGTCCGCCATGCCGCCGCAATACTCGTCGATCAGCTCGCGCGCGGTGATTCCGGCCTCGGCGATCTTGACGCCGGGCTCCTTCACCCGGCCGGAGACCGAGAAGGTGCGCAGGCCCTTGCGCCCGTTGCGGCCCTTGCCGGCGAACCAGTCCGGCCCGTTGGCCAGGATGTCGGGCACCCAGTACAGCGTCTCGACGTTGTTGATCAGCGTCGGCTGGCCGAACAGCCCGACCTGGGCCGGGAAGGGCGGCTTGTGGCGCGGCAGGCCGCGCTTGCCCTCGATGCTTTCGAGCATCGCCGATTCCTCGCCGCAGATATAGGCGCCGGCGCCGCGCCGGAGCACGATGGAGCCGGGCGCAGCCAGGCCTTCCCGCTCCAGCCGGGCGATCTCCTCGATCAGGATTTCTCGGACGACCGGGTACTCGTCGCGCAGATAGACATAGGTCTCTTCCGCCTCGACCGCCCAGTCGGCGATCAGCATGCCTTCGAGGAAGCGGTGCGGGTCGGTCTCGAGGAAATAGCGGTCCTTGAAGGTGCCGGGCTCGCCCTCGTCGGCGTTGACCGCGAGATAGCGGGGGCCCGGCTCGGCGCGGACGAAGGTCCATTTGCGCCCGGTCGGGAAGCCGGCGCCGCCGAGCCCGCGCAGGCTGGAGCTCTCCAGCGCCTCGATCACCCCCTCGACCGGCCGGGACCCGTCGCGGCACTCGCGGAGCACCGCATAGCCGCCGCCCGCGACATAGTCGTCGAACCCGACATAGTCGGGAATTTCCGGCTCGGTCCTGCCGTCCGAGAGCGCGGCGACGACCCGGTCTGCGGTCGCGTTCGACATCTGGTTGTGGCCGACTTCCGCCGCCGGCGCGCGGTCGCAGGCGCCGATGCAGGGCGCGCGAACGATGCGCACGCCCTCGCCCGCGCTCCCCTCCAGAGCCGCGATCAGCGCGTCCGCGCCCATCATCTCGCAGGTGAGCGAGTCGCAGACCCGGACGGTCAGCGGCGGCGGGCGCGCCTCCCCGTCGTCGAGCACGTCGAAATGGGCGTAGAACGTCGCCGTCTCGTAGATTTCGGTGAGCGCGAGCTTCATCTCGTCGGCGAGCGCCGCCATGTCGTCGGGCGCGAGGCAGCCTTGCGAGTCCTGGATCAGGTGCAGATGCTCGATCAGCAGGTCGCGCCGGCGCGGCCGGTCGCCGAGCAGCGCGCGCACGCGCTCGACCGCCGCCGGGTCGAGCTGGCGGCCCTTGGTCAGGGGCCGCGCCCTGGTGCGGGCCGAGCCGGGATGCCCGTATGCGCGAACCACGCGCGCGCCTTCCGCCATGACCTCTCCCGGCTGCCGCAGCCTCGAAACTCGTCCCGCCGCGAACCTAGCGGTTCGCACGGGCCGCCGTCAAAATATTGTCCGGGCTCAGAACGTAGGAGCGATGCGTTCCGCGGCGGCGAATCTGCGGACCGGGACGCCCTCGCGGTTCTGCTGCGCGTGCCACAGATCGTACTGCATCTGCTGCTGCAGCCAGCTCTCCGGGCTGCCGCCGAATGCCTCGGAGAGCCGGATCGCCATCTCGGGCGAGATGCCGAGCCTGCCGTTGAGCAGCATCGAGAGCGTGTTGCGCGAGACCCCGAGGCCCTTCGCCGCCTCGGTGACCGTCAGTCCCAGGGGCTCCAGGCACTGGCGCCGGATAACGCCGCCGGGATGGGGCGGGTTGTGCATGAGCATCGAGGCCCCCCTTCAGTGATAGTCGAGATAGTCCACATCGACCGCATGGCCGTCTTCGAAGCGAAAGACGATGCGCCAGTTGGCGCGCACCGTCACGGCCCATAGCCCGGCGAGGTCTCCCTTGAGCCGGTGAAGCCGAAAGCCGGGCAGATCCATGTCGGCCGGACCGCTCGACGCATTCAGCCGCGCCAGAATGTCAGCCACGGCCTCGCGGTGCTCGGGCAGGATCCGCCGCCCTTCGCCGCGTTCCATGAACCGCCTGAGCGCCCTGCTTCGGAAGCCTCGTATCATGGCAGACTGTAATAAGCACTATGACGATTGTCAACCAAGGCTCCGGTTCAGGGCGGCAAGTCCACCGCCTCCAGCGCGACCGCCTCGGTGTTGATGAGCAGCTTGCCGGCGTGCTCGAAATTGACGGTCACGCGCGCGCCGATCACGCGACCGAACTCCTTCTCGCAGGTGTCCATGCCAGCATTGCGGGCAGTCATTCAAGGTCGAGCTCCGGTTCCGGCACGCTCGGCTCCGCGATCGCCAGCGAGTCGCCCGTCCGTCTGCTCTTGCCTATCAGCGCCTTGTCGAAGGTATTGAGAACATCGGCCTTCCCCGGCTCGTCCTGCAGCCAGCCGAGGAAACAGTCGGAGTCCCAATACCTGCGCTCGACCATCAATCCGTGGAGAGCAGCCCGCGATATTCTTCCAAGGGTGTCTCGTCGCACGGATAGGCCTCGACCCGTTCGGCCCTGATGCTGAGTGGGTGGCCTTCGGCGTCGTAGTGGATCAGGCCGTGCGCCGCCACGCGCCTGGTCCACATTTCCTGCATCGAGGCGACGAGCTCATCGGGAACGGTGCAGCGCACGCCGGTATCCCAGATCGGCTCGTAGATCGTGAAGTGCGGCCCTCCCCTGTTGCTCAGGGTGGAAAGCTCGCCTTCGACGGTTCCGTATTCGTGGAAGGGCTCGGGCGGTTCCGCGTCGACCTCCTGCAACAGGTCGTTGCGGTTTTCTCCTGCCCACAGCTTCGTGTCTTCGATGGGAAGCCTGGACAATTCCCGGAACCGTCGCTTCACCCGGGCAGGTGGACGCTCGATGGTGGCGAGAACGCTTCGCGCGACATCGATTGCGGCGTCCCGACCTATTTCGGCTCTCAGGATCTGGCTGCCCTGCTCGACGGAAATCTCCCACCCCACGGTCCGTGCGTCCGTCCTCGCCTCGCGCGCGAGATCGGCCAGCATGTCGGCAAAGGTGCGAACCGCCTTGAGAAACACCTGGGCCGGCACTTTGTCAGGCCCGAGTTTCAAGGTCAGGGCAACGCGGGCCTCCTCGCCCTTCGCCATCGCGCGGTCCTCCAGCCCGGGCGGCGATGCTACGCCAGAGCGGTGCCCCGGTAAAGCAAGCCGCGGCCGAAGGCCGTCGTTCAGGGCGGCAAGTCCACCGCCTCCAGCGCGACCGCCTCGGTGTTGATGAGCTGCTTGCCGGCGTGCTCGAAATTGACGGTCACGCGCGCGCCGTCGACCGACTGCACCTGGCCCAGCCCCCAATCGGGGAGCGCCGGGTGGCGCACCCGCATGCCGGGCGCGAGCTCACTCATCGCCGGCCTCGCCGGCGCGCCTGCCGGTCAGCCCGACTATGATGCCCCGGAGCGTGCGCACCTCCTGGTCGGTGAGGTCGGCGCGGGTGAAGATGTTGCGGATGTTGCGCACCATCCTGGGCCGCTTGTCGGGCGGGTAGAGGAAGCCGCAGGCATCGAGCTCGGCTTCGAGATGGTCGAACAGGTCCTGGATCTCCCGCTGGGTCGCGGCCTGCGCGCCCTTCCGCGTCAGCCGGTCGGCGCCGTCCGCGAGGGACGGGTCGGCCTGGAACCATTCATAGCCGATCAGCAGCACCGCCTGGGCGAGGTTGATCGACGAATAGGCCGGGTTGGCCGGCACGATCACCAGCGCCTCGGCGCGCGCGGCGTCGTCGTTGTGGAGCCCGCTCTTCTCGCGCCCGAACAGGAGGGCCGAACGCTCCCCCGCGGCGTGGCAGTCGCGCAGCCGGCGGGCCGCCGCGCGCGGAGTCAGCACCGGCTTCACCATGTCGCGCACCCGCGCGGTGGTGGCGAAGACGTGGCGGATGTCGCCGACAGCCGCCTCGGCGGTCGGGAACAGCCTCGCCCGGTCCAGCACCGCCTCCGCCCCCGAGGCGGTGGCGATCGCCTTCCGGCTGGGCCAGTCGCCGCGCGGCGCCACCAGGCGCAGGTCGGTCAGGCCGAAATTGAGCATCGCGCGGGCCGCCGCGCCGATATTCTCGCCGAGCTGCGGCTCGACCAGGACGACAACCGGGGCGTGCGGGTCGGCGGCGGCGACCGCGCGGCGGCTGCGGTCGGTGCCCGCCATCAGGCGGGGCCGACGCCGTCGCGCATCAGCTTGTAGGTGATCGAGTCGTAGAGCGCGTTGAACGAGGCGTCGATCACGTTGGTCGACACGCCGACCGCGCTCCAGCTCTCGCTCTCGCCGTCGCCGCTCTCGATCATCACCCGGGTGACCGCGGCGGTGCCGTCGCCGGGGGTGAGGATGCGCACCTTGTAGTCGACCAGCCGGAGCGCGCCGAGCCCGGGATAGAACGGGATCAGCACCTTGCGCAGCGCCCCGTCGAGCGCGTTGACCGGCCCGTTGCCCTCGGCCACCGCCATGTGGCGGTCGTTGCCCATGTCGACCTTGACGGTGGCCTCCGAGAGCGTGATCAGCTCGCCGCGCGCGTTCCAGCGCCGCTCGTCGAACACCCGGAAGCTGTGCAGGCGGAAGAACTCCGGCACCGAGCCCAGGGTGCGCCGCGCCAGGAGCTCGAAGCTGGCGCCCGCCCCGTCATAGGCGTAGCCCTCGAACTCGCGCCGCTTCACCTCTTCCAGCAGGCGCGGAAGCTTCGGGTTCTTCGGGTCGATGTCGAGCCCGATCTTGCGAAATCTGGCAAGGATGTTGGACCGCCCGGCCTGGTCGGAGACGACGATCTGACGCTCGTTGCCGACCAGCGCCGGGTCGATGTGCTCGTAGGTGCGGGGGTCCTTCTCGATCGCCGAGACGTGCAGCCCGCCCTTGTGGGCGAAGGCGGAGGCGCCGACATAGGCGGCGTTGCGCAAGGGCGCCCGGTTGAGCCGCTCGTCGAGCAGCCGCGAGGTGGGCGTGAGCTCCGCCAGCCCCGCCTCGTCGATGCCGGTCTCGTAGCCCATCTTGAGCACCAGGCTCGGGATCAGCGAGATCAAATTGGCGTTGCCGCAGCGCTCGCCGAGCCCGTTGAGCGTGCCCTGCACCTGGCGCGCGCCGGCGCGCACCGCGGCGAGCGAGTTGGCGACCGCGTTCTCGGTGTCGTTGTGGCAGTGGATGCCGAGCGCGGCTCCGGGGACGTGCCGGGCGACCTCGCCCGTGATGCGCTCGACCTCGTGGGGGAGCGTGCCGCCGTTGGTGTCGCACAGCACCACCCAGCGCGCGCCCGCCCCGTGCGCCGCCTTCACGCAGTCGAGCGCGAACCCGGGATTCGCCTTGTAGCCGTCGAAGAAATGCTCGGCGTCGAACATCGCCTCGTCCTTGGTCCGCGCGAGATGGGCGATCGAGTCGGCGATCATGGCCACGTTCTCGTCCAGCTCCACGCCGAGCGCGGTGCGGACGTGGAAGTCCCAGGTCTTGCCGACGATGCAGACGACCGGTGCGCGGGCGTCGACCAGCGCGGCGAGCCCCGGATCGTTCTCGGCGCTCCGCCCCTGCCTGCGCGTCATCCCGAAGGCGGTGAAGCGGGCCCGCTTGAGCGCCGGCGGCTCGGCGAAGAACGCATCGTCGGTCGGGTTGGCGCCGGGCCAGCCGCCCTCGACATAGTCGATGCCGAGCCGGTCGAGCGCGCGCGCCACCGCGGCCTTGTCGGCGACCCCGAAATCGACGCCCTGCGTCTGCGCGCCGTCGCGCAGCGTGGAGTCGAAGAGCCAGATGCGCTCGCTCATGCCCGCCGCCATTCGCTGCTGCCGTCGGGTCCATCCTCGACGACCACGTTGTACTCGCTCATCAGCGCGTCGCGGATCCGGTCGGCTTCGGCGAAGTTTTTCGCCCTGCGGGCCCGCGACCGCTTGTCGACCAGGATTTCGATCGCCGACTCTTCCGGGTCTGGCCGGTCCTTCGTTGCACGGGACATGGACACAGTGGGTTCGGAGACCGTCCAGTTATGGGAGACACCATCGGCATCGATGCGAAAGTGGCGCGGCCTTCCCTTGAGCCAGCTTTCGGGTTCCTGGGCGAGCAGGCCCGTCAGCCCGCCGGCGAAGATCAGCCCGGCCTTGGCGCGGGCGCGTTCGCCGGCATCGCCGCTCCGGTTGAGGATGCCGGCGAGGGCGTGCATCTCGGCCAGCGCCCTCGGCGTGTTGAGGTCGTCGGACAGCGCCTCGATCACCGGGTCCGCGCCGGCGATGTCGTCGGCCGGCGCGACGTCGCTTGCGCCGGCGAGCGCGGTGTAGAGCCGGTCGAGCGCGCTCTTCGCCCGATCCAGCCCGTCGAGCGAGAAGTCGAGCGGCTGGCGGTACTGCGCCGTGAGCAGCGAGAGCCGGATCGCCTCGCCCGGGGCGCGGTCCAGCAAATCGTGCACGGTGTGGAAGTTGCCGAGCGACTTCGACATCTTCTCGCCGCCGACGGTGACGTAGCCGTTATGCATCCAGAGCCCGACGAACTTCTTGCCGTGCGCGCAGGTCGACTGGGCGATCTCGTTCTCGTGGTGCGGGAAGATCAGGTCCTGCCCGCCGCCATGGATGTCGAAGGTCTCGCCGAGATGCTTCTTCGACATCGCCGAGCATTCGAGATGCCAGCCGGGCCGGCCGCGCCCCCACGGGCTCGACCAGCCGGGCTGGTCGGCGTCCGAGGGCTTCCACAGCACGAAATCGGCCGGGTCGCGCTTGTAGGGCGCGATCTCGACGCGCGCGCCGGCGACCAGCTCGTCCCGGCTGTGGCGCGAGAGCCGGCCGTAATCGGCCATCGTCGCGACCGCGAACAGCACATGCCCCTCGGCCGCGTAGGCATGGCCCCTCTCGACCAGCCGTTCGATCATCGCGATCATCTCGGCGATATGCCCGGTCGCCCTGGGCTCGACATCGGGCTCAAGCGCGCCGAGCGCCGCCATGTCGTCGTGAAACGCCGCGGTGAAGCGCCCGGTGACCGCCTCGATCGGCTCGCCCGAGCTGCGCGCGGCCTCGATGATCTTGTCGTCCACGTCGGTGATGTTGCGCACATATCTCACCGCGCCCGCGCCGTAGAGGTGGCGCAGCAGCCGGTACAGCACGTCGAACACGACCACCGGCCGCGCGTTGCCGATATGGGCGAAGTCGTAGACCGTGGGCCCGCAGACATAGAGCCTGACATTGCCCGGATCGATGGGCTCGAAAGGCTGCTTGCCGCGGCTCAGCGTGTCGTAGAGGGCGAGCGCCATTTTCCCGGGCTCAGTCCCGGCCCCGGAAGGCGTTGACGATCGGGTAGCGGCGGTCGCGGCCGAACGCCCGGCGCGTGATCTTGACGCCCGGCGGCGCCTGGCGGCGCTTGTACTCGGCGCCGAGCAGCATGCGCCAGACCCGGAGCACCAGCGCCCGGTCGAAGCCTTCGGCGACCACCGCATCGACGCCCATGTCGCGCTCGACCAGCCCGTCGAGGATGCGGTCGAGCACCTCGTAGGGCGGCAGCGTGTCCTCGTCCCGCTGGTCGGGCTTGAGCTCGGCCGAGGGCGGCTTGACGATGATGCGCTCGGGGATCGCCCGGCCCTCGGGGCCCAGCATGCCGGGCGGCAGGTTGGCGTTGCGCCAGCGCGCCAGCGCGAACACGGTCGTCTTGTACACGTCCTTGAGCACCGAATAGCCGCCGCACATGTCGCCATAGAGCGTCGCATAGCCGACCGACATCTCGGACTTGTTGCCGGTCGACAGCACCATGCTGCCGGTCTTGTTGGAGAGCGCCATCAGGGTCATGCCGCGCGAGCGCGCCTGGATGTTCTCTTCCGTGGTGTCGGCCTCGGCATTGCCGAAGAGCGGGCGCAGCATGGTATCGAAGGCGTCCATGGCGGGCTCGATCGAGACCTCGTCGAGGGCGATGCCCAGGAGCCGCGCGGTCCCTGCCGCGTCCTCCAGGCTCTCGGGCGAGGTGTAGGGCGAGGGCATCATCACGCAGCGCACCCGCGCCGCGCCCAGCGCGTCGACCGCGACCGCGGCGGTGAGCGCGGAATCGATGCCGCCCGAGAGCCCGATGATGACCCCGGGGAAGCCGTTCTTGGTCACGTAGTCGCGCAGGCCCAGCGTCATCGCCTCGTAGATCGCCGCGAGCCCTTCCGGCGGCGGATGGCGGTCGGCGGTCGCGCACTGCCAGGCGCCGTTCTCGCGCCGCCACGAGGTGGCCAGCATGTCCTCCCGCCAGCTCGGCGCCTGGCCCCTGAGCGCGGCGTCGGAATCCAGCACGAAGGAGCTGCCGTCGAACACCAGCTCGTCCTGCCCGCCGACCTGGTTGACATAGACGATCGGCAGGCGCGACTCGGTGACCCGGGCGACCGCCAGGTTGAGGCGCTCATCCGCCTTGTCGACCTCGAAGGGCGAGCCGTTGATCACCACCAGGATCTCGGCGCCGGACTCCTCCAGGCATTCGGTGACCTCGTCGGTCCACATGTCCTCGCAGATCATCACCCCGAGCCGCACGCCGCGGAAATTGACCGGCCCGGGCAGCGGGCCGGCGGAAAAGACGCGCTTCTCGTCGAACACGCCGTAATTCGGCAGGTCGTATTTGCGCCGGATATCGGCGACCCGCCCGCCGTCGAGCAGCACGGCCGCGTTGTAGACGATCCCGTCCTCGACCCAGGGCGCGCCCACCAGGATGCCGGGCCCGCCTTGCGCGGTCGCAGCCGCGAGCCCGTCGAGCTCGCGGCGCACGGTCTCCTGGAAGGACGGCCGGACCACGAGGTCCTCCGGCGGGTAGCCCGAGAGCGCGAGCTCCGAGGCGACCATCAGATCGGCGCCGAGCCTGGCCGCCTCCCCATGGGCGCCGCGCAGCCTGGCGGCGTTGCCGAGAACGTCGCCGACGGTCGGGTTGAGCTGCGCGAGGGCGATGCGGAGAACGTCGGTCATCTCGAATCCGCCGGCGCTACGGCGTCGGGCCTATTCGGCCGCGGCGGCGGATCGGGTGCTGCCGTTGATCCGGTCGCGCTCGGCCTTCAGCGCCTCGGCGACCTGGAAGGCGAGCTCGAGCGACTGGCTCGCGTTCAGCCTGGGGTCGCAATGGGTGTGGT
The DNA here is from genome assembly GCA_964291675.2 of Alphaproteobacteria bacterium. GTDB lineage: Bacteria > Pseudomonadota > Alphaproteobacteria > MPNO01 > MPNO01 > MPNO01. Next base: position 1,259,522 of record OZ219866.1, on the reverse strand, counting down.
AGCGGTCGGCCAAATTGGCCTCGGTCACCGCCCGCGCGCCGCCGATGCATTCGGTGACGTTCTGGCCGGTCAGCTCGACATGGATGCCGCCGGCATGCGTGCCCTCGGCGCGGTGGATGTCGAAGAAGTCGCGCACCTCCGACAGGATCGCCTCGCAGCGCCGCGTCTTGTAGCCGTTCTGCGCCTTGATCGTGTTGCCGTGCATGGGATCGCAGGCCCAGACCACGCTTCGCCCCTCCGCCTTCACCGCGCGCAGCAGCGGCGGCAGCAGCTCGGCGACCCTGCCCGCCCCCATGCGCGCATAGAGGGTGATCCGGCCGGGCGTATCGTCCGGGTTGAGCCGGTCGATCAGGCGCAGCAGGTCGTCGGTCTCCGAGCTCGGCCCCAGCTTGAGCCCCACCGGGTTGGCGACGCCGCGCAGGAACTCGACATGGGCGCCGTCGAGCTGGCGCGTGCGGTCGCCGATCCACAGCAGATGGGCCGAGGTGTCGTACCAGTCGCCGGTGGTCGAATCGACCCGGGTCATCGCCTCCTCGTAGCCCAGCAGCAGCGCCTCGTGCGAGGTGTAAAGGTCGGTCTCGCGGATCTGGGAAACCGTCTCCGAGGTCAGCCCGCAGGCTTCCATGAAGCGCAGCGTCTCGTCGATCCGGTCGGCGAGGTCGGCGTAGCGCGCCGCCTCCGGCCCGGCGGAGACGAAGTCGAGGTTCCACTTGTGCACCTGGTGGAGGTCGGCATAGCCGCCCTGGGCGAAGGCGCGCAGCAGGTTCAGCGTCGCCGCCGACTGGTTGTAGGCGCGCACCATGCGCGCCGGGTCGGGGGCGCGGGCGGCGCCGTCGAACGGCATGTCGTTGATCATGTCGCCGCGATAGCTCGGCAGCTCGACCCCGTCGACGGTCTCGAAATCGGCCGAGCGCGGCTTGGCGAACTGGCCGGCGAGGCGCCCCACCTTGACCACCGGGCATCCGCCGCCGAAGGTCAGCACCACCGCCATCTGCAGGATCACGCGGAAGGTGTCGCGGATGTTGTCGGGGTGGAACTCGGCGAAGCTCTCCGCGCAGTCGCCGCCCTGCAGCAGGAAGGCCTTGCCCTTCGCCACCTGGGCGAGCTGCGCCTTGAGGCGTCTCGCCTCGCCGGCGAAGACCAGCGGCGGGTAGCCGCGCAAGCGCTCCTCCGCCTCGGCGAGCGCCGCCCGGTCGGGATATTCGGGCACCTGGCGGATCGGCTTCGACCGCCAGGTACCGGGGGTCCACTCCCCGCTCATCGCGCCTCTCTCCCTGTCTCGGTCCGGTTTTCCGGAAGGGCCGCCCTATACGCCAGTCCCGCCGAAATTGCCAGCAAATCGTGGCGCGTTCAAATCCCTCATCCCGAGCAGCCCGCCGCAGGCGCGCGTATCGAAGGACGCGCCCTCCCCGGTCGCCTTTCCGGCGACGGACGGCATGGATGGCCGGATCGAGTCCACTGCTGTCCGGTTTAGCCTTCGACGCGGGTCGCGCCCGGCGTTCCCCGCCCAGCGCCATGCCTCCCCCCATCGTCATGCCCCGGCCCCCGGATCAAGTCCGGGGGTGATCCGGGCATCCACTGGCGCCGCCGCCTCTCCCGACGGGGCGTTGTACCGGTGGCGCCAGTGGTTGCGCGGATCGAGTCCGCGCATGGGTGGCCGGATCAAGTCCGGCCATGACGGGGTGGTGGTGGCGGTGGAGGAGCAGGGAGAGCCGGATGAGGCCCGACCCATCGCCATGCCTCCCTCCCGTCATGCCCGGACTTGATCCGGGCATCCATGGGTAGTGCATCGAGAGCCCGGGGCAGGGCGCTCGCGTTCGCCTTTTGCCCGTCCAAAGCCAGCGTATATGCTGTCACTCCGACCGGGCGGCTCTGCTGGACGCCTTTCTCGCCGCCTGCGAGTGGGTCGAGATCGCGTTCCTGTGGCGCCCGAACCTGCCCGACGAGTCGGACAACCACGTCGTCGAGCTTGCGGTCGCCGGCAACGCGGGCTGCATCGTGACCGGCAATGCGCGGGACGTCGCGGCCGGCGAGCTGCGCTTCCCGGGCTTGCGGGTGCTCGCCCCCGGCGACTGGCTGAAGGAGAGCGGCTGACATGGCGACGATGACGATCCGGCTACCCGACGCCCAGCGCGACCGCCTGGCGGCGCTGGCAGCGCGGCGCGGGGTGAGCCTCAACAAGCTGATGCAGGAGCTGTCGGCGCGCGCGCTCGCCGAGCACGACACCGAGCTGCGCTTCCGGGCGCGGGCGGCCCGGGGCGACGCCGCGCGGGGGCTCGCGCTGCTCGACGCGCTCGACCGCCACCACGCCGGGAACGGCTGAGGCGGCCCCCTACTCCGCCGCCTGCGCCTCGGGCTCGGGGGCCGGGCTGCGCATGGTGACGAACTCCTCGGCCGCGGTCGGGTGGATGCCGACGGTGGCGTCGAACTGCGCCTTGGTGGCGCCGCATTTGAGCGCGATGCCGAGCCCCTGGGTGATCTCGGCGGCGTCCGGCCCCACCATGTGGCAGCCGAGGACCCGGTCCGAGGCGCGATCGACGACGAGCTTCATCATGGTGCGGTCCTGGGCCTCCGTCAGCGTGTGCTTGAGCGGGCGAAACGCCTCGCGATAGACGTCGATCGCGCCGTAGCGCTCGCGCGCCTGCTCCTCGGTCAGCCCGACGGTGCCGACATTGGGGTTGGAGAACACCGCGGTCGCGACGTCGGCATAGTCCATGGCCAGGTCCCCGCCGTCATAGAGGTTGGCGGCGAGCACCATGGCCTCGGCGATGGCGACCGGGGTGAGCTGCAGCCGGTCGGTCACGTCGCCCAGCGCGTAGATGTTGTCGACGCTGGTGCGGAACCGGTCGTCGACCCGGATCGCGCCGTTCTCCCGCGTCTCGACGCCCACCGCCTCCAGCCCGAGATCGGCGACGTTGGGCACCCGGCCGATCGCGTACATCGCCCGGTCGACCGTGACCGTCTCGCCCGAAGACAGCGCGCAGGCGAGCCGTCCGTCCGCGCGGTCGATGCGCTCCACCGTGGTGCGCCAGCGGAGGTCGACGCCCTTCTTCGCCATCTCCTCGGCGAGGTGGGTGCGGATGTCCATGTCGAAGCCGCGCATGAACAGCGGGCCGCGATAGGCCTGGACGACCTCCGCGCCGTAGCCGTTGAAGATGCCGGCGAACTCGACCGCGATATAGCCGCCGCCGACGATCAGCACCCGGTCGGGCCGCCGTTCGAGATAGAACGCCTCCTCCGAGGTGATCGCGTGCTCGCCGCCCGGGATCGCCGGGCGCTGCGGCCGCCCGCCGACCGCGATCAGCACGGTCTCCGCGGTCACACGCTCGCCGCCGACATCGAGCGTGTGGGCGTCGACCAGCCGCGCGCGGCTCTCGTGGATGCGGACGTCGTTGCTCTCCAGAATGCGCCGGTAGATGCCGTTGAGGCGCTCGATCTCCCGGTTCTTGTTGGCGATCAGGGTCGGCCAGTGCAGGGCCGGCTCCGCGAAGGTCCAGCCGAACGCCGCCGCGTCGTCGGCGTCCTCGCGGTAATGCGCGCCGTAGGCGAAGAGCTTCTTGGGGATGCAGCCGACATTGACGCAGGTCCCGCCCAGGAAGCGCTCCTCGGCGATGCCCACCCGCGCCCCGTAGGATGCCGACATCCGCGCCGCCCGGACCCCGCCGGAGCCCGCGCCGATGACGAACAGATCGTAGTCGTAGCCAGCCATGGACACCTCCGCCGGCAGAGGTGCGTCACCGCCGCGGCGATGTCAACTCGCGCAGCGCCGCTCCAGCCTGAGCGAGAGCCCGGGCCGATCGATTGCGATCAGCGCCCTGTCGTCGCGCCGGCAGAGGCGGTCGACCAGCGCGACCACGGGGTGGCGGCCGCTCGCATAGGGGGTGGGCGGGCCGGCGCTGCGCTGCGCCGCGACCGCGTCGATGCCGAACAGCCAGCGCAGCATCATCTCCTCCTCCGCAACGCCAGCCCCGCCGAAGCGCTCGCGGAGGTCGTCGAGCGAGGGCTCGTCGCGGCGCCTGACCTCGTCGGCGCGCTTGCGTTCCAGGATGCGGGCGCGGATGTCGGGGTCCATCGCCCGGATCGCGGTCTCGCCGTAACGGCCGAGCGCGTACTCGATCGCCTGGTCGGTGACCTCGCGGTAGCGCTCGCCCGCGATCACGTTGATCGCCGCCTGGCTGCCGACGAATTGCGAGAGCGGCGTGACCATGACCGGGTAGCCGAGCTCGGCGCGCACCCGCACCGTCTCCTCCAGCACGTCGGCCAGCCGGTCCTCCATCCCCACCTTGCGGAGCTGGAAGGCGAGATTGGAGATCATCCCGCCCGGCACCTGGTGGCGGTGCTGGGCGGCGTCGAAGGCGACCGGCCGGCCGACCGGGAAGCCCTCGCGCCGGGCCACGGTCTCGAAATGCGCCGAGACGGGGCGGAGCGCATCGAGATCGAGAGCGGGCTCGTGGCCGAGCGCTTGCGCATTCGCCGCGACATCGAAGGCGGACGGGTTGGACGAGCCGTCGGCGAGCGGCGGCAAGGCGGTGTTGACGATGGTCATGCCGCCCGCGATGGCCTCCAGGCAGCACAGCGGGCCGACCCCGGTGGTGCAGTGGGTGTGGAACTCGACCGGGGTGGAACCGGCATTTTCCAGCATGACCGGGACCAGCGCCCTGGTGCGTTCCGGCGTCAGCAGCCCGCCCGGGTCCTTGAAGCAGAGCCGCCAGACGCCGAGCGAGGCGGCCTCGCGGCAGCGCTCGGCATAGTAGGCGTCGGTATGGACGGGCGAGATCGAGTAGACCAGGTTGAGGATCACCCTGAGCCCTGCGGCGTGCGCGGCCTCGACCCGGCGCTTCCAGCCGGCGTATTCGTTCCACGGGTCGGAAATCCTGACCTCGGAGACGCCGTTCCGCGCCGCGAGAAGGAGGAACAGGGCGAACGCCTCGGGCGGCTCGTACTCGAAGGTGGCGATGCGGCCCGCGATCAGGCGAAGCGGCGTGTTTTTCGCCCGCTCGGCGGCGAGCCGCATGCGCTCGAACGGATCGTCCTTCAGCTCGCGGACGGCCTTCCCCATCTGGCCGTCGGACAGGATCTCGATCGCCTCGAACCCGGCATCGTCCAGCCGCTGGATGACCGGCAGCATCATGCCCGTCGTCATCCCCGACGCCCACAGGCTCAGATGCCCGTCGCGGATCGTGGTGTCGACGAAGCGGATCTTGGCCATGGCTAGGAAGCGTCGGGGCGGACCAGGAACAGGGGCTGGCCGTATTCCACGCCCTCGGCCTCGCCGGCCAGCGCCTCCTCGACGATGCCGCTCACCCCGGCGGCGACGGCCGCGAACACCTTCATCACCTCGATCAGCCCGACCGTGGTGTCGGGCTCGACCCGGTCGCCCGGGCTGACGAAGGGCTGGGCGCCCGGGCGCGGCGCGGGGTAGAAGGTGCCGACCATCGGCGCCGGGACGGCCACGAGCCCGTCCGGGATGTCGCGCCCGGACCGCTTGCCGGGCGCGGGCTCCGGCCCCTCTGCGGGTGCGGGCGAAGCGGCGGGCGCGGGCGCGGCGAGGGGGCTCTTGCTGACCGTGAGCCTGAGGCCGCGATAGTCGATCTCGAAATAGTCGAAGCCGGACTTGTCGATCAGCTCGAGGATCTCGCGCACGTCCTCGTCGGTCAGCTCCATCGCTGCGCCCTTACAGCGCCTCTTCGGCGAGCACGCGGAGCGCCTGTGCGTCCGAGCGGTTGGCGATCAGGGTCGACACGTGGCCCCTGGCGGCTGCCTCCTTCCACACCGAGAGCCGGTCGCGGATGCGCTCGCGCGGGCCGACCAGGGCGATGTCGTCGACGAAGGAATCGGGGATCGCGGCGGCCGCCTCCTTGCGCTTGCCGCCGAGGAACAGGTCCTGCACCTCGGCCGCCGCGTCCGGGTAGCCGAGCCGGATGGCGTAGTCGTTGTAAAAGTTCTTCGACCGCGCGCCCATCCCGCCGACATAGAGGGCGAGGTGGTGCTTGACCTCCATGCGGCAGGCCTCCAAATCGTCGCCGACATGGACCGGGACGAAGGGCGCGATCTCGAAATCGGCGAGGCTCTTGCCGCCGCCCGAAGCGGCGAAACCATCGGCGAGCGGCACCTCGAACAGGTCGAAGCGTTCGGGGTTCATGAATACCGGAAAGAACCCGTCGGCGAGCTCGGCCGCAATCCGCACCCCGGCCGGGGTGAAGGCGCCGGTGAAGATTTTTAGCCCCGGCTTCGCGTGCAGGATGCTCTTCAGTGGCCGCCCGAGCCCGGTGGTGCCGGGGCCGGCGGCGGGGATGGCGTAGTGCTCGCCCTCATGCGTCAGCGGCGCCTCGCGGGCGAGGATCTTGCGCACGATCGCGATGTACTCGCGGGTCCGGGTCAGCGGCTTGCCGTAGGGGACGCCGTACCAGCCCTCGATCACCTGCGGCCCCGACGGGCCGATACCGAGCACGAAGCGGTCGCCCGACAGCGCCTGCAGGGTCATCGCCGCCATCGCCGCGGCAGTCGGCGTGCGCGCCCCCATCTGGACGATCGCCGTGCCGACGGTGATCCGCGAGGTGTGGGCGAGCGCCCAGGCGGCCGGCGTCAGCGCATCCGAGCCGTAGGCTTCCGACGTCCAGACCGAGTCGTAGCCCAGGCTCTCGATCTCCCTGAGCTCGTCGGGCGGCACCGAGAAGCTCGCGCCCGAATAGCCGATGGTCACGCCGATCTTCATGATGCCTCCCGGATCGCAGACTGCCCGGCCTGCATAGCTTCTGCGGCACCCCGGGCGCAACCCGGCGCGTTCCCGACCCGCCCGAACATCAGTCTCTCCGCGTGCCCCTGACGAAGGGCAGCCCCACGGCGCTCGGGTAGGACGATTTTCCGGCCACGCCCAGCAGGACGACGATGGTCAGCGCGTAGGGCAGCATGAGCAGGAACTCGTGCGGCACCGGTGCGCCGACCGCCTGCAGGCGCGCCTGCAAGGCCTCCGCCAGCCCGAACAGGATGCTGGCGCCGAGTATCTTGACCGGATCCCAGCGCGCGAAGACGACGACCGCGAGCGCGATGAACCCGCGCCCGCCGGTCATGAAGTCGGAGAACAGGCCGAGCTGGCCGACCGACAGCACGGCGCCGCCGAGCCCGGCCAGAGCGCCGCCGACCACGATCGCGAAATAGCGGACTCGGAACACGTCGACTCCCGCGGCCTCCGCCGCCTCCGGTTTCTCGCCGACCGCGCGGATCTGGAGACCGAGCGTCGTCCTGTTGAGCAGGACGAAGAGCAGCACGACCAGGGCGAACGCGACATATACCGGCGGGCTGTGGCTGAACAGTATCTTGCCGACATAGGGCAGGTCGGACAGAAACGGGATCCGGTAGACCGCCATGGGGTCCAGCGTCGGAACCGGCCTCGGCGCGACGAAGATCGCGCTGAACGAAACGCTGGTCAGCCCGAGACAGAACAGGTTGAGCATGATGCCGGTCACGATCTGGTCGGCGCCCCGGCTCACGCAGATCCAGGCGGCCAGCAGCGCGATCAGGCCGCCGCCCAGCGTGCCGACCCCGATCCCCGCCCATGAGCTGCCGGTGAACACGGCGGCCAGGAAGGCGGCCCAGGCCCCCACCGTCATCATCCCTTCGATCCCGATATTCATGAACCCCGCCCGTTCGGCCACGCACTCGCCGAGCGCGGCGAACAGGATCGGCGCGGCGATCGAAATCGATGCCTGAAGCAGAAGCACCCAGAAGAAGACCTGGAGAAAGAGCTCCATCGCTACGCCCCGTCACCCTCTCGCGGCATAGCGGTTGAAGGCGCGGCTGGCCAGCAGCGCCAGAACGACCGACCCCTGGATCAGCCATACCATCGCCGTCGACAGCCCCACCGCCCTCTGCATGGCGTCCACTCCGATGAACAGGGCGGAGAACATGAAGGCGGAAACGATCGTCCAGAGCGGATGGAGGCCGCCGATGAGGGCAACGACGATGCCGATATAGCCGTAGCCGGGGGAAATGCTCTCCATCATGGCGTGATGGACGCCCGCCACCTCGCCGACGCCGGCGAGCCCGGCCAGCCCGCCGGCGACGAACAGCGCCAGTACGACATTCCGTCCGACCGGCATGCCCGCGGCCCGGCTTGCGTCGGGATTGTAGCCGATGGCGCGCAGTTCGAACCCGAGGCGCGTATGGAAGACCAGAACGTAGAGCAGGAGGGCGCCGACCACGGCGATCAGAATGCCGGCGTGAAGCCTGGTGCCGGCCCACAATATCGGCAGCGCGGCCGCGGGATCGATATCGCGGCTTTGCGGTATGAGCCCGACGGCCCAGGGCCCGTTGATCATGTAGCTCGCGCCGAAGATCGCGATGTAGTTCATCATCAGCGTGACGAGGACTTCGTTTGCGCCGAAACGAACCTTTAGGGCGCCGGCGATCGACCCCCACAGGCCGCCGGCCAGGAACCCGGCCGCGACGACCGCGGGCAGGAGCAATGCCGGTGCCAGTTGAAGATCGTTCATGCCCACGCCGACCGCCGCCAGCGCGCCCACGAAGAGCTGTCCTTCCGCGCCGATGTTCCAGAACCCGCAGCGGAAGGCGAGCGCCACGGCAAGGCCGGTGAGCAGCAGCGGGACCGTCTTTACCAGCGTTTCCGTCAACCCGATGGTGTCGCCGAAAGCGCCGCGAATTGCGTGGCCGTAGGCCGCGACCGGGTCCACGCCGAGCGCCAGCAGGATCAGGCCGGTCACGGCGAGGGCGGCGACGACCGCTATCGCGGGCCCGGCGACGGCGCCCAGGGCCGGGCGCAGCTCCACGAGTCTCTCTCTCGCGGCGGCCCCCAGGCTCATCGCGGGGGGGCTGCGTCGGCTCTGATTCCGACCATCATCCGCGCGATCTTCGCGCTTCCGTCGGGATCTCCGCGGTCGACGACCCCCGATATCCTGCCTTCGTACATCACCGCGATGCGGTCGCTCAGCGCGAGCAGCTCGTCCATGTCGCTGGACATCCAGAGGATCGCCTTTCCGCGACTCCGTTCGTCGAGCAGGATAGTGCGAACCTGCTCCTGCGCCGCGAGATCGAGGCCGCGGGTCGGCTGGCAGGCGACGTAGAGCACGGGATCGCGGGCCGCTTCCCGGGCGAACAGGAGCTTTTGCTGGTTGCCTCCGGAGAGCGTGCGGGTCGGCGCCTGGCGCGATGCGAGCCGGATCCGGTAGCTCTCGACAAGACGGTCGGCGAGGCTCTCTATGCGTTCGCGTCGAAGGAACGGGCCATATCGGTATTCGCGCCCACTCAGCCGGTTGAGGACGCTGTTCTCGCCGACCGAGAAGTCCATGATCAGACCGAAGCGATGCCGGTCTTCGGAGATGTAGGCGACACCCGCCTCCACGAAGTCTCGCGGCCCGCAGCGCGTCATGTCGCGCCCGCCGACCGCGATCCGCCCGCTGCGCGCGGGCGCCACGCCCGAGAGGGCCTGCCCGAGCTCCGATTGCCCGTTGCCCTCGACCCCGGCGATTCCGACGATCTCGCCGCCGTGGACATCGAGCGAAAGCCCGCGGACGCGCTCCGTTCCGCGTTCGCCCGCGACCCGCAGGTCCTCGATTTCGAGCACCGGTCCCGCGCCGCGCGGGACGTCCGGTCCGGTCTTTTCGCCCGGCGCGTGCGCGCCGCCGACCATCGTCTCGGCCAGCTCCTCCGGCGTCGTGTCGGCTGTGTCGACCGTAACCACGCGGGCCCCCTGCCGCATGACCGTCACCCGGTCGGCCAGCTCCATCACTTCGTTCAGCTTGTGGGTGATGAAGACGATCGAGCGGCCGGCGGCCGCCAGCGAGCGAAAGACCCCAAAAAGCTCGTCTGTCTCCAGCGGGGTCAGCACGGCGGTCGGCTCGTCCAGGATCAGAATGCGCACGTCGCGGTACAGCGCCTTCAGGATCTCGACGCGCTGCTCCGCGCCGACCGACAGCTCCGATATGCGGTCGTCGGGATTCACCGCGAGCCCGTAGCGTTCCGAGATCCGGCGAATGCGTTCCGACGCGCCGGCGATGTCGGGAAACACGTCCCTTGCGGAAGCGGTTCCCAGTATGACGTTCTCGACGACCGTGAGCGGCGGAACCAGCATGAAGTGCTGGTGGACCATGCCGAGGCCGAGCCCGATCGCGTCGGCCGGCGAGCGGATGGCGACCGGCCTGCCGTCGATCGATATCGTGCCCTCATCCGGCTGATAGAGCCCGTAGAGCACGTTCATCAGGGTGGTCTTGCCGGCGCCGTTCTCGCCCAGAAGAGCGTGGATCTCGCCGGGCCGCAGGTCGAAATCCACGCGCTCGTTGGCGACCGCGCCCTGGAACCGCTTGGTTATGCCGCGCAGTTCGACGTTGAGCGTCACGGAAAAATTCCACGCCCGCCCGGCAGGCGGCGGAAACGAGGCCGGGAAACCCCGCTTCCGCCCGTCTTGCTACTGCTTGACGATCGACTTGAGATCGACCTTGTAGGCGTCGTCCTCCCCCGGCATGAAGGGCAGCTCGATCTTGCCGGCCAGGATCATGTCGTTGATCTCCTTGACCCTGGCCTTCACGTCCGCCGGCACCTTGGCCGCGGTGCCGCCATATCCGGCCATCCCCACATAGCCGTCCGCCGCGGTGTAGTGATAGACCTTGCCCTCCATCTTGCCCTCGGCGGCCGTCACCACGAGGTCGGCCAGCATCTTGGTGTAGTAGAGGATGATGCTGGTCAGCACCGAGTCGGGAGCGACATGGTTGAGATCGGCGTAGAAGCCGATCGAATAGGCGCCGCGTTCCTGCGCCGCCTTGATCGCGCCGATGGCCGCCCGGTCGGTGATGCCGGCGATCACGTCCGCGCCGAGATCGAGCTGCGCGACCGCCGCGGTCTTCGCCTTGCCCACGTCGGTCCATGAATTGATAAACGTCGAAAGGATCTTCGCCTTCGGGTTCACGAAGCGGACGCCGAGCTTGTAGCCCTCGATTTCGCGGTTCAGCTCGGGAAACTTGAAGCTGTTGACGGCGCCGACGACGTTGCTCCTGGTCATCAGCCCGGCCAGAACCCCGCCCATGAAGGCGTATTCGTGCTGCGGCATGTAGATCGCCAGATTGGCGGGCACCGGCTCGGTCCCGGTGGACAGGAGGATGCTGGTCTTGGGAAAGGCGGCGGCGATCTTGCGCGCCGCCTTCACGAAGGTGGCGCAGTGGAACACGATGGGGTTGTATCCCTTGCGCGCGAAATCGCGGCCGATGTTCTCGACATCCGCCGGCGCCGGGCTCTCGACATGGTCGAACTTCAGCCCGATCCTCTTCTGCGCCACCAGCATCGCCTCGTAGCCGGCCTGGCTCCACGACCCGTCATTGACCTGGCCGCAGGGGATATAGGCCGCCTTCCCGGCGGCAAACGCAGCGCTCGCCGTGGCGACCAGCGCGCCCAGAACGACCGACAGCCTCACCAGCGCTTTCATCCGTTTCCTCCCATTCGTTCAGTCGAGAATCGCCACCGCGTCGATCTCGATCAGGCAGTCCGGGTCGACCAGCCGCGCCACCTGCACGTAGGTGCTGGGCACGTTCCTGTGGTCGAAGAACTCCGAGCGGATCGGCGCGTAGATCGGAACGTGGCTGTCCATATCGGTAGAGAAAATCGACAGCTTCACCACGTTGTCGAAGGTCGCCCCGACCGAAGCGAGGCATCTTTCGATGTTCCGGAAGACCTGCCGCGTCTGGGCCGCGAAATCGCCGCGCCCGACCAGCCTGCCGTCGGCGTCGAGCGCCAACTGGCCGGCCACGTAGACATGCTTGCCGTGCCGGCACACCTGTTCGTAGGGGTATGTCCCCCGCGTGACGAAGACGCCCTCGGGCTGAATGATCTCGCGTGGCATCTCTCACCCCCCTGCCTCGCCGTTGTCGAGCCGGCGATTCCCGTCCCCGCTTGCCATATCGCGCCGCCCGGGGGCTGTCAACGGCGGCCCCTCCGTTTGCGTTGCGGCGCCGCCGCGCTTGCGCCAATATCGTCCCACGCAACCAGCCACGGAGTGGAGCAATGGCGAAGCTGCGCCACGTCGCGATCCAGGTGCCCGACCTCGAGAAGGCCGGAAGGTTCTACGAGACCGTGTTCGACATGGAGCGGGTGTGCCGCGGCGAAACGCCGTTCGGCAACGCGCTGATGCTGTCGGACGGGGTGATGAACCTCACCTTGCTGCAATTCCCCGAGGGCACCAAGGGGATGATCAACGGCCCCGACTGGGCCGGCATGCACCATGTCGGCTTCGTGGTCGACGACGCCGAGGCGACGGCGAAGAAGATCGAGGAGGAAGGCGGGTCCTACCACTACACGCTGGAGGGCGACTACGAGGGGCTCCAGGCGGAGGAGAAGTACAAGGACATCAACGGCGTCGTCTTCGACATCTCCGAGCACGGCTGGGCCACCGAGCCGGTCGGCCGGCTGCGCAAGGAGAAGGAGGAGCGGGAAGCCCGGGCGAGGGAGACCGTCCCCGCCGAGTAGCGCCGCTCACGCGATCTCGAACACCGCGTCGATCTCCACCGCCGCGTCGAACGGCAGGGACGGCGCGCCGACCGCGAAGCGGGCGTGCCGGCCGCGCTCGCCGAAGACTTCCACGATCAGGTCGCTCGCGCCGTTGATCACCTTGGGCTGGTCGGTGAAGTCCGGCATCGAGTTGACGAAGCCGCCGAGCTTGACGCAGCGCGCGACCCGGTCGAGGTCGCCGCCGCAGGCCGCCCTCAGCTGGGCCAGGATGTTGATCGCGCAGACGCGCGCGCATTCTTGGCCGTCCTCGACCGAATACGCATCGCCCAGCTTGCCGACATGGCTGAGCCGGCCGTCGCGGAAGGGTACCTGGCCGGAGACGAATACCAGGCTGCCGGCAACCACGAAGGGCACGTAGTTGGCCGCGGGCGCGGGCGCGTCCGGCAGCGCGATGCCGAGCTCGGCGAGGCGGGCGTCGATGGCGCCGGTCATGGCAGATCCTCCGCGGTGGGTCGCCGCGTTGACTAGCCGCCCGGTGCCGCCGCCGCAAGACCCTGCTCAGTCGCGCCCCGCCTCGACGATCTTTTGCGCCAGCAGGCCGGGGCTGGTGAAGCACGCCTCGTGCCCGCCCGGCATCTGCACCAGACGGCACAGGCCGAGCCTGGCCGGGAAGCGCGGGCACCAGGCGAAATCGCCGGGCGGCATCGCGATGTCCTCGGTGCAGTTGAGATAGGATCTGGGGATCTGCAGCGCCGCGAAGCTCTTGAGCGGGACGGGATCGGTCAGCGTCGCGAGCGGATGCGGCGTGGTCATCTCGTAGGTCCTCTCGGCGAGCGCGAGGTCGGCGTCGTTCATGAACGCCTCGCGCCACACCGGGAAGGGGAGCTTGACCGCGCCCGGCCCGTAGGCGCCGGACGCCGCGATTCCGTCCATCAGCCCCTTGTAGTGCGGCGGGCTTACGCCCTCGATCGACTCGCCGTCCTCCAGCACGAAGGCGTTCCAGTAGACCAGCCGCCGGATCCGGTCGGGCAGCTCCTCGGCCATGCGCGAGATCACCGTCCCGCCATAGGAATGGCCGAGCAGCACGAAATCGCCCAGATCCGCGCCCAGCACGTAGTCGACGGCGGATGCCACCGCGTCGGCATGGCCCACCGTCCGGTCGACGTCCTCGCCCGGCCCGTTGCCGGCGAGCGTCGGCGTGTGGACCTCGTGGCCCGCCGCGCGCAGCGGCCCCGCCACCTCCTCCCACAGCGCGCCGTGATGCCAGGCGCCGTGGATCAGCACGAATGTCGTCATCTCCGCCTCCTTCGTCCGGATCGCGGCGGGACGCGGGAATTGCCGCCGCTTCCCGGATCGTTCTATCGTGGCGGCGGTGCCGCTTTCTCGGTCCATAGCGAACCGGAACGGGATTCTAGGGAACGGCCATGGCCGGCGAGACACCCCGCCCGGGCGGGCGGCGATACGGCGTCTGGCGCACCGCCGATGTCGCCGAGCCCGAGCGCTACGCCTATTTCCGCGAGGCGGTGTGCGAGGCCTTCATGGACCTCTCGCCCGAGCACGACCGCCCCGGCCCGTTCGACGCCGTCGTGGAATCGATCCCTCTCGTAGACGGCGCGGTCAACCGCGTCTCGGGCACGCCGCATCACGTGCGCCGCACGCGGGCGCAGATCGGCCGGTCCTCCGAGCAGTGCTACTTCCTCAACCTCCAGCTCGCATCCGAATGCGTCATCGAGCAGCGCGGACGCTCGGTGCGCCTCGCGCCGGGCCAGGTCGCGCTGTTCGCGAGCGACGTGGCGTTCCGCATCTTCCACCCGCCGGACGCGGACATGAGCGTCGCCTCGTTCTGGCTGCCGCGCGGCCTGGTCGAGCAGGCGCTGCCCGGCGGCGCGGCGCCGCCGATCTGCCGGGTGTCGGACCATCCCTTCCTCGGGCCGCTGATCGGGGCGGCCGCGCGGACGCTGAACCGGGGCGCGCGGGCGCTCGACGACGGGGAGGGCGGGCTGCTGCTCGACAGCCTGGTGCGGCTCGCGGCCGGCGCCTCGGCGCGGCGCGGCGGCGTCGATCCCGGCAGCGCGCGCCCGGCGCTGCTCGCCGCCGTGCTGGAGCATGTCGAGAGCCGGCTCGACGATCCCGGGCTCTCGGTCGGCTCGGTCGCGGCGCGGTTCGCCATCTCCAAGCGCTATTTGCACAAGCTGTTCGAGCCGACCGGCGAGAGCTTCTCCCGCCACGTGCTCAAGCGCCGGCTGGAGCGGGTCGCGGCCGAGCTTGCGGCGCCCGAGCGGGCGCGGACGCCGATCGCCGAGATCGCCTTCCGCAGCGGCTTCTCCGACCTCTCCTGGTTCAACCGCAGCTTCAGGGCGCGGTTCGGCGCGACGCCGCGGGACATCCGCCGCGCCGCGCGCTAGCCGCTCCGGGCCTCACTCGTTGGCCAGCGCCGCGGTGACGATATTCCGGTCCGCCACCATCGGCGCGGTGTCCGCGCGGAACGCGGCCATGTATTCGGTCTGCATGTGGTGGTCGACCGCCGCCCGGTCGTCATAGACCTCGTGCAGGCGCACCACGCCCTCGCTGTCGTCCGGGACCGCGATGTCGAAGCAGCGGCAGCCGGGCTCGTTCTCCAGCACCAGCGCGCGATGCTGTCTGACGCGGGCGATGAAGGCATCCCACTGACCCTCGGCGATCTTCAGCTCGACGAGTAAAACGACGGCGCTCATCCCGGCCTCCTTCGGTCGTCCCGCCCGGACTTGTTCCGGGCCTCTCGCGCCAGCCTAGGCGACGGCCGGCCGCCTGTCTCCCGCCCCTTCCGGCGGCGCGGCTCAGGTGGTTTAGTGCGCCGGTCCGCAACGGAGGGACCGCGTGACCCCGCCACTCCCCGCCATGACCGATGCCGATCCCGCGCTGCTCCGCCGGATCGACGCGCTCAACCGCGCCTACGCGCATGCGATCGACGAGGACGCGCTGGAGGAGTGGCCGGGCTTCTTCGCCGAGACCGGGGTCTATCGCATCACCACGCGCGCCAACCACGCAGCCGGAATGCCGGTCGGGCTGATGCTGTGCGAGGGGCACGGCATGATGGCGGACCGGATCAAGGCGCTGCGCGAGGCCAACGTGTTCGAGCCGCACCGTTACCGCCATCTGGTCGACCCGCCGACCGTCACCCTCGCCCGCCCCGGAAGCTGGACCGTGCGAACCAATTTCGCGGTCTACCGCACCATGCAGATGCAGGCGACGGCGCTGTTCTGCACCGGGCGCTATCTCGACGTCGTGGTCGAGGCCGCCGCCGAGCTGCGCTACGCCGAGCGCATCGTGGTCTGCGACGCCGAGGTGATCGACACGCTGATCGTCATCCCGCTGTGAGCGGGCGGGGCCGCTCACAGTACGCGGATCGGCCCGGAATAGCGCGCCAGCGTCCTGTCGGCGGTCAACAGCAGAATGCTCTCGATTCGTGCCTGGGCGATCAGCATGCGGTCGAAGGGATCGCGGTGAAGCGGCGGCAGCAGGCCCGCTTCGACCGCATGCGCCCCGGTCACCGGCAGCTCGGTATAACCGTTGTCCGCGAGGCCGCGGCGCAGGAGATGCGGGTCGAACCGGAAATCGGCGCGCCCCAGCTTGTTCTTGATCGCGACCTCCCAGAGCGACGCCGCGCTCGCCACCGGCTCGGTTCCCGGCTCCAGGATCAGGTCGCGCGCCTCGCCGGGAAGCTTCGCCGACCCGCCCGCCGCCCAGAGCAGCAGATGGGTGTCGAGCAGCAGCTTCACGCGTCGCCCGAGAACATGGTCCGGATCTCGTCCGCGCCCATGCTGTCGAAATCGTCCGGTACGGAGACCTGCCCCGCCAGGAAGCCGATCCGGTGCCGCGCCTCCGGCGCATCCAGCGCGACGACCTTGACGAGCGGCTTGCCCGCGCGCGCGATGATGAAGGGCTCGCCCCTTGCCGCCGCCTCGACGAGGCGCGACAGGTGGGTCTTGGCTTCGTGCATGTTGACGGTGCGCATGGGACCGTGCTCTTTTCGCGGAGTTGGACTAAGGCGTATAAACTAAGTCAATCGGGACCGCTCTGCAAGCCCGCCTCCCCGCCCAGCACCCGGAGATACACCTCGCGGTCGATATTGCCGCCGGTGAGGATCAGCGCCACCTTGCGGCCTTGCATCGCCTCGCGCTCCCGCATCAGCGCGGCGAGCGGGGCGGCGCCGGCGCCCTCGGCGATGTTGTGGGTGTCGGAGTAGTAAGCGCGCATCGCCGCCTCGATCTCGTCCTCGCCGACCGCGACCACCCGCGCCGCGCCGGCGTTGACGATGGCGACCGCATCGGCGTCCGGCACCCGGCAGGCCATGCCGTCGGCCATGGTGTCGGCGGCGTTGGTGGCGACCGGGCGCCCGGCCTCGAAGGAGAGCGCGTAGGCCGCCGCGCGCTGGGCGCAGACGCCGACGATCTCGGTCCCGAGCCCGAGCGCGTCCCGCGCCGCGATCACCCCGCAGATGCCCGAGCCCAGCCCGATCGGCACGTAGACCGCATCGAGGTCGGCGACGGCGCGGAACAGCTCCAGCGCGTAGGTCGCCGTCCCCTGCACCAGGGTCGCGTCGAAGGAGGGGACCATGTGCAGCGCGCGCGCCGCGGCGAGGGATTGCGCGTGTTCGAGCGAGTCCTGGAAGTCCGCGCCGTGGACCACGAGCTCCGCCCCCTGCGCCGCCATCGCGGCGTTCTTCTCGCGGCTGTTGCCGCGCGGCACCACGACCACCGCCTTCAGCCCCTTGAGGCGGGCGGCCACCGCGACGCTCTGGCCGAAATTGCCCCTGGTCGCGGCGATCGCGCCGGCGGCGTCCGGCTTCTCGCGGCACAGCCGGTCCATGTAGACCAGCCCGCCGCGGATCTTGAAGGCGCCGATCGGGGTGTGGTTCTCGTGCTTGACCCAGACCTCCGCCCCGGTCCGCGCGGACAGCAGCGGCCAGCAATGCGCCGGCGTCGGCGGCATCGCGGCATGGACGATCTCCGCCGCCGCTTCGATCGCCGCGAGGTCGGGCAGCATGGCTCGCGCCTCCTCAACGGGGGTGCGCCCAACATGGCGACGGGCGGGGACGCGAACAAGGGCGTCCTCAGATGCGCCCGCCTCCGGCGGGCAACCCAGAGGGTAATTTCCCGGCCCGCGCGCACCCCACAGCCTCATCCTGAGTAGCGGCGAAGCCGCCTGTCGAAGGACCGGCTCCCCGCGCGCGGCGCCATTGCTAGGGCGCTGGGCGAGGCGACCCCCCGTCGACAGGCTCAGGGCAGGCGCTTCGGGGGCTGCCCGTGAGGAGGCTTGTCGTGGATCGCAATCCGCACCCTCCTCCTGAGCGGCCGCGGACTCCATTCGGGGCGTATCGAAGGGGGCTTATCCAGATGACTTGACGGAGTGGGGGCCGGGCGTCACGGGGGGCGGCGCGCCCGCCGGCGATCCCCGGCGTCGCGCCCGAACGTCGGAACGCTCGCCATGCTTCCCCACCTCGTCATGCACCCCCGGTCATGCGCAACCGCACCCCACGCGTCCCATGCTCTTTCCCCCGTCATGCA
The DNA here is from genome assembly GCA_964291675.2 of Alphaproteobacteria bacterium. Classification (GTDB taxonomy): domain Bacteria; phylum Pseudomonadota; class Alphaproteobacteria; order MPNO01; family MPNO01; genus MPNO01. The sequence continues at coordinate 1,241,526 of OZ219866.1, read as the reverse complement.
CCCCCCTCGTCATGCCCGGACTTGATCCGGGCACCCATGCGGCCTATCGGCGCGCACGGCGGGCCGTGGGGAGGCGTGGCGGCGCCGGTGGGTGGCCGGATCAAGTCCGGGCATGACGGAAGAAGTGTCGTTGGCGTCCCGCCCGTCAAGTATTCGGTATAAGCCCCTATCGAAGGACGCCCTCCAACTGATATATCCATTCGGATATGGCAGGGGGCAGCCGCGTGATCGTCTCCACCACGCCGACCCTGGAGGGTGAGCGCATCGTCGCCTATGTCGGCGTCGTCTCCGGCGAGGCGGTGATGGGCGCCAACGTATTCCGCGACTTCTCCGCCGGGCTGCGTGTCTTGGTCGGCGGCCAGTCGCGTGCCTACGAGAAAGTGTTCAGGAGGGCGTGCGACGCGGCACTCCGCGAGATGACCGACGAGGCTACCGCACGCGGCGCCAACGCCGTCGTCGGCGTCGACCTCGACGACGAGTTGCTCGGGGGCCAGGGGAGCATGCTCATCGTGTGCGCCAGCGGCACGGCGGTAGTGCTGGAACAGGTCGCCCTCCCCGTCATGGCCGGCGGGGGCCGACCGCGACGAAACGGAGGGGCGGGCGAGCGGCAAGCGAGGAGTTCGCCATGACGACAGGACACGTCATTCCCGACGAGGCGCTCTACGACCGCGCCAGGGCCAAGGGCGGCGAGCTGTTCCCGGCCGAGATCGCCGACCGCCTGTTGGCCGGCGAGAGCCCGATCCGGGCGTACCGCCTCTATCGCGGCATGACCCAGAGGCGGCTGGCCGGGGCCGCCGGCATCAACCTCGTCTACCTGTCGCAGATCGAGACCGGCAAGCGGGCGGGGTCGCTCGGCACCATCGCCGCGATCGCGCGGGCGCTGGAGGTGGAGCCGGGCGACCTGGTTTGAGGCAACGCCGGGCTCAGCCGCTCCCCTTGCGGCGGCAGCGGTCCCCGGGGTCGATATCGCGGGCGTCCGCCCACATGCCGCGCCCGGCTTCCCGCGCCTCCCGCTCGGCGCGCGCATAGCGGCCGCCGCGGGCGGCGCGCGCGTGGCCTTCCCGGACCAGCCATTCGCCGATGTCCCGGCCGTCGCGGCTCACGCTGGCGAGCAGGCGGCCGTGCCGGTCCCTGCCCTCGACCGCGGCGCGGACGGGCTTGCCGCCGATCTCGCGCATCAGCGCGCCGATCGCCCGCCTTCCGAGGTCGAGCCGGTCGCCTCCCGGCGCATCGAGCCCGGCGATGCGGATCTCGCGGCCCGCCACCCGCACCCCGCCGCCGCCGGCGACGAAGGCCAGGCCCAGGATCGTGTCGCCGGCGCGCCCGGCCGGGCAGGCGCGGCGCGGCGGCGCGGCGGACGGCCGGAACGCCGTCACGCTGTGGCGGATGAAGCAGTCGCCTGCCCCGGCAAGAACAGTGAAGACTTCCATCGTCGCTACGGCTCCCGTTGGCGGTCGGTCGCCGTGACAATGGCTCGTTCGCACAGCCCGGGAATGCGCAATCGGCCGCACGCGGCGATATGCCGCGCCCGGGGCGGCGCCGCCTGTTCCATTGCGCTTGAACTGCGGGCCGCCACATCGTAGCCGGTCCGCCCGGCACCAGCGTCAAGGCGTTCAGATACGCCTGCCACGTCGCGCGAAGCGTGATGAAGAAAAAGGCCCCTTCGCTGAGTGCCAATGAGTGGTCGGCGTTAACCTCGATTGCGAAGTGTTCGCCGAACGCTGTTCCGTGCCTGAAGTGTCCACCAACGCGAAGCCGGTGGTAGTGGAGTCGGTCCGGAACGCCAATCTCGGGCCTCACTCCGCCAATTGGAATCACGCTTTTTTGTAATATCGTCCCAAGAGTTTTTTCGCGGTCTGACCAATCTCGTTCTCGTTCTTTTGCCCTGCAGCATCGAGCATCTTACCCACCCGACGGTCATTAACTCGGCATTCGCCAAGGGCATTCCGATCAACTAAATCCATCCATCGCCCGCGCGGCTTGGAATGCAATGCTAGTTTATTGAGTATCCTAGTATCGTTGGGCAACACTTGGTTCAAATAATAGCGCCACCTATCATCACTAATCCCAGACAGCATCCTCTCTGCCACGGGAGCTGCTTCGAAAGAATAACCATATTGATTTCCGACGTATACTGCCAACAACGCCGTCATACATGCTGGCAAAGCGGGCGGCGGAATTGAAGTTCCGAGTTGGGCAAGATTTCTAACTGGTGCGCCTTCATTATAGAAATTATTCATTCCGTCATGGGCACGCACCACTGCCTCAGCGGCTTTGACAAAGGTATCACTGCGAAGGTTCTCAGGCACAAAGTCAAATCCCTGCACCTTCATGAGAGCCTGCTTTAGGCCGCTCGATGAAGTTGACTTTCCTTCTGAATGCACTTCAGCATACGTGCGTCCGACGCGCCACTTCTCGGCATCTTTCAAATTTGGCCACAACTTAGGCAATATAACGTTTAAATTAGCCAAGCAATGTTCCAACTTAACGCCGGACGAATCCTTTGCGGAGTTCATCAGGATGTCGATGGTTAACTTCCAAAAGAAGTATGGAGAACCCACTAGCAAATTGATCTTTTCTTCATCCGACCCAAATGCCTCGGTCTCTAGAGATTCCCTGAATTCAACAAAAGTCTTAGCGACCTCTATTTTTGGCTTCGCGAGCACCGCTGAAACACATGCCCTAAGGGATGTGATTGCTTCCGATTCGTTGATTTCTTCGAGTGGATCCTCCTCAAAAGAGAGTTGGTTAAAATGGACAACCAATTCATGCGTCTGTCGCAATCGCATAGCTTCGGTCTGAGAGATGGCGCCTAATTCCCCAGCCAAGCGAATCGTTTCACGTGGCGTTAGAAGATCCTCGATATCGTCGTCTTCATTTACCCCAACTCGCCCAAGCATTTCTCCTAACAGTCCTATCCCTACGGTCGCCAATTCCCGTTTCAGCGCTGCGATAGTTCTAAGCCAGAGGAAATTGATCCCCATATCGTAGTGGCCGGACTTGAATGCTGATACGATCTGTCCCTTGTCTCGCTGGGAAAGTTGCCTAGCGCACTTAGCAATGGACTTTGCCGTTCGTGCATCCTTGGGCACTAATTGTTGCTTGTCCGGCTGCCATAGTTTCATTGTATTAGCCACGGGCAGTGCTCCCGAAGTCTGTCCACCCATCTTCGGATCGAATATAGGCGGCTGAGAGTAAGCGTTGGGCGGAGCCGCCCTGGGCGTTCAGGCGATTTGGCCCTGATCTGCGGTCGGCGTTCAGTTCCAGGGCAGCAGTTCTTCGACGCGGTTGATCTTGTAGTCGGGGATGCGCTCGAGAACCTGGGCAAGCCAAGCCTGCGGGTCGACGTGGTTGAGCCTTGCGGTCTCGATCAAGGTGTAGGCGATGGCGGCGGCCCGGCCGCCGCTGGCTGAGCCCATGAAGAGATAGTTCTTCCGGCCCAAGGCGATCGCGCATTCATTCTGCCCATATCGGGCAGGATTGCGTCATCCACTACCGCTGGCACGCACTGTTCGGTCGGCGAGTACGCCCTGAAGTTATCGAACAGCGTGCAGACGGCCTCATGGCCTCCGTCGAGGTAGAGCCGGGGCTGATCATCAAGATACCCGCCTGGATGCTTGATCCTGCGTCATGCGCCGGCATGGAGATCGGCGCGCCGCGTGCCTCCCCGGCCGCCCTCGCCGCACTTCACGAGCTTCTCGTCGGCCAAGGTTTTCGACATAGCTCCCCCGATGACGGAACCGTTAGCGGAGAGGAGCGCGATGAAGTCTTTGCCTGTAACAGCGCGACCGCCGAGAGAACCCCGACAGCTCGGCATGCCGCTCGACGCACCGACGCTGCGCGGTCTGAGCTCGGAGGAACGAGACGCGGTGGTGAGCGCAGTGGCCGGGTTGCTTCTGGAAGCGGCGACCGCCCCGGTGAAGGAGGATGACGATGGGCGTCGCTGAAGCGTTGCCGCGATCGGTGTTGACGCGCAAGGCCGTGGTCTATGTCCGTCAGTCCACGCCCCAGCAGATGCGGAACAATCTGGAGAGCCAGCGCCGCCAATACGATCTCGTCGATGTGGCGCGCGGGCACGGCTTTGCCCGGGTCGAAGTCATCGACGACGATCAGGGCCTGTCGGCGGACGGTGCCGTTGCGCGGCCCGGTTTCGAGCGCCTCGTCGCCTGGCTGTGCGCCGGGGACGTTGGAGCCGTGCTTTGTTTCGAGGCTTCGCGGGTCTCTCGCAACGGCCGGGACTGGCACCATCTTCTCGAGCTCTGCGGTCTCGTCGAGGCACGCGTCATCGACCAGGATGGCATCTACGATCCTCGCCACCCCAACGATCGTCTGCTGCTCGGCATGAAGGGCCAGATCAGCGAGTTCGAACTCGGCGTTCTGCGCGCTCGGATGTTCGAGGCCGCCCGCTCCAAGGCCGCCCGCGGCGAGCTTCGCATCAGCGTCCCGATCGGCTACGTCTGGCATCCCGAGGCCGGGCTGGGGCTGGACCCCGACATTCGGGTTCAGGAAGCGATCCGTCAGGTATTCGCCCGGTTTCGCGAGCTTGGCAGCGCGCGGCAGGTGTTGCTGGCGCTGAGCGGGCAGAAGCTTTGCTTCCCACGCCCGTCGGATGGCAGGACAATGGTCTCCTTCGACTGGACGCCGATCCGCTATCGCAACGTAATTTCGGTGTTGAAGAACCCTTTCTACGCCGGGGTCTACGCTTACGGCAAAAGCGAGCGGCGGACCGAGATCGTCGACGGGCGCGTGCGCAAGAGCTATGGACACCGCAAGCCGATGGCGGAATGGGAGGTCGTGCTGAAGGACCATCACGAGGGCTACATCGACTGGCCGGAGTTCGAGCGCAACCAGGCGCAGCTCGCCGCCAATGCCTTCGGCAAGGCGGGGGGCACGAAGTCGGGGCGCGGCGGGCGGGCGCTTCTTGGCGGCCTCCTCAGTTGCGCACGCTGCGGACGCACGATGAGCGTTGCCTATTCCGGTCGCACGCCCGGCAATCCTGTCTACCGCTGCAATCGGCGACACCTCCAGCTCGAGCTAGAGCCCTGTCTGGGGTTCGGGGGTGCGCGTGTGGATGCGGCCGTTGCCGATGAGATCCTCCGCGTCGTGGAGCCCATGGCGGTGGAAGCCTCGTTGGAAGCCGAGCGGATGAACGCGGAGGGTCTTTCCGAACAGCAACGGGTGGCCGAGCTGGATCTGCAGCAAGCCCGCTACGAGGCGGCGCTCGCCGAGCGGCGCTACGCCGCCTGCGATCCGGACAACCGGCTGATCGCCGCCGAGCTGGAGAAGAGTTGGGAGGCAGCGCTTCGACGCGTCCAGGCGTGCGAAGCAAGGCTGGGCGCGATGCCGTCGCCGCGGCCCACTGTCCCCGACCTGGCCGGACTTGCCGACGACCTGAAGGCCGCCTGGAACGCGCCCGGGGTGAGCATGCGCGCCCGCCAGCGTCTCGTGCGCACCCTGATCATGGGCATAATCGTCGATGTCGACGAAGAGGCGCGTGACGTCCTGCTGACGATCCACTGGATGGGTGGCCGTCATTCCCGTCTCAGGGTCCGCAAGCCCAAGAGCGGCGAACATGGCTGCCGAACGCCCGAGGAAGCTCTGGCAGTGATACGCAGCATGGCCGGGCGATGGTCGGACGAACATATCGCCGCGTCGCTCAACCGGATGGGTATGCGGACCGGGCAGCACAAGAGTTGGACCGCTCACCGGGTCGGATCGATCCGGCGTGTGAACGGGATCGACGGCTACCTCTCAGCGGACAAGCAGGGCGACTGGCGCACCATGACCGAGGCGGCGAAAGAGTTGGGCACGACCAGCCATACCCTCAGGCGCCTGATCGAGGATGGAACGCTACCTGCCACGCAACTCGTTCCCGGAGCGCCCTGGCAAATCAGGGCCAAAGACCTCCATTCCGAGCGGGTCGCCAACGCCCTGGCACTGCGGAAAGACCCGCGTCGCGCTTCATGTCGGGATCAGATGTCAATGTTTTCAGACACTTGAAGAAGGGGTGCAGAATGACTCCATCGTCGCGATCGGGCGCATCGCGCGCTCGGCCGGGTTGTTGTCGATCTCGAGGAAGCCGTGCTCGATATAGGGCCGCAGGCGCTTCAGCCGGGTCAGCGCATGGCGGATCGCCGCCGCCAGCGGGGTCTTGGCGGAGAGCTTCGGCAGTTGCGTTTGCAGCCAGCGCTCGAACTCATCGAGGTGCGGCGCGGCCTTGGCGCGGCGGATCGCGACGCGGCGCTCTGGGGGCTGCCCGCGGACCTCCTTCTCGATGGCGTAGAGCGCGGCGATCCGTTCCAGCGCCTCGGCGGCGACCGCCGAGCCCTGAGCGGCGTGGACGTCGAAGAACTTGCGCCGCACATGGGCCAGGCAGGCGACCTCGCGGACCGGCCCCGCGCGCGCCAGTGCGCCGAAGCCGGCATAGCCGTCCGAGTGCATCCAGCCGGCGTAGCCCGCGAGATGGCTCTTCGGATGCGCCGCCTTGCGGTCGGCCGAGAAGCGATACCACGCCGCCGGCGATGCCTCGCCCTTCCACGGACGCTCGTCGCGGACATAGGTCCAGGCCCGACCCGTCGCCGTCTTGCCGGTCCCCGGCGCCAGCAACTTGACCGGGGTGTCGTCGGCGAACAGGGCTTGGCCGCCCAGAACATGGCGCCCGACGGCATCGGCCAGGGGCTCCAGCAGCGCCGTCGCCTTGCCCACCCAGCCGGCCAGCGTCGAGCGGTCGAGATCGACGCCATCGCGGGCGAAGATACGCGACTGACGGTAGAGCGGCAGGTGATCGCAGTACTTCGAGACCAGCACATGCGCCAGAAGGCCCGGGCCCGGACGGCCGCGCTCGATCGGCCGCGACGGCAGCGGCGCTTGGTGGAACGTCTCACAGCCGCCGCAGGCCAGGCGCGGGCGCACGATGCGCTTCACCACGAAGCGGCCGGGGATGTACTCCAGCTCCTCGGTCACATCCTCGCCGAGACGCTTGAGGCGACCGCCGCAGTCCGCGCAGCGATCGCCTGAAGGCGCGAGATGCGTCTCCTCGCGCGGCAGGTGGTCCGGCAAGGGACGGCGCTTGGGCTGTCTCTTTGCCGCCGGGGCTGGCTCGGCAAACGTCTCGGCCGAGCGCGCGATCTCCTCGTCCTCCAGCCCGAGCTCAAGCTGATCGAGGGCCTCCGAAGTGGCGCCGAAGCGCTGGCGGCGCAGACCCGCAAGCTGGTGCTTGAGCTTCTCGATCAGAAGGTCACGGTTGCGCAACTCGGCGTCCCGCGCCGCCACCTCGGCCCGCGAGGACAGCACCATCGCCTTCAGTGCGGCGATGTCGTCAGGCAGGGAATGCGCCTCTTCGAGCATGACCGCAGCCTACAGGAAAAGGCCGCCAAAGGGAAGCCCGGATAGGAGTCAACCTATTGTATATAAACGATGAATCATCCCGCCGCCAAAGGCCGCCAGGTGCGAACCGGCGCCCGCCAGTCGATCCCCTCCAACAGCATCGACAGCTGCGCCGGCGTCACCGAAACCTTGCCCTCCGACGCCGACGGCCACACGAAACGGCCGCGCTCAAGACGCTTCGAGAACAGGCACGCTCCCTGGCCGTCCCACCAGATCATCTTGATCAGGTCGCCCCGACGGCCCCGGTAGATGAAGAGATGGCCGCAATGCGGATCCGCCTTCAACACCCGCTCCGCCTGCGCCGCAAGCCCCGGGAACCCCTTGCGCATGTCGGTCACCCCGCAGGCCAGCCATACCCGGGTCGAGGACGGGACCGGGATCATCCGCCCAGCGCCCGCACCACGCGACACAGCGCGTCCACGTCGAACGCCCCGATCGCGCTCACCCGGTGGCCGCTCGACAACGCAATCTCGATCCGACCCTCCGATGCCGCAGACGGCTCTGACGGCGGCGCATCGGGCACCACCTCCACCGCCAGGAAGGACGGCGCACCCTCGCCATCCGCCGCCGGCCTGTAGCGGGGATCGCGCCGCCAAGTGAAGATCAGGTTGGAGTTCACGTCGTAGCGACGCGCCACAACCGACACCGAAACCCCGGGCGCGTAGCTCTGCGCAACAATCCGGCGCTTCTCATCGTCCGACCAGAACCGGCGTACACGACGCGCCACCGCAGCCCCCCAACGATAGTGTCCATTAGCCGATAATGGACACTATCGGCCGCCAAATCCCGGAACAGAGACTGCGGTCCCGAACCTACCCCTGACAAGGGCGGCTACCCCGAACGCTTACGGCTGAGAGACCTTTGCCTAGTCGCCCCTTTAGAGTTTCAAAGGCCCGCCGTCGGGCTCCTCCCCCTACGTCCACTCGTCTTGGCAATTGGATGAAGCAACGATAAGCAAGCAACTTCCCATACTGATCAAACAATGTAATTCCATCGCAATTGATCATTCCTTCAACTAACTGAGCCTCTCTTTCGATATGCTGTAACCAAGTGCTAGTATCATCATCTTTCTTCAATTGCCTGATCAACGAAGGGAAATCGATCGGCCGATCCAATATCACGGCGTCAAGACTTAGCACTTGCGGGGGTCTCGGCATACTAGTAACAGCCAAAAGACATCCATGAGAGTGAACCAACGCAGATTGTATAGTCTTTGCAATAAAGCCGTGTGCGGCATCTCTGACATCGTCTTCTACTTTCTTTACAATGCTATTAATGAGTTCATCAATATACTGAAGAGGGGTTGGATCTTCCACTTTGCGATGATTAAAGAACACGTGATCACAGTGACCTTTAGAACTTCGTAGTTGCACACATTCTTCTGCAACTTGATGTAATTTGATAACCGTTGCTTCAGTCTGTTCTGACAACAAAGTATCATCCACACTAACTGATATGGGATTGCTTGATCCACGGAAAACACCGAAAGTAAGTTCGTCGGCAATCTGTTGGCCGAATATCCTCCATTCACCGACAGCTAAGGGAGCGCACAACTTAAGCAATTTTTCAACTCCGTTGGGGTCTGATGCCGCAGTCGAAAGAGGGACTTTTTCACCGCCGGGAAGCAGTTTCATTACAAAGTCTATATCGTCAGTCAAATAAACCTGCGGCGCAAGTTTCGTGCCTTCTTCTCGGTAACGCGCAAGTCTAACGAGCAACTCTACTAAGATGTCCGGTCTTGCCAGAGCAAAGTTGCATTCGGAACATAGGTCAGCAACACTACCAAGAAGTTGCGTTCTGAAGGATATGTTCACGTCCAGCCACACACAATCACGACGGTACCCTTAGTCTTGAAGTATACGCAGGCAGCGAAGGCCCCTTCAATTTGACAAACCAACAAAAGCTAGTGCATTTACTGTTGCACCAGACGAGATAGACGACTTTCACTAATTCTAGCTTGAAGACAAAAGTAAATTCGGTCAATCTTGCGTTGCTTTATAGGCTCCCCCTCACTAGGTGAAAATGGATCGGTGAGGATGTCTGTACCTTGAAAGTCCTGGGACCGTCAATGGATTTGTTCAGGCCTAGACGGCAGTTGAATGGCCCCCTCATGTTTTCCATTCTTCCGTCTCAGTCACACATGGCTTGCGACGCGGATGGGTCCGGTTTAGGCTTTCCAATCGGATAATCAGTGTACTGACGGGCTTCGCAATGAACGACACGCACGGGCTGAAATCGCCGCCATGGCGCGTGGGCGTCGATGTGGGGGGGACGTTCACCGACCTGGTGGTCGCCGATGCCGGCGGGCGGACGGCGGTGTTCAAGGTGCCGTCCGTGCCCGACGACCCGGGCGCGGGGGCGATCGCGGCGCTGGAGAAGGCGTGCGCGGCACTCGGCCTCACCCTGGCCGGGTTCCTCGGCGACTGCGCGTTCTTCCTGCACGGCTCGACGGTGGCGACCAACACGCTGCTGGAGGGCAAGGGCGGCCGGGTCGGGCTCTTGACCACCGCCGGCTTCCGCGACTCGCTCGAAGCCCGAAGGGGCCTGCGCAAGGACCCGTGGGACCACCGCACCCCCTACCCGCCGGTGCTGGTGCCGCGCTACCTCCGCCTGCCGGTGCGCGGGCGGATCGGCGCCGACGGGGGCGAGATCGAGCCGGTCGAGCTCGACGATGTGCGCGCCGCCATCGAGACCTTCCGCGACGAGGGCGTGGACTCGGTCGCGATCTGCCTGATCAACAGCTTCAAGAACCCGGCGCACGAGCACGCCGCCGCCGAGGTGGTGCGCCGGTCGGGGCTCTGCCGCTGGGTCTCGGTCTCGGCCGACATCGTCCCCATCATGGGCGAGTACGAGCGTGCCTCGACCATCGCGGTCAACGCCTATGTGATGCCGCGCGTCGCCGACTACCTGGCGGCGCTCGCCGACCGGCTGGCGGCGCTCGGGCTCAAGACCCGGCTGCTGATGCTGCAGAGCAACGGCGGCGCGGCCTCGCTCGACCAGCTCATCGAGCAGCCGGTGAATCTGCTGCTGTCCGGCCCGTCGGCCGGCGTCGGCGCGATCCAGCATCTGGCGAGCGGGCTCGGCGAGGGCAATCTGGTCAGCATGGAGATCGGCGGCACGAGCTGCGACGTGATGCTGATGCACGAGGGCCGGGTCGCCATCACGGATGCGCTCTCGGTCGCCGAGTACGACCTGGTCACGCCCTCGGTCGACATCCACACCGTGGGCGCGGGCGGCGGCACCATCGCCGGCATCGACGGCGCCGGCATGATGTATGCCGGGCCCGAGGGCGCCGGCGCGCGGCCGGGGCCCGCCGCCTACGGGCTCGGCGGGATCAGGCCCACCGTCACCGACGCCCATCTGGTGCTCGGCCGGCTGCGCCCCGGGCCCTATGCCGGGGGCTCGGTCACCCTCGACCGCGACGCCGCCGAGCGCGCGATCGCGGCGGCGGTCGCCGAGCCGCTCGGCATCCCGCTCGCCGAGGCCGCGGCCGGCATCATCCGCATCGTCGAGCAGAACCTGCTGCACGCCGTCGAGCGCATCTCGATCCAGCGCGGCTACAACCCGGGGCGCTTCACCCTCGTGGCCTGCGGCGGGGCGGGGCCGATGCACGGGGCGAGCGTCGGCCGGGCGCTCGGCGCGCGCGCGGTCTACGTGCCGCGCCAGTCGGGCGCGTTCTGCGCCATCGGCATGCAGCACGCCGATGTCAGGCGCGACTTCGTCCAGGTGGCGATGCGCGAGCTCACGGACGGCGTGGGCGCGGCGCTGGCGGACGGCTACGCTTCGCTGGAGGCGCAGGCGGCCGATGCGCTGCGGCGCGAGGGGTTCGAGCCGGGGGACACACGCTTCGGCCACGAGCTCGACCTGCATTACGAGGGCCAGCAATGGGACGTGCGGGTGGCGCTTTCCCCCGACGCCTCGCCGGGCGAGATCCGCGCCGCCTTCGAGGCCGAGTACGACCGGCAATACGGCCACACCAACCCGGGCGGGCGGATCAACGTCTCCAACCTCCGGGTGGTGGGCATCGGCAAGCTGCCGCCGCTCGCCGAGGTCGTCTTCGAGGAGGTCGAGCGCCGCGCCGCGCCGACATCGACCCGCCCGGTCTACGACCAGGCGACCGGCGGCTTCCTGGAGACCGCGATCCATGACGGCGCGGCGATGCGCCCGGGCGATTTCGTCGACGGCCCGGCGGTGATCGAGGAGGAGACCACCACCGTGGTCGTCGGCTCCGGCGAGCGCGCGGCGGTGGATAGGCTCGACAACTACCTGATAACCTTCCGGGAGGAGGGGTAGATGGACCTCGACCCCGTCATCCTGGCGCTGACCCAGAACCGGCTCGACCACATCTCGCACCAGATGGGCTGGGTGATGGTCCGCACCGCCCGCAGCCCGATCTTCAGCCAGGCGCACGACTTCTCCTGCTTCATCGCCGGGCCCACCGGCGAGGTCGTCAGCCAGGCCGACGGCATCCCAATCCACACCGGGAGCGGCGGGTTCGGGGTGCGCGCGATCCTGCGCGATTTCGGCGACGCCATCGAGCCGGGCGACGTCTACCTGCTCAACGACCCGTGGGCGGCGGGCGGCAACCACCTGCCGGACTGGGTGATCGCGCGGCCGATCTTCGCCGGCGGCGCGTTCGTCGGGCTCACCTGCAACCGGGCGCACCAGTCCGACATCGGCGGCGGGGCGGCGGGGGCCTACAACCCCTCCGCCACGGAAGTGTTCCACGAGGGCATCCGCCTGCCGGTGCTGCGCCTGGTCGAGGCCGGCCGGATGCGCGAGGATTTGTGGAAGCTGCTGATGCTGAATACGCGGACGCCGCACCTGCTGGACGGGGATCTGCGGGCCATGCTGGGCTCCACCCGGATCGGCATGGAGCGCGTGGCCTCCTTGGCCGACGAGCTCGGCCGCGAGACCGCGCTCGCCTATTTCACCGGCGTGCTCGACCATGCCGACCGCTGCGTCCGCGCCGAGATCGCCGAGATGCCGGACGGGGTCTACGAGGCCGAGGACCGCTCGGACAACGACTGCTTCGAGCTGCGCGACGTGACCGTGCGGGTCAGGGCGACGATCGAGGGCGACACGCTCGCCATCGATTTCGCCGGCAGCGACGACCAGATCCGCGGCTTCAAGAACTCGTCCCTCGGCAACACCCATTCGGCCGTCTACACCGCGCTCGCCTCCTTCCTCGACCCGTCCTTGCCGCATAACGAGGGCGCCTTCCGCTGCGTCGACATCCACGCCCCGGAGGGGACCATCGTCAACGCCGAGGAGGGCGCGCCGACCACCATGTGCACCGTGTTCTGCGCCCACGAGATCATTCACGCGGTGTGGAAGGCCCTGGCCAAGGCCGACCCGGCGCGGGGCTGCGCCGGCTGGGCCAAGAACGTGTTCGGCATCTCGGTCGGACGCGAGGCGAGCGGCGACCGCTACGTGTTCTACCACGGCGCGGCGGCGGCGGGCGCGGGCGCGGTCGACGGGCGCGACGGGTTCAACCAGATCGGCCATGTCTGCACCCTCGGCGGGCTCACCATGCCCAATGTCGAGGTCTACGAGCAGCTCTACCCGGTGCTGTTCCACCGCCAGGAGTTCCGCTGCGACGCCGCCGGGCCGGGACGCTGGCGCGGCGGCAGCGGCGCCGATTACGAGGTCGAGATCCTGACCGACGCGACGCACTCCTTCCGCGGCGAGGGGCTGGAATACGAGACCGGCTATGGCGTCAACGGCGGCGGCGCCGGGGCGGCGGGCCACATGCATCTGCGCTTCGCCGACGGGACGACGCGGCGCGCGCCCAAGTTCGGGCTGGAATCGACCGGGCCGGTGCGCTTCGTCACCCAATCGCCGGGCGGCGGCGGCTGGGGCGACCCGCTCGAGCGCGCGCCGGCGAGCGTGCTGCGCGACCTGCGCGACGGGATCGTCTCGCAACGGACCATGCGCGAGGTCTACGGCGTGGTGGCCGACGCGGGCGGCCGCGCGGTGGACGCCGAGGCAACGGCGGCGCTGCGCGCTCGACTCGCCGATGACGCGTGACGCCCGCCCGCCGGTCTCCTGCTACATCCGCACCCTCGACGAGGCGGCGAAGATAGCCGCGACCGTCGCCGCCGCCGCTCTCGTGGCGCGCGAGGTGGTGGTGGTCGATTCCGGATCGACCGACGCCACGGTCGCCGAGGCGGAGCGGGCCGGGGCGCGGGTCGTCGCGCAGCCCTGGCTGGGCTCCGGCCACCAGAAGCGGGTCGGCGAGGACGCCTGCCGGCACGACTGGCTGCTCGACCTCGATGCCGACGAGGTCGTCACGGAGGAGCTGGCGCGGGAGATCCGCGAGCTCTTCGCGGCCGGCGAGCCCGCTGCGGATGTGTGCCTGCTCCCGATGCTGTTCGTCGACCCGTCCGGCCGGGCCTGGCGCGGGGCCCGCGCGCCCAGGCGCGCCAAGCTCTACGACCGGCGCCGCATCCGCGTCCCGGCCGACGGCGCCTGGGACCAGTTCGAGATCCCCGAGGGGCTCAGGGTGCGCCGGCTCGCCGGCCCGCTGCTGCATCATGCCTTCGACGACATCGCCCACCTGTCGCGCAAGCAGGCGGCCAACGAGCTCCGCCGCTTCCGCCACCTGGACCGCCGGCGTGGCGCCTCGGTGGCGCTAAAAGTGTATTTCGGCCTGCCCTGGTTCTTCTTCCGGGACTATGTGCTGCGCGGCCGGTGGCGGGCGGGGGCGTATGGCTTCATGTTCTGCCTGACGACGGCCTACAATCACTGGCTGCGCTACGCGATGCTGCACGAGCTCACCCTGAAGAAGCCCGGCGAGGCGGACCGGTGAGCGGCTTCGTCCGCAACGCCTGGTATGTCGCGGCCTGGCAGCACGAGCTCGCGGCCGGCGAGATCCTCGCGCGCACCCTGCTCGGCACGCCGGTGGCGCTGTTCCGCACCGCCGACGGCGCCCCGGTGGCGCTGGAGGACCGCTGCTGCCACCGCGCGCTGCCGCTGTCGATGGGCCGGGTGCTGGGAGCGCGCATCGAATGCGGCTATCACGGGCTCCAGTTCGACGCGACCGGCCGATGCGTCAGCGTGCCGGGCCAGGGGCGCATCCCGCCCGGGGCGCGGGTGGCGCGCTTCCCGCTGGTCGAGCGCGACCGCTTCGTCTGGATCTGGATGGGCGAGGAAGCGCGCATGGATCCGGACCAGATCCCCGATTTCCACTGGCTCGACCACCCCGACTGGCGCGCCAAGCCGTCCTATCTGCACATCAGGTGCAACCACCAGCTGCTGATCGACAATTTGTTGGATCTCTCGCATCTTCCCTTCGTCCACCCGACGACGCTGGGCGAGATGGGCGTGGCCGAGACCCCCGCGACCGCCGAGCGGACGCAGCGCGGGGTCCGCACGGTGCGCTGGATCGTCGACCGCCCGCCGCCGCCGATGCTGGCGAGGCTCGGCGGGTTCACCGGCAATATCGACCGCTGGCAGATCGTCGACTTCATCGCGCCCTCGGCGGTCATCCTCGACGTGGGCGGCGCGCCGACCGGGACCGGCGCCCCCGAGGGCGACCGCAGCCAGGGCATGTCGAACCGCAATCTCAACGCCATCACGCCGGAGACCGCGGCAAGCCTCCACCAGTTCTGGGCCCAGGCACACAGCGCGGCGCTGACCGCGCCCGGCATCACCGAGGGGATGCACGACCAGGTGCGGACGGCGTTTCTCGAGGACATCGCGTTCCTCGAAGCCCAGCAGCGGCGGAACGAGTCCGGCCGCGATGCCGGGCGCATCGACATCAACGCCGACGCCGCCCATCTCGAAGCGCGCCGCCTGATGGGCCGGCTGCGCGCGGCGGAGGCGGGGTAGGGGCCCGGTTTCAGCCGGACACGAACTCGGTCTTGCGCTGGGCCCATCCGGTCATGCGGCGCTCCAGCACGGCGAAGCACGCGTAGAGACCGATCCCCATCGAGGCGAGCAGGACCAGCCCGGCGAACACCAGCGGCATGTTGAAGTCGGAGCTCGCCAGCACCATCATGCTGCCGATGCCGAGATTGGCGGCCACCGTCTCGGAGACCACGGTGCCGACGAAGCTCAGCGTGATGGCGATCTTCAGCGAGGCGAAGAAGTACGGCAGCGATCGCGGCAGCCCGACATGCCACAAGATGTCGAGCTTGCTCGCGCCGAGCGCCCGCAGCACGTCCTCGAGCTCGGGCTCGGTCGTCGCCAGGCCGGTCGCGACGTTGACGACGACCGGAAAGATGCAGATCACCAGCGAGGTGAGGATCGCCGGCACGGTGCCGATCCCGAACCAGACGACGAAGACCGGCACCAGCGCGACCTTGGGTATCGAGTAGAAGCCGACCAGCATCGGGTAGCAGGCGTTGTAGAGCACCTTCGACGACCCGATGATCGCGCCGATGATCACGCCCACCAGCACCCCCCCGGCGAAGCCGGTCGTGGTGGTCATCAGGGTCTGCAGGCCGTGCCGCTGGATGCCGTGGAACTGATCGACCAGCACGACGGCGAACTGGCTCGGCCGCGGCAGGATGAAATCCGGCATGGCGGTGGCCAGGCACAGCAGCTCCCAGATCAGAAAGAAGCCGAGGATGATCAGCGCCGACCAGAACCAGTTCAGCTCCTTGAGCTTCTTCATTCTTCCAACCCGTCCCCGACCGTCTCGTCGAGCTGAAAGTGCTCGATGCGGGCGCGCAAATCGTGGACCAGCTGCACCGCGGTGTCGCGGAACAGATCGTCCAGCGCGCGCGGCCGCGCCAGCTCGACCCGGCGGTCGAAGATGATACGCCCGGGCCGCGCGCTCATCACCACCACGCGGTCGGCGAGATAGACCGCCTCGCGCAAATCGTGGGTGACCAGCAGGACCGTCGGGCGCCGGTCCATCCACAGCGCCTGCAACACGCCCCACAGCTCCTCGCGGGTAAAGGCGTCCAGCGCGCCGAACGGCTCGTCCAGCAGCAGCAGGCTCGGCTCGTGGATCAGCGCGCGGCACAGCGAGGCGCGCTGCAGCATCCCGCCGGAGAGCTGCCAGGGATATTTCCGGCTGAAGCCGTGCAGTCCCACGCGGCGCAGCAGCGCCTCCGCGCGGGCGGTGTTCCGCTCGCGGTCGCGGCGGAAGCTCTCCCGGTAGGGGCGGACGATCCTGAGCGGCAGCAGGACGTTGTCGATGGTCCTCCGCCACGGCAGCATGGTCGGGTTCTGGAAGGCCATGCCGACGATCTTGATCGGCCGGGTGACGACCTCGCCGGCGACCGACACCACACCCTCGGTCGCCGGGTTCAGCCCGGAGACGAGCTTCATCAGGGTGGACTTGCCGCACCCGCTGGGTCCGACGATGGCGACGAACTCGCCTTCCCCGACGGCGAGCTCGGTGTCCTTCAGGGCGAGCGTGCCGGTCTCGGGATCGCCGTAGCGCAGCGCGACCCGTTCGAGCGCAACCGCCGCGCCGGCCGACGCGCCCGGCCCGCCCGGCGGATCGTCGGTCTCCGCGGGGCCGGCCGGGGCCAGTTCGTTCATTGGCCCATGCGGTCCTTCAGGGGCGGCAGGAAGCGCGCCTGGAACACCTCGTCCGGGTCGGGCGTCCGCTCCAGCTTGAAGGCCCTGGTGACGATATCGATGGACCGCTTGAGCCGCGCGGGATCGGTATCGCCCATGCCGATCTTCTTCATCTCGGGCGACAGGATGAGATGTTTCAGCGTCGCCAGCAGCCGTTCCTTCTCCGAAGCCCGCTTGAGCAGCGGCTCGCGGCGCATCACCGCGTCGAGCCCGACCTCCGGGTTGGCCACGACCTCCCAGAACGCCTTGTTGATCGCGCCGACCATGCCCTTGACCTTGTCCGGGTGCTTCTGGAGCAGCTCCTGGCTCACCATGACGGCGTTGGAATAGAGGTCCATGCCGAAATCGGCGAAGCGCATGAAGTCGAGGTCGCGGTCGGGGTCCATGCCGACGCGGAGAGCATCGAACAGCACCGTCAGGTGGTAGCCCGATACGCCCTCTACCTTGCCCTGCTTGAGCATGGTGACCCGCAGATTGGGCTTCATGTGCTGCCAGGCGACTTTCCCGGCGTCGATGCCGGCGATATTGGCGAAGGCCGGGAACAGCTTGAACGCGCCGTCATTGACCGGCGCGCCGAGGGTCATGCCCTCGAGCTGCTTGGGCTTCACGATCTTGGCCGCCCTGGGGGTCGCGATGACGAAGGGCGTCTGGTTGTAGATCATGTAGACCGCGACCGGCTGCCTGCCCTTGTTCTTGGAGGCAAACCGCGTGATCGCGTTGATGTCGCCGAAGCCCGCGTCATAGGCGGTGCTCGCCACCTTGGGCACCGCGGCACCCGAGCCCGCCCCCTGGTCGAGCTGGATGTCGATGCCCGCCTGCCCAAAATACCCCTTGTCGTCGGCCAGGAAGAACCAGGCCTGGGGGCCCTGGTATTTCCAGTTCAGGATGAAGCGAACTTTTAGCGGATCGGCCGCCTGCGCCTGTCCCGCCATGCCGGCGCCGAGCGCGGCGAGCGCGGCGAGGCCGACGACCGCAAGGCTCGCGCGTCGCGAGGAATCCGATGGCATTGCCTGTCTCCCTTTCGTCTTGTTGTTGCCGGTCCGGCGGGGTCTCGCAACCGCTGACAGTTCCACGCCGGCCGCAGCCATTATCCGCGCGAACCGTCCCGACTACCAAGCGACTTCGGCGAATTCGCGAAGACATCGTGGCAGGGGCAGGTTTCTCTGGGATTTTCAAGCCGTTGCAGAGACCGCCCGCGGCCCCGGCACGGCCTCGGCGCGCGGCTTCCGCGCGCCCTTCCGCGCCACCCGGCCCGGATCGGGCGTCGCGCAAGGCGGGCCGGCTCAACCGCCCTCCAGAGCGCGCACGACATCGCGCGAGCGGGCGATGAAGCCGTACATGTCGCGGATCAGGAATCTTGCCGCCCGCGCGACATAGGCGGGCGACGTCGTTGCCGCGCAATCGTCGATCAGGACGCAGTCATAGCCCAGGAAGCCGGCGTCCTGCATCGTCGCGAGAACGCATCGGTCCAGGTTGACGCCGGCGAAGAGCAGGGTCCTCGCGTCAAGATTTCTCAAAACGCTGTCGAACTCGTTGTCCCAGAAGCCGCTGAGACGGTACTTGTCGACGCGGATGTCGACGCGGGCGGCGTTCAGCCCGTCGCAGATGCGCGCCCCCCAGGCGCCCTTCTTCAGAACCGGCGAGCGCCCGCCCGCCGGCGTGTCGCCGTAGCCCGCGCCGTCGCCCGCCGGATTGCCCGCGTGCAGGGTCGTGGGGTTGAGGTTCATCAGATCCGCGCGATTGCCCCAGTTGAGCCAGACCACGGGCACCCGCGCCTTGCGCAGCACCGGCAGGAAGGCGTTGAGCGGGGCGATCGGCGCGCGGACCGGCGAGATGTCGATCCCGCGCGAGGCGAACCAGCCGCCTTCGGAACAGAAGTCGTTCTGCATGTCGATGACGATCATGGCGGTGCGGTTGAGGTCGACAGTCACGCGCTGGGGGGCGGCCGCGAAGGACAGCGGCCGCGGCGGGCTCACCGGGCGCACGAGATCGGCGTGGCCCTTGCCGACGCCCCAGGAGTTCTGCCGCGTGGCGCCGAGCCTGCGCTTGCCGTCGTTTCGCTTGCCCGTCATCGCATCGCCGTTCTATCGCCGCGCCGGCCCGGCCACAACTCCGGGAACGGCGCGGACCGACCATGCGGCGGCCACCCGGCCATGCGGCGGGGCGTCCCGCGCGCCTGCCGTGGTGTCAACGGGACCGCCGGTTGATATGGTCGAGCGGTCGCGGCGCGCGCCATCGCGGATCGCCGCGCCCGCGTTCGCCGGAGAGGACCATGCTGTCCAGGGAAGACAACGCGCTCGTCACCCGGGTGGGGAAGGCGACGCCGCTCGGCCGGCTGATGCGGCGCTACTGGCTGCCGGCGCTGCTGGCGCGCGAGATCGCCGGGCCGGATTGCGCGCCGGTCCGCGTCCGGCTGCTCGGCGAGGATCTGGTGGCCTTCCGCGACACGTCGGGAAAGATCGGCCTGCTTGAGGAGTTCTGCGCGCATCGCCGGGTCTCGCTGTTCCTCGGGCGCAACGAGGAGCGCGGGCTGCGCTGCGTCTATCACGGTTGGAAATACGACGTCGAAGGGCGCTGCGTCGACATGCCGACCGAGCCGCCGGAGAGCGATTTCCGCTCGCGCATCCGGCTCGCCGCCTACCCGACGGTCGAGCTCGGCGGGGTGGTCTGGGCCTATCTCGGAGACGGCGCGCAGCCCGCCTTGCCGCGCTTCGAGTGGACCGGGCTCAGGGACGACCAGCGCGTCGTCACCCGCACGTGGCAGGAGTGCAACTGGCTGCAGGCGCTCGAGGGCGGGATCGACAGCATGCATGCCTCGACCCTGCACACCACGCTGACCCCCGACACCGCGCGCGCCGGTCTCGGCGGCCTCTGGACCGTGCCGGTGCCGCTCAGCGACGAGGTCGAGATCACCGATTACGGCCACGCCTATGCCTCGATTCGGCCGATGCCGGGCGGCCGCAAGTGGGTCAAGGTCTACCACTACGTCATGCCCTGCCACACCTTCTTCCCGTTCGAGCTCGGCGGCGACGGCGAGACCCTGCAGCCGATCGTCAACGGCCACATCTTCGTGCCGATGGATGACCGGAACACCATGGTCTACAACTGGATCGGCAAGTACGGCAACGACGCGCTGGGCGAGTCCGAGCGCGAGGTCCTCGAATGGAGCCGCGGGCGCGCGCCCGGCGAGGTCGACGCGGGGCACCGCAAGCTGCGCAACCGCGACGTCGACTGGCTGATCGACCGGGCGGTGCAGAAGAGCGAGACCTATAGCGGCATCGACGGGATCAACAACCAGGACCATGCGGTGCAGGAGAGCATGGGCCCGGTCGTCGACCGGTCGCGGGAGAATCTCGGCACCACCGACGCCGCGGTGATCGCCACGCGGCGCATCCTGCTCGCCCGGCTCAAGCACGCGCCGCCGGGCGAGGACCCGCCGGGCGTGGCGCCCACCTATTACCGGATCCGCGCGATCGAGCGGGTGGTCGAGAGCGGCGTCGACTGGCGGACGGAGCTCAGGCACCTCTACGACCGGCCAGGGGACGCTGGCGCGGGCGGTTGACGGCCGAACTCCACCCGGCTTGCGAAACTGCCGCGGCCGGTTGAGCAAGCCGACCCGGTCGAAAACCTGAAACGGACCGGCGGTCGGACCGAAGCGGTGTTTCGTTGCATTGTCCGCTGTCTGGAGTAAGTGAATACTCGTCTCGACAGGCGAAGAAGCGAAGGATTGACCAGAAATGAAGACCACAGGAACGAAGACCATGCAAATGAAGGGCGAGAGCGGCGTGGCGCTTCTTGTTGCGGGGCTGCTGCTCGCGGCTTGCGGCGGCGATGGCAGCACGTCCGGCGGTGGAGCACCGATCCCGACCGAACCCGACGGGGCGACGATGATGGCCGAGTTGGGCGAGTGGAATGCCCTGCCGGCCGGGAGTCTCGACATACGCGACACGAACGACGTGTTGAGGGCGCACTACGACACGGCGGGCGGCCGCATCATGGCGAGCGCGCCGACACAGCCCGCGGGCATGGGGACAGCCACCTGGAACGGCCAATGGTCCGGCACGATCGAGGTGAGTTCGGACCCCGCGGTCGCTGCGGGCTTGGGTCTGGTGGACCTGACTCCGGCGGATCTCGCCGCGCTGTCCGGCAGCGCGCGCATCACGGCACATTTCGAGAACAACGGCGTCGAGGCGACGCTCACCTACATGGACACCGGGCTGGACGAGTTCGGCCTCGCCGAGATCGCGTCGGAACGCGCTCCCGTGTCCGGCGGCAGGTTCCAACCCACCGCGACGGAAACGATCGATGTGCCGTCCGCCATAGGACCGATAACCTTTACCGGCACCTTCGCGGGCGAGGGCGCTTTCGGCGGGACCGACGCCGAGGGGGTCGCCGGGTATGTCAGCGGCGACATTGCCAGCAGTTCCAGCCTGGGACAGATCGACATCGGCACCTTCAATTCGGTCTTTTATGGAACCAAAGAGCCCAATTAGCTGGCGGTGCCTCCAGCCAACGCCGACTTCGGGGCCCGCCCGGCGCCGGGCGCGTTGACGGGTCGACACGCACGGGCCGGAGGCGCGGATCGAAACGAACGTGAGGCATAGCCCGCCCCTTGATAGCGTCGCAATCACTTGCGTAGGGTTCGCTCCCATGCGGCGGCGGAGGACAGAGGCATGGCGAGCATCACGATCCGCAATCTCGACGACGAGGTGAAGACCCGGCTTCGCACGCGAGCGGCGGGCAATGGCCGCTCCATGGAGGAGGAGGCGCGGTTGATTCTGCGCCAGGCGGTCGGTGGGGAACCCGAGCCGAAGAACCTTTCCGCCTTCATCCAGGAGTGCTTTGCTCCCTATGGCGGCGTAGAGCTCGAATTGCCCCCGTGCGGGCCGATGCGCGAGCCGCCGCGCTTCGATTGATTCGGCGGCGATGACGGTGACCGAAGGTTACGCAGCGGATCGGACCGTCGTGCAGCTCGGCGAACCCGCACAGCGCATCGCCGACCGGGTTGATGAGTTGGGTGCGGTCGCGCCGCGAGCGGCGGCCCGAGAGGGGGCTCACCCGCAAGCACCGCGTCCGCAACAGCTGCCGGTGGTCCGACGGGCTTCGGATATATGGCGGTCGAGCCGCGAACGGGCCGCCTGTCGGCGGGAAGCGGTTGCCTTTCCAACCTCTCCAATAGTAAGAAAGTGCAACTTTCCAACAAGCCGCATGCGAGGCCGCCATGCCGTTCGTCACCGTGAAGCCGAAATTCCAGGTCACCATTCCAGCCAAGCTGCGCAGGGACATCGACCTTCGAGAAGGCGACATCATGGAGGCGACCCTCGTCGGCGACGGTATCCTGTTCAGGCCCAAGGAAGTGGTCGATCGGGATGCCGCCGCCAATCGCGTTGCCGCCAAGTTGGGGGCGGCTCGGACCTCGTCCGAAGATCTCGGGCGTTCCGAGGACCAGATCATGAGGGACTCGATCGCCGAAATATCCGCCTCGCGCCGTGAACGCCGTCTCCGCGAGGCATAAGGGTCGTCCTGGACTGCAATGTTCTCGTGTCGGCGGCGCGGATCGACGGTACGTGTCGTGCGGTCGTCGACAGGGTCGTGCGGCAGCACGAAATTGTCCTGTCGGAGCCCATCCAGTCCGAGTACGAAGCTGTTGCCGGGCGACGCGGCCAGGCACCGTATCGCGAGGCCATGAAGACGGTCATCGGAGAAATCGACCGGCTGGCGGTCCGCGTCGAACCGGCGGATGTCGTGTTCGGTCCCCTCGCCCAGCCCGTTGCCACCGCGCCGCCCAGGGGCGCCACCGGCAAGCTGCGCCCGTCGCGCATCGCGAACCCGACCCCAGCGACCGGCGACGCAGCTTGTTCGTGAAATGTTCCGGCCCCATCCCACCGCCAGCCAGCCGCAGGCACCTCATGCCGACCGCTGAAGCCGCCGCTCAGCCCATCCCTCCCCGACAACCGCTCTCGCTGGCTAAAATAAGCGGTCACACCCACCGTGGTGCCGAATGCGGGCTAGGGGGAGTCCGCTTGACCTAGAACCGAGCCGGCGCGAGGCGCGGAACCGTACGAGGCTGACCCCCAGCGCGTTGCCCGACCGGCCGCATGACGGACGTCGACACCGCTTCGCGCACGAAGACGAAGACCGAGCGGCTCACGCCGAGCGCCGGCCACGTCAAATCGCAGCCATCCGCTTGCTTCTTCTGGCCGGTAGTTCAAGGTTCCGGTCTGTTCCGCCTTGGGTCGGGGATACAGTGGACTCTGATCCTCGAATTGGCCCATCGTCTCCGCTCGCCTCGTGAAGGAGCATCGTCAATGAACGACACAGCCTCGCAAGAAGGAATCATATTGCGGCTCCCCTTCGACGAGCTGCTTCTCGATGATGAGAACCCACGGCTTCCGGAGCGTCTCTACCAACAGCCGCAGTCTGAGATTCTACGGTATCTCTATGAGCAGGCCGCATTAGAGGAGCTTGCGCACTCTTACCGGGACAACGGGTTCTTTCCGCAAGAGCCGCTGTTGGTCGTCAGGGAGGGCCAAGAGGACACATACAGGGTCGTAGAGGGAAATCGGCGGCTCGCGGCGCTCAAGATCCTGCACGGATCCCCGGAGGCTGACGAAATCGGTTTCGCCGACATCGCGCTACCCCCCGAACGACTTGAGACGCTCCGTGAGATTCCTTGCGTCCTTATTTCGGATCGCAACCAGATCCACGCTTATGTGGGGTTCAGGCACATCGGCGGGCTGAAGACTTGGCCGCCGGAGGCGAAGGCCCGCTACCTCCTTGCCGAGGTCGACCGGCTCGTCGAGCGGGACATCGCCGACCCCTTTCGGGAGCTTGGCCGGCGGGTTGGAAGCAACGCCCAAGGGGTCAGGAACCCTTATCTCGCGATCCGCATCCTCCTCCACGCACGAGACGAGTACGGGCTGAATGTCACCTACGTCCAAGACCATCGCTTCGGGGTTTGGCTGCGCTGTATGAACTCGGCTGACATCAGGAGCTATGTCGGGCTCGGTCCCGCACGAACGCATCAAGAGATTGAGCAGGCCTTGATGGGGATCAACCCAGACAAGCTCGCAGAGGTGCTTGGAGATCTCCAGAGCAAAGGAGGGCGAAGTCGAGCCGTCTTGGGCGATTCACGTGACGTCACAATTTACGGCCGAGCGCTTGCTGACGAACGAGCACACGCAGCGCTGCGCAAGACAGGTGACCTAAGCCTGGCCAGACAGGTCGTGGAGGAGCTGGATCTGGAGCCACGCGCCCAACGACTTGTGAAGAGCCTGGAGCTGTTCCTGGACACCCTTCACCGAGCGGACACGGCGGCAATGTCGATCGGACTGCTCGACGCCGTGGAAGGTCTGTCACAGCTTGCCCGTTCAGCGCGAGCAGTAATTCAAGACCGAATGGTTGAACATGATCAGGGCGCCTGAACCCGATACCTATGGCCCGTACGCGCGAGCCTCTCTGCTTGCAGACTACGTCGAGCTGCTAGCACTCAAGGGGCAGCCTGTGAAGCGGGCAACACTTGCGGACTTCTTGGCCGACAACGGCTGGAACCTCGAGCTGATTCAATCATCGGACAGTGAACGCGTTGACGGTGAGTCGAGCGTCTTGTCGGAGCGGCTCGACGAAGCCCACGAAGTCGCGTCCGTTGTGTTCCGACAAATGGACGAGCGTCGCGACGTACTTGCGGCGCGCTATCCTTTCGAGATCACGGATGACGAAATCGTACTTGACCGCGGCGTCGATCTTGAGACGAGCGCGTACACGGCGGTGCTCGCCCTGACCATCGCGCACGCATTCAGCGTGAACTCGATGCATCGACCACATGAGATGTTCGAGCAAATCGTGTTAGCGGTGTTGCAGGCCCGTGGGTTGGCGTCTGCCGGGGTAGCGGTGCGCCGTCGGGAGGGCGGCTCTTTTGAGGAGGCCTTGCGGATCGCGTGCGGCGAAGTTGGTCTTAAGGCGAACCCAGATGCAGCGCCGAGACGCGTGAGAGCGCACGACGAAGGAGTGGACGTCCTTTGCCATTTGGGTTGGGAGGACGACTTGCGGCCCGGCGCCTGGGGATTCATCGGGCAGGTCACGGTAGGTCGTAGCGACAGTTGGGCGACCAAGATCAATGAACCGAGCCCAGACCAATGGAAGCTCTTTACCGGCACCTGGGTTCCACCGGCCTCCTTTCTCGCCGTACCCCACCACGTCGAGCGTCCCACGATGGAGTTCCTGACGTTGAAGGGCCGTGCCGTCGTCCTGGATAGGCTTCGCTTGGTAGGGTTCAAGGACGGAATCGAGGCCGGCGAGCAGGAACTCATCCGGACCGTGATCGAGGAGGAAGTCGAGCCGCTCGCGGGTTAGGGTCGGCCGTTGGACAGAGATCGGCAAGCACGCAGCTCTTGCAGACCGGTACTGCCGCCCGGCAGACGCGCCGGCCATGGGCAACCATAGTTACGTGTAGCGATCCCCGCAGCTCTCTCGGTACCGTGGCCTCCAGGGCGCGCCCCCGCCTCTCGCTCCACTCGCCCGCAGGAGCGAGTCCGAGCCGCTGGGAGACACGCCAGACATGGGTATCCACAGGTAGAACGTCTCGTCCAAGGGCGTAGAGCATGACGCACAGGGCAGTCTTTCGTGCGACTCCTGGCAGGCTGGTCAGGTATGCCTCGATCTCGCCGCTCTCCATTTTGCGAAGCCGATTCAGGCTTAGGTCGACCTCCCTCGCCTCGATTTCACGAAGCATTTCTTGAATCTGTGCGGCCTTGGTCCGAGCGAGGCCGGCCTCGTGGATGAGCGCCTCCAGCTCGTCGGGTGAGGCGTCACGTACCGCGCACCATGTCGAGAGAGAGCTACGGAGGCGGGAATAGGTTCTTACGTACTTGGTCTCCTGCGTCATTCTGGACAGGATAAGGAAGATCAGATCATCGAGAGGATCTGTTGGATTGAAGTGGCGAGGCTGGCCGTAGGCCGTCCTCAGCCGGCATTCAATCTCTCCGATCCGGCAGCCATCCCTGGTTGCGGACTCCGTAGGCCTTCGGTTGTTCATGGCAGCTTGATCGGGGGTGGCTGTTCGCTGGTCGTGACCCTTAGCATCAGTAGAATAGTCGAATTGTGCGAGAAGCTGGGCGGGAGCGGACGGTGACTGGCCACGTGGATGAGGGCGCTCCTAACGGACAGCTCGTCTGTCTGTCAGCGTTCTCCGGCATCGGTGGGCTCGACCTTGGCTTGGAGCACGCAGGGTTCGTCATCGTTGGAGGAATAGAGAACGATGCAGCGGCGCGACGCTCCCTAGCGCTCAACCGCCCCAAGCTACAGTGTCTGAATCCTTACGACATCAACGAGGTCGCGATCAATCTGCTCCCACGCGACCTTGGAATCGCCAAGGGGGAGCTCACCCTGCTGGCCGCCGGACCGCCCTGCCAGCCCTTCTCGAATGCGGCTCAGTGGTCCCGCACTGGTGCTCGTGGGCTCGGCGATCATCGGTCTCAGACCCTCGACAGCTTGCTGACTCTAATAGAGCGACTACTTCCCCATGCGATCTTGATCGAGAACGTGCCTGGATTCGTGAAGGGCAATCGCTCAGCGTTGTCGATCCTGGAAGAGCGCCTCGCAGCCGTCAATTGCCGGAGCGGCACACGCTACAAGCTGGCCTACAGAATACTCAACGCCGCCGATTTCGGAGTTCCGCAGCGGCGCAGACGCGCCATCGTCGTCGCGTTTCGCAACGGAGCCATTCCAACGTGGCCTGCTGCGACACATCGAGATCATCCGGTGCGGGCTTGGGACGCGCTTCACGATGTGCGTCCCGCAAAGCCACCAGCTCCAAGCGGGCGATTCGCCGGCCTGCTGCCTTCAGTACCCGAAGGCCAGAACTATCAGTTCTTCACCGAGCGAGGCGAGGGGCCGTCGCTCTTCGGGTACCGACGCCGATTCTGGTCATTCCTCCTCAAGCTAGCGAAGGCCGAGCCTGCTTGGACGGTGCCGGCAAACCCCGGCCCGGCCACAGGGCCCTTTCACTGGGACAGCCGCCCCCTTGCGCCAGAGGAGATTCTCCGGCTGCAGACCTTTCCGAGCTCCTGGAAGCTTGATGGGACTTACCGCGAGCAAGTTCGGCAAGCTGGCAATGCCACTCCTCCTCTCCTGGCGGAGATTCTTGGCCGATCAATCGCAGCGCAGCTCTACGGAGAGAAAATTCGTGGCGATCCCACGCTTGCAATTGCCCGCTCCGAATTCGTGCCTCCGCCCACAGCTCCTCGGCCGGTGACAGCCGAGTACATGGCGCTTGCAGGCCATCACGATCCTCATCCGGGTGCAGGACGTGGACCGAGACCTCGACCCCGACCATCTGGCGGATCGCCGAACGCCGGCGAGGAGCTCTATTCCGTGCACACCGGAGTCCAGTAGTCAGGACCAGCATAGAGTCTAGGGGACGGCCGTGCATCCCGGTCGCGACGGAGCCGAAGGCGAGGACGCCACCCGCGCGCCCGTCCTACCCGAACGTCACCTTCAGTGTTCTCGGGCCGCGCACGGTGCCTTCGGACCAGCGGATCTCGCCGTCGACGCGGTAGTCCGGGATGCGCCTCAGCCATTCCTCGATGGCGATGCGCATCTCCATGCGCGCCAGATTGGAGCCGACGCAGCGGTGGATGCCGATCCCGAAGGCGCCGTGGCGGTTCTCCTGGCGGTCGAGCACGACCCGGTCGGCGTCCGGGAACATCGCGGGGTCGCGGTTGGCCGCCGGGAAGGAGAGCAGCACCATCTCGCCCTGCTTCATCGGACAGCCGCCGAGCTCGACATCCCGCTTCACCTCGCGCGCCATGGTGACCGGCGAGTAGGCGCGCAGCAGCTCCTCGATCGCCGTCGGCATCAGCCCGGGCTCCGCGATCAGGCGCCGCCGGTCGTCCGGGTGCCGGCCGAGATGCAGGATCGAGGCGCCGATGGCGCTCCAGGTGGTGTCGATCCCGGCGACCATCAGCAGGTTCAGCGTGCCGAGCACGTGCTTCTCCTCGAACCTCACGCCGTTGAGCGAGCCGTCCATCATCGCCCGGATCAGGTCGGGCTCGGGCCCGTCCGGATCGGCCTCGGTCCGGCCCTCTCTCCTGAGCGCGATGTGATGGCGGAAATAATCCCGCATCGCCTTGGTCGCGGTCCTGTTGCGCTCGTCGTCGGAGGCGCCGACCTCCAGGATCTCGTGGATCCAGCGGATGAACAGATGGCTGTCCCGCACCGGCACGCCGAGCATGTAGGCGATGATCCGCACCGGGATGTGGCGGGCGTATTGCTGGGCGGCGTCGCAGCCCCCGTCGGCGACGAACCCGTCGATCAGGGCGTTGCAGATCCGCCGCGCCAGCGGCTCCAGCTTGCCGACCTCCCGCGGCGTGAAGAAGGGCAGCAGCACCTGCTTGTGCGCCTTGTGCTCCGGCGGGTCGGAGGTGAGCGGCGGCGCCGGCAGCGGCGGGTCGTCGAACTTGCGGTCGCGCAGGACGACGCGGCGCGAGGTAAAATTCTCGGTATCGTGGGCGATCGCCCGCACGTCTTCGTAGCGGGTCGGCAGCCAGGCGCCCTCGAAGCGCTCGGTCCGCGCGATCGGGCCGTGGCGCAGCGCGTCCCAGATCGGGAAGGGATCGTCGCGCCAGCGCGCATCCAGATGATCCCAGTCGGTGCGCCAGTCCTCGACCGGCCGCCGTTCGGCCGCAGGGCAACCGCCCTTTGCGGAACCGGGGTGGGGTCCCGGCGCGGCCCCCGAGCCGGGCTTGCCGCCGCTCATCCCGCGTCCTCCACGGTGTCTATGGCGTATTCCGGGCAGTTGGCCGCGGCGAGCCGGGCCTTGCCTTCCAGCCCCGGCGGCACGGCGCCGCCGCCGGTTGCCGTCGCATTGCCCAGATCGTCCAGCTCGAACAGCTCGGGCGCCAGCGCGTGGCAGCGATTGTGCCCCTCGCAGCGATCCGGATCGACCCGCACCTTCATCGCCCGCTTCCCGCGCCCCCTGCCCGTCCGGCCGCCGGTTCCCGCGCATGATCTACCGGCCGGGGGGAAAAGAAAAGGGCGCAGCTCCGTTCGGCTGCGCCGGGCCGCGCGCGCTGGACCGGGGCGCGGAACCGTGCGAGGCTAGAGCGCAGGCGGTTGCGGGGCCTGGCGCATGCGGGACGTCGACACCGATCAGCGCACCAAGACGAAGACCGAGAGCAAGACCGAGCGGCCCCGGCTGCACAAGGTCATCCTGCTCAACGACGACTACACGCCGCGCGAGTTCGTGATCCTGGTGCTCAGGGCGGTGTTCAAGATGAACGACGACGAGGCCTACCGGGTGATGGCGACGGCGCACACCAAGGGGTCATGCGTGGTCGCGGTCTATACCCGCGACATCGCCGAGACCAAGGCGACGGAGGCGACCGATCTCGGGCGCGAGCACGGCCACCCGCTGATGTTCACCACCGAGCCCGAGGAATAGGTTACGGCGGCGGAGAATTGTCAGTATACTGAGCTTAACGCCCCCGAAGCGCGGAGATATCCGATGGCAGACATGGCAGTCGAGTTTTGCGGCATCCCGTTCAAGAACCCGGTGGTGGTCGCCTCGCTGGAGACCACCAACAGCCCCGACCTGATGAAGCAGTGCTTCGACTACGGGGCGGCGGGGGCCATCGTCAAGACGCTGACCGACATGGAGGACATGGCGCGGCTCACGCAGAACTCGAAATACGCGATCCTCAACGACCGCGGCGACATCATCAAGGGCAAGGTGCCGCGCGACTTCGTGTTCTACAGCCGGTCGGGCTATTCCAGCACCTACTACAAGGACTGGATCCCCTATCTCAAGGAGGTCGGCGCCTATGCCGCCGAGCGCGGGGCGCATCTGATCGGCTCGGCCGGCGCCAAGGAGGTCGACGGCTGGAAGGACATCTGCCGCACCATCGAGGATTGCGGGCTGCCCATGGTCGAGCTCAATTTCGGCTGCCCGCACCCCGCCCTGATGCCGGGCGTCCACGGCGGCAGCATGATCAGCCAGGAAGAGGACATCGCCTTCGAGGTCACCCGCCAGGTGGTCGAGGCGGTCGACATCCCGGTCGTGGTCAAGCTCACCCCGGACCAGTCGCGCCCGGTCGAGATCGCCCGCGCGGTGCAGAAGGCGGGCGCGGCGGCGGTCACCGCGACCAACCGCCATACCGGGTTCGCGGTCGACATCGAGGCGGCGGAGCCCCGGCTCGCCGGCACGGCGGGCATCGGCGGCACCTGGGTCAAGCCGCTGACGCTCAGATGGGTGCACAACATCTACACCCAGGTCGGCATCCCGATCGCCGGCACCAACGGCATCTTCGACCACCGCGACGCGGTCGAGTTCCTGATGACCGGCGCGAATGTGGTGGAGATCGGCTCGGTGCTGATGATCAAGGGCATGAAGTGGCTGCCCAACATCATCAACGGGGTCGAGCGCTTCATGGACGAGCACGGCTACCCGGACGTCGAGTCGATGCGGGGGATCGCCTCGCGCCGGGCGGCGAAGGACTATGCCGAGCAGTTCGCCCGCGACCGCGTGCACGCGGTGGTCAACGAGGACACCTGCCAGAACCCGAGCTGCACGATCTGCATCCAGATGTGCTTCTACGAGGCGCTGTCGCAGAGCCCGGCGGGCAAGGTCGAGGTCCATCCCGAGACCTGCATCGGCTGCGAGCTCTGCATGGACGTGTGCCCGTTCGACTCGATCGCCATGCGGCTGACCGACGAGGCGCAGTTCGATTCCGGCTATTTCGACATCCCGGACGGCGTCTACGAGGGCCCGGAAAAATTCGTCACCCGGCGCAACAACATGCAGACCATCGCCGCCAACAGCCCGAAGACGCCGGCCGAGGCCGCGGAGTAGCGGCGGGGACGAGACGCTCGGACCGCTGCGACCGCGGTCCGGCCGGTCCGCGATCTCCAAGCGGCTATAATTTCTTTGTTGTGCGCCCCGCCGAGCCGGAGGTTGCGGCCGGTCCTCGCAGGGGGCGGCTATGTGTCTGGCCGGGTCTGGAGCGTGTACCGGATCGACGGGCAGACTCTGTGACCTTCTCACCGTGATCCGGGTCTTCCCCGTCGGAAGTCCCCCACGCGCAGATTTTGTTGTGCTGCCCTATCGTATCCGCGTTCTTTCCAGCGGGATTGGCTAGCGCACAAGCCCCGATCGAAGGACGCACCCCGTCACCCGCCGAGCGAATCGAGGTCGGCGAGCACCCGGTCGGGATGCTCGGCCGGCTTGACCGTGGCGTAGGCGGCGGCGACGGTGCCGTCGGGCGCGATCAGCACCGAGCGGCGCGGGGTGCGCTGGTCGTCCGCCGTCGCCACGCCATAGGCGATGCTCGCCGTCTTGTCGAGGTCGCTCAGGAGGTCGTAGGGAAAGCCCTGCTTCTCGCGGAACCGCCGGTTGGCCTCGGTCGGGTCGAAGCTCACGCCGAGGATGACGGTGTTCCGGTCCTCAAAATCCTGGATTCGATCACGGAACCCCTGGCCCTCGGCGGTTCACCCCGGGGTCGAGGCCTTCGGGTACCACCAGAGCAGCACGTAGCTTCCGGCGAAGTCGTCGAGGCCGACCCGCTCGCCGTCCTGGTTGACCATCGAGAAGGCGGGCGCCGCCGCGCCGGCTTCGATCAGGCTCATGTCCATCCCCTTCCAACTTCTCATGCCAACGACTGGCCTGGGCACACCGCGTCAAGATCGGTCACGCGCGTCTGTCCAGATCGACGGGAACCGCGTGGCGCGGTTGGGCGATAGGATCGCCCGGCATCGAGCGCTCCAGAAAGGTTATGCTGTCGCAGAAGTCGTCGAGTGCCACGAACTTGCCGTTTTGTTCGGCCCATTCCCGCATTCGGCGATTGCAGCTGTGCCGCCACGACAACACCTCGATCCGCCATCCCCGGCTGTGCATGCGTTCGAGGTCGGCGTGGAAGCCGACGCCGTCGATGAAGCCGCTCCCGTCTCCGGTCAGCAATACCGCGATGCCGGGATCTCCGTTGTAGTCGAACGCATCGCGCAACATTGCGGTCTGCAGCGTCTGGTCCACGCCCTGTTCCCGGCCCTCCAACGCACCCCGTTCCAGGAGCTGAACGGTCACGCCCTCGTTCTCCAGCCGATTCCAGACGTGTCGAAGCTCCGGCGGGACGGATCCCACGGCGATCGCGTGCTCGATATCGCGGCCTGCGCGCGCCAATTCCAGGAGATGCCGGAATTGGACGCGCACACGATGACGGGCCGTGGCGCCTTCGCGCTCGACCGCGACGTCACGGGCGCTGATGAAAAGGTTCGAGTTGTCCCAGTAAATGAAGACACGATCCATCGCGAGTCCCTCAAGCACGCCTCGATCGACCCGGTTGCGGTGCTGCCCGCCGCTCGATCCATGCGTCGGGGCAGGGTAGAGCGAATCGCGATGCGGCGAAACCGCCAGGCTTTCGCAAGCGGCGCCAACCCGCGTACCATCGTCCGAACGGCGACGCGGGAGACCGGACATGGCGAGCGACGTGCGCACCATCGCGACCACCGACATCGCGTATCTGCATCACGGCGGCACGCCGCTCACGATGCGGGTGTTCGCGCCCGACGGCGAGGGCCCGTTCCCGGCGGTGATCGACCTCCACGGCGGCGCCTGGAACCGGGGCGACCTGACCACCTGCCGGGAGCGCGACGAGGCGCTGGCCGATTCCGGGATCGTCGCCGCGGCGATCGATTTCCGCCATGCCGGGGACGGCTATCCGAGCTCGCTCGCCGACATCAACTACGCGATCCGCTGGTTCAAGGCCCATGCCGGGGAGTTCGGCGCCGATGCCGGGCGCATCGGCCTCAGCGGCCAGTCGAGCGGCGGCCATCTCGCCATGCTGGCGGCGATGCGCCCGCACGATCCGCGCTATGCCGCCATCCCGCTCGACGGCGCCGCCGATGTCGACGCGCGCGTGCGCTGCGTCGGCATGTCGTGGCCGGTGATCAACCCGCTGTCGCGCTACCGCCACGCCGCGCGCGTCGAGGCGCGCGCCGAGCCGCCCGCCTGGGTGGCCGGGATCCGCGAATGCCACGACACATACTGGGTCACCGAGGCGGCGATGGAAGAGGGCAACCCGCTGCTGGCGCTGGAGCGCGGCGAGGCGGTCGAGACGCCGCCCGCGCTCTGGGTGCAGGGCCGGCCCGACGAGGTGCACGACTATCTCGACCTCGACGGCGGCGCCGCGCTCAACGAGCCCGAGCGCTTCGCCGCCGGCTACCGCGCCGCCGGGGGCGAGATCGAGGTGGTCTATATCGACCAGGCGACGCGCTCCTCGCCGACCTCCTTCGACCCGCTGGCCCGGTTCTTCGACCGCCACCTTCGGGGCTGAACCCGAACCGGTCTCCCAAGAGTCTCCGGCAAGCCGCCGGGGCGGGCGGCAAACCCCGCCGCGGCGCCGCCGCGGCGCGAGGTCGCGGCGTCCCCGGGGGGCGCGAATTTGCCCGTTTCGGGCAGTGTTTGACGTGAAACATAGGTCAACAATGCTGACCATTGTTTCACGTGAAACATTAGGCCTGCCCGGCGGGGCTAGCGCTGCGCCCGCATCGCCGTCCGGTAGCGCGTCCAGGACACGTCGAGGGCGGCCAGGCAGGCCGGGTCGAAATCCGCCGCGGGCTCGGGGTCGGGCAGCCAGTTGCCTTCGCGGTCGGCACCCCGGAGCAGGATCGCGGTGGCGCCGTCGAACTGCATCTGGCGGACATGGGTGGCGGCGAAATGGACCGCGAAGCCGATGCGCGGCCAGCCCGCCCGGTTGGGCTCCGACGAATGGATGGTCTTGTTGTGGTGGATCGACATTTGCCCCGCCGCGAGCGGCATCTCGACCGCGAGCGTCTCGTCGACGCCCCGCACGGTCTGGCCGCGCACCAGCATGTTGTCGGGGTCGGGGATCTCGTCATGCGGCAGGATCTCCGGGCCGAGATGGGAGCCGGCGACGATCTTCATGCAGCCCGCCTCGCTGGTCGCGTCGCTGAAGGCGATCCACGCGGTCACCGATTCGGGCGGCTCCAGCCCGTAATAGGTCGAGTCCTGGTGCCAGGAGATGAAGCCCGGATCGTGCGCCGGCTTGGCGAAGAAGGACGAGCCCCAGCAGACCAGGTCGGGGCCCAGCAGGTCCTCGATCGCATCGGCCAGGCGGGGCAGGCGGATCACCCGCCAGAGCCAGGGGAAGGGCAGATGCGCCTTGATCCGGTAGCGCGACTGCGCGCCGCCCTCGGTGGCCGCATCGAGCGCCTCGTAGCGCGCGCGGAGCGCCGCCGCCTCGTCCGCCGTCAGCAGGTCGAGCGGCCACACCGCGCCGCAGCGCCGCCACTGCGCGAGCTCGGCATCGCTGAGCAGCTTGGCCATCGGATCAGCCCCGTGCGCGGGCGTAGCGGCTCTCCGGCCGCCGCAGCCCCAGATTGTCGCGCAGCGTAGCGCCTTCGTAGTCGCGGCGAAACAGCCCGCGGCGCTGCAGCACCGGCACCACGCGGTCGACGAAGTCGTCGAGCCCTTCGGGCAGATAGGGGAACATCAGGTTGAACCCGTCGCTGCCCCGGGTCTCCAGCCACTCCTCCATCTCGTCGGCGATCTGCCCGGGCGTGCCGAGCATGCAGAGCCCGGAATAGCCGCCGAGGCGCTGGGCGAGCTGGCGCACCGTCAGCTTCTCGCGCCGTGCCAGCGCGATCGCGCGGTCGCGCCCCGACTTGGACGCGTTGCTCTCCGGGATCTCCGGCAGCGGGCCGTCGGGATCGAATTTGGAGGCGTCGTGGCCGAGCGAGATCGACAGCGCGGCGACGGCGCTGTCGAAATGCACCTTGCTGTCGAGCAGCGCGCGCTTCTCCCGCGCCTCGTCCAGCGAGTCGCCGACCACCACCATGCAGCCCGGCAGGATCTTCATCCGGTCGGGGTCGCGCCCGGCCTTCTCCATCCTGCCCTTGACGTCGGCGTAGAATTCGCGGCCGGCCTCGAGATCGGCGGCGGCGGCGAACACCGCCTCGGCGGTCTCGGCGGCGAGCTGGCGCCCGGCATCCGACGCGCCGGCCTGGACGATCACCGGCCAGCCCTGCACCGGCCGGGCGATGTTGAGCGGCCCGCGCACGTCGAAATGCTCGCCCCTGTGGCCGAGCACGTGGAGCTTCTCCGGGTCGAAGAAGATGCCGCTCTCCTGGTCGCGCAGGAAGGCGTCGTCCTCCCAGCTGTCCCACAGCCCCGTCACCACGTCGAAGAACTCGCGCGCGCGGCGGTAGCGCAGCGCGTGTTCGAGATGCTCGTCGCGGCCGAAATTGCGCGAGGCGTCGGGGTTCGACGTGGTGACCACGTTCCAGCCGGCCCGCCCGCCGCTGATATGGTCGAGCGAGGCGAAGCGCCGGGCGACGTGGTAGGGCTCGTCATAGGTGGTCGAGCCGGTGGCGATCAAACCCAGGCGCTTGGTGACCATGGCCAGCGCCGGCAGCAGCGTCATCGGCTCGAACGAGGTGACGGTGGCGCTCCGCTTCAGCGCCTCCATCGGCATGTTCAGCACGGCCAGGTGGTCGGCCATGAAGAAGGCGTCGAACCGGCCGCGTTCGAGGGTGCGGGCGAAGCGCTCGATGCGGGCGAAGTTGAAATTCGCGTCCGGCCAGGCGCCCGGGTAGCGCCACGACCCGGTATGGATGGTCACCGGGCGCATGAAGGCGCCGAGGCGCAGCATTCTCCGTTTCGCCATGGCCCTGCCGCCAGCGCTGCCGAGGCGCGATGATAGGGCCCCGCGAGGCGGCGTCAAAGCACGCGCGAGAAAGTCGTTCACGCGGCTTGCGCAGGCGCTATGATCACGCTTTGTTCCGGTGGCGACGGGACCGATGCCCGACACCGCACCCGCACCGACCGTCCCGGGGAGGGAAGGCGCCGAAGCCCGGCTGCGGCGCGGCGCGGCACGGCTGCTCGCCGATCTCGGCTATGCGGTGCTGTACGAGTTCCGCCTGACCAACGGCCGCAGGGTGGACCTGATCGGCCTCAACGATTCGGGCGAGTTCGTCATCGTCGAGGTCAAGTCGTCGGTCGAGGACTTCCGCAGCGACCGCAAGTGGCGCGAATACCCGCCGTTCTGCGAGCGTTTCTACTTCGCCGTCTCCGAGCGCTTCCCCGACCGGCTGCTGCCCGGCGATTGCGGCGTGATCGTCGCCGACGCCTATGGCGGCGCGGTGCGCCGGGCGGCGGCGAAGGTGCCGGTCAACGGCTCGCGCAAGCGGCGCCAGACGGTGCGTTTCGCGCTCGCCGCGGCGGCGCGGCTGCAGCGCCGGATCGATCCCGGCGCCTGACCCGCCGCCTTGCGCGGCCGGCGTTCACAGCGCCCTTTCCAGCGGCGCCCGCTTGGCGAGGATGCGCTGCAGGGTGCGGCGGTGCATGTTGAGGCGCCGCGCGGTCTCGGACACGTTGCGGTCGCATTGTTCGTAGACCCGCTGGATATGCTCCCAGCGCACCCGGTCGGCCGACATCGGGTGCTGGGGCGGCGGCGGCAGGTCGCCCTGGGCCAGCAGGGCGGCCTCGATGGCATCGGCGGTCGCCGGCTTGGCGAGGTAGTCGACCGCGCCCGCCTTGACCGCCGCGACCGCCGTGGCGATGTTGCCGTAGCCGGTCAGCATGACGATCTTGGTGTCGGTGCGCTTGGCGTGGATCGCCTTCACCACCTCGAGCCCGCTGCCGTCCTCCAGCCGGAGATCGAGCAGGGCGTAGGACGGCGGACGGCGGCTGGCGGCCATCACCCCCTCGGCCACCGACGCGGCGGCTTCGCAGTCGAAGCCGCGCGATTCCATGATCCGGGCGAGCCGGGTGCGGAACGGGGCGTCGTCGTCGACGATCAGCAGCGTCCGGTCGCGATCGAACGCCGGCGACGGCGCCGGGGCGCGCTGCCCGCCTGTTTCGCCGCGCGCCGCCGTTCTCTCCATCTTGTTGCCGTCTCTCATCGGAACTCTCCCTTACGCGTACGGTTGATAGCAAATTCCCTCCTACAACGGGAGGTGGTAAGTCTAAGGGCCCCGGATCATTAAGTCTCATCCCGATTTATGAACATAGTGATGAGTTTTTCTTATAATCAGGGTCGCGACGGGTGCCGGAAACCCCGCCGTCCGGCCGCGATTCTTGCCAACCGGGCGGGACCGACCATGTTAGCCCCAGGGTCGGACCGGCCCCGTCGAGTGCCGTTCAGCGGGAGTTCGCGATGCTTGCAGGGTTGAGGTCGAGAAACGCCGCCGCGGCGGGTCTGACGGCGGCGCTGATGACGATGGCGGCGGTCCCGGCGGAGGCCGCGTCCTCCCCGCAGGCGCTGGTCGACAACGCGCGCTATACCGTCGAGAAGATGCGCCGCAATCCCGAGACCAGGCCGTTCGCCGGGCTGCTCCGCCGGGCGCAGGCGGTGCTGATCGTCCCCAGCCTGATCAAGGCGAGCTTCCTGATCGGCGGCGAGGGCGGCAGCGGCGTCCTGCTGGCGCGCGACCGCCAGGGGCGGTGGAGCAACCCCGCCTTCTACGACATCGGCACCGGCAGCATCGGGCTCCAGTTCGGGTTCCAGGACTCCGAGGTGGTCTTCCTGATCATGTCGCACCGGACGCTGGAAGCCATGCTCCAGGCCAAGCTCAAGCTGGGCGCGGATGCGTCCATCGCCGCCGGCCCGTTCGGGGTCGGCTACGAAGGCGCCACGGCGCTCAACCTGCGCGCCGACATCTACTCCTACGCGCTGTCGCGGGGCGCCTTCTTCGGCGCCTCCTTCGAAGGTTCGGTGACCGTCGAGGACAGGGACCGCAACCGGGCCTATTACGGCCCGGGAGCGACCGCGCGGGCCATCGTGGTGCAGCGCAGATTCGCCAACCCCGGAACCGCCGAGCTGATCCGCGCCCTCGGCCCCCCCTGACCCGCCCGGGCGGGCGGAGACGGCCCCGGGAACGGGCGGCGGCGCTGCGCTGGACGGGCGTCGAACTCTGGGACCCGGGAATCGCGGCACTGTACGCATGCGGTGAACGAACGAACCGCTCCGATATCGGCGGTTCCGCCGCCGCTTCAAGATCGCCAGGCCGCGGCGGGGACGGAGGGTCCGGCGTTCCGTTTCAATTGTTCGTGTGCTTGCGCCCGGTGCCCCCGCCCCCGTCATGGCCGGACGCGTTCCACTGCTGCCCGGTTCGAGCGAGTTGGACGGGGCGCAACGCCCTGGTACGGGCGGGGTCCCGGCGCATCGCCCGGATCGGCACACGGAACGCCGCACGCCCGCACCGGCCATCCATAACCCCCGTTGTCACCCATCGGCGCGAAGCCCAGCCCGAGATTCCAAACCGGACGGCAGTGGAACAAGTCCGGGCGCGGCGGGTAACGTGACACGGCGTCGCAGGCCCGCCGCTTCGGAGCCGGGGCGCTACCCCCGGGGCGGTGCGGCGCAGACCCGGTCGTAGGGGAAGCGGGTGTCGATCAGGCCGTTATGGGCGAAGATGTCCAGCGTCGCCTCGAACGCCGCCGGGGTGATCTCGATATGCGGCGTCCAGCAGCCGAGGCGCTGGTAGGTCGCGACGCAGCGCTCCAGCACCGCCGGGTCGATCTCCGGGAAATAGGGCTTTTCCGCGCGGGCGATCCCGGCCGCCGGCGTCTCGTTGAGCCAGGCGCGGGCCCGGCGATAGGCGCGGGTGAAGGCCCGCGCCATGTCGGTCTCCAGCCAGTCCGGGCGGGCGCACAGGCTGGAAAAGGCGCAGGCGCCGACCTGCCGGCCGACTTCGGCCACGACATGGCCCACCCCGTCGGCTTCGAGCTGCTGCGGGAACGGGCCCTGCTGCTGGACATAGGCGCCGTGGCCGTCGCGGAAGGCGCGGTCGATCTCGGCGGCGTTGCCGGGGTGGACCGCCTCGATGCGCGCGTAGTCGATGCCCGCCCTGTGGCAGGCGTATTTGAACATGGCGAGCGGCTGGCCGCCGCCGAACAGCACCACCTCGGCGCCTTCGAGATTGCGCCAGTCGAACGCCGGGTCCGGCTCGCGCCCGGTCAGGAAGAACCCGTCGGTCTCGTTGATCTGGGCGAAATGGACCGCGCCCGGGTCCTCGCCCCGGGACAGCGGCCCGAAGGCCTGGCTCGGCGCCGACTGCACGACATGCGCCGAGCCGTCCTTCAGCGCCGCGATGGCGGACACCCCGGGCTCGGCAACCGACCAGGCGGGCTCCAGCCCCTCCTCGGCCAGGAAGCCGCCGGCCATGGTCGCGATCAGCGGCGAATAGAAGGCGGAGAACAGGGAGAACTGGATGTCGATGCGGGTCATCGGCGGCATTCCTTCCGGGCGGGGTGCGGCGGGCGGGCGATGATGTAACATGACGCACGCGGTCGCCGCCATCGCCGGACGGCGGCGGCCGGGATCGGCAACGCGGGGAGGACCGTCGAGTGGTCGAGCCGGGCCGCGAGGCCGGCGCCGGGGGCGCGCGGCAATGGCTGTACCAGATCCGCGTCGAGCTGGCGGACGGAGCCGCCGAGGCGGCGCGCCGCGGGGACGCCGACCCAGACCTCGAACCGGTCCGGGCGATACTCGCGCGCCACGAGGCGAGCCTGGTCTGCCAGTACGATGCCTTCGCCGGCTATTGCGCCGAGGCGGAGCGGCTCGGGATCGCCTCGTACCCGCTCTATGCCTGGACCAGGGCGACCGTCGAGAACCCCGCCAAGAAGGCGAGATATTTGCGCTCGTTCTCGCTCCGCGTCGCCGGCGAGGAGGTCTACGACCGCGAGCGGGCCGACGCGCTGGAGGCGGCGCTCAAGCCGCTCGCCGGCGGCCCGGCGGTCAGGCGCATCGCCCGGCACGACACCGACCCGGCGAACAACCCCCAGCCGCCGGAGAAATACCGGCCCTGACCCGCCCCGCCGCGCCGGGACTCAGGGCAGCGCGACCGGCTCGATGCAGCGCGGGTCGTCGTTGGCGGGCTTGTTGACCAGCGTGCTCACCGGGTGGAAGACGATGCCGTCGGACGGGCAGGGGCCGAGCGGCACCGCCTCGCCGCGCAGCCACGGATCGAAGGAGTCCGGCGCCAGGATCGCCGGCATGCGGGGGTGGAGCGGGGCCAGCGCCCGGTTCGCGGCGGCGGTCAGGATCGTGCAGGTCTCGACCTCCTCGCCCGGCCGGAGCTCCGCGAGCGAGCCCGTGAGACCGGCGCCGCGCGGCACCGTCCAGCGCTCCCACAGCCCGGCGAAGACGAACGGGGTGCCGTCCTCCCTCGCGATCAGCCAAGGCTGGCGGATCTTGCCGCGCCGCGTCCATTCGTAGAAGCCGTCGGCCGGTATCAGGCAGCGGCGCGCGCGCATCGCGGCGCGGAAGGACGGCTTCTCGCCCGCCGTCTCCGACCGGGCGTTGATCAGCCTGTAGGCGATCCTGGCGTCCCTGGCCCATGCCGGGATCAGGCCCCAGCGCAGCATCGCGAGACGGCGCGCGCCGCCGTCCTCGCGTACCGCCGCGACGGCCTGGCCGGGCGCCACGTTGTAGCGCGGCCGGAGATTGGCGGCCGGGCCGGCGAGGTCCAGGAGCTCGTGGAGCTCGCGCCAGGAAAAGCGCTGGGTGAAGCGGCCGCACATGCCCGGGTTATAGCGCATCCGGCCCGACCGCCGTCATATCGTCCGGACCCGGGCGTGGCGCGGCGGAGGCGGGACATCGCCGCCGGCCCGGAACGGGTCCGGCAGGACAGGCGGGCGTATCCACGGACGCGCGGCCGCGCCGGGCTTGCGCGAAGTCGCGCCGGCTGCGTTTCTGACGGGCGATGACGTCCGATCCCCCCTTCCGCCGGCGCTGGCCCTGGCTCGGCGCCGACCTCCAGACGGTGCGCAACGTGCTGCCCTTCCGGCTGGCCGGGATCCCGCCGGGCTCGGGCGAGCGTTTCGAGATCGCGCTCGGCGACGGCAGCGGCGACCGGCTGGTCGCCCGCTACCACGCGGCGCGCGAGCCGGCGCCGGCGGTCGTGCTGGTGCCCGGGCTGACCGGCTGC
The DNA here is from genome assembly GCA_964291675.2 of Alphaproteobacteria bacterium. GTDB lineage: Bacteria > Pseudomonadota > Alphaproteobacteria > MPNO01 > MPNO01 > MPNO01. Next base: position 1,200,663 of record OZ219866.1, on the reverse strand, counting down.
GAGGGGAGCCGGCACGTTCTGCAAGCGGCGGGCGCGTTTCTCGCCGCCGGCGCCGCGGTGGTGCGGCTCAACCTCAGGGGCTCGGCGCCCGGCCGGTCGCTCGCGCGCGGCCACTACCACATGGACAGGGTGGGCGACCTCGCCGATGCCTGCCGCGCGGTCGCCGGGCTCGACGCCGGCATCCGCGAACGCGGCATCGCCATCCTCGGGTATTCGCTCGGCGGCGCGCTCGCGCTCCGCCTCGCCGCTTCGCCCGGCCTGCCGCCGGCGGTCAGGGCGGTGGTCGCGGTCTCGGCACCGGTCGACCTCGCGGCGACCGCGGACCGCATCGCCCGGCCGCGCAACCGTCTATACGAGAGATGGCTGCTGGCGCGCCTGCGCGAGGAATCGGAGCCGGTGTGGCGCCACGCGCCGCCCGACGTGCGGAGCGCCCTGCTCGGCGCGCGCCACATCCGCGAGTTCGACGATGCGTTCACCGCGGGCGAAGCGGGGTTCCGCGATGCGGCGGCGTACTACGCGCGCTGCTCGCCGGGCCGCACGATCGGCGCGCTCCGCGTGCCGACGCTGGTGCTGCACGCGGACGACGATCCCTGGGTGCCGCCGCCCGTCCTCGCCGCGCGGCCGCCGCTGGAAATCGTCGTCACCCGGGGCGGCGGCCATGTCGGGTTTCACGGCAGGGGCGGCCGGCTGCCCTGGTATGTCGGCACCGCCGCCCGGTTCATCCGGGCCTCCACGTCGACGCGGCCCGGGTCTGCCGGGTAAGCGGCGGGGCCGCGTTCTCAGGAGTCGAAGGAGGCGAGCGCTTCCGCGCGCGAGGCGTGGATCGCGACGATCTTGTCGAAACCGCTGATCTGGAAGACTTCGCGGATCGGATCGGACATGGAGCACAGCGCGAACTTGGCGTTCCGGCTCGACAGGGTCTTGGCGGTCATCAGCACGGCGCGAAGCCCGGCACTGCTGATATAGCCGAGATTCTCGCAGTCGATCAGCACGGCGCGGTCGGTCTCGTCGATCGCCGTCCGGATCGCCTCCTCGAACTGGGCGACGTTCGAGCCGTCGATACGCCCGCCCACCTGGGCGGTCAAGACGCCCTCCTGACGTTCCGTCGTCACATCCATGGTCTTCGTCTCCAAGCTGCGTGCGGTGTGTATACCACCTTTTTTTCGCTACGGTGCCGGGCCCGTTCCCGGGCGATGGCATCGGGTTCGGTCGGACGGCGCGGCCGGTCCGCGCGCGGCCGCGCCGTTGCGCCTCAATGCATCGGCATCGCCACCGCCATGGCGAGGGAGGCCTCGATCTCCCGTACCGCGCTGGTGACCTCGCGGCCCAGCAGATCCAGCTTGCGGACCTGGCCGATACGCTCGGCGGCCGCATCCAGCTCGGAGCTGGATAGCAGGCTTGCGAAAATGCCGCAAACGTCGGAAAGGGAGATAAGCAATATGTCGCGCGCGTCGGGGATGTCGTCGCTGAACAGGACGCCCATGAGGCGGAGCTTGACCTCGCGGATGGTCTGGTCGTCGATCACCGGGTAGCGGCGCGACTTGAACACCCACATGAAGCGGTCGTCCTCGCGCCGCAAGATGCCGCGCTCGACCAGCCGGTCGAGGGAACGGTCGTGGATCGCGTCGGCCTGGTCGGTGGTCGCCCTGATCCATTGGGCGGTGTCGTGGGTCTCGCCGGACGCAACGATGCGCGCGAGCGTCGGATCGAGCAGATCGTCGCCGAGCGGCGTCGGATCGACCACGAACAGGCGCTGCGGATCGGTGTCGATCCGGTTTTCCAGGGCCAGATCCATCAGGACCGCGCCGGCGAGGGCGCAATCGAGCGAAGCCGCCGGCACGTCGACAAACTTCCCACCGTTGTCGCTCAACAATAGAAGCATAATTTCTTCTGAAAATCTGAGCATACGGCAATTCTCCCCGTTCGAAGACTTGGTGGGCGCAAGAAGCGCGGCATATTGACATGAGAGCCCGAGCGGTGCCACGCCAAATGCGAAGGCGAGGGCGGGCGGGTTCGATTGACACCGAGTCCGGCGTCGGGCACCGTCTCGCGGTGGCAGTCGAATATCCCGAGGGAGGAAGCCGATGAGAGTATCGCTCGCCGCCGCGGCGATGGCCGCCGGCGCGCTATGCGTCGCCACCGGCGTCGCCGCCGCCGAAGTCAGCCTCAAGGCCGGCTATTTCATCAGCAACAAGCAGTCGCTCACCCGGCAGGCCTTCGACTCGTTCGTCGCCAAGGTCAACGCCGACGGCAAGGGGGCGATCCAGATCGGCCAGGTCGTGGGGCCGGAGGCGATCCCGTCGCGCCAGCTCGGCAACGCGGTCAAGACCGGGCTGCTCGACCTCGCGGGCACGCCGCCCGCCTATATGGCGAACCTGGTCAAGCTCGCGACCGGGTTCACCCCGACCACCAAGTCGGCGCCCGAGATGCGCGAGAACGGCGCCTGGGACATCTTCAGGGAGCTGTTCGCCAAGCAGGCCAACATGCACCTGTTGTCGATGTATGGCGGCGACATCGTGTTCCACATCTACACCAACACCGAGATCAAGTCGCTGGCCGACTTCAAGGGCCTCAAGATGCGCACGTCGAACACCTACAAGGCGTTCTTCGACGCGCTCGGTGCGCGGACCCTCAACATGCCGAGGCGCGAGATCTTCACCGCCATGGAGCGCGGCGCGGTCGAAGCCTATGCCAACCTCGACAGCGAGGTGATGTCGCAGGGCTGGTTCGAGGTCTCGAAGTACAAGCTGGTGCCCGGCTTCTACCATCCGATCATCGTGGTCGGCGTCAATATCGGCAAATGGAAGAAGCTCGACGCCAGGCAGCAGGACGTGCTGACCAGGACGGGCCTCTATCTCGAGACCGAGCTCTCCGCCGATCTCGGCCGCAAGGACCGGGCGATCGGCGACCGGCTGGTCAGCGAGAAGGGCATGAAGCTGCTCAAGCTGTCGGATGCCGACTCGCAGAAATTCCTCGATCTCGCCTACACCGCGCAATGGGACGTGGTGGAGAAGCGCGATCCCGTGGTCGGCAAGAAGCTGCGCGCCCTGATCGGCAAGTAGCGCGGCGCGGGGCGGGGCGCGGGCATGCGCCCGCGCGCCCCGCCGCCCATGGCGCTGGGGCGGTCGGATGTGGAAAACCGGCGGTCTGTTTGACCGGCTGCTCGCCTTCACCGGGGTGCTGCCGGGGGTGATCGTGGCCCTGCTGGCGGTCGGCGTCGCGGCCGAGGTGGCGGCGCGCAATCTCGGCCTGTCCGGCTTCTACTGGATGCTGGAGGCGGTCGAGTATGGGCTGCTCACCCTCACCATGGTGGGCGCGGCCTACATCCTCAGCATCGGGCGCCATGTCACCGTCGACCTCGTGCTCGGCGCCCTGCCGCCGCGGCTCTACTGGCGGTTCAGGATCGGCATCAACCTGGTGATCGTCGCCGCGGCGGCGGTCATCGTCTATTTCGGCGCGGTCACCACCCATCTCGCCTGGGTCGAGGACTCGACGCTCTACAAGTCCTTCGACATCAAGGAGTGGATCCCGATGGCGGTGGTGCCGGGCGGGATGGCGCTGTTCCTCGTCGAGGCGGTGCGCCAGCTGGTCCGCTCGCTCGGCCCCGACGCCGGCGCCGGGGCGCCGCACGGCGAGCGGCCGGAGGCGTTCTGAGCGATGGAGTGGTACTGGGCGCTGGTCCTGCTGCTCGGCATGGTGCTGGTGCCGATGTTCCTCGGCGTGCCCGTGGCGATCGCCTTTTTCAGCGCCAACATCATCGGCGCGATGCTGTTCCTCGGCGGCGGGGCGGGGCTGATCCAGCTCGAGCGCAACGTGGTCGACGGGCTGGTGCGCTTCGCGCTCGCCCCGGTCGCGATGTTCATCCTGATGGGCGAGATCCTGTTCCATACCGGGGTCGCGATCCGCGCGATCGACGCGGTCGACCAGTTGATCGCACGGGTTCCGGGGCGACTGTCGCTGGTGGCGGTGGCGGGCGGAACGGTGTTCTCGACGCTGTCCGGCTCGAGCATGGCGAACACCGCCCTGCTCGGCACCACGCTGATGCCCGAGATGCGCCGGCGCGGCTACCACAACTCGATGGCGATGGGTCCGATCCTGGGGACCGGCGGGATCGCCATGCTGATCCCGCCATCGAGCCTGGCGGTGCTGCTCGGCAGCCTGTCGGGGATCTCGATCGCCGCCATCCTGATCGCCGGCGCCATCCCCGGGCTGATCATGGCGGCGGTCCACTTCTCCTATGTGATGATCCGCTGCCGGCTCAACCCGTCGCTGGCGCCGCGCTACGAGATGCCCGATGTCGGGCTGTGGCAGCGCGTGCGCCCGGTGCTGATCTACGTGGTCCCGCTGCTCAGCCTGTTCGCCGTCGTCGTGGGCAGCATCCTGTTCGGCGTCGCCACCCCCACCGAGTCGGCCTCGCTCGGCGCGATCGGGGCCGTGCTGGCCGCCGCGTGCTACCGCTCGCTGAGCTGGAAGGGCCTGTGGACCGCGATGGTCGAGACCGGGAAGCTCGCGGTGATGATCTATTTCATCATCGCCGCCTCGCTCACCTTCTCGCAGATCCTGTCGTTCTCCGGCGCTACCGCCGGGCTGCTCTCGCTGATCCAGCAGATCGACCCGACGCCGCTCTCCCTGCTGATCGCGATGATGGCGCTGATGCTGCTGATGGGCTGCTTCATGGACCCGGTGAGCATCATGCTGATCACCCTGCCCTTCTTCATCCCGCTGGCCGAGCTGATCCGCATCGACCTGATCTGGTTCGGCGTGCTGATGCTGCTGGCGCTGGAGATCGGCCAGACCACCCCGCCCTTCGGCATGCTGCTCTTCGTCATGCGCGGCGTCGCCCCGCCCGACACCACGATGGGCCAGATCTACGCCGCCGTCGCGCCGTTCGTCGTGCTGGAGATCGGCATCCTCGCCTTCCTGATGGCCGTCCCCGCCGCGGTCACCTGGCTGCCGCGGCTGATGGCGGGGTAGCGGCGTTGCGTCTTGCCGACATGCAATCTATGATTGAGGCTCGGTCGACCATGGTGCGCGTTGGGTGTGCGGTATCGCGGGAGTCGTCGAGCGCGGCGTGCGATCCGCCCGGGCGCTGGAAGAGACCGCGCGGGGGATGGCCGCCCCCCTGGCGCATCGCGGACCCGACGCCGACGGCGTCTGGACGGATGCCGCCGCGGGGGTCGGCCTCGGGCACCGCAGGCTGTCGATCGTCGACCTCTCCCCGGCCGGCACGCAGCCGATGGTGTCCGCCTGCGGGCGCCTCGCGATCGCCTATAACGGCGAGATCTACAACGCGGCCGAGCTGCGGGCGGAGCTGGCGGCGCGGGGCGTCCGGTTCCGCGGCCGCTCCGACACCGAGGCGCTGCTCGAAGCCTGCGCCGCCTGGGGGGTGGAGACCGCCGCCAGGCGGCTGACCGGCATGTTCGCCTTCGCGGTGTGGGACCGCGCGGGCCGGCGGCTCTGGCTGGTGCGCGACCGCATCGGCATCAAGCCGCTCTACTACCGCGCGAGCCCCGAGCGGTTCTCTTTCGCCTCGGAGCTGACCGGGCTGCGCTCCCATCCCCGGTTCGAGGCCGCGATCGACCGGGACGCAATCGATGCGTTTCTCGCGCTCGACTACATCCCGGCGCCCTACAGCATCTGGCGCGGCGTGAGCAAGCTCGAACCGGGGACCGTCCTCCGGGTGGAGGCCGATGCGCCCGACCGGGTCGAGATCGCGCCCTACTGGACGCTCGCCGATGCGGCGCGGCAGGGCGCCGCCGACCGCTTCCCGGGGAGCGTGGAGGAAGCGGCCGAGGAGCTCGAACGCCTGCTGTCGGACGCGGTGAAGCGGCGCATGGTCTCCGACGTCCCGCTCGGCGCGCTCCTGTCGGGCGGCATCGATTCGTCCACTGTGGTCGCGCTGATGCAGCGCCAGTCCCCCGGGCCGGTGAGGACCTTCACCATCGGCTTTTCCGAGGGCTCCTTCGACGAGGCCCCCTACGCCCGCGCCGTCGCCCGTCATCTCGGGACCGACCACCGCGAACACTATGTCACGCCCGACGAGATCGGCGAGCACGGGCCGGCGATCATGGGCCATCACGACGAGCCGTTCGCCGATCCGTCGCTGCTGCCGACCCGGCTCCTGTCCCGCCTCGCGCGGCAGGACGTGACCGTCGCGCTGTCGGGCGACGGCGGGGACGAGCTGTTCGGCGGCTATGGCCGTCACCTGTCGGCGGAACGCGTGTTCGACCACCCGGCGCTGGGCTTCAACCCGGTCGTCAGGGCGCTGTTCCACCGCGTCGTGCCGATTTTGCCCAGCTCCCTGAGGGCGGCGCTGGGCCGGCTTCCGGCAATGAACGGGTCGGCGCGGGGGCCGCTATCGGCCGGAGACATCAAGATGCTCGCCCGCGGGATGCACAACCCCGGCAAGCTCCATCACGCCCTGGCGCACGGTCGGGTCGGCCTGTCCGGCCGCAGGATCGCCGGACCGAGGATCGCGGTGGATCTTGTCGAGGGCTGGATGGATCGATGCGAATCGCTCACGCCGTCGGAGCGCCAGCAATTCATCGACGCGTCGGGCTACCTGCCGGACGACATCCTGACCAAGGTGGACCGCGCCAGCATGGCCGAGTCGCTGGAGGTCAGGGTGCCGGTGCTGGACCACCGGGTCGTCGAATTCGCGTTCCGCCTGCCGCCGGCCATGAAGACGGATGCGGCGGAGACCAAGCGCGTATTGCGCCGGGTCCTGGCCCGCCACGTCCCGCCACCCCTGTTCGAGAGGCCCAAGCACGGGTTCGGCGCGCCCGTCCGTTCCTGGCTCAGGGGACCGCTCAGGGAGTGGGCGGAGGACCTGATGTCGCGGAGCACGGCGCTGCGCCACGGCGTGATCGACCCGGACGCGCCGGGCACCGGCCGGCAGCGCCTCGAAGGAGCGGGATCGCGGCGCATCGCCTTCCGCCGGGTCGCGCTGGCGGCATGGTGCGAGGCGAATCTCTAGGACGTGGGAGTTGACCACATCACGTAGACGTGTCTTCGACTGTTCACGCAACTCCCTTAGCCTTGAGACCGCGTGGCAAGACACGATCACGACCTTTCCAAGTGTTCCGCTTTGTGGGGATCCGTGAGAAATGCTAATGATGAGTCTGATAAAGCACCGTATGTTGCGTCGCCTGCCAGGAGAACGGGGGCGGCGATCCCAGCGAAAGTATCTCGCCCGACAGTTGGACATGCGCTTCGACAAAGCGATAAGGGCAACCACGGGCAAGACGTCGATCGACTTGGGCGCCAACATCGGCAAGTACACGACGAAGATGGCGCGCAGGGCGAGACAGGTCATCGCTTTCGAGCCCGATTCGACCGCGTACGCGGCTCTCCGGAGCGCAGTGGCCCGATACGACAATGTGAGGATCGAGAAGGCCGCCGCCGGCACAAGCGATGGTAATGTTCTGCTCTACCGACATGCCGAATACATGCAAAATCCCCTTCTCAAGTCGCAATCCAGCTCGGTGATCGCGACCAAGCCGGATGTCGTCGAAGAGGGGGCTGAACCGGTTCGGCAAATTGATTTTGTGAGATACCTGGAAGAGCTGAATGAAGACATCGGGATATTGAAGGTCGATATAGAAGGCGCCGAGCTCGACATCCTGGAAGCGCTATTCGACAGGACGGACATGCTGGATCGCATTGACTACATTTTCGCGGAAACTCACGAAGCCTGGATTCGCGAGCAGGAGCCGCGCGCGAGAGCGCTTCGCATTCGGGCCAGCCGCATAGAGCGGCCGCGCATCGATCTCGATTGGCATTGACCCAGCCGCCTTCGACAGCAACCGGCCGACGACACGAGATCTCGCCCCGGCATATCGGCATCGTCCTGCCGGATCTGGGAGGCGGGGGTGCGGAACGGGCCATGCTGACGCTGGCGGGGGCGCTGGTCGAGCGCCGGTATCGCGTCGACCTCGTTCTGCTGCGCCTCAGCGGGCCTTACCGCGCGGCGATCCCCGACGGAATCGCCGTCTACCACCATCTCGCCCGCACGCCCGACCCGGAGCTCGCGCGCTATATCCGCGCGCGCGGGGTCGCGCTGCGGCCGCTCCGCACCGGCCCGCTGAAAGCCCTCGCGGGGTGGCATCGCCTGCGCCGGCGGTTCCCGCGCGCCGCGAACCGGGTCTCCCGCCTGCGCGCAGCCTTGGGCGTGGCCCGCTACATCCGCGAGGCGGAGCCCGACCTACTGCTGTCCGCGCTCCATCTTGCCAACGACGGCGCGGTCCTCGGGGCGGCGTTGAACGGCCGGAACGTGCCGGTGGCGGTCTCGCTGCGCAACAATGTCGGCAAGGGTTACGGCGAGCGGCAAAAGTCCTTCGCCCGCGCGCTTACGCCCGAGGCGGATGCGGTGGTGGCGGTGTCGCGGGGGGTTGCCGCCGATGCTATCGAAGCGCTTGGTCTCGACGCCGGTCGCGTGCACACGATCTACAACCCCAAGCCGCTCGGGGAAATCCGGCGCCTGGCCGAGAGGGCCGTGGACCATCCCTGGTTCGACGACGGAGAACCGCCCGTGCTGCTCTCGGTGTTCCGGGGCGGCGGGCAAAAGGACCTGGCGACCCTGGTCCGGGCCTTCGCTCTCGTGCGCCGCGAGACGCCTGCGCGCCTCGCCATCCTGGGCCGTCTGTCCGAAGCGAATCGCGAAGAGCTCCAGTCGTCGGCCGGACCGCTCGGGGCGGAGACCGACATCGCACTCCTCGGCTTCGACGAGAACCCGTTTCGCTACATGCGGCGCGCCGCGCTGTTCGTCCTGTCCTCGCGCTACGAAGGTCTGCCCAACGTCCTGATCGAGGCGATGGCCTGCGGAACCCCGGTGGTGGCCACCGATGCGCCGTTCGGGCCGGGCGAGATCCTCGAAGCCGGCCGCTGGGGGCCCCTGACCCCGGTGGGCGACGCGCCGGCGCTCGCACGGGCGATCGTCGAGATGCTGAAAGGCAATGCCGTCCCGGCGGAGGCGCTCCGGCGCCGCGCCGACGACTTCTCGGTGGAACGGGCGGTAGCGGCCTATGACGCCCTGTTCGAAACGCTGGTCCGCCGGGACACCGCGGACCGGAGCGCCTGATCGGCCATGAGCGAGACATTGTTGCGACAAATTTTGCCGACGACCCTCTGGGGGGACCGGCTGTTCGCGCTGTACCGATTTCGCAAGCGGCTCGGCCGGTTCCCGCGGCGCCGCCCCGTCCGCTTCAACGACCATCTCTTCGCACTGAAGACGAGCGGGCTGGGTTACGACCCGCTGATCCAGTTCGTCACCGACAAGGAGTATGCGAAGCAGTACATTTCATCGGTCCTGGGAAGCGGATACGCGATCGAGACCTATCGCATCCTGCGGCACCCGGAAGACTTGGAGACCTACGTTCCCGACCGGTTTCCATGCGTCATCAAGCCCACCCATTCCAGCGGTCAGGCGGCGATCTGCATGGATCCGTCCGATTTCCCCGATCGCGGCGAACTGCGGCAATGGTTCGGGATCCGCTACTACCGTCTCTCCCAGGAACACAACTATCGCCACCTGGTTCCCAAGATCATCGTCGAGGCGTTCTTCTCGGAGGATGGAAGGACGGTCCCCGACGACTACAAGATCTTTTGCGTCCGAGGCGTCCCAAAACTTATCCAGGTGGATTCGGACCGTTTCGCGGGACACACGCGAAACCTGTACGACATATCGTGGGCCCGCATCCCCGCCACGCTGCTCTATCCGGGCAGGGACGCCGACGATCCGAGACCCGCGCTGCTCGATGATATGCTCCGCGTGGCGCGGCGTCTTTCGGCCCCGTTCCCGTTCGTCCGGGTGGACCTGTACGCCACCGAGCGCGAAATAAGGGTCGGAGAACTGACCTTTGTTCCCGGTTCCGCGGGAGAACCCCTGAACCCGCCCGAAGCCGAATTCGCGCTGGGAGGGTTTTTTCGCGACGAAGACGAGCGTTGATGCCCGCACAGCCGTTTCGCGTTCCGGATATCGTCCTGCGCCCGGACCGGGCTGGCCCGGCGGGCGGACCTCGCACGCTCGCGAGGGTCATGCCGCGGGCACCGACCCGATCCGCGACCGACACCGTCTGGTGTGCCCGAACCGCCGGCTCCGCGCCGGAAAGGATGGCGAACGAACTTCGCAAAGTCGTTGCCGCGCACCTCCCCCGCGACGGCAGGAGGGCCCGTTGATGCCCGCGCGGCCAGCGTTCTCGATCCTGACGCCGACCTATAACCGCGCGCACGTGCTGCACCGCGCCTATGACAGCCTGAGGCGGCAGAAGACAGGCGATTTCGAATGGGTCGTGGTGGATGACGGCTCGACCGACGACACGCCCTCCCTTCTCGCCCGCTGGCAGGCCGAGGCCGGCTTCCCGATCTCCTGGTACCGCTACGACGGGAACCGGGGAAGAAACGCGGCCGTGAATTCCGGAACCGAATTCCTTTCGGGGGACTACACGTTGATCCTGGACAGCGACGATGCGCTGCTCGACGATGCCCTGGAGACCGTAGCGTATTGGCGCGAGCACACCCGGATCGACGCCAATCCGGACGCGTACCAGCTGGTGTTCCGCTGTGTGGACGAGACCGGAACACTGCTTGGACGCCTGGCGCATGAAAGCGCGATGCCGGGGGAAGCGCTGCGACAATCCTTCCGGGAAGCGTATTACGGGCCGAATTTCTCCGGCGAGATGATCGGCGTGATGAAAACGCCAGTTTGCAGGAAACAGAGATTCGTCGAGTTGACGAATTCGGAACACTGCCCGGAAAGCGTCACGCACAACCGGACGTCCCGGCGGTACCAGTCGATAATCGTCGATCGTCCGATCCGGCGCTATTTCAGGAACGACGGTGAGGCGCGCCTGTCCGACGCATGGCCGGACGCCGTCAAGTGGCCGCGCGGGAACTATCTGCAGGCGCTCGCCAGGCTCAACGACGATTTCGACTATTGCCGGAACAAGCCGATGGCATTCCTGAACGCCGCGCGCAAGATCACGAGACTGGGCCTGCACATCGGACGCTCGCCCCGGCGCCAGCTTCGCGACCTCCGCCATGCGCGCGCCCGGCTGCTGTGGGCGATGGCCGTCCCCGGCGGGCTTGCCGGCTATGTACGAGACCGCCTGCGCGGGCGCGGCGCGCCGGTCGCCGATCCGGACATCTCCGCCTGGGGCCCGGCCGCAGCACCGGAGAATCCGGCGTTCAACCCGCCGCCCCGGCGCCTCGCCCGACCCGTGCCGCCCAGCCGCGCTATAGTGCCCTCTCCCGCCCAACCCACCTGGGACCGCGCATGAGACAGGACCGCATCGACGTTCACCACCACGTGCTGCCGCGGTTCTTCCGCGAGGCGCAGACCGCGGGCGGCTATCCCTCGACCGCCTACCGGCCGTTCCCCGACTGGTCGCCGGAGACCTCGCTCGCGCTGATGGACCGGCAGGGGATCGCCACCGCGGTCCTGTCGTTCTCGGCGCCCGGCCTCTACTACGGCGACCGGGCGGCCTGCCGGGACCTCGCGCGGCGCTGCAACGACTATCTCGCCGGGCTGATCGCCGGCCACGCGGGCCGTTTCGGCGCCTTCGCCGCGCTCCCCTTCCCCGACGTCGACGACTGCCTGGCCGAGATCGAATACGCCGAGACCGTGGGCCTCGACGGGTTCATGCACCTGACGCGGAACGACGACCGCCCGGCGGGCCATGCCGATTTCCGCGAGATCTACCGCGAGCTCGACCGGCGCGCCGCCGTGGTGCTCATCCACCCGACCTACCCGGCCGAGAGCGCCGAGAGCGACTATATCGTGCCGAGGCCGATCGTCGACTACCCCTGCGAAACCGCGCGGGCGGCGGCGAGCCTGCTGTTCAACGGGGTGCTGGCGGAGATGCCCGGGATCCGGTTCATCCTGTCGCATGCCGGCGGCGCGCTGCCGGCGCTCGCCCACCGGATCGAGATCTTCGACACGCTCACCCGCTTCCGCGAGAACTACCCCGACGGCGCGCGCGCCTATCTCGGCCGGCTCTACTACGACACCGCGCTGTCGGGCGATGCGGCGGCGCTCGCCGCGCTGCAAGCCCTCGCCGGGCCGGACCGCATTCTGTTCGGCACCGACTATCCCTATATTCCAGACGAGGTCGCGGATTCGGAGACCGCCGGGACCGACGGCTACGAGGGGTTCGACGCGGCGGGCCGCGCGATGATGGAACACGGCAACGCGAGGCGCCTGTTCCCCAGGCTGGCGGAGGCTGCATGACGTATCTGAAGAATTGCTGGTACGCCGCCGCCTGGGACGACGAGGTCGCCGGGACCCCGCTCGCCCGCACGATCCTGGGCCGGCCGGTGGTCCTGTTCCGCACCCCGGACGGCCGGGCGGCCGCGCTCGAGGACCGCTGCTGCCACCGCGCGCTGCCGCTCTCGATGGGACGCCTGGTGGGCGAGACCCTCCAGTGCGGCTATCACGGGCTCCGCTTCGATGCGAACGGGCGCTGCGTTGCGGTGCCCGGCCAGTCGACCGTCCCGCCCGGCGCGGGCGTCCGTGCCTTCCCGCTCGCCGAGCGCCATGGCTGGGTGTGGATCTGGATGGGCGATGCCGAGGCCGCCGACCCCGCGCTGATCCCCGACTGGTGGTGGATGGACCATCCCGACTGGCGCCCGGTCAAAGGCGGCGAGCCCTTCCATGTCGAGGCGAACTACCTGCTGCTCAACGACAACCTGCTCGATCTCTCGCATGTCGCCTATGTGCATGCGGGCTCGATCGGCACCGACAACGTCGCCGACTTCCCGATCGAGACCGGGCGCGGCGAGGACTTCGTCACCATGTCGCGGCTGGTGGCCGACTCGCCGGCGCCGCCGCTCTATGGCGAGATGGGCGGGTTCGACGGCAATGTCGACCGCTGGCAGGTCGCGGTGTCCACGCTCCCCGCCTACAACACGGTGCATGCCGGCTGCGCGCCGGCGGGCGCCGGCGGCGCCGACGCCCCGACGGAACGGAGGGTCGAGTTCTTCAACCTCAACGCCATGACGCCCGAGACCGCGACCACCACGCATTATTTCTACGCGCATGCGCGGAGCTTCGCCCTCGACGACGCGGCGATGGACGCGCGCTTCCGGGTCGATTTCCGCCGCGTCTTTGGCGAGGACGTCTCGATCCTCGCCGCCCAGCAGGCGAATATCGACCGCCGCCCGGGGGCGTTCTCGATCGACATCAGCGTGGACGGGCCCGGGCTCGCCTTCCGCCGCATGCTCGCGCAGCGCATCGAGGCCGAGGCGGGAGCCGGGAGGCAACGATGAAACGATCCGCGCTGCTGCTGCTCCTCGCGCTGCCCGCCGCCGTGGCGGCGGGAAGCCCTTCGGGTGCCGCGCCCGAGCTGGTCGAATGGCAGTCCGGGGAGAGCCTCCGGCGCCTCGCGCGTTCCGCCCACAAGACCGACTTCTTCCCGCTCAGCAACCACTTCGTGAGCCAGGACAACAAGATCTTCTGCGGCCCGGTCTCGTCGGCCATCGTGCTGAACGCGCTCAGGCTGGGCCGGAAGCAGGGCCTGCCCGAGGACCGGCAATCCATCGCCGAGGACGAGCGCGCCTTTCTGCCCCAGGGCTTCAACCCGTTCTTCGGCAAGTACACGCCGAACAACGTGCTGACCGAACGCACCAAGTCGAAGATCGAGGTGCTCGGCAAGCCGATCGAGATCGGCGGCAAGCCCGTGCGCGATTTCGGCCTGCAGCTGCGCCAGCTCGCCCGGGTGCTGCGCGCCCACGGGCTCGCGGTAACCGTCCGCGTGGTGGACAAGGCCGCCGATGCCGGGGCGGTCGCCCGCGAGCTTGCCCGCAACCTCGCCGCGCGCGACGACTACGTGCTGGTCAACTATGCGCGCAAGGCGCTCGGCCAGCCCGGCGGCGGGCACATCTCTCCGCTCGGCGCCTATGACGCGGCGAGCGATTCCTTCCTGATCATGGACGTGAACCCCAACCGGGCGCCCTGGGTGTGGGTGGCCTCGGCCGACCTGGTCGCCGCGATGCGCACCTTCGACACCGTCGAGAACCGCGGCTACCTGCTGATCTCGGAGCCCGGGCGGACGCCGCCCGCTAGACGGTAATCCGCAGCCGCATCCCGAGCGCCCTGGCGATCCGCATCACCGTGGCGAAGCTGGGATTGCCGTCCTCCGACAGGGCCTTGTAGAGCCCTTCGCGGCTCATCCCGGCGTCGCGGGCCAGCCTGCTCATGTTGCCGGCGCGAGCGATGTCGTTGAGCGCCGCGCGGATCAGGCTGCCGTCGCCCGGATCCTCCTCCGCGCAGGCCTGCAAGTAAAGGCGCGCATCTTCCCGGGTGCGAAGATGCTCGGTGACATCCCACCTGGTGAATGTTTCGGTCATACCTGCCTCCGGCGCGGCGCTCTCGATGGGCACGATCGCGCACCGCTGTAACCTATGGCTGCCAGTCCGACAACCGCCGCGCCGCCGCGCCGAATGGGACCGCCTCCGCCCTAACCCGCGGGCGGCCCCTCGGCGCGCTCGTCGAGGCGCGCGCTGCGGATCAGGTTCAGCGTCCACAACCCGACGAGGGTGCCGAGCAAGGCCGCCACCGCGATCGGCGGGCCGAGGGAGAACACTGCCGCGAGCGCCCCGAACAGCGCCGCGCTCGCCGCCGGCACGGCGCGGAAGGTGAGCCCGACCAGGCTCATCACGCGGGCCCGCATCGCCGGGTCGACGCAGTTCTGGATCAGGATCTGGCTGCAGATCGAGTTGGCGTTGGAGAGCAGCCCGTAGGTGGCCATCAGGGCGATGCCGAGCCAGAACGCATCGGTCGCGGCGAACCCGGCGACGACGATGCCGCAGAGCGCGCCGGAAGCCCCGAGGAGCCGCGTCAGACCCTGCGTCCTGCCGCGCCGGGCGAGCACCAGCGAGCCGACGATGGCGCCCGCTCCCGCCGCGGACAGCAGGGTCGCCAGCCCGTCCGCGCCGCGCCCGAACACCTCGGCTGCGAAGGCCGGCAGCAGCTCGACCACCGGGCGCAGCAGCACCGAGAACGCGACCGTCATCAACAGAAGCGTGCGGATGGTCGCGTGGCCGGCGATGTAGCGGAGCCCCTGGGCCACGTCGCCGAGCAGCCCGCCGGCGGGACCCGCCATCCGCGCCGGATCGCGATACGAGATCGCGAGCAGCGCCGCCACCATGCCGACATAGGAGACCGCGTTGACCGCGAACGCCGCCGCCGCGCCCTGCCAGAGCAGCAGCGCGCCGGCGATCGCCGGGCCGACGAAGCGCGCGGTCTGGACCATCGAGGATTGCAGGGCGACCGCCGACGACAGCGCCTCGCGCGGCACCAGGTTGGCGACCAGGGCGAAATAGGAGGGTTGCATGAAGGCCATGTTGACGCCGTTCAGCACGGTCAGCGCCAGCAACAGCTCGATGGAGATCGCGCCCAGCGCCGTGGCGAGCGCGAGCGCCGCCATGACGCAAGCGCCGGAGGCTTGCGCCGTCCTGAAAATCCGGTAGGCGCCGAGCCGGTCGGTCGCCGCCCCGGTCAGCGGCACCAGCGCGATGATCGGCACCACCTCGCAGAACACCACGATGCCGAGCCAGGCCGGCGAGCGCGTCAGCTCCCAGGCGAGCCAGCCGAGCGCGGTGCGGTAGATCCAGGTGCCGAGAAACGGCCCAGAGGCGCCGATCGAGTAGACCCGGTAGTCGCGATGCCCGAGCGCGGTCCCGATACCGCCGAGCCAGGAGGCCCGCGCCACTATGGTCGGCCCGCCATGGGGCGGGCGGCACAGCGCCGCTGCGCGATGAGGTCGCTCGTCGCCTTGCAATGATAGAGCGGGCCGGGCATCCCTCGATACGGCGCTTCGGGCCTACCCGGAAAGAGGAGAGGGTATTGGGCCGCCCACCGCGTATGCTCATCCCGAGTAGCCCCGGACCCGATCCGGGGCGTATCGAAGGACGCCCTCAACGGGTGATCAGCGCTTCCTGGGTGATGTCGGGGTCGGCGTAGCCCTCGATCCAGAAGCGGATCGCCTCCCAGCACACCGGGTCGCGGTCGCATTGCGGCTCGGGGTCGCGCTGCCAGTGATTGTACTCGTCGACGCCGCGGCACAGCACCGCCGTGCGGTTGGGCAGGTTGCAGCGCACATAGGTCGGCAGATAGGTGAACGACATGCCGAGCCGGCGGTCGTCCGACCGATTCGGCGCCGAGCCGTGCACCAGCCGCTCGTGGTGCAGCGAGAACTGCCCGGCCTTGAGCTCCAGCTTCACCGCCCTCGAGTCGTCGATCTCCTCGATGGTCTGGCCGCGCGCCAGCAGGTTGTTCTCCGCATAGGTCTCGACATGGACGTAGTCGGGCTCCTTGTGGGTGCCCGGGATGACCTGCACGCAGCCGTTCTCCGCGTTGGAATCGGTGAAGCCGAGCCACAGCGTGACCACGTCATGCGGCTCCAGCCCGTAATAGGCCGAATCCTGGTGCCAGGAGACCCGCTTGCCGTCGCCCGCGTCCTTGAACCACAGCGTCGACAGGTAGAGCAGAATGTCGGGGCCGATCAGGTCTTCCACCGCGTCGAGGATCTTCGGGTGATGCGCGAGCTCCCACAGCCACATGAAGCCGAGATGGACCTTGACCCGGAGATGCCGGTCGATGTGGCCGTCGATCTCGCCCTCGAAGGCTTCCAGCTTCGCCCGCGCCTGTGCCGCTTCCCCGGTCGTCAGGCAATCGAAGGGAAAGCAGTACCCCTCGTTCCAGAACTGCGAGACCTCGGCCTCTGTCAGCACCTTGGGCATGGCGCCCCTCCCGGCACGGTTGGCGCGCCCATTGTGCCGCCGAACCGGCCGGGGCGAAAGCCCCGGTTGGCGTGACCGCCCGGCCGGGCCGGAAGCGTTCCTTCCCTCGCCCTCACCGTCATGGCCGGCCCCGCTCCCGTCATGGCCGGCCCCCGGATCACCCCCGGACTTGATCCGGGGGCCGGGCATGACGAGGGGGGTAGCAGGGAGGGGGTTCTCCCCGCGCCTCTTCGTCACCGGCTCGCGCAAAATTGTTCGAGACAACGATTGTCCATTCGCGCATTTTTGTGCGACTTATCGACCCGTGAACGGGCGTGAATTCATAGCGAGGGTGAGAAAGCCGGCGCGCAGGAATGGGATCGCGGTCAGGTTCGACCGGGCAAGGGGCAAAGGGAGTCACGGCACCCTGTACTACGGCGACCGCCATACCGTGGTGAAGGACCGCAGCAAGCCGCTCAAGACGGGCACGCTTTTCGGCATGTGCAGGCAGCTCGGCATCGACCCGAACGATCTTTAGGGAGTTTCGACCATGGCAACCCGGTACAGCTATCCCATCGACCTTCACAAGGAACGCGAAGGCGGCTATTCGGTCACCTTCCCGGACTTCGAGGAGGCGTTCACGGACGGCGACACGTTCGCCGAGGCGGTCGCGGAAGCCGGGGACTGCCTGGAAGAAGCGCTCGCGGGCCGCATCGCGCGGCGCGAGGATATCCCGACGCCGAGCCCGGCCAGGGGCCGGCCTGCGGCGGTGCCCGGCGCGGTGCTGGCCGCCAAGGCGGCGCTCTACGAGGCACTGCGCGAACGACGGCTGTCCAACAGCGCCTTCGCGGCGGCCATGGGCATTCAGGAGAGCGAGGTTCGCCGCATGCTCGATCCCCGCCACGCCACCAAGATCGGCAGGCTGGAGGAAGCCCTGGCCCGCTTCAGGAAGCGCCTGGTGGTCACCGTGGAAGAGGCCGCCTGACCGTCGACCGGGGCGCGCGGCGCGGAGCCCCGGACCTGATCCGGGGCGGAGTGGAGAGACCGCGCCCCGCCCGGACCCGCCCCTACACCCGCTCGATCACCACGGCGATGCCCTGGCCGACGCCGATGCACATGGTGCAGAGCGCGTAGCGGCCGCCGCTGCGCTCCAACTCGTAGAGCGCGGTGGTGGCGAGCCTCGCCCCGCTGCACCCCAGGGGATGGCCGAGCGCGATGGCGCCGCCGTTCGGGTTGACGCGCGCGTCGGCGGCGGCGAGGCCGAGCTCGCGGGTCACCGCGAGCGACTGCGCGGCGAAGGCCTCGTTGAGCTCGATCACGTCGATGTCGTCGAGCGAGAGCCCGGCGGTCGCAAGCGCCTTGCGGGTCGCGGGCGCCGGGCCGATCCCCATGATCCGGGGCGGCACGCCCGCGGTGGCCGCGGCGACGACGCGCGCCCTCGGCGTGAGCCCGTGGCGCTTCGCGGCGTCCTCGCCGGCGACGATCAGCGCCGCCGCGCCGTCATTGACGCCCGACGAGTTGCCGGCGGTCACCGTGCCCTCCTTGCGGAAGGCGGGGCGGAGCCTGGCCAGCGACTCCATCGTGGCGTCGCCCCGCGGATGCTCGTCGACCGAGACCACGATCGGATCGCCGCGCCGCCTGGGCACGGCGACGGGCACGATCTCGGGCTCCAGCCTGCCCGCCTCCTGCGCGTCGCGGGTCTTCTCCTGGCTCCACAGCGCGAACCTGTCCTGGTCCTCGCGCGTGATCTGGCGCTCCTCGGCGAGGTTCTCGGCGGTCTCGCCCATCGCGTCGACGCCGTAGATCTCCTCGATCCTGGGGTTGACGAAGCGCCAGCCCAGCGTGGTGTCGTAGATCTCGGCCTTGCGCGAGAACGGCTGCTCCGCCTTGCCCATGACGAAGGGCGCGCGCGACATCGACTCGACCCCGCCGGCGATGGCGAGCCCGGCCTCGCCGGTGCGGATCGCGCGCCCGGCCTGGGTCACCGCCTCCAGCCCGGAGCCGCACAGCCGGTTGACCGTGGCGCCGCCGACCTCGACCGGCAGCCCGGCCAGCAGCCCCGACATGCGGGCCACGTTGCGGTTGTCCTCGCCGGCCTGGTTGGCGTTGCCGAAATAGACGTCGTCGACCTTCTGCCAGTCGACGCCCGGGTTGCGCTCCATCAGCGCGGCGATGGGGACGGCGCCGAGGTCGTCGGGACGCACCGCGCTCAAGGCGCCGCCATAGCGGCCGATGGGCGTCCGCACGGCATCGCAGATGAAGGCGTCGGTCATGGCGGCCCCTCCCCGGCTCGAACAGGCATGGTCGTGGTCGGCAAACTAGAGCATGCGGGGTTCGGGTTGAAGCGTTGCGGACCCCGCTGCGTCCTTCGATACGCCCCCCTGCGGGGGGCTACTCAGGATGAGGGGTAGTCCTGCGGGAAGCTCCCCAACCCTCATCCTGAGTAGCGGCGAAGCCGCGTATCGAAGGGCCCTTCACCCCTCCACGGGAACGAACAGGCTGTCGACCGGCATCGCCTCGGCGATGAAGTGCTGGTCCTTCAGGTAGCGCACGAGCGCCTCCAGCGTCGGGCGGTTGGGCTCGACGCCGTAGCGCCAGGGGTCGCCGCCGAACACCTCGTCGATCTCCTCGAGGTCGGAGACCAGGAAGGGCAGCATGTAGCGCTGGGCGGCCGAGTTGCGCATGCGTTCGAGCGCCAGCGCCCTGGACGCCTCGAAGGCGTCGTAGAGGGATTGGGCGATCCACGGGTCGGCCTCGTGCAGCTCCCGCCTGATCGCCACCAAGTGCATGATCGGGTGGATGCGCCGCGTGCGGTAGAGCGCCTTCTCGACCTCGCGGAAGTCGGGGAACAGGCGGACCACGTCCGGATGGGTGCGCAGCGAGTCCGGCAGCCGGGAGCCGAGCAGCGCGTCGATCCCGCCTTCCGCCAGCAATTCGCTGAGCGAGCGCCCGGTCTCGTTCCGCACGATGCGCGCCGGCTTCAACAGCGGCGGCGCCGACGGCGTGCCGTGGGTGCCGCCCTTCTCGACCGCGCCCTCGACCCACTCGACGCCGGACAGGTCGACGCCGTAATCCTCGGCCAGATGGCCGCGGCACCAGACCGCGGCGGTCTGTGTGTAGAGCGGCACGCCGATGCGCTTGCCCGCCAGGTCCTTGGGAGCCGCGATCCCGGCCCTGCGGTTGATGCAGAAGAAGCCGTGGCGGTAGGCCTTGGAGGGGAAGACCGGGAGTGCGACGAAGCGGCGGTCGCCCGAGGCGGTCATCGAGACGAACTCCGAGGACGACAGCTCCGAGACGTCGAAGGCGCTCTCCCCCATCATGCGGTCGAAGATCTCGCGCGGCGCGTCGATGCCGATGAAGTCGAGGTCGATGCCCTCGGGCGCGACCTCGCCCGATTTGAGCGCGTCCATGCGGTCGTAGTTGCCGCAGGCGAAGCTGAGTCTGAGCGCCATTCCCGTCCCCGTTCCCGTGTCGCTGGCGGATCTTCTAGGGTAGCTTCGCCCGACCGTCCAGAGCCGCCAGAGGAGCGACCGAGACCCATGTCAGACATCTTTGCCAGCTACCGGCGCCTCAAATTCGCCCGCCCCGAGCCCGGCATCCTCGAGATCGTCCTCGACAACCCGGGGCGGCTGAACGCGGCCGACGCGGCGATGCATGGCGAGCTCGCCCGGGTGTGGGGCGAGGTGGACCGCGATCCCGAGACCCGGGTGGCGCTGATCCGCGGCGCCGGGGAGGCGTTCTCCGCCGGCGGCGACCTCGACATGATCGAGGAGCTCACGCTCGACTACGAGACCCGAACCCGCGTCTGGCGCGAGGCGAAGGACATGGTCTACGGCATGATCGACTGCTCGAAGCCCGTGGTTTCGGCGATCCGCGGCCCGGCGGTGGGCGCCGGGCTGGTCTGCGCGCTGCTCGCCGATATCTCGGTCGCGGCGAGGACGGCGCGGCTGATCGACGGCCACACCAGGCTCGGCGTCGCGGCGGGCGATCACGCGGCGATCGTCTGGCCGCTGCTCTGCGGCATGGCCAAGGCGAAATACTATCTGCTGCTGTGCGAGACGGTGAGCGGCGAGGAGGCCGAGCGCATCGGCCTGGTCTCGCTCGCGGTCGACGACGAGGCGGTGCTCGACAGCGCGCTCGACGTGGCCCGCAAGCTCGCCCGCGGCGCGCCGAGCGCGATAAGCTGGACCAAGCACGCGCTGAACAACTGGCTGCGCATGGCGGGGCCGACCTTCGATGCCTCGCTGGCGCTCGAATTCCTCGGCTTCGCCGGCCCCGAGGTCCGCGAGGGGCTGGCCAGCCTGAAGGAGAAGCGCCGCCCCGACTTCGCCGGGCGCGACGGGGGCACGTCCTAGAACAGGCTGAGCGGCATGGTGAAGGTGAAGGCGAGGGTCTCGGTGCCCGGGTTGCTCTTCTCGAACACCTCGGCGTTCGAGTAGTGCTGCAGCGCGACCCCGACCTTGGACCCGCCGGGCAGCTTGTACTGGATGTCGAAACCGGTGCGGAACTGGGGCAGCCCGCGGACCTCGTCGGTGTCGCCCTCGATGCGGTAGGCGGCCGCGGCAAGGTTGAAGGACACCAGGAAGCGCCCGGCGAACAGGATGTCGTGGCGCAGCCCGGCATAGCCGATGAAGCGGCCGTCGAGCGTGGCCGCGAGCCCGGCCACCGGCCCGGTGCGCAGACCCCACAGCGCGGGCCGGTACTCGACCTGGAACATGCCCGCGGTGTGTTCCCGGTCGATCGGGTCCGACACGCCGGTGCCGACGGACAGCGAATCGGGCTCTTCGCCCTCCGTCCGGTTGAACGCCGCGCTGTAGGCGAGGAAGGCGGTGCCGGCGGAGATCAGCCCCATGGTCGCCTTGTCGGCGCGCGCCGCCCCGGAGGGAATGGCTGCTAGTCCGGCGATCAGCGACAACGCGGCGGCAAGCGAACGCCCTGTGGACACGCAACCCTCCTCGAACGGCGGCCCATCATAGGAGGGCAGGGGGTTGATGCAATCGCCGCCGGCGGGCGATACCCTGCGCCACGACGCCACCCGGCAGGCCGCGATGGACGAACGGAGCCCGATGGACGGACGGCGAAGCCTGCTCGCGTTCTGCGCGGTCTCGGCGATCGCCGGCGCGATCCTCTACCGGTTTCCCGAGATCGACCTGTTCTTCGCCGGGCTGTTCCACGACCCCGGTGCCGGGTTCCCGGCGGCGCGCGACCCCGACCTCCAGACCCTGCGCCGGGGGTTCATCCGGATCGGCTATGTCGTCTTCGCCGGGCTCGCGCTCTCGGTGGTCTGCCGCCATCTCTGGGGCCGCTACCTGTTCGGGCTCACCCGGCGGTCGATCTGCTTCCTCGTCGTGTTCTCGCTCCTCGGGCCGGGGCTGATCGTCAACAACGTGCTCAAGGACCACTGGGACCGGGCGCGGCCGCGCGAGATCGCCGAGTTCGGCGGCGACAAGGCTTTTAGCCCGCCGCTGGTCGTCGCCGACCAGTGCGAGCGCAACTGCTCCTTCGTCTCCGGCGAGGCGGCCTACGGCTTCGCCTACGTGGCGCTTGCGTTTCTGGTGCCGCTCGGCCTGCGCCGGCGGGTATTCTGGGCGGCGATGGGCTTCGGCTCGGCGGTGGGGGCGCTGCGCATGGCGATGGGCGCGCATTTCCTGAGCGACGTGTTCTTCGCCGCCGTGTTGATGATCGCGCTCGCCTGGTACACCCATGGCGCGATCGTCGCGCGCGGGCGGCTCGACGGGACGATGGACCGGCTGGCGGATTGGCTCGGAATCCCGCGCGACCCGGCCCCCGCCCGGCACGGATAGACAGAGGAGAACGGCAATGGCGGTCTATCGCGGCTTCGACCAGGAGACGCTGGATGCGGAATACCGGGCGCGGGGCACCGTGCCGGTCGAGGTGTTCGAGGCGGCGGTCGCGCGCTACGCCGCCGACAGCGCGCGGGCGCGCGAGGCCCTCGACTGCCGCGAGGACGTGCGCTACGGCGAGACCGCCGACGAGGTGGTCGACATCTTCCCCGCCCGCGGCGGCGCGCCGGTGCTGTTCTACATCCATGGCGGCTACTGGCGCATGCTGAGCCAGAAGGAGAGCGCCTTCATGGCGGAGTGCTTCGCGGGCCTCGGCGCCGCCGTGGTGACGGTCAATTACAGCCTGGCGCCGGAAGCGAGCCTCGATGTCATCGTCGCGCAATGCCGCCGCGCACTCGCCTGGACCCGGGCCGAGGCGGGCTCGTTCGGCGGCGATCCGGAGCGCATCTTCGTCACCGGTAGCTCGGCCGGCGGGCATCTC
Organism: Alphaproteobacteria bacterium; assembly: GCA_964291675.2. GTDB lineage: Bacteria > Pseudomonadota > Alphaproteobacteria > MPNO01 > MPNO01 > MPNO01. The sequence continues at coordinate 1,177,662 of OZ219866.1, read as the reverse complement.
ACCGGGGCGATGATCTCGGGCGGCTGGCACGCGGAGCTCGGCGTGCCGGAAGACATCGTCAAGGGGGCGTGCGCGATCTCCGGCATCTTCGACCTGGAGCCGATCCGGCTCTCGGAGGTCAACGAATGGGCCCGGCTCGACGAGGCGGCGGCGCGGCGTAACAGCCCGATCCACCATCTGCCGGAGGCGGGCTGCCCGCTGGTCGTCTCCTATGGCGGCAACGAGACCTCGGAGTTCAAGCGCCAGACCGACGACTACGCCGCGGCATGGCGCGCGAAGGGGTTCTCGGCCGATTATGTCGACATGGCGGAGACCAACCATTTCGACATCGTGTTCGACTACCAGAACCCGGAGGGACGCCTGACCCGCGCGGTCCGCGGCCTGATGGGGGTGTGAGGAGGACGCCATGGGCAAGATCCTGAGCGCGGCGCAGGTCGCCGCCTTCGAACGCGACGGCTATGTCTGCCCGGTCGAGGCGATGGGGGCGGACGAGGCGCGGGCGCTCGGCCGCCGGATCGAGGACTACGAACGCGCGAGCGGGGTCGACGCGACGAAGGAGCTCCGCGTCAAGGGCCACCTCGTCTTCCCCTGGCTGGTCGGGCTGGCGCGCCACCCGGCGATCCTCGACGCGGTGGAGGATTTGCTCGGCCCCGATCTGCTGGTCTACCTGTCGACCTTCTGGTTCAAGGGGGCGGGCGATCCGTCCTATGTCTCGTGGCACCAGGATTCGGCCTATTACGGGCTCGACCCGCACGAGGAGGCGACGGTGTGGTTCGCCTTCAGCGATTCCACGCCCGAGAGCGGCTGCGTGCGGGTGATCCCGGGCAGCCATCGCGGCGCGGAGCTGGTCCATGTCGAGACCTACGCCGCGGACAATCTGCTGTCGCGCGGCCAGACGCTGGAGGGGATTGACGATGCGGGCGCGGTCGACCTGGTGCTCAGGGCGGGGCAGTTCTCGATCCACCACGAGCGGCTGATCCACGGCTCGGAGCCGAACCGGAGCGCGTGGCGCCGGATGGGGATCTCCTTCATCTACATCCCGACCCGGGTGCGCTCGGCGATCGGCCGCCGCTCGGCGCTGCTGGTGCGCGGCGAGGACCGCTACGGCCACTGGGACCCGGACCCCGAGCCGCGCTTCGACCTCGACCCGGTTTGCGTCGCCGCCATGGAGCGGAGCCTCGCCGGCTACAACGACCGCGCGGTGGTGCAGGAGGCGAACCGGGACGCGTAGCCGGACCTCGCGCGGCCGAGGGCCGGCGGGAAATTCGAGAAACGGAAGGGCTTGACGCAATCCAACGGGTCGGTATCCTGGGGTTGGAACAAATCGTGAATCTGCGTGGGGCTGTGGGCGATGGATATCGACTGGGCATCCGGTGAATTCGTCGGCGTCCTGACCTTTCTCCTACCGGGATTCGTTGCCGCTGCCGTCTTCTATTCTCTGACATCCCATCCTAGGCCCGGCACATTCGATCGTGTCGTTGTGGCGCTGATATTCACTGTGGTCGGGCAGACAATAACGAAATACTGCCTGCTGGCCCTGTCTAGCGCGCAAGAGAAGCTCGCGGCGGCCGGGACGTGGGAGGCCGCACTTTCCATCGTTGTCGCAGTCGTGCTGGGACTGCTCGCCTCCTATTTCTCCAACACGGACTCCTTGCACAAGTTTCTACGCCGAGCCGGCATCACCAAGGAGACTTCTTACCCGTCCGAATGGTACTCGGCATTCTCCCGGCACCGAGACTCCTATGTCGTCTTGCACCTGGACGGGCAGCGGCGCCTTCTCGGCTGGCCGGAAGAGTGGCCCAGCCATCCCGCCGACGGACATTTCCGCATCGCGGAGGGTGAATGGTTGTATGACGACAGACGGGAGCCCATCGAAGGAGTCGCCAGCATTCTCATTCCCGCCGGGGAAGTTGAAATGGTCGAGTTTCTGGAAGTACGCCATAGTTAGACCGAAGAACCGGAATCCAACGGGCAGCACAAGGAGCAAGTCATGGCCAAGGAGCCCACGCCCCCGCCTTCAAGACGAGGTCCGGGTTCCGTACCATTGGAGAAAGGCGTATCGCCCAAGCCGCCGGGCGCCGCCAAACCTCCGCCCCCTCCGCCACCACCGCCCAGGAAGAACTGACCGGCGGAGCGAACCCGCCGACACGGCGTTCCGTCGCTTCGATCCGGGCAGGGACACCCTTTCGCCCGCGGCTTGCGAGCGCGCCCCATCCGGCGGATACTCCAACCCGCAAGCAGGAGACGGGGCATGGACGGAACGAACCGTTTTCCGGCCAACGGCAACGGCGCCACGGCGCCGGCCGAGCTGGCCTGGCCGAATGACGAAACGCAGGTGCCGGACTGGGTCTATACCGACGCGTGGATCTATGCCCGCGAGCAGGAGCGCATCTTCTTCGGCCGGCACTGGAACTTCGTCGGCCTCGAATGCGAGGTGCCGAAGCCGGGCGACTACATCCGCTCCTATGTCGGCGAGGTGCCGGTGGTGGTCACCCGCGACGCCGACCGCGGAGTCCACGTGTTCGAGAACCGCTGCGCCCATCGCGGCGCCGAGTACTGCCGCGAATACCGCGGCAATACCGAGCGCTTCGTCTGCCCCTACCACAACTGGACCTACGACCTCGCGGGCGATCTGGTGGCGGTGCCGTTCCGCCGCGGGGTGAAGGGCAAGGGGGGCATGCCGCCCGGCTTCGACATGGCCGAGCACGGGCTCAGGAAGTTCAAGGCGTCGGCCTATCGCGGCGTGATCTTCGCCACCGCCTGCGAGGACATGGAGCCGGTCGAGGACTATCTCGGCCCCGAGATCCGCGAACAGTTCGACATCATCTTCGACGGCACCGAGCAGGTGCTGCTCGGGCTCCACCGCAACATCCTGCCGGGCAACTGGAAGCTGTACCAGGAGAACCTCAAGGACCCCTACCACGCGACGCTGCTGCACACCTACCTCACGACCTTCGGGCTGTTCGTGACCAGCAACGAGTCCGACATCCTGGTCGATCCCGTCGGGCGCCACAGCGCGCTGCTCTCGCGCCGCCCGCAGGGCCGCCCCGACGTGAGCGAGGAGGACCAGGCGCAGATCCAGGCCTATCGCGAAGGGCTCAGGCTCAACGACGAGAGCGTGCTCGACTTCGTCCGCGAGTTCGACTCCTCGTGGTCCGGCGCGGCGATGACGATCTGGCCCAATATGACGGCGCTGCGCCAGACCAACATCTTGAACACCCGGCTCATCGTGCCGCGCGGGCCGAACGAGCTGATGATGATCTGGGCGGTGTTCGGCCGCGCGACGGACGACGAGGCGATGACGCGGCACCGGCTGCGCCAGAACAACATCTTCGGCCCCGGCGGGTTCCTGGGGATCGAGGACAACGAGGCGCTCAAATTCGTCCAGGACGGGCTCAGGCGCTCGATGCCTCGGGTCGGGCTCGCGCTGTTGGGCGACGACGCGGAGGAGACGGACACCATCATCACCGAGCGCGCGATCCGCGCCATGTACCGCTACTACCGCGAGGCGATGGCGCTGTGAGCGAGACCGCGGCGGGGGTGCGCGCGGCGCGGGCCGACCGCACCGCGTTCCGCGACCTCAGGCTGGAGATCGAGGAGTTCCACTTCGACTACGCCGACGCGCTGGAGCGCGGCGAGGTCGAGCAGTGGTGCGAGTTCTTCACCGACGACGCGTTCTACTGCATCGTCGCGCGCGACAACCATGAGTCGGGCCTGCCCTTGGGCCTCGTCTATTGCGAGGGCAAGGGCATGCTCAAGGACCGCGCGTTCGCGCTGCGCAACACCGAGATGTACGCCCCGCGCTACCTGAACTTGCAGATCAACAACGTCCGGGTGCACGAGGTGTCGGGGCAGACCATCCGCGCCGAGGCCAACTACCTGCTGCTGGAGACTCTGGTCGAGGAGCCGAGCCGCATCCAGCAGGTCGGCAAGTACTACGACCTCTTCGAGCGCGTCGACGGCCGCCTCCTGCTCGCCGAGCGCCGCTGCGTCTACGACTCGGTGGTGATCAACAACTGCCTGGTATTTCCGGTTTAGGGTCCCGGTTCCGAAGTTCTCTGCCGAGCGATGCGGCGTCCCTTCCCCCGCCATTTCCAGACTTGTTTCAGATAGCTCTGTCGTCGGAGCCCGCCCGCCGCCGGGCAACCGCGTGGATGGCCGGAACGAGTCCGGCCATGACGTTGGGGATAACCTGTTGAGAGATCGCGGCTAGGCGCCTTCACCGGGATCGCCCGACCGGTTCCGCGGCTCCCATCCGAGCCCGCTATGCTTGCCGGAACCGGCATCCGCCGCCCGGCGCTCCCAATACCGAGCGACGCGCCAAATGGCGTATCCGAGCCAGATCGGCAGGCTGATGGCCGCCGTACCCAAGCCAACGGCCAACGCGGTGCGCCCCAATGGCGCATGACCGTCTTTGCTGAAGGCGACGAGTACGCCCACACTCCAGATGAAGACAAAGGTCCCAAGAGTGGCCAGCAGCGCCCACGCGCCGCCGGGAGAGCCTGCCCAGCAAATCAAACCGCAAGCAAGAGCCAGCGGGAGGCCCGCGAGGGTGAAGAGTGCCACGACCTTGAGTTGACCGGCGGGATCGACCCGCGGACCGCCATACCATTCGTTACCGAGCAGAGCGAAGGTGGCGGGCAGCCAAAGGACCGACACCGCGCCGAACACGATCCAGCCGGCGCGATCGCGGCGGGCCGCACGGGTTGAATGGGACCGAACGTCCACGGCGCTGTCGGTCTTCGCCTCGCCGTTGCTCTCGGCCATCCGACACTCCGAGACCCGAAACAGCCGCCGGTTCGGGTCGTGACGATGCGCAGCGTTGACCGGTTCGGGCCGGACCCGCAATGCGTCGCATCGTCGCAGGTGAAGGGCCTCCGGCACTGCTTCCCGGGAGCCTGTCCATCTTGCTTGGAAGGGCCGAAGCGGCGGAGGTGCGTCCTCCGATACGCGGCTGTGCGGCGACTCAGGATGAGGAAGGTGAGGAAAAAAGCCTCATCCCGAGTAGGCGCGGGAGCGCCGTATCGAGGGGCGCCACGCCGCATCGGTTCCGTCCCGGACGGCCCTGCCCTACCCCGCCACCCGGTAGTCGCGGATCGCGTCCGGGTCGGGCTCGGCGCCGAGGCCGGGGCCGGTGGGGATGCGGAACTTGCCGCCCTCGACCGGCGAGACCAGGCCCGGGTAGAGCGTCGCCTCCAGCTTCGTGTAGAAGCGCTCGATCCAGGCACCGCCGGGGCGGCCGGTGAGCGGCATGGCGCCGACGAGTTGGAGGGTGGCGAGCCAGCCCGGCCCGAAATAGGGGGAGTGCGGCATGACGGCCGCGCCGTGGGCCTCGGCGAGCGCCAGCACCTTGAGGAACTCGGTCGCCCCGCCGAGCTTGGTAACGCTCGGCTGGACGTAGCGCGCCGCCCCCGCTTCCAGCAGGCTCTGGAACTCGAAGGACGTCGACGCGTTCTCGCCGCAGGCGAGGTCGATCCCGGATTCGCGCTGGAGCCGGGCGAGGGCGGAAAAATCCTCGGGCGGGAAGATCGGCTCCTCCAGCCAGTGCAGGTGGTAGGGCTTGAGCCGGGCGGCCATCGCCCGCGCCTCGCCTGGCGTCCAGGGGCAGTTCACGTCGACCGAGAGCGGCACGCCGCCCCCCATCGCCGCCCGCGCCGCGGCGATCTCGGGCTCTTCGGTCTCGTGCAGCTTGATCGCAGGATAGCCTTCGGCGAGCGCCGCGCGCGCGGTCTCCGCGACCAGCTCCCGGTCGCGGTACCTGAACAGGCTGGCATAGCCCGGCACCAAAGGCGGTTCGGCGGGCCCGCCGAGCAGCCGGCCGAGCGGCAGCCCCGCCCGCTTGCCGGCGAGGTCCCAGAGCGCGATGTCGACCGCCGAGATGCCGAACAGGGTGATGCCGTAGCGCCCGAAGAGATGCAGCGCCTGCTGGAGGTCGCGGTTGATCGCCGCGATGTCGCTCGCGTCGCGCCCGATGAGTATCGGCGCCACCGTCGCCTCGACGACCGCCTTGACGGCCGGCATGCAATTGTAGCTGAACGCCTCGCCCCAGCCGGTCGCCCCGTCCTCGGTGTCGATGCGCACCAGCAGGATGGTGAGCCCGTCCCATTCCTGCCCGCCCCAGGAGGGCGGCGGCCCGCCATGGTCGTGCGGGATTGCGAGCGGGATGGCCTCGATACGGGCGATCTTCATGCGTCCGCCTCAGACCCGGGCGTCGAAGATCCTCACGCCGTAGGTGCGCTCGAGATGGCGGCCGAAGCGGAACTTGCATTCCGGGCCGTCCATCGGCGGGTCCGGCAGGGCGGAGCCGTGCGGCTCGACGTCGAGCACCACGAAGGCCTCGCCGTTGACCCGCTCGACCTCGTCCATGCCGTCGCTCAGCTCGCCGAGCGTTCCGAAACGGAACACGTTCTGAAGCCCGCAGGCGCGCGCCAGCGCGGCGTAGTCGGTCTCGCCCGCATCCGACATGCCGATCTCGAAGGTCGCGCCGTAGACCCCGTTGTCGAGAAGGAAATGCGTCAGGTTGGGCAGCCCCAGCCGGCGCTCCACCGTCAGCATGCCGGGGTTCATCAGGAACGCCCCGTCGCCCGAGAACGCCCACACATTGGCCCGCGGGATGCCGTAGGCGATGCCGGCGGCGAACAGCGAGGCGAGGCTCATCGAGGCTTCGAGGTAAAACACCTTCTCCGTTTCGCCGGTGAGCTTCCACCACATCTCGGAGGCGTTGCCGGCCGAGGTGACCACGACTTCGTCGGTCCAGCGCTCGACCAGATGGGCGAAACAGGCCTCCATCTGCATCGCCATCAGCCGCTCTCCCCGTACAGCAGGTCGCGGGTGAAGCCCACCACCACGGGGCGCGAGATGGTCCGCGAATGGGCCTCGGCGCGGCGGATCTCGCCGAGCTGGTCCGGCCGCTCGATCACCGTGTAGGGCAGGTCGATCGAGCGCATGACGGGCTCCAGATAGAGCCCGTTCGAGACGTGGAACTTGGCGCGGTCGCCGAGCCGCCCCCGCATGGTTATGAAGATCGTCATCGGCACCATGTAGGTGTAGTTGATCTTGGTGATCGCGTAGATGCAGGTCATCAGCCCGGACGCGCCCATCAGGGCGAGCGAGCCCTTGCCGCCGAAGAACGCGCCCGAGCACAGCCCGATCGCCGATTCCTCGCGGTTGACCGGGATGTGGTCGAACCGCGGGTCGGCCTCGAATGCCTCGATCAGCGCGGCGATCCAGCCGTCCGGCAGGCTGGCGACCAGCTCGATCCCCGACTGCGCCGCCTGCTCGGCGATCGCGGCGGCGATCTCGCGGCTCGGCCCGGCCATCGAGGCCTCCTAGAAATCGGTCACGCCGGCGCGGTGGCGGAGATACTGCCACGCCCGGTTGACCGATATCTCGCTGGTGAAGGTGGCCGAGCAGTGCTCGATCTCGGCATCCGACAGATAGGTCACCTCGCCCATCCGCATCGCCGCGGCCTGCAGCTCGGCCGCGACCTGGAGGTAGACCGACGTCATCACCGATTGCTGGTGCGAGCCGCCCGCCACCGCGCAGCCATGGCCACGCATCAGCGCCACCCGGTTGTCGCCGAGACAGTCGGCGAGGTCGCGCCCCTGTTCCATGTCGACCACCAGCAGGTTGGTGTCGCCGAACCGGTCGCGAATGTCCCAGACCGGGATGTCGGCGCCGATCGCCGAGCCGACATGGATGATCGGCCTGAGCTTGACCCCGGTCACCCCGAAGGGGATGACCGCGTGCGAGTGGTTGTGGACCACGGAATTGACGTCGGGCCGGTTCTCGAAGATCGCGCCGTGGATGAAGCGCTCGGCGTAGGGCACCCGGCCCGAGTCGTCCACCGGCTCGCCGTCCAGGGTGAACTCCATGATGTCGTCGAGGGTGACCAGCTCCGGCGAGCGCGAGCACGACATCAGATAGCGTCCCGGGTTGTCGGGATGGCGCACGCTGACATGGCCGTAGGCATCGACCACCCCCTCGCGGGCCAGGATGCGGTTGGCGACCACCACGTCGCGCATCGCCTGAAGCACATCGCTCATGCCGGAACCCCCTCTGCCTTGCCGCGGATCGATGCCTGGCGCCGGTCTTACCACGCCGCACCGGGCGGCGCGAGCCGCGGCGTCGGGCGCAATGGCTGGTGCATTATATTTTCTTATAAAGTTTCCAAGAAATCGGTATTATTTTTTATTTATCGTCCGGCGTATATCCATGAGGTGCCTTGATAGGCGCATCCGCGACCGGGAGCCCCGTCCGGGGGCTCCCGGGACCGGAACGGGAAAGCAAGGCGGCGCGAAGGCGCCACAGGAGAGGAGCTATGCCGGTTACCTTACGTCAACTGCGCTACTTTCGGGCTTTGATCGAGCATGGCTCGTTCAGCCGCGCGGCCGAGAGCGTTCACGTGTCGCAGCCCGCCCTGTCGCTGCAGATCCGGGAGCTCGAAGCCACGCTCGGCGGGCCCGTGGTGGAGCGCGAGAGCCGCGGCATCCAGCTCACCCGGCTGGGCCGCGAAGCCCATGAACAGACCCTGCGGATCCTCGACGAAACGCTGCTGCTGGAGACCATGGGCAAGCGCTTCGAAGAGGGCCCCTTGCGGTTTTCGGTCGGTATCCTGTCCACTCTCGCGCCCTATCTGCTGCCGGGTCTGCTGGCCCGGCTGGAACGCTCCGCGCCGCGCGTCGAGCTCAACGTTACCGAGGGGCCCGGCCAGAATCTGATCACCCATCTGCTGGCCGGGCGGCTCGACGCGGCGATCGTCTCGCTGCCGCTCGGACTGCTGGAGCTGCCGGAACGGGAGCTGTTCGAGGACCGGTTCCTGCTCGCCGGCCGCGCCAGGCGGCTCTCCGCGGTGCGCGCGCTGGACGGCGACCCGCACCCGGCGGATCTGGCGCGAGCCGATATCGGCCCGTTGCTGACGCTCGGGGAGGGCCATTGCCTGGCGGACCAGGTTCTCGGAGCCTGCTCGATGTGGCGCATCCAGGAAGTCCGCCGCGGCGCGGGGTCGCTGACGACCCTGGCGAAGCTGGTGGCGAACGGCGCGGGGCTCACGCTGATCCCGGAGACCGCCGCGCTGTGCGAGAGCACCGCCGCGCCCGAGCTGCGCTTGCTCAGGTTCTCCGATCCCGAGCCGTCGCGGCGCATCGGCCTCGTCCACCGCGCGGTCTATCAGGGTCAGCTATGGATCGACATCCTGGCCGAGAACGCGACCGACGCGGGGCTGGCGCTCGTCGAGGAGGCGCGGGAGATGGTCGGCGACGCCCTGGTCGCGTCCTGACCGGGGCGCGCGGGTTCGTTGACCGCCGCGTCGCGCCCGGTACATGGCGACGCGCAACCCCGCGGCGGGCTCCCGCAAAACGGCCATGGGAGGATGCATCCCCGATGCGCGATAATCCGCCCGAGCCACGACAGGAGGTTCCGATGAGCGCAAGACCGGCGATCCGTCTCAGCCATGCCGGGTTCCACGTCTTCGACCTCGACCGGATGGTGGACTTCTTCACCGCCGTCTACGGGCTCGAGGTCACCGACCGGGGCACGCTGGAGGGGCGGGGCGAGATCGCCTTTCTCGGCGCCGACCCGCGCGACCACCATCAGCTCGTGCTGTACCAGGGGCGGACGGCGCGGGACGGCGTCCACCACAACCACGTGTCTTTCGAGGTGGGCGACCTCGACCGGCTGCGGGAGATCCACCGGGCGCTCGAGGACTGGCCCGGGGTCGCCAACCTGCTCACCGTCAACCACGGCGTCGCATGGTCGGTCTATTGCGACGACCCGGAGGGCAACCGCACCGAGGTCTTCGTCGACACCCCCTGGCATGTCGACCAGCCCTATTATTCCGGCGACCTCGACCTCTCGATGAGCGACGCGGAGATCGCCGAGCGCACCTGGCGGATGCTCGAATCCGACCCGACGACGGAACCGGTCGAGCGCTGGCGCGCCCGCTTCGCGGAGCGGCTGGGGATCGGCGGGACGGCGCCGGGGGCGGGGTAGCGGGCCGGGCGTCCCGTCAGGAAGCGGGGCTCCCCCGGCTCCGCTCGAAGCTTCGCCAGACGTCTTCCACCGGGCTGTCCTGCCGGTCGATCGGCTTCACCGTCGCGCCCGATAGCCGACGGCGGGTCCTTCCCGGCGACTCAGGCGCCGAGCGATGCGCGTGCGTCCGCCGCGGTCGCGTGAATCGGAAACAGCTGGTCGAAGCCGGTAACCTGGAAGACCCCGCGAACCGGATCGGAGAGCGCGCAAAGCGCCAGTTCGACACCCCGATCCCGCAGCGCCTTCCCCTTGAGCAGAATGACGCGGAGACCCGCGCTGCCGATGAAGGCGACCTCCTCGAAGTCCAGGATCAGGGCGCGGTCGGTTTCCGTCATCGCGCGTTCGACCGCCTCGTCGAAGGCGGGGGCGGTGGTGTAGTCGATGCGCCCCTTTACGCCAAGCGACAGGACGTCGTCATTTCGTTCGACCGTGACTTCCATCGTCTCGACGTCCCGTGGCCCGGTTAACCCGATGCGCGACCCGGTCGCCGGTTCTCGTCTGGTTCTTTCCCACCGGGGGATGGTGCATCCTCGGGCGCCAAAAACCAAGGAATATTAATATCAGCTTTAAGTATATTTTTATTTGTCAGCGATGCGAACCGACGGTCCGGCTCGCCGAATCGCCCGGGTCGCCCGCCGCGCCCCGTGACCGGTCGATCCGCATGAGCAGCGGCGGCAGGAGAAAGAGATCGGCCACGAGCGCGAGCGCGATGACCATCGCGGTGAGCCTGCCCATGCCGGAGTTGAGCTCGAAGCTGGAGAGGCTCACCACCACGAATCCGGCGACCAGCACGACAGACGTCGTGAGCAGCGCGCGGCCCACGGTGCGAAACGCGACGCGCACCGCGTCGGGGGGCGCGCAACCGAGCTCGCGCCGGGCGCGCTGGTACTTGCTCAGGAAGTGCACCGTGTCGTCGACCACGATGCCGAGCGTCATGGCCGTCACCATCGACAGCGAGACCCCGACCTCTCCGACCGCCCAACCCCAGATGCCGAACCCCATCGCGCCGGGAACCAGGTTGGGGACCAGGCTCGCGAGGCCGAGCCGCAACGACCGCAGGGCGAGCACGAGCACGAGGGAAATCCCGATCAGGGCGACGGTGGTGCCGAGCAGCATCGCGATGATGTTGCGCCGACCGAGATAGGCGAACATCAACGTGCCGCCGGCGCTCTCGGCGCGGGCGATGTGGGGCGCGCGGTCGGCCAGCCATCGCAGCGCGCGCCGGTCGAGCGCGATCACCTCGTTCGACGACAGCGTCCTCGTCGCCACCGTCATGCGGGTCGCCGACTTGTCGACGTCGATCTGGTTGTTGAGATCGAGCCCGGCGGGAAGTGACAGCTCGTAGAGCAGCAGGTACTGCGCGGCCAGCTCGCGGCTCGCGGGCAGGCGGTACTCGGCCGGATCGTCGCCATGCAGGCTCATGTTGAGCCGCCGGAAGGTATCGGTGACGACGTTGACGTGGATCGTCTCGGGCTGCTCCCTGTACCACCCGGCGAACGCGGCGAGGTCGGCGAGGTAGGCGGGGTCGGCGATCCCGCCCCGCTCGCCCGAGGCGAGCGCGTACTCCATCGTATAGATGCCGGTGAGGTGCTCGACGGTGAAATCCGCGTCGCGCCGGAACTCGATGCTCCGGTCGAAATAGTGGAGGAAGACGTCGTTCAGCTCGTTGCGGGGAATCGAGGCGACGAGCACTACCGCGACCGCTCCGAACCCCCACAGCAATGCGCGGCGCCGGCGGATGACGAACTCCCCGAGCGCGGCCATCGCGGCATCGCGGCGGTATCCGGCCTGGCGCACCCGGACCGGCAGCAGCGAGAGCAGCGCCGGCAGAACGCTCACCGAGAGCAGGAAGGCCGCGCCGACCCCGAACGCGACGAAGGTGCCGAGATGGCGGAGCGGCGGCACCTCGGAGAAGTTCATGCTGAGGAAGCCGAACGCGGTGGTCAGGCAGGCGAGGAACACTGGTTGAAGATTGACCCGCACCGATTCCACGATCGCGTTCCGCTTGCGCTCGCCGCTACCCCGATCCGCGGGCGCGCGTGACGCATCGCTCTGCATGTGGTGGACGACGCTCGAGAATATGTGCACGCAGCTGGCGATGGCGACCGTGAGCACGACGACCGGCGCGATGGCGGAGGGCGTCGTCATCGGCAGCCCCACCCATCCGCCGAGACCCACCGCGGTCATCACCGACAGCGCGACCACGAGCATGATCGCGAAGGTCCCGCCCAGCCCGCCGGTCAGCAGCACCAGCATCAGCGTCATCGCCGCGAAGCTCGCCGGAACCAGCGTCTGGAGGTCGCGCAGCGAGACCTCCATGAAGGCCTGGTTGAAAATCACCTGGCCGGTCACGCGCACGTCGGTGCCGGGAAAGCGCTCGCGAACCCGGTCCGCGAGCCCGTAGGAGAACGCGGCCACCCGCCCCCTTTCGCGCATCTCGTCCCCGCCGGGCAGGGCGATGGTGACGTTGACGCCGCCGACCGCGCCGTCGCGCGCGATCAGCCGCCCCGCAAGCAGCGGTTCGGCCAGGGCGATCGCGCGGATCCTGGACCGCCCGCCGCCATCGCCGTCGGCGGCGACCTCCAGGAGGTCGCGGACCAGGATGTCGTCGCCGTCCGCCGTTGAGTGCTGGAAGTTGGTCAGCGAGTCGACGCGGGTGGCATGGGGAATCTGCCAGGACCGTTCGGTGAGCCAGGCGATGGCTTCGAGCGCGACGGCCGAGGTGGCGTCGCGGTCCTCCGGCACGACGGCGAAGAGCACGTTGTTGGTCTTGCCGTAGGTGTTCTCCATCGCCTCGCTTGCGAGGAGCTGGGGATTGTCCTTGGCGAAGTAGATGCGGTCGTCGGCCGAGAATTCGAGAAATGCCGTGCCGGCCGCCGCGATCCCGGTCAGCACCAGGGCGACGGCGACGATCGGCCAGCGCAGCGCGATGACCCAGCCGCCGAAGCGCGACTCGAACTCGTGGAGCGCCTTCATGCCTCGCACAGTCCGCGGTCCTGTCGCTCGCTCAAGCCGGTGCCGCCCGCCTCGAGGAACCGGCTAGCACGGGGCCGCCCAAACCGGAAATGCCGATTGGCGCCGTGCCCATGCCCGGCCCGCATGGCGGAGCCCCGTCGACGGACACGGTCAGAGCGGGTCCATGCCGTCGACCGGGCCGGGGTCGGTCATGCCGGGGCCGAACACCTCGCGGCCGCCGAGGAAGGTGCGCTCGACGCGAATGTGCTTGATCGCGTCCTCGGCGCAGCTCAGCGGGTCGCCGTCCAGCACGACCATGTCGGCCAGCTTGCCCACCTCCAGCGCGCCCTTCGCGTCCTCTTCCCAGGTCACCGCGGCGCCGGTCTGGCAGATCATGCGCAGCGCCTCCTCGCGGGTGAGGTTGCTTTGGCCGAGCTTGCGCCCGGAATCGGCGTCGTAGCGGGCGAGCGCCTCCCACATGGTCCACAACATGGAGTAGGGCACGTTGTCCGACGACAGCGCGACCGGCACCCCGGCATCGATCAGCGCGCGGATCGGCATCGCGCGCTCGCCGATCTCGTGCAGGTTGAAGCGGTCGGACGCCATGTACATGAAGTTGGGCGTCACGGTCGCGATCACGCCGAGCGCCTTCATGCGGCGGATCTGGTCGGCGCTCGCCTCGATCACGTGGATCATCACCCAGCGCCGGTCGCGGATCGACACCTTTGCGTCGATCGCCTCATAGGCCCTGAGCACCCGTTCGAGGTCGTAGCAGATCAGGCAGCTCAGCCTGATGCCGAGCTTCGCGGCGTGGACGCCGAGCTCGACGAAGCGGTCGTGCGACAGCGAGTGGTAGAAATGCCCGGCCCAGGCCTCGTATGGGTAGTGCTCGCCGATGATCGCCGCGGCCTGCTCGTTTGCCACGTCGACGCACACGCCCTCGAAGCGCAGCATGTCGTCGCCGCTGCCGCGCCCGGCCAGCCGCCCCGCCCATTCGTCGAGTATGCCGGCCAGCCTGCGGTCGTCGACCGAGGCGCCCGGGACGCTGAGCGGCAAATGGGCGCGCACGACGAGGTCGCCGTCCTCCCGCACCCGGCGATAGGCCTCCAGGATCGCCGGCGTCAGCCCGTGTCCCTCGTAGATGCTCGTCGTGCCGGCGGCGGCGTAGGCCACGGCGCCCAGCCGGCAGCCCGCCACGCGGTCCTCGAAGGCGATCCTCGGCGCCTTGCGCATCAGCGTGTACTCGATCACCGGGGCGTAGGAGCGGTCGAGGAACACGCCGTTGGGCTCGCCGTCGCCGTCGGCGAGGATCTCGACGTTGTAGGGCGCCGGCGTGTCGCGGTCGATGCCGCAGAGCCTGAGCGCCGCCGAGTTGGCGACCGCGACGAAGGGGCGGTGCACCCACCAGCCCCAGGGCACGCGGATATAGACCGGGTTGTCGGGCGAGACCGCATCGAGGTCGTGGCGGGTCGGGAAGCGGCCTTCCTCGAGCTGATCCGGCCGGCTGATATAGGAGAGCTTGGGCGTGCCCATGGGCATGCAGACCACCCACTCGCCCTTCGGCGTGCGGGCGCAGGCGCCGGCCACCGCATCGACGATCGCCGCCACCGAGTGACGCCCGGCGAGCGAGTAGCCGCCGCGCGCCTTCAGCCCCTCGCGGTCCATATGGGCGTGGGTGTCGATGAAGCCCGGACACACCACCCTTCCGCCGAGGTCGACGATCCGCGTGTGGCGGCCGCGCCCGGCCAGCACCTCCGCGTCGCCGCCAACCGCCGAAATGCGCCCCGCCGAGGCGCCCACGGCGCGCGCCAGGCGCGACCCGCCGTCGAGCGTGATCGCCTTGCCGCCGTGCAGGATCAGATCGTGTTCGGGAAACATCGCGGGCCCTCCCCGTCTAGCCTTGCGCCTTCCATGCCAGGAAATGGGCGACGATCTCCTCGCCGGTGGCGAACCAGACGTCGTCGTGGCCTCTTATATGGGCGAGCGCCCTGTCCAGCGCGCCGATGCGGTGCGGGACGCCGACGATATAGGGGTGGAGCGAGACCGAGGCGACGCGGCCCGAGGTCGCGCTCTCGGCATAGAGCACGTCGAAGGCGCGGCATATCATGCGCTCGAAATCGTCGGCGGTGAAGCCGCTCCCCTCGAAGGCCTGCTTGTCGGAGACCCCGGCGCCGTAGGGCATCGAGACCAGCGGCCTGCCGGCGACCTCCATCAGCACCGGCTGGTCGTCGGAGTCCCAGTCGGCCACGTAGCGGCAGCCCTCGGCCACCAGCCGGTCGAGCGTCCCCCAGGTCTCCTGCCGCCCGGCGCCGAGCCAGCCGGTCGGGCGGCGGCCGGTGGCGCGCTCGATGCGCGCGAGGGTGCGCTGGACGATGCGCCCGGCCTCCTCTTCCGAGCCCGCCTCGTTGAGCCGGCGCGTGTTGCTCTCGCAATGGCCCATCAGCTCCCAGCCGAGGCGCACGCATTCCTCGACCACGCGCGGGGCTGCGTCGCAAACCTCGCTGTTGAGCGCGACCGTTCCGCGCACGCCGTGGCGCTCCATCGCCTCCATCATGCGGAACACGCCGACCCGGTTGCCGTAATCCCGCCTGCCCCAGGCCGACACGTCGGGGATGAGCCCCGGCCCGTCCGGCATCCGCTCGTTCAGCGCGAAGACCTCGATGTTGGGGATGACCCAGAACGCGATCCGCGCCCCGCCCGGCCAGACGAGCGGCGGCCGGTCGACGATCGCTTCGTAGGGGTAGGGGCCACAGGCGCTCGGTTCCATGCGCCGATTGTGGCGTCCGCGCCGGCGCGTTGCCAGACCCCGGCGGAGGACGCAAGATGGCGTCCGGACGAGCAAGCGCGAGGTTGGCGATGACGACGATCGATGCCGATGCCCATGTCCTGGAGACGCCGGACACCTGGCGCTATCTGCGCGACGACGAGCGGGGCTGCACCCCGATGGTCGTCACCCGCGCCTCCGGCGCGCAGGACCGCGGGCTCGAAGGCCAGGCGATCGAGGAATACTGGGTGATCGACGGCTCGATCCTGCCCAAGGAGGACAATGTCGGCAGCGACACCACGGTGGATACGCGCGAGATGCGCGACATTCCGGGCAGGCTCGCCCATATGGACCGGCTCGGGGTCGACATCCAGGTGCTGTATCCGACGCTGTTCCTCAGGCCGATCACCATGAAGGCCGGCGTCGAGCTCGCGCTGAGCCGGAGCTACAATCGCTGGCTCGCCGATATCTGGCGCCAGGCGCCCGACCGGCTGCGCTGGGTGATGTCGCCGCCGCTCTTGGCGATGGACAGGCTCGACGAGGAGCTCGACTTCGCGCAGGAGAACGGGGCCGTCGGCATCTTCCTGCGCGGCCTCGAATGCGACCGCACGCTGAACGACCCCTATTTCTTCCCGGTCTACGAGGCGGCCGAGGCGCGCGACCTGCCGGTCTGCATCCACTCGGCGACCAACAGCCCGACGATGCACCGCTTCTTCCTCGACGATTCCGGGTTCTCGAAGTTCAAGCTGGCGACCATCGGCGCCTTCCACACCCTGGTCTATCACGCGATCCCGGACCGCTTCCCCGGCGTGCGCTGGGGCTTCATCGAGGTGTCGAGCCAGTGGGTGCCCTATGTGATCAACGACCTCTCGATCCGCTTCAGGCGGAAGGGCAAGGAGCTCGGCCAAGACGTGCTGCGGCGCCACAACATCTGGGTCGCCTGCCAGGTGACCGACGACCTGCCCTATGTGCTGGGCTATGCCGGCGAGGACCATCTGGTGATCGGCACCGATTACGGCCATGCCGACACGGCGACCGAGATCGAGGCGCTGCGTCTCCTGAAGCAGGACGGGCGGGTCGAGCCGCGCGTGGTCGACAAGATCCTCGACGACAACGCCAGGGCGCTCTACGGGCTGGGCTGAGCCGCGGCTGGCGTCCGGGCGGTTTGCCGGAAGCGGAAACTCTAGCATCTTGACATCAGCAGATGAGTGCATCATGCTGCCATCCATGCGGACCACATTGACGCTCGATCCGGATGTCGCGCAGGTTCTCCGGCACGAAATGCGGCGCAGCGACAGGAGCATGAAGGCGGTCGTCAACGACGCCTTGCGTCTTGGGCTCGGCGTTCGGGGGAAGCCGCCGCGGTCGCCTCGCTACAGGGTGGAGCCCCACGCGTTCGGCCTGAAGCCGGGCGTTGACAGGGACCGGCTCAACCAGTTGCTCGACGAGATGGAGGCCGACGGGATAGCGGGCCGGTACGGTCGGTGATCGTTCCCGACGTAAACCTGTTGCTGCATGCCCACGATTCGCAGTCCCCTCGGCACGAGGCGGCGCGACTATGGTGGGAAGGCCTGATGAACGGGGCCGGCAGCGTCGGTCTTCCCTGGGTGGCAATCCTGGGGTTCATCCGCATCGCCACGAACCCGAGGATTCTCGACCAGCCGCTCGCCGTCGGTAGCGCCTGCGCGCGCGTTCGAGCCTGGCTCGGCAGACCGCAGACGGTAATCGTTCACCCGGGAGACCGCCATGCGGACATTCTGTTCGCTCTTCTCGAGGCGGTGGGCTCGGCCGGCAACCTGACGACGGACGCCCACCTCGCGGCCCTGGCGATCGAGCATCAGGCCGAGCTTCACTCCACCGATGCGGACATGGCGCGGTTTCCCGGTCTCAGGTGGACCAACCCGCTCGCCTGACTCTACCCCGTCCGCGCCCCGCCGCCGCGGAACGGGCGGATCGCGTCCCGGAAGGCTTCGCGCATGCGGGCGCTGTGGAGCATGTCGTAGTCGTATTGGGGCGGCGGGCCGGGCTCCACCTTGAGGCAGCCGAAGACCGGACCCTTGGCGGCGAGGAGATCGGGGAGCATCGCCGAGAACCGGTTGAGCCCGTCGAAGCGGTGCACCTCCCGGTAGCCGGCATCGCGCGCGAAGCCGGCGAAGTCGACCCGCCCCCGGCCGGGGATCGGGTGGCCGCCATTGGCCTCGTAGGTGCCGTTCTCGACCACGAAATGGACCAGGTTCTCCGGCCCCGCCTCGGCGATGGTGACCAGGCTGCCGAGATTCATCAGGAGCGAGCCGTCGCCGTCGAGCACGACGATCCTGCGGTCGGGCAGCCCGATGGCGAGGCCGAGCGCGTGCGACGAGGCCTGGCCCATCGCGCCCACGCTGACGTAGTTGAGCGGGCTCGGGTCGATCGCCACCCACTCGAAGGCGGACGTATAGGCCGCGACCACGATGGCCTCGCCACGGTGCTCGGCGAGCTTGCGGAAGCATTCGTCGCGGCGCATCAACGCTCGATCCTCCGTCCGATCAGCGCGACCACCGGGCGGGATTGGGCATAGGCCCTCTCGATCGCGGGCGCGAGCCCGGCGACATCGGAAGAGGTCTCGATGGAGATGCGGTCGATCCCCATCGCGTCCAACACCGGCTCGACGATCCGCACCCCGTAGCTCGCCGAGTCCGACGCCGGGCGGTCGGGCTCCTTGCCGAGCAGCCCGACCACCATGCAGACCGGCAGCCCGTACTCGACCGCAGTGGCGCGGATCGCGTTCAGCGAATCCATCAGCCCGGTCTGCTGCATCAGCAGCGCCGCCCGCTTGTCGCAATAGGACAGCGCGGCGCAGATCGACACCCCCTCGTCCTCCTTGCAGAGCCGGATCAGGCGGATGTCGGGATCGTCCGCGAGCCGCCACAATATGCCGGCGCTGGTGACGATGTCGGGCAGCGCCGCCACATGCCCGACCCCGGCCGCCTTCAGCGCATCGACGATCTCGCTGCCGAGCGGGGTGTCGTCGGCCCCCATTCAGGAAGCCTCCGCCGCCTCGATCAGCAGCTCCGCGGTTTCCCGCGGCATGGTCACCATCGCGTCGTGGCCGGTGGGCAGCTCGCGGCAGCGCCAGGTCGGGTCGTCCCGGAACCGCTCGGCGAGGATCCTGAACGGTGCCGGCCCCTCCGAGCCGGCACACAGGATATAGGTCCGCGGCAGCCCGTCCGAGCCGCCGTTCTTGAGCCGGATCGGCTCGATCTGGGTGCGCACCGGATGCCGCGTGATGCGCCGTTCGACCCAGCGATAGGGCTCGGGCGGGTGTTTGGGGATGTCGAACATGTTGGTGTAATGCGTCGCCGAACCGCCGCGCTCGTCGGTCATGTCGAGGCGGCGCTTGATCTCGGCGCCGATATCCGCCTCGGTCGCGTCGCGGTTGGCGACGGTTACCGCCATCGAGGCGGAGCTGTCGCCGTCCTCGGGCACGAAGGCATCGAGATAGACCGCATGCGCCAGCCGGTCCTTCATGCGGTCGGCGACCCCGGTGATCACGCTGCCGCCATAGGAGTGGCCGACCAGCACGACGCCGTCGAGCTCCTCCCAGACGATCACGTTGGCCACGTCGGCGACGTGGGTGTCCATGCCGATGTCGCGGGACAGCAGATGCGAGCGCTCGCCGAGCCCGGTCAGCGTCGGGGTGAACACCTCGTGCCCCCGCGCGCGCAGGATCGCGCGCACGTCGCGCCAGCACCAGCCGCCATGCCATGCGCCGTGCACCAGGACGAAGGTCGCCATCTCTTCCCTCCCGCGAAGAAGCCTCTCGATGCGCATCATTGGACCGGAGAGGGGGATTTGGCTAGCCTTTCCGGGAAAGTTCCGCACATCGAGGAAAGAAGTCGATGTTCGAGACCCCGACGATCGACCGTTCCACCTTCGACGGCGTCTTCAGGCCGGTCGAGGAGGCCGAGTCCCTGCCGGCGTGGTGCTACACCTCCGAGGAGTACTACCGGCTCGAAGTCCAGAACCTGTTCTCGCAGACCTGGAACTTCTTCGGCCATGTCGACCAGGTGGCGGCGCCCGGCGACTACATCGCGGTCGACTATGTCGGCGTCCCGATACTCGTGGTGCGCGGCGGGGACGGGGAGATCCGGGCGTTCGCCAACAACTGCCGCCACCGCGGCACCCCGGTGGCCGACGGCGAGGGCAATTGCCGCGCCTTCACCTGCCCCTATCACGGCTGGGTCTACGACCTCGACGGCGGGCTGCACAGCGCGCCCGGGATGGAGCGGGCGCGCGATTTCGATCCCGCCCGCTACGGGCTGCGCCGGCTGCGGCTGGAGATTTGCGGCTGCTTCGTCTTCGTCAACTTCGACGACGACGCGCCGCCGCTCGCCGACTATCTCGGCAACTTTCCGGAGCTGATGGCGTCCTACCGCCTCGACGAGCTCGCCCTGGTGCGCAAGCGGGTACACGAGGTCGACTGCAACTGGAAGGTGCATATCGAGAACGCGATGGAGGAGTACCACCTGCCGATGGTCCACGGCGCGACGCTCAACCCCAAGGAGATGGAGCACTCGGCCGCGCCCACCGAGGGCGCCTGGCTCGACATCCGCGAGCACCACGACGCGCACACCCGCTCGCTGCTGATCGAGGATTTGCAGCACGAGCTGCCGCATATCGAGGGGCTGGAGGGCCGCGCCGCGATGGGCACCAACTACGTCTGCCTCAACCCCTCGACCATGCTCGGCATGACGCTCGATTCGATCTGGTATCTGGAGCTCCAGCCGCAGGGCCCCAACCGGACGCGGGTGATCCACGGCGCCTGCTTCCCGAAGACGACCGTCGCGCGGCCCGATTTCGAGGAGAAGGTGGCCTATTACTACAAGCGCTGGGACACCACGCTCGCGGAAGACAACGCCGTCGCCGCCTTGCAGCAGCGCGGGCTCAGATCGCCGCTCGCCCCGCGCGGCCGGTTCTCCCATCTCGAACCGCTGGTGCCTGAGCTCGCCCGGTGGTGGGTCGAACGCACCGTCCGGTAGAGGCGTCTTCATGCATCCCGCCCGCACCCGCCTGCACATCGAGAACGATTCGAGCCTCGGCGCCGTCTTCGAGGTGACCGAGGACCGGCTCCAGGCCGCGTTCACCCGCTTTCCCGACCTCGCCGACAGGCTCGATTGCAGCATCGGCTACGACAACGCCGATTTCGACCGCCAGATCGCCGATGCGGACGCGCTGGTGTGCTGGGACATCGACCACCGCAACATCGCCGAGCGGGCGCCGAGGCTGCGCTGGATCCACGCGACCGGCGCCGGCGTCGAGCATTCACGCCCTTCGACTGGCTGCCCGAACACGTGACCTTCACCAACAACCGCGGCGTGCACGGCGCGCGGGCGGCCGAATACGCCATCATGGCGGTGCTGATGCTGAACAACCGGGTGCCGGAGATGGTCACCCATCAGCGCGCCGGGCGCTGGCAGCAGACCTTCAACACCGGCATCGCCGGCAAGACCCTGCTGGTGGTGGGGGTGGGGAGCGTCGGCGGCAGCGTCGCCGAATGGGCCAGGCGTTTCGGCATGCGGGTGCTCGGCGTGCGCCGGACCGCGCAACCGCACCCGGCGGTCGACGAGATGCACGGCCCGGAGGCGCTCGCGGAGCTGATCCCGCGCGCCGACTACATCATCGCCACCGCGCCGGCCACGGCGCACACCCGCCACCTGATCGGCGCGGCGGAGATCGCGGCGATCCGGCCGGGCGGCGGCATCGTCAATTACGGCCGCGCCCGGGTGGTCGACTACGAGGCGCTGCGCCGGCGGCTGGAGCGGCGCGAGATCAGCGCCGTGCTCGACGTGTTCGACCCCGAGCCGCTGCCCGCCGACTCGCCGCTCTGGCGGACCCCCAACCTGATCGTCACGCCGCACTGCTCGTCGGACGACAGCGAGCTCTACATCCCGCGCACGCTCGATCTGTTCTTCGAGAACATGCGCCGCTTCCTCGCCGGCGAGCCGCTGGAGAACCGCGTCGATCCGGTGCTGGAATACTGAACCGGGAGGAGGCGCCGATGACCGCCACGATGATCATGGGAGCGTCCTACGGCTCCCTGCTCGCGATCAAGCTGCTGCTCGCCGGGCACGACGCGAAGCTGGTCTGCCTGCCGGACGAGGCGGCGCTGATCAACGGCGAGGGGCAGCTTGTCCGCATGCCGGCGAAGGGCCGCGACGGACTTGTCGAGGTGCATTCGGGCAAGCTCCCGGGCAGGCTCTCGGCGGCGACGCCGGCCGAAATCGACCCCGCCGAGTACGACCTGATCGTGCTCGCCATGCAGGAGCCGCAATACCGCGCGCCCGGCGTCCGCGAGCTGCTCGACAAGGTGGCGACATCGAAAAAGCCGGTGATGTCGATCATGAACATGCCGCCGCTCGCCTATGTCAGGCGGATTCCGGGCATCGACGCCGGCGCGCTCGCCGATTGCTACACCGACGCATCGGTGTGGGACGGCTTCGAGCCGCCGCGCATCACGCTGTGCAGCCCCGACCCGCAGGCCTTCCGGCCGCCGGACGAGAAGACCAACGTGCTGCAGGTCACCCTGCCGACCAATTTCAAGGCGGCGCGGTTCGATTCGGAGGACTCGACGGCGCTGTTGCGCGGCCTCCAGGCCGACATCGAGGCCGCTACCTTCGACGACGGCGAGGGCGAGATCGCGCTGCCGGTGAAGCTCAAGGTGCACGACTCGATCTTCGTGCCGCTCGCCAAATGGGCGATGCTGCTGACCGGCAACTATCGCTGCGTCGAGAAGGACGGCATGCGGCCGATCCGCGAGGCGGTGCACGACGACCTCGCGCTGTCGCGAAGCGTCTACGGCTGGGTCTGCGATGTGTGCCGCGCGCTCGGCGCGGGCGTCGGCGATCTGGTGCCGTTCGAGAAATACGCCGCCGCCGCGGACGGGCTGATCCGGCCGTCCTCGGCGGCTCGGGCGCTCGATGGCGGGGCGGTCAATATCGAGCGCGCCGACCGGCTGGTGCAGGCGCTCGCCGCCCAGAAGGGGATGCGCAACGACACCGTCGACGAGACCGTTCGCCTTGTCGATAGCTGGCTCGACGGCAACCGGCGCAAGGCGTAATGGACAGGACCCGCCGGATCTGGCTCGAAACCCTCGAACGCCACCGGCGCGATACGGACGCGCCGGCGAGCGAGAGATACTGGTCGGAGGCGCTGGAGACCTGCTCGCGCGACGAGCTCATCGCCATCCAGAACGACAAGCTCCAGGCGCTCACCCCCTTCCTCTACGAGAACAGCGCCTTCTACCGCCGGCGCTTCGACCGGCTCGGTCTCGCGCCGACCGACATCCGGACGGTCGACGATCTCGGGAAATGGCCGGTGGTCGACAAGTCGGAGATGATGGAGGACGCGACCGGGAACCCGCCCTACGGCACCTATTCGACGATCGGCGAGGCGGAATGGGCCGATCGCGGCTGGATGCTGTTCTCGTCCTCCGGCAGCACCGGCGTGCCGCGGGTCTTCCGCTACACCCATATCGACCGCTCCTACTGGGAGTGGGCCAACGCCCGGGCGCTCTATTCCATGGGCATCAGGCGCGGCGACAGCGTGTTCCCGATGGTCGGCTTCGGCCCGCATGTGTGGATCTGGGGGGCGATGTATGCGTTCGCGCGGATGGGAATTGCAGTCATTCCGGGCGGCGGCATGGATGCCGAGGCGCGCGCCCGGGTGATCGCCCGTTTCCGGCCGACGGTGATCGCCGGCACGCCGTCCTACGCGCTCTATCTCGGGCGCACCATGCAACGGCTCGGGCTCGACCCGCGCGCGAGCGCGGTCCGCACCCTGTTCACCGGCGGCGAGCCGGCGATGGGGATCGACCGCACGCGCGAGCGGCTGGAGGAGCTCTGGGGCTGCCGGGTGGTCGAGTTCTACGGCTGCACCGAGGTCTCGCCGCATGTCGGGGGCTATTCCTGCGAGGCCTCGGTGCGGCCGGGCGAGACCACCTTCACCCACCTCAAGGAGGACGTGCAGATCTGGGAGCTGGTCGACCCCGACAGCCATGCTCCTGTGGCCGAGGGCGAGCGCGGGCTCACCGTCTGCACCTCGCTGAACTCGGAGAGCTCGCCCCAGCTTCGCTTCCTGGTCGGCGACTACACGGTCTACGACACCGGGCGCTGCGCCTGCGGGCGCACCCATGTCCGCGCCATGGGATCGTTCACCGGCCGCGCCGACGACTTGATCAACCTGCGCGGGGTAAAATTCTTCCCGAGCCAGGTCGAGCAGGCGGTGCGCTCCATCGAGGGGATCGGCGACGAGTTCGAGATCGTGCTCGGCACCAACGCGGACGGGCTCGACGTGATGGAGTTGAGGGTGGAGCATGCTTCGGCGGATGTCGCCGGGGCGGTCGGCGTGGCGGTGCGCAGCCGCTGCGAAGTCCGCGTGGGCGTCGAGGTGCTGCCGCCCGATACCCTCCCCAAGACCGAGTTCAAGGCCAAGCGCGTGCGCGACGAGCGCGGCTGACGAAGGCGAGGACAGGATCGTGAAAGACACCGATTTTCCGCCCGGAGACCACACGAAGGTCACCGGCTACCACGCCCATATCTATTATGACGACGAGACGCGCGAGACCGCGGCCCGGCTGCGCGGGCGGATCTGGGAGAGATGGGGGTTCGACATCGTCATGGGCCGGTTCCGCGACCGCCCGGTCGGGCCGCACCCGGAGCCGATGTTCCAGGTCGCGTTCGACAAGACGCTGTTCGCCGAGTTCGTGCCCTGGCTGATGTACAACCGCGACGGGCTGGTGGTGCTGGTCCATCCGGAGGGCGACGACGCCCATGACGACCACGTCTACTACCCGCTCTGGCTCGGCGGGTATTACGAGGTCAGGCGCGACTTCCTGCGCTCCGGGCAACGCTCGGCGTGATCCGGGCGAGCAGCGCCGCGCCGGCCAGCCCGCCCGCCGACATCGCCGCCATGGCGTAGAACGCGCCCGCGCCGACATCGTCGTAGAGCGCGCCGGCGAGGATCGTGGCCCCGCCCATCACCAGCCCCATCGACGCCCCGGAATAGAGCGCCTGGGCGCTCGCCGAGTGCTCCGGCGGGATGGCGCGGACGAGGTAGAGCATGGCGCCGAGATGCGCCGCCCCGAAGGTCAGCGCGTGCAGCGCCTGGAGCGCGACCAGCCAGCCGAGACCGGGCTCGACCGCGAGCCCGACCCAGCGCACGATCCCGGCGATCGCGGCGATGGCGAGCATCCGGGCGGGGCCGAGCCTGGCGGCAAGCCCGCCGCCGAGCGCGAACAGGACGATCTCGGCGAGCACGCCCTCGGCCCAGAGCAGGCCGATCACGTCGTCGTCGATGCCGGAGGCCTGCCACGCCAGCGTCGCGAAGCCGTAGGCCGCGGCATGGCTCGCCTGGATCAGCGAGGCGGTGACCAGGAACACGACCATGCCCGGGTCCGACAGCAGGGCGGCGACCGGCACCCGGCGGCGCGCCGGCGGCGAGCCGGTCTCGGGCATCGCCAGCGCCGCCAGCACGGTGAGCGCGAGCGTGCCGAGCACCAGCCAGAGGATCGCGTCTTCCCCGGCGCCGCCGACCGCCCTTCCGCCCAGGACCGCGCCGGCGATGAAGGCGATCGAGCCCCACAGCCTCACCCTTCCGTAGTCGAACCGGCGGGCGCGGCTGGCCAGCAGGGTCATGTTCTCGCCCATCGGGATGATCGGGGTGAATGCGATGGCGGCGAGGATGCTGACGGCGAGCAGCGCCGCGAACCCCTCGGCGACGAGGAACAGGAGATGCGCGGCCAGCGAGGCTGCGGCGAGCAGGATCAGGACGGAGCGCCGGCGCCCCCTGCGGTCGGCGACATGGGCGGCGAGCGCGGGCGCCGCGATCCGCACCCAGGCGGCGGCGGTGATGGTCAGCCCGATTTCGGTCGCGCTCAACCCCTTCGCGGTCAGCCAGACCGGCCAGAACGGCAGCGCCACGCCGACGAACAGGAAGACCGCCGCGTAGAACAGTGCGAGCCGTATCGCCACCGCCGATCCCATCGCCCCGAATTCACCCGCGCCGGCCGAACTCCTATAGTGGGCCAAGCCGCACCCGCCGCGAAGGGAGACCCCGCATGCCCGAGCAACGGATCCAGGTCGACAGCCTGGCGGAAGCCTATCTCGCGCTTTTGAAGGACAGGGGCGTCGACTACCTGTTCGGCAATGCGGGCACCGATTTCGCTTCGGTCATCGAGGCGCTCGCCAAATCGGCCACCGAGGGGACAAGCGCGCCCACCCCGATGACCGTGCCGCACGAGAACCTCGCGGTGGCGATGGCGCATGGCTATTTCCTCGCCACCGGCCGGCCGCAGGCGGTGATGGTGCACGTCAATGTGGGGACCGCCAACGCGATCTGCGGCATCACCAACGCGGCGCGCGAGAACGTGCCGATCATCTTCACCTCGGGGCGCACGCCGCTGACCGAGACCGGCGCGCCGGGCGCGCGCTCGATCTACATCCACTGGGGCCAGGAGATGTTCGACCAGGCGGGCATGGTCCGCGAGATGGTCAAGTGGGATTACGAGCTGCGCAACGCGCGCCAGCTGGAGACCATCGTCGACCGCGCGGTGAACGTGGCGATGAACGAGCCGCGCGGGCCGGTCTATCTCACCTTGCCGCGCGAGGTGCTGGCCGAGAAGCCGGGCGATTTCGCCTATGAGAGCCCGTCGCGCCGGCTCGCCGCGTCGAGCCCGGCGCCCGACCCCAACGCGATCGACCAGGCCGCCCAGTGGATCCGCGCGGCCGAGAACCCGCTGGTCATCACCGCGAGCGCGGGAAGGAACGCCGCCTCGGCCGAGGCGCTGACCGCGCTTGCCGAGCGCTTCGCCCTGCCGGTGGTCGCCTACCGGCCGCGCTACGTATCGCTCCCCACCGACCATGCCATGCATATGGGGTTCGAACCGGGCGGGCTGCTCCCGAACGCCGATCTGATCCTGGTGGTCGATTGCGACGTGCCCTGGATCCCCAGCCTGCACAGCCCCAACCCCGACGCCCGGGTGATCCACATGGGGGTCGACCCGCTCTACAGCAGCTATCCGGTGCGCGGCTATCCTTGCGACCTCGCGATCACCGCGGAATCGAGCCTCGGGCTCGCCGCGCTCGCCGACGCGCTCGACGGCGCGGCGAACGGGCGGATCGACGCACGCAGGGCGCGCGCCGCCGAGCGCAAGGCGGCGATGGCCGAGGCCCGCGCGGCGCGCATCGACGCGGCGCGGCGGGCGGGCGCCGCCGACGCCGCCTGGATCGCCCACTGCATCGACGGGATCAAGGACGACGACGACGTGATGGTGAGCGAGTCCCAGCTCGCACTCGGCAATATCGATTTCCGCAAGCCCGGCACCTTCTTCGCCACCAGCCCGGCCGGCGGTCTCGGCTGGGGGGTGGGCGCGTCGCTCGGCGCCAAGCTGGGCTATGGCGACCGCCGGGTGTTCTGCGTCGTCGGCGACGGCTCCTACATGTTCGGCAACCCGACGCCGGCGCATTTCGTCTCCGCCGCCAACGACCTGCCGGTGGTGACCGTGATCCTCAACAACCGGATGTGGGGCTCGGTGCGCAAGGCGACGCTGGGGCTGCATCCCGACGGCGCCGCCTCGCGCGCCAACCGGGCGCCGCTCACCTATCTCGAACCCTCGCCCGCCTATCACAAGGTCGTCGAGGCCTCGGACGGCTATGGCGAGGAAGTCGAGACCCCGGACGCGCTGCCGGGCGCGCTGGAGCGTGCCATCGAGGCGGTCGAGGTGGACCGGCGCCAGGCGGTGCTCAACGTCCGGACGGCCTACGACGACTCGGCGGCGCTCGCCGATTCCCGGCGCTGATGGGTTTTTCTAAGGAGGCCATCAACCGGGCGCTGGACCGTCTCGGCGACCACAAGTTCTATCGCGGCCGCCTGCCGCGCGAGATCGCCGACGCGGACGACTTCGCCGCCTCGGTGCCGCTGACGACGCGGGCGGATTTCGTCGCCGAGATGGCGAAGCCGGACTATGGCGGGTTCGGCGGGGCGCGGCCGGTCCGGGTCAACCTGACGCCCATGGGGGCGTCGCTGGTGCCGGTGTTCCAGACCGCCGGCGACCTCCAGCGGATGATCGCCGCCGCGGGCACCCATCTCGCCGCCTGCGGCATCGGCGAGGGCGATGTCTGCGCGGTGACCTTCGGCTATCACCTGTTCGTCGCCGGGCTGTTCTACCAGTCGCAGATGGAGGCGCATGGCGTAGCCTGCATCCCGCTCGGCCCCGGCGAGGCCGAACGCGCGGTCGAGATCTGCAACCGCCACGGCGTGACGGTGCTTGCCGGCAATCCGAGCTTCTCGCTCAGGCTGATCGAGGCCGGGCTCGCCCCGCCCCGCGCGTTCTTCGCCGGCGGCGAGGCGTTCACCGGCAACCGGGCGCTGTACGCCCGGGTGCGGGCGGCGATGCCGGATACCGTGCTGGTCGACTCGTTCTCGCTGTCGGAGTTCCTGCCCGTCGCGCGGACCTTTCCGGGCGGCGAGGGGGTCCACGTGTTCGACGAGCTGGTCCATGCCGAGGTCATCGACCCCGAGACCGCGGCGCCGGTCGAGGACGGGGAACGCGGCGAGCTCGTCCTGACCCACCTGGTCAAGGAAGCGCAGCCGCTTGTGCGCTACCGCACCGGCGACCTCACCGTCCGGCGGATCGCCGCGCCCGTGCACGGAAGAACGGTGAGCCTGCCCCGCGTCGTCTTCGGCCGCACCGACGAGATGGTGAAGGTGAAGGGGGTCAAGCTCTACCCGTCCGAGATCCGCGCCGTCCTGCTCGGCATCGACGGGCTGACCGGCAAGTACCGCCTCACCGTCGACAGCGAGCGGGGGCGCGACCGGCTCGCCCTCGCGCTGGAGGGAAGCGCCGGCGACGATGCGCTGGAGGAGGTCGCCCGGCGGTTCCGCAGCCAGACCCTGATCGGCGCCGACCGGATCGAGGTCGCCGAATCGCTCGAGGACGGCCCGCTGGCCGTCGACCGCAGGGGCAAGGCATGAGCGTCTGGCGCCTGCTCGTCGACCGCGGCTCGTATGCGGATTTTTCCGTCTCCGTCTCGCCCGCGGTGGAGAAGGCGGTCACGCTCGGCGAGGCGCCGCCGACGGTGTTTCTCTACGTCTTCGATTCCGACTCGATCACCATCGGCGTCAACGAGGACCCCGAACAGGTGCTCGACCTGAAGTTCTGCCGCGCCCGCGGCATCGATTTCCGCCGCCGGGTCAATGGCGGCGGGCCGGTCTATGCCGGCGCCGGGTCGGCCTTCCTGATCTATTTCCTGCCGGTCTCCCACAAGCAGGTGCCGGCCACCACCGAAGCGGCGTTCCGCAAGATTCTGACGGCGGTGGCCGGCGTGTTCCGCGACCGCTACGGGTTCGCGGCCGAGTACCGCCCGCTCAACGACATCCAGGTCGAGGGGCGCAAGCTGGTCCCCACCTCGCTCAAGATCGAGGACGGGGTGATGACGCTCCGCATCGTCATCAACGTCAAGCCGATCGACACCGGGCTTGCCGGCAGGGCGATGCCGATGCCGCCGGAGAAGGTGCGCGACAAGGCGCTGAAGACGCTGGAATCGCGCTTCACCTGGCTGGAGCGGGAGGCGAGAAGGGCGATCGACGAGGCGGAGCTCGCCGCGTTCGCCGTCGCCTGTACCGAGCGCGCCTTCGGCGAGTCCGGGCTCGCGCGCGGGACCCTCGAACCGGCGGAGCGGGGCTATGCCGATGCCTTCCGGGCCGAGCTCGACACCGAAAGCTGGCTGTTCGGCAAGTCCGAGCGAATCCGCTTCGCCGGCCTGCTCGCTTCGGGGATACGGTCGGGCGGGGCCGCGAGAAGGCGATGGGCGGGATGATCCGCGCGACGCTCGCGGTGCGGGAGGGGCGCGTGGTCTGCGCCATCGTCAACGGCGACTGGCACCCGCGCCCGCTGGACTCCGTCGACTGGCTGGAGCGCGCGCTGGCGGGCGCGCCCGCCGAGCCGGCCGCCCTGCGCCGGGCCGTCCAGACCTTCCTTGCCCGCGAGGACGTGGAGTTCGCGGGCATCGGGGAGGACGACCTGATGGTCGCGCTCGAAGCCGCGCTCGCCGGGCTGCATCCGTGGAACGGCCCGTCATGAGCCCCACGCCCGATGCGCCGGGCGCGTATGCGCTGATCCTCCGGCTCGCCCGCGACACCCGCCTCGACATCCAAACCCTCGGCCGGCCCGTGCTGCCCGCCGGGCTCTATCTGTACGCCGGCAGCGCCCGGGGTCCCGGCGGCATCCGCGCCCGCGTCGGCCGGCACTTGAGACAGCCCAAGGCGGCCGTCTGGCACGTCGACCGCCTGACGGAGGCGGCGCAGGTCGAGGATGTCGTCGCCTATCCCGGCGGGCGGGAATGCACCATCGCGGATTTCGCCCTCGCCCACGGCGCCCGGGTACCCGTGCCCCGCTTCGGCGCATCCGACTGCCGGACCTGCGAGGCGCATCTGCTGACCGTCGATCCGAGCCTTGTTGACGCCCTGGCATCGATCACGCTTGACAAGGAACATGTCCTTGCTAATACAAGGATATGAGCAAAGTCACCAGCAAGCTCCAGGTCACGCTGCCCAAGGCGCTAGCCAAGCGCTACGGAATCGAGCCCGGCGACGAAATCCGTTTCGAGGCGGCGGGCGAGGTCATCCGCCTTGTGCCCGGCAATGTCGCCACGACGACCGCCGTCCTCGACAGGGAGGCGCGCTTGCGCCTGTTCGACGCTGCGACCGAACGCCAGCGACTGCGCGATGCAGGCCGGCCCGCACGCCGCGCCGAAACGCGCGGCTGGACTCGCGAGGAGCTCTACGAGCGTGGCCTCCAGGACGCTGATTGACACCAATATACTCGTCTATCGATACGACAAGCGATTCCCGGACAAGCGGGCGATCGCCGCCGATGTCCTGCGCGACGGCCTGGACAAGGGAACCTTGCGCATCCCCCATCAGGCGATCGTCGAGTTCGTCGCGGCAACGACCCGAGGCCGGCCGGAAGACCGGCTGCTCGATCCTGCGGTGGCGCGACGGGAGGCCGAAGAATTCATGGTGCAGTGCCCGATCCTCTATCCCAACGAAGCCGTGTTGCGGACGGCGCTGCGGGGCGCGGCAGCGTACCGCCTGTCCTGGTTCGACGCACACCTCTGGGCCTACGCGGAAGTCAACGGGATCGAAGAGCTGCTGTCCGAGGATTTTCAGCATGGCCGCATGTACGGGACGGTGACGGTTAGAAACCCCTTCCTGGTGCAAGCCGCGAGTTGAGGACGGCTGCGAACTCGCCCGCCTTGTCGCCGCGCGCGCGAATCGGGATAGTCGCGCCGACCCGCTACCGAGGCTCAGGACATGAACGCAGAGCTGCCCGTGCTGACCGTCGACCGGCCGGACGAGGGGATCGCCCGGGTCGGGCTCAACCGGCCGGAGAAGCGCAACGCGCTCGACCCCGAGCTCAGGCTGGCGCTGATCGAGGGCATCGACGCGGCGCTGCAGGACAAGGCGGTGCGCGCCCTGGTGCTGGCCGGCAATGGCGGGCACTTCTGCGCCGGCGGCGACATCGCCTCGATGGAGGGGCTCGACGCCGGGGCGGGCCGGGCGCGCATGAAGTCCAACCATCGCATGGTGCGGCTGATCGCCGAGGCGGAGAAGCCCATCGTCGCCGCCGTCGAGGGCTATGCCGTCGGCGCCGGCGCCGGGATCGCGTTGCTGGCGGATACCATCGTGCTCGCCGAGACCGGCGCCATCGGCTTTCCCTTCTTCAAGGTCGGGCTGATCCCCGACTACGCGATCCTCCATACCCTGCCGCGACGCGTCGGCGCCGCCAGGGCGCGCCAGATCCTGCTCTACGCCCGGATGCTGCGGGGCGCCGAAGCCGTCGAGGCGGGGCTCGCCGACGAGCTCGCCCCGGCAGGCGGGGCCGAGGCCGTCGCGCTGGAGCGCGCGCGGGAGCTCGCCGCCATGCCGGCGCTCGCCTTCGCGCTCGCCAAGCAGCAGCTCGGCCTCGCGCCCACGAGCCTCGAGGCGGCGCTCGAGATGGAAGCCCTCGGCCAGGCCTCCAACTTCACCACCGCCGATTTCGCGGAAGGGCGGGCGGCGTTCCGCGAGAAGCGCGCGCCGGACTTCCGGCGTTGACAGGGGGACCGCCATGACGACCGACCCGCAATCGCCCTCCCTCGCGCTCGGGGTCGTCGGCACCGGGACGATGGGCCGCGGCATCGCCCAGATCGCGGCGGCGGGCGGTATCGCCGTCAGGCTTTTCGACACGCGCGCCGGCGCGGCGGCCGAAGCGGTGGCCTTCGTCTCGCGGATGCTGCGCCGGGCGGCGGAGAAGGGCGGCATGACCGAGGCGGCGGCCGAAGCGGCGGTCGGCCGGCTAGAAGTCGTCGACGGGCTCGGCGCCATGGCCGGCGCCGCTGTCGTGGTGGAGGCGATCGTCGAGGATCTGGAGGCCAAGCAGCGGCTGTTCGCGGAGCTGGAGGAGATCGTGGCGGCGGACTGCATCCTCGCCTCCAACACCTCCTCGCTCTCGGTCACGGCGATCGCCGCGGATTGCGACCGGCCGGAGCGCGTGGCCGGCTGGCACTTCTTCAACCCGGTGCCGCTGCTCAAGGTGGTCGAGGTGGTCGACGGGCTGTTGACCGCGCCCTGGGTCGGCGACGTGCTGGACGGCATCGCGCGGCGCTGCGGCCACCGCCCGGTGCGCGCCAAGGATTCGCCCGGCTTCCTGGTCAACCATGCCGGGCGTGGGTTCGGCACCGAGGGGCTCAGGATCGTCCAGGAAGGCATCGCCGCGCCCGGCGACGTCGACGACGTGCTGCGCGAGGGCGGCACGCGGTTCCGCATGGGTCCCTTCGAGCTGATGGACATCACCGGGCTCGACGTATCCGGCGTGGTGATGGAATCGATCTACCGCCAGTTCTACGAGGAGCCGCGCTTCCGCCCAGTGCCGATCGCCCGCCAGCGCATGGCGGCGGGGCTCTACGGGCGCAAGACGGGGCGCGGCTTCTACGCCTATGAGGATGGCAGGAAGACCGCGGCGGAGACCGCGCCGGTGCCGGAAGCCGCGCCCGCCCCGGTCTGGGTGAGCCCGGCCGATCCCGAGGGCCAGCAGGCGGTGATCGCCGCCATCGCCGACGCGGCGACCGTCGAGAGCGGCGCGAGCCCCGGCCCGGGGTCGCTCTGCATCGTCACCCCGACGGGAACGGACGCGACCACGACCGCGCTCGATCAGGGCCTGCCGGCGGAGCGCACGGTGGCGGTCGACACCGCGTTCGGGCTCGACGGAAGGCGCACGCTGATGACCACACCGGTAACCGAGCCGCGCTGGCGCGACCTGGCGCATGCGCTGCTCGCCGCCGACGGCACGCCGGTCACCGCGATCACCGACAGCCCGGGCTTCGTCGCCCAGCGGGTGATCGCGACCATCGTCAATATCGGCTGCGACATCGCCCAGCAGGGCATCGCCACCCCGGCCGATATCGACGCGGCGGTCGAGCTCGGCCTCGCCTATCCGCGCGGGCCGATCGCCTGGGGCGATTATCTCGGCCCGGCCAAGGTGCTCGCCATCCTGGACGCGCTGCACGACTTCTACCGCGATCCGCGCTACCGCCCGAGCCCGTGGCTCACCCGCCGCGCGAGGCTCGGCGTGAAGCTCGCCACCCTGGCGCGCTGAATACGCCCCGCAGACACCCGACGGGCTTGCATCGCCGCCGCGTCGGAGACACATTGCGGCGCCCCAACGGGTCCCGATTCGATTACCTTTCATCGCGCGAAACCGCACGCCCTCGCTCCTCAGTGTGAGACCGTCATGCCGACCAGGACCCAACCAGCATCGACCGAGGGTTGCGCCGCCCGCGTCGCCCCGGAGCGCATGGCCAACGCGATCCGCGCGCTCGCCATGGACGCGGTGGAAGCGGCCCGGTCCGGCCATCCCGGAATGCCGATGGGAATGGCCGACGCGGCGACGGTGCTGTTCACGCGCTATCTGAAATTCGACGCTTCCGCGCCCGACTGGCCCGACCGCGACCGTTTCGTCCTGTCGGCCGGCCACGGCTCGATGCTGCTCTACGCGCTGCTCCACCTGACCGGCTATCCCGACATGACGATGGACGAGATCCGCCGGTTCCGCCAACTCGGCAGCCGCACCGCGGGCCACCCGGAATACGGCCACGCGGCGGGAATCGAGACCACGACGGGGCCGCTCGGACAGGGGATCGCGGCAGCGGTCGGCATGGCGCTGGCGGAGCGCATGCTGGCCGCCCGCTTCGGCGACGCGGCGGTCGACCACCGGACCTGGGCGATCGCCTCGGACGGCGATTTGATGGAGGGGGTGAGCCACGAGGCCGCCTCGCTCGCCGGCCATCTCGGCCTCGGCAAGCTGATCGTGCTGTTCGACGACAATTCGATCTCGATCGACGGCCCGACCGCGCTTTCCGTCGGCGACGACGTGCCGGCGCGGTTCCGGGCCTATGGCTGGCATACGGTCGCGGCCGACGGCCACGACATGGACTCCGTCGCCGCCGCCATCGACACCGCGCTCGCCGACGAGCGCCCGTCGCTGATCGCCTGCCGGACGGTGATCGGCTTCGGCGCGCCGAACAAGGCGGGCACCGCCGGCGCGCACGGCGCGCCGCTCGGCGCCGAAGAGATCGCCGGCGCGCGCGAGGCGCTCGGCTGGGACCTGCCGCCGTTTGCCGTGCCCGACGACGTGCTCGCCGCCTGGCGCGCGGCGGGGGCGCGGTCGGGACCGGCGCGCGCGGCCTGGCGCGCGCGCATCGACGCCCTGCCCGCGGACCGGAGGGCGGCGTTCAACCGCGCGATGGCGGGCGAGCCGGCGGATGTCTGGAAGGCGGCGCTCGACGCGCATGTCGACGAGCTGATCGAAGCCGCGCCCAGGCGCGCCACGCGCCAGTCTTCCGGCGCGGTGCTCAACGTCGTCGCGCCGCTGCTGCCCGAGCTGGTCGGCGGTTCGGCCGACCTCACGGGGTCGAACAACACGCTGTTCGAGGGCGTCGGCATCGTCACCGGCGACGATTTCTCCGGCCGCTACATCCACTACGGCGTGCGCGAGCACGGCATGGCCGCGGCGATGAACGGGATGGCGCTGCATGGCGGCATCCTCCCCTATGCCGGGACCTTCCTGATCTTCTCCGACTATCTCAGGCCGGCGCTCCGCCTCGCCGCGCTGATGGGCAAGCAGGCGATCTACGTGCTGACCCACGATTCGATCGGGCTCGGCGAGGACGGCCCGACCCACCAGCCGGTCGAGCATCTGGCGAGCCTGCGGGCGATGCCCAATCTCTGCGTCTTCCGCCCCGCCGACGCGGTGGAGACGGCCGAGTGCTGGGCCGCCGCGCTGGCGCATCGCGGCGGGCCCTCGGTGCTCGCGCTGACGCGCCAGGCGCTGCCGGCGCTGCGCGGCCCGGACCACGACAAGGGTCTCGGCGCCAAGGGCGGCTACGTGCTGGTTCCGGCGAGCGGCGGCGCGCCACGCGTGGCGCTGCTCGCCACCGGATCGGAGGTCTCGATCGCGGTCGAAGCCGGAAAGATCCTCGAAGGCGAGGGAATCCCGACGCAGGTGAGCTCGCTCCCCTGCTGGGAGCTCTTCGACGAGCAGCCGGCCGCGTGGCGCGAGGCGGTGCTCGGCGGGGATGCCGTGCGCGTCGGGGTGGAGGCCGCCTGCCGGCTCGGCTGGGAACGCTATCTCGGCCCGGATGGCGGGTTCGTCGGCATGACGGGGTTCGGCGCGTCCGCCCCGCATGGCGACCTCTACCGGCATTTCGGGTTGACGCCGGGCGCGGTGGCGGACGCGGCGCGGGCGCGGCTAACAGCGTAATCCGGGAGGAGACGACATGGCGGTACAGGTCGCGATCAACGGGTTCGGACGCATCGGGCGGCTGGTGCTGCGCGCGCTCTACGAATCGGGACGCGACGACATCCGGGTGGTTGCGATCAACGATCTCGGCTCGCCCGAGGTCAATGCCCATCTGCTGGAATACGATTCGAGCCACGGGCGATTCGACGCCCGTATCAGGGTCGCCAGGACCGGGTTCAACGTGAACGGCGATGCCATCCGGGTGTTCGCCGAGCGCGACCCGGCGAACCTCCCCTGGGCGAAGCTCGGCGTCGACGTGGCGCTGGAGTGCACCGGGCTGTTCACCAGGCGCGCGGATGCGGAGAAGCACCTCGCCGCCGGCGCCGGGCGCGTGCTGATCTCGGCGCCCGCGACCGACGAGGACATCACCGTCGTCTACGGGGTGAACGACAACCGGCTGCGCAAGTCGCACCGGGTGGTGTCCAACGCCTCCTGCACCACCAACTGCCTCGCCCCGGTCGCCGCGGTGCTCGACAGGGCGGTGGGCGTCTCGAAGGGCTATATGACGACGGTCCACGCCTATACCGGCGACCAGCGCATCCTGGACACCCTGCACAGCGATTTGCGGCGCGCCCGCGCGGCGGGCCAGTCGCTGATCCCGACCTCGACCGGCGCCGCCAAGGCGGTGGGGCGGGTCCTGCCCGAGCTCGACGGCAAGCTCGACGGCACCGCGATCCGGGTGCCTACCCAAAACGTCTCGATGATCGACTTCAAGTTCGTCGCCCGGCGCAGGACGACCGCCGACGAAATCAACGCGGCGATCCAGAAGGCGGCGAAGTCGAGGCGGCTCAAGGGCGTGCTCGCGACCAACGACGCGCCGCTGGTCTCGGCCGACTTCAACCACAACGCGGCGAGCTCGGTGTTCGACCTCACCCAGACCCAGGTGATCGACGGAACCCTGGTCCGGGTGCTGAGCTGGTACGACAACGAGTGGGGCTTCTCCAACCGGATGATCGACGTGGCCGCCGCGCTCGGCCGGCTCGGCTGAGCCGGCGCGGGCGATGCCGCGCTCGCTGGACGGGCTCGACCTCGCCGGGAAGCGGGTGCTGCTGCGCGGCGACCTCAACGTCCCCATGAAGGACGGCGCGGTCGCCGACAGCGCCCGCCTCGACCGCCTCGCGCCCACCGTCGAGGAGATCTGCGCGAGCGGCGCCTCGGTCGTCCTGCTGTCGCATTTCGGCCGGCCCGGCGGAGAGCGCGTGGCCGCGCTGTCGCTCGATGCGCTCGCCGAGCCGCTGAGCCGGGCGCTCGGCGGGCGGCGCGTCGCCTTCGCCGGGGACTGCGTGGGCCCGCTCGCCGAACAGGCGGCGGCGGCGCTCGGCCCGGGCGAGGTGCTGCTGCTGGAGAACCTCCGCTTTCATGCGGGAGAGGAGGAGAACGATCCCGGCTTCGCCGCGGCGCTCGCCGCGCTCGGCGACGTCTACGTCAACGACGCCTTCTCCGCCGCCCACCGCGCGCACGCCTCGACGACCGGCCTCGCCCGCCTGCTGCCCGCCGCCGCGGGGCGGTCGATGGAGGCCGAACTCAAGGCGCTGGAGGGGGCGCTGACGACGCCGGACCGGCCGCTGGCGGCCATCGTCGGCGGCGCCAAGGTCTCGACCAAGCTCGACCTGCTGGGCAATCTCGCGGCCAGGGTCGATATCCTGGCCATCGGCGGCGCGATGGCCAACACCTTCCTGCATGCGCTCGGCACCGATGTCGGCGCATCGCTCTGCGAACCCGGCATGGCGGGCGCCGCCCGCGCCATCCTTGCCGGTGCGGACGACGCCGGGTGCGAGGTGGCGCTGCCGTCCGATGTCGTCGTCGCCCGCGCGCTCGAAGCCGGCGCGCCGGCGGACACGGTGCCGGTCGCCGCGGTGCCCGATGATGCGATGATCCTCGACCTCGGCCCGGCCACCGCGAGCGCGCTCGCCGACCGGCTCGGGGACTGCCGGACCCTGGTGTGGAACGGCCCGCTCGGCGCCTTCGAGATGCCGCCCTTCGACGCGGCGACGGTCGCGGTTGCGCGGGCCGCCGCGACGCTTACCAGGGCGGGGTCGCTGCGCAGCGTCGCCGGCGGCGGCGATACCCTCGCCGCGCTCTCCCACGCCGGGGTGGCGGAGGATTTCAGCTACCTGTCCACCGCCGGCGGGGCGTTCCTCGAATGGCTGGAGGGCAAGACCCTGCCCGGCGTCGCCGCGCTCGATCGGTAAGGGCCGCCATGGCCCGATATCGTCAGTCGTCTCCGGACGTGCCGTGCCGGTAGGCGCGGCTCGATACGGATATGGCGTTGCCCGCAGGGTCCTTGGCATTGGCGAAAACATAACCGTCGGCCTTGTGTACGGTGCCGAATTGGAGCCCGCGTTCGGCAGCGCGGGCGCAAAACGCTTCGACGTCGGCGACATCGAAGACCAGCTTGGCGACGGACTGACCGGCTTTGCGCCCACGGCCAAGGGGATGAAGCACGATATCGCTGCCGGCGCCGGCGGGGCTCTGCAGCTCCACGACGCGATCGCCCCGTTCCCGGTGAATTCGGAAACCGAAATGGCATTCGTAGAATTCGGACACGGCGTCGATGTCGCGGACGTAGAGCAGGATTCGGCCGAGGACAGGCATGATGCCTGAAAGAATTACCCCGGCGGGGTCGAAAGGGAAGTCCCGCCCGTCAGCCGGTCGTCGGTTGTGTCGTTGGCCGGGACCCCGATCGCCGGCATCTCCATCCTGTGAGCCGAGGCTGTCTGGAATGTGGGCTCGACAAACCGACGATGCCGAACCCATCTCTGGCGCAGCCCAGCGATTGCCCCGGCTGCGCTGCTCGCCCTCGGCGCGATCGCCTGGCCCGTAGCCAACCCGCCCTCACCGCCCTAAATTCCTACCAGCCCCTGCCCCAAGGCGAGCGCCCGATGTCCGATCGCAAGGTCACGATCATCCTCGCAACCGTGTTCATGGCGGTCGCGCTGGCGGCCATCGTCGCGGTCTATGTGTGGCGCGAGGACGGCGGCGGGATCGCGCGCATCGGCGGGGCGTTCACCCTGGTCGACCACACCGGGCAGGAACGCACCGAGGCGGATTTCAGGGGCCGCCACGCGCTGATCTATTTCGGCTACAGCTTCTGCCCCGACGTGTGCCCGACGGCGCTCGCCGACATGCTGATCGCGCTCGACGAGCTCGGCCCCGACGCGGCCCGGGTGCAGCCCTTGTTCATCACCATCGACCCGGACCGCGACACGCCCAGGGTGCTGAAGGACTATGTCGCCAACTTCCACCCGCGGCTGGTCGGGCTCTCCGGCTCGCCCGCCCAGGTGAGCAAGGCGGCCCGCGTCTACCGGGTCTACTACGCCAAGGTCGAGGACCCCAAGGCGGGCGAGAACTACCTGATGGACCACTCCTCGGTGATCTACCTGATGGACCCCGACGGGCGCTACCTCACCCATTTCAGCCACGGCACCGCGCCCGAGACGATGGCGAAGCGGCTG
Source organism: Alphaproteobacteria bacterium (assembly GCA_964291675.2). GTDB lineage: Bacteria > Pseudomonadota > Alphaproteobacteria > MPNO01 > MPNO01 > MPNO01. The sequence goes on along the minus strand of OZ219866.1, from coordinate 1,138,586 downwards.
CGCGAGCTGGTGTCCTGAGGCGCGCGCGATGGGCGAGCCCTACTGGCGGACCAAGACGCTGGAGGAGATGACGCGCGAGGAGTGGGAGGCGCTCTGCGACGGCTGCGCGCGCTGCTGCCTGGTGAAGCTGGAAGACGCCGATACCGGCGAGATCGCCTATACCGACATCGCCTGCCGCCTGCTCGATCCCGGGACCTGCCGCTGCACGCGCTACCGCCAGCGGCTGCGTCTGGTGCCCGATTGCGTCGACCTCACGCCGGAACGGGTGCGCAAGCTGGGCTGGCTGCCGTCGACCTGCGCCTACCGGCTGCTCGCCGAGGGGCGGGAGCTCGCCTGGTGGCACCCGCTGGTCTCGGGCGACCCGGAGACCGTGCACCGGGCCGGCATCTCGGTGCGCGGCCGCGTGGTGCCGGAACGCCGCGGCGACGATCCCGAGGAGCGCATCGTCACCTGGCCGGAATGAGCTCCGCCTCTTCCGCGCCCGTCACCCGCGCCTCCGCCCGCGGCCAGGAACGTCGGAGCTCGGCCTCGCGGCGCCTCGCTTCCTCGACGCTCCGCGCCTTGACCGGGCCGTAGCCCCGGATCTTCTCCGGCAGGGAGGCGAGCGCGAGCGCGGTCTCGTAGTTCCCCCGGTCGAGCCCGCCCGCGAGCTCGTCCGCCAGGGCGAGATACCAGTCCACCAACTCCCGCTCCAGGCGCCGGTCGGGGCTGCGCGCGAAGGGATCGAACGGCCCGCCGCGCAAACCCTTCATCCGCGCGAGCAGGCGGAAGGCGGTCAGCGTCCACGGCCCGAAGCTGCGCTTCCCGGGCTCCCCGGTCGTCGGGTCGGGGCGGCGCAAGAGCGGCAAGGCGAGGTGGAAGGAGAGCCGGAAATCGCCCTCGAACTGCGCCCTCAGCTTCGCCATGAAGCCGGGGTCGACATAGAGCCGGGCGACCTCGTACTCGTCCTTGTAGGCCATCACCTTGGCGGCGTTGCGCGCGACCGCGAGAGCGAACGCCCCGGAGCCGTCGCCCGAGGGATCATCCGCCGCCCCGGCGCGCGCCACCAGCGCGCGGTAGCGTTCGGCGTAGGCCGCGTCCTGCCAGGCGGTGAGCAGCGCGGCCCGGTCCTCGACGATCTCCTCCAGAGTCTCCGGGCGCCGGTCCTCCTCCGGTGCGATGCCGGCCTCGGCGAGCGCGTCGGCCACCGCCTCCGGCCGGGCCGCCTGCACGCGGCCCCAGCCCAGCGCCTCCCGGTTCGCCTCGACGGCCACGCCGTTGAGCTCGATCGCGCGGTCGAGCGCAGCCAGCGAGACCGGGATCAGCCCGCGCTGGGCGGCATAGCCCACCATGAACATGTTGGTCGCGATGGCGTCGCCCAAGAGCGCGGTGGCGGTCCGCGTGGCGGCGACCGGCTCGGTCAGGTTGTGGCCCGCCGCGTCGCGGATCGCGTCGAACAGCGCGCCTGTGTCGAACGGGGCATCGCCGTCCAGCGTGAACGCCGCGGTCGGGGCGACATCGCTGTTGACCACCGCCCGCGTGCGCCCGCGTCCGAGCTTGGCCAGCGCATCGAAGCTGCCCGCCGTCACCGCGTCGCAGCCCAGCAGCAGCCGCGCCTTCCCCGCCGCGATGCGCACCGCGTGCAAATCCTCCGGCGCGGCGGCGATACGGACATGGCTCACCACCGCGCCGTTCTTCTGGGCGAGCCCCGACTGGTCGAGCACGGTCACGCCCTTGCCCTCCAGATGGGCGGCCATGCCGAGGATCGCCCCGATGGTGACCACGCCGGTGCCGCCGATCCCGGTCACCAGGATGTCCCAGGGCTCGTCGAGCGGGGGCCGGTCGGGCTCGGGCAGGCCGGCGAGCAGTGCGGGCAGCGCATCGCCGCCCGCGCGCGCCCGGCGGATGCGGGCGCCGGAGAGCGTCACGAAGCTCGGGCAGAAGCCGTCGACGCAGGAGAGGTCCTTGTTGCAGGCCGACTGGTTGATCCGCCGCTTGCGCCCGTATCTGGTCTCCAGCGGCTCGATCGAGACGCAGTTCGACTTGACCGAGCAGTCGCCGCAGCCCTCGCACACCGCCTCGTTGATGAAGGCGCGGATGTCGGGGTCGGGGGCGGTGCCGCGCTTGCGCCGGCGGCGCAGCTCGGCGGCGCAGGTCTGGTCGTAGATCAGCACCGTCACGCCCGCGACATCGCGGAGTGCGCGCTGCACGCGGTCGAGCTCGTCGCGATGGTGGATCTTGAGCCCGCCGGGGAAGGGCGGCCGGCCGTTGTACTTGCCCGGATGGTCGGCGACCACCGCCACACGGGCGGCGCCCTCGGCCAGCACCTGGGCCGCGATCTGCTGCGGGGCGACCGGCTGGGGCTGGCCGCCGGTCATCGCCACGGCGTCGTTGTAGAGCACCTTGTAGGTCACGTTGACCCCGGCATTCACCGCCGCGCGGATCGCGAGGATGCCGGAATGGTGGTAGGTGCCGTCGCCCAGATTGACGAAGACGTGGTTCTGCTCGGTAAACGGCGCCTGGCCGATCCAGTTCGCCCCCTCGCCCCCCATGTGGGAGAAGGTCGCCGCCCCCCGGTTCATCAGCAGCGCCATCCAGTGGCAGCCGATTCCCGCCTCGGCGCGGCTCCCCTCGGGGATCCTGGTCGAGCGGTTGTGCGGGCAGCCGGAGCAGAAATAGGGGCTCCGCTGGAGCTCCGGCGCGTAGCCCGAGAGCGCGCGCTCCTTGGCCTCGATCTCGTCCAAGCGGTCGGCGATCCGGGGGCTCGTGTGGTAGCGCCCGATGCGCCGGGCGATGGTCCTCGCGACCATGGCCGGGGTGAGCTCGCCCGCCGCCGGCAGCAGCCAGCTCCCCTCCTCGTCGAACTTGCCGACGATGCGCGGCCTGGCGCTTTCCTTCCAGTTGTAGAGCTCGGCGCGGAGCTGGTTCTCCATCACCGCGCGCTTTTCCTCGACGACCAGCACCTCTTCCAGCCCGTCGGCGAAGTCGCGCACGCCCGAGCGCTCCAGCGGCCACACCATCCCCGCCTTGTAGATGCGGATGCCGAGCGCCGCCGCGCCCTGCTCGTCGATGCCGAGATCGTCGAGCGCCTGGCGCACGTCGAGATAGGACTTGCCGGCGGTCAGGATGCCGAAGCGCGGCTTCGGGCTGTCCCACACCAGCCGGTCGATGCGGTTCGCCCGGGCGAAGCGGAGCGCGGCATAGACCTTGTCCTCCTGCAGCCTGGCCTCGACCTGGAGGCGATCCTCGCCGAGCCGGATCGCGACATCCGACGGCGGCTCGTCGGCCGGGATCGCGATCGCGACCCGGGCTTCGTCCACGGCGACGCTGGCCGAGCTCTCGACCGTCTCGGTCAGGCACTTGAAGCCGATCCAGCTGCCCGAGTAGCGCGACATGGCCCAGCCGATCAGCCCGAAATCGAGATATTCCTGCACCGAGGCGGGGTGCAGGACGGGCATCATCATCGCCGCGAAGTTGTGCTCGGACTGGGTCGGCAGGGTCGAGGAGACCGCGCCGTGGTCGTCGCCCACCAGAGCGAGGACGCCGCCATGGAGCGAGGTCCCGGCGGCAGACGCGTGGCGCATCGCGTCCATCGACCGGTCGAGCCCCGGGCCCTTGCCGTACCAGATCGCGAACACCCCGTCATAGCGCCCGCCGAGGAACAGGTTCACCTGCTGCGAGCCCCAGACGGCGGTCGCCGCGAGGTCCTCGTTGACGCCGGGCTCGAAATGGACGTGGTTGTCCTCCAGGAAGCCTTTGGCGCGCCACAGCGCGGTGTCGTAGCCGGCGAGCGGCGAGCCGCGATAGCCCGAGATGAACCCCGCCGTGTCGAGCCCCGCCGCGAGGTCGCGGCGGCGCTGCATCAGCGGCAGGCGGACCAGCGCCTGGGTCCCGGTCATGTAGACCCGGCCCGACTCCAGCGCGTATTTGTCGTCGAGCGTGACCTCAGCCAGTTCCATGCAACGCGCTCCGGACGGCTGCCCCGCCCGGCCCCTGGTTTCGCCCCTAAAATGGGGTCTGCGCCGCGCGATGGGAAGCCGGCGCGCGTCCCCGCCGCCGCACCCCGCTACGCCCCCCGGCGCGCCGCCTCGGCGTCGCGCATGAAACCCCGCCAGATGCGCGCCGGCAGCCCGCCGCCGGTGACCTTGGCCATCGGCCGGTCGTCGTCGTTGCCGACCCAGACGCCGGCCACAAGCCCGTTGGCGAAGCCGACGAACCAGGCGTCGCGGAAGCTCTGGCTGGTGCCGGTCTTGCCGGCTTCCGACCCGCCGAGCCGCGCCGCCCGCCCGGTGCCGCTGGCCACCGCCGCGCGCAGCATGCGCCGGAGCGCCCGCGCCCGGTCCTCGCGGATCACCCGTGCCGCCGGCGCGCCGCTGCGCCGGTAGAGGCGCTCGCCGCCGGCCGCGTCGATCGCGGTGACGCCGTAGGGCCAGACCGCGATCCCGCCATTGGCGACCGCGGCATAGGAAGCGGTGAGCTCGATCAGCGTCACCTCGCTGGTGCCGAGCGCGAGCGAGGGGTGGGGCGCGATCGGCGTGGTGATGCCGAGGCGCCTGGCGGCATCGATCACCCGGCGCCGCCCGGCGCGCTCGCTGACCTGGACGGCGACGGTGTTGATCGACCGGGCGAAGGCGCGGATCAGCGGCATCGCGCCGTGGTAGCGCCCGTCATAGTTGCGCGGGCGCCAGCCGGCGACGCTCACCGGCCTGTCGACGAACACGTCGTCCGGCGCGAGCCCCGCCTCCAGCCCGGCGAGATAGACGAACAGCTTGAACGCCGAGCCCGGCTGGCGCCAGGCCTGGGTGGCGCGGTTGAACTGGCTCGCGGAATAGACCCGCCCGCCGACCATGGCGCGGATCGCGCCCGCGCCCGACATCGCGACCAGGGCGACCTGCGACACCCGGCCGGCCCCGCCCTGCTTCGCCAGCAGGGCCCGGGCGTGGCGCTCGGCGATGCGTTGCAGCCGGGAATCGAGGGTGGTGCGGATCTCGATGTCGCGCGTGCCCCGCCCGACATGGCCGAGCGCGCGTTGCAGCGCCCAGTCGGCGAAATAGCGCGCGCCGGCTCCGCTCTCGGCGCGCAGGCGGAGCGGGGTGCGCTCGGCCGCCTTCGCCTCGGCCTCCGTCAGCGCCCCGGTGTCGACCATCGCCCGCAGCACCCGGGTTCCCCGCGCCCGCGCCGCGTCGGCATCGCGCACCGGGGAATAGCGCGACGGCGCCTTGAGCAGCCCGGCCAGCACCGCGGCCTCGAACAGCGAGAGGTCGCGCACCGTGCCGCCGAAATAGCGCCTGGCGGCGGCGGCGACGCCATAGGCGCCGGAGCCGAAATAGACCCGGTTGACGTAGATCTCGAAGATCTGGCGCTTGGAGAACCTGGCCTCCAGCCAGAGCGCCACGATCGCCTCCTGGATCTTGCGCCGCACGGTCCGCTCCGGCGAGAGAAAGAGGTTCTTGGCGAGCTGCTGGGTGAGCGTGCTGCCGCCCTGGCGCACCCGGCCGGCGCGGATATTGGCGACGGCCGCGCGCAATATGCCCCAAACATCGATTCCGGGATGCTCGAAGAAGCGCCGGTCCTCGATCGCGCTCACCGCCTGGACGAAATATCCCGGCAGCTCGTCGAAGCGCACCGCGCCGCCATAGAGCTCGCCGTAGCGCGCGAGCGCCGCCCCGTCGGCGGTCCTGAGCAGCGCCGCCGGCTGGCGCGTCGGCGTCTCCAGCCGGGACAGCTCGGGCAGGTCCCAGGCATACCAGCCAATCGCGCCCGCCGCCGCGACCGCGACCCAGATCCCGGCCACCAGCGCCCAGCGGGCGAGCCGCCCCCATATTCGACGCTTGCGCCGCGCGGCGGGCTTCGCCGGGCCGGCCTTGCCACCACGCTCCCTGGTTCGGCGCCGTGCCATGCCGCACCATGTACTGCCGGCGGCGCGGAATCGCCAAGCGGTTCGGCGGGGGCGGTTGCACTCAGGCGGAGGCGTCTCTACGACAAGCCAGCCATGCTGACGCTGGAGAACATCGCCTACAGGGTCGACGGGCGCCTCCTGTTCCGCGGCGTGAGCGCGCAGATCGGCGCCGGCCGCAGGCTCGGGCTGGTCGGGCGCAACGGCAGCGGCAAGACCACCCTGCTGCGCCTGATCGCGGGCCGGCTGGAGCCCGACGAGGGCGCGATCCTGCGCGCCCGGGGCCGCTCGGTCAGGCTGGTCGACCAGGAGGTGCCGGGCGGGAAGGAGACGCCGCGCGCAGCCGTGCTCGCCGCCGACGGGGAACGCGCGGCGCTGATCGAAGAGGCGGGCGGGGCCGGGGGCGCGCGGCTCGCCGAGATCGAGGCGAGGCTGGCGGAGATCGGCGCGCACGCCGCGCCCGCGCGGGCCGCAAGGCTGCTCGCCGGGCTCGGCGTCGACGAGGCGATGCAGCTCGCCCCGCTCGCCGACCTCTCCGGCGGCTGGCGGATGCGCGTCGCGCTGGCCGCCGCGCTGTTCGTCGAGCCCGATCTGCTGCTGCTCGACGAGCCGACCAACCATCTCGACCTCGAAGCCGCCGCGTGGCTCGAAACCCATCTCAGGCGCTACCCCCGGGCGCTGGTGGTGGTGAGCCACGACCGCAGCCTGCTCGACGCCGTGCCGGACGGCATCCTGCACATCGAGGCAGGGGGGCTCGCCGCCTATCCCGGCAACTACACGCGCTTCGAGCGGGTCCGGGCCGAGCGCGCCGCCGCGACCAAGGCCCGGCAGGACCGAATCGACGCGAAACGCCGCCAGCTCCGGGGCTTCGTCGAGCGCTTCCGCTACAACGCCAGCAAGGCGCGCCAGGCGCAGAGCCGCCTCAAGGCGCTCGCCAGGCTCGCCGACGAGCCGGTGGCGGCCGACGAGCGGACGGTGGCGCTCGCCTTCCCTGCACCCGACGAGCTCGCCCCGCCGCTGATGACGCTCGCCGGCGCTGCCGTGGGCTACCGGCCGGGCCGTCCGGTGCTCAAGGGGCTCGACCTCAGGATCGACCCGGACGACCGGGTGGCGCTGCTCGGCGCCAACGGCAACGGCAAGTCGACCTTCGCCAGGCTGCTCGCGGACCTGCTGCCCGCCGAGCGCGGCACCGTGACGCGGGCGCGCAACCTCCGGGTGGGCTATTTCGCGCAGCACCAGATCGACACGCTGCGGCCCGACGACACCGCCTTCGGCCACCTCGCCCGCCTCCTCCCCGACGCCGCGCCGGAACGGCTGCGCACCCGCCTCGGCGGGTTCGGGTTCAGCGGCGAGAAGGCGGATCTGCCGGTTGCCGCGCTGTCCGGCGGGGAGAAGGCGAGGCTCAACCTCGCGCTGATCTCCAGCCGGGCGCCGCAATTGCTGGTGCTGGACGAGCCGACCAACCATCTCGACATCGAGAGCCGGCGCGCGCTGGTCGATGCGCTGCAGGCCTGGCGCGGCGCGGTCGTGCTGATCACCCACGACATGCATCTCGTCCAGCTCGTGGCCGACCGCCTGTGGCTGGTCCAGGGCGGCACGGTACGGCCCTATGAGGGCGACCTCGCCGACTACCGGGCCGGAATCCTGGGCGGCGCCGCGAGCGGGTCGACGCGGGACGGCGACCGGCCGCCGTCGGGCCGCAAGGCCCAGCGCCGGGCGGCGGCGGCGCTGCGCGACCGGCGCAAGCCGTTCCGCGACGCGGTGGCCGCGGCGGAGCAGCGGATCGCCGACGCGCTCGAGGCCCAGCGGCGCCTGCACGGCGAGCTGGCCTCGGCGGCGCGGACCGACGACGGCGCCCGGATCGCCGCGCTGAGCCGGCAGCTGGCGGAGGCGAAGCGGGAAGAGGCGGCGGCCGAGGGCGATTGGCTCGCCGCGTCCGAGGCGCTCGAAGGCGCCGGGCCGGGCTGAGGGGCGCGGCATGAGGCTGCCATGGCGGAGAGCCGGGATGGCGGAACCTGTCGAGGGGCTCGCGGTCCGTCCGGCGCGGCCCGGCGACGGCGAGGCGGTGGCGGCGATGGCCCGCGCGCTCGGCCGGGCGGATAGCGGCCGGGCGAGCGACTTCACTCCCGAGCGCTTCCGCAGCGACGGGTTCGGCGCGGACCGGGCCTTCGCGACGCTGGTCGCGGAAGCCGCGGGGGCGCTGCTCGGCTACGCCATCTTCTACCCGGGCTACGACACCGACTCGGCGAGCCGCGGCCTCTATCTCGCCGATCTCTACGTGCGCGAGGAGTTCCGCCGCCGCGGCGTCGGCCGCGCCCTGGTGCAGGGCCTCGCCGCGCACGGGCGGGAGCACGGCGCGCGCTGGATGTTCTGGTCGGTGCGCCGGAGCAACCGGCGGGCGCGGCGGTTCTACCGCGCGCTCGCGCCCGAGCTCCCCGGCGTTATCCTGTGCGCCGCCTTCGGCCGGCGTTTCGAGCGCCTCGCCGAGCGCGGCGCGGGGATCGTCAGACGTCCAGATTGACCACGTTGAGCGCGTTCGACTGGATGAAGTCGCGCCTGGGCTCGACCACGTCCCCCATCAGGGTCGAGAACACCTTGCCGGCCTGCTGCGCCTGGCTCACCCTGACGTGCAGCAGCGAGCGCGCGTTGGGATCGAGCGTGGTCTCCCACAGCTGGTCCGGGTTCATCTCGCCGAGCCCCTTGTAGCGCTGCACGCTGAGACCCTTGCGACCGAGCTCCAGCACCGCCTCGACCAGCCCGATCGGTCCCTTGACGGGGAATTCCCGCTCGCCCGATGTCAGGGTCGCGGGCCGCGAGTAGACCGCCTGCAAATCGCCCGCCATTCCGTCCAGCCTGCGGGCGTCGCTCGAGCGCATCAGCGCGCCGTCGATGACGTGGCGTTCGGTCACCCCGCGCAGCGTCCGCACGAAGGCGAAGCCGCCCTCCGCGACGGGCTCGGAGCGCCAGCCCCGCTCTTCCGCCGCGCTCAGCCCGTCGAGGCGCCGGGCGATCGCCGCGGCGACCTCTTCCGCCTGGCCGTCCTCCAGCAATTCGGGGTGGAAGGCGCCGAGGATCGCCGCCTGCTCGGCGACGTCGATATTGGCGAGCCGCTGCAATATCGGCGTCATCAGCCGCCGCGCCCGGAGCGCCTGGTCCACGCGCTCGCGCAGATCCTCGCCCGCCACCTGGGCGCCGCCGTGCAGCTGCAAGACGCAGTCCTGGAGGCCAGCCTCGACCAGATAGGCGTCGAGCTCGCCGTCGTCCTTGAGATAGACCCCGCCCGAGCCCTTGCGCGCGCGATACAGCGGGGGCTGGGCGATGTAGAGATGGCCGCGCTCGATCAGCGCCGGCATCTGGCGGAAGAAAAAGGTCAGCAGCAGCGTGCGGATGTGGCTCCCGTCGACATCGGCGTCGGTCATGACGATGACCTTGTGGTAGCGCAGCTTCTCGATGTCGAAATCCTCGTCGCCGATCCCGGTGCCGAGCGCGGCGATCAGCGTGCCGAGCTCGGCGGAACCCAGCATCTTGTCGAAGCGCGCGCGCTCGACATTGAGGATCTTGCCGCGCAGCGGCAGGATCGCCTGGAAGGCGCGGTCGCGCGCCTGCTTGGCCGAGCCGCCCGCCGAATCCCCCTCGACGATGAACAGCTCCGACCGCGCCGGATCGCGTTCCTGGCAATCGGCCAGCTTGCCGGGCAGCGAGGAGATGTCGAGCGCCCCCTTGCGCCGGGTGAGCTCGCGCGCCTTGCGCGCCGCCTCGCGCGCGGCGGCGGCCTCGACCACCTTGGCGACGATCCGCCGGGCCTCCTTCGGGTGCTCCTCGAACCAGTTGCCGAGCTCCTCGCCGATCGCCCCCTCGACCGCCGGGCGCACCTCGGAGGAGACCAGCTTGTCCTTGGTCTGGGAGGAGAATTTCGGGTCCGGCACCTTGACCGAGAGCACGCAGCTCAACCCCTCGCGCGCGTCCTCGCCGCTCAGCGTCACCTTCTCCTTCTTGGCGATGCCGCTGGCGCTCGCATAGCCGTTGATGGTCCGGGTCAGCGCGCCGCGGAAGCCGGCGAGATGGGTGCCGCCGTCGCTCTGCGGGATGGTGTTGGTGAAGCACAGCATGGTCTCGTGGTAGCTGTCCGACCATTGCAGCGCCGCCTCCACGGCGATGCCCTCGGCCTCCCTGCGGATCGCGATCGGCGGATCGAAGAGCGGGGTCTTGCCGCGGTCGAGATACTCGACGAAGGCCCGGATGCCGCCCTCATAGGCCATCTCGAAGACCTTGGGCTCGACGCCGCGGGCATCGGTGAGCACCAGCCGGACGCCCGAGTTGAGGAAGGCGAGCTCGCGCAGCCGGTGCTCCAGCATCGTCAGGCTGAAGGCGGTGTTGCTGAAGGTCGCGGGCGACGGGCTGAAGGTGATCTCGGTGCCGGTCCTGCCGCCGGCATCGCCCACCGCTTGCAGCGGGGCGGTCGCCTCGCCGTTCTCGAAGCGGATCGCATGCTCCTTGCCCGAGCGCCAGATCCTGAGCTCCAGCCACTCCGAGAGCGCGTTCACCACCGAGACGCCGACGCCGTGCAGCCCGCCGGAGACCTTGTAGGAGTTCTGGTCGAACTTCCCCCCGGCATGGAGCTGGGTCATGATCACCTCGGCCGCCGAGATGCCCTCCTCGTGCATCTCGACCGGGATGCCGCGCCCGTCATCGGTCACCGTGACCGTGCCGTCGCCGTTCAACGTGACCGCGATCTCCGAGCAATGGCCGGCCAGCGCCTCGTCGATCGCGTTGTCGACCACCTCGTAGACCATGTGGTGCAGCCCCGAGCCGTCGTCGGTGTCGCCGATATACATGCCGGGCCGCTTGCGGACCGCCTCCAGCCCCTTGAGCACCTTGATCGATCCGGCGTCATAGGCCGCGTCGGCGAAATCCGGCCCGGAGGTCTGCGCTGGTTCCGTCATCGGTTCTCCAGGCGGGTCATGCGATCGGCGCCACGGCGCCGCCGGCCACCGCGAAACGCTGCGCGCGGTCGCCGAGCGGGACGAAGGTCTCGGGCTCGGTCCCGGTCATCCAGGCCTGGACGCCGAGCGCCAGCACCGCCTCGAACAGGGCCGCGCGGCGGTCGCGGTCGAGATGGGCGGCGATCTCGTCGAGCAGCAGGATCGGCGCCGAGCCCCTGTCCGCTTCCTGCAACGCGGCGGCGGCGAGCACGATGCGCACCAGCAGCGCCTTCTGCTCCCCGGTCGAGCACAGCGCCGCCGGGCAGTCCTTCGCGACATGGGTGCAGGCGAGATCGCTGCGGTGGACGCCGAAGGTCGCGCGCCCCGCCTCGCCGTCGACCCCCCTGAGGGCGGCCAGGCGCTCGCGCACGGCGTCCTCGACCGCGAGCGCCGGCGTGCCCTCCAGCATCCCCTCGACCGCGCCCTCGACCGCGACGGCGGCGGCGGGAAACGCGCCCGCCTCCTCCCGGCAACGGGCCCCGAGCCGGCCGACCAGCCCGCGCCTGGCGGCGGCGACCGCGACGCCGGTTTCGGCCATCGCGGTCTCGATCGCATCCAGCCAGGCGCCGTCGCCGCGCGGCCCGGCGCCCTTGAGCAGCCGGTTGCGCTCCCGCATCGCCCGTTCGTAGCGGCCGATCCGCGCCGCATGGTCGCGGTCGAAGCCGCTCACCAGGCGGTCGAGGAAGCGCCGGCGTTCGGAGGCGCCCGCGTCGAACAGCCGGTCCATCTCCGGGGTGAGCCAGCTCATCGCAACGTGGCGCGCGAGGTCGGACTGCGCGGCGGCGTCCGCCCCGTCGATGCGCACGGCGCGCCGCCGTCCCGAATCGTCCGCCGGGGCGACGATACCGGTGCCGAGCTCGACCGGCCCGTCGACGCCGTCGAGCGAGGCCGCGACCGACCAGGTCTCCGGCCCGCCGCGGCGCGCGACCTTGTCCGGCGCCGCCCGGCGCAGCCCGCGGCCCGGCACCAGAAACGACAGCGCCTCCAGCAAATTGGTCTTGCCCGCGCCGTTCGCGCCGGTCAGCACGACCGGGCGGTGGTCGACGCTCAGCCGCGCGGATTCGTAGTTGCGAAAATTCGTCATCGTCAGCCGTCTGACGGCAAGCCTGCGGCGCATCGCCGCCGCCCCCGTGTCGGAAAACTCCCGCCGGTGCCGCGCGCGAAGGGTCAAACGCGCATCGGCATCAGGACGTACAGCGCGCCGGGGTCCGCGTTGTCGCGCACCAGGGTCGGCGAGGTCCCGTCGGACAGCATGAACCGCGCGCCGTCTTCGCCGATGAGCTGCGCGATGTCGAGCAGATAGCGCGAGTTGAAGCCGATCTCGAGCGGCCCGTCGGCATACTCCACCTCGAGCTGTTCCTCGGCGCTGCCGGCCTCCGGGCTGGATGCCGAGAGCACCAGCGAGCCGTCGTCGAGGCTGAGCTTGATCGCCCGGGTCTTCTCCGTCGCGATGGTCGAGACCAGGTCGACCGCCTTGGCGAAGTTTCTCGGATCGACCTGCAGCGTCTTGTCGTTGGCGAACGGGATCACCCGGTCGTAATCCGGGAAGGTGCCGTCGATCAGCTTCGACGTCAGCACGGTGGTGGCGATCTCGACGCGGATCTTGGTGTCCGACAGGGCGATCGCGACCTCTTCCTCGCCGGCGTCGTCGATCAGCTTGCGGATCTCGCCCACCGTCTTGCGCGGGACGATGACGCCGGGCATGTCGTCGGCCCCGTCGGGCAGCTTGAGCTCGACCCGCGCCAGGCGGTGGCCGTCGGTGGCGACGATGCGAAGCTTGGGCTCGTCCTCGTCCCTGGCGGGGTGGATGTAGATGCCGTTGAGATAGTATCGGGTCTCCTCCGACGACATCGCGAAGCGGGTGCGGTCGATGATCTCGCACAGCGACTTCGCGCCCATGGCGAAGCCGTGCGGCAGCTCGCCCTCGCTCATCGCCGGGAAGTCCTCGCTCGGCAGGGTGGCAAGCGAGATCCGCGACCGCCCGCAGCGCACCACGAGCTGGTTCTGCTCGCCGCCGCTGGCGATCTCGAGCTCGGCGCCCTCCGGCAGCTTGCGGACCACGTCGAACAGCGTCTGCGCCGGCACCGTGGTCGCGCCGGGCTGCGCCACCGCGCACTCCACCCGTTCGACGATGGCGATATCCATGTCGGTCGCGGTCAGCGCCAGCGTCCCGCCATCCGCCCTGAGCAGCACGTTCGACAGGATCGGTATCGTCGTTCGACGCTCGATCACGCCTTGCGCGTGCTGCAGCGACCGCAAGAGCGCTGCGCGTTCGATCGTGAGCTTCATCGTCCCCGGAACCCCGTCTGAGGATAGTCTCCGCCGCGGCGCGTCCGACGGCTCCGGCGGGCGGCATTCGACGCGCGCGCGCCGCCTTGGGCGAAACCCCGCGCGAAGCGCGATCATTATAACACAACCCTTTGGCGCGATGGGAAGAACCGACCGCCCGATGCGGCGCCGCGCGATCCCGCGCGGGGCCGCTCGCTCAGGCTTCGAGCATCCGCCTCAGGAGCTCGACATCCTCGTCGAAGCTGGCGTCGGACTGGCGCAGCTCCTCGACCTTGCGCACCGCGTGCATGACCGTCGTGTGGTCGCGCCCGCCGAACTTGCGGCCGATCTCGGGCAGGGACCGCGAGGTGAGCTGCTTGGACAGGTACATCGCCACCTGGCGCGGCCGCGCCACGGCGCGCGAGCGCCGGGCCGAATGCATGTCGGCGAAGCGGATGTTGAAGTGTTCCGCCACCCGCTTCTGGATCTCCTCGATCGTCACCCGGCGCTCATGCGCGCGCAGCAGGTCCTGCAGCACCTCCTGGCAGGTTTCCAGCGAGATGTCGCGCCCGACCAGCGTCGAATGCGCGACGATGCGGTTGAGCGCGCCTTCCAGCTCGCGCACCGAGGCGGTGATCTTGTGGGCGAGGAATTCCAGCACCCTGTCGGAGACGTCGACGCCGAGCTGCTCCGCCTTGGATTGCAGGATGCCGACCCGCAGCTCGCAGGTGGTGGCGTGGATGTCGGCCACCAACCCCCAGCCGAGGCGGGACCGCAGGCGTTCCTCCATCCCCTCGAGGTCGGAGGGAGACTTGTCCGCCGACACCACCACCTGCCGGTTGTTGCCGACCAGGTCGTTGAAAGTATGGAAGAATTCCTCTTGCGTGTTTTCCTTGCCGTTGATGAACTGCACATCGTCGATCATCAGCACGTCGACCGACCGGAACTGCTCCTTGAACGCCATCGTGTCCTGGAAGCGCAGCGCCCGGATGAACTGGTACATGAACTTCTCGGCCGACAGATAGACCACCCGGCGGTTCGAATGGCGGTTGCGGATGTGCCATCCGATCGCGTGCATCAGATGGGTCTTGCCGAGCCCGACGCCGCCATAGAGGAAGAGCGGGTTGTAGGTCGCCGTGGGCGACTCCGCGACACGCCGCGCCGCCGCGAAGGCGAGCTCGTTGGGCTTGCCGACGACGAAATTCTCGAAGCGGAAGCGCGGATCGAGGGGCCCGCCGATCTCCCCCTCGTTGCTCGCCGGCGCGACCGGTTGGGCGGCGGCGGCGCCGTTGCCGGCCGCCCCGCCGGCCGGTGCGGCCGGCTTCTTGCGGGGCTGCGCCGGCGCCAGCCGCTTGCGTTCGCGCCTGGCGGGCTCGGCCTGGATCTGCACGTCGAGCGCGGTGATCGCCGCGTCCTCGTCGGTCCACAGCTCCAATATGCGCCCGGCGAAGTTCTCGCTGACATAGTCGCGCATGAAGCGCGTCGGCGTGGCGATGCGCACCACATCGCCGTCCACCGCCAGCAGGGTCAGGGGTTTGAGCCAGCTGCGATAGGAGGAATCGCCGACCTCGGCCCGCAGCACGCCCCGCACCCGCGCCCATTGCGCGGAGATCCGCGAGTCGATCCTGGTCTCCCCCGCGGTCACGAAGCGTCGGTCCCCGGACCGAACCCCCAGCCTTCCCCTAGCCGGACTCTCTGCGCGTTGGCTTTCTTCTTGAAGCTGGCCATTCCCCGCCCGCATACAGATTTATTCTTGCGGAATACAAATATCCGCGTTTGTGGCGCTAGAATTGGGTAGAACTGGGATAATACAGGGCAAGTCCCGAGCGATTATTATTTTGTCGAGGACAACCCCGCGCTGCCCTGTCGGAGAACGTTAGCCCGCCCCGGCGGAACTTGCAATGCCGTCGTGTCCGGGTCGGCACCGTCTTACAAAAATGCTTTGGCGGGTGTTGCAGCCAAGCCGCAAAACGCGGGACTGGACGGGCCGTCCCTCGATACGCGGCCGCGCCGCTACTCGGGATGAAATTGCCTTGACCCGGCACCCTACCCCTCATCCCGGGCAGCCCCGGACTCGATCCGGGGCGTTTCCAAGGACGGTCTCCGCCCCGTCATTTCGACCGGGAACGGCCCGCAGGGCGGGCGCTCGGGTGTCGACGACGAGGGGTGCCGGGCGGCGAGCGACGACGGGGGGCGGCGCCCCTAGTCCAGAGCCTTGATGCGGGCGTTCAGCCGCGCGATGGTGCGCGCGGCGGTGTTGCGGTGCAGCACGCCCCTGGTCACGCCGCGCATCAGCTCGGGTTGCGCGGCCTTCAGGGCCTCCGCCGCGGCGGTCTTCTCATTGTCCGCGAGCGCCGCCTCGACCTTCTTCATGTAGGTGCGGATACGGCCGCGCCTCGCGCCGTTGACCGCCGTGCGGCGGGCGTTGCGGCGCGTCCGCTTCTTGGCCGATTTGATGTTCGCCATCGGTGCCGTCCGTCACCAGCTTCGCAAGGGGAGGCGCTTTTAACCCGCCCGTCGTGGCGCGTCAACCGAGCCGCCGGGGGCGGTCGTCGCGGTCCGAAGATGCAAGGGACTGGCGGCGATCGGAGCGGTCGGGGCATTGGAAGCTGGGCATGCGGTGAAGCGCCGCATGCCACACCGGCATCGCAGAAGAACTTGACCCTGGTGGGGAGCACTACCATGGTATGGCCGTCGAGCACCAAAACGGTGCAAGCGTCGAGCGGCATGGTCCGCGGTGTGCGGGCCGGAAACAACGGAGGGAGCCTCGGTCATGCACTCAAACGACAGGGTGGCTGTGGCCGCAGGTCGGTAGCCATGCCGAAAGGCCCCCGGGGCGAGAGTCGCCCGGCCGACGCCCTCGGCTGCGCGGTCGCCGTCGGCGAAATCCAGGATACCAGGTTGGAGCGCCCCGCGAAGCGCAAGAGCGACATCGCGGGAGGTCGGGCACGTGCCGCGTCTCCCCAAGCGGAAAGGAGGAGGCGGATCGCAAGTATCGCGGCCGATGCCCGATGGCAAGGGAACTAGGAATGCAGAACTATCCATCGCACCAGATCGCCGTTCGCATCGCCTTCGAGGAGCTGGCGGACGGGCGAATCTATGTCACCAGCCCCGACCTGACGGGTTTTCACGCGGTGATCGACTCTGACGAAGCCCCGGTGGATGCCTTGCGGGAGCCGCTTCGCGTCTTTCTCTCGCACTACCTCGATGCGGAGATCGCGGACATCGGAGCTGCCATGGGGCCTGTCAGCTACCGAGCTCACAAGGTCGGGATTCCCCTATCCGACCATGAAAGGCCCGGCCTTCTGCTGGCTGCCGTTGCCTGAGCATGGGAGCAGTCCCCGCGTTTCGCGTACGAGAAATCCTGCGGTTTCTCGGTTATGAGGTATGGCCGGGGTCGAACAATCCGACAACCGAGTATTGGATATCCCCGGAGGGAGTCCCCTTCTTCTTTACCTATCACAGGAAAGGAGACCGCGACTCGTTCATGGAAGGACCTGTAAGGGCCTTCATCATGGGACTGTCCCCGCAGTCCCTAAATGAACTGAAGAAGATGCACGAAGAGTAGATTCGTGCCTATATTTCAAGGGCATGAACAGGCATCCGCTGCTGGCCGGGTTTGCGCGGACCCGCGGATAGCGCCCGCGACGGCCGCCGCCGTTTCCGAAACCCTGCGGGACACGGAGTGGTTTGACCGGCCCCGCCGGAGAACGATATTAGGCGCATGACGCTGTTGAAGATCGCCCGCATGGGCCACCCCGTGCTGCTGGAGCGGGCCGAGCCGGTCGCCGATCCGACATCGCGCGAGATCCGCCGCCTGATCGCCGACATGGTCGAGACCATGGAGGACGCCCGCGGCGTCGGGCTCGCCGCGCCGCAGGTCCATGTCGGCCGGCGCGTCATCGTGTTCAAGGCGCCCGCCGAACGGGACGGGGCGGACGGGGCGGACGGGCAGGAGGCGCCGCTGACCGCCCTGGTCAACCCGGAATTCGAGCCCGTCGGCGACGACATCGAGCTCGGCTGGGAGGGCTGCCTGTCGATCCCCGGCCTCACCGGCGCGGTGCCGCGCCACGCCCGCATCCGCTATCGCGGCACCGCGCCCGACGGGCGGGCGGTCGAGCGCGAGGCAGAGGGCTTCCACGCGCGCGTCGTGCAGCACGAGATCGACCATCTCGACGGCATTCTCTACACCATGCGGATGGACGATCTCGGCATGCTGTGCTTCTCCGACGAGATGCACCATTTCGCCGAGGCGGCGCGCGACCGGGCGAGGGCGGCGGGGTGAGCGGCGGCGGCGCCGAGCGCGAATTGCGGGACCGGCTGGTCCTCGCCGCGGTCCGCCATGCCGCGTCCGAGGGCTGGACCGGGGCGGCGATCCGCGCCGGCGCGGCCGAGCTCGGCATCGACGCGGTCGACGCCGAGCGCATCCTGCGCGGCGGCTCGCGCGCCCTGTTCCGGGCGCTCAACGACTGGGCCGACGAGCGCATGGCGGCGGCGGTCGGCGGGGCTTCGCGGCGGCGGCTCCACGAGCGGGTCGAGGCCGCAGTGCTGGCCCGCTTCGATGCGCTCCAGCCCCACCGCGAGGCGGTCGCGCGAGGCGTTGCGTTCGCCGCGATGCCGCAGAACGCGGGCCTCGGCTTCGCCTGCCATTGCCGGACGGTCGACCGCATGTGGCGCGCTTCCGGCGACCGGTCGCACGATTTCAGCTTTTATACCAAGCGCGCGCTGCTGGCCGGCATTCTCGCGGCGACCACGCTGGTGTGGCTGGAGGACCGCTCCGCGGACGGCGCGGCGACGCGCGGGTTCCTGCGGCGCCGGCTCGCCGACGTGGCCCGCATCGGCCGGCTCCGCGCCCGCGCGGGGCGGCTCGCGGGCGGCCTCTCCGGGCTGGCGCGCCGGCCATCGGCCTTCCAGCGGGGACGCCGCCGCGCGCTGTAGTCCGCCGAGCGGCGCGTCCGAACCGGTTTCCCGGGAGCGCCCGGCAACCCCCCGACCGAGCCCGGACAAACCGCCCCAAGGCGGGGGTGTCGCATGACGCCGCTGTCCCCGGGGGACAGAGCGTTTACCGTTTCGGGGCAGGTTTCGCGCGAAAAACAGGTCAACAATGCTGACCATTGTTTCACGTGAAACATTAGGCTAGCGCGTGCGCGGCGACAGCCGCGTCACGTGGCCCATCTTGCGCCCGGGGCGGGCCTCGTTCTTGCCGTAGAGGTGGAGGCGCGCGCCGGGCTCGGCGAGCAGGCGCGGCCAGTCCTCGATCTCGGTGCCGAGCAGGTTGGTCATCTCGGCGTCGGAATGGCGCGCGGGATCGGCGAGCGGCAGGCCGCAGACCGCGCGCACCGCCTGCTCGAACTGGCTGGCGGCGCAGGCATCGAGCGTCCAGTGGCCCGAGTTGTGCACCCGCGGGGCGAGCTCGTTGGCGAGCACGGCGCCGTCGCGGGCGACGAAGAACTCGACCGCAAGCACGCCGACATAGCCGAGCGCCCGGGCGACGGCGAGCGCGGCTCCGCGCGCCCTGGCGTCGACCTCGCCCGGCACGCGCGCCGGCACAAGCGAGGTCCTGAGGATGCCGTTCTCGTGGCGGTTCTCCACCGTGTCGAAGACGGCGGTCGCACCGTCGAGGCCGCGCGCCAGCACCACCGAGATCTCGCGCTCGAAATCGACCTTCGCCTCGAGGATCGCCGGGCGCCCGCCGAGCGCCCGCCAGACCGCCTGAGGGTCGCAGCCCGGCCCGAGCGCAAGCTGGCCCTTGCCGTCATAGCCGAGGCGCGCGGTCTTGAGGATCGCGGGCGCGCCGATGCCGGCCATCGCGCGGGCAAGCTCGCCGGCGGACGCGATGGCGGCGAAGCGCGTCGTCGCCACCCCGACGGCGTTGAGGAATTTTTTCTCGGCGATGCGGTCCTGGGCGATCGCGAGCGCCCGCGCGCCGGGCCGCACCGGGGTCGCGCGGGCGATCCGCTCGACCGCCCGGGCGGGCACGTTCTCGAATTCGAGCGTCGCCACGTCGACCGCGGCGGCGAAGGCATCGAGCGCCGCGGTATCGTCGTAGCCGGCGCAGGTCGCCCGCGCCGCGATCTCGGCGGCCGGCGCGTCGCGCTCGGGGCAGTAGACGTGGCAGCGATAGCCGAGCGCCGCGGCGGCCAGCGCGATCATCCGGCCGAGCTGCCCGCCGCCCAGAATGCCGATCGTCGAGCCCGGCTCGAGGCCGGGCGGCGCATCGGCCATGTCAGCCCGCCGGGTCGACCGGCTCGACGGGCACCTCGGCGGTGCGCCGGCGGCGCCAGTCGTCGAGCCGGTCCGCCAGCGCCGGATCGGAGAGGGCGAGGACCGCGGCCGCCAGCAGCCCGGCATTGAGCGCGCCGGCCCTGCCGATCGCCAGCGTCCCGACCGGCACCCCGCCCGGCATCTGGACGATCGACAGCAGGCTGTCGAGACCCGACAGCGCCTCCGAGCGGACGGGGACGCCGAACACCGGCAGCGCGGTCATCGACGCCGCCATGCCCGGCAGATGGGCGGCCCCGCCGGCGCCCGCGACGATCACTTGCAAGCCGCGCCCGCGCGCCTCGCTGGCATAGGCGTAGAGCCGGTCCGGCGTGCGGTGGGCGGAGACCACGCGGGTCTCGACCGCGACCCCGAGCTCCTCCAGCACGTCGACCGCATGGCGCATGGTCGGCCAGTCCGAGCGGCTGCCCATGATCACCCCGACCCGGGGCGCACCCTCCCGTTCGCTCTCTGCGGGCAAGATCGACGCCTCCCTTTCGCGGCGCTTCAGGCGATGATGTCGGGCACGAGAAGGGCGCGGATGCGCGCGATCTCGTCCTTCAACCGGAGCTTGCGCTTCTTCAGGCGCTGCACCTGCAGCTGGTCGTAGGTCACGGCATCCATAACGCGGGCGATCACATCGTCGAGGTCGCGATGTTCGGTCTCGAGCTCGGCGAGGCGCCGCCGCAGGATGTCCTGGTCTCCCATGGCACCGACAACAGTCCTGACGGTCCGCCGGCAGGATAGCAGAGTGCGGCCGGAACCGTTATCACTGGCTGGACGGAGATGCCCGCAGGGAGGCAGAAAAGTGGCGGCCGACTTTCCCGATCACCCGTTCTGGGACTTCTCGCTCCGCGTCTATGGCAGCGACGGCGTGCCCGAGGCCTGCCTGGCGCTCCAGGAGCGGTATCAAATCGACGTGAACGTGATGCTCTATTGCTGCTGGCTCGGGGCGAGCGGCCGCGGCGCGCTCGGCGGGGGCGAGATCGCCCTGGTGTGCGAGACCGTCGGGGACTGGCACCGCGACATCGTGCGCGGCGTGCGCGCCGTCCGCCAGAGGCTGAAGGGCGGGCTCGGCGCCGCGCCGCTCGCGCTCAGCGAGCCGCTGCGCCGGCGGATCGCCAAGATCGAGGTCGATCTGGAGCATGTCGAGCAGCTCATGCTGGCGGGATCGCTCGCCCGCGAGCCCGACGAGGGGCTGGACGAGGCGCGCCGCCTGGCCGATGCGCTGGCCAATGTCGGCGCCTATTTCGCCGCCGCCGGGATCGCCCCCGACGAGGCCGACGCGGCGGAGACGGCGGTCGTGCTGGGCCCCGCCTTCGCCGGGCTCGGCGGCGAGGCCGTCGCCCGGGCGGCGCGGTCCCGGCTGGTCGCCTGATTCCCCGCGCCGCGCCGGAGTTCCGATTGCATCCAACGCCGGTCGCGGTATCCTGATTCCAGCCCGCCGACCGCAAAAGGAGGACAGGCGATGAATGTCGAAGAGCAGGTCGCCTCCTTGAAGGCTCGCCACGCCGAGCTCGAGGAGGCGCTGACCCAGGAAAACGCGCGGCCGCTGCCCGACGCCGCGACGATCGCCGATCTCAAGAAACGCAAACTCAGGATCAAGGACGAACTCGCCAAGCTGACGGTGCCGACCGGGTAGATTTCGCGGAGAACGGTCGCGCGGCCGTCACCCCGAGTAAGGAGGAAGTGCCGTGAGCAAGCGCTACGACCGAGCCTACCGCCAATCCATCGACGATCCCGCGGGCTTCTGGGCCGAGGCCGCCGAAGCCATCGACTGGCACCGCCCGTGGGACCGCGTGCTCGACGACCGCGCGATGCCGGCCTCGCGCTGGTTCGCCGGCGGCGAGCTCAACACCTGCCACAACGCGCTCGACCGCCATGTGGAAGCCGGCAACGGCGAACGGGTGGCGCTGATCTACGACAGCCCGATCACCGGCACGCAGAGCCGCTTCACCTATGCCGGGCTGCGCGACCGCGTGGCGCAGTTCGCCGGCGCGCTCGCCGCCCGCGGCATCGGCCATGGCGACCGGGTGGTGATCTACATGCCGATGGTGCCCGAGGCGGCGATCGCCATGCTCGCCTGCGCGCGGATCGGCGCGGTCCACTCGGTGGTGTTCGGCGGCTTCGCGGCCAACGAGCTCGCCGTGCGGATCGACGACTCCACCCCCAAGGCCATCGTCGCCGGCTCCTGCGGCATCGAGCCCGGGCGGATCGTCGCCTACAAGCCGCTGCTCGACCGGGCGATCGAGCTGGCCCGGCACAAGCCGGAATTCTGCATCGTGCTGCAGCGCGAGGCGGGCCCGGCGGCGCTGATCCCCGGGCGCGACGTCGACTGGAACGAGGCCCTCGCCGGCGCGTCGCCGGCCGACTGCGTCCCGGTCGCCGCCACCGATCCGCTCTACATCCTCTATACCTCCGGCACCACCGGCCAGCCCAAGGGGATCGTGCGCGACAATGGCGGCCATGCGGTGGCGCTGAGATGGTCGATGCCCAACATCTACGACATCGAGCCGGGCGAGACGTTCTGGGCCGCCTCCGACGTGGGATGGGTGGTGGGGCATTCCTATATCGTCTACGCGCCGCTGCTCAACGGCTCGACCAGCATCCTGTTCGAGGGCAAGCCGATCGGCACGCCCGATGCCGGGGTCTACTGGCGGGTGATCGCCGAGCACGGGGTCAAGGCGCTGTTCACCGCGCCGACCGCGTTCCGCGCGATCAAGAAGGAGGACCCCGACTGCGCGCTCCGGGCGTCTTACGACCTGTCCGGCTTCGAGACCCTGTTCCTCGCCGGCGAGCGGGCCGATCCCGATACCGTCAAATGGGCCGAGACCCATCTCGGCGTGCCGGTGATCGACCACTGGTGGCAGACCGAGACCGGCTGGGCGATCGCCGCCAACTGCGTCGGGCTCGGCCGCGCGCCGGTCAAGCACGGCTCGCCGACGCGCGCCGTGCCGGGCTGGGATCTGCGCGTGCTCGACGAGGCGGGCAAGGAGCGCAAGCCGGGCGAGATCGGCGCGCTGGTCGCCAGGCTGCCGATGCCGCCCGGCTGCGCGCCGACGCTGTGGAACGCGGACGAACGCTTCCGCGAGGCCTATCTCAGCGAGTTCCCCGGCCACTACGCGACCGCCGATGCCGGCTATATCGACGCGGACGGCTATGTGTTCGTGATGGCCCGGACCGACGACATCATCAACGTCGCCGGCCACCGCCTGTCGACCGGCGCGATGGAGGAGGTGCTCGCCGAGCACCCCGACGTGGCGGAATGCGCGGTGATCGGCGTCGCCGATTCGCTCAAGGGCCAGATCCCGTTCGGCTTCCTGGTGCTCAAGGACGGGGTGGAGCGGGAGGTTGGCGACATCGTCGGCGAGGTGGTCGGCATGGTGCGCGGGCGGATCGGCCCGGTGGCGGCCTTCAAGGCGGCCTCGGTGGTCGCCCGCCTGCCCAAGACCCGCTCGGGCAAGATCCTGCGCGGCACGATGCGCAGGATCGCCGACGGCGAGGAGTGGACCATGCCGGCGACCATCGAGGACCCGGCGGCGCTCGACGAGATCGCCGACTCGCTCGGCGACGCCGGCTATCCGAGCTGAGGATCGGGGTCGGGCGGCGGGTCCGGCTCGGTGCGCGCGAGCTGCTCGACCGGGAAGGCGTCGCTGTCCTCCAGCGGCGGCTCGGGGACGTAGCCCGCCTTCTCCAGCGCCGCGTCGAGGTCGGTGCGCGAGCACAGCCCGAGCCCGACCGGCTCGCGCGGCTTGATATTGGCCATGTTCCAGTGGGTGCGCTCGCGGATCGCCACGATGGTCGGCTTGGTGGTGCCGATCAGCTTGGAGATCTGGCCGTCGGTGAGCGCCGGGCAGTGGCGCACCAGCCAGGCGATCGCGTCCGGCTTGTCCTGGCGGCGCGCGACCGGGGTGTAGCGCGGCCCCTTGGTGCGCGGCGAGGGGCGCGGGATGTCCTGCGTCGCCATCTCCAGCCTCGCGCCCGGATCGGCCGCGCAGCGCTCGATCTCCGCGCGGGCGAGCTGGCCGTTGGCGATCGGGTCGAAGCCGATGATGCCGATCGCCACCTCCTCGTCGGCGATGCTTTGCACCTCGAGCTCGTGCAGGCCGCAGAACGCGGCGATCTGCTCGAAGGTGAGCGCGGTGTTCTCGATCAGCCACACCGCGGTGGCCTTGGGCATCAGGGGCTGGTTCATGCGTTCTCTTTCATCGCGCCCGGCGGGCCCGGGGCGGGTTCAATTGGTGAGCACGATCTTACCGATATGGGCGCTCGATTCCATCAGCGCGTGCGCCTCGGCGGCCCGGTCGAGACCGAATGTCGCATGCACGATGGGGCGCAGCCGCCCGTCGGCGAGCAGCGGCCAGACCCGCTCCTTCAGCGCATCCGCGATGGCGCCCTTCTGGGCCACGCTGCGCGGCCGCAGCGTCGAGCCGGTGAGGGTCAGCCGTTTGACCATCAGGAGACCGAGCGGGATCGCCGCCTCGGCGCCCGCCATGACCGCGATCTGCACCAGCCTCCCCTCGACGGCGAGCGCCCGGATATTGCGCGCGAGATACTCGCCGCCCACCATGTCGAGGATCAGATCGACCCCGCGCTTGTCGGTCAGCTCCCGCACCACGGCGACGAAGTCCTCGTCGGGGTAGGCGATCGCGCGCTCGGCGCCGAGACGCTCGCAGAAGGCGCACTTCTCGGCCGTGCGGGCGGTGGCGAACACGCGGGCGCCGAAGGCGTGCGCGATCTGGATGGCGGCGGTCCCGATGCCGCCCGAGCCGCCATGGATCAGCACCGTCTCGCCGGCCTGAAGCCGCCCGCCGTCGAACAAATTGGTCCAGACGGTGAAGAAGGTCTCCGGCAGGGCGGCCGCCTCGACCATGCCGAGCCCGTCCGGCACCGGCAGGCATTGCGGCACCGGCACCGCGCAGTACCCGGCATACCCGCCGCCCGAGACCAGCGCGCACACCGCCTCGCCCAAGGCCGGCGCGGCGACGCCCTTCCCCTGAGCCACCACGACGCCCGCGAGCTCCAGCCCCGGCAGGTCGCTCGCCCCGGGCGGCGGCGGGTAGCTGCCGCGGCGCTGGGCTATGTCGGGGAAGTTGACGCCCGCCGCCGCCACCCGGACCAGCACCTCGCCCTCGCCCGGCCGCGGCACCGCGCGGGTGCACGGGCGCAGCATCTCGGGCCCGCCGGGCTCGGTGATCTCGATCGCCTTCATCGAGGCGGGAACGGCCTCTGGCATGGCTGGGATTCGGCTGGTTGGAACGGGTTGCCTGTCTAGCCGCTGGGCGACACACTGGCAAGGCGGATCAGGGGGGACGGCCAGGGTGGAAGAAGAGGATCTGACGCCGCAAAAGGCGCCCGCCAGGCTGCGCGAGCTCGACTCGTTGTCGATCGAGGAGCTGGAAGAGTACATCGCAGAGCTGGAGGCCGAGATCCGCCGCGTGCGCGCCGACATCGACAGGAAGCAGCGCCACCGCGCGGGCGTCGAGGGGCTGTTCAGGCGCGGCTAATGTTTCACGTGAAACAATGGTCAACATTGTTGACCTGTTTTCGCGGGGAACGCTGTCCCCCGGGGACGGAAGCGGCCGCCGCGGCGGGGCCGGCTTCCCCGCGCCAGGGGCTTGCCGGCAGGTCTTGGCAAACCGGTTCGGGAATGACGGGGTGCGACGGGCGGCCGCGGCGTCAGCCCGGCAGCGGGTCGCTCGACCGGTCGCTCGGTTCCGGCCGCTCGCCGTCCTGCTCGAACACCAGGTCCTGCATGGTCGTTTCCAGCCCCTGGCGCATGTGCTCCTCGAGATGCGCGAGCATCGCTTCGAGACTGTCGCCGGTCGCGCAGGCGACATAGACGTCGTGCGCGTCCCGCAGCGGACCCAGCCGGTTGTGCGCCTTCTGGTGCAAGGTGAAGTAGAATTGAAGGTTGGGCTTCAGCCGGTCCCACATTTTCTGAAGAATCGCATGGCCCGAGATTTCGTAGCACCAGGAATGGAGCTGAATCTCGAGCTCGATCGCCCGGGCGGGATTCCGGTTCGCGTCCACCTCGCCAACCAGCAGGCGATGGCGGCCGGCCAGATCGTCGAGCCGCTCGCGCGTGCGTTTCGGCCAGCACTCCCGGAACGCGAACTGCTCCAGCGCGGTACGGATCGAGTAGAGCTCTTCGAGATCCCTGCGCGTCACCCGGCGGACGTATAGCCCCTTGTAGGGGACGCTCTCGACGAGGCCGCTCTCGACCAGCTCGCGTATGGCTTCGCGCAGCGGGGCGCGGCTCACGCCGAGCCGGCTTGCCAGCTCGATCTCGGTCAGCCGTTCGCCCGGCGATACGTTGCCCTCGGCGATCAGCATCCGCAGCTTCTGGACGATCTGCCCCCGTCGTGTCGCGGGCGCGAGCGGCTCCAGGGCGGACAGCGCGGTATTCATCGCTCAGCCCGTATTGGCCCTTACCAGTTCCGCATAGAGGTCGCGGATCCGGCCGGTGACGGGTCCGGCCGAACCGGTGCCGATCTCGGTGCCGTCGATATCGCCGACAGGCGTCTGCGCGCCGAAGGTCCCGGTAAGAAATGCCTCTTCGGCATTGTAGGCATCGAAGAGCGAAAAGTTCTTCTCGAAGACCGGTATTTCGTGGGAGCGGCAGATTTCGATGACTTTCCGGCGTGTGATGCCGTTCATGCAATAATCGCCGGTGGAGGTCCAGACCTCGCCGCGCCGGACGATAAAGAAATTGCACGAATTCGTGGTGTTTACGAATCCGTGGGGGTCGAGCATCAGCGCCTCGTCGGCGCCCGCGGCCCGGGCCTGAAGGCTGGCGATGACGCAGTTGAGCTTCGAGTGCGAGTTGAGCTTGGGGTCCTGCGAATGCGGCAGTCCGCGCACCTGCGGCACCGTCGCCAGCCGGATTCCGCGCTTGGCGAACCGCTCGACCGGTCTGGAATGTTCCATGATGATGACGACCGTCGGTCCGGAACGCGAGAGGCCGGGATGCTGGAAGGGCCTCGACTTGACCCCTCTGGTGACCATCAACCGGCAATGGACGTCGGTCGACATCCCGTTGGCCTCGGCCGTCCGGCGCAAGGCTTCGGCGATCTCCCGACGGTTCATGCCGATGTCGATGGACACCGCCCTGCAGCTGTCGAACAGCCGGTCCATGTGTTCGTCGAAGAACGCCCACTTGCCGTTGTGCAGCCGCATGCCCTCCCACATGCCGTCGCCCAGCATGAAGCCGGAATCGTAGACCGACACCTTCGCATCGTCCCGGTGGACGATCTCGCCGTTCACATAGATCCCGATATCGCGGTTGCGGATATCGTCTTCGGCGTCGTGCGCGGTGCCGGGCAGAAGGGCTTCCATCGCGATCCCGCCTACTCCGCCGCCGGCGTGGGCAGCCGGAACGAGCTGTGACCGCGCAGGAAGTTCCGCGTTCCCTCCTCGCTGGGGTCGAGCAGCACCGAGGCCGGATCGCCCTGTTCGAGAATCTTGCCGTCCTGGAGAAACAGCACCCGGTCGGCGACGGTGTAGGCGAAGCCCAGCTCGTGGGTGACGACCATCATGGTCATGCCTTCCTCGGCGAGCTCCTTCATGGTCTGGAGCACCTCCCCGACCAGCTCGGGGTCGAGCGCGCTGGTCGCCTCGTCGAAGAGCATGATCTCGGGTTCCATCGCCAGCGCCCGGGCGATGGCGACGCGCTGCTGCTGCCCGCCGGACAGCTCCGAGGGAAAGGCGTCCTTCTTCCAGCCCAGCCCCACCTTGTCCAGATAGCGCAGGGCCCTCGCCTCGCATTCCTCGTGCCGGCGCCTGAGCACGGTGCGCGGCCCCTCCATCACGTTCTGCTGGACCGTCATGTGCGGAAACAGGTGGAAGTGCTGGAACACCATGCCGACCCGGGCGCGCAGCGCGGAGAGCTCCTTCTCGGCGTAGACCGTCCTCTCCCCCGCCGTCCGGCCGACCGTCTCGCCGCCGAGAACGATCCGGCCCCCGGTCGGGATCTCCAGGAAGTTGACGCAACGAAGCAGGGTGGATTTCCCGGAACCGGAGGCGCCCAGGACGACCACCGTCTCGCCCTTGCCGATCTTCAGGTCGATGCCGTCCAGGACGGTCAGGTTCCCGAACGACTTGCTCAGGTTGCGAATTTCGAGGACCGCCGTCATGCCGTCAGTTCCCGTGCCTCGATCGCAGTTCCAGCCTGCCCACGGCGATCGTCAACGGATAGATCAGCACAAAGAATACGATCGCGATGGCGGTATAGGTCTCGATCGGATTGAACGAGATGGTCGAAATCGTCTTTGCCTGGTGCATCAGCTCGCCATAGGCGATCACCGACGCGAGCGACGTCATCTTCACCAGCTCCACGACCCGGTTCATGAAGGCCGGGATCATTCTGCGCACCGCCTGGGGCAGTATGATCCGCCGCATCTGGTCGGCATACCGCATGCCCA
The DNA here is from genome assembly GCA_964291675.2 of Alphaproteobacteria bacterium. Lineage (GTDB taxonomy): Bacteria > Pseudomonadota > Alphaproteobacteria > MPNO01 > MPNO01 > MPNO01. Next base: position 1,110,777 of record OZ219866.1, on the reverse strand, counting down.
GCGCCCTGGCCGCCTCCCATTGGCCGCGGTGGATCGACTGGATGCCGGCGCGATAGATTTCCGAAGAGAACGCGACCGTGTTCAGGGTGAGGCCGAGCGTCGCCGCCGTGAAGGCATCGATGTCGAAGGGCGAAACGATCGGAAACGCGAAGAAGAACCACATGATCTGGACGAGGACCGGCGTGTTGCGGAACACCTCGACGAAGGCCGTCGCCGGCCAGTTCAGCAGCGGCCGGCTCGAATAGCGGGCCATGCCGACGAACAGGCCGAGGAACAGCCCCGCCGACAGGCAGGTGACGGCGAGAATCACCGTATTGCGGAGCCCCAGAAGCAGGACCGGCCAATTGCCGTAGACCGCGGAAAAATCCCAGCTGTGCTCGAACATCCGGCCTAGCCCACGGTCAGCTCGCCGGTTCGCCCGAGATGCCTCTCCAGCACGCGCACGCCCAGCGAGCAGGCGAATATCACGATGAAGTACATGCCGGCGGCGACGGTGAAGACTTCGAGGGCCCGGTAGGTCGACTGCGCGATGTTGTTCGCCTGATAGAGCAGGTCGGCGTAGGAGATGGTGCTGACCAGGGTGGTCGTCTTCATCAGTTCGATGGCGCGCTCCAGAAACGCCGGGATCATCCGCTTCACCGCCTGCGGCAGGATTATCCGGCGCAGCGCCGGGTTGCGGCCCATGCCCAGCGCCTTGGCGGCCTCCCACTGGCCCTGCTCGACCGAGAGGATGCCGCCGCGGAAGACCTCGGCGAAGAAGGCCGACGACTGGAGCGAGAATGTCAGCACCGACGCCGCGAACGGGTCGATCTCCACCCCGATCAGGATCGGCAGCGCGAAGAAGAACCAGAACAGCTGGGCGATGGGCGGGGTGGTGCGCAGGAACTCGATGACGACACCGACCGGAACCCGCACGACCGCGGGGCCGAACAGGCGGCAAAGCGAGAGCGCCAGGCCCAGCGGCACCCCGAACGCGAGCGCCAGGCCGGTGACCTTGAGGGTGTTGACGAGACCCTGGAACAGCAGGCCCCATTCGCGGAAGACGATCGCGAAGTCCCATTCGTAGCCCAACGCCGTGCCCCCGTCCGCCGGGCGCGCCGTCCGGGCGGGGCGCGCGCCCCGCCCGGTCCCGACCGGCTACCAGTCTTCGCGGCGGATGGCCGGAACCGTCGCCGGATCGACGCCGAAGGACTCCAGGAAGTCCTGGTACCAGACCTGCGTCTGGCCGGTCGCGTAGTAGTAGGCGATCGCGGTGTTCACCCAGTCCCGGAACGTCTTGTCGGCCTCGCGCCTGACACCGGCCGAGGAGGCCGACTGCCGTATCGGGACCGGCAGGACGATCTTGCCGCGGCCGATCTTCTTGCGCATGGCGATGAGCGGCGGATGGAACAGGGACACCGCGTTCACCCGGCGCGACTGGAACGCCGCCACCGATTCCCCGTTGGTCGGGAAGCGCAGGATGGTCGCCTCGGTCAACCGGGCGCTGACATAGCGGTCCATGGTCGTTCCCTGGGTCACCGCGATCTTGATTCCCGGCTTGTTGAGGTCGGACCAGCTCTTCACGGCCAGCTTGTCGTCGGCCAGGACCGCCAGCGCGTAGTACAGCAGCGGCTGCGCCGGGAAGTCGATCGCGAGCGCACGCTTGGGCGTTGCGTCGAGCACGAACATGATGTCGATCTTGTTGGCCTGGAGCGCCGCGACGGCGGTGCCCCAGGTCACTTCGACGGGCTCGAACTCGACGCCGATCTCCTTGGCCATGGCCTTTCCGACCGCCGATCCGAGCCCGGTCCATTCGCTGCCGCCCGGCTGCTTGAAGAACCAGGGCGGCGCCTGGGTCACGCCGACCCGCAGGCTGCCGCGTTCCTTGATCGCCTGCCAGGTCGATGCCGACTGCGCCCGAGCGCCTTCGGCTGCCGGGAACAGGATGGACAGGGCAAGCGCGAATGCCGCCGCCGTCCCGAGAATCCGTTTCAGCACGTCTACCTCCCTTGCAACGACACACCGTGGCGATATTAGGATTGTAGACAATCGACATTCCTTCAACAATATCTCGCGAACCGCCAATCCGGGCCCGTTCGGAGAGCCGTTCGATGCCGCCGCCCGGACGGGGGCAGGGAAATTCGCAACCCGGCGAGGCCGGCAAGACCCGGGCGGGCTGCGTGGCGGAGCTGCGCGAGGCGTGCGATTTCGCCCGCTTATACGCGCACCAGGCGACCGGCGAGTCGAACCTGCTCTCCTATGCGCCGCGGGGGGCGGTCCTCTGCCTCGGTCCGGGCGCGGAGGCGGCGGACGGGCAGCGCGCGGCGGCCCGGGACGCGGGCAATGCCGCGGTCGCGGTCGCCGACGGTATCGAGGCGGCCCTCGCCGGCCGCGCCCCGGACCCGCATGCGGCGATCCTCGACGGGCAGGTTTTTCCGCAAATGCTCGCCACGCCGGAGGGTGTCGCCGCCGTCGCCTGCGGCGCCGACCCGGATGTCCTCGCCGCGATCCGCGTCGCGCCGGCCCGGCGCGCGGGGCCGATCCCGCCCCCGATCGCGGACTCGTCCGCGCCGGAGCGCCACGTCGTCGAACGCCATCTATGCGTGGACAGGACGGCGGCCGGGGGCAACGCGACCCTGCTCGCGCCCGCGGAAACCGGACGTCGATCGACGCCTTCCCGGCGCGCGCTAATGCGCCGCGGCCCAGCTCCCGCCCGACCCCGTCTCGACGGTGAGCGGGACGCTGAGGCGGGCGGCGCTCTCCATCACGCGGCTCACCAGGGCGGCGGTCTCCGCGAGCTCCGCGTCGGGCACCTCGAACAGCAGCTCGTCATGCACCTGGAGCAGCATGGTGGCGCCGAGCCCGGCGTCTTCGATCGCCCCCGGCAGGCGGATCATGGCGCGCTTGATGATGTCCGCCGCCGCCCCCTGGAGCGGCGCGTTGATCGCCGCGCGTTCGGAGAAATTGCGCCTGGCCGGGTTCTTGTCGGCGATCGCCGGCGTGTGGCAGCGCCGCCCGAACGCCGTCCTCACATAGCCGTGGGCCCGCGCGAACGCCTTGGTCTCCTCCATGTAGTCGCGGATGCCGGGGTAGTGCTCGAAATAGGCCTCGATATAGCGCTTCGCCTCGCCCTGCGGGATGCCGAGCTGGCGGGCGAGGCCGAACGGGCTGATGCCGTAGATGATGCCGAAATTGATCGCCTTGGCGCGGTTGCGGACCGCCGGGTCCATGCCTTCCACGGGCAGTCCGAACACCTCGCCCGCGGTGCGCGCGTGGATGTCCGCGCCCTCGTGGAAGGCCTGCTTCAGCGGCGCGATGTCGGCGACATGGGCGAGCAGGCGGAGCTCGATCTGCGAGTAGTCGGCCGACAGCAGGGTGCGGCCGTCTGCGGCGACGAAGGCCTCGCGGATCCTGCGCCCGTCCCCGGTGCGGACCGGGATGTTCTGCAGATTGGGGTCGTTCGAGCTCAGCCGCCCGGTCGAGGCGATCGCCTGGCCGAACGAGGTGTGCACCCGCCCGGTCGCCGGGTTGACCGCCTCGGCGAGCGCCTCGGTATAGGTGCTGCGCAGCTTGGCGAGCTGGCGCCAGTCGAGCACCAGGCGGGGGAGCGCGTGGCCCTGGGCGGCGAGCCCTTCGAGCACATCGGCGCCGGTGCCGTAGGCGCCCTGCTTGGTCTTCTTGCCGCCTTCGAGCCCCATCTCCTCGAACAGCACGGAGCCGAGCTGTTTGGGCGAGCCGATATTGAAGTCGTGCCCGGCTTCGCGCCAGATCCGTTCGGCGAGCGCCGCGCCGCGCTCCTCGAAGTCGCGCGAGAGCGCCGCCAGCACCGAGGCGTCGACCCGGATTCCGGCGCGCTCCATCCCGGCCAGCACGCCGACCAGCGGACGCTCCAGGGTCTCGTAGACGGTCGCCATGCGGTCGGCGACCAGCCGGGGTTTTAGCCGTCGGTGCAGCCGGAGCGTCATGTCGGCGTCCTCGGCCGCGTAGTCGCGCGCCGCGTCCAGCGGCACCTCGGCGAAGGTCACCGCGTTCCGCCCCGACCCCGCGACGTCGGAGAACTTGATGTTGACGTGCTCGAAATGGAGCTTGCAGAGCTCGTCCAGCCCGTGGCCGTGCAGCCCGGCCTCCAGCACGTAGGACAGCAGCATCGTGTCGTCGACCGGCGCCACCTCGATGCCGTAGCGCGCCAGCACCTCGGCGTCGTACTTGATGTTGTGGCCGATCTTGAGCACGCCCGGGTCTTCTAGCAGCGGCTTCAGCGCACGGACCGCGTCGTCGAGCGGGATCTGCGGCGGCGCCTCGGGCGCGCCCTCGATCAGGTCCGGCGCCGCCGCGCCCGGCGCCACATGGGCGAGCGGGACGTAGCACGCCCGCCCCGGCTCGACCGAGAGCGAGACGCCGACCAGCTCCGCCCGCATGGAATCGAGCGACGTGGTCTCGGTGTCGACCGCGACCGCGCCGGCGCGCACCGCCTCGGCGATCCAGCGATCCAGCGCCGCCGCGTCGGTCACCAGCGTGTAGTCCCGCTCCGCCGGCGGCGCTTCCGCCGCTTCCGCGGCGGCTCCACCCGGGGCGCCGACCAAATCGCCCATCTGGGCCAGCATCGACTTGAAGCCGTGGGTGCGCAAAAACTCTCCGAGCGTCGCGGGGTCCGGCGGGACGGCGATCAAATCGTCCACCGCGTGCTCGACCGGCGCGTCGATCCTGAGCGTCACCAAATCGCGCGAGATGCGCGCCATCCCGGCGTGGCCGATCAGGTTCTCGCGCCGCTTGGGCTGCTTGATCTCGCCGGCCCGTTCGAGCAGCGTGTCGAGGTCGCCGTAGCTGCGGATCAGCTCGGCGGCGGTCTTGACCCCGATCCCCGGCACGCCCGGGACGTTGTCCGTCGAATCGCCGGCGAGCGCCTGCACGTCGATCACGTTCTCCGGCCCGACGCCGAAGCGCTCGATCACTTCCTCGCGCCCGATGGTCAGGTTCTTGGCGGGATCGAGCATCGAGACGCCGTCGCCCACGAGCTGCATCAGATCCTTGTCCGAGGACACGATCACCACCTCGTGGCCCTCCTCGCGCGCCTTGCGGGCGAAGGTGGCGATCAGGTCGTCGGCCTCGAACCCCGCAAGCTCGATGCAGGGGACGTTGAAGGCGCGCGTCGCCTCGCGGATCAGCGCGAACTGCGGCACCAGCTCTTCCGGCGGGTCGCTCCGGTTCGCCTTGTATTCGGGGAAGATGTCGTTGCGGAACGAGACCCGGGCGGTATCGAAGATCACCGCGAAGCGCCGGGTCCCGGCATCGCTCAGGAGCTTCGCCAGCATCTTGGAGAAGCCGAACACCGCGTTGACCGGCACCCCCTCGGGGTTGGTCATCGGCGGCAGGCCGTAGAAGGCGCGGAAGATGTATCCCGAGCCGTCGACCAGATAGACCGGCTCGGCGCCCTGTCCTGCGGTCTCCGCCATATTCCCCTCCATCCGGCCCGGATGCAGGATGCAAAACGGCGCCGCCCTTGTCGAGCGCGCGTCCGGCCCATGGATGCCCGGATCACCCCCGGACTCGATCCGGGGGCCGGGCGTGACGGTGAGGGGCGGGGGCGGTCCTGGCATTTGCGGCGCGGCGTATCGACGGACGGATCACGCCCCTACCCCCTCCTCGGCCAGCACGCTGCCGGCGAGGTAGAGCGAGCCGCAGACGAGCACCCGCGCCGGGGCGGGGGCGGCGGCGGCGATGGCGTCGAGGGCGTGGGCCACGTCGCCCGATGCCGATGCCGCGAGCCCCATGCCGCGCGCCGCCTCGGCGAGCGCTTCCGCGTCGTGGCAGGCATAGGCGCCCGGCACCGGCACGCCGCGGAAGCTCGCGATCCGGGGTGCCAGCGGGGCGAGGAAGTCCGCCGCCGGGCGCACCGCCAGATGCCCCATCACCAGATGCAGCTTGCGGTCCGCCCAGCTCGCGGCGACCCGGGCGAGCGCCTCGGCGGCGGCGGGGTTGTGGCCGCCGTCGACCCAGAGCTCCCAGCCCGGACCGAGGCGGGCGGAGAGCGCGCCGCCCTGGAGGCGCTGCAACCGGCCGGGCCAGCTCGCGGCGGCGATGCCGGCCCGGATTGCCTGCTCGTCGAGCGCCGGCCAGCCCAGGGCGCGTGCCGCCGCGACGGCGATGCCCGCGTTGTCGAGCTGGTGCGCGCCGGCGAGTCCGGGCGGCGGGATCCGCAACTCGCCCTCCGCGTCGCGATAGGACCGGCCGTCGCATTCCCATTCCGCGCCGTGGCGCCGGAGCGGCGCGCCGATCTCGCCGGCGCGGGCGGCGATGGTGGCGGATGCCTCCGGGAGCTGCTTCCCGATCACGGCGGGGACGCCCGGCTTCAGGATGCCGGCCTTCTCGAAGGCGATCTCCGGGATCGTTTCGCCGAGGAAGTGGACGTGGTCGCGGGAGATCGGGGTGATCACCGTGAGCGCCGGGCGGGCGAGCACGTTGGTCGCGTCGAAGCGTCCGCCGAGCCCGGTCTCGATCAGCGCGATGTCGGCCGGCACCCGGGAGAAGGCGAGGAAGGCCGCCGCCGTGGTGATCTCGAAGAAGGTGATCGGGGCGCCGCCATTGGCGGTCTCGCAGGCGGCGAGCGCGTCCTCCAGCGGCGCCTCGCCGATCGGCCGGCCGCAGAGCGCGATGCGCTCGGCGAAGCGGATCAGATGCGGCGAGACATAGACATGCGCGGTCAACCCGGCCGCCTCGCAGATCGCCTTGAGAAAGGCGATCGCCGAGCCCTTGCCGTTGGTGCCGGCGACATGCACGACCGGGGGCAGGCGGCGCTCCGGGTTGCCGAGCGCGGCGAGCAGACGCTCGATCCGGTCGAGGCCGAGGTCGATGAGCTTGGGGTGGAGGCGGGTCAGCCGTTCGAGAACGGCGTCACTCGGCAAGGGCGGCGACCGCCGGCGCGGCGAGCTCCCCGTCGTCCCCGCCATTCGCCGGGGCGAGCGGGTTCATCGTCATGTCGATCAGATCGGCGAGGGTCTCGCGCAGCTCGCCGCGCGGCACCACCATGTCGACCATGCCGTGTTCCAGCAGATACTCGGCGCGCTGAAAGTTCTCCGGCAGGGTCTCGCGGATGGTCTCCTCGATCACCCGCCGCCCGGCGAAGCCGATCACCGCCCCCGGCTCGGCGATGGCGATGTCGCCCAGCATCGCAAACGAGGCCGAGACGCCGCCGGTGGTGGGGTCGGTCAGCACGACGATATAGGGCAGCCCGGCCCCTTTGACCCGCTCGATGGCGATGGCGGTGCGCGGCATCTGCACCAGCGACAATATGCCCTCCTGCATGCGCGCGCCGCCCGAGGAGGGGAACACGATCAGCGCCGCCCGGTCGGCCACCGCGCGGTCGGCGGCGGCCAGGATGCCGTTGCCGACGGCGATCCCCATCGAGCCGCCCATGAAGCGGAAATCGAACGCCGCCACCACCGCGGGCGTGCCGCCGAGCGTGCCGGCGGCGACCGCGATCGCGTCCTCGCCGCCGGTCGCGCCGCGGTTCTCGCGCAGGCGCTCGGAGTAGCGCTTGCGGTCGCGGAACCTGAGCGGGTCGGACACGCAGGGCGCGAGGTCGAGCGTCTCGCGGCCGTCGGGATCGAGGATCGAGGCGATGCGCTTTGCCGCATCGAGCCGCATGTGATGGCCGCAATGCGAGCACACATGCAGGGCGGCTTCGAGCTCGCGGTGGAAGATCATCTGCTCGCATTGCGGGCATTTCTCCCACAGATGCTCGGGAACCTCCTGCCGCGTGCCGCCCACCAAAGCGCGGATCTTGGGCGGGATGTTGGTGAGCCAGTTCATCCGTCGGCGCCTCCGCCGTTGCCCCGCCTTCCGTCGCGCACCCCGCCGGCCAGCTCGCGGACCAGCGCCTCGACCGCCGGGATCGTGCCGCTCGCCGCCTTCCCGTCGGCCAGGCTCGCCTCGATCCGCTGCACGATCGCCGAGCCGACCACCACGGCATCGGCGAAGCCGGCGATCTCCGCCGCCTGGCCGGCATTGCGCACGCCGAACCCGACCGCGACTGGAAGATCGGTCGCCCTGCGGACCCTTTCAAGCCCCGCCGCCACCTCGTCGGTCATCGCCGACTTGGTGCCGGTGATCCCGGTCACCGAGACGTAGTAGACGAAGCCGTCGCAGCCGGCGAGGATGCGCCCGAGCCTGGCGTCGTCGGTGGTCGGCGCGACCAGGCGGATCAGGGCGAGCCCCGCCGCCTCGGCCGGGATGCGCAGTTCCGCGTCCTCCTCGGGCGGCAGGTCGACCACGATCAGCCCGTCCACCCCGGCGGCGCTGGCATCGGCCGCGAACGCCTCGGCGCCGTAGCGGTAGATCGGGTTGAAATAGCCCATCAGCACCAGCGGCGTCCCGGCGTCGGCGGCGCGGAAGGACGCCGCCATGGCGAGCGTGTCGGCCATGGTCTGGCCGGCCGCAAGCGCGCGCTCCCCGGCCGCCTGGATCGACGGGCCGTCGGCCATCGGGTCGCTGAACGGCATGCCGAGCTCGATCAGATCGGCGCCGAGCCCGGGCAGGCGGGAGAGGATGGCCTGCGAGGTCTCGCGGTCCGGGTCGCCGGCGGAGATGAACGGGATGAAGGCCGACCGCCGCTCCGCCGCGAGCGCCCGGAAACGCCGGGCGATGCGCGCGCGCCCGCCGCTCACAGCTCGACCCCCAGCGCCTCGGCGACGGTGAACACGTCCTTGTCGCCGCGCCCGCACATGTTCATCACCAGCAAATGGTCCTGGGCCAGGCCGGGCGCGATGCGCATCACATGGGCGAGCGCGTGGCTCGGCTCCAGCGCCGGCAAAATGCCTTCCAGCCGGCTGCATAGCTGGAACGCCTCCAGCGCCTCGTCGTCGGTGACCGAGACGTAGCGCACCCGCCCGACATCGTGCAGCCAGGCGTGTTCCGGCCCGACGCCGGGGTAGTCGAGACCGGCCGAGATCGAGTGCGCCTCCTGGATCTGGCCGTCCCCGTCCTGCAGCAGATAGGTCCGGTTGCCGTGCAGCACGCCCGGCGCGCCGGCGGTGAGAGAGGCGGCGTGGCGCGGCGTGTCGATGCCCTCGCCGGCGGCCTCGACGGCGTGGATGTCGATCCCCGCATCGTCGAGAAACGGGTGGAACAGCCCCATCGCGTTCGACCCGCCGCCGATGCAGGCGACCAGGGTGTCGGGCAGCCGGCCCTCGGCGGCGAGGATCTGCTCGCGCACCTCGCGGCCGATCACCGACTGGAAGTCGCGCACCATGGCGGGGTAGGGGTGCGGGCCGGCGACCGTGCCGATGACGTAGAACGTGTCGTCCACATTGGCCACCCAGTCGCGCAGCGTCTCGTTCATCGCGTCCTTGAGGGTGCGGCTGCCCGAGATCACCGGCACCACCTCGGCGCCGAGCAGCTTCATGCGGAACACGTTGGGCGCCTGGCGGGCGATATCGGTCTCGCCCATATAGACCACGCAGGGAAGGTCGAACAGCGCGCACACCGTGGCGGTCGCCACGCCGTGCTGGCCGGCGCCGGTCTCGGCGATGATGCGCCGCTTGCCCATGCGCCGGGCGAGCAGGATCTGCCCCACCGTGTTGTTGATCTTGTGCGCGCCGGTGTGGTTGAGCTCGTCGCGCTTGAAATAGATCTTCGCGCCGCCGAGACGGGCGGTCAGGCGCTCGGCGAAGTAGAGCGGGCTGGGGCGCCCGACATAGTGTTTCAGATAGTAGTCGAGCTCGGCCTCGAATTCCGGGTCCTGCTGCGCGGCGCGCCAGGCGCGCTCCACGTCGAGAACCAGCGGCATCAGGGTCTCGGCCACGTAGCGCCCGCCGAACAGCCCGAAACGGCCCTCGGAATCGGGTCCCTCGCGGTAGCTGTTGGGTTGCGCCATGACCACTGCCCCTCAGGCGCCCGACGCCGCCGCGATGAAGGCGGCGATACGTGAAGCGTCCTTGACGCCGGGCGCGGTCTCGACGCCGGAAGATACATCAACGCCCGGCGCGCCGCTCGTCCGGATCGCCTCGGCCACGGTCTCCGGCGTGAGCCCGCCCGAGAGCATCCACGGGCAGGGCCAGGACCGCCCGGCCAGCATGCGCCAGTCGAAGCTGAGCGCGTTGCCGCCCGGCATGAACCGTCCCTCGGTCGACGGCGCCTTGGCGTCGAACAGCAGCCGGTCGGCGATCCCGCCATAGCGCAGTGCGGCGTCGAGATCGGCGCGCTCGGCGACCTTGATCGCCTTCATCACCGGCTTGCCGGTGCGCCGCTTGATGGCGGCGACCCGGTCGGGCGGCTCGCTGCCGTGCAGTTGCAGGAGGTCGAGCCGGGCGACCGACAGCACCTCGTCCAGCGCCTCGTCCGGCGGGTCGACGAACAGCCCGACCACGGTGACATGCGCCGGCGCGGCGGCGGCAAGCGAAGCGGCCTCGTCCGCCGACACGTTGCGCGGCGAGCGCGGGAAGAACACCAGCCCGACATCGCCGGCGCCGCCGGCGACCGCGGCGGCGAGGATGTCCGGCGTGCTCACGCCGCAGATCTTGACCCGCACCGTCATGCCGGATCCCGCGGCTTCAGGCGGAACCGGGGCAGGCGCGGGCGCTTCGGCGGCGCCTCCGGGGCGGCTGCGCCCGCCTCGTGGCCGGCCTCGCGCGCCGCCTCGACCAAAGTGAGCCGGCGCTCCAGCGCGCTCGCCTTGCGCCTGCCGGCGCGCGCGCGGCGGCGCCACCTGCCGTCGGAGATCCATTGCGCGGAGCCGCCGATGGCCATGCCGGCGGCGAGCGCGCCGAGCACCGCGATATAGACCGGAAGATCCACCTCCAGCGGCAGCGGCCAAAGGTTCAGCGTCACCGCGTGGCGGTTGGCGACGGCGAACACGACGAACGCCGCCGCGACGGGAATAAACAGCAGCCTTGAGATCAGTTTCATCCGCGGTCTCGCCCGCGACCCGCCGCGACGCCGGCGCCGCTTCTCAGGAGTCCGCGTTCAGCCGGTCGCGCAAATCCTTGCCGGCCTTGAAGAACGGCACGTATTTCTTCTCGACATTGACCGATTTGCCGGTGCGCGGATTGCGCCCCACCCGCTCCGCCCGCTCCTTGACGGAGAACGCGCCGAAGCCGCGCAGCTCGACCCGCCCGCCGCGATACAGCGCGTAGGAAATCTCGTCGAAGATGGTGGTAACGATGCGCTCGATGTCGCGCCGGAACAGGTTCGGATTCTGGTCAGCCAGACGCTGGATCAACTCGGACTTGGTCATCCGCCGCCGTTCCCCGACTCCTTCCGCCCCCTGCCGCCTTCAAGCGACCCCCCGGGGCGGGCGGCCGACGGCGATCATCGAGACCCGTCAGCGGAGTTGAGCGTGCCAGACCGACACCAGACCGTCAAGCGTAAGTCGTTCAGAGAAAATCGTTCTTTCGCCCAGCGCCGCCGCCCGGTCGAGCATCCTGGCGAGCCGGCCGCCGCCGCCGCCGACATCGCGAACCGGCAGGCCGCGGGCGACTCCCTTCTCGCTCTCCAGCCAGGCGAGGGCCTCCGTCTCGCCGCCGATCGCGTCGACCAGCCCGGCCTCCAGCGCCTGCCGCCCGGTCAGCACGCGGCCGTCGGCGACGCTGGTCAGCGCTGCATCGTCGAGCGCGCGCCGCTCGGCGACCAGATCGAGGAACATCGCGTGGCCGTCGGCGATCAGCGCCTGCAAGACCCGCCGGCCGTCGTCGCTCAGCTTCTCGAAGCCCGACGGCATCGCCTTGAGCGGGCCGCTGCGGATGGTCTCGGCGCCGACCCCGAGGGTCTCCAGCAGGCCGGAGATCTCGGTCATGTGCATGACCACGCCGATCGAGCCGGTAATCGTGCTGCGCCGCGCGACCAGCCGGTCCGCCGCGATCGCCGCCATGTAGCCGGCCGATGTCGCGACCCCGCCGAGGACGGCGACCACCGGCTTCTTCCCGGCTACGGCGCGCAGCGAACGGTACAGCGCCTCGCCCCCGGCGAGCGTGCCGCCCGGGCTGTCGATGCGCACGATCAGCGCCCGCGCGTCGTCGTCGCCGGCGATCGCGGCGAGGCTGCGGTGGCGCCTCGGGTCGTCGGTAATCAGCCCGCTGACGCTGTGGCGGGCGACATAGTCGCGGCTGCCGAAATCCGAGAAGCGGCCGAACGCAGCGAGCGCGGCGAGCAGGACGGCGAGGATGCCGAGCCCGCGCCAGAACGACAGCCGCCGCTTCAGGCGCCGCCGGTCGATGAGGTAGTCCGCGTCGAGCGCCATGCCTCGCCCGCCTTGCGGGGCTCAGCCGCCGCTCCGCGGCTCAGCCGTCCTTGTCCGCCGCCGCGCCGCCCTCGGCAGCTGCTTCCTCTTCCGGAGCGGCGGCTTCGATTTCGGCCTCCGGCGCGTCGTCGCCCCCGGTTTCCGCCTCGGCGGCCTCGCGCTCGGCGCGCTCGCGGTTGGCGCGGCTGATCGCCGCACCCAGGATGTCGCCCAGGCTGGCGCCGGAATCGGACGAGCCGAACTCGGCCATCGCCTGCTTCTCCTCGGCCACCTCCTGCGCCTTGATCGACAGCGTGAGCTTGCGGTCGCGGCGGTCGATATTGGTGACCCGGGCATCGACCCGGTCGCCCGGCGCGAAGCGGTCGGGGCGCTGATCGGCGCGGTCGCGCGCCAGCTCCGCCCGGCGGATGAAGCCGGGCAGCCCGCCCGCCACCGTGACCTCGACGCCATTGTCCACGATCTGCGAGACCGTGCAGGTGAGCACGTCGCCCCGCTTGACGTTCTCCAGCGCGACCTCGAACTTGTCTTCCTCGAGCTGCTTGATGCCGAGCGAGATGCGTTCCCGCTCGGGATCGACGTCGAGCACCCGGGCCTTCACCAGATCGCCCTTCTTGTAGCCGCGCAACGCCTCTTCGCCGGGCCTGGACCAGTCGATGTCGGAGAGGTGCACCATGCCGTCGATCTCGCTGTCGAGGCCGATGAACAGGCCGAACTCGGTGATGTTCTTGACCTCGCCGTCGATCACCGACCCCACCGGGTGGTGCTCCAGGAAATGGTCCCACGGGTTCTCGCGGCACTGCTTGATGCCGAGCGAGACGCGGCGCTTGTTGGGATCGACCTCCAGCACCATCACCTCGACCTCCTGGCTGGTCGAGACGATCTTGCCGGGATGGACGTTCTTCTTGGTCCAGCTCATCTCCGAGACATGCACCAGCCCCTCGACGCCGGGCTCCAGCTCGACGAAGGCGCCGTAATCGGTGATGTTGCTGACCCGTCCGGTGAACTTGACGCCGACCGGATATTTGTGCTCGACGCCGTCCCAGGGATCGGCCTCGAGCTGCTTCATGCCGAGCGAGATGCGCTGGGTCTCCGGGTTGTAGCGGATGACCTGCACCTTGACGGTCTGGCCGATGGAGAGCGCGTCGCTCGGATGGTTGATGCGCCGCCAGGCGATATCGGTGACGTGCAGCAGCCCGTCGACCCCGCCGAGATCGACGAAGGCGCCGTAATCGGTGATGTTCTTGACGATCCCTTCGAGGATCTGGCGCTCCTTGAGATTGGCGAGCAGCTCGTTGCGCGCCTCGGCGCGCGATTCCTCGAGCACCGCGCGGCGCGACACCACGATATTGCCGCGGCGCCGGTCCATCTTGAGGATCTGGAAGGGCTGCGGCGTGCCCATCAGCGGCGAGACGTCGCGCACCGGGCGGACATCGACCTGGCTGCCCGGCAGGAACGCGACCGCGCCCGACAGGTCGACGGTGAAGCCGCCCTTGACCCGGCCGAAGATCGTACCGCTGACCCGCTCGCCGGCGTTGAACGCCTTCTCCAGCAAGGTCCACGCCTCCTCGCGGCGCGCCCTCTCGCGCGACAGCACCGCCTCGCCGTTGCGGTCCTCCATGCGCTCCAGATAGACATCCACCGAGTCGCCGACCTTGAGCTCCGGCTCCTGGCCCGGCGCGGCGAACTCCTTGAGCGCCACCCGCCCCTCGGATTTGAGCCCGACATCGACGAGCGCCGAGTCGTTCTCGATGCTGATCACGATCCCCTTGACCACCGAGCCCTCGGCGGGCTCGCGCTCCGCGAAGCTCTCCTCGAGCATGCTCGCGAAATTCTCTCCCCCGACCGCTGCGGGGGAGATCTCCGCCACCTGCTGGTCGGCGGCTGCTTCGTTCGACATCGGCGTTCCTGCCTGGCCTCTGTTTTCCTGCCTGTCGGGCCCGAAACCGGCGCCGTCCGGAAGACCGTGCGCATCGCAGGTTTTCCGGGCGACACTACTTTCGGATCGTCGTCCGCGTGTCGATAAGCGCGAGCGCCCGACGGAACACCTCGTCCGCATCCATGGTCGAGCTATCGATCACGAAGGCGTCTTCGGCGGGTGCCAGCGGCGCCGCGGCGCGACCCCGATCCCGGGCGTCGCGCGCTCTCAAGTCACGCAGAACCTCTGCATGTATACCTTTTGCGCCGCGTTGCAACAACTCCCGCAGGCGCCGCCCGGCGCGCACGTCTTCGTGTGCGTCGAGGAAGATCTTGACCCGCGCGTCCGGGCAGACCACGGTGCCGATGTCGCGCCCCTCCAGCACCGCGCCGGGCGCGCCGTCCGGCGGGGCGGCGGCAAAGCCGCGCTGGTAGTCGAGCAGGGCCGCGCGCACCGCCGCATCGGCGGCGACGACGCTGGCCGCCGCCGTCACCGTCTCATCCCGCAGCCCGTCGCCCTGGAGATCGGCGGCCGTCAACGACCGCGCAGCGCGCAGCGCCGCGGCGCCGTCCGCCGCATCGCCGCCGGCCTCCATCACCCGTCTCGCCGTCGCCCGGTAGAGCAGCCCGGTGTCGAGATGGGCGAGGCCTAGCTGCGCGGCAAGGCGCCGCGCCAGCGTGCCCTTGCCGCTCGCCGCCGGGCCGTCGATGGCGACGACGACCGGCGCCTCAGCCATCCGCCGCGTCCGGCGCCGCGATCGCCGCGCCGAGCCCGTTCATCGCCGCGACGAAACCGGGAAAACTGGTGTCGATGGTCTCGCTGCCGGTCACCCGGATGGGCCGCTCGCAGGCCAGGCCGAGCACCAGGAAGGCCATCGCGATCCGGTGGTCGTGCCCGGCATCGATCGTCACCCCGCCCGGCGGCCGGCCGGCGGCGCCCTCGACGGTCAGCGTGTCGCCCCGCGCCGCCGCGGCGACGCCAGCGGCTTGCAGCCCGCCGGCGATCGCCGCCAGCCGGTCGCTCTCCTTGACCCTGAGCTCGCCGAGCCCGTGCATCCGCGTCGTGCCCTGCGCGAAGGCCGCGGCGACGGCGAGGATCGGGTACTCGTCGATCATCCGCGGCGCGCGCTCCGCCGGCACCTCGATCGCCCGCAGCCCGCCCGGCCCGGGATGGCGGAAGCAGAGCCCGCCGACCGGCTCGGCGCGGTCCGGCGCGGCGCCGGCGATGGCGATCCGGGCGCCCATCTCGTCGAGGCATTCGAGCAGGCCCGTGCGCGTCGGGTTGAGCCCGACATCCGGGATCTCGACCTCCGAGCCCGGCACCAGCAGGGCGGCCACGCCGGGGAACGCCGCCGAGGAGATGTCGGCCGGGACCGACACCGCGCGGCCCTCGATCTCCGGCTGGCCGCGGAGCGTGATCGCGCGGCGTGCGCCGGTCTCGGCGACGGCGATATCGACCCCGAAATGGCGCAGCATCAATTCGCTGTGGTCGCGCGTCGCGCGCGGCTCGATGACCGTGGTCTCGCCCGGCGTGTTGAGCGCGGCGAGCAGGATCGCCGACTTGACCTGGGCCGAGGGGACGGGAAGCGTGTACTCGATCGGCACCGGGTCCCGCGCGCCGGTCACCATCAGCGGCAGCCTGTCGCCATCGCGCGCCGCGACCGTCGCACCCATGCCGCGCAGCGGCTCCGAGACCCGGCCCATCGGCCGGGACCGCAGCGAGGCGTCGCCGGTCAGGAACGCGGTCAGGTTGTGGGTGCCGAGCACGCCAAGCAGGAGTCTCGCCGAGGTTCCCGAATTGCCGAGGTCGAGAACCGTGTCCGGCTCGGCCAGCCCGCCGATCCCGGCGCCGCGAACCGACCACCGTCCGGGCCCGACACGCTCGACCGACGCGCCGAGCGCGCCGAGCGCCGCCGCCGTGGCGAGCACGTCGTCGCCTTCCAGCAGCCCGTCGATACGCGACTCCCCGACCGCGAGCGCGCTCACGATCAGGGCGCGGTGAGAGATCGACTTGTCGCCTGGGACCCGCACGGTGCCGCACAGCGTGCCGGCGGTTCCCGAATCCAGCATCGCCATCTTGGAACGGGTTTGAATTGGGCGCGCCGGGTGTAGCACAGCGCCGGCGGGCACCGCCAGAGCCGCCGCCGCGATGCGCCAATCGGGCGCGCGCGGCGGGTGCAACTTGGCTTTGACAGAACGTTTCGTTCGTGGCAATGGCTCCCCGTTTCGATGTCGACGGAGGACGAGTTGGCGAAGCCCGAATGGGGACTGAAGCGGAGCTGTCGGGATTGCGGCAAACGGTTTTACGACTTTCGCCGCGATCCCATCGTCTGCCCCGGTTGCCAGGCGGTGTTCGATCCGCTGGCGATGCTGAGGCCGCGTCGCGCCCGCCCATCCGCGGTGGCCGCCCCGCCCGCCGCGGCGAAGCCGGCGGCCAAGCGGGAAACCCCCGGGATCGAGGGCGAAGAGGAGCAGGCGGCCGGCATCGTCGAGGTCGAGGACGGCGATATCGACGACGAGGTTATCGACACGCAAGACGATGACGGTATGATCAAGGACACGTCCGAGCTGGACGAGGACGACGAGGAGGACGACGACCTTCCCGGCGTCATGGACGGCGGGCGGTAGGTCCGCCGGCGGGTCGACGAGAGAGGGGGCCATAGCTCAGTTGGGAGAGCGCTTGAATGGCATTCAAGAGGTCGGGGGTTCGACTCCCCCTGGCTCCACCAGTAGCGGGGGCCCGGCCGGAAACGGCCGGGCCCCTGTCGGTCTTGGCCGCGGGGCGCCGGCAGAAAGAAAAACCCCCGGATGACGGCACGACATCCGGGGGCAGTTAGAACGAAGGTGCACCGGGCAATGGCCGGGCGCGGAACCGACGATAAGCCGCCCTGCGGAATATTGCAACATTATATCATTGCTTTTTCCTGCCCTCGGGAAATGCCGCGATGAGCCTGTCTCCCAGCCTCGACGTGGTCTGGGCCCACGCCGAGGGCGAGGTGGGGCTGGTGATCACCGGCGGCGCGCCGGAGATCCCGGGCCGCACCGTCGCCGACAAGCTGGCGCATCTCGCCCCGGGCGACCATCCCCTGTTCGGCCTCGCCCTGTTCGAGCCGCGCGGCAAGCCGCAGATGTCGGCCAACCTGGTGCTGCCGGCGAGCGACGCGGCGGCCGATGCCGGCTTCGTGATCCTGCAGCCCGACGGGGTGCATGCGATGTCCGGATCCAACGCCATGTGCGTGGTCACGGTGCTGCTGGAGACCGGCATGCTGCCGATCGCCGGCCCGCGAACCCCGGTCGTGCTGGAGACCGCGGCGGGGCTGGTGCGCGCCGTGGCGTCCTGCGCCGCAGGGCGGTGCGAGCGCGTGACGCTCGAGTTCGTCCCGAGCTTTGCGGCCGCTCTCGACCATCCGCTCGAGGTCGAAGGGCTCGGGACGCTCGCCGTCGATACGGCCTTCAGCGGGTGCTGGTTCGTGCTGGTCGATGCGGCCGCGCTCGGCTTCGACATCGCCCCCGCCGAGGCGCGCGAGCTGGTCTCGCTGGGCAGCCGGATCCGCGCCGCCGCACGCGAACAGATCGCCCTGCGCCATCCCCTGCTCGACGGGTTCGAGGCGGTGGAATACGCGCTCTTCCATCGCCGCCGGGGCGACACCGTGCGGACCGGCAACGTGATGTATCCCGGGCGCCTCGACCGCTCTCCCTGCGGCACCGGCAGCGCCGCCCTGCTGGCCGCGCTGCATGCGCGCGGCGAGCTCGGCGTCGGCGGGTCGCTGGAGACGCGCTCGATCGTCGACAGCGCGTTCACCGCCCGCATCGCCCGCCCGGCGCGGGTCGGGCGGCATGCCGCGATCGTCCCCGAGATATCCGGCCGCGCCTGGATATTCGGCCGCGGCACGCTCGGCGCCGACCCGTCGGACCCCTTCGCCGCGGGCTTCACCCTGCCGGATGTCTGGGGGGAAGGCGTTGCAAGCGGCGCCGGCGCGGCGGTCCCGGAATAGGGCTCAGCCCAGCGCGTAGGGCACCTGGTTGGGGCCGGGGATGGGCTCGCCGTCGACGCCGGTCTCGTAGCCCTTCTGCCTGAAGGTGCCGGTGCGCTGGCTGCGCACGATGAAGGCGACCGTCCTGCTGTCGCCGGCATACTCGGAATGGATCTCGTGCGGCGGCACGATGTCGACATCGCCCGGGCCGCACTCGATCGACGCCGTCTCTTCGAGCCGTCTCGCGCCGCCCTCGCCGGTCACCACGCCGAAGCGGACGATCCGCTCGCGCCCTTCGAGCAGGCCGTAGACCGTCCAGGCCGGGCCGTGATCGTGGATCTGCGCCCGCCCGCCTGGCCGCTTGATCAGCCCGTTGAGCGCGAAGCCGTAATCCGGGTCGACATAGAACAGCAGGTTCTCGACCTTCCTGCCGTCGAAGCCGCCGACCGGCCAGCCCCTTGCATGCGCCTTGAGCGCCGGGTCGGCGAGCAGCGGCCCCAGCAACTCGCCGCAGCGCCGCCAGCGCGCCTCGCCCTCCAGACCGGCGGCGCAGGCCGCGCGCAGCGCCGCCACGAAATCCTCCACCGCGGGCAGCATTCCGGTCCGTTCCATCGCGCGCCTCCCAGCTTCGGCGGACGATAGCGGCGGGCGAGTCTCCGGTCAAAGCCGCGTTGCCAACCGCCGGGCCGGTGCGTAGTGTTCCGTGGCCAGCTAACGGTCGGCGCGCCGCGCCGGACCGGCCGCATCACGCATGACGGACGAACAGGAAGCGGACGAGGATAGTGTCTGACGGCAAGATGGAATCGATAACGCTGCAGGGGATCGAGCTGCCCTATATGCGCCGGGGCAGCGGGCAGACGCTGCTCATGCTGCATGGCGGCGGCGGGCCGGTCGCGCCGATGCCCTTCGCGGCCAGGTTGATGGAGCGGTTCGACGTGATCGCCCCGATCCATCCCGGCTTCGCGGGCACCCGCATCCCCGATCGCTTCGACGACATCCACGACCTCAAATTCCTCTATCTCGACTTCATCGACGCGCTCGACATCGAGGACGCCGTGGTGATGGGGTTCTCGATGGGCGGCTGGACGGCGGCCGAGCTCGCGGTGATGACGACGGCCCGCTTCTCCAAACTGGTGCTGGTCGATTCCGTCGGCATCAAGCCCGGCGACCGCGACACGCGGGACGTCGCCGACGTGTTCGCGCTGCCCCCGGCGGAGCTGGTGAAGATCACCTGGCACGACACCTCCAAGGCGCCCAATATCGCCGAGATGGACGACGAGGCGCTGGCCGCGATGGCCGGCAACAGGGTCGCGCTCGCGCTCTATACCTTCGATCCCTACATGCACAACCCGAAGCTTCCCGGGCTGTTGCACCGCATCGACATCCCGACGCTGCTGATCTGGGGCGAGAGCGATCGCCTGGTCACCCCGGAATACGGGGCGGCCTTCCGCGACATGATCCCCGGCGCCCGGCTGGCGGTGATCCCCGAGGCCGGGCACGCGCCGCAGGCCGAGC
Organism: Alphaproteobacteria bacterium; assembly: GCA_964291675.2. Taxonomy (GTDB): domain Bacteria; phylum Pseudomonadota; class Alphaproteobacteria; order MPNO01; family MPNO01; genus MPNO01. Next base: position 1,091,163 of record OZ219866.1, on the reverse strand, counting down.
AGCCCGAGGCCTTCCTCGCCGAATTTCTCGCCTTCGCGTCCTGATCGAGGAGCCCGACCTTGAAGACCTGGTTCTTTACCGAAGACGCCTACCCGTATTTGCCCGACCCGGACACCTACGAGTCGATCCGGGTCAACCTGCCCAACAAGCACTACGATCCCGATATCGGCGCCGACCTCTACCACCGCTATCTCGACATGTGGAACGCGGCCGACGAGATCGGCCTGGAGATCATGCTCAACGAGCATCACCAGACCGCCACCTGCGTGGTGCCGGCGGCGCCGCTGATGCTGGCGATCCTGGCGCGCGAGACCAAGCGCGCGCGGCTCTTGATCCTCGGCAACCCGATATCCAACCGGAACACCCCGGTGCGCGTCGCCGAGGAGATGGCGATGGTCGACGTGCTGTCGCGCGGCCGGCTCGAATGCGGCTTCGTGCGCGGGGTGCCCTACGAGTCCGCGCCCGCCAACGTGATCGCGTTCCGCGGCACCGAACGGCTGTGGGAGGCGCACGATTTGATCATGAAGGCGTGGACCCACCACGAGGGTCCGTTCAACTTCGAGGGCCGTTTCTACCACATGCGCCAGGTCAATATCTGGCCGCGCCCCTACCAGCAGCCCCACCCGCCGGTCTGGGTGACCATCGGCAGCGCCGGCAGCGGCGTCCAGGTTTCGAAGCACAAGCATGTCGGGGCGGTCTTCCTCGCCGGCTATAACGGCATCCGCACGATCTTCGACGGCTACCGCGGCGGCTACCGCGAGGCGCATGGCACCGAGGCGCCGCTCGACCGGCTCGCCTATTGCGCGCTGATCCATGTCGGCGAGAACGAGAGCCGGGCGCGCGAGGGGGCGGAAAAGATCCTCTGGTACATGACCTCCAACAAGGTCGCGGCGCAGTGGAACAACCCGCCCGGCTACCACCCGCCGCATGTCGCGGCGATGATCATGAAGGGCGCGCGCGGCGGCGCCGGGGTGCCGCTCAACCCGCAGCTCGACGACCAGATGGCGCGCGGCAACGTGTTCGCCGGCACGCCGGACAAGGTGTTCGAGCAGATCAAGGCGTTCTGGGAGTATTCCGGCGGCTTCGGCCATCTGCTGATGATGGGCCAGGCCGGGTTCCTCAGCTACGGCGACACGCTGAGCTCGATGCAGCTGTTCAACGACGAAGTCTATCCGCGGCTGCGCGAGCTCACCGAATCCTACGATCCCGACCGCATGACCTATCTGCGCAACTCGCTGCCCGACGTCGAGGCGACCTCGCTCGGCGATCTCGGCTTCGCCTTCGTGCGGTAGGTCCGATGACCGAGATCGCCAGCAGGTTCGTCGACATCGACGGCATCCGCACCCACTACCTGGAGGCCGGGGAGGGGCCGACGGTGGTGCTGCTGCATTCCGGCGAGTACGGCGGCGCGGCGGAGATAAGCTGGCAGTTCACCATGCCGGCGCTGGCGCCCGAGTTCCGCGTCGTCGCGCCCGACTGGCTCGGCTTCGGGCGCACCGACAAGGTGTTCGACTTCGGCGATGCGCGAAGCCGCGTCTACCGCCACATGCAGCGCTTCGTCGAGGCGATGGGGATCGCCGAGGCCGACTTCATCGGCAACTCGATGGGCGGCAGCAATCTCGCGCGCATCGCCGCCACCGAGCCCGACCTCCTGCCGCTGCGCTCGATCGTGCTGTGCAGCGGCGGCGGGTTCACCCCGGAGACCGAGGAGCGCAAGACCCTGCTCGCCTATGACGGCAGCGAGGACGCGATGCGGGCGCTGGTCAAGGCGATGCTGCACGACCCGAAATGGGGCGACGACGACGACCATGTGGCCCGGCGCCAGGAGTTCGCCCGCATGAAGGGCGCCTGGGAGTGCCAGTCGGCGCCGCGCCTGCGCCCGCCGGCGGAGGGCGGCGCGGGCTCCGGCTTCGGCACCCCGGACGCGACGCCCTACGAGAACATCGCGGTGCCCACCCTAATCGTCGCCGGCGCCAACGATCCGCTGCGCGAGCCGGGCTATGCGCCGAAGCTCGCCGCGCGCATCGCGGGCGCGGAGGTCCACGTCTACGAGAATTGCGGGCACTGCCCCAATATCGAGCACGCCGAGCGGTTCAACGCCCAGGTGCTCGACTTCCTGCGCCGCGTCAACGCGGGCTGAGGCCTCACCAGGCGGCGACCGCGCCGTTGCTGCGCGGGTCGCTGGCGCCGGACAGGCTCCCGTCCGGGTGGCGGATCGCCACGCCGGCGTGGCCCATCACGTCGCTGTGGGCGGGGACCGGCTCGACCTCGTGCCCGGCCTCGACGAGCGCGCCCACCGTCTCCGGCTCGAAGCCCTCCTCGATCCTGAGCGACGTGGTCTCCTCGCCCCAGGCGCGCCCGAGCAGCCAGCGCGGCGCGCTGACCGCCGCCTGCGGGTCCCGGTCGAAGGTCACGATGCGGCTGTAGAGCGCGGCCTGGGTCTGCGGCTGGCCTTCCCCGCCCATCGTGCCGAAGACCATCACCCGCCCGTCGGCGAGACGCGCGAGCGGCGGGTTCAGGGTATGGAACGGCTTGCGCAGGGGGGCAAGGCGGTTGGGTCCGCTCCCGGCGAGCCGCATGCCGGAGCCGCGGTTCTGCCACAACAGCCCGGTCTCCGGCAGCACCAGGCCGGAGCCGAACTCCCAATACAGGCTCTGGATGAAACTGACCGCCCGCCCGGCGTCATCGACCGCGCCCATCCAGATGGTGTCGCCGTCCGGCCCCGCCTGCGGCCAGGGCGCGGCGGTCTTGCGGTCGATCCCGCGCGCCGTCTCGTCGAGCGACCCGGGTGCGAGCCAGTCCGCGGCGTCGACCTCCATCGTCGCCGGGTCGCCGAGATGCGCGTTGCGCAGCATGAAAGCGCGCTTGGTCGCCTCGACGATCAGGTGAATATGGGCGAAACCGTCCGGCCCCGCGTCCTCCAGCCCGAGCCGGTCGATCAGCCCGAGGATCATCAGCGCGGTCGCGCCCTGCGTCGGCGGCGGCATGTTGTAGACCGTGCCGGCGGCGAGATCGACCGAGAGCGGGTCGACGCGCCGCGCCCGGTGGCGGGCGAGATCGTCCGCGTCCAGCGGCGCGCCGAGCCGGCCGAGGTCGGCCGCGATGCGCCGCGCGAGGGCTCCCCGGTAGAAATCGTCGAGCCCGTCGCGGGCGAGCGAGCGCAGGGTTTCGGCGAGCGCAGCGTTGCGGAACGCGCTGCCCGGCGCGGGCGCGGCGCCGTCCGACAGGAAGGTCGCCGAAAAACCCGGAACCGGGGCGAGCTCGGCCGCCTTGGCCGCCGTGGTCGCGGCCTGGTTGTCGCTCGCCGGGAACCCGTTATCGGCGAGCCATATGGCATCCTCCAGCAGTCGCGCGAGCTTCATCCGCCCGCCCCATTCGGCGGCCAGTTGCAGCGCCTCGCCCCATCCCGAGACGGTGCCCGCCACCGTATTGGCGGCGAGCGGCCCGCGCGCCGGGATCGCCGCCGCTCCGGAATACAGGGCCGGAGTCGCAGCCGCTCCGGTCGCGCCGCAGGCGTCGATCCCGACGGGCTCCGCCCCCGGCGCGGCGATCAGCCAGAAACCGTCCCCGCCGAGCCCGTTCATGTGCGGGTAGACCACGGCGACGGCGGCGGCGGCGGCGACCGTCGCCTCGATCGCGTTGCCGCCTTCGCGCAGCACCGCGAGCCCGGCCTGCGACGCGAGGCCGTGCGGCGCCACGACCATCCCGCGCGCGCCGTCGGCCGCCCTCAGCATCCGCCGTCTCCGGCGCGCGACCGCTCGCCCGCGGCGAGGTGGATCTCGGCGGTCGGGTTGATCCCCGCGGTCCAGCTCCGGTGGCGCTCGAACAGCAGCGGGTCGTGGCCCGGGACGATGCGGTCGAGGTCGCCGCCCACCGCCGCGCGGATGCGGCGGTAGCACTCGATCAGGTTCCACGAATCGCCCTGGACATAGGCGGGCGGCCACATGCGCTCGACATTGGCGTACCAGTAGACGCAGTCCCCCGCCACCACATAGGGGCCGGACCGCGTCGCGACCTCCAGCCACTGCGAGCCGAAGGTGTGCGAGTCGCGCGCGAGATGGGCGGACACGCCGGGCAGGACCTCGCCGTCGCCGTCCTGGAACCGCACCCGCCCGTCGGCGATCAGCCCGTCGAGCAGGTCGAAGTCGCGCGGGTCGATCGACGACAGCGGCCATTTCCGCGTGTCCGATCCGAGACCGTCGGGCATCGCAAAGACCCGCTTCCAGCCATCGTATTCGGCGCGCTGGACGTGGAAGCGGGCGTTGGGGAAGCGGTCGAGATTGCCGGCGTGGTCGAAATGGAGGTGGGTCAGGATGACGTCCTCCACCTCCTCCGGCGCGAAACCGATCTTGGCCAGCGTGGTCTCCGGGTGCTCGACCCCCTCGTAGCTCTTGCCGCTCGGCGACCAGCCGCCCTTCATCCCGGTATCGACCAAAGCGAGGCGCGGCTTGCCGCCGTCCTCCCCGCCATGGAGCGCGGTGTAGACCATCGGGTTGCGGATCGTGCCCCGGTTGCTCTCCACCAGCGTGCCGCCGAAGAAATCGCGCGGCATGTTGGAGCGCGTATAGGCGAAGGCCCAGATCGAGTAGTCGGTCGGCATGAGCGCCGGCCGGGTCAGCCGCCTTGCGCGCCCGGCACCATGTTGCGGGCGTAGGTCCGGGCCGCTTCGCTGTCGTTGTGGTTATAGGCGCCGCCGTGGAAGAAGCGGCTCACCTGGGGCAGGAAATAGGGGTGGACGCCGAGCTCGGCGAGCTTGCGGATGTCGATATTGCGGAACGCGTCCTTCTCGGTCTCGCTCAGCCCGTACTCCTCGAACACGGTCTCCATGTCCTGGCGGAAGCGGCGGAACAGCCGCATGTCGCGGCGAACCTCGAAGATCATGCGGTTCGACGGCAGGGTTCGGTCGACGTCGGCGATCGGCATGGCGGCTTCCCTCCCGCGGGCGGACGCGCAAGCAAATCACGCCCCGGGCGGGGCCGCAAGGAGTCAGCCGCGGCTGCAGGCCCCGCCGCCGAGCACGCAGAAGCGCGCGCAGTGGGGGTGGTTGAGCTTCACCTCGCCGGCCGCCTCGGCGAGGCTGCGGCCGAGATCGAACTGCATGTCGTAGGGCAGCAGCGTGCAGGAGACCACGCTGGCCGGCTCGCCCTTGCGCTTGACCACCATGCGCTGGCTCGCGCACATCATCGTATCCGGCGAGACGCCGAGAATGTCCCAGCACTGCTCGGTGATCTCCGGCACGTCGACGGCCTCGTCCATCTCGGGCAGCAGGGTGAGCCTGACCGGATCCGCGGCGTCGAAGTCGATGCCGTGGCGGGCGAACAGCCGCGCGAACCCGGCGCGGAGCGAGTCCTCCGGCTCGTCCCAGCAGGTGCGGCCGCAGACATGGACGTTGAAGCCGTTCTCCACCAGCCAGGCGAAGCCGGCGAGGGCGGGCTTCCAGGTCCGTTCGCCGCGCTCCATCTCGTGCAGCGCCTGGCCGTAATGGTCGAGCGAGATCCGGATCGCGAGCCGGTCGCCATGGACCTCCTTCAGCCGCAGCAGATCCCCGGCCCGTTTCATCATCGGGCGCATCGCGTTGGTCAGCACCAGGACCGAGAACCCGCGCTCGAGGCAGGTCCCGACGATCGGCGCGATCTCCGGGTTCATGAAGGGCTCGCCGCCGGTGAGGCCGATTTCCCGCGTCGGCAGCCCGGCGTCTGCGATCTCGTCGAGGAAGCGCGTCACGTCGGCGAGCGGCATGTAGACCAGGCGGTCGTTGGTCGGGCTCGATTCGATGTAGCAGTTGCGGCAGGTGAGGTTGCACAGCGTGCCGGTGTTGAACCAAAGCGTCCTGAGCGCGGCCAGCGCCACCGCGGCGCGCCGTCCGCCGTCCGCGGTGAGGTCCGGGTCGCGGAACTTGCCGCCGGCGAGCGCGGCGGCTTCGATCGTGGCGGGCTCTGCCGTCATGTCCCTAGGACGCTTCCTGCAGGGTATGTAGTGAGGCGATGTCCCGCCCACTATAGCCAATAAATCTAGATTGTCTTGGCGCGCACGTTTTCTTGATTGTCCGGGCCGTCCCGGCGCCGGGTAGAACTTCGCCCGATCGCGCGGGCGGATATGGTCCCCGGCGGCCCGGCGTACTAAGTAGAGCACGAGCGTTTGCAAGGCCGGGCGGCCAGCGGGGAAGGCCGCGCCGCCCGGACCGGATCGAAGGAGGAATTCATGACGCTGCGAATCAATGCCGAGGCCCCGAATTTCACGGCCGAGACCACCGAGGGCAGGATCGATTTCCACGACTGGATCGGCGACGGCTGGGCGATCCTGTTCTCGCACCCCAAGGACTTCACCCCGGTGTGCACGACCGAGCTGGGCTACATGGCCGGGCTGGCGTCGGATTTCGCCGCGCGCAACACCAAGATCCTCGGGCTCAGCGTCGATCCGGTCGGCAGCCACCGCGAGTGGTTCAAGGACATCGAGGAGACCCAGGGCCACGCCGTGACCTATCCGCTGGTCGGCGATCCCGGGCTCGACGTCGCCAAGCTCTACGACATGCTGCCGGAGGGCGCGGGCGACACCTCCGAGGGCCGCACCGCGGCGGACAACGCGACCGTCCGGTCGGTCTTCGTGATCGGCCCCGACAAGAAGATCAAGGCGATGCTGACCTATCCGATGAGCACGGGGCGCAATTTCGACGAGGTGCTGCGCCTGCTGGATTCGATCCAGCTTACCGCGAAGCACGCGGTGGCGACGCCGGTCAACTGGAAGGACGGCGATGACTGCATCATCCTGCCGGCGGTCTCGGACGAGGACGCCAGGGAGAAGTTCCCCGGCGGCTGGGAGGCGCCGAGACCCTATCTCCGCATCGTGCCGCAGCCGCGCTAGCCAGCGCCGCGAAAGGTCGGGGGTTGGCCGGCGAAGACCACATGCGGCGCGCCATCGCGCTCTCCGTCGCCATGATGCGGGCCAACCGGGGCGGGCCGTTCGGCGCGGTGATCGTCAAGCACGGGGAGGTCGTCGCCGAGGGCTTCAACCGGGTCACCTCGGACAACGACCCGACCGCCCATGCCGAGATCACCGCGATCCGCGCGGCCTGCGCCGCGCTCGGCAGCTTCTCGCTCGAAGGCTGCGACATCTACACCTCCTGCGAGCCCTGCCCGATGTGCCTGGCCGCGATCTACTGGGCGCGGATCGGGCGGATCTTCTATGCCAATACCCGCGAGGACGCCGCCCGCATCGGCTTCGACGACGATCACATCTACCGCGAGATCGCGCTTCCGCCCGACCGCCGTTCGGTGCCGATGACCCGGATGCTGGCCGAGCCGGCGGCGGCGGCGTTCCGCGAATGGGAGGAAAAGCCCGACAAGCTGCGCTACTAAACGGGGACCGCGCATGACTCTGACCAGGGAATCGCTCGCCGCGCGCATCGACCAGGCGCTCGGCCGCCGGCCGGCCGACCTGGTGATCAAGGGCGCGCGCATCCTCAACCTGGCGACCGGCGCGCTGGAAGACGGCGATGTGGCGATCGCCGGCGAGACGATCGTCGGCACCCACGAAGCCTATGACGGCGCGGTGGTCGTCGACGGGCGGGGCGCCGTGGCGGTGCCGGGCTTCATCGACACCCACGTCCATGTCGAGAGCAGCGTCGTCACCCCGGCCGAGTTCGACCGCTGCGTGCTGCCCCGGGGCACCACGACCGCGATCTGCGATCCGCACGAGATCGTCAACGTGCTCGGCACGCAGGGTCTCGAATACTTCCTCGACTCTGCGGGCGAGCTGGCGATGGACCTCAGGGTCCAGCTTTCGAGCTGCGTGCCCTCGACGGGGCTGGAGACCGCGGGCGCCCGGCTGGAGGCCGCCGACCTCGTCCGCTACCGCGACCGCGAACCGGTGATCGGCCTCGCCGAGTTCATGAGCTTCGGCGACATCTTCGCCCATGACGGCCCGACGCTGGACAAGCTGATCGCCTTCGAGGGCGCCCATATCGACGGCCACGCGCCGCTGCTCTCGGGCTACCGGCTCAACGCCTACGCCGCCTGCGGCATCCACAACTGCCACGAGAGCACCAACGTCGCCGAGGCGGCGGAGAAGCTGAAGAAGGGTTTTCAGGTGCTGATCCGCGACGGCAGCGCGTGCAAGGACGTGGCCACGCTGGCGCCGCTGCTCGACGACGCGAGCGCGCCGTTCATCGCGTTCTGCACCGATGACCGCAACCCGCTCGACATCGCCGAGGAGGGCCATCTCGACCATGTGATCCGCGCCGCGATCGCCGCCGGCGCGCCGGTCGCCGCTGCCTACCGCGCGGCCACCTGGTCGGCCGCGAAGGGGTTCGGGCTGAACGACCGCGGCCTCGTCGCGCCGGGCTACCGCGCCGACCTCGTCCTGCTCGACGACCTGGAAACCTGCGCGGTCAGGAGCGTGATCCGCTCGGGCGCGCCGGTCACCGGGAACACGTTCCCGGACCGGGCGCGAGTGCCCAGCCCCGTAGGTTACGGCTCGGTGAAGCTCGATCCGGTCGACGAGAGCGTCTTCGCCATTCCCTCGTCCGGCCCCACCGGCCCGGTGATCGGCCTCGTCCCCGGCACCGTGCTGACCGAGCATCTCACCCTCACCCTGCCCTACGCGGCGGGGCTGCGCGAGCGCGACCTCGACGCCGACGTGCTCAAGGTCTGCGTGTTCTCGCGGCACGGCAAGAACCGCAATGTCGGGCGCGGCTTCGTGCAGGGTTTCGGGCTCGGGCGCGGCGCGCTCGCCTCCAGCGTCGGCCATGACAGCCACAACGTGATCGCCGTCGGCTGCAGCGACGCCGACATGGCGGCGGCGGTCAACCGGCTGATCGAGATCCAGGGCGGGTTCGTCGCCGTCGCCGACGGGGGCGTGGTGGCCGAGCTGCCGCTGCCGGTGGCAGGCCTGATGAGCGACCGGCCCTTCGAGGAGGTGCGGGACGGGCTGCGGACGCTGCGCCGGGGGGTCAGGGCGCTCGGATGCCCGCTGGCGGAGCCGTTGCTACAGCTCGCCTTCCTGCCGCTGCCGGTGATCCCGCATCTCAAGATCACCGATCACGGGCTGGTCGATGTCGACCGGTTCGAGCTGATCGCGGCGTAGGTCTCGGCCAGGCGTTGGCCGAGCGCGCGGGTCTCGTCCTCCAGCGCATCGGCCGCCACGACGCGCCCCACCAGCCCCATCGCCAGCGCCGCCCCGGCATCGTAGGTGCGGCCTTCGAGCACCAGCTCCAGGGTGCGCGCGCGGCCGATCACCGCCAGCATGGCGGCGACGAAGCCGGTATCCAGGAACAGCCCGATGCTGCGCGGCGAGACCCGGAACCGGGCGTCGGAAGCGGCGATCCTGAGATCGCAGCGGCAGGCGATGTCGACCCCGCTCCCCATGCAGAACCCCTCGATCATCGCGATCGTCGGCATCGGGAGCGCGCCGAGGCGCGCGCACGCCCGTTCGGTCGCCTCGCTATAGGCCCTGGCGGATCGCGGGTCACGGCGCTCGTCGGCGAAGCGCGACATGTCGAGACCGGTCGAGAAGGCGCGCCCGCCCGCGCCGCGGACGATCACGCAGCCGATCCCGGGCACCGCCTCGATCTCGGCGATCCGCGCCTCCAGCACCTCCCAGTCCGCCCGCGCCAGCGCGTTGAAGCGCCGCGGCCGGTCGAGCTGGACGGTCGCCACGGCGCCGTCGAGTACGAGATCGATGTTCCGTGTCACCGCCGGAAGCTAGTGCATTGGCGCGCCCGGGCGAAGCGACGGCTTCACGATTTCGCATGAATCTGTCGCGCCCGCTCCGATCGAACTATCATCCGGGCGTGTCAGCCGGGGCTCGAAGCGACATGCCGTTCGCGCAATATCTCGTCGACATCGCCATCTGCCTGAGGCGGCTGACCTGGCTGAAGCTGCCGCAAGACGCGGCGGAGGAGGGCCGCCCCTTCGCCGAGTCGTGCTGGGCGTATTCGCTGGTGGGCGCGGGGATCGGCGGGGCGGCGGCGGTCGCCTTTCTGGCGGCGGAGGAGCTGGGGCTGGCGCCCGCGGTGGCGGCGGTGGTCGCGCTCGCCGCCTCGTTCGCCATCACCGGCGCCGCGCCCGAGCGCGCGCTCGCCCGCGCCGCCGGGTCGCTGGCTCCGGCCTCCGCCGCCGAGTGGAGCGCCATCGTTCTCGCCTTGGTCGTCGTGCTCGAGGCCGCCGCGATCGCGCAGGCGGCCGATGCCGGCCCGGTGGGCGGCATCCTGATCGGCAGCTCCGCGATCGCCTATGCCTGCCAGATCGCCGCGCTGCACGGCGCGCCCGACGGGGACGGGGACGCCAAGCCCACGCTCGGCCCGGTCGGAATCGCGCTCGGCGTCGCCGCGGCGATCTCCCTGATCGTCATGGCCGAGGGCTGGCTCGCCGCGGTCATCCTCGCCGGCGCGGTGACCGGCGGCATCGTTTACGCCGCGCGCCGCCCCGGCGCCGGGACGGCGGCGCTTCCCGCCGTGCTCGCGCTCGCCGAGCTGCTGGCGCTGCTCGCGGTCGTCGCGTCGCGCTGATCAGGCGAGCCCGGCGACAGCGATGGCGAAGGCATAGACCATCGCGACCTCGACCAGCCGGTCGAACCGGCCCGACGCGCCGCCATGCCCGGCCTCCATGTTGGTGTGCAGCAGCACCGGGCTGTCGCCCGTGTTGCGCCGGCGGAGCCGCGCCACCCACTTGGCGGGCTCCCAATAGGTCACCCTGGGATCGGTCAGCCCGCCGGTCGCGAAGATCGCCGGGTAGTCCTGCGCCGCCACGTTGTCGTAGGGCGAATACGACGCGATCAGCCGGTAGGCCGCCGCGTCCTCGATCGGGTTGCCCCATTCCGGCCATTCCGGCGGGGTCAGCGGCAAATCGGCGTCGCACATGGTGTTGAGCACGTCGACGAACGGCACCTCGGCGAGGATGGCGGCGAACAGGTCGGGCCTGAGATTGGCGACCGCGCCCATCAGCATCCCGCCGGCGCTGCCGCCATGGGCGGCGATCCGCCCCTTCGCCGTGTAGCCGCCGGCGATCAGGCGCTCCGCCGCGGCGATGAAGTCGGCGAAGCTGTTGGGCTTGTTCTCGCGCTTGCCGTCCAGATACCAGCCATAGCCGAGATCGGCGCCGCCCCTGATATGCGCGATGGCGTAGACGAAGCCGCGGTCGACCAGGCTCAGCCGGTTGGTCGAGAACGCGGCTGGGATCGCATGGCCGTAGGCGCCGTAGCCGTAGAGCAGCAGCGGCGCGGCGCCGTCGAGCGGGGTGGTCCGGCGGTAGAGCACGGAGACCGGAATTTGCGCCCCGTCATGGCCGGTTGCCACGAGCCGGCGGGTGACGTAGTCGGCCGGGTCGTGCCCGCTCGGCACCTCCTGGGTCTTGCGCAGGCGCCGCTCTCGGGTGTGCATGTCGTAGTCGAAGGTCTGCGCCGGCGTGGTCATCGAGCTGTAGGCGAAGCGGAGCGTCGCGGTGTCGAATTCGTAGCCCGGCAGCAGCGCGAGGTCGTAGGCCTCCTCGTCGAATTCGATCGCGTGCGCCTCCCCGCTCGCCAGATCGGTGACCACGATGCGGGGCAGCCCGCCGGCGCGCTCGAGCCGGACGTGGTGGCCGGCGAACAGGTGCTGGCCGCGCACATAGACCCCGGGCCGTTGGGCGAGCCAGTCGCTCCAGCCCGCCCGCTCGGGCGCATCGAGCGGCGCGGTGACGATCTTGAAATCGACCGCGCCGCCGTCATTGGTGCGGATGTACAGCCTCTCGCCGCGATCGGCGACGTCGTACTCGACCCCCGCCGCGCGCGCGGCGACCAGGCGGGGCGGGGTCTCCGGCGCGTCCGCGTCGATCAGCCGCACCTCCGAGGTCGTGTGGTCGTGCGCCGAGACGATCGCGAAGCGCCCGCTCTCCGACTTGCCGATGCCGACGAAGAAGCCGGGATCGGACTCCTCGTAGACCACCGGGTCGGCGCGGCCGTCGCCGATGCGGTGGCGGCGCACCTGGAAGGGCCGGTGGCTGTCGTCGATCGCGGTGTAGAACAGGGTCTCGCCGTCATTGGCCCAGACCAGGTCGCCGCGGGCATCGCCGATCGGCCCGTCGACGGTCTCCCCGGTCGCGATGTCGCGGACGAAGATGCGGTAGCGCTCCGAGCCGTTGACGTCGCTCGCGTAAGCCAGGCGGCGGTGGTCCGGGCTGTGCCGGCAGGCGGCGATGCGGAAATAGCTCTCGCCCGCCGACTCCCGGTTGCCGTCGAGCAGCACTTCCGCGGCCTCTTCCGTGCTTCGCCTGGCGCGGCACCAGACCGGGTGCTCGCCGCCCTCGACATGGCGGACGAAGTAGAGCCAGCCCCCGTCGGGCGCAGGCACGGTGCTGTCGTCCTCCTCGATGCGTCCGCGCATCTCGTCGTAGAGCGCCCGGCGCAGCCCGGCATGAGGCGCGAGGAAGGCGTCCTTGTAGGCGTTCTCCGCCTCCAGATAGGCGCGGATCGCGGGGTCGAGCACGACGGGGTCGCGCATCACCCGCTGCCAGCCCGGGTCCTTGAGCCAGGCGTATTCGTCCCGCCGGGTTATGCCGTGCAGGGTGGACGCGACGGGTTTTCGCGCGGCCTCGGGAGGGTCTCTGTCGGACATGCGCTGCGCCTTCCTGCGGTTCGGAACCCGTTGGTAGCCGAAACGCTGCGCCGCGCCCAGCCCCGTGCCTGTGCGCTTGACCCGGAGCCGCGCGGCGACAACCTTAGGCGTGCCGCTCAACCGCCGCGAGGCCAGTCGATGTCCCGAGCAGACCTGCCGGCGCCGCGCCGCAAGTCGGTCCCCGTATATGTGGGCGAGGTGCCGATCGGCGGCGCTCGCCCGATCGTCGTCCAGTCGATGACCAACACCGACACCGCCGACGTGGAGGGGACGACGGCCCAGGCCGCGGCGCTCGCCCGCGCCGGGTCGGAGATCGTCCGCATCACCGTCGACCGCGAAGAGGCCGCAGCCGCGGTGCCGCGCATCCGGGATGCGCTGGATGCGCAAGGCGTCGGCGTGCCGCTGGTCGGCGACTTCCACTATATCGGCCACAAGCTGCTGACCGACCACCCGGCCTGCGCCGAGGCGCTCGCCAAGTACCGCATCAACCCGGGCAATGTCGGCTTCCGCGCCAAGCGCGACACCCAGTTCGCGACCATGATCGAGGTCGCGCTGAAATACGACCGCCCGGTCCGCATCGGGGTCAACTGGGGCAGCCTCGACCAGGAGCTGCTGTCCGGGATGATGGACGAGAACGCGCGCCGCGAAGAGCCCAAGGACGCCGCCGCGGTCACGCGGGACGCGCTGGTGGCATCGGCGATCGGCAGCGCCGAACGCGCCCGCGAGCTCGGTCTCGGCGCCGACAAGATCGTGCTCTCCTGCAAGGTCTCGGCGGTGCAGGACCTGATCGCGGTCTACCGCGAGCTCGCCCGGCAATGCGACTACGCGCTCCATCTCGGCCTCACCGAGGCGGGGATGGGCTCGAAGGGAATCGTCGCTTCCACGGCGGCGCTGGCGGTGCTGCTGCAGGAGGGGATCGGCGATACCATCCGCATCTCGCTGACGCCGGAGCCCGGCGGCGACCGCACCCGCGAGGTGGTCGTCGCGCAGGAGATTTTGCAGACCATGGGGCTGCGCGCCTTCGTGCCGCTGGTCGCGGCCTGCCCGGGCTGCGGCGGACCACCAGCACCGTCTTCCAGGAGCTCGCCGAGGAGATCCAGGACTATGTGCGCGGGCGCATGCCGGATTGGAGCAAGTCCCATGTCGGGGTCGAGACGATGAACGTCGCGGTGATGGGCTGCATCGTCAACGGACCGGGCGAGAGCAAGCACGCCAATATCGGGATCAGCCTGCCCGGCACCGGCGAGGAGCCCGCCGCCCCGGTCTTCATCGACGGCAAGAAGGCGGTTACCCTGCGCGGCAAGGGCATCGCGCGGGAGTTCCAGAAGCTGGTCGACGAGTATGTGGAGTCCCACTACGCGCGGCGCTGAACGGGAGGCGGCAATGGCGAGCCGGACCAAGCGCTACGACCTGATCCTCCGCGGCGGCCGGGTGATCGACCCCGCCTCGGGACGCAACCGCAAGGCCGATGTCGGGATCGCCGACGGGCGCATCGCGGCGGTCAAGGCGGGGATCAAGGGAACCAAACGGGTCATCGACGTGAGCGGGGCGCTGGTGCTGCCCGGGCTGATCGACACCCACGCCCATGTCTATCGCCACGTCACCGGCGCGTTCGGGCTGGATGCCGATCTCTGCGGCGTGCGCTCGGGCGTCACCACCGTGGTCGACCAGGGCGGGCCGAGCCTGATGACGCTGCCCGGGTTCCGCGAGTTCATCGCCGAGCCGGCGAAGACCCGGGTGCTGTGCTTCCTGTCGACCTACATGGTCGGCGGGCTGGAGGGCCATCGCTACCCCTCGCTCTACGGCCCCGAGCAGGTCGATGTGAAGCGCACCGCCGAGATCGCCATCGCCAACCGCGACATCGTCAAGGGCATCAAGGCGCATGCCGAGATCGGCGGCGCCTCGCGCTGGGGCTGCCAGGTGCTGGAGCGGGCGCGCGAGATCGCGAGCAAGGCCAGAATCCCGGTCTATGTCCATCTCGGCCAGCTCTGGCCCACCGAGGGGGTGGATGTCGACCCCGACGCGGTGGTGCGCGAGATGGTGCCCTTGATGCGCAAGGGCGACATCCTCGCCCACCCCTTCACCCGCCATCCGGGCGGCTTCATCTCGGAGAAGACCGGCAGGCTCCACCCCGCGGTGAAGAAGGCGGTCGCGCGCGGCGTGCGCGTCGATGTCGGGCACGGCGCCCATTTCAGCTTCAAAATGGCGCGCGCCGCGCTGGAGCAGGGCATCCGGCCGTTCTCACTCGGCGCCGATCTGCACGGCTACTCGATCGCCGTGCCCGAGGCGCGGGCGGGCGAGCTCGGGCTGCCGGCCAACGACCGCGCCCCCTTCGGGCTGTGCCACGCGATGACCGAGCTGCTGGCGCTCGGCATGGCGCTGGAGGACGTGGTCGCGACAGTCACGTCGAACGCCGCCGAGGCGATCGGCATGGCGGACGAGATCGGCTCGCTTGCCAAGGGCCGCGCGGCCGATGTCAGCGTGGTCGATATGGTGCCCGGGCCCTGGGAGCTGCGCGACAATTCGGGCGAGACAATGCGGGCGGAACAGGCGATCGTGCCCCGCTTCGCGCTCAAGGACGGCGTCCGCTACGACGCGGACTCGCCGCTGCTTCCCGAGCTCGCCGCCGCCGCGTGACGGAAGAAGGCACCGCGCCCGGACGCGTCGCCGGCAGGGTCGCGCTGGTCACCGGTGCGGGCTCGATCGGACCCGGCTGGGGCAACGGCAAGGCCGCCGCGGTGCTCTACGCGCGCGAGGGGGCGAAGGTGCTCTGCGTCGACCGCCGTCTCGACGCCGCCGAAGAGACCCGCGACATCGTCCTATCGGAGGGCGGAACCGCGCTCGCATGGCGGGCGGACGTGACCGGCGAGCGCGACATCGCCGCCATGGTCGCGGCCTGCGTGGACGCGTTCGGGCGGATCGACATATTGCACAACAATGTCGGCGGCTCCGGCCCCGGCGCGGCGCTGATGGACGTGGCGCTGGAGGACTGGAACGACACGCTCGCGCGCAACGTCACCGGCGCCTTCCTCGCCATGAAGGCCGCCATCCCGCACATGGAGGCCCACGGCGGCGGGGCGATCGTCAACATCTCCTCGATCGCCGGCCTCACCCATATCGGCGTGCCGTCCACATCCTACTCGGCGGCCAAGGGGGCGCTCAACGAGCTGACGAAGAACATCGCCATCCAGTACGCGGCGAGGAACATCCGCGCCAACTGCATAGCGCCCGGGCTGATGAAGACCCCGTTCATCCTGCGCGAGAAGGACGGCGTGCCCAACCACATCCGCAAGGGCTACGCGACGCCCGAGGACTACCACGCGGCCCGCTCGGCGACCGTGCCGATGCGCCGCATGGGCGATGCCTGGGACGTCGCCAGGGCGGCGCTGTTCCTCGCCAGCGACGACGCCGCCTACATCACCGGCCAGTGCCTCGTCGTCGACGGCGGCCTGACCGCCACCAGCCCGGGGGCGTAGGGGTTGTCGTCGTACGGCCGGAGATGCCGCGAACCGGCGCGCGGAGCCCGCCCAACGCCTTTGTCTTTTGTGCCGCGGTCGGTTAAGACAAGCTCGTGGACCGTCGGCGCGACAGGGAGGAGACCGGGATGACGGATGCCCCCAGATTCGAGATGGGCCATATCGGCGTCTACGTCACCGACATCGACAGGATGACCGATTTCTACCGCCGGGTGCTCGGCTTCAGGATCACCGACGGCGGCGCGTTCGGGAAGGCCCGGATGGCGTTCCTCAGCCGCGACGCCGGGCACCACCATCAGATCGTGTTCATCACCGGCCGGCCCGAGGAATCCTACAATGTGATCAACCAGATCTCGTTCAAGGTCGCCTCGCTCGCCGACCTCCGGGTCTATCACGACGCGCTTGTGGCGGAAGGCGTGGACGGCTTCGACCCGACCGATCACGGCAACGCCTGGTCGATCTACTTCCGCGACCCCGAGGGCAACCGGCTCGAAGTGTTCATGGACACGCCGTGGTACGTGCAGCAGCCGCAGCGCGAGGTGCTCGACTTCTCGTTGTCGGACGAGGAGATCCACGCGACCACCAGGGCCCGGTTCGGCGCCGAAGAGTCGTTCTGCCCGGTCGAGGAATGGCGCGCCGAGATCGCGCCGACCATTACCTGAGCCGCGCCCGCAGCCGAGCCGCTATAGGACGGTGCGGGGAGAGGTTAGCGATCGTCTTTTGTAGCGGCGGGAGCATCCGGAGCCCGGGTCATCCGCAGATAGCCCTTGATGAAGGCGGCGTCTTCGGCGACGCCAGAGAGACGAAAGCTGAGCGAGGTAACGCTTTCTTGTGCGTCCCGCACCTCTGCCTGCAAGCGACCCTCGACTTGCCGTAGCTGCCCCTCGACTTGCTTTATCTGTTCTTGCAGACGGCGCTCCGCAGCCAGCGTCGAATGTTGCTCTCGATCGGCCAACCACAGGCTGAGCCCCCCAAGCGGCGCGACAACAGACGCCCAGGCGCCGAAGAAACCCAGGACCGTGGGTACATGGAACTGCACGGGACAGTCCTCCCCTATCCAGCTAGATATAGTGGTGGCTCGGCTTTGGCATGACAAGCCCGGCAGCGAGGATTTGGGCGGCCCGGTCGACCGAACTTCGCCCTGTAGTCCACGCCTCTTCGTTATCGGCAAATGGGGTATGGGCTCCTGACATCTCAGCTTCGCGGGCCTCCTGCCGGCTCCGTCTATATGACGAGGTGGGGGACGAACGCGCCCTAGACCCCCCGCCCGAGCACCCGCTCGGCCACCCACAGGCCGCAGGCGGCGAGCGCCTCGTCGCCGCCGATGCGGCCCATGAGCTGGAGCCCGACCGGCGCGCCGTCGACCGCCATCAAGGGGAGCGACACGGCCGGGGCGCCGAGCACCGAGGACGGCTCGTTGAACACCGCGCTGCCCTGGTCCATCCCGACCGGGCCGGGGCCGGGCGAGGCGAGCGTCACGAAGCCGTCGGCCCGGTTGGCGAGCTCGCCGTGCAGGTTCCTGACATGGGCCCGTTGCACTAGCGCCGCGCGGTAGGTCTCCTGGGTGAGCCCCGCCCCCTCCTCCAGCCCGCGCTTGAGCCTGGGCGGCACGTCGTCGGGGTAGAGCGCGAGATATTGCAGCATCGGCCAGCGCATCTCGAAGCGGTAGAGGTCGCGCCACAGCTCCGGCATCGCCGCGAGCCGGGCCTCGTAGTCGTCGATCGCCGGATCGTCGCCCTTGGCGAAGATCTCGACCCCCGACGCGGCGAGGCCCGCCACGATCTCCTCGAAGGCCGTCTTGGTCGCATCGTCGGTCTCGGCCCAGCCCGCCATCCCCAGCCGCACCAGGCGCATCGGCTTCTGCGGCGCGGGCGGCGCGGCGCCGCCGTAGAGCCCGGGATGGCCGGGGTCGCCGCCGGCGAGCCGCGCCATGTGGCGGGCGACGATCCAGACATCGCGGAGCGAGCCTGCGAAGGTGCCGAGATGGTCCATGCTGTCGGCGGCGGAGAACACGCCCTGGCGGTTGATCGCCCCGAAGCTCGGCTTGAGCGCGAAGGCGCCGCAGAAGCTCGCAGGCCGGACGGTCGAGCCGCGCGCGTGGGTGCCGATGGCGGCCGGGACGGTGGCCGCGCCGACCGCGGCGGCGGACCCGCTCGACGAGCCGCCCGGCGTGCGGCGCGTGTCGTGCGGGTTGCGGGTCCTGGCCGGGTCGCCGCCGCCGAAGGCGATCGTCACCGTCTTGCCGAGAATGACTGCCCCACCCTGCTTTAGCGCGAGCACGGCCGCCGCATCCTGCTTCGGGCGGTGGCCGGCGAACAGGGTCGAGCCGTACTCGGTCGGCATGTCGACGGTGTCGATCAAATCCTTGATGCCGATGGGCAGCCCGTCGACGGGCGACAGCGGCCTGCCTTCCCGGTAGCGCGCGCCCGCCGCATCCGCCGCCCTGCGCGCACCGTCGAGATCGAGATGGGCCCAGGCCATGATCTCGTCCTCGCGCGCCTCGATGGCGGCGATGCAGCGCTCAAGCAGGTCGCGCGGCGTGTCCGCGCCGTCGCGGAACGCGGCCACGCGGTCGTGGAAGGTGATAAGGGAATGTGTCTTCGGGTCGTAGCCTGTCATCCACCGGCCTCACGCGAAGGGGTCGGCCGCGCCCTCGGGCAGCGGCGCGTTGAAGGCGTTCAGCGTCATCGCCACCATGGTGTAGAAGCCGAGCACCGCAACCAGGTCGACGGTCCGTTCCTGGCCGAGGATCCCGATCGCCTCGCGGTAGGTCTCGTCGGGGATCTCCTTGACCCGGTAGAGCGCGCGGCTGACCCGGTAGACGATGGCGGACTCGGGGTCGTCGAAGTCGGGCTCGCGGTCGTCGCGGATCGCCTCGATGACCGCCCGGTCGACGCCCGCGGCGGCGGCGAGGCCTTCATGCGCGTACCATTCGTAGCTCGCGCCCCAGAACCGCGCGGTGACCAGGATCGCAAGCTCGGAGAGGTGCGTGGCCAGCGACGTCGCGTCGCGCAGATGGTTGCCGAGCGCGTTCGCCTTCTCCACCAGGTCCGGGTGGCGCAACCAGATCGCGAACGGGCCCCGCACCACGCCGCCGCGCGGCCCGGCGATGGCCTCGAACAGCGCGCGCTGGCGCCGGTCCATCTCGTCGGGGGTGAGATCGGGGATTCTCTGCGGTTTCATTCTTTGCCTCCCACGCTCTGCCCATGCGCCACGGGCTCGCCGATGCCGAGCGGCTCGGCGTCGATCAGCACGAAGGCGAGCCGGGCCGGATCGGCCGAGCGGTTGACCCATGCGTGGTTGGTGCCGCGCTGGACCATCACGTCGCCCGCCCGCATGGTGACGGTCGAGTCGTCCATGTCCATGTCGATCTCGCCGGCGATGCAAATCACATAGTCGATCGATTCGGTCCGGTGCATCGCGGTCGGCGCGCCGGGCGGAAACTCGATCACCGCGAAGCGGGTGCCCGAGGGCGGCGGCTGGGTGCCGAGGATGCGCGCGCCCATGTCCTCGAAGCCGGCGCCGATGGCGATGTCGGCCGGCATCCGGTCGGTCGACCAGATCAGCGTCGAGACGGCGCCGTTGCCGGCCTGCTTGGCGTTGGTCGCCGGGCTGTCCAGCATCGCCCGGGCGATGCGGTCCTCGCCGTGGCCGGTGACGATGCGGCGTATGCTCGGTGCGGGTGCCATGTCGGATCCTCCGTCGCGCCATGATTGATGGTTGCGCGGCCGCCTGCAACAATCCCCGGCGGCTGCGGGGGCGGGAAGGGAAAACGCGTGGAATTCGGCATCTTCGACCATCTCGACGCGACCGGCCAGCCGCTCGACGAATACTACGCCGACCGTCTGGCGCTGATCGGGCTGTTCGAGCGCTCGGGCTTCCGCAGCTACCACGTGGCCGAGCACCACTCGACGCCGCTCGGCATGGCGCCGTCGCCCAATCTGTTCCTCAGCGCGGTGGCGATGCGCACCGAGCGGCTCCGCTTCGGCCCGCTGGTCTACGCGCTGCCGCTCTACCACCCGCTCCGCCTGGTGCAGGAGATCTGCATGCTCGACCAGATGAGCGGCGGAAGGCTGGAGATCGGCTTCGGCCGCGGCGCATCACCCATCGAGGCGTCCTATTTCGGCAACGACCACGCGGAGGCCGAGCCGATCTACCGCGAGTATCTCGACATCGTGCTCGACGGGCTCGCCAACGGCAGGCTCCACCACCGCGGAAAATACGCGAGCTTCGACGACACCCCGCTCTTCGTCGAGCCCTACCAGAAGCCCCACCCGCCGCTCTGGTACGGCGTGCATGCCACCGACAGCGCGGCGCGGGCGGCGCGCATGGGGAGCCATATCGTGAGCCTGGATACCGCCGAGGAGACCGGCGCCTTCGCGCGCAGCTACCGGTCGACCTGGGCCGAGGCGCATGGCGCGGACAGCGCGCCCGGCCTCGTCGGGCTCGGCATGTTCGTGGTGGTGGGCGAGAGCGATGCGGAAGCGTTGGCGTCCGCGCGCCGCGCCTATCCGGTCTGGCACCGCAGCTTCAACTATCTGTTCGTGCTTCACGACGCGCCGCTGCCCAAACACCGGCGCCCGCCGAGCTTCGACGAGATGGCGGGCCAGGGCCGCGCGGTGGCGGGAAGCCCGGATACCGTCGCCGCCGTCCTCGCCGAGCGCATGGCGGTCGCCGAGGCCAACTACATGGTGGGCCAGATGGCGTTCGGCGACCTGACGCGCGAGGAGACCACGCGCTCGGTCGAGCTGTTCGCCCGCCACGTGATGCCGGCGCTCGCCTAGCCCGCATTTCCCGCCACTGTCATGGCCTGCGCGGCGCTGTCCGGCCGACAATGCGGGCTGGCAGTCGACTTCCCGGTGAAACGGTCTAAATTGGGGGTCAATGGACAAGGGAGATCAGGTGCCATGAGGAGAATCGGTGCAACGGGGCTCGCTTTGCTCGCCGCGATCGGCTTCGCCGCGGCCGGAGCCAAGGCGGCCGAGGTGGACGGGCCGAAGCTCAACTGGGATGTCTCGCTCTGGGGCAAGAAGCGCGCGTTCACGGCCGGCGTCGAGCGGCTGTCCGCGCTGGTCGCCGAGAAGACCGGCGGCAACTGGACCATCAAGCTGCACTATGGCGGGGCGCTGTCGAAATCGCGCGAGAACCTCGACGGGCTCTCGGTGGATGCGTTCCAGGCGGCGATGTTCTGCAACTTCTACCACCCGAAGAAGAACCCGGCGCTGATGTCGCTCACCATGCCGTTCCTGCCGATGGGCGACTGGGGCAACAACCGCAAGATCCGCGACGCGGTCTACGCCCACCCGGCGGTGAAGAAGGAGCTCGCCAGGTGGAACGCGATGACCTACGTGTCGTCCTACCTGCCGCAATACGAGTTCCTGGGCAAGGGCAAGCCGCCGGCGACGCTCGCCGACTGGAAGGGGCTGACGGTGCGCGCCGGCGGCGGCGTCGCCCGCGCGATGAAGGTGCTCGGCGCAACGCCGACGACCTCGACCGCCACCGAGGTCTATACCGGCGTGCAGCAGGGGACGATGGACGCCGCATCCTTTCCCTTCACCTACGCGCATGTCGCCTACAAGATCCACGAGGTGGCCGACTGGTACACCGCCAACCTCTCGCCCGGCACGTCGGACTGCCCGCTGGCGTTTTCGATCAAGGCCTATGAAGCGCTGCCCGCGCAGTACAGGAAGCTGCTGGACGACGCGAAGGAGGACGTGATCGAGACCCAGATCCGGGCCTATGTCACGATGGACAAGAAGAACCTGCCGATGCTGAAGAAGAAGCTAAAGGAAGTCCGCTACTCCGAGGATCAGCTCGCCAGGTTCCGCGCCGCCGGGGGCAAGCCGGTGATCGAGGCCTGGATCGAGGACAACCAGGGCAAGTTCGACGCCCGGGGCGTGATCCAGACCATCTTCAAGGCGGTAGGCAAGACCTACTAGACGCTCGCGAAGACCCCGGGTCCGGCACCGGGCCCGGGGCCCCGAGCGGATCCGTGTCATGAGCGATGCCCTTGGCCGCGCCCTCGCGCGGGCCGATCTGTGGCTCGGCCGGGTGGAGAACCGGCTCAACCTGCTGGCCGGGCTGCTGATCTTCGCGCTGATGCTGCTCGGCGTCGCGCAGATCGTGCTGCGCACCGTCTTCCGCAGCCCGATCTTCGGCTATATCGACATCGTCGAGGTGTCGATGGTGGGTTTCGCCGTGCTCGCCATCGCCTTCGTCCAGCGGGTCGGCGGTCATGTGCGCATGGAGCTCGTCGTCGCCCGCTTCCGGGGACGCGCGCTCTGGATCGCCGAGGCGGTGGGCACGGCGCTCGCCATGTTCATCGTCGCGGTGCTGATCCCCTACTCTTACCGCCATTTCGAACGCGCCTTCGATTTCGGCGATTCCACCATCGACATCGAGATCGTCACCTGGCCGGCCAAGCTGGTGGTTCCGGTCGCGCTTGCCGTATTGCTGGTCCGGCTCGCGGTACAGATGGCGGGCTATCTCCGGCTCGCAGCTCGTCCCGGTAGCGAGCCGGTGGCGGTGCCGCTGCTGAAGGACGTGGAGCAGGCGGCGGCCGAGGAGATCGGCCAGGCGCGCGAAGGGGGCCGCTAGCGATGCTCGGCCTCGACAACTTCTCCATCGGCATTCTGGGCGTCTGCCTGCTGATTGTCATGGTGGTCATCGGGGTCCGCGTCTTCGTCGCCGCCGCGCTGACCGGTTTCCTGGGTCTGCTGGCGCTCAAGAACTGGGACATCGCGGGCGCCATCGCCGGCACCATCCCGCATTCCAAGACCGTCACCTACCCGCTCTCGGTGCTGCCGCTGTTCATCCTGATCGGCTTCCTCGCTTTCTATGCCGGGCTCACCTCGCGGCTGTTCGAGGCGGCGCGGCGCTGGTTCGGCTGGGTGCCGGGCGGGCTCGCGGTGGCGACCGTGTTCGCCACCGCCGGCTTCGCCGCGGTGTCCGGCGCCTCGACGGCGACGGCCGCGGTGTTCTCCCGCGTCGCCATCCCGGACATGCTGCGCAACGCCTACGACCGGCGGCTGACCGCCGGCGTGATCGCCGCCGGCGGGACCCTGGCATCGCTGATCCCTCCGTCCGCGATCCTCGTCGTCTATGCCATCATCGTCGAGGAATCGGTGGGCCGGCTGCTGCTCGCCGGCTTCCTGCCGGGCATCGTGTCCGCGCTGATCTATGCGGCGCTGATCGTCGGCATGTGCAGGCTCCGCCCGGAGCTCGGCCGGCCGATCGCCGGCTTCACCTGGCGGCAGCGCTTCGCGAGCCTGCCCGGGACGCTCCCCATCTTCATCGTCGTCGGCGTCATCTTCGGCGCGCTCTATACCGGCGCCGCGACCCCGACCGAGGCGGGCGCGCTCGGCGCCATGGTGGTGTTCTGCTTCTACGCGCTCCGCGCCTGGCGCGAGCGCGCGCTGGGCGAGATGCGGGGCCGGCTGCACGAGGCGCTGATGGAGACGGCGAAGCTCACGGTGATGATCTTCACCCTGATCTGGGGCGTCTTCCTGTTCGTCCGCTTCCTCGGCTTCGCCGGGCTGCCGAGCGCCTTCGCCGATTGGGTGGTCACGCTCGACATGCCGCCGATCCTGATCATGATCTGCATCCTGCTGGCCTATGCCGTGCTCGGCATGTTCATGGATGCGATCGGCATGCTGGTGCTCACATTGCCGGTGGTCTTCCCGGCCGTCGTCGCGCTCGGCTACGACCCGATCTGGTTCGGAATCATCGTCGTCAAGATGGCCGAGATCTGCCTGATCACCCCGCCGATCGGCCTCAACTGCTTCGTCGTCGCGGGGGTCTCGCGCGAGCTGCGCGACGCCGAGGGCCGCTCGCTCGCCATCCCGCTGCAGGACGTGTTCCGCGGCATCGGCCCGTTCTTCGTCGCCGACGTGATCACCGTCGGCGTGCTGCTCGCCTTCCCCGGCATCGTGCTCTGGCTGCCGCGGACGATGGGGTAGGCGTCCTTCGATACGCGGCTTCGCCGCTACTCAGGATGAGGGTGAGGTGTCGGACGGCCGCAATAGCCCTCCCTCATCCTGAGTAGCCCCCGAAGGGGGCGTATCGAAGGACGCCCTCGGCTGCGCTGCCGGGAAATTCGCCTCAGCCGAGGCGGAACATCGGGCTCATCTGGGGCACGCGCACGGGGCGGAGCAGGGTGGTCGTCCGCTCGCGCAGGATCGGCCGCAGCGCCGCGTCGAACGCCGCCATCGCGGCGCCGTCCGCGGCCTCGCGCCGGCAGCGCTCGCGCTCGGCGAGCGACGCGAACAGGCGATACGAGGCGACCACGTGGAGCCGCCCGGTCATCGACCACCAGGTGGCCAAGGTGTCGCGCCGCAGCGGCGCCGTGGCCTCCAGCCCGCACGCCTCCATCGCCTGCCAGTAGGCCACGAGCCCGCCGGGCTTAAGCGCCTCCAGGGTCTCCTCGACCACCAGGTCGGGCATGTCGCCGAGATCCCAGCGCTCCCGCCCCGGCCCGGGCAGCCAGTCGGTCTCGCCGTGCCACAGCGGGCAGAGCTCGGCGAGCGGGGCGGGCTGGAAGAAATTGGTCTCCTGGCGGTCCACCATCGCCCGCGCCTCGGTGAAGTAGAAGGCGAGCTCGGGGACGGCATAGAGCCCGTGCAGCTTCTCGATCCAGTCGGCGTGGCTGTCGTAGCGGTAGAGGTGGACGATCTGCTCGGGCGTTCCGGTGACGGTCTCGAAATAGCCGATCACCCGAGAGATGAACCCGGCATTCGGCCCGTCGAAGCCGCGCCGGTGCTGGAGCGCGATGAAATCCCCCATCCGCCCGGGCTGGAGGGTATAGCGGCGGCATTCGAAGATCATCGGGGCATTCCCTGGAGGCCTGTTCGAGAAGTCACGATCCGTACGTCGAGGACCCCTGACCCGTCATGGCCGGACTTGTTCCGGCCATCCACGCGCTTGCCCCGCATCGGGCGCGCCTTGCGGAGAGAGATGCCCGGAACAAGTCCGGGCATGACGAGTTGTGGCAAGGGCGTGGCCAGAGAGATCGCGTATTGGGCCGACCTCGAGCGGAGGAGCTTGCGCAACACACCTAGCCCTTCGGCGGCCGGGGCCGGGACAGGTCGTAGCCCGGCAGCACGGCGTAGGGGCGGAGGCCGAAATTCATCCATCTCAGCCCGTCGCGGATCGCCGGCTTGAGCTGGTGGATGTCGCGCACCACGCGGTAGTTGATCCGCGTCGCCTGCAACAGCGGCTCGGTCATGTCGCCGCAATCGCCAAAGAACTCGGTCTCGCCGCCGTCGCCCCGGTACTCGGTCATCAGCAGCGTCGGGATGCCGAAGGTGTAGTGCCCGCGCATCAGCTGGTAGGTCGCGGCGAAGACGCCGAAATTCTCGATCACCGCAGCCGGCGTCTTGCCGCCGAGCCAGGCGCCGGCGCAGATGCCGATCCCGGTGCCCTCGTTGGCGACGGCGACGTAGTGCATCGACTGGTCGTCCATGCAGCGCTGCAGCGTGTGCGCGAAGCCGCTGCACGGCAGGCCGATCACGAAATCGACGAGATTCTCGCGCAGCCCGTCGAACAGCACCTCGCCGAACGCATCGTCGTCCCCCACCGGGCTGAACTCGGGGTCGGGCCTCGGCGGCTCGCCGTGCTCGCGCGCCGACGGTTTGAGGATCGCCTTGCCCTCCAGCCCCTCGACATGGCGGACGAAGCTGTACTTGTTCTCCTTGCCGTCCGAGGGCGAGGTGCCGACGAAGGCCTGCTCGACGCTGGTCTTGGCGACGATCACGGTCGGCCCGTCCTCGCGCGCGAGCCCGGAAGCGACCTCGGCCTCGAACGCCTCGACCGTCGACACCTCGGAGACATTGGCAAGCCCCGAGGCGCGCGCGACGCCGGCGATGTCGACCGGCCCGGCCGACAACGAGGCGACCGACTGCCACTTGCCGGTCGAGACGTAGCCCTCGTTGTCGAGCACCACGACGCAGAGATTCTTCGGCGCCGACTGGGCGAGCGTCCCCAGCACGCTCATCTCGAACAGGATGCCGCCATCGCCGTCGAAGGCGAGCACGCGGCGATGCGGCAGGGCGAGCGCGAGCCCCAGCGCGTAGGGCGTCACCATCCCCATGCCGACGAAGTAGAGATTGCCGTCATGCGGGCGCAGCGTGCGCCACTCGGTCGCCGTGTTGGCGAGGTTGGTCACCACCAGGGCGTCGCCCACCCTGGGCGCGATCGCCTCCAGCGCATCGTAGCGGCGCATGGTTCACCCTCCCGTCCGCATCGCCCTGTCCCGGCCATCAAGCCGCGACTGTGGGGCATCTGGCAAGCCGTCGACACCGTGCGGCAGGTGTTCGGTGCCGGTCGGCACGCTGCAAGCGGTTCGAGTCGTCTCGTCCGACCAGATCCGCCCGGCCGTCTCCAGCCGGTCGCGGGCGATCCTGGCGGACAGGTCCTGGGTGCGCTCGGTGCGCGGCCGTTCCCGCGCCTCCCAGCGGGCGAGCGCATCGGCGATGTCGGGAACCTCGTCGAGCGCGACGGCGAGGCCGAGCGCGTTGGCCATCGCGAGCCCCGCCCCCTGGCCCAGCGAGGGCACCATGGCGTGCGCGGAATCGCCCACGATCGCCACCCTTCCCTGCGACCAGCGCGTGAGCTTGCCGGTCTCGTAGGCGTCGTAGCGCCCCTCGGCCGACAGAAGGCGGATCGCCGGCTCGAGCTGGGGAAAGGCCGGCACCCAGATATCGGCGCGCACCGGAATTGCGGTCGCCTCTGCGTCCTCGACCGGCGCCATCATCGCGAGATAGAGGTCGTCGGCGTTGCAGGGCACGTAGAGGATGCGGAGCGAGCGCTGCGGCAGGTTCCAGAAATCGATCACCCGGTCCCAGCGCCCGGGGCCGAGCTCGTCGAGGCAGCGCGGGGCGAGCACGCGGACCAGGCCGAGCGTGCCGGTGTCGCGCTCCTTCTGCAAACCCAGCGAGTCCCGCACCCGCGAGTGCACGCCGTCGGCGCCGATGACGAGATCGGCCGCGTGACGCCCGCCACCGGCGGTCAGCAGCACGCCCGCGGGCTCGGCGCCGACGACCTCGGAGCGGGTCAGGATCTCGATGCCGCGGCGCTCGGCCTGGCCGAGGATCGCGGCGTACAGCGTCTGGCGGGTCATGGTCAGCATACGGCTGCCCATGGCGCGGTTGAACGCGGTCTCGACGACCACCCGGTCGCGGTCGCGGACCTCGTACACCTCGCCGTCATGCGAGCCGGCAAGCACATCGTCATAGGCGCCGATCGCCTTCAGCACCCGGAGCCCGTTCTCCCAGATGAAGATGCCGGCGCCGAAGGCGCGAAGCGCATCGGCGCGCTCATGCACCCGGACGGTCCAGCCGCGGTCGGCGAGCGCGATGGCGGCGACCAGCCCGGCGAATCCGGCGCCCGCGATCTCGGCATGGCGGCGCGAAGTCATCCGCCGAGATAGTCCTCGATCCAGCGCCGGTAGTCGCCGTCGCGGGTGACGGTCCGCATCAGCTCGGGCGAGGCCACCCCCTCGAGCTCGGCGGCCGGCGTGCCGGCGCGCAGCGCCTTCAGCGTCGCATGCACCGCCCGGACGGCGGCCATGAAGGGCTGGTGCCCCTGCAGGCAGATGCGCACGCCGTTGGCCGCCAGATAGTCGAGGTCCTGGATCTCCGGCCCCGCCGCGCCGAGGATCACCGGGATGTCCACGGTCGCGGCGACGGCCTCGACCTGGGCCTTCGTTCTGATGCCGGTGAGAAACACCGCGTCGACCCCGGCCGCCTCGTAGGCCGCGATGCGGCCGAGCGCCTCGTCCATGCCGGCGATGGTGGCGGCGCTGGTGCGCCCGGCGATCGCCAGGCGCTTGTCGCTGCGGGCGGCGAGCGCGGCCTTCATCTTGCCCACACCCTCGTCGAGGGTGAGCAGCCGCGGCCCGTCGGCCGCGTAGGGCGCGGGGAGCTCGGTATCCTCGATGGTGAACGCGGCGACGCCGGCGGCCTCCAGCTCCTCGACCGTGCGCATCACGCTGAGCGCGTTGCCGTAGCCGTGATCGGCGTCGCACATCAGCGCGAGGTCGCCGGCGCGGCAGATGCGGTAGGCCTGGCCGGCGAACTCGCTCAGCGTCATGACGATCAGGTCGGGCGCGCCGAGCACCGTCATCGAGGCGATGGAGCCGGCGAACATGCCGACCTCGAAGCCGAGATCCTCGGCGATGCGGGCCGAGATCGGATCGTACACCGAGCCCGGGTGGATGCACTCCCCGCCTTCGAGCACCCCACGGTAGCGCTCGCGCCGCCTCGTCCAGTCCATCGCCGTCTTCCCCCTCGAAATCGGAAGCCCGGCAAGCTAGCGCATTTCGCCCGCCAGGCGAACCGCGCCCCGGAATGGCCCGGGGGAATTTGCCTTACCGGACGGACACGGTTATATTTTTGTAAAACAAGGGGGCGCCCATGCATACGACGAATCTGCGCAGGGTCGGCGGTTCCGTCATGCTCGCGGTGCCCCCGGCGCTGCTCGATCTGCTGGAGCTTGGGGTGGGGGCCAGGGTGAATATCGCGGTGGAGAACGGTCGCCTGATCGTCGAACCCAGGACGCGTCCGAGCTACACGCTCGACGAGCTTCTGGCGCAGTGCGA
Source organism: Alphaproteobacteria bacterium (assembly GCA_964291675.2). Classification (GTDB taxonomy): domain Bacteria; phylum Pseudomonadota; class Alphaproteobacteria; order MPNO01; family MPNO01; genus MPNO01. Next base: position 1,062,506 of record OZ219866.1, on the reverse strand, counting down.
AGAGGGCGCTCCTTCCGACGACGACCGGGCCTGGCTGGATGCCAGACCGGTCGGCAACGAGCTGTTGTAGTGAAGCGGGGAGACATCTGGCTCGTCAGCCTGGATCCCACCGCCGGCCATGAACAACAGGGCACCCGCCCGGTACTGATCGTATCGCCCGAGGCGTTCAACCGGCTGACCGGGACGCCCGTCGTCGTGCCCATCACCACCGGCGGGAACTTCGCACGCAGGCGAGGTTTTGCGGTTTCCCTGGAAGGCGCGGGCACGCGCACCACGGGCGTGATCCGCTGCGACCAGCCTCGCGCCCTCGACCTCGGCGCCAGGAACGGGAGACGTGTCGACACGGTGCCGGAGCACGTCATCGACGACGTGCTCGCCCGGCTCGCCGCCATACTCGGCTAGGGCACGCTCACCGCGTCATGCCCGGGCATGACGGCTTGGGGAAACCGCAGACGCGGCCGTCCTGCGATACGCGGCTTCGCCGCTGCTCAGGATGAGGGTGGGTTGGTGCGGCGGAAGAAACCCCCTCACCCCGAGTAGCCTCCGAAGGGGGCGTATCGAGGGACGCCCGGCTACTCCCGCGGCAGCTCGTAGCTGATCATCCAGCCGACGCCGTAGCGGTCGGTCCAGTTGCCGAAATAGGCGCCCCAGAAGGTCTCCTGCATCGGCATCCTGACCTCGCCGCCCTGCGACAGCCTGGCGAACATCTCGTCGCACTGTTCCCTGCTCTCGCCGGCGATGGAGATCGCGAAGTCGGTGCCCCGGACCGGCGGCGGGCCGAAGGCGGAGCAGTGGTCGCTGCCCATCAGCACGGCCGATCCGACCGCGAGGGAGACGTGCATGATCCGGTCCTTCTCCGAATCCGGCACGCCGAGATCCGGCGGCCCGTCGGCGAAGGTCTGCAACACCTGGAACTCGCCGCCGAACACCGAGCGGTAGAGCTCGAACGCTTCCCGGCAATCGCCGTCGAAGAACAGATAGGCGCTGAACGCCATCGGCAATCCCCCAAAGAATGCGGCCCGGCCGATCGCCGGCCGGGCCGCGGACTGGAAGCTTCGTACCCTGCCTGCGGGATCAGGCGAGGTCGAAGCGGTCGAGGTTCATGACCTTGCCCCACGCGGCGGCGAAGTCATTGACCAGCTTCTCCTCGGCGTCGCTGCTGCCGTAGACCTCGGCGAGCGCCCGGAGCTCGGAGTTCGACCCGAAGACGAGGTCGACCCGGCTGCCGGTCCACTTGACTTCGCCGGTGGCGCGGTCGCGGCCCTCGAACTCCTCGCCGCTGTCCGAGGTCGGCGTCCACTCCGTCCCCATGTCGAGCAGGTTGACGAAGAAGTCGTTGGTCAGCGTCCCGGGCCGGTCGGTGAGGACCCCCAGCCCGTTCTGCCCGGCATTGGCGCCAAGCGCGCGCATGCCGCCGACCAGCGCCGTCATCTCGGGGGCGGACAGCTTCAGCATGAACGCCTTTTCCACTAGCAGGTGCTCCGAGGCGACCGCATGGCCGTTCTGCAGGTAGTTGCGGAACCCGTCGGCGGTCGGCTCCAGCACGGCGAAGGACTCGGCGTCGGTCATCTCGTCCGTGGCGTCGGTGCGCCCCGGCGCGAACGGGATTTCGACGTCGTGCCCGGCCTTCCGCGCGGCCTCCTCGACGGCGGCGCAGCCGCCCAGCACGATCAGATCGGCGAGCGAGACCCCCTTGCCATTGGCCTGCGCGGTGTTGAACTCGCGCTGGATTCCCTCCAGCGTCTCAAGCACCGCCGCCACACCGGACTGCACGTTGACGTCCCACCCCGCCTGCGGCGCGAGGCGGATGCGCGCCCCGTTGGCGCCGCCGCGCTTGTCGCTGTCGCGGTAGGTCGAGGCCGACGCCCAGGCGGTCGAGACCAGCTGGGAGACGGAGAGGCCGGAGCCGAGGATCCTGCCCTTGAGCGCGGCGATGTCGGCGTCGTCGAGCGGATCGTGCGTGGCCCCCGGCACCGGGTCCTGGAAGGGCAGCTGCTCGTCGGGAACCCACGGGCCGAGATAGCGCGCGATCGGTCCCATGTCGCGGTGCAGCAGCTTGAACCACGCCTTGGCGAAGGCGTCGGCGAGCTGGTCCGGGTTCTCGTAGAAACGCCTGGAAATCTCCTTGTAGGCCGGATCGACGATCAGCGCGAGATCGGTGGTCAGCATCATCGGCGCGTGCCGCGTGGACGGATCGTGCGCATCCGGCACGGTGCCCTGCGCCTCGGCGTTCTTCGGGGTCCACTGGTTCGCGCCGGCAGGGCTCTTGGTCAGCTCCCACTCGTATTCGAACAGATTCTCGAAGTAGCCGTTGTCCCAGGCGATGGGGTTCTTGGTCCACGCGCCCTCGAGCCCGCTGCCGATCTGGTCGCCGGCCTTGCCGCTGCCGTGGCTGCTGGTCCAGCCGAGGCCCTGGTCCTCGAGGGCGGCGCCCTCGGGCTCGGGACCCTTGTACTTCTCCTCGGCCGCGCCATGCGCCTTGCCGAAGGTGTGCCCGCCGGCGATCAGCGCGACCGTCTCCTCGTCGTTCATCGCCATGCGGCGGAAGGTCTCGCGGATGTCGCGGGCCGCCGCGATCGGGTCCGGGTTGCCGTTCGGCCCTTCCGGGTTGACGTAGATCAGCCCCATCTGGACGGCGCCGAGCGGAACCGCCAGATCCCGGTCGCCGCTATAGCGCTCGTCGTCGAGCCACCCCTGCTCGGGACCCCAGTAGATGTCCTCGTCGGCGGCCCAGATGTCCGGTCGGCCGCCGCCGAAGCCGAAGGTCTTGAAGCCCATCGTCTCAAGCGCGCGGTTGCCGGCGAAGATCAACAGATCGGCCCAGGAGATCTTGCGGCCGTATTTCTGCTTGATCGGCCACAGCAGCCGGCGCGCCTTGTCGAGATTGACGTTGTCGGGCCAGGAGTTGAGCGGGGCGAAGCGCTGGTCGCCGCAGCCGCCGCCGCCGCGCCCGTCATCGATGCGGTAGGTGCCCGCGGCGTGCCAGGTCATGCGGATGAAGAGCGGCCCGTAATGGCCGTAATCGGCCGGCCACCAGTCCTGCGAGTCGGTCATCACCGCGTCGACGTCCTTCGCCAGGGCGTCGAAGTCGAGGCTGTTGAACGCCGCGGCGTAGTCGAAATCCTCGCCGTTGGGATCGGCCTGGGGATGGTTCTGGCGGAGCACCCTGAGGTTCAGCTTGTTCGGCCACCAATGCTGGTTCGCCGTCTCGCCGACCGCCTGGTGGGTGCCGCCCATCACCGGGCACTTGCTTGCGGTGTCCATAGTCCCTCCGATCGTGTTCCGAATTTTCCCAACCTGTTCGGCCCGGCCGCGTCGAGCGCGGGAGTCTGTCCCCGCTCTTCATGCGTTCGCGCCACCGCCGTCAGGCGCCGATGAGCACATTTACAGGGAGTCGGCGATGAGGGTCAATAGGTTGGAATGGTTCTAACGACCGCCGGGCCGGTCCGGGCGGCCGGTCAGGCGGATGACCAGATCGACCCTGGCGATCGTCGTCCCGGCCGGTGGGTCGGGCAGCTCGCCGATCCGCACTTCCGCAGCCTCGATGTCCTCGAGGCGGCCGGTGTCCTGGAAGTACAGGTGATGATGATCGGCCGTGTTGGTGTCGAAATAGGACCGGTCGGGATCGACGATCACCTCGCGCAGCAGGCCGACGGCGGTGAACTGGTTCAGCGTGTTGTAGACGGTCGCCAGCGAGACGCTCGCCCCGGCGCCGAGCGCCTCCTCGTGCAAACGCTCGGCGCTGACATGGCGGTTGGCTCCGGTGAACAGCAGCTTGGCCAGCGCGAGGCGCTGGCGGGTCGGGCGCAGGCCATGGCGCCTCAGCGTCTCGATCAGCGGCGTATAGGAGCGTTGCATCGCCGGAACTCGTATGCCGGGCCGGTCATTACACTTCAATTACAATAGAGACCGCCGCAGTTTGGAACAAGTCAAATAACCGGGAGGGAGGGCTCAGTCGCCGGTCAGCAGGCGGTCGACCAGCTGCCGGACGGTGGGGACGAAGCCGTTGGAATAGAACGGGTCGTCGCGGAACCGATAGGCGTTGTGGCCGGCGAACATCAGCTGCTCGTCGACCTGCCCGCCATGGGCGATGTCCTGCAGCGTCTTCTGGATGCAGTAGGATCTGGGGTCGGCCTTGCGCCCGGTGGTGCCGGACTCGTTCTGCGACCAGTTGGAGAAGAAGCAGGCCGACAGGCAGCCCATGCAGTTGGCCTGGTCGGTGCGGATCTCGCGCGCCTTCTCGGGGGTGGTGAAGATGATCGTCGAGTCCGGGGTGCGCAGACCTTCGGTGTGGCCCTGTCCCATCCACGCCTCGGCGCAGGCCTTGTCGTTCGCGGTGACGTAGATGCGCCGCGCGCGGGGCCCGACCAGCAGCTCGCAGTCGAGCGCCCCGATCGGCTCGCTGGCGAAGCTGATCTGGCGCTCCGAGCGCTCCCGCAGCTCGTCGAGGAAGGTGTTGAACACCGCCGAGGAATAGAACCCGGTGGGGCTGAACTTGTTGAGCGAGACGTCGCCTTCCCTGAGCTCGAGCAGCCGGCGTTTCCATTGCGGCGAGATCGGGCTCTCCCGGGTGAGCAGGGGGCGGGTACCGAACTGGAACGCGACGGGGCCGATTTCCGGGTTGTCGAACCAGTCGCCCCATTCGCGCAGATACCAGACCCCGCCGGCCATGAAGATCGGGGTCTCGTCGAGCCCCATCTGCGCCATCGTCTGACGCAGCTCGCTGACCCGCGGCAAGGGCTCCTGCGGCTCGTTCGGGTCCTCGCTGTTGGACAGCCCGTTATGCCCCCCGGCCCGCCAGGGGTCCTCGTAGACCACCCCGCCCAGCCACTGCGAGAACTTGTGATAGGCGCGCTTCCAAAGCGCGCGGAAAGCCCGCGCGGAGGAGACGATCGGATAATAATAGACCTTGTGCTCGGCGGCGATCTCGGCGATGCGGTAGGGCATGCCGGCGCCGCAGGTGACGCCGTGGATCAGCCCCCTGGCGCCGGTCAGCACGCCGCGCAGCACGCGCTCCGCGCCGGCCATCTCCCACAGCACGTTCATGTGGATGCGGCCCTGGCCGGCGGCCATCTCGTGGGCGATGCGGGCCTGGGAGATGCCGCCCTGGATGGCGTAGGCCAGCAGCTCCTCGTGGCGGTCGCGCCGCGTGCGCCCGCCATAGCGGACCGGGATCAGCGCGCCGTCGGCATCGAAGGCATCGGCGTTGACGCCGGAGAAGGTGCCGACCCCGCCCGCCGACGCCCAGGCGCCGCAGCTCTCGCCATTGGAGACTGCGATGCCCTTGCCGCCTTCCACGAGCGGCGGGACCTCCTTGCCGGAGATCGTCACGGGCTTGAGGTCTCTCAGCTCCAGCCTCCTCGGGATCCGGAAGCGCCGCGTCAAGCCAATATATGAACGAAATCCCGGACGGCCAGCAGAAACCGCGCCGCGCCTATTGCCGCAGGCGCGGCGTCCGCTCCGGGATCGGGCGGCGGCGGGCGCCCTCAGGCGCCGCCGGGCACCGCCTCCTTGGGCTGGGCGCGCTTGTCGGAGATGTCCTCGCCGGTCTCCTGGTCGACGACCTTCATCGACAGGCGCACCTTGCCCCGGTCGTCGATACCCAGCACCTTGACCTTCACCTCGTCGCCCTCGTTGACCACGTCGGTCACCTTGCCGACGCGGCGCGGCGCGAGCTCGCTGATGTGCACCAGGCCGTCGCGCGCGCCGAGGAAGTTCACGAAAGCGCCGAAATCGACCACCTTGACCACCTTGCCGCCATAGATCACGCCGACCTCGGGCTCGGCGACGATGCCGCGGATCCATTCGATCGCCTTGTCCGCGGCCCCGGAATCGACCGCCGCGACCTTGACGGTCCCGTCGTCCTCGATGTCGATCTTGGCGCCGGTCACCTCGCAGATCTCGCGGATCACCTTGCCGCCGGTGCCGATGACCTCGCGGATCTTATCGCGCGGGATGCTCAGCGCGGTGATCCGCGGCGCGTGCTCGCTGATCCCCTCGCGCGCGCTCGACAGCGCCCGGTCCATGTTGTCGAGGATGTGGAGCCGGCCGTCGCGCGCCTGCTCCAGCGCGGTGCGCATGATCTCCTCGGTGATCCCGGTGATCTTGATGTCCATCTGGAGCGCGGTGACCCCGTCGCGGGTACCCGCGACCTTGAAGTCCATGTCGCCCAGATGGTCCTCGTCGCCGAGAATGTCGGACAGGACGGCGAAGCGCTCGCCCTCCTTGATCAGGCCCATGGCGATCCCGGCGACCGGCGCCCTGATGGGCACGCCCGCATCCATCATCGCCAGCGAGGCGCCGCAGACGGTGGCCATCGACGACGAGCCGTTGGATTCGGTGATCTCCGAGACCACGCGGACGGTGTAGGGGAAGTCGTCCTTGGACGGCATCATCGCCCGCACCGCGCGCCAGGCGAGCTTGCCGTGGCCGATCTCGCGCCGCCCGGGGGCGCGCAGGAAGCTCGCCTCGCCGACCGAATAGGGCGGGAAATTGTAGTGCAGCATGAAATGCTCGCGGTACTCGCCTTCGAGGGCGTCGACGATCTGCTCGTCCTGGCCGGTGCCGAGCGTCGCCACCACCAGCGCCTGCGTCTCGCCGCGGGTGAACAGGGCGCTGCCGTGCAGCCTGGGCAGGATGCCGACCTCGGCCTCGATCGGCCTGACGGTCCTGGTGTCCCGCCCGTCGATCCGGTCGCCGGTGTCGAGGATCGCGTTGCGGACGATGTCCTTCTCGACCGTCTTGAGCGCGCCGGCGACGGCATCGGCCGGGTGGGTCTCGGCGAGCGCCTCAAGCGCCGCCGCCTTGGCCTGGGCGATCTTGTCCACCCGCGACTGCTTGATCCGCTCGGCATAGGCCTCGCGCAGCGGCGCCTCGGCGAGCGCGCGCACCTGCTCCTCGATCCCGGCCTGCGCCGGATCGGCCGGATCCAGATCCCAGGGCTCCTTGGCGCAGTCCTCGGCGAGCGAGATGATCGCCTCGACGACCGGACGGCTCTCCCTCTGGGCGAACATCACCGCGCCCAGCATCTCCTCCTCGGACAGCGACCGGGCTTCCGACTCGACCATCAGCACCGCGTCCGCGGTACCGGCGACCACCATGTCGAGGGTCGAGTTCTCCAGCTCGTCGATGCGCGGGTTGAGCACATACTCGCCGGCGACATAGCCGATCCGGGCGCCGAAGATCGGCCCGAGGAAGGGTATCCCGGAGATGGTCAGCGCGGCCGAGCTGCCGACCAGGGCCGGGATGTCGGGATCGTTCTCGAGATCGTGGCTGAGGACGGTGCAGATGACCTGCGTCTCGTTGCGGAAGCCGCTGGCGAACAGCGGGCGGATCGGCCGGTCGATCAGCCGCGAGGTCAGGGTTTCCTTCTCCGACGGGCGGCCTTCGCGCTTGAAGAAGCCGCCCGGGATGCGCCCGGCCGCAAAGGCCTTTTCCTGGTAGTTGACCGTGAGCGGAAAGAAATCGATGCCCGCGCGGGGCTGGTTCTCAGCCACGGCGGTGCAGAGCACGGTGGTCTCGCCATAGGTCACGAGCACGGCGCCGTCCGCCTGACGGGCGAGCCGGCCGGTCTCGATGACCAGCTTGCGGCCGCCCCAGGTCAGTTCCTTCCGATGAATCGTAAACATTCTTCCATCCTTCCTGACGGCGCGCCGCCCTGTGCGGCGCGCCATGCATGCGTGTTCAAAATGAAATCGTCCCGCGTTCGGAACGGGCGCGCGGCGCCCGGGCGGCTCTGCGCCGGAGCCTCCATGCGCCCATCGTCACCGTCTCGGGCCCGCCCGGCCGCGCGCGCCTAGCGGCGCAGCCCCAGACGCCCGATCAGCGTGGTGTAGCGGGACTGGTCCTTGCGCTTGAGATAGTCGAGCAGGCGGCGCCTTTGACCCACCATCATCAGCAGACCGCGGCGCGAGTGGTAGTCCTTCTTGTGTTCCTTGAGGTGTTCGGTGAGGTTGAGGATCCGTTCGGACAGGATCGCGACCTGTACCTCGGGCGAGCCCGTATCGGCCGGGTCGGTGCCGTATTCGCTGACGAGCTCGGCCTTGCGAGCGGACGTGATCGACATCATGGACTCCAGGTTACGGGTTGATCACCCGCGTCGGGCGGATTGCCCCGTCCTCGACGCGCGCGAGCGCGACCGCACCGCCCTCGCCCATCGCAACCACAGTGCCGCCCTCGGCAACACGTTCGGCCGCGATGACGCACCGCTCTCGAGCGGATATGCGGACGGGTTGGCCGTGCCTCAGCAAGGAAGCCTGCGTTTCCGATACGGGCACGGCCGGGATGTCGTCCAGCGCGGCCTCGATCGGCAACAGGTAATCCTGCGCCGGCGCACTATGCACCAGCTTCTCGAGTTTATCCAGCGGAATCGAGTCCGCCTCCGCGAAGGGCCCGACCGCGAGGCGGCGGATCTCCTCGGCATGGCCGACGGTGCCGAGCGCAAGCGCGAGGTCGCGCGCGAGGCTGCGTACATAGGTGCCCTTGCCGCAGCGCATTTCGAAGACCGCGCGGTCGGCATCCGGCATGCCGGTCAGGACCAGCGCCCGCACGGCAACAACGCGTTCCGGCAGCTCGAAATCGACCGCCGCGCGGGCGAGGTCGTAGGAGCGCCGCCCGTCCAGCTTGAGCGCGGAATAGCGCGGCGGGCGCTGGAGAATGTCGCCGGTGAAGCGATCCAGTACCGCCAGCACCCGGGCCTCGGCGGGGCGCGCCTCGCTGGTCCCGGTCACCGCGCCTTCGGGGTCGTCGGTGTCTCGGCTTTCGCCCCAGCGCAGGGTGAACCGGTAGGTCTTGTCGCCGGCCATCGCCCAGGCCGCCGTCTTGGTCGCCTCGCCGAGCGCGACCGGCAGGACGCCGGTTGCCAGCGGGTCCAGCGTGCCGCCATGGCCGGCCTTGGCCGCGCCGGCGATACGGCGGACCCGGGCGACGGCGTGGGCGGACGACATGCCCTTCGGCTTGTCGACAACGATCCAGCCGTGGACCGGCCGGCCCTTGCGTCTACGGCTCATCGGCGGCGCCGCGGGCCCGATCCAGCAGCGCCTCGATCCGTCCCGCCCGGTCGAAGCGGGTGTCGGCGACGAATCTGAGATCGGGCAGGAACTTGAGCGAGACCATCGGCGCCAGCATGCGCCGCAGCGCCGGCCCGATGCGGTTGAGCGCCGCCACCGCGGCCTCCCTCTCCGCCTCGCCGGCGCCAAGCGGCAGCACGTAGGCGGTGGCCACCCTGAGATCCGGGCTCATCGCCACCTCGGAGATGGTGAGCGGCACGCCGGCGAGCTCCGGGTCCCTGATCGCGCCGCGCTCGAACAGGCGGCTGAGGGCGTGGCGCACGGCCTCGCCCACCCGGAGCTGCCGTTGCGATGGACCGCGAGCCGAATGCCGGCGCCGTGCCATGGGTCCCGTCCGCTGCGGGGCGGCGCCCGGAGCCGGTGTTACAGCGTCCGGGCGACCTCCTCGACGTCGAAGCACTCGATGACGTCGCGTTCCTTGAGATCCTGATAGTTCTCGAACGCCATGCCGCATTCGAACCCTTCGCGGACCTCGCGCACCTCGTCCTTGAACCGCCTGAGGCTCGACAGCGTGCCTTCGTGGACCACCACGTTGTCGCGCAGCAGCCGCACCCGCGAGCCCCGCCGCACGAGCCCCTCGGAAACCCTGCAGCCGGCGACGCGGCCGAGCTTCGAGATGTTGAACACCTGCAGAATCTCGGCATTGCCGAGGAAATGCTCGCGCGCCATCGGCGCCAGCATGCCGGTCAGCACCGCCTTGATGTCGTCGAGCACGTCGTAGATTACCGAGTAGTAGCGGATCTCGACGCGATCCTGGGCGGCGAGCTGGCGCCCCTGGGGTCCGGCGCGGACGTTGAACCCGACGATCACGGCGTCGGACGCCGACGCCAGGGTCACGTCGGATTCGTTGATCCCGCCGACGCCGGCATGCAGCACGCGCACACCGACCTCGTCGGTGGAGAAGCTCTCCGCATTGGCCTGAATCGCCTCGACCGAGCCCTGCACGTCGGCCTTGATGACCAGCGCGAACTCCTTCTTCTGCTCGCGTCCGATATTGGAGAACATCTGTTCGACGCTACCGCGCGCGGCCCGCGCGGCGCGCGCATCGCGCTCGCGGCGGACGCGGAATTCGGTGATCTCGCGGGCCCGCATCTCGTTCTCGACCACCGAGAACTCGTCGCCCGCCGCGGGCGTTCCGTTGAGGCCGAGGATTTCCACCGGCACCGAAGGGCCGGCCGAAGCGGTCTGCTCGCCGCCGTCGTCGAAGATCGCCCGCACGCGGCCCCACTCGCTGCCGGCGACCAAGATGTCCCCCGTGCTGAGCGTGCCGCGCTGGACCAGCAGCGTCGCCACCGAGCCGCGGCCCCGCTCGAGCTTGGATTCGATCACCACGCCGTCGGCGGAACGGTCGGGGTTGGCCCTGAGCTCGAGCACCTCGGCCTGGAGAACCACGGTCTCCAGCAGCTTGTCGAGATTGGTGCCCTCGACCGCCGACACGTCGACCGAGAGCACATCGCCGCCGAACTCCTCGGCCACCAGCTCGTGCTGCAACAACTCGTTGCGCACCCGCGCGGGATCGGCGTTGGGCCGGTCGATCTTGTTGATCGCGACGATGATCGGCACGTCGGCGGCGCGCGCGTGATCGATGGCCTCGACGGTCTGCGGCATCACCCCGTCATCGGCGGCGACCACCAGGATCACGATATCGGTGACGTTGGCGCCGCGGGCCCGCATCGCTGTGAACGCGGCGTGGCCCGGGGTGTCGATGAAGGTGATCTTCTGATCGCCGCCGGGGAGGGTCACCTGATAGGCGCCGATATGCTGCGTGATGCCGCCGGCCTCTCCGGCGGCGACGTTGGACTTGCGCAGCGCATCGAGCAGCGACGTCTTGCCGTGATCGACGTGACCCATCACCGTGACCACCGGCGGCCGCGGCACCAGCTCGGTGTCGGTGTCGTCCTCGCCCCTGATGCCGATCTCGACATCGGCGTCGCTGACACGCTTCACCTTGTGGCCGTACTCGCCGACCACAAGCTCGGCCGTGTCGGCGTCCAGAGACTGGTTGATGGTGGCCATGATCCCCATGCCCATGAGCGTCTTGATGACATCCGGCGCGCGCTGCGCCATGCGGCTCGCCAAATCCTGCACGGTGATGGTCTCGGGCACCACGACGTCGCGGACGACCTTGGCGATCGGCTCGTCCGAGCGCCGCTGCGCGCGCTTCTCGCGCTCGCGGAGCCGGCGCAGCGACGCCAGGCTGCGCTGGCGCTCCTCGTCGTCGAGCGCCTGCGCGATCGTCAGACGGCCGCCGCGCCGGCGCGGCTCTCCCCGCTTGGGGGCAAGCCGCCGCTGGTCCTGACGGCCGGACTTGCGTCCGCGCGGCCGTTCGGTCTCGGCCTCCTCGGCCTGCGTATCGGCCGCCTTGGCGGCCGGTCGGGCGGGCGGCTCGGGCTCCGGCTTCGCCGGGGCGGTGGCCTGGGCCGCGGCCTTCGCCTCAACCTCCGCTTCCGCCGCGCGCTCCGCTTCGAGGGCGCGCGCCTCGGCCTCGGCGCGCTCGCGCGCGGCCCGCTCCTGCTCCCTCTGCCGGCGCTCTTCCTCGGCCGCTCTTTCGAGCGCCCGGCGCGCCTCCTCCGCCGCCTGCCGCTCGGTCTCCGCCTGCTTGAGCCCGACGAGCGCGCGGGCACGCGCGGCTTTCTCCTGCTCGGTCAGCTCGCGCGGCTGGCCGCGCTGCCCCTCCTCGACGGGCGCAACGCCAGCGGCGGCGGCCTCGGGTTGGGCAACCGCCTCCGCCGTCACCGGCTCCCGCTCGGCCGGGACGGACTTGACCTCCGTCATCCCGCCGTCGGCGGATTGAGCGAATGTCCGCTTGCGGCGCACCTCGACCGCGACGGCCTTGGTGCGGCCGTGCGAGAAGCTCTGGCGGACCTGTCCGGCGTCGACCGTCTTCTTCAGTTCGAGCCGGCCGGGCCGTGACAGGCTGAGCCTCTTCTTCGCCGGTTCCGTCTCTTTCTGCTCGCTCATATCGTTCAACTCTTCTGCGCCGTGCGAAATCCAGCCAGCCTCCCGGCGTCGGTCCAGACCCGTCCGGCGAGACGGTCCTGGCCCAGCACCGCGTATGTCACCGCGTCGCGGCCGAACGCGCCGCCGAGTTCGGACGAAAGCAGCACGTCGACCACGCGGTCACGCACACGCGCCAGCGGCAAGCGGCTCCGCTGGCGCATGGACCCGTCGGCGGCCACCAGGAGGAGCGCCGCTCCTCCCCGCTGCAGCGCGCGCCTCGCCGCCTCGAAACCGGTCAGCGCGCTGCCGGCGCGCCGCGCGAACCCGATAAGGTCGATACAGCGCGCCGCCAGCAGGCGCTCGACCTGATCGGCGAGCGCGTCCGGCACCGTCACGTGGCACCGGGACGCTCTGGCGAAGGCGTTGGTCGCCGCGGCGCGGTCGACTATATCCCGGCGCGATTGCAGCCACAATCCGCGTCCCGGCAGGCGGCAAGCGATATCGGGCACGATCTCGCGATCCGGGCCGACCACGAAGCGCAGCATCCGCTCCCGCGGCTGGCACTCGCGGCTCACCAGGCAACGCCTCGTGTTGCCGGCGGGTTCTGGCGGGTGGCGCTGCGCGGTCAAGGCGGCGTCTCCGTCGCGGCGGGATCAGATCGCCGGGTCCGGTGCGGGCGTCCCGGCACCGGTCGCCTCGGTCGCGTCCTCCGCGGCGCCGGGGGCCTCGCGATCGTCGTCGTCGAACCAGTGGGCGCGCGCCGCCATGATGAGCCGGTTGGCCTCTTCCTCGGTCAGCGCGTAGTCGCGCAGCACCCCTTCCGCCTCGTCGATCACCTCGTCGGTCGACAGGTCGGCGAAATCGTCGCGCGACTTCACGCCGGCCTCGCCCAGGGTGACCGCCATCGCCGGACTCAGGCCGGAGATCGCGGCGAGCTCGTCGGACACGCCGAGCTCGCGCCGGCGACCGGTGAGGCGGGCCTCCTCCTCGGCGAGATGCTGCCTGGCGCGGTCGCGCAGCTCATCGGCGAGCTCCTGGTCGAACCCCTCGATCGAAAGCAGGTCGGTCATCGGCACGAAAGCCACCTCCTCGACGGTGGAGAAGCCCTCGGCGACGATCAGATGAGCGAGCACGTCGTCCACGTCGAGCGCGTCCATGAACATCTGCGACCGGGTGCGGAACTCCTCCTGGCGCCGCTCGGACTCCTCGTCCTCCGTAAGGATCGCGATCTCCCACTGGGTGAGATGCGAGGCCAGACGGACATTCTGCCCGCGCCGCCCGATGGCGAGGCTGAGCTGATCGTCGGGCACCACGACCTCGATGCGGCGCTGGTCCTCGTCGAGGACGACCTTGGCGACCTCGGCGGGCGCCAGCGCGTTGACGATGAAGGTCGCCGGGTCGGGGTTCCACTGGATGATGTCGATCTTCTCGCCCTGCAGCTCGCCGACCACGGCCTGGACGCGGCTGCCCCGCATGCCGACGCAGGCGCCCACCGGATCGATGCTGGAATCGTTCGACAGCACCGCGATCTTGGCGCGGCTGCCGGGATCGCGCGCGACCGCCCGGATCTCGATGATCTTGTCGTAGACCTCGGGCACCTCCTGGGCGAACAGCATGGCCATGAACTCGGGCCGGGTGCGCGTCAGGAATATCTGCGGACCGCGCGGCTCGGAACGGACGTCGTAGATATAGGCGCGCACCCGGTCGCCGGCGCGGAACGACTCGCGCGGGATCATTTCGTCGCGCCGCAGCACCCCCTCGGCGCGGCCGAGGTCGACCGTCAGGTTGCCGAACTCGACACGCTTCACGATGCCGTTGACCACCTCGCCGGCGCGGTCCTTGTATTCCTCGAATTGCTGCTGGCGCTCGGCGTCGCGCACCCGCTGGACGATGACCTGCTTGGCGGTCTGCGCGGCGATGCGGCTGAAATCGATGGGCGGCAGCGGATCGACCAGAAAATCGCCGACCGCGGCGCCCGGCTTCCTGCGGCGCGCCTGTTCGAGCGTGAGCTGGGTCACCTCGTTCTCCACCTCCTCGACCACTTCGAGGATGCGCGCCAGCTTGATGTCGCCGCTCTTGCGGTCGATATAGGCGCGCACGTCGTGCTCCTGGCCGTATTTCGACCTGGCGGCTTTCTGGATGGCCTGCTCCATGGCCTCCAGCACCTCGTCGCGCTCGATCGACTTCTCGCGCGCGACGGCGTCGGCGACCTGCAGGAGTTCGAGCCGGTCGGTCCCGGCGGCCGGTATGGCGTCCAAGTCCATGGTGACTACCTACCCCGTCCTTTCATTGCCTCGGCGATCGCCGCGTCGGTCAGCATCAGCTTGCCCCGCAATACCTCGCCGAAAGGGATGACGTGCTCGACCTGCCCGTCGGCGACCACCACGTCCGGGCCGCGCCGGCCGACCAGGAGGCCGCGGAAACGCTTGCGCCCCTGGAGCGCCCGGCGCGTCTCGATGCGCACCTCGCAACCGGCGAACCGTTCGTAGTCTTCGGCGCGGACCAGCGGCCGGTCGAGACCGGGCGAAGAGACCTCCAGCGTGTACGACCCGGCGATCGGGTCCTCGACATCGAGCAGCGCGGAGACCAGGCGGGAGATTTCGGCGCAGTCGTCGACGCTCATCTCGCGCCGGTCCTTGCGCTCGGCCATGATCTGCAAAGTCGGCGTCGCCGCGCCGGTCACGCGGACCCGAACGAGGTCGTAGCCCAGCCCCTCGATGGGCGGCCCCACGATCCTTTCGACCTCGCCGATCGCTTCCAATGCGATGCAAACCTTCCGCGCGGCGGCAACGACAAAAAAAAGCGGGCGGCGAGCCCACTTTCTTGTTGTGCCACGCAATTTTTCCAGCCGCCCGGAAGATACGGCCTCGCGCGCCGGGTTTCAAGGGGGTTTTGCCCCGCGCGGGCGCCGTCGATAGCGCAGGTAGGTGCAGCTCCGGCCCTGCTGCAACGCCTTGAGCTCATAGCGCGTGGCCGGCCAGTCGGACGGCCGGCGGCGCCAGTCGGACGGCGCCCTGGCGGTCCAGGCGAAGCTCTGCGAACGCCACAGATGGGCGAGGATCCAGACCAGATAGCCCGCGTCGTCGGTCGCCAGGCGGAGCTCGGCGTCGTCCCGCATGACCGCGGCGAGACGTTCGAGCACCGGGGCGGAGACGAACCTCCGCTTGTGATGGCGGCGCTTCGGCCAGGGATCGGGGAACAGCACGAACACCCGGGCAAGCGAACCGTCGGCGAGGCGGTCGACAAGCAGCCTGGCATCGTCGCGCCAGAGGCGGATGTTGTCGAGCCGGGCTTCGCGGAGACCGCGTACCATGCGCACCACGCCGGTCACATAGGGCTCGCAGCCGATCAGCCCGACATCGCGGTTGGCCGCCGCCTGGGCCAGCAGGTGCTCGCCGGCGCCGAAGCCGACCTCCAGCCAGACCTCGCGCACCGGGCGGTCGAACAGCGCCGCCGGATCGACCGGATGCGACGTCGGGCCGGGCGGGATTTCCAGCCCCGGCACGATGTCGTCGAGCAGGGCCTGCTGGCCGCCGCGCAGCTTTCGCCCGCGCCGCCGCCCGTAGAGGATGCGCCTCGATTCTTCCACCGCCGGAACGAATCTAGGTCAAGGCGCTCCTCAGGTCGTCGAGGAGATCGAGCTTCTCCCAGGAGAAGCCGCCATCGGGCTCCGGGTCGCGCCCGAAATGGCCGTAGGCCGCGGTGCGGGCGTAGATCGGCCGCAACAGCCGGAGCCGGTCGCGGATGCCGCGCGGCGACAGATCCACGACTTCCTGGATCGCGCCGGCGACCCGTTCCTCGGCGACCGTCGCCGTCCCTTCCGTGTCGACATAGACCGAAAGCGGCTTGGCGACGCCGATGGCGTAGGAGACCTGGATGGTGCAGCGCGAAGCGAGCCCCGCGGCGACCACGTTCTTTGCCACGTAGCGCGCGGCGTAGGCGGCGGAACGGTCGACCTTGCTGGGGTCCTTGCCGGAGAACGCGCCGCCGCCATGCGGCGCGGCGCCGCCATAGGTGTCGACGACGATCTTGCGGCCGGTGAGCCCGCAATCGCCGTCCGGCCCGCCGATCACGAAGCGGCCCGTCGGATTGACATAAAACTCCTCTTCCGGACACATCCAGCTGTCCGGCAATACGTCGAGGACATGCGGGCGGACGAGCTCGCGCACCGCGTCCTGGTCGAGGCCGGGATCGTGCTGCGTGGACACCACGACCGAGGTCGCCCGGACCGGGCGCCCGTCCTGGTAGAGCAGCGAGATCTGGCTCTTCGAGTCCGGGCCGAAGCCGTCCACCCCGCCGGCATGCCTGGCCTCGGCGATTGATCGCAGGATGGCGTGCGCGTAGTGGATCGGCGCGGGCATCAGCGACGGCGTCTCGTCGCAGGCGAAGCCGAACATGATGCCCTGGTCGCCGGCGCCCTGGTCCTTGTTGCCGGAGGCATCGACGCCCTGGGCTATGTCGGTCGACTGGGCGTGCAGATAGACCGCGACCTCCGCATTCTCCCAGTGGAACCCGTCCTGCTCATAGCCGATGTCGCGCACCGCCTCGCGCGCCACGCCCTCCATGGCCTGCGGGTCGACCGGGCCGCGGACCTCGCCGGCGATGACGATCCGGTTGGTGGTGGTCAGCGTCTCGCACGCCACCCGGGAGTCGGGATCGGCGGACAGATAGGCATCGACCACGGCATCGGAGATCCGGTCGCTCACCTTGTCGGGATGCCCTTCGGACACGGATTCGCTGGTGAACACAAAGTCCTGTCTTCGCACGCGCCTGCCCCTTGCCCTGTTGCGTCGCCTGGCCGGCTAGGTTGTCGCAGGGGCGGCCACGCGGCGTCAACCGGCCGCGGGAGGTCAGCTGTCCAGCGCGGCGTCGTCGTCGCTCTCGATCCGGGCGACCGCCTTGACGAGCTCGAAGATCCGCCTTCGAACGCGCGGGTCGGAGATGCGGTAATACGCGCGCACCAGCTCCAGGGTTTCGCGCTTGGCGAGCGGGTCGTGCTCGAACTGGTCCGCCGGTTCGGCGCCGCCGGGCCGCATGACCCCCTGCGCATCCCGGAGTACCTCGTCCGGCATCTCGTCGTAGAAGAACGAGATCGGGACGTCGAGCACGCGGCCGATCTGGAACAGACGGCTGGCGCTGATTCGGTTGGCGCCGCGTTCGTATTTCTGCACCTGCTGGAAGGTGAGGCCGAGCGCCTCGCCCAGCTTTTCCTGGCTCAGCCCCAGCAACGTGCGTCTCATCCGCACCCTGCTGCCGACATGGACATCGATCGAATTCGACCGGCCGCGGCGCCCCCGCGCCGGAGGCACCGTGGCGCCCCGTGGAAAATCCGCCATTTCTGAAATCCGATTATAGTCACTGAGAGTCCGCAACTACGCGAACCTAGGGACAACGACATATTCCCTATAATGCCTGGAAACTACACTTGGATCGTCACTTTTCCGCCGCAAGGCTACCCCAAAAGTTCAGGCAGCCAGCGGGGGGACCGGAAGGTTCTATACTAAAATTGCAAACACGAGTCCATGTTGAGCATGGAGAATTCTCGCAGTGCCGCCGCAACCCACGCGCGCGGGCTAGGCGCGGTCGGGCCGCGCCCACCGCCCGTGCATCGCGAGCCCCGCGCCGGCGAAGGCGAGGACCGCCAACAGCGGCGCATGGCCGAACCGCGCGAACGGGGTGGGCTCCGACAGCGCGGTCGGCAGCGCGACCCGGAGCACGGCGCGTTTCCCGAGACCGAGCCGCTGGACTACCCGGCCATAGGGATCGATCGCCGCCGAGATGCCCGAGTTCGCCGCCCGCACCACCGGCAGCCCTTCCTCGACGGCCCGCATTCGCGCCGCCGCGAAGTGCTGGTGGGGACCGGCGCTGTCGCCGAACCAGCCGTCGTTGGTGACGTTGAGCAGCCATTCGGGCCGTCTGTCGGGATCGACCACCCGGCCGGAAAAGATCATCTCGTAGCAGATCAGCGGGCTGAAGGGCGGCAATCCCGGCACCGCGAGGGTGCGTCGCCCGGGGCCCCGGCTGAAGTCGATTCGCCCGCCGGTTACCTGGGTGAACGCGAGGATCGAGCGCAGCGGGACGTATTCTCCGAACGGGACCAGCCGGGCCTTGTCATAGACCGCGACGCGCCGCGCCGCGCCGTCGATCGCCACCAGGCTGTTCCAGATGCGCACCGGCCGCTCCCCGCGCGGGCCGGCGCGCAGCGCGCCGGCGATCACCAGACCGTCGCGGGGCAGCGCCCGGGCGACCGCCTCGGCGGCGCCGGGCACGCGGGAGAGCGCGAACCCGATCGCGGTTTCCGGCCAGACGAAATGGGTCGTGCCGCGTTCCGCCTCGGCCCGGGTCATCGCCAGATGCGAGGCGAAATGGCGTCGCCTGAAAGCCGCCCGAACCTTCTCGTGCTGGGGCAGGTTGGGCTGGACGATGCCGATCGCGACGCCGGGATGGAATCCGGTCTCCGCCCGCTCCAGGCGCATGCTCCCCGCCCCCCACACCAGGGCGAGCACGAGCGGCACCCCGAACGCCGCGGCGACCGCTTCCCGGCGGCCGGCGGCAAGCAGCGCGGGCGCCGCGGCGAGCGCGACCGTCAGCAGGCCGAGGCCGTACACCCCGACCGCCGCGGCCGGCTGGATCATCGCCGGGGAAGCGGTCCAGATCGAGCCCGCCGGGTTCCACGGAAAGCCGGTGAAAGCCACGCCGCGCAGCATCTCCATCGCGGTCCAGGCGACCGCGAGCGCGGCGACGCGCGGCCAGCCGGGGCGCATCCAGCGGGCGAGACCGCAGGCGAGCGCGGGATAGACCGCGAGATAGGCGGAGACGCCGACCAGCGTCGGCGGGATCAGCCAGGCGAAGCGATCCGCCTCGACCAGCAGGGAGTTGGAGATCCAGTAGGTGCCGGCCATGAAATGACCGAGGCCGAACCACCAGCCGACGGCGAACGCCGCCCGCCGGGTGGCGGTGCCGTCGATCTGCCAGACCAGCGCGGGAAGCGCGACGAATAGCGCGGGCCACCACCCGACCGGGGGGAAGGCGAGCACGGAACCGAGGCCCAGAAGCCAGGCGGCCAGCCAGCGCCGCCAGCCGGTCAGCGAAGCCAGCGCCGCGGCCAGGCGGGCGAGGCGATGGGGGCGCAGCGAGCCGGTCTCCGTCAAGCGGTCGACGCGGGCGGCGGGCATACCCTGAGCCGCTTGATGCGCCGCGGATCCGCGTCGAGAACCTCGAATTCCGCGCCGGAGGGGTGGCGGATCACCTCGCCGCGCGAGGGGACGCGCCCGGCCAGGGTGAACACCAGCCCGCCGAGCGTATCGATGTCGGCCTGCGGCTCGGCGAGCGTCAGCGCCGCGCCGATCTTGGACTCGAACTCCGCGATCGCCACCCGGGCGTCGGCTTCGATCGATCCGTCCGTCCGGTCGGCCATCATCGGGGCGATTTCGGCATCGTGCTCGTCCTGGATCTCGCCGACGATCTCCTCGACGAGATCCTCGATGGTGACCAGCCCGTCGGTGCCGCCGAACTCGTCGACCACCAGCGCCATATGGGTGCGGCTGACGCGCATCTGGAGCAGCAGCTCGAGGATCGGCATCGACGGCGCCACGAACAGGATCCGGCGCATGATCTTGCCGATGGTGAAGGTCTCGGCGCTGCCGCGCCAGGCCACGACGTCCTTGACGTGCACCATGCCCACGGCGTCGTCGAGGGTCTCGCGATATACCGGCATCCGGGAATGGGCCGAGCCGCCCATCAGCGACACCAGCTCGTCGAGCGGGGTGTCGATCTCGACGCCGACGATGTCGGCGCGCGGCACCATCACGTCGTTGGCGGCGAGGTCGCGAAGCTGCAGGACATTGCGCAGGAAGACGATTTCCTCGCCCGCCTCGCTGTTGGCGGTGTTCTCCTGCTCGATCAGCTCCTCGATCGTGTCGCGCAGGGACTCGCCGCCGTTTCGATGGCCGAACAGACGCTTCAGCCAGGGCCGAAGCCTGCGATTCTGTGTCGGCCGGTCCGCATTGGCCCCGTTTCCACGGGGCTTCCTAGGCTCGGATGGATCGGTCATCGTTTCACGGAAAGGCGGCGCCGCTGCCATAGGGATCGCCCACGCCGAGCCGCCTCAATATCTCCACCTCCATCGCTTCCATGCGCCTTGCGTCGTCGTCGGTCTCGTGATCATAGCCCAGCAGATGCAGCAGGCCGTGCACCACCAGATGCTGGAGGTGGTTGGCGAGCGGCTTGTTGGCGCGCGCGGCATCGCGGGCGCTGGTCTCGTAGGCGACGACGATATCGCCCAGCATCGCCGGAGGGTCGCCGGGGCGGCGGTTGCCGCGCGGCTCCTCTCCGCTGGCGAAGGACAGCACGTCCGTGGGCCGGTCGAGACCGCGGTAGCGCGCGTTGAGCCGCGCGGCCTCCGCATCGTCGGCGAGCGCGATGCCGATCTCCGCGGAGCTGTCCCCGCCACCCGAGGCCGCGACCCGCCACGCCTCGTCGACCGCCCGCCGGCACAGCGCCGGCGCGTCGTCGAGGGCCTCGGTCCAGCCCTGGCATCGGATCTGTATTCCCGTCTCTGCGTTCAACGGACTCTAGCCGTCCTCCTCGAAGACGGTTCCCGCGCCCGAATCGTCGTATGCCTGCACGATCCGCACCACCAGACCGTGGCGGACGACATCGGAATCGTCGAACTCGACGACCCTGACGCCGTCGATCCCTCTGACCGTATCCACGGCGTGGGCAAGCCCGGACGTCACGCCGGGCGGAAGGTCGACCTGGCTGAGGTCGCCGGTGACCACCATGCGCGCGTTCTCGCCGAGCCGGGTAAGGAACATCTTCATCTGCACTCGGGTGGTGTTCTGGGCCTCGTCGAGGATGACGAAGGCGTTGGACAGCGTCCGCCCGCGCATGAACGCCAGCGGCGCGATCTCGATCTGCCCGGCATCCAGCCGCTTGGTCACCTGATCGTAGTGCATCATGTCGTAGAGCGCGTCGTAGAGCGGCCGCAGATAGGGATCGATCTTCTCGCGCATGTCGCCGGGCAGAAAGCCGAGCCGCTCGCCGGCCTCGACCGCCGGGCGCGACAGGATGATCCGGTCGACCGCGCCGCTGTTCAGCATGGCGACCGCCTCGGCCACCGCGAGATAGGTCTTGCCGGTGCCGGCGGGTCCGATCCCGAAGACCAGCTCGGCCTCGCGCAGCGCGTTCATGTAGCGCTGCTGACCGGCGGAGCGGGGCGTGACATGGCGCCGCGGCGTATGGATCACCGGCGCCTCTTCGGCCTCGGCGGCGCCGTTCGCGGCGGTCTCGGCGAGGCGTATCGCCGCGTCGACCTCGGCCTGGTCGACGCCGAGACCCTTCTCCAGCCGGCTGTACAGCGCGGCCAGCGCATCGCGCGCGATGCCCGCCTGTCCCGCCGGCCCCTTGATGGCGACCGTGTTGCCCCGCGAGGACAGCGAGACCGCGAGCCGTTGCTCCACCCTGGCGAGGTTGCGGTCGAACTCTCCGTAGAGCATGGGCAACAGCGCGTTGTCGTCGAAGCTGATGTGCATGTCTTCGGGTTGGGCCGCCAGGCGGATTTCGGAACGGTCAGCGGTCAATTCGGTTGCGCGTCCTCGGCCGCTCGATGGGCGAAGCTGGGAGAACGCGGCGGCGGGCCGGCGGTCAGCGCGCCCGCCAGCGAGTTCGCGTGCGCCTCGGTGACGACGACATCGCGGATCTCGCCCAGCAGCGACTGCGGATCTTCGCAGCACAGGTGAACGGCCTGCATCGCGGGCGTCCGCCCGGCGACCTGGCCCGGTTTGCGCCCGCGCCGGTCGAACAGCACCGGGACCGCGCGGCCGACGGTCGCCCGGTTGAAATCGGCCTGCTGGGCGTTGAGCAGATCCTGCAGCCGCGCCAGCCTGTCCGCCTTGCGCGCCTCGTCGACCCGGCCTTCGGCCGTCGCCGCCGGAGTCCCGGGTCGCGGGCTGTACTTGAACGAATAGGCCTGGGCGTAGCCGACCGCGCGCACCAGGGCGACGGTGGCCTCGAAATCGGCCTCGTCCTCGCCCGGATGGCCGACGATGAAATCGGACGACAGGGCGATATCGGGCCGCGCCGACCGCAGGCGGTCGACCAGATCGAGATAGTCCGCCGCGGTATGGCGGCGCCCCATCGCCGCGAGCACCCTGTCCGAACCGGACTGCACCGGCAGATGGAGATGGGGCATCAAGGCGGGCACCTCGCCATGCGCGGCGATCAGATCCGCGTCCATGTCGCGCGGATGCGAGGTCGTGTAGCGGATCCGCGCGAGCCCGGGGATTTCGGCGAGCGCCCGGACAAGCCGGCCGAGCCCCCATTCCGCGCCGCCGCCCGGGCCCGCGCCGTGATAGGCGTTGACGTTCTGCCCGAGCAACGCGATCTCGCGCGCGCCGCGTTCGACCAGGCGTTCCGCCTCGGCCCTGACGGCCGCCACGGGGCGCGAATACTCGGCACCCCTGGTGTAGGGGACCACGCAGAACGAGCAGAACTTGTCGCAGCCCTCCTGGATGGTCAGGAACGCCGCCGGCCCCTGGCTCGCCGCCTCCTCGGGCAGGCGGTCGAATTTCGACTCGAGCGGGAAGTCGATGTCGAGCAGGCCCCGCTCGCCGGCCTCCGCGCGGCGCACCAGCTCGGGCAGGCGGTGATAGGTCTGCGGACCGACCACCACGTCGACCCATGGCGCGCGGCGCATGATCTCCGCGCCTTCGGCCTGGGCGACGCATCCGGCCACCACGATCACCGGGGCGGCGCCCGCCGCGCCCCGCGCGCGCAGCCTGCCGAGATCGGAATAGAGCTTGCCGGCCGCCTTCTCGCGGATGTGACAGGTGTTCAGGACCGCCACCTCGGCGGCGTCCGCGCGATCGGTCCGGACATAGCCCTCCGCCGCCATGACATCGGCCATCCGACCGGCGTCATAGACGTTCATCTGGCATCCGTAGCTTTTGATGAACAGCCGCCTTGCCAATGACGCAATCCCGATTCCGCGCCGCGCCGCGGGAATTCGAAGCTAGCACGGGGCGCCGATGAGTCAAGAAACCGGGACCGCCACGGCCCCGCCGGTGCCGTCCCGGTCGTCGCCGCGCCCGGCATTCGCGGCCGATACCCCGGCGGCGACGACCGACTGGCAATGCTCGGAAAGCGCCTTCCGCGTGGCGAAGGCCTCGTGGCTCACGACGGGGTGGAACAGCACGTCGACGGTGATCCTGCCGAGCCCGAGCAGGGCGAAGGCATGCGCCGCCATCGACATGTCGCCATACCAGGCGACGAACGGCTTCAGGTTGCGTCCGAGCGGCATGCCGTCGAGCCCCGTATAGGCGACCGAGACCGGCTGGATGGTCACCGCCACATCGTCGCCGCCCGTCCTGGCGGCGGCGAAGAGCGCGCTCTTGAAGGGCTTTACGCGCAACCCGTCCGATGTCGTGCCCTCGGCGAACAGCACCAGATTCCCGCGCTGCTCGAGACGGCTGCGGATGGTCTCCCGCTGGGCATGGGCGGCGCGGCCCCGGCGCTCGACGAAGACCGTGCGCTGAAGCCTGGCGAGCGTGCCGAAGAGCGGCCAGGAGGCGACCTCGGCCTTGGCGATGAAGGATCCGGGGATCACGGAGGCGAGCACCACGATATCGATATAGGAGGCGTGATTGGAGATGAAGAGCGTGGGCTGCGCGGTCGAGCGCGTGCCGCGGGTCCGCACGTCGAAGCCGAAGATGCGGCAGCACAGGCCGTGATAGAAGACCGGCAGGCTGACGGCGAGGCGCCAGCCGCAGGCCAGGGCCACCGCCTGCAGCGGCATCAGCGGCAGGGTGACCGCGAGATAGACGACGATCTTCGCCACGGCGCGCAGCGGGGAGACCATGCCGGCCATCGGTCAGCGCCGTTCGCGCTCGTAGTGGCGGACGTACTTGTCGGTGACCAGATCGGTCTTGACGATGATCGAGACGTCGGTGGTGTTGAACTGGTGGTCGACCACGGCCCCGTCGCCGACAAAGGCGCCGAGCCGCAGATACCCCTTGATCAGCGGCGGCATCGCGGCGAGCGCCGCGCGCGGATCGATCGCCTCGCGCGGCAGTATTCTCATGTCGACGAAGCGGTGCTCGACGGCCCGCGGGCGAAGCGCCGGCGGCGCGAGATGGTAGTAGTAGAGATAGGAGAGTTGCAGCCCGACCGACTCGGGATCGGTGCCCGGCAGGCTCGCGCAGCCGAACATCAGCGCGATCTCGTGGTGGAACACGTAGGCGGCGATCGCCCGCCACAGGAGCTGCATCGTCGGCCGGTTGCGGTAATCCCGCTCGACGCAGGACCGGCCGAGCTCCAGCACCTCGTCGGGATAGCGCTCGAACGGCGCGATGCGAAACTCGTCGGCGGAATAGAAGCCGCCATGCGCCCGCGCCCGGCAGCGGCGCAGCAAACGGTAGGTCCCGACCACCCCGCCCGGCAGGTCGCGCCGGCCCGGATCGATCACCAGCAGGTGGTCGCACACGGCGTCGAACGCATCGGCGTCGCGCCTCAGCGCGGCGGTCTCGGCCGACGGCGTGGCCTTCATCTCCTCGTAGAACACCCGGTAGCGCAGCGCCTGCGCCGCCTCCACATCGCCCCGCGACGACGCCAGCCGCGCTTCCAGATCGCCCTGCACCAGGGAGAGGAAGCCGTCCCCGGGCGTCGCCTCGTCGTCGGAACGGGTTAGCGGTTCGGCCTTGCCGGCCGTTTCGATATGCCGCATGCGCGGTCCGGCTCCGATCTTGTCGGGGTCGGGCTAGTTGCTCTTCCGCCCGCTGCCCGCGGGGACGCCGTAGAGTTCGAGACGCTCTCCGACCAGATCGAACCCCAGGTCGCGTGCGATCTGCCGCTTGAGCTGCTCAAGCTCCTCGTTCTCGAACTCGATCACTTCACCGTTTTCGAGATTGATCAGATGGTGGTGGTGATGCCGCCCTTCAACCTCTTCGTAGCGGGAGCGCCCATCGCCGAAGTCGAGCCGTTCGAGGATGTCCTGCTGCTCGAACAGGCGTACCGTGCGGTAGACCGTGGCGATGCTGACCCGGGGGTCGATCTCGACCACCCGCCGGTGCAGCTCCTCGACATCCGGATGATCGTCCGCATCCGAAAGCACGCGGGCGATGGCGCGCCGCTGCTCGGTCATCTTCATGCCCTTGTCACGGCAGAGTTGTTCTATCCGCGATTGCATGCTGCGCTCCGCCACCGAAAGAAAGAGTAGGGTGTTCGGCTGGCATAGTCAAAGTGGATGTAGAGTCGCGCCGGGAAATGCGCCGGTCTCGGCGGAGATGATATAGTGGCGCGCGGCGCGGCGGTGACGCGGCTATGGATCACTTTCTCGACATTACGGCGGATGTCTGCCCGATGACCTTCGTGCGGACGCGCCTGCTCATCGAGCGCATGGCGGCGGGAGACACCGCGACGATCGTCCTGCGCGGCGCCGAGCCGATCGAGAACGTGCCGGCATCGGTCGCCGAGCTCGGCCACCTTGTGACCGCGATGCGGCCGCTCGCCGAGGACCCCGCGCGGGACCGCATCGCGGGGGAGCGCGAGATGCGCGACGGCGACATGGTCCTCAGGATCGCGAAGACATAGCCGGGCATGCGCCCGGCGCGCCTTCGGCGGCCGGCGAAGCGGGGTGGCGACGGGCGGGAAGGACCGGCTCGCATCGCATGGTCAGCGCGTCCATCGCGCCGCCGCCGGCAAGCGCGTAGTAGTCCTCGCGCCGGCCGACGATGCTCAGCCCGCGGCTTTCGTAGAGCCGCCTCGCGGCGCCGTTGAACTCGCCCACCTCGAGGAAGAAACGCCGAACGCGCATCGCCGCCGAACGCGCGATCGCCGCATCGAGCAGGGCCGCGCCCAATCCCCGCCGGCGCTGGAGGGGTGCGACGCCGAGCGACAGCAGCTCGCATTCGTCGACGACGATCCGGCCGAGCGCGAATGCCGCAATCGGCGCGGCGTCGCCCGGCCGCGCGACAAGACCGAATGCGCCTGCCGTGCCGAGCACGCGCCGGATCATGTCGCCCGACCATGAATCCTCGAAACAGGCGCCGTGAATGGCGGCGACGCATTCGATGTCGTGCGCGGCCATCGGCTGGATGGAGGCTTCGCTCACGGCCTGAGCCGCCCGCCGCCCGGCGGCTTTATCGCATCGGGGGGGCGGAGATAGAGCGGCCGTGGCGGCTGCAACCCCCCGGCGGGCGGCGCGCGCCAGCGTTCGGCGGCGATCTCGGCGACCACCGCGGCGTCGGCGATGCCCTCGCCCGTCCGGCCCCGGCAATCGATACCCCGCGCCTCCAGCAGGGGACGGAGGGACGCCGCGGCATCCCCCGCGAGGAGCAGCGGCCCCGCGCCGAGCGAGGAGACGAGCGGCTCTGGCATCATCGCAAGCGGCCCGGTTAGCGCTGCGCCGTCGGGCGCGAAGCGTTGAGCGTATAAATCGGCCCGCCTTGTATCAAGGACGACGAGGCAGTCGGCCCCGTCCCCGGCCGCGGCGCGCAGCGCGGCGCGGGCGACGGCTTCGAACGCGGTGACGCCGATCGCCGGCCGCGACAGCGCCAGCGCGAGACCGCGGGCGGCGGCGATCCCGGTGCGCAGGCCGGTGAACGATCCCGGTCCCACGGTGACCGCGAAGCAGCCGATCTCGCGATAGAGCGTGCCGGCTTCGGCGAGCACCTCGCCCACCATGGGCATCAGCGCCTCGGCGTGACCGCGCGCCATGCGGGCGGACCGGGCGGCGCGGATCTCGCTGCCCCGCAAGAGCGCCACCGAACAGGCCGCGCCGGCGCTGTCGATCGCCAGCAGCGGCAGGGCGGGTTCCGGCTGCCGGGTTGGATTGGCCGCTCGCATCTCTGGCCGCAGCGTTCGGTCGGTCATACCGCCGGAATTGTATCGGGTTCGATCCCTTCCTATGGTGGCGTGCCCGAAATCGCAAGGTGGGCGGCATGTCGCTCGTGGAGATCGCGCCCGAAGAGTTCGATGTCGCGCTCGACATCGCCTATGCGACGGCGCGCAACTTCACCGGCCGGCCGGTCTATGCGCGCCCGGCATGCTATCTCCACAGCGACGCCGCCGAAGCGCTCCGTCGGACGGTGCGCCTGGCGCGCGGCATCGGTCTCGGTATCTGCATTTTCGACGCCTTTCGACCGACCGAGGCCCAGCGGGTGTTGTGGGAACACACGCCCGATCCGGAATTCCTCGCCGATCCGCGAAAGGGCTCGCCGCACTCCCGCGGCGTCGCCGTCGACCTGACCCTGCTGGGCGGCGACGGTACGCCGCTCGACATGGGGACGGCGTTCGACGCCTTCACGCCGCTGTCCCACCACGGCAGCACGGGCGTCGGCGCCGAGGCGCAGCGCAACCGCCTGGTGCTGCTCGGTCTGATGACCGCCGCGGGCTGGGACTTCTACCGCAATGAGTGGTGGCACTATCAGCTGTTCGATGCCCGGTCCTACCCCCTGCGCGGCGACGGCGATCTTCCCGAACCGATGATGTGAGACCCTTCGCCGCAGGAGGTCGGGCTTGCCCCGGGTGCTCAATGCGCGCAACCTTCGCCTGGTGAGGGCTCGCATGACACGCTTTCCGACAGCAGGATGCGCATGCCGGCTGTTGCGACGGACGCTGTGCTGCGCGCTTGCGGGGCTGGCCGTCCTGACGGGCTGGGGCGGCCTGACCGGAGCCGCCGCCGCCACCTCCGCCGTCGTTCTCATGTATCAGAGATTCGGCGACCGGAATGTGCCGTCCGCGGCGATCCGCATCGATCAGTTCGAGGCCCATCTGAAGGTGATCGCGGAACGCGGCCTCAACGTGATGGCGCTGCCGGAAATACTGGCGGCGCTCAAGGCCGGACGGAGTCTGCCCGACCGCACGGTGGCGCTCACCGTCGACGGCGCGTTTCTGTCCTTCTACACCGAGGCCTGGCCGAGGCTGCGGCAGGCGGAGCTGCCCGTCACCCTGTTCGTCTCCACCGATGCGATCGACGAAGGCCGCGAGCACTACATGAGCTGGGAACAGATCCGCGAAGTGGTGCGCGGCGGGGCGACCATCGGCAACCAGACGGCGTCGCACAACCAGATGCCGACGCTCGGGCGCGAGAGCAACGACCGCGACATCAAGCGCGCGTCGCGCCGTTTCGAGGAGGAGCTCGGCGCAACACCGGAGCTCTTCGCCTACCCGTACGGAGCGATGTCGCTCGCGGTGCGGGAGGTGGTGCTGGAGAACGGGTTCGCGGCGGCGCTGGGACACCATTCGGGTGTGATCCATCCCGGTTCGCACTTCCATTTCCTGCCGCGGTTTCCGATGAACGAGGTGCATGGCGACGCCGAGCGCTTTCGTCTCGCCGCCGATGCGCTGCCCCTGGAGGTAACCGACATCACCCCGGCGGACAGCCTTTTGGGGCCGGGCCGCAATCCGCCCAATGTGGGCTTCACCGTGGCCGGCCGCGCACTGGCCTATATCGACCTGCTCACATGCTACGCCTCGGGTCAGGGAAAGGTTCGCCTGGAACGCATCGGGCCGGCGCGGGTGGAGCTGCGGTTCAACCGGGCGTTCCCGCCCGGGCGACCGCGCCTCAACTGCACCATGCCGGCCAGACAGGGCCGCTGGCGCTGGTTCGGCACCCAGTTCGTGGTGCCGCGGCCCTAGTTGGCCAGGCGGCGCGTGCCAGGGAACGGGCCGGTCGCGTATTGCGGCTGGCCGGATTCGAGCTCCAGGCGGTCGAGGTCGGCGAGCGCGTTGGTGCGGATGATCGCGCGTACGGTCCGGATATAGGCCTTCCGGCGCACCGAATAGGCCTCCAGCCCGCCGGCCAGCGCGCTGGCATCCAGCACGGCGTTCGCCCGGCGCATCTCGCCGCGCCGCGCCCGGAATGCCGCATAGGCGGGATGGGTGTTGAGGTTGGACACATAGGCCGCCACCGCGGCGAGCAGCTGGCTGAAACGGCGGACGCGGAACTTGTCCCCGGGCCGCTTGCGCCGGGGGATCATCCCGTCGCGGCTCTTCCAGGTCCGTTCGCCGAACATCGCGTTGCCGCGCCGGACGAACCGCGAAGTGCCCCATCCGGTCTCCTCCGCCGCCTGGGCGACGGCGAGGGAGGGCGGCACGATGTCGACCCGGGACAGCAGCTCCCCGAAATCGAACGGCTTCACGTTGTAGGTGGCGAAAACTTGCCACAGCCAGCGTGCTTCGCCGGCGGGCAGAAATCCGTCCCGGACATACGCCGCCCGCAGGCTCTCGATGCGACTCCGGTCGCGCAGGATCGCCTCGTTGGTGGTCAGGATCAACGGCAGCGCGATGCGGATGAACAGCGCCTTGCGCCGCTCGGTCCCGCGCATCCGGGACAACCCATCAGGCATCCGGCGCACCAGAAGGCGCGGCACCACGCCGCGCTCGCGCACCCGGTCGAGACGGTAATCGAGACGCGCGAACAGCGCCTCGAGGGCTTCCACGGTCCCGCCGGGCGCGCGACGGCCGAGACCGAGGTCGCGCCAACTTTCGACCGGGGAGCGTTCAAGGTATGAGAGCCGGAAACCGCCATCGCCAGCCGGCGCGGTATCGGTCTCCGCGACCGCGACCGATGGAACCAGAGCGACCGACAGCCCGGCCAGCCATCCGAGGCGGACGGCTCGCCAACCTCGCGATCCAATCAACCCTTTATCTGCTGGAAGCCGGCGGGCATACACGACCCCCGGTCCAGTCTCCCTTTATCGTTGAACCGTTTCCTCTCTGTCCAGATTGGGCCGAACGGCCCCCTGGTTCAAGAGTCTTGTGGATAACTTTTTGGTTACGTCAAGGCGTCGAGCTGCTCGTCGTTCAGCGTTCCGGGCACCACGGTGATGGGAATGGGAAACTTGCCCGACAGCCTGCCGGCGATCGACGAGACCAGCGGTCCGGGACCCTTCTTGTGGGTGCCGGCGCCGAGTACCAGGATGGAGATCGCCGGCTCCTCCTCGATGAGCTGCACGATCGCGTCCCGGGGCGCGCCCTCGCGGACATAGAGGATCGGCGTGCGGCCGGTGATGGCGACGACCTCCGCGGCATGTTCCTGGAGCACCTGCTCGGCCTCTTCCCGGCCCTCCTCGCGCATTTTCTCGGCAACCGACATCCAATGCTGAAAGTCGCCGGGCTCGATGACGTAGAGCAGCGCCACCCGGCCGCCCGAGCGCCTGGCCCGGAGCGCGGCAAAGCGCAGCGCGACGTGGACTTCTTCGCTGGAATCGACGACGCAGAGGAAGACCCGCTCCCGCTGGGGCGGGTCTTCCGGCGTCGGTTCGGGGGAACCGCCGCCCGAGGCCGGGGCTTCGGTCATGGTCCGTCAACTCCGGAAGACGACGCCGGCCAGCCATCCCGCAGCTACCGCGACGACGATCGCGACCACGCCGTACAGGATCGACTGTCGATGCGCGAAATTGAAGACGCTCGCTCCTAACCCGTGCTTCCTTACGATCAGCGCGGTCTCCTGGCGCGCGAGCAGCTTACCACGGTCGAACAGGTAGACATTCACCCGGTAGGGGCCGGTCGGCACGTTGGCCGGAAAGACGGCGGTGGTGCGGAACAGGCGCTCGCCCTGCACCGTGACCCCGCCCGGGTGGTAGCCGAACAGCCCCTGGCGGGTCTTGTTGCGGATCAGCCCGTCGCGAAACGGCGCCCGCTTCGCCGCGGGGAGCCGGGTGTTGGCCGCGAGGTCGAGCGTGCCCGCGGCGATCCGGTTGGCGGCCAGGATCTCGGGCGGCGCGATGCTCTCGATCGGCCGGGTCGAGGCGACATGGTAGTAGGCCGGCACGCCGCGAAAGACGACGGACTCGCCGTTGACCCAGACCCCGGCGACGCGCTCGCGGCGCCGCACCACCGCGTCGCGGTTCGGCCCCAGCAGGACGACCACCACGTCGCCCGGCCCGTCCTTGACGCCGAACAGCAGGAGCTCGGTTCCGGTGAACCCGGTGGTGATCGCGACCTCGTCGCTGGACAGGTCCACCGTCAGCCTGTCGACCGCCAGGGCGGGGACGGGCGGCGCGGCCCACAGCAGCAGGGCGAAGAGCGCCGCGATCGGCCGGGCCGGGTTCATTCCCGCCCCCCCGGCACGCCGAGCGCGAACAAGTCGTCGGGCGTGGCGACCAGCCCGTACGCGACCCGGAGGCACACCGCGAGCACGATCAGCCCGAGCAGGATCCTGAGCTGCTCGCCGCGCAGCCGGGCCGAGAACCGGGCGCCGATCTGGGCGCCGATCACCCCGCCGATCAGCAGGAACAAGGCGAGGATGATGTCGACCGTCTGGTTGTTGATCGCCTGCAGCAAGGTGACGTTGGCGGTGACGAACACGATCTGGAAGAGCGACGTCCCGACCACGATCGAGGTCGGCATGCCGAGCAGGTAGATCATCGCCGGCACCATCACGAACCCGCCGCCCACGCCCATGATGGCGGCCAGCACGCCGACGAACAGGCCGATGGCGAACGGCAGCAGCGCGCTGATATAGAGCTTGGAGGCGCGGAACCGCATCTTGAGCGGCAATCCGTGCACCCAGTAATGCTGGTGGAGCTTGCGCCGGGGCGCCGCCGGGTTGCGCTGGCGCTGCCAGGCGCGGACGCTCTCCGCCACCATCAGCACGCCGATGATCCCGAGAAACACCACATAGGCCACCGAGATCACGAAATCGATCTGGCCGATGCCGCGCAGCAGGGTGAACAGCCAGACGCCGAGGCTCGACCCGACGAAGCCGCCGGCGAGCAGCACCAGCCCCATCTTGACGTCGACATTGCGCCGCCGCCAGTGGGCGAGCGCGCCGGACACCGAGGCGGCGACGACCTGGTTGGCCTCGGTCGCCACCGCCACCGCGGGCGGTATGCCGATAAAGATCAGCAGCGGCGTCATCAGGAACCCGCCGCCGACGCCGAACAGCCCGGACAGGAAGCCGACGCCGCCGCCGAGGCCGAGCAGCACCGCGACATTGACCGAGACTTCGGCGATCGGCAGGTAGATCTGCATCGGGCGTCAGCCTGCCCGGCTCACCGGGCGGCGAGGCCGACGATCTCGTGGACCTCGTCGAGCACCGGATCGGCGATCGCCGCGGCGCGCTCCGCGCCCGCGGCGAGGACCGAGTCGACATAGCCGGGATCGGCCATCAGCCGCCTGAGCTCGGCGGCGATCGGCGACAGCACGGCGACGGCGAGCTCGCTCAGCGCGGGCTTGAAATCGGCGAAGCCACGCCCGCCGAACTCCCGCAGCACGTCCTCGGCCGACCGGTCGGCGAGAGCGGCGAATATCCCCACCAGATTCGCCGCCTCGGCTCGCCCGGCGAGCCCGTCCGGCGAGCGGGGCAGGGGCTCGGGATCGGTCCGCGCGCGGCGTATCTTGTGGGCGATCGAGTCCGCGTCGTCGGTCAGGTTGATGCGCGAGGCCTCCGAGCCGTCGGACTTGCTCATCTTCGCCGCGCCGTCGCGCAGGCTCATCACCCGGGTCGCCTCGCCGAAGATCAGCGGCTCGATGAGCGGGAAGAACTCGGTGCCGAAATCGTGGTTGAACTTCTGCGCGATGTCCCGGGTGAGCTCCAGATGCTGCTTCTGGTCCTCGCCGACCGGCACATGGGTCGCCTTGTAGGCGAGTATGTCGGCGGCCATCAGGCTCGGATAGACGTAGAGCCCGACGCTCGCGTTCTCGCGCTGCTTGCCCGCCTTCTCCTTGAACTGCGTCATCCGGTTGAGCCAGCCCAGCCGCGCGACGCAGTTGAAGATCCAGGCCAGCCTGGCATGGGCGGCGACCCGGCTCTGGTTGAAGATGACGCTGCGCCCGGGGTCGATACCGGCGGCCAGGAAGGTCGCGGCGCATTCGCGGGTGTTGCGCGCCAGCTCGGCCGGGTCCTGCCAGACCGTGATCGCGTGCAGGTCGACCACGCAGTAGACGCACTCGTATTCGTCCTGCAGGCGGACGAAGTTGCGGATCGCGCCGAGATAGTTGCCGAGATGCAGGTTGCCGCTCGGCTGGACGCCGGAAAATATTCGCTTCACGGCCGGAGCTCCGGACCTTCGTGCGGCGGGAAAGGCCGGGTTATCCCCCCATCGCCCGGAAGGGTCAAGCCCTCCGCCGGGCGAGAGTCCGGCGGATTTCCGCCATGTCCGCGGCGCCGAGCGCAAAGGCCGAGGCGCCGTAGACCAGCTTGCCGGCGGCGATCGCAAGGACGAGCGCCAACACCCTTTCCAGCTCGTCGCCGGCGAACATCGGCGCGAGCAGCTCGACACCGGCCAGCAGGCAAGCGGCCATGAGCACGGTCGCGACCGCGATGCGCGGCAGCCGCCGCCGCAGCCGGGCGTCGATCCCGAGCTGGCCGCGCCGGCGCAGGACGATAGCGAGCAGCGCGGCGTTGAGCCAGGACGCGGCCGAGGTCGCGAGCGCGAGGCCGACATGCTGGAGCGGTACCAGCAGGGCGGCGCTGAGGCCGATATTGGCGGCGACGGATATGCCGGCGATCTTGACCGGGGTCACCACGTCCTCGCGGGCGAAGAACGCGGGCGCCAGCACCTTGACCAGCACGAAGGCGGGCAGCCCGACGGCGAACGCGGCGAGCGCCGAAGCCGTCGCCGCGGTGGCGCCGGCATCGAACGCGCCGCGCTCGAAGAGCACGGCGACGACGGGCCCGGGCATGGTCAGCAGCGCCGCCGCGGCGGGCAGCGTCAGCAGCAGGGAATACTCCAGCGCCCGGTTGAAGCTCGCCCGCCCGCCCGCCTCGTCGCCCGCGCGGAGCTGGCGCGACAAGAGCGGCAGCAGCGCCGTGCCGACCGCGATCCCGATGACGCCGAGCGGGAGCTGATAGACCCGGTCGGCATAGTAGAGATAGGACACCGCGCCGGTCGGCAGCAGCGAGGCGAGCACCACCCCGATGACCAGGTTTATCTGCTGCACCCCGGCACCGACGGCGCCGGGCAGGATCTTGGCCATCAGCCGCTTCACCGGCGGCGTGAGGCGCGGGCGCGGCAGGCGAAAGACCACGCCGGCGCGGCGGCATGCCTCGATCATCCACAGGAACTGCACGACGCCGGCCGCGAACACGCCCCAGGCGAGCGCGTGGCCGGGCGTCTCCAGCATCGGCGCGAGCCCGACCAGGCACAGGATCAGGCTGAGATTGAGCAGGATCGGCGCCGCCGCGGCCGCCGCGAACCGGTCGAGCGCGTTCAGCACCCCGCCGAGCTGGGAGACCAGCGAGATGAACAGGAGATAGGGAAAGGCGATGCGGGCGAGATCGACGGCGAGATCGAATTTCTCGGGATCGTCGGCGAACCCGGGCGCGAAGAGATGCATCGCCCACGGCATGGCGATCTGCATCGCGGTGCAGAACACCAGCAGGATCGCGATCAGCACCGAAAGCACGCTCTCGCTGAACCGCCTGGCCGCGGCGGCGCCGTCTTCGGTCAGGATGCGGGTGAAGAGCGGGATGAAGGCGGCCGCGAAGGCGCCCTCGGCGAACAGGCGCCGGAAGAAATTGGGCAGCTTGAACGCGACGAAAAACGCATCCGCCACCGGCCCCGCGCCGAGCACCCCGGCGATCAGGATGTCGCGGGCGAAGCCGAGAACGCGGCTGGCCAGGGTGTAGCCGCCGACGGTGGCGATCGCGCTCAGCAGTCTCATGCGACGTCCGGGCGGCCCGCGCGCGGGCGGTCGAGGCTCAGGGCTCGGCCGGCGCGGCGGCCTCTTGCCCGGCCGGACCGGCCGTCTCCCCGGCGACGGCGGCGATCGAGGACAGCGCGCCGAGCAGCGCCTTGCGGATGCTCTCGATCTTCGCCTCGTGCGTGACCTTCAGCCCGAAGATGTCCTTGACGTAAAACACGTCGACCGCGGATTCGCCGTAAGTCGCGATCTGGGCGCTGCCGATCTGCACGTCCTCGCCGCTCAAGGCGCGCGTCAGGGCGTAGAGCAGGCCGGGGCGGTCGCGGCCGTTGACCTCGACCACGGTGTGGGTCGCGCTCGCGGTATTGTCGATGATCACCCGCGGCTCCACGGTGAACACGCTGTCGCGCTTTTCCCCCTGCTTGCGGATCATGTCCTCGAGCTCGCGCATCGGCCGCATCCGGCCGGTGACCGCCTGTTCGATATTGGCTTCCAGCCGGGCCAGCCGTTCGCGGCTCTCGATCGGCTCGTCGCGGCCGTCCTGGACCCAGAAGGTGTCGAGCGCCATGCCGTCGGTCATGGTGAAGATCTTGGCGTCGACGATATTGGCGCCGGAAACCGCGATGGCGCCGGCGATGTGGGAGAACAGCCCGGGATGGTCGGGCGCGTAGACCGTCACCTCGGTCGCCTGGCGGTAGCGGTCGATCCGCGTGTCGATGCACAGCGGGGTCTCCGAGCGCCGCGCCGCGCGCACCAGGCGCGCGTGGCGGACCAGGGCTTCCGCCGGGTGCGACAGCCAATAGGCGGGGTAGCCGCTCTCCATATGGGTCTCGATCTCGCCGGCCCGGAAATCGTCGAGCGCGGCGGCGAGGCCCTGCTTGACCCGGTCGATCCGGCGGCCGCGCCCCGCCGCGGCCATGCCGCCGGCGATCGCCTCCTCGGCCGCGTAGTAGAGGTCGCGCAGCAGCGCCGCCTTCCAGGCGGTCCACACGCCGGGGCCGACCGCGCGGATGTCGGCGACCGTCAGCACCAGCAGCAGGCGCAGACGCTCCAGCGAGCGCACCGTCTCGACGAAGTCGCTGACCGTCTTGGGATCGTTGACGTCGCGCCGGAACGCGGTGTTGCTCATCGCCAGGTGCTGGCGCACCAGCCAGGCGACGGTCTCGGTCTCCTCCGGCGTCAGCCCGATCCGCGGACAGAGCCGGAGCGCCACCTGCTCGCCGATTTCGGAATGATCGCCGCCGCGCCCCTTGGCGATGTCGTGCAGCAGGACGGCCATGTAGAGCGCGCGGCGCGACTGCACGGTCTTCACCGCCTCGGTCGCGATCGGCATCTCATCCGCGAACCGGCCGTCCTCGATCCCCCGCAGGATGCCGATCGCCATGATGGTGTGCTCGTCGACCGTGAAGACGTGGTACATGTCGTGCTGCATCTGGGCGACCACCCGGCCGAAATCGGGGATGAAGCGCCCGAACACGCCCGCCTCGTTGAGCTGCCGCAGGGTCCGTTCGGGGTCCTTGGGCGAGGTCAGCATGTCGAGGAACAGCCGGTTCGCCTCGGCGTCCCCGCGCAGCCCGTCGACCAGCCTGAGGTTGCGCGTGATCGCGCGCAGCGCCCGCGGGTGGATGTCGATCCCGCGCTCCTGCGAGGCGTGGAACAGCCGCAGGATGTCGACCGGGCGGTCGGCGAAGCTGGCGCCGGAGGCAAGCGCGAGGCGTCCGCTCTCGATCGCCAGGCCCTCGGGGGCGCGCTGCAGCAGGCCGAGCCCGGGCAGGGTGAAGCGGGCGCGCCTCGACTGCTCGATTTCGAGCGCGGCGCAGAAGATTCCGGTCAGGTCGCCGACCTCCTTCACCGTCAGGTAATAGTGCTTCATGAAGCGTTCGACGCCGCGCGCGCCGGCATGGTCCTTGTAGCCGAGCAGGCGGCCGAGCTCGGGCTGCCGGTCGAAGGTCAGCCGGTCGTCGCCGCGGCCCGAGAGGTAGTGGAGACGGCAGCGGACGGTGGCGAGGAACCGCTGCGCCTTGTCGAAGCGGGCGGCCTCGCTCGCCCGCAGAACCCCGTGCTCGACCAGATCCGCCATGCCGCGCACCGGGTAGAGGCATTTGGCGATCCAGAACAGCGTATGCAGGTCGCGCAGCCCGCCCTTGCCGTCCTTGACATTGGGTTCGAGAACGTAGCGCGAGTCGCCCATGCGCCGATGGCGTTCGTCGCGCTCGGAGAGCTTGGCCTCCACGAAGCCGCGTTCGGAGCCCTTGACCGCCTCCTCGCGGAATTCCTTGCGCAGCCGGTCGAACAGCCGCCTCTCGCCCCATACGTAGCGGGCCTCGAGGATGGCGGTGCGGATCGTCAGGTCCTTGCGGGAGAGCCGCAGGCAGTCTTCGACGGTCCGCGTGGCATGGCCGACCTTCAGCCCGAGGTCCCACAGCATGTAGAGCACGTATTCGATCACCTGCTCGTTGCGCGGGGTGCGCTTGAAGGGCGGTACGAACAACAGGTCGATGTCGGAGAAAGGCGCGAGCTCGCCGCGCCCGTAGCCGCCGACGGCGACGACCGAGAGATGTTCGCCCGCGGTCGGGTTGGCGGCGCGGTAGACCCGGTTGGCGGCGAGGTCGTAGACGACCCGGATGAGCTGGTCGATCAGGAAGCACCGCTCGCGCTGGGCCCGCGGACCGCCCCCGGGCGCGGCCTCGAACCGCCGGCGGATCTCCGCCTCGCCTTCCGCCATCGCGCGCTTGAGAATCCCGAGCGCGGCGCGGCGCGGCGTGCCCGCGGCCCGTCCGTCGTCGAGCAGAAGGTCGAGCTCGGCGTTGAGCGCGCCGCGATCGATGATCGCCCGTTGCCGCGAGATCCCTGCCATCCGCCGACTATAACGCGATCGCCGTCACGGCGTATCGTGCGATCGGGGCCGGCCGGCTCAGAGCATCGCGCGGATGCGGTACAGCAGGTCGAGGGCGTCGCGCGGCGTGATCTCGTCCGGATTGACGGCGGCGAGCGCCTCCTCGACCGGCGAGGGCGCGGCGGGCGGCGGCGGCACGGCGGCGGAGAACAGCGGCAGGTCGTCGGCGAGGCGGGCGAGCGCGCCCGACTGCTCGCCCTTTTCCAGCGTCTCCAGCACCGCCTCGGCCCGCGCCAGCGCGCCGTCCGGCAGCCCGGCCAGCCGCGCCACGTGGACGCCGTATGACCGGTTGGCGGCGCCCGGCATCACCTCGTGCAGGAAGACGATTTCGCCCTGCCACTCCTTGACCCGCATGGTGACGCAGCGCAGCGCGTCCAGGCGGGTCTTGAGCGCCGTCAGCTCGTGGAAATGGGTCGCGAACAGCGCGCGCGCCCGGTTGACCTCGTGCAAATGCTCCAGCGTCGCCCAGGCGATGGAAAGCCCGTCGAAGGTGGCCGTGCCGCGGCCGATCTCGTCGAGGACGACCAGCGCGCGCGGACCCGCCTGGTTGAGGATCGCCGCCGTCTCGACCATCTCGACCATGAAGGTCGAGCGGCCGCGGGCGAGGTCGTCGGCGGCGCCGACGCGGGAGAACAGGCGGTCGACGACCCCGATCCGCGCCGTCTCGGCCGGTACGAAGGAGCCGATCTGGGCGAGGATGGCGAGCAGCGCGTTCTGCCGCAGGAAGGTCGACTTGCCGGCCATGTTCGGTCCGGTCACCAGCCACAGCCGCTGCCCCTGTCCGAGGTCGCAATCGTTGG
This sequence comes from Alphaproteobacteria bacterium, assembly GCA_964291675.2. Lineage (GTDB taxonomy): Bacteria > Pseudomonadota > Alphaproteobacteria > MPNO01 > MPNO01 > MPNO01. Next base: position 1,024,215 of record OZ219866.1, on the reverse strand, counting down.
CGATGAAGGCGGCCCCGGCGTCGCGTTCCAGAAACGCTTCGACCACCGGATGGCGCGCGCCGGTGACGGCGAAGTCGAGGCTGTCGTCGACCACGGGGCGGACATAGCGCCGCTGCATGGCGAGCTCGGCGAGCGCCGCGGTGACGTCGGTGTCGGCGAGCGCGGTCGCGGTCCGGGCGATCGCCTCGCCGTTCGCGGTCACCAGGGCGGCCAGCGCCTCGAAGATCTCGAGCTCCCGCGCCAGCGCCTTGTCGGACGCCGTGGCGAGCTTCTCCTCCAGCCCGGCGAGCGCGACGGTGGTATAGCGGCGCGCGCTGGCCAGGGTCTGGCGGTGGATGAAGGCGTCGTGGCCGGCGATCGCGGCTTCGTGGACCGGCGTCACCTCGACGAAATAGCCGAGCACGTTGTTGTGGCGGATCTTGAGAGACGCGATGCCGGTCGCCTCGGCATATTGCTTCTGAAGGTCGGCGATCAGCCGCCGGCTGCCGTCGCGCAGCGCGCGAAGCTCGTCGAGCGTGCCGTCGTGGCCGGGCGCGACGAAGCCGCCGTCGCGGGCGAGCAGCGGCAGCTCGGGGCCGAGCGCCTCGCGCAGCGCGGCCACGGTCGCGGCGTGGCCGGTGAGTGCGGCGGCGGCGCTTTCGACCTCGCCGGGGACCGCTTCCTGGCCGCCTTGCAGCAAGTCGGACAGGCTGTCGGCGCGCGACAGCGCTTCGCCCACCGCGGCGAGATCGCGCGGACCGCCCCGGCCGAGCGCCAGCCGGGTCATCGCCCGCTGGAGGTCGGGACAGGCGGCGAGCACGTCGCGGCAGGCGCTGCGCAGCGCGGCGTCGGCGGCAAAATGCCGGACCGCGTCGAGGCGGCGGTCTATCGCCGCGCAATCGGTCAAGGGCGCGCCGAGGCGCTCGGCGAGCGCGCGGGCGCCCGCGCCGGTGACGGTCAGGTCGATCACCGCGAGCAGCGAGCCGGCGCGTTCCCCCGAGAGAGACCGCACGATCTCGAGATTGCGCCTGGTGGCGGCGTCGATCTCCATCGCCGCGCCCGGCCCGAGCCGCCGCGGCGGCTCGATTCGCGGCAGCCGGCCCTGCTGGGTCAGCGCGACATAGTCGAGCGCCGCCCCGCAGGCGGCGATCTCGGCGCGCGAGAAGGCGCCGAAGGCATCCAGCGAACGGACCCCGTAATGGGCTTCGAGCCGCCGCCGGCCGGAGAGGCTGTCGAAGCGCGCGCCGGGCAGCGGCGTGGCCAGGCCGTCCCAGCCTTCCAGGGCGGCGTCGATATCCGGCTGCGCCGCCAGCCGCTCCGAGAGGACGAGCTCGCCCGGATCGACGCGCGCCATCGCCTCGGCCACCATGCCGGGGTCGAGCGGCTGCGCCTGGAAGGCGCCGGTCGAGATGTCGATCCAGGCGAACCCCAGAAGCCCTTCGGCCTCGGCGATGGCGGCGAGGTAGTTGTGGCGGCGCGCCTCCAGCAGCGAGTCCTCGGTCAGGGTGCCGGGGGTGACCACGCGCACCACCTGGCGGGCGACCAGGGACTTGGCGCCGCGCTTGCGCGCCTGCGCCGGGTCTTCCGTCTGTTCGCAGACCGCCACCCGGAAGCCCTTGCGGATCAGCCGCTCCAGATAGGTCTCGGCGGCATGGACCGGCACGCCGCACATCGGCACGTCGGCGCCCCGGTGGCGGCCGCGACGGGTGAGCGTGATGTCGAGCGCCCTGGCGGCGGCGACCGCGTCGTCGAAGAACAGCTCGTAGAAGTCGCCCATGCGGTAGAACAGCAGGCAGCCCGGATGGGCCTCCTTGACGGCGAGATACTGCGCCATCATCGGCGTCGCGGCGGCGTCCCGCGCGCTTCCCTTGCCGCCGGCATCCTCGCCGGTCGAACGCGCGCCGCCATCTTCGCGCTGCCCGGCCGCGTCGGTCATGGACATCCGGCAACCTATCATGCCGCGCGCGACGCCAGCCAGACGGCCGCTTGGCGGGTGACGCACGAAGCGCTAGCATCGCCGTCGCGTCGGAGTGAAGGGCCGGACCGGCCGCGTGACGACATGGAGAGCGATCCGGTACCCAAGCGAGCGCTGGTCTGGGCGATAGCGGTTCTCGCGGGCCCGTTTGCCGGTATCCTGCTGGTGCTCGTGCTGGCCGGGGAGCTCGGACTCGGCGTGGCGGCGGCGGGCGCGGCGGTGGCGGCGGCCGCGCTGTGGCTGCCGGTCAGGCGCCATCTGTCGGGTTTGTCGCGGGTCGCGGACCGGTTGAACCGCCTTGACGCCGGCGACGCGCCGGAACGGCTGCACCTGGAATCGCCCTTGGTCCCGCGCCGGTTGGCGTCGGCGTTCGCCGATTCGACGGCCGGGCTGCATCAGCGGCTCGGCGATCTGGCGACGAGCAGCGCGTCGGCCGACAGCGTGCTGGACAGCCTGCCCGACCCGGTGATCGCGATCGACGGCGACCGGCGCATCGTGCGCGCCTCGCGCAGCACGACGGCGCTGCTCGGGGTCGATCCGGTCGGCGCCGACCTGGTCGCCGCGCTGCGCGATCCCGGGGTTCTGGAGGCCGCCGAACGGGTGATCGCCACCGGCGCGGCCGAGGAGATCGACTTCCGTCTCGCGGGGTCCGATCTCGAGCTGGCCGCCCGCATCGCCGCGCTGCCCGAGCCGGCGCCGGATGGAACCCTCGCCCTGATCGCGGTCACCGACGTCACCGCTATCCGGCGCCACGGCCGCACGCGGGCGGATTTCGTCGCCAATGCGAGCCACGAGCTGAGGACGCCGATCTCGGTGCTGCTCGGCTGCATCGAGACGCTGCGCGGCCCGGCCAGGGAGGACCAAGCGGCCTTCGACCGGTTCCTCGAGATGATGGGCACCCAGGCCGAGCGCATGAGCCGGCTGGTGAACGACCTCCTGTCGCTGTCGAAGATCGAGCTCAACGAGCATCTGCCGCCGTCCGCCACGGTATCGCTGTCTTCGGTGATCCCCCCGGTGGTGGACTCCCTGCAATTCGCCGCCCGGTCGCGCCGCATCGCGCTGTCGATCGACGGCGATATCGCCGAGCCGGGGGTGATCGGCGAGCGCGAGGAGCTGACGCAGCTGTTCCAGAACCTGATCGACAACGCGATCAAGTACGGCGCGGAGGGCTCTTCGGTCCGCATCTCCATCGACGGCGCGACGCTGGACGGGGCGGGCGACGGAACGCCGGAGACGGATGCCATCCGGATCGCCGTCAGCGACCAGGGAGAAGGCATCCCGGCGGAGCATCTGCGGCGTCTCACCGAGCGGTTCTACCGGGTCGACACGGCGCGTTCGCGCGAGATGGGCGGCACCGGGCTGGGGCTGGCGATCGTCAAGCACATCGTCAACCGGCACCGCGGCGAGCTCGCCATCGAGAGCGAGCTCGGGGTCGGCAGCGTGTTCACCGTGCGCCTTCCGCGCGCCGCACCGGAACCCGACACGCGCGCGCAGGCAGAAGAAGCCGGCACTGTCATCAAAACGTAACAGGAATTTCATATCGAGGTCTCGCAGGACGCTTACCACCGTCGGCGTCCGGGGTAGACAGGGCCCGCCCGAACCGGCCGAACAGAGATTCGCGCTGCCTCGACACCCACAAATCCGAGACGGAGATATCATGAACAAGCACACCATGTTCGCTGCCGCGGCGGTGGTATCCATCGCGGTGGCGAGTTCCGCCCAGGCACGCGACCAGATCCGCATCGTCGGCTCGTCGACGGTCTTCCCGTTCTCGACCGCGGTCGCCGAACAGTTCGGCAAGTCGACCGAGTTCAAGACGCCCGTCGTCGAGAGCACCGGCTCGGGCGGCGGCCTCAAGCTGTTCTGCGCGGGCGTCGGCGTTCGGCATCCCGACGTCACCAATGCCTCGCGCCGCATCAAGAAGTCCGAGGTCGACCGCTGCGCCAGGAACGGCGTCAAGGCGATCACCGAGGTGAAGATCGGCTATGACGGCATCGTGCTGGCCAACTCGAGGAAGGCCAAGCCGACCGAGATCACCCTGAAGCAGCTGTTCCTCGCGCTGGCCAAGTCGGTGCCGGCCGACGCCAAGGGCGAGACGCTGAAGGACAACCCGTACAAGATGTGGAGCGACATCGACCCGTCGCTTCCCGGGCGCAAGATCGAGGTCCTCGGACCGCCGCCGACCTCCGGCACGCGGGACGCCTTCGTCGAGCTCGCCATGGAAGGGGGCTGCAAGCAGTTCCCCGCGATCGAGGCGATGAAGAAGCAGGACAAGAGGCGCTACAAGGCGATCTGCCACGGCATCCGCGAGGACGGCGCCTTCATCGAGGCGGGCGAGAACGACGTGCTGATCATCCAGAAGCTGGTCGCCAACCCGAACGCCTACGGCATCTTCGGCTTCAGCTTCCTCGATTCGAACGCCGACCGGATCCAGGGCACCACGGTCGACGGCGTCGCGCCCGAGTTCGAGACCATCTCGGGCGGCGAGTACCCGGTGTCGCGCTCGATGTATTTCTACGTCAAGCAGGCGCATGTCGGGGTCATCCCGGGCATCGAGGAATATGTCGGCGAATTCACCGCCGAGCGCGCCTGGGGTCCGGAAGGCTATCTCGTGGACAAGGGGCTGATCCCGCTATCCGACGAGGACCGCAAGAAGATCGGGAGCGCCGCGATGGCCGGCGCCAAGCTCGCCATGTAGCTGCGTAACGGCCGGGCGGAATCGGTCGCCGCCCGGCCGGCAAGCTCGCGACCGACGCCGGCAGCGGAAAGCGATCCAACGGGCAATGTCTCCGCTTTCACTGATCATCGCGCTGCTCGCGCTTTCGATATTCGGCTACTACCTGGGCCGTCGCCGGGCCCTCGCCCTGGCCGGCGGCCGCAGCCATTCGATGCATTCGCGGCCCGGCTATTACGGCGCCTATGTGGCGCTGTGGTGCGCCCTGCCGGCGCTCGGGATTTTCGTGCTCTGGCTGCTCGCCCAGCCCAGCGTCATCGAGAGCATCGTGGTCTCCGCCCTGCCGGAGGCGATGCGCGGTCTCGGCCCGGACCGGATGTCGCTCCTGCTGAACGACATCCGCAACGCCGCCGACGGCACCATCCCGGCGAGCCGCGCCGCGCCCCATGTGGCGGCGGCGGCGGCGCATCTCAACCGTCTGGACGCGACCGGCAAGGGCGCGCTCGCGGCGATCGCGCTGGCGCTTGCCATCGCCGGTCTCGCCTTCGCGCGGGGCCGCGTCGCGCCGGCGCTCCGGGCGCGCAACCGGGTGGAAAGGACGATCGACATCCTGCTTGTCGCGTGTTCGTCGATCGCCATCCTGACCACCGTCGGCATCGTGCTTTCGCTGGTCTTCGAATCGATCCGGTTCTTCGGCGAGATCCCGTTCTTCGATTTCGTCTTCGGCGTCGTATGGAGCCCGCAGACCGCGCTGCGCGCCGACCAGGTCGGCTCGACCGGCGTGTTCGGGGCGATCCCGCTATTCGCCGGAACCATGCTGATCACCCTGATCGCCATGCTGATCGCGGTGCCGGTGGGCCTGCTGTCGGCGATCTACCTGTCCGACTACGCCGATCCCAGGGTGCGCGGCGCGGTCAAGCCGGTGGTCGAGATCCTGGCCGGCATCCCGACGGTGGTTTACGGATTCTTCGCCGCGCTGACCGTCGCCCCGGTATTCCGCGGGATCGGCGAATCGGTCGGGCTCGACGTGGCCTCGGAGAGCGCGCTCGCCGCCGGGACGGTGATGGGGATCATGATCATCCCGTTCATCTCCTCGCTGTCCGACGACGTGATGAACGCCGTGCCGCAATCGCTGCGCAACGGCTCGCTGGCGATGGGCGCCACCAAGTCGGAGACCATCAGGCGGGTAATCCTGCCGGCCGCTCTCCCCGGCATTTTCGCGGCCTGCCTGCTCGCGGTCAGCCGGGCGATCGGCGAGACGATGATCGTGGTCATGGCGGCGGGGCTCGCGGCGAATCTCACCGCCAACCCGTTCGAGGCGGTGACCACGGTGACCGTCCAGATCGTCACCCTGCTGATCGGCGACCAGGAATTCGACAGCGCCAAGACCCTGGCGGCGTTCGCGCTCGGCCTGGTGCTGTTCGTCATCACGCTGGCGATGAACGTCGTCGCCCTGCACGTGGTGCGCAAGTACAGGGAGCAATATGACTGACGCGGCAGACGCATCGGGCGCGCGACCGCGGCACCCGGCGGCGAGCCGGCCGACGCTGGATGCGCGCCGGCTGCGCCGCCGCTACGCCGCGGAACGCCGGTTCAAGGCCTATGGCGTCATCGCCATCGCGACCGCCATGGTCGCGCTGGTCTGGCTCCTGTTCAGCATCGCAGCCCAGGGCTATCAGGCGTTCGTCCACACCCATATCAAGCTCGACGTGCTGTTCGACGCCGAGCTGCTCGACCCGTCGGGCAGGAACACGCCCGAAGCCCTCGCCGGGGCCAATTACGGAGCGATCTACAAGCAGGCGCTGCGCGACCGGTTCGGGGATGCGAAGAAGCGGCGCGACCGGCGCTCGCTCTACGCGCTCTTGAGCCAGGGCGCGGAGGACGATCTGCGCGACATGGTGCTGGCCGACCCCTCGATCGTCGGCACCCGCCAGGAGGTCTGGCTGACCGCCTCGGACCATGTCGACATGCTGGTCAAGGGCAAGATCGAGCGCGACCGCCCGCAACGGGAGCGCCCGATCGATGACCGGCAGCTCGCCTGGTTCGACGCGCTTGCCGCCGACGACCGGGTGGAGACCAGGTTCAACACAAGGTTCTTCTCGTCCGGCGCCTCGCGCGAGCCGGAGCTGGCGGGGATCTGGGGCGCCATCATGGGCTCGTTCTTCACCATGATGGTGACGCTGCTGCTGTCCTTCCCGGTCGGCGTCGGGGCGGCGGTCTATCTCGAGGAGTTCGCCCCCAGGAACCGCTGGACCGACCTGATCGAGGTCAACATCAACAACCTCGCGGCGGTGCCGTCGATCGTCTTCGGGCTGCTCGGGCTCGCGGTGATCCTCAACTTCTTCGGGGTGCCGCGCTCGGCGCCGCTGGCCGGCGGCATGGTGCTGGCGCTGATGACCCTGCCGACGATCATCATCGCGACCCGGGCCGCGCTGAAGGCGGTGCCGCCCTCGATCCGCGAGGCGGCGCTCGGCATCGGCGCATCGAAGCTCCAGGTGATCACCCATCACGTGCTGCCGCTGGCGCTGCCCGGCATCCTCACCGGCACCATCATCGGCATGGCCCAGGCGCTGGGCGAGACCGCGCCGCTGCTGATGATCGGCATGGTCGCCTTCATCGTCGACATTCCGACCGACCCGCTGAGCCCGGCCACCGTGCTGCCGGTGCAGATCTATCTCTGGAGCGACATGCCGGAGCGGAGCTTTGTCGAGAAGACCAGCGCCGCGATCATGATTCTGCTCGGTTTCCTGGTGGTCATGAACGCGCTGGCGATCTATCTGAGGCGCAAGTTCGAACGGCGCTGGTAGCCCGGGGACGGGCCCCGCCGGACGGAGGGAAACGATGGACGAAGCGACGGCGACGATGGTCCGGACCGCGGATCCGAGCGGCGGGGAGGGAGTCGAGCCCGCGCGCCGCAATTTTCCGGCGACCAAGATCGAGGCGACGGGGGTGGGCGTCTTCTACGGCGAGAAGGAGGCGCTCAGGAACGTCGACATCGACATCCCGGAACACCAGGTGACGGCGCTGATCGGCCCGTCGGGCTGCGGCAAGTCGACCTTCCTGCGCTGCCTCAACCGGATGAACGACGTCATCGAAAGCTGCCGCGTGGTCGGCCGGATGACGCTCGACGGGGAGGACATCTACGACCCGTCCCTCGACGTGGTGCTGCTGCGCGCGCGCGTCGGCATGGTGTTCCAGAAGCCCAACCCGTTCCCCAAGTCGATCTACGACAACGTCGCCTACGGCCCGCGCATCCACGGCACCGCGGCGAACCGCGCCGAGCTCGACGACATCGTCCATTCGAGCCTCGACCGCGCCGGATTGCTCGAAGAGGTCAAGGACCGCATCGACGAGCCCGGAACCGGGCTATCCGGCGGCCAGCAGCAAAGGCTCTGCATCGCCCGCGCGATCGCCATCAGCCCGGAGGTGATCCTGATGGACGAGCCGTGCTCCGCGCTCGACCCCATCGCCACCGCCCGGATCGAGGAGCTGATCGACGAGCTGCGGCAAAACTTCACCATCGTCATCGTCACCCATTCGATGCAGCAGGCCGCGCGGGTATCGCAGAAGACCGCCTTCTTCCACCTCGGCAATCTGGTGGAGGTGGGCAGCACCGAGCAGATCTTCACCAACCCCAGCGACGAACGCACGCAGGGCTACATCACCGGGCGGTTCGGCTAGCGGCGCGGCGGGGCGGGCGGCTGGAGGAGCAGGCATGGAAGCAGAACACATCGTCAGGTCCTATGACGAGGAGCTGCGCGACCTCAACGACATGATCGCGCGGATGGGCGGGCTCACCGAGTCGCAGATCGCCCGCGCGATCGAGGCGCTGGTCAACCGCAACCCCGACCTCGCGGAAACGGTGGTCGCCGACGACGAGCGGGTGGACGATCTCAACTACGAGATCGACGAGAAGGCGACGGTGCTGATCGCGCTGCGCCAGCCGATGGGGCTCGACCTGCGCAACATCGTTTCGGCGCTGAAGATCGCCGCCGACCTCGAACGCATCGCCGACTACGCCTCGAACATCGCGCGGCGGTCGCTGGCGCTCTCCGAGGTGGCGCCGGTGCGGCCGGTACACGCGATTCCGCGCATGAGCCGGCAGGTCCAGCAGATGATCAAGGAGGTGCTGGACGCCTATATCGAGCGCAACCTCGACAAGGCGATGACGGTCTGGGCCTCCGACCGCGAGGTCGACGACATGTACACCAGCCTGTTCCGCGAGCTGTTGACCTACATGATGGAGGACCCGCGCAGCATCACCCCCTGCACCCACCTGCTGTTCATCGCCAAGCATATCGAGCGCATCGGCGACCATGTGACCAACATCGCCGAGATCATCCATTACCTGGTGGAAGGCACGCGCATGCGCCGGACGCGGCCGCGCGGCAGCACTGCCGATCACGAGGTCGGCGGCGATGCGAAGTGACCCGCGTCGTCACCGCCAGCGCAGAGAACGGAGCGCGATGAGACCGGTCGTCCTGCTGGTCGATGACGAGGCGGATCTGGTGACCCTGCTGCGCTACAACCTGGAACGCGCGGGGCTCGACGTGGTCACCGCCCCCGACGGCGAGGAGGCTTTGACGGTCGTCGCCGAACAGCGGGTCGATCTGGTGCTGCTCGACTGGATGATGCCGCATATGAGCGGCATCGAGGTCTGCCGCCAGCTCCGGCGCAAGCCGGCCACCCGCAACGTGCCGATCATCATCCTCACCGCGCGCGCCGAGGAGACGGACCGCATCCGCGGGCTCGACACCGGCGCGGACGACTACATCTCGAAGCCGTTCTCGACCGACGAGCTGCTTGCCCGAATCCGCGCCGTGCTGCGCCGGGTACGCCCGGCTCTCGCGGCGGAACGGCTTGCCTTCAGCGACATCGAGATGGATCTCGCCGCGCACCGGGTGACCAGGAACGGCCGCGGCGTCAGGCTCGGCCCGACCGAGTTCCGCCTGCTGCGCTACATGATGGAGCACCCCGGCCGCGTGTTCTCGCGCAACCAGCTGATCGACGCCGTCTGGGGGCACGACATCTATGTCGAAACGCGCACGGTCGACGTGCACATCCGCCGGCTGCGCAAGGCGCTCAACGACGGCGGTCAATCGGATGTCATCCGCACCGTCCGCTCGGCCGGCTACGGCCTCGAAGCCTCCCCCGACTGACCGGGCGCCGGCGCGCGCCTAGCGGCGACCGGCAGCACCGCGAGGCCGGGCGCCGGTTCAGCGGGCACCGCGCGCCGCCCGCCGGCGCGCATGCGGGTCGAGCAGCGTCTTGCGCAGGCGGATGCTCTTCGGCGTCACCTCGACCAGCTCGTCTCCGGCGATGTAGGAGATGGCCTCCTCCAGCCGCAGCCTGCGCGCCGGCGTCAGGCGGATCGAGTCGTCCTTGCCGGCGGCGCGGATATTGGTGAGCTGCTTGGTCCTGAGCGGGTTGACCTCGAGATCGTTGCCCCGTCTGTGTTCGCCGACGATCATCCCGCGATAGATCCGCTCGCCGGGTTCGACGAACAGCACGCCGCGCTCCTCCAGGTTGTGCAGCGCGTATTCCACCGCCTCCCCGTCGCCGGTGGAGATCAGCACGCCGCGCCGCCGATCCTCCAGCTCGCCGCGGTGCGGGCCATAGCCGTGGAACACGCGGGACATGACCCCGGTGCCGCGGGTGTCGTTCATCAGCTCGCCGAGGAAGCCGATCAGCCCGCGCGACGGCGCGATGAAGCCGATCCGCGTCTTGCCGCCGCCCGACGGGCGCATGTCGGACATCTCGCCGCGCCGGCGGCCCAGCGACTCGACGACCACGCCGACATGGGCGTCGTCGACGTCGACGATCACCTCTTCGAGCGGCTCCAGCCGGGCGCCGGTCCCGGGGTCGACGCGGTAGAGCACGCGCGGCCGCGACACCGACAGCTCGAAGCCCTCGCGCCGCAGGGTCTCGATCAGGACGCCGAGCTGCAGCTCGCCCCGGCCGCGCACCTCGACGCCGTCCTCGCCCTCGATGGCGCTGAGATCGATGGCGACATTGCTTTCGGCCTCGCGGAACAGGCGGTCGCGCAGCAGGCGCGAGGTCACCTTGTCGCCGTCGTTTCCGGCCAGCGGCGAATCGTTGATGGTAAACCGCATCGCAAGCGTGGGCGGATCGACCGGCGATGCGGCGAGCGCGGCCGGGCGCTCCGCCGCGGCGACGGTATCGGCGACGGTCGCGGTCTTGAGCCCGGCGATGGCCACGATGTCGCCGGCGGAGACCCGTCGCGCGGGCACGCGGGCAAGCCCGTTGAAGGTCAGCAGCTTGGTCATGCGGGACTGCTCGACGGTTTCGCCGTCGCGGTTGAGCACCGTCACCGGCATGTTGACCTCGGCCGTGCCGCGCGCGATGCGCCCGGTCAGCACGCGGCCGAGATGGGCATCGTATTCGAGGATGCTGGCGAGCATGGCGAAGGCGCCGCCGGGGTCGGGAGGCGGCGGCGCGACCTCGTTCAGTATGGCATCGAACAGCGGCTCCATCCCGGCCCTCGGCGCATCGAGCTCGCGCGCCGCCCAGCCCTCCCGGGCGGAGGCGTAGATTATGGGGAAATCGAGCTGCCGCTCGTCGGCGCCGAGCGCGGCGAACAGGTCGAACGCCGCGTCGACGACGGCATGCGGCCGGCCGTCGCGGCGGTCCACCTTGTTGATCACCACGATCGGCGCGAGCCCGCGCCCGAGCGCCTTGGCGAGCACGAACTTGGTCTGCGGCATGGGGCCTTCGGCGGCGTCGACCAGCAGCAGCGCGCCGTCCACCATCGACAGGATACGCTCCACCTCGCCGCCGAAATCGGCGTGACCCGGGGTGTCGACGATGTTGATCTTGGTGCCGCGCCAGACCACGGCGGTGCACTTGGCGAGGATGGTGATGCCGCGCTCGCGTTCCTGGTCGCCCGAATCGAGCGCGCGGTCGGCGATGCGCTGGTTGGCGCGTATCGCGCCCGCGGCCCGGAACATCGAGTCGACGAGCGTCGTCTTGCCGTGATCGACATGCGCGATCAGGGCGATGTTGCGAAGCTCCATGCCGGGCGTGCCTCGTCGGACCGGGATATTCGCCGTTTTTCAGGCGGCGGGCAGCAGATCGGCAAGCCGCGCCCGCGGGCGGGCGCCGTAATGGCCGACGATTTCGGCCGCGGCGATGGCGCCGATGCTCCCGCATCGCTCGGGCTCGTAGCCCCGGGCAAGTCCGAACAGCACGCCCGCGGCATAGAGATCGCCGGCACCCGTGGTGTCGAGAACCCGCGGGACCGGCGCCGCGGCGACTGGCGAGATCCTGCCGTCGGCGACGATGGACGAACCGGCGGCCCCCCTGGTGAGCGCCGCAAAGGCGCATTCGGCGCCCGCCAGCCGGCAGGCCTCGTCGAAGCTTTCGACCTCGTAAAGCGCGGTGATCTCGGCCTCGTTGGCGAACAGGATGTCGACATGGCCGCGCACGAGATGGCGGAACGCGCCGCGGTGGCGCTCGACGCAGAACGGATCGGAGAGCGACAGCGCGACCTTGCGGCCGGCGGCGTGGGCGAGCTCGGCGGCGCGCACGAATGCGGCCTTCGCCCGCTCCTCGTCGAACAGGTACCCCTCCAGATAGGTGATCGCGGCCTTGCCGATCAGCTCCCGGTCGACGTCCTCCGGACCGAAAGCGGTCGAGACGCCGAGAAAGGTCAGCATCGTCCGCTCCGCATCGGGCGTGACCAGGACCAGGCAGCGCGCGGTCTCGAGACCGGCAGGCGCCGGCGGCGAGCGGTATTCCACGCCGATCGCCGTGATGTCGGTGCGGAACACCTCGCCCAGCCGGTCGCCGCCGACCTTGCCGAGAAAGGCGCCCCTGCCGCCCAGCGAGGCGAGCCCGGCGATGGTGTTCGCCGCCGAGCCGCCGGAAACTTCCAGCCCGTCCTCGACATAGCGTTGCAGGCCGGACGCCCGGTCGGCATCGATCAACGTCGTCGCGCCCTTTCGCAGGGCGAGTTCGGCGAGCGTGGCGTCGTCGGTCTGCACCACGACGTCGACGATCGCGTTGCCGAGGCCGACGGCGTCGAACGGCGCGGGGTCGGCGGCCATGGATACCTCTTCGGGTGCGTGCGGTCGCAGCTCTGGCGCCGCGCCAGTATACTGGCGGCGCCGGGTGCGGCGAACCCGCGCAGTGCCCTTACGCCGTTCGAGTGCCGCCGATGCCAAGGAACCTGCTGCTCGCCGTTCGACAGGCCCTCGATCCGGCCTTCCGCGCGGTCGCCCTCAAGACCGCCGCGATCTCCGCAGCGCTGTTCGCCGCGCTGATCTTCGCCGTGGGCTGGGCGCTTCACGCCATCGAGCTGGTTGGCATCGCCTGGCTGGATTGGACGATCAAGGCGGTCGCCGGGGCGGGCGCGGCGATCGTGGCAGTCATGCTGTTCCCGCTGGTCGCGACCCTGGTGGTCGGCCTCTTCCTCGAGGAAATCGCCGACGCGGTCGATGCCAGGCACTACCCGGACAAGCCGGAGGCGCCGGGCCAGTCGATATTGTCGTCCACCTTCTCCACCGCGAAGCTCGTCCTGATCGCGCTCGCGCTCAACCTTCTGGTCCTGCCGCTGTACTTGGTGCCGGGAATAAATGTCTTTGTTTTCTACGGGTTGAACGGCTATTTGTTGGGACGTGAATATTTCGAGCTGGTCGCGCTGCGCCGACTGGAGCCGCGCACGGCGCGGCGCGCATGCCGGAAATTCCGGTGGCGGATCTTTGTCGGAGGGATTCTGATCACGCTTCTGTTAAGCATCCCGGTCATCAATTGGTTGATGCCCATGATCGCAACAGCGTTTATGGTACACGAGTTCGACGCCATGGAGCGGCGTGATGCGGGGACATGACGCCGCCGTCCGGCCCGATGCGGAGGCAGATCGAATGAGTACGTCGCCGGACGCCGGCCAGGGGGTATTGGATATGTTCGGTCGCAGAAAGAACGACGCGGAAGAGGCCCGGTCCGGGGACGAAGAGGTCCCCGGAGAGATGCCGCGGCAAGAGGATACAAGCGCCGAGGCATCGCTCGATGTCCCGTCCAGGGAGCCCGCCCGGGCGGCCTCGCCGGCGCCGGCGGCCGTCGTCCAGGCCCGACCCGCGCGACGCGTCAGCACCCCGGCAACGGAGCCCGCCCGACGCATCTCTCCCGGCGCCGACAGCGAGGGCAAGTGTCTCCTGGTGGGCCGCAGCATCTCGCTCAACGGCCAGATCCAGTCCTGCGAAAAGCTGATCGTCGAAGGCTTCGTCGAGACCCGGATGGAGGGCTGCCGTGAGCTGGAGGTCGCCCGCACCGGCGTCTTCAAGGGCGATGCGGATGTCGAAACGGCGGAGATCAGCGGTACCGTCGAGGGGTCCCTGGTCGCCCGCGAAACCCTGGTGGTGCGCGCCTCGGGGCGGATTCTGGGCAAGATCTCCTTCGGCCAGCTGGAAGTGGAGCGCGGCGGCGTCATCGTCGGCGAGCTGCAGCCCTGTTCGGAAGACGACTCGCGTGAGGCAGCCCCCGTCCTCGCGGCCGAGTCGCCGGTCGGCTAGACCATTTTCGCCGCCTGTCGAGTAGCGTTGGCGGTCGCCGTCCTGGCGGGTGTCGTCGGCTGTCGCATCGAGAACCCGCTGCTTCTGCAGCACAGCGCGCGTCCCGCCCCTCAGGAGCGGCCGCTGCCCGTTCTCCCGCCAGGCGGAGGAGGGCCGGCGGAGCCGGCCGAAGCCGCGTCGGGTGAGCCGCCACCGCCGCCAGGGCCGGAACCCGAGCGGACGGCGGCGCTCGACATCGATCCGAAAAGCCTGATCGGCCTCGATCGGAACGAGGTCAGGGCGCTGCTCGGCTCGCCCTCCTTCATACGCAGCGAGAAGCCCACGGAACTCTGGCGCTACCGCCACGGGACCTGCGCGCTTGCCCTGTTTCTCTATGCCGGTGGGGCCGGCGGCGGCGAGACCTTCCGGGTGCGTCACATCGAGTCCTGGGCGCCGGGCGGCGAGCAAACCCCGCCGCGCAAGTGCCTCAACGCCCTCGCCCGGCACGCCAGGCAGCAGCCGACGGGCTGAACCTCAGACGGTCTTGGCCCCGTAGCGGCAGAGATCGGCGACGACGCAGGCGGGGCAGTCGGGCCGCCGGGCCTTGCAGACATAGCGCCCGTGCAGGATCAGCCAGTGGTGGGCGTGCTGCTTCCAGCGCGCGGGCGTGCGGCGGACCAGGGCGTCCTCGACCGCGCGGACGTCCTTGCCGGGGGCAAGCGCGGTCCTGTTGCTGACCCGGAAGACATGGGTGTCGACCGCGATGCTGGGCTCGCCGAAGGCGATGTTGAGCACCACGTTGGCGGTCTTCCGTCCCACCCCGGGCAGGCTTTCGAGCGCATCCCGGTGGCGCGGAACCATGCCGGCGAAATCGGCCACCAGCGCCTCGGACAGCGCGATCACGTTTTTGGCCTTGTTGCGGTAGAGCCCGATGGTGCGGATGTGGTCCCTGAGCCTCGCCTCGCCCAGCGCGATCATCTTCTCCGGCGTATCGGCGACGGCAAACAGGGGCCCCGTCGCCTTGTTGACCCCGACATCGGTCGCCTGCGCCGACAGGACGACGGCGACCAGCAGGGTGAATTCGTTGCGGTATTCGAGCTCGCCCCTGGGCGCCGGCATGGTTTCCGCGAGACGGCGGTAGAACGCGTCGACATCGGCGAGCGGCATGGGTCGCGGCATGGCGCAAGACTAGCGCGGATTGGCCGGCGCAGGGGAGAGGCCTATGATCCGCCGATGGCCCCCGAGACCGCACCCATATTCCAGGCCACGCTGGAGCCGCATCGCAGCCTGAGCCCCAGGGGGTTCGTCGTCCTGATGGCGGCCATCGTCGCGGTGGCGTTCGGCGCGGGCCTCGCCTTCGCGCTGATCGGCGCCTGGCCCGTGCTGGGCTTTTTCGGGCTCGACGTGTTGCTGATCTATGTCGCGTTCAAGGCGAATTACCGCAGCGCCCGCATGCACGAAACCCTGCTTCTGACCGAGACCGCGCTGGTCGTCGAGCGGATCGGGCCGGGGCGCCGTCACCAGTCCTGGCGCTTTCAGCCCTACTGGCTGCGGGTGGAGATGGACGATCCGCCGGAGCACGCAAGCCAGCTCGTGCTGACTTCGCACGGCCGGCGCCTGGCGGTCGGCGGTTTCCTCGCGCCGGAGGAACGGCTCGAGCTGGCGCGCGCCCTGACCGCCGCTCTGGAGCGGCTGCGGCGTCCGCCGGCGGGCGCCCGCGCAGCGCAAGATACGGGTGGCCCGGCCGGCTAGGCGTTCCTATCGTCGGCGTGCAGGCGCAGACGGCGAGGGCAGGGACGATGGACGGGAACGCGACCTATGCGAGGATCGAGCGGGCGATCCGCTATATCGAGGACCACAGGCTTCGCCAGCCGGGGCTCGACGAGGTCGCGGCGGGCATCGGCATGAGCCCCTTCCACCTGCAACGCCTGTTCACCGCCTGGGCGGGGGTGAGCCCGAAGCTCTTCCTCCGCTACGTCACCCTCGACCATGCGCGCGAGGCGCTGATGGATGCGCGCTCGGTGCTGGATGCCGCGCTCGATGTCGGGCTTTCCGGTCCGGGGCGGCTGCACGATCTGTGCGTCACCCTGGAGGCCGCGACGCCGGGCGAGATCGGCGCCGGCGGGCGCGGTCTGGAAATCCGCTACGGCCGCCATGACGGCGCGTTCGGACGGTTCCTGGCCGCGACGACGGAGCGCGGGGTGTGCCGCATCGCCTTCGAGCGGGAGGGCGAGGATCCGGTGGCGGCGCTCGCCGCCGCCTGGCCCCATGCGCGGCTCGTCGAGGACGCGGCGCAGACCTGGCGTTGCGCGGGCGAGGCGCTGGCCCGGGGCGGCGAGGCCGGCGCCTCGCCGATCCGCCTGTGGGCGCGCGGCACCAATTTCCAGATCAAGGTCTGGGAGGCGCTGCTGCGGGTGCCGCCGGGGCGGCTCGTGAGCTACGGCGAGATCGCGCGGGCGATCGGCAGACCGGGCGCGGGCCGCGCGGTGGGACGGGCGGTGGGCGCCAACCCGATCGCCGTGCTGATCCCCTGCCACCGCGCGATCCGGGCGTCGGGGCGGTTCGAGACCGGCTATCGCTGGGGCAGCGCGCGCAAGCGGGCCCTGATCGCGCGGGAGGCCGGCCGCCGGCACGCAGCCGCTCCGGATACGGCCGCGTGACCGGTCACAGGCCGAGCACGTCCGCCATGCCGTAGAGGCCGGGCTCCCGGGTCGCGGCCCAGCGCGCCGCGTGCACCGCGCCGCGCGAAAAAATGCGCCGCGAAGAGGCCTTGTGGGTGAGCTCCAGCCGCTCGCCCTCGACCGCGAACACCACCGAGTGGTCGCCCACCACGTCGCCGCCGCGCAGCACCGCGAAGCCGATATCGCCCCGGCCGCGGGCGCCGGTATGGCCCTCGCGCGTCATCTGGGCGACCGCGTCGAGCGCGACCCCGCGGCCTTCCGCGGCGGCGCGGCCGAGGCCGATCGCCGTGCCGGACGGCGCATCGACCTTGTGCTTGTGGTGCATCTCGACGATCTCGATGTCGAAGCGGTCGTCGAGGATGCCGGCGACCTGGCGGGTGAGCGCGAACAGGATGTTGACCGCGAGGCTCATATTGGGCGCGATCACGATGGGCGCGCCTTCGGCGGCCGCGCCGATCGCGCGCTCCTGCGCCGCATCGAGACCGGTCGTGCCGATGACATGCGGGGTGCCCGCCTCTCCCGCCATCGCCGCGTGCCGGGTCGTCGCATCGGGCAGCGAGAACTCGATCGCCACCCGGGCGCGCTGGAACACCGAGGCCGCATCGTCGCCGATCGGGATGCCGAGCGCGCCGACGCCCGCGCGCGACCCCGCGTCCTCGCCGATCGCCGGATGCCCGGCGGCGTCGGCGGCGGCGACCAGCGCGCAGCCTTCGGTGTCGCATATCTCCTGCACGACCGCGGCCCCCATCCGGCCGGCCGCCCCGATCACGCCGATTTCCAGCTCCGCCATGGCCCCACCCGACCGATTGCTGCAACGCAACCCATCATAGCCGATTCACGGCGGTGCCGGTTCGCCCGGCGCCTGTGCCTCGTCAGGTCTTGCGGAAGCTGTCGAGCGTGACCACGGTTCCGGCGCCGGCTTGCGGTTGCTCCCCGTCCCCGTCGTCCGGCGCATCGCCCGCGTCGCCGTCCGGCTGGGGACCGAAGCGGAGGCCGAAATCGACCGCGGGGTCCATGAAGGCGGTCACCGATTCGTAGGGCACGGCGAGGCGCTCCGACTGGCCGCCGAAGGATAGCGTGACCGAGAACCCGTCATCCCCGGCTTCCAGCCCCCAGAACCGGTGCTGCAGCACGATGGTCATCTCGTCCGGGTAGCGCGCGCGGAGACGGTCGGGAATCGTCACGCCGTCGTGCCCGGTCAGGAAGGAGATGTAGTAGTGGTGGCTGCCGGGCAGCCCCTGCTGCTCGACGCGGGCGAGCGCGTCGCGCACCACGCTCCGCAGCGCGCGTTCCACCATCTCCTGATACGGGACGAGAGACTCTTCGGTGTTCGACATCACCCTGACCTGACAGCGCCGGCGGGTCCGAGAGTGGGGGGCTTCTGTTGCCCGGCGCCCCCCGAACCGCGCTTACCCAGCCAAGCTAGGCAGCGAGTGCCACGTCGTTGTCGTTGGCATCTTTCAGGTCGGCCCGATAACGGCGGTACCATGCCGGGCGAAAAGCGAGTCTTTACACGCGCGTCGATCCTGTTTCGCCCCCATGAAGCCCGCGCCGAGGCGGCGGGAAAGAGGTTTGGTGGAGGCGCCGGGTACTGCCCCCGGGTCCGCTTCGCTTATTGCACAAGCCGTTTATCGCCATAGCCGGCTGACCGGCATTGACAATATAGGACGCTTCGCGGCCAATTCAAACCGGACGCGGGGTCGGGATACGGGGGGTGGCATGCGGCAATATCTCGATCTGATGCGTCATGTGCGCGAGCGCGGCGCGGTCCGCGGCGACCGCACGGGCACCGGGACCAAGGGCGTCTTCGGCTACCAGATGCGCTTCGACCTCGCGGACGGATTTCCCCTGCTGACCACCAAGCGCCTGCACCGGCCCTCGATCGTCCACGAGCTCCTGTGGTTCCTCGCGGGCGACACCAATATCGGCTACCTCAACCGGAACGGGGTCACGATCTGGGACGCGTGGGCGGACGCCGACGGCGAGCTCGGGCCGGTCTACGGGCGGCAATGGCGGTCCTGGCCGAACGCGGACGGGTCTGCGGTGGACCAGATCGCCCGGGTTGTGGAGGAGATCCGGAGCGACCCCGACTCGCGCCGGCTGGTGGTGAGCGCGTGGAATGTCGCCGAGCTCGACGCCATGGCGCTGCCGCCCTGCCACTGCCTGTTCCAGTTCCACGTCGCCGGGGGCAGGCTCTCCTGCCAGCTCTACCAGCGCAGCGCGGACATATTCCTGGGCGTTCCCTTCAACATCGCGAGCTACGCCCTGCTCACCCATCTCGTCGCCCATGTCTGCGACCTCGAGCCGGGCGATTTCGTCCACACATTGGGCGACGCCCATCTCTATCTCGATCACCTCGACCAGGCCGACGAGCAGCTCTCGCGCATACCGGGCAAGCTGCCCAGGCTCCGCCTCAACCCGGACCGGCGCGACCTGTTCGACTTCACCGCCGAGGACATCGCGATCGAGGACTATCGCCCGCAGGCGCACATCAGGGCGCGGGTCGCGGTGTAGCGCGCGGCCGCCCCGTCGGGGAGACGGGTATGCGACTGCTGCACGAGATGGGTATACGGAGCGCCATCGGCCTGCTCTGGGCCGGGGCGGTGGCGGGTGCAGTGCTGGTTCTCACAATCGCGGCGCTGGTCTGGCCGGAGGCGCTGGCGGGCGGCGGGACCGGCGTTCCCGTGGGCGTCGTCTGGGCCGCGCTGGCCGTGCTCGCCCTGGCCATGGCCGGGTTGTGGGCGCTGACCGACCGGGTGATCCTCGCCCGGCTTCACGACCGCCGCGGCCTCCCCGCCCGGCCCGAATTCCACGGCGGGCCCAGCTTCGAGCAGCCGTTCCACGGCGACGAGCTCGACGGGCGCAAGCTGGCGGCGCTGCGCTACGTGGTGTTCGATACCGAGACCACCGGGCTCAGGCCGTCGGAGGGCGACGAGATCATCTCGATCGCGGCGGTGCGCTGCCGCGACGGCGAGGTCGAGGAGGCGGACGCGTTCTCGCGGCTGGTGAACCCGGGCCGGACGATCCCGCGCGCCTCGATCCGCTTCCACGGGATCACCGACGACATGGTCGCGGGCGAACCGCCCATCGGCGAGGTCCTGCCGGCGTTCCACGCCTATGTCGGCGACGCCGTTCTGGTCGCGCACAACGCCGATTTCGACATGGCGTTCCTGCGCATGAAGGAGGAAGGAACGGGCATCGAATTCGCCAACCTGGTGCTGGATACGCTGCTGATCTCGGTTTTTCTCGACCCTCTCTCGCAGAACCACTCGCTCGATGCGATCGCCGAACGGCTCGGGATCGGGGTGGAAGGCCGCCACACCGCGCTCGGCGACTCGATCGCCACGGCCCGGGTGTTCTGCAAGATGCTGCCGCGGCTGGAGGCGCGCGGCATCGCCACGCTCGGCCAGGTGCTCCAGGCCTCGGCGCGCATCCGCCGCCGTCGCGGCCTCGACCTCAAATACTGAGCACAGGACTCAGATCGGCTCGCCGCCGAACTCGACCGCCATGCGCTTGCGCAGGCGCTCGACGGCGCGCAGCGCCTCGCGCAGCTGGCGCTTGCGCCGCGGGGTGAACGCGGCGGGGTCGACGAAGTTGGAGACCGCCGCGCCGGCGCTGAAATCGACCAGCTGGCGGCCCAGCAGCAGGCGGCAGATCGTCTGCCGGGCGGCGTCGAGATCGTCGTGCTCGGCATCGTTCAGCACCCCGGCCGCATGGCAGGCGGCGAGGCGTTCGCGCGTGCCGGTCTCCGCCACGCCGTCGCGCAGCGCGAACAGACGCGCCGCGGTGACCAGCGGCAGCGTGCCGTGCATCTTCAGGTTCACCTTGCCGCGATGGGCGGGATCGGCGCGCTCGGTGGCGAAGCGTCCGAACCAGGCGAGCGCGGTCCCGTGGTCCCGGCTGGTGGCGTGGAGCTCGCGCAGGAACGCCTCGTTGCCGGCCGTCCGCCGGGTGACGTGCTCCCTGAGCGCGGCGGCAAGCCGGGCATCGCCCCAGCCCAGGCGGAAGTCGAAGAAGATGTCGAAATCGAGCAGCGGGTCGATGCGCGCCCGGCGACACCACGTGTCGACCTGATCCTTCCACCCCGCGAGCGTCTTGCGCCATTGCGGGTTGGTCGCCATCACCCCGCCGTCGCAATAGGGCAGCCCCACCGCGTCGAGGTCGCGCGACAGGCGCTCGGCGAGCGCGGCGAACCAGCCATCTTCCCGCTCGCCGAGCGCATCCGCGCCGTCCTCGATGACGAAGCCGTAATCCTGGTCGGGGGTCAAGAAGTTCTCGTGGCGCCCGCCGGAGCCCATGATGATCATCGCGAACGGCGCCGGAGGGGAACCCATCCCCTCGTCCGCCATCGCCGCGAGGTTGCGCTCCAGCAGGCGAGCATAGATGTCGTTGTTGACGTGGCTCAGCGTCGCCTGGATGTCGCCGACGGCGACATTGGCGGCGAACAGGGTGTCGGCGACCCGTACCTGGGCGGCCTTGATCTCGCGCAGCCCGTCGTCGCTGTCGTCGCGCGTCAGGTCGTCGATCATGACGACCATGCCGCGCGCCGCGCGGCCCATCGCGTCGTGCAGGTCGAGGATTCCGGCAAGCCGTCCCTCGCCGTCGATCACCGGCATGTGGCGGTGGCCGAGCCGGCGCATCCGGGCGATGGCGATGAACAGGTGCTCGTCCTCCCGGATGCAGCGGACGGGCCAGGACATCAGGTCGCGCACCGGCTGCTCGGGCGGGGCCGCGAAGGTCGCGCGGCGGACGATGTCCCGCTCGGTGACGATCCCGGCCGGCCGGCCGTCGCCGTCGACGGCCACGACGGCGGATGCCTTCTCCGTCGCCATGCGGCCGACGACCTCGCGCAGCGGCGCGCCGGGCTGCACCGCGACCGCCGGGCGCCTCGCATGCTCCCGGGCGGTCAGGAAGAAGATCTCGGTTGGCTGCGTCATCTACGCTCCCGATACTGCCTCGGACGACAACACGCCCGCTTGATCCAGGTCAATGTGCTTGACCGGCGCGGCGGCGAGGATCGGTCGGCGGCTCCGCGAGGGACGGGAGGCAGGCGATGAAGGCGAAAGACATCATGACCAGCCGCGTAGTGACGGCCGGGCCGGACGAACCGGTCACGGCGATCGCGCAAAAGCTCACCGACCACCACATCAGCGCGGTCCCTGTGGTGGAGGGAGACGGTACGCTGCTCGGCATCGTGAGCGAGGGCGACCTCCTGCGCCGGCCGGAGATCGGCACCGAAAAGCCCTCCGGCTCATGGTGGCTCAATTTGTGGCGCGACCCCTCGGACCTTGCCGAGGACTTCACCAAGGCGCATGGCAGAACGGCGCGCGACGTGATGACCGCGCCGGTCATCTCGGTCGGCCCCGAGGCGTCGCTGTCGGAGGTCGCCGAGACGCTGGAGCGCAACCACATCAAGCGGGTGCCGATCGTCGACGACGGCAGGGTGGTGGGGCTGATCAGCCGCGCCAACATCATCCGCGAGATCGCTTCGGCGGGCACGGTGTCGATCGACAGCGACGCGGACGACGAGGCGATCCGCCGGGCGGTCGACAGGGCGCTGTCGGAACAGCCCTGGGCGAGCTACGGCACCACCAGCGTGACGGTGAAGCAGGGCACGGTCGAGTTCTGGGGGGTGGTCGGCTCGGAGTCCGAGCGCGCCGCCTCGAAGGTGCTGGCCGAGGAGATCGCCGGCGTCAAAGGCGTCGTCGACCACCGCGCGCTGCGCTCGAATGTGAGAACGATGGCGCCATAGCCCGCATTTCCCGCCCCTGTCATGGCCTGCGCGGCGCTGTCCGGCCGACAGGGCAGGAGAGGCGCCCGGGCGCGACGCAGGCCGTGACAGGGGTGAGACATGCGCGCTGGCTTGATCGGGCGGCCGCGAACGGGCTTGATCGCGCTTCCGGCAAAGGGAGGCACAGCACGATGACGGCCGATATCGACATCTACAACCCCGAGGCGCTCGGCGCGCCGCTGGGCCAGTACACCCATGTGACGCGCGTCAAGGCGTCGGAGTTCCTGTTCATCGCCGGCATGCTGTCGGCCGACCCCGAGGGCAACATCGTCGGCGAGCGCGATTTCGACGCGCAATGCGTCCAGGTCTTCGCCAATATCCGCGCGGCGCTGGACTCGGCCGGGGCGGGCTGGGGCAATGTCGTCCAGTTCACCACCTATATGGTGCATTCGCAGTGGATCCCGGAATTCATGAAGTTCCGGCTGCGCGAGTTCCCGAAAATGTTCCCTGACGGCAGGTATCCGCCCAACACGCTCCTGCTGGTCGACCGGCTGGTGCAGGAGCCGTTCCTGATCGAGGTCCAGACGATCGCCGCGGTCTGAGGCGGGGCTAGCCGATCGCGATCCGGTCTTCCGCTTGCCAGCCGGCGAGGACCTCGCGCAGGTCGCCGAGGGCGAGCGCGACGCAGCCCTCGGTCGGCGCGAAATCGGGCCGGGCGACGTGGAGGAAGATGGCGCTGCCCGCCCCCGCCACCACGGGATCGTCGTTGAAGCCGATCACCGCGAGCAGGTCGTAACACCCCTCGGCGCGCCACAGCCGCTCGGCCCGCGCCCGGTAGGGGTGGCGCACCGCCCGGTTGTAGCGCGCATCCTCCGGCGCGTCGCACCAGCCGTCGGCGGGGTCGATGGCGGCGCGGGCCAGCGCGGTGCGCGGCGCGCCGATCCGGTCGGCGCGGTAAAGCACGCGGCGCAGCGGGAAGCGCCCGGCCGGGGTCGCGCCGTCGCCCTCCGCCTTGGCCCGGGCGATGCCGCCCCGCCCGATCGCGCAGCGCAGCGCGCGCCCGCGCCAGACCGCCTTCCCGTCGGCGCCCACCGTCAGCGTCATGGCGGCTTGTTACCCCGCCGCCGCCCGGCCCCGCAACCCGCCGCCCCGCCGGCGGAGCAGCCCTTGGGCGAACGCTTCGGCCTCTACCCGACCGAAGGTTGCGACACTATGTCGCAGTGACATCGCTTCGTATGTTCGCGGCATATGACAATCCGGCGTCGCTGAGCTAGTTTTGTCGTTAGTCCCGCGGTCTTGAGACTGTTGCGGGTTTACGCCCCACTTCGTGGCGTCGCGCGGGAGGTCGCGGATTCGCCCATTGTCAGAATCCGCCCGCCCGGCGCCCGAGTCAGGTTATCGGAGGGGTGCTGTTTGTATGGCGAGGCAGAGCAAGAAGATCCTTCTGGTCGACGATGACGAAGCGCTCAGGCAGGCCCTCGCGGAACAGCTCGAGATGGACGGCGAGTTCGAGACCGTCCCGGCCGGCGACGGCGCGACCGCCCTGGAGACCGCGCAAGCCAGCCATTTCGACCTGATCCTGCTCGATGTCGGACTGCCCGACATCGACGGGCGGGAAGTCTGCCGCCGCCTGCGCCAGTCGGACATTCGCGCGCCGGTCATCATGCTGACCGCGGCATCCAGCGACGCCGACGCCATCCTCGGCCTCGAATCGGGGGCCAACGACTATGTCGGCAAGCCGTTCCGGCTCGGCGTCCTGCTCGCCCGCATCCGCGCGCAGCTGCGCCAGTACGAGCGCAGCGAGGACGCGGTCTTCTCCATCGGCCCGTTCTCCTTCCGGTCGGGCGCCAAGCTGCTCATCGACGTCGAGCGGGACAGCCGGATCCGCCTGACGGAAAAGGAAGCGGCGATCCTGAAATTCCTGCTGCGCGCCGGCCCCACCGTGGTCGCACGCGACGTGCTGCTGAACGAGGTCTGGGGCTACAACTCGGGCGTCACCACCCACACGCTGGAGACCCATGTCTACCGGCTGCGCCAGAAGATCGAGCGCGACCCGTCCAACGCCCGGCTCCTGGTCACCGAAAGCGGCGGCTACCGGCTGAACCCGTAATGCGCGGGTGTTTCGATTAGGGGGCGACCGGCAACCCGCCGAGGCGCCCGCGGATCTCGCCCCGCAGCTCGGAAAGCTCGCGCGCCGGGGATTGGCGGACGGCGGACAGCACGTCCACCTTGCCTTCCAGGCGGTCGATCCAGAGAGTTCTTCCTGCCCTTATCCACCGTCGAACTTCATGCTTGCGCCTGTTCCAGCAGCCGCCGGATGTCGTCCGCGGACACCGGCAGCGCGCTCGGCCCGGCGCAGGACGGGCCGAGCGCCTGGCCGATCGCATTGGCGATGGCGGCGCCGGCGGCGACGATTCCGCCCTCGCCCGCGCCCTTGAAGCCGAGCGGGTTGGAGTCCGCCGGGTGGGTTTCGAGAGCCAGCGCGTCGATGCGCGGCGTCTCCGCGCTCGCCGGCACCGTATAGTCGGCGAGGTTGGCGGTGAGGAGCTGGCCGTCGGCGTCGTGGCGGATGCTCTCCAGGAGGGCACCGCCGATCCCCTGGACCGCCGCGCCCACGGCCTGACCCTCGGCCATCATCGGGTTGAGCACCCGGCCGAGCTCCTCGACCAGGCGATAGCCGAGCACCTGGACCCCGCCGGTCTCGGCATCGACGGCGACATGCGCCGCGTGCGCGCCCCAGCTCCACGCCACCCGGCCCCGGTTGTCGAACCGCGCGGCGGCTTCGAGGGTTTCGCCGCGGGACCGCGCGAAGGCGGCGAGCGCCGCGACGCCGATGGCCTCGCCGCCGGGCCGTTCGACGCGGCCGCCGCGCCAGGCAAGCCCGCCCGGCTCGGCGTTCCAGCGCAGCGCCGCCAGCGCCACGCAGCGCTCCCGGAAGGCCGCGCCGGCCTCGGCGACCGCGTTGCCCGCCATCACCGTGGTGCGGCTGTGATAGCTGCCGCTGCCCTCGGGCAGCAGGCTGGTGGTGCCGTAGCGGACGGCGATCGCGTCGGGCGAGATGCCGAGCGCGTCGGCCGCGATCTGGGCCATCCCGGTCTCCACCCCCTGGCCGAAGGAGGACGAGCCGACGCGGATCTCGACGGCGCCGCTCTCGTCGGCGGCGATGCTGGCGTGCTCGGGCGGCCCGGCGGCGCTGGATTCGACGAAGCAGGCGATCCCGAGCCCGTGGCGCCTTCCGTCCTCGCCGATCTCGCCCTGGCGCGCGCGCCAGGACTCGTAGCCCGCCTCCTTCAGCAGCAGCCGGAGCGCCGCCGGGTAGTCCCCCGCGCTGTAGGCGGTGCCGGTATCGCCCGGCGCCAGCTCGCCGGTAGCGTAGGGCAGCTCGTCGGGACACAGCAGGTTGGCGAGCCGCACGCTCGCCGGGTCGCGTCCGAGATCCGCCGCCATCAGGTCGATCAGCCGCTCGCGGAAGAAATTGGCCTCGAACCGGCCGGGGCCGCGCAGGGTCCCGGTCGGCGTGCGGTTGGTCGCCACGACCTCGACCTCGCAGGCAAAGTTCGGGATGCGGTAGGGGCCGGGCAGAAATTGCGCCACGCGCACCGGCACGGTGCCGCCATTGGTGCGGGCATAGGCGCCGAGATCGGCCACCACACGGCCGCGCAGGCCGATTATGGTGCCGTCGCGCCGGGCGGCGATCTCCAGCGAACACGCGATGTCGCGCGAGTGGTTGGCCGCCGTCAGGTGTTCCCGGCGGTCCTCGATCCACTTGACCGGGCGGCCCGTCCGGCGGCTCGCGATCGATACCAGGTAATCCTCGGGATAGAGCTCGCCGCGCACCCCGAACCCGCCGCCGACGTCGAGCTGGATCAGCTCGACCGCCGCCTCTTGGAGGCCGAAGGCGCGCGCCAGCGCCCGCCGGTTGAAATGGGTGACCTTGGCGGCGCCCCAGAGCCTCAGCGCCCCGCCGTCGGAGAAATCGGCGACCAGCCCGCGGGTCTCCAGCGGCAGCGCGGTCTGGCGGTGGGTGCGGAAGCGCTCGCACCGGCGATAGGACGCGGCGGCGAAGGCCGCGTCCACGTCGCCGCGCCCGACGGCGTAGCGGATGGCGAGGTTCTCGCCGGCCTCCTCGTGCACCAGCGTGGCCGAGGCCGCCGCGGTCCCGGGATCGACCACCGCCGGCAGGGGGTCGTAGTCGATCTCGACCGCGGCCAGCGCGTCCTCGGCAGCGTAGCGGTCGGCGGCGACGATCGCGGCCACCGGCTCGCCGGCGAAGCGCGCCTTGTCGGTGGCGAGCGGGCGCTGCAGGAAACGCTCGAACCCGGCGAGCCCGGCGATGCGGACGGGGATTGCCGGCAGCGGCGACGCGAGATCGGCGCCCGAGAACGCGTCCACCACGCCGGGCCGGGCGCGGACGCCGGCGAGGTCGACCGAGCGGATTCGGGCATGGGCGAAGGGGCTTCTCAGGATCGCCAGATGGAGGGCGCCGGGCGGGGCGAAGTCGTCGACGAAACACCCCGTGCCGCGCAGCAGCCGCGCATCCTCGCGCCGGCTCAGCGCGCGCCCGATCGCTCCGTCAGCCATCTCTTCCGCCGGTTTTGCATCTCCGCCGCGCCACGCTAGGCTAGCGCCCGTCGGCGCGCAAATGAGCACGCGCGGGGAAGGCAAAGAGGAGGCGGAGATGGACCTGCAACTGGACGGCAAGATCGCGGCGGTCACCGGGGGAAGCATCGGCATCGGCAGGGCGATCGCCGAGAGCCTGGCGAGCGAGGGCTGCAAGGTGGCGATCTGCGCGCGCGACAAGGAGCGGCTCGACAACGCCGCCGCCGCGATCCGCCAGCGCACCGGCCAGGAGACCCTCGCGATCGCCGCCGACCTCACCGGGCCCGAGGATGCCCAGGCCTTCATCGACGGCACGGTGGCCCATTTCGGCCGGCTCGACATCCTGGTCAACAACGCCGGCGCCGCGCCGGGCGGCGTGCTCGAAGGGCTGAGCGAGGAGGACTGGGAGGCCGCGCTCGGGCTCAAGTTCATGGGCTATGTGCGCTGCACCCGCTACGCCGTGCCGCATATGCGCCGCCAAGGCGGCGGGCGCATCGTCAACCTGATCGGCAATGACGGCATCAAGCACTCCTACTGGGAGGTCGCCCCGGGCGCCGCCAACGCGGCGGGGCAGAACTTCACCATCTCGATCGCCGCCCAGTACGGGCGCGAGAACATCACGTCTGCGCGGTCAACCCGGGCCCGGTGCGCACCGAGCGCTGGGACGGGCTGGTCCGGGCGATGTCGCGCGACATGGAGATTCCCTACGAGGAGGCCGACCAGCTCGCGCCGCGCGCCATCCCGCTCGGCCGCATCGCCGAGTGCGAGGAGGTCGCCAACCTGGTCACCTATCTCGCCTCGCCGCTCGCCCATTTCGTCAACGGCACGATGATCGAGATCGACGGCGGCCAGCAGAAGCCGCTGATGGACGCGCTGCGCGACCGGTGACCCGCCTGCCGGGCGCAGCCGAAACCACGCGCGCGATCGCCCAGGGGCGCACCACCTCGGAGGCGGCGGTCGCGGCCTGCCTCGCGCGCATCGCCGAGCGCGAGGAGACCGTTTGCGCCTGGGCGTTCCTCGACCCCGAGCTGGCGCTCGCCCAGGCGCGCGCCTGCGACGCCGCCGCCGGACCGGCCGGGCCGCTGCACGGCGTGCCGGTCGGCATCAAGGACATCTTCGATACCGCCGACATGCCGACCGGGATGGGCTCGCCGATCTATGACGGGCACCGCCCGGCGGCGGACGCCGCCGCGGTGGCGATACTGCGCCAGGCGGGCGCGGTGATCCTCGGCAAGACGGTCACCGCCGAATTCGCCGGCACCCATCCCGGACCCACGACCAACCCGCACGATGCGGCGCGCACCCCGGGCGGGTCGTCGCAGGGCTCGGCCGCGGGGGTCGCCGATTTCATGGTGCCCGCGGCGCTCGGCACCCAGACCGGCGGGTCGGTGCTGCGGCCGTCCTCCTATTGCGGCATTTTCGGCTTCAAGCCGAGCTTCGGCACGATCTCCCGCGCCGGCATCAAGCTCGCCGCCGAGAGCCTCGATACCGTGGGGCTGCTCGCGCGGGAGCTGGAGGACATCGCGCTGCTCTCGGACGTGCTGTGGGGGCGCGAGCCGGGCGGGATCGCGCCGCTCGCCGCGCCGCCCCGGATCGGCGTCTGCCGCACCCCGCTCTGGCACCTCGCCGAGAAGGAGACGGCGGCGGCGATCGAGCGGGCGGCGGATGCGGCGCGGGACGCCGGGGCGGCGGTCGACGAGGTCCGGCTGCCCGCCGCCTTCGAGGCGCTCGCCGATGCGCGCCGGGCGATCAACGACTACGAGCGCGCCCGCGCCATGGCGCATGAATGGCGCACCGACCGCGAGCGGCTGAGCCCGGCGATGCGGAAGACCGTCGCTTCCGGGCTTGCGGTCCCGCATGCGGACTACCGGGCTGCGCGGGCGCGGACCCGGGACTGCCGGCACATGCTGGACTGGCTGTTCGACGACTGGGACGCGCTGCTCGTGCCCGCGGTCAACGGCGAGGCGCCGCCCGGGCTCGATTACGCCGGCGATCCCGCCTTCCAGGCGCTGTGGACCATGCTGCACGTGCCTGCCATCTCGCTGCCCACCCATCGCGGGCCCAGCGACATGCCGGTCGGCATCCAGCTTGTCGCCCGCCGCGGAGCCTGCGACACGCTGCTCTCGGTCGCGGCGTGGGTCTGGGAGGCCTGCGAGGCGGATGGACACGCGGCCAGATAGGTAAGGGCCATATCCCGGTCGGGCGCGGGCCGTCCGCGCTCAGCCGGCGCCGCGCCGGGCGATCCAGTCACGCAGCGCCTCGTCGATCCGCGTCTGCCAGCCGCGCCCGCCGGCCCTGAAATGGTCGATCACGTCCTGCGACAGGCGGATGGTGGTCGACACCTTGGGTCGGACAGACGGCGGCCGGCCACGGCGCACGGGCGCACGGGCAAATTTTTCCGGCCAGCCGTCGCGGGAAAGGTCGGGCGCGTCATCCCGGTCCGAGTAGCGGACGGTAGAGCCTTCGTTCCCGTTCATTGGCCTTCCTCATGCTAATGACGCGCCTGACCCAAGCCCGGCGGGTCCAGACAAATACAACCATCGCATCGTCGAGGAAGCCGATGGTGATGTAGCGGTCTTCGCCGTAATCCCGCCGGTCGTCCTGCACCGTCAGCGTCGCACCGTCGAAGACTTCTCCGGCGCGAGCCATATCGAGTCCCCTAGCCTCCAGGGTGAGCGCGCGCTTGACCGGATCGTACTCGACACGCACCATTTAATGTTACTACAAAAAACAGGCGGGTCAATGCCCCCGCTATCCGTCCCGCTCCTCCGCCGGCGGGTCGAAATCCTCGTAGCGCATGTCGGTGCGCTCCTCGATCAGGCGCAGCATGCCCTCGGCGTCTTTGGCGTCGACCAGGACGCGCGAGGCCCGCTTGAAGTCCTCGCCGAACACGCCGCGGCTGTTGAGCGGGCAGACCATCAGGCAGATCTTGCAGCCGTAGAGCTTGTGGAACCACGGCTCGCAGGCCGGCGTGTCGACATGCCAGCGCTCGATCCCGTTGACCGTCCGCTTGTCCGGCTTGATCGCGTCGCCCGGGCAGAAACGGGTGCACACGCCGCACTTGGCGCACACCTCGTCGATGCCGAAATCCGCCGGCCCGTCGGGCGCAAGCGGCATGTCGGTGGTCACCGCGCCGAGCCGGAAGGAGGAGCCGAGCTCGGGCGAGATCAGCGAGCCGTGCTTGCCGAGCTCGCCGAGACCGGCGAGCCAGGCCAGCGCGGGAAGCGGGATGTCGCCCTCGTTGGGCTGCATCCTGGCGGAATAGCCGTAGGCGGCGATCTGGTGCGCGAGCCGCACCCCGATATCGTCGAGCGCGTGGTAGACCCGGTGCACCTCCTCCTGCGAGCGCGGGCCGATATCGGCCATGTTGTCGTAGGACATGGCGATGCCGAAGACGACGACCGCCGAGTGCTCGGGCTCGCCCGCCTGGGTGAAGGCGAAGCGGCGGTCGTACTCGGCGACGCCGACCGCGTCCGCCCCCATCCCGCGCGCCATGTCGCAGATCTCGCGCGCGGCCTCGGCGGAGTCGCCGATCTCGCTCTTCTCCGGGTTGACCGGCGGCTCGCGGGCGGGCAGCAGGATCCTGTCGCGGATGTAGAGGCTGCGCTTGGCCGATGGCGGGAAGCGGGCGCGGAACCGCGCCGCCCGGTCCTTGTCGGTGCCGCCGACGCGCCCCCTGGTCGGCCGCTCGGCGCGGTCGATGTCGATCGTGCCCATGGCTCAGACGACGGGGTGGGAGTCGCGCACCGTCACCCGGCGCATCATGCGGCGCTTCTCGGGCGAGAACCAGGTGCGTGCATGGGCCGAGCAGCGATTGTCCCACATGATCAGCTCGCCCACCGTCCAGACGTGTTCGTAGACGAACTCCGGCTTCTCGATGTGGTCGAACAGGAAGTCGAGGATCGCGTCGCTCTCGTCACGCTCGATGCCCTCGATCCAGAGCGTCATCAGCCGGTTGACGTAGATCGCCTTGCGCCCGGTCTCGGGATGGGTGCGCACGACCGGATGGACCCATTGCGGCGCGTCCGGGTTGACCGTCGACGGCCGCAGCGTGGGATCGCGCTTGTAGTCGTAGTAGTGCAGCGCCCTCAGCCCGTCGAGGCGCGCCTTCCAGCTCTCGTCCAGCGCCTCGTAGGCCAGCCGGCAATTGGCGAACAGCGTGTTGCCGCCCTCGTCGGGGACCTCGATGGCATACAGCGTCGAGCCGAGCGCCGGATTCTCGTAGTAGCACTGGTCGTAGTGGAACATCATCTCGCCGTCTTCCAGCGCGGTCGGGCGGCCGGTGTCGGTGGCGTTGGTGATCATCAGCACCGCCGGGTGGTCGCGGCCGAGCGCCTGGCCGGAGCGCACCATCTCGAGCTCGCCGAAATAGCGGCAGAAGCGCTCCTGGTCGTCCTCGTCGAGCGTCTGGTCGGGGACGACGATGATGGCGCGGTCGAACAGCGCGTCCCTGATCCTGCCGAAGGTCGCCGCGTCGAGCTCGCGGCTCAGATCGACACCCTCGATCCGCGCCCCGATCGCCTCGGAAAGCGGGGTTACGGTGATCGCCATGGCCTCTCCCGCGGTTCTGCACGCACGAAAGCCGGATTAGACGACATTTCCCGGCCCCGCGCTAGGGAAGCTGGGCGACGACGTCGATCTCCAGCAGCATGTCCTCATGCGCCAGCGTCGGCACGCCGAGCAGCGTGCGCGGCGGCATGCGCTCGCGCCCGAACAGCTCCCAGGTGATCTCGTTGAGCGTGTCCTGGTCGCGCATCACATGGGTGAGGTACTGGGTCATCTTCACGATATTGGTGAGGTCGGCGCCGGCGGCTGCGAGGATGCGCTCGATGTTCGCAAACGTGCGCTCGCACTGCGTGCGGAACCCGCCCTCGTACCACTTGGCCTCCTCGTCCGGGTCGTGCGGGTGCCTGTGATAGATCGGCACCGGCCCCATGCCGGCGAGCCAGAGCGTGCGACCGCCCTCGACCGAGAACGCCGGCACGAAGGGCATGTTGTGCTCCGGCAGCGGCGTGCCGGGATGGACCGGGGTGATTTTCATGGCTTGCCTCCTTGATCGCCGCACGCACAAGGTTGTCCTGGAACGACCCTTTGGCTAGGCGGAGCTGCGCGCGATCTTGCAGGGCCTCCAGTTCCTGATCCAATGCTCGTCGCTCTGCACATGGCCGGCGCGAACGCTCTTGCAGACGTTGAACGCGAACTCGGACCCGGGAAACCCGGAAGCCAGCCGCACGACCGCTCCCTCGCGCTCGCCGCCGAGAACGGAAGGCTCGGCGTGGGCGCATTCCAGGAAGGCGCGCAGCTCGGCCACCGAGCGGAAGATCCCGCGGAACAGGACGGGCACGACGGGGATCGCATGCCCCTCCGCATAGCTTTCCAAATCGGCGAAAGGGGCGAAGGCGCCGGCCCCGTCGCGGAGCGCGAAGGCGTAGAACGTCCGGTCTTCGGGCACCGCCGCGTAGGCAATGCTGTGCACACCATAGATGTCCTCTCCATAAAGATAGACTTCCGGTCCGGTCACCTTCCAGGCGTGGTGCTTCTTCGCCATCGCCATCCATTTCGCTTCGGACGGGGCGGACACGCTGCGTCCATAGACCTTGCCGTCGTGCAAGAGCGTGTTGCTGCCGTCCAGCTTCTCCGTCACCACCACGGGCACGCCCACGAAACGCCCGGGGTCCGGATGCATGCCGTCCTCGCGCCCGACGGCCGGCGAATAGGGCCAGTACGGGGTTCTGGGATATTTCCGGTTCAAGGAAGTTGCACCGTCGTTTCCGGCCGCTCCGCCAACGTCACTTGCTGGCATGCTGGGGACAAAGCTGGTCGACTTCCACGCCCAGCTCGTTCATCAGATCCGCGTGTTCTTCCCAGTCGCTGTCGGTGGCGTTCATCACCACTGCATCGGCCACAACGGCGACCGCCAGGAACTTGCGGTCCGACGGGTCGAAATCGTTTGCGGGAAGTTGTTCAAATCCTCTGCGATCGTCATCGGACTCGATGATGGACACCCGACAAACCCGGTCCTTCGCATACTGCCGATCGACCAAGTGCTTGAAAAACATATCGCCGACGCCGGGTGCGCCGGCCCATGATAGGTGTCTGGCGTATTCTTCGATGAGTAGCCCAGTTTCATCGACGGCTACCGTTTCGCGCTGCACCAAGCGTTCCAACCTCTCCGCACAGGTTAGTTGGCACGACTCGTCCGCATCGACCCCGTGCCCACCATTAGCGACGATTGCAACATTGGTGTCCACGACAAACGTATTCATCAAGAATGTCCTATTTTCCTCTTCAAAGAAGCCTTGGTGATGGCCGCGATTTCGCCCATCTCGTCGCCGAAGAAGTGGTCCGGCCAATTCTCGATTTCGCCCCACTCGTTGAGGGACAAATCGGAAGTCTGCGCACTCCGCCCATCGGTTGAAACGAAGTACAGCTTGACATCTTCCGCAGATGCCTCACCTTCGGCCACCCGCCGTTGAAGGCGCCGCATCAGATGCTCGCTATGGCTTTCCACGACAATCTGAACGTCCCGGGTCTTCGCGACGCTCAGCATGACGTCGGCCAGCCCGCTCTGCACGGCCGGATGGAGATGTATCTCCGGCTGCTCCATCAACACGGTTGAACCCTCCGGAACGTAGTAGAGGAGAACCAAGGCAGGCAGCACCTGGGACACGCCGAACCCGACATCGGTCAAGAGGGTCCATGGACTCGACTCGGTAGTTTTCACTTCCGCTCGGTACAGGTTCGTACCTCTCGCAATTTCCTTGATTCGAAACTCATGAATCAGCCCTAGCTCGCTCAGCCAATGTGCGATCATCTCCTGAAACGTCTTTCTTCTCTTCCTATATCCGAGATTTCGCAACTGTCCGTCGCGAGTGGCGGAGAGGATCGCGTCTACCGTGCGCTCTCCCCGCTGTCCGACATCGCCGGGGCTGGAACCCGCCCAGCCGTACTCACGTTGTGGATACTCCCGGAGAGGCCCCAAGTAGTAAATTGAGTCCATGAAACGTTCGTATTCCAACTCGAAGCCGCGCAGAAAATCGGCGTTCTGATAGAAACGTCTCATCTCGTTCGGAAATAGGTGCGTCTTGATCGGGTGGGAGAGCGGCCATGCTCGACCCTGATTGCGTTTGAACCTGAATTCGGCGGCAGATGTGTCCAGCTTGAAGTTGTTTTCCGACCCCAGTTGAGATTCCACGAGGAAATCTATCTGATCGAACGTGTAGGCCAACGCATACGGCCAAGGGCGTTCGCGCCGCAGACCGACCTCACATCGTGTCTGAAGGGAATTTCCCTCCAATTCGAGCGGGCTGGGAGATGCTACTCGCTGGTTGATCCTCATGATTTCCGGGAGGGACCAGTCGAGGAGCCAGCTTATTCTTGTCTCTTCGTCATGCCGGTGCACGACATCGCTATAGGTTCCGAGGTTCACCAAGTCGGAAGGCCCGCCGAAATCCAGCACCAGGCCCCGGTCCGTCGCATTCTTCGTCTGCTTGAGCAAGAGCAGGAGCTGGAGGAGGCTGCTCTTGCCGGCGCTGTTGGTGCCGAAGAACCCGGTCACCCTGCCGAATCGTAGATCGGCCTCCTCCCACGCCTTGAAATTGGCCAGTCGCAGACGCTTCAACATCTGTGCCTCCTGCCCAGGATCCGCGTCGCGGATATTCGCTTGGGGCAAACCCGGACGATGCTCTCGCGCAGAGTTCGCGGTTCAAATACCCCCTCCGCCAGCATCAGTCCATTACGGATCGCCAACCCGCCTCCCCCCAAGAGGTTCGTCCCGCGGTATTCCCGCCGCTTGCCGAACCCGCCGGGTTGCGGCACAGTCGGGCCATGCAGTCGAACAACCGCATCCTGGAGGACGCCGCGCGGCTCGCCGAGGGGGCGGTGGGAACCGCGGTCGCCATGAAGCGCGAGGTCGAGGCGCTGGTGCATGCCCGGCTCGAACGCATCCTCGCCGGCATGGACCTGGTCAGGCGCGACGAGTTCGAGGCGGCACGCGAGATGGCCGCCAACGCCCGCGCCGAGCAGGAAGTTCTGGCCGAGCGGGTCGCGGCGCTGGAAGCCGCGCTGGCCGCCAAGACCGCCCCCGCCCCGAAGCCGAAGCGCCGGAAGCCGGCGGCGGGCTGAAATCTCCCGCTTCGCCGCGCACGCCGGGCCTCGGACCGGGGATTGTCCTTGTGCGGCAAAAACCGATCTGTCATCCTATATCTGGTAGGTAGGGCTAAGTCGAACCCAATATGTTCGACCCATCCGCCCCTTGCGTTATCAGGAAGCGAGGATGGAGTTCGAGCCGTCCGACGACATGGAGGTCAACCCGCTCGACCTGATGGAAGAGGTGGCGAGCGGCTATGACTGCCGCATCGACCGCTCCGGCCCGCAGGACCTCGCGCTCGGCCTCGAAGGCCATTGGTGCAGCTACCGGGCGTTCCTGACCTGGCATCCGGAGGTGCGCGCGCTGCTCTACGCCTGCGCCTTCGAGCTGCGCGTGCCGCCGGAACGCAACGCCGAGGTCGCGCAGTTGCTGGCGATCGTCAACGAACGGCTGATCATCGGGCATTTCGACCTGTGGCTCGACGACGGGCTGGTGGTCTACCGCCACGCGCTGATGCTGCGCGGCATCTCGCAGGCGAGCGTCGAACAGCTCGAGGACCTGATCGACATCTCCCACAACGAATGCGAGCGCTTCTACCCGGCCTTCCACCTGGTGGTCTGGGGCGGGAAAAACCCCGCCGGGGCGGTGGAGGCTGCTATGCTGGAGACCTGTGGAGAGGCCTGATCGGGGGGACGGGCGATGGGCGATCGTCTGCTTCTGGTGGGTTGCGGCAAGATGGGCGGCGCCATGCTCTCGGGCTGGATCGAGCGCGGCGCCGAGGCCGGCGACATCACGGTGATCGAACCGCAGCCGGACGCCGCGGAGGCCGCGCGCAAGGCGCATGGCGTCCGCGTGCTGGAAGACCCCGCGCGGCTTTCGGACGATCCCCCCGCCGTGGTCGTCTTCGCCGTCAAGCCGCAGACCCTGCCCGACATGGCGGCGGCTTACGCGCCGGTCGCGGCCGCGGGCGCGGTGACGCTCTCGATCGCCGCCGGCCGGCCGATCGGGTTCTTCGAGGCCGCGCTCGGGGAAGGCGCCGCGATCGTCCGGTCGATGCCCAACACGCCGGCGGCGGTCGGGCGCGGCATCACCGCGGCCTGCGCCAACGCCCGGGTCGGCGCGGACCAGCGCGCGCTCTGCCAGCGCCTGCTCACCGCCATCGGCGAAGTCGTCTGGGTCGAGGACGAAGGGCTGATCGACGCGGTCACCGCGGTCTCGGGCAGCGGCCCCGCCTATGTCTTCCTGCTGATCGAGTGCATGACCGAGGCGGGGATCGCCGAGGGCCTGCCGCCGGACATCGCGGCAAGGCTCGCGCGCGCGACGGTCGCGGGATCGGGCGAGCTCGCGCGGCTGTCGGACGAGGACGCCGCCCAGCTTCGCATCAACGTCACCAGCCCGGGCGGCACCACCGAGGCCGCGCTCGGCGTGCTGATGGCGGATGACGGGATGGCGGCGCTGATGAAGCGCGCCATCGCCGCCGCCGCGAGGCGCTCGCGCGAGCTCGCCTGATACGGGCTAATCCGGCGGCTCGAACGAGGTCACCGTGTGGCCGTGCCAGGTCGGACCATGGCCGCTTCCGAAGCCGGGCGCGCGGGCGATCGCCGCCTGCACGAAGGCCTGGGCGCGGGCAGAAGCCGGGCCGAGCCCGAGCCCCTGGCCCAGCCCGGTGGCGATCGCCGAGGCCAGGGTGCAGCCGGTGCCATGGGTGTGCGCGGTCTCGATCCGCTCGGCGGTCAGCACTTCGATGCCGGACCCGGCGACCAGGAGGTCCTCGATGCGGGCGCCGGGGAGATGCCCGCCCTTGAGATAGACCGCGTCGCAACCCATTCCGACCAGGCGCTTCGCGGCCCGTTCCATGGTCTCGCGGTCGCCGACCTCCATCCCGGTCAAGGCTTCCGCTTCGGGCGCGTTGGGGGTGAGCACGCGGGCCAAGGGCAGCAGGCGGGAGACCAGCGCGCCGATCGCGTCCGGCTCCAGCAATGGCGCGCCCCCCTTGGCCACCATGACCGGATCGACCACCACCGGCACGTCGCCGAGCTCGTCGAGCACGGCGGCCACGGCCTCGATCGTCGCCGCATCGTGCAGCATGCCGGTCTTCACGCAGTCGACCCCGATATCGTCGATGACGACCCGCATCTGCTGCTGCACGAAGCCGGGATCGACCGGCACCACGCCATGGACGCCCCTGGTGTCCTGCGCGGTCAGCGCGGTCACCGCGGTCGCCGCGTAGCCGCCGAGCGCGGCGACCGTCTTGATGTCGGCCTGGATCCCCGCCCCGCCGCCGGAATCCGACCCGGCGACGATCAGGATCCGGGCCGGCGACGGGGCGTCAGGCCGCGACCCGCCCGATGGCATGGGAACCGACAGAGTGACGTGTCATGGCTGCGACGATAGCGGGGTCCGACCGGAGCGTGAACCCGTCCCGGCCGCCCGGCCCGAACCGCAGAGTCTGCTTGCGGCGGATCCAAAATGGGCCCACCTTTCGGCCGGGTCGCCGGACACCGGCCGGTATATCGGCCGCTCGCAGCGGAGGAATCGAGTAATGGCCCATCGCTGGTGGAACAGCGGCGCACAAGCGACCGCCGCATTGGCGAACGTCATGCGCGCGATCGGGCAGGCGAGCGGACCGCCGAACGAGGCGTATGTCTGCGAGGAATTCGCCCGATGGGAGCAGGAGCACCTGCTCGCGCGCTCCTGGGCCTGCATAGGAACCGGTCGGCGCGTGCCCGAAGCCGGCGATGCGCGACCGGTCGAGCTCGCCGGCGCGCCGCTGATCATGCTGCGCGGGCGCGACGGCGAGGTGCGCGTCTTCCACAACGTGTGCAGCCACCGGGGCATGACGCTGATGGAAAAGCCCGCGCGGCTGCGCGGCACCATCCGTTGCCCCTACCACTCCTGGACCTACGGTCTGGACGGCTCGCTTCGCGCGACGCCCATGATCGGCGGTCCGGACCAGGGGAACTTCCCGGGCTTCGACAAGACGCGGCACGGGCTCAGACCGGTGCGAACGGCGACCTGGTTCGACGCCGTGTTCGTCAACCTGAGCGGCGACGCCGAGCCTTTCGAGACCTTCATCGCGCCGCTGGCCGAACGCTGGAAGGATTTCGATCCCGCCGCGCTTCGGTTCGACGACGGCGATTCCTCCTGCGTCCTGGATGTCGCCTGCAACTGGAAGCTGGCGGTCGAGAACTTCTGCGAGGCTTACCACCTGCCGTGGATACACCCCGGCCTCAACAGCTATTCGCGGCTCGAGGATCACTACGTGATCGCGCAGGAGCAGGACGGCTATGCCGGCCAGGGCACCTCGGCGTACCGGCCGCAGCCGGTGGAGAACGGAGACGCTTTCCCCACCATGCCGGGGCTGCCCCGGCGTTGGCACGGGACGGCGGAATATGTCGCGCTCTTCCCGACCGCGCTGTTCGGCATCCATGCCGATCACTTCTACACCGTCGCATTGCAACCCAGGGGTCCCGGTCGGACCGTCGAGCATGTCGACATCTACTACTTCGCCGACGCGGCCCTCGACGAACGCCGCGCGGAGGCGCGCCGGGCCAATGCGGCGCTCTGGCGCGGCATCTTCGAGGAGGACCGATCCGTCGTCGAGGGAATGCAGCGCGGCCGCGCCTCGCCGGCCTATCGCGGCGGCGTGCTCTCGCCGGTCATGGAGGGCGCCACCCACTGCTTCTACCGCTGGTTCGCGAAGAGGCTGGTGGAGGCGGCCCGGGCGAACGACGACGGCTGAGACGTCAGGCGGCGACCCGCTCGATGGCGTCGACCAGCTTGGAGACCACATCGGCGATCAGCGTCTCGTCGGGCCCCTCGGCCATCACGCGGATCAGCGGTTCCGTGCCGGATTTGCGGATCAGCAGCCTGCCGTCCCGGCCGAGACGCGACTCGGCCTCCCTGACCGCGCATTGCACGGTCTCGTTGTCGAGCGGGAACTGCCCGGCGAAACGGACGTTCCGGAGGAGCTGCGGCAGCGGCCTGAACATCCGCCCGACCTCGCTCACCTTGCGACCGGACCCGACCACCACGGCGAGCACCTCGAGCGCCGCGATCAGCCCGTCCCCGGTGGTGGAGTAGTCGTTGAGGATGATATGGCCGGACTGTTCGCCACCGACATTGAACCCGTGGCGGCGCATGTGCTCGACGACATAGCGGTCGCCGACACGGGTCCGTTCCACCCTGAGCCCGTGGGTCTCGGCGTAGATCTCGAGGCCCAGATTGGACATCACCGTGGCGACCAGGCCGCCGCCTTTCAGCCTGCCCGTCTCCTGCCACGATCGGGCGATCATCGCCATGAGCTGGTCGCCGTCGAGCAGCGCGCCCTCCTCGTCGGCGATCAGCACCCGGTCGGCGTCGCCGTCGAGCGCGATTCCGATATCGGCGCCCTGCCGGCGCACGGCCTCGCGCATGACGCCGGGATCGGTGCTGCCGCATTCCCGGTTGATGTTGAATCCGTCCGGCGCAACCCCGATCGGGATCACCTCGGCGCCGAGCTCCCACAGCGCGGCCGGCGCAACCCGGTAGCCGGCGCCGTTGGCGCAGTCGATCACCACCCTCAGGCCGTCGAGCCGCCGCCCGCGCGGAAACGTGTTCTTGACGAACTCGATATAGCGCCCCTTGGCGTCGTCGAGGCGCTGGGCGCGGCCGAGCCCGGCGGAGGCGGCGTGGCACTTGCCGAGGTCGGCATCGACCAGCGCCTCGATTTCTGCCTCCGCCTCGTCGGACAGCTTGTATCCGTCCGGGCCGAACAGCTTGATCCCGTTATCCGCATAGCCGTTATGCGAGGCCGAGATCATCACCCCGATATCGGCGCGCAGGCTGCGCGTCAGCATCGCCACCGCCGGGGTCGGCATCGGGCCGACCATGATCACATCCATGCCCATGGCGATGAAGCCGGCGGTCAGCGCGGGCTCCAGCATATAGCCCGACAGCCGCGTGTCCTTGCCGATCACCGCACGGTGGCGGTGTTCGCCGCGGGTGAACAACGCGCCCGCCGCCATGCCGACGCGCAGCGCCGTCTGAGCGGTCATCGGCTCGGAGTTCGCCAGGCCCCTTATGCCGTCGGTGCCGAACAGTTGACGTGTCATGGCCGCTCGCTTGCGGTGACGCAGACTCTCGACCGGCCCCAGCGGACCGGAACATCCTGGGTTCACGTTACGCCGAGCCCTCCGATGCGCGCAATAACGGCCAGCGCCTGGCGGGTCTCGGCGACGTCGTGGACGCGGAACAGCTGCACGCCCTGGAGCGCCGCCGCGGCGGCGGCGGCGAGCGAGCCGGGCAGCCTCGCCCCGGGCGCCTCCCCACGCGAAATGCGGCCGATGAAGCTCTTGCGCGAGGCGCCCAGCACCACCGGGCGGCCGGTCGCGTGAAACAGTCCGATCGCGGCCAGGATGGCGGCGTTGTGATCGTCGTTCTTGCCGAAGCCGATCCCCGGATCCACGGCGATCGACCCGGCGGGGATCCCGGCCGCCGCCGCCGCCGCCGCCCGCGCGTCGAGATAGCGGAACACCTCGTAGGGCGCGTCGGCGTAAGCCGGCGCGTCCTGCATGGTCGCCGGCTCGCCCTGCATGTGCATCAGGATCGCACCGGCCCGTCCGGCGGCGACGGTCGCCGCCGATGCCCGGTCGAAGCAAAGCGCGCTCACGTCGTTGACGACGACCGCACCGGCCTCGATCGCCGCCGCCATGACCGCGGCCCGGCGCGTATCGACCGAGACCGCGATCCCGTCCGCCGCGAGCGCGCGGATCACCGGCAACACGCGGTCGCGCTCGACCGCCGCGT
The DNA here is from genome assembly GCA_964291675.2 of Alphaproteobacteria bacterium. Taxonomy (GTDB): domain Bacteria; phylum Pseudomonadota; class Alphaproteobacteria; order MPNO01; family MPNO01; genus MPNO01. The sequence goes on along the minus strand of OZ219866.1, from coordinate 983,191 downwards.
CGACCGGCGCGGCGCCGGGCCTGGTCGACTCGCCGCCGACGTCGATCAAATCCGCGCCCGCCGCGGCGAGCGCCCGCCCGGCGGCGAGCGCATCGGCGGCGGCGAAGCGCGCGCCGCCATCGGAGAAGCTGTCGGGCGTCACGTTCACCACCCCGATCAGCCGCGCCCGGTCGAGGGACAGCCCGGCGAAGGACGGGCGTCGGCGCGACAGGAGCTCCAGCCGCCGGGCGACGGCGCGGCCGAGCGCCGCGCTCTCGCCGGCCGCCCAGTCCGAGAGTTCGCCGAGCCCCACCGTCGTCCGGAGCAGGCCCCGCGCGCCGGCCAGCGTCACGACACAGGCCGAGAAGGCGAGCGGCCCGCCCGCGAGCTTCATCGCCGTTCCGCCCGCGACCGCCCGCGCGGCGACGTCGCCGGTCAGCAAACCGACGGGCTGCAGCGCGAGGCCGGCCGCCGCGTCGGGCGAAAGGCAAGAGCCCCGGGGCAGGCCGGGGCTCCATTCGACGGTGAATGGCTGCGGCTGCGGGGCGGCGGCGGTCACGACCCGGGCTGGGGCTCGGGCTCCATGCCGGCGTCGGGTTCGTCGCCCTGGTCGCGGGCCTTGGCTCCGCCCGAGCTCGGCACGCTGGAGCGGCGCCCCGCCTCTGCCCGGTACTCGTCCTCGGAGGGGCGCACCACGGACTCGCCCCGCAGCACCCCCTGGACCTCGTCGCCGCTCAGCGTCTCGAATTCGAGCAGCGCCTCGGCGACCGCGTCGAGGCCCTTGCGGTTGTCCGAGAGCACCCGCCGCGCGGTCTCCTCCGCGCGGTCGATCAAGGTTCGGATTTCCTCGTCGATGATGCGCGCGGTGGCGTCGGAAACGTTCTTGCGCTGGGTCACCGAATGGCCGAGGAAGACCTCCTCCTCGTTGTCGGAATAGCGCAGCGGGCCCAGCTTCTCGCTGAATCCGAACTCGGTCACCATGCGGCGCGCCCACTCGGTCGCCTTGCGTATGTCGTCGCCCGCGCCGGTGGTTACGTTTTCCGGACCGAACACCAGCTCCTCGGCGACGCGCCCGCCGAACGCCATGGCGAGCCGCGACTCGAGCTCGAGCTTGGAATGGCTGTACTTGTCGGCCTCGGGCAGCGACATCGTCACCCCCATGGCGCGGCCGCGCGGGATGATCGTGACCTTGTGCAGCGGATCGTGCTTGGGCACGTGCAGCGCGACAAGCGCGTGCCCCGCCTCGTGATAGGCGGTCAGCCGCTTCTCCTCCTCCGACATCACCATGCTGCGCCGCTCGGCGCCCATCATGACCTTGTCCTTGGCCTCCTCCAGCTCGGCCATGGTCACCAGGCGCTTGTTCTTGCGCGCCGACAGGAGCGCCGCCTCGTTCACCAGGTTGGCGAGGTCGGCGCCGGAGAAGCCGGGCGTGCCGCGGGCGATGACCCTCGGGTCGACATCGGGGGCCAGCGGCACCTTGCGCATATGCACCTTCAGGATCTGCTCGCGGCCCAGCACGTCCGGGTTGGGCACGACGACCTGGCGGTCGAAGCGCCCGGGGCGCAGCAGCGCCGGGTCGAGCACGTCCGGCCGGTTGGTCGCGGCGATCAGGATGACCCCCTCGTTCGCCTCGAACCCGTCCATCTCGACGAGGAGCTGGTTGAGGGTCTGCTCGCGCTCGTCGTTGCCGCCGCCGAGCCCGGCCCCGCGATGCCGGCCGACCGCGTCGATCTCGTCGATGAAGATGATGCAGGGCGCGTTCTTCTTGCCCTGCTCGAACATGTCGCGCACCCGGCTGGCGCCGACGCCGACGAACATCTCGACGAAGTCCGACCCCGAGATGGTGAAGAACGGCACGTTGGCCTCGCCGGCGATGGCGCGCGCCAGCAGCGTCTTGCCGGTTCCCGGCGGTCCGACCAGCAGCACCCCCTTGGGGATCTTGCCGCCGAGGCGCTGGAATTTCTGCGGGTCCTTGAGGAAGTCGACGACCTCCTCGAGCTCCTGCTTGGCCTCGTCGATCCCGGCGACGTCCTCGAAGGTCATCCGGCCGAGGCGTTCGGTGAGCAGCCGCGCGCGCGACTTGCCGAACCCCATCGCCTTGCCGCCGCCCGACTGCATCTGGCGCATGAAGAATATCCACACGCCAATGAGCAGCAGCATGGGGAACCACGAGATCAGGATCTGGAACAGCGACGGCGTCCCGTCCTCGACCGGCAGGGCGTTGATGACCACGCCGCGCGAGCGCAGCCGCTCGACGAGCTGCGGGTCGTCCGGCGCATATGTCTTGAAGGCGCGCTCGTCGCCGTAGAATCCGGAGATCTCGTGGCCCTTGATGGTGACTTCCTTGACCTGCCCGGTCTCGACCTGGGCCAGGAACTCGGAGAACGGGATCCCATCGCCGGCGCCGCGGTTCGACGGTTGCTGGAACAGGTTGAACAGCGCCACCAGCAGCAGGCCGATGATCACCCACAGCGCAAGATTTCGACCGAAATTGCTCAATCCCTGCTTCCCGAACCGGCCGGGCGCGGCTTGCCGCCCGCGTCCCCAGTATCGTCCACTAGCTGGACAGGATGAATAGATAATGCCGCAGACGGATTAAACAACCGCAAACTCGGTCGCCGCAAGCGGCCTTTTGGGCGCGAACGCGATCCGCGCGACGCCGGGCGGCCCCTCCTCCGCCCCCGCCCGGCGGTAGCCGAGATGCGGCGCTTCGAGAACGCCCGCATCGTCGAAGAGCGCGGGGAGCGACCGGCACACGCTGTCCGGCATCGCCGGCGACGCCTCGAGCGCGCGCCGCACTTGCCGCCATCCGGCCGCGCCGAGGGCGCCCAGACGAAGCGGGCCGCAGCCTTCGGCGCCGGGCGCGAGCGCGACGCGGAAGCGGCCGTCCCACAGCGTCTCCGCGCCGGGGACGGCGCGGGCGGTCTCGCGGATCGCCGCGGCCTCGCGGGCGACCAGGACGGAATCGCCGGCGGGCCGGACGATACAGCCGCCGAGCGTGCGGGGCGCGAGCGCGCCGGAGCCGCGCAGCGCGTCCAGGAGCGGCGCGAGGCGGGTGCGCCGCGGCGCATAGCGGCGGCCGCCGACACAGCCGAGGACGCGCTCGAGCGCGCGGCGCGACAGATCGACCGGCGCGCCGGCAAGCGCCGCCCGATCGAGCCGGGCAAAGCCGGCGGGAAACACCGATACCGCGCGGGCCAGCAGGATCGCGGTCTCGCCTTCCAGGACTTCGCGCGCCTCGCCGAGGCGCCCGGCGGTCGCGGCGAGCCGGGCCGCGGTCATCCCCTCGCGCGCCAGCGCCCGGACGGAGCCCCGGAGCCGGGCGCGCGCGAAGGCGGGATCGGCATTGGCCGGGTCCTCGATCCAGCCCTGGCCCAGGGCCGCGAGCGCCGCCCGCAGGCGCGACCGCTCGACGTCCAGCAGCGGGCGGAGAATCCGGCCCCAGGCGGTTTCCTGGATCGGCGGCATGGCGGCGAGCCCGTCGGGGCCGCTGCCCGCGGCAAGCCGCAGCAGGAGCGTCTCCGCCTGGTCCTCCCGGTGGTGCCCGGTCAGCAAGTGCAGAACGCCGTTGGCCGCGCACCATTCGCCGAGCAGCCGGTAGCGCGCCGCCCGCGCCGCCGCCTGGATTCCGGTCTTCGGCCGGGGTCCCCGCCAGCGCAGCCTGACCCCGGCGATACCGCGCCCGGCAAGCCACCCGAGCGCGCGGTCGGCCGCCGCGGCGGACCCGTCGCCGAGCCCGTGATCGACCACCAGCGCGACCAGCGAGCCCCCGCGCAGGGCGGTCCAGGACGCGGCAAGCAGGGCAAGCGCGAGGCTGTCCGGACCGCCCGACACCGCGGCCGCCACGGCCGGCGCCGGCTCGAACGGGCCGAGCGGGTCGATCAGACGGGCGAAACCGGCGCCGTCCAGCGCCTCATCTGCGGCCGCGCCCATGCGGCTATGCGCATTTGAGGCGCTTCTGCTGCCTCGAAACGCGTTTCTTCAGGGTCGGGTTGGCCTTGGGAAACCGGTCGAGCAGCCGCGCGAAGGCGGTACACGCCTCCCGCTTCTTGCCGAGCGCGCGCAGCGACATGCCGAGATTGTAGAGGTTGTCGGCCGCCTTGGGCCCCTTGGGGAACTTCTTGTAGCCGTCCGCGAAGGCGAAGGACGCGCCCTCGTAATCCTTGCGCACGAAATGGGTCCGGCCCAGCCAGAAATAGGCGTTCCCGGTCAGGTCGTGCTGCGGGTAGGCGTCGATGAAGGCGCGGAACGCGGCGCCGGCCCGGGCGTAATCGGCCTCCTTGAGGGTCAGCGAGAGCGCGTGGTCGTATTGCTCCTTGGGGCTGCCGTCGGGGAGGACGGGGGCGGGCGGTGCGAGGGAGGCGGCTTCCGCGCCGCTGCCGAGCTTGAGCGTGCCGAGCGGGCGGGGCGGGGCGTCGGGCGCGGTGGTTCCGCCGATGACCGACGCGCTTCGTTCCCCGGGTTCGGCGCTGGCGGCGGGCGGCGGCGCCCCCCGTTCCAGCGTCCGCAGCCGGTGCTCGAGGTCGGACGCGAGCTTGTCCAGACGTTCTGCATCGCGCCGCCGCTGGTTCTCGAGGGTTTCGATGCGCTGTTCGAAGCCGCGCAGCAGGCGCTCGAACGCGTTCAGGCGGATTTCCGCCTGGGCCGCTCCGTCCGGGGTCTTCGCGGCGGCGGCGGCGGGAGGCGGGCGCCGCAGGGTCTGGAGCTCGCGCTCCAGCCGTTCGACCCGCTCGGTAAGTTCAAGCAGTTCGAAGGACTGCGCCGCCGCCGGGGTGGACGCCGCCACGAGGCCGAGCGTCAACAGCACCGCCGCCGGGCCCGTCAACCCTGCCGGGCATCGCTTCATCGGTCCATGACCCCCCTCTCCGATCGGCTTTCCGGGCCGCGGAAGGAATCTCACGATGGGGACGGTTTATGGCTATTTTTGGGCGCGGCCGCCGGCTCAGTTGGTGACCCGGAGCGACGATATGTCGACCTGCGTCACGCCGCGCCTGTTCTGCGCCCAGGCTTCTTCGGTGGACGCCGGATCCACCGGGCGTTCCTTGCCGTAGCTGACCGTGCGGATCCGGCCCGGGTCGACGCCCAGCGCGATCAGGAAGTTGCGCACGCTGATCGCCCTGCGTTCGCCGAGGGCGAGGTTGTATTCGCGCGTTCCCCGCTCATCGGCGTGGCCGGCGATGGTGACCGTGATCGAAGCATGCCGCTTGAGCCATTCCGCCTGCCCGCGAAGGACGTTGCGCGCCTCTTCGGTCAGGTCGAAGCGGTCGAAGCCGAAATGCACGCGATCGCCGACATTGACGACGAAATCCTCCGGCGTTCCCGGCGGAATGGCCGGCTGCGTCGTCAGCTCCGTCGAGGCGATCCCCTCGCCTGCCGTCGTCTCGGATGCCGTCGCCGCGCCCGCATCGCCGGCGGCCGGGCCGGACGCCTCCCTGTCGGCGGTGGAGCCGCACCCCCACAACATGGCCGCGGCCAGGACGACCGCAAGTTTCCCGAACCGCATGGAACCGTCCCCCACATGTCAGGCGCCCGTCGGCTTGCGACGCGGGCGCTGTCGGACCGCCGCAATATGACGCCCGGGCAGGCGGAATTCAACAGACGCCTGCACCCGATATTCGGACCGCTTCCGGTCGTTGCAACGGGTGCGACATTTTGTCGCATCTCAGCGCTTGAGCGGCGACCACGCCGGGTCCGAGGCATCGCGCGGCGTGTCGATCTCGCGTTCGTTATGTCCGGTGAGGTCGATCGAAAACAGCCTCGGCCCCGGCTTCTTCGCCCCCGGGCGGGCGCGCGGCTGGCGGAAATACATCAGCACCCGGCCGTTGGGCGCCCAGGTCGGACCCTCGACCAGGAAGTCCGTGACCAGGATGCGCTCGCCCGACCCGTCGGGCCGCATCACGCCGATCGAGAACCGGCCGCGGTTGATCTTGGTGAAGGCGACCAGATCGCCGCGCGGCGACCAGACCGGCGTCGCGTAGCGCCCCTCGCCGAAACTCACGCGCCGCGCGCTCCCCCCTTCGATGTCCATGACGTAGATCTGCTGCTGCCCGCTGCGATCCGAGTTGAACACCAGGCGCTTGCCGTCGGGAGAGACCGAGGGCGAGGTGTCGATCGCCGGGTGGTTGGTCAGCCTGCGCACCCGCCGGGTGCGCAGATCCATGGCGTAGATCTCGGAATTGCCGTTGCGCGCCATGCTCATGACCACGGTGGTCCCGTCGGGCGAGAAGCGCGGCGCGAAGGTCATGCCGGGGAAGTCGCCCAGCACCTCCTGCTGGCCGGTGTCGATGTTGTAGACATAGACGCGGGGCTGGTTGTTGACGAAGGAGAGGAAGGTGATCTCCTGCTCGGTGGGCGAGAAGCGCGGCGTCAGCACGAGATGCTCGCCGCTGGTCAGATAGCGGTGATTGGCGCCGTCCTGATCCATGATCGCCAGCCGCTTGATGCGGCGCGCTGCGGGGCCGGACTCGTCGACATAGACGACGCGGGTGTCGAAATAGCCGCTCTCGCCGGTGATCCGCTGATAGATCTTGTCGGCGATCCGGTGCGCGACCACCCGCCAGTTGTCCGGCGCCGTGCGGTATCGCGTGCCGATCATCTGCTGCTGGGCGAACACGTCCCACAGCCTGAACTCGACGACGAGCCGGCCGTCCTGCTCGACCCTGGCCAGGCCGTTGACCAGCGCCTGGGCATTGATCAGCCGCCAGTCGCCGAAGCGCGGCTGGACGCCGATATCGGCGGCGGACTGGATGAACGCCTGCTTGTCGATGGGGCGGAACAGCCCGGACCGCGCGAGGTCGCCGGCGATCACCTCGGTGACCTGTCTGCCATAGGCCGCGCTGCCGGGATCCTTGCCCTGGAAGTCGGGGATCGCGATGGGCAGCGGCTCCACCTTGCCGCGGGTGATGTCCACGCGGAGCTGGGCATCGGCGGGCATCGCCATCGCGAAAGCCGCGGCGACAGCCAGCACGGCGAACCGGATCGGACGCCCTGGACCGAGATGGCAAAAGGTCTTCATCGCAATAGCTCCCTGGTGTCGAAGTTTAGGGAAATTTGCCGCCAGGCCCGGTAGGATTCGAGCGGCAGGCGGAGCGGGCGGCAATCCGGGTTCTGCAACGCCCGGACCGCGCTCTCCGCGTAGGCCCGGAAGACCGGATCGGCGGTCAATCTCTGCCGGTCGACGATACGCGGGCTGCCCACCAGCGTCCCGTCGGGGTTGAGCTCTATTCTTATCGCGACCCGCAGCTTGTGGGCATCCTTGATCCCGACCGGCGGGTTCCAGCAGGGCCACACCTGCTCGCGGATCCGCTCGACCAGCCCGGCGATCAGGCGGCGCCGGTCGAGCCCGCCTTGCGGACCCGGCGCCGGGGCGGGCCTGGCCTGCCGGCGCGGGGTCTGGCTCGCGGTCTTGCGTTGCCGATCCAGGTCGCGCAGCAGGGTGTCGAACGCATCCGGCGGCGGGTTGGGCTTGCGCCGCGGCGCCGGGACGGCCCTGGCGACTTGCCGCTGAACGGCTTTGGGCTTTGCTTTCGGCGCCGGCACCTCTGCCGCTTTTGGCTTGGGCTTGGGCTTGGGCTTGGGCTTGGGCTTGGGCTTGGGCTTGGGCTCCGGTTTCGGTTCGGGCTCGGGTTCCGGTTTGGGTTCCGGCGGGGGCGGGAGCGGTGGCTCGGGTTCGGGCGGTGGCGGCGGCGGCTCCGGCGGGGGCGGCGGCGGCTCGGGTTCGGGTGGCGGCGGCGGCGGTTCCGGCTCGGGCTGTGGTGGCGGCGGCTCTGGCTCGGGGGGCGGCGGTTCCGGTTTCGGTTCGGGCTTCGGTTCCGGCTCGGGAGGCGGCGGCTCCGTCTTCGGCTCGGACGTTTCCGCCACCACCGTGACCGCGACCACCATCTCGGCAGGCGCCTCGCGATCGAACAGCGACGGCAAGCTGACCAGCGCGATGGCGATCGCCCCCACGTGAAGACCGGCGGACAGCGAGATGCCGGCGCGCACCGTTCAACGCTCCGCCCGGTCCGACGGCTTGGCCTCGCCCTCTGGCGGCAGCTGGGTGATCAAGGCGACGCGCTGGAAGCCGGCCAGGTTGACCGACCCCATGACCTCCATCACCCGGCCGTAGGGAACCGCCTTGTCGCCGCGCACGAAGATGCGCGTGTCCTTCCTGTTCTCGGTGATCGCGGCGAGGCGCGGGATCAGCCGCGGCAATTCGATCGCGGTATCCTGGATATAGACCGTGCCGTCGGCCCGCACGGTGATCACCAGGGGCTCGTCCTGACCCACCATGCGCGAGGCGGCCGTCTTGGGCAGGTCGACGGGAACGCCCACGGTGAGCAGCGGCGCGGTGATCATGAACACCACCAGGAGCACCAGCATCACGTCGACGAAGGGCGTGACGTTGATCTCGCTCATCGGGCGGTATCTGGCCATGCGCCGTGCCTGGCGGGTCGCGGAGCCGTTGCCGACCGGGATCGCCACGGTTCAGCCCCTCGCGTCGACCTGGCGCGACAGGATGGCCGAGAACTCGCCGGAGAACGATTCGAGCCTGGCCGCGTAGCGCGAAATATCGTTGTTGAGCTTGTTGTAGCCGATCACCGCCGGGATCGCGGCGATCAGGCCGAGCGCGGTAGCGAACAGCGCCTCGGCGATGCCGGGCGCGACGACGGCGAGCGAGGTGTTCTTGGTCAGCGCGATCGCCTGGAAACTGTTCATGATGCCCCAGACCGTGCCGAACAGGCCGATGAACGGCGCCGTCGCGCCGACCGAGGCGAGGAAGGTCATGTAGCGTTCCAGATGGTGCAGCTCGCGGCCGAGCGCGATCTCCATCACCCGGTCGATGCGCCCGGTCAGCGTCAGCCGGGAGTCCTCGACCGGCACGCCGCGCTCGGTGGAACGCCGCCATTCGCGCATCGCGGCGACGAAGATCGCCGACATCGGGTCGTCGGGCCGCTGGCCGATGCGTTCGTACAGATCGTCGAGCGACCCGCCGGACCAGAACCGTTCCTCGAAATACCCGGCCTGGCGATCGAGGCGGCGCATCCGCAGCACCTTCTCGAAGATCACCGCCCAGCACCAGAAAGACGCCGCGATCAGCAGGACCATGACGATCTGGACGACGATGTCGGCCTGCAGGAACAGGCTCCAGATCGACAGGTCGCCGGCGATCGAGCCGGCAAGATCCGCGGATTCGAGAAACTTCATGGTCACACTCGCTGGGTCGATGCGGGAGAGACGGCGCGGCCGAGCCCGGCGAGCGCCGAACGAAGCCGCGCGGGAAACCGTGCCGGGCGGCCGATGTCGGTCACGCAGGCGAGCCTGAGATCGATGCGCGCCAGCGTGTCGCCGTCCCGATGGACGGTCTGGCGGGCGCGCAGGCTGGCGCCGCCGACCTCCACCAGGCACGAACGGATCTCCAGCACGTCGTCGAGCCGGGCCGGCGCCAGGTATTCGATGGCGCATCGGCGCACGGTGAGCACCAGGCCGTCGCCGCGCATCATGCCGGCGTGGTCGGCGCCGAGCAGGCGCATCATCTCGGTCCGCGCGCGTTCGGCCATGCGGAGATAGCTCGCGTAGTAGACGATGCCCGCGGCGTCGGTGTCCTCGAAATAGACCCGCAGCCGGTAGACATGCTCCGCGTCCCGGAGAACGCCGGAGACCGGCCCCACCCCCGGCTCAACCCCCGGCTCAACCATCGTCGGGCGCCTCGCCGTCGCCCAGCAGGTCGGGCTGGTCCGCGTCGCGCGGCGGCGGCGCCACGCCGAGATGGCGGAACGCCCGGTCGGCGAGCGTGCGCCCGCGCGCGGTGCGCCGGACCAGCCCCTGCTGGATCAGGAAGGGCTCGATCACCTCCTCGATCGCGTCGCGCTGCTCGGACAGCGCCGCCGCCAGCGTGTCGACCCCGACCGGGCCGCCGCCGTAGTTGCTGGCGATGCAGTCGAGATAGCGCCGGTCCATCAGATCGAGACCGAGGCGGTCGACTTCCAGCCTGGCGAGCCCGCTATCGGCGAGCGCCGCGTCGATCCCGTCCGCCCCGTCGACGGCGGCGAAATCCCGCAGCCGGCGCAGCAGCCGGCCGGCGATTCTCGGCGTGCCGCGCGACCGCCGGGCGATCTCCGACGCGCCGTCGGCGGTGATCCCGATGTCGAGCAGCCGGGCGCCGCGCGCGACGATCGTCTCGAGCTCGGCGTCGGTGTAGAAATCGAGCCTGAGCGGTATCCCGAAGCGGTCGCGCAGCGGAGTCGAGACCAGCCCGGCGCGCGTCGTCGCTCCGATCAGGGTGAAGCGCTGCAGGTCGATCCGCACCGAGCGCGCCGCCGGGCCGGCGCCGATGATCAGGTCGAGCTGGAAATCCTCCATCGCCGGGTAGAGGATCTCCTCGACCGCCGGGTTGAGGCGGTGGATCTCGTCGATGAACAGGACGTCGCGCAGCTCCAGGTTGGTCAGCACGGCGGCGAGATCGCCGGCGCGCGCGAGCACCGGGCCCGAGGTGGCGCGGAACCCGACGCCGAGCTCGCGGGCGACGATCTGGGCCAGCGTGGTCTTGCCCAGGCCGGGCGGGCCATGCAGCAGGACATGGTCGAGCGGCTCCTCGCGCGCCCGCGCCGCGTCGATGAAGACCGCGAGGTTGCGGCGCAGCCGTTCCTGGCCGATGAACGCATCGAGCCGGCGCGGGCGCAGCGCCGCCTCGCCGGCGTCGCCGTCGATATCGTAGGCGGCCGCGTTCGGGCGCTCGGCGGTCACGAGGCGAGATCCCTGAGGCCGGCGCGGATCAGCGCCTCGACCTCGACCGCGGGCCCGAGCGACCGCGCCGCCTCGGCCACCGCGCCATGGGCCTCGCCCCGCCGGTAGCCGAGATTGACCAGCGCGGAGACCGCATCGTCGACCGCGCCGGCGCGGCCGTCCCCGGCGCCGTCGGCGGCACCCGGCAGCGCATCGCGGGCGGGGATCGCCTTGTCGCCGAGCTCGGCCAGAATGCGCCCGGCGAGCCGCTTTCCGACGCCCGGCGCCTGGGTCAGCATGTCCGCATCGCCCGCCAGCAGCGCGGCGCCCAGCCGGTCCGTGCTCAGCGCCGACAGGATGGCGAGCGCGACCCGGGTGCCGACCCCCTGGACGGTGGTCAGCAGGCGAAACCAGTCGCGTTCGGCGGGCTCCGCGAAGCCGTAGAGGTGGATGTGATCCTCGCGCACATGGGTCTCGACATGGAGGCTCGCCGCCTCGCCCGCCGCGGGCAGGGCGTCGAGCGTGCGCGCCGAGCAGTAGACCAGGTATCCCACCCCGGCGACGTCGATCACCGCCGCGTCTGCGGACGTCGAATCGATCCGCCCGGTGAGCCTGGCGATCACGGCCGCGCCTCCCCGGCGGCGGCCGCGATGCGGTCGCGGGTCGCGCGGTGATGGGCATGGCATATCGCGACCGCCAGCGCGTCGCCGGCATCCGACGACGAGACGCCGCGGATGGCGAGCAGGGCACGGACCATGGCCGAGATCTGGCCCTTGTCGGCGTGGCCGGCGCCGACGATCGACTTCTTGACCAGGTTCGCCGGGTATTCGGCGACCGGCAGCCCGGCCTCGGCGGGCGCCAGCAGGACCACCCCGCGGGCCTGGCCGAGACGCAGCGCGGACGCGGGGTTGCGGTTGACGAAGGTCTCCTCGACCGCCGCCTCGTCGGGCCGGTAGGTGTCGATCACCCGGGCGAGCGCGCCGTGGAGCGCGGCGAGCCGGTCAGCCAGCGAGCCCCCGGTGGGCGGGCGCACCGCGCCGTCCGCCACATGGCTCAGCCGGTTGCCGTCGACGTCGATAACGCCCCAGCCGGTCGCCCGCAGCCCGGGATCGAGGCCGAGCAGGCGGGTCTCGGACCCCCTCAACTGGTCAGTCTCGCCATGATGTCGTCGGCGACGCTGAAATTCGCCGCCACCGACTGCACATCGTCGTTCTCCTCCAGCGCCTCGAGCAGCCTGAACAGCCTCTCCGCGCCGGCCTCGTCGACCTCGACGGTGCTCGATGGCCGCCAGGCCAGCTCCGCCGATTCCGGCGTCCCGAAGCGCGTCTCCAGCGCCTCGCGGACTTCGTTGAAGTCTTCCGGCGCGCACACCACCTCGTGGCCGTCCTCGGCCGACTCCACGTCGGTCGCGCCGGCCTCGAGCGCGGCCTCGAACATCTCGTCGCCGGACGCCGACCCGCCCGGGTAGCGCACCGCGCCGACGCGGTCGAACATGAAGGAGACGCTGTTGGTCTCGCCGAGATTGCCGCCGTGCTTGGCGAAGGCGGCGCGAACCTCCGCCGCGGTCCGGTTGCGGTTCTCGGTCAGCGCCTCGGCGATGATCGCGATGCCGCCGGGGCCGTAACCCTCGTAGCGGATCTCGTCATACTGCTCCCCGTCCTCGGCGCCGGAGCCGCGCCGGATGGCGCGATCGATGGTCTCGCCGCCCATATTGGCGGCCTTGGCGGCGGCCACCGCCGAGCGCAGCCGGGGGTTCTGGTCGGGGTCGGGCAGGCCGGAGCGCGCGGCGACGGCGAGCTCGCGGATCAGCCGGGTGAACAGCTTCGAGCGCTTGGCGTCCTGGGCGCTCTTGCGGTGCATGATGTTCTTGAATTTTGAGTGACCGGCCATGCAATCCCTTCGCGCGGGAACGATCCGCGTCGTGCCCGGTTTCGAATGTCGCGAACCCTAACGCAGCCGCCGATGGAGTGGAACGCACCACGAACGACCGCACCTTGTCGACGATCAATGTGGCGACATTTTGACTAAGCCCAAGCCATTGCTTGGAAAAGCGATACGGGCGGGGGGCCGTCAGCGGTCCGGAAGCGCGGCGCTCAGCCGGCCGCCGATTCGCAGCGGATCGATGCGCAGCGCCAAGCCGGTCGAATCGTCGGTCTCGACGAAGGCGGCGCATAGCGTGGCCGCGCCGTCGGCGGCTTCGAGCCTGACGGTCGGCATCTTGCGCACGAAGCGTTCGACGGAGGTCGCCTTCTTCATCCCGATCACCGAATCGTAATCGCCGCACATGCCGATATCGGTCTGATAGGCGGTGCCGCCCGGAAGGATCTGCGCATCGGCAGTCGGCACATGGGTATGGGTTCCGACCACGAACGACACCCGGCCGTCGAGAAAATGGCCGAAGGCCATCTTCTCGCTGGTCGCCTCGCCGTGAAAATCGACCGCGATGGCCGAGACGGTGCGCATCAGCCCGTCCTCGGCAAGCCGCCTGGCGGCGAACGCGAACGGGTCGTCGAGCGGGTCCATGAACAGCCGGCCCATCGCGTGCAGCACCAGCACCTTGCGGCCGCGGCGGTCGGGGAACACCCCCCAGCCGCGGCCCGGGGTGGCCAGCGGATAGTTGTCCGGGCGCAGCAACCGTTTCTCGCGGTCGAAATGGGGAATGATCTCGCGCTGGTCGAACACGTGGTTGCCGGTGGTGATCACGTCCGCCCCAACCTCGAAGAGCTGGTCGCATATCTTGGGCGTGATGCCGAACCCGCCCGCCGCGTTCTCGCCGTTGACGATCACGAAGTCGAGGTCGAGGGTCTCGCGCAGAAGCGGCAGCTCGTCGCGGACGACGCTCCGCCCCGACCGTCCCACCACGTCGCCGCAGATCAGCAGCCGCATAGCCCGCCCGTCATGCGCCCTCCGAACATTCGAGGATCCGTTTCTCCGTCACCACCCAGTCCACCCGCCGGTCGCCGGCGCCGGCCGGCACGCAGGACCGGATCTGCACATCGTAGCCGATTCCCACCGCGACCACCTCGCCCCGCCGCTCCAGCGCCGCGATCGTCCGGTCGTAGTAGCCGCCCCCGTAGCCCAGCCGGCGGCCGGCGCGATCGACCGCGAGCAGCGGCGCGAGGACGATCTCGGGCACGACCGGCGGCGCGGAACCGGGCGGCTCGCTGAGCCCGAACTTCGCCTCGACCAGCGCGTCGCCGGGCCGCCAGCGGCGAAAGGCCAGCGGGCGGCCGGGGCCGACCACCGCCGGCAGCGCGCAGATCGCCCCGCGCCGCGCAAGGGCGTGGAGCAACGGCCGCGGGTCGAGCTCGTCCCCGATCGGCCAGTAGGCGGAAACCCCGGCGCCGGCGACCCGCTCGCCGAAACGGGCGAGGAACCGGTCGCGCACCGCGCGCGCGGCGCGGCCCGAATCCGCCGCGGCCAGCCGTCGCGCCTCGGTCATCTCCGCGCGCAGGCGCTTCTTGTCCCGAGCGAGGGTCACGCCGCCTCCGCCACCGACGGATGAAACCGGGCGGGCGACGCCGCGGCGGCCGTCCCGCCATGCATATCCTCTGCGGCCTGCAAACGCAGGTGGGCGCCATGTACCGCGGCCACGACCGCGGCAGGGACAGCTCCCAAGAGGACTGTATTGGCCCCAGGGATAAATGGCCTCGCGCACCGCGCAGCGCCGCCCGGGCAGAAACTAGGATCGCGCGATCGTCTCGGCAATGCTTTCGATGCGCGCGGCCGCATCCTCGATGCGCGCGGCGAGGGCATTCTTCTGGTCCTCGATCGCGCCTCGCGGCTCGCCGTCCTCGGGTATGGCGATCCCCGCCTCGGACAGCGCGGCATAGGCCTCGGCGAGCTCGTCGGCGATCATCAGGCTGGTCATAACCAGCAGCCTGGTATCGCCGACCTGGCCTATCTGGCCGACCAGCGCCTCCACCCGGTCGTCGATATAGGCGCCGAGCCTGGAAAGGCGCTCTTCCTCGCCTTCCTCGCAGGCCACCCGGTAGCTGCGCCCGTTGATGTTGAGCTCGACCTCGGGCATAGGGAGCGGTCCCCGGCGTCAGGACGGGATCAGGGCGCGCAGCCGGGAGATCGCCGCATCGAGCTGCTCGGAGACCGCCCGGGTCTCGCCTTCCAGCTTCGTGCAGCGCGCGCGCGACTCGCCGAGCTCGGCCTCCAGCCGGGGCTCAGCGCCGGAGCGCTCGCGCAGCGCGTGTTCCAGCCTGTCCAAGGCGGACTCCAGCTTGGCCTGCGCTTCGTCGAGACGTGGCATGTGCAACCCGTGGACCGGGCCGGGCCCGGCAACTGCGCGGCACCTTACGCCGGAGATCGGAAGACCGTCAATCGGGCGGAAACCGTTGATCGGCCGCCGCGCGCCGTCCACTGTTGCCGGATGCCCGGACCCAAGCCGACCGTGGTCGTCCACGGCCTCGACCACGCGCTCGCCGCGGCCCGCGCGGCGGCGGCGCTCGGCACCGCCGTCCGCCTCAGGAGCGGGCCCGCGGCCGCAGGCTATGCGGGGGCCGCCTGGTTCGCCGAAATCGTCCGCGCGGCCCGGCGCGCCCACCCGGACGTCCCCATCGACGCGGTTCTCGATTGCGGCGACTCCCCCGGCATGGCGCTGGCGGCGCTGCGCCGGTCGGTCGAAACCATCCGCTTCGCCGGATCCCCGGCGGTCCGCGGCAAGCTCGAAGCGCTCGCCGGGGCGGCCGGCGCCCGTATCGAGGCCGACGCCGACGCCGCCCTCGACCTCGCCGGGGAGGGCGATCCCGAATCCGCCTGCCGACGCTGGTTCGCCGCCGCCGCCGAGCGAGCGCCCCGGTAATCCCGCGTCCAATGCGGCGATCCGCCGCACGGGCTGCCCGGATGCCCGCCGACGCCGTAAAAGGCGTTAAAGCGTAGAAGTTTATCGAGTCGCCGGGGTCCCCCCGGCCCGGCTTCGCATTGTGACGGGCCATGGGATTGTTGACGCCATCGGTGGCGGCGGATAGATCGCCGGGCCCATATGGAAACGCACCCGACCGAGCGGAGGCATCCACAGGCATGACTGAGAGAACGCTGCTCAACGCCCACGAAAAGACCCTGATCGTCGGGACCTACCGCCTCATCGCTCCGGTGTGGGAGACCGTCGCGGACCTGTTCTTCGGGCGGCTGTTCGAGGAGCAGCCGCACTATCGCCGGCTGTTCCCCGAAGACATCACCGGCCAGAAGCGCAAGCTGATGGCCATGCTCGCCTTCGTCACCAAGTCGCTGGACTGGACCGAGGAGCAGTGGAAGGAAGATGTCGCGCCGCAGCGGGACCTTTTCCTGGTCGTACTCGCGCTGGGGCGCCGCCACCACGCCCTGTACAAGATACCCGACGATGCCTACGGACCGTTCGAGCGGGCGCTGATATGGGCGCTGGAGAACGGGTTGGGCGAGGGATTCACCCCAGAGCTGAAGCGCGCCTGGACCAAGCTCTACCGCATCCTGGCGACCAGCATGCGGTTGGGAGGCAAGGCGTCGAGCATAAAGATGGAATTCGGCCGCATCACGTGAACCGGGGAGATCGTTGGTGAGTTCGGGCGATCGGCAGGCGACGCCCCTCTTTCTCCGGGGTTCGTTTCGCACCTGCCCGCTTTCCGAGCTGTTCGGCGTGCTCGCCGTGAGCCGCCAACTCCTGGAGGTGCGCTTCTCCTGCGGGGAACGGGAGGTGGGCGCGATCGCGATCAAGGCGGGCCAGGTGGTCCGCGCCGGAGATTTCCGCAGCGAGGCCACGGGCGGCGACGCGCTGAACGCCCTGATCGGCGATCCGGGCACCGCATTCTCGGTGGTCATGCTGCCGCCGAACGCGCCGGAGCTGCAGAACGATGCGCCGCTCTGCGGGCTCGCCGAATTGCTGTCCGAAGAAGACGGCGGACACCACGCCGCCGCCGAGCCGCCGAGCGGGGAAGTCATCGGCACCGATGAGATTTTCGAGGTTTCCGGCCCGCAATTCCCCGTCGAGTCCCCGGAGCACGACGCCGTCGGGGTCGCGCCCGCATTGCCGCCCGAGCCGGAGGCCGCGCAAGCCGCGTTCTCCGCCGGGACCGCCGAACCGGAGCCCCTCGGCGCCGAACCGCCCGACGCCGCGATCGCAGCCGTGCCGCCCGAACCGCCGACGCCGGAGGTCGCGCCCGCATTGCCGCCCGAACGGGAAGCCGAGCCGCCCGACGCAGCAATCGAATTCGCCCCGCCCGATTCGCCGACGCCGGAGGTCCCGCCGACCGCAGCCGCCGCCGAGGCCACGCCCGCGTTACCGCCCGCGCGGGAGGCCGTGCAAGCCGCGCACCCGGCCGGGGACGCCGAGCCCCGGCCCCTCGCCACGGATTCGCCCGACGTCGCGATCGAAGCCGCCCCGCTCGAACCGCCGACGCCAGAGGTCCCGCCGGCCGCGCCGCCGCCGCCGGAGGATGGCGATCCGATCATGCAGGGGCGGGTGGACGACGCGAGCTTCGACGAAATCCTGGAAGTCCTGCAACTCAGCGACCGCTGTGTCGTCGTCTCGTTCATGCGGGGCGATGCCGAGGTCGGCGCGATGATGGTGGAGTCCGGGCAGGTTCTGGCGGCGGCGGCCGGCGGGCTGCACGGCATGGAAGCCCTCCGGCAGCTCTGCGCCGACCACGGCGAGACCTTCGAGATACGCTACGAGATGGCGGAAGAGGCGGGCGAACCGCTGGGCGGCGTTCCCGAGCTGCTGGCCGCCATGCGGCAGCCTGCCGCCCGTCCCGCCGCTCCCGCCGCCCGCGATGCGCCGCAGAGCCGGGGCGCGCTGTTCCTGCGCGGCCGGTTAGCGGACTTCCCGCTGGACCTCCTGATCGGTTCGCTCGACCTCAGCCGACAGCCGATCGACATCGAGTTCTGGCGCGGGGAAGCGATCCTCCACCGGGTGCATGTCAAGGCGGGGGGGATCGTCGGCGCCGAGAGCGTTTCCGCAAACGGCGCCGCCCAGGCTCTGGCGGCGATCCGCAACGATCCGGGCGAGGAGTTCCGCGTTTATCGCCGCAGCTCGCCGCTCGACGGGGAACCGGTCGCCTATCTGGCGGCGCTGGTCCCGGAACCCGAAGAACCCGGCGAGCCGGAGCCGGAAACGCCCGCCCCGGACCTGCCGGTCTCCGCTCCAGCCCCGGTGTTCGCGGCGGGGGTAGCGACCGTCCCGGAGACTTCCGCTCCCGCGGCCTCCGGCATGGCGCCGGAATTCGTCCCCTCCGCCGAAGCGGCGGCCGAGCTGGAGGCATTCCGCGACCGTGCGGTCGCCGAGATCCGGGCCGCGCTCGCCTCTTCCGGAAAGGGCCGGCAGGAACGGGTCCTGCTGTGGTCGATCCTCGGGCTGCAAATCGCCTGCCTGGCCATCGTGGTAGGTGTGATCCTGCTCGCCCAGCTATAGCCCCCGCAGTCTCCGGCACCGCGAGCGCGCTGGCACGCCCGCCGGGATTGGGTTAGTTATTGGCGGCTTGCCGCTGCCTGGATGCGCGGGGACATCGGATGGGGGGTCGAGGATGCGGGTCACGCAAAAGGTCAAGAAAATCCTTGCCGGCTACGAGAGCGACAACCCGGGAACCAAGGCCAACCTCGCGCGCATCCTGATGCACGGCAAGCTGGGCGGCTCGGGCAAGCTGCTGATCCTGCCGGTCGACCAGGGTTTCGAGCACGGCCCGGCGCGGAGCTTCGCCCCCAACCCCGACGCCTACGACCCGCACTACCACTTCCAGCTCGCGGTCGATGCCGGGCTCAGCGCCTACGCCGCGCCGCTCGGCATGATCGAGGCCGGCGCCGACAGCTTCGCCGGGGCGGTGCCGACGATCCTCAAGGTGAACAGCGCCAACAGCCTGGCGACGGGGAAGGACCAGGCCGTCCATGGCGGGGTGGGCGATGCGCTCAGGCTGGGCTGCTCGGCGATCGGGTTCACCGTCTATCCCGGCTCGGACGACCAGTACGAGATGATGGAGGAGATCCGCGAGCTCGCCGAGGAGGCGAAATCGGTCGGCCTCGCGGTCGTCGTCTGGTCCTATCCGCGCGGCGGCGCGCTGTCCAAGGAGGGCGAGACGGCGATGGATATCTGCGCCTACGCCGCCCACATCGCCTGTCTGATGGGCGCCCATATCGTCAAGGTGAAGCCGCCGACGGACGCGCTTTTCCTCGACGCCGCCAGGGGGGTCTACGAGAAGCAGCGGATCGACACCGCGACGCTCGCCGCGCGCATCGCGCATGTCGTCCAGTCCTGCTTCAACGGGCGCCGGCTGGTGGTCTTCTCGGGCGGCGAGGCCAAGGATCTCGACGGCATCCATCGCGAGGTGAGGGCGATCCGCGACGGCGGCGGCTCGGGCTCGATCATCGGCCGCAACACCTTCCAGCGGCCGCGCGCGGACGCGCTCGCCATGCTGGACGGCATCGTCAGGATCTACCAGGGCAAGGCCAATCCGGACCTGCTGGCTGTATCTGATCACGCCGCCTGATCTCGGCCCGGGCGGCGCGCGCGGCTTCGCGGACCGGCTCGCCGCGGCGCTCGACGCCGGCGAGGCGGCCTGCGTCCAGCTCCGCCTCAAGCAGGCGGGCGACGACGACATCCGCCGCGCCGCCGAGATCCTGGCGCCGGTGGCGCAATCCCGCGACGTCGCCTTGGTGATGAACGACCGCCCCGATCTCGCCCGCGAGACCGGCTGCGACGGCGTCCATGTCGGCGCCGACGATGCCCCCTATGAGGAGGCGCGCCGGATCGTCGGTGCGGACGCGATCGTCGGCGTGACCTGCAAGGACTCCTACCATCTGGCGATGGAGGCGGCGGAGGCCGGGGCCGACTACGTCGCCTTTGGCGCCTACTTTCCGACCGCGACCAAGCGGACGACGACGCGGGCGCCGCTCGCGCTGCTGGAGACCTGGCAATCGGTCGCCACCGTCCCCTGCGTCGCGATCGGCGGCATTGCGGCGGAGAATTGCCGGCCGGTCGCCGCCGCCGGGGCCGATTTCCTCGCCGTGTCTGCGGGCGTCTGGGCGCATCCGGACGGGCCGGCGGCAGCCGTCCGAGCCTACGAGGCGGCGATCCGGGACGCGCTCGGCGCCTAGCCCGGCTCCGCCACCGGCGCCCAGAGCACGTCCTCGATCCGCTCCGCGCCGACCGCCAGCATGACCAGGCGGTCGACGCCGAGCGCGATCCCGGCGCAGTCCGGCAGCCCGGATTCGAGCGCGGCCAGAAAATCCTCGTCGACCGGATAGGCGTCGCCCCTGAGCCGCCGCCTCAGCGCGCGGTCGGCCTCGAAGCGCGCGCGCTGTTCCGCCGGGTCGGTGAGCTCGCCGTAGCCGTTGGCGAGCTCGAGGCCGCAGGCGAACACCTCGAAACGCTCGGCGAAGCGGCGGTCGGGGCCGAGCCGCGCCAGCGCCGCCATCGAGGCCGGGTAGTCGTAGAGGATCGCCGGCGCGCCGATGCCGAGCGCGGGCTCCACCTTGGCGAGGAAGATGCGGAAGAAGACGTCCTCCCAGCTGTCGTTGGGCCCGGTCCACACGTCGGCGGCGCGCGCGGCGGCGGCCAGCGGGGCGGGGTCGGAGGGATCGTCCATCGTCGCCGCGAGGTCGATTCCGGCATGGCGGGCGAAGGCCTCGCAGACGCTGATGCGGGTCCATTCCGCGCCGGGGTCCGCGCGCTTCTCCGCGCGCATCAGGCGCTCCGCCCCGGCGGCCTCGGCGGCGGCGGCGAGCAGCCTTTCGCAATCCGCCCACAGATCGGTATGGGAAGCGCCCGCCCGGTACCATTCGAGCATGGTGAACTCGGGATGGTGGGTGGGCGAGCGCTCCTCGTTGCGGTAGCAGCGGGCGATCTGAAAGATCTTCTCCTCGCCCGCCGCCAGCAGCTTCTTCATCGCGAATTCGGGCGATGTGTGCAGGTAGACGGGGGTTACCGGCCCGTCGCGGAAGGGCTCGGCCAGCGCGGTCTCGAAAGCCGCCAGATGGGGCTCCAGCCCGGGCGAGACCTGAAGGGCGGGCGTCTCGACCTCGACGAAGCCGCGCGCGGCGAAGAACCGCCTGATGGCTGCCACGATCGCCTGGCGGGCGAGCAGGTTGGGCCGCCTCCGCGCGTGGCGGTCGGGCCGCCACCAGGGCGGCTCAACCATGGCGTTTCGCGATATCGGGCATGGCGCGATAATGCCGGATCGGGCGATGCGGGGTAAGGGTGGCGGACCGGACCATGCGCACAGGCCGCGCGCTCGCCGCGGCCGGGCTGATCGACCGGGAAGGGATCGGGGCGGTGGATGCCGTAGCCGCGCGCTACGCGGTGGCGGTCACCCCGCATGTCGCCGGGCTGATGGAGCGCGGCGCGGCGCACGACCCCATCGCGCGCCAGTATCTGCCCGACCCCGGCGAGCTCGCGCGGAGCCCGGGCGAGCGCGACGATCCGATCGGCGACGACGCCCGTTCGCCGCTCCCCGGCGTGGTTCACCGCTACCCCGACCGCGTCCTCCTGATGCCGACGACGGCCTGCCCGGTCTATTGCCGGTTCTGCTTCCGCCGCGAACGCGTCGGGCAGGGGGCTGCGGCGATGTCGGGGGAAGAGCTCGACGCCGCGCTCGCCTATGTCGCCGCCCGCCCCGAGATCCGCGAGGTGATCCTGACCGGCGGCGACCCGATGATCCTGTCGCCGCGCCGGCTCGGCGCGATCCTGGGCCGCGCGGCGGCGATCCCGAGCGTCGAGGTGCTGCGCATCCACAGCCGCGTTCCGGTCGCCGATCCGGCGCGGATCGACCGGGCGCTGATCGCCGCGCTCCACCGGGACGTTCCGGTCTACGTGGCGATCCACGTCAACCACCCAAGCGAGCTCGACCCGGCGGCGGTGCGCGCCATCGCCGCGCTCGCCGATGCCGGGCTGCCGCTGCTCGCGCAGACGGTGCTGCTGAAGGGGGTGAACGACGATGCCGACACGCTGGCGGCGCTGTTCCGCGCCCTGGTGCGCCACCGGGTGCGGCCCTACTACCTGCACCACCCCGACCTCGCGCCGGGCACGGCGCGGTTCAGGCTGTCGATCGAGCAGGGCCAGGCGCTGGTCCGCGCGCTGCGCGGGCGGATTTCCGGGCTGTGCCAGCCGACCTATGTGATCGACATCCCGGGCGGCCACGGCAAGGTCCCGCTCGGCCCTTCCTTCCGCGACGCCGCGGGCGGGCTCAGCGACTGGCGGGGCAATGCGCACCCGGACCCGCATGGTTGAGCCTTTGCCTCGCCAACCGCGAGTTGTTAGGTTCCGCGCTCTCCCGACGGCCAGGCGAGCCCCATGAAGGTCAACGCGAACACCATCCGGCCCGGCCATGTGATCGAGCACGACGGCAAGCAGTGGAGCGTGCTCAAGATCCAGATCCTGCAACCCGGCAAGGGCGGCGCCTTCGTCCAGGTCGAGATGCGCGACGTGATGACCGGCATCAAGAGCAACGAGCGCTTCCGCACCCAGGAATCGGTCGAAAAGCTGATGGTGGACGAGAAATCCTGCACCTATCTCTACCGCGCCGACGAGGCGGTGACGCTGATGGATGCCGAGACCTACGAGCAGTTCGAGCTCCCGGTGGAGATGATCGGCGGCCCGGCGGCCTATCTGCAGGACGGCATGACGATCACCCTCGACCTGATCGAGGGCAACCCGATCGCCGCGCGGCTGCCGCAGCAGGTGACGATGACGGTCACCGAGGCCGAGCCGGTGGTCAAGGGCCAGACCGCGTCCTCCTCCTACAAGCCGGCGATGCTGGAGAACGGCGAGCGGGTGATGGTGCCGCCGCATATCGAGGCCGGCACCCGGATCGTGGTCAACACCGAGGACGGCAGCTATGTCGAGCGCGCCAAGGGCTAGCCGGCGCGCCGGAAGGAGCGCATGCCTTCGGCGACGATAAACGTGATGGAAGCCGCCGCGCGCAAGGCGGCGCGCGGGCTGATCCGCGATTTCGGCGAGGTCGAGAACCTCCAGGTCTCGCGCAAGGGGCCGGCGGACTACGTCACCGAGGCGGACCGCCGGGCGGAGCGCATGCTGCGCGCCGAGCTCGCCAAGGCGCGGCCCGGGTTCGGCTTCCTGATGGAGGAATCGGGCGAGACGGCGGGCGAGGACGCCGGGCGGCGCTGGATCGTCGACCCGCTCGACGGGACCACCAACTTCCTGCACGGCATTCCGCATTTCGCGATCTCGATCGGGCTCGAGGAGCACGGCGAGCTGGTCGCGGGGGTGGTCTACGAACCGCTGCGCGACGAGATGTTCTGGGCCGAGAAGGGGGTCGGCTGCTATCTCAACCGGCGGCGGCTCCGGGTGTCGTCGCGCCGCCGTCTGGCGGATGCGGTGCTGGCCACCGGCATCCCGTTCAGGGGCAGGGGCGGCAAGACCGCCTTCCTCTCGACCGTGGGCGCGGCGATCGACAATACCGCCGGGGTCCGGCGGCTCGGCTCCGCCGCCCTCGACCTCGCCTATGTCGCGGCGGGGCGCTATGACGGGTTCTGGGAGTTCGGCCTGTCGCCCTGGGACGTGGCGGCCGGGATCGTGCTGGTGCGCGAGGCCGGCGGGTTCGCGACCGACCTCAAGGGCGGCGCGGCACGCCTCGACGGCCCTTCCATCGTCGCCGCCAACGACCGGCTGCACGCGTCGGTCCGGCGAATGCTGCGCGAAAGTTTGAACGAATCCGATCTCGCTCTGGCGAGCTAGGGCGCCTAAAATCGGCTGATTCGGCCGGCAGGCACAGCCGGCCGGACGAACCAGGCACGGGTTGCGGCCGGATGCCGAGAAACCGCGCGACATGACCAGCCCGCGAAACTACCTGACCAGGATGGTCCTGTTCCTGCTCGCCGTGATCGCGGTGGCGGGCGCGTTGTACGAGCCCTTGCTGCGGGCGTTCCATGCCAACCCCGCCCTCAACGGGCTGATTATCGGCGTTCTGGTGCTCGGCATCGCCTACAGCTTCCGCCAGGTGATGACGCTCAGGCGCGAGGTCAACTGGATCGTCAACGTCCGCACCGGACGGCCCGGCATATCGGTCCAGGCGGCACCCCGCCTGCTCGCCCCGCTGGCGGCGATCCTCGGCGAGCAGACCCGCCGCTTCCGGCTCTCGGCGCTGGCGCTCAGATCGCTGCTCGACGGCATCGCGGCGCGCCTCGACGAACAGCGCGACATCGCGCGCTACATGATCGGGCTGCTGATCTTCCTCGGCCTGCTGGGGACCTTCTGGGGGCTGCTCCAGACCATCCACGCGGTGGGCGGCGTGATCGGCGGCCTCAGCGTCAGCGGGGGCGAGCTGGATGCGGTGTTCCAGGACCTCAAGACCGGGCTCCAGGCGCCGCTCACCGGCATGGGAACGGCGTTTTCGTCCTCGCTGTTCGGCCTCGCCGGCTCGCTGGTGCTGGGCTTTCTCGAGCTCCAGGCGAGCCAGGCGCAGAACCGCTTTTTCAACGATCTGGAGGACTGGCTGGCCGGCCAGACCCGGCTGTCGGGCGGCGGGGCAGGGATCGACCAGGACCAGGCGGTCCCCGCCTATGTCCAGGCCCTGCTGGAGCAGACCGCCGACAGCCTGGAGAACCTGCAACGCACCATGGAGCGCGGCGAGGAGAGCCGGATCTCGTCGAACCAGTCGATCTCGCTGCTGGCCGAGAACCTGTCGGCGCTCACCGACCAGATGCGCGCCGAGCAGGCGCTGATGACCCAGATCGCGGAGACCCAGCTCGAGCTGCGCCCGATCCTGGCCCGGCTGGCCGAGGCGCGGCCGGGCGGCGGCTTCGACGACAACGTGCAGCAGCACATGCGCAACATCGACGTCCACGTGGCCCGGCTCATCGAGCAGCTCTCGGCCGGGCGCAGCGAGATGGTGCAGGAGATCAGGAACGAGATCCGCGTGCTGTCGCGCACCATAGCGGCGACCGGGCGAAAAGAGACGGACTAGGCCGGCAAGATGGCCGTCGGCAGGACCAGGCAGCATTCGGGGGCCGACATCTGGCCCGGCTTCGTCGACGCGCTGGCGGCATTGCTGATCATCGTCATCTTTCTGCTGATGGTGTTTACCCTGGCGCAGTACTTCCTGAGCGAGGTGCTGAGCGGGCGCGACCGGGCGCTCGACCGGCTCAACCGGCAGATCGCCCAGCTCACGGAGATGCTGTCCCTCGAACAGGCGGAGAAGTCCGAGCTGGAGGGCAGGCTGGCGCAGCTCACCGTCGATCTCGGCACGCTGACCGCCGAGCGCGACAGGCTGTCGAGCCAGCTCGCTTCGCTGCTGCCCGAGCGCGACCGGCTGAGCGACGAGGTCGCGGCGCTCTCCGCCGAGCGCGACGCGCTCAAGGCGACCTCCGAGAAGACCGCCGCCGAGCTGGAGGACGCCTACAAGACGATCGGCGCGGACCGCGAGAAGATCGAGCTTCAACTGCGCAACATCGTCAGCCTGGAGCGCGACATCGCCGCCTTGCGCGAAGTCCGCGACGCGCTGGAGAAGCGGGTCGGCGAGCTCGACGACACGCTCAGGGCCCAGTCGCAGGAGGTCGCCGGGCTCAAGCGCTCGCTGGAGGAGCGGACGCGGGAGGCCGGCGCGCTGCGCGACCGCTCCAAGGAGCTCGTCGCCGAGCTCGCCTCGGCCGAGGAACGGACCCGGCTGGCCCAGCGCGAGATCGAGGCGCGCGACGTGCGGCTGCGCGACCTCGGCGCGCGGGTATCGCAGGGCGAGGAGGCGCTCAGCGCGGAGCAGGCGGTCTCGCGGCAGGCGCAGGAGCAGGTGCGGCTTCTCAACCTCCAGATCGCCGCGCTGCGCCAGCAGCTCGCGCGCATCGAGGCGGCGCTCGAAGCCTCCGAGCGCGAGGCCGAGGAGAAGGGCATCCAGATCGTCAACCTGTCGCAGCGGCTAAACGCCGCGCTCGCCAGCAAGGTGCAGGAGCTCGCGAGCTTCCGCTCCGAGTTCTTCGGCCGGCTCAGGCAGGCGCTCGGCGACCGCAGCGACGTGCGCATCGTCGGCGACCGCTTCGTCTTCCAGTCGGAGGTGCTGTTCCCCTCCGGCCAGGCGACGCTGCAGCCCGGCGGGCGCACCCAGATCGACAAGCTGGCCGAGACCGTCAAGGAGATCTCGGCGAAGATCCCGACCGACATAAACTGGGTGCTCCGGGTGGACGGCCACACCGACCGGATACCGATCTCCACCCCGGCCTACCCGTCGAACTGGGAGCTCTCGACCGGGCGCGCGGTAGCGGTGGTGAAATACCTGATCGACCGGGGCGTTCCCGCCACCCGGCTCGCCGCCACCGGGTTCGGCGAGTTCCAGCCGATCGACCCGGACAACACCATCGCCGCCTTCCGCCGCAACCGCCGCATCGAGTTCAAGCTCACCCAGCGCTGAGGCGGGGCGCGGGCTACGCCACTGCCGGGCGCAGCGGAGACACGATCGACACGATGTCCCGAATCGTTCGCTCGACGACAGGAAAGCGGCTTCGGTCCCTTCGGCTCGCCGCCGACCGACACTTGCGAGCCGGCCGATACCGCCGCGACTGGAGTGCTGCGGGAGCGTCCTTAATGAATTTTCGGTGTTATCCCCTTGACGCGGTTACCTGACAGTCCGAATGTACGTCTTGCCGATTTCTATAAATATTCTTCGTTTTGAACGGTCTTTTTCCAGTGACCATTCATGCTCGATAAGAGACATCGCTTGTTCGAGTCGGTTTACTGCCTCCGTCTCTGGACAAGACAGCTTGATTAAACTCAGCCTCTTATAGCGGTTCTGGCCAATTCCCCGTTCTCGGGCGATCTTTCTCATGTCGCCATCAATGGCAACCAAGACCGCATCGTTTGTTGTTGCCACCGTAGCGACCAAGGGATCGGGCGACCCGGGAACGGCCGCATCTTCGAAATAAATTACAGTGTGTCCATGCTCTTCAAAGCAGCGACCTACGGATACCGGCACACCTTCATCAAGGAAGACCTTTAACCCCGGCATCGGAGATGTCACGCGGCAATACCGTCGCCCTTATGCTGAATAGCAGATTCAATGTCTGCGTCGGTCAGGCTCGGATATTCTTCTTTTATTTCTTGAACTGAGTAGCCCGCACTGGAAAATCTTTGTATGGCGGCTACTGGTATTCTTGTGCCTGCGATCACCCAGGCATTGTGACAGACGTTCCGGGCCCTCGTTATTCTGCCGACCGTATTTTCATTTCGTTCCTTTAGTGCTTCGATATCGCGCCGCGTGTCTTTGACGACGCTTTGAAGTGCAATGGGGATAACATACTGCTTGCTCACGATTTCCCAATAATCAACCGTCCCGGGCTCAGCAAACACGACCCTTCGACCAAATACGAAAAGCTGGGTGCAGCCCCACTTCGCTTCGGACATTTGGGGAAGCGCTTCGGCGACTTGACGGAGATGTTGCAGGGGAACGGTATACTGGTTCCTCAGGACGTTGAGAACGCGCAGAGAAACTACGTCCGTGAACGAATAGACTCTACTAAAGGCTACACGCCTATTTTCTTCGGCGAACTGGGGCTTGAAGAAGCCCGTCCGATCCCAATACCGGAGCTGTCTCTTAGAGATGCCGGTCAGCCGTTCGACTTGGTCCTCGCTGAACGCGGCGTGGATCTTGGTCTCTGCTTGGTCCACCCAAGTTCACTCCGTTTTGCGGCACGTACGATACACTTTTCAAGAAGACAACCGCAAATGCCGAATCAGGGGAGCGAGATATCGGACCCCCTGTCGCTCAAAGAAGCACCAGATGACAATCGCTCGGAGGACTTCATAACCCAATCCGAGAAGACTTGTGACGCGTCGCCGCAACCGCCGCGTCGAGTTCAAGCTCACCCGGCGCTGAGGCGGACCTCCTCCGCCGCCTCGCCGAACTGGAGCGCGGCGAGCCTGGCGTAGAGCGCGCTGTTGCGGACCAGCTCCTCATGGGCACCGATCGCGTCGATCCGCCCGCGGTCGAGGACGATGATCCGGTCGGCCGCCTGCACCGTGGCGAGCCGGTGCGCGATCACCAGCGTGGTGCGCCCCGCCATCAGCCGGTCGAGCGCGTCCTGCACGACGCGCTCGCTCTCGGAGTCGAGCGCGCTCGTCGCCTCGTCGAGCAGCAGCAGCGCCGGGTCGCGCAAGAGCGCGCGGGCGATGGCGATGCGCTGGCGCTGCCCGCCCGAGAGGCGCACCCCCTTCTCGCCGAGGAAGGTGTCGAAGCCTTGCGGCAGGGCGTCGAGGAACTGGGCGGCGGCGGCGGCCTCGGCGGCGTCCCGCACCTCCGCGTCGGTGGCGCCGGGCCGGCCGTAGCGGATGTTGTCCCAGGCATCGGCCGAGAACACGAAAGGCTCCTGCGCCACCAGCCCGATGCGCGCGCGCAGCGCCGCCGGGTCGGCGTCGCAGAGGTCGACGCCGTCGAACCGCACCCGCCCCGCCGCCGGGTCGTAGAACCGGAGCAAGAGCTCGAACACGGTCGACTTGCCGGCGCCCGACGGGCCCACCAGGGCGACCCGCTCGCCGGGCGCGATGTCGAAGCTCACGCCATCGAGCGCGGCGTCGTCGGGGCGCGAGGGGTAGTGGAAGCGGACCGCCTCGAAGGCGATGGCGCCGCCCGGCGGGTCGGGCAGCTTGGCGGGCGCGGGCGGCGCCGCGATCTCGGACTCGATCCGCATCAGCTCGAGCAGGCGTTCGGTCGCGCCGCCGGCGCGCTGCAGATCGCCGATCACCTCGCTGACCGCGCCGACCGAGCCCGCGACCACCACGGCGTAGAACACGAAGGCGGAGAGCTCGCCGGGCGAGATCCGCCCGTCCATCACGTCGTGCCCGCCGATCCACAGGATCACGCCCACGGCGCTGAACACGGTGACGATGACGAAGGCGGTCAGCAGCCCGCGCGCCATGTTGCGCCGGAGCGCGGTGGCCAGCGCGCGATCCACGCGGGTGGCGAAGCGGCGCCCGTCGACCGGCTCGTGGCCGAACGCCTGGACGGTGCGGATCGCGTTCAGCGTCTCCTCGCCATGCGCCGAGATGTCGGCGACGCGGTCCTGGCTCTCGCGCGACAGGCGGCGCACCCGGCGGCCGAACACCACGATGGGCAGCACCACGACGGGCACGATGAGGAACACCAGCGCGGCGAGCCGCGGGCTGGTGACGAAGAGCAGCACCGTGCCGCCGAGAAACAGCAGCACGTTCCTGAGCGCCACCGAGACCGTCGAGCCGACCACCACCTGGAGAGCCGTGGTATCGGTGGTGAGCCTGGACAGCACCTCGCCGACCCGCGCGGATTCGAAGAAGGACGGGCTGAGCGCGAGCATCCGCTCGAACACCGCGCGCCTGAGATCGGCGACCACGCGCTCGCCGATCCAGGCGACCAGGTAGAACCGCCCGAACGTGGCCAGCGCGAGCAGCGCGATGACGACGAACAGCCCGGCCAGCGCCCGGTCGAGCAGCGCCCCGTCGCCCGCGCCGAAGCCCTGGTCGATCAGCCCGCGCAGCCCTTGGCCGAGCACCAGCACCGACCCGGCGGCGACGGTCAGCGCCGCCCCGGCGCCGGCTATCCGCAAGCGGTAGGGCGCGAG
This sequence comes from Alphaproteobacteria bacterium, assembly GCA_964291675.2. Lineage (GTDB taxonomy): Bacteria > Pseudomonadota > Alphaproteobacteria > MPNO01 > MPNO01 > MPNO01. The sequence continues at coordinate 954,001 of OZ219866.1, read as the reverse complement.
CCACGGGATCAGCGCGCGCAGGCTGCCTATGTCGCCGCGGGCGGGCTCGCCCGGCCTGTCGCCGTCACGCAAGGCGGGGATCCCCGAGGCTTGTCAACCGCAACACCTTCCGATATACACCCGCGGCCCCGCCGGAGACGCGACGATGAAGAAGGACATCCACCCGGACTACCACGAGATCAACGTGGTGATGACCGATGGCACGACCTACACGACCCGGTCGACCTACGGCAAGGCCGGCGACACGGTCAAGCTCGACGTCGACCCGAAGACCCACCCGGCCTGGACCGGCGGGCAGCAGCGCCTGGTCGACACCGGCGGTCAGGTCGCGAAATTCAACAAGCGGTTCAAGGGGCTCGGCATCGGCTGAGCCGCCGGACGCCCCGGCAGCCACGCCGGCGCGGGTGGCAAACCTACCCCAAGACGCGTCCCCGCTTCGGCCGAGGGCTCGCGCAGGGTGCGGGGGACCGGGCCGTGCGCAATCGCGGTTCCAGCAATTCCGTCCGTATGGCGATCGCCACCGCCGACCCGCTCGCCGGTTATCCCTCTGACGCAACCGATGAACGCATTGCAATATACGACCCGATCGCTACACCGGACTCTGCGCCGACGATTGGCCCGGGAGGAAGCTTATGGCAGCGCCAGGATATGAAAGCCGGCAAGACCTCGAGATGCACCATTGGCCTGAGTTGCGGCAGAAGGTGAACGATCTCCTGAAACTCGTCTTTCCGGGCCGCGGCATCGACGGGGAGCTCAAGCAGCTGATCTTCACGGCCGCGAGCCTGGCGAGCGGATGCCTGCATTGTCAGTCGCATGGCTCCTATCATCTGCACAAGCTCGGGGTCGCGGACGAAAGAATCCAGGCGCTCTGGAGCTATCGAACCTCTCCCGAATTTTCCGATGCCGAGCGGGCGGCCCTCGATCTGGCCTTCGCGGCGGGCGTCTCGCCGAACGCCGTCGAGCCGGAGAACTATGTCGAGCTGCGCAAGCACTACTCGAACGATCAGATCATCGAGATATTGGCGGTGATCGCGGTCGGCGGCTTCCTGAACCGCTGGAACGACACCATCGCAACGGTCACCGACCAGGAATCGATCGACTTCGCCGAGCGCGTGCTGCGCCCCGTCGGCTGGAGGTCCGGCAAACACACCGGGGCCACGGAAGAACAGCGCAAGGGGCACCCGATCACGCTCGGCTATATCGACAGGTAGAACCCGGCGCCGGCCTCCCGGTGGCCGCCTATCGCTCGTCGGGGTAGTGCCTGAACGTGCTCGCCGACGACCGGAAGTCGTTTATCCCGAGCTCCGCCCGGATCTCTCTGGAATTCCGCAACATCCTCAGCTCGGAGGGGATGCCGACGCCATTGGCGATGCGATCGTTCTTGGTGAAGGTCGCGGCAATGGCCGCCGCCGCCGGCACCGCCGCCGCCCCTACCGCGTCGGCGAGAGTCTGCCGCGCCCGGTCCAGCGCGGCCCGGTCGGGTCCGATGACGGCGTCGGCGAAGGCCAGGATTTCCCTGCCGCCGGGTACCCCGCTGTCCTGACCCGGGTCGAGCAGCGCTCCCAGATTAACGTTGAGGCCGGTCTCGCGTCCACTCTCACGGAGGAACCAGGCATGGCCCGCCGTTCAGTAGAAGCACTCGTTGAGGGCGGATACCCGGCCCGCAATGAGCTCGACCTGAGCGCGGGTGAACCCCTCGTGATGCTGAAAATCCTTGATAAAAACGCTCTTCATCGGAAGGTACTGAACTTCTTCCAGCTCAAGATGGCGCCGCATTTCATCCGGCACCAGGCTGAGCGAACGGATGATGTAGGGTCGATAGTCCTCGCCGTAAATCTCGGCAGCCTCCTCGCCGCCCTCCGGGAGATTCGGCACGGTCGGCACCCAGGCCATTTCCTTCCTGGCCACCCGGGGGCGGGCCCGCGACGGCCGGCCCTCGCGCGCGGCCGGCAGGGGACGTAGAGGAACGCCGATGCCGCGGGCGAACACATCCATGTCGGTCAGGCGCGATACGATGCCGACAAGCTCGACAAATTCCTCGTCGCTCAGACCGCCGCTCCTGGCCTCCTCGTAAGAGTCCTCGACGAAGTCCTTGGGCGCGACGGCCAATTTCCGGATCGTCGCGCAAACCGGCTCCGGCAGCTCGGCATGGCTCGGCGGGCCGCCGTCTTCCGGTTCTTCCTGTATACCCGCGTCATAACACGCCTGGCGAACCTCTCCGGCGACCGCCAGGCGCAGCGCGCCGGTACCCCAGGTGCCGGGGTCGGCCAACCGATCCAACTGTTCGGCATGAACGGCTTCGAGATCCTCCCGTACCGGGTATTGCGAGTCTGCGTAGAGGGTCATTTTTCCGCTTCTCCCGTGCGATTGCTCGACAATGGGGCGGTATTCGCCGCGCCCGCAATCGTCGGATCGGTCACCGCGTAGGTCGCCTGGTTGCGCCATTCGAAGACGGCCTTTTCGAACTGTGGCCGCCGGGATATGCGCGCATACCACTCCTGGATGTTGGGATATTTGCCGAAGTCGAAACCTCCCGCCAACAGAGTCGTTATGGTCGGCGACCAGGAGATGTCGGCCAGGGTGTACGAGGCGCCGACCAGCCAGCCGCCGTCCGCGATCGCCTGCTCCTGTTTCGCGAAGTATTCGTCGAGCAAGGCAACCGCCGCATCCGCGTCGGCTTTCGAAAAGCTCCTTCCCTCGCTGTGTTTACCGTGAAAGGCCAGCAGCTCGGGGTCGGTCTGCAGCTTCCTGTAGAGCGCGAGCTCCTCGTCGGTCTTCACCAGGAGTGCCGCGTTCAGCTTATAGTATTGAAAGGTCTTGATACCCGGTATGTGAAGGTCGCCGGACATCTTCAGCCAATGGTCGATTTCGGGTTGTCGATCCGACGATACCGCGCGAAATCCCGGCTCCGGAAATTTTTCCTCGAGATAGCTCAGTATGTCGTTCGACTCGGTGATTACCGTGCCGTCATGTACCAGTGCGGGGACCACGCCTTTTGGATTGATCCCGAAATAATCTTCCGAGATGTTTTCCTTCTTTCCGAGATCGATGTGATGGCTCGTCCAGTCGAGTTCCTTCTCTTCCAGCAGCAATCGGACACGCGCCGAGCAGTTAGAGCGATTGGCGTGATAGAGGTGAATACCCCTCAATTCGAGAACCGACCCGTTGGAAGGAACGACAACGACCATATTCCGTATCCTGTTCCACGACCCTGAACGAATTCGGACTTCAGCAAATCTCCGGGGAACTCATTACGACGGAGTAGCGCGATCTTGTCAAGGACGACCCTCGCGGTAGAATGCCGGCGGCTCCCTTTGGAGATGGCGGGAAGATATCGAAGTGCTTGAACTCTACTACCTCAAGGAAGCGGATTCAGTATGTTCCAACCGGGCTGTCGTTACGCTCATCGAAAAAGGGATCGAGGACTGGACACCGCGGTATATTCATCTGCTCGATGAAGATCATTTCGATGAAAACTACCTGGCGATCAACCCGAAGGCTGTCGTGCCGACACTCGTTCACGACGGCAATCCGGTCCGCGAATCCTCGATCATTTGCGACTACATCGACGAGTTGAAGCCGGAGCCGGCCCTCAAACCGGCGGACCTTCTCCAGCGGACCTATATGCGCGAGTGGATCAAGGACTCGGATGAAGTGGGGTTTCCGGGGGTCGCCGCCTTGAATTTCGTGACGCGCTTTCGCTCGACGATCGATATCGGGAAGCTGGAGAGCCGGTGGAAGAAGCAACCCGATCTGGAGAAAACGCTGCGGCAACAATCGGTCATCGAGGATGGCATGGACTCGGAGTGGGTGTTGCGCGGGCTCGTGGGGTGGGACCGAATTTTCGCCAAAATGGAAGCGACCCTGTCCGACGACCGGCCCTGGATCATGGGCGAGCGGTTTACGCTCGTGGAGTGCTGTTATGCGCCGCTGATCAAGGTGCTGGATATGATCAAGTGGCTGGACATATGGTTCGAGTTCCGGCCGAACGTCTCGCGATGGTGGCAGGCGCTGGGCAATCGTTCAAGCGTTCTCGGGCTCGACGAGTATGAGGGGCACACCGCCGACCTGACTTCGGATCATGCAAGAGCCGGGTTGGCGCTGGTCGATCAGGCCAGGGATCGTCTGGCCGCCTACAACATGGCGCGTGCCTAGCCCGTCACCCCCGGCGCGCGGAACCCTTGACGGCCGCGCGCCGGCGCTGGCCAGGCTGTCAGGCGACTGCCGTCGTTACGGCGACGCAATCGATGTCCTGCCGGCCATCTGAGCGGCCTCGCGGGAAGGGCTAGTTGTGCAACAGGCGCTCAGGCACTTCGATCCCGATCTCGCGATAGTACTGCACTGCGCCCGGGTGGATTGGCGAGGCCGTTCCCCTGAACGCGTTTGCCAGGGTCAAGTCCTTGAATCCCACCGACTTCCTATGGACTTCGTCGATGTGCTCCCAGAACGTTTTGGTGATCCTGTAAACCACATCGGCCCGGGACATCGGGAGCTGGCGTGGGTAGGTCGGCATCTCGCGGATGTCTTGAAATCCGCCGCCCAACCCCGAAGAACGGCGATCAGAATAGGTCAGCAATGCTGACCATTGTTTCACGTGAAACATTAGCCTGAAACGGTACTACTTTCGCGCCGCCGGCAGGGCGCGGTCGAAGAACGCGACGATCTGCCGGTCGATGCGCGACAGGAAGGCGCGGCGGTCGAATCCCGGCGGGTCGCGGGCCGGTTCCCCGACCTCGGCGACCAGGGCGGCGGGAAAGGGTGCGATGAAGGCGAAGTGATGGGCGCCCGGGTGCACCGCGAGCCGGACCCCGCGCCCGATCAGCCGCGCGATGTGGTCGGCGTGGAAGGGCCGGCGCAGCACGCGGTCCTTGCCGAGGCGGTGGATCTCGACCGGAACCGCCACGCCTGCGAACGAGCCGGCGCCGAACAGCGCGCCCACCGGGGCGACCGCCGCGACCGCGCGGACGCGCCGGTCCGACAGATCGGGCAGCGCACCGCCGGCCGCCGCGTCCCGCCGGCCATAGGCGCAGAACTCCGGGTCCCGGTCGCGGCGGCGGGTGCAATGCCGGGCCAGCGCCGACAGATCCGCCCGGGCGCCGGCCAGCGCGAGCACGCTGTAGCCGCCGGCGGAGTGGCCGAGCGCCCCGATGCGCGCACGGTCGATGCGCGGGCCGAACTCGGCATCCCCCAGGACCCGGTCGAGCGCCGCGCTTAGCTGGCGCGGCCGGCGGCGCCAGTTGGCCGAGGTGCCGCTGTACCGGCCGTCGCGCCAGCTGTCGCCCGCGTGTTCCGGCGCCACCGCCACATAGCCCGCGCGGGCGAGCCGGATCGCCGTGCCGCGATGGTTCAGCCGGCCGCCGCCCGTGCCGTGCGAGATCAGGACCAGCCCGTAGCGCCCGGCGCCGGGGGGCGCGTCCCGGGCCGTTTCCATCGAGATCGGACCGAGCGCCGTCCGCCCCGGCGCCGCGCCGGTCGGGTACCACAGCGCGGCCACCAGGTTCTCGCCGTCGGCCTCGAACTCGATGTCGCGGAAGCCGACGGCATCGGCACCCGCCTGCCCGGCCGCCATCGCGAGGGCGAGGGCGGCGGCCGCCGGCGCGCGGCGGGGGACGGGACGGCAGGCTGTGGACATGGGCGGCGGATCGTAGCACCGCGGCCCCGGGCGCGCATAAGAACGGGCCGCCGGGAGAGGCTCCGGCGGCCCGTGGAGTTTGGCCTGACGGCCGGCTGGACGCCCGGGGCAGGCGTCCGAGGGGTTAGGATGCAGCATACATGGTGGCGGATTGTGGCCGCCGCCAGCCGGGAATGCGGCAATATTGTGATTTCTCGCGCCCGGCCGGCCGGTGCGACCGTCTCCCGGCGGACCAATAACCCCTCGCCAAGGCGGCGCCGGCAGGCTATGCATCGCGCGGGGCATCGGATTGATCTGACGCGGAGGACGGGGCAGTGAGCGGTTCCGGGCAGGATCGGCTGAAGGCGCGGCGTTCGCTCGAGGCGGGCGGGCGGCGCTACGACTACTACGCGCTCGACGCGGTGCGCGAGGCCGGGATCGGCGACGTCTCCCGCCTGCCCTATTCGATGAAGGTGCTGCTCGAGAACCTGCTCCGCCACGAGGACGGGCGGACGGTGACGACGGCCGATATCGCGGCCTGCGCCGCCTGGCTGGAGACCCGCTCGTCGACCCACGAAATCGCCTTCCACCCGGCGCGCACCCTGCTGCAGGACTTTACCGGCGTGCCCGCGGTGGTCGACCTCGCGGCGATGCGCCAGGCGATGGCCGATCTCGGCGGCGATCCGCAGAGGATTAACCCGCTGGCCACCGTCGACCTGGTGATCGACCACTCGGTGATGGTCGACAGCTTCGGCTCGGGCGATGCCTTCGCCGCCAACGTGGACCGCGAGTTCGAGCGCAACCGGGAGCGCTACTCCTTCCTGCACTGGGGCTCGAAGGCGTTCAGCAATTTCCGCGTCGTGCCGCCCGGCACCGGAATCTGCCACCAGGTCAATCTCGAACACCTCGCCCAGACCGTGTGGACGCGCGACGACGGCGGGCGCATGCTGGCCTATCCCGACACCCTGGTCGGCACCGACAGCCACACCACGATGATCAACGGCCTCTCGGTGCTGGGCTGGGGCGTCGGCGGGATCGAGGCGGAGGCGGCGATGCTCGGCCAGCCGATCTCGATGCTGCTGCCCGAGGTGATCGGCTTCCGCTTCGAGGGCGGGCTGCGCGAGGGGACGACGGCGACCGACCTGGTGCTCACCGTGACCCAGATGCTGCGCGCGCGCGGCGTGGTCGGCAAGTTCGTCGAGTTCTGCGGCCCCGGCCTCGGCGAGCTCACGCTGGCCGACCGGGCGACGATCGCCAACATGGCGCCGGAATACGGCGCCACCTGCGGCTTCTTCCCGATCGACGCCGAGACCTGCGCCTATCTCAGGCTGACCGGGCGCGACGAGGAGCAGATCGCTCTGGTCGAGGCCTATGCCCGGGCGCAGGGGCTGTGGCGCGACGCGGGCTCGCCCGACCCCGAATTCACCGACCTGCTGACGCTCGACCTCGGCACCGTCGAGCCCTCTCTCGCCGGCCCCAAGCGGCCGCAGGACAAGGTTGTGCTTTCGCGGGCGGCCACGGCGTTCGGCGCCGCGCTCGCCGAGCTCGGCGGGTCGGACCGCGCGCAACCGGCCGAGGGCGCCGATTTCGCGGTCGAGGACGGCCACGTGGTGATCGCCGCGATCACCAGCTGCACCAACACCTCCAACCCCTCGGTGATGGTCGGCGCCGGGCTGGTCGCCCGCAAGGCGCGCGCGCTCGGGCTCAGGGTAAAGCCCTGGGTCAAGACCTCGCTCGCGCCGGGCAGCCAGGTGGTGAGCGACTATCTGGAGGCCGCCGGCCTGCAGGCGGATCTCGACGCGCTCGGCTTCAACCTCGTCGGCTATGGCTGCACCACCTGCATCGGCAATTCGGGACCGCTGCCGGGCCCGGTGGCCGATGCCGTCGACGCCGGCGATCTGGTGGTCGGCGCGGTGCTCTCGGGCAACCGCAATTTCGAGGGGCGCGTCCATGCCCAGGTGCGCGCCAACTACCTCGCCTCGCCGCCTTTGGTAGTCGCCTATGCGATCGCCGGCTCGCTCAAGGCCGACATCGCCAACGACCCGCTGGGCGAGACCGCCGACGGCGCGCCGGTCTATCTGAAGGACATCTGGCCGTCGAACCGGGAGATCGCCGATACCCTGGCGACCGCGCTCACGCCGGAGATGTTCCGCGCGCGCTACGCCAACGTCTCGGAGGGGCCCACCGCCTGGCGCGAGATCTCGTCCACGCCGTCGGAGACCTTCGACTGGCAGGAATCGAGCACCTATGTGCGCCATCCCACCTTCTTCGCGGGCATGACGCCGGAACCCGCCCCGGTCGGCGACATAGAGGGTGCGCGGGCGATCGCCATCCTCGGCGACTCGGTGACCACCGACCACATCTCGCCGGCCGGCAGCATCGCCCGGCAGAGCCCCGCCGGCGAGTACCTGCTGGAGCGCCAGGTGCGCCCGGCGGCTTTCAACTCATACGGCTCCCGGCGCGGCAATCACGAGATCATGATGCGCGGCACCTTCGCCAATATCCGCATCCGCAACGAGATGGTGCCGGGGATCGAGGGCGGGATGACGCGCCATATCGACGGCGGCGATCCCGAGCCGATCTACGAGGCGGCGATGCGCTACCGCGAGGCCGGGGTGCCGCTGGTGGTGGTCGCGGGCAAGGAATACGGCACCGGGTCGTCGCGCGACTGGGCGGCCAAGGGCACCAGGCTGCTCGGCATCCGGGCGGTGATCGCCGAGAGCTTCGAGCGCATCCACCGCTCCAACCTGGTCGGCATGGGCGTGCTGCCGCTCGAGTTCAAGCCCGGGACGACCCGGAAGACGCTGGCACTCGACGGCAGCGAGAGCTTCGACATCGCCGGCATCGCGGCGGGCATCGAGCCCCGCATGGACGTCGATTGCCGGATCGTGCGGGGCGACGGATCGTCGGTCGACATCGCGCTCACCTGCCGCATCGACACGCTCGACGAGGCCGAGTACTACCGCCACGGCGGCATCCTGCAATACGTCATCCGCAACATGCTGCAAGCGGCCTGACCGGGGCGGAACCGCGCCTAATGTTTCACGTGAAACAATGGTCAACATGGTTGACCTATGTATCGCTTGAAGACGTTGCCGGAAGCGGTAACGGCAGTGTGGAAAATCGCGCTTCGGCCCGAATCCGCGCCCGCGTCCTCGGGGGGCGTCCTTCGATACGGCGCTGGCGCGCCTACTCAGGATGAGGGTGAGAGCTTGGGCCGCACACCCTCACCCCTCATCCTGAGTAGCCTGCCGCAGGCAGGCGTATCGAAGGACGCGCGGCTGCGCTCGGTCGAAGACGGTCTGTCCGAGGTGAAGGGCAGGCTCGGCCTGGTGGAAAGATTCATCCTCGCCCGCACCGAGGCGGCAGCCGCAGAAGCCCCGGCCGAGTAGCGGCGGCGCGAGCCCCGCGGCGCGGGCGACCGCGCCCTGCACCCCCAACCGTCATGCCGGGCCATGCCGAGGGAACGGGCGGGGGGACGCCGCGGGCAGCCGCTCAGCCGGCCTCCAGGCCGCGCGCGAGCGCCTCCGACATGCGCCTGGAGAAGGCGGCGGGGTCGGGCGGTGTCTCGCCCTCCATGATGCGCGCCTGGTCGAGCACCAGCCACGCCGTGTCGGACAGCCTTGCGGCCGCCGCGCCCTTGCCGACGGCATCGGCGAGGCTGCGGATCAGCGCGTGCCGCGGGTTGATCTCGAGGATGCGCCTAAAACCGGTATCGAGCTGCCGGTGCTGCCTCAGCAGGCGTTCGAGGTTGATGTCGAGATCCCCCTCGTCGGCGACCAGACAGGCGGCGCTGTCGGTCAGCCGGTCGGAGGTCCGCACGTCCTTCACCTCGTCCTTGAGCGCCAGCTTGAACATCGCGATCACGCTGTCGATGCGTCCCTGGTCGATCGCCTCCCCGCCGCCCTCGGCCTCGCTTTCGACCGCGATGTCGGCGAGGTCGGCGCCGGCCCTCGTGGCCGACTTGAACGCCTTGCCGGAATAGGTGCCGACGGCCGGGATCCAGAACTCGTCCACCGGGTCGGTCATCAGCAGGACCTCGATGCCGCGCGCGCGAAAGCCTTCGAGCTGCGGGCTCTGGCGCACCGCATCGAGCGCCTCGCCGGCGATGTAGTAGATCGCCTCCTGGCCCTCCTTCATACGCTCGACATAGGCATCGAGCCCGACCGGCCCGCCATCGGCGGTCGAGTGGAAGCGCGCGAGCTCGAGGAGCTCGTCGCGGTTGTCGGCGTCCTCGTACAAACCCTCCTTCAGCACCGGGCCGAAATTCTCCCAGAACCCGGCATAGCTTTCGGGCTCTGCCTCGGCCTTCTTGGCGAGCTCGCCGAGCACGCGGCGGACGATCGCCGCCCGCATGCGCGCCAGCAGCGGGTTGTTCTGCAGCATCTCGCGGCTGATGTTGAGCGGCAGATCCTCGCTGTCGACCAGCCCGCGCAGGAAGCGCAGCCATTGCGGCACCAGCTCGGCGCAATCGTCGGTGACGAACACGCGCTTCACGTAGAGCTTCACGCCGTGCCTGCGCTGCGGGTCGAACAGGTCGAACGGCCGCTGGGAGGGGATGAAGACCAGGGTGGTGTATTCGTGCACCCCCTCGGCCCGCCAGTGGACCGTCATCCAGGGCTCGTCGAAGGCGTGGCCGACATGGCGGTAGAACTCGCCGTACTGGTCGTCGTCGATCTCGCCGCGCGGCCGGGTCCACAGCGCGGAGGCCTCGTTGACGGTCTCCTCGCTGCCGTCCTCGACGAGAACGATCGGCAGCGCGATGTGGTCCGAATAGGTCTTGACGATGCCGCGCAGGCCGGCGGGCTCGAGGAACCCGTCCTCGCCGTCGCGTATGTGCAGCGTCACCGTGGTGCCGCGGCCGGCGCGCTCGGCCTCGCCGACGACGAACTCGCCGAGCCCTTCGGAGGCCCAGCGCCACGCCGCGTCCTCGCCGGCGCGCCGGCTGATGACCTCGACCCGGTCGGCCACCATGAAGGCGGAGTAGAACCCCACGCCGAACTGCCCGATCAGCGCCATGTCCTCCGCCGCGTCGCCGGAGACCTGCTCCAGATAGGCGGTGGTGCCGGACCGCGCGATGGTGCCGAGATCGGCGATCAGCCCCTCGCGGTTCATGCCGATCCCGTTATCGACCACCGATATGGTCCGCGCCTCCGCATCGAGCTCGATGCGGACCCGGAAATCCGGATCGTCCTCGATCAGCCCGGGCTCGGCGAGCGCCTCGTAGCGCAGCCGGTCGCAGGCGTCGGATGCGTTGGAGATCAGCTCGCGCAGAAAGATCCGCTTCTCGCTGTACAGCGAGTTGGCGACGATTCGCAGCAATCGGGAGACTTCCGTCTGGAAGCTCAGCGTCTCCTCGGCCATCGACTCCTCCCCGATCGTGCGATGTGGACGGCGCTCTCCGCCGCGCGCGACAGGCGAAGATATGCGCAAGCGGCGCCCCGCGTTCAAGCCCCGGCGGGGTGGTGTCTCAGTTTGAATTCCCATTCTCGCAAGGGCCGCGCGAGCCGGGCCTTGGGGCCGCTTCGTCGGCCTGAATGCGCTGGCATGGCAGGTCGCGTAGCGCCTCGTCCCGATAGGCGGGGCACGCCTTGCCGGCGTCGGTCGGAAGCTTGGTGACGGTGTTCTCGGAAACGTCCGCCATCCGCACCGTAGCCCGGATGCGCTGGCCTTCCACGAGGCACCGGACGATCGGCTTGCCGGTCTCGATATCCAACCTGTTCATGCTAGATATTTGAATTGGTTTGCGCGTACTGCTAGATATATTCTTGCAGTACGCAAATATGAATCGGGATGTCTGGCATGATCTTCGGTGAGCCCGCCTTGTCGGCAGAAGACCACAAGGTGCTGGAAATACTTAAGGGTCAAAGGGTTCGTCTGAGAATCGCGACCCAGAACAATCCTCGCCGCTGGTCCGGAACCCTTCGGAAGAGCACCCTTGCGCGCGCAATTCAAGGGTCGAACGCAATCGAGGGGTACAATGCCTCAATGGACGAGGCCATGGCGGCCGTGGAAGATGAGCCGCCGCTGGACGAAAAGACAGAGACGTGGGCGGCCATCAACGGGTACAGGGCCGCAATGACCTACATAATGCAGGCGGCGGAGGACCCCTATTTCGAATTCAACAAACAGCTCCTCAAGAGCCTGCACTTCATGATGACGCAGTTCGACATGACAGCGCATCCAGGAAAGTGGCGGCCGGGCGACGTGCGCGTCGTGAACGATGAAACCGGGGCGGTCGTGTATGAAGCACCGGATGTCGAGACAGTGGATCCCTTGGTCGGCGAGCTGGTGGCGTACCTGGACAACCAGGATCACCAATCGGTCATCGTTGCTGCGGCGATGGCGCACCTGAACCTGACAATGATCCACCCGTTCAAGGACGGCAACGGTCGGATGGCGCGGGGGCTGCAAACACTTGTTCTTGCAAGGGAAGGGGTTATTCATCCTCTCTTTTCCAGCATTGAAGAATGGTTAGGGCGCAATACTCAGGAATATTACAAAATTCTCGGTGAGGTCGGGATAGGAAGCTGGAATCCTTCTCGCACCGCGCTTCCCTGGGTCAGGTTCTGTCTCAAGGCCCACTATCAGCAAGCGAACACGTTGATCCGACGATACGAAGAATACGAGTCGGTCTTCGAAAGCATAGAGAAACTAGTTGCGCGCGAAAGGCTAATAGAAAGGATGACGATACCGTTATTCAATGCGGCGCTGGGCATAAGAGTGACGAATTCGAGATATCAAAAAGAGACGGAAGAAAGTTCTTACGTTGCCGGCCGGGACCTCAGAACTTTAACCGACTTAGAAATTCTCATCCCGCACGGAGAGCGGCGAGGCAGATATTATACAGCCGGTAGAGAACTCAAGGAGGCAAGGCAAAGGGCACGACGCGACCGGACCGTTCTCGACCCTTACGAGCTGCCCGAGGTCTCGGGAGCCGAGTCTCCCCGGCTGCCGGGACTTTGATCTGGGCATCCATGGGCGCCGCCGCCCGTCCCGTCCGACCGCCGTGCGGGCGGAGAGGCTGCATGGATGGCCGGATCAAGTCCGGCCACGACGAGGGGGTGACCCCCTACCCCGCCGGGCCTTGCCTTCCGCCCGCCGATTGCCGATGCTGGGGCCATGTCCGCCATCGGGCCGCGCGCATCCGTGACCGCCGTTCTTGGCCCGACGAACACCGGCAAGACCCATTTCGCGATCGAGCGCCTGCTGGCGCACCGGAACGGCGTCATCGGCTTTCCGCTCCGCCTGCTCGCGCGCGAGAACTACGACCGGGTGGTCCGGCTGAAGGGCGCGCGCCATGTCGCCCTGGTCACCGGCGAGGAGAAGATCGTACCGGCCCGGGCGCGCTACTTCCTGTGCACCGCCGAGTCGATGCCGCTGGAAAGGGACTTCGATTTCCTCGCAGTGGACGAAGTCCAGATGTGCGCCGACGGCGAGCGGGGACATGTGTTCACCGACCGGCTGCTGCGCGCCCGCGGCGAGGTGGAGACCATGCTGCTCGGCGCCGATACCATGCGGCCGCTGATCCGCAGGCTGGTGCCGGATGCGGAGTTCGTCGGCCGGCCCAGGCTGTCCCGCCTCTCCTGGAGCGGGGCGAAGAAGCTCACCCGGCTGCCGCCGCGCTCGGCGGTGATCGCCTTCTCGGCCGGGCGGGTCTACGAGATCGCCGAGCTTCTGCGGCGCCAGCGCGGCGGCGCGGCGATCGTCCTCGGCGCGCTCAGCCCGCGCACCCGCAACGCCCAGGTCGCGATGTACCAGGACGGCGAGGTGGATTTTCTGGTCGCGACCGATGCGATCGGCATGGGGCTCAACATGCGGCTCGACCACGTGGCGTTCTTCGAGCGCAAGAAGTTCGACGGCAGGCTGCACCGCGAGCTCGACGTGGCCGAGCTGGCGCAGATCGCCGGCCGCGCCGGGCGCTACATGAACGACGGCACGTTCGGCACCACGGGCGGGCTGGGCGCCTTCGAGCCGGAGGTCGTGGAGGCCATCGAGAACCACGGCTTCAAGCCGCTCGCCGCGCTGCAATGGCGCAACGCGGCGCTCGATTTCCGCTCGCCGGAGGCGCTCCTGGAGAGCCTCGACGCCACGCCGCCCCGGGCCGAGCTGGTGCGGGCGCGCGAGAGCGACGACCGGCGCGCGCTCGGCGCCCTGCTCGGCGACGGGGACATCCGCCGCCGCGCCGCGGGCGGCGCCGCGCTGCGGCTGTTGTGGGAGGTGTGCCAGATCCCCGATTACCGCAAGACCATGGCCGAAGAGCACACGAGCCTGCTGGCCACGGTGTTCGGCCATCTCTCCGGGCCGCAAGAGCGGCTGCCGGCCGACTGGATCGCCGGGCAGATCGCCGGTCTCGACCGCACCGACGGCGAGATCGACACGCTGATGGCGCGCATCGCCCATGTGCGGACCTGGACCTATATCGCCCATCGCGCCGACTGGCTGGACGACGGCAAGGCCTGGCAGGCGCGTGCCCGGTCGATCGAGGACCGCCTGTCGGATGCGCTGCACGACCGGCTGGCCCAGCGCTTCGTCGACCGCCGCGCGGCGCTGCTCAACCGCGCCAGGGGCCGGTCCTCCCTCGCCGCGACGGTGGATGCGGACGGGATCGTGCGGATCGCGGGCGAGTCCGTCGGCCGGGTCGAAGGATTGCGGTTCGCGGTCGACGCGGCGGAGGGCGCGCGCAGCGGCCGAGAGGTGCGGCCTCTGGCGGACCGCGCCGTCCGGCGCAGCCTGCGCGAACGCGCCGCCGCGCTGGCCGGGGACGGGGACGATGCGTTCGCGCTCGGGGACGATGCCGGCATCGCCTGGCGGGGCGCCGTCGTCGCCCGGCTCGCGGCCGGCGCGAGCCCGCTTGCGCCGCGGATCGAGCTGCGCGCCGACGAGGGCCTCGGCGCGGATCCGGCGGCGCGGGCGCGGCGCCGCATCGAAGCCTGGCTCGCCGGCCATCTGGAAGCCGACCTCGCGCCGCTGTTCGCGCTCCGCGATGCCGGGTTCGCGGGGGCGGCGCGCGGCCTCGTCTTTCAGCTTGTGGAGGCGCTGGGCTCGCTGCCGCGGCGCGACGTGCGCTCGCTGATCGCCGACCTGCCGGCGGCGGACCGGCGCCGCATGCGCGCGCTCGGCGTACGCTTCGGGATGGAGGCGGTCTACCTGCCGGCGCTGGTCAAGCCGAGGGCGGCGCGGCTCAGGGCGCTTCTGTGGTCGATCCACCGCGGCCGGCCGCCCCGGCCGGCGCCGCCGCCCGGCCTGTGCTCGGTGGTGCCCGACGCCGACCCCGACCCGTCCTTCTACGCCGCCTGCGGGTTCCGACTGATCGGCGGCACCGCGATCCGCATCGACATTCTCGACCGCCTCGCCATCGCGCTCGCCCGGGCGGCGCGAAACGGCCCGTTCGAGCTCGCTCCCGGGCTGCTCTCCGGGGCCGGGCTCTCGGCGCAGCAGGCCGGGCCGGTGCTGAACGGGCTGGGATACCGCCTGCAGGACACCGAAGACGGCGCGCGCTATGTCCGCGCCGCACCCGAACGCGCCGCGCGGGAACGGCGGGGGCGCCGGCCGGGGAGGCGGCGCAACCCGTCGTCCTCGCCTTTCGCCAAGCTCCAGGGCCTCAAGAAACCGGTATGACCGAGGACGCGATCCGGCTCGACAAGTGGCTCTGGTACGCGCGGCTGTTCAAGAGCCGCAGCAAGGCGACCCGGCTGTGCCGGGAGGGGCGTATCAGGGTGGACGGGAGGGTGACCCGCAAGGCCGATCACCGCGTGGCCCCCGGCAGCGTGCTGACGGTGCCCATGCCGCGGGAGATCCAGGTGGTGCGCGTGCTGGCGGTCGGCACGCGGCGCGGCCCGCCGGAGGAGGCGAGGCGGCTCTACGAGACCATCCCGCCGCGCGCGCCGCAGGCGACCGCCCCATGATCAACCGGATCAGGGACCTGCTGGGCGGCCGCGCGGCGGAACCGGACGCCCCGCAAGCCGTGCGGCCGCAGGATCCGCTGGAGATCGCCGCGGCGGCCCTGCTGGTCCACGCCGCATCGGTCGATGCCAGCTTCGACGAGGTCGAGCGCCGCCGCATCCTCGACATCCTGCTGCGGCGGTTCTCGCTCGATGCGGAGGAGGCCGAGACCCTGCTCGCCGCGGCCGAGGACAGGGCGGCGGGGGCGGTGCAGATCCTCGGCTTCACCCGCACCGTGAAGGACCGCTACAGCTACGAGCAGCGCGTCGCCCTGGTGGAGATGCTGTGGGAGGTGGTGCTTGCCGACGGCCGGGTCGATGCGCACGAGGCCCAGCTGATGCGCCGGATCGGCGGGCTGATCTACGTGTCCGACCGCGACGGCGCGCTGGCCAGGCGGCGGGCGGCCGCGCGGCTCGAAGCGGGCGGGGGGTGAGCCGGTCGCACGCGACGGGCGAAAAGATGTTGGCTGACACGGGCTCCGGTACTAAGTTCCCTGTCGCTTCGAAACCGGGAGTCGCCAGACCATGACCTATATTGTCAACGATATGTGCATCCGGTGTAAATTGATGGACTGCGTAGAGGTCTGCCCAGTGGATTGTTTCTACGAGGGCGAGAATATGCTGGTGATTCATCCCGACGAATGCATCGATTGCGGCGTCTGCGAACCCGAATGCCCGGTCGAGGCGATCCGTCCCGACACCGACGAAGGGGCCGAGGAGTGGGTCGAGATGAACCGCAAATACGCCGATACGTGGCCCAACATCACCCGCAAGGGGGAGTCGCCGGCCGACGCCGACGATTGGCGGGAGGTGAAGAACAAGTTCGCCGAGCACTTCTCGGAGAACCCGGGCCAGGGCAGCTGAGCGCGGCCCTTCTCCGCGATGCTCCTTACATTTCAAACGGTTTTGTGATAGGCGCGACCTGATTGCCGGCTGCTCCGGGTCTCCGGGCGGGTTCGACCGGGGAGCCCGGGCGCATGGCGGCGGCGACGGTTCGATACGAAGGGGTGAGTACCGCCCGATGACGAACAAATCGGCGTTTTCCGAAGGCGACTATGTCGTCTACCCGACGCATGGCGTCGGCAGGGTGCTCGGGATCGAGGACCGCGAGGTGGCGGGGTTCGATCTCAAGCTGTTCGTGATCTCGTTCGAGTCGGAGAAGATGACGCTCCGCGTGCCGGTGGACAAGGTCAAGGACTCGGGGCTTCGCAAGATCTCGTCGCGGGCCAAGATGAAGACCGCGATGAAGACGCTCAAGGGCCGCGCCCGCGGCAAGCGCACCATGTGGTCGCGCCGCGCCCAGGAATACGACGCCAAGATCAACAGCGGCGATCCGGTGGCGATCGCCGAGGTGGTGCGCGACCTGCACCGCGCCGCCGGCCAGCCCGACCAGTCCTATTCCGAGCGCCAGATGTACGAGGCGGCGCTCGACCGGCTGGCCCAGGAGCTGGCGCTGGTCGACAAGATCGACCGCGACGCGGCGGCGGAGAAGCTGGAGGCGGTCCTCGCCAAGCCCGCGTGATCGCCGCATCGCCGCGACCCGGAACAGGTGTTCGAAAAGATTCTCTCGGGCGGGCAGACCGGGGTCGACCGCGGGGCGCTCGATGCCGCGCTCGACGCCGGGTTCCCGTGCGGCGGCTGGTGCCCGCGCGGCCGCCGGGCGGAGGACGGGCCGATCCCCGGGCGCTACCCGCTGGAGGAGACCGCCTCGCCCCGCTATGTCGAGCGGACCCGCCGCAACGTGCGGGACTCCGACGCCACGCTGGTGCTCGCCTGGGGCGAGCCGAGTGGCGGCACGAGGAGGACCGTCGCCTTCGCCGGGCGCCTGGCGAAGCCGTGCCTGGTGCTCGACATGAGCCGGCTCGGCGACGGGGAGGCCGCCGCCCGGGCCGGCGCGTGGATCGCCGCCGAGCGCATCGGGGCGCTCAACGTGGCCGGCCCGCGCGCCAGCTCGCGGCCCGAGGCCGAAGACCGGGCGCGGCGGGTCGTCGCCCTGATCCTGGCGGAGGCGGCTACTCCGCGACGATCTTGACCGTCCGCCCGGCGGCGATCGCCTCGCCCGGGCCGAGCCCGTTGAGCACCCGGAACCGCGCCAGCCGGCGCTCCGCCACCGCCATGCGCCGCGCCAGGCTCTGCTGCGTGTCGCCCCGGCGCGCCCTGACCGTCCGGATCCGCCAGGGACGGTGCGTCGCCGCCTCGGCGGCGGTCATCTCGCGCAGGCTGCGCCTGACGGTGCGATACGCCTCCTGGAGGCGCGAGCCGGGCTTGTGCGGAAAGACGAAGACCAGCTCGTAGACCTTGCCGCCGCGGGCGCCTGCGGCGAGCACGGCGATGTCCACGACGCCGCCCCGGCCGCGCGCGGCGAACCGCGTGGACGCCGCCGGCATGCGGTTGAGGGTGAACTCGTCGATCCGGCCGAGCCGGAACCGGGCTCCCCATTTGGCGCGCAGGAACCCGGCGGCCGACAGGCTGGCGCCGCGCGGTTGCAGGCGGAAGACGATCTGTCCGCCGCCGCTTCCGTTCGCCACCACCGCCTTCGGCATGTTGTGCAGGATGAAGCGCCGCGGCACCGAGAAGCGGAAGCGCAGCTCGGGATGGATGAAGTGCCGGCCGCGGACGAAGCCCTGCTGGCGGCTGCCGCCATAGACCATCCCGTCGATCTTGCCGAGATAGATCTCGCGCGCGACCATCGGGTCGCGGGGCTTGGTCCGGGCGGCCTTCGCCGCGGCGCGCCGGATGCGGGCCATCGGCGCGGGGTGGGTGGCGGTGTAGTCGAAGCGGTCGATCCCCTCGGGCGACCGGCCGGCGAGCTCCGCCTCCAGCCGGCCATGGGCGCGCAGCTTGCCGAGCATGCGGGCCACCGCGCCGGTGTCGTAGCCCGCCCGCGCCAGATAGCGGATGCCGAGATCGTCGGACTCGTATTCGTTCTCGCGCGAGAAGCTGCGCAGATAGGCGAAGGCGGCCTTGCCGCCGAGCTCGCCGACGATGCGCTCCGCCCCGCTGCCGGGCGCGGCCCGGCCGGCGAGAATCCCCGCGGCGAGCACGCCGAGCTGCGCCAGGATGGCCTGGCCGCGCCCGCGCGCGTAGTGCAGCGCCGTTATGTGGCCGAGCTCGTGGCCGAGCACGGCGGCGAGCTCCGCCTCGCTGTCGAACAGGGCGAGCAGCCCGCTGGTGACGTAGATGTAGCCGCCGGGGATCGCGAAGGCGTTGGCGACGTCGCTGTCGATGACCGTGAAGGTGTATGCGAGATCGCGCCGCTCGACGGTCCGTGCCAGCAGCTGGCCGACCGAGTCGACATAGCGCTGCAGCGACGGGTTCTCCAGCGCCGGGCCGAACTGCCTGAGGATCTCGGGATGCAGCCTGCGCCCTTCGGCCTGCTCCTGCGCCCCGGAGATCCCGCCGGTGAACACCTTCTCGCCGGTCGCCGGATTGACCGCGCACCCGCCGGGCCCGCCCGCCGCCAGCGCGGCGCCGAGCGCGGCGGCCGCGAGAACGCCCCATCGCCCGCTCACTCGACCGTCTCCAACTGTTCGGGATGGGTGGCCTCGATCATCGGCCCATTCTGCCACGACAGCCAGCCGCGCACACGTATCATGCGCCCGGCGAGTGAAGCGATATCGATTCCGGCACGGCGGAACCGGCGCCGGTGCTTGCGGGCGATCGCGACGGTGAAGTCCGTTCGCCAGTCGGGTCCGAAGTTGAGGTAGAAGCGGCCGCGCACGGCGGCGGCGCGCAGCACCCGCCCCTCGACCAGCTCGAACCGGCCGATGCGGCGCCGCGCCTCCTGCGGGGCGAGCACGCGGTAGTTGCGCAGCCGCCAGATCCCCCGCCGGGCGGCGCGGGCCTCCCGTTCGAGGGCCAGCATCGGCGCCGCCCGGGCGCGGTTGTCGGGGAAGGTGTAGACCCGCGCGAGGCCGCGGCGAAGCATCTCGCCCTGCACCCAGAGCGCCGGCCGGCCGGGCGCCGCCTCGCGCTCGAGATGGGCCAGCAGGCGCCGGTGCCGGTCGATCCGGCGCCCGCCATAGACCAGCCGCACCCGGGCACCGACGACCAGCGCCTCGAGCGCGGCCCTGGCCTCGGCGGCGAGCGGCCAGTCGCGCATCCCGGCGCGGCCGAGCGCCAGCCGGGGCGCCTGGATGCCGACGAGCCGGATTTCGACGCCGCTCTCCAGCGCTACCGTGTCGCCGTCGATCGCCGTGGCCACGACCCCCCGGCGCGGCGTTTCGGCGGCGGCCGCGGCGTGCCAGCACAGGGCCAGAACCGCGAGCGCCGGCATTGGCCGGGCGGCGCGGCGAAGATAATATGCCGCGCCCGCCGCGGGGCGCCGCCCCCGGCCAAACCCTTCGCGCAACCGGCCGAGGCGCGGAACCCGCAAATGGCGCGCAAGCAGCTCTACCCCCCGATCGAGCCGCATGACAGCGGACGGCTCGCCGTCGACGACGTGCACGAGCTGTACTGGGAGGTCTCGGGCAATCCCGACGGGGTTCCGGCGGTCTTCCTGCATGGCGGGCCGGGGGCGGGGGCGATCCCGGCGCATCGGCGGTTCTTCGACCCGGCGCATTACCGGATCGTGGTCTTCGACCAGCGCGGCGCGGGACGGTCGACGCCGGTCGGAGAGCTCCGCGACAACACGACTGCGCATCTCGTCGAGGATATGGAACGCATCCGCGCGATGCTCAACATCGACCGCTGGCTGCTGTTCGGCGGCTCCTGGGGCAGCACGCTGGCGCTGGCCTATGCCGAGACCCATCCCGAACGGGCGCTCGGGCTGGTGCTCAGGGGGGTCTTTCTCGGCAGCGAGGCGGAGATAGACTGGTTCCTCTACGGCATCCGCCACGTGTTTCCCGAGGCCTGGGACGCGCTGACCGAGGTGCTCGACGAGGACGAGCGCGGCGACATCCTCGCCGCCTATCACCGCCGCCTGTCGAGCCGCGACCCGGCGGTGCTGCTGCCGGCGGCGCGGGCGTGGAGCCGCTACGAGGGCGCGTGCTCGACCTTCCTGCCGAGCCCGGAGACCATCGCCGCCTTCGGCGAGGACTCGATGGCGGTCGGGCTGGCGCGCATCGAGGCGCATTACTTCGTCAACCGGGTCTTCGTCGAACCCGGCGCGCTGCTCGCCGGCGTCGAGCGCATCCGCCATCTGCCCGGCGTGATCGTGCAGGGGCGCTACGACATGATCTGCCCGATCGTCACCGCCGATGCGCTGCACCGGGCCTGGCCGGAGGCGGAATACGTGGTGGTTCCGGATTCCGGCCACTCGGCCATGGACCCCGGCATCTGCGCCGCCCTGGTCGGCGCGACGGAACGCTTCAGGTCGCGCGCCGGGCGTTGAACCGGGGCCGGCATGCCGGCACACTCCGGCCGCAGAGAGAAGGTCAGGGGGTGCGAGAGGTGAGCAGACTGGCGCTCGACCGGCTGGAGAACCCGTCGGTCTCGGCGGACGGCGGCGGCGTTGCCTTCACCATCCGCGACGAGCACGGAACGGGAGTCGAGATCGCCTGCCGCGCGGACGACCTGGAGCGGATCGTCGCCTATCTCGCCGGGCTCGGCGGCCGGGCGGCGGCGCGCCGGGGCGATGTCACGCCCAGCTTCTTCGGCAATACCGACCGGGTGCTCGCCGAGCCGATCCAGACCTCGGATGTCGGCCTGGCGCGGGGGCTGGAGGACGGCGAGGTGATCCTGGTCGCCCGCATGTTCGGCTTCGACCTCGGCTTCACCGTGACCCGGCCGCAGCTCGCCGCGCTGCACCGGGAGATCGAGCGCGCGCTGCCGCGCTCGGCGCTGGTGAAGACGGATCACCACCACCATGACCACTAGGCGGTGAGCGAGCCCGCGCCCTGGCGCCTCGGCGTCGATGTCGGCGGAACCCATACCGACCTGGTCCTGCTGGATAGCGCGAGCGGCGACATCCTGATCGAGAAGGTGCCGAGCACCCCGGCCAGCCCGGCGGCGGCGGTGCTCGACGGGCTCGGGCGATTCCTCGCCCGGGGCATCGCGCCCGGGGCGATCGGGTTCTTCGGCCACGGCACGACGATCACCACCAACGCGCTGCTGGAGATGCGGGGCGCCCGCGTCGGCATGCTGATCACCGCCGGCTACCGCGCCGTCCAGGAGGTCCAGTCGCAGGCCCGCGACGGCAACCCGTTCGATTATTTCTTCAGGCGCCCCGACCCGATCGCGCCGCAGAGCCTGACCCGGGAGGTCGGCGGGCGGATCGACCACGACGGCAGCGAGCTCGCCCCGCTCGATGCGGATGCGGTCAGGCGGGCGGCGCGGAGCCTGCGCGAGGCGGGCGTCGAATCGATCGCCGTCTGCTACCTGTTCTCCTTCATGAACCCGGCGCACGAGGCCGAGACGCGGCGGATTCTCGCCGAGGAGTTCCCCGAGGCCGCGATATCGCTCTCCAGCGTCGTCCTGCCGCGGCTGCGCGAGTGGCCGCGCATGTCGACGACGTTGCTCAACGCCTATCTCGAACCGGTGCTGGTGCGCTATGTGCGCGACCTCGCTCGCGGGCTGGACGAGACCGGGGTCGAGACGCCGCAGCGCTTCCTGATGCAGTCCAACGGCGGGGTCATGCCGTTCTCGGCCGCGCTCGCCGGCGGCAAGACGGTGCATACCATGCTGTCCGGACCCGCCGCCGGCGCCAGGGCCTGCGCCTGGCTCGCCCCGGACGAGGCCCGCACCGGGCTGGTCTCGCTCGACATGGGCGGGACGAGCTGCGACATCGCCTTCATCGAGGGCGGCGCGCCGCTCGAAGTCACCGAGAGCGAGATCGGCCGCCGCCCGATCGCCGTGCCGACGCTCGACCTGACCACCATCTCGGCCGGCGGCGGGTCGATCGCCTGGATCGACGGCGGCGGGCTGCTCGCCGTCGGCCCGCGCAGCGCGGGCTCCGATCCGGGCCCCGCCTGCTACGGCAAGGGCGGCGGCGAGGCGACGGTCACCGACGCGGATATCGTCTGCGGCTATCTCAACCCCGCCCATCTGCTGGGCGGCGCCCAGACGCTCGATTTCGGCGCCGCGCTGGATGCGCTGGAACAGCGGATCGCGCGCCCGCTCGGCATGGAGGTCCACGAGGCGGCGCGGGGGATCAGGCGCATCGTCGACATGCGGATGGCCGACGAGGTCCGCGTCGTCGCCGCCAAGCGCGGCGTGGATGCGCACGACTTCACCCTGCTGCCGTTCGGCGGGGCGGGGGCGGTGCATGCGGCGGCGGTCGCAGACGAGCTCGGCATGCGCCGCATCCTGGTCCCGGCCCGCCCGGGCGCGTTCTCGGCGCTCGGCCTGCTCTGCTCGGACGTGGTGCACGACTATGTGCGCTCGGAGCTGCGCCCGCTCAACCGGGTGAGCCCGGCGCATGCGGAGAGCGTGTTCGCCGGGCTGGAGGCCCGCGCCGCCGGCGAGCTCGCCGCCGAGGGATTCGACCCCGCCGCCGCCCGGCATTCGCGCGAGCTCGACCTGCGCTATGTCGGGCAGGGCTACGAGCTGCGCACCCCCCTCGACGGTCTCGGCGGCGGCGGGCTCGACGATGCGGCCATGGCGGAGGCGCGCCGCCGCTTCGATTCCCGCCACGCCCGCATCCACGGCCACGCCGCGACGGAGAAGGACGTGGAGATCGTGAGCTACCGGCTGCGCGTGACGGTCGAGGTCCCGAAATACCGCCCCGTGGCGGAGCCGGCCGCGGAGGCCGCCCTGCCGGAGGCCGCGATCGCGGGTAAGCGCTGCGTCCATTTCGATGCCGGAGGGGCGACCCGGACCCTGCTCGTCGACCGCGCCCTTCTGGCGCCGGGGGTGTGGTTCGCCGGCCCCGCCATCGTCGAGCAGTTCGATGCGACGACCGTGGTGCCGGCGGGGTGGAGCGCCGCGGTCGACGGTTTTCGCAATTTGGTGCTGGAGCGCGGCCATGGCTGACCCGGTGACCGTCCAGATCCTGCGCAACAAGGTGGCGGGGCTGGTCGAGGAGATGCACTACCA
Organism: Alphaproteobacteria bacterium; assembly: GCA_964291675.2. Lineage (GTDB taxonomy): Bacteria > Pseudomonadota > Alphaproteobacteria > MPNO01 > MPNO01 > MPNO01. Next base: position 930,472 of record OZ219866.1, on the reverse strand, counting down.
TTTCTACCGCTCGGGCTACTCGACGATCATCCGCGAGTCGCGGGATTTCAGCTGCGTCATCCTCGATGCGGCCGGCGGGCTGATCGTTGCCCCACCGATGTTCTTCCACGCCCCGGTCTACAAGCACCTGGTGGGGCGCATCCTTGAACTCTACGGCGCCGGGCTCGCCGCGGGCGACGTCTTCGTCTGCAACCACCCCTATGAGGGCGGGCTGCCGCATGTCTCCGACATGGCGTTCGTCGCGCCGATCTTCGCCGACGGCGCGCTCGTCGGCTTCGCCGGCTCGATCGCCCACAAGGCCGATATCGGCGGCACCAACCCCGGCAGCACCTCGGCCAACGCCACCGAGATCTACCACGAGGGGCTGTTGCTGCCGCCGATCCGCATCGCCGAGGCGGGGCGCTACAACGACGATCTGGAGCGGCTGATCCTCGCCAACAGCCGCCAGCCCGAGCTGGTCCAGGGCGACATGCGGGCGCAGATCGCCGCCACCGGGCTGGGGGTGGAGCGCATCGAGGGGATCTGCGCCCGCTTCGGCGGCGAGACCGTGCGCGCGGCCTTCGCCGCGATCCTCGCCGGCGCCGGCGCGGCGCTGAAATCCGCCATCGCCGCGCTCCCCGACGGCACCGCCTCGGCCGAGGGGTTCATGGATTCCGACGGGGTCGAACGCGACCGCCCGGTGCGTTTCGCCTGCACGGTGACGGTCGAGGGGGCGTGCGCGACCTTCGACTTCAGCGCCGCCGACCGCCAGGCCAGGGGGCCGATCAACTTGCGCCCGTCGATGGTCGAGGCGTGCTGCTTCTACGCCCTGATCGGCTGCCTCGGCCCCGACCTCCAGTACAATGACGGCATGCGCGAGGCGGTGCGCTTCGTCTACGCGCCGGAGACGATCACCAACGCCTCCGCGCCGGCGCCGGTCTCCAGCTACCAGATGGCGAACCTCAAGCTGGTCGACGTGATCCTGGAGGCGCTGTCGGCGTTCCGCCCCGACCGGGCGGTGGCCAACGCCGCCTCCAGCGGCGCGGTGATGATCCAGTGGCTGCAAGGCGGGCGCGAGGGCCAGGCCAGCCTGCAATACGAGATCATCGGCTCGGCCTATGGCGGCGGCGCCGGGCATGACGGCGCGTCGGCCTGCGCGACCCATCTCTCCAACCTGCACATCACGCCGATCGAGATCATCGAGTCCGAGTTTCCCTGCCGAATCCCGCGCTTCGAGCTGATGACGGATTCGGGCGGCGCCGGCACCTGGCGCGGCGGGCTGGGACTCAGGCGCGAATACGAGCTGTTGCAGGACGCCGTGGTCATCAGGCGCTACGACCGCGCCCGCTTCCCGCCGGTCGGGCTCGCCGGCGGCAGGGACGGGCAGGGCAGCCGCTTCGTCATCCGCTACGGCACGGCGGCCGAGGAGGAGACCCCGCCCGCCGGGCGCTTCGAGCTCGCCGCCGGCGAGCGTTTCCTGCTGGAGACCGCGGCCGGGGGCGGCTATGGCGATCCTGCGGCGCGCTCACCGCAAGCGGTCGCCCGCGACATCGCCGAGGGCTATGTCAGCGAAGCCGCCGCCGAGCGGGATTATCGATGAGGGGAGAGCACGCGATGGATCGCGTCGGCATCGTCGGGCCGGGACGGATGGGTCTCGCCATGGTCAGGCATCTGGTCAAGGCCGGGTTCCCGGTCGCGGCAACGGATATCGACGCCGGACGGCTTGCAAGGGCCGGGGAGTGGGGCGCACAGCCTTTCGCCTCGGCGGCCGAGCTCGGCGGGAACGTGGATTACGCGATCGTCGCCGTCGGGTTCGACGCCGAGACGGTCGCGGTCACGGTGGGCGGCGACGGGCTGGTCGGCGCGATGGCGCCCGGATCCTGCATCGCGGTCTGCTCGACGTCGTCGCCGGAGACCGTCCGCATGGTGGCCGAGCGCGCGGCCGGGCGCGGGATCGACGTGCTGGATGCGCCGATCTGCCGCGGCCGCTGGGCGGCGGACGAGGGGACGCTGCTCGCCCTGGTCGGCGGGACCGACGCCGTGGTCGAGCGCTCGCGTCCGGTGTTCGAGACCTTCTGCTCCGACATCGCCCATCTCGGCCCGGTCGGGCACGGCCAGTTCGGCAAGGCGATGAACAACTTCCTGATGTGGATCGCCGGGGTCGGGCTGATCGAGGCCGGCCGGCTCGCCGAGGCCTTCGGCGCCGATCTCGTCAAGCTGCGCGAGGCGCTGCTGATCAGCTCGGCCCGGTCGGCGACGCTGGAGGACTGGGACCGGATGACCTTCACCTGGGCGCTCAAGGACATGCAGATCGTCTCGCAGATGGCCGACGCGCTGGGCGAATCCATGCCGCTCGCCGGCCAGATCCGCGAGACCGTCAAAGAGGCGCGCCGCATCAAGGCGTCGAACCCGCCCGACTGGACCGGCGAGGGTGCGGTGCCGAAGGATTAGGACCCCCCGCGTCATGGCTGGCCCCCGGGACAAGCCCGGGGGCCGGGCATGACGAGCTGGGAAGAGGGGCGGTCAGCTCGCCTCCATCGCCATCACCCCGCCATCGGCGAAGATGTTCTCGCCGCAGACGAAGCTCGCGGCGTCGCTGCACAGGAAGGCCACGACCTGCGCCGTGTCGTCCGGCACGCCCGCCCGGTTGACCAGGTTCTTGAAGTAGCGGTTGGGGTCGACCTCCTGGATGCCGACCGGCGAGCCGGTGCGGTTGGGCGAGACCGAGTTGACCCGGATCCCGTGCGGCGCGAGCTGGAAGGCGAGCGACCGGGTGAGGTTGGCGACGCCGCCCTTGGCCGCCGAATAGGCGCACGCGCTGCCCCGGCCGCGATAGCCGGAGGTCGAGCCGATATTGACGATCTTGCCGGCGATCCCGTGGTCGACCATGTGGTGGGCGACGTGCTTGGCCATCAGGAACGGCGCCTTCAGGGTGACCCGGATGGTGTCGTCCCATTCCTCCTCGGTGATTTCGAGGACGTGGCGGTTGTCGGAGATCGCGACGTTGTTGACCAGGATGTCGATGCGGCCGAAGCGCGCGACCACCGCCCGGACCAGCTCCTGAACGGCGTCGTTGTCGGACACGTCGGCGACGAAGGTCTCGGCCTCGTGCCCGGCTTCGGCGAGCTTGTGCGTCACCTGTCCGGCGCGCCCCGGATCGAGGTCGACGACGGCGATTTTCGCCCCGTCCCCGGCCAGCACCTCGGCGATGCGCTCGCCGATATTGCGCCCCGCCCCCGTCACGATCGCGACCTGCCCCTCGAATTTCACCCGCGCTCTCCCCGCTGCTAGTTTGGCGCCGCAGTGTAGCGCGGTTTCCCGGCAATCAGGAGCAGGCCAGGCATGGGCGAGTTCGACATCGGCAATGCGGTGCCGCGGACCGAGGATCCGCGGCTGCTGTCGGGCGGCGGGCGGTATGTCGACGACATCGACCTGCCGGGCCTCTGCCACGCCCATATCCTGCGGTCGCCTCACGCCCATGCGGCGATCCGCGGGATCGACGCCGATGCCGCGCGGGCGATGCCGGGGGTCCACGCCGTGCTGACCGGCGCGGATTACGCGGCGTCGGGTCTGGGGACGATCCAGGCCCAGCTCGTCCTCAAGACCCGCGACGGCGCGCCGATGGTCCGCCCGCCCTTCGCCCCGCTGGCGATCGACCGGGCGGTGCATGTGGGCGAGGCGGTCGCGGTCGTGGTCGCCGACACGCTCGCCCGTGCCAGGGACGCGGCCGAGGCCGTCGATCTCGATTTCGAGCCGCTGGACGCCAACATCGACACCGCCGTCGCCGATGCCGAAACCACGCCGGCGCTGTGGCCGGAGGCGCCGCGGAACGAGAGCTTCGTCCATTTCCTCGGCGACCGCGGCGCGGTGGAGGCGGGCTTCGCGCGCGCCGCGCATGTCGTCGAGCGCCGCTTCGCGATCTCGCGCGTGACCTCGAACACGATGGAGCCGCGCGCCTTCCTGGGCGACGTCGACCGCGCCGGGCGCCACACGCTATACGCCGCCGTCCACTACCCGCATCGCACTCGGAGCGCGCTGGCGCGCGATATCTTCCGGCTGCCGGAGAACCGGGTCCGGGTGATCGCCAACGACGTGGGCGGCAGCTTCGGGCTCAGGGGCGGCATGTACCCGGAACAGATCCTGGTGCTCTGGGCCTCGCGCGAGACCGGCCGGCCGGTGAAATGGACCTGCGAGCGCTCGGAGGGGCTGATCAGCGACCACCAGGGCCGCGACAACGTGACCGACGCCGCGCTCGCCCTCGACGATGCGGGCAATTTCCTCGCCATGCGGGTGCGCACAAGGGTCAATATCGGCGCCTATGTGGCGTCGATGGCCGGCGGGCCGGCGACCGCCAATCTCGGCACCCTCGCCGGCACCTATGTCACCCCGGCCATCCATGTCGAGACCGCGGGCGTGTTCACCAACACCAACCCGACCTGCCCCTATCGCGGCGCCGGGCGCCCGGAAGCGGCCTATGTGATCGAGCAGCTCATCGATGCCGCGGCGCGCCGGCTCGGCCGCGATCCGGTCGGGCTCAGGCGGCAGAACACCATCCCCGAGGACGCGATGCCGTTCCGGACGGGGCTGGTCTTCGAATACGATTGCGGGGCGTTCGAGAAGAACCTCGACCGGGCGCTCGAGCTTGCCGGTCACGCGGGGTTCGAGCAACGCCGCCGGGCGGCGCGCTCGCGAGGCAGGCTGCGCGGCATCGGCATCTCCAACACCATCGAGCGCGCCGGCGCGCCGAGCCAGGAACGCGCGCTGCTGCGCTTCGATCCCTCGGGCACGGCGACGCTGTTCGTCGGCACCATCAGCCACGGCCAGGGGCATGAGACGGTCTACAAGCAGATCGTCTGCCAGACGCTCGGCATCGACCCGGCGACGCTACGCGTGGCGGAGGGCGATTCGGATGCGCTGTCGATCGGCGGCGGCACCGGCGGCTCGCGCTCGGCGACGCTCGGCGGCTCGGCGGTGCTGCGCGCGGCGGAGAAGATCGTCGATCACGCCCGGCCGGTCGCGGCGCATCTCCTCGAAGCCGCGGCGGACGACCTCGAATTCGTCGACGGCAGCTTCCGCATCGCCGGCACCGACCGGTCCGTGCCGCTGGTCGAGGTCGCCCGGGCGGCCTACCTCCCCGCCAGGCTGCCGGCCGGCGTGGAACCGGGGCTGGAGGCCGGCGCCGGATATGTGGCCAAGGTGGAGAACTTTCCCAATGGCTGCCATGTCTGCGAGGTCGAGATCGACCCCGACACCGGCGAGACCCGGATCGTCGACTACTGCGTCGTCGACGATGTGGGCACGGTGCTCAACCCGCTGCTCCTGAAGGGCCAGATCCATGGCGGCGTCGCCCAGGGGCTGGGCCAGGCGGTGATGGAGCGCATCGTGTTCGACCGCCTCTCGGGCCAGAACCTCTCGGGCTCGTTCATGGACTACGCGATGCCGCGGGCCGACGACATGTGCGGCTTCAAGGTGGAGGCCAACCCGGTGCCGACCGCGACCAACCCGCTCGGCGTCAAGGGGGCGGGCGAGGCCGGCACGGTAGGCGCCCTGCCGGCGGTGACCAGCGCCATCCTCGATGCGCTCGCCCCGCTCGGCGTCGAGGCCATCGACATGCCGGCCTCGCCGGAGACGGTGTGGCGCGCCATCGAGCGCGCGCGGCGATGACTCGTCCGGGCCGCGCGGCTATCTTGCCGGGCAATCGGCCAGCAACCGTTTGGGGGAGAACCGGACATGCCTGACATCACCATCGCCGCCTCGGACGGCGGCAGCTTCGGCGCCTACCTCGCCAGCCCGTCATCCGGCTCGGGGCCGGGCGTCGTCGTCATCCAGGAGATTTTTGGCGTCAACCGGGTCATGCGGGACATCTGCGACGGCCTCGCGGCGGACGGCTACATCGCCTGCGCGCCCGACCTGTTCTGGCGCCAGGAGCCGGGCGTCCAGCTCACCGACAAGACCGAGGCGGAGTGGGAGAAGGCGTTCGGCTACCTCCAGGGCTTCGACTTCGAGAAGGGGGTGGCCGACATCGCCGCCACCATCGGCCATGTGCGCGGCCTCGGCGGGTGTTCCGGCAAGGTCGGCACGGTCGGCTACTGCATGGGCGGAAGCCTCGCCTACATGTCGGCCTGCTTCACCGATTCCGACGCCTCGGTCGGCTACTACCCGGTGCAGATCGAGGGCAACATGGACAAGGCGGAAGGCGCATCGAAACCGGCCATGCTGCACATCGCCGCGGAGGACGACTACTGCCCGCCCGAGGCGCAGAAGACGATCCAGGACGCGCTCGCCGGCAACGCGCTGTTCACCGTCCATGTCTATCCCGGGGTCGACCACGCCTTCGCCCGCATCGGCGGGGAGCATTACGACCGGGCGGCGGCCGAGCTTGCGAACGGGCGCACGGCCGAATTCTTCAAGGCCCATCTGGCTTAGGGGAGGCCGAGACATGCCGCGAGCGATCCAGATCGACAAGCCGGGCCCCGCCTCGGCGATGAAGTGGCGGGACGTCGAGATCGGCGATCCCGGGAAGGGCGAGGTCCGCATCCGCCATACCGCCGTCGGCCTCAACTACATCGACGTCTATCACCGCTCCGGGCTCTACCAGCTTCCGCTGCCGCTGACGCTCGGCATGGAGGGGGCGGGCGTCGTCGAGGCGCTCGGCCGCGGCGTAACCGACCTCAAGGCGGGCGACCGGGTGGCCTATGCGACCACGCCGCTCGGCGCCTATTCGGAGGAACGGCTGATCCCGGCCGACCGGGTGGTGAAGATCCCGCGCGGAATCTCGGACGAGACCGCGGCGGCGATGATGCTGCAGGGCATGACGGTGCGCTACCTGATCCGCGAGACCTACCGGGTCGGGAAGGGCGACACCATCCTGGTCCATGCCGCGGCGGGCGGGGTCGGGCTGATCCTGTGCCAGTGGGCCAAGCATCTCGGCGCAACCGTGATCGGCACCGTCGGCAGCCGGCAGAAGGCGAAGCTCGCCCGCGCGCATGGCTGCGACCATGCGATCGTCTATACCGAGCAGGACTTCACCGACCGGGTCCGCCGCATCACCAAGGGTGCGGGGGTGCCGGTGGTCTACGATTCGGTCGGCAAGCAGACCTTCGAGGGATCGCTCGACTGCCTCTCCCCGCGCGGGCTGATGGTGAGCTTCGGCAACGCCTCGGGCCCGGTGCCCCCCTTCGAGACCGGGATGCTGGCCGCCAAGGGCTCGCTGTTCCTGACCCGGCCCTCGCTGCCGCACTACACCGCCTCGCGCAAGGATTTGACGACGACGGCGAACGACCTTTTCCGGGCGGTGCGCGGCGGCGCGGTGGAGATCGGGATCAACCAGACCTACGCGCTCAAGGACGCGGCCAAGGCGCATCGCGATCTGGAAGGCCGCAAGACGACGGGCTCGACGATCCTGGTCCCATAGCCGGGCTTTCTCGCCACCGTCACGGCTGGCCCCGGATGGATGGCCGGATCAAGTCCGGCCATGACGGGGTGGGGGCCGTGCCGACACCCCCTTCGTCATGCCCGGACTCGTTCCGGGCATCCAGGGCCGGGGCGGGGGTAGCGAAGGGGAAAGGGAGCGCTGGGTGGTGCGGCTCGCCGCATCGCCATGCCTTCCCCCCGTCATGCCCGGACTTGATCCGGGCATCCATGGGCGGGGCGCAGCCGCGGCCTACTGGTTCATCGCCTCGAAGAAGTCCGGGTTGTTCTTGGTGTCCTTGATCTTGTCGATCAGGAACTCCATCGAGTCGGTCACGCCCATCGGGGTGAGGATGCGCCTGAGCACCCACATCTTCGACAGCGTGCCGCGGTCGACCAGCAGCTCTTCCTTGCGGGTGCCCGACTTGGCGATGTCCATCGCCGGCCAGGTGCGCTTGTCGGCGAGCTTGCGGTCGAGCACGATCTCGGAATTGCCGGTGCCCTTGAACTCCTCGAAGATCACCTCGTCCATGCGCGAGCCGGTGTCGATCAGCGCCGACGAGATGATGGTGAGAGAGCCGCCTTCTTCGATATTGCGCGCCGCGCCGAAGAACCGCTTGGGGCGCTGCAGCGCGTTGGCGTCGACGCCGCCGGTCAGCACCTTGCCGGAGCTCGGCACGACGGTGTTGTAGGCCCGCGCGAGCCGGGTGATCGAATCGAGCAGGATCACCACGTCGCGCTTGTGCTCGACCAGGCGCTTGGCCTTCTCGATGACCATCTCGGCGACCTGGACGTGCCGCGACGCCGGCTCGTCGAAGGTCGAGCTGACCACCTCGCCCCTCACCGAGCGCTGCATGTCGGTGACTTCCTCGGGACGCTCGTCGATCAGCAGCACGATGAGATAGGCCTCGGGGTGATTCGCGCTGATCGAATGCGCGATGCCCTGCAGCATCATGGTCTTGCCGGTGCGCGGCGGCGCGACGATCAGCGCCCGCTGGCCCTTGCCGAGCGGCGTGATCAGGTCGATGATGCGGGTGGTCAGGTCCTTGCGCGTCGGATCGTCGACCTCGAGGCCGATCTTCTCTTCGGGATAGAGCGGGGTGAGGTTGTCGAAATTGATCCGGTGGCGGATGCGTTCCGGCTCGTCGAAATTGATCAAATTCACCTTGAGCAGCGCGAAATACCGCTCGCCGTCCTTGGGCGAGCGGATCTGCCCCTCGACGGTGTCCCCCGTCCTGAGCCCGAAACGCCGGATCTGGCTCGGCGAAACGTAAATGTCGTCCGGGCCAGGCAGATAGTTCGCCTCCGGCGAGCGCAGGAAGCCGAAGCCGTCCTGCAGGATCTCCAGCACGCCATTGCCCGAGATGACGACATCGTTCTCGGCGAGCTGCTTGAGGATCGCGAACATCATGTCCTGCTTGCGCAGCGTCGATGCGTTCTCGATCTCCAGCTCTTCGGCGTAGTTGAGCAAGTCGGCCGGCGACTTCTGCTTCAGTTCTTGCAGATTCATTGGATTACCGGTTGGTTGGAAGCGGTTGGTCTTCGCTCTCGCACACGAAGCGATGAACGAAAACGAGCGGGCCGCCCTCGCGAGCTCGTTTGTTTTTTCCGGCGGGATGGTGAACGCGTCGGGGCGAACTTGGCCACTACCACTTAGCGAATGGGCGAGGCGGAGTCAAACCTCGATTGCGGCCCCGCCCGCCGGGTCAGAACGGCTTCACCACGACCAGGACCACGATCGCGATCATCAGCACGGTGGGTATCTCGTTGACCGCCCGGTAGAACCGCGCGGAGCGCCGGTTGCGCCCCTCCGCGAACCCGCGCCGCCAGGCGGCGAACGCCCCGTGCACGGCGGACAGCGCAAGCACCAGCGCCAGCTTGGCGTAGACCCAGCCGGACGCCCAATCGACGACACCGGGGGCGAGCAGCAGCAACCCGCCGGTGAAAAAGACCAGCAACATCGCGGGGTTGACGATCAGCCGCAGCAGCCGGCGCTCCATGACCTTGAGCATCTCGTCCGCTTCGCCGCCCGGTTCGCGCTCGCTGTGATAGACGTAGAGCCGCGGCAGATAGAGCATCCCGGCCATCCAGGCGATCACCGCGACGATGTGCAGGGCGAGCAGCCAGGGATAGGCATCGGCGAGCCAGGTCATGGCACGCCGGCCGGCCGGACCGGGCAGTCGCCCGCACCCGGCTCGCAGATCTGCCCTCCCGAGCCGGGCAGCGTCGTTTCGCCGCAGCCCATCGCCCGGCACACCAGCCCAGCCAGACCCGCGACGAAGGCAGGGTGGGTCCCGACGGTCCCCGCCCGCTCGTAGCGCGGCACCCCGCAGGCCCGCGCGAGGTCCCGATACTCCCTGTCGAGCTCGACCAGGGTTTCCGAATGCTCCGAGACGAAGGCGACCGGCACGACGACGACCGGCCTTCCTTCAGCGCCGGCGCGCTCGATCTCGCGGTCCGTGTAGGGGCCGATCCATTCGAGCGGACCGACCCTGCTCTGGTAGCAGATCACCCGGTCGAGATCCGGCCTCCCCAGCGTCTCGCTTATCGCAGCCACGCTGCGCTCGACCTGTGATCGGTAGGGATCGCCGGCCTCGACGAAGGCCTTCGGCAGGCCATGGGCGGAATAGAGGATCCTGGGCTCCGGCCCTTCCCAGCGGTCGAGGATCTCGCGGATGCGCGCGGCCTGTGCCGCAACGAAACCCGGATCTTCGGGATAGCAACAGATGCGCGCCGTCGGCACGGCGAGCATGCCGGCCGCCTCCTGCCGCCACTCGCGGAAGGAAGACGCCGTCGTGGTCGACGAGAACTGCGGGTAGAGAGGCAGCAGCACGACCCTTCCGGGGTCGAAACGCTTCACCGCGTGCACCGTCTCCGCCGCGCGGGGGTGCCAGTAGCGCATGCTCACGAAGACCCCGATGCCGGGATCGGCCAGCTCCCGTTGCAGCGCCGACGCCTGCGCCTCGGTTTGCCGTAGCAGAGGAGACCCGCCGCCGAGGCTTCGGTAGATCTCCTTAGCCGCGCCCCGCCTGCGCCAGGCGATCAGCCTCGCGAGCAACCAGCGCAATGGCTGCCTGCGGCGCATGATCGCCGGATCGTTGAACAGGTTGAACAGGAACGGCCCGACCGCTTCGAGGCGGTCGGGACCGCCGAGATTGAACAGAACCACGGCAACGCGTTCGTTCAAGCCGCGTTCCCCTTCACCCGGGCAATCAATGTCTCGACATGCGCCGGCGGCGTGTTGGGCACCACGCCGTGGCCGAGATTGAATACGAACGGCCCGCCGCCGAGCGCCGCGAGAATGCCGTCGACGGCCTCGTCCATCGCCTGCCCGCCGGCCGCCAGCAGGACCGGATCGAGATTGCCCTGGACCGCGGCATACGGCTGCACCGCCGACGCCGCCCAGCGCGGATCGACGGTCTGGTCGATCGAGACCGCGGCAATCCCGGCCAGCGCGGCATAGTCCGCATACGCGCTGCCGACGCCGCGCGGGAAGGCGATCACCGGCACCCCGGGACAGGCCTCGCCGATCCGCGCCGCGATCTCGGCGACCGGACGCAGCGAATAGCGTTCGCGAAGCGTCGCCGGCAAGGCGCCGGCCCAGCTATCGAAGATCTGGACCGCTTCGGCGCCGGCGCGAACCTGGGCGAGCAGATGCTCGACCGCCGCCGCCGTCAGGATTTCGATCAGGCGCTCGACGATGTGAGGAGCACGATAGGCGAGCCCGCGCGCCCGCTCATGATCGCGGCTCGTGCCTCCCTCGATCATGTAGGTCGCGATGGTCCAGGGCGCGCCGGCAAAGCCGATCAGCGCGGTTCCCGCGGGCAGCTCTTCGCGCACCCTCGCGACCGTCTCGTAGACCGGCTCGAGCCGCTTCGTCAGCCGGTTCGGATTCAACCGGTCGATCTCGCCCGCCGTCAGCACGGGATCGAGCTTCGGCCCCTTGCCCGGCTCGAACCAGACCCGCTGGCCGAGCGCATCCGGGATGACCAGGATGTCGGAGAACACGATCGCCGCGTCGAGCGGATAGCGCCGCACGGGCTGCAACGACGCTTCGACCGCAAGCTCGGGCGTGTAGCAGAAATCCAGGAACGACGAAGCCTGCTCACGGAGCGCCCGATACTCGGGCAGATGACGCCCGGCCTGGCGCATCAGCCAGATCGGCGGCGACCCGGTTGTCTGGCCGGATAGGGCAGCTAGCAGCGGCTTGTCGTTCGTGGGCACGATGAACCGGCGTTGGAGGGGAAGGTTTGTTCGTCCCGTCGAATCTACTGCAAGAATCAGAATCAGGTTGTTGTGTTTGATGGAGGGCCAAATAGTGAGGATTATTGATTGCGCTTCGTGTTTTCCCCCGGGTGCGAGAGTCGTGGAAAAGGGCTTCCTGCTCGTTGGAATACGGGGAACAGCGCAGGTAGTTCAATGAAATCAAAGAGCTGGCCAAGTTCCGTGGACGGAACAACATGGGGATTTCAGGGACAGGGTGAAACTGTCTGCCACATGTGGAATCTTGTCGGGGCCGTGCGCAAGCGGGCGGAACGAACGGGGTGTTCGGGGATGGATTTAGCGCGGGTCGGAGAATCTGCCCAATTGTCCCGGCGATTCCCGCAATAGTCCCGGAGCGGCGGAGCGAAGGAATGCCATGGCCGAGTACAACCTGCATCTGGTGTCCGACTCGACAGGCGAGACCACCCAGGGCGTCGTCCGCGCCTGCATGGCGCAGTTCGAGGGCGTCGACGTGGATCAGCATCTATGGCCGATGGTGCGTACCCCGGACGCGCTCGCCAGGGTGATTGAGGGGATCCGGCGGGAGCCGGGGGTGGTGATCTTCACCCTGGTCAACGACACGACGCGGAGCGCGCTGCAGGAGGAGTGCCGCAACCTGAACCTCCCCTGCGTCTCGGTGATCGATCCGGTGATCGAGGCGATGGCACGCTATTTCCATCGCAAGCAGAGCGGCCGGCCGGGCGGTCAGCACCTGCTCAGCGCCGAATATTTCGACCGCATGGAGGCGATGAACTTTGTGCTGTCGCATGACGACGGGCAGAACGCCTGGAGCCTGGAGGAGGCGGACATCGTGCTGATCGGCGTGTCGCGGACGTCGAAGACGCCGACCTCGATCTATCTCGCCAACCATTGGGGCATCAAGGCGGCGAACGTCCCGGTCGTCCCGGGGATCGACCTGCCCGCCGAGCTGTTCCGGCTGAAGAACCCGTTCTGCGTCGGCCTCACCGCGGCGTCCGAACGTCTCGTGCAGGTGCGGCGCAACAGGCTTCTGATGCTTCGCCAGGAAGTTTTGGGCGAATACGCGGATATCGAGGCGGTCAAGGACGAGGTGCTGGTCGCGAAACGGCTCTTCGCCGAGCAGGGCTGGCCGGCGATAGACGTGACCCGGCGGTCCATCGAGGAGACGGCGACGGCGATCTACCAGCTCTACCGCAAGCACCGGATGGCGGCGGATGACGGGAACGGCAGCGGCGGCTGAGCGGGGCCGCGAGGCGCGGCTCGTCCTCGCCTCCGCCAGCCCGACCCGGGCCCGGCTGCTGCGCGATGCCGGCGTACCGGTCGAGATCGTCCCGCCCGGCATCGACGAAGAGAGTGTCAAGGGCGAGCTTCGCGGCGCCGGCATCGACGGCCCGGATCTCGCCGAGCGCCTGGCCGAGGAGAAGGCGCGGAGCGTCGCCCGGCCGGGGAGGCTGGTGCTCGGTGCCGACCAGGTGCTGATCCTGGGCGAGCGCGTGTTCGACAAGCCGGCGAACAGAGCGGCGGCGGCGGAACAGCTTGCCGCGCTCGCCGGGCGGACCCACCGATTGCTGAGCGCGGCCTGCATCGCCGAGGACGGCAGCCCCGTCTGGCGGCGGACCGGGGAGGCGCGACTCACCATGCGAAATTTCGGCGCGGCATTCGCGGCGGGATATCTCGACCGCATCGGCGACGCCGCGCTCGCGGGGCCCGGCGCCTACCGGGTGGAGGGGCCGGGGATCCAGCTCTTCGAGGCGATCGAGGGCGACTGGCCGACGATCCTCGGCTTGCCGCTGCTCGCCTTGATGGCTTATCTGCGGCGCCGGGGCGCGATAGCAGAATGAAGCGATGACGATTTCGGGGAAGGCGGTCATTGCCGGCGTGATGGGCTGGCCGGTCGGGCATTCGCGCTCGCCGCTCTTGCACAATTTCTGGCTGGCGCGGGCCGGCATCGACGGCGCCTACATCCCCCTGGCGGTACCGCCCGACCGGCTGGGCGAGGCGCTGCGTGCGCTGCCGGCTCTCGGCTTCGCCGGGACCAACGTCACCATCCCGCACAAGGAAGCCGCGTTTGCCGCCGTCGACGAGGCCGACGCCATCGCCCGGCGCATCGGCGCGGTGAACACGGTCCTGGTGCGCGGCGACGGCTCGCTGTCGGGCTCCAACACCGACGCGTTCGGCTTCGTCGAGGCCCTGCGCAGCCGCCTCGGGGCGTGGTCGGGGGCGGGGATCGCGGCCGCCGTGCTCGGGGCCGGCGGTGCGGCGCGCGCGATCGTCGCGGCCCTCCAGGACGAGGGGGCGGGCGAGATCAGGCTGGTCAACCGTACGCGGGCGCGGGCGGACGCGCTCTGCGAGCGCTTCGGCGCGCCGCTGGTCGCGGTCGATTGGGACGAGCGCGAGGCCGCGCTCGACGGCGCCGCATTGCTGGTCAACACGACGGCGCTCGGCATGGCGGGCGGCGCGCCGCTGGAGCTGCGCCTGGACGGGCTGCCGGCGGAAGCGGTGGTCAACGATATCGTCTACACCCCTCTGGAGACGCCCCTGCTCGCGGCCGCGCGGGCGCGCGGCTGCCGCGCCGTGGACGGTCTGGAGATGCTGCTTCATCAGGCCCGCCCGGGCTTCGCCGCCTGGTACGGCGCCGAGCCCGAGGTCGACGCCGCGCTGCGCCGTCACGTCGCCGCCGACCTGCTCGGCTGACCGGTATGGTGATCATCGGCCTCACCGGCTCGATCGGGATGGGCAAGACGACGGCGGCCGGGATGTTCCGCCATCTGGGCCTGCCGGTCTACGATTCCGATGCTGCGGTGCACGGACTCCTGGCCGCGGGCGGCGCTGCGGTGGGCGCTGTCGGCGAGGCCTTCCCCGGCGTGGTGCGGGACGGCGCGGTCGACCGGGCAAAGCTGCGCGAGCTTGTGTTCGGGAGCCCCGCGGAGCTGCGCCGGCTGGAGGCGATCGTCCACCCGCTGGTGCGCGGCGTCCAGCGCTCCTTTCTCCGCCGCGCCGCGGCGCGGGGCGAGCGCGTGGTCGTGCTCGACATCCCGCTCCTGTTCGAGGTCGGGCTTGCCGCGCAATGCGACGCCGTGGTGGTGGTCACGGCGCCGGCTTTCCTGCAACGGGCGCGGGTTCTCGCGCGCCCGGGGATGACCGAGGAGACCCTCGCCGGCATTCTCGCCAACCAGCTTGCCGACCGCGAGAAGCGGCGGCGCGCCGGCTTCGTCGTGTCGACCGGGCTGGGGCGCGCCCATACCTTGCTCCGACTCGGATCGATCGTCAGAGTGTTGTCCGGGCGCCGCGGCAAGTACTGGCCGCCGCCGGCGCATATACCGCAGCCGGGGCGCTATGCGCGAAATCGTCCTCGATACCGAAACCACCGGGCTGGACCCGGAGAGCGGCCACCGGATCGTTGAGGTCGGCTGCCTGGAGCTGATCAACCACATCCCCTCCGGCGAGACCTTCCACGCCTATGTGAATCCGGAGCGGGGCATGCCCTCGGGCGCGTTCGAGATCCACGGCCTGTCGGAGGAGTTCTTGGCCGGCAAGCCGCTCTTCGGCGACGTCGCCGACGGCCTGCTCGCCTTCATCGGCGACTCCGTTCTGGTGATCCACAACGCCCAGTTCGATCTCGGTTTCCTGAACGCCGAGCTCGCGCGCATCGACCGGCCGCCGCTGCCGGAGGCCCGGGCGATCGACACCGTGAGCCTCGCGCGGCGCCGCTTCCCCGGCGCGCCGGCAAACCTGGATGCGCTGTGCCGCAGGTTCGGGATCGACAACGCGGCGAGGACCAAGCACGGCGCGTTGCTCGACGCCGAGCTGCTCGCCGAGGTCTATCTTGAGCTGATCGGCGGCAGGCAGCCGTCGTTGGGCCTGGGCGCCGCCCGGGAGGTCGCGGCGGAGACCAGGGAGGAGCGTCCCGCCCGAGCGCCGCGCAGGCACGAACCGGACGCCGAGGAGAGCGCCGCGCACGCGGCGTTCGTCGGGAAGCTCAACAATCCGATCTGGTTGAGATAGAAGCCGGCGGTGCGTCAGGAGATGTCCAGCGCCGTTCGTTCGGCGTGGTGTTCCACATAGAGCGCGGCGAAGTCGATCGGGTCGATCATCATCGGCGGGAAGCCGCCGTCGCGGGTCATGTTGGCGACCACCGACCGGGCGAAGGGGAACAAATGTCGCGGCCCCTCGATCAGCACCAGCGGCTGGACGTCCTCGTCGGCGACGTCGCCGACGATCACGATCCCGGCATAGGTGAGCTCGACGATGAACGCCGTCGCGTCCCCGCTCTGCGCCTCGGCGCGGATGAACAGGGCGACCTCATAGGCGTCCTCGGCGAGCAGCCTTGCGCTGGTGTTGACCTCCACCTCGACCTGGGGGTTCTGGGTCAGCTTGGCCAGACCTTCGGGGCCCAGCGGGTTCTCGAAGGAGAGGTCCTTGATGTACTGGGCGCCGATCGTCAGCATCGGCCGCGCGGCGGCGGCGCTGCCGTTCTCCTGCGGCTGGGCGTCGGTTTCGTCGGCCATGTGCATCTCCCCGGACCGCGCGGGCTCTAGCACGGCAGCCCCGGGCGTACAAGGTCGGCGCCCGGCGGGGCCAGGCGGACCAGCCTTCCGTTGGTCACCCGCTCGCCGGTCAGGGCGCGGATGACCCCCCAATGCGTGATGACGGCGGTGCCCGACCATGCCGGGCTGTCGGCCATACGTTCGGCGAACCGGGCGCAGCGCGCCGCGAAGGCCGGCTCTCCCTCCTCCGATTCCGGCCACCAGCGCTCCGCCAGATGGGCGAAGTCGTATTCCGGCCAGGCGCGGGCGAGCTCCGAGCGCCGGCTCCCGTGATCGCAGGAGAAGCTGAAGCGTTCGCGCACATCCGCATCGATCGCGACCGGCACGCCGAGCGCGCGCGCCACCGTGTCGGCGGTCTGGATCGCCCGCCGGTAGGGGCTCGCGACGACAAGCTCGATGTTCTCCCCGGCGAGGGCGGCGGCGATCTCCCGCGCCTGGCCGCGCCCGCGCGCCGTCAGCAAGGGATCCGGGACGCCGGGGTCGATCCGCGTCACGCTGAAGATCGCGTTGAAAATCGTCTGGCCGTGCCGGATCAGGATCATCTCGGTCGAAGAGTAGGAGGATTGAAAGGCGCTCAAGGATGACGCCCGCCAGGCCGGGGCGCAAACGCGGCGCCGCTCTCGCGCTTGCGCTTTGGCGGCGTTGGGCCTATTTACAGACTCTCGTTGCACCGCTTCGCCAGTCAGGCGATACCGATCACGGGGATTTGCCCGCTGCGGTTGCGGGAGTGCCGCGGGGACGAAGCGTCAAAGGACGCGTCCATGGAAGGCTTCCAGTTTCTCGATATCATCTTCTTCGCGATGATCGCCGCGTTCCTGGTGTTCCGGCTGCGCAGCGTTCTCGGCCGCCGCACCGGCCACCAGTCGCGCCCGCCGGACAACATGGCGGGGCGGAATCGGGAGTCCGAAGCCGAGGGGAACGTCATCGAGCTGCCTGACCGCACGGAGCCCGATGCCGGGCCCGAGCGCGACGACGACGAGGCGTTCGAGCCGTCCCCCTCCGACGATCTCCTGGCCAGCGGCATGGCGCGCATCCAGGCCGCCGATCCGGATTTCGATCCGGCCGCCTTCGAAGCCGGCGCGCGCGCCGCGTTCGAGGCCGTCGTCCACGCCTTCGCCACCGCCGATACCGGCACGCTCGGCGCGCTGCTAAACGACGAGGTGTACGACAACTTCGAACGCGCCATCCGCGAGCGGCTGGACGCCGCGGAGACCCTCGAGACCACGGTCGTCGGGATCAAGAAGGCGGAGATCGTCGAGGCCTCGATGAGCGGCCGCAACGCGATCGTCACCGTGACCTTCGTCTCCGAGCAGGTCAACGTGACCCGCGACGCCGACGGGGAGGTGATCGACGGCGATCCCGCGCAGGTCACCGACGTGACCGACATCTGGACGTTCGCGCGCAACACGCGGTCCCGCGATCCCAACTGGAAGCTGATTGAGACGCGGAGTCCGAGCTGAGACGGCCGCGCTGTCGCGTCCCCGCCCTGCATCGCTCCGCGCCGCCCTTGGCGGGATCGCGGCGGCCCTCGCCGGGCTGATGCTCGCCGCCGCGCCCGGCTGCTCGCCGGACGAGCGGAGCGGCGGCAACCCCGCGCTGGAGCCCGTGTCGTTCGCCGACCTGCCCGGCTGGGCGGCGGACCGCCATGCCGAGGCGCTGGGCGCGTTCAGGCGTAGCTGCACCAGGCCGATGCGCTTCCCGCCGCGACCCGAAGGGAGCGCGGAGCGGTTCGGGCGCGCAGAGGACTGGCGCTCGGTCTGCGCGGAAGCCGCAGGCATCGCCGCCGCGGACCACGCCGCCGCGCGAGGCTTCTTCGAGCGCCGCTTCCGCCCCTTCCGCGTGGTCGGCAAGGACGGCGACACGGGGCTGATCACCGGTTACTACGAACCGGAGCTGGAAGGCGCGAGGCGGCCGGGCGATGCCTACTCGGTGCCGCTCTACACCAGGCCGCGCGACCTGGTGACGGTGAACCTCGCGGAGTTCGGCGACGCCTACGCCGAGGAGCGGCTGGCCGGCCGGGTCGAGGACGGGCGGCTGAAACCCTATTACAGCCGCGCCCAGATCGCCGACGGAGCGCTCGCGGGCCAGGGGCTCGAAATCGTCTGGGTCGCCGATCCGGTCGAGGCCTTCTTCCTGCAGATCCAGGGATCGGGGCGGGTGCGGCTGCCCGATGGCGAAGTCATGCGCCTGGGCTACGCCGCCACCAATGGCCGGCCCTATACGGCGATCGGACGCGAGCTGGTCGCCGAGGGGGCTCTCGCGCTGGAGCACGTCTCGCTGCAGTCGATCCGCGCCTGGCTGCGGGCCAATCCCCAACGCCGGCGGGATATCCTCGACAGGAACCGGTCCTACGTGTTCTTCCGTGAGCTCCGGGGCGAGGGGCCGGTCGGAACCCAGGGGGTCGCGCTCACGCCCGGAAGGAGCCTCGCCGTCGATCGCCGCTTCCTGCCGCTCGGCGTGCCGCTGTGGATCGATACGCCCGATCCGCTCGACCCGGGCAATCCGCTCAGGCGGCTGACGGTGGCGCAGGACACCGGCGGCGCGATACGCGGCGCGGTGCGGGCCGATCTGTTCTGCGGCGCGGGGCCGGAGGCCGAGGAGCGGGCTGGCCGGATGCGCTCCCCGGGCCGCTATTATGTGCTGCTCCCGGTGGACCCCGCCCGGGCCGCCGGGGTATGACGATACCGTGTCCATGTCCGGCGGGGAGGCCGGCCCGGCAATGCCCAGCGATACCGAGCCCAAAGGCGCGGTCGGGTTCTTCGCGACCTGCCTGGTGGACCTGTTCCGCCCCTCGGTCGGGTTCGCGGCTGCGCGGCTGATCGAGCGGGCGGGCTATCGGGTCGTCGTGCCCAGGGCCCAGTCCTGCTGCGGCCAGCCCGGCTACAACAGCGGCGACCGGGAGGGCGCGCGGCGCGGGGCGCGGCGCGCCGTCGCCCTGTTCGAGGGTTTCGAGCATGTCGTCGCCCCGTCCGGATCCTGCGCGGCGATGTTCGTGCACCACTTTCCCGACCTCTTGTCCGACGACGCGGAATGGGGCGCGCGGGCCCGGGCGCTGGCCGGCAGGAGCTACGAGCTGGTCGACTTCCTCGCCCGCGTCGCGGGCTGGCGGCCGGAAGGCGCACGCCCGGCGGCCGGCAGCATCACCTATCACGATTCCTGCGCCGGGCTGCGCGAGCTCGGCATCCGCGCCCAGCCGCGCGCGCTGATCGCGGCGGCGGGCGCCCCGGAGCTGCGCGAGATGGAGGGCTCGGACATCTGCTGCGGCTTCGGCGGCACGTTCTGCGTCAAGTATCCCGCGATCTCCGAGGCGATGGCGGACAAGAAGATCGACGCGATAGAGGCCACCGGCGCCGAAACGGTGGTGGGCGGCGATCTCGGCTGTCTGCTGCATATCGAGGGCCGGCTGTCCCGCCGGGGGTCCGCGGTCGGCACAAGCCATGTCGCCGAGATCCTCGCCGCCGGCGACGGCGGGGGCGGAGGCTGACCGTGCACGCCGACAGCGCCCGCTTTCCCGAGAACGCGAGCGCGGCGCGCCGCGACCCGACGCTGCTGGGCGCCCTGCAGAGGCTTCAGCGCGATGCCCGGGCCGGGCGCGCGGACGTGATCGCGCGGCTGCCCGAGTTCGAGACCCTGCGCGACGCGGCGAAGGATATCCGCAACGCAGCGCTCGCCAATCTCGGCGCCAATCTCGAACGCTTCGAGGAGAACGTGACCGCCAATGGCGGCGCGGTCCATTGGTGCCGCGACGCCGCCGAGGCCTGCGATGCGGTCACCCGCATCTGCCGCGAGGCGGGAGCGAAGACCGTCGCCAAAGGCAAGTCGATGGTCTCGGAGGAGATCGAGCTCAACGCCGCCCTGCTCGGGGCGGGGTTCGACACGGTCGAGACCGATCTCGGCGAGTACGTCCTCCAGCTCCGCGACGAGACGCCGAGCCATATCGTGATTCCGGCGATCCATTTGACCAAGGACCAGTTCGCCCAAACCTTCCGCGACGCGCATGACGCGCTCCCCGGGGACCGGTCGCTGGAGGAGGCGCGGGCGATCACCGACGAGGCCCGCGGCGCGCTCCGCGACGTCTTCCTGCGCGCCGATGTCGGGATCACCGGCGCCAATTTTCTCGTCGCCGAGACCGGCAGCGTCGTCATCGTCACCAATGAGGGGAACGGCGATCTCGCCCAGTCGCTGCCGCGCACCCATATCGTGGTCACCGGCATCGAGAAGGCGCTCGGCACCGTCGAGGAGGCGCTCACCCTGGTCCGGGTGCTCGCGCGGTCCGCGACCGGGCAGGAGATCTCCGCCTACACCACCTTCGCCACCGGCGCCCGGCGCGCGGACGACGCGGCCGGACCGGAGGCGTTCCACGTCGTGCTCGTCGACAACGGCCGCAGCGACCTGCTCGCCGGCCCCAAGCGGGAGATCCTGCGCTGCATCCGCTGCGGCGCCTGCCAGACCGTGTGCCCGGTCTACGGCGCCATCGGCGGCCATGCCTATGGCGCGGTCTATGCCGGTCCGGTGGGCTCGGTGCTCACCCCGGCGCTGACCGGGCTGGAGAAGGCGAAGCACCTGCCCGAGGCCTCGTCGTTCTGCGGCGCCTGCGAGGCGGTCTGCCCGGTGCGCATCCCGCTGCCCCGGCTGCTCCGCCTGTGGCGGCAGGACGCCTTCCAGGCCCATCTCGGGCCGACCGCTTTGCGCTGGGGGCTGTTCGTATGGTCGGCCCTGAACGCGTGGCCCTGGGCCTACCGGGCGGCGGGCGCCATGGGCGGGAGGGTGCTGCGGCTGCTGGCGATGGGCCGGCCGCGCCTCGCCCGCCTGCCCTTCGCCGGCAGGTGGACCGGCGGGCGCGATCTTCCGGTCCCCGAGGGCGGCACCTTCGTCGGCCAGTGGCACAGGCGGCGCGGAAGATGAGCGCCGCGCGCGAGGACATTCTCCGCCGGATCCGCGCCGCCAGCCCGGGGCCGCCGGTGCCGGTGTCTGCCGGACCGATTCCCGCCCGCGGACGGGGAGAGGCCGCCGCGCTGCGCCAGCACTTCTTCGGCGGTCTCGACGCGGCCGGGGTGAGCCATGCGACGGTGACCGCCTGGCCGGAGGTCGGCGCCGAGATCGAACGCTTTCTCGCCGCCGCGGGTGCCGCAGGCGGGCTGGTCGCCTCGAGCGATCCCATGCTGGACGCTTGCGGGCTCGACCGGCTGGACGGCCTCCGCCGCGGCGCGCCGCTTGCCGAGGACGCGGTGTCGATCACCGGCACCGTCGCCGGCATCGCGGAGACCGGGACGCTGATGGTCCGCTCCGGCCCCGATATCGCCAACGCGCTGCATTTCCTGACCGACACGCATATCGCGCTGGTCGATGCGGCGCGCATCGTCGGCGCCTACGAGGACGCGTTTGCGCTGTTGCGGGCGGGCGGCGCGCCCCTGCCGCGCAACGTGACGCTGATCACCGGGCCGTCGCGCTCCAGCGATATCGAGCGCATCCTGCAGATCGGCGTGCACGGGCCGAGGACGCTGCACGTGGTGGTGTGCGATGCGGGCTAGGCGTCGCGGCCGCGAGGCGAGCGCCGCGGAACGGGCGTTGTTCCTGGAGGCGGTCGGCGAGGTCGGGCCGGTGGGGAGCGACGACTCCGGGCGTGCGGACGGCGCGCCCGCGCCGCGCCGCGCCGCGCCGTCGCTCGAACCCGATTTCGCGCCGTCCCCGTCCGCGCCGGCGCTGGCACCCGGCGCGGCGACCGGGGTGGATGCCCGCGCCGTGCTCCGGCTGAGGCGCGGCCAGACCCGGCCCGAGGCCCGGCTCGACCTGCACAACCACACGCTGGACCAGGCGCACCAGGCTCTCTCCGGCTTCATAGACCGCGCCGCGGCGGACGGCAGGCGCTGCGTGCTGGTGATCACCGGCAAGGGGAGCGTCGGACAGGCCGGCGGCACCATCCGCAGCGAGTTTCCCCGCTGGCTCAACCAGGGCCGGCTACGCCCGCGCATCCTCGCCTTCGCCGAGGCGCAGCCCAAAGACGGCGGTGCCGGCGCGTTCTACGTGCTGCTCAAGAAGCGCCGCGGGTAAGGCCTGCGGCCATGGGTGCCCGGAACAGGTCCGGGCACGACGGGAGGGGTGTCGGAGCCTCCCCACCTACGTCATGGCCGGGCTCGTTCCGGCCATCTACCCGTTTGCCTGAGGACCGGTGGGCCTTGCCGGGACAGATGCCCGCTACAGGATGTATTTCGAGAGATCGGCGTCCTTGGCGAGGTCGGCGACGCGTTCGCGCACGTAACCGGCGTCGATGCTGACGCTCTCGCCCGACCGGTCGGTCGCGGTGAAGCTGATCTCGTCGAGCAGGCGCTCCATCACGGTTTGCAGGCGGCGCGCGCCGATATTCTCCACCGACCGGTTGACCTCGGCGGCGACATGGGCGATCTCGCTGATCGCATCCTCCGCGAAGTCGAGCGTCACGTCCTCGGTCCCCATCAGGGCCACGTATTGGCGGATCAGGCTGGTCTCGGGCTCGGTGAGGATGCGCCTGAAATCGTCCTCCGTCAGCGCCTTGAGCTCGACCCGGATGGGCAGGCGGCCCTGCAGCTCGGGCAGCAGGTCCGACGGCTTGGCGAGGTGGAAGGCGCCCGAGGCGACGAACAGGATGTGGTTGGTCTCCACCGTGCCGTGCTTGGTCGCCACCGTGGTGCCCTCGATCAGCGGCAGCAGGTCGCGCTGCACCCCCTCGCGGCTGACATCGGCGCCGTAGCGGTCGGACCGGGCGCAGATCTTGTCGATCTCGTCGAGGAACACGATGCCGTTCTGCTCGACGCTGTCGATCGCCTCGCGCACCACCGCGTCCTCGTCGAGCAGCTTGTCGGCCTCCTCGTCGACCAGCACGTCGTGCGAATCCCCCACCGTCATCTTGCGCGGCGTGGTGCGCCCGCCGAACGCCTTGCCGAAGATGTCGCCGAGATTGACCATCCCCATCTGGGCGCCCGGCATGCCGGGGATCTCGAAGGTCGGCAGCGAGGAGGAGCCGCTGTCGGTGACGTCGATCTCGATCTCCTTGTCGTCGAGCTTGCCCTCGCGCAGCAGCGTGCGGAACTTCTGGCGCGTCTCGGCGCTCGCCTTCTCGCCCACCAGCGCGTCCAGCACGCGCTCCTCGGCGGCGATCTCGGCCTTCGCCTCGACCTCCTTGCGCTGGCGCGAGCGCACCATGTGGATGGCGATCTCGACCAGGTCGCGGACGATCTGCTCCACGTCCCGCCCGACATAGCCGACCTCGGTGAACTTGGTCGCCTCGACCTTGAGGAAGGGCGCCTGGGCGAGCCGGGCCAGGCGGCGCGCGATCTCGGTCTTGCCGACGCCGGTCGGGCCGATCATCAGGATGTTCTTGGGCAGCACCTCGTCGCGCAGCTCGTCGTCGAGCTGCTGGCGGCGCCAGCGGTTGCGCAGCGCGATGGCGACCGCGCGCTTGGCGTCGTCCTGGCCGACGATATAGCGGTCGAGTTCCGAGACGATCTCGCGGGGGCTGAAATTGGTCAAGGCGGTCAGATGCTCTCGATGACGATGTTCTCGTTGGTGTAGATGCAGATGTCGGCGGCGATCTTCATCGCCCGGCGCGCCACCGCCTCGGCGTCGAGATCGGCGACGTCGACCAGGGCGCGCGCGGCGGCCAGCGCGTAAGGCCCGCCGGAGCCGATGCCGATCACCCCGTCGTCGGGCTCCAGCACGTCGCCGGTGCCGGACAGGATGAGCGAGGCGTCCGCGTCCGCTACCGCCATCATCGCTTCCAGGCGGCGCAGATAGCGGTCGGTGCGCCAGTCCTTGGCGAGCTCGACGCAGGCCCGCATCAGCTGGCCGGGATGCTGGTCGAGCTTGCCCTCCAGCCGCTCGAACAGGGTGAAGGCGTCGGCCGTCGCCCCGGCGAAGCCGGCGATCACCGCGCCGTTGCCGAGCCGGCGCACCTTGCGCGCGCCCGACTTGAACACGGTGCTGCCCAGCGTGACCTGGCCGTCGCCGGCGATGACCGTCTTGCCGCCCTTGCGGACCGAGAGAATGGTCGTGCCGTCGAGCGCATGGCGCTCCCGCTGGTCCGCCATGCGCCCTCCCCGTCGCCGCTGCCGTTCCATCACAGGCTCACAATGTGGGGCGGGGCCCGGCGAGGTCAAGGCGGGGCGGGCGCCGTCAAGCGGCGTGACGTGTAGCCTTGGCGTGACCGATTTGCTAAACAACCGCCCGTCCCGGAACAGGAGAGGCAGGATGCGCACGGCCTCGCTCGCGCGGGAGACGCGCGAGACCCGCATCGAGGTCTCGGTCGGTCTCGACGGCAGCGGCAGATACGACGTCGCCACCGGGATCGGCTTTCTCGACCACATGCTGGAACAGCTCTCGCGGCACAGCCTGATCGACCTCAGGCTGCGCGCCGAGGGCGACCTCCACATCGACTTCCACCACACCACCGAGGACACCGCGCTCGCCATCGGACAGGCGGTGTCCGACGCGCTCGGCGACCGCGGCGGCATCGCGCGCTACGGCTCGGCGCTCATCCCGATGGACGAGACCCTGTCGCGCGTGGCGATCGACATTTCGGGGCGGCCCTATCTCGTCTGGAAGGTCGTCTTCACCCGGCCCAAGCTCGGCGACATGGACACCGAGCTGTTCAAGGAGTGGTTCCAGGCCTTCGCCCAGGCCTCCGGCTCGACCCTGCATGTCGAGAACATCTATGGCGAGAACAACCACCACATCGTCGAATCGTGTTTCAAGGGCCTCGCCCGGGCGCTGCGCGCCGCGACCGCGACCGATCCCAGGGCGCCGACGGCGATCCCCTCCACCAAGGGCACGCTCGGCGGCGGCTGATGCGCATCTACGCGGCCTATATCGACCCGGCCTCGCTCGGCGAGGACCGCGCGGTCACCCTGGTCAAGGAAGGCATGTGCTGGCCCGCCTTGCTGTTCTCCTTCCTGTGGGCGGCGTGGCACCGGCTGTGGTGGACCGCGCTCGCCCTGTTTGCCGGGGTGGCGGCGGCGCTGGCGGCGCTCGCCGCTTCCGGCGCCCACCCGGCCACCGGGCTCGCCTGCGTGGCCGCGCTCTCGGTCTTCATCGGCGGCGGCGCCAATGACTGGCGCTGCCGCGGGCTCGAGCGGCGGGGCCGGCGGCTGGTCGCGGTGGTCGCCGGGCGCAACGCGGACGACGCGGCGCGGCGCTTTCTCGAACGCGGCGAGCGGCCGGTGCGGTGACCGTCGCCATCGTCGATTACGGGTCGGGCAACCTGCGCTCGGCGGCGAAGGCCTTCGAGCGGGCCGCCGCGGACGCGCCTGGCCGGCCCCGGGTCGAGGTGACCGCCGACGCGGCGGCGCTCGCCCGGGCGCACCATATCGTGCTGCCCGGGGTCGGCGCCTTCGTCGACTGCATGACCGGCCTCTCCCGGCTGCCCGGGATGGTCGCCGCGCTGCGCGAGCGGGCGGATGCCGGCGTCCCGCTGCTCGGCATCTGCGTCGGCATGCAGCTCATGGCCACCACGGGCGAGGAGCACGGCGTCCACCCCGGCCTCGGCTGGGTTCCCGGACGGGTGGTGCCGATCCCCTCCGCCGGCGAGCTCAGGATCCCGCATATGGGCTGGAACGAGGTCGAGCCGTGCCGCGACCACCCGGTGCTGGCCGGGATCGGCGGCGGCGCCCACGCCTATTTCGTCCACTCCTACACCATGGTTCCCGACGATCCCGGCGACGTGCTCGCGGTGACCGACTATGGCGGGCGGATAGCGGCGGCGGTCGGCCGGGACAACGTGCTCGGCACCCAGTTCCACCCCGAGAAAAGCCAGCGCGTCGGGCTCGCGCTGATCTCCCGCTTTCTCGCGTGGCGCCCATGACCGCCGACCCCCCGGCGATCTCGGTGCAACGGGCTACGGGCTTCACCGCGCGCGACCTCGCCGATCTGTGCGACGCCTCCGAGAGCGCGATCCTCGAAGGCGGCGGGTTCGGCTGGCTCGCCCCGCCGCCCCGCAAGGTGCTCGAACGCTACTGGACGGGCGTGCTGCTGGTGCCCGAGCGGGAGGTCTTCGTCGGCCGGCATGGCGGCGTGATCGCGGGCTCGGCCCAGCTCGTCAAGCCGCCGCGCAACAACGAGGCCCAGGCCTTCGCCGCCAACACGACCACCAATTTCGTCGCCCCCTGGGCGCGCGGGCACGGGCTTGCGCGGATGCTCGCGCTGGCGGTCGAGGACGCGGCGCGCGACCGGGGATATCTGGCGCTAAATCTCGACGTGCGGGAGACCCAGGATGCCGCGATCGCGCTGTACGAGTCTCTCGGCTATGTCCGCTGGGGCACCAACCCGGCCTATGCGGTCGCGGGCGGCAGGCTGATCGCCGGTCATTTCTACACCAAGTATCTCGCGCCGCTGCCCGAACCGGGCGGAGACGCCGCGTGATCCTCTACCCGGCCATCGACATCAAGGACGGGCTCTGCGTCCGCCTGCTGCGCGGCGAGATGTCCGAAGCCACCGTGTTCAACCACGATCCGGCGGACCAGGCGCAGGAGTTCGCGGCGACCGGGTTCGAATGGCTCCACGTGGTCGACCTCAACGGCGCCGTCGAGGGGCGGCCGGTCAACGCCGATGCGGTGGCGGCGATCCTCGATGCCGTCGACATGCCGGTCCAGCTCGGCGGCGGCATCCGCGACGCGGCGACCCTCGACCACTGGATGGCGGCCGGGGTGGCGCGCGCCGTTCTCGGCACGGCGGCGCTCGACGATCCCGATTTCGTGCGCGAGGCCTGCGGGCAATACCCCGGCCGGATCGCCATCGGGATCGACGCGCGCGGCGGGCGCGTGGCGACCGAGGGCTGGTACAGGACCAGCGAGGTGAAGCCGCTCGATCTCGCGCTCAGCTTCGAGGGCGCCGGCCTGGCCGCGATCATCTACACCGACATCGGCCGGGACGGCGCGCTCGGCGGGCTGAACGTCGAGGCGACCGTCGATCTCGCCTTCGCCCTGACCACCCCGGTCATCGCATCCGGCGGCGTGTCCTCGACCCAGGACCTGCTCGAGCTCAAGGCCAACGAGCGAGCGGGCATCGAAGGCGTGATCTGCGGCCGCGCGCTCTATGACGGGCGGATCGACCCCGCCGAGGCGATCGGACTGCTGTCCGGCTGACCATGCTCAAGGCCCGCGTCATACCCTGTCTCGACGTGAAGGACGGGCGCACCGTCAAGGGGGTCAATTTCGTCGACCTCGTCGATGCCGGCGATCCGGTGGAGCAGGCGCGGATCTACGACGCGCAGGGGGCGGACGAGCTGTGCTTTCTCGACATCGCCGCCTCGCACGAGAACCGCGACACGCTGTTCGACGCGGTCAAGCGGACCGCCGAGCAGTGCTTCATGCCGCTCACCGTCGGCGGCGGGGTGCGCACGGTCGACGACATCCGCAAGCTGCTGGTCGCCGGCGCCGACAAGGTCTCGATCAACACCGCCGCCGTGCATCGCCCGGAATTCGTCGCCGAGGCGGCGCAAAAATTCGGCTCGCAATGCATCGTGGTCGCGATCGACGCCAAGGCGTCCGCGCCCGGCGGGTTCGAGATCTTCACCCATGGCGGGCGGCGCGGCACCGGGATCGACGCCATCGCCTGGGCGGCGCGGATGGAGGGCAACGGGGCGGGCGAAATCCTGCTCACCTCGATGGACCGGGACGGCACCGGGGAGGGGTTCGACATCGACCTCACGCGGCGCATCGCCGATGCGGTGCGGGTGCCGGTGATCGCCTCGGGCGGCGTCGGCACGCTCGACCACCTGGTCGCCGGGGTGCGCGAGGGCGGGGCGACGGGCGTGCTCGCCGCCTCGATCTTCCATTTCGGCACCCACACCATCGCCGAGGCCAAGGCCCATATGGCGCGGGCCGGCGTGGCCGTGCGTCCGTGACCCCGCAGGGCCGATCTGCTATTGCAACGCCCATGGCGAAGACCGACGACAGCGCGGTCCTCGATCGGCTCTACGCGGCGATCGAGGACCGCAAGGACGCCGATCCCGAGGAATCCTACACCGCGCGCCTGTTCGCGCGCGGACCGGACAAGATCGCCCAGAAGCTGGGCGAGGAGGCGGTCGAGACCGTGATCGCCGCCGCCGCCGGCCGGCGCGCGGAGGTCGTCGCGGAGAGCGCCGATCTCCTGTACCACCTGCTGGTGGCCTGGGCCGAGTCCGGCGTCGCGCCGGAAGACGTGTGGGCCGAGCTGGCCCGGCGCGAGGGCGTGTCGGGGATCGCGGAGAAGCGCGCGCGCAGCAAGGGAAACGCCGATGGCGTATGACGACGGCAACGTGTTCGCCAGGATCGTCCGCGGTGAAATTCCCTGCAACAAGATCTACGAGAACGACCACGCGCTCTCGTTCCACGACATCGCGCCGCAGGCGCCGGTCCATGCGCTGGTGATCCCCAAGGGGCGCTATGTCTCGATGGCGGATTTCGCGGCACGGGCGAGCGCCGAGGAGCAGTCGGCCCTGATCCGCGCCATCGGCGAGACCGCCGAGGCGCTGGGCCTGTCGGGGCCGGGCTACCGCGTGCTCGCCAATAGCGGCGCCGATGCGCATCAGGAGGTGATGCACCTCCACTTCCACGTCTTCGCCGGCAAGCGGCTGGGGCCGATGCTGGCGGGCGGCCCCATGCCGCCGTCCTCCCAGGCCTGACCCCCCGCCGGGCTTTCCGCTCCACGTCATGGCTGGCCCCCGGGACTCGTTCCGGGGGCCAGCCATGACGTGGTTGGGGAAGCGCCAACACCCCTCTCGTCATGCCCGGACTTGATCCACTGCTGTCCGGTTTAGCCTTCGACGCGCGTCGCGCCCGGCGTTTCCCGCCCCACCACCATGCCTCCCCCCATCGTCATGCCCCGGCCCCCGGATCAAGTCCGGGGGTGATCCGGGCATCCACTGGCGCCGCCGCTCCTCCCGACGGGGCGTTGTACCGGTGGCGCCAGTGGTTGCGCGGATCAAGTCCGCGCATGGGTGGCCGGATCAAGTCCGGCCATGACGGGGTGGGGGTGGCGGTGGAGAAGCACGGGAGCCGGGGGCGGACCGCCCCGCCCGTGGGTGCCCGGAACGAGGCCGGGGTGACAACGGAGGGGCAGGGACGGCAAGTGCGGGCGTGCGGCGATCCGTGTCCCGATCCGGCGGATGCGCCGATATCCCGCCCGGAACAAGGCTTTGCGCCCGGTCCAACTCATATAAACCGTCATGGTCTCGGCGGTGCTGAGCCACCCCGTGGCATGAAACTCGGGGCGTTCGGCTGAGGGTTTGCCGATCGTCGCGCGGGTCTGCCGTGGCAGGATGGGAATGGTGGAGGCGGCGACGCGTGAGCGTTCCGTTTATCGGTGATGTGGTTCCCGA
The DNA here is from genome assembly GCA_964291675.2 of Alphaproteobacteria bacterium. Classification (GTDB taxonomy): domain Bacteria; phylum Pseudomonadota; class Alphaproteobacteria; order MPNO01; family MPNO01; genus MPNO01. The sequence continues at coordinate 900,967 of OZ219866.1, read as the reverse complement.
GATATAAACTGCTTCCGGCGGTCGGCTCCGCACCCCGTACTGTGCCCGGCCCGCGGCCGTGGACGCGCGGCAAATCGAACCGCACCCGCTCGACGGGTGCGTGTCCTTCCGACCGCTGTCCCCGCCTCCACCGTGGCGATGCCACGGCGCGATCCTACGCCGCCGTGGCGAGAGCGCAACGAGGAGGACAGCGATGAAGACGGAAGGCTTGCACGTCGTGCGGCCGCGCGCGGCGGGTCTGGACGTGCACAAGATGGAGATCACCGCGACGGTTCGCCTGTGCGAGGGCGAGGGCGAGCCGGTGGTGGAGACGCGCTGCTTCAGCTCGCTTCCGAGCGGTCTGGCGGAGATGGTCGCCTGGCTGACCGGTCGCCGCGTCGAGGCCGCTGTCATGGAAGGGACCGGGATCTACTGGCAGGCGCCCTTCGCGGCGGTGGAGGCGGCGGGGATCGAAGCGATCCTGGTGCACGCGCGTCAGGTCAAGCAGTTGAAGGGGCGCAAGACCGATGTCGCCGACAGCGTGTGGCTGGCCTGCGTGTGCCAGTTCGGGCTCTGCACGCCTTCCCATGTTCCCCCCGAGCCGTTCCGGCAGCTGCGCTCGCTGAGCCGCCAGCGGCGCACCCTGGTCAGGCAGCGCTCGACCGTGCGCAACCGGGTGCAGAAGATCGTCGACCGCGCCGGCCTGCGCATCGGCGGCATCCTCTCCGACGTCTTCGGCGTCAACGGCCGCAAGATCCTCGACGGGCTGGCGCAAGCCACGCCGCGCGCGGTCATCCTCGCCTCGCTCACCGGCCACGTCGCCAACAAGCTGGAGGGGCTCGGCGAGGCGCTCTCCCTGAGCCTGGGCGACAACGACCGCTTCATGCTCGGCGATCTGCTGGACGAGCATGACGCGCTCGAGGCGCGCATCGCGTCCTACGGCGAGAAGATCGACCGGCAGATGACGCCGTGGCAGGAACAGCTCCGCCTGCTGACCACCATCCCCGGCATCGACCGCATCGCCGCCTCGACCATCCTGATCGAGATCGGCCCGGATATCGAGGCGTTCGCCTCCAAGCAGCACTTCGCCGCCTGGGCCGGGCTCTGCCCCGGCAACAACGAAAGCGGCGGAAAGCGCCGCAACGCGCGCACCCGAAGGGGCTCCAAGACGCTGCGCGCCAGCCTCGTCGAATGTGCCCACGGCGCGGCCCGAACCAAGGGGTGCCAGTTCGAGGCCCACCACCGCGCGCTCGCCGCCCGGCGCGGATACAAGCGCGCCATCGTGGCCAGCGCACACAAGATGCTGCGCATCGTTTATGTCGTGCTCAAGACCGGCAGGCCCTACTACGACCGCACCGCCGACTACGACGCGCTGATGGTCAAGCGCAACGCCCCGCGCTGGATCCGAATGCTCCGCCGCTACGGCTACATCCAACCCCGGCGCGCCGAACCCAAGGCCACCTGACCGGCCCGCATAACGCCGGACCGCCGCGCGGGACCGCTTCGGGCCACATCGGGGAAGTCCACCGCTCGTCTCCGCCGCCCCCTTCCGGCGATCTCAGCCAACTCCCTCCCGGCGTTGGATGGGGCCCTCGCGCGCCCCCACCGAAACTGTTTCACGGCAAACCGGACAGCAGTGGACTCGATCCGGGCATCCATGGGCGGGCCGGAGGGACCGTGCAGCCCCGACCCCATCGACACGCGGCGCGTTTGCGCGCAAGCTTGGCGGATCGCCGCGACCGGAGCGGTTCCAGGGGGAGGAAAAGATGATCCGCAAAGCGTTGATCGCCGCGGCCGCAGTCGCAGCAATGGGCATCGCCGGCGCCGCGACGGCCGCCGAGAAGACCATCGGCGTGGCGCTCGCTTCCGACACCAACCCGTTCTACATCGCGATGCTCAAGGGCATCGAGATCCGCGCCAAGCAGCTCGGCTACAAGCTGAGCGTCGTCACCGCCGAGGAGGACGTGGCCCGCCAGCTCAACGGCATCAACGACCTGATCGCCAAGGGCGTCGACGGAATACTGGCCTCGCCCATCGACGCCAAGGCGCTGTGCAGCGCCTTCGACAAGGCGAAGGAGGCCGACATCCCGATGATGGCGATCGCCCGGGGCTCGGCGTGCAAGGCGCAGCTATTGCACATCGCCGTGGACGAGATTCGGGTGGGCCGCGAAATCGCCGAGTGGACGGCGCGGAAGATCGGCGGCAAGGGCAAGGTCGCGATGCTCGCCGGCCCCGCCGGCGCGCAGGCCTTCATGAACTTCGCCCGCGGCTACGAGGAGGGACTCAAGGGCCACCCCGGCATCGAGGTCGTCTACCGGCAGGAGCTCGCGCTGACCCGGGAGATGGGGCTCAAGCACGGCGAGGACGCGCTGGTCGCCCATCCCGACGTCAAGGCGATCTACGGCGCCAATGACGAGCTCGGCATGGGCGCCGCCCAGGCGGTCGCGGCGGCGGGCAAGAAGAAGGACGTGATCGTCACCGGGATGAACGGCATCCCGCCGGCGGTACGGGCGGTCAAGCGCGGCGCGATGGACCTGACCGTGGTGCTCAACCCGGTCAAGTGGGGGGTCCTCGGGGTCGACACGATGGACGGCCATTTCAAGGGCCGCAAGCACGACCCGCGCGTCTATGTCGGCCACGTCCTGGTCGACAAGGCCAATGTCGACAAGTTCATCCGGCCGAAGAAGAAGTAGCGCGGTGTCCGGCCCCGCCGGACCGGAGGAGCGGGCGGATGCGGCGCTGATCGCGGCGCTGGAGGCCGCGCGCATCCACCCGCTCTGGGACCGCTACCAGAAGATCACCCCGGCGCTCCCCGACGCGCCCGACAAGGCGGCGATCTGGCGCTGGCGCGAGATCGAGCCCTTCGCCGAGCGCGCCGCGCGCGAGGTCGGGGCCGAGGACGTCGAACGCCGGGCGCTGATCCTCTGCCACCCGGCCTTCGGCGGCGAGACCGTGACCACCGGCAACCTGATCGCCGCCTTCACCGTGCTGGAGCCCGGCGACCGGGCGCCGCCGCACCGGCACACCGCCTCGGCGATCCGCTTCGCCACCAGGGCCGAGGGCGCGGTGACGATCGTCAACGGCCGGCGCTGCGCGATGCTCGACGGCGACCTGGTGCTCACCCCGCCGATGTGCTGGCACGGCCACATCAACGAGGGCGCGGAGCGGACGGTCTGGTTCGACGCCGCCAACATCCCGCTGGTCAACGCGCTGCACGCCAATTTCTTCGAGCCCGGGTCGCGCGCCGACAACGCGTTCTGGGAGGTCGGCGAGGGCGACGAACGGCTGTGGCAGGAGGCCGGGCTGCAGGCCGAGGGGCACGGCCATGACGCTTCCCATTCGCCGAGATACCGCTACCCCGGCGCGGCGACGCGCCGCCTGCTCGACGCCGCGCCCGTGGGCGAGGACGGGGCGAAGACGGCGCGCTACGTCAACCCGCTCGACGGCGGGCCGGCGATGCCGAGCCTCGACTGCTGCGCGCGGCGGCTCGCGGCGGGCCAGCCGACGCGGCCGAGGCGGTCGCTGTGCAGCCAGATCTGCCTGGCCGTGTCCGGCTCGGGAAGGTCGGCGATCGGCGAGGAGACCGTCGAATGGACCCGGCACGACGTGTTCACCATCCCGCAATGGAGCTGGGCGCGGCACGAGGCGCTGGGCGGCGATGCCGACCTGTTCGTGGTGAGCGACCGCCCGGTCCGCGACAGCCTCGACATGATGCGCGACGAGCTGGGCTGAGCGGTTTCATGCCGGTCTGGCGCCCCGATCCGGGTTGTCGCCCAAAAGCTCCGTCAACGCGCTCTCGATCGTCTCGGCCGCGGCCTGCGGGCTGAAACGGCGTTCGACATCGACCATCGCGCGTTCGGCGACCCGGCCCCGGTTCACGGGATCGTTCAAGGTTCGTCGGATGATGTCGCAAAGCGCGCTCTGGTCGTTGACGGGAAACAACCATCCGGTGGTGTCGTGGGCAAGAATTTCCAGCGCTCCGTCCGTGCGGCTCGCGATCGTCGGCACGCCCGCAGCCATTGCCTCGATCACGGCCAGACCGAACGGTTCGACGCGGGACGCCAGGCAAAATACGTCGATTTCTCGAAAGAACGCCGCACGGTCTTCCACCCAGCCGAGCCAGCGGACCGAGCCGGAGATACCGAGCTCGCCCGCCGAGCGCTTTAGCGCTGCTTCTTCCGGACCCGCCCCGCCCACCAGCAATTTGATCGGCATGCCCGCCGCGACCAACTCGGCTACCGCCTGGAGCAGCAGATCGACACCCTTGTTCCGATTCAGCTCGCACAGCGTGCCAATCCGATAACGGCAATGTCCGTCCCGGGATCGGGCGTCGCGAAATCCGGCGGGACCTGCCCGGTCTTCCATCGCGTATCCGTTGCGGATGACGTGCAAGGTTTTTCCCTTGGCATGAAGCGGGTTCGAAGTCAGCTCCGCTGCGTGCGCATGGGAGAGCACGAACCAATGGTCGAAACGCCGCCGACCACCCAATTTGCGATTATGGAAAACCACGGCGTGAAGGGCGCGCCGCATCCCAAGCCGTGACCAGAGATAGGATTTCGCGCCTTGATGAACAACCGCGTCGACGCCCGCCGCCCGCAGACTTCGTCCGCGTGCGCGTATCGCGCGCGACAGGCTCAACCCCATTGCGCTGGAAATCGCCGGATGCGCGAAGACCGAAATCCCACGTGCTTCGAGCGAAGCGGCCAGGGCCTGAGACGCCGTCCAAACTTCCACCACATGACCGCGCAGATGCAAACCCAGCGCATGCGCCAAGGTGGCGTTCACTATCCCGCCGCGCCTTGTCCTGCTGGGGTGAACGATCAGGACGGAGAGCGGGCCGCGCCGAGCGGAAGGCGGAGATGGCGTCGTCAGCATCCTGGAGAAGAGCTTTCCGGCCGCGCGCCTGACCTTGCGGATCGTGCAGGCTCCCGTAGCGGCTGGATCAACGTCGTAGGCGCATCATCCGGCCGCCACTCACCGGTCGCCGCGTTGCAGAGAAGGCTATGTTTCCGTGTGGGTGATTTTCAAGCAGCGTAGGATACACTAATCCGCGATGGGACCGTCCAAGGTTCCGCATCTCTGGAGGATCGGCAATGACGGCGGATACCGGCATCGGCGCGTCGATCCGGCGGCTCGAGGACAGGCGGTTCCTGACCGGAAGGGGCAATTTCGTGTCGGACCGGGTCGTCGCCGGCGCGCTGCACTGCCGCTTCGTCCGCTCCGACCATGCCCATGCCGAGATCCTGGGCATCGATACGGCTGCCGCGCGCGACCTTCCCGGCGTCGCCGCGGTGCTCACCGGCGCCGACATGGCGGCGGACGGCGTGGGCTCGATGCCCTGCCTGTGGAAGGTGCCGACCAGGGACGGGACGCCGATGGCGGAGCCGCCGCGCTGGGCGCTGGCGCGCGGCCGGGTGCGGCATGTCGGCGAGCCGGTCGCCGCGGTGCTCGCCGGGACGCAGGCCGAGGCGGACGATGCGGCGGAGCTGGTCGGGATCCGCTACCGGCCGCTGCCGGCGGCGATCGGGTCCAGGCAGGCGCTCGGCGGCGACACCGTGCTGCACGACGAGGCGCCCGGCAATGTCTGCTATCTGTGGGGCCGCGGCGACGAGGACGCGGTCGCCCGCGCCTTCGAGGCGGCCGACCGGGCGGTCGAGATCGACGTCTACAACAACCGCATCGCCGGCGCCGCGATCGAGCCGCGCGCGGCGCTGGCGGCCTGGGACCCCATCGCCGGGACGATCACGCTCCACGACACCACCCAGGCGGTCCATCTGGTGCGCCGCTCGGTCGCCGCGCAGCTCGGCATCGCCGACCGCCAGGTGCGCGTCGTCTCCCCCGATGTCGGCGGCGGGTTCGGCTACAAGGGCAAGCATTACCCGGAAGAGATCGTCGTCTGCTGGGCGGCGCGACGGCTCGGCCGGCCGGTGCGCTGGGTGGGCGAGCGCGGCGAGGCCTTCGTCACCGACACCCAGGCGCGCGACCACCGCACCCGGGCCAGGCTGGCGCTGGCGGGCGACGGGCGCTTCCTCGGGCTGCGGGTGGAGACGACGGCCGATCTCGGGGCCTATCTGTCGACCTTCGGCGCGGCGATCCCGAGCGCGATCTACTCCGCGCTGCTGGCCGGCGTCTACGGCACGCCGGCGGTCTATGTCGAGGTGACGGGCGTGTTCACCAACACCGTGCCGACGGATGCCTATCGCGGCGCCGGCCGGCCCGAGGCGTGCTACATCCTGGAACGGCTCGCCGACCGCGCCGCCGCCGCGACCGGCGTCGATCCGATCGAGATCCGCCGGCGCAATCTCGTTCCCGCCGACGCGATGCCCTACACGACGCCCATCGGGCCGACCTACGATTGCGGCGATTTCCCCAAGATCCTGGAGCGCGCGCTCGAATCCGCGGGCCATGACGGGTTCGCGGATCGCCGCGCCGCGTCCGAGGCGGCGGGGCGGCTGCGCGGGATCGGCATCGCGAGCTTCGTCGAGTCCTCGGGCGTCGCGCCGTCCCGGCTCGCCGGCGCGATGGGCGCCCGGGTCGGGTTCTTCGAATCGGCCGAGATCCGCATCGACCGCGAGGGCTGCGTGCAGGCGCTGCTTGGCACCCACAATCACGGCCAGGGCCACGCCACCAGCTTCGCCCAGATCCTGAGCGCGCATTTCGGCGTGGCGCTGGAGAAGGTCGACATCGTCGAGGGCGATACCGGCGCGGTCCCCTTCGGCACCGGCACGTTCGGCTCGCGCTCGATCGCGGTCGGCGGCTCGGCGCTGCATCGCGCGGCCGACCGGGTGCTGGAGAAGGCCCAAGCGATCGCGGCTCACATGCTGGAGGCGGCCGAGGACGACATCGCCTTCGAGGACGGCATGTTCTCGGTGGCGGGGACGGACCGGCAGGTGAGCTTCGAGGCGGTGGCCGAGCGGGCGCACGTGCCGCACGACTTCCCGCACGAGACGCTGGAGCCCGGCCTCGTCGCCTCGGCGTTCTACGACCCGCCCAACTTCGCCTTCTCCAACGGCGCGCATGTCGTCGAGGTCGAGATCGACCCCGAGACCGGGGCCACCGCCATCGCCGATTACCGCGTGGTCGACGATATCGGCACGGCGATCAACCCGATGATCGTCGAGGGCCAGATCCATGGCGGGCTCGCCCAGGGCATCGGCCAGGCGATGCTGGAGGACGTGGTCTACGACGCGGCGAGCGGCCAGCCGCTGACCGGCTCGTTCATGGACTACGCCATGCCGCGCGCCGACGATCTGCCGAGCTTCGTCTCCGAGCTCGACGAGAGCCAGCCCTGCACCCACAACCCGCTCGGCGCCAAGGGCTGCGGCGAGTCGGGCTCGATCGGCGCGCCGGCGGCGCTGGTCGCGGCCGTGCTGGACGCGCTCGCGCCCTGGGGCGTCGGCGATATCGACATGCCGCTCACGCCCGAGCGCGTGTGGCGGGCGATGGCGGGCTCGCGCGGCGCCGCCGGTTGACGCGGCCGCCCGGTCGTTCGACCATCGCCCGGCGAACAGGGAGGTCCGGATGTTTTTGCGCAATTGCTGGTATGTCGCCGCCTGGGACCATGAGCTCGACGGCGGGTTCCTCGCGCGCACCATCCTCGACCAGCCGGTGGTGCTGTTCCGCGGACCCGACGGCAAGCCGCGCGCGCTGGAGAACCGCTGCTGCCACCGCTCGATGCCGCTGTCCCGCGGCCGGCTGCTCGAAGATACCGTGCAGTGCGGCTATCACGGGCTCGAATTCGCCTTCGACGGGCGCTGCGTGAGGGTGCCCGGGCAGTCGACGATCCCGCCCGGCGCGGCTGTGCGCGCCTGGCCCGCGGTCGAGCGCTGGCGCTGGGTGTGGATCTGGATGGGCGATCCGGACGCCGCCGATCCCGAGCTGATCCCCGACTACCACTGGAACGACGACCCGGAATGGACCGCCTATGGCGACGTCTACCACGTCGCCGGCGACTACCGGCTGATGAACGACAATTTGCTCGACCTGTCGCATATCCAGTTCCTGCACGCGAACACGCTCGGCGCGCCGGGCGACCAGGACGCCGAGATCGAGGTCAGGCGGAGCCCGGACACGGTCCATGTCAGCCGCTGGACCTTCGACACCCCGCCCTCGCCGTTCTACGCCCACGCGCTCGGCACCAACGCCAATGTCGACCGCTGGCAGAACGTCTATTTCCGCGCGCCGTCCTACATCGTGATCGACGCCGGCAGCGCGATCGCCGGCTCCGGCGCGCGCGAGGGCGACCGCAGCCGCGCCGCCGAGGTCTACTCGAACCACACCATGACGCCCGAGACCGCCGCCTCGACGCATTACTTCTGGCACCACGCGCGCAATTTCCGGCTCGACGACGCGGCCTTCACCGAGGAGCTGCGCGGCATGTTCTCGTCGGCGCTCCGGGAGGACACGGTCGCCATCGAGGCCCAGCAGAAGAGCCTCGACCGCAGCGCGGGCCGGCCCATGATCGACATCAACGTCGACAACGCCGCCTTCCAGGGACGCCGCATCCTGGAGGAACGCCTGGCCGCCGAGGCCGCTGCCTAGAGAGCGCGCGCCTTGAGGCGCATCGCCGCGCTGCGCCGGGCGAGATAGGCGATGCCGCCGCCGGCCGCCGCGACCGGCAGGGCGAGCGGGGATTCGGCGCCGAGCCAGACGGTCGAGCCGCCGACCGCGATGGCCGCGGCGAAGTAGAACAGGGCGAGCCCGATCCTGGCGATGCCGCCGTCGCCCCAGGTGATCACCGCCTCGGCGATCAGGAACCCGGCGGCGAGCGCGGTCAGCCCGACATAGACCACCGCCACCCAGCTCCCCTCCATCACCAGCGCCGGGTTGAAGGCCCACAGGAAGGGCAGCAGATAGGCCGCGGCGGCGAGCTGCATGCCGACCAGCCCGGTGCGCCACATGTCGGAGCCGGCGATCCCCGCCGCCACCATGCTGGCCACCGCGACCGGCGGGGTCAGCATGCTCAACAGCCCGAAATAGAACAGGAACAGATGGGCGGCTATCGGCTCTATGCCGATCTCGACCAGGGCCGGCGCGATCACCGTGGCGAGGATGATGTAGACCGCCGCCGTCGGCATCCCCATGCCAAGCACGATGGAGACCAGGGCGGTCACCACCAGCATCCAGAAGATGCCGGCGCTCTGGCCGAGCTCGGCGAGGATGATCGAGAGCTGGAAGGCGAGCCCGCTCGCGTTCAGCACCCCCATCACCACCCCCGCCCCGCCGGCGATCAGCATCAGCGGCAGCAGGTTCTCGCCCGCGCCGAAGATGAAGTCGGACCATTCGGCGCGGCTCGGCAGGCGCCGGCTCTTCAGGATGAACAGCAGGAGCAGCGAGGCGGCGGCATACATCGCCGAGAGGCCGGGGTTGTATCCCAGCCCGAACAGGAAGTAGAGCAGCACGCCCAGCGGCAGCAGGAACACCCAGCCCGACAGCAGCACCTTCAGCACGCGGGGCAGCTCCGATTTCGGCAGGCCGCGCAGGCCGAACCGCGCCGCGATGGCATCGACCTGGAGGAACAGCACCAGGTAGTAGAGCGCCGCCGGAACCGCGGCGGCGATGACCACGTCGATATAGGGGAGTTCGAGGAACTCGGCGATGATGAAGGCGGTCGCCCCCATCACCGGCGGGGCGATCTGCCCGCCATTGGAGGCCACCGCCTCGATGCCGGCGGCGTAGCGCGGCTCGAACCCGGTGCGCTTCATCATCGGGATGGTGACGATCCCGGTCGACATGATGTTGCCGACCGCCGAGCCCGAGATCGTGCCGAAGGCGCTGGAGGCGACGACGGCGACCTTGGCCGGGCCGCCCCGGCGGTGGCCCATCAGCCCCATGGCGAGGTCGGTGAAGAACCGCGTCGCGCCGGAGACCTCGAGCAGCTTGCCGAGGATGATGAAGGCGAGCACGAGCTCGGTGACCACGCGCAGCACCAGGCCGGGGATGCCGTTGTTGTCGGCGTAGAGGTAGAGCACCGTCTTGGTCGGCGGGAAGACCTCGGCCTCCAGCGCGCCCGGCAGGATGTCGCCGAAATAGGCGTAGACGATCATCACCCAGACCAGGACGGTGATCACCTTGCCGCAGGCCTTCCTGAGCGCCTCCATCATGGCCAGCACGGCGACCACGCCCGGCACCCACTTGTCGGGCGTGCGGTCCGCCATGCCGACGATCCAGTCCTCGAAGTTCCACGACATCCAGAACCACGCCGCGAACGAGACGATGGCGAGCGCGATCTCCAGCGCCCCGGCCCGGGTGCCGTAGGGGTATTTGAGATAGGCGGCGGCGATCGACAGCCCGAGGACGACGCCGATCGCCTGCTGGAAGGTGAAGGCGAAGCCGAAACGGTCGGCGACCGCGAAGATCCAGAGGATCCCGATGATCGGCACCGCGCCGAGGCAGGCGCGCAGCAGCAGCGCCGTCAGCCGCTGCATCGGGGCGCCGGAGCCGCGCATCGCCCCGCCTCGACTGCGGCGTGGGCTACTCGACCATGCTCAGGACCTTGGCCTGGCCCGCATCGTGCGCGGCCGTCCAGAGCCCGGCTTCCTTGTAGTACTTGATCGCCCCCGGGTGGTAGGGCATCGCCGTGTTGGCCGGGGCGAGCCCGTCCTGCGGCGTCCCGCGCAGCGGCCCGTAATCCTTCTGCAGCTTCTTCCAGTTGGTGTGCAGCGACCTGGCGAGCCGGTACGCGTCCTCGTCGCCCACCTTGTCCGCCGAGGCGTTGAGATAGGAGTCGAACGCGGCGATGGTGATCGGCTCGCGGACGAAGGGGTAGCGCTTGCTGGGCTTGACCTTCAGCGTGTAGAGCCCGGCCATGCCCTCGGCGAGCATCTCGTTATTGGCCAGCTTGCCGAGCGGCAGGATGCGCAGCCCGCCGGGCACCGTCGCGTGGGTCTTGCGCATCGCCGGCATGGCGAGCGCGACCGTGGTCGCGGCGGCGCGGTCCTCGACCACCATGTTGATGCCGTTGACCACGCCGCCCGAGTCCACCGGGTCCACGTCCTTCGTGGTCATGCCGGCGGTCGACAGCAGCGTCGCGTTGGCCTGGGCGAGCGAGACGTTGGTCTTGACCTTGACGATCACCTTCTTGCCGCGCAAATCGTCGATCGTCTTGATGCCCGAGTTCTCCTTGACCATGTAGGCGTAGGGAAGGATCCAGATGCGCGCCAGCATGCGGACGTTCTTGATCTTCTCCTTGAACGGCCGGGTGCCGGCGACCGCCATGCCGGAATCCAGGCTCGAGTTGAGCCCCATCACGATCTCGCCCTTGTTCATCAGCGGCAGGTAGACCGACGATCCGGCATGCGGCTGGGCGGTCGAGCGGATCTTCAGGTCCTGCTGGAAGTGCTTGGCGAAGCCGCCCGCCAGCAGGAAGTAGGTCGATCCCGCCGGGTTGCTGCCGATCGTGATCCGCTTGAGCTGGGCCTCGGCGGTGGCCGCGGCGCCCCCGGCCACGCCCGCCGCGAGCACGGCGGCGATGAGTCTGCGTGCTGTCATCGAATGTCTCCCTCTCCCCGGCCCGAGCCGGTCTTCGTTCATCGAGGCGGAAAGCCTAGCAGAGACCGGCGCGGGCTCAAATCGGCTTGCCTTCGCTCTCCGCCCAGGCGTCCCGCATGAAGACGTTGGACGGGCGGGTCTCGTCCAGCACCTTGGCCGCCGCCTCGGCGCCGGCGATGGGGAGCCCCGCCGCGTCGAGCGCGCCGATCTGGCTGAGCGCCGATGCCTGGTCCCAGTAGATGTGCTCGTGGCACACCCGGTCGCCGCGGAACCGGACCAGCAGCAGCGTCGGGATCTCCACCGTCCTGCCGGTCGGCGCGATGCCGGGGAAGTAGCGGTCGAGCACCCGGTCGTGGCGGAAGCGGACCACCGTCTCCAGCACGATGCGGTCGGGGCCGACGGTCTCCGAGACCAGGGTGCTGGAGCGCTCCTGCGAGTTCTGCTCGACGAAGTGGTACTTGTAGAACCGCTTGAGCATGTCGTGGCCGACGCCGCCGGCCAGCGTCGGCACGTGGTTGACATAGGGCTCGTCGATCATCGTCGCCATGGTGGCGTCGACGTCGCGGGTCTCGAACTCGTGGCGCACATGCGCCTCGAACAGCGCGACGAGGTCGTAATGCGGGCCGAGCGCGCGGCGCAACAGCCCGAGCGCCCTGCTGTGGGCGAGGCTGTCGGCGCGCTTGTCGAACGCGGCCCGGTGCGGGATCGCGAAGCCGGGGGCCGCCGTTTGGTAGCGCACGACCGAGCTGCCGTCGCTCCGGTCGAGGCCGCGCTCGATGCGTGCCGCCGCCCGCTCGGCTTCCACGTCGTCCCGGGTGCCGAAGACCAGCAGCGCCGGGCAACCGGCGGCGATCTCCGATGCCTCGTCCAGCTCCGCCGGGTCGAACGCGACCGCCGCGTCGAATTCCGACGCCGCCCGGCAGGCGAGCGCCCCGCCCGCGCCGTGGCCGAGCGCCCCGGTGCCGCCCGCGTGCTCGGGCATCGCGCGCAGCGCGTCGGCCGCCGCGCGGACCTCGCCCGGCCGGGTGAGACCGGCGACGGCGAGCACCGCATAGCCCTCCTCGGCGAACAGCGCCGCGCGCGCCCGGATCCCGGCATCCAGCCCCGCCGCGTCGGCGAGCAGCAGCAGGCCGGGCCCCGCGCCGCCGCGGTGGACCGCGAACCAGGCCTCCAGCGTCCTTCCGTCGACGGTAACGCGCCGCGTCTCGCCCGTTTCTCTCGCCATGATGCGGCCCCCCGTTCGATCGATCGCAGTATGACACGAAGCGGGGGATCGCCTATCCTCGGCCCGGGATGAGCACCGCCCCCCTCTGGCCCGACGACGACGTCTCGCGGGTGCCCTACCGGGTCTACAGCGACCCCGGCATCCATGCCCGCGAGCAGGAGCGGATCTTCCGCGGGCCCACCTGGAACTTCCTCTGCCTCGAAGCCGAGATCCCCGGGCCCGGCGACTACAAGGCGTGCTTCATCGGCGACGCCCCGATTATCGCGGTGCGCGACGCGGATGGCGGCATCAACGCGCTGGTCAACCGCTGCGCCCACAAGGGCGCGCTGCTCTGCTACAGGCCGCGCGGCAGGGTGAGCGAGTTTACCTGCGTCTACCACAACTGGACCTACGACCTCGCCGGCCGGCTGACCGGGGTCGCGTTCGGCCGCGGGGTGCGCGGCGAGGGCGGCATGGAGCCGGGGTTCGAGCCCGCAGCGCACGGGCTGCGCCGGCTGCGCTGCGCGACGCGCAGCGGGCTGGTGTTCGCCACCTTCTCCGAGGATGTCGCGGATCTGGAGACCTATGTCGGGCCGGCCATGCTGGCGGCGCTCGACCGGGTGTTGGTCAAGCCGGTCCGGGTGCTCGGCTATCACAGCCAGATGCTGCCCAACAACTGGAAGTTTTATGCCGAGAACACCAAGGACAGCTACCACGCGACCCTGCTGCACGTCTTCCACAACACCTTCGGCATCGTCCGCTTCACCATGGGCGGCGGGATCGTGCTCAGCGAGAACGGCTGGCACCATCTGAGCTTCACCGAGCGCGCCGCCGACGGCAGCGAGCGCGAGGGCGCCGAGGCGGTGCGCTCGCTTAAACAGCAATACGCGCTCGAGGACCCCTCGCTGATGGAGCACCGCCTCGAGCTCGGCGACCGCATCACCAACTCCATCCAGACCATCTTTCCGACCCTGGTGGTGCAGCAGATCCTGAACGCGCTCGCCGTCCGCCAGCTCCTGCCTCGGGGGCCGGAGGAGTGCGAGCTGAGATGGACCGTGCTCGGCTTCGAGGACGACGACGAGCCGCTGGAGGCGCTCAGGCTCAAGGTCAACAACCTGGTCGGCCCGGCGGGCTATGTGTCGATGGAGGACGGCTGCATCGGCGGCTTCATCGACGCCGCGACCAGGAGCGTGCCCGAGGAGCGCAGCTTCATGCGCATGGGCGGCACCGCCATCGAGCCGGCCGGCGCATCGCGCGTCACCGAGGCGGCGGTGCGCGGCTTCTGGCGCGCCTGGCGGGACTGCATGGCGCTGTGACCGGGGCGGGCGAGCTGGCCGCGCGCATCGGGCGGCTCAACACGGCCTACGCGCATGCCATCGACGACGACCGGCTGGAGGACTGGCCCGGCTTCTTCACCGAAGACGGGCTCTACCGCATCGTCACCAGGGAGAACCACGAGGCGGCGCTGCCGCTCGCCATCGTCCATTGCCAGGGCGCGGCGATGATGCGCGACCGGGTGCGCGCGATGCGGACCGCCAACATCTTCGAGCCGCACAGCTACTGCCACACGCTGGGCGCGGCCGAGCCGGCCGCGGGCGGGGACGGGGTCCACGCCGCGCGGACCAACTTCATCGTCGTCCGCACCATGCATTCCGGCGCCATGTCGGTATTCGCCTGCGGCCGCTATCTCGACCGCATCGTGGAGCGGGACGGCGCCCTAAAATTCGCCGAGCGCGTCGTGGTCTGCGACTCGCGCACCGTCGACACCCTGCTCGTGGTGCCGCTGTAGGGCGTCCCTCGATACGCGGCTTCGCCGCTACTCGGGATGAGGGGTTTTTTTCAGTTCCCTCATCCCCGGCAGCCCTCAAACATGCGGCCTATCGGCGCGCACGGCGGGCCGTGGGGAGGGGTGGCGGCGCCAGTGGGTGGCCGGATCAAGTCCGGCCATGGGTGCCCGGATCAAGTCCGGGCATGACGGGGTGGGGAGTAGCGGGAGTGTCGGTGGAGCAACGGGGAGAAGGAGCGGGGGCCGGGCGCCACGGGGGGCGGCGCGGCCGCGCGGCGCGATCTGCGGCGTGCCCGCCGGCGATCCCCGGCCTCGTTCCGGGCACCCACGGGCGGGGCGGGCCGCACCCGGCTCCCGTGCTTCTCCACCGCCACCCCCACCCCGTCATGGCCGGACTTGATCCGGCCACCCATGCGCGGACTTGATCCGCGCAACCACTGGCGCCACCGGTACAACGCCCCGTCGGGAGGGGCGGCGGCGCCAGTGGGTGCCCGGATCACCCCCGGACTCGATCCGGGGGCCGGGCATGACGGAAGAAGTGTCGTTGGCGTCCCGCCCGTCTAGTATTCGGTATCAGCCCCTATCGAAGGGCGGCGTATCGAAGGGCCCGCCTGGCGCGCGATGGCGAGCAGGGCGTCGGCGGAGAGCGCCTCGGCGGGGGCGCCGGTCCGCTTGCACGCCGCCTCGGCGGCGACCAGGCGTTCGAGCGCCCAGCCGGCGCGCGCAGCGCTCCACAGCCCGAGCGCGGCGCGGAAGGCGGGCTGGCGGCGAAAAAACACCGGCGGGCGCAGCGCCTTGATCGCGCCCTCGGCGCCGGCGCCGGCCTCGATGCGGGCGGCGGCGAGCTGCAGGCGGGAGAAGTGGCGCTGCGCGGCGCGCAGAATGGCGACCGCATGCACCCCTTCGCCGGCGAGCGCGTCGCAGCCGGCGATCACTTCCTGCGCGCGCCCGACCGCCGCCGCGTCGCACAGCTCGTCGATGGTGAGGCTCGCCTCGGCGCCGCAGCTCGCGGCGGCGTCCTCCAGGGTTATCCTGCCGCCCTCGCCGGCATAGAGCACCAGCTTGTCGAGCTCGGAGCGGGTGATCTTGCGGTCGGCGCCGAGGCGTTCGACGAGGAAGGCCGCCGCGTCGGGCTCGATCGCGATGCCCGCCGCGTCGAGGGTCTCGCGGATCAGGCGCCCGAGCGAAGCCTCGTCGTCGGCGTAGCAGGCGATGGCGGCGGCGTCCCCGGCCTGCTCGAACAGCCGGCGCAGCTTCGAGCGCGGCGCGAGCTCGCCCGCCTCGACGACCACCAGCGCCGCCGCCTCGCCGCGCTCCAGCAGCATGCGGCAGGCCTCGGCGGCCGTATCGCCGGCGCCTTCGAGGCGGACCAGCCTCGTCTCGCCGGTGAGCGAGAGCTGCGCCGCCTCGTCGGCCAGCAGCCCGGGCTCGTCGGCGAGCGCCGCCGGCGCCACCGAGGCGACCCGGAACGCATCGCCGAGATCGCCGACATGGCGCCTGCCCAGCGCCTCTGCCCGCTCGCGCACCAGCCCGCCATCGGGGCCGTAGAACAGGCAGGCGCGCAAGCCTTCGGGCGGGGCGGCGAGGAAGCGCTCGGCCCTGGCGGGGGCGATCTTCATCCGCGCCCGCCGAGCCAGGCCGCGAGGCGCGCCACCACCGCGTCGGCGAGCCGGGAGGTGGCGCGGGCGCGCGCGTTGCGCTCCGCCGCCAGGGTGGCGTAGGGCGAGGCGAGGATGTTGTAGCTGGCGATCGATTCGAGCCGGCCGGACAGCCCGGCGGCGCCCGCCGCGTCCTCCAGCACGAAGCGCGCGGCGAGCGTCAGGTTGGCCCGGGTGGCCACGGCATGCTCCTCGACGCCGACCCGCTGGCGGGTCTCGTCCAGCGTCAGGACGAGGCGCCAGGACGGCGCCTCGCCGGCCCGGCGCGGCGGCAAGGCGAGCAGCAGCGCGTTGCGCAGCATCTGGCCGGTGCGGTCGGCGATCGGCGCGACCTCGACCCGCGCCAGCATGCCGCGCACCCCCTCGCGCTCGCCGTAGAGCGGCGCGAAGCCGCAGCCGGCAAGCGCCGCCGCCGTCGCGATGGCGGCGATGGCGGCGAGGCTACGCCACCACATTGAGGATGCGGTTGGGGACGAAGACGATGCGCCGGATCGGCCGTCCGGCGAGCGCCGCCGTCACCGTCGGCAGCGCCAGCGCCGCCGCCTCGGCATGCTCCTGGCCGGCGTCGCGCTCGATGTCGATGGTGCCGCGCGTCTTGCCCATCACCTGGACCGCGACGGTGACGATCTCGTCGCGCGTGAGCGCCGGGTCGGCCTCCGGCCAGGGCGCGTCGGCGAGCAGGGCGTCGTGGCCGAGGAACGCCCACAGGCTCTCGCCGAGATGCGGCACCATCGGACCGGCCAGCAGCGTCATCGTCTCATAGGCCTCGCGCCGGACCCAGGCGGCGGCCTCGCCCGCGGCGTCGAAATCGGCGAGCAGGTTGACCAGCTCGTGGATGCGCGCCACCGCGCGGTTGAAGCGGAACCCTTCGAGGTCGCCGGTCACCCCGTCGACCGCCTTGTGCACGGCGCGGCGGATGGCGACCAGCGCCGGATCGCCCGCCACGCCCGCCGGCATCGCACCCCCCGGCGGGGCGATGGCGCGGCCCGGATCGGCGACCAGCCGCCACATCCGGTTGACGAAGCGCCAGGCGCCGGCGACCCCGGCCTCGGTCCATTCGAGGTCGCGGTCGGGCGGGGAGTCCGACAGCATGAACCAGCGCGCGGTGTCGGCGCCGTAGGTCTCCATGATGTCCTCGGGGTCGACCACGTTGCGCCGGGACTTGCTCATCTTCTCCGACCGGCCGACGGTCAGCGCCTCGCCGGTGGCGGCGCGCACCGGCTTCCTGTCCGGCCCGTCCGTCACCTCGACCGGCGGCACCCATTCGCCGTCCCGGGTGCGGTAGGTCTCGTGGCACACCATGCCCTGGGTGAACAGCCCGGCGAAGGGCTCGGCGAGGTCGAGCTCGCCGTGGTCGGTCATCGCCCGGGTGAAGAAGCGGGCATAGAGCAGATGCAGGATCGCGTGCTCGACGCCGCCGATATACTGGTCGACCGGCAGCCAGTAGGCGCCGTCGGCCTCATCCACCGGCGCATCGGCGCGCGGCGAGCAGAAGCGCGCGAAATACCACGACGAATCGACGAAGGTATCGAGCGTCGAGGTCTCGCGCTCCGCCGGCCGCCGCATTCCGGGCAGGCGGCGCGCTTCCATGTCGGGTGGCGGTCGAGCGGGTTGCCCGGCGTCTCGAAGTCGATGTCGTCCGGCAGCACGACCGGCAAGTCCGCGCGCGGCACCGGGACGATGCCGCACGCCGCGCAATGCACCACCGGGATCGGGCAGCCCCAGTAGCGCTGGCGCGACACCCCCCAGTCGCGCAGCCGGTAGTTGACCTCGCGCCTTCCCTTGCCCTCCGCCTCGGCGCGGCTGGCCATCGCCTGCTTGGCGTCTTCCACCGTGAGCCCGTCGAGGAAGTCGGAGTTGGCGAGGATGCCGTCGCCGAGCCAGGCCTCGTCGGCGATCCGGAAGCTCGCCGGGTCGGCATCCCGCGGCACCACCACGGGGGGCACCGGGAGGCCGTATTTGCGGGCGAATTCGAGGTCGCGCTGGTCGTGCGCCGGGCAGCCGAAGATGGCGCCGGTGCCGTACTCCATCAGGATGAAGTTGGCGACATAGACCGGCAGCTCGACCCCTTGGCGGAACGGGTGGCGCACGCGCAGCCCGGTATCGACGCCCAGCTTCTCGGCCCGCTCGATCGCCGCCTCGCTGGTCCCGGTCCGGCGGCAATCCTCTATGAAGCCGGCGACCGCCTTGTCCTCGCGGGCGATCTCGGCGGCCAGCGGATGTTCCGGCGAGACCGCGCAGAAGCTCGCCCCGAACAGCGTGTCGTGCCGCGTGGTGTAGATGTCGAGCCCGCCCTCGCGCCCGGCGATGGGGAAGGTGACGCGCAGCCCCTCGGAGCGGCCGATCCAGTTCTCCTGCATCGTCCGCACCTTGTCGGGCCAGCGCTCCAGCTCGGCGAGCGCGGTGCGCAGCTCCTCGGCGTAGTCGGTGATGCGCAGGAACCATTGCGGCATCTCGCGCTTCTCGACCTCGGCGCCGGAGCGCCAGCCGCGCCCGTCGATCACCTGCTCGTTGGCCAGCACCGTGCGGTCGACCGGGTCCCAGTTGACCCAGCCGCTGGCGCGGTACAAGAGCCCGGATTCGAGGAAGTCGAGGAACATCGCCTGCTGGTGGCGGTAATAGCCCGGATGGCAGGTGGCGATCTCGCGGCTCCAGTCGATCGACAGCCCCATCGAGCGCAGCTGGGCGCGCATCGCGGCGATGTTCTCGTAGGTCCACGAGCCCGGGTGGACGCCCTGCTCCATGGCCGCGTTCTCGGCCGGCATGCCGAACGCGTCCCAGCCCATCGGGTGCAGCACGTTGAAGCCGCGCGCCCGCTTGTAGCGCGCCACCACGTCGCCCATGGTGTAGTTGCGCACATGCCCCATATGGATGCGCCCCGAGGGGTAGGGGAACATTTCGAGCACATAGTATTTCGGGCGCTCCGGATCCGGCGCGACGACGAAGGTGCCGCGCTCGTCCCACACCGCCTGCCAGCGGGCCTCGCTCTGTTTGACGTTGTAGCGTTCGGTCATGGCGGTCATGGCTTGCCGGAGGGCGGCCGCGCCGGGCCGCGCGGGGCGCCTAGCCGGACGACGCCCGGGCGATGCGGAGCTGGCGCGCGCGGGCGAGGATCTGGTTCTCCAGATCGGTCGCGGTCTTGGGCTGCACGCTGGCATCGGTCCAGCCGCCGGCCGCGTCGCCGGTCTGGCGGAACAGCGAGACGCGGATGCCGTCGGCGCGGAGCTGGCGGCTGAGGATGTAGACGGTCATCTTGAAGCGGTCGCGCGGCGTCTCGGGCGGCGCGTACCAGTCGGTGATGATCACCCCGCCGAACGGATCGGCGGAGGCGAGCGGCATGAACGAGACGGTATCGAGCGCGGCGCGCCACAGGAACCCGTTGACGCCGATCCCGGCGGCGCCGCCGCCCTCGTCGTCGCCGCCGAATATGTCGAGCACGTTGAACCCGCCCTCGCCGAAGATCGTCGGCGCCGGCCCCTCGCTGGTGTAGCGGTAGGGCTCGTTGGGGTCGGCCTGGCGCTCGGGATAGTCCTGCTCGAAGCCGCGCCCGCCGCACGCGGCCAGCACCAGAGCCGCCGCGCCGGCAACCGCCATCGCCACGTATCGTCTCGACCCGAACGCTACCATGATCCACCCCCGCCGGCGCCCGGCCCGGGACGGAACGCCCGCCCCGCAACGCCGCGCCGCAAGACGGCGCACTATAGATAAGCCGTTGTTCCGGGGCAACTTCGGATGGCGGGCGGGAGCGCTATTCGCCGGCCGTCCCGCCGCCGGCGCGGCCCGCCTCGCGGTCGATCAAGAACTTGGTCAGCAGATCGACCGCGCCTTCCAGCCTCGCCATGCGCTCACGCAGGTTGGCCACGTCCCTGTGCAGGTTCCAGAGAAACGCGAGGATCGCGATCCCGACACCGAGGGTCGCATAGTCGAGGGCCTCGTTCATGCAGCGATCCTAGCGGAGGTTTCAGGGTATTTCTAGCACAAGTGGTAGACTGTCTCCGGAACGCGACTGCGACGCCGCCCACGGTGGGACCGGCCATGACGAGGCGTGTCCGGTCCGCGCCGCCCGCCTACCCCGCCATCCGCCGCCGGATCTCCTCGGCGATGCGCGGCGTCTCGTTGACCGGCTCGTAGCGCCACTCGGCGAGGCCGCCGTCGAAGGGGCGCACAATGCCGTCGGCGATCAGCGCCGCCTGGAAGCGGGCGAGGCGGCGGTTGCCGCCGGCCATGCGCGCGGCGTAGACCGGCTTGCCGGTGGCGATCGCCTCGCTGGTCATCGACACCGAGTCCTCGGTGACGACGATGTGCCGGGCGAGCGCGAGCATGCCGAGATAGGGGTTCTCGCCCGCGCCGTCCCAGAACCACGCCCCGGGGAGACGCGCCCTGAGCTCGGCGACGGCGCCGGCATCGGTGCGCCGCGACGGGGTGACGGCGACGGGTCCGGCGAGCCCGGCGAGGCCGGCCGCCAGGGACGCGATGCTGGCGCGCGAGAAGCGGTGCGAGCGCGTCCGCCCGCCGAGCAGCACGGCGACCCGGAGCCCGCCCAGCCGGCCGCGCCACGCCGTCGCGGCGGCGGCGAGCTTTTGCGGCGTCACCCGGTGCAGCGCCGCCCGCGTCGCCACCACGTTGGGCCCGGCGAGCCCGTCATGGCGCGGCGCGACCACCAGGTCGAAGTGACGCGCGGGCGCGCGCGGGTGCTGGACGAAGACGGTGAAGACCGCGCCGGCGGATGCGCGGCGGATGGCGAGCGCGACCGCGGCGCTGCGCCGCCCGCAGGCGATCAGCAAATCGGGCCAGGGCGGGCCGAGCGGTCGCTCCAGCCCACCCCGCAGCAGCCCGGGCGGCTGGCAATGCGCGGGCAGCCACGACCAGGGCGGGCGGGGCCGGACGACGACGGTCTCGAAGGGCCAGCCGAGCGCCTCGGCAAGCCCGACCGCCTGGGCGGCGGTGCCGGCCTGGCCGGTGGTGAGCGTCCAGACCCGCCGGTCGGCGCGGGGCGCCGTCGCGCTCGGGGATGCGGTCATGGCGGCTCTACAACCATACCGGCTCGGGACCCGTCAAGCGGCCGCTTGCCGCGCGCGCCGGCGCTGATATGGTGCGGGCCGATCCGGGGAGCGCCGCCGTGACCGTCGAGACATCGCAACCCCTTGCCGGCGACATCGTCGACGTGGCGGCGAGGCTCGCTGCGCTGCGCGCGCGCATCGCCGCCGCCGAGGCCGAGGCGGCCAGGCCGCCGGGCTCGGTCGAGCTGGTCGCGGTCGCCAAGACCCACCCGGCCGAGCTCGCGCAAGCGGCCATCGATGCCGGCCAGCGCGTCTTCGCCGAGAACCGGGTGCAGGAGGCGAAGGCCAAGTGGCCGGCGCTGCGCGTGGCGGCGCCCGGTCTCGCGCTCCATCTGATCGGCCCGCTGCAGACCAACAAGGCGCGCGACGCGGTGGCGCTGTTCGACGCGATCGAGACCCTCGACCGGCCGAAGCTCGCCGCCGCGCTCGCCCGCGAGATGGACCGCAGCGGACGCCGCCCCGCCTGCCTGGTCGAGGTCAATACCGGGGTCGAGGCGCAGAAGGCGGGGGTCCACCCGGCGGAGGCGGACGATTTCATCGCCGCCTGCCGCGCGACCTACGGCCTGCCGGTGGAAGGGCTGATGTGCATCCCCCCGGCGGGCGAGGAGCCGGCGCTCCACTTCGCGCTGCTGGCCGAGATCGCGCGGCGCAACGGGCTCGCGCGGCTCAGCATGGGGATGACCGCCGACTTCGAGACCGCGATCCAGCTCGGCGCCACCCATATCCGCCTCGGCACCGCCGTGTTCGGCCCGCGCCGGGGATGAGGGGTGGGATGCGGCCGGCAGCGGGACGGCGGCGGAAAAATGGCCCGGCGCGGGCGATCCGGGCTATCCTTGGCGGGTCGATCGTGCGGTTCGGGTTGCCGGTGCCATGCGCAGGATAAGGGCGGTTCTCGCCGCGGCGCTCGCCGCCGCGGCGCTGGCAGCGCCGGCGGCGGGCGCGGATCTCGCCGCGCTCACCCGCGCCGCCGAGCGGGGCGATGCCAGGGCCCAGGCCCTGCTCGGCCAGGTCTACCATCTCGGCCGGGGGGCGGAGGCGGACGCCGCGCGCGCCGCCTTCTGGTACCGCAAGGCGGCGGCGCAGGGGGTCGCGGTCGCGCAGACTAATCTCGGCGTGCTTTTGCGCGCGGGGACGGGCGTGGCGCGCGACGATGCGGCCGCCGCCGCCTGGTTCCAGAAGGCGGCCGGGCAGGGCGACGCCGCGGCCCAGAACTATCTCGGCGTGGCGTATCGCGAGGGGCTGGGCGTGGCGCGCGACGATGCCGCCGCCGCCGCCTGGTTCCAGAAGGCGGCCGGCCAGG
Organism: Alphaproteobacteria bacterium; assembly: GCA_964291675.2. Lineage (GTDB taxonomy): Bacteria > Pseudomonadota > Alphaproteobacteria > MPNO01 > MPNO01 > MPNO01. The sequence goes on along the minus strand of OZ219866.1, from coordinate 878,490 downwards.
GCGATCCGCGCGGCGCGGCCAATCTCGGCTACATGTACCGCACCGGGCGGGGCGTGGCGCGCGACGACGCCGAGGCGGCGCGCTGGTTCCGCCGCGCGGCGGCGCGCGGCAACGCGGCGGCGCAGTTCAACCTCGGCTTGATGCACGCGACCGGCAGCGGCGTCGCGCGCGACGACCGGCAGGCCGTTCGCCGGTACCGCGAGGCGGCCGGGCAGGGCCATGCGCGGGGCCAGAACGCGCTCGGCGTGATGTACGCCGCCGGTCGCGGGGTGGCGCGCGACGACGAAGAGGCCGTCGCCTGGTACCGCCGCGCGGCCGGGCAGGGAAGCGCGCTCGCCCGCCACAATCTCGGCACCATGTACGCCGCCGGCCGCGGGGTCGCGCAGGACGATGCGAAGGCGGCCGAGTGGTTCGCCCGCGCCGCCCGGCAGGGCCTCGCCCGGGCGCAGCTCGACCTGGCCGCGCTCTACCTCTCCGGGCGGGGCGTGGCGCGCGACCCCGGGCAGGCCGCGCGCTGGCTCCGCGCGGCCGCCGGGCAGGGTCTCGCCCGGGCGCAGCACGAGCTGGCGGCGCTCTATGCCGCCGGGCGCGGGGTGGCGCCCGATCCCCGCCAGGCGGCGCGCTGGCTCCGCGCGGCGGCCGAGCAGGGCATCGCCCGGGCGCAGCGCGAGCTCGCCGCGCTCCATGCCGCCGGTCGCGGGGTTGCGCAGGACGACGCGGCGGCGGTGCGCTGGTACCGCAGCGCGGCGGCCAGCGGCGATGCGCGGGCGCAGAACGCGCTCGGGACGATGCTCGCCGCCGGCCGCGGGGTTGCGCAACACGAGGAAGCGGCGGCGCGCTGGTACCGCCGGGCGGCGGCGCAGGGGCTGGCGGCGGCGCAGGCGAACCTCGCCGCGGCGCATGCCGCCGGGCGCGGCGTCGCGCGCGACGCGGCGGCCGCCGCGCGCTGGTACCGCGCCGCGGCCGGGCAGGGCAATGCCCGGGCGGCGGTCAATCTCGGCGTGCTGTACGAGCAGGGGCGCGACTACGCGGCGGCGGCGCGCTGGTACCGCCGGGCGGCCGAGCAGGGCGAGGCGCTGGCGCAGAACAATCTCGGCGCGCTCGCAGACAAGGGGCTCGGTGGCGCCGGGGACGCGGCGGCGGCGGCCGGCTGGTACGGCAAGGCGGCGGCGCAGGGGCTGGCGGCGGCAGAGTACAATCTCGGCGTGCTGTACCGCGACGGCAAGGGCGTGGCGCGCGACGGCAAGCGAGCCGCGGCTCTGTTCCGCCGCGCCGCCGCGCAGGGCTTCGCCGCGGCGAGCAACGCGCTCGGCGTGCTCTACGAGACCGGCGCGGGGGTGGCGCGGGACCCGGCGCGCGCGGCGGCGCTCTACCGCGCGGCGGCCGAGCGGGGCGACGCGGCGGCGCAGTTCAACCTCGGCGCGGCCTATTGCCGGGGCGGCGGGGTGGCGCGCGACGACGTGCGCGCCTGGGCCTGGCTCGGCCTCGCCGCGGCGCGCGGCTTCGCCGGCGCCGAGGCGGCGCGGTCCTGCACCGGCAAGCCGCTCGCCGGGCCCGAGATGGCCGAGGCGGAGGCGCTGCTGCGCCGCCTCGATGCCCGCATCCCGAAGCCGGGCGGGGGGTAGGGCGTCCTTCGATACGGCCCTTCGGGCCTACTCAGGATGAGGGTGGGTGGTGGACGGGCCGCTGCCCCCTTCCCGTCATGGCCGGACTTGTTCCGGCCACCCATGCGGGCTCTCCGTCAGCGAGGCGGCAGGTCGGGAGAGGCGTCCGCGGGTGCCCGGAACGCCCGGGGACCTGTTCCGGGGCCGTTCCACCACCCACCCTCATCCTGAGTAGCGGCGAAGCCGCGTATCGAAGGACCCGCCGATTGCCCGATTCTCCGGCCGTCTGCTAGCCTCACGGCTTCGCGAGGCAGGGCCGGAGGGCGGGATGGCACCGATCGGGCTTCGGGCATGCGCAGGCGTACTCGCGGCCGCGCTGGCGCTCGCCGCCGCGGGGGCGGGCGCCGCGGACGGCAGGATGTATGCCGGGCTCAACGCGCCGGTGATGTTCGTCGACGACACGGACTCGACCACCAGGGGCATGCAGGCCGGCGATCCCCGGGCGCCCGGCATGCGCGCGCCCTACCGGGCGGGCTCGACCGCCGAGCACCGCACCGGGTTCAAGGTGGCGGGCGTGGTCGGCTGGGAGCTCGGCGGCGGGTTGCGGGTCGAGGGCGAGCTGTTCTTCGCCCGCTCCGAGGTCGAGCGGCTGACCTATGCGGGGGTGAACGCCCGGGGGGTGCCCCTGGGCGGCAGGGTGAACGTGCCGATCGACGGCACCGCCGACCAGCTCGGCGGCTTCGCCAATCTGTGGTACGACATCGATTTCGGCGGCGACTGGCTGCCCTTCGCGGGCGGCGGGCTCGGCTTCATCCGCATCGACCAGTCCGGGCTCGACTACGACGCGAACCGTCTGGTGCAGGAGATTACCGACCGGCTGACCCGGGGCCAGGGGCCGCAATACCCGCCCGGCTTCGTGCCCGAGATCTCCACCGTCGACAACGTGTTCGCCTGGCATCTCGGCGCCGGGCTGGGCTACCGGCTCAACGACAGGGTGATCCTCCAGGCGGGCTACCGCTTCCAGGCGGCGAGCGACCTCGGCTTCGACGGCAGCAACGAGTTCGGCACCGTCGACGTCGAGACCGCCATGCGGGTCCACTTCCTGGAGATCGGCTTCCGCTACCGGTTCTGAGGGGGGCGCCCACCGTCACGGCCGGAGTTGTTCCGCCCATCCACTCGGTCGGTCCACCGCCTTGTGCCCGGAACGGGTCCGGGCATGACGGGGAGGGAGTGACGATGAGCGCGGTATCGAAGGACGCTCACCCCGCCGCGCGCGGGCGGATGGCGGCGATGGCGGCCGCCCCGTCCCGCGCCGCGCGTTCGAGCGCCCAGTCCTGCTGCAAGGTCAGCCAGCTCCTGGCGTCGGTGCCGAAATAGCGCGCGAGGCGGAGCGCGGTCTCGGCGGAAATCCCGCGCCGCCCGCGCACGATCTCGCTGACGCGCGCCGGCGTCACCCCGATCGCCGCCGCCAGCGCGGTGGCCGACAGGCCCAGCGGTTCCATGTAGTCGTGCTTCAGAATTTCGCCCGGATGGACCGGCTCAAGTCGGGTCATGGCGGTGGCTCCCCGGTCTCAATGATAGTCGACGATCTCCACATCCCAGGCGTCTCCATCCTCGAAGCGGAAACAGAGCCGCCACCGAAGGTTGATCCGGATGCTGTACCAGCCTCCCCGGTCTCCGCGCAGGGCCTCCAGCCGGTTGCCGGGCGGCGCCCTCAGAAAGTCGAGCGTCGCCGCCGCGTTCAACTGGGCGAGCTTGCGCTGCGCCACCCGCTCGACGTCGACAAAGCGCGGCACCCGGTATCCGTTCGCGAGCCGCTCGGTATCCTTGCAGCGAAAGCTACGGATCATGTTGCGCCGTATATCGCATTTCGATATACAGAAATCAAGCGATCGATCGCTGCCGCCGTCCCGCGCCGCGCGTTCGAGCGCCCAGCCCTGCTGCAGGTTCATCCAGCTCCTGGCATCGGTGCCGAAATAGCGCGCGAGGCGGAGCGCGGTCTCGGCGGGCCTCGCCGGACGGCGCGAAATCCTGTACGGATGTCCGTGCATTTCAACGTCCAATCCCCCAGCGGAATATTTGCCGCGATGGACACCCGCACCCCGGAACAGCGCCGGCGCATCATGCAGTCGGTCAAGAGCAAGAACACCGGGCCGGAGCTCGTCGTGCGGCGCCTCCTGCACGGCATGGGCTATCGCTACCGGCTGCACCGCAAGGACCTCCCCGGCAGGCCCGATATCGTCTTCGGCTCGCGCCGCAAGGCGATCTTCGTGCACGGCTGCTTCTGGCACGGCCATGGCTGCTCCAAGGGGCGTCTCCCCAAGTCGCGCCTCGCTTACTGGCAACCCAAGGTTGACAAAAATCGCGAACGCGATAGAACAAAACTGGAACAATTACAGTCGATGGGGTGGAGCGTGCTTACGATCTGGCAGTGCGAAACGGCCGACCTCCAAGCGCTGGCCTCGCGCCTACAGGATTTTGTGGGTAGCCGGGAAATTCGATCGACATCCGGTAGGCACCGTGCTAGGATCGGACCGGACGGCAACCACGGGCCGGGTTCGGCGTCATGAGACCCATCGGTATCGACCTGTTCGCCGGCGCCGGCGGGCTGAGCCTCGGCTTCGAGCAGGCCGGTTTCGACGTCGCCGCGGCGGTCGAGATCGACCCGGTGCATTGCGCCGTCCACAAGTACAACTTCCCGAGGACGGCGGTCGTCCCGCGGCCGATCGAGGCCCTGTCGGGCGAGGATATCGCGAAGGCGGCCGGGATCGGCGGCAAGCCGGTGGATTGCGTGTTCGGCGGCGCCCCGTGCCAGGGGTTCTCGTTGATCGGCCACCGCGCGCTCGAAGACCCGCGCAACCGGCTGGTCCGCGAATTCGTGCGCGTCGTGGCCGAGCTCGACGCCCGGACCTTCGTGTTCGAGAACGTGAAGGGCCTCACGGTCGGCCGGCACCGCGCGTTCCTCGACGAGCTGGTCGAGGAATTCGCGCAGGCCGGCTACGACGTGCGGGTACCCTGGCGGGTGCTGAACGCCGGCAACTTCGGCGTGCCGCAGCATCGCGAACGCCTGATCCTGCTCGGCGCGCGGAAGGGCGAGGCTCTGCCCGGGTATCCGGTACCCACGACGAATATCGCCGGCAGACGGCCGCGCAGCGAGGGTCTTCCCGACGGCCCGACCTGCGGCGACGCGCTCGGCGACCTGCCCGACGCCGACGGTTTCGAGACGTTGACCGAGTCGGACTCGGTCCGAACCGCCGGCTACGGCGTGCCGTCTGCCTACGCGGCCGCGCTCCGCTGTCTCGCCAACGATGCCTGGCACTGCGGCTATGTGCGGGAATGGGACCCGGCCGTCCTGACCTCCAGCGCGCGCACCGCCCATACCGGCATATCGCGCCGGCGCTTCCGCGAGACCGGACCGGGCACCGTCGAGCCCATCAGCCGCTTCTTCAAGCTCGCCGAGAGCGGCGTAAGCAACACGCTGCGCGCCGGTACCGACGGGGCGCGCGGGGCGTTCACCAGCCCGCGGCCGATCCACTACCGCCACGACCGCTGCGTCACCGTGCGGGAGATGGCCCGGCTGCACGGCTTCCCCGACTGGTTCCGCTTCCACGCGACCAAGTGGCACGGCGCCCGCCAGATCGGCAACGCCGTCCCGCCGCCGCTGGCACGGGCGGTCGCCTGGGGGGTGATGGAGGCGCTGGGGATGGCCCCGACCCCGGCGGAGACAACGCTGTCTCTCGGAAATTCCGGGCTCCTGGCGCTGGACATCTCCGCCGCTGCCGCGCATTTCGAAGTGGACCCGCCGCCCAGCCGCCGCGACCGGAAGAGCGGCGCGAGGAAGCGCAAGCAGGTCGACATCGAGCGCGAGCGGGTGGGCGGGCAGGCGGTCTATGGCTGAGGACCTGAACCGATACCAGAAACTGATCCAAAAGGTCTTCTTCGACCACTATGCGGACGGGGCGACGGAGTTCGAGTTCGTGCGAGAGGAGCTGGAGACCGGCGCCGCCGCTCTCGGCTTTGCGCGGGTCAGGAATATCGGCGACGTTCCCTATTCCTTCCGTTACCGGCGCAAATTGCCCGAAAGCATCCTCGCGACGCAGCCGGACGGGCGCGAGTGGATTATTCTGGGCGCGGGTAAGGGCCGATACCGGTTCAAGCTTTTCAGGAAGGCCAACATCCTGCCGCGGGAGGGGCTCGTCGTCACCGACATCCCCGACGCAACGCCCGAGCTCATCCGGTTCCACGCGATGGGCGACGAGCAGGCTCTGTTGGCGATCGTCAGGTACAACCGGCTGATCGACACCTTCCTCGGCCTCACGACCTACAGCCTGCAAAACCATCTCCGAACGACTGTAGAAGGAATGGGACAGATCGAGGTCGACGAGCTCTATATCGGCTTGGACAAGGACGGTGGCCATCACATAATTCCTGTTCAGGCGAAGGTCGGGAAGGACCGGATCGGCGTCGTGCAGGTCATCCAGGACATTGCCTTCGTAGAAGAGAAATTTCGGAGCCTTCATTGCCGGCCGGTGGCCGCGCAGCTCATGAAGAATGGGGAGATCGCGCTGATCGAATTGACATTGCAGGACGACGAGATTCAGGTGCTTGAGGAACGCCACTACCGTCTGGTTCCGGCCGGAGAATTAGAGAGGGCGCGATCCACAATTATCACGCTTAAGGATGCGTAGGCTCACCATTCAATCATTGTGAAAAAGCTACTTGCATACTGTACTATTTGTTATGATAATAGTTCCAAAAGGTTTCCTGTAGCATTTGATCATTAGTCTGGAGACGAACGACCGACCCTGTTAAAGCTTCCTTCAGTCTGAGATAGCCTGGTTTGGGTTGTTCCAAGATATATTCCATCTTGTTCTCGAATATCCTGAATAGGAGATTCGATACGTCCTCTAACGAATCTGTTACCATCGCACCGACCGCAATTCCTGTCTCAAATTCAATCAGGCGACTTAGGGGATGTACCTCTCTGTAGAATCGGCTTCGTCGCTCCTGATCGCAAAAAAAGATAACTGGTTTGCCGAGGCTAAGCGCCATAGCGGCCTCAGCGTCCTTTCCGTAGCTATCTTTGTCTCCCGCACAATAAACCAATGCTTTTGCACATTTGACCATCAAGCACTCTATTATTCCCTTGTCTTCATGCCCAGCCGCTGCGCTCAAAGTAGGATCGAAATACCGGAGACCGAGTGATTGTAATTTCTCGTGACCGAAAATCCGGTAGCACGTTTCCGCCATATTTCTAAAGTCAGCGCGGGTGCGCATACTAGTGGCCACATATACATCAAGATCTCCGACCATCGACAAGTAGAACTTTGTATTTTCTAAAGCTAGTTCCCTGGCTCGGAAAAATTCATCTGCGATTGCCTCATACTTAGTCACTAGTTGATCCTCTGTTTCGACAATATCTTCGAGAACATCGTCGGCAGAAAAAATGAATTGGCTTTGACTGTCATCTTTCACCGAAGAAGTCGGCCCTTCAATCAATTCTTTAATTTTGATCGCCTTACCTCCTCTTCTCATGTGTTCTTGGAAAGATTGCAGGAGCATATCCTTTAGTTCGCTGCTAGTCGTAGGATTGTCCCCGTATGATTTGCATGCCATCTCGGAAATAAGGTAGCGATTGTCTTTAGCGATGGCCCGCAAATTGAGCGCCGGGCCCCTTTGTTTGATGTGATCCGTATCGATTCGCTGTTTGGAGAAGAACTCTCGTAGGGAGCAGTAGCTCTGGACACGCAATGTTCGATAGGCAGTCCTCACATTACCGAACCAGAGGAGACCATCCACATATAGTCTGTGTAGTCCCCACGACAAATGATCGAGTGATTCGATGGCCCGGGATTCTTTCCAACGCTCGCCATTACCGGCAAGGTCCGAAATTTGGTACGGATGTTGTTCTGGACAGTCAAGCCAATAGTATTGAAAAAACCCATCGGTTAGGGGTGCCTCATGGGCAAGTGCTAAGAGCTGATTGAGCTGCGTCGTCGACAAAGGGGTGCTTTCAAGTTCTGAGAGTCTTTGAAAGACATAGTCATTTGTTTCTTCGGACAACCAACTGCCTATTCCCCCATTTGGAAGTACATAAAGCTTTAATTGCTCTAATACTTTTCTCTTGGTGTCGTTCACGGCTGTGCTCCTTGGGTCGAAACTTCGCTTAATTTGCATCGACTAAGTGAACATCGGCTTGATGAAGCTAACGATCAGGGTCATTTTCGGCTAGCTCGCTCAAATTCCAGTACGTAAGGACGGTTAGGACTCTGGGTTTCTCCACTGCGTCAACGACAGATGTAACAGGGAGTGATGTGATTCCGACGAGTCAGGGTGCACCGGAATAAAGTTAGTACTCAAACCCCGGGTTGTACGCGGGTGAGGTATTCGCCGAGACGGGTGTTGACTTGGAAGAGGTCCGATAGAATAGTTTTCGTATTGGGGGCGGCATTGTATGGCCGATACGTCGGTACAAGACAGCGGCCCCGGCACACGCCCGTTAGAAGAGATGTTGGTTTCTTCACCCATTGGTCTCGCGCAAACGGTCGGTGAACTGTGCGGCGGATTCGGTGAGTGTTGTTTTCGTGCCGGGCTGATCGAGTCCGAGCATTGACTTTACGCGGGACATGCACCGCCGCCGTAGCCATGGAACCCAAGGGTGGGGCATTCTTTAGCGCCCATGCAATCTTGTTGATTAGGCAAGATCAAAGATGCTGTAATGCTCCAACCACCTCACTCACCCCTTTACCTCCCCCCCCATCACCCCTTTCGTCAGCCGCCTGAGCAGATCGTCGAACTGTTCCAGCGTGTTGTAGCGGATGATGAGGTCGCCGGTCCGGCCCTCGCGGGGGACGATGGCGACCTTGATGCCGAGGCAGCGCGCGAGCTCGCGCTCGACGTCGAGGATCGCGTGCGGCTTGTCGGCGCGCGGGCGGGGGCCGCGGCGGGCGCGGCTGGCGTGGCCGGCGATCAGGCGCTCGGTGTCGCGCACGGTGAGATTGCGCTTGAGGATCTCGCCGACCACGGCCATCGGGTCCGGCGCGTTGAGCAGCGCCCTGCCGTGCCCGGCCGAGAGCCCGCCATTGTTGAGCAGCAGCTTGACCGGGCCCGGCAGGTTGAGGAGCCGGATGGCGTTGGCGATGTGGCTGCGGCTCTTGCCGAGCGAGCGGGCGAGCTCCTCCTGGGTGCGGTCGAACTCGGCGGTCAGCCGGCGGTAGCCCTCGGCCTCCTCGATCGGCGTGAGGTCCTGGCGCTGGATGTTCTCGATCAGCGCGACCTCGAGCGCGGCATCGTCGGTGAGCTCCTGGACGACGACCGGCACCTCGTGGAGCTGCGCCGCCTGGGCCGCGCGCCAGCGCCGCTCGCCGGCGACGATCTGGTAGCGCCCGGGCGCGCCCGGGTCGGCGCGGACGATCAGCGGCTGGATCACGCCGCGCTCCTTGACCGAGTCGATCAGGGCGGCCATCGCCTCGTCGTCGAAAGTCTCGCGCGGCTGGAACGGGCCCGGCGCGAGGTCGGCCACCGGCAGGCTCGCCGCGCCGGCGCCGGGTTGCGGGGCGGCGGGCCCGTCGTCCTCGAACAGCGCCGACAGGCCGCGCCCGAGCTTGGATCTCTCTTCGGTCATGCAACCCCCTCCCGGCTCAGCATCTCGCCCGCGAGGTGCATATAGGCGCGGGCGCCGGAGCAGCGATGGTCGTAGAGCAGCAGCGGCTTGCCGTGCGACGGCGCCTCCGACACCCGGACGTTGCGCGGGATCACCGTCTCGAACACCTTGTCGCGGAAATAGCCGCGCACGTCGTCGGCGACCAGCGCGCTCAGCCGGTTGCGGCTGTCATACATGGTGAGCAGGATGCCCTGGATATGCAACTCGTGGTTGTAGTTCCGCTGCACCCGCTCGACCGTGCGGACGAGCTGGCTCAGCCCCTGGAGGGCCAGGAACTCGCATTGCAACGGCACCAGCACGCGGTCGGCGGCGGCCAGCGCGTTGAGCGTCAACAGGCCGAGCGCGGGCGGGCAGTCGATCAGGATGTAGTCCCAGGCGGCGAGCGCGTCCGCGCCGCCGAGCGCGTCGCGCAGCCGGTAGACCCGCCGGTCGAGTGTCGCGAGCTCGATCTCGGCGCCCGAGAGGTCCTCCGTCGCCGGCACCGCGAACAGGCCCGGAATCTCGGTCGGCCGGGCCACGTCGCCGAGCGCGGCCGTGCCCGACAGCACGTCGTAGCTGCCCCGGCGGCGCTCGGCGCGGGCGATGCCGAGCCCGGTGGAGGCGTTGCCCTGGGGGTCGAGGTCGAGCACCAGCAGCCGCTTGCCCGCGGCGGCCAGCGCGGCGGCGAGGTTGATCGCGGTCGTGGTCTTGCCGACGCCGCCCTTCTGGTTGGCGATGGCGATGATGCGCCCCGGGACGGGCGGGCCGGGCTCTCCGGTCATGCGTCGCCGGTCATGGCTGCCTTCCTGGCGAAGCGCTCGACGATGAGAATCCGCGCCGCGGGCTCGGTCGCGCTCGGCGCGTCGCGTGCCGAGATATGCCATGTCCGGGACGCTTCGGTCAATTCCTCGCGCCAGCGCGCGCCCTTGGGGAAGATCGCGAGCGGCGGGGCGAAGGGGGCGGCGTAGTCGAGCAGACGGGGCAGCGGCGCGAGCGCCCGGGCGGTCAGGACATCGACCGGCCAGGGCGCGAGGTCCTCGATCCGGGCGCGGCGGATCTCGCAGCGCGCCCCGGTGGCGCGCGCGGCCTCGGCGAGGAAGGCGGCTTTGGCGGCGTCGGCCTCGACGAGGGCGGTCTCCGCCCCGGTCAGGATGGCGAGCACCAGCCCGGGGAGGCCGGCGCCCGAGCCGAGATCGACGATGCGCCGGGCGCCGGGCGGCAGATGCGCCGCGAGCTGGCCCGAATCCAGGATGTGGCGGCGCCAGATATCGGCCTCGGTGCCGCGCCCGACCAGGTTGCGCCGGCGCTGCCAGCGCCCGAGGAGGGCCACATAGGATTCGAGGCGCTCTAATGTTTCACGTGAAACATTAAGCGCGGCGGCGCAGGCCTCGGGGGTCAGCGGCTCAGGCGGCGGGGCGGGGGCGGCGGACATGGCGGAGCAGCGCGATCGCGGCCCCCGGGGTGACGCCCGGGATGCGCGCCGCCTGGCCCAGCGTCGCCGGCCGGGCGGCCGCGAGCTTCTCGGCCGCCTCGCCCGACAGCCCGCCGATCGCCGCGTAGTCGAGGGTCGCCGGCAGCGCCAGGCGCTCGTCGCGGCGGAAGGCCTCGATATCGGCCTGCTGGCGGGCGAGATAGCCGGCATAGCGGCACTCGATCTCGATCTGCCCGGCGGCGTGCGGGTCGATCCGGGCGAGCTCGGGCCAGACGGCGGCGAGCCGGGCGAGGTCGATCCCGGGATGGCCGAGCAGCCGCGCCGCGGTGCGCCGCTCGCCGTCGCGGGCGACGGCGATGCCGTGGCGGCGGAGCTCGGTGGGCGAGGCGGCGAGGGTCTCGACCAGCGCCCGGGCGTCTGCGAGGCGGCGCGCGCGGCCGGCGTAGGCGCGTTCGCGCTCCGGCCCGACGCAGCCCACCGCCAGGCCCTTGGGCGTCAGCCGTTCGTCCGCGTTGTCGGCGCGCAGCAGGAGGCGGTACTCGGCGCGCGAGGTGAACATGCGGTAGGGCTCGGCCGCGCCCTGGGCGGTGAGGTCGTCGATCATCACCCCGATATAGCCGTCCGCCCGGTCGAGCGTGAAGCGCCCGCCGCCGCCGGCGCGGAGCGCCGCGTTGACCCCGGCCACCAGCCCCTGGGCCGCGGCCTCCTCGTAGCCCGTGGTGCCGTTGATCTGCCCGGCGAGGAACAGGCGCGGCACCCGGGCGGTCTCCAGCGTGGGCCCGAGCGCGCGCGGGTCGATAAAATCGTACTCCACCGCGTAGCCCGGGCGCAGCACGGTGCAGCGCTCCAGCCCGGCGATCCGGTGGACGAAGCGTTCCTGGATCTCCGCCGGCAGCGAGGTCGAGATGCCGTTGGGGTAGACGGTGTGGTCGTCGAGCCCTTCCGGCTCCAGAAAGATCTGGTGGCGCGCACGCTCGGCGAAGCGCACCACCTTGTCCTCGATCGAGGGGCAGTAGCGCGGCCCGGGCCCGGCGATCCGCCCGGCATAGATCGGCGAGCGGTCGAGCCCGGCGCGGATGGTCCGGTGCACGCCCGGATTGGTCCAGGCGATGTGGCAGTCGATCTGCGGCGTCTCGATGCGCCCGGTCAGGGTCGAGAACGGCAGCGGGGGGTCGTCGCCCTTCTGGCGCTCCAGCCCGGCCCAGTCGACGGTGCGCCCGTCGATGCGGGGCGGCGTGCCGGTCTTGAGCCGGCCGAGCGGGAAGCCCGCCCGGGCCAGCGTCTCGGCGAGCCCGACCGAGGGCGCATCGCCGATCCGCCCGGCCGGGCGGCTCACCTCGCCGATATGGATCACCCCGCGCAGGAAGGTGCCCGCGGTCAGCACCACCGCCCCGGCGTGGACGGTCTCGCCCGCCGCCGTCACCACCCCGGCCGCCGCCCCGTCCGGGCCGAGTGCGAGGTCGTCCACCGCGGCGGCGACGAGATCGAGCCCGCGCGTCTCCGCCATCAGCCCGCGCATGGCGGCGCGGTAGAGCGCCCGGTCGGCCTGGGCGCGCGGCCCCCTGACGGCCGGGCCCTTGCGCCGGTTGAGCATGCGGAACTGGATCCCGGCGGCGTCGATGGCGCGGCCCATCACGCCGTCGAGCGCGTCGACCTCGCGCACCAGATGGCCCTTGCCGAGCCCGCCGATCGCCGGGTTGCAGGACATCTCGCCGATGCGGTCGAGCCGGTGGGTGACCAGCGCGCAGCGCGCGCCCATGCGCGCCGCCGCCGCCGCCGCCTCGCAGCCGGCATGGCCGCCGCCGACCACCACCACGTCGTATGCCCGCCCGGGTCCCGTCATGGCGCGGAATCTAGGGGCGCCGGGGCCAAATGTCACCCCGCCCGGGCGATCCTAATGTTTCACGTGAAACAATGGTCAACAATGCTGACCTATGTTTCACGTGAAACATTAGGGCGCGGCGCGCTCCAGCGACTGGATGAAGCCGATGCCGGGCACGTGCAGCCCGGCGAGGCGCTCGTCGCCGGCGACGAACAGGTCGGCCGCCCCGGACGCGGCGCAGGCGAGCTGGATGGCATCCGCCGTGCCGAGCCCGGCCTCGCGCCTGAGCGCGGCGAAGCGGGCGGCGGCGTCGGCGTCGAAGGGGAGCAGGGTCGCCCCGCCGGCGAGCGCGGCGGCGAAGCGCGGCCCGGCCGGGCCGCAGGCGCCCAGAAGCTCGCCCAAAGTGAGCGCCGAGGTCGCGAGCTCGTCGCCGCGCCCGGCCATCCACCGCCCGAGCGCCGCCGCCCGCGCCGCCCGCGCCCCGGCCCCGGCGAGGTGGAGGAAGACGTCGGTGTCCCAGAACACCCGGCTCACCGCCTGCCCTCGCGCCAGGCGGCGAGCCAGGCCTCGGCCGCCGCCCCGCCGAATCCGGCCAGCGCCAGGATCGGGTCGTCGCCCGCGCCGGCGACTTCGTCCTGGTACCAGCCGATCAGCCCGCGCCAGGCCGGCGGCACGCGGGCCGGGTCGGGCAGATGCCGGCCGCGCGCCCGCAGCGGGTGGCAGGGATCGCCCGGGCGGTACAGCCGCCGGCGCCCCGTCGCGGTCTCGACCAGCATGCGGTAGCGCCCCGGCCCGGGCGGCCGGTTGGCGACGCAGTGGCTGTAGGCATGCGACTGCACCCCGGGGCGCAGCGGCTCGACCCCGGTGGCGCGCGCGGTGGCGGCGCGGCGGACGATCTCGCGGACGGAAAAATCCGCCCGGTCGGGGTACTGGCGGTGCAGCAGCGCGGTGGCGATCCACACCTCGTCGGCGACGCGGAGCTCGGGCATGGGCGGCATTTTACAATGTTTCCAATGTAAATATAGTGCAAAAATCCGGCTCGGGCAACCCCGCCTCCGCCCGGGAGACGGCGCGGCGCCAAATATTACTGCTCGTCATAGCAAAGGATTTTATTGTTATGTATACTGGACGGACTCCGGCGCGGCACGGCGAGGAGCGTTCCAGCCCCGGCGTCCCGGATACGCGCATCCCGGTCGCGCACTTCGAGGGAGACGAACATGAGCGAAGAGCAGGTCGTCGCGGGGGTCGAGGACGCCTTGCAGGCGCTCGCGCGGGCGGACCGGCTGCTGGACCGGCTCACCGAGCTCTCGGACGGCGAGGAGGACGCCGCGGCCGTGCTGCCGTGGCAGGCGGCGCGGGCCTGCATCGCCAGGGCGATGTGCCTGATGATCGACTCGCTGGAGGGTGCCGAGGCGGTGTCCTTCTCGGCGGGCGAGCCGGTCCCGGTCGCGCACACGAAAGAGCCCTACAGCTACCTCTCCACCCGCTACGAGATCCTGTCCGTCCGCTGCCGGCGGCTGGCGGGCGAGCACGAGGACGGCGCCTGATCCGCCGCGCGGGACACGATCGCGACCGCTGCCTCCAGGCGTGCCTCGGCCGGCGGGCGCGCGACGCGCGCTGCCGGATCAGAACCCGAGACGCCAGTAGGCGCCGACATGGCCGCGCTCGTGCCCGGCCTCCACCGGCGGCACGGCGCGGACGCCGATCGCGCCGGCCCCGCCGAGGCCGTACTCGGCGGCGAAGCCCATGCCGCCCGCCGCGCCGGGATAGGGCGCGATCCGCAGCCGCTCCGCCGCCGCCGTCTCGCCGCCGCGGTCGAGCAGCTCCACGGCCAGCCACAGCAGCAGCGCCCCGCCGGCGACCCCGCCGACGATCGCCCAGTCGATCCCGCGGTCCTCGTCCTTGCGATTGTGACAATGGCGCTCGCCCGTCCGGGTCTCCGTGTGGCAGCCGTGGCGGTCGGTGCCGCCGCCATGGGCGAGCGCCTGGTTCAGGGGCAGGAGCAGGAAACAGGCCAGCGCGGCCGCGCGAAAAAATGTCTTGGTCATCGTGGTCTCGGTATCCGTGGCCGGGGAATGGCAACGAGCGACGGGTGCCGTCGGCTTGCCGCGCGATGGCGGACCTCCGTCCCCGCGCGGCGCCCGGCCGGGGCAATCCCGCTCCATAACATTACGACATGCCTGCATACGCCCCTGTCGCCGACAGCTCCAGCATCCGCCGGTTGTACCGCCCCTCTCCTTCTCCATCGCCAGGACGGGCCGCGGGCCGGATCGCGCGCTTCGCCGACTTCCCGCCCGCGCAGTTGCGCCCGGTCCCCGTGCCGAGGCCGGCAGGACGGCGCCGCGCATGTCCCGACGCCCATCGGACACCGCTCGTCTTCCGGTTGAAACGGGAGGGGCGCCCGCCATCGCCGCGCCGTGGACCCGAAGATTATTTTCTCGTATGCAGGAATAAGCCGACGTCATGGATGGGCCGACGACGCCAGTCGGAAATGCCCGCATCGGCAAGTTCGACCGCGGAGCGAAGGCCCGGGCTGTTCGACTTTGTGCACGCCCAAGCGGTCGACGGCTTCGAGAGGAGGCGATCATGAGCGAAGAGGCGGTTCTTTCGGGGATCGAGGATGCCGTGCAGGCGCTGGCACGGGCGGACCGGATACTGGACCGGGTCACCGAGCTATCGGACGGCGCGGACGACGGCGCAGACCTCCTTCCGTGGCAGGCGGCGCAGGTCTGGGTCGCAAGGGCGATGTGCCTGATGATCGACTCGCTGGAGGGTGTGGAGGACGTGTCCTTCTCGGACACCGAGCGGGTCCCCGTCGCGCGGACGAGCGAGCCCTACACCTACCTCTCCGCCCGCTACGAGGCTCTCTCCGTCCGCTGTCGCAGGCTGGCGGGCGAACACGAGACCGGCATCTGAACCGCCGCGCTCGGTGGAGGGCACCGTGAGCCGACGAGCCCGACGACGATCGGGCGACCCGGTGAAGGAAATCGGGGGGATGCTGCTTCCCGGCGGCGTGCCGGGCCTGCTGCGCGACTCGCTACGGTGGTCGATTGTAGGCGTCCTAGCTCTATCGGCATCTGTCGCGTTGGCGACGTCTTGAAATGGCGAACACCGATTATGGCAAATGAACCAAATTCTCTCCCGGCGAAGATAATCTAACTTGAGGGGAAGGTATAATCGCTCGAGGCCCGGTACGAAAATGTGAAGAAGCCCCTGGCAGAGGATTTCCGGAAAACCCACGAAAAGATTGACAAGATCGGAGGCCTGCCCGGACGAGCCGGGCTTCAGCCGGTCGGCTTCTTATCCCGATGGAGGCGCACGAAAGGGAGGAACGAATGACCTTTAACGACTTTACGAAGCAGTCCGTTTGGAACCAAGGGCGGATTGTCCCCTCTTGCAATCCGGCCGACTGGCGTCATGACCGGGACGGCAAGGCAATTAAGTGGGGAGACTACGGAGACCGCCGCTCGAAATACGGTTGGGAAATTCACCACCTTCGCGCCAAGTCCCGAGGTGGGTCTGACGACCTGGCCAATCCCATCCCTCTGCATTGGGAAACCAATGCGCGGCTTGGAAAGGGGTTGTCCCGCTGGTGTCCCGTCTGCGAGCTTCGTCTGCACGTGGTCGGGACCGTGCGCGGTATCGTCCGCCGAGGCTTTCCCGCAATTCGTCATGCGCGGCCCCGCAACAAGCCCGAAGGTGTACCGGATACCCACAGGCGCCGGCGCCCCTCCCGCCCCGCTGCCTCGCGGGCGGAGAGGCTGTGCGGGTGGCCGGATCAAGCCCGGACTGTGATCCGGAACAAGTCCACTGCTGTCCGGTTTGGATCAGCTGGACCGGGCGCAAAGCCTCGGTACGCGCGGATTTCCGGCCCATCCGCCGGATCGGGACACGGATCGCGACACGCGCAACGCGTCGTCGCATGCCGCCGTCGCCCCCGGCCCTCCCTCGTCATGCCCGGACTTGATCCGGGCATCCATGTGCGCCGCCGCCCCTCTCGTCGGACCGTCGTGCGGGCGGAGAGGCCGCGTGGATGGCCGGATCAAGTCCGGCCATGACGTAGGGGTAACAGCGGGAGCGGAGATGCAGATGCTCACGGGCGCGGAGCCCGCGTCGAAAATCTAAACCGGACAGCAGTGGGGGAAGTCCGGCCATGACGTTGTGAGGCGCGGCGGAGGTGGACAGGAACTTACGATGCGGCACACCGGGACGGACTAACCCCAGAGAGATGCGCTATGCTTGATTTCATTCAGAACGCTATGCTGTGGCAGTTATTCCAGTTCGCAGGCGACTTGGCCTGGTTTATCGTGCTGGCTGTTTTGTCTGGTGTTGTTGGCGGTGTTTACACTCTCGTTTCGCGGCTACGGAACCGGTGGGGTTGAGAGGGGACATTGCCAGCCGACAGCGTTAAGCAAGGCTATGAGCGGACGGGGTCGACGTCGTTCTCGACGCCGGCCATCGCCGATCATAACCCCAACCGAACGCCTCCCTTTGCGGCTCCAACGACAACGAGCGAGCCCCACCCATGAAAATCTCCACCGTTCTCGATTACATCGACAGCGGCGACATGGCGTTGCCCGAGTTTCAGCGCGGCTATGTGTGGAACCGCGACCAGGTGCGCGGGCTGTTCGAGTCGCTGTACCGGCGCCATCCGGTGGGCGGGCTGCTGGTCTGGGTGACGGAGTCGAAGACCGCCGACCGCCGCGGCGGCGGGCCGGTCGCCGCCGGCAGCGTCAAGCTGCTGCTCGACGGGCAGCAGCGCATGACCTCGCTCTACGGGGTGGTGCGCGGCAAGCCGCCCGAATTCTTCGACGGCAACCCGCAGACCTTCACCGGGCTGCGCTTCCATCTGGAAGACCAGAGCTTCGAGTTCTATCAGCCCGTCAGGATGCGCGGCGATCCGCTCTGGATCGACGTTACCGAGCTGATGAAAGGGGGGGCCGCCGGGCTCGGCGGCTTCGTTGGCCGGCTGACGGCAATTCCCGAGCTCGCCGAACGGGTGGGCGATTTCGTCGGCCGTCTGAGCACGTTGCTCAGCATCACCGAAATCGACCTTCACGTCGAAGAGGTAACCGGCGCGGACAAGTCGCTCGATGTCGTCGTCGACATCTTCAACCGCGTCAACAGCGGCGGCACCAAGCTCTCGAAGGGCGATCTGGCGTTGGCCAGGATCTGCGCCGAATGGCCCGAAGCGCGGGGCGAGATGAAGGCGAAGCTGAAGGCGTGGGAGGACGCCGGCTACTCCTTCAACCTCGACTGGCTGCTCCGTTCGGTCAACACGGTGCTCACCGGCGAGGCGAGGTTCGCCCATTTGCACGACAAGGCGGCGCCCGACATCCAGGACGGGCTCGCGCGCGCGGCCAGGCAGATCGACGCCAGCCTCGACCTGATCGCCGGGCCGGATCGGGCTCGACCACGACCGGGTGCTGTTCGGGCGCTTCGGCGTGCCGGTGATGGTGCGCTACATGGACCGAAGGGCCCGGCCGATGGCCGCGGAGGAGAGCGACAAGCTGCTCTTCTGGTTCGCCCAGGCCGGGATGTGGGGCCGGTTCTCCGGCTCGACCGAGACCGTTATCGACCAGGACCTCGCGGCGCTGGAAGGCCCCGATGGCGGGCTCGACGCGCCGATCGAGCGGCTCCGCCTGTGGCAGGGCGGGCTGCGCGTCGAGCCCGGCCATTTCGACGGCTGGAGCCTCGGCGCGCGGTTCTATCCGGTGCTCTACATGCTGACCCGCATGGGCCAGGCCAGGGACTGGGGGACCGGCCTGCCCCTCAAGGCCGATTTGCTGGGCAGGATGCACCGCCTGGAGGTGCACCACATCTTCCCCAAGTCGCGGCTCTACGACGCCGGTTACGAGCGGGCGGAGGTCAACGCGGTGGCCAATTTCTGCTTCCTGACTGCAGATTCCTGGCGGATTTGACCGCGATTCCTACGGGATTTGACCGCGATTCCTGAGCATTTGACGGTCCGGGCCGAGGCTCTGGACCTGGCCTGACGGGCCATTGCCGGGCGGCGTCCGACGAGCCGTCCGAGGTGCCGATTCTCTCCCGACCCTGCCTGATCGATCGCTCGATCGGATCGAGCAGGCGGGGGCGCGATGAAGAGGACCGGCACGATGAAGATCAAGGACATTCTGCGGCACCGCCACGATCTTGCGCTGCCTCGGGCGCAGATCGCGGCCGCGGTCGGGGTGAGCACGGGGACGGTCTCGCATGTGCTTGCCCGTGCCGCGGCGGCGGGTCTGTCCTGGCCGCTGCCGGACGATCTCGACGATGCGGCGCTTCGCGCGCGGCTCTACCCGGCGCCGGATCCGGACGGCGACCGGGTTCAGCCGGACTGGGATGCGGTCATCGAAGCGCTCACCGCGCCGCGCAAGCGCCGCCGCGCCCGGCTGACGCGGCGCCAGCTCTGGGTCGAGTACCGCGACGAGGCGCTGGCCCAGGAGGGCAAGCCCTATACCTACAGCCGGTTCTGCGCGCTGCTCGGCGAGCGTCTGGGGAGCCGGCCCGAGCCGGCGCAGATGCGTTTCCACTATGCGCCGGGTCTTTGGGGCCTGTCCGACTTCTCCGGCAAGACGCTGGCGCTGAGGACCGGCCGCGGCGAGAAGGATGTCGAGATCTTCGTCGCCGTGCTGGCGCATTCGAACCTGATCTATGCCGAGGCGGTGCCCGACCAGCGCGTGCGTCACTGGATCATGGCGCATCGCCGCGCCTTCGAGTACTTCGGCGGCGTCCCCGGGCGCTGGATCATCGACAACCTCAAGGCCGGCGTCGACAAGCCGGACCGCGAGGCGCCCCGGCTCAATCCGAGCTTCCGCGAGTTCGCCCAGCACTACGGCGTCGCCGTGCTGCCGGCGCGCTCGGGGCGAGCGACCGACAAGGGGCTCGTGGAGGCCTGCGTCGGGGCGGTCCAGTCGCGCATCCTGCTGGTGCTGCGTCACGAGACCTTCTTCTCGCTGGACGCGATGAACGCCGCGATCCGGCGCGAGCTCGACCGGCTGAACGAAGCCCCCATGGCGTGCGGCGAGACCCGGCGCGCGCTGTTCGAAGCAGGCGAGCGGACACTCCTCAAGCCGCTGCCCCGGAACCCCTGGGAATGGGGCGAGTGGATCGAGCGGAAGGTCGGGCCCAACTGCCACGTCCGCATCGCCCGCAATCACTACTCCGCGCCGGAGCGCCATATCGGCCGCAAGATCCACGCCCGGGTCGGCGAGCGCATGGTCGAGCTCTTCCTGGACAAGGGCGGCGAGCGGATCGCCGTCCACCGGCTGAAGAGCGGGCGCAACCAGTACGCCACCGAGCCCGAGCACATGCCCGACCGTCTCAGGGCGGTGCGCGACATCCGCGAGCCCGATTACGGCGACATCCTGCTGGAGCGCGCCCGCAAGATCGGCCCGAACGCCGCGGCCTGGGCCGAGCGCTGCTTCGCCTCGCGCGACTTCCCCGAACAGGCCTTCGCCACCGTGCAGGGGATGATCCGCCTCGCCGAAGACCACGACGACGCGCGCCTCGACGCGCTCTGCGCCGAGGCCCTCGATCTCAACCGCCTCGCCTCGGGCTTCCTCAGGGAGCGCATCAAGCACGGCGGCGGCCCCGATCGGCGCCGCGTGCAAGCCAGGGAGACCATCCCCGGCCACGACAACATCCGCGGCGGCGATTACTACGGAAACGACGGAGCGACACCATGACCCTGCGACAGCCCAATATCGAACGCATGCTGCAGCTCGGCCTCACCGGCATGGCCGAGGCGCTTGAGGAGCAGAAGGACGTCCCCGACATCGAGCGGCTCGGCTTCGACGACCGCCTCGCCATGCTGATCGAGCGCGAGGCCGAGCACCGCGAGCACAGGAGCTATCTCGGCCACCTGCGCCAGGCCCAGCTGCGCATCCGCGCCGACATCCAGGACGTCGACTGCCGCGCCGGGCGCGGCATCGCCCGAACCACGCTCACCCAGCTCGCCGCCGGCGACTGGATCCGACAGGCCGTCAATCTCGTCCTGCTCGGCGCAACGGGATCGGGCAAGACATTCGTGGCCTGCGCGCTCGCCCACCAGGCCTGCCGCCAGAAGCAGTCGGTGCTCTACCGCCGCGTCCCCGAGCTGGTCACGGCGCTGGACCGCGCCCGCGACAAGGGCACCCACGCCCGGTTGATGGGACGCCTCGCCAGGGTCGACCTGCTGGTCCTCGACGACTGGGGGCTGCAAGGCTTCTCTACCGAGGGCCGGCGCGACCTGCTGGAGATCGCCGAGGCGCGACACGGACGCAAGTCCATCCTGATCGCCAGTCAGATACCCGTGGAGCGCTGGCCCGAGGTGATCGGAGAACCCACGATCGCCGACGCGGTCCTCGATAGAATCGTCCACAACGCCTACCGCATCGACCTCAAGGGCGAATCCCAGCGCAAGCGCAACAGGCCGCCGCCGCTCGACGGCGGCAACGACAAGTGAGGGGGCCCGGCCTGGCGGCCGGGTCCATGGGCGCCTGCGGCGCCGTCCCCGGTGGCAACACAGGCGCGCGCGGCGGCGTGCTGAATGAGGGAGCTCGCCGCCGCGCCCGACAGGCCTTTGCATGACGGCGAGGGCTCGCTTACGCTCGCACCGGGCTGACCTCCGGCCAGCCCCCAACCAGCAACGGAGAACCCCTACGGCAACACCCGGGAGAGACTGACAAACGCCACCGCCCTGGCGGTCAAGTGCCAGGAATCGCGGTCAAGTAAAATAGGAATCCGCCGTCAAGTCCGTAGGAATCCGCATCCTGACCAGGGAGACCAACCTGGTCATCGGCAACCGCTTCCCCGAGGCGTATTTCGAGGCGGTGGAGGCGAGCCATCCGGGCGCGCTCGCCTCGCAGTGGATACCGATGGACCCCGCCCTGTGGCGCATCGAGCGCTACCGCGATTTTCTCGCAGCGCGCAGGGCCCTGCTGGCGGCGGAGGCCAACCGGTGCTTCGCCGACCTGCTGCACGGCGATCCGAAATGGCTCGCCGAAGCCCGGCCGGCGACCGCCGAGCCGGCCCCGGCCCCGCCCGGCGGCATCGCGAGCGAGGCCGAGGAGCGGGAGCTGGAGGCGCTCAACGACTGGATCGCCGCACGCGACCTGCCGCGCGGGGCGCTCGCCTTCGACCACGCCGACCCGGCGACCGGCGCTCAGATGGCGGTGTTCGACCTCGCCTGGCCGGACGGGCTGCAGCCCGGGCTGACCGGGCCGGTCGCCGTGCTGCTGAACGAGCCGGCCGAGCTTCTGGCGATCGCCAGCGCCGCCGGCTACCGCTGCTTCACCTCGGGCGCGGCGTTCCGCGCTTATGTGGAGGGCGAGATCCTGCGGGGCGAGGCCGCCTGAGCGGCGAAGGCGATCGCCGTGCCGGCGCCCGGATCCCTCGATACATACAGTCGGAAATTTCTTTACCGACAGTGGAAAAACCGGGGCGCGACGCCGCGAGGGCGGCAGTGGGTGCCCGGCTCACCCCCGGACTTGATCCGGGGGCCAAGCATGACGCTTGGGGGGGCCGGGCTGCCCTTCGATAGGGGCTTATCCAGATTATTTGACGGAGCGGGGGCCGGGCGTCACGGGGGGCGGCGCGCCCGCCGGCGATCCCCGGCGTCGTGCCCGAGCGCCCGAACGCTCGCCATGCCTCCCCACCTCGTCATGCACCCCCCGTCATGCGCAACCGCACCCCACGCGTCCCATGCTCTTTCCCCCCGTCATGCACCCCCCTCGTCATGCCCGGACTTGATCCGGGCACCCATGCGGCCTATCGGCGCGCACGGCGGGCCGTGGGGAGGGGTGGCGGCGGTGGGTGGCCGGATCAAGTCCGGCCATGGGTGCCCGGATCAAGTCCGGGCATGAAGGCTGGGGGGGGGCGATTGGCGGGGGCCGGGCTTCGACACGCGGCGTCGCCCGTCCCGGGCGCGGTCGCGATGTCTCCGCCTACCCGGTCTCGCCCCGGCGTTGCTCCCCGAGCCGCGCCATCTCGCGGCGCACCAGCAGGAAGCGGAGCGTCTCGTGGCCGGCGCAGCCGAGCAAGGGCAGGATGGCGATCGCCAGCACCCAGGGCTGGTCGGCGTGGTCCAGCGCCATCGCCCCGCCTTTGCCCCAAAGCGTAAGAGGCAGCACCAGCCAGACCGTCAGGCCGACCAGGCAGGACAGGCCCGCGAACACGCTGCGCACCGGCCTGAGCGCCGGGCCGAACAGCCGGACGAGGGCGGGGCGGTGCAGATGGAAGGGCGGGAAATCCGCGGTCTTCGCCCAGTAGAGCGCCGCCACCATCGCCGAGAAGAACAGGATCTGGCACAGATAGACCGGCGCGCCGGACCGGCAGACCAGCAAGACGGCGACGCCGGCGAGGCAGAGCACGATCTGCGCATCGCCCCAGCGCAGCGCGGACTTGCCCAGCGCCGGGCGCCCCAGCCAGTGATCGACGATGCGCTGCGTCGAATGGACCCGCAGCGCGAACCGGTTGGTGGCGCGTTCCAAGCCCCAGACGCAGAGGGTGGTCACGATCGTCGACAGCGGATGGGCGCCGACCGCCAGCAAGTACTGGCCGGCGAGCCAGGTGAAGGCGTATCGGCGGGCGATGCGGAGCAGGTGGAGATAGAGGTTCCAGCGAAACCCCCTGGCCTCGACCGCCCGGGCGATCCCGGCCGGGGTCATGTGCCGAGCCCGGCGATGAGACTCTCCTCGCGGTCCGCCCGGCGCAGCGCCCCGGCCCAGCCCTCCGGGTCGCGCGCCGCATCCGCGCAGGCGCTCCAGCTCGCGGTCGACGAGGTGGAACCGGGCCGGCTCGTGGGCGGCGCAGCCGAACACGGAAAGGACGAGCGGCAGAAGGGTGAACGCATTTTCTCCGCCTTCGAGGTCCCGGATGTCGGCGACGGCGGCGAACAGCGCGAGAGCCGCAAACGACGCATACAGGATCGCCAGGATATACGCGGACCAGCCCCGGTCTTCCCAGGGCCGGATGAGTTCCATGTCGCCAAGGTTGCGTCGCAGCCGGACATGAAACCGGCCGTCCCCGGTCTCGATGTATTCGAACATCCCGCTCCCGATGTTGCCGATCGCGTCCACGGTCTTGAGCGCCCACAGCAGCCACAGCGCGCCGGCAAACATCGCCGCCTGGCACACCCAGAACGGCACGCCCGCGATGCAGCCGACGACGCCCGCGAGCCAGAGCAGCGAACCGGCGGCCACCCGCTTCGGGGCATCGTTGCGCTTCGCTTCCAGGCTCGCCCGCCGCAACAGCAGATCGACGATCTCGCGGGTCGCATAGGTCGCCATCGTGAACCGGTTGGTGCGGAGCTCGACGGCGAGCGCCGCGGCGCCGAGCGCCAGGGCCCACGGGAGGCCGACCTCGAAGAGCAGCAGATACTGGAACAGGAAGCAGGCGAACGCCGCCTTGCGGGCGATGCCGAGCAGGCGGTAGCGGAAGCCCCGGAAGCAGCGCCGCCGGTCGATCGCCGCGGCGATCTCCGCGCCGCCGACGGTCTCGATCCCGCCCGCCCCGGTCACCGCGCCCGCCCGGGACCGGCGCACGGCATGCGTGCGTGGTGCGCATTCATGCTCTACTTGAAATGGTCCGGCGCCTGCCCGCCTTCAACCCCGCAACGCCCGGGCGCGGGTCCGTCCGCCTTGCCGGTGCTAGCGGCCTTGCACCCCGCCGGGTCCGTGCCATCCCCTCATCGGGCGGTGCCGCGCGGCTTGGGAGCTTCCCCGCCGGGGTCCGGGGACGACTCCTCCCGCCCGACAATCGCCATCGCCGCCGCGCGGCTCTCCACGATGTTGAGGAACCGGTCGAAGCCGCTGATGGCGTAGACCTCGCGGACCATCTCCGACAGCCCGTACATGACCAGGGTGCTGCGTCTCGCGCCGAGCTGCCTCGCCAGGAGCAGGGTCGCCCGGAGCCCGCCGCTGCTCATGAAGGTCAGGTCGGTCAGGTTCAGGACGACGCCGCGCGCGGCGTCTTCGATGAGGGGCCTGGTCTCGCGGTGGAAGCTCTGCGCGGACACCGAGTCCATCCGGCCCGTCACGCTCACGGTCACGATGCCATCGTCGCGCTCGATGTCGATGCCGATGGCTTCGTCTCCCGCGTAGCGCGGGCCCTGCGGCGATTTCCCCGCCAGGCGGGCTTGCCGGTCGGCATTCGCTTTCCATGCCATCGCGGCCCGCTCCGGCATCGGGCCGCCGACAACCTGGATATGGCCCTGGGACCATCTCGCCTGATCCGCCAGCTGCTGGCGTGTCGGGTCGGTGGTGATCCCGGTATGAACGACGCGGCCGTTCACGATGAAATGGTAGGTGTAGTAGTTCATGCGAGCTCCCTGTCGCGATGGGCTGGAGGCGGGAGGACCCGCCCGGGCTTCCGCGGCCCCGGACCGCCCGTCCGCGCCACCGCGCATACCGGCGTCTCCGGCTTCGCGCCGGCGGGACCGCGCTCCGGGTCCCTCCCCTGGGGGCCGCGCCGCGGCCGCCCGGCGGCGGTTCGCGCGCACGCGTCACCGGTCCTCGAAAATCTCGCGGAGCACCCAGGCGAGGAAGGCGCCCCCGAGCAGGGACTCCCGGAAATATCCCTGGATGACGCCCTGAACGGCGACGGCGATCGCCGTGCCGACGCCCACGCAGGAAGCGAAAATCAGGACCAGGTTCGCGGGGACCATGGTTCGAACGAGCGTATGACGGGGCCCGGACCCCTCGATACATACAGTCGGGAATTTCTTTGGGGACAGTGGAACACCGGGGGCGATTGTCGGGGGCTGGCCGCGCGCCTGCCGAAGGGTCGCCGCTCACGCCGGCACCGGCTCCAGCGCCCGGGCCGCCTCGCCCGCCGGCGCCCAGGCCCCCGCGGCCTCGAACACCAGCATGTCGAGCGCGTAGACGCCGGTCTCGAAGCGGTGGCGCGCGCCGGGCGGGATGCGCCAGGCGCGGCCGGGGTAGAGCGCCAGCGGCGGGCCCGCCTCGCGATGCACGAGCCCGCGCCCGGCGACCGCCAGGCCGATGCGCGCGCCGTCGCGGCGCTGCCAGCCCCCGGCCGTGCCGGGGAGGATGTGGAGATGGACCAGCCCGGGGCCGCCGGGCCCGGCCGGCAGCACCAGCGGCGTCGCCGAGCAGCCGTCTCCGGCGGGCGCGCGCCCGGCATTCTCGACATGGCCGGCGCGCGGCGGCAGCGCGGTGCCGGCGTCGATCGCCAGCAGGCGGCCGCGGCGGAACGGCGGCAGCGGGAACCCGCCCGCGCTGAAGCCCGGGCGCATGCGCCGCGCCGCCCGCCGGCGGTCGCAGGCCGGCCCCCACAGCGCCGCCTCGAACAGCAGGAGCTCGTGCGGCCCGGGCTGCTCGGCGACCGCCTCGGCCCTGAGCGTCTCCAATTCGTGCATCGCGTCCTCCTCCGGGCGGGCGGTCAGAACCGGATGCGGTAGCGCGCGGGCAGCCTCTGCGAGCGCCGCGCCAGGACGCCCTGGAGAGCGTCCATCAGCCCGGAGGGGCCGCCTCGTTTGCCGCGCATCGTTGCCTCCGCCTCGTCGTCTTGCCTCGCCTCCCGATGTGGGGCGGGCGGGGCGCGGGCGCCAATACCGTCGGCTTGGCCGGGGCATAGGAAAAGCCGATGGCGGCAGTGGGTGCCCCGGGCGGGAGCGGCGGTGGCGGCAGTGGGTGCCCCGGCGGGAGAGGCTGTGGCGGCAGTGGGTGCCCGGATCAAGTCCGGGCATGGGTGCGCGGATCACCCCCGGACTTGATCCGGGGGCCGGCGCATGACGTGGGGGGGCGCGCCGGGGGGTCGCCAGGCGGGGGCGGGTCTGCTGTTATGGGGCGGGGCTCGCGAGGGGGGCGGCGCGATGACGATTATCTCGGTCGAGGGGTTCATCGACACCCATGTCCATACCGGCCCGGCGCCGTTCCGCCGCATCGGCGATTCGATCGACGTGGCGCGCTGGTGCCGCGAGGCCGGCATGCTGGGGATCGTGATCAAAAGCCATTTCGAGGCGACGATCGCCAAGGTCTACCACGCCCGCAAGGCGGTGCCGGAACTCGGCCTGTGGGCCGGGATCGCGCTCAACCGCGGCGTCGGCGGCATCAACCCGGGCGCGGTCGAGCAGGCCTTGAAGCAGGACGCGAAGGTGGTGTGGATGCCGACCATCGACGCCCAGAACCACGTCCGGGTGTTCGGCGCGCCCGGCGCCTTCGGGGCGATCGGCGCCGGCAGCTACGCCAACGAATCGCGCTACGGCATCGGCGGCACCTACACCGTGCTCGACGGTGGGAAGCTGACGGCGGATGCGCGGACGGCGATCGACATCGTCGCCGATTTCGACGCGGTGCTGGCGACCGGCCATCTCGGCGAGGCGGAGATCCGCGAAGTGGTCGACTACGCCATCGGCCGCGGGCATGGGCGCATCGTCGTCACCCACCCCGAGATGCAGTGCCCCGGCCTCTCGATCGACGCCCAGGTCGAGCTCGCCCGCGCCGGCTGCCTGATGGAGTACTGCGCGGTCAACTGCATGCCGATGTTCCAGGCGGTGACGGCCGATCAGATGAAGGCGGCGATCGACGCGGTGGGGCCGGACTGCGCGGTGATCGCCACCGATTCCGGCCAGCCCTTCAGCCCGAAGCTGCCCGACATGTTCAGGAGCTTCGCCCAGGTGCTGCACGAGAAGGGGGTGTCGCTCGATGCCATCGCCAAGATGGCGATCCGCAACCCGGCGCGGCTGCTCGGGATCGAGCCCCGCAACACCGGGTGGTGGCGATGGACGAGCTGTTCGGAACGGCCCAGGGCGCGGACGGCTAGAAGCTGTACTTCACGCCGAGCTGGGCGCGCGTCGCCTCGCCCTCGGTCGGCGCCGGCCGGCCCCGGCCGGGCCTGGGGTAGGTCTCGCGCCAGCCATGCATGATCTCGAAGCCGATATCCGCCCGGGGCACCGGGCTCCAGAAGACGTTGACGTGGAGCGTCCGCAGCGCCTTGTTGCGCCCCGCCGACAGCCGGGCCGGGGCGCCCTCGGCGGTGTCATTCTCCACCCAGCCGAAATACGCCCCGCTGCGGACGGTATCCGACCAGCGATGCGAGACCCCGGCGGTGCCGCCCGTCGACTCCTGGACCTTGAGGTCGCCGCGGGCCATGACCGCGCCGGGGCCGCCGCCCCAGATCAGCCTGATGCCGCTGGTCCTGCCGAACGTCGCCGTCAGCCTGGTGGCGTCGGTCACGTCGAAAAAGGCTCCCAGAGCGATCGCGTGGGCGCCCTCGGTCTCCCCGTCGCGGTCGACCCGTCCGATCGCGCCGGACGCGCTGACCCCGCCCCAGCCGGAGCGGTAGCGCAGCGCCGCGAGCAAGCTCGGCAGCTCGTTGCCCTCCAGCCCCGGCTCGACGGCCGCCTGGCCGACGAGGCCGGGCGCCATGTCCAGGCTGAGACGGAGCTGCGGTTCGCGGTGCACGTAGGTCCCGACCGGCCCGGCGAGATCGACCGTGTCGGCGGCCATGTCCCCGTCGACGAGCAGCGACCACGCTTGCCCCGCCAGCACCGGCCCGAGCCTGGCGGCGGCGTGGCGCAGCCTGAGCGCGTCGCCGCCGCCGTAGAAATCGGTCTCGATGACGGCGCCGAGCGCGCCGAGCGCGCTGGGCGTGTGGGTGACCACGCGCAGGCGCGTCTCCCGGGCGTGCATCCCGACCGCGCCGTCCTCGTCCCCGGGGACTGTCTGGCCGTCCAGCCCGATGCGTCCGGGAACGAAAAAATCGCCGAGATCCCTGCCGCTGTCGAAATGGAAATCGCCCTTGACGTAACCGCCGACGGAGATCCAGCTGTCGGTCCCCGGTATCCGCCACCACCCGCTCTCGACGCCGGCGGCCACCGCCCGTTCCACCGGCCCGGTCAGCGACGCCTCGAGCCGGTCCAGCCGTTTGTCCAGGGATTCGATCTCTGCCTCGATGCCGCCGGTCTCGGCGCCGCCGGCCGGCCCGGGCCCCAGCACCACGGCGGCGCCCGCAACGAGCAGCGCTGCCCCGAGCGGCGCCCTCCCGATCATGTCAATCTCCTCAACAAATATTCGGCCGAATAGCCGACAGAAACCAGGAAACGTCGTAGCCGCATTACAGTATTACAAGAGAGCCCGATACGTGTACATGCGCGGCGCTCCTGGGCCGCGCAGGGCACATGCGCCGGCGTGCGCGCGAAGCGCTCTGCAAGAGGAAGGGTCGAACTGGAGCCGATCGCCGCATGGCGATCCGCGACGCCGCCGATTTCCCGGCGGCGCGGGGCCGGGGGCGGACGGCGCCCGCCCCCGGCTTGACGCCTAGAAGCTGTACTGGGCGCCGACCTGGAAGCGCGTGGCCTCGCCCGAGCCACCGTCGTTGGTCTCGCGCCAGCCGTGCATGACCTCGAAGCCGATGCTAGCCGCGGCCACCGGGCTCCAGAACACGTTGGCGTGCACCGTCTGCAGCCGCTCGTTGGTTCCCGGATCAGCGTCCTCGGTGTCGTTCTCCACCCAGCCGACATAGATCCCGGTGCTGATGGCGTCGGTCCAGCTATGCGAGGCTCCGGCGATTCCGCCCATTGTCTGACGGGTCGTCAGGTTGCCGGAGGCATCCGCGCTGGCGCCGTTGGCCCCGCCCCAGATCAGGTTCCAGCCTTCGGTCACGTTCAGCGTCGCCACCACCTTGGTGCCGTCGGCCACGTTGAAGTTGGCCCCGAAATGCAGCGCGTAGGCGCCCTCGTCCTGCCAGTCGGCGGGAGCGTCTGCCGCCGCCATATTGCGATCGATCCGCCCGAACGCGCCGGCCGCGTTGACGGCGCCCCAGCCGGCGCGGTAGCGAACCGCCGCCAGGAACTTCGGCAATTCATTGCCTTCGATGCCCGGCTCGATGGCCGCCTGGCCGACAAAGCCATCTCCGATGGGGAGACTCAGGCGGAGCTGCGGCTGGCGGGTGAAGTTCGTCCCGACCGGTCCGTTGAAGTCCACTGTCGAGGCGAAGGTGTCCTCGTCCACGATGATCGACCACGCCTGCCCCGCCAGCACCGGGCCGAGCACGCCATGGGCGTGGCGCAGATTGAACGAGCTGCCGCCCCAGAAATGGCCTTCGATGACGGTCTTCAGCGCCCCGTGCGGGGTGTCGGTGCTGGTGCCCACCCGGAAGCGGGACTGGTTGGCGTGAGCCCCGAAACTGCCGTCCTCGGCGTCATCTCCCCCCGCGCCGTCGAGCCTGATCGACGTGGGATCGAAGGCGTCGCCCAGATCGTTGTGGCTGTCGATAAAGAAGTCGCCCTTGACGTAGCCGCTGATCGAGACCGAGGTGCTGCCCTCGAGCTCGGCCACCCGTTCCTTCAGGGCCTCGATCTCCTTGTTCATGTCCTGCGCACTGGCGGGCCCGAGCGCCAATACGAGTGCAGCGCCGGCGCCGAGCAGCGCGGCCCTGAGTGGAACGCCCCTTACCATGTTCTTCCTCCCCCCCGAAAATTCGGCCAAACGTTCGACCGAGCGTGGAACAAGCTCTCAGTCTGACAGAAAGCGCGGGCGCTGTACATATTGATTCGATACGGGCAGGCATGCCGCCAGCGGCATACACCTTCCGCCCGCCGCGCCCGGCAGCGCGCGCTTGACGGCGATCCTCCCCGCCCAGCACACTTCCGGTCCGCGCGCCCGACGGCGAGCCGCAAGAAGCGCCGCGGCGCCCGGACATATTCGGGAGGAACCGACATGACTCGACGCGATACATGGCTCGCAGCGGCGCTCGGCGCCTGGGCCGCGCTCGCCGCGCCGCAGGCGCTCGCCGAGGCGACGCTGAAGGCGATCAGCGCCTGGCCCAAGACCTTCCCCTTCGTCTCCGAGAGCTTCCTGCCCTTCGTCGAGGGCGCCAACCAGGCGGGCAAGGGGGAGTTCCGGCTGAACTATATCGGCGGGCCGGAGATCTCCAAGGCCGCCGCCCAGCCGGAAGGGTTCAAGGCCGGGCTGTTCGACGTGATGTTCACCGCGATGAGCTACCACCGCGGCATCATCCCCGAGGTGGACGCGCTGTCCGGCAACACCACCGCGCCCTGGATCGCGCGCGCCAATGGCGGGCTCGCCGCGTTCAACGAGGCGGTCTCGGCCAAGATCAACGGCACCGTGCTGGTGTGGAACGCCGGCGTCTCGTTCAACCTCTATCTCCGGAAAGAGCCGAAGATGGGGGCCGACGGGCTGGTCGACCTCAGCGGCTTCAAGATGCGCTCGGTGCCGACCTACGACGCCTTCCTCAAGGCGCTCGGCGCGACCACGGTGACCATCCATCTGCCGGAAATCCACTCGGCGCTGCAGCGCGGCATCGTCGACGGCTTCGCCTTCCCCGAGCTGTGGACCCGGCGCTTCGGCTACGCCAAGTTCATAAAATACCGGATCTATCCCAACTTCATGCAGCTCGACACGGTGATCGCGATCAACAACGACGCCTTCGCCAGGCTGTCGCGCAAGGGCAAGGACACGCTGGTGCGCTACGCCACCCAGTTCGAGATCGACGACTACTTCTCGTGGAAGCCGAAGATCGCCAAGGAGCGCGAGATCCTGAACGGCGAGTTCGGCCAGAAGGAGGTCCATCTCGACGCCGCGGCGGGCGAGAAGTACCGCGCGCTGGCCAACAAGCTGGTGCAGGACCGCCTCGCCGGGCTCGGCACGCCGCTCGCCAAGAAGCTCGGCCGGCTCTATCACGGGCGCGAATAGGCGCGAACCGGGAGGGGCCGGGCGGCCGGCATGCGGATCGTCGCCGCCGCCTATCTCCGGCTGATCCACGGCCTCGCCGTGCTCGGCGCGGCGATCCTCGCCTTCGTGTTCGCCGGCATCGTGGTCGATGTGAGCCTGCGCACGGCGGGGTTCCAGCCGCTCCAGTGGTACAGCGCGCTCACCGAATACAGCCTGCTCTTCGCCACCATGCTGGGCGGGCCGTGGCTGGTCCGGGTCAAGGGCCATGTGGTGGTCGAATCGCTGATGCTGGCGATGCCGCCCATGCTCCGCCTGATCTCGGCCAAGTTCTCCTACGCGCTCTGCATCGTCATGTCGGCGCTGTTCGTCTGGTACGGCGCCGACAAGGCGATCGCCGCCTGGATCGCCGGCGAGATCGACATCCGCTCGATCGACATGCCGCGCTGGGTGCTGTACGCCTCCTTCCCGCTCGGCTTCGGGCTGATGGCGGTCGAGTTCGCGCGCTACCTGCTGGGCTTCGACAGCTACTATTCCGGCCAGCCCGGCAAGTCGGAATCGCTGTAGATGGAGTGGTACGAGGCCGCCGCGCTGCTGGTCGGGGCCGTGGTCGCGCTGATGCTGCTGGGCGTGCCGGTCGCGTTTGCCTTCCTCGCCAGCAACCTGATCGGCGCGCTGGTCTTCATGGGCGGGTTCCGCGCCTTCCCGCAGATCGTCGTCAACGCCGTCGAATCGGTGACCATCTTCGCGCTCGTGCCGGTGCCGCTGTTCATCATCATGGGCGAATTGTTCTTCCACACCGGGCTTGCGATCCGCGTGTTCGATGCGCTCGACAAGTGCTTCGGGCGCATCCCCGGCCGGCTCAGCTACATCACCGTGGCGGGCGGCACCATCTTCGCCACGCTGTCGGGCTCGACCATGGCCAACACCGCGATGATGGGCGCGCTGATGGTGCCGGAGATGACGCGGCGCGGCTACAAGCGCCACATGTCGATGGGGCCGATCCTGGGGACCGGCGGGCTCGCCATGATCATCCCGCCCTCGGCGCTGGCGGTGCTGCTGGCGAGCCTCGCCGAGATCGACATCGGCGCGCTCTTGATCGCCGGCGTGATCCCGGGGCTGATCCTGGCCGCGCTCTACACGGTGCTGATCTGGGGCCAGGTGCGCCTCGATCCCGAGGCGGCGCCGGTCTACGACGTCGAGCCCTCGACGCTGGGCGAGATCGCCCGCGCGGTGGCGCTCAACATCCTGCCGATGAGCCTGGTGGTGTTCTGCGTCATCGGGCTGATCATCCTCGGCGTCGCCACCCCCACCGAGGCCGCCGGGTTCGGCGCCTTCGGGGTGATGGTGCTCGGCGTCGCCTACCGGGTGCTCACCCGGGACGCGCTCGCCAAGTCGTTCATGGGGGCGCTCCGCATCACCGCGCTGGTGCTGCTGATCATCGTCGGCTCGTCGACCTTCAGCCAGATCCTCGCCTTCTCCGGCGCCACCGCCGGGCTGATCGGCTGGGCGACCGATGTCGAGGTGGCGCCGATCCTCATGCTGCTGGTCATGTTCGCCGTCCTGCTGGTGTTCGGCATGTTCATGGACCAGGTCTCGATGATGCTGATCACCGTGCCGATCTTCTTCCCGCTCGCCCAGACGCTGGAGTTCGACCTGGTCTGGTTCGCGCTGGTGATGCTGCTCGGGCTGGAGATCAGCCTGACCACGCCGCCCTTCGGGCTGCTGCTGTTCGTGATGATGGGGGTGGCGCCCGCCGGCACCAGGCTCGGCCATGTCGCGCTCGCCGCCGCGCCCTATATCGGCTGCGCCTTCGTGGTCCTCGTCCTGCTGATCGCCTTCCCGCGGATCGCCCTCTGGCTGCCCGGGCTGATGCCGCATTGAGCGGCGGCGGCTCTTGCAGCCTACGTCCATACCAATTATACATACACTTAATGGAGTACGAGTGGGACGAGGCCAAGAACAGCGCGAATATCCGCAAGCACGGGATCGATTTCGAGACGGCCAAGCGCATTTTCGACGGGCCGCTGCTGTCGCGGCGGGACAGCCGCAGGGACTATGGCGAGGAACGCTACGTCACCATCGGACGCGTCAGCGATGCCGTTCTGGTCGTCGTCGCCCACACGGAGCGCGGCGGACGCATACGGCTGATTTCCGCCCGCCCGGCGTCGCGCAAGGAGAGGCAGGCCTGGTATGACCGCATACGATAAGCCGCTGACCCCGGAGCGGATCGCGGCGGTGAAGGACGAAGACATCGACTTCAGCGACATCCCGGAGCTGGACGAAACCTTCTGGCGCGAAGCGGTGTTGGTCGAGCCCGACCCGGCCGAGCAGATTACCATCCGCGTCAAGCGCTCGGTGCTCGACCATTTCCGGGCGCCCGGCAAAGGCTACCAGACGCGCATCAACCGCGTGCTGGAGAGCTACGTCCGGGCGCGGCAGACGAAATAGCGCCGCGGGCCAGCTCAGTCGCGCGGCTCCGGCTCGGCGAGGCCGGACAGCTCGACCGGCGGCCGGTCGGGGAAGCGGGCGATCAGCGACAGGCTGCCGCCCATCGCCTCGACCGTCCGGCGCAGGGTGGACAGCAGGATATCGCTCCGCTGCTCCAGCCGGGAGACGCCGTCCTGCGAAATGCCGAGCTCGGCGGCGACGCGCGCCTGGGTGAGCCGCCTCGCCTTGCGCAGCTCGCGCAGCGTCATCTCCTCGGCGATCAGCGCCGCCGCCCGCTCCTCGACCCTGCGGCGCCGGCCGGGATCGAGCCGGGCGATCCGGTCTTCGACATTGCCCGTCATGGCCGGTCCCCCTCCCGCGCGAGCCTGGCAAGGTGGCTGTCGAAGCGCTCGTCTGCCTTGCGAACCAGAGTCCGGTAGAACCGCCTCCCGCTTCCCCCGGACTTGTCGCCCGCCACCAGAAGGACGGCCGTGCGCCTAGGGTCGAACGCGAAAGCTAGCCGCCACACCCCGCCCGCTGTGCCAAACCGCAGCTCCTTCATGTTCGAGTGCCGAGATCCGTTGAGAGTATCGACATGCGGCCGTCCCAATTGAGGCCCGAAACGCTGCAGGAGCCGCGACAGGGCCAGGATCTTCGAAGGTCTCCAACTGTACTGCTTCGTCGAGAGCATCGAACTCACGGTCGAACTCATCGGCGATCTCGACAACCCAACTCACCGGGAGACTATGTATTAAACTACATATGCTGTCAACAGCATGTTTTCTTCGTAAGCTCTCTTCCCTTGGCGTCCGTCCTACGCGCCTCCCTTCATCCCCACCCCCTCCAGCCGCAGCAGATACCGCTTGGTCTCGACCCCGCCCTGACCCGAATACCCGCCGAACGCGCCGCCGGCGGCGACGATACGGTGGCAGGGGATGACGATCGGGATCGGGTTGCGGCCGCAGGCGGTGCCCACCGCGCGCGGGCTTGAGCGGATTTTTAGGGCGACCGCGCCGTATGTCCGGGTCTCGCCCGCCGGGATGCGCTGCATCGCCCGCCACACCGCGAGGTCGTGCGCCGTCCCCTCCGGTGCCACGGGAAGGTCGAAGTCGAGCCGCTCGCCGGCGAAATAGGCGGCGAGCGCGGCGGCC
Organism: Alphaproteobacteria bacterium; assembly: GCA_964291675.2. Classification (GTDB taxonomy): domain Bacteria; phylum Pseudomonadota; class Alphaproteobacteria; order MPNO01; family MPNO01; genus MPNO01. The sequence continues at coordinate 843,774 of OZ219866.1, read as the reverse complement.
GCGTGCATCAGCAGGTTGGACTCGTCCTCGCGCCCCGCCCGCCCCCAGCGCAGCGCCGTGAGCGCGCCGTCCGCGGCGACCAGCGTCAGCGGGCCGAGCGGGGATTCGACCGTCCGCTGCACCGCCCTACCCCGGCGGTCTCATCGCGCCCCGCCGGCCTCGACGCTCAGCCTCCCGGGCCGCCGCGACCGGGGCCGGCGGATGACGATCTCCACGTCGCGCCCGAGCGCCGTGAGCAGGCGCAGCAGGCGGTCGACCGAGTATTCGCGAAAGTCTCCCCGCAGCAGGCGCGACACGTCCGGCTGGGACAGGCCGAGCAGCCTTGCCGCCTCGACCTGCTTGAGGCCGCGCCGGCGGACGATCCCGTCGATGCGCGACACCAGCTCCGCCTTCACCAGGTGGATCTCCGCATCGGGATGGCCGAGATCGGCGAACACGTTGCCCGATCCGCGCTCCACCGTGCTTTCCGTGCCGTCCATCGTCTCATCCTCCGGAATGAAGATCGCGGTAGTGCCGCTTCGCCGCCGCGAGCCGCCGCCGGATCGACGCGATATCCAGCTTCGGCGTTGCGATCCCCCGCCTGGCCTTCTTGCGGAACGCGTGCAGGACATAGACTGCCGCATGGAAGCGGACAGCATCGACCGCCCTGAACGTGTCTCCGTCATGGCGGGCGACCACTTCGAGCACGCCGGAGCCGAGCCCTTTGAGCGGCTTGGCATCGCGATGCTTGCGGCCGATCTGGGCCTGGTAAAGCGCAAAGCCGACCCTATCCTGCACCGGGCTCGGAAACCGCCTCACATCCTCCCGACTGGAGCCGACCCACGCGACGGGCTTCAGTGTCGCCGCGCTCATGCAACTCTATAGCGGTTTCACTATATTTCTTCAATGTCGACCGTCCGCCGCATTGCCCTACCCCCGCGCCATCGCCGCGCGCAGCCCCTCGGCGTCGGTTGCCGGCAGCGAGCAGGTCTGGCCGACGCAGACATAGGCGGCCGCCCGTCCGTCGACCCGGCCCTTGCCGTGCGCCGGGTGGGAGCGGGGGAGCTCCGTCCCCGGCTCGACCACGGCGATCGCCCGCGCCACGGCGGGGGTGCGGAACGCGGCGCGGAGCAGCGCCTCGGTGTCGTCTTCCCCGCGCGCGCCGGCGACGACGACCTGCGCGCCTTCGAGCAGCATCTCGCTCGCGTTCATCAGCGTCGCCAGCGGGAAGAAGTTGCGCCCGATCTGGCCTGAGAAGGCGGCGATCAGCGCCTCGGCGCGGTCGCGGTAGCGCGTCTCGCCGGTCACCAGGGCGAGCCGCGCCAGCACCTCGGCGGCGAGCCCGTTGCCCGACGGAGTCGCGTCGTCGTCGGCCGACTTGGTGCGGACGATCAGCGCCTCGGCGTCGTCCGCGGTGAGGAAATAGCCGCCCTCCGCCGCGTCCCAGTAATGCGCATCGAGCGCCGCCACCCAGGCCTCCGCCTGGGCGAGGCAGGACGCGTCTCCGGTCACCTCGTTGAGCGCGAGCGCGGCGCCGGCCATCGCCGCGTAGTCGTCGAGGGTGGCGGCGTGCTTCGTCCTGCCGTCGCGGTGCGCGTGGAACAGCCTGCCATCCGCCTGCATCGTCTCCGCGACGAAGCGGTACGCCGTCCGGGCCGCTTCCAGCCAATCCGGTTCGCCGAACACCGCGGCCGCGTTCGCCATCGCCGCGATCATCAGCCCGTTCCAGTCGGCGAGCACCTTGTCGTCCCAGCCCGGGCGGATGCGCTCCGCCCTGAGCTCCAGCAGGGTTTGTCGGCAGGCCGCGAGCCGCGCCTCGTGGGTCGCGTCGAACGGCCCCGCGCCGTGGTTGCGGTGGAGGATCGCCTTGCCCTCCCAGTTGCCGTCCGCGCTCACGTCATAGGCCGCCTTGAACAGCGCCGCGTCGGTCCCGAGCGCGGCGTCGATCCCGGCTTCCGTCCAGACGTAGAACTTGCCCTCCTCGCCCTCGGAGTCGGCATCGAGCGTGGCGGCGAACCCGCCGCCCTCGGCGATCATCTCGCGCAGGACCCAGCCCACGGTCTCGCGGATGCGCGCCTCGTAGAGCGGGCTTGCGGTCTCCTTCCAGGCGGCGGTCAGCAGGTCGAGGAGCTGCGCGTTGTCGTACAGCATCTTCTCGAAATGCGGCACCAGCCAGCGCGCGTCGGTCGAGTAGCGCGCGTAGCCGCCGCCGAGATGGTCGTAGATCCCGCCCTGGCTCATCTTGTCGAGGGTGAGCAGGACGGCGTCGCGCGCGGCGGTGTCGCCGTTCCTGAGGTAAGCCCGCCACAGGAGCTGGAGCACGCTCGGGTTGGGGAATTTGGGCGCCGTGCCGAGCCCGCCCTCCTTCATGTCGAACTGGCCGGCGATGCGGTGCGCGGCCTCGTCGTTGACCCGGACCGGGATATGCGCCCCCGCCTCGGCCCGGCCGAGCCCGGCGATGCGCTCGCGCAGGGTCTCCGCCGCCTCGCCCGCCTTCTCCGGGGTCTCGCGCCACACCTTGGCGAGCCCCTCCAGCACGTCGGCGAAGCCCGGCCTCCCCCAGCGCCCGGTCGGCGGGAAATAGGTGCCGCCCCAGAACGGCTCGCCGTCCGGGGTGAGGAACATGGTCAGCGGCCAGCCGCCCTGCTGGCCCATCATGTGCAGCGCCTGCATGTAGATGGTGTCGATGTCCGGGCGCTCCTCGCGATCCACCTTGACGTTGACGAAGTAGCGGTTCATCTGGTCGGCGATCGCGTCGTTCTCGAAGCTCTCATGCGCCATCACATGGCACCAGTGGCAGGCGGCGTAGCCGATCGAGAGCAGGATCGGCTTGTTCTCCGCCTTCGCCCGGGCGAGCGCCTCCGGGCCCCAGGGGTGCCAGTGGACCGGGTTGTCGGCATGCTGCAACAGATACGGGCTGGTCTCTTCGGCGAGGCGGTTCATCGGCCGGTTCCACGAGGCGAGGGGGCGGCCAGTGTGCCGCCGTCGTCCCCGCGCGCGCAAGGCGGCGGCGTGGCGGCGGTGCGCGACGCGGACGGCGGGGGAGAGGCCGGGCTTCCGCTACGCCGCGACGGCGCGGCCGGCGATGGCCTCGCGCAGCCCTTCGAGCAGTTCTTCGAACTAGGCTTGGCTGTGCTCCGCCGCGGTGAGCCGCGTTTCCAGCCTGGCCTGGCCGCGTTCCAGCGCGGCGAGAGTCCTTTCCACCGCCGAGAACCGCTCTTCGAGCTTCGCCTGGCCGTGCTCCACGCCGGCGAGCCGCGCCTCCAGGCGGCGCAAGTCCTCGCGCATCTCTTCGCGCAACGCCTTCAAGTCCCCGCGCATTTCTTCGCGCAGCGCCTTCAAGTCCCCGCGTACCTCTTCGCGCAGGGCCCTGATGTCCAGGTGCATCCACGCGAAGAGAGCCACCATCAGGGCGGCGAGGCCGATGAAGCCGGCGATCTCGACCGTCATGCGACGAGTCTCCCCGATGCATGGCGGGCCGTCAACCGTGGCGGGTGCGACCGGTGAGCGTTACCACCGTGTTCGCGCTGTTGGCCGCGCGGGGGCGGGGTGCGATCCGCGAGCCCGCGACCGGCGAGGACATGGCCGAGCCGCACGTCCATGGCGGGCGGGCGGCGATCGAGGCGGTCGGGTTCGCGCGCGGGCGAATTCCCGGCCTCTTCGGCGAGGCGGTTCCACGAGGCAAGGGGGCGGCCGGTGTGCCGTTCGCGTCCCCGCGCGACGCGGACGGCGGGGGAGAGGCCGGGCTTCCGCTACTCTGCGGGGGTGCGGCCGGCGATGGCCTCGCGCAACCCTTCGAGCAGCCCTTCCAGCTTGGCCTGGCCGTGCTCCACCGCGGCGAGCCGCATTTCTATGGCCGCAACCCGCGCCTCCAGTCGCTCGAAGCGGTCGTTGATACGCGCCTCCAGCCGCTCGAAGCGGTCGCCGATGCGCGCCTCCATCTGGCGCATTTCCTCGCGCAGCGTCCTGACGTCCAGGCGCATCCACGCGAAGAGTGCCACCATCAGGGCGGCGAGGCCGATGAAGCCGCCGATCTCTACCGTCATGCGCGGATTCTCCCCGATGCATGGCGGCCCGTCAACCATGGCGGGTGCGGCCGGTGAGCGTTACCACCGTGTTTGCGCTGTCGACCGCGCGGGGGCGGGCTGCGATCGCGGTGTTCCGGGTCTCGGGCCCCGCCGCCGGTGCCGCGCTCGAACGCCTGACCGGGCTCGCCGACCCGGCGCCCCGGCGGGCGATGCGGGTGGACATCACCGAGCCCGCGACCGGCGAGGTGATCGATGACGGGCTCGCGCTGTGGTTCCCGGGCCCGGCGAGCTATACCGGCGAGGACATGGCCGAGCTGCACGTCCATGGCGGGCGGGCGGTGATCGAGGCGGTGGGGCTCGCGCTCGGGCGCATCGACGGGCTGGTGCCGGCCGGGCCCGGCGACTTCACCCGCCGCGCCTTCGCCGCCGGCAAGCTCGACCTCACCCAGGTCGAGGCGATCGCCGATCTGGTCGACGCCGAGACCGAGGCGCAGCGCCGCCAGGCGCGGCGCCAGGCGGGCGGCGCGCTGGCCGCGCTGTACGAATCCTGGCGCGAGCTTCTGGTCGGCGCGCTGGCCCATCTCGAAGCCTTCATCGACTTCCCCGACGAGGATCTGCCGCCGGAGGCCGAAGCGCGGATCGCGGAGACCGTCGCCGGGCTCGCCCGCGAGGTCGCCCGCCATCTCGGCGACGCCAGGCGGGGCGAGCGGCTGCGCGACGGCGTCGCGGTCGCCGTGCTCGGCCCGCCCAATGTCGGCAAGTCGAGCCTGGTCAACGCCCTCGCCCGGCGCGAGGCGGCGATCGTGGCGGAGGAGGCCGGGACGACGCGCGATGCGATCGAGATCCATCTCGACCTCGGCGGGCTGCCGGCGACGGTGATCGACACCGCCGGGCTGCGCGAGGCGGCGGGCGCCGTCGAGGCCGAGGGCATCCGCCGCGCGCTGGCGCGCGCGGACGACGCCGATCTCCGCCTGGTGATGCTCGACGCGCGCGACCCCGAGCCCGACGCCGCGCTCGCCCGGCTGATCGACGGCGACGCGCTGGTCGCGCTCAACAAGACCGACCTCCGCGCAACCCCGCCGCCCGCCCGCATCGCCGGCCGGCCCGCGACCGCCCTCTCGGTGCGCACCGGGGACGGGCTCGCGGAGGTGATCGCGCGCCTCGCGGACGCCGTCGCGGAACGCACCGCCTCGGGCGCCGCGCCGGTGCCGACCCGGCTGCGCCACCGGCTCGCGCTCGAAACCTGCCTCGCCGCGCTGGATCGGGCGCAAGGACAGGACATCCCCGAGCTCCGCGCCGAGGACCTGCGCGCCGCCGCCGCCGCGCTCGGGCGGCTCACCGGGCGGGTCGGGGTCGAGGACGTGCTCGACGCCATCTTCCGAGATTTCTGCATCGGCAAGTGAGGGGGCGGCCGTCCCGGCGCGCGGTGCTTGCGGACTCCGCCGCTCTGGGCGATGAAGCGGCCGCGTTTCAGGACGGGAGCTTGCTCGGATGAATCCACTGACCCGAAGCTGCGCGCGCATCGTCGAGACGCGCGCCTTCAACATCGCGATCGTGGCCATGATCCTGGCGACCGCGGTCGGGCTCGGCATCGAGACCAGCGAGGCGCTCGGGGCGCGCTTCGGCGCCGCCATCCTGATCGCCTATGACGTGGCGCTGGCGGCGTTCGTGGTCGAGGCGGCGGTCAAGCTCACCGCCGTCGCGCCGCGCTTCGGGCGCTATTTCGGCGACGGCTGGAACCTGTTCGACTTCACCGTGCTGGTGCTCGCCTTCCTGCCCGAGACCGGCGACTTCGCGCTGATCGCCCGGCTCGCCCGGCTGCTCCGGGTGCTCCGGGTGGCGACCGTGCTGCCCCAGCTCCGGCTCATCATCGCCACCCTGATCCGCTCGCTCCCCGGGCTCGGCAACGTGATGCTGCTGCTCTCGGTGCTGTACTACGTCTACGCGGTCGCCGGTGTGCATCTGTTCCGCGACCACGACCCGACGCATTGGCGCTCGCTCGGCATCGGGCTGCTCACCCTGTTCCGGGTGATGACGCTGGAGGACTGGACCGACGTGATGTATGTCGCGATGGAGCTCCACCCGATGGCGTGGCTGTTCTTCGTCAGCTTCGTCATGCTGGCCGCCGTGATCATGATCAACCTGGTGATCGCGGTGGTGATCAACAATCTGCAGGACGCGCGCGTCGAGGTCTCGCTCGGCGACGGCGAGGACACGCTGAGATCCATCCGCGAGGAGGCCGCCGCCGCGCGCGACGCGCTGCAGCGCATCGAGGCGCGCGTGGCCGAGCTCGGCAAGTAGGGCGGCTCACGCGTTGTGCGCGGGTGCGGTCCGGCTGAGCCTGGCGTGGCGGTACTCCCAGGCGGTGACCGGGGCGTGGCGCGGCGCCTCCCCCGCGGCCAGGCAGGTCGGGATGCAGGCGATCCGGGCGTCGTAGTTGGGCTGGACGAAGAAGGCGATCGACTGGCGCCTGGCGCCGCCGGCCCCTTCCGGCGGGTTGACCACCCGGTGCAGGTTGGACAGCCAGCGGTCGTTGGTCCACACCATCATCAGGTCGCCGATATTGACCACGAAGGAGCCGGAAGGCGGGCTCACGTCGACCCACGAGCCGTCGCGCGCCCGCGCCTGCAGCCCGCCCGGCGCGTCGTCGATCTGCAGCAGCGTGTGGGTGCCGAAATCCGAGTGCGCGCCGCAGCGCAGCTGGCCCGGCGCCGGCGGCTCGTCCTGGTCGGGGTAGTTGATCGCCCGCAGCACGCTGGCATGGCGGTCGAAGCGGTCGAGGAAATACTGCGCGTCGATGCCGAGCGCGGCGGCGAAGATGCCGAGCAGGCGGCGGTTGAGCCCCTCCAGCGCGGCGTAGTATTCGCGCACCGTCCCGCCCAGCCCCGCCACCCCGTCGGGCCAGATATTGGGCTCGTAGGCGTAGGCCGCCTCGGGCCGCCGGTAATAGGGGTCGTCCGGCAGGTCGAAGCGGCCGAAGGCGAGCGCCTCGCGGTAGTCCGGCGGCGTGGCGTCGCCCTGCGAGGCAGCGACGAACTCGTCGCCGAGCGGCACGTAGCCCCGGTTGATGTTGCGCGCCGGGTTGGCATGGCGCCGCTTGGCCGGCTCGGGCAGGTCGAAGAAGGCGGCGCAGCGCCCGGCCATGCGCCGCATCAGCGCCGGATCGACGCCGTGCCCGGCGACCGAGAAAAAGCCGATCCCCTCGACCGCCTCGGCCACCGCGCCGGCGATGCGCCGCCTGGCCGCGGCATCCCCGGTCTCGAAGCCGGAGATGTCGATCAGCGGGACCTGCTCGGCCGTCATCGCGCCCTCGGGAGCGTCCTACTCCGCCGCCACCGCGCGGCCGCGCGAGGTCAGCCGGTCGACCTCCTCGCGATAGATGTCGTCGTCGACGAAGCCGATCGGGCCGGGCTCGCCGCTGCCGATCATGATCTGGATCAGCGCGTCCCGGTCGCCCTCGTTCACGAAGCCGTGCGGGATGCCGGCCGGGCACAGCGCGACCTCGTAGGGGCGGAGCACGGTCCCGGCCTGGCGCCCGGTCTCGTCCTGGAAGAACACCGTGAGCTCGCCCTCCAGCACGAAGAACGCCTCCTCCACCTCGTGGGTGTGGGCGGAGCCGCCCTGGCCCGGCGGGATTATCAGCATCGACAGCGTGAACCCGCCCGCCGGCAAGGCGTGCGGGTCCTCCTTGCCGGACCCGCCGACGCCGATCAGGCGGAACTGCGCCCGGCGCCGGCCCTCGATCTGCGAGTCCGCGAAGGCGTCCCAGTCGGGCTCCAGCTCGCCGTAGCGCACCACCTGGCGCTCGGCCAGCTCGTCGATGGTCATGTCCCGGTAGGCGCCCGGGACCTCGTGCTTGACGCGCTGCATGACGGGACCTCCTTCGGCCTTGCGCTGACGGATCGTGGCCCAGCCCGGCCGCGCTTGCAAGCCGCTCAGGCCGGGTCGATGCGCATCTGCGCCTCGACCTCGATGGCGACGCCGAACGGCATCCCCGACACCCCGACCGCGGTCCGGGCGTGGCGGCCGCGCTCGCCGAAGATCTCGATCAGCACCTCCGAGGCGCCGTTCAGGGTCTCGGCGATCTCGGTGAAGTCGGGGTCGATATTGATGAATCCACGCACATTGACGATGTCGCGCACCCGGTCGAGGTCGCCGTCGAGCGCCTTGCGCGCATGGGCGAGCATGTTGAGCGCGCTGAGCCGCGCCGCCGCCCGCCCCTCGTCCAGCGAGAACTCGCGCCCCACCTTGCCGACATAGCGGAGCTCGCCGCCCTCCTTCGGCACCGCGCCCGAGACATACATCCAGTCGCCCGAGATCTTGGCGGTCAGGATCTTCGCCGCCTTCGGCGCCCCCGCCTCGGGCAGCACGATGCCGAGCTCCGCAAGCCGCGCCTCGATCCGTCCCGCCATCTGCCGCTCCTCCGCTCTCCGGTTGCGCGCCGTCGCCGGCCATTCTGCCAGACCGCGCGCGCCGAGGCCCGGATTCGTCGCCCGGACTTTTGCGCGGCGCCGCGCATCCCTAATATCCGGGGCCGCAGGATCGGGAGGCACGATGAGCAACAACATGGGCAGCGAGGTCAAGTCCGACCTCGAGATCGCGCGCGCCGCCACGCTCGCGGAAATCACCGAGATCACCGGCTCGCTCGACATCCCGGACGAGGCGGTCTACCGCTTCGGCCCGCACAAGGCGAAGGTCTCGCTCGACTATATCGACACGCTCGCCGGCAAGCCGGACGGCAAGCTGATCCTGGTCACCGGCATGACGCCCACCCCGGCCGGCGAGGGCAAGACCACGACGACGGTCGGTCTCGGCGACGCGCTGAACGCGATCGGCAAGCGGACCGTGATCTGCCTGCGCGAGCCCAGCCTCGGCCCCTGTTTCGGCGTCAAGGGCGGCGCCGCGGGCGGCGGCTATGCCCAGGTGGTGCCGATGGAGGACATCAACCTCCACTTCACCGGCGATTTCCACGCCATCGGCTCGGCCCACAACCTGCTGTCGGCGCTGCTCGACAACCACATCTACTGGGGCAACGCGCTGGGCATCGACGCGCGCCGCATCTCGTGGCGCCGGGTGGTCGACCTCAACGACCGGGCGCTGCGCTCGATCGTGGGCTCGCTCGGCGGCGTCGCCAACGGGTTTCCGCGCGAGGACGGGTTCGACATCACCGTGGCGTCCGAGGTGATGGCCGTGTTCTGCCTCGCCGAGAGCCTGGCCGATTTGAAAGAGCGGCTGGGCAACATCGTGGTTGCCGAGACCAGGGGCCGCGAGCCGGTCTTCGCCCGCGACCTGATGGCGCCCGGCCCGATGACCGCGCTCCTGAAGGAGGCGATCCTGCCCAACATGGTGCAGACGCTGGAGAAGACGCCCGCCTTCGTGCATGGCGGGCCGTTCGCCAATATCGCGCATGGCTGCAACTCGGTGACCGCCACGAGAACGGCGCTCAAGCTCGCCGATTACACCGTCACCGAGGCCGGGTTCGGCTCCGACCTGGGCGGCGAGAAATTCATCGACATCAAGTGCCGCAAGGCGGGGTTCGAGCCCGACGCGGTGGTGCTGGTGGCGACCATCCGCGCGCTCAAGATGCATGGCGGGGTGGCGCGCGACGCGCTCGGCGCGGAGAACGTCGCCGCCGTCGGCGACGGCGTCGCCAATCTCAAGCGCCATATCGAGAACCTCCAGGGCTTCGGCGTCCCGGTCGTCGTCGCGCTGAACCACTTCAACGCCGACACCGCGGCCGAGGTCGCGGTGGTCACCGGGGCCTGCGCGGAGTACGGGGTCGAGGCGGTCGACTGCACCCATTGGGGCGAGGGCAGCGCCGGCGCCGTGGCGCTCGCCGAGAAGGTGGTCGCCGCGGCGGAGGCGCCCAACCCGGGCTTCCGCTTCCTCTACCCCGATGAGATGCCGCTCTGGGACAAGATCGAGACCGTCGCGCGCGACATCTACAAGGCCGGCACGGTCGGCGCCCCGGACCGGGTAAGGCGCCAGATCGCGGGCTACCAGGAGGCCGGCTACGGCACGCTCCCGGTCTGCATGGCCAAGACCCCGCTCAGCTTCTCGGCCGATCCCGCCTTGCGCGGCGCGCCGGAGGGGCACGATCTGCAAATCCGCGAGGCGAGGCTCGCCAACGGCGCGGGCTTCGTGGTCGCGATCTGCGGCGACATCATGACCATGCCCGGGCTGCCGCGGGTTCCCGCGGCGAACAGCATCACGGTCAACGAGGCGGGCGAGATCGAAGGGCTGTTCTGAACGCCGCCCGGCGCGCACGCCGGATCCCGCGATGAGCCTCACGCGATCCGGCCTGGAGCGGCGCACGCTGACCGTGTCGGGTCACCGGACCAGCGTCGCGCTGGAGCCCGCGTTCTGGCAGGAGCTCGCTGCGACCGCCGAGCGGCGCAGCCTGACGATCGCCGCGCTGGTCACCGAGATCGATGCCGCGCGGCGGGGCAGCCTCGCCTCGGCGCTCCGGGTTTACGTCGTCGAGGGGCTGCGCGAGGCGGTCAGCCGCCGAGCCGGCTAAAGGCCCATTTGACGGTCGCCGAGCCGCTTCGCTTGACGCCCGTGACGACGATCTGGCCGGTGCGCCGCGGCCGCCCGCGAAAGCCGAGATAGACGCTCTCCTGCAGCCCGACGACGCCGCCTTCGGCGCGAAAGCGCCAGCCCTCGCCGTCGCGCAGCCGGAGCAGCACCGATTCCTCGTTCTGCGCCAGCGACGCGGTGACCGAGGGGTGCAGGTGGAAGCGGACCACGAAGCGATGCTGGCGCCGGCTCGAAATATTGTCCTCGCCGCGCAGGTTGGCGCCGTTCGACGACAAGTAGAGCCGCCGCTGGTGCCCGAGCCCGGGGATCCCGCCATAATCGGAGATCGCAGCGTCGAGCCAGACATTGCCGTCCGCCTCGTGGCGGTCGACCGAGTCGACCCGGGGCCGGAACCCGATCAGCGAGTCGCCCAGCACGTCGGCCGAGTTGTAGTCGTCTATGGTCACGGTCGAGTGGGCGGCGGTGGCGCGCTGGGCGAAGCGCCAGTCCTCGCGCGAGCCGAAATAGGCGCCGCAGTTGACCACCATGCGCTGGCGCCCGACGCTCATCTCGAAGCTCAGCGTGCCGGCATGGGCGTGCCGGTCGAAGCCCGGCGGGGGCAGCGGCGCGGCATCCATCACCACCACCGCGCGGTTGGCGACGAGGCGCTGGAACCCGGCATCCGCGGGCGAGGTCTCGACATGGTGATCGCGCATCTCCGCGCGGCTCAGCACGAGGTCGATCAGCCAGTTCTCCTCCTCGTTGCTGTCGTTGAACAGGCAGAGCCGGCCGTCGCCGTGGCGCAGCGCGCGCAGCGCCGCCGCCATCCGGGCGATCGCGCTCTCCAGCGACTGCGGCGCATCGATCCCGGCCTCGCGCAGCACCCCGTGCAGCTCCACCAGGCGCCGCAGGATCAAGAGCTGCCCGGCCGGGCTGCGGGTGACGTGGACCCCGTCGCCGCCGATCTGGGCGACCGCTTCGGCGCTCAGCATGTCGAGCCAGCGCGGCAGGTTGCGGGCCTGGGAGGGCATGCAGACCCCCGTCAGCGCCAGCGCGCACAGCGCCAGCAGCCGGTCGGTGCCGGGGTCCAGCATGCCGACCGCCCGGCCCAGATGCCGCGCCTGGCGGATCAGGCTGCCGAGAAAGGGCTTGGCGTCGAGCGGCTCGTCGACCGGGTAGAGATGCTCCGCCGCCATCAGCCAGTTGGTCAGCCGCGCGGCGAGCACGTCGGGGCGCCAGGTCAGCGGGTGCCAGCGGTCCTCGCGCCGGAGCCAGTCCTCCACCATCTCGCGGCCGTGATCGCGCGCCGTCCTGCCGCCGACGGCGCGCAGGTCGCGCAGCCAGTCGAAGCCGTGCAGCGCCGCGGTCCAGGCCTGCGGCGCGTCGGCGGCGCGCCACGGATCGCCCGGCTCGGTCTCGGCGTGGCCGGCGAAGGCGTATTCCCGCCGCAGCACCGCCGAGCCCCGCCTGGCGTCGCCCAGCCAGGCTTCCCGGGGCGCGTGGGCGAGACCCTTGCCGTAGCGCCCGCCGAGCGTGCGGCGGTAGAACAGCCCGTTGAACCAGACCGTCGCCAGGGAATAGATCACGCGCCGGACGGTCAGGCGCTCCAGGCGGTGGAGCGCCAGGCGCACCGGGTTGCGGCGCCGCCCGCGCACCGGCCGGGCGCCGGCTGTCCTGGCCGCGGCGGCGCCGCCGTCAGGCATCGCCGCGCAGGCGGAGGATGTTCTCCGCATAGGCCGGCTCGCCGCCCGAGAAAGCGGCGGTGCCGGCGACCAGGATATCCGCGCCCGCCCCGGCCGCCCGCCGGGCGGTCTCGGGGTTGATTCCGCCATCGACCTCGAGCGCGATGTCGCGGCCGCTGTCGTCGATCATGCGCCTGAGCGCGCCCAGCTTGTCGAGCTGGCTCTCGATGAAGGACTGCCCGCCGAAGCCCGGGTTGACGCTCATCACCAGCACCAGGTCGACCGCGTCCAGCACCGGGGCGACCGCCGCGGCGGGGGTCGAGGGGTTGAGCGAGACCCCGGCCTTGCAGCCCTGCTCGCGGATCAGCGCGAGGCTGCGATGGAGATGCGGCCCGGCCTCTGCATGGACGGTTACGATGTCGGCGCCGGCGGCGGCGAATTGCGGGATGAAGGGGTCGACAGGCGCGATCATCAGATGCACGTCGAAGGGCAGGGCGGAGTGCGGCTTGAGCGCCTTCACCACGCCCGGGCCGATGGTGATGTTGGGAACGAAATGCCCGTCCATGACGTCGACATGGATGAGATCCGCGCCCGCATCGGTCACGGCGCGCAACTCCGCGCCCAGCCTCGCGAAGTCGGCCGAGAGGATGGACGGCGCAATTCTTACCGCTCGGGGCACCTGGACTTGGTAACAGCTTCACAGAGTCGCAGCAACAGATTAGGCGTCCGCCGGGGCTCCAGGTGGCGGCGGTTCTTGCGGCCGGTCGGGAGCGCTGACAGCCTGACCGGATGGCATGGGTCCCGTTCGTGGACGAGAGCGGTCACGACCGCGTAGCTTCGCCTTACGAGGTCCTGGCCGGCATCGCCGTCCGCGACCGCGTTCTCTGGGATGTCGTCCGCGATCTTCACGCCGAGGAAATCCGGCATTTCGGCCGCCGCTACAGTGAGAGGACGCGGGAACTCAAAGGTTCGCTCGTGCTGAAGCGGAAAGTATTTCGCCACGCGGAACTCGATGCGGCGGTGGCGGAAGGCGATGTGCCGGCGCTTGCCCGAAGCGCTCTGGACGACGGCTCCCGTGCGATTGTGCGAATGTTGAAAGCTCTGGCTCCGGCGAAACTGCGATACGTCGATTCTGTTTTCGATACCTGTATCCAGCGCCGAACGATCCCCAATCGGGCGCCGCCGGCGGGCGTTCGCGGTAGTTTTGCCAGGCTCGGACGGCGAGCGTCGTCCCGTCTTCCAGGACGAGGCGCGCCGCGTCGTCGGCCATCCGGGTTCCTCGTATGAAAATCCGGTCAGGAGAGCGCGGCCGCGCCGCTGCGGCGTTCCAGTCGGCAGACATAGAATCCGTCCATCCCGCCCTGTCCGGGGAGATCGGAGGGAAGCGTGCGGACATCGCCGTTCGGGGCGAGGAAAGGACCGATGCCGGTCACCTCGTCCGCCGCGATCGGCAGGCGCCGGAAGGCGGGGCAGGCGGCGAGGAAGGCTTCCACCGGCTCGGGCCCCTCCTCTGGCTGGAGCGAACAGACCGCGTAGACCAGCCGGCCGCCAGGCCGCACGGTCTTCGCCGCGGCGCCGAGCAGCGCGCGCTGGAGGTCGGCCATCCGGGCCAGGTCGGCCGGGGTCTTGTTTCGTGCGACGTCCGGGCGGCGGCGGATCGTGCCGGTGCCGGTACAGGGCGCATCGAGCAGCACCGCATCGAGCGGCGCGGGCGGGGTCCACGCGCGCAAATCGGCCGCGACCAGCTCCGCCGTGAAACCGAGCCGGTCGAGGCTTGCGGCGACGAGCTCCAGCCGGCGCGGCGAAATGTCGAGCGCGGTCACCCGCGCTCCCGCCGCCGCGAGCTGAACGGTCTTGCCGCCGGGCGCGGCGCAGAGATCGGCGATACGCCGGTCCTCCAGCCGGTCCCCGATCCCGGCCAGCAGGATTCGGGCGGGGAGCGCCGCGGCCGCGTCCTGCACCCACCAGCCGCCGGAGCGGAAGCCCGGCAGGCTTTCCACCGGCGCCGGAGCGCGGCGCAGGCTGCGGGTCGGAAGCACCGCGGCGTGCAGCCAGTCCGCCCAGTCTTCGGGCGTCGCCGAGACGGTGATGTCGAGCGGCGGCTCGGCCAGGTGGGCCTCCGCGATCGCCCGCGCCGCCGCCTCGCCATAGGCCGCGGCCCAGCTCCGCCAGAGCCAGTCCGGGGTGTTGAGACGGGCTGCGTCCTGCGACGCCCTCAGCCGCGCTCCATCGCGCACCAGCCGGCGCAGAACCGCGTTGGCGAGCCCGCGATAGCGCCGCGCGGTCGGTGCCGCGAGCAGCGACACCGCCTCGTTGACCGCGGCATGGGCCGGGGTGCGCAGGAAGACGATATCGGCGGCGCCCAGCCGGAGAGCGTTCTGCGCCGAGGCCGCGCGGCGCGGCAGACCCCGGCGCATGAAGGCGGCGAGCAGCGCATCGATCTGACCGAGGCGCCTGAGCACCGTCGCCGTCAGATGGCGCACCAGCGCCCGGTCGCGCTCGTCGAGCGCGGCGAAGTCGGACGAGTCCGCGAGCGCCCGGTCGAGCGGCATCCGGTCGAGCAGCACCGCATTGAGCAGCGTATGGGCGACCGCGCGCGGTTTGCGTCGCCCGGATGCGCGCTTGCCATCCATTCTGCGTCCCCGGTCGCGGGTTGGGCACCCCGGCGGCCGGAAGCGAACGTGCCGGGGTGACGGAAAAGACCGCAAGACCGGCCCTGCGTCCACCGGTAAGGCTAAACCCGGGGCGGCCGAATCGTCGCAGGAGAAGCGGCCCCCGACCGCGAAACCGCGCCCCGGCTCGGCGGCCGGCGCGAGCCGGTCACGCTCGCCTCGCCGCGTCGAAGGCGCGGCGGAAGCGCAGGCGGCCCTCGGCGGGATCCCAGCTCCGGCGGTACTCGGCCGGCGGGCCGGGCCGGACGCGCACGCAGACGAAGCGGGGGCCGGGGGCGGTCTCCAGGAAGTCCGCGGCGGCGGCGAGCCCGGCGCCGTCCGCCGCCGTCATCGTCGAGGGCAGGCCCGCCCCCTCCGCCAGAAGGGCGAGGTCGGTGCGCCGCGCGGTATGGCCGAGCTGGCCGCCGGTCTCGCCGTGGCGGCCGTTGTCGATGCAGACGATGGACAGGTTTTCCGGCATCGCCGAAGCGACCGAGGCGAGCGCGCCGGCATTCATCAGCAATTCGCCGTCGCCGGCGATCACCGCCACAAGCCGGTCCGGCGCGGCGAGCGCCATGCCGAGTCCCATCGGCACCGCCCCGCCCATCGCGCCGCCGAAGGCGAACAGGTAATCCGCCTCGCCGGTCAGGGCCGCGGCGTCGCGCGCCGATCCCGCGAGCCCTGCCACCATCAGATACCGCGCGGGGTCGGGGAACAGCGCGCCCAGCACCTCCCTGCGATCGAGTCCCGCCCCGGTCATCGCCCGCCGCGCCTCCTCAGAACGGCTTGGCGCCGAGGAAGCGCTGCGACAGCACCAGGGCGGTGCCCTGGCCGCCGCGCCACGCCGCGTCGATCGCCGCGCGCGCCGCCGCCTCCAGGTCGCCCGGCCCCTCGACCCGGTAGGACAGGATGCCCATCGCCTCGAGCACCGGTCCCACGGCGCGGCCCATCGGGTATTGCCACGGGTTCATCTCGCCGTAATCGCCGCGCATGGTCACGATCGCGAGCAACGGGAAGCGGCCGCCGCCGATCAACGACAGCATGTTGGGGCAGTTGCCGACGCCCGAGGACTGCATGCAGACGACCGCGCGGGCGCCCACCAGATCGGCGCCGGCGGCGAGCGCGATACCCTCCTGCTCGCTCGACAGCAGCACCGCCCGCGTGTCGTTGCCCGCCTCGGCGAGGTCGATCAGCGCCTGGTTGCCGGCATCGGGAACGTAGGCGAACAGCGTCACCCCCGCCTCGACCAGGAGGTCGAACAGGCGGCGCGACCAGTCCGCCGGTTCGGGCCGGGCCATGGGCCGGCGCTAGCGGTTCATCCGCTGCTCGACCAGATCGTCGACCACGGCGGGGTCGGCGAGCGTCGTGGTATCGCCGAGCTGGTCCTGCTCGTTGGCGGCGATCTTGCGCAGGATGCGGCGCATGATCTTGCCCGACCGGGTCTTGGGCAGGCCGGGCGCCCACTGGATCAGGTCGGGGGTGGCGATCGGGCCGATCTCCTTGCGCACCCATAGCACGAGCTCGCGGCGCAGCTCGTCCGTCGGGTCCTCGCCGAGCACCAGGGTGACATAGGCGTAGATGCCCTGCCCCTTGATGTCGTGCGGATAGCCGACGACGGCGGCCTCGGCGACCTTGCCGTGCGCCACCAGCGCGCTCTCGATCTCGGCCGTCCCCAGCCGGTGGCCGGAGACGTTGAGCACGTCGTCGACCCGGCCGGTGATCCAGTAATAGCCGTCCTCGTCGCGCCGGCATCCATCGCCCGTGAAGTAGCGGCCGGGGTAGGTCGAGAAATAGGTCTCGACGAAGCGCTTGTGGTCGCGGAACACGGTGCGCATCTGCCCGGGCCAGGACTCGGCGATGCAGAGATTGCCGGTGCACGCGCCGTCCAGCGCGTTGCCCTCGGCGTCGACCACCTCGGGCCGGACGCCGAAGAACGGCCGCGTCGCCGAGCCCGGCTTGAGCGGCGTGGCGCCGGGCAGCGGGGTGATCAGGATGCCGCCGGTCTCGGTCTGCCACCAGGTGTCGACGATCGGGCAGCGCCCGTCGCCGACGACGTTGTGGTACCACAGCCAGGCTTCCGGGTTGATCGGCTCGCCGACCGAGCCGAGCAGGCGGAGCGAGGACCGGTCGGTTGCCGCGACCGGGCCGTCGCCCTCGCGCATCAGCGCGCGGATCGCGGTCGGCGCGGTGTAGAAGATGTTGACCTTGTGCTTGTCGCAGACCCGCCAGAAGCGCGACGCGTCGGGGTAGTTGGGCAGCCCCTCGAACATCAGCGTCGTCGCGCCGTTGGCGAGCGGTCCGTAGATGATGTAGCTGTGCCCGGTGATCCAGCCCACGTCGGCGGTGCACCAGTAGATGTCGCCGTCGCGGTAGTCGAAGACGTATTGATGCGTCATCGAGGCGTAGACCATGTAGCCGCCGGTGGTGTGCATCACCCCCTTCGGCTTGCCGGTCGAGCCCGAGGTATAGAGGATGAACAGCGGATCCTCGGCGCCCATCTCCTCCGCCGGGCAGTCCTCCGACGCCGCCTCCATCGCCTCGTGGTACCAGACGTCGCGGCCGTCCCGCCAGTCGATGGCGCCGCCGGTATGCCTGACCACGATGCATTTCTCGATCGACGGGCAGGATTCGAGCGCCTTGTCGACATTGCCCTTGAGCGGGATCGTCCTGCCGCCGCGGACCCCCTCGTCGGCGGTCACCACGATGTTGGAGTCGCAGTCCTGGATGCGCCCGGCGATCGAGTCCGGCGAGAACCCGCCGAAGATCACCGAGTGGATCGCGCCGATCCGCGCGCAGGCCAGCACCGCGACGGCGATCTCGGGGATCATCGGCAGGTAGATCGTCACCCGGTCGCCTTTGCTGGCGCCCTGGGCCTTGAGCGCGTTGGCGAACCTGCAGACCTCGCGGTGCAGCTCGTTATAGGTGATGCGCTTCGAATTCGCCGGGTCGTCGCCCTCCCAGACGATCGCGGTCTGCTCGCCGCGCGCCGACAGATGCCGGTCGAGGCAGTTGGCGGACGCGTTCAGCGTGCCGTCGTAAAACCAGCGGATATGGACATCGTCCGGCCCGTAGGAGACGTCCCGGACTTTCGTATAGGGCCTGATCCAGTGGATCCGCCTGCCGTGCTCGCCCCAGAAACCCTCCGGATCCTCGATCGAGCGCCGGTACATCTCGCGATAGCCGGCCTCGTCGACATGGGCGCTTTCGGCGACGCTGCCGGGAACCGGGAAGAGCTCGTTGTCGGCCATGACCGTGACCCCCTGTTCGTGGCGCGGCGATTATGGGGTCGATCCCGAAGGGTGACAAGAAGACCGACCGTCCGCCTCAGCCCGCCACCACCATACCGCCGGCCAGCGCCACCGGGACCGCGCGCAGCGCGGCGCCCAGGCACGGCCCGGCGAGGCATTCGCCGTCCTCGATGCGAAACTGCGCGCCGTGGGTGGAACACTGGATGACCGACTTGTCGACGCTCAGGAACACGTCGGGACGCCAGTCGAGCGGCACGCCCTGATGCGGGCAGGCGTTGAGGTAGCCCCGGACGACCCCGCCGCGGCGGATCACGAAGATCCGCCTGCCGTCCTCCAGCACGAACCCCTTGCCGCCCGGATCGGCGATGTCGGCGAGCGCGCAGAGCGTTGTCACGCCTCGATGCCCGCCATCTTGCAGATCAGCGTCCATTCCTCGTCGCTGACCGGGCTCACCGAGAGCCGCGACTGGCGCACCAGCGCCATGCCGGAGAGCGCCGGCTCGGCCTTGATGTCGGCGAGCGTCACCGGGGAGGCAACCGGCACCAGCGCCTTCACGTCGACCATGCCGAACCGGCCCTTGGGGTCGGTCGGGTCGGGGTAGTGCTCGCGCACGATCTCGACCACGCCCACGATCTCCCGCGCATCGACCGAGTGGTAGAAGAACCCGCGGTCGCCCAGCTTCATGGCCTTCATGTTGTTGTCGGCCTGGTAGTTGCGAACCCCGTCCCATTCGGCGGTGCCGGCCTTGACCTGGTCGTCCCACGACCAGGCGCCGGGCTCGGATTTGAACAGCCAGTACGCCATCTCTCGTCTCCCGATCCGCTGCGATACCACGCTCGGCGATGCCGGCCATGCCTCGGCGCGGCGCGGCCGGGCGAGCAGGCCGGCGATCACCGCGTCGATATCGGCGCCGCGATGGAGGATCGCCGCCACCGCTTCGGCGATCGGCATCTCGACGCCATGCCGCCCGGCGAGGCGGGCGAGCGCGGCCGAGGTCGGCACGCCCTCCACGACCGCGTTGTCCGCCGGCTTCCTTCCGGCGCCGAGCGCCACCCCGTGGCTGTAGTTGCGCGAGCTCCGGCTGGCGCAGGTCAGCGCGAGGTCGCCGAGCCCGGCCAGACCCATCATGGTCTCGGCCCGGCCGCCGCGGGCGCGGGCGAGCCGGGTCATCTCGGCCAGGCCGCGGGTGATCAGCGCCGCCCGCGCGTTCTCGCCGAGCCCGCGCCCCTCGGTGATGCCGCAGGCGATGGCGAGCACGTTCTTGACCGCGCCGCCGATCTCGGCGCCCGCCACATCGTCCGAGTGGTAGGGCCGGAAGGCCGGCGTCGCCAGCGCGCCGGCCAGCGCCTCGGCAAGGGCATGGTCGCGGCAAGCCAGCGTGACCGCGGCAGGCTGCCCGCGCGCCACCTCGCCGGCGAAGGTGGGTCCCGACAGGATCGCCACCGGGTTGGCGGGAAGCGCCTCGCCGAGGACCTCGCTCATCGTCATCGCGCTGTCGCGTTCGATGCCCTTGGCGCAGACCGCGACCGGCACCGACGGCGCGAGATGGGGGGCGGTGCGCGCGCAGGTCTCGCGCACTGCCTGGGCCGGCACCGCCAGCAGCACGGCGTCGACGGCCGCCGCTGCTTCCGCCAGGTCGGCGGTCGCGGCGATCCCGGGGCCGAGACCGACGTCTCCGTAGGCATCGTTGCGGCCGGTCTCGGCGATCGCGCGCGCATGGTCTTCGCGCCTGGCCCACAGCACGACATCGCGCCCGGCCTCGCGGGCGACCGCGGCGAGCGCGGTGCCCCAGGCGCCGGCGCCGAGAATGCCGATCCGTCTCACCGCACGCCGCTTCCTGCCCGCTCAGAGGTCGCGGTGCCTCCTCAGGAAGTCGAGCACCGGCGGGTTGTAGTCCTCCGGCAGCACGATCGGCACGAAATGGCCGCCGCGCTCCAGCACCGCCGTCTCGGCATGCGGGATCCCGGAAGCGAGCTCCTCGGTCATGTGGATCGGCGTCACCATGTCGTCGCGGGCGACGATGATCTGCGTCGGCATGGCGATCTCGCCCATCCGCGCGCGGCGGTCGAAGGCCATGATCCCGTCGATCCGGCTGATCATGATCTCGACCGGCGGGCTGTTGCCGGGCGCCGCCTTCCCCGCTTCGGAGATCGCCCCGTCGTTTTCGACCACCCAGAAGGGCGGGTTGAGGACCAGCGCCGTCATCTCGGTGTAGCGCTCCAGCCCGAAGGTCTCGAGCAGCGCCTTGCGCAGCTCGAAGCAGCGACGGAAATAGGCGTCCGACCCGGCCCAGGTGGCGCTCAGCCCCAAGGTCTTGAGCCGGTCCGGGTGGTCCTGGGCGATGGTCTGTCCGATCGCCCCGCCGGTCGAATGGCCGACGAAATGGGCCCGGTCGATACCGAGCGCGTCCATCAGCTTGAGGACGTCGGCGGCCATCTGGTCGACCGAATAGCGGATCGGCGAGTAGGTGCTCTGCCCGGCGCCCCGGTGGTCGTGGACGATCACCCGGAAGTCGTCCTTGAACGCCGCGACCTGCCTGGCCCAGAACGAGCCGTTGCCGCCGAGCCCGGGCACCAGCATCAGCGCCGGCCCGCTGCCCGCCTCCTCGTAGTAGATCTCCGCATCGCCGATATCGACCTTCGGCATCTAGGCCTCCGCCGTGGCGTTCATGCCGCTCCGCTGGTCGATCGCTTCGGTGTCGACCGGGCGCGGGAAGGGTTCGGGCGCGGGTTCGCCCTCCTCGCGCGGCCGGCCGATGACCTCGAAGAATTCCTCCAGCCCGGCCGGCGCGATCACCCAGACCATCACCAGGTCCTCGTCGGTCTCGTTGATGATCTGGTGCTTGACGTCGTAGCCGAGGAAGCAGGTCGTCCCCGGCACCATGGGGTGCGGCACCCCGTCGACCTTCACCGTACCGCGTCCGGAGAAGCCCACCAGCAGCTCGACCTGGTCGTCGTGGCTGTGCTCGCGCACATAGCTCCCCGGCGCGATGGTCTGGAAGCCGAGCGACATGCCGTCGAACTCGGTCGCTCCCGGCACCAGCCGGGGTTCCGCGAAACCGTTGGCCGGCACCGGCTGCCAGAACGAACGCCCTTCGCCCGGCTGCAAGACGATCCCGCGGCCGCGGGCGGCTTCGGATTTCTGCATCATTCGCTCCCCGAAATGGTTTCTGCCCCGACTCTAGCGCGAAGCCGCGATTTGCCAAATCGGTAATTCGGGACCATGTGCCGAGAGCCGGACCATCGCCCGGCGAAAGTCACTCTCCCGCCGGAACCGGCGGGGTGGCGGTGTCCCGCGCGTCGAGCCGGCCTTCGATCCTGGCGACGCGCTCAGCGATGCCATCGACCCTTTCGGAGAGGCTGCGGAGGTCTTTCCGCAAGTCGCTCACCTCGTCGCGCAAACGGCCCACCTCGCCGCGCAGCTCGCCCACCTCGCCGCGCAGCTCACCCACCTCGCCGCGCAGCTCACCCACCTCGCCGCGCAGGCTGGCCACCTCGCCGTGCAGCTCGCTGCGCAGGCTGCCGATCTCGCCGCGCAGGCTGGCGATCTCGCCGTGCACCTCGCTGCGCAGCCCGCCGAATTCGCGCCGCAGGTCTGCGAATTCGACCCGTATATTGTTGAATCCGGTGTGCATCGCCAGCCAGATGGCGCCGAAGCCGATAACGAAGGCCGGCACCATGATGGCGGCCAAGGGCACGCCAGCGTCGATCGCCTGCGCGAGATCCATCGGACCGGCCGCCTCCCCGCGTCGTCCCGACGCGACAACTTCCGGTTGAATATAGGCGCTTTCGCGCCGGCATTCCAGTTCGCGGCACACCGGGCTGCGCCGCCTACGCGAGCCCGGAGGCACCGGATATAGTGGCCGCATGCTGCGCCCGACCGTCCCGTTCGCTGCCCTCGCGCTGCTCGCCGCCGCGCCGGCCTGGCCGGCGACCGTACCTGCGGAGGCCCGTTTCGAGCTGTGGAACGACTGCCGGCCGATCGACCTGGTGGTCGAGAGCGCGACCGGAGGCCCTGCCGGCATCGGCCTGACGGAAAAGGCGATCGCGACCGCCGTGCGCCGCAGGCTCGGGGCGGCGGGCATCTACGACCCCGACGGCCTGGCGTATCTCGACGTCCGCGTGAGCGTGGTGGGTCCCGCCTTCCATGTTGGCATCGAGTACCGGAAATGGCTGAAGGATCCGGCATCGGGCGAAGAAGGCTCCGCCGCGACCTGGATCTCCGGCAGCACCGGCACGCATGGCGGAAGCCCGGAATACATAATGGACTCGATAGCGGAACATCTGGGCGGGTTCGTCGAGCAATACCTCCGCGTGAACGCCGACGGCTGCAAGCGTTGAGCGGGCGGCCGCGCTATCCCCCGTCCTCCGGCCTGCCCGCCATCATGCGGACGGCGCGGTAGGAAATCACCGTGTCGCCCTTCTGGTTGATCACGTCGTTGGTCGTGGTCACGATGCCCCGGTTGCCCTTGCTGGTCGGGCGGATCGCGGTGACCTCGACCTCGGCGTGGACGGTGTCGCCGGCGAAGACGGGTTTCAGCACCTTCTTCTCTACCTCGAGCAGCGCGAGCCCGGTGGTCTGCATCGCCGACTGGCACAAGAGCCCCTCGATGATGGTGTAGGTGCAGGCCGCCGGCACCACCCGGCCCTGGATCGCGCCGTGCCCCGACTCGCTGAACGAGAGGTCGGTGAAGATCGTCTCGACCATGCCGGTGACCCCGATGAAGCCCACGATGTCGGGCTCGGTGATGGTCCGGTTCAGCGTGCGGAAGCGGTCGCCGATGGCGAGCTCGTCCCAGTAGAAGCCGATGCCGATGGTCTTCATCTCACTCTCCTTGCGCTCGCCCGTCGATGGAGGCGCCGGCGGCGAACAACGCGGCGATCTCGGCTTCGTCCAGCCCGGCCTCTTCCAGCACCTCGGCGGAATGCTCGCCGAGCCGCGGCTGCAGCCGCCGGATTCCCGCCCCGTTCGCGGAGAACCGGACCGGCGGGTCGGTCAACACCACCCCGCCCTCGCTCGGATGGGTGCGGCGCTGGAAGAACCCGACCGCGTCAAGATGCGGGTCCTGCATCAGCCCTTCCAGCGAGGTCACCGGGGCGGCGGGGATCTCCAGGCGCTCGAAGACCGCCGCCCATTCCGCGCTGCCCCGCCCCTTCAGGCATTCCCCGGCGGTGCGGTAGACCTCGTCGATGTTGTCGCTCCGGCTCTTGAGCGAGTCGAACCGCGGATCGTCGATCAGCTCCGGCCGGCCGACCTCGCGCCAGAAGCGGCGCCATTGCTCGTCGGTATAGGCGAGCATGCAGATATAGCCGTCCGCCGTGGGGTAGGGGCGGCGCCACGGCACCAGCACCCTCGGGTAGCCCATCTCCGCCTCGGCCGGGTCGAAGGCGCGGCCGTAGATGTGTTCGGTCAGGTTGAACGCGGCCATGGTCTCGAACATCGGGATCTCGACGAACTGGCCGCTTCCGCTGCGCTCGCGCTGAAGCAGGGCGGCGATCACCGCATAGGCGGCGACCAGGGCGCAGGTCTTGTCGGCCATGATGGTCGGCATGTAGCGCGGTTCGCCGACCAGCCGGGCCATCAGATCGGCGCTGCCGCTGCGCCCCTGAATCACGTCGTCATAGGCGGGCTGGCCGCCATAGGGGCCGTCGGTGCGGTAGCCGTGCAGCCCGGCATAGACGATGCGCGGGTTGCGCGCGCACACGCTCTCGTGGCCGAAGCCGAGCCGGGCGAGCTTCTGCGGGCGGATCGAGTGGAGAAACACGTCGGCGCCGTCGATCAGCCGCCACAGCGCGTCCCGGGCCGCCGCCTGCTTGAGGTCGAGCACGACCGAGCGCTTGTTCCGGTTGACCCCCATGAACAGCGCCGCCATGCCGGGCGAGCGGCCGGGCCCAGTGCTGCGCGTGGTGTCGCCTTCCGGGGACTCGATCTTGATCACCTCGGCGCCGAGGTCGCCCAGCACCTGGGTGGCGAAGGGGCCGAGCACGACCGAGCTCAGGTCGAGCACGCGAAAACCGTCGAGCGGGCCGGTCATCCGGCGAGCTCTTCTAGCGGCCAGCGCGGGCGGGGGGCGAAGTCGAGCCCGTCGGCGAGGCCGAGCGCGAGGCGCTCGATCCCGGCCCAGGCGACCATCGCCGCGTTGTCGGTGCAGAGCCGCGGCGGCGGCGCGACGAAGGCCAGGCCGTGCTCTTGCGCGACGCTCTCGATACGGGTGCGCAGGGCCTGGTTGGCCGCGACCCCGCCGACGGCCACCAGGGTCTCCCCGCCGGGGCACTGACGGCGGAAGAGCGCGATCGCGTTCGCGGTGCGGTCGGCCATCGCATCGGCCACCGCCTCCTGGAAGCCGGCGCAGAGATCGGCGATGTCGGCGTCCGCGAGCGGGCCCGGCGGCAGCGCCTCGACGGCGTGGCGCAGGGCGGTCTTGAGGCCGGAGAAGGAGAAATCGCAGCCCGGCCTGCCGCGCAGCGGACGGGGCAGGGCGAAGCGCGCGGGATCGCCGCCCGCCGCCGCGCGCTCGACCGCCGGCCCGCCGGGATAGCCGAGCCCCAGCATCTTGCCCACCTTGTCGAACGCCTCGCCCGCCGCGTCGTCGACCGTCGAACCGAGCAGGCGGTGGCGCCCGACGCCCGCGACCGCGACGAACTGGCAGTGTCCGCCCGAGACCAGCAGCGCGAGATAGGGGAAGTCGACCGCATCGGTCAGCCGCGCCGTCAGCACATGGGCTTCGAGATGGTTGACCGCGAGGAACGGCAGGTCGTGCGCGGCGGCGATCGCCTTTCCGGTCATCGCGCCGACGATGACGCCGCCGATCAGCCCGGGCCCGGCGGTCGCCGCCACCCCGTCGAGCGCATCGAAACCGATCCCGGCATCCTTCATGGCCCGCGCGACCACGAGGTCGACCGCCTCGAGATGGGCGCGCGCGGCGATCTCCGGCACCACCCCGCCATAGTCCCGGTGGGCGTCGAGCTGGCCGCGCACCACGTCGGCGAGGATTCTCCGCCGGTCGTCGACCACCGCCGCCGCGGTCTCGTCGCAGCTCGTCTCGATGCCGAGCACCAGGCTCATCGGGCGGCGCGTGCCCTGCGCAGCTTGTCGGCGTTGTTTGACATCGATTCGCCTATGATCCCATTTCCCATTCTATGCGGTCCGCGATGAGCGCACGGATCAGGATCGGAACACGTGCCAGCCCGCTCGCCCGGGCGCAGGCCGACGAGGTGGGCCGCCGCCTGGCCGCGGCCGATCCCGCGCTGCGCGAGCCGGGCGCGATCGTCTTCGAGGCCATCCATACCACGGGCGACCGCATGTTGCAGGGCCCGCTCGCCGCGATCGGCGGCAAGGGGCTGTTCACCAAGGAGATCGAGGAGGCCCTTCTGGACGGGCGGATCGACATCGCGGTCCATTCGATGAAGGACATGCCGACCCGTCTGCCGGACGGGCTCGCGATCGGCGCAATGCTGCCGCGCGCCGACCCGCGCGATGTCCTGATCGCGGCCGACGCGGATGCCGGAGCGGACGGTCTCGCCGGTCTCGCGCAAGGGGCCAGGGTGGGCACCGCTTCGCTCAGGCGCGGCGCGCTGCTGCGCCATGCCCGCCCCGACTTCGCCGTAATCCCGTTCCGCGGCAATGTCGAGACCCGGCTGCGCAAGCTCGCGGCGGGCGAGGCGGATGCCACCCTGTTGGCGCTCGCCGGGCTCCACCGCCTCGGCCTCGCCGACAAGGCGCACGCCGTGCTACAGCCTGACGAGATGCTGCCCGCCGTGTGCCAGGGGATCGTCGGCATCGAATGCCGCGCCGGCGACGCCGCCGTCCGCGAGCGGTTGCGCGCCATCGACGATGCCGAGAGCGCGGACGCCGCCGCCGCCGAGCGCGCCCTGCTCGCCGGGCTCGACGGGTCCTGCCGAACGCCGATCGCCGCGCTTGCCGTGCCGCGGGAGGAGGCGATCTCGCTGCGCGCCATCCTGGTCCGCCCGGACGGCGCGGAGCTGCTGGAGGCCGTGCGCGGCGGCGGACGGGCGGATGCGGCGGCGCTCGGCGCCGATGCGGCGCGCGAGCTCCGCGCCCGCGCCACCCCGGCCCATTTCGCGGGCGGGTGAGGCGGCGATGGCCGAACCGCTGCGCGCTCTGGTGACCCGGCCCGCCGAGGACGCGGCCGAGACCGCTGCGCGGCTGGCGGCGATGGGGATCGAGCCGGTCGTCGCGCCGGCGACCAGGATCGAGATCGCGGCGCGTCCGCCGCTCGATCTCGACGGCGTGCAGAGCCTGCTCGCGACCAGCCGCAACGGGGTGCGCGCGCTCGCCGGCGCGACGGCGGCGCGCGACATCCCCGTGCTCGCGGTCGGCGACGCCACCGCCGCGCTCGCCCGCGCGGCGGGTTTC
This sequence comes from Alphaproteobacteria bacterium, assembly GCA_964291675.2. Lineage (GTDB taxonomy): Bacteria > Pseudomonadota > Alphaproteobacteria > MPNO01 > MPNO01 > MPNO01. The sequence goes on along the minus strand of OZ219866.1, from coordinate 817,291 downwards.
CGCCCGGTGGCGAGCGCGGGCGGCGATGCGTGCGACCTCGCCCGCCTCGCCGCCCGGATGCTCGATCCTGCCTGCGGCAGGCTGGTGCATGCCGCCGGCGAGGCGGCCGGGGACGCGCTGTGCCGGGCGCTGGCCGACAAAGGCTTCGACGCCGCGCCGGAGGCGCTCTACCGGACGGTGCCGCTGCCGCTGCCCGTCGGCGTCCGCGCGCTTCTCGCCGCGGGCGGCATCGCGCTCGCACTGTTCTTCTCCGCCGGCGCGGCCCGGGCCTTCGCCGGCACGCTGGGGCGGGACGGATCGGAAGCCTGGTGCGCCCGCATCGCGGCGATCTGCCTGTCCGCCCGGGTCGCCGAGGCGGCGGCGGCGCTCCCCTGGCGCGCGGTCCGGCGCGCCGCCCGGCCAGAGCTCGAATCGTTGCTGGCGGCGGTCGCGGCGGCGCTGGAGGACCGGCGGCAGGAAGACGGGATGGGCGTCTGACATGGCCGAACGCGATCCATCGATCGAGCCGCCGGACGATGCGGCGACCGAGACCGGGAACCGGAACGATCCGCAGCCCTGGGGCGCCGGTGCCGATCCGCCGCTCGCGCGCTGGCGGCGCCGGGCGATGTGGGCGGCGGGGGCGGTCGTCGCGGTCGCTGCCATGGTCATCGGCTGGCCGGTGATCGAAACCGTCATGCCGCGCGCGGTGACGGAGATCTTTGCGGGCGGCGAGACCCCGCCGGACCCGGCGCTGACCCGGCTCGCCATGCGCGTAGAGGCGCTGGAGAGCACGGTCGCCCGGCTCGACGGACGGATCGCCGCGGCCGCGGCCACGGCGGCTGCCGCAATGCCGCATTCGGACGCCGCGCGGCTGGGGAAGCGCATCGCGGCGCTCGAAACCCGCCCGGCGCCGCGCCCCCCGCCGCCGGATGCGCGCATCGCGCCGCTGGCGCAACGGGTCGACGCGCTGGCCAGCCGGATCGCTGCGCTGGCTGCCGCTCCGCCGTCCGCGGGGGGAACGCCGGCGGCGGATGCGCGCACCGACGACGCGCTCGCCCGAATGGAGGCGCGGATCGCGCGATTGGAGGCGGCGCTCGAAGCCGCGGGCGATCCGGAGCTGGCCGACCGGGTTCGGGCGGCCGGCTCCCGGGTCGACGGGATCGAGGCCGAGCTGAAGCGCCTCGCCGCGGCCGAAGGGACACGCAAGGGGGATGCCCTGCTGCTCGCCGTCGGTCAGCTGCGCGCGGCCGCTTCGGGATCGCGCCCCTTCGATGCCGAGCTCCGGCTGGTGCTCGCTGCGGCGGGCGGCGACGCCACCATCGCGGAGGCCGCGGCACCGCTCACCCTCCTGGCGCCCGACGGCGTGCCGACCCGCGCCGCGCTGGAGAGCGAATTCCCGGCGCTCGCCGCCCGGGCGGCGCAGGCAGCCCTCGCCCCCGAGGACGGCGACTGGCTCGACCGCACCGCCGCCCGCCTGTCCCGCGTGGTGACGGTCCGCCGGGTGGGCGAGGGGGCCGACGAGGGCGAGGGCGCGCTCGCGGTGGTCGCGCGCGCCGAGGTCCGGCTCGCCGTGGGCGACCTCGCCGCCGCGGCCGAGATGCTCGATGCGCTCGACGGCGCCCCCGCCCGGGTGTTCGGCGACTGGCGCCGGGCGGCGGCGGCGCGCGCGGCGGCCGATGCGGCGATCGCCCGGCTCGGCAGCCTGGCGGTCGCGCGTTTCGCCGAGGGGGGCGGGGGATGACGCGCCGCCTGATCGTCTGGGCGGTCGCCATCGCCGCGCTGATCGCCGCCGCCACCTGGCTTGCCGACAACCCGGGGACGCTCATCCTCGAATGGCGCGGCTGGCGGGTGGATTCGACGGTCGCGCTGCTGATCGGCGCCATCGCCGCGATCGCGGTCGCCGCGGCGATCCTCTACCGCGCCGCCTGGGCGGTGTGGCGGGTGCCGCGCAGGCTCCTGTTCTGGCGGCGCATGGCGCGGCGCGAGAAGGGCTACCGCACGCTGACGCGGGGGCTGGTCGCGGTGGCGGCCGGGGAGGGCGAGGAGGCGCGCAAGCTCGCCGCGCGGGCCGAGAAGCTGCTCGGCGATCCGCCGCTCACCAAGCTGCTCACCGCGCAGGCGGCCCAGCTGGTCGGCGACGAGGCGGCGGCGCGCAGGCACTTCGCCGACATGCTGGAGCAGCCGGAGACCGCCTTTCTCGGGCTGCGCGGGCTGGTCCTCGCCGCGCGCAAGGAGGGCGACGAGGCGGCGGCGCTCGACTATGCGCGGCGCGCCTACGCGATCCGGCCCAAAACGCCCTGGGCCGCGACCACGCTGATGGACCTGCAGATCCGGTGCAATCTGTGGCGCGAGGCGCTGACCACGCTGGAGGCGGCGATCCGGCACGGCATCCTCACCGGCGAGGACGGCAGGCGGCGCCGGGTGGTGGTACTGCTCGCCTGCTCGGGCGCCGCGGGGGAGGCGGGCGAGGCCAGGGCGGCGCTCGACTTCGCCCGGCGCGCCGGCAGCCTCGACCCCGACTTCCTGCCCGCCACGCTGCGCCAGGCCGGGCTGCTGATCGGCGGCGGGCGCAGGCGCCAGGCGGCGCGGCTGATCCAGGACGCCTGGGCGCACACCCCGCATCCGGAGCTCGCCCGGCTCTACCTCACGATCAACGGCGAGGACGACGCGATCGCCCGGATGCGGCGGATGGAACGGCTGGCGGCGCATAACGCGAGCCACGCCGAGAGCCATCTCGCGCTCGCCGCCGCCGCGGTGGAAGCCGGGCTGTGGGCCACCGCGCGCCGGCATTTCGACCAGGCCGAGGCCGCCGGGCGGCGCGACGCCAGGCTCTGCCGGCTGCGCGCCGACGCCGAGGAGGCCGAGCACGGCGACACCGAGGCGGCGAGGCGCTGGCTGCTGGCGGCCGCCGCCGCGGTGCCGGACCGGGCCTGGGTGTGCGGCGACTGCGGCGCGGCATGGCGCCACTGGACGCCGGTCTGCGGGCGCTGCGAGGCCTTCGCGAGCCTCGCCTGGGCGACGCCCGAGCACGTCCGCGAGGCGGGTCCGGCGGAGTCCGAGGCCCGGGACACCGCGCTGGTCGAGGCCCCGGTGCCCGTGCCGGCGGAAGACGCCGCCTTCGCAGAGACCCGCCCGGCGCGACGCTGACCCCGATATGGACCGGCCGGGCGATTTGCTGTAACACCACCCAGCCGCCGCCTTAGCTCAGCTGGTAGAGCATCGCATTCGTAATGCGGGGGTCGTAGGTTCGAGTCCTACAGGCGGCACCATCCCCTTTTTCGCACCGCGCCGGTCAGCCCCGAATCGCCCGACGCTCCCCGGGTTCTTCAGGAGACCCTCGCGCCGGCCGCCCGATTGGCGACGACCGTTCCCGACCGGAAGAATCGCATGGCGCCCCGCAGGCGCCTGCCCGTCGTCTCCGCTCGGCTACGCCTGCGCCGCGGTCACGGCACCGACGATCCAGCCCGGCTGGATAGGCGTGCGGTTCGCCTTGATCCCGAAGGGCCTGAGCGCATCGGTCACGGCGTTGGCGATCGCGGCCGGCGGGTTCACGGCGCCGCCTTCTCCCATGCCCTTGAACCCGCCGATGCTGCGAGGCGAGGGACTCTCCCGGTGATGGATTTCGATCCGCGGCATGCTGCCGGCCGCGGGGATCACGTAGTCGGCAAGAGTCACCGCGCGCGGGTGGCCTTCTTCGTCGTAGACGGCATGCTCGTAGAGCGCTTGGCCGATGCCCTGCGCGATGCCGCCATGCAGCTGGCCCTCGACGATCGTCGGATTGACCACCGTGCCGCAATCCTCGATCACGACGTAGCGGAGGATGTCGACGGCGCCGGTCCGCGGATCGACTTCGACCACGGCGGCGTGCAGCGCGTTGGAAAAGGTTCCCGGATCGGGCGCGCGGTAGCGGCGCGTCGCCTCGATACCGGGATCGATGTCTTCGGGTAGCCGGTTGGCGCGGTGGTTGGCGATGCGCGCGATCTCCTCGAGCGTCATGGCGGTAGCAGCGTCATCGCGGAGCACGACGGCGCCGTCCCGGTACGTCATCGCGAGCGGCTCGACGTTCAGAATGTGCGCGGCGATCCGGACGGCCTTCGCCATCGCGTCGCGGCTCGCCAGCACGGCCGCGCCGCCGCCATAGACCAGGCTGCGGCTCGCCCAGGTCCCGAGCCCGTAGGGCACCACGGAGGTGTCGCCGAAGCGGACCTTCACCCGCTCCAGGGGAATGCCGAACTCGTCGGCGATCACCTGGGCGAAGGTGGTTTCGTGGCCCTGGCCCTGGCTGTGAGTGCCCATGATCGCCGTGATCGTCCCGTCGGGCTCGACCCGGACGCAGGCGGACTCCATCCCCAGCACCATGTCGATGCCCTTCCTGGAGACCTCGTCCGGCCCGAGCGCGGTGTGCTCGACTATCGCCGCAAAGCCCACTCCGCGGTAAACCCCGCTCGCGCGCAGGCGCTCGTGCTCCTCGCGCAGCGCGGCCAGATCCAGGATCCGCTCCATCTGATCCAGCGCTTCGGCCGAGCTGCCGCTCTCGAAACGCAGCCCGGCCGGGGTGGTGTACGGGTAGTTGCGCACCACGTTGCGCCGCCGCACTTCGAGCGGATCGAGGTCCAGAAGGTGCGCGATCTCGTCCATCATGCGCTCGATGGCGAAACACGCCGCAACCCGCCCGACTCCGCGATAAGGACCCATCGGCGCCTTGTTGGTGGCGACGGCGTAGACGTCGCGCTCGTAGTTCGAAATGTCGTAGGGACCGGTCACGTTCTCCGACGCCTGGCCGGAATCCAGCCCGGCCGACATCGGCCAGATCGGGAAGGCGCCGTTGCTGGCCTTGATCGTCACCCGAACGCCCTGCACCCGCCCGTCGTCGTCGACCGCGGCGGCGATCCGGTGAAGCTGCTCGCGGCCCTGCATCGTCGTCAACAGGTCCTCGCGCCGGTCGCAGCTCCAGCAGACGGGCTTGCCGACCATTCGCGACAGCGCGCAGGTCGCCAGGTCCTCCGGGTAGACGGTGAGCTTGCCGCCGAACCCGCCCCCGACATCCGGCGAGACGACGCGGATGCGGGATTCGGAAAGATCCAGGAATTCCGCGAGCCCGGTGCGGAAGAGATGCGGCGCCTGGTGGGAGACCGTCACCGTCAGCTCTTCGTAGAGCTCGTCCCACTCGGCGACGACGATACGGTTCTCCAGCGGCGCCTGGGCGCAGCGGCCGTTCCGGATCTCCAGCTCCACGAGGCGATCCGCCCGCGCGAACGCCCCCTCCACATCTCCTTCCGCGAGCGTGAAGTGGTTGAAGAGATTGTCCGGCACCGAGGGGTGAATCGTCGCCGAGCCCGGCTCGGAAGCGCGGTCGACATCGATCACCGGCGGCAGGGGTTCGTATTCCGCGGCGATTGCCGCCACCCCGTCCTCGGCCTCGTAGCGCGTCCGGGCGACGACCGCGGCGACGGGTTGGCCGACGAAACACACCTTGTCGCGCCCGAGAACCGGATAATCGCAACCCTGGTAGCCGGGCATGGTCACCTCGACCGAGATGGGCCGGACCAGCCGCGAGATGTCCTCGGCGGTGAAGACGCCCACGACACCGGGAACGTCGCGGGCGGGATCGACAGCGACGTCTACGATGTTGGCGTGCGGCACGTCGCTGCGGAAGAACGCGACATGCAGCATCCCGGGCGGTTGCGCATCGCCCGTGTAGCGGCCCCGGCCGCGCAGGAACTTGGGGTCCTCGCGGCGGCGCACGCGGGCGCCGATCAGCTTGTTGGGACGGACGGTCATCGGCGGTCCGCGGTCTCGCGGGACCGCGCGGTCGGGAGTATCGGGTCGAGTTGGGCCATGACGACTCCGTCAGGTCACCGACTGGGCCGCGCCGACATTGCGACCCAGCGCCCGGGGCATCTTCGCGAAGCGGGCGCCCGCTATCAACATGACCAGCACCACGAGCCAGGGCAGCATCGCAAGCAGCTGCACCGGGAAGTCCACCTGGCTGCCCAGGCGTAGCCTCAGCGCGTCGGAGAGCCCGATCGCCAGCGCGGCGAGCACGGTCCAGCCAACGCTCCAGCGGCCCAGTATGACGATGGCGATCGCGACGAACCCCCGCCCGCCGGTGACGCCCGGGCTGAACGAGCCCAGCGCGCCGACGGTCAGCGCCGCGCCGCCCAATCCGGCGAGCGCGCCGCAGGCGAGCGTCGCCTGGGTCCGGACCCAGCGCACCGCGATCCCCTTGGAGAGCGCGACCTCGGGATCGTGCCCGCAGGCCGACACGGACAGGCCGAAGCGGGTGCGGTGCATCCACACCCAGACCAGCAGGCAGAGCACGACGACGCCGTAGTAGAAGCCGTTCTGCGAGAAGAACGCGCCGCCGATGAACGGCAACTCGCTCAGCCCGGGGAGCGACAGGCGGTCCAGCGCCGGCGTGACCACCAGGGTCGTGGTGTGCTGCTGGTAGAGGAACGCGACCAGCCCGGGCACCATGATGAAGAGCGCGAAGCCGACCAGAATCTGGTTGACCTGGCCCCAGATCGCGACACCCGCCATCACCGCCGATACGGCGGCACCGGCCAGCACGGCGGCGAGCGCCGCCGCCCAGGGGTCGCCGGTTCCCGCCATGACGACGAAACCGGCATAGGCGCCCGCCGCCATCTTGCCTTCGAGACCGATATTGATCACGCCGGCGCGTTCGGCGATCAGCTCGCCGAGCGCGACCAGCAGCAACGGCACGGTCAGCCTCACCCCTGCTTCGAGCATGCTCTCGAAGAACATCAGGCTTCCCGGCTCGCTCTGGTGAAACGGCCCGAGCGGGCGGCAAGCAGCAGCAGGATGAGCCCGACGAGCGCGCTGATGATCTCGGGAGAGACGTTGGCGCCGATCTGGAGCGACTCGCCGCCGCGGAGCAGCGCGGCGAAGACCAGCCCGGAAAAGAAGATGCCGACCGGATGCAGCACCCCGAGCAGGGCGGCGAAGAGGCCCATATAGCCGATCGGATCGGCGACGGTGTCGTAGAGCCGGTGATCGACGCCCGCGACCTGCATCCACCCCGCGATCCCCGCCGCGGCGCCCCCGACGCACATCGTCCAGACGATCAGAAGCGGGCCGCTCACCTTCGCCTGCCGTGCAAGGTTCGGCCCCGCGCCGAACAGCCGCAAGCGGTAGCCGAGCGGGCTGCGCTGCACCAGCCAGAGCCCGACGATGGCGGCCAGGACGACGAACAGGCCCGCATGCGCCCGGGTTCCCTCGATGACGACGGGGAGCCAGGCCTCCTTGGGCAGCGGGTCCGACTGGGCGATGTTGGATCGGTAGCCGTGCAGCGGGCCGGTCAGCAGGTATTGCAGCAGGTAGAGCGCGAGGAAGTTGAACACCAGCGTCGACAGGATCTCGTTCACCCGAAACCAGGCGCGCAGCAAGCCCGGTCCGAGCGCCCACAGGGCGCCGCCCGCCGCCGCGGCGACGAAGGTCACGGGAATCGAGACGGATGGCGGCGCCCCACCCAGAGCGAGACCGGCGAGCGTCGCGAACAATGCGCCGAGACCGATCTGCCCGGGCGCGCCGATGTTGAACAGCCCGATGCGCAGCGACGGCACCAGGCCGAGCGCGATCAGGGTAACCGGGGCGAAGCGGATCAGCGTCTCGCCGAAGCTGACCCAGCTTCCGAACGAGCCGCGATACATCGCGCGGAAGGCGACGAAGGGATCAGCATCGCCGAGCGCGAACAGCCCGGCGCCGATGGCGACGATCGCGACGACGGCCGCGGCGAGGCCGAGCGCCAGCCGGGCGGGATCGGAGAGTCCGGCGGCGGGTTTCACTGTCCCGCGTCTCCCAGCAGCGCGCCGACCTCTTGCGCGGTGGTGCGCCGCGGGTCGAAGTCGCCGACGATGCGGCCGCGGGAAATCACCAGGATCCGGTCGGCGATGTCGAACAGGTCTTCGAGGTCCGGGCTGATCAGGACCACGCCGCTTCCGCGGTCCCGCGCCGCGAGCAGGCGTTGGCGAACGTCACCCGCCGCGCCGATGTCGAGGCCGCGATAGGGGTTGTGGGCGACGATCAATTCCGGCCGCCGCTCGAGCTCCCGCGCGACCACCAGCCTCTGCTGGTTACCGCCGGAGAGGGCGGACACGCTGGACTCCGCGGACGCGGCCTGCACGGCACCCGCGGCGACGATGCCGGCGACGAACTCTCCCACCAGAGTCGGGGCGAGCTGACCGCTTCGCCTCAGCGAGGGGTCGCGATGCCGGTGGACGATGGCGTTGTCGGCGACGGAGAGGGTCGGCGCGAGTGCGTCTCTGGACCGGTCCTCGGGGATGTAGGCGACAGTGCCCGGCCGTGTGACGATCCTGCCCGACTCCGGTTCCATCAGGCCGCAGAGGAGTTCCGCGAGAACGTCCTGGCCGTTGCCCGAGATGCCGGCGATCCCGACGACTTCGTGCGCGCACACCTCAAGGTCGATATCGAACAGGCCACGTCCGGTCTCCGAGGCTGCAACGCCGACGCCCTGCAAGGCGAGCACCAGGTTGCCGGGATCCAGGCGAGACACTTTCGATCGTTCCGGGAGCTGGCCGATCATCGCCCGGGTAAGGTCGCCGGCGTCCAGCGCCTCGCCCGCGAGGTCCGCGACAACCCGTCCCCGGCGCATGACCGTGACGCGGTCGGCGAAGGCCATCACCTCGGGCAGCTTGTGGGTGATATAGACCACGCTCCTGCCCTGCCCGGTCAGCCGGCGAAGCACGCGTTCGAGAACCGCTACCTCCGCGCTGCCGAGCGCGGCGGTGGGCTCGTCGAGAACGAGCACGTCGGCGCCGGTCGCCAGCGCGATCAGGATTTCGAGCCGCTGGCGTTCGCCGACGGTCAGGTCCGATATCGGGCTGTCGATATCGACATTGAGCGCCAGCTCCGCGGCAGTTCTCCGGAGTTCGCCGCGGGCTCTCTCGACGTGAAGCCAGGCGCCGAGCCGGGGATGGCCGAGCAGGTAGTTCCCGACGCCGTTGATTTCCTCGATGAGGCCGAAATGCTGCTGCACGAACCCGATTCCGCGCCGGGCGCCGTCCATCCGGCCGCGCAGCTGCACGGCTTCGCCGTCGATCTCGATGCTGCCGGCATCCGCGCGCAATATGCCCGCCAGCACGCGCATCAGCGTGGTCTTGCCCGCCCCGTTCTCTCCGAGCAGCGCGTGAATTTCGCCCGCGCGGACATCGAGGTCGGCATCGAGTACCGCCTGCGTGGCACCGAACGCCTTCGAGATGCCACGCAGGCGGGCGCGAAATCTTACGCCACCCGGTTCGTCGGAGTCGTCGTCAGGACCGGGCTGCCGCGACGCCTCCATGCCGGACAAGCCGCGTGAGCCGGGCGACTACGGGCAGCAGGGGTGGGCCTTGCTCTTCGGCAGCTCGATCTTCCCCTGCTTGAGGTCGGCCACCACCTTGAGATACCCGGCCTGCACGTCCGCCGGCACGATCTTGGCCGAGGCGCCCTCGAACGGCTGCGGCGCGAGGCCGCCGTTCTGGAACGTCGCATCGAAGGTCGTCGCCGACAGCTTGCCGCTCCGCGCCTGCTTGACGAACTCCTTGAGCATGACGGTCCAGTCGACCACCGCCGAGGCTGCGGCGTAGTTGGGGGAGTAGCGCCGCGCGTCGCTCGCCCAGCCCGCGCAGGGGATCTTCGCCTGCTCGCAAAGCTGGAACCCGCCGAGCGAGTCCTGGGTGGCCGAGGCCGGGAACAAGGTGTCCGCCCCGCGGTCGACCACGCCTTGCGCCTGTTCCCTTGTCGCCTGCTGGTCCACGAAGCTGTTGCTGTAGGCCGCCAGCACCTCGGCGTCGCCGCGCGCCGCCTTGGCGCCGAGCTCGCATCCGAGCTGGAGCTCGGTGGCGTAGGGGATCGGCATGGCCCCGACGAACCCGATCTTGCCGGACTTCGAGAGCTTCGCCAGCAGCCAGCAGTTGGAATAGCCGATCTGGAGATAGCTAGCGGTGGCGATGGTCAGGTTGGGCTGGACCGGGGGATCGAAGCTGCTGACCGACATCGGAATCGCCTTGAACTCCTCGGCCAGCTTGTGGGCGACGTCGTTCAGCGCGAAGCTGTGCATCACCATGACCTTGTGGCCGTCGGCCAGGAGCTGGCGCGCGATCGGCTCCGCCGAGGTCGGATCGAAGGCCTTGAAGGACTGGGCGAAGGAAACCCCCTTGTCCTCCTGCTTCAGCTTTTCCGCCGAATCGAATATCGCCGCGCTCCAGGGCTGCTCGGCGGGCCGGGCCTCCATGATCAGCCCGATCTTGATGTCCTGGGCGATTGCCGCGCCGGAAAACCCGAGGATCGCGCCGGCGAGCGCGATACCTGCTGACCGCAAGCATGAATGTGCTCTCATCTCTTCCTCCCTGCGTTGGCGGGCGGGATCGCGCTCCGATGGTTGAGCGGGGCCGGCGTTTCCCGCATGCCGCTTCGACAAGAGAAATTATGCAAATCGAAGGGTTTCTGTAAATTCGAGCTTCGTCATGGCCGGGCTGCAAAGGAGAGGCCGATGAGAACTCAGGTGGCGGTGATCGGTGGCGGCCCTGCCGGGCTTCTGCTGTCCCACATCCTGCATCTGGAGGGGATCGAGAGCATCGTCCTCGAAAGCCGCTCCAGGGCGCATGTGATGAAGCGTATCCGCGCCGGCGTCTTGGAAGCGGGTTCGGTGAAGCTGCTGCGCGATGTCGGTCTCGGCGAGCGGATGGACCGGGAGGGGCACGTCCATGACGGCGCCGCGATCGCCTGGGCCGGGCGCGGGCGCTTCTTCATCGACACCAGGAAACACACCGGCAAGAGCATGATGGCCTATGGCCAGACGGCGATCACGGAAGACCTGTACGCCGCCCGCGAAGCCGCCGGGGGCGAGATCCTGGACGAGGTGGACGACGTCGAACTCCACGGGCTGACCGGCGCGTCGCCGCATGTCACCTTCGAGCGCGAAGGCAGGCCCGAGCGCATCGACTGCGATTTCATCGCCGGATGCGACGGCAAGCACGGCGTCAGCCGACCGTCTATGCCGGCCGACCTCACGCGGGTCTACGAGAAGGTCTACCCGTTCGGCTGGCTCGGGGTGATGTCCGAGACGCCGCCTTTGGAGGACCTTGTCTACGCCAGCCACCCGCGGGGCTTCGCGCTGGCGTCGCAGCGCAACCCCATGCTCAGCCGCTACTACATCCAGTGCCCGCTCGACGACCGGATCGAGGACTGGCCCGACGATCGCTTCTGGGAGGAGCTCAAATCCCGCTACCCGAGCGAGATCGCCGACGCGATCGTGACCGGTCCGACTATCGAGAAGTCGATCGCGCCGCTGCGCAGCTTCGTCAGCGAGCCGATGCGCCACGGCCGGCTGTTTCTGGCCGGGGACGCCGCCCACCTGGTGCCGCCGACCGGCGCCAAGGGGCTGAACCTCGCCTTCTCGGACGTGTTCTACCTGTCCCGGGCCCTCGTCGAGCACTACAAGGCCGGCTGCGACCGTTACCTCGATGACTACTCGGACATGGCGCTCCGGCGGGTCTGGCATTGCGAGCGGCTGTCCTGGTGGATGACCAATCTCTTGCACCGGTTTCCGGACGACACCGAGTTCGATCAGCGCAGCAGGGAGAACGAGCTCGAATACCTGTCGATCTCGGACCATGCGCAGGCATCGCTCGCCGAGCAGTACGCCGGCCTGCCCTACGAGTCCTGAGCAGCCGGAATTCCGCGTACATCATCTGCGGCTGGCACCGGACGACCGCTTCCGAGGAGCCCGACGCGTACCGCATGCGGCACGAGGCCGACCTGGAGCGTGGCCGCGCTGGACGAACCGCCCCTGGTCGCGGTCGCCCTCGGCGATCCGGACATGGTCTCCTTCGTCACCCCGACCGGGAAAGCGCGGTTCCCCGCGCTGCGGGGCGGCTCGGGCAGCGGAATTCCGGGATCGCGGGGCGGGCCGCGGCAAGGAAACCGGGCAGCGGAAGACGGTGACATCCGGCATCCGGCGGCCGGCCGCGGCCGCGTTTGACACCCCCCGACCCAGCCGGTACCACCGAAGCCCCAACCCGCGGCGGGAAACCCCCATGCCCGAGACCCATGTTCACGAGGCCGACGTTCTGGTGGTGGGCGGCGGCGTGGCGGCGGCCTGCGCGGCGATCCGGGCGAGCGAGGCCGGGGTACGGGTGCTGCTGGTCGACAAGGGGTTCTTCGGGCGGAGCGGCACCAGCGCGCTCGCCTCGGGCGTCTTCCAGGCCTACATGGAGGGCGACGACCTCGACCGCTGGGTCAAGGCGCACACCAACCCGATGGTCAACGTCACCGCGCTGCGCAAGGGCATCCGGGTGACCGGCGACCTCTTGCTGGCGATGGACCGCTGGGGCGTCAAGTGGATCAAGGACAAGGGCAAGATCCAGCGCGTCGACATGGCGGTCGGGCCGCTGTTCCCGGTCAACGCGATGATGGCCGAGGGCGGCCCGCAATTCATGATGGCGCTCAGGAACGAGACCCTGCGGCGCGGCGTCGAGACGGTCAACCGCGTCATGGTTACCGAGCTGCTGACCTCCGACGGCAAGCACCCGACCGGCGGGCGCGTCGTCGGCGCGCTCGGCGTCGGCACGGTGGACGGCGAGATCCACGTCTTCCGCGCGACATCGACAATCCTCTGCACCGGGCCGGTGCACATCCCCTACCCGCGCGCCGGCGCGGGCTTCCACGGCATGCCGGTCAACTGTACCGGCGACGGGGTGGCGGCGGCCTACCGTGCCGGCGCCCAGCTCTCGAAGATGGAGTTTCTGGCCGGCTGGGGGGTGATCCCGGCCGAGTTCTTCTCCGCCCCGGGGCTCGAGATGGGCGCCGGGCTCGGGGTCCGCTTCTGCAACGGCGAGGGCACCGAGATCGCCGGCGGCGACCGCATCCGCCGCTTCCGCCTCGCCCGCGCGGTGATCCGCGAATACGGCGCGGGGCGCGGGCCGGTCTACAAGGACGCGACCCATCTGACGCCCGAAAACCTCAGGCTCTACAAGCAGGTCGTCCCCATCGTGCTCAACACCTATGAGCGCGCCGGCTACGACCCGAGCAGGGACCGCATCCCGTTCGTCACCATGCTGCCCTTCCAGAGCGGCACGCTCGGCGGCGCCGGCATCAGGGTGGCGGGCGACGGGTCGACGACGCTGCCCGGGCTCTATGCCGCCGGCAACACGTCCGACGGCGGCTTCATGGGGCTCGCCCAGGCGCTCAATTTGTGCGCGGTGGGCGGCTGGCATGCGGGCGGGACCGGCGGCGCCGCGGCCAGGGGGGCGCCCCCGGCCGAGGCGGTCGAGGCCCAGGTCGACCGCCTCGCCCGCGAGACCCTGGAGCCGCTGGAGCGAACCGGCGACAACGGTTTCAGCGCCACCCGAGACGAGCTCGAAGGGCTCTACGGCACCGACATCACCGAGATCCTCAACCAAGAGCGGCTCGACAACATCCTCAGCCGGGTGCGCGACATCAGGGGCCGGCTGGTGCCCACCATGAAGGCGCACGACCCGCACGACCTCGCCAAGGTGCTCGGCATGCGGAACTTCCTGCAATGCATGGAGATCTCGGTCGAGGTGGTGCGCCGCCGCACCGAGAGCCGCGGCAACGTGCTGCGCGAGGACTACCCCTACATGGACAACGAGAACTGGCTCAAATACACCTTCGCGCGCATCGGCGGCAACGGCGCGCTCGACCTGTTCGACGAGCCGATTCCGGACGACGAGCACCACCGGATGCCGGAGCGCAGCAAAATCCTCCACCCCTTCTTCAGGAGCTGACGCCGGTGCATGTCGCGCTCAGCATCGACGAGAGGGTCTGCACGGGCTGCGGCGCCTGCGTGGACTCGTGCCCGACCGACGTGATCCGCATGCGGGACGGCAAGGCAAGCGCGGTCTACGCCGAGGACTGCCAGGGCTGCTTCCTCTGCGAGTTCGACTGCCCGGTCGAGGCGATCCGCGTCGAGCCGCGGCGCTATACCGACGAGGAATGGCGCGCGCTGCTGGCCCGGCTGCAACGCACCTGCCGCTTCGACCCCCGGCTCTGACGCCCCCGAGCGCCTCCGCCGATGGCCCCGCCGACCCGCTTCACCGCCGACATGATCGAGGACTGGCGGCGCGCGGGCTACTGGACCGACACCACCACCCTCGACCTCCTCGAAGCCCACGCGGCGGCGCGGCCGGACGAAATCTCGATCGTCGATGCGCGCCGCCGGCTGACCTGGCGCGAGGCGCTGGCGGCGGTCGAGGGCTTCGCCCGGACGCTCGCCGGGATGGGGCTCCGGCGCGACACGCCGGTGGTCCTCCAGCTCGCCAACTCGGTGGAAGAGTCGCTGATGCGGCTCTCGCTCAAACGCCTCGGGCTGCTCGCCGCCTATGTGCCGGTGGTCTGGCGCGGCGCCGAGCTGGAGGCGGTGGTCGATTTGCTGGAGCCCGGCGCGATGGTGGTGCCGGGCCGCTTCCGCGGCAGCGACATGGTGGCGCTGGCCCGCGCGGTGCGCGAGCGCCACGGGGAGATGAACGTGGTCGTCGTCGATCCCGGCGCGGATGCGGCGGACTGCATCCCGGTCTCGCTCGACGCCGCGGCGGAGAGCGCCGCCCCGGTCCCCGGCGAGGACCGGCGCTACGGCCCGCACGAGGTGACCAAGCTGGTGGTGACCTCGGGCAGCACCGGCACGCCCAAGCTGGTCGAACGGCCGGAGCAGCAGGAGCTGCTATGGGGCAAGGGGGTGGCCGCGCGGATGGGGGTGACGGCGGACGACGTCATCGGCGGCTTCGTGCCGATGTCGGGCGGGCCGGGATTCCACGCCTGGAGCGGCTGGCTGTTGACCGGGGCGCGGTTCGTGCTGACCGACGGGTTCTCGCCCGAAGCCCTGCTGCCCGCCATCGAGCGCGAGCGGGTGAGCGCGATCATGACCGCGCCGGCGATCCTCGCCCGGCTCGCGGACTCGCCCCTGCTCGGCGACCACGACACCGCCTCGCTCCGGGTGATCCGCACCGGCTCGGCCAATTTGCCGCCGGCGGTGATCGAGCTGGCGGAGGAACGGCTCGGCTGCCCGGTGGTCAAGGCGGGCGGGGCGATGGAGGCCTGCTCGTTCGGCCAGGTGGGGATCGACGACCCCCGAGAGATCCGCCTCGGCCCCTCCATCGGCCGGGTGATGGACGGCGGCGAGATCCGCGTCGTCGACGGGGCGGGAGAACCGCTCCCCGCCGGCGAGGCGGGCGAGCTGTGGATCCGCGGCCCGGCGACCGCCTCGGGCTATTTCCGCAGCCCGGAGGCCACGGTCGAGGCGTGGGGGACGCTCGGCCAGGAGGGCTGGTTCCGCACCGGCGACGTGGCGACGATCGACGAGGACGGCTACGTCACCCTGGTCGGGCGCATCAAGGAGATGATCAACCGGGGCGGCATGAACGTCTTCCCGCTGGAGCTCGAGAGCATCCTCGCCGAGCACCCGAAGATCCTGGAGGCGGCGGTCGTCGGCATCCCCGACGGGACGCTGGGCGAGGTGCCCTGCCTCTGCGTGATCGCCAGCGGCGGGGACGGGATCGCGCTCGGCGAGGTGACCGACTTCCTCGATGCCCGCGGGCTCGCGCGCTACAAGTTCCCGGTCCGCGTCGAACGCTTCGCCGATTTCCCGCGCGGCCAGACCATGCGGGTCAACCGCCGCCGCCTCGCCGAGCGGGTGGTGGCGCGGATGGCCGAGATCTCGGCGTAGAGCGCGGGGACGGGGCGCGGCCCCCTAACGCCTGGCCACCATGCGCTGCTTGATCGCGCCGATGGCGCGGGCCGGGTTGAGGTCCTTGGGGCAGGTCTTGGTGCAGTTCATGATGGTGTGGCAGCGATAGAGCCGGAACGGGTCCTCCAGCGCGTCCAGTCGCTCGCCGGTGTGCTCGTCGCGCGAATCCGCGATCCAGCGATGGGCCTGGAGCAGCGCCGCCGGGCCGAGATAGCGGTCGCCGTTCCACCAGTAGCTCGGGCAGCTCGTGGTGCAGCAGAAGCAGAGTATGCATTCCCACAGCCCGTCGAGCTTCTCGCGCTCTTCCGGCGATTGCAGGCGCTCGGCGTCGGGCGGCGCCGGGGTCTCGGTCTTCAGCCAGGGCTCGATCGCGGCGTATTGCGCATAGGCATCCGTGAGGTCCGGCACCAAATCTTTGACCACGGGCATGTGCGGCAGGGGGTAGATCTTCACGTCGCCCCTGATGTCGTCGATGAACCGCGTGCAGGCGAGCGTGTTGGTGCCGTCGATGTTCATCGCGCAGCTGCCGCAAACCCCCTCGCGGCAGGAGCGGCGGAAGGTGAGCGTCGAATCGACCTCGTTCTTGATCTTGATCACCGCGTCGAGCACCATCGGCCCGCAATCGTCGAGGTCGACGGTGTAGCGGTCGATCCGGGGCGTCTCGCCCGAATCCGGGTCCCAGCGATAGACCCTGAACCTCTTCGGCCGCCTGGCGCCTTCGGGCGCGGCGTGGTCCCTCCCCTTGCGGATCTTCGAATTGGCGGGCAGCGCGAACTCGGCCATGGCGACTCCGGGATCAGTAGACGCGGTCCTGCGGCGGCACCGCCTGGACCTCGTTGGTCATCGTGTTGGTGTGCACCGGCCGGTATTCGATGCTCGACCGTCCGTCGGCATCGAGCCAGATCAGCGAGTGCTTCATCCAGTTCTCGTCGTCGCGCTCCGGGAAATCCTCGCGGGCATGCGCGCCGCGGCTCTCCTCACGGTCGAGCGCGGCGTCGACGCTGACCACCGACTGGGCGAGCAGGTTGTCGAATTCGAGTGCCTCGGCGAGATCCGAGTTCCAGATCATCGAGCGGTCGGACACCGACATGTCTGCGCACCCCTCCCAGACCTTCCTGAGCTTCGCCTTGCCCTCGCCCAGGATCTCGCCGGTGCGGAACACCGCGCAGTGGCGCTGCATGATCTGCTGCATTTCGAGACGCAGCGCGGCGCAGCGTGTGCCGCCCTCGGCATGGCGGCGGGAATCGAGCCGCGCCAGCGCGCTCTCCCCGGCATCGGCGGGGAGCGGCGGCTGCGACGCGCCGGGCTCCAGGATGTCGACGCAGCGATTGGCGGCCGCCCGGCCGAACACGACGAGGTCGAGGAGCGAGTTCGAGCCCAGCCGGTTCGCGCCGTGCACCGAGACGCAGGCCGCCTCGCCGATCGCCATCAGCCCCGGCACCGCCGCTTCGACCGCGCCGTTGGCCGGCGCGCGCGCCTCGCCGAGGTGGTTGGTCGGCACCCCGCCCATGTTGTAGTGGACGGTCGGCAGCACCGGCACCGGCTCGCGGGTTACGTCGACGCCGGCGAAGATCTTGGCGGTCTCGGAGATGCCGGGCAGGCGCTCGGCGATCACCTTCGCGTCGAGATGCTCGATATGCAGGTGGATGTGGTCGCCGTGCTCGCCGACGCCGCGCCCCTCGCGCATCTCGACGGTCATCGCACGCGAGACCACGTCGCGCGAGGCGAGGTCCTTCACGTTGGGGGCGTAGCGCTCCATGAAGCGCTCGCCTTGCGCGTTGGTGAGATAGCCGCCCTCGCCGCGCACCCCCTCGGTGATCAGGCAGCCGGCGCCGTAGATCCCGGTCGGGTGGAACTGGATGAACTCCATGTCCTCGAGCGGCAGCCCCGCCCTCAGCACCATCGCGTTGCCGTCGCCGGTCTGGGTATGCGCCCCGGTGCAGGCGAAATAGGACCGCCCGTACCCGCCGGTCGCGATCACCGTCATCTGCGCCTGGAAGCGGTGGATGGTGCCGTCGTCGAGGTTCCACGCCATGACACCGCGCACCGCGCCCGAATCGTCGACGATCAGGTCGAGCGCGAAGTACTCGATGAAGAACTCCGCGTCGTGGCGCAGCGACTGCTGGTAGAGCGTGTGCAGGATCGCATGCCCCGTCCGGTCGGCGGCGGCGGCGGTGCGCCTTGCCGGCGGCCCCTCGCCGTAGCGCGTGGTCATGCCGCCGAACGGGCGCTGGTAGATCTTGCCTTCCGGGGTGCGCGAGAACGGCACGCCGTAATGTTCGAGCTCGATCACCGCCGGGATCGCCTCGCGGCACATGAATTCGATCGCGTCCTGGTCGCCGAGCCAGTCGGCGCCCTTGACGGTGTCGTAGAAATGCCAGCGCCAGTCGTCCTCGCTCATATTGCCGAGCGCCGCGGAGATCCCGCCCTGGGCGGCGACGGTGTGGCTGCGGGTCGGGAAGACCTTGGTGATGCAGGCGGTCTTGAGCCCCTTGACCGCCATGCCGAAGGTCGCGCGCAGCCCCGCCCCGCCGGCGCCGATCACCACCACGTCGTAGCTGTGGTCGACGATCTCGTAGGCTCCGGCCACCGGGTCAGCCTCCGAGCGCGAGCTTGAGGACCGAGAAGGCGGCGCCGATTCCGAGCGCGACCGCGCCGAACCTGACCGCGATCAGCAAAGTGAGCTTGAGCCATTCCGTGTGCACGTAGTCCTCGATCACCACCTGCATGCCGAGCTGGGCATGGTGGAACCCGGCGAGGATCAGCAGCAGCATGAACACCGCCGCGGCGGGGTTCCCGAGCCACGCGGTCACCGTCTCGTGGTCGGCGCCGGTCAGTATGATCAGCGAGACCGCGAACCAGAGCACCAGCGGGACCAGGGCGATGGCGGTCAGGCGCTGCGCCCACCAGTGCGCGGTCCCGTCCTTGGCCGAGCCGAGCCCGCGCGCCCGGCCGAGCGGCGTGCGCAGGCTCATCGAAACGCCCCCATGGCGGCGTAGGCGAGCACCCAGGAGAGCCCGGTCAGAGCCACCGCCCCGCCCAGCGCCAGCCAGCCGGTCAGCGAGACGGTGGCGAGCTCGAAGCCCCGCCCCATGTCCCAGAACAGGTGCCGGATGCCGTTGCACAGATGGTAGAACAGCGCGAAGGTCCAGCCGAACAGGAACAGCCGGCCGAGAAACGACCCGGCGGCTTCCTGCACGGTGGCGAACGCGTCCGCCCCCGACGCCGCCGCGGCGAGCCACCACAGCAGCAGGATCAACCCCGCCGCCAGCACGATCCCGGTCGCGCGGTGGGCGATCGACAGCACCGAGGTGATCTGCGGCCGGTAGACCTGGAGGTGGGGCGAGAGCGGCCTGTCCCGGTTGCTCATCGACGCTGACCCTGCTGGAGGCGGCGGCCCGGTTTAGACCGGGACCGGGGGCAAGTCAAATTGGCCGGGCGAAAGGCGGCGGGACGGATTGGAGGTGGGTTTCGGTTGACGCTGGACCGAACCGTCTGTATATACATCGTAGTTACACAAAGACATGGAGCGAGGCCCCCATGGCGGTGCCAGAGCAAGCCCGGCAGAGCCAGACGATCAATCTGCGCGCCTCGGCGGAACAGAAGGCGCTGATCGACCGCGCTGCGAAGCGCCTGGGCAAGTCGCGCACCGAGTTCGTCCTCGACACGATGCGCGAAGCCTCGGAGAACGTGCTGCTCGACCAGCGCCTGTTCGACCTCGACGAAGCGTCATACGCGGCGTTCGAGGCCATGCTCGATGCGCCGGCCGAGCCGAGCGAAGAAATGCGCCGCACGCTGAACACTCCGCCGCCCTGGGACAGGTGACCGTCCGGACATGCCGCTGACCGGGCCGGAGCCAATCTCCGCCGATCATGTATCGGCAGGTTTCGACAGCGGCCAGCCGAGCCTCGACACCTGGTTGCGAGCCCGCGCTCTCAGGAACGAGCGCGAGGGCGGCTCGCGCACCTATGTCGTCTGCGACAAGGGCGTTGTCGTCGCCTATTACTGTCTGGCCGCCGGTTCTGCACGGCACCGGGACATGCCGGGAAGGATCAGACGCAACATGCCCGATCCGATCCCGGTGATGCTGATGGGCCGTCTGGCGGTTGCCCGTTCCCATCAGGGCATGGGAATCGCGCGCGGCCTCGTGCGGGATGCCATCTTGCGGACCCTGAAGGCCGCCGAGATCGCCGGCATCAGGGCGTTGCTCGTCCACGCCCTCGACAGCGATGCGGCGGGCTTCTACCGGCATCTGGGCTTTCTGGGTTCGCCGGTCGATCCTCTGGTCCTGGCATGGCCCGTAGCCTCCGCGCGCAAGGCGATCGATCCTTGATCGGATAGTGCTCGTGCACGCGCATGCGAGCCGGAACCGGCGCGCGCCCGACCCCCCTTACCCCGCCTCCCGCTCCAGCGCGGCGATGCCGTCGGCGAGCGCCAGCGTGCGCTCGGCTTCCTCGACGTGGAGGGACTCGATCAGCTTGCCGTCGACCAGCGTCACCCCCCTGCCCTCGGCGGCGGCGTCGCGCCAGGCGGCGGCGATGCGCCGCGCCCAGGCGATATCGGCTTCGGACGGGCCGAACACGGCGTTGGCGACGGCGATGGTCTTCGGGTGCAGCAGCGACTTGCCGTCGAAGCCGAAGGCCCGGCCCTGGCGGCAGGCGCCCTCGAAGCCCGCGTCGTCGGCGAGGTCGAAATGCGGCGCGTCCAGCACCGCGAGCCCGGCCTCGCGCGCGGCAAGCACGCAGAGCCCCATGCTGGTCAGAAGCGGCAGCCGGTCCGGGGCGTGGAGGTCGGCGTTGAGCGCCTTCGACAGATCGGCGGTGCCCAGCGTGAGCGCCGCCATGCGGGGGTGGGCGCGCGCGATCGGCCGCGCGTCGAGGATGCCCGTCGGCGTCTCCAGCATGCACCAGATGCCCGTCGCCGGCGGGGCGCCCGCCGCCTCCAGAATTGCCGCGGCGCGCGCGACCGTCGCCGGGTCCTCGACCTTGGGGAGCAGCACCGCGTCGGCGCCGCCGGTCGCGGCCATCGCCAGGTCGTCCGCGAACCACGCCGTTCCGATGCCGTTGACCCGCACCACGATCTCGCGCGCGCCGTACCCGCCCTCGGCGAGCGCGCCGGCGATCCGGTCCCGCGCCTCGGCCTTGGCGTCGGGCAGCACGCCGTCCTCGAGGTCCATGATCAGCACATCGGCGGCGAGGCTCCGCCCCTTCTCCAGCGCGCGGGCATTGGCGCCAGGCATGTAGAGCGCGCTGCGCCGCGGGCGGATCGGACGGCTCACCGGGGCTGCTCGCCGATTGTCGCGAGCGCTTTCAGCGGTTTCGGCCAGCGCGCCATGCCGGCCCTTATAGGTGCGCCTCCCGCCGCCGACAACCGGCCTCCGCTTCAACTTCGGTTGCGCGCGCCCTACACTCCGCGCCCCAGGACGGCGAGGGAGGCGGCGATGACCGAGGCCGGGCCGATCGGCGGCAGCGAGGCCGACCGCAAGACCCTGCTGGCGCTGCACGCCGCCTATCTGGAGGCCAACGCCTCGTTCGACTGGCGGGCGCTGGAGGGGATATGGAGCGGCGCCGACCGGGCGACCTTCTTCAACCTCAACGGCCACACCTATGTCGGGCGCGAGCACTGGATCCGGCTGTGGAAGTTCTATGCCGGCAAGCTGGAGACCGGCGCCTGGACGCCTTACGACATCGGCGGCACGGTCGGCGACGACATCGCGGTGATCTGGTGCCACCGCAGGACCCGGCTGCGCTGGGTCGGCGAGGGCGAGCGGCCGAGCGCTCTGCACGACAGCGATTTCGTCTCGCGCTCGACGATGGTGTTCCACAAGGAGGACGGCGCCTGGCGGGTGGTGCACGTCCATTTCTCCGAGGCGAGCGCGGACGAACGGCCGGGAGGGATCTGACGGCGCATCCTCCCCGGCGATCGGCCGCTCGGTCGCGCGCAAGGAGGACGCGCGGCTCTTGCGCGGCCGGGCGCGCTTCGTCGACGATGTCGGCCTCCCCCGCATGCTGCACGGGGTCTTCCTCCGCAGCCCGCACCCGCACGCCGCGATCGCCGGCATCGATCCCTCGGCGGCGCTGGCGGCCGGCGCCCGGCTGGTGCTCGCCGCCGCCGATCTCCCCTTCGCGGACCGGGACTTCGTGGTGCGCTACTGGCACAAGGCGATCCGCGGCGGGACCCAGCCCTTCCTCGCAGCCGGGCGGGTGCGCTATGTCGGCGAGCCGGTGGCGCTGGTGGTCGCCGACGACGCCTACCGGGCGGAGGATCTCGCCGCCCTCGTGGAGGTCGACTACCGCCCGCTGGACCCGGTCGCCGGGACCGCGGCGGCGCTGGAAGCGGGCGCACCGGCGCTCCATGACTCCTGGACCGGCAACGTCGCCGCCCGCTTCTCTTACGAGCGCGGCGATGCCGCAAGCGCGCTGGCCCGCGCGGCGCGGCGCGTCGGCCACGAGAGCCGCTTCGCGCGGCAGATCCCGCTGCCGCTCGAGACCCGCGGCGCCGTCGCCGATTTCGACCGCGCGCGCGGCAGGCTGACCGTCCGGCTCTCCACCCAGGCGCATTACAACGTGCGCGAGAACCTCGCCTCCCTGCTCGATCTCCCGGAAAGCGCCGTCCGGGTGGTCTGCGAGGACGTGGGCGGCGGATTCGGCGCCAAGTCGCGCTGCTACGGCGAGGAGGTCGTGCTGGCCGAGGCGAGCCGCGTGCTCGGCCGCCCGGTCAAGTGGATCGAGGACCGGCGCGAGAACATGCTGGCGACCGCCCATTCGCGCGGCATCGACGTCGCGCTCGAGCTCGGCCTCGCCGCCGACGGACGCTTCGAGGCGTTGCGCGCGCGGGTGGTGCTCGATGTCGGGGCCTACGTGTTTACCAGCGGTATCGCGACGGGCGAGCTGTGCGGCGCGCTGATCCCGGGCGCCTACCGGATCCCCGATTTCTCGGTCGAGGTGCTGGCGGTCGGCACCAACAAGACGCCGGCGGCGACCTATCGCGGCGCCGGCCAGCCCGAGGCCGCGCTCGCCATCGAGACCCTGGTCGACCGCGCCGCAAGCGCGCTCGGCATCGACGCGGCCCGGCTCAGGCGGGCCAACCTGGTGCGCCCGGACGACCTGCCCCATGCGACGGGAACCGGGTTCGGCGGCGCCGATTTCGCCTTTCGCGGCGGCGACTTCCCCGCGCTTCTGGACCGGGTGCTGGCGCAAAGCGGATATGACGAGGCGGTCGAGGCGCGGCCCGGCGGGGTGCGGACGGCCTGGGGGCTGGCGGGCGGGGTCGATGTCTCGGGCGTGGTCAACTTCGAGTCGGCCTCCATCCGCATCGACCCGTCGGGCGAAATCCGCGTGGCCTCGGGGATGAGCTCGCAGGGGCAGGGACAGGCGACGAGCTTCGCCCAGATTGCGGCCGAGGCGCTGGGCGCGGATATCGGGAGGGTCTCGGTCGCGCTCGGCGACACGGCGCTTGTCCCCTTCGGGCGCGGCGCGTTCGCGAGCCGGGGTGCGATCATGGGGGGCAGCGCGGTCTTCGAGGCGGCGAATGCGTTGCGCGCGCGGATTCTGGCGATCGCCGCGCGGCTGCTGCAGGACGACCCCGCCGCGCTCGACATCGCGGCCGGCCGCATCCTGCGGCGCGACGGGACCGACAGCGGGCTCGGGATCGACGATGCGGCGCGCGCCGTCGCCCCGGGCGGGGCGCTGTTCGACGGCGGGTCGGGGCTCGAAGCGGCGACCGTCTGGCACGCCGACGAGCCGGCGACGCTCGCCTTCTCGGTGCATGCGGCGCGGGTGGCGGTCGATCCGGAGACCGGCTCGGTCGAGATCCTGGACTATACGGTCGGCCACGATATCGGCCGGGCGCTCAACCCGGCGATCGTCCGCGGCCAGGTCGCGGGCGGGGCGGTCGAGGGCATCGCCAACGCGCTGCTGACGGAGATGAGGTTCGCGCCCGACGGCCAGCCGCTCACCCTGACGCTGGCCGACTATCTCGCGCCGGCCGCCGACGGCGCGCCTGTCCTGTGCCTCGTCGAGCAGGACACCCCGTCTCCCACCAACCCGCTCGGCATCCGCGGCGTCGGCGAGAGCGCGACCATCGCGCCGCCCGCGGCGATCTGGAACGCCGTCGCCCGCGCCATGGGATGGCAGGCGGCGTCGGCCCGGGTTCCGATCTCCCCGGCCGGGCTAGCGCTGCACCAGGCGATAGGTCGCGACGGTCGAGACGGCGATGCCGATGGCGAACACCACCAGGCCGGCGTGGATGTCGGCGGTGGTCAGCAGGCTGCCTTCGAGGGCGACGACCAGTAGCGCCACGATGCAGACGTCGAGCATCGACCAGCGCGAGACCCGGCCGCCCGCAGCCCGGCCGGGCAACGATCCCCCGGGCGCCGCCGCCAGCCAGGCCCAGATGCCGATCGCCACCTTGCCGAGGGGCAGCACCACCGAGAACGGGAAGACCAGCGCGAACAGCGCGTAGCGCCCGTCGGACCAGAAGGCGAGCACGCCGTCGAGGATCGACCAGGTCTCGCCGAACACCACGAAGCGGGTGACCGAGAGCGCCGGCATGACCAGCCCGGCGATCAGCAACGGCAGCGACGCCGCCAGCAGGATGCCGGCGACGGGGTCGCGGGGCAGGGCGGGCGTCCCTCGATGCGGCGCCTGCGCGCCCGCTCGGGAAGAGGGGGTCCTGTCGGCCAACCCGCCCCGCCCTCACCCTGAGCGGCCGCGAAGCGGCCGCCTAGCCGCGCGGCTCGAAATGGAAGACCTCCGGCGGTTTCGCAAGACAATCGCGGAACTTCGAACCGAAGGTCTTGTAATCCTCGGTCTCGCGGAAGGCGAAGTGGTCCTCGATGCTGTCCCACTCGACCGCGATCATGTAGGCGAGCTCGGGCTCGACCCGCTTGCCCCAGCGCATCCCCCGGCAGCCCTTCTGGCGGCGCAGGATGTCGGCGCCGGCCGCGAACCCCTCGACGAAGGCGGCCTCGTCGTCCGGGTTGACGTAAATCGTGGCGATCTCGACGACCATCCTTCCCTCCCTCGGTTTCACGCCGCCGGCAGCAGCGCGCGTGACCCGGTCAGCAGCTCGGCGATCTGCACCGCGTTGAGCGCCGCCCCTTTGCGCAGATTGTCGGACACCACCCAGAAGCTCAGCCCGTGCGCGACCGTCGGGTCCCGGCGGATGCGGCTGACATAGACCTGGTCCTCGCCGGCGCACTCGGCGGGGGTCACGTAGCCCTCGTCGGCGCGGTGGTCCACGACGACCACGCCCGGCATCTCGGACAGCGCCTCGCGGGCGGCCTCGACCTCGATCGGGCGCGCGAACTCGGCGTTGACCGCCTCTCCGTGACCGACGAAGACCGGCACGCGGACGCAGCTCGCCGTCACCTTGATGCCGGGGTCGAGGATCTTGCGCGTCTCGACCGCCATCTTCCACTCCTCACGGGTCTCGCCGTCCTCCATGAAGACGTCGCAATGGGGGATCACGTTGAAGGCGATCTGCTTGGTGAACTGCTCGTTCTTCACCTGCTCGTTGACGTAGATTCCGCGGGTCTGGTTGAACAGCTCGTCCATCGCCGACTTGCCGGAACCCGAGACCGACTGGTAGGTGGCGACGACCACCCGCCGCACCCTGGCGAGGTCGTGCAGCGGCTTGAGCGCCATCACCATCTGGATGGTCGAGCAGTTGGGGTTGGCGACGATGTTGCGCTTCGGCGCGGCCAGCGCCTGCGGGTTGATCTCCGGCACCACCAGAGGGACGTCGGGGTCCATGCGGAACTGCGACGTGTTGTCGATCACCACGCAGCCCGCCCTGGCGGCGCGTGGCGCATGCACGGCGGACACCTTGGCCCCCGGCGAGAACAGCGCGATGTCGAAGCCGGCGAAATCGAAGCCGGCGAGATCGCCGACCGGCAGAACGTCGTCCTCGCCGAACGAGACCTCGCGGCCGACCGAGCGTTCGGAGGCGAGCGCCGCCAGCTCGTCGACCGGAAAGGCGCGCTCGGCGAGACATTGCAGAATCTCGCGCCCGACCGCGCCGGTCGCGCCGGCGACGGCAACCTTGTAGCCCATGCAGAAACCCTCTCCCGGCCCGCCCGCGGGCGAGCCATACCGCCCGGCGCGGGGCCGGGTCCCGTTCCGCGCCGAAGCGCCGCCGCTAGCTGTCGGACTTGGCCTCGGGTTTCGCCGTGGCCGGTTCGGTCTCCGGCTCGATCGGCTGAACCGCGGGGGCAGGCGTCGACGGCTGGGTGTTGAGCGCAGTCGTGATCGGCGTCTGCGTCTCGGTCGAGACCATCTTGCTGTACATGCAGGCAAGCGCCGGGGACGAAATCGCGGCCGCAAACGCAGCAGCGGCGACAATCGCGAGGGTCTTCTTCATCGACACGCACCTCGACAGAGGGTTGCAATCCCGCGCAGGATAACCTGCCCCGGGCCGGCGGGCAAGCGCCGGCGGTTGACCCTCCCCGGTGGCGGTGGAACAATCCCCGTTTCGCCACTCGGCAAGGAAGGATTCGGAAATGAAGCTCAGGATTTCGGCGGTCGCGGCCGGGCTCGCGGTCGTTCTCGCGGCCAGTGGCGCGCTCGCCGCGCAGCAGTGGAACATGGCGACCGCCTATCCGGATCCGTTCTTCCACACCAAGAACATCCATCAGTTCGCGAACGAGATCGCCGAGGCGTCCAAGGGCGATCTCAAGATCACCGTGCACAGCGCGCAGTCGCTCTACAAGCTGCCCGAGATCCACCGCGCGGTGCAGAGCGGCCAGATCCAGATGGGCGAGACCATCGTCTCGCTGCTCGCCAACGAGGACCGGGTCTACGAGGTCGACTCGCTCTTGTTCTTCGCCGAGAGCTACGACCAGGCCAAGCGGCTGTGGCAGGTCTCGAAGCCCTTCATCGCGAGCCGGCTGGCCAAGAAGGGGCTGACGCTGCTCTATTCGGTTCCCTGGCCGCCCCAGGGCTTCTACGCCAAGATGGAGTTGAAGAGCGCCGACGACTTCAAGGGGCTCAAGTTCCGCGCCTACAACGCCACCATCTCGCGCTACGCCGCCGCCGTCGGCGCGGTGCCGACGACGGTGCAGCTGGTCGACATCCCGCAGGCGTTCTCCACCGGCATCGTGGATGCGATGATCACCTCGGCCACCACCGGCGTGCTGACCAAGTCGTGGGACTACCTCACCCACTACCACGACACCCGCGCCGGGCTCGGCAAGAACATGGTCATCGTCAACACGCGCGCCTTCCGGCGGCTCGGCGAGGCAACGCGGAAGGCCGTGCTCGACGCCGCCGCCCGGGCCGAGCCCAGGGGCTGGGAGATGAGCGCCAACGAGACCGCCAAGATGACCGCGAAGCTCGCCGAAAAGCTCACCGTGGTGCCGCCCAAGCCCGGGCTGATGAAGGGGCTGCGCGCGGCCGGCGCGAGGATGGTCGAGGACTGGCTGTCCCAGGCGGGGCCGGACGGCAAGAAGATCCTCGACGCCTACCGCGCGTCCAACTGAGCGCCGGTTCGCGCATGACGATGTGAGACGCCTCCTCGACGGGCTCTATCGCGGCTGCGGCGTCCTCTCCGCCGCGTTCATCGTCTGCATCGCGCTCGCCATCCTGGCCGAGATCGTCGGCCGGATGGCGGGCGTGCTGATCCCTGCCGCCACCGAGTTCGCCGGCTACTGCCTCGCCTCGGCGATCTTCCTCGGCCTCGCCTATACGCTGACCAGCGGCGAGCACATCCGCGTGTCGATCCTGCTGCTCCGCGTGCCGCCGCGGATGCGCCATGCGCTGGAGCTCTTCTGCCTCGTGCTGGGCACCCTGCTCAGCATCTACTTCGCCTGGCATTTCTGCGCCTTCGCCTACGAGACCTTCGTGTTCGGCGAGGTCGGCCAGGGGTTGATCAAGACCCCGCTCTGGATCCCGCAATCGGGTCTCGCGCTGGGCCTGGTGGTGCTGGCGATCGCCTTCGTCGACGAGCTGGTCGTCATGCTGAGCGGGCGGACGCCGCAATACGCCGAACGGGACGGCGACGAGGCCGTCCGGGCGCTCAGGCTGGGCGACGAGAGCTAGGGCGCCTTCATGGACATCCTCTCGATCGCGCTGGTGCTGACCTTCGTCCTCCTGCTGCTGCTCGGCTCGGGGCTCTGGGTGGCGCTGTCGCTGGTGGGCGTCTCGGTGTTCGCGATGATGACGTTCACCACCGCGCCGGCGGGCTCGGTGCTGGCGACCACGACCTGGGGCTCGACCACCCCGTTCTCGCTGATCGCGCTGCCGCTGTTCGTCTGGATGGGGGAGATCCTGTTCCGCACGCGGCTGTCGGAGGACATGTTCCGCGGCATCGCGCCCTGGGTGACGCGACTGCCCGGCCGGCTGTTGCACGTCAACGTGGTCGCCTGCGGCATCTTCGCCGCGATTTCCGGGTCCTCCGCGGCGACGGCGGTGACCATCGGGCGCATGTCGATCCCCGAGCTGCACGGGCGCGGCTATGACGAGCGCATGTCGATCGGGACGCTGGCGGGCTCCGGCACGCTCGGCTTCCTGATCCCGCCGTCGATCATCCTGATCGTCTATGGCGTCGCCGCGGAGCTCTCGATCGCCCGGCTGTTCATCGCCGGCATTCTGCCGGGCGTCATGCTGATGGCGCTGTTCATGGGCTTCATCATGCTGTGGGCGCTGGTCAACCCGTCCCGCATCCCGAAGAGCGACGAGCGGTTCACCATCTGGCGCAAGATCTACGAGTCCCGCCGCCTGCTGCCCACCATCCTGCTGATCGTCGCCGTGCTGGGCTCGATCTATCTCGGCATCGCCACCCCGGTCGAGGCCGCCGTGGTCGGCGTGCTCGGCTCGCTCGCGCTGGCCTGGGGCACCGGCGGGCTCAACCGGCAGGTGCTTGCCGACAGCCTGATGGGGGCGACGCGCACCACCTGCATGATCAGCTTCATCTTCGTCGGCGCGTCGTTCCTGACCATCGCCATGGGCTTCACCGGGATCCCGCGCTCGCTGGCGCAGTGGATCGGCGAGATGGAGCTCGGCCGCTACGGGCTGATCGCGGCGCTGACGGTCTTCTTCATCGTTCTCGGCTGCTTCCTCGACGGCATCTCGGTGGTGCTGCTCACCACCTCGATCATCCTGCCGATGATCCAGGAAGCGGGGATCGACCCGATATGGTTCGGCATCTATCTGGTGCTGGTGGTCGAGATGTCGCAGGTCACCCCGCCGGTCGGGTTCAACCTGTTCGTCCTGCAGGGGCTTACCGGGCGCAACATCCTGCAGATCGCCCGCGCGGCGTTCCCCTTCTTCATCCTGTTGCAGATCGGCGTGGTGCTGCTGGTCGTCTTCCCCGAGATCGCCACCTACCTGCCGCAGCAGATGACGAAGAATTGAACCGGCGGGCTACGAAGCGCACACGTCACCCCTTGGGTCCAGTCTCTTGACAATTTGGTAACCGGTTCATAGGTTTTTCGCGATTCCTCTTTAATCGACTCACTCGTGCGGGGGAATCCAGGGCTGTCCGGACGGTCCCCTCTGTTAGGCTGGCTTGCCGGGCCTAACTTTCGAGCGGACCCTTGTTGTCCCAGCAGCCGCATAGGCAAGCAGAATCATTGACCAAACGGGCACGATGGCCAATCCATCGAGCCCGTTTTTGTATTCGCCAAGTCCCGGAGGCGCGCCATGGACGACTGGGATAGCCTTGTAATGGAGGCGCTCCGCAGCCTTGACGCCGATTCGAAAATGGTCCCCGGCGCGAAACTGCGCCAGCGAATGGTCGCGCTCGGTAACGACCGAGGATTCGATGTGGCTAGACATGTCGCCGAGTCGCCCGATTCCTTTTCGACGCTGGTGCGCCGAGTCGACGACATCGACATGCGGGCTCGCCCGGGCAGCGATGTCCTGGTCGGCATACAGGGCGCGCGCATTCCGAACGATGCGCCGCGAATTGGGGCCGAACTCGGCCACCAAGGTTTGCGAAAGGACGTGTATGAGGCGTTCACACGGGTCTCGCCCCTTCCTTTCGTTTACTTGCCGAATAGCGACAGGTTCGTGCCGGAGAATGAGGCGGAAGGCGCCTCCATCGAGGTGGAGAGCGTGACCCTGAGTGGCCTGGTCGAAGACCGCCGGAACTTTGTCGCCACGCTGCCGTCCGATGTCCAAGGGCCGTTGATTGACGCGCTGAACGGATCATCCAATCCACTTTCGGAATTTCGACGGGAAGCGTCGAGCCGAGGCGTCTTCCCCAAATGGACCGCATGGCAAAGCCGAACGGTGGCTGCCCGCGTAAGGGAATGGGCGAAAGGCCACGGCTTGACCGTACGCACGGCCTGGTTTCGGCGCGCCGGAACGGCGGATTCGCCTCATCAAACCCTGGCCCGCCTTGTTCCCTATCTGACTGCCGAAGAAATTCGCGACCTTCGCATACCATTTCGGGCGATCGAGGCGCTGTTGTCCCAGCGCAAAGGGGGATGACCGATCCGCACGTGATCGTCGCCGGCATCCCACTTGGGACCCATCGGCGCGCGAAAAGTCGCCCCGCCCGCGCGGGATGGACGATCAAATCAATACCGAGTCGCGATCACGGACGCGCAGATCTCTCGGGCATATGGTCTCGAGTCATGAAGGAGGCCGATTGCGCCCCCGACGCGGGCGTGCATCTTCTTCTCGCCCACGATCGCGAAAGCGAGCGTCCCAATTTCGGAGAATTGGCTCGCCGGTGTTACCGCGCGACATGGCTGCCGCGCGAGTTGTCACGCAAATTCGGCCAAGAAGTGTTTTTCGAAGCCTTCAACGCGTGCATGGAATTCGAGGAAGAATGGCGCGCCAGGGTACGGCCCGGGATCGGGTCCCCGCTGCTCCTGCCGGAAACCGTTTTCGAAGCCGAGCCATCGGTAAAGGACGCTTGGTCCCGGGCACGCAACGTCAACCGGGAAAGGGACGACCTCCATGCGGTCGAGCAGACCATAAGGCGTTTCCGTGACCGGCATAGAAGCCGCGGCTGTTGGCACGACCGCCTGGAACTGATCTTTTGTCACGGCGCTCACCATGGCTCGCATGGTCTTCCAGAATGGCGCCGCCGCAAATTCACCTTTCGACTTCCCGACGGTTTTCATTTTGACGTGAGGCATTCCAAGAATGGAGAATTCCATGTCCGCTCTGAGGCAGGAATACGGAAATTCAACTGCTATACGAATATTGATCCCCACGGATTCGTACGCGGCGGTCATTAGCCGGACTTTCGCCGAAGGAACGAAAGACGGACGGCATCGTTCCTGTCTGCGCCATGGCGACTCCGGCGCGTCGGAAGGGCCTAAGCCGCCATCGCGTCCAGCGCCTCGGTGACCGCCTCGCCCATCCCGGCGGTGGAGACCGCGGTCATGCCGGGCTGCATGATGTCGCCGGTGCGCAGCCCCCGGGCGAGCGCCCGCTCGACCGCCCGCTCGACCAGCAGCGCGTCCTCCTCCATGTCGAAGGAGTAGCGCAGCATCATCGCGAAGCTGAGTAGGGTGGCGAGCGGGTTGGCCTTGTTCTCGCCGGCGATGTCGGGCGCCGAGCCGTGGATCGGCTCATACAGCGCCCGCCGCCGCCCCGAAGAATCCGCAGGTCCCAGCGAGGCCGAGGGCAGCATGCCGAGCGAGCCGGTGAGCATCGATGCGACATCCGACAGCATGTCGCCGAACAGATTGTCGGTGACGATCACGTCGAACTGCTTGGGCGCGCGCACCAGCTGCATGCCGCAATTGTCGGCCAGCATGTGCGACAGCTCGACATCGGCGTATTCGCCCCGGTGCAGCCGGGTGACCTCCTCGCGCCACAGCAGGCCGCTCTCCATCACGTTCGCCTTCTCGACCGAGCACACCCGGTTGCCGCGCTTGCGCGCGAGGTCGAAGGCGACGCGGGCGACGCGGACGATCTCGGAGGTGGTGTAGACCTGCGTGTTGACGCCCCGGCGCTCGCCGCCCGCCAGGGTCTCGATGCCGCGCGGCTCGCCGAAATAGACCCCGCCAGTGAGCTCGCGGACGATCAGGATGTCGAGCCCCGCGACCAGCTCGGTCTTCAGCGTCGACGCCTCGGCCAGCGCGTCGAAGACCAGCGCCGGGCGCAGATTGGCGAACAGCTCCAGGTCCTTGCGCAGGCGCAAGAGCCCCGCCTCGGGGCGGATCTCGAAGGCGACATCGGCCCATCTGGGGCCGCCGCAGGCGCCCAGCAGCACCGCATCGGCGCCCATCGCCGCGTCCATCGTGGCGTCCGAGATCGGCCCGCCCTCTTCGTCGATCGCCGCGCCGCCCACCAGCGCCTCGGCAACGTCGAAGCTCACATGGCGGCGCCGGTCCATCCAGTCGATGACCCGGCGCACCTCGCCCATCACCTCGGGGCCGATGCCGTCCCCGGCCAGGATCAGCAGCTTCTTGTTGGCGGCCATCGCGGCGTCAGGCCCAGGGCTGGGCGGCTTTGCGCGCGCCTTCGAAGGCGCTGATCTTGTCGTCCTTCTGCAGGGTCAGCGCGATGTCGTCGAGCCCGTTGAGCAGGCAGTGCTTCTTGAACGGGTCGATGTCGAAATCGATGGTCTCGCCGTCCGGGCGGACGATCCGCTGCTTCTCCAGATCGACCGAGAGGCGCGCGTTGCCGCCCTTGTCCGCGTCCTCCATCAGCTTGTCGACCGTCTCCTGCGGCAGCGCGATCAGCAGCATGCCGTTCTTCGAGGCGTTGTTGTTGAAGATGTCGGCGAAGCTCGGCGCGATGACGCAGCGTATGCCGAAATCGACCAGCGCCCAGGGCGCATGCTCGCGCGACGAGCCGCAGCCGAAATTGTCCCCGGCGACCAGGATCCTGGCCTCGCGGTAGGCCGGCTTGTTGAGCACGAAGTCGGGCTTCTCCGAGCCGTCCGCGTCGTAGCGCAGCTCGTTGAACAGGTTCTTGCCGAGCCCGGTCTTCTTGATGGTCTTGAGGAACCGCGCCGGGATGATCCGGTCGGTGTCCACGTTGACCATCGGGAAGGGGGCGGCGATGCCCTCGAGGGTGGTGAACTTCTCCATCGCTAAGCGCTCCCTAGATCAGGTCCCGGTGGTCGCTCAGATGGCCGTTGACCGCGGCCGCGGCGGCCATCGCGGGGCTCATCAGATGGGTGCGCCCGCCGGGCCCCTGGCGGCCCTCGAAATTGCGGTTCGACGTAGACGCCGAGCGCTCGCCCGGCGCCAGCATGTCGCCGTTCATCGCGATGCACATCGAGCACCCGGGCTCGCGCCAGTCGAACCCGGCCTCCTTGAACACCCGGTCGAGCCCCTCCTCCTCGGCCTGGTGCTTCACCAGACCGGAGCCCGGCACCACCATCGCGTGAACGCCGTCGGCGACGCTGCGCCCCTCGGCCACGGCGGCGGCGGCGCGGAGATCCTCGATGCGCGAATTGGTGCAGGAGCCGATGAACACCCTGTCGACCCGGATGTCGGTCAGCGCCTGGCCGGCGGACAGCCCCATATAGTCGATCGCGCGCTCCAGCGAGCGCTTGCGGTTGCCGTCCTCCTCGCCGGACGGGTCGGGCACCGAGCCCGATATCGGCAGCACCATCTCCGGGCTGGTCCCCCAGGTCACCTGCGGCTCGATGCTGTCGACCGGGATGGCGACCTCCTTGTCGTACTCGGCGCCGAGATCGGAGGGCAGCGTCCGCCAAAAGGCCTCGGCCTGCTCCCATGCGGCGCCCTTGGGCGCCATCGGGCGGCCCCTGACGTAGTCGAACGTGGTCCGGTCGGGGGCGACGAGACCGGCCCGCGCGCCGCCCTCGATGGTCATGTTGCAGAGCGTCATGCGCCCTTCCATCGACAGCTCCTCGACCGCCTTGCCGGCATACTCGATGACGCAGCCGGTGCCGCCGGCGGTGCCGATCGCGCCGATGATGGCGAGCGCGAGGTCCTTCGCCACCACGCCCGGCGGCAGCGCCCCGTCGACGGTGACGCGCATGTTCTGCGCCGGGCGCTGGATCAGCGACTGGGTGGCCAGCACGTGCTCGACCTCGGAGGTGCCGATGCCGAAGGCGAGGCAGCCGAAGGCGCCATGCGTCGAGGTGTGCGAATCGCCGCACGCCATGGTCAGCCCGGGCAGGGTGAAGCCCTGCTCGGGGCCGATCACGTGGACGATGCCCTGGCGGATGTCGTCGAGCTCGATATAGGGCAGGCCGAAGGCCTCGGCGTTCTCCTTGAGAAGCTCGATCTGGATGCGCGACTCCTCGTTCTCGATGGGGAGCGAGCGGTCCGTGGTCGGCACGTTGTGGTCGGGGACCAGGAGCTGGGCCTCCGGCCGGCGCACCGTGCGTCCGGCCGCGCGCAGCCCTTCGAAGGCCTGGGCGCTGGTGATCTCGTGGATGATCTGCCGGTCGATATAGAGCAGGCAGGTGCCGTCCTCCTGCACGTCGACCACGTGGCTGTCCCAGATCTTGTCGAACAGGGTCTTCGGTTGCGCCATCGAGCGCCCTCCTCGATTTGGCCGGGGCGCGGCCGGGCGGGGCCGCGGAGCCGGTCTATTCTCCGTCGGTTGCCGCCGGTTCGGCCGCTGCTGCCGCCCCGGCCTCGCGCGGCGTATCCGCCGCGTCCGGCCTGCGGTCCACCTTCTCGGCGATCCGCGCGCGCTTGCCGCGCCGGCTGCGCAGGTAATAGAGCTTGGCGCGCCGTACCTTGCCGCGACGCACCACCTCGATCCGGTCGATGCGCGGCGAATAGAGCGGGAACACGCGTTCGACGCCTTCGCCGTAGGAGATCTTGCGCACCGTGAAGGCGGAGCTCACCCCGCTGGAGGTGCGCGCGATCACCACCCCCTCATAGACCTGGATTCGCTCGCGCGAGCCTTCGACGACCTTGAAGTGGACGCGCACCGTGTCGCCCGGGGCGAATGCCGGTATCGGCCGTTCCGAGGTGAGCCTGGCGATCTGCTCGGCTTCGATCTGCTCAATCACGTTCATCGTCCAACCCTTCCGTCCTCTGCCGGTAGCGCCGCCACAGATCCGGCCGGCGCTCCCGTGTCGCGCGTTCCGCGGCGGCCATGCGCCATTCGCGGATCCGCTCGTGATGCCCGCTCGACAACGCCTCGGGCACCGCGCGGCCCCGCCATTCGCGCGGGCGCGTGTAGTGCGGGTACTCCAGCAGCCCGCCGGCGAAGCTCTCCTCGGCCAGCGACTCCGACTGCCCGACGACGCCCGGCAACAGCCGCACGCAGGCGTCGATCAGCGCGATCGCCGCCGGCTCGCCCCCCGACAGCACGAAATCGCCGAGGCTGAGCTCCTCGACTTCGTACGCCTCGAGCACCCGTTCGTCGACGCCCTCGAAACGGCCGCAGAGCAGGTTCATCCCGGGCCCGGAGGCCAGAGCGCGAACCCGCGCCTGATCGAGCAGCCGTCCGCGCGGGCTGAGATAGATCAGCGGCGTACCGGACCGGGCGACCGCCGCGAGCGCGTCCCCCACGACGTCCGGCCGCATCACCATCCCCGCGCCCCCGCCAAAGGGGGTGTCGTCGACGGAGCGGTGTTTATCGCGCGCGAAGTCCCGAATGTCCACTGTTTCCAGACCCCAGATTCCGTCCTCCAGCGCCCGGCCGGCGAGCGAATGGCCGAGCGGACCCGGGAACATCGCGGGAAAGATGGTGAGCACGCGGACCGCGAACGGCGTCTTGTCACCGGCGCCCATCGTCCTCGTCTTCCCGCACCGTCTCGCCGGGCTCTTCGGGCGGGTCGATCGCGATGCGCCCCGCCGCGACGTCGATCTCTGGCACGTGCTCCCGGGTGAACGGCACCAGCAGCGTGTCCCCGCCGCCGGGATCGATCTCCAGCACCGCCGCATCGCCCGCCGACAGGATCGCCGCCACCCGGCCGCGCAGCTTTCCGTCGCCGTCCACCGCCGCCAGTCCCAGCAGGTCGGCGTGGTAGAACTCGTCCTCGTCGGCCGGCGCCGGCAGCCGGTCCCGGTCGACATAGAGCCTTGTGCCGCGCAGCGCCTCGGCCGCCTCGCGCCCGGAGATGCCCTCGATCGATCCGGTCAGCAGGCCGCGCGCCCGCCCGGTCAGGGCAAGCACGAAGACCCGGCCGCCCGCCTCGTCCTCCAGCGGCCCGTAGGCCGCGATGTCCTCCGGCCGTTCGGTGAAGCTGCGGACCCGCACCTCGCCGCGCACGCCATGCGCCCCGGCGACGGCGCCGACGCACACCCGCCCGGTCCGGGCCGCGCCCTCGACGGCAAGCGTCGAGACCTTGGCGGCGCGGCCGCGCCCGGCGGGCTCGCGGCGTCGCGCAGCCGTCTCAGCTCTCCGCCGCCGCTTCCTCCGCCGCCTTCAACCGCTCCTGCGCCTTCTTCTTGGGGCGGCTCTTGATCGGGTTGTCGCGCGGCGCGGGCATCGGGACGATCTCGGCCCGGCCGAGGAACTTCGCCACCCGGTCGCTCGGCTTGGCGCCGCGGTCGAGCCAGTGGCGGATGCGATCCTCCTTGAGCACCACGCGGTCCGGGTGGTCGCTGGCGAGGATCGGGTTGTAGGTGCCGAGCCGCTCGATGAAGCGGCCGTCGCGCGGGCTGCGCGAGTCGGCGACCACGATGCGGTAGAACGGGCGCTTCTTGGCGCCGCCGCGCGCGAGTCTGATCTTGAGGGCCATGTTTCTCCTTTCCCGGGCCTATCCAGGCATCATCGGCGGCATCCCGCCGCGCATCAGCCCCTTCCGGCCGAGCCGGTTCATCTTCTTCATCATGCGGTTCATTTCCTGAAACTGCTTCATCAGCCGGTTGACGTCCTGGACGGTGACGCCGGAACCGGCGGCGATGCGCCGCTTGCGCGAGGCCTTGATGATCTCGGGCCGGCGCCGCTCGGTCGGCGTCATCGAGCAGATGATCGCCTCCTGGCGCACCAGGACCGCCTCGTCCACATTGGCGTTGGCGAGCTGCTTCTGCATCTTGCCGACACCGGGCAGGAGCTGGGCGATGCCGCCGAGCCCGCCCATGGTGCGGATCTGGCGCAGCTGCTTGGCCAGGTCGTCGAAGTCGAACCGCCCCTTCTGCATCTTGCGGGCGAGCTTCTCGGCCTCTTCCTCGGCGATGGTCTCCTGCGCCTTCTCGACCAGGCTGACGACGTCGCCCATGCCGAGGATGCGCGACGCGATGCGGTCGGGGTGGAACGGCTCCAGCGCATCGAGCCCCTCGCCGGTGCCGAGCAGCTTGATGGGGCAGCCGGTCACCGCCCGCATCGAGAGCGCCGCGCCGCCGCGCGCATCGCCGTCGACCCGGGTCAATACGATGCCGGTGAGGCCGAGGCGCCGGTGGAAGGCGCTCGCCGTGGCCACCGCGTCCTGGCCGGTCATCGCATCGGCGACCAGCAGGGTTTCCCTGGGCGAAGCGGCATCGGCGATCGTCGCCGCCTCGTCCATCAGCGCATCGTCGATGGCGAGCCTGCCGGCGGTGTCCAGCAGGACCACGTCGTAGCCCTCCTTCCGCGCGGTCTCCATCGCCCGGTCGGCGATCATCCGCGGCGTCTGCAGCGGGATGACGGGCAGCGTGGCGATTTCGGCCTGGGCGCCGAGCACGGCGAGCTGCTCCTGCGCCGCGGGACGGCGCACGTCGAGCGAGGCCATCAGCACCTTCTTGCGGTCCTGGCCCGCCAGCCGCTTGCCGAGCTTCGCCGTCGTGGTCGTCTTGCCCGAGCCCTGGAGCCCGACCAGCATCACCGCCACCGGCGGGGCCGCGGCGAGGTCGATGCCCTCGGAGCTTGCGCCGAGCATCTCGACCAGGCGGTCGTTCACCACCTTGACCACCATCTGGCCGGGATTGATCGAGCGCAGCACGTCCTGGCCGACCGCCTCGGCGCTCACCGTGTCGGTGAACTCCTTGACGACGGGGAGCGCCACATCGGCCTCCAGGAGGGCGATGCGGATCTCCCGCATCGCGGCCGAAACGTCCCCCTCGGACAGCGCGCCGCGCCGCTTGAGGCGGTCGAAAACGTCCTCGAACCTGGTTCTCAGCCCGTCGAACATCGCAGGATTCCTCGCCCCCAACGCGTTACGCGCCAGTGCGCGCATCGCGCGGACTGGCGGACACCCTGGGGCGCTTGCTCCACTCCCTGGCTCCGGGAGCGCGCAATCTAGGGTCGCCGGGTAGGCCCGTCAACCGGCGCCGCCGCGCTTCCGCCCGCCCGCGCCAGCAGCCCGCCGAGCTCGTCGACCGCCGCCCGGGCGATCAGCCGCGCCAGGGCCGGCCAGTCCGCCGCGAGCGTTTCCTCGGCCACGCCGTTCTCCTGAACCATCGCGCCGACCCGCCCGCCGGCGGCATCGTCGAGCCGCCACTCGACCCGGAGACGGCGCTGCCCGCGCCAGACGGGGCCGAGCGACACCGCCGCGGCAAGGCGGTGGCCTGGCTTGTCGCTCGCGGAGCCGCCGATGCGGGCCGCGCGCATCGCATCGACCGTCGCGCGCCGCAGGATCTCCCCGTCGAGGCCGGGGGGCGCGGCGACGGAGACCACCCGGATCGCGGGGCCGGCTCGGTGCGGGACCGGCGCCGCGGGACGCAAGAGGGCGACGATCCCGTCCGCCGACTGCGCGGCGAGCCGCTCCAGCAACGGCGCGGCGGCGCTCTCCCAGTCGTGCCGCGGCGCTTCGGCGACGACCCGATGGAGGCCGAGCCCGCGCCCGTCGCGAGCGAACGCCGTCCAGGCGATGGCGATGCCGAGGCGTTCGCCGCCGAGCGGTCGCGTCTCGGCCGCGCCGTAGAGCAGCGCGCCGCGCGGGAGGCCGCCGGATACCGCGGCCGGCACGCCGCGTCGGCCGAGCGCCGCGACCACGGATGCGGTGAAGTCGGCGGACGGCCCGGGGGCCATGCCGGAGACCGGGCGGAGGGCGACGCCCCAGGCGTCCTCGCCCGGGACCGCGGTCGCGGCTCCACCCCGGTCGGTCGGCGCGAAGGGCCGCGGCAGCGGCTGGCAGGCGGCAAGGATGGCGAGCGCGAGCGCGAGGGCGGCGCCCCGCGTCACAGCACGCATGTTGCCAGCAGGCCCAGCAGGCCCAGCAGGCAGACCAGCACGAAGACGATCAGATGCGGCACCCGTCCTCACCCCGCCAGGGCGATCGCGGACAGCGCCCGCCCATAGCCCTCCTCCCCGCGCAGACGGGCGCGACGATGGCTGAAACAGCTTTCCTCCGCGGCGCAGGTGTCTATGCCGGCGACGCTGACGCCGGCGATCCCGAGCGCCTCCAGGCGCGCCGCGACATAGCCTTCGAGGTCGAAATGCGGGCGAGCGCCGGGGCGCGGCTCGGCGAACCAGCGCGCGTTGGCCGGGTCTTCGGCCTCGAAGCGCGCGCGGAACTCCGGCCCGACCTCGTAGGAGGGCTGGCCGATGCAGGGGCCGACGGCGGCCAGGATGCGGCCGCGCGCGGCCCCCTTGGCCTCCATCGCCGCGACCGCCGCGGCCAGCACGCCTGCGAGCGCGCCGCGCCAGCCGGCATGCGCGGCGCCGACGATACGGGCCCCGGGATCGGCGAGCAGCACCGGCGCGCAGTCCGCGGTGAGGATTCCGAGCGCGACCCCCGGCGTCGCGGTGACCAGCGCATCCCCCGTGCGGCGCGGCGCGCCGGGGGCGTCGAGGACGATCGCCTCGGTGCCGTGCACCTGGCGGGCGGTGTAGAGCGCTTCGGCGGGCAGCCCGAGCGCCGCCGCCGCCCGGGCGCGGTTCTCGGCCACCGCTTCGGGGTCGTCGGCCGAGCCGGGGCCGCAATTGAGCGACGCATAGACCCCGTCCGACACGCCGCCGGAGCGGCCGAAAAAACCGTGCCGGATACCGTCGAGCCCGTCGAGCGCCTGCCCTTTCGCGAACGGCGGCGTCATCGCCCGGCTGCCTCGAAACCGGCCGGCACCGGCGAGTGCGGATCGGTCAGAGCGAGCGCCTTGAACAGCCCGCCCATCGCCCGCTCACCGGTCAGCCGCCGGCAGGCGGTGCGGATCGCCTCGCGCTGACCCGGTTCCGCCGCCGCGATCAGCCGGCCCATCCGCGCGCCGATGCCGAGACGATCCAGAAATTCGCCCTGCGGCACCGGTCCGTGGCAGCACGCCCCCGCCGCCCGCGCCGCCCGGGCAAGAGCCGCGAAATCGACATGCGCGCTCAGATCGGCCTCGCCGGGCGCGGCCAGCGGGTCGGCGTAGCGATGCCGCGCCACCGCCTGCAGCGTCTCTCCGGTCGCGGGAGAGGCATAGCCGTAGTCGACGATCAGCGCGGCCCCGCGTCCCGCGGCGAGCCGGGTGGCGATCTCGCTTACGATGGCGACGGATTGCGGGCTGGTCTCGCGGATCTCGCCGTCCGCCGGCAAGCCGCATGTGGGCGGATCGTCGACGCGGGGACCGTCGACGAAGCGAAACACCTCGGCGTCCGCGGCGACGGCGCGGCGGTGCCAGCCGTCCCGCCGCGCGACATACTGCTCGACCGGCAGGGCGTCGAAAAACTCGTTGGCGACGAGCAGCAGCGGACCCTCCGGCAGCTCCGAGAGGCTATGGTGCCAGGCCGCCGCGGCACCGCCGAGAGCGTCCTTCTGGAGCCGCGCAAGCGCCGGGCTGGTCTCGACGAGGCGGATGTCGAGCGCCTCGCGGAACCCCGCGACGCGACGCGTGGCGCGCAGCAGATCGGCCATCAGCGTGCCCCGCCCGGGGCCGAGCTCGACCAGCAGCACCCGCCCGGGCGCGCCCATGCCGCGCCAGGCGACGGCGCACCAGGCGCCGATCAGCTCGCCGAAAACCTGGCTGATCTCCGGCGCGGTTATGAAATCGCCCGCGCCGCCGAGGGGGTCGCGCCGGGCGTAGTAGCCGTGCTCGGGATCGCCGTTCGCCGCCGCCATGAACTCGGCCACCGGAAGCGGCCCGCTTCGCGCGATCCTGTCGCGCAGTCGGAGGCCGAGCGGGGTCATCGGGGCCGCGCCCGCCAGACCAGCCAGACACCGGCGAGCAGCACCGGGACCGAGAGCAGCTGGCCCATCGTCGCCCCGCCGATCAGGAAGCCGAGATGGGCGTCGGGCTGGCGGAACAGCTCCGCCGCCATTCGGGCGACGGCGTAGCCGGCGAGGAACACGCCGGCGACCAGGCCCGCCCGCTCCAGCCCGCGCAGCAGGAAGACGACGCCGGCGCAGAGCGCGAACAGCGCCAGCCCCTCGAGCGCCGCCTCGTAGAGCTGGCTCGGATGGCGCGGCGCAGCCCCGGCGCCGGGGAACACCATGCCCCAGGGCACCGTCGTCGGCCGTCCGTAGAGCTCGCCGTTGACGAAGTTGGCGAGCCGGCCGAAGAACAGGCCGATCGGCGCCGCCGCGCTCACCAAATCGCCGAGCGCGAGCCAGGGAACGCCGCGCCGCCAGGCGAAGACGAAGGCGGCGAGCACCACGCCGCACAGACCGCCGTGAAACGACATCCCGCCCTGCCACAGGGCGAAGGCGGAGAGCGGGTCCGCCAGGTAGTCGCCGGGCCGGTAGAAAAGCACGTAGCCGAGACGTCCGCCGAGCACGATGCCGAGCGTCGCCCACAGCACGAAGTCGTCGACATCGCGCGGCGCGACCCCGGCCGGGGATCGCCGCGCGAGGACGATCATGTAGCGCCAGCCGAGGAGGATTCCCGCCACATAGGCGAGCGCGTACCAGCGGACCGCCAGCGGTCCGATCTCGACGGCGACCGGGTCGATGGCGGGAAAGGCGATCGCGTACACCGTCACCCCGGCCTACAGATGGGCTTCGCCGCGGGAGAGAAACTCTCCGACATAGCGACCGATGCCGTCCTCGATCGGCAGGAATGCTTCGTCGTACCCGGCGCTGCGCAACCGCTGCATCCGGGCTTCGGTGGAATGGCGAAACCGCACGCGGGGCGTTTCCGGTGTCGTGTCCGCCGGAAGCCCGACCTCGCGGCGCGCAGCCGCGCCCAGGGCGGCCGCGACCTCGCCGATGCGCCGGCCCTGTCCGGTCCCGACATTGAACAAACCGCTGACCTCCTTGTTGTCGAGCAGCCACAGCATCACGGCGACGCAATCCCCGATCCACACCAGGTCGCGCCGGGTCCCGCGATCGATCCCGGGCGGGGCCGTGCCGCGCCACAGCATCAGCGGCAGGGACGGCTCGTCCTTGTGGTACTCGTTCGGCCCGTAGACGTCGAACAGCTTGAGCCCGGCCCATTGCGGCGGGCGCGGCGACCCGGCGGAGACGGTGCGCGCCACCGCGCGGTCGAACAAATGCCTGGCCCAGCCCCGCGCGGTCGACGGAACCAGCCGGGCGAGCGCGACCTCGTCGATATCGTCGTCGAACCCGGCGCTGCCGTCGCCATAGGTCTCCGCGGTCGAGGCCCAGAAGAAGCGCACCCCGTTCGCGGCGCACCACGCCCACAGCTCGGCCGCCGCGTGGTAGCCGGACTCCAGCATGCGGTCGACATCCCCGCCGCCTTCGTGGAGCCCGATATGGTACACCGCCTCGACGCCGCCGCCGGACTCGTCGAGGAAACCGCTCAGCCGCTCCGGCGGGAACACGGTGCCGACGGCGCGCCGGGCGAGGTTCCGCCATCTCGCACCCGCGCCCAGCCGGTCGCAGACGGCGATCCCGCGATGCCCGCGCGCTTCCAGCCCCGCGATCAGGTTGGAGCCGACGAAACCGGCCCCTCCGGTCACCAGTATCATTGCGGCACCCGATACCCTTACCCCGTTGGCATGGCAATAGGACGGGTCCCGCCGCGCCGCAACACGGAGAGCCGGTAGCGCTTCTGCCTGAAGTAGTATAACCACTCAGAGCGGGCGGGCCTTGCCTGTCGGCGCCGGCCGCCGGGAAGCCGCGAACCGGGGAACGCATCCGCCATGAGAGTCAGCAGAGCCGCGCTCGCGTTGTCGCTCGCACTCGGTGTCTGGGTCGCGGGACCGCCGGACCTGCGGGCGTGCGACGGGGTCGCCGCCCATCGCGTGAAGGAGCGTGCGCCCGGCGCCGTCCCGGGGTCCGGAGGCCTGATTGCGGTCGGCGATTTCGATGGCGACGGCAACCTCGACAAGGCGTTCTTCCTGGAAAGAACGGGCGCCCTGGCACTGGTGGCCTGCGTCGACGGCGGAACCCGGCTGTCCACCATCTTCGAGCTGGGCGGGATCGGGGCGCTCGCCAATTACGGGATCAGGACGATTCCCCGCGGCACCCGTCCCACGTCGTGCGCCACGGGGGAAGGTCCGGATTGCGACGCGGGGAAACCGAAGGAGATCGGGCTGAACCGCGAAACCATCGAGTTCACGGATTACCGGAAATCCTCTTTTCTGCTGTATTGGAGCGGCGGCGCATGGACGAGAATCCCCCGCTCGGACTAGCCGGGCCGTCACGCCGGCGGATGCCGGACAGCCCGAGCAGCAGCGGACCCTCCGGCATCCGCAAATCCGCGCAAGGCCGAACCCGAGTGCCAAGAAAGGCGAAGGCGGGTATGATTCCGCCGTTGCAGATGCACGGAACTCCTGAACCGTTGGGCAGTTCATGCCGCTGACGCGCCGGTCCCGCCGCCGCAGCGCCGCCGCCGCTGCCATCGGCGTCGCCTGGGCGGTCCTCGCCGCCGCCGCCGCCGCCGATACCGGTGGGCTCGCC
The DNA here is from genome assembly GCA_964291675.2 of Alphaproteobacteria bacterium. Taxonomy (GTDB): domain Bacteria; phylum Pseudomonadota; class Alphaproteobacteria; order MPNO01; family MPNO01; genus MPNO01. Next base: position 774,054 of record OZ219866.1, on the reverse strand, counting down.
ATGTCGCTCTCCGGACGGCTTGCGCTCGAAGGGCGCTGGTTCCCCGAGGAAGCCGCGCATCCCGGCCAGCGGGACGCGACGCTCGGCTACACGGCGCAGTCGACGCTCCATCTCGACCACGAGAGCGGGGCGAGCTTCATCCTGACGCCGTTCTACCGCTACGACAGCGCCGATGCCTACCGCACCCACGCCGATTTGCGCGAGGCCTATCTGCTGGCCTTCGGCGAGCTCGGCGAGGGCGAGTGGGAGGCACGGCTCGGCTTCGACCGGGTGTTCTGGGGGGTGACCGAATTCCACCATCTGGTCAACATCGTCAACCAGGCCGACCTGGTCGAGCACCCCAACGAGGAGATCGCGCTGGGCCAGCTCATGGCCCATCTGACCTGGACGGCGGGGTGGGGGACGCTGGAGTTCTTCGTGCTGCCGCTGCACCGCGAGCGCACCCTGCCCGGGCCCGGCGGGCGGCTGCGCGGCGGACTCACGGTGGACGAGCGCCGGGTGACCTATGAGAGCGCGGCCGAGGAATGGCATGTCGACCTCGCCGCGCGCTTCAGCCGGAGCTTCGGGCCGCTCGATCTCGGGCTCAGCCTGTTCGACGGCACCGCCCGCGAACCGTCGCTGCGCCCGTCCTTCCGGATCGCGCCGGACGGGATGGGCGGCTTCGTCCCGGTGCCGCACCGCCTGGTGCCGCACTACGCGCAGATCCGCCAGTTCGGGCTCGACGCCCAGCTCACCCTGGAGTCGTGGCTGTTGAAGCTGGAGGCCATCCACCGCGAGGGCGCACCGGCCCTGCCCGATCCTCCGGCCGACCTGTTGGGCAAAGGACGCGACTACCGGGCCTTCGTTGCCGGCTTCGAATACACCTTCGGCGGGGTATTCGAGTCGAACGCCGATATCAGCGTGCTCGCCGAGTGGAGCTACGACGAGCGCGGGCGCCGTTCGCCCGACCAGTTCCAGAACGAGATCTTCGTCGCCGGCCGCCTCGCCCTCAACGACGTCGAGGGCACCCAGCTCGTGGCCAGCCTGATCGCCGATGCCGATTACCAGACCTACGCGCTCGGATTCGAGGTCAAGCGCAACCTCTCGGACAGCTGGGACGCCAAGGTCGACGGCACCGTCTTTCTTGCCGTCGACCCCGACGACCCCATCCACGACACGCGGCGCGACAGCTTTATCGGCGGGAGCCTCGTCTACAGCTTTTGAAGACTCGCGCCCCGCCTCAGCCCGGGGCGTGGCGGGAGATCAGGTCGCGCATGGCGGCGGCCGCCCGCGGGCCCTTGCGGGCACGGCGCCACAAATCTTCCGCCGTCTTCTCGTGCAGCGCCAGCGCCTCGGGTGCCGAGGTGATCATCGCCACCCCGGCGTGGATGTTGGGCTGCTCGCCGAGGCGGAACGGGCTCAGCGTCAGCACCCTGCGGCCGGGCTGGCGGAAGATCTGGAAGCTGGTCGGCGGCAGGGTCGAGGGGACGAGGCCGATCTGGACGCCGATCGGCTCGTCCTCCATCAGCCGCACCAGATGCAGCGCCTCGCGGCGCGCGAGCGCAAGCCGCTCGTCGCGAACGGCGGATGGCAGGTCGAGGCGGCCGACCAGGCCATTCCTCAGGAACCGCCCCATCTCCGCCTCGGAGATCAGGTTGAGCACGCCCGGGCGGCGCTCGCGATAGGTCTCCTTGCGCCGGCGCAGGATGGACATCAGCTCGCCCAGCTGGTCGAGGCCGCGGGCGCGCCCGTCGCCGCCATCCGGGATGCTCTCGCCGAGCACGTCTTCCAGCGTGTCGACGAAGTCGTCGCTCGACAGCAGGAAGGAGACCGGGCCCGCCAGCACGACGATGTGTTCCGCCGTCGCCTCGATCTGGCGCAGCCGCTCGAAGAAGCTGACCGCCGAGCCGACATATTCGACGCCGACGCCGAGCAGGGTCGGGAGCGACACGTCGAGCAGCTCGGCGAGCTTTTCCAGCGCGTCGATCTTCGCCACCCGGCCTTTCTCGAAGCGGTAGAGCGCGGTGCGCGAGATGCCGATGCGGGCGGCGATCTCGTCGGCGCTCAGCCCCGAGCCGAGCCGGAAGGCGCGCAGCCGCTCGCCGATCTCCTCAAAGCGTATGGTCACGGGCAAGCCTCCCGATGTCGGCGGGGGCGAGCGGCACGCGCTGCACGGTGCCGCCGGGCAGGCCGAGCGCATCCTCGATCGCGGCGGCGATGGCGGCGGCGGTGGGGACGGTGCCGCATTCGCCGACCCCCTTGACCCCGATCGGGTTGAGCGGGCTCGGCGATTCCATGTGCACCGTAGCGACCCTCGGCACGTCGGTCGAACCCGGCAGCAGGTAGTCGGCGAGCGTCACGGTGAGCGGCTGGGCGTCGTCGTCGAACCCCATCCACTCATAGAGCGCGTTGCCGACGGCGTGCGCCGCGCCGCCCACGATCTGGCCTTCGACGATCGCCCGGTTCACGATGCGCCCGCAATCGTGCGCGACCGTGAGCCGATGGATGGCGGCGTGCCCGGTCTCGCGATCGATCTGCACCTCCGCGACCGCGCTGCCATTGGCGAACGGCATGTCGTCGAGCACGGTGTATTCGTCCGCCGCGAGCCCGGGCGCGATCCCCGCCGGCAGCGTCACCCCCGGCGTGCCCCCCACGGTCTCGGCGAGCCGGCCGAGTGGGACGCTGAGATCGGGCGCGCCACGCACCCGGACCTCGCCGCCCGCCATTTCGAGATCCTCCTGCGCCGCCTCCAGGAGATGCGCGGCGACGGCGAGCGCCTTGTCGCGTACCCGGCGCGCTGCGTTGAAGGCCGAGCTCCCCGCGGTCACCGCCTGGCGGCTGTTGAACCCGCCAATGCCGAGCGCGATCGCGCCTGTATCCCCCGCCGTGACCCTGACCAGATCGCGGTCGCAGCCGAGCGTCTCGGCGACGATGCCGGCGAGCATGGTCTCGATCCCCTGGCCCATCGCGGCGGCGCCGGAAGCGACCGACACCGTGCCCGCCGGGTCGATGGCGACGGCGGCCGATTCGAACGGCCCGCGCCCGGTTCCCTTGACGAAATTGGCAAGCCCGATGCCGCGCGCGAGCCCGAGCATCTTCGCCGCCTTGCGCCGGGCGGCAAAACCGTCCCAGTCCGCGGCATCGAGCGCCGCCTTCATGCAGCCCGGATAGTCGCCCGAGTCGAGCACCACCTTGCGCCCGCCCCGGGTCTCCAGCGGGCGGGTGCAGGGCATGCGTTCGGGGCCGATCAGGTTGCGTTCGCGGATCGCCGCGCGGCCGATGCCGAGCCCGTCCGCCGCCGCATCCAGCAGGCGTTCCATGGCGAACACCGCCTGCGGGTGACCGGCGCCCCGGACCGGGGTGACCGGCACCTTGTTGGTGAGCGCCGCCCGGGCCGTGAGCCGGTAGGCCGGCACGTCGTAGGGCAGCGTCACGGTAAGCGCCGACTCGTAGGGCAGATTGGCGCCGCGCGCGGTATAGGCGCCGTGATCGTGCAGCATGGTCCCGCGGACCCCGAGGATGCGGCCCCCGGTGTCGAACGCGGCCTCGATGTCCCAGTGCTGGTCGCGCTCCTGGGTGCTGGCGACGAAGTGCTCGCGCCGGTCCTCGATCCACTTGACCGGCCGGTCGAGCAGCACGGATGCGAGCGCGACGGCGACCTCTTCCGGGTAGGTCACGAGCTTGGGGCCGAACCCGCCGCCGACCGCCGGGGTGACGACGCGGACGCGGCGGGTCCCGCGGCCCAGCATGCGGGCGATCGCGTCGCGCCCGGCATGCGGCGTCTGGGTCGAGCTCCACAGCGTCAGAAGGTCGTCGACCGGGTCGTGGCGGGCGAGCGCGCCGCGCCCCTCGATCGAGTGGCCGCCGCCGCGATGGACGGAGAGATTCAGGGCGAAGATGCGGTGCGCGCGGACAAACGCCGCCTCGACGTCGCCGAATTCCATGGCGAGCTCGGCGAGCAGGTTGTGGTCGGCGCCGCGATGGACGGGCGGCGCCTCCGGCGCCAGCGCGTCGCGGCAGTCGGCGACGGCGGGGAGCGGCTCGTAGGCGACATCGACCAGCGTCGCCGCGTCCTCGGCCGCGTAGCGCGAGGCGGAAACGACCATCGCCACCGCCTCGCCGACATGGACGACCTCGCCGTCGGCGAGCAGCGGCCGGTCGCGGTGCTGGCGGTAGGACGGGCTCGGCAGGCCGACGACGAGGCGGTGGGCGGCGAGATGGGGGCGGAGATCGTCGAGCGTCCACACCGCGTGCACGCAAGGCGCCGCCTCGGCCGCGCTCTTGTCGATGCCCGCAATCCCGGCATGCGCAAGCGGGCTGCGCAGGAACGCCGCGTGCAGGGTTTTGGGCAGATGGATGTCGTCGACGAAGCGGGCCCGCCCGCGCAGCAGCGGCGGATCCTCGACCCGCGTCTCAGCCACCTTCTTCTTCGGGCAGGTCCAGGGTGCCGAGAAAGATCTGCATGCCGTAGTGGAAGGCGATGAAGGCGCCGAGCTCGACGATCTGGGCTTCGGAGTAGTGCGCTTTGCCCTCGTCGTAGAACGCCTTGTCGACCTTCCCGGGCTCCCGGTACATCAGCCAGCCGTAGCGGAGCGCCCATTTTTCGGCGGGGGTGAAGCGCGCGTCAGTCTCGAAATCGCCGCTCCCCGCCTCGATCCGCTCCTCGGTTAGCCCGTCCTCCAGCGCCCGCTTCGAGCGGAAGGCGGAAAAGTAGGGATCGCCGGCGAGCCGGGCGAGCTGGACGCGGACGATCTCCTTGAGCTTGTGATCGACCGCGCCTTCCATCAGCGAGCGGTCGAGCGCGTCGTGCAGCGCCTCGGCATAGCCCGGCACATGCGCGAGCAGCCGGACGAACCGCGAGTCCGCGATGCCGGTCTCTTCCGAGCGCGCGATCAGCGCCTGGAGCTTCGGGTCGTCGATCGCCGCGCGAGGCACCGGCGGGAGCGTGCCGCGGAGGCTCATTCGGCGGCTTCCCCGGTGGCGCGCGCGAGCGCTCCCCGGTTGAGCGAGACCGGGGTCTCGCCGTAGATCCGCCGCGACTCCGCCTGGTCGACAAGCCGACCGTCGGGGGTGAACATCGGGTAGAAGTCGAGCGTCCCGAAGAAGGTGTGGTAGCCGACGTTGAAGCCGACGAAGGCGCCGAGCTCGACGATCTCCTCGACCGAATAGTGCTCCGCGAGCGCCGCGTAGAGGGCGGCATCGACCCTGTCCGGCGCGCTCCCCATCAGCTCGGAGTAGCGCAGCGCGACCTTCTCGGCCGGGGTGAAGCGGTCGCTTGACGCATGGGATTCGATGCCCTCGTCGATGGTCTCTTCCGTCAGTCCCTGCTGCTTCGCCGAAGCAGACCTGACATTGCCTCAATAGCGGCACGCGGCCATCCGCGAGAGCTGGACGCGGATGATTTCCTTGAGCTTGTGGTCGATCCGCCCGGTGTTGAACACCGCGCCCCAGGCGAGATACATCGTGCGCGCGACGTCCGGGCTGTGGCCCAGCATGGCGTGGAAGGCGGGGTCGGGCGCGCGGTGGCGCAGCGCCTTGTTGACCAGCGGGCGGAGCTTGCCCGCCTTGAGCTCGTCGATGTCGAGCATGCGGATATTGGGCATGGCGCGATCCTCGTGTGGGCGCCCGGATTATCGCCGCTCGCCCCCTCCCGGCCAACCGGCAAGTTGGCGCCCCCCGTCGAATTGACCGGGGGTACGGCCGATCAACCATCCGGCATGGGAGTCGACCAATCCTCGAGCTTCAACCCGTCCACCCGCTCGAATTCGCGCGTATTGGCGGTGACCAGCACCAAATTCCGCGCCCGGGCCTGGCCGGCGATCAGCACGTCATAGGGGCCGATCGGCATCCCGCTGGCCTCGAGATCGCGGCGGATCACGCCGGCCGCGCGCGCGTCGGCCGCGTCGAAGGGGACGATCTCGAACGCCATCCGGTCGAGATGGCCGAGGTTCCGGCTCCCCTCGCGGCTCTTGAAGGCGCCGTAGTAGAGCTCGAACGCCACCGGGGCGGGGAGCCCGATCTGTTCCGCACCGTGGCGCCGCGCCCGCGCGGACAGGCTGCGTGAGCTGGCGTTGAGGAGCGCGACGCAGGCATTGGTGTCCAGCAGGTAGCGCATCATTCGAAGGCGTCGTCGAGGCCGGGCCGCGGCGGCGGCATCGGTGGCTGGTTGCGGCCTTCGGCGAAGAAATCGTCGGAGAACTTGCCCTGGATTTCATCGAGCCACTCCCAGCCGTCCGAGATCGGCTCGAGCACGACCGCCGCGCCCTGGCGGCGGATCCGGACCTCCTTGCCCGGCATGCGGAATTCCTTGGGGAGCCGCACGGCCTGGGATCTCCCGTTCCAGAACAGCTTGGCGGTCTTGGTCATTGCCGGCGCCCTCCGTGTCGTTATCTATCAATGATATATATCGACGTGGCGGGAGACTCGCAACCGGGAGGCGGTCCGCAGCGGGCGGGAGCGGGGACCATGCGGTTCGAGGCCGGGCTGGCGGGAAATTGAGGGGCTGGGCAACGCGGGCTATTGTCGCGGCATGGCGGAGAACGGCGCAGATATCCGGGCCGACCCGGTGACCACCGAGCTGGTCCGCAACGGGGTCATGGCGGTGACCGAGGAGATGAAGACCAACCTCATGCGCACCGCCTACAACATGATCATCTACGAGGCGCTCGACTTCACCGTCGGGCTGTTCACCGCCGAGGGCGAGACGGTCTCCATCGGGCTCGGCCTGCCGATGTTCATCCGCGGCATGGCCGAGACGCTGAAGGCCAAGCTGGAACATTTCGGGGTCGACGGGATCGAGCCCGGCGACATCCTGGTCACCAACGACGCCTACGTCACCGGCAGCCACCTCAACCACATCACCCTGAGCCTGCCGGTCTACCACGAGGGCGCACTCGTCGGGTTCTCCTGCTGCATGGCGCATTGGCTCGATATCGGCGGCACGCTGCAGGGCATCACCACCGACATCTACGCCGAGGGGTTGCAGGTCCCGATCCTCAAGCTGCAGCGCGCGGGCGAGCTCAACCGCGACCTAGTCGACATCATCGCAATGAACGTCCGCATGCCGGAGCGCGCGCTCGGCGACCTCCGCGCCCAGCTCACCGCGGTACGCACCGGCGAGCGCGGCTTTCTCGCCCTGATCGAGCGCTACGGCAGGGGCGCGGTACTGGGCGCGCTCGGCCGCATCATGGACCGGTCGGAGCGGGCGGCGCGCGAACGCACGCGCTCGATCCCCGACGGGGTGTACGAGGCCGAGGCGTTCATGGACGACGACGGGATCGACATCGGCAAGGAGGTCCCGATCGTCGTCCGCGTCACCGTCGCGGGCGAGGAGATGACCATCGACCTGAGCGACGTCTCGCGCCAGGTGAAGGGGTTCTACAACTCGGGCATCACCACCGCCTATGCCTGCTCCCAGGTCGCCTTCAAGTGCATCACCTCGCCTGTCGACTACCCGATCAACGACGGCAGCTTCCGCCCGCTGAAGACGGTGATCCCGCCGGGGCGGATCGTCAGCGCCGAGCGCCCGGCCGCGATGCGGAGCTGGATGACCTTCCCGATGACCATCGTGGACGCGGTGTTCAAGGCGCTCGCGCCGGCCATCCCCGAGCGCGTCGCCGCCGGCCACCACGCCGATCTGGTGATGGGGCGGATGAACGGCATCGACCCGCGCGCCAACACGCTGTTCATCGGTGCCATCGGGCCGACCGGCGGCGGCTGGGGCGCCAAGCACAACGAGGACGGCATGCCGGCCACCGTCTGCCTCAACGACGGCGACACCCACAACAGCCCCTCCGAGCTGATGGAAGTCAACTACCCGATCGTCATCGAGCGTCACGCGCTGATCCCCGATTCCGGCGGGGCGGGGCGCCATCGCGGCGGGCTCGGCATCGAATACGTGGTGCAGGCGCGCTCGCCGCTCAACTTCAACAGCCAGGCCGATCGCGCCAACTGCGAGCCCTGGGGGCTGGAGGGCGGACGCGCCGGGCGCGGCAACCGCGTCGGGCTCCGGGTGAACGGCGAGGCCGGGCCGGAATTCCCCAACGCCAAGCTGTTCTGGAAACGGATCGAGACGGGCGATGCCTTCATCGTGAACTCGGGCGGCGGCGGCGGGTTCGGCTCGCCGCTCGAACGCCCGGCGGGGACGGTGCTGGACGATGTGCGCCAGGGCTATGTCTCGCTCGCCTCGGCGCGCGCCCTCTACGGCGTGGTCATCGACCCCGCCACGATGCGGCTCGACGCGGCGGCGACCGAGCGGGTGCGCGCGGCGATGGCGACGCTGGCGAGCGCGGAGGGAGAGACGCGATGAACGACGAGCTCCTGTTCCTGTCGCATGCCGAAACCCTCGACCTGCTGAGCCCGGCCGAGGCGATGGCGGTGTGCGAGGACGTCTACCGCATGCATGCCGACGGCACGGTGAGCTGGACCGACCCGCCCGCTTTCCGGCTCGACGACGACCGCTTCCATCACCACTGGCACGTCAAGGGCGCGCTCCTGTCCGAAATCCCGGTCTCGGGCGTGAGGCTCTACGCCTATTACGAGGATGCCGAGCGCTCGACCGTCGGCACCCTGGACGCCACCCGCTACATCGTGCTCTCCGATCCCGTCACCTCGGTCGCGCTCGCCATCGTCGAGGAGCACTGGACCTACGCCATCCGCTCGACCGCGGCGGCCTGCCTCGCCTGCAAGTGGATGGCGAACGCGGATGCCAGCGTGCTCGGCCTCGTCGGCGTCGGCACGATGGGGACGACCGCGCTGCAATGCCTCGCCGGGATGTACGATTTCGCGGAGATCCGCTGCACCTCGCGCCGGAAGGAGACCCGCGAGGCGTTCGCCGACAAGTGGTCGGCGGCGCTCGGAATCCCGGTCATCCCGACCGCCTCGATCGAGGAGGCGGTGCGCGGCGCCGACATCGCGGTCGGCGGCACCACGTCCAGGGACATCGTGAGCCGCGCCGAATGGCTCAAGCCCGGCGCCACCTTCGTCTCGCTCGCCCGGCGCGAGCTCGACCCGGCGGGCTGGCCGGCGATGGACAAGATCGTGGTCGACGATTTCGACATCAACATGCTGACGCCCGAGTTCCGCAAGACCGTCGCCGACGGGCTGTTCTCGCGCGAGACCATGCACGGCGAGATCGCCGATCTGGTGGCGGGCGAGGCCTCCGGCCGCGCGCGCCCGGACGAGCGCAACCTGATCCACACCGTGGGCCTGGTCAGCCACGACATCGGCGTCGCGCATCACGTCTATCGCAAGGCGCTCGACATCGGCGCGGGGCTGAGGCTGCCGCTGCCGCAGGCGGTGGCGCGGGGGTAGCAGCGACGAGGGTCTGGCGCCATTCGCGCTATGTCGTTGCCCGGTCTCCCTCACAGGGCCGGACCCGGGCGCGAATGGATTCTCCTTTCTCGACAATGGCTTTCGACAACTCATGGACCTTTTGCGCATCGATCCAGAATTCCGGGGTCTGCCCGAAATAGGCACCGAGCGCGATGGCCGTCTCGGCGCTCACGCCGCGCCGTTCGTGCACGATCTCGTGCAGCCGGGTTGCGGGAAGGCCGCTGTCGCGCGCAACCCGGTGGACGCTGAGCCCCATCTCCCTGATCTGCTCCAGGAGCAGAGCACCCGGATGGGTCGCAATCCGGTCGGTGGGTGCGTGGATCATCTTGTCCCCAACGTATAGAGCCGATCCCGGAGACCGTTCAGAAACCCCTCTGACCCCCCTACCCCGCCACCGGCGCCGCGATGCCGTCGATCTGCACCCGGTAGCCGGAGCGCACGTTCGGCAGGTAGTCGGAGATCGCGCGGTGCTGGGCGCAGCGGTTGTCCCACATGGCGATCGAGTGCGGCCGCCAGCGGAACCGGCAGGTCCATTCGGGCTGGGTGCAGTGCTCGACCAGGAAGGCGAGCAGGTGTTTGCTCTCGGCCGGCGGAATCTCGTTGATCCGGACGGTGAAGGCCTGGTTGACATAGAGCAGCTTGCGGCCGCTGTCGGGGTGGCGCGCGACCACCGGATGGGTCGCGCGCGGCGTGCCCTCGCCGAACACCGGAACCCCGTCATGCAGCGCCGTCAGCCCGTCGAGACAGGTCTTCATGCGGTCCGACAGCGCGTCGTAGGCGGCGTACATGCTGGCGAACAGCGTGTCGCCGCCGCCGTCGGGCGGCAGCGTGTGGTTGTAGAGGATGCTGGCGAGCGGCGGCACCGGCGCGCAGGACTGGTCGGTATGCCACACGTCGCCCGAGACCCGGGTCGATCGCGCATCGAAATGGAAGCGGCGTACCCGGTCGTCCTCGGAGGGCTGGCTGTGGGTCCTGACGCCGACATGATGCCCGATGGTGCCGAAATATTCGGCCAGCCTCGCATGGTCGTCGAAGCCGATCTCCTGGTCGCGGAAAAACAGCACCAGGTGCTCGGTGAAGGCGCGGCGGAGCTCGGCGAGCTGCTCGGCGTCGAGCGGCCGGGTGAGGTCGATGCCGCCGATCTCGGCGCCGACATGGGGGCTGTAGGGGCTGACCTCGATGGTCCGCCAAGGCGCGCCGCGATGGCCGTCCATGTCCGCCTCCCGGTTGCCGCGCCAGCCTACACCAGACGCGCGGGTTGTTCCAAAGGGGCGCATGGCTATGATCGCGCGGACCATCCGGAGAACACTGACGGGAGCGACATCATGCGTTGGATTCAAGCAGCTTTGGCCACGCTCGCCGCCGGGGCGCTGGCGGGCGCCGCATCGGCGCAGACGGTCGGCATCGGCGCCACCAAGGCGGGCGCGGTCTCGCAGATCACCGCGACCATCTCGAAGGCGGTTTCCGAGCACGCGCCGGGCGTCCAGATGCGCAAGCAGACCATGGGCGGCACCCAGCAATACATCCCCGTGGTCAATGCGGGCGAGCTGGAATTCGGGATCTCCAACATCCCGCAGTTCTCCATGGCCTTCGAGGGCACCGGGCTGTCGCAGGGCAACAAGTACGACAACCTCCGCCTGGTCTCGACGATCATGAAGTTCACCGTGAGCGCGGTGGTCACGAAGAAATCGGGCGTCACCTCGATCGCCCAGCTCAAGGGCAAGCGCATGCCGGTCGGCTTCAAGGGCGCGCCGCTCTTCGCGTACATGTTCAACGGATCGCTGGGGACCGTCGGGCTCACCCTCGACGACATCAAGCCGGTGCCCCAGGTCGGGCTGGTGCAGCACTGGCGCGCCTTCATCGCGGGCAAGATCGACTGGGCGATCGCCGCGGCCGGCACCGGCTGGGTCAAGCAGATGGATGCCAAGATCGACGGCGGGGTCAGGCATATCTCCTACCCGAACACGCCCGAAGCGCTCAAGGCGATGCACAAGTGGTTCCCGAAGAGCGAATGGAGCGTCGTCGAGCCGGCCAAGGGGCTGACCGGGGTGGTCGAGCCCACGGTGTTCGTGACCTACGACTTCCTGCTGTGGACCCACAAGGGCATGTCGGACGACGTCGTCTACAAGGTCGCCAAGGTGATGCACACCCAGGAGAAGCAGCTCAAGGAAGGCGGGCCGCTGTGGCGTTCCTTCAGCGCCGACAAGCGCCTCGCCAAGCAGCACGGCTACCCCTACCACCCGGCTGCGGTGAAGTACTACAAGGAAGCCGGGCTGTGGCCCGCCGGCTAGCCCGGCAGGCGGCGTAGCGGCAACGGAGAAGCCCGCGTCCGGCCCGGGGCGCGGGCTTCCGTCCGGCGGCAGGGTTCAAATGGCCGAACAGTCGACCGGGGCGGATGGCGGCCGCCGCAGGGACCGCGGGGCGCAGCTCCTCGCCGAGCGCCGCGAGGGGCGCTTCGTCACGGCTTCGACCCGGGTTCTCGGCGCGGCCATCACCCTGATCGCGCTGAGCTGGGCGATCGAGCTGTGGCTCGCCCTCGGCTTCCAGTGGTTCGACGAGCAGGCGCTGGTCGCCTGTTTCGGGCTGACGCTCGCCATCGTGTTCATCCGCTTCCCGTTCGCCGGCGGGCGCGACCGGCCGTCGGTGCCGTGGTACGACGCGGCGTGCGCGGTCATCGGCGTCGCTGCGTCGGCCTACCTCATATGGATCTATGGCGACATCGAGCTCAACCCGTTCGCCATGCGCGGCACGATGTTCTGGATCAGCGCCGTGCTGCTGCCGCTGATGTGGGAGGCGCTCAGGCGCACCGCGGGGTGGAGCCTGACCGCGGTGCTCTCGGTCTTCATCGCCTACGCCTTCGTCGGCCATCTCGCCCCCGGCATGCTCAAGGGCTACGAGCAGGACGGCTACCGGATGATCGCCGAGCTCGGCGTCACCAACGTCGCCCTTCTGGGCCTGCCGCTCAAGATCATCGTGCTCACCGTGGTGCTGTTCATCTGGATGGGCCAGCTGCTGCTGCACACCGGCGCCTCGGAGTGGTTCACCGACCTCGCCGCCGCCGTCATGGGGCGCTCGCGCGGCGGCTCGGCCAAGATCGCCGTCGTCGCCTCGGGGCTGTTCGGCTCGATCTCGGGCTCGGCGGTCTCCAACGTCGCCTCGACCGGGGTGATCACCATCCCGCTGATGCGCCAGGCGGGCTACGACCGCAAGAGCGCCGGCGCCATCGAGGCGGTGGCCTCGACCGGCGGGCAGATCATGCCGCCGATCATGGGCGCGGCCGCTTTCCTGATGGCCGAGCTGCTGGAGCTCGAATACACCGAGATCATCCTCGCCGCGCTGATCCCCTCGATCCTCTACTACCTCGCGGTGTTCGTGCAGGTCGACCTCGAGGCGGCGAAGAACGACATCGCGCCGATGCCCAAGGAGCGCATCCCGCCGATCCTCCGGGTGCTCGGGGAGGGCTGGTTCTTCACCCTGCCCTACGCGGTGCTGGTCTACGCGCTGTTCACCCTCAACCTGCCGGCCCAGGAGGCGGCGTTCTGGGCGGCGATCTCGGTGGCGGCGGTCAGCATCGTCTTCGGCTACAAGCGGCGCCGGATCAGGCCGCGGCAGCTCTGGGACTCGATCGCCGATTGCGGCCGCGCCTCGGCCGACATCGTGGTCATCGGCGCCATGGCCGGCATCATAATCGCCATCCTCGACCGCACCGGGCTGGGCCAGGCGCTGACCCTGATCCTCGCCGCGGTCGGCGAGGACAGCCTGTTCCTGCTGCTGGTGCTGACCGCGATCGTCTCGATCCTGCTCGGCATGGGGATGCCGACCTCGGCGATCTACCTGCTGCTGGCGACGATGATCGCGCCGTCGCTGATCAAGCTCGGCATCCACCCGATCGCCGCCCACATGTTCGTGCTCTATTTCGGGCTGATGTCGATGATCACCCCGCCGGTGGCGATCGCCGCCTTCGCGGCGGCGTCGCTATCGGGCGCCCGGCCGATGGAGACCGGGGCGACGGCGGTGCGCCTCGGCTGGATCGCCTATGTCATCCCCTTCGTGTTCGTGCTGTCGCCGGCGCTGATCGGCCAGGGCACGGCGCTTGAGATCGTGTCCGCCGCGGCGACCGCGATGATCGGCGTCTGGATCGCCTCCTGCGGGCTGATCGGCTTCATGTTCTCGCGCCTCGGCGCGGCGGAGCGGCTGCTCGTCTTCGCCGCCGGAATCCTGCTGCTGTTGCCGGCGCATGCGATCGCCTACGGGCTGTGGCTCAACGTCGCCGGGCTCGCGCTCGGCGGGCTGATCGTCGGCAAGGACTATCTCGCGCGCCGGAGGAGGGCGGTCCCGTGACGATCTACAAGTACAACTCGGCCGACAACCACCTCGACCAGCGCTGGATCCCGGCCCGGCTGTGGCAGGACCGGGTGGCCGCGAAGTTCCGCGAGCACGCGCCCAGGGTGGTCGAGCGCGACGGCGCGCTGCTCTGGAGCTGGGAGGGCAGGATCGCCGGCGGGCGCGACGGCGGCACCGCCGACGGCCCGGACAACCGCGCCCTGCTCGACCAGTTCTTCGGCCGGTCGGGCGCGCGCATCCCCGACGGCAGCCTGCCCCCGTCCGACCCCGAGCTCCTGCTGGAGCACATGGACCACGGCAGCGTCTACGGCTATGTCGGGTTCGGCTCCACCCGCAAATGGGACATCGACGATGCGGCCCTGCGTCACGAGGTGCACCGCGTCTACAACGACTGGGTGATGGAGCTCAACGCCCGCGACCCGGACCGGCTGATGATCCTCCCCATACTGCCGGTGTTCGATCCGGCCTCGGTGCCGGGCGAGATACGGCGCCTCGCGAAGCTCGGCTGCAAGGCCGCCGAGTTCGTCCCCTTCGACGGCCCGCACGGCATGTTCCACGATTGCTGGGAGCCCGCCTGGGCCGCCTTCGAGGAGTCCGGTATGGTGTGCGCCTGCCATATCGGCGGCCACGTCAAGACGACCATCCCGCCGGCGGGCCGCGGCGAGCGCATGGCCTATTTCTCCTGCGCGCCGTTCTCGCTGTCGCGCCCGCTCGCCGACGTGGTCTATTGCGGCGCGCTGATGCGCCATCCCGGGCTCAAGCTGCTGTTCGCCGAATGCCGGGCGGGGTGGGTGCCCTTCCTGGTCTACTGGATGGACCGCCAGGCCGAGGAGCGCCCCGGCCTGTTCCGCGACACCGGGCTCCAGGAGCTGCCGAGCGCCTATGTCCGGCGCCAGGTCCTGGTCACCTTCGAGGAGGACGCGATCGCCGCCCAGGCGATCACGCATCCGGACAACGTGCTGCGCGACATCCTGGTGTTCGGCGCCGACTACCCGCACCCGCAGGGCACCTGGCCCGACCCCTCGCCGATCTTCTACGAGATGTTCAGGGGCCTGGATCCGGCGCTGCGCCACGAGATCGTCTACGAGCGCATGCGCCGCTTCTTCGGCCTCGAAGGCCCGCCGGCCGACCGGGTGGCGACGCCGGCGATGATCGCCGACGACGGCGCCGGCAAGACCCGCGCCCACGCCGACTACGAGTAGAACGCCCCGCTGAGCGCGGTGAGCGGGGCCGCCGCGGGTGGCCGGCCCGGACGATCCCGACCGGTGGCGGCGCGGTTCGCAATGGCGCGCGGGACGATCACGCCGCGTCCGCCGGGCGCACGCGCCGGGCGATCTCGCTGCCGCGGTCGCGCTGCACGCGGGCGATGTCGTACTGGCTCTGGAGGCCGGTCCAGAACGCGGGGCTGTTGCCGAAATAGAGGCCGAGGCGGATCGCGGTATCCGCCGTAATCGAGCGGCGACCGTTGAGTATGTCGGTGATCCGGCCCGACGGGACGCCGAGATCGAGCGCCAGCCGGTTGGCGCTCAACCCCCGGGCCTCGATCTCGCGCTTCAGCAGCTTGCCGGGGTGGGAAATCGGCGGCATCGCGTTCATCCCTTGTGGTAGTCGACGATTTCGACCTCGTAGGCGTCGCCGGCGCGGAATTCGAAGCAGATCCTCCACGGACCGTCGACGGTCATCGCCCATTGATTCGCGCGGCTCCCCTTGAGCTTGTGCAGCCCGACGCTCCTGAGCGGGCTCAGGTCGCGCAGCGTGCCGGCGGCGTTCAGCGCGAGCAGCAAGTCGACGGCCATGCCCGCATCCAGACCCCGAAAGCGGTTCGGCGTGCGGCCTTCCCAGACCCTTCTACTGGCCGCGTTGCGCCAAGAGCGGATCACGGCAAGAACGTAGTACGAGGTGCGGTGGAATGCAACGGTACAACAGGCATGCGGCCGCCCGGGTCGCGGGTTCGACGCCTGGGACGGGGAAAGCCGGGTGCGGTCCGCGTCGAAGGCCGAACCGAACGGCGGCGGGCGCGACGCAGGCCGTGACACGGGCGCGAAATGCGGGCTAGCCTTGGGGCGGAGGGACGGCGATGGAGATGGACTTCCGGGCGGTGCGGCGGCCGCTTGCCGAGGCCGAGACCCTGCCGCCCGAGTGCTACACCGCGGAAGCGTTTTACCGGCGCGAGGTCGAGCGCATCTTCCTGCGCTGCTGGAACCTGATCGGGCGCGCCGATTACTGGCCGGAGCCCGGCGACTACGCGGCGCTGAACCTGGCGGGCGTCGAATATCTCGTCATCCGCGACGGCGAAGCGCGGCTCCGCGCCTTTGCCAACAGCTGCCGGCATCGCGGCGCCAGGCTGCTCGACGGCGAAGGGCGCTGCGAACGCATCGTCTGCCCCTATCACGGCTGGACCTACGGCATCGACGGCCGGCTCGACTTCGCCAACGGGATGGAGCGGGCGCGCAACTTCGACCCCGCGGAGTACGGGCTGGTCGAGCTCCCGCTCGGCTGCTGGCAGGGCTTCGCCTTCGTCAATTTCGATCCCGGCTGCGCGCCGCTCGCCGACCATCTGGGTGATCTCGGCCGCCACCTCGAATCCTACGGGCTCGGGGACATGGTGACCGTGCGGCGCGCCGAGTATTCCGTCCGCACCAACTGGAAGAGCTATGTCGAGAACTCGATGGAGTCCTTCCATCACGCGACCGTCCACCGCAGCTCGGTCAACGACCCCTCGATCGGGAAGACCGTGGTCCGCGGTGCGCCCGGCGAGTACGTCCTCGTGCAGTCCGATTCGGGCGGGCGGACCCGGGCGCTGCTCAAGGGCGCCCAGGGCTTCCCGCCGATCCCGACGCTCGCCGGCCCGGCGGCGCGGGGCTCGCAATATCTCCTGGTCTACCCGGCGACGATGATCGGCTGCGACGTCGATTCGATGTGGTTCAAGCAGATGCTGCCCGACGGGCCCGACCGGGTGCGCAACGTGGTCGCCATCTGCTTCCCGCGCGAGACCGCGGCGAGGCCCGATTTCGACAGCGTCGTCCGGCGCTACTACCGGCGTTTCGAGACTGCGATCGCCGAGGACAACGAGATCGCCGAGCGCCAGTTCGCCGGGCTCGCCTCGCCGCTCGCCCGGGCCGGAAGGTTCTCCCACCGCGAGCCGCTGGTGCACGCGATCGACAACTGGATCCTCGACCGGCTCGATCTCTGAGCCCGCCAGCCGTCATGCGTACCGGGCGCGATCTTGGCCGCAAAGGGCATTTCCTTCCCACCGGCCAGTCGCCCGCTCCGCGCGGCGAGCCCGGGCTGTGCCACGACGGCGGCGCGCGGCGCCGCTCTCTGCCGCTACCTGGCCGCTGAAACAGTGCTTGCGCGGACACGGATCGGCGCTATCAATGACTGTGCCCAAGCGGAGTTTTTGTCCGATGAAAAAAATTAATGCCTTTCTGGCCTCGCTCGCGGTCGCCGCAATACTGGCGACGCAGACGGCCCATGCCGGCCCGCTCGCGCCCAAGCCGCGCGTCATCGCCAAGTACGAGCGCGCCTTTCTCGAGCGGTCCGGCTCCCAGACCCTGCAGGAGCTGCTGGACACCGGCATCGTCCGCTACTTCCTCACGGGAGGCCAGTCGCTGCTCGTGCTGATCGACGGCACGCCCTACGCCACCACCTCAAGCGACCTGGACGGCCTGCCGATCTCGGCCATCGAGCGCATCGAGCTGCTGAGCGGCGAGAGCCTCGGCACGCTCGGCGGCAGCGCGGTGCGGGGCGCGCTCAACGTCGTGCTGCGCAACGATCTCGACGGCTTCGAGACCCGCGCGCTCGCCCGCATGCCGGGCCGCGAGGGCGGCGACGGCTGGCAGGGCAGCGCGTTCTGGGGCGGCGCGGTCGGCAAGGGGCGCATGACCATCGGCGCGGACTACTTCAAACGCCAGGAAATCGCTTCGCGGAGCCGGGACTACAGCCGCTCCGCCTGGCGGGAAGGCGGCGCCTTCAACGAGGCGCAGAACGTCAGCGTCGGCGGCAACACCGTCTGGGTCGTCCAGCGCGACGACGAGGGAGCCGTGACCGGCGTCAGGTCGGTCGCGCTCGGCGACTGCGACCCGGCGCACGGCTATACCGGCCCGCTCGGCAACCCGCCCGGAATCCGCAACGGCGACAAGGGCTGCGGTTTCGCCTACGGCGCGATCATGTGGGAGACCGCCCGCTACGACCAGAAGAGCGCGGTCCTGAACCTCGACCACCCGCTCGGCGAAGACGCCGATCTCCACCTCTATGCGAGAGTCCTGCAGGGCGACTGGGCGTTCCGATACGCGCCATCGGTCGGCTCGTTCTCGCTCGACCTCGACGCGGTGCGGAACGCGGACCTGCTGGAGGCGATCAACGATGCGGCCGGCGCCGACTTCCAGGCGGATGGAGACGACGATTTCGCCGCGGCGCATCGTTTCGTCGGCTTCGGCAACCGGGACTGGCGGACGGACAGCGAGGAATACGACCTCGCCGTCCGCGTCGAGGGGCGGCTCGCGGCGGGTCTCGGCTACGACGCGCGAATCGCCGCCTTCCGGTCGGACGGCGTCCTCGACGGCGATACCTTCGTGCACGGCGGCAGGATCAAGGAGGAAATCGAGGCGGGAAACTACGACCTCGCAAACCCCTTCTCCGACGCGCCAGAGCACTTGCGGGCCATCGGGAACGCCAGCCTGCGGGAGGAGATCGATTCCAAGTCGGAGCACCTGGGAGCCCGGCTGGGGCTGGAAGGGTCCGGTTTCGCCATCGGCGGCCGCAACGCCGCGTGGACCGCGGGGGTCGAGGCCGGCACTGCGGACGTGCATCAACTCATGGTCTTCCGCGCCAATGACGGCACGACCCATCGGGTTTCCGACGTGCTCGGTTCGGGCGGGGTGAGCTATGCCGGGGACCGCAAGGCCGTCGGCGCGTTCGCCGAACTGTCCGTGCCGCTGCTGGACGAGCTGGACCTCAGGGCGGGCGGTCGCGCGGACGAATACGACGACATCGGCGGGCTGACTTCGTGGCGCTTCGCGGCCGAGTACCGGCCGGTCGACCCGATCACGCTCCGCACCTCCTGGGGCGAGGGAGACAGATCGCCCTCCATGTCGAGCCTCTACAGCTCGGAGGTCCAGGGCCACCCCTATATCGATTGCGATCCGGGCGGCGGAGACCCGCCCCGCACCTGCCCGGAGTCCAACCCCCGGCAGGTGACGCGCACGACCACGGGCAACCCGGACCTCGATCCCTCGACCTCCCGGAGGATCGCCATCGGCGCCGAGGCCCGCCGGGGCCCGTTCTTTCTCGGCGTGGAATGGTACCGGCTCTCGAGCGCCGGCGGGGCGGGGCAGAACAGCGCCGACTGGGCGATGCAAAACCTGCCCGAATGCAGGGGCGGCGAAAGGACGGACTGCATCGAACGCACCGGCGGGGACATCACCATCCGCGACAGCTATGCGAACGTGGTCGACAGCGAGCTCTCGGGCGTCACCGCGCGGTTCGGCGGCGGCTTCCGGACCGGCTGGGGCGTGGTCGGCATGCGCGGCGCCTGGCGGCGCGTCATCGACGCGGAGCTGCGCATCGCCGGCGAAGAGGACCGGCTCGCCATCGCGAAGAACATGGTCCGCGTCGGGTTCCTCGCGCGGCGCGGCGGGCTGAGCGCCATCTGGACCGCCAATTACCGCTCCGGCTACGAGAACCGGGCGGGCACCGGAGAGTTCGACTCCTGGACCGGCCACGATTTGGTGCTGGACTGGGCCGACCCGCTGGGGCTGGACGGCGCGCGGGTCACGGCCGGCGTGTTCAACCTCACCGATTCCGGTCTCTCGGTCGACACCTCCAACCCCAGCAGCGTCGACGGCCCAACCGAAGCCGGCTGGGGCCGCACCTTCTTCCTGACCCTGAACATGCGGTTCTGAGGGGGCGGCGCGGCGGTCCGCGGGGCCGCGACAAGCGCGGCCAGAGGTTCGGATGAGCGGGCTCGCCGTCGCGCCCATCCCCGCCGGGCCAACAGCATCCGGTGATCGGATCTTGTTCTATTCCCGGAACAGGTCGGCGTGGGACCCGGTGCGGACCAGGTGCAACTCTTCTCCCTCGGTACGGTAAATCAGCAGCCAATCGGGCTCGATATGGATTTCCCGATAGCCCTGCCAATCGCCCCGCAACGGATGGTCGCGGTAGCGCGTGGGCAAGGAGGTCTGTCGAATCAGAGCGGTCAACGGTGGGCGGAGCTTGGCCAGGTCCTTGCCTCTCCGTTGCGCTTTTCGTACGTCCCGCTTGAATTGCGCGGACCGGACCGGCGCGAGCACCTCAAGCGCCGATGTCCTCGAACAGATCTTCAGCGCTCGCGAACCGCTTGCCCTTGCCCGCCTCCAATTCCTTCATCGCCCTGCGGGTGGTGGCGTTGGGCGCCTGCACATCGAACGGAAGGCGCTTTTCGTCGGCCACCCTAAGCAACAGGAGCCGGATCGCATCCGACACCGTGAGACCCATGGCATGCAGCGCCTCGGTGGCCCGAGCCTTGGTGTCGCTGTCGATCCTCGCGCGCACGACGGTATCGGCACTCATTGGGGTCGCTCCCGATCTGTGGTGCCATTGTAGCTACGGTTCTGCGGAAAATCAAGGATTTGCCTGTCCGCCGTATGGCGCGTGCCCTGCATCGCGGCTTTCACCGTCTCACGAAGCGCCGGCCTCTTTGACCAGTGCCGGTTGTCACCATACACTGCCTGTCGGCGATCAAGACGTTTCGACATCGCGCTCTAGTTGTACAAACACGGTCGATCCGCGCGGGTAACGCGGACACATGTGCCCAAGCTCTTGCGCACTTGCACCGCGCTTGACAGGAGTGCCGGTCCCGAAGGAATGAGCCTTCCCGGCTTCCGCATGCATCCCCTCCGTGGCCGTGTCAGGGATCGCTACACCGTTTCGGTCTCCGCCAACTGGCAGGTGACCTTCGGGTTCGAAGCGGGACATGCCGTCGACGTGGACTACGTCGACGACCAATAGAGGGTCGTGACATGGCGATGAATAACCCGGTACATCCCGGTGCGATCGTGCGCGAGGACTGCCTGCGGGCGCTCGACCTGTCGGTGACCGAGGGCGCCAAGCGGCTCGGCGTCGGACGGCAAACGCTGTCGAACCTGGTGAACGAAAAGTCCTCCGTCTCCATCGAGATGGCCTACCGGCTGTGCAAAGCGTTCGGCTCGACCCCGGAAACGTGGCTCGGCATGCAACTCGCCTTCGATCTCGCGCGGTCGCGTCATCTCGAACGGACCATCGAGGTGGAGCGCGTCGTCGCGGGGTAGGCGCGCCCAGAGGATCGATGGCCGGCTGCACGCGCCGAAGCGAACTGTCCGCCTGTCAGTGCAGTCTGGCCTCGAAGCTCGTCGCTATCAGGGACACGTGCGCCTCAAGAGGCCAGCGAAGCTCGAACGCCTTGGGATCACGGGCGAAGTTCCACAGCCTCAATAGGCACCACTCCCTGTGCCGCTTCTCAGCGACGGCCAACTCGTTCCGCGTGATGTGGAAGGGCGCGCGCTCCCAGCCGTTCGTGGTCTTCACCTCGATGAGCCGTTCTTGCCCCTCGGGCGAAAAGCTCGCTATGTCGTATCCTGCCCCGTCGCCTTCTTTCTCCGACACCCATTTCACACGGCTCGCCAGATCGGGCCGGCCTGCCGCAGTGAGTGTTGCCCGTTCATGCGCGAGCGCACGTTCCTCTCCGGCACGCCCCAGGACACGGTTGCGCTCCTCCCGGCCGGCGGCATCGAACTTCCTCGCGATCGCCATCATCTGTTCGAGTTCTTCCGGCGGAGGCCGGTTGCTGACAGTGGGTGGCGGACCGATGAAGAGCTGGGTGGTCTCCCGAAGACGGTGCGTTCCCGACCCCACGGGCGAAGCCGCAAGGGATTGTGGAAAACGATCCAGCCACCGCGCCACGGCAGCGACGAGCGACACTTGGAAGTTGAAGGCCGGCTTGTAGCCGACAATCCAGGTCTCGCCGAGCGCCCGCAACACCGCGCTGATGTTTTGGTGCTTGTATTCGATCGAGCCGCGACCGCGGCCAATTCTTGCTTGAAGGCTTCGGTTGCGCTCGGCCTTGTTGTAGGCGTGTCCTGCGAGATCGGCCTCCAGCATCGCGAAGTAGTCCGCGACGATCAGGTCGTTCTCCGCATCAGTCCAAGGTTCGCCCACCATGCCGAGCAGACGGATGGATTGCCTGAAGGGGTATGGTCATCGGCTGGCGTCTAATCCTACGCCGCCGCGCGGATCGCCGCCGCGCGGACCTTCTCGTCCACGGCGTCCTCGAACTGCCGGAAATTGGCCTGGAAGCGCCGCGCGAGGCCGCGCGCGGTGGAGTCGTAGCCGCCCTTGTCCGACCAGGCGTTGCGCGGGCTCAGCACCTCGCGCGGCACGTCGGGCACGGTCTCCGGCACCAGCACCCCGAAATTGGGATCCGGCGCGACCGGGACCGCGGCGAGCCTGCCCTCGACCGCGGCGCGCACCATGGCGCGGGTATGGGCGATCTTCATCCGCTCCCCGACCCCGAACGCGCCGCCGCTCCATCCGGTGTTGACCAGCCAGCAGGTGGCG
Organism: Alphaproteobacteria bacterium; assembly: GCA_964291675.2. GTDB lineage: Bacteria > Pseudomonadota > Alphaproteobacteria > MPNO01 > MPNO01 > MPNO01. The sequence goes on along the minus strand of OZ219866.1, from coordinate 751,824 downwards.
CCGTGGCGCGCGATCCTTTCTCCCAGCAGCCTGGCGTAGACCGTCGGGTGGCGCGGCAGGAAGGGCGCGCCGAAGCAGGTCGAGAAGGTCGCCTCGGGCTCGTTGCCGAGCCCGCGCTCGGTGCCGGCGAGCCGCGCGGTGTAGCCCGACAGGAAGTGGTACATCGCCTGTTCCGGGGTGAGCCGGCTGATCGGCGGCAGTACGCCGAAGGCGTCCGCGGTCAGCATCACGATGTTGGTCGGGTGCCCGCCCTGCCCGGACTCCTCGACCTTGCCCAGGAAGTGCAGCGGGTAGGAGGCGCGGGCGTTCTCGGTGAGCGAGCCGTCGCAAAAATCGGGTATCCGGGTCTTGGGGTCGATCACCACGTTTTCCAGCAGCGTGCCGAAGCGGAAGCAGGCGGCGTGGATCTCGGGCTCGGCCGCGGCCGAGAGGTTGATCGTCTTGGCGTAGCAGCCGCCCTCGAAATTGAACACGCCGTTATCCGACCAGCCGTGCTCGTCGTCGCCGATCAGCGTGCGCGTGGGGTCGGCCGACAGCGTCGTCTTGCCGGTCCCCGACAGGCCGAAGAAGATCGCCGTGTCGCCCGTCGGCCCGATATTGGAGGAGCAGTGCATCGGCAGCACGTCCCTGCTCGGCAGGATGTAGTTGAGCACCGAGAAGATCGTCTTCTTGATCTCGCCGGTGTAGTGCGAGCCGGTCACCAGGATCGTCCGCCTGGCGAAGTTGAGCAGCACGCCGACCTCGGAGCGGGTGCCGTCGACCGCCGGCACCGAGTGAAGCTTGGGCGCGTGAAGGACGGTGAATTCGGGCTTGAAATCCGCCAGCTCGGCCGCTTCGGGCGGAATGAACATGTTGCGCGCGAACAGGCTGTGCCAGGCCTGCTCGGTCACCACCCGGACCGGCAGGCGGTATTCCGGGTCGGCCCCGGCATGGACGTCCTGGACGAACAGCTCCCGGTTCTGCAGATAGGCGGTCATCCGCTTGTGGGCCGCCTCGAAATGCGCTTCCGAGATGCGGTTGTTGACCGGCCCCCACCAGATGTCGCCCGACGACGAGGGCTCGTCGACGATGAACTTGTCCCTGGGCGAGCGGCCGGTGTACTCCCCGGTCCGGGTGACGAAGCCGCCGCCGAACGCGAGTTCGCCCTCGCCGCGTCTGAGCGCATGCTCGTAGAGCGCAGGCACCGTCGGGTTCCAGTGCACCGGACCGGGATTGACCACCCCGTGGTTTTCCAGCCCCCATGAGCTTGCGGCGGATGCGGTAGCAGGCACTCTCGACCTCCCGGGATGGGCGCGGACACGGCACGACCCTGCCGGCGCGACCGGGCGTCGCGCGCGGCCGGCGGGGGTCCGTTGCGCGGCAAACTAGTGCCTGCGCTCCGCCGGTTCAACCGGCGGCGGAGCGCGGCCGGCCGGTTCGCGGGGCAGCCCGGCGCGGGCTTGCCGTGGGCGTTCGAGACCCCATCTAAACCCAGTGCGGCACGGCCTGCGCCCATGGGAAGGGGTGTCGTGGCGGAACGGATTGCATTGATCGACGACGACCGCAACATCCTCGCCTCGGTGTCGATGCTGCTGGAGGCCGAGGGTTTCGCGGTGCGCTGCTTCACCGACGGCGCCGCGGCGCTACAGGGCCTCACCGACGAGCCCGCCGACCTCGCCTTGCTCGACGTCAAGATGCCGCGCATGGACGGGATGGAGCTGCTGCGGCGCCTGCGCGAGCGCTCCGACATGCCGGTCGTCTTCCTCACCTCGAAGGACGACGAGGTCGACGAGCTGCTGGGGCTGCGCATGGGCGCGGACGACTACATCAAGAAGCCGTTCTCGCAGCGTCTTCTGCTGGAGCGCATTCGCACCGTGCTCAGGCGCCACCGCAAGGGCGGCAGCGCCCTCGACGAGGCTTCCGCCGCGGCGCTGGTGCGCGGCGATCTCACCCTGGACGAGTCGCGCCATCTCTGCGCCTGGCGCGGCCACCCGGTCGACCTGACGGTCACCGAGTTCCTCATCGTCAAGGCGCTCGCGCTGAGGCCGGGCCATGTCAAGTCGCGCGACCAGCTGATGGACGCCGCCTATGGCGAGCACATCTATGTCGACGACCGCACGATCGACAGCCACATCAAGCGGCTGCGCAAGAAGTTCCGCCTGGTGGACGAGGATTTCAGCCATATTGAAACGCTGTACGGCATAGGCTACCGCTACCGGGAGGATTGAACCGCCGCGCCCGCCACGCGGGGCGGTCGGGCCAGCAAGGGTGCCGCCATGATCTCGCCACTCACGCGGCGCGTGCTGGTGGTCAACATGCTGGCCCTCGGCGCGCTGGTCGCAGGCCTGCTCTTCCTCGGCCAGTACGAGGACGGGCTGGTCGAGGCGGAGCTCGCTTCGCTGCACACCCAGGCGGAGATCTTCGCCGGCGCGCTGGGCGAGAGCGCGGCCGGACGGGCCGACGGCGGCGGCCAGGCGCTGCTGCCCGCGATCGCCCGGCCGATGCTCCGCCGCCTGGTCGGTCCGACCCGCGCCAGGGCGCGGCTGTTCGGCGCCGACGGCGCGCTGGTCGCCGACAGCCGCGACATGGTCGGGCCCGGCGCACCGGTCCAGGAGGAGGCGTTGCCGCCGCCCGGCGAAGAGGGTCTCGTCGCCCGGCTGATCGTGGCCTCCTACGAGTGGGTCTTCGAGCTCCTGCCGTCCCGTCCCCGGCCCCGGACCTACGCCGAGCGCGCGGTCCAGCGCGCCGGCCATTACGCCGAAGCGCGCGCCGCGCTCGCCGGCGCGCCGCGGGCCGCGCTGCGCTTCGACGAGAACGAACACATGGTGCTGATCGCCGCGGTCCCGGTGCAGCGCTTCAAGCGGGTGCTCGGCGTGCTGATGTTGAGCGCCGACGGCGGCGACATCCGGGCCGCGGTGCGCGACGTGCGGCTCGGCATTCTCAAGGTGTTCGCGGTGGCGCTGGGGGTGACGGTGATCCTCTCGCTCTACCTTGCCAACGCGATCACCCGGCCGGTAAAGCTGCTCGCCGAGGCGGCGCGGCGGGTCAAGGGCGGCGCCGACGAGCATCTGAAAATCCCCGACTTCACGGCGCGGCGCGACGAGATCGGGGATCTCTCGGCGGCGCTGCGCGACATGACGGCGGATCTGTGGAACCGGATGGAGGCGGTCGAGCGTTTCGCGGCCGACGTGTCGCACGAGATCAAGAATCCCCTCACCTCGCTGGCCAGCGCGGTCGAGACCGCCGCGCGGATTTCCGACCCGGCGCAGCAGCGCCGTCTGATGGCCATCGTCCAGGAAGACGTGAGGCGGCTCGACCGCCTGATCTCCGACATTTCGAGCGCCTCGCGGCTCGATGCCGAGCTCGCGCGGGCCGAGATGACCGAGATCGACCTCGGCCGCCTGCTGCAGGCGCTCGTCGAGGTCCATGGCGCTGCCGGGGGGAACGCATCGCACGCGCTGGAGCTCGCGCTGGAGGACGGACCGCTGCCGACCGTCGGGGTCGAGAGCCGGCTGGTCCAGGTGTTCCAGAACCTGCTCGCGAACGCGTTCTCGTTCAGCCCGCCGGGCGCGCCGGTCCGCATCTCCGCGGCGCGCGGGGACGGCGCGCTCACCGTCACCGTCGACGATCGGGGGCCCGGAATCCCGGAGGAAAACCTCGACTCGGTCTTCGAGCGGTTCTACAGCCAGCGCCCCGCCGGCGAGGAGTTCGGCGGCCATTCCGGGCTCGGGCTCGCGATCTCGCGGCAGATCGTGGAGGCCCATCGCGGCTCGATCGCGGCGTCCAACCGCTATGACGGGAACGGCGGCATCGCCGGCGCGCGCTTCACCGTGCGCCTGCCCGCGGGGTGAACGATGGCCCTGGTCCATGCGAGCTGCGTTGCCGTCGACGGGGCCGGGGTTCTGCTGCTCGGCCCGCCGGGGAGCGGCAAGTCGGACCTCGCGCTGAGGCTGATCGACGGCGGCGCGGTCCTGGTCGCCGACGACCAGGTCGATATCCGGGCCGCCGCCGGGCGCCTCGAAGCCGCCGCGCCGGCGGCCCTGGCCGGGAAGATCGAGGTTCGGGGGCTCGGCATCCTCGCCGTCGGCTGGCGGCATTCCGCGCCGCTCCGGCTCGCCGTCGAGCTGCTGACCGACCGCCCCCCGGAGCGGCTCCCCGCCGCCGCGGAGCGCCGCTTCGAGGGGATCGCGCTGCCGCTGATCCGGCTCGCCCCGTTCGAGGCCTCGGCGGCGGCCAAGGTTCGGCTTGCCGTCCGCGCCGCCGCGGCCGATAGTGCGCACGCCCGCAACCCCGAGCGCGCGCGATGACAGCCGCCGAGCACGACACCGTCGCCGTCTCTCCGGCGCCGGCGGACGACACCGCGCCGCCCCCCGTCGTCGTCCTGACCGGCATGTCCGGGGCGGGCAAGACGGTGGCGCTGAAGGCGCTCGAAGACCTGGGCTACGAGACCGTCGACAATTTGCCGCTCGCGCTGGTCGACGAGCTGGCCGGCGCCGGTCGGCGGGAACGGCGCCCGCTCGCGGTCGGCATCGACATCCGCACGCGGGATTTCACCGTCGCCGGCTTCGCCGCCCGGATGGAGGCGCTGGCCGCCCGGACGATCTTTCTCGACTGCGGCGACGAGGTCTTGCGGCGGCGCTATTCCGCGACCCGCCGGCGCCATCCGCTGGCCGAGCGCGGGCGGCTGATCGAGGCGATCGGCCGGGAGCGCGTGCTGCTCGCGCCGCTGCGCGACCGCGCGGCCGGGGTGATCGACACCTCCGCCCTCAGCCATGCCGGGCTCAAGCACCGCCTCGCCGCAATCTGCGGGCTCGACGGAGCGCCGGCGCCGGCGGTCTCGCTGATGTCGTTCTCCTACCGCCACGGGCTGCCGCCCGAGGCCGACATCGTGTTCGACGTGCGCTTCCTCGCCAACCCGCATTACCGGCCGGAGCTCGCCGGGCTCACCGGGCGCGACGCGGCGGTCGGCGCCTTCATCGAGGCCGATCCCGGCTTCGCGCCGTTCTTCGACGCGCTCGCCGCCCTGCTCGCCGCCGCCCTGCCCGGCTACCGCGCCGAGGGCAAGAGCTACCTGACCATCGCCATCGGCTGCACCGGCGGCCGTCACCGCTCGGTGTTCGTCGTCGACAGGCTCGCCGCCCTGCTCGCCGGGCAGGGCCAGCCCGCCACCGCCACCCACCGCGACCTCGCCACCGGCGGCGCCGCGTGACAGGATGGGGCGATGGCCATGATCGGCATGGTGCTGGTGACGCACGGCAACCTGGCGAAGGAGCTGGTCGCCGCGCTCGAACACGTGGTCGGTCCGCAGGAGCGGGCCGAGACGGTGTGTATCGGCCCCAATGACGACGTCGAGGCCAGGCGCCGCGATATCGCCGACAGCGTCGCGCGGGTCGATGGCGGCAGCGGCGTGATCCTGCTCACCGACATGTTCGGCGGCACGCCGTCGAACCTGGCGATCTCGCTGATGGAGGAGGGCCGGATCGAGGTGATCGCGGGCGTCAACCTGCCGATGCTGGTAAAGCTTTCCAGCGCGCGCGGCCGCGAGAGCCTGGAGGACGCGGTGGTCCAGGCGCAGGACGCGGGGCGCAAATACATCAGCGTCGCCTCGCGGCTGCTGCGCGACAAGGACGGATGACGGCGCAGCCCGGCGTCGTCCGCCGCGCGGTCGAGGTGGTCAACGAGCGCGGCCTGCACGCCCGCGTCGCCGCCCGTATCGCCGCCGCCGCGGAAGCGTTCGACGCCGACATCCGCTTCGCCTGCAAGGGGGCGGAAGTCTCGGCGCTCTCCATCATGGGCCTGCTGATGCTCGCCGCCACGAAGGGAACGAAGCTCCAGGTCAGCGCCACCGGCGCCGGGGCGAAGCCGGCGGTGACCGCCATCGCCGCCATGTTCGCCAACGGCTTCGAGGAGGGGTGAGGCGTTTCCTCCGTTGCTCGGCCGGGTCGGACGTCGATAGTTGCAATATTGAAGTAGATCTCATATCTAATAAGATGTGATCCGCTGCGTACTCGATACCAATGTCATCGTTGCAGGGTTGCGTAGCCCCTCGGGCGCTTCGGCGGCGTTGATCGGTCAGGCGCTGGATCGGGAATTCACGCTTCTGGTTTCCCTGCCGCTGGCGCTGGAATACGAGGCGGTTTGCTGCGAGCCGAGGCAGCGTCTCGCCTCGGGTCTCGACGAAGGGGAGGTTCGAACGGTGATTGCCGCGCTGTGCGCGGTTGCGGAGCCGGTGACGGCCCATTTCCTGTGGCGTCCACAGCTGCGGGATCCGGCCGACGAGATGGTCCTCGACACGGCGGTCAACGGCCGCTCGGAAGCTCTGGTGACCTTCGACCGGCGGGACTTTCCCGGCGTCGTCGAGGGGTTCGGCGTGGAGCTCCTGTCGCCGCGGGAAGCATTGAGGAGGATCCGGTCATGAAAAAGCAACTGGCCACCTATCCGCTGCGCCTGCCCGAGTCGCTGAAGGCCGCGGTCGCCGAAGCGAGCAGGAGGGACGGAACCAGCATCAACCAGTTCGTGACCACGGCGGTCGCCGAAAAACTCTCGGCGATGCGGACTGCCGGGTTCTTTGCCGAACACCGGGCCGACGCCGATTTCGAGCGCGCGCGCCGCATTCTGTTCAGGGACGGCGGCAAGCCGCCCGAGCCCGAAGATCGCCTGCCCTGACCCGGCGGGCGGTCGTGTCGCGCGGCGGTCGCCATCGGCAGGCTGTCAACCCGCGCCGCCTCCCGGTTGAACCGTCCCGCCGCGGCTTGCTATATGGCGCAGCCCGCCTCACCGACCGGAAATCGCCCATGAGCGCCGCAGAAGACTTCAAGGTCGCCGATCTCGCCCTAGCCGAATGGGGGCGCAAGGAGATCGCCATCGCCGAGACCGAGATGCCGGGGCTGATGGCGCTGCGCGGGGAGCTCGGCGCCGCCCGGCCGCTCGCGGGCGCCAGGATCGCCGGCTGTCTGCACATGACGGTGCAGACCGCGGTGCTGATCGAGACCCTCGCGGCGCTCGGCGCGAGCGTGCGCTGGAGCTCGTGCAACATCTTCTCGACCCAGGACCACGCCGCCGCCGCGATCGCCGCCTCGGGCGTTCCCGTCTTCGCCTGGAAGGGGATGTCGGAAGACGCGTTCTGGTGGGCGATCGACCGCACCGTCGAGGGGCCGGACGGCTGGCGCCCCAACCTGCTGCTCGACGACGGCGGCGACCTCACCAAGGTGATGCACGACAAGTTCCCCACCCTGCTCGGCGACGTGCTGGGGCTGTCGGAGGAGACCACCACGGGCGTCCACCGGCTCTACGAGATGGCCAGGGAGGGCACGCTCAAGGTGCCCGCGATCAACGTCAACGACTCGGTGACCAAGTCCAAGTTCGACAACCTCTATGGCTGCCGGGAGAGCCTGGTCGACGGGATCAAGCGGGCGACCGACGTGATGGTCGCCGGCAAGACCGCCGTGGTCTGCGGCTTCGGCGATGTCGGCAAGGGCTCGGCCGCCTCCTTGCGCAACCAGGGTGCGCGGGTCGTGGTCACCGAGATCGACCCGATCTGCGCCCTGCAGGCGGCGATGGAGGGCTACGAGGTGGCGACGATGGAGGACGCGGCGCCCTCGGGCGACATCTTCGTCACCTGCACCGGCAATATCGACGTGATCACCATCGACCACATGCGGGCGATGAAGGACCGCGCCATCGTCTGCAATATCGGACATTTCGACAGCGAGATTCAGATCGCCGCGCTCAGGAACTACAGATGGGAGAACGTCAAGCCGCAGGTCGACGAGGTCGAGTTTCCGGACGGCAAGCGGCTGATCGTCCTCGCCGAGGGGCGGCTGGTCAATCTGGGCTGCGCGACCGGACATCCGAGCTTCGTGATGAGCGCGTCGTTCACCAACCAGGTGCTGGCCCAGATCGAGCTGTGGCAGAACCACGCCTCCTACCGCAACGAGGTCTATGTGCTCCCCAAGCGGCTCGACGAAAGGGTGGCGGCGCTCCATCTCGACAAGCTCGGGGTCAGGCTGACCGCGCTCACCGCCGACCAGGCCGACTATCTCGGCGTCGCCCGCGACGGCCCGTTCAAGCCGGAATACTACCGCTATTGACGCCTTGCCGGGCGCCGCGGCGGCGGCTAGAACCGCCCCATGTCGGCGCCTCCCCCGCCCGCCGCGCTGGCGCGCCTCGCCCTTCCCGACCTCGACGCGACACGCGCGTTCGCCGGCGCCATTGCCGGGACCGCGCGGCGGGGCGACGCGATCGGCCTCGCCGGTGCGCTCGGCGCCGGCAAGACGACGTTCGCGCGCGCCTTCGTCAACGCCCGCGCCGCTTCGGCCGGCGGCCTGCCGGTCGAGGTGCCGAGCCCGACCTTCACCCTGGTCCAGCCCTACGATATCGGCGGTACCGTCATCCACCATTTCGACCTCTACCGGATCGAGCGGCCCGAGGAGGCGCTGGAGCTCGGCATCGAGGATGCCTTCGCCGACGGCATCGCGCTGGTCGAATGGCCGGACCGGCTGGGTCCGCTGCTGCCGCGAGGCGCGCTTCTCGTCACCCTGCTCCAGGGCGCGGGCGAGGGCGCGCGGGACGCCGAGATCGCGGGCGGCGCGGGCTGGCGCGCGCGTATCGGAGGGACGCTTGACCGGTTCCGGGCGTGAGCGCGAGATCGGGCGCTTCCTGGCCGGCGCCGGCTGGCGCGGCGCCGCGGTCGCGCCGCTCGCCGCCGATGCCTCGTTCCGCCGCTACCTCCGGGTCGGGCGCGGCGCCGGGACCGCCGTGCTCATGGATGCCCCGCCCGAAAGCGAGCCCATCGCGCCCTTTGCGGCCATCGCCCGCCATCTGCGCGCCCTCGGCTTCGCCGCGCCCGGAATCGTGGCGGCGGACGAGGCGGCCGGGCTGCTGCTGATGGAGGATCTCGGCGACGACACCTTCACCCGGCTGCTGGAGGGCGGCGCGGACGAGGCGGCGCTCTACGCGCTCGCCGTCGACACGCTGGTGGCGCTGCACCGGCTCGATCCCGAAGCGGCGATCCCGCCCGGCCTCGCCCGCTACTCCGACGACCTGCTGCTCGCCGAGGCGCAGCATCTGCTCGACTGGTACCTGCCGGCGGTCGGCGCGACCGTCGGCGCGGCGCGGCGCACCGCCTATGGCGAGCGCTGGCGCGCCGCCTTCGCCGAGGCCCGCCAGGTGCCCGAGACCCTGGTGCTGCGCGACTTCCACGTCGACAATTTGATGCGGCTCGACGGGCGGGACGGGGTGGCCGCCTGCGGGCTGGTCGATTTCCAGGACGCCGTGGCCGGGCCGGCGAGCTACGACTTCGTGTCCCTGGTGCAAGATGCCAGGCGCGACGTGAAGCCGGCGCTCGCCCGCGCCCTCAGGGACCGCTACCTCGCCGCCTTTCCGGGGCTCGACAGAGACGCGTTCGACCGCTCCTGCGCCATCCTCGGCGCGCAGCGCCATTGCAAGGTGATCGGCATCTTCACCCGGCTGTCGCGGCGCGACGGCAAGCACGGTTATCTCGGCCATATCGCGCGGGTCTGGCGCCTGCTGGAGGCCGCCCTCGCCCATCCGGCGCTCGGCGCGATGCGGGACTGGCTCGACGAAGCCGTCCCGGGCCGGGCGCGCGCCGTGCCGCGCCCGGGGGCGGCGGCGTGAGGCCGCGCCGCGCGATGGTGCTGGCGGCCGGGCTCGGCACGCGCATGCGGCCGCTGACCGACACCGTGCCCAAGCCGCTGATCGAGGTCGGCGGGCAGACCATGCTCGACCGCGCGCTCGACCGGCTGGAGGCCTTCGGGATCGACGAGGTGGTGGTGAACCGCCACCATCTCGGCGACCGGATCGAGTCCCACCTCGCGGCGCGGCCGAGCCCGCGGACCGCGATGCGCCATGAAGCGGTCCTGCTCGACACCGGCGGCGGGGTGGCGAACGCGCTGGACCGGCTCGGCGATGCGCCGTTCTTCGTGGTCAACGCCGACATCGCCTGGCTCGACGGTCCGACGCCGGCGCTCGAACGCCTCGTCCGAAGCTGGGACGACGCGGCGATGGACGCGCTGCTCCTGATGCATCGCTGTGTCGGCGCGCACGGCTATGACGGGCGCGGCGACTACTTCATGGACGCCGACGGGGCGCTGCACCGGCGCGCCGCCCGGGACGTCTCGCCCTATGTGTTCACCGGCGTGCAGCTGCTCCACCCCCGGCTGTTCGACGCCCCGCCGAAGAGTCCGTTCTCGCTCAACCTGCTCTACGACCGGGCCGAGCGCGCGGGCCGGCTGTTCGGCGTCGTGCATGACGGGGAGTGGTTCCATGTCGGCACGCCGGCGGCGCTCAAGACCGCCGAGGACCGGCTGCTCGGCCGGCCCGGCGCGCGCGACTTCCACGTCGGATGACGGGATGACCGGCGCCGGGCCCGCGCCGACCGGGCTGTTCACGATCCCGGCCGGGATTCCGTTTCTCGATGCGCTCGCAGGCGGGCTGCTGGACGACGGCGCGGACGCCACGGTGCTGCTGCCCAACCGGCGGGCCTGCCGGGCTCTCGGCGAGGCGATGCTGCGCGCGAGCCCCGGCCGCGCGCTGCTGCTGCCGGCGATCGCGCCGATCGGCGATATCGGGCTCGACGAGGGATTCGAGGCCGAGGACCTGTCGGCCGACGCTCCGCTCGACCTGCCGCCGGCGATCCCGCCGCTGCGCCGCCAGCTCCTGCTCGCCGAGCTGATCCGCGCGCGCGAGGGGGACGGCGAGGATTCGGCGCGCATCGCCGGGCTCGCCGCCGAGCTGGCGCGGCTGCTCGACCAGGTGGAGACCGAGGGAATCGGCTTCGACCGGCTCGCCGAGCTGGTGCCCGACAGCCTCGCCGCGCACTGGCAGGTCACGCTCGACTTCCTGCGCATCGTCACCGAGGCCTGGCCGGCGGTGCTCGCCGGGGAGGGTGCGATCGGCCCGGCCGAGCGGCGCAACCGGCTGATCGAGACGCGCATCGAAGCCTGGCGGGAGAGCCCCCCGGCCGGCCGCGTGATCCTCGCCGGCTCCACCGGCAGCGTGCCCGCCACCCGCCTCCTGATGAAGGCCGTCGCCGGGCTCGCCAACGGCGCGGTGGTGCTCCCGGGGCTCGACCGGACGCTCGATCCCGAGACCCGCGCCGCGCTCGACGCCGGCCATCCGCAATACGGCCTCCATTCGGTGCTCGACGCGCTCGGGGCCGAGCCCGCCGACGTCGCGCTCTGGCCCGGATGCGAGCCCGCCGGGACGCCGCGCAGCCGGCTGCTCGCCGCCGCCATGCGTCCGGCCGGGGCCGCGGCGCCGCCGCCCGGCGGCATCGCGCTCGACGCCGCGCTCGACGGCGTCTGCCGCATCGACTGCGTCGGCGCGCGGGAGGAGGCGACGACGATCGCGCTGCTCCTGCGCGAGACGCTGGAGACGCCGGGCAAGACGGCGGCGCTGGTCACCCCCGACCGCGGGCTCGCGCGCCGGGTCGCGGCGGAGCTCCTGCGCTGGGGGGTGGAGATCGACGACTCCGGCGGCACGCCGCTCGCGCTCACCCCCGCGGGCGCGTTTCTCCGCCTGCTCGCCCGGGCGCTCGCCGAGGGCTGGGCGCCGGTGCCGCTGCTGTCCCTCCTCAAGCACCCGCTCGCCGCCTGCGGGATGGAGCCGGGCGCGTTCCGCGCCCGGGTCCGCGGGCTCGAACGCGTGGCGCTCAGGGGCCCGCGCCCGGCCCCCGGCGCCGACGGGCTGAGGCTCGCGCTCGGCGGCGACCGCGCGCTCGTCCGCTGGCTCGATTCGGTCGCCGGGGCGGTGGCGCCGCTGGATGCGCTGCTCGCGAGCGGCGGGCGGGTCGGGCTCGCCGAGCTGGCGAGCGCGCAGGTCGAGGCCGCCGAGCGTCTGGCGGCGGGCGCCGGGGCGGGCGGCGCGGCGCGGCTGTGGTCGGGCGACGACGGCCGGGCGGCGGGCGATTTCATGGACGAGCTCCGCGGCGCCGCGCGCGGGCTCCGCCCGGTCGAGGCGCGGGCCTGGCCCGACCTGCTGGACACGTTGATGCGCGGCCGCGCGGTCAGGCCGCGCTACGGCCGCCACCCGCGGCTGCAGATCTGGGGCGTGCTGGAGGCCAGGCTCCAGGGCGCCGACCGGGTCGTTCTCGGCGGATTGAACGAGGGAACCTGGCCGGCCCAGCCGCCGGCCGATCCGTGGATGAGCCGGCCGATGCGCGGCGCCTTCGGCCTGCCCGCGCATGAGCGCCGGATCGGCCTCGCCGCGCACGATTTCAGCCAGCTCTTCGCCGCGCCCGAGGTGTTCCTCACCCGCGCGGTGCGCGAGGCCGGCACCCCCACCGTCCCGTCGCGCTGGCTGATGCGGCTCGACAACGCGCTCGGCCCCGATTCCGGCAAGCTTGTCCGGGGAGCGGCGCGCTGGAGCGCCTGGCGGGCCATGCTGGACCGGCCCGAAGAAGCCGAACAGATCCGGGCGCCGGCCCCCGTGCCGCCGGTCGAGGCGCGCCCGCGCCGGCTCTCCGTCACCCAGGTCGAGACCCTGATCCGCGACCCCTACGCGATCTATGCGAGGCACGTGCTGGACCTCAAGGCGCTGGAGCCGATCGACGCCGACCCCGGCGCGGCGGAGCGCGGCCGTTTCGTCCACGAGGCGCTGGACGCCTTTCTCCGCGCCTTCCCCGGCGCCCTGCCCGAGGACGCGTTGGAACGGCTGCTGGCGATCGGCGACGCCAGGCTCGGCGCGATGGCCGAGCGGCCCGGCGTGCGCGCCTTCTGGCGGCCCCGCTTCGCGCGTATCGCGCGCTGGATCGTCGACCGCGAGAACCGCCACAGGCCGGGCGTCGCGGCCATCCTGACCGAGCTCGAAGGCCGGCTCGATATTGCCGCTCCGGCCGGCCCCTTCACCCTCGTTGCGCGGGCCGACCGGATCGACGTGATGGCCGACGGCAGCGCCGCGATCGTCGATTACAAGACCGGCGCCGTGCCCTCGCGCAAGGAGGTCGGCGCCGGCATCGCGCCGCAGCTCCCGCTCGAAGCCGCGATCCTGGCCGCCGGCGGGTTCGCGGAAATCCCCGCCGCGCCGCGGCCCGGCCTCGCCTATTGGAAGCTGTCCGGCGGCGACCCGCCGGGCGAAGAGCTGCCGGTCGAGGCCGATGCGGATGCGGCGCGCGCGGGCCTGGAGCGGCTGATCCGCCATTTCGACGACCCCGCGGTCCCCTATGTTCCGCAGCCGCATGCCGACCGCGCCCCGGCCTTCAACGACTACCACCATCTGGAACGCCTCGCCGAGTACGCGCCGGGGCGGGCGGCGGGGCGGTGGCGGTGAGCGGTCCCGCCGGCCAGGCCCTGGCCTCGCGCCCGGCGGTCTCGGCCTGGGTCGACGCCTCGGCCGGGACCGGCAAGACCAAGGTGCTGGCCGACCGGGTGCTGCGGCTGCTGCTCGCCGGCACGCCGCCGGAGCGCATCCTGGCGCTGACCTTCACCCGCGCGGCGGCGGCCGAGATGGCCAACCGCATCTTCGCCGCGCTCGGCGACTGGTCGACCCTGTCCGACGCGGCGCTCCGGGGCGTCCTCGCCGATCTTCTCGAAGGCCCGCCCGACGCCGGGACCGCGGCGCGGGCGCGGGCGCTGTTCCTCGAAGTGCTGGACGCTCCCGGCGGGATGAAGATCCAGACCATCCACGCCTTCTGCCAGTCCGTGCTCGGCCGCTTCCCGCTGGAAGCCCGGGTCGACCCGCATTTCCGGGTGATGGACGAGCGCACCGAAAGCGAGACCCTGCGCCGCGCCCGCGACGCCGCGATCGGCGAAGCCTCGCGCGCCCCGGACTCCCCGCTCGCCCGCGCCTTCGCGATCGTCGCCGGGCGCGGCGAGGAGAGCCGGTTCGACGAGCTGATGGCCGCGCTCGCGCGCGAGCGCGGCAGGATCGAGGCGCTCGCCGCCCGGGCGCTGCCCGGGATCGAGGCGGCGACCCATCGCCATTTCGGCCTCGATCCGGCGGAGACCGGGGAGACGATCCTCGCCGCTGCCTGCGCCGGGGAGGCGTCCGACCGCGACGGGCTGCGGCGCGCGGCGGAGGCGCTGCTCGCCGGGCGGCCGACCGACCGCAAGGCCGGCGCGGCGATCGCCGCATGGCTCGAAGACCCGGCGCCGACGCGACAGGCCTTCGCCGACTACGCCCTGGCCTTCCTGACCCAGGCCGGCGGCATCCGCAGGAACCTGCCGACCGGGGACGTGGCGCGGGCGGCGCCGGAGGCGGCCGAGGCCTGGCGGGCCGAGGCCGAACGGGTCCAGGTTGTCCGGCGACGCCTGCTCGCCGCCGCGACCGCCGCCGAGAGCGCCGCGCTCGCCCGGATCGGCGCGACCCTGCTCGCGGCCTACCGGTCGGAGAAGGCGCGCCGCGGGCGGCTCGACTACGACGACCTGATCGCCGGGGTGCAGGAGCTGGTCGAGGACCGGGCGGCGCTCTGGGTGCTGTACAAGCTCGACGGCGGCATCGATCACGTGCTGATCGACGAGGCGCAGGACACCAACCCCCGGCAATGGGCGGTGGTCCGGGCGCTGGCCGCGGATTTCTTCGCCGGCGAGAGCGCGCGCGAGGCGCCGCGCACGGTGTTCGCGGTGGGCGATCCGAAACAGTCGATCTACAGCTTTCAGGGCGTCGAGGCGGACGCCTTCGCTGCCATGCGGGAGGACTTCCGCCGCCGCGCCGAAGATTCGGGCGCGGCCTGGGAGGGCGTCGCGCTGGGCCGCTCCTTCCGCTCGACGGAGGCGGTGCTGCGCGCGGTCGATGCGGTGTTCGCCGACCCGGATACCGCGCGCGGGCTGGGCGAGCGGCCGGTCTCCCACGCCGCCGGCCGCGCCGGGCAGGCCGGGTCGGTGGTGCTCTGGCCGCCGGCCCGGCCGAGCGATCCGGTGGACGACGACCCCTGGCAGCCGGCGGTCCGGCCGTTCGTCCAGCAGACCCCCGCCTACCGTCTCGCCGAGGCGCTGGCGGCGACGATCGCGCGCTGGCTCGCGGACGGCGAACGCCTGGAGAGCCGCGGCCGGGCGATGCGCGCCGGCGATGTCATGGTGCTGGTGCGCCACCGCGGCGCCTTCGTCGACCATCTGGTACGCGCGCTCAAGCAGCGCGCCGTCGGCGTCGCCGGGATCGACCGGCTGGCGCTGTCGACCCAGCTCGCGGCGATGGACCTGCTGGCGCTCGCCGAGGCGGCGCTGATGGTCGACGACGACCTCACCCTGGCCGCGGTGCTCAAGGGGCCGCTGGTCGGGCTCGACGAGGAGGCGCTGTTCGATCTCGCGCACGGACGCGACGGCGTCCCGCTCCACGCCGCGCTCGCCGGGCGCGCCGGCGAGCCCCGCTTCGAGCGCGCCCGGGAGGTGCTCGGCGCGGTGCTTGCGATGGCGGATTTCGTGCCGCCCTTCGAGTTCTTCAGCCGCATCCTCGGGCCGATGGGCGGGCGCCGGCGGATCGTCGCCCGGCTCGGCCCGGACGCGGAGGACCCGATCGACGAGTTTCTCGGCCTCGCCCTCGACTACGAGCGCGAGCACAGCCCGTCGCTGCAGGGCTTCGTGGCGTGGTTCCGCGGCGCCCGCGCCGAGGTCAAGCGCGACCTGGAGCAGGCCGAGCGCGACGAGGTCCGGGTGCTGACCGTGCACGGCGCCAAGGGGTTGCAGGCGCCGGTCGTCGTCCTCGCCGACCGGATGCAGGCGCCGACCGAGCGCGACCCCGTGCTCTGGTCGGACACCGCGCCGCCGATCCTGGTGTGGAAGCGCCGCCGCGAAGCCCGCGACCCGGTCTCCGAATCCCTCGCGGCGCAAGAACGCGAGCGCGCCGAGGAGGAGTATCGCCGGCTGCTCTACGTGGCGATGACGCGGGCCGAGGACCGGCTCTATGTCGCCGGCTACGCGCAGCGCGACGCGGTGCCCGACGACTGCTGGTACGCGATGGTCGAGCGCGCGCTCAAGCCCATCGCCGAGGCGCGCGAGATCGTCCTGGAGGCGCCGGAGGAGGGGATCGCGGTGGCCGGGCCGGGGCTGGTCCTGGAGGCGCCGCAGACCGCGCCGCCCGACCGGCGCGCGGAGACCCGGCCCGAGGCGGCGGAGACCGGCTCCCTGCCCGGCTGGGCGCTGCGGGCGGCCCCGGCGGAGCCGGCGGACGGGCCCCCGCTCGCCCCGTCCCGGCTGGACGAGGACGGCGCGCCCTCGCCCGGCGGCGCGGGCGCGATGCGGCGCGGGCGCATCGTGCACGACATCCTGCGGCGCATCCCGGCCCCGCCGCCGGGCGACCCCGGCCCCGCCATCGCGGCCTATCTCGCCCGCCCGGCGCTGGCGCTCGCGCCGGCGGAGCGGCGCGCGATCGCGGAGGAGATCGCCGCCGTGGTCGCCGATCCCGTCATCGCCGCCGCGTTCGCGCCCGGGTCCAGGGCCGAGGTCCCGGTGGTCGGCCGCGTCGGCGGGCGGGCGTATTCGGGCTCCATCGACCGTCTCGCGGTCGACGACGGGGCGGTCCGGCTGGTCGAGTTCAAGACCGACCGCAACCCGCCCGCGGCGCCGGAAGGCATCCCGGGCCGCTATCTGCGCCAGATCGCGGCCTACCGGGCGCTGCTGGCCGAGATCTACCCGGACCGGCGCATCGACTGCACCCTCGTCTGGACCGCCGGGCCGGCGGCGATGGCGGTGCCGGAGGCGCTGCTCGACGCCGTGCCGCCTTGACGGTCGGAGCGCCGCCGCCTAGTTAAGAGGGGGTGGCGTAACCGGAGACGAAGGAGCGATTCATGGCGAGCAAGGCGGTATCGGACGACTCCTTCGACGCCGATGTCCTGCGGGCCGACGGCCCGGTGGTGGTCGATTTCTGGGCCGAGTGGTGCGGCCCGTGCAAGCAGATCGGCCCGTCTCTCGAGGAGATCTCGGACGAGATGGGCGACGAGCTGACCGTCGCCAAGATCAATATCGACGACAACCCGATGACGCCGTCCAAGTTCGGCGTGCGCGGCATCCCGACGCTGATGATCTTCAAGGGCGGCGAGCTCGCCGCCACCAAGGTCGGCGCGCTGCCCAAGTCGAAGATCGTCGAATGGATCCGTTCCGCGCTGTGAGGCGCCGGCTCAGCCGTTTCCGGGCCTGAGCACGAACATCCGGTCGCAATAGGGGCATTCGACCCGCCCCGCGTTGGCGAGGCTGAGGAACACCTTCGGGTGGCCCAGCGCGCCGCCGTCGCCGTCGCAGGCGACCTCCGTGGCGTCGACCTCGACGATCTCCGGCGGCTCGATCGGCTGCTTCATGGGCGGGCGCATCCCCTGGCGAAACGCGCCGGATGATAGCGCAACCGCGGCCGCGATCAACGGCGGCGGGGCATCAGGCGGCGCCGGGGAGGCGTTTTACCGTATTCCTGATGGCGGCGCCGTTGTCGCGCTCGGCGACCTCCAGCTCGTAGTGGGACTGCAGGTTGACCCAGAACGCGGCCGACACGCCGAAGGCGCGCTCCAGCCTGAGCGCGGTATCGGCGGTGATGCCGCGGCGCCCGCGAACGATGTCGCTGACCCGGTTCTGCGGAATGTCGAGCGCCCTCGCGAGGCCGCTGGCGCTGAGCCCGCAGGGCTCCATGAAGTCTTCGAAGAGGGTCGCTCCCGGATGGATGGGCCCGATCATGTCAGTCGTTCCGTTGTATATTTCGTGCAACCGTACCGCTTCAGCGGCGATAGTCCGCTATTTGAACGTTGGCTGGCTCCTCCTGCCAGTCGAACACGATTCGATAGCGATCGTTGATGGCAATGGACCACTGACCGGCGCGATCGCCCCTTAGCCTGTGCAGCCGGGCGCCGGGGTTGTTCCGCAAGTCGTCCAGCGTGGTCGCCGCGTTGAGCACGTTGAGCCTGCGCTTGGCCCGAGCCTGTATGGCCTCGAAACGGGGGACCCGCAGATCCAGCCAAACGGCTTCCATTGCCTTGTCCGCGAACGACCGAATTGCCATCCGCAATATGTAATACGGATATCGTATAAGTCAAATCGATTCCGACCAAGGGAGACGCCCGACCCCCTACCGCCCGCGCTTCGCCGCCAAATTGCTTCCCGCCCGTCTTCCGGCTATGGTCGCCGTCCGGTCGGGACCACCCGCGCGGCGCCCGTAGCTCAGTGGATAGAGCGCTGGCCTCCGAAGCCAGAGGTCGCAGGTTCGAATCCTGCCGGGCGCGCCAGCCCGCCGCGACTCCCCATCGCGTCGCCGCCCGTCGCCGCCCGGGACGGGGCGGCCCATGTGCCCGTCGCTTGCAGGCGCCGCCGATTGCCGCGTAAGATTGGCCCGACCAAGAACGGGGAGGTAGAGCATGCTCTCACTGAACAGGCGCGGCCTGCTGGCCGGCGCGGCCGCGCTCGGTGCCGCGGCGATGATCGCCGGCGCGCCGGCGAAGGCCGCCGAGCCGATCAAGATCGGCTTCTCGATGGCGCTCACCGGCGGGCTCGCCGGCGCCGGCAAATCGGCGCTGATCGCGATGCAGATCTGGGAGAAGGACATCAACGCCGCCGGCGGGCTGCTCGGCCGCCAGGTCGAGTTGATCTATTACGACGACCAGACCAACCCGGCCACCGTGCCCGGCATCTACACCAAGCTGCTCGACGTCGACAAGGTCGACCTCGTGGTGTCGGGCTACGGCACCAACCTGATCGCGCCGGCGATGCCGATCATGATGCAGCGCAACCTGACCTTCATCGCGCTGTTCGGGCTGGCGGTGAACGACAAGTTCAACTACGACCGCTATTTCCAGATCCTGCCGGCCGGGCCGGAGCCGATCACCGACTGGTCGCGCGGCTTCTTCGAGCTCGCGATGGAGCAGGACCCGAAGCCGAAGACGATCGCGCTGGTCGGCGCCGATGCCGAGTTCGCCAAGAACGCGGTCAAGGGCGCGCGCATCCACGCCAAGAATTACGGCCTCGAGATCGTCTATGACGGCAGCTACCACCCGAAGACCGCCGACTTCTCGCCGATCGTCCGCGCCATCCAGGCGCGCAACCCGGACGTGGTCTATGTCGGCGCCTACCCGCCGGATTCGGTGGGCATGGTGAAGGCGGCGACCGAGCTCGGGCTGAAGACCAAGCTGTTCGGCGGCGGCATGGTGGGGCTGCAATACGCCACCATCATGACGGCGCTCGGGCCGAAGCTGAACGGCATCGTCAACTACGATTTCTGGGTGCCGGAGCCGACCCTCAACTTCGAGGGCGTCGAGGCCTTCCTCCAGAAATACCAGGCCGCGGCCAAGGGCAAGGGCGTCGACCCGCTCGGCTACTACCTGCCGACCTACGCGCACGCCTATCTGGAGATCCTCGGCCAGGCGGTGAAGGCGACCAACAGCCTCGACCACGGCAAGCTCGCCGAGCACATGCGCAAGACCACCTACGACACCGTGGTCGGCAAGGTGAAGTTCGCGCCCAACGGCGAATGGGCCAAGACCCGGACGCTGATGGTCCAGTACCAGGATATCAAGGACAACAAGCTCGACACCTTCGCCAAGGCCGGTACGCGCGTCGTCCTGTATCCCAAGGAGTGGGCTTCCGGGAAGATCCGCTACCCCTATACCGAAGCCAGGTAGAGCCGAGCGGCCGCGGCGCGCATCGATGCGCGCCGCGGCCGTGACGCCCGTTTCGGCGGCGTAGGGGGGCCGGGCCTCAAGTGTTCACGTTCGACCTGTTGTGGAACGCGCTCGTCGCGGGCGCGCTCCTCGGGGGGTTCTACGCGGCGGTCAGCCTCGGGCTGTCGATCACCTTCGGCCAGCTCGACATCGTCAACATCGCGCACCCCGCCTTCGTCATTCTCGGCGCCTATATCGCCTATATGGGCAACGAGTGGTGGGGGTTCGACCCGATCCTCACCGGGCTGGTCGCCGCGCCGTTCTTCTTCCTGATCGGGGCCGGCACCTACCGGTTCTACTACGAGGCCTTCGAACGGCGGGACGACGAGGCGCTGCGCGGCCTCGCCTTCTTCTTCGGCGTCATGTTCATCATCGAGGTGGTGCTGATCATGGTCTATGGCGTCGACTTCCGCTCGGTGCAGGCGCCCTATATCGGCGGCAACTGGGAGATCGGCGCGATCGGCATCCCGACCCGGATGTTCGTGCCGTGCATGGTCTCGCTCGCGATGTTCGCGGCCGTCTACCTCTACCTCGCGCGCACCTTCACCGGGCGCGCCATCCTCGCGGTCTCGCAGGACCGGCTCGCGCTGGAGCTGATGGCCGCCGATCCGGTGAAGGTCAAGCAGGTGGGGTTCGGCCTCGGCATCGGCACGGCGGCGATCGCCGGCGCGCTGTTGATCATCATCATCCCGATCGAGCCCTCGGTCGGGCGGCTCTATATCGGCCAGGTCTTCGCCATCGTCGTGCTCGGCGGGCTGGGCTCGATCACCGGCACGCTGGTGGCCGCGCTGATCCTCGGCATCGCCGAGAGCCTGGTGTCGACCTTCTACGGCCCGTCCTGGGCGCCGGCGGTCGCCTTCTCCGTCCTCCTGCTGGCGCTTGCGGTCCGTCCGCAGGGCCTGTTCGGGCGCTGACCGGTGGCGGGCATGACGCGCTTCTGGATCGGCGCGGGGGCGGTGATCGCCGCCGGCCTGCTGCTGGCGATGACCGACATCATCGCCAACAGCTTCTGGTTCTTCGCCGCCTATGTGGTGCTGCAATACGTGGTGCTGGCGACCGCCTGGAACATCATGGGCGGCTATATGGGCTACGTGAACTTCGGCAGCGCCGGGTTCTTCGCCATCGGCGCCTATACCGCGATCGTGATGTACAACCTGATCAAGGCGCCTCTGCTCGTCATGATCCCGGTCTCCGGCATCGTCTGCGGGCTGATGGGGCTCGGCATGGGCTACCTGACGCTCAGGCTGCGCGGGGTCTATTTCGCCATCGGCACGCTGGCGCTCGCCGTCGTGCTCGAGACCCTGATGGTCAACTGGGACTATGTCGGCGGCGCGACGGGGGCGTATGTCATCCGCCCGCGCATGCTGGAGCCCTTCGGCGACTACGTGAAGTTCCTGACCTTCATGATGCTGGTGCTTGCCGTCATCGCGGTGGCGGCGGCGCGCTGGATCGAGCGCGCCAAGTTCGGGCGCGGGCTGCACGCGATCCGCGACGACGAGCTCGCCGCCGAATGCGCCGGCATTCCGACGCTCAGGCTGAAGCTGATCGCCACCACGCTGTCCGGCTTCCTGATGGGCGTCGCCGGGGCGCCGTTCCCGCTCTATGTCGGCTTCGTCGAGCCGGTATCGGCCTTCAACCTCGCCTATGCGGTCAACGCGATCGCCATGCCGATGATCGGCGGGACGACGATGTGGGCGGGGCCGGTGATCGGCGCGCTGCTGCTCGGCACGGCGCAGCAGATCGCCAACGTGACGATCTCGTCCGAGCTCAACCTGCTGATCGTCGGCCTCGTGCTGGTGCTGTTCGTCACCCTGGCGCCGGAGGGGATCATCGGCCTGGTGCGCAAGTACTTCGGGCGCGGCCGATGACCGGCGAGGTCATGCTCGAAGTCCGCGACCTGACGATGCGCTTCGGCGGCTTCGTGGCGCTCGATTCGGTCGATGCCGATGTCTTCGAGGGCGAACGGCTCGGTCTGATCGGCCCCAACGGCTCCGGCAAGACGACGATGATCAACTGCGTCTCCGGCGCGCTCGGCAACTATACCGGGACGATCCGCTTCCGCGGCCGCGACCTCGGCAGGCTCAAGCCGCACAGCCGCACCAGGCTCGGCATCGCGCGCAGCTTCCAGATCCCGCGCCCGTTCCGCAGCCAGACGGTGCGCGAGAACCTCGCGATCACCATCGAATACGCGACCGGGGCTTCCGGCGCGGAGCGCGACGACCGGGCGGAAGAGGTCCTCCAGTCGATGGGACTCGGCCCGCGCGCCGACGCGATCTCCGCCGGGCTCACCCAGATCGAGATGCGCAAGCTCGAACTCGCCCGCGCGCTCGCCGCCCGCCCGCAGCTGCTGATCTCCGACGAGGCGATGGCCGGGCTGTCCTCGAACGAGGTCGACGAGCTGCTGGAAATCCTGTTCCGCCTCAACGAGAGCGGGGTGACCATCGTCATGATCGAGCACATCATGCGCGCGGTGATGCGGTTCTCGCAGCGCATCGTGGTGCTCGATGCCGGCAGGAAGATCGCCGACGGCGCGCCCGACGCCGTGGTCGCCGATCCCGATGTCGAGAGGGCGTATCTTGGCGATTGAGCTGACCGTCGAGGGGCTGGAGGCCGGCTACGGCACGGTGCGGGTGCTGCACGGGGTCTCGCTCGACGTGCGCGACGGCGAGACGGTGGCGCTGCTGGGCACCAACGGCAACGGCAAGTCGACGCTGCTCAAATGCATCATGGGGATCGTGCGGCCGGAGAGCGGCAGGATCGAGGTCGAGATCGACGGCGAGCGCATCGACCTCGTCGGCCTCGCCCCGCGCGAGGTGGTCGAGCGCGGCATCGGCATGGTGCCGGAGGGACGGCGGCTGTTCCCCCGGCTCACGGTCGAGGAGAACCTCACCCTCGGCGCCTTCCGCCGGGCCGCGCGGGCGATGATGTCCGACAACCTCGCCTTCTGCCTGGAGGCCTTCCCGGTGCTGGCCCAGCGCCGCCGCCAGCTCGCCGGCTCGATGAGCGGCGGCGAGCAGCAGATGCTCGCCATCGCCCGCGCCCTGATGTCGTCCCCAAGGCTGCTCCTGATCGATGAGCCCTCGGTCGGGCTCGCGCCGATCCTGGTCAGCCGGACGATCGCCAAGATCAAGGAGCTCAAGGACGAGCACGGGCTGACCGTGCTGATGGCCGAGCAGAACTTCAACCAGGCGATCAAGATCGCCGACCGCGGCTATGTCATCGTGCACGGCGAGATGGCGCTCGCCGGCGAGAGCGCCGATGCGCTGCGCGAGAACGAGCTCGTCAAGCAGTACTATCTCGGCACCGACCTGTAGGCCGGGCGGGCCTGTCCCGCCGGGGCTCCGGCGCCGCCGAATTTCTCTCCAAGAAAAAACTCTTGACTCGGGACGCGTTTCAGCCGGGATCGACATTCGATCGAACTCGCGGTCTGATCTGTTCCAAGTTTCTGAATGTAAACGGAGTTTCGCTGCAGCGGAGCCGTACTGAGTAGTTCGCCGGACATTTTGGCCAGCGAACTGCGGGTTCGAATGTCGGCGCGACCGGGCGCAACGCCGATCTACTGCGACGCGCGGAAAAGGTAACGGCGGACCAGGTCGGGGACAGCGGAGGCCGGTCAGCCAAATCCCACGAGTTTCAACCGCGCACCTCAGCGCGGACGTCGCGGTGCTGTACCCAGCGCGGTTGGCGACAGATGTTGCCGAGGAATTCCAGCACCGTGTGCGCGGCGAGGTAGGAAGTAATGCCGGTACGCACGTCCAGGGTCGGATTGACCTCCACGAGATCGAGCCCGACCACATTGCAGTGTTCGGCGATGGCGGCCAAGGTATCGCGTAGTTCCGCGTAGCTCATTCCGTTCGGCTCGGCGGATACGCATCCAGGTATCAGCGGCAAGTCGAGTACGTCGATGTCGATGCTGACGTAGGTCCGGGCATCGCGGGGAACCACTTCGGCAACGCCCTTCGGGCCTACGTCGTGGAATTCGCGCATGGTCATCACCCGGTTTCCATCGTTCACCGAGTCTTGGATTTCGGATTCGGCGCTGCGCAGACTGCGGATCCCGATCTGGGCGAGGCTCAATACGTGCTGCATCGGAGAGATGTGGCGAAATGGGTGGACATTGGTGAAGCGCAGATCGTGGATGAACGGCGCGTAGTCGATATGGGCGTCGAAGTGGATGACGTGCAGCGGCTCCTCGTCCTCGAACCCCCTGACGGTCGGGTAGGTCACCGAATGGTCGCCGCCGAGCATCACCGGCAGCGCACCGGCCGAGAGGATTGCCTTGGTCATGTCGGTCGCGTTGTCGAAAGTGCTCTTGACGTCGGTGGGCCATACGTCGACGTCGCCGACGTCGGCGATGGTCTTGTTCGCCATCTCGTGTGCCAGATGGGTGCGTCGAGTCTCGGGGTCGTAGAACCCCGCGTCCGAGTCGGCAAACCGCAGCGAATGCTCGCGAATCGAGCGCGGCCCCATGCGCGAGCCGGCGAGGAAGGGCGAACCTTCGTCAAAGGGGACACCGAAGACCGCGATGTCGGCATCGAGCATATCGAGGTCCGTTTCGATCGGCGCACGTAGAAAAGACGGGATGCCGACGAACGGGCGGTTGAGACTTAGCCCGGAACGTCTGCTGCTCGATGTCATGGCCGGCCTTCCATCCCAATTACATGATTCACTAAGCTGTCATCCAGTGATATCTTCTTTAATAGAATGCAATGTCTATGACGGAGGATCAAGATGCTGGCCTCATTGAAACGAGCGTGGGCGGTCGCACTCGGGGCGACCGTCGCAGCGAGCCTCGCCTTCTCCGGCGGCCCGGCCAATGCGGATCTTCTGGCCGAGATCAAGAAACGGGGCGAATTCGTCGTCGGAACCGAGGCGCGGTTCCCGCCCTTCGAGTTCGTCGAGGACGGGAAGATCGTGGGCTATTCGACCGACATCATGGCGCACATCATGAAGGCGCTGCCCGGGGTCGAGCTGAAGCGCCTCGATCTTCCGTGGCAGGGCATCCTGCCCGGCCTCGCCGCGGCCAAGTTCGACTATGTCGTCACCTCGGTGACCGTGACGAAGGAGCGCTACGCGAAGTACGCGCTCAGCCTGCCGATCGCCGACGCCACCATGGCGCTGGTCAAGCGCAGGGGCGACGATTCGATCGACGCGCCGGCGGATATCGCCGGCCACGTGGTCGGCTCGCAGGCGGGCTCGGCGCAGCTCCAGGCGCTTCAGGCCTTTGCCAAGGGACTCGAGAGCACCGGCAAGGGGGTCAAGGGAATCAAGACATACGTCGACTTCAACGAGGCCTTCGCGGATCTGGCGGCGGGGCGGATCAGCGCCGTCTGCAACAGCCTGCCGAACCTGCTCGAGCTGGTTCGCAAGCGGCCGGACGGGTTCGAGCTCGTGCTGCCAACCTTCGGTCCCAAGAAGTACTTCAGCTGGGCGGGGCGCAAGGATGCCGCAAGCGCTTCTCTGGTCGCCTTCATCGACGAGCAGCTCGCCAAGTTGAACCGGTCCGGGGTTCTGACGGAACTGCAGAAGAAATGGTTCGGCGGGCCCATGGTCCTGCCGGCGGACAAGCTGCCGGTGCCGGGCGACTAGACCTCCGGGCGGACACCGCCGGGCGGCCGCGAACGGCGGTGCCTCCTGCCGGCGTCGGGGGTTGACGGGTCTCGCCGGTGGATTTTCTCGGCGTCATCGCGAGCCACTACAACGCCTTTCTCGTCGGGGCGGCGATGACCGCTGCGGTCTCGGCGGTGTCCATCGCGCTCGGCATGATCCTCGGGCTCTGGCTCGCCTTCGGCCTGGTCTCCCGCAACCGGCCGCTCCGGCGGGCCTCCGCGGTCTATCGGAGCGCCTGGCGGGGGACGCCCATCCTGGTGCAGCTCCTGATCGTCTTCTACCTGCTGCCGGAAATCGGCCTGGACGTGCCGCCGGTGGCCGCGGCGATCATCGCGCTGACCATGAACACCGCCGCGTTCCAGGCCGAGATCTTCCGGGGCGGGCTCCTGACCATCCCCTCCGGCCAGGTCGAGGCCGCGCGCATGTTGGGGATCGGGATCCTGGCCGTCAGGGTGCGGATCCTGATCCCGCAGATGATGCGCCTGGTGCTCCCCGCGCTCATCAACGAGACGATCAGCATCCTCAAGAACTCGTCGCTGATCTCGGTGATCGCGGTGACCGAGCTCATGCGCACCAGCCAGCAGGTGGTCTCCGTCACCTACCGCCCGTTGGAAACCTACATGATCGCGGCCGTCATCTATCTCGCGATGAACCTCGTGCTGGCCCGCGCCGGGGCCTGGTTCGAGAGGCGCCACGCCCTCGCGGCGGCGCGCTAGGAGGTCGGGGAAAACCGTGTCCTTCGATTTCGATATCGTGCTTCGCTACGGACCGTTGCTGCTGTCGGGGTTGTGGACGACGGTCTATATCTGCGCGCTCGCATCGCTGCTCGCGGTCGCCGCCGGCCTTGCGGCCGCGCTGATATACGGCCTGCCCTTTCGTGCCGCGAAGCTCCTGTGCCGGGCCTATATCGAGGTCATGCGCGGTACGCCGATCCTGATTCTGCTGTTCATCGTCTACTATGGCGGCCCCTCGATCGGCCTGACCCTGGCGGCCGAGACGGTCGGGATCGTCGGGCTCGGGTTCTATGGCGGCGGGTATTTCGCGGAAATCTTCCGGGCCGGGTTTCAATCCATCCCGTTCGGACAGATCGAAGCGGCACGCATGCTCGGGATTCCGCGCCGATCGATCATCGCCAGGATCCAGATTCCGCAGATGCTGACGCTGATCATCCCGCCATCCACCAATCAGGTGATCATCCTGACCAAGGAATCGGCTTTGCTTTCGATCATCACGGTGGCCGAATTGACCAAGAACACGACGCAGATGGTCAACGAGACCTTCGCGGTGTTCGAGCCCTACGTGGCGGTCGCCCTGCTCTACTGGTTGATCATCGAGGGGATCGCGCTCGCCGGCGGGGCGCTGGAACGCCGGTTCGGCCGCGCGTACTGAACGGCAAGGGGAGAGCGGCGCCATGGACGATAAACCCGTGGTCCTGGTCGAAGGGCTGCACAAACGGTTCGACGCGGCCCATGTCCTGAAGGGGATCGACCTCGCCATCGACCGGTCGCAGGTGGTCTGCGTCATCGGGCCGTCCGGTTCCGGCAAGAGCACGCTCCTGCGCTGCATGGCGTTTCTCGACCGCTACGACGAAGGCCGGGTGTTCATCGAAGGCCGGCTGCTGGGCTATCGCGAGGTCGACGGCGGGCTGGTGCCCGACAGCGAGCGCAACATCGACGGCGTTCGCGGCGTCATTGGCATGGTCTTCCAGCATTACAACCTGTGGCCGCATATGACGGCGCTCGGCAATGTGACCGAGGCGTTGCGCGTGGTGAAGAAACTCGGCAAACGGGAGGCGGAGGCGACCGGAATCGAGATGCTGGCCAAGGTCGGGGTGGCGGACAAGGCGCACGACTACCCGGCCCAGCTCTCGGGCGGCCAGCAGCAGCGCACCGCGATCGCCCGGGCGCTCGCGATCCGCCCGCACGTGATGTATTTCGACGAACCGACCTCGGCGCTCGATCCGGAGCTCGTGGGCGAGGTGCTTCAGGTGATGCAGGAACTCGCGGGCGAGGGCATGACCATGGTCGTCGTCACGCACGAAATGGGTTTCGCCGCGCACGTCGCCGACGAGGTCGTGTTCATGGACGGCGGCGAGGTCATCGAGCGCGGCACCCCGGACGACATCTTCAGGCGACCGCGAAGCGACCGCCTGCGTGAGTTCCTCGATACTTGGCGGTCGCGCTCAATCCAAGAATAGACCAGGGGCAAGCCGCCGAGCGGCGCTCAAGAGAATCCGTGATCCCGGGCCGGGCGGATAGCCTACGCTGCCTACGATCCCGCACCGACCTGCCCACTTCGAATGTCGGCGCACTCGGCATCGTTCGCTAAAAGGTGGGAGGCGTGTTTACCCAGAGTACACGGGCAACGGTATCGCCGTTGTTGATAAACGAATGTGCCAGCTCAGAACGAAAGACGAATGAGTCGCCCGCTTCCAGCAGATAGGACATGTTATCAATGGTAAGGAGAAGCGACCCCTCCATTACAAAGCCAAACTCCTCTCCAGAATGCTGAATGTCTCCGTTGCTTCCGCCACCCGGGGGTATGACGTACATGTCGGACTGAAGCAATCTGCCCTTCTTGGCCGGAACAAGCTGTTCCAACCGCATACGGTCCCTGTCGGACTCATCCCCGTCGACAAGGAGCACATTCCTCTTGTTCGCCCGCGTGACGATTTCACTCTCCCCGGACCCGAATATGTCGCCGACACTCAAGTCCAGCGCCACCGCAATCTTGTGCAACGTGCTCAAGGAGGGAGTCGTCCGGTCGTTCTCGACTTTCGATAACAGGCTCTCCGAACACCCGACGAGCTTCGCCATGTCTTTCAGGGTGAGGCCCTTCACCAGACGCCAGTGACGTATCTCCCTGCCGAGCCTGATGCTCCTGTCCCCATCTCGGCTCAAGTCACCATTCATTCGGCGTTCTCCTGTCGGCGGATCCGGGGGCGCGAGGGCAAGGAGAAAAGCTCGGCTCCGTCGGTGGCGCTCGGTTCCGCTTCGACGCGGTAGCTCGTTAGAGTGTTGAAATATTTCCTTAATGACAATTGGCGAGTCTCATTAGCCCGGATATCCCGCGGCGCGGGAACTGTCTGACCTCATTTTTTCGTACTTGCTTGAGAATCTATTGGGAATCACCTTCGTCGACTAGGCTGCCAGCGCCCTGTCGCCGCTTCAGCTGCCCCATGCGAAGCGCCCCGACGCGCAAACATCTGCACCGCACCGATGGTGCCATTCTCGCCAGCACCCCTCTTCGCATGAACGGACAGAAAGTCCTGTGACCACAGGACCTTACCGCCCGTCGCATCCCGCGCCGCCGCGCGGCCACCCGGACGATACGCCGCCGCGGTTGCCGACGGCGGCGTGGTCCTACTGCGCGAGGCCGAACCTCGACCGAGACCTACCGGGACAATACGCCTGTGGATATGATTGACAAGCCGCTTCGGGCCTTGACCACATCCCCACAGGCGCAACAGCAGCAACGGGAAGATCGATTCAAGAGGATTCTGCCGGCCTGAACTTCCACCGGAATACATTTTAACCGAGCGGTCAGGCTGTCCGACGAACCGGGGCCACCTCACTGCTGTTCGGCCTCCACATCTCGGCCGGGGTAACGATGCTCGCCCTGCTTGTCCTGCGCATCGCGATCCGCCTGGCCCACCAGCCTCGGCGAATGGGGCCGGGCGGGCCGGGCCGCCGCCGACCGGCAGGGGACGTCGTGGAAAACGGTTGCGGCGCGGGACCGGCTTCGCGGGGCCCTCGCTACTATTCCGGTTTCGGCATTCGGTATCCGACGCCGCGCTCGTTGAGGATGTATGTCGGTCTGGCGGGGTCGTCGCCGAGCTTGCGGCGCAGCTGCTTGATGAAGGTGCGTATGCGGTCGGGGTCGCCGGAGTCGGGCCCGTTCCAGAGCTGCCGGATCAGCGATTCGTAGGTCGAGACCCGGCCCGCGTTCAAGGCGAGCAGGCGCAGCAGCTCGAACTCGGTGGCGGTCATCCGCACCGCACGCCCGGCCACGGTCACCCGCCGCTCGTCGTAGTCGACGGAGAGATCGCCGAGGACGAAGGTCTCCGGCCCGGCCCGCTTGCGCAGCGCCGCCTGAATCCGCGCCGTCAGCTCGGTCGCCGAGAAGGGCTTGACGAGGTAGTCGGCGGCGCCTTTGTCCAATGCCCTGGCGACGGTCTCGTCCCTCCCGTAGGCGGAGATGAAGATGACCGGCAGGTCGGCCAGCTCGGGGACGGTTTCCATGAGCTCGATGCCGTCCGCGCCGGGCAGCATCAGGTCGAGCAGCACCAGGCAGGGCCGCTTCGCCCTGACGATCTCGGAGAGCTCGCGGTGGTCACCGGTGGCGATCGGCGTGTAGCCCGCCTGGGTCAGCGCGTCGCGCACGAAGCGCAGCGTGCGCGGGTCGTCGTCCACCACCAGGACGGGCAGCGGCGCGCCTTCCCGGCCGGCCGGCAGGGCGCGGTCGCGGGCATCTCCGGGCGCGCGGGCGGCGTCCTCGGCGACCGGGATCGTGAAGGTGAACCGGGCGCCCTGGCCCGGCCCGCCGCTCTCCGCCCGGATGCGCCCGCCATGCGCCTCCACGAGGCCCTTGCAGATGGCAAGCCCGAGGCCCGATCCCCTGAGACCGCGCGCGGCGTCGTCGCCGGGGCCGCTATGCTTGCGGAACAGGTGCGGCAGCTGCTCCGCCGGCACCCCCTTGCCCTCATCCGAGACCGAGACCGCGACGAGCGGGCCATCGCGCGAAGCGGCGACCCGGATGGGCGACGAGCCGGGAGAGTGCCTGGCGGCATTGCACAACAGGTTGTTCAGCACCTGCACGATGCGCGGTCCGTCGGCTAGCACAAGGGGCAGGTCCAGCGGCAGGTCGACGAGGAAGGTGTGCGTGGCGCCGCTGTTCTGGAGCGCGTTCCGCGCCTGCTCCACCAGCTCCCGAAGCTCGGTCGGCACCGGCGAGACCGACAGCGTGCCCGCGTCGATGCGGCCTGCGTCCAGGAGGTCGCCGATCAGGCCCCGCATCTGGTCGGCCTGCTCGTCGATGACCCGGAAGAACTGGTGCAGCTCGACCGGGTCGAGCGCCGGCGAGGCATCCAGCACGGTCGCGGTCGAGCCCTTGATGGCGGCCAGCGGGGTGCGCAGCTCGTGGCTCACCATGCCCAGGAACTCCGCGCGCTGGCGGTCCAGCTCGTCCAGCGGCGCCAGGTCCTGCATGGTAACCACCATCGATTCCACCTCGCCGTCCTCGCCATGGATCGGCGTCGCGTTGACCAGCATCGACACGCTCCGCCCGTTCGGCGCCTGGAGCACGATCTCCTCGGCGCGCACCGTCTCGGCGGTCTTCAGCTCCGCCGCCAGCGCCAGTTCGTTCAGGGCGATCTCGCGCCCGTCGCCGAACCGGCAGGTCACGGTCTCCATGAACTCCTCGAACGGGCGGCCCGGCGCCCGGAGGGTCGCAATGAGCCGGTCCGCCTCCCGGTTGGAGGACACCGGCCGCCGGGTGCGGGCGTCGAACACGATGACGCCCAACGGGGTGGTCTCGATCAGCGCCTCGAGGTCGGTCCGCGCGCGACGCTCGTGCCGGTGGGCGCGCGCGTTGACGATCGCCGCCGCCGCCTGCGAGGCGAACAGGTCCAGCATCTCGTCGTCCGCGGCGCTGAACCCGGCCGCGCCCTCCTTGCCGCCGAGGAAGAAATTGCCGACCTGCACGCCGCGGTGGCGCATCGGCGTGCCGTGCATCGTCCTGGTGCGCACCAGCTCGTCGGAGAAGCCGAGCGCGCGGATATACCCCGACAGATCGCCGAGCCTGAGCGGTCCCGGCAGGTCGCGGAGATACGCGAACAGCCGCGGGCCGTCCGACCACTCGGCAAGCTCGCGGTGCTCGTCCGGGGTCAGCCCCGAGGTGACAAATTCCTGCGCCTCGCCCGCCTCGTCGATGGTGACGATCAGGCTGTAGCGCGCGCCCGTCAGCGCGCGCGCGCTGTCGGCGGCCTCCTGCAGCACGGTAGCCAGATCGAGGCTCGAGCCGAGGCGGAGCACCGCTGCGCTCAAGGTGGAGATGCGCTCCCCCAGGACCTCGATCTCACGCTCGAGCTCGGCGCGGCTCTTCAAGGAACCCTCCAGGATCGCGATGAATCGTGCTGGTCGGGCCCGGTTGCCGAAGGTTGCGATGTCCGCTCGCGGGGGTCGGATTCGGCGCGAGGTGATTCCCGCGGAATTGCGGCTCTTCTGGGGCGCCACATGATACACATTCGTTCTCTCCGACTAGGCAGCGAATACCTCATTGCAACGGGCGATTCGAGCCGAAGGGCGCGGTCGTCACTCGGCTGGCGGCCCACGCCGGAATTGTGCCGGCGCGAATGGGCGGACCGAACGTGGACGTCTTGGTGTTATCTCTCAAACCCTCACTCTTTCTGCCATATTGCACACAAAGTATTCACAAATTACGTGCAAGAATTGTCGAGAAGCGTCGCCTGTCTTGTCAACGGTGCCGAATTGCGCGCACGCTCAACCGTGTCGGCAAGAAGACCGGGCGAGGCAACTCGTGGGCCGGAGCGCGGGTGGGCAGCCTCCGCAACGGACACGATGTGGCTGATTACCGATCCGGCGAGATGGCCGATCGGGGCGAACTGACGCCGACGGAAGCGGCCGAACGGTTGGATATCAGCAAGAGCACCGTGATACGCCCGATCTCGGACGGCACGATCGAGGCCGCGTAGGTGTGCAAGGGAGCGCCTTGGACGATCCCGGAGGCGCAGGTGGACGCGCTGTACGACACCGATCTGCGTAACGTCGGCCCGCGAACAGCCGATCCGAACCAGCAACAGCCGAACTTTCAATAACATAGCGAGGTGTGCCTTGTGTGCTCGGACCCGGCGGGCCGAGCAGAATCACGTTCTCGCGCCGATCGACGAAGCCGAGTTCTTGCAGGCTCTCGATCTGTTCGCGCTTGATGCTGGGCTGGAGGGCGAAGTCGGACTGCGCCAGCGTCTTCACGGCGGGCAGCCTGGAAGAGCGCCTGGCGGCCTTGAGCCAGCGGTTGTTGTACAACTCGATCTGGGCACCGAGCAGCCGCTCGATGGCCTCGGCCGCCGAGATCGCGCCGCCGTCGACCTCGGAGAGGATGCCGTCGACGGCCTCGAGCACGCCGGGCGTCTTGAGGTCGGCCAGCATGGCGCTCAGCCGGTTGCGCCGGCTCGGCGCCGGAGCCTTCATTGCAGTGCCTCAGCGTAGACGCTGAACGGTCGCCGCTCGAGCTTCGAGGTCACCGGGAAGTGCCGCCGTGCGGGCTCCAGAGCCCGCCTGACGCTGAGACGGCGGTTGGGCTGTTGGCCAAGGGCCGCAGCACCGCGCGCTCGTCGCGTTCAAAGCGGTCGGCGGGTCACTCGCCCGTCATGCCGTGCGGACGCACGTTGGCGGTATTCACCGCTAGAATGAAGGCCGTCGCCGGCGAGTTGCGGTAACTGCAGGCTGAGGCGTGTTCACGCAACTGACAGTGACAATATCGACAACCGCCACGGGTGCCCATGGCGAACGCTTCCTTCGCCTTTTCACGAGAGAGTTAAGAGTCAGCGCGACATCCGCTCCAACGGAAGGGTGTGGCCCTCGCACCGCTCACGAAATCTTCGCGGATTCCCTGCGATGCACACGATATTCGTCGATTCGCTCACGACACTCTCACAACGGGCTGTCCATGATCGCGCCGGGTAAGCGTCGCTGCCCTCGTTCAGCCCATTGGATTGCAGGCACACATATGGAATTCGCGAGACCGAACGCCGCGCTTGCGGGCACGGAATTGCGGCGTCTTCGCGGCGGGCCCGTGGAGGCGCAGGGCGACCCGCGTCCGGGGCCGGCCGACATCGAAGATCCGCCGATCCCACTCCGCGGCCCACACCTTCGACGCCGTGCCCGGCGGAATGCACCGACAACCGAATCGAGAGATTTTCGGCCGGGATCGACGCCGCGCGACGAGGAGCCCGGGCTCAACGAAGAGTCGCTCGAGCCCAGGCCCGGTCCGAGATGACTGAATCAGCCATCTGAATGCGGTCCCCCCGGCACAGGCGTGACGACCCCTGCGATGCATTTCGGGGCTGGCCGAAGAGCCGCATGGAGCTTTTCTCGATCGCGGTGGTCGTCGGGCTCCTGCTCGTGGCTCTCGCCCTCCTGATCCGCGCCGCGTTCTTCGCCGGATGATCCCATGAGGGCCGGCCTGACCGAATTCGCCCCGCGCGTCTCGCCGCTGCTGGAAACCCTCCCATCGACGGCGCCGCTTCGTCCCGGGACGGTGCTCGAGACCGCGACGGAGAACGTTCTTGCCGCGGCGCTGTTCGTGGCAAAGACTAACGGAGCAACGACGATCCGATGAGTGCAACACCAAGGGGCTACTCCGGGCTCCAGATCGCGCTGCACTGGACGGTGGTAGTGCTGGTCGCTCTCCAGATGTTCCTCCTGAACGAGAGCATCGGCGATCTCCACGACGGCGAGGCGGTGAGTCCGACCGGTGAATTCCTTGCCGACCTCCACGTCGCCGCTGGCATCGCCGTCTTCGTGCTTGCACTCGCACGCCTGTATCTCCGCTTCACGCGAGGCGTGCCACCGCTGCCCGAGAACGAGCCCTACCCGATGAAGCTGGCCGCGCATGCGGTTCATGTGGCGCTCTACGCCCTGATCCTCCTGATGCCAGTCACCGGCGCGCTGGCGTGGTGGCTGGGCCTCGAGACGATGCGCGAGATTCACTCGATCGGCGAGAACGTGATCATGATCGTGGTTGGCCTGCACATCGTCGGCGCGCTCTACCAGCATTTCTGGGCGAAGACGGACGTGCTGCGCCGAATGCTCTCGCCCCGATGAGCGGTTTCGTCGACGATATCCGCCGGGCTCGCCATCAAGGTCGGCTGTCATTCAGCTTCCAAGCCGCCGATGTCAGGTGCGCCTGCCCAGGCTGGAACGACAGCACCTATCGATCGTTCCTGCCGAAGCACCGCGTCGGGAACCAGGGGGGGCACCGGCCCTATTTCCGGCGATGGGCCGATGGAACGTACAGCCTCGTGGATGACCCGGATCCATGGGGCAGGGGCGGCGAGACTTGATCCGATGAACGACGGCCCCGAAGAATCCCGCTGCGGCCGCCCCGCCGAGGACGGCACCGGATACACCTGGCTGATTCTGTGGGTCGCGGCCGAGCTGCCGGTGATAGGGCGGCTGGGTGACGTGTGCCCGAGCAGAGCCCTCTGCTTGTCACCCTCGAGGTGTATCTGGGCTGGTGGCCATACGAGGGCAACATGAAGAATCCGCACCGAGCGAAGTCTGGGCCCGACAACCACGATTGGGAAAAGCCTGTCGAGTCCCTGCCGGGGCCGAGATGACGAAGCTGCCCCCGTTGAACCGGCGCGACGTCCCCACCGAAGACACCCGCCATGTCTCGCCGTCTCTGGAGCCCGAACGCCGCAGGCCGAAACACCGCGGATGGTTCTGAATCGCGATCATTGCCGCGTTCGCGATCGCGGTGCTGATCTTCAGCCTCGCGGCAGGGTCGGGCACCGTGCGGGCCGAACCGTGCGCGCGGGCGATAAGTCCCGCTTTGACCGAGATCGAGACCATGCTGACCCTGAGCGGTCAGTTCGTTGACGGACGCAAGGTACAGCTTCGGCTGGCCGACACCAGTTTCGAGAGCATCAAGGGCATCCGCAACGCCGAGATCCTTCCGCTGGCGAGCTCGTCCGACCAGAGGCTCGCCCGGCGCTTCATGACCATTCTCGGTCGGGCCGCCCAGCAGAACCGCGTCTATGCGAAGGTGCTCCAGAACGACATCGACTTCGTGGGACTCATCGCCGCGAAGATGAAGACAGTTGTCCGTGCGTTGCGCGAGATCCATGCCTCGGGGTGCTCGGTGCCCGCGCCATCCGTTGGAGAGTAAACTCGGTCCGAATGGTGATCGTCGCGGCCGTGGTGCTGGTGATTTGGTGGCTGCAAACCCCCGTTTCATGCTCCCCCGCCGCCTGGCAGCGCGACCGTCGCGCGCAGTCCCCCTTCGGCGCGGTTTGCGAGCACGATGTCGCCGCCGTGGCCGCGCACGATTCCGCGCGCGATGGCAAGCCCGAGGCCTGTGCCCCCGGTGTCGCGGCTCCTCGAGGCTTCGAGCCGCACGAAGGGCTCGAACACCCGCTCCAGATCCGCCTCCGGGATCCCGGGGCCCTCGTCCTCGACGACGACGCGGATATCCGCTTCGCCCCGCTCGATCCGCACCGTCGCCCGCCCGCCGTAGGCGGCCGCGTTCTCCAGCAGGTTGCGCAGCGCCCGGCGCAGCGCCGCCGGCCGGCAGGCGGCAAGCGCCCGCCCAGAGTCCGCGACCGCGATGTCGCGCCCGAGCTCCGCGAGATCGGCGGCGACGCTGTCCACGAGCGCATGCAGGTCGACGGTCCGCGTCTCCTCGCGTTGCATGTCTTCTCGGATGAACGCGAGGGCGTCCTCGGTCATGCGTTGCATCTCGTCGAGCGCCGCGAGGATCTTCGCACGCGTCTCCGCGTCCTCGACGAACTCCGCGTGCAGGCGCAGGCTGGTGACCGGGGTGCGCAGGTCATGCGAGACCGCGGCCAGCATGGCGGTACGGTCGCGGACGTAGCGGTCGAGCCGTGCACGCATCAGGTTGAACGCGCGCACCGTCTCCCGGGTCTCGACCGGCCCGGCCTCGGGCAGGTCTTCCACGGCCTCGCCCCGGCCGAAACGCCCGGCCGCCGCCGCAAGGCCGCGCATCGGCTTCGCCATCCGCCTCCCGGCGAACACAGCCACGCCCGCAATGCCCAGCGCCGAGAGCAGGAAGACGGCCACGAACGCCGCACCCCAGGCCGGCGCGCCGGGCGGCGGCCCCACCGCGACGTTGAGCCAGCGCCCGTCCGCCAGCGCCACCGACGCGGTGAACCAGTCGGGTTCGTCGCGGTCGTCATCGTCGTCATCGTGGTGGTGGTCGTCATCGTCTTCGTCATCGTCATCGTCGCCGTAGAGGAACCGCGTCCAGAGCGGCGCCACGCGGACCCGCTCCGGCCCGACGCCAAGCGCGGCGGAGAGATCGCCGGCGATGGCGGCGGCGCGCTCACCGGCGCCGGTCTCGCCCACCACGGGCTCGGCGGTCAGCGAGAACCGCGCGAGGTCCGCGCTCGCAGCCGCGATGACCGAGGCATGCAGCGCGGGAGGGGTGTCGCCGAGCAGCCGCGCCACCGTCGCCGTGCGCAGGACAGCATCGTCCCGGTGCGCATCGCGCAGCGCCTCCATCCGCTCCCAGGCGAACAGCGCGACGGCGACTCCCTGGGCCGCGGCGAGCGCGAGCAGGAGCAGCAGCGTTAGCTGCCCGGCGTGGCTCTTCGGGACAAGCCTCATCCGCGCTCGACCTTGCCGGCGAACCGGTAGCCGCCGCCCCACACCGTGGCGATCAGCGCCGGGTTCTTCGGGTCGCGCTCGATCTTGCGCCGCAGCCGGCTCACCTGGTTGTCGACCGCGCGGTCGAAGGGCGCCGCGCCCCGGCCCCGGGTCAGGTCGAGCAGCTGGTCGCGCGAGAGCACCATGCCGGGACGCTCCAGCAGCGCCGCCAGCAGCCGGAACTCGCCCGCGGACAGCGGCGTCACCACCCCCTCTTCGTCCACCAGCTCGCGCCGCCCGGTATCGAGCGACCAGCGGTCGAACCGCCAGGTCCCGGCCGGCAGCGGCTCCCGGTCGGGCGGGAGGCTCCGCGCGCGGCGGATCACCGCCTTGATGCGGGCCAGCAGCTCGCGGGGGTTGAACGGCTTGGCGACGTAGTCGTCGGCGCCCACCTCCAGGCCCACGATGCGGTCCGTCTCCTCGCCCATGGCGGTCAGCAGGATGACCGGGATGCGCGTCGTCTCGCGCAGGTGCCGGCAAAGCGCGAGGCCGTCCTCGCCCGGCATCATGATGTCGAGCACCACGAGGTCGACCGTCGCGGCCTTCAGCGCCCGGCGCGCCGCAGCCGCGCTCTCCGCCATCGTCACGCGCAGCTCGTGGCGCTCCAGGTAGCGCGCCAGCGGCTCGCGGATCTCGCGGTGGTCGTCGACCACCAGCACGTGCGGGGAGGCGTCCATGGGCGGGAGCTTACGCGCCTGCCCGGACGCCGCACGAAAAGTTTGTAACAGGATGTGTCAATCCGTCTTCTCGCCACCGCCCGCGACACTTCAGCCCCTCCCCCGGCAAGGTTCTGCGACAACCGGTGCCCATGTTCCCGTCATCCATCGACACCCGATGGACGAACCGAAGCAGGAGACAACCGATGAAAACGAAGACGAAGACACTGACAGCCATCGCGATCGCCGCCGCCCTCGGCGGGACGGCGCTGGCGGGCGCGAGCTACGCCGGCCACCGCGGCGGCGGCGACGGCATGGGCTTTCTCGACAAGGGGCAGCTCGCGGTCTCGGCGATGGAGGTGTTCCAGAGCATCGACGCCGACGGCGACGGCAAGCTCACCCAGGCCGAGATCGACAAGGTGCGCAACGACCGCCACGCGGCGCACGACGCCGACGGCGACGGCAATCTGAGCCTCGAGGAGTTCGCCGGGCTCTGGCACGAGACCACCCGCCCGCTCACCGTGCGCGTCTTCCAGACGCTGGATACCGACGGCGACGCGGTCGTCACCCGCGCCGAGTACGACCGGCCGCTCGCCGATATCGTCGAGTGGCTCGACCGCGACCGCGACGGTGGCCTCTCGATGAGCGACCGCTGGGACGACGATGACGACGACCGGCACGGGCGGGACGACGACTAGCGCCGCCCCGGCGTCCCGCGCGCCGTCGGGCGGCGCGCGGAGCGCCGAACCGGACCGCCGTTGCCGAACATCGCGAATTCGAGCCGCCCGAGCCTTGCAAAGCGCCGCCCCGGCTCCGACATGCGCCGGGAAACCCCGGGGCCCCGCCCCGAACAGAGAGAACAACGCCGATGACCGACGAGAGATACCACCTGAACGCCCGCCTCCTTCACTGGATCATGGCCGTTGGCTTCGTCTTCATGTGGGGCTGCGGCTACGCGATGACGACGCTGGTCGAGGAGGATTCCCCGCTGGAGGAGTTCCTGTTCGACCTGCACATCTCGGTCGGGGTGACGCTGCTCGCCCTGCTCGTCCTGCGTATCGCGATCCGACTCATACACCGGCCGCCGCCGCTGCCGGCGACGATCCGGGGCATGGAACGCACCGCCGCGCATCTCGGCCATGCCGCGCTCTACGCGCTTCCGGCGCTGGTGATCGCCGCCGGCTGGGCGGAGACCAATTTCGGCGGCCATGCCGTGCATTGGTTCGGCGTCGAGATGCCCCGGATCTTCCCGGAGACCGGGGAGGCGCTCCAGGAACTGTCCACGGACGTCCACATGTGGCTCGCTTACGGCATGCTGGCGGTCGCCGCCGGCCACGTCGCCGCGGCCTTCAAGCACCGCTGGATCGACGGCCATGACGTCATCCGCCGCATGACCTTCGGCGGCAGGTAGGAGACCCATCTTCCGGCGCCGGCGGCGCGGAGGGCCCGAGCCCCCGACAGTGCAGCCGCGCCGGTTTCCACGAGCGCGCGGCGTCCATGCGGGCGCGGGCGCCACAAACAGGGGAAACGCATCATGACCCACACGCATACGGATAACCGCCGCCTGGCGGCGCACGGCGCCCTGAGCCGGCGCGCGTTCCTCGCCCGTGCCACGGGCCTCGGCGCCGCCGCCGCGGCAACGACGGCCGGGCCGTTCGGCGCCGCCCTGGCGGATACCCCGGACGGCGACGGGAAGCTGTTCCTCATCGCGCTGGAGGAACACTTCACGACCCGCGAGCTGCAACGCCTCAACGCCGGCACGGACAAGCGCCTCTTCTCGGGCGGCGGCAGAAGGCCCGAGCTCCTCGAGCTCGGCGCCGGGCGGATCGCCGACATGGACGCGGCGGGGATCGGCATCCAGGTGCTCTCGGCGGTGACGCCCGGCGCCCAGAACCTGCCCGGCGCCGAGGGCGCGGCCTTCGCCCGCAGGCTCAACAACCGGATCGCCGAGGAAGTCGTCGCGGCCTGGCCGGACCGGTTCCGCGCCTTTGCCACCCTGCCGCTCGGCCAGCCGGAGGCGGCGGCCGACGAGCTCGATCGCTCGGTCAACGAGCACGGCTTCGTCGGCTGCATGAGCTACGGCCCCATCGACGGCAGGTTCCTCGACCACGCCGGCTTCGCGCCGCTGCTCGCCCGCGCCGAGGTGCTCGGCGTGCCGATCTACATCCACCCCAACTGGCCGTCACCCAGGGTCAGGGAGGTCTACTATGACGGGCTGGGCAACGCTTTGGCGAGCAAGATTCTCGGCGGCCCCGGCTATGGCTGGCACCAGGAGATCGCCCTCCATTGCCTGCGTTTGATCGTCGCCGGCACCTTCGACAGGTTCCCGAGGCTGCAGATCGTCGTCGGCCACATGGGCGAGGGGCTTCCCTTCTGGTACTGGCGGGTCGGGGAGGACCTGGACCGCATCGCGAAGAAGCGGCTGCACAAGCCCGTGCAGCAATACTTCCACGACAATCTCTGGATCACCACCAGCGCCTTCTTCCGAGACGAGCTGCTGGCGCTTGCGCTCGCGACCATCGGCGAGGACCGGATCATGTTCTCGGTCGACTATCCCATGGCGAGCGCCAGGGCGGGCGCCGACTGGTTCCGGGCCGTCGACCTGCCCCGGGCGACGAAGGAGAAGATCGCGCACGGGAACGCCCGCAGGCTGCTCGAGATCGGGCCGGTTTGAGGCGCCGTGAACGGGATCAGGGGCCAGATGCTGGCACCGCACGAGACTGCCGAGAGCGGTTGACTCGCGGGATTCGCACAGGCCGAAAGCGGGGTCGTGGGAAGCCTCGCGCGTGGTACATTTTTTGGGCCGTCTTCCACAGCTTCGATCTTTGGAGGCGCTTGATCGCCCGCGGCTTCGTGCATGGGGTCACCGTTCCGCTGAGGCCGGCGCGGATCCAGTCGCGAACGGCGGGGGTCAGTCGATGTCGACGGTATCGAAGTCCGGCCGCGCCGGGGTCGGGATGCGGCTCTCGGTCTGGCGGGGAGCGCGCGCGATCTGCGGCGCGAGATCCTGCAATTCGATAAAGGAATCGGCCTGACGGCGCAGCTCGTCCGCCACCATCGGGGGCGAGGACCGCAACGTCGAGACCACGCTGACGCGAACCGCCTCGCGCTGCACCGCCTCGATCAGCCGGCGGAAGTCGCCGTCGCCCGAGAACAGGACGATATGGTCGACCTTCTTGGCCATCTCCATCGCGTCGATGGCGAGCTCGATATCCATGTTGCCCTTGATCTTGCGGCGCCCCATCGCGTCGGTGAATTCCTTGGTGGGCTTGGTGACCACCGTGTAGCCGTTGTAGTCGAGCCAGTCGACGAGCGGGCGGATCGGCGAGTATTCCTGATCCTCCACCAGGGCGGTGTAGTAGAACGCCCGCACCAGCCGTCCCTGGGCGGAAAACAGGTCCAGGAGGCTCTTGTAGTCGATGTCGAAGCCGAGCGCGCGGGCCGCCGAATACAGGTTCGACCCGTCGATGAAAATGGCGATGCGCTCCTGCGGATTAAAATTCATGGTATGCTACGGAACTCCCCTCGCCGGCTCGACGAGGCGTGCTCGTCCTGCGG
Organism: Alphaproteobacteria bacterium; assembly: GCA_964291675.2. GTDB lineage: Bacteria > Pseudomonadota > Alphaproteobacteria > MPNO01 > MPNO01 > MPNO01. The sequence continues at coordinate 711,031 of OZ219866.1, read as the reverse complement.
GTGGTCGGTGCGGAAATGCAGTCGTTCCATTTCCGCATGGCGTTCCCCGCGGAGCCCTGATTCGGCAAGGAAGATTTCAACGTCTTCCTGAACCGCTCCGTCGCCGGATACCGGCATGTTGCCTTTCGATCCGCGGGCTCGGTCGATCAGACCGGAGCTCGTCTCCCATGGCAGACGGTCTTGGGCCGGTCTTCCCATCGGCTAGAAGGAAAACTTGACCGAACCGCCGACGCCCAGCTCATCCACACCCGTGGTGTAGCGGGCTCCAATGCCGAGACGGATCGAGCCGAACGGCAAGCCCATACCGGCGGTCGCCCGCAGTCGAGGGTCGTAGGCGTTGGAATCGATACCGCCGATCCCGGCCTGGAAACCGACCGGCCCGGAAGTTTCGATACCGGCGAAGGACACGGGCCCCTCCGTCCTGGTGCCGAGCCTTGCCCCAGCCTCGCCGCGTTCGAAGTCCACGCCGTTCTCTTCTGCGTAGGTGCCGACGACAAAGGGCGTGAGCAACAGATAGGGCGGCAATGGGATGTCGAGTTCGGCATGAATCCGCGTCATCCATAAATTGTCGTCGCCGCCGACGGCGCGCAACTCGACGTAGGCGCCATCCGGGAGCCGCGCTGCACCCCATGCCCCGCCCAACAGGTCTCGGTCGACCGTATCCCCGTCGAACAAGTCCCCATCGAAATACTCGACCAGAGCGCCACCGGCCAACCGGCCGGTCGAGTATCCGGCAACGCCGAACAGCATCCCGTCGAGCGCAAACCCGGCCAGCGACGCGAAACCGTTGGCTCCGTCGCGCTGAATGGCCGATTGCAGAGACGGCTGAGCGTCAGTGAGATCGTCGAGGTGTTCGATCTCCGTCCCCGGGGACGGACGTGTGCCAAGAATGAATGCAAGCGCCAGCGCGCCGAAGATCGCGCGCCGGACCGCGCAGCTTCGGCTCTTGCCGCTCACAAGCTCCGCTGCCTCGTGCTGGCCTGAGAGGAACTTGCCGCCAACCGCCGTCGCCTTCATTGATTCCTTGCTCTCAAGCGCTTTTCTTGTCGATGCTGTTGTGAGAGCGCGCACGCTTGCTGACGGGAATCCACCGGGTCCTGCTCGAATTGTTCGGTGTATGGGGGTTGGTGCCGGGATGGTCTTCATGCTTCTCTCCCTTTTCGTTGACGTCCTCACGATAGGCGAGCGCCGCTCGGGGAACCGGAGGAAACCTGGGCGGCGCTCCTATCCAGCGTAAGAGCCCTGACGCAGGGTGTTCGGTTCGGATGTCTACTTCAATTGCGGAGCTCGGTGCGGAAGGGAAAGCGTTCGCGCACGGTCTCGATCCTGAGCGGCAGCTGGATGTAGGCGCCGTCGAGCCAGAGCTCGGTCTGGTCGAGGAAGGTCGTGCTGCCGATATGCCCGTCCTGGCCGCCGAGCAGGACGAAGTAGTTGCGGTCCAAATCGGACAAGTCAGAGATATGCCGCGCGTTCGAGCCGTAGTCGACGAAGTGACGCTCGGCGCCGGTGTGGTGGGCTGTCTTCATCAACGTGTCGTTGGCGCCGCCAACCGGGACATCGGTGAAACGGAAGCGCCCGCCGACGAGGGGCAGCAGCGACAGCGGGTGATCGAGGCCGAGCCGGTGCATGGCGCCCCAGTCGGGGAACCTCGCCACGACCGCGCCGGCCGTGCTCAGCGCCGTCTCCAGCGCGGCGCTAAGCTCGGCTGCGCCGGCGCGCTCGATATCGGTAGTCGTCAGCCTCTCGACACGGCCCGCGTCGGCATAGGCGTCCGCGCCGGTTGCGCCCAGCCTGGCGGAGTAGAAGGACCGGACGAAAGCCTCGCGGAAGGCCTCGTACGCAAGAGCGCCCTGCGAATCCGGGCTGTAGCGCCCGTCCCATTCGCGCATCAGCGCCAGCGCGCGTTCTCCGTCCTGGCCGGCGCTCCCGGCGACACCCGATGCATCGATCCTCTCCACGAACATGCGGCGCAGCGCGGCTGCCGAGGCCTTGTGGACGTCCTGCTGAATGGCCTTGACGTCGTCGACGCCGATCCCGCCGCCGCGCAGCAGCTCGGTCATGCGCAGCACGCGGTCGTCAAGCGAGAAGAAATATCCGACCCGACCCGCCGCCGCGGTCGGCCGGTTGTTGGCCGAGACCAGAAACCCGCGCCCGGGATTGAGGCTGAACGGCAGGTCCAGGGTGCCCCGCATCCCGGCCCACCGCTCCGCATGCTTGTCCGGCGCCAGCACCAGGTCCTCGGGCGCCGCGTCGCCGAGCCCGGGGAGCCGGACCGCCATTACCTGGCCGATATTGCCGTCATTGTCCGCATACAGCATGTTCTGACCCGGAACCGCGAAGCCCGACAGCGCCTCGCGGAACTCCGCGAAGCTCCGCGCTTGGCTCACTTCCAGCATCGCGCTGATCTCGTCGCTCGGCAGATGGCCGGTCCAGCTGAGAGCGAACGGACCCGAGCGGGACGCTGCCATGGCGGCGGCGAGCTGCGGCGTATCAGACAGGACCGGGCCCCACGGTGTCTCGCGGACCTCAACCTCGCGGTCGAACCACCAGCGCACGGCGATCCGTTCGCGCCGGGTGGTCATCACGGCATCCTCGGCATGGAAGAGCGCGCTCGACGCCGCGCGCATGTTGGTGCCGCCCCACGCTATCCAGGGATTGCGCCCGACGGCGATGAAAGGAATGCCCGGAACCATCAGCCCGACCGCGTGGTAGGATGGCGATTTGATCCCGGCCAGCAGCCAGATATTGGGAAGGCGGATGCCGAGGTGCGGATCGTTCGCCATGATCGCGGCGCCGGTGGCGCTCATCCCGGGCGCCACCGCCAGGCTGTTGCTGCCCGACCGGCTCAACCCGCTGAGCAGGGTCCGCAGATGCGCGGCGCTCTCGCGTGCCCCGAAGCTGGTCGCTGAAGACGATCCGCTCTCGATCAGCCGCGCCCACAGCGCGGGCCAGTCGTCGCGACCGCGCAGCCCCAGCAAGTCCAGCCACTCCAGCCAGTTGACATCGGTCCCGGCGAGGCGCCCGAAGGCGAGCACGTCCCGGATCGACCACGGCTCGCGGTCCAGACCGAGCGCGCCGAACTCGTAGGGCAGCTCCCCGGCGGTCTCCAGGTGATGGTTGATCCCTGCCACGAACCGCTCAAGCCAAACCCTCGTCGCCCTCGGTAGCCCCGCCTCGATCTCCTCCGCCGCGCGGCTGAAATCGAGAATCCGCAGCGCGTGGTCGATGTCGGTGGCGAAGGGACCCACCATCTCCGCGACCCGGCCGTGTGCGATGCGGCGATAGGCCTCCATCTGGCCGAGCCGGAGATGGGCATGCACCAGGCCGAGCGCAAACGCCGCGTCGCCATCGCGCTCGGCCTCGATGAACGGGATCTGATGCTCATCCCAGTGGACCGTCACGCGCCCTTCCAGCGGCAAGCCCGAGGTCGGGAATGCCGACAGCCGTTGCTGGATGGAGGTCTCCTCCGGCAGCGGCGCCAGAAACGCGCAGCCCGCCGCCAATCCCGCGATCGCGGCGCAGAGGAATGCGTTCCTGGGGTTCATCGATCGTCTCCTGTGATGACGGGCCGGGAGGAGAGCTGGATCCTCCCGGCCCGAGAGCCGGGCAAGGGCTTGATCCGACCCGGCCACCGGCCCCGCCATGGCGTCAGGGCCGGTTTTTCGGCTGCCCGGGGCAACCCGACGCAAGCAGCGGGGCCAGCAGGCGCTTGACGTAGAAGTCGCGGTAGACCTGTTTGCTCGGGAACACCATGCTGGTCATGTAGGCCGATTGCCGCGAGACGTGGAAGTTCAGCCGGATCCGGCCGCTCCAGTCGGCGAGGATCGCGGTGAGTGCGTTCCCCGACACGATCACTTCCACCGCGGTCTTCTTCTGGGCGCACTCCAGGACGTTGCCGAGGGTGATCCCGAGATCGTCTACCCCGGCGCGCACCAGCATGGGCCTGTCGTAGACGCCGCCAGTGCGGTGTTCCGCGTGAGCGGTGGCGACGAGCAACAGGTGTTCACCAGCCGCGGCCACGACGAGAAGCCAGATTGATGTCATTCCGGTCGCAAAATCCGCCGCAGCACATTCGTCCGGGCGACGAAGCGCTGGTAGAACGCGCCGGCGATGTGCAACCCCACCACGGCGAAGATCGCAGTTTCGCCGAACTGGTGTATCTCGGCCATCAGCTCGATGCTGAGCCACCAGGCAAGCGCGCCGGTCACCAGCATCAGCAGGATGATGGCGTAAAGCGCGAAATGCGTCGCGTGGGCGGCGAATCGCATGGCCGGAGGCTCGTCCCCGGGAAGAGGTGGCACACCGCGGGTGAACCGTAGATAGAGCCGCGCAAGCGCCGCGATGAATACGGCGATGCCGCCCGCGACATGCAGATCGGCGAAAAAGGCATCGGTCGAACTCACCGTCTCGCCGTCGAAGACGTCGCCGATTGTCTCGTTCAGAACGAACACCTGCAATACCACCACTGTCACGACTATCCAGTGCAGCGCGATCTGAGCGCCCGAATAACCGCGCCTTGGCCGGAGGGATGTCACCGCCTCCACGACGCTGCTACCGGCGTCTTCTCTCAGTCCGCCGTTTACTTGATCATGTCCTGCCACTCTCGCTCGATGCGTCCGGATACAGGTTGCCGTCCCGGTCGACGCCGAGGCAGGCGCGCTGGAACGCCAGCAGTCGGGCGTCCGGCGGGACCCAGGGCGCGAGCGACTTCCGGTCGAGCCGAAACGCGGCCGTGACGCAGGCCTTCTGCGTCTCGTACTTCAGGGGGGCCACGAGCGTCGGTTTCGGGCCCGCCGTCGTCACGACGGCCACGATCAGAATCCAGATCATTGCTGCTGTCTTTGTCCTCTATGACCCGCCCTTAGATCCTCCCGGCGCAGCGATCCACCAACACCCTCTCGGCCGTCACCGAAGAAACGCCCGCGACATCGCCCTCGTCGCCGCCCGTGCAGTCTTTCATCGTCAAGGGCGATCCCGTCAGCCGTAAAGTCGCGTTGGTCGCCAGGTCTCATTCGGGATAACAGGTCGGCTGGCAGATTGGACGGGATGGCTCCTCGCGCAGGAAGGAGACGATCTCCATCACCGTCTCGTTGTCGGAATAGTTGTCGGCCACGTCGTCCACGCGTTCGGCAGGGGCACCCTCGGCTGTGAATAGCAGCCGGTAGGCGGTGCGGAGGGCGCGCACTTCGTCGGGTTCGAAGTTCCGGCGCCTGAGTCCGACCGGGTTCAGCCCGACCAGGCGGGCTCGATCCCCGTGTGCCGAACCGTAGGGAATGACGTCCTGTGCCACCATCGAGACAGCGCCGACAATTGCGTGTGCGCCGATGCGGCAAAACTGGTGAACGCCCGACAGCCCGGCGATTATCGCGAAGTCTCCAACCATGACGTGCCCGGCCAGCGATGCCTGGTTGGCGAGGATGACGCCGTCGCCGACCTGGCAGTCATGCGCAACGTGGCTACCCGTCATGAACAGGCCGCCTTGGCCGACGCGGGTCACCATGCCGCCTCCCCGGGTTCCAGGGTTCATGGTTGCATGCTCGCGGATCATGATGTCCGCGCCGATTTCCAGCCGGGACGGCTCGCCACGGTACTTCAGATCCTGCGGCGGCAATCCGATGGATGCGAAAGGGTAGACCGTCGTTCGCGGTCCAATAGTCGTCCGCCCTGCGACGACGACGTGGGAGATCAGCTGCGCCCCGTCGCCGAGCACTACCTCGGGACCGACGGTGCAATAGGGGCCGACCAGGACTCCTTCCCCCAGCTCAGCCCCTTTCTCGACGAGCGCAGTCGGGTGGACCGACGGGTTGACGCTGCTCATTGCTTCCTTTTTCCCGATCTAGGCGATCTGCCTGGAGCCGAATGACAGCGTTCGCCTGAGGCTCCACGCAGTTGTGAGATTCGGTAGAAATCCGCTCCCATTACTTCATGGGGTGGGGTACCACCCCGTGGCCGACGGGGGAGCCTCAGCCCCGGCTCCAGGCGTTTTTCGTCGGGCTCGGGCGGCTCCGATGGCTTGCGGATCTGGCGAGCACCGCCCGGCTCTGCCGGACACCTGCAGTGAATGGCCAACGCCGACGGGGCTGCGCGCACAAGCGCCTCGCTCTGTATCCGGTGCGGTATCGGCTGCCTCGCAATTCCTTGGTGTCGAACGGACAGGCGAGAACGCCCACTACAAGATAGACTCGTGAAAATGAGAAATTTGTGTGCAAAATGAATGAAATTGTGTGTTTTTCGGAGATGCTGCAAGGCCAATCCGGATCGTGTCCCGCCACGTGGTGTAAGAGCCCGGCGCCGATCGCGGTATCCGGCGTGTTGGGCCGGTAGGGTCAGGCTGCCACGGCGGGCGGCTTGACGGTGAGATTGTCGCTGGTCTGAGCGATGGATTCCAGTGTCATGTATCTCCTTGCAACGGCCCACTCGTCGTTCTGCTCGAGCAGGATGGCGCCGACCAGGCGGGTGACGGCGTCTTCGTTGGGGAAGATGCCGACGACGTTGGTTCGGCGCTTGATCTCGGCATGGACCCGCTCGATGGGGTTGGTCGAGTGGAGCTTGGTTCGGTGCTCCCTGGGGAAGGTCATGTAGGCGAGGACGTCGTGCTCGGCGTCGTCCATGAGGGTGGCGAGCTTGGGCGCCTTGGGCCTGAGCTGGTCGGCGACCAGGCGCCACTGGGCGCTCGCGGCCTGGGCGTCGTCCTGGGCGAAGGCGGTGGCGACGAAGGCAGACACGACGCGCCTTCCCTGACGGCCGGCATGGGCCAGCAGGTTGCGCATGAAGTGGATGCGGCAGCGCTGCCAGGTGGCGCCGAGGATGCGGGTCGCGGCGGCCTTCAACCCCTTGTGGTCGTCGGAGATCACCAGCTTGACGCCCTTGAGCCCGCGGCCGGTCAGCGCGCGCAGGAAGGCGGTCCAGAAGGTCTCGGCCTCGGAGTGGCCGATCGCCATGCCGAGCACCTCGCGCCGGCCCTGGTCGTTGACCGCCACCGCGACGGTCACCGCGACCGGGACGATGCGCCCGATCTCGCGCATCTTGATATAGGTCGCATCCAGCCACAGATAGGGCCACTCGCCCTCCAGCGGCCGGTCGAGGAAGCTCTCGATCTTGTCGTCGATCTCGGCGCACAGCCTGGACACCTGGCTCTTGGAGATGCCCGACATGCCCATCGCCTGCACCAGGTCGTCGACCGAGCGCGTCGACACGCCCTGGATGTAGGCCTCCTGGATCACCGCCGTGAGTGCCTTCTCGGCCATCCGGCGCGGTTCCAGGAAGCCGGGGAAGTAGCTCCCCGTCCTGAGCTTCGGGATCCTCAGCGCCACCGTGCCGGCGCGGGTCTCCCAGGCCCGCTCGCGGTAGCCGTTGCGCTGCGTGATCCGCTCCGGCGTGCGCTCGCCATGGGCGGCGCCGGTCAGCCCTTCCACCTCCAGCGCCATCAGACGCTCGGCCGAGAAGCCGATCATCTCGCGCAGCAGATCGGCGTCGGAACTCTTCTCCAAAAGCCCGCGCAGGGCCATCATGTCGTCGGTCATCGCGGTTCCTCCTCAGGTTCGGGTTGGCGTTGCACGACCCAACCCTAAACCGGAACCGCGATGGCCTCCGCTGTGGATAAGCAGCCCGCCGCCGCCAGACTCGCGGCGGTCGCGGCGGCGCGCTGCTTACCCACAGCTACAAACCAAGGCCAGAGCTCCTACACCACGTCTGGGGACACGACCCCAATCCACGCCGGGCCCGCTCGCGCACGCAAGTGCGCGGCCAGAGCCGGGACTCCGCTTCGCTCCGGATGGGCCCGTGCCGTCATCTGCGAACCGGAAAGGTTCATTCGACAGTCGCAAAGCGCTCGAGCGTGAGATCGAGGTCCTAGGGGAGAGCATCGCCATACTGCGCGACTGTGCTCCGCCTCTGATCGGATCTTGACCCCGCCACGGTCTGCAGGAGGCCGCCGATAGCGTTCGCGCGGTCCGTACGGGCCGCTGCGCCTCCGCAATGGAGGCCGCAGCGCGGCCCGGCCTTCCCCGGCGTGCGGTCGCGGATGCCGGCCCCCATGCTGTCGGCCATCCGCGTCAGGGACACTTCGATTGAATAGCGCGCGGAGGCGGCGATCCCGTTGCGACCGCGCAACCTGCCGACCGTCGACAGCTCCTCGCCGAGCGCCAGCGCTCGCTCGATGCCTGCCCGACCCGCGCCACGCGCGCCTCGCACGCGATGTTGCACGAGGAAGGCCTGCAAATCGCCGGACGCCTACTGTTGCTCCAGCGCCGGGTCCTATGTCGGCGAGACGGCGGGCTTCGACGTTCGTATGCGATCTTGAGGCAAATCCTACTCCTCGGCCCGGAATATCATCGCGGGTAGTCATTCGAAGGCGCGCTTGGCCGCGTCGGGCCGCTGGTTAGGTCCCTCGACGACCCGTCGGGAACCACGCCATTCCTTGAGGTGGCGACACAGGACGGGGTCAAGGCACAGTCGTTCAGACCGCTACTGTAGCGCGCAACCGTCGCGCGCCCGCCGCAGGCAGTCGAGGTTACGATGGAACACGGCTGCCTGGGCTCGGGCGAACCCGGCGGGGCCGGAGCCGTTCTCCCGGCCGCTCCGATACCGCGCCCAGTCGCCCGCGTTCCCCTCGCGCCAATAACCGTCGAGGATCTGCGCGGGCAGGGGCTTGAGCTCGGGCAGGGTGTTGTAGCGGGCCCCGGGTGGGCCGTCGCGGCCGGGAAGGCTGCGGCGTTGGCCGAGAAAGCCGTGGAACGAGTAGAAGGCATCGGAGCCGGAGGGGAAGGCGAGCTCGTAGGAGACGGTACGGTCCGGGTTGGTGATGTCGTCCGCCGACATCGTCGGGCGCTCGCCGAAGCCCATCATGAAGGCCCTGGCGTCATGGTCCAGAAACCGTACCGCGCGCCGTACCGCACGCTCCGGCTTGTGGGGGTAGAGCTCGTTCGAGCGGATGGCCACGTCGATGTCGAATCGTCCGTCGGACCCGAGCTTCACGGACTCGCCGACCAGGTGGGTGCGCAGGTAGTTGTGCTGCTGCAGGGTCAGGGCGACCGGGCGCCCGTCTCCGGCCAGGACCACGAACGCGGCGGTGTAGTGGTCGAGCTGGTGCCAGTCGTCGAGGTTCGCCACCAGCCGAAGCGGGATGGCCGCGGCAAGGGACAACCCCGCCGGCAGGCCGCTCACCCGGAACGTCAGGTGGTAGGTGACGACGGTGAACTCCCCGGCCGCCCGATCCGGCTCCCGGGGTGCCCACAGACCGGTGCGCTTCACCGTGCTGTAAACGACGGGCCGGGGCTCGGCCGTGCCAGGCACGTGCGTGAACTCGGCGCGGACGTCGCCACGGTAGCGGTTGAGGTCACTCCTGCTGGGGCTGTCGATGCGGACCCCGTCGCCGGTTATCAGGTAGCCGTGCGCGATGTAGTCGCGGTAGAAGTCGATGGGTCCTTCGTGGCCGGCGGGCAGGTGGAAGCGGGGCGCGTGGCGGCGGGCCAGGGCCCGATCGGCCGGACCGGCGGCTTCGGCCGGAGGGTTGGCCGCGAAATACTCGGCGAACCCGGGGTACTGCGAGAAGTTGCGATCGGCGGCGGCGGGGCCGGGCCACTCGCTGATCAGCAGAAGGCCCGCGAGAAGGCGGATCGTGTATGCGTGACGCATCACATCACTGCGGCATGCGCGCGAACTCCGGTTTTCCGCCTTCCCGTGCGCGGTTCCCAACCGGTCACCGCGGTATTTGATGATGGTCCAAGCCCAGGCGGAAGCACCGGCGGGTCCACCCTGTACGAGGGTTCTCGGTAGCAAAGCGCAATGGCTTCGACAACCCGCGTTCAGTGGCGCCTGGCATACAGGCGACGGTTCGCGCCGGAGCCGATCGCTTCGAGCAAGACCATGACATGGGAGTACGTCGAATGACGTTTCTCGAGCAGGTTGCCATCTTTCTCGGTGCCGCGGTGGTGGTCGTTCCGATCACCAAGCGCGCCGGATTCGGCTCGGTTCTCGGCTACATGCTGGCGGGCGTGATCGTCGGGCCCTGGGCGCTGGACCTGGTCGACGATGAACAGGAGATCCTTCATTTCGCGGAGTTCGGCGTCGTCCTCCTGCTGTTCGTCATCGGCCTCGAGCTGCAGCCGCGACGGCTTTGGACCATGCGCCGGGCGGTGTTCGGGCTGGGCGGCGGACAGTTTGCGCTGACCGCCGCGGCGCTTGCCGGCCTCGCCCTCATGTTCGGGTTGCCGCTTGAGACCGCGGTGGTTGCGGGCCTGGCCCTGTCCTTGTCGTCGACCGCCTTCGCGCTGCAGGCGCTGGCCGAGCGCAATGAGCTTACGACCCGACACGGCCGCCTGTCGTTCTCGATCCTGCTGCTCCAGGACCTCGCGGTCATTCCGATACTGGCCCTCCTTCCGCTACTGGCGCCCCCCTCCGGCGCCGCCCATGACGGGATACCCTGGCTCGATATCGCCAAGGCGGTCGGCATGATCGCGCTGGTGACGGTCGGCGGCCGTTACCTGCTGCGCTATGTCCTGCGGCTCGTCGCGCGCTTCGGCACGCATGAGGTGTTCACGGCGACGACCCTGCTCACTGTCGTGGGCGTGGCGCTGCTGATGGAGCTTGCCGGGCTCTCGATGGCCCTCGGCGCGTTCCTGGCCGGCGTGTTGCTCGCCGATTCCGAGTACCGGCACGAGCTGGAAGCCGACATCGAACCCTTCAAGGGGCTGCTGCTCGGATTGTTCTTCATGGCCGTCGGCATGACGGTCGACATCGGGCTGGTGATCGAGACCCCGCTCACGGCGCTGGGCCTCGCCCTCGGCCTCATGCTCGCCAAGATGCTCTGTCTCGCCGCCGTCGCGCGCGTCGATACGCCGAGCTGGCGGACCGTCCGCGGATCGGCCATCGCACTCTCGCAGGGCGGCGAGTTCGCGTTCGTGATCCTCGCGCTGGGCGTGTCTGCCTCTCTGATGGACGGGCGCACGGCCGACATGCTGATCGTCGCAGCGACGCTTTCGATGGCGGCGACGCCTCTCGCCTTCAAGGCGGGCGACTGGCTGAACGCCCGCCTCGAACGGGGGTCGGAACCGGAATACGAGCGCCACATCGAAGAGGAGAACCGGGTCATCATCGCCGGGTTCGGACGGGTCGGCCAGATCGTCGGCCGCATCCTGCGGCTGCGGCGCATCGGCTTCACCGCGCTTGAGACCAGTGCCGAGCAGGTCGACTTCGTGCGCCGCTTCGGCAACAAGGTCTATTACGGCGACGCGAGCCGCGTGGAGCTGCTGCGCGCCGCCAGGGCCGACAAGGCCGTCCTCTTCGTGCTTGCGATCGAAGACGTCGAGCGCTCGCTCGCCACGGCCCGGGCGGTGCGCAAGCACTTCCCTCACCTGACGATATTCGCGCGTGCGAGAAACCGTCAGCACGCCTATGCGCTGATGGATCTCGGCATCGACCACATCGTGCGCGACACGTTCCATTCCAGCCTCGAACTCGCCCAGGGGATCCTGATGGAACTTGGTCTTGGCGATTTCGAGAGCCGGCACACGGTCGAGACCTTCCGCGATCACGATACCGGGCGTTTGATCGCGCAGCACGGGATCGCCCACGACACGGATCGGATGATCGAGGAGACCAGGCATTGGACCCGGGAGCTCGAAGAAATGTTCGCCGAAGACGAACGCGAGGCCGGCGAGACCCGGCGCTAGAGATTCCATTGCGGCGTCTCGACAAGGTTGATTCTTCGTCCACTGGGGCGAACCCATTACGCTCCGAGGGGTAGCGGCCGGTCGCGGTTCGAATCCATTCGAGAGAAATTCGCCATCGCGTGCCTGCCGCACGGGAGGTGCCAGGCCGAGCCGGACAACCTCCGTCGGGATGACCGCGAGATATGCAGAGCCAGACAGTCGCACCGTGATCGCACTGCCCAGTTCATCGACGTGTAATTTGGGCGCCGACCAGCGCCGTCTCCTCGAACAGAACAATGAGTGGACCGCCTCGAGGAGATACATGACGCTGTTATCCATCGCCCGTGAGCGACAATCTCACCGTCAGGTTGCGGTCGTGTCCCCAGACGTGGTGTAGGAGCTCTGGCCTTGGTTTGTAGCTGTGGGTAAGCAGCGCGCCGCCGCGACCGCCGCGAGTCTGGCGGCGGCGGGCTGCTTATCCACAGCGGAGGCCATCGCGGTTCCGGTTTAGGGTTGGGTCGTGCAACGCCAACCCGAACCTGAGGAGGAACCGCGATGACCGACGACATGATGGCCCTGCGCGGGCTTTTGGAGAAGAGTTCCGACGCCGATCTGCTGCGCGAGATGATCGGCTTCTCGGCCGAGCGTCTGATGGCGCTGGAGGTGGAAGGGCTGACCGGCGCCGCCCATGGCGAGCGCACGCCGGAGCGGATCACGCAGCGCAACGGCTACCGCGAGCGGGCCCGGGAGACCCGCGCCGGCACGGTGTCGCTGAGGATCCCGAAGCTCAGGACGGGGAGCTACTTCCCCGGCTTCCTGGAACCGCGCCGGATGGCCGAGAAGGCACTCACGGCGGTGATCCAGGAGGCCTACATCCAGGGCGTGTCGACGCGCTCGGTCGACGACCTGGTGCAGGCGATGGGCATGTCGGGCATCTCCAAGAGCCAGGTGTCCAGGCTGTGCGCCGAGATCGACGACAAGATCGAGAGCTTCCTCGACCGGCCGCTGGAGGGCGAGTGGCCCTATCTGTGGCTGGATGCGACCTATATCAAGATGCGCGAGATCGGGCGCATCGTCCCGGTCGCGGTGACCGTCGCGGTGGCGGTCAACGACCAGGGCCGGCGCGAGGTGCTCGGCATGGCGATCGGCCACTCCGAGGCCGAGACCTTCTGGACCGCCTTCCTGCGCGCGCTGACCGGCCGCGGGCTCAAGGGCGTCAAGCTGGTGATCTCCGACGACCACAAGGGGTTGAAGGCCGCCGCGACCCGCATCCTCGGCGCCACCTGGCAGCGCTGCCGCATGGGGCTGTTGAAAAAGCTCGGCGTCTGTGACTCACTGCCTCCATATCTTGTGTTCGATCTGAGGGGACCACTCCAATCTTGGAGGTCGAACGCTGTCCGAGTTCGACCGAATCAAAGTCGGCGAGCTTTGGGTCGGCCACAAGCATAGGACGGTGAATCCGCGCTGTCCCTCCATCCCGGTCGATGGCACGTCCATCTCGACGGGAAGTCGGTCTCTCTGGACGGTCCGACCGGCGGGTCCGTATGGGCCAATTCCGGCTGCGGCAGCCACTACGTCATGGCATGCAGATCGCGGCCGACGGCGACAGGTTGTCCCTCGCACCGGGAGAGTAATATCGTATTGCCGGTTCGGTTCGTCGGTTCGGGTTGCCGGCCGTCGACGGGCCCCGCCGCGATCGGGGAGATCGTGGCGGAACCGATGCCAGGCCGGGGGTCGGTCCGCGAAGATCCGCCCATCGACAACGACCGGGGCGGTTCCATGGAAAACAGGAAGATGAAGGGGTAGTGCCGATGTCGGTGAGCAGGACCGGTGACGCAGCTCCGCTCGATGTGGATGTCTTTCTCGCCCCCCGCGGCGCAGGGTCGGACCTGCGGTTCATCGTCTTCGGCTCGGCGGATGACGGAAAATCCACGCTGCTCGGCCGGCTGCTCCACGACTCGAAAAGCGTCTTCGACGACCGGCATTCGGTCTCCGCCGCGCCAACCGACGGCCCGCGGTCCGAGCGCGAACGCGGATACGCCGGCGGCGTCGCCTACCGCTATTTCGAAACCGACAAGCGCAAATTCGTCACGGTCGATGTGCCGGGCGATTTGCGGTATGCGCGAAACATGGCCGAGGGCGCGTCGGTCGCCGACCTTGCCCTGATTCTGGTCGATGCGCGCAAGGGCATACTCACCCAGGCTCGCCGCCACAGCTACATCGTCTCGCTGATGGGGGTCCGCCGGGCGGTGCTCGCGGTCGACAAAATGGACCTCGTGGATTACGCGCGGCAGGCGTTCTCATCCATCGTCGAGGCGTACGAGCCGTTCGCCCGCGAACTGGGAATGGAACGGGTGGACGCGGTTCCGGTGTCCGCGCTGACCGGCGAGAACCTTTTCGTCTCCGGCGGCCGCATGCCCTGGTACGACGGTCCGACGCTGATGGAGATACTCGAGAGCGCGGAAACGGGCGGGTCCGCCGAAACGGGTGCGTTCCGCCTTCCGGTCGAGCGCGTCGACGGCCCCAATTCGGCGTTGAACGGCTTCGGCGGCACCGTGTTGTCCGGCGCCGTCGAACGCGCGATGCCGGTGGCCGTCAGCCCGTCGGGCGGAACGTCCACGGTGGAGCGTATTCTCGGACCGTCGGGAGACCTGGAACGGGCGGTGGCGGGCCAGTCGATCACGCTCGTGCTGGCCGACGACATCGACGTGCGTCCCGGGGACATGCTCTCGGGAACCGACCGGCTTCCCGACCTCGCCGATCAGTTCGCCGCCCATTTGATCTGGATGGACACCGACCGCATGGTGCCGGCGCGGCGCTATTCGGCGCGTTTCGCGGCCGGGTCCGCGGTCGCGCAGATAACCGAGCTGGCGCATCGGGTCGATGTCGACGATCTGGGCCGGATGGCCGCGAAGACGCTCAAGTCGAACGAGATCGGCTACTGCAAGATCTCCCTCGACCGCGCCGTGCCGTTCGATCCCCACGAGGACAACCGGGCGACGGGCGCCTTCGTGCTGATCGATCCGCTCACCGATGCAACGGTTGGCGCGGGCGTGATCCGCTTCGCGCTCCGCCGCGCCAGCAACGTGGTCTGGCAGGCGTTGAAGGTGGACAAGGAGGCGCGTTCGCGCGCCATGGGCCAGAGGCCCTGCATTCTTTGGTTCACCGGGCTGTCCGGCGCCGGCAAGTCGACGATCGCCGACCGCGTGGAACAGAAGCTTCAGTCGCTCGGCAGCCATACCTACCTGCTCGACGGCGACAACGTGCGCCACGGCCTCAACCGGGATCTGGGTTTCACCGAAGAGGATCGCGTGGAGAATATTCGCCGGATCGCGGAAGTCGCCAGGTTGATGGCCGACGCGGGGCTGATCGTGATCGTCTCTTTCATCTCGCCGTTCCGGTCGGAACGCGAGATGGCCCGCGGGCTGGCGGAGGAGGGGGAGTTCGTGGAGATTTTCGTGGACACGCCCGTCGAGGTTTGCGAGGCGCGCGATCCCAAGGGCCTGTATGCGAAGGCCCGCAGGGGCGATCTGGTGAACTTCACCGGGATCGATTCGCCCTACGAGCCGCCGGAGAACCCGGAACTGCGCATCGACACGACGAATATCTCGGTCGACGAAGCGGCCGACCGGGTGCTGGAATCCCTGACTAGCGCGAGGCAGGCCGGCGGATAGTCGCGACGGCGCGCGATGGGCTCGCCGGGGATAAGCCTGGCGACGAACATCGCAGGCTATTGGCGGCCGCGCGCGACGAAATGGGGGTTTTCGAGGCTGGGCTTGCCGTAGGTGAGAGGCGTTCCCGCCAGCGTGGATACGGAACCCGCGGCGGCCGACAGCACGGCATGGGCGGCGGCGGTGTCCCATTCCCTTGTGCGCCCCAGCCGTGGATAGACGTCGACGGTCCCCTCGGCGATCAGGCAAAACTTCAGCGACGATCCCGCGCGCACGGTTTCCGTCACGCCGGCCCGGGCGAGCCAGGCATCGGTCTCCGCGTTGGAGTGCGACCGGCTGATCGCCGCGACCGGCCCGGTTTCGGGAATGCTTCGCGCCGCGATGGGCGTTCGCGGCGTGTCCCGGTACTGTCGCCACGCCCCCTGGCCCGCCGCGCCGCCATAGAGCACGCCGCGCGCCGGCGCGAGGACCACGCCGAGCACCGGGTTTCCGGCTTCCACCAGCGCGATATTCACGGTGTATTCATCGTTTCCGTCGATGAACTCGCGGGTGCCGTCGAGCGGGTCCACCAGCCAGAACCCGGGCCCGGCGACGGCGGGTTCGGCGCTCTCTTCCGACACCACCGGGATGTCTGGCGTGAGCGCGCGCAGCCGCTCGACGATCACGCGGTGCGCGGCCTCGTCGGCGTCCGTGACCGGCGAACGGTCCTCCTTCTCGCGCGCCTTGGCGCCCCGCCGCGCAATTTCGAGAATCCTCTCTCCGGCTTCGCGCGCAATGGCCGCAACGCAATCGATTTCGATCATCGCAATTCATCTTGGGCGGGTTGCCTCATGGCACGCAGTGTTAGCATATTCGCACGCAAACCGGAGGCGCTGGACATCGACCAAGATAAGGTGTGGACTCTGTCTCTTGCCACAGATGGCAAGAAACATTACAGATTCAGCCGTCTTCAAACGCCTTCGGGCAACGCTGAGCAAGACCGCAGGCCAAGGCTTGTTGATTATGGGGCGAACGTCGGGCAGCGGTACCGAGCGGTCATGGTGAAACGCGCCCACCTCGGTCGAAGCTGCTTGCTTCCCTTAATGCCTCCGTCGACCCGCGGAATGAGTCTGACCGTTCTCCCATAGGGACGCCGCTCATGACTCAGGGAACAGCTGCCGCTTCGCCGCCGCGCGGACGAGGCGCCCGGGTTATCCGATCGGTCGGACGGGGCGTCGTGTTCGCGCTCAAGACGGTCACCCCGGTGGTTGTCATCGGGGCGGGAGTCCTTCTGTTTTATCATATGAAGTCCAGCAGGCCGACGATCGTGCGGGCTGCCCTGGAAGAGAAGGTTCACCTGGTCGATACGGTGACGGCTTCGCGGACCACGATTACCCCGCGGCTGGTGCTTTACGGCCACATCGTCGCCGGCCGGGAGGTCGAACTCCGGCCGTTGGTTTCGGGCCGCGTGGTTCGCGTCGCCCCGAATTTCTCCGAGGGCGGCATCGTCCGGAAAAACGAACTCGTGGTCCAGATCGATCCCTTCGGTTACCGGATCGCGGTTGCGGAACGCAGGTCGCAGCTGGCCGAGGCCCAGGGTCGACTGGAAGAGCTCCGGGCGGACCTCGAAGGCGAGAGAGCGCTGGTCGAGCACGAACGGGCGCAAACCGAGCTGCGGCGACGCAATCTTGCCCGTCGCCAGGCGTTGTTCGATCGCGGTGTCGGCACCGAAAAATCCCTCGATGACGCCAAGCTCGCGCTCAACAATCAACGGCAGCGGCTGGAGGACAGGCTGCGGCGCGTCAACACTTTGGGCGCGCGCATCGACCAGCAGACGGCCGCGATCGCCCGGGCCGAAGGCGCGCTCTCCCAGGCGGTGCGAAACGAGCGAGACACGCGCCTGGTCGCCCCGTTCGACGGCTTCCTGCATGAAATCTCGACCGGGATCGGCAAACGGGTCGGCGCAAACGACAAGATCGTGCGCCTGACCGACGCCAACCGCTTCGAGGCGAAGTTTCAGGTGACGGACGCTCAATACGGACGTTTGATCCGAGACGGAAAGATCGTCGGAACGCCGGCGACCGTCATCTGGAAGACAGCGGGGCAGGATTTTGCTTTCGAAGCGACGATCGTGCGGGTGTCCGGCTCGGTAACGAGCGGCAGCGGCGGTGTGAACCTGTTCGCGGAGCTGAGGGGAACGGACACCTCCACACTCCTGCGGCCCGGCGTCTTCGTCGAGGTCACGATGCAGGACGCATCCTACGAGGACGTCTACCGATTGCCGGAAGAGGCCTTGCAGGGAAACCGGTTCGCATATGCCGTGAATGGCGATCGGTTGGAACGGCGCGGGGTCACGGTCGCCGGGCGCGTCGGAAACGACGTCCTGGTCAGGGGTCGAATCCACGACGGCGACCAGATCGTGGCTCGCACGTTTCCGGAAATCGGTCCAGGCGTCAAGGTCAGCTACCGTCCGGTCTCCGGAACGCCCCTGCTGTCGCAACGATGACCGCCTCTCCGGACCGAACGGAACGAACGTCGGACGGCGCGGGCACGAACGAGCGCGTTCCGCGTCCCGCCCGCGAAACGCGGGGTCCGATCGGCCTTTTCGTGCGACACCGCACCGCGGCCAACCTCCTTATGGTCCTGATGCTCATCGCGGGCGCTTTCGGTCTGAACAGGATGACGACCCAGTTCTTTCCCGATTTCGGCGTCGACACTATCGCGGTTTCGATTACGTGGCCGGCGGCCAGCGCCGCCGACGTCGACGCCAATATCGTCAGGGCCGTCGATCGAGAGGTCAGATTCATCGATGACGTACGGAGCGTGAAAACCACCGCATTCGAGGGTCGCGCCAGCGTTTTCATAGAGTTCGAACCGGGTTCGGACATGCAGAGGGCGTTGTCGAACGTCGAGATGGCCGTCGGCCAGATCGCAACGCTGCCGGAAGACTCGGAAACGCCGCAGGTGAGACGAATCGTTCGCTATGACGGGTTGTCCCGGATCCTGATTTCAGGGCCGTATTCCGAGACCGCGTTGAAGAGCTACGCGACGCAGATCCGGGACGGGCTGCTCGATCGGGGAGTCGACAAGGTCAATCTCTCGGGCTTCCGGAACGAGGAAATCCTGGTGGAAATTCCCCCGGAAACCCTGCGCCGTCTGCAAATTGGCCTCGACGACGTCGCCCGGCAGATTCGGGCGGCCACCGATAACGTGCCCTCCGGGGAGGTCGCCGGCCGGGCGCAGCGGCAAATTCGCAGTTCGGGCCGCATCGCTTCCGCGCGGGAGCTGGGGGAGATCGACGTACAGCCGCTCACCGACGGAGAACGGTTGCTCCTGCGCGACATCGCGGATGTACGCGTGGGTTTCGACGACGACAGCGCCACCTACTGGCGCAACGGCGACCGGGCCATCGTGTTGCAGGCCATGCGAACGCCGGACGCGGATGCGCTGGCCATCGCGGACACGGTGTCGGCCTATCTGGAGGAAATCCGATCGACCCTGCCGCCGAACCTCAACATAGAGACCTTCGACATCCAGTCCGAGCTCATCCGAAGCCGTCTGGACCTGTTGATCGAGAACGGCGCGATGGGTCTGGCGATCGTGCTGACCGTTCTGTTCCTGTTTCTCAACGCGCGGGTGGCCTTCTGGGTCGCCGCGGGCATCCCGATTGCGCTCGCCGCAACCATGTTGGTCATGTGGTTCGCGGGTCAATCCATAAACATGCTCAGCATGTTCGCCATCATTATGGTCGTGGGCATCGTCGTCGATGACGCAATTGTCGTGGGAGAACATTCGGAAGCCTTGCACCGTCGAGGCCTCGACGCCTGGACCGCGGCCGAAACGGCCGCCCGCCGCATGGCGGCGCCGGTGTTCTGCGCGTCGATCACGACGATCGCCGCGTTCCTGCCGTTGTTGCTGATAACCGACACCATCGGCGCGATTATCCGTACCGTCCCCATCGTGGTGGTCGCGGTGATCGCCGCCAGCCTGATCGAATGTTTTCTGGTGCTGCCCGGACACATGCGCCACGCCCTGGAGGGGGAAGAACGCAAGCGCACGAGGACGGGCCTGCTTTCCCCCCTGTTCGGGGTCGGGCTCCTGTGGCTCTGGCCCGCGGTTCCGCTACTGGTTTCGATGCGGGCGATCGTCCGGGTCCTGCTGGCCGTCAAACTCGGGTTCGACCGCGGCTTCGAGCGTTTTCGCAACGAGATCTTTCTTCCCGTCCTGCGGCTGACGATGCGCTGGCGCTACACGACCGTGGCGATGGCCGTCACCGCGCTGATCGGCGCTTCCGCGCTCGTCGCCGGGGGGCGTGTGGATTTCGTCTTCTTTCCAGCGCCCGAAGCGGACACCATCTATGCCAATCTGTGGTTTACCGCGGGCACCCCGGAGAGCCGGACGCGACTGATGCTCCGGGAACTGGAGCGATCTGTCGAGGCGGTGGATCGGCGGTTGTCGGGTTCGGGAAAGGGCGGCGACGTGGTCCGGTTTCATTACGGTGTCGTCGGCAGCGGCATAGGGGCGCGTCCCTGGGAGGTTCCCGTCAGAGGATCTCACTTGGCCGGCATGTTCGTGCAGCTCCAGTCGACGGAGCTCCGGAAGATCGATTCGGCCCGGTTCATCGCGGCGTGGGAGGAGGAAATTCGCCGCATGTCCGGTTTGCGGCAATTGACCGTCAAGGCGGCTTTCGGAGGTCCGCCGGGCCGGGACGTGGACATACGCTTGTCAGGCGGGTCCACGGCGCGGCTGAAAGCGGCGGCGGAGGACGTCAAGTCTCTCTTGCGGACGATTCCGGGCGTGTCCGCGCTGCAGGACGACCTGCCGTACGGCAAGCCCGAATCGAACCTGGAACTGACACCCGTGGGACAGGCGCTGAATATCACCGCCCAAAGCGCCGGGCGGCAGGTGCGCAACGCCTTCGAGGGGATCGTTGCGATGCGGTTCGCCCGGGGGGACGAGGAAATTGCCGTCCGGGTGCGGTTTCCGGAGGAACGCTCGACCTCCGAGGCCCTCCATAATCTGTACCTGCGGGCGCCGAACCGCGATTTCGTCCCCCTTTCGTCGATAGCGAACTTTCGCGACGAGCTCGGCTTCGCCCGAGTCAAGAGCGAAGACGGCAAACGCGAGGTGGCGATCACCGCCGACCTGAACCCTTCGGTTATCACGACCCAGAAGGTCATTCAGGAGCTGGAAAGGGAGGGGCTCGGCGATATCGCCCGGCGGCACGGGGTCGCCTACAGGTTCGATGGGCGCGACAGGGAGCAGCGGCGCACGTTCAGGGACATGGGCTTCGGCGCCGCGATCGGCCTGATGCTGATTTTCGTCACCCTGGCGTGGGTACTTGCCAGCTACACGCGGCCGATCGTGGTCATGTCGATTATTCCCATGGGTTTCGTCGGGGCCGTCGCGGGACACTATGCGATGGGGTACGATCTGACAATTCTCAGCCTGATCGCACTTATCGGCTTGTCCGGTATCGTCGTAAACGCTTCCATCATTCTGGTCTCGGTCATCGAGGAGCGGATAGAGGGCGGCGAGGCGGAGTACGAGGCTATCGCGCTCGGGACTCGCGACCGGCTGCGCGCCATCGTGCTGACCGCGATTACCACGATCGGCGGTCTCACGCCGTTGATGTTCGAGACCGACCTTCAGGCCCGCTTCCTCATACCGATGGGGATCACGATCGTGTTCGGTCTCATGATTGCCACCTTGCTGGTGCTGTTTGTCGTGCCGTCATTGCTGGCGATCCAGACGGATCTGAGAGGCATCCTCCGGGGCCGAAACCCCCGTCCCGGCCGGGAGGCGGAGACCCCGGCCCCGGTCTAGTACGGGACGATCATCCCTGCCGCGGGTCGTAACCGAGGCGGTCGAGGCTGCTTCGGCAGGCTTCGGTCAGTGCGTCGCGTTCGGCGGGGGCAAGGTCTCCCACTCTCGAGCGCGTCGGGTGGGGAATGCCTGCCGCCTTCTTCACCCATTCCGGATCTTCGAGAGACGGGTCGAGAAATCTTGCGAGGCGAGCGATCTCCTTCTCCGGCTCGTTCTGCATGTCCTCGAACCGCACGCGCAGCACCTTTTCCGGAGGAAGCGTGTCGAGAAACCCGTCCGTCATGTCCACGACATCCGACCAGAACTTGCCGAATTCGGGAAGCGGAAGATCTCTTTTTCTTGCCCTGTTGAACAGGAAGACGAGGTATACGAGAAGTTGCGAACGCAGGATCGCCCAGTCCCGGAACGCGTTTCCCGAGGCCCCCGTCATCGGCTTCATCGCGTCCATGCCGTACCCTCGCATGGTCGAGAAATAGCGCAGGGCTTCGCGGAATACGGGATGCTTCTTCATGGAAATGGCGGTATCGCGCCCGTCGCGGTAGAGATGGATGTACCTCGCCTCGGGAAACATTCTCGCGAATCTGTGCACATACATCCCGGTGCCGCCCGAGCGTTCCACCCAGACCTTGCGGTCGAACTTCCGGCACAGCCACGCGAAAATCGCCCGATAATGATCGGCCGCATATTGGCGCGGCTGCGAGCGGATCAGCGGCTCGAGCTCGTCGAGCAGGGCGTCGGGCCGATCGGTGATATGCGGAAGCGTAACCCATGAAACGGGGGGTATGTCCGCTCCGGAATAGCGGCCGCGCGGGGTGCCGACGGGGTACAGCAGCGCATCGGAGTGGCTGTCCAGTTGCCGCCGCTGCGCCCTTGTCTGCTTGCTGACGATGCTCCACATCTCGTTGCCGGTCAGACGCCGGAAGTTGAGCAACGCGCGGCCCTGCAGGATAAACAGTTCGGATACGCTGAGAATATCGGGATGCGAGTTCAGAATGTCGGACAGCATGGTCGAACCGCAGCGCCCGGAGCTGACGACAATTGCCGGAGAGATGTCCATAGCCCCTCGATTTCCCTTCGATCTACGCGGCGGCCCGACCGCGGCCGGAACCGTTACACGCCCGAACGTTCGAAAATTTATTCCGACGTTATCGGCATCGGCAACCGACGGTCCGGATCCGGTCCATGAGCGCGCCTATGCCGTCGGCGTGTCCAGATGCGCGGCGACGCGGGCGGCCGACTCCTCCGCCTTCGCCACGACATCGTCGAAGTCTTTGGCGTCGCAGGCCCGGGCCACGGTGGCTTTGACCGAGTCCTCCCATTGTGCCTCGTCGGGCTTCCGGTCTTGCACCAGCGACAGGATACATTCCAGACCCAGCAGGAAGTTCGCCGCCTCCGCGAGCTCCTCCGCGGTTTGCGGTTCGAGAAGTCCGTGCTCTCCCGACTTCGTCAGGAGCGGCGCCGGACCGCTGTCGAGTACGATATCGGCATGGCTTTCGATATGGCGCAGACGGATGCGGAGCGCGGCAAGCTCGAGGTCGTCCAGACCGCCCGGGCCTTCCAATATGGCATGAAGCGACCGCTCGCCTCCCGGGTTCGGAGGCCGGGAGGAGGACGACCGACGAATATCGGCGGCAGAGGCGGCATGCCGACGGAGAATCGATCCTTTGGCTTCCTCGAACCGCTTCGTCAATTCCCCGATATTGTCGCCCGACGCGCAAACGATCCGCGCCGACGCCACTTCGCGCAGGAAATTTGCATCCGGGTCCTGACCGCCGTTCGCAAAACGCGCCAGCGTGCCGGTAACGTTGCGGGCTCCACCGGTCGGCAATCTCGCACCGGCCGATTTGAGAAGCAGGTTGCCGGTCGACAAACGCTCCGCGAATTTATTGAATCTCTTGCAGAACTCGTCGGCACGATCGTCCAGAACGAATTTTTCCTCTTCCGAACCGGACGCCGCATCCGACAGGAAGATCAACTCGACATCGGCTTCCAGGGTCATGCGACGCTCGCCGAGTCTGCCGAGGGCTACAATGGCGATGCCATCGCCGGCAATCGGGCCGTGCCAGGAGACGAACTCGTCGAGAACGGTCCGCGCCAGCACGGTTATCGCGGCATCCGCCATGTTCGAAAGGGGACGCCCTGCCTCGCCAAGGGACAGATGCCCGCGCATCACCCTTACGCCCAGCTGGAAGGCGTGGTCATTGCACCAGAATTGGGAATTCTCGGCGACGTCCTCCGCAATATCCGCTTGACCAAGCTCGAAATCCTCGATCATTTCGTCGTAAACGAACTCGTAACCGTAGTAGAGCCGCAGCAATCCTCTCTGAGCGGCAATCAGTTCGTCGGCGTCCATCTCCGCGTTTTCCGGAATCGTGATTTGTTGAAATTGCTTGCTCTCGATGCTGTCTATCAGCGGATAACTGCGCTCCATGTATTTCGCGAGACATGGCGCGCCGTAAACGATCTCCGAAATCAAGGGAAGCGATCCGGGGCGTTGTCGATATGCCTTGGTGGAAAGCGCGCGCCAATCCTTGATATCCGGGTAAAAGTCACGCCGCCATTTCTCGACGAGCGGATTCATTTTTCTGAACCACGCCCGGGGAAAAAGAGCCAGGGTCAGCATCGAGCCGTAATGGGCTGGAAGGGCCGGGGCTATTCGCGAGGGGAGGCCCTGCAGCAATGGGTAGGGGGTTGCAGGACTCCTGTGGTGATCCGAGTGGCGTTGTATGGAAAAATACAAATAGTTCGAGGCGCTCGAAAAATTCCAGGAATGATGCGGCTGGATATTTTCGAACCTGCCGTTCGGCTGCAGAATGCGTTGCAGTCCGTAGTGTTGAATATAATCGACGGCCCTGATTCCCCATGCCGCGAACAGAACCACAAATATCCACGCGGCGAGCCCCAGCCAGCCTCCTATGGCAAGGGCGAGCGCGATCCAGGCAACCGACATCCCGATCCATCGCCAAACCGGGTTCGATCTGTGCCAGAACGACAGACCCCGCCGCGCCAGCCTGCGATGCTGGATACGGATCGCTTCCGCGTAAGCGTAAGGGATCACCGTAAAGAAGTAGCTGTAGTAACTCTGCCCCATTCGCGCCGATTCCCCGTCCCGGGGCGTGGCGACGTTCGGATGGTGCATGTACACATGCTCCGTATGGATATGCGGCATACCAACGGCGCTCATCGCGAACTCGCCCAGTCTGCGCGCCCACAATTGCCGTCTGTGGATCAGGTCGTGGGCGGCGATGGTGGTGAGCCTGCCAAGCATTCCGCAAAAGACGAGCAGAACGATGCGCTCGTACAGGATCAGGGTCGGTACATTGCACACGGCCCATAGTACGAATATGACCAGAACAGGATAACACGCCGACCAACACACAACGATCGCTATATGCCAGAATACCCTGGACTCTGGCGTGTTCCGATCGAGGTTGGGGACGTCGTTCCTGAATAGCGTTTCGACGATCTTGATAAAGGGAATGAGGGGCAACACGACCCATGGGATTACCCAGGGAATGAAGTCCGGCAGCGCGTCCAGTCCCAGAACGACGACGATCGGGGGCGCGATCAGAAGCGTGATCGAGAACGGAAGCGCGCCTCTCAGGCCAACTCCGGCTGCACCGGATCGGTTCATGGCATGGGTCCCCCGGAAGGTTGGCCCGCGACTGCGTTCATCGTTCCCTGATCGATATCATTGCCATCCTGTCCGGTCAATTCGGGTCCCGGACGGTCGGTCCGCGGTGCGGGCGTAACCGGGGATCCGGCGAGAGGATCAGCACCCCCGCCGCCCCGCGCAACGCCTCGGCGCGGGTTCGGGGAATCCGCATGTATTCGCCGTCCCGCCACCGGCGGGTCGTGTTGTCGTACCGCCAGGACAGGAAGTTTCCGCTGTTGCCGGTGCCGACCGAGAATACGGAGTTCGAGAGGTTGGAAAGGTCGTACACCGCGCGATAGGCGGAGCCGTGCTTGCTGGAGAATGGTTCCTTCGCATTGGCGACGTTGTGCCGCCCGCGATTGACGGTGAAGCCTCCGCCTCCCGTCTCGATGCGGATATCCGCCCACCGTTTCACGATCGGAACGCGACCGAGCACGATATGTCCGAATACCGCCTGGTGAGCCTCGCCCCAATGCCAATTCTCTACGCGGTCTCCATAGCGGCGCGCCAGACCGTCGAGAGCACGCGAGAGGGCGGCCGCGACAATTCCCCCGCAATCCTCGACCGCGCCTGTCGCCACATCGTCGCACCACGCCTGGCGATTCTTCAACAAGTGCGCGACCGTGCGCGGCCTGAGACCGAAGAAGGGTTGAAAGAGGCCGCCGAGCTCGTCGGCGTAGAGGCCGCGATTCACCTCGCCGAGCCATGCCGCGAAG
The DNA here is from genome assembly GCA_964291675.2 of Alphaproteobacteria bacterium. GTDB lineage: Bacteria > Pseudomonadota > Alphaproteobacteria > MPNO01 > MPNO01 > MPNO01. Next base: position 685,533 of record OZ219866.1, on the reverse strand, counting down.
ATTAACGGCGCCGCCGACGCGCGCGCCATGCGCCGGTCCCAGCCCCGCACCAGAGACAGGGCGCGTTTTGCGTTCTCGTCCAACCGCGACGGATCGGCGAGGGTCAGAAACAGGGGGACCAGGGCGGCGGCGGCGCCGGAGAGTTCGTCGTGCTGCAACGCGGTTTCCGTTGCGACCGTCCGGGGAGCGACCCGGTCCATGTGCGCATGAATCCGTTCCGCCCGGTAGGGCGGGGACCAGCGGCGGGCGAGAAACCACGGATAGTCGGGGGAGACGATCCGCTGATTGGCGTGGACGACAAGGCCCGACGGCGGGTTGAAGGTCCGCGGAAGCTCGTCGAACGGTACGAACCCGATCCAGTCCCGCTCGCCGGTCCAGCCGGCGGAGGGTATCCAGCCGTCGCCGCCGCGCCTGATCGGAACCCGCCCCGGCGACAGGAAGCCGATATTTCCGTCCGTGTCGGCATAGGTCATGGTGACGTGCGGAGAATGGAAATTCTCCAGGGCGGATGTGAAATCGGCCCAGTTCCGCGCCCGGTTCAGTCCCAGAACGGCGAGGAACGTCATGTCGTCGTCGCGCAGAAGCGTGGAGGAGAACGCGAGGACGTGGTCCCGCTCTCCGAGACGTTGCCCCTCTGGGGCGGCGAAATCGGGTGCGAGGTCGGAAACCACCGGGCCGTGGCGCGTTTCCCGGACGATGAGCTCCACCGGCTCGCGTCCCTTGACGGGGATGATTTCGGTCCGAACCTCGAACGGGCGCGGCCCGCCGGGCGCGTCGTAGCGGCCCGGGTCGCCTTCGCTTACGCGCTCTATGAAGAAGTCCTGAAAGTCGCTGCCCGCGTTGGTCATGCCCCAGGCAATGGCGCCGTTATGGCCCAGTAGGAAAACGGGTCCCCCCGGAACCGTCGCGCCCGCGAGGCTGAGCCCCGGCGCTTCCATGCGCGCTAGATACCAGAGCCCCGGCGCCGTCAGCCCCAGATGGGGATCGCTGGCCAGTAAAGGACGGCCGCTCGCGGTCCTGCCGCCCGCGACCGCCCACGCGTTGGAAGCCGGCGGTTCCGCCCGAGAGCCGCCGGGCATGGCCCTCCGGAGGGACTTCCACCGGGCGACGGCCACCCCCCGCGTCATCGTCCGGGCGCGGCCGGCGCCGGACCGTGCACCATCGGCTTCTTCGGGGAAGAGATCGGAGAATTGCTCGGGAGACAATTTCGCCGCGAGCGCGCCGCGAAGGGCTTCGCTCTCCCACTCCCAGACCAGATTGGCGAGCTTGACGCCGCTCCGCGCCAGGGAATCCTTCGGCTGCCAGGGTTTCGGTTCGTAGCCGAGCATGACGAATTCGGGCGGCAGCGCGCCGGACCGCGTTGCGAGCCAAGCATTGATGCCGGCCGAATAGGCATTCAGAATCGCGACCGCGTCCTCCGGCAGGCGGGCGAGAATCCGTTCCGCGTTCCGCTCCGTCCCGAGCGTCCGCGCCATGCGGTCGAAGGGAAGGGTTCGCTCGCCGACGACTTCTGAGAGCGTTCCGCTACCCAGCCTGCGCGCGAAATCCATCTGAAACATCCGGTCGCGCGCATGCACGAACCCCAGGACGAAATAGGCGTCGTCGACCGTCGCCGCGCGGATATGCGGAATGCCGTTGGCGTCGTAAATCACTTCCGCCCGTTCCCGGAGGCCGGGAAGTGCAATCTCGCCGTCGAGCGGCGGCAGCGACGTACGAAGCCAGAACCAGCCCGCCGCGCCCGCGAGGGCGATCGCGGCGGCGAGCGCCGCCGGCACGGCGATCCACAGTCTCGTCCCTCGCCTCATGCCGAATCCTTCGACGATGCTTCCGGCGGCCCCACCCCCGCGACGAGGTACCAGGCGAGCCCGAGCGAAAAAGCGCCCGCGATGGCTCTGCCGATCAGCACCGTGCACACCGCCGCCGACGCACCGAGCGCGAACGCGACGCGCTCCCCGTCCGGCAGTCCGACGAGCAGGATCAGCGCAAACAGCGTCAGGGCGTTCGCCAGCCAGTCCAGAGCCGTCGTCCAGAAGGAACGCCCGAAATGATAGAATACCGGCCGGCACAGGGTCGACATGCTTGCCAGGACGATCGCGCCGAAACCGTACAGCGCATATATGCGCACGATGCCCGACGCCTCCGGGGTCAGATCGAACATTCGTGAGATCGCGCCCGACGTCGAGGCGAACAACGCCCAGGCCGCGATGACATAGCAAATCGAGAACGTCATCGCATTGCGAAGACTCGCCGCGGTCCGGCCAGCCTCGCCGGCGCCGTAATTCTGCCCCAGCACCGGGTTGAGCGCGACGGTCAATCCCAGGATCCCGCACCCCGCCAGCAAGGTGATTCGCGCGATCACGGCCCATGCCGCGAGGGCGCTGTCTCCGAAAGCCGCGACCCACGCGGTCGCCAGCAACCAGATCGTGGGCGGCGCGAGCTCCGACAGGGCGGCCGGCCCGGCGATCGCCAGAACCGTCCTGGCGTCGCGAACCGCCTCGGCGATATCGGGCGGCTTCAGGAGACGGTAAACGCGGACGACGAACCAGATGCCGAGCGCCGCGCTGATCGTGCGATCCGCCAGCAGCGCCCAGGCCGCGCCCTCCACGCCCAGACCGGCCCAGAAAATCAGCGCCGGGTTGACCAACAGGGCCGCGAGGCTGCCCGAAACGGTCACCGCGACGGATCGGGGCACGTCGCCGGCGCCGCGCAATATCGCGCCCGCCGCCATGCTCACCGCCGCGAGGGGGACGGAGTAGAGCGCGATCTCCAGATAGAGATCCGCCGCGTCGAAGACCGCGCCCGGCTCCACGAAGGAAGCGAGAGCCGCGCCGCGGAAGATCTGTACCGCTCCGACGGCGGCGCACAGAACCGCCACGGTGATGACCAGGCACGAGGTCGCCCGCCGCACGGCGAGTTCCTTGTCCCCGGCGCCGAGCGCCTGGCTGACCAGCACCGTCGCCGCCGACGCGAAGGCGAGCCCGATCGCAAGGACGAAATACTCGATGAATCTCGCGAGCCCCACGGCGGCGATCAACCGCTCGTCCTGCAACAGCGAGATGTAGAAGAGGGTCACCACGTCGACGAGGAAGATGAACAGGAGCGCCGTCGAGGCGGGCGCGGCCATCCGCAGCAGGTGGCGCCCGACCGAACCGGTCGTGTAGACGCCCTCCGCCGCGTCCCCCGCGCCGGGGCGGGACGCCGGACGATCCGGTGTTTCGTTGTTCGTCAACGGGCTGCCCGGGTTCCGAACGCGCGAAGCCGCGTCACCCTTACGGCGTCACCGCCTTTGGGGTTTCGTTTCGCGTGCCCTCGCTCTTCCATCGCAACGGCGTTACACGGGATAGCCGAGCCGCTCCAGGCCCGGCCGGCAGGCCTCCGTCAATATGGCCTGCTCTTCCAGGCCGAGTCGCGCGAACTTCGACCGGGTCGGCCTCGGTATCCTGGACGCTTCCCGCACCCAATCCTCATCGTCCAGATCGGGAGAAATAAACCGGACGATACGCCTGACCTCCCGCTCCGTGTCCTGTTGCAGGTCCTCGAACCGGACATCCAGAATTCGTTCCCGCGGATGGCGCTGAAGAAAATTCTGGGATGCCTCGACCATCTGACTCCATAACGCGCCGAAATGCCGGATCTCCAGCCGGTCGGCGGACATCGGGATCGGGAAGCGCGACAAATACTTCAGGGGTTGCAGGCGCAGCCCCGTCGAATCCCAGAACTCGCTATGTTTCGCTTCCACCTTCAAAGGGTCGTATCCGCGTTTCTGCAGGGCAAGAATATACGGGGCGATTCCTCGAAACGGATGATGACGAGACATGGAAATCGCGGTCTCCCGCCCGTCCCGATACATGTTGATGATCTTCGCTTCGGGGAATCTGTACATCAGCCTCGACGCGTACATCGAAGATCCGCCCGAGCGTTCCACCCAGACCTTGCGATCGAACCTTTCGCACAGCCACCCGAAGAGGCTACGACAATGGTTCGCGGGGGACTGGCGCGGAAAATCTCGAACGACCGGCGCCATATCGTCGAACAGTTTTTCGTAGTCGTCTGTCAGATGCGGAAGTGTGACGCACAGAACCGGCGGCACGTTCTTTCGCGTGAACCGGGAATCGGAATCGTCGAACGGGTATAACAATTCTTCGTAATCTTTTCTCAGCAAATAACGAACCAGCTGCGGTTGTCGCGTAAGAATCTTCCACATTCCGCTTCCGGTCATGCGCCATCGGCTGAACAACGCAACGCTGTGGAACGTAAAAAACTCGGAGACGCTGAGTATATCCGGATGACTGTTCATTATGTTCGACAACATCGTCGATCCGCAACGCCCCGAACACAATACAATAACCGGGCGATAGCCTGTTTTGTTCATGGCCGTTCCAGCACTTGGGCGCGGTTCTTCATTCTTGCTTGGCCGCGCGTCGGGTGTCAAGCGACTCGCTTCTTCCGACAGCATGATCGCAAACTGGCGATTTTGTCCGATTTATTCGCGCGCCGCGGCAAGGCGCCGTCGCTCCGGCCGGCGGCAATCGGAGCGGTTGAAGGAGGTGACGAGTTCGACTTCCGGACTCCTCGCGGAACGAACTTCTCTGCGCCCGGTCATCCGGCTGTAGGGCCCGCCGCGCGGAGATGGCGGTTCATCCGGCGTTCGCCCAGCCGGAAGCCTCCGGTGAAGATCAGCGTCAGCGTCAGGTACAGCGCCGCGGCGTAGAGATAGATCGCGTCGTCGTAGCCGCGCGAAAAGACCGACCGGGTCTCGCCCATCAGGTCGTAGACCGTGATCGTGCTGACCAGCGCGCTGCCCTTCAGAAGCAGGATGACCTCGTTGCCGTAGGCCGGCCAGGCGAGGCGCATGGCGCGCGGCAGGACGATCCGCCGGTTGGCCGTCATCCGCGACATGCCGCAGGCTTCGGCGGCCTCGAGCTCGCCTCTGGGCACGGCGGCGATCCCGCCGCGCAGGATTTCGGCGACATAGGCGGTCGTGTTGAGGGTCAGGCCGAGCAGGCCGCAATATTCCGCATCGCCCAGCACGATCCAGAACGGGCTCTCCCGCACGGCCTCGAACTGGGCGAGCCCGTAATAGAGCAGGGCCAGCTGGACGATCAGCGGCGTGCCGCGGAAGAAGTAGATATAGAGATAGGCCGGGACCGACAGGCAGCGCCGGTTCGAGCGCCGCGCCAACGCCAGGGGGACGGCCAGGGCCAGCCCCAGAATGCAGGCCAGCGCCACCAGCTTGACCGTAACGACCGCGCCGTCGATCAGCCGGTCGCCATACTGTATCCACAGCTCGGGCATCGGCATCACGCCGTCCCGCGCGCGGGCCGGTGCAGGGCCGTTCGAACGGCGACGCCGCGGTTGGCGTGCCGTTCCAGGCGGGCGCGGAAGATGTCGGAGACGACGGTGAGCAGCAGGTACAGCACGGTCGCGGCCAGATAGAACACGAACGGCCGCTGGGTCGCTTCCGCCGCCACGCCCGTCTCGCGCATCAACTCGTCCAGCGCGATGACGCTGACCAGCGACGTGTCCTTGAGCAGGACCATCCAGAGGTTGCCCAGCCCCGGGAGGGCGAACCGCAGCAACTGGGGAAAGCGGACGCGCCGGAAGACCTGGCCGGTCGACATGCCGACGGCGAACGCCGCCTCGATCTGGCCCTTGTCCACGGCTATGAAGGCGCCACGGAAGACTTCGGAAGCGAAGGCGCCGAAGATCAGCCCGAGCGCGAGCGATCCCGCCAGCCGCTTGTTGAAGTCGAACCCGCCGTCGTAGCCGAGGAATTCGAGGAGCGACCCGATCGCCGCACCGCCGCTGTAATAGACCAGCAGAATGATCAGCAATTCCGGGATGCCCCGGACGAGCAGGCTGTAGGCCTCGGCGACGCCGCGCAATATCCGCGAGCGGGACAGCTTGGCGGCGCCCGCCGTCAGGCCGAGGGCAAGCCCGATCGCCAGCGAATAGACGGCGATTTCCACCGTGACGAGGGCGCCCACGACAAGCTCGTCGCCGAAGCCGCGGTCGCCGAACTGGAGAATTTCGGGGATCACCGTGCGGCCGGGCCCCTTCCGAAAGCCCCGCGGTGCGCGGAGAAGCCCTCTTCCGCGGCGCGAAAGGGGCTTCTCCTACACATCCAGGCTCCCGCCGGTCAGTAGATATCGAACGGGAAGTATTTCGCGTTGATTTTCGCGTAGGTGCCGTTCTCGCGCAGCGCCCCGATGACGGCGTTCACCTTGTCGAGCAGCGCCGTGTCTTCCTTGCGGGCGGCAATGCCGATCTTGTCCTCGTTGCTGACACGGTCGCCGGCCATCTCGAAGTCCTTGTTCTTCCGGACCCAGTCGTAGGCCGGCAGGAGATCGGACAGGACGGCGTCCACCCGCCCGGCCTTGAGGTCCAGCCAGGCGGCGGTCTGCTTGTCGTAGACCTTGATCCTCGCGACCTTCCGGTAATTGTCTTCGAGAAATTGCGAACTGACGGTCGCCCGCTGGGCGCCGAGGGTCTTGCCTTCGATGCCTTCGGCCGTCGGCTCGAACCCGCCGCCTTTCTTCGCGACGAACTGGAGGTAGTTCGAATAGTACGGTCTGGAGAAGGCGACCTTTTTCTTGCGCTCCTCGGTGATCGACATGCTGGCGACGATCAGATCGTATTTCTTCGCCAGCAGGCCGGGAATGATGCCGTCCCAATCCTGCGCGACCAGGGAACATTTCGCCTTCATATGAGCGCAGATCGCCTTGGCGAGGTCGACGTCGAAGCCGACCAGTTCGCCCTTGGCGTTCTTGCTGTTGAACGGAGGGTAGGCACCTTCGGTCGCGATCCGGATGTCGCGGGCCGACGCCGGCGCCGCAAGTATCGCCGCGCCGACCAGGGCGGTCGCGGAAAGTCGAGCGATTATTCGTATCATGGCAATGAGTCTCCGTGATCGAATCGGTGTGTCGTCGAACGGCCCGCCGGCGCGCAACCGCCCCGGAGCGGCCTTCGCGTTCCGGCCGAGACATTCGGGCCGGAAGTCAGCTTACACCCCGGGTCACGCCTGGCTAGACAGGAATTGCCGCAACCGTTCGGATTTCGGCGCACCGAACAGCTCGGCCGGCGGACCCTCCTCTTCGATCCGCCCTTCGTGCAGAAATACGGTGCGGTCGGATACGTCCCGGGCGAAGCCCATCTCGTGGGTCACGACGATCATCGTCCGGCCTTCCTGCGCGAGATCCCGCATGACGCGCAGCACCTCGCCCACCAGCTCGGGATCGAGCGACGAGGTCGGTTCGTCGAACAGCAAGAGCTTCGGTTGCATGGCGAGCGCCCGGGCGATCGCCACGCGCTGCTGCTGGCCGCCGGAAAGCTGCGCGGGATAGCTGTCGCGTTTGCTCTCAAGGCCGACTTTCTCGAGGAGCGCCATCGCGTCCTCGCGCGCCGCCAATTTGGGGCGCTTCAGAACCTGTACTGGACCTTCCACGACGTTCTGCAGCACCGTCATATGGGCCCACAGATTAAAGCTTTGGAACACCATGCCGAGCTGCGAACGCAGGCGGACGATCTGCCTCCGGTCGACGCCGGTGAGCCGACCGGCGCGGTCGGTGCGAATCCGGAGTTCCTCTCCACCCAGCACGATCCGGCCGCGGTCCGGAATTTCCAGGAAGTTGATACATCGCAGGAACGTGCTCTTGCCCGACCCGGAGCTGCCTATGATGGCAATCGCCTCGCCGACCGCGGCAGACAGGGACACGCCCTTCAGGACCTCATGCGCGCCGAAGCTCTTGTGGATGTCCTCGACAATGAGAGCCGGTGGCCCCGATGCTATGGCATGTCCAGACATTCCGTCATCCTCCAACAGGCTGCTGAAAGGCTCTCCAGTTGTGGCCGGTTTGTCGGGTTCGGTGGGATTTCTCGGCTTAACGGCCGAGCGGGTTGGGGTTTTCGGCCCGCTCGTGACAGGCGTGGATGTATTGCGCGGCTCTTCGGCATCGCGTCGGCGCCTCGGCGAGCAGTCTGGGCGGGCGGACCGGATTGTAGGCGGCGGCGGTGAGCGTGAACACCGGCCCACCCGGTCGAGCCCGCCAAGTCGTCCAGCAGGGCCAGGTGCGCCCGATCCCCGACGGCGGGATCGCCCGTGACGGCACGCGCCGGTTCGGCTTCGAGCTGCGCTTCAGCGAGAACTTCCAGGGGCGGCTCCGCTTCAGGATGCTCCGGGACGAGGCGTTGCAGGTGACCAATGGGCGGGTGACGCAGCCGAAGCGGATGGCGCCGGGCCAGAACCGGCGCTGGCGGATCGAAGTGAAGCCGGACTCGCTGGCGGACGTGGTGATGACGCTGCCAGCGGGATCGGTCGTGACCGAGGCGGGTCGCAGTCTCGCGAACACGGTGACGGCGGCGCTACGGAATCCGGTGGCGCTCTCGGTGGCGGACGCCCGGGCCAACGAGGCGGACGAGGCGCTGGCGTTCACGGTGAGCCTGAGCCGCGCCGCGTCCGGGACCAAGGATGATGACCGGCGGAAGCGACACGGCCCGTCGTGGTCAGGTTGCACGCGATGCCCGCCTGTCCGGCGAAAGCCTCCACGACGCTTTTTGGGACGCCCCTGAGCCCAGTCCGAGCATCTTTCTCAGGGTGGTTGGCACTCTCGGCCTGAAGCTGCGCGTCTGGGCTGCCACGGGAGGTATCCCCGGCCGAGATCGCATCGTCCGGCCACGGCGGTCGGGATTCGCTCGCGCCCCTGGTTTGACTGTAGGGCCCTGTCCGTCGAGTGCCGGGGAGACGTGGTTGCGGCGGAGGGGATCAAACACCATCACACATCAAGGTGAACCGACCAATGGCAAAGAACAAATCCGATCACGCTCTCGCGTTAGTCAAGGCGGGTTTGTCGGGGATACCCGTTGTCGGAGGCTCAATAGTCAGCTTGGTGGGCGACTATATTCCCTCCGCTACACAAAAATCTGTAGATCGCGTATTGGAGTTTCTTCGCAGTCGTCTCGAAGAGCTTGACGACCGTATCGATGTCGAAGCGGTCGACAAAGACGACTTCGCCGAGCTGTTCAAGTCTTGCTATCTGTCCATCGTGCGGAGCCATCGTGATGAAAAGTTGAAGGCGGCTACCGCCATTCTCGCGAACCTTCTCTTACGAGAAGGGGATCCAGAAAAGTGCAGCTACACGGAATTGGACCACTTTTCCCGCTGCGTAGAGACGCTGTCTAGCGGCGCGGTCGAGGTGCTTGGTGTTTTCGTACGAGACCCGGAGCCTGGATTGGATCGGACTATGGATTCATATCGTCTGAATTTCGGTCAAGTCCAAGCTCTGTTCCCTCAATACTCGGCGGATTGGTGATGGGACTAATTGCAGAATTGGATCGAGCCAACCTTCTCCACCGCGCCAGCGCCCCCGCATAGAAACACCGAACTATGAAAATGTCCCAGTTAGAATCACGCCGCTAGGCACGAGATTTGCTCGGTTTCTGCTTGAGTAGAACGGTTGTTCTCAGCAACTGTCTTGTTAGGTAATCGCCGACCGCATCCGGTGAAGGGGAGAAGTCACAGCGCACCGTATCCCTGAACCGCAGGATCGAAGGCGACATGGACATCGAGATCGTGATCGACGCGATGGAGATGGCGCGGGAGCTGGACCGCGTCGCGCTGTTCTCGGGAGGCGGGGGTTTCCAGCGGCTGGTGGAGGCGGTGCAGCGCGAAGGCGTGCGGGTGGGTGGGCGTCTGGGGAGCATCGCTCGACCGGTAGGCCAGTATGCGAGGAAAACCGATGAAGAGCCTGGTAGCAGCCTCCGCCGTGGCATCGCTCGTCCTGTTGACTGCTTGCGGCGGAGGCGGAGGGAGCGACACGCCGGCCATGGTGGAGCCCCCGCCTGTCAGCCAGGTTCGCGTGATCGACGCGGACACGGTCGACGTCGATGGTCCGGGAAGCGGTTCCCGATCGAACAGGAAGAGTTAGCAGGCCGTATCGCCCGTTGCCGCTCCAGTATTGGGCGATGATTCCGGTGACTCGTCCGCTGAAGCCGTCTCAGTGGCGGGCTCCGAGGCGACTGCCTCGGTCTCTGTATCGGACGGCGTCTCGGAGGTTGACGCCTCGTCGGCGCCCGCTTCGGTCGCCACATGGAACCAGCGTCCGTCTTTCTGTTCGTACTTGCCCTGTTTCCCCCCGTTCCGCAATTCGGTTCGGATCGAGGGAAGCTTGATCAGACGTTCCATATCGTCGTCCGCGCGGGTCAGAATTTCTTGCGGCGTCTGCCCCGGATGGTCGCGCAATGCCCGCTCGACGAAGCGGGGCACCGAACCCTTTGGAGCCCTCTTGCGCCCGCTGGATCTGCGCTTCCCTGCGGACGCCGATTTCGCGGATGTTCCGCGGGCTGCCTTAGGGCCGCCGCGCTCTTGTGTTCCCGCACCAAGAAGATTCAGCAATTCCGACCTGGCGTCGGCTTTACCGCGCGCATAGGCGTCGGCCTCGATCTCGGCAATGATGGTCGACAGTCTGTCAGCGGTGCTCGCCGGAGCTCTCGCCATGGCTTGTTTCTCCATTCGGTAAGGCAGAAATGTCCGCTAATGGACCTGCGGCACGCCGTAGCATATTCGCGGACGCCTCGGACGCAAGTTGCCGGTGAAATCGTATCGGCGAGACAGGTTTCGAGCGCCAGCGATTGTCCGCCGGCTACACCGAGTGGTTTCCCTACCGCGCGCTTGATCGTAGGCGCAAGCTCAGCGGAAATCACGAACGATGCGGTAGCGCAAATGTTCCGGGCAGAGCCGGGAATCTACCGGAGCGAATTCCTCCGGGGCCGGTCGCGTGCGTTCGCAGCCGTTTCACCTCGGCTCAATTGGATTGGAACAATTAGATTCGATCGTCCGGGCATTGTTTCGCCAGGATTGCCCTTCTACACAATGACCCATGCCCGAACGCATCTACACCTCGGCCCCAAGCGGCAAGCTCGAAGCATTGGAAGAAACCCCGTTTTCCACCGCAGACGAACTCCAGACGCTCATCGCCGAACATCCGGAGTTGCTGGACGGCGAACAGATCCGTCCGGGCGATGCACGACGTTGGCTTTTCATCACCCGTGAGAAAGCCATCGCTCCATCCTTCACCGACGGTTCGCAAAATCCCGGACGAGGTGCACCGCGCACTGCGCGTGCGGGCCACCCTGTGCGGCCGTAGCACGGAAGCGGAGGTGCGCGCGATCCTTAAGAAAACGGTCCTGCCGGAAGGGAGGGCCGCCCTGGGAACACTGCTGACCGCCGTCGGCCGGCGCGCAGAGCTGACGGAGGAAGAGTTCGAAAGCTTAACGCGACGCGGCTCCGGCCCGGTCGGTCGAACTCGAATGATCCTCGTAGACACCGAGGTGGTGTCGGAGCCGCTGCGCGGGGCTCCGGAGTCGTGCGTCGCCGAATGGCTCGATGCGCAGGCGCTGGAAACGCTGTATCTGTCCGCCATCACCGTCGCCGAGCTGCGCTACGGGGTGCGTTTGCTGCCGAGTGGCCGGCGTCGGGACCGACTGCTCGAGGATCTGGAGGGGCAGGTGCTGCCAATGTTTGCCGGACGGGTGCTGGCCTTCGATCTTGCGGCCCCGCAAGCCTATGCGGAGCTGATGGCGAAGGCGCGGTGCGAGGGGCGAGCGATCCCGGTGACCGACGGTTACATTGCGGCGACCGCCGCGGCCAACGGCATGATGGTGGCGACGCGGGACACCGCACCGTTCGAGGCGGCAGGATTGAAGACGTTGAACCCGTGGACGGCGTAGCGTGCGACCGGGTGCGCATGGTGGTGCATCGCGAATCGTTTTGGGGATCATACGCCAGGCACCGCATACCCCCACTGGCGCCCCCTGTGCTACTCAAGTGTATGATTCCATGCAGGAAATCCCCTACCGCCGGAGTTTGACATGGCCGAATCACGGGGCCAGATGGACTCTCGGGTGCGCAGTGTTGCGGGAGGCGCGAGGGGATGCCGGAGAGCGAGGATCGCGGGATTGCCGGCGCGCGCGGCGTGGCGGCGAACGACAACCCCGGCTCGGGGGCCGGGGCAGGTGGCAGCGCGGAGGTCCGGATCGATACCGTCGTCATGACGCTCGCCCGTTTGCTGGGCCGCCAGATCGCGCGCGAGGAGTTCCGGCGGCTGGAGGCCGCCAACGACAACCCGCCGGCGAAGGACGCCGGCGGGAGACAGGAGAGCTGAGACCATGACGTTTCGCTGCGCGCTCTGTGCCCGCTATTCCTCCGACCAGCAGTGCGCGGCCTCGATCGAGGACCGGTTCCGCATCTGCCGCGAGCGCGCCGAACGCGAGGGCTGGAAGATCCCCGGCACCTACAAGGACAGCGCCGTCTCCGGCTCCAGCGTGACTCTCCGCCCCGGTGTTCAGGCTCTACTTGAGGACGCGGGGAGCGGGGCGTTCGACGTGGTGCTCGCCGAGGCGCTCGACCGGGTGAGCCGCGACCAGGCGGACGTCGCGGTTCTCTACAAGCATCTCCGCTTCGCGGGCGTCGGCGTCTTCACCCTGGCGGAGGGCGAGATCGACGAGCTCCATGTGGGGCTCAAGGGAACGATGAACGCGCTGTTCCTGAAGGACCTCGCGGCCAAGACGCACCGCGGCCAGCGGGGCCGGGTGGAGGCCGGCAAGGCGGGCGGCAGCCTGGGCTACGGCTACGACGTGGTGAAGGCGCTCGACGCGGCGGGCGAGCCGATCCGGGGCGAGCGCCGGATCAACGAGCGACAGGCCGGCATCGTGCGGCGCATCTTCCGGGAATTCGCCAATGACGCGAGCCCGCGCGCGATCGCGCGGCGCCTGAACGATGACGGCGTTCCCGGCCCGAGGGGCAAGCGGTGGTCCGACAACACGCTGCGCGGCCACGCGGCGCGCGGCACCGGGCTGCTCAACAACGAGCTCTATGTCGGGCGTCTTGTATGAAATCGCCAGCGCCGGGCGCTCAACCCGGAGACCGGGCGCAAGGTTTCGCGCATCAACCCGCCGGAGGAATGGGTGGTCGCCGAGGTCCCTCACCTCCGCATCCTGGACAACGATCTCTGGCAGGCGGCGTAGGACCGCCAGGACGAGTCGGCCAAAATGTACGTGGCGGTGATCGCGAGCGTCCGGCGCGCCCGTGCGAATCCGCTCAACGCGACTCATCGTCCGCGCCACCTGCTGTCGGGTCTTCTCGAATGCGGGGTTTGCGGCGGCGCCTACGTGAAGCGGGGTCAGGACCGCTATGCCTGCTCCAACCATGCCCGGACCGACGGCTGCACCAACCGTAGGGGCATCCGCCGCGCCGTCCTGGAGGAACGGGTGCTCGCCGGACTGAAGCACCGTCTGATGGCGCCGGAGGCGGCGGAAGAGGCGATCCGGGCCTATGCGGAAAAGACGAACCGCCTCAACCGGGAGCGCCGCGCCTCGGCGGCCGGGGACAGGAGGGAGCTCGCGGCGATCGAGAAGAAGATCGCGACGATGATCGCGGCCATCGAGGACGGCGGCTATGTGCGGGGCATGTCGGACCGGCTGCGCGAACTGGAGGCCCGCCAGGTCGAGCTCGCCGAACGCCTTGCGGCCGCTCCGGCCGACCTTCCGGACATCCATCCCAACGTGGCAGAGATCTACCGCCGCAAGGTCGCGCGGCTAGCGGACGCGCTGAAGCACCCCGAGGACCGGGACGAGGCGGCGACGGCGATCCGGGGATTGATCGAGCGCATCGTGCTGATCCCGGGCGAGAAGTGGGGCGAGGTGCATGCCACGCTGCACGGCGACCTCGGGACGATCCTCGAATGGACCGCGGAGGGGGACGGCAAGAACCAAGGAGGAACCTCGCCGCCCGGATTGTCGGTCTCGGCCGAAACAGGGACCCGTTTTGGGGTATATTTCGCACAGTCGAGAAATGGGGCCCCGGGCAATCCGGCGCCCCTTTTTCGTGCCCGCACCCCCATCGCAAACGGAGTACCCCCGATGGTTCAACCGCCAGTCGGACATCTCGAACGCGTCGCGACCACCAGCGTATGGAAGAGCGAAGCGAGCGAATTCCTGCCCTGGCTCGCCAAGCCGGAGAACCTGCGGCGTTTCGGCGAGGCGCTCGGGCTCAACCTCGAACCGGTGGCGCGCGAGACCCCGGTCGGGCAGTTCCGCGCCGACCTCCTGTGCGTCGACCGCGACACCGGGGCCAAGGTGGTGATCGAGGCCCAGCTCGGGACCTCCGACCACCGGCATCTCGGCCAGGTCCTGGCCTATGCCCGCGCGCTCAGGGCCCGCGCCGTCGTCTGGCTCGCCGCCCGGTTCTACGCGGAACACCGCGAGGTCCTCGCCGAGCTCAACGAGTCCGACGACTTTCCGCGGAGCTGCTTCGCCGTCGAGATGGCCATGTTGAAGATCGGCGCGTCCCCCGCCGCGCCGCAATACACCGTCGTCGTCGAGCCCCGCGAGTGGCCCTTCGCCATTTGCGAACGGCCCGGCGACGGGACCGCCGGGGCGGAGGCCGCACCGGCCGGGCCGATGGAAGACAGCCCGCTGAGGGCCCGGCGCAAGCGCGCCGGCATGACGATGGCGCAGCTCGCCGAGGCTGTCGGCATCAGCTCCGGATATCTGTCGCATATCGAGCTCGGCAAGAAGCCGGGTGCGCCGGAGACGCGGGCCGCCCTCGCCCGGGTGCTCACCGCGGCCGACGAGGCGGGCCGGTCCGGCGCGACCGCGGCAGGCGGCGAAGGGGCGGCGTGAAGGCGCCCGGCCTTTCCCGACACACGTCCTGTCGCCCCGGCTCTCGGCCGCGCTTCGGCCGGGGCGACAGGCTTTCGGTCTCGCTAGAAGAACGCGATGGTGCGCATCTCGATGCTCTCGCGCTCCGGCGCGCCGGCCGGCGTGCCCGGGTCGTCGAAGGCGGTGTGCGCGGTGAACCGGGCGCGGCCGTCGGTCGCGGAATCGTAGACCTTGAACACCAGCGCCTCGTCGCGGGTCATGCGCGGGAAGTAGTACCAGCGCTGCCCCGGGGCGTAAGAAATCTGGTAGGTCTCGCCCACCCGGTCGGGATAGCGCCGCTCGGCGGCGACGAGGTTTTCCGGCGCCAGGCTGCCGGCATCCGCGATGGCGAGCGGGTGGGACTCGATCGGCCTGGCGATCGCGCGCCACACCTGGACGATGGCGAAGCGGCGCCCGAGCAGCGCGTCGGCCTCGTCCGGCAGCAGGTCGCGCACGCGCCGCGGACCCGACCGCTCGGTGTAGTCGTTGTGCACCTGGGTGACCGGCTCGCGCAGCTTGCGCTGCTCGCGCGTCGTCTCGCTGCCCGAGCGCAGCGTGTGGTCGAACACCAGCACCCGCCTGGCGCCGGTCTGGCGCTCGACCAGCGCCTCGACCTCCTTGTAGTAGGTCGCGGCGAGCTCGCCGGGGTCGAAGAAATCTGCCGTCTCCGTCGGGTGGTCGACGAACACGAAGCCGGTCCGGTCGAGCGAGAAGCCGTCGCGCAGCGGCCGGCCGTTGCGGATCGCGGTGGCGCGCGTCTCGTAGGTGCCGGTGCGGATTCGGGCCATGTTGCCCGCCTCCATGGTTCGGTTGACCGGCTTCACCCCGGTGTCGACGACATAGTTCAGCCCGGCGATCACGCTGTCGCTCGCGGCGCTGTCCGGCATGCCTGTACTCCCGAGACTGTCAAAGTTCCGTCCGACGCCAGATAGGACACGGCGCCCGTGCCGGCAACCCGTCCTTCGATAGGGGCTTATCCCGAATACTTGACGAGCGGGGGGCCGCGACGTTTCGTCCGTCATGCCCGGCCCCCGGATCAAGTCCGGGCGTGTTCCTCTGCTGTCCGGTCTCGACTTTCGACGCGCGCCGCACCCGGCTCTCCCTGCTCCTCCACCGCCACCACCCCGTCATGGCCGGCCCCCGCTCCTTTTCCCCGTTGCTCCACCGACTCCACTTACCCCCCGTCATGCCCGGACTTGATCCGGGCACCCATGGCCGGACTTGATCCGGCCACCCACCGGCGCCACGCCTCCCCACGGCCCGCCGTGCGCGCCGAGAGGCCGCATGGGTGCCCGGATCAAGTCCGGGCATGACGAGGGGGGTGCATGACGGGGGTGCATGACGAGGTGGGGAGGCATGGCGAGCGTTTCGACGTTCGGGCGCGACGCCGGGGATCGCCGGCGGGCGCGCCGCCCCCCGTGACGCCCGGCCCCCGCTCCGTCAAGTAATCTGGATAAGCCCCCTTCGATACGCCCCCACCCCGTCATGCCCGGACTTGATCCGGGCATCCACTGGCGCCGCCGCTCCTCCCGACGGGCGTTGTACCGGTGGCGCCAGTGGTTGCGCGGATCAAGTCCGCGCATGGGTGGCCGGATCAAGTCCGGCCATGACGGGGTGGTGGTGGCGGTGGCGGAGTACGGGAGCCGGGGGCGGACCGCCCCGCCCGTGGGTGCCCGGAACGAGGCCGGCGTGACAACGGAGGGGCAGGGACGGCAAGCGCGGGCGTGCGGCGATCCGTGTCCCGATCCGGCGGATGCGCCGATATCCCGCCCGGAACAAGGCTTTGCGCCCGGTCCAGCTGATCTAAACCGGATCGCCCCCGGACTTGATCCGGGGGCCGGGCATGCCGGCTTGGGCGGCGGCAACCTACGCCAGCTTCGGGCGGCGGCCGGCGGTCGGATGCGCCGCCTCGTAGGCCCTCGCGGTGCGCAGCACCGTCGCCTCGTCGTGGTACTGGCCGGCGATCTGCAAGCCCACCGGGAGGCCGCCCGCGGTGAAGCCGCAGGGGACCGAGATCGCCGGCTGGCCGGTCAGGTTGAACGGGTAGGTGAAGGGCGACCACTCCATCCAGTTCTCCCGGTCGTAGCCGTCCGGCGACAGCACCCCCGCGGCGAAGGGCGGCACCGCCAGGGTCGGCGTGACCAGCACGTCATACGCCTCCAGGAACAGCCGGGCCGCGCGCGAGAAGGCGACGCGCGCATCGACCGCCTCCATGTACTCGGTGCGGCCGATCGCGCGCGCCTGCTCCAGGATCGGCAGGATGCCGGGGTCGATGAGCGCGCGCTGCCCCGGCGTGGCGTTCCTGAGCGCGTGCGAGATGCCGGAGAAGAAATGCACCCGGAAGCACGCGCTCGGATCCTCGAACGGCCGTTCCACCTCCTCCACCCGGGCGCCGAGATCCTCCAGCGCCCGGGCCGCGTCGGCGGCGAGCGCCGCGACCTCGGGATCGACCCGGGCATAGCCCAGCGTCGGGGAGAAGGCGACGCGGAGCCCGTCGATGCCGTCCCCGATGCCCTCCCGCCAGTCGCGCCCGTCATAAGGCAGGTTCGCCGGGTCGCGCGCGTCCGGCCGGGACATGACGTTCAGCATCAGCGCGGTATCCGCGACCGTGCGCGTCATCGGGCCGATATGGCCGAGCGAGCCCGCCGCGCTCGGCGGGTAGTTGGCGATGCGCCCGTAGGTCGCCTTGAGCGCGACCAGCCCGGAGAAGCTGCCCGGTATGCGGACCGAGCCGCCGGCGTCGGTGCCGATCGCCGCGTTGCCGATGCCCGCGGCCAGCGCCGCGGCCGACCCGCCGCTGGAGCCGCCCGGCGTCGTCGCCAGGTCCCACGGGTTGCGGGTAATCCCGCTCAGCGGGCAGTCGGTGACCCCCTTCCAGCCGAACTCCGGCATGGTGGTCTTGCCGATCACGATGGCGCCGGCCTCGCGGGCGCGCGCGACCGCGGGCGAGTCCTCGGTGTCCGGGGTATCGGGGTCGGAGAGCTTCGAGCCCCGGAGCGTCGCCCAGCCGGTCGCCAGCAGCGCGTCCTTCACGGTGATCGGCACGCCGTCGAGCGGGCCGGCGGGCGCGCCTTGCGCCCAGCGCCGCTCCGCCTCGCCGGCCGCGGCGAGCGCCGCGCCCTCGTCGAGCCGGTGGCAGAACGCGTTGAGGTCCCTCTCGTGGCGGTCGATGCGTGCATACGCGGCCCGCACCGCATCGACCGGGGACAGGTCCTTCGCTGCGAAGGCCGCCACCAGGTCGGTCAGCGGCATGAAGGCGGCGGTCTCGCTCATCGGAACTCCGGGTCGGGGCGGTGGGTCGGATTGCGATCGCGCCCCCTTATCACGTGCCGGTGAGCCCCGGCAAACGTATCTTGACGATGATGATCGCCAACACCATGGTTTGGTTGTTGGCCGCAGCAAAACGGTGCATGGGCCGGCCGCATGCAACGCACGGCGCGCTGTCCGAAGGATCGTTGCCATGGTGGAGAATCAGACGGCGAAGGAGATTGTCCAGGCGGTCCTGAAAGAGATTTTCGGAGCTGCCCGGATCGGAGACGTGTCCGTTGCCCCGGATTACGACAAGGACGGCGATGAGATCCTGCGCGTCAAGGTCGTATTCGACGGCACGGAGGAGCCGTTCGACGCAAGAAAGGCCACCAGTGTGGTGCGGCATATGCGTCCCCGGCTCGCGCAGATCGGCGAACAGGCCTTCCCCCTTATCTCCTATGTATCCAGCGATGAGATGGACGGGGTGGAGGATGCGGCCGGATGATCTGCAGAGGGTCGCGGACGAGCTGGTCTCGACACCAGGCAGGCCTGACGCGCACGCCGCATGCCGACCCGCCGCCCGCGCCGGGGCTCGGTTGACTCGCCCGCGGGGGCACAGGAAGATCGTGCCCCTGCAACCGGAACGACACTGGGAAACCCGTCTCCCGCAGGGGTCGGGCGTTCCGTTCGAACAAGGAGGCGAGCATGAACCTGGCGAGAGTCATCTTCGGGAGCGTGATCCTGTCCTTCGCGCTCACCGCCCTGCCGGCGGCGGCGGCGAGCGTGTCTTGGAAGTCGGTCACCGCCTTCCCGCGCAAGCACCCGTTCAACGCGCCGCTGCACGATTTCTCCAAGCGCGCCGCGCAGTATTCCAACAACGAGATCAAGATCCGCTATATCGGCGGGCCCGACGTGACCCCGGTGCCCGAGCAGATGAAGGGCGTCTCGCGCGGCGTGATCGACGTCTATTACGGGCCGATGTCCTACTTCCTCGGCGAGATCCCCGAGATCCAGGCGCTCAACGGCTCCAATCTGCACGCGATGGAGGTCCGCTCGACCGGCGGGCTGGCGCTGATGAACGAGCAGGTGCGCAGGCGCCTGAACTCGGAGCTGCTGGGCTATTACGGCTCGGGCTACACGTTCTACGTCTATCTCACCGAGAAGCCCAAATTCGCCGCCGACGGGGCGCCCGACTTCAACGGCATGAAGATCCGGGGCGTTGCCATCTACCGCGAGTTCCTGAAGCGGTTCGGCGGCTCGGCGGTGCCGATCCACGTGGCCGAGATGTATTCCGGGCTGGAGCGCGGCATCGTCAAGGGCGCGGCCTGGATCGGCCCGGGCGTGACCAATTTCGGCTGGGACAAGTTCCTCAAATACCGCATCACCCCGGCCTACTGGCAGGGCGACATCATCATCGCCGCCAACAAGGCGAAGTGGGACAAGCTCGCCACCGCGCACAAGCGGGCGGTCACCCGGGCGGCGATCGAGTCCGAGATCTGGGCGCACGCGCTGTTCGCCAAGATGAGCGCCGACGAGAAGGTCAAGCTCAAGAAGCGCGGCATGACCGATATCGACCTCGAGGGCAAGGCGGCCGAGATCTATCTCGACGCGGCCTACAATATCGGCGTGTGGC
Source organism: Alphaproteobacteria bacterium (assembly GCA_964291675.2). Taxonomy (GTDB): domain Bacteria; phylum Pseudomonadota; class Alphaproteobacteria; order MPNO01; family MPNO01; genus MPNO01. The sequence continues at coordinate 665,957 of OZ219866.1, read as the reverse complement.
AGGCGCTCGCCAAGAACGACATCCCGGCGGCGCTGATCGAGGAGTTCAAGACCAAGCTGTTCCGCAAGTAGCGGGGCGCGGAACCGCTATCCGCCGCGCCGCGCGATGCGGACTCTCGCGCGGGGCTACGATGCGGTGATCGCGGGGCTGGCCGTCCTCGGCGGCCTCGTGCTCACCGCGATCTTCCTTGCCATCGTCTACGACGTGACGGTGCGGACGGCGGGCATCCCCTCGCCGCTCTGGACCGTCACGCTCGCCGAGTACGGGCTGCTGCACTCGACGCTGTTCGCGACGCCCTGGGTGCTGAGGCGCAAGAGCCACGTCTTCATCACCATCTTCGTCGGCCGGCTCCGGGGCACGCCCCGGCTCTGGGTCGAGCGGCTGGTCTATGTCGCCGGCATCGCCATCTGCCTGCTGCTCGCCTGGTACTCGCTCAGCGTGGTGATCGCCGAATACATCCGCGGCTTCGAGGACATCCGCTCCTTCGCCATGCCGGGCTGGATCGTCACCGCGCCGGTGCCGCTCGCCTTCTTCCTGCTGGCGACCGAGTTCGCCCGCTTCCTGATCGGCCCCGACTCGATGCTGTCCGGCGACCCGACCGGCGCCGAAGGCCTCTGAGATGGAGTGGTACACCGCCGGCATCCTGATGCTCGGCCTGGTGGTCGGGCTGATGGCGCTCTCGATCCCGGTCGCCTTCGCCTTCCTGATCGCCAACGTGGTCGGCGCGGTGGTGTTCATGGGGGGCGTCGCCGGCATCGAGCAGCTGATCAACAACGCGACCCGGTCGGTCTCCAACTTCCTCCTGATCCCGGTGCCGCTGTTCATCCTGATGGGCGAGCTGTTCTTCCACTGCGGCATCGCCGAGCGCATCTTCTCGACGCTGGACCGGGTGTTCGGGCGGGTGCCGGGCAGGCTGTCCTACATGGCGGTGGCGGGCGGGACGATCTTCGCCGCGCTGTCCGGCTCCAGCATCTCGACGACGGCGATGATGGGCTCCTCCATGGTGCCCGAGATGACCCGGCGCGGTTACAAGAAATACATGTCCATGGGGCCCATCCTCGGCTCCGGCAGCCTCGCCATATTGATCCCGCCATCGGCGCTGGTCGTCCTGCTGGGCAGCCTGATGGGCGCGCTGACGGCGATCGACATCGGCCGGCTGCTGATCGGCGGCATCGTGCCCGGGCTGATCCTCGCCTCGTTCTACGCGGTGCTGATCTTCGTCCAGGTCAAGCTCGACCCCGAGGCCGCGCCGCGCTACGACGTGGACCCGACCGATTTCGGCACCAAGATCCTGCTCACCGCGGTCAACATCCTGCCGCTCGGGCTGGTGTTCTTCTGCGTCGTCGGGCTGATCCTGATCGGCATCGCCACCCCGTCGGAGGCGGCCGCCTTCGGCGTCGTCGGCGTGCTGGTGCTGGCCGCCGCCTTCCGCGTGCTGAGCTGGCGGGTGATCCGGAAGTCGATCGAGGGCACGCTGGTGGTCACCACCATGGTGTTCATGATCCTGATGGCCTCGTCGACGTTCAGCCAGATCATGGCGTTCTCCGGCGCCAGCGCCGGGATCGTCGACTGGGTGACCGGGTTCGAGATGCCGCGGCTGGTGATGCTGCTGTTCATGTTCGCGGTCCTGCTCTTCCTCGGCATGTTCGTCGACCAGATCTCGCAGATGATGCTGACCATCCCGATCTTCGTCCCGCTGGCGATCTCGCTCGGCTTCGACCCGGTCTGGTTCGGGATTATCATAGTCCTAGCGCTGGAGATCTCGACCACGACGCCGCCCTTCGGGCTGCTGTTGTTCGTCATGATGGGGGTGGCGCCGCCGGGGACCACCTTCTCGCAGGTGGTCTATGCGGGGCTGCCCTATATCGGCTGCGCCTTGGTGCTGCTGGCATTGCTGATCGCGGTGCCGGACGTGGTGCTGTTCCTGCCCGGGCTGATGGGCTGAGGAGAGGGAAGATGACCCAAGATAGCTTCCGCGCGGCGCTGCAGGGCGTCGTCGATGCGCGCCACCAGGCGGACCACCCGCTGATCGAGAGATGGGCGGCGGGCGAGGCCAAGCGCGAGACCGTGGCCGGCGCCATCCGCGAGCACTGGTACTGGATCGGCAATCTGATCCCGGCGGCGCTGTTCAACATCTGCGCCAACGCGCCGGAGGACGTGGTCGAGATGGAGATGGAGAACTACCGCGAGGAGACCGATCCGGCCAACCCGCATGTCGAGCTGCTGCTCCGGTTCTGCGAGGCCTGCGGCATGACCCGCGAGCAACTCGCCGCCGGGCGCGGCCTGCCGACCACCGAGTGCTGGCTCGACTGGGAGCTCCGGACCAGCGCCACGCAGCACTGGATCGCCGGCGTCGCCGGGGTCCATATCGCGAGCGAGGCGCAGGAGCCCAGGCTGTTCTCCAAGGTGCTGCCGGCGCTGCGCGAGACCTACGGCTTCACCGAGCACGAGCTGGAATACTGGTGGGTCCATGCCGAGGCCGACATCGAGCATGGCGGGCGCGCCTTCGAGATCCTGGTCAAGCACTGCGACACGACCGAGAAGCAGGACATGGCGCTGCACTACGCGAGCGAGGGCGCGCGGCTCAAATACATGTTCTGGGACGGCATCAACCTGCATTACGAGCTCGGCTACCGCCTGCAATAGCGGCGCTCAGAGCTTGATCGAGACCAGATATGTCGCGATCGGCGGGAAGGCGATGACCAGGATGAGGACGAACAGCATCGCCAGCGCGAACGGCGCCGAGCCGACGAAGATGTCCTTGAGCGTGATGTCGGGGCGCGCCAGCGTCGAGTGCACCACGTAGACCGCGATCCCGAGCGGCGGGGTCAAGAGCCCGATCTCGGTGGCGATGACGGTCACAATGCCGAACCAGACCAGGTCGATCTCGAAGAATTTGAGCGCCGCCAGGAACAGCGGCACCATGATCAGCATGATCGAGACCGAATCGATGATCGTGCCGAGGACGATGACCACCAGCACATAGAACGCCAGCATGCCGTAGAACCCGGCGCCGAGATTGTCGAAGATCGCGGCCATCTCGGACGGCAGGCCCGACATGCCGAGCATGCGGGAGTACATGCTGGCCGAGCAGATCAGGAACAGGAGCGTCGCGGTGATGTTCCCGGAATCGAGCAGCACGTTCCAGAAGCTGCGCCAGGTGAGCGCGCGGCGGGCGAGCGCGAAGACCAGCGCCAGCAGCGCGCCCGCCGCGCCCGCCTCGACCGGCGTGAACACCCCGCCATAGAGCCCGCCCAGCACCAGCAGGACGAGCGCGGTGATCGGCAGCGCCTTGCGCCACAGATCGCCGGCGCTGAGCGACGGCTCCTCCGCCTCCTCGCCGGCGCTGTCGGCGGCGGCCTCGCGGACCGCCTGGACGGTGCGCGGGAACAGCGTCGCCATGATGTAGATCAGCCCGCAGAAGGCGATGGTCAGCAGGATGCCCGGGCCGATCCCGGCGATGAACAGATCGCCCACCGATTCCTCGGCGATCAGCGCGTAGATGATCAGCAGCACGCTCGGCGGGATCAGCATGCCGAGCACCGAGGACCCGGCGACGGTGCCGACCGCGAAGCGCCCGTAATAGCCGTGCCGCATCATCTCCGGCACCGCGACCTTGGAGAACACCGAGGCCGAGGCCACCGAGGCGCCGGTGATCGAGGCGAAGATCGCGTTGGCGACCACGGTCGCCATGCCGAGCCCGCCGCGCACCCGGCGCAGCATGATCTGGCCGATGTCGTAGGCGTCCCGCCCCATCCCGGCGGCGGCGACCAGGAACCCCATCAGCACGAATAGCGGGATGACCGCGAAGACGAAGTTGTTCACCGTCTTCTCGGCGGCGATCAGCAGCAGGCTGAGGGCGATCGCCGCGTTGCCCTTGATCACCCAGGCGCCGACGAAGGAGATCAGCGCCAGCGTCACCGAGATGTGCATGCCGAAATAGATCAGCAGCAGCATCGCGAACACCGACACCAGGGCGATCTCGAAGGCTTCCACGGGCGCCGCCTAGGGGGTTGCCGCCGGGCGGAGCAGCGCCCGCGCGCTGCCCGCGGCGAGCGCGAGGAACTGGAGCCCGGTGAGCGTGCAGCCGAGGAACACCACCAGCAGCCGCGGCCAGTCCGGGAAGGTGAACACGCCCACCACCCCGACATAGAAGTCGAGCTCGTAGGACTTGATCCATTTCGGCCAGGCGCCGCGCATGATCGCCCCCATCAGGGCCGCGCCGGCGAGGTAGAAGATCAGGGACAGGAAGTGGCCGATGCGCGGGACGCCGGCGATCAGCCGGTTCAGCACCGCGTCGGAGCGCGTCATGCTGCCCGAGCGCAGGGTGTAGGCGAGCTGCAGATAGAGCACGGCGACCACCGACATGGTGACCAGCTCGGTGGCGCCGTTGATCGGCGCGTTGAACAGGAAGCGCATGACGATGTCGGCCGAGATCGCCAGCATCATGACGAAGATCCAGGCCGAGCCCAGGCTGTTGCCCGAGATGACGAGCGCGCCGAGGATGCAGTCGAGGGCCTTTACCACCGCTTCGCGCCGATCACGCCGCCGCCCGACCCGAAGCTGTCACCCCGGCCTCGAGCCGGGGCCCAGGGGGGCAGGGCGAGGCCGGTGGCCGCTTCCCCGGGCCCCGGGTCGAGCCCGGGGCGACATCGGGGCCGCGGGGCGTCCCGGATACGGCGCCGACGCGCCCGCCCGGGATGGCGGGAAGCGAAGACTCCCTCGCCCCTAGTAGCCGCGAAGCGGCGTATGGAAGGGGGCTTGCAAAGACAAGTTGACGAACGGGAGGCCAACGACACCTCTTCCGTCATGCCCGGTCGCCGGAACGAGCCGGGGGGTGTTGGCGCTTCCCCGACCACGTCATGGCCGGCCCCCGGATCGAGTCCGGGGGTGATCCGGCCATCCACGCGGCCTCTCCACCCGCACGACGGTCCGACGGGACGGGTGGCGGCGCCCATGGATGCCCGGATCAAGTCCACTGCTGTCCGGTTTAGCCTTCGACGCGCGTCGCGCCCGGCGTTTCCCGCCCCATCACCATGCCTCCCCCCCATCGTCATGCCCGGACTTGATCCGGGCATCCACTGGCGCCGCCGTCCCTTCCCGCCGGCCGCCTCGCAGGCGGGGACGCCGCATGGATGGCCGGATCAAGTCCGGCCATGACGGGGTGGTGGTGGCGGTGGAGGAGCACGGGAGCCGGGTGCGGCCCGCCCCGCCCGTGGGTGCCCGGAACGAGGCCGGGATGACAACGGAGGGGCAGGGACGGCAAGTGCGGGCGTGCGGCGATCCGTGTCCCGATCCGGCGGATGCGCCGATATCCCGCCCGGAACAAGGCCTTGTGCCCAGTCCAGCTCATATAAGCCGGACAGCAGTGGATCGAGTCCGGGCATGACGGAAGGGGGCCGGGCATGACGGGGTGGGGCGGGGCGGCGTTCCCGTCGGCGGTCTGCGCCAGCCGACCGCCCGTCAACCCATCCATATAAGCCCCTATCGAAGGGCGCACCCGCTCGAATCGCCTTCTACTCGCGGTCCCAGTTGCGCGTCACGAGCTGCTTCTTGTCCCGCATGTAGTCCATGTAGCTGGCCAGCATCTCGGTGCCGGGGAGCCCCGCCTTGTCCTGGCGCTTGGCCCATGCCTGCGCGATATTGGGGATCGCGAAGGCCCAGGTCTTCTTCTGCTCCGCCGACAGCTCATGGGTCTCCTGGCCGTACTTCTTCTCGCAGACCCCGAGCCCCCACTTGCCGCCGCCGATGATCTTCTGGTTGCCCGCCGCCGACCAGGTGGCGGTGGCCTCCGTGATCGCCGCCTGCACCTCGCGCGGGATCTTGGGCCAGGAGTCCGTATTCGCGGTCAGGAGCGCGTTGGCCACCGCCCCGAACCCGGCCGCCAGCTTGTACCTGGTGATCTCGCAGAACTTGAACCCCGCCATCGCCTGCTGCCACAGCACGCCGCCCTCGTAGATGCCGGTCTTGAGCGAGTTGTACATCGTCGCCAGGCCCTTGATCACCACCGGCGTCGCGCCCGCCGCCGTCACCCAGGGGATGTTCGCGCCGACCGCGCCGATCTTCATGCCCTTGAGCTCGGTGAACTTGGTGATCTTCTTCCTGGTCCAGAGCTCGTAGAAATCCGCCGTTCCGGTGATGCCCAGCAGCGACTGGTTGAAGCGCTCGACCTGTTTCCCCATCGCCGGGTATTTCGCGTACAGATCGTTCATCGCGTCGGTCGCCACCTGCACGTCGAGCGTGGTGAACGGCGTGACATAGGCGATCTGGTAGAGCGACAGCTCCGACTGGTGGAACGGCCCCGGCACCACGCCGAGATCGCCGAGCCCGGACTGCACCCCGTCGAGCTCGCCGCGCACCTTGACGATCTGCCCGCCGAAGCCGAGCACCCAGGAGACCTCGTACTTGCCGGTCCTGGCGAGAATCTCGTTGACCTTCGGGGCGAAGTCCTTGATCGCCGCGCCGACCGGCGCGTAGTTGTGGTTGTTGCCCGAGATGATGGTGAGGCGAACTTTCTCGGCCGCTCCCGCCGTGCCTCCCGCCAGTGCCGCGGCCGCGAGCGCGGCGGCGATGAGTCCGATCCTGCGCATGGCTTCTCCCTTCGCATGTGCCTTGTCGAGCCGGATCGTCTTGCGCGATCTTGGCCTCGATACCACAGCAATTGCCGGGACCGGTCAAGCGTGCCGCCGTGACAGCCCGCCGCCCCGCCCGCATAATCGGACGGTAAACAATCAGCGAGAGGCGCCGCGATGGACGCGCCCGGCCACGACCTCGCCGCTCTCGACACCGATGCCTGGCTCGCCCGCGTGGCGGAGGCCGGCCCGGTCGTCGAGGCGCTGGCGCCCGAGGCCGACCGCGCCCGGCGGCTGAGCGACGCGGCCATGGCGGCGCTGCACGAACAGGGGCTGTTCCGCCTGCTGCTGCCGGTCGCCTATGGCGGCGCGGAGATGACGCTTCCCGTGTTCCTGCCGGTGGTCGAGGCGATAGCCCGCCACGACGGCAGCGCCGCCTGGTGCGTCGCCCAGGGCAATGGCTGCGCCTCGCTCGCCGGCTTCCTCGAACCCGCGCTGGCGCAGGAGATCTGGGGGCGGGACCCCGCCGCAGTGCTCGCCTGGGGGCCCGGCAAGGCCGAGGCGCGCGCCGTCGACGGCGGCTATTCCGTCACCGCGCGCACCAATTTCGCGAGCGGCAGCCACCATGCGACCTGGCTCGCCGCCCATTGCGCGGCGCTGGAGAAGGACGGGACGCCGAGGCGCGATCCCAGGGGCGAGCCGGAGAACCGCACCGCCCTGGTCCCCGCCGGCACCGTGACGCTGTCCGACGGCTGGGACGCCGTGGGGCTGCGCGGCACCGGCAGCGACGGGTTCGCCTGCGACGGCCTGTTCGTGCCCGAGGAACGGACCATCGTCCGCGCCACGATGATCGACGACCGGCCGGCGATCTCCTCGCTGCACGGCATGCCGCTGATGTCGGTCTACGCCATCGGCTTCGCCGCCGTCGCGCTCGGCATCGCGCGCGGCCTGTTCGACGCCTTCGTCGCGCTGGCGCGGGAGAAACGCCCGCGCGGCGCCCGCTTCACGCTGAAGGAGAACCCGGCGGTGCACGAGGAGGTCGCCCGCGCCGATGCCAGGATCCGCGGCGCGCGCGCCTTTCTCGTCGAGGCGGCGGAGGCGGGCGCGGCCGATCTCGCCGCGGCGGGCCGCATGTCGGTGGACACGCTGATGACCATCCGGCTCGCCGGCACCCATGCGATCGGCGAGGCCAAGGCGGCCACGGGCCCGCTCTTCGACACCGCCGGCACCAGCGCGGTCATGGCGTCGAGCCCCTTCGAGCGCCGCTTCCGCGACATCCACGCCGTCGCGCTGCAGATGCAGGCGCGCAAGACCCACCTCCAGACCTGGGGCTCCTGGGCGCTCGGCGGCACGGTGACCTCGGACGGGGTGAATGTGGGGTGAGCAGGCTGACGGGACGACCAATGTCCTCTATCCTGTCAAGCACAGGACAATGCTCTATCGGCGCCGGGAGAAGGAATGCCGGAAGCGGTCTAGCGTCAAGGTCGGCACGGCCATGGATTGCTCCAGCCGCGGCTACCGGACCTGGGCTGCCGGGGCCTGCCTGCCCCGGACCAGCTTGAAATCGATGTCGAGTATGAAGCTCCACCGTGATCCGAATTCTTCCCGGAAACCGGCCTGGCACCGGGCGCACGACCCGCGGGAAGCCTCCGCATCGGATCGCGGGGCGTTCGGCGGGCCCGCGGAGGCGGACAGGACGGGTCGAATGGTTGGCGCAATCGCGGGAACGGGCGGCAATCGGCTTCGCTACAACGACCCGACAGCCGGCCACGGGCCGGCTTCGGGGGTGCGGTCGTGATGCTGGCGGTCCCTGCCGGGCTTCTGCCCGCGGACTCGATGGCGGATGCCGATCTAAAGCACGCCCTTCCGAAGTTGGCCAAGGATCGCAAGGCGACGGCGCGGATCAGGTCCGCCCTGGCGGCACTGCCGACGCACCATCGGTTGATATTGGGCGACGCACGCGCCGTCGATATCGAACGCGGCTCCGTTCATTTGGTCGTTACATCTCCGCCCTACTGGACGCTGAAAGAGTATCCGGACACGGACGGCCAGCTAGGCCGGATGGCGGAATACGACGAATTCCTGGCCGAGCTGCGAGCGGTCTGGGAGAGGTGCTTCGACGCCTTGGTGCCAGGTGGCCGGTTGGTGTGCGTGGTCGGCGACGTGTGCTTGTCCCGCCGTCGGAACAGCGGGCGCCATACGGTCATTCCCCTGCATGCCGGCATTCAGGAACAGTGCCGAGCGATCGGCTTCGACAACCTGTCGCCCATCATCTGGCACAAGATCGCGAACATGCGGACCGAGGCCAGCGGCAGCGGATCGTATCTCGGCAAACCGTTCGAGCCGAACGGGGTGCTCAAGAACGACATCGAATACATCCTCATGCTGCGCAAGCCCGGCGGGTATCGCAGCCCCTCGCCGGAAGCGCGGATCCTGAGCCTGATTTCGGCGGACGACCATGACGCCTGGTTCCGACAAGTCTGGACCGGATTGAGCGGGGCATCGACGCGAGACCATCCCGCGCCCTACCCTCTCGATCTCGCGGAACGGCTGGTTCGCATGTTCAGCTTCGTCGGCGATACCGTTCTGGACCCGTTCACCGGAACGGCGACCACACAGGTGGCCGCGAGTCGATGCGGGCGCAACAGCATCGGCATCGAGATCGAGCCGTCCTACCTCCAGATTGCCCGCCAACGCCTGGAGAGCCGACTCTCCACGACAACGGTTCGATGCTGACCCTTCAAGATGCCGTTGACGGGCTCTACCAAACGGCCGTCGCCGAAGGCAAGGGCACGTCGACCGCGCGGCTGAGACAATTGGCCGCCCTATGCATCCAGGAACTGGAGCGACGCGGAGTGCCGGGTGCACGATCCGAGGTGCGCGTCCCCGGCATAGGCCGCGACAAGATTTGGGATGTCGCGTGCAGCCACGATGGCAAGGTCAGGCTTGGGATCAGCCTGAAGTCCATTCTCCGAAACCTGGCCGGCTCCGTGCCCAACCGCGCCGACGACCTGATGGGAGAGATGGCGAATGTCCAACTTCACTCGCCAGAGATCGTGACCGGCTACATCATGGTTCTGAACGCGGCGGACGACCCGGGCAACAGATGGATCGACACCTTCCGTTCCTTTGTCGGACGGCTGTCCGGGCGACAAGCGCCAGCATGGGCCGCAGGAATGGTCGAAGCCACCGCCGTTGTCGAGGTGGATTTCTCCGCAGGCCCGACTCTACTCGCTCCCAGCAATCTTGACGGGTTCTTCGAGCTTCTGGCAGAGAGCGTGAAGCGGCGAAATCCGGGATTGGAGGCGTGACCGGGGAACGGGTGTCCAAACGCGGCAACTCCCTTGGGGCGACACCTTCGCAACGGATTTGGCAAGTCAGGGCGTCGCGGGTACACAACATGTTGTGGCCGGACTTGCCCCGGATCACAGTCCGGGGCTTGCTCCGGCCATCCACATATCCCGCCGATTCACACATATCCCCAAGACTTCCCGGTATAATCCGCCCGACCCACCCTTTACCCTGATGCCCGCGATGACCGGCACGCAAACGGAGACGGGGCCATGGAGAAGCCATCGCCAGAGGAGATCGTCGCGCGGGGAGAGAAGATCTACAACAAGAAGTACCGGGAAGAGTACGAAAGGAAATATCGCGACAGCTTTGTCGTGATCGACATCGGCACCGAGGACATCTGGCGAAGCCGGAAGCCGGAAAAGGCTTTCGAAGCAGCGAAGAAAAAGGCGCCGGAAGGGATTTTCTACCTGATCCGGGTCGGCTCGCCGGGTGCGTTCCGCATGAGCTGCACCTCGGACGATGTATACGCCAGGGCACTTTGACCGCCAGGGGAACCCCTGCACGCAGGTCGATTTGCGAGGTCTGGACGGAAGAAGTCATGCTCTCGACGACGTGGTGATCGACACCGGCTTCTCGGGGTTTCTTCAGATGCCGAAGAGCCTCGCCGAGGCCGTCCGTCTGGAAGTCGGCCCGATGGTGGAATTGACGCTCGCGGACAACCGGAAGATCGCCATGGAGACCGCCTACGGGACGGCGGACTTCCAGCGCTACTCCCGGCGTGGGGTCATCATGCTGTCCGACACGCTGCCAAGGATTCTGGTCGGGATGGACTTTCTCAGGATTTTCCGCCTCGCCCTCGTGGTTCTTCCCCCGAGTGAGGTCGCGCTAATAGATCAGGACCTGGTCAGCGGCCTGAGCCGTAACGGCGGCTGACGCCCGCGCCGCGGTGCTCGCGTCTATAATTCCCCAACAACTCCGCGATGACGAGACGGAGGCGGAGGCGTTCTCGCCAATCGGCGCGGGGCAGTCGCCGAGAATTTGGGCCGGACAGCAATGGAGACCGGATATGGACATCGAGACGCTAGTCGGCCGGCTGGACCGGCGTTTCCTGATCGACACGCTGGTCGAGCTGGCGCGGGTGCCGGTCGACGTGCCGATGGGGCACGAGGTGTTTATCGAGCCCGACGACCCGAAGCTGGTCCACTACGTGCAGAACGTGCTCAGGCCCAGGCTCGCCCGGGCCGGCGCCTACGACCTGATCGACGTGCCGGGCAACCAGATCGTCGCGCGCCACGGCGCGGGGACCAACGGCCGGTCGCTGCTGGTCCAGGTCTACACCCCGGTGCAGCACCACAACCTGATGGACGACCCGTGGTCCGGGAAGGTCGCCTCGGGCGCCGCCTGGGGGCGCGACGAGCCCTGCGTGTTCGGCATGGGGGTGGGGCAGAACAAGTCGCACCAGGCGATCGCGCTCGCCATCCTCAAGCTGCTCGCCGATACCGGGACGGAGCTCCCCGGCACGCTCTATGTCGCCATCAACAACGAGGGGCGGTCGAGCCACAAATGCTCCGAGGCGATCCTCGCCGCGCTGGATGCCAAGCCGGATTTCGCGCTGCTGATGACCGCGACCGGCGAGCGGATTTCCATGGGCAATCGCGGCCGGGTCGACGTGAACGTCACGGTGCGCGGCAAGGCGGTCCATTCGAGCGTGCCGGATACCGGGCTGAGCGCGATCGACGGGGCGTGGGAGGTCATGAGCCGCCTCAAGCGGATGAGCTTAGAAGGCACCCACGAGCTGCTCGGCGGCCGCCACGCGCTGCCCTACCAGATCGCCTATTCGCCGCTCGCCCCGCACACCATCCCCGACACCGCGCGGATGCGCATCGACCGGCGCCTGCTGCCGGGCGACGATCCGGCGGCGGCGACCGAAGAGGTGCGCCAGGCGATCGGCGACCTCTCGCCCTGGGCCGTCACGGTGGAGCAGGGCCACCACATGTGGCCGGCCCTGGTCGATCCCGCCGACCCGGTGGTCCGGCTGCTCGCCGAGGCGCATGAATCGGTGCACGGCGCGCCGCCCGGGACCTATTACGGGCAGGGCACGTTCGACGCCGGCGGACCCTGCGCCGCCGGGGTTCCGGCCGTGATGTACGGCGTCGCCGGCGGCGAGGGCGTGCTGGACACCGACCTCGTCGCGCTCTCCTGCCTGGAGCGGGTGGCGCGCGTGGTCGCGCGGACGATCCTCTCCTGGCTCGGGGGCTGACATGAGCGAGACCGTACCCATGCGCGCCAGGTTCGGCCTGTCGCTGTCGACCCGGGCGATCCTGTTCGACTGGGGGAGCCTCGACGACCTGCTCGACATGGCCGGGACCGCCGAGGAGTCGGGCCTGTTCCACGGCGTCTGGGTGGGCGACAACCTCCTGTCCAAGCCCCGGGTCGAGGCGCTGGTCACGCTGTCGGCGATGGCCGTCCGCACCGAGCGGGTGAAGCTCGGCACCGTCTGCCTGGCGAGCTTCCCGCTGCGCGAGCCGCTGTTGTTCGCGCTGCAATGGGCGAGCCTCGACGTGCTGTCCAAGGGGCGCACGATCCTCGCCGTCTGCAATGGCGGGTCGCGTTTCGACGGCCCGCAATTCGCCCACGAGCTGGAGGTGATGGGGGTGAAGTCGGCCGAGCGCCCGGCCCGCGTCGTCGAGGGGATCGAGATCCTGCGCAAGCTGTGGGCCGAGGGCGAGGCGAGCCATGACGGCGCGTTCCGCAGCTTCGCCGGGGTCGATCTGCAGCCGAAGCCGGTGCAGCGCCCGATGCCGATCCACATCGCCGTCAACCCCAAGGGCGACGACGTGCCGGAACAGGCGATGGAACGGATTCTCAGGCGCGTCGCCACCCATGCCGATGGCTGGCAGACCGACGGCACGCCGGCGGAGACCTTCAGGGAACGCTTCGAGAAGATCCGTAGCTACGCCGCCGAGCTCGGCCGCGATCCCGCCGATTTCGACGGCTCGCTCCACATGATGGTCAATATCGACGAGGACCGGGACCGCGCCTTCGCCGAGGCGACGACCTTCCTCGGCGCCTATTACGGCGCCGGCTACATCACGCGCGACCAGGCCGAGACCTGGCTCGCCTGGGGCTCGCCGCAGGCGGTGATCGACAAGCTCGCCGCCTATATCGAGGCCGGCTGCACGATGCCGATCCTGCGCTTCGTCTCCGCCCGCCCGCGCGAGCAGCTCCAGCGCTGCATCGAGGAGGTGCTGCCGGCGTTCCGCGGGTGAGGGCGGGAGCCGTCCTTCGATACGCGGCTCCGCGGCTACCCGGGATGAGGGTTGGGTGCGGCGCCGCCCCGATCGTTCACCCTCATCCCGAAAAGCCCGCCGCGGGCGGGCGTATCGAAGGACCGTCCCTCAGATGAACGGCGAGGCGGGGTCGAGGCCGAGGGCGACGCGGCCGTAGGTGGTTCCCGCCACGTCCCATTTGAGGATGATGTGGTTCGCCGCCACCCGGACGTCGCGGAACTTGCGCTGCAGGACGCTCGACGAGTAGACGCTCCGCGCCCCGCCCGCCTCGAACAGCCCCTCGGCGGCGCTCTGGCAGAACCGGGCGGCGATGGCCATGTCGCGCCGGTTGCGGGCGCGCTCCTGGAGCGTCAGCGAGCGCCCGTCGCGCATCGCCGCCATCGCCTCGCCGGTGTCGCGCTCGATCAGCATGCGGGCGCAGTCGATCTCGGCCGAGGCGGCGGCGATGCGGAGCTGCATCGTGGCGTATTCGGCGACCGGGGCGCCGAAGGAGTGCCGCTCGCCGATCTCGGCGATCACGTCGTCGAGCAGCCCCTCGGCGGTGCCGAGCGCGGTGGCGGCGAAGTGGAACGGGATGGTGGTGACGTGCGGCAGGCGGTAGAGCGGCGGCACGTCCGGCCTGCCGCGCGCCTCCCAGCCGCCGCTCGACAGGCGGAGCGGGATCGTGCGGTGGCGCGGCACGAACACCCCGTCGGCCACCAGGGTCTTCGACCCGGTGCCGGCGAGACCCATCACCTGCCAGTCGTCGTCGATCTCGACCTCGTCGACCGGCACCAGGCAGAGATAGGGCTCCGGCGGCGCGTCCCCGTCGGCGACGACGCTGCCGAGAAACACCCAGCGCGCGTGGTCGCAGCCGCTGGCGAAGCCCCAGCGCCCGGTGAGCCGCCAGCCGCCATCGGCCGGCTCGTTGGTGCCGGCGGGGAAGAACCCGGCCGAGATCGTCGCGTCCGGGTCGTCGGCCCAGACCTCGTCGGCGACGCGCGGGTCCATCATGCCGACGATCATCGCGTGGTCCGAGTAGACGCCGCACACCCAGGCGGTCGAGGCGCAGCCGCGGGCGAGCGCGGCCACGATCCGGACGATCGCATCGAACGGCAGCTCGGCGCCGCCGAGGCGAAGCGGCTTGCCCATCGCGTGGAGGCCGGCCGCCCGGATGTCGGCTATCGTCTCGTCCGGCAGGCTGCGCAGCGCCTCCGTCGCCTGTGCGCGTTCGGCGAAAACCGGGACCAGCTCGCGCGCCCTGGCGAGGGTCTCTTCGGCACGGATCTCCGCATCGTCGCTCATGGTCTCACCCCTCGGTGGTGTCGAGCCGGAGGGCCGGCTCGTAGCGGTCCTCGAGCCGGTTGGCGTGGCGGTGGACCAGGCGCCACTCGCCCGCGATGGCGCGGAAGACATGGGTGACCCGGTTCGACCAGCGCGCCTTGCCGTCGATCCCGTCCATCGCGGTTTCGAAGGTCTCGATGTCGGTGGTGTAGGCGAGCTCGGCGGTGACCACGGTCGTCAGGTTCTCGTGGCGGACGGTGCCGCCGCCGAACTGCCGCCCCGCCCAGTCCCAGCGCCGCGAGACCGCCTCCCAGCCCTTCTCGTAGCCGCCCCAGCCGTAGAAGCTGGTGGCCTCGTCGGTCTGCGCATAGAGCGCCTTGATCGCCGCCACGTCGCCGTTGGCGACATCGGCGAGCGCCGCGCGGAGCCGCGCGAGCGCCTGGTCGAAGGGTGGAGGGTCCGTCATCGCCGCCTTGCCGGTGGGAAGGGTCGCCCGATGGTGGTCCAGCCGCCTTTTCGATGTCAAACCCGGCGGCTCGCGTGCAGGGCGTGGATCGCGAGGCTGAGCAGGACCGCCGCGCCGGCCTGGTGCAGCGCGGCCGCGGCCAGCGGGACGCCGAGCAGCAGGGTGGCGATGCCGAGCCCGGCCTGGACGAGCCCCATCCCGGCCAGCAGGTCGTATGCCAGCCGCTCGCGCGGCGGCGCGCGGCGGACGCGCCACCGAAGCGCCAGGATCGCGGCGAGCACGACGATCGCGAGCCAGCGGTGGACGAACTGGACCGTCGCCGGGTTGTCCGTCAGGTCGGCGGTCCAGGGCGCGATCGAGAACGCCTCGGGCGGGACCAGCCCGCCGTCCATCAGGGGGAAGGTCGGGTGGATGTGCCCGGCGTCGAGCCCGGCCGTGAAGGCGCCCCAGGTCGCGGTCAGCGCGATGCCGGCGACGATCAGGCCGAGATGCGCGCCGTGCGCCCCGCGCGCCGCGCGCTCGTGCGTCAGGCCGAGCGCCAGCCAGAGCAGAAAGCCGTAGACCGCGAGCGCGAGCACGAGATGCGCCGCCAGCCGGTAATGGCTGACCTCGGGCCGGTCGACCAGCCCGCTCTGCACCATGTACCAGCCGAGCGCGCCCTGCGCGGCGCCCAGCAGGAAGGCGATGCCGAGCGCGAGCCCGAGCCGGCGGCCGATCCTCCCGCGCAGCGCGAACCAGACCGCCGGGACGGCGAAGACCAGCCCGATGAGGCGGCCCCAGAGCCGGTGCAGGTATTCCAGCCAGAAGATCGAGCGGAAGTCCTCGACCGTCATCCAGAAATTGACCCGCCTGAACTCCGGCGTCTCGCGGTAGAGGGCGAACGCGGCCTCCCACCCGGCGGCGTCGAGCGGCGGCAGCCAGCCGGTCGCCGGCCGCCAGGTCGCCATCGAGAGCCCGGAGCCGGTGAGCCGGGTGAGCCCGCCCAGCACCACCATCGCGAAGATCATCGCGCAGCAGATGTAGAGCCACAGGGCGACCGCGCGGTCGGCCTCGCGGGCGGGCATCGCGCGGTCCGGGGCGCTCAGAGCCTCATGTGGCGCGCCCTCGCGCCGCGCTCGATCGCGGCCGCCGCGAGGCGGTCGATGGGCAGGCCCTCGGCCAGCATCTCCAGCAGGCGGAGCTCTTCCTGCGCCACCCTGCCGTCGGCGACGACGATCTCGCAGGCCACCGCGTAGGCGGTCTCGCGCAGCTTCTGCGGCAGGGCGCCGCGGATCGCCTCGATCGCGGCTTCGAGCCCGTCCTCGGCGTTGAGCAGCTCGGCGCACTCGGCCGCCCGCGCGGCCAGCGTGTCGCTATCGAAGTCGTCGAACACCGGCAGCCGGTCGACGATCTGGCCGATGCGGCGAAGCTCGGAATCGGTCATCTCGCGGTCGGCGGCGGAGGCGAGGACCATGGCATAGATCAGCGCGCTGTGATGATCGGTCATTCTCTCTCTCGAAATGGCGGGGGCTCGACGAGCCAGCGGGCAAATATGCGCCCGGAGCCCGCCGGATCAAGCGGCCCGGTTTCGGTTGGCCCCGGCCGCGCTTCGCGTCACAATCCGCGACCACCGGCCGGAACAGGAGGCGGCGATGAACGAGCGCGTGGCCCTTGCCGATTTCCACGCCGCGATGGAGGCGGCCAACGTCGTTGCGCTCTGGGAGCTGGAGGACACCACAAACCGGCCGCCCGAGCCGCCGCATATCTGGCGCTGGGAGACGCTGGAGCCGCTGCTGGAGACGGCGATCGAGGCGACCTCGATGAGCGACGCCGAGCGCCGGGTGCTGGTGCTCAACAACCCGGCGCTGCTGGAGTCCGGTCGCAGCCGGGGCTCCGGCCTCACGCTCGGCTTCAACCTGCAAATCCTGATGCCGGGCGAGACCGCGCGCCCGCACCGCCACTCGATGAACGCGCTGCGCTTCGTCATGGAGGGGACGGGCGCGACCACCATCGTCGACGGCAAGCCCTGCCCGATGGAGCCCGGCGACATGGTGCTCACCCCGGGCTGGACCTGGCACGAGCATGTCCACGAGGGCGACGAGCGCATGATCTGGCTCGACGTGCTGGACGTGCCGTTCCACCACTATCTCGACACCGGCGAATTCGAGCCGGGCCCGGCCCGCGACCTGCCCGAGCTGCCGCCGGACGAGGCCTTCGCGGCGCCGGGCTTCGTGCCGGTCTCCGGCGCGGCGGACATGGCCTATTCGCCGCTGTTCCGCTACCCGTGGGAGACCGCGCGCGACGCCTTGGCCGCGCTGCCGCCGGCGCCCGACGGCAGCCGCCGCATGCTGTACGCCAACCCGCTCACCGGCGGCCCCACCATGGCGACGATGGAGTGCTCGCTGCTCTCGCTCGCCCGCGGCGGGAAGACGCGCGGCTATCGCTCGAACAGCAACTCCGCCTTCATCGTGGTCGGCGGCGAGGGGCGCTCGGAGATCGGCGAGACCACGCTGGAATGGCGCCGGCACGACATCGTCTCCCTGCCGCACGGCCATTGGATCAGCCACGCCGCGGAGAGCGACGGCGCCTGGCTGTTCGAGGTCTCCGACCGCGAGATGCTGAAGCGCCTGCACATGCTGCGCGACGAATTCGCCGACTGACCGGGCGCCTCAGAAGGGCCGGTCGCCCAGCACCGTGGTGCGGTGCATGGTGCGGATGTCGGGGTAGAGATAGCCGCCGGTCGCGTGGTGGATCAGGCAGCGGTTGTCCCACATCACCAGGTCGCCCTCGCGCCATCTGTGCCGGTAGACGAATTCCGGGCGGATCTGGTGCGCGAACAACTCGTCGAGCAGAGGCTGGGCCTCTTCGTCCTCCATGCCCTCGATGCCGATGGTGAAGCGCGGCTGGACGTAGAGCGATTTCTCGCCGGTCTCGGGATGGGTCCTCACCATCGGGTGCGCGACCTCGGCGAAGCGCGCGCTCTGCCCGGCATAGAACGCCGCCGCGTCCTTCCTGAGCGGCGAGATCGCGACCCGCGGGTTGGCGAGCTTGCTCGGGTTGTGGATCGCGCGCCTTCCCGCGATGCGGGACTTGATCGCCGCGGGCAGCGCGGCATAGGCCCTTGTCATGCAGGCAAACGCGGTATCGCCGCCCTCGTTCGGCAGTCTCACCGCCTGCAACAGGGTGCAGAGGCTCGGCGTCTCCTTGAAGGAGAGATCCGTGTGCCAGGAATCCCCGGCATCCGGCACGCCCACCGGCTCGCCGTCCACAAGGTCGTTCGACAGCACCATGACATGCGGCTGGTCGGGCAGGTTGTAGCGCCGGTTGTCATGCTCCTCGAGCGGGCCGAAGCGGGCGGAGAAGGCCACCTGGTCGCCCGGGCTCAGATACTGCTCGCGGAACGCCAGCACGCGGTAGCGGAGGAAGGCCGCGCGCAGCGCCCCGAACGCCGCCGCGTCGAGCCCGCGGGCGATGTCGATGCCGGCGATCTCCGCCCCGAGCGCGTCCGACAGCGCAGCGATCCTCATCCCCATCCCGGCCTCCGGCTGGACAGCCCGACCGCGCCAAATATAATCCAGGCACACCACCGATGCAGCGATTCAAGGGGTCCGGACGCATGGCGGATCGGTCGACGGAGGCGGGCGGCATCGAGGCCGGCACCAGGCAGGCCGGTCTCGGCCACAACCAGCCGAAGGAAGTCGTCTGGGAGCGCTGGCAGCGCAAGCGCACCTTCGTCCGGGCGCTGGAAGGCACCTATGGCGAGCTCCAGGAGGAGCTCTACAACCAGCCCCGGGTGTACTCGGCCGCCGACCAGGAATGGCGCGGCGGGCCGCAGCTGTTCGACAAGTCGATCGTCAACCCGATGAAGACCGACATCGCGCAATCCATCGAGACCCATATCTCGGTGATCGCGCCGAAGGGCACCGGTCAGCGCCACGGCCACATGAACTCGGCGATCTTCTACTGCCTGCGCGGCAAGGGCTACGACATCCACGACGGCAAGCGCTTCGACTACGAGGCGGGCGACATCATGGTGGTGGAGAACGGCTGCGTTCACCAGCACTTCAACGCCTCGGAAGACGAGGACCTGGTGCTGCTGGTGATGAAGGCCAAGCCGCTCTTCCTGTTCATGCACATGCTGTTCCAGAAGATCGCCAAGTACCCGCCCAAGGAGCCCGTGCCCGGCTGGGAGGACTGGACGCCTCCCGCCGACATCTGACCGAAGAGGAGCGACCCGAGTGGCGGACGAGAAGGACATCGCGAGAGAGGGCGACCGGACGGCCGACATCTACGCCGAGTGGCTGGGCGAATCGGCCGAGTTCCGCAGCGACTACCGCCAGCGGCTGACCGTGGTCAAGGCCAGGGACATGCCGTTCGAGAACTCGCCCGACGGCCTCTTGAAGCACATGGTGCACGAGAAGCTCAACACCACCGAGTGCTGCCTCGACATCTACATGCAGTTCCTCGAGCCCGGCGGGAAGTCGGGCAGGTCGCGCAAGCTCGCCGAGCAGATCGTCTATGTCGCCGAGGGCTCGGGATACGACCTCCACTGGGACGTCCGGTTCGAGGTCGATGTCGAGTTCGAATGGAGCTGGGCCGAGGAGCCCCGGAAGTTCGAGTGGACCAGGGGCGATTTCGTCTTCATCCCCGCCTACTGCATCAAGCAGCACGTCAACACCGATCCCGACAACGGGGCCCGGCTGATCGTCATGACCAACCGGATTTTTAAGGCGATGGGGCTCGACTGGGTCGAGCAGGTGGAGAACGCAGAGAGCTACACCGGCGACCTGCCGACCGAGCTCGCCGGCCCCGGCTGGTCGCCCGACACGCGGTAGTCCACGCCGTCCTTCGATACGCCCGCCTGCGGCGGGCTACTCAGGATGAGGGCGGGCCGCGCCCGGCGCCGCGCATGGGTGCCCCGAACAAGCCCGGGCCTGACGGGAGGGGGCGTCGGCGACTCCCCCCGCGTCATGGCCCGCCTCAGTCCACCCCGTCCGGCTTGCCGCCCGGCAGCACGTTCCAGTCATGCGTCGGCAGGATCACGTCGGCGCGCGACTTGATGTCGATCAGCGCCCGGCGCATCGAATCGAGGTCGTAGTAGATGCCGGGCAGGATCTCCTGCTCGATGTTGAGATCGAGCTTGCGCGCGATGTCGCCGATGATCGCGACGGTGCCGTCCGCGGTCTCGACATAGATCGCCTGATGGCCCGGCGTG
Organism: Alphaproteobacteria bacterium; assembly: GCA_964291675.2. GTDB lineage: Bacteria > Pseudomonadota > Alphaproteobacteria > MPNO01 > MPNO01 > MPNO01. The sequence continues at coordinate 645,878 of OZ219866.1, read as the reverse complement.
TGCGAGTTGGCGTACAGCACGCAGCGGATCCCGGGACAGGGCTCGTAATCTCCCTCCATCAGGTCGACCCGGCTCCATAGCGGGTCGACGAGGTCGGCTACGTCCGCGCGGTCGAAGAACAGGCCCTTGCCGCCGATGTCGAGCTGCTCGGGACCCATCGGCGCGGCCGCCGCCATCAGCTCGGTGCGCTGCATCACGAAGCGCGCGTTGGGCAGCAGGTTGCAGCCCCCGGCGTGGTCGTAGTGGAGGTGGGTCAGGTGGACATATCCGATGTCCTCCGGCGCGTAGCCGTGCCTGGCGAGCTGCGCCGGGATTGTCTGGTCGTCGGGCACGTTGTGCGGGCCGAGCCCGTGCACCTCCTGCGCCCGCTCGGCGTCGCGCATGCCGGTGTCGATCAGGAGCGGGCCGTCCGGCGTCCCCTCGATCAGGAAGGCGAGGATCGGCACCGACGAGGCGCCGCGCGACTTGGTCAGGCTCCAGAACACGTCGAGCACGTCCGGCACCACGGCATCGCCCAGCAGGAGCGGTGTGACGCGATAGCTCATGGGTCAGGCCTCCTGTCCGTTTGCGTGAGGCTCGTCAGCCGTAGCCGGTCACCAGCCACGGGAAGAAGATGATCAGCAGCAGCACGACGAACATGACGACCGCGAACGGCGCGGCGCCGATGAAGATGTCGGCGAGCGATATCTCGTCGGTGTCCAGCGTGCTCTTGATCACATAGGCCGACAGGCCGAGCGGCGGGGTGAGCAGGCCGATCTCGACCGCGATCACGGTGACGATCCCGAACCAGACCAGGTCGACGCTGTAGCCCTCCAGCAGCGGCAGGAAGATCGGGATCATGATCAGCATGATCGAGATGCCGTCGAGGATGGTCCCCATGACGACGATGATCACGGCGTAGAAGATCAGCAGCGTGAAGAAGCCGAATTCGAGCCCGGTGACGAAGTCGTTGATGAACACCGGCACGCCCGACAGCGCCAGCAGCCTGGTGTAGATGTTGGCGGCGATGATCAGCATCAGGATCGAGACCGTGACGTGGCCGGTCTCGACGAGGACCTGCCACACATTGGCCCAGGTGAGCTTGCGCCGCGCGAACGCGAGGATCAGCGCGCCCAGCGCGCCGACCGCGCCGGATTCGGTAGGGGTGAACCAGCCGAGATAGATCCCGCCGATCACCGCGAAGACCAGCACCGGCAGCGGCCACAGGCGGAAGATCGCCGCCGCCAGGGACTCCACGGGCTCGCCGGAAGCGGCTTCGCCCGCTTCCTCGCGCATGACCGTCCTCGGCAGGAACGTCGCCATGCCGAGAATGGCGATCGCGAAGGCGAGCGACAGCAGGATGCCGGGCACGATGCCGGCGATGAACAGGTCGCCGATCGATTGCTCGGCCAGCAGGGCGTAGACGATCAGCAGCAGGCTGGGCGGGATCAGCATGCCGAGCACCGACGAGCCGGCGACCACGCCGACGGCGAAGCGCGGCCGGTAGCCGAGCGAGATCATCTCCGGCACCGCGAGCTTGGTGAACACCGCCGCCGAGGCGACCGAGATACCGGTCACCGCGGCGAACACGGCGTTGGCGGCCACGGTGGCGATGCCGAGCCCGCCGCGCACCCGCCGCATCAATATGTTGGCGACCACATAGGCGTCCTTGCCGAGATCGGAGACGCTGACCAGCAGCCCCATGAGGACGAACAGCGGGACGACGCCGAACACGTAGCCCGCCACGGTGTCGTAGGCGGCGATGGCCAGGAGCTTGGTCGCCAGCGTGACATTGCCCTTGACCGCCCACACCCCGATCAGCGAGACGACGCAGAGCGTGACCGCGACATGCATGCCGAGATAGATCAGCAGCAGGATCGCGCAGATCGAGACCAGCCCGATCTCGACGCCGCTCATTTCAGCATCTCCGCGAGCCGCTGGCGGTCGGCCGGATCGGCGGGTTGGAGCCGGCCGGCCACCACCGAGGCGTCGCGCCAGGCGAACAGGCCGTACTGGACCGCCGCCACCGCGCAGCCGATCAGGATGATCAGCCGCACCGGCCACACCGGGTAGCTGACATAGCCCTGGATGCCGGCGTACTCGCCGGTAACCCAGGCTTCCACGAAGAACGGGTAGCTCGCATCGAAGATCAGGACGAACAGCCCGGCGCCGACCAGGTTGAAGAGCAGCGTCATCGCATGCGAGAGCCGCGGCAGCCGGGCGCGGAAGATGCGCAACAGCCCGTCCGAGCGCGTCATCCGGCCCGACCTGAGCGTGTGGCCGAGCTGGATGAACACGATGGCGACGATCGAGAGCTTCACCAGCTCGGGCACGCCGCGCAGCGGCATCGAGAGCACGGTGCGCCCCACGATGTCGACGATGATGACCACCATGAGGACGGCGATCCACAGGCTGCCCAGCGAGTTGAGCGCCGAGACCGCCGCCTCGAAGGTGAGCAAGCGGCGCCAGCCGGGTCCGTCCGGCGGGGTCGCCCGATCGGTCATGGCGGGGCCGCCGGCTTCACGCGCGGCCCCGGGAGCCTATTCCTTGTCCCACTCGCGCACCAGCGGGACCTTGTTGGCGCGGAGCTTGTCCATATAGGCCTTGAGCACCTTGTTGCCGGCGAAGCCCTTGGCCTCGACGCGGGCCGCCCACTCCTTGGCGATGTTGGGCATCGCCTTGGCCCAGGCGAGCTTCTGGTCGAGCGGCAGCTGCGAGAATACCACGCCCTCGGCCTTCATCTTGGCCTCAAAGGTGTCGACCAGCTTGGTCATCTTCTCGTTCTGGGCGTTGCGGTAATCGACCCCCGCTTCGCGCACCGCCTTCCTGACCGCATCCGGCAGCTTGCCCCAGACCGACTTGTTGACGGTCACCCCGCCGCCCGGCATGGCGCCGAAATTCACCTTGGTGGCGTAGCGCGCGATCTCGTGCAGCTTGTTCGGGTAGTAGCCGGTGGTGAAGGCGATCAGCCCGTCATAGACCCCGGTCTTGAGATTGTTGAAATGGACCGCGAAGTTTCCCTGCACGGGCACGATGCCGATCGGCGCCTCCCAGAGCGACACCGCCCCGGCGCCCGCCAGCTTGCGGCCCTTGAGGTCCTTGAGCGATTTGATCGGAAACTTGGTCAGCGGATAGAACGTGTCGAACCCGATCGGCGCGATGAAGACTTGGCCGTGCTTCTCCCACGACCCCGACATCTCCGGCAGCTCGTCGTGCAGCTCCTGGAAGATGCGCAGCGCAAGGCCGAGGTCGTCGGAGCCGAAGGGCGCCATATAGGCGACGTTCTGCAGCGGCAGCTTGGCCTGCTCGAACAGCGAATAGAGCATGCCGGCATCGGCGATGCCTTCCTCGATCACTTCCAGCGTGCCGCCCACCTTCGACAGCGTGCCGCCATAGGCCGTGGTCCAGTTGATCTTGTGCTCGGTTCCCTCGAGCCGCTTGTCCACCCCGGCGATGAACACGGTGCGGGTCAAGGCGATCCAGGTCATATGCTCGCCCTGCGGCGCGGCGAAGGTCAGGTTGAACGTCTTGGCGGTCGCCGGTCCGGCGGCCAGTGCGGCGGCCACGGCGAACGGCGCCGCGAGCCATCGAATTGCGCTATGCATTGCAGCTCCTCCCGTTTCTTTGAGGTTAGAGCATCGGCGAGACGATTGCCAAGATGGCAAGTCGGGAGGCGAGCATGGCGACCGCCTGCTATTGCGCTCAGATCCGCGCCGGCCTGACGCGCGTCAGGAACGCCGTATCTTCGAGCGCCCGGGCTCGCCCCCAGCCATCCTGCGACCCGACGGAGGGTTGCTTGGTCTGGAAAACAAGTTCTGGTTGCGGGGAAGAGCGGTCTTGCGTCCTGATCGGCAAGGCAAATCCCACCCTCGGGACTGTTGATGGAGTTGGGGGGGTTTGCCCCGATGAGGGGCTTCCCGAATATTCTGGTGCAGGTACTTGCAGGTACGTCGTCTATCGTCGGCGCGACCGACACCGGGAGGGCTTCGGCCATGGAACAACGGAGAGACCAGGATTGGGAGAGGCGGGTCAACGAGGAGGTTCGTCAGAATTTCGAAGCCTTCCAGAATCTGCTGCCCGGGATCCTCAAGCAGAAGCGCGGCAAGATCGCACTCATGCGCGACGAGCAGATCGTCGACTATTTCGACACGCGGTCGCAAGCACGGGCCGCGGCGGAAGCCAGGTATGCCGACGGGATCTGGTCGATCCAGGAAGTCACTGACGAAACCGCCTATGTGGGCCCCCTTCCCTGATGCGTCTTGAAGGAAGGTCTAGCTGGAACCGTGGGTTGCTGCTCAGGGTGGGCTTTCTTCCGCGCGGAATTCGGTTCGGAGTCGGCAGGGTCCATAGCTGCATGGCGCTCGTCGACACCGGGGCGCGCAGAACGTGCATCACCGGCGCCGTCGTCGATGCGCTGACGATCGCTCCCGCGCGAGAAGGCTTCAAGATGAACACCGCGGCCGGCCTGTACACCACGAGCCTTTACGAGCTGCGGGTGGCAGTGTTCGACGATGGGGCGCAAGAGTGGAGCGGCCCCAAGAGCATTGACGCACCGAGCATTCATGGCATCGACGGTGAATTCGACGCGGTACTCGGCCGGGATGTTCTCCAGAGCGGCGACCTGAGTCTCGAGCGGAGTGGGGCCTATTCCTTCGTGTTTTGACGATCGTTGCGCGGGTGCTCAAGACCGCCTGTGAGCGCCGGCAAGAACGACGCTGTTGCGCGCCGGCGGCCCGAACTGTCGGGTGACTGCCGTCTCAGAAGACATAGAGGCTCTCTCCTGCATATCGTTTTGTCGCCGTCCGGACTCCAAGCTGAGCCACCGCCGTTCGGGAGCCCTTGCCGCGATGGTTCAAACCCGCCCGGTTATGCCCTAAGCTCGACCCGGAGGGAGACGCCATGGCTGAAATCGTTGCCGTTCTCGCGCTGTCGCACGCGCCGGGGCTGACCGGCTGGCTCGACCGGGCGAGCCCGGAGGAGCAGGAGAGCCTGACCCGGGGGTTCCACGGGCTCGGCAGGATGCTGCGCGAGACCCGGCCGGACGCCATCGTCGGCATCGCCAACGACCATCTCCTCAACCTGCCGCTCGACTCGGCCGCCGATTTCTGCGTCGGCACGGCCGCGCGCTGGAGCGGCCCGGCGGAGTGGTTCTCCGACTGGCTCAACGTCCCCGACTACGAGGTCGCCGGCCATCCCGAGCTCGCCCGCACGCTGGTCCGCGAGGGCGACAGGCGCGGGCTTCGGCTCGCCTGGTCGGACCGGCTGCTGTTCGACGACAACTGGTCGGTGCCGCTGCTCTATCTGACGCCGGACTACGACATCCCGCTGGTGCCCATCCACATGAACTGCATCGTGCCGCCCTTGCCGAGCCCGGAGGAATGCTGCCGCCTCGGCCGGGAGCTCGCCGACATCGTCCGCCTCTGCCGACCCGAAGGCGAGCGGGTCGCGATCATGGGCACGGGCGGGCTCAGCCACGACCCCGGGGGCCCACGGTATTTCCAGGTCGACGAGGCGTTCGACCGGGGCTTCCTCGCGCTTCTCGAAGCGGGCGACCCCGACAGGGTGGTGGCCGAGACGACGCTGGAGAAGATGGCCCGGGCGGGCGACGGCGGCACCACCGAGCTGCTCTCCTGGATGGTCGCCATGGGCGCCGCCGGCGGGCGCAAGGCGCGGACGATCTGCTACGAGCCGGCGGTCGAGCTGCGCTGCGGCATGGGCTGCGTGTGGTGGGACATGTCGGAACACGCGGTGCCGGCCTGACCGCTCCGCGCCCCGCCGGTTCAGCCGTCCGCCGGGCCGACCCCCCAGACCGCCACCTTGCGGATCCAGCCGTTGCGGCCCGCGAACTCGACCGCGCACCAGGCGCCGTCGCACTCGCGCAGCCGCCCCACGGCGCGGCGCTCGACCCGGGCGATCAGGGGCGCCCTGGAGTCCGGCCGGCGGTGCAGCCGCGCCGGCCCGTCGCGGACGATCACGCTGCGCTTGGTCGACAGCAGCGATTGATGGATCCAGCCCTCGCTTCCCTCCCAGTCCCGGATGCGGCGCCAGGTCTGGAACCGGCCGACGATCAGCACCGGCACGCCGCGGCGCACGAACACCCAGGCGATGGGGTAGCGCCGCCCCGGCCCGAACCGGACATTGGCTCTCGACGCGCGCAGCGACACGAAGCGGGCGTTCTCGGCGCTCTCCGCCACTCCGGGCTCGACTTCGGCGGCGGCCGGGCCGCTCGATCCGGCCAGGAAGAGGGTGGCGGCGATCAACCAAAGACGCATGCGGGTCCCCGGACTTCGATGCATCTCCGGCGTCAGTATAGCCGATCCGCATGCCCGCTCTGGACATCCCCTCGCCGGGTTGGTAAGGGCGTTGAAGCCCAAAGCCGACGACCGGACAGATGACCGACCGAAAACCCGCCGTCCTGGTTACCCGGAAGCTGCCGCAGGCGATCGAGACCCGTCTCATGGAGCTCTTCGATACGCGGCTCAACCCGACCGACGAGCCGATGTCCGCCGAGGCGCTGATCGCGGCATCCGCCGAGACCGACGTCCTGGTGCCGACGGTGACCGACCGGCTCACCGCCGAGGTCGTCGACGCGCTCCCGGAACGGCTCCGGCTGATCGCCAATTTCGGCGTCGGCGTCGATCACATCGACCTCGCCGCCGCCGCCGCGCGCGGGATCCTGGTCACCAACACGCCCGGCGTTCTCACCGAGGACACCGCCGACCTCACCATGGCGCTGATGCTGAGCGCGCCGCGCCGCATGGTCGAGGGCGACCGCCTGGCGCGGTCCGGCGAGTGGGACGGCTGGACGCCGACCTTCATGATGGGCGAACGGGTGTCGGGCAAGCGCCTCGGCATCGTCGGCATGGGCCGCATCGGCACCGCGGTGGCGCGCCGCGCGCGCGGCTTCTCGATGTCGATCCACTACCACAACCGGCGGCGCGTGCATCGCGATGTCGAGGCCGAGCTCGAAGCCACCTGGTGGGAAGACCTCGACCAGATGCTGGCCCATATGGACTTCATCTCGATCAACTGCCCGCATACCGGCGAGACCCGGCACCTGCTGTCGGAAGCGCGGCTGCGCTCGCTCCAGCCGCATGCCTTCGTCGTCAACACCTCGCGCGGCGAGATCATCGACGAGGCCGCGCTCGCCCGCTGCCTCGCCGAAGGCGCGCTCGGCGGCGCCGGGCTCGACGTGTATGAGCGCGAGCCGGAGATCGAGGCGGGTCTCCGCCGGCTCGACAACGTGGTGCTCGCCCCGCATCTCGGCTCGGCGACCCGCGAAGGGCGCATCGCCATGGGCGAGCGGGTGCTGATCAACATCAGGACCCATGCCGACGGCTATACCCCGCCCGACCGCGTGATCCCCGCCGGCGGGCTGTAGGGCCGCCCTACACGAACAGCATCTGGGCGTCGGGTCCGGCGTCGTTGAGGAAGGTGACCGCGCCCGCCTCGCGGATGCCGAGATCGCCGCGCAAATCGTCGAAGGCGAGGTCGACGGCCCGCAGCCCGAGCTCGCAGACCAGGAAGCGCACGTCGAGCTCGGCGGCGGCGGCGAGCAGCTCCTCCAGCGTCGCCAGCCCCTGCTCGCGCAGGCGCTCCTCCGGCGCCGCCCAGCCGCCGAGCGCATCCGCCGGCCGCAGCGCGCGGCAGGCCTCCATGGTGAAGAACAGCGTCACCTCGCGGTCGATCGCCGCCGCGGCGCTCGCCAGCACCAGCGCGTAATGCACCCGCTCGAAGCCGCCGGAGTGGACGACGATGGAGAGCTTAGCCATCGCCGCAGGTCGCGCAGCGCGGGTTCCGCTTGAGCGCCATCTTGCGGATCGTCGTGGTCAGCGCGTCGTAGATCAGCAGATGGCCGGCGAGGCTCTCGCCGATCCCCATCACCTCCTTGAGTATCTCGGTCGCCTGCAGCGACCCCATCGTGCCGGCGAGCGCCCCGAGCACGCCGCCCTCGGCGCAGGACGGCACCATGCCCGGCGGCGGCGGCGCCGGGAACAGGCAGCGATAGCAGGGGAACGCGCCGAGCCCCGACTTGAAGGTCGCGAGCTGGCCCTCGAAGCGCAGCAGGGCGGCCGCGACCAGGATCTTGCCCGCTTCGTGGCAGGCGTCGTTGAGGGTGAACCGGGTCTCGAAATTGTCGCTGCCGTCGGCGATCACGTCGTAGCCGGCGATGAGCTCGGCGACGTTGCCGGCGTCGAGACGCACAGGGTGCGGGACCAGACGGATCTCGGGGTTGACGGCGGCGACGGCCTCGGCGGCGCTCTCGACCTTGGGCGCGCCGATCCGCTCGGTCGCGTGGATCACCTGGCGCTGCAGATTGGAGAGGTCCACCGCATCGTCGTCGACCACCCCGATGGTGCCGACGCCGGCGGCGGCGAGATAGAGCAGCAGCGGCGCGCCGAGCCCGCCGGCGCCGACCACCAGCACGCGTCCCTGCAACAGCCTGGTCTGGCCGACACCGCCCACCTCCGGCAGGACGATGTGCCGCGCATAGCGCTGGAGCTGACGTTCGGAGAGGATCGCCAAACCCCTCAGCCGCCGGTCCCGGTCGAGCCGAACCCGCCGGTGCCGCGCGCGCTGTCGGGCAGCGCCGCGACCTCCCGCCAGGCGATCCGGGTCACCGGGGCCACCACCATCTGGGCGATCCGCATGCCGCGCTCGACGGCGAACGGCGCGGCGCCGAGATTGGCGAGCACCACCTTGATCTCGCCGCGATAATCCGCGTCGATGGTGCCGGGCGCGTTCAGCACGGTGATGCCGCTCTTCGCGGCGAGGCCCGAGCGCGGGCGGATCTGCGCCTCGTAGCCCGGCGGCAGGGCGATCGCGAGCCCGGTCGGGATCGTCGCCCGCCCGCCCGGCGCCAGCACCACGGCGCCCGTCACCGCCGCTTCCAGGTCGAGCCCCGCCGACTGCGCCGTCTCGTAGCGCGGCAGGGCGATGTCGTCGTTCCCCGCGAGCCGGGTCACCGCGACCGCGATACCGCTCATTCGGCCGCCTCGCCGCGCGCCTCGAACCAGTCGGCGATGCGCCCGGCGAGCCGCCCGGCCACCGCCTCCTTGGACAGCTTCGGCCAGTCCTCGACCCCGTCGCCGCTGACCATCCGGATGCTGTTCTCCTCGCCGCCGAATGTGCCCGTCCCCGGCGACACGTCGTTGGCGAGGATCCAGTCGCAGCCCTTGCGTTCGAGCTTCCTGCGCGCGTTGCCGAGGATGTCGTCGGTCTCGGCGGCGAAGCCGACGACCAGCGCGGGGCGCAGATTGCCCGCCGCCGCGACGCTCGCCAGCACGTCCGGGTTCTCGACCAGCTCGATCGCACCCGGCGCACCCGACGACTTCTTCAGCTTGCGGCCCGACTCGCGGGCCGGGCGCCAGTCGGCGACCGCCGCGGCGAACACGGCGACGTCGGACGGCAGGGCGGCGCGGCAGGCCTCTAGCATCTCGCGCGCCGACTCGACGCGGACGATCTCGACCCCCGCCGGATCCGGCTCGTGGGTCGGCCCGGTCACCAGCCGCGTCCGCGCGCCCGCGCGGGCCAGCGCGGCGGCGATGGCATGGCCCTGCTTGCCCGAGGACCGGTTGCCGAGAAAGCGGACCGGGTCGACCGCCTCCCAGGTCGGGCCGCTGGTCACCAGCGCCGAGCGCCCGTCGAGCCGGCGGCCGGCGGCGAACCAGGCCTCGATCGCCGCCAGAATCGCCTCGGGCTCGGCCATCCGCCCCGGGCCGTGCTCGCCGCAGGCCATCGGCCCCTCCTCCGGCCCGACGATGCCGATCCCGCGCGTGCGCAGGGTGGCGAGATTGGCCCGGGTCGCTGCGTGCTGCCACATGCGCACGTTCATCGCCGGCGCCGCCAGCACGTCCTTGTCGGTGGCGAGCAGCAGCGTGGTCGCGAGATCGCCCGCCAGCCCCGCCGCCATCTTGGCGAGGATGTCGGCCGTCGCCGGCGCGACCACCACGAGGTCGGCGTCGCGCGAGAGCTGGATATGGCCCATCTCGTGCTCGTCGGTAAGCGAGAAGAGCTCCTGGTAGACCCTGTCGCCGCTCAGCGAGGACAGCGCCAGCGGGGTGACGAATTCGGCCCCCGCAGCGGTCAGCACCGAGCGCACCCTCGCGCCCCGCTCCACCAGGCGGCGGGTCAGTTCGAGCGTCTTGTAGGCGGCGATCCCGCCCGCGACGATCAGGAGTATGCGCTTGCCGTCCAGCACCGGCCCGGTTCGCCTTTCTCCAGCGGCGCCTGCATCATACCCGGCCCGGTGCCGGGTTCGGAAGAGATTGGTGGTGGGTGGACAGACTTTCGAATATGCGCTGGTCAGAAATCCGTCCGGGAGTAGGAGAACCCAGCGGACCGCCTGCCACCGTCCTCCTCGCCCATCGGAAGAGCCGCTTTCGCTCTGTCCATGATGATGGCTCTGAGCCGGCCACCCAGCTTGGCTGCAAAACCTTCACTGCACTAACATGCCCACCGATCTACCCAATAGGGCCGGTCACGGAACGAGTCGACACCTGCGGCGCCGATCAGCGATCCATCTTGGACGGGAGGGCCTGCCGTTGTCCAATATCGAGCGGGGTGCCAAGCATACCTGCCCGCTGTGTGGCACCAAGTTTTACGACCTGCAGCAGCAACCTCCCAGTTGTCCCCGGTGCAGAGCGGATACTGCCGAGAGCATGCGCCACTCGGGTCTTGAACAGATCACCAAACGTTGGATGGACGCAATACTCATAATCGCCGATGGAGAACAGGCAAATTCGTACGATGATGCGCGCCTGTTAATTGACGCTGTAAACAGAGAATGGAGAAGACGGCAGGAAGATGAAGCTTTCTTTGAATGGCCCACTACTGATGCTCAACCGGGACTCGGTCCATTTTCCATTGACCCCCCAGAAAAGGGAATGTTGTCGTGTCTGGGTTACAAAGTTGGCAAGAATGGAAAAACTCGGGGCGTAAGGAGGCATATCCTGCTTGAAGTGTTCGGGGGCGAATTGCCTCCCGTAAATTCAAGGAGCTATGTTGAGGAATGGTGTCGACCTAATTCAGCCGGTAGACTCCAGAAGCTGGCGGAGGCAATTGCGGCATTTGCTCGAAACGCCAAACGCCGGAATGACAATTCAATGAGACACGCGATAAGACATTGGGAATATGACCTCAATTTCTTGTACCAAGAACTGTACGTTAACAGATTTCAATTTGCTTGGCCGTCGGTGGAACAGTAAACGTCGCCTCCCCCAAGATCGTATAGGAGTTCTTGAAGCTTCGTCGTTTGTGTCTAACTGGTTAGACGGGACGAGTGGCGAGAGTCTGGTGGTGGCAAGCCGGTATCGCGCAGCGGGGGCGCGGCAGGGCGCGCGAGACGCGAAGTGTGGAATTCCAGGTTAGGCCGCTACCCGCCCGCCTGCGCCCAGACCAGCACGGCGACGGCGGCGGCGAGCGCGAGCACGGCGAGCCACAGCCCGCGCCCCCGGCGCCGCCCCGCCAGCCCGGCGCGCAGCGCATCGACCGTCTCGGGGTCGAGCTGGATGCGGTTCTGGGCGAGCACGTCGACCGTCCGCTCCAAATCGCCGAGCGCCTTGGGCAGGCGGGCGAGCGCGTCGCTCAGCGTCTCCACGGTCTCGCGCACCCGCGCCTGCGGCCCCATCTGCTCGGCCATCCATTCCTCGATCAGCGGCCGGGCGAGCTCCCACATGTTGGTTTCCGGATGCAGCCGCCGCCCCACCCCCTCGGCCACCAGCATGGTCTTCTGGAGGAGCAGGAGCTGCGGCTGCACCTCCATGTTGAAGCGCTTGGTGACCTGGAACAGCTGGCCCACCAGCCGGGCGAGCGAAATCTGGTTGAGCGGCAGGCCGAGGATCGGCTCGGCGATCGCGCGGGCGGCCTGGGCGAATCCGTCCACCGACTGGTCGGCCGGCACCAGCCCGGCCGAGACGTGGATCTCCGCGACCCGGCGGTAATCGCGGACCAGGAACGAGTACAGCATGTCCGCGAGGTAGCGCCGGGTCGGCCGGTCGACCCGCCCCATGATGCCGAAATCGACCGCATGCACCCTGCCTTCCGTGTCGACCAGCAGGTTCCCCGGGTGCAGGTCGGCGTGGAAGAAGCCGTCGCGGAAGATCTGGAAGAAGAACACCGAGGCCATCAGGGCGACGATCTCCGCCAAGTCGTGGCCTTCGGCCTCCAGCCGCTCGCGGTCGTGGATCGGCACGCCGTCGACCCAGCTCAAGGTGAGAACGCGGCGTCCGGTCCGCCGCCAGTCGACCGTCGGCACCTCGAACCCGTCGGTCTCCTCGAAATTGGCGCGGAGCTCCTGCGCCGCCGCGGCTTCCAGACGGAGGTCCATCTCGATCGACGCCGACTCGGCGAAGGTCTCGACCACCGCCACCGGCTTGAGCCGGTCGAACGTGCCGTGGAGGTGGGCGATGATGCCGGCCAGCCAGCGCATCAGCTCGAGGTCGCGGTTGAACGCGGCCTCGATGCCCGGTCTCAGCACCTTGACCGCGACCTCGTCGCCCTCGGTGGTTACCGCGCGGTGCACCTGGGCGATGGAGGCCGCGGCGACCGCCTCGTCCGCGAACTCGGCGAACACCTCGCCGAGCGCGCAGCCGAGCTCCGCCTCGATGGTCTTGCGCGCCTCGTCGGTCGCAAAGGGCGGCAGGCGGTCCTGCAGCTGGGCGAGGTCCGCCGCCATCTCCTCGCCGACCAGGTCGAAACGCACCGACAGCGCCTGGCCCAGCTTCACGAAGCTCGGCCCCAGCTCCTGGAACGCCGCGGCGAGCCTCTCGCCGGGGCGCCGCGACCGCGCCTCCCCCACCAGGGGCCTGCCGAGCAGCCAGAGCGCGATCCGGATCGTCGCATGCGCCCTGACCGGCTCGAACGCCGACAGCGCATCGTGGCGGGCGAGCGTGCGGACGATGCGCCAAATGCGCCGGAGATTTCGCAACCCGTGGAACATCGTTCAGGTGCGCCAGGCCGAATGCAGGGCCGCGATGCCGGCGCTCAGATTGCGGTAGCGGACCACCCCGAAGCCGGCGGCGCGGAGCTCGTCCGCGAGGGCTTCCTGGTCGGGGAAGGAGCGGATGCTGTCGGCGAGGTAGCGATAGGCGTCGCCGTCGCCGGCCACCGCCGCGCCGAGCCGAGGCAGCACCGCATAGGAATAGGCATCGTAGAGCGGGCGCAGCGCCGCCGCCCGGGGCCGGCTGAACTCAAGGCACATGAACCGCCCGCCCGGCTTGAGCACGCGCCGCGCCTCGGCGAGCGCGGCCGCGCGGTCGGTGACGTTCCTGAGCCCGAAGGCGATGGTGCAGGCATCCGCCGCCGCCGCCGGAAAGGGCAGCGCCTCGGCCCTGCCCGCGACGAAACGGATGCCGGATACGAGCCCGCGGTCCCGCATCCGGTCGATCCCGGCGTTGAGCATCTCGATGCCGGGATCGCAGACGGTCACCTCGGCGTCGGCGCGGCGCAGGATGGCGTGCGCGACATCGCCGGTGCCGCCCGCGACGTCGATCATCGACCAGCCGGCGCGCGGCGCCAGCCAGTCGATCATCGCCGCCTTCCAGAGCCGGTGGAGCCCGCCGCTCATCAGATCGTTCATCAGGTCGTAGCGCCCGGCGACGGCCGCAAAGACCCGGCGCACGCGCTCGGCATGCTCCGCCGCATCGAGCTTCTCGAACCCGAACAATGCCTGGCCCGCCTCGGGAGGGCTGGGTTTCTCCGCCATCGCGGCGACCATAATCCGATGCATGCGCCCTAGCCAACGAGCATGTCGGGCGGGCGGAGTCGACTCCGCGAGAAAATCCGCTAGGTTTCGGCATGCCCGAGCTTCCCGAGGTCGAAACCGTCCGCCGCGGCCTCGCGCGCGCCATGGAAGGCCGGCGCATCGACGGCGTGCGCGTGGCGCGCCGCGATCTGAGATGGCCGCTGCCCGACGATTTCGAGACGCGGCTGCTCGGCCGGACCGTGACCGCGGTCGGCAGGCGGGCGAAATACCTGACCATCGGCCTCGACGACGGCGGCGTCCTGCTCGCCCATCTCGGCATGTCGGGACGCATGATCGTCGACGAGAACGGGTCCGACGCCCAGTCCTCCCACCCGCTCGCCAGCCACGAGCACGTCACCTTCGTGCTCGGCAACCGGACGTTCGTGCGCTTCGCCGATCCCAGGCGTTTCGGGATGATGGACTGGGTCGCGGGCGGCGGGCTCGCCGACCACCCGCTGATCGCCCGTCTCGGACCCGAACCCACGGAGGCCGATTTCGACGGGGCGCGGCTGCGGTCCCTGCTGGCCGGCAAGCGCACGCCCGTCAAGGCGGCCCTGCTCGACCAGCGCGTCGTCGCCGGGCTCGGCAATATCTATGCCTGCGAGAGCCTGTTCGCCGCCGGGATCTCGCCGCGGCGGCTCGCCGCCAATGTCGGGAAGGCGCGGGCCGGGCGGCTGGCCCGGGCGATCCGCGAGACCCTCGCGTCCGCGATCGACGCCGGCGGCTCGTCGCTGCGCGACCATGTCGCGCCCGACGGCGAGCTCGGCTATTTCCAGCATCGGTTCAAGGTCTACGGGCGCGAGGGCGAGCCCTGCCCGGGATGCGATTGCGGCGGCGCGATACGGCGGATCGTCCAGTCCGGACGCTCCACCTTCTACTGCGCAGAGCGCCAGCGCTGAAGCGTGGCTGTGCGGCGACATCGCCTGGCGATTCCGTTCGCGCTCGCCGCCCTGCTGGCCGTCCCGGACGCCCGGGCCGGCGAATTCTTCGCCGCGTTCAGCGACCTGCCGCTGATGCCCGGCCTGACCGAACGACCCGAAGAGGCGGTGGTGTTCGACCACGCGACGGGACAGGTCGCGACCGCGGTCGCCTCGGGACCGGTGGAGCCCGCCGCCGTCCGGCGGTTCTACCTCCTGTCTCTGCCGCCGCTCGGCTGGGAGCCGGAATGCGCCCGGCCAGGCTGCACCCCGCCCGACCGCTACCGCCGGGACGGCGAGGCGCTCGAACTCGAGCTCGATTCCGGGCCCGACGGGACTTCCGTCCGGATCGTGCTCACCCGACAGCTCTCCAACCCCCAATAGAACGAGGCATCCATGGCTTACGAGAACATCATCGTCGAGACCCGCGACTCGGTCGGGCTGATCGCGCTGAACCGCCCCAACGTGCTCAACGCGCTGTCGACGCCGCTGGTTCGCGAGCTCGGCGATGCGCTGGGCGCGTTCGAGGCCGATGCCTCGATCGGCGCGGTGGTGCTGACCGGCTCCGAGAAGGCATTCGCGGCCGGCGCCGACATCAAGGAGATGCAGTCCAAGAGCTGGCCCGACACCTATACCGAGGACTTCATCACCGCCGACTGGGAGTCCATCCTGCGCTGCCGCAAGCCGGTGATCGCCGCGGTGGCGGGCTATGCGCTCGGCGGCGGCTGCGAGCTGGCGATGATGTGCGACTTCATCATCGCCGCGGAGACCGCGCGCTTCGGCCAGCCCGAGATCCAGCTCGGCGTCACCCCCGGGGCCGGCGGGACCCAGCGGCTGACCCGCTTTGTCGGCAAGTCCAAGGCGATGGACATGTGCCTCACCGGGCGGACGATGGATGCCGACGAGGCCGAGCGCGCCGGGCTGGTGAGCCGCGTCGTCGCCCCCGACCGGCTGATCGACGAAGCCGTCGAGGCGGCGCAGAAGATCGCCGGCATGTCGCTTCCCATCGCGCTGATGGTCAAGGAATCGGTGGATCGCGCCTACGAAGTGTCGCTCAGCGAGGGCGTGCGCTTCGAGCGCCGGCTGTTCCAGGCAACCTTCGGCACCGCCGACCAGGGTGAGGGCATGGCGGCCTTCATAGACAAGCGCAAGCCGAACTTCAGCGGCCGGTGAGCGCGTCCTCCACCCCCGCCGCCAGGCTCAACAGCGCGGCATCCCCGCCGCGCGCGCCCATCAGCATCAGCCCGACCGGCCCGGAGCCGGGCTCGTGGCAGGGCAGGGTGATGGCGCAGCGGTCGAGGAAGTTGCCGACGAAGGTGTTGCGCAGCGTCCGCGAGTTCGCCGCCAGCCACTCCTCGGCGCTGTTGCCGATCGCGAGGATCGGCGGCGCCACCCAGGCGAGCGTCGGCATGGCGACCGCATCGTAGGGCGCGGTGACGGCATCGGCGCGGGCGATCAGGTCGCGCCGCGCCGCCAGCAGGTCGAGATAGACATGCGCCGGGATGCCGGCCCCGTTGCGCAGGCGCTGCGCGATGATCGGGTCGTAGAGCTCGCCCTTCTCCGCCAGCAATTCGCGGTGCCAGGCCAGGCCCTCCATGATCGGCAGCGTGCCGCCCGCATTGAGCGGCGCGATCTCGTCGAGCTCCGCGAACTCGATGTCGACGAGCCTTGCGCCGGCGGCGGAAAGCCGGCGCAGCGCGGCCTCGAAGCCGCTCGCCACCGCGTCGTCGAGGTCGTCGCAGACGAGGCGCTTGGGCACCGCGATCGTCGCATGCTCGACCGGGTGCGGGGCGACGGGTTCGGGCGTCTGGCCGGCGAAGATCGCATCCACCAGCGCGCAGCATTGCACGCTGTTGCCGAGCGGGCCCACGCTGTCGAGCGTGGCGGCGAGCGGCACCAGCCCGTCGATCGGGATGCGCCCCGTCGTCGGCTTGAAGCCGGTAATGCCGCAGAACCCGGCCGGCATGCGCACCGATCCCGCGGTGTCGCTGCCGAGCGCGACCGCCGCCATCCCGTCGCTGACCGAAACCGCGGCGCCCGAGGACGAGCCGCCGGGGATGCGCCCGGTCGCGCGGTCCCACGGGTTGCGCGGCGTGTCGTAGTGCGGGTTGAGGCCGAGCGCGCCGAAGGCGAACTCGGTCATGTTGGTGGTGCCGAGGACGACCGCGCCGGCGGCGCGCAGCCGGGCGACCACCGGCGCGTCCGCCTCCGCCGGCGGGCGGTCCGCCAGAGCCTTCGACCCGGCGAGCGTGGTGTAGCCCCTGACGTCGCACAGATCCTTGATCGAGACCGGGATGCCGGCGAGCGGCGAGGGGACGATCCCGTGGCCGCGCGCCCGGTCGGACGCCTCGGCCGCATCCATCGCGGCGTCCTTGAACAGGCGGATGAAGGCGCGCGCGCCCTCGCCGTCGGGGTCCTCGATCCGGTCGAAGCACTGGGCGGTGAGCGCAGCCGACGTCGTGCGGCCTTCGGCGAGATCTTCGGCGAGCTGCCAGAGCGGTTTCATCCTCATGCGGCGGTCTCCCTCCCGGCTTCGGCTTCCCGCTCCAGCGCCTCTTCCCGCATCCGCCTGAAGGCGAGCGCCGGCGCATCGACATTGATGTCGACCAGCGGCGCGTCGGGACGGGACTCGAACACGCGCTGCTGGGCTTCCATGATCTCCAAATCCTCGCGGAACACCCTGAGGAAGTCGGTGCGGAACACCTCGTCCAGCTCCGCGCTGTCGATCCCGAACAGGCGGGTATGGGCGTAGAAATGGTGCGTGGTGCGCTCGGTCTCCGGCGTCGGGCAGTTGGGCACGTGGAAGGCGGTCCCCTGCACCCGGTCGCCGTCCAGCGCGCCGCGCCCGACCTCCGTGCAGCCGACATCGACATCGACATGGCAGGGCAGCATGGCCTCGACCGCCTGCCAGCGGTCGACCTTGCCCGCGAAGCCGCCGGCCGCCCGGTAGAACGGCGGCGGCTCCACCGCGGGCATCAGCCGTTCCATGCGGACCGACCGCCCGTCGCGCTCGGTGCGGCAGGGAAAGCGGGTGATCTCGTCATTGCCGATGGTGTCGGTATGGACGAAGGCGAGATGGGAGAGGTCGAGCAGGTTGTCGACGATCAGCCGGTGGCTGCACCGCGAATGGAGCGGCGCGCCGTTGTTGCCCGGCACGGTCTTCCAGCCCGGATGGTCCATCCACCACCAGTCGGGCAGCAGGCTCTCGTCGGGCGCCGCCTCGCCCATCCAGATCCAGATCCATCCCGCCCGCTCCACAAGGGGGTAGGACCTGACCTTGCCGCCCGGCGGCACGCGGGTCTGGCCCGGCACCTCGATGCAGGCGCCGCGGCGATCGAACAAGAGCCCGTGATAGGCGCAGCGAAGCCCCCCGTCCTCGACGGTTCCCATCGAGAGCGGCAGCGCCCGGTGGCAGCAGCGGTCCTCCAGCGCGGCCGGGGCGCCGTCCCGGGTGCGGAACAGGACGAGGGCCTCGTCCAGCAGCGTGCGGGGGAGCGGCTCTTCCCCGACCTCGTGGCTCCACGCCGCCACGTACCAGCAATTGCGCAGGAACATCGCCCCTCTCCGCCCTCCGGTTTGCGCGGCCCGGAGTCTACGGGGAATATGGCGCAGCGCCAATCGAGGGAGGACGCGGTGTTCGATTTCCTGTTCCCGAGCCATGCCTTCGGCTCGCAGACCCTTCGCCTGGTCGCCGAGGCCCAGCAGGGCGGCGGCGACGTGTTCGACATCGCGCGCTGCTGCCGCGAGATCGAGGAGGGGGACACCGAGAGCTGGGAACGGGAATGGGTGGCGCTGGCGGAGCGCATCGAAGGGCTCGCCCGCGAGGCCCTGGCCGGCGGGCGAACCACCACGGCGATGAAATATTTCTTCCACGCCAACCAGTACTGGCGCATGGCGGACGTGTTCCTCGGCGAGGACCGCGCCGCCGACCGGGCGGAGCGGTTTCTCAGGGCGCAGACCTGCTTCCGCGAGGCGGCCAAGCTCCACTCGCCGCGCATCGAAGTCATCGAGGTCGCCTGCGGCGCCGAGACCTATGACGGGTATTTCTGCCACCCGGTCGACCCCGCGCCCGGGGCGAAGTGGCCGGCGGTGTTCTTCATCGGCGGCGCGGACGCCTATGCCGAGGAGATCTATTTCTCCGGCAGGCAGATGCTGGAGCGCGGCATCGCCATGCTGCTGGTCGACACGCCGGGGCGCGGCTCGTCGATGTATCTCAAGAACATCCCGACGCGGCCCGACTACGAGGTCCCCGGCATGGCGGCGATCGACTGGCTTGCCGCCCGCCCGGAGGTCGACGCCGGGCGGATCGGGCTGATGGGGATCTCGATGGCGGGCTACTACGCGCCCCGCGTCGCCGCCTTCGACGACCGGGTCAAGGCGCTGGTCGCCTGGTGCGGCTGCTACTCGCTGCTCGACGACATCTACCTGTTCTATGACGGGCTCAAGCCGACGCTGCGGCGCCTGCTCGGCGGCGTCACCCACGAGGAGGCGCTGGCGCTGCTCAAGGCCTACACAATGGAGGGGCTCGCCCAGAACATCGCCTGCCCGACGCTTATCAACCACCCGCGCCCCGACCGGCTGATGGACGTGCGCGGCGCCGAACGCCTGTTCGCCGAGATCGGCGCTTCCGACAAGACGCTCAAGATCTACGACGACCCCAGGCTCGGCGGCATCGCCCACTGCGCCCACGACGCCTGGGCCCACAACGTGCCGCTGATGCTGGATTGGCTGGAGGCGCGGCTTTGAGGGGGTTGGGAGCCGGAGAGATTTCGCTCCGTTCAGATTTATGGTTGTATGGGACGATGAAGATTACCATCGAAATTCCCGGCGGGTTATTCCGATGGGCCAAAACAAGCGCTGCGGCGCGAGCCGTCACGTTGCAACGTTTCGTCAGCGACGCGCTCTTGGCTCAGCTTCCGACCCGTGCCGCGGAGTACGGCGGCAGCGACGCGGAGCCGCCATGGATGGCCGGCTTCGGAGTTCTCTCCCATCTTGGCGATGAGCACCGACGCATTCGCCAAGCGATCGAGGACGAATTCGAAAGGCCTGCTCCAGAGAAATCTGCGTGATCCGAGACACCAGACCGACGTGTAGAGCGTCCGGTCGTCGGTGTCGCGGCATTCGGCACGCGTGGGCGTTCAGGGTCGAAGGGCCTCTTGCGTGTAGGGAGCCAGTTGAGTGACCGAAATCGACTTCATCATCCGTGCCGCGCTGTCGGAAGAAACGAATGACGGATGGGTTTGGGTGCAGACGCCCGGGAAATCGTTCGCGCCCAGAGCCGTGGTCAGGATCGACAGGTGTGTGCGGGGTCGCCGGTTCCGGATTTTCGTCGAAGCTCGAACGATCGACGCCAATTTCCGAAACCACTACAACTCGGGTTCTGGAAGGATCGCCTTGGCTGAGCGGCGCGCTACCCTCGTAATGGCGGAATGGTACCGGGAGGCCCTGAGAATCCCGTGCACTACGTCGCCGGATAACGTAACGGATATGGTGAGTCTCAGCGTCGTATCCACCCGGATGCCCGTCTGGCCTTCATTGCGTGCGGCGTGTCATCACCCCGATCTGTCCGTCAGGCTGGGCACGCGGCTTGGCATGGTGGGCGTCTGTCTCGGCGTCGTCGGTCTGTGGCTGGGGTCGCTTGGGACGGATGCGCTGCAAGGCATCCGATACGGGAACGAGATCTTGGCCGTTGTCTGCGTTGTCGTCATGCCGTTACTTGCTATCCTGGCGAGTCGCGGGCCGTACCGCTCGAGGAGAGCACAATGACAGAAAAAGTCGCCTTGCTCGGTTGGGCATCGCTCTTGTGGGACGGGGGCGAGGAGTTCGACGATCGTCACGGGCCCTGGTGCTACGATGGACCCACGCTCAAGCTCGAGTTCTCCCGTATTTCCGAGAAAAGGCGGGGTGCCCTTACGCTGGTGATCGACAGCGAGAACGGGATGGACGCGCAAGTCGCATGGGCGTTGAGTCGACGCGACCGGATCGGCGACGCCGCGGAAGATCTCAGGAAACGCGAGAATACGCACCGGAAATTCATCGGCATGCACTCGGTTGCAGGCGACCGGCGCGGCCGCGATGCCAATGCGCTCTCCGCAATCGAAGACTGGGCTGACAAACGCGGGTTCGATGGCGTGGTGTGGACCGATCTTCCAGGTAACTTCGAAGACAAGACCGGCGAACGTTTTTCGGTCGACGCCGCGATGCGATACCTGAAGACCCTACGTGGCGACGAGCGGGAAAGGGCTTTTCAGTACATCCGGAACGCTCCCGCCATCGTTCGAACGCCGCTGCGGATGGCCTTTTCCGACATGTTGGAAGGCGTTGGGCGATAGGCCAAGGGGGCGCCCAGAACCCTACTGCGACCGCCCCCGCGCGGCGATTTCCCAGACCGCCTCCACCTCGTCGCCTCGGGTGACGATGAAGCGGTCATGCAGGTTGACGGTGGTGTCGCAGTGGCTCGGCAGCAGGGTCACCTTGTCGCCCACCTTCAGCGGCGCCTCGCCGGGGAAGGCGAGCTCGCCGTGCTCGTCGCCGGCGAAGCGGAACGCCGCCGCGGCAAATTCGGGCGCGCGCGGCGCGCCGCCGTCGCCGCTGATCGCCTTCATGCCGGAATCGAGGATCGCCCGGTCGGGGGCGGGCCGGCTGAGCACCCCGGCGAGCACGGTGAGCGCGCTCTCGAAGGGCGGTGCCGGCGCGCCCTCCCACTCGATGGCGCTGTAATTGGTGTCCATGAAGATGTAGGAGCCCGGCTGCAGCTCGGTGAGCCCGCCGGCGGCGGCGTCGATCGCCGAGGTCCCGGTGCCGCCGCCGGTCAGCACGTCCACCTCCAGCCCGGCCTCGCGCACCAGCCGGGCCGAGAGCTCGGCCTTCTCCAGCGCCGCCGCGGCCCCGGCGCGCCGCTCGTCGATATTGCCGGTCATCTGGATCCGGCCGTGATAGGCCTGGAGCCCGCGGAAACGGAGCCAGTCGTGGCCGTCGACCAGCCGCGCGAGCTCGGCGGCGCGCGGTCCCGGCGGGACGCCGCAGCGGCCCTGCCCGACATCGACCTCGACCAGCACGTCGAGCCTGAGCCCCGCGGTCTGCGCCCCGGCGGCGAGGTCCGAGATGTTGTCCGCATCGTCGGCGACGACCGAGATGCGCGCCTGCCGGGCGGCGGCGGTCAACCGCATGATCTTGGACGCCCCGACCACCGGCGTGGTGATGTGGAGGTCCTCGATCCCCGCCGCCGCCAGCACCTCGGCCTCGCCGAGCTTGGCGCAGCACAGGCCGACCGCGCCGGCTTCCATCTGGATGCGCGCGACCTCGGGCGATTTGTGCGCCTTGGCATGCGGCCGGCAGGCCACGCCGGCATCCGCGCAGAGCTTCGCCATGCGGGCCACGTTGCGCTCGAACGCATCGGCGTCGACCAGCAGCACCGGGGTGTCGAGCTCCTGGATCTTCATCGCCTAGCCCTCGTACACGACGGCGCCGCCGACGATGACGGTCTCGGCGACGATGTCCTTGATTGCGTCTTCCGGGCAGGTCAGCGGATCGTCCGACAGTATCGCCATGTCGGCGAGCTTGCCTTCCTCCAGCGAGCCCTTGCGGTCCTCCTCGAAGGTGAGCCACGCGCCCTCGATCGTGGCGCAGCGCAGCGCGTCTTCGCGCGTGAGCGCCTGGTCCGGGGCGATGCGCTCCCCGGTGTGCAGGCTCTTGCGCGCCACCGACTGCCAGACCGGGTAGAACAGGCTGGTCGGCACGTTGTCGGTGGCGAGCGCGACATGGACGCCCGTCTCCAGCAGGCTCCTGATCGGCACGATGTCGTTCTCGCGGTCCGCGCCGATCTCGTCCCGGGTGATGTGCGACTGCTTGTGGATGTAGCGGTTGGTGTGGGTGGTCAGCACCAGGCCGAGATCGGCCACGCGCCTTATCTCGTCCGGGCCCAGCGTGTTGATGTGGCCGAGCACCCAGCGCTTCTCCGCGATCGGCACCCGCTTGTCGACCTCCGCGAACAGCGGCAGGAATTGGGGCCAGAGCGCGCAGATGCGGATCGAGTTGCGCGCCGCCTCGGTCAGGAAGTCGACCATCTTGCCGCGCGGCACGCCGCAATCGTAGTTGAACCCCGACCAGCCGGTATAGGGCGAGGCCCGGGCGCGCAAGAGCGCATCCGCATCGAAGCCGAACTCGGTATAGAGCCCGCCCACCGCGAGCCAGTCGTCGCCGAGCCCGCGCCCGCCGAGCCAGCCCGACCAGGAGCGCAGCGCATGGGTGTAGTCGATGTCGCGCTCCGGCCCCCAGGACGGGCTGAAGACGAGCTTGGCGCGGACCGTCGCCCTGCCCGCCGCGTGTACCGCCTGCCAGGCCTGGATCAGCTCCTGCGCCGCGCCGTGCTCCTCGAAGACGCTGGTGGTCCCGGTCCGGTTGTAGATCCGCATCGCCGCCTCGATTCCGGCCACCCGGTCGGCATGGGTGAAGCGCGGCGCCCGGCTGAAGTGGCTGAGCTCGATGACCGGCATGTAGGTGTGCTCGTGGATGATGCCGTTGGGCTCGCCGGTCCCGGGGTCGCGCTCGATCTCGATCGAGGCGGACGGGTCGGGCGTGTCGCGGCCGATCCCGGCGGCGTCGAGGGCGGCCGAGTTGGCGATCGAGGTCAGCGGTAGGATATGGCGCCAGAAACCCCAGATCGGGCGGATATAGACGGGGTTGTCGGGCGCCGCGCCGTCGAGCTCCCGGCGCGTCGGGAAGCGGCCTTCCGCGAGGTTGTTGGGCACGTCCCAGTAATAGGGCGGCTCGCCGATCGGCATGGTGACGATCCATTCGCCGGGCTCCGCCTCGGCGGCCAATGCCCGGATGCGCGCCAGCACGTCGTCGATCGACCGGCAGCCGGCGAGCGAGGGGAAGACCGGCTTCAGCCCCTCGCGGTCGAGATGGGCGTGGCCGTCGATCAGCCCGGGCGTCACCGCGCGCCCGCCGGCGTCGATGCGCCGCGTCGCCGGCCCGGTCAGGGTCTCGATCTCGGCCGCCCCGCCGACCGCGGAAATGCGCTCGCCCGAGACCGCCACCGCCTCGGCGATGCGGTTCTTCGGGTCCGCCGTGATCACCTTGCCGCGGGTGACCACGAGGTCGGCGGGGGCGGGCATCAGGCGCCGGCCGCGTAGGCCTCGCGGCGGGTGTCGGCGGCGCCCAGCAGCACGCCGTCCCCGGTCACCTCGATGGTCTTGGCGGAGCCGAAATAGGACGCGCCCGCGGCGCGCTGGACCGGGAAGCCGGCATCGGCGAGCCCGTCGGCCACGCCGTCGTCGAACGCCTCGTCGAGCAGGGTCTCGCCCTGCATGTTGATCGACCAGCGCGGCGCGTCGATCGCCGCCGTCAGCTCCATGCCCCGGTCGACCAGGTTGTTGAGGATCTGGACATGCGACAGCGTCTGGCTCGGCCCGCCCGGCGTGGTCAGCAGGTAGCGCAGCCTGCCGCCATCCAGCACCACGACGGGGTTGAGCGTGTGCGCCGGGCGCTTGCCCGGGGCGAGCGCGTTGGCGCTCTCGGGGTCGATGCTGAAGCCGGTCATCCGGTTGTTCATCAGGATGCCCGTGCCGGGGTCGAGGAAGGCGCTGCCGAAGACGTGGAACACGCTCTGCACCACCGCGATGCCGTTGCCCTCGCCGTCCGCGATGCAGATGCAGGAGGTGCCGCCCGCCGGGTGCGCCATGGCGGGGGCGGGCTCGGCGGCCTCCCGCACCTCGTCGCGGAGCGCCCGCGTGGTCTCGCCGCTCAGCAGCCGGTCGACCGGGGCCGGGTCGGTGCGCGGATCGGCGATGTGTTTGCGCCCCGCCGCGAAGGCCGCGCGCTGGGCGCGCATCAGACAGGCGAGGCGCCGCGCCTCGTCGCCGCCGAGCTCCGCCGGGTCGATCCCGTCGAGCGCGTTGAGCTGCATCAGCATCAACACGCCGTAGGAGTTGGGCGGCATCACCCGGACGCTGAGCCCGCGATAGCCCGATTCCAGCGGCTCCGCCCATTCCGGCTCGTAGCCCGCGAAGTCCTCCGCCGTCGCCACCCCGCCCTGCGCCTGGGCCGACGCGGCGATGGAGCGCGCGATCTCGCCCTCGTAGAACGCGGCGCTCCCCCCGTCGGCGATCAGGCCCACGGTGCGGGCGAGCGCCGGCTGGCGGACGATCGCGCCGGCCAGCAGCGCTTCGCCGCCCGGGTAGTAGATCTCGCGGCAGCCGGGATCGCCCTCGATGTCCTCGCGGAACAGATGGAGCGCGCCGGCGAGCACGCGGGACAGCGGGTGGGCTTCGGCGAGCGCCGCCGCGTCGGCGAACAGCTCGGCCCAGGGCAGCTTTCCGTAACGCTGGTGCATGCGTTCCCAGCCCCGGATCATCCCGGGCACGCTGAAGGCGAGTGGCCCGCGTTTCGGGATGCCGTCGGCGTAGAGCCCGAGCGAGACGCCGGCAGGCGCGTGGCCCGAGGCGTTCATGCCGAGCGTGCGGGCGTCCCCGGCGCGGTGGTAGAGGATGAAGGCATCGCCGCCGAGCGAGGTCGCGTGCGGCACCACCACCGAGAGCGCCGCCGAGCAGGCGATCATCGCATCGACCATCGAGCCGCCGCGCTCGAGGGTGCGCAGCCCGGCGAGCGAGGCCAGCGAATGGCCGGAAACCACCATGCCGCGCGTGCCGTAAACCGGAGAGCGGGGGATCTTCACCCCCGCGAAGCCGTCAGTCTTCGCCATGGTTCCTGTCACCTGTTGCGCAGGGTCGCGCCGGCGGGTTACCCGGGCGCGAGGCGGGTTTCCACCAGCCGGGCCCAGTAGCTCGCGCCGATCGGCAGCGCCTCGTCCCGGAAGTCGTAATGCGGGTTATGCAGCAGGCAGCCGCCGTCGCCGGGCCCGTTGCCGAGCCACACATAGCAGCCCGGCTTCTCGTTGAGCATGAAGGAGAAATCCTCGGCCGCCATCTTGGGGTGGAGGCCGCGATGGACGTT
Source organism: Alphaproteobacteria bacterium (assembly GCA_964291675.2). Lineage (GTDB taxonomy): Bacteria > Pseudomonadota > Alphaproteobacteria > MPNO01 > MPNO01 > MPNO01. The sequence continues at coordinate 620,282 of OZ219866.1, read as the reverse complement.
GTCGCCCCCGACCACCTCGGCGGCGACCCGGGCGGCGAGCTCGGACTCCTCGGCGTGGTTGATGGTCGGCGGGTAGCGCCGCTCGTATTCGACCGTGGCCTCGATCCCGTGCGTTGCGGCGATGCCGGCGACGATGCGCCGGAGCGAGGCCTCGGCGAGGTCCTGGATCTCCGGCAGGAAGGCGCGCACCGTCCCGCGCAGCACCACGTCCTCCGGGATCACGTTCCAGGTGTCGCCGCCGTGGATCTGGGTGACGGTGACGACCACCGATTCCTGGGCATCGACGATGCGGCTGGCGATGGTCTGCAGCGCGGTCACCATTTCGGCCGCGGCCACGATCGCGTCGCTGCCGAGATGGGGCGCGGCCGCATGGGTGCCGTGGCCCGCGACCCGGATCTCGAAGATGTCGAACGCCGCCATCATCGGCCCGGCGCGCACCGCCATCTCGCCGATGTCGACGCGCGGCATGTTGTGCATGCCGAACACCTGCTCCATCGGGAATTTCTGGAACAGCCCCTCTTCGACCATGACGCGGGCGCCGCCCTCGTTCTCTTCCGCGGGCTGGAAGATGAACCTGACGGTGCCGGCGAAGTTGCGCGTCTCGGCGAGGTACTTGGCCGCGCCGAGCAGCATCGAGGTATGCCCGTCATGGCCGCAGGCATGCATCTTGCCCGGAACCTGCGAGCGGTGCCCAAAACCGTTCTTCTCCTCGATATGGAGCGCGTCCATGTCGGCGCGCAGCCCGATCGACGGTCCCTCCCCGCGGGCGCCGGCGAGCGTCCCCACCACCCCGGTCCCGGCGAGGCCGCGATCGACCTCGATGCCGAACTCGCTCAGCCGGTCGGCGACGAATTGCGACGTGCGGTGTTCCTCGAAGGCGGTCTCGGGATGGGCGTGGATGTCGCGGCGCCACGCCGTCATCTCGTCGTGGAACTCGGCGATGCGGTTGACGATGGCCATGCCGGATGGTCCCCGCGCCGCCCGGCCCTGTCAAGCGGCTGCCCCCGTCTTCGCCGCGAAGCTGAGATGGTGCCAGGCGAGGTAGACGAAGGCGAGGCCGGCCGCCGGCCAGTGGATCGCCGGGTCCAGGAGCAGCACGCCGAGCGCCAGCGCCAGGCGCAGCAGGATCTCCCACCACGGCAGGCGCCTGCGGTCGAACGCGATGACCGAGCCCGACACCAGGTAGATCGCGACCAGCATGCGAAAGACGATCGACGCGAAGGCCAGGCCGTCGAACGCCGCCCCGCTCTCCGGCACGATCAGCATGACCGGGTAGAAGGCGAAGATGAACGGCACCAGGAATTTCACCAGCCCGATGCGCATGGCGTAGACCGAGGTCATCAGCGGCGCGCCGCCCGAGATCGACGCCGCGGCGTAGGCCGCGACCGCGACCGGCGGGGTGATCGACGAAGCGACCCCGAAATAGAACACGAAGAGATGCGCGGTCAGCACCGAGAGGCCGAGGTTCTGCATCGACGGCCCGAGGATCAGGATGATGGTGAGGTAGGCCGGGAGCGTCGGCATGCCCATGCCCAGCATCAGCGCCGCCAGGGCGGCGACCGCGAGCGTCAGGAACAGCTCGGTGCCGGTCGCCTGGCCCACCAGCTGGGCGAAGTCGTTGGGCAGGCCGGTCGCGCCGAGCACGGCGACCACGATCCCGACGACGCCGATCGCCATCAGCAGCGAGGCCTGGGTCTCCGCGCCGCGCACCAGCGCGGTCACGATCCGGAACGGGTTGCGGCGGATCTCCGGGTTGAGAAAGCTGAGCACGATCACGCTGTACATCGCCAGCATGCCCGCCCCGGCCGGCGAGAACCCGGCGAGCAAGGTGAGGACGACCACCGCCACCGGGACCAGGATCATGATCAGGTTGACGAAATCCTGGGCGGTGACGGTGAAGTCGTCCGCCATGTCGGGCACCGCCTCGACGCCGAGCCGGCGCGCCTCGAAGACGACGCTGGTGAACAGGCTCACGTAATAGGCGAGCGCCGGAACCAGGGCGGCGACGATGATCGTCAGGTAGGAGAGGCCGGTGAAATCGGCCATCACCAGCGCGGCGGCGCCCATGATCGGCGGCATGATCTGTCCCGCGCTGGACGCGGTCGCCTCGACCCCGCCGGCGAAGGCCGGGCTGAAGCCGCGCTTCTTGATGATCGGGATGGTGATCACGCCGGTCGCCACCACGTTGGTGACCGCGCCGCCCGACATCGTGCCGAACAGGCCGGATGCGAGGATCGCCGCATGGGCGGGGCCGCCGCGGAAGTTCCGCGTCGCGTGGAACGCCAGCTTGATGAGCGAGCGCCCGCCGCCCATCTGCTCCAGCATGGTGCCGAGCAGGACGAAGGGGAACACGGTGAAGATCAGGATCCCCATCAGGGTGCCGAGGATCCCGTCATTGAGGTTGAACCAGAGGTCCTCGGCGGTGTCGAGAAACACGATCGGCGCGGTCCTGAAGATCCAGGGCCAGTGCTCGCCCGAGAAGAAGTAGACGATCGCGACGATGCCGCAGACCGCGAGCGGCGCGCCCCACACGCGCCAGCAGATGGCGATGAAGACGGCCGAGCCGACCAGCGCCACGACGGGGTGGACGAGCTCGAAATCGAACAGCCCCTCCTCGATCTCCGACACGTCCACGTAGTAGCGCCAGAAACACCAGAACGCGGCGGCGAGCAGCGCGCAATCGATCAGCAGACCCAGCCGGCCGCGCGAGGCGTTGCGTGCCGCGAAATGCCGCGCGAACCCCTTGGTCGCCAGCACGACGAACACCGAGCAGCCGAGCACGACCGGGCGGATCCACTCCGAATCGAACGGCCCCACCGTCGGCACCAACCAGAATTTGGGCGAGGAGTTCGCGATGCCGAGCAACGCCATGAACAGCGCGACGACGAACGCCGCCGCCGTCGCCGCACGGCCAACGGGCGAGCCGGACTCCGCTGGCGGAGCGCCGAGGGAGGCCATGTCAGGACGCGGCGCCGGGAAGGGGAGAGGCATGCCCGGCCGGGCCGGACCGTCCGCCACTTCCTGTCCCGTCACGCCCGGAGTCGTTCCGGGTATCCATGCCCCTCCATGGGTTCACGGCAAGGTCTCGCATACGATGCGGACGCGGCCCCGACTCATGCGGCCATGCTGCAAGATGAGGGAGGGCGGAACAAGCCAGTGCGGGGCGGCGGGGGGGGATGGACACCGGCGGCGCTGCGCAAGCGGGCGTCCACGGGTCTCCCGGTGCGCCTCGGGAAGGACAATCGCACCCATGCTTGCAAATCCTGCGCACGGGCTGTATGTTCCGCTTATGTTCTGGTGAGGGGAAGTTCCATCATGGAACGGAACGGTACGAAGGGGGACCATCGGGACATCGAGGTCGCACGGAGGACGGCGCGAACCGCGCCCGATCGAATCGGAGAGGCTTGGTCCCCCGAATCGCCTCGGTTATTCTCGGAGCCGCTTGAGGTCCATCGAACCTGTATCGGGGGGCGACGCGAGAACATGCCCAAGGCCGAGCGTCCTGCGCTCTCCGGCCATGATGGGGTGGGCAAGCCGGTCGTCGCGGGGACGAAGGGCCGAGCCGCCGAGCGGTTCAGGGCCGCCATGGCGGAACCCGGAGATTCGATGTCGCGGTCGCCCGCCGCCGATCTCGTCGAATGCCTGAACGGCGAAAAGTTCGGGACGGTCCTCGCCGATCCGCCTTGGCGTTTCACCAACCGGACCGGAAAGGTCGCACCGGAACACCGTCGCCTGTCGCGCTACGGCACTCTGACCGTCAATGAAATCGCCGCCTTGCCGATCGCCGAGTGCATGGCAGAGCGCGCCCATTGCTATCTCTGGGTTCCGAACGCGCTGCTGCCCCAGGGCCTGCTCGTGCTCGAATCCTGGGGGTTCGAGTACAAGAGCAACGTGATCTGGCACAAGATACGAAAGGACGGCGGCTCGGACGGGCGCGGGGTCGGGTTCTACTTCCGCAACGTCACCGAGATGGTGCTGTTCGGCATCCGGGGGAAGAATGCGCGGACGCTGCCTCCGGGGCGGCGCCAGGTCAATCTGATCGCCAGCCGGAAGCGCGAGCATTCGCGCAAGCCGGACGAGCAGTACGAGCTGATCGAGAGCTGCAGCTGGGGGCCGTACCTGGAATTGTTCGGACGCGGAGTCCGCGACAACTGGACGGTGTGGGGCAATCAGGCCGAAGCCGGCTACGAGCCCGATTGGCCGACCTACGGCCACAATTCGGCGTCGGGGATCCGTTCTTCGACCGCGATCTGGAGAACTTCCAAAGGCTCCATAGCGAGGGCGCAATCAGTGTCGGCGCGGTCGTGACCCGCGGCGCGGACTTCGTGGACGAATGGGCACGGCGGTTCGTTCGGGACAAGTTCGGCAGCGCCACGACCCACTGGAACAAGCTGCGGGAACGGATCGAACGCGGCGTCGGAAACCCCTGCCCGCTTCTCCTGATCGGCATACCGGAAGGAGCGATCTATCGGGGGAACCTCCCGCGAGGCGCGAGGCCGAAATCCCGTCGACGGTGCATGAAATCGGCCGGGTAAATCGGTCCCCAAGAATTTGTGGGCGGGTGTCGCGCCGACGCAGATCGTGACAGGACGCGCCGGAGCGCAGGCGGTACGGCCTGCACAGGTTCGCGCGGTGAGATGCCCGGCTCGATCGGGCACCGCTTCCCGCTTCAAGGCCGAAATGACGGCGGCCGCGGAGTGCCCGGGAGGGCGGCACCGGCGACCCGCCGCCCCCTACGGCAGCAGCCTGGCCGGGATCGCGATGCCCATTTCCTTGTAGTACCTGGCCGCGCCCGGGTGCAGCGCGGTGTTCATGCCGACGAACGGCATCTTCATGGCGATCGGCTTGAGGATCACCGATGTCTTGTGCACCTCGTCGAGATTGTCCCAGAACAGCCTGGTCATCCCGTAGGCCCGGTCGTCCGGCATGTCCTTGTGGACCGCCAGGTAGAATGTCGCCGCGCCGCCCCTGATCGTCCGGTCCCGGTTGACCTGGCCGCTATAGGTGTTGGCCGGGATCGTGCCGGTGAAGCGCCCCGGCCCCTTGAGCCATTTCTTCCAGGCCTCGGTGGTGGTGTCGGAGTCGAGGATGCGGAACTTTCGCGACATTCCGAGCTGCTCGATCATCGCCGCGCCCGGGTTGACCGGACGAACGAACAGGTCGAGCTTGCCGTCCATCATCGCCTGCAGGCCCGACCCCCAGTTCAGCTTGATCGCCTTGTAGTCCTTGTTCGGCTCGTAGCCGGTGAGCGCCCTGATCATGGTCTGCACGGTCACCGAGGCCGCGCCGGCGGGCGGGCCGACGAAGACCCGTTTGCCCTTGATGTCCTGCCACGTCTTGATGCCGTCGACGTCGAACGTCACCGGGTGGAACACCACGCCCTGGAAGCCGAACAGCGCGCGCACGTTCCTGCCCGCCGCGATGGCCTGCTTGTGGAGCTTCTTCTTGTACATGCGCGAGCCGGCGGCGAGGAACTTGTAGACCGCCGTCGGCATCGCCATCAGGTCGATCTGCCCCCGGCCCAGCTTCAACGCCGACTTGGTCAGCGTCTGGCTGTCGTTGATCTGGATGTCGATGCCGAGATCCCGCTTGTAGATCTTCGACGCCACGACGACCAGCGCGTGACCGGTCGAGCCCGGATTGCCGGTCTCGGACTTGAGGATGTCCTGCGCGCCGGCCGGGGCGGCGGCGAGCGCGACGAAGACTGCCGCGATTGTCGCGGCCGACAGTCTTGGCATGGAAGTCTCTCCCTGTTTCGGCGTTTCCTTCGCGGCGCTCGGCCCTCCGCGCGCTCGGCCCACGGTACCCGCGAACTCGAACGGGTGTCCACACGGGCCGCGCGAGGGGCTAAGGCCCGCGTTGGAACGGGTTGACGATCGTCAGGCTCTCGATGCGGCGGCCTGCCTGCATATCTTCCGTCAGCAGGGTGTCGCAGCCGGCTTCGAGGGCGGATGCGAGGATCAGCGAGTCGTAGAAGCCGAAACGGTGCTGCCGGGCGAGCGCTACCGCCGCGGTCCAGGTCTCGATCCCGACCGGGCGGACCGGATCGAGCGCGGCCCGCACATCGGCCACCGCGTCCGCGATCTCGTGCCACTCCAGGCGGAGCTTGCGCCGCAATACGGCGGTGAACTCGTTGATCACCTGGACGCTGACCGTGCCGCCGGCCAGGATCGCCTGTCTCGCGATCTCGCCCTTCGGGTCGGCGGACTGCGCATAGACCAGCAGGTTGGTGTCGAGGAACGCGGTCACCGGATATTGGCGTCGTCGCGGTCGAAGACATAGCCCGCCGGCAGGGTCAACGCGCGCGCGCGCATCCGCTCGACCGCCCGCGCCCGCCGCCGGTCCTTCGCGAGCACGACACGCTCGGGCGTGGCGGAGACGATCTCCAGCCGGTCGCCGGACTTGAGGTCGAGATTGTCGACCACCGCCTTCGGCAGCCGGACCGCGAGGCTGTTGCCCCATTTCGACACCAGCATGGTCCCGTACCCGATATCGTGACGTGTTGCGATATCATATAAAGAGGTATATCTGCATTTCAAGCCGGCCGCGGGTCTTGGATCGGCCCGCTTGTCGGCGTACAAACGGCCGCAATCGAGGCCGGCCGGAGAGCTCGGGAAGACATGGACGACCACCGGGAAATCCGCGACGCCGTCGCCCGGCTGTGCGCCAACTATCCGGGCGAGTACTGGCGCGGGCTCGACCGCGACCGCGCCTACCCGACGGCGTTCGTCAGGGACCTGACCGAGCACGGCTATCTCTCGGTGCTGATCCCCGAGGAGTACGGCGGCAGCGGGCTCGGCATCTCCGCCGCTGCGGCGATCCTGGAGGAGGTCCAGAAATCGGGCGGCAATGGCGGCGCCTGCCACGCCCAGATGTACACCATGGGCACCGTGCTCAGGCACGGCAGCGAGGCCCAGAAGCGGGCGTATCTGCCGAAGATCGCCGCCGGCGAGCTCCGCCTCCAGGCGTTCGGCGTCACAGAGCCGACCAGCGGCACCGACACGCTGAGCCTGCGGACCACGGCGGTCCGCGACGGCAATGACGGCTACGTGGTCAACGGCCAGAAGGTCTGGACCTCGCGGGCCGAGCACTCGGACCTCATGCTCCTGCTCGCCCGCACCACGCCCAGGGAGGAGGTCGAGCGGCGCACCGAGGGGCTCTCGGTGTTCCTCCTCGACATGCGCGCCGCGCGCGGCAACGGGCTCGAGATCCGCCCCATCCGCACCATGATCAACCACGCCACGACCGAGATCTTCTTCGACAACCTGCGCATCCCGGCCGACAGCCTGGTCGGCGAGGAGGGCGAGGGGTTCCGCTACATCATCGACGGGATGAACGCCGAGCGGATCCTGATCGCCGCCGAATGCATCGGCGACGCCCGCTGGTTCATCGCCAGGGCCACCGAATACGCCGGCGAGCGCCGCATCTTCGACCGCGCGATCGGCCAGAACCAGGGCGTCCAGTTCCCGATCGCCGAGGCCTACGCGAAGACCGAGGCGGCGGACCTCATGGTCGCCAGGGCGGCGGCGCTGTTCGAGGCGGGCGAGCCCTGCGGCGAGCAGGCCAACATGGCCAAGTACCTCGCCTCCGAGGCGTCCTGGCAGGCGGCCGACATGTGCATGCAGACCCATGGCGGCTACGCCTTCGCCGAGGAGTACGACGTCGAGCGCAAGTTCCGCGAGACCCGGCTCTACCGGATCGCGCCGATCTCCAACAACTTCGTGCTGTCCTACATCGCCGAGCACGTGCTCGGCCTGCCCAGGTCCTATTGATGGCGGGCGATGCGATGCGCCCGCTCGACGGGCTGCTGGTGCTCTCGATGGAGCAGGCGGTGGCGGCGCCCTATTGCTCGTCGCGCCTCGCCGATGCCGGCGCCCGGGTGATCAAGATCGAGCGCGCGGGCGGCGACTTCGCGCGCAACTACGACAGGTTCGCCAATGGCGAGAGCGCCTATTTCGTCTGGCTCAACCGCGGCAAGGAATCGCTCACCGCCGACATCAAGGACGCCGACGACCGGGCGCTGCTCTACCGCATCCTGGAACGGGCCGACGTGTTCATCCAGAACCTCGCCCCGGGGTCGGCGGCCAGGGCGGGGTTCGATTCGGCGGGCCTGCGCGCGCGCAACCCCCGGCTGATCACCGTCGACATCAGCGGCTACGGCGCCGACGGCGCCTATGCCGACATGCGGGCCTACGACCTCCTGGTCCAGGCGGAGTCCGGGCTGTGCTCGGTCACCGGCGGGCCCGAGGGGCCGGGCCGGGTCGGGGTCTCGGTCTGCGACATCGCGTGCGGCATGTACAGCTACATGGCAACCCTCGAGGCGGTGATCGCGCGCGGCGAAACGGGCGAGGGCTGCGCCATCGAGACCTCGCTGTTCTCCGGCATGGCGGATTGGATGACGGTGCCGCTGCTGCACTGGGAGGCCGACGGCAGGGGCCCGCCCCGGATCGGGCTCAACCACCCCTCGATCCACCCCTACGGCGCCTACCCGACGCAGGACGGCGCGCCGATCCTGATCGCGATCCAGAACGAGCGCGAGTTCGTGCGCCTCTGCGCCCAGGTGCTGGAGCGCCCGGACCTCCCCGCCGACCCGCGCTTCGAGAGCAACATCGCCCGGCTCGACAACCGCGAGCCCTTCGATGCGATCGTCCGCGGCGTGTTCACGGCGATCGCGCGCGATGCGCTGATCGCCAGGCTGCGCCGGGCGAAGATCGCCTTCGGCGAGGTCAACGACGTCGCCGGCCTCGCACGCCACCCGGCGCTCAGGCGGGCGGGCATCGGCATCCCGGGCGGCGCGATCGACCTCGTCGCCCCGCCGGCGCGGATCGACGGCGGCGCGCGCTCGCTCGGCCCGGTGCCGGAGGCGGGCGCCGATTCCGGGGCGATCCGCGGCGAGTTCGCGGCATGAGCGGGCTCGACGAGGCGCTGGAGCGCGCGCGCGGCTGGATCGGGCGCAGCGAGACCGCGACCGGGCTCATTACCGCCGCCCCCGCCGATATCCTGTCCGCCACCTTCGACCGCGACGACGCGCCGCTGGCAGACGGCGATCCGATCCCGCCCGGCTGGCACTGGTACTACTTCCCGGAGGTGGTGAAGCTCGCCGACACCGGGCCGGACGGGCACAAGGCGAAGGGCGGCTTCATGCCCCCGGTGCCCCTGCCGCGCCGCATGTGGGCCGGCGCAAGGATGCGCTTCGACCGCCCGCTCCGGGTCGGCGAGACCGCGAGGCGGGTCTCCACCGTCGCCGACGTGGCGCCCAAGTCCGGGCGTTCCGGCGCGCTCTGCTTCGTCACCCTGCGCCACGAGATCTTCGGCGAGGACGGGCTCGCCACCCACGAGGAGCATTCGACCGTCTATCGCGCGGCCGATGCGGGCAAGGCGGGCGCGCCGCCGGCGAAGCGGGAGCCGCCCGGGATCGAGGCCGTCTGGTCGCGCGAGATCGAGCCCACCACCGTGCTCCTGTTCCGCTACTCGGCGCTCACCATGAACAGCCACCGCATCCACTACGACCGCGACTACGTGACCGGGGTCGAGGGCTATCCGGGGCTGCTGGTGCACGGCAATCTGATCACCACGCTGCTCTTGGACCTGTTCCGCCGCGCGCGGCCCGGGGCGACGCTCAGATCCTATGCGGTGCGCGCGCTCGCCCCGCTGTTCGACGGCGCGCCGTTCACCGTCAACGGCGCGCCCGGACCCGGCCCGGGCGAGGGCCGGCTGTGGGCGCTTACCCCCGACGGCGGCATCGCCCAGACGGCGGAGATCACTTTCGAGGATTGAGGTCGCGGATCGCCCTGTCGATCCCCGCCTGGCGCCGCTCGGCGAGCGCCGGCTTCTTCGCCATCGCCCAGCGCCAGGCCTCCTCCTGCCGCCCGCCGCGGCCGTCGAAACGGGGCATGACATAGCGCGCGATCAGCTCGTAGCTGCGCTGGGTGGCGGCGAAATCGGCCCAGTTATGCGCCATGTCGAGAAAAACCCCGAACCCGCCCGACTGGCGTTCCAGCCGCTCGATCTGGGCGGCGAGATCGTCCGGCGTGCCGATCACCGCGATCTTCGCTTCGATCAGCGCGTCGATGTCGGAGTCCACATCTCCCTCGCCGGTCGCGTCCAGCGGCAAATGCCCGACCTGGGCGAAGTAGCGCAGCCACTCCTGGATGCCGAAGCGGACATTGGCGCGCGCCCGTTCGCGGGTCTCGGCGACGTGGACGGGGCCGACCAGACGCCAGCGCGCGCGCTCCGCGATCCGGCCATGCGCCTCGGCCTCCCCGGCGCAGATCTTCCACGTCTCCGGCAGGGCCTCGAACGCCGCCCTCGTGGTGGCGGCGGTCGACAGCAGGCTCATGCCGTACCTGCCGGCGGCGCTCGGGCCCGACGGCGAGACCACCGAGGGGATCGCGAGCTCGACCCGCGGGCGGGTGAAGGGGGCGAGCTGGAGCCGGGCCTCGCGGAGCTCGAACCAGCCGGTCCGGCGGCTCACCGTCTCGCCGTCGAGCAGCGGCAGGATCGCATCCAGCGCCTCGGTCATCATGTCGCGGATGCGCGCGACGTCGATGCCCATCATGTCGGCATCGTAGGGCAGCGCGCCGGCGCCGACGCCGAACATCGTCCGCCCCCTGGTCTGGTGGTCGAGCTGGTTGATGCGCTCGGCGACCAGGAACGGGTGGTGGTAGGGCAGCGTGACGACGCCGGTCCCGAGCCGGATCCGCCGCGTGCGCTCGGCCGCCGCGGCGATGAAGATCTCGGGCGAGGCCACGATCTCCATGCCGCCCGAATGGTGCTCGCCCACCCAGACCTCGTCGAGGCCTAGCCGGTCGAGGTGCTCGACGAGCGCCAAGTCGCGCTCCAGCGCGAGCGTCGGGTTCTCGCGCACCGAATGAAACGGCGCGAGGAAGCTGCCGAACCGGATCCGCTGCCGCTCCATCCCGCCTCCCGAGCCCCGCCGCGCCCGGCGAACGCTAGCAGCCCGGCCCTTGGCGGGCAATTTGCCGCGGCCGCGCGGCCGCCTGTCGGTGGCGGTGGAAATTGTACCGTTTCGGGACATTGTTTCACGTGAAACAATGGTCAGCATTGTTAACCTATTCATATCGGACAAAATAATGCTTGACATGGGACGAGTTTTGGGGTACATTTGCTATCGTCTCGAGAGTGGCAGCGGGGAGCTCCGGCGCTCTTTTCGTTCGGTCGTCCTTCGATACGCCGGCCTTTGGCGGGCCACTCAGGGTGAGGGGTGGGTGACCGGGCGACGGCACGACATCTCATCTCGGGTAGCGCCCGAAGGACGGCACGGTTCCATCCGCAACGGATTGGCTCTAGCATTCGCGCCGGGCGATCGAGGAGGAGGTTTGATCCCGTGCAGAAGCATTTTCTGCGCACGCCCTACGGCGCCTACCACAACCCGCCGACGCCGGACGAGGATTGCGAGCTCACCCATGTCGAGCGCGGCTCGGCCTGCGGCGAGTATCTGAGGCGGTTCTGGCAGCCCGTGGCGATCGCCTCCGAGGTCGGCGAGCTGCCGCTGAGAGTCCGCATGTTCGGCGAGGACCTGGTGCTGTTCCGCACGCGGGCCGGCGACTGGGGGCTGCTCGACCGCCATTGCAGCCATCGCGGCACCTCGCTCGAATACGGCGTGGTCGAGCCCGGGGGGCTGCGCTGCTGCTACCATAGCTGGCTGTTCGCCCCCGACGGGAGGATCCTGGAGACGCCGGGCGAGCCGCCGGCGAGCACGCTCAAGGACCGGCTCTATCACGGCGCCTACCCGGTCGAGGAGCATGACGGGCTGGTCTTCGCCTATATGGGGCCGCCCGGGAAGCGGCCGGACTTCGCGCCCTACGACTCGTTCGCCATGCCGGACGACCGGCTGGTCCCCTACTACATCACCTACCCCTGCAACTGGCTCCAGGTGCAGGAGAACGTGATGGACCCGGCGCATGCGGTGTTCCTGCACACGCGCATCAGCTTCTCCCAGTTCGCCGACGCCTGGGGCGAGCTGCCGGTGACCGAGTTCCGCGAGACCCCGACCGGCATGATCTACGTCACCACCCGGCGCTGGGGCGACAATGTCTGGGTGCGCTCGAACGACATCCTGCTCGGCAACATCGCCCAGGTGGGCCATATCTGGGAGGACGGCCGCCAGCCCAAGCTCTACTCGCGCGCCGGCATCACGCGCTGGACCACGCCGGTCGACAACCGGACTTGCCGCATCATCGGCTGGCGCCATTTCCACCCGGACGGCGATCCCGGCAACAACGCCGACGAGAGCAGATGCGGCCCCGAATCGGTCGACTTCTTCGGCCAGGACGGCGCGCGCAGCTACCGGGACCGCCAGCGCATCCCGGGCGATTTCGACGCCCAGACCAGCCAGCGGCCGATCGCCGTCCATGCGCTGGAGCACATGACGGCGACCGACAAGGGCGTGCTGATGCTGCGCAAGCTGCTCAGGGCCGAGATCCGCCGCGTCGCCTCGGGCGGCGAGCCGAAGACCTCGCAGATCCGCGCCGGCGGGCGGATCCCGACCTACTGCCACGACACGGTGGTACGCATCCCGGCGGTTCCGGGCGGCGACGACGAAGCGTTGCTGCAACGCACCGGCGACCGGATCACCGGGATCAACATCGAGGGCGCGCACCAGACCGCCGCCGACCGCGACGCCCGTATCCGCCGGCTGATCGCCGCCTGGGCGGATATCGAGAACGGCGCGAGACACTGACGAGGGAGGCAGGGATGGAGGCTTATGTCTACGGCGACCGCCGCGTTCTGCCGGACGGGTTCGACCTCTACGCCGATGCGTCGAGATCGGCGATTGTCTCGATCGACATGCACCAGGGCCATCTCGCCGACACGCCGGACTGCCCGTGCCCGGCGCCGCGGGCGCGCGAGATCGTGGCCCCGATCGACGCCTTCCACGACCGGGCGCGCCGGCTCGGCGTCCCCATCGTCCATGTCAGGTCGGTGCTGCGGAAGGGCGGGGTGGACGACGTGAACGGCCTGCGCGCGGCCTGGCGCGACGTCTTCCCGCTCCATGTCGGCGAGATCCCCAACGCCGACGCGCACGCCATCGAGGGCAGCCGCTGGACCGAGTTCGAGACCCGGGTCGAGCCGGGCGACCAGATCGTCCAGACCAAGAAGCGGCTGTCGGTGTTCTACCCGACCGACCTCGACTTCCTGCTGCGCAACATGGAGGTTCGGACGGTGGTGCTGAACGGCGGGTTCACCGATTGCTGCGTGCTCAACGCCGCCTTCGATGCGAGCAACCGCGACTACCGCGTCGTCGTGCTGCAGGATCTGGTGCGCGGCACCAATGACGAGATGGAGGAGGCGGCGCTCAAGATGGTCTCGATCCATATGGGGCTGGTGATGGACTCGGCCGATCTGCTGGCGGAATGGGGTGCGCAGCTCGAGCCGCGCCTGTTTGACGCCGCGGCCCTCTGAGAATATCGTCGCAACATGGTTAGCGTGTTGAAATAGCGGTCGAATCATGGCGCTTCGCATAGCCATCGACACCGGCGGCACGTTCACCGACGTGATCGCGCTCGACGAGGATACGGGCGACCAGTTCGCCATCAAGACGCCGAGCACGCCGGCCGATCCGAGCCGCGGCCTGCTGAACGGCATCGACGAGGTGCTGGACGCGGCCTCCGCCGGGCCGGGCGATATCGACCGCATCCTGCACGGCACCACGACCGCCACCAACGCGGTGCTGGAGCACAGGTTCGAGGGGCTGGGCCTGCTGGTGACCGCGGGCTTTCGCCACCTGATCGAGATCGCCCGCCAGTCGGTCCCCGACGGCTACGGCAACTCGTTCTTCTGGGTCAAGCCGAAGCGCCTGGTGCCGCTCCACCTGGTGCGCGAGGCGGCCGGGCGGATGCGCCATGACGGCTCGGAGCTCGCCCCGCTCGACGAGCAGAGCGTGATCGCCGCTGCCGACGAGCTCGTCGCCCTCGGGGTGACGCGGCTTGCCGTCTGCCTGCTGCACGCCTACGCCAACCCGGCGCACGAGGAGCGGGTGGGCGCGCTGCTGGCCGAACGCCACCCCGGCATCCACGTCTCGCTCTCTTCCGTGGTGCTGCCCGAGTACCGCGAATACGAGCGCGCCATGACGACCCTGATCGACGTCATGGTGAAGCCCTACTGCAAGACCTATCTCGGCCATGCCGAGCGCAGCATCCGCGCCCGCTCCGGCGCGCTGCCGTTCCTGATCATGCAGTCCAACGGCGGCATCGTCTCCAGCGCCAAGGCGGCCGAGAAGCCGGTCACCATGCTGGTGTCCGGTCCCGCCGGCGGCGTGCTCGGCGCGACCCACATGGCCAGGCTCGCCGATTACCGCAACGTGCTGACGCTCGATGTCGGGGGCACCTCGACCGACGTCTCGCTGGTCCAGAACCTCACGCCGCAGCTCACCAGCCACGCGGTGATAGAGAGCTACCCGGTGAAATCGCCGATGCTCGACATCGAGACCGTCGGCACCGGCGGCGGCTCGCTCGCCTGGATCGACGATTACGGCGCGCTCAAGGTCGGGCCGCGGAGCGCCGGCGCCGATCCGGGGCCGATCTGCTACGGCCGCGGCGGCAGCGAGCCCACGGTGACCGATGCCGGCCTGGTGCTCGGCCGCCTGCCCGGGGCGCTGATCGGCGGCGGGCTCGCGCTCGACGCAGGCGCCGCGCGCGCGGCCTACGAGGCGCTCGGCCGCAAGCTCGGAATTGCGGCCGAGGAAGCCGCCGCCGGGGTGCTCGAAATCGCCTCGGCCAACCAGGTGCACGGCATCCGCCGCGTCACCACAACGCGCGGCCTCGACCCGGGCGACTACGCGATGGTCGCCTTCGGCGGCGCCGGCGGGCTGTTCGCCGCCGAGGTCGCGGATTTCCTCGGCATCGCCACCGCCATCGTGCCGCCCAACCCGGGCAATCTGTCGGCCTTCGGGCTCCACGTCTCCGACATCAAGCGCGACTATGTGAGGACCTGCGTGCGCCAGCAGTCGAGCCACGACGCGGACGAGCTGGAGGCGGTTTGGCGCGCGCTGGAGGGGCGGGGGCGGGACGAGATCGCGGCCGAGGGCGTCGCGCGCGACGCGATCCGGCTGGTACGCAGCGCCGATGTCCGCTATGTCGGGGAGGGCCACGAGGTGCCGGTGCCGATTCCGCCGGGCACCGATGGGGCCGATGCGGTGGCGACGATGTGGCGCGACTTCCACTTCGTGCACGAACGCATTTTCGGCTTCCACTACGAGGGACGCCAGGATGTCGAGGTGGTGAGCCTCCGGGTTCAGGCGGTCGGCCGCGTGCACCGCCCCGATATCCGCCCGCTCGAACGCGCGGACGGCGAGGCCGCGCCGGTCGCCTCGCGCCCGGTCTACTGGCGCGGGAGCGGCTGGGTCGATTGCGGCATCTGGCGGCGCGGCGATCTCGGCGTCGGCACCGCTACCGCTGGCCCGGCGATCGTCGAGGAGTACGGATCGACCACCGTGGTCCCCGCAACCTGGCGGTCGAGCGTCGACCGCTACGGCAATCTCATCCTGGAGAAGTCCTCATGAGCGAAGGCCGGAAAGCGGCAAGCGAGCTCGGGCCGGTCGAGCTGGAGATCATCACCGGCACCATCCGCTCCGCCGAGCTCGAGATCGAGGCCGCCGTCGAGCGCACCTCGCGCTCGCCGATGATCCGCGACCAGCACGACTACCGGGTGGCGCTGTTCGACGCCAGGGGCCGCAAGCTGACCGGGCGGTCGTATTCGGCCCTGGTCGAGCCGGTGTTCGAGTATTTCGGACCCGAGGACATCAACCCGGGCGACGTGTTCTTCTGGAACGACCCCTACAACTCGTCGGGCGGCATCGGCCACATCCCCGACCTCTGCTCCACCCTGCCGATCTTCCACGAGGGAAGGCTGATCGGCTTCTCCCAGGTGTTCGGCCACCACGACGATGTCGGCGGCTCGGTGCCGGGCAGCCTGCCGGTCCATGCCGAGGACATGTGGACCGAGGGGCTGGTGATCCCGCCGATCAAGCTCTACGAGGGCGGCCGGGTGAACGAGGCGGCGTTCCGCATCATCGAGCGCAACTCGCGCCTGTCGGAGCATCTGCGCGGCGACCTCGACGCCGAGATCGGCGCCGCCATGCTGGGGTCCAGGCGGGTGGTGGCGCTCGCCGAGCGCTACGGCGCGGACACGCTGGAGGCGGCCTTCGACGCGATGATCGAGAACTGCGCCGAGACCATCCGGCGCGAGCTCCTGCCGAGGATCGCGGACGGCGTCTACGCCTGGGAGGACTATATCGAGAACGACGGCGTCGATGCGCCCCGGCTGCACGCGATGCGCGTGACCATGACCAAGACCGCCGAGAAGATCCTGCTCGACTTCACCGGCACCAGCCGCGAGGCCAGGGGGCCGATCAACTGGGCGATCGACTATTCCGACGGCAAGTTCGTGCGCAAGTGGATGGGCCCGGTGCTGCGCTCGCTCGCCGCCTCGCCCGAGCGCGCCGCCGAGATCGACATGAACGAGGGCGTGCTCGACGTGATCGACGTGAAGTTCCCGGAGAAGGGGACGCTGGTGACGCCGAATTTCGGCAAGGCGACCGGGATGCGCTTCTTCATCCTGCTGCGCTCGCTCGGCATCTTCGCCGCGCTCTTGTCCAAGGCGACCGGCGGGCGGATGCCGGCGGATCACGAGACGATCCGCATCTGGGGGCTGCATGGCGGCGCCTCGAACCGGGACTTCTTCCTGTTCCGCGAGGTGCTCGGCGGCGGCGGGCCGGGCCGGCCCTGGGCGGACGGCTCGGATGTGGTCCATATCGTCCCCAACTCGCGCAACCTGCCGGCCGAGTTCTCCGAGACGCGCTATCCCGTCATGGTCGAGAAGCTCGGGCTCGCCCGCGATTCCGGCGGGCCGGGGTTCCGCCGCGGCGGGTTCGGCTACGACAAGCGCATCCGCGCGCTCGAACCCTGCCGGCTCCTGTCGAATGCCGACCGCGCGCTGGTCAACACCTGGGGCGTCAATGGCGGCAGGCCGGGCTCGACCTACCGGATCGCGGTCGAGGACGGGCCCGGGGAGGAGCGCGAGATCGCCGGCATGGCCGACAATATCGAGGTGCCGGCGGGCTCCACCGTCCGCATCCGCACCACCGGCGGCGGCGGCTGGGGCGATCCCCTGCTGCGCGAGCCCGAACGCGTCGCCTACGATGTCGAGTGCGGGCTGGTCTCCGAACCGGCCGCAGAGCAGGAGTACGGCGTGATTCTCAAGGCGGACGGCGCGCGGCTCGGGGTCGACGGTCCGGCGACCGATGCGCGCCGGGCGGAGATGCGGGCGCGCCGCGGCGCGCTGCCGATGTTCGACCGGGGCGCCTATGTCGAGGCCGCGCGGGAAGCGGGCGGGCTCGACCGGCCGGAAGGCTGGCAGGACCCCGATGCCGGCTGGTGGGCCGAGACCACGGCGGAGGCGGCGGAGTGAAGCCCGCGCTGTTCGACTACGTCGCGCCGGAGACCGTCGAGGCTGCGGTGGCGGCGCTCGCCGGGGACGAGACCGCGCGCCCGCTCGCCGGCGGGCAGAGCCTGATCCCGACGATGAATTTTCGGCTCGCCACCCCGGGCCGGCTGGTCGATCTGCGGCGGATCGCGGCGCTCCGGGGGATCGCGGTGGAGGGCGGGACGATCCGCATCGGCGCCATGACCCGGCACCGCGAGCTCGAGACCCACGCCGCGGCCAACGCCGCCAACCCGCTGATCGGCGAGGTGCTCGACAACGTAGCCCATATCGCGATCCGCAACCGGGGCACCGTCGGCGGCAGCATCGCCCATGCCGATGCCGCGGCCGAGCTGCCCTGCCTGCTGGTCGCGGCCGGCGGCGCGGTGACGGTCGCGGGTCCGGGCGGCAGCCGCGAGATCGCGGCCGAGGACCTGTTCCGCTTCCACATGACCACCAGCCTCGACCGGGCCGAGATCCTGACCGAGGTGCGCATCCCCGCCCTGGCCCCGGCGACCGGATATGCGTTCGAGGAATTCGCCCGGCGCCGCGGCGACTATGCGCTCGCCGGGGTCTGCACCCTGCTTGCGATCGAGGGCGGCGTGTGCCGCGAGGCGCGGATCGCGGCCTGCGGCATCGGCGCCAGGCCGGTCCGGCTCGCCGCCGCCGAGGACGCGCTCGCCGGCCGCGCGGTCGACGAGGCGGCGCGCGCGGCGGCCGGCGAGGCGGCGAAGGAATACGTCACCGCGCCCGCCGACATGCAGGCGGGCGAGGCGTACCGCAGGGACCTGCTGGCGGCGCTGGTGCGGCGGACCGCGGCGACGGCCGCAGAGCGGGCGGGAGGCTAGACGATGGCGAAGAGCGTGCTGAAGAAGGCGATCCCCGCCTCCTCCTCCGATCCGAAGATCCCGGTGACGCTGACCGTCAACGGCGAGACCGTCACCCGCGAGGCGAGCCCGCGCATGCTCTTGAGCGACTTCATCCGCCACGAGCTCGGCCTCACCGGCACCCATGTCGGCTGCGAGCACGGGGTGTGCGGCTGCTGCACGGTGCTGATCGACGGCCGCGCCGGGCGGTCCTGCCTCGCCTTCGCGGTGCAGGCCGACGGCGCCGAGATCCGCACCATCGAGGGCGTCGCCGCCGAGGACGGCACGCTGCACCCGATCCAGCAGGCGATGATGGAGTGCCACGGCCTGCAATGCGGCTACTGCACGCCGGGCTTCGTGATGTCGATGCTGAGCTATCTCGGGGAGACGCCCGAGCCCGACCTCTCGGAGACGGCGATCCGCGAGGTGCTGTCGGGCAATCTCTGCCGCTGCACCGGCTACAGCAATATCGTCAAGGCGTTCCGCCGCTCGGTCGAGCTGATGAACGCGGCCGAAGGCTGAGGAGGAGCGCATGTCGACACGGCAGTTCGGCGAACCGGTCCAGCGCAACGCGGACCCCGCTTTGCTCAAGGGCGAGGGCGCGTTCATCGACGACATCTCGCTCCCCGGCGCGCTGCACGCGGCGTTCGTGAGGAGCCAGCACGCGCGCGCCAGGATCCGCTCGATCGACACTTCCGCGGCCGAGGCGCTGCCCGACGTGGTCGCCGTCTACACGGCCGACACTATCGGCGACCTCGATGTCGAGCTGCCGCTGCTGATCCCGCACCCCTGCATCGTCGCGGGCGGCAAGACCCAGCGGCCGCTGGCCCGGGACGACGTGTTCTACGCCGGCCAGTGCATCGCCATGGTGGTCGCCGTCGACCGTTACACCGCGGAGGACGCCTGCGCGGCGATCGAGGTCGAGTACGAGCCGCTGCCCGTCGAGCTCGATCTGGAGAAGGCCATCGCCGACGGCGCGCCGCTGGTGCATGACGACATCCCCAACAACGTCGCCGCCCACTTCATCCAGGGGAGCGGCGATGCCGACGCCGCCTTCGCCGAGGCCGAGCACACCACGACGGTGCGCGTCCGGTCGGAGCGGTCCACCGCCGCGCCGATGGAGTGCCGCGCCGTCGCCGCCCGCTGGGACGGGGTGACGGGCGAGCTCACGGTGTGGGATTCGACGCAGGCGACGATCTCGGTGCGCGGCGGGCTCGCCTCGCTGTTCGGCATCGACGAGGACCGGATCCGGGTCATCGCGCCCAATGTCGGCGGCGGGTTCGGCCAGAAGATCATGATGTTCCACGCCGACGAGATCCTCGTTCCCCATGCGGCGATGCAGCTCGACCGCCCGGTGAAATACATCGAGGACCGGGTGGAGAATTTCGTCGGCGCGAGCCAGGAGCGCGCCCAGATCCACGAGATCTCGCTCGCCGCGAACAAGGACGGGACGGTGCTCGCGCTTCGCGACTCCTTCATCCACGACACCGGCGCCTTCATCCCCTACGGCATCGCCGTCGCCCAGGTCGCCTCGACCTCGATCGCCGGGCCCTACCGGATTCCCGACATCTGGGTGGAGATGACCCTGGTCTACACGCCCTGCGTCCAGGTCACCCCCTATCGCGGCTGCGGCCGGCCGCAGGCCTGCTTCGCGATCGAGCGCGCCCTCGACCAGCTGGCCGACGAGCTCGGCATCGACCGGATCGAGATCCGCCGGCGCAACTTCATCGGGCCGGGCGAGTTCCCCTATGTGCGGGACGGGCTGCTGTTCGCCGACGGGCTGGCCGTGAACTACGATTCGGGCGAGTACGAGAAGGCGCTCGACCTGATTACCGGGACAATCGACCTCGCCGCCTTCCGCGAGGAGCAGGAGGCCGCCCGCGCCGCGGGCCGCTATCTCGGCTTCGGGATCGGCTTCTATGTCGAGGGGACCGGGCTCGGCCCCTATGAGGGGGGCCACGTCAAAATCCACCCGATCACCGGCAAGGTCTACGTCACCACCGGCCTGACCAGCCAGGGCCAAGGGCACGAGACGGTGTTCGCCCAGATCGCCGCCGACCAGGTGGGCTGCGACGTGCAGGACGTGATCTTCGTCGAGGGCGACACCCAGGCGCATGAATGGGGGGTGGCGACGTTCGCGAGCCGCGCCGCGGTGGTCAGCGGCAACGCCATCCACAAGGCGGCCGTCAAGGCGCGCGCCCGCATCGTCGCCGCCGCCGCCAACATGCTGGAGACCGATGAGGATTCGATCGATCTGCGCGACGGGCGCGCCTGGATCGTCGACGGCAACCGCTCGGTGTCGCTGGCCGAGATCGCCACCGCGTCGAACCCGCTGCGCTACGCCTTCAACGAGGCGTCGCAGACCGCGACGCAGTTCGCGCCGGCGTCCACCCATGACGGCCCGCCGCTCGCCGAAGGCACGGCGCCGGGGATCGAGGAGACCGACTATTTCAGCCCGTCGCACGCCACCTGGGCCTATGGCGTCCATGCCGCGATCGTCGAGTTCTTTCCCGACACCTGCGCGATGGACATCAGGCGCTATCTCTGCATCCACGACTGCGGCAACATGATCAACCCGATGATCGTCGAGGGGCAGGTGATGGGCGGCATCGGCCAGGGGATCGGCGGGGCGTTCTACGAACGTTGCGCGTTCGACGAGAACGGCACCCCGCTCGCCGCCAATTTCATGGACTTCCTGATGCCCTACGCGACCGAGGTGCCGGACGCCGAGATCCTCCACATGGAGACGCCCTCGCCGCTCAACCCGCTCGGCATCAAGGGCGTCGGCGAGGCCGGCACCATCCCGGTCTCGCAGGTCGTCGCCTCGGCGATGGAGGACGCCTTCGCGCCGCTCGGCATCGCGCCGGTGCGCGAATCGCCGATGTCGCCCGACATGATCCACCGCCTGTTGACGGCGGCGCGGTCGCGCTGATGGAGGTCCGCCTCGCCCACATGACCCATGAAGAGGTGCGCGCGGCGATCGAGGCGGGCAGGCTGGTCATCCTGCCGACCGGGGCGACCGAGTCGCACGGGCCGCACATGCCCTGCGACACCGACACCCACCAGGCCGACCACATGGCGGTCCGCCTTGCCGAGCGGGTCGGCGCGGTGGTCGCGCCGGCCGTGCCCTATGCGGTCTCCAAGACCTTCGAGCACTTTCCCGGCACGGTCTCGCTCTCGATCCCGACCTACCAAGAGCTGGTCTACGAAATCGGCGCGGCGCTGGTCAGGCAGGGTTTTGCCGACCTCCTGATCCTCAACGGCAACCGGCCCAACGGCACGTCGAACGACGCCGTCGCGCGCCGCCTGGTCGACGATCTCGACGAGGCGCACGACTTCCAGGTGACGGCGGTGAGCTACTGGGAGCCCGGCGCGGCCGGGATCGACGCGCTGCGCAGCTCGGAAGTCGGCGGGATGGGCCATGGCGGGGAGTTCGAGACCTCCTTCCAGCTCGCCACAAGGCCGGAGCTGGTCAAGATGGACCGCATCGAGGGGGTCTACACGCCGCTCGTCGGCTGGGACCTGGTGGCCCCGGTCGAGCCCTCGCGCACCTATCGAAGACGTCCGAACCCGGCGACCAACCACGCCTCGATCTTCGGCAACCCGCATGTCGCCAGCGCCGGGCAGGGGACGGCCTTCATCGACGCCGCGCTCGACGGGCTGGTGGCGATGATCGAGAACCTGCGCCCGTCCTACGAGGAACGGCGCTAGAGCATGCCCGCCTCGCGGTGAACCGCGCGAGCCCAGATCCGGCGACGGCGTTCTCGGGCCGCGCGCTCGACTGCATGCGCGGCGACCGCTGGGTGTTCTCCGGGCTCGACTTCGCGCTCGCCCCCGGCGCGACCCTGGTGCTGACCGGACCCAACGGCAGCGGCAAGTCGAGCCTGCTGCGCATCATGGCCGGGCTGCTCGCCCCGGTATCCGGCACCGTCGAATGGCAGGGCGCCGACATCGCCGACGACCGGGACGCGCATGCGGCGCGGCTCCACTATGTCGGCCATCTCGACGCGGTGAAGCTCGCGCTCACCGTGGCCGAGAATCTGCGCTTCTGGGCCGCGCTGCGCGGCGGGCGCGGCGGGATCGGCCGGGCGCTCGATCTGTTCGGCCTCGCCCCGCTCGCCGACCTGCCGGCCCGGTTCCTGTCGGCCGGGCAGCGCAGACGGCTCGCGCTCGCGCGCATCGCGGTGGCGGAGGCGCCGCTCTGGCTGCTGGACGAGCCGACCGTGGCGCTCGACGGCGAGGCGGTCGCGGCGGTGCTTGCGGAGATCCGCGAACACTGCGCCGCGGGCGGTCGCTGCGTGGTCTCGACCAACGCCCCGCTCGATCTCGGCGATGCGGCGGAGCTCGATATCGGCCGCCACGCCGCCGATCCGGCGGTCCAGGCGTGACCGCCTTCGCCGCCGCGCTCGGGCGCGAGCTCAGGCTCGCCATCCGCGAGCCCGGCGAGGCCGCGACCGCGGCGATGTTCTTCGTTCTCGCCGCGCTGCTCTTTCCCTTCGGGATCGGGCCCGAAGCCAATCTGCTCGCCCGCGTCGCCGCCGGCGTGCTCTGGGTCGCCGCCCTGCTGGCCGCGATGCTCTCGCTGGAGCGCCTGTTCCTCGGCGACTACGAGGACGGCAGCTTCGAGGTGCTGGCGCTCTGCCCGCTCGCGCTGCCGCTGGTCGTCGGCGCCAAGATGCTCGCCCACTGGCTGACCACCTGCGTCCCCCTGGTCGTCGCCAGCCCGCTGCTCGCCCTGCTGCTCGATCTCGGCGGCGGCGGCTATGTCGCCCTGGTCGCGGCGATGGCGCTGGGGACGCCGACCGTCAGCCTGATCGGCGGCGTCGGCGCGGCGCTGACCCTGGGGGCGCGGCGCGGCGGGGTGCTGCTGTCGATCCTGGTGCTGCCGCTGCTGATCCCGGTGCTGATCTTCGGTGCCGCCGCGGTCGATGCGGCGATCGCCGGCCACCCCGTCCGCCAGCATCTGATGGTGCTGGCGGCGCTGGCGCTCGCCGCCTCCGCGCTGTGCCCCTGGGCGTCGGCGTCGGCGGTCCGCCAGGCGCTGGAATGACCGCATTGAGCGCGCTCGCCGGGATTACTATTTCCGTATGGTCGTATTCGCGAGGGTAGCGGATGAGCTTCGTGTCGAACCTGCACGGATTTGCCAGCCCGGCGCGGTTCCTGCGCCTCGCCGACCGCGTCCAGCCCTGGACCGGCTGGGCCGCGGCGCTGCTGATCGGCGCAGGGCTCGTGGTCGGGCTCGGGTTCTCGCCGCCCGACTACCAGCAGGGCGAGACCGTGCGGATCATGTACATCCACGTGCCGGCGGCGTGGATGGCCATGTTCTGCTACGCCACGATGGCGCTCGGTGCCGCCGCCGGGCTGATCTGGCGCCATCCGCTGGCGCATGTCGTCGCCCACGGCGCGGCCCCCATCGGCGCCTGCTTCACCATCGTCTGCCTCGCCACCGGCATGCTGTGGGGCAAGCCGATCTGGGGGCGCTGGTGGGTGTGGGACGCGCGGCTGACCTCGGTGCTGATCCTGCTGTTTCTCTATCTCGGCTATATCGCGCTCGCCAATGCCTTCGACAACACCACGCGCGGCGACCGGTCGTCGGCGATCCTGGCCCTGGTCGGCGCGGTCAACCTGCCGGTGATAAAATTCTCGGTCGACTGGTGGAACACGCTGCACCAGCCGGCCAGCGTGACCCGGATCGGCGCGCCGGCGATCCACGACTCGATGCTGGCGCCGCTGCTGCTGATGGCGGCGGGCTTCCTCTGCCTGTTCCTGACGCTGCTCTTCGTCCGGGTCCGCGCGGGGCTGCTGGCGCGGCGTCTGCGCGCGCTGCGCCACGCCCGCGCGCACGCCCCGCCGGCCGCCGGAATGGACACCGGAACCGGCTTGCCCTAGATGCATGATGGAGCGTGGTCTACGCCGGGGCGGACGTCGAGGAACATGGCCCAAATCCACGAATTCCTGTCCATGGGCGGTTACGCGGGCTTCGTCTGGCCGGCCTATGCCGTCGCCCTGATCGTCATCGGCGGGCTCGGCGTCCAGAGCGTGCGCAGCCTGCGGGCGCTGAGGCGCGAGGTCGCGGAGCTGGAAGAAGACCGCCCGCGCCGTTCGAGGCGCGGGCGCGCCCGCCCCGACCCCGGTACCGGCGATGCGGCCTAAGCGGCGGCGCCTGGCCTTCGTGGTCTGCGGCATGGTGACGCTGGGCGCCGCGGCGGCCCTGGTGCTGGCCGCCTTCGAGGACAGCATCGTCTATTTCTACAGCCCGAGCGACGTGGCCGCGCACGCGCCCCCGCCGAACCAGCGTTTCCGCATCGGCGGCATCGTGGTCAAGGATTCCGTCCTCCGCGCCGCCGATCCGACGACCGTGAGCTTCCGCGTTACCGACACGCTGAACACAATCGAGGTCGCCTATACCGGCGTCCTCCCCGACCTGTTCCGCGAGGGCCAGGGCGTCGTCGCCGAGGGGCGGCTGGAAGAAGACGGGCGGTTCCGCGCCGACGAGGTGCTCGCCAAGCATGACGAGACCTACATGCCCAAGGAGGTGGCCGACGCGCTGAAGGAATCGGGACGGTGGCGCGGCGCGCCGGGGGGCGGCGAATGATCGCCGAGATCGGCCATTTCGCGCTCATCCTCGCCTTCCTGCTGGCGCTGGTGCAGGGGACGCTGCCGATGATCGGCGCGGCCCGGGGCGAGCCCGCCCTGATGGCGACGGCGAGGCCGGCGGCGATCGTCCAGCTCGTCCTCGTCGCCGTCGCGTTCCTCGCGCTCGGCCACGCCTTCGTGGTGTCGGATTTTTCCGTCGAGCTGGTCTCCCGGCACTCCCACACGCTGAAGCCGCTGCTCTACAAGGTGACCGGCGTCTGGGCCAACCACGAGGGCTCGATGGTGCTGTGGGTGCTGATCCTCACTTTGTTCGGCGCCATGATCGCGGGGTTCGGCGACAACCTGCCCGCGACGCTGCGCGCCCGCGTGCTGGCCGTGCACGGGCTGGTGGCGGCGGGTTTCTTCGCCTTCATCCTGTTCACCTCCAACCCGTTTCTTCGCCTCGACCCGGCGCCGGTCGAGGGCCAGGGTCTCAACCCGCTGCTCCAGGATCCCGGCCTCGCCTTCCACCCGCCCTTTCTCTATCTCGGCTATGTCGGGTTCTCGATCTCGTTCTCCTTCGCCGTCGCGGCGCTGATCGAGGGCCGGGTCGATCCTGCCTGGGCGCGCTGGGTCCGCCCCTGGACGCTGCTCGCCTGGTGCGCGCTGACCGTGGGAATCGCGCTCGGCAGCTGGTGGGCCTATTACGAGCTCGGCTGGGGCGGCTGGTGGTTCTGGGACCCGGTCGAGAACGCCTCCTTCATGCCGTGGCTCGCCGGCACCGCGCTGCTCCATTCCGCCATCGTGGTGGAGAAGCGCGACGCGCTGAAGGGCTGGACGGTGCTGCTCGCCATCCTGACCTTCGGGCTCTCGCTGCTCGGCACCTTCCTGGTGCGTTCGGGCGTGCTCACCTCGGTCCACGCCTTCGCCACCGATCCGGGGCGCGGCGTGTTCATCCTCGGTCTCCTGGTCCTCATCGTCGGCGGCGCGCTCGCGCTCTATGCGGTGCGCGCGCCTGGGCTCCGGGGCGGCGGGCTGTTCGCCCCGGTCTCGCGCGAGGGGGCGCTGGTGCTCAACAACCTGCTGCTGACGACGGCGACCGCGGTGGTCCTCCTCGGCACGCTCTACCCGCTGCTCCTCGATGCGCTCGGCGGCGGCAAGGTCTCGGTCGGCCCGCCCTTCTTCGAGGCGACCTTCGTGCCCGTCATGGTGCCGCTGCTCCTCGCCTGCACGATCGGCGCGACGCTCGCCTGGAAGCGCGGCGATCTGTCCGGCGTGCTCTCCCGGCTCGGCATCGCCGCCGCCGTCGCCGTCGCGGCGATGCTTGCGGTCGCGTGGAGCGCGGGCGGCGGCGACCTGCTCGCCGCATTCGGGCTCGGCCTGGCCGCGTGGCTGTTCGTCGGCGCGCTGGCCGAGCTCGCCGCCAAGATCGGTATCGGCCGGCTCGCGCCCGGCGCGGTGCTGCGCCGCGCCGCCGGCCTGCCGCGCAGCGCCTGGGGGATGACGCTGGCGCATGCCGGGCTCGGCATCGTGGTGGCCGGCGTCACCGCATCGTCCGCCTGGCAGACCGAGCGCATCCTGTCGATGCAACCCGGCGACGCGGCCGAGCTCGCCGGCTACCGGCTGGTCTTCCGCGGCGCGGCGGAGACGGCGGGGCCCAACTACCGCGCGGTGACCGGGCGCTTCGACCTCGAGCGCGGCGGCCGCGTGCTCGCCGTGCTCAGGCCCGAGAAGCGGAGCTACCCCGCCGAGCGGTCCGAGACCACCGAAGCGGCGATCCACACCACCTGGCTCGCCGACATCTACGCCGTGCTCGGCGAGCGCGCTTCGACCGGCGCGTGGACCGCGCGGCTCTATCACAACCCGCTGGTGCCGTGGATCTGGCTCGGCGCGGTCGTGATGGCGGCGGGCGGCGCGGTCTCCCTCACCGACCGCAGGCTCAGGGTGGGCGCGCCGCGCCGGGCGCGCGCGGGCAAGGCGGCCGAGGCCGGCGCCTGACCATGGCGGGACCAAGGCTCTCCACCGTCGTCCCGGTCGCCGCCTTCGCCGCGCTGGCTGCGGTCTTCGCCGTCTATCTGCACCAGATCGGCAGCGGCGAGAAGGACGCGGCCCGGGTCCCCTCCGCGTTGATCGGCAAGCCCGCACCGCAATTCGACCTGCCGCCGATCGAGGGCATGACCGGCGGGCTCGCGACCGCCGACCTGAAGGGAAGGGTGGCGCTGGTCAACGTCTTCGCCTCGTGGTGCCCGCCCTGCCGCCAGGAGCACCCGTTTCTCATGCGGCTCGCCCGCGCAGGGGTTCCGATCTACGGCATCAACATCAAGGACGAGCCCGCCGCCGCCCGCGGCTTCCTCGACGGGCTCGGCAACCCCTATCGCCGCATCGGCGCCGACCGCAGCGGGCGGGTCTCCATCGACTGGGGCGTGTACGGCTATCCCGAGACCTTCGTCCTCGACCGTTCCGGGCGCATCCGATACAAGCATATCGGCCCCATCCTGGCGGACGATCTCGAGGCCCGGATACTGCCCCTGCTCGAAGAGCTCGTCCGATGATGCGCCGCGCCGCCCGGATCGCCGTCGCGCTGACGCTGCTCGCCGCGCCGGCGGAAGCGGTCGAGCCTGACGAAATCCTCGCCGACCCGGTTCTCGAGCAACGCGCGCGGACGATTTCCAAGCAGCTCCGCTGCCTGGTCTGCCAGAACCAGTCGATCGACGATTCCGACGCGCCTCTCGCCAGGGATCTGCGCATCGCGGTGCGCGAGCGCCTGACCGCGGGCGCGAGCGACGACGAGGTGATCCGCTTCGTGGCTGCGCGCTATGGCGACTTCGTGCTGCTGTCGCCGCCGTTCAAGGCGGCGACCTGGGCGCTGTGGCTCGGCCCGGCGGCGATCCTGCTGATCGGGGCGGTGGCGGTCGCGGCGTTCCTGCGCCGACGCCGCGCCGCTTCCCCGCGCGAGCCGGAGACGCTCGACGAGGTGGAGCGGGCCCGGATCGCGCGGCTGCTCGACGAGGATCCGGCGCCGTGATCCTGCTCGCCGTTCTCGCCGGTCTGGCACTGGTCGCCGTGCTCTGCGTGCTGGTGCCCCTGCTGCGCCCGCAGGCGCCGCCGCGCGCCCGTGCCGAGCACGATGTCGACATCTACCGCGACCAGCTCGCCGAGATCGAGCGCGACCGCGACCGCGGCCTAGTGAGCGAGGATCAGCTCGACGCCGCGCGCGCCGAGATCGGCCGCCGGCTGCTCGCCGCCGATGCCGCGCGCCAGGTGCCCGCCGCGCGCCGCGACGCCCCGCAAATGCGGGCGGTCCTGGCCGCTTCTCTCGCCGCCGTGCTGCCGCTCGCCGCGGGCGGGCTCTATGTCTGGCAGGGCGCGCCGCTTGTCCCCGGCGGGTCGGCGAACGACAGCGCCGCCGCGACCGCGACCCGCCCGGCCGAGCACGAGGACGACATGGCGACACTCGTCGCGCGGCTCGCCGAGCGGATGGAGGAACGGCCCGACGACGCGCGCGGCTGGCGCCTGCTCGGACGCTCGCTCGGCTCGCTCGGGCGCTACGAGGAGGCCGCCCGCGCCTACGACCGGGCCACCGCGCTGCTGCCTGCCGACGCCCAGCTCAGGTCGTTGCGCGCCGAGGCCCTCACCGCGGCGAACGGAGGGATGGTCACGACCGAAGCGGAACAGGGCTTCGCCGCCGCGCTCCGGATCGATCCCGGAGAGCCGCGGGCGGGGTATTACCTGGGCCTCGCGGCCTTGCAGAAGGGGGATCGGGACGGCGCGCTGGAGCGCTGGCGCGCTCTCGAAGCGGCGTCGCCCGAGGACGCCGAATGGCTGCCCATGCTGCGCCGGCGGATCGCGCGCCTCGCCCCCGGCCCGACCCGCGAGGACGTGGAAGCGGCGGGGCGGCTGGCGCCCGAAGAGCGGGCGGCGATGATCCGCGGCATGGTCCAGGGGCTCGCCCTCAGGCTGGAGGAGGAGCCGGACGACGTCGAGGGCTGGGCGCGGCTCGCGCGCTCCTGGCGCGTGCTCGGCGAGGCGGAGAACGAGCGCGATGCGCTCCGCCAGGCCGCGGCGGCGGCCGACCGGACCGGCGACAGGGAAGCCTCGCTCCGCTACTGGTCGCGCCTGCGCGAGCTCCTGCCCGAGAGCTCGCCGGAGCGCGGCGAGATCGCCAAACGCATCGACGCGCTCGGCGGGGGAAGTTGACCCGGCCGGCCGAGAGGCGGCGCGTTCCCGTCGTCGTAGCGGGCGGCGGTCCGGTCGGCATGATCGCCGCGATCGAGCTCGGCCGCCGCGGCATCCGCTGCGTGCTGCTCAACGACCGGCCGACCACGGCGACCCATCCCAAGGCGAACGCGATATCGAGCCGGAGCATGGAGCATCTGCGCCGTCTCGGCCTCGCCCGGGCGGTCCGCGCGCGCGGCCTCGACGACGACCACCCGACCGACCTCGCCTACTTCACCCGGCTCAACGGCTACGAGATCGGCCGCTACCGGCAGCCGTCGCGGCGCGAGGCGCTGGCCGAAGCCGCTGCCGGCACCGGGCGCTGGGCATCGGCGGAACCGCCGCATCGCTGCTCCCAGCTCTTTCTCGAAGCCGAGCTCAAGAAGGCGGTCGACGCTCTGCCGGCGGTGGAGGTGCGTTTCGGCTGGCGGCTCGAGGAATTCCGCGATCGCGGCGACCGGGTCGAGGCGCGCGCCCGGCGGAGCGATGGCGCGGCGGAGACCGTCTACGAGGCCGGCTACCTGATCGGCTGCGACGGGGCGGGGAGCGCGGTTCGCGCCGCGCTCGGGATCGAGCTCGCGGGCGAGTCCGGGGTGATCCGTCCGATCATGGGCGGGCCGATGTACGCGACCTATTTCGAGGCCGACCCCGCTGCCGGCTGGCTCGCGCAGGACCCCGCCTGGCAATACTGGATCCTCAACCCCGAAATCCGCGCTTTGTTCATCCCGGTCGATGGCGGGAACAGGTTCCTGTTCATCGCCGCGCTCGGCACCGCAGATGGCGGCATGCGCGATCCGGCCGCGATGATTCCGCGCGCCGCCGGGGCGGATTTCCCGCTGCGCGTCATTTCGGCGCAGAACTGGACGGCGGGCTACGCGCTGGTCGCCGAGCGCTACCGGCTCGGCCGCGTCTTTCTCGCCGGCGATGCGGCGCATCTCTTCACGCCCACCGGCGGGATGGGGATGAACACCGGGATCGACGATGCGGTCAATCTGGGCTGGAAGCTCGCCGCCGCGATCGCGGGCTGGGGCGGCCCGGGCCTGCTCGACAGCTACGCGGCGGAGCGTCGGCCGATCGGCCGGCGCAACACCGCCTTCGCCAGCCGCTTCGCGGACTCGATCGGCCACATGCCGATCGACCCGGCGATCGAGGAGGACAGCGCCGCCGGACGCGCCGCGCGTGCCGCCCTCGGGGCGCTCGTCGAAGCGCACGCGCAT
Source organism: Alphaproteobacteria bacterium (assembly GCA_964291675.2). Lineage (GTDB taxonomy): Bacteria > Pseudomonadota > Alphaproteobacteria > MPNO01 > MPNO01 > MPNO01. The sequence goes on along the minus strand of OZ219866.1, from coordinate 589,966 downwards.
TTCGAGTTCACCATCCCCGGCATTTTTCTCGGCCTGTCCTATGCCGGCTCGCCGATCGTCGCCGACGGCGGCTCCTCGCCGCCGCCGGACGAACCCAACGCGTATGCCCCCAATGCCTGTCCGGGCGCCCGCGCGCCCCATGCGTGGCTCGCCGGCAGCGCGCTTCATGACGCGCTGGGGCCGGAATTTACCCTGCTGCGGTTCGACGGCGCGCCCGATCCCGCCCCGCTGCTCGCCGCCGCCGGCGCGTCCGGGCTGCCGCTCGCGGTCGCCGCGGTCGAGGATCCCGCGGCGCGCGACATCTACGGCGCCGACCTGGTCCTGATCCGGCCCGATCATCACGTCGCGTGGCGCGGGAACCGTCTGCCGCGGGATTGCGGGGCGCTCGTCGACCTGGCGCGCGGCGCGGGTCAGACGCAGACCACGACGTAAATTCTTTCGTCCACGCCCGAATCCATGACGTCGACCGTGTCGATCAGCCAGTGGCGGGTCAGGGCGACCAGCCCGTCGCCCGCTCTCGGCCGCGGCTCGCCGGCCATCAGGAACACCGCACCGTCGTCGCGCACCGGTCGATCCTGGACCAGGTATTGCAGGGCCTCGACCACCTTGCGCTCGACCCGGTTCTCCGGCGCTGCGAGGGTGTCGGTGGCGGGATCGTATTTTCCGGTCCGTCTGAGGTGCCAACCGGTAAACCCGAATTCCCTGAGGTGACGCGCCGCGGTCACCGCGGACGGGTTGTTGGCGAACCTGCCCTTCCTCATCTCACCGGCCTCGTCTGCGCGTCGCCCGCCGCACCGGGTATCGTCCCGCGCCGGTTGGACCGGATGCCGCCGGGGGGGGCCGATGTCGAACAACTTTGTCGGGTGGTACGGGCCATCGAATACCCGCCTGGATTGCTTGGCGCGCATTAGATAGCGATCCCGAGCGTCCTTTCAAGGGGGAAGGGGAATTTATCCGCCCGCCCGGCGAGGTGCTGCCGAACGACCCGGCGCCCGCAGGCGAAGCCGCCGGCCTGGTGCATCGGCATCGGCGTCGATCCGTCGAATGTCCCATGCCCCGTCGAACCGTCTCCAGCCACCCGTCCGGTCTTCGGGGGCCCGCTCCAACGCTGGGTCAATACGTCACATTACATGAATTTATGAATGTATATCCTCCAACTATTGACTATCGGGAATTGTGCAACTTGGCGAAGACTGGTGTGCGTGGCGGGCGGGGAGGGCGAGCACCGTCGGCGCGCGAGTTCCGGCCGGTCCGCGGGACCGGCAGCAGAGTATGTGGAGAGCTGCCCATGGCCAGTTTGCGGCGCTTGCCCGAACCCAATTGCGCGACCCCCGCCGCCCGCACCGGGCCGCCCGGTTGCGAACGCCCGCCGACCCGCCGGCGAGGACGGCCGGCCCGCTCCGGCCATGACGAAAGGGGGTCCGGGAGCATCCCGCTACGCGTCCTTGCGATCGCCGCCGGCGTGCTCGTCGCCGGCTCGGCCCAGGCGCAGGTGTTGATCGGAAATATCGGGCAATGGGACAACGGCCACCTGAACCTGAAGGCGGCATCCGGCGCCCAGAGATTCACCACGGGAAGCCATGCCGCGGGATACACGCTGACCAGCATCGAGATCAGGCTCGACGCCGGCGGTTCGCCAAGAAATCACGTGGTAACGCTGAGGAGCGGCTCCGCGAACGGGACGACCGAAGTCACCTTCAACAATCCGACCCCGGCCCTGACGGCGAACACGAGGCGCAACTATACCTTCACGCCGGCTTCGACCGTCACGCTGGATCCGGACACGCATTACTGGGTGAGGATCGACAAGAACACGTCCTCAGACCTGGAACTTCGAAGGACCGACACCGCGAGTTACGACGGAACCCCCGCCGCGAGATTCAGCATGAGCGACAAGTACGAGCTCCGTATTTCGGACTCCGGGTCTTTCAGCGTGAGCCAGCTTCCAAGCAACCATCTGAGGATGCTGTTGCGCGTCAACGGCAGCCCGGTCAACGCCCTCCCCACGGCCTCGAGCGGCACCGTGGCGACGGACCAGTACACGGACTACGTCTTCCGGGGCGCCGACTTCGACTTCTCGGACGGGGACGCCAGCGACACCCTGGCGAGCGTAAAGGTGGCGACGCTGCCGTCGCCGGGCAAGGGCGCGCTGAAGTTCGACGGCGGCGCGATCGATTCGGGGGACCTGCCCAAGACGGTCACCAGGACGGAGCTGGAGGAGAACAAGCTGGTCTACGCCCCGCCCGGGAACGCCTTCGGCAACGCCTTCGCGAGCTTCGACTTCAAGGTGAACGACGGCAAGGACGACAGCGCGACGACCTACGCCATGACCATTGACGTGAACAAGGCGATCGATCGGCCGATGGTCGCCAACACGATCGCGGATCGGACGGCAATGGTGGACACGGCGTTCAGTTTCCAGCTTGCGGAGAATGCGTTCTCGAGCCGAAAACCCGCCCCCCTGACCTACTCGGCAACGCAATACGACGGCGCCGCCCTGCCTTCGTGGCTGAGCTTCGCTCCGGGCACGCGCATCTTCTCGGGGACGCCGCAGTCCGGCGATGCGGGCAGGGTGGCGGTGAAGGTGACCGCGAGCGACCGGGACGGGCGCAAAGCCTCCGACAGCTTCGATATCGTGGTGAGCGCGAAACCGTCGATTTCGGGCACCGCGCGCGTGGGTCGGACGCTGACCGCCCGCACCGGCAGCAGCGACAGCTTTACCTATGAGTGGATACGGGTCGACGGGATGGACGAGTCGAGTATTTCCGGGGCGTCGTCCAGCACCTACACCCTGGATGCCGCGGATTTGGGCAAGAAGGTCAAGGTGAAGGTCTCCTTTGCCGCCGAAGGCCAGCCTGCCGAGCGGACGAGCGACGCCTACCCCCCGCACGCCCCAATCCAGTCGGCGACTTGCGGCCCGGCCGAGCTTGCCGGGCACCGCGAGGTCTGGGCGGGCACGCTGACGGCCGGCGCTCTCGTGGCCGGACCCCGCACCGAGCTGGTCGGCTACGGATGGTCGAGCGCGACGGGCGACCTCAGCGGACTCGACGACGCCATCGACCTCGGCGCGAACAGCTATCGGATCGGCAGGAACGTGCTGCTCCTCGCCCACTCCGGCGATCTGACGGGCCTGCTGCGGTCTCCGCCGGGTTCCCTGGTGTTCAGCCTGATCGGCTCCGGCGACTCGAGAGACACCGACCGGGCGACGCAGGAGCTGACGGCGGCGCAAAAAGCGGCCCTCAGGCTGCATGTCTGTGGCCGCAGCTTCGATTTCTCCGATGCGAGCCTGCTGCATTGGGGGGATTACGAGTGGCAGGCGCCCGATCTCGTCTGGGCGAAGGGGGACACGATCCCGTTGAAGCTCAGCGTGCCCCCGTCATTCATGCAGGCTGCGGTCGACCCCCCGGCGGTGGAGGGCGCGCCGGCGCTGAGCGGGGCGGGCGAGGACGGCGTTTGGAGCCCGGGCGAGACCGTGCGGGTGGCGCTCACCTTCAGCGAGGCGGTTGAGGTGGACACCGGCGGCGGCACGCCCTCCGTCGGTATCGGTCTCGGCGGCACGGCGGCGCGCAGCGCCGACTACCGGAGCGGCGGCGGCACGGCGGAGCTCGTCTTCGCCTACACGCTGGTCGAGGCGGACGGCGCGCACGGCATGATGGGGGTGACGGCGAACGGCCTGGCGCTGAACGGCGGGACCGTCCGCAGCAAGGCGAGCCGGGCCGACGCCGTGCTCGCGCATGAGGGCATCCTCGCGTCGGGCCGCAACGCGCGCAGCGCGGGACCGGGCGTCGTGTTCCGCGATGTGCCGGAGAGCCATGACGGGGCGACGGCGTTCAGGCTCGGGCTTCGCTTCAGCGGCGAGCCCGCCGGGCTCGATCCCAAGCGCGACGCCGCCTCGGTGCTGGAGGCGACCGGCGGGCGCGTGACCGGGGCGCGGCAGACTTCCGCCGGCGCGAACCCCGCCTGGGAGGTGACGGTCGCGCCGGACGGCTTGGACGCGGTGACGGTCCGCGTGCCCGCACAGCCCTGCGGCGAGACGCATGCGGTGTGCATCGGCGGGCGGCCGCTCGCCAGGGCCGCCGAGGCGTCGGTGCCGGGCCCGCCCATGCTTTCGGTCGCGGAGGCGACGGTCGCGGAGACCCGCGAGGCGACCCTCCGATTCGTCGTGACGCTGAGCCGGGCGCTCCCGGAAGCCGTGACCGTCCGCTACGCCACCGCCGACGGCACGGCCATGGCGGGCGATGACTACACGGCGACCTCCGGTACGCTGACCTTCGCGGCCGACGAGACTTCGCAAACGGTGTCGGTCGCGGTGCTGAACGACACCCACGACGAGGGCTCGGAGACGATGACGCTCACGCTGTCCGACCCGAGCCCGGCGCGGGTGAAGCTGGCGGACGCCGAGGCGACGGGGACGATCACCAACACCGACGCGACGCCGAAGGCGTGGATCGCGCGTTTCGCGCGCACGGTGGCGGACCAGGTACTGGACGCGGTGCGGGGCCGGATGCGCGCCGTCCGCCAGGCTGGAGCGGAGGTGAATGTCGGCGGCGAGCGGATCGGCCTCGCGGCGCCGTCCGGGACCGGGGCGGTCCGAGCGCGCGCCCAAGCGGCCCCGGATCGAGCTCCGGGGCAGGCCCGGGACGCCGAAGCCGGTCCCGGATCCGGGTCCGGGGCAGGCGCGACGCGGCGGGCCCGGCTGGCGGACCGGGGCCGCTCGACGGGCGGCCGCGAGCTGCTGCTGGGCTCGTCCTTCTCGGTGGCGGGGGAGACCGCGGGCGATGGCTTCGTGTCGGTCTGGGGCCGCGGCGCGATGACGCGATTCGACGGCCGCGAGGGCGCGCTCTCGCTCGACGGCGAGGTGGCGACCGCGATGCTCGGGACCGACTGGTCGCAGGGGCCGTGGAGCGCGGGCCTCGTGACCTCGCGCAGCCTCGGCGACGGCCGCTACCGCGGCGGCTCCGGCCGGGACGCCGCGACGGGCGGCACGGTCGAGTCCGCCCTGACCGGGCTCTATGCCTGGCTGCGCCGCATGCTGGGCGGCTGGCTGGAGGGCTGGGGCATGGCGGGCTACGGCGCGGGCGAGCTCGCGCTGAAGCCCGTCGAGGCGCCTGCGGTTCGCACCGACCTCCACCAGTGGATGGCGGCGGCGGGGCTGCGCGGCACGCTGCTGAACCCCGGATCGGGGTCCCGGGCGGGCGGAGCAGGCGGCGGCTTGCTGGACGGGCTGACGCTGGCCGGCAAGACCGACGCGCTGATCGTGAGCACGTCCACGGGTTCGGTGTCCGGGACGGGCGGCAACCTTGCGGCGGCACGGGCCCGGATGACGCGGCTGCGCCTTGCCCTGGAGGCGAGCCGTCCGCTGCGGCTGGGCCCCGGATCGGGGTCCGGTGCGGGCGGGGCAGGCGGCGGAGCGCTGCTGACACCGGGGCTGGAGGTCGGGTTGCGGCATGACGGGGGCGACGCGGACACCGGCTTCGGGGTCGACCTCGGCGGCTTTCTCACGCTCGCCGGCCCGGCGCGCGGCATTCGGGCCGAGCTCAGGGGGCGCGGTCTGCTGAGCCATGCGGCGAAGGGATTCCGCCAGCGCGGCTTGTCGGGCTCGCTCTCCTGGGAGCCGGCGCCGGACGGGCGGGGCCCGCGTCTGAGCCTGACGCAGAGTATTGGCGGATCGACCTCGGGCGGCGCCGATGCGCTGTTCCGACGCGGCACTCTGGCGGGTCTCTCCGCCAACCCCGGATCGGGGTCCGGGGCAGGCGGCACCGACCTCGCGAGGCGCCGGCTGGGGGTGCGGTTCGGCTACGGCTTCGCCGCCTTCGGCGACCGCTTCACGCTCACGCCCGAGGCCGGGGTGACGCTGACCGACGCCGGCCGCGACCTGAGCTTCGGCTGGCGGCTGGTGCGCGTGGGGGCCGGGACGCCGGTGGGCGGCGCGCTGGACCTGTCCTTCGAGGCCCGGCGGCGCGAGAGCGCGAACGATGACATCCCGCCCGAGCACCAGGTCGGGTTTCGCCTGGACGCCCGGTTCTGAGCGCCCGCCGGCACGCCGGCGAAGATGGCCGGCGAAACCGCTCCGCCGCCGCCCGGCGGACAATCGAACGGCGAAGCGGGCAAAAAAGGCCCGGAAATCGAGGATTTCCGGGCCAGTATAACAGGGAGGCTTCACGTCTGGGAGACGTAGGGTCCGAAGACCCTTTCGGGCGCTACTGTGCGCCCGAACGCATCGGCGACACGGCGATTGAGCCCCGAGAGCGTGCAGCCGCCGCCTCGCCCTGCGATAAACGGGAAATGGTCCTTCTTGCGGCCCGGTACTATACCCGTTATCACAACTCACCTATGCAACAAGCGCATAGATCCAGCCGGTCGACCGCTTATTCCGCGGCGGCGGCGTGCTCGGCAATGAACTTCTCCGCTTCCAGCGCCGCCATGCAGCCGCTGCCGGCGGCGGTGACCGCCTGGCGGTAGATCTTGTCCTGCACGTCGCCGGCGGCAAACACGCCCGGCACGCTGGTCGCCGTCGAATCGGCGGCGGTCCGGATATAGCCGTCCGCGTCCATGTCGATCTGGCCGCGGAACAGCCCGGTCGCCGGGTCGTGGCCGATGGCGACGAACAGCCCGGCCACCTTGCGCTCGGACAGCCCACCCGACGCCACGTCGCGCAGCCTGAGCCCGGTAACCTCCCTGGGGTCCTCGGTGCCGAGCACGTCTTCGACCACCGTATTCCAGACCACGTCGATCCTGTCGTTCGCGAACAGGCGCTGCTGCAGGATCTTCTCCGCCCGCAGCGCGCCGCGGCGGTGGATCAGGGTCACGCTGGAGGCATGGTTGGTGAGGTAGAGCGCTTCTTCCACCGCGGTGTTGCCGCCGCCGACGACCGCGACATCCCGGCCGCGGAAGAAGAAGCCGTCGCAGGTGGCGCAGGCCGAGACCCCGAAACCCTGGAACGCCGCCTCGCTGGCGAGGCCGAGCCAGCGCGCCTGGGCGCCGGTCGACACGATCAGGGTGTCGGCGAGATAGACGTCGCCGCCGTCGCCGGTGCAGCGGAACGGCCGGCACGACAGGTCGACCTCGGCGATCAGGTCGTGGATCATGGCGGTGCCGACGTTCTCCGCCTGGCGGTGCATCTGCTCCATCAGCCACGGCCCCTGGATGACGTCGGCGAAACCCGGATAGTTCTCGACATCGGTGGTGATGGACATCTGCCCGCCGACCTCGATCCCGGTGACCAGGACCGGGTCGAGCGCCGCCCTGGCCGCGTAGACCGCGGCCGTGTAGCCGGCCGGCCCGGAGCCGACGATCAGGACCTTGGCGTGACGTGTCTGGGACATGGGCAACCCGCTCCGGCGCAGCGTTCAGGCAGGCGGCAAATTAGAAACTTGCCGCCGCGATTTCCAGCCATCCGTCGGCCGCGCCGCCCGGGCTTTTGGTTGAAATATAATTGCCGATGTGGCTAATATAATTGCGCCAGGCGAAGCCGCCATCGACATGGAGAGACTTCCATGGCCCGGGTCAAGCTGGACCGCATCGATCTTCGCATTCTGCGCGACCTCCAGGAGGAAGGGCGCATGACCAATGTCGAGCTCGCGCGCCGCGCCGGCATCTCGCCGCCGCCCTGCCTGCGCCGGGTGCGGGCGCTGGAGGAGACCGGCTGCATCCTCGGCTATCACGCGGAGATTGATCCCGAGGCGCTCGGCTTCGGCGTGACGGTGTTCGCCAATGTCGGGCTGCACAGCCAAGCCGAACCCGACCTCACCGCGTTCGAAGCGCTGATCGAGTCCTGGCCCGAGGTCCGCGAGTGCCACATGCTGGCCGGGGAGACCGATTTCCTGCTCAAGATCGTGGCGACCGACTGGGACGCCTATCAGCGATTTCTGACGACGCGGCTCACCGCCGCGCCCAATGTCAGCGTGGTCAAGTCGGCGCTCGCCGTGCGCAGCTCGAAGAACGCCTCGGGGGTTCCGATCGCCGTCGACGAGCCGGGCTAGTCCTGCATCCGCGACGGGAAGCGGTCGATGCCGAGCCGGTCGCGGAGGTCCGCGGTCACCGCGATCCGCTTCTCGTCGATCGGAATGCCGGTCGCGTCCGCAACCCTGTCGATCGCGTTGAAGGTCGCCGCCACGCCGCAGGAATCCACCAGCGCCTCTTCCCCCAGCGCGTCGACGACGGCGCTGCGGGTCTCGGCCAGATTTTTCCCGTCCTCGCCCACCACCGCCTCCGCGAAACCCGCCAGGACGGCGCCGTTCGGGATGCCGCCGTCGCCGCCGGCCTTGCCGATGACCGCGTCGAGATCGATCGCCTGACCCTTGTGCTCGCCGCTCGCACGGAGCAGCAGGGCATGGCTGGTGGTTCAGTAGACGCATTGGTTGATCGCGGATATCCGGCCCGCGATCAGCTCGATCTGCGCGTGGGTGATGGCGCGGAACTCCCTGTCGAAATCGCGCATCTGATGGCGCTGGAGGTACTGGGTCTCGACCAGGTCGAAGAAGCCGCGCGCCTCGGCGGGCACCAGGCTCATCGCCCGGTGGATATTCGCGTGCTCCGGGCTGAACATGTCGAGCTCGTCATCCGCCGCGTCGCCGGGCGCGATCCACGGCACCCAGGCCGCGCCCTGGGACGCGCTCGCCGGGCGGACGCGGATGGGCTCGCCCGCCACCGGCTCCGGCAGCGGCAACGGATCCATGCCCATCGCGCGGGCGAACGTGTCGACCGATATCGTGGTGCAGACGACGCCCACAGTCTCCACGTACTCGGCGTCGGCAAGGCCGTCGTCGAGCAGGCCCCGGTACCACTTTCGCGTGAGCCGTCCGGGATCGGTGGCGATCCGGTGGATGGCGTCGACCAGGAGGTCGGGGAGGTCGCCCAGGCTGTCGTGTTCGCCCGCCACCGAATAGGGCGAGAGCGCCGCCTTGCGGGCGGCGCAAAGCCGGCAGTTCCGCGCGTTCCGGGTCTCCGCCGCGATGCGCACCCGGGTCTCTCCCGAATGCCAGGTTCCCGGGCGGGCGATCCGCCGCCAAGCGCGGTCATGCGCGGCGGCGATGTCCGCGCGCACCGGGGCGGGCGCCCCGGCGTAGTCGATGGCCGGCATGACGGTTCCTCCCAACGGGTATCCCGGACCGGACTATGCCACGGCGGGTGCGGCTAGAGAACGATGCTGAGCGATCCGTCGAACAGGACGTTGTGGTCGAGCCGGACCAGGCGGTCGGCAATTTGCAGCGACCCGCCGACGCGCCGCAGCACGTCCCTCCGGCGTCCGGCGTAGAAGTCGCCGTCGGGCGCCGTCCCGCGCTGCCGGTAGACCAGCAGGTTGCTGTACGCGACATGGCGGTTCGGGGGGTCCGCATCCTCGACTTCGAGATTCGAGACGAAGCGCCGCGTCAGCGTCGCCGGGTTCTCGGCCCAGGTGAGCTTCGGATCCGCGATCTGGCGGACCCGCAGCCTGAGCGTGTCCGCGTCCTCGTCGACGATGGCGGTGTCGAGCGGCCCCTGCTCGGCCGGGCGCGAGACGCGGGCGGTCACGACATAGCGGATGTCGCCGGTCAGCAGGCCGAGCCAGGCGTCGTAGTCGCGGCCGTCGAGCAGCGCGGCTTCGCGATGGAGAAAGCGCAGCACCTCGACGAACGCCGCATCGTCCGAAGCGATGGCGGGTGGATCGCCGGTCATGCCCGGTCGGGGGAACCCATGGCCGCCTGCCAGTGCCGCATGAAGGCGAACTGCGCGACCTCGGTATCGGAGCGCCGATAGGTGATTCCCGGCCGCGTCCCCGACGCGCAGGGCGACCGGTCGAAGGGAAGGCTCGAATGGAAGCTGTAGGGGTAGCGCTGCGCGATCGGGTTGTCGCTCGCCTGGGTCGCCGAGGCCCAGATCTCCAGATCGTCCTGCTCGAACACCCCCGCCGCGCCGAAATTGTGGAAGCCGTGCCTGAGCGCGCGCTGCTTGTAGCCGTCGTCGGCCTCGCGCTCGGCCAGCACCCAGCTGAGCACCTCCATCTCGGTGCCGCCGAGCGGCTGCCACTGGCGGACGATGACCGCCTTCTCGCCGAGCGCGACCTGGGACTCGATGAACGAGAAATTGGGAAACACGTTGCCGACGAAGACCCTGAGGTGGTGCAGCATCGCGAGCTGGTCCGCGCTCAGCGTCTCCGCATAGGCCGCGCCGAGCGCCGGCGGGTGGGTTAGGTAATTCTCCTCCTTCATGCCGGGGGCGAGGTAGGTGAGGGTGCAGCCATGGCCCTGATCGGTAACGACCTGGAAGCTGTCCCCGCCGGTCACGTAGAAGCCGTCCTTCTCCGAGCGCACCCGGTCGAGCGTGATCGGACCGGCATGGGTGGTGCGCACGTGCTGGCTGTCGCCGATGAAGTTGAGCGCGCCGCTCTTCCAGTTGGCCCGCACGCGCCAGCGATGCGGCGGGGCAAGCACCTCCATCCCGCGCGGCGAGCGCCAGAACAGCGTGTCGAGATACCAGGCGATGTCGCCGAGATAGTCGCGGAGCGCGGGAACGCCCGGATCCCACGCGGCGAAGACGAGCCCCTTGTAGGTTTCCAGCCGGGGCACCGGCACCAGCCCCCAATCCGCCTTGTCCATCTCCGGCGGCAGGCGATCCTCGTAGCCGGTGGCGATCAGCCCGCCGTCGAGCGCATAGCTCCAGCCGTGATAGGGGCAGACGAAGTGGCGCGCGTTGCCGGCCTCGCCCCGGCACAGCTTGGTGCCGCGATGGCGGCACGAGTTGAGCAGCACGCGCACCTCGCCGTCGGAGCCGCGCACGACGAGCACCGGCACGCTGCCCATGCTGCGCACCACATAGTCGCCCCGGCCGGGGATCTCGCTGTCATGGGCGAGGAAGACCCAGAGCCGGTGAAAGATGCGGTCGAGCTCGAGGCGGAACACGTCGTCGCTCACGAAGGCCGCGCGGCTCACCGTGCCGGCCGCCGCATCGACCCAGAGATCGCCTGGCGCCGTCTGCCTCGCGTCGTCCATGATGCCCCCGACAACCCTGCTCCGCCCGCTTCGCGTCCGCGGCGGGGAAATTGTATCATCGCGGCAAAGATAGTATCAGACCGGGTAATCGCGGACGGCCGGAAGCGGAACGGCGCCGCGGCGCCGTGGGCTCGCGCGAAGCCCGCGGCTTATGCCGGTTCAGGACCGCAATACGGGGATGGGGTGCCGACGTGAGCGATGCTTCTGTGCGCAACGGCCGCTGGCAGTTCTGGATCGACCGCGGCGGGACGTTTACCGACTTCGTCGCGCAAAAACCGGGCGGCGAGCTGGTCACCCACAAGCTCCTGTCGGAGAACCCGGAGCGCTACGAGGACGCGGCGCTTCAGGGCATCCGCGACCTGCTGGGAATCGATCCGGCGGCCGAGATCCCGGCCGAAGCCGTGGACACGGTCAAGATGGGAACCACGGTCGCGACCAACGCGCTGCTGGAGCGCAAGGGCGACCGCACCGTCCTGCTGATCACCAGGGGGTTCCGCGACGCGCTCCGTATCGGCTACCAGAACCGTCCCCTGCTCTTCGCGCGGCATATCGTGCTGCCGGAGCTGCTGTACGAGCGCGTGATCGAGATCGACGAGCGCTGTTCGGCCGACGGAGACGTCCTGGTGCCGGTCGATCTCGACGGCGCCCGCGAGGCGCTGGAGCAGGCCAAGCGCGACGGCATCGAGTCGGTCGCGGTGGTGTTCGTGCACGGCTACCGCCACCACGACCACGAGATCCAGGTAGCGAGGCTCGCCCGCGAGGTGGGCTTCAGCCAAATCTCGGTCTCGCACGAGGTGAGCCCGCTGATGAAGCTGGTCGGGCGCGGCGACACCACCGTCGTCGACGCCTATGTCTCGCCCATCCTCAGGCGCTATGTCGACCGCATCCGACAGGAGCTCGGCGAGACCCGGCTGATGTTCATGCAGTCGAACGGCGGGCTCGCGGATGCGCGCTTCTTCCGCGGCAAGGACAGCATCCTGTCGGGTCCGGCGGGCGGCATCGTCGGCGCCGTCAGGACGTCGGCGATGGCGGGCTACGACAAGATCGTCAGCTTCGACATGGGCGGCACCTCGACCGACGTTGCGCATTACGACGGCGAGTACGAGCGCTCCTTCGAGACCCTGGTCGCCGGGGTGCGCATGCGCGCGCCGATGATGCAGATCCACACGGTTGCCGCCGGCGGCGGCTCGATCCTCCATTTCGACGGCACGCGCTACCGGGTCGGCCCGGACTCGGCGGGCGCCAACCCGGGCCCGGCCTGCTACCGCAGGGGCGGGCCGCTCTGCGTGACCGACGCCAACGTGATGGTGGGCAAGATCCGCGCGAGCTTCTTCCCCAGGGTGTTCGGCCCGGGCGCCGACGAGCCGCTCGACGAAGACGCGGTGCGCCAAAAGTTCGCGGCGCTGGCCGCCGAGATCGAGCGCGAGACCGGCGATGCACGCTCCCCGGTCGAGGTCGCCGACGGCTTCCTGATGATCGCGGTCGAGAACATGGCCAAGGCGATCAAGCAGATCTCGATCCAGCGCGGCCACGACGTGACCGGCTACACGCTCAACTGCTTCGGCGGGGCGGGCGGGCAGCACGCCTGCCTGGTCGCCGACTCGCTCGGCATCGGCCGCGTGTTCATCCACCCCTTCGCCGGCGTGCTTTCGGCCTACGGCATGGGGCTCGCCGACCTTCGGGTGATGCGCGAGCGCGCCGTCGAGGCGATCCTCGACGATGCGCTGCTGGAAGACGTCGGCAAGACGCTCGACGGGATGGAGGGCGAGGGCCGCACCGAGATGGCGCGCCAGGGCGGCGACCCCGCGCGCACCTACGCGCTGCGCAAGGTGCATCTGCGCTACGAGGGGACGGATTCGCCGCTGATCGTCGACTTCGCCGACCGCAAGAGCATCGTCGCCGAGTTCGAGGCGGCGCATCACCTGCAATACGGCTTCATCGCGCCGGAGAAGAACCACATCGTCGAGGCGGTCACCGTCGAGGTGATCGCGGGCGCGCCCGACGTGGTCGATCCGGCGCTCGAGACCGGCGCCGCCGAGGCGCCGCCGCCGGTCGACGAGGTCGAGACCTACATGGCGGGCGAGAGCCGCGCGACCCGGCTCTACGACCGGCAGGCGATGAAGCCCGGCTGCAAGGTGAGCGGCCCCGCGGTGATCATCGAGGCCAACGCGACCACCGTGGTCGAGCCCGGCTGGGCGGCCGAGATCAACCGGTTCGACCAGATGATCCTCAACCGCGTCGTGCCCAGGCCGGGTCAGGCCTCGGTCGGCACCGAGGTCGATCCGGTGATGCTGGAGGTGTTCAACAACCTCTTCATGTCGATCGCCGAGCAGATGGGGGTGGTGCTGCAGAACACCTCGTATTCGGTGAACATCAAGGAGCGGCTCGACTTCTCCTGCGCGATCTTCGGGCCCGATGGCAGCCTGGTCGCCAACGCGCCGCACATCCCGGTCCATCTCGGCTCGATGAGCGAGAGCGTGCGGACCGTGGCCGAGCAGCGCGCCGGCACCATCGTCCCGGGCGACGTGTTCATGCTGAACACGCCCTATAACGGCGGCACCCATCTGCCCGACGTGACGGTGATCACCCCGGTATTCGACGAGGCCGGCAACGACATCCTGTTCTGGGTCGCCGCGCGCGGCCACCACGCCGATATCGGCGGCACCACGCCGGGCTCGGTGCCGCCCGATTCCACGCATATCGACGAGGAAGGCGTGCTGATCGACAACTTCCAGCTGGTCTCGGGCGGGCGGCTGCTGGAGAAGGAGACCGAGGCGCTGTTCACCGGCGCGCCGTACCCGACGCGCAACTTCAAGAACAACCTCGCCGACCTCAAGGCGCATATCGCGGGCAACGAGAAGGGCGTCCAGGAGCTCCGCAAGATGGTCGCCCATTTCGGGCTCGACGTGGTCCACGCCTATATGAAGCACGTCCAGGACAACGCCGAGGAATGCGTCCGCCGGGTGCTCGGCGTGCTGACCGACGGGGCTTACGAATACGAGATGGATTCGGGCGCGAAGATCTGCGTCGACATCGAGGTCGACCGCGAGAAGCGCGAGGCGATCATCGACTTCACCGGGACGTCGGAGCAGCAGAACAGCAACTTCAACGCGCCGTCGTCGGTGTGCATGGCGGCGGTGCTCTACGTGTTCCGGCTGATGGTGGACGACGAGATCCCGCTGAATGCCGGCTGTCTCAAGCCGCTCAGGGTGATCATCCCCGAGGGCTGCATGCTGGCCCCGCGCTACCCGGCCGCCGTGGTCGCCGGCAATGTCGAGACCTCGCAAGCCGTGACCAACGCGCTGATCGGCGCGCTCGGCATCATGGGGGCCGGCCAGGGGACGATGAACAACTTCACCTTCGGCGACAACGCGGGATACCAGAACTACGAGACCATCTGCGGCGGCGCCGGCGCCGGGCCGGGTTTCGATGGCGCGCACGCGGTCCACACCCACATGACCAACACCCGCGCCACCGACCCCGAGATCCTCGAATGGCGCTTCCCGGTGGTGCTGGAGTCCTTCTCCATCCGCGACGGTTCGGGCGGCGACGGCGCGCAGAAGGGCGGCAACGGGATCGTCCGCAAGGTGCTGTTCCAGGCGCCGATGACGGCGGCGATCGTCTCCAGCCACCGCCGCGTGCCGCCCTTCGGCGCGGCCGGCGGCAGGCCGGGCAAGACGGGCCGCAACTATGTCGAGCGCGCCGACGGCACGGTCGACGAGCTCACCGGCACCGACATGACCCAGATGAACGCGGGCGACCGCTTCGTCATCGAGACGCCGGGCGGCGGAGGCTACGGACCGGCGGCCTGACGCCGAGCCCGTCGGCGGGTCCGTCAAGCTCCGGAATCCGCCCGGATCGGCGGGGCGCGGGCGCTTCCCCGCCGGGTCGATGCCTCTATAGAATGCGATCAGTCCACCACTCGACGAATCAGGAAGGTTCGATGTCAAGAACAGCCACCCTAGTCGCCCTGGCGGCAACCATGACGTTCGCGGTTTCCGCCAGCGCCCAGACGATGCTGACCGCGGAAACCGCGAGTATCGGCAGCGCGCCCCATACCGCCGTCACGACCCTCGCCGAGCTCGCCGCGGGGGCCGGTATCGCCAACTTCCAGGTCGCCGACTCCCAGACCCTGACCAACTCGCTGCAGAACGTGGCCCAGCGCAAGACGGACGTGGCGGCCGTGCCCCTGATCCTGCCCTTCCTGTTGTCGAAGGGCGCCGGTCCCTACGCCAAGCTGGGCAAGGAGAAGGGCGCCGAGCTCGCCGCCAACACGATGGTGCTCTACACCTACCGCTATGGCGGCTACGGGCTCTACGCCTATGACTCGTCGAGCGTGAAGGGCTGGAAGGACATCAAGGGCAAGACCATCGTCAACGGCCCGCCGCGCGGCGCGGCGCTGACCATCGCCCGGGCGCTGGTCAGGCTGGTCACCGGCTATTCCGACGGAAAGGACTACAAGGGCGTGCAGTCCAACTGGGGCCAGATGGTCAAGACCATCACCGACGGCACCGGCGACGCCATGGTCCTGCCGATCACGTTCCCCGACACAAGGATCACCCGTTCGCTTGGGTCCGGCAGCATCACGTTGTGGTCGGTGCCGATCGAGGTATGGAACTCCAAGCCCATGCGGAAATACCTGAAGGCGCCGGGTATCGCCCCCTTCGTCGTCGACCTCAAATCCGTGAAGCCGATGAAGGGGCTGACGGTCGCATCCGAGGACGGGGTCTGGCGCAGCCCGGCGACGATGGGTGCCGAAATGGTGCACGCGTCGATGGACTTCAAGGTGGCGAAGGCGCTCACCAAGGCGTTCCTCGACAATCTGGACGCGTATGGCAAGAAGGCGCCCTATATGGTGTTTTCCGGCGTCGGCGAGATCGATGCGGCGAAGACCGGGATGTGCGGCGCGGTGCCGGTGAAGTATCACCCGGGCGCCGTCGCGGCGTGGGAAGATGCCGGCCGCAAGGTCCCCGACTGCGCTAAGCCGTAATCCAGGCCAGAACGGAGGGCCGCGCATCCCCGGCGGCCTCCCACGCAACGGCTGAACAACGACCCGAGACCTCAGGAGGGAATCATGTCCAGGAGACTTGCGTTACCGAGCCTGGCGGCGGCGATGGCTCTCGCCGTTTCCGCCAACGCGCAGCAGATGTTGACGGCGGAGACCGGCAGCGCCGGCGCCACGCCCCATACGGCGGTCGTCACCCTGGCGGAAGTCGCATCGGGTGCGGGCGTCGCCAATTTCCAGGTCGCCGAGGGCCAGACCCTGACCAACTCGCTGCAGAACGTGGCGCAGAAAAAGACCGACCTCGCGGCGGTGCCCTTCATCCTGCCCTTCCTGTTGTCCAAGGGGGCCGGCCCCTACGCCAAGCTCGGCAAGCAGAAGGGCGCCGAGCTCGCCTCCCAGGTGGCCGTGCTCTACACCTATCGCTATGGCGGCTACGGGCTCTATGCCTTCGACTCGTCGAGCGTGAAGGGCTGGAAGGACATCAAGGGCAAGACCATCGTCAACGGCCCGCCGCGCGGCGCCGCGCTGACCACCGCCCGCCACCTGGTCCGCCTGGTGACCGGCTATGTCGACGGCAAGGACTACAAGGGCGTGCAGTCCAACTGGGGCCAGATGGTCAAGACCATCACCGACGGCACCGGCGATGCCATGGTTCTGCCGGTCGCGTTCCCCGACACAAGGATCACCCGCTCGCTCGGGTCCGGCAGCATCACGCTGTGGTCGGTGCCGCTGAAGACTTGGAACTCCAAGGCCATGCGGAAATTCCTCAAGTCGCCCGGAACCGCGCCCTTCGTCGTCGACCTCAAGACGGTAAAGCCGATGAAGGGGCTGACCATCGTCTCGGAGGACGGCGTCTACCGCAGCCCTGCGCCGATCGGCGGCGAGATGGTGCACGTTTCGATGGACTTCAAGCTGGCCAAGGCGCTTACCAAGGTGTTTATCGACAACGTCGAGGTCTACAAGAACAAGGCGCCGTTCATGAAGTACACCGCCATCGGCGAGACCGACCCCGCGATCACCGGCATGTGCGGCCCGATGCCCGCCAAGTACCACCCGGGGGCGGTGGCGGCGTGGGAGGAGGCGGGCCACAAGATCGCCGATTGCGCGAAGCCGTAGCCTGTCTCGATCGGGAGGGCCGAGCGTCGGCCGAGGTCCTCCCGCCCGCCGAGGGCGAATAGTCCCGTGACCGAGCCGGAACCCCTGCGTTCCTTCCGCAAGGGCTTGAGCGAGCGCGTCGTCTACTTTCTGGCGATCGCGCTGGTCCTGATCGGTCTGCTCAACGCGATGCCGGGGATCCCGGGCCTCGACGACTGGGTCAAGGACCTCACCGGCGATCCCCACTTCATCATCCGCAAGTTTCCGTTCGAGTACTACTACCCGCTGTTCTTCGCGTTGATGATGCTGACGGTCGCGCTGCACCACTCGATGTGGCGCTCGTGGGCCGGCAAGAGCCCGCTCCGCCGCGGCTTCGGCCTGTTCATGGACCTCGCCCTGGTGATCACCGCGATCGGCATTTCGCTCACTTACGTCGTCGAGATCGACGCGGTCTGCGCCATCGACCGGATCACCGGCGACCGCGCCCTGTTGATCGCCGAGAGCCTGAAGATCGAGAAGGAGAACGCCGAGATCTTCGGCCTGCCCGAGCCCGAAACGGTGGAGGACCCGCAATGCCTCTACACCACCGAGGGCTGGATCGTGGCGATCGTCGGGCTCGCGATCGTCGTCTTCCTTACCTACAACATCAAGGTCTGGGGCTTCCCCCTGGTCCTGGTCGCACTGCTGGTCGCGGCCTACACCATCGGCACCGTGCTCGTCTGGTATTTTTTCGGCGTCGAGGGTATCGACAAGTATCTGGTGACCAAGCTCGGCGGCGAACCGCGATCCTTCGGGGACGGGCGGCCCAGGGTCCATGACATCCTGACCAACAACGCCTCGGGCCTGCTCGGCCGCTTCATGGACATCATCCTCAACGAGATCTTCCCCTATCTGATCCTGGGCGCCCTGTTCGGCGCCTCGGCCGGCGGCCGGTCGCTGATCAAGCTCGCCTTCCGCTGGACGCGCCGGCTCCGGGGCGGGCCGGCGCACGCGGCCATCGTCTCGTCCGCCATGTTCGGCACGATCTCGGGCGGGCCGATCGTCAACGTGCTCTCCACCGGGGTGCTGACGATTCCCATGATGATCAGGCGCGGGTTTTCCCCGGTCTTCGCCGGGGGGATGGAGGCCGCCGCCTCGTCCGGCGGCTCGATCATGCCGCCGGTGATGGGGGTCGCGGCCTTCGTGCTCGCGGCGCTCACCGCGGTTCCCTACAGCGAGGTCATCGTCGCCGCAGCGATCCCCGCCATCGCCTATTTTATCTGCCTGTTCCTGTCGGCGGTCTTCCAGTCGCGCAAGCAGAACATCGAGGCCTTCGGCGCGCTGACCGAGGAAATGCACCTCTCGCGCCAGGACATCTACAACCTGATGATGATCTTCGGGCCGATCCTGGTCATCCTGTTTCTGCTGCTCACCTCGAAGGAGAACGTGGGCTGCGGCTGGTTCGACGGGCTGCTCGGCGCCGAGCGCGCGTTCGTCGACGGGGTGTGCAGGGTCTCCGAGCTGCCGTGGTTCCTGAAGCTGTTGCAGAACGCCGCCGGCGATGCGGGAAGCGCCGGCTGGTGGGCGGTCGCCCTCTTATGCGTGCTCCTGTTCCTCGATCCGGAGATGCGAGCGCGGCCGCGCAAGCTGCTCGATGCATTCTCGGACGCGGGCGTGCTGATTTCCACGCTCTACCTGATGTTCCTCGCGGTCTCGATCATCGATTTCTGCCTCAAGCTGACCGGCCTTCCCTTCTTCATCTCGCTCGACGTGCTGCAGTGGCTACAGAGCCTCAACCTGGGGGCGGGCGGCTCGGTGGTCTTCCAGTTCATGGCGCTGGCGATGACCATGCTGCTCGCGGTCCTCCTCGGCATGGGGATGCCGGCGGTGCCGGCATACGTCAATGTGGCCCTCTTGATGGGGCCGGTGCTCGCCGGGCTCGGGGTCTCGATCTTCACCGCGCACATGTTCATCTTCTATTTCGCGGTGGCCTCGGCGATCACGCCGCCGGTAGCGCTGGCCGCCTTCGCGGCGAGCTCGATCACCAAGGCCGAGCCGATGGCGACCGGTTTTTCCGCGGTCAGATCGGGAATCGTCATCTTCGTCATACCGTTCGTCTTCGCAGTCTATCCCGAGCTGCTGCTGATCGAGGAGGCGGTCGTCGACCCGACATCGACCGGCGCCCAAATCGCCTATCTGCCGGGATATGACGGCAGCGTGGAATTGTTGCCGCTCTTGTGGCTGCTCGCGCGTCTCGTGCTGGCGCTCTACCTGCTGGCCAGCGCGCTCGCGAGGTTCGACCGGGCGGCGCTGCCGCTCTGGGAGATCGGGCTCAGGCTGGCGCTCGCTGTGTTGGTGATTTCCAGCGACAGCACGGTCTACGGACCCGCCATTGCCGCGGCGGCGCTGTGGATCGCCTGGCACGGCTTCCAGACGCGCAGAAAGCGCGCCGCGGACGAGGTCGCCTCAGGGAGCTGAAGCCGGCGGCCTGCGGTGCCGCGTCGCTTGCTCGTAGGCGTGGGCGTAGCGGATCATCCGCGCATCGTCGTAGCTGCGGCCGAGGAACGTGATGCCGACCGGCAGCCCGTCCGAGGTGAACCCCGCCGGCACCACGATTGAGGGCACGACGACCAGGAAAGTGTTGAGCCAGGGCGCGCCCTTCTGGTCGACGAAGGGCGGATTGACGCCGTCCTCGATCAAGGTCGGCTGGTGCTCCACCGCCTTGTGGACGATGGCGTCGAGCCGGTGGTCGGCCATGACGGCCAGCAGGTTGGTCATCAGCCGCTCGCGCGCCGCGAGAAAGGCGCGATGCTGTTCCGCCGTGGCGTTGGCGGCCCAGCGGGTGCGCACGCCGCGGCTGGTCTCGGCGAATAGCGGCGAGGCCATCGCGTCTGCGCGCGATGAAAACGGCGGGTTTTCGAGCCCCGAGACGTATTCGCGGAACGAGGCGTCCTCTTCGGCCCGGTCGTTGACCCGCGTGGCCAGCAATTCGACCAGATCCGGGATCGCCACCGGGTCCACGATCTCCGCCCCGCAGGCGGCGAGCTCCCGCACCGCGCGGGAGAACACGGCGTCCACTTTGGCGAAATCCTCGGACTCCGGCTCGCTCGCAAAACCCATCGGCTCGCGCAGGATCCCGATGCGCGCGCCCTTCAGCCCGTCCGCATCGAGCCCGGCGGCGTAGCTCTCCGGCGTCCGGCCGACGCCGCGCGCGGTGATCGGGTCGGCCGGGTCGTAGCCCACCATGACGTCGAGCAGACGCGCCGCATCGGCGACGCTGCGGCACATCGGCCCGAGCGAGCCGTTGATCATCGGCCAGCCGGCATAGACGCCGCCCCGGCTCACCAGCCCGGCGGTCGGGCGCATGCCGACGATCCCGTTCCACGCCGCCGGCCGGCGGATCGAGGCGAACCCCTCCTGGCCGATGGCGACGGCGGCGAAATTGGCGGAGACCGCCGCGCCCGAACCGCCCGACGAGCCGCCCGCGGTGCGCGCGAGGTCGTAGACGTTGCGCGTCGAGCCGAACAGCGAGCCATGGGTGTCGCCCGCGCCCATCTCGCCCAGCGTCGACTTGGCGATGAAAATCGCCCCGGCCTGCCGGAGCCGCGCAGCGACGAAGCAGTCCCGCCCCGGGTAATGGTCCCTGAACAGCACCGAGCCCATCGTCGTCGGCAGGCCCGCGACATCGGCCTGGTCCTTGACGATCGCCGGGATGCCGTGCAGCGGGCCGACCGGGCCGTCCTTGTCGAACGCCGCGTCGAGGCGCTCGGCGTCTTCCAGCGCTTCGGGGTTGACCGAGATTATCGAATTGATCGCGGGGCCGTTCCGGTCATAGGCCTCGATACGCTCGAGATAGGCCTCGACCAGCGCCCGCGCCGTCAGCGCGCCCGCGCCAAACGCCGCGTGGATGTCCGCGATGGTGGTTTCCGCAACCGCGAACCCGCCATCCGCCGCCACGGCCGGTCTCCGGGCCTCAGCCGATCTCCGGCAGGACCTCCTCGGCGATCTGCGCGATCTGCTCCATGTCGAAGCGATAGGGCACCAGGGTGATCTGCTGCACGCCCGCGTCGAGATGGGCGCGGAGCTGCTCGATGCAGTCCTCCGCCGTGCCGAGCACCGCGCTGTCGGTGGTCGAATCGCTCCAGCCGGCGAAATCCCATTCGGTGGTCAGCCACTCATACATCGGCTTCTCGACCTCGGCGCGCGACGAGCCCAGCATGATCGGAAGCTGGTTGATGCTTTTCAGCGTGTCGGGGTCCTTGCCGCCCTCCTCGGCGAAGCGGCGCACCTTGTCCCAGGATTTCACGAAGCCCTCGACGGTGTAGTAGTAGGTGAGCCAGCCGTCGCCGGCGACCGCGGCGCGCCTCAGCACCCGGTCGACATAGCCGCCGATCAGGATCGGCGGGCGCGGCTTCTGCACCGGCTTGGGCGACATCACCGCCTCGCGCAGCTCATAGGGCGGGTAGTTGCCGGTCACCGAGTCCTCGGTGAACAGCCGCGTCAGGATCTCCAGATTCTGGTCCATGATGTTGCCGCGCTTGTTGAACGGCACGCCCATGGCGTCGAACTCGCGCTTGTACCAGCCCGACGCCATGCCGAGGGTGAGCCGCCCGTTGGAAATCTGGTCGAGGCTGGAGAGCTGCTTGGCGAGCACCACCGGGTTGCGCGAAGGCAGGACGAGGATGCCGGTGCCGATGCGGATCTGGCTGGTGCGCGCCGCCACCGCGGTCAGCACGGTGAGCGAATCGAGGATCGGGAAATAGGGCTCCACGCCGAGCAGGATGTGGTCCCAGACCCAGACCGACTCGTAGCCCAGCTCCTCCATGCGGACCGCGTAGTCGATCAGCCCCTGCGGATCCGGCATCTCCGGCGCGGCGGTGAAATTCTGCATCGCGATGCCCACGATCTTGCTGGCCATGTGTTCCCCCGTTCTCCGGTTCGCCGCGCGCGCGGCTCAGGCGATATAGACCCGGTCCGGGTCCATCTCGCGCAGCACCGCCAGCTCGTCTGCGGTGGGCGGCTCGGTCGTTCCGACCTCGTCGTCGAACAGCAGCTCGAACCCGGTCGCGTCCTGCACCTGTTCCGGCTTCACGCCGTCATGCAGCGCCTCGACCTTCATCCGCCTGGTGTCCGGGTCGAAGCCGAGCACGGCGAGGTCGGTGATCACCCGGTAGGGCCCGCCCGTGGTCAGCCCGGAATCGCTGCGCGTGGTGCCGCCGTGCCAGTAGCCGGTCGAGGTGACGAAGTCGACTCGCTCCACGAAGCGCCGCTTCTCGTGGATCATCGACACGATCATTCGCGTCAGGCTCGCGATGTCGTTGCCGCCGCCGGTCCCCGGCAGGCGGATCTTCGGGCTCGCGGCGTCGCCGATGAACGAGCTGTTGAGATTGCCGTACTGGTCGATCTGCGCGCCGCCCATGAACCCGATATCGACATAGCCCCGCTGCAGCAGCAGCAGCACGTCGGTGTTCGACAGCACCATGTTGGCCTGGCGCGTGCAGCGCTGCTCGTTGGTCGAGGGCGGGAGCTCGCCCGGGACGATGAACGGCCCGAGCACCCCGCCCTCGAACAGGATGGTGAGCCCCGGCGCGTGGGTGCGCTGGGCCAGCGTCGCGGCAAGCAGGGGGATTCCGACGCCGGCGAAGACGGTCTGCCCGTCCTCCAGCGACCGGCTGCTCATCACCGCGAGGAGTTCGGACGCGCTGTGCGATCCGTTGTCAGTCCCGTGGTCAGTCCCGTGGTCAGTCCCGTGGTCAGTCATTGTAGACGCTCCTGCCGCGCCGGGCCGCGTCGATCACGTTGTCCATGCCCAGGAGATCGAGATAGGCGACCCAGTCCTTGGGTTGGTAGACGTAGCGCTCAAGATATTCCTTCACCCCGGCCTCGGGGTCACGGCCGATCTGCGCCGCATAGGAGTCGAGATTGGGGAGGAACGGCTCGTACACCCCGTAGCATTCATGCGGCGCGCAGCCATAGGGCGCCTCGACCACCGCATCGACGGTGATGAACGGGATCCGCGTGCGGTCGGGGGCGCGGCGGATCTGGCTGTTGGAGACGATGCGCTCGGTGGTCAGGATGACCCGGTTGGCCGCCATCGCGATATCGGCGTCCATGAAGGGCAGCCCGTCCATCTGCGCGTTGCCGTATTCGTCGCAGCGCTGGACGTGGATCAGCGCGACATCGGGGTTGAGCGCGGGCACCAGCAGCAGCCGGTCCCCGGTGAACGGGCAGTCCATCTCCTTAGGCCCGTCGATCCGCCCGGTGAGGTCCGAGCCCAGCATGCTGCGCACCGGGATGAACGGCACCCCCATCGCGCCGGCGCGGTAGCGCACGCCGATCGCCATGTGGCTCCACTCCTCGAACACCGCCTGTCCGGTCTCCGTGAAATGGCGCATCACCTTGGAGACGCCCCAGACGATGCCCTGGGAGAACCAGCTCGTCAGCACGTGCCTGCTGGCGCCCGAGCCGTAGAACAGGTCGCCCTCGGTCGAGGTGATGCTGCGCGAGACCACGAGGTCCTTCCGGCGCGCCCGGATCAGCGCCCAGACCATCGCCATCGGCGTGCGCGACAGCGTGCAGCCGCCGAGCGCGACGTGATCGCCGTCCTTGACCAGCGCCGCCGCCTCTTCCAGCGACATCACCTTCTCGCGCAGGCTGCGGTCCCGCGCCTCGGTCTCGCGCCTGAGATCGGCATAGGGCTTGGTCACGTCGTCCCCTCCTCAGCCCGGCCGGTTGACGCCGGTCTCGGCGTTGAACGCCCGGATCGCCTCGTCCCACAGCGGCAGCACGTCGTGGAGCCCGGTCCAGAACCCCTGGTCGCGGCGTTCGTCGAACGCCGCGAGGTCCACGCCGCGCTGCTCGACCCAGGTAAAATAGCCGAGATTGAAGATGCGCGTGCGCTCCGCCCAGCCGGTTTCCAGCACGTGGTCGGTGCCGATCGCGGCGAGGTCCCGGCCGAACGTCTCCGCCGCCGCGACTTCGTCATACGCGCCCGCGAACTCGGCATCGACCGTCTTTGCCCGTTCGCTGTCGTACATCGAGGCCCCGTCGGTCGCGACCGTCACGATCAGGTCGTTCGCTCCGAGGCCGAAGCGCTTGGCGAACTTTATCGACGCCAGCAAATTGGCGATCGACGACAGGCCGAAATCCGCGAGCCCGGCGACGATTCCCGCGTCGACGCCGCATCGCCCGGCGAGATGGGCGCGCCCCGCCTCGGTGTTGAACAGCGCGTTCAGCCGGTCGCAGCTGCGGTCCGAGACGCCGACCACGGCGTCGGTGTTCATCGCGTTCTGGATCAGCGGGATGTGCTTGTCGCCGATCCCCTGGATGTTGTGCGCGCCATAGCCGTTATAGAGCATGGTCGGGCATTCGAGCGGCTCGACGGCAACGATCCGCGCGCCCAGCGCCGCCTTCAGATGGTCCCCCGCGCCGAGCGTGCCGCCCGAACCGGTGCCGGCGACGAAGGCGGCGAGCGAGAGATCGGGGTTGCCCCGGCGGAGATGCGCATGGACCGCCTCCAGCGCCGGCCCCGTGCAGCGGTAATGGCCGAGATAGTTGGCGAACTCGGAGAACTGGTTGAGGATCGCGTTGGCCGGGTCGCGCTCCAACTCGTCGCAGGCGTCGTAGATCTCCTTGACGTTGCTCTCCGAGCCCGGGGTGCGGACGATGTCGTCCGGGTGCTCGATCCATTGCCGCAGCCAGTCGAACCGCTCGGCGCTCATCCCTTCGGGCAGCACGGCCACGCCGCGCACCCCCATGATGCGCGAGATCGCGACCCCGCCCCGGCAGTAATTGCCGGTCGACGGCCACACCGCCTTGTGGCGGGCCGGGTCGAAGCGGCCGGTGACCAGCCGCCAGACCAGGCAGGCATAGGCGGCGAGCACCTTGTGCGCGCCGATCATCGGGAAGCTGTTGCCGAGCGCGACCGCGATCGGCGCGTCGACGCCGGTCAGCGACCGGGGCAGCACCACATGCGGCGGCACCGCCCGGATGCCGCCGGTCTCGATGTCGTTGAACCAGTGGACGCGGAACAGGTTGCGGGGATCGGCCGCGTCGCGGTCGACGCAAGCGGTCCGGGACGCGATATCGGCCGGGATCGACGCCGGGTCGGCGAGTTCCGCGAAGGTCGGCAGCACCACCCGCGCATCGCGCAGATGGCGGACGGCGCTGCGATAGGCCGCCCGATCCTCGATCGCGGTCGGCAGCGCTCCGCCGGTCACGGCCGCCGCCCGGTTCTATGGCGAGTTGCCGACATGCTCCATCACCGCGCGGACGATGTTGACATAGCCGGTGCAGCGGCAGAGATGGCCGCTCAGCATGTCGCGCAGCTCGTCCTCGCTCGGCTTCGGGTTCTCTTCCAGATAGGCGGCGAGCGACATCAGGATCCCCGGCGTGCAGTACCCGCATTGCAGCCCGTGGTTCCGCCGGAAGGATTGCTGGAGGTCGTTGAGGCCCCCGGATTCGGGGCTGAGGCTTTCCACGGTGTCGACCCGCCTGCCGTCGACCTGCACCGCGAAGGTGAGGCAGGCCCGGCTCACCGCCCCGTCGACGCGCACCGTGCAGGCGCCGCAGACACCGTGCTCGCAGCCGACATGGACGCTGGTCAGGCCGAGCTCGTGGACCAGGAAGTCCGACAGCAGCATGCGCGGCTCGGCGTGGCCCTGGGCCTGCTTGCCGTTGAGGGCGAAGGAGACCGCGTGCCGCGTATCCCGGTTCAACTGCGGCATGACCTGGCCTCCTCGATGACTCTCCTGCCCAGCCGGCGGACCAGCTCGCGGCGGTAGCGCGCGGTCGCGTGCACGTCGTCATAGCCGCCGAGCTCCCAGGCGAAGGCGTTCAGCGCGTCGTCGAGCGCGCTGCCCCCGAGCCCGTCCCATTCGCGCACCGCCGGGCGGTCGGCGACGCCGCCGACACCGAGCCGGACCCGCTCGCCGGAGGCCGAGGCGGCGAGCGCCACGATGGCGAAGTCGCCGCGCCGCTGCGCCATCTCGGCAAACGCGTAGCCGCTTCCCGGCTCCGCCACCGGAAAGCGCACCGCCGCCACCATCTCGTCGTCGCGCTTCGCCGTGGTCAGCATGCCGGTCTGGAAGTCCCCGGCGGCGACGCAGCGCTCGCCGGCGGTCGAGCGCAGCACCACCTCGCCGCCCAGCGTCGCCAGGCAGAGCGGCAGCTCCGAGCTCGGATCGGAATGGGCGACCGAGCCGCACACGGTTCCCCGGCTGCGGGTCTGGTAATGGCCGATATGCGGGAACGCCGCATGCACCAGCGGCAGGCTCCCGGCGGTCCCGTCCCAGCGCTCGAGCGCGCTCTGGCGGGTCGACGCGCCGATCTCCACCGCGCCGTCGTCGAGGCGGATGTAGTCGAGCGCCGCGATGCCGGAGATGTCGATCAGCATGGCCGGTTCGACCAGGCGGAAGTTGAGCATCGGCACCAGCGACAGCCCGCCGGCGAGGATGCGGGCGTCTTCGCCATGGCTGGCCAGGCCGTCGAGCGCTTCCTCGGCGGAGGCCGCGCGGATGTAGTCGAACGGGCTCGGCTTCATCGGCCGATCCCGAGCGCCGCCAGCAGGCGCCGCCACCAGGAGGCCGCGTCCGCGTCCGCCGCCGCAGCCTCGGCCGCCCCGCCGCCCAGCACCGAGGCGAGGCGGTCGAAGAACTGCCGCACCAGCGCCCGGGCGGCGCCTTCGAGCATGCGCCCGCCGACCGCCGCCACGGTGCCCGAGACCTCGATCCGGTAATCGTAGGCGAGCGCCGTGCCGCCGTCCTTCGGCGCGAGGGTCACCCGCCCGCTGCCTTGCGAGAGCCCGAGCATCCCGGTCAGCGCGCCCGTGAGCGTCGCCGCCCTGGGCGGATCCAGGTCGCTCAACCTGACATTCGCCCTGAAGCGGCCCTTGACCGGGCCTGCGCCGATCGACACCTCGGCGCGGTAGTCGTTCTCGTCCACCCGGTCCAGGGCGAGGCAGCCCGGGATGACCGCGGCGAGCTTTTCCGGATCGAGCAGCGCCGCCCACACCTCCTCGGGCGGGGACGGCACGAACCCATCGCCGCTTCCCGCGATGACATTCCCCGCCGCCTCCCGCGCGGCCGAAGGGGCCTCGGGACCGTCGGGCGGCGGCCGTTCCTCGCCGTGGATCAGGCCGGCGACCTTGTTGGGGGTGAGAGGCAGGGTGACGTTGTCGATCCCCAGCGCGTCGCATACCGCGTTGGCGATGCAGACGGGCGTGGACATGCAGTTGCCCTCGCCCACCCCCTTGGCGCCCAGCGGGGTGACCAGCGACGGCGTCTCCATATGGACGACCTGGGGCTCCGGCACCTCCCAGGCGGTCGGCACCAGGTAGTCGGCGAAGGTGCCGTTGAGGAAGCTGCCGTCCTCGCCATAGGCGAACTCCTCGTGCAGCGCGCAGCCCACCGCCCAGGCGAAGGCGCCGTGCACCTGCCCTTCGGCGAGCTTGGGATTCAGCAGCGTGCCCGAATCGTGCATCGTCACGTACTTGTCGATCTTCACCTCGCCGGTGTCGCGGTCGATCTCGACGCCGCAGAAATCGAACACGAAACCGTAGGTGAGCGAGGAGTTGATCTGGTCCTTGTCGTTGGGCGGCTCCAGCTCGGGCGGCGACCAGGATCCCATCTCGCGGATCCCGGGCTCCATGTCGTCGGGCAGGTTGCCGGGGGTCCAATGCGCCGATCCCGCCACGCGGTAGAGGTTGACCGCGTTGTCCGGGTTGTCGGCGGCGTAGATCCTGCCGTTGCCGAATTCGAGCTTGTCCGCCGGCACGTTGAGGGTCTGGCTGGCGATCCTGGCGAGCTTGGCGCGCGCCTTCTTGGCCGCGCGGTCGGCGGCGACCGCCGTCGACGAGGTGAAGCGCGCGGAGTAGTTGCCGGTTGCGATCGACCACGCATCCTTCGCCGTGTCGTGCTCCAGGTTGACGTGGATGTCGCCCGGCTCGAGCCCCAGATTGTCGGCGACGATCTGCGACAGCACCGTCATGTGGCCCTGGCCCTGCGGGATCGAGTCGGCGGTCACGTTGACCGTCCCCAGCGGGTCGATATTGACCGTGGCGTTGGAGACCGCGCCGCCCTTGGGGTTCTTCTGGCGCTCCTCCAGCGGCAGGATGTTCGAGAGATAGCCCATATTGGACTGCGCCGGCTCGACGATCGCGGCGTAGCCGATGCCGTAGAGCCGGCCTTCCGCGCGCGCCTCGTCGCGGCGTTCTCTCAGCGCTTCCAGCCTGCCTTCGTTGGCCGCCTTCTCCAGCGCCGCCGGATAGTCGCCGGAATCGAGCAGAGCGCCGGCCGCCGCGCGGTAGGGGAAGACGCCGGCGGGGACGAGGTTCTTGCGGATCACCTCGAAATGGTCGAGCCCCAGCTCGACCGCGATCCGCTGCACCAGGCGTTCGATGGCGTAGTACATCTGCGGTCCGCCGAAGCCGCGGATCATCCCGGACGGGCACTTGTTGGTCAGCACCAGCCGGTTGGTGACGGCCAGGTTCTTGACGTCATAGGCGCCGGTCAGGATGCCGTGCATGCGGTAGAGCGGCCCCGGCATGGGCGCGCGCAGGAAGGCGCCGTAGTCGTCGAGCTGGTCGAACCGGAAGCCGGCGATGGTGCCGTCGTTCCCGACCGCGGCCTCGATCGAGATCACCCGGTTGGGCGCCGCCGCCGCCCCGGACAGGTGTTCGAGCCGGTCCTCGACCCACTTCACCGGGCGCCCGACGATCCTGGACGCCGCGCCCATCAGGACGATATAGGGGAAGACCTGGACTTTCACCCCGAACCCGCCGCCGGAGAAGTTGGGGGTGCGCATCCTGAGCCTGGAGCTTGAGACGCGCAGCGCCTTCGAGATCACCGTGTGGGTTGAGTACGGCCCCTGAAAATTGGACTGGACGTCGAAGGACCCGGTCGCCGCGTCGTAGTCGACCGTCGCCACGAAGCCCTCGATCGGGGTGTGCGAGTTGCGCGGATAGGAGACCTTGAGCTTCACCGTCCGGTCGGCTTCCGCGAACGCCGCGTCCGGGTCGCCGTAGACGAAGTCGCGGACCGAGACGATGTTCGATCCCACGTCCTCGTGGACCAGGGGCGCACCCTCTTGCGCCGCTTCTTCCGGATCGACGGCGGGCTCGAGCGTCCTGTAGGCGACCTCCACCGCGGACAGCGCATCCTCGGCCCGGTACCGGTCGGTCGCGATGGCGACGGCCACCGGCTCGCCCACATAGCGGACCTTGCCGACGGCGAGCGCCCATTGAAGGATCGGCTGGCGCAGGACGATCAGGAAGGGATCGGAGATTTCCTTCAAATCCTCTCCCGTCAGAACGTCGGCGACGCCCGGCATCGCCTTGGCGCGGGAGACGTCGATCGAGGCGATCTCGGCATGGGCGTGCGGCGAGCGCAGGATCGCGGCGTGCAGCGTTCCGGTCCGGGTCGGCAGGTGGTCCGAGAACATGGCGCTGCCGGTCAGCAGCGCCGCGTCCTCGACCCGGTCGATCGGCTGGCCGACGTATTTTTGCTGTGCTTGACTCATCGCCTGGTTCTTCCTGTCGAGGCCGTCCCGCCGCAGGCCGCCGCCGCTCGGCTGGTCCGGCGCCGCGCGGCAAGGCGCGGCAGCGATCCAGAGTGCAGGGCGCTGGCAAATCGCGCGCTGAACTTGGTGTAGATTCGCGGCCTATCAATACGATTTCGCCTTGCGGCGTCAAGCCGCGGCGGCCCCGTTTCCGCGGCTTGCCCGGCGCGGCGCAAGAACCCAAGATGCACGCTGGGCGAGCCGCCGCTGGAGGGAGACGTGAGGGACAACACCGTTCGGGTCGATGAGGCCGCAACGCCGTCGCGGCTGGTCTTTTCCGACGTCTTCAACGCCGCCGTCCCGTTCGTCGACCGGCATATCGAGGAAGGCCGCGGCGACAAGACCGCGATCCGCACCGCGGACGGCGAGACCAGCTATCGGGTGCTTGCCGAGCAGGTCGCGCGCTCCGGCAACGCCCTGCTCGGCGAGGGGATCCGCCCCGGCGACCGCGTGCTGATGGTGGTCAAGGACTGCCCCGAGTTCGTCTTCTGCTTCTTCGGCGCCGTCAAGGCGGGGATCGTGCCGGTTCCGGTGAACACCATGATGCGGCCGCAGGACTACGAGTTCCTGATCGAGGATTCGGGCTGCGCCGGAATCGTCTACAGCCGCGAATGGGCCGAGGCGGTCGAGGCCGGGCTGGAGTCGGCCGGGAAGAAACCTGCGGTCGTGCTGCTCGTCGACGGCGAAGGCGGGCTGCGGGAGAAGGCGGAAGCGGCCTCCGCCGAGCTCGACCCGGCGCCGACGACGGCGATGGACGACTGTTTCTGGCTCTACTCCTCGGGCTCGACCGGGAACCCCAAGGGCGTCGTGCACCACCACCGCGACATGGTGTGCACCAGCGAGCGCTACGGCCGCATCGTCGCCGGGCTGCGCGAGGACGACACGGTGTTCTCGGTGAGCAAGCTGTTCCACTCCTACGGCTTCGGCAACGCGATGACGTTTCCGCTCTGGGTCGGCGCGACGATCGGGCTCAGCGGCCGGAGACCGACGCCGCAGATGACCTTCGAGGAGATCGCGGCGCTGCGCCCGACCGTGTTCTTCGGCGTGCCGACGATGTATGCGCAGCAGCTCCACGCGATGGAAGGGGCGAGCCCGGACCTCGCCTCGATCCGCATCTGCATCTCGGCCGGCGAGGCGCTGCCGGGCGACGTGATGCTGCGCTGGAAGGAGCGGACCGGGACGCTGATCCTCGACGGGCTCGGCTCGACCGAGATGCTCCATATCTTCGTCTCCAACACCGAGGAAGACTGGAAGCCCGGCTCGTCCGGCCGCCCGGTGCCGGGCTACGAGGTCCGCCTGGTCGACGAGGACGGCAAGGACGTCGACCGGGGCGAGATCGGCACGCTGCTGGTGCGGGGCGAGTCGGCGGCCAAGCTCTACTGGAACAACCCCGAGAAGACCGCCGCCACCATGCTCGGCGACGACTGGCTCGACACCGGCGACATGTACTACCAGGACGAGGACGGCTATTTCGTCAATTGCGGGCGCGGCGACGACATGATCAAGGTGGGCGGGCTGTGGTGCTCGCCGTTCGAGATCGAGGCCCGGCTGATCGAGCATCCCAAGGTGCTGGAGGCCGCGGTGGTCGGCCGCCCCGACGAGGACGGGCTGATCAAGCCCGAGGCGAATGTCGTGCTCAACGATGCGGGCGATGCCGGCGCCGCGCTGGAGGACGAGCTGAAGGCGCATTGCCGGGAAGCGCTCGCCCGCTACAAGTACCCGCGCTGGTTCAACTTCGTCGAGACGCTGCCCAAGACGGTGACCGGCAAGATCCAGCGCTTCCGCCTGCGCGGGGGGTGAGTTCGCGCCGCGGCGACCGGAACATCCGAACGAAGTCAATCCCGAATGGCCGGAGGCCCATCGCCGCGGTCGCTGGGTCGGACCCGTTGCCCGAACCTGGTTATTGCGTACATTTGTACACAACAAGGGACAGGTTGTGGAACGCAATAGCGGCCGGCTCATCCGGATGCTCCAACAGGACGGCTGAGTGCGTGTCGCCACCAAGGGCAGCCACTGGCAGTTCAAGCATCCTGCCAAACCGGGCCGCGTCACCGTGCCGCACCCGAACAAGGACATCCCGCGCGGCACGGTGGCGTCGATTTACCGGCAAGCGGGCTGGAACGCGTAAAGAGGACGAAGCGATGCGCTACGTATCTTTCATCCACCGGGGCGATGCCGGATACGGGGTAAGTTTCCCCGACTTTCCAGGCTGCGTCTCTGTCGGCGACACGGTCGACGACGCCGTCAGGCAGGGCGGCGAAGCCCTCGCGTTCCACGTCGAGGGACTCCGCAACGACGGCGAGTCGATTCCGGCGCCCCGCTCGATCGACGCCATCAAGGCCGACCCGGACATCGCCGAGTGGCGGCGCGGCGCCGACTTCGTGCTGATCCCGCTCCTCCTTGACCGCGGATCCTCGCGACGGGTCAACATCTCCCTCGACCGCGGTCTGCTTGAGGCCATCGACGACGAGGCAAGGCAGCGCCGCATGACCCGGTCGGCCTTCCTGGCGACGGCGGCTCGGCACGAGATCGAGGGCACCTGACCGGAGGCCGCGGCACGGCGAAAGCAGGAATGCCGCGGACCAGGAGCGGGACCCGGGACGGGCGTTCGGATCAGCCGAAGAAAGTGAAGGCCTGGGTATGGGCGGCAGTATTGGGCGCAAACCGCTTGCGCATGGCTCGAAATTGAAGGGGCGGCCCGGAGGCCGCCTCGTCGTCGCCGTGGCCGGTGAGCGCCGGCCCTACCGGCCGGTGCGCGCCAGCGAGTGGACCCAGCCCTTCATGCGGCCCTTGGCGTTGGCGATCTGGTCGTCGGTGAAGAAGTCGTCCAGCGTCACCTTCTCGATCGGATAGACCGGCCTCAGGAAGTCGCTCTCGAAGCCGAACGGCACCGTCGCGTCGATCCCCATGCCGCCCTCGAACCGGGTGTTGGAGGCCGTCCATTCGCGTTCGCCGGCGGTCATGCGCTCGGCCGGCATGAAGGTCTGGCCGCGCCCGCCCGGGATCGGGTTGAGGATGTCGGTATGCGGGTTGACCCTTGTCGTCAGGCACCACATCACGTCGTCCATGTCGTAGGGGTCGGTGTCCTCGGAGACCGCGATGCAGAGCCTGGAGCCCTGCGAGGTCGACAGGATCGCCGACATGAAGTTGCGCTGCCAGCCCTCGTCGATCCGGTTGCGCTTCTTGACCTGGATGATCGCGCCGCCCCAGTCGGTCATGCAGTAGGGGATGACACAGTCCTGGATGATGCCGGGCTGCATGCGCTCGCACAGCTCGAACATCGCGGATTCGCGCACCGTGGTGTCGATGTTGTGGTCGTCGAGCGTGTGGACGCCGAGCGCGAAGATGATCGGCTTGGTCGCCGGGTCGCGCATGGTCACCCCGGTGACGTGGAAGGTCGGCGCCTTGTAGGCCTTGCCCATATAGCCGGCCCATTCCGGGTGGAAGTGGAAGCGTCCCTGGACCCCGGCCTCCTCGGCCTCGGCGGTCTCGTAGCGGCGGTCGCGCGGGTTGACATAGCCTTCCAGCACGAGCTCGCAATCGGCCAGCGCCAGCGCGTCCACGGTGCGCGCCTTGACCATGCGCACCGGCGAGCCCTGCACCGCGCCGGCGATGCCGATCTCGTCGCAGCCCTGCGGCAGGATCACGTAGTCGAAGCCGGCGCCCGCGAGCAGCGTGCAGGACGGCGGCACGCCGAAGCACATGGTGATCGGCACCGGCGTGTCGTCCTTGTAGTGCTTGGAGACGACCTGCCACATATGCGAGCCGGGCGAGATCTGGAAGGTGCCGACATTGCCCCAGCGGAAGTTCATCCGGTTGTAGCCGAGATCCGAGCCGCCGTCGAAATAATCGCCGGTCACCACCCGGTTGCCCGACCCCACGGTGAGCTCGGGCTCGTAGGTGGTGTGGCGGATCGGCACCATGTGCTCGTTGACGTCGACCGGGTTCTCGATCACGTGCTGCTGGCAGGGCGCCTGGTCCTGCGGGACGACCTCCGGCGGCAGCGGGTGCGATAGCGCATGCGCGAGCCGGCGCGTGCGGTCGGTGTTGTCGGTCCAGCCGAACATCTTGTTGATCACCTCGATGTCGCCGAACAGGTTGGTGAGCAGGCGGTGGTTGGGCTTGCCCTTGACGTGGTTGAACAGGATCGGGCAGCCGCCATCCATCTGCTTCTGGATCGCGGTCAGCTCGAGGTCGGGATCGACCTCCTTGTCGGTCTCGATCAGGTCGCCTTCCGACCTGAGCCATTCCAGCGAGTTGCGCAAATCGTTGATCGCTTCGGCGGGCGCGCCGAGCGCTTCCTTCCTGGCCGTGCTCATGAGGTCTCCTCTTGGCGTCTCCGCATGACCGCGTTTGTCGGCGGTCGGAGCCGTGTGTGGCCGCGTTCGTCGGCGGCTTCAACGGGCGGCGGGCCCATCCCGCCGCCACGCGCCTTGCTCTCATGCAAGAACCCGCCCGGGCTGCGGCCCGGGCCGGGCGCCAAATCTACGGCCCCCGGCGCGAATTGCAAAGGAAACCGGCATTTCCGGCGAAACAATCGATCACCGGTTGCCATAGCGAAAACAGACCGTGAGGCAGCAGGCGGTACGGTTTCGGTCTAACCGGCCCGGGCCGCCTGCCACATTTCGCGCAGGTCGGGCCGGCGCACCTTGCCGCGGTCGTTCTTGGGCAGCGCATCGACGAAGTGGACCTCCTTGGGCACCCGGTAGTCGGGCAGGCTGGCCCTGCAATGCTCGGCGATCTCGGCCTCGGTCAGGCGCGCCCCGGAGCGGCCGACCACGTAGCAGACGACCTCCTCGCCGTAGATCGGATCCGGCACGCCGACCGCCGCGGCCTCGTGCACGCCCGGGTGGCGCAGCAGCACGTTGTCGATCTCGGCCGGCGCGATATTGACGCCGCCGCGGATGATCAGGTCCTTGAGGCGCCCGGTCACGGTGATGAAGCCGTCCGCGTCCATCACGCCGAGATCGCCGAGATGGATGCGCCGGCCCTTCAACTCCTCCCACTCCCCGTCGACCGACATCGCGGCGACCACGCATTGCGGACCGCCCAGCGTGACCTCGCCCTCGACGCCCGGCGGGCAGCGCTTGCCGTCCTCGTCGACGATCAGCAGTTCCTGGTGCTTGGCCGGCGGGCCGACGGTTCCCTTGCGGCAGTAGTCGTGCCGGTTGCCGCACACCCAGCCGCCCTCCGAGCAGCCGTAGAACTGCAAGAGGCCGATGCCGTAGCGGTCCTCGAATTGCTGCCAGCGCTCGGGCGCGAGCGGCGCGGTGCTCGAGCTCATGAAGCGGAGCGAGGCGATGTCCGCGCGGTCGATCTCGACCGGGTCGTCGAGCAGCATGTTGATCACCGTCGGGATGCCGATCGCGAACGTGATCCGGTGGTCCCTGATCCACTCGAAAAATCGGCTGTGCGAGAAGCGCCGCGCGAAATGGAGCGTGCAGCCGGTCTGCATCCACGGCAGCAGGCTCGCCCCCTGGGCCGAGTTCCAGCCGAAGGAGCGGTATTCCAGCGTGCGGTCGGCCTCGGTGAGGTCGAGAAAGTCGATCGTCGACAGCCCGAACAGCCAGTGCCCCAGCATGTCGCAGACGAACAGCTTGGGCTCGTCCGTGGTGCCCGACGTGCAGTAGATGCTGCCGATGTCGTCGGCCGCGTTGTCGAAATCGAGCTCGGGCGCGGCCGGGACGGCGGCGATCTGCGCGAAGAACCCGTCCGCGTCCGCGCCGCCCCGCCAGCTCCCGAAGCGGTGGATCTCGCCGTCCACGCCGTCGGTCATGCGGGGTCCGTCCATCGCCTCGTGCCACAGCGTGAGCCTGGGGCCGATCGCGCGCAGGATGCGGGCGATATAGCCGATATTCATCTCGACGTTGATCGGGCAGATCGCCGCGCCGGCGCGCCAGATCCCCATCCACAGGATCAGCTTCTCCAGCCGCTCGTCGGACAGCACCGCGACATAGTCGCCCCGCCCGATGCCGCGCTGGCCGAGAAAATTGGCGATGCGGTTGGCCTCCGCGTGAAGCTCGCCCCAGGTGATCGACCTCCTTTGGTCGAGGTCGACCAGCGCCACCCGGTCCGCATCGCGCGCCCTGTAGGCATCGAGCAGCGCCCTCACCGAGGTGAAGGGGATCGCAAGATCGTGCTCGGCCCCGGGCTCGGTCCCGCCGACGCGCCGCTTCATGGCCTCGTGCTCCCCTGGCCAAAACCGGCGCGATAGTCCTCGCGCGCCCGGCGGGGGTCAAGCCGTGGGCCGCGGCTTCCGCCGGGCCGGGCCGGGTGATAGGTTCCCGGCCGCAATCCTGAGGGGGAGAACGTCATGCGCGGTGTGGTCGTCCGCGAGTTCGGGCCGTTGGAGACGCACGGGCTGGAAGAGGTGGACGATCCGGTTCCCGGGCCGGACGAGGTGCTGATCGACATCCACGCGATCGGGCTCAACTACCCCGACACGCTGATGATGCAGGGCCGCTACCAGGTGAAGCCCGAGACGCCGTTCGTGCCGGGCCGCGACGCGGCGGGGGTGGTGGCGGCCGTCGGCGCCGATGTGAGCCACGTCGGGCCGGGCGACCGGGTTGCCTCGGTCTATACCTTCGGCGCCTATGCCGAGCGGCGGGCGGTGCCGAAGGAGCGCTGCTGGGCGCTGCCCGACAAGGTCGATTTCGTGACCGGCGCCGGGATGATGACCACCTACCTGACCGCCTATGTCGCGCTGGTCGTCCGGGCGCGGATCGCCGCCGGCGATACCGTTCTCGTGCTCGGCGCCTCGGGCGGCGTCGGGCTGGCCGCGATCGAGATCGCCAGGGCGAGCGGCGCCACCGCGATCGCCGGGTCGACCTCGATGTCGCCCGAGCGGGTGGCGCTGATCGAGGCGCATGGCGCCGATCACGTCATCGACCTGTCGGGCGACGATGTCCGCGATTCGCTGCGCGAGCAGGTCTATGCGGCGACCGGGCGGCGCGGCGTCGACATCGTGCTCGACCCCATCGGCGGCGACTTCTTCGATGCCGCGATCCGCGCGCTCGCCTTCTCCGGGCGGATCCTCGCCGTGGGCTTCGCCGCCGGGCGCATCCCGGAGGCCAAGGCGGGCTATTTCAACGTGCGCAACCTGACGATGATGGGGGTCGCGCTCGACCTCCACTTCCGCCACCGGCCCGAGCTGATGGCGGGCGCGGTCGCCGAGCTGATGGCGATGTGCGAGCGCGGCGACATCAACCCGCAGGTCACCGGCGTCCGCCCGCTGGAGGATTTCCAGTCGGTGATCCCGATGTTCCAGCAGCACGGGGTGCGGGGTAAGATGGTGCTCACGACGGGGCGCTAGGCCCCGCGCGAACCGGAGGATGGAATGGGCGTGAGCCGCGAAGAGTTGGGCGAGTGGGTCGAGGATTTCACCGAGGCCTTCAACCGCGAGAGCATCGACGAGGTGATGGCCTATTTCGCCGACGATGCGATCTATGACGAGTTCCACGGCGAACGCCATGTCGGCAAGGACGCGATCCGCGCCGCCTTCGAGCCGCAATTCGACGGCAAGTACGGCAAGATGCGCTTCCACACCGAGGACATGTTCCTCGATGTCGAGACCGGAAAGGCGATGATCAGCTGGATGCTGACCGTCGAGAGCGGCGAGCGGGGCGGCGGATGGCGCGGCCTCGACCTGCTGCATTTCCGCGACGGAAAGCTGGTCGAGAAGCACACCTACGCCAAGACCCAGCGCCCCCTGGTGGTCAAGAAGCAGGACTCCGAAGCCGTCCGCCGGGCGATCGAGGGGGGCTGAACGACTCCTTGGAGGCGCTTCCGCCGACCTGAGCATGCCCGTCCCCGATTGCAACGCAGGGATGGGCTCCCGGGATATCGAACGCGAGAGTTCGGCGCCGCGGCAAGGACTTGCCGGCCATCGGACCCGGTGGCGCGCCACCCGCAGCGATCAGGGGATAATCGCTCCGACGCCTGAGCACGAGGCACTGCATCCCGGATCAAGTCTGGGCATCCATGCAGCCGGTCCTCGCGCATGGCGGCCGGGCGGGAGGGTGGCGGCACCCTTGGATGCTCGGATCAGGCCCCGGACTGTGATCCGGGGCTTGATCCGGGGTGACGGTTTTGGGGTCGGCGATGGCGCCGGCTGACTGTCGGCCGTTGGCGGGAAATCCCCCTATAGCCCCAGCGCCTCGGCAAGGAAGGCTGCGATCCCCGCCTCCGTGCCCTCCGGGTCTTCGAGATGCGGGAAGTGGTCGATGCCGGGGAGCAGCCGCGCGTCGGCGTGCGGCACGGCGCGGGCGATGCTGTGGAGCTGGTCGGCGACACCGTGGGCGTCGTTCTCTCCGTGCAGCGCGAGCAGCGGTCCGGCGATCCCCTTGAGCGCCGGTGCGATGTTCCAGTCGGCGGCGAAGATTTCCAGCCAGGCCGCGGACCAGCAGGAAGCCACGTCGGTCGCCTTGTCGCCGTGAAACCGGGCCATCCATGCGGGAAGCGACCCCTCGGCGGCGTGTCTCCCGATGCGCTTGAGATGCGCTTCCGCCAGCGGGTCGCGACAAACGTGGGACGACACGCTCACCGTCGCCTTGAGCCCGGCCGGGTTCCGCGCCGCATACAACAGCGCGATGGTGCCGCCGTCGCTGTGCCCGACGACGGCGTGATCTGCGATCCCGGCAAGGCGGAGGATGTCCGCGAGCCGCGCCGCCTCCTGCTCGATGAAGTCGACCGGGAAGGGGACCCGCCCGTCCGACCGGCCGTAACCCCACCGGTCGTAGGCGAAGGCGCCCACCCCGAGACGACGGCCGAGCCGTCCCGGCAGGCCGCGCCATGTTGCGACCGATCCCAACCCGTCATGGAGAAAGACCAGCGCGGGCCTGCCCGGGACCGATTCGGCGCACCATTCGCCGTGGAGTCGCGCCCCGTCCACCGCGATGGCGACCGCGCCGCCGCTCAATCGGCGTCCTCGGGCACGTCGTAGCGGCTCATCGTCTCGTCGAGCGCCGCCTCGTATTCCTCCCACGGCAGATGGCGGTAGCCGTAGCCGGAGACCACGAAGCCGGGGCCCGCATAGAACTTCTCGTACTGCGCGTGGCGTCCGGCGAACTCGGAGCCCAGCAGGTCCCAGGCGAGTTTCAGGATCTTCATCCGCTCGATCGCGCTCTGGCCGGGGACCGACCAGTAGGTCTCGAAGGTCTCGCGCATCTCCGGGTCGCGGACCACCGAGATGTCGGCCGGCATCTGGAACGGCCCGCCGCCCAGCAGCTCGCGCACGGTGTCGCAGATCTGCCCGTAGGCGTTGGTGCAGAAGTGGAGCGCGGCATACATGTAACGCCGGTTCGCGTTGACATAGCCGGGCGCAAATTCCTCGCAATTCTCGATCTGCCCCGAAATCATCGCCTCCAGCCCGGACAGCTTGGCGGCGAGATCGCCGAGCGTGGTCTGGACCGCCGGGATGTGGCCGACATTGTTCATGTCGGTCACCCGCCGGGCGACCGCGAGGATCAGCTTCATCTTCTCCAGGAAGCGGATGTTGGACTGGTGGTTGCCCATCACGTGGCTCGGCGAGCGCACATAGATCTCGCGCGACATCTCGGCGTTGTCGTGCACCACGACGCGCTCCCAGGGCACCTTCACGTCCTTGAAGATGACCATCGAATCGGTCTCGTCGAAGCGCCAGGCGAGCGGGTTGTCGAACTCGCTCACCGCATGCCGCTCGAACGGCTTGCGCGACCAGATCGAGACGCCTTCGGCATTGAGCGGCACGCCGCAGGTGATCGACTCCTTGACCTGGTCGGGGCCCAGCGGGAGCAGATTGCCGACCCAGGTCTCGTTGGCGAAGATCGCCGAGGTCCCGAGCATCTTCATGCCGTTGAGGGTGACGCCGGCATCGTCCTCGCCGGTCACCCGGAGCGTCGGCACCGTCATGCCCTCGCGCTCGTACATCTCCGGGCTGCGGGCGCCCTGCGGCGGCAGGACCGTATAGGTCGCGCACACGTCGTTCTCGCGCATGTGCCGGTAGTAGCGGACCATGTTGTCCCCGAAGCCCTGCCGGATGGCGTCGAACAGATCGGGGCGCATGGCGAGCCCGGTGACGAAGCTCGCGACGTGGTCGGGCGAACGGCCCAGCAGGCCGTGGGTCCAGGACGCGATCCGGCGGTGGGTCTCCGTCCGCTTGCGGAGGTCCTCCTTCGTCCGCGGCATCAGGAACCAGCTCGAGTAGCGCTCGCCGTCCTCCTCGAAGGACATGACGTCGAGGTTCTCGGGATCGCGCTTGCGGTCGTACAGCATCGCGAACGACCGGGCGCCGTTGCGGAACGCGGGGTGGGC
This sequence comes from Alphaproteobacteria bacterium, assembly GCA_964291675.2. GTDB lineage: Bacteria > Pseudomonadota > Alphaproteobacteria > MPNO01 > MPNO01 > MPNO01. The sequence continues at coordinate 550,072 of OZ219866.1, read as the reverse complement.
GGTGACGTCGTCCACCTTCTCGCCACCGATATAGACCTTCCGCCCGTCGCGCAGGCTTGCGAGATGCTCCGCGCCGGTCTTCAGCATGGCGGGCTCACACTTCTATGTCGCAGCCGAGAAACGTCCTGCCGCACCGGCGGGCCGCTTCGAGGACGGTGAACGCGCCCGCGGCCGGGTCGATGACGAAATCGCCCTCGTTGCTCACCGCCGACATCAGCGCGGCCTGGAGTCCCACCGGCTTGGCATGGGGATGGGCCTTGCGGACGGCCTTCTCCAGGACGATGTCGGTGATGTTGTGGATCTTCCACACCCCCTTGGCGCGGCGCGGCTTCTTCTGCAGCACGACGCAGTATTCCGCGCGGCGGCGCGTGCGGTAGCCCATGCCGAACGTGCCCTTGTCCCAGGTCACCAGGTCCACGACTTCGAGGCCGGTGCCGTCGAACCAGCCGTGAAAGTCCTGGCAGAGGTGGTACTTGTCGATCCACAGGAACAGATGGCCCGACGGCAGCAGCGCGCGGTCGATGCCGCGGATGAAGGCGACGATGGTCTCCACCTTCATCTGCACCAGCGCGGCGCGCCGCTTGCCGCGCAGCTCGCCCTCGTTGCCGTATTTGAGCTTTTCGAGAACGCCGCGATATTGCGGGTCGAGGAACGCCACCGGGATCGCCGCCTCGGGCAGCAGGGACAAGAACTCCAGCCCGTCCATCCTGAGCCGCGTATCGGGCACCAGCGGGTCGGGCAGATCGACAGGCGGCGCCTCGACCGTCCTCTCGCCGGAGTAGACGCTCGGGCGCGGCGCGTCCTCGGTCGCGGCGGGATCGCTCACCGGCCGGCCGCCGTCACTCGGCCGCCGCCCGCGCCGCCTCGGCGCGGCGGAACTCCGGCAGCGTCATGGCGCCGGCATAGATCTCGAAGCAGATGCCGTTGGGATCGTTGAAGAAGATCGCGTAGCTGCCGCTGCCGCCGTCGAGCCCGCCGCCCTCGGGGCCCTGCACATGGGGGCCGTCGATCTCGATCCCGGCGGCGGCGAGCTTCCGCTCCCAGGACCTGACCTCGTCGATGCTCGCGGCCGGCAGCGCGATGTGGTGGATTCCGGCGGGCTCGGTCTTGGAATTGCCGCTCGGCAGCCTCCTTCCGTCCTCGAACAGGGCGAGCGAATGGTGCCGCTCGCCGTCGAGCGAGACGAAGGCGACGCGGCCGGCCGGCGCCCGGTCGATGCAGGTGAGCTCGCCGCCGATCAGCTCCAGGAACGCGATCTCCTCTTCGAGGTCGCGGACGTGGAGCCCGACATGGCCGATGGAAAGACGCAAGCGCCGCCTCCCGAGCGCCCCGTTCGAGGGCGGGATCGGCGCCAAGGTTAGCGCATTCCCCCGCCCAAGGCGAACCGCGCTCAGGCGGCGAGGGTGCGCCTGAGAAAGCTCAGCAGGTGGATGACCGCGTATTCCCGCGCCTGCTTGCGGTCGCCGGGGAGCGCGACGCTGTGGGTGCGGGTCTCCCCGCCCGCGGCGACCGCCATGCGGGCGGTGCCGGGCGGCACGTCCTCGCCCGTCTCGCGGCCGATCGCGGCGATCCCGATGGAGGCGCCGAGCGCGGCGCGAACCCGCATCGCCGCCTCCGCCGCGCGCGCCTCCCCGGTCGACGCCGAATCTTCCGCCCCGCCCCTCGGTCCGAGCGTGCCGCCGACGAAGACTTCCATCTCCGGGTCGAGCCGGGTGAGCCGGGCGGCGACGAGCCCGCCGGTAAAGCCTTCCGCGACCGCGAGGGTCAGGCCGGATTCGCGGAGCGCCGCGAGCACCACCGATTCCATGGTCTCCTCGTCGACGCCGAAGATCACGTCGCCCAGGAGCTCGCGAACCAGCGTCTCCTCCTCGGCCAGGATCGCGGCGGCGGCGGCCTCGTCGGCGGCCTTGGCGGTGATCCGCACCTTGAGCCCGTCGGCGCCGGAAGCCTGGAAGGCGAGGGTCGGGTTGCCGATCCCGTCGAGCGCGCGGATGCGCCCGGCCAGGATCTCGGCGAGCCCCGATTCGCTCTGCCCCCACGTGCGCAGCACCCGGCTGCGGATGACCGCCGCGCCGCCGGACCGCCGCTGGAGGTCGGGCAGCACCGTTCCCTCCATCATCTCGCGCATCTCGTAGGGCACGCCGGGGACGGCGTAGATCACCTTTTCGCCGACCGGGCAGACCAGCCCCGGCGCGGTGCCCGGCATCTGGTCGATCGGCCGCCCGCCGAGCGGGATGTCGGCCTGGCGCCGGTTGTTCTCGGTCATCGCCCGGCCGCGCGCCCTGAACAGATCGACGATGCGCTGCTCGACGGCCGGGTCGCGGCGGAGCTCCACCCCCATCACCCGGGCGATCGCCTCGCGGGTGATGTCGTCCTGGGTCGGGCCCAGCCCGCCGCAGCAGATCACCGCGTCGCTGCGCCCGAGCGCCTGGCGGATGCAGAACTCCATGCGTTCGGGGTTGTCGCCGACCTTGACCTGGAAGTGGGAGTCGATGCCGATCAGCGCCAGCCGCTCGCCGATCCAGGACGAGTTGGTGTCGACGATCTGTCCGAGCAGCAATTCGGTGCCGATGGCGACCACTTCGCAGCGCAACCGGGACCCCCTCAGCCGTCGCGGAGCACGAGGCGGATATCGCTCACCCGCGCGCCCGCCTTACGCCGCGCGCCTGGCCTGTCCGAGCCGGCCCGGCGAGATCGAGCACTGGCCGCGATCCGGGTTGGGCTCGACCGCGCGTTCGACGATCACGGCCAGCGCGTCCGCGCCGCCGACATAGTCCCCGTCGATCCAGATCTGCGGCACCGTGATCGGCGTCTTGGGGCCGACGATCGGCTTCACCCGGGCCAGCATCTCGTAGAGCGCCGCCGGCTCGCGCACCACGTCGTGATAGGCGTAGTCGATCCCCGCCTGGTCGAGATAGCCCTTGGCGCGGACGCAGTGCGGGCAGGTCGCCTTGCCGAACAGCCGGTTGCCCGAGACCGGGGCGCGCTTGGCGTGGGCCTCGATGATCGCCTGGGTCAGCACGCCCCGGTTGAGCGCCGCGCCCTGGCTGACGATGCGGCCCTCCACCAGCACGATCGGCGCGTGCCAGCCGCCTTTGGGCAGGGGTTTCCACCATTCCGACAGCCAGTCGCGGGTGTCGACCTCGACCGGGACGCCGCCGAGCTCGGTCTCGATCACATCGGCGATCACGTCCCGGGTCAGCGAGCATTCGCCGCACGGGATCTTGACCTTGAACGGACCCCAGGCGCCCGCCCAGCGATAGAGTGTGACCTTGACCGGCTGCATCCCGTCCGTCCCGTTTGACCCCCGCCGGATTCTCGCCGAAGATAACGATGGCGACGCGGCGGCGACATTACACGATTCCGCGCCGGCCCGGGACGCCAAAAGGAGGCGCGTTGCTCGAGTCGGTTCCGATCGCGCTCGACGAGATCTACGTCCCGGCCAAGCGGCGCCGCACGCGGGACGACGCCAAGGTCGACGCGCTCGCCCTCGACATCCTGGAGAACGGTCTGAAGAACCCGATCCATGTGCGCCGCGACGAAGCGCGCTATGTCCTGGTCGAGGGGCTGCACCGCCTGGAGGCGGTCCGCGCTCTCGGCGAGGAGACGGTCGACGCCCTGGTGGTCAGCGCCAAGCGGCACTAACCGGAATCGAGCTCCGAATCCCAGTACAGGAAGTCGCGCCAGCTATCGTGCAGGTAGTTGGGCGGGAAGGCGCGGCCGTGCTGCTGCAACAGCGCGTTCGAGGGCTCGACCGGCGCCCGCCTGGGGCGCAGCCCGCATTCGTTGGGCAGCCGGTTGCCCTTGCGCAAATTGCACGCGGTGCATGCGCTGACCACGTTGACCCAGCTCGTCCGCCCGCCGCGCGACCGGGGCACGACGTGATCGAAGGTGAGCTCCGGCGTGCCCGGCGCGCCGCCGCAATACTGGCACTCGAAGCGGTCGCGCAGAAACACGTTGAAACGGGTGAAGGCCGGCCGGCGCGACATCGGGATGTAGCGCTTGAGCGCGATCACGCTCGGCAGGCGCATCGAGAATCCCGGCGAGCGCACCTCGCGGTCGTATTCCGAGATGATGTTCACGCGCTCGAGGAAGACCGCCTTGACGGTCTCCTGCCAGGGCCACAGCGAGAGCGGGAAATAGCTGAGCGGTCGGAAATCCGCGTTCAGAACCAGGGCCGGGCAATCGTTCATCGCACCCACCGATCGTTTCCCGGCCAACAGCGCTTCACCGCGGCGCCGAGCGACACGCCGCCAGTCTAGCCGAAACCGATCGGTTCCGGCAACGAAGCCCCGCCCGTGACGGGTTGCCGAGTTCGGCCGAATTCGATTGTGAAGCCGCAGCCCTTGCCCGAAAATCGGCCCACCCCCTGCGAGGAGCTCCCGATGTCCGGCCGCCGCATCGAACTGGTCGAAGTCTCGCCCCGGGACGGGCTGCAGAACGAGCCCGAGATCCTGCCGACCGAAGTCAAGCTGGAGCTGATACGCCGCGCCGTCGCGGCGGGGGTGGGGCGGGTCGAGGCGGCAAGCTTCGTCAACCCCAGGCGCGTCCCGCAGATGGCCGATGCCGAGGCGGTGATGGCCGGGCTGCCGGAGGACGACGGCGTGACCTATATCGGGCTGGTGCTCAACCGCCGCGGCTTCGACCGCGCGGCGGCGGCGGGCTGCCGGGAGGTCAACTATGCGCTGGTCGCCAGCGATGCCTTCTCCGAGCGCAACCAGGGAACCACGATCGAGCAGGGGATGCGCGTCCTCGACGACATCGCCGGCGCCGCCCGCGCCGCCGGCATCCGCTGCAGCGCGACGATCAGCGCCGCCTTCGGCTGCCCGTTCCAGGGTGCGGTGAAGCCGGAACGGGTGCACGGGCTGATCGCCCATTGCGCCGGCCTCGGCCTGTTCGAGATCGGCATCGCCGACACCATCGGGGTGGCCGCGCCGGGCGAGGTCGCCGAGATGTTCGCCGAAGCCGCCCGGCTGGCGCCCGGGGCGCGGCTGCGCGGGCATTTTCACAACACCCGCAACACCGGGATCGCCAACGCCTTCGCCGCGGTGGAGGCGGGGGTGCATGCGCTCGATGCCAGCATCGGCGGCATCGGCGGTTGTCCTTTCGCGCCGGCGGCGACCGGCAACATTCCCTCGGAGGATTTGATCTACATGCTGCACCGGCTCGGCGTGGAGACGGGCATCGATATCGAGACGCTGATCGAGACCGCCGGCTGGATCGAGACGCAGCTCGGCCGCAAGGTGCCGGCGATGGTCAGCCGCGCGGGCAACTTCCCGCCGGCCGAGCTGCGCGCCTGAGCCCGGCGATGCACGAGCCCCGGGCGACGCCCGCGGCCGGACCCGGGGCGTGGTCCGACTACTACGGCAAGACCGGCCGGCGCCCGCCGCGCGAGACCCTGATCCGCGCGCTCGATGCGTTCGAACGCGAGCCCGGCGGCCCGCGCAGGGCGGTCGATCTGGGCTGCGGCGGGGGGCGCGACATCGCCGAGATGCTGCGCCGCGGCTGGGCGGTGCTCGCCATCGACGCCGAGGCGACGGCCATCGAACGGCTGGCCGCGCGCGACGATCTGCCGTCGACCGGCAGGCTAGAAACCCGGATCGGCCGGTTCGAAGAGATCGACTGGCCGGCTGCGGAGCTGGTGAATTCCAGCTTCGCCCTGCCGCTCTGCCCGCCCTGGGCGTTTCCCGCGCTGTGGTCGCGGATCGCCGGCTCCCTCGGTCCCGGCGGCCGCTTCGCGGGCCAGCTCTACGGCGACCGGGACGAGTGGTTCGGCGACCCTTCGATCACCTTTCACTCAGCCCGGGAGGTCGATGCGCTGCTCCGCGGGTTCGAGGTCGAGCATCTGCGGGAGGAAGAGGACGACAGCATCACCCCGCGCGGCCGGCCCAAGCACTGGCACATCTTCCACATCGTCGCCCGCAAGAAGGGCTGACGGCTCAGCCGTGGCTGTCCGACGTGCGGATCAGGTGCATGATGAACAGGGTGCAGATGGCGAACATGGCAAGCCCGCCGTAATAGCCGACGCTGCCGGGGTCGGCCTGCGCGCTGACGAACAGCCCGGCGACGCCGAGCACCGCGGAGCTGCCGCCGATCACCCAATTGCCGACATTGTTCATGGGCAGATTCCGTGATCCCGGGGCGAATTGGAGCGGGTGATCGGATTCGAACCGACGACTTCAACCTTGGCAAGGTTGCGCTCTACCCCTGAGCTACACCCGCGCCGACGCGCGGGAGTATATTCGCCGGCGCCTACCCGGTTCAAGCGCCGCGTTGGAGGACACGATGAGCCAGACCGTTTCGCCGGACGCCATCGCCGCCCGGCAAAAGCTGCTGTTCGAGCGGCTCGATTCCCTCGGGATCGCGACCGAGACCCAGACCCATGCCCCGGTATTCACCGTCGAGGAGAGCCGCGAGCTGCGCGGCGACCTGCCCGGCGCGCACTGCAAATCACTTTTTCTCAAGGACAAGAAGGGCGCGCTGTGGCTGGTCGTGGCGCTGGAAGACCGGCGCATCGACCTGAAGGTGCTGGCCGGGCTGATCGGCGCCGCCCGGCTCTCCTTCGCCAGCCCCGAGCGGCTCGCCGCCCATCTCGGCGTGGTGCCCGGGGCGGTCACCCCCTTCGCCCTGATCAACGACGACGCGAACGCGGTCCGGGTGATCGTCGATGCCGGCGTGATGGAGGCCGAACGGGCCCATTTCCACCCCTTGACGAACGACGCCACGACGGCGATCGCCCCCGCCGACCTGCTGCGTTTCATCGGCGCGCTCGGCCACCGTCCGGCGGTCGTGGATCTGGCGCGGGCCACGGCGGGCTGACGCTCCGGGCTTGCTTCGGCAAGCCTCCTCGCCCATCTTGTCGCGGTTCTCCCGGGCCGTCTCCGGCGGCCGCGGCCCAGCGGATTCGAAGCACGGAACAGCACGATGGAAACGATCCTGGGACAGCCGGGCGATGCGCCCGCCGACCTGATCAAGGACGGCTCGACCGCCACATTCATGGCGGAGGTGATCGAGGCTTCGATGGACGTGCCCGTCGTGGTCGATTTCTGGGCGCCCTGGTGCGGGCCCTGCAAACAGCTCGGCCCCGTCCTCGAGAAGGTCGTCCGCGCCGCGAACGGGGGGGTCAGGCTGGTCAAGATCGACATCGACCAGAACCCCGAGATCGCCCAGCAGCTCCGAATCCAGTCGATCCCCGCGGTGTTCGCGTTTTCCGGCGGGCGGCCGGTGGATGCGTTCCAGGGTGCGCTGCCGGAAAGCCAGGTGAAGTCGTTCATCGACAAGCTCGTCAAGTCGGCGGGCACCGCGGTCGCCTCGCCGCTCGACGAAGCCCTGGCCCAGGCCGCGGAACGCCTGGCCGCCAAGGATTTCGGCGCCGCCGCGTCGATCTATGCCCAGGTGGTCCAGCACGCCCCGGACAACGCCGCCGGGATCGCCGGCCTCACCCGGGCGCTGGTCGGCCAGGGCGAAATCGACCGGGCGCGCGAGATTTTTGCGACCCTGCCCGAGGACGCGCGCGGCGGCGCGGATGCCGAGGCCGCCGCCTCGGCGCTGGCGCTGGCCGAGAAGACCGCCGATGCCGGCGATCGGGGCGAATTGCTGTCCCGGCTCGAGTCCGATCCCGACGACCACCAGGCCCGCTTCGACCTCGCGCTCGCCCTGCATGCCGAAGGGCGCAACGAGGAGGCGATCGACGCGCTGGTCGACATCGTCAGGCGGGCACGGGAATGGAACGACCAGGCGGCGCGCAAGCAGCTGCTCGAGCTGTTCGAGGCGCTGGGTCCCGCCGACCCGGTGACCGTCGCCGGACGGCGCAAGCTGTCCGCCATCCTGTTCTCCTGATGGCGGCTCCGTTCGACCCGGAATTCGAGGAGTTGCCGGAAGCGATTCCGATATTCCCGCTCGGTGGCGCGCTGTTGCTGCCCGGAAGCCGGCTGCCGCTCAACATATTCGAGCCGCGCTACCTCAACATGACCGCGGCCGCCCTCGCGGCGCCGCAGCGACTGATCGGCATGATCCAGCCGCAGCACCAGCAGCAGCAGACCGGCCCCGGCGAGCCCGAAGTCTACCGCACCGGATGCGCCGGGCGCATCGTCTCGTTCGGCGAGACCGAAGACGGGCGCTACCTGATCACCCTCAAGGGGCTGATCCGCTTCGCGGTCGACCGGGAGCTCGCCCCGCGCGACGGCTATCGCCGGGTACAGGCCCGTTTCGGCGCCTTCCGCGACGACCTGGCGGAGCCGACGACGAAGATCGCGGTCGACCGCGAGCGCTTGCTGAACGCGCTCCGGGCCTATCTGCGCCAGCAGGACGTGGACGCCAACTGGGAAGCGATCGAGGGCACCGAGGACTCCCGGCTGATCGACTCGCTGGCCATGATGTGCCCCTTCCGGACCAGCGAGAAACAGGCGCTGCTCGAAGCCCCGGGCACCGCCGAACGGGCCGAGATCGTCATGACCCTGCTGGAAATGGCGCTTCTCGAGCGCCCTCACGACGAAGGCCAGACCAGGCAGTAGGGCGGGGAGGCGCGTCCATGGCAGAGGAGACAGCGAGCGCGACGGCCGATCCCGAGCCCCGCGCCGCGCGCAACCGCCCGATCGATCCGAAGCTGCTCGAGATCCTGGTCTGTCCGCTCACCAAGGGGCCGCTGCGCTACGACGAGGCGGCTCAGGAGCTGGTCAGCGACCGCGCCGGCCTGGCCTTTCCGATCCGCGACGGCATACCGATCATGCTGGTCGACGAGGCGCGCCGAATCGCCGGGGACTGATGTGGCGAGCCGCGAAGTGTCCACGCCCTGGCCCACCGCGCTGCGCCTCAGATCGGCGGAGAAGATCCTCGAAGTCGAGTTCGACGACGGCGCCTCATTCGCCCTGCCTGCGGAATTCCTGCGCGTCGAGAGCCCGTCGGCGGAAGTCCGCGGGCACGGGCCGGGCCAGAAGCAGCTGGTCGCCGGACGGCGTCACGTCGGCATCATGACGCTGGAGCCGGTGGGCAACTACGCCGTGCGCATCGTGTTCGACGACCTGCACGATACCGGGTTGTACTCGTGGAGCTATCTGTACGAGCTGGGCCGCAACCGGGACCGGCTGTGGCGAGAGTATCTGGAGGCGCTGGAAGGCGCGGGGTTGAGCCGCGATCCCTGAGCGCCGGGACCGCGGACGAACAGCGGGAAAGAAGAACATGCTTGAGCTCTACCACCACGGCTCGTCCGTCTGCGCGGCGAAGGTGCGGCTTTATCTCGAAGAGAAGCATCTGGCCTGGGAGGGGCATTACATCGACATCCTCAAGGGCGAGCAGTTCACGCCCGAATACAGGAAGCTCAACCCGAAGGCGGTGGTCCCGACCCTGGTGCATGACGGGACGACGATCCGGGAATCGTCGGTGATCTGCGAGTATCTCGACGACGTGTTCGCCGACCGCCGGATACGCCCCGAGGACCCGGTGCTGCGCGCCGAGGTGCGCTACTGGACCAAGGCGGTGGACGAGGAGCTTCATCCGGCCTGCGGCGCGCTGACCTTCATGTCGTCCCACCGCCACACGATCCGGGCGCTGGGGGAGGAACGGATGCAGGAATTCCTCGATTCCACGCCGCCCTTCTCGGTGTCCGCGGACTGGCACGAGCGCAAGAAGACCTATGTGCGGCTCGGCTTCGAGGCGCCGGACGCGCGCGGCAAGGTGGAGCTCTACGACCGCTACCTGCACAAGATGGAGGAGGCGCTGCAGGAGGGCGACTGGCTGGTCGGCGACGGGTACAGCTTCGCCGACATCGCCGTGACGCCCTATGTGATGCGGCTCGACATGCTGTCGATGCAGGGGATGTGGTCCGGCGGCAGGCTGCCCCGCGTCGAGGCCTGGCTCGGCAACGTCAAGGCGCGGGCGAGCTTTCAGCCGGCGATCTGGGACTGGATGCCCGCGGAGCTGACCGGGCAGCTCAGGGCGAACGGTGCCAAGAGCTGGCCGGAGGTGGCGGAGATACTCGACATCGATGCGGCGTGAGCCGCCGAGGCGCAATCAGAGGGGGATTCCCCGGGCGAGGCGCGGCTTTTCGCCGAGCTCGCCCATCGCATGGCGCATGAACAGGCGCTTGAGGGGCGGGATCCGGCCGACCGCCGCCAGGCCCAGCCGTCGGCCCAGCGCCAGCGCGGCGTGGTCGTTGGAGAACAGCCGGTTCAGCCCGTCGGTGGCGGCAAGCATCGCCAGATTGTCGGCCCGCCGCCAGCGCGCATAGCGCGCCAGCGCCGTCGCCGCGCCGATGTCGAGACCGAGCCGCGCGGCATCGACGATCACCTCGGCGAGCGCCGCCGCGTCGCGGATGCCGAGATTGAAGCCCTGGCCCGCGATCGGATGGATCGCATGCGCCGCATCGCCCGCCACGGCAAGCCGGTTCGCCGTATAGCGCTCCGCCAGCGTCAGCGCCAGCGGATAGGAGAACACCGGCCCCTCGACCTTGAGCGCGCCGAGATAGCCGGTAAACCGCCATGCGAGCTCGTCGGCAAACCCGTCCGGCGGGAGCGCGAGGATGCGCGCCGCGATGTCCGCCTTCTCGGTCCAGACGATCGACGAGCGGTGCCCGGTCATCGGCAGGATCGCGAACGGGCCGGCCGGCAGGAACCGCTCCTGGGCGATGCCGCGATGCGGCCGTTCGTGAGCGACGGTGCAGACGATCCCGGTCTGGTCGTAGCGCCATTCGACCGCGCCCAGCCCGGCCGCCCGTCGCAGCGGGGAGTCCCGGCCATCCGTCGCGACCAACAGGAAGGCGGTGACGACGCGGCCGTCGTCGAGCGCGACGCGGGCCGCGATGGGGTCGCGCGCGTGCCGCCCGATCGACTTGCCGTCCAGCAGAGCCACGCCGTCCAGCGCCGCGATCCGTTCGAGGAGGGAGCGGCGGATGTGACGGTTCTCGACGATATAGCCGAGCGCGTCGGCGCCGACTTCCGCGCTGTCGTAGTGGAGGTGGAGCGGCGAAGCGCCGTCGGAGACGCGAATCCCGCGGATCGGCTCCGCCTCCGCCGCCATCCCGTCCCAGACGCCGATCGCGTCCAGTATGGTGCGCGAGCCGCGCGCGATGGCCGATACGCGGCCGTCGAAGGACGGCGCCTTCATCGTCGACGCCGGTCTCCGGTCGACCACCGCGACCGTCACCCCGGCGGCACCCAGCGCGGCGGCGAGGGTGAGGCCCACCATGCCGCCCCCGCCGACAACTACCTGGAAGTCCATCGCCTGGCCGCCGCCGTCATTCCCGCATCGGGATCGACCGATCCTGCTGCCACTATAGCGCGCCCTGCCGGTTCGCGGGGGGCCGGACAGGTCCGGCTCCGACATAACGGGTCGATACGAATCGCCCCAATATCTGGGAAAGATTCGAAACAGGCCCTCAATATACTGTAGGTAACGGGATGAAGCGGCGCTTGTGCGCCAGCCTCGCTTGCGGCTAGAGTGCGCGGCTTGCCCGGAGCCATGGCCGGCCAATGCTGAACGACCGTCTCTCTCAGATCGGCGCCTATCCCTTCGATCGCCTGCGCGCGCTGCTCGGCCCGGTCCGGCCGGCGCCCGGGCTGGAGCCGATCGCGCTCTCCCTCGGCGAGCCGCGCCATGCGCCGCCCTGCATGATCCGGGACGCGATCCTTTCCGAGCACGAGCTGTGGGGCCGCTACCCGCCGATGCGCGGAACCGACGGTGCGCGCACCGCCATCGCCGCTTGGGCCTGCCGACGCTACCGCTGCCCGGAAACGGCGATCGACCCGGCGCGCAACGTGGTGCCGGTCTCGGGCACCCGCGAAGCGTTGTTCATGGCGGCGCTGGCGGCGGTGCCCGAGCGCAAGGCGGGCGGCCGGCCGGTCGTGCTCATGCCCAACCCGTTCTACCAGGTCTATCTCGGCGCCGCGATCGCGGCCGGCGCGGAGCCGGTCTGCGTGCCCGCGGATGCGGCAAACGGCTTCCTGCCCGATTACGAGGGTGTCGATCCCGATATCCTGGCGCGCGTTGCGCTGGCCTATTTCTGCACCCCGTCCAACCCGCAGGGTGCGATCGCCGGGCTCGGCCGTCTGGCGCGGTTGGTCGGGCTCGCCCGCCGGCACGACTTCGTGCTGGTCTCCGACGAATGCTACAGCGAGATCTACGACCGGGGCCGTCCGCCGCCGCCCGGCATGATCGAGGCCTGCCGGGACCTCGGCGGCGGGCTCGAAAAGGTCGTGGTCTTCAACTCGCTGTCCAAGCGGTCCAGCGTCCCCGGTCTGCGCGTCGGGTTCGCCATCGGCGACGCCGAGTTCATGGACGTCTATGTCCGGCTCCGGGACCATGGCGGCGCGGCGCCGCCCATGCCGCTTCTGGCGGCGGCCGAAGCCTTGCTCGCGGACGAAGGGCATGTCGAGGCGAGCCGCCGGCTCTATCGCGACAAGATCGACATCGCACAGGAGCTGCTCGACGGCCGGCTCGGATTCTACCGGCCGCCGGGGGGGTTCTACCTGTGGCTCGATGTCGGCGACGGGGAGGCGGCGGCGCGTCGCCTCTGGGCCGAGGCCGCGGTGCGGGTTCTCCCCGGCTGCTATGTCGCGCGTCCCGGCGGGGACGGGGACGATCCGGGCCGGCGCTATATCCGGGTGGCGCTGGTGCACGACCGCGATACCGCGCGCGATGCGCTGACCCGGCTGGCCGGGGTGTTGTGATGGCCGGGGCGCGGGAGACGGGCGATGCCGTGGTCATGGTCCCCGGTCGCCGCGGCCGGACGTCGCGCATCGCCGGTTTTCTCCGGCGCCGGCTGGTCGAGCTCTGCGGCCTGGCCGTCGGCGCGGCCGGGGCGGCGGCCGCGATCGCGCTCTACACCTATCGTCCCGACGACCTGTCCTTGATCCCCGGCGAGGCGGAAGCGGCAACGCACAACGCGCTCGGAATCCCGGGGGCGTGGTTTGCCGATTTCTTCGCCCAGACGACGGGCTTTGCGGCCTGGCTGCTGCCGCTGGTCCTGCTGTCCTGGGCCTGGCGGATCGCCTCCCATCGCGGGCTGGGTCCGCTGTGGCTCAGATTCACCATGCTGCCGGGAGCGCTGTTCCTGGGCGCCATGACGTTCAGCGCCCTGCCGGTGCAGCCGTCCTGGCCCTTGCCCGCCGGCGCCGGGGGCCTGCTCGGCGAAATGGCGTTGGCGGCGTTGAGCGAGCCGGTGCTGCGGCGCCTTACCGTCGGCAGCGAGGCGGTCGCCGCTTTCTTCGGTGTCCTCGGCCTTGCGGCCTGTCTGCTCGCGATGGGAATGGAGCGGCGCGAATGGTTGGCCATCGGCCGGGCCGCGTGGCGCGCCGCGCGTCTTGCCGGGCGCGGTCTCGTCAGCCCGCTGCGCCGTTTTGCCGCCGCGCGGGAGGCCCCGCCATCCGTAAAGCAGGAGCCGGAGGTCGGCCGCCCCGCGCCCGTCCAAACCAAGGCGGAGAGCGCGCCGGTCGTCGCCATGGACGCTCCCAGGCCGCGCCAGCCCGAACGCGCGAGCCGGCGCCGCCAACCCAAGCTCGACTTCGAGGCCGCGGGCGCCGTCTACCGGACGCCGCCGCTCGACCTGCTGGCACCGCCGCCGCCGCCGCCGCGCTCGTCGAACGTCGATGCGGATGCGCTGCAGGAGAACGCGCGCCTGCTCGAATCGGTGTTCAACGATTTCGGCGTCCAGGGCACGATCACCCGGGTGCGCCCGGGCCCGGTGGTGACGCTCTACGAGCTCGAGCCCGCGCCCGGCACCAAGTCGTCCCGGGTGATCGGGCTGGCCGACGATGTCGCCCGCTCGATGAGCGCGGTCTCGGTGCGCGCCGCGGTGGTGCCCGGACGCAGCGTGATCGGCGTCGAGGTGCCGAACCGGGGGCGGGAAATCGTCGCGCTGCGCGAGCTGCTCGAATCCACCGCCCTCGACCGGGCGAGCGGCTCGCTGATCCTGGTTCTCGGCAAGGATATCGGCGGCACGCCGATCCTGGTCGACCTCGCCCGCATGCCGCATCTTCTGATCGCCGGCACGACCGGCTCCGGCAAGTCGGTCGCGATCAACACCATGGTGCTGTCGTTGCTCTACCGGCTCTCTCCCGAACGATGCCGGCTGATCATGATCGACCCCAAGATGCTCGAGCTGTCGGTCTATGACGGGATTCCGCATCTGCTGACGCCGGTCGTCACCGATCCGGGCAAGGCGGTGGTCGCGCTGCGCTGGGCGGTGCGCGAGATGGAGGACAGGTACCGCGCGATGTCGACTCTCGGGGTGCGCAACATCGCCGGTTTCAACGCGCGGCTGGAGCAGGCGAAGAAAAAGGGCGAGGTGCTTACGCGCACCGTGCGAACCGGGTTCGACGCCGAGGGCCGGCCGGTGGAAGAGGAGGAGCCCATCGACCTGACGCCGCTTCCCTTCATCGTGGTGATCGTCGACGAGATGGCCGATCTGATGCTGGTCTCCGGCAAGGAGGTCGAAGGGGCGGTTCAGCGCCTGTCGCAGATGGCGCGCGCCGCCGGCATTCACCTGATCATGGCGACCCAGAGGCCTTCCGTCGACGTGATCACCGGCACCATCAAGGCCAATTTTCCGACCAGGGTCAGCTTTCAGGTCACCTCCAAGATCGACAGCCGGACGATCCTGGGCGAGGGCGGGGCCGAGCAGCTCCTCGGACAGGGCGACATGCTGTACATGGCCGGCGGCGGGCGGATCAGCCGCGTCCACGGTCCGCTGGTCACCGACGAGGAGGTCGAGCGCGTGGTCGGCTTTCTGCGCGAACAGGGCGAACCGGACTATGTCGAGGATGTCACCGAGGCGGTCGATCCGGCCGCGCCCGCCGATCTCCTCGGCGGCGACGGCGAGGCGGACACCCTTTACGACGAGGCGCTCGCGCTGGTATGCCGGGAAGGCAAGGCCTCCACCAGCTTCGTCCAGCGGCATCTCAAGATCGGCTACAACAGGGCGGCCCGGATCATCGAGCGGATGGAGGCGGACGGGGTCGTCAGCCCGCCCAACCATGTCGGCAAGCGTCAGGTGCTCGCGCCCGCAGCCGACTAGTGTAGGGTGCAGGGTGCGCGAACCCGCAGCCTTGCGGTCCGGCCGCGGTTTGGCGCCCACTGGTATGGCACGCGCATGAAGCACACTCCCTTCGCCCGGCTCTTCGCCGCGCTCGCTTTGGCCGCGGGGTTTGCCGCTTCCGTGCCGGCATTCTCCGCCGCCGAGAACGCCGCCCAGACGGTGGAGCGCATCGAAGCCTATCTCGGCAGCCTGCGGACGATCGAATCGGACTTCATTCAGTCCTCCTCCAACGGCGATTTCGCCCGTGGCAGGATTTATGTCGCGCGGCCCGACAGCATGCGGCTCGACTACCAACCGCCGTCCACGCTGCAGATCTACGTCAACGGTTCCTGGCTGATCTATATCGACACCGAGCTCGAGGAAGTCACCCACGTGCCGCTGTCGCGTACCCCTGCTGCGTTTCTGGTGGGCGACAAGGTCTCGCTGTCGGGCAAGGTGCAGGTCGCCGGGATCGGCATGGATGCCAAGACGATCCGCGTCGAGGTCGTGCGGTCGGAGGAACCCGAGGCGGGCTCGGTGATCCTGACCTTCGGGCGGAACCCGCTCGTCCTCAGGAACTGGGTGGTGATCGATCCCAAGGGCGTGCGGACGCGGGTCGCGCTGGTGCGGCCGAGCTTCAACCGCTCCATCGACCGCAGCGTGTTCGATTTCGATCCGGACCGCTATATCAGGCCCCAGACCGATGGGTGAAGCGGGAGCGGGAGGACGCGTCCGGTGCCGATTTGCGGCGCGAATTTGACGTTTTCCCGCCCGTCGACTAACCTGAAAGGCACGAGAGGATACAGATTCGCCGCACAAGCGACGGCGCGGCATGGAGCTGTCGACTTAGAGGAGACACTATCCTTGACCTCCGAACATGAAGCGAGCGCGCGGCATGACGACGCGCAGACCGGCGGTGCTTCGGCCGAATTTTCGCCGGCCGCCTCCCTGACGCCCGATTTCTCGGGCGAGCGGTTCAGCCCGATCACCGCCAAGCATCTCGACCAGATTCCCCAGCTACAGAAGCTGTCCCGCGAAGACCGGTTCGGCATGAAGGTGGTCAGCAGCGTCCTGCCGTTCCGCTCCAACGGGTACGTCATGGACAGTCTCATCGACTGGGACGACGTGCCCCGCGATCCGGTCTATCAGATCACCTTTCCCCAGCGGGGAATGCTGGACGAGGCGGATTTCGACCGGGTTGCGGATTTGATGAAACGCGATGCGCCGGCGAAGGACGTCAACGCCGCGGTCGCCGACATCCGCGACCGGCTGAACCCGCATCCCGCCGGCCAGCGCGAGCTGAACATCCCGCAGACCGAACAGGGAACCGTGGAGGGGCTGCAGCACAAGTACCGCGAGACGGTGCTGTTCTTCCCGAGCCAGGGGCAGACCTGCCACGCCTATTGCTCGTTCTGCTTCCGCTGGGCCCAGTTCGTCGGCGACAAGACCTACAAGATCGCCGCCAACGAGGCCAGCGGGCTGCACGACTACCTCGCCGGCCATGCCGATGTCAGCGACCTGCTGATCACCGGCGGCGACCCCATGGTGATGAAGACCCGCGTGATGGAGCGCTATCTGCAGCCGCTTATCGACGATCCGCGCTTCGACCATATCCGCAATATCCGGATCGGCACCAAGGCGCTGACATTCTGGCCGCGGCGTTTCGTCACCGACGGCGATGCCGCCGACATGCTGCGCCTGCTGGAGCGCGTCGTCGCCTCGGGCAAGAGCGTGGCCATCATGGCGCATTTCAATCACTGGCAGGAGTTCGGCACCGACGTGGCGCGCGAGGCGATCCGCCTGCTGCGCGCCACCGGCGCGGTGATCCGCAGCCAGGCGCCGGCGCTCGCCCATGTCAACGACTCTCCCGAGGTCTGGGAGCGCATGTGGCGGGAACAGGTCGCCCTCGGCATCATCCCCTACTACATGTTCGTGGAGCGGGACACCGGCGCCAAGTGCTACTTCGAGGTGCCGCTGGACAAGGTGTGGACCATCTTCAACCGGGCGGTGCGCAGCGTTTCCGGCCTCGCCCGCACGGTCCGGGGACCCAGCATGAGCGCGACTCCGGGCAAGGTCGAGGTGCTCGGCGTCGAGGAAGTGCGCGGCGAGAAGGTGTTCGTGCTGCGCTTCCTGCAGGGCCGGAATCCCGAATGGGTGGGACGTCCGTTCTTCGCCGCCTTCAACCCCGAAGCGACGTGGCTCAACCACCTGCGGCCCGCCTTCGGCGAGGAAAAGTTCTTCTTCGAGGACGAGCTCGCCGACATGACGGGCGGTGCGTCGATTCCGGAGTTTTCCGTCGCCGCCGAGTGAGCCACCTGCCTTCGCGGACGGTTGTCGGGCGCCAGGGGCGCCCGCGGAGAGAACGGACCGCGCCGCGCCGCCTTGCGGGCCTCGCGCCCGCATGCTAGAGGCATCGCGCCCGAAATCCGGGGCCGGCGGGCGCGGGATTTGACGGAACAGATGCAAATTCGAGAGCCCGGCGCGCGCCCCCTGGTCGGAATTCCGGTCGGCCTGGTCCATCTCCCCGGGCACTCGATCCCCACCCACGGTATCGGCGAACGCTATATCAAGGCGGTTCGCGAGGGCTCGGGCGCCGATCCGCTTCTCGTGCCGGCGCTGGCGGAAAAATTCGATTTCGACGTCATGGCGGACCGGCTGGACGGCCTGTTCCTCACCGGCGGCCGCACCAATATCGAGCCGCACCACTATGGCGGGCCGCCTTTTCCCGAAGACGAGTACCGCGACCCGCCGCGCGACAATACGGTCCTGCCGCTGATCCGCGCCTGCGTCCGCCGGGGCGTGCCGGTGTTCGGCGTCTGCCGGGGCCTGCAGGAGATGAACGTCGCTCTCGGCGGCTCGCTCCACTACCGGGTGCATCTGGTGGCGGGCAAGCTGGATCACCGGATGCCGCGGGACGGCGACATCGACGAACGGTTCGGCAAGCTGCACAGGGTTTCGCTCACCCCCGGAGGGCTGTTTTCGCGGCTGATCGGGGCCGGCGCGATCGAGGTCAACACCGCCCATGCCCAGGGGATCGACCGGCTGGCCGACGGGCTGGAGGTGGAGGCGACCGCGCCGGACGGGCTTGTCGAGGGGATCCGGCTGGCCGGCACCGATACCTTCGCGGTGGGCGTGCAGTGGCATGCCGAGCATCGCTATCGGGAGCATGCGCTGTCCGGCGCGCTGTTCAGGGCCTTCGGCGATGCCGCGCGCGCGCACGCCCTTGCCCGCCTCCCCCGGGCGGGCGCCGCCTGAAGATGCGGCTGGCGACCTGGAACATCAACTCGGTCCGGCTCCGGCTCGAACTGTTGCAGCGCGTGCTCGCGACGCTCGACGCCGATCTGATCTGCCTCCAGGAGATCAAGGTGGAGACCGAGTCCTTCCCCGCCGGGGAGATCGCGGCGATGGGATACCCGCACCAGGTGGTACAGGGGTTCAAGGGCTATAACGGGACGGCGATCCTGTCGCGCGTGCCGTTGCGGCGCGGCCGTCCCGTCCGCTGGTGCGGCCGCGACGACGGCCGCCACGCGGTCGCGCGCCTGCCCGGGGGCGAGGAGGTTCATTCGCTCTACGTCCCGGCCGGCGGCGATATTCCCGATCCGCGGCAGAACGAGAAATTCGCCCACAAGCTCGACTTCGTCGCCGAGCTCGCCGAGTGGTGCGCCGCGCGCAATCCCGGGCGGCGGATCCTGCTCGGCGACTTCAACATCGCGCCGCTGGAGACCGACGTCTGGTCGCACAAGCAGCTCTTGAACGTGGTCAGCCACACCCCGGTCGAGGTCGACGGGCTCGACCGGGTTCGGCAGAGCTGGGGCTGGGTCGACGCGGTGCGCAGGTACATCCCGCCCGAGCAGCCGCTGTACACCTGGTGGAGCTATCGCAACCGCACCTGGCCGGGAAGCGACCGCGGGCGGCGGCTCGACCACATCTGGGTGACGCCCCGCCTTGCGCCCAGGCTGAAAGGGGCCCAGGTCCTGCGCGAGGCGCGCGGCTGGCCGCACCCGTCCGACCACGTGCCGGTGTCCGTCGATATCGATCTTTGATGGCGACGACGATTCCGGTCGCCGCGATCCGGCACGGCCCGACCGACTGGAACGAGCAGCGGCGGATACAGGGCCGCGCCGACCGTCCGCTCAGCCCGGCCGGCCGCGCAACGGTATCGGGATGGACATTGCCCGCCGAGCTGGCCGCGTTCGACTGGTATGTGAGCCCGCTGTCCCGTGCGCGCGAGACCGCCGCCCTGCTCGGTCTCCACCCGGTCGTCGAGCCCGCGCTGATCGAAATGGACTGGGGGGAGTGGGACGGCGCCAGGGGTCCGGATCTCCGCGCGCGCTACGGCGATGCGTTCGACCGCGAGCTCGCGCGCGGCCTCGACATGCGACCGCGCGGGGGCGAGACGCCGCGCGATCTGCGCGCACGGGTCTCAGGCTGGCTCGACCGGGTCCGGCTCGCTGGCCGGCCGGCCGGCGCGGTTTGCCACCAGGGGGTCATTCGCGCGCTGCTCTCGCTGACGACCGGCTGGGACATGGTCGCGAAGCCGCCGGTCGAGCTCGAATGGGCGGCGGTTCAGGTCTTCGCCCTCGCCGATGACGGCAAGGTGGCGCTGGAACGCGCGAACGTGATGCTGGACGAAGGGCAATCCGGCCCCCGCCCTCACTCGAGCAGGAGCTGAAGCCGCTCGCGGAGCGCGGACTTGGTGAACGGTTTGCGCAGCAGCGCCGCCCCCGGCGCCCTGGCGGCATCCCTGAGGCGTTCGTCGTCCGCGTACCCGGTCGTGTACAGGACGCGGATATCGGGCAGACGCCGGCGTGCCGCATCGGCGAGGCGGATGCCGTCGACGCCGCCCGGCATCACCACGTCGGTGAACAGCAGATCGAAGCGCTCTCCCCGGTCCAGCAAGTCGAGCGCCGCGCGCCCGTCCGGCGCCGCGACCACCGAGAGACCCATCCCGGCCAGCCTCGCTTCGGTGCGGGCGCGCAATTGCGGGTGGTCCTCGACATAGAGCACGCGGCACCCGTCGATGGCGACCGCGGAAAGCCCGGTTCCGCGGCGCGATTCTTCCGCCGCCGCCTGTGTGCGCGGAAAATAGAGCCGCACCGTCGTGCCCGCATCCGGGCGGCTGTCGATCGCGATGTGCCCCGAGGACTGCTTGACGAACCCGTAGACCATGCTGAGACCCATCCCGGTTCCCTGGCCCGGCTTCTTGGTCGTGAAGAACGGCTCGAAGGCGCGCTCGACGACCGCGGGCGGCATTCCGGTGCCGGTGTCGCTTACCTCGATGCAGACATACGCGCCCGGTGTCGCCTCGGCGACGTCGTCGAGAGACGCATTGCGGACGACGATCGTCAGCGTGCCGCCGTTCGGCATCGCGTCGCGGGCATTGATCGCGAGGTTGATGACCGCGTTCTCCAACTGCACCGGATCGACCGTCGCGCGCCAGCGTTCGCCGGGCTCGGAAAAGTCGATCCGGATGGCGCCGCCGAGCGTCCGGTGCAGCAGCTCGGCCGTCCCGACCAGGAGGCCGGCCGGCTCGATCGTGCGGGGGTTGAGCGGCTGCTTGCGGGCGAACGCCAGCAGGCGCTCGGTCAGCTCGGCCGCCAGCCGCTCGGTCTCCCGCGCTTCGTCGATCAGCGCGCGCCGCTCGTCCTGCGGCGGCGTCAGCGCCTCGAGCTCTTCCAGATCCATCGACAATACGGCGAGGAGATTGTTGAAATCGTGCGCCATGCCGCCCGTCAGCTGGCCGACCGCTTCCATCTTCTGCGCCTGGTGCAGCTCCGCCTGGGCGGTCTGCCGATCGGTCACGTCGAGCGCGAGTCCGCTCCACGACACGCCGCCGTCGGCGCGGCGCACCGGGCGCGCGATGGCATGCATCCAGCGCTCCACCCCGTCGTCGCCGCGCACGCGCATCTGGTGATCGAGCGGCGCGAGATCGCGCGCCGAAGCTTCCAGCGCCGCCAGCCAGGCGGCGCGGTCGCCCTGGTGGATCGCCCGCAACAGCAAGTCGGGCTCGGCTTGCAGGGCCGCGGGATCGAGCGCGAACACGCGCTTGAGCCCGTCGCTCGCGAAGGGGAAGGAGATCCGGCCCTCGGGGGAGAAGCCGCCGCGAAAGATCGACCCGGGCAGGTTGGCCGCGATACCGCGCAGCATCTCCTCGTGGCTGCGCAGGGTTCGGTCCCTCCGGTACGATTCCGAAAGGTCGCGCACCACGCCGAGAAATCTGCGCTCGCCGGAAAACCTCATCTCGCCGACATAGATCGACATCGGAAACGGGGAGCCGTCCTTGCGCGCGCCCGTGACCTCCCGCCCGCTTCCGATGATGCGGGCCTCGCCGGTCTTCAGGTAGCGATCGACATGGCCGTCATGCGCGGCGCGTTCCTCGCCCGGCATCAGGATGCCGACATTGCGGCCCACCACCTCCTCGGCGCGATACCCGAAGATCCGCTCCGCCGCCCGGTTGACCGATCGGATGCGCTTGTCGACGTCGATCACGATCAGACCGTCGACGATCGTGTCGCGCAGGGCGCGGAGCTCGGCTTCGAGCGATCTCTCTCTCGCTGTCAACGCAGGCTTCCCCGCATGATCGTGCGACAGTGTGCTGCGGGAAGCCGAATCCCCGCAACAACGACGACCGGCAGGCCTGCCCGGCCTCAGTGGGAGATCAGAACCGGCCGGGTCATCGTGCGCATGATCGACCGCGTCACGCCGCCGAAGATCCACTCGCGCGTGCGCGAGTGGCCGTAGGCGCCCATGACGATCAGGTCGCAGCTCAGATCCGCGGCCCGGGAGAGGATCGCGTCGGCGACATCGATACTCTCCGCGTAGGTGCGGTTCGCCTCGGCGCGGACGCCGTGCCGTGCGAGATAATGCGACATGTCGGCGCCCGGGACCTCGCCGTGGCCCTCCCCCTCGTCGGGATTGACGGCGAGCACGGTGACCTGGTCCGCCAGCCGCAGGATCGGCAACGCATCGGTGACCGCGCGCGTGGCTTCGCGGCTCGCGTTCCAGCACACCAGCACGCGCTTGCCGACATCGGCGAAGCGCCCCGCCCGGGGGACGATCAACACCGGCCGGCCGGTCATCGAGGCCACCGTGGTGGGAAGCTCCGGATCGTTCGACGGATCCTCGTCGTCCCCCTGGCCCATCACCGCCAGGTCGGCATAGCGCGCGTGGATGCCGATCCGGCTCGCCGGCTCGCCGGTCTCCACGCGCCATTCGCCGCTTATCCCGTGACGCGCAGCGGCCTCGTCGAACCCCGCCTTCGAACGATCCTGTTGGTCGTCGAATCGGTCCTCCAGCGCAGCCATCAGCTCGCCCGGAACCGGCCCTGGCAGGGATTTTAGCGAGGCCGTCGGGTCGGAACCGATGTGCAGCCCGATCGGATGCGCGCCGTGCGTCCTGGCAAGCGTGAAGCCTATGTCGAGCACCGCGTCCAACCGGTCGTTGGGCGCGGCGTGGACGAGGATACTCTTGAGCGACATCGTTCATCTCCCGTTGGGTCGTTCCCGGAAACGCCGTTCGGATCGCGCCGCGTCACTCCGCATGGCCGGTGCCCGTCCCGCGCGCATCCTGACCCAGCATTCGGCAGAGCGCGTCCGGATCGTGGATGCAAAGCCCGTGCCGGTCGAGAGACAGTATCCCGCGTTCTCTCAGGACACGCAGCGTGCGGCATACATGCGCCGCCGAGAGGCCGAGCGCGTCGCCCAGCTGCTCCTGCGTCGGCGGGAAGTCGACGGTCCTTCCCGGCGCCGCAATGTCGGCCTCCCGAACCCGCCGGTCGAGCCGGTACAGGAGATGGGCGACGGCTTCCAGCGCGCTGCGACGGCCGATATCGACCAGCGAGTCATGGGCCGCGAGTATCGCGCCGGACAATCTGTCGATGACGGAAGCCGCATAATCGGCATTCGTCGCGAGCATCGAGACGAACTGCGACCGCGGAATGACCGTGGCTGTCACGTCGGTCAACGCCTCGGCGGCATGCTGTGCGGGTCCGCCGGCCGGTGACGCAAACCCGCATATGTCGCCCGGCAACAGGAATTCGAGGATTTGACGGCGTCCGTCCTCGAGGATGTGGTGAAGAGACACCCATCCTTCCACCAGGGTGAAAACATCCTCGTTGATCCGATCCTGTGCGAAGAGCTCGGCGCCCGAGGCGAAAAATCGGTATTCCTGTGCCACCACTCGTGTCCGCCCGGTCAGGGTCCCCTCCGCGGGGGGTCGATCGAAAACGTGCCGTCGGGGTAGCGGCGGCACATCCGCGGGCTCGCCTCGCAGCGCCATGAGACGCGGCATACAGCATCCTCCCGGTGTCGCAATGTCCGTTCATGCCTGTGTGCGGCATCTGGAATCTAGTGGCGAATTGTAAACTTGGTTTGTGCTGCAAGGCTCCAATTTGTAAAGATATGTAAAGCGAGCACGGGATTCGCTGCGTGCCCAGGACCATTCTCGTCGTCGACGACGACGCCCGGCTGAGAAATCGTCTGCGCGCGTTCCTGCAACGGGAAGGCTACACCGTCCACGCATTGCCGGACGGTGCCGCCCTGCGCGCGTTTCTGAAGCACCGGGGCGCGGATCTCGTGATCCTCGATTTGATGATGCCGGGCGAGGACGGCCTCTCGCTCACCCGCTTTCTGCGCGAGAACTTCACTATCGGAATCCTGATACTCACCGGAAGAGGCGAGCCGGTCGATCGCATCGTCGGGCTCGAAATGGGCGCCGACGACTACCTGGCCAAGCCTTTCAACCTGCGCGAGCTGCTTGCGCGGGTGCGCAGCATCGTTCGCCGGGTCGCGGCGGACGACACGCCCTCCGGGCGGCGGGGGGCGGGCGAAAGCGACGGAGAAATCCTCGCCTTCGACGGGTTTCTGCTCGACATCGCGCGCCGCCGCCTCACCGGCGAGGACGGTGCGGAAGTGCTCTTGACCGGCGCCGAGTTCAATCTGCTGGCAGTTCTGGCAAGCCGCGCCGGTCGCCCTCAATCACGCGATCAACTTCTCGATGCGATGGGCGGGCGGAGCTGGCAACCGCACGATCGAAGTATCGACCTTCACATCAGCCATCTGCGCAAGAAGCTCGGCGACCGTCCGAGAAAGCCCTCGATTATCAGGACGATCCGGGGGACGGGCTATGTATTCTCCCGCCCGGTCGAGCGCAAATAACGCCGTCTCACGGGTGCGGTCCCGACGCCGGATGCCTTGGCATCGCCCGCCTGCAACACGCCGCCCGCAGGCGGGTTAACGCCCGCCGATCACCAGCCCGAGCTCGCGGTTCCGCCACCTTCTCCCCCGCCCGACTCCGAGCCCGGGGATGCCGCCGACGAGCCCGCTTCGCCGCTTGCCGAACCCGATCCCGCAAGGAACCACCGCCCGTCATTCGACTCGTACTTGCCTTGTTTCCCGCCGTTTCGCAGTTCGGTCCGAATCGACGGCAGCTTGATCAGCCGCTCCATGTCGGTGGCGGCGCGGGCCAGTATTTCCGGCGGCGTCAGCCCGGGCCGATCGCTCAGGGCCTGCTCGACAAAGCGCGGGACCGAACCCTTCGGCGCGCGCTTGCGGCCGCTGGCGCGACGCGTCTTGGGCTCCGCTTTCTTGGCCGGCCGTCCGCGCGTTGCACGCGTCCGGGTGAGCTGCGCGCCTTGCGAACCGAGGAGATCCAATATTTCCTTCTTGGCGTCTTCCTTGCCGCGCTCATAGGCTGCCGACTCGATCTCGGCGACGAGCGCGGAGAGCCTTGTCGCGCTGCTCTTGGTGACATTCGGCATGGTCCATTTTCCCATTACTGCATGAAGATAACAGTGACTTTGGGTCACAACTCGGAGAGGAATATAGGCGCCGCAATGACGGCGCAACCGTAAAAGCGGGGTGTTGTTCACAAAACGATCGAAAAGCGCCTTACGCGTCGCCGCACTCGTCAACCCGATCGATTGGCCGATACGGCGCCGGGCGCTTCGGATTCGACGCCGTCCGCCCGAAGCCGGCAAGAATTCGCCGTAGCATCACCACCGCGCCGTCGAATTGACCGTCTCCCCAAAATCTGCTTCTGTGAATCCGATAGCCACGGAGAAGGGACGGAACCATGCCACATCGTGAGGACAAACAACGCGTCGACCTCTTCGAGCTTTACGCCGAGGATCCGGAGCGCGCCGACCGCATTGTGTTCGGCCGGGAACCGCACGGGGACCGCCGCGGATTCCTCAAAGGCGCCGGACTCGCGGCGATGGGCGCGGCGGTCGGCGCCGCGATCCCGTTTCACCGCAACATGCCGTCCGGGTTCATCCCGGAAGCGGTCGCCGCCAACCCGGCGACAATCGTCGGCAAGGACGGGCTGACCGTGCTCAACGACCGCCCGGTGAACGCGGAGACGCCGGCCCATCTGCTGGACGACGAGGTCACGCCCACCGCCCGGCATTTCATCAGGAATAACGGCGTCGTCCCGGAAGACATGGATGCCTCGACCTGGCGATTGCGGATCGACGGTCTGGTGAACAAGCCGATGACCTTGGGCATCGACGACCTGAAGAAGGGATTCGACGTCGTCACCCAGCGGCTGACCATCGAATGCGGCGGCAACGGACGGGCGTTCTTCGACCCGCCCGCGCGCGGCAATCAATGGACGCTGGGCGCGGTCGCCTGTTCGGAGTGGACCGGCGTGCGTCTCGCCGACGTGCTCAAGGCGGCGGGCGTCAAGGAAAACGTCGTCTACACCGCCCATGTCGGCGCCGACACGCATCTGTCCGGCAAGGAAGGAAAGCTGCCGATATCCCGCGGCGTGCCCATCGCGAAGGCGATGAACGAGAGCAATTTGATCGCGTTCGGCATGAACGGCGGTCCGCTGCACCCGATGAACGGGGCGCCGCTGCGCCTGGTGATCCCCGGCTGGCCCGGATCGTGCTCGCAGAAATGGCTCAAGCGGATCTGGCTGCGCGATGTCGTGCATGACGGGCCCAAGATGACGGGCTCCTCCTACCGCGTGCCCGACTATCCGGTGGCGCCCGGCGAGAAGGTGCCGAAGAGCGCCATGCAGATCATCCACTCCATGCCGGTAAAATCCCTGATCACGACGCCGAAGACCGGGCTTTCGATCGGCGGTCGCGAGCTCGCGGTGGCGGGCCACGCCTGGGCCGGCGACAACGCGGTCGCGCGGGTCGACGTCTCGATCGATTTCGGCGCCTCCTGGCAGCGGGCGGAGCTCAAGGCGCCGGTCAACCCCTATGCCTGGCAGCGCTGGTCGGCCAGGTTGAAGTTCCCGCAAAAGGGATATTACGAGGTCTGGGCGCGGGCGACCGACGACAAGGGGACGAGCCAGCCCTTCGCTATCGCCTGGAACCCGAAGGGGTATCTCAACAACTCGATGCACCGGATCTCCGTGCGCGTGGCCTAGCGGTCATGCCGCGGCCCGCATCGCTCGTCGCGCTCGCCGGGTTAGTTTGTTTTTTCGCCCCGGCGAACGCCGTGGCCGCCGATGCCCCGCCGCGGCCCGCCGCGGCCGCGGAGGAGGACGAGTATCAGGGCCTGCCGCCGGGCGCCGGGCGCGACGAGGTCTTCGGCCTGTGCGGGCCCTGTCATTCGATGAAGCTGGTCATGCAGCAGGGGCTGTCGCGCTCGACCTGGGAAGAGGTCCTCGAATTCATGGTCGAGGAACAGGAGATGGCGGAGCTCGAGCCGGAGGACGAGGTTCTGGTCCTCGACTATCTGGCGAAGTTCTACGGCCCGGACCGGCGGGCGAGGCGGATGCGGCGATAGGCCCGGCGCGCGCCGCCGCCGCCGGGCGCGCCCGGATTGCTTGACCGCCTGGACGGCGGCGCGCATGGTTTCGCCGTCGGTGCCGATTGCGGGACGGCGATGAACGGCGGAAACACCTATGTGATTGCGACCGATGTCGGGGGCACCTGCACCGACACCGTCGTGTTCGCCGCGGGCGAGCCGGTCCATATCGGCAAGGCGCTCTCCACCCCGCCCGATTTCGCCAACGGCGTGCTCGACTCCATACGCTCCGCCGCGGACTCGATGGGGGTCGGGCTCGAGGATCTGCTGAAGCGCACCGGCCTGTTCACCCACGGCTCGACCGTGGTGGACAACGCGCTGCTCACGCGCGACGGGGCGCGGACGGGGCTGATCACCACCGAGGGCTTCGAGGACACGCTGCTGGTCACGCGGGGCGCCTATGGCCGCTGGGCCGGGCTGGCGGAGGAGGGGCTCAAGCATCCGGTGAAGACCGACCGCGCGCCGCCGCTGGTGCCGGCGGCGCGTATCCGCGGGGTGCCGGAGCGGGTCGACTACAAGGGCGCGGTGATCCGCGAGCTCGACGAGGATGCGGCCGAGGCCGCGATCCGCCACCTGGCGGAGAAGATGGGCGTCGAGGCGATCGCAATCTGCTTCCTCTGGTCCTGCTACAACCCGGACCACGAACGCCGCGTCCGCGACATCGCGGCCGCGGCGGCGCCCGGCGCCTATGTGACGATATCGAGCGACATCGCACCGGTGCCCGGCGAGTACGAACGCACCTCGACGACCGTCATCAACGCCTATGCGGGGCGGATCGCCTACGACTACATCATCGAGCTGGAGGCCCTGCTGGCGCACAAGGGCTACGGCGGCCCGCTGCTGGTGATGCAGGGCTATGGCGGGCTGCTGCCGGCCGAGGAGGCGTCGCGTCGCGCCGTCGGGATGATCGAATGCGGCCCCGCCGCCGGGGTGATCGGCGCCAGGTTCCTCGGCGCCGCGATGGGCGATCCCGACGTGATCGCGGCCGACATGGGCGGCACCACGTTCAAGGTGGGCGTGATCCAGGGCGGCGAGCTCGAATTCGCGCGCGAGCCGCTGGTCGACCGCTACCACTATGTCGCGCCCAAGATCGAGGTCGTCTCGATCGGCGCCGGCGGCGGCTCCATCGTCTCGCTCGAGCCCCGGACCAACGTGCCGCGCGTCGGCCCCAAGAGCGCCGGCGCCCGGCCGGGCCCGGTGTGCTACGGGCTCGGCGGCGTCGAGCCGACGCTCACCGACGTGATGACGCTGATCGGCTACATGGACCCGGACATCTTTCTCGGCGGCGCCATGCGCCTCGACGTCGACGCGGCGCGCGCGGCGTTCGAGGCGAAGATCGCCCGGCCGATGGGGATGGGCGTCGACGAGGCCGCCTTCGGCATCTTTCGCGTCGCCGCCGCCCAGATCGCCGATCTGATCCACGAGATCACCGTCGAGCGCGGCCTCGATCCGCGCGATTTCGTGCTGCACGCCTTCGGCGGCTCCTGCCCGCTGCTCGCCGGCGTGTTCGGCCAGGAGCTCAGCGTCAAGCGCATCGTGGTGCCCTACACCGCCGCGGTGAACTGCGCCTTCGGCCTGGTGTCGGCCGACGTGGTGCACGAGTTCGCGCACACCGCGACGCGGCCGGTGCCGACGCCGGCCGATGAGATCAACGCGATCTTCGCGCCGATGGCCGAGCGCGCCCGCAACCAGCTCGCCGGCGAAGGCTTCGCGGACGGCGATATCGCGCTGCAATGGTCGGCCGATCTCCGCTATCGCCGCCAGGTGCACGAGGTGACCACCCTGGTGCGCGCCGCGACCCCGCTCGACGAGGCCGGGCTGGAGACGCTGGTGAGCGACTTCGAGGCGCTGTATGAGCGCAAATACGGCAAGGGCTCGGCCTATCGCGGGGCCGGTATCGAGATGACCATGTTCCGGCTCTCCGCGCGCGGCCGCATGACGCGCCCCGAGATTCCGGTCGAGGCGCTCGCCGGCGAGGATGCCGGCGCCGCCCATCGCGGCAGGCGCGACGTGTTCGTCGAGGCCAAGGGCGGGCTCGCGCCGGCCGATATCTACGACTTCGCCGCGCTCGCCCCGGGCAATCTGGTGGCCGGCCCGGCGGTGATCCACACGCCGATCACCACCATCGTCGTCCAGGCCGCGCAGGCCGCGCGCATGGACCCATACCGAAATATCGTCATCGCGTTCGACTGAGGAGCCCCGCGATGGACCCCATCACCTTCTCCATCATCCGCCACCGCCTGTTCCGCATCGTCGACGAGGCGGTGATCACCCTGAAGCACGTTTCCGGGTCGGCGATCACCAATGAGGGGCACGATCTCATGGTGTCGCTCTACCGCGCCGACGGCTCGCTGCTGATGGGGGGCGTCGGCTTCCTGCACCATCTGACCAGCGCCGCCGAGGCCTGCAAGGCGACGATCCGGCGCTTCGGCGCGGACATCAACGAGGGCGACGTCTTCCTGCTCAACGACCCCTACACGGCGGCGCTGCACACCTCGGACATCTATCTCGTGGCGCCGATCCACCATCGCGGCGAGCTCGTCGCCTGGAGCGCGTGCTTCGTCCACGTCTACGACATCGGCGCGACCAATCCCGGCGGGTTCTGCCCCGACGCGCCCGACATATTCACCGAGGGTTTTTCGTCGCCCGGCATAAGGCTGGTCAGCGGCGGCAGGGTGAACCGGGACGTGATGGACACCCTTCTCAACATGGTGCGCTCGCCCGAGATGGTGGCGCTCGACATGTCCTCGATGATCGCCTGCAACAACGTCGCGCGCGAGCGCATGCTGGCGCTGATCGACAAGTACGGACACGAGACCGTCGACGAGGCCTGCCGCACGCTGATCGGGCAATCCGAGACGCTGCTGCGCGAGCGCCTGCGCGAGCTGCCCGACGGGTCCTGGAAATCGCGCCAGTACATCGACGTCCAGGGCGAGGTGTTCAAGGTCAACCTGACGATGACCAAGCGGGACGACAGCCTGGTGTTCGATTTCTCGGGGTCGAGCCCGCAGGCGCCCTATGCCATCAACTGCACCAAGTGGGCCTCGCTCGGCGGGCTGTTCGCGCCGCTCTTTCCGCTGCTCTGCTTCGACATCACCTGGAACGAAGGCGTCGTGCGGCCCATCGAGATGATCGCGCCCGAAGGCTCGATCGTCAACTGCACGCGGCCCGCGCCGGTCTCGGTCGCCACGGTGGGCGCCATCCAGTCGGTCAACAACGCGGCCTGCGCGGCGATCGGCAAGATGCTCGATGCGAGCGAGAAATACGCCAGCGAGGCGACCGCGGTGTGGCACGCCAACCACTTCGCCGTCTTCATGTTCGGCCGCAACCAGCATGGCGGCGAGGCGATCGGCATCCTGACCGAGACCTTCGCCGGGTCCGGCGGGGCGCGCAACTTCGCCGACGGGATCGATGTCGGCGGCGAGATCCCCAACCCGATCTCGCGCATGGCCAATGTCGAGACGCTGGAGACGATCTTTCCGCTGCGCTACCTGTTCCGCCGCCGGATGCGGGATTCGGGCGGTCCCGGGCGCTACCGCGGCGGCGCCGGAATGGAGATCGGCCTCACGCCGCATGACGCGCCGGATGGCGGGCTGCACTACGTGGTCTCCGGCAAGGGCGCCGACTTCCCGATGAGCGACGGCCTCGCCGGCGGCTATCCCGGGGCCCCCAACTCGTATGTCTGGGTCAAGAACAACGAGGCGGACGCCGGGGCGCGCAACGTCGATTCCGCGTTCGGCCAGTCGGTCGACGACCTGCCCGGCGAGCAGGAGCGCATCTCCTGGGGCGTGTTCCCGCTGATGGGGGACGACGTGCTCTATCTGCGCTGGAACGGCGGCGGCGGGTTCGGCGACCCGCTCGACCGCGAGCCCGGATCGGTGCTGGAAGACTGCCGCGCCGGCGTGGTGTCGCGGGAGACCGCGGCGAGCGTCTACGGCGTGGCGGTCGACGAGGACCTCGCCGGCTTCGATGCCGAGGCGACGGCGGCCCGGCGCAAGGCGCTCGCCGCCCAGCGCCTCCCCGCCGAGGCGGCGGAATGAGCCGGCGGGTCTCCAGCACGCTGGAGATCGACGGAGGCGAGATCCGTTGCCGCAAATGCGGCCGCGCGCTCGGCCCCGGGGGAACGCCCTGGAAGCAGGCCGCCGCGATGACCGAGATCCCGATGCGGGGCGCGGCGGGGGTTCCCTATAGCGGCGGCGAGCGGGTGGTGCTGCGCCGTTTCGCCTGCCCCGGCTGCGGCGCGCTGCTCGACAGCGAGACCGCGCTCCCCGAAGACCCGTTCCTCGACGACGTGCTGTTCGACTGAGGCGGGCGCGCGCCCCGGCGCCGTTTCGCCCGCGCGCCCTGACCGGCTAGGATCGCTCCGTACCAGCAGGGACCGCCATCGCGCGGTGAATCCACGGAGGAACGGACATGACGGCTTTTCGAACGGTGCTCAGGACGATGGGGCTTGCCGCCGCCGCGGGTCTGGCGCTTGGCGCCGGTACGGCGGGGGCCGATGCGCTGAAGCTGAAGCTCCACACTTTCGGCTCGCCCAAGCAGCCGGAGACCAAGTGGATCTTCGAGCCGCTCAAGCAGGATCTCGAGCGGCATTCCGGCAACACGCTCACCTTGCAGGTCTATTACGGCATGGCGCTCGGCGGCAAGCCGCGCGACCTGATCGCGCAGGCCGAGAACGGCGTGGTCGACATGTCCTATACCCTGCCCGGGTATCACGCCGGGCGGTTTCCCATCCTGACCGCGCTGGAGCTGCCGTTCATCGGCGATACCGGCGAGGCCTTCAGCCAGGTCGCCTGGGACTGGGTCGACAAGTACGCGCACCGGGAGTTCAAGACCGTCAAGCTGATCACGCTGAACGCCATCGATATCGGCATCCTGCACACCACCAAGCGCCCGGTGCGCAAGCTGGAGGACATCAAGGGGCTCAAGCTCCGCGTCGCCGGGCGCTATATCGGCATGGCGGTCAAGGCGCTGGGCGGCGTCCCGGTGCAGATGCCGCTGCCCGCGGTCTACGAGTCGCTGGCGCGCGGCCAGACCCAGGGCATGCTGATCCCGTGGCTGATCACCATCCCGTTCAAATACGCCGAGGTGACCAAGTTCCACACCGACGTGAAGATCTACCACTCCCTGCTGCTGACCGTGATGCACATGGGCAGCTGGAACAAGCTCGACGCCAAGCAGAAGAAGGCGGTCGGGATGAGCACCGGCAAGGCGTTCGCCAAGCGCTACGGGAAGCTCTGGGACGGCGGTGCCGCGCCGGGCCGCGAGATCGCGCGCAAGAAGGGCAACGAGATCATCACCCTGTCGGCCGAGGAGGAAGCGCGCTGGCGGGCGGCGGCGCGCGGCGCGCACCAGGCGTGGATCGGGGACATGGACGCCAAGGGGCTGAACGGCAAGCAGATGTTCGCCGACCTCCTCGCCTTGGCGAAGAAGTACCGCCAGTAGCGCATGGCGGAGTCCGAATCGGGGGGCGGCGCCAGGCAGCGCCTCGCCGCCCCCCGTGACGACCGGTTCGGAGCGGCGCTGTTCGCGCTGAGCGAGGCGCTTGCCGTTTTCGGCGGCATCGTCCTCATCGTCATGACCGCCTTCACGGTGATCAGCGTGGTCGGGCGAACCGGGTTCGATCTGCCGGTGCTCGGCGATCAGGAGATCGTCGAGCTCGGCTGCGCGATCGCCATCTTCTCCTTCATGCCCTATTGCCAGATGCGCGCGGCGAACGTGATCGTCGACTTCTTCACCGCGCGGCTGAGCCAGGCGGCGCGCGACGGGCTGGACGCGACGATGAACGCGATCTTCTCGGTCTGCATCCTGATCGTCACCTGGCGCCTCGCGGTCGGCGGGATCGCGACCTACCACGCTTCCGACGCGTCGATGTTCCTGCGTATCCCGCAATGGTGGGGGTACGGGCTCGCCTTCATCGGCTGCATCGCCTGGTCGCTCGCCTGCCTGTACGCGATGCTGCGCTCGATCGGGCATATGCGGGAGTCCCGCCGCGCCGGCAGGGCCGCGTCATGAGCGGCTTTGAGATGGGGCTTGTGCTGTTCGCGGTCACGCTGCTGGCCATCATGCTGCGCATGCCGGTGGGGCTTGCCATGCTGTTCGTCGGCGGGCTGGGCTATGTGCTCCTGGTCGGCTGGGACCCGCTGATCAAGACGCTCAACAACTCGACCTACAGCCGGTTCTCGTCCTACACCCTGTCGGTGGTGCCGCTGTTCCTGCTGATGGGGCAGTTCGCCACCAAGGCCGGGCTCAACCGCGCCCTGTTCCGCGCCGCCAGCGCCTGGTTCGGGTATATGCGGGGCGGGCTGGCGATCGCCTCGGTGGGGGGGTGCGCCATGTTCGGCGCGATCTGCGGCTCCTCGCTCGCCACCGCCGCTACGATGTCGCAGGTGGCGCTGCCCGAGATGCGCCGCTACCGCTACTCGGATGCGCTGTCGACCGGCACGCTGGCGGCCGGCGGCACCCTCGGCATATTGATCCCGCCATCGGTGATCCTGGTCATCTACGCCGTCTATACCGAGCAGTCGATCGGCCATCTGTTCCTCGCCGCGCTGATCCCCGGCATCATCGCGACCGTCGGCTACATGATCGTGGTCGCGGTCTATGTCCGCCTGGCGCCCGAGGCCGCGCCGGCGGTGCCCCGCGCCTCGTGGCGCGAGAAGCTGATGAGCCTGCAGGAGATCTGGCCGACGGCGCTGGTCTTCGTGCTCGTCGTCGGCGGCATCTATCTCGGCTGGTTCTCGCCCACCGAGGGCGCGGCGATCGGCGCGGCCGCGGTCGGGCTGCTCGCCGTCGCCGTGGGGGGGATGCGCTGGCGGGGCCTGCGCGAGTGCCTGGTCGACACGGCGGAGACCACGGCGCTGATCTTCCTGATCCTGATGGGCGCGGAGATCTTCAACGCCTTCCTCGCCCTCACGCAGATGCCGCAGGAGCTGGGCCAGGTCGTGCTCGGCCTCGACGCGCCGCCGCTGCTGATCATCGCGGCGATGCTGCTGATCTACATCCTGCTCGGCTGCGTGATGGATGCGCTGGCGATGGTGCTGCTCACCATGCCGGTGTTCTACCCCATCGTCTCGTCGCTCGACCTCGGCCTGACCCCCGACCAGGTCGGCGTGTGGTTCGGCATCCTGGCGCTGATGGCGGTCGAGATGGGGATGATCACCCCGCCCTTCGGGCTCAACATCTTCGTCATCAACGCGATGGCCGACGACGTGCCGATGAACCACACCTTCAAGGGCGTCCTGCCGTTCGTCGTGAGCGATATCGTCCGCCTCGCCATCATCGTGCTGGTGCCGGCGACGGCGCTCTACTTGCCCGGGATGATGTGAGCTCAGAAGGGCACCGACATGAAGCCGTGGGTGCCCTCGCAATCGACCAGGTCGACGCGCTTCCAGGCGATCCTGAAGCCCTCGCCCTCGGGACGCAGACGGTGGCGCGCCTCGCCGCCGAACACGCGGCGGCGGTCGTCGCGGTGCTCCAGCATCACGAAGGACGAGCGGGTGCGGAGCTCCGCGCCCTCGCCGCCCTCCTCCAGCACCACGTTGCCGATCACGTGGCGGGTCCGCACCGGCGGGATCTGGGCCCAGAACGCGTTGTGGCGGAGCTGGCGGATTCGCACATCCATCAGCGCGCGGTTCTCGTAGAAGATCGACAGCCGGTCGACCGGGTTGTCCTGGTCCGGCTCGGACGGCACCCAGTAGATGCCGTCCTCGGTGTAGAGGTCGCGCCAGTCCTCGAAGCGCCGCTCGTCGATCAGCCGCGCCTCGTGGAACAGGAATTCCTCGACCCGGCGAAGCCGGAGCAGCGCCTCGATGCTGTCCGCCGACGAGAGGCCCCCGCTCACGCGGCCGCCATGTAGTGCCGCCAGGCGCCGAGCATGGTGCGCATCGGAAGCTCGCTGGTCGCCCGGTCGCGGATGCCGCGATTGCCGAACGGCTCCTCGCGCCCGGCCCGGCGCGACAGATCGATCCACTCCGTCCCCTCGCTGCCCAGCCCCTGCTGCAGCTGCTCGAACACCGCGAGGTCGTCGGCGAGCACCGGC
The DNA here is from genome assembly GCA_964291675.2 of Alphaproteobacteria bacterium. Taxonomy (GTDB): domain Bacteria; phylum Pseudomonadota; class Alphaproteobacteria; order MPNO01; family MPNO01; genus MPNO01. Next base: position 515,265 of record OZ219866.1, on the reverse strand, counting down.
GAGGCCGGCGAGTTGGCGGTCGAGACGAACTTGACCGCGGTGTGGAACATTTCCTCGGGCGCGCCCTTGAGGCGGAACACGTAGGAGTGGACGTCGGTGCGGTCGACCGAGACCGGCCGGATCACGCGAAGCTGCTGGAACCGCGTGTTGAACGAGAGGTTGGGGTAGATCAGGTTGTTAAAGGTCTCGCGCGCGAAGATCCGGTTCATCCGTTCCTCGCCATAGGCCGCCGCCATGCGCGCCTTGTAGTCCTCGAAGACCGGGTCCTTGCGGTCGGGATCGATGATGCCGCCGCGATAGAACCCGTCCATGAAGACATGCCCGCCGTCATAGCCGTGGATGCCGATGGAGTCCCACTGGTTCAGCGTGAAACCGTTGGCGTTGAACATCTGGATCGCCTGGTCGGCGGTCTCGGCCGCGCCGGTGGCTTCGATGAAGTCCTGCGCCGCCTCGACCGAGGATCGGTGCACGTAGCCCGGATGCACCGTGTCGACCGAGTTCTCCATGTGGAGCTTCCAGTTGCCCTCGAAGGTCTGGCGCAGCGGCGCGCCGACCATCTCGACCTCGCCGTCCGGCGCGCGGTCGCAGAAATTGTCGAGCGTGCCGGAGATCTCGCCGAGATATTCTCCAAGCGTCGGCCCGTCGGCGGCGAGCGAGGCGAAGACGAAGCCCCGATACGATTCGACCCGCGCCACCGCGGCCATCGAATGGCGCGCATCGCCCGCGTCGAACCCGTCGCCGTAGCCGCCCGGGTGGGGCACGCCGAGCAGCTTGCCCGCGGTGTCGAACGCCCAGCCGTGATAGGGGCAGACCAGGCGGCGCCCGCCGCCCTTCGCGGGCACGCAGACGGTCATGCCGCGATGCGGGCAGCGGTTGCGCAGGACGCGGATCGCGTCGTCCGCGCCGCGGATCATCACCACGTCGCGCAGCCCGATCGATGTGCGGATCCAGTCGCCCGGCTGCGGGACCTGGCTGTCATGCCCGACCAGTATCCAGGCGCGCCCGAAGATCCGCTCCATCTCGAGGGCGAAGATGTCCGGGTCGGTATAGACCCGCCGATGCACCCGGTCGGGCTCGACCAGGCTCTCGATTCCCGTCTTGTCGAATGCGGCCATTGCGCGCTCCGGAGGCTATGGGCGACAGTATCGACGGCGCGCTCGCGCTGTCAAAACCGGATCGGGGTCAGCCGGCACCCAGCGGGCGGGCCCGGCGCACCGCGACGACCTCGTAGCCGACCAGGAGCGCGGCGAGGGCGAGCCCGCCGATATCCGACCAGCCCGCGCCGGGGAAAGCGCCTGCCGGCAGCAGAAGAGCGAGCCCCGCCGCGCCGAAGCCCGCCCGCCTGAGCGCGTCCAGCGGCCGGGCGAAATAGCCGATCACCCCGACCGAGACCAGCCACACCCCGCCTACCGCGGCCGCCGCGGCGTGGACCACGGCGAGCGTCGAGCCCTGCATCATCAGCTCCGGCGAGAGCACGAACAGGAACGGCACCACATAGGCCGACCAGCCGAACATCACCGCGGCCGTCGCGGTCCTGATCGGGTCCGACTCCGCCACCGTCGCCGCGGCGAAGGCGGCGATCGCCACCGGCGGGGTGATCATCGACAGCATGCCGAAATAAAGCGCGAACAGATGCGCTGCCATCGGCCGGATGCCGACCTCGATCATCGACGGCGCGACCAGCGTCGCCAGCAGCAGATAGACGCCGAGCGTCGGCATCCCCATGCCGAGAACGATGGAGATCAGCGCCGCCAGGAACAGGATCAGCACCAGATTCCCGCCGGCGAAATGGATGATAGCCTGGGTCAGCGCGAAGCCTAGCCCGGTGATGTTGAGCACGCCGATTATGATCCCCGCCATGGCGCCGATCATGACGATCTGCACCACGATCGCGCCGGTCCGGCCGAGCGCGGCGAACGCCGCGCGCCAGCTCATCCGCTCGCCCTTGTAGCCGAGCGCCAGGCCGATCGGGATCAGGCTGGCCGCGGCCCACAGCGCCGAGGCGTGCGGCCGCAGGTTGAAGTGGAACAGGCAGAGGATGACCACGGCGAAGGGAACGATATAGGGCCAGCCCGCGCGCAGAATCTTCAGCCGGGCCGGGATCAGGTCGGCGTCCACCCGGGTGATTCCGCCGCGCGCGGCGAACAGATCGGCCTGGATGAACAGCGCGACGTAGTAGAGGACCGCCGGGATCAGCGCCGCCAGCACCACGTCGCGGTAGCCGATCTGCAGGAACTCGGCCATCACGAAGGCGGCCGCGCCCATCATCGGCGGCATGAGCTGGCCGCCGGTCGAGGCCACCGCCTCGATCGCGCCGGCGGCATGGGCGGGATAGCCGCCCCTGCGCATCAGCGGGATGGTGATCACCCCGGTCGACACCACGTTGGAGACCGCCGAGCCCGAGATCGAGCCGAACAGCGACGAGGCGGTCACCGCGATCTTGGCCGAGCCGCCGCGGTAGCGGCCCATCAGCGCCGTCGAGATGTCGGTGAAGAAGCGCGATCCGCCGGAGGTGTCGAGCAGCACGCCGAAATAGATGAAGGCGATGACGATGGTCGTCGACACGGTGAGCGGGATGCCGAGCAGCCCGTTCGAATCGAGGCCGAGATAGATGAACATGCGGTCGACATCGACCGACCGGCCCTGGAAGGCGCCGGGCACGAAATGGCCGACCAGGCCGAAGCCGATGAAGAAGATCATGAACCAGAACAGCACCCTGCCCGCGGTCCGCCGGAGCCCCTCCGCCACCAGGACGACGATCGCCACGCTGGCGGCTACCGCGTCGGGCGGGCGGAAGTGGAGATTCTCGAAGATGCGTTCGTAGTCCCAGGCGACCCAGGCGCAGACGACGAGACCCGCGACCGCCGCGAGCCCGTCATACCAGGGCACGCCGAGGCGCTCGGTCCCGGTGCGCGCCGGCTTGACCACGAACAGCGTCGCGATGCCGATGCCGAGCAGCATCACCAGCCGCTGCTCGTTGTAGAGCACCAGCCCGACCATGCGGTAGAGGTCGGCGGCCTCGGCCAGCGCGCCGGCCGTCAGCAGCCCGCCGAGCCAGGCGCCGAGCACGCGGACGGTCCACGTCGCCCGCGCCTCGCCGCCGCCCTGTCCGGCCTCCGACATGTCGGCCGGGCGCCGGGCGCGCGGGCTACATCAACCCGGCTTCCCTGAAGAACTTCTGCGCGCCCGGATGGTAGGGGATGCCGAGATCGAGGTTGATCTTGGCCGGGTCGAACCCGCCGAAGGATTTGTGCGCGGTGACCAGCTTCTTCTTGTTGGCATGCAGCGCCTTGACCACCTCGTACACGGTCTCGTCCGGTGTCCCGGTGCTGGCGTTGACGATGAAGGGCGCGATCAGCGTGTTGGTCGGACCCTTGACGCCGGGATATTCCGCCGAGGGCTGGATGGTGCCCAGCACCGCGCCCGGGGCGATCTTGCGCAGAATCGCCTGGGTCTTGTCGTTGATCTCCGCCGACAGCACGCGGATGCCGCCGACCGCGGCATGGGCCTGGCGGGTCTTGCCCGAGGACAGCGAGAAGTTGGCCGCGTCGACCTTGCCTTCCATGAAGTCCTGCACCCCGCGCACGCCGTTGGGCACGGGAACGCCCTTCACGTCCTTCTCCGTCACCCCGGCGGTCGCCATCAGCGCGCGGGCGAACAGCCCGGCGATCTTCTGCTTGGTGTAGCGCGAGGGCACGCGCTTGCCCCTGAGGTCGCCGAGGGTCTTGATCGGCGAGTCGTCGCGCACGTACCAGCCGACCACCAGCGGGAACAGCGAGGCGACGACGCGGACGTTCTCCTGCTTGCGGCCCTTGAACATGGCGCCGCCCGACCTGGCGAAGGCGGTGACCACGCTGACCGAGATGGTGAAGTCGAGCTCGCCGTCATTGAGCAGCGGCAGCGTCACCACCGGCCCGCCCTGCGGCACGACGCGCATCTTCACCCCGGCGTCCTCGATCGCCACCTTGGCGACGCCGGCGCCGGTCGCGTAGGCGAGCGAGCCCTGCGGGTTGGTGCCGATGCTGACGGTCTGCGCCGAGGCGCCCGCCGCGAGGACGGCGGCGGCGATTGCGGTTGTCGCCAGGAACTTCATGTCTCGTCTCCCTTTCGGAGCTCTCGAAGCGCATGAGCGCTACAGGTTCACTCTCATCAGATCATAGGCCGTCATCAGCGGGCCGGAATAGTGCCTGCGTATGTCGTGCACCACCTCGTCCATCAGATGCGGCCCCATGAGATCGACCGGGTAGTGGTTGGTGGACTCCCTGCGGATCACCGGGTTGGTCGAATCGAAGTGTCCGAAATGGGTGGCCACCAGCAGCTTGACGCCGGCGTCGCGCGCGATCCGGCCGAGATCCTCCGGCGGGGTGTGGGCGAAGGTGCCGACCCCGGCGCGCGTGCGGAAATCGATGAAGGCCTGGGGAAACGTGCATTCGTGGATCAGCACGTCCGCGTCGCGGGCCAGCCGCACGACCGCCTCGCAGGGCGCGGTGTCGCCGGAGAACGCGACCGCCTTGCCCTCGGCCTCGAAGCGCAGGCCGAAGCACTCGCTGATCTCGCGCGGGATGTGCTCGACGTGATCGCAATGGATGCGGACATCGTCGTCCCGATAGGCCAGGCCGGGCTCGACCTCCCGCACGTCGGGCCGCATGGCGGCGAGGTTTTGCTGCCTCAGCGGGTAGGCGCTGCGCGCCCGGAAATCGGCATCGAAGGCGCCGCCCTCGAACAGCATCTTGCAGAAATGCCCGGTCCCCTTGGGGCCCAGCACGACCGGCGAGTCGGGCCGGTCCCACATCCACCCGGCGATGGTGAATAGCGGTAAGTCGCAGATATGGTCGTGGTGGAGATGGGTCAGGAACACCGCCTTCACCTCGGTCGGGCTGGCGTTGGCGGCGACCATGTTGCGCACCGTGCCGTTGCCGCAGTCGAACATGTAGCGCGCGCCGTTCTCCAGCGTGACCAGGATGCCGGACTGCGCCCGGTTCGGGTCGGGAAACGGGGCTCCGGTGCCGAGCATGGTGACGTACATCGGGGACCTCTCAGAACATCTGCGCCAGCGGCCAGGCGACGATCGCCGGGAAGGCCAGCACGATCAGGATGGCGATAACGTCGCAGACCAGGAAGGGGATGGCCGCGCGGTAGATCTCGTTCATCGTGGTGCCGGCCGGCGCGACGCCTTTCATGACGAACAGCCCCGCCCCGAACGGAGGCGAGGTCGACCCGGTCTCGATGGCGATCAAGTACAGCACCGCGAACCAGATCGGATCGTAGCCAAGCTGATCCACCACCGGCACGAAGACCGGCAGGGTGACCAGCATGATCGGCACCGGACCCATCACCATCCCCAGCACGACAACGGTGACGATCATCAGCAGGACGACGGCGATCGGCCCGGCGTCGATGCCCAGCACCGTATCGACCAGGCCCTCCGTCGCCCCGGTGAAGGCGAGCATCTGGGTGAACGCCAGCGCGCCGGAGATGATCAGCAGCAGCATCACCGAGATCTCGAGGCTGCCGACGATGGCCTTGCGGAACACCTCCCAGGTCATGCGCCGGCGGAACACCGCGAGCAGGAAGGTGGCGAGCGCGCCCGACGCCGCGGACTCGCTCGGCGTCGCCAGGCCGACGAAGATCACGCCGACCACCATGAAGATGATGAAGCCGACCGGAAGGACATGCGCCGCGCCGGCGCGGAGCTTGACCGGCCACGGGATGGGCTCGACCTCGAAGGCCGGCGCGACGTCGGGGTCGATCACGCAGCGCCCGACGATGTAGCAGGCATAGAGCGCCGCCATGATGACGCCCGGCAGGATGATGGCGATCAGGATCCGGCCGATGGAGAGCTCGGCGATGACGCCCAGCAGCACCGCGAGCCCGCTCGGCGGGATCATGATCGCAAGCCCGCCGCTGCCGAGGATCGGGCCGAGCGACATCGGCTTGCGGTAGCCGCGCTTCTCCATCTCCGGCACCAGGGTCGAGCCGAGCAGCGCGATGCTGCCCATGCTGTTCCCGGTCAGCGCCGAGAACAGCACGCCGCCCCCCACCGCCATCAGGGCGAGGCGGCCGCGCAGCCGGCCGAACCACTTGTCGAGGGTATCGAGAAGGTCGAACCCGATGCCCGAGTGGAACATGATCTCGCCCATCAGCAGGAACAGGGCGACCGGCACCAGGGTGAAGGTGGTGAGCGATTCCGAGATCTGGATGACCAGCTGCAGCATGCCCGGCACGCCGCCGAAGAAGATATAGGCGCCGATCAGGTTGACGATGAGAAAGGTGAACGCCACCGGCAGGCCGATGAACATCAGGACGAACAGCCCGCCCATGATGACCACAAAGGCCTCGTACCATTCCATCGCGGACCGCCCTCAGCGCCGGCCGACCGCGAGCGGCAGGCCCTGCATGGCGCGCAGCCCGCGGCGCAGGAACTGGACGCCCAGCAGGGTGAAGCCGAACGGCACCACGGCGGTGATCCACCAGGTCAGCGGCGCCATGATCGTGGGCTCGCGGATGTCGGCCCCGTACTGGTCGAGCGCGGTGAGCACGCCGAACCAGGCGACGATGAAGCACGCGACGCCGGCGGCGATCGAGAGCACGAGGTGCAGGTAGCGGGCGGTGCGCGCGTCCACCCGGTTGAGCAGCAGGTCGAGCGCGACATGCTTGTCGTTGCCCAGCACCCAGGCCGCCGCCAGGAAGGTGATGTAGAGCAGCGCGATCTCGCTGAGCTCGACCAGCCAGGGGTTGGAGATGTCGAGCGCGGCGCGGGTGACGATCTCGGCGCACACCGCGAGCGCCACCAGCACGAACACGGCGCAGGCGAGCGCAGCCAGCCCGCGGTTCAGCAGGTCGAACCAACCGGCGACCCGGTTCAGCGTATCGCGCATGACCTCGACCGTCGCGAACCCGCCCGCTTCCGGTCCGGCGGAGGCGGGCGGGAAATGCGGGCTGGGGGCCGGATCGGGCTACTTCATCAGCATCGACTGCAGGCGCTTGCCCTCCTCGGGGGCCTTCTTGCGCACCGCCGCCCAGGCCGCCTCCAGCACCAGCCTGGCGAATTTCTTCTCCTCGTCGGCGGAGAACCGGACCGTCTTGACGCCGGTCTTGCCGAGATCCGCATAGCCGTTCTTGAGTCGTTCGTTCCAGCTCGCCTCGTAGGTCGGCGGCTCGACGTTGCGCACGAAGTCCACCACCTTGGCGCGGGTCGCCGCCGGGATCTTGTTCCAGGCGCGCGGGTTGACCAGGAAGTGGAACGTCGCGCGGTAGAAGCCCGGTTCCACATAGGCGCCGAGCAGGCCCTTGTACTGCCGCGCCACGCCGGACACGCCGGTCGCGAACCCCTTGACGATGCCGCGCTCCATGGCGGTGTAGATCTCCGTCATCGGCAGGGTCAGGGGCGAGCCGCCGAGCGCTGCGACGGCGGGCGCGATCGCCGGGAAGACCCGGATTTTCAAGTTCTTGAAGTCGGCGAGCGAGCCGATCGGGTCGCGCAGGAAGAAGTGGAAACGGAGCTGCGAGACCGGCGCTTCGCCGACATAGATCAAGCCCTTGGCGGCGTGGAGCTCCGCCATGTAGTCGTGATAGCCGGTGGCCTTGATCTCCTCATAGGTCTTGTTCGAGTAGTTGGCCGCGCCCGAGACGTTGAGAATCCCGTTGGCATAGCTCGGGCTGGTCAGCGTCGCATCGACCGAGCCCAGGCGCACCGCGTTGGGTTGCTTGAACTGGGGAACGACCTCCGGCCCGCCGCGCCAGTCCATGCGCAGCTCGCCTTCCAGCTTCTTGTTGAGCCGCGCGATGAAGCCGTCGAAGGACTGGCCGATCGGGGTCTTCTTGGCCAGCATGGTGACCACCTTGACGGTCGATTCCGCTGCGAACGCGGGTTGCAGCCCCACCGCGAGAACCGCGGCGGCGGCGATCGGCCCGGCTACCGGAAGATGTCTCATCCCTTGTGACTCCCTGTCCTCGGTTGCTGGTTCTCCGGTGCGACCATACGGATAATGGCTTCGCCTTGTCACGCCCTACCGATGCACGGACGCGCCGGCCTTCAGGTTGACCACCAGGATCGCGCCCGTGCCCATCGCCGCACCGCCGATCAGGAAGATCGGCACGTAGCTGCCCGCGATCTCGAACAGGGCCACCAGCAGATAGCCGGCGACGGCCTGGGCGACGCCGCCGGTCAGGATCATGGCGTGCCACAGCGGCGGCATCTCGTCCGGTCCGACGACCTGTTGCACGCGGCCCGAAACGATGGCGGAAAAGCCCGGCTGCGCGCCCACCACCAGGGACGAGAGGACCAGCACCCAGCCCACGGGAAGGAGGACCGGCAAGGCGACCCCCGCGGCCAGGCTGGAGAGCACCAGAACGAGGCCCGTGCGGTGTCCGATCACGTCCGCGAGGCGTCCCCAGAGAAAGGTCCCGGTCATCGCGCCGAGCCCGAACAGCACCCAGTGAAAGCCGCCGACGGCGATGCTCTCCCCCAGCCCGCGCACCAGGTAGTCGACCCAGTAGATGCTGTGCGGGACGAGGCCGATCCCGAACAGGCTCTGCGCCGCGATCAGCCGGAACGCGGCGGCGCTCGGGCGAAAGCGCGACAGGGAGGGTTCCCGCGGCGCGGGCTCCGCCGCGCGCCAGCCCCAGAGCGCCACCCCGACCCCCAGCGCGCCGAACAGGGCGAGCCCGGACCACGCCGCGAGCAGCCCGTGCCCGGCGAGCAGCGGCACCAGCACGCCGGAGGCGAGGATCGCGATGCCGACGCCGGTGAACACGATCCCCGTTGCCGCGCCCAGGCGCTCGGGCGGCGCATGCCGGGTGACGATGGCGAGCGCGTGCACCATCATGACGCCCATCGCGATCCCCGCGAGGCAGCGCCAGAAGATCAGCCACGCCGCTCCCGCGGGGGCGATGCTGGCGACCAGGCAGGCGAGCGTGATCCAGAGACACAGCCTGAGCAGGGCGGCCTCGCCGATCAGGCGGCGCAGCCAGAGCGCGCCGAGCGCGCCGATCAGAAAGCCGGCGAGATTGAACGCCGCCACCGATCCGGCCTCGGCGGCGGTCAGCCAGCCCTCCTCGATCAGCGCGGGGATCAGCGGCGTGTAGGAGAACCGGCCGAGCCCCATGCCGACCAGGAGCGTCGCCGCCCCGCCGATCGAAAGCCGCACCCATGCCGGCATCGACATTCCTTCAGAACAGACGGACCCCCGCAGCGGACACGCGCCCGCTCGACCCAGCATCGGGTTCGGCAGGGTGGGCGGCAAGCCGGGCGGATCGTCACCGGCGCGCCGCGCGCCGCCCGGGTTGGTGTCGGTCCCTACGGATCCGCATCGGCAGGGGCACGGGCGGCGACCGAGAGCGCATGCACCGGCCCCGCCAGCTCGTCGGCGAGACACGCATAGACCATGCGCTGGCGTTCCACCCGGCCCTTGCCGGCGAAGGCGGCCGCCGTGATCTCGACCCGGAAATGGCTCTCCCCGCCTTCCGGCGCGCCGGCGTGGCCGAGATGGAGGTGGGACTGATCGACGATCTCCAGATGCACCGGGCGAAACGTCTCTTCCAGCTTGCCTCGAATGACTTCCGCCACGCCCATGACCGCCGGTTTCCCGTCCCGTTCCGGCGCCCGGTTTCCCACCCTGGCCGCGCTTGCCTGCCCTCAGCGCCAGCCGCATACTGCGCGCCATGAAGGCGGACGGCAATGTCTCTGTCGAGCTTGGCGTCGAATGCGGGCCGCGGATTTGCGCGGCACCCGGCTGCGACGAACCGGCGCAATACCGTGCCCCGCGCTCGCGCGAGCGGCTGTCCGAGTATATTTGGTTGTGTCTGGAGCATGTTCGCGCGTACAACAAGGCTTGGGACTACTATGCGGGCATGGGCGAGGCCGAGATCGAGGCCCACCGCCGTGCCGACACCACTTGGCGGCGTCCGTCCTGGCCGTTCGGAGCGGCAGGCGCGGAGGCGCGTTTCGACGCGCGCGATCCGTTCGGCCTGTTCTCCGGAGAGCCGCGCACCGCCCATGACGCGGGCGACCGGCTGGCGCTGACCGACCCGGCGGAGAAGCGGGCGCTCGACGTGATGAATCTTTCCCCGCCCGTGACGGCGGATCTGGTGAAGCTGCGCTACAAGGAGCTCGTCAAGCAATTGCACCCCGACGTCAATGGCGGGGACAAGCGCGCGGAAGAACGCCTCAAGCTGGTCAACGACGCCTACCGCACGCTCAGCGCCGCACGCTCCCTTTAGCCCGCTTCACGTTACACCCACCAAGGATCGATTTCCTATGTCAGCTGAGAACAGCAACGGGGCCAATGGCAGCGGCCCCGTGATGCCCGACATGACGGTTTCGGTACGCCAGGTCTTCGGGCTGGACACCGACTTGCAGGTTCCGGCGTTCAGCGTCGCGCCGTCCGACCACGTGCCCGACCTCGACGAAGCCTATTGCTTCGATCACGACACCACGCTGGCGATCCTGGTCGCCCTCAAGCACAACCGGCGGCTCCTGATCCAGGGCTACCACGGAACCGGCAAGTCGACCCATATCGAACAGGTGACGGCGCGGCTCAACTGGCCCTGCATCCGGGTCAATCTCGACAGCCATATCAGCCGCATCGATCTGATCGGCAAGGATGCGATCGTGCTGCGCGACGGCAAGCAGGTGACCGAGTTCCGCGAGGGCATCCTGCCCTGGGCGCTGCAGAGCCCCTGCGCGCTGGTGTTCGACGAGTACGACGCCGGCAGGCCCGACGTGATGTTCGTCATCCAGCGCGTGCTGGAGGTCGACGGCAAGATGACGCTGCTGGACCAGAACCGCGTGATCCGGCCGCACTCGGCGTTCCGGCTGATGGCGACGGCCAACACGGTCGGGCTCGGCGACACCACCGGCCTCTATCACGGCACGCAGCAGATCAACCAGGGCCAGCTCGACCGCTGGAACCTGGTGGCCACGCTCAACTACCTGCCGCGCGAGGACGAGGAGGAGATCGTTCTTTCCAAGGTGCCGGACTATGACGACGAGGGCGGCCGCAAGACGATCAGCGCGATGGTCTCGGTCGCCGACATGACGCGGGCCGGCTTCATGAACGGCGACATCTCCACCGTGATGTCGCCCCGCACCGTCATCACCTGGGCCGAGAACAGCCGGCTGTTCGACGACATCGCGACCGCCTTCCGGATGACCTTCCTCAACAAATGCGACGAGCTGGAGCGGCCCGCGGTCGCCGAGTACTACCAGCGCTGCATGGGCGAGGACCTGCCCGAGGCCGCCGCCAAGTCGGGGCGCGGCTGACGGTCCGGCGGAACGCCCGGTGAGCTCGACCACGGCCGATACCCCGATCGAGGCGTTCCGCCGCGTCACCGGCGCGGCGATGCGCGCGATCGCCCGGCGCGAGGACGTGACGGTCAATTTCGGCGCCGAGCCGCGCCTGGTCGAGAACCAGGCGCGGCTGCCGGTGCCGTCGCGCGACCTGCCCGGCGAAGAGGTCTCGCAGCTCCGCGGCGAGGCCGACGCGATGGCGCTCAAGCTGCGCCACCACGACACCGAGCTGCATGCCCGCCGCGCCCCGGCCGGGGAGGCCGCGCGCGCGGTGTTCGAATCGCTCGAGCAGGTTCGGGTCGAGACCATCGGCGCCAGGCATATGGCGGGGGTCGCGGCCAATCTCGAGGCCGCGCTCGCCGGGCGCTGCCAGACCCGGGGCTATGCCCGGATCGCCGATATCGAGGATGCGCCGCTGGCCGAGGCCGTCGGCATGATGGCGCGGGAAAAGTGGTCCGGCAGGCGGCTGCCCGATGCCGCGCGGCCGCTGATCGATCTCTGGCGCGAGGAGATCGGCGACAGGATCGAGGCCGACCTCGCGGCGCTCGAAGCCGCCATCGGCGACCAGGAAACCTTCGCGCGCACGGTGAACCGGCTGCTCTACGACCTCGACCTGCTGGACGAGGAGCCCGGGGAGGGCGACAGCGAAGCCACCGACCGGGGCGAGGACAGCGAGGAATCGGACTCCGAGGACGACGACGCCGAGGCCACCGAGATGGACGGCGCGGCGGCGGAGATGGAGGGCTCGCCGTCGTCCGACATGGAGGACGGGGAGGGCGAGGACTCGGAAGATTCGATGGCCGAACAGGTCCAGGAAGAGATGATGCCGGGGACCGGGGACGAGGAGGGCGAGCGCGCCCAGCGCCGCCGCGCCGAGGGCTTCCTGCCCGACGAGGCGCGCCAGCCCGCCTACCGGCCCTACACCGTCGAATTCGACGAGGTGATCGAGGCCGAGGAGCTGTGCGACGCCGACGAGCTCGGCCGGCTGCGCCAGCATCTCGACCAGCAGCTCGCGCATCTCCAGGGCATCATCGCCCGGCTCGCCAACCGGCTGCAGCGCCGCCTGCTGGCCCAGCAATCGCGGTCCTGGGAGTTCGACCTGGAGGAGGGGCTGCTCGACGCCGGCAGGCTGTCCCGCGTCGTCGTCAACCCGATGCACCCGCTGAGCTACAAGATCGAGAAGCAGACCGAGTTCCGCGACACCGTGGTCTCGCTGCTGATCGACAATTCGGGGTCGATGCGCGGCCGGCCCATCACGGTCGCCGCGATGAGCGCCGACATCCTCGCGCGCACCCTCGAACGCTGCGGCGTGAAGGTCGAGATCCTCGGCTTCACCACCCGCGCCTGGAAGGGCGGCCAGGCGCGCGAGAAATGGCTGTCCGAGGGCAAGACGCCCAACCCGGGCCGGCTGAACGATCTCCGCCACATCGTCTACAAGGACGCCGACGCGCCCTGGCGCCGGGCCCGCAAGTCGCTCGGCCTGATGCTGCGCGAGGGGCTGCTGAAGGAGAACATAGACGGCGAGGCGCTGATCTGGGCGCATCATCGGCTGATCGCCCGGTCCGAGCAGCGCCGCATCCTGATGGTGATCTCGGACGGCGCGCCGGTCGACGACTCGACCCTGTCGGTCAACCCCGGCAACTATCTGGAGCGCCATCTGCGCGACGTCATCGCCTGGATCGAGGGTCAATCGCCGGTCGAGCTGACGGCGATCGGAATCGGCCACGACGTGACCCGCTACTACAACCGCGCGGTGACGATCATGGATGCCGAGCAGCTCGGCGGCACCATGATGGGCCGGCTCACCGAGCTGTTCGAGGAAGATCTGCGCGGCGGCGCCGCCCTCGGCGAGCGCCTGATCGCCTAGCCTGTGGACGCCGAAGCCGCCTTGCGGATCTGGCGTTTGATGCGGACGGCTTCCCCGGTGAGCTTCCCGTCGGGCGTGCCAAGGAGATAGGCGTCGAGCCCGCCATTGTGCTCGATCGAGCGGATCGTCCGCGCGGTCAGCCGCAGCTTCACCGTCCTGCCCAGCGCGTCGGACAGCAGCGACGTCGTCTGCAAGTTGGGCAGGAACCGCCGCCTGGTCTTGTTGTTGGCGTGGCTGACATTGTTCCCCGTCAGCACGCCCGTACCCGTCACGCTGCAACGCCGTGCCATCGTCCGCACTCCGTTCGGATGAGGGGCGCTTTTTAGTCGTCCCCGCGCGCCGCCGTCAAGATGCGCGGTTGCCGAGCGCGAGGCCGATCGCCAGCGCCGCCGCCGCGCACATGACGGCGGCGCCGAGCAGGAGCGGCCAGTCGTGTCCGAGACCGGCGAAGATCGAGCCGCTGAGCGCCGGGCCGAGGATCCGCCCGAGCCCGGCGGAGGATTGCGAGATTCCCATGAGCATGCCGCGCTCGTACGACCGCGCGCGCTGTGAGATCAGCGAGGCGAGGGAGGGGCCGCAGACCGAGATCCCGGCGACGATCAGGCCGAGCCCCAGCATGATCCCTGCCGTGCCGCCCGCCTCCGGCAGGACCAGGCACCCCGTCATGGTCATGCCCATGCCCGCCGCCACCGTGTAGCGTTCGCCCGCGCGGCGCGTGATCGGCCCCACGGCCACGCCCTGAACCAGCACCGCGACCGCGCCCATATAGGTGTACATGTAGCCGTTGCGCGTCGGCCCCCAGCCGAACCGCGCCTCGGACCACAGCGCGAACACCGTCTCGATCCCGGCGAAGACGAAGGGCGAGGCGAACACCAGCAGGAGCAGCGGAGCGATACCGGCCTCGCGAACCCGGCGCCACACCCGGCCGGAGGCGCTCGCCCGGGCGCCGGCGCGCTGGCCGCTGCCCGCGCTCTCGCGCAGCAGGATCGCGGTGAGCACGAAGGCGAGCGCCGCGATGCCGGCGGCGAACAGGAAGGGGGAGGCGAAATCCGCCTGCAGCGGGTCCGGGCCGGCGAGCAGGCCGCCGATCGCCGGCCCGACCACGAAGCCGAGACCGGCCGCCGCGCCCACCCGTCCCATCGCGCCGGCGCGCCGCTCGGCCGGCACGACATCCGCGACATAGGCGTGCGCGACCCCGATATTGCCCGCCATGATGCCGCCGAAGGCGCGCGCCAGGAACAGGCCTTCGAGCGTGTCGGTATGCGCCAGCCAGACATAGGCGAGACAGGCGCCGAACGAGGTCGCGAGCAACACCGGCTTGCGGCCGATGCGGTCGCTCACCCTGCCCCAGACCGGGGCGAAGGCGAACTGGGCGGCGGTGTAGCTCGCCGCGACCAGGGTCACGGTTCCCGGGCTCGCGCCGAAGGCCTGGGCGTAGAAGGGCTGCAGCGGCAGGACGATCCCGAAGCCGATCAGGTCGACGAACACGGTGAGCAGCAGTGCCGGCACGCGATCCCCGCCGCAGCCGCCCGGCGCCGTCAGCCGTCCGGCGAGGCCGGGCTACCAGACAAGGCCCGGCAGGGTGAAATCCGGCACCGCCCCGTGCTCGGCGTAGAGCGCCGCAAGGGTCTCGCCGCATGCGCTCGCCGCCGCGTGCAGCCCGGCGAGGACCAGCGCCGATTCGATCCCCGCCGCGGCCGCGCCCCTGATGTCGGTGCCGAGCGAATCGCCGATCGCCACCACCCGGTCGCGCGCCGGCCCACCGAGCCGGGCGAGACAAGTGTCGTAGATCGCCGGGTGGGGCTTGCCGTGATAGGCGACGCGGCCGCCCAGCGCCTCGTAGCGCGCCGCCAGCGCGCCCGCGCACAGCATCTCGCGGCCGCCCTGCATGACGGCGAGATCGGGGTTGGCGCAGATCATCGGGAGGCCGAGCCCGGCCGCCCGCGCGAGGTCCCGCTCGTACTCCTCCATCGCCGCATCGGCGCGCCAGGGGCCGATATTGACGATGAACTCGGCGTCCTCGAACGTCGCGGCCCGCTCGATGTCGAGCCCGGTCAGGATGTCGTTCCCGGTCGCCTCGCCGAGTACCAGGCAGCGCCGTCCGAGCCCGGCGTGAAACGGATCGGCGCGGTCGGCCAGCGCTTCATGCACCGATTCGCCCGAGGCCATAATGTTGCGCCGGTGGCGTTCGGGCAGCTCCAGCCGCGCCAGCATGCGCGCCACGTCCCGCGAGCGTCTCGGCGCGTTGGTCAGGAACACCACCGCCTTGCCCCGTTCGGCGAGCCGGTCGAGGGCTTCGCACACGCCGGGATAGAGCCTGAGCCCGTCATGCAGGACGCCCCAGACGTCGACGATGAAGCCGTCATAGGCGTCCGCAAGCGGCTCGACGCCGGTCAATGCGACGGGGTGTCGGGTCATTCCCTCTGGATGCCATGCCGGCGGGCAAAAGGAAAGCGCTCCGCGCGCCGCCCCGGCACGATTGCCGGGTCCCGGGGCGTGCTCTATATCGGATGCCACGCGAGCGGGAACCAACGACGTGTCTGGCGCCATCGAGCGGATCGAGAGCATCGACGATGCCAAGCGCAACGTCGTCGAGGAGTTCGCCTTTCTCGGCGACTGGGTGCAGCGCTACGAATACATCGTCGATCTCGGCAAGCGGCTCGACGGGCTCGGCGAGGCGGAAAAGGTCGACGCCCGGCTGGTCCCCGGCTGCCAGTCGCGGGTCTGGTTCTACGCCGACCGCGACGGCGCGAAGCTCCGCTTCCGGGCCGACAGCGACGCGATCATCGTGCGCGGGCTGATCGCCCTCCTGCTCAGGATCTATTCCGGCCGGACGGCGGAGGAAATTCTCGCCACCCCGCCGGCGTTCTTCGAGGCGCTCGAGCTCGGCTCGCATCTGAGCGGCAGCCGGGCCAACGGGTTGCACGCCATGGTCCGGCGCATCCACGAGCTCGCCGCGGCCGGCGGTAACGATCAAGGGAAAGCATGACCGGGAAGTCTCTCACCTATCACGAAGGCGTCTGGCACCAGGGCAACCCGCCGATTCTCGGCCCGATGGACCATAGCTGGTGGATGGCCTCCACCGTGTTCGACGGCGCGCGGGCGTTCGCCGGGCTCGCGCCGGATCTCGACCTGCACTGCGCGCGCATAATCCGGTCGGCCGAGTCGGTGGGAATCGAGCCCGCGATCGACGGTCCGGCGATCGAGGCCCTGTGCTGGGACGGGATCGAGCGCTTCGACGCCCAAGCCGAGCTCTATATCCGTCCGATGTTCTACTTCACCGACGGGTTCGTGGTGCCGGACTACGCCGCGGCGCGGTTCCTGCTCACGATCTTCGAGTCTCCGCTGCCCGAATGGCGCGGGCTGACCGCCTGCCTGGTGCCGTTCCGGCGCCCGTCGCCGGAG
Source organism: Alphaproteobacteria bacterium (assembly GCA_964291675.2). GTDB lineage: Bacteria > Pseudomonadota > Alphaproteobacteria > MPNO01 > MPNO01 > MPNO01. The sequence goes on along the minus strand of OZ219866.1, from coordinate 498,703 downwards.
ATGGCGCCGACCCACGCCAAGGCGTCCTGCCTCTACCCCAACGTGGTCCGCTGCATGAGGGCCGCGCGGGACAAGGGCTACGACACGGCGATGGTGCTCGATCCCGACGGCAATGTCGCGGAGTTCGCGACCAACAACCTGTTCATGGCGAAGGACGGGGTGGTGAAGACGCCGGCCGCGAACGGCTGTTTCCTGGCCGGCATCACGCGCGCGCGGGTGATCGGGCTGATGCGCGGCGCCGGCGTGCGCGTCGAAGAGGCGACGCTCTCCGTCGACGACGTGCTGGCCGCCGACGAGGTGTTTCTCACCGGCAACTATTCCAAGGTCCTGCCGATCTCCCGGGTCGAGGAGCAGAGCTACACCGACGGCCCGCTCGCCCGGCTCGCGCGCGACCTCTATCTCGAATTCGCCCGGCGCGAAGGCCGCCGCCGCGCCGCCTGACGACTATCCCGCGACGGTTTCGCCGGCCTGCGCCCGGCGCATCAGGGCGACCGTCTCGGCGATCCCGTAGAGCGCGACGAACGAGCCGAAGCGGGGGCCCTGGCTCTGGCCGAGCAGGACTTCGTAGAGCGCGCGGAACCAGTCGCGCAGGCTCGCGAAGTCGTGCCGCTTGCCAATGGCGTAGACCTCGTTCTGGACGGTCTCGGCGTCGGCGCCCGGCGGCAGCGCTTCCAGCGCGTCGGCGAGCTCGGCGATCGCCGCGCGCTCTTCGTCGGTTGCCTTGCGGTAGCGCTTGGCCGGCTTGACGACGTCCCGGTAGTAGGCGAGCGCATGCCCGACCAGGCGGTCGAGGATCGGCGCGCTCGCCGGCGTGGCCGCGGGCGCGTAGCGGGTGATGAAGCCCCACAGCATCGCCGCGTCCTCGGCGTTGCAGGCCGAGGCGAGGTTGAGCAGCAGTCCGAACCCGACATGCCCCTCCGGCGCGGGCGGCTCGCCGGCGTGGATGTGCCATGCCGGGTTGTCCCGCCTCTCGGCCCCGTTCTGGCCGGCGAATTTCTCCAGCCAGCCGAGATAGTCGTCGACCTGGCGCGGGATGACGTCGAAATAGAGCCGCTTCGCCTTGCGCGGCGAGTTGTACATGAACAGCGCCAGGCTCTCGGTCGGCGCGTAGGTCAGCCACTCCTCGACCGACAGCCCGTTGCCGCGCGACTTCGATATCTTCTCCCCCGCCTCGTCGAGAAACAGCTCGTAGGTGAAGCCTTCGGGCGGGCGCGCGCCGAGCAGCCGGCAGATCTGCCCCGACAGCCGGACCGAGTCGATCAGGTCCTTGCCCGACATCTCGTAATCGACGCCGAGCGCGACCCAGCGCATCGCCCAGTCCGCCTTCCATTGCAGCTTGCAATGCCCCCCCGTCACCGGGACCTCGACGCTGCGCCCGTCATCCGCCCGGTAGGCGATGGTGCCGGCATCGACGTCGCGGGCGACGACCGGCGCCTGCAGCACCCGTCCGGTATCGGGGCAGAGCGGCAGGAACGGGCTGTAGGTCGCACGCCGTTCCGGCCCGAGCGTCGGCAGGATCACGTTGGTGATGCGCTCGTAGTCGGCGAGGATGGCGAGCAGCGTCGCGTCGAAAGCGCCCGACTCGTAGCATTCGGTCGCGCTCTTGAACGCGTAGTCGAAGCCGAAACGGTCCAGGAAGCTGCGCAGCCGGGCGTTGTTGTGGTGGCCGAAGCTCTCATGCGTGCCGAACGGGTCCGGGATCGCGGTGAGCGGCTTGCCCAGATGCCGCGCCACCATGTCGGGGTTCGGGATGTTGTCCGGGACCTTGCGCAGCCCGTCCATGTCGTCGGAAAAGGCGAACAGCCGGGTCGGCAGGTCCGACAGCTCGGCAAGCGCCCGGCGCACCATCTGGGTGCGGACGACCTCCCCGAACGTCCCGATATGGGGCAGCCCCGACGGGCCGTAGCCGGTCGCGAACAGGACGTGACCCGTCGCCGGGACCGTGCCGCCGGTCCGTTTCAGGACCTTGCGCGCCTCCTCGAAGGGCCAGGATCGGGGCTCGTCGGCCGGTGTCTTTCCGCTCATCGCTCGCACTGCTCGGGTATCGCGCCGTCCGGCGTCGACCGGCGGCGCTGTAGTATAGTCGGGATATGGCATCGGCCGACCTCTTTGGCGATTCCGCCGACCATCCGGTGCTGGTCGCCAATATCCGGGAATCCCTGATCCTCGATGCCGCGGGCGAGGCGCGGACGCTGGCGCATCGCGACGCGGTCGCCGCGCTGGGCGCGGGAATGGTTCCCATCCTGTGCCACCGGAAATCGGTCGCGCAGCGACTCGGCGCAAGGCCGTTCAGGGCCTGCGACCTGCTCGAGCTGTTCGCCTTCGTCCGCCCGGCCATCCGCTGCCTGCCGACCCCGGGCGGGCTCGCCGACGCGCTCGGCCTGCCGCGCCCCCGGGGGCTGCGGGAGGAGGCGCTCGCTCTCGCCCGCGCCGCCGGGGCGCTGCTCGACGAGCTCGATGAGGCGGACGACCGGGACGGCGCTGCCATCGCGTCGTTCATGGCGGCTTCCGGCTGGCCCTGGGGTCCGGCCGTTCTCGACCGGCTCGGCGGCGCCGATGGCGCCCCGGCGGACTCAAGGGCGCTCCGCGTCTGGAACCGCCTGCCCGAGATCTCCGAACACGCGCCCCCGCCGCCGCCCGGCGGCGCCGCCGTGGAACCGGCCGAGGCGAGGCGCCGGCTCGCCGGTCTGCTCGGACCCGGCGCGGAGGACCGGTCGGGGCAGGCCGACTACACCTCCGCGCTGACCGGGGCCTTCGCGCCGCGCGACCGCGAGGATTGCCCCAACGCGGTGATCGCCGAGGCCGGCACCGGCGTCGGCAAGACGCTCGGCTATATCGCGCCGGCGAGCCTGTGGGCGGAGAAGAACGGCGGGCCGGTGTGGATCAGCACCTTCACCCGCAACCTGCAGCGCCAGATCGACGGCGAGCTCGACCGCCTCCACCCCGACCCCGATGTCAAGCACCGCCGGGTGGTGGTCCGCAAGGGACGCGACAACTATCTGTGCCTGCTGAACCTGGAGGAGGCGCTCGGGCGCGTCGGCGGCGCCGGCTCCGACAGCGCGGTCGCCCTCGGCCTCGTCGCGCGCTGGACCGCGGCGACCCGGGACGGCGACATGGCGGGCGGGGACTTCCCGGCCTGGCTCGCCGACCTGCTGGGACGCCGCGGCACGCTCGACCTCGCGCACCGGCGGGGAGAGTGCATCTACTCCGCCTGCGCCCACTACCACAAATGTTTCATCGAACGCACCGCCCGGCGCGCCAGGCGGGCCGAAATCGTCATCGCCAACCATGCCCTGGTGATGACGCTGGCGGCCGCCGGCGGAGCGGCGGAGCGCCTCGCGCCGACCCGCGTGATCTTCGACGAGGGGCACCATGTGTTCGATGCCGCCGACGGCGCGTTCGCCGCGCGCCTCAGCGGGCAGGAGGGGGCGGATCTCAGGCGCTGGCTGCGCGGTGCGGAGGACCGGCGCCAGGAGCGCGCGCGAGGCCTCGCGCGGCGCATCGAGGACGCGGCGATGCTTGACGACGCCCTGGGCGAGGCCCTCCAGGCGACCCTCGAAGCGGCACGGGTCCTGCCCGCGTCCGGCTGGAACGCGCGGCTTGCGCGGGATGCGCCGAGCGGGACCGCCGAGGCCTTCCTCGCCGCAATTCGCCGACAGGTCTACGCCCGCGCCCGGGATACCGGCATCCCCTACGATCTGGAGGCCGAGACCGGGCCGCCGGTCCCCGGGCTGATCGAGGCGGCGGACCGTCTGGCGGCGGCGCTCGACCGGCTGATCGCGCCGGCGCAGAGGGTGTCGCAGCGCCTGGAAGCCCTGCTCGACGAACGGGCCGACGAGCTCGACACGCCGACCCGCAACCGCCTCGACGCCGCCGCGCGCGGCCTCGGGATCAGGATCGAGGGCCAACTCGAAGCCTGGCGCGCCATGCTGCGCGCGCTGCACGACGGCCCGCCCGAGACCTTCGTCGACTGGTTCTCGGTAAGCCGCCTCCAGGGGCGCGATGTCGATGTTGCCATGCATCGCCATTGGCTCGACCCGTTGCTGCCCTTCGCCCGGCTGGTCGCGGCGCCGAGCCACGGCATCGTCGTGACGTCGGCCACGCTGCGCGACGCGACCGGGGACGTCGAGGCGGACTGGGGGGTTGCCGAGATGCGGACCGGCGCGCGCCACCTGGCGGCGCCGGCCGTCCGCGTCGACGTACCCTCGCCGTTCGACTATGCCCGGCTCGCGCGGGTGTTCGTCGTAACCGATGTCCGCAGGAACGACCTCGACCGGGTCGCCGCCGCCTACCGCGCGCTGATGCAGGCCTCGGCCGGCGGTGCGCTCGGCCTGTTCACCGCGATCGCCCGGCTGCGCGCGGTCTACGAGCGCATCGCCGCCGACATGGAGAAGGCCGGCCTTGCTTTGCTCGCCCAGCATGTCGACAGTCTCGATACCACCAGCCTGGTCGACATATTCCGGGCCGAGACCGATTCCTGCATGCTGGGCACCGACGCGATGCGGGACGGCGTGGACGTGCCGGGCCGTTCGCTGCGGCTGATCGTGTTCGATCGCCTGCCCTGGCCGCGGCCCACCATCCTCCATCGCGAACGCCGCAAGGCGTTCCCTGACATCCGCTACGACGACATGCTGGCCCGGCTCCGTCTCAAGCAGGCCTTCGGCCGGCTGGTGCGCCAGGCCGACGACCGCGGCGTGTTCGTCCTGCTCGACCCGAGGATGCCGTCGCGGCTGAGCGGCGCCTTCCCGGACGAGGTCGCCGTCGAACGCGTCGGCCTCGCCGAGGCGGTCGACGCCACGCGAGCCTTTCTCGCGCCGCCCGCCGGTTGACGGCGGACGGGGACCGGAAGAGAGTGCCGCCATCCGCCGCCGAGACGTCTCCACCGACACGGAATGCGATGACCGAAGGGCCGCTCCCGGTCTACCGCGCGCGCGTCCGCGCCGGCGAGCTCAAGCCGGATCCGGGCCAGGCGCTGGCGGCGGAAAAGCTGCAGAGCCTGCACAACGCGCTCGCCGGCTACCGGCCGGACGGCGGCGAGAGCGGCTGGCGAGCACGGCTCGGGCTTGCGCGGCGACGCGGCGACGCGCCGCAGGGTCTCTACATGTTCGGCGGCGTCGGGCGCGGCAAGACGATGCTGATGGACATCTTCTTCGACGGCGCCCCCGTGGCGCTGAAACGGCGCACCCATTTCCACGCCTTCATGCTCGAGGTCCAGGACCGCCTGCACGGGCTGCGCAAGGACAGGCGCGCCGATCCGCTGGTCCGCCTCGCCGGCGAGATCGCCGGCGAGGCCTGGCTGCTCTGTTTCGACGAGTTCCAGGTCGAGAACATCGCCGATGCGATGATCCTGGGCCGCCTGTTCGAGGCCATGCTGGCGCGCGGCGTCGTCGTGGTCGCGACCAGCAACGTGGCGCCCGCCGACCTCTACAAGGACGGGCTGCAGCGCGACCGCTTCGAGCCCTTCATCGCGCTGATCGGCGAACGGCTCGACCTCTTGGCGCTGGAGGGCGGCGTCGACTACCGGCGGCTCAGGATCCGCGATCTCGACGTCTACCATACCCCGCTGGGACGGGCCGCGGACGCGGCCCTCGAACGGGCGTTCCGCGCGCTGACCGAAGGGGCGGAGGAATCCCCGGCGGAGCTCGCCGTGCTCGGCCGCACGCTGCACGTGCCGCGGGCGGCGCGCGGGGTCGCCGCCTTCGGCTTCGAGGCGCTGTGCGGCCGTCCGCTGGGCAGCGCCGATTACCTGGCGATCGCGCGCGCCTTCCACACGCTGGTGCTGGTCGGGGTGCCGAGGCTCGACGCCGCCCGCGCGGACGAGGCCAGGCGGTTCGTCAACCTGATCGATGCGCTCTACGAGAACAACGTGAAGCTGGTGATGTCTGCCGACGCGCCGCCCGACGATCTGTACCCGCTCGGCGACGCCGCCTTCGCCTTCAAGCGAGCGGTCTCGCGGCTGCACGAGATGCAGTCCGCCGCCTACCTCGCGGACGAGCGTCCCGGCTGAGGGCGGCACTTGTGCCGCCCCCCGAAACCGGGTAAGCAGCAGCGACCGCGCAGCCGGCGCCACGGCGTCGCGACAGCATGGCAACGGGGCTTCGCCAATGGCGAGAAACAGGATCGCGCTGGTCGGCGCGGGCAATATCGGCGGCACGCTCGCCCATCTCGCCGGGCTCAAGGACCTCGGGGACATCGTCCTGTTCGACATCGTCGACGGCGTGCCGCAGGGCAAGGCGCTCGACCTCGTCGAATCCTCGCCGATCGAGGGCTTCGACGCGAAGATGCTGGGGGCCTCGCGGTACCGCGCGATCAGGGGCGCCGACGTGGTCATCGTGACCGCCGGGGTGCCGCGCAAGCCCGGCATGAGCCGCGACGACCTGATCGAGATCAACACCAGGGTGATGAACCAGGTCGGCGAGGGCATCAGGAAGAACGCCCCCGACGCCTTCGTGATCTGCATCACCAACCCGCTGGATGCGATGGTCTGGGCGCTCCGGGAGGCGACCGGCTTCCCGTCCAGGCGCGTGGTCGGGATGGCCGGGATTCTCGATTCCGCGCGCTTCCGCTATTTCCTCGCCGAGGAGTTCGACGTCTCCGTCGAGGACGTGACCGCCTTCGTGCTCGGCGGGCACGGCGATACCATGGTCCCGCTCGCGCGCTATTCGACGGTGGCCGGCATTCCCCTGCCCGACCTCGTCAAGATGGGCTGGACGACCCGGCAGCGCCTCAACGAGATCGTGCAGCGGACGCGCGACGGCGGCGGCGAGATCGTCGCCCTGCTCAAGACCGGCTCGGCGTTCTACGCCCCCGCCTCGTCGGCGATCCAGATGGCCGAGGCCTATCTCAAGGACAAGAAGCGGGTGCTCCCCTGCTGCGCCATGCTGAGCGGCCAGTACGGCGTGCGCGGGCTCTATATCGGCGTGCCGGTGGTGATCGGCGCCGGCGGGGTCGAACGCATTGTCGAGATCAACCTCAACACGTCCGAGCAGAAAGCCTTCGATGCCTCCGTGGCCGCGGTACGGGGCCTCGTCGATGTGGTCAAGCGCATGAACAAGGGGTCGAAGACATAATCCGCGACGCGGGGTCGCAATGAATATCCACGAGTACCAGGCGAAGCAGCTCCTCGCCCGCTACGGCGTCGCCGTGCCGCGCGGCAAGGTCGCCTACACCGCCGCCGAGGCGGTCGATGCGGCGAACGCGCTCGGCGGGCCGGTCTGGGTGGTCAAGGCGCAGATCCACGCCGGCGGGCGCGGCAAGGGCGGCGGGGTCAGGGTGGTCCGGTCGGTCGACGACGTGCGCGACGCCGCCCAGGCGATGATCGGCATGAACCTCGTCACCCACCAGACCGGGCCGGAAGGCCGCCGGGTCAAGCGGGTCTATGTCGAGGAAGGCTGCGACATCGCCCGCGAACTCTATCTCGGCATGCTGGTCGACCGCGAGACCGGCCGGGTGACCGTCATGGCGTCGACCGAGGGCGGCATGGAGATCGAGCGGGTCGCCGCCGATGCGCCCGAGAAGATCATCGCCGCCGACATCGATCCCGCGACCGGAATCCGGCCCCACCACGCACGCCGGATCGCCTTCGGCCTCGCCCTCGGCGACGGGCAGCTGAACGACGCGGTGAGGTTCATCACCGGCATCTACGAGGCCTTTATCGGGCTCGACGCGTCGATCGTCGAGATCAACCCGCTGGTGGTGACCGGCGCCGGAGAGGTGATCGCGCTCGACGCCAAGATGGCGTTCGACGACAACGCGCTGTTCCGGCATTCCGACGTGATCGAGCTGCGCGACGAGGACGAAGAGGACGCGATGGAGCGCGAGGCGCTCAAGCACGACCTCAACTACATCAAGCTCGACGGCAATATCGGCTGCATGGTCAACGGCGCCGGGCTGGCCATGGCGACGATGGACATCATCAAGCTGCATGGCGGCGAGCCCGCGAACTTCCTCGATGTCGGCGGCGGCGCCTCGCGCGAGCGGGTGACCGCGGCGTTCAAGCTGATCCTCTCCGATCCCCATGTCGAAGGTATCCTGGTCAACATCTTCGGCGGAATCATGCGCTGCGACGTCATCGCCGAAGGCGTGGTCGCGGCGGCGCGCGAGATCAATCTCAACGTACCCCTTGTGGTCCGCCTCGCCGGCACCAATGTGGAGCTGGGCAAGAAGCTTCTGGCGGATTCGGGGCTGTTGATCATCTCGGCGGATACGCTCGCGGAAGCGGCCGAGCGCGTGGTCCACGCCGTGCGGGAGGCCGGCTGATGGCCGTCTTCGTCGGCGCCGAGACCCGGGTCATCTGCCAGGGCTTCACCGGCGCGCAGGGCACGTTTCATTCCGAGCAGGCGATCGCCTACGGAACCCGGATGGTCGGCGGGGTGACGCCCGGCAAGGGCGGCACAAGGCATCTCGACCTCGACGTGTTCGACACCGTAGCCGAGGCGGTCGAACGGACCGGCGCGGACGCCTCGGTGATCTACGTCCCACCGCCCTTCGCGGCCGATGCGATCCTCGAGGCGATCGAGGCCGAAGTCGCGCTGATCGTCTGTATCACCGAGGGTATCCCGGTGATCGACATGGTGCGGGTCAAGCGCGTGCTCGAAGGCTCCGACTCGCGGCTGATCGGCCCCAACTGCCCGGGCGTGATCACGCCCGACGAGTGCAAGATCGGCATCATGCCGGGACATATCCACCTGCGCGGCAGGATCGGCATCGTCTCGCGCTCGGGAACCCTGACCTACGAGGCGGTGGCGCAGACCACGGCGGCGGGGCTCGGCCAGTCGACCTGCGTCGGGATCGGTGGCGATCCGGTGAACGGCACCGACTTCGTCGATTGCCTCGAAGCCTTTCTGGCGGACGAGGAGACCGAAGGCATCGTCTTGATCGGCGAGATCGGCGGCGGCGCCGAGGAAGACGCCGCGTCGTTCGTCAAGCAATCGAAAACCAGCAAGCCGATCGTCGGCTTCATCGCCGGTGTGACCGCCCCGCCCGGACGCCGGATGGGGCATGCCGGCGCGATAATCTCGGGCGGCAAGGGCGCCGCGGGAGACAAGATCGAAGCCTTCAGGGACGCCGGCATAAGGGTCGCCTCCTCTCCCGCCGCCATCGGCGAAACCATGGCCGAGGCGATGCGGGGCTGAACCCCGCCCCAGGACCGGCGATCCCGCGTTGCGGTAGCGCAGACGGAGCAACGAGCTGAGCCAAAGCCCATGACCAAACCCGCAGACACCAGCTTCCTTGCGGGCGCGAACGCCCCCTTCATCGAGGAGCTCTACGCCAGGTTTGCCGCCGACCCGGAATCGGTCGACGCCGACTGGGCCGCGTTCTTCGCCGATTTGCGCGACGAGGCGCCGGGCGTGCTCCGCGCGCTCGACGATGCGCCCGGGCAGGCGACCGACGCGGAACGGCCCGCGGCTCCGGCCGGCGCGCCCGCCGCCGATGGCGTCGATCTGCGCCAGGCGACGCGGGATTCGCTGCAGGCGCTGACCCTGATCCGCTCGCACCGCGTGCGCGGTCATCTGTACTGCGACCTCGACCCGCTCGGGCTCGAGAAGCATCCGCCGCACAGCGAGCTCGACCCCGAGAGCTACGGCTTCACCGAGGCGGACCACGACCGGCCGATCTATGTCAACACGCTCGGCTTCGAACGCGCCACGCTGCGCCAGATCGTGGATCGTCTGCGCCGGACCTATTGCGGCACGGTCGGCGTGGAATACATGCACATCACCTCGGCCGAGGAGAAGATCTGGATCCAGGACCGCATCGAGGAGATCCACAACCGGACCGATTTCACCGAGCGCGGCAAGGAGACCATTCACGAACGTCTGGTCGAGGCCGAATCCTTCGAGCGGTTCCTCCATGTGCGCTATCCCGGCACCAAGCGCTTCGGGCTCGACGGCAGCGAGTCGCTGATCCCGGCGCTGGAACAGATCCTCAAGCGGGGCACCCAGCTCGGCGTCGAGGAGGTCGTGCTCGGCATGCCGCATCGCGGGCGGCTCAACGTCCTCGCCCATGTCATGCTGAAGCCCTATGCGGCGATATTCGCGGAATTCCGCGGCATGTCGCACCAGCCGGAATCGATCGGCTCGGGCGACGTAAAATATCATCTCGGAGCGTCAGCCGACCGCGAGTTCGACGGCATCAAGGTGCATCTTTCGCTCGCCGCCAACCCGTCCCATCTCGAAGCCGTCGATCCGGTCGTCGTCGGCAAGGTCCGGGCCAAGCAGCGCCAGCGCGGCGACCGCGAGCGCCGCCGCGTGATCGGCATCCTGATGCACGGCGACGCGGCCTTCGCCGGCCAGGGCATGGTCGCCGAGACCTTCGGGCTGTCGGAGATCGCGGGCTACCGGACCGGCGGGACGATCCATCTCGTGGTCAACAACCAGATCGGCTTTACCACCAGCCCGGCGGCGACGCGCGCCTCGCGCTACCCGACCGAAATCGCCAAATGCGTGCAGGCGCCGATCTTCCACGTCAACGGCGACGACGTGGAGGCGGTGATCCATGTCGCGCGCATCGCGACCGAATTCCGCGACAAGTTCCGCAAGGATGTGGTGCTCGACATCTGGTCCTATCGCCGTTTCGGGCACAACGAGTCCGACGAGCCCGCCTTCACCCAGCCCGTGATGTACCGGGCGATCGCCGACCATCCGACCGTCGCATCGGTCTATGGCGACCGGCTGGTCGAGGAAGGCCTGTTGACCCGCGAGGCCGTCGACGGCGTCACCCGGGAGTGCCGGCAGCGGCTGGAGGATGCTTTCGAGGCGGCCAAGAGCTACAAGCCCAACAAGGCGGACTGGCTGGAGGGCGAATGGGCGGAGATCACCACCGCCCCGTCGCTCGAGGAACGGCGCGGCGAGACCGCCGTCACAAGGGAAGCGCTCGACGCGGTGGGCCGCGCGCTGAGCGCGGTTCCCGAGGGCTTCAACCTCAACCCCAAGCTCCAGCGCTTCATCGACGCCCGCAGGGCGATGTTCGAGACCGGCGAGGGCGTCGACTGGGCGACCGCCGAGGCGCTCGCCTTCGGCACCATCCTCGCCGAGGGGCGTTTCGTGCGCCTCAGCGGCCAGGACTGCCGCCGCGGGACGTTCTCCCAGCGCCACGCGGTGCTTATCGATCAGGAGACCCAGGAAGCCTATACGCCGCTCGCCCATGTCTGCGACCGGCAGGAGAGGCTCGCGGTGCGCGACAGCCCGCTGGCCGAGGCCTCGGTGCTCGGCTTCGAATACGGCATGTCGCTCGCCGACCCGAACATGCTGGTGCTGTGGGAGGCGCAGTTCGGCGACTTCGCCAACGGGGCGCAGTTCATCATCGACCAGTTCATCTCGTCCGGCGAGACCAAGTGGCTGCGCATGTCCGGGCTGGTGATGCTGCTGCCGCATGGCTACGAGGGCCAGGGGCCGGAGCATTCCTCGGCCCGCATCGAGCGCTACCTCCAGCTTTGCGGCGACGACAACATGCAGGTCTGCAACATCACCACCCCGGCCAACTACTTCCACGCGCTGAGGCGGCAGATCCATCGCAAGTTCCGCAAGCCTTTGATCGTCATGACGCCCAAGTCGCTGCTCAGGCACAAGCTTTGCGTCTCGCGGCTCGACGACATGTGCGCCGGGTCCTCGTTCCGCCGGGTCCTCCCCGATCCCGGCACGGCGGCGGCCGATGCGGACATCCGCCGCGTCGTCCTGTGCAGCGGCAAGGTGTATTACGACCTACTGGCAGCCCGCGAAGAGCGGCAGATCGACGACATCGCCCTTGTCAGGGTCGAGCAGCTCTACCCCTTCCCGAACATCTCGCTCGGGGCGGAGCTCTCGCGCTATCCTTCCGCGCAGGTCGTGTGGTGCCAGGAGGAGCCGCGCAACATGGGCGGCTGGACCTACATGGACCGGCGGATCGAGGAGCTTCTTGCGACACTCGACGTTCGGGCCACGCGGCCCGTCTATGCCGGCCGTCCCGAGGCCGCCTCGACGGCGACGGGGCTGGCCGCCCAGCACGCCCGCGAACAGAAGGGCCTGATCCACGAGGCATTGGCCGCAGCCTAGCGCCGCCCCGCCACCGGGGACGCCGCCAGGTTCCCCACGACCGGCAGAAAGAGGAAGCCATGGCGACCCAGATCGTTGTGCCCGCGCTCGGCGAATCGGTGACCGAAGCGACCGTCTCCAAATGGCTCAAATCGGCCGGCGATGCGGTCGTCATGGACGAGCCGCTGGTCGAGCTCGAGACCGACAAGATCACGCTCGAAGTGCCGGCCGCTTCCGCCGGCGTGCTGGGCGCGATCGAGGTCGCAGAGGGCCAGACCGTCGAGGTCGGCGCCGTTCTCGGCCAGATCGAGGCAGCGGGCAGCGCCGCCGCGCCGCCTTCGGCCCCCCCGGCCCCTTCCCCGCCGCCGCCGGAGCCCGAGCCCGCAGCGTCGCCCGAGGCGCCGCAGGCGCTGTCGCCCGCGGTCCGCAAGCTGGTCGAGGAGCACGCGCTCGACCCGGCGCAGATCGCGGGAACGGGCAAGGACGGGCGGCTGACCAAGGGCGACGTTCTGGCCCATTTCGCCGGCAGTGCCGACGCGGACGGCGACGCGGCCCCGGCCCCGGCCCCGGCCGCGACCCCCGCCCCCGATCCTGCTGCCGCCCGGGTCGCCCCCTTCCCCGCCGCCGCGCGCGAGGAGCGCGTGCCGATGACGCGGCTGCGCCAGCGCATCGCCGAACGCCTCAAGGAGGCCCAGAACACCGCCGCCATGCTGACCACCTTCAACGAGGTCGACATGTCCGCGGTCATCGCGGTGCGCGCGCGGCTGCGCGAGGCCTTCGAGAAGAGGCACGGCGTGCGCCTCGGTTTCATGAGCTTTTTCGTCAAGGCCGCGGTGGTCGCGCTCAAGGAGGTGCCGGCGGTCAACGCGGAGGTCGACGGGACCGACATCGTCTACAAGAACCACTACGACATCGCGGTTGCCGTCGGCACCGAGCAGGGGCTCGTGGTGCCGGTGCTGCGCGACGCCGATGCGCTGTCCTTCGCCGGCATCGAGGCGGGTATCGCCGATCTCTCGGCCCGGGCGCGCGAGGGCAGGCTCTCGATGGAGGACCTGACCGGCGGCACGTTCACCGTGACCAATGGCGGCGTCTACGGCTCGCTGCTCTCGACCCCGATCCTCAACCCGCCGCAGTCGGGCATTCTCGGCATGCACAAGATCGAGAAGCGGCCGGTCGTCGTGGAGGACGAGATGACGGTGCGCCCGATGATGTATCTCGCGCTCTCCTACGATCACCGCATCGTCGACGGCCGCGAGGCGGTGACCTTCCTGGTCCGCATCAAGGAGTGCATCGAGGATCCGGAGCGCATCCTGCTCGAAGCCTGAGAACCGATCCGTGCCAGACAAGCGTTACGACCTGATCGTCATCGGCGCCGGTCCGGGCGGCTACAGCGCGGCGATACGCGCGGCCCAGCTCGGCTTCTCCGTCGCCTGCATCGACAAGCGCGCGAGCCTGGGCGGCACCTGCCTCAATGTCGGCTGCATTCCCTCCAAGGCGCTGCTCGAATCGTCCGAACGCTATGTCGAGGCGCGCGACCGGCTGGCCGAACACGGGGTCGCGGTCGACGGCGTTTCCCTCGACCTGCCCGCGATGCTCGCCCGCAAGGACAAGGTGGTCGAGGATTTGACCAAGGGGGTCGCCTTCCTGTTCAGGAAGAACGGGATCGAGCCCATCCTCGGCCGCGCGCGGATCGCCGGCCCCGGCCGTGTCGCGGTCCGCCCGGGGGATGGCGGCGCGCCGGCCCGCACCCTCGAAGGCGACCGTATCCTGATCGCCACCGGTTCGGAGACCGCGGCGCTCGACGGGCTCGAGATCGACGAGGAGCGCATCCTGTCCTCGACCGGGGCGCTCTCGCTCTCCGCCGTGCCCGACCGGATGGTGGTGGTGGGCGGCGGCTATATCGGGCTCGAAATGGGCTCCGTCTGGAGCCGCCTGGGCGCAAGGGTGACGGTGGTCGAGTACATGGAGACGATCCTGCCGACGATGGACGGCGAGGTCGCCCGGCAGATGACCCGTGCGCTCGCCAGGCAGGGGATGACGTTGCGGACCGGCACCCAGGTGGCCGGGGCCAAGCGGCACGGCGGCGGGCTGCGGATCGCCGTCGCGCCCGCCGGCGGCGGCGACGCCGAGACCATCGACTGCGATGTCGTTCTGGTCGCCGTCGGCCGCCGGCCGTGCACGCAAGGTCTCGGGCTGGAGGAGGCGGGCGTCCGGCGCGACGCGCGCGGATTCATCGCCGTGGACGCACGCTTCGAGACCGATGCGAAGGGGATTTTCGCGATCGGCGATGCGATCCCCGGCCCGATGCTGGCGCACAAGGCGGAGGAGGAAGGGATCGCGGCGGTGGAGCTGATGGCGGGCCAGGCCGGGCACGTCAACTATGATGCCATCCCCGGCGTGGTCTACACCGAGCCCGAAGCCGCCTCGGTGGGCGCGACCGAAGAGGCGCTGCACGAGCAGGGTCGGCGGGTCCGGGTGGGCCGGTTCCCGTTCACCGCCAACGCACGCGCGCGCAGCAAGGCGACGGTCGACGGCTTCGTGAAGATCCTCGCCGACGCCGAGACGGATGCGCTGCTCGGCGCCCATATCGTCGGACACGAAGCGGGCACGATGATCGCCGAGCTTGCGCTCGCCATCGAGTTCGGCGCCTCGGCGGAGGATATCGCCCGCACCTGTCATGCCCATCCGACGCTGAACGAGGCGATCAAGGAGGCCGCGCTCGCGGTCGAGGGCCGCGAGATCCACATCTGAAATGCCGGCGGGGCGGCGGAGTCAGCCGCGCGCGCGGGGGTGGGCGTCGTTATAGACCGCGACCAGCGTCGCCGTGTCGACCTCCGTGTAGCGCTGCGTGGTCGACAGCGAGGCGTGGCCCAGAAGCTCCTGAATCGCGCGCAGATCGCCGCCCGCCTGTAGCAGGTGGGTCGCGAAGCTGTGGCGCAGGGCGTGCGGCGTCGCGGTTTCGGGAAGGCCGAGGGCGCCGCGGATCGTGCGCAGCTCGCGCTGCACGACGCCGGCATTCAGCCGTCCGCCGCGCGCGCCGCGGAACAGGGGACCGTCGCGCAGGGCGAACGGGCAGGCCTCGACATAGGCCGCCACCGCCTCGCGCACCGCCGGAAGGATCGGCACGATGCGTTCCTTGCCGCCCTTGCCGAGGATGCGCAGGGACTCGCCCGACGGGGTCCGGTCGGCGTCGAGGCCGAGCGCTTCGTCGATGCGCAGCCCGGCGCCGTAGAGCAGGAGGAGAAGCGCGGTGTCGCGCGCCGCGATCCACGGCTTCTTGCGTGCCGTGTCGCCGGCCAGGGCGATCATCGCAAGCGCGTCCCGGGCGGCGACGGGTTTCGGCACCGTGTGCGGCAGGCGGGGCGTCCTGACCGCCGAGATCGCGCCGTTCCGCGCCCGCTCGGTGCGTTCGAGAAATCGAAAGAAGCTGCGCAACACCGACAGCGCACGCGCGGTCGAGCTACGCGCCCGGTCGTTCATCGCCCGCTGCGCGAGATAGGACCGGAAGTCGCCGTGTTCCAGGGACTCCAGGACCGCGAGACCGGCGAACCCGCCTCTGTGTTCGGCGACGAAGTCGAGAAAGGTCTTCAGATCGCCGAGATAGGCCGCGGTCGTGTGGGCGGAAACGCGGCGTTCGGTCTCGAGCCAGATCTGCCACGCGGCGATCGCCTCGGCGAGGTCGGGCGCGGCGGCGAAGCGGGCTAGCGCCGGCGGCGCGGCCATCTGTCGATCGCGTGCTCGAGAACGCTGCCGAGAAAGTCGAGGAGGTCGGTCCCCTGGTCCGGCGCAAACTCGTCCGCGGTCGACGAACCCAGGACCAGGGCGAAGCGGCCGTGCCGGGTCTGGAGACGGATCGCCGCCAGCGATTCGACCAGCGAGAACCGGTCGCCGAGCGCGCACCGGTCGGCGTCGGTCGCCCGTCCGAGGCGAGCCGTCTTGCCCGGCGGGATCAGGGTGTCCATCACGTCCGTCGGAAGCGCCAGCAGCTCCCCCTGCCCGGCCCCGAGGCCGCCTTCCACCACGAGCGCCGCCGCGGTGGTCGAGAACAGGACCGGAAACTGCGAGGCGACCCGCTGGGCAAGCCCCCCGAGCGAGGTCTGCCGGAGCACCGCGAGCACCGCGTCCTGCGTCCGCGCGACCGCTCGCGCCCGGTCCTCCGCGGCGAGCAGGATCTCCCGCTCCCGCGCCTTCTGGCGTTCGAGGCTGCGCCTCAGCCCTTCCAGGATGTGCCGCCGGAGATCGACGACGCCGGGTATGTCGTCGGCATGGCGCGCGTCCTGCGCGACCAGAAGGTCCGCATTCCGGTCCAGGAAGTCGGGGTTGGCGGCGAGCCAGTCGCGGATGTCTTCGGCGGTCAGCTCGGGTTTCGCGCCCAGCGTCGGGTCGTCGATGGCTTTGGGCATCGCCTCAGGCGTCGAGAATGGACTGGCCGGTCGCGGCCCAGTCGGCGAGAAACGCGTCAAGACCCTTGTCGGTCAGCGGATGGTTGAACAGCTGGCGAAGGACGCCGGGCGGAATGGTCGCCACGTCGGCGCCGAGCTTGGCGGCTTCCGCGACATGGTTGGGGCTGCGGACGGAGGCGACCAGGATCTCGGTCGAAAACGTCTCGTAGTTGTCGTAGATCATACGGATATCCTCGATCAGCCCCATGCCGTCGCGGCTGATGTCGTCGAGACGGCCGATGAAGGGCGAAACGAAGGCGGCGCCGGCCTTGGCGGCGAGGATCGACTGGCTGGCCGAGAAGCACAGGGTAACGTTGACCATCACCCCGTCATCGGCGAGCGCCCGGCAGGTCCTGAGGCCGTCGGGCGTCAGCGGCACCTTGACCGCGACGTTGCCGGCAAGCTGGGCGAGCTTGCGGCCTTCGGACAGCATCGTCGGATGATCGGTCGCGGCGACCTCGGCGCTCACCGGGCCGTCGACCACCTCGCAGATCTCGCGGATGATCTCCAGAAAGGGCCGGCCCGACTTGGCGACCAGAGAGGGATTCGTGGTCACGCCGTCGAGGAGGCCGGTCGCCGCGAGGTCGCGAATCTCGCCAACATCCGCCGTGTCGACGAAGAACTTCATAGCGGCTCCTTCCTGCCCGGAGACGCGGCGTGGACGCCTCGGAACGACCGCTTAGAGTGTAGAGCATGAAGCCCGGCCTTGTCAGGACAGCGTCGCGAATCGACTCCGCCCGGGCCGCCGTTCTGGTGCCGCTGCCGGTCGCCGGCGCCTATGACTATCGCGTGCCCGAAGGCATGGAACTCGCCCCCGGGCGGTTCGTCCGCGTGCCCTTGGGCGCGCGCGAAGTGACCGGCGTGGTGTGGGGCGAGCCCGGGGGCGATGTCGACGAGGCGAAGCTCCGCGATATCGCCGCCGTGCTCGACGTGCCGCCGCTTCCGGCCGATCTGCTGCGCACCGTCGACTGGACGGCCACTTACACGATGTCGCCGCCGGGGGCGGTGCTGCGCATGGCGATGAGCGTACCCCAGGCGCTCGACCCCCCACGGTTGGAGACGGCCTATGCGCTCGACCCGTCCGGCGCGCAAGACGGGGTCCGGTTGACCGCCGCGCGCAAGCGCGTGCTCGATTTCCTCGCTCACGGCCGCGCCTGCCGGGCCGCCGAGATCGCCCGCGCGACCGGCAGCGGCGCCGGCGTGGTGCGCGGCCTGGTCGAGCACGGGCTGGTGCGCGCCGTCTCCGTCGAACCCGCGATGGAGATCGAGCCGCCGGACTGGCGGCGGAGGGGGCCCGTCCTCAGCCCGGCCCAGGACGCCGCCGCCCGGCGTCTCCGGGGAGCGATCGCCGCCGGGGTGTCCGATTCGATCACGCTGCTCGACGGGATCACCGGCTCCGGCAAGACCGAAGTCTATTTCGAAGCGATCGCCGCGGCGTTGGCGCGCGAACGGCAGGTGCTCGTGCTGCTGCCCGAAATCGCGCTCACCGTCGATTGGCTGCGGCGTTTCGAGGACCGCTTCGGGGCACCGCCGCTGCATTGGCACTCCGAGGTCACGGGCTCGCGCCGGCGCGAGACCTGGCGCGCGGTCTCCGGCGGCAGGGCACGGGTCGTCGTCGGCGCGCGGTCCGCATTGTTCCTGCCGTTTCCCGAGCTCGGCCTGATCGTCGTCGACGAGGAGCACGATTCCAGCTTCAAGCAGGAAGACGGGGTGATCTACAACGCCCGCGACATAGCGATCGTGCGGGCGCGGGACGCGGCCTGCCCCATCGTCCTCGCCTCGGCCACGCCGACGCTGGAGACCGTGGTCAATGTCCGCCGCGGGCGCTACGGGCGGATCTCCCTCCCCGAGCGCTTCGGCGGCACGGCGCTGCCGGAGATAGCGGCGATCGACATGCGCGAACAGACGATGGCGCCCCAGACCTGGCTGTCGCCGCGCCTGCGCGAGGCGGTGGCGCGGACGCTGGACGCGGGCGAGCAGGCGCTGTTGTTCCTCAACCGCAGGGGCTATGCGCCGCTTACCCTCTGCCGCGGCTGCGGGCACCGGATCGAGTGCCCGCAATGCAGCGCCTGGCTGGTGGATCACCGGCTCGCGCGCAAGCTGCAATGCCACCATTGCGGCTTCTCCACGCCGCCGCCCGGTGCCTGCCCGGAATGCGCGGCCGAGGACGCCTTCGTCGCCTGCGGCCCGGGCGTCGAGCGGCTCAGCGAGGAGGCGGCCGAGACCTTCCCCGGGGCGCGTCTGGCGCTGATGTCGAGCGATGCGCTGCGCAGCGCATCCGCCGCCGAGGCGCTGATCGGGGGCATCCGGCGGCACGACTACGATATCGTCATCGGCACCCAGCTCGTCGCCAAGGGGCACAACTTCCCCGACCTGACCCTGGTCGGCGTGGTCGATGCCGATCTCGGGCTCGACGGCGGCGATCTGCGCGCCGCCGAGCGCAGCTTCCAGGTGCTGCATCAGGTGGCGGGCCGCGCCGGGCGCGCCGCGCGGCCCGGCCGCGCCCTGATCCAGACCTACGACCCGGACCATCCGGTGATGGCCGCGCTGGTCGCCGGCGACCGCGACGGCTTCCTCGCCAGCGAGGCGCGGGCGCGCGAGAGCCACGCGATGCCGCCCTTCGGCCGGCTCGCCGGGATCGTGGTCTCCGGGCGCAACGAGCCCGCCGTCGACGCCGCCTGCCGCGCCCTGGCCCGGGCCGCGCCGCGCGGCCGCGAGGTGACCGTCCTCGGCCCCGCGCCGGCGCCGCTGGCGCTGATCCGCGGACGGCACCGGCGGCGGTTCCTGGTCAAGGCGCCGCTCGGCGTGCGCGTCCAGCCGGCGATCGAGCGCTGGCTGCGCCAGGTCCCGACGGGGCGCGGCGTACGCGTCCATGTCGACATCGACCCCTATACATTTCTGTGAGGATTCGCTCTATTCGTCGACGGCGAGGGAAGGCTTGGCGGCGATGCGCTTCTACGACGAGATGAACCTGCCCGAAGGCGGGGTGCGCGATGCCTATCGCGCGCTCGCCGCCTGGCTCGAAGGGACCCCCGTCGAGCGCCTCAAGTCGAAGCGCGACGAGGCCGAGATGCTGTTCCGGCGCCTCGGCATCACCTTCCTGGTCTACGGCCGGGAAGGCGGAACCGAGCGGCTGATCCCGTTCGACATCATCCCGCGCATCTTCTCCGCCGGGGAATGGGAGCACCTGTCGGCGGGGCTGATCCAGCGGGTTCGCGCGCTCAACATGTTTATCCACGACATCTATCACCAGCGGGAGATCGTCCGCGCCGGGGTGCTGCCCGCCGACGTGCTGCTCTCGAACGCGCTGCTGGAGCCCCACATGTACGGGCTGGACGTGCCGCGCGGCGTCTACGTCCATGTCGCGGGCATCGATATCGTCCGCGTCGAAGAGAACCGGTTCTACGTGCTGGAGGACAATCTGCGCTCGCCGTCGGGCGTGTCCTACATGCTGGAGAACCGCAACACGATGATGCGGCTCTTCCCCGATTTGTTCGCCAGGGTCGACGTGGCCGCCGTAGAGCACTACCCGCAGGAGCTCTTGCGCAACCTGCGCGCCACCGCGCCGCCGGGGGTGGACGATCCGACGGTGGTCCTGCTCACCCCCGGGTCCTACAACAGCGCCTATTTCGAGCACGCCTTCCTCGCCGATGCGATGGGGATCGAGCTGGTCGAGGGTCAGGATCTGGTGGTCCGCGACGGTCAGGTGCTGATGCGGACCATCGAGGGGCTCAAGCGGGTCGACGTGATCTACCGGCGGATCAACGACGAGTTTCTCGACCCGCTCGCCTTCCGCCCGGATTCGCAGCTCGGCGTGCCCGGGCTGCTCTCGGTCTGCCGCGGCGGGCGGGTGACGCTCGCCAACGCGTTCGGCACGGGCTTCGCCGACGACAAGTCGATCTACCCCTACGTGCCCGAGGTCGTCCGCTTCTATCTCGGCGAGGAGCCGATCCTCGAAAACGTCGAGACCTATGTGCTGCGCAAGCCCGACGATCTCGCCTACACGCTGGAACACCTGGCGGAGCTGGTGGTCAAGGAGGTCCACGGCTCGGGCGGCTACGGCATGCTGGTCGGGCCGATGAGCACCGCCGGGGAGCGCGAAGCCTATCGCGCCCGGATCCTCGACTGCCCGGAGAATTTCATCGCCCAGCCGACGCTCGCGCTGTCGCACTGCCCGACCTTCGTCGACGAGGGCATCGCCCCGCGCCATGTCGATCTCCGCCCCTACGTGCTGAGCGGCGAGACGGTCTCGGTGGTGCCCTGCGGGTTGACCCGGGTGGCGCTGACCGAGGGCTCGCTCGTGGTGAACTCCTCCCAGGGCGGCGGCACCAAGGACACATGGGTGCTCGAAGCATGACCATGCTGGGCCGCACGGCCAACCAGCTCTACTGGATGGCGCGCTATATCGAGCGGGCCGAAAACATGGCCCGGCTGATCGACGTCGCCAACCGGATGGTGCTCCTCGACGTGCCGGGCCAGGCGCAGGAATCGGTCTGGGGGTCGACGCTCGAAGTCGCCGGCTACCCGGAGGATTTCGTCACCTTCGGGGGCCAGATTTCGGGCGCGAGCGCGGTCCTCTTCCTCGCCTTCGACGACGGTTTCCCCTCCAGCATCTTTTCCTCGGTCCGCGCCGCGCGGGAGAATGCGCGCGCGCTCAGGGCGTCGGTCACGGTCGAGATGTGGGAGAGCATCAACGCCACCTGGCTCGAGCTGCGCGACTACGACTCGACATCGCTGTTCAACGGCGGCGTGCGCGATTTCTGCGACTGGATCAAGGAACGCACCCACTCCTTCCGCGGCGTCACCGACGCGACCATGCTGCGCGACGAGAGCTACGCCTTTCTCGACCTCGGCCTGGCGATCGAACGCGCCGACAACACGGCGAGGCTGCTCGATTCCAAATACCACGTGCTGCTGCCGAGCGACGAGCATATCGGCGGGTCGGTCGACTACTACCAGTGGGGGGCGGTGCTCCGTTCGCTGAGCGCCTTCCGCGCCTACCACAAGGTCTATTCCGACGTGATTCAGCCGGACAGGGTGGCCGAGCTGTTGCTGCTGCGGCGCGACATGCCGCGGTCGCTGATGGCCTGCTTCGACCGCATCACCGGGCAGCTTGACGCGCTCTGCCAGGGCCGGCCCCGGGAATGCCAGCGGATCGCCGGCGAGATCCATGCCGGGCTCCGGTTCGGCCGGATCGACGGCATCTTCCAGCAGGGGCTGCATCAATTCCTGACCCGCTTCATCGAACGCAACGGCGAGCTCGGCATGCAGATCGAGCACGACTTCATGATGCGGCAACGTTCCGGGCTTCCCGCCTGATGCGGCTCTCCATCGTTCACCGCACCGCCTATCACTACGACGCCGCGATCTCGTTCGGCATCCAGTATTTTCGCCTGACCCCCTACGCCAACGCCTCGCAGCGCGCGATCCGGTGGAACATCGAGGCCCCGGGGAGCCTGACCCGCTGGGTCGACGCCTTCGGCAACCAGTGCGACACGCTGATCCTCGACCGTCCCGGCGAGCGGATCGAGATCGCCGCCGAGGGAG
This sequence comes from Alphaproteobacteria bacterium, assembly GCA_964291675.2. Taxonomy (GTDB): domain Bacteria; phylum Pseudomonadota; class Alphaproteobacteria; order MPNO01; family MPNO01; genus MPNO01. The sequence continues at coordinate 476,703 of OZ219866.1, read as the reverse complement.
AGGTCGAGACCGTCGACACCAACGGGGTGCTGCCGGACGAGCAGGGAACCGTTCCGGTCGAGACCTATCTGCGGCCGACGCCGCTGACCGCCGCGGACGAGGCGATTGCCGGCTTCGCCGCGCCTTTCGCGGACGCCGTCGCCGCCGACCGGCTGGACGCGGTGCATCGCATCGCGACCGCGATCCGCGATCGCATCGACTATCGCGAAGGCACGACCGGCGTCCAGTCGTCCGCCTCGGAGGCGCTGCGGAACGGCGTCGGCGTCTGCCAGGACCACAGCCATGTGTTCATCGCCGTCTGCCGCGCGCTCGGCATCCCGGCGCGCTATGTCAGCGGCTATCTCCACGTCCCCGAACAGGACGAACCGGCGACGGCGGGCCATGCCTGGGCGGCCGCCTGGGTGGACGGGCTGGGATGGGTCAGCTTCGACGTCGCCAACCGGACCTGCGGCACGGAGTGCTATGTCGGCACCGCGATCGGTCTCGACTACGAGAGCGCCTGCCCGATCCGTGGCGTGCGCGAGGGCGGCGACGCGGAAGAGCGTCTGACCGTGTCCGTGAGGGTAGAGGAAAGGCGGCGGGGTGCGTCCTGAAGCGGCACGGCGCGCCTTCGGGCCGGGCCGGAGAGCGCCGATTCGATGACCTACTGCGTCGGCATGCTGCTCGAACAGGGGCTGGTGCTGGCCGCCGATACCAGGACGGCGGCGGGCGTCGATCACGTCGCTTCGTTCCGCAAGCTCACGGTGTACGCTCAACCTGGCGAACGGGTGATCGCGCTCCTGTCGGCGGGCAACCTGGCGACGTCGCAATCCGTGATCTCGGTGGTCGGCGAACGGCTCGCCAGCCGCCAGGGCCAGGACAGCCTGTTCGAGTCCGCGAGCATGTTCAACGCGGCCCGGATCGTCGGTTCCGTGCTCAGGGACGTGATGCGCGACGATGCCGAGACGGTCCGCGCCTCGGGCGCCGATCCCGGCACCAGCTTCCTGGTCGCCGGCCAGATCGCGGGCCGTCCGCCGCGCCTGTTCCAGATCTACGAGGCCGGCAACTTCATCGAGGCGACGCCCGATACCCCGTTCCTGCAGATCGGCGAGACCAAGTACGGAAAGCCGATCCTGGATCGCGTGGTGCGCCATGACATGGCGCTGGCGGAAGCCGCCAAGGCTGCCCTGATCTCCTTCGATTCCACCATGCGCAGCAATATCTCGGTCGGCCCGCCGATCGACCTCCTGGTCTATCGGCGCGATGCGCTCGATGGCGGGACCCGCGTCGAGGTGGCGGCCGACGACGCCTATTTCTCCCGCATGCGGCAGGCCTTCGGCGACGGCATCGCCGCGTTGTTCGACAGCGTCGAGTCGCCGCCGGTTCCCTAGCCCGGATGTCCCGCCCCGGCGTTGACAATGCGGGCGCCCCGGCTATAGTCCCGCCTCGCCTCGCGCGGGTCTTCGGCGGCCGTTCCGCCGGCGCCGCGCCCTCTCTGACTGGCCGGACCGATGTTTGCAGTCGTACGCACAGGCGGGAAGCAATACCGCGTCCAGAAGGACGACGTGATCAAGGTGGAACGCCTGCCCGGCGAGCCCGGCGCGGCGGTCGAACTCGACCAGGTGCTGATGCTCGACGACGGCAAGGGTCCGATCGTCGGCAGCCCGCTGGTCGACGGCGCCCTCGTGTCGGCGACCGTGCTCGACCAGACCCGGGCGGACAAGATCATCGTCTTCAAGAAGAAGCGGCGGAAGAACTACCGCCGGAAGCACGGCCACCGCCAGTATCAGACGGTGCTGCGCATAACCGACATTCTGGCCGGCGGTGCCGGCAAGGGCGCAGGGGAGAATTCGTAATGGCGCACAAGAAAGCCGGCGGAAGCTCCCGCAACGGCCGCGATTCCGCCGGCCGCAGGCTCGGCGTCAAGAAGGCCGGCGGCCAGGCGGTCATCTCCGGCAACATCATCATCCGCCAGCGCGGGACGAAGTTCCATCCCGGCGAGAATGTCGGGATCGGCAAGGACCACACGATCTTCGCAACCGCCGCCGGGCGGGTCGCGTTTCGCCGCCGCGCGAACAAGCGGATCTACGTTTCCGTCGATCCCGCTCAATAGGCTCTCCGCGCCAGGGGCGCGGCACCCGGGATGAAATTCCTCGACCAGGCCAAGGTCTACGTCCGCAGCGGCGACGGCGGCAATGGCTGCCTCAGCTTCCGGCGCGAGAAGTTCGTCGCCTTCGGCGGTCCCGACGGGGGCGACGGCGGGCGCGGCGGCGACGTGTGGGTGGAGGCGGTCGGCGGGCTGAATACGCTGATCGATTTCCGCTATCGCCAGCACCACAAGGCCGGGCGCGGCGGCAACGGCGCCGGGCGCAACCGTACCGGTGCGGACGGCGCGGATGCGGTGCTGCGGGTTCCCGAGGGCACGGAGGTGCTCGATGCGGAGACCGGCGAGCGGATCTGCGACCTGACCGGCATCGGCGAGCGCTTCCGCATCGCGCGCGGCGGGCGCGGCGGGCGCGGCAACCTGCGCTTCAAGTCGGCGACCAACCAGGCGCCGCGGCGCGCCGATCCGGGCGAGCCGGGCGAAGAGGCGACGCTGACCTTGCAGCTCAAGCTGATTGCCGATGCCGGCCTGGTCGGCCTGCCCAATGCCGGAAAGTCCACCATGCTGGCGGCGGTCTCGCGCGCCCGGCCCAAGGTGGCGGACTATCCGTTCACCACCCTGGTGCCCGCGCTCGGCGTGGTCGAAATCGACCACGACGCCATCGTGGTCGCCGACATTCCGGGGCTGATCGAAGGCGCGCACGCAGGCGCCGGGCTGGGCGACCGGTTCCTCCGCCATGTCGAGCGCTGCCGCATCCTGCTGCATCTGGTCGACGGTACCGGGGACGACGTGGCGGCGGCCTGGCGGACGGTGCGCGGCGAGGTTGCCGCCTATGGCGGCGGGCTCGCCGAAAAGCCCGAGATCGTCGCCCTCAACAAAGCGGACGCGCTGGGCCCGGAAGAGCGCGCAGCCCGCCGCGCCGCGCTGGAGACCGCATCGGGCGCGCCGGTCGCGGTGGTCTCCGGCGTCAGCGGCGAGGGGGTGGCCGACATTCTCCGGCGCCTTCATCGCGTCGTCGGCGAGGCCGAGGCGGCGTCGCCGTGACCGCCGGGCTCTCCGGCGCCAGGCGCATCGTCGTCAAGATCGGCTCGGTGCTGCTGGTCGACGACGAGCGGGCGGCGGTTCGCCGCCCTTGGCTCGATGCGCTCGCCGACGACATCGCCGCGCTGCGCGGCGCAGGGGCCGAGATCGCCGTCGTCTCCTCCGGCGCCATCGCGCTCGGCCGCACCTGGCTGGATTTGCCCGACCGGCCGCTGCGGCTGGAGGAGAAGCAGGCCGCCGCCGCGACCGGCCAGGCGCGGCTGATGCACGCCTTCCAGGAGGCGCTCGGCCGGCACCGGATCACCGCCGCGCAGATCCTGCTCACCCTTGCCGATACCGAGGCCCGCCGCCGCCATCTCAACGCGCGGTCCACCATCGAGACCCTGCTCGGCCTCGGGGCGGTTCCCGTCATCAACGAGAACGACAGCGTCGCGACCGAGGAGATCCGTTTCGGGGACAACGACCGGCTCGCCGCCCGGGTCGCCCAGATGATGAGCGCCGACGCGCTGGTGCTGCTGTCCGACATCGACGGGCTCTACAGCGCCGACCCGCGCAGCGAAGCGGGCGCCGATTTCGTGCCCGAGGTGCGCCGCGTCACGCCCGAGATCGAGGCGATGGCGGGCAAGGCGCCGCCCGGCTACAGCTCAGGCGGGATGATCACCAAGCTCGAAGCGGCGAAGATCGCGCTGGCCGCCGGTTGCCGCCTGGCGATCGCCGACGGCAGGCGGCACAGCCCGCTGGCCGCCGTCGCCGGCGGCGGGCGCTGCACCTGGTTCAACCCGGAGACCGGGCCGAAGACCGCGCGCAAGCGGTGGATCGCCGGCGCCATCGACCCTGCCGGCGTGCTCACCGTGGATCGCGGCGCGGTGCGCGCCCTCAGATCGGGCAAGAGCCTGCTGCCCGCCGGCGTGGTCGCGGTCGAGGGGCGCTTCGAGCGCGGCGACGCCGTCCTCGTGCGCGACCCGGACGGGACCGCGATCGGCCGCGGGCTCAGCGCCTATTCCGACGCGGACGCGGCGCGGATCATCGGCCACAAAAGCCGTGAAATAGAGGCGCTGCTGGGATACCGTGGACGCGACGAGATCATCCATCGCGACGATCTGGTCCTCGATTGAGAGGGAGGGTGGGGTGGCGACCCAGGTTGCGGTCGACGAGAACGACGTTCGGGCGTCGATGGAGCGCCTCGCCCGCGACGCCCGCGCGGCGGCGCGGGCGCTGGGCGGGTTCGGGGCCGACGAGAAGAACCGCGCGCTGCACGCCGCGGCGCGGCACATCAGGTCGAGCGAACACAGGCTCGTCGAGGCCAACGGCAGGGACCTCGCCGCGGTCGACACCGCCCGGCTGACCGATGCCTTCGTCGACCGGCTCGAGCTCACCCCGGCGCGCATCGAGGCGATGGCCGCAGGGATCGAGGCGGTCGCCGCGCTCGACGACCCGGTGGGCGATGTCATGGCGGCCTGGGAGAGGCCGAACGGGCTCCATATCGAGCGGGTGCGCGTTCCCCTCGGGGTGATCGGCATCGTCTACGAATCGCGCCCCAACGTGACCGCGGATGCCGGCGCGCTCTGCCTCAAATCCGGCAACGCCGCCATCCTGCGCGGCGGCTCCGAGAGCTATCACTCCTCGGGCGCGATCATGGACTGCCTGCGGGCCGGGCTGGCCGAGGCCGGTCTGCCGCCGGCGGCGATCCAGATGGTGCCGACCACCGACCGCGAGGCGGTCGGCGCCATGCTGACCATGGCCGAGCTGATCGACATCATCGTGCCGCGCGGCGGCAAGTCGCTGATCGAGCGGGTGCAGCGGGAGAGCCGGATCCCGGTGATCGCCCATCTCGACGGCAACTGCCATGTCTATGTCGAGCGGAGCGCCGATCCCGAGACCGCGCGGAGCATCGCCTTCAACGCGAAGATGCGCCGGCCCGGGATCTGCGGCGCGGCGGAAACCCTGCTGGTCGACCGCGCGGTCGCGCGCGACGTGCTGCCGCCGATCCTCGACGACCTCGCCCGGGCCGGCTGCGAGCTGCGCGGCTGCGCCGACACGCGGGCGCTCGACGACCGGGTGGCACCGGCCGTCGACAGCGACTGGGACACCGAGTATCTCGACGCGATCATCGCGGTGAAGCAGGTCGGCGGGCTGGAGGACGCGATCGCCCATATCAACACGCACGGCTCGCAGCATACCGACGCGATCGTCACCGCCGACGATGCCGCCGCCGAGCGCTTTCTCGGCGCCGTCGATTCGGCGATCGTGCTGCACAACGCCTCGACCCAGTTCGCCGATGGCGGCGAGTTCGGCATGGGGGCGGAGATCGGCATCTCGACCGGGCGGCTGCACGCCAGGGGCCCGGTCGGGGTGGAACAGCTCACCACCTTCAAATACGTGGTGCGCGGGTCGGGGCAGGTTCGGCCCTGACCGTCTACACGTCGATTCGCCGCGGCCTGGACGCGCCGGGCCTCAGGGTCGGCCTGCTGGGCGGGTCGTTCAACCCGGCCCATGACGGCCATCTCCATATCTCGATCCTGGCGCTCAAGAACCTGCGCCTGGACGAGATCTGGTGGATGGTCTCGCCGCAGAACCCGCTGAAGCCGACCGCCGGAATGGCGCCGTTCGAAGAGCGGCTGGCCGGCGCCCGGGCGCTTGCGACCCACCCGGCGATCGCCGTCACCGATATCGAGCGGCGGCTCGGCACGGGCTACACCGCGCACACCCTGGCGGCGCTCGATTTCTGCTTCCCGCGCATGCATTTCGTCTGGATCATGGGCGCCGACAATTTGGTGCAGCTCTCGCAGTGGCGGCAATGGACCAGGATCTTCAACCTCGCGCCGATCGCCGTGTTCGACCGGGCGCCGTATTCCTTCGACGCGCTGGCCGGCAAGGCGGCGCAGGCCTTCTCCCGCTTCAAGGTCAGGTCGAAGGACGCGCACAAGCTGGCGGAAGCCAGGCCGCCCGCGTGGAGCTTCTTCCATACCCGGCTGCATCCCGCCTCGGCGACCGAGATACGCGCGGGCCGCACGCTGAACCGGGTGGCGGGCGCGCCATAGAGCCTGTCCGGTTCGAGTGGAACCGAAGCGGCGTGGCGTCCTTCGATACGCCCGCCGCCGGCTTGCCTTCTCCGGCGCCGGGAAATACGCTTTCCCACAGGATACAGGGGGTGCGCGATGCCGCAGCTTGCCCAACGAAGCCGCCCGGATGCGTCGGAGGGCGGGATCGAGATCGTCCCGGCGGAGCCCACCATCGGCGCCGAGATACGCGGTGTCGACCTGGCCCGACCGCTCGACGACGGCACGGTGGCGGCGATCCATGACGCGCTGATGGACCGCAAGGTCGTCTTCTTCCGCGACCAGGACATCACCCCGGAGCAGCATCTCGCCTTCGGCCGCAGGTTCGGCGAGGTCTCCGTCCACCCCTTCGTCCCGCATCTCGAGCACCTGCCCGAGGTCATCGTGCTCGACAACCACAAGGACAACCCGGTCTTCTCGACCGATATCTGGCACTCGGACGAGACCTTCCGCGAAGAGCCGCCGATGGGCTCGATCCTGCGCTGCGTCGCCATCCCGCCGGTCGGGGGCGACACGATGTGGGCCGATATGTGCGCCGCCCATGACGGTCTGAGCGACCGCATGCAGAGCTTCCTGTCGGGCCTGGAGGCGATCCACGACTTCAAGAACTTCCGCCGCAAGTTCGACCGCATGGCCCCCCGGGAACGGCACGCGAAGCTCGCCGAGATGGAGATCGAGCTGCCCAACCCGGCGCACCCGGTGATCCGCACCCACCCGGTGACCGGGCGCAAGGCGGTGTTCGTGAACGAGCAGTTCACCATCGCCATCAAGGACATGCGGCAGGACGAGAGCAAGGCGCTGCTGGAGTTTCTGTTCACCCTGCCGCGCATCCCGGAACACCAGTTCCGCTTTCGCTGGGAGCCCGATTCCATCGTGTTCTGGGACAACCCGTCGACCCAGCACTACGCCGCCAACGACTACTATCCGGTGCGGCGGACCATGCAGCGGGTGACGATCAAGGGCGGCAGGCCGTTCTGAGACCGGCGACCGTCCGCCGACCGAGGGGAGGAAAACCATGGGTGTGATGCGCGCAATCGCAGCCGCGGCGCTTGCCGTGCTGGCCGCGGGGTCCCTGTTCGCGCTTCCGGGCGGGGCCGGGGCGCAGGAGCTCACGCTGCGCCTGCACAACTTCAACTCGCCCAAGGCGATCGCCAACCGCCTGTTCATGCGGCCCTGGGCGAAGGAGATCGAGAAGCAATCCGCCGGCAAGGTGAAGGTCCAGGTCTTCCCGGCGATGCAGCTCGGCGGCAAGCCGTCCGACCTCTACGGCCAGGCGCGCGACGGGGTGGTCGACATCGTCTGGACGCTGCCCGGCTACTCGCCGGGCCGCTTTCCGCTGACCGAGGTGTTCGAGCTTCCCTTCGTCGCCGGCGATGCGGTGGCGACCAGCCAGGCGCTGACCGAGTTCTACGGCAAGTGGCTGCGCAACGAGTACAAGGACACGCACCCCCTGGTGTTCCACGCCACCGCGCGCGGCCACATCCACACCGCGAAGAAGCCGATCCAGAAGCTCGAGGACCTCAAGGGGATGAAGATGCGCGCGCCGTCGCGGGCGAGCGCGGCGATGCTGCGGGCGCTCGGAACGGTCCCGGTCGGCATGCCGATCCCCAAGGTCTACGAGGCGCTGTCGCGCGGCGTCGTCGAGGGGACGTGGATTCCCTGGACCATCATGCGCCCGTTCCGCCTGCACGAGGTGACCAGGTACCACACCGAGGTGGCGCTCTCCTGCGCGCTCTTCCTGATGACGATGAACAAGAAGCGCTATGACGGGCTGCCAGCCGACATCCGCAAGATCGTCGACGACAGCACCGGCATGGGGCTCGCCAGGCGGCTCGGCCGGATGTGGCAGGACGACGAGAAGCCCGGGCGCGCGCTCGCGGTCGAGCGGGGCCACCGGATCCTCGCCCTCGACGATGCCGAGCGCCAACGCTGGCGCAAGGCCACCCAGAAGGTGGTCGACGCCTGGGTCGAGAAGGTCGCCGCCAAGGGGCATGACGGCAAGGCGCTGGTGGCCGATGCGAGGCGGCTGGTCGCCAAATACAGCCAGTAGCCCCGGGGCCGTCCCGGGTGATCGGCAATAGCGCGGAACCCGGTCCCGGGGAGGCCCGGCTAGACGCCGCGATCGAGCGCATCGGCCGGGCGGTGGCGATGGCCGGCGGGGTGCTGCTGATCGGGGTCATGGCGATGACCGTGATCAGCGTCATCGGCCGCTACGCGTTCAACGCGCCGATCCCCGGCGATTACGAGATCACCGAGCTGGTCTGCGGCGTCGCCGTGTTCGCCTTCTTCCCCTATTGCCATCTCAGGAACGCGAACATCGTCGTCGAGTTCTTCACCGCCAGGCTGTCGCCGCGGCGCAAGACGGCGCTCGATACGGTGCACAGCTTCGCCTTTGCCGTCGTCGCCGGGCTGATCGCCTGGCGGCTCCTGGTCGGCGGGCTGCACAAGCTCGCCGACGAGGAGACCACGCTGTTTCTCGACATCCCCATCTACTGGGGCTATTTCCCGGCGCTGCTCGGCGCGATGCTGCTGACCGCGGTCTGCGTCTGGGTGCTCTGGCGCCATATCCGCATGCTTCGCCGATGAGCAATATCGAGTTCGGCGCCCTCCTGTTCGCGATCTGCCTGATCCTGATCGCCTTCCGCATGCCGGTCGGGGTGGCGATGTTCGTCGTCGGCGGGTTCGGCTTTGTGTCGCTCGCCGGCTGGTCGGCGTTTCTCAACCTCTTGAACACCGGCCCGTTCGGGCGGGTCTCCAGCTACACGCTATCCGTGCTGCCGCTGTTCCTGCTGATGGGGCAGTTCGCCACCCAGGCCGGGCTCAGCCGCTCGCTGTTCGAGGCCGCGCGCGCCTGGGTCGGACACCGGCGCGGCGGGCTCGCGATCTCGACGATCTGCGGCTGCGCGGCGTTCGGCGCGATCTGCGGCTCGTCGATCGCGACCGGGGCGACGATGGCCTCCGTCGCGCTACCCGAGATGAAGCGCTACGGCTATTCCGGCGCGCTGGCGACCGGCACGCTCGCCGCCGGCGGCACGCTCGGCATCCTGATCCCGCCCTCGGTGATCCTGGTGATCTACGCCATCATCACCGAGCAGTCGGTGGGCAAGCTGTTCCTCGCCGCCCTGATCCCCGGGATCGTCGCGACCGTCGGCTATGCGATCGCCATCGCCGTCTATGTCCGGCTCAACCCCGAAGCCGGCCCGGTCGCCCCGTCGGTGCCGCTGCGCGAGAGGATAAGGAGCCTCGGCGCGGTGTGGCCGGTGGCGGCGATTTTCGTCCTCGTCATCGGCGGCATCTATCTCGGCGTGTTCACCCCCACCGAAGGCGCGGCGATCGGGGCCGCGGCGACCGGGCTGGTGGCGATCGTCTTCGGCCGGCTGAGCTGGGAGAGCTTCGCCTCCAGCCTGCTGGAGACCGCCCAGGCCACGGCGATGATCTTCATCATCCTGATCAGCGCCGAGATCTATAACGGCTTTCTCGCGCTGTCGCAGATCCCGGTCGAGCTCGCCGACCTGCTCGCGGCGTCGGGGCTCGCGCCGATGTCGATCCTGATCGGCATCCTGCTGGTCTATCTGGTGCTGGGCTGCGTGATGGACAGCCTGGCGATGATCCTGCTCACGGTCCCGGTGTTCTTCCCGCTGGTCACCGGGCTCGATTTCGGCTTCAGCGAGGAGGAGATCGCGATCTGGTTCGGCATCCTCGCCCTGATCGTGGTCGAGGTGGGGCTGATCACCCCGCCGATCGGCCTCAACGTCTATGTGATCAACTCGCTCGCCGACGGCGTCCCGCTCGGCGATTCGTTCCGCGGCATCGTGCCGTTTCTGCTGAGCGACTTCGTCCGCGTGGCGATCATCCTCGCCCTGCCCGCGACCTGCCTCTGGCTGCCGGGGCTGGTGTGATGGATGGAGCCCGGCCGGCGCTCTCCATTGCGATTTGCGCCCGCGCCGCCTATTCTTCCGGCATGCCGGCCAGCGAATCAGCGCGGGCGTTGCCGAGGGTCGGGTCCACGGCCCGGGACGCCCACGGTTCGGTGCAGGCCAAGCCACCCGAAATATCGTCCCGCGAAGCGCCGCGTGCGGCCCCGTGAGCGAGGCGCCGCCGTGCCGCGACAGGAGCGCCCCATAGCAGAGACCCAAACGGCCGAACCGGCCCCCCGGGCCCTGATCGAGGTGGTCATGACCTGCCTCGAAGACCTCAAGGCGGTCGATGTCGTGAATATCGACCTCAAGGGCAAGTCGACGATGGCCGACAACATGGTCGTCGCGACCGGTACTTCGAGCCGCCAGGTCGCCGCCCTGGCGGAACGGCTGCTGCAGCGCCTCAAGAGCGCCGGTCTCGTCGGGCTGAAGCCGGAAGGGCTGCGCCAGGGCGACTGGGTGCTGATCGACGCCGGAGACGTGATCGTGCACCTGTTCCGCCCGGAAATCCGGTCCTTCTACAACATCGAGAAGATGTGGGGCGTGGCGCTCGACCAGGACGGACGGCCGTCCCGCGCCGGCGGGTGACCGGACGCAGCGCGGGGTTCGATGCGCCTCACGATCGCTTCGCCCGGCCGGTTCAGGGACGGACCGGAGCGGACCCTCTTCGAACGCTACCGGAGCCGTATCCGCTGGGACGTCCGGTTGCGGGAGGTCGAGACCCGCGGGCGCCGAACCCCCGCGGAGACGGTCCGGCGCGAGGCCGGGCTGCTCGCCGCGTGCTGTCCCGCGGGTGCCCCTGTCGTCGCGCTCGACGCCGCGGGACGAAACCTGTCGAGCGAGGACTTCGCCCGTCGGCTCGGCGAGCTGCGCGACCGCGGCAGCAAGGAGATCGTCTTTCTGATCGGCGGCGCCGAAGGCCTCGCGCCGTCTCTGGTCGGCGCGGCCGATCTGGTTCTGGCCTTCGGCGCCGCCACCTGGCCGCATTTGCTGGTCCGCGCCATGCTGGCCGAGCAGATCTTCCGCGCCCAGGAAATTCTTGCCGGCCATCCCTATCACCGGGCGAGGGAACCGGTCTGACGGCTACAACCCCGGCTGCCACGCCGCTATATAGAGGATGGCACATCAGGGAACGAAGCGCGTCTTGAACCTGCCATTTCCGTTCGTCGTCGCGGCGGCGGTGGCGGCTCTCTCCGCCGTCGCCGCGCTCGACGCCTCTCACGCACGTGACGAAACGGCCCCGGCCCTGGATCCGAACGACCGGGCGGAGGAGGCGATCGGGCATGCGCACTCCGACCCGGCGGCGCTCAGCCATGAGGCCGAGGCGGCAAGGCGCGCGCTGAGCGCGCTCAAGCGGCATCTCGTCTCCACCGCTTCATCCGTGCTCGCCCTCGAGGACGAGTTGACGCGGCTGGAGGACACGCTTCCGCTGCTGGACCGCGAGGAGCGCGCCGCCGCCGCATCCCTGGCCGGTCGCCGGAACGAGGCGGCGCGGCTGCTGGCCGCCCTGCAGCGCCTCGCCCGCCGCCCCGAGCATCGACCCGTCGTCCCCCTCCCCAATGCCATCGCCGTGCTGCGCGGCCGCCTGCTGCTTGCCGCGGCCACGCCGTCGCTGGACCGCGATGCGCGCGGGCTGGCGGCCGATGTGCGGAAGCTCCACTCTCTCCGCCGCCGGATTGCCGGGCAGCGCCGGCAGCACGGCCTCGCCGCCGCCAGGCTCGGCGAAGAACGACGGGTTCTTGCCGATCTGGTCGAAATCCGATCCGGCCGCGGCGACGGGCCGTCCGAGGAGAGCGGGGCGGCGCGGTCCGGACCCGATGGCGGGGAACAGGGGACCCGAAGCATCGAAGCGTTGATCGACCGCCTCGCCCGGATGCGCCGGGCGACGCGGCTGCGGCCCAAAGACCTCGTCCCGGCCGGCCCGCAAACGGACCCGGCCGCCGCCTCGCCCGGCATCCGCCCCGCCTCCAGACGCGCATCCGCCTCCCGGCTGCCCGCGGCCGGCCCCGTCATCGGCCGTTTCGGCGACCCCGCCCCGAGCGGCCTGGCCACAAGGGGGGTCACGATACGAACCCGTTCTTCCGGCCAGGTCGTCGCTCCGCGCGCCGGCCGGGTGGTCTTCGCCGAACCCTTCCTGAGCTACGGCGAACTCTTGATAATCGACCACGGCGAGGGATATCATGCGATGCTAGCGGGTCTCGAACGGCTAGACGCTCGTGTCGGCGACGACCTGGTTTCCGGAGAACCCGTCGGGACGATGGGAACGGGTTCCGGCGTCGGCGAGCGCCTCTATATCGAATTGCGCCGCGGCGGCCGGCCTGTCGACCCGCTGCCCTGGCTGACGGAAAACAGCGACAAGGTGGGCGGATAATGCGGCTGCGGAAATTCGCAACGGTTGCGGCCATTTTTCTTCTGAGCGCTCCGGTCCATGCCCAAGCGCAGTCGAACACGTCCGAGACCTACCGCCTGCTGAACCTGTTCGGCGACGTGTTCGAACGGGTGCGCGCGGATTACGTCACGGATGTGAGCGACGAGAAGCTGATCGAGTCCGCGATCAATGGCATGTTGACCTCGCTCGACCCGCATTCGAGCTATCTGAACGCCAAGAATTTCCGGGAAATGCAGGTCCAGAGCCGCGGCGAGATCGGCGGGCTCGGCATCGAGGTCACGATGGAGAACGGCTCGTCAAGGTGGTCTCGCCGATCGACGACACGCCGGCCCATCGCGCGGGCCTGCAATCCGGCGACCTGATCACCCATCTCGACAACGAAGCGGTGCTGGGACTCACCCTGTCCGAGGCCGTCGAGCGCATGCGCGGTCCGCCCGACACCGACATCATGCTCACCGTGCGTCGCGCCAACCGCGAGCCCTTCGACGTCACCATCACCCGCGCGGTGATCAAGATCCAGTCCGTGCGGTCGCGCGCCGAGGGGGATATCGGCTATGTCCGCATCATCTCCTTCAGCGAGCAGACGCTGGGCGGGATCGAACGGGCGATGGAAAAGCTCCGCGCCGAAATCGGCGGCGAGGTGAAGGGGCTGGTGCTCGATCTCCGCAACAACCCGGGCGGGTTGCTGGAACAATCGGTCAAGGTGGCCGATTTCTTCCTCGAACGCGGCGAGATCGTATCCACCCGGTCGCGCCGTCCCGACGACGCGCAGCGCTTCAACGCCAAGACCGGGGACAGCGCCGACGGCTTGCCCATGGTGGTGCTGATCAACGGCGGTTCGGCGTCGGCCTCGGAGATCGTCGCCGGCGCGCTGCAGGATCACCGCCGCGCCATCGTCATGGGGACGCGTTCCTTCGGCAAGGGCTCGGTTCAGACCATCGTTCCCCTGGAAGGGCATGGCGCGATCCGGCTCACGACGGCGCATTACTACACCCCCTCCGGACGCTCGATTCAGGCCAAGGGGATCGAGCCCGACATCGTGGTCGAGCAGGCCCGGGTCGAGATCCTCGACGAGGAGGGACGCCGGCGCGAGGGCGATCTGCGCGGCGCGCTGAACAACCCGAACGAGGGCGAAGGCGAGGAGGCGGGCCGGGATGACGCGAAGCCATCCGAGGGCCAGGCGGAGGAGCCGCCGCAGGACTACCAGTTGACGCGCGCCCTCGACCTTCTGCGCGGCCTCTCCCTGTTCGGAAAAACAGCCACCAACTGATCCCCGACCCGCGGACTCCCGGCAAGCCGCGGACCGGCCGCCCGCGGATGAACGCAAACCGCCCGCCGCCCGAAGGCTACCGGCCCTGCGTCGGGATCGTGCTCTTCAACCGGGCCGGTCTGGTCTTCGCCGGCCGCCGGGGGGACACCAGGCCCGCTTCCTGGCAATTTCCCCAGGGCGGCATCGAGCCCGGAGAATCCCCCGAAACCGCGGCGCTGCGCGAGCTGGCCGAGGAGACGGGAACCGACCGGGCGAGCATCGTTCACGCGACGGAGGGCTGGCTGACCTACGACCTGCCCGCCGGGCTGCAAGGGCGGATGTGGGGCGGGCGCTATCGCGGCCAGGCGCAGAAATGGTTCCTCGCAAGCTTCCACGGCGAGGACGGAGATATCGACATCGCCGCCGTCGATCCGCCCGAATTCGACGCGTGGCGGTGGATGCGGCTAGCCGACGTCGCGGCCCGGATCGTTCCCTTCAAGCGCGCGGTCTATGCCGAAATCGCCGCCGCGTTCGCGGACCGGATCGCGCGCGAGACCGGCGCGGACCCTAATGCACGCCGCGTGCGAGCAACGACATCCTGAGCCTGAGAAGCACCCAGAACAACAGCCCGGCCGGCCGGGAGATCCAGCGCCGCGTCCTGATGCCGACCGCGTGCAGGACCATGTCCACGCTGCGCTCCAGCGTCCCCGGCGTGCAGTACGACAGCGCGCCCCTGCCGTAGGCGCCGCTGTTGCGCCGCCGGTCATAGGGACGGTCGCCGCCATTCGCCGCGTAATAGGCGTAGGCCAGCTCGTCGTCCTCGGTCTCGCCGATGCGCGCCGCCGCGACCCGCAGGCGGCTCCAGAAGCCGAGCGCCTCGCGGTCCAGATAGCGCTCCATGTGGGTGTGGAAGAGACAGTAATGGGCGAACTCGTCGGCCGCGATCCGCCTGCATATCTCCTTCAGCACCGGCTCATCGGTCGCTTCGGCGAGCGCGCTGTAATAGGTGTTGGTCCCGGTCTCGACCATGCAGCGCGCGACGAGCTCGCCGCAGCGGCTGCCACGCACCGAATCGCTCAGCCCGACGGGCAGCCTGAAACCGTCGCGGAAACGCGCGAAGCTCGCCTCGAAGTCGAACTCAGGATCGGCCATCCTGGCCCAGCGGGCGAGCGCGACGCCGTGCTGGACCTCTTCCTCCGCCCAGCCGTCGACCGCCCTCCGCATGCGCGGGTCGTCGTGAAAGACGCCGTTCAGGTAGAGCCGATAATCCTCGGCGTTGTACTCGACAAGGCTCGCCGCCTTGACGATCGGAACAATGTCTGGATCGACCCGATCCCGGTCAAATTCATCCCAAGGAATATCGGCAAGGGTCCATCCTGCCATCCCGACACTCCCCCTGATGTGATCCCGCCTTTCATGGACATCGATGAGCTAGGAAATCATTCCGACTCCCGGGATGTCAAGCGGCGATCCGGCGGTCGCGGCGGGCAGGGGGCGGTCGATTCGTCAGATGCGGGCGTTCGCGATCGCGGCGCGGAGCGCCTCGGCCGCCGCCAGCCGCCTGCGGGCCTCCTCGGCGGCGCCCTCGTCGGCGGCGCGTTCGAGCGCCTCGCGCGCCCGGGCGATGCGGCGCTCGGCCTCCGCCTCGTCGGCCTCCTCCAGCGGAACCGCATCCTCCGCCAGCACCGTGCAGCGCTCGGGCCGGACCTCGGCGACGCCGGCCGCGACGAAGACCCGGCGGTCGACCGCCTTGTCCCTGTAGATCGCGATCACGCCCGGCCGCAGGGTGGAAATCATCGGCGCGTGGCCCGGCAGGACGCCGAAATCGCCCTCCGCGCCGGGGACCACCACCATCTCCACCGGGACGGAGAGCAGCAGCCTCTCCGGCGAGACCAGCTCGAATTCGACGGTGTCGGCCATTTCCGCGATACCCGCTCAGGCGGCTTCCGCGGCCATGCGCTTGGCCTTGTCGACCGCGCTCTCGATGGTCGAGACCATGTAGAACGCGGCCTCCGGCAGGTCGTCGTATTCGCCTTCGCACAGCCCCTTGAAGCCCTTGATCGTGTCGTCCATGTCGACGAACACCCCCGGGGTTCCGGTGAACACCTCGGCGACGTGGAAGGGCTGGGAGAGGAAGCGCTGGATCTTGCGCGCGCGGGCGACGATCAGCTTGTCCTCTTCCGAGAGCTCCTCCATGCCGAGGATGGCGATGATGTCCTGCAGCGACTTGTAGGTCTGCAAGATCCGCTGCACCTCGCGGGCGACGCCGTAATGCTCCTCGCCGACCACCCGCGGCTCCAGGATGCGCGACGTCGAATCGAGCGGGTCGACCGCCGGGTAGATGCCGAGCTCGGCGATCTGGCGCGACAGCACCGTGGTCGCGTCGAGATGCGAGAACGAGGTCGCCGGCGCCGGGTCGGTGAGATCGTCGGCCGGGACGTAGATCGCCTGGACCGAGGTGATCGAGCCCTTGTTGGTGGTGGTGATGCGCTCCTGCAGGGTGCCCATGTCGGTGGCGAGCGTCGGCTGGTAGCCGACCGCGGACGGGATGCGGCCCAGGAGCGCCGAGACCTCCGATCCCGCCTGGGTGAAGCGGAAGATGTTGTCGACGAAGAACAGCACGTCCTGGCCTTCCTCGTCGCGGAAATACTCGGCCAGCGTCAGCCCGGTCAGCCCGACCCGGGCGCGCGCGCCGGGCGGCTCGTTCATCTGGCCGTAGACCAGCGCCGCCTTGGACTCGCCGTCGGGCTGGATGACGCCCGAATCGATCATCTCGTGGTACAGGTCGTTGCCCTCGCGGGTGCGCTCTCCGACGCCGGCGAACACCGAATAGCCGCCATGCGCCTTGGCGATGTTGTTGATCAGCTCCATGATGATGACGGTCTTGCCGACGCCGGCGCCGCCGAACAGCCCGATCTTGCCGCCCTTGGCATAGGGGGCGAGCAGGTCGACCACCTTGATGCCGGTGATCAGGATCTCCGCCTCGGTCGACTGGTCGACGAAGGCGGGTGCCTCGCGGTGGATCGGATAGGCCTTGTTGGAAGTCACCGCGCCGCGCTCGTCCACCGGGTCGCCGACGACGTTGAGGATGCGCCCGAGCGTGTCGGGCCCGACGGGAACCGTGATCGGGCCGCCGGTGTCCTGGACTTCCTGGCCCCGGACCAGCCCGTCGGTGGTGTCCATCGCGACGGTGCGGACCATGTTCTCGCCCAGATGCTGCGCCACCTCCAGGACCAGGCGGGTGCCCTTGTTGTCGCAATGCAGCGCATTCAGGATGCCCGGCAGGTCGCCCTCGAACTGAACGTCGACCACGGCGCCCATCACCTGCGCTATGCGTCCCGCTTCGCCCGTCGTTGCCATCTGTCTACCTCTTTGCCTGTACCCGGCGGCTAAACGGCCTCGGCGCCGGAGATGATCTCGATCAGCTCGCTGGTGATCGCGGCCTGGCGCGACCGGTTGTAGTCGAGCGTCAGCCGGTCGATCATGTCGCCCGCGTTGCGGGTCGCGTTGTCCATCGCCGCCATGCGCGCGCCCTGCTCCGAGGCCGCGTTCTCCAACAGCGCCCGGTAGACCTGCACCGAGAGGTTGAGCGGCAGCAGGGTGGCGAGGATCTCCCCCTCCTCCGGCTCGAACTCGTAGATCGCCGCGGCGCCGCCGGCCTCCTCCCCCTCCTGCGCATCCGCCTCCTCCGGCGGGCCGAAGGGGATGAGCTGCTGCACGGTGACGATCTGGGTAATCACCGACCGGAAGCGGTTGTAGACCGCGGTGCAGACGTCGAACTCGCCCGCCTCGTAGAGCGCGAGCAGGCGGTTCGCGATGTCCTGAGCGTCGTCGAAGCCGAGCCTGGGGCGTCCCACCTCGTCGATCGTGTCGACGATCAGCCCGCCATGGTCGCGCACAAGCTGCCCGCGCCCCTTGCGGCCGACGCAGAGAATCTTGACGGTCTTGCCCGCCGCGACGAGCGCGCGGATGCGCCGCCGCGCCTCGCGCACGATCGACGAGTTGAAGCCGCCGCAGAGGCCGCGGTCCGAGGTCGCGACCACCAGCAGGTGGACGTCGTCCCGGCCGGTCCCGGCGAGCAGCGGCGGCGCGCCTTCGACGCTGCCGAGGCTGGCTGCGACCGAGCCCAGCACGCGCTCCATCCGCTCGGCATAGGGCCGCGCCGCCTCGGCCTGTTCCTGCGCCCGCCTGAGCTTGGCCGCCGCGACCATCTTCATCGCCGAGGTGATCTTCTGCGTCGACTTTACGCTGTTGATCCTCGTCCTGAGGTCCTTGAGGCTCGGCATGGCGGTCGGATTCCGCGCTAGGCGGCGAAGGCCTGGGCGTAGCCGCCGAGCGCCCCGGTCAGCTTCTCGCGCAACTCCTCGCTCAGCTCCTGGCTCTCGCGGATGCCGGCGAGGATGTCCGGGTGGTTGGCCTTCACCTCGGCGAGGAAGCCGTGCTCGAAACGCTGCACCGCCTCCAGCGGAAACTTGTCGAGATAGCCGTTGACGCCGGCGAAGATGACCACCACCTGCTCCTCCACCGGGAGCGGCGAGAACTGCGGCTGCTTGAGCAGCTCGGTCAGCCGCGAGCCCCGGTTGAGGAGCTGCTGGGTCGAGGCGTCGAGATCGGAGGCGAACTGGGCGAAGGCCGCCATCTCGCGGTACTGGGCGAGCTCCAGCTTGATCGAGCCGGCGACCTGCTTCATCGCCTTGATCTGCGCCGCCGAGCCCACCCGGCTCACCGACAGCCCGACATTCACCGCCGGGCGGATGCCGGAATAGAACAGGTCGGTCTCCAGAAAGATCTGCCCGTCGGTGATCGAGATCACGTTGGTCGGGATATAGGCCGACACGTCGCCCGCCTGGGTCTCGATCACCGGCAGTGCGGTCAGCGAGCCGGCGCCGTTGTCCTCGTTCATCTTGGCCGCGCGCTCCAGGAGCCGCGAATGGAGGTAGAACACGTCGCCCGGGAAGGCCTCGCGCCCCGGCGGGCGGCGCAGCAGCAGCGACATCTGGCGGTAGGCCACGGCCTGTTTCGACAGATCGTCGTAGATCATCAGCGCGTGCATGCCGTTGTCGCGGAAATACTCGCCCATCGTGCAGCCGGCATAGGGGGCGAGGAACTGGAGCGGCGCCGGCTCCGAGGCGGTCGCGGCGACCACGATGCTGTATTCCAGCGCGCCGTTCTCCTCCAGCTGCTTGACGATCTGCGCCACGGTCGAGCGCTTCTGGCCGATCGCCACGTAGACGCAGTAGAGCTTCTTCGACTCGTCGCCGCCGGCGTTGATCTCGCGCTGGTTGATGATGGTGTCGACGGCCACCGCGGTCTTGCCGGTCTGGCGGTCGCCGATGATGAGCTCGCGCTGGCCGCGGCCGATCGGAATCAGGCTGTCGATCGCCTTGAGCCCGGTCTGCACCGGCTCGTGCACCGACCGGCGGGGGATGATTCCGGGCGCCTTGACCTCGACCAGGCGGCGCTCCGCGCTCTCGATCGGCCCCTTGCCGTCGATCGGGTTGCCCAGCGCGTCGACGACCCTGCCGAGCAGCCCCTTGCCCACCGGCACGTCGACGATGGCGCCGGTGCGCTTGACGGTGTCGCCCTCCTTGATGGTGCTGTCGTCGCCGAAGATCACGATGCCGACATTGTCGCTTTCGAGGTTGAGCGCCATGCCGCGGATGCCGCCCGGGAACTCGACCATCTCGCCGGCCTGGACCCGGTCGAGCCCGTAGACCCGGGCGATGCCGTCGCCGACCGACAGCACCTGGCCTACTTCCGCGACCTCGGCCTCGGTGCCGAAATTCGCGATCTGCTCCTTGAGGATGGCGGAGATCTCTGCGGCGCGCAGCTCCATCACGCGGCCCCTTTCATCGATATCTGCAGCTTGTCCAGCTTGGTCCTGAGCGAGGAATCGACCATGCGCGAGCCGACCTTCACGACCAGCCCGCCGAGGATGGCGGGATCGACCCTGAGATCGATCGAGACATTGGCGCCGACCGAGCGCGTCAGCGCCGTCTCCAGCGCCGCCCGCTGGGCCTCGCTCAGCGGCGCGGCCGAAATCACCTCGGCGGCGATCTCGCCGCGGCGGGCGGCCAGCAGCGCCCGGTAGATTTCGATCATCCCGGGCAGCGCGAACAGCCTGCGGTTGCGCGCGACCACGTTGACGAAGCGGCGCGCGAGCTCGCCGATCCCGGCGCGCTCCATCACCGCGTCGACCGCCGCCGCCTGCTCGTCGCGGCCGATCACCGGGCTGGTGAGCACAAGCGCGAACTCCGGCGCCTCGCGGATCATCGATCGCAGCGTCGCCAGATCGTCCATCACCGGATCGAGAGCGCCCCGTTCGTCCGCCAGCTCGAACAGCGCATTGGCATAGCGCCCGGGCAGGCCGGACACGTCAATCGGCGTTGCGGACACGTCTTTCCAACCCTGACCGTATCGGCGGCAACTCTTTGAAATACAGCGCGATTTCGGCTATCGCGACGCCCGGTTCGGAGCCCGGTTCTCGAAGGCAGGGCTTGGTATCACACCGCTTGATCCGTTGCAAGCCGGCGGCTAGCCGCCCGCCGTGGCGTACTGGATGTCGCCGCGCGTCGCCCAGCCGGTGAAGCGCCGGTCGAGCACCGCGAAGATCGCGTACATGCCGATCGCCATGGCGGCGATCACGATCAGCCCGGCGATCATCAGCGCCATGTTGAAGTTCGAGCTGGCGACCAGCATCAGATGGCCGATCCCGTCGCCGCCCGCCACGGTCTCGGCGATCACCGCGCCGACGAAGGCCAGCGTGATCGCGATCTTGAGCGAGGCGAACAGATAGGGGAGGGAGCGCGGGATCCCGACCTTGATGACGATGTCGCGCTCATGCGCGCCGAGCGCGCGCAAGACGTCGCGCAGCTCCGGCTCGATGGTCGCCAGCGCGACCGCGACGTTCACCACGATCGGGAAGAAGCAGAGGATGAAGGCGGTGATCGTCGCCGTGGTCAGCCCGATCCCGAACCACACCATCAGGATCGGCACGATGGCTACCTTGGGGATGCTGTTGAAGGCGACCAGCAGCGGGTAGAGCGCGGCATAGACCGGCTTGGAGATGCCGATGAAGACCCCCATCACGATGCCGAACACGACCGCGATGCCGAACCCCAGCAGCGTCGCCACCAGCGTCGGGATCGCGTTGTGCCACAGCCCCTCGCGCCACTCCCATATCGCGTAGAACGACGCGCTCGCGGTCGGCAGCACCACCGCGGGCACGTCGAACGCGCGCACGCCGACCTCCCAGATGACGATGACGATCAGCGTGACGATCCACGGCGACAGAATCTCGAGGGTTTTCCTACTCATCGTCGGTTCTCGCGATGTTGATGTGGTGGCGCAGCTCCTGGACCAGCTCGACGGTCTCGCGCTGGTACATGTGCTCCAGCTTGCGCGGCCGTTCGATCTCGATGTCGCGCTCGAGGATCACCCGGCCCGGCCTCGCGCTCATCACGTAGACCTTGTCGGCCAGGTAGACCGCCTCGCGCAGATCGTGGGTGACCAGCATCACCGTGCATTTCCGGTTCATGTAGAGCGCCTGGAGCACGTCCCAGAGCTCTTCGCGGGTGAACGCATCCAGCGCGCCGAACGGCTCGTCGAGCAGCAGCAGGTCGGGCTCGTGCACCAGGGCGCGGCATAGCTGGGCGCGCTGCTGCATCCCGCCCGAGAGCTGCCAGGGCGCCCGGTCGCCGAACCCGTCGAGACCGACGGTGGCCAGCAGCTCGTCCGCGATGGCCTCGTATTTCGCCTTCTCCCTGCGGAACTGCTTCCGATGCGGCTCGACGATCTCCATCGGCAGCAGCACGTTCTCGCGCGTCGAGCGCCACGGCAGCAGGGTCGCGTTCTGGAACGCCATGCCGACGATCTTGAGCGGCTGGTCGACCACCTGGCCGGCGACCGATACCCGCCCCTTATTGGCCCGGATCAGCCCGGCGACCACCTTGAGCAGGGTCGACTTGCCGCAGCCGCTCGGCCCGACCAGCGAGATGAAATCGCCGCGTTCCATGGTCAGGCTGGCGCCTTGCAGCGCCAGCGTGCCGGCATCGTCCTCGTCGCCCGCGCTGTTGCGGTAGGTGAGGTCGATCTCGTCGATCTCGATGAATGCCATCGACGGTCTCGAAGGAAGGGGTGGGGGCGGGCACGCGGCCCGCCCCGGGCACCCTATTTGTGGATGAAGCGTTCGGACTGCGGCGGCAGGAAGCCGTCGAGCCACATGTCGGCGGCCTTCGGCGGCTCCTTGATGCCGTAGGCGTCCGCCGCCTGGTCGATCGAGCGCTGCAGCCGGGCCATGTCGATGCCGCCATAGCCGTTCTTGCGCACGTTCGGCGTCAGCACGCAGCACTTGATGCCGAGCCGCAGCCGGTCGGCCTCGACCGACTCGACGAGCAGTGGCGAGAACTTCTTGGCCGAATCGAGCGCGAGCTGGGGCTTCTGCACCATGTCGCGGGTCGCCTTGATCGTCGCCCGCACGAAGCCGCGCACCGCGTCCGCGTTCTTGGCGATGAAGTCGGGGCGCACGGCAACGCCGTTGGCATAGGACTCCATGCCGTGGTCGCCGTACATGAAGAAGGTGACGTCCTCTTCCTTGACGCCGGCCGCCTTGAGGTTGAGCATCGAGGAGAACACGTGCCCCGAGATCGCGTCGACCTCGCCCCGGATGAGCATCGGCTCGCGCAGGCGCGGGTCCATGTTCTTCTTCTTCACCGCGTTCGGGTCGATGCCGATCGCCTTGGCGAAGGCCGGGAACAGCTTGTAGCTGGCATCGAACACCGGCGCGCCCAGCGTCTTGCCGACGAGCTGCTTGGGATGGGTGATGCCCGACTTCTTCAAGACGAAGATGGAGAAGGGCGGCTGCTCGTACATCATCATGACGCTCTTGATCTCGGCGCCCTTGTTCTTGGCGTTGTATTGGATCAAGGCGTTGATGTCGGCGAGGCCGATATCGTGGGTGCCGCTGACCAGCTTCTTGACCGCGTCGGCCGAGCCGCGGCCTTCGTCGATCTTCACGTCGAGGCCTTCGGCCTTGTAGTAGCCCTCGTACTGGGCGATGAAGATCAGCCCGTGCGTCGACTGCGGAATCCAGTCGAGCGTGAGCCGGATCTTGGTCGCCGCCTGGGCGCTGACGCTGCCGAGCACCACCGCCGCCGATACCGCCGCCGCGAGCGCGAGCGGCCTGATTTTCCCTGTCATCTTCGGTCTCCCTCCTGGGACTGGCGCATAATGAGAGATTTCCGCGCCTCCGCGCAAACGCGAATCCCCCCAGGGCGCAGCCGAGCCGTCCCGGGCGGTGCGGGCATCCTCAATCCGGGGCAATTTACAGAGCTTGTCGCCGGCTGAATACAGGAAAGGCAGCGTTATTCGGCCCGCATCGTTCGGCGGGTCAGCCCGCGAGCTCCGAGGCGCCGCCATGCGCGGCGGACCAGGCGACCGGGTCGTTCATGAAGCTCTCGACCTCGTCCAGCGTGGCGGCGTCGAAATAGGCGTGCTTCTTGCACACCGCGAGCACGTCCCACCAGGTGGCGAGCGAGAGCATCTTCATGTCCATCCGCTCCAGCAGCTCGTGGGTCTGCGGGAAGATGTCGTAGTGGAAGATCACGAAGGTGTGATTGACCATGGCGCCCGCCTCGCGCAGCGCCTGGCAGAAGCGGATCTTGCTCTGCCCGTCGGTGGTCAGGTCCTCGACCAGGATCACGCGGGAGCCGGCCTCGAAATCGCCCTCGATCTGGGCGTCCCGGCCGAACCCCTTGGCCTGCTTGCGGACATACTGCATGGGCAGCATCAGCCGGTCGGCGATCCAGGCGGCGAAGGGGATGCCGGCGGTCTCGCCCCCGGCGACGGCGTCGATGGTCTCGAACCCGACCTCGCGGACGATCGCCGAGGCGGCGAAATCCATCAGCGTCTGGCGCACCCGCGGGAACGAGATCAGCCGCCGGCAGTCGATATAGACCGGGCTCGCCCAGCCCGAGGTGAAGCGGTAGGGGTCCTCGGCGCGGAAGCGTACCGCCTCGACCTCGATCAGCATCCGCGCCGTCATCTCGGCGACCTGCGCCTCGTCCGGGAACGCCGTCGGCAGCATCTGTCCCTCCGCTCTGTCGCACGCGCCCGGCTGGCTCACCGGAGGCCGGAGACGATCCGCCAAAAGACCGGCGTGCCGGGGTCGAACACCCTGATCGCGTGGTCCGCGACCCCCACCCGCTCCCGGGGCGCCTCGGAAACTACCCCCTTTTCGAGGACGATGCGGTCGGAATTCGGCGCCATTCCGTAAAATTCCGCGCCCGCGCGGGACACGAAACCTTCGAGCCGGTCGAGCGCGCCCTCCTCGTCGAAGACCTGCGCCACGCATTGCAGCGCGTTGGGCGCGTTGAAGATTCCCGCGCAGCCGCAATCGGCCTCCTTGTCGCGCCGCGGATGGGGGGCGGAATCGCTGCCGAGGAAGAACCGCGAATCGCCCGAGACCGCGGCCGCGCGCAGCGCCAGGCGGTGCCGCTCGCGCTTGGCGACGGGGAGGCAATACATGTGCGGGCGGAGCCCGCCGCGGAAGATGGCGTTGCGGTTGATCATCAGGTGATGCGGGGTGATCGTGGCCGCGAGCCCGCTCTCGGCGGCGCGCACGTATTCGACGGCATCGACCGTGGTCACGTGTTCCAGCACCACCCTGAGCCCCGGGAAGCCGCGCCGCATCGGCTCGAGCACGCGCTCGATATAGACCGCCTCGCGGTCGAACACGTCGACCTCGGGATCGGCGACCTCGCCATGGACCAGGAGCGGCATGCCGATCTTCTCCATCTCCGCCAGCACCGGGCGGATCGCCGCCATGCGCGTCACCCCCATCTCGGAGTTGGTGGTGGCGCCGGCCGGGTAGAGCTTGACGGCGTGGAAGATGCCGCTCTCGAACCCGGCCCGGATATCCGCCGGATCGGCGCTGTCGGTCATGTAGGCGGTCATCAGCGGCTCGAACGGATGGCCGTCGGGGAGCGCCGCCCGGATACGCGCGCGATAGGCCTCGGCCTCCTCCGGGACGCGCACCGGCGGCACCAGGTTGGGCATCACGATGGCGCGGCCGAACACCGCCGCCGAGAAGCCGACGATGGTGTGCAGCATCGCGCCGTCGCGGAGATGGAGGTGCCAGTCGTCCGGCCGCGCGATCTCGATGCGCTCGCCCGTCACGGCGGGTCGATCAGCGCGCGGTAGAGCAGGTCGGCGCCCTTGAGGAAGTCGTCGATGTCCATCGCCTCGTTCGGGTTGTGCGAGCCGTTGTGGTTCCGGATGAAGATCATCGCCGACGGGATTCCGGCCGCGGCGAACAGCGCCGCGTCGTGGCCGGCGCCGCTCAAAATCGTGCGTTCGGGTAGCGACAGCGCGCGGGCATGCGCCAGCAGCTTGTCGACCCAGCGCCGGTCCATCACCGCGGGCGGGGCGTCGACCCTGCGGTCGAAGTTGAACATCACCCGGCGCTCGTCGGCGATCCGGTCGCACTCGCCCCGCATGAGCTCGTAGAACCCCTCCAGCGTCGCCCGGTCCTCGCTGCGCACCTCGAAGCTGAAATCGACCTCGCCGGCGATGCGCGAGACCGAATGCGACCGGGCGTCGGTCTCGACGATGCCGGTGGTCACCACGATGTCGTGCCCCCGCTCCAGCCAGTCCCGCCAGTGGTTGTCGAGCGCATGGATCAGCGCGGCGGCGGCCATGACCGGATCGTTCCTGAGCCCGCGCGGCACCGCGCCCGAATGTCCCGCCTCGCCGATGCAGCGGATGCGGCGGTGGCGCAGATTGCCGCGGATCGAGGTCACCACGGCGGTCGGCAGGCTGTCGGCGACCAGGATCGGACCCTGCTCGATGTGCAGCTCGACATAGCCCGCGATGTCGGCCGGGTCGACCAGCGGCGTGCCCGCCTCGATCGCCTCGACCGCGGCGCCTTCGCGTTTCATCGCCTCGCCCAGCGTGCCCGTCCCGTCGCGGTGGACCGAGGCGAGGTCGGCCTTCTGCAGCCGGCCGAACAGCGCGCTCGACCCGACGCAGGCCTTGCCGTACCAGGCGCTCTCCTCGCCGCGCAGCGCGATCACCCGGACCGGGTGTCTCGGCCTTGCGTCCTCCATCCGCGCGCGCACCAGCGCCAGCAGCCCCGCGACCACCCCGGCGGCGCCGTCGAAATTGCCCCCCTCCGGCACCGAATCCATGTGCGATCCGCAGGCGATATAGGGCGTCGCCCGCGCCTGTCCGGGCAGCGAGATCAGCAGGTTTGCGGCCCGGTCGGTGCCGGTCTCGAGCCCGAACCGGCGGGCGAGGTCGACCAGGATCTCAAGCGCCGCGTTCTCGCCCGCGCCGAAGCTCTCGCGCGACACGCCCTGCCTGGCGGCGGTGGCCCGGCGCAGCGTGTCGAAGGTCTCGACGGCGAGCGTGCGCAGCTCTTCCCGGGCGGGCTGGAGGGCGGTTTCGCTCATCGCAGCGGGTCGACCCATTCCATGTCGGTCTCGTCCGCCTCCTCGACCGAGAGCGCGCCCACGAGGTCGGTCACGCGCGCATAGCCGCGCCGCAGGCAGTAATCCTCGATGCCGTCGAGGACCGAGATCATCGCCGTCGGGTGGAGGAAGGTGACGGTTCCCACCTGGACCGCGCTGGCGCCGGCCAGCATGTACTCGATCGCGTCGTCCGCCGTCGCGATCCCGCCGCAGCCGATCACCGGGATGTCGACCGCGCGCGCGCATTGATAGGTCATGCGGACCACGATGGGCCGGATCGCGGGGCCGGACAACCCGCCGGTGACGCTGCCGAGCCTGGGACGCTGGCTCTCGATGTCGACCGCCATGGCGAGGAAGGTGTTGGCGACCACCAGCGCGTCGGCGCCGGCGGCCTCCGCCGCGCGGCCGATCTCGGCGACGTCGGTGACGTTGGGCGAGAGCTTGGCCCAGAGCGGCAGCGAGGTGCGCCGGCGGATCGCCGCGACGGCGCGCTCGGTGGACTCGGTGTAGTTGGCGAAGGCCTGGCCGTCGGCTTCCAGGTTGGGGCACGAGATGTTGATCTCGATCGCGGCGACGCCCGGCAGGCTCACCTCTTCGGCGAGGCTGGCGAAGCCGGCCACCGTCGGCGCCGAGATGCTGACCACCAGCGGCGTCGAGTAGCGCGCATAGAGCGGCAGGGTCTCGGCGTGGAAATAGTCCATCCCCTTGGACGGGATGCCGATCGAGTTCAGCATCCCCTCCGGCGTCTCGCAGACCCGGGGCAGCGCGTTGCCGACCCGGAGCTCGCGGGTGATGGTCTTGATCACCATGGCCCCCAGGCGTTCGAAATCGACCGCCTTGTCGAGCCCGTCGGCGAAGGTTCCGGAGGCCGGCATTACCGGGTTGGCCATCGCCACCCCGCCGATCTCGACGCGCATGTCTACCAAGAGATCGCCTCCTGAAGGTCGAACACCGGACCGTCCCAGCACACCCGGCGGTGGGCGACGCCGTCGCCCACGCGGAACTCGCGCACGCAACAGAAGCACATGCCGAGCCCGCAGGCCATCTGCTGCTCCAGCGCGACCTGGCCGGGGATGGAGAACTCGCGCCCGAGGCGCTGGAGCAGCAGCAGCAGCCGGTTGGAGCCGCAGGTGAAGAACGCATCCGCCCGGCCTTCCGCGATCAGCCCGCGCAGGGTGCGCTCCAGCCGGGCGGGGCCGCTGGTCCCCTCGGCGTCGGTGACCTCGATCGTCTCGGCGCCGATCGCCTGGAAGCGGTCGGCCGACATCATCACCGCCGGCGAGCGCGCGCTCAGGACCGCCGTCACGCCCACCCCGCTCGCCGCCGCGAGCTCGGCCAGCGGGGCGAGCGTCGCAAGCCCCACCCCGCGCCCGACCACCACGATGCGCCGCCACCCGGGCTCCAGCGCGAAGCCGACGCCGAGCGGCCCGAACAAGTCGAGCCGGTCGCCCGGCGCCAGCGTCGCCAGCGCCCGCGTCCCGCTGCCGGTCACCTTGTAGAGGAAGGCGACCGTGCCGTGCTCCGGGTCGGCCCGGTAGACGCTCATCGGGCGGCGGAAGAACGGGGCGTTCGCCCCGCCCTTCGGACACAGCATGTGGAAGAACTGGCCGGCCCGGATCGATGTCGCGAGCGGCTCGGCGGTCGCCACGATATGCATGTACTCGGCGTTGACCGCATCGTTGCGGATCACCTCGCAGTCGAACTCGGCCGCGGTGACCGCATGCGGCGCGGCGCAAGGGTGAGACATCGTCTTGCCGTTCGCGCGATCGTAAAATCCCATGCTAGTGTCGTACTCCCCAAGTTTCTATCCATTTGCGCGGCGCCCCCGCCGCGTCATGGCCCGACTTGCTCCGGCGATGAAGCGGCTTCCGGGCGACAGGCTGGACTTGCGGAGAGAGATGCCCGGATCACCCCCGGACTTGATCCGGGGGCCGGCCAAGACGACTTGGGGGAAGGCTCGGTCGGAGGATGCAATGGCGACGGTGACCATCGGCAGGCTGGAGCTCGCCCGGGTGCTCGAGGACGACACGCCGATCTTCGATCCCGGGGCGATGTACCCGGATTCCACGCCCGGCGATTTCGAGCGCGAGCGGGGCTGGCTGATGCCGCGCTTCTTCGACGAGGCGCGCTGGCTGCTCGAATCCTGCATGCAGAGCTACGTGTTCCGCGCGGGCGAACGCACCATCCTGATCGACACCTGCGTCGGCAACGACAAGCCGGGGCGCCGGCGGGATTACTGGACGGACGGCCAGTGGCCCTGGCTGGAGAACCTGGCGGCGGCGGGCTACGCGCCCGACGACATCGACCTCGTGTTGATCACCCACCTCCATGTCGACCATGTCGGCTGGAACACGTGCCTCGTGGACGGGCGCTGGGAGCCCACCTTCCCCAACGCGCGCTACGTGTTCACCGCCGCCGACCTCGACTCGCTGGAGGCCAAGCACGCGGGCGGCGACGGGCAGTACGTCAACGTCTACGAGGACAGCGTGAAGCCGGTTCTCGATGCCGGGCTCGCCGATCTCGTGGCCGCGGATCACGTCGTCGAGGACGGCATACGCTTCGAGCCCGCGCCCGGCCACACCCCGGGCCAGGTCAATATCCGGATCTGCTCCGAGGGCGAGGAGGGGCTGATCGCCGCCGACGTGTTCCATCACCCGATCCAGGCGCGCCACCCGGGCTGGAACAGCCGCGCCTGCGAACACCGGCCGACCGCCGCCGCCACCCGCCGCGCGCTCTTCGAGCGGGCCGCCGAGCGCGACACGCTCCTGCTGCCGGCGCATTTCGAGCCCTGCCGGCTGCGGCGGGAGAACGGCGCGTTCCGGTTCCTGTTCGACTGATCGCGGTCTATATATCGCGCCACACCCAACCCCGGGGAGCCCGCCATGTCCGAGCCCACCGTCTTCGTCTTCGC
This sequence comes from Alphaproteobacteria bacterium, assembly GCA_964291675.2. GTDB lineage: Bacteria > Pseudomonadota > Alphaproteobacteria > MPNO01 > MPNO01 > MPNO01. Next base: position 447,587 of record OZ219866.1, on the reverse strand, counting down.
CAACGCCGATCTGGAGGGGCGCAGCAACCGCCGGATGGAAGAGGCGGGCTGCCGGCTCACATTCGGCGACGAGGCATGGCATGTCCCGGGCTGCGTCTATGAGGACGACATGGCGGCCAGCGCCGCGGAAGCGGTCGCCATGACCGGCACCTCGATCCGCAGCGCACCGGTCAACCGGCGCATCATCGAGGGCGCGCAGCGGCTCCGCATCATCGCCAAGTGCACCGTCGGCACCGACGACATCGACGTCGATGCGGCCACCGATCTCGGCGTGCTGGTGACCCACGCCCCCACCCAGGCCAACTGGGGCGGCGTCGCCGAGGGCGCGATGGCGATGATCCTCACCATGCTCAAGCGCAACCGGGAGAAGGACGCCCACGTCAAGGCCGGCGGCTGGAAGCACGACTCGCTGATCGGCACCTATCTCGGCCGCCGCGACGAGGACGGCTATGCCGGGCTCACCGTGGGCATTGTCGGCTTCGGGCGCATCGGCGGGCGCATGGTGGAGCTGCTCAAGCCCTGGCATGTCCGGCTGATCGTCTGCGACCCCTTCGTGGAGGAAGAGAAATTCGCCGAGTACGGGGTCGAACGGGTCGATCTCGACACCTTGCTCGCCGATTCCGACATCGTCTCGCTGCACCCGACGCTCAATCCGACCTCGCGCCGCATGATGGGCGCGGCCCAGTTCCGGGCGATGAAGCGGACGGCGCTGTTCGTCAACACCTCGCGCGGCGGCACGATGGACGAGGCGGCGCTGGCCGATGCCATCGCGGCGGGCGAGATCGCCGGCGCCGCGCTCGACGTGTTTCTCGACGAGCCGATGGACCGCAACTCCAGGCTGCTCGACATGGGGAACGAGGTGCTGCTGTCGCCGCACATGATCTCGCACAACCATGGCGGCGGGCTCGGCCCCGGCATCCAGTGGGCGGCCGAGGCGGTGCTCGCCGCGCTCAGGGGCGAGGTGCCGGACAACGTGTTCAACCCCGACGTGCTGCCGCGCTGGCGCGAGCGCTTCGCCGGCAACGCGCTGATCGCCTGAGAGGCGCCCGGGACCGCGATGAACCGCACCCTGCTGCTCTCCATCCTGCTCGGCGCGCTGCTGGCGGGGGCGGTCGTCGCCGCGGTCTGGATGTGGCGGGTGGCGGGCGATGCGCCGATCGGCGTCTGGGGGCTGATCGCCATGGTGCTCGGCGTGGTCGCGAGCCTCGCGCTCGGGATCGGGCTGATGCGGCTCGCCTATCGCAGCGAGCGCGGCGACCGCGAGTGAGGCTCAGCGCTCGACGACGGGCGGCATGGCGATGCCGAACCCGTCGGCGATCTCGGCGAGGCGGCGCCAGGTGCCGGCCGGCAGCGGCACGCCGCTCTCCAGCCGCTCCGCCATGGTGCGTTCGCCGCGCTCGCCCGGCAGGCGGATCTCGTCATGCCCCTCGGCGACGGGGAGCGACTTGAGCGCGCCCGCCAGCGCGGCGATGTCCCTGCGATAGCGTTCCGGCTCGGCGAAGGCGGCGATGTCGATGGCGAGCGCGAACCCGTTCTGGCTGTGCCGCGTCTCGGCGTCCGGCCCGATGGCGGTGGCGATCAGCGGGTGGCCGACGAGGATGCCGGCGAGGCACTCGAACATCAGCGCGAGCCCCGCCCCCTTGGCCCCGCCGAGCGGGGTGAGCATGCGCGCCTCGTCGGCGTCCGTGGTGGGCGTCCCGTCCTCGGTCAGCGCCCAGCCGGGCTCCAGCGGCGTGCCCGCGTCGCGCGCCAGCATGATCCTTCCCATCGAGCTCTCCGACGTCGACATGTCGAGCAGCACCGGCGCGCCCTCCCCCGGCACCGCGATGGCGATCGGGCTGGTGGCGACGCCGCGCGCCCGCGCCCCGTGATAGGCCATGTTGGGCCGCGAGGAGCCGAAGGCGAGGCCGATCATCCCGGCTTCGACCGCCCTCAGCGCGAACCAGCCGATCGCCGCCATGTGGGTCACCCGGCGGACGATGCACACCCCCACCCCGGCCTCGCGCGCCTTGGCGATGGCGATGTCCATGCCGCGCGACATGCCGACCGGGCCGAACGCGCGGTCGGCGTCGATCAGCGTCGCCGCCGGGAGCTCGGCCACGACCGAGATATCGGGTTTCGGGTTGAACTCGCCGCTCGCGATGCGCCCGACATAGCCCGGCACGCGCAGCACGCCGTGGCTGTCGATGCCGCGCAGATTGGCCCAGACCAGCACCTCGGCGACGGTCGCCGCATCCGCCGCCGGGGTGCCGGCGGCGGCGAAGATCTGGGCTGTGAAGGATTCAAGCGCGGCCGCGCGGACCCGCCTCACCCCGCCCGCCATGCCCCGCGAACGGCGGCTAGAACGTCACCACCGAGCGGATCGACTTGCCCTCGTGCATCAGGTCGAAGGCCGAGTTGATGTCCTCCAGCTTCATGGTGTGGGTGATCAGATCGTCGATGTTGATCTTGCCGTCCATGTACCAGTCGACGATCCGCGGCACCTCGGTGCGGCTCTTGGCGCCGCCGAAGGCGGTGCCCTTCCAGACCCGCCCGGTGACGAGCTGGAACGGCCGGGTGGAAATCTCCTGGCCGGCGCCGGCGACGCCGATGATCACGCTCACCCCCCAGCCGCGGTGGCAGCATTCGAGCGCCTGGCGCATGGTGGCGACGTTGCCGATGCACTCGAAGGAGTAATCCGCCCCGCCGTCGGTGAGGTCGACCAGATAGGGGACCAGGTCGCCCTCCACCTCCTTCGGGTTGACGAAATGGGTCATGCCGAACTTTTGCGCAAGCGTCGCCTTGGACGGGTTGATGTCGACGCCGACGATCCGGTCGGCGCCGGCGATGCGCGCGCCCTGGATCACGTTGAGCCCGATCCCGCCGAGCCCGAAGACCACGACATTGGCGCCGGGCTCGACCCCGGCGGTGTTGATCACCGCGCCGATCCCCGTCGTCACGCCGCAGCCGATATAGCAGATCTTGTCGAACGGGGCGTCCTCGCGGACCCTGGCGACCGCGATCTCCGGCATCACGCTGTAATTGGCGAAGGTCGACGTGCCCATGTAGTGGAACAGCGCCTCGCCGCCCAGCGAGAAGCGGCTGGTACCGTCCGGCATCACCCCCTGGCCCTGGGTGGCGCGGATCGCGGTGCACAGGTTGGTCTTGCCCGACAGGCACGACTTGCACTGGCGGCATTCCGGGATGTAGAGCGGGATGACGTGGTCGCCCTTGGCGACCGAGGTCACGTTCCTGCCGACATCGACCACCACGCCGGCGCCCTCATGGCCCAGGATCGACGGGAACAGCCCCTCGGGATCGGCGCCCGAGAGGGTGAACTCGTCGGTGTGGCAGACCCCGGTCGCCTTGACCTCGACCAGCACCTCGTCGTCTCCGGGGCCGTCGAGCTGCACCGTCTCGACGGTCAGCGGCTTGCCGGCCTCATGCGCGACCGCGGCTCGGACATCCATTCCCTGCGCTCCCCCTGTTTCGCATCCGGTCCCGGGCGATCCTAGAGCGTGTCCGTTACCGATGGAACCGTGCCGTCCTTCGATACGCGCCCTTCGGGCGCTACTCAGGATGAGGAGGAGGTCTTGGCTCGCCCACCTCCCACCCTCATCCTGAGTAGCGGCGAAGCCGCGTATCGAAGGACCGGACCGCGCCCTACCCCAGCACGTAGCGCCCGTCCGGGTCGCGGCCGAGGCGGCCCTCGGCGTAGAGCGCTTCGAGCTCGCGGACGATCTCGCGCCCGTCTTGCGAGCCCGCCGCCTGCATCAGCTCGCGGAAGTGCTTCGGGCCCGCCTCCAGCGCCTCGGCCGCCGGAATCCCCCGCGCCGCTCCGTCCGCCGGCTCGGGCGGCTCGGGCACGGTGAACTCCTGCGCGCCCAGCCGGCCGAACGGGACCGTCAGGTCGAACCCCGCCTTGGCGCCGGCCCGCGCGCCCTGCAGCGAGGGGTCGAGCGGCACCGCCCGGAAGCCCGACGCGATCACGATGTCCCGGTCGGCCTGGAAGCGGGTCGCCAGCGCCCAGTCGAGCTCGGAATCGGAGAACACGTCGATATCGGCGTCGGCGACGAAGACGTGCTTCACGTCGGCGCTGGAGCCGAACACCGCCGCGATGGCGTTGCGCGCCTCGCCCGGCACCCGCTGGCGCAGCGACACGCGGGCGTTGTACATCCCCCCGCAGGAGGCGGTGACGCAGACCGCGACCGGCTCGCGCAGCGCGGTCTCCAGCGCCTTCCACAGCGAGATCTCGGTCTTCAGGGCGCAGATCTGCGCGGTGTCGGTGCGGTCCATGTAGCGCCCGCCGATGGTCACCGTCTGGAACAGCGCATCGCCGCGGCGCGCGATCGCGTCGAGATGGAACACCGGGTTCGACTTGAGCACGCCGTAATAGCCGACATATTCGCCGTAGGGCCCCTCGGGCTCCGACCAGCCGGCGGGGTCGAGATGGCCTTCGAGCACCATCTCGGCATCGGCCGGGACCATGAGATCGCTGGTCGCGCATTTGACCACGGGGAGGGCCGCGCCGCGGACCCCGCCGATCAGCGCGAGCTCGTCCCCCGGCGGCATCAGGCTGAGGCTCGCGATGGCATCCGCCGGATGCGCACCGACGACAATCGCGACCGGCAGGTTCTCGCCCCGCCCGTGCGCCCGGCCGTAGATCGCCCGCAGGTCGCTCGGCGCGTTGAGGTCGATCCCGGCCTCGCGCCTTCCGCGCAGCATCAGCCGGCGCATGCCGATATTGACGAGCCCGGTGTCGGGATCGCGCGAGAAGTCGAGCCCGGCCGAGATATAGGGCGCCCCGTCGAGCGCGTGCTGGAGATGGACCGGGAGCGCGGTGAGGTCGGCATCCTCGCCTTCGAGCACGACTTCCTGCACCGGCGCCGCGTCCCGAGCGACCTCGACCGGCGGGATCGGGTTGTCGAGCCGGTCGAGCAGCGCCGGCAGCAGGTCGCGCTCCCCGGTGCCGAGCGCGAGCGCGAGCCGGCGCCGGCTCGCCATCGCGTTGCCGACCAGCCGCGCGCCCTCGGGACCGGCGCGCTCGAACAGCACCGCCTTCGGGTTGCCGTCGAGCTTCGCCGCCACCCGGGCGAGCGGCACCGTCTCGGCCACCGTCTCAACCTCGCCGGCCTCGGCCAGGCGGTCGACCAGCCGGGCGAGGCGGAACCGGTCGAAATCGACGCTCGCGACGCTGTCCGGCATGGCTCCGGCCTCCGTGTCCGGCGGGTTCCGCCATTCTGGTCCCGCGCGCCGGGCGGGATCAATCCATCGGCTGGCGCCGCATCCCGATTACGGCCTGGGCCGAGATGCTGCCGAGCAGGACGGCCCCGCCGAGCAGGGTAAGCGCGCTCGGCACCTCGGCGAAGGCGAGCGCGACCCAGATCGGCCCGAACACCACCTCGGTGAGCGAGAGCACGACGAGCTCGGCCGCCGGCACGTGCCGGGCGCCGATGGTCAGCATGAGGATGCCGGCGCCGATAACCAGCACGCCATAGGCGGCGGCGAGCCCGATATCGGCCGCCGGCACGTCGAGCCCGGCGCCGCCCAGGAGCGCCATCGTCCCGCTGACCGCGGCGGTGACGGCGGCGGCGATCAGGATCGTCGGGCTCATGTCGGTGTGCCGGCCGCGCCGGATGCAGACCGAGAAGCCGGCGAAGCCCAGCGCCGCGGCGAGCGCCGCCAGGTCGCCGAACAGATCGGCCTCGGCCAGCCCCTCGCCGATCATGATCGCGACGCCCGCCATCACGCCCGCCATGGCGAACCGCATCGAGCGCGACACGGGCTCGCGCATCACCGCCCAGCCGAGCAGCGCGGCGAACAGCGGCGAGGCGCTCAGCAGGAACAGCGCGTTCGCCACCGTGGAGTTCATCACGCCCCACACATAGCCGGCGAACCCCACGGCCAGGCAGAGCCCGCCCACCAGCCCGGCCGCGCCGGTGCCGCGGATCGCGGCCAGCACCGGGCGGCGGGCGACGACGAACCAGAGCAGCAGCGCGAGCCCCGCGCCGAGCGAGCGGTAGAACAGGAACTGCCACTCCGTGCTGTCTTCGGCGAGCCGGATGATCGGCCCGCCGAGGCTCATGCAAAGCCCGGCCGAAAGCACCCAGAGGCGGCCGGTAATGCGGCCGCGGTCGGGCCCGCTCAGGCCGCTTCCCACGGGTCGATTGCGCCGCCGTCTCAATCGAATTCGGGCGGCTCGCGTGCGGGTTCGCGCGGCGGCAATTCGAGCTCCACCCCGCCATGAGGCCCGAAGAACTCGCGGATGATAGTGGCCATATCCTTCGCCTCGTGTTCGCCGGCGACCGCATCGCGCCCGATCGCGCGCGCTTCCTCCTCCATGGACCGGCCGTTCGCCGCCGCACGCACGCGCAGCCGGCGCCTTGTTTTGTCTCCGAGCTTGCGGATGGTGATGCTGGCCACGGGTCCGCCCTCCTGCTTGACCACCGGCAAACCTAGTGCGCGCCCGTTTTGGTTGGAAGCGTTCTCACCATTCTCCCGACCGTCACGGCCGGCCCCCGCCTTAGCCCAACAGACGGATATCGTGTCGCGCCAGGACGTCCGGCAGGTCCGGGTGATCTGTCAACATTCCCGCCGCCGGGCAATCCAGCTTGCCAACGGCACGGTCGAATATCGCGTAGACATCCGCGCCGGTCAGGCGAGACACTTAGAGCAGCCCGTCGACATCGGTATGTCCTCCGTGGATCGACGTCGCAAAGGCGCGTCCCGCCGCGTGATTTCGCGCGTGAATCGCATCGGTTGGCGCGCCGATCCGGGTGCACCCGTCTCCCCGAAGGTCGAGCAGGGTCAGAACGACGGCACGACGGCTCGAAATCTGCGCCCAACCCCGCCCCGTGATCTCCTTCAACGCCACGTCGCGTAGCCGGCTTCGCGTGAACCTGTCCCGCACCACCGTTTCGACAAAGGCGGTGGCGAAATCGGGCGTCGCGTAGAGCACCGCGTAGCCGGCGTCCCGCGAGCAAAAGCGCGAATCGGCGGGAACGGTTCCGAGCGGCGATGCCAGGAAGCTGGCCGGCACGATCCGGTAGCAGTCTGGAAGGCTTGCCTTCCGGAGTACGGCCTCGATCCGGTCCCGAGGGTAGCCGGCCGCGCTCACGTGAACGTGGAGCCAAAGCCGGGCGCCGCGTCCAGAACTTCCTTGACCCGGCCGGATTTCAGCAGTTCCAGGGGTGCTGCCACCGAGTCCTCGAACGGCCATTCCCGGGTAAGGAACGCCCACGCAAGCTCCGCATCTCCAACGATGTCGACAATACCCGCGAGACCCGTGACGACATGGCCGGGGCCGAGAATCTGCGCTGCCGGAATGCTCAGCCCGCGCTTGGTGGACCTCCAGGCAATCAGCGTCTTTCGTTCCACCCAGTCATAGACAGTGGTCCTCGACACTTCGAGCCGCGCCGCCGCCGCCGAGGCACCGAGAATTTCTTCCCCTCGGTGCTGGGGGCGGATGAAACCCCGCAACTTCTCCGGCACTTCAAGGCCCGCTTTCCCGTCTGCGGCCGCGCTTTGCGCAGCCGCCGTCTCCAGGGCAACGGCCACCGCCAGGCACGCTTCCCGGGGATGGTGTCGCATGAAGTTCCTGGCACCGCTCGACAAGGGCGGAAGATTCTCTACGAGGATGCCCATCTCTTCCCGCGGCGGTCCGCTCGACCTGACCATGCCGTCGCCCCTTGGCTCTCCACGAACAGGGACGATAATCGCCGTTTTGTCCAGTATGTAAAGTATGTTCGCTTTGTCCGATGCTACCCAATCCGCGACAGCAATGGACTGGTTCCCGCCATCCACGCCGCCCGCCACCGGAAGAGCGACCGGGAAGGCCGGGGCCGCCTCACCGTCCCCGGTATTCCGGCGCGCGCTTCTCGGCGTAGGCCTGCATGCCTTCTCGGACGTCCTCGGTGCCCATGCAGATGGCATAGAGCTTGCGCTCGTAGTCGATGCCGGTGAGCAGATCGGTCTCCGTCGAGCGCAGCACGGCGTCGCGCCCGGCGACGAACGCCATCGGGGCGCGGGAGCCCATGTCGCGCGCCAGCTCCTTCGCCCGGTCCAGCAGGTCCGCCTGCGGCAAGACCTCGGTGACCAGGCCGATGGACGCCGCCATCCGGGCGTCGATGCGCTGCCCGGTCAGCACCATCTGCATGGCCCAGCCGAGACCGACGAAGCGATACAGGCGCTGCGTCCCGCCGCTGCCCGGGATCTGTCCCAGCGCGATCTCCGGCTGGCCGAGCAGGGCGTTCTCGGAGGCGATGCGGATCGTGCACCCCATGGCGAGCTCCAGCCCGGCGCCGAAGCAATAGCCGTTGATCGCGGCGACGCTCGGCTTGGCCAGGCGTTCGATGGCCGTCGGCAGGTCCTTCCGCAGCGTCGCCGCAGGACCCATCTCCGATACCAGCGTCCGCTGCTTGAGCTCGGGAATGTTGGCGCCCGCGCTGAACGATTTGTTGCCATGTCCGGTGATCACGATGGCCCTGACCGCTTCGTCGGTCTCGGCGCGGCGGACGCAGTCCAGCAGGTCGACCCGCATTTGGCGATCGAGCGCGTTATGGCGCTCCGGCCAGTGCAGCGTGACGATCAGCAGCTCGCCATCCATTTCGGTCAGCACGTTCTCGTAGTCCATCCGACGCCGATCCCCCTTCCCGGTCCCCGCGGCCGCGCCGCGGTCGAAGCGCCAACTATGGACCGGTTTTCCGGTTCGTTCGAGCCGGCGTGCGCCACCTCCCGCCCGGTCAAGCGGCCACGCCGATTCCCGCGCGAGCGGCGCCAGTCAGGCGATTTCCCACGGGTCGATCACGTCGATACCCATCTCGGCGAAGTCGCGCACGTTCCGCGTCGCCACCGCCATGCCGCGCGACCGCGCAATGGCCGCGATCTGGCAATCCGGCTGGGAGACCGGTCGGCCCGATCGGCGGCGGACGGCAGCCATCTCCGCATAGGCGGCCGCCGCGTCGCTGTCGAAGGGCAGAATCCGGCGGTCGAACGCCGCGAGCAGCATGGAGTCTATGTCCGAGACGAGCGTATCGCGGCGGCGGCCCGCCGGCATTATGGCGGCTCCGTAGCGAAGCTCCGCCTCGCCCACCGCCGTAAAGTAAAGATCATCTGCCGCGTGACGCGCGGCCCACGCGTCCACGGCGGCAAAAGGCGACTTGCGCATCAACTCGGACACGACATTGGTGTCGAGGACGACCACGGGTTCCGCCTCACTCGAACCGGGGAGGCTCCCGGATCGGATCGCGCGGCGGCAATTCCAGGTCGACGCCCTTCGACGGTCCGAAATATTCGCGGATAATGCTCGCGAGGTCCTTCGAGGCGGGTTTGTCGTCCACCGCCTCGCGCAGGATCACCCGCGCTTCCTCCTCCATGGACCGGCCGTTGGCCGCCGCGCGCACGCGCAGCCGGGTCTTCACCTCGTCGTCAAGCTTGCGGATGGTGATGCTGGCCACGGGTTCGCCCTCCTGCTTGAAAGACCGCAAGCCTAAGCTGTGCTTGCATTGCAATCAACCATCCGTTCGCCTGTCTTCGCCCCGGATCGAATCCGGTGTCCGGTCGAGAGGACGAGCGGAGAGAAGCCCCGCCATTCCCGCCCCGGCCGAATTCCTCTAGACTCGGCGCGGTTCCGAGCGTGAAGCCCGGGATGAGCCCGCCCGCCGGACGGAGTTGACGCGCCATGGCCCAGGTCACCGAGATCGCGCCCGATGTGTTCCGGCTGTCGGCGTTCCATGCGCCGGCGAACTTCCAGTTCAACAGCTTCCTGGTGCGCGACGCCGAGCCGCTGCTCTACCACACCAATCTGCGCGGCTTCTTCGACGAGATCCGCGAGGCCGCCGCCACCGTGCTCGACCCGGCGACCATTCGCTGGATCGGGTTCAGCCATTTCGAGGCCGACGAGTGCGCGACCCTCAACGACTGGCTCGCGCTGGCGCCCGGGGCCGAGCCGGTGTGCAGCTTCGTCGGCGCGCGCACCTCGGTCGGCGATTTCGCGATCCGCCCGCCGCGCGTGCTCGGCGAGTACGAGCGGATCGAGACCGGCAGCCACCGCTTCCGCGTCGTCGAGACCAAGCACGTGCCGCATGGCTGGGATGCGAGCCTGCTGTTCGACGAGACCACCAGGACGCTGTTCTGCTCCGACCTGTTCGGCCATAACGGCGATGTCGAGCCGCTCTTCGAGGGCGACATAATCGCCCGCACCGACGCCTACAACGCGACCCAGGCCGAGGGGCCGATGTCGCATTCGGTGCCCTGGACGCGCGAGACCCGGCCGGTCCTGGAGCGCCTCGCCGGGCTCGGGCCGGAGACGCTCGCCTGCATGCACGGCTCCAGCTATGCAGGCGCCGGGGCGGATGCGCTGCGCGCGTTCGGAGACGTGCTGGAACGCCTGTACGGAGGAGGCTGAGCCGATGACAACCGACACCAAGCCCGGCAAGGTCGAGAAGACCGACGAGGAGTGGCGCGCCCAGCTCACGCCGGAGCAATACGCCGTCACCCGCCAGCACGCGACCGAACGGCCGTTCTCGGGCGAGTACGACGGCTGCAAGGACGCGGGCACCTATGTCTGCGTCTGCTGCGGGCGAGAGCTGTTCGATTCCAGGACCAAGTTCAACTCCGGCACCGGCTGGCCCAGCTTCTACCAGCCGCACGATGCCGAAGCGGTCGGCACCACCACCGACCGCAGCCTGTTCATGGTCCGCACCGAGGTGCATTGCGCGCGCTGCGACGCCCATCTCGGCCATGTCTTTCCCGACGGGCCGATGCCGACCGGGCAGCGCTACTGCATCAACTCGCTGTCGCTCAGGCTCGACTGCGAGGACGGCTGAGACCGGGCGAGGCTGGCGCGTTGGCGACCCCCGAACCGCTGAAGCCGCGCGCGGTCGACTGGGTGGCGCGCGCCCGCGGCGTGGCGCCGCTGATCGCCGCCGAGTCCGGGCGCACCGAGCGCGGCGGCAGGGTGACGGACGCCGCCATGGCGGCGATGCACGAGGCGGAGCTCTACCGGCTCTGCCTGCCGCGCTCGATGGGCGGCGGCGAGGCGTCGCCGGCCGAGCTGGTCGCCGTGGTCGAGACCGTCGCCGCGGCGGATGCGAGCACCGCCTGGTGTCTCGGTCAGGCGCTCGGTTGCTCGCTTTCCGCTGCATTTCTTGCACCGGACGTCGCGCGCGAGATCTTCGGCGCGCCCGATGCGGTGTGCGCCTGGGGGCCGGTCAACCAGACCGCGCGCGCGGTGCCGGCGGACGGCGGCTGGCGGCTGAGCGGGCGCTGGTCCTATGCCAGCGGCATCCGCAACGCGAGCTGGCTGGGCGCCCATTACTTCGAGACCGGGCCGGACGGGGCGCCGCTTCTCACCGCCGGGGGCCGCCCGCGCATCCGCACCTTCCTGTTCCCCGCCGCCGCCGCCGCCATCGAGCCGGTGTGGGACACGATGGGGCTGAGGGGAACCGGCAGCGACGACTACGCGGTGGACGGTCTGCTCGTGCCCCGGGGCCGCAGCTTCCTGCGCGACCACGCCCCCGACCGGCGCGAGGACGGCCCGCTCTACCGGCTCGCGCTCACCGCGTTCTACGGAATCGCCTTCGCCGGCGTCGCGCTCGGCATCGCGCGGGCGGCGCTCGATGCGTTCGTCGCGCTCGCCGCCGCCAAGACCGCGAGCTATTCCGCGGGCGCGATGCGCGAGAGCACCGCGGTGCAGTCCGACGTGGCGCTGGCCGAGGGCCATCTCGGCGCCTCGCGGGCCTTCATGCTGGAGATGGCGGACGAGGCCTGGCACACGCTCGGGCGCGGTGATGCGCTCGACCTCGACCGCCGGGCGCGGCTCCGCATCGCCTGCGCCTACGCATCGACCCGCGCCCGCGAGGTGGTGGCGATGGCCTATCACCGGGCCGGCGCCACGGCGATCCATGCCGCGAACCCGTTCGAGCGGCGGTTCCGCGACATGAACACGGTCGCGCAGCAGGTGCAGGCGGCGCCGTCCAATTTCGAGAACGCCGGCAAGGCGCTGCTCGGGCTCGACCCGCTGGGGCAGGTTTAGCGCGTGTCCGTTTCGGTTGGAACCGCCGACGCGGCCGATGCCGTCCTTCGATACGCGGCTTCGCCGCTACTCAGGATGAGGGAAGGGGTTGCGTGCGGCTCAAACCCCCACCTCATCCTGAGTAGCGCCCGAAGGGCGCGTATCGAAGGACGCTCCACCCCCCCGTGACCGACGCCGGAGACCCGCTCGGCAAGCCGCTCGCGCGGATCGAGGACCGCCCGCTGGTCACCGGGCGCGGGCGCTACGCCGCCGACATCGACTTCCCGGGCCAGCTCCACATGCGGATCGTGCGCTCGCCGCACGCCCATGCCGAGATCGGGGGTGTCGATGCCGCCGCCGCGCTGGCGCTGGAAGGGGTGCGCGCGGTGTGGTCGGCCGCCGATGTCGCCGACATCCCGCCGATCGACTTCCGCGCCGACCGCCGGGTCGAGTCGCTCAGGCCTTATCGCCAGCACATCCTCGCGCGGGACCGGGTGCGCTATGTCGGCGAGCCGGTGGCGGCGGTGTTCGCCGAGACCGCCTATCTCGCCGAGGACGCGGCCGAGCTGGTCGAGCTCGATCTCGACCCGCTGCCGGCGGTGGTCGCCGCGGATGCCGGGGAAGGCGAGTTCGCCCCCGGGCTCGGCACCGAGGCGGCGCTGCTCACCCATACCTACGGCGACGCGGCTGCCGGGTTCGCCAGGGCCACGCGGTGGTCTCGCTCGACCTCGCGACCGGGCGGCATTCGGGGGTGCCGATGGAGACCAGGGGGGCGATCGGGGTCTACGACGAAGCGCGCGACCTTCTCGCGCTCCACGGCGCGGCCAAGGTGCCGCACCGCAACAAGGAGACCCTGATCCGCATGCTGGGGCTCGCGCCCGACAAGATCCACCTCCACGAGGGCCATGTCGGCGGCGGGTTCGGGATCCGCGGCGAGCTCTACCCGGAGGATGTGCTGGTGCTGCTGGCGGCCAAGCGCTTGGGTTCTCCGGTCAAGTGGATCGAGGACCGCCAGGAGCATCTGACGGCGGCCAACCAGGGGCGCGAGCAGCGCCACCTTGCGCGGCTCGCGGTCGATGCCGAGGGCCGCATCCTCGCGCTGGAGGACGAGATCTGGCACGACCAGGGGGCCTATCTCAGGACCCACGGGGTGAGCGTGCCCAACCGCACGATGTGCTCGCTGCCCGGGCTCTACCGCGTGCCGGCGTTCCGCGCCTCCTGCCATGTCCGGCTGACCAACAAGGCGCCGGCCGCGACCTACCGCGCGCCGGGGCGGTTCGAATCGAGCTTCGTGCGCGAGCGGCTGATGGACGCCGCGGCCGACCGGCTCGGCATCGACCGGGTGGAGATCCGCAGGCGCAACCTGATCCCGGCCGCCGATTTGCCCTGCACGATCGCCTATGACGAGCCCTATGCCGAGACGCTGGCGCTCGACAGCGGCGACTATGAGCTGCTGCTGCACAAGGCGCTCGATGCGGTGGGCTGGGACGCGCTCAGGGCCGGTCTCGCGCGGCGCCGGGCGGCGGGCGAGCTGGTGGGGGCCGGGATCGCGACCTTTCTCGAGGAGAGCGGGCGCGGGCCGTCGGACGGCGCCAGGATCGCCGTCGACGCCGACGGGGCGGTCGAGGCGGTCACCGGCGGCGCCTCGGTCGGGCAGGGGTTCGAGACCGCGATGGCGCAGATCTGCGCCGCCGCGCTCGGCGTCGACTATCGCGCCGTCCGGGTGGTGCACGGCCAGACCGACCGCATCCCCTACGGCATCGGCGCGCATGCCGCGCGGGCGACGGTGCTGACCGGGAGCGCGGTGCACGCGACCGCGCTGGCGCTGCGCGAGAAGGCGCTCGCCGCCGCCGCCGGGCTGTTGCAGACGCCGCCGGAACGGCTGGCGATCCGGGACGGCGTGGTGCAAGCGGGCGAAGGCGGCCCGTCGATTTCGCTCGGCGGGATCGTGCGCGCCCTGGGACGCGACGCGCTCGCCGCCGAGGCATTTTATGAAACTGCGCAATGCACCTTTCCCTATGGCGCACATATCGCCGTGGTCCGCGTCGATCCCGGCACCGGGGAGGTGACGGTCGAAAAATTCCTGATCGCCTATGACGTGGGCCGCGCGGTCAACCCGGCCATGCTGGAGGGGCAGCTTGTCGGCGGCTGCGTCCAGGGGATCGGGGGTGCGCTCTACGAGGCGTTCGTGTATGACGCGGCCGGCCAGCCGCTCGCCGTCACGCTCGCCGACTACAAGCTGCCGACGATAGCCGAGGTGCCCGCCATCGCGTGCCTGATCGCCGAGGACGCGCCGAGCCCGCGCAACCCGCTCGGCATCAAGGGCGGCGGCGAGGGCGGTATCAACGGGGTCGCGGCCGCCATCGCAAGCGCGGTCGACGAGGCGATCGGCATCGAGGGCGCGATCGACCGCACGCCGATCGCCCCGGAACGGGTCCGCGCGCTGCTGCGCGGCCGGGACGCAACGACGAGGAGCAGGCAGTGATCGACGAGGGCAACGAGATCATCGAGGAGCACGACTTCAAGGCGCTCAGGGTGGCCATCGACGGCGACGGGATCATGACCGTCACGCTGGCCCGGCCCGAGCGCCTCAACGCCTTCAACGACGACATGCGGGCCGAGTTCCTGTGGCTGACCAGGCGGATCGAGGCGAACTCGGCGATCCGGGTCATCGTGATCGACGCCGAGGGCGAGCGCGCGTTCTGCGCCGGCGCCGATGTGAGCTGGTTCGAGAACGACTGGCCGACCGAGCGCTTCCGCGTGGAATACCGCTGGGTGCACGACTTCTTCGACCTGCTGGAGCGCATCGAGATCCCGGTGATCTGCGCCGCCCAGGGGGTGTGCGCCTGCGGCGGGCTGGAGCTCGCCATGTCCTGCGACTTCCGCATCGCCGCGGACGACGCCCGGTTCGGCTTCACCGAGGCCAACATCAACCTGATCCCGGGCTCGGGCGGTTGCTCGCGGCTGGTCAATCTGATCGGGCCGGGCTGGGCCAAGGAGCTGGTGCTGGCCGGCACCTTCATCGACGCCGAGCAGGCGCTCAGGATCGGGCTGGTGACCCGCGTCGTCCCGGCCGCCGGGCTCAGGGACGCGGCGATGGCGCTCGCCCGCAAGCTGGCCGGCAAGGCGCCGCTCGCCATGGGGCTCGCCAAGACGATCATGAACACCTGCGACTCGATCGACACCAATTCGGGGCGCATTCTGGAGCGCATCGGCCAGTCGGTGCTGATCCGCACCGAGGACCACAAAGAGGGGATCCGCGCCTTCCGCGAGAAGCGCCCGGCGGAATATCGCGGCCGCTAGCCGGCCTAATGTTTCACGTGAAACAATGGTCAGCATTGTTGACCTAAGTTTCACGTGAAACATTAGCCCGAAACGGCAAGGATTCCCGTCCCCGGGGGACCGGACGGCGGCCTGGTTGAGACGCCGGGTGAAGATCGCCCGCCAAACCGGCTTGACCCGCGCCGCCGCCGCAACCCATATGCTGCAACATGGCTCCGACACGCAGGGACGTGCTGAGATCGGGCGCCGCGGCGGCGCTGCTGCTGCCGGCCGCCGGGGCGGCGGCGTCGAACGGGTTCGAGGACGCCATCGCCCGCTTCACCGGCGGCGCGCAGCCGGCCGACGGCGGGGTGGTTCTCGACGTGCCGGAGATCGCCGACAACGGCGGCGCGGTGCCGGTGCGGGTGGCCGCCGACGGGGCGAGGCGCATCGCGCTGTTCGCGCAAGCCAACCCCTATCCCGGGGTCGCGGTGTTCGCCTTCGGCCCCCTGGCGCCGCCGCAAGCGACGATCCGCATCCGGCTCGCCCGCAGCCAGAAGGTGATCGCAATCGCCGAGATGGCAGACGGCACGTTCCGCCAGGCGACGAGGCGCGTCGCCGTGACCGTCGGCGGCTGCGGCTGAGGACCGGACGATGGCGAAGCCCAGGCCGCGCATAAAGCTGCCGAGATCGATAAAGGCGGGCGTCCCGTTCACGGTAAAAACCCGGATCGTCCATCCCATGCATACCGGGCTCCGGCGCGACCGCGCGGGCAAGCTGGTGCCGCGCCGCATCGTCAACCGCTTCCGGGTCCGCTTCGAGGGCGAGGAGGTGCTGTCGGTCGACCTTGAGCCGGCGGTCTCGGCCAACCCCTACATCCAGTTCGCGATGGCGGTGCCCGGGCCGGGCCTGCTCGCCTTCGAATGGGTCGACGACGATGGCTCGGTCTACGGCCTCGAGCGGCGGATCGCCGTCGGCTAGGTCGCCCGGGCGGGGCCGCGGCTGGACGGCTGCCCTCCTCGCCGCGGCGCTTCTCCTCCCCTCCGCCCCGGGCGCCGACGAGGCGCGTGGCAAGGCGCTCTACGGCGCGTGCAAGCGCTGCCACCAGGTGGGCGGCGGCGCGAAACACCGGATCGGGCCGCATCTCAACGACCTGTTCGGCCGCGAGGCGGGCTCGCTCGCCGATTACCGCTACTCGAAGGCGATGCGGACGGCCGGCGCCGGCGGGCTGGTCTGGACCGCGGCCACGCTGGACGCCTTCATCGCCCGGCCGCGCGCCCTCGTGGCGCGCTCGCGCATGAGCTTCAAGGGCATGAAGCGCGCCGGCGACCGGGCGGCGCTGCTGGCCTGGCTGCGCGGGTTCTCCGGCGCCCGGACCGATCTTCCGCCGGCCGAGCCCACGGTGACGGTCGAGGAGTACGGTCTCGACCCCAGGCTGCTGACCGTCGAGGGCGACCCCGAATACGGCGCCTATCTGGCCGGCGAATGCACCACCTGCCACCGCCCGGGCGGGGGCGAGGCGGGCATTCCCTCGATAACGGGCTGGCCGCATGACGAGTTCGTGATAGCCTTGCACGCCTACAAGCGCGGCAAGCGGGTGCATCCCGCCATGCAGCTGGTGGCCGGGCGCCTGTCGGACGAGGAGATCGCCGCCTTGGCCGCGCATTTCCACCGGGCCGAGGACGGCCCGTGAAACGAGGGGGAAGCGTGATGACGGAACGGAATGACAGAGGCGGGCTGAACCGGCGGCGGTTCCTCGCAGCGACGGCCGCCACCTCGACGGCGCTCGCCGCGCCCGCGGTGCTGGGCCAGGCGCGGCCGCGCGTCGTGGTCGTCGGCGGCGGCGCGGGCGGCGCCACGGCGGCGCGCTACATCGCCAAGGATTCCAAGGGCGCGCTCGACGTGACCCTGGTCGATCCGAGCCGCGCCTATTACAGCTGCTTCTTCTCCAATCTCTATCTCGGCGGCTTCCGCGACTTCGCCTCGATCGGCCACACCTATGGCGCCCTCGCCGCCAATCACGGCGTCAACGTGGTGCACGACTGGGCGGTCGCCGTCGACCGCGGCAAGCGGACCGTCGGGCTCGCCGGCGGCGGCAGCCTCGCCTATGACCGCCTGGTGCTGTCGCCCGGCATCGACTTCAAGCCGGGCGCGGTCCCGGGCTGGGACGTGTCGCAGCAGAACCGCATGCCGCACGCCTACAAGGCGGGCTCGCAGACCCAGCTCCTCAAGGCGCAGGTCGCCGCCATGCGGCAGGGCGGGGTCTATTGCATGGTCGCGCCGCCCAACCCGTTCCGCTGCCCGCCCGGGCCCTATGAGCGGATCTCGATGGTGGCGCATGCGCTCAAGCAGTCCAACCCGTCGGCCAAGATCCTGATCGTCGACCCCAAGGCCAAGTTCTCCAAGCAGGGGCTGTTCGAGGACGGCTGGCAGCGCCACTACCCCGGCATGATCGAGCGCGTCGGCCCCGATTTCGGCGGCGACAAGGTCGAGGTCAGGCCGGGTGCGATGGAGGTCGTGGTCGACGGCGAGGTCACCAAGGTCGATGTCTGCAACGTCATCCCGGCGCAGCAGGCTGGGCGCATCGCGGCGATTGCCGGCGTCACCGACAAGTCGGGCTGGGCGCCCGTGGTGCCGCACACCATGCAGAGCCGGGCCGACGCCAACATCCACGTGCTGGGCGATGCCTCGCTGCAGGGCGACATGCCGAAATCCGGCTTCTCGGCCAACAGCCAGGCCAAGGTCTGCGCCATGGCGGTGCGCGGCGCGCTGGCCGGCTCGAAGGTGTTCCCGGCGCGCTTCTCCAACACCTGCTGGTCGCTCATCGGCACCGATGACGGGGTCAAGGTGGGCGCCGCCTACAAGGCGACCGACGCCAAGATCGCCAAGACCAGCGGCTTCATCTCCAAGACCGGGGAGAGCGCCGAGCTGCGCAAGGCGACCTACCAGGAATCGCTCGGCTGGTACGACGCGATTGCCGCCGACATGTTCGGCTGATCGCGGGGGGCGTCCTTCGATACGGCGCTGCGCGCCTACTCAGGATGACGGCGGAGTGGTGGCGGCCAGAAAGACACTTCTTCCTGAGTAGCGGCGAAGCCGCGTATCGAAGGGCGCCCTACCGCCGCTCCAGCACCGCCCCAGTGGTCCGCGCCGCCCCCGCCATGGCGGCCAGCGCAAGCAGGGCCGCGAGGCTCGCCGTCGAGACGCCGGAGAGGCCGGCGCCGACCGTGCAGCCGCCGGCCAGCACGCCGCCCACCCCCATCATCGCCGCGCCGGCGAGGTAGCGCCCGGTCTGGCGCGGGCCTTCCAGGCTCTGCCAGCGGAACTCGCCCGCCGCCAGCGCCGCCGCCAGGCTGCCGGCGAGGACGCCCGCGGCCAGCCCGGTACCGAACCCCGCCGGGATCGAGGTCGCCGCCACCGTCCAGAACAATGTGTCGGCCATCGGCCCGGTGAAGCCCATCGACTGCAGCGGGATGGGATCGAAGTCGTCGAGCAGCAGGAACCCGGTGCCGACCCAGCCGAGCGGCACCAGCAGCCCGATCGCGCCGGCCATCGCCAGATGGGAGAGCGGCGCGGCGGTGCGCAACGCGAGCACGGCAAGCGCCAGCGCCAGCGCCAGCGGCCAGATCTCGCCGCCCGGAAGGTCGGCGAGCGAGGCCCCGCCGTCCGGGACGGACGCGGCGCCGAGCGCGAGGCGGAGCGGCGCGAGCGCACCCTTCATCGCCGCCAGCGCGACCACCGCGAAGACGACCAGCACCAGCAGCGCCCGCAGATTCCCCGTGCCCACCAGAACCGCGAGCCGCGAGGCGCAGCCGCCGGTCAGCACCATGCCGGCGCCGAACAGCGCGCCGCCCACGAGCACCGAGGCGAGCGGCAGGTCGGCGGCGAGAAAGCGGTGCTCCTCGAAGGAGATCAGCCCGACCGCCACGGCGAGCCTGGTGCCGGCGATCGCGCAGGCCAGCGCCATCGCCCAGGCGCCCAGCGCCGGCAGGCAGTCGCGCCATCGCCCGACCAGGCTGCGGCGCAGGCAGAAGGCGCTCCGCTGCGCCAGCACCCCATAGGCGAGGCCGAGCGCGAGGCCGAGCAGGACGGAGGCGGCGAGCGGCGTCAGCTCCTCGAAACCGAACTCTTCGAACACCGGCGCTTGCTCCACCCAGAATTGGTGACACGGGGCGGCGCGTGACGATGGTAGCGCTGCCTTCACCTTCAAGATTGAGGAATAATCCCTGAAGGAAAAGGGTTTTCGTCCGAAGACGCTCCTGTCGGAGGGAATGCCATCCGTGCAACGATCTTCCACGGGGGCACCCTTGGCGGAAGAGCGCATAGCTGTGGACTCTTGAGTGCTTCCGCGCTAAGATCCGCTTTGAGATGTGAACCCACATCAACGGAATAGAGGCGGCCCAACGGACGTTCCGTTGTCTCCAAGCGAGAGAGCCAAAGTCCCTTCGCGCCGCCTTACCCTCTTCGGGGCCGCTTTCTCTTGGGCGGCCCTGTATATTTTTCGGGTTCCGATACGAACTTTAGGTATTGGCCGAAAACTCGGTATTTCAGATCCCGCCACGACTTGTTGGACAGCTTGTTCGGGTACGAAGGGCGCCGTCGCGTGACCTGATACCCGGGATCGAGCGAGTCGATCATCGCGTGAATGACGATGCCGTACTTCAAGAGTCTCTGGCGTTCCGATGTATGGCGGGTGCGCGACAGCGCGTGAGCCAAGGGCCGCAGCCAACGGCGGGCGTTTGGATCGGTCTCCATCGAGCGTACGAAATCGACGAAAAACCGGGACTCCAAGGTGCCGTCCTGGCGGTTGGCGAGCATCAGCTCCCCGACTGCGCGTTGCGAAATTCGGTCGACGATCCGCACCCCGCGAGACTCGATGCAATTCAAGAAGCTTTGCAGTCTTTGGCCGCGAACGTCCTTCACGATCGATACGGAGAGTCCTTCGCGGCGAATGATTTCGATGTTAGCCCAAAACGTTGCCATGAGGAAAACCAGGCTCACGAAGTCGTTGTTGTCGATACGGTCGGCATTCGGATCCACGTTGCGGAGACTTGTGAAGTCCTCGCCAGCCAAAGACACGAGCTTGCCCACCAGCTCGTCGGCCGCCTTGAGCAGCGGATCCAGATGCTCGTCGACGAACCGCTCGGCCTCCTCCGAGCTCTCCGAACGGCGCCGAACCTCCGCGTACAGGATATCCAGGAACTTGACGACAAGGCCGCCTCCCAAAGCGGCCGCCAGCAGTCCGAGCCATCCATCTGGGCTCATACTTCGGCTCCAATCACTCTGAGCCGGCGGCTAGCACGCCGTCCCGTTAACACGTTATGCGTCGCACCGATGGGCACAAGCCGTCGCGGAAGGCACGAGCGCCGGGAGGCAGTCGCGCCATAGGCCAGGCCGAGCACGAGACCGAGCCGGACGGAGGCGGTGAGAGGCGTCGGCTCCTCGAACACCGGCGCCTGACCTCCCGTCCTGCATCACCATCCGCGCAAAGATCGGGGATTTGGGGGAAGAGCGAAAGGCTTTTCGGCGCGACCGTCGATAGGGCCCCGCCCTACACCGTCATCCCCGGCCTCCGGAGCGAGTCCGAGGCTCTTTCGGGCACTCACGGGCGCCGCCACCCCTCCCGTCCGACCGTCGTGCGGGTGGAGACGCCGCGTGGATGGCCGGATCGAGTCCGGCCATGACGGAGGGGGTGACGATGGGGGGAGCAGCAGCGTCCTTCGGCTCGGCTCCCGCCTCAGCCGATCGTGCCGTCCGCGACCCAGCGATCGAAGATCTCCAGCGCCGCGGCGCAAAATTCCGGGTCGTTGATGTGGCAGTCGAGCTCGGTCATGCGGACCGGCGCGGCGACGGATTTGCGGAGCTCGTCGGCGAAGGCCGCCATTCCCTCGGGGTCGTGCGCCTCGTATCCCGGCCGGTCCCATTGCACGATGCCCCGCCTGGGCAGGATGAAATGCGCGGGCCCCCGGCTCTCCCCGAGCCGCCGGCCGACCTCGCGGGCGATGGCCCTGCGCTCCGCCGCGTCGAGCAGCCCCGACTTGACCAGCCGGTTGTGGGTGTGGAACGGCCGGTCGGCGAATTGCGGCGGCGGGTCCTGCCAGGTCGGGATGTGGACCAGGTTGAGGTATCCAGGCGCGACGATCTGGGGGGTCCCGGCGCGGCCCGCGCCCAGCAGGCGGTCCTCTCCGGCCTTGACGACGGAGCCCATCATCAGATTGCCGAGCTCGACGAGGGCGAAATCCATCACGCAGCAGAACCCGCCTCGCGAGGCGATGCTCTCGAACGCCATCCCGCCCATGCCGGTCGCGTGGAAAATGGCGACCTCGTAGCCGCGCGCCTCCAAAGCGGGCTTCAGCGCGGTCATGTACTTCATCGAGGCCGAGCCCAGCGAGGTCATGCCGACGACCGGGCGGTCCTCCGCCGGCGCCTCGGCGGCCCGCGCGGCGCCGAGCACGGCGCCGGCCGCCTGGCTGAGCGTCGCCTTGCAGACCGAATTCAGCCCGTAGAGGCCGCCCGCCCACAGGATCATCTGGACGTCCGCCGACAGCCGGCCGGGCGGGATCAGCGGCGAGAAGGAGATCGTCGAGACGACGTATTTGGGCA
The DNA here is from genome assembly GCA_964291675.2 of Alphaproteobacteria bacterium. GTDB lineage: Bacteria > Pseudomonadota > Alphaproteobacteria > MPNO01 > MPNO01 > MPNO01. The sequence continues at coordinate 425,731 of OZ219866.1, read as the reverse complement.
CGCCCAGCGGCAGCGCCCCGCAGATGTCGAGCGCCGCATCGGTCCCCATGGTGCCGCCGAGGATCACGATGCCGTCGAATTCTCCCCGTCCGTGGAGCTCGGCGGCGAGCGCCGATGCGCCGCCGGCCATGATCTGCATGGCGGCGTTCTCGTGGCCGGAATCGACCGCCTGGCGGATCGAGCCGCCGCCGGCCCGGGCCACGTCGTGCTTCGAGTAGTCGACCGGGATGTCGGGATCGCCCAGCACGCTCATGTCCATGGCGAGCACGCCGCCGCCGAGCGCGCGGATGCGGTCGGCCATGTAGGCGAGCTCCGGGGACTTGGTGTCGTAGGTTCCCACGACGAGTATCGTCTTGTCGGCCATCGCCGTCCGCCGTCCTTCGATACGCGCCCTCAGCCGCCCGGGCCCGGGTCGAAGGTTCGGGGGAGGCCGTTCCAGCAGTCCTGGTAGTCGCGCTGGCGCGAGGGGGTCTCCAGCGCGAAGGCGGTCGGCCGGCAGACATAGCGGGTCTCGAACATGAAGGCCATGGTGTCGGCGAGGTATTGCGGCGCGAGCTCGGCGGCGATCGCCCTGGCGTTGGCGTCGGCGTCCGGCCCGTGCGGCGCCATCGCGTTGTGCAGGCTCGCCCCGCCCGGCACGAAGCCCTCCTCCTTGGCGTCGTAGCGGCCGGCCACCAGCCCCATGAACTCGCTCATCGCGTTGCGGTGGAACCAGGGCGGGCGGAACGTGTCCTCGGCCACCAGCCAGCGCGGCGGGAAGATCACGAAATCCACGTTCGCCGTCCCCGGCAGGTCCGACGGCGAGGTCAGCACGGTGTAGATCGACGGGTCGGGGTGGTCGAAGCTCACCGTCCCGATCGCGTTGAAGGATGCGAGGTCGTACTTGTAGGGGACGTAGTTGCCGTGCCAGGCGACGACGTCGAGCGGCGAATGGCCGATCGGCGCGGCCCACAGATTGCCGAAGAACTTGGAGACGATCTCGAAATCGCCCTCGCGGTCCTCGTAGCGCGCGACGGGGGCGCGGAAATCGCGCGGGTTGGCGAGCCCGTTGGCGCCGATCGGCCCGCGCTCGGGCAGGCGGAACGCGACGCCGTAGTTCTCGCAGACATAGCCCCGGCTCGGCCCGTCGGGAAGCTCGACCCGGAAGCGGATGCCGCGCTGGACTACGGCGATCTCGCCCGGCGCGGCGAGCAGGGCGCCGAGCTCGGTGGCGATCAGCAGCCGGCCCTGCTGCGGGACGATCAGCATCTCGCCGTCGGCGTTGCAGAAGAACCGGTCCTCCATCGGCCGGTTGGCGCGGTAGACATGCGCCGCCATCCCGGCCTGCGCCGCGAGGTCGCCGGCCGCGACGAGGGTGGCGAGGCCGTCGACGAAGTCGCAGTCCCCGTCGGGCACGGGCAGCGGGTCCCAGCGCATCTGGTCGGGCGGGCAGGGCGCCTCGCCGACCGGGGCCGAGCGCAGCAGCCCGTTGTCGATCCGCGCATGGCGCCCCTGGCTCACCGAGGGCCGGATGCGGTAGAGCCAGCTCCGGCGGTTGCAGTCCTGCGGCGCGGTGAACGCGGTCCCGCTGAGCTGCTCGGCATAGAGCCCGAACGGCACCTTCTGGGGCGAGTTGCGCCCGATCGGGAGCGCGCCCGGGATCGCCTCGCTCTCGAAGGCGTTGGCGAAGCCGGTCTGGTATTCGAGCCCGGTGGCGGCCAGCGTGTCCATCTCGTCCTCCGCGTCGTCGGCCCTACCCGAAATTGAGCCCGCCATCGGCCTCCAGGATCTGCCCGGTGATATAGGAGGCCTCGTCGGAGCAGAGGAACAGCATCGGCCTGGCCATGTCCTCGATCCGCGTGGAACGCTTGATGACCTGCATCTCGACGAATTTCTCGAACATCTCGGCCGGCACCGAGGGCCTCGGGATGCCGGTATCGGTCACGCCGGGCCAGAACGTGTTGACGGTGATGTTCCAGGCGCCAAGCTCGCGCGCCATCGACCGGGTCATGCCGATGACGGCGGATTTCGACGTGACGTAGTGCAGGTAGTTGGGCGGGCCCGACTTCACCGTGCCCGAGGTGACGTTGACGATCCGCCCCCAGCCGGCCTCCTGCATCGCCGGCACCACGGCGCGGGCGCAGAAGAAGGCGCCGGTGATGTTCACGTCCATCGCCCGCTTCCACTCGTCCACCGGCAGCTCCCAGAACGGCGCCATGGTGATGCGCGAGAACACGGCCGCGTTGTTGATCAGCACGTCGATCCGCCCGAACGCGGCGAGCGCCGCCCCGGCCATCGCCCGCGCCGCCGCCTCGCTCGCCACGTCGGTCTCCATGCCGAGCGCGCGGCCGCCGCCGTCCTCGATCTCCGCCTGCACGCGCGCGGCATTGCCGCCGTCGATGTCGGCGATCACCGGCACCGCCCCCTGGGCCGCGAAGTGATGCGCGAGGCCGCGCCCGATCCCCTGGCCCGCCCCGGTGACGATCACCACGCGGTCCCTCAGGCTGTCATAGGTCGCGCTTCTGTCGACGACGATGTCCATCCGGTCCTCCGCCCTGTCCAACCGCCGACAGACTGCCGCATTTGCCCCCCCGCGTCATGGCCGGACTTGCCCCGGATCGCAGTCCGGGGCCGGTTCCGGCCATCCATGCCACAAGGTGGGAGCGCGGGCTTTCCGCCATCCATCGGTTGTGCGAGGATCGCACCGGTCCAGGGGAGGAGAGCGCGATGCTGCCGGCGATGCAGGACTTCATCGAGCGCATGCGCGCGCTCTGCGCCGCCACCGGGGACGAGGCGGAGCGCTTCGAGAAGGCGCGGCCCTATCTCGGGGACCTGCTGGCGGACCCGGAGCTCAAACGGCGCGCCGCTTCCTGGCCGTCGCGCAACGACCCGGCGAAGGGGCATTACGAGAACCTGCTGTTCTACGAGGACCCCGATTACGGCTTCGTCCTCAACGCGCTGATCAAGGAGCCGGGCGAGGCGACGCCGGTGCACGACCACGGCAGGGTGTGGACCGTCTACGGCGTGCTCGAGGGCGGCGAGACGGTGCACCGCTACCGGCGGGCCGGGGGCGCGGACGACCTCGAAATGGTCGGCGACCACGAGGTCTCGCCGGGCTATATCGACTTCGTGCCGCCGGGCGAGATCCACGCCGAGTACAACGGCCCCAAGCGCACCGTCGGCATCATCCTGCGCAGCGCCAATGTCGGGACGAACCCGCAGACCTGGTACGACCTGGAGACCGGCGACCGGCTCCAGCGCTTCGGCCCCAGGCAGGTGCCCTACGCGCTCGATTGACCGGCGCTGCGCAGCGCCGCCGGAGGGCAATCGCGGGTTGCGGAATCTGCGCCGCGATGCGAGTTTGTGGCAGCGGCGCCCGCCGTTGGGCGTCCGGTACGGCAATCGGGAGACGCACGACATGACGAAGACCGGGATGCGGTTCGGGCGCGGGGCGATCCTCGCGGCGGCCGCGCTCGCCATCGCGGCGGGCAGCGCTTCGGCGCAGATGTATGACGGCAAGACGATCAGGATCATCATCCCCTACGGGCCGGGCGGCACCTACGACAAGTACGGCCAGACCTTCTCCGACCATTTGGGCAGGCACATCCCCGGCAAGCCGACGGTCATCGTCCAGCACATGCCGGGAGCCGGCGGCTCCAAGGCGATGAACTGGTTCGCCAACGCGGCGCCGAAGGACAACGCCCATCTCATCGTGCCGCTCGACAACTCGGTCGTGAACCAGCTCATGCGGCCCAAGAAGATGCGCTACGACGCGCGCCAGTTCCGCTGGGTCGGCTCCAGCAACCAGACCAACATGGTCATGGTGTCGCGCACCGATATCGGCGTGAACAGCTGGGAGGACATGAAGAAGGCCGGCATGATCTGCTCGACCAGCGGCAAGAGCTCGACCGGCTATATCGTGCCCAAGCTCGCCTCGTCGCTGCTCGGCTTCAAGATCAAGATGGTGACCGGCTACAAGGGCTCGTCGCGCAGCATCCTCGCGGTCGAGCAGGGCGAGACCAACTGCGCGTCGTTCAACTGGCTGGCCTGGAGCTCCAAGGTGCCGCAGTGGTTCAAGCCCGACAAGGACGGCAAGCAGTTCGCCAAGGCGGTGCTGCAGGTCGGCATCTTCCGCGATCCGGACCTGCCCGCCGACGTGCCCATGCTCGGCGACCTGGTCAAGGACAAGATGGACAAGGCGGTGGTCAACTTCATCGCGGTTGCCGGGATCCTCGGGCGCGGGCTCGCCCTGCACCCGGACGCCTCCGACGACGCGGTCAAGACCCTGCAGATGGCCTATGACAAGATGAACGCCGACAAGGGCTTCGCCTCCGACCTGCAGCGGCGCAAGCTGCGGCTGATGGCGGCCACCGGCGTCGACATCCAGAAGGCCGTCGCGCAGGCCGTCACCGACGCCTCGCCCGAGGTCGTCGCCCGCGCGCGCAAGCTGATCTACGAGATGTAGCGCCCGGCGCCACGCGCAAGCGGACGGAAAGGGCCGGTGCGGCTGCGTGCCGGCCCTTTTCCTTGCGGCCCTACCCCGCCGCGTCGAACGCGGCGCGCACGTCCTGCCAGCGGATCGGCAGGGTGTTGAACTCCACGCCGAAGGGTTTCAGCGCGTCGCTCACCGCGTTGGCGATCACCACCGGGGGCGCGATCGCGCCGCCTTCGCCGAGCCCCTTGACGCCGAGCGCATTCAGCGGGGTCGGCGTCTCCATGTGGACCACCTCGATCGGCGGCGTCTCGGCGGCGGTCGGCAGCAGGTAGTCGGCGAAGCTCCCGGTCAATAGCTGGCCCTGCTCGTCGTATTCGATCGACTCATACAGCGCGCCGCCGAGCCCCTGCACCAGCCCGCCCTTGACCTGGCCGTCGGCGAGCCCGGGATTGACCAGCCGGCCGGCGTCGTGCACCTCGACATAGCGCTCGATCCGCACCCGACCGGTATCGGGCTCGATCTCGACAATGGCGGCGTTCGACGCATAGGCCCAGGTGACGGTGGGCGGCTCGTAATAGGAGGTCGCTTCCAGCCCGGCCTCGCTGCCTTGCGGGCGGCGCGACAGCCAGCCGGGCGCCGCCGCGGCGGCGATCTCGCGGAGCGTGACCGACATTTCCGACACGCCCTTGACCGCGACCCTGCCGTCCCCGAGCTCGAGATCGGCCTCGCTCGCCTCCAGCAGATGGGCGGCGACGCCGAGCACCTTCGCCTTCACCTTGTCGCTCGCATCGCCGATCGCCATCGACGAGGTGACCGTCGACCGGCTGGCGATCGAGCCGTAGCCCATGGTCAGCGTCGAGGTGTCGGCGAGCAGCACCACCACGTCCTCGATCGGCACCTTCCAGGCATCCGCCGTCACCTGGGCGAATACCGTCTCGTGCCCCTGGCCGATCGGGCAGGCGCCGGTCGCCACCACGATCTTGCCCGAGGCGTCGACCTTCACCGTCGCGCCCTCGAACGGGCCGACGCCGGTGCCCTCGGTGTAGCAGCCGAGGCCGAGCCCGAGCCAGCGTCCCTCCGCGCGGGCCTCGATCTGGCGGGCGCGGAACGCCTCGATCCCGCCGATCTCGTCGATCGCGCGGTTGAGCGAGGCCGGGTAGTCGCCGCTGTCGTAGACCATCTCGACGCCGTCGCGGTAGGGCAGCCCGACCGCATACGGCATCCGTTCCGGGCCGATCATGTTGCGCAGCCGCACCCGGGCGGGCTCCAGCCCGAGCGCGCCGGCGACGATGTCCATCAGCCGTTCGGTTACCTGCGTCGCCTCCGGCCGCCCGGCGCCGCGATAGGGCGCGTTGGGCGTCTTGTTGGTGACCACCATCTCGGTGGTGCCGGAGAAATTCTCGATGTCGTAGGGGCCCAGCAGATGCGCCGTGGTGTTGTAGGCGACCCCGGCGCCGACCGGGGAATAGGCGCCCGAATCGACGACGAAGCGGTCGCGGAAGGCGAGGATGCGGCCCTCGTCGTCGAAGCCGATCTCGGCCTCGTGGACGTTGTCGCGCGAATGCGCCGCGTTGAGGATGTGCTCGTGCCGGTCCTCGACCCAGCGCACCGGCCTGCCGATCCGCCGGGCGAGGAAGGGGATGATCAGGTCCTCCGGGTAGACATGCCCCTTGCCGCCGAACCCGCCGCCGACATCCGGCGCCAGCACGCGGATCTTCTCCTCTGCCATGCCGAGCGCATGGGCGAGCTCCTTCCTGACCCAGTGGACCACCTGGGTCGACGACCAGACGGTGAGCGAGTCGGTCCGCCGGTCGTACTCGGCGGCGACGCCGCGGCATTCGAGCGGCATGGCGGCATAGCGGTGGTGGCGGAAGCGGCGCCGGATGCGGTGCGGCGCGGATTCCATCGCGCGCGCCACGTCGCCCTTCTCGACATGCAGCGCGGCGACCGCGTTGCCGCCGATATCGGGGTGGAGGATCTCGCCCTCCTTCGCCCTCTCCGGGTCGACCACCGCGGGCAGGGGCTCGAACTCGACGTCGATCGCCTCGATCGCGTCCTCGGCGGCATAGCGGCTGTCGGCGCAGACCACGGCGAAGGCCTCGCCGACATAGCGCACCCGGTCGCTCGCCATCAGGTTCTGCGGCGGCAGGTCGATGCTGTGCTCGACCCGCTCCGCCCAGCCCTTGGGCGCGGTGACCTGCATGCCGCCGATCGGCGGCATCTCGCGCGCGAGCTCGGCGCCGCTCATCGCAAACGCCGCCCCCGGCTCGGCAGCGGCCGGGGCGAGGTCGATGGAGGCGATGCGGGCATGCGCGAGCTGGCTCCGCGCGAACGCCGCATGCACCATCCCCGGCAGCACCAGATCGGCGACATAGGCGCCCTGGCCCAGCAGCAGCCGCCGGTCCTCGCGGCGCGGGACCGAGCGCCCGATATAGCCGGCCGGAGAGGTCGCGCTCATGTCTCGACCCCGCTGGCATATTCGGCCACCGCATGCACGATGCCCTCGTAGCCGGTGCAGCGGCAGAGCACGGCCGCCATGCCCGAGCGGATCTCCGCCTCGGTCATGTCGGGGCGGTGGCGGACCAGGTCGAGCGCGGTCATCAGCATGCCCGGCGTGCAGAACCCGCATTGCAGCGCGCGGTGCTTGGAGAACAGCCGCTGCAGGGGGTGCAGGGTCTCGCCATCCGCCAGCCCCTCGATGGTGGCGATCTCGGCGCCGTCCGCCTGGACCGCGAACATCAGGCAGGAGCGCGCCGCCTCGCCGTTCACCTGCACCGTGCAGGCGCCGCAGATGCCGTGCTCGCAGCCGACATGGGTACCGGTCAGCCCCAGCGTCTCGCGCAGGAAGTCGCTCAGCAGCAGGCGGGGCTCGGCCTCGCCGGTCCGGCTCTCGCCGTTGACCGTGACGGTCACGCGTCGTGCGTCGCTCATGCGCTCTCTCCCGCCCGGGCCCGCGCGGTCTGCAGCGCGCGCCGGGCCATCGCTTCGGCGAGCTGGCGGCGATAGGCCGCGCTCGCATGCACGTCGCCGTGCGGGTCGCAGGCGGCGGCGACGGCCCTGGCGGCCGCCTCGATCGCCGCCATCTCGCAGGCGCCGTCGAGCAGGATCTCCTCGGCCTCGCGGAACCGGACCGGCGCCGGACCGATGCCGCAGGCGGAAATCCGCGCATCGCTCACCCGGCCGTCCGAGAGCGCGATCTGCGCGGCGACGCCGGCGAGCGCGAAATCGCCGTCGCGGCGGCTGATCTCGGCGAAGGCCGCGCCCGCGCCGGCGGGGATCTTGGGGAGCTCGACGGCGATGAGCATCTCGTCCGGCTCCAGCGCCGTGGTCAGCACGTCGACGAAGAACCCGGCGGCGGCGATCCGGCGCTCGCCGCGGCGCGACCGGCAGACCATCGTCGCCTCCAGCGCGGCGGCGACCGCGGGGTCTTCCGCCGCCGGGTCGGCGTTGGCGATGCTGCCGCCGATGGTGCCGCGGGTGCGGATGGGGAGATGGGCGACATGGCGGGTCGCCTCGTGCAGCAGCGGCGCCGCCCGCGCGACGGTCGCGGAGACCTCGATCTCCCGCTGGCGGGTCATCGCGCCCAGGATCAGCCGGTCGCCCGCATCCTCGATCCCCGCGATCCCCGGCACCCGGTTGATGTCGATCAGCAGGCGCGGCCGGGCGAGGCGGAAGTTGAGCACCGGCACCAGGCTCTGGCCGCCGGCGAGAATCCTGGCGTCCGGCCCTGAATCGGCCAGCAGGTCGAGGGCTTCGTCGAGGCTCTCGGGCGCGCGGTAGTCGAAGCGCGGCGGTTTCAAGCGGACTTTTCCCTTACAGCTTCTGGCCCACGTCCCAGCGGATCACCAGCTTCTCCAGCAGCACGATCAGCGCATACAGGATCACGCCGACGACGCTCAGGACGAAGATCGCCGCCATCAGCATCGGCGTATCCACATTGCCTTCCGAGAACACGATCAGGTAGCCGAGCCCTTCCTGCGCGGTGACGAACTCGGCGACGATGATGCCGATCACCGCGAAGGTGATGCCGATCTTGAGCCCGGAGAAGATGTAGGGCAGCGCCGTCGGGAACTCGATCTTGGAGAAGATGGTCCAGCGGCTCGCGCTGAACGAGCGCGCCATGCGGATCATCACCGGGTCGGTGCTCTGGATGCCGGCGAAGGTGTTGACCACCATCGGGAAGAAGGCGATGACGAAGGCGAGGAGGACCCGCGACGTCATGCCGAGCCCGAACCAGACGATGAACAGCGGCGCGAGCGCCACCTTGGGCACCACCTGGAAGGCGATCACCAGCGGGTAGACCCCGGTGCGGAAGAGCCGCGAGAAGGCGAGCATGATGCCGAGCCCGACACCGACCGCGACCGCGAGCAGGAACCCGTAGATGCATTGCACGGCGGTCGGCCAGGTGTGAGTCAGCAGGAGGTCGTAGCGCTCGACCATGACGTCGAAGATGCGGGTCGGCGTCGGCAGGATCGCCTCGGGGATCTTCAGCACGACCACGACCACCTGCCAGACGATCAGGATGGCGATGGAAATGACCGTGGCGGGGAAGAGGTTGACCGCCTGGGCGGTGATCTTGGCCGCGACGCCGTTCTCGTCCGCTCTTTCCATGGCCTATCCCTCGATCGCCTTGCGCAGCTCGGCGACATAGACGTTGAACTCGGGCGTCTCCTCGATCTCCAGCCTGCGCGGGCGCGGCAGGTCGATGTCGACGATCTGGCTGATCACGGCGGGGCGCGGCGACATCACGAACACGCGGTCGGACAGGAACACCGCCTCGCGGATCGAATGGGTGACGAACAGCACCGTCTTCTGGAACTCCTGCCAGATCCTCAGCAGCTCCTGGTTCATGGCGTCGCGGGTGATCGCATCCAGCGCGCTGAACGGCTCGTCCATCAGCAACAGGCTCGGGTTGTGGATCAGCGCGCGGCAGATCGCCACACGCTGCTGCATCCCGCCCGACAGCTCGCTCGGGAAGTTGTCGGCGAAGCCGTCGAGCCCGGTCATCTCCAGGAGCGCGTCGGCCCCGTCCCGGTAGTCGGCGACCCGGAGCCCGAGGCTCTCGATGGGGAACAGCACGTTCTTCTCGATGGTGCGCCACGGCATCAGCACCGGCGACTGGAACACCACGCCGGTATCGCGCCTCGGCCCGGTCACCGCATCGCGGTCGATCTCGATCGTCCCCGCGCTGATCGGCAGCAGCCCGCCGACCGCCATCAGCAATGTCGACTTGCCGCAGCCGCTCGGCCCCAGGATCGACACGAACTCGCCCTCGTTGACGGCCATGTCGACGTTGTGGATGGCTTCGATCTCTTCGCGGCGGGTCTGGTAGATCTTGCGCAGCGCGGTGATCTGCACGTGGACTGAATGCTCGGCCATGGGCCCCCTAACCCGGCCCGCCTGTCAAGGCGGGCCGGGGCCGGTCTGGTTGCTACTGCCGATCCGTCGAGGTGCCGGTCGGGCGCCCGTCAGGCCTTGCCCGGATCGAACTTGGCGTTGATCTTGACCGCCGTCTCGTACTCGCTCGCCGACATCTTGATGTTGCCTGCGAACTTGTTGGTGAACAGCTTTTCGACCGGCGGGACGTTCTTGGCTTCCATGTACTTGATGACCACGTCGCGGGTGCGCTTCCGGTCGTCGGCAAGCATGTAGCCGAGCCCGTGATCCTTCACCGCCGGGCCGAGGCAGAGCGCGTTGGTGTTGCCGGCCTGGGTCAGCAACAGGTTGCGGTCGCGGGTCTTCAGCTCGGGCTTGGCCTCGATCATGGTGTCGAGCGCCTTGCCGGCGTCGAGAATCTGGAGCTTGAGACCCTCCATCGCGCCGTCGACCATCGCCTGCACCAGGTCCGGGTCGTTCTTGATCATGTCGGAGCGGGTGATCAGCCCGAGATCCAGGGTCTGAAGGCCGAAATCGGCATAGAGGAAATGGACCGACGGGGTGTTCATCTCCAGCGTCGCCGCGTTGGACACGTAGTAGCTGCCTGTGCACTCGGCCTGCTTGTTGACCACCGTCGAGATCAGCTTGCTCGGATGCACGATGATCTGCTTGACCTTGGACTTGTCGACCCCTGCGGCCCGCGCGAATCCCGGGAACATCACCGTGTCGCCCGACGCCGCGGCCTGGACGACGCGCATGCCTTCGAGATCCTTGGCGGACTTGATGCCCGAGTCCTTGCGGCACGAGATCGCGATCGGGCTCCGCTGCAGCTTGGCGCCGATGGCCACGACGTCGAGGCCCTTGGAGACCCCGTTGACCATCACGCCGTAGCTCGCCTCGCCGAACATCGCCTTGCCGGCGGAGATCGTCTTGCAAGCCGCGCCCGAGCCGTAGCCGCGGGAGATCGCGACATCGAGGCCGCGCTTCTTCCAGTAGATCTTCTGGGCGGCGAACTCGAACGAATGGCCGCCCACGAACAGCCAGGGCAGCATGAACGTGACCTTGCGCATCTTGGACGCGCCGGCCTCGCGGATGAACGCGGGCGCCGTGCCGGCCGCCAGGATCAGCCCGAGACCGGTGGTGCTGGCAAGGAACGACCGCCGGGTCGGGGTCTTGCGAATCTTCTCGTCCTTCACGATATCGCCTCCTTTGTTTCCGTCCCGGCATGACGGTATCAACCGGCCGCGGCCGGTACAACCTCGCCCGGGCATTGTCCGCCGCCGTCCCCGGTGCCATCATCCGCCGAGACTGCGAGGAGCTTCCGATGACGATTGCCCGGCACGACCGCCCGCCCGAGCTGGTGGGCGTTCCGTTGAACGAGATCGCCGAACGCTACACCCGCGCCTTCCGGGACATCACCCCCGACTGGGCCGCCTTCGAGGACGCCCGGATCGAGGGCTACAAGCGCGCCCAGCACCGCTTCATCGGCCCCGGCGGGTCGGGCAAGCACCACGACACCGAGGCCATCCCGGCGCGCGGCTTCACGCTGTCGATCATGTATGTCGAGCCGGGCCAGGGGAACGCCGCCCACACCCACGAGGTGGAAGAGATCTTCTTCGTGCTCCAGGGCCATCTCACCGTCTTCTTCGACGACGAGAACACCGGCGAGCGCATCGAGAAGCGGCTCGGCCCGTGGGAATGCGCCGCCTGCCCGCCCGGCGTGGTGCACGGATACGTCAACGACAGCCTGGAGCCGGTCTATTTCCAGGTCATGCTGGGGCGCGGCAGGCCGGAGACCATGGGCTATGCCGACGAAGAGCTGTTCCAGCGCCGCGACGCCCATCTGAAAAGCGCCTGAGCCGTTGCGCGCGATCGGAGAGCGGGTCCGCCGGATCGAGGATCCGGCGCTGCTGCGCGGGCGCGGGCAGTTCGTCGACGACATCCATATCCCGGGCACGCTGCACGCGGCCTTCGTCCGCAGCCCGCATCCGCACGCCCGGATCGCGGGCATCGACGGCGCCGCCGCCGCGCGCGCGGACGGCGTGCAGGCGGTCTATGGCTGGGACGAGATCCGCCCGCATCTGACCCAGCGGCGGATGCCGCTCGGCTTCAAGACCGACCAGCTTGCCGACGACGTCGCCCCCTACGTGCTGGCTTCCGACGAGGTGAGCCATGTCGGCGAGGCGGTGGCCGTCGTCATCGCCGACAGCCGCTATCTCGCCGAGGACGCCGCCGCGCTGGTCGAGGTCGATTACCAGCCTTTGCCGTCGGTGGCGGGCTGCCGCGAAGCCGCGCGCGAGGACGCGCCGCTGGTCCGCAACGGGCAGGAGAGCAACGTGCTGCTCGAGTTCGGCCAGTCCTACGGCGATTGCGACGCCGCCTTCGCCCGCGCCGCCCATGTTGCGAAGGAGAGCTTCGTCCAGCACCGCGGCGCGGCGCATTCGATCGAGGGCAGGGGGGCGCTGGCCCGCCACGACCCGGTCGAGGACCGCACCACGATCTGGATGTCGACCCAGATGTCGCACGAGGCGCGCGCCGGGCTGGTCAGGATGCTCGGCGCGGACGAGAGCCGCATCCGCGTCGTCGCCCCCGATGTCGGCGGCGGGTTCGGCTGCAAGTACCTGCTGTACAACGAGGAGCTCGTGGTCGCGCTGGCCGCGCGGCTGCTCGGCCGTCCGGTCAAGTGGATCGAGGACCGGCGCGAGCACTTCACCGGGTCGATCCAGGAGCGCGAGCAGTACTGGGAGATGGAGATCGCGGTGGCTGCCGACGGCGCGTTGCTCGGCATCCGCGGCACCATGCTGCAGGACCAGGGCGCCTACACGCCGCAGGGCATCAACCTCGCCTACAACGCCTCCACCTCGGTCCCCGGCGCCTATATCGTCCCCAGCTACGAGCTGGCGGTGAAGGTGGTCGAGACCAACGCCGTCCCCTCGATGCCGGTGCGCGGGGCGGGCTATCCGGAGGGCAACTACATCGTCGAGCGCATGCTCGACCGCGCCGCCGACGGGCTCGGCATGGACCGCGGCGAGATCCGCCGGCGCAACCTGATCCCGCCCGAGGCGATGCCCTACGAGATGCCGCTCAAGACCCGCGCCGGGACGCCGGTCAAGGCGGATAGCGGCGACTTTCCCAAATGCCAGGCGATGGCGCTGGACGCGGTCGACCGGGCGGGCTTCGCCGGGCGCCAGCGCGCCGCCCGCGCGGAGGGGCGCTATCTCGGCCTCGGCATCGCCAACGGGCTCAAGGGGACCGGTCGCGGCCCGTTCGAATCCGGCATCGTGCGCATCGACCGCTCGGGCCGGGTGCGGGTGTTTACCGGCGCGCTCGCCATCGGCCAGGGGCTGAAGACCATTCTGGCCCAGATCGCCGGCGAGGCGCTCGGCGTGGCGCCCGCCGGGATCGACGTCGTCTGCGGCGACACCGGCACCGTCGCGCTCGGGCTCGGCGGGTTCGCGAGCCGCCAGACCGTGACCGCCGGCTCGTCGGTGCATATCGCCGCCACGGACGTGCGCGACAGGGTGCTCAGGCTCGCCGGGCACATGCTGGAGGCGGCGCCCGAGGACCTCGAGATCGTCGACGGCATCGTCCGCGTCGCCGGCGCCCCCGATCTCGCCGTGCCGATGAGCGAGGTCGCCGAGGCGGCCTCCGGCGTCCCCGGCTACTCGCTGCCCGAGGGCATCGAGGCCGGGCTCGAGGCCAATGTCAACTTCAAGCCGTCCGGGCTCGCCTATTCCAACGGAGTCCATGCCGTCGAGGTCGAGGTCGACGTCGAGACCGGGGCGGTCGAGTTCCTCAACTACGTCGTGGTCAGCGATTGCGGGCGGATCGTGAACCCGATGCTGGTCGACGGCCAGGTGACCGGCGGGGTGGTGCACGGCATCGGCAACGCGCTCTATGAGTGGATGGGCTACGACTCCGCCGGCCAGCCGCTCACCACCACGCTCGCCGACTACGTGATGCCGACGGCGGCCGAGCTCACCCGGCTCGACCTGCGCTACGAGGAGACCCCCTCGCCGATCAACCCGCTGGGGGTCAAGGGGGTCGGCGAATGCGGCACCGTCCCCGCCGCCGCCGCCATCGTCGCCGCGGTCGAGCCGCCGCCGCCATCGTCGCCGCGGTCGAAGACGCGCTCTCGCCCTTCGGCATCAAGCTCGCCGACTACCCCATGACCCCGCCCAGGCTCAGGGCGCTGATCGAGGCGGCGGGCGGCTGAGACTGAGGGCAGCTCGAACGCGGGGACATACCATGTCGAGACTGTTGCGGACCCTGGCCGTGGTATCCGCCGTGGGACTGGTCGCCCTGGTTTCGGCCTCGGCAACGCGCGCCCAGAACGACGGCCCGGCCGCGCACAAGCTCGGATCCCTCACGATAGAAGCGCCGTGGGCACGGATCGGGCGCGGGGCGCGGGCGGGGGCCGCCTATCTCGGGATCGTCAATGCCGGCGCCGAGGCCGACCGGCTCATCGGCGCGTCCTCCCCCGTCGCCGAGCGTGTCGAGCTGCACAGCCACGAGATGCGCGACGGGGCGATGCGCATGCGCCGGATCGATTCGGTCCCGGTGCCCGCCGGCCAGGCCGCCGAGCTGAAGCCCGCGGCGACCACGTGATGCTGATGGGGCTGGCCGGCCCGCCGGAGCAGGGTGGCACCTTCCCTCTCACCCTCACCTTCCAAAACGCCGGCAAGGTCACCGTTCCGGTGGCGGTCCGTCCGATCACCGCGCGCGGCCCCGGCATGGAGCGCCACGACCACAAGTGAGCCCAGCCTGGCAACGCCGCGTATCCAGGTGCGGGCGACGGCGCGGCGTCAGCCCGCCTCCGTCTCCGGGCGGTGCAGGACGCCGGTCTCGTCGAGGCGTGACACCTCCGCCTCGCTGTAGCCGAGCTCCGCGAGGATCGCCGCGTTGTCGGCGCCGAGCCTGGGCGCCATCGAGCGGATTTCCGCGGGCGTTTCCGTGAACCGGGCGGCCGGGCGGGGCTGGCGCACCGGGCCGAGCTCGGGGTCGTCGCGGATCTCCAGGATCCGGTTCTCGATCACCTGGGCGTCCTCGATCACCGCCGAGCGCCCGAGCACCGGGGCGGCGGGGACGGTCTCGCGGTCGAGCCGGGCGAGGATTTCCGCCGTCGGCCACCTGGCGATCTCCCGGCTCATGATTGTGCGGCGCTCGGCCCGGTTGCGGACGCGGGCGGCGGCGGTGTTGAAGCGCGGGTCGTCGATCAGGTCCTCGCGGGCGAAGGCGCGGCACATCCCGGCCCATTCGGAATCCGACACCGCGCCGGCGGTGATGTAGCCGTCCGTCGTCCCGAATATCAGGTCGGGCGCGGCCAGTTGCTGCGCCGGGTCCTGCTCGTTCTCCAGGAAGGTGAGCGGCGAGCTCGCCTCCGGCCACAGATAGGCGACCATGGTGTCCAGCATGGCGAGCCGGATGTGCTGGCCCTTGCCGGTCCGCTCGCGGGCGAACAGGGCGGCGGTTATCGCCTGCGCCGCGGTCACCGATGTCGTCTTGTCCGGGACGATGGTCCGCACCATGTGCGGGCGCCCGGTCTCGTTGTCGGCCTGGATGTCGCAGAGGCCGCAGAGCGCCTGGATGATCGGATCGTAGACCCGCTGATGCGCGTAGGGCCCGGTCTCGCCGAAGCCGCTGATCGAGACGAAGACGATGTCCGGCCTGAGCGCGCGGACCGCGTCCTCGCCGAGCCCCATGCGCTCGATCGCGCCGGGGCGGAAGTTCTGCACCAGCACGTCCGCGGTCGCCGCCAGCCGGCGCAGGATGGCGAGCCCCTCCTCGGTCTTGAGGTCGACGCAGAGCGAGCGCTTCGAGCGGTTGCAGGACAGGAACGAGGCCGACATGCCGCGGTGGACGAGGCCGTATTGCCGCATGATGTCGCCGGCGGGCGATTCGATCTTGATCACGTCGGCGCCCTGGTCGGCGAGCATCATCGTCGCCACCGGGCCCGAGACCATGGTCGTCAGGTCGAGGACGCGAACCCCGTCGAGCGGTCCGGGCATGGCTCAGACCTCCGGCGCGGCGCGGCCGCCATAGTTGCGCGGGTAGGTCTCCGCATAGGCCGGGCGCGACCGCATGCGGATGCGGTAGTCGCGCAACCAGTCCGGCAGGGCGAGCTCGTAGCGCTCGGCGGCGTCGAGGCAGGACATGAACAGGATGTCGGCGATGCTGATCTTCTCCCCCATCAGGAACCGGCCGGACGCGACGATCCGCTCCTTCATCCGTTCGAGCTGGTGGTCGAAATACTCGATCGCCGCGCGCACGGCGATCGGCGATGCGCCGTATTCCTGGACCAGGTCGCCATGCCGCCGGATGCTGTAGATCGCGTTGGCGTCGAGCTCGCTCATGGTGAAGAAACACCACTCCAGCAGCCGCGCCCGCCCGAGCGCATCCTTTGGCACGAAGACGCGATCCGGTGCCGGGAACGTCTCGCTCATGTAGCTCATGATCGCGGCGCTCTCGGTCAGGCAGATGTCGCCGTGGACCATGGCCGGGATCTTGTGGCGCGGGTTGATGGCGAGGAACTCGTCGGTCTTGGTCTCGCCGGTGCGCGGGCCGATCGGGCAGTGCTCGTAGTCCAGGCCGAGCTCTTCGGCGAGCCACAGCGTGCGGTGCGTCCGCATCGTGCCGGCGCCCCAGAGAACCAGGTTTTCGGTCGTCATGTCGTCACCCCCAAAGCGCCGGAAGACTAGAGCATCGCCCCGCGAAGTCGAAGCGGCGCGGCGTCCCTCGATACGGCGCTGGCGCGCCTACTCGGGATGAGGAGAGTTTTTTTGAGGCACGCCAACCTCACCTCATCCTGAGTAGCCCGCCGCAGGCGGGCGTATCGAAGGACCCTCGGCTTCAGCCGATGGCGCGCAGCACGCGGGCGATCTCCGCGGGCTCGGTGATTCCGGCGACGATGACCTGGTCGAGCCCGGCATCACGGTATTCGCGGATGCGCGCGCGCACGGTCTCCTCCGTGCCGCAGGCGGCGTGGGCGGCGAGCACGTCGGTGCCGATCGTCCGCTCCACCGCCGCCCAGTCCCCGGCGGCATAGGCGGTACGCAGCGCGTCCTGGTCGAGCGCGACGCCCGCGGCATCGAGATTGGCCCGGTGATGGGCGCCGCGCAGCACGAAGCCGAGCGCCCGCCTGAGCTCCGCCGGGGCCTCGCCGATCCTTGTATAGACCTGGCCGTAGCGCGCCGCCTGGCTCTCGCCGAGCCGCGCGATGCACTGGCGCAGGAACGGGACCGAGACCGCGGTCGACAACAGCACGCCGTCCGCCGCCCGCCCGGCGAGGCCCAGCATGCGCGGGCCGGACGCGGCGAGCACGATCGGGATGTCGCGCGGCGCGTTGATCAGCCCGCGCCCGCCCATCCGGTAGACCTCGCCCGCGTGGTCGAGGGTCTCCCCGGCGTAGAGCCGGCGGCAGATCCCGATCGCCTCGGCGAGCCGCGCGAGCGGACGTTCGGCGACGATCCCGGCGGCATCCAGATCGCCCGGCGCGCCGACCCCGAGCGAGAGCACCACCCGCCCGGGATAGAGCTCGTCGAGCGTCGCCGCCGTCATCGCCGCGTAGACCGGGTGGATCGAGAACGGGCTCAGCGCCATCAGCGCGACCTCGAGCCGCTCCGTCGCGGCCAGCGCGGCGCCGGCGAGCGCGACGGGATCGCGCAGGAACAGATGGGTCGCGATCCACAGCGTCTTCGCCCCGCCGGCCTCCGCCGCGCGGGCCTGCGCGGCGATCTCGCGCGCCGGCGAGAAGCAGTCCAGCGAGACGCCGAGCTCAGACATCGAAACCGTAGCCTTGCTTGAGCGCGCGGCGAAGGCCGTCGAGATCCGTACCCGCCGCGGGCAGCGCGTCGGCGGCGGAGGAACCGATATCCTTCAGCCCGGACGCGGTGGCGATTGCGACCACGCTGTCGCTGCCGCGGAACGCGCCGGCGCCGCCCAGTCGTTCGATAGCCGCGAAGGCGGCGGCCGAGGAGGCCTCCACGAACAGCCCCTCGCGCCGCGCGAGCGCGGATTGCGCGGCGGCGATCTCCGCGTCGTCGAGCGCGACCGCGATGCCGTCGGTCCGGCGCAGCGCGAGCAGAGCCTGCGCGGTGCTGCGCGCAATGTCGATCGAAACCGCGATCGAGTCCCCGTCGCGCCCCGCCGCCGGCGGCATCGGCTCCTCGCCCGTCAGCCCGGCGGCGAGCGAGCCCGACACCTCGGCGGCGACCAGCCGCGGCATTGCCTCGGTCCAGCCCCAGCGCCGCATCTCGTCGAACCCCTTCCACAGCCCGAACAGCGCATCGCCGTAGCACACCGGCAGCACGCACCAGTCCGGCGCCCGCCAGCCGAGCCCTTCGGCGATCTCGTAGGCCAGCGTCTTGTAACCCTCGATGCCGATCGGGTTGCTGCCCGCCGCCGGTCCGAAGAAGGGCGAGGTCGGGAACCAGCCGAACTCTTTCACCGCCTGGGACAGGATGCGCCAGCGGTCTTCCTTCTCCGCGCATTCGAGGACCATGGCACCCGCCGCGCGGATCTGCCCGACCATCGGCCCGGCGGCGCCCCGGAAGGTGAGCACCACGCAGGGGAGGCCCGCGCGCGCGGCATAGGAAGCCGCCGCCGCCCCGGCATTGCCCGACGACGAGGTGGCGACGACCCCGGCACCGATCTTCTTCGCCCAGGAGACCGCGACGCTCGCCAGCCGGTCCTTGAACGACCAGCTCGGGTTGCGGGTCTCGTCCTTGACCCAGAGCGAACTGCAATTCGGCGCGGCGACCGGGACCAGGGGGGTCATCCCCTCTCCCAGGCTCACCGCGTCTTCCGCGGCGAGCGGCAGCGCGTCCGCGAAGCGCCAGAGCGTGGCGGGCCCGGCCGGGATGGCGTCCCGGCTGGGCGGCGCCGCGTCGCCGTAGACCACGCCGAGATTCGCGGTCACGCCCGCCTCGGCGCAGGCGCGGCAGGCGCGCGCGAAGGCATCGAGCGGGTGGGTCTCGCCGCATCTGATGCAGGCAAGGGAAGCGGGTGTCATGCGCCCGGCTCGATACTCGGGTCAGTCATGGTCGCCGCCCATCTCGATTACCGTCCCGGCGCCGGCGGCGATGGCGCGGCGCTCGATATGCTGGGCGGTGATCAGGTCCTGGATCGGCAGCCCGATCGACTTGTAATAGGCGATCTCGTCCGCCGTCTGCCGTCCCGGCCTTGTGCCGGCGATGATGTCGGCGATCCCGGCCACGTCCTGCTCGCGGATCGCGCCCTCGGCGATCGGGATCGCGAGGTCGCCGGCATTGGCCAGGCTGTCGGCCGGGCTGTCGATCGCGAGCCTGGCGGCGCGGCGCACGGTCTCGGTGTCGACCTCCCGGGCAGTCGCGACGTTGGCGCCCGCCGCGGCGACGAAGGCGCCGGGGCGGAGATCGCGGCCGAATATCACGGGTTCGGACGAGGTCGTCGCCGCGACCACGATGTCGGCCGCGCGCACCGCCTCGGCCGCCGAGCGCGCCAGGATCGCGTCGTCGGGCAGGCCGTGCTCGCCCCGCACCTCCTCGGCGAAGGCGCGGGCGCGGGACTCACTGCGCCCGGCGATGAGCACGCGTTCGATGTCGAATGTCCGCGCCAGCGCAAGGAGCTGGTTGCGCGCGACCCTGCCGGCGCCGACCACGGCGACGACGCGGGAATCGGGCCGGGCGAGGCGGCGCGCGGCGGCGCCGGTCCCCGCCCCGGTCCTGAGATCGGTCAGGTAGCCGCCCTCCATCACCGTCCGCGGATGGCCGGTCTGGCCGTCGAACAGGGTGACGAGGGCCGACATCCGCGCCGCCCCGCGCGCGGTGTTGCCGAAGAAGTCGGAGACCACCTTGACCCCGTAGCCGCCGCCGTTGCGAAGAAAGCACGGGTTGAAGATGGCGACCCCGGGCGGGCTCTCCGAGACCACGAAGCTGCGCAACCCCTCGACGCTCTCGCCGGCGGCGAGCCGGGCGAAGGCCTCCTCCTGGATCGGGATCGCCGCATCCATGTCGATCAGCGACCGGACGTCGGTCTCGGTCAGGATTCGGAGCTGCACCGGCGAACCTCCCCCGCCACCGATATCGCCCGCGCGATCCCGGGTCAACGCGCGCCCGCTGTGGCATAGTTTGCCGGGGAGAGAGATGGCACTGCTCGCGATACACGACGCGCATCTGGTGACCGAGGCCTGGGAACGGCCGGGCGGCATCGTCGTCGGCGATGACGGGCGCATCGCGGCCCTGGTCGAGGCGGATGACCGGCCGGTGGCGGACACCGTCATCGACGCGGGTGGACGGCTCCTGTTCCCCGGCTTCATCGACGCCCATGTGCACATGCGCGACCCCGGCTATCCGCACAAGGAGACCTTCGCGACCGGAACGCTCGCCGCCGCCTGCGGCGGGGTGACGACGGTGATGTGCATGCCGAACACCGATCCGCCGGCCGATGGGGCGGAGGGAATCGCCGCGATGCGCAAAGCGGGGGAGGGGGCGAGCCTGGTCGACTTCACCGTCCAGGCCGGGGTCACGCCGGACAACATCGCCGACCTTCCCGCCCTCTGGGATCTGGGCGTGAGCTCCTTCGAGGCGCTGCTGTCCGACGCCCCGGAAACGATGCTGCTCGACGGCGACGGCCTCGTCCGGGCGGCGGAGGCGGTCGCCTCCTGCGGCGGTGTGATCGGCGTCTATACCGGCGACCGGTCCATGGTCGCCGCCGCGCTGGAGCGGCTCTCGGGGCGCACCGATTTCGCCGCCTTTGCGGAGGCGCGAGACCCAATCGGCGAGGCGACGGGGCTCGCCCGGCTGATCGAGGTCGCGCGCGCGACCGGTGCCCGGATCGTCGCCCGGCAGGTGTGCACCGCACGAGGCTTCGCCATGATCGAGGCCGCCCGCCGCGACGATCCCGGCCTCGCCGTCGCCGTCGAGGTTACCCCCCATCACCTCCGCCTCGATGACGGCGCGGTCGGCCGGCACGGGCCGTTCGCGCTGATGGTGCCGCCGCTGCGAAGCCCGGACGATTGTGCGGCCGCGCGCGCGGCTCTGGCCTCGGGCGCGGCCGATTTCGTGGGCTCCGACCACGCGCCGCACGCCGTCGAAGAGAAGGACCGGCCGTCGCCCTGGGCGGTGCCCGGCGGCACGCCCGGGCTCGACACCATCGTGCCCGCGGTGGCCGATCTCGCCGCCGCGGGGGAGATCCCGTGGACGCGGGTCGCGGCGGCGCTGTGCGCGATCCCCGCCCGGCTGTTCGGCATCGCCGACCGCAAGGGCCGGCTCGCAATCGGGGCGGACGGCGACCTGGTCCTGCTCGACCCGGCGCTCGCGCGGACCGTCGATGGCGGCGCCATCCGCTCCCGGGCGGCACGCTCCCCCTTCGAGGGGACGACGCTGCGCGGCTGGCCGGTGCTCACCGTGCTGCGCGGCCGGGTGATCGCGGAGGACGGCCGCCATGTCGGCGGCGCGCCGGCGGGGCGGTGGCTGCGCCGCGGCGCGGTGGACTGGAGCTGAACGATGTTCGGAGAAGCGGGACGGATCGGCCTCGTCGTGCCGGCCAATAACGGGGTGCTGGAGCCGGAGCTGTGGTCGGTCCTGCCCGCAGGCGTCGCGCTCTACGCCACGAGAATCCTCGCCAAGGGGGAGCTGACGCCGGCAGCGGTGCACGCGATGGAGGAAAACGTCGACCGCGCGGTCGACGAGCTCGCGGCGACCGGGGTCGACGTCATCGTCTACGCCGACATGGTGACGAGTTTCATCATGGAGCCCGGCTGGAACGAGGCGCGCACCGGGGAGATCGCCGCGCGCACCGGCTGCCGGTGCATCTCGGCCTGGACGGCGCTGCGCGATGCGCTGGCGCATCTCGGGGTCTGCCGTTTCGCCCTGGGGACGCCCTATCCGGCGGCGATCCACGCACTCGCGCCGCCGTTCTTCGCCGATCGCGGGTTCCAGGTCACCGACGACGCGACCCTCGACATCCGCCAGATGGCCGATGTCCCGAGGGTCGATGCCAGTCGTCTGCGCGGGCTGGTGGAACGGCTCGACCTCGGCGACTCGGATGCGGTGGTGCTGCTCGCCACCGACCTCCCCACCTTCGCCTCGCTCGGCGCGCTCGCGACGACGACCGGCCGCCCGGTGCTGAGCTCCAACCAGACCATCCTCTGGTCGGCGCTGCGCGCCGTCGGCAACGACGCCGCGCCCGAGTCGCTCGGGCCCCTGTTCCGGGGCTGAAGCGTCGCGAAGCGCCGGGCCGTTTCCGGCCCGGCGTCGTTCGCGTCAGGGCGTCCCTATTCGAGGATCAGCCCGTGCTTCGCCTTGTCCGGAACCTTGTCGATCACGCCGCGCTTCTGGGCCATTTCGAGGAACGCCCATTGCGTGTCGATCACCTTCTGGTTCCAGTCGGTCAGGAACACCCGCTTCTCGGACAGCAGGCGCTTGTACACGTCGGCCTGGGCCTGGTTCTTCACCGCGGCGAGCTTGCCGTGCTTCTTCACCGCCGCGGCGAGGTTTTCAGGCTTGCGCAGCCACTCCCAGGCCTCGTGCGAGGCCGCGACGAAGCGCTTGGCGCGGTCCGGGTCCTCCTCGACCCAGCTGCGCCAGGCGACGATCGGAGCCGACCAGACCACCGGGTACCCCGTCTTCTCCTTCCAATAGGCGTTGGCCGAGAAGATCGAGCGGTACTTGTCCGGCTGCGCCAGGGCCGCGACGGTCAACGAGGAGATGTTGAACATCGAATCGACCTTGCCGTTCTCCAGGAATTTGAACAGCGCCGGCGCGGCGGCCTGCACGAAATCGGTGTCCTTGAGCACGTCGATGCCGTAGGCGTCGATCAGCGCCGCCCGGGTCGCCTTGAAGGCGCCCGCGCCGGTCGACCAGCTGGAGAACTTCTTGCCGCGCAGGTCGGGGACCGCCTTGAACGGGGCCTCGTTGCGGACCATGACCTCCTGCATCACCGTCAGCCCGCCGCCGATGACCACCCAGTCGAGCCCCTTGTTGATGCGGGCGATCGCCGCCGTGCCGGGGTAGTAGGTGACCATGCATTCCTTGGCGGGGAGGCCCGCGACGTGGCCGCGGAACGGCCGCGGATCGAGCTTCAAGTCGATCCCGTGTTTCTCGTAGATCCCCGCATCCTTGCCGCCATAGGCGCTGAGGATGAAGACGCTGTTCCTCGGGACCGTGGTGGTTACTTCCTTGAGGGCCTGGGCGAGCGCGGGCAGCGAGACCGCGGCTGCCGCCAGAACGGAGAGTCCCCCGAGCAGCAAACGCTTCTTCAACATCTCATTCCTCCCTTCGATTCGTCCGGCGGCCCGCCTGGCCGGTCTCGGGAGGCGAACCGGTCCGTTCATGCTGGGTGGGGGCGGTGCAACTGTCAAGTCGCGCGACTCTTCGGGGCCTCTGCTTGGCAGCTTCCGGGGCGGCGGCCATAATGCCGGCGGGTTGCGCGCCGCGCTGGCGGCGCGGCGGAGAGCGGGGGGTTCGCCATGAAGCTCGACATCTACAACCACATCTTTCCGGTCAAGTATTTCGAGCGCATGCAGGAGGTCATCCCCAACAAGGGGCCGATCAAGCGCTGGCTCAACATCCCGGTGCTCTACGATGTGGACGCAAGGCTGCGGATGATGGACTCCTTCGGCGAGTACCAGCAGATCCTGTCCAACTCGATGCCGCCGATCGAGTTCATCGCCGGCCCCGAGCGGACGCCCGAGCTCGCCCGGCTCGCCAATGACGGCATGGCGGCGCTCTGCCGGCGCTACCCGGACCGCTTCCCGAGCTTCATCGCCTCGCTGCCGATGAACAACATGGACGCGACGGTGGACGAGATCGACCGCGCCATCGGCGAGCTCGGCGCCTGCGGCGTGCAGATCTTCAGCCACGTCAACAACCGGCCGCTCGACGAGCCCGAGTTCTACCCGGTGTTCGAGAAGATGGCGGGGCACGATTTGCCGATCTGGCTGCATCCCGCGCGCGCCGCCAACCACCCCGACTACCTGACCGAGGACAAGTCCAAGTACGAGATCTGGTGGACCTTCGGCTGGCCCTACGAGACCTCGGCGGCGATGGCCCGGATCGTGTTTTCCGGGATCTTCGACAAGCTGCCCGGCATCAAGATCATCTCGCACCATCTGGGCGCGATGATCCCCTATTTCGAGGGCCGCGTCGGGCCGGGCTGGGACCAGCTCGGCACGCGCACGGCGGACGAGGACTACGAGGCGCTGCTGGCCTCGATGAAGAAGCGCCCGGTCGACTACTTCAAGATGTTCTACGCCGACACCGCCACCTTCGGCTCGGACGCGGCGACCGATTGCGGGCTTGCCTTCTTCGGCATCGACAAGTGCCTGTTCGCCTCCGACTGCCCGTTCGATCCCGAGGGCGGGCCGATGTATATCCGCGAGACCATCCGTATCCTCGACGGGATCGAGGTGACCGACGCCGAGCGCAGCGCGCTCTATCTCGACAACGCGAAGAAGCTCCTGAAGCTCAACTGACGAGCCGCCGAGGGCGGGTCGCGTGCTTCCGGTCTTGGCCGGGCTCCTCGACGACCCGGCCCGGCGGCGCGGGCTCGCCGGGATCGCGCTCGCGGTCGGGGCGACGCTCACCTTCACCGCCTCCACGGTGGCGGCGGTGTTCTCCTACGAGGGCGGCGGCGGGCCGCTGGCGGCGATCAGCGCGCGCTATGCCGGGGCGATGCTGGTCTTCGTGCCGCTGCTCCATTTCACCGGCGTCGGCTTCGCGCTGCCGCGCCGCGAGCGGCTGATCTCGCTCGCCCTCGGCGGGCTTGCCGCGATCCAGGCCTATTGCCTCTACACCTCGATCGCCCATATCGCGGTCGGGCTCACCTTCGCCATCTTCTACATCTACCCGATCCTGGTCGCCCTGCTCGCCATCGCCTTCCGCCAGGACCGGATCACGCCGGCGATCGCGGTCGGGCTCGTCGTCGCCTTCGCCGGCTTGATCCTGGTCTTCGACGCGACCGGCCAAGGGTCCAATCTGTGGGGGTCGCTGCTCGCCATCGGGGCGGCGATCTCATGGTCGATCCTCGTGGTCGCGAGCGGCGGGGCGATGCGCACCCAGGACCCCCGCCTGTTCACCTTCCATCTGCAGATCTCGGCGGGGCTGATCTATCTCGCGATCTGCCTGGTCGCCGGCGACATCGCGCTCCCCCAGACCGCAAAGGGCTGGGCCGGGCTGATCGCGCTGCCGCTGTTCTACGCCGTGTCGATGCTCGGCTTCTTCGGGGCGATCGCGCTGATCGGTTCGATCCGCGCCTCGCTGCTGATGAACCTGGAGCCCGTGTTCGCCATCGCCGCCGGGTTCCTTATCCTGGGCCAGGTGCTGACCCCGCTCCAGCTCGCCGGCGCCGCGCTGGTGATCGGCGCCGTGCTCGCGGTCCGGATCGAGAAGGCGCGACCGGGCGCGCGGGAGGCCGATTCCTCCTAGTCTCCGCCAAACTTGGCCTTGCGCCTTTCGAGGAACGCCTCGATTCCGGCGCGCGCATCGGTGCTGGTCTGGGTCAGCGCGGAGGCGACCGATTCGGTGAACAGTCCCTCCTGCCGCGACATGTCGGCGATGCGGCCGATCGCGCCGACCGCCATCGTGTTGACCATCGGCGCGTTGCCGGCGATCGTCCCGGCCAGGGCGATCGCCTTGTCCAGCGCCTCGCCCTCGCCCACCAGGTAGTGCGACAGGCCGAGCGCCTGGCCTTCCTCGGCGGAGACGCGGCGTCCGGTCAGCATCATCTCGGTGGTGCGCCCGGCGCCGATGATGCGCGTGACCCGCACCGTCGCCCCGCCGCCCACGAAGATGCCGCGCTGGCCCTCGGGGAGCTGGTAGATCGCGCTCGGCTCGGCGACCCGGACATGGGTGGCGGCGGCGATCTCCAGCCCGCCCCCCATCACCGCGCCCTGCATGGCGGCGACCACGGGGACCCCGCCGAACTCCACCATGTCGAGCGTGCGGTGCCAGTAGCGCGAGGCCTCGAAGGATTCGACGGGATCGCGCTCCTTGTGCTCGGCGAGGTCGAGCCCGGCGCAGAAATGCCGGCCCGCGCCGCACAGCACGACCGCCCGCGCCTCCTCCGGCACCGCCTGGAAGAAGCGGTTGATGTCCTGGATCAGCCGGGTGTCGACCGCGTTTCCCTTCTCCGCCCGGTCGATGGTGAGGATCGCGACCGGCCCCCGCTGCTCGAACCGCAGCGCCTCGCTCTCGAACGTCGTCACGTCGGAATTGACCCGCTTGTTTCGCGCCAGCTATAGGGGCCGGGGCCGGCGGTGTAAACTGACGGCGGTACCGGAGAGGGGGACGGGGATGGATATCGCGGGCATTTCGGCGCTGGTCACCGGCGGCGCATCCGGCCTCGGCGCGGCGAGCGCCAGGCGTCTGGCCGAGCTCGGGGCAAGGGTCGGCATCGTCGATCTCAACGGCGACGGCGCGAAAGCCGTGGGCGCGGAGATCGGCGGCGCCGGGGTGGGCTGCGATGTCACCAGCGCGGACGCGATGCAGGCGGCGCTCGCCGAAATCTCGGACGCGCTCGGGACCCCCCGGGTGCTGGTCAACTGCGCCGGAATCGGGGCTGCCGGGCGCATCGTCGGGCGCGGCGGACCGATGCCGCTGGAAGATTTTACCCGCGTGGTCGACATCAACCTGTTCGGCAGCTTCAACGCGATGCGGCTCGCCGTCGCCGCCATGTCGGGCCTCGATCCGAACGAGGCCGGCGAGCGCGGCGTGGTCGTCAACACCGCCTCGGTCGCCGCCTATGACGGGCAGATCGGCCAGGCCGCCTATGCGGCCTCCAAGGGCGCCATCGCCTCGCTGACGCTGCCCGCGGCGCGCGAATTCGCCCGCATGGGCGTGCGCGTCGTGACCATCGCGCCCGGCATCCTGCAGACGCCGATGTTCGACAACGTGCCCGATGCGGTGCGCGAGGGGCTGCTCTCGATCACCCAGTTCCCGGCGCGTCTCGGCCTGCCGGAGGAATACGCGCATCTCGTCCAGCACATCGTGGAGAACCCGCTGCTCAACGGCGAGACCATCCGGCTCGACGGCGCGGTCCGCCTGCCGCCGCGATAGCGAGGGAGGGAGAAATGGCGGAAACCCGCAAGAAGGCCCGCGTGATGGGCATCAACCATGTCGTGCTCGAGGTCGACGATCTCGACGCGGCGCTCGATTTCTACGGCGCCGTGTTCGAGTTCGAGCTGCGCGGGCGCGGCGAGACCAACGCCTTCATCGACATGGGCGACCAGTTCATCCAGCTGACCCTGAACAGCGGCGGCTCGCCCGACGCGAAGCGCCATTTCGGGCTGGTGGTGGACGACCGCAGCACGGTCCGCGCGGCGCTCGAAGAGCTCGGCGCGGAGATGATCGGCAACCGGCTCAATTTCCGCGACCCCTGGGGCAACCGCGTCGAGGTCGTGCCCTACGACGACATCCAGTTCACCAAGGCCGAGCCGATCCTGCGCGGCATGGGGCTCGACGGGCTCGAAAAGACCGCCTCGGCGAAGCAGGAGCTGGCGAAGAAGGGGCTCGCTTAGACGGCGGAGTCGGGCGAAGCCCCTACAGATCCCTCACATGGGGCAGGACCTCCTTTCCGAAGATCTCCAGCGAGCGCATGATCTCGGCCTGGGGCAGCGAGCCGAAATCGACCAGCATGCCGATCTGGGTGATGCCGATATCGGCCAGCGCCCGGATGCGCTCGATCGCCTGTTCCGGCCCGCCCATCAGCACGCGCCCCGGGAAGTAGGACTCGAAGGTGAACCGGCGCTGGCCGGCGTCGCGCTGCTCGTAGCCCTTGTAGGCGACGGGGTCGGCGGGGTTGCGGGTGGCTTCGAGCCCGGCCGCGGCGTATTCGCTCATCGGCCCGTGCACCGTCGCCTCCAGCCTGGAATCGTCCCCCTCGGCCAGGAAATACGCGTGATAGACGCAGCAGATCTCGTGATCCTCGACCTTCCGCCCGGCCTCCTCGAGCGCGTCCCGGTACCAGCCGATGCGCTCGACCGCGATCTCGTGGTCGACGTGATAGGCGACGTAGAGCAGGTTGTGGCCCTCCCTCGCCGTCCATTCGAAGCTCTCGGGCGACAACAGGCAGGCGACCCAGATCGGCGGGTGCGGCTTCTGGTAGACCGGCGGCAGGATCGGCAGCCCGGTCATCGCGGGCCGGAACCCGCCGTCGAATTCGAGCGTCGGCGCCGACCATGCCTCCTTGATCAGGGCGACCCCCTGCTCGACCCGCTCCCGGCTCTCCCTCATCGGGATGCCGAAGGCGTCGAACTCGTCGCGGATGAAGCCGCGCCCGACGCCGAAATCGAACCTCCCTTTGGAGAGCTGGTCGAGCGCGGCGGCCTGCTCGGCCACCCGCACCGGGTCGTTCAGCGGCAGGATCGTCGCCCCGGTGCCGAGGCGGATTCGCTCGGTCCGCCCCGCGAGGAAGGAGAGGAAGGCGTAGTTCGCCGGCAGCAGCCCGCCGTGGCGGACGAAGTGGTGCTCGACCATCCAGGCGTAGTCGATGCCGATCCGGTCGGCGTAGACGACCTGCTCCACCATGTTGTGGTAATGGGTATGGGCGTCGCGGATCTGCGGCAGGTAGGTCGGCAGATAGAACAGGCCGAATTTCATCCGCGGCTCTCCCGGGGCTGACGATGGCGGCGGCGGGACAGTTTGCTGCCGCGCGGTCCGCGGGCGCAACAGGCAGGAGACAGGCGATGGGCGAAGAGGAACTGCTGAGACGCGCTTTCGCGGCGGCGCGGCGCGCGGCGGCGAACGGCAACCCGCCTTTCGGCTCGGTGCTGGTCGATGCCGCGGGCGGGATCGTCCTCGAAGCCGAGAACGACATGATCACCACCGGCGACGTGACCGGCCATGCCGAGATCAACCTGATCCGCGAAGCGAGCCGCGAGCTCGGCCCGGCGCTCGGCGGCTACACCCTCTATACGAGCTGCGAGCCCTGCGCGATGTGCGCCGTCGCCGCCTACTGGTCCGGGCTGGAGCGCATCGTCTTCGGGCTCTCCCATCCGCGGCTGGTCGAGATCCGCGGCGCGGGCGGGCCGCCGATGATGAACCTGCGCTGCTACGAGGTCGCCGGGCGCGGCGTACGCGAGATGGCGGTCACCGGCCCGATGCTGGAAGACGAGGCGGCGGCGCTGTTCGCTTAGCTTGCGCCCGTCAAGCGGCGTTCTCCGCGGCGAGAAGCCCGTCGACCACCTGGCGGGCGAGGATGGTGCCGCCGTCGATCGCCACGTCGACCGTGCGTACCCCGCTGCTGTCCGCCTCGATCGAGACCTGCTGCGCTTCGAGGATCGCGCGGTCCTCCTCGAAGATGCCGCAGACCACCCGATGCCACCATTCGCCGAATTCGCCGTCGGTCAGCCGGAAGTTGCGCGACACCGCCCAGAAATAGTTGGTCGTGCGCTCGGTCTCGGGCGTCAGGCAGTCCAGCACGAAGAACCGCACCCCGGCATTGGGGTCGTCGTTCCCGGGCGGCACCGCCCGCACCTCGACATGCACGTAGCAGGGCGGCTGGAAATGGACCAGCTGGTAGCGGTCGATACTCGCGTCGCTCCCGGCCGCCCGGGCGAAGAAGGGCGGCGGCGGGATGTCGCGCATGATGCGGTCGACGAAAACCTCGTTTCCCTGCCGGCGCGACTCGATCGGCGTCTCGGCGACGGCGTCGTTGCCGATGCTGGAGGTATGCACATAGGTCTCGTGCGACAGGTCGATCAGGTTGTCGACCAGGAGCTGGTAATGCGCCCGGACATTGAGGCGGTCGCGGAACGGCACCCAGCCGTCCTCGTCGAGCCCGGGCATCGCCGGCAAGAGCGACGGATCGGCGGCGTCCGGCGCCCCCATCCAGACCCAGATCCAGCCGTATCGCTCCACCAGCGGGTAGGCGCGCACCGCGGCGCGGCGCGGCACCCGGTCCTGCCCCGGCACGGCGACGCATCGCCCCTCCGGGTCGTAGGCGAAGCCGTGATAGCCGCAGACCAGCCGGTCGCCCGCCAGCCGCCCCCGGGAGAGCGGCAGGCGGCGATGGATGCAGCGGTCGGCAAGAGCGTGCGCGGTCCCGTCCTCGCCGCGGAAGAACACGATGGGCTCGCCGCAAACCTGGCGCGCGAGCGGGGTGCGGCCGATTTCGGCGGCGGTGGCCGCGACATACCAAGCCTGCTTTACGAACATGCGCTCCTCCCCGACGCCGCTATCGTGGCATCGCCGGTGCTAGGCGTCGACCGCCCAGCGCGCCTTGCGGCGTTCGAGGAAGGCGCCGATCCCCTCCTGGGCCGCGTCCGACATGCGGGTCCTGACGTTCCAGCCGAGCCCGGCCTCGAACAGCCTCGGGTCCGGCGCGTGGCCGAGGTCGGCGAGAAGCGCCTTGGTGGCGGCGATCGCCTCCGGCGCGGCGGCGAGCGCGAGGCGGCAATGCGCCTCCACCCTTGCGTCGAGATCGGCTTCGTCCGCCGCCACCTCGTGAACCAGGCCCGCGCGCGCGGCCGTTTCGGTCCCGAACACCACCGCGCCCGTCGCGAGGTAGCGGAACCAGCCGGCGCCGATCCTCGGCAGCAGGAACCCAGCGATGATGCCGGGGGCGAGGCCCAGCCTCACCTCGGACAGGCAGAACCTGGTGTCGGCTTCTGCGATGGCGACGTCGCAGCACGCGACCAGGCCGAGCGCGCCCGCCATCGCCGCGCCGTGCAGCCGGCCGACGAGCATCCTGGGGCAGGCGGCGGCAGCCGCGTAGACCCGTTGCAGCCGCGCCGAGTCGCGCGCCACCTCGTCCTCGCTCGCGCCCCTGGTGTCGCGCATCCAGTTGAGATCGCCGCCGGCCGAGAACACCTTGCCGTTGCCGCGGAGCACGATGGCGCGCACCCCGTCGTCCGCGCCCAGTCGGTCGAACGCGGCGAGCAGCTCGTCCATCATCGCGAGGTCGATCGCGTTGCGCCGTTCGGGGCGGTCGAGCGCGATCGTCGCGATCCCGCGCGCATCGGTCTCCACGCCGATCGTCCGGTAAGGTTCCATCGCGCGCTCCAGTCTTCAATCGGGGATCCGGAGGCGTCCCTTGATCACCTTCCGGGTCGGGGTCAGCGGCATGTCGTCGACCAGGATCAGCCGCTCCGGCCATTTCAGCCTGGCGATCCCGTGGCTTTCGAGCCAGGCCGCGAGATCGCCGAGCTCGGGCGCCGCGCCGTCGCGGGGGATGGCGAAGCAGCACGCCCGCTCGCCCAGCACCGGGTCCGGCATGGGGACGATCGCCGACTGGACGATATCCGGGTGGCGGTCGATCGCCTCCTCGACATCGGCCGGGTTGATCTTCACGCCGCCCCGGTTGATCAAATCCTTCTCGCGCCCGGTGATCGACACCGCGCCGGTCGCGTCGATCACCGCCCGGTCGCCGGTGCGGTACCAGCCATCGGCGGTGAACGCGGCCGCGTTGGCCTCGTCATTGCCGTGATAGCCGTCGAACACCGAGGCGCCGCGGATCTGCAACGCGCCCTCCTCGCCCGCCGGCAGCGGCTCGTCGTCCGCATCGCACACCCTGGCTCGGTTTCCCGGGCTCGGCCGTCCGCAGCCCCATGCCGCCCGCTCGGCATCCTCCCAGGGCCGGGTGAACATGCCGCACTGGCACTCGGTCATCCCCCAGAGCTGCGCGATGCGGCCGCTCCCCAGCGCCGCCTGCGCCCGGCGGTAGAACTCCGGCGCGGCCTTGGCGCCCGAGACCACGCAGTAGCGGACCGGGGCGAGCGTGTCGCCTCCGAGCAGCCCGGCGCCGAGGCAGGAGGCGATATGCGCAGGCGCGGCGAAGATGTGGGTCGGCCGGAAAGCCTGTACCGCCTCGACCAGGCCGGGGGGCGTGAACGCCGGCAGCAGCGCCGTCGCGCCGCCGCCATAGAGCGTGAGGTGGAACGAATACAGCCCGAACAGGTGGCTGTAGGGCGCTGCCGACAGCATGATCGAGCCCGGACCCATCTGCTTTTCGCTGCAATTGAGCCGGGCGTTGGCGAGGAACCGGCGATAGTCGGTGAGCACCGCCTTCGGGCTCGACGACGTGCCGGAGGTGAACAGCATGACATAGGCGTCGTCCGCTGCGGGCGGCGGCGGCAGCGCGGCGCCGGGGCGCGGCACGTCGTCGAGGGCGAGCGTGCCGGCGGCCGCCGGGCCGCCCACGGCGACGACATGGGCGAGCGAGGGGAGGTCCGGCCCGAGCGCGGCGATGTCGGCGGCCGGTCGCCTTTCGCCCGCCGCCGCCGCGGCGAACACGAGCCGGGCGCGGGCATGGCGAATGATGTCCGCGGCCTCGCGCGGGCCGTATGGCATGTGGATGGTGCTGGTCACCGCGCCGAGGCGGGATGCGGCGAGCAGCACGTAGAGGAAAGCCGGAAGGTTGGGGAGCTGGACCGCGACCGCATCGCCGCGGCCGATGCCGAGCGCGGCGAGCCCGCCGGCCAGCGCATCGACCCGCTCGGCGACGCCGCGCCAGTCGACGACCTCCCCGGCGGTGAGGATCGCCGGCGCATCGCCGCGGTCCCGCACGCAGCGTTCCAGCAGGCTGGTCAGCGTGTCGTCGGTCCAGAATTCGGACCCGGCAGCGGGGCTAGTCTGCGTCATGTCTTGCAACCGGGGGGAGGTATGGCGACCCCAACGGGAGTCGAACCCGTGTCTTCAGCGTGAAAGGCTGATGTCCTAGGCCTCTAGACGATGGGGTCGTGGCGCGATTGGTAGCCGCGGAGTCGGTGGAAATCAACCGCTACCTCTCGCCCGGCGGTTCCGGTCGGGGCCTGCCGGTCTGCATGGGGTCCCGCGGATCGTGGCCGTAGCGCCGGCGCGCGATCAACCGGCGCTGGGCGACCGCCAGCTTGAGCGACCAGACGTAGCCGATCCAGGCCGCGGCGACGGCATAGGGAGGGCAGCCCACCAGCATCGCAAGCCCCCAGCCGGCGACGATGACGTCGTAAAACACATCCGGTGACGAGGCCGCGCCCGGCAGGTAGTCGGTGGTCGCCCCGCCGGCGGTGCTAGCATCCCAGAGCCGAAGGAAACCCGCATAGCCGGTGAGGTCGTCCCAGCGCCCGAGCAGCACCTGCCCGGTCACGTAGAACAGGTAATAGGCCGGCAGGACGGTGGCGAAATTGGTCACCCAGGTCCAGGCCATCGCGTGGATCACGTTGAAGTCCCAGCGCGGCCCGAAGCGGCGGAACGCGATCCAGTTGGCGAGCACGAACATCATCTGGATGCCGACGGTGGGCGTCATCGCCCAGAACAGCCCGACCGCCACGCCGCGGGCGGTGTATTGCGGCGGGTGCCGGCTGCGCTTGATCGGAACGACGAAACGGTAGCGCAGCCAGCGCAAGAGCCGGACCAGACCGTTCCGGCGCCGATAGGGTTGTGTCCCCGCCGCAGGCAAGCTCCGCCCCTTCGTCATCCCCGTCCGCCCGCGCGGCGGCTTTCCGGCTTTCGCATCACAGCCTCGCCGCGTCCTCGATCGCCAATTCGACCGCGTCCCGGCCCTGCCACCGATCCGCCCTGAGATGCCCCGCCAAATGCAGCGGCGCGCCGCCGGTCGCGAGCAAGGCATCGCCGAGCGCGCTACCGGCGCAACGGAAGGCGATACCCTTGAGCCGGGCTCCGCCTTCGGTGCCGACGAGGAAACAGCGGACGTGATCGGTGCCGACCACGTCGGCGCGGGCCACGGTGACCCGCGGGAGGGCGAAGCGCGGCCGCGGATTGCCGGTGCCGAACGGTCCCACGGCTTCGAGCGCTTCGACGATCCTTGCGGTGGCGCCGGTCGGGGTCAAGGCGCCGTCGATCGCCAGCCCGACCGCCGGAATCCGGTGGCCGAGCTGTCGCGCGACATGATCGTCGAGGAACGCCTTGAGCTCGGCGATCCGGTCCGTCGCCACGGTGAAGCCGGCCGCCATCGCATGCCCGCCGCCGGCGATCAGCAGTCCCGCCTGGCGGGCCGCGATCACCGCCGAGCCGAGCGCCGCGCCCGGGATCGAACGGCCGGAGCCCTTGGCGATCCCGCCCTCCACGGCGAGCACGCAGGCGGGCCGGTTGAAACGCTCGCGCAGCCGCGCGGCGACGATACCGATGACGCCCGGATGCCAGCCCTCTTCCGCGACCAGGACCACCGGTTCCTGGGCGGTATCGGCCGCCGCGTCCTGGGCGTCGGCGAGGTCGGTCGCGCGTTCGAGAACCTCTGCCTCGATCTCGCGCCGCTCCCGGTTGTAGCCCTCGAGTCTCGCGGCGATATCCGCCGTGGCCGCCGGATCGTCGATCGACAGCAGCCGCGCCCCGAGCCCCGACTCGCCGACCCGCCCGCCGGCATTGACCCGGGGGCCGAGCATGAACCCGGCATGATAGGCGGTGGGGCGTTCGTCGATCCCGGCGATGTCGGCGAGCGCGGCGATTCCCGGGTTGCCGCGCCGCGCCATGATCTTCAGCCCCTGGGCCACCAGCGCCCGGTTGACGCCGGTCAGCGGCACCACGTCGCAGACGGTTCCCAGCGCGACGAGATCGAGCCAGGCCATCAGGTTCGGTTCGGGATGGCCTTCGCCGTACCAGCGGGCTTCGCGCAGCGCGCGGTTGACCGCGACCGCGAACAGGAAGGCGACGCCGACGGCGGCGAGCTGGCGGCAATCGTTGTCCTCGTCGAGCCGGTTGGGGTTGACCACCGCGACCGCCTCGGGCAGCGCCGCCTCCGCGACATGGTGGTCGAGGACGATGACGTCGAGCCCGAGCGCGGCGGCCTCGGCCAGCGGCTGGTGCGCCGTGGTCCCGCAATCCACCGCGATCACCAGCGAGACGCCGCCTGCCCGGAGCGCGCGAAGCCCGCCGGCGTTCGGGCCGTAGCCCTCCTTCATCCGGTCGGGGACGTAGACCGAAAGACGCTGGCCGATGGAGGCGAAGAAGCGCGAGAGCAGCGCCGCCGAGGTCGCGCCGTCGACGTCGTAATCGGCGAACACGCCCACGCGTTCGCCGTCGACGATCGCGCGCACGACCCGTTCGCAGGCACAATCCATGTCGCGCAGCGTGGACGGGTCGGGGAGCGCGCTGCGCAGCGTCGGGTTGAGGAACTCGTCGACCCGGTCGGATTCGATCCCCCGCCCGGCGAGCACGCGGGCGACGATTTCCGGCAGCCCGTTGGCCTCGGCGATGGCCAGCGCCCGGCGATCGTCGGCCGTCCGCGCGTACCAGCGCTTGCCGGTGACCGAGCGGTCGACGTCGAGAAAGGCGCTGTCGGCGGCGGACGCCTCGATCGCCATGACGGCTAGCCGAGGCTGGCCTTGCGCTCCAGGTTGTGATGGGCCTCGATCAGCCGCACCGTCCCGGTCTTCGAGCGCATGACCATGGAATGGGTGAAGGCGCGCCCGGCCTCGCGCCGCACACCGCGCAGCATGGTGCCGTTGGTCACCCCGGTGGCGGCGAACATCACGTCCCCGTCGGCGAGCTCCAGCAGCCCGTACTTGCGGTCGAGATCGGCGATCCCGCAATTCGCCGCCCGGCGCCGCTCCTCGTCGTTGCGGAAGATCAGCCGGCCCTGCATCTGCCCGCCGATGCAGCGCAGCGCCGCGGCGGCCAACACCCCCTCCGGCGCGCCGCCCGAGCCGAGATAGATGTCGACGCCGCTCTCCTTCTGCGAGGTCGCGATCACCCCCGACACGTCGCCGTCGGTGATCAGCATGATGCGGGCGCCCGCCTCGCGCACCCGTGCGATCAGCTCTTCGTGACGCGGGCGGTCGAGGATGCAGGCGACCAGGTCGGAGACATCCACCCCCTTGGCCCCGGCGAGGCTCTCGAGATTGTCGCCCGGGCTCTCGTCGAGATCGACCACGCCCTCGGGCAGCCCGCCGCCGACGGCGATCTTGTCCATATAGACGTCGGGCGCGTTGAGAAACCCGTCCTCCTCGGCCATCGCCACCACGGCGAGCGCGTTGGTCAGCCCCTTGGCGGTGATCGTCGTGCCTTCCAGCGGGTCGAGCGCGATGTCGATCTTGGGTCCGCCGCCGGCGCCCACCTTCTCGCCGATATAGAGCATCGGGGCCTCGTCTCGCTCGCCTTCGCCGATCACCACGGTGCCCTCGATGGCGAGGCTGTTGAGCGCGCCCCGCATCGCATCCACCGCGACCTGGTCGGCCGCGCGCTCGTCGCCGCGGCCCATCAGCCGCGATGCCGCGAGCGCCGCCGCCTCGGTGACCCTGACCACCTCGAGCGCAAGGTTGCGGTCCATTGTCGAGGCGGGCTCGGTCATGATCTCGCTCCCTTCGGCGGTCAGCTTACCAGCGATTCGATGCGAATCATGCGCGGCGGCTCGACCACGCTGCCGAGCCGCTCGATCCGGGCGAGGGCGCGCGACATCGCCGCCTCCGCCGTCTCGTGGGTGGTCAGCACCACCGGCACCGGCTCGCCCGGCGCGCGGCCGCGCTGGATCATCGATTCCATCGAGATCTGCTCGTCGCGGAGCGCCGCGGCGACGTCGGCGATGACCCCCGGCCGGTCGA
Source organism: Alphaproteobacteria bacterium (assembly GCA_964291675.2). Lineage (GTDB taxonomy): Bacteria > Pseudomonadota > Alphaproteobacteria > MPNO01 > MPNO01 > MPNO01. The sequence continues at coordinate 389,492 of OZ219866.1, read as the reverse complement.
CCACCATGAGACGCAGGTAATAGGGGCCGACATGGCGGTCCATCGCCGCGGTCTCCGCCGGCAGCAGGTTCGCCGCCGGCGCGGCGAAGACCGGCAGGCGGAGGCCGCGGGCGAGGTCGACCAGGTCTGCGACCACCGCCGATGCGGTCGGGCCAGCCCCGGCGCCGCGCCCCTCATAGACCGTCGGTCCGACGCTGTCGCCCTCGGCGACGACGGCGTTGAACACGCCTTCGACGCGGGCGAGCGGCGCGGTTTGCGGGATCATGCAGGCATGCACCCGCTGCTCGATGCCGTGCCCGGTGCGCCGGGCGATGCCGAGCAGCTTGATGCGGTAGCCGAGCTCGTCGGCGAACACGATATCGTCGGCCGAGACATGCCGGATGCCCTCGACATGGACGCCGTCGAAATCGATCTCGGTGCCGAAGGCGAGCGCGGTGAGGATGGAGAGCTTGTGCGCCGCGTCGATGCCGTCGATGTCGAAATGCGGATCGGCCTCGGCGTAGCCGAGCGCCTGCGCATCGGCCAGCACGTCCTCGAACGGCCTGCCGGTCGTGCGCATCTCGGTGAGGATGTAGTTGCAGGTCCCGTTGAGGATGCCGTAGATGGCGGCGATGCGGTTGGCCGCCAGCCCCTCGCGCAGCGCCTTGACGATCGGAATGCCGCCGGCGACCGCCGCCTCGTAGCCCAGCGTCCGGCCCGACGCTTCGGCGCGCCGCGCGATGCCGGTGCCGTGCTTGGCGAGCAGCGCCTTGTTGGCGGTCACCACGTCGCGGCCGGCATCGAGCGCCGCCTCGCAGGCCGCCCTCGCGATGCCGTCGGCGCCGCCGATCAGCTCGACGAGGACGTCCGCCTCCGCCTCGCGCGCCATCGCCGCCGCGTCGTCGAACCAGGCGACGCCGTCGAGATCGATGCCGCGGTCGCGGCTGCGGTCGCGCGCCGAGACGGCGACCACCCGGATCGGCCGCCCGGCGCGGCCGGCCAGAGTCTCCGCCCGGTCCCTGAGCAGCGCGAAGACGCCCGCGCCGACCGTGCCGAGCCCCGCCAGCGCGACCGCGAGCGGTGCCATCAGGCCTGCGCCGCCCGTTTCGGCATGGCGACCAGGCGGTCGGTGTCGGAGAGGAAGCGGCGGACGTTGCGCGCCGCCTGGCGGATGCGGTGGCGGTTCTCGACCAGCGCGATCCGCACATGGCCCTCGCCGTACTCGCCGAACCCGACGCCGGGCGAGACCGCGACCTTGGCCCGGTCGAGCAGCAGCTTGGAGAATTCGAGCGAGCCGATATTGGAGAACCGCGGCGGGATCGGCGCCCAGGCGAACATGGTCGCGTCCGGCGGCGGTATCTCCCACCCGGCGGCGCCGAAGCTCTCGACCAGCACGTCGCGGCGCCGGCGATAGAGCGCGCGGGTCTCGTCGATGCAGTCCTGCGGGCCGTTGAGCGCGGCCACCGCGGCGACCTGGACCGGGGTGAAGGCGCCGTAGTCGAGATAGGATTTCACCCGCGCCAGCGCCTCGATCAGCCGGCGGTTGCCGACCGCGAAGCCGATGCGCCAGCCCGGCATCGAGTAGGTCTTGCTGAGCGAGGTGAACTCGACCGCGATGTCGATCGCGCCGGGCACCTGGAGGATCGACGGCGGCGGGTTGTCGTCGAAATAGATCTCGGCATAGGCGAGGTCGGAGATCACGTAGATGCCGCGCGACCGGCAGAAATCGACCACCTCCTCGTAGAACCCGAGATCCACGACATGCGCGGTCGGGTTGGCCGGGAAGTTGAGGATCACGGCAAGCGGCGCCGGCACGCTGTAGCGCGCCGCGCGTTCGATCTCGGCCAGGAAGTCGATGCCGGGGCCGACCGGGACATGGCGCAGCGCGCCGCCGGCGATGATGAACCCGTAGGCGTGGATCGGGTAGGACGGGTTGGGGACGATGACCACGTCGCCCGGGCTGGTGATCGCCATCGCCAGGTTGGCGAAGCCCTCCTTGGAGCCGAGCGTGGCGATGGCCTCGCGCTCCGGGTCGAGGGTCACCCCGAAGCGGCGTTCGTAATAGGCCGCGATGGCCCGCCTGAGCCCGCGGATGCCGCGCGAGTTGGAATAGCGGTGGGTCTTCGGGTCCTGCACCGCCTCGACCAGCTTGGCGACGACATGCGGCGGGGAGGGGGCGTCGGGGTTGCCCATGCCGAAATCGATGATGTCCTCGCCGGCCGCGCGCGCCGCCGCCTTCATCGCGTTCACCTCGGCGAACACATAGGGCGGCAACCGCTTGATCCGGTAGAATTGCTGCTCGCTCTCCGGCACTGCGCTCATGGCTCGATCGGCTTTCCGACTCTGGCGAGATCCGGCGGCGGGGCCGAACCCTCATCGGCGGCGAAACTGCATCGTTTGACGGGCGCTGACAACCCGGCGCTGCGCCGCCGACCCGCCGAATTGCGGGACCGGGTGGGCGAGACGCCGTTCCGGGACGATTTGCCGCGGTCCCTTGCGAACCGCCGGCCCCTTTCTAGCGCGCGCCCTCGGTCGACGCTCCCGGCGGCGGGGCGAGCTGATCGCTCTGGCGCGGGATCGGCTCGCCGGTATGGCGGGCGTTCTCGCGGTCCGCGATCAGGCCGTCGGCCATCTTCTCGCGCAGCTCGTCCCAGTCGGGCGCGGGCGCGGGTTCTTCCGCCGGCGATTGCTCGGCGCCCTTGCCGTCGTCGTCGGAGGACGGAAACCAGCCCGCGGGATTGAGCGACTCGGCCACGCTGCAGGCGCCGAGCAGCGCCGCCAGCGCGACAAACCCCGCGGCAAGAAACGGCGCTCTGTTCACTCCGAAATCCCGTCCGAAACGCCGGTGCCGACACCTGGCCATGCACTCCTCTCCATGATAGGGCCGGTTGTGGCTGCGATCAAACGAAGAGGCCCGGGTCGCCGGAGCCGGGTGGCCGCCTTCACCCGCCGCCGCTAGTAGAACTCTCGACGCCATTCGGCTTTCCACTGCCCCACCGGTTTTCCCGTCAGCCGGAGAATGGCGGCCGCGGTGTCTTCCGCCGAATAGATTTTCATCAGCACCGGCAGCCCGATCTTGCGTTCCAGATAGGCCACGAACGAGCCTGCGAAGATATAGAAGATCCGCCGTACCTTCCGGTTGTCGAACTCCGGTACGCCGTTCTGGCCGATCAGGTCCATCGCCGCCGTCGCGGGGAACGAGCCGCCCCCGTCGAATTCCCGCGCCAGGTTGTCCAGCGACCGGCCGAAATTCGGGAAAGCGCGATAGCCGCCCAACCGGTCGTTCAAGACCACCGCCAGCCCTTCCTTGAGCCACAGCGCGTGCCAGTCCCAGGCGACGATATGGACGATCTCGTGCAGGTAGGGCGTTCTTCGCCCCTTGGCGTAGGTGAGGAAGATGACCGGGTGCAGGAAGCGCCGCGGCCAATAGGCGGTAATCGTGTGCGAAGGTCTGCGCGCCCCGTGGACGAAGAACTCGATCTTTTCCTGGCCGTAGACTTCGGCCGCGAATTTCAATCCAAGCGCGTTCTCGACATCGCCGATGCCCTTGTCGATCCTCTCGTGCAGGTGCATCGCCTCCTCGCGCGACAGGTAGGCCTTTTCGATCCATAGAATCGAACGGTTCGACACGTATTTGTCGTGGTCCGCCTTGATAGTCTTGATCGTGCGGATGAAGCGACAGGGGCCCGTGATGTTGTCGACCGTACACGTCGGTGGACCTCCCGGGCGAGCCGCCTGCGTCCGGTCGGGTGACAGGAACAGACCGGTTCCGGACACCAGCACAGCGCAGAACAGCGAGACCGTCCTCCGAGACAACCTAAGATTGTGCTTCGTCTCAACGCTCTGCATGTCGGTCTCGCCCTTGTTGCCCAGCCAAGTTACGCGGGGGAGGACGCAATTGTGCCGTCCTGCGCGTTCGATCGCCACCCCTTGCGGGCTTGCAATTCGCGAGCTGTTTCAACACCGTGCCGGCGCGGTGTCGAAGGGTCACGGGGAACGGCGGTGGAGACGATCGACGCGGAGGCGTTCCGCAAGCGCTTCGAGCGCCATCTGAGCTGGGTGCTGAGCGCCGGCAAGGGCGGCGAGCGGGGCGATTTCAGCGGGCTCGATCTCGACGGCGCGAATCTGCACGGCTACACCCTGCACGGGGCGCTGTTCGCCGGGGCGAGCCTGCGCCGGGCCGAGCTCAGGCGCGCCGAGCTCCGGAGCGCCGATCTGGCCGGGGCCGATCTCGGCGGCGCCTTCCTGCACGATGCCGTGCTGACGGGTGCGAGCTTGCGCGGCGCGCGGCTCGCCGGGGCGGAGCTGGTGCGGGCCGATCTCTCCGGCGCCGAGCTCTTGGACGCCGATCTCGCGGGGGCCGATCTCCTCCACGCCGTGCTCGACGATGCCAATCTCGACGGTGCCGATCTCTCCTCCGTGCTCAGCCTGAAGCCCGACCAGCTCGCCCGCGCGCATCTGACCGCGCGGACCCGCCTGCCGGCGGGGTTGACCGATCCGATATCCTGAAGGGTCGGCGCGCCGCGATCACGCGATGTCGATGGCGAGGCTGCCGATCCCCTCGATGACGCCCTCCAGCCGGTCGCCGCGCTCGACCTTGCCCGGCCCCTTGGGGGTGCCGGTGAAGATCAGGTCGCCCGGCTCCAGCCGGCTCAGCGCCGACAGCCGCGCGACGATCTCCGCGACCGGCCAGATCAGCTCCGACAGATCGCCCCGCTGGCGCTCCGCCCCGTTGATGGCGAGCGCGATCGCGCCGCTCGCGGGATGGCCGATGTCCCCGGCGGGGGCGAGGTCGCCGATCGGCGATGCGCCGTCGAAGCTCTTGCAGAGATCCCAGGAATGCTGGTCGGCGATGCAGGCATGCATGATGTCGCGCCGGATCATGTCGAAGCCGACGGCGTAGCCGAAGACGTGGTCGAGCGCGGCTGCGCGCGGGATGTCGGCGCCGCCCTTGCCGATGGCGGCGACCATCTCGACCTCCGGCTCCAGCTGCGCGGTCCCCGGCGGGTAGGGCAGGGCGCTGCCGTCGGGGATCACCGAATCCGCGGGCTTGAGCGAAACGCCCGGCTTCGAGCCGCCGGCCCCGCCCAGCCCGGTTTCCGCGGCATGGGCGGCGTAGTTGCGCCCGATGGTGTAGATCCGGCGCACAGGGAAGCGGAGATCGCCGCCCGCGATGCCGACCGTCGGAGGGCCGGCGAAGGGTATGGCGTAGCTCATGCCGGTCTCCCTGCCTCGCTCAATGCCTGCCCAGCAGCGCGACCGTTCCGCTGGCGTCCATTCTCGCGCGCAGGCCGGTGCGCCACCAGCGGTCGCCGGTGAAGCGGTTCCGGTTCGCTTCCTCGTCATCGAGATAGGAGGGCGCGAGACTCGGGCCGCGGAGCTCCAGCGCGCCCTCTGCTTCGCCCGCAAGGATGTTGCCGTCCCGGTCGACCAGGCGCAGCGACACGCCGGGCGCCGGCATCGGCGCCTCGGACGCATCCGGCGCGGCGGCGAGGGCGAGCTGGGTCTCCGGCGCGATCCAGACCCGGCAGCCCGTATCCGCCGCGAGCGTCAGCCGCGCGCCCGGCAGCGCGCCGCCGACGGCGATCGTCGCGCCCGCCTCGCACAGCGCCGCCCCCGAGGCGAGCGCCAGGTTGACGGCGGTGACGGCGCAAGCCGGGTCGGGCGCGGCGACGGCGATGCGATCCGCCGGCGACAGGGCGAAACGCGCGCTCGCCCAGTCGTTGCCCGCCAGCAGTGTGTGCGCGTTGTGGACCGCGGCGCGCGGCGTCCCCTCGTCGAGCCCGGCGAACAGGATCGCCAGCGGGTCGCTCGCCACCGCATCCCCGTCCCAGTCCTTCGGCACCGTGCCGCACAAATCCTCGATCGCCGCGCCGTCGCGGGCGATCAGCAGGCGCGCCGAGATCCGCTCCAGGCATGTCTCCAGCGTTTCCGGCGGCAGGGCGTCCGGCAGCGGGCACAGCACGGCGCTGGAGAGCGACGCCGCGGCATAGGCGGGCAGCAGCGAGGACGGCCTGAGGTCGACCGTCGCGACCACGTCGCCGCGGCCGATGCCGCGCCCGGCCAGCCCGCCGGCGAGCGACAGGGACCGTTCGAGTGCTTCCCGCCAGTCCAGCGCGCCGTCCGCGCCGTCGATCGCCAGGCCGTGGCCGTCCGCCGCGGCGAGCGCGCGCAGCCGGCTGGCGGGCGTCGCCGCGCCCCAGTGTCCGGTCCGGATGTGGCGCTCGGCCTCGCCCGCGTCGAATTTCAGGGCGGCGCGCAGCGCCATCGCCCGTTCGCCGAGGCTCGCGCGCCGTTCCACCGGGACGAAGCGCTCCGCCCGGTAGCGCCGTCCGCCGCCGAGCTCGTAGAGCCGGTGGTAGTGATGGCGCTGGAACTTGCGGTGCTCCAGCAGCAGGCGGATGTGGGTGACCTGTTCGCGGGTGAGCCCGATGCGCTCGGCTATCTGGACGTCGGCGAGCCCGGCGCCGCCGCGCTGCGCCTCGATCTGATCCCACTCGAGCATGCGCACCGGATCGCCGATGCGGACCTGGATGTTGTGGCTGAGGTCCCAGATGGTCTCGCCATAGGCCTCGATCATCTCCTCGGTCAGACCCATCTGGACCCGGTTGAGGCCGCGCGTCATCTAGTGTCCCGTTTCAGAGTTTCTTGTGCTTTCGTATCCTGTCTCCACCGCGCCATGGCCGGACTTGTCCCGGCCATCCATGCCGCCCGCAAGGCAACCCATGGAGAGAGATGCCCGGAACAAGTCCGGGCATGACGGGTGAAGTGATAGGGCAGCGCAAGGCATGGAGCTTGGGAACCGGGACGTCAGTCGCTGTCGTCGGCCGCGTATTCGAAGCGCCGGATCGGGTCGGCCTGCGGCGCCTGGGTGGCGATCGGGCAGACCCGCATGCATTCGAAGCACTGGGCGAGCAGCCCGCCGGAGCCGACCGACATCTTGTACCAGAGGATCTTCTGGTCGGCGTCGAACAGCGCGTCCTCGCGCTCGACCTCGTCCCTGGCCTCGACCGCATCGGCGATCATCGACGGCACCGCCTCGAATTGCTGGGTCATCTCGGCGCAGGCCGCCATGTCGTAGCGCATCGTCGCCTGGTTGCCGTCGGCGTCGATCTCGCCCGACAGGCACTGCACGGGGCAGAACTTCATGCACGGGGTCTGGCCGGTCTTGCGCCACAGGCTGACGCAGGACGGCGCAGGGCAGGGGTTCTCCTCCATCGGCGCGTCGGGCGGCAGTTCGAGCTCGGTGAACACCGAGGCGAAATACATGTAGCCGAAATCCGGGTGCAGCAGGATGTCGCCGGCGAACGAGCGGGCGCCGATCCCGGCGACCTCCGCGTGCAGCTTGAGGCTTTGCAGCGGCACCCTGGGCCCGGACTCGGTGTCCATGTCGGGCGGGCAGTAGATCGAACGGATGCCGAAGCGGTTCTCGATGAAGAAGGCGCAGCCATAGGCGATGGTGTAGGCCCGCGTCTCGGTGCTGCCGAAATAGCCGAGCGCCTTGGCGGGCAGCGCCCAGGCCCCCTGGGTCTGGCCGCCGACGCCGAGCGCGATCACCGACTTCACCCTCGGCATGAGGTCGGTCGGGCGGTGGCCGGGCGGTGCGATGCGCTCCAGCGCCTCCAGATCGGCGACGCCGACGGCGAGCGCGCCCTTGCGCTTGCAATAGGCGAAGATCTCTTCCTTCGCGGCCTGCGGGTCGATGTCCTCGCGCCTCGCCACCCGATCCTCCCCGTCTGCGGCGGGCGCCATCATAGCCGCCGGGGGAGCGTTGCGCACGCTCGGGCGACAGGGCACTCTCGCGGCCGGACACGCTTGGCGGAGGCAGCGAATGGCGAACATCCACCTGACGCTCGCGATGGACGAGTACGACCACACCCGCGACCTGCTTCAGGGCAAGGTCAACGCCGAGGGCATCGAGCTCACCTGGCTCAACCTCGATGTCGAGGAGATCTTCTACCGCTTCGCGAGCGCCTTCGAGTGGGACGTATCCGAGCTTTCCTTCGCCAAGTACTGCTCGATCGTGTCGCAGCCCGACCCGCCGATCACCGGCATTCCGGTCTTCGTCTCCCGGGTTTTCCGGCATTCGGCCTGGTATGTCGCCGCCGGGGGCGGGGTGGGGACGGTCGCCGACCTCGCCGGCAAGCGGATCGGCATCCCCGAATGGTCGCAGACCGCGACGGTCTATGCCCGGGGCTGGCTCGCCGAGGATGCAGGTATTGCGCTCGACGAGGTCGAATGGGTGCAGGCCGGGGTCAACGAGCCGGGCCGCATCGAGCTCGCCCATCTCAAGCTCCCCGAAGGCATAAGCTACCGCCAGGTGCCCGGGCGCTCGCTCACCGAGATGCTGCTCGCCGGCGATATCGACGCGCTGGTCTCCGCCCGCCCGCCGCGCGCCTTCCTCGACGGGGATGAGCGGATCGTGCGCCTGATCCCCGACTACCGGACGCAGGAGCAGGACTATTTCCGGCGGACCGGGATCTACCCGATCATGCACACCGTGGCGATCCGCCGCGACACCTACGACAGGCATCCGTGGATCGCGATGAACCTGCTGAACGGTTTCGAGGCGGCCAAGAAGCGGAGCGTCGCCAGGCTCACCAGCGTGACGCATTCGCAGATCCCGGTGCCGTGGATCTACGACACCGTGCCCGAGCTCGGCGGCGAGATCTTCCCGGGCGGCGATTACTGGCCCTACGGGATCGAGCCCAACCGTCCGACCATCGAGGCGTTCCTGCGGTTCTGCCACGACCAGGGGCTGTGCCACCGGAGGCTCGAGCCCGAGGATCTCTACCCGGAAGAGGTGCAGTCGGTATTCCGCGTTTGACGCCGCTGGTCTATGGTGCGGCCGATTCCCCATCCACTGTCCAGACCGAGAGGCGCCATGAAACGGAGCAGGCTGGTGGGTGCGTTCACCTTCCTCCTGGGAGCAGCGCTCATGACCAGCGAAACCGCCGCGGCCGACCCCGAGAACACGCTTTACATGGACCTGGAGCATGGCCGCGTGGTCATCGAGATGCGCCCCGACCTCGCACCCAGGCATGTCGAGCAGATCAAGCGGCTCGCCCGCTCCGGGTTCTATGACGGGGTGGTGTTCCACCGCGTGATCGACGGGTTCATGGCGCAGGGCGGCGACCCGACGGGCACCGGGACCGGCGGGTCCGGCAACAAGCTGCCGGCCGAGTTTTCCAGGGAGCCGCATGTCCGGGGCATCGCCTCGATGGCGCGCAGCAACGACCCCAACAGCGCCGACAGCCAGTTCTTCATCATGTTCGCCCCGGCGCCCCATCTCGACGGCCAGTACACCGTCTGGGGCAAGGTGACGGACGGCATGGAGTTCGTCGACAAGCTCAAGCGCGGCGATGCGCGCCGCGGCGGCGTGGTCGAGAACCCCGACAAGATCGTCCGCATGCAGGTCGCCAAGGACGCGGAACAGGCTAACTAGGCGCCTCAGGCCGTGAGCGCGACCGCCCCCCGCGCGCTGCCCGGGCAGCGCACGGTCGTCTCGCTGATCAGCGCGGGGCATTGCTACAGCCATCTGAGCTCGGTGGCGGTGGCGCCGCTGTTCCCGGCGCTGCGCGAGGCGTTCGACGTGAGCTATGTCGCGCTCGGCGCGCTGATGACGGTCTTCTCCATCGCCACCAGCGTCGCCCAAATCCCCGTCGGGCTGGCGGTCGACCGCTATGGCGGGCGGCCGGTGCTGGTGATCGGCCTGGTGCTGCTGGGCGGCAGCCTCGCGCTCGCCGGCGGGGCGGAGGCGTATTGGCAGGTGATCGCGCTGTTCGCTGTGGCCGGGCTCGGGAACAGCGTCTTCCATCCGGCCGACCTCTCGATCCTGGCCCGCCGGGTCGACCGCGCCTGGCTCGGACGCACCGTCAGCCTGCACAGCTTCGTCGGCTATGTCGGCTGGGCCATCGCGCCGATGTCGATCGCCGGGCTCAACGCCGCGTTCGGCTGGCGCGGCGCGCTGCTCGGCGCCGGGATCGCCGGGCTCGCGGTCGCGGCGCTGATCCAGTGGCGCCGGACGGTGTTCGACGACGAGCCCAGCGCCGTGGCCGCGGGCGAAGAGAGGAAAAAGGAACGCTTCGACATCCGCGCCCGGCTGATGGCGATGACCGACGGGCCGATGATCCGCATCTTCCTGTTCTTCATGTTCACCTCCATGACCATCGGCGGCCTCGCCGGGTTCCTCGCCATCGCGATGATGGAGCTGTTCGGCGCCGATCTCGCCGGCGGCAATCTCTCGCTCACGGTGTTCATGGTCACGATGGCTTGCGCGGTCCTGTTCGGCGGCGTGCTCGCGGACCGAATCTCGGCGCATGACAGGCTCGCGGCGTGGACCGTGGCCGGCGGGGCGGCGGCGCTCGCGCTGCTCGCCTTCGGGCACGGCGGTTTCCTCGCCGGGGTCGCCGTGATCGCGGCGAGCGGCTTCCTGCTCGGCGTCTCCAGCCCGTCGCGCGACCTCATCGTCCGCGCCCGCGCCCCCGCCGGGTCGCTGGGCCTCGCCTTCGGCTTCACCTCGACCGGGCTCAGCATCGGCTTCGCGCTCGGCCCGATCGCCGTCGGCGGGCTGATGGATCTCGGCCGGCCTGACCTCGCCATTCTGGTGCTGGCCGCGGTCAGCGGGCTCGCCGTGCTCGCTCTTGCCGCAGGGCGGAGGGCGGTGCCGGCGCGATGATCGCGGGCTCCGCGGAGCATCATCGCGCGGTCTGGCGCCTCTCCGTCCCGATCATCCTGTCCAACCTGTCGGTGCCGCTCCTGGGCGCCGTCGACACCGCCGTGGTCGGGCACCTGCCGGAGCCTCACCATCTGGGGGCGGTGGCGCTCGGCAGCATGGTGTTCAACTTCATCTACTGGGGGTTCGGCTTTCTCCGCATGGGAACCGGAGGGCTGACGGCGCAGGCCCACGGTGCCGGCGATGCGGACGAGGTGCGGGCCGCGGTCGCGCGCGGGCTGGCGATCGCCGGCGCCATCGCGCTGGTCACCGTCGCCGCCCAGGGGCCGATCGTCTTCATCGTGTTCGAGGCGGTCGAGGCGAGCGCCGATGTCGAAAGCTCCGCCCGCATCTATGTGCTAACGCGGATCTGGGGCGCGCCCGCGGCACTCTCCATCTACGTCATCCTGGGCTGGTTTCTCGGCCTGCAGAACACAAGGGCGACGCTCTACGTGCAGCTCTGGATGAACGGCCTCAACATCGTCCTCGACGTGGTCTTCGTGGTCGGCTTCGGATGGGGGGTGTTCGGGGTGGCGCTCGCCACCGTGATCGCCGAGTTCGCCGGGCTCGGCCTCGCGCTCTGGCTGATGCGCGGCGCGCTGCGAGAGATCGCCGGGCGGCTCGACTGGGGCCGCGTGCGGTCGCGCCGGCGGATGCGGATGACGCTCGGCCTCAACGCCGACATCTTCGTCCGCACCGTCTGCCTGGTCTTCGCCTTCGCCTGGTTCACCGCCCAGGGCGCCAGGATGGGCGACGTGCTGCTCGCCGCCAACGCGGTGCTGATGAACTTCCAGATTTTTATGGCGCACGGGCTCGACGGATTCGCCCACGCGGCCCAGGCGATGGTCGGGCGCGCGGTGGGTGCCGCCGACCGGGCGGAGCTGCGCGCGGCGATCCGGGTATCCTCGTTCTGGGCGGCGGTGACCGCTTGCGGCCTGGTCCTGGTCTACGCCGCGGCGGGGGCGGGGATCGTCGCGCTCCTGACCGGCATCGAGGACGTGCGCGATGCCGCCGGCGAATTCCTCCCCTGGGCGGTGGCGATGCCGGCGCTCTCGGTCGCCGCCTTCCAGCTCGACGGCATCTTCCTCGGCGCCACGCTCGGGCGGCAGATGCGCAACATGATGGTCGTCTCGGTGGCGGCCTATCTCGCGCTCTGCGCGGCTCTGATCCCGCTCTGGGGCAATCACGGACTGTGGCTCGCCTTCGCCGCCTTCATGGCGCTGCGCGGGGTGACGCTCGGGGTTGCCTACCCGGCGGTGGGGCGGTCGATCCGGCCCTGAGCCCGGCATGCACGTCATGATTGAAGAAATGCGGCGCCTCCGCCAAGCTGTCATCGCGATGGCACCGGGCGGAAAGGCGGCTCGATGGGCGTCAGCGTGGTCGGAAGTTTTCCGGACTACATACGGGTGTCGGACGAGCTCGGGGGGCGCCGCTTCGACATCGGCCCGCCCGCCCGGAACGCGTTGCAAGACGACGCGGCGCGGTGGGAAGCCAACCGGCATTTCCTGGACGCCATGCCGGCCGCCCGCGACGCGTTCGTCTGGGCGGCGGATCCGAGGTCGGCGCGTCCGCCCTCTTGGCTGTTCCGGGAGGCGTATTGCTTGCGGTCGAAGGGCGTACCGTTTCCGACCGGACAGGTCTGGCCGTCATGACGCGGACCGGGGGACGTGCCTTGGCTGGAGAAGAAGGGAATCGCGCGGGCGACTGGTCCTCCGCCGAGTCGTTTCGTTCCGTCCTGTCCAAGCGGCTGGGAAAGAAGTGGAACGTCAGGATCGTCGCGCAGGGGCCAGCGGAGCACGGCGGCGAGATCGTGTCCATCGCAGCGGTTGCCTCCCGGTCCGACGATGTCCGGCTCCATGTGACGCACGACCGCGGTGCGGATGCCGTCTTGCTGTCGCTCGGCGACGGGCCTCGGGTCCCGTTCGAGGATCTCGCCGTCGCCAAGGGAGAGCTCGACACGGGCGATCTCATCGACCTGGGTATCCGGGCCTTGATCGACCCGCCCGGCGATCCCGCCTTCGATCTGGAAACCGCCCTCCGGTTGATCCGCGACTGGGATGGCCAGTTGGCTGGCGACCTGGACCCGGCAAATCTCGCCATGATGGGCAAGCTGAAAGCGACAAGCGAAGCGTTCGAGAAGGCCATGACCCGGTACAGCGGAACCGGCGAATAAATCGCCGCGTTTCCGTTGCCGGGCTCCAAGGCCGCGACTAAGCTCTGACCGCCTCGCGCTGGCAGGGAGGGCATCGTGGCGGACGATCTCGACATCTACGAGAAGCAGGGCTTCGGCAATCGCATCGGGTTCGGCCAGAAGCCGGCGCTGATCGTGATCGACTTCATCAACGCGTTCAACGATCCCGAGATGTTCGGCGGCGGCAGCATCCAGTCGGCGATCGACCACACCGAGGATCTGCTCGGGCTCGCGCGCCATCTCGACCTGCCGATCGCCTTCACCAGCCACGTTTACGCCACCGACCGCAGCGAGGACGGGATCTTCAACATGAAGTCGCCCGGGCTGAGCAAGCTCGTCCCCAACACCCGCGCGACCGCGATCGTCGACCAGCTCGAGCCGCGCCCCGGCGAGCGGGTGATCGGCAAGCATTACCCGTCCGGCTTCTTCGCCACCGACCTCGCCAACTGGCTCGCCAGGCGAGGCGTCGACACCGCGATCGTCACCGGCTGCACCACCTCGGGCTGCGTCCGGGCGACGGTGGTCGACGCGATGGGCCACGGCTTCCGCCCCATCGTGCCCGCCGAGTGCTCCGGCGACCGCGCCCAGGGCCCGCACGAGGCCAATTTGTTCGACATGGACCAGAAATACGCCGACGTGATGCCGCTCGCCGAGGTGCGGGCGGCGCTCGCCGCGCTGGCGCCGGCGCAGGCCGGGCCCGTGGAGGCCGCGAAATGACCGATTCTATCGGCTGGCGGGCGAACTGGGGCGTCATCGCGCCGTCGACCAACACCTCGGTCCAGCCCGAGTTCGACGACATGCGCCCGCCCGGCGTGACCAACCACCATGTGCGCATCTGGATTCCCGACGAGCCGGTGCATTCGGACGAGGACTTCAACCGGCTGATGGACAATATTCGCCGCGAGTTCGACAACGCGATCCTGCGCGTCATGACCTGCAACCCCGACTACATCGTCATGGGCATGTCGGCCGAGACCTTCTGGGACGGGCTCGCCAAGAGCATCGAGCTCAGGGAGCAGGTCAAGAAGCTCTCCGGCCTCGGCGTCGCCATGGGCTCGGACGCCTGCCAGGCCGCGCTGCGCTGCTACGGCGACATCGGGCGGATCGGCGTGCTCACCCCGTACTGGCCGGTCGGCGACGAGAACGTGAAGAAGTTCTTCGAGGATTGCGGCTTCGAGGTGGCCGCCATCAAGGGCCTCAAATGCGAGAGCCCGGCGAAGATCGCCCAGGTGACCGAGGACGAGCTGCGCGAGGCGCTGATCGAGCTCGACGGCCACGATGTCGAGGCGCTGGTGCAGTGCGGCACCAACCTCGCCATGGCGAGACTCGCCGGCGAGGCCGAGACATGGCTCAAGAAGCCGGTGCTGGCGATCAACACCGCGACCTACTGGTACGCCATGCGGGCCAACGGCTATGACGACGTGATCGAGGGGTTCGGCTCGCTGATGACCGATTTCCGCGAGCTGCCCGCTTCCTATCTGGAAAGTGCGGCCGGAGCGGCCTGAAGTCGCACTTGTCCGCTCCCGATTCTCTGCTAAACAGGTAGTTCAAATGCCGCTTTTGTCGTTCGGAGACCACAGGACGTGATCAGGATACTCCGCAGCCTCATGCTCGGGCTGTTTCTCGCTGTCGGCGCGCTCGCCGCCGATGCGGTGGTGACCGCCCAGCCGGCCCACGCCGCCGGCGACGTCAAGAAGGGCAAGCGGGTCTTCGCCAAGTGCAAGGCCTGCCACAAGACGGTCGCGGGCAAGAAGGGGGTCGGTCCCAACCTCAACGGCCTCTTCGGCCGCACCGCCGGGACGCTCGCCAAGTTCAAGTACTCCAAGGACATGAAGGCGGCCGGCGCCAAGGGTCTGGTGTGGACCGAGAAGACCCTGTTCACCTATCTGCAGAACCCCAAGCCCTTCGTCGGCTCCTTCATCGGCAAGAAGAAGGCCAAGACCCGCATGGTCTTCAAGGGGCTGAAGAAGGAGAAGGACCGCCACAACCTGATCGCCTACCTCAAGGAAGCGACCAAGTAGCCGCGCTCAGCCTTCCCCCGCCCGGGCTGCCGCGAGCGCCTCGGGCGTGTCGATGTCGACCAGCACGCCCGGGTCCGGCATCTCGACCTCGACGACCGCGTCCGCATGCGCGCCGATCAGTGCGCGCGCTCCGGAATCGCCCGTGACCTCGCCCATCTCGGCGAAGAACCGGCGGTGCCAGAGGGACGGGTTGCCGCGCTTGCCGTTGTGGGTCGGAACGCAGATGGCGGGCCGGTCCTCGTCCCGGAAGGCCTCGACCAGCCGGGCGAGGTGCCGGGCGGTCACCAGCGGCATGTCGCCGAGACAGACCAGCGCGCCCTCGGCCTCGTCCGGCAGGGCCGCGAGCGCCGCCTTGAGCGAGCCCGCGAGCCCGGTCGCGTAGTCGGCGTTGTGGACGAAGCGGATTTTCCGCCCGGCGAGCGTCGCGCGGATCTTCTCCGATTCGTGCCCGGTCACCACCAGCACCGGATCGGCGCCCGAGGCGAGCACCGCATCGACGGTCCGGGCCACCATCGGCGTCCCCTCGATCTCCGCCAGCAGCTTGTTCTCCGCGCCCATGCGGCGCGAGGCGCCGGCCGCGAGCACGATGCCGGCGACCGCCTCCTCCCGCGACCCGCGCGGTGCCGGCCGGCCCGCGGCCTCCTTGAGCAGCCCGCCCACGCCCATGCGGGCGATTTCCGCGCCGGTCACCCCGAGTCCCGCGACGATGCGTTGCAACACCCGGTCGAAGCCGTGCGTCCGGGGCGAGCGCGCCGAACCCGGCAGGCCGAGCACGTGCATCCCTCCCAGCCGGCCGAGCAGGGTCAGATGGCCGGGGTCGACCGGCATGCCGAGGCGAAGGATCGTGCCGCCGGCGCGCAGCAGCGCCGACGGCGCCGCGTCGCGCCGGTCGACGATGGCGGATGCGCCGAGGATCAACGCCACATCGATCCCGTCGTCGCGGAAGGATTCCAGACACGCGGCCACCGCGTCCGCGCGATGCGCGACCCGCTCCGTCCGTTCCAGGCGGCAGCCGAGCGTTTCCAGCCGCCCGCTTGTCACCGCGATGGTCTTCTCGACAAGCGATTTCCTGGTGCCCGCGAGCTCGGTCTGGATCAGCCCGAACCGCCGGGGGGAGAAGGGCGCGACCCGCACCGGCGGCGCCGTTCGGTCGGCGAGCGCCGCTGCCGCCGCGAGCGTCGCCTCGTCCACCGCGAAGGGGACGATCTTGACCACCGCCACGACGGCGCGCGGGGAGACCATCTGGAAGGGGGCGACGGTCGCGATGGTGATCGACTCGTCGACCGCGTTGATCGCTTCGATGCGTTCGACATCGACGACGGCGAGCCCGGCCGCCGCCGCCCGCAGATTGGTCCGGCCCGTGAAGGGGGGATCCAGGGTGAGCCCGTCTCCGCGAAACGCCTCGGCGAGCCGCGCCGCCGCCTCGTCCTCGCCCACGTCGCCGGGCTCCAGCCGGGCGGTGACGACCTCGTCGAACCCTGCGCCGGCGATGGCCGCGATGTCGGCGGCGGCGAGACGGTGCCCCTTCTTGAGGGTGCGGTCGGCCAGCGCCATCGCGTGCGCGAGCAGCGCGCCTTCGGCCTGCGAGAGTGGCGTCGCGCCGAACTTCACGCGGCGACGCGCTCCCTGGCGTGCAGCGCCTGGGTCACCTGGGCGAGGATCGAGACCGCGATCTCGGCCGGCGACACGGCGCCGAGCGACAGCCCCACCGGTCCGTGGATGCGGCCGATCTCGTCGGCGTCGAAGCCGGCCTCGGTGAGCCGTTCGACGCGGGCCGCGTGGGTCTTCCGGCTGCCCAGCGCGCCGATATAGAAGGCGTCCGAGCGCAGCACGGCGGCGAGCGCCGGATCGTCGATCTTCGGGTCGTGGGTGAGCGTGACGACGGCGGTGCGCCGGTCCGGGTCGAGCGGCGGCATCGCCTCGTCGGGCCATTCGTTGACCAGCGTCACCCCGGGAAACCGGTCGTCGGTCGCGAACGAGCCGCGCGGGTCGATCACCGCCACGTCGTAGCCCGCTACCGAGGCCATCCGCGCGAGCGGCTGGGCGATATGGACCGCGCCCACGATGAGCAGGCGGAGCGGCGGGTTGAACACCTCGACGAACGCATCCCCGCTCGCGCCCTGGACGGTGCCGGACCGGTCGTCGCGGATCGCGTCCTCGACCGCCGGACGCAGCCCCGGCTCGACCCCGGCCTCCCCCGCGCCGTCGAGATAGACGATGGATTGCGCGCCGGTCGCGAGCTCGGTGACCAGCGCGAACTGCCGCTTGGCCTCGCGGTCGGCGAGGACGCGTTCGAGAATCTCCGTCTTCATCTAGTCGAGCTTCTCCACATAGACATGGACCTGGCCGCCGCAGGCGAGCCCCACCTCCCAGGCGAGCTCGTTGGTGACCCCGTATTCGAGGATCTTCGGCTTGCCGGTCTCGATGACCTCCTGGGCTTCGTGGATAACCGCGCCCTCGATGCAGCCGCCCGAGACCGAGCCCACGAAGTTCTGCCCGGAATCGATGGCGAGATGGCTGCCCACCGGCCGCGGCGAGGAGCCCCAGGTCCTGATCACCGTGGCGATCGCCACGTCGCGCCCCTGGCGCCGCCAGCTCCGGGCCTCGCCCAGCACGTCGTCGTCCTTCGAAACCGCGCTCACGCCAGCATCTGCAGCCATCTGTCCATCCCTTCCCTGCGCCGGGCCGAGGGCCGGCCGAGCGCTCCGATCAGTTCTTCGAGGCTAAGGAGATTGTGCACCGGCCGGAACTCGTCGACAAACGGAAGCAGCGACCTTATGCCCTGCGAACGCGGCTCGAACCCCTCGAAGCGCAGCAGCGGGTTGAGCCAGATCAGCCGGCGGCAGGATTTGTGCAGCCGCTCGATCTCGCCATGCAGGCCGCGCCCGGCATCGCGGTCGAGCCCGTCGCTGATCAGCAGCACCACCGCGCCCTGGCCGAGCACGCGGCGCGACCAGAAGCGGTTGAACTCCTTGAGCGACTCGCCGATCCGCGTGCCGCCCGACCAGTCCTCGACCGACTCGGCGACGCGGCCGAGCGCGACGTCGATGTCGCGCTGGCGCAGATGCCGCGTGACGTTGGTGAGCCGCGTGCCGAACAGGAAGGTGTGCACCCGGTCGCGGTCGTTGGTGAGCGTGTGCATGAAGTGGAGGAACATGCGGGTGTAGCGGCTCATCGATCCCGAGATGTCGCAGATGATCACCAGCGGCGGCAGCCGCGTCGCCCGCCTGCGCCATTTGAGCGGGATCGTGCCCGAGCCCGAGCGCAAGGCGGCGCGCAGCGTCGCCCGCATGTCGACCCGGATCTGGCGCGCATCGGGCCGGAAGCGGCGGGTCGGGATCTCCGCGATCGGCAGGCGCATGCGGGCGATCGCCGCCTTCGCCCGGGCGATCTCGTCGGCGCTCATGTCCTCGAAATCCATCTCCTGCAGGAGCTCGTTGGCCGAGGCGGTCATCGCCGCGTCGAGCTCGATCTCCTCGTCCCGTTCCTTCTCCTCGTCCGCCTGCGGGTCGTCGTTCTGCGGGCTGAGCGCTTCGAGCAGGCGGCGGCTCGGCGGCTCGGGCGGCGGCGCCGCCACCTCGGCTTCCGGCATGACGATGCCCATCATGCGCTCCAGGATCTTCGGATCGCGCCAGAAGATGTGAAACGCCTGGTCGAACAGGTCGTGCTGGTCGCGCCGGTTGACGAACACCGCGTGCAGCGCCCAGTAGAAATCGGAGCGGTTGGCGACGCCGACCTCGCGCACGGCGCCGACGGCATCGAGCACCTTCCCGGTGCCGACCGGCAGCCCGGCCGCGCGCAGGATGCGGCCGAAATGCATCACGTTGGCGGCCAGCCGGCTGCCCTCCAGCGAATCCAGCAGCGCGAAGGGGCGGGGTGCCGCCTCCTCCGGGCTCATGGCTGGATTTGCGCGAGCTGGCTCTTGACCTCGTCGAGGATCCTGGCGGCTTCGCTGCCGCGCATCTTCTCGATGTCGTCCTGGTATTTGAGCAGCACGCCGAGCGTCGAATTGACGGTGTCGGGGTCGAGATCGATCTTGTCGAGCTGGATCAGCGCGTTGGTCCAGTCGATGGTCTCGGCGACGCCCGGCAGCTTGAACAGGTCGCGGTTGCGCAGCTCCTGGACGAAGGCGACGATCTGGCGCGACAGCTCCTCCGCCGCGCCCGGCACCTTGACCTTGAGGATCTCGAGCTCGCGCGCGGCGTCCGGGTAGTCGACCCAGAAATAGAAGCAGCGCCGCTTGATCGCGTCGTGGATCTCGCGCGTCCGGTTCGACGTGACGACGACGATCGGCGGCGTGGGCGCCGTGACGGTGCCGATCTCCGGGATGGTCGCCTGGAAGTCGGACAGCAGCTCCAGCAGGAAGGCCTCGAACGGCTCGTCCGTGCGGTCGAGCTCGTCGATCAGCAGCACCGGCGGCAGGCCCGAGACGTCGGGCTCCAGCGCCTGCAGGAGGGGGCGCTTGATCAGGAAGCGCTCCGAGAAGATGCCCTTCTCGATCCGTTCGCGGTCGGTCTCGCCGGTCGCCTCGGCGATGCGGATGTCGATCATCTGGAGGCTGTAGTTCCACTCATAGACCGCCGAGGAAACGTCCAGGCCCTCGTAGCATTGCAGGCGGATCAGCCGGCGCCCCAGCGCGTCCGACAGCACCTTGCCGATCTCGGTCTTGCCCACCCCGGCCTCGCCTTCGAGAAACAGCGGCCGTTCCAGCCGGAGCGCGAGGAACAGCGCCGTCGCCAGCGACCGGTCGGCGACATAGCGCCCGGCGGCGAGCAGCTCCATCGCCGCGTCGACGCTGTCGGGCAGGGCCTGCTTCATCGGCGTGCCCGGGCCGCGCATCTGGGCTGAACCGAACGGCGTCACGGCCAACTCTCCGATTCGACGTTGCAAAAATGCGGGGAGGCCGGCATCGACCTCCCCTTCGAGGATTCGCGGGCCGGTTCGCGCCCGGCGGCCGCGTTCAGCCGTTGGCCTGGGCGACGGCGCGCTTGGCCATCACCGTGACCAGATGGGCGCGGTATTCGGCGCTCGCATGGATGTCGCTGTTGAGGTCGCCGTCGCCGATCTTGATGTCGGCGACCGCCTCGGGCGCGAAATTGCCGCCGAGCGCCCGCTCCATCTCCGCCACGCGGAACACGCAGGGTCCGGCGCCGGTCACCGCGACCCTGGGCCCGCCCGCCGTCGCGGCGACGAACACGCCGACGATGGCATAGCGCGAGGCCGGGTTGGGGAACTTCATATAGGCCGCCTTGGAGGGCACCGGGAAGCTCACTTTGGTGACCAGCTCGCCGTCCTCCAGCGCGGTCTCGAACATGCCGGTGAAGAATTCGTCGCCAGCGATCGCGCGCCTGTTTGTGTGCACCGTGGCGCCGAGCCCGACCACCGCCGCCGGATAGTCCGCCGCCGGGTCGTTGTTGGCGATCGAGCCGCCGATCGTGCCCCGGTTGCGCACCTGGGGATCGCCGATCATGCCGGCGAGCCTGGCCAGCGCCGGGATGGCGTCGGCCACCGCGGCCGATGCGTTGACTTCGGCGTGGCGCGCCATGCCGCCGATCTCGACGGCGCCGCCCGAGACCGAGATCCCGGCGAGGCCGCCGATCCCCGCGAGATCGACCAGGTCGGAGGGCTTGGCGAGGCGCTGCTTGATGGTCGGGATGATGGTCATCCCGCCCGCCAGGAAGCGGCCGTCCTCGGCGCCCGTCACCGCGCTCACGGCGTCCTCGACCGACGATGCCTTGCGGTAGTTGAAATCGTACATGATCCAATCCTCCTAGGACGCCTTGGCCGATCGAATGGCCTGCCACACGCTCTGCGACGTGACCGGCATGTCGACGTGGTTGATACCGAGCGGCAGAAGCGCGTTGACGATCGCGTTGACCACCGCGGCCGGCGCGCCGATCGCGCCGATCTCGCCGACGCCCTTGACGCCGAGCGGGTTCATCGGACACGGCGTCACGGTGTGGTCGAGGTCGAAGCTCGGCACCGTGTCGGCCCTGGGCAGGGTGTAGTCCATCAGCGAGCCGGTCAATGGCTGGCCCGCCTCGTCGAACACCGCCCCCTCCATCAGCGCCTGGCCGATGCCGTGGGCGAGCCCGCCATGCACCTGCCCCTCGACGATCATCGGGTTGATGATGTTGCCCACGTCGTCGACGGCGGTGAAGCGCTCAACCGAGACCGAGCCGGTCTCCGGGTCGATCTCCACCTCGCAGACATAGGATGCGAAGGGGAAGTTGAAGTTGACCGGATCGAAGAACGCCTGTTCGTCGAGCCCGGGCTCCAGCTCCTCCAGCGGGTAGTTGTGCGGCACATAGGCCGCGAAGGCGACCTCGCCGATGCCGACCGTCCGGTCGGTGCCCGAGACCGTGAAGGTGCCGCTGTCGAACTCGATGTCGTCGACCGAGGCTTCGAGCAAATGGGAGGCGATCTTCTTGCCCTTGTCGATGATCTTGTCCATCGCCCGGTCGATCGCGCTGCCGCCGACCGAGAGCGAGCGCGAGCCATAGGTTCCCATCCCCATCACCGCCCGGTCGGTGTCGCCCTCGACGACTTCGACGTTCTCCAGCGGCACGCCGAGCTTGTCGGTGACGAGCTGGGCGAAGGTGGTCTCGTGCCCCTGGCCGTGGTTGTGGCCGCCGGAGAAGACGGTCACCGTGCCGGTGGCGTTGAACCGCACCTGCGCCGACTCGTACAGCCCCGCGCGGGCGCCGAGCTGTCCGGCGATCGCCGACGGCGCCGCCCCGGTCGCCTCGATCGGCGAGGCGACGCCGATGCCGCGCAGCTTGCCGTCGGCTTCCGACGCACTCTTGCGCGCCCCGAACCCGTTCCAGTCGGATTTCTCGAGCGCGATGTCGAGCGCGCGCTCGTAGGCGCCCGAGTCGTAGAGCAGGGCGACCGGCGTCTGGTAGGGGAAGGCGTCGTCTGCGATGAAGTTGCGCCGGCGGATCTCCACCGGGTCGATGCCGGTGACCCGCGACGCCTCGTCGATCACCCGTTCCAGCAGATAGGTGGCCTCGGGCCGGCCGGCGCCGCGCAGCGCATCGACCGGCGAGGTGTTGGTGAACACCGCCTTGACGTTGCAGCAGATCGCCGGCGTGGTGTACTGGCCGGCGAACAGCGTGGCGTAGAGAAAGGTCGGGATCAGCGGCGCGAAGGCGGAGAGATACGCCCCCATATTGGCGATCGTGTTGACCCTGAGACCGGTGAACTTGCCGTCGCCGTCGAGCGCCAGCTCGACCTCGGTCACGTGATCGCGCCCGTGCGCGTCGGTGACGAAGCACTCGGCCCGCTCGCCCAGCCAGCGCACCGGCCGTTCGAGCTTGCGCGACGCCCAGCAGATGATCGCGTACTCGGCATAGGGCGCGACCTTGGAGCCGAACCCGCCGCCGACATCGGGCGCGACGACGCGGAACTTGTGCTCCGGCTGGTTGAGCACGAAGGCGCCGAGCAGCAGGCGCATCGCGTGCGCCGCTTGGGCGGTGCAGTAGAGCGTGAGCTTCTCCTCGCCCTTGTCGTACTCGGCGACTGCCGCGCGCGGCTCCATCGAATGCGGGATGATGCGCTGGTTGACGAGCTCCAGCCTCGCGGTGTGTGCCGCCGCGGCGAATGCGGCGTCGACGGCGTCGGCCGCCTCCTGCCCGGGAAAATCCCAGTCGAAGCAGAGATTGTCGGGCGCCTCGTCGTGGACCTGCGCCGCCCCGTCCAGATGGGCGGTCTCCGTTACCGCCGCCGCGTCGAGCGGACGGTAGTCGATTTCGACGAGCTCGGCCGCATCCGCCGCCTGCTCGGCGCTCTCCGCGATCACCGCGGCGACGACCTCGCCGACATAGCGCACCTTGCCCTGGCCTATGACCGGCCATTTGGGCTCGACCATGGGGCTGCCGTCCTTCGACGTGATCCCCCAGCCGCAGGGTAGGCCGCCGATCCCGTCCGCATCCGCGTCGGGGCCGGTCAGCACGCAGACCACGCCGGGCGCGGCCTCGGCCGCGGACGTGTCGACCGACGCCAGCTCGGCGTGGCCGTGCGGCGAGCGCAGCATATGGGCGTAGAGCTGTCCGGCGCGCACCTGGTCGTCGGTGTAGCTGCCGCGGCCGGTCAGAAAGCGGAAGTCTTCCTTGCGCTTGACGGAAGCGCCGATTCCTCCCTCAGGCATGTCTTGCCTCCCGGGTCAAGGTCGTCAGGCGGCTCCCTTCATGACCGGATGCGCGGCCAGGATCGCCTTGACGATGTTGTGATAGCCCGTGCAGCGGCACAAATTGCCCTCGAGCTCGTGACGGACGGTCTTTTCGTCCAGCGTGTCGTGCCGGTTCACCATGTCGATGGCGCTCATCACCATGCCGGGGGTACAGAACCCGCATTGCAAGGCGTGGTTCTCGCGGAACGCCTCCTGCATCGGATGCAGCGTATCGCCGTCGGCCAGCCCCTCGATGGTCACCACGTCGCAGCCTTCCGCCTGATGCGCGAGCAGCGTGCAGGATTTCACCGAGATGCCGTCGACATGGACCACGCAGGCGCCGCACTGGCTGGTGTCGCAGCCCACATGGGTGCCGGTCAAGGCGAGCTTCTCGCGAAGGTACTGCACGAGAAGCGTCCGGCCTTCGCACTCGGCCGAGACCTGCTTCCCATTGACCGTCATTGAAACGGTGGATGTCATCTGTGACCCTCCTTGAGCCAACCGGAGCCGCCCCGCGCGCTGAACGAGGCGGTAATCGAGCCGAACGAACCCGTTGCGGGAAGGGTTTCGCTCGCGATTTCTTCGCGCCGCAGTATCCCGCCCGAACCCGGGCGGGTCAAGGCGCGGCGGGGCGTCAGCTCAGCACGATGACGAGCACGATAACGGCGATCGCGACCAGCCCGCCGATCCACACCGCGGGGCTCAGCCCCTCGGATTTCGCCGCCGGCGCGGGCGCTTCCGGCGGCTCCTCGGCGGGCTCTTCCACCGCCCCGCCGACCGCCTCGGCGAACTTGTCGAAGAAGTCGTCGGCCATCTTGCGCGCGGTGGAGTCGATCAGCCGGGAGCCGATCTGGGCGAGCTTGCCGCCGACGGTTCCGGTCGCCTCGTAGGTCAGCAGCGTGCCGTCGCCGTCATCGGCGAGGCTCACCTTGGCGCCGCCCTTGGCGAAGCCGGCGACCCCGCCCTGGCCCTCGCCCGAGATGGTGTAGCCGTTGGGCGCATCCACGTCGGAGAGCTCAACCTTGCCGGTGAACTTCGCGGTGACCGGGCCCACCTTGGAGGTCACCCTGGCCGAGAACGCGGTGTCGGAGGTCTTCTCCAGCTCCTCGCAGCCCGCGATGCACTGCTTCAGGATCTCGGGGTCGTTGAGCGCGTCCCACACCGTCTGTCGCGAGGCCGGGATCCGCCGCTCGCCGGTCATCTCCATGGCTGCCTCCAGCGCCTGTTGCGGCCGTGCCGCAACCTAGCCGGTTGCCCGGGGACCGGCAAGCGAGGTCCCGGCCGGGCGACCCGCCGGGGGCGCGCTATCGTCCGGTTGCCGGGCGCTCCCGCTCGCGGTCGATCAGGAACCTGGTCAACAGCTCGACCGCGCCCTCCAGCCCGGCGATCCGTTCGCGCAGGCTGGAGAATTCCCGCTGGAGGGTCGTGAAGTCCCGGTGCAGGTTCCACAGGAAGGCGAGGATCGCGATCCCCACGCCGAGGGTGGCGAAGTCGACGGCTTCGCTCATGCCGGCTACTTTAGCGCGAAATTCGGCGCCGCGCTACAATGCGGCCGGCTCGGCCGCCGTCCGCTCGACCGGCTTGTCGTCGATCGGCCAGTGGATCAGCGCCGCGGCGACGCCGAGCGCGATGGCGAGCCACCAGGCGGCGTCGTAGCTGCCGGTCCGGTCGTAGAACACGCCGCCCAGCCACACCCCGCAGAAGCTGCCGAGCTGGTGCGACAGGAAGACGATGGAGAACAGCGTCGCCATGTAGCGCGGGCCGAAGATCTGGGCGACGATGCCGCTGGTCAGCGGCACGGTGGACAGCCAGAGCAGGCCCATGATGGCGGCGAAGACCAGCACCGAGGTCTCGCTGACCGGAATCTGGATGAAGACGAAGAAGAGCAGGGCGCGCAGCAGATAGAGCAGGCTCAGGAGGTATTTCTTGCGGTACAGCCCGCCCAGCCAGCCCGCGGTCAGCGTGCCCACCAGGTTGAACCCGCCGATCAGGGCGAGCGCCCATGCCGCGATCCAGGCCGACTGGCCGGAATCGGTGATGAAGCCCGGCAGATGGGTGCCGATGAACTGCACCTGGAAGCCGCAGACGAAGAAGCCCGTCACCAGCAGCCAGTAGCCGCGATGCCCGCCGGCCTCGCCGAGCGCCGCGCCGAGGCTCTGCGGCGCCGGCTGGGAGAGCGCTTTCTCCGCCCCGGCGCGGAGCGCCAGGGTGAGCGGCACGGTGAAGGCGATGACGATGGCGAGCACCACGATGGCGTCCGACCAGCCGAGCCCCGAGATCAACCCCTGGCTGACCGGTGCGAAGACGAACTGCCCGACCGAGCCGCCGGCGGTGACGATGCCGAGCCAGAGGCTCCTCGCCTGCTCCGGGGCGACCCGGCCGACCAGGGCGAGCGGCAGGGTGAAGCCGATCCCCGATGCGCCGATGCCGACCAGCAGCCCCGCGCTCACCGTCATCGTCTCCGGCGTGCCCGAGATCGAGATCATGTAGACCCCGAAGGCGTAGAACGCCCCCGAGGCCGCCATCACCTTGATCGGCCCCCACCGGTCGGCGACCGCAGCGACGAACGGCGCGGCGAGCCCCATGACGATGTTCTGGATCGCGATGGCGAGCGAGAACTCGGCCCGGCCCCAGTTGAGGTCGGTGCTGATCGGCTCCAGGAAAAGGCCGAAATTCTGCCGCGAGCCGTTGGCGATCAGCAGGATCGCCACGGTGCCGCAGAGCACGAATAGCGGCGTGCGCCAGAATGCCGTCATGGTGAAATAACCGGACCCCTCGCTCCGAGGAGAAGTAGCCGCCGGGCCGGGCGAGTCAAACGCGGGCGAGGGTCGGTATCCGCGACACGTCCACGCTCCGCTCGGCAACCGCCAGGTCGTGGTTGCGTTGCAGATCGATCCAGAAGCGGGCGCCATTGCCGAACAGCTTGCCGAGGCGAACCGCCATCCCGGCACTGACCGGCTGCTTCTCGTTGAGAATGTCGTAAAGCGTCTGCCGGGATATCCCGAGCGCTTCCGCCGCCGCCGTCTTGCTCATCGAAATCGCCGGCAGGATGTCCTCGCGCAGGATTTCCCCGGGATGGGCCGGCACTATGGAGGGGTGCCTGTCGATCATCGGTGATAGTCCTCAATGTCCACGTCCACCGCCCCGTCCTCGTCCCAGCCGAAGGTCACGCGATAGTTGGCGGTCAGCCGAACGGCGTAGCGACCTGCCCTGTCGCCTTTCAGAGGGTGGAAGTACGACCCCGGATAGTTCATTTCTTCGGGCCTTTCGGCCGCTTCGAGCGCCGACAAAATACGCCTCAACCTCCGTATCCACGCCGCGTTGAGACCCCTCGCTCGTCCACCGGTCCAGTATTCCCGTAGCCCCTTGTGGCGAATGCTTGCGATCACTGCGGCAGGGTGTAGGTCCGCGGTCCAAATGTCAAGCACTGCCTTACAGCCCTCCGTCACCGCACCGGTGTCGGCGGGCGTCTCAGCGTGACGGCACTCGGCCCCTACAGATAGTAGATCAGCAGGAAGCCGCCGAGCAGCACCGCGACCCAGAGCGTGGTCGAGCCGAGCGGCCAGGTGCGCGCCAGCGTGCCCTCGGGTCCGGTCAGGCGCATCACCGCGTCGATGCCGAGCCTGAGCCCGCCCTGGAGCGCCCCCAGCAGGCCCCGCCAGGCCGCCCAGAGGGCGGGCCAGACGGCGGCGATCAGCGCCGGGACGCCCCTGCGGTAGACCCAGTCGAAATCGAGATTGGTCGATTTGAGCTCCGGCGGGTAGATGCGGTAGCGGATCAGCACCGCAAAGGCGAGCGCCGAGAACATCAGGAGCTGCAGCTGGCCGATCACGTGGGTCGGCGTGTAGGGCTCGTAGTCGACGTCGTAGGGCAGGATCGAATACAGCGCCGGCGACCACACCCCGAGCGCGATGCAGAGGAACGCCGCGATCCCCATCGCGACCAGCATGTTGAGCGGGGCCTCCTTGCAGCGCTTGCCGGAATCGTGCGCGAAGAAGGCGAAATAGGGGATCTTGATGCCCGAGTGGTGGAACACGCCCGCCGAGGCGAACATCAGGATCAGCCAGACGACCACGTAACCCTCATAGGCGACCGCCGACAGCGTCAGCGCCTTGGCGATGAAGCCCGAGAACAGCGGGAAGGCGGAGATCGAGGCGGCGCCGACGATGCAGAACACGGTGGTGAGCGGCATCGACTTGTAGAGACCGCCGAGCTCGGACCCCTTGATCGTGCCGACGCGGTAGAGCACCGCCCCCATCGACATGAAGAGCAGCGCCTTGTAGAGGATGTGGGCGAAGGCGTGTCCCGCCGCGCCGTTGAGCGCCATCGGCGTGCCGATACCGACGCCCACCACCATGAAGCCGAGCTGGTTGTTGAGGCTGTAGGCCAGCACCCGGCGCAGGTCGTTCTCGATCACCGCATAAAAGATCGGGAAGGCGGTCATCGCCGCGCCGACGAAGATCAGCATCTCGGTGCCCGGGAAGCCGCGGGCGAGCGCGTAGACGGCCGCCTTGGTGGTGAAGGCGCTCAGGAACACCGTCCCCGTCACCGTCGCCTCGGGGTAGGCGTCCTGCAGCCAGTTGTGCAGGAACGGGAAGGCGCATTTGATGCCGAAGGCGAGAAAGATCAGCCAGGTCGCGAGGTTGCCGAGCGCCATGCGGTCGAAGGCGATCGAGCCGGTCTGCTCGGCCTGCAGGATGGCGCCCGACAGCAGCAGCACGCCCGAGGCGATCTGGACGATCAGATAGCGCATGCCGGAGCGGTAGGCGGTCTCGCCGCCGCGCGCCCAGACCAGGAACACCGAGGCGATCGCCATCGCCTCCCAATAGACGAAGAGCGTCACCAGGTCGCCGGCGAAGACCGCGCCGATGCCGCTCCCGGCATAGACCATCCCCGCCATGTGCTGGACGGTATCGCGCACGTGCAGCGCGTAGATCGCGGCGACGATCGCGGCGATGTGGAAGATGTAGCCGAAGACCAGGCTGAGCTTGTCGACGCGGACCGGCACGAACTCGGCGCCGAACCAGGTGAAGGCGAGATAGCTGCCGGGCTCGATCACGATCAGCGCCCAGAGCCCCGCCGCCGGCACCGCGACCGTCCAGGCGCGGCGCGCCACGTCCGGCAGGATGGGGATCGCCAGCGCGGCCACGATCAGCAGGAGGCCGGGCGGGAGGTTAGCCTGCATTTCGCACCAGGGTCATGGCCTGCGCGGCGCTGTCCGGCCGACAGGGCAGGAGAGGCGCGCAGCGCGATGCGGGGACATCGGGCAAGCGCCTCGACGCACCCTGTCGGCCGGACAGCGCCGCCCGAAGGGTCGCGCCCGGGCGCGACGCAGGCCGTGACCCTGGTGCGAAATGCAGGCTAACGATCATAGTAGTCCTCGTCCCGCTTCAGGAGCTTCCTGAGCTCCTTGGCGGCCAGCACCAGGAACACGCAGCAGACGAAGCCGTACCATCCCTGGAACCCGAACGACCCGTCGAAGCCGAGCTCGGCATGCTTGTGGTAGAAGAAGTCGAGCAGCCCGAGCGCCGCACAGACGCCGACCACCGCCCAGAACACCTTGGTCACGCTGCCCGGGCGGTCGAGCCAGTATTCGCGTTCGCCTTCGGGTCTCCTGCTCTCGGCCATCGCCCGGGTCTCAGCGTTCGGCGATGGGGGCGAGGAAGGCGGCGATGTCGTCGGCCGCGAAGAACAGCACCAGGCAGCCGATCGCGGTCAGGCAGAGCGGCACGACGCAGAACATCGGCGCCTCCCTGATGCCGCCGCCTTCGTCGTCATGCTCGCCGTGCCCCGGCGCGACCGCGGCGCCCGCCGGGAGCGGAGCGGGCTCTCCCTCGCGCCTGAGCGAGACGAAGCCGCGCGCGGCGACCGGGATCAGATAGGCGACGTTCAAGAGCGACGAGATCATCAGCACGGCGACGAAGATCAGCTGCTCGGCATCCGCCGCGCCGAGGCCGAGATACCACTTGCTCCACGCGCCACCGAGCGGCGGCAGCCCGGTGACGCTGAGCGCGCCGATGGCGAAGGCGGCGAAGGTGAACGGCATGCGCCGCCCGAGCCCGCCCATGTCGCTGATCTCGGTCTTGTGCGCCGCCACCATGATCGCGCCGGCGCAGAAGAACAGCGTGATCTTGCCGAAGGCGTGCATGGCGATATGCATCGCCCCGCCGACCACGCTCCAGCTCGTCGCCAGCGCCGCGCCGAGCACCACGTAGCTGAGCTGGCTCACCGTCGAGTAGGCGAGCCGGGCCTTGAGGTTGTCCTTGGTCAGCGCGACCAGCGAGGCGATGACGATGGTGGCGCCCGCGACATACATCAGCCAGGTGCTCGCCCCGGTCTCGCTGAGATAGTCGACGCCGAAGATGTAGATCGCGACCTTGAGCACGGTGAACACGCCGGCCTTGACCACGGCGACGGCGTGCAGCAGCGCGCTGACCGGCGTCGGCGCCACCATCGCCGCCGGCAGCCAGCGGTGGATCGGCATCAGCGCCGCCTTGCCGATGCCGTACATGTAGAGGAACAGCAGCAGGATCAGCGCCCAGCCCTCGACCTTGCCGGCGAGGATGCCGCCGGGCGTGAAGTCGAGCGTGCCGGCCGCCCCGTAGGTCCAGACGATGCCGACAAGCTGGAGCCCGATCGAGGTCGACAGCAGGATGCCGAGATAGGTACGCCCGGCGCGCATCGATTCCGGCGACTGGTGGTGGGTGACCAGCGGGTAGGTGGAGAGCGTCAGCACCTCGTAGGCGATGAACAGCGTCAGCATGTTGCCCGACATGGCGACGCCGAGCGCCGCCGAGATGGCGATCGCGAAACAGACATAGAACCGGGTCTGGTTCTCCTCGTGGTGCCCCCGCATGTAGCCGATGGCGTAGAACGCGGTGACGATCCAGAGGAACGAGGCGACCAGCGCAAACAGCATGCCGAGCGGCTCGACCACGAAGCGGAGGCCGAGCCCCGGCACGAAGTCGAACAAGAACAGCTCCGGCCTGCCGCCCGCCTCGACCGCCGGAAGGATGCGGTATACCGCGAGGAAGGTGACGACCGAGGCGGCGATCATCGCGCCGTCGCGCAGGTTCGGCCGCCGCCCGAACAGCGCGATCAGCACCGCGCCAGCGAGCGGGCCGAGCAGGGCCACCGCCATGGCGAGGGGAACGCTCACGGCCCCGCCCCCATCAGCGCCCGCGCGGCGTGTTCGGCGACGCCGACGGGGAGCGAGGTCTCGATGCCGAAATAGAAATTGAGCGCGATCAGCAGCCAGGTCGGGACGAGCAGCGCCGCCGGCGCCTCGCCGGTGGGCGCATCGGGCGGGGGCGCGCGGAAATAGGCCGCCTCCACCACGCGCCAGACATAGACCACCGCGAGCAGCGAGGAGATCACGATCAGCGCGGCGATCAACGGCTCGCCGGCGGCGAGCGCGGCGAGGATCAGGTACCACTTGGAGATGAAGCCCGCGGTCAGCGGGATCCCGATCAGGCTGAGCCCGCCGGCCGCGAACGCCGCCATGGTCCACGGCATGCGCCTGCCCATGCCGGCGAAATCCTCGATCCGGAACGAGGCCTGGCGGTAGGCGATGCAGCCGATGGCGAGGAACAGCGCGCCCTTCATCAGCGCGTGGTTGAACAGGTGGATTATCGAGGCGGTGAGCCCGTCCACCGTCACCAGGCTCAAGCCCAGCACCATGTAGCCGATCTGGGCGACGCTCGAATAGGCGAGCATGCGCTTCACGCTGTCCTGGAAGATCGCGATCGTCGAGGCGACGAACATGGCGAGCACCGCGAGCACCATCAGCGGCAGCGCGGTGGGCAGGATGTCGAAAGAGAATTTTACGCCGAAGACGGTGAACAGGAAGCGGATCAGGACATAGACGCCCACCTTGGTCGCGGTCGCGGCGAGGAAGGCGCTGACCGTGGACGGCGCGTAGGTGTAGGCCTTGGGCAGCCAGAAATGCAGCGGGAACAGGGCGAGCTTGATCGCCGCGCCGACGATCAGGAAGGCGAAGGCGGCGATCACCGTCCGGTTGTAGCCGGTCTCCGGCAGGCGCTCGGCGATGTCGTTCATGTTGAGCGTGCCGGTCGCGCCGTAGATCAGCCCGATGCCGATGACGATGAAGGTCGCCCCGATGGTGCCGACGATCAAATACTGGAAGGCGGCGGTGAGCGCCCGGCGGTGCGGCCCGAGGCTGATCAGGATGCAGGAGGCGAGCGAGGAGATCTCCAGGAAGACGAACAGGTTGAACGCATCGCCGGTGATCGCGACGCCGAGCAGCCCGGTCACGCAGAGCAGGAAGGCGCAGTAGAACAGATAGGCCTTCTCGCCCACCATCTCGATCAGCAGGCTGCGCGGGGTGAAGGGAAGGACCACCGCGCCGATTCCGCTGACGATCAGCAGCACGAAGGCGTTGAGCGCGTCGACCCGGTACTCGATGCCGAACGGCGCGGCCCAGCCGCCGAGCTCGTAGCTGATGACGCCCTCTACCAACACCTGGTCCAGCAGCAGGCAGGACACCGCGAAGGCCGCCCAGGTCGTCGACAGGGCGAGGAAGAAGGCGAGGTCGCGCCCCCGCACCAGGATGCAGGCGGGCGCCGCCAGCAGCGTGAGCACGACCTGGAGGGCGGGCAGGTGGGCCGTCATATCGCCGGCCCGTCCTGGTCGCCGATCTCGTCCTCCTCGATGGTGCCGTAGGCCTCGCGGATGCGCACCACCAGCGCGAGGCCGAGCGCGAGCGTCGCCACGCCGACCACGATCGCGGTCAGGATCAGCACATGCGGCAGCGGGTTGGAGTAGATCTCGATCCCCTCGGCGACGATCGGCGCGGTGCCGTCCCGGACCTTGCCGAGGGTGATGTAGAGCACGAAGACGGCGGCCTGGAACACGGTGAGCCCCACCATCTTCTTGACCAAATTGCCGTGCTCGATGACGAGATAGAGCCCCGCCATCATCAGGAAGACGACGATCCAGTAGTTGTAGAGGCCGACGAAATCCACCAACTCAGCGTTCCCGCCCGGCGAAGTAGTAGAAGATGGACACCATCACCGAGGCGACGGTGAGGCCGACGCCGAACTCGATCAGCAGGATGCCGAGATGCTGGCCGTGCACCGGGTCGCGGGCGAGGACGTTGTAGTCGAGATAGTTGCCGCCCAGCATCAGCCCGGCGACGCCGACGCCGGCGAAGATCAGCAGGCCGAGGGCGAACCCGGCGCGCAGCACGCCGGACGACAGCACGCCGCGCAAATCGTCGAGGCCGAAGACCAGCCCGTAGAGGATGAACCCGGCGCCGAAGATCACGCCGGCCTGGAAACCGCCGCCCGGCCCGTAATCGCCGTGGAACTGCACATAGAGCGCGAAGATCAGGATGAACGGCATCAGCAGCTTGGTGACGACGCGGAGGATCAGCAAATCCCTCATGCCTCCTCCTCCGCCGCCTCGGTCTCGCGGCGATGCGCGCGCCAGCGCCCGAGCAGCAGCACCACGCCGATGCCCGCGGTGAAGATCACCGTCACCTCGCCCAGCGTGTCGTAGCCGCGGTAGCTCGCCAGCACCGCGGTGACCACGTTGGGAATGCCGGTCTTCTCCGGCCCGGCTTCGAGATATTCGGGGACCACGTGGTGGTTGGCGGGCGCCGCCGGATCGCCGTAGCGCGGCATGTCGAGCGTGCCGTAGATCAGCACCGCGCCGGTCACCGCGACCACGGCGAGCGAGATCCAGGCGTTGTGGACCGGCTTCTTCTCCTCGCTGGTGGTGAGCGCGAGCGTGCCGAGGAAGAGCACCGTCGAGATGCCGGCGCCGACCGCGGCCTCGGTGAAGGCCACGTCGACCGCATCGAGGATTACGAAGATGGTCGCCGCCAGCAGGCTGTAGATCCCGGCCAGCATGACCACGACGAACAGGTTGCGCGCCCTGACGATGCCGATCACCGCGACCGCCATGAACAGGAGGATGACGATGTTGACGGCCTCGTTCAGAGCTCCGCCTCCCCGTCCCGGAGGTCGTGGTCGAGCTCCGGCTCCTCGTCGCTCTCATAGGCGGCATGGACCAGCGCGAAGGTCGCCGTGGGGCTGGTGAAGAAGATGAACACCAGGATCATGATCAGCTTCACGGTCACCAGGGTCGCGCCGCCCTGCAGCATGAGCCCGATCAGGATCAGCCCGGCGCCGCCGGTATCGGTGACGCCGGCCGCGTGGCTCCGCGTGTAGACGTCGGGAAAGCGCACGATGCCGATCCCGCCGATCGCCACCAGCGCGCCGCCGCCCAGCAGCAGGACCCAGCTCGCGATGTCGAGGACCAGCGCCATCAGCCGCCGGTGCCGCCGAGGTCGCCGTATTTGAAGAACTTGAGCACCGCGATGGTGCCGATGAAGTTGATCAGCGCGTAGGCGAGCGCGATGTCGAGGAACTCGGGCCGGCCGAACAGGAAGCCGACGACGGCGAGGATCAGCACCGTCTTGGTGCCGAACGTGTTGACCGAGAGGATGCGGTCGTACAGCGTCGGCCCCAGCAGCGCGCGGGCGAGCGCCAGCGCCATGGCCGCGACCAGCCCGATGGCGGCGGCGGTGAACATCAGCCGCCGCCCGACATCCGGGTCACCCGGCGGTCCATCTCGCCGCGCGCCAGCTCCTCGGCGCCGTCGCGCGAGAGCGCGTGGACCAGGATTTCGCCCGCGCCGACATCGACCGACACGGTGCCCGGGGTGAGCGTGATCGAGTTGGCGAAGATCACCCGGCCGAGATCGGTCGACTGGCTGGCGCGGACGCGCAGCAGGGTCGGGCTGATCGACCGGCCGGGCGTCAGGATGCGCCGGGCCACGTCGATATTGGCCTTGCCGATCTCGGCCATCAGCCAGGGCCAGTAGACCGCCCCGCGCCAGGTCAGGTGGACCGGGTGCCCCTCATGGTCGATCACGTCCATCCGGTGGGTGAAGTAGACCACGGTCGCGCAGGAGGCGAGCCCGAGCCCGATGAGCAGCGGATCGTAATGGCCGGAAAGCAGTAGCCAGGTGCCGAACAGCACACAACCCAGAGATAATGCGTGAACCACTACCGCCCTGTCGCAGACATGACCGTCGACGTTCGGCGCCGCGTCCCCGGGCCGATCGCGCGTCCGCGAACCCTAATCCGCGGCCATCCGGTTGACCAGCCCAAAGTGCCGCCCCTGCCGGAAACCGCCCCACGAAAGTATTGGCACCGCATGGAGCAATAATGCTATTCTCTCCAAATTGGTACCAATGTAACCAAAACAAAAATTTTTTCAGGGAGAATTCGTCGTGTCGGAGTCTCACGACGGGGGCGAACAAGTTGCCTCGTCCCGTATGCGGGGTACGGTTAAGTGGTTTAACGCGGTCAAGGGGTACGGCTTCGTCACGCCGGAGGATGCGTCGGGCGACGTCTTTCTTCACATGACGGTGCTGCGTCAGGCCGGCCTGGACAAGCTTCCGGTGGGTTCGACCGTGGAGTGCGAGACGGTCCAGGCGGCCAAGGGGCTTCAGGTCCAGTCGATCCTCACGGTCGACCTCTCGACGGCGATACCCGAGGGCGAGGGGGGGTTCGAGCGCGGCCCGCCCGCCGTTTCGCCCGCCCATCCCGAGGTGCATGGCGACTTCGAAATGGCCACCGTCAAATGGTTCAACCCGCACAAGGGCTATGGTTTCGTGTGTCCGGACGACACGCAGCTCGACGTCTTCATCCACATGGTGACGTTGCGCCGCGCCAACCTGGCCGGGCTGGTGACCGGGCAGAAGGTGATGGTCAAGACGGCGCAGGGGCCAAAGGGGATGCAGGCGGTCGAGATCAGGCTGCCCGGTCCGGGGAGCGTCGAGCAGTTCGTCTAGCGCCCGGTTGGGGGCGTCGCCTTGCCGTGAACGGGCCGCCGGTGTGTCGCCGGCAGGTGGCGCTCGGCCTAGCCGCCTGTCTCGCCGGCCTCATGGCCGCTCCGGCCGCCGCCCAGCGCGCGCTCGCCAAGTTCGCCAGAACGAGCCTCGCCATAGCGGCCGGGGGAAAGCTGCACCGCT
Source organism: Alphaproteobacteria bacterium (assembly GCA_964291675.2). Classification (GTDB taxonomy): domain Bacteria; phylum Pseudomonadota; class Alphaproteobacteria; order MPNO01; family MPNO01; genus MPNO01. Next base: position 354,414 of record OZ219866.1, on the reverse strand, counting down.
TCACCGTGGAGGTCGCCCGGACCCCCCGCGAGCATGCGCAAGGGCTGATGTTCCGCCGCCGGCTGGCGGCCGATGCCGGGATGCTGTTCGTCTACGACCCGCCCCGGCCGGTCTCGATGTGGATGCGCAACACCTATATCCCGCTCGACATGATCTTCATCGCGCCGAGCGGGCGGATCTCGCAGATCGTCCAACGCACGGTGCCGCTGTCGACGGAGAACATCCCGTCCCGCGGCACGGTGCGCGCGGTGCTCGAGCTGAACGCCGGGACGGCGGCGCGGCTCGGCATCCGGCCCGGCCAGGCCGTGGCGACGCCTGCGCTCGGCTCCTAGCCAGCCCGCTTCAGCCGGCGGTCGTCAGACGATCCACCTCGATCCGGTGCGCCTGCTTCATCGCCTGCGCGAGGTCCCAGGCCGCCTGCAGCCGGTACCAGGTCTCCGCCCCGCCGCCGAAGGCCTTGTCGAGGCGGATCGCCATCTCCGGCGAGATGCCGGACCGGCAATTGACGAGGCCGGAGAGCTGCTTGCGGCTGACACCGAGCCCGCGCGCGGCTTCGGTCACGCTGAGTCCGAGCGGTTCCAGGCAGTCGTGGCGCACCGACAGCCCGGGATGGGGCGGGTTCTTCATCGGCATGAGAGGCCTCTTCGTTCCGGTCGAGCGGATGTGCTTGCGAATCCGCGGGCCCTGCCCGCGGGCGGGCGCAATATGCCATAGTCTGCGCGATTCTCTTCCTCCGACCGGGGCCGGGGCATGACGAGCGAAGACGGCGGCGGGACCGCCGGCATCCGATACGAGGCGGACGAGAAACCGCCGCCGGCGCTCGCCCTCGGTCTCGGGCTGCAGCTCGCCGTGCTCACCCTGGGCGGCGTCGTGCTGACGCCGGCGATCGTGGTGCGCGCCGCCGGCGGGGCCGAGGATTTCCTGACCTGGGCGGTGTTCGCCGCGGTCGCCATCAGCGGCGCGACCACGGTCTTGCAGGCGGTCAGGCTGGGCCGGGTCGGCGCCGGCTACGTGCTCGCCATGGGTACGTCGGGCGCCTTCATCGCGATCTGCGTCGCGGCGCTCGCCAAGGGCGGCCCGGCCATGCTGGCGACGCTGGTCGCGGTCTCCGCGCTGTTCCAGTTCGCGCTCGCCGCCCGGCTCTCCCTGTTCCGCCGGGTGCTCACCCCGAGCGTCGCCGGGACGGTGATCATGCTGATACCGGTCACCGTGATGCCGATCATCTTCGACATGCTGAAGCACGTGCCGGACGGCGGCCCGGCGCTGGCCGGCCCGCTGAGCGCGCTCGCCACCGTGGTCGCGATCGTCGGCATCGCGCTCAAGGCGCGGGGGGCGCTGCGCCTCTGGGCGCCGGTCATCGGGGTGGTCGCGGGCTCTTTCGTCGCCGGGTTCTACGGGCTCTACGACACGGGGCGGGTCGCGGAAGCCGCCTGGATCGGCCTTCCCGGCGGCGCCTGGCCCGGGCTCGATCTCGGCTTCGGGACGGTGTTCTGGGCGCTGCTTCCCGGCTTCGTCTTCGTCACCCTGGTCGGCGCCATCGAGACGGTGGGCGACGCGGTGGCGATCCAGGGCGTCTCCTGGCGGCGGAAGCGGGCGGTCGACTTCCGCGCCGTCCAGGGCGCGGTGGCGGCGGACGGCGTGGGCAACCTGCTGTCGGGCCTCGCCGCGACGGTGCCCAACACGACCTATTCGACGAGCGTCTCGGTCACCGAGCTCACCGGCGTCGCCTCGCGCCGCGTCGGCATCGCCCTCGGCATCGTTTTCGTCGCCGTCGCCTTCCTGCCCAAGGCGCTCGCCGTGGTGCTCGCGATACCGGGCCCGGTCGCCGCCGCCTATGTCACGGTGCTGCTCGCCATGCTGTTCGTGCTCGGCATGAAGATCGTGATCCAGGACGGGGTCGACTACCGCAAGGGGCTGATCGTCGGCGTCTCGTTCTGGGCCGGGGTCGGCTTCCAGAACGGGCTGATTTACCCCGAGTTCTTCTCCGACTTCGCCGGCGGGCTGCTGGAGAACGGCATGACGGCGGGCGGGCTGGTGGCCATCCTGATGACGCTCTTCGTGGAGCTCACCGCGCCCCGCCGCGGCCGCATCCAGGTGAGCTTCGAGATCTCCGAGCTGCCGCGGATCAGGGAGTTCCTCGCCGGGTTCGCCGCGCGCAGCGGCTGGGACGGGGCGATGACGCATCGCCTCGACGCCGCCGCCGAGGAGACGCTGCTGACCCTGCTGCGCCGGGACGAGGAAGACCAGGACCCCGTGCGGCGGCGCCTGCTGCTCACCGCCCACCGCGAGGGCGGCGGCGCGATCCTCGAATTCATCGCCGCGCCCGGCGAGGAGAACTTGCAGGACCGGATCGCGCTGCTCGGCGAACGGGCCGAGGAAGCCCCGGCCGAGCGCGAGGTCTCGCTGCGCCTGCTGCGCCATGTCGCCTCGTCGGTTCACCACCAGCAATACCACGACACCGACGTGGTGACCGTCCGCGTCGACTCCCCGGCCGGGAGGTAGCCGGCTTGCCGGGCATCGGCATCGCGCGCTGGCCGATCGGGGCGATCGCCTTCGGCATCGCCGCGATGGCGGTCTATACCGCGGCCTTCGGGGTGATCGACGAGATCTACCAGCGCTCGGTCACCGTCGGCGCGTCGGTCATCCTGGTCGCCCTCACGGTTCCGCTGGTCCGGCTCTACCGGTCGGGGCGGGGCGCGGTGCGGGCCGCGCTGCTCGCCATCGACGGGGCGCTGATCTTCCTGATGGCGCTCTCGCTCTACTGGTTCGCCTCGGTCTACGACGAGCTGGAGAGCGGGCTCTACGATTTCCTGCCCCTCGACATCCTGGTCGGCGCCGGCGGGCTGCTCGCGGTGCTGGAGCTGACCCGGCGCGCCTTCGGCTGGCCGCTCGCGGCCCTGTCGCTGCTGTGCATCGCCTACGCCCTGTTCGGCGAGGACCTGCCGTGGATCTTCGCCCATGCCGGCTACGACCTCGAGACCGTGATGCGGACCGTCTGGTACTCCTTCGACGGCGTGTTCGGCTTTATCGTGATCACCGTCATCTCGCTGATCTTCATCTTCATCGTCTTCGGAGCGGTGCTGGAGGCGACCGGGGCCGGCGCGGTGCTGCTGCGCATCGCGGTCAGCCTCACCGGCGGGCTCAGGGGCGGGCCCGCCCATGCGGCGATCGCCGCCAGCGGGTTCTTCGGCACCATCTCCGGCAGCGTCTCGGCCAACGTCGTCGGCACCGGCGTGTTCACCATCCCGATGATCAAGGAGCGCGGCTTCAAGAGCTCGTTCGCCGGCGGGGTCGAGGCGGCGGCGTCGTCCGGCGGGCAGTTCATGCCGCCGGTGATGGGCGCGGTCGCCTTCGTGATGGCCGATGTCACCGGCATCCCCTACGTGGTGATCATCGCTGCCGCGCTGATGCCGGCGCTGTTCTACTACGCCAGCCTGTTCGTCGCCGTCTGGGTGGAGGCCGCGCGCAGCGGCATCGAGGCGATCCCGCGCTCGCAGCGCGCCAGGGTGTCGCGCCGGGACTGGTGGATGTCGCTGATGTTCGTCATCCCGATCCTGGTCATCATCGGCGTGCTGGTGACCGGACGGTCGCCGGCCATGGCCGGGCTGTGGGCCACCGCCGTCGGTGCCGCGCTGGGGCTGATGAACCCGGAGGTGCGCCGCAAGCCGCGGATCTATCTCACGGCGCTGGTCCGGGGCGGCGAGCAATGCGGGCGCATCATGGTCGCGGTCGCCGCCATCGGCATCATCGTCGGCGTGATGAACCTGACCGGGCTCGGCATCCGGTTCTCCAACATGATCCTCGCCTTCGCCGGGACCGACCTGTTCTTCGCCATGTTCCTGGTCGCGGCGACCAGCGTGATACTCGGCATGGGCCTGCCGACCATCCCGGCCTATCTGATCATCGTGCTGATCATGGGCCAGGCCATCGAGAACCTCGGCGTGCCCAAGATCCTGGTGCACCTGTTCGTGGTCTATTACGGGGTGCTGTCGGCGATCATCCCGCCGGTGGCCATCGCCGCCTACGCCGCCGCGCCGATCGCCGGCGCCAACCCGATGACCACGGCGGTGCAGGCGCTCAAGCTCTCCTTCGTCGGGTTCATCGTCCCCTTCGTGTTCGTCTACAACCCGTCGCTGTCTCTGGTGGTCGGCTTCGAGACCCTGCCCTTCCTCTGGGTGGTGGCGCGGCTCGGGCTCGCGATCTGGCTGATGACCACGGCGCTCGGCGGCGTCGACCGGACCCGCCTGCCGCCCTGGTCCCGGGCGGCGCGGCTCGCGCTCGGCATCGGTGCGCTGCACGGCATGACCGAACTCCAGGTCGCCGCCGTCGCGCTGTCGATCGCGTTGCTGTTTGTCGAGTCCCGGCGGGCGCGAAGTGCTAGATTTGGCGGCGAGAACGGGGGCGGCGGAGGCCCCCCGTCACCGGATGCGGATCCCAAGGAGGCTTCGAAGCCATGAGAACACTCGCAACACTGGCAATCGCAGCGCTGGCGGCCGGCCTTGTCGGCGGCGCCCATGCCAAGGAATTCTACCGGATGTCGACGATCAGCCTGCCGACGCCGTTCGCCATCAACACGACGTTCGCCAAGCTGGTCCAGAAATACAACCCGGACATCGAGATCCAGGTCAACGCGACGGGCGCGGCGCCGCGTCACGCGCTCGACGCGGCGCGCGGCAAGACCGACTTCCTGATGGGGGCGCCGGCGCTTCACCACCTGATGTCGCACGGCAAGGCGATGTTCGCCAAGGTGAAGAACGCCAAGGAGCTCGCCGGCAATCTGCGCGCGGTGTTCAACTACCGGATCGGCTTCTACCAGTTCGGCGTCTATGAGGATTCGGGCATCAGGAAGATGGCCGACCTCAAGGGCAAGCGGGTGTTTCTGGGCCCGCCCGCCGCGGTGCAGCGCGTGGTCGCCGGCGGCTTCGCCAGGGCGATCAGCGGGCTGGAGCCGGGCAAGGACTACGAGGTCGTCAAGCTCGGCTTCTCGCCCGCCATGCAGGCCTTCCAGGACCGCCAGATCGACGTTCTGGTGGCCTCCGGCAACCCGCCCTCGTCCAACTTCGTCCAGGTCGCGCTGACCAACAAGATCCGCTTCCTCGGCGCGTCCGACGCCGACTGGGAGAAGCCTGCGATGAAGAAGGTGATGGCGATCCCGGGGCGCACCCGCGGCCAGTTCCCGGCCGATGTCTACGGCGCCAACCAGGCCAACGAGAAGCCGGTGCAGACCATCGCCGCCTGGGTCGGGCTGGTCACCCGGAAGGCGATCCCGGACGAGGTCATCTACAAGATGACCAGGACCTTCTGGGAGCATATCGACGAGATGCACGCCGTCGCCCCGTGGGCCAAGGACGCCATCAACATCGGCAACGCCTTCAAGCAGATGAACATGAAGCTGCACCCCGGGGCGCTGCGCTACTACAAGGAAGCTGGCGTCAAGGTCCCCGCAAGCGCCATGTAGGAGGTCCCGCCCGGCGCGGGAGACGCCTCGCATGCGGTGGCGGCGGGTCTGCCGGGCGGCGGCGCTGCCGCTCGCGTTGCTCGCCGCCCATCCGAGCCCGGCGTTCGCGCTTCCCGCCGAGACCCTGAATTCGGTGGTCTCGGTGCTGCCGGTCTGGCCCGGGCGGGCGCAGGGCGGCGGCGGCGGTCGTCCCGGCGTCGCGCCGGAAGGGAGCGGCGTGGTGCTGCGGCCCGGGATCGTCGCGACGGCCTGGCACGTGGTCAAGCCGGCAAGAAGGATCGACGTTCGCCTGTCCGACGGGCGCATCCTGCCGGCCCGGCTGATCGCCGGCGACGAGGCGAGCGACATCGCCGTGCTCGGCGTCGACGCCGCGTCGACCCCGGTCGCGATCGCGCCCGCGCCGCGGCTGGCGCAGCCGGTCTGCGCCATCGGCAACGCCTTCGGTCTGGGCCTCTCGGTGACCTGCGGCGTGGTGTCGGCGCTGAACGTGACCGATGCCGGGTTCAACCCGGTGGAGGACTTCGTCCAGACCGACGCCGCGTCGAACCCGGGCACCTCGGGCGGCGCGCTGGTCGACGCGGACGGCCGGCTGGTCGGCATGATGTCGGCGATCTTCGCCTCCAAGGGGGACACCGATATCGGCGTCAACTTCGCGGTCTCGGCGGCGCTGCTGCTCCGCGTCGTCGACGCGCTGGTCGCCGACGGCGCGGTGCGCTACCCGTCGCCCGGCTGGGCTCTGCGCGCCGCCCCGCGCGACCGGCTGGCCGGGCTGGCCGCGCCCGTGGTGCGCGCGGTCGAGCGGGGCGGTCCGGCGGCCCGGGCGGGCATCGCGCCGGGCGACGCGGTGCTGAAGATCGGCGCGCGCCGGGTTCGCACGCCGCGCGATTCGATCGCCGCCTTCGCCGTCATTCGCGATCCCGGCGGGCCGGTCGAGGTCACCGTGGAGCGCGGCGGACAACGGCGCGTCGCCGCGCTCCGTCTCGGCGCCGCGCCCGAGCCGCCGGCGCCGCGGGAGAGGCCGCGGGCGCGCGGCGACTGCCCCCACCCGGCGCCGGTCTGCCGCGCGCGCCAGGCGGTGTTCCCGGTCTCCGGCTTCGACCCCGCGGCCAGCGCCACGCGGATCGGCCCCGCGCTGCTGGTCACCAACCGGCATGTCGTCGCGGACCGCCCGGATGCGCTGGTCCACACCCCGGACGGGTCGAGGAAGGCAAGGGTGGTCCCGTCCGCCTATCGCGGCGATCTGGCGCTGCTCGAGGTCGAGGGTCTGCCCGACGGGGCCATCCCGGACCTCGAAGGGGAATTTTCGGACGGCGCGTTCTACGCCGTCGGGGCCGACATCGCCCGCAAGCAGGTGCGCGTCTTCGCCCCGGGCGGGCTGATCGCGCACCCGGCCGAGGGCGCCGCGCTCGGACGGCTCCACGTGCGCGCGCGCATGCAGCCGGGGGTCAGCGGCGGCGCCCTGGTGGACCGGGACGGCGAGCTGGTGGGCATCGCGGTCGGCGGCGGCGAGGGGCGTTTCGAGGCGATACCGCTGGCGGGCCTGCGCGCGCTGCTCGACTTGCGCGCGGATGCGAACGCCGCCCGGGTGACCCGCCGGCTGGGCCGCGCGTTCGCGGACTGCGCCGCCCGGATGGACGGGTTCCGCCCGCGCGCGGCGCAACAGCCCGACCGCGATGCGCTGTCCAGGGCCTGCGCCGCGGCGATGAACCACGGCCAGCTCCTCAAGGCCGGGCGGCTGCTGGCGCGGGCGCGCGACTTCGACGGCGCGATCGCCCTGCTCGGCCAGGCCGCGCGCCAGGTCCCAAACTCGATCAACGCCAGGCTCTCGCTGCTGGTCGCGCTGCAGCTCGCCGGGCGCTTCGCCGAGATGACCGGGCATGCGCGCCGGGCGATGACGATGGCGCCCGAGGACCCGCAGGCCCTGCGCCTCGCCATCCAGTCCGGCGTCTGGGGGGGCGCGCCGGATCTCGCCGAAGCGGCCTGGCGGGCGCTCCGCAAGGCGGACCCGCGCCAGGCCCGGGCGGCCCGCCGGTTCATCGACGACGCCCCGCCCGCGCCAAGGCGGAGGTAGCGCTCAGTCCGCGAGCGGGTCGGGGATCCAGCCGGCCGCCACGACGCCCTCGCGCTCATAGGGGGACGGCGCCGCGCGGGCGAGGATGCGCGCCTTGAGCCGGGCCGCGCCGAGCCCCGGCTCCCGCGCCAACAGCCTCGCCGCAAGGGCGGCGAGGCGGGGGACCGCGTAGCTCGATCCCGACGCCCGGCCCGACGCGCCGCGGAAATCGACGACCGCGAGGTTTTCGGCCGGCAGCATCACGTCGACGCTCGCCGCCCCCCAGTTCGACCCCCGGGCGAGGCGGCCGAAGCCGTCGGCCGAGGTCACGGTGAGCATGTTGTCGAGCCCGAGAGAGGCCGGGTAGACCGGGTCGGCGTCGATGTCCCTTCCGTCATTGCCGGCCGAGACCACGGCGAGGATGTCGCGCCCGCGGAGCGCCGCTTCGAATTCCCGCCAGTCCTCCGCCCGGCGGCTGCCCAGCGGCAAGGCGAGGATGCGGGCGCCGGCGGCGGCGGCGCGCGCGACCACCTCGCCCATGCGGCTCATGTCGGGGCGCGGATAGCGGAACGGGATCAGCGCGGCCCCGGGCGCCTCGCGCGCCAGCACCGATGCGACCGCCGTGCCGTGGCGGATCGGCAGGAAGGGTCCGCGCGAGACATCGCCGTCATAGGGCCAGGGGTCGAGATCCCAGAAATCGTAGCCCAGCGGCATGCCCGCGCCGTCGCGGGCGAGCCGGTCGCGAAACAGGGGCAGGTCGTAGGCCAGGCCCGAATCCACCAGCGCGACCCGGACACCCCCGGGATCGCTGCCCGCGGGCCACGGGGCCTGCAGGGTCTCGGTCCATTTGAGGGTCTGGAGATCGCCGTCGAGCTGGTCGAGATATCGCCAGCCCGCGCCGCCCGTGCGGATCGCCCGGCCCGAGCGGATGCGGCAGGTCCCGTCCGCGATCGCCTGAAGCGACGGCCGGGCGCGGTCGCCGTCATGCGCGGCGTAAAAGACCCGGAACTGACGCAGCCCGCCCCTGAACTGCCGCCGCTCGACGACGAGCTCGTCGGCCCCGGGCAGCAGCAGGCGGACGGCGATGCGCCGCGGCTCGCCGTCGTCCGGCCGGCGGGTCTCGCCGAGCAGCCAGCTTCCCGGCAGGGCGTGCTGCGCATCGAGGCCCGACAGGGCGGGCTGCGGGCATATCCGTTCGACGGCGAGCCGCAGCCAGCGCGCCCGGTCCGGCTCGGCGGCGGCGGTCGAGGCGATCGAAGCCAGCGCGCCGGCCGCGCAGAGAATCCGCGCGAGCACGCGGCGGGAGAGTTCGGTGGCGGAGGGAGAGGGATTCGAACCCTCGATAGAGGTACTACCCCTATAACGGTTTAGCAAACCGCCGCCTTCAGCCACTCGGCCACCCCTCCGGCAGGGGCCAGCACTTACCACGATGCGGGTCGCAAGAGAAGGAGGTGGTGCCGCAGGAAAGGATTGAACTTTCGACCTCACCCTTACCAAGGGTGCGCTCTACCACTGAGCTACTGCGGCGCCGCCCCGGTTTCTGCCACAGCCGGGGCCGGCGGCGCAACGGCTTACGCGTCGGCGCCGCCCGTCGATGCGGGGCCGTCCGCTGCCAGCAAGGTTGCGTTTTCGAGCCGAGCCGCCTGCCGGTCGAAGGTGTAGAGCGCCGCTGCCCCGGCGCGCCGCGCAGCAGCGGCGATCATCCGGTCGGCGAACTCCGCGCCGCCACGACGGTATCCAAATGCGGCGCGGATCACGTCGTCCGCTACCTCGATGCGCAGAGCCGGAGTTCCGAAAAGGATTTCGAGGACCGAGGCAATCCGGTCCCGGGAAAATCCATAGGCCCGTTCCAGCACCCAAACGAGCTCCACGAGGACCTCGCGGCACACGAATCCGGGCGCTTCGGGCGAGAGCTCGGCGATCAACGCGCGAGCGGCTCTCGACTGCACCGCATCGTCATCGACGAGAAAACGCACCAGCACGTTGGTGTCGAGGGCGATCACCGACCGGTCGCCCCCTCCACCACGGCGCGTTCCATGTCCTCCAGCGTCACCGGCGGCCCCTCATACTTGAGCACGCCGAACAGCTCGGATATCGGCCGCACGGGCATTATCCGGACCTCGCCATTGTCCAGAATCACATAGCGCACCCGATCTCCCGGCCCAACACCCAGCGCCTCCCGGACGGCCTTGGGCAACGTCGTCTGCCCCTTGGATGTGACTGCGGACTCGACCATCGAGGAATTCCTTACAATGGGGAAAGCTCCTTACAAAATATGCCATAGAAGCATAAATTGATAGAGTGTAAGAAATATTTTGGTGAAGCGTCACCGCTCTACACCCCGCCATAGACCGGCACCACGGCGCCCCGCGTGACCGCGTTGTCGGGCGCGGCGAGGAAGGCGATGGTTTGGGCCACTTCTTCGGTCTTCGGCCAGGCGGCGTGGTCGGCGTCCGGCATCGCCGCGCGGTTGGCCGGGGTGTCGAGGATCGAGGGCGCGACGGCGTTGACCCGGATGCCCTCGGCCGCGACCTCCTCGGCGAGCGCCTGGGTCAGCGCCGCGACCGCGGCCTTGGCGGCGGCGTAGGCCGCCATGCCGGCGCCGCTGCGCGGCTCGACCCCGGGCCGGGCCGAGACGTTGACGATGCGCCCGCCCGCGCCCGCCCGGCGCAAAGCGGCGACCGCCGCGCGGCAGCAGAGATAGGCGGTCGCCGCGTTCATCGACATCTGGCGCGCGAACGTCTCGGGCGGGGCCTCGGCGATGCCGCCCATGTCGAACCCGCCGGCGAGGTGGATCGAGGCCCAGAGGCCGTCGATACCGGAATAGAACCGCTCGACCGCGCCCCAGTCCGCCAGGTCGCCGGCGACGACGAGCCGCACGCGCTCGTGCCCGGCATGGGCAAAGCGCGCCGCCTCCGCATCGTCCAGGGCCGGGACGTGGCATGTCGCGCCGGCTTCCAGCAGCCGCGCCACGACGGCGGTGCCGAGCGCGCCCGCGCCCCCGGTGACGACCGCGTTCCTGCCGTTCAGGTCCATGTCGCGCCCCGCTTCGCTCGAATTGCTACGGTTCCCCCCGCCCGCCCAGCGCCAGCGCCTTCTCGACCAGCGCGTCGCAGGTGGAACGGTCGTAGTTCAGGTAGTTGGCCGCCATGTTGCGCACCGGATCGGCGGCGTAGTAGCGCTCGTATTGTAGCTGGCGCATGCCGAAGGCCTCACCGCAGAGGTCCCAGGCGAGCTTGTAGAGCGCCACCCGCTCGGCGCCCGGCATGCCCTCGGCGCCCTGGTAGTAGCGTTCGATCTCGGGGCCGATGGCGCTCTGCAAATCGGCCATGCTCGGCATCGCCAGCAGCCCGCCCGCGCCCACCGTCTGCATGATCTCGATCACCCTCGGGTAGGTCCGCGCGAGATAGGTGCGCGCCATGAACAGCGGCGCGATCTCCGGGCGCACCGACCCGGCGAGCGTCGGCTCGTGATGCACCTCCGACCGGGTGATGCAGGCGCGGACGATCTCGATCGCCTCGACGCATTCGCCCAGCATCTGCTGGACGTGCAGGAAGCGGTCGGTCCTGACCGCGCGGGCGATGGCCATGGCGACGCCGACCGCGAACTCCAGCTTGACCAGCCCGCGCACCGAGGTCTGGTGCGCGGTATACGACCGCAGGCTGGTGTCGGGGAAGATCGCGTTGGCGATCGCCGCGTCGTTGTAGACGAACACCCGGTCCCAGGGGACCAGCACCTCGTCGAAGATCATCAGCGAGTCCGGCTCCTCGAAATTCGCCGCGAGCGGGTGATCCGCCGGCTCGGTGTCGCCCCGGTCATAGGGCTCGCGGCAGATCTGGCTGAGCCCCGGCGCGTCGATCGGGACGGCGAAGACCAGCGCGTGCCGCGCGTCCTCGGGCGGCAAGCCCGGGATGTTGTAGATCAGCACCTCGTCGGCCACCGGACCGAGCGTCGCGATCATGCGGGCGCCCGACACCACGATGCCGTCGCCGGACTCCGAGACCAGCCCGAGATGGAGGTCCCGCTCGGCCTGCGCCGAGGACGCCCTCGACCGGTCGTTCTGCGGCGACATCAGCGCGTGCGTCAGGAACAGGTCGTTCTCGCGCACGAACTCGTAGTAGCGCACCATGTTCTCGCCGAAGCGCTCGCCGCCCCGGGCGAACACCTCGGCCCCCTCGGCGAAGGCGAGCAGCGTGCAGTTCATGAAGTCGGGAGAGCGCCCCATCAGGCCGAGCGTCGCCTCGGCGATGCCGCGATAGGCGGCGTGCTTCTTCTCCAGATCGGCGCTATCGCTCGCCGGCATGAAGGCGGTCGCCACGTCGTCGCCGGTCGCCGGCGAGGCCCAGGTCATGCGGTCGCGCAGCGCCGGGTCGTGCTGCAGGTCGAACAGGCCGGCGAGCCGGGCGACCGGGCGCCGGAAGGCGGGGTGCGCGGCTACGTCGTCCACCTTCTCGCCGCCGATCCACACCGCGCGCGGGCGCGCCCTCAGCCCCTCGACATATTGATCGCCCGTCCTGACCGGCACGGAGCCCTCCCCGGCGATTGCGATTTGCTCTGGCGGGCACGCCGCTAAACGGGCAAAATGCCGCCCCCGAAGCGGCGACGCAATCCGGGACGGCGCCGTCTGCGCGTCGAAGACCAACGATGGGAGACGACCACATGCCTAAGCGTTCGAAATATGCCGGGAAGGGCGCGCTCGCCGTCGCCCTCGTCGCCGGCGGGGCCGTCGCGGCGCTCGCGCTGCAGCCGTCGGCGGCGGTGGCCCAGAAATTCCACATGAAGATCGGCATGGCGACGATCAACGACCCGCAGCAGGAATGGGGCGAGAAGATCGGCAAGGCGCTGGCCGAGCGCAGCGGCGGCCGGGTCACCTACAAGGTGTTCCCGCTGAGCCAGCTCGGCACCATCGCGCGCCAGGTCGAGGCCACCCTGCTCGGCACGCAGGAGGTCTTCCTGACCCCGCCCGCCTTCTATGTCGGCGTCAACCAGGCCTTCATGGTGCCCGACGCGCCGGGCATCTTCCTGAGCCAGAAGCACGGCAACGACGCGATCCGCGACCCCGAGTTCAAGACGCCCTTCCTGGCCGCCGCGGAGGCCAAGGGCGTGGTCGGCGCCGGGCTGATCGTCTATGAGGGCACCTCCTATGCCAGCACCAAGCCGATCCGCAAGCCAGAGGACATCGCCGGGCTCAAGATCCGCGTGCTGGCGAGCCCGGTGGAGCGCGCGATACCCGGCGCCTGGGGCGGCACCGGCGTGCCGATGAACTTCACCGAGGTGGTGCCGGCGATGCAGCGCGGCGTGGTCGATGCCTGCCGCTCCAGCATCGTCGCCATGACCGGGCTGAAGTTCCAGACCGTGGCCAAGTTCACCACCGTGTCCGGCGGCGGCTACATCCCGACCGCGACCTGGTACAGCAAGGCCTGGCTGAACAAGCTCCCGGCCGACATCCGCAAGATGGCCCTCGAGATCCCCGGCGAGCTGGAGGAGGAGGTGGCCGAGGCGGTCCGCAACAAGGTCGCGGCATCGCACAAGATCTGGGAGGAGGCGGGGGTCGAGCTGATCCGGTTCTCCGAGGCCGACCAGAAGCGCTACCTCGCGAAGCTGCGCCCGCTGGGCGAGGAGATCCTGGGCAAGCACAAGAACCCCCTGGTGCGCGAGCTGTACGGCAAGCTGAAGATCGTGGCGGAGAGGCACCGCCCGAAGTCCTGACGCTTGTTTCGCGGCAAAGGGAAAGGGGCCGGCCCGTCCGGCCCCTTTTCGATTCCGCGCGCCACGCTGTGGCGTCCTTCGATACGCGCCCTCCGGGCGCTACTCAGGATGAGGGGGATTTGCCGGAGGCCGAAGTAACTTTCCCTCATCCCGAGTAGGCCCGAAGGGCCGTATCGAGGGAAGCGCTCGATCAGCGCATGGTCTCGCCGCCGTCGACCGGGACCACCTGGCCGGTCATGTGGGCGGCGCCGTCGCCGAGCAGGAAGACGATCACCGACGAGACCTGCTCGGCCCGCGCGACGGCGCCGAGCGGGATGGTTCGCGCCCGTTCTCGGCGCACCCTGTCGAGCTCGTCGCCCGCCATGCCGCGGCCGAAGAACGGCGTGTCGACCGGGCCGGGGGAGACCACGTTGACGCGCACCCCGAACGGCGCCTTCTCGCGCGCCACCGATTTGGAGAACGCGATCACCGCCGCCTTGGCCGCGGCGTAGTGGGCGGCGCCGGCCTGGCCGCGCAGCGCGAATACCGAGGCGACATTGACGATGGCGCCCCTGCGGCGCGCGACCATCGCCGGGACGACGGCGCGGCAGACATGGAAGGTGCCACCGGCATGCACCGCCATCATCCGCTGCCAGTCCGCGTCGGCGATGTGCTCGATATCGGCGAATCCGACGATGCCGGCGAGGTTGACCGCCCGCTCGACCGGTCCGAGATCGCGGGCGACGGCGCCTGCGACGCGGGCCGCCGCCGCCGCATCGGCGACGTCGAGCGCGTACGGAACGGCGATGCCGCCGGTGCCGACGATCGCATCGGCGGTCTTGCCTGCCGCGCCGGCGTCGATATCGGCGACCGCCACCGCATCGCCCGCCTGGCCGAGCGAGATCGCGGTCTGGCGGCCGATGCCGCTGCCGCCGCCGGTGATCAGGGAGACGCCCGCCATGGGCGAAAATTGACAGACCCCGGGCCGCGTGTGAAGGTTCGCCGGACCCCGTTCGGGAGGATGCCGAGATGCGCCCGCAATCCCTGAATCCGGCCAGGCTGGCCAATCTGTTCCGCGCCGAGTTCGAGCTCAGCAACGTGCAGAAGGGCGAGACGGTCGCGCTGCTGAGCGATCTGGCGACGAGGCGCGAGTACGTCCAGGCCTCGTTCGCCGCCGCGGAAGCGCTGGGCGCCGATGCCTACGAGATGTGCGTCAACGCGGTGCCGAGCTGGACCTCGGTCGGGGTGGCGACGGTCGGCGCGTGCAAGGGCACGCTGGAGGCGCTGAAGGCAGCCGACATGCTGGTCTGCCTGCACATCCCGCTGTTCACCAAATGGCTCAAGCAGGTGCGCGACGCCGGGACCCGGGTGCTGATGGTGGTCGACCATCCGGACGACCTGGAGCGCACGATGGCGCCGCCCGGGCTCAAGCAGGCGGCGATCCATTCGGGCAAGCGCCTCGAACAGGCCGAGACCATGCGCATGTTCAACGACGACGGCATGGATCTCACCGTCTCGCTCGGCGAGTACCCGACGATGATCCAGTACGGCTTCGCCGAGGAGCCCGGCCGCTTCGACCATTGGGGCGCCGGGCACGTCCACACCTTCCCCAACGAGGGCTCGGCGAACGGCACCGTGGTCATCCGCCCGGGCGATTTCGTCGTCCTCCCCTACAACCGCTACGTCAGCGACGAGATCCGGCTCGAGATCCGCGACGGCTTCATCCGCCGGATCGAGGGCGGGCTCGACGCCAAGCTGATGAGCCAGTGGCTGGAGGACAACCGGGCCCATGCCGGCGACATGGACGGGCATGCGGTCTCGCATCTCGGCTGGGGGCTCAACCCGCAATCGCGCTGGGACAACGTGGCGCTCTACGGCGACGACCCGGACCGCTCGAACGCCTCGCTGCGCGCGTTTGCCGGCAACTTCCTGTTTTCCACCGGGCCGAACTCGCAGGGCGGCGGCAGCCGGACCACCACCGGCCATTACGACGTGCCGATGCGCGATTGCTCGATCATGCTCGACAACGAGCTCATCCTCGACAGGGGGCGGTTCGCCGACCCGGACATGGTCGTGCAACGGGTCGCGCGCTGACGGCATCCAGACAGGGAAGGCAAAGGACGATGAAGAAATTTCTCGCCGCCATCGCGGCGGCGCTGGCCGGATCGATCGCCGCCAACGCGGCCGAACCCGTCAAGATCGGTTTCTCGGAATCGAAGACCGGGTTGTTCGCCCAGGCCGCCACGTCGCAGTACCAGTCCTACAATCTGTGGCGCGAGCAGGTGAACGCCGCCGGCGGGCTCGATGTCGCCGGAGCCAGGCGCAAGGTCGAGTTCGTCTCCTACGACGACCAGTCGAACCCGGGCAAGGCGGTGCAGATCTACGAGAAGCTGATCACCGACGACAAGGTCGATCTGCTGCTCGCGCCCTGGGGCACGTCGCTCCACCTCGCCATCGCCGGCGTCATCGAGCGCTACAAGTTCCCCGTCGTCGGCAACACCGCGGCCTCGGTGCAGCTACGCAAGCTGAAGGCGGGCAATATCTGGTTCCCGACCTCGCTGTTCCCCGACCGGCAGAGCGAGGCGCTGGCGGCGCTGCTCAAGGACCGGGGCGTCTCCTCGGCGGCGCTGGTGACCAACCAGCTTCCCTACACCCAGGAGAACAAGGCCTTCGTCGTACCGGCGCTGAAGAAGGCCGGCATCGAGCTGGTGCTGAACGAGGACTACCCGCCCGACGTGAAGGACCTGACGGCGGTGCTCACCAAGGTGAAGAACGCCAAGCCCGACGCGGTGCTCGCCTACACCTACCCGGCGGACGCGGTGCTCTACATGAACGGCGCGCGCGAGGTCGGGCTCGACCAGCGGACCCAGGTCGTGCTGCTTGGCCCGCAATACGACTTTTTCGGCAAGATCTTCGGAGCCGCGCGCAACGGCATCCTGACGATGGGCCACTGGACGCCGGCGCGGAAAGACTGGCCCTCGGCCAAGGCCTTCGCCGCCGCCTTCAAGGCGAGGTGGAAGACCGACCCCGACTTCCTCGACGCGCCGCTCGCCTATGTCTCGGTCGAGATCCTGCAGCAGGCGGTCGCCGTGGCCGGGCTCGACAAGGACAATTTGCGCCAGACCATCGCCGGCACGGCTTTCGCCACCATCAACGGGCCGGTCAGGTTCGAAGGCGTGATGAACGTCGCCTTGCCGACGATGATCTCGCAGATCCAGGGCGGCACCCAGCACATCGTCTGGCCGCCCGAGGAGCGCACCGCCGAGCCGATCGCCAAGCCCGCCTGGAAGTAGCGCCCGCGCCCGCCCGCGACGCGCCCCGCCGCGCGGCCGGGAGACGGCGATGGCCGACCTGCTCTCCGGCCAGTTGCTGATCGCCGCCCTGGTGCTGGCGGGGATCTACGGGCTGGTCGCGCTCGGCCTCAACCTGATCTACGGCACCATGCGGCTGCTCAACGTGGCGCATGGCGAGATCCTGATGCTGGGCGGCTATCTCGCCTATTGGTGCTTCACCCTGACCGGGGTCGGGCCGGTGTGGTCGATGTTCCTCGCTCTGGTGCTGGCCGGCGCGTTCGGCGCCGCGGTCTATCGCACGCTGTGCCGCCGGGTGCTGCGCTCGGCGCGGCTGATCGAGCAGATCGAGGCCAACTCGCTGCTCGTCCTGTTCGGCGTCTCGATCGTCCTGCAGAACGCGATCGCGCTCTCCTTCACCGCGACCGCCCGCGCCTACCCCTATCTCGACGACATCGTGCGCATCGGCGCCTTCCAGGTGACGGCGGACCGGCTCGTCGTGCTCGGCATCGGGCTCGCGCTCTGCCTCGCCGCGATCCTGTTCTTCCGCCTGTCGAGCACCGGGCTCGCGATCCGCGCGCTGATCGAGCAGCCCGACGCGGCGCATCTCGTCGGCGTCGACGTCGAGCGCATGCGGACCGTCGCCTTCGCGCTCGGCTTCGCCATCGCCGGCGTCGCCGGCTGCCTGATCTCGATGATCGAGCAGGTCTCGCCCTTCATGGGCTTCCCCTTCACCATCGCCGCCTTCATCGTGATCATCCTGGGCGGGCTCGGGAATATCGCGGGCGGGCTCGCCGGCGCCGCGGTGCTCGCCGCGATCGAGGTCTATGGCGTGGCGCTCACCAGCGCCAGCATGCGCTCGATCCTGATCTACGGCGTGTTCATCGCGATCCTGGTATGGCGCCCCCAGGGGCTGTTCGGCCGCAGGAGCGTGGTGCGGTGACCCCGCCTTGCTTCGCCGCCCTGCTGGCCGCATTCGCCGCCGCCTTCGCCCTGGTCCCGTTTCTCGGCGGGGATTACGCGATCGGCGTCGCGCTCAACCTCCTGATGTGGATCGCGCTCACCCAGAGCTGGGTCGTGCTGTCGGCGATGACCGGCTATGTCTCGCTCGGCCACGCGGTGTTCTTCGGCGCCGGCGCCTATGCGATGGTGCTGTGCTTCGGCTCGCTGCCGTTCTGGGCCTCGGTGATCGTCGCCGGCGCGGCGACCGGGCTGCTCGCGCTGGTCGTCGGCTATCCCTGCCTCCGGGTGCGGGGGCCCTATTTCGTGATCCTCACCTTCGGCCTGGCCGAGCTGGTCAAGTTCGTCGTCATCAACATCGAGGCCGCGCTCGGCCAGTTCGGCAGGCTGCTGTTCGGCGGGCCGGGGCTCGCCGAGATCTTCTATGTCGTGCTGGCGCTTGCCGCCGCCTCGGCGGCGATCACCTATGCGGTGCGGCGCTCGCGCTTCGGCGCCGGGCTGCGCGCCATCCGCGAGAACGAGGAGGCCGCCGAGACGCTCGGTATCGACGTGGCGCGCTACAAGGTGCTCGCCTTCGCCCTGTCGGCGGTGGTCCCCGGCATGGTCGGCGCGGCGATGGTGATGCGGACGACCTATTTCGAGCCGCTCGACCTGTTCAACCCGATCACCTCGTTCACCATCGTCTCGATCGCCATCATCGGCGGCGGCGACGACGTGCCCGGGCCGGTCCTCGGCGCGCTGTTCCTGGTGCTGTTGCAGGAGATGCTGTGGGCCAACTGGCCCGAGATCTACATGATCCTGCTCGGCGCGCTGCTGGTCGCCTTCGTGCTCGGGGTGCCGGACGGGATCCACGGCCGGATCGCGGCCTGGCGGCGGGCGCGCGGATGAGCCTCCTGGAGCTCAGCGGGGTGGGGCGCCGCTTCGGCGGGGTGGTCGCGGTCGATTCGATGGACATGGCGGTCGAGGAGGGCGAGATCCTCGGCCTGATGGGCGCCAACGGCGCCGGCAAGACCACATTGTTCGGGCTGATCGCCGGCAATCTGCGCCCGGGCGCGGGCGAGATCCGCTTCCGCGGCCGGCGCATCGACGGGCTCCGCCCCGACCGGGTCAACCGGCTCGGCATCGCGCGCGCGTTCCAGATCGTCCGCCCCTTCGCCGGGCTCAGCGTGCGCGAGAACGTGGCCGTCGGCGCGCTGTTCGGCAGCGGGCGCGAGCGCTCGCCGCGCGCCGCCGGGCAGCTTGCGATGCAGGTGCTGGAAGAGGTCGGGCTCGCCGCGCGCGCCGCCGACCCGGCCGGCACGCTGACGCTCGCCGGGCGCAAGCGCCTGGAGATCGCCCGGGCGCTCGCCACCAGGCCCCGGCTGCTGCTGCTCGACGAGGTGATGGCCGGCCTCACCCCGGCCGAGGTGTCGGACGCGCTGGAGATGATCGTCGGGCTCAAGGAGCGCCACGGCCTCACCGTCGTCGTCATCGAGCACGTCATGCGGGCGCTGATGCGGCTCTGCGAGCGCCTCGTCGTGCTGCATCACGGGGTCAAGATCGCCGAGGGGCCGCCCGGCGAGATCGCCGCCGACCCGACGGTGATCGAGGCCTATCTCGGGCGCGTCCGGGAATGACCGCGATGCTGGGGATCGACGCGCTCACCGCCGGCTACGGCGAGGTGCGCGTGCTGGACCGGGTCTCGCTCGATGTCGCGGCGGGCTCGATCACCGCGCTGGTCGGCAGCAACGGGGCCGGCAAGACCACGCTGATGCGCGCCGTCGCCGGGCTGGTGCCGGCGGAGGCGGGGCGCATCGCGCTCGAGGGGGCCGACCTCGCTTCCGCCCCGCCTTGCGCGCGCGTCGAGCGCGGGCTCGCCTTGGTGCCCGAGGGAAGGCTGATCTTCCCCGGCTTCTCGGTCGAGGAGAACCTGCGCATCGGCGCCATCGCGCGGCATGCCAGGCCGGGAAGGGCGCAGCGGATGCGCGAGATGTACGCGCTGTTCCCGATCCTCGAGCAGCGCCGGCGCCAGGCGGGCGGCACGCTGTCGGGCGGCGAGCAGCAGATGCTGGCCATCGCCCGCGGGCTGATGTCGCGCCCCCGGCTGCTGCTGCTCGACGAGCCCAGCCTCGGCCTCGCCCCCGCCGTCGCGCAATCGCTGTTCGAGACCATCGTCGCCATCCGCGGCGCCGGGGTGACGGTGTTCATCGTCGAGCAGGACATCCGCTCGACGCTGGAGATCGCCGATTCCGCCTATGTGCTGGAGAACGGCCGCATCGCCATGTCGGGGACGGCGGCGGCGCTGCTGCAAGACCCGCAGGTCAAGCAGGCCTATCTCGGGCTGTGAGCCGCCCTTCGATACGCCCCGGAACAAGCCCCGGACCCGAGCCGGGGCGTATCGAAGGGGGCTTATACCGAATACTTGCCGGGCGGGACGCCAACGACACTTCTTCCGTCATGCCCGGCCCCCGGATCGAGTCCGGGGGTGATTCGGGCACCCATGGCCGGACTTGATCCGGCCACCCACCGGCGCCGCCACGCCTCCCCACGGCCCGCCGTGCGCGCCGATAGGCCGCATGGGTGCCCGGATCAAGTCCGGGCATGACGGGGGGTGCATGACGAGGTGGGGAGGCATGGCGAGCGTTCCGACGTTCGGGCGCGACGCCGGGGATCGCCGGCGGGCGCGCCGCCCCCCGTGACGCCCGGCCCCCGCTCCGTCAAGTAATCTGGATAAGCCCCTATCGAAGGGCGGAATTCCGCCGCGGTTCCAACCGGACCGGATAGGCTATAGACTCCGCCGACCGGCCGCCGGCAGGACCGGCGGGGAGACGAACAGGGAGACGATCGACATGACCAGGCGTATTGAATTCGCGTGCGCGGCCGTCCTTGCCGCGGCCGCCGCGCTCGGCGGCTCGACGATGCCCGCATCCGCCGCGACGACGCTGACCGCGGCGAGCTGCTTCCCGATCGGGAGCCCGCCCAGCCGGTCCTTCGAGGCGCTGGTCAAGGAGATCAACGCCCAGGGCGGCGATACCGTCAAGATCGACCTCAAGGGCGGCGCGCCGGCGATCGGCAGCCCGTTCACCCTGACCCAGAAGATGGCGCGGGGCGCCTACGACATGGTGGGCTGCACGGAGGCCTATTTCGGCAACGTGCTGCCCGAGGCGCCGGTATTCCGGCTCAGCAACATGACCTATGCGGAGCTGCGCAAGAACGGTGCGCTCGACTACGCTCAACAGCTGCTGGCGAAGAAGAACATCCAGTTCATCGCCCGGCACGACGACAACGGTCCGTTCCATTTGTGGCTGTCGAAGCCGATCGACAAGCCCGATCTGACCGGCCTCCATCTTCGCGTGTCGCCGGTCTACACGCCGTTCTTCAAGGCGCTTGGCGCGACCACCCAGCTCTCCAACATCGCCCAGGTCTACACCTACATGGAGAACAACACCGTCCAGGGCTTCGGGTGGCCGGCGGTGGGCTGGGTGCCGGCGTGGATCAAGGTGACCAAGTACCGGGTCGATCCCGGCTTCTACCTCGCCACGCTGCACACGCTGGCCAATCTCAGGGCGTGGAAGAAGACGCCGCAGGCCGCGCGCGACATCATCGAGAAGATCGGGCTCGCCTTCGAGGTCGACGCGGAGACCAGCGGACCCAAGTTCAAGGCGAGGCAGAAGAAGCAGCTCGACTGGATGGCGAGCGAGGGGCTGAAGACCATCACCTTCACCGGCGCCGAGGGCGAGAAGTGGGTCAAGACCGCCAATGACGCGGCCTGGGCGCAGGTGATCGAACGCAGCCCGGAGCACGGCCCCAAGCTCAGGGCGCTGTTCACCAAGTAGCGGCCGACACGGGAGTCGAGGGCGGGAGCCGGCGCGTCACGCGGGTTTCCGCCCACCCCCCGGCCGGACGACCGCGCGGCGCGCCATGGCAAGCCGGATCGACGCATTCGAAGCGGCGTTCGCGCGCTTCGTCGAGTGGCTGGCGGTGCTGGTCGCCGTCTCGGTCGGGCTGTTCGCGGTGCTCATCCCGCTCAACCTCTTCCTCGTCAAGGCGGAGTGGGGCACCCTTCCCTGGCTGTTCGAGGCGGTCGAGTACGCGCTCTATGTCGGCGTGTTCATCGGCGCGCCCTGGGTGCTGCGCCAGGGCGCGCATATCCGCGTCGACGTGGTGACCGCGGCGCTCCCCAAGGCCGCCGCCGCCCGGCTGGAGAAGGTGCTGGACGTGGCGGGGGTGCTGCTCTGCCTGCTGCTCTGCGTCTACGGGCTGCGGCTCGCGCTGCTCGAATTCCAGGACGGCACCCTGCCGGACAAGGATCTCAGGATCGAGAACTGGTACATGATGGCGGTCTTCGCGCTGTCCTTCCTGCTGCTGGCGATCGAGTTCGCGCTGCGCTTCCGCCGCGCGCCGGAAGCCCTGGAAGCGGACAAGGACCCGGCCGCCGGGTCGGGGTTCTGAGCGATGGAGTGGTACTGGGCCTTCATCCTGCTGCTCGGCACGGTGTGCACCGCGATGTTCCTCGGCATGCCGGTGGCGCTCGCCTTCTTCGCCGCCAACGTGCTCGGCACCTTCCTGTTCATCAACGGCGATATCGGGCTGGTCTTCATGCCGGCCGAGTTCCACAACGCGATCAAGTTCACCCTCGCGCCGATCCCTCTGTTCCTGCTGATGGGCGAGATCCTGTTGCAGACCGGCGTCGCCTTCAAGGCGATCGGCGCGATCGACCGGATGATCGCCCGCGTGCCCGGCAGGCTGTCGGTGGTCTCCATCGTCGGCGGGACGATCTTCTCCTCGCTGTCGGGCTCGACCATCGCCAACACCGCGATCCTGGGCTCGGTGCTGCTGCCCGACATGGTCAAGCGCGGCTACCAGCCCTCGATCTCCATGGGGCCGATCATGGCGGTCGGCGGCATCGCCATGCTGATCCCGCCGTCGGCGCTCGCGGTGCTGCTGGCGAGCCTGGCCGAGCAGTCGGTGGCGCTGCTGCTGATCGCCGGCATCGTCCCCGGCATCCTGATGGCCGCCCTGTTCTTCGCCTACGTGGTGGGGCGCTGCACGATCAACCCCGAGCTCGCGCCGGCCTATACGCCGGACACCAGCGCGCTCGACGCACCGGTGACGGTCTCGCTCAACCTCGCGGGCAGGACCCGTTGGTCGTGGACCTATGCCGGGCGCCACCGCCAGGCGGTCAACCGGGTACTGCCCTTCCTGCTCTACATTCTGCCGCTGATGATCATCTTCGTGGTCGTCGTCGGCAGCATCTTCTTCAAGATCGCCGCCCCCACCGAGGCGGCGGCGCTCGGCTGCCTCGCCGCGCTCGCCGCCTGCTACTTCTTCCGCCTGTTCCGGCGCACCGTGACCGTCACCGGCATCGAGGGCGCCGATTTCGGCTGGCGGGCGATCGCCAAGTCGCTGATGGAGACCGCCAAGATCAACGTGATGATCCTGTTCATCATCGCCGGCTCGCTGGTGTTCAGCCAGGCGCTGTCCAACTCCGGCGCCACCGACGGGCTGCTGCGGGCGGTCACCGCGATGCAGCTCACGCCGCTCGCCGTGGTGATCATCATGATGGCGGTACTCTTGTTCCTCGGCGCCTTCATGGACCAGGTGAGCATGCTGCTTCTCACGCTGCCCTTCTTCCTGCTCGGCGCGCAGTCGCTCCAGGCGGTGTTCGACATCGACGTGATCTGGCTGATGGTCCTCATGCTGATCACCATGGAGATCAGCCTGCTCACCCCGCCTTTCGGGCTGCTGCTCTACGTGATGAAGGGGGTGGCGCCGTTCAGCGTCACCCTGGGGCAGGTGGTGATGTCGGCCATGCCGTTCATCCTGATCGAGCTCGCGGTGCTGGTGCTGCTGATCGCCGCGCCCGAGGTCGCGACCTGGCTGCCCGGCTATCTCAGGTGAGGCCGCCGCCGGAGGGGTGGAGCGGGTGAGGGGAGTCGAACCCCTGACATTCAGCTTGGGAAGCTGACGTTCTACCGCTGAACTACACCCGCCTGCGCGTTTCGGGCGCCAACCCCTGCTCCCGGCCGCAATGCGCGGCGACCTGAGGCCTCTCCCCAAAATTACCGTTGACGAGGCCCGCGTCAAGGCGCCCGGCCGGCAATGGCGGCGGCTGCGACATGCGAGGGCCTGTATCATGCGCAAAAAAAATGTTAACATGATCTTATCGATATATTCGGTCGGGCTACTCGCCGCCGCGGCAGGGCGGCGGCTGTCCCGGCTTTCCGCCATGGTCCGGAGGCCAGAGCCTTGCACGGCCCCTCGCAGATCCCGCCGAAGACGCAACCGCCCGATTCGCGCGTGCTGGATACGCTGCCCTTCTTCGAAGCGGCGGCGCGCCTCGGGAGCTTCGTCGCGGCCGGCTCGGAGTTCGGCATCACCGCGGCCGCCATCGCCTATCGCGTCAAGTGCCTGGAGCGGTGTCTCGACGTAGCGCTGTTCACCCGTCACAGCCAGGGCGTTCGGCTGACCGCCGAGGGCGAGGCCTATCTGGAGGACGTTCGGCGCCTGCTGACCGGTCTGCGCCAGGCCAACGCCCGGCTGCGCAACGGCGGCCGGGAGCCACGGCTCAAGCTCGTCGCGGTCGAGGTGGTGGCGGAGAAATGGCTGACGCCGCGGCTGCCCGGCTTCAAGGCCGCCCACCCCCATCTGGCCGTCGAGGTGGAGACCGACCGCGGCGCCTTCGCCCCGGCGCAGCGGGACTTCGATGCGTGGATCGCCTTCACCGACCGGGTCGACGCGGCCCCCGATTGCGAGACGCTGTTCGAGGAGACGCTGGTTCCGGTATGCAGTCCGGCGCTGCTGCGCCGGCACGCCCGCCCCGCGGAGCCGCACGACCTGCACCGCTGGCCGCTGCTCTACGACCTCGGCTGGGCGCCCCACTGGGCGTACTGGTTCGCGCATCACGGCGCGGCCCCGGCCGACCTCTCCCTCGCCTCCGGCTTCCAGTCGCACAGCATGACCGTGCGGGCGGCGGTCGAGGGCATGGGGGTCGCCCTCGGCCATGCCAGGATGATCGCCGACGAGCTCGAACGGGGGGCTCTGGTTCCGCTCTTCGGCAGCGGCGTTCCCGCGCCCGCCTCCTACGTGCTCTGCACCGCGCCCGGCGCGCTGGAGCGGCCCGGGGTCAGGGCGTTCCGCGACTGGGTGCGCGGCGAAGCCGCGCGGCAAACGCACCGGTCGCCCGCCCCTGATCCCGCGTAGCGGCCCCTCCGGCCGCGCCCTTCCCGCAACCCGTCATGGCCCCCGATCGTCATGCCCGGACTTGATCCGTCTATGGACGCCCCCGGCGGTGCAAGGTTTTTTTCGAACGGTTCGGACAGTGCGGTCAGGTGCTGTCGTCTATGCGGCCTCTGCTTGCGGCCTATGCGGCGCCGCGGGCCTGTATGGCATACGCGGATCGGGTCCAAATCGGGCACGCGTGCTCTTCGGCGCGCCGGATCAAACTGGTTTTCCCGATCCCGTCTCATCGACCGTTTGTCCTTACCCGTCCTCAGACCTCGCCCGCACTGCCGACGGCGGCCCGCATCCGCCGCGCTCAGGCGGTGTTCGGCGCGGGCGCCCGGTAGCTCTGCTGTCTCGTGGTCATCGCCCAGGCGATGCGCGCGGTGCGGTTGGCCAGCGCCACGGCGATCAGCTTCTTCGGCTTCCTGGTGGCCAGCATCCCGGCCAGCCACGGGTCGCGCACCGTGTCGTGGCGCCCGGCGCTGCGGACCACCGACATGGCGCCGAGCACCAGGAGCCGCCTGAGATCGCGCTGGCCCATCTTCGATATCCTGCCCAGCCGCGGCTTGCCGGCCGTCGTGTGCTGGCGCGGCACCAGCCCGAGCCAGGCCGAGAAGTCGCGCCCGCGGCGGAACCCGTCGAGCGGCGGCGCGAAGGCCTGGATCGCCATCGCGGTGACCGGCCCGACCCCCGGTATGGTCATCAGCCGGCGCGCATCCGCATCCCGCCGCGCCTCGGCGCGCAGCTCCTTGTCGAGCTCGGCGACCTGTTCGTCCAGCCCGGCGATCTGCTCCAGCAGCACCCCGGCGAGCTCGCCCACCCGGTCCGGCAGACCGGCCCGCGCAGCCTCCAGCGCCACCGCGAGCTTGCCGACACTCGCCGGACCCTTCGGCGCCACCAGCCCGAACTCCGCCAGATGGCCGCGCAGCGCGTCGAGCGCCTGGGTGCGCTGGCGCACCAGGAGATCGCGCACCCGGAACAGCATGCCGCGGCTCTGCTGCTCGGCCGTCTTCACCGCAACCAGGCTCATGGTCGGCCGCGACGCCGCCTCGCAGATCGCCGCCGCATCCGCCGCATCGTTCTTCTGGCGCTTCACGAAGGGCTTCACATAGACCGGCGGCACCAGCCGCACCTCATGGCCCAGATCGAGGATCTCGCGACCCCAGTGATGCGCGCCCCCGCACGCCTCCATCGCCACCACGCAGCGCGGCTGACGCGCCAGAAAGGCGAGCAGCCTGCCGCGGCTCAGCGTCCGGCGGAAACCCACCGAGCCGTCCGCGCACATCCCGTGCAGCTGAAAACTCCGCTTCGAAAGATCGATCCCGATCATGCTAACCTCGGCCATGGATGCTCCCTCCTCCAAGTGGGTTGATGACACCGCCACTTTGGCACACAGATGCCGTCGGAGGGGGCGTCCACTCCATCGGGCACCCACTGCCGCCAACACCTTTCCCGCCCGGCCGCCGTGCGCGCCGAGAGGCTGCATGGGTGCCCGGATCAAGTCCGGGCATGACGATTGGGGGGGCATGACGAGGGTACAGGGCCGATAAGAGGGGGAACGGAGACGGTCTCGTTCATGCCGTGGAGCCCGCGCCGAAAATCCAGACCGGACGGCAGCGGAACACCGCCGGATTCGTTCCGGCAGCCAGGCATGACGACTTGGAGGCGTATCGAAGGACGCGGGCGATTTCGCTGGACCCCGGGACGGTCGGCTGTCATTACCGCCGCGATGATGGGGCGATCCGGAACGGGCGAGGAAATCCTGGGGCGGCTGGCCAGCGGCATCGGCCAGGGCCGGCACTTCACGCAGCTCCCCTGGGCGCGCGCGCAGTTCGTCGAACGGCTCGGCATCGATCCCTTTCCCGGCACCCTCAACGTCGTGGTCGACGACCCGGACGCGGTGCCGGTCTGGGTGCGGCTGCGGCAGACGCCCGGGATCCGCATGGAGAACCCCGGCAACGGGCCGCATGACTGCGACGCGCGCTGCTACAGGGTGCTGGTCGAGGGCAGGATCGAGGCGGCGATCGTCTACCCCGAGGTCGAGAGCTACCCGCCGGCGCAGATCGAGATCGTCGCCGAGATCGGCCTGCGCGAGGCGCTGGGCGTCGAGGACGGCGATCCGGTGCGGCTCACGATCGGGCGGACGAAGGGCTGAGGCGGTGGCGCGGCGCTACGCGCGGGCCGAGGCCGAGCTCTGGCGCTACCCGCTCTCCGGGCCGACCGGCGGGTCGGGCATCGCCGAGGTCGACGTGATCGCGGTCTCGCTCGAGGACGACGCGGGCGACACCGGGCTCGGCTTCAGCTACGTGCTGGGCGGCGGCGGCGCGGCGGTCGAGGCGGCCGCCGACGACCTCTTGTCGCGCTTCGTCGCCGGCGAGGTCTGCGCGTCGCCGGACGCGCTGTGGCGCCGTCTCGCCGGCTCGCTCAACCGTCTCGGGCGCGGCATCGGCTATATCGCCATCGCCGCCATCGACGTCGCCGCCTGGGATCTGCACGCGCGCGCCCTGGGGCTGCCGCTCTACGCCGCGCTCGGCGGCACCGCCCGGACGGTCCCGGTCTACGGCTCCGGCGGGTTCCGCCCCGACCAGGAACCGGATGCGGCGGTCGCGCAGGCGCTCGCCTACGCCGCGCGCGGCTGCAAGGCGATAAAGCTCCGCCTCGCCGGCAACCGCGCCGATGTCGCGCGGATGCGCGCGGTCGCCGACGCCCTGCCCGCCGGGGTCGAGTTGATGGCCGACGCCAACGAGCGATGCGACCTCGCGCGGGCGCTCTGGCTCGCCGAGCGATGTGGCGAGGTGGGTGCGCTCTGGCTGGAGGAGCCGCTGCCGGCGGACGCGCTGGAGGGCTATGCCGCGCTCGCCGCGCGCTCGCCCGTCCCGATCGCCACCGGCGAGCATTTGCAGGGCGTGGTGGAGCTAAAACCCTATTTCGCGTCGCGCGCCTGCGCGGTGCTCCAGCCCGACCTCGCGATGATGGGCGGGATCGGCGAATGCCTGCGGGCGGCGCGCATCGCCGAGTACCACGACGTCTCGGTGGCGCCGCATTTCCTGCCGGCGCTGTTCGTCCACCTCGCCTCGGCGGCTCCGAACGTGCGCTGGCTGGAGGATTTTCCGCTGCTGGAGCCGCTGTTCGACAGCCCGCTCGGGATGGACGAGAATGGCGCGATGACGCCGGGCGACGCGCCGGGTCACGGCCTTGCCTGGGCGTCCGGCGCGCGCGAGGAATTCCGCGTCACCGGTTGAGGCGCTGCCATGAAGCTCTGCCGCTACAACGACCAGAAGCTCGGCCTCGTCGTCGGCGAGCAGCTGATCGACGTGACCGAGGCAATCGCCGCCGCCGGCGATTGGCGCTGGCCGCTGCCGCCGGGCGACCGGCTGGTCGCCGCGCTCGATGCCGTCCGCGCCGAGGTCGATGCGCGCCGCAAATGGGGCTTCGTGCAGCTACACGCGAGCGTGTCGCTGCTGAGCCCGGTCGCCAACCCGACCAAGGTGATCGGCGCGCCGGCCAACTACCGCGCCCATATCGACGAGGCCAACGAGGATCCCGGGATCACCTTCGGCGCGACGACCAGCGCGATCGACGAGTACGGGCTGTTCCTCAAGAACCCGGTCCCGGTCGGGCCGTCGGAAGGGGTGGCGCTGCGCTACACCGACCGGCGCAACGACCACGAAATCGAGCTCGCGATGATAATCGGCCGCGAGGTCAGGGACGTCGCCGAGGCCGACGCGCTCGGCTGCGTCGCGGGCTATGCGATCGGGCTCGACATGACGATGCGCGGGCGCGAGGAGCGCAGCCTGCGCAAGGCGATCGACTCGTATTCCGTGCTCGGCCCCTGGCTGGTCACCGCCGACGAGATCGCCGACCCCGACGCGCTGGAGCTCAGGCTCTGGGTCAATGGCGAGCTGCGCCAGGACTCGACGACCGCCAACCAGATCTTTGGCTGCCGCCGGCTGATCGCCTACGCCTCGCGCCACTACACGCTCTACCCCGGCGACGTGATCATGACCGGGACGCCGGAGGGCGTCGGCCCGGTCGTGCCGGGCGATACGATGCGCTGCGAGATCGAGGGAATCGGCGCGATGGAGGTCGCGGTCCGGGCCGCCGGATGACGGTTACCGTAAGGCCGCTCGCCGATTCCGACATCGAGGCGGCCGAGCGCGTCTGCCGGCTCGCCTTCGGCACCTTCTTCGGCCTCGCCGACCCGCTGTCGTTCCGCGGCGACGGGGCGCTGGTGCGCCCGCGCTTTCTCGCCGACCCCGGCGGCGTGCTGGTCGCCGAGGAAGGCGACGGGATCGTCGCCTCGGGGCTGGTGTCGAACTGGGGCAGCGTCGGCCTGCTCGGCCCGCTCACCGTCCACCCCGGGCGTTGGAGCGAGGGGATCGGACGCAGGCTCACCGGGGCGCTGCTGGAGGTGTTGGATGCGCGCGGCCACGACTTCGTCGGGCTGCTGACCCACCAGCAATCCGTGCGCCATGTCAGGCTCTACGAATCCTTCGGCTTCGAGCTGCATCGCCCGATCGCGGTGCTGCGCCGCGACGTGTCCCCGACGCCGATGCCTGCCCGCGCCCGGCTGCTCGCCGATCCCGCCGGCGCCGAGGCCTGCCGGGAGGTGGCGGACGCGGTCTATCCCGGGCTCGACCACGGCCGCGAGATCGCCGCGGTGCTGCGCCACGGTCTCGGCGCAACGGTGCTGCTCGACCGTGCCGGCGGGGCGGGGCTCGCGGGCTACGCGGTCTGCCATCACGGCGCCGGCAGCGAGGGCAATTCGGCGCTGCTCTTCGTCAAGGCGGCGGCGGTGAGGCCCGGCCCGGGTGCGGCGGCGGATTTCGCCTTGCTGCTCGCCGCCTGCGAGGCGCTCGCCGCACGCCGCGGCGCCGAGGCCATCGCCGCCGGCACCA
Organism: Alphaproteobacteria bacterium; assembly: GCA_964291675.2. Taxonomy (GTDB): domain Bacteria; phylum Pseudomonadota; class Alphaproteobacteria; order MPNO01; family MPNO01; genus MPNO01. Next base: position 324,867 of record OZ219866.1, on the reverse strand, counting down.
ACACCGGTCGCCGCGAGGCCTACCGCGCGCTCCGCGAGCGCGGCTACCGGAGCTTCATGAACGCCGTCGCCATGCTCCGCCCGGAAGGCGAGGGCTACGGCCGCCCCGGCATCTTCGCGATCGACGACTGGCGATAGGGGGAGGGGCGACGGGCTTGCGCTCAGACCGCAGCTCGACTTCCATCGATGTTCTGCACTGCCCCGCCTGTCCATGCCACGATCTGCGACGCGCGGGTGGGCGATATTTCTCCTTGAGCGAAGAGAAATGTTCGCTGTATGTTCTTATCATGGCTAGTTGCCTATTTCGTTGAATGCCCACATGATGGGTATGGAGCAGTGTAATGCTACAAGATGTAGGAATGCCCAAGGTCGTCAAGCTTGAGACGGCGCCCAGATCGCCAGCGATCTTCGGAGATGACGACGCCAGCGTCTCTCTGACCTTGGAGGATGCGCTGGCGTGCTACGAGAGGTGGCCGCCGCCGACAGCCATTGTTGCAGACGGTCCGTACGGCCTCGGAAAGTTTCCGGGCGATCCCGACACGGCGGACGGGCTCGGCGACTGGTATGCGCCGCATGTCGCGGAATGGGCGCGTCTCGCTTTGCCCGAGACGACGCTGTGGTTCTGGTGCTCGGAGGTCGGCTGGGCCGAGGTTCACCCGGTGCTGAAGCTGCACGGCTGGCGGTACAAGGCGGCCCACGTCTGGGACAAGGGTGTGGGGCATGTCGCCGGCAACTGCAACGGCAACACGATCCGGGGATTCCCGGTCGTGACCGAAATCTGCGTCCGCTACGTGCGCGACGTGAAGCTGGCAACCGAGGATGGCCAACGGCTCTCCTTGAAGGAGTGGCTGCGCCACGAATGGCGGCGAAGCGGCCTCCCGCTCAACAAGACCAACGAGGCCTGCGGCGTCGTCGACGCGGCGACCCGGAAGTATTTCACGCAGTGCCACCTCTGGTACTTCCCCCCGGCCGACAAGATGGTCGCGCTCGCGGCCTACGCGACAAAGCAAGGTCGGCAGACGGACCGGCCTTATTTCTCTCTTGACGGCAAGACTCCGCTGACGGCTCAGCAATGGGAAAGAATGCGCGCGAAGTGGAACCATAGCCACGGCGTCACCAATGTCTGGTCGGAGCCCGCAGTGCGCGGCCCGGAACGGGTCAAGACGGACGATCTCAAGACGCTTCACATGAACCAGAAACCGGTGCGCCTGCTCGAACGTATCGTCGAAGCGTCGACCGACCCGGGCGATGTCGTGTGGGAGCCGTTCGGGGGGCTCTGCTCCGCCGCGGTCAGTGCGCTCCGTTCGGACAGACACGGCTTCGCAGCCGAGGTCATTCCCGCGTTCTATTCGGCGGCTGTGGATCGGCTTGAACAGGAGTCAATGGATATTGAACGAAACACCCGGTCGCCCCGGCCCAACAGAGCCTGATCCCGCCTGGGAACACATTGAACTCTGGAAGGCGGTGAAGAGGGCCATCTTCACCTTGCCGACCCGATTCGAGTCGGAGTTGGCGATCTCCGGAGTGCTCTCCACGGACCTGTTCGCCTTCAATTCCTCGCTGGCCGCGACGATCGAAGAACAAGTCATCGCCTCTCTGAACTTGCTGCGCGCGGTATGGGACGCGGGCCAGAAATATTCGCTCTACAGCTTCGAGCGCCAGCCCCAGACATTCCCGGATGTGGTGCTGCGGACGTCCGCTCCGGACGTTGAACAGAAAGTACTCATGGGAATCGAGCTCAAGGGTTGGTACGTGCTCGCGAAGGAGAGGGAGCCCAGCTTCCGCTACAAGGTCACCCCCGCCGTCTGCGCGCCCGCGGACCTCCTGGTCGTGGTGCCGTGGGTGTTGTCCAACGTCATTTCCGGCTCGCCCAAGGTGTTCTCTCCTTACGTGATCGGGGCGCGACAGGCGGCCGAAATCCGCAACTGGTACTGGAAGCACGCGCGCGTGGGGCACGGCAACAAGGACATCACCCTGTCCGCAGTGAACACGTATTATCCGAGCAAGAGCGACATGATTGCCGACCGGCCTGCGAGCGACAGCAGCGGCAACTTCGGACGGTTCGCCCGGACAAGGGAGATGGACGGCTATATCCAGGAGCTTTTCGAAGACACACTGTCCGGCATCCCGCTATGGGCTTGGCAAAAGTTCCTCGCCTTGTTCACGGAGAGTCAAGGCACGGAGGATGTGCAGCGCGGTCTCGACATCCTTGAGAGAAGGATCGTGCCTACGGTCCCGTCAACCGAGGCGCAGGAGCGTCTGCGCGAGAAGTTTCGGGAGATCGGCGATATCGTGTCGTCCGATTGAGCCGGTAGTCCCGGCCTTCCGCGACCCTCCCCGCTGACTGCATTAGAGCCGTCGCCATGCTCCGCCCGGAAGGCGAGGGCTACGGCCGGCCCGGCATCTTCGCGATCGAAGACTGGCGGTAGGGCGTCCCCGGGGACTACTTCTCCAAATCGAAGATGCGCCGGGCGTTGAGGCCGAGGATGTTCTTGCGCGCCTCGTCGTCGAGGAAGGGGAGGTCCCAGATCACCGCCGGCGGGTCGAAGTCCCAGTGCGGCCAGTCCGACGCATAGAGCGGGTCCGCGCCCGGGTCATCTCGAAGGTGAGCTCCAGCGCCTTCAGGTTGTCGGTCTCGAGCGGCTGCGAGGTGTAGTACATCTCGGCCATGTAGGCGCTCGGCTTGCGCCTCAAGAGCGGCGCCTCCGAGGTGCGCATCATGTAGGTGTGGTCGAGGCGCTGCATCAGCCACGGCACCCAGGCGAGCCCGCTCTCGATCCACACCACGGGGAGATCGGGGAAGCGCTCGGGCAGGCCGTTCATCACCCAGTTGGTCATGTGGACCACGTTGCACCAGACGAAGGACAGCGCGTGCATCGAGCCGAAGCGGTTGATCTGCATCATCGAGGGGTCCTGCCAGTAATACCCGGCGTGGAAGCCGAGCGGCAGGCCGCGCTCCTCGAGCGCGCGGTAGATCTTCATGTACCGGTTGTGATGCACCGGCCTGTTGCGCACCGAGGTGACCATGAAGCCCACCACGCCCGGCGCCGAACTCGACCGAACTCCTCGACTCGTCGGCATCGTTGAACGGCAGGAAGGCCATCGACTTGAGCTTGTCGTCCTGGGCCAGCAGGGTGTCGACGGTCCAACGGTTGTAGGCGTTGCCGAGCAGCGGCTCCATGTCGAATTGCGGGTGCATGCCGAGGAACAGCATCGGCGTCGGGAAGACGATCTGCCGGTCGATCGACATCGACTCATAGGCGCGTCTCGCCAGCACCACGTCGCGGTGGAGCCCGTTGCCGTCCGCCGCTTCGCGCCGCGCCGCCTGGTGCGGGATGCGCCCGCCGCAATCCTGGTAGCGCATCGCGAGGTCGCCGTTGAGCCCGTAGGGCGGCGTCCCGGTGCGGTTCTTCAGATAGTCGAGCGCCTGGGAGCGGATCACCTCGTCGTCGAGATAGGCGATGATGTCGGCCCAGGACTCGCTCTCGGTGTGGTGCGAGTCCATGTCGACGATGAATACGTCGTCGAAATTGCGCTCATCCGCCTGGCGCCGGGCGCGGGCCAGGATCTCGCGCGTGTCGGTGGCGACGTCGATCTGCCTGACCGGGTTCTCCCTGAGCGGCTCCAGTCCTGTGTCCATCGTCTTGCGCTCCTTCAGTCGTCCGCGCCCGGGCGCGGGCGGCGGAACCACATCGCGAGGTCGAAGGTGTTGAGGTTGGCGGCGTGCAGCATCTCGGTCACGGTAACCACGACGTCGGTCGCGGTCGCCGATTCCGCGGTCACGAACGGGAGGAACACCCGGTCCTCCATCTCCACCTTGTTGGCGAACAGACGGACGCCGGCGGTCAGCAGGCGCTGCACCATCTCGTCCGGGACCACCTCGGTCGCGCCGTCGTCGAGCGCCTTCTCGGCGATCGCGAGCGCCGTCTCGGTCGCCTCCGCGAGCGCGTCCAAATCGGGCGCGCGGCCGTCGTCAGACGACGACATAGACCTCTCCGTCGGCCACCTTCACCTCGTAGGGCCTCAGCCTGACATTGCGGTCGCCCGGGTGGCGGCCGGTCCTGATGTTGTACTCGTAGCCGTGCCAGGGGCAGACGATGTGGATGTCGGTCTCGGAGAAGCGCAGCCCCTTCGAGGTCTTGTCCTCGCCGAGGACCTCCTCGACCTTGCCGAGGATCTTGCCCTGGCACACCGGGCCGCCCTGGTGCACGCAGTTGTTCTCATAGGCGTAGAACTCGCCGCCCACGAAGAAGATCCCGATCTCGAGATCGCCCTGGGCGACGATCTTGCGATCGCGCTCGCCGAATTCCTCTTGCTTGCCGACGTAAATCTCCGCCACCCCCGGATCCTCCCTCGCATGGGACAAGAAGGCGACAGTTATAGTGGCCGGCGCGTCGCCGCGCCAGACGGCGGCTCAGATCTCGCGCAGGAAGGCGTCGAGCGCGGCCGTGCATTCGGGCTCGCCGAGCGTCGGCGCGTGGCCGGTCCGCGGCACGGTGACCATGCGGGCGTCGGGCCGTTCGCGGCCCATCCGGGCGAAGCAGTCGGCGGTGAGTAGGGTCGAGCCCTCGCCGCGGAAGGCGAGCAGCGGCACCCGGCGCAGCCCGCGGAACAGGGGCCACAGATCGGCGGTCGCGCCGCCATCGGCGAGCGCCGGCCTGACGATGTTCACGTCCCAGTCGAAATGCAGCTTGCCGTCCTCGCCCTCGCGCCAGGTGTTGCGCGCCATCGCCTCGAACATCGCCTCGTCCTGGTAGGCGAGGTCGGGCAGGAGCGTGCGGATCGTCCGCACCGCGCTCGCCCAGTCCGGCTGCGGCCGGTCGATGCGGATATAGTCGAGGATGGGCTGGAGCCCGGCGCGCTCGATCTCCGGGCCGATATCGTTGAGCACCGCCGCCGCGAGCGCCGCCGGCATGGACGCGCCCATCGCCATCGCCAGCACCCCGCCGAGCGAGGTCCCGACCACAGCGACCCGGTGGACGCCCGCGACCGCGAGCAGTTGGGCGATGTCGCCCAAATAGGTCGCCGGGCGGTAGTTGCGCCAGTCCGGGTCGTAATCCGACCGCCCGCGGCCCCTGAGATCGAGGCAGAGCACCCGGCGCTCTCCGGCAAGCCGCCGCGCCAGCGCGTCGAAATCCTTCGCGTTGCGCGTCAGCCCGCCGAGGCAGAGCACCGGCGTCGCCCCGGAGTCCGGATCGCCGTAGTCGCGGAAATAGAGGCCGAGCCCGTCCCCGGCGGCGAAGCGGCGCTCGCGATAGGGCTCGTCAGCCACCGAGCAGCGCGGGCAGCTCGGCGAGCGAGGAGAGCTCCGCCTGGATGTCGCCCGGCAGGTTCTCCGCCGTCTGGCCGGCGCGGTTGATCCAGGCGGTGCGGAAGCCGAACGCGGCCGCGCCATGCGCGTCCCAGCCATTGGCCGACAGGAAGCAGATCCGCGGGGCCGGCAGCTTCAGCTCGTCGACCGGCATCTGGTAGACCGAGTGGTGCGGCTTGAAGATCTCCGTCCGGTCGACCGAGTAGATCGCATCCACCAGGTGGTCGAGCCCGGCGTTCTTGACCGCCGCGACCAGCATCGTCATCGAGCCGTTGGAGAGGATCGCCGTCCGGCACCCGGCCTGCTTGACGCGCTCCAGGCAGCCGCGCGCGTCCGGGTAGGGTTCGAGGCTGAGATAGAGCTGCATCAGCTCGGCCCGCAGCGCCGGGTCGTCGAGCCCGACCTCTTTCATCGAAAAGTCGAGCGCCTCGCCGGTGACGTGCCAGAAATCGACGAAGCGGCCCATCAGGCTGCGCAGCCAGGTGTATTGCAGCTGCTTCTGCCGCCACAGCGCCGACAGCTCGTCGGCGCGCCCGCCGATCCGGTCGCGGCAGCGCTCGGCCGCGGAGTTGAAGTCGAGCAGGGTGCCGTAGGCGTCGAAGACGCAGGCGCCGATATCGTCAAACGCCGTTGCGCTCACCGCCTGCCTCCTCCTCCGATCCGGGCTCCGGGCGCGACGGCACCCAGACCGTGGCCTCGCCGTCGATCACCACGGTCTCGCCCACGCTGCACACCGTCTCGATGATGGCCCGGTTCCGGCCGCGGTCGATCCCGGTGACGGTCGCCCGCACGTTGACCGTGTCGCCGATCCGCACCGGCGCCCTGAAGCGGCTGTTCTGGCTGAGATAGATCGCGCCCGGGCCGGGCATGCGGGTGCCGAGCACGGTGGAGATCAGGCTCGCGGTGTGCGCGCCGTGCACCACCCTGCCCTCGAAGCGGCTGCGGGACGCGAACTCCTCGTGGACGTGGAGCGGGTTGTCGTCGCCGCACAGCCCGGCGAACAGGCTCACGTCGCCCTCCGCGATGGTGCGCCCGTAGACCGCGGACATGCCGATTTCGAGATCCTCCAGGAAGTAGCCGTGCATCGGGTCGGCCGCCGGCCGGTCGTTCGAGTCCATCGCGAATCCTCTTGTTTGAAACCTGTCCGCGCCGCCAGTGACCCGGATCAGAAATTCACGTCCATCTGCACCGGACTCCCATCACGTCATGCCCGGCCCCCGGACTTGGTCCGGAGGCCGGGCATGACGATCGGGAGGCATGACGAATTGTGGGAAAGACTCGCCCCGAGGGACCGGGCATCGGCGCATCCGCATGCGCAGGAACTTCTGAACCACGACACTAATCCGACGGGCGTTTCTGGAACCCCTGCATGAAGGCGTCCCGGAAGGTCTCGAAGGCCTTGGTGCCCATCGGCATCCAGGTCTTCATCAGCGCCTCCGGGTCCATCGCCGCGACATGGGCGCGTAGCTGGTCCTGGACCTCGGCCATCATTTCCTTCTGCATCCCCTCCACATCGGGCAGGCCGAAAAAGGCCCGCGCCTCCTGGGGCGTGCAGTCGATATCGATGCTGAGCTTCATGCTCCGCTCTCCTCCGGTCGTCGCGCTAGCTGCGCCGCTTGACGTAGGACCCCGGCGCCGGCTCGATCGCGGCCAGCCCGCCCTCGCCCGGCCTGCGGGCGGGTGTCTTCTTGCCCGAACGCCGCGATTGCCAGCGATGCCAGTCCGGCCACCAGGAGCCCGGATGCTCCTCCGCGGCGGCGAACCAGGACTCGAAATCGCCGTGCCCGGCGCCGTCCTTCGCCAGCCAGTGCTGATACTTCTTCTTCTCCGGCGGGTTGACCACGCCCGCGATGTGGCCGGAGCCCGCGAGCACGAAGCGCTTCTGGCCGCCGAACAGCCTGGTCAGCTTGAACACCGAGGCGGCCGGCGCGATGTGGTCCTCCTTGGAGGCTTGGATATAGGTCGGGACGGCGATCCGCCCGAGATCGATCTTCTCGCCCATCAGCTCGAACCCGCCCGGGCGCGCGAGGTTGTTGTGCTGGTACATGTTGTGCATGTACTCGACGAACAGCTCGGCCGGGAAGTTGGTCGAATCGGCGTTCCAGAACAACAGGTCGAAGGCCGGCGGCTCCTTGCCGAGCAGGTAGTTGTTGATCACGAAGTGCCAGATCAGGTCGTTGGCGCGCAGCGCGTTGAAGGTCCCCGCCATGTCGGCCGCGTCGAGATAGCCCTTCTCGCGGACCTTGGCCTCCATTGCCTCCATATGGGATTCGTCGGTGAACAGGCGAAGCTCGCCCGCGTCCTCGAAATCGACCTGCGCGGCGAAGAAGGTCGCCGCCCCGATCCGCTTGTCCCCGACCGCATCCATATAGGCGAGCGCCGCGGCGAGCAGCGTGCCGCCGATGCAGTAGCCGATCGCCGTGGTCTGGCGCTCGCCGGTCGCCCGCTCGATGGCGTCGAGCGCGGCCAGGATGCCGTCGCGCAGATAGTCGTCGAAGCGGAGCGAGGCGTGGCTCTCGTCCGGGTTGACCCAGGAGATGACGAACACCGTGTAGCCGCGCGCCGCCGCCCAGCGGATGAAGGAATTGTCCGGCCTGAGATCGAGGATGTAGAACTTGTTGATCCAGGGCGGCACGATGAGCAGCGGCTTGCGGTACACCGTCTCGGTCGCCGGCTCGTACTGGATGAGCTGGATCAGCCGGTTCTGGAAGACCACCGCGCCGGGGGCGGTGGCGATGTTGCCGCCGACCTCGAAGGCGTCCATGTCGGTCTGCCGGGGGCGCAGGCCGCGCTCGGAGTCCTTGAGGTCCTCGGCGAGCTGGCGCATCCCGCGCATCAGGCTCTCGCCCCTGGTCTCGCGCATCTCGCGCAGCACCACCGGGTTGGTCAGCGCGAAGTTGGCGGGCGAGAACGCGTCCACGATCTGGCGGCCGATGAAGTCGAGCTTCTCCGCCTCGCCGCGGTCGAGCCCCTCGACCCCGGCGAGGCTGCGGCGCAGCCAGCGCGCATTCAGCAGATAGGACTGCTTGAGGAAGTCGAAGACCGGGTTGTCCGACCACTCGGCGTCGCGGAAACGGTTGTCGCCCTTCTCGGGCGCGATCACCGGCTCGGCCTGCCCGCCCATCATACGGGCGGTGGTCGAGGCCCAGAGCGCCTGGAAGTCGCGCCAGAGCTCCATCTGGGCTTCCAGCATCGCCGCCGGATCGAGGTTGACGGCGGTCGGCGCAAGATCGGGCTTCGCGTCGTCCTTCGCCGCCGCGGACAGCGCGCCGAGCCAGTCCGACCAGCTCTCCTGCCATTGCTGCGCCGCGGCGCCCATGGCCTCGCCGAGCGCCGCGACCGGGTCGTCTGCGGCGCCGCCGTCCTGGTCCTTCTGCGTCATCTCCTCCGCGCCTTGCTTGAGGCGACCCCCGGCGGTCGACGGGGAGTCTAGGCTGCATCCGTTTCGGATGGAACCGCCGACGCATCCGCGGCCGTCCTTCGATACGCCCCGGATCAAGTCCGGGGCTGCTCGGGATGAGGGAACTGAAAATTGCCCTCATCCCGAGCCCGCGCGTCCCTCGATACTACGCCGCGTAGGGCTTGAGCAGGACTTCCATGGTCTCGTTGGCGCGCGCGTTCAGCGGCGCGGACGCCTTGATCACCGAGTCGCCGACCATCCGGTTGATCTTGGTGGTCTGCGCGACGGCGCGGTTGACCGAGTCCTTGCCGGCCTCGATCTGGATCGCGACGAACTCCTGCGGGGTCTTCACCGCGGACAGGCGCTCGACGAGGTCGAAGCCGCTGGCGACCGAGCCGCGGGCATAGTCCGCCATCTCGGCGATGCAGGCCTGGGCGCCGTCGAAGGCGAGCGCCGAGGCCTCGGCGAGCGCGTCGAGATTGGCGGCGCCGACGGTCTTGGCCATCTCGACCTGCTCCTCGATGCGGGGCGCGGCCTTGGGGGCGGGCTTGGCGGTCGGCTTGGCGGCGGGCTTTTCGGCGGTCATCGGATTCTCCTTGGGATTCGACGGGGTGTATTTTGCGTTGCAAAAAGGAATATAGGCGGCCTTCCGGCATTTGCAAGAGCTCTTTTTGCGACACAAAAAGAGCCGCGTTTTGCGTCGCGGCAGCGCCCGCCGCTGTGCCACAATGGTGCCGAAAGGAGCCCCCCCGTGGCCGACCAGGACGCGCCGAACCGACCGGTGGTCATCAAGAAATACGCCAACCGCCGGCTCTACAACACGGCGACGGCATCCTTCGTCAGGCTCGACGATCTGCACCGCATGGTGAAGGCGGGCGAGCTGTTCGTGGTGCGCGACGAGAAGACCGGGCGCGACATCACCGCCTCGGTGCTCGCCCAGATCATCGCCGAGGAGGAGACCAGGGGGCACAGCGTGCTGCCGCACGACTATCTGCGCCAGGCGCTCAAGGCCTATAGCGAGGGGGTGGGGCCGCAGCTCGCCGCCTTTCTGGAGCGCGGCATGGAGGCCTTCGCCAACCACCAGCAGAACGTCGCCCGCCAGATGGGCGAGATGTTCGACCCCGGCACCGCGCTCGACCGGATGGCCGATCTGTCGCGGCGCAATCTGGAGGAGTTCCAGCGCTCGCTCGCCGCCCTTTCCGGGCGCGAGCCGGAAGCCGGGGACGGCGCGGGCGGGAACGAAGCCCTCGAGCGCCGGATCAAGGAGCTCGAACAGCGCATCGCCGAGCTCGAGCGCGGGCGCGGGTCCGGGTAGGACATTCGGCGCGGAGCGAGGCGGAAAGCCCGGGCCTCCCCCAAGCCGTCATGCCCGTCCCCACCCCGTCTTGCCCGGACTTGTTCCGGGCATCCACGGGCGCCGGCATCCCTCCCGACCGGCCGCCTCGCCGCCGGAGAGGCCGCATGGATGGCGGGATCGCCCCCGGACTCGATCCGGGGGCCGGCCGCGACGGGGTGCGGCGGACGCCCGGCCGCTTGCCCGCCCCCCGGACCGGGGGTAGGTTGTCGGACAGCGATCCGCCGGCGCGCGCGGCGGACGAACTCTCGCCGGAGGTCACGATGTTCAACGGCTCCATCTGCGCGTTGATCACCCCGTTCCGGGACGGCGCGGTCGACGAGGAGGCCTACGAGGCGTTTATCGACTGGCAGATCGAAGAGGGCACCCAGGCCGTGGTGCCGTGCGGGACGACGGGCGAATCGCCCACGCTCAGCCACGCGGAGCACCGCCGGGTGACGGAGATCTGCATCGGCGTCGCCAGGGGGCGGGTGCCGGTGATCGCCGGCACCGGGTCGAACTGCACCGAGGAGGCGGTCGAGCTGACGCTGCATGCCAAGGAGGCCGGCGCCGACGCCGCGCTGGTGGTCACGCCCTATTACAACAAGCCGACCCAGGAAGGGCTCTACCGGCACTACAAGGCGCTCAACGACGCGGCCGACCTGCCGATCGTCATTTACAACATCCCCGGGCGCTCGATCGTCGACATGAAGGTCGAGACCATGGCCCGGCTCGCCGAGCTGCCCAACATCGTGGGCGTCAAGGATGCCACCGCCGACGTGTCGCGCGCGACGCAGCAGCGCCTCGCCGCCGGCGCCGATTTCTGCCAGCTCTCCGGCGAGGACGTGACCCAGCTCGGCTTCCTCGCCCAGGGCGGCGACGGCTGCATCTCGGTGACCGCCAACCTCGCGCCGAAGGACATGTCGGAGATGCACCGCGCCTGGCAAGGCAGGGAGGTCGATGCCGCCCAGCGCATCAACGAGCGCCTGATGCCGCTCCATTCCGGCCTGTTCTGCGAGACCAGCCCGGGCCCGGTGAAGTACGGCGCGAGCCTGCTCGGCAAGTGCCTGCCCGACACCAGGCTGCCGCTCTGCGAGATCGCCGAGAGCTCCAGGCGCACGGTCGAGGACGCGATGCGCTCCGCCGGGCTGCTCAATTGACTCCATGGCGCGGGGGACCACCCGGGTCGCGGCGGACAACCGCAAGGCACGGCGCAACTACTCGATAGAATCCTCTCTCGAAGCCGGGATCCAGCTCACCGGCAGCGAGGTGAAGTCGCTGCGCGCCGGGCGGGCGAACATCTCCGAAGCCTATGCGCGGCCGGTCGAAGGCGAGATCTTCCTGGTCAACGCGCATATCGACGAATACGAGCAGGCGGGGCCCGCCGGGCACGACGCAAGGCGCCCGCGCAAGCTGCTCCTGCAGCGCCGCCAGATCGACCGGCTGCTGGGCGCGGTGCAGCGCGACGGCGCGACCATGGTGCCGCTCAGGCTCTATTTCAACGACCGCGGGATCGCCAAGCTGGAGCTCGGACTGGCCCACGGCAAGCGCCAGTACGACAAGCGCCAGACCGAGAAGAAGCGCGACTGGCAGCGCCAGCAGGCGCGGCTCATGCGCGCCAGGGACTGACACGGCCGCGGACGACCCCTGGGCCGGCAGCGCTGGCGCCGCGGCCCGGCGGACGCACCCGTGTCGGCGATACTACCGAAGATTGAATTCGCAAGCTCCCGCGACCATACTCCGGACCGGGGCCGCCGCGCGGTGCCCCTGCCGGGATCGCGGATGGGAGCGACAACGGTGCCAGGGTGACGCAAATGGAAATCTCGGCAAAGTCGATCGAACAGGCGCTGCAAAGTCTTCCCCGGCTCCCGACGCCGGTATCCGAGTGGCAGATCGAGACCGGGCCCGATTGGACCGACGATCCCGCCGTCTGGGTTCGGGCCGTCCTGCGCGACGACGACGTCGACTTCGACACCCGCCACCTGCTGCGTCGGATGATCCGGGAACGGGTGCGCGAGGAGGCCGGCACCGAGGTTCTGGTCTATGTCAGTTTCCCCCGAGCATCCGAGATGGAGCAGGCGATGTGACGCTGCAGGCGGATCTTCTGAAACAGGCGCGTTTCCTTGCCGTCAAGGAGCCCAGGAGGCCCTCGCAGGCCAGCCTTCGCCGGGCCGTGTCCGCCACCTACTACGCCCTGTTTCACCTGCTTGTCGACGAAGCGACGAGGCTCATGCTGTCCGGCCGCCCCCGCGGCCCGCTCCGCGATTGCCTGGCACGCGCGTTCAGCCACTCCGCCATGAAACAGGCCGCGAACCAATTCGCCCAGAGACGCGTATCCCGCAAGCTTTCCCGTGGCTTCGACGGTCGACCCATCCAGCCCGGGCTGACCGATGTGGCCCAAACCTTTGTCGAGCTCCAGGCAGCCCGCCACCGTGCCGATTACGACCGCGCCCGCCGGTTCACCCGAGGCGAGACGCTCGACCTCATCGAGAGCGCCGAACGCGCATTTCGCGATTGGCGCGACGTCCGGGGAACCCTTCAGGCCGACACCTTTCTCACCGCGTTGCTCGCATACAGGCAGATGCACGGCTAGCCCGACTTCCGCAACTCAACGGTTATGGAGGCTCTAACCCATTGATTCTCTGTGATCGCACCTCCAAAGGTCGGCACTACAGGGCGCCGAACGGAGAGGCGCGGCGTGGGTTGTCAGGCGGCGATGCGCGGCGCCGGTTGTTGCGGCAGGGTCATTCCGAGCTGGTGCAGCAGAAGCTCGTGCTGCTTGTTCGGCCGGGTGTGGCGCGGCAGGACGAGGTGGCGGCCGTCGGCGGTCGGCAGGTGGACGTCGACCATCTGGATGGTGGCGAAGGCCTCGATGATGGCACGCGGGGTCAGGCCGTTGGCGCGGGGGCGGGCGAGGTTCTTCAGCGTCACCAGCAGGCAGTAGGCGATGAAGGACACGAAGATGTGCGCCTCGATCCGCGCCTCGCGCCGATGGAAGATGGGCCGGATTGCAAGCTCGTGCTTGAGCTCCTTGAAGGCTTGCTCGATCTCGATGAGCCGCATGTACAGGCGCCACAGCGTGGCCGGGTCTTCGGCCACCATGTTGGAGCGCAACAGGTAGCGGCCCTCGCGGCGGCGGACGCGGCGCAGCCGGTCGCGCCGCAGGCGGAATGAGAAGCCGTTGGCGGCGAGTTCCTCGTCGGTCTCGGGCAGGCGGATGTCGACCAGGCTCCAGGCCCGGCCCGCCTCCTTCTTGGCGGCGCCGAGCTTGAGCATCAGCCGGTCCCGGCTGTTGGACTGCCCTTGCAGCTCGGCCAGCCGGCGCCACAGCTTGCCGAGCCGGCGCCGGCGCATGCCGCGCTCCTTCAAGAGCCGCCCCTCCGAGCGCACCAGGACGTAGAGTTCGCCGTCTTCGACCAGCAGCTTCACGTCCACGGACTGGCGCACCTCCTGCCAGGGCAGGCCGAGGAATGCCGTCTCGAGCCGCGTCAGCCGGCCCTTGGGCGTGCCCACCAGATAGCGCAGCGGCGCCTCGCCCTCGCGCATCGAGGCCAGCGTCTCCTCGCTGGGGATGCCGCGGTCCATGATCCAGATCCGCTCGGAGCGGCCGTATTGACCCTCGATCTTCTCCAGGAACGCCGCCAGCGTGGCCTGCTCGGCGGTGTTCCCTGGCATCACCTCGTAGGCCAGCGGGAAGCCCTCGGGCGTGACGATCAGCGCGATCACCACCTGTACGCAGTCCGGGCGCCGGTCCCGGCTGTAGCCGAAGCGGCGCTTGTCCTCGAACGGCGGATCGCTCTCGAAATAGGTCGAGGTCAGATCGTAGAGCAGCACGTCGAAGCGCGCGTCGAACAACGTCGCCCAGCGGGCGCGCAGGAACGAGAAGAAGTCCTGCTTGTGCGCGACCAGCTTGTCGAGGCAGCGATACAGCGTGTCGTCGGCGATCGCCCGGTCGCTGCCCAGAAGATCGCGCAGCGCGCTGTGCTCGTACCAGTGACGGTGAAGACGCCACTCACTGCCAGGGTCGATCAGCCGGTAGCAGACCAATATCTTCAGCACGTCCAGCCACCGCGTGCCTTGCCGGCTCGGCGGCAGGCGCGCACCCCAGAAGCGGTCCAGATCCAGGCGCTCCCACAAGGCCAGAGCGAGCCAGCGCGCCCCCCACTGGCGCGGATCGTGCAGCGACACCTCCGCCACGTCGATCTTGACCACCTCGCAGTCCAGCGCCGGCGCGTCGCGATCCTCGGGAAACAGAGCCATCTGGCGAGACCCCGACTTGCCCTCCACAACCTCGATGGAGCGGCACCACGCCGCGCGCTGGCTGTCGTTGATCTCGCCGAGATAGAGAACCTGACGCTGAACGACCCGCCCGCCGCGAACCCGGACGTTCTCCACCACGCTCCAGTAACGGTGCTCCTTACCGTCCTTGAAGCGCCGCTTGCAGCGCACGAACATCGGCGCAGCGTCCGGCGCTTCGCCGGCCCGATCAAGGGGGTAGGTCGGCACTACACGCGGTTCTCGAGAGCCAAAGCCCGGAAAGCTGCCACTTCACGCGCCGAAAAAACGTCAAATTAATCGAAACGCGTGCCGAGTTGCGGAAGTCGGGCTAGCCGCGGTCGAGCGTCTCGCGGACGATCGCGATGACGGCGTGGAACATCGCTTCGGTGAGCCGGCCGGTGTTCAGATTGTAGCGCGAGCAGTGGTAGCTGTCGGCGAGCACCGTTCCGCCGTCGAGCGCGTGCATCGCGCCGTGCGCGAACTTGAAGTCGGCGATGCGGCGGCCGAGCGCGCGGACGACCGAGGCATGGGCGACGGTGCCGAGCGCGAGGATCACGGCGAGCCGCGGCATCGCCTCGATCTCGCCGGCGAGGAACCCGCGGCAGGCGGTCGCCTCTCCCCCCAGCGGGCGGTTCTCCGGCGGCACGCAGCGCACCGCGTTGGTCACCCGGCAATCGACCAAAGCGAGACCGTCGTCGATCCGCCTGTCGTAGCCGCCCGTCGCGAAGCCGAAATCGAGCAGGGTGGCGTAGAGCAGGTCGCCCGCGTAGTCGCCGGTGAACGGCCGCCCGGTCCGGTTGGCGCCGCGCAGCCCCGGGGCGAGCCCGACGACGAGCAGGCGGGCATCGACCGGGCCGAAGGAGGGGACCGGCGCGTTGTGCCAGCCGGGCTCGGCGGCGCGGTGGCGGTCCCGGAATGCGGCCAGGCGGGGGCACAGGTCGCAGTCCGGCGGCGGTTGCCTCGGCTCCACGGGTTGCCGCTTGCGGCGGGTCAGTCGGCGTCCACGGTATCCAGATCGGGCCGCGCCGGCGTCGGCATGCGGTGCTCGGCCTGGCGGCTCTCCGTCTGGCGCGGCGCGCGCGCGATCTGCGGCGCGAGGTCCTGCAGCTCGATGAAGGAGTCCGCCTGGCGGCGCAGCTCGTCTGCGACCATCGGCGGCGAGGAGCGCAGCGTGGACACCACGCTGACCCGCACCGCCTTGCGCTGCACCGCCTCGATCAGCCGGCGGAAGTCGCCGTCGCCGGAGAACAGGACGATATGGTCGACCTTCTTGGCCATCTCCATCACGTCGATGGCGAGCTCGATGTCCATATTGCCCTTGATCTTGCGGCGTCCCATCGCGTCGGTGAATTCCTTGGTCGGCTTGGTGACCAGCGTGTAGCCGTTATAGTCGAGCCAGTCGACCAGCGGACGGATCGGCGAATATTCCTGATCCTCCACCAGGGCGGTGTAGTAGAATGCCCGCACCAGCCGTCCCTGGGCGGAAAACAGCTCCAACAGGCTCTTGTAGTCGATGTCGAAGCCGAGCGCCCGGGCCGCCGAGTACAGGTTCGAGCCGTCGATGAATATGGCTATGCGTTCCTGCGGATGAAAATTCATGGGTTTCGCGCCCACCTTTCGGAAGCTGTCCAGCAGCGGCGATCGCAGATGCAGTTTAGCGCTCCGCACCGTTGCTTGTACATCTCTCGCACTATTCTCTTTCTGCGTGCTGCCATGCCAATACTGCGATGACAGATGATACGGCCAAGCTCTCCGATCGAGCGTTCACAACTTCGTTAGGTGCCGGCGACGACGGAATCTTCGTGGCCATCGGCTCCAATCTGCCGATCTCCCGGGGCGGATCGCCGCTGGAGAGCTGCGAGCGGGCCCTGCTGGACCTCGCGCGGGAGCCGGTGCGAATCCTCGCGCGGTCGCGCTGGTACCGCTCCGCCCCGGTCCCCGCCGCGGACCAGCCCGACTTCGTCAACGGCGTGGCGCGGATCGCCACCGCGCTCCCGCCCTGCCGCCTGCTGGCGACGCTGCACGAAGTCGAGCACCGGCTCGGGCGCAGGCGGCGGGCGCGCAACGAGGCGCGGGAGATCGATCTCGACCTGATCGCCTATGGCCGGCTGTGCCGCAGCCCCGGCCGGTCCGGCGGCGGTCCGGTGCTGCCGCATCCCAGGCTCGGCGAGCGCGCCTTCGTGCTGTTGCCGCTGGCCGAGCTGGCGCCGGGCTGGCGGCATCCGGGGAGCGGCCGGACGGTTTCCGAGCTGGTTGCCGCGCTGCCGCCCGGGCAGCGCTGCACGCCGCTCGCCCCGGCTCCGACCGGCGGTCCCGATGTTATTGATTTTACTTGATAATCGTCGCGCCTTGGCCTATATCTTCCGCGACAACCGATTTTGGAGAGCGAAGCAGCGATGGCGCGGGTTACCGTAGAAGACTGTATCCTAAAGATTCCCAACCGCTTCCAGCTGGTCATGGTGGCCGCGCAGCGTTCGCGCGAGCTGTCGATCGGCGCCGAGCTGACCGTCGACCGGGACAACGACAAGAACCCGGTGGTGGCGCTGCGCGAGATCGCCGACGAGACCGTCGATACCGAGGAGATCGAGTCCGCGCTGGTCCGCAGCCTGCAGAAATACGTCGATGTCGAGGAGCAGGTCGACGAGAGCGATGCCTTCCTCGCGGCCGAGGAGGCGTTCGGCGATTTCGTCCGGATGGGCTTCCACCGCGCCGACGCGGCGGCGCCGGCGGCGGCCGAGAGCGGCGATGCCGGGCCCCAGATGGTCGCCTTCCAGGACATCTCGGAGGCCGAGGCGATGGACGAGGACGACGGCCCGGCGCCGGACGACATCTGACCTCCGCCGCGCCCGGGCTTCCGCCGCAGGGCGTGGCGGGCGCGACGGTGGCGGAGCGGCGGCGGACGGCGATGGATCGGCCCGATGATCCGGCAATATGAGCTCGTCGAGCGGGTCAAGGCCTACGACCCGTCGGCGGACGAGGACGCGCTGAACCGCGCCTATGTGTTCTCGATGAAGGCGCATGGCAGCCAGACCCGGCTGTCCGGCGATCCCTATTTCTCCCATCCCGTCGAGGTCGCCGGCATCCTGTCGGAGCTCAAGCTGGACTGCGCCTCGATCGTCACCGGGCTGCTGCACGACACCGTGGAGGACACCGTCGCCACCCTGCCCGAGATCGAGTCCCGTTTCGGCGGCGAGATCGCCCGGCTGGTCGACGGGGTGACCAAGCTGTCGCTGCTGGAGCTCCAGTCGGACGACACGCAGCAGGCCGAGAACTTCCGCAAGCTGCTGCTCGCCAGCTCGCAGGACATCCGCGTGCTGCTGATCAAGCTCGCCGACCGGCTGCACAACATGCGCACGCTGCAGCACGTGCCCGCCCGGGCCAAGCGCCGGCGGATCGCCGCCGAGACCATGGAGATCTACGCGCCGCTCGCCGAGCGGATCGGCATGCAGGAGATCAAGGACGAGCTCGCCGAGCTCGCCTTCGCCCATCTCTACCCCGACGCCGCGTCGTCGATCGAGAACCGGCTCGGCTATCTGCGCCAGAAATCGGGCGAGTCGATCCCCCATATCGTCGAGCGGGTCGGCGCGGTGCTGTCGGATGGCGGGCTGGACGCCGAGGTGTCCGGGCGCATCAAGCGCGCCTATTCGGTGTGGCGCAAGATGCAGCGCAAGAACGTCGACTTCGACCAGCTCTCCGACGTCATGGCGTTCCGCGTCGTGGTCGCCTCGGTCGAGGAGTGCTACCGCGCGCTCGGCATCATCCACACCGCCTACGCCGTGGTGCCCGACCAGTTCAACGACTACATCTCGACGCCCAAGATGAACGGCTACCAGTCGCTCCATACCTGCGTCATCGGACCCGAGAGCCGCCGCATCGAGATCCAGATCCGCACCGGCGAGATGCACCGGGTCGCCGAATACGGCGTCGCCGCGCACTGGCGCTACAAGCAGGACGAGGCGAGCACCGACGGGCGGCAATATCGCTGGCTGCGCCATCTGCTCGACATCCTGGAACAGGCCTCCGGGCCGGAGGAGTTCCTCGAGCACACCAAGCTCGAGATGTACCAGGACCAGGTGTTCTGCTTCACCCCGGCGGGCGAGCTGATCGCCCTGCCGCGCGGCGCGACGCCGGTCGATTTCGCCTACGCCGTGCATTCCGAGGTCGGCGACCGCTGCGTCGGCGCGCGCATCAACGGCCGCATGATGCCGCTCAGGACCCAGCTCAACAACGGCGACCAGGTCGAGATCGTCACCTCCGAGACCGGCACGCCGACGCCGGCCTGGGAGGACATCGTGGTCACCGGCAAGGCGCGCGCCCGCATCCGGCGCTTCGTGCGCAGCGAACGCCGCGAAGAGTTCCTCAGGCTCGGCAAGGCGATCCTGCAGACCGGCTACCGCGATGCCGGCTACAAGCCGTCCGCCGCGGTGATCAAGCGGGTGCTCGGCAAGTTCGACGTGAAGACCGCGGACGATCTCTACGCCGCGGTGGGCGAGGGGCTGATCACCGCCGCCGACGTGATCGCGGCGATCGCGCCGCGGACGCGGCGCGGCCGCCGGGTCGCCAAGGGCGGGGACGCGGCGAAGCCGGCCGGCAACGTGGTGCCCTTCGAGCGCCGGAAGAGCGCGCCCGGGGCGGGCGATACCGTCGCCGTGCCGATCCGCGGCCTGATCCCCGGCATGGCGGTGCATTACGGCAATTGCTGCCACCCGCTGCCCGGCGACCGCATCGTCGGCATCGTCACGGCGGGCAAGGGGGTGTCGATCCACACCGTGGATTGCGAGAGCCTGGAGAGCTTCCAGGCGACGCCCGAGAGATGGCTCGACGTGGCCTGGGATTTGGATACGCTGGGCGCCGATTCCCATATCGGGCGCATCACCATCGTCGTCTCGAACGAACCCGGGACGCTGGGCAATCTGACGACGATGATCGGCAACCACCTCGGCAACATCAACAATCTGAGGTTCACCAACCGCACCCCCGAATTCTTCGAGATGGTGCTCGACATCGAGGTCACCGATACCGGCCACCTGACCGACATCATCGCCGCGCTCAGGGCGACCCCCTCGGTCACCTCGGTCGAGCGCGCGCGCAGCCTGTACTGAAGCCGGCCGGACCGCGATGCCCGAACATCTTCGACTGGGAGTGAACATCGACCACGTGGCGACCATCCGCAACGCCCGCGGCGGGCGCCACCCGGACCCGGTGCGCGCCGCCCGCCTCGCCGCTTCCTCCGGCGCCGACGGCATCACCGCGCATCTCCGCGAAGACCGCCGGCACATGACGGATGGCGACATCGAGCGGCTGATCGCCGATATCGAGCTGCCGCTCAACCTGGAGATGGCGGCGACCGACGAGATGCTGGGGATCGCGCTGCGCCACCGCCCGCACGCCGCCTGCATCGTGCCCGAGCGGCGCCAGGAGCGCACCACCGAGGGCGGGCTCGACGTGGCCGGCGGGCGCGACCGCCTGGTCCGCTTCGTCGACTCCCTCACCGCCAGGGGCATCAGGGTCTCGCTGTTCATCGAGCCCGAGGCAAGGCAGATCGAGGCGGCCGCGGCGATCGGCGCGCCGGTGGTCGAGCTGCACACCGGCGCCTATTGCGAGGCCGGCGCCGGCGACGCCCCGGCCCAGCTCGCGCGCCTCGAAGCGGCCGCCGAAGCCGCCGCCGCGCTCGGGCTCGAATGCCATGCCGGGCACGGCATCGCCTTCGATTCGGTCGGGCCGATCGCCCGCATCCCGACGCTCGCCGAGCTCAATATCGGTCACTTCCTGATCGGCGAGGCGATCTTCGACGGGATCGACCGGGCCATCCGGCGCATGCGGGAGCTGATGGACGCGGCGCGGCGGGGCGGGCGCGCGAGCACGCCGGCGTGATCATCGGCATCGGCACCGATCTGATCGACATCCGGCGCATCGAGCGGACGCTGGAGCGCTTCGGCGACCGCTTTCTGGCACGCGTGTTCACCGAGACCGAGCGCCGCCGTTCGGAACGCCGCGCCGGCCGGGCGGCGAGCTACGCCAAGCGCTTCGCCGCCAAGGAAGCCTGCGCCAAGGCGCTCGGGACCGGCTTTCGCCGCGGCGTCTACTGGCGCGATCTCGGCGTCGTCAACCTGCCGGGCGGCAAGCCCTCGATGGCCCTGACCGGGGGCGCCGCCGACCGGCTGCTCGCGCTCACCCCCGACGGGATGACCGCGACGGTCGAGCTCACGATGACCGACGAGCCGCCGCTGGCGCACGCCATGGTGGTGATTTCCGCCATCCGCGACGGGGACGGGCCGCGATGATGGCGACGCGCAGGGCGGGCAGGCTGTGGGAAACGGTCAAGACCGTCGTCTATGCGGTGCTGATCGCGCTCGCCATCCGCACCGTCGCCTTCGAGCCGTTCAACATCCCCTCCGGCTCGATGAAGCCGACGCTGCTGGTCGGCGACTACCTGTTCGTCTCCAAGTATTCCTACGGCTACAGCCGGCATTCCCTGCCGCTCAGCCTGCCCCTGATCCCCGGGCGCATCCTGATGTCGGAGCCCGAGCGCGGCGACATCGCGGTGTTCAAGCTGCCGACCGACGACAAGACCGACTACATCAAGCGCATCGTCGGCCTGCCGGGCGACCGCATCCAGGTGCGCGGCGGCCGGCTCCACATCAACGGAGAGCAGGTCGCGCGCCGCCGGGTGGTCGACTTCATCGAGATAGACGGGCACGGCCGGCTGCACCGGACCGCGCAGTTCGACGAGATCCTGCCGAACGGCCGGACCTATCGCATCCTCGAACACACCGACCGGGGTCAACTCGACAACACGCCGGTCTATGTCGTGCCGAGGGGACACTATTTCGCGATGGGCGACAACCGGGACAACTCGCTGGACAGCCGGGTGCTGAGCGGCGTCGGCTTCGTGCCGGCCGAGAACCTCGTCGGCCGCGCCGAGATCCTGTTCTTCTCGATCGACGGCTCGGCCAGCGTGTGGGAATTCTGGCGCTGGCCGAGCACGATCCGGTTCAAACGCTTCTTCGACGCCGTGGAATAGACTTGTCCGGCGAGGACGCATTGCAGGACATCGAGGCCGCGCTCGGCCATCGCTTCGCCGACCGCGCGCTGCTCGAGGAGGCGCTGACCCACGCAAGCGCCGCCGGGGCAAGCCGCCCGTCGCTCGAAAGGCTCGAATTCCTCGGCGACCGGGTGCTCGGACTCGGGCTCGCGGCGCTGCTCGCCGAGGCGCATCCCGACGAAGCTCCCGGCGACCTCGCGCGACGCCACGCGAGACTCGCCAGCGGCGCCACCCTGGCCGCGATCGGCCGCGGGATCGGGCTGCACCGGCGTATCCGCATCGACCGGGGTTTCGACCGCGACTCCCTGCCGCCGTCGGTGATCGAGGATAGCTGCGAGGCGCTCATCGGGGCGGTATACCGCGACGGCGGGCACGATGCGGCGATGGCGGTGGTGGCCAGATTCTGGGGCTCCATGATCGGCGACCGGCCGCCGCCCGACCCCAAGACCGCCTTGCAGGAATGGGCGCAGGCGCGCGCGCTGCCGCTGCCGGAATACGCGCTGGTGGCGACCGACGGCCCGCCGCACGCGCCGGTGCTCACCGTCGAGGCCCGCGTCGAGGGCTTGGAGCCGGTGCGCGCGAGCGCGGGCTCCAAGCGCGCCGCCGAGCAGGCCGCCGCCCGCGACCTGCTCGACATCGCGGCCGCTCCCGGTGGCTGACGCCGATCCCGAAGGCGCGAGGCGCTGCGGCTTCGTCGCGGTGATCGGCGCGCCCAATGCCGGCAAGTCGACGCTGACCAACCGCCTGGTGGGCGCCAAGGTGTCGATCGTCACCGCCAAGGCGCAGACCACCCGCCACCGGGTCAGCGGCGTTGCCGTCTGCGGGGAATCGCAGCTCGTCTATGTCGACACGCCGGGCATCTTCGCGCCCCGGCGCCGGCTCGACCGGGCGATGGTCGCCGCCGCCTGGACCGGCGCCGCCGACGCCGATATCCGCCTGCTGCTGATCGACGCGAGAAAGGGGCTCGACGACGAGGCGGGGCACATCCTCGCCGCCCTCGCCGGGGCGCGGGCGCAGCGCGTGCTGGCGCTCAACAAGATCGATCTGGTGCGGCGCGAGGCCATGCTGGCGCTGTCGCGCGAGGCCAACGCGGCGTGCGCGTTCGAGGCGACCTTCATGATCTCGGCGACCACGGGGGACGGGGTGGGCGATCTCGCGCGCCATCTCGCCCGGGCGGTGCCCGCCGGGCCCTGGCTCTACCCGGAGGACCAGCTCTCCGACATGAACGACCGGCTGTTCGCCGCCGAGATCACCCGCGAGAAGCTGTTCGAGCGGCTGCATCAGGAGCTGCCCTACGCGCTGACCGTGGAGACCGACGACTGGCAGTCCTTCGACGACGGCAGCGTCCGCATCGGGCAGACGGTGTTCGTCGAGCGCGACAGCCAGAAGGGGATCGTCCTCGGACGCCAGGGCGCGCGCATCAAGTCGGTGCGCGAGCAGTCCGCGGCCGAGCTGGAGGCGATGCTGGAGCGCCGCGTGCACCTGTTCATCTTCGTCAAGGTGCGTCAGAAATGGGGCGACGACCCCGAGCGTTTCTCGCCCTGGGGGCTCGATTTCAACGCCTGACGGGGACGGCGATGGATTGGCACGACCACGGCATCGTTATCGCCCGCTTCAAGCACGGGGAGAGCTCGCTGGTGGTCAAGCTGCTGACCGAGAGCCACGGCCTGCATGCCGGGCTGGTGCGGGGCGGCACCGGCCGCGCCGCGCGCGCGACCTACCAGATCGGCAACCGCGTCGCCGCGACCTGGCGGGCGAGGCTTGCCGATCACCTGGGCAACTATCGGGGCGAGCTCCTGCGGGCGCATGCGGCCGAGCTGCTCGACGCCGGGGGACCGCTTGCCGGGCTCGGCGCGGCGGCGGCGCTGGTCGAGGCGACGCTGCCGGAGCGCGAACCCAACCGCCCGGTGTTCGAGGCCTTCGTGGCGCTGCTCGACGGGCTCGGCACCGCCGGATGGGCGGCGGCCTATGCGCGGTTCGAGGTCGCCCTGCTTGCCGCGCTCGGTTTCGGGCTCGACCTCGCGAGCTGCGCCGTCACCGGGGCGACCGAGGATCTCGCCTTCGTCTCGCCGCGCACCGGACGCGCGGTCTCCCGCGCCGCCGCCGGGGCTTACGAGAATCGCCTGCTCGCCCTGCCGCCGTTCTTGATCGACCGCGGTGAGTCGGCCGATGCTGGGTCGGTGGCCGCCGCGCTCCGGCTGACCGGCCATTTCCTCGCCCGCCAGGCGCTCGCGCCCGCCGAGCGCAAGATGCCGCCGGCGCGGGCGCGGCTGCACGACGCCATGGTTCGACGTACCGCCGGGACCCGATGACCGACCAAGCCGATCTGTTCGATTCCGCGACCCGCGAGATCCCGCTGGCCGAGGCGCTGGGCGAGCGCTATCTCGCCTACGCGCTGTCGACCATCACCGCGCGGTCGCTGCCCGATGTGCGCGACGGGCTCAAGCCGGTGCATCGCCGGCTCCTGTTCGCGATGCGCCAGCTCAGGCTCGACCCCGATGCCGGTTTCAAGAAATGCGCCCGGGTGGTCGGCGACGTGATGGGCAAGTTCCACCCGCATGGCGACCAGGCGATCTACGACGCGATGGTCCGCATGGCGCAGGATTTCGCGGTGCGCTACCCGATGGTCGAGGGGCAGGGGAATTTCGGCAATATCGACGGCGACGGGGCGGCGGCGATGCGCTACACCGAGGCGCGGCTGACGCGCTACGCGCTCGCCCTGCTGGAGGGGATCGACGAGGACGCGGTCGATTTCCGCGCCAACTACGACGGCACCGACGACGAGCCGGCGGTGCTGCCGGGTGCGGTTCCCAACCTCTTGTGCAACGGGGCGAGCGGCATCGCCGTCGGCATGGCGACCAGCATTCCGCCGCACAATCTGGGCGAGGTGTGCGACGCGGCGCTCCATCTGATCGACAATCCCGACGCGTCCGTCGCGGCGCTGGTCGAGCTGGTGCCGGGGCCGGACTTTCCGACCGGCGGGGTTCTCGCCGAGCCGCGCCCGGCGATCGAGGAGGCCTACGCCACCGGGCGGGGCAGCCTGCGCCTGCGCGCGCGCTGGGAGGTCGAGAAGCTGAGCCACGGCCAGTACCAGGTGGTGGTGACCGAAATCCCCTACCAGACCCAGAAGGCGCGGCTGATCGAACGGATCGCCGGGCTGATCGTCGAGCGCAAGCTGCCCTCGCTGGTCGATGTGCGCGACGAGTCGGCGGAAGATTTGCGCCTCGTCCTCGAGCCGCGCACGCGCACCGTCGATCCGGCGGCGATGATGGCCCAGCTTTTCCGCCTGACCGAGCTCGAGACCCGGGTCTCGGTGAACATGAACGTGCTCGACGGCGGCCGGGTGCCGGTGGTGATGAACCTGCGGCAGATGCTGCGGGCCTTCCTCGACCACCGCCACGACATTCTCTGCCGGCGCACCCGTCACCGCCTGGACAGGATCGCCGCCCGCCTCGAAGTGCTCGCGGGCTACCTGATCGCGTTCGCCAATCTCGACGAGATCATCCGCATCGTCCGCGAGGACGACGACCCCAAAGCGGCGATGATGGCGCGCTGGGAGATGAGCGAGGTCCAGGCCGAGGCGATCCTCAACATGCGCCTGCGCGCGCTGCGCCGGCTCGAGGAAGCGGAGATCGCAAACGAGCACAAATCCCTCACATCCGAGCAGAGGGAGCTGAAGCGCCTGCTGAAGACGGAATCGCTGCGCTGGGAGCGCATCGCAGGCGAGATCCGCGATGTCAGGGCCCGCTTCGGCGCGGACGGCGACGGCGGCGCGCGGCGCACCCGGATCGCCGATGCGCCGATCCTCGACGAGGCGGCGGACGACGCGGCGGTCGAGCGCGAGCCGATTACCGTGATCTGCTCGCAGAAGGGCTGGATCCGCGCCGTGCGCGGCCACCAGGAGGACCCCGCCGGGCTCAAGTTCAAGGACGGCGACCGCGGCCGCTTCGTGCTGCAC
Source organism: Alphaproteobacteria bacterium (assembly GCA_964291675.2). Classification (GTDB taxonomy): domain Bacteria; phylum Pseudomonadota; class Alphaproteobacteria; order MPNO01; family MPNO01; genus MPNO01. Next base: position 299,543 of record OZ219866.1, on the reverse strand, counting down.
GCCCACAGCACCGACCGGCTGCTCGCCTTCGGCACCAACGGGCGCTTCTACACCATCCCCTGCGACCGCCTGCCCAACGGGCGCGGGCATGGCGAGCCGATCCGCCTCATGGTCGAGCTCGGCAACGACCAGGACATCGTCCGGCTGCTGGTGCATGAGCCCGGCGCGAAGCTGGTCGTCGCCGCGTCGGACGGTCGGGGGTTCGTGGTGCCGGAAGACGCCGTCGCGGCGCAGACCCGCGCCGGCAAGCAGGTGCTCAACCTCGCCCCCGGGGCCGAGGCGCAGGCCTGCGCCCGCGCCGCCGGAGACAGCGTGGCGGCGGTCGGAAGCAACCGCAAGCTGCTGATATTCCTGCTTTCCGAGCTGCCCGAGATGACCCGCGGGCGCGGCGTGATCATGCAGCGCTATGCCGAGGGCGGGCTCTCCGACATCGCCGTGTTCGACCGCGCCCGGGGCCTCGCCTGGCGTTCCGGCCAGCGGACGCGGCGCGAGACCGCGCTCCAGCCGTGGACCGGAAAGCGCGGCCAGGCGGGCCGCGTTGTGCCCCGGGGCTTTCCGCGCTCCAACCGGTTCTCGCTGGACGAGATGTAGGATGTCTCCCGGCCGCGGAAATTGAGCCGCGGCGGCGAATCTGCTACAGAATCGGCGACATCTGTCCAGCAGGGAGCCTCCCGATGAAGAGACGCAATTTCCTTACCAAGGCCGGCGCGGGCGTCGCCGGCGCGGCCGCGGCGACCACCCTCGCCGCCCCCGCCATCGCGCAGAAGCGCATCGAGATGGTCATGGTCACCACCTGGCCGCGCGACTTCCCGGGGCTCGGGACCGGCGCGCAGCGCCTCGCCAAGCGCATCAACGACGCGACCGACGGCCGCATCCATGTCCAATACTTCGCCGCGGGCGAACGGGTGGGCGCGTTCGATTCCTTCGACGAGGTCGCGTCCGGCAACGCCCAGGCCTACCACGCGGCCGATTACTACTGGAAAGGCAAGCATCCCGGCTGGGCGTATTACTCCTCCGTGCCCTTCGGTCTCACCTATACCGAGGTGAACGCCTGGATCCGCTTCGGCGGCGGCCAGGAGCTGTGGGACGAGCTGGCCGGGAAGTTCGGCCTCAAATGCCTCGCGGCCGGCAATACCGGCGTCCAGATGGGCGGCTGGTTCAACAAGGAGATCAACTCGTCGGACGATCTCAAGGGCCTCAAGATGCGTATTCCCGGGCTCGGCGGCGACGTCATGGCCAAGCTCGGGGCCTCGCCGGTCTCGTTGCCGGGGGCCCAGATCTACGAGAACCTGGTGTCCGGCGCGATCGATGCCACCGAGTGGGTGGGGCCGTGGAACGACAGCTTCCTCAAGTTCTACGAAGCCGCCAAGTACTACTACTACCCGGGCATGCACGAGCCCGGCACGATGCTCTCGTTCGGCATGAACGCATCCTGGTGGGGCAAGCTCTCCAAGTCCGACCAGACCATCATCGAGTCTCTCGCCGCGGCGGAGAACGACATCATGATGGCGGAGTACAACGCCAAGAACGGCGCTGCGCTTACCCGTCTGCTCACCGATCACGGCGTCAAGCTGCGCCGGTTCAACGACGACGTCTATGACAGCTTCGGCGAGGGCTCCGCGGAGGTGTTCGAGACGGTACGCGCGCACAGCGACCTGGCCAACCGGATCCACGAGAGCTTCCTCAAGACGCGCAAGGATGTCGGAGGATGGGCCAAGATCGCCGATCAGGCCTATCTCGCACAGCGCAACCGCGTGCTCGGTGTCTGACGCGTAGGTCGCAAGGCGGAGGGGCGGTACCGCCGCCCGTCCGCCACGCGGCGTAGACGTATGCGATATTTCGGCCCTCCGGCCGCCGGCGGGGCGCACGGGTGACCGCCGCCGGCTGGCCGGCGACCGCGCTGCGCGGGCTCGCCCTCGCGACCGCCGCGGTCGCCTTCGTCTTCACCGTCTGCAACTACCTCATCTTCTGGCGCGGCTGGCCCGGGCTGGAAGGGCTGTTCGGCCATCTCGGCGTGCTGGGCCATGCCCCGAAGGGGTCCGGCCTCGACGCCGCCGGGGCGGCGCTCGGCTGGCTCCAGCTCGCGGCCTATGCGGCGGCGGTGCTGGCGCCCTTCGCCTATGCCTGGTGGCGCGGCCGGCCGATGCGGAGCGACGCCGAGATACTGTCCGCCGCCGCCGCCTATATCGCGCGCGCCGCCTTCTGGGGGGTGTTGCTGGTCGGGCTGGTGGACATGACGATCTCGTTCCTGCGCGTCGAGGACCTGCTGGTCGGCGCGGTCGGCGCCGAGCTCGCCGAGTCCCTCGGCCGGTCGCGATTCCGCGGCGAGTTCGTGCATTACCCGCTGATCGGCGTGGCCCTGGTCATCGCCGCGCTCACCCGGTCGGTCGGGTTCACCTGGCTCGCCTTCCTGATCGTGCTGGCCGAGCTGCAGATCGTCATCGCGCGCTTCGTGTTCTCCTACGAGCAGGCCTTCATGGGCGACCTGGTCCGGTTCTGGTACGCCGCCCTGTTCCTGTTCGCCAGCGCCTACACCCTGCTGCACGAGGGCCATGTCCGGGTCGACGTGCTCTACACCGGGTTCGGCGCGCGCGGCAAGGCGTGGGCCAACGCGCTCGGCGCGGCGCTGCTCGGCGTGCCGCTCTGCTGGGTGATCCTGACCCGCGGCTTGGCCGACAAGTCCAACCTGATCAACGCGCCGCTGCTGAGCTTCGAGGTCTCGCAGAGCGGCTACGGCATGTACGTCAAGTACCTGATGGCCGGGTTCCTGCTGGTCTACGCGCTGTCGATGCTGGCCCAGTTCCTCAGCCAGTTCCTCGCCAACGCCGCGACCCTGCTCGATGAGCCCGAGCCGGGCGAGAGCGGCTGATGGAAACCCTGTTTCTCGCCATCCTGATCCTGTCGATGGCGTTCGCCCTGGCGTCGGGCTACCCGGTCGCCTTCGCGCTGCCCGGCTCGGCGATCCTCAGCATCGGGCTCGCCGCGCTCACCGGCTGGCTCCTGCAAGGCGACACCGACGCCTATTTCAGCCATGGCGGGCCGACCCAGTGGCTCAACGCGGGCGTGACCAATTTCCGCGGGATCTACTGGGAGGTCGAGCGCGACACGCTGATCGCGATCCCGCTCTTCGTCTTCATGGGGATCATGCTCGAACGCTCCAAGGTGGCCGAGGACCTGCTGGTCACCATGGCGCAGCTCTTCGGGCCGATCCCGGGCGGGCTCGGGGTCGCGGTCGTCTTCGTCGGCGCCCTGCTGGCCGCGACCACAGGCATCGTCGGCGCGACGGTGATCGCGATGGGGCTGATCTCGCTGCCGGTGATGCTACGCAACAACTACTCGCGCCAGCTCGCCACCGGCACGATCAGCGCGTCGGGGACGCTGGGCCAGATCATCCCGCCCTCGATCGTGCTGATCATTCTCGCCGACCAGCTTTCCAGCGCCACCGACCAGGCGAGCACGCTGCGCTCGACCGAGTACAAGCAGGCAACCGGCCAGTTCAGCATGCCGACCGAGTTCGGCCTCACCTCGACCAGCGCGGGCGACATGTTCGTCGGCGCGCTGCTGCCGGGGCTCGTGCTGGTCGGGCTCTACATGACCTACATCCTCGTCCTGTCGCTGCTCAAGCCGGGCACCGCGCCGCCGGTGCCCTTCCAGGGGCGCTACGACCGGCGCTTCGTGCAGCGCGTCCTCGTGGCGCTGGTGCCGCCGCTGACGCTGATCCTGCTGGTGCTGGGCTCGATCATCATGGGCATCGCCACCGTCAACCAGGCCGGCGCCATCGGCGCGGTCGGCGCGCTGATCATGGCGGGCTACCGTCTCCATGCCGGCGAGAAGGGCGCGTTCACGCCGGCGCTGCTCGCCATCGCCTCGGTGCTGGCGATGGCGGTGCTGCTCTATTTCTTCGACATCAACGTCAAGAACATCAAGACCGGGACCGACCAACTCGCCGTCGCGCTGGCCGCCGTCGCCACGGCGGTCTTCGTCGCGTCGGTGCTGTGGAGCGCGTGGCGCGCCTACAAGACCGACGACACGCTGGGCGGGGTGATGGTCGAGACCGCCAAGACCACCTCGCTGGTGTTCATCATCCTGCTCGGCGCGGCGATGCTGACCGCCGCCTTCCGCGCCTTCGGCGGCGAGGAGGGAGTGCGCGAGTTCCTGACCGGGCTGCCCGGCGGGTTCTACACCAAGTTCGCCGTCGTCATGGCGGTGATCTTCATCCTCGGGTTCTTCCTCGACTTCATCGAGATCGCCGTCGTGGTGGTGCCGATCATCGCGCCCATCCTGCTGGCCGACACCTCGGCCAACGTCACCGCGGTCTGGCTCGGCGTGATGATCGGCGTCAACATGCAGACCTCGTTCCTGACGCCGCCCTTCGGGTTCGCGCTGTTCTACCTGCGCGGGGTCGCGCCGCCCGAGGTCAGGACCACCCAGATCTATCTCGGCGTGGTGCCGTTCATCCTGCTCCAGCTCGTGGCGCTCGGCATCGTCGGCCTGTTCCCGGCGCTGGTGAACTATTTGCCCAACCGGGTCTATCTCAGCTCCGAGACCGCGCCGCCGCCCAAGAACCCGCGTCTCCAGCTCTGCCTGGAGGACCACCTGTTCGGCGAGTACGACGCGCGGCGGGACGGGCTCCGCCGGGCGATCGGGACGGCACGGGGTCTCGACGTGAGCTACCTGCCGGATTCCCGGCGCCGGACCTTCGCCGAGGGGCTCGATTCCGCGGCGGCGACGTTCGCGCATGTCGAGAAGGTGCGCGAGGCGGAGGCGGAGGTCGCCCGGATGCGCCCGGCCTACAAGCCGGTCCATCGCGAGGTCCGCCGGCTGCAGGCGGCGATGCGCCGCGCCGACGAGGGGCGCGAGGCGCTCGAGGCCGAGCTGCGGCGCATCGACGCCCTTGCAGACCCCGCCGCCGCCGCCGCGCGGCGCGCCGAGATCGACTCGCTGGTCCGCGAGCGCCAGGCGCTGGCAGCGCGGCTGCCGGCCGGCTGGAAGGAGACCGAGAAGCGCTTCCGCAGCCTCAGCGGCGCCGAACGCCGCGCCCGCCTCGCCTATCGCCGGAATGTCGACGGCGCCTATGAGTCGGTCTCCACGCTGCGCGCCGTCATCGGCGATGCGGGCAAGCTGGCGGCGCTGCAAGACGCGTTGCTCGGGCTGCGGGAAGTCATCGCCGAGGCGGCGCCCAAGCAGGCGATGGAGGCGGTGCGCGAGGTCGAGCGCGGCATCGGCAAGATCGCCGGCGCCGGCCAGATCCGCAGCAAGCTGTCGCGCGCGCGGCGCGAGCTCCGGCGCCGCACCCCGGACCGCGACAAGGCGATGCGCAACTTCGACCAGGCGGTCGAGACGTTTCGCACCGAGCTTGCCTGGCGTTCGCGCGCGGCGACCGAGCTCGCGCCCGGGCTCGCCGCCTACGACCTCGCCATCCACGACACCATCGGCGTCCGGCAGCAGGACCGCCTGACCGGCGACCAGGCGAGCGCGCTCTCCGGCTGCCTCGCCGTCCACCGCGACATCTCGCTCGACTTCTGAGAATTGCGGGTCAGCCGGAGCCCGCCGGCCGATACCGCTGCCAGCCGCCGGCGCCGAGGATCTCGACCGGGCGGAAGCGGATCTTGTAGGCCATCTTCGCGCAGTCCTCGATCCAGTAGCCGAGATAGACATGCGCCAGGCCACAGGCGGCCGCGCGCTCGACCAGCCAGTAGACCATGTAGGTGCCGAGGCTGCGGCGCGGCCGGTCCGGCGCGAAGAAGCTGTACACCGCCGACAGCGAGTCGCCGAGCCGGTCCGCCAGCATGACGCCGACAAGCATGCCGTCCCGGTCGCGGAACTCGATCAGCCTGGTGTCGATCGGCGTATCCTCGACCATCGAGCGATAGTCGCCGAAGGTCATCGACGACATGTCGCCGCCGCCGTGGCGCGATCGCTGGTAGCGGGCGAACAGCCGGTACTGCTCGACGCTGGCGACCGCCGCGAGGTCGCTTGCGCCGAGATCCGCGTTGGCGCGCGCGACGCGCCGGATCGACCGGCTCATCTCGAAACCGTCGGTGCAGATCCGGATCGGCACGCAGGCCGAGCAGCTCGGGCAGGCGGGGCGGTAGGCGAGGCCGTGGCTGCGGCGGAACCCGGCGCGCGACATCCGCTCGTACAGCTCTTCGGCGCCGGGACCGCCGAGCTCGGTGACGACCTTGCGTTCCTGCCGCCCGGGCAGATAGGGGCAGGGCAGCACGCGGGTGCCGAAGAACATCCGGTCCGGCCGGCGGAGCGGCTGGCCGGTCATCGCCGCGTCGTATCCACGATCGTTGCGCCCGTCATGGACCCGATAATAGGGCGAGCCGCGGCGGCCCGCCAACACCCGAAGAAATCGCGGCAAGCCCCGCGAACAGCGCCGCGAGCGCTTGACCCGGCTGGTCTGTCACATAAATTACCCTAGGAATTCAATAGCTTAAAATGTATCCTCCGGCCCGGAAAAGGGCTGTCCCGACCCGCTGCTTTGGACGCGGGCCGCGCGGCGCCCGACACAGCCGTCAAGGGAGGCCCGAATGGCCGAGAACGTGATCGCGGCCGCCGAGCTCGAAGCGCGGCTGGTCGCCGCCCCTTTCAACGCCTGGATGGGGCTCCGCATCCTCTCCTGCACCGAGGACGGTATCGAGATCGGCATGACCTGGCGCGAGGAGATGATCTCCAATCCCGGGCTCAGGATCACCCATGGCGGCATCATCGGCGCGCTGGTCGACGTGGCGGCGGATTACGCGGTCGCCGCCAAGCTGGGGGTGCCGGTGCCGACCGTGGATCTCAGGGTCGACTATCACCGCGCCGCCCGGCCCGGCGACCTGGTGGCCCGGGGACGGGTGGTCCGTCTCGGCGGCACCAACGCCGTCGCCGAGGCGTCGGTCCACGACGGCGAGGACCGGCTGATCGCCAGCGGGCGCGGGGTCTATTTCGCCGCCGCCGCCAAGTCCTGACCCGCCGCCCCGCTTTGAAGCCGCTGTCCGGCTCAAGTACACTGGCCGAAGCGAGCGCGGCGGGGCAGGACGACGGAAGGCGAGATGACTTTGGATCCCAGGGATTTGCGCGACGCGTTCGGCTGTTTCGCGACCGGCATTACCGTGATCACCACGGTCGATGCGGACGGGACCCCGTACGGCGTGACCGCGAATTCCTTCACCTCGCTCTCGCTCGAACCGCCGCTCTGCCTGTTCTGTCTCGACTACAAGGCGATGAGCTTCGAGGCGTTCCACTCGTCCAGGCATTTCGCGGTCAACGTGCTCGGCGAGGACCAGGAGGGCGTTTCGGCCAACTTCGCCCGCTCGCAGCCCGACAAGTGGAACGGGGTGGCCTACAGCACGTGGGAGACGGGCAGCCCGATCCTGCCCGGATGCCTCGCCAACCTCGAATGCGATACCCATGCGATCCACGAGGGGGGCGACCACGTCATCGTGGTGGGACGCGTCCGGGAGATGGCCTATCGCGAGGACGACTCCCGGCCGCTGCTCTTCTATCGGGGCCGCTACAACGCGCTGGCCGGCGAGGCGGCGGTCAGCGCATCTCGGACGTAGAGCCCCGGCGGCTGACGGCATAGCCCTCTTCCGTCAGCCCGGCGACCAGCCGGTCGGCCTCCCCCGGGCTGCGGACCTCGACCAGCAGGTCGACCAGCGTCTTGCGCGCCGGCACGTCGTGGAACCAGCGCTGGTGCTCGACCTCGACGATGTCGCCGCCCAGCCGGCCGACCGTGCGGGTCAGCCGCGCCAGGCTGCCCGGCAGGTCGTCGATCTCCACCCTGAGACGCACCAGCCGGCCGAGCCGGACCAGCCCGCGCATCAGCACACCGGCGAGCAGCCGCGGGTCGATATTGCCGCCCGAGACGACCACGCCGACGCGGCGACCGGCGAACCGGCGGGGATGCGCGAGGACCGCCGCCAGCGCGGCCGCCCCCGCGCCCTCGACCACCAGCTTCTCCGCCTCCGCGAGCAGCATGATGGCGCTCTCGATCTCGCCTTCCTCGACCAGCAGGATGTCGGTGTCCGACCCGGCGATGATGGCGCGCGTCGTCCGCCCGGGCCGCTTGACGGCGATTCCTTCGGCCAGGGTGTCGGTGCGAATCTCCGGGTCGGTCCCGCCGATCGCCGCCAGCATCGCCGGGCAGCGGGCGGCCTGGACCCCGACGATCTCGATGTCCGGCTTGATCGCCCGGGCGGCCACGATGCAGCCGGCGATCAGCCCGCCGCCGCCCACCGGCACCGCCAGCATGTCGAGATCGGGCGCGGCTTGCAGCATCTCCAGGGCGACCGTGCCCTGGCCGGCGATCACTCGCGGATCCTCATACGGGTGCACGAGAACCAGCCCGCGCGTCTCCACCTCGCGGGCGGCGACGGCGGCCGATTCGGCGAGGTCGTCTCCCTCCAGCATCACCGTGGCGCCCAGCGCCTCGGTATTGGCGACCTTCTGGAACGGCGTGTTGCCCGGCATGACGATCGTTGCCGCGATGCCGAGCCTGCGCGCGTGGTGGGCAACCGCCTGGGCATGGTTGCCGGCGGACATGGCGATCACGCCGGCCGCCCGCCGGGCATCGTCCAGACCGAGCAGACAGTTCAGCGCGCCCCGCTCCTTGAACGAGGCGGTGTAGTGCAGGTTCTCCAGCTTGAGGCCGATATGGGCGCCCAGCAGGTCGGACAGCTTCGGCGAGTGGACCGTTGGCGTCTCGATCACGCTGCCGGCTATCGCCCGGGCGGCCGCCTTCACATCGTCCAGCGAGACAGTCACCGGCGCGGCATCAGGGTAAGCAGGCTGATCGCTTCATCGGCGTCGGCGGCGATCGGGCCGAGGGTGAGGAAGACCCCGTCCCGCCAAAGCGGTGTGAGGTCGCGATAGTGCGGCGATGTCAGGTGCCCGGACTGCCCGGTCGCCTGGATGAACAGCGAGCGGTCGAGATCGGAGAGGTCGTAGACCGCGCGGTAACCCGCGCCGTGGACGCTGGCATAGGGCGCGTCGTCGCGGGCGGAGCGGTGCTGCCCGCGGTTGACGGTGAACGCGCCGCCATCGGCCGGGACGCGGATGTCGGCGATGCGCTCGATGACCGGCAACCAGCCGAAAACCGGGTGGCGGAAATGCGCGTAATGGGCGTCGCCCCAGCGCCAATCGGCCAGGTCGTCGCCGAACCGTGCGCGGAGCTCGGAGAGCGCGTCGTCGAGCGCCGCGCCGACGATTTCGCCGCAGGTCTCGCGGGCGGGGGTGGCGACGTCGTCGCACCAGGCGGCGCCGCGCTCCAGCGTCCGGCGCACGAATACCGGTCTGAGCCGCCACATATCCTCAAACACCTCGCCGGTCTCGTCGCCGTAGAGGCGGCGGTTGAGCGCGCGCAGCCAGGCCACGAAGATCAGGGGCTCCGCCCGGCGCCGATCCATCGTGCCGTCCCACGCGCGCAGCCGCCCGACCGCGCCCGACCGCGGGTCGGTCTCGCGCACCACGCGCAGCATCTCCGGCAGCAGCTCGCGGGCGGCGAGGGAGACCGAGTCGTTCTGCATCGCGCCCGCTCCGGCCGGGGTCCGCGATCCGCCGGAATCGAGCAGCGCGTGGATCCGCGTCGCCCGGTAATGCGGGGTGTCCCCGTGGCCGAGGCGATAGGGGTAGTCGGGACCGACCACCGGGTGGTTGGCGTTGACGATGCGCCCGCTCGCCGGGTTGAAGAGGCGGGGCAGCTCGGGATAGGGGATGAACCCCGTCCAGTCGTGCTCCCCGGTCCATCCCGGCACCGGGTAGAGCCCGTCGCCCGCCCGCCGGATCGGCACCCGCCCGGGCGCGACGATTCCGATATTGCCGGCGGTATCGGCATAGACGACGTTCTGATGCGGCGCGTGGAACGAGGCGAGCGCCGCGTTGAAGTCCTCCCAGCCGCGCGCCCGGTTGAGCCGCCAGACCGCCTCCCCGGTCATGTCGTCTTCGCGGAGCGCCGCCGCGGCGAGGGCCACCACATGGCCCGAGCCGGCGATGCCCGCGGCTTTCTCGTCGACATCCGAAATCACCGGCCCGTGCCGCGTCGAGCGCACGACGAGCGTCGCGTCCTCGCCGCCCCGCACCCCGATCCGTTCGACCCGCATGCCGAAGGGAAGCGATCCTTCGGGGGTCAGGTAGCGGTTCGGGTCCAGGGGATCGACGCGCTCCAGGAACAGGTCCTGGGTATCGCTGTCCGTGGTCGTCAGGCCCCAGGCGATCGACCCGTTATGGCCGAGTATGGTCATCGGAACGCCCGGCACGGTCGCTCCGACGAGCGTCAGGCCCGGGGTCTCGATCCGCGCCAGGTACCACAGCCCCGGCGCGCGGTAACCGAGATGGGGGTCGTTGGCGAGGATCGGGCGGCCGGATGCGGTTTGCGATCCCGAGACCGCCCAGACGTTCGAAGCGGTGACCGGCGCGATCGCCGCGGGCCAGTCCGCGAACAGCGACGGGAACCGGCCCGCCCGGCCGAGCGCCGAAATCGTCGGCGGCGCGTCGCGGGCGATGTCGGGCCACAGCTCGTCGACACGTTCGGGCGGCAGAAGGTCGGAGAGCCGGGCGCGCAGCGTCTCGGCATGCGAATTGCCCGACAGCCGCATTCCCATCAGCCGCCCCCAGACCAGCGAATCCGCCGGGCGCCATTTCTCCGGCACCGTCAGCATGATCGCGAGCTCGACCGAGACCAGCCCGAAATGGGAGTCGAGATAGGCGTTGACCCCGTCGGCATAGGCTTCGAGGCCGTCGACGACCTGCGGGGAGAGCCGGTTCAGCGAGGCCTCGGCCAGGCGGTAGAGACCGAGCACGCGCATCCAGCGATCGATCGACAGGGTCGACGATCCCACGACCTCCGACAGGCGTCCGGCGCCCAGCCGGCGCATGAACTCCATCTGGAAGAAACGGTCCTGGGCATGGACATAGCCCAGGGCGAAATAAGCGTCTCGCTCGTTCCGGGCGGCGATGCGCGGGATGCCGTAGCGATCGCGCAGGATCGAAACCGGCGCGCTCGGCCCGGCGAGCTCGATCGTTCCCTCGGTTTGCGGCCGCGCCGATTCGAGCAGCAGATAGGCACCGCCGACGACCGCGACCGCGAGAACCGCGAGGGCCGCCGCGATCCGCCGCAGCCAGGATCTGAAGCCGCGCCGCCGTCTAAACCGCATTGCTCCCCATGCGCGTAATTGTCAACCCACGATAAACTTATAAGTGTAAAGCCCCGGCATCGGAAGCGTGCGTTCGGACGCGCCTGCCTCACCCCGATTTCAGCCGGCGCGCCACCTCCATTGCGGCATAGGTCAGGATGCCGTCGGCCCCGGCCCGCTTGAAGGCGATCAGCGATTCGGCGAACACCCGTTCGTCGTCGACCCAGCCGGCGGCGGCGGCGGCGCGCAGCATCGCGTACTCGCCGCTGACCTGATAGGCATAGGTCGGCATGGCGAACGCGTCCTTAACCCGCCGAACGATGTCGAGATAGAACAGGCCCGGCTTGACCATCACCATGTCCGCGCCCTCCTCGACGTCGAGCGCGACCTCGCGCAGCGCCTCGTCCGAATTGGCGGGGTCCATCTGGTAGGTCTTCTTGTCGCCGCCGGCGAGGCTCGGCGCCGATCCCACCGCGTCGCGGAACGGCCCGTACAGGGCGGAGGCGTATTTGGCGGCGTAGGAGAGAATGCGGCGGTCCTGGTGGCCGGCCTCGTCCAGCGCGCGGCGGATCGCGCCCACCCTGCCGTCCATCATGTCGCTCGGCGCGATCACGTCGCAGCCTGCATCCGCCTGGACCACCGCCTGACGGCACAGCATTTCGACCGTCTCGTCGTTGACGATCGCCCCGTCGCGCAGCAGCCCGTCATGGCCGTGGCTGGTGAACGGATCGAGCGCCACATCGCACATCACGCCGATATCCGGCACCGCGCGCTTGATCGCCGCCACCGCGCGGCAGACGAGGTTCCCGGGGTTCACCGCCTCGTCCCCGTCCGGGGTCTTGAGCGCCGGGTCGGTCACCGGGAAAACCGCGACCATGGGGATGCCCAGCGCTGCCGCCTCGCCCACCTCGTCGACGAGGCGCGGGACGCTCAGCCGGTAGACGCCCGGGAACGAGCCGACCGCGGCGCGGTCCTCCGCCCCGTCATGCACGAAGGTGGGCCAGATCAGATCGTCGGCCCCGAGCCGCGTCTCGGCCACCAGCCTGCGGTTCCAGCCGGTCTGGCGATTGCGCCGCAGCCGCGTGGTCGGAAATCGTCCCAGAGCCAAGGGAACCCCCGTTTCGTCGAGCCGGCAACACTACGCCTCGACGGCTGCGGGGATCAACAAGGCAGCGTGGCGGGCGGGATCAGTTGAGCGTGAGGTCCTGGAGGTCGTTGCGCTCGGCCAGGATCGTCTTCAGCTTGGCGAGCGCCTTGCCTTCGATCTGGCGGATGCGTTCCTTGGTCACGCCGAAGCTCTCGCCGATCTCGGCGAGCGTGCTCTTGCCCTCCTTGAGGAACCGGCGGGTGATCACCTGCCGTTCGCGCGGCGTCAAATCCGCCATCGCCTCGCGCAGCCAGGCCGCGCGCGCCGCGAAGTCGTGCCGCTCGCGGACGATATCCTCGGGCGAGGGGCTGTCGTCGGCGAGCAGGTCCTGCATCTCGTCGCCGTCGTCGCCCGAGATGCTCGCATTGAGCGACCGGTCGGGATGGGAGAGATGCGCCTCCATCCGCGCCACCGCGGCGGAAGACACGCCGAGCTCGCGCCCGATCCGCTCGCGCTCCTCGTCCGACATGGTCGCACGCGCGTTGTCGGTGAGCTGGGCGCGAAGCCGCCTCAGGTTGAAGAACAGGCTTTTCTGCGCCGGGGTCGTGCCGATCCGCACGATGGAGGCGTTGCGAACCACGTATTCCTGGATGGCCGCGAGAATCCACCACGTCGCATAGGTCGAGAAACGCACCTGGCGCTCGACGTCGAAGCGGTTGGCCGCCTCCAGCAATCCGACATTGCCTTCCTGGATGAGGTCGCCGACCGGCAGCCCGTAGCCGCGGAACTTGGACGCGATGCGGACCACCAGGCGGATATGGGCCGTGATCAGCTCGCCCAGCGCGCTCTCGTCGGCCTTCTCGCGCCAGCGCCGCGCCAGATCGGCCTCGTGCTCGCGCTCCAGGATCGGCGCGTCCATGACGGTCGAGATATAGCGGCGGTCGCCGCGGTCCGGGTACGATGTCGATCCTTGGGCCATGACGCGATTCCCGAAAATCCGCCCCGCCGCCTCCGAGCGGAACGGCGAGCGGGACGGACACTTCCTATCGAGTCGATACCATACCGGTTCGATTCAGGTGGTTCAACAACATTATCGAGTCGAAACAAAATGTGGCGGATCGGGCCGGACAAGAAATTTTCTTGCCGGCGGGGTGGCCGAACGGAGGCAAGGGTTCTAAGTAACCCCGGATGTCGGAATGCGCCCGCATCGCCGAGCTGGTCGATCGACTGGGCCGGATGGCCCACGGGCTGCAATACGCCTCCGGCCTCAACCCCGCCCAGTGGGAAGCGCTCCGGTTCATCGCCCGCGCCAACCGCTATTCGCGCTCGCCGGGCGCCATCGCGCGCTATCTCGGCACCACACGGGGAACGGTCTCCCAGACCCTGATCGCGCTCGAGGCCAAGGGATACATCCGGCGGCTGCGATGCGACGCCGACCGCCGCGCCCTGAACGTCGATCTTACCGATACCGGGCGGGCGCTGATCGAGGAGGACCCGCTGTGCCTCGTGTTGCGGGCCGCGGATGCGCTCGATTGCGAGGCGCAGCTTCGGCTTGCCGACGGTCTCGACGGGCTGGTGCGGGCGGTTCAGTCGGCGAAGGGCATGCCGGAATTCGGCCCCTGCGTGAACTGCGTCCATTTCCGTCCCGTCGCGCAGGGCGATGCGGCGGAGTCGTGCCACTGCGCGCTGACCGACGAGCCCATCCCGGCCGACGAGACCGCCAAGATCTGCGTCCAGTTCGAAGCCGCCCAGCCCGCCTGAGGCCGCTTCTCGCACCCGGGCGGTCGCGATGCCGAACCGGATCGGCTCGACGCCGAACGGCGGCAGGGCCGGTATCGCGAGCCGGCGACAGAGGCGGGCGTCGAAAGCGAGGTTGTCCGGCGGCAACCGCCCGGCGGCTAGCCCTCGTCCCAGTGGCGCGCGATGCGGATGCCGCGATTGCGAAGCTCGTCCATATAGGCTCTCATCAACCGGGTGCCCGGAAGGCCGCGTCGGTCCAGGCGGTCCGCCCATTCGCGGGCGATATTGGGCATCAGCGCGGCCCATTTCCCGCGCTCGGACCGGGACAGCGTCAATTCGCTGACCCCCTTCCGCTTCATGATGCCGAGGAAACGCGACCGTTTCACCAGGTCCACCGCGGTCTGGTACTGGTTCCACCTGCCGGCTTCCTCGCGGACGATCCGCCGGGCATGGGCCGGAATCTTCTGCCAGGCGTTGCCGTTGAAGGTGATGCCGGATGCCGGCATGGGGCCGAAATCGATCCGGGTGAAAAACCGCGCCGCCGCATAGGTCTCGTGGACGTAGCTCGGGACGATCCCGGTCAAATAGCCCTGGTACAGGCCTTTCTTGAGGTCGCCGCGGGACCGGTCGATCGCCGCGTCGACCGGGATCGCGCCGGTGCCGCGCAGCCATTGCGCGAAGCTGCCGCGCGATGCCAGCTTGCGGTTCTTGAGATCCGTGACCCTGGTCAACGGGAACATGGCGAAGAGGTGGGCCGAGTCGTCGACGCCGCTGGCGATGAACACCTGGTTGTGGCGCTCATAGGCCCGGTTGAGCTCGGAGATTTCGCTGCGCAGCTTCGCGTCCACCTCCGCGACCTGCCCCCGCGTGATGTCGGCGAAGGGCATGTGAACGGCATAGGCTTCGAGCGGCAGGTTGGCGGGCTCCAGGTCCTTGCGTATCAGCCCCGCCCCGCCGATGCCCTGTGCGACGGCTTCGAAAACCTCGCCCGACTTCGCCAGCTTTCCCGCATAGGCGTGGGTCCATCTGATACTGAAACCCTCGCCGCTCGCCTCGAGGCGCTTGTCGATGGCGGGCACGACGTTTCTCTTGAAGGTGCCCACGAAGGTCGCCGTCTCGGGCGGGGCAGCCGCGACCTTTATCCTCAGGGTCTGCGCATCGGCCTGTGCCGATGCCGCCAGGACGAGGCAGAGCGGGGCGAAAGGACGAAAATGCACGGGGCGTCCTTCGTCATCTGCGGACAGTTCCCTGCCACACTAGACCACTTGGACTCCCCTGTCGATTGCATTGAAAACGACACTGCAAGTCAAGGTTGCTTCGCGCGGCGGCTCAGCCGGGAGAACACGCGCCGGGCATTGTCCTCGAAGATCATCCGCTTCTCCGCCGCGTCCAGCCCGTCGGCCGCGTCGATGTAGCGCTTGGTATCGTCGAAGGGAAACCCGGTCTCGGGATCGATGCCGCGCACCGCGCCGACCATCTCGGATGCGAACAGGATGTTCTTCGCCGGGATGACGCGGGTCAGCAGGTCGATCCCCGGCTGGTGGTAGACGCAGGTGTCGAAGAAGACGTTCTCCAGCAGCAGCTCGTCCAGCGGCGGCCGCCCCATGCCCTGCGCGAGACCGCGATAGCGCCCCCAGTGGAAGGGTGCCGCGCCGCCGCCATGCGGGATGATGAGTTTGAGGCGCGGGAAATCGGCGAACAGGTCCGAGGTCAGCAGCTGCATGAAGGCGGCCGTGTCCCCGTTGATGTAATGCGCGCCGGTGAAGTGGAAATGCGGGTTGCAGGACGACGAGACGTGGATCATCGCCGGCACGTCGAGCTCGCACAGCTTCTCGTAGAGCGGGTACCACCAGCGGTCGAAGAGCGGCGGGTCGGTCCAGTAGCCGCCGGTCGGGTCCGGGTTCAGATTGCAGCCGATGAAGCCGAGCTCGTCGATGCAGCGGACGAGCTCCGGAATGCAGTTCGCCGGCGGCGTGCCCGGCACCTGCGGTAGCTGGCAGACGCCGACGAAGTTGTCGGGATACAGCGCGACCGCCCGGTGGATCATGTCGTTGCAGATCTCCGACCAGTACCGGTTGGCCGGCGCGTCGCCGTCCTGGTGCGCCATCCCGGCGGCCCTCGGCGAGAAGATCGTCAAATCCGTGCCCCGTTCGCGTTGCAGCTTGAGCTGCGCGCCTTCCAGGCTCTCGCGGATCTCGTCGTCGGAGATGCCGAGATCGGCCGGCATCGGCCGGTAGCCCGGGTCCTTGAGCCCCTCCACCTGCGCCGCCCGGTACTCCCTGAGCGCCGCCGGCGCGGTGGTGTAGTGGCCGTGGCAGTCGATGATCATGGTCTTCCTTCCCGGGCGCGGCCGGAAAGCTCGAGCCCCTTTTCCAGCCCGGCATAGCTTGTGGCCGGCGCGGCCATCAGAAACCGGTAGCCCTCGTCGAGGACGCGCTCGACATTCCCCGCATCGACATGCGGATGGCCGACGACGACGCCGCGCGAGGCGCAAGTGTCGACGATGCGCGCCATCGCGTCCCTCACCTCCGGGTGGTCGTATTGCCGCGGGAAGCCGAGCTCCTGGCTGAGATCCCCCTCGCCGATCAGCACCGCGCCGATGCCCGGCACGTTGTCGAGCATGTCCGCGAGGCTCTCGATGCCGGCGGTGTCCTCGATCATCAGGATGACGAGGATCTCGCCGTCGGGCGCCAGCGGCCAGACATCCGCCTTGCGGTAATAGTCCTGCTGCGACAGCCCCCAGTAGCGCACCGCGTGGCGCGGCCCGTCGCCGCGCACCCCGGCGGGCTCGTAGAGCGGCGCGCCCTTCAGGCGCGGGTAGCGGCACGACGCGACCGCGTTATGGGCCTCCTCCACGCTGCTGACATGCGGCCACACGACCCCGTAGACGCCGAGATCGAGCGCCTGCTTGGCGTGCCACTGGCCCTTCTCCGCGCCGTTGGGCGGGATGCGGACCATCGGGGTGACCGCCGGCGCGACCGAGCCCGCGGCGGCGATCTGCGCGCGGTTCAGCATGTATTGCAGCGAGTCGCGAAGCGCGCGGATGTCCCACGGGTTGTGCTCCATCTCGAACACGATCCCGTCGTAGCGCGTCGCCGACATGGCGATGGCGCTCTGGATGTCGGCGGTGGCGAAGGTGGTGAACGCGCATTGTCCGGCTTCCAGCGCCGCGACGACGCCGTTGAGCCGCGGTATCTCGGTCATCCGGGTCTCCGGGGGTTTGTCTCGACGGCGCAATCTAGCGGCGGGGACCGGCGCGGTCATCCGGCCCGGCGCCGTCTCGCCGCCACGTGGTGCAGCAGCAGATAGACGGCGGTGACCGCGAGCGCCGATCCCGCGACGACCGGCGCCTTGAGGAGCAGGAGAAAGGCGAGAACCAGGCGCAGCGCGACCTCGTAGGGCGCGAGGCGGGCGGCGTCGAACCGGCTGAGCGCGCTCGCCACCAGATAGAGCGCGACCACCAGCCGCAGCACCAGCCATGCCAGCGCCTCCAGTTGCACGGTCCCGTCATAGCCCGGCAGGTAGGTCTTCCTGTCGCTGAGCGAGCCGTCGACCGACTGCGCGAGCTGCGCCTGCTCGATCAGCAGGAGCTCCGGATAGAAGGCGAACACGAAGGGTATCGTGAACATGACGATCCCGACGCGGACCGCCTGGACCCCGGTCGCCATCGGCTCGGCCTTGGAGATCGTCGATGCCGCGAACGCGGCGATGGCGACCGGAGGCGTGATCGCCGAGGCCACGGCGAAGTAGAAGATGAACATGTGGGCGGTGAAGTAGGACGTCCCGAGCGCGACCAGCAGCGGCCCGATGATCAGGATCACGTTCACGTAGGCCGGCAGCGTCGGCATGCCCATGCCCAGCAGGATGGTGACGATCATCGCGGTCACCAGGGCCAGCATGAGATAGGCCGGGCCGCCGATGGTGAGCTCCTGCCCGAACAGCGTGAAGGCGGAGACCGTCTTCAGCCAGTTCAGGATGTCGATGGTCATGATCCCGGTGAAGTTGGTGAAGTTGATGCAGACATCGATGACCGCGACGGCGGTGAGCAGCAGGAACAGCTCGGCGATGATCAGCCCGGCGCTCGCCAGCGCGGAGACGATCTTGCGCGGCGCCTTCCTGACCTCTTCGTCGAGGAACAGCAAAGCGAGCAGGAGTATGACCGCCCAGAAGCCCGCCGAGTCGGGATCGCCGGCGGCGTTCTGGAACAGCTTGAGAATCCACGGCAGGGCCTCGCCGCCGCCCGGGCTGTAGCCGAGGATCCAGCCGAGCGGCCCCGTGCCGACGGCATCCTTCTTGGTCAGCAGCAGCACCAGGATGAGCAATATCGGACCCGCGATCATCAGCAGGTTGATCCGGTCCTGCCGCGTCAGCTTCTGCGCCTCCGTAAGCTGGCCGACGACTTGCAGGTTCGACCGGCGGGCCTCGAAGACGGCCACCAGGAACAGGCTCAGGAAATAGGCGAGCGCGGGCAGGAAGGCCGCGACGATCACGTCGGAATAGGGCACCGTCGACAGCGCCGACAGCACGAACGCGGCGATGCCCATGACCGGCGGCATGAACTGGCCGCCGCTCGATGCCGCGGCCTCGACGCCGCCCGCGAAGGTCGGCGCGAAACCGCTCCGCATCATCATCGGGATGGTAAGCGTGCCGGTGCCGAGCACGTTGACCACCGGGCCGCCCGAAATCGTGCCGAAGGTCGCCGAGCCCACGATCGCCGCATGCGCCGGGCCGCCGCGCAGCTTCCGCGTGATGACCACGGCGAGCTTGATCAGCGACCGCCCGCCGGCGGAAGCGCCGAACAGGGCGCCGAGGACGACATAGGGGAAGACGATGTTGACGGTGATGTTGAGGAACTGGCCGAGGAGGCCGTTGGATTCCAGCGTGATGGCGTTGCGCGCGCCGATCACCCCCGCCGCGTAGCTCTTCGCCCCTTCGGTGACCGTGCCGATCGACGTGGTCAGATAGCGATGGTCGGTCCAGTCGAAATACCACGCGGCGGACGAGAGCAGGGTGTAGACCGCGATGACGATCGCCACCGCGACGATCGGAAGCCCCCACACCCTGACGACGTAGACGAAGAAGATCGTCACCGCAAACAGCAGCCAGGGCAGGATCCAGTTCCCGAGGATGGCCTGGCATTCGGGGTATTCCTCGACCGGCGGGGTGCCGTAGATGGCGATGTATTCGTCCGCCCGCGCCTTGGCCTCGGCGAGCAGCCGGTCGCGTTCGCCGCTGACGGTGTCGATCAGGCATACCTGGTCGTGCTCGATCAGGTAGACCAGCGAGGTCCCGAGGACCGCGGCCAGCATCAGGACGTCGAGCGCAATTCCGAGGCAGAACCGGGGCTTCGGCCCGGCGCGCCATTTCCGCCCGAACGACGACACCAGCAGGGCGATCGTCAGCATCAGGGAGAACATCAGCGGAAAGAAGAACTCCGAGCTGTACTTGCTCAGCCTCGGCAGCCCTTCGAGCCCGGGTATCGATCGAACGGTCTCCAGCAGCCCCGGGATGTTGGGAAGGTTGTTGGCCATCCCCAGGACCACCAGGACGAAGGCGAGCGCGAGCGCAAGCCGGCCCATCCAGTCGCCGTTCGCCTCGACCGGCGCCTCCGACATGCCGGCAGGGGAGGGCTGCTTCGGTTCGCTCCCGGAAGGCCCGGTGGAGTTGCCGCCTGTGTCCGACACCTGAGGTCCGCCGTCCCGCTCCACGTTTACGCGGGAAAAGCGAACCGGAGCGCTTGCGGGCCGGCGCCCCGGTTCGCGATGCGGTGCCTGGCCTGTCGGCCTATGACGCCGGTTTCATGCAATCGTCCACCTTGTAGCCCGCCTCTTCCCAGGCCTCGACGGCGCCCGGATGCAGCTTCGTGCCGGCATTGCAGAGCGCCATCGTTTTGTCGTCGATCTTGCCGAAATGGAGCCCCTTGGCGAACGGCACCTTGCGATGAAGGTTGGGGACGCTCTTGATGAACGCCGCCGTCAGGGCCTTGGCGATCCGCTTGTCCATGTTCTTGTGGACGCCGTCGGAGAACGGCGCGGTGACGGACCGGAACATGTCGTCCTCGGAGATCACGTTGACGTTATCGCCGTAATGGGCGAGCTCGCTGACCGGGAAGATGGCCGGCGCGTTTCCGGGCGCGCTCAGGAACTTCTGCCAGGCCTTGCCTTCCCACTTGGCCTTGGGCACCGACACCATGTTGATCTTGCCGGCGGCCGCGAGGATCGGCATCCAGCTCGCCGGGTTGGTGCCGGGGCGCACGGCGGCTTCGACCGAGCGGTCGAGGAAGATCGCGTTGGCCTGGCCCCAGGCGATCTGCTTGCCGGCATAGCCCTTGCCGTCGTTCAGCCCGGTGGTCAGGCGGATGACCGAACGGGCCGTGTTGAGCGCGCCGCCGCGCGGCGGGCCGTTGAACACGGTCTTGCCCTTGATCTTGTCCCAGCTGTCGATGCCGGTGCTCGCATAGGCGACCAGGAAGAAGCCCGCGATGCCGTGATACGGGTACAGCGCGCGCAGATTGGCGGCGAGCTCGGCGCCCTTCTTGCGGCCGAGCGAGCTGTAGGGGCCGAGACCGCGCGACATCAGGAAGTGCAGGACGATGGGCATCGCCGCGATGTCCGTCTTGCCTTCCGCGACCTGCTGGATCGAGCGGGTCAGGGTCTTGCCGCCCTGGATCTGGATCGTCGCGACCTTCTCCGCCGCGGCGACCTCCGCCAGGTTCTTGGCCGAGACGTCGCTGCCCCCGCCGGGCTGCGCGTATTCGTGCGTGAGCGTCGGCATCTGGGCGTAGGCCGATGCCGTCAGCATCATCGCCGCGCCCGTCGCCAGTAGCCTCTTCATGTCAATCTCCCCATTGAGCCAGGTTTCGCGATGTTCGGCCTTCTATCACAACCGCGCCGCCTTCTTCGAGAGCGCCGCAGGCCTGCATGGCGGCCGGGGTCTCCGCGATCCTCAGACGCCGGTCCGGCCGAGACGCCGGCACAGCTCGAGATAGTCGGTCATCGGCGCGCGCAGATAGTCGGGGATCGGGATCGACCGGCCCATCTCCTTGGACGCGACGCAGGTGACGAACTCGCCGCGCAGGATCTCCTCGCCCCCGTCGGAGCCGACGATGACGTAGCGGATCGACGACCGGCCGATCGCGGTGAGGATCAGCGCGAGGTCGAGATTGTCGCCCATCCGCCGCGCCTTCCTGAAATCGACGTCGCAATGGACCAGCGGAAACATGCGGCCCTTGTCGAAGAACTCCCGGGCGAAGTCGATGCCCAGCCGGTCGGCGATCCAGCTCTCGAACAGGTCGTTGAACATGCGGAAGAAGGCGACATAGAAGACGATGCCGGCGGGGTCGGAATCGCCGAAGCGGATCTGGCGGCTCACGGCGTAGATTCCTTGGGGCTCGGGCATCGCGCTTCCTCCGCTCGGGACGGCGCGATCGTAGGGCGTATCCGTCAAGGGTAGAACCGTCGCGGTGTGGCGTCCCTCGATACGGCGCTTCGCGCCTACCCGGGATGAGGCAGGTTCCTGGCCGTCCACGACCCATTCCTCATCCCGGGTAGCGGCGAGGCCGCGTATCGAAGGACGCACCTCGATCGTCCGGTCGGGTCGAGCCGGACCCGCCGGTTGGCGCAGAAGGGGGTGCGTGGTTAAGCTCGCGGGACGCGGTTCGACGGCGCCGGCCGGCCCGGCCGCCCCGCGACCTGGAGGGGAGAGACGATGACCACAGTGATTACCGGAGCCGGGCTGGTCGGCACGAGCTATGCAATCTGCGCGCTGGAGCGCGGCGATAAGGTGGTGTTCCTCGACCCGTTGCCGCGCGCGGACTATCTCGATCGCCGCCTCGGCACCGGCAACTACACGCTGATCCCCGAGGACACGCGCCATCTGCCCGGCGTGCTGGCGGCGATCGAGGAACACGAGCCCGACACCGTCCTGCACACCGCCGGGCTGATCGGCAAGCGCGCCGAAGACCCGCTCCATCTCGGCATGGACCTCAACGTCAACGGCGCGATCGCGGTCTGCGAGGCGGTGCGGCTGGCCGGCGTCAGGCGGCTGCTCAACATCTCGACCTTCGGCGCCTATGACTGGCGGCGGGATGCCGTCGACGGCGTCATGAGGGAGGATTTCCCGCTCGGCAGCGGCACCGCCTACAGCAACACCAAGGCGGTGCAGGAGCTGATCCTCGAAGCCTATTCGGCCAAGTACGGCTTCGAGGTGGCGATCGTGCGCCCCGCCAACGTCTTCGGCATGGGCCATTTCTGGGGCGGATCGGGCGGCGGCGAGAAGTGCCACACCCTGGTCGAGAGCGGCATTCGCGGGGTTCCGGCCAAAATCCCGGAAGAGCAGACCATGGCGTTCGAATACGTCTATTCGAAGGACATCGGCCGGGCGCTCGACCTCTGCGCGACGCGCGAGCTTTCCCGCTACAACGTGTTCAATATCGGCATCGGGGCGGTGACCGCGTTCGACGAGCTGGTCGCCGCGGTGCGCGCCTCGCTGCCCAGGCTGGAGATCGAGGTGGTTCCGGGTACCCCGCCGGTCTCGCGCACCGACCATATGGATATCGGCCATGCGCGCGAGGTTCTCGGCTGGGAGCCCGAATACACGCTGGAGGCCGGCTTCGCCGCCTATGTCGAGGAGATGCGGGCCGAGCTCGGCGCCAACGCCTGACGGGTCGCGCCAGCCCCCGGGTTCTCGTATCTGACCACCCGCTGGTCGATCGCCCCGAACACCGAGTTGCCCTCGGCGTCGCGCATCTCGATGCGCACCCGGTCGCCGAAGCGCATGAACGGCGTGACCGGCGCGCCGCGCTCGATGGTCTCGATGACCCGCACCTCGGCGAGGCAGGCCGAGCCCACGCCGCGGTCGTGGTTGGAGATCGTGCCGGTGCCGAGGATAGTCCCGGCCGCGAGGCGGCGGCTCCTGGCGGCATGCGCGATCAGCGTCGGGATGTCGAAATAGAGGTCGGTGCCGGCATTCGGATGCCCGAGCGGGGCGCCGTTGAGCGCGACCTCCATGTCGAGCGTCATCCTGGTCCCGTCCCAGGCCGCGCCGAGGGAGCCGGGCGTCGCCACCACCGGGGAGAACGCCGTCGTCGGCTTGCCCTGGAGAAAGCCGAAGCCCTTGCCGAGTTCGGCCGGGATCAGGTTGCGCAGGCTCACGTCGTTGAGGATTCCGACCAGCTTGATGTGGCTCCGCGCGTCCTCCGGCGCCACCCCCATCGGCACGTCGTCGAGGATGGCGAAGACCTCGGCCTCCATGTCGATGCCCCAGCCCTCGTCGGCGAGCGCGATGTCGTCGGTGGGGCCGATCATCGAATCCGAGGCGCCCTGGTACATCAGCGGGTCCGCGTAGAGGTTCTTCGGCATCTCCGCGCCGCGCGCCTTGCGGACCAGCTCGACATGGCTGAGATAGGCGCTGCCGTCGACCCACTGATAGGCGCGCGGCAGGATCGCCGCGCAGGCGGACGGATCGAACGGGAAGGTCTCGGCCTCGCCGGCGTTGACCGCGGCGGCCAGCGATTCGAGCGCCGGCGCCGCCGCCGCCCAGTCGTCGATCGCCGCCTGCATCGTCGCCGCCACGCCTCCGGCATCCGCCGCCCGCGCGAGGTCGTCGCTCACCACCGCGAGCCGTCCGTCGCGCCCGCCCTTCAGCGTTGCGAGCTTCATCCGTCGCCCTTCCCCTGCCGCTCACCGCCGGGCCACAGTCATAATGCGCCCCGCGGCGGCGTACAACGAGGTCCCGCGGCCTGCCGGCCCGGGCGAACGGCAGGCGGTCCCGCCCATGCCGACTATATTGTCACGCAGGGCGGTTCCGAACTGCCGCCCGGTTCGACGCGCCGAACGGCCGGAGATGCGGCGGATGACCATGGGTTTCGGGCAGGCCGTGACGACCTGCATCACAGGTTTCGCGGAGTTTTCCGGGCGCGCGTCGAGAAGCGAATTCTGGTGGTTCTGCCTCTTCTTCCTGCTGATGAGCCTGGCCGCGCAGGCCGTCGGCGGCCAGGTGTTTCCCGCCGATCCCGCGGCAGCCGAGATGGTGCCGGCCGTCCTCGAACTCATTCTCCTCGTCCCCTTTCTGGCGGCGGGCGCGCGGAGACTGCACGATATCGGACGGAGCGCCTGGTGGTTGCTTCTGATCCCGACGGTCGCGGGGATCGTGCCGCTCGTCATCTGGTGGGCGCGCGGGTCGCAGCGGGGACGCAACATCCACGGGCCGCCGCCGGCGCGCGCCGGGGCCTGACCCGGAATTCGCTCAGATCCTGCCGGTCTCCAACCGGCCGGCGAGCATCGCCAGCCCTTCGAGCAGGTAGTAGCTGCCCCAGATCAGCTCGTTGGCGAGCGCCATGCCGGAGCGCTGGTCGAAGCAGCCATTGGTCAGGATTCCGGGCGGCCGCCGGTCCCTCGGCGCGACCGGCGTGAGATGGCAGGCGGCGAGCGTCAGCAGAGTCTCTTCGGCGAAGTCGCGGTAGCGCGCGGCGGCGTCCGGGTCGGCGACCGCGGCGGACAGCTTGAGGATCGCCGTCGCCGCGATGGCGGTGCCCGATGTGTCCTTGCGCGTGTCGTGGTCGATCGGCGCATCGAAATCCCAATAGGCGATCCGGTCGTTGGGCACGTTTTCGATCCACCAGTCGGTCACCCGCAGCGCCGCGTCCATCGGCGCCGTCTCTTCCGGCAAATGCCTGCCCGCATGGGCGAGGAACTGCATTGCCCAGGCCTGCGCCCGGGTCCAGGTCGAGCTGTCGGAGACGCCCTTGTGGGTGTAGGTGCGGATCGGCGCGCCGGTGTCGGGGTCGAGGCTCACCGACTGCACCACCGAGCCGTCGTCGCGGATGCAGAGCGCCGCGCTCCTGAGCGTGTGGGCCACCGCGCGGTCGCGCAAGCCCGCCTCGCCGCCGGACCCGGCGGCGAACAGCAGAAGCGGCACCGCGGCGAGGCCGTCGATATTGGCCTCGCCCGCGCCCACGGTATGCGCCTCCTCGGCCTCAACACCGAGCGGGATCAGGCCCAGCCGCGGGTCGAAATCCTCCGCCAGCCGGCCCGCCGCGGCGAGGGCGAGGTCGCGGGCGTCTTCGTCGCCGTGCAGGATCGAGCCGAGCGCCGCGCCGTAATAGAACAGGAAGCCGCGAAACACCGATTCCGAGCCGATCCTGGGGCGCAGCCGCTCGGTCCAGCGCCGCGCCTCGGCGACGAGGGCGGCATCGTCGAACACGGCGCCGCCGAGCCACAGCATCGCGTTCCAGTACCCGCCGGTCCAGAACCCGTCCGGCGTGGCGGTCCAGGCGCCGGTGTCGCAGTCGGCGTAGTGCGGAAAGCCCGGCAGGTCCGCATCCACCGTCGCGCGGATGCGCGCGGCGATGGCATCGAGCGCGTCGTCGGGGGTCTTCGCGCCTGTCATCCGGCCTCCTTGTTCGCCGCGCGTGGATCTAGAACATGTCCGTTTCGGATGGAACCGCCACGGTGTGGCGTCCCTCGATACGCCGCTTCGCGGCTACTCGGGATGAGGGAGGATTTTGGGTCGCCCACACCCCTTCCCTCATCCTGAGTAGCCCCCGAAGGGGGCGTATCGAAGGACGGCATCGATCACGTCGGCGGTTCGATCCAGTTCGGATACAACCTACCCGACGGGCCGCTGCCCGCGATACCAGTCGAGGATCCGTTCGCCGGTCATGAACGCCACGTCGCGGTGCGCGGCGATGGTCTGCAGCAGCTCGCGGAAATAGCGGAAGCGGTGCGGCACGCCCATGATGTAGGGGTGGACGGAGAGCGCCATCACCCGCGCCGAGCGCGCCGAATCCCGGTAGATCTGCTCGAACTGGTCGAGCGCCCGGTCGCGGTACTCGCGCGCCGGATGGTGCTGGATCAGCATCATCGCGACATCGTTGCATTCCTGGGTATAGGGGATGTTGACGATGGGGCCGGCGCGCGTCTTCAGCACCACCGGCTCGTCGTCGAGCACCCAGTCGGCGACGTATTCGTAGCCCTCCTCGACCAGGATGTCGGGGGTCTCCCAGGTCTCGGTCAGCCCGGGTCCGAGCCAGCCGCGCGGCCGTTTTCCCGTAAACGCCTCGATCGCCTCGGTCGTGCGGCGGATGTCCAGGCGCTCGTCGTCGACCTTCTGCATGTTGCGCTGGGTGAAGCCGTGGCCGATGAACTCCCAGCCCCGGTCGCGCGCCGCCTCGGCGATCTGCCCGTAGCCGGTCACCGCGATTCCGTTGATGCAGAGCGCGGCGGGGATCGACAATTCGTCGAACGCCTCGACGAAGCGCCAGAACCCGACCCGGTTGCCGTATTCGTGCCACGCCCAGTTGGGGATGTCGGGGCTCGGCGAGCCGCCCGCCGGCGGGGTGAGCACGGTGCGCGGCATCGGCGCCTCCGGGTCCCACTCCTCGACATTGACGATCACCCAGACCGCCATGCGCGCGCCGTCCGGCAGGGTCAGCGGTTTTCGTCCCACGATCGGCTCGTAGCTGATACGCTCTGTCGGCAGCATGGGCGGGCCTTCGCTCGGATGTTGCGGTGCTCGCGCGCAGCATAGTACAGCCGCGCCGGCGCGCACATCGCGGGGGTTTATCTGTCTGATGCCGGAAATGTATTGGTTCGCGTCCGGTGGCGCGGATACGTTCTTGATATCCATCGAAGACGGAGCGGGAGAGACGGCATGGCCGACGATATGGGCAACGTGATCGGCAAGGTGGCCGACGGCGGAGCCGCGACGCGGCTCGAGAACGAGCTGCGCATCCCCTACACCGATCTGCGCGAATGGCTCGAAGAGGCCGAGAAGCTCGGCGAGGTCAGGCACGTCCAGGGCGCGAGCTGGGAGCGCGACATCGGCATGGCATCCGAGGTCGTGCTGCACAACGACACCGCGCCCTGCATCGTCTTCGAGGACGTGCCGGGGAGCCTCGAAGGCTCCCGCGTGCTGACCAATTTCTTCGCCTCCAAGCGCATGGCGATGACGCTCGGCTTCTCTTCGGACCTCTCCAAGATGGAGCTCACCGACGCGTTCCGCCAGAACTACATGGAAGACCTGCGCACCATCCCGCACGAGTTCGTCGACTCGGGCCCGGTGACCGAGAACGTCATGGAGGGCGACGACGTCGACGTCGGGATCTTCCCCACGCCGATGTGGCACGACGAGGACGGCGGGCGCTATATCGGCACCGGCAGCTACAACGTCACCGCCGATCCCGATACCGGCTGGATCAATATCGGCACCTACCGGGTGATGATCCACGACAAGGCGTCGGTCGGCTTCTACATCTCGCCCGGCAAGCACGGCCGCATCCACCGCGACAAGTACCAGCAGCGCGGCGAGCCGATGCCGGCGGTGATCGTCTGCGGCGGCGACCCGATGACCTTCCTGATGGGCTGCAGCGAGGTGCCGCCCGGGGTCTGCGAGTTCGACGTGGTCGGCGGGTTCCGCGGCGAGGCGATGCAGATGATCGAGGGCCGGCATACCGGCCTGCCGTTCCCGGCCAACGCCGAGATCGTGCTCGAGGGCTTCGTCCATCCCGATGCGCGCAAGGAGGAGGGTCCGTTCGGCGAGTGGACCGGCTATTACGGCTCCCGGATGCGCGAGGAGCCGGTGATGGACATCAAGGCGATCTATTACCGCAACAACCCGATCCTGCTGGGCTGCCCGCCGCAGCGGCCGCCGGACGAGCTCGCCCGCTACCGCGCGGTCACCCGCTCGGCGCTCCTGAAGGAGAACATCAAGAAGGCGGGCGTGCCCGACGTGCACGGCGCGTGGCTGCACGAGGTGGGCACGGCGCGCATGCTGGTCGCGGTGTCGATCAAGCAGCGCTATCCCGGCCACGCCCGCCAGGCCGGCCACATCGCCTGCCAGTGCCATGTCGGCGCCTATGCCGGCAAATACGTGATCGTGACCGACGAGGACATCGACGTCTCCAATCTGGAGGAGCTGATCTGGGCGATGCTCACCCGCTCCGACCCGGCGGAGTCGATCGACATCATCCCCCACGCCTGGTCGACCCATCTCGACCCCCGCATCCCGCCCTGGGAGAAGGAGAAGGGCAATCTGACCAACAGCCGGGCGATCATCGACGCCTGCCGGCCGTTCCACTGGAAGGACGATTTCCCGCCGGTCAACGCGCCCTCGCCCGAGCTGGCCAGGGAGTCGCGCGAAAAGTGGGGCTATCTCTGCGACTGAGCCCCGGGGAGTCGCGGCGCCGGCCGCGATAGACTGTCACCGCCGCGGCGCCACGCCGCGGCGGTTGCCGTTAGAGGACCGCACGATGCAGCGCAACGACGAGATCCAGACCGATCTGAGGGCGTTCCTCGCCGCGGTCGAGGAGGGCGGCGAGGTCAGGCGCGTCGCGGGCGCCCATTGGGACCGCGAGCTCGGCGCGGTGACCGAGGTGCTGTATCGCGAGAAGGTCGACAAGTCGCCGCTGCTGCTGTTCGACGAGGTGCCGGGCTACGCCAGGGGCATGCGCTGCCTCTACGGCATGCTGGGCTCGCCCCTCCGGCTCGCCCTCGGGCTCGGCATCGACCCGGCGCAGTCGGGCGACCGGCGCACCATGCTCGACACCTACCGGCGCCGCATCAAGCGCCAGGAGCCGATCCCGCCCCGCATCGTGGACGACGGCCCGGTGATGCAGAACGTCGACTCGGGCGGCGATGTCGATCTCCTGAAGTTTCCGGTGCCGATCCACCACGAGCATGACGGCGGACGCTATATCGGCACCGCCTGCGGCGTGGTCACCCGGGACCCCGACACGGGCCGGATCAATATCGGCACCTACCGGGTCCAGGTGAACGGGCCCGACATGGCGACGTCCTACATCTCCAACGGCAAGCAGGGCCGGATCCACCGCGACAAGTATCTGAAGGCCGGCAAGCCCTGCCCGATGGCGATCATCGTCGGCATCGACCCGGCGACCTATATCGCGGCGCGCTACACCCTGTCGGACCAGGTGGCCGAGCTCGACTGGGCCGGCGGGCTGGTCGGCCGGCCGATCGACTGCATCGAGGGCGAGCTCACCGGCCTCCCCTTCCCGGCGCATTCGGAGATCGTGCTCGAAGGCGAGGTGTCGCCGGACGAGACCGCGATGGAGGGGCCGTTCGGCGAGTGGACCGGCTACTACGCGGGCGACGCAAGGGAAGAGCCGGCGATCAGGATCAAGCGGGTCTATTACCGCAACGACCCGGTGCTGACCTGCGCGGCGAGCCAGAAGCCGCCGCATTCGCATCTCTTCGAGCGCTGCTTCATCCGCTCGGCGGGCCTGCTCGATTCCCTGGAAGGCGCGGGCATTCCCGATGTGAAGGGGGTCTGGGTGCACCAGGCCGGCGCCGGGCGGACCTTCGTCGTGGTCGCGATCGGGCAACGCTATTTCGGCCACGCCAACCAGGCCGGGCTGGTGGCCTCGCAGGTCAACCCGACCGGCTATGTCGGGCGCTATGTCGTCGTGGTGGACGACGACATCGATCCCACCGACATGCACGACGTGATCTGGGCGATGGGAACGCGCAGCGATCCCAAGACCGATTTCACCGTGCTGGAGCGCAACTGGTCGTCCAGGCTCGACACCATGGTGACCGACGAGAAGCTCTACAACTCGCGCGTCGTGATCGACGCCTGCATCCCCTACGAACGCATCGAGTCCTTCCCGCGCGTCGCCCAGACCTCGCCCGAGCTCGCGGCCGAGGTGCGGGCGCGGTTCCCCGACGTCTTCGGATAGACCCCTCGATGGTCGCCCGGTTCTGGCGCACGCCGGTCTACGTGCTGCTCGGCGCCACCTGCATCCTGCTGGTGACCTCGGGCGTGCGCCAGTCCTTCGGCCTGTTCATCCCGCCGATCAGCGTCGATCTGGGCTGGGGGCGCGAGCCGATCTCGGTCGCCATCGCCACCCAGAACCTGGTGGTCGGCCTGGCCACGCCGCTGGCCGCGATGATCGCCGACCGCTGGGGTCCGATCCGGGTGATCGCCACCGGCGCGCTGATCGCCGTGGCCGGGCTCCTGCTGTCCTCCCAGGCGACCGCCCAGACCGATTTCCTGGTCGGCACCGGGTTCCTGATCGGCATCGGCATGGGCGGGTGCGGGCTCGGGCTGCTGAACGCGCTGGTCGGACGCATCGCACCGCCGGAGCGCCGGATGACGTGGCTCGGGATCACCACCGCCGGCGGCACGCTGGGGCAGTCCGTGTTCGTGCCCTACAGCCAGGCGATGATCGAGCTGTTCGAGTGGCGCGGCGCGCTGATCGCCATGGCGATCGCGCTCTCCGTCGCGGTGCCGGTCGCGCTCTCGCTGCGGGCCGGGACGACGGCACGGCTCTCCCAGCGGACCCGGCAAAGCCTCGGCGAGGCGCTGCGCGAGGCCGCCCAGCATCGCGGCTACGTGATGCTGGTGAGCGCCTATTTCGTCTGCGGGCTCCAGGTGCAGTTCATCGCGAACCATCTCCCGGCCTATATCTCCGACGGCGGTCTGGCGCCGGCGCTCGGCGCGGCGGCGATCGCCACCATCGGGCTGTTCAACCTGTTCGGCACCATCGCCGCCGGCAGGCTCGGCGACCGCTACCGGATGAAATACCTGCTCGGCATCATCTACACCGCGCGGAGCGCGGCCATGCTGGTCTTCCTCTCTTTGCCGCTGACCGAGACCAGCGTCCTCGTCTTCGCCGGCGCGATGGGGCTCCTGTGGCTCTCGACGGTGCCGCTCACCACCGGGCTGATCGCCCATATCTTCGGGCCGCGCTACATGGCGACGCTGGCCGCCATCGCCTTCCTGAGCCACCAGCTCGGCAGCTTCCTCGGCGTCTGGCTCGGCGGCCTGTCCTTCGATACCACCGGCTCCTACGACCCGGTCTGGACCTTCGCCATCGTCGCCGGTTTCGTGGCCGCGCTGATCCACCTGCCGATCCCCGACCGGCCGCTCGCCAGGCTGACCGAGGGCGCGGCGTGACCGGGCGTCAGAACAGCGCGAGCTGGTTGCCGCGCCGGAGCGGGCGCTTGAACTTGCCGGTGTCGAGCTCCGGCCGCTTGTCGGCGAGGCCGAGCCGCCGGCAGGCGCCCTCGAAGCGTTTCGCCAGCATCGAAGCGTAGGGTCCCTGGCCGCGCATCCGCTTGCCATAGGTGGACTCATAGACCTTGCCGCCATGCAGCTGGCGCATCAGGCCGAGCACCCGCGATGCGCGGTCCGGCCGGTGGGTCTGGAGCCATTCGACGAACAAATCGGCGATCTCCAGCGGCAGGCGCAGCAGGACGTAGCTCGCGGTCTGCGCGCCGGCGTCCCGGGCGGCGCCGAGAATGTCCTCCATCTCGTGGTCGGTCAGGCCGGGGATCGTCGGCGCCGCCATCACCCCGGTCGGGATGCCCGCATCCGCCAGGCGCCGGATGGTCTCGATCCGGCGCGCCGGCGTCGGCGCGCGCGGCTCCAGCAGGCGGGCCAGCCGCCGGTCGAGCGTGGTCACCGAGACGCACACCAGAGCGAGGCCGCGCGCCGCCATCGGCGCCAGGATGTCGATGTCGCGGACGACGAGGCCCGACTTGGTGACGATCCCCACCGGATGGTCGCAGTCGGACAGCACTTCGAGGATCGACCGGGTGATGCGGTATTCGCGCTCGATCGGCTGGTAGGGGTCGGTGTTGGTCCCCATCGCCATCACCCGGCACTCATAGCCCGGCTTGTGCAGCGCCTCTTCCAGCAGCCGCGCCGCATCCGGCTTGTAGAACAGCCGCGACTCGAAATCGAGCCCCGGGGACAGGCCGAGAAAGGCGTGCGTCGGACGGGCGAAGCAATAGACGCAGCCATGCTCGCAGCCGCGATAGGGGTTGATCGAGCGGTCGAACGGGACGTCGGGCGACTTGTTGCGCGCTATGATCGTCTTCGACGCGTCCCGGGTCACGGTGGTCCTGAGCGGCGGCAACTCCTCGACCAGCCATCCGTCGTCGACCGGTTCGTAGGCGTGGGGTTCGAACCGCCCCGAGCGGTTGGAGACGGCGCCGCGGCCCTTGCGCGGGCGATCGGGGAGAGGGGCGTCCATCGCCGAAGCCTAGCGCGGCTTGCCGAACAAAACAAGAACATTCGTCCGCTATGGACATTTCGCCGGCCAGGCCTCAGAAAGCCCGCGTGCAGCCCGAGCTCAGCATTGTGATCCCGGCGCTGAACGCGGGCGCGGTGCTGGCGCGGACGCTCGACGCGCTCGCCCTGCCGCGGTGCGAATTACTCGTGGTCGACGGCGGATCGTCCGACGAGACGGTGGAGATCGCGCGACGGCAGGGCGCGCGCGTGGTCGAGACCGCGCCCGGCCGCGGCGGCCAGCTCGCCGAGGGTGCTCGTGAGGCGCTCGGCGGCTGGCTATTGTTTCTCCACGCGGACACGGTGCTCGCGGACGGCTGGGCCGAGGCCGTCTCGGCCTGGTGCGCCGATCCGGCGAACCTGGAACGGGCGGCGACCTTCCGCTTCGCGCTCGACGACGGCGCGCCGGCCGCCCGCCGGCTCGAAGCGATCGTCGCCTGGCGGACGCGCCGTCTCGGCCTGGCTTACGGCGATCAGGGGCTGCTGATCTCGCGTTCGTTCTACGACGCGCTCGGCGGGTTTCGGCCGCTCGTGCTGATGGAGGATGTCGACATGGTGCGGCGCATCGGGCGCCGGCGTCTCGATACGCTCGGCGTGGCCGCGGTGACCTCGGCCGTGCGCTACCGGCGCTCCGGCTATCTCCGCCGCTCCGCCCGCAACCTGGTCTGCCTCGGGCTCTATTTCCTCGGCGTTCCGCCCCGGGGGATCGCCAGGCTGTACCGATGACCGCGCAGGCCGTGACCCTGGTGAGAAATGCGGCCTAGGCTCTACGTGTTCGTCCGCGCCCCGATGCTCGGCGCGGTCAAGCGGCGCCTCGCGGCGGATATCGGCGAGGTCGCGGCGCTCCGCTTCTATCGCGACGCGACGGACCGGCTGTTGCGGCGGCTCGGCCGCGACCGGCGCTGGGACACCCTGCTCGCGGTGACGCCCGACCGCGCGGCCGACGGCGCCGCGCCCTGGGCGCCCGACCTCCCGCGGGTCGCGCAGGGGAGCGGCGATCTGGGCGCGCGGATGGGGCGCATCCTGGCGGCCGCCGCCGCCGCGCCGGTGGCCATCGTGGGCAGCGATATCCCGGAGCTCGCGCCCCGCCACGTCTCGGCCGCGTTCGCGGCGCTGCGCGGCGCCGATCTGGCGTTCGGTCCCGCTTCCGATGGCGGGTACTGGCTGGTCGGGCGCCGCCCCGGCCTGCCGACGCGCGGCCTGTTCGAGCAGGTCCGCTGGTCGAGCCCGCACGCGCTCGCCGACACGCGCGCGAACGTGCCGCCGGGACGGCGGATCGCCCTGCTCGAAACGCTCGAGGATGTCGACGACGGCGAGGGCTACGCGCGCTGGCGGCTCAGGCGGAACGCGCGTCGCGGTGTTCGTTGAGCCGCGGCATGAGCTCGACGAAGTTGCACGGCTTGTGCCGGATGTCGAGCTGGTAGACCAGGATCTCGTCCCACGCGTCGCGGCAGGCGCCGGTCGAGCCCGGCACGGCGAAGAGATAGGTCCCGCCGGCGACGCCGGCCACCGCGCGGGACTGGATGGTGGAGCTGCCGATCTTTGCGAAGCTGATCATCCGGAACAGCTCGCCGAAGCCCGGAATGTCCTTCTCGAACACCGCCTCGAACGCCTCGGGCGTCACGTCGCGCCCGGTCACCCCGGTCCCCCCGGTGGCGATCACGGCGTCGATCCCGGGATCGTCGATCCAGCGCCGGAGCTGCCCCTCGATCGCCGTCCGTTCGTCCGGCACGATCCGCTTTTCGGCCAGGCGGTGGCCGGCCTTCTCCAGCCTGTCCACGAGCGTCGCGCCCGACCGGTCGGTCTCCTCCGTGCGCGTGTCCGATACCGTCATCACGGCGATGTTGATCGCCGCGAAGGGAACCGTTTCGTCAATTCCGCTCATTCTGCGCCACCACGTTGCCCGCGCCGTCCAGCGACTTGTAGAGCGGCGCCTTTCCGGCGGCAAGGCGATCGAGGGTGGGCGTGTCCTGTCCGAGCCGGCTGCGGTACATCCAGAGATTGGCGAGCACGCGCTCGACATAGTTGCGGGTCTCGCGCGCCGGAATCGTCTCGATGAAGATCAGCGGATCGGTCGCCTTCCGGCGCGCCGCCCGGCGGCGCCATTTGTTGAGATTGCCCGGCCCGCCGTTATAGGCGGCGGCCAGCATCAGCACATTCCCCTTCACGACGCCGTTGCCGATCAGGTAGCGGATGTAGCGCTGGGCGATCGATATGTTCAACCCGGGATCGTAGAGCTCGTTGCGCCTGGACCCGCGATACCGCTTGCCCATCATGAAACCCGCGGTCCCCGGCATCAGCTGCATCAACCCGCGCGCCCCGGCGTGGCTCTTGGCGCGCACCTTGAACCGCGACTCCTGGCGCATGAAGGCATAGATCAGCGCGCGGTCGACCGTGAAGCCCTCTTTGGGCCGCCAGTTGGGCACCGGGTAGAGCGCGCCGGTCGGCGGCGGACCGTCGGCCTCGTCCAGCATCGCGGTCGTGCCGACGGCCAGAGACGCCAGGTTGGTTTTCTCCGCCAGCGCCATCAAGGCCCTGGCGAGGGTGCTGTCGTCGATCGAGGTGAGGGCTTTGAGCTCGCTCTCCGCGCGCCCGAGCGCGTTGACCTGCAGCAGCGCCAGCGCGCGCCGGGCGGCGGGGTGGCGCATGAGGATTGCGACATTCTCCGCCGTCAATTGCGGCATTCGCCAGTCGAATTCGCGCTCCAGACCGAGCACCCGCGCGGCGAGCTGGCCATAAAATGTGAAGCGGTACTCCGATGCCCTGTTCATCCAGTAGCGCACCCGGTCCGGCTTTCCGGCGAGCAGGTTGGCACGCCCCGCCCAGAAGGCCGCGCCCGAGGCCGGCCAGGAGGAGAGCGTGGGGTGCTCCGCCATGGTTTCCAGGTGATGCGCGGCGTCCTTATAGGCGCCGACGCGATAGGCCGAGAGCCCCGCGATCCAGTGCGCCATCGGCATGTAGCGTCCCGCCCGGTTCGCCACGCGCGCGGAAATCCTGTGCGCGGTCTCCGGCGAGCCGTGGAAGAAATATCCCCGTGCCAGATGGGCCCGGGCGATGGCGGTCTCGGTCTTGTCCAGCATTCGCCTGGAGGACCGCCATGAGAGGATCTGGCGGGCGCGTTTGAGCTGCCCCCTGAGCGCGTGCCGCCGGATGACGCGGATCCTCTTGTGGACCTTCGCCCTTGCCGAGGCGCTGCGCTTGCGCGGCGAGGTGTAGCCGTATGTGGGCGACACCCAGGACGATTCGTAGGTCCGCGGCTTCGGTGCGGTGGGCGCGCGCGGATGCCGGCTGGACTTGCCCTTGCGGCGCTTCGCGAGCCGGTATATGCGCCTCGCCTCCGGATGGTCGGCGTAGTGGCGGAGCCAGCGTTCGAGCTCGCCGTAGCGCGAGCGGTACTTGGTGGGGTGCAGGTAGCGCTGGGCCAGTACGTGTCCCATCAGGATCCGGCTGCGCAGCTTCCTGATTTCCCTGTCCGCGCTGCGCCATTTCCCCTTTTTCTGCAGCTCGAAGATCTGGCGGTAACGGGCCGCGTCGCGCTCGCCGACGATGCGGGGCAGGCCGAGCCCTTCCGCCTCCGCGGCGGCGGCACCGGCGCTCTCGGCGCCGCGCGTCCTGTCGGCCCGCGCCGGCCCGGCCACCGCGCTCGCCGCGACCACGGCGGCCAGAACCAACCACGCCACCCCGCGTCCGCCGCCCACAAACTGCGTCATGGGGCCGGCATGCCTTCCGCGAGTCGTTTCTTGATGGCGATCAGGTCGGTCCATGCGTCTCGTTTTTGGCCCGGCTGGCGGAGCAGATAGGCGGGATGCAGTATCGCCCGCAGCGGTATCGGCGCGCCGGAACCGGAGACGGTGTAGCTGAACCAGCGACCGCGAAGCCTCATAATGCCTTCCCTGGTGTCGAGCAAGACCTTTGCCGCGGTGCCGCCGACCGCAACCACCGCCGCCGGCTCCACCAGCGCGATGTGGCGTTCGATGAAGGGAAGGCAAACGGCGATCTCGGAATCGGTGGGGTTGCGGTTTCCCGGCGGACGCCAGGGCAGGATGTTGGTGATGTAGACCTCGCGCCGTTCGAGGCCGATTGCCGCCAGCATGCGGTCCAAAAGGCGCCCGGCGGGGCCGACAAAGGGGATTCCCTGGCGATCTTCCTCCGCGCCGGGCGCCTCGCCGATGAACATCAGCTTCGCCCCGGGCGCGCCGTCGGCGAACACGAAATTGGTCGCCGTCTCCTTCAGCGGGCATCCGTCGAAGGCCGCGAAGGCGGATCTGAGCGCGGCGAGATCGGCCGCCGCTGCGGCGATTTGCCGCGCCCCCGTCATCGCCGGCGCCGGCCGGCCGCCCGACGGGTCCGGCTCGGCGGCGGCCTCGACCGCGGGCTCCGGCGGCGTGGCGCGCGCCGCGAACCGGTCGAGCGGCGCCTCGGCGATCGCTTCGTCCGCCCCGGCCTCGATCTGCCACGCAAGCAGCGCGGCGATTGCCTCGCCTGCGGCCATGCCGGAACCTAGCACGCGGGCAGGCCGGGAAACAGGCAGGCGGTTGTGCTATACAGCGTCGGTTTGCGGCGGGAAGGAGTAGGCCGTGGAACGGGAATCCATGGCATTCGATGTCGTCGTGGTGGGCGCCGGCCCCGCCGGGCTGGCGACGGCGATCCGCCTGAAACAGCTCGCGGCGGCGGAAGACCGCGATGTCGGCGTCTGCGTGATCGAGAAGGGGTCCGAAGTCGGCGCGCACATCCTGTCGGGCGCCGTGCTGGAGCCCCGCGCGCTGTTCGAGCTGTTCCCCGACGCCGTCGAGCGGGGCGCGCCGCTCAACACGCCGGTCCGGGAGGACCGCTTCCTCCTGCTGACCAAGGGTTCCGCCCTCAGGCTGCCCACGCCGCCGCAGGCGCGCAACCGCGGCAACTACATCATCAGCCTCGGCAATCTCTGCCGCTGGCTCGCGGCCGAGGCCGAGGGTCTCGGCGTCGAAATCTATCCCGGCTTCGCCGCCGCCGAGGTGCTCTACGACGACGCCGGGCGGGTCAGGGGCGTCGCCACCGGGGACATGGGGATCGGCCGCGACGGCCGGCCCGGCCCGAACCACGAGCCCGGGGTCGAGCTGCACGCCACCCAGACCGTGTTCGCGGAAGGCTGCCGCGGCTCGCTCGGCAAGACGCTGATCGAACGTTTCGACCTCGCGCGGGACAGCGAGCCCCAGACATACGGCATCGGAATCAAGGAGCTGTGGGAGGTCGACCCGGCCAACCACCATCCCGGACGGGTGGTGCATTCCTTCGGCTGGCCGCTCGCCGCCGACACCTATGGCGGGTCCTTCCTCTACCACCTGGAGGACAACCAGGTCGCGGTCGGGTTCGTCATCGGGCTCGACTACTCCAACCCCCATCTGTCGCCCTTCGAGGAGTTCCAGCGCTTCAAGACCCACAGGTCGATCCGCCCGACATTCGTCGGCGGGCGGCGCATCGCCTATGGCGCGCGGGCGGTCAACGAGGGCGGGTTCCAGTCGATCCCGAGACTCGCCTTTCCCGGCGGCGTTTTCGTCGGCTGCGAGGCCGGGTTCCTGAACGTTCCCAAGATCAAGGGCACCCATACCGCCATGAAGAGCGGCATGGTGGCGGCCGAGGCGATCTTTGCGGCGCTTGGCGGCGACGATCCCGGCGCGGCGCTCGAGACCTACCCGGAAGCGATGCGGCGGAGCTGGGTGTGGCAGGAGCTCAAATCGGTGCGCAATCTCCGCCCGGCGTTCCGCCGCGGGCTCTGGGTCGGGCTCGCCTATTCGGCGCTCGACACCTTCGTGCTGCGCGGCCGGGCGCCGTGGACGTTCCGTCATGGCGCCGACCACCTGTCTCTTAAGCCGGCGTCCGATGCGCCGAGGATCGACTATCCCAGGCCCGACGGCGAGGTGACCTTCGACAGGCTGTCCTCGGTGTTCATATCGAACACCAACCACGAGGAGGATCAGCCGGTCCATCTGCGGCTGAAGGACGAATCCGTCCCCGTCGACGTAAACCTCGCGCTCTACGACGCGCCGGAGCAGCGCTACTGCCCGGCCGGGGTGTACGAGATCGTCACCGGGGAGGGGGTCGGCCCCGGCCTGCAGATCAACGCGCAGAACTGCGTGCACTGCAAGACCTGCGACATCAAGGACCCGCGCCAGAACATCGACTGGGTCGTTCCCGAGGGCGGCGGTGGCCCGAACTACCCCAATATGTAGCCGGCGCGGCCGCCCGGTCGGCGGATTCCGGGACTCGCGGCGGGGATTCGCGTGTATACTCGCCATCGTCCGTCGGGATTCGCCTCGGCTCACGCAACGTTTCGGCGAATCCGCCAGAAAAGAGCTTTAGAACGCGCCGAATGACGGGTGATTGGCACAACGAACGCGGCCGTCCGGGCGGTACGCGCTCCCCGGCCGGGAGATGCGACGCGGCCGCGCGGCGCTCTGCGGCGGCGACCGGGCGGGTGGCACGTCGCGCCTGCGCGATCCTGTCCCTGGCGGCGGGCGTCGCGCTCCTGCCGGCGGCGGCCGGCCATGCGGGAGATGCCGGGGCGCCGGCCGCGAGCCTCGCCAAGGCGACCGACCGCACGCTCGAACTCGGCAGCTACCTCGCCGGCCACCACGCGTTCCGGACACGCGACTTCGGCGCGGCGGCGCGCTACTTGAGCGAAGCGGTTGCGGCGCGGCCCGGCGGCCGGCGGCTGTTGCTGCGCGCCCTGATCGCCAAGCTGGCGAGCGGAGAGGCCGAACCGGCGCGCGCCCTCGCCCGGCGGCTGCGCGCGCTGGAGCCCGACGCGCCGCTCGCCGAGCTGTCGCTTGCGGTGGGCGATTTCAAGGCCGGCCGGTTCGAGGCGGCGAGAACGCGGCTCGCCGCTATCGGCGGGCGCGGCCCGAACGCCTTTACCGTGCCGTTGCTCTCGGCGTGGGCCGAGGCAGCGCTCGGCCGCTACGACGCTGCTCGCGCGGCCCTCCCCGGGCCCGGCGACAACACCGCGTTCGCGCCGTTCCGCAGCCTGCACGGCGCTCTCATCCTCGACCTTGCCGGGCGTCCGAAAGAGGCGAGGGAGCTCTATCTGGAAGCCGCCAAGGAGGCGCGGCGCCCGACGGTCCGGCTGGTCCAGGCGATCGGGTCCTTCTACCGCCGGTTCGGCGATGCGGCCGAAGCCGAGCGGCGTTACACCGCTTTCGTCGCCGGGGAGAGCGGGTCTCCCCTGATCGAGCGCGCGCTCGGCGACCTTCGCGCTGGCAGGCCCGCGACCCCGATCGTCGCCAACGGGACGGAGGGGGCGGCCGAGGCGCTGCTCGACGGCGCCAAGATGGGGCTGCGGGCGCGATCGATCGAAATGGCTCTGGTCTATGGCCGGCTCGCGCTCGATCTGCGCCCGGATTTCCCGTCCGCCCGCGTCCTGGTCGGGCAGATACTGGAATCCGTCGGCCGCGACGAGGAGGCG
This sequence comes from Alphaproteobacteria bacterium, assembly GCA_964291675.2. Classification (GTDB taxonomy): domain Bacteria; phylum Pseudomonadota; class Alphaproteobacteria; order MPNO01; family MPNO01; genus MPNO01. The sequence goes on along the minus strand of OZ219866.1, from coordinate 260,122 downwards.
GTCGAGGTCTACGGCTCGGTGAACGAGGCGTCGCCGCTGTCGTGGTCGGCGCGGCTCAGCCGCGCGGCCGGGCTGGCGCGGCTCGATCGCGACGAAGAGGCGATCGAGCTTCTCCGCCGGATGGCGGACGAACGCGCCGAGCGCAGCGATGCGCTGAAACGGCTCGGCGACATCTTCCGCAACCGCAAGAGATTCGCCGAAGCGGTCGAAGCCTATGACGCGGCGATCGCGCGGCTCGGCAGCGTCGCGCCGCGGCATTGGAGGCTGCTGTTCTCGCGCGGAATCGCGCTGGAGCGGTCGAAGGAATGGCCGCGGGCGGAGAAGGATTTTCTCGCCGCGCTCGAGCTCTCCCCGGACGAGCCCTATCTCCTCAACTATCTCGGATATTCGTGGGTGGACCAGGGGATCAAGCTCAACGACGCGCGCAGGATGATCGAGCGCGCGGTCGAGCTCGAACCGCAAAGCGGCGCCATCGTCGACAGCCTGGGCTGGGCGCTGTACCGCATCGGCGACTACGACGGGGCGGTCGAACAGCTCGAGCGGGCGTCGGAGCTGGAACCTCTGGACCCCACGGTCAACGACCATCTCGGCGACGCCTATTGGCGGGTCGGGCGCCGCAACGAGGCGAAGTTCCAGTGGCGCCGCGCGCTCAATCTCGATCCCGAGCCCGAGCAGGTGCCGATCATCGAGAACAAGCTCGCCCGCGGCCTGTCCGACATCTAGCCCGCATGTCTCACCTCTGTCATGGCCTGCGCCGCCCGGAGGGTCGCGCCCGGGCACCCGCCCGCGGCGTCGCGGGCCTCAACCGTAGGCATCGCTACGCTCTTCGGCCCGCTCCTGGCGGGACGAACGCCCGGGCGCGACGCAGGCCGTGACAGGGGCGAGACATGCGGGCTAGCCCGGTGGCGGGATCCGTCGAACCGTCCCCGACGGCGGCCGGGTCCGGCGTTCGGGTCGACGCGCCGGCGAAGGTCAATCTGTTCCTCCACGTCACCGGCCGCCGCGGCGACGGCTACCACGAGATCGAGAGCCTCGTCGCCTTCGCGGCGATCTGCGACCGCATCGAGGTTCGGCTCGCCGAACGCCTACAATTCGAGATCGACGGGCCGTTCGCCGCGAAGCTCGATCGGGGGGCGGAGAATCTGGCGGTCGGGGCGGCGAAGGCGCTGGCGGCGGCGGCGGGCATCGCGCCCACTGCCCGCATCCGGCTCCACAAGGCGCTTCCCGTGGCCGCCGGGCTGGGCGGCGGATCGGCCGATGCCGCGGCCGTCCTGCGCGCCCTCGCTGCGCTCTGGGACGTGACGCTGCCGGGCGACGCGCTCGCCGCGCTCGCCCTTCGTCTCGGCGCCGACGTGCCGGTCTGTCTGGCGGCGCGGCCCGGCATGATGCGCGGCATCGGCGAGCGGATCGAGGCGGCGCCCGCTTTGCCCGCCGCCCCCATCCTGCTGGTCAACCCGGCGGTGCCGCTTGCGACCGCCGCGGTATTCGCGGCCCGCGAGGGTCCGTTCTCGAAGCCGCGGCGGTTCGATGCCGTGCTCCCCGACGCCCCGGCGCTCGCCGCGGCGCTGCGCGATACCGGCAACGATCTCGCCCCCGGCGCCCGGCGTCTCTGCCCGGACATCGACGCGGTCCTGCACGCGATCGAGACCTCTCCCTCCTGCCTGCTCGCGCGCCTCTCGGGCAGCGGGCCGACCTGTTTCGGGCTGTTTCCCACGCAGCACCGCGCCGACCGGGCTGCCGCCCGAATCGCCGCCGCCCGGCCGCGCTGGTGGGTGCGCTCGACACGGCTGCACGCGTCATAGCCCGGGGTGAGCGATATTGCGGGCCCGAATCATTGAACCTATGGTGCCTCCGGTCTGCCGGTGGGGCGTAGCCAAGCGGTAAGGCAACGGGTTTTGATCCCGTGATCCCAGGTTCGATTCCTGGCGCCCCAGCCAATCGCAGGCTCCGAGGGAGGCGGAATGGCGCAGCGTCTGGACGCGACGGGGCTCAAATGCCCGCTCCCGGTGCTGCGCGCGAGGAAGGCGATCAAGGCGCTCGACCCGGGGCAGGAGCTCCTGGTGCTCGCCACCGATCCCGCCGCGGTCGAGGATTTCCGCGCGTTCTGCGAGGCCGCCTCGCACGCTTTTCTGGAGGCCTCGGAGGATGGCGGGGTGTTTCGCATCGCGATCAGGAAAGGCGGCTGAGCCGCCGGGGGAAGGGTCATGAAATTCGGCTACTTCACGCTCAGCGACAACCACTATGTCGGCAACCGGCGGAGCGCCAACGACTATATCCGCGACATCGCGGCGGAGGCGATCCATGCCGAGCGGGTGGGCATGCACTCGGTGTGGATCGGCGAGCACCATTTCTCGACGCTCGGCGTCTTGTCCTGCCCCGATATCGTGCTCGGATACGTCGCCGCCGTGACCGAGCGGGTCCGTCTCGCGCCGGCCGTCAACGTGCTGCCATTGCACCATCCGATCCGCGTCGCCGAGCAGTGGGCGACGCTCGACCTGTTGAGCGGGGGCCGGGTCGACTTCGCCACCGGCCGGGGCTACGACAAGCGCGAATACGGACCGCTGAAGGCGCCCTACGAGGACAACACGGCGGCCTTCGCCGAAGGGCTCGACGTGCTCCATCGCCTGTGGACCGAGCCCGAGCCGATCACCCACAAGGGCCGGTTCTACGACTTCGAGAACGTCGCCATCACTCCCAGGCCGGTGCAGACGCCGCCGCCGATCTATGTCGCGTGCTTCTCGCGCCCCTCGATCGAGCTCGCCGCCCGGCTCGGCCACAACGTCGTCGTCGCGCCCTTCGCCGCGGCGATGCAGTTCGGCGGGCTCGCCGAGATGGCCGCGATCTACCGCGACGCCTGCGCCGAGGCCGGCAACCCGCCCGGGCGGCTGATCTGCAGCTATTTCGCGCATTTCGCCGACAGCCCGGAGGAGGACCTCGCCGCGCGCACCAGCCAGGTGCGCTACTTCCAGGAATGCTGCATCGACGCCCTGCCGCAGGACCCGAAGACGGCGCCGCCGACCTACCGCTACTTCGTCGACATGGTGAAGAACATGAAGGCGATGACGCCCGACGGCCTGACCGACAAGTCGATCCTGGTGGGCGACGCATCGGCGATCGGCGAGACCCTGAAGAAGGTCGAGGAGGCGGGCTTCGCCGAGGTGATCCTCTACTTCAATGTCGGCCTCAAGCCGCATGAGCGGGTCAAGGACGAGATGCAGCGTTTTATGGAGGAGGTCGCGCCCGGCTTCGCCGACCAAGGCGACCGGCTCGCGGCGGCGGAGTGACCGGCGGGCCCGCTCACAGCAGGCCGGAGAAGAAGTAGCGCGTCATCTCGTAGGACTGCCGGGTCAGCTTCTCGTCGTAGCGCTGCAGCTCGTTGAACATGCCGATGTCGCAGAACGAGTGGCTGGCATGGCCGTACATCATCACCTGCCAGTCGATGCCCGCCTCGGTGAGCTCCGCCTCCAGCGTGTCGATCATCTCGCGCGGCGTGACGGGATCGGCCGCGCCGTGAAAGATCAGCACCGGCCCCTTGAAGTCCGGCCTGGCGTCCTCGTCGACCGGCTGGGGCAGGGTGACGTGAAACGCCACGGTCCCGGCGTAGTCCGCGCCGGCGCGCGACTGCTCCAGCGCGAAGCCGCCGCCGATGCAGTAGCCGACGATGCCGCGCACGCCCGACCGCGCGACGAGGCCGCGCGCTTCGGCCTCCGCCGTCATCGCCCGGTCCGCCGCCGCGCCGCAGCCCAGGATATGCGGCAGGTCGGCGCGTACCTCGCGCGAGATCTTCAGCAGCTCGTCGAAGGTCTTTTCCCGCTCGCCGTAACCCGCGCCGAACATGTCGGCCATCATCACGACATAGTCCGAGCCGCCGAAATCCCTGGCGATCTCGATGCCGTGGCGGGAGACGCCGAGCCAGTCCGGCTGCATCAGGATCGCCGGGCGCGGCTCGGCCACCGGGTCGTCATAGACCAGCATCCCTTCGAAATCGCGGCCGTCATAGCTGTAGGGAACGGGAATCTCGGCCATGTCGCGTCTCCTCATCGGGTCTGGTGTCGCGTTTCACGGGATTGCTTGCTGTTCTCTCCGCCCCATCCATTCGCCCAGTCCGTCATGCCCGGACTTGATCCGGGCATCCATGGGCGGTGCATCGAACGCCGGGTCGGGCCTGCCCCCAACGCCATCCCTCCGGGCGCGTCTCCCTGCGTGCGGCGAGGCCGCATGGATGACCGGATCGAGTCCGGCCATGACGGGGCGGGGTGAGCGCGTGAGAGCACACGGACTTCGGAGACGGGACACTAGCTGTCCCGGGTCGAGTCGTGGAACAGGCTGTCGACCGGGATCGGCGCGTCGATCAGCCGCTGGTCGTGGGAGTAGGCGATGAAGCGTTCGAGGTTGCTGCGGTTGGCGGCGATGCCGGACGGCCAGGGATCGGCGCCGAGCGCGGCGAGCTGGTCCTCGAACTCGTTGCGCGCGAACGCCAGCGTGGACCAGCCCGGGTCCTCGTAGAACGCGCGGGTCTGCGCCTTGGCGTCCTCCCACAGCGACATCACGCAGCGCGCGAGCCAGGGATGCTCGTCGATCAGCGGCTTGCGCACCGCCATCAGGTGCATGATCGGGTAGTAGCCGTGCCTGGCGAAATAGGCCATCGATTCGGCCCGCCGGTCGGGGAACAGCGTGCGCACCCTGTCGCCGGCTTCCAGCACGGCGGGCGGCGGGTGCGGGTGGATCATCGCATCCGCCTCGCCCTCGACCAGCATGCGCCCGACATCCTCGTCGAGGGAGATGCGCTCGATTTCGATCCCCTTCTCGTCGCCGAGCGGCAGCACCTCGTCGTCGGCGACGACCCAGCGCACCGCGTCCCACGGCACGCCGTACTCGAATTTGAGGTCGCCCAGCGCCAGCACCGACATCGTCGTCTGGAAGGTGCGCAGGATCACCCGCCGGCCGATCAGGTCACGCGGTTCTTCGATTCCCGAATCCGCGTTGACGAAGATGTGGTTCTGCGAGAACAGCCGGCGCGGGAACACCGGGATGCCGACGAAGGGCGCGCCGCGGGCGGTGGCGATCACGTGCGAGGACAGCGAGGTCTCGGCGATGTCGAACTCGCCGTGTTCGAGGAAGCGGCGGTGGCGGTCCACCCCGTCGCGCCGGGGCGGCGCCATGCCGACCTCGAGCGGCTTGAGCCGCACCCCCTCGGGCGGCTCGACCAGCCCCATGAAGAAGGGGACGTGCCGGTCGTAGCGCTCCAGCGCGATCGTGAGTTCGAGCTCGGCCATGCCGCGTCTCCCCGTATCGGACGATTATGGCGGGCCGGGGCGCGCGGCTGTCAACCGGCCGGGACCGGCCGGCGCGCGACGAAGACGATGCCGATGGTGAGCACGGTGAAGCCGGCGGCGATCCAGAACACCGCGTCCGGCCGCCCGAGATCCATCATCCAGCCATAGAGCACCGGCGCCGTCCCCAGCCCGACGCTGAAGCCGGTGGTCACGAAGCCGAACACGGCGCCGATGGCGCCCGCCGGGGTCAGCCGCTTCAACAGCACGTCGCGGCTCGGGTTGACGATGCCGCGGAACACGCCGGCGAGGCCGAACGCGGCGGCGACCAGCCAGAAAGCGAGCGCCCCGGTGGCGACGGCGATCAGCGCCGCGGCCGCCGCGGCGTAGCAGATTCCGAGCACCGCGTCGGGGCGCAGCGACCGGTCGGCGACGATGCCGCCGGCGGCGACGCCGAGACCGGTCAGCAGGTAGAACGCGGTCAGCAGCCCGCCCGCGAGCTCCGGGGTGACGCCGTAGATGGCGATGAAGGCGACGACCGAGAAGCCGCTGATCCCGGCGCCCGCCGCCGCCGACAGCACGTAGAAGCCGAAGAAGGAGAGGATCGTCCGGTCGAGCAGCAGGGTCCAGTCGGCGCCGCCGCGCTTTCTCTCGCGCGGCCGGTCGTCGCGCACCGCGGCCGAGAACGCAGGCATGACGGCGGCGAGCGCGAGCCCGGCCACGCCCGCGGCGACCAGCGCGGTGCGCCAGTCCCACAGGCTCGCGAGGAACAGCACGAAGACCGGCGCCGCCGCGAAGCCGAGCGAGCCCGCGAGCGAATGGACGCTGAACGCGCGCCCCAGCCTGCGGTCGTCGACCGAGGACGACAACAGCGCGAAATCGGCCGGGTGGAACACCGCGTTGCCGGCCCCGGCGACGATCATCGCCGCCATGATCGCCCAGAACGACCCGGCGAAGCCGACGGCCGCGATCGCCGCCGCATTGACCGCGAGCCCGGCGATCAGCACGCCGCGCGCGCCGATCCGGTCGACCAGGAAGCCGATCGGCGTCTGCAACACCGCGGTGGCGATGTTGTAGGCCGCCACCGTCGAGCCCAGCGCGATGAAGCTGATGCCGAGATCGCCGTGGATGGCGAGAAACAGCGGCGGCAAAGCGAGCTGGTAGAAGTGGCTGAGAAAATGCGCCGCCGAGATCAGCCCGACGGCGCGGACCTCGCGGCGGAGCGCCGTGGCGGTCGCCGTCATCGGGCGGTCAGGCTGCCGGTGCGCCGGCCCTTCGATACGCGGCTTCGCCGCTACTCAGGATGAGGGGTGGGTGGTGGGTGGCCCAAGACCTTCCCCTCATCCCGAGTAGGCGCGTCAGCGCCGTATCGAGGGACGCGCTGCCGGTCGGGTTAGATGCGCCTGGACGCGCCCGCGCCCGCGCCGGAGCCGGACTCCGAGAAGGCCGGCCACGATGGCGATGGCCACCGCACCGGCACCGATGCCGACCGCGATATCGGCCGGGCCGCCGTGATGGGCGAGCGCGGTTCCGGGCGCGGCCATGGCGGCGAGCGCAAGCGTGCGGGCGATCCATTTGCTCATTATCGGCCTCTCTCCGACTGCTGGAACGGCCAATTCGCCCGGTCACGCCGCGACATGCGAGGCGGCGGAGGCGGCGGCGCTGGCATCGGGGGTGGAGAACAGCAGCGACTTGATGATCAGCGGCACCACCTCGGTCGGGTGGATCATCGCGCCGATATCGACATAGTCGAGATCCTTCAGCTCGACCCCGTCCACCGAGACGATGTCGACGCCGACGTCGAACTCGTCCTTGAGGATGTGGCCGATCGTGCGCCCGGTATCGCCCTCCATCATCAGCACGATGGGCCGCTTCTCGGCGAGCCCGCCGGCGAGCCCGGCGCACAGCCCGCTGGCAAGGTCGTGCAGCCGGCCGTGCAGCGGCAGCCCCTGCCAGCGGAAGGCGAGCGCGACATTGGTCTCCTTCGGGTCGATGTCGTTGCGCATCAGCGCGGCGCCGATCTCGGCCGCGACGACGGCCGGGTCGATGTCGCCCGAAAGGTCGGCGCGGATGCGAACCACCGGCACGTTGCGCAGCGGCAGCGCCGCCTCGTCCGACACCATGATGGTGTTGCCCGAGACCTGGACCGAGAACTGCGAGGCGCCGACCACGGTGGCGCGGATCCCCTGGCCCGGGTCGTAGACCGGGTAGGGGATGCGCTCCGCGGTGAGCGCGTGGTGGAGGTGGTGGGCGAGCGACTTGCCGAGATCGCCATGCGCCGCGTCCTCGCGCTCGTAGACGTATTCCGAGACCCCGCCGGAGAACGCGATCACCTCGGGACGGGGCGCGGCCGCGAGCGGCGCCGTCACCATGAGGCCGCGGGCGAGCGGATCCGGCTGCTCCTGGCGGATGACGCCCACCAGCACGTCGACCATGCGGCGCACCAGCGCCCGCCGGTCGCCGGCCTCGAGCACGGCGCCCGGGACGAGCGAGATACCGATGTCGCGGGCGATCTCGAGCGCCGGGCCCTCGATTCGGACCAGCGCGCCGTCCGCGTCATGCGCGAGCAGCCGCCCGCCCACCGCGACCGCCGCGGTCGAGACGATCTCGCCCCCCCGGCACAGCGCGAACTTGGTGGTGCCGCCGCCGATATCGACGTTGAGGAACGCCTTGTCCTCGGTCTTGGACAGCCGGACCGCGCCGGAGCCGTGCGCCGCCATCACCGATTCGAGGTTGTGGCCGGCCGACGCGCAGACGAACTTGCCGCTCTCCTCGGCGAACAGATCGGCGATGGCGCGTGCGTTGACCCGCTTGAGCGCCTCGCCGGTGAGGATCACCGCGCCGGAGTCGATGTCGTCGGGGCTGAGCTCGGCGGCGTCGAACGCGCCCTCGAAGAACGTCTTCAGCGCGTCCGCGTCGATCGTGTAGTCCGACCGGTAGGGGGTGAGCAGGATCGGCGAGCGCCACAGTACGTCGCGCGCGACGACGACGAAGCGGCTCGACAGCGCCTCCGACAGGCGCTGCAAATGCACCCGGGCGAACATCAGATGCGAGGTGGACGACCCCACGTCCACGCCGACCGTGGTCAGCTCGACATTGTCGGCCTTCCAGATGGTGTCGCGGATGAACTGGGCCTCGCGCTCCGAGGCCGGGTGGAAATGGGCGTAGTCGAGCTCGTGCATCGTCTACTCGGCGGCGAGATAGCGGGTCTCGTCGATCAGATTGCCCATCCGCGACTCGACGCCGTTGCGCGCCAGCGCCTCGAGGAACATCCGGTGCACCCTGGGGTCCTGGTCGGCCCACTCGATCTGGTCGCCGCCCCGCTTCACGTCGACGTCGCCGCCGGCGAACAGCCGGCGCTTGGACTCGGTCAGCGGGTAGCGCAGCGAGCCGTAGGCGACGGGGAAGTAGCGCGCCGGCCCGGCGGAGGCATTGAAATGCTGGTGGAACATCATGTCGGCGGGCGCGAACACCACGCCGTGCTTCCACGGGTAGTGCATCATCTCCTCGTCGCCCTCGAACCAGCACAGCGAATAGCCCTCGCCGGTCACCCAGTAGACGTGGAAGTCGGGGCCGTGGCGGTGCGCCTTCTTGTAGGTGCCGACCGGCATCTCCGAGCAATGCGCGTGCATCGTGCCCTCGGCCAGGATGAACATGATGTTGGACGAGCCCTCGCCGCGCTCGGGCCATTCGCGGAGCTCGAACTTGCTCACGTCGGGGACGAAGTTGGTCTCCCACATGTGCTTGCCGGGGCGCTTGGGCACGAAATCGCCCTCGCCCGAGAAATGCCCCTCCTTGCCCTCGCGCTCGGGGAAGCGGAAGTCGTTGTCGAAGATGAACGCCTCGTTGTGGAAGCAGTTCATCATCAGCGGCGCCGAGGTCGAGGACGCGAGCTTGGCCGATTCCGTGCCCGAGCCGTTGAAATGCCGGTATTTCGAGTTGAGCGGCAGCGCAAAGACGCTCTTGGGCCCCCATTCGAAGCTGTGGGTGCGCCCGTCGGCGGTCTCGATGGTGGTCGAGCCGCGCCCGGACAGGACGTAGATCACCTCCTCGAACAGATGCTGCTGCGGCTCGGTCGCCTGGCCCGGCAGGAGCTCCAGCAGGAACACCGACATGAAATCGCCCCGCCCCTTGAGATGGACGAAGGCGGCGTTGCAGCCCATGCGCGGCCACGGCGCCGTCGCCACGTCGAACAGGTCGATGCAGAACTCCTCGGCGATCGGCGGCCCCTCGCGCTCGCACCACAGGAGGTAGGTGTCCTCCAGGAACCCCTCGCCCGTGATGTCCTTCTCGTTCCGGTACAGCGCCATGGTCGCTCCTCCCGTGCCTCCGAAGCTAGCCGCCGGCCAAACCTAGCGTGGGAGCCGTTAACGGAAAAGGAAGATATGACGCTAACTCACAGAACAAAAAAGCATGACAGGACGGAAGCCCGCAGCAACCTCGGGATTTCACATTCGCCGGATCGGCTCACGCAAAGTCCGCTCGCCAGATATGAGCCGCCCTTTGTGCCAATTTATCCTGACGCGCTTGAACCAATTCTGGCGTCCAGTTCTCCGGTGCCAGGCTACAGATCTCCTGTGTGACGCTGTAGCTACTACCGAGGTAAGCTGGCCCCTTAAGCGCGAATGCTTCATTTGATATGTCTCGATTGAGCGAAGCTTCCAAGAGCGTGAGGTTTCCCAGACGATAAACGAAGTTGTCCCATTGGTCCTGCACAAAGGACTCCCTCCAGGCGTCGGACGGATTTTCCGGAAGTACGTGCTCGATCGTGGCGGGATCGGTATCCGGGTCGCATGAGCGACCGCTCGCATATTCTTCAATTCGCGCAAGAATATACTTGACCAGTCTTTTTCTTCTGCGAGTATCCAACTCGAGACTTGCAAAGTCCTGACGCGTTTTCTCGTCGTCCACATATATCGGCTTGAGCTTTCGATATACTGCCTCGGGTGTCTCCGCATCGCTGTCAAGCACCGCCTTGGCGGCACCGTGATACACCGACTCCAGAAGATTGGGGTTTAACCCGCTCACGACGTTATATCGGAAAGATACGACACTGACCAGTTTCAGGACCTTAACGAAGTCGTCGGTGTTGAAGGTCTCCCACGCAGCGAACAACAGAGGCATGGGTTGCCGAACGCCAAACAGATTGAGCTCCGATATATATTGTTTTGCTGGCGGTATTTCAATCCAGTAACCATGATTCTGATCCAAGATGGCAGCAAACAACTCTCCCCGTGCCTCCAATGCATCTAACAAATCGAACACATCCTGAGCTGACCGTGTATCGTCCCGCACCAGTTTGAAGAGCCGTTGCCGCCGGATCTTGGGAAGCCGGCAAAGCAGATGGTAGCGCAGAAACTCGGGAAAGCGAGATTGACCCACGGTCCCTACCAAGGCGCGCCAGCGTCGTTGGAGCGCCGCGAGGTCGGCGCCCACCTTGATGCGCGAAAACAGGTAGTTCTTGAGCAAATCGGTAGTGGTCAATTCCAATCCACGGGCATTTAGGGTCTCGAAGACCGTATAAGCATTTACTTCATCATCCACCGTAATCAGAATGAACAACAATTGGCGCGCAACTGTTTCCGATAGGAGGCTAGCGATCTTCGCGCCGTCATGTTTCGGCGTTTCGAGTTCTTCTAGCCGTCTCACAAAATAACGATAGCAATCTAGAAGGAGACGATTGGATTTCGGAAGCCCGCGAGGGTTAAGCGGGTCCTTGAGTTGAATCAGGTAGTCCTGATAGAATACATCGTCTGTTTCGTTAAGCTGTAGACGGCTGCTCTCAATCAATGAAGCCGGATCCCGTTCTCCAACAAAGCGATTGCGCAGCTCGCGACCGCGTTCCCTATTGTCATCGGCTTCCTTCCCGCTGTCGGCCATCGAATGGAGTCTGCCAATTACCGCGAGGGAGAATAGGCTCAGCGTCGCCAGACGTTGTTGGCCGTCGATGATTAGAAACTCGCGGTCACTCTTGCCTTCAACAACAAGTGCTCCCAGGTAGTGCCTGTTCTCGCGGTCGGACATTAGTTCGAGGAGATCATTCCACAAGTCTTCCCACTGTTCCTCTGTCCACGAATAATCCCGCTGATACGGTGGTACTTGGTATGACTTACCGTTTCCGATCAGTTCTAGATAGTTGATCGTACGCGTATTCATGAGGTTTGCCTTCGCCATGAGAAGCCTCAAGTGGATGCCGGGGTTGGAACGCGATCGAGTGCATCAATTTCAATAGGTAAAGTCGGTCGGCCGCCATGTTGGCCTAAGCTTCACACGCTTGGCAATCTGTTGGCAAGTCTGACAGAGAAAAGACGAAGGACGGGCAGACGGGTCTGCCCCTTGAGGTATCTCAACGTTTCCGTGCTCCGCGCGGCTGCGGTCGTAATGATGGGGGGAGATGCCGCCCTCCACGCTCAGCGGGGAACCCTGTTTCAAACAGCTTCCACCGCAACCCCCAGCCCCGGCACGCGGGCGAGCCGCCGGTCGCCCGTGACGAGCACGTCCGACAGGGTTTCCGCGAGCGCGACATAGACGGCGTCATAGGCGCTCACATTGGCGCGGAGCTGCCAGATCCGGTCGAGCAGCGGCTCGTGCGGATAGCGTTCGACGTCAAGCTCCCGCCAGAGGCGAAGCGCGCTCGATCCCGCCCGCTGGTCGAGCGTGCCGTTCATCACATAGCGGCGCAGGACATGGGCGATCTCCAGGTCGATGAGATGCGGCACATGCACGATGTCCGCCTCACTTTCCAGCACGGCGGCAAGCCGTTTGCCCGGGGCGGTGTACAGCAGCAGCTCGATGGCACCGGACGCGTCCAGAACCATCAACGCCGGTTCCGTTCGTCCCGCAGGATGTCCGCCGGCGACATATCGAGCGAGACTTCCGGCTGCGAGCGGAGCGCCTCGATCCACTCCTGCCGCGTCGGGCGCTCCAGCGCGCGTTCGATCTCGCGCAAAACGAAGCGCGACATCGACACGCCCTCCAGCGCCGCCCGGGCCTTCAACCGCCGGTGCACGGACTCTGGAACATTGCGGATCTGGATCATCGTTGTCATGCATAAAACATGAATTCATGAACCATCGATGTCAAGCGGACCGCACCCGCCCGCGACGCGCATTCCGCTATAGTCCCGCCATGCGCTCCCCGCTCGTCCGCTACGTCTATCTCGCGCTGGGCTGGATTTGCGTCGGGCTGGGCGCCATCGGCGTCGTCGTGCCGGGCATGCCGACGGTGGTGTTCCTGCTGGTCGCGGTGTGGGCGTTCGCGCGCAGCTCCGAGCGCTTCCACCGCTGGCTGCTCGACCATCCCCGCTTCGGCCCGCCGGTGCTCGACTGGCAGCGCCACGGGGTGATCCGGCGCCGCGCCAAGGTCTCGGCGCTCGCCTTCATGGCGCTCGCCATCGCGGTGCTGGTCTTGGTCGCGGGCTTCCACTGGGCCGTGACGGCGGCGCTGGTGGCAACGATCTGCGGCGCGGCGGTCTTCGTCGCCACAAGGCCCGAGGCGCCGCGCGGCTAGCCCGTCCCTCGATACGGCCCTCCGGGCCTACTCGGGATGAGGGAAGAGTCCTGGGCCGTTCTCAACCCCTCTCCTCATCCTGAGTAGGCGCGCCAGCGCCGTATCGAAGGGCGCGTTGGCATCGCCCGGGCGCCGGTGCTACCGTCCGGCCGCAACCGGGACGGGGCGGACGGATGGCGGAGAATTTTCGCGAGCTGCTGGGCGAGCTGCGCGCGGCGGACCAGCTGGTCGAGATCGCGCGGCCGGTCGATATCCGCCATATCGCGGCGCTGGTCGACCAGTCGGACAAGGCGCTCTTGTTCACCGATGTCGCGGGCTACGACATGCCCGTGGTCTCGGGGGTGATCAACCACCGCGACCGGCTCGCCGTCGCCATGGGCTGTTCCTTCGGCGAGATCGAGGGGAAGGTGCGCGCCGGGCTCGACCGCCCGGTCGCGCCGCGCTCGGTCAATGCCGGGCCCGCCCGCGAGACCCTGCTGGAGGGCGATGCGGTCGACCTCTACCGCCTGCCGATCCCGCTGTTCTCGGTGCTCGACGGCGGCCCGATGATCACCGCCGGCGTGACGCTTGCCCGCGACCCGGACGGCGAGCACGGGCTGAACGCGGGCGTCTACCGCTTTCTCGTCAAGGAGAAGGCGCTCACCGGCATCGACATCGTCACCCCCAACAATCTCCGGCGCTTCGCCGAGAAGGCGTTTGCGAGGAACCGGCCGCTGCCGATCTCGATCAATATCGGCACCCACCCGATCGAGGTCATCGCCGCCACCTACAAGGCGCCCATCGGGGTGAGCGAGGTCGCCATCGCCGGCGGCATGCGGGGCGAGGGGCTCGCGCTCACGCCGTGCAAGACGGTCGACATCGAGTGCATCGCCGATGCCGAGATCGTGCTGGAAGCCGAGATCCTGCCGACCGGCTGGACCCGGCCGGAGGGCCGGTTCGGCGAGTTCACCCGGCTGATGGGCGGGCTCCACTGGAACCCGCTGGTCCGCGTCAACGCGGTGGCGATGCGGAACGACGCGGTCTACTACGCGCTGCACATGCCGTGGGAGAACATCTGGCCGTCGGGGCCGATCTACGAGGCCGCGGTGCGCCGGGTCTGCCACGAGGCCGGCGTGCAGGTCACGGCGGTCAACATCACGCCGGGCGGGTGCTGCCACTGGCACGCGGTGATCGCCATCAGGCCGCACCCGGGCGACGGCAAGAACGCGATCACGGCCGCGCTCTCGGTCGCCGACATGAAGCACGTCACCGTGGTCGAGGACGACATCGACGTGTTCGACCCGGTGGACGTCGAATGGGCGGTGGCGACACGGGTGCAGGCCGACCGCGACGTGCTGATCCTGTCGAACGCGCGGTCGAAGCCGCTCGATCCGAGCCTCAGGATCGAGCCCGGCAAGGTGCCGACGACGGCCAAGATGGGAATCGACGCCACCATCGCCGACGACGTGCCGAGGGCGCGCTTCCACCGCATCGCCTACGCCTATGCCGACAGCGTCAAGCTGGAGGACTATCTCGGCCCGGCCAACGGGGCGAAGGCGGCGTCGGAGGCGGCCGACATCGACGCGCTCGCCGAGCGCATTCGCGCCGATATCGAGCAGGCGCCGGCCTATTTCGCCGAGCTCGCCGAGCGCTACGCAAGCGAGGGGTTCCAGGCGGTCGCCCGGGCGCTCGGGGCGCTGCACGAGGCCGACATCCTGTGGCAGGACGCGGACGGGCGGCACTGCCTCAGGGACTCTCGCTTCGCCGCCCAGCCGCCCGCCGCGAACAGGGGCGGATCGTGAAGCTCCTGACCTTCGAGCACGCGGGCCGGGCGAGCTGGGGCGCGCTGGCGGGCGAGGAGGTCGCCGATCTCGGCGCCGCGACCGGCCATGCCGGCATCGTCGAGGCGCTGCGGGAAGGCGCGCTGGACGAGGCCGCTGCGGCCGTCGACGCGGCGCCGAGGATCCCGCTGCCCGAGATCGGCTTCCTCCCGGTGCTCGGCCCCCCGGCCAAGCTGGTCTGCATCGGCCTCAACTACATGGTCCATGTGCGCGAGATGAACCGGAAGGTGCCGACGGTGCCGAGCGTGTTCCTTAAATACCACGACGCGCTGGTCGGCCACGAACGCGACATCGTCCGCCCCCGGGTCTCGGAGGCGTTCGATTTCGAGGGCGAGCTCGCCGTCGTCATCGGCCGCGCCGGGCGCTACGTCGAAGAGGCCGACGCGCTCGCCCATGTCGCCGGCTACACCATCCTCAACGACGGCTCGATCCGCGACTGGCAGGAGGAGAATCTGTCGGCCGGCAAGAATTTCCCGCGGACCGGCGGGTTCGGCCCGTGCTTCGTCACCGCCGACGAGATCCCGGACCCGCACGCGCTCGCCGTCCGCACAAGGCTCAACGGCGAGACCGTGCAGGACGGCAACACGGCCGATTTCATCTTCGGCATCCCGCGCCTGGTGAGCTACGTCTCGGGCTTCACCCCGCTCGCCCCGGGCGATGCGATCTCCACCGGGACGCCGCACGGGGTCGGCCACGGGCGGACGCCGCCGCTCTACATGAAGCCGGGCGACAGGATCGAGGTCGAGATCGAGCGCATCGGCACGCTCGCCAACCGGGTGGTTCAGGAGTCGTAGGCGATCAGCGTGTCGATCGGCACGTCGAGCCGCGCGCGCCCCCGCAGGAAGCAGAGCTCGATGATGCAGGCGGCCCCGCGCACGTCGGCGCCGACCCCGCGCAGCAGCTCGATCGCCGCGCTCATCGTCCCCCCCGTCGCCAGCAGGTCGTCGAGCACCACCACGCGCTGACCGGGCGCGATCGCGTCGGCCTGGATCTCGACCGTGTCGGTGCCGTATTCGAGCGCGTATTCGTGGGCGATGGTGGCGCCCGGCAGCTTGTCCTTCTTGCGCACCATGGTGAAGCCGAGCCCGAGGCGGAGCGCGAGCGGCGCCGCCACCAGGAAGCCGCGCGACTCGATGCCGATCAGCCGGTCCGGCTCGTGCCGCGAGACCGCTTCGGCCAGCGCGTCCACGGTCGTTGCCCACGCATCCGCGTGCTGCAGCAGCGTGGAGATGTCGTAGAACAGGATGCCCGGCTTGGGAAAATCCGGGATCTGGCGGATGTGGTCCTTCAGCTCCGCCACGCCGACCGGCCGGTTCATGAGAGCCCTCCGCCGCGCAACCGGGACATCCTAGCCCGCATCCCCCGCCACGGTCACGGGCCGCATGGATGGCCGGATCACCCCCGGACTCGATCCGGGGGCCAGCCATGACGGGGTGGGGGAACGCCGACACCCCCCCCTTTCGTCATGCCCGGACTCGATCCGGGCATCCATGGGCGGCGCAGGCCGTGACAGGGGCGGGAAATGCGCGCTAGGCTGGGCCGGCAACAGCGCGGGGGCGTCGCCCATGGCAGGGAAAAAGCTGCGCAGCCGGAGCTGGTTCGACGATCCGCTCGATGCCGGCATGACTGCGCTCTATATCGAGCGCTACATGAATTTCGGCCTGACCCGCGAGGAGCTGCAATCCGGCAAGCCGATCGTCGGCATCGCCCAGACCGGCTCCGACTTGTCGCCCTGCAACCGCATCCACCAGGACCTCGCCGGGCGCATGCGCGCCGGCATCCGCGAGGCCGGCGGCATCCCGCTCGAATTCCCGGTGCACCCGATCCAGGAGAGCGGCCGGCGCCCGACCGCGGCGATCGACCGCAACCTCGCCTATCTCGGCCTGGTCGAGATCCTGCACGGCTACCCGATCGACGGGGTGATCCTGACGACCGGCTGCGACAAGACCACGCCGGCGATGATCATGGCGGCGGCGACCGCCAACCTGCCCGCGATCTCGCTCAATGGCGGGCCGATGCTGAACGGCTGGTGGGAGGGGAGGCGCGCCGGCTCGGGCACCATATTGTGGGAGGCGCGGAGGCTGCTCGCCGCCGGCGAGATCGCCGACGACGCGTTCATCGAGATGGTCGCCTCCTCGGCGCCGAGCCCGGGCCACTGCAACACCATGGGGACGGCATCGACGATGAACTCGCTCGCCGAGGCGCTTGGCATGTCGCTGCCGGGCTCGGCCACCCCGCCGGCGCCGCACAAGCAGCGCGCGCAGTTCGCCTTCGAGACCGGGCGGCGCATCGTCGCCATGATCGACGAGGATCTGACGCCCGAGAAGATCCTCACCCGGCTCGCCTTCGAGAACGCGATCGCCGTCAACAGCGCCATCGGCGGCTCGACCAACGCGCCGATCCACATCAACGCCATCGCCCGCCATATCGGCGTCGAGCTCGGCCTCGACGACTGGCAGGCGGTGGGCTACGAGGTGCCGCTGCTGGTCAATCTGCAGCCGGCGGGCGAGTATCTGGCGGAGGACTACCACCGCGCCGGCGGCGTGCCGGCGGTGATGGGCGAGCTGCTGCGCGCGGGCAGGCTCAACGGCGATGCGCTCACCGCGAACGGGCGGACCGCGGCGGACAATGTCGCCGACGCCGCGCCGGCCGACGAGGACGTGATCCGCCCCTTCGCCCGGCCGCTCAGGGAGCGCGCCGGTTTCGTGGTCATGGGCGGCAATCTGTTCGACGCGGCGATCATGAAGACCAGCGTGATCTCGGACGGCTTCCGCGCCCGCTTCCTGTCCGCCGCCGCCGACCCCGACGCCTTCGAGGGCCGCGCCGTCGTGTTCGACGGCCCCGAGGACTACCGCGCCCGCATCGACGACCCGGGGCTCGGCATCGACGCAACCTCGATCCTGGTGATGCGCGGCACCGGGCCGGTCGGCTATCCGGGCTCGGCCGAGGTGGTGAACATGCAGCCCCCGGCGGCGCTCATCCGGGCCGGCATCGACGAGCTTCCCACCATCGGCGACGGCCGCCAGTCCGGCACCTCGGGCAGCCCGTCGATCCTCAATGCGAGCCCGGAGAGCGCGGCGGGCGGCAATCTCGCGATCCTGGAGACCGGCGACCGGCTCAGGGTCGATCTCAGGCGCCGGCGGGTCGACATCCTGCTGTCCGCAGACGAGCTCGCGGCGCGCCGGGCGGCGCATGTCCCGGCCGCGCTCGAACACCATACGCCGTGGGAGGAGCTCTACCGCGCCCATGTCGGCCAGCTCGCCGATGGCGGCTGTCTCGAATTCGCCACCCGCTACCGCTCGGTGACGGCGAAGCTGCCGCGGCACTCGCATTGACCCCGGCCGGTCCAGAGGGAAGGAGGGCGCCATGCGGCTCAACGGCAAGACGGTGCTGGTCACCGCTTCGGGGCAGGGGATCGGGCGGGCGATCGCGCTCGCCGCGGCGGCCGAAGGCGCCCGGGTGATCGCCACCGACGTGGCGCCGGAGAAGCTCGCCGGGATCGCCGGCCGGGTCGCCGAGACCGACCGCCTCGACGTGACCGACGCGGACGCCGTCGCCGGCTTCGCCGCCCGCACCGGGCGGATCGACGCGCTCTGCAACGTCGCCGGCTTCGTCCACCACGGCGCGATCCTGGAGGCGAGCGAGGCCGAGCTCGACTTCGCCCTCGACCTCAACGTGAAGTCCATGTTCCGCACGATCCGGGCGTTCCTGCCCGGCATGATCGAGGCCGGGCGGGGCTCGGTGGTCAACATGGCCTCGGTGGTCTCCAGCCTGAAGGGCCTCCCCAACCGGGCGGTCTACGGCACCACCAAGGCGGCGGTGATCGGGCTCACCAAGGCGGTCGCCGCCGACACGATAGGGACCGGGGTGCGCTGCAACGCGATCGCCCCCGGCACGGTGCAGTCGCCGTCGCTGGACGATCGCATCGCCGCCTTCGACGACCCGGAGCGAGCGCGCCGCGACTTCATCGCCCGCCAGCCGCTCGGCCGCCTCGGCACGCCGGAGGAGATCGCCGCGCTGGCGGTCCATCTCTCGGCCGACGAGAGCGCCTACACCACCGGCCAGGTGTTCGTCGCCGACGGCGGTCTGTCGCTCTAGGTCGGTCCTTCGATACGGCGCTACGCGCCTACTCAGGATGAGGCTTCGATACGGCGCTGCGCGCCTACTCGGGATGAGGCTTCGATACGGCGCTGCGCGCCTACTCAGGATGAGGGAGGTTTATCTTGCCCACACCACCCTCGCCTCATCCTGAGTAGCCCCCGCAGGGGGCGTATCGAAGGGCGCGCCCACTCAGGATGAGGGAGGGGCATTGAGGCCGCCTTACACCCCACCCTCATCCTGAGTAGCGGCGAAGCCGCGTATCGAAGGAGGCATCGCCCCCGGGACCGCCCCGCTCACGTCCAGGGCAGGTCGCCGCCGCCGGTCACGTTGATGTTGGTGCCGGTGATGAAGCTCCCCGCATCCGAGCACAGCAGCAGCGCGGCGCCGGCGAGGTCGTCGGGCAGGCCGGCGCGGCCCATCGGGCTGGTCCGTTCGATGGTCGCCCGCCACTCGTCCTCGCTGCCGCGCAGGAAGCGGTTGCGGTCGGTGTCGATCAGCCCGGGGGCGAGGTTGTTGATGGTCACCCCGGTCTTCACGTATTGCCGGCTCAGATTGAGCACCAGGTTGTACTGGGCGCTCTTCAGCCCGGCATAGACGGCAAGCTCGATGGTGGGGTTGGCCTGCTGCACGCTGCCGATCGCCAGCACCCGTCCCCAGCCGCGTTCCGCCATCGGCGGCAGCGCGCGCTGCAGCAGCTGGATCGGGACGCGGTAGTTCATCCGGCATTGCAGGTCGATCTGCTCCGCCGTCGCCTCGCCGAAGGGGACGGGAATCTGGATGTTGGCGTTGAGCACCAGGATGTCGACCCGCCCGAGCGCCGCCACCGCCCGGTCGTAGATGTCGGGCGCGGCGCCCTCGACCGAGAGGTCGCCCTCGATGGCGAACGCGCGCACCCCGTGCGCTTGCGCCTCCTCGACCAGCTCGCGGGCCGCGTCGGGGAAGCCGATCCCGGCGTCGAACGCCGAGACGTGGTTGATCGCCACGTCCGCGCCGTGCTCGGCCAGCGCCAGCGCGATGGCGCGCCCGATCCCCCGGCTCGCGCCGGTCAGCAACGCGGCGCGGCCGGAAACGTCGAAACGGTCCTTCAAGCTCTCCTCCTCGCCATACACCGGAGCGAGCCCGCTCCAGCGCCCCGTTGCGGCGCATCGTGTGCTTTAGCACCCTCGCCCCACCGCGTCATGCCCGGACTCGATCCACTGCTGTCCGGTTTAGCCTTCGACGCGCGTCGCGCCCGGCGTTTCCCGCCCTATCACCATGCCTCCCCCCATCGTCATGCCCCGGCCCCCGGATCAAGTCCGGGGGTGATCCGGGCATCCACTGGCGCCGCCGCTCCTCCCGACGGGGCGTTGTAGCGGTGGCGCCAGTGGTTGCGCGGATCAAGTCCGCGCATGGGTGGCCGGATCAAGTCCGGCCATGACGGGGTGGGGGTGGCGGTGGAGGAGCACGGGAGCCGGGGGCGATCCGGCTGGAAGGATGGCGATGGGGCGGGCCGCACCCGGCTCGCCATGCACCGCCCATGGATGCCCGGATCCCAGGCCGATCCGATGTGGAATCGGGGCGATGCTATACTGCGGCGATTGTCGGCGCGCGGCGCCCGGCTTGAGCGGAGGTGCAGGGGATGCAATCGCTCGATCTCGCCATCATCGGCAACTGCACCTATGCGGCGCTGCTGGATTCGCGGGCGCGGCTGGTCTGGGCGTGCATGCCGCGCTTCGACGGCAACCCGGTGTTCTGCGACCTGCTGCGCCCGGTCGAGCCGATCGGCTTCTACGAGATCGAGCTGGAGGATTTCGCCTCCAGCGAGCAGCGCTACCTGCCCAACACGGCGATCGTCGAGACCACGCTGCGCGCGCGATCCGGCGCCGCGCTGAAGGTCGTGGACTTCGCGCCGCGCTTCAAGCGGCATGGAAGGCTCGCCCGCCCGCTGACCCTGGTGCGCCGGCTGATCCCGGTCTCCGGCACCCCGCATATCCGCATCCGGCTGCGCCCGGCGGGGGATTACGGGGCGGTCGGGCCGGAGGTCACGCGCGGCAGCAACCATCTGCGCTACGTCCTGCCCGACCACGTCATGCGGCTGACCACCAACGCCTCGGTGTCCTTCGTGCTGGAGGAGACCGCGTTCCTGCTCAACCGCCCGCTCGACCTGATCCTCGGCCCCGACGACTCGATCGAGCGGGACATCGCCGAGCTCTCCCGCGAGTTTCTCGAGCGGACCGAGGATTACTGGCGCGAATGGGTGCGCTACATCGCGCTCCCCTTCGAGTGGCAGAACGAGGTGATCCGCGCGGCCATCACCCTCAAGCTGTGCGAGGTCGAGGAGACCGGCGCCGTGGTCGCCGCCATCACCACCTCGATCCCCGAGGCCGACGGGACGGCGCGCAACTGGGATTACCGCTTCTGCTGGCTGCGCGACGCCTATTTCGTGATCCGCGCGCTCAACCGCCTCGGCATCACCAGGACGATGGAGGAGTATCTCAACTACATCCTCAACATCGTCGCCGCCAGCCTGGACGGCACGCTGCAGCCGGTATTCGGCATCCAGATGGAGACCGATCTCACCGAGCGCCGGATCGACAGCCTCCGGGGCTATCGCGACCACCTTCCGGTGCGGGCCGGCAACCAGGCCTATGTGCAGACCCAGAACGACGTCTACGGCACGGTGATCCTGGCCTGCGCGCAGGCGTTCTTCGACGAGCGGCTCGACTTGCGCGGCGACGAGAGCCTGTTCCGCGTCCTCGAACGGGTCGGCCAGGCGGCGGCGCGGTTCTTCGACAAGGAGGATGCCGGGATCTGGGAGCTGCGCGGGACCGAGCGCGTGCACACGTTCTCGGTGCTCATGTGCTGGGCGGCCTGCGACCGCCTGGCGCGCATCGCCGACCGTCTCGGGCTGGACAACCGCGCCTGGCTGTGGCGGGCGCGCGCCGACAACATCCGCGAGACCATCGAGCGCGAGGCCTGGAACGAGGACAAGCAGAGCTATGTCAGCGCCTTCGGCGGCAGCGAGATCGACGCGGCGTTGCTGCTGATGCACGAGATCTCGTATTGCGACCCGCTGGAGCCGCGCTTCGTCGGCACCGTGGCCGCGGTCGAGCGCGAGCTGCGCCGCGGCGACCACGTGTTCCGCTATGTCGAGACCGACGATTTCGGCGCGCCCGAGAACGCGTTCAACGTCTGCACCTTCTGGTACATCGACGCGCTGGCGGCGCTCGGCAGGCGGGACGAGGCGCGCCGCCTGTTCGAGAACATGCTGGCCTCCTGCAACGCGATGGGGCTGCTGTCCGAGGACCTCGACACCCGGACCGGAGAGCTCTGGGGCAACTTCCCGCAGACCTACTCCATGGTCGGGCTGATCACCTCGGCGATGCGGCTCTCCCGCCCCTGGGAAGACGCGTTCTGAGGGTGTCCGTTCTGGATGGAACCGCCGATGCAGCCGGGATGCGTCCTTCGATACGCGGCTTCGCCGCTACTCAGGATGAGGGAGGGTCCATGGGCGGCAAGTGCGGGGCTGCACGGCATGGGCGAGAGAGAAAACCTCATCCTGAGTAGCCCGCCGCAGGCGGGCGTATCGAAGGACGCCGCGCCGCACCTGCTTCGCCAGCCGCGGCAAGCCGCATGACCGGCCGCATCGTCGTCGTCTCCAACCGGGTCGCGCCGATCGACGAGGGCAGGACCGCCGCCGGCGGGCTCGCCGTCGCCGTGCTGGCCGCGCTCAGGCGTTCCGGCGGGATCTGGTTCGGCTGGAGCGGCGACGTCGCCGCCGCCCCCGGCGAGGCGGTGCATCTGGCCGAGCGCGGGCGGCTCGCCACCGCCACCGTCGATCTCGGCGAGGCCGATTTCGAGGCCTATTACAACGGCTTCGCCAACGCGACGCTGTGGCCGCTGTTCCACTACCGCGTCGATCTGGTCGATTTCGAGCGCGCCAACTACGCGGGCTACCGGCGGGTGAACGCGGATTTCGCCCGCAAGCTGGCCCGGCTGCTCCGGCCGGACGACGTGATCTGGGCGCATGACTACCACCTGATCCCGCTCGGCGAGGAGCTGCGCCGGCTCGGCGTCGGCAACCGCATCGGCTTCTTCCTGCACACCCCGCTGCCGCCGCGCGAGCTGCTGGCGACCCTGCCGGTGCACGCCGAGCTCATGCGCTGCCTCGCCTTCTTCGACCTGGTGGGCTTGCAGACCGAGCGGGACCGCGCGCGCCTGTGCGGCTATTTGGCCGGCGAGGCGGGCGCGAGCGTGGCGGAGGGCGGCGGCGGGGCGACGGTGCGCGCCTTCGGGCGCGAGTTTCGCATCGAGGCCCATCCCATCGGCATCGACACCGCCCATGTCGAGCAGGCCGCCTCGGGCACCGCGGGCATGCGCGAGGTCGAGCGCCTCAGGGTCAGCCTCGCCGACCGCCGGCTGATCGTCGGCGTCGACCGGCTCGACTACTCCAAGGGCCTGCCGCAGCGCTTCGACGCCTTCGCCCATCTGCTGCGCGCCTATCCCGGCAACCGCAACCGGGTCTCGCTGATGCAGATCGCCCCGCCCACCCGCGGCGGCGTGGCCGAGTATGGCGAGATCCGCCGCACCCTGGACACCCTCGCCGGCCATGTGAACGGCGAGTTCGCCGATGTCGACTGGGTGCCGATCCGCTATCTCAACCGCAGCTTCAGCCGGCGCACCCTGTTCGGCTTCCTGCGCCTCGCCCGGGTCGGGCTGGTCACGCCGCTCAGGGACGGCATGAACCTGGTGGCGATGGAATACCTCGCCGCCCAGCCGCCCGACGATCCGGGGGCGCTGGTGCTGTCGCGCTTCGCCGGCGCGGCGCAATACCTGCCCGACGCGCTGATCGTGAACCCCTACGACACGGAGGGCGTGGCCGAGGCCATCCAGACGGCGCTCGCCATGCCGCTCGACGAGCGGCGCGAACGCTGGCAGCGCTCGATGCGGGCGCTGCGCGCGAACAGCGTGGAATCCTGGTACGAGCGCTTCCTCGCCCGCCTCGCCGGGGGGTGACGCGGCTGCAACCTGTCTCGGCCCGCGCTCCCCCGCCGCCCCACCGCCCCATCGCCCCGCCGCCCCGCCGCCCCACCGTCATGGCCGGACTTGATCCGGCCATCCATGCCGGCCAAGGGCGGGAGCCCATGGATGCCCGGATCGCCCCCGGACTCGATCCGGGGGCCGGGCATGACGGGAGGGGCGGGCGCGTCGGCGCCGCATCAACGGTCCGCCACCCCCGCCAGCCAGTCGAGCAGCCCGGCGACCGTCTCGACCTCGACCGACGCTGTCGTGGCCGCGCCCCGGCCGACGCGGATGCCGGTCCCGCCCAGCGCCGCGACCGCGGCGAAGCCGTCCTCGTCGGTCGCGTCGTCGCCGCAGAACACCGGGATTCGCCCGCGGAACGGCGCCTCGCGCATGAACGCCTCGATGGCGGTTCCCTTGGTGACGCCGGCGGGGCGGATCTCGACGACGCATTTCCCCTCGGCCACCGTCCACCCCGCCATGAGCCCGGCGAGCGCCGCCTCCGCGGCCTCCCGGCACGCCTCCGCCGCTTGCGGTGCGCGGCGGTAATGCAGCGCGGCGGAATACGTCTTGTCCTCGACGAGCACCCCCGGATGCGCCGCGGCGAAGTCGCCGAGACGCGCGAGCGCGCGGCGCAACGCCTCGCCCGGCGCCGCCGGGCGGGCGAGCGCGCCGTCGGCGCCGCGCCGTTCGAGCCCGTGCAGCCCGGCGACGGCGGGGACGGCATCGCCCAGGAATCCGTCGATCTCGGCGACCGGCCGGCCGGTGACGATCGCCACCGCCCCGCCCAGCGCCGCGCCGAGGCCGCGCAGCAGCGGCGCCAGGCTCGCCGGCACCCGGACCGCGCCCGGCGTCGGCGCGATCTCGACGATGCTGCCGTCGAAATCGAGGAACAGCGCCCAGTCCGCGCGCGGCGCCGGCAGGGCGCTCACCGGATTCCGGGCGCGAACGCCGGCATGCGGTTCGGCCGGTAGCGGCGGGGCGCGCCGGCCGCCGGCTCCCTGGCACAGCCCGGCACCCGCCTCCCCGGCAGCGCGAACAGATGGCCGATGCCGAGCCGCTCGACGATGACCGCACCCTCCGCCTGCCGCCGTCCCGGCCATTGTGGGTGGCGCCGGAGAGGGGGTCAACGCGGGGCGCGTCCCTCGATAGGGGCTTATACCGAATACTTGACGGGCGGGACGCCAACGACACTTCTTCCGTCATGCCCGGCCCCGCTCCTTCTCCCCGTTGCTCCGCCGACACTCCCGCTACTCCCCCACCCCGTCATGCCCCGGCCCCCGGATCAAGTCCGGGGGTGATCCGGGCACCCATGGCCGGACTTGATCCGGCCACCCACCGCCGCCACGCCTCCCCACGGCCCGCCGTGCGCGCCGATAGGCCGCATGGGTGCCCGGATCAAGTCCGGGCATGACGAGGGGGGTGCATGACGAGGGGGAAAGAGCATGGGACGCGTGGGGTGCGGTTGCGCATGACCGGGGGTGCATGACGAGGTGGGGAAGCATGGCGAGCGTTCCGACGTTCGGGCGCGCCGCCGGGGGTCGCCGGTGGGCGCGCCGCAGGTTCCACCGCGCCGCCCCCCGTGGCGCCCGGCCCCCGCTCCTTCTCCCCGTTGCTCCACCGACTCCCCCGCTACTCCCCCACCCCGTCATGCCCGGACTTGATCCGGGCACCCATGGCCGGACTTGATCCGGCCACCCACCGGCGCCGCCGCCCCTCCCCACGGCCCGCCGTGCGCGCCGAGAGGCCGCATGGGTGCCCGGGCGGGAGGCGCGGTGGCGGCAGTGGGTGCCCGGATCAAGTCCGGGCATGACGAGGGGGGTGCATGACGGGGGAAAGAGCATGGGACGCGTGGGGTGCGGTTGCGCATGACGGGGGGTGCATGAAGGGGTGGGAGGCATGGCGACGGGGCGGGCCGCGCCCGGCTCTTCCTGCTTCTCCACCGCCACCAGCACGTCATGGCCGGACTTGATCCGGCCATCCATGCGGCCCCTCCGCCCGCGAGGCGGCCGGCCGGGAGGGATGGCATCGCCCAACGGACCAGGCACCCGTCCCGGACGGGGTGCTGAATTTCCAAATGCTACCATCTCACTCGTGATATATCATACTGGACGGCCCGCGGCCCGCGCGGCGCCGGCCGGGCCGTCAGCGGAAGAGGGGGAAGGCTCATGCGCTCCAACACATGCATCGCGGCTCCGGCCGCCGTTCTCGGCCTGCTGTTCCTGTCCGCGTGCGGCGGCGGGGGCGGCGGCGGCCCGGGGCTCAGCGACGCCGAGCTCCGGGATCTGCGGTCGGACCCCAGGATCGAGCGGCTCGCGGATATCGAGGGCCGGTCGGACAATTTGGCCATGACCAGCATGTACGACGAATACACGCAGTCAGCCGGGGGACAAACGACTCGACACCGCGATGTCGAGAGGTTCACCTGCACCGGCTCGCGTTGCGAGGGAGACCAGGGCACCAGCTATGACGCACGGGAATCACTCGATACCCAGAGCTTGCTCGCTCCCGGGGCCGGCGCCGACCTGATCGAATTTCGGCTGGGCTCCAGAGGCGGTTTCGACACGGTGACCCTGGCGGTCCGAGTAACCGCCGAGAGCGAAATTCCGGGCTTGACCATCAGTGACTATCCCCCCGCGTTCGGCTACGGGCTGTGGGGCCGGCATGGCTGGGCGGTGGTGGAGATCACGGACGGCGCATGGGCCGGCACCGTGGACGGCGTTTCGTTTACCGGCAATATCCGCGCGGCGGCAGCTAGCGCCGCGGGCGATGCCAGCGGCAGCAACCCCGCGGGCATGGGAAGCGCGACATGGACCGGCATCGCCGAGGCCGCGTCGACCGACACCTTCCGGCGCCACACCGGGACCGCCACCCTGACCATCGCCGACCTGTCGCGGCCCCGGGTGGACGCCGACATCGTCATCGGCGGGTCTTCGATCGCCGCGCCCGGCTGGTCCGGCATGGCGCTCGCCGACGGCCGCTACGAGGCCGGCACCGCCGGCACCGACCGCATCCGGGGAGACTTCTACGGCCCCGACCACGGCGAGACCTACGGCATCTTCGACACCGACGCCTATGTCGGCGCGTTCGGCGCCAGGCGGGTGCCGTAGGGGCCGCAAGCCGGAGCTCCGATCCGGCGCCGGCGCGCCCCTCGATACGCGGCTGCGCCGCTACTCGGGATGAGAAAAGACTCTCGTCCCGAGTAGCCGCCCCGCCTGCCCCTTCCCGTCATGGTTGGACTTGTTCCGGCCACCCATGGCCGGACTTGTTCCGGCCACCCATGGCCGGACTTGATCCGGCCACCCACCGGCGCCGCCACCCCTCCCCACGGCCCGGCGGGCGCGCCGAGAGGCCGCATGGGTGCCCGGATCGAGTCCGGGCATGACGAGGGGGGTGCATGACGGGGGGAGCGTGACGAGGTGGGGCAGCATGGAAGCATGGGGAGCGTTCGGGCGCTCGGGCACGACGCCGGGGGTCGCCGGTGGGCGCGCCGCAGGTTCCACCGCGCCGCCCCCCGTGGCGCCCGGCCCCCGCTCCTTCTCCCCGTTACGCCACCGACTCCACTAACCCCCGTCATGCCCGGACTTGATCCGGGCACCCATGGCCGGACTTGATCCGGCCACCCACCGGCGCCGCCCCCCCTCCCCACGGCCCGCCGTGCGCGCCGATAGGCCGCATGGGTGCCCGGATCAAGTCCGGGCATGACGAGGGGGGAGCATGACGAGGTGGGGAGGCATGGCGAGCGTGCGGGCGTTCGGGCGCGACGCCGGGGATCGCCGGCGGGCGCGCCGCCCCCCGTGACGCCCGGCCCCCGCTCCGCCTGCCCTACGCCGCTCTCAGCGAAACGGCGGCGCGTAGAGGATGCCGCCGTCGGAATGGAGCGCGCTCAGCCCGCGCGGCAGGCCGAGCGCGCTGCCGGCGCCAAGATATCTTTCGAAGATCTCGGCGTAGTTGCCCTCCGCCGCGATGGCGCGCACCGCCCAGCGGGGATCGAGGCCCAGCATCTCGCCGAACGCGCCCTGCGTCCCCAGCATGCGGTCGATCTCCGGGCGGCCGGCGCCCCGGGCCAGCTCGGCCACGTTCGCCCTGGTCACGCCGAGCTCCTCGGCCGCGATCAGCGCGTTCAGCACCCAGCGCGCGATGTCCGCCCAGCGGTCGTCGCCGTGGCGCACCAGCGGGCCCAGCGGCTCCTTGGAGATGATCTCCGGGTAGATCGCATGCGCATCGGGGTCGTCGAAGGTCGACTTGGTCCCCGCCAGCCCCGAGACGTCGGTGGTGTAGACGTCGCAGCGCTCCGCCCGGTAGGCGGCGCGGGCCTCGGCGTTGGTCTCCAGCGGCACCGGCTCGTAGGAGATGCCGTTGAGGCGGAAGAAATCGGCCAGGTTGAGCTCGGTCGTGGTGCCGGTCTGGATGCAGATCGAGGCGCCGTCGAGCTCGGTCGCGCTGTCGACGCCGAGCGCCTTGCGGCCCAGAAATCCCTGGCCGTCATAGTAGTTGATGCCGACGAAGGTGAAGCCGAGATCGACGTCGCGCGAGAAGGTCCAGGTGGTGTTGCGCGCGAGCACGTCGACCTCGCCCGAGGCGAGCGCCGGGAAGCGCGTCTTGCCGGTCAGGGTGACGTAGGAGACCTTGTCCGGGTCGCCCAGTACGGCGGCCGCCAGCGCCCGGCAATAGGCCGCCTCGAAGCCGGTCCACCGACCTTTGTCGTCGGTCTCGGAGAAGCCGGGCAGGCCCGGGTTGATGCCGCATCTGAGCCGGTCGGCGGCGCGCACCTTGTCGAGCGTCGCCGCCCCGCCCGGGACCCCGTCCGCGACCGCCAGCGCGGCGGTGAGCGCGAGCGCGCCGGCGATCCGCCTGAACCGCATGCCATCCTCCTCCGCGGGGGCACGACGCTAATTTGCCGACGGAGAGGTTCGCGCGCGAATCGCGTTTTCCTATGGGAAGGCAAAGAAAACCGCCGAAGCGCGCGGCGGTGCGTGCACCCGGCTCTCCCTGCTCCGCCACCGCCACCACCAACCCGTCATGGCCGGACGCGATCCGGGGGCCCCCGGGCGCCGGGCGCATCAGCGCGTGCGCCCGGCTCCGAAGGCGCCGACCAGGGCGACGGTGCTGCCGTCGCTGGCCGACGCCCGGGCATCGAACGTCCCGGCCGCCAGGCGCGGCGCGCCCGAGCCGTCGGGGATGTTGGAGAACTGGCCGGCCCACTTGCCGCTCGACCCGGTTGTCGACACGACGGCGGTCGACAGGGTCACCTCAGTCCCGCGGAACGTGCCGTTGGCGCGGTCGAAGGACACGGTCCCGAGCTCCAGCCGGCCGGCGCCGCCCAGCAGCCCGTAGGCGCATCCGATGCAGCCCCCGACGGTGCCGGCCGCGAAATCGGCGACCAGCCGGGCCTCCCACGTGAAATCGCCTTCCACCGCCAGCCCCGCATCGCGGCGCTGTTCGGCGAACGCGCCCTGGAGCGTAAAGACGCCCCCGGCGTCGCCTTCGTAGACGGCGCTGCCCGAGACCGGCAGGCGGGGTGGGTCGCCGAGGCTCAACTCCGGGCCGACCACATAGGCGCCCGCCTCCCAGTCGGCCGAGCCCGGCCCGGCGTGCAGCCAGTACCCGCCGGCGATGTAATCGCCCGGATCGCTGTCGGACCAGTCGACGACGAGGCGGCCGGTGGTCACGCTGTTGCCGGTGCGGGAATAGACGTACCGGTCGCGCGACGACCGCCCCGACCCGGTGTCGCCGTAGAACACCGAGGACGTGAGCCCGTCGTCCCGGTAGGTGTCGTCGGTGTCGAGAACCACAGTGCCCGCGCCGCCGCGGTCGACGGTGACGGTGGCGCGGCTGCCGTCGAAGGTCAGGCCCAGATCCGTGACATCGGGCCCGGCCGACAGGGCGGCGCTGCCGAACCAGATCTTGGAGGCGGGCAGCAGGGCGTAGAGCGACGGTCCGACGGACTCCAGCACCGCGTCCGCATCGGCGGGAACGGTCGCGCCGAACGGCGGCTCCGACGGGGTCGCCGGCAGGGAGGCACCGGGACCGCCGCCGTCGCCGCCGCCACCCCCGCCACAGGCGGCGAGCAACAGAAGGGCGGCGATGGCAGTGAGGCTGCGTGCGGTCATGTCTGTCTCCAGTCTCGCCTGGGCGTCGATCCGGCGGCTTCGGAAGAGCGCCGGACCCCGCGCCATCGGTGAAACTCGTCCTGCATGGCGGGCAGGTTGCAGCGTGGAACGGACCCCGTCGCCACCCAGATGGGTGGGCCGCGCGCCGGCATCTGCCGGCCTTGTCCCGGATCGCAGTGCGGAGCTTGTTCCGGGCACCCACAGGCTCCCATGCCGAGCCGGTGGGACCGCATGGGTGGCCGGACCCCCCCGGACTCGTTCCGGCGGCCGGCCATGACGCAGGCGGGCGTGTGTGCGGCGTGCCGGGCGGCGCTCCCGGTATCGGTCCCGGATTCCCCGACTTTCGCCTTTAACCCCGCAATTTGGGGGGCGCGGAACAGGGCGGGCCGCGAATACAGTGCCCCGGTCGCCCGCGGGCCGCAACGTCTCCCACGGCTGGCGGGACAGCTGGCAGCCAACCGCATGGACGATCTCTTCGAATCCACGGTCGAAACGCTTCTGGACGCCGCGTTCGACGATGCGCGCTGGGGCGACGCCTTTCGGGCGATCGACCGGCTTTGCGGTCTCAACGGCGGCCAGTTCACGGGGCTCGCGGCGAACGGCGACGGGGACGCCGGGATCGTTTTCGCGGCATGCTGGATCGACGGCGACCCGCATCAGGAGATCGTCGCCGACTGGGTCGCGAACTACGCGAGGTTCAGCGAGAACGTGCCCAGGATCGGCAGGCTGCCGGCCTGGCGGCTGACCCACAACGAGGAGCTGTTCACCCCGGCGGAGAAGCGGAGCTCTCCGATGTACAACGAGTTCCAGCCGAAATACGACTGTCAGGACCAGATGGCGGTGGTCGTGGACCGGCAATCGGACGAGCGTCCCGACGACGGCTGCGTATTCTGGACCATGGCGAACGGCGAGTCGGAGTGGGGGCCGGACAGGCTCAAGCGGATCCGGGGTCTGCTTCCCCACATCCGCCAGGCGGTCCGCCTGCGCCACGAGCTGGTGGCGGCGGAGGCGCATGCCCACGCCGAGGCGACCGCGTTGCTGGAGCACGAATCGCTCGGCGCGGTGTTTCTGGACCGCCGCGGCGCCATCGCGTCCGCCAACCGGACCGCGCGGCGGATGCTGGCCGCAAGGGACGGCATCCACGATTGGCGTGGCGGCCTGCGGGCCGGCCATCCGGGCGACGACGCGAAGCTCCGGAGGCTGGTCTCCGGGGCTCTGCCGCGCTTGGGGCACATGCCGGCCCGCGGGTCCGTGCCGGTGCGGCGTCCGGCCGGCCTGCCGCTGATCGTCCACGTGCATCCCGTCGCGCCGCGGCGCGCCGATTTCGGCGTGGAACGGATCGCGGTGGCGGTTCTCATCCGCGATCCGGACGCGGGCCGGCTCGATGCGGAGGCGGTCGGCGACATGCTCGGGCTGACCGCCGCCGAGAGCCGCGTCGCCGTGCTGCTCGGGCAGGGCAGAACCGTGCGCGACATCGCGCGCGAGCTCGACCGCTCGGAGAACACAATCCGCTGGACGCTGAAGAACGTGCTGTCCAAGACCGGCGCGGCGCGGCAGGCCGATCTGGTCCGGCTGCTGCTCCGGCTGCCGCCGGACGGCGGGGACGCGTAGCCCGGGCGTCCACCCGCTGTCGCCCCGGGCTTGCCCCGGATCACAGTCCGGGGCTTGTTCCGGGGTCCAGTGCAACCGTTCCAACGTCCGAACGCGTGGCCCTGGGCCCCGGATCGAGACCGGGGTGACAAGGAGGGCGGCAGGGCGCGGGCGTCGCCCGGCCCGCCGCCGGCGCGCTCAGAACCGGTAGGCGACGCCCAGCATCAGCACCGGGTAGAGGTTGAACGCGCTCAGCTCGTCGTCGAGCTCGGCGTGCTCGCTCTCCAGGTCGGCGCGCAGATCCGCGAGCCCGCACCCCGCCCCGACCGTCGCCCGGCCGCTCTCGGACAGGCTGAAGCCGCACGCGTTGCCCGCCCCCTCCACCCGGCCCGAGGCGGAAATTTTCGGCGAGCCCTGGAAGATCACCCCGGCATCGGCGAAGAAGGAGAAGCCGCGCCGGTCCGCCCGCCCGCCGGTCCAGCCGATCCCGACATAGGGCGCGATCGCGTTGAAGCCGAGCTCCGCCTCCATGCTGCCGCGATAGCTGCCGCCGCCGAGCTCGATGTCCTCGGCGCTGGAGGCGAGCGTCATCTTGTTGCCGTTGAACAGCCCGCCGGCGGTGACCCGGAAGCCGTTCTCGAACGGATGCCAGTCGCCCAGCAGGCCGAGGGAGAGCAGCTGCAGGTCGATCGAATAATCGTTGCCGGCGCTGGATTCGTCCGTGCCGAAAGCGAAGTAGCTGGCCGCGGCGCGGGCCGAGAAGGCGGGCGAGATGTCGTATCCCAGCATGAGCCCGGCGCCGAGCGTGCTGCCGTGGGCGGCCGCGTAGATGGCGCGCTCCTCGGCCTTGGCGGCGCCGGGCGGGATTGCGGCGACCGACAGGAGAGCGGCGCAGGCGGCAAGGGCGGCGATGGTTCGGTTCGGCATGCGGGGACCCCGTGTTGCTGGCGAAACCCCTTGTACCGGGCGCCGCGGGTCGGGTCCCCATCCAAATGGGCGGGCTCGGGCGGAAATCCGCGGACGTGCCCGAAACCAGTCCTGTACCGACGCTCGAACCCGGTCCGTGAGCGGATAGAGGGCCGGAAAGGAAGTCGGCAAGCGTTCCCGGACGCTCCGTAGCGTATCCGGTTCGAACGGGATCGGTCGCTCGCGTCATGGTCGGTATTCGCCGACCATGTCGCGAGGGGTACGGGGCAGGTATGCGCCCGGCGCGGCGGGCCGGCTCTCAGTGGTCGATCCACGCCAGCCCATCGTCCGTCACGTTGGCGACAAGAGTCCCGGAATTCTCCCTCTCCTGGGCGTGAGATTTTCCCGCTCCGCTTCGCTCCGTCCGGGGCCAACATTCCCGGGGCCCACGCCGCCAAGTCGAGCGGAGTGGCGCGGCGCGCGAGCCGGAATCGGCGAGGTCGGCCGGCCAATACATACTTTCCGTAGAATCACGGTCTCTGTCTGCCCCAATATCGAGCAATTTCGGTTACCCCGCTAAATCGCTGTGGACACAACCCTGTCGCGATTTAGAACTTTGGCCTACAATAATTGTTCGATGTCGTACGAACGCTGGACCAGACCGATGCCTGAAACATCCAGACGCTTGGCCCTCGACAAACGGTCGGCCGGCCGTTTCCTGCGCGCCGCCTTGATCCTATGCGCTCTCGTCATGATCGACCCGAATCCGGGCTGGGCCGCCTGTAGCGTCGAGCAAGCCGCTCGGGAAGCGAGCCGGTTCGGTCGCGTACTGGCGGTATTTCCAGCTCAAAACGGGTTTTGGGTCAGGATTCTGGACCCGTGGCGCAGGGTCAGGGACATCTTCGTCCCGTGGTCCTGCTGAGAGCCTCGCGATCGGAACGGAACATGAAAACGAGCGGATCCCGCGTACTCCTCGTGGACGACGAACGCGAATGGTACGACCGAGTATCGAGGCTGCTGCACGAAGAAGTGCGTTGCAACGTGGATTGGGCTCAATCCGCAAATGAGTGCCGCGATAAGGTCGAACAATACCATCATGATGTAGTAATCATGGATCTGGATCTCAAAGCGGAAGGAAATCCGCAGACCGGGCTCGACCTCACTACGGCGCTGACCGGCGATTACTTCATAGAACAGGACAGGTATACCGTAGTGGTAATATTGTCCTACCATGGCCAACCTGAATTTCGGATCAAGGGTTATACGGCGGGATCAATAAATTTTTTCGCCAAGCCAACTACGCCGGAAGGTTTCAAGTTATTTCGCGTGGAATTTCCCCGACTGATCGAATCCCTCCTGTACCACGTCGAGATCATCAGAAAACTGGAATGCAGACTATCCGATCCGAATCCCGACGAAATCACAAAGGGAAACGTCAGGTTGGGCTCGGACTACATATACGTCTCTGAAAAACGCGTGGAACTGCGCGCGTATCTGCTTCCTATTTTGCGTGCGTTAATCGAGAGCAGATATCCCGTCCCGTCGGCGGTGTTGATGCGACAGGTCGGAATTACCAGAGAGAACACTTTGCATTCGTACTTATCCACCCTTCGCAAGCAAACCGGTTTACAAATCCGGGGAAACAACCGTGGCTACTACATCGATCTTGAAAATGAGTAAGCTCCTCTCCTTCGGACGACCGCGTTCGCTTCGGCAGGACATTTTTCGGACGGCCGCGTATTTGCTGGTCATTCTTTTGCTCGCTTTTTATGGGGTCTACCTCCTTTCGGTGCAAAAGAAGGCCGAGAACAACCTGTATACCCACATGCTCCAGGTCATAGAGCCGACGGAAGCGATAGTGCAGGGACGCATGAAGGCGCCACCCGGTTCAACGGAGGCCTGTGCAAGCACCGACTTGAGGGAACAAAGGAAATGCATGATAAGGCAGGGGCGAGTCGGTGAAACGTCGCCCTGTGGGCCTGGCGCTTCGGTGGCATGTATCTATAGCGTTTGCATCGACAAGGCGCGAAACGTCGACGGAATACCAGAATACGAAAAGTACCTGCATATGAACCTCATCGGAAAGGACAAGAAGGACGATCTGTGCCAGATTCGACCGCCGACCACGGGCACGTTGGAAAACGTGTGGGGCGCTTTCCGTCAGGGCGCGAAGGGAATGTCCGCGGCGATTTGGGGCACGCAAGAGGGGAAATCCGTCAATCGCCGTTCCTATGGGCACTGCCCGGGCGTTGACGACGTCGGCTGCGTCGACATATACGAGAGTTACAGGGACCTAGAAATCGATGGCACCAACGGCAGGATCAGAATTTTGGTGTCCGGAATGAGCGTCCCGTATTGGGGAGGTGACCCGGTCCAGAACGGCATGTTCTTGATTGCGCTCGTCACCGCGACCGGTATTGTTCTCGCGCTGGGCTGGTTGATCGGCCGCAAGGCGGGACGGTTCGGACGGCAGGCAAATCGGTTGCGCGATCGGCTTAACGATTGGGACGTGACTGCAATAGACGATGGCGAATACGCCGGCGAGTTGGCGGGAATTGCCGCCGCCGCGGATGTGCGGATCGCAAGCAAGGAAAGGGAGGCAGACGAAAGGGAGGCGGCGGCCAGAAAAATCCGGGAGCGCTTGATGGCGTGCGCGATAGAACTGGGAAGGGGCATGTCTCACAACGAGAACGAGATGCTCGCGCAACTCAACGGGCTAGTGAACTCGATCGCGACGGCGGCGGAGAAAGGGCAGGCCATATCGCCGGAGCAGCTCAAGGGCGTGGCGAGCGCTACCCAGGGCGTAAGGACGGGCTTGGAAGGTGTGAGCAAGCAGCTGATTCGGTGGTCGATCGGGGACTTTTCGGAAGCCAGCGATCCCGTAGACATCGGTGACACCTTGAGTGACGCGATCGTGGCGGTGAAAACAACCTGCACGAGAGAGCTGATATGGACCGAGAGCGTCCCGGAGCTGTCCGCGAAGACAACGCAGTTCGGCTTTTACTCGATTGTCGTCAACCTGTTGCGCAACGCGGCGAGACACGCGGAAAAGAACATTGAGATTTCCGCCGAGGATTGCGGCGAAGAAGTCGAAATTGTCATCGAAGACGATGGCGCCGGGTTCCCACCGGATCGTGAAAAAAGGGAGCTGCTGCTGAAGTGGGGGGCCAGAGCCTTAATGTATACGCGGCCGGGCGCATCCGGTATCGGCATCGGCCTGGCGTTGGCGGCCGAATGGCTCCGGGGCGGCGGCGGCTCGATCGAGCTTTCGACGTCGACCAAGTGGAAGGGCGGGGGCGCGCTGGTGAAGATCCGGGTGCGATGTTCCAGGGCGCTCGGATAGCCTGCACAATCGGAGGCGAGCGCCGCCGTGGCGCGGGGCATCGATCGCACAGCCGTGCCTCCCGGCGGGTCAGAGCGGAGCCAGCCAGCTGACGGCGATGGCGATCCAATGTCCGAGGCAGATGGCCTCCGATAGCGCGGTGGGGCTGGCGGCGAAGGTCGCGCACGCCGCCGCCGTTGGCGCGGCGAGGGCAGCCGTGACGGCAATTCCGGTGGCAGCGCCGGCGAATGCTGGCGTGGCGCCGAGCGCAAGGACGACAACGGCCGACAGGACGTGCCGCATGGGATGGCGTCGCTTCCGTGGGAGGCGGCTCATGGGATCACTTCCATTTGGCTTTTGGGAAGACGGCGAACGGTGTGCCGCGGGACGGCTCTGCCGAATTTCAGGCCGTCCCGCGGACACGTCGCCATCAGAGGCAGGCTGCAATCATGGCGACAATCGAAGACACGCTGACGCCGCAACTAAGCGCGGCAGTCGAGACCGCGAGTCCGCACGTGGTACCGAAGTCGACCGGCCACAGCGTTGTGCAAACGGGGATAGCCGCCGTAAGCGCGCCGGTGCACACGGCGCCCGACACGCCGGAAATGGAGGCCGGAACAGCCAGGCAAGACGGAAAGGCCTGCGCTGCCCCGATGACTGCCGATCCTCCCAGCACGGCGATGGCGGTTACAGCCAACTTGAGGGTTGCGTATTTCTTCATCGGTCGCTTCCCTGTTCGAGTATGAGTTACCTGTTGTCGTGGCATCCACGACAGGTTCGCGGCTTCCTCTAGAAACGCCGCAGAATGCCGAAGCCGCTGGTGCGACCGTTGCCGAAGGTGTAGATTTCGGTCCTACCGTTGCGGGAGATGTAGCCGACTTTGGCAGATCGAAACCTAGCGGAAAGCGGCGAAATCAGGACATTCGGCTGCATGTAGCCTCCCGAGCGTCCCGGGCGCTTGTATTCGAACCTCGGGTTGATCTGGATTGTGTTGCGGCCGGCGTTGATGCCCGGTCCGGGGAGCACACGAAAGCCGGACTCCTCGGCATTCGCGGTCGCGGCGTTGCTGGCGCTCGCAAGCAGGATCGCGGCGACGGCCAGGTGCGTGAGGTTGCGGATGCTCATGGTTTGTCTCCTCGTGGAATTCGATGGGTTCCGGTGGGAGGGTCGCGGGCGTAGTGTTCCGCGACCCGTCACCGGGCTTTGCCGGCTATTGCTACTTGCAATTGCCCCAGCACTTGTTGAGGAAGTCGTTGACCTGGTCGGGCGTATAGGCCGGCTCGGTACGGCTCTTCGAGCGGCCCCCGAACTCGGTCGGCTCGACGGTCTTCACCGTCTTCTTCTGGTTCATCATGGTGTTCGCCGCATTGCCGCATGCGGTCTGGCAAACTTTCTTCGACCCCTGCTCGGCGCCCGCGCTAGCGGGGCCCACGGCGGTCAAGAACGCCAGGCTGGTGGCGAAGATGGCGATCCGGAAGAGATCGGTCGTACCCATGCCCTTGTTCCCTCTCTTGTGTCGTCCTATCGCGTGGACAGGAAGAACGTAACGGGTCGGCCTTAACCCGGAGTTAAGGACAGACCCCGCATCGAGCCGGGACCGGATCGGGGTGTCTAAAAAGGGCGGTCTTGGTCACGCAGCCGGTTGGTCGAATTTTCCCGCTCATCCACGGGCAACCTCGGCCCGGAGGGCGACGTTGCGCGAGAAATGACGGGTCGGGCGAGGTTGCGGCGCCTGCCGGAACCGCTCTCGCAAGTCGCTCCGCCAGAGTGCTGGCGCGGCGAGCGAATGCGGCGCCCGCCGCTGCGGGGCGCGGGGCGCCCCCGTCCCCGGGGGACGCGATGTCGTACCGGATCGGGCTAATGTTTCACGTGAAACATAGGTCAGCATGGTTGACCATTGTTTCACGTGAAACATTAGCCGCCCCTAACCCAGCCCCCGTCCGTGACCGATGGCGTCCTCGCCGAAGCGCTCGCGGATGGTGTCGATGGCGCGTTCGACGTCGCGGCGGGCGGCCGCGCCGGGGTCGGCGAGGTCGGGCGGGTCGGACTCCTGGGCGGGGGCGTAGTTCGACGCGCGGATGCCGATCAGCCGGAACGGCGTGCCGTCGGCCTCCTTGGCCGCGAGCCTCGCGCCGGCGCGCCAGATCGCATCGGCCGACTGGGTGGCGTGGGCGAGCGTGGCCCTCCGGGTCAGGATGCGGAAATCCGCCCGCTTGAGCTTGACCGTGACGGTGCGCGCGCCGATCCCCTCGGCCTTCAGCCGGCGCGCGACCGTCTCGGCGAGCGGCCAGAGCCGGGCGGCGAGCGCGTCCGGGGCGGCGATGTCGTCCGCGAAGGTGGTCTCGGCCGAGAGGCTCTTGCGCATCGCCCGGCCGGCCACCGGGCGCCGGTCCTCGCCGCGCGCGAGCCGGGCAAGCCGGCGGCCCATGGCGCCGTAGCGCCTCGCGAGCTCGGCCTCGGGCCGCGCCTGGAGGTCGCCGATCGTGGCGATCCCGTCGGCCGCGAGCCGGCGCTCCATCGCCTCGCCCACGCCCGGGATCAGGGCGACCGGGCGGGGCGCGAGGAAGCGCCTGGCATCGCCCCTGCCGATGGCGAAGAAGCCGCCCGGCTTGTCGACGCCCGAGGCGATCTTGGCGAGGAAGCGGTTGTGGCTGAGGCCGATCGAGACGGTGATGCCGATCTCTGCGGCGATGCGGCGCTGCAGTCGGGCGAGCGTCGCCGCCGGCTTCGCGCGGTGCAGGCGCTCGGTGCCGGCGAGGTCGAGCGCCGCCTCGTCGATCGAGAGCGGCTCGACCGCCGGCGTCACCCCCTCCATCAGCGCCCTGACCTCGCGCGAGACGGCGGCGTATTTCTTCATGTCGGGGCGGATCGTCACCGCGTCGGGGCAGGCGCGCAGCGCGGCGAACATCGGCATCGCCGAGCGCACCCCGAAGCGCCGGGCGTCGTAGCAGGCGGCCATCACCACGCCGCGCCGCCTTCCGCCGACCAGCACCGGCCGGTGGGCGAGGGCGGGGTCGTCGCGCTTCTCCACCGCGGCGTAGAAGGCATCGCAGTCGACATGGGCGATGGCGAGCCGGCCGAGCTCCGCGTGGCGCAGGATGCGGGCCGAGCCGCAGGCCGCGCATTCCGCCCCGTCGGGCTGGGCGAAGCAGTCGCGGCAGAGCGCTTGCATGGCGCCAGACTGGGCCCGGCGGCGGGGCCGGTCAACCGCCCCACTGTGGACGGCGGGGCGGCGCTTGCCTAGATTCCGCGGATGATCGACAAGCGGGTGGCGGACGCGGCCGCGGCGGTCGCCGGGATCGGCGACGGCGCGACGGTGCTGATCGGCGGGTTCGGCGAGGCGGGCTCGCCGACCGAGCTGATCCACGCGCTGATCGACCTCGGCGCGAGCGGCCTGACCGTGGTCAACAACAACGCCGGCAACGGCCATGTCGGGCTCGCCGCCCTGCTCGAGCGCGGCCGGGTCGCGCGCATGGTCTGCACCTATCCGCGGTCGTCGCATTCCGAGGTGTTCGAGCGGCTCTACCGCGAGGGCAGGGTGGCGCTGGAGGTGGTGCCGCAGGGGACGCTGGCCGAGCGGCTGCGCGCCGCCGGCGCCGGGCTCGGCGGGTTCTACACCCCCACCGCCGCCGGCACCGAGCTCGCCGAGGGCAAGGAGACGCGCACCATCGACGGGCGCGACTACGTGCTGGAGTACCCGCTGCACGCCGACTTCGCGCTGGTCAAGGCGGAGCGG
Organism: Alphaproteobacteria bacterium; assembly: GCA_964291675.2. Classification (GTDB taxonomy): domain Bacteria; phylum Pseudomonadota; class Alphaproteobacteria; order MPNO01; family MPNO01; genus MPNO01. The sequence continues at coordinate 220,751 of OZ219866.1, read as the reverse complement.
GCGGACCGCTGGGGCAACCTCGCCTACCGGCTGGCGGCGCGCAATTTCGGCCCGCTGATGTGCATGGCCGCGAAGACCGCCATCGTCCAGGCGCGCACCCTCGTGGAGCTCGGCGGGATCGACCCCGAGCACGTGGTCACGCCCGGCATCTTCGTCGACCGCGTGGTCCGCGTCCCCGAGCCGATGAGCGAGCGCGCGGCGATCCTGAGGGGCGAATGTTACACGTGAAACATCGGCTGACGCGCAACCAGGTCGCCTGGCGCATCGCCCAGGACATCCCGGACGGGGCGGTGGTCAATCTCGGCATCGGCCAGCCGGTGCTGGTGGCCAACTTCGTGCCGCCCGAGCGCGAGATCGTGTTCCACAGCGAGAACGGCATTCTGGGCATGGGGCCCGAGCCGCCGGAGGCCGACCAGGACGAGGAGCTGATCAACGCCGGCAAGCAGCCGGTCACCCTGGTGCCCGGCGCCGCGCTGTTCCACCACGCGGACTCGTTCGCCATGGTGCGCGGCGGGCATCTCGATCTCTGCGTCCTGGGCGCCTTCCAGGTGGCGGCCAATGGCGACCTCGCCAACTGGTCGACCGGGGCGGCGGGCGCGGTGCCCGGCGTCGGCGGGGCGATGGACCTCGCGATCGGCGCCAAGGCGGTCTACGCCATGACCGACCACGTGACCCGGCGCGGCGAGCCCAAGATCGTCGAGCGCGCGACCTACCCGCTGACCGGGCGCGCGGCGGTCGACCGGATCTACACCGATCTCGCGGTGATCGAGGTGACGGCGGACGGGCTCGCGGTGCGCGAGATCGTGGCCGGCCTCGACCTCGCCGGGCTCCAGGCGCTGACCGGCGCGCCGCTCGCCGCCGCAAGCGGCCTCCGCGCGCTCCAGGCGCCCGCGCTGTGATCGCCCGCGCCGCAGCCCTCGCCGTGGCGCTGGTGCTGCTCGCGGTCCCCGGCGCGGCGGCCGCGGCGCCCGGCAGCCTGAAGGGCTGGTTCCTCGTCGCCGCGCCCTCGATGCCCGACCCGCGCTTCGCCGGCACGGTGATCTACCTGATCCGCCACGGCCCGGACGGCGCGATGGGGTTCGTCATCAACCGGGTGCTGGCCGAGGACTGGGCCGAGAACATCCTCGACCCGGGCTCGGCGCCGTCCGGGCGCGAGGGCCGCCGGATCCCGGTGCATTACGGCGGGCCGGTGGGGGCGGAGGAGGGCTACATCCTGCACTCCGGCGACTACCCGGGGGCGGGCTCGGTCGAGGTGGCGAAGGACGTGTACCTGTCGGCCGATCCCGACATCCTGCGCGAGATGGGAAGGCGCGAGGGGCGCGCGCTGTTCATCCTCGGCTATTCCGGCTGGGCGCCGGGCCAGCTCGAATCCGAGCTCGCGCGCGACGACTGGGCGATCGCGCCGGGCGATGCCCGCCTCCTGTTCGACCCCGACCTCGCCGGCAAGTGGCGCCGCGCCTGGGCCAATCGCGGGGTCGAACTGTAGGGCGCGGCCGTGCTAGGCTCGCGCCGGGTCAGAAGGGGGAGGTCCGCCATGGCCACCAGCGCCATCCATGCCGTCCAGGACGACACCGGAATCCGGATCCAGAGGCTCGGCGTGTTCTGCGGCGCCGAGGTGACCGGCATCGACCTCAAGCGGGAGCTGAGCCAGGCCCAGGCGGACGCGGTGCTGGCCGCCCATGCCCGGCACGGCGTGCTCGCCTTCCCCGACCAGCATCTGAGCGCCGAGCAGCTCGTCGCCTTCGGCCGCCGGATGGGCGAGCTCACCGTGCACCCGTTCTCGACCAACTCCGCCGAGACGCCCGAGCTCATCGTGTTCGACAACAAGGAGGGCAACCCGCCGCCCTCGACCGATATCTGGCACTCCGACGAGACCTTCCGCGAGTGCCCGCCGATGGGCACCATGCTGAGCGCCAAGATCGTGCCGGCGCCGGCCGGCGACACCGCGTTCTGCTCGATGCACGCGCTGTGGGAGGGGCTGTCGGGGCGCATGCAGCGCCTGCTCGACGGGCTCGAGGCGGTGCACGACTTCATCACCTTCAAGAAGCTGTTCCCCGATTCGAAGCACGGCCGCGACCGGCTGCGCCACTACGAGGAGGTCTACCGGCCGCGGGCCCACCCGCTGGTCCGCGTCCACCCCGTCACCGGGCGCAAGGCGGTGTTCGTCAACCGCTCGTTCACCACCCACATCAAGGGCATGGACGAGGACGAGGGCCGCGCCATCCTCGAATTCCTCTACCGCCGGACGATGCGCCACGAGTACCACTACCGGCACCGCTGGCAGCCCGGCATGGTGGTGTTCTGGGACAACCGCTCGGTCCAGCACTCGGCGCTGCACGACTACTATCCCGAGCGCCGGCTGATGCACCGGGTGACCATCAAGGGCGACCGCCCGGTGGGCGACGGCCCGCCGGCCGACATCGCCGAACTCAGGAACTACATCTCGCCGCCCTTGAGCGAGTTCGAGGCGACCCGGGCCAAGCGCGACAACGACTGAGGCCTAATGTTTCACGTGAAACAATGGTCAGCGTTGCTGACCTATTTTTGGCGGCAAATATCGGCCTGATACGGCAATTTTGCGTCCCCGGGGGACGGGGCGGGCCTGCGGCGGCCGTTTGCCAGGGGCGTGAAAGCGCGCCACATCACACGGTTGGCGGGAGGGCCTGAGAGAACGGTTCCGGGCGCGGCCCCTCCCCGATCGTTTCCACCCTGCGAGAACCGCGGCGAAGCGCATGAGAGCCCGTGCCCTGCCCTCGGCGTCCTCGATCTTCCCGGCGGCCGCGAGCGCCGCAACCAAGGTCGCGAGCGCCCCCTTCGCGTCGCCCGTTCTCGCCTGCGTCTCCGCGATATCCCGCAGGGCCTCGGCCTTGAATGAAGCGCGTTCGATCTCCCCGGCGGTCGCCAGCCCGCCCTTCATGTCGCCCGCCCTGGCCTGCTCCGCCGCGATATCCCGCAGCGCCCGGGCTTCTTGATAAGGGTCTTCGATCTTCCCGGCGGTCTCCAGCGCACCCTCGGGATCGCCCGCCCTGGCCTGCGCCGCCGCGCCAACCGCGAGCGCCCGGATCCTTGCGTAAGGGTCTTCGATCCTGTCGGCGGTCGCCAGCGCGCCCATCGGATCGCCCGCCTTGGCCTGTGCCTCGCCTATGGCCAAGAGGAGCGAGACCCTCGTGTGGGGGTTGTCGTCGCTTTCGGCGGTCGCCAGCGCGCAGTCGATCAGGCAGGAATAATCGGGCGCGGCGCGACACTCGCGCCGGCCGTCGTCGAGCGCCGTGGAGGGGAAGGCGAGCAGCCAGGCAAGGCACAGTAGGAACAGTCTCGCCGCCATCGAAAGGGGCTTGTCCAGATTACTTGACGGAGCGGGGGCCGGGCGTCACGGGGGGCGGCGCGGCCGCCGGCGGTCCCCGGCGTCGCGCCCGAACGTCGGAACGCTCGCCATGCTTCCCCACCTCCTCATGCACCCCCGTCATGCACCCCCCTCGTCATGCCCGGACTTGATCCGGGCACCCATGCGGCCTATGGCGCGCACGGCGGGCCGTGGGGAGGGGTGGCGGCGCCGGTGGGTGGCCGGATCAAGTCCGGCCATGGGTGCCCGGATCAAGTCCGGGCATGACGGAAGAAGTGTCGTTGGCGTGGCCAGCGGGCAGGCGAGGCACAGCACGAAGAGACTGTTGGCCAAGGGCCGCGCCCCGGCTCCGGCTCGCCGACGCGACCCTGCGTCCCCAATCCCCACGCCGAGGCGGCGGGATGTCCGCGTCATCGCCGCTTGGCGAGCGCCGCGGCGATGCGCGCGAGAGCCACGGCCATGGCGGCGTGACCGGTCTTCCCGGCGGCCGCGGACGCCGCCTCGACGCTCCTGAGCGCGCCCTTCCCATCGCCCGGCGCGGCGGGGACCGGCACTCGATGGGGCGACGGCGACCTCGCCTACCGGATCGCCGTCAGCGGCAACCGGTTCCGGCAGACCGGCGGCGACGCCGGCACGCTGTCGGGCATGTTTACCGGCCGCTCGCACGAGGGCGCCGCAGGGACGCTGGAGCGGTCCGACCTGACGGCCGCCTTCGGCGCGTCCAGATAGCCGCTCTGCCGACGCGCGACGCGGGGAGGGCGCGGCCTTCCCCTCAACCCCCCAGCCGCGCGCGGAGCCAGCCCGCCAGCGCGGTCTCGTCGACACGCCCGGCCGCGACGCCCTCCATCAGCGCGACGGCGTCGCGGGGGTCGAAGGCGAGCCGATAGCCGTTGTCGGCGAGAAAGAGGCGTCCTGCCACCCAGGCGGTGCGCTTGTTGCCGTCGACGAAGGGATGGCCGGCGGCGAGGCCGCGGATATAGGCCGCCGCGAGGTCGGCGGCGTCGGGGTTGCCATAGGCCGCGAGGTTGCGCGGACGCGCGAGCGCCGCATCGACCGCGCCCCGGTCGCGCCCCGGTCGCGTATGCCGTCAGCGCCGCCGTGCTCGGCGAGCTGCCGGTCATGGACCGCCAGAACCACGCCGGCATCGACCCGGCGCCAGACGGCCGCGCTCACTTCGCCAGCGCCCGCAGCACCTCGCGATCGTCGTGCATGATCTCTTCGGCCAGCGCCATCTGGCGCGCGAACTCGGGATCGTAGGGGGTCAGCCGGTAGCCGCCGTCCGGCGCCTCGGTGAGATAGAGCGTATCGCCTTTCTTCACCCTGAGCCGCGCCATCGCCTCCTTGGTGAGGATGACGCCGGAGGACGAGCCGACCGTGGTGATCTTGAAGGACAGCACGGGGTATTTCTCCGCCTTATAACGGATATGATATAGATTGGATGGGACTCGCGCCACGCCAAACCCGCTTGCCTCCCGCCCCTTCGGCCCGCGTCAGCGCCGCCCGGCGAGGGCGGCGGCGATGGCGGTCAGCGCCCACAGCCTGGTCGCGGCGCGTAGGATCAGCCTGGCGGTCTCAAGCGCGCCCTGCGCATCGCCCGCCGCCGCTTGTGCCGCCGCGATGTCCCGGAGCGCCTGTTGCTTGCCGCCCCCGATCTTCCCGGCGGTCGCGAACGCGCCCGCGCTGTCGCCCGCCCCCGCCTGCACCGCCTGGCGACAGCCGCGGCGATGGCGGCCAGGGCCCGCGCCCGCCGCGTTGCCCGCCAGCCCCGCTCCGCCCGGCGCCCGCCGTTCAGCGCGGCGCCGGCGGGGGCTGTCCGGCCGGCTCCCGCTTGCCGAGCAGCGCGGCGATGCCGGCGAATGCGAACGCCCTGCCCATGGGAGCTTCGATCCTCGCGGCGGCCGCGAACGCCGCTGTCATGGTCGCGCGCCCCGCCTCGCGATCGCCGGTCCCGACCTGCACACCCGCCAGGAGTGCGAGAGCGCCGGGCACGCTGTCGGCGTCTTCGATGGCGTCGACGGTCGCGCGCATCGCGGCAACCGTCGCGCGGGCGCCGTTCGGATCGCCCGCCTTGGCCTGCGCGATCCCTATGAACGCGAGCGCGGCGATCCTGGAGTCCGCGTCTTCGATGTTCCGGGCGATCGCGAGCGCCGCTTCGAAGGTCGTGCGCGCGCATTTCGGGCCGCCTGCCCCGGCGCGCCCCGGATCGCAGCCCGGGGCTTGCAGCGCCGCGACGTTTGCCAGCGCGCGGACCCTGCCGCCGGCGCGTTCGATCCTTTCCGCGGTGGCGCGGGCGCCCTTCGCGTCGCCCGCCTTGGCCTGCGCCTTGGCTACTTCCTCCAGAACGCGGTCCTCGTGGACGGTGTCTCGGCTGTCCCCGGCGGCGGCGAGCGCCGCTTCGACGGTGGCGAGCGCGGTCCTCGCGTCGCCCGCCTTCGCCTGCACCTCCGCGATGCTCAGGAGAGTGCCGGCCCTGGCCGAGGCGCCTACGATTCCGCCGGCGCGCGCGCGCGCCATGCCGGCGGTCGCGAGCGCGCCCTTCGGATCGTTCGCCTCGGCCTGCGCCGTCGCCACGACCGCGAGCGCCTGCGCCTTGCCGGAAGCGTCTTCGATTTCTTCGACGGTGGCGAGCGCGCCCGCCGCATCTCCCGCCCTGGCCAGGACCGTCGCTCTCAGAACCAAGGGCGGCGGTTCGCCGAGCACGTCTCCGATTTCCGCGACCGTCGCGAGCGCCCCGCTCACGTCGCCCGCCTCGGCCCGCATCGTCGCCATGACGATCAGCGCGGAAACGATGTGTACGGCATACAGCTCCTCTTCTCCGGCGGCGCGCATCCGTTCGACGGTGGCGCGCGCGCCCATCTCGTCGCCGGCCTTGATTTGCATGTTGAATGCGTAGCCGAGAGCCAGGGCTTTCAGGAATGCGTCTTCGATCTCCCCGGCGGCCGCCAGCGCGCGTGCGATGGCGCATGCATAATCGGGCGCGGCGCGGCACCCGCCGTCCCGCGCCGCGGCGGAGGCGCCAAGCAGGCAGGCGAGGCAGAGCGCAAGCAGCCCGGCCGCCCCCGGCACCGTCCGCCCCGCCGTCCGCCTCGCGGCCATCGCGCACGACCTCGCGCGTGAGTTGCAGGACAGACACGATATACCCCGCGCACGCGCTGTTCCACACCGAAGCGCGGCGCCGGGCCCGACGGCGTGGCGGGGGCGCGGGCGGCGCCTCGGGGAAGCCGGCTTTCCGCGGCGGGGCGGGCGCCGACGGGCTCATCCGCGCCGGGCCAAGGTCTCCGCCATGCGCGCGAGGGCCTTTGCCTTGACATCGGCGCGTTCGATCGTCTCCGCGGTCGCGAGCGCTGCCTTCGCATCGCCCGCCGCGGCCTGTGCCTCGGCAATCGCCCGCCGGGCCGAGGCCCTGGTGTAGGCGGGCCGGATCCGCGCGGCGGTCGCGAGCGCGCCCTGCGCATCGCCCGCCGCGGCCTGCGCCTTCGCGGCCTGCGCGAGAGCGTCGCCGTTGGCGTGGGCGCCGCCGATCTTCCCGGCGGTCTCGCGCGCCCCCCGCCAATCCCCCGCCGCGGCCCGCGCCGCGGCTATTCCCGCAACCGCCATGGCCCTGGAGGCGGGCCGTGCGATCCGCGCCGCGGTCGCGAGCGCGCCGCCGGTATCGCCCGCCCTGGCCTGCGCCCCCGCGATGCGCGAGAGAGCCCGGGGTCGGGCATGCGCGGGGTCGGTCTTGCGCGCGGTCGCGAGCGCGCCGCCGGCATCGCCCGCCCTGGCCAGGGCCTGGGCTATCTCGTCCAGGGCGTGGGCCCTGGCACGGGCGTCTTCGATCTTCCCGGCGGTTCGGTGCGCGCCCTCGATGTCGCCCGCCTCGGCCTGCGCCTTCGCCATCAGCCCGAGGGCCCCGGCCCGGGCGGCGGCGCCTGCGAACTCCTCGACAACCGCCAGCGCACCCTCGGGATCCCCCGCCGCCGCCTTCGCCCCCGCCATCATGGCAAGGGTGTTGAACCTGTACCCGGCGTGTTCGATTCTTCGAGCGGTGGCGAGCGCGCCGTCCGGATCGCCCGCCGCGGCCTGCGCCTGCGCTATGCGCACGCGAAGCCAGGTCCTGACATCGCCGCGTCGGATCTTCCCGGCGGCCGCGCCCGCCGTTTCGAGGGACCGGCGCGCGCCCTCCGGGTCGCCCGCCCCGGCCTGCGCCGCCGCCATCTCCTGGAACGCCCGGACCCTGGCCGAGGCATTCTCGATCTCTCCGGCGGCCGCGCGCGCCGCTGCAAGGCTTGCCCGCGCACCCTTCGCATCGCCCGCCTCGGCCTGCGCCGCCGCTATCCGCGCGAGAGCCCGGGCCCTGGCCCCGGCGTTCCCGATCTTCCCGGCGCTTGCGCTTGCGCCCCCGGGGTCGCCCGCCTCGGCCTGTGCCGCCGCCGCCCCGGCGAGCGCCGAGTCCCGGCCCCGGGCGCTCCCGATCTTCGCGGCCGTCGCGCCTGCCCCCGCGGGATCGCCGGCCGCGGCCTGCGCCGCCGCTATGAGGGCGAGAGCCCAGGACCTGGCCCGCGGGTCTGCGATCGCCTCGGCGGTCGCGCGCGCCCCCTCGGGATCGCCGGCCTCGGCCTGCGCCTTCGCCACGAAACGCCGGGCGCTCCGCCTGTAGACCGCGTCCTCGATCGTCCCGGCGGTCTCGCGCGCGCCCGCGGGATCGCCCGCCTTGGCCTGGGCCGGCGCGATACGCGCAAGATCCTGGTCCCTGAGGAAAGCGTTTTCCATCGTCGCGAGGGCCGCGCGCGCCGCACGGAGGGTCGCGCTTGCGCCCGTCGCATCGCCCACACGGAGCTGCACCGCCGCAACGTCCCTGAGCGCCCCGGCCCTGGACCGGGGTTTCTGGATCGTTGCGGCGGTCGCGCGGGCGAAGCCGATCAGGCAGTCATAGTCGGGAGACGCGCGACACGCGCCGCCCTCCGCGGCCGCGGCGGAGGCGCCCGACAGGAACAGCAGACACAGCAGCACAAGCCGGTTCGCCATCGAAAACCTCCCGGTCGCGCGCCTCTCCGGGGAGCGGCACCGACACCGCCGCGCCGCGCGCGAGGGCCGGCGACGATGCGATCCCGCGGGTTTGCCGAGGCAGCGTTCCATGCACAGGGAGGTGGTCGCGGGGACGGGAGATTGCAATCGCCGCGTGCGGTGTCACGCAATTGTGCGATCGGGAGAGGAGCGCCGCCGCCCGGCTGGCCGGGCTCGCAAGCGCATCGCCCACGCGGCGTGGCACATCCTGTTACATTTCGGTTCCGCCTTCGGGCCGGGAGCGGCGTAAGCTGTAGCGCATGGAAAACTCCCCGCAGGTTCTCGCGGTAAGCGACCGCCCGGACATCCGCGAGCCGCCGGCGATCGGAACTCAGGGAGGGCGAAGCTGAAACGAGCCGAAACGCGATCGCAGAGCCTCCCGCCGGTCGGGGCGTCCGCGAGACGGAACCCCTGGCTCGCGGCGCTGTGCCTGTCGGCGGTCGTCTGCCTCGGCGCCGGCTGCCAGGCGGTGACCGACTACGTCGTTCCCCACCCCAAACACGCCGAGAAGAGCGTGCATGAGGCGGTCACGGAGGTGTTCGACGGTCTCGCGAAAACCGAGCGGGACCTGAAGCGGATCCTCGGCGGGGAGGATCTCGAACCCAAGGGCCGGCTGTTCCTTCGCCTGGGCGGGGGCGGCATCGATCCGGAATTCGCCGCGGTCCTGCATAGCGGGATGAGCCGCGTCCTGCACGACGCGGGGTATGAAGTCGTGTCTTTCGGGGAGCTCGAGAGGGAGATCCGGCGCGCTGTACCGGGCGAGCTTCGCGCCTGCGACCGGCGCGTCTCCGGCGCGGCGGCGCGGGCGCTGGATTCGCATGACGGGGTCGGCGCGCTCGACATCTGCGTCACCTCGGTATCGAGCCTCGGGCTCGGCGAGCTCGGCAACGAAGGGGAATACACGCAGCGGCTGAGGATGGGCGTCACGACGAGACTGCTCGATGCCAGATGGGGCGACGAAGCGTTCCGGGACCGCGCGACGCTGACCTCCCGGACCGCCCTCAAGCAGGCGGAACGGTACTATTCCGAGAAGATCCGGGGCATGAGCCTCCGCGAACGCAGCGTGTACCGGCTGCTGCTCGGCCATGTTCGCAGCCTGCTGCCCCGCCTCCCGGAGAGACGCCGCTGACTGCAACCGCCTTGCCGCCGCCGCGACCGGCGAGGCAGGGCAGGCCGAGTGTGGGAGCAAGCCATGTCACTGAAGCGCGGCGCGGCGCTGCCGGTCCTGGCCGCGGCCCTCGCCGCCGCCGGATATTTCTATTTCGGCGACGGCGACGGCGAAGGCGGCCCGCCGATGGTGTCGGTCCGCGTGCCCGACACCCTCTCGGCGCGGGCGCAGGCCGGGCGGAAGACCTATGAGGCCAACTGCGCGTCCTGCCACGGCGGCGATGCGGCGGGACAGCAAGGGGTCGCGCCGCCGCTGGTCCACGTCGTCTACGAGCCCGGCCACCACGGCGACGAGTCGTTCCAGCGCGCGGTCGCAAGTGGCGTGCGGGCCCACCACTGGCGGTTCGGCGACATGCCGCCGGTCGAGGGGCTGACCCGGCGCGACGTGGCGGCGATCGTGGCCTATGTCCGCGAGCTCCAGCGCGCCAACGGCATCCGCTGACGCGCCACGCCAAACGCGCCTGCCTTGCGCCCCTTCGGGCCGCGTCAGCGCCGCCCGGCGAGGGCGGCGGCGATGGCGGTGAGCGCCCACAGCCTGGTCGCGGCGCGTTCGATCCGGCCGGCGGTGGCGAGCGCGGCCCGCGGATCGCCGGCCCTGGCCTGCGCCGCGGCGATCTCCGCCAGCGACCACCCGCGGCCCGGCTCGAACCGGGTCGGCCCGCCCGAAGCGGCCTCCGCCGCATCGCCGCCCGTCTTCCCGGCCGCCGCCAGCGCCGCGGCGGCGCTCGCGAGCGCGCCCCCGGCGTCGCCCGCCTCGACCCGGGCCGTCGCGATGTCGGCGAGCGCCGCCAACCGCTTGCTTGGGTCGCCGATCCGCTCCGCCGCCGCCTGCGCCGCCGCGAAGGCCGCGCGCGCGCCCCCGGCATCGCCCGCCGCGGCCCGCGCCCGCGCCAGCAGGTCGAACGCCCCGGCCCTGGGGGGGTCGGCCGCGATCCCTTCGGCGGCCGCGCGCGCGGCATCGAAGCTGGCGCGCGCGGCGCGCGCATCGCCCGCCCCGGCCTGCGCTCCGGCGATGCGCGCGAGCGCCCGGGTCCGGTGGAACGGGCTCGCGATCCTGGCCGCGTTCGACCGCGCCGCGCCCAGCGTGGCGAGCGCGCCCCTGGCATCGCCCGCCGCGATCTCGGCCGCCGCTATGTCCACCAGCGCCGCCGCCTTGCGGGCGGGGTCCGCGATCCGCCGCGCGGTGGCGAATGCGCCGCCCGGGTCGCCCGCCTCGGCCCGCGCCGCCGCGATGTCGCCGAGCGCCCGCGCCCGGCCGGCGGGGTCGCCGATCCGCCGCGCCGTGGCGAGCGCGGAATCGGCATCCCCCGCCGCCGCCTGCGCCGCGGCGATCGTCGGCAGCACCCCGGCCCGGGCGAGGCCGGGCGGGATCCGACGGGCGGCGGCGAGCGCCGCCCGGGCGGTCGCCAGCGCTGCCTGCGCATCGCCCTCCTCGGCCTGCTCCCAGGCGATCCCGGCCAGCGCATGGGCGCGGACCAGGGCGCATTCGATGCGCCGTGCGGCCGATAGCGCCGCCGCCGCGGTAGCGCGCGCGGCCTGCGGATCGCCCGCCCCGGCCTGCGCGGCGGCGATGCCGCGCAGCGCGAGCGCCCGCTCGGATGCGTCCTCGATGCGCCGGGCGCTGGCGAGCGCCGCATCGGCGGTGGCGCGCGCGGCCCGCGCCTCGCCCGCCCCGGCCTGCGCCGCGGCGATCTCCTTGAGCGCGGCGGCCCGGCCGAAGGCGTCCGCGATCCCCTCGGCGGTCACGCGCGCCCGGTGGAAGGTCCAGCGCGCGCGCCTCGCCTCGCCGGCCTCGGCCTGCACCGCCGCGATGTCCCTGAGCGCCGCGGCCCTGGCGCCGGCGTCCCCGACCTTCCGGGCGGTCGCCAGCGCGTGGCGGATCAGGCAGGCACGGTCGGGCGCGGCGCGGCACCTCGCATCCTCCGCCGGGGCGGCGGGGGCGGCGAAGAGCCAGGCCAGGCAGAGCGCGAGCCCACAAGCCGCCCGCCCCGCCAGCCGTCGCGCCGCCATCGTCCATGACCCTTTCGGCATGGGTTATGACGGATATGATATGGCGGCTCGGGCGCCGTTCCAAGCCGCGGGACCTCGCGAGCGGGCCCCGGGCTCGATCCGGACCGTGATCCGGGGCAGGCCCGGGCATGACAAGGGGGGAACGCCGGGGCCAGGCGTCCTTCGATACGCCCGCTTCGGGGGCTACCCGGGACGAGGTGCTTTTCCCGGCCCGCGCTCACCCCGCAGCCTCATCCTGAGTAGCGGCGAAGCCGCGTATCGAAGGACCGGCCTGCCGATGCCCTAGAACGGGTTCTCGACTGCCACCCCCGTCGGTTCGAAATCCGCTACGTTCCCGGTAACGACGACGGCGCCCTGCGCCAGCGCCGTGGCGGCGATTTGCAGGTCGGCGCCGTCGTGGCCGAGCTTCGCGGAGAGCCGTCCCCAGATGCGCGCCTCCTCCGCGCCGAAGGGCAGGAGACGGTCCGCGAACAGGCGTAGCGTGCCTTCGATCCACATGCGCAGGTCCGCGGCGAATTCCGGTCGGCGCGGGACCTGGAGCGCGATACCCCGCTCGATTTCGCCGAGCGTCACGACGCTGAGATAGAGGTCTTCCTCCCGCCGCGACCTCAGCCAGGCCGCGGCCCGGGGAGCGCGCCCGGGGCGCCGCGCAGCCGACAGCACGTCGGTGTCGAGGAGGAACTTCAAAACTCGACGGGGCGGGCGGCGGTCCTGGCGCGCTCGATCGGGCCGGGGAAGGAAAGCAGATGATCGACGAAGGAGCCGCGAGCCTCACCGGCCCGCGCGACCAGGCGGCGGTATTCCAGGGTGGAGAGAACGACGACGGCTGGCTTGCCGCGCCGTGTCACCTCCTGCGGCGTGCCCGCGAGCGCCGCGTTCACGACGGCGCTGAACCGGTTTTTGGCGTCCTGGAGCGTCCACATCGCACGAGCCTCATCTGGCTATCTAACTGGACAGATAGCCCGTGCCAGCCCCGACTTCAAGGCCTTTCTCACTCCACCGCGTCGATGGCGGCGCCCAGGATGGCGGCAAGCTCGGCGATCTGGTCCCCGGTGATGATCAGCGGCGGCGACAGCGCGATGGTGTCGCCGGTCTGGCGCGCGATCAGACCGGTGTTGAAGCATTCGAGATAGACCTCCAGGCCGCGCGCCCCGGGCGAATCCGGGCGCGGCGCCAGCTCGACCGCCCCCATCAGGCCGATATTGCGGATGTCGATCACGCCCCGCCGCCCGCGGAGCCCGTGCAGCGCGTCCTCCCACAGCGGCGCCAGGGTGCGCGCGCGCTCGAACAACCCCTCCTCGGCATAGACCTCCAGCGTCGCCAGACCCGCCGCGCAGGCCAGCGGATGGCCCGAATAGGTGTAGCCGTGGAACAGCTCGACGCCGGCCGGACCTTCCATCAGCGTGTCGTGGATCCGCTTGCTCACGCCCACCGCCGCCATCGGCACCGTCGCGTTGGTCAGACCCTTGGCCATGGTGATCATGTCCGGCTCGACGGCGAAGCGCTCGGCGGCGAACGCCGCGCCCAGCCGCCCGAACCCGGTGATCACCTCGTCCAGGATCAGCAATATCCCGTGCCGGTCGCAGATCTCCCGAAGCCGCGCCAGATAGCCCTCCGGCGGCACCAGGACACCGGTCGAGCCCGCCACCGGCTCGACGATCACGGCCGCGATCGTCGAGGGATCGTGCAGCGCGCAGAGCCGCTCCAGATCGTCCGCCAGATGCGCCCCCCATGCCGGGTGGCCGCGCGAGAACGCCATCTGCTCCGCATCGTAGGTGTGGCGCAGATGGTCGACGCCGGCCACCAGGTTGCCGAACTGCTTGCGGTTGTTCGGCATCCCGCCAACCGCCGTGCCGCCGAAGCCGACGCCGTGATAGGCGCGCTCGCGGCCGATCAGACGGGTCCGCGTCGCCTCGCCGTTCTGGCGGTGATAGGCGAGCGCGATCTTCAGCGCCGTGTCCACCGCCTCCGAGCCCGAGTTGCAGAAGAACGCATGGTCCAGCGAGCCCGGCAGCAGGGCCGCCAGACGCCCGGCCAGCTCGAACGCGCCCGGGTGGCCGCACTGGAACGCCGGCGCATAGTCCATCGCCGCCGCCTGGGCCTGGATCGCGCGCACGATCTTCTCGCGGCCGTGCCCCGCATTGACGCACCACATCCCGGCCGAGCCGTCGAGCAGGCGCCGGCCGTCGTCGGTGCGGTAGTGCACGCCCTCGGCCGATACGATGATCCGCGGCGCCGACTTGAAATGACGGTTCGCCGTGAACGGCATGAAATACGGCTCAAGCGTGTTCGCCGTGCTGCGCGCAGTGTCCGGCATGGCGGGCTCCGGGGTCGGGGTCAGGGTCGCCGGCAAGCTATCAGCGGTTGTGCCGGACGGCAAGGCGGGCGTCCCTTCGGCAGGCTTGACCGACCGTTTGGTAACGCAAATGTTACTAATGAGGCATGATCGCAATCGGGGAATATGTCGATCCCAAGGGCCGCAGCCTCCATGCGCGGTGGTTCAATCGGAGGGCTGAGAGCCATGTCTCTCACACGCGACTTCAAGGAAACCGTCAAGCGACGCATCGACCGCGACCCGGCCTTCCGCGAGGCGCTGCTCAAGGAGGGGGTCGAGCGCCTGCTTTCGGGCGATATGGACACCGGCAAGACAATTCTGCGCGACTACATCAACGCCACGATCGGGTTTCGGGAGCTTGGCATTCTGACCGAGAAGTCGCCCAAGAGCCTTATGCGCATGTTCGGTCCCGACGGAAATCCCCAGGCCCGGAACCTCTTCGAGGTCATCGGCTGCCTGCAGGATCGCGAGCGGCTTCGCCTCAAGGTGGAGGCGGTTCGCTAGCGCGGAATTCCTGCCGCTGTCCTGGCCTGCCCCGGGTCGCGGCGCGGGCTACCAGCGCGCGGCGGCGGTGAGGGCGATGCGGCTCTCCGGCGGGGTGTCGCCGTCGGCCGGCTCGCGGCGCGCCGCCTCGAGGCGCATCTCGAAGCCGGCGGCCGCCCGCAGGCGCAGGCCGAGGCGCGCCTCGCGATCCGCCTGCGACAGCCCGAGGCGCAGCTCCGGCACCGCCGTCCAGCGCCCGCCCGACGCCCCGAGCCCGTAGCCGAGCCGCGCCTCGAAGCGGCGCCGGGCGAAACCGTCCCCGCCGTCGTGCGCCGGCGCGGGGCGGGCGAACAGCGCATCGGCCCCGCCCGACGCCGGACCGCCCACGCTCTGCGCCAGGCCGAGCGAGAGGCCGCGCTCGGAGCCCGGCGCCGGGTCGTAGGCGAGCGTCGCCGCGAGGCCGCGGTCGCGGAAGCCGCCGGCCTCGTGGGTGAGCAGCCCGCGCGCACGCATCCCGGCGGACAGCCCGCGCGCCCGGTCGGCGAAGTCGAGCCCCGCCCCGATATCGGCCCCGGTGCCGGTCTCGGCGTCGCCCCCGTCGTGGCGCAGCCCGAGCTCCAGGCGCGGGGTCAGAACGACGCCCGCGCCGAGGCCGAACGCCTGCGCGCCCTCCAGCGCGAGGCGCAGCCGCGTCACCTGCGCCTCCGATGCCGCCAGCCCGGCCGCCGCGTCGGCCCGCATGCGCAGCGCGAAGGCGTCCGACTTCGCCGCCAGCGTCGGCCCGTCGCCGGCGCCGTCGAGCAGCACGCCGCGCAACCCGGCCGCCCCCATCATCAGGTCGGTATCCGGGTGCAGCTTCGCCCCGCCCTGCGGCTTCAGCGTCAGCTTGCCCGCGCCGTAGCCCGCCATGCCCCACAGCGCGACCCGGTCGCCGAGCGCGTAGCGGGCGTAGGGGAAGACGGAGGTGAGGCTGGAGGAGACCGCGCCGCCGGCGCCCGCCCGGTAGTCGCCTTCGCCGCGCGCGTGCGAGACCATCAGCCCGGCCAGCACGAGGTCTTGCGCGTAGTCCACGCCGAGCGTCGCGCCCGCCACCTCGCCGTCGAGGCCGCGCCCGCCCGCGCGCCCGTCGAAGCGGGTCGCCGCGCCGCCGCCCCAGAACGCCGCCGAGCCGCGCTCCGCCGACCCTCCGGCCAGCGCGAAGGAGGAGCCGGCGAGAAGCTCGCGGTCCGTCGCCGTGCGGGACCCGAAGGCAAGCGGCGCGAAGCCGTCCCCGCCCGCCGCCGCGCCGGCCGCGACGCCGGCCAGGGCCCGGCCGGCTACCGACCCCGCGAGCCCCGGCGCGCGCGGCGAGGCCAGCCTCGCCTCCACCGCGCCGATCGCCTGCTCCGCCACCGCGCGGCCGAAGCGCGCGATCCACGCCCCGGGCATGACGTCGGTATTGCGGATGGTGCCGGTCGCCTCGCCGTCGCCGATCGCCGCCCCCGACGGGTTCGACAGACTCAACGTCATGGTCTCCGAGCCCTCGTGGAGCGGGTCGTCGAGCACCGGCACGGAGACCGTCTTCCGGGTCTCCCCGGGCCCGAAGCCGAGGGTTCCGGCCGTGCGCCGGTAGTCGGTGCCCGCGTCCGCCGTGCCGTTGCCGGTGCGGTACTCGACGGTGACGGTCCGGGCCGCCGCCGGGCTCAGGGTCACGACGAAGTCGAGGGTCGCGCCCGGGGCCTCGTCGACCGCGGAATCGGCGACCGAGAGCGCGGGCCCGGCGCTCGCGGCGAAGGCGGTCCCGGGACCGTCGGGGGAGACGCTGCGCGACAGCGAGAGGGACGAGCCGGCGGTGTCGTCGTCGTTCACCGTGACCGTCGCCGAGGCTGGCGAGCCCACGGTGTAGCGGTCGCCGCTGCGCAGCGTCACGGTGACGACGCTCGGCTGCTCGACCCTGTCGTCGTTGTCGGTGGACAGCGTGACGGTCGCGCCGGTGGCGTCCGGATCGAGCGTCACCGACCGCGGACGGTGCCCCCTGAGCGTACTCCCGGTCTCGCCGATCCCGAGATTGACCGAGATCCGGCCGATCGTCGTTCCGGTGCGCGAGACCCGGAAGCGCAGGTCGGTTCCCTCCTCGACGGTCGCCGATCCGAGCCTTGCGATCGTCACCGTCGGCTCGACATAGCCGGTGTTGTCGAGCACCGTCAGGCTCGCGCTCTCGCTCGCGGCGTTCGTGGTGTAGTCGGCGAAGGCCTGCACGACCCGCAGCGTCACGCTGCTGCTCTCCTCGGCGACGCCGTCGGCGCGGGTGCGCACCCTGACGGCGGCGGTGGACGACCCGCGGGCGATCATCGCTTCCCGGGGCGGGGAGCCGTCCAGCATCGCGCCCGTCTCCGTCACGTGGACCGCGACCAGCAGCGGGTGCCCGGTGATGCCGGTTCGCCGCAGGGTGAAGACCGCGTCCCGCCCCTCGACGACGGACCCGGACGCGCTCGCCGAGACGACGGGAAGGTTGTCGTCGGTGTCGTTGTCGGTCACGGTGACCGTCGCCCCGCCCCGCCCCGGCAGCCTGAAGCTGGCCAGCTCATGCTCGTAGGTGCGCAACACGTCCACGCCGACGGTGACGTCCGTGTCGTTGTCGATCTCGTCGTCGTAGATCGGCAGGGAGAGCCGCGCGGTGCTCGACCCGCGCGAGAAGCGCACCGTGGTCGTGCCCGTCTCCGCCGCCGTCCACTTGCCGCTCGAGTAATGGAACACCCTGATCGCCTGCTCGCGGTCGAGGAAGCCGTCGCGGGTGAAGGTGAAGACCGCGGTCGAGCCCTCGGAGACCGGCGAGGCGGGCCCGGCGACGGTTATGTTGACCAGGTCGTCGTCCCTGACCGCGACCCGCGCGCTGCGCGCGGCCCGAAGCGAATACAAGGTGCCGGAGAGCAGGGTCGCGTTCACCGCGCCGTCGATCTCGTCCGCCTCGTCGTTCATGGTCTCGATGCTGAACCTTGCCTCGAAGACATCCGCGGCGAACGCCACGTCGACGGTCTCGGTCGCGCTGTCGGCGAACATGTCGCCCTGCTTGCTCACCGAGACCCGCACGGTGACCGCCGACTCCCCCAGCCCGTCGCGGATCACGCGGAACTCGGCGGTCCCGCCCTCCGTAATGGCATCGGACTCGGCCTCGATGGAGAAGCCCGTCCGGTCGTTGTCGCCGACCGCGACCGAGGCGTTCTGCGCGGTCAGGGAGAGGCCGTGCGTGCCGCCCGGGTCGAGGTAGACGGTCACGCGCCCGTCGCGCTCCTCGAGCGCGTCGTCGTCGGTCGCGAGCCGAAGCGCCGCGCTGGCGCGACCGCTGGCGAAGACGACCGAGGAAGTCTGGCGCGCGGCGTCGGTGAGCACGTCGCCTTCCTCGAAGACGCTCAGCGGGACGGTGAGGGTGTCGGCGGTGTGGCCGGCGCGGGTGAGGCGGAAATGCGCAGCGGCGCCCTCGGTGACCGTCGCGCCCACCGCCACGATGCCGACCGTCGGCGTCTCGTCGTCGTCGATCCCGACGCTCGCCGATCGCGCGGTGCCGAGGCGGTAGGCGGTCGACGAGACCAGCGAGACGCGCACGCTGCCGTTGCTCTCGTCCGTCGAGTCGTCGACGGTCGGTATTTCCACCCCCGCCGAATTCTGGCCGGCCGGGATGACGACACTGCCGGGCAGCGCCGCATCGACCATGTCGCCGGTCTCGGAGACCGCGAGCCGCACTTCGAGCTCGTCGTCCAGCACGCCCGTCCTGGTCACGGTGAACTGCGCGGGCGTGCCCTCGTTGACCGGGTCCTGGACGGCCTCGACGCTCACCGCGGGCAGCTCGTCGTCCTCGACGCGCACCATCGCCTCCGCGCCGACCCCCGTCGTGTAGCCGTCGCCCGCCAGCACCCGGACCCAGGCCTCGCCCCGGGGTCCATCCACATTGTCGTCTCGCGTGGCGAGCGAGATCTCCGCGGCGCTGCTGCCGGCCCCGATCGTCGCCGACCCGGTGGCCAGCGCCGGGCCGGTGAGCGCCCCGTTGCGGTCGAACACGTCGAGCTCGACCGTGAGGGCCTGGGCGGTCAGCCCCACCCGGGTGACGCGGAACACGGCCGGGCTTCCCTCCCGCACCGAGCCCGCGACCGCTTCCACGTTCACCACCGGAATGTCGTCGTCCGTGACGGTCGCTCGCGCCCGCGCGGGCGATCCGACGCGATACCCGCTTCTCTCGAGCACAAAGACGCTGACGGTGCTGTCCGCCTCGTCGGTCAGGTCGGCGATCGAGTCGATGACGAGATGGCCGACTTCGCCGAACTCCGGGATGGTGACCGTGCGCACGCCCTTCGCGGCGGCGGGGAGCATGGCCCCGGTCTCGGAAACCTGCACCGCCACGTCGAGCGCCGCGTCGGTCGGGGCGCCCGAACGCTCGACCTCGAACCAGAGCGGGCCCCCCTCGAGCTGGGTCGTGGGCAGCGTCGCCTCGACGGTCACCGTCGCGCGGGTCTGCGCCCCGGCGACGCCGGGGACGGTCGCGGTCACCGCCGCGGCAAGCGCCAGCGCCGCCAGCGCGCCCCCGGCGCGCGTCCGCGGAGCGCGGCTGCACGGGTTTACGCCCGGACGGTGCGCGGACCCTGCCCGGTCCCTCCCCGATCCACCTGGCGCTCTCGGCTCTCGACCCGCTCGGTTTGCGGCTCCGTTCATGATCGGGGACTCCTCGGCGTCGGATGCGCCGGATGTCTGGGGAAATGACGGTAGTGCGTCTCCTCGGGTATTCTACTCATGGTAGCATTGGTCCGTGCAAGGGGTTTTCTTGCCCCGTCGTCGCTGCGGGATTCGGGCGCGCGCGGCACCCGATTGGCCGCTTGCGCGCGGCTCTGCTATCGTTCGCGCGCCCTGGCCCAGACGCGCCGATGAAGTTCCCGACCCGGTTCGACCCCATTCGGAGCGCGCTCGCGCATCGCGACTTCCGCCTGTTCTCGGCCGGCAACGTGGCCTCGCATGTCGGCACCTGGGTGCAACGCATGTCGGTCGGCTGGCTCGCCTGGGAGCTCACCAATTCGGGCACCTGGCTCGGCATCATCGCCTTCGCCGATCTGTTCCCGACCGTCCTCCTGGCGCCGATCACCGGCGCGGTCGCCGACCGGGTCGACCGGCTCAGCGCGGTCAAGACGATCCAGGCCCTCAACCTCGTCCAGGCGGTCCTGCTCGCGGGGTTCACGCTGAGCGGCGCGATCACCATCGAGATCCTGCTGGTGCTGGTGGCGGCGGGCGGGACGGTGCTCGCCTTCGGTCAGCCGGTGCGGCTCGCCATCGTGCCGAGCCTGGTCCCGCGCCGGGACCTGTCGGCGGCGATCGGCATCAACTCGCTGATCTTCAACGGCGCGCGTTTCATAGGCCCGATGGTGGCGGGGTTCCTGATCGTCCGCTACGGCATCGGCTGGGCGTTCGCCTTCAACGCGGCGAGCTTCGTGGTGTTCCTCGCCGTCTTGTCGCGCATCCGGCTGGAGCACGGCGAGAGCCGCAGGGCCGCGCGCGCCATCCGCAACATGCCGGGCGAGATCGCCGAGGGCTACGCCTATGCCGCCCGCCACGCCGGCATCGGGCCGATGCTCGCCATCCTCACCATCGTCGCGCTGTGCGGCCGCCCGGTGCTGGAGCTGCTGCCGGGCTTCGCCGACGCGGTGTTCGGGCGCGGCGCCGAGGGGCTCGCCTGGCTGACCTCGGCGGCCGGTCTCGGCGCCATGCTGGGCGGGCTCTGGCTCGCCCAGCGCGGCGCCGTCGCCGGGCTCACCGCGACCACGGTCGCCGGCATCGCGTTGCTCGGCGCGGTGCTGATCGGCTTCGCCGCCACCGATGCGTTCTGGCTCGCGCTGCCCTGCCTCGCGGTCGCCGGCTTCGCCCTGATCGTGGTCGGGGTGGGCGAGCAGACGCTGCTGCAGAACGCGGTCGATCCCGGGCTGCGCGGCCGGGTGATGAGCCTCTACGGCATGATCAACCGCGGCGCGCCGGCCATCGGCGCGCTGATCATGGGCTCGCTGTCGAGCTGGATCGGGCTGCAATGGCCGGTGATCGGCGGCGCGGCGATCTGCCTGCTGGTCTGGCTCTGGGCGCGCACCCGCCGGGCCGCGATGACGGCTGCGCTGGAGGCCGACGAGCCCGCGCGCGCGGCGGGGTAGGGCGTCCTTCGATACGCCCCCTTCGGGGGCTACTCAGGATGAGGGTAATTTTGTTGCCCGCACCAACCCATCCTCATCCTGAGTAGCGGCGAAGCCGCGTATCGAAGGACGCACCGCCGGCTCGCGGTCCTGCGCTCGCAAGTCCTTGGGGGCGCCGGCGTCGAACTCAACCCGCCATGCCAAGCTCGCGCTCTACCTCCGCAAGCGTGTATGTCTGCGACGACCCGGCCCGGTTTTCGCGCGAGCGCTTTTCCGCGAGATGGAGATCCTCAAGATCTTCGAGGTCCTCAACGTCGGCCGGCAGACTGACGGAGAGCATGGTCCGCTCCTTGACGCCTCATCGTCGGTTGAGCGGCATCATCCGGCCCCGTCGAGCATTCGACAAGCGAAACCTTGGGCCGGCGCTCCGGTCGAAACGACGCGGCGGGGCTCAGCCCCCCGCGAACACCTTGATGCCGAGCGGGGCCGACCTGCCGTTGTTGGTGGGCGAGGTGTCGGCCGGGCAGGCGGAGATCGCGGCGAGCACGTTCATCTCGGCGCGCAGGTCGATGTAGTCGTCCGCGCCCACCTCGGTCGGCAGGATGGCGAAGCCGCCGTCGGCGTGCAGCTCGACATTCATGAACACGTTGAACACGTCCATCACCTCGTCCCCGCCGAGCCCCCAGGGCGCCAGCGCCTCGGTCAGGTTCTCCTGGCAGGAGCGGTGGACCGCGAGGTTGTCGCGCCGTTCGTAGAGCTTGGCCGAGCAGCGCCCGCCCATATTGCCCCAGTGGTTGGCGCAGGTGTCGGCGAGCACGGTGAGCATCACGTTCTCGCGCGGCGGCTTGGAATAGAAGTGCTTGAAGGATTTCGACGTGCCGGTGCCGAGGATCACGTTGGTCGCCCAGCTCTGCCCGACATGGAACCACTCGCGGCGGTCGTCGGCGTTGTAGAACACGCAGTCGCCGACCTGGCCGCCGACGATCTGGTGGATGCGGAGCACCTGGCCCTTCTCCACGCGGACGGCGCGGCCCTCGCGCGCGGGGATGGTGAATTCCTCGACGATCTCCACGATCCGCCTCCCTTGCCGGCTTGCGCGGAATTGTGGCCGGCGGGTGCCGAACTGTCCATCGCCCTTGCCCAAACCGCCGCCTTGGCTACGATGTCTGCCGGACAACGAAGACGGGAGGCTGGCAGTGAAGGCGCCGCGCTTCGCCTATACCCGGCCGGACAACCTCGACGAGGTGCTGGCGCTGCTCGCCGAGCACGGCGACGAGGCGCGCATCCTCGCCGGCGGCCAGAGCCTGATGCCGACGCTCAACATGCGGCTGTCGCGGCCGAGCCTGTTGATCGACATCAACCGGATCGACGCGCTCAAGGGGATCGGTCTCGACAACGGCACGGTCAGGATCGGCGCGCTCGCCCGCCACGCCGAGGTGATGGGCTCGGACGTCGTCGCCGGGCGGCTGCCGCTGGTCGCCGAGGCCATGCCGCATGTCGCCCATGTGGCGATCCGCAACCGCGGCACCTTCGGCGGCAGCATCGCGCTCGCCGACCCGGCGGCCGAGCTGCCGGCCTGCGCGCTCGCGCTCGATGCGGAATTCGTGCTGGCGAGCGCGCGCGGGCGGCGGACGGTCGCCGCGCGCTCCTTCTTCAACGGGCTCTACGAGACCGAGCGCGGCGACGACGAGATCCTGGTCGAGACCCGCATCCCGGCGCTCGGGGCGGGCTACCGCTCGTCCTTCATGGAGCTCGCCCGGCGCCACGGCGACTTCGCGCTGGCCGGGGTGTGCTGCCACGCCAGGGTGGACGGCGGCGTGCTGAGCGACGTGCGGCTGGCCTATTTCGGCTCCGACGACCGGCCCCGCCTCGCCGCGGGCGCATCCGCCGCGGCCGAGGGCAAGCCCTGGTCCGAGGACGTCAAGGAGGCGGTCAAGGAGGCGCTCGGCGGCGACCTCGACCCGATCGGGAATTTCCATGCCTCGGCGGCGACCAGGCTGCATCTCGCGCGGGTGCTCACCGGGCGCGCGCTCGACCGCATGGTCGCTTCAGGCTGAGGGGGCGGAAGGATGGAAGAATTCGCCGACATCGAAGTCACGGTCAACGGCGAGAAGATCGCCAGGCGGGTCGAGGCGCGCCAGCATCTGGTCGACTTTTTGCGCATCGAGCTCGGGCTGACCGGCTCGCATCTCGGCTGCGAGCACGGCGTCTGCGGCGCCTGCACGGTGCGCGTCGACGGGCAGATCGTGCGCGGCTGCCTGATGCTCGCCATCCAGGCCGACGGGGCCGATGTGTGGACCATCGAGGGGGTCTCGGATTCGGGCGAGATCGAGGATCTGCAGGAGGCGTTCATCGCCCGCAACGCGCTGCAATGCGGCTACTGCACGCCCGGCATGCTGCTGACCGCCGCCGAGATGATGGAGGCCGGGCGCAAGATGACGCGGGCCGAGATCCGCGAGTTCCTGTCCGGCAATTACTGCCGCTGCACCGGCTACCACGCCATCGTGGACGCGGTCGAGACGACGATGGAGAGCCGCTTCGGTGGCTGATCCCGCGGGCGCCGTCGGGCGCCCTTTGCCGCGCAGCGCCGCCCGCAGGCTCGCCGTCGGCCGCGGCTGCTATGCCGACGACCTCCGCTTCCCGGGTCTGCTCCACCTCGCCTTCGTGCGCAGCCCGCACGCGCATGCCCGCATCCTGAACATCGACCCCGCGCCCGCGCTCGCCCGGGTGCCGGAGGCGCGCGTGTTCACCGGCGCCGACATCGCCGCAATCTGCGCCCCCTGGCAGGGGACGATGGACCACTTGCCGAGCATGGTCTCGCCGCCGCAGCACGCGCTGGCCGTCGAGCGCGCCGTCTGGCAGGGCGAGCCGGTCGCCGCCGTGATCGCCCGGACCCGCGCCGAGGCCGAGGACGCGGCCGACGAGGTGCTCGTCGAGTGGGAGCCGCTGCCCGCCGCCGCAATGCGCGACCGCGCGCTCGATGCCGACGCCGCGCCGGTCCATCCCGGGCTCGGCGGCAATCTCTGCTTCTCGACGACGATCGAGGCAGGCGCGCCCGAGGCGGCGCTGGCCGCAGCCGCGCATGTCGTCGAGGGCAGCTTCTCGTTCTCGCGCCACACCGGCGTGCCGCTGGAGATGCGCACCGTCATCGCCGATTACGACCCCGGCGAGGGCAGGCTCACCGTGCATGGCAGCCACCAGTCGCCGTGGCACCAGCAGGACACGCTGTCGCGCATGCTCGGCATCCCGGAACACCTGGTCCGCGTGGTCTCGCCGGATATCGGCGGCGGGTTCGGCATCAAGCTCCATATCTACGGCGAGGAGATCGCGGTCTCGGCGGTTAGCAGGCTGCTCGGGCGGCCGGTGAAATACGTCGCCGACCGCATGGAGTCCTTCGTCACCGACGTGCATGCCCGCGACCAGGGGGTGACGGCACGGCTCGGCGTCGACGCCGACGGCCGGATCGCCGGGCTCTCGGTCGACGCGCTGACCTCGCTCGGCGCCTACGGCTCATACGGCCGCGCGCCGATCAGCGAGGGCATGATGACCGTCATGATGGCGGCCGGCGCCTATGCCAACGCAAATTACGGCGCGCGGCTCAGGGTCGCGTTCCTCAACAAGCCGCCGAGCGGCATGTACCGCGCGGTGGGCCAGCCGATCGCCTGCGCGGTGGCCGAGCAGCTGCTCGACTGGGCGGCGCATGCGGCCGGGATCGACCCGGTCGCGCTGCGCCGGCGCAACTACTGGGCGGACGAGGACTACCCGCTGAAGACGCCGGGCGGGCTCGCGATCCGCCGCCTCAGCCCCCGGCGATGCCTCGACAGGCTGGTCGCCATGATGGGCTACGAGGATTTGCGTGCCGAGCAGGAGAGGCTGCGCGGGCACGGGGTCTGGCGCGGCATCGGGGTCGCCACCTTCCTCGAAATGACCTCGGTCGGTCCCGCCTATTACGGCCCGTCGGGCGCCCACATCTCGACCCAGGACGGCGCCACGGTGAGGCTGGAGCCGTCGGGCGCGGTGCGCTGCGTCACCTCGGTGATCGAGCTCGGCCAGGGGACCCATGCGGCCATCGCCCAGATCGTCGCCGACCGGCTGGGAGTGGCGGCGGCGGATGTCGGCGTGGTCGGTGGCGACACCGCGTCCGCGCCCTATGGCGGCGGCGCCTGGGCCTCGCGCGGGCTCACCATCGGCGGCGAGGCGGCGTGGCGCGCCGCCGACGCCCTGCGGGCCAACATCCTCGAGCTTGCGGGCTCCATGCTCCAGGCCGACCCCGCCGCGCTCACGCTCGCGCGCGGCGCGGTGTGCGACCGGGCGAGCGGGGAGGCCCGCATCGCGCTCGCCGAGATCGCCCGCATCGGCCATTTCCGCCACGACATGCTGCCGCCCGGGGTGCAGCCCGAGCTGGCGGCGACCCGCCACTACGTCCCCGACGCCGCGCCCTTCGCGCTGGCAAACGGGGTGCAGGGCTCCTCCCTGGAGGTCGATGTCGAGACCGGCGAGATCCGCCTGCTCGACCACTGGGTGGTCGAGGATTGCGGGCGCATCGTCAACCCGCTGCTGGTCGAGGAGCAGATCCGCGGCGGGGTGGTGCAGGGGATCGGCGGCGCGCTGTTCGAGGAGTGCCGCTACGACGAAGACGGCCAGATGCTCAACGCGAGCTTCGTCGACTACCTGGTGCCGATGGCGGCGGGGCTGCCCGACATCCATGTCGGCCATGTCGAGACCCCGATCGAGGAGACCGCGCTCGGTACCAAGGGGGCGGGCGAGGCCGGCACGGTCGGCGCGCCGGCGGCGATCCTGCTCGCGGTCAACGACGCGCTGCGCCCGCTCGGCGCGCGGGTGACGAGCCTGCCGATCACGCCGGAGGCCATCCTGGAGGCGGTGGCCGGGGCGCGTCCTTCGATACGCGGCTTCGCCGCTACTCAGGATGAGGGAAGTTCTCGGCCGCCCACACCCCTCCCTCATCCTGAGTAGCCCCCGAAGGGGGCGTATCGAAGGACGCTACTCCGCATCCCCCAGCGCGGCCAGCCGGTCGGCGATCGGGGGCGGCGCCCAGCCGGCCTCGATGCCGAGATCGGCGAGCAGCACCTGGGCCGCGTTGTAGCCCGGCAGGCCGGTGACGTTGCCGCCCGGGTGCGAGGCCGAGCCGCACAGATAGAGACCGTCGAGATGGGCGCGGTAGCGCCCGGCGCCCGGGAACGGCCGGTCGGCGCCGATCTGGCCGTTGGTGAAGGCGCCGACCAGCAGGTCGCCGTGGCGCATGTTGGGGAGCGTGCGCTCGACGTCGAGCGGGCTGCGCGCGAAGCGGTCGATCACCGCGTCGGCGAGGTTGGGGGCGTGGCGGCGCCAGAGATCGAGCATCGCGGCGCCGTGGGCGTCCTTCGCCGCGTCCCAGCTCGCCGGATCGCCGCCGAGCCGGTAGGGCAGCTTCTCCCACATGAAGGCGGTGTGCCGGCCGGGCGGCGCCTGCGAGGGGTCGAACTGGGTCGGGCAGCAGCCCCACATCACCGTCGGCGGGATGGTCCCGGCCTCGTGGTGGCGCACGATCTCAGGGTACTGCGAGACGTGTTCGAGCCCCATGATGACCATGAAGGGTTTTTCCAGCGCGGGGTCGGCATCGGCGGCGCTGTAGCGCGGCGGCTCGGCGAGGTTGAGGTTGAGCGCGAACAGCGGCGCGATCAGGTTGTAGGCGAAGCTCTCGACCTTGCGCCGCCACGCGTCCGGCAAATGCGCCGGCTCCAGCAGGTCGAGGAAGGTCTGGTGCGGGTTGAGCGAGGAGGCGACGAAGCGGCGCGCCGTGAAGGTCTCGCCCGCTTGGGTCTCGACGCCCACCGCCCGGCCCCGCTCGACCAGGATGCGGCGCGGCTCCGTCGCCACCATTATGTCGCCGCCCGCCTCGCGCACCGCGCGCTCCAGCGCGACGGCCAGCATCTGCGCACCGCCCACGGTCATCTGCGCCTTCGCGGTGCTCGCGAGGAGCGCGGCGATGTGGTGGCCGAAGCCGCGCACCCTGAGATCGACCTCGCGCAGCCCGTTGAAGAACAGGAGCCCCGCCTGGATGGTCGGGTGGGTGAACTCGCTCTCGACGAATTCGAGCGGCGACAGCGCGCTCGCCTCCAGCAGCCGGCGCCCGGCGGCGCTGCGTTCGAGCAGCGCGCGGCGCTCGGCCGCCGGCAAGGGCGGCGACGTCGCCTCGGGCACCAGGATGTCGCGCACGATCGGGCGGAACGCGTCGTGCCAGCGCTTGAGCGTGGCGGCGTCCCGCTTCGACAGCGCGGCGAACGAGGCATGGGTGCGTTCGAAATCGGTCCACCATTGCAGCGACCGGCCGTCGCCCAGCATCATCGCCACGTTGAGCTCGGGCTCGATATAGCGCGCGCCGTGGCGGGCGATCTCCAGGTCGCGATACCACGGCATCCCGGTCAGCGCGCGCTGGAAGAAGCCGTGCGTGTTGTGCAGAAAGCCCGGATGGCGCGGATCCTCCGCGGTCTCCAGCCCGCCGCCGACCACCGGCCGGCGCTCGATGGTCAGCACCCTGAGCCCGGCGCGCGCCGCGTAGGCCTGGAGGATCAGCCCGTTATGCCCGCCGCCGAGCACGATGCCGTCGTAATCCGTCATGGCAGCGCGGCGCCCGTCTTTCGATGCGGCCCCTGCGGGACCGGTTCGGGATGAGGATACTCGTTGGCCCCTGGGCGTTGTGGTCTTGCTTCGCCCACGAACTCAACTCAGAGTATACTAGGTTGATTCTCGAAGCAGTTTCGAAGAGTAGAGGTTGGGTATGGCGTTCTGGCAGGAAGCGGCCAAGCTCGCCGGGGCGGTCTCGGTTGGCGCGATCCTCGTCGTGATCGGAATATGGGTAGGACGAGTCAACAGCGATCGAGAAACTCTCAAGCAGATCGCTGAAGACATCCGAAACGATCTCAAAGAGATTACAAGAGACATGCGATCCGATCTTAAAGGGATACGAGTAGAGATTCGAGAACTGCGATCTGCCAATTATGAAAAGACTTAGAGTTCGGTTGAGGTAGCGGGAATCGAACCCGACGCAATGGGGATCGCGTGTCTTCGGGCTTTTGAGACCCTGCCCTGAACCATCAGGGAGCTCCCACCGTCAACTGCACTTGGAGGACGCGGCTCCGTTTCCGCCAGCCCGTCGGGGCCTTTCGCCGATTGCAGCAGCGTTGCCGAGGCGTATCTTGTAGGATACAACCGGCCGGTGGCCGAAGTTCGCCAGACCGATGCGTACGACAGCTGGTTTCGGAGACTTCGCGACAGGCGGGCGAAGGCGCGGATCCTCATCCGCATCAATCGGTTGGCGCTGGGCAATCCGGGAGATGCGCGGGCGGTGGTCGGCGGCGACAAGCGAACCCGGCGGCAGGACATCGAGAGAGCGCGCGACCTCGCGCAGGCGTTGGCGGAAGGGGAAGATCGATGAACGATGCGCGAACCCGCGCTTCCGCCGCAAGGGCGAGCACGCTCCCCTGGGATGCGGCGGACTATCTCGAAGACCTCGATGACATCGTGGCCTACCTGGAAGCGGCGTTCGAGGACGGCGATCCGCGCATCATCGCGGCGGCGCTCGGGGATATCGCGCGATCCAGGGGAATGACCGCCGTCGCGGCGAAGACCGGGTTGGGCAGGGAAAGCCTGTACAAGGCGCTCTCCGGCGACGGGAACCCCGGTTTCGCGACCGTTGTCAGCGTGATGAACGCGCTCGGCCTCCGGCTTCGCCCCTCGGGGGCCGTTCGGGGGCCGGGCGTGCCGGAAGGGGATGGCGCGACCGGCTGGAGCGGCGGCTTCGCGCTGCCGGTCCCCGATCTCTACGTGTTGAGCGGGAATTCCGCGACGCGCCCGGCAAGGCCCGCGTCGGAGTATCGCTAACGGGTAGCGCAAGCCGGTGGAGGCGAAGCGATGAACGGCGTGCGGTTCCTGAAGCTGATCGGCGACGCCCGGGCATTCCGCCAGTCCGCCTCGCTGATCGAGCGTGAAATCGCCCGGCTGCGGGTCAGGGGCGGAGACCTTTCGCCGGTCGGAGGCGCATCGGGCTGGCCGTCGCACACCGTCTGGGAATCGCTCAAGACGGCCAGCCATTTCAATCTCGCGATCGCGCTGGAGCTCAGGCTGAAATGCCTGCTGCACCTGGTTGGCGTCAGGCCCCCGGAGGGCCCCGACGGGCATCGTCTCGCCGGGCTCTACGACCGGCTCGACGCGCGCGGGGTCTCTGCGGCAGCCGAGCTGGAGCGTCTGTTCGCGAAGGCCTCCACCGATCATCCGTTCGATCTGGTCGCGTTTCTGAGCACCGACGATCCCGCGATCCCCGAAGGCCCCGCCAACCGGCGCTTGCAAGGCCTGAAGGACGTCTTCGCCTACATGGATGAAGACGCGGAGTTGTGGAAAAAGCGGTACGCTTGGGAGCATGCCGCCGACGGGCAATGGCAGCACTACATCGACGATTTGAGCGTGTTCTTCGCGTTCCTCGATGCTTCGGAAAACCTCGCCATGGAGATGGCGCGGAAGCAGGGACTCGTTCGGTAGCGGCCGCTCTCGGCCCGCGGCGCCCGTCAGCGGCGGCGCAGGCGGTCGGCGGCGGCGGCGGCGACGATCACCAGGCCGATCGCCACCTGCTGCCAGTAGGAGTGGACGTTGGCGAGGTTGAGCGCATTCGCCAGCACCACCATGATGAACACCCCGATGATCGACTTGTAGAGCTTCCCCTCGCCGCCGAACAGCGAGGCGCCGCCGAGCACCACGGCGGCGATCGCGGTGAGCTCGTAGAACGCGCCCGCCGTCGGCTGGCCCGATTGCAGCCGGGACGCCAGCATCACCCCGGCGAGCCCGGCGAGCGCGCCGCACCAGACATAGGCCGAGGCCCGCACACGCCCCACCGCGACGCCCGCGAGATAGGCCGCCTCGGTGTTGCCGCCGGTGGCGAAGACGCGGATTCCGTAGGCCGTGCGGTGCAGCAGCCAGTGGAACACGCCGAACAGGAGCACCGGCAGCCAGACCAGGAAGGGGATGCCGAACAGGCGTTCGATGGCGAAGTCGAGAAAGAGCTCCGGCAGCCCCTCCTCGCCGACGATCGGCCGCCCGCCGGTGATCAGGAAGGTGACGCCGCGGAACAGCACCATGGTGCCGAGCGTGGCGATGAACGGGTTCACGTCGAGCCGGGTCACGACGAGCCCGTTGACCAGCCCGACCAGGGCGCCGACCGCGACGCCGGCGGCCACCCCCGCGACGATGCCGGCCTCCAGCATCGCCATGGCCGCGATGCAGCCCGACAGCGCCACCACCGAGCCGACGCTGAGGTCGAACCCGCCGCAGACGATCACATAGGTCATGCCGATGGTGATCACCGTCATGACCGCGCCCTGCATCAGCACGTTGTTGATGTTGATCGGCGAGAAGAACCGGTCTGACAGCGCGCTCGCGACCAGGCAGAGCACGACCAGCGCGAGCAGCGGGATCTGCCCGGCCAGCCAGCCGATCCGGGCCTGCGCCGGGCCTCTCATCCGCCGAGCGCCGATCTCAGCGCGGCCTCGGTGTATGCGCCGTCGCGCGTCAGGCGCCCGACCGTCCTGCCGCGGCGCATCGCCAGCACCGAGTCGCTGACCGCCAGCAGCTCCGCCATCTCCGCCGAGGCGAGCACGATCCCGCCGCCATCCTCGACGAAGCGGCGCATCAGCCGGTGGATCTGCGCCTTGGCGCCGATGTCGATGCCGTGCGTCGGCTCGTCGAGCAGCAGCACGTCGGCATGGCCGGCGAGCCAGCGCGCGAAGATCACCTTCTGCTGGTTGCCGCCGGAAAGCTGGCGCACCGTCCGGTCCGGGTCGGGCGGGCGGATGTCGACGCTCTCGATCAGCCGCGCGACCAGGCGGTCGATCGCCGGCCTGTCGAGCCGCAGCCCGCCAGCCAGCAGCGGCAGGTTGGGGAGCACGATGTTCTCGCGCACCGTGAGCGCCATCGCGAGCCCCAGCGCTCGCTCGCCGGGGACCAGCCCGATGCCGGCCCGGATCGCGTCGGCGGGCCGTGCGAGCCGGACCGCCGCGCCCGATTTCTCGATCTCCACCGGCCCGCGCGCGCCGCCGAACAGGCGGTGCAGCAGCTCCGTCGTGCCACTGCCGAGCAGCCCGGCGAGGCCGAGCACGCTGCCCTCGCCGACCGCGACCTCGGGCTCCTCGCCCACCGGCCCGCGCAGCAGGATGCCGGTCGATGCCGCGCCGGGGGCGGCGTGCGCGGTCTCGATGTCGCGCCCGGTCATCGCGCGGACGATGTCGGCCCGCCCGCGCTCGCCGCGCGCGAAGCGCTCGACCGCCCGCCCGTCGCGCAGCACGGTGCAGGTATCGGCCAGCGCCTCGACCTCGTCGAGCCGGTGCGAGACATAGACGATCGCCACGCCGTCGGCCTTGAGCGCGTCGATCGCGCGGAACAGCCGCTCGACCTCGCGCGCCTCCAGCGCCGCCGTCGGCTCGTCGAGGATCACCACTCGCGCCGCGTGGCTGAGCGCCCGGGCGATCATCACCAGCTGGCGCTCGGCGTAGCCCAGCCGGTCGACCCGCGTGCCGGGATCGATGTCGATCCCGAGGCGGTCGAGAATGCCCGCCGCCCTGCGCGCCATCGCCGCCCGGTCGAGCACCGGCAGGCCGAGCGCGCGGCGCATCGGCAAATGCCCGATGAGCACGTTCTCGGCAACGCCGAGCGCGGGCACGACGCGCATCTCCTGCGGGATGGTGACGATGCCGCCGGCCAGCGCCTCGCGCGGGCCGGCGAAGCGCCGCTCCTCGCCGCCCACCGCCACGGTGCCGCGGTCGGGCCGGTAGACGCCGCCCAGGATCTTGATCAGCGTCGACTTGCCGGCGCCGTTCTCGCCGATCAGCGCGTGGATCTCGCCGGGCTCGACCGCAAACGACACGTCCTCCAGCGCGCGGGTCGCCTGGAACTGCTTGTGGAGGCCGCGCGCTTCGATTGCCGGCATGGCGCGGCGATCAGCGCGCCGCGATCCAGTCGAGCGCGGCGCCGGCCCAGGGGCCGTCCGCCTCGCCGGCGGCGTAGCAGGCGGAGAAGTGGTTGCGCGCCGGCATCTCGATGCGCGCCACGTCGCCGCCCGCCGCGCCGAGCGCGCGCTCCATCTCTTCCGCCTGGACCATCAGATGCGGGAAGTCCTCGCCGCCATGGGCGATGAGGAAGGGGCGGGGCGCCTCGATATTGAGCACCGGGCTCGCCGGGCGGTCGTTCGACTCGGGCCCCAGGAAGCGCGGCCGCCCGGAAAGCCCGCTGCCCTCGCCGAAGCGATAGACGCCGGAGATCGGCAGGCAGCCCCGGATCGCGTCGGGCGGCAGCCCGCGCGGCGCCTGCCAGCCCGTCGTCACCGCGAGCAGCGCCGCGTAGTGCCCGCCCGCCGAATGCCCGCCGAGGAAGATGCGCCCGGGATCGCCGCCGATCCCGGCGACGTTGTCATGCAGCCAGGCGATTGCGTCGGCGGCGTCCTCCAGCCCGGCGGGAAACAGATGCCGCGGCGCGAGGCGGTAGCCGATGCTGGCGTAGATCGCGCCGTGCGCGGTGGCGCACGGCCCGGCGAAGTTGAGATGTTCCTTGTAGCCCGAGGTCCAGCCGCCGCCATGCATCATGGCGAGTACCGTACCGTTCGGTTCGGCCGGGGTCTGGATGGCGATCGACTGGTAGGGATCGGCGCCGTACTGGATGTCGAGCGCCGCCACGCCCGAGCCCCTTGCCATGACCTCGTCGGCGAAGGCCTGGCCCGCCTCGCTCAACGGCTCCTGCGCCGGATAGTCCTCGATCCGCATGACCCCCCCTGGCCGGCCCGGTCGTGACGCACCACCGGGAACGGGGTACATAGTTCGGCGTGGCCGGGGGCGAGTCAACGCGCCGGCGAGAGGGGAGGGCGTGTCGATGAAGAAACCGCTGTTCCGTGCCGACCACGTGGGCAGCCTGCTGCGCCCGCCGGAGCTGCTGGAGGCCCGCGCGTCGTGGAAGTCGGGCGCAATCAGCGCGGCGGCGCTACGCGAGGTCGAGGACGCGGCGATCGCCGATGCGGTCCGGCTGCAGGAGGATATCGGGCTCGAATCCGTCACCGACGGCGAGTTCCGGCGCGAGAACTGGTGGATCGACTTCATCTCGGCGATCGAGGGGATCGAGATTTCGAGCCCGGACGAGGCGGCGGGGTTCCAGAAGGCGCCGGGCACAGCGTCGGGCTACGTGCCGAAGAACGTGCGGACGGCGGGAAGGCTCGGCCGGAAGGGCGACATCCTGGCCGCCGACTTCGCGTATCTCGACGGGAAGACCGCGAAGACCGCCAAGGTGACCATCCCCTCGCCCACGCGGGTTCATTTCCACGGCGGCGACGCCTCGGTCGACGGTGCGGCCTATCCCGACAAGGACGCGTTCTGGGACGACCTCGCCCGGGTCTGGCGCGAGGAGATCGCCGCGCTGGAAGCGCTCGGCTGCCGCTATATCCAGATCGACGATCCGGTCATCAACTATTTCGTCGACACCAGGATGCGCGAGAACCTGAGGGCCATCGGCGAGGACCCGGATACGCTGATCCACAGATACGCGCGCCTGCTGAACGACTGCATCTCCGGGCGCAACCCCGAGACCTACCTCACCATCCATCTCTGCCGCGGCAACGCGCAGAGCGCCTGGATCGCCGAGGGCGGCTACGAGCCGCTGGCCGAGGCCCTGTTCCCGGTGGTGGGCGTCGATGCCTGGTTCCTCGAATACGACGATGTGCGCTCGGGCGGGTTCGAGCCGCTGCGCTTCATGCCCGACGACGGCTGCGTGGTGCTCGGCCTGGTGACCACCAAGCGCGGCGAGATGGAGGACCGCGACGCGCTCAGGCGCCGGATCGACGAGGCCGCGCAATACGTCTCCCTCGACCGGCTGGGCCTGAGCCCGCAATGCGGCTTCGCCAGCGTCGACCTCGGCAACCTGATCGCGGTCGAGGACCAGGCCGCCAAGCTGTCGCTGGTGATCGACCTCGCGCGCGAGGTGTGGGGCGAGGCGTAGGGGGAACCGCGGCGTCTGTCGATGCGGCGCCGGCGCGCCTACGCGGTCCACGATCGACGAATCCCGCCGCCTCGAACCGATCCAGCAGAATCATTCGAGATCGATCGGCCGGGCCGGAGCGGTATCGCGTTGCCCAAGGCTTGCGAACTCGTCCTCCGTCAACCCGGCGCGCCGGCCGATTGCGGTCAACAGCGTCCCCAGCTGGGCCCGCCCTTCCGGCAGCACCGTTTCCGCCAGGATGGCGCGCACCTCCGCCTCGATGCTGCGGCCCCTCAGGGCGGCCCGAACGCGCAGGGCGCGATGCACCTCGTCCGGCAGGTTGCGGACGGTCAGCATGGCCATGGTCGAATACCCATCGTGCTTTCGATGAATGCAATTTGCCAATATGACGGCAAGCGCGCACAGCGCAACCCCGCCAGGCCGCGCTGCCCGGCCGGACGACCGTGGCGGGGGAACCCCTACTCCGCCGCCTGTGCCTGTTCGCCGGGCGGGGCGACGAGCACGGTGCGGAGCGCGTCGCCGTCGGGGTCGGCGAGCGCTGCGCTGCGCGCGGCACTCAGCGCGGCCACCGCCTGGGCGGCATCGCCGCTCGCTCCGGCCGCCGGGCGGGCGAGCCGCTCGAACACCTCGCGGTAGTTGGCGACGCCGCGCCGGTGGGTGTCGGAATAGCCCTTGCGCAGGTTGGGGAGTTCGGCGATCTCGAGCGCCAATTCGTAGCTCCTCGCCGCCGCGCCTTCCAGCGCCGCGAGCCAGGCCGCGATCTCCGACCACTCCTCGGCGAAGCGGTAGCTGTAAGGCCGCCAGAAGCGGAGCTTCGCCAGCGCCCGGAGCCGGACATAGCCGAACACCGTGTTGGTCCTGACCCGCATGGCGACGTGGAATTTCTGCCGCCCCGGCTTCCTCTCCTTCCACCGCGTGAGCGCGCGGCCGAGCATGGGCGGCAGCACCGAGGCGATCTCGTCATAGCCCGGCTTGAGGAACTCGGTGACGACCACCGGCTCGCCGTCCTTGGCGCCGACCTCGCGGCGGACGCGCGCCATGCGTTCGGGCCGGCTCTTCAGCTGGGCGACCCGGATGATGTCCTCGAAACACATCCAGAGCGCGAGATACCGCCCGCCCTCGACGGTCAGCCTGAACCCCCTGTCGGCCCCGCCACTGGCCTTGTCGGCGGCGAGGATCTTCGCGGCATTGTCGAGATAGCGCGCGCCATAGGCGAGGTTCTGGTAGTCCACCGCGCGGCGCACCCCGTCCGACAGCATCTGGCGGGTCTCGGGCGGGAAGGCCTGCTCGACCCGCGCCAGCAGCGCCTCGACATTGCGCGGCGCCGGGCGCTCCGCCGGCTGCTCCGCCTCCGGCATCGGGGCGTCGCCCCGCACATGGTCGAGCCCCGCCTTGAAGCCGCGCAGATTGGCGCCGACCGCGACGCCGGTCTTCTCGATCGCCCGCTCGAACGCCTCGGCCGGGATCGGCAGCTCGCCCGAGCCCGCCATGACGCCGAGAATGACCGCGTTGATCGCCGCCCCGTTGGCCTGGGCGAGGCGGTCCATGTCGATCAGGATGGGCCGCTTGGCGAGATGGTTCGCGGTCTTGACCAGGTCCCCGACCTCGACCCGCCCGTCCCCCATCGCCGATTTCTCGAAGATCGAATAGATCCGGTGGGAGGACGAGATCAGCGTGGTCCGGTCGGGCGTCACCCAGCCGAGCTCGAGCGCGCGCCCGGCCTCCATCAGCTCCGAGGTGACCACCACATCCATGTTGCCGGGCGTCGCATAGAGCGCCATGGTCGGCGAGCGCCCGCCGAGCCGGTCGCGATGGGCCGGGTAGAACTCGATGTAGTAGGTGGTGGCGCCGGTGCGCTGCGCCACGCCCGGGATCGAGGTGCTCTGCACCGGGTAGCCGAGCGATTCCGCCGCCGCCACGATCCAGCTCGTCAGCACGCCGCCGCCCTCGCCGCCGAGCGCGCCGACCACCAAGGCGAAGGTGCGCTCGGGAAGCGCGTCGGCGCCGTTCGTCGCGCCGCTCATGCCGCGGCTCCGTTGCCCTTCGCCGCCCCGTTGGCGTAGCCCCCGAGCCGGCCGATGACGGCGCCCCGCCATTTTTCGAGGAACAGGTCGGTGCCGCTCGGGTTCTGGATGATGTCCGCCTTGTAGAAGGACGGGCAGAGCACCGCCGCGTCCGCCACCTCGCCGCACAGCCCGCAGCCGACGCAGCCGTTGTTGACATGCGCCACCGGGTCCTTGCGCAGCGGGTCCGGGTTGGACTTGACGGTGAGCGAGGGACAGCCCGAGAGCCGGATGCAGGAGTGATCGCCCGTGCAGGTCTCCTCGTCGACGCCGAACCGGGTGCGCACCACCCGCTTGCCGGCATCGAGCGCCTTGCGCATCAGCGGGCGCAGGCGGCGCTGCTTGGCGATCTGGCACTCGGCCTCGGCGATGATCACCTTCAGCCCCTTCTCCGGCGTGGTCAGCGCCTCGTGCAGCAGCCGCTTCATCTTGCCGACCCGGTAGGTGTACTGCTTGCGCACCCACTTGACGCCGAGCCCCTTGATGGCGCGCTCGATCGGCATGACGGTGTCGTTGGGCACGTTGCCGCCGGCGGTGGTCGACGGCAAATGCTGCTGGCCGGTGGCCGAGGAGTAGCCGTTGGCCATGATGACCAGCACCGAGTCGTGGTCGTTATAGGCCGCCCCGCTGATCCCCGAAGACAGCCCGTTATGCCAGAACCCGCCATCGCCCATGATCGAGATCGTGCGCCCGTTGAAATGCGGCGCCACCCCGGCCGAGCTCGCCAGCCCGAGCCCGTAGCCGGTGACCGTGTTGCCGAGCCCGAAGGGCGGCAGGGCGGCGAAGGTGTGGCAGCCGATATCGGCCGAGATGTGGACCTCGCCGATATCCTCCTCGCGCTGCACCAGCTTGATCGCGCTGAACACCGGGCGCTCGGGGCAGCCGGTGCAGAAACCGGGCGGCCGCTTGGGCACCGGCCCGCCCAGCATCTCGGCCGCCTTCTCCTTGGTCCTGTCGATCGCGGCGACCGCGGCCGAGACCGGCGCCAGATCCACCCCCTTCGGCACCGAGCCCTCGACGAACCCGGCGAGCCCGCGCAGCATCACCTCGGCCTGGTACTCGCCGGCCCTGGGGAACACCCCCTTGCCGACGATCTCGGTGTTGAGGTCGGCCTTGCGCAGGAGCGCGTTGATCGCCTGCTCGTGGTACTCCGGGAACCCCTCCTCGACGATCAGCACCGACCGCTTGGTGGCGCAGAACGCGGCGATCTCGTCGTCCACCAGCGGGTAGGTGACGTTGAGGCAGAGGATCGGAATGTCGGAATTGCCGAACACGTCGGCGAGGCCGAGCTGCTGGAGCCCGCGGATCACCGAGTTGTAGAGACCGCCGAGGCAGACGATGCCGACATCGTCGTGCTTGCCGGGGAAGACCTCGTTGAGCCTGTGCTCGCGGATGAAGTCGATCGCCGCCGGGAAGCGCTCCTCGACCTTCTTCTTCTCCTGCTCGTAGGTCGCCGGCGGCAGCGCGATGCGCCCGAGGTCGAAGACCGGCTTCTCCAGCTTGTCGTTGGTCGAGAATTTTCCGGGCCGGTTGTCGCTGGTCGCAAAGCGCCCCGTCACGTGGCAGGCGCGGATGCGGAACTCGACCATCACCGGCGTGTGCGAGGCTTCGGACAGCTCGAACCCCTTCTCGATCAGCTCCACCATGCGCGGGTGGTGCGGGCGCGGGTCCATCAGCCAGGCCGAGCACTTCATGGCGAAGGCGTGGGTGCGCTCCTGGATGATGCTGGCGCCCTCGCCGTAATCCTCGCCGAGGATGATCAGCGCGCCGCCGACGACGCCGGCCGACGCCACGTTGGACAGCGCGTCGGCGGCCACGTTGGTGCCCACCGTCGACTTCCAGGTGACCGCGCCGCGGATCGGGTAGTTGATCGAGGCCGCCAGCATCGCCGCCGCCGCGGCCTCGTTGGCGCAGACCTCGGTATGGACGCCGAGCTCGGCCATCAGCCCCTTCGAGTCCGAGGTCAGCACGTCCATCAGGTGGGAGACCGGCGCGCCCTGGTAGCCGCCGACATAGCTCACCCCCGATTGCAGCAGCGCCTTGGTGATCGCGAGGATGCCCTCGCCCTCGAAATGCTCGCCGTCGCCCCGGCGCAGAAGCTCGACTTCCTTGGCGAAGCTTCGTTCCATGGTGCGTCTCCGCCCGCGTGAATCGCGGTTTGTCCGGAAGATAGCCGGTTTGGCGGGGCCGGACTAGCTTGCCCGCCCAGTGAACATTCTGTCACGACCCATGAAAAGACGACACGGCCGATCAGGTATCCCTGATCGGGTCCGCACGCCAGAATCTCCGGTTGAAACACAAAGCGGAACACTGGACACACATAGCACTCGCTGGCATGACATCATTCGGTTAGATTATGCGATGTGCGCGGCCGTTGAGAACGAGGAGGCGGAAAATGGCCAAGTGCTTACTGTGCAATGATTCTGGATGGTTCCTGAAGACCACCCGCGACGGATTGTGCGAACCATGCGCCGTGGCCGTTGCTTCCGAAGTTTCCTCAGCGACCCGTGTGGTCAACCAAAGCTTGGACATTGCGTCCGCGACCAAGAAACTCGACACCATGTTGTCCAGGTTGAGCGTCGCAGAGAATGGATGCCGCCAACTCTTGAAATATGAAGGGAAGGGAATCCGAACGACGGATCCAGCACCTAGCGCATTGATCGAAGACATCGAGGCTGCCCGTCGATCTGGCGTGCTGAACTGGATTGACCGCGAGATGTCGGCGGCGCGCGCTAAGTCGGACGCAGCGACAACTCCCGCTGCGAAAACTCGCGGCTACAGCAAGCTGCTGGAAAACATCAGTTCTATCTATTCGGAAGTTGCCTTTACCAGGGACTTGGCTGCAGCAGAGACCAAAGTCAGGAAGGAACTGGATACCCTACGGCTGAACATCGAGATTGAACGCGCAGAGAAACTAGAATTCAAGGGACAGAAAAAGAGGGCCTGCGACGCGTATTTGGAAGCTCTATTCTTGTTGCGCGGGGACAGTATTCCAGATGACGAGCAGCAACCGGAGATCGACAAAATCGAAAGCAAGATCAGACAACTAGGCGGAGAGTTGCCGACCGTGTGATTAGTCGCTTGGTTCCGAAATTCGTGCGCTTTCGTGCCCCGTTCGCACCGCGTCATGGCCCGACTGGTTCCGGTCGTCCACGCCGCCCGGCAGCCGCAAGGCAATCGGTCGGGAGAGATACCCAGAACAAGTCCGGGCATGACGGCGTGGGAGGAAAGCCGGGGCGGATGAAACTTCGCAGGTCCGACGGCACGCTATTTCGCGAATCGCGGGGCTAATCCCGCCGCGGCACGATCAATGCATCGAGCGCGAGCAGGCCCTGCGGGAACACCCGGACGGGGTTGAGGTCGATCTCTTCGATCTCCGGGTGTTCGGCGATCAGGCGCGAGAGCGCGATCGCGGCGTCGCGTATCGCCGCCCGGTCCGGCGCGGGGGCGCCGCGCCAGGGGCCGAACAGCGCGCTCCCGGCGAGCGAGTCGATCATCCGGTCGACCTCGCCCGGGCCGAGCGGGGCGAGCGCCACCGCGACGTCGTCCACGGCCTCGGCCGCGATGCCGCCGAGGCCGAGCAGCACCGTCGGGCCGAAGCTCGCATCGTTGCGCGCGCCGAGGATGAGGTCGAGCCCGTCCGGCGCCATCGCCTCGATCAGGTAGCCGGCATCCGAGACCCGGTCGATGGCATCCAGCGCGAGCTCCAGCGCCTCGGCGGTGTCGATCCCGAGATGGACGCCGCCGACATCCGATTTGTGAAGGATCGCGGGGTCGAGCGTCTTGGCCACCACCGGCGCCTCCATCGCCGCCCGCGCCGCCTCGGCCTCGGCGCGGCCGCGGCAGGCGCGCCGCCGCGGCGTCGGGATGCCGTAGGTGGCGACGAGCGCTTTCGCCGCGTCCTCGCCGATCGGGAAGGCGAGCGGCGGCCTCGCCCCGTCGGCGGCGTGGGGCGCGGCGGCGCCCTCGAACGGTTCGGCCCGGGCGCGCGCATCGGCGACCAGCGCGGCCATCGCGCGGGCGGCCCGGTCGGGCGCGAGGAAGACCGGGATGCCGGCGGCGCGCAGCCGGGCGGTCAGCGGCGCCGTCTCGGCGGGCACGCCCTGGGTGGCGAACAGCACCGGCTTTTGCGCAGCCCCGGCGGCGCGAGCCACGGCCCCGCCCATGTCGAGCGCGCCGCCCTCGATCAGCGCGTAGGCGAGGACGGCATCGACGGCGTCGTCGGCCGCGAGCGCGTCGAGCACGGTCCCGAAGGATTTGCCGGGACGCCCGGTATCGACCGGGTTCCTCATGTAGGTGAGCGGGGGCAGCGCGGCTTCGATCCGCGCCAGGGTCGCCGGCGCGATCCCGGGCACAGGGACCCCCGCCTGCCTCAGCGTGTCGGTCATCAGCAGCCCGGGCCCCGCCTGTCCGGTCAGCACGCCGACGCCCGGGTCGCGCGCCGGGCGGAGCCTGGCGAGCGACAGCGCGTGGGCCGCGTCCAGCGCGTCGTCGAGGGTCTCGACCACGACCGCGCCGGCCTGGCGGAGCGCCGACCGGGTGAGGCGCCAGCTCCCCATCAGCGCGCCGGTATGGGATTGGGCGAAGTCGCCGAGATCCGCCTTGCCGACCGGGAGCGCGACCACTGGCTTGATCGGGACCGTTTGCCTGACCGCGTCGAACAGGGCGCGGCCCTGCTCCACCCCTTCGACATGGAGGACGATCGCCCGCGTTTCCGGGTCGGCGGCCGCGTAGCCCAGCGTCTCCGCCAGCCCGACATCGGCCGCGTTGCCGAGCCCCACGGCAAGGCTGACCCCGAGCCCGGCCGCGTCGGCCATCATCGCCAGGGTGAGGTTGATGCCGCCCGACTGGGCGACGATGCCGATCGGCCCCGCGCGGATCTCGCTCGCCGCCGGCAGGAAGGTGCAGGCGAGCCCGCGCGAGGGGCGCAGGAAACCCGACGTGTTGGGCCCGAGAAGCCGGATCCCGCCCTCGCGGCAGACGCGCGCGGTCTCGCTCTCGAGCGCGGCGCCCTCGGCGCCGGTCTCGCCGAACCCGCCGCTCACCATGAAGGCGGCGCCGGCGCCGATCTCCGCGGCCTCGCGCAGCACGCCGGGCGAGGGTTCCGCCGGGAGCACCAGGGCCACCAGGTCGACCGGCCCGGGCACCGCGGCGATGCTCCGATAGACCGTGTTGCCGAGGATGGTGCCGCCGCGCGGATTGACCGCATGCACCGCGCCGCGGAAAGGGGCGAGGGCGCGCAGGATCTGGAACCCCGGCTTGTCCTCGTTCGCCGACGCTCCGACCACGGCAATGGAACGCGGATCGAACAGGCGCGAGAGCGGGGGAGGCGGCATCGGCGGATGATGGAGTCCGCCCGTGGCGGTGTCCAGAAGGCCGCTACTCCTCGCCCATCTCGGAGAGGACCCGCCGGGCGCGCTCGCGGTGCACCGGCTTCAGGCTGCTTCCGACCGCCCTGATCGCCGCCATCAGCACCGCCGCGTCGTCGGTATATCCGAGGCCGGCGATGAAGTCCGGGATGACGTCGGTCGGGGTGATGAAATAGGCGATCGCGCCCATCAGCATCGCCTTGACGTAGAGCGGGGTGTCGCCGTCGACCGCGCAGTAGAACGCGGCCACCGCGTCTTCCAGGAACGGCACCTTGCCGAGCGTCGTGCGCAGCTTGCGGCGGAAACCGCCGCGGACCACCGCCTCGTCCGCTTCCAGCTTCTCCCGGTTGACGGTCGGGTCGCGGTCCATTCCGAAGGGTCCGTCGATGGTTGTCAGCTGCCCGTCCATACCAGCTATATGGCACGGCGCGGGGCGCGGGGAAGAGGCCCGCCCATCGTTTCCTTTTTGGGGAGGTATAGGCCCCGCAAGCGCGTGCTGCCGACGGCGGGGCGGACGGGGCGCCCCGGCCCGGCGGGGCCGGGGCGTCCCGGTACGAAACGGACGCGCGGCTACTTGCTGGCCAGCAGCTTGCGCGCCTTGGCAAGGGTCGCGTCGTCGATCTTGAGGCTGTCGTTGACCACCTTCTGGATCTCCTCGCCCGTGCTCGGGGTGACCCTGAGCTTGCTCTTCTTCATCGAGGCCGCGAAAGCGGGCGTGGCGACGGCCTTGGCGAAGGCCCCGCGCAGGAAGGCGATCCTGTCCTGCGGGACGCCCGGCGCGACGGCGAGGCTGCGGCCGATGGCGACCAGGGTCGACATGAAGCCGATGATCGGCCGGTCCTCGGCGGCCACCAGGTCCTTGAGCATCGGCACGTTGGCGAGCTCCGCCTCGGGCTCCGGCCCCATCTGGATCAGCGGCACCGCGAAGCCGTTCTTGAACCACACCTCGCGGTTTGTCTTGAAGGCGAGCCAGGTGAAGTTGACGCCCGAGACCTCGCCTTGCTCCATCGCCAGCAGCATCTTGCGCGAGCCGCGATAGCCCTTGACGATCTTGATCCTGGTGCCGAGCAGGCCGTTGACGATCGCCGGGACCTGGTAGGTCTGCGAGCCGACGCCGGAGGAGGCGAAGGGCACTTCCGTGGTCTTGAGGTCGGTCCACTGCTTGACGCCGGTGTCGCTCCTGACCGCCATCAGCGAGTTCACCTTGAGCGCGCCGCCGATGAAGGTGAACTTGTCGGCCTCGTACTTCGCCGCCTTGGGGCGGGTGAGCTGGGTGACGACCAGGGTGTCGGGCAGCATCAGCAGGACCGAGCCGTCCTTCGGCGCGACGTTGTAGGCGTAGTTGGTCATCTTCAGCCCGCCGCTGCCGGTCCGGTTCTGGACGATGATCGAATCCGTGCCCAGGAGCGGCTTGAGCGCCTCGGCCAGCGACAGCGAGGTCTTGCCGTAGGTCCCGCCGACGCCGAATCCGTGCAGGATGGTCACCTGGCGGTCCTTGTAGAAATCGGCCGGGCTCTGCGCCAGCGCGCCGCCCGCCGTCAGAATGCCGGCCGCCGCAACGGCCAGCCACTTGAAGCCTGTCATCGTCCATCTCCTTGTCTGCGCCGGTCCCGTGCCGGCCCCTGGCGATTCCCCATCAGACCAAATCAGGCCCCGCGACTCAATTCCCCGGTGGCGGGGATTTGCGGGTCATGCGGACATGCGGGATCCCGGCCTCCTCGAAGGGCGCGCCCTCGGTCGCGAAGCCGAGCGCGCGGTAGAAGGTCTCGCTATGCGCCTGGGCGTGGAGCAGCGCGGTGGCGCAGCCCGCATCGTCGAGCTGCCGCAGCAAATGGCGCATCAGCGCGCTGCCGAGCCCGCCGCCGCGATGGCGGGCGAGGATGGCGACGCGCTCGATCTTGGCGACGCCGGGCTCGAGCGGGCGGACGCGCGCGGTGCCGACCGCGCGCCCGTCCAGGCGCAGGAGAAAATGCCGGCATTCCGGGTCCCGGCCGTCGATTTCGAGCTCTTCGGACACCCCCTGCTCGACGCAGAAGACCTCCCGGCGGATGGCGAGACAGGCGGCCATGCCGGCCGGCCCGTCCGCGTCCCGGATGGAGATTTCGCGCCGGGGCGGGCGTGGACCGCCCTGCGCGCCGTCGCTATGTTCTGCCGCCGGCATCCGGCCGCGCCGCCAGGGAGGACATTCGCGACATGAAGGTATTCGGGCTCGCCGCGTCGTTCAGGAAGGACTCGATCAACCGGCGCCTCCTCTTGCTCGCCGAGGACATTGTCCGCGAATGCGGTCACCAGGTCGACCACGCCGAGTTCCGCGACTTCGACATCCCGCTCTACGATGGCGACCTGCAGGAGGAATCGGGCGTTCCCGCCGGCGCCGAGGCGCTCGGTGCGCGCATCGCCGGCGCCGATGCCTGGCTGCTCGCCTCGCCGGAATACAACTGGGGGGCGCCCGGAACCATCAAGAACGCGATCGACTGGCTGTCCCGCATGCAGCCGGTGCCGCTGGACCGCAAGTCGGCGCTGCTGCTCTCGGCCTCGCCGTCGCTGGTCGGCGGCGCGCGCGGGCTGATGAGCCTCCGCCTGCCGCTCGAAGTGCTGGGCTGCTGGGTCTACCCCAAGGTGTTCGCACTCGCCCAGGCGGGCCAGGCCTATGGCGAGGACGGCAAGCTCGGCAACGACGCGCTCGCCAGCATGCTGCGCGGCATGATCGAGGACTACCTGGCGACGGCGGAGGCTCTCAACGCAAGATGAGCGCGGGCGAAGGCTGGGTCGGGGCTCCGGTCCCGCGCAAGGAGGACGAGGCGCTCCTCACCGGGCACGCGCGGTTCATCGACGACATGGAGCCGGTGCCCGGCATCCGCCACGCCGCCCTGCTGCGCTCGCCGCACGCCCATGCCGAAATCCGCTCGGTCGACGTGGCCCGCGCAGCCGCGCATCCCGGCGTCCACGGCGTGCTGACCGGCGCCCAAATCGCCGCCGCCATCGGGCCGATCCCGAGCGCCGTCAGGGTGCCCATCGACTACTACCCCATCGCGCTCGAGAAGGTGCGCTATGCCGGCGAGCCGGTCGCCCTGGTCGCCGCCGACGACCGCTACGTCGCCGAGGACGCGCTCGAACTCATCGAGGTGGATTACCGGCCGCTGCCGCCCGTCATCGACCTGAAGGCGGCGATGGAACACGACGCGGCATTGCTGCACGAGGCCGTCGGCTCCAACGTCGTCCACCACCGCGAATTCCGCTACGGCGACCCGGAGACCGCCTTCGCCGAGGCCGACCGCATCGTCCGGCTGGACTGGACCTTCCCGCGCTATTCCTCGACGCCGATGGAAACCTACGGCGCCGTCGCGCAGTTCGAGCCGGCGCCCGACCGCTACACGATCTGGTCCAACTTTCAGGGGCCGTTCATCCTGCACGCGCTGATGGCGGGCGCGCTCGGCGTGCCGGGCAACCGGCTGCGCCTGATCACCGCGCCGCAGAGCGGCGGCAGCTTCGGCATCAAGCAGGGCATGTACCCCTATCTGGTGCTGCTCGCCGCGGCGAGCCGCCTGCTGGAAGTGCCGCTCAAGTGGATCGAGGACCGGCTCGAGCATCTGGTGGGCTCCTCCTCCGCGTCGAACCGCGAGGACGCCGTCGAGGCCGCGTTCCGCAGCGACGGCACGCTGACCGGGCTCCGCTTCCGCAACA
Source organism: Alphaproteobacteria bacterium (assembly GCA_964291675.2). Lineage (GTDB taxonomy): Bacteria > Pseudomonadota > Alphaproteobacteria > MPNO01 > MPNO01 > MPNO01. Next base: position 176,091 of record OZ219866.1, on the reverse strand, counting down.
CGGTCGATGTCGGCGCCTATATCCGCGCGCCCGAGCCCGCCTCGGTCTATCGCATGCACTCGGCGTCGAACGGCGCGTACCGGGTGCGCGACATCGCTGTGAACAATCGGCTGGTGACCACCAACCGCCTGCCGATCGGCCTCAACCGGGGCTATGGCGGTCCGCAGTTCTTCTTCGCGCTGGAGCGGGCGATGGACGCCGGCGCCCGCGCGCTCGGCATCGACATCGCCGAGATCAGGCGGCGCAACTTCGTGCCCCGCGACGCCTTCCCCTACCGCGCGCCGGCCGGGGCGCTCTACGACGCGGGCGACTACGAGGCGGCGCTCGACAAGACGCTGGAGCTCGCCGGCTACGACGCGCTCCGCGCCGAGCGCGACCGGGCGAAGGCCGAGGGAAGGCCGTTCGGCATCGGCCTGGCGGCGGCGGTCGAGCCCTCGGGCTCCAACATGGCCTATGTCACGCTCGCACAGACGCCCGAGGAGCGCGCCCGCGCGGGCGGCCGGTCGGGCGGGCTCGGCACCTGCACGATCTCCATCGACCCGTCCGGCTCGGTGACCGTAAAGACGGTCTCCACCCCGGCCGGGCAGGGCCACGCCACGGTCGCGGCGCAGGTGACGGCGGATGCGCTCGGGCTTGCGCCCGACGACATCGACGTGGTGACCGAGATCGACACGCTGACCGGCGCCTGGTCGCTCGCCTCGGGCAACTACGCGAACCGGTTCTCCTCGGTGGTGGTCGACGCCATCGGCGAGGCGGCGCGGTCGGTCGCCGAGAAGATCCGCAAGGTCGCCGCCGAGGACCTCGAGGTCGCGGCCGAGGATGTCGAGCTCGCCGGCGGCGCCGCCCGGGTGGTGGGCGTGCCGGAAAAATCGCTGCCCTTCCGCCGCGTCGCCGCCAAGACCCACTGGCACCCGGCCGGGCTCCCCGACGGCATGGCGCCGGGTGTCTTCGAGACGGCGATCCTGTCGCCGCCCGAGCTCGGCCCGCCCGACGAGCAGGACCGGGTGGCCTCGGCGGTAACCTTCGGCTTCATCTGCGACCTCGCGGCGGTCGAGATCGATCCCGGCACCGGCCGAATCGAGGTCCGGAAATACGTCTCGGTGCACGATGTCGGCGCCCAGCTCAACCCGCTGATCGTGGAGGGTCAGATCGTCGGCGGGTTCGCCCACGGCATCGCCGGCGCGCTGATGGAGGAGATGGTCTACGACGCCGACGGCAACCCGCTTTCGGGCAGCTTCGCCGACTATCTCTGCATCACCGCGCCCGAGATGCCGAAGCTCACCATCGGCCATGTCGACACGCCCTCGCCGCACACCGCGCTCGGCGCCAAGGGGATGGGCGACGGCTGTTCGATGCTGGCGCCGACGGCAATCGCCAACGCGGTCGCCGACGCGCTCGGGCGCGAGGATGTCGAGCCGCCGTTCACCCTGAACAGGCTGTGGGAGCTGGCGGCCGAAGCCGGGGGTGCCGGGTGAAGCCCGCGCCGTTCGAATACTGCCGGGCCGATACGCTCGACGAGGCGCTGGAGCTGATGGCGGAGTTCGGCGCCGAGGCCTCGGTGCTTGCCGGGGGGATGTCGCTCGGCCCGATGCTCAACATGCGGCTGGCGAGACCCGCCGCCGTCGTCGACATCAACCCGGTCGCGGCGCTCGCCGGCATCCGGGAAGCCGACGGCGGGGTCGAGACCGGCGCGCTCTGCCGCCAGGTCGACGCGCTCGGCTGCGGATGGCTCCGCGACGCCGTGCCCCTGCTCGCCGAGGTGCTACCCTTCGTCGGGCATTTCCAGACGCGCAACCGGGGAACGCTGGGCGGCTCGGTCTGCCACGCCGACCCGAGCGCCGAGATCCCGCTGGCGCTGCTGACGCTCGGGGGCGAGATCGCGCTGCGGCGCAAGGACCGCGTGCGGACCGTGCCGGCGGAAGACTTCTTCGAGGGCATATTCGTTACCGCGCGCGAGCCCGAAGAGATCGTAACCGCGCTGCGCTGGCCACGCCGCGGGAAAGGGGCCGGCCATGCGTTCGCCGAGATCGCCCAGCGCCACGGCGATTTCGCGATCGCCGCGGTCGCGGCGTCGGCGGCCGTCGGCGCCGGCGGCACCGTCGCGGCGCTGTCGCTCGGCCTCGGCGGCGTCGAGGACCGTCCGCGGCTTGCGGATCTCGCGGATTTCGCCGGCGCGCCGGCGACGCCCGCGACCGCCGCCGAGGCCGCGGCGCTGGCGGCGGACCGGGTCGACCCGATCGAGGACCCCAAGGCGAGCGCCGCCTACCGGCGCCAGCTCGTCCGGGTGCTCGGCGCGCGGGTCCTCGAACGGTCCATGGCGAGAGCGGCCGTCCCGCCATGCTGAGGGTGAAACCCGGTACCAGGCACCGTATCGCCGTCACGGTGAACGGCAGGCCGCGTGCCGGCTTCGCCGAATCCCGGACGCTGTTGAGCGATTTTCTGCGCCACGAGCTAAAACTGTTCGGCACCCATGTCGGCTGCGAGCACGGCGTGTGCGGCGCCTGCACGGTCGATATCGACGGGCGCGCGGTGCGTTCCTGCCTGCGCCTCGCCGTGCAGGTCGACGGCGCCCGGATCCGCACCGTCGAGGGGCTGGCCGATGGCGGCACGCTGAGCCCGCTGCAGCAGGCGTTCCGGCGGCGCCACGCGCTGCAATGCGGGTTCTGCACGGCGGGAATCCTGATCTCGGCAACGCAGTTCCTCGAGACCAACCCGAACCCGACCGAGGACGAGGTGCGCGATATGCTGTCGGGCCATATCTGCCGCTGCACCGGCTATGAGGGCATGGTGCGCGCGATCCTCGACGTGGCCGGGGAGACGTCGTGACCTCCATTCCGCTCGATACCGTCTTCGCGCGCGCCGTCGCGCGCGAGCCCGACGCGCTCGCCGTGGTCGACGGCGCGGTCAGGATGACCTATGCCGGGTGGGACGCCGAAATCGGCCGCCTCGCCGCCGGTCTGGCGGCGCTCGGGGTGGAGAGCGGAGACGCGGTGTCGGCGGTGCTTTCCAACCGCGTCGAGACGGCGAGCCTGTTCTGGGCGTGCCAGCGCATCGGCGCTCGCTTCGTCCCCTTCAACTGGCGCGGCAGCGCGGACGACTTCGCCTTCGTGATCGGGAACTGCGAGGCGACGGCGTTCTTCTACGAACCGCGCTCGGAAGCCTCGGCGGTCGAGGCGCTGCGCGCGACCGGGTTTCCCACCGGGCGCAGCGTGCGCGTCGGCGGCGCATCGGGAGACGGCCCCGCCTTCGAGGATCTCGGCGGCCGGGCGGGCGGGGTCGGGCACCGCGACGTGGACCCCGCCTCGACCTGCCTGATGCTCTACACCTCCGGGACCACCGGCCGGCCCAAGGGCGTGCCCCGGTCGCACGACGCCGAGCGCAACGCCTCGTTCAACTGCATCGCCCATCTTCGCTATCGCTACGGCGAGGTGCAGCTCGGCGTGATGCCGCTGTTCCACACCATGGGCGTGCGCGCGCTGGAGATGGCGACGGCGCTCAACGGCGTCTTCGTCTGCCTGCCGAGCTTCGATGCGGGCGCGGCGCTGGAGTTGATCGCGGCGGAGCGCATCGAGGCGCTGTTCCTGGTGCCGACGATGTTCCACGACATGGTCCACCACCCCGATCTCGCCGCCGCCGACCTCTCCTCGGTGCGCCATATCGGCTTCGCCGGGATGTCGATGACGTCGGCGCTCACCAGGCGCTGCGCCGAGGTGTTCGAACCCGAGGCGTTCGTCAATTTCTACGGATCGTCGGAGGTCTATTCCTTCTCCTGCTGCGACCGCGTGGTCGACAAGCCGGGCTGCGCCGGGCGCGCGGCGACCGGCCAGGAGCTGCGCGTCGTCTTCGCCGATCCCGAATGCAAAAGCGGGCCGGACGCGGTCCTGCCGCAGGGCGAGATCGGCGAGGTGATCGCCCCGATGGACGGGCTCGATGCCTTCGCCGGCTACTGGAAGCGGCCCGATTCCGACGCCAAGGCGATCCGCGGCGGCTGGTATTTTACCGGCGATCTCGGCTATTTCGACGAGGACGGCGAGCTGTTCCTCGTCGGCCGGGTCGACGACATGATCATCTCGGGCGGCGAGAACATCCATCCCGAAGAGGTCGAGGACGTGCTGGATGCGCTCCCCCTGGTGCGCCAGGCGGCGGTGGTCGGCATGCCCGACGAGCGGATGGGGCAGAAGGTGGTCGCCTTCGTCGAGCCCGCCTCGCCCGAGGCCAGCGCCGAGGCGCTCGACGCCGCCTGCCTCGCCAGCGACCTCGCCCGCTTCAAGCGGCCGCGCGCCTACGTGTTCGTCGACCGCATCCCGCGCTCGGCCTCCGGCAAGCTGCTGCGCCGCCTGCTGCGCGACGGGGAGTACGCGGTGCTGCCGGATTTCCCAAGCACTCTCTAGACCCGAGCCCGAAGGAGAAACCATGGAACGCGACTATGCCGAGCGGCGCGCGGCGCTGCTGCGCGACCTCGACGGCCTGCGCGCCGAAGTCGATGCCGAGAGGCGGATCGGGCATGTCATCCTCGACCGGCCGCCGCTCAACATCGTCTCCTACCGCGCGCGTCACCAAATCCGCGGCCTGCTGGAGGAGATGGACGAGGACGACGACATCGGCGTGATCTGCATTCGCGGCGCGAACGGCGTGTTCTCCTCGGGCGGCGACGTGAAGTCCTTCCCCTCGATTCCGCGCAACCGCATGTCGGACCTCGCCGACAACATCGGCACGCCCGAGCGCTGCCGCAAGCCGGTGATCGCCGCGCTGGAAAAGTACTGCTTCGGGGTCGGGTTCGAGCTCGCGCTCGCCTGCGATTTCCGCCTCGCGACCGAGGATTGCCTGGTGGCCCTGCCGGAGAGCGCGATCGGCCAGATGCCGGGCTCCGGCGGCAGCGTCCGCGTGGCGCGGATCGCCGGGCTCACCCGCGCCAAGGACATGGTGATGCTCGGCAAGCGCATCCCGGCCGGGCAGGCGGTCGACTGGGGGCTGCTCACCGCGACCGCCGAGGACGCCGACGGGCTGACTGCGCTGGTGCAGGATTACGCGGCGAGGCTGAATGCGCTCGCGCCGATCTCCATGCAGTCGCTGAAGCGGGTGCTCAACAGCGCCTACGACACCAGCCTCAAGGTCGCGCTCGACGTGGAGGGCCATTCCTACGAGAAGATACGCACGACCGACGACTATCTGGAGGGCATCGCCGCCTTCGCCGGGAAGCGCAAGCCGGTCTATCGCGGCCGCTAGGGCGGCGCGCCGGGGTCGTGCGGGAAGGGGCCGGCGCGGATGAAGCGGGCTCTCGGCTTCGAAGGCGTGGCGCTCGCGTTCGGCAATCCCGACTTCCGGCTTTACGCGCTCGCCAGCATCCCCTCGCTGCTCGGCACCTGGATCCAGCGGATCGCCGTCCTCTGGCTCGCCTGGGAGCTCACCGAATCCGGCACCTGGCTCGGCGTTCTCGCCTTTGCCGACATGCTGCCGGTGATCGTCCTCACCCCGGTGGCGGGCGCCTTCGCCGACCGGCTCGACCGGCTCGCCAGCTCGCGGCTGCTGCAATACGCGATGTCGGCGCAGGCCCTCGCGCTCGCCTCCCTCGTGCTCGCCGGGCTGATCACCATCGAGCTCCTTGTGCTGCTGACCTTCGTGTCGGGAATCCTGCACGCCATCTTCCACCCCTTCCGCCAGGCCCTGATCGCCAACATGGTCAGGCCGCGGGAGCTGGTGGGCGCGATCGCGGTCAATTCGATGATGTGGCAGGCGGCGCGCTCCATCGGCCCGGCGCTCGCCGGGATCGCCATCCTCGCCTGGGGCGCCGGCGTGGCGATCGCCATCAACGTCGTGACCTATGTGCCGTTCCTGATCGCACTGCACCTCATTTCGGTGCGGAGGCACCAGGCGGTCGGCGGAAAATCCCTGGCCGCGATTCCGCGCGAGATCGCCGACGGCATCCGGCTCGCCGCCTCGCACCCGGCGATCGGACCGATATTCGTGCTGCTATTCGCGATCTCGCTCGCCGGCCGCGCCGCGACGGAGCTGCTGCCCGGTTTCGCCGGCGCCGTGTTCGAGCGCGACGCCATGGGGCTCGCCTGGCTGACCTCGGCCGGCGGGGTCGGGGCGATGCTGGGGGCGCTGTTCGCGGTGCGCCGCAGCACGCCGGAACGGTTGCCGCGCCGCGTGATCGGCTCGGCGATCCTCCTCGTCGCGGCGCTGGCGGGCTTCGTCGCCACCGACATCTTCGCGGTCGCGCTGCCCTGCCTCGCCTTGTCGGCTTTCGCGCTCGCCATGGGCGGCGTCGGGATCCAGACGATCGTCCAGTACACCGTGCCGGAGACGTTTCGCGGCCGGGTGCTCGGCCTCTACGGGCTGCTCTGGCTCGGCTGCCCGGCGGTCGGCCTGCTCGCGGTCGGGGCGCTGTCGGACATCTGGGGGTTCCAGGCGGCGCTCGCCAGCGCGTTGCTGCTGCCGGCGGCCGCCTGGGTCTGGACGGCCGGACGGCGCCGCAGCATCGAGGCCGGACTCGCTCCGCCTTGAAGCCGCGCGGCCGGCCGGAGTATCTCGCCCGCATTTCCCGCCCCTGTCATGGCCTGCGCGGCGCTGTCCGGCCGACAGGGCAGGAGAGGCGCGCGGCGCGATGCGGGGACATCGGGCAAGCGCGTCTGCGCACCCTGTCGGCCGGACAGCGCCGCCCGAAGGGTCGCGCCCGGGCGCCCGCCCGCGGCGTCGCGGACCTCGACCGTAGTTCCTGCTACGCTCTTCGGCCCGCTCCTGGCGGGACGAACGCCCGGGCGCGACGCAGGCCGTGACAGGGGTGAAAAATGCGGGCTCGGCGCGCCGGGCGAGGGAGAGGCCGAGTGGCGAAGACGCCGGACGGAATTCTGATCGCGGGCGGCGGTCCGGTCGGGGCGCTGGCGGCCCACCTGCTGGCGCGCGCCGGGCTCCCGGTCACCGTGTTCGAGAAGGAGGCGGGCGTCGTCGTCGACTACCGGGCCTCGACCATCCACCCGCCCACCCTCGACCTGCTGGAGGAATGCGGCGCGACCGGGGCGATGATCGAGATGGGGCTGATCTGCCCGGTCTGGCAGTTCCGCGACCGCGAGCGGGGCAAGATCGCCGAGTTCGACCTCTCGATCCTCGCCGGCGACACGCGCCACCCCTACCGGCTGCAATGCGAGCAGTTCAAGCTCGTCGGCTGGCTCTACGACCGGCTCGCCGAGCAAGACGGGGCGTCGCTGCTGTTCGAGCACGAGGTGACCGGAATCGCCCAGGACGAGAACGGGGTCAGCGTGACCTGCCGCACGCCAGAGGGCACGGTCGAGCATCGCGGCGCCTGGCTGATCGCCGCCGATGGCGGGCGCAGCGCCGTGCGCAAGCTGCTGGGCATCGGCTTCGAGGGCTATACCCACCCGGAGCATTTCCTGGTGTCCGGGACCAGGTTCGACTTCAAGTCCGCGCTGCCGGATATCTGCTCGGTGAACTACACGGCCGATCCGGTGGAGTGGTTCCTGCTGCTCGAGATACCCGATCTGTGGCGCATCGTGGTCCCCGTCGGGCCCTCGGTCGCGGCCGACGATGCGATCTCCGACCGCTACCTCCAGGGCTGTCTCAACAACCTGCTGCCGCGCGACGAGCCCTACGAGATCGAGGTGCGCGCGATCTACCGGGTGAGCCAGCGTGTCGCCGACAGCTACCGGGCGGGGCGGGTGTTTCTCGCCGGCGATGCCGCCCATATCAACAACCCCCTCGGCGGGATGGGGCTCAACGGCGGGCTGCACGACGCGATCTCCCTCAGCCGGCGGATCGCCGCGGCGATGCACGGGAGCGCCGGGGCGGTCGAGCTCGACGGCTACGAGGCGCAGCGCAAGCCGGAAGCGGTCAACGCGATCAACGCCATCACCGAGCGAAACAAGAAGCTGATGGAGGAGCGCGACCCGGAAGTCCGCGCCCGCAACCTCGAGGACTGGCGGGCGCTTGCCGCGGATCCGGAGCGCTGCTACCGCTATCTGCTGGAGACTTCGATGATCTCGTCCCTGCGACGCTCGGGCATGATCGCATGAACGCGGGCGGGACGAAGGAGGACTGGCCGGACGCGGTGTTCGGCGTGCTCGGCGAGGCCGGCGTGCGCCAGGTCTACTACGTCCCCGATAACGGCCATCGCCGGCTGATCGAGCGCTGCCACGCCGACAACGCGATGCTCGCCACAAGGCTCACCGGCGAGGAGGAGGGCGTCGCCGCGCTCACCGGCGCCTGGCTCGGCGGCGACCGGGGCGTGCTGCTGATGCAGTCGAGCGGCGTCGGCAAGTGCATCAACATGCTGGGCATCGTCCAGGAATGCCGGGTGCCGCTGCTGATGCTGGTGACGATGCGGGGACAGTGGGGCGAGTTCAACCCGTGGCAGGTCCCGATGGGCCGGGCGACGGCGCCGGTCCTGGAGGCCGCGGGGGTCGCGGTGCACGAAGTCGACGACGCCGCGCGGGTCGCAGAGACCGTCCACGCCGCCTCCCGGCTCGCCTTCGATGCCTACCGCCCGGTCGCCGTGCTGATCGGCCAGCGCGCGATCGGCTTCAAGGACTGGACGAGGTGAGCGCCGCCCGTCTCGACCGGCGCGAGGTCGTCGCCCGCATCCTCGCCGACCGCGGCGACGCGCTGGTGGTGACCGGCCTCGGTTCGACGACCTGGGATGCCGCCGCCGCCGGCGACCACCCGAACAATTTCTATCTCTGGGGCGGGATGGGCGGCGCGGCGATGGTCGGGCTGGGGCTCGCCAGCGCGCAGCCCGCGCGCCGCGTCCTGGTGATCACCGGCGACGGCGAGATGCTGATGGGGCTCGGCGCGCTGGCGACCATCGGGACCGCGGCGCCGGCCAATCTCGCGGTCGTGGTGATCGACAACGAGCGCTACGGCGAGACCGGGATGCAGGAGACCCACACGGCCCACGGGGTCGACCTGGCGGCGGTGGCGACGGGCGCCGGCTTCGCCGCCGCCGCGACGCTGCGGACCACGGACGAGGTCGATGCCTGGATCCCGCGCCTCCTCGGCGGGCCCGGCCCGCTGTTCGCCGCCGTCAAGGTGGGGATCGACCCGGCGCCGATGGCGCTGCCGCTGCGCGACGGCGCGGCGATCCGCGCGCGGTTCCGCGCCGCGGTGCTGGGCAGCAACGCGGAGCAGTGAGCGCCGCGCGCTCGGTGACCGCGGGCGAACCCGGTGGTATCCTGCGGCCGTGATGGCCAACCGAGGAGGCTGAGACCATGGCGGTAACCGCGATCGTGCGCTTCAACCTGCCCGCGGACAAGACGCGCGAGGCGGCGAAGGCCGCGTTCGAGGCCTCGGCGCCGCTCTACCGGGGCGTCCAGGGGCTGGTGCGGAAATACTACCTCCTGTCCGAGGACGGGCGGACCGGCGGCGGCGTCTATCTGTTCGAGTCGCGCGAGGATGCCGAACGCCTCTACGACGCGGCCTGGCGGGCCGGCATCCGCGAGCGCCTCGGCGCCGAGCCCACGATCGAGTATTACGAATCGCCGGTCATCGTCGACAACGACGCGGGCGCGATCTCGACCGCGGCCTGACGCCGGGGCGGTCCTGGACCGGCTCGCGCTGAGCTCGATGCGGACGCCGCCCTTCACAGGGCACCGAAATTCCGGCTAATCGGGTCTTGACCCGGCGCGGCTCGGCCGGTTATCGGTAGGCGTCATGAACGAGAACATAACGGGAACAATCCGTATCCGCGATCCGGTCCACGGGCTGATCGTCTTCGGGGACAACGGCGACCCCGAGCGGGACGAAACGGATCGCATCGCGTGGAACCTCCTGAACACGCCCGAGTTCCAACGGCTGCGCCGTGTTCGTCAACTGGGCTTCTGCGATCTTGTCTTTCCTGGCGCCACACACAGCCGCTTCGCCCACAGCGTCGGCGTGTATCACATGGCCCGCCGGCTCGCCCATATCATCGCACGCCGGGCGCCCGACGCCCATGACGGGCAACGGGAGCGGGTCGCCTTGCTGGCGGCCCTGTTGCACGATGTCGGTCACGGACCCTTCAGCCACACCTTCGAAGAGGCGGCCCGCGCGCTGGGCCGCGCGAAGCGTCACGAGGAATGGAGCGCGGAAATCGTTCAGGAGGACACAGAAGTCAACCGCGTGCTCCGGAGCGCGGACCCGGAGTTGCCGGGCCGGATCGGTGCGCTTCTGACGGACGAAGGGAAGGACATCTACGGCGCTATCGTCTCAAGCCAATTCGACGCCGATCGCCTGGACTACATCCAACGCGATCGGCTGATGACCGGCGTCGAGTCCGGCCATATCGCTGTGGACTGGCTGTTCGACTGCCTGGAAGTAGGGAACGTCACCATCGGCCCGGACGACCCGGAGGAGGCGCGGTGCCTCTATCTGGGCCCGAAGGGTGTGCAGGTGGCCGAGGAATATCTGGAAGCCCGTTTCCGGCTGTATCGGATGGTCTACATGCATAAGACGACGAGGGCCGCCGAGAAGATGTTGGAGGCCCTCGTGAAGGCGGTCGTGACCGATTCGGCAAACAGCCGCTTGATCTACAGCGAGCCGGTGCTGCGGTATTTGAGGTCCGAAAATCCTTCTTTGGGTTCCTATCTCGCTCTCGACGATGCGACCGTGTGGACCGCTCTCTCGGCCTGGATGGACGGAGCGGTGAGCGAGCGGGTGACGGTCCTTGCGAGACGCCTGAGAGATCGCGTCCTCTACAAGTGCGTAGATATCGGCGTGCGCGACGAACCGGGGGGAAATCTGTTCCGCCGCTTGCGGCGCAGGTTGAACGATTCGGACTTCGAATGGCGCGAGGAAGTACTGTGGGACGATACCACGGTCGCATCGTACAAGTGGTACGACTTCGACGACGCGTCCGCACTGAACAAGGTGCTTGTCAAGACGCCGGCCGACGATAGCGAGCCAATGGACATCGCCAGCGCGTCGCAAGTCGTGAATGCGCTTCGGCCCGAAAGCCGCATCCAGCGTGCCTATGCCCCGGAAGCAGGGCAGGCGGAAGCGCTTGAAAGGATCTTGCGGGAGGTCGAACGATGAGCCCGGAAGACGTCGTCGTCGCTCTGGTCGCGCTGAATGGCGGCGAACTGGTCGGGCGGACCCGGTTGC
>OZ219866.1:0-157500 GCA_964291675.2 Alphaproteobacteria bacterium | reverse complement strand
ACATTCTGATCGCCCCCCGCGCTGCAGGCCGCCCTGGCTCGAAGGGCGGTGGATCTTGAGACGGTAGCATTATCGTTTGGATCGACAGAGCGCGCCGGTGCGCTCCTTTATGTCGAGTTCTGTCCCGTCAACGTCAAACCATCCGTCGTCTTTGAAGCGAAAATCATGAGTTAAGGGACTCTTTCCCAGACAATCTGTGACGACAAATAGCACATAACTGTTACGATTTTTCCTTGCCACCATTTGTTTGTACTCATTGGGGGTCAGTTCAACCGACACTTCCTTCCCCGAGAGTCCCTTCACTTCGATCAGCAACATCTCGTTTCCGCCACGACGGGCTTCAAGGTCCCATCCCACATTATCCTTTTCCCTGCTCTTGACTTTATACCCACCCCCGTTCTTCGAGGAAAAGAAGTCGACTGCAGCGGATACCGCGAGTCTTTCAATTTTCTGTCTCACTTCAGGGTCTCTATTGCGATTCCCTCCACCACTACGTTGTGACTTTGACCCGCGTTTCCCTCGCCTCTTTCTTTCGTCCCAGTGATTGATGTATGCCCAAACCCTCTCGCGGAACTCGTCGTTCCCACCGTACCAAACTGTGCTCTGACCGAGTCCACCTTTCATTTCATACCTAGACGGAACTCTAAATGTCCGTCGCGAAACCGGTATCAGCGTGCACTCGATTGCAGCAGCAACAGCCCGATAGACGATATCTTGACCATCAATTGTATTGCCGCTTGGTTGAACTATGGGATTGCTGGATCGGAATACCCGGGCTGCCTTGTACCAGCCCACAATAACTCTCCTCTTCCGTACGGGATCCTTGGCAACCCAGACGCAAACTACATCGTCGACATAATCTGCACTCGACGATGCGCCGAGCCATTCCGAAATATCGATTCCCTTTTGTGTAGGCACATATCCATAGCAACTGCCGCTGCGCGGAAAAAAGTTATAGCACTCATGGCCGACCCTATTGTTGTGCAGATACCCATGCGGTCCTATCGTCGGGTCATTGTCGTCTTCCCCCCGATACCCCTTCATCCATCCCACGTGGAAAAATATCATTTCGGGGACAGTCGCCATTTTCCTGGTTCCCTCAACTTTTTCTATCGGTCAACACCGCACCCGAGCCACACTCCCGCCGCGCGCAGCGCGTCGGGATGGCATCCCTCATCGCCTGTCGCAATCCGCCCATGGCGATCCACACGGCGATGGCTCCCCGCTCACGGCAGGCCGATCCACCGGGGGAGGATTAGTCCCGGGGTACGCGTCGGCACACGATGGCGAGGAAGTACGAGCCGAGGCTCGGAATCTCGACCCAAGGAAAGGTCACGATCTTGGGGTCGTTGGGCGCCACGGACAGGTTCTTCTCGCACAACCACGGCCTCCAGACTAGTCCCGCTCCCGTGCGTAAGTGACGACCATCCCGCCCCGATGTAGACGGTAGTGGTTCCTGAATCCCTCCTCAAACGGATTCGGCAGCCAATCGATCTCCGGGTTTTCCGAGAGGGCGTTTCGCACCCTTAGAATCCGCCATCGCCAGGTGTCGCTACGGCGCCTTGCAATACTGGTCGCTGCTTCGATCTCGCTGATGCCCAGATCGAAGGACGACCCCTCCGCCTTCGTTGCCTTCACCTCGACGTACCATCGGATGCCGTTGTGGTTGAACCGGAAGTCGAAGCCGTGTCCGTCGCTGATCTCGTCCTTCTCGCCTTCTACGAGGGGAAGAACTTTCAACCGCAACTCCGAGACCCAAGCGCTCGCGCGAACCGCTCGGCCTCCAAACTCCTTGCGCAGAAATCTGTAGGCATGCATCTCCCCGACGATCCCGATCACTTCGGTTTCTTCCGGAGACAGGTGCCGATGCCCACTCTTGCCCTTTTTTCCCCCGCCGCCACTGGAACCGCGATGGCCCGACACCAGACCGAGCGGCGTGAACTCGTCCTCGCTTGCACGCGGGCCGGCTGGGTGTTCCAGCATCTTGGCATGCTGCCGTAGGAGCTCCCCGTAGTCGATCCTCCCGATCTCGAAGGAGTCTCCTGCGATTTCCACGATCCTTTGCTTCCGTGCCGCTTCTTTTTCCCGCTCCGCCCGTTCCTGTCGCCTATTCTTGAGAGCTTCCTCGTCCAGGCCCAGCCGAACCCTGAGCGTCTGCGGATCCGACGACCCACCGCAAGCTACGGTGAACCGATCGTCGCCCAGTCTTGCCAATGCAAGATGCCACAGGTCAGAATCAGACCACTGGACAAGGTACGCCTCCGCCCCTAGTTCGGGGACGGAAGGCAATTCGGGCGCTCCTGACCCTGGGTGTTGAACCTCAAGCCATATTCGATACAAGTCGTGCGCTTCCAGCAGCACTTTCTTGAATTGGTTGCCATTGACACGGGCCGTTTCGTAGGGGTCCGGGTCGATTCCGATCCCTCGTTCCTCTAGGGCAACCCGAAGAGCACCACTCGACGTCGCTCCTGGAAGTGCCTCCAGATACCGCGCGTCGATGATTTTCTGGTAGCTCTCGCGGAGGGCGCCGACCACGGCCTCGAATGGAACCGTCCACCACCGTTTCGACCAGTCGCCAGGTGCAGTGAAAGCGCGTGTCGCGTCTTCGATCCTTCGGAACGCCATCGGCTCGCCGCAATCGATCGCGATCTTGCGCGCGAGTGCTGCCAACAAAGCCTGCGCCTCTTCCAGAAGCGCAGACGTTTGTTCTTTAACTTCCTTGTTCTCGACCGTCTCGTACTCATCTCCCAGTTGCTCTAGCACTGCGTTCCACGCCGGCAACTGAGCCGCGTTGCCCAACGCATGCCACGCCGCAATTCCCATCGCATGGTCATCTCGGCTGCGGCGTGCAGCCGAAATTAGTTTGGTCGCTTCCCATGCCGGTACGTTGTCCGTCAACCAATCGATCAAACGGTCCATGTCCTCAACCGCCACCTCGAACTCTTCGCCTCCGATCCCAAGCAATGCCACAACCGGCCTAATCCGACTGGCGATCAACCCCATGTTCCCAGCCCAGCGGCTACGAATGTCGGCGAAGGCCTGAGCGTCGATCTCGGCCCGTTCCAGCGCGTCCTCGACTTCGTGGAGCGAAGGTACTTCCACTCCATTGAGCGCTCCCAGCACTAGCCGTAAGTCCTTAAGCAAGTCCTGACGGTCGAGCATCGCTTGCGCGGCCGGCGCGAGCGCTTCATAGGAATCGCTGATTTCGGGAGTGACGGCCAGTACGTCTCCCGCGAGCCACCGTGCGGGCGGTTCCCTCTTAGCTATCGTCTCTTCCCCGTCCACCAACTCGACCTCAATGGTCTGACACTCAACGACCCTCGAACCTCGCAGTCTGTCAAGCGCGTCCTTCCAGCCCTTCGTGGCGTCGCCAGTCGGGTTCGGACCCCCGTGCGCCAGAATCGCCAGCAGCGGAGTCGGCAACCAGCGGTAGCGCGTCTCTTCCAACGCATGCGCTGCGTCAGAGCCCCCCGTCCATTCCACACCGTCGATCAGATCTCGTTCTGCAAGTTCGGACGCCAGCCGGACGGCTGTGGTCTTGACCAGGATCGGTGTTAGCCGACGCGCATCCCGGACTTCCATCTCCAGCACGGGCTTCTGTTCCTCCCGAAGAGAGCGTCCCTTGACGGTTTCGTTGGGCAGATAGACTCTGCTGAGATCGTCCCTATCCAACAATTCGAAGTGGCGGCGGGCGGTCCTCACAAGAAAAGCGCTCGGGAGTCCCTTGTCCTCGTCGAGGTGTTGCCATGCGTGGCGTATTTGACCCAGGAACACGTTGAACCGTCCCGGTAGTACCCTCTTCTCACGCCACGCCCCGGCCAACGCATCAAGTAGTTCCGGCCCGCTCCGCTCCCCATCGGTGGGATACACGTTTAGCCCCAACCGCACGAGCGTCTCCCGCAGCTCCGAATCGCCTTCAAGCCACCGCGACAAATTTAGCGACAGAGGACGCAAGTGACTAAACCGTTCTCGCTGGCCACGAAGAAGAGAATTCGGCACGAGCCAGCGATCACAAAGCACCCGCTCCCCGGCGGCTCCGTCCGATAACCAAGGAATTGTGCTTAACCAATGCTTCAACGGCGATGTGATCGACCAAGTCCTCCATTCACCATTCACTTTCCTAATGCTGGCTTTCTCCCATCCCTCGGGCCAGCCACGTATCGAGTTGAGCACAAGCCTTGAAAACGCTCGGCGCCCTCGCTGACTCAACCCGGCGAAGTCGTGGAGTTCGGTCAATTGATAGACGCGCTCCAGAGAATATTGGAACCAACCGACATGGTAGGGCTTGGCCTGAGGGCTGATCGCCATTCGCCAATGCTCCCACGCGGTATCGTCGACACCGGCCGGCGCAGACTTCGGCAGTTCGTATTCGTGTGCGGCCATATCGAACCGCACATCGTCCACCGGTGCGAGCCGAAGGCCATTTGCAACCCCGACGCGCGCGAACAGGCTATCCCGCCCTTCAACGTCTAGCCCCCATCGGGGATCCCCCGGATTCAGCAACACCGTCTCGCGCAGTCGCACCGCTGCGTCCCCAGGAAGTTCCTCGCAGAGTGCCCACAGGTCCTCACCGGCCTCTCCCGTCCAACCGGGTCCGAAGCTGGCCTCCCGCGCCGGACGCCAGCCGCCGTGGCACGCCAGCGGGAGATCTTTGAGCATCATGACCAGTGCTTCCGACGGCTCCTCTCCGAGGAGCCCAAGCGTCCAACCCAACAGTTCCCCGCACAGCCATGCATCGGCGCTCTCCAACGCCGCGGGCATCGACGGCAGCGCCGCCAAGACCACGTCGCGCACGATCTCCTCGCGCCTGAACCCTCTTGCGAACCGGCCGTCGAGGAACTTATGCACCTCCGTGCTTCGCCGCGTGCCTTCCTCGTGTGTTCGGACCTCGCCGTGGATAAACGCAATCCGCTCTTTGAGGGAATCAGGCACGGTGTCGACTAGCTCCGCCGCGTCGTCGATCCCAACGATCGGTTGGAAAAAGACCCGGACCGCGTCGTCAGCGCTGATCAGGCGCTCGTCTTGGTCCGGCAAAAATTTCGCCGACGTAAGCGCATCCCCGGCACTGCCTTTCGGTTCCCGCTTGAGATCCCACGGAAGGACTTCCAGCACGCTTGTAAGGAAGCCGTCCCAGCTCGCCTCGATCTCACCCGACTGCACGCGCAGCGCCACTCGTTCCACCGTCCGTGTCCACTCGGTGCTTGTGGGCACCGCCGAACCACTGAGACTCTCGAGCAGCCCGTTGACCTCCGACTCGCGTCCATCCAGAGTGCTGGATACCACTGCGAACTCCGCCGCCTGTCGCCATTCGTCCGCACCAATCGCCAGTCCGTCGGCGACCTGAGGCATCAATCTCGCGTCGGCAGAGGTAGTCCAGCCACCATCGCACAGAAATAGCTGCTGTTCATTGAGTGGGGTGCCCCCGCTCGCTGCCCGCTCGCATAACATGCTCAGCATGCTCTTGCCGGTCTCGCCTACGTCGCCGCGTGATGCGAGAATGTCGACTATCGCGCGCCCGCCCGCGTCCTCCGGTTCCCCTGCCGCCAAATCGCGGACTGCGTCCAGTGACAGATCGACCACGCATTCGAGCAGCATCCGGTTATACTCGTCATTGAACTGAATCCGACGGCGGTCCAGCGAACCGAAGTACGGCGCGTTGATATGCGCTCCCGTCCCCGTCGCCATCTCAGTCGGCAGGAAAATCACGAAGCGTCCCTCCGTGCCTTCTTCTCCCTCCCGGACGGCCACCCCCACCTCTACAGAGTCTACTTCGGGCCATTTGTTCGGGAGGTGCTGCACGGCCTCGCGAATGCGTGTTGCCCACCGTGCGTCACCTTTGCCGCCAAGACCTCGTGTCCAAACGCGAAAGCGACCCGTTTGGATTTCATCAGTCGGAGTCGTGCGCGAAATCTCCACCCCCTGATATCGGCCGCGTCCGTATCCGCCGAACGCGCTATCCGCTTCCACCGTCCGTTGCACTACGGTCCTTTCGTCGTCGATCCCGACGACGAGTTTTCTTAGCTTTGGCAAAAACAGCGTAGTCGAGATATCAAGGAGACCTTCGAGTTGGGACAGCACGGAGGCTACCGCGGCCTGACGATCGCCGGTTCGACCACCGTCCAGTGGCAGACACACGACGGTCACGTGCCCGTCGCCCAGCAATTCGTCCACTACATCTCGTCGCTCATTTATCGGCAGGGGGATGTCATAGGGCGACAGGAAGGCTCTTGCCTCTTCGGGACCGTCCAAGCCCTCTTCTGCCAGCCGATCTCGGTACCTTCGAAGCTGATCCTCTGTCCAGTCGACCAACCGCTCCGAGCTGTCGAACGGCGAGCGGGCATCGACTCCGTTCGCGTTTAAGTCGATGAGCGCAGCGGCTACCCTCTCGCGAACGCCCGGCTCAAAGCGGAAGACAAATGCGGGGTCTCCCTCCGTGGCCGCCGTAGACCAGATCTCCGGGGCCGATGCCACTTCCAGCACACTGCGGAAACCCAGCCCTTTGTTACCGACGCTCTTGTTCGGGTCCTTCGGGCTCTGTCCGAGCTGACAAAGGCCCTTAAAGTCCTTTCGCTCAAACGCGTGACCACTGTTGGCCACAAGAAGTAGCGGGCTCGGCCCGGTCTCCAGCAAGAAGGTGACTCGTCCGGGATCATCTGCCAGCGAATCCGTCAGTGCGTCGTGAGCGTTCTGCAGGAGTTCCAGCACACATCTGCCCCGATAGGCTTCTGCGATCTGTCCGCTGAGACTCGCGATGGTTTTGTACTTCTTCGTACCGTGCTTGAGTTCTTCAAGGAACGACCGCACCTCGCCGAGCGAATGGGCGACGATCTCTTGGTTTGCGTTCAGCCACGTACAGAGCGATCGAGCGTACATACCTTTCTTCCTGTGTCTCCGGTTCGTGGTAGTCGAAGCCCGCAATTTGAAGCAATCCAGAATACCTTACGGTCAGCTTCTGGCTTGGGCCCTGCCAACAAAATTCTCTCCGCAATCGACGCGCCGAGGCCGGACGACCAGTCCAAGTCGTGTCAGCATTCCTGGCCTCGCCCAGGCCACTCCGCCTCCATGTCGGCGCGAATCCGTTCCGTCACCCTGCGGCCTTCGGCGGTCAGATCTCGTTCGAACCGCTTCCCGTCCATGAGTATGACGGGTCCCAGCTCCTCCATGCGCTCGTGCGTGACCTCCTTGCCGGCGAGATAGTCCGGCCGCTCGAAGCCCATCACCTCGACCACCCAGGTTCGCACCTCACCCTCTCGCCGCGCCCTGATGAGGAAGTCCGGCCGGCACGGCCCTTGCTCAGTGTCTATATCGAACACCGGCTTCTCCATCGTGAACCCGGCATCCGGGAATTCCCTGTCCAATATCGACAGCGTCGTCGTGAGTGTAGCGAAGGCCCGGCGCTCGTAGTCCGAGTCCACCGGCACGGGACGGTGGACCGACACGATGGGCTGCGCCCAGCCCCGCACGCACTCGTAGCCGCGCCGCCTGGTGATCAGCGCCACCACACCGAAGAACAGGTAGGGGCCCGACACGGCGCGCCCGCCGATCGTCGGCCGCCTGATCGGCGAGACCACTTCCAGCTCCCCGTACTTGCTGGTCGCCGGTAGTGACTTCTCTTCCACCTTAAGCACCGGAAAGCACACGAAGCCCTGCGGCACGTGGCCCTGCGGGAAGTCCCACGCGGCCTCCCGAACCCGCGCATGCACGCGCTCCCGGTCCCAGCCGGTGCGCCACGGGAACAGGAGCCCATCCAACGGATGTCCGGGCGCGACCTCGATTGTCTTCGCCGCGGCACTCATGCCTTCCGTCCACCCAACGATACCCGGTGGGGGCTCGTTCGCCCGCACCCGCGTGAGGCCGGCCGTCTCCAGCAACCGGCACAAGAGCCCACGCACTGCCGGCATCTGCCGCTTCCCCGGTTCCCTGTCCCCGTCCTCCGGCGCATGGAGGGGATCGGTCAACGCCGTACCGTCCTCGTCAGTATCCAACTCCGCCGATTCGCCGCCCTTGCGGGCGCACAGCGCCGCAAAATACCCCTCCGGCGGCGTGCGCGCCGCCCGGAGCCAGTTCCCCTGGGCGCGCTCCTCGCGGCTCTCCCGGTAGAATTCGCAGCCCTCCCGATGCTGCGGACGGTTTTCGCCTTGGAGCCTTCGCCACGAGTACCCGGCGCCCATTGGCATGCGGCACGGTGCCAGGAGGGGATCGTCGTCGATGTCGATCCGGCAGTCGCACCGGAGCCATAGATCGTTCTCCCTCCCCTCCCTGAGAACGGCCAGCGCCAACGCCGCCGTCGAGTCGTCACGTAGCGGATCCCTGACCGCCTCGGCCTCTGCTTCCGAGAGCTCCCGCACGACGCACAGTCTGTACTTGGTCACCAGACAGAGCATGTCGCGCTTTCCCGCGTCTTAATCGTGCGGGCCAATGTCAGCCGTGCACAGGACGACGCACCTGCTTCCCTTACTCCGTCACCGGTGTTGCCATTGCACGGCACGGTGCCTCTACGTGTCCGCCACGATCCGTGTTTCCGGCATCGGTCTCAGAATGGATCCTGGCCCGGCTCCGCCATCGCCGCCTGCGCCGCCGTCCTCGCCTTCCTCCCCGGCAGCTCTCCCTTGTCCAGGAACGTCTTCAGGCTCCGTTCCCCGATCTCGATGCCTCGCGCCTTCAGCACTTCGTGCATCTGCGTCACCGTGACGCCCTTGGCCCTCTGTTCGAGCATCCGCTCGCGAAGGCGGTCCAGCACATCCTTGAGGCTCAGCTTCGGCGGTGCCAGCTTTGCCAGATCTGCGTCTATGGCGTCGAAGTCGATGTCGGATTCGTTGAAGCGCCTCGCGACCATGATACGAGCCTCCTACGCCGTATACCTCAATTTGTAGCCGGCACATGATCGACCGGGCCACCAGCCATGTCAACGCGTCAACCCATATATGTTGAGATTCACGTAACAACCGCCACAATACCTTGTGCCCTGCACATCAGCCGTGATATATGCTGACGATGCCTTCAGCAAGCGATCCTGAGAATATGCAAGACTCTCACACCTCTGCACTAAAGTGCGCGATGCAGGCATGTATCGCCGGTTGTATAGACGGCTCCGAGACGCTCCGTTTGGCCAGTCCGGGTAACGCCCTGACATTCATGGGGAATTTCTCTTCGATGGCGATTACGGTCGCTCCGGTCTCAGGCAAGAAACCGTCGCTCGGGCGCATCGCCAACGCCAATTGTGCCGTTCCGCGGCCCGCACGATGGTAGCCACCCTCGCCCAAGCCGCATCGGCCGCGTATTACCTGGAGAGCCAGCGCTCGTTCCGCCATCCGAACGAGTACTACACCGCCGGCGAGGAGCCAGACGGAGTATGGTTCAACCCGAAAGGCCTGTTCGGCCTGGAGGACGGCGGCAAGGTCGACGGCGCGGACTTCCACCGCCTCTACCACGGCTTCGCGCCGGACGGCTCGGGTAAGCTGACGCGGAACGCGGGCAGCGAGAAACGCTCGCCCGGCCTCGACATGACCTTCAGCGCGGACAAGAGCATTTCGGCTCTATGGGCCATCGCCGATCCCGAACTGAGGGCGCGGATCGAGGCTGCACACAACGACGCTGCGCGGGTGGCGCTGGAAGAAACGGTGTTCCGCCATTGCGCCTGGACCCGTATCCGTGATCGTGACGGGCAGATTCAGGTGCTGCCCGCCGACATTGCGGTGGCCATGTTCCAGCACGGCACCAGCCGCGACAACGACCCGCAGCTTCATACCCACTGCGTGATCTTCAATGCCGCGAAGACGCACGAGGACGGCAAGTGGCGGGCCATGCATCAGCACCCGGTCTACGGCTGGGTGAAGGCGGCGGGCGCGGTCTATCGGAACGCGCTGGCCTGGAACCTCCAGCGGCAACTCGGTCTGCCGATGGAGCAATACGGACGGGACGGGGAGTTCAGCCGCATCGGAGGCGTTCCGGAAGACCTGGCGGCGCACTGGTCGAAGCGGCGGGCGGCGATCGTCGATGCAGCGAACGACTTGGGGTTCAAGGTCGAGGGCAACGCCGCGCGTGCGGCGGCCGCGAACAAGATCACGCGGGCAGGCAAATCGCCGGACAACGACCCGGAGATCAGGCACGGACGCTGGCGTGGCGAGGCCGAGGGTTTCTGCGAGCGCGAGACGCTGATCGCCGAGTTGTTGAACACGGCCGAAGACATCACACAGGAGCAGATCCGTGATCTCACCGCCGTGCTGGAGACACTGCCCGAGCGTCTGACCCGGGAAGAGGCGGTGTTCCGGCTTCCGGACGTGGTGGAGCGCGTGAGCAACGCCACGGCGGGATTGCTCGGCCGGGAGGCGGCGGTGACCACGACAGAGCGCGTCATGCGCCATCCCGAGGTGGTGCGGCTGACCCGCATCCCCCGCTCCGCCGAGGGCCGCGCGGACATGGCCCATACCAGGCTCTACACTACGGGCCGCACGCTGGAGATGGAGCAGGCGCTGCGCGACATGGCCGCCGGCATGGCGGCGGAGAGCGGCCATGGCATCCCCGCCCAGGCGATCGAGGAGAAGATCGCATCGCTCTTGGAACAAGGTTATCCGCTGAGCGAGGAGCAGATCGCGGCGATCCGCGCGGTGGCCGGCGCGGGCGGCCGGGTGGCGATCGTGGAGGGTGCGGCCGGCTCGGGCAAGACCACGACGCTGAGACCTATCGCCGATCTATGCCGCGAGCACGGGGGCACGGTGATCGCCACCGCGGTGGCGTGGCGCACGGCGGTGGCGCTCGGCAACGACCTCGATGCGCGCCCCTTCTGCGTGGACAAGCTGCTGAAGCTCGCGGCGAAGAACGGCATCGAGATCGACGGCAGCAGCACCATCGTGGTGGACGAGGCGGGGATGCTGTCCACGAGGCAGGCGCATCACGTCCTGCGGCTTGCCGAGCGCCACGGCGCGCGGGTGGTGTTCGCGGGCGACACCCGTCAGCAGCAGCCGGTGGAGGCGGGTCCGGGCTTGCGCCTGATCCGCGATGCCGTGGGCAGCGTCCGCGTCGACCGCATCCGGCGCCAGAAGCCGGACCTCGAGGACATCCTGATCCATGTGCATGGGGAGACGCCGTCGGCTGCGCGGTTCCGGGGCGGGCTGATGGGCGATAAGGAACGTGCCTGCATCTTCGCCGATTACGAGGCGATGGCCGACAGGCCGGCCTTCACACCCTGGCAGGTCAACGTGTCGGAAGCGCTGAGGGACGGCGACGCGGCCGACGCGATCGAGGCGTGGCACGAGCGGGGCCGGTTCCATCTCGGCTACAACGAGGAGAAGACCCTCGCGTCGTTGGTGGACGACTGGGAGCGTTACACGAGGCAGCACCCGGAGCAAAGCGCCGTAGTGCTGGCGCGCACCCGCGCCGAGGTACGGGCGCTGTCGCACCTGATGCGCGAGAAGCGCTTCGCCAGACGCGGAGAAATGGACGGCCAGGAGATCAAGCGCGTCACGGTCATGGTGAGCCGGGGGACGGAGGACGACAGGACGGTCTCGCCGCTCGAGATCGCCGTCGGCGACCGGCTCCGCATCGGCGCCACCTGCTGGGAGAAGCAGCTCTTCAACGGCACCGTGGTCACGGTGGAGGATCTGGAGGTGCTACCGCGCGCGGCCGGAACGGATCCGAAGGGCCGGGAGCGGGAGGGTCCGACATCGGGCGAGGCGCGGGACAGGCCGGTGGACGATGCTCCGGTCGAGATCGCGGCCCGCACCTACGACGGGCGCAGGGTGGCGTTCCGCCACGACGAGATCCGCGACTGGTACGGCAACGTCCGCCTCGACCACGGCTATGCGCTGACCATAGCGGCCGCCCAGGGGTTGACGGTGGACAAGACCTACCTGCTGGCCGACGACCGCCCGTCGCGGGAGACGATCTACCCGGCGGCGACCCGCCATCGCGAGGAGATCGACGTCTATGTCAACCGCGCTCCGCTGGCGCTCGACGTGGCGGACCGGCGCGCGGACAGCGACCGCGAGGCGCCTGTCATGGACGGGGAGATCAGGACGTACCTTGCGGAGCGCTGGTCGCGCGCCAGGCCCAAGGAGGCGGCGCTCGACTACCTCGGGGACGGCGAATGGGAGGATCTCGCCGGGAACGTGCGCCGGGGCCAGGCCGTCGGCGCCGGTCTCCAGGATGGGGACGAAGTCCGCGCCGCGGCCAACGACAACGCGATGGCGCGGATCGCGCACGACATGCGGCGGACCGCCTTCGCCTGGCGCCACGGCGCGGCGGTGGACGCCTTCGCCGCCGGCAGGCAGGAGGTGGTGGCGGCGTGGGACGAGCTGCGCGAGAGGAGCCGTGCCGAGGGCGACGCGGTGGCCCTGGGCGACACCTACCGCGAGACCCTCGACCGCCACGCGGCGCTGCTCAAGCAGGCCGTGCCCTTCCGGGCGCGCCCGCAGGCCTTCGCCCCGCTGCTGGCTGAACGCGCCGGCATCCGCAGCGTCGACCTCGACGACTTCGAGCAACTTCACGACCGGGCCCGCCGCCACCGCCGCTCCGCGACCATGCGCAAGACGCATCGGGCTAGGCGGGAGACCGAACGCGAGGTGTCCCGGGTGGAGACGTACAAGGACGTGCGGCCCGCGCACGGGGAGGCCGTCGATGCGGCGTCCCTGGTACCGCCCGACTGGTTCGCTTCCGTCCCGCCACCGACCGAAGAGGACCTTGCCGAGATCCGCGCCGAAACGGCGTGGGGAGCGCTCGAGGACCTGGCGCCACAGGCCCCGGAGCCTCCGAAACCCGACTGGCGCTCCGCCTGGGAGCCGGTGGTCGGCGAGTGGAACGCGCTGATCGATCGTGCCCGGCAGTCGGGCACGATCGCGTTTTACACCGCCGGCTATGCGGAACTGATCCCGCGCATCCGGGAGCTCACGGAGAACCCGGACGTCCCGGCCGACAGGCGGGAGTCTCTGGTCCTGGCGCTGGAGAACCGGGAGCGTCACGTCGCCGCGCGCAAGCGGGTCGAGCAGTTCGTCGATGACGCCCACCGGCACGGAAACCGGCGGGCCGCTCTCGAAGAGGCGGCGGACCAGGCCAGCGTGGCGGTCACGCAGGCGCCCGGATACGGCAAGTGGAGAGGGACTGCCGACCGCCTCCTGCAGGAGGGCAAGGCGATCCTCGCCGACCGCGACACCTGCGGCCCCCACCTCGACAATATCCCCGCCGCCCGCGAACGCGCGGAGATGGCACTCTCCGGCCTTGGCGAGGCGATCAGGAAGGACGATGAGGAGCTGGCGCAGACCCGGCGGGAAGCGTACCTGCGCGGCCAGTTGACCCGGGCGTTGGCCCGCCTCAGGTTCGCGCCGGTGACCGCCCCGGACATCGGGGCCGAACCGTCTCGGCCCGGAGCCGGGGACGACGACACGCTGGCGCGGCGGACGCTCTGGCGGCTGCGGCGCGTGCACGACTGGGACGGGCGCCTCGCGGAGAGCGAGAGGCAGGCCGCGACCGAAGCCGGGACGCGGGCCTCGCTCGCACGCTGGGAGAGCCTCAGGGAGCGCTGGGACCGGCAGGTGGACCGTGCGGAGAAGGAGGGCGTCCACGTCATCTACACCGATGGCTACGGGACGCTGCGAAGGGAGATGAGCTCCGCCACCCGTGACGATCCGTACCTGGCCGAGGGAGCCCGCTCGGAGATCGACCGTGTCATCGGCCTGCTCGATGCTCCGGAGGAGCTCCGCGGGCACGTCGAGAAGCACCGCGATGCCGTCCTGATCCAACTGGAGCGCCGCGACGACATGCTGGACCATGTGTCTGCCTGGGACACGCGGCCCGCTCCCGACGCCAGGCGCTACGACGCGTGGCGGGACAGTGTCGACCGGGCGGTGGCCGAGGCCGAGATCGAGTTCGCCAACCGGAGGGTCTACGACATCCACCTGGACGGCCTGACGCACCGGGGCGAGGGTCTCGGGTCCGCGCTCTCCAGGGTGCGCGAGGTGCTGCGCGAGGACGACCGGTACATGGCGGAAGCCCTGGTGCCCGAACGCAAGGGCGACGACCCGCGCCGGAGGGAAGAGCGCATCGCCGGCCTTCTCGACGACCCGGAAAAGCTGCGAGAGCTGCACAGGCGCCAGATCGAGCGGAGGGAGGCGCGCAAGGCCGCCCGGCAGCGGCGTAAGGGGCGCCACCAGGTTCGCAGCATGCGCATGTAGGGTGTATCATGAACCGCTGCTCACCGGCGCCCTGTTGCGGCTGTTCATCAGTGCCAGCGCACGCGGGCCCGTACGGGACCGTCCGAACACCACTCCCTGGCGGCCATCGCCTCCCCCACATCCGAAGTAGGCTGCCGATATGGTGACAAGGTGGCCTCACAAATTCCCGTTCACAACACCCGAAAGCCCGCCCGGCAGTGGGATTGCCACACCTGATTGCGTATCCTCGACGCGGATATGGAATGATCGATGAACGCCGTTGAGATCGAGGAAGCGATATCAGCGCTGGCCGAACGACCGTTCGAGGCCAAGGACTTTCCTTTTGCGTTCCTACGGACATTCGGCAACAAGGAGACGACGATCAAGCGCCTGCGCTCGGGTGCATCGAACAGCTCCAACCTTGGCGGCGTACTCCAGCGCAGCAACATCCACATCAAGGTGTGCCCCGAGGGCGAGGTGGCGGCCACTCTGGCGGCGCTCAAAGCCAGTCCGGCAACGGCGCGCGCGAAGGCAAAGTTCATCCTTGCCACCGACGGGAGGGATTTCCACGCTGAGGATCTGAACAGCGGCGACGTTGTCGTTTGTGACTATCCCGACTTCCCCGAGCATTTCGGGTTCTTCCTGCCACTCGCCGGCATCACGACCGTCAGGCAGATCCGCGAGAGCGCCTTCGACATCAAAGCGACCGGACGCCTGAACCGCCTCTATGTCGAGTTGCTGAAGGAAAATCCGGCATGGGGCGCCACCGACCGCCGCCCCGAAATGAACCACTTCATGGCGCGGCTCATCTTTTGCTTCTTCGCCGAGGACACCGACATCTTCAACGTTTCGGGTCTATTCACGGACACGATCGAACGGATGAGTGCAGCCGACAGCTCGAACACTCACGAGGTGATCGGCGAGATCTTCCGTGCCATGAACACGGATACCGACGCACGAAAGGATGCTGACATCCCCCGCTGGGCCGGTTCGTTTCCGTATGTGAACGGAGGGCTCTTTTCGGAGTCGACGGACGTGCCCCGGTTCAGCCGGATCGCACGGTCCTACCTTCTCCACATCGGCAACCTCGACTGGAAGAAGATCAACCCCGATATCTTCGGGTCGATGATCCAGGCCGTCGCCGACGACGAGGAGCGCGGCGCGCTCGGCATGCACTACACCAGCGTTCCGAACATCCTGAAGGTGCTCAACCCGTTATTCCTCGACGATCTTCGCGAGAAACTGGAAGACGCCGGCACCAATTCCCGCAAACTCCTGAACCTGCGCAACCGCATGGCCCGTATCCGCGTGTTCGATCCGGCGTGCGGTTCCGGCAACTTTCTGGTCATCGCTTACAAGGAATTGCGGGACATCGAAGCGGAGATCAACAAGAGGCGACGTGAAATCGGGCGCAGGTCGGTCATCCCGCTGACCAACTTCCGGGGCATCGAGTTGCGCGATTTTCCGGCAGAGATCGCTCGGCTTGCGCTCGTCATCGCGGAGTATCAGTGCGATGTCCTCTACCGCGGCCAACGGGAAGCTCTCGCCGAGTTTCTGCCGCTCGACGCCATGAACTGGATCACCTGCGGCAATGCGCTGCGTCTCGACTGGTTGGACATCTGCCCGCCGACAGGCACCGGCGTCAAGTACACCGCCGGCGACTTGTTTGAAACGCCGCTCGCCCAGCCCGAGATCGATTTCGAGAACGAAGGGGGCGAAACCTATATCTGCGGCAATCCGCCCTATTTGGGAAACAAGTTGCAATCGGAGGACCAAAAGGACGATCTCCGCGCCGTATTCCACGGTCGAGTTGAAGGGTGGAAATCTCTTGATTACGTTGCTGCTTGGCTAATGAAGGCTGCGGATTACGGTACGGAAACCGATGCCGTCGCCGCATTTGTAACAACAAATTCTCTGTGCCAAGGCCAACAAGTACCGATTCTCTGGCCTGCCCTTTTTAAGACAGGACACGAAATTAAGTTTGCCCATACATCCTTCAAGTGGGCAAACTTGGCTAGCCACAATGCGGGCGTCACCGTCATTGTGGTCGGAATATCCAACAAGCGAGGCGGCCCGAAACGCCTCTACTCGCTTGACTCCCATGGCGTGGTACTCGAAAAAGTGTGTGACAACATCAATCCTTACCTTGTTGAAGGACCAAGTCTGGTCGTACAAAGTAGGCGTGCACCACCGAAGGGCTTCGCGCTTATGCTCTTTGGTAATATGCCTCGTGACGGCGGCCACTTGATTGTCTCACATGAGGAAAAGATTCGAGTCGGCCGGACTGACCCAATCTTTCAACGCTACCTGCGACCGTTCCTTGGCTCTGAGGATTTTATCCAAGGAAAAACTCGATATTGCCTTTGGATAGAGCGCGAACAGTGTGACGCCGCCTTGCAGTCACCCTTGGTTGCACGACGGTTGAAGGCTGTTAGAAAGATGCGTCTGGCAAGCAAAGCAAGCTCCACGCGCCACTATTCGAATGATCCTTATCGTTTTGTACAAATCCAAGGCACCGCGAGACACAATACCCTTATCGTCCCGCGCGTGAGTTCCGAGCGCCGTTCTTACCTTCCGGTCGGCTTGCTCGATGAAAATGCGGTGATCGCCGACAGCGCGTTTGCTCTCTATGACGCGCAGCTCTGGAACATGGCCGTTATCGCTTCTCGCCTACATCTAGTTTGGATTGCGGCCGTTTGCGGCAAACTAAAGACAGACTATCGATATTCTAACACATTGGGCTGGAATACTTTTCCTGTACCTAAAATTACTAGCAAAAACAAGTCCGACTTAATCGAGTCAGCCAGCCAAATACTGCTCGCACGAGAGCATTACTACCCTGCGACGATAGGGGAAATGTACGATCCAGACCGGATGGATAACGAGTTCTCCTTGTTGAAGCAGGCGCATGAACGAAACGACGAAGCAGTCGATCGAATCTACATTGGACGGAAGTTCAAGAACGATACGGAACGTCTCGAAAAGCTCTTCGCTCTATATGCGCTTGGTCAGAACGGAAGCCGGCCCGGTGATCTAACAACTCCTAGCGTAAGGAGACAGCCATGAAGACGGTAGACTTCATCGCCCAACCAGCGTCGCGAACGACACTTGACGCTATAAAAACCATTGCCAAGGCGGGCCACTTGACCAGCCTGGACATCGCAGCCGCCTATATCACTTCTAGCGGATTGCATGACCTACTGCATACGATGGACGCCGCTCTTCCAGGAAGTTGGAAAGGTATTAGGAAGCGCTGGATAACTTCATTCGACTATTGCCGCACTCAACCGGTAGCGCTAGAAACTTTGTTGTCTCTTCCTGCTTCGTCGGTGTGTGTCCATGATGCAAAATTCTGTCTCGAGCATAGTGGGATCCCCAAGTTACCTTTTCATCCCAAGGCATTCTTGTTCCGAGGAAAGGACCGTGACTTTGCCCTCGCGGGCTCAGGAAATCTATCCCGCTCCGGTTTGTCAAAGGGCGTGGAGGTCGGATTAGCTCTTGCAGTAAAGCGCAAAAATCCAACCGAACCGACCTCTGCGGCGTCCATGAAGGCGTTGAGGAAGTGGTATTCCAGCGTTTGGAAGGCAGCGACTCCATTGGATCATGCTGTACTGAAGAGATACACTAAGCTCTTCGAAAGTGTGCCCAATCTGTCCCATCCAACCACCACCGAAGATGACTTAGCCAGCGGCGAGAACACGCGAAGAGCTCTCAGCAGTAAGGATTTGACAAAGCTAAGAGTATGCTGCAACTATTGGATTGAAGCTGGAAAGATCACCAGGAATAGAGGCCCGGGACTTCCAGGAAATCAGCTTATGATGAAACGACTGTCCAGAGTGTTTTTTGGATTCGAGCCGGTTGCGGTTCCAAAGAATACCTCGTTGGGTAGCGTCAGTATCAGTTTTAACGGAGGGCCAATACACGCGTATACACTCTCATACAGTGACAATAAGATGGACAAGCTAAATCTTCCTATGCCTGGTGCCATAGGACCAGCAGCATATGACAAACAAAATTTGCTGTTCAGCCAGATTTCCTCGCACGTGTTCAGGTTGACGATTGGGAGTAAAGCGGAAAAGGCAAGCTGGGTAAAAAAGAGCAAGGCTATCGACGCAGGTTTCAAAATGGCGAGTGGTCGGGAGTGGGGTGTGTTCTGATGAGCTTACCAACTTCGGATAAGGCTAGAATGACTACCCCATCCATCACTGTGACCTATGCCCAGAACGACAGAACGGCGGGCCCGAACGAACTCGGCATGCGTCCGATGCAGGAGCGGGCTTGGGAGAAGCGGGGCGAGCAGTATCTCCTGATCAAGTCGCCGCCGGCATCGGGCAAGAGCCGGGCGCTGATGTTCATCGCGCTGGACAAGCTGTACAACCAAGGCCTCCGCCAAGCCATCGTCGTCGTGCCCGAGAAGACCATCGGCGCGAGCTTCGCCGACGCACCCTTGAGTGAGTTCGGCTTCTGGGCCGACTGGACCGTTTCCCCGAAATGGAATCTCTGCAACGCGCCGGGCACCGACGGCGGCAAGGTCAATTCGGTCAAGGCGTTCCTCGAAAGTGAAGACCGGATCCTGGTCTGCACTCACGCCACCTTCCGCTTCTCCATCGACCGGTTCGGCGTGGACGCCTTCGACGGCCGGCTGATCGCGGTCGACGAGTTCCACCACGTCTCTGCCAACCCCGACAACCGCCTGGGCGAGCATGTGGGGCAGCTCATCGCGCGCGACCGGACGCATATCGTCGCCATGACGGGATCGTATTTCCGGGGTGATGCCGAGCCCGTGCTCATGCCCCATGACGAGGCGAGGTTCGAGACCGTCACCTACACCTACTATGAGCAGCTCAACGGCTACGAGTATCTGAAGCGGCTCGACATCGGCTATTTCTTTTACACGGGGAACTATGCCGACGACATTCTGCGGGTACTCGATCCCCACGAGAAGACGATCGTCCACATCCCCAGCGTCAACTCGCGCGAGAGCACCAAGGACAAGATCCGCGAGGTCGAGCACATCATTGAGGAGCTCGGCGAGTGGCAGGGCGCCGATCCGGCGACCGGATTCCAGTTGGTAAGGACGCCCAAGGGCCGGGTCCTTCGGATTGCCGACCTGGTCGATGACGACCCCGGCAGGCGGGAGCGGGTCGCGGCCGCGCTTAGGAATCAAAACCGGATGGACGACCGCGACCATGTCGATATCATCGTTGCCCTCGGCATGGCCAAGGAGGGCTTCGACTGGGTCTGGTGCGATCACGCGCTGACGGTGGGCTACCGCTCCAGCCTCACCGAAATCGTGCAGATCATCGGCCGCGCGACCCGCGACGCGCCCGGCAAGACCCGCGCCCGCTTCACCAACCTGATCGCCGAGCCGGACGCCTCGGAAGAAGCGGTCACCGAGGCCGTGAACGACACGCTCAAAGCCATCGCAGCGAGCTTGCTGATGGAACAGGTGCTCGCGCCCCGCTTCAACTTCACCCCGAAGAAGCCGGACAGCGGTCCCGTCGAGGGCACCGACTATGGCGAGGGGGGCTACGACCCCGAGAAGTGCAACGTCGGTTTCAACGACCAAACCGGCCAGTTTCACATCGAGATCAAGGGGCTTGCGGCGCCAAAGGGGAAGGAGGCCGAGCGGATCTGCCGGGAAGACCTGAACGAGGTGATCGCTGCGTTCGCGCAGGACAAGACTTCCGTCGAGCGTGGGCTGTTCGACGAGGAGCTCGTGCCCGAGGAATTGACCCAGGTTCGCATGGGTAAGATCGTTAAGGACCGGTACCCGGAACTCTCCGAAGAGGACCGGGAGGCGGTGCGTCAGCACGCCGTCGCCGCTCTGAACCTGACCCAGAAGGCGAAGGAGGCCGTGCTCGACGAGACGGAAGCGCAGACGAACGGCAGCACAGCGCTGATCGACGGCGTCCGGAAGTTCGCCATGGACGTGCGCGATCTCGACATCGACCTGATCGACAGGATCAACCCCTTCGGCGAGGCTTACGCGATCCTGGCCAAGACGATGAGCGAGGAGAGCCTGAAGCAGGTCGCCGCCGTTATCACCGCGAAGAAGATTCAGCTCACGCCCGAGGAGGCGCGCGATCTCGCGCGCCGCGCCCTCAGGTTCAAGCAGGAGCGGGGCCGGCTTCCGTCGATCACGTCGCAGGACCCCTGGGAGAGGCGCATGGCGGAAGGCGTGGCCTTCCTCGCCCGCATGAAGGCGGAGGTCGCCGATGGCTAGGACGTTCACCGACGAGGACGACGCCTTGCTCGCCGAACTGGGTGTCGACGTCGAGCCCGAAAGGACGGTAGGCCGCACGCCGCGTGAGGAACGGATCATCGCGGGCTTCGAGGAGATCCAGCGTTTCGTAGAGACGCATGGCCGCGCCCCGCGCCACGGCGAGGACGGCGACATCTTCGAACGCCTCTATGCCGTGCGCCTGGACCGCATCCGCGAGCAGGACGAATGCCGCGCACTGCTAGCCCCTTTCGACAGTAAGGAGCTTCTGGAGCATCAACGCGAAGCCGCGCCCGCCTCACCGGATACCATAGACGACGCCGCCTTGCTGGCGGAACTCGGCGTTGAGGCCGGAGCATCTGACATCACCAACCTTCGCCACGTCCGGTCGAGCGCGGAGAAACGCACCGCTGAGGAAATCGCAACGCGCAGCAAGTGCGGGGATTTCGAGAAGTTCCGACCGCTCTTCGAGCAGGTGCAAAAGGAGCTGGACGCCGGGCTCCGGGAGACCCGTCCGCTGGGCATCCAGTCCGACATTGAGCCCGGCCGGTTCTTCATCGTCGGCGGGCAGAAAGCCTATGTGGCCGAGATGGGCGATGAGTTCACGCAAAGCTACGGCGACCGGGATGCGCGGCTGCGCGTGATCTTCGACAACGGCACTGAGAGCAACATGCTCAGGCGCTCGCTCCAGCGCGCGCTCCACAAGGACGAGACGGGCAGGCGGATACTGGAGACATCCGCAGGTCCGCTGTTCGCCAATGCGACTGCGGACGACGACGAGGCCAGCGGTACGATCTATGTGCTGCGGAGCAAGGCGGACATTCCGTTCGTCACCGAGAACCGAAACCTCGTGCACAAGATCGGTGTCACCACCACGAAGGTGGAGGCGCGCATAGCCGGCGCGCGGCTCGATCCGACGTTCCTGATGGCTGAGGTCGAAGTCGTCGCCACTTACAGTTTGTATAATATCGATCGCGCCAAGCTCGAAAAGCTGGTCCATCGGATCTTCGCTCCGGCGCGTCTTGACATCGAGATCGAGGACCGCTTCGGCAATCCCGTCGTCCCGCGCGAGTGGTTCCTAGCCCCTCTCGACGCCATCGACGAGGCGGTCGAGAAGATCCGGGAGGGAACCATTATCCGGTTTCGATACGACACAAACTCGGCGTCGCTCGTTGCGAGGCAGTGATGGCCGATCCGTTCACCATCCGCATCTTTGTCCCCGACGGCGACCCGGAAGGGGTCCGCCTGATCGATCGCATGAACTGGACCGGTCTTGGGCTGGTACTTCGCAGGTCCGACTGGTCCAAGGTTCGCAAGCGCGGTGAGATGCAGCGCACCGGTGTCTACATTCTCGTCGGCTACCGCGATGAGATCGATGACTTGCCTACCCTCTATGTCGGGCAAGCCGACGGCGTTAGGGGGCGCATCGACTCACACCACAAGGACAAGGAATTTTGGGATTGGGCCGCGGTATTCGTTTCGACCAGCGGGGGCCTGAACCGGGCTCACGTCACCTGGCTCGAATATGCCCTTGTCAAGAGGGCCACGGAGACAAGGCGCTGCTACCTGGACAACGGCAACGCGCCCCAGGAGCCTGCTCTGACCGAAGCGGAGAAAGCCGATACCCAAGGGTTCATGAAGGAAATCCTGCAAATCCTGCCCCTCGTCGGCCTGCGCGCATTTGAATTCCCGAAGGCGGTAGCGGCTCCGCTCGCCACCGATCCTCTGACCGGTACACAGCCGAGCAGCCGCAAGCGCGACACGATCATCGTCCCGGCCCAGAAGGACGGGTTTGAGGAGACGTTCCTCGGCGAAGACTGTTGGTACGCGATCCGCATCTCGGGCGGTATGCTCGACAAGATCAAGTACATCGCCGCGTACCGCACGCAACCTGTTTCGGCCATCACGCACTACGCCCCTGTATCCCGTATCGAGCCCTATGGTGAAGGCGGCAAGTACAAGGTCGTGTTTTCGGAGAGCGCCAAGCCCATCGGGCCCATACCTTATGGAGACGCCCATCCTGGCGCCATGCAGGGTCCGCGCTACACATCCTTCGCACGCCTGCAGAAGGCGCGAAAGCTGACCGATGTTCTGGGCAAGAGTTGATGTCCGGCCCTATATCGCAGTCTCCAGGGCTCCGACTTCGAACGCAATTCGGGCCACGGCCGGTGGCAATCCGCCCCGCACCTGCTTGCATCTCAACATCGACCTACCTACCTCTGCGGTCTTCGGCGGATGCATATTGACTTCCGGCCCTAAGGTGACCGTTCGCTAAAGGAGTGAACTCGCGTGGGCGACTCTGTCGGGATCACGACGGAGGGCGGGAGCGTCGATTCTGTTCGGGCGTGATAGGTCGCGGCAAAGGTGGTACGAAGTCCGCAGTTCCGGTCTCATCCACATTGCAAGTGCATGGACCTCCGCAGTACCTGGCACAGTTTCGGATGGGCTGAAGACTGAGTAGAAAGTAGAGGAACGAAATCTGTGAGAGATCCGGGATGTGGACCTGGAGCCTGGGCCGTACTGGACGGGAGACTATGGCATGCGACAAGCGTGGACGGACTTCGGGGGATCAAGCGGGACGGATTTATCAAGCCAGGAAACCGACACCGGAGTTCGTTTGTCAGCGCGCGTGGTTGGGTAAGTCTCTTTAACTTTGGACCAACCGCGAGGGACGAATGGAACCAGTGGAATATCTGGGCGCAGTGGTTCGGAGCGACTCACGATGCGGACCTATCCGCATGGTTGGAGGTCAATCGCAAAGCCGGAGCAAACCAAATAGTTGAAGCGGAGGCGCTGAGGGTGTTGTGGAATAAGGAGGTGGACCGGCGTGTAGCAATTGGATCGGGCATGGGCAGGTAACATCGTCCCGGGAGTGGAAGGGGCCTATCGGGAAAGTTTGCCGACAGCACTCTTAATGCGAGCAGACTATTCCGTGGTCGTGGATTTAGGTGCGCTGGAGAGTATCGAAGAACAGACATTGGACATGTTACTTGAGATCTGAGTCCGTCCTACGGTGGAATCGAGAGTCAGGCATTATCGATGTAAGACCGTCTGGCGTGACTGGCCTTGCGGCGTATCTGTTTGAAACTTCAGTTTCCGACGGGATGGTTCGGAGGTCGATGGTGTCCACCATCGGTTAGTGGGCACCATCGGAGGAGGCTTTGCGGTGGCGCGTCGGACACGCCGTTTCTGGTCGGAGGATGAGAAGCGCCGGATCGTGGCGCAGATCTACGCGCCGGGAGTTTCGGTGTCCCAGGTTGGGCGCCGTTACGACATCAACGCCAACCCGATCTTTAAGTGGCGCCGCGATCCGCGCTACCGGCCGACGGAGGATGGTGGGGGGTGCGCTGTCCTTCCTGCCGGTAGTGGCGGAGCCGGCCTCGGCGTCGGATGGTCGGATCGAGATTGCGCTGCCGAGCGGTCACCGGGTGAGCGCGAGCAGGTCGTTCGACGTGGAGGCGCTGTGCCGGGTGGTGCGGGCGCTGGACGGATGATCCCGGTCCCATCCTCGACTCGGGTATGGCTGGCGATCGGCGTGACGGACATGCGCTGCATTTGGGGCGAGGTGACAGTAGCCAGTCGCGGCCGTAAGAAAGTGTTGGTCAGCGTCTAGCGGCCGCGGTAGAGGCGCGCAAGCTGGTGGGCCTAGATCAGCCCGATAAATGGGAGTGGAAAATGAAGCTGAAAGAATGCAAGAGCGACTGTGGGTGGCTGTTCGTGCCATCGAGAGACGACGACGCCCGCTGCAATGACTGCGGCGGTCATGAGGCAAATCTGCGTGTCTGCCGGGCTTCGGATCGAAGAATCGATGCGCCGACGCTGTTGCGGCTGGTCCGACACGTTATGGGAGAAGACTTGAAGGACACGACACCCTTCGGGGTTGTCGCTGACGAAATCTCCCACTTTCTAAGCAGGCCAAGCCCATAAGCGAGACCGCGATCGGCAGGAAGACGAAGGTCTTACGTCATCCGTTGGCGATCTCGATCAGCAGCCTGCAATGGTCGCTCGATCCCCATTCGTCGACCCCGTTCATCGCGCGAACCCTTATCTGTTCGTGAAATCCGCGCGACGCGAAGGCGTAGTCGAGTTGGCGGTCGGCCGTGGCTGGAGATTGCGAAGAGGTGTGGTACGTGGGGACGTTCCGCGTGTCGGTTGCAACGGCCGGCTGGGGCGACGACGCTGGCCGGCCGTTCGGCGCCTGCGGCCCGAGAAACGCCAGGCCGAGCGCCTCGAAGCGGTCCCAAACCGTGCGCTCGCGCTGAAGATATGTCTTGGTTCGACCGGTCGAGCCGTAGATCAGATTCAGATCGCCCGCGGCAAGAATGCGGTGGCGGGATGGATCGTCGTAGTCGATGAATGCCATCAAGTCCGAGAGGATGCGGTGCGCCGAGCCGTCGGCGGAGAGGCCGGGACGTTTTCCGGCGGACGGATGAGCCCTCATCCACCGCGCATACATGGACGCGGCCACGAACGCTTCCTGCGGTTGGCCCCGCGGTGTCACTCTCGCGACGGCGATCGTTCCGATGCCGGTCACGCCGATATCGCGCTCGTCCAACTCGCTGAACGGCGGAACCTGCCGGAACCACTCGACCTCGACCCGATCGGACAACTGTACGACCAGCGGCCAGCGGTCGTAAAAGGACCGGTCCCAGAAGACGTCGTCCTCATAGTGGAGCAGATGGCTCACGTCGTCGGGCGGTCGACCGGCCTCCTGCAACAGCGCGACATCCGCCTCCCCGCGGCGCGCCATTTCCGCCAGCTCACACCACGGCTCCGACTGCTTGTCGATATTCCAGCTGACGAGTCTGATCATTATTGCCCGACCTGTCGTTCCGAAAGATCCTGGGCATTCAGTCTGGCCTACTCCAAGTGAAGCTGACCATTGGCTCATCGGAATCAATACCTCGAATATGGGTCAAACTGACCTTAGGCACCTCGATATTTTGCTCCAGAGAGCTTTGCTTATCTGTCATGTCACACCTCAGCCATATTTAGTAATTCTGTTTACATAGTAACGAAGGGTTCTCAATGTCTGAGGAATTACTGCGACGCCGTATCCAGGGAAAAGGTCGGATGGGTGGGGTCCAGTCGCCGAGTCTGGTGCCGGATGAGCCCGGAGAAGTGTTTTCGTATCGTCCCGTCGAGTTTGAGCGTCGCCTTTCCGGTGCCCCGCGTCTCCTTCGGCAGCGCCGGCAGCACCACATCGTAGCGCTTCTCCACCCGACGGCCGCGCTCCACGGAGTCATCCGACTCCGTCGGCTGAGCAAGCTGTACGACCTGCGCGCCGCGTCCGGGAGCCAACACCGGCGCTGCCTTCGGCGGCACCTCCTTGGCCGGGTCGACCCGATCCTCCGCAAGCCTTGCGATCGGCACTTCGGCGGAGGCATGGTCCCGGACCTCCAGATACTGGCCTTCGAAGTGCTTCCAGGCGCGGTCGTCGCGAAACCGGATGAGCACCTCGTGCTGGTCGCCGAGCAGCGCCGATGTCGAGAAGTTGGCGGAGCCCGTCAGCACGTAGCGGTCGCCGTCCGGCCCCTCCGAAAGAAGGAAGATCTTCGCGTGCGAGACATGTCCTTCCACCACCCGAACCTGCAGGCGTCCTTCCCGAACCCGCAGGAGCACTTTATCGCGGCGCGGCGCGGACAGGCCGCGAAGGGCACTGCGGACATCCTCCATCGCGGCGGTCTGCAGGGCGATGATCGCGGCCATGTCGTTCACGGCCCGCGAATAGCCGAGCACACACTCGACGCGTGCTTCCTCGAACCGCTCGAGAACGGTGCTCAGCATCTGCGTGCTCGAAGAGTAGGTGAGGATCCGGATGCGGCGATATCGCCCGAATTCATCGAGATCGAATTCGCCCACCCCGGTCGCCTCGGCATCGAGAACCTGCGTTCGAGCCCACGCCGCATCGGATGGAAACAGCCCGGGAGCCATGGCGCACGGAGCGCCTGAAGGGTCTTGGCGGTTCATCGTTCCTGAACCTTCCTTATCGCCTATCAGACGCCTGGAAGATATCTGTCAACACCTGCGGGGGCGAGCGACCTTCGACCAAAGTAACCCTGTCCATCAGTCGATGCAGGACAGGGATCCGACATCGAGGGTGCCGTCGCCCTTGTTCGCAGCGCTGGATACGATGAGCAAGACCACGGAGGCTGGGGCAGGGAGGGAATGATCTCGTTGCGGTCCCGTCCCGGTCGGTCTACATACGCATGCCTCTAACCCGGTAGCGCCCCTTGCGCCGGTGCCGGGCGGCCTTGCGCGCCTCCCTCCGCTCAATCTGACGCTTGTACAGCTCGCGCAGTTTCTCCGGGTCGTCGAGAAGGGTGGCGATGCGCTCCTGCCTCCGGCGCGGATCATCGCCCTTGCGCTCGGGCACCAGGGCTTCCGCCATGTGCCGGTCGTCCTCCGCCAGCACTTCGCGCACCCTGGAGAGTGCGGATCTTGCTCACCGCGCCCTGCTCCGCCGACAAGGGCGATGGCACGCCATGCTCGAACCGAAGTCATAAGCCTCACCTAGAATGGTCCGATTGGCTGCTGTAGCTTGAAGGTGTTGCAGTCGCGACCCTCACAGCCCATGGAATTCCTGACCGGGACCGTGGATGGACATGGACACGAACGAGCAGTTCTTCGACCGCCCGATCCTCAATTCACCCTATGAGTATCCGGCGCGGCACTGGGAGCTTGACCAGAGCGGCCAGCCCACCAACCGCATCCTCGATCGACGGCGCCAAGTCTCGTTCATCACTCCGATCCCCAAGCCGAAGAAGGGCAAAGCCGCTCAAGGTCAGCAGGCGTTGGGGTTCGACGAGGAGGCACAGCGGGTCGCGACCGAGGACCAGCAATACGAGCTGGCGCAGACGATCAACAGCGTCCGCAACGCCGTCGACCGCTGGCGGGCGCTGACCGACCTCGGCGAGTGGCGCGTAACGCCGGAGACGGCCCGGCTGTTGCACCATTGGCGTCACCACAGGTTCAACGACATCCGCCCGTTCTTCTGCCAGGTCGAGGCGGTGGAGACGGTGATCTGGCTGACCGAAGTCGCGCCCAATCTCGGTGCCGGACGGCAGTTCCTAGAACACCTCGGCCAAGCCAACGATGAGGCGAACCCCGACCTGAGCCGGCTTGCGCTGAAGCTCGCCACTGGGGCCGGCAAGACCACAGTCATGGCCATGATCATCGCGTGGCAGACGATCAATGCGGTGCGCCGCCCCGGCAGCCGGCGCTTCACACGGGGCTTCCTGATCGTCACCCCCGGCATCACCATCAAGGACCGGCTCCGCGTACTCCAGCCCAACGACCCGGACAGCTACTACCGGAGCCGGGAACTCGTGCCGGGCGACATGCTGGGCGATCTCGAGCGAGCGAAGATCGTCATCACCAACTTCCACGCCTTCAAGCGCCGCGAGACGATGGAGGTCTCCAGGGGCGGTCGTGCCCTCCTCCAGGGCCGCGGTCCCGACCTGAAGTCGACCGAGAGCGAAGGACAGATGCTCCAGCGGGTCATGCCCGAGCTCATGGGCATGAGGAACGTGCTGGCGCTGAACGACGAGGCCCACCATTGCTACCGCGAAAAGCCCGGCGAGGACGACGAAGGCGATCTGAAGGGCGAGGACCGCAAGGAAGCCGAGAAGAATCGAGAGGCCGCGAGGCTCTGGATATCCGGGCTGGAAGCGGTTGGCCAGAGGCTCGGCCTCGCCCGGGTGATCGATCTCTCGGCGACGCCGTTCTTCCTGCGCGGCTCGGGCTACGCGGAAGGGACGCTCTTCCCTTGGACGATGAGCGACTTCTCGCTCATGGACGCCATCGAGTGCGGCATCGTCAAGCTGCCCCGGGTGCCGGTGGCCGACAACATTCCCGGCGGCGACATGCCGAAATTTCGCAACCTGTGGGAGCACATCCGGAGGGACATGCCGAGGAAGGGCCGCGGCAAGGCCGCCAACCTCGATCCGTTGCAGATTCCTGTGACGCTGCAGACGGCTCTGCAAGCCCTCTACGGACACTACAAAGAAACCTTCGCGCTGTGGGACAACGCCGACATCGAGGTCCCGCCTTGCTTCATCGTTGTCTGCAACAACACCTCGACCTCGAAGCTGATCTACGACTACATCGCCGGCTTCCACCGCGAGAACCCGGACGGCTCCACGACGCTGGAGAATGGCCGCCTGGAGCTGTTCCGCAATTTCGATGACTACGGCAACGCGATCGCGCGCCCACGCACGCTGCTGATCGACAGCACCCAGCTTGAGTCGGGGGAGGCACTTGATCGTGATTTCCGCGCCATGGCGGCAGATGAAATCGACCGTTTCCGCCGCGAACGCATACAGCGCACCGGCGACATCCGGGCCGGCGACAACCTTTCCGACCAGGACCTGCTGCGCGAGGTGATGAATACCGTCGGCAAGAAAGACCAACTAGGTGAGACGATCCGCTGCGTCGTCTCGGTCTCGATGCTGACGGAAGGGTGGGACGCCAACACCGTTACCCACGTGCTCGGCGTGCGGGCCTTCGGCACGCAGCTCCTGTGCGAGCAGGCGGTGGGCCGGGCATTGCGCCGGCAGTCCTACGAGCTAGGCGAGGATGGATTCTTTCCGGTCGACTACGCCGACGTGCTCGGCATCCCCTTCGACTTCACGGCGAAGCCCGTGATCGCCAGGCCGCAGCCGCCCCGCCGGACCGTGCAGGTCAAGGCGGTCACGCCGGAGCGTGACCGTTGCGAAATTCGCTTCCCCCGCGTCCAGGGCTACCGCGTGGAGTTGCCGGAGGAGCGTCTTCAGGCGGCCTTCAATGACGATGACACACTGGTGCTGACTCCTGACCTCGTCGGCCCCTCCGTCACCCGCAATGAAGGCATCATCGGCGAAGGGGTTGACCTCAACCTAGTGCACACGCGCGACCTTCGGCACTCGACCCTGTTGTTTCACCTCACTAAGCGCCTGCTAGAGACGAAATGGCGCGACCCGGGCGAGGAGCCAAGGCTGCACCTGTTCGGACAACTCAAGCGGGTCGCACGCCAGTGGCTCGACAATCACCTGGTCTGCAAGGGGGGCACCTACCCGGCGCAGCTGATGTATCTGACGCTTGCCGACATGGCGTGCGAGCGCATCACGCGGGGCATCGTCGAGCGTCATGTGGATGAACGCCCGGTCAAGGCCGTGCTCGACCCATACAACGCAGCAGGCTCGACGAGGCATGTCCACTTCACGACCTCGAAAACGGTCTACAAGACCGACGCGCGCTGTTGCCACATCAACTATATCGTCTGCGACAGCGACTGGGAGGCTGTGTTCTGTCCTGTCGCCGAGGGACACCCCCGCGTCCGCGCTTACGTGAAGAACCACGGGCTCGGGTTGGAGGTGCCATACCGTCTCGGCGGCGAGGCAGGGACCTACATCCCCGACTTCATCGTGCTGGTGGACGATGGGCGGGGCGACGACGACCCACTGCACCTGATCGTCGAGATCAAGGGCTACCGGCGTGCGGACGCCAAGGTCAAGAAGGCAACCATGGAGACCTACTGGGTGCCGGGGGTGAACGCGCTCGGCACCTTCGGCCGCTGGTCTTTCGCCGAATTCACGGATGTCTACGAGTTTGAATCGGAGTTCGGCGCGCTTGTCAGCAGCTATCTTCCCGAAGATGCTGCCGCATGAAGACGACGCGCTACTTTGAGGAGCAGGTACGACGCAAGAGACCCTATATTGATCCGGCGTGGTGCGCTGCCGTTATCGCTGGGCCCCTTCGTCGCGACGTGCAGCCGGATGGCCGCATTCGCTTCTGGGGTGAGGTAACACGCGCTGGCGAGGCGCACCGCGCATCCTCCGTGTGGTGACGCTGGCCGACGGCGAGACAGTCTACAACGCGTTCTTTGATCGAAGGTTCAAGAGGGACGAAGAATGAAGCTGCACTACTATCCCGAGACCGACAGCCTCTACGTCGAGTTCAAGGCTGGACCGGGCGCGGAGACGCGCGAGGTCTCGGACGGCCTGAACGTCGATCTCGACGGGGACGGCGAAGTTGTGGGTTTCGACATCGACAATGCGTCCCGGCGCCTCGATTTCTCGACGCTGGAGACTGAGGCCCTGCCATTGTGCTCGACCAGGGTTGGCTGATCCGTGGCACGCCGCAAGAAGAAGGCCAAGTCGGTCGAGACGCTCACGCACGGTGAGGTGGCGCGGCGCAACATCCCGACGGCAGAGTACCACCCCGTCATGGCGGAGGAGGACAAGGCGCCGGTCCGCGTGGCCTACGAGCGCCGCAACCACGACCTCGACCCGCAGCTCGTCTGGCGCGGCAAGTACGAGCAGGACGTATCCGATCTGGCCGTCCAGGCGCCGCCGCTCTACATCCAAGAGAAGGTGCACCCAAAGGTCCTGATCGACGACCTGCTGAAGCAGACGAAGGAACGGCGCGACGAGGAGGCGCATGATACGCCGGACCTCTTCGCCGATTTCAACGGCCTGCCCGACGGCGCCGCCAGGACCGAGTTCTACAAGCACGACGCCAACTGGTCGAACCGCATGATCCTCGGCGACGCCTTGCAGGTGATGGCCTCGCTGGCGGAGCGCGAGGGCCTGCGCGGCAAGGTGCAGTGCATCTATATCGACCCGCCCTACGGCATCAAGTTCAACTCCAACTTCCAGTGGTCCACCAGAAGCCGTGACGTGAAGGACGGCAACGCCACCCACATCACCCGCGAGCCCGAGCAGGTGAAGGCCTTCCGCGACACTTGGCGCGACGGCATCCACTCCTACCTGAGCTATCTGCGCGACCGGCTGACTGTGGCGCACGACCTGTTATCTGAGAGCGGCTCGGTCTTCGTGCAGATCGGCGACGAGAACGTTCATCGTGTCCGGGCGCTGATGGACGAAGTGTTCGGAGAAGCGAATTACATTAGTCAATCGGTGGTCAGAAAAACCACTGGAAAGGGATCATTGTATCTCGATAATACTTATGATGCAGTTGTATGGTATGCAAAAAATGCAAACAAAACGAAATATAGAACTTTGTACTTTAGGAGACAGCCATCGGATGATTTTAATTACCGCTTTGGAAGAGACGGTGTAGGAAAGTTACGAGCATTATCCAAGGATGAACTAAAGCAGATCGACAGTATTGCCGACGAAGTACAGGTGTCAGCCGCAAATCCGATGACCTCACAATCATCGAGTAGCACAACGCTTTTCGAATATTCTCTTGATGACAACAGATATGTGCCTGGAAAAGGCGGATGGAAAACAAACTTGGTTGGTATGGAACGTCTTCATCGTGCGTCACGTCTCTACGGGATCGGAAAAACACTTCGGTTTATTAGGCCATTTTCTGATTTCGATGTTCAATCCCACAATGACGTTTGGGACGACACGAGACAGAGCGGATTTGGAGATGAGAAAACCTACGTTGTACAGACGGCCACT
This sequence comes from Alphaproteobacteria bacterium, assembly GCA_964291675.2. Lineage (GTDB taxonomy): Bacteria > Pseudomonadota > Alphaproteobacteria > MPNO01 > MPNO01 > MPNO01. The sequence goes on along the minus strand of OZ219866.1, from coordinate 125,722 downwards.
CGCGTAGTTGAACGCTGCATCCTGATGACCACTGATCCCGGCGACCTCGTGCTGGACCCAACCTGTGGCTCCGGCACTACAGCCTATGTCTCCGAGCAATGGGGACGGCGCTGGATCACCATCGACACCTCCCGCGTGGCGCTTGCGCTGGCACGGGCCCGCATCATGGGCGCGCGATATCCTTGGTACCTGCTCGCCGACAGCCTCGAGGGCCAGCGGAAGGAGGCGGAGATCACGCAGCGAGCACCTTCGGAGGCACCGACCGGCGGCGACATCCGCCAAGGTTTCGTCTACGAGCGCGTGCCGCACATTACCCTGAAATCCATTGCCAACAATGCCGAGATCGACGTGATCTGGCAGCGCTGGCAGGAGACCTTGGAGCCCCTCCGCGCCCGCCTCAACGCCGCCCTCGGCAAGCAATGGGAGGAGTGGGAAATCCCGCGCGAGGCAGGCGACGACTGGCCCGCCGACACCACGGCTGCGCACGCCGAGTGGTGGGAGGCGCGGATCGCGCGGCAGGAGGAGATCGATAGCTCCATCGCCGCCAAGGCGGACCACGAGTATCTCTACGACAAGCCCTACACCGATAACGCGCGCATCCGTGTCGCCGGCCCCTTCACAGTCGAGAGCCTGGCGCCGCACCGGATGCTCGCGGTGGACGAGAACGACGAGCTGTTCTCCGCCCTCGTTGATCGGAAGCTCGGCTACGGAGAGGCGGCGAACTTCACCGAAATGATCCTGGAGAACCTCAGGACGGCCGGCGTACAGCAGGCGCACCGGGAGGACCGCATCGAATTCAGCGCGCTCACACCCTGGCCCGGCCACTATGTCTGCGCCGAGGGGCGCTACGTGGAGGGCGGCGGCGAGGTGGGCGCCACGCACCGCGCTGGCGTCTTCATCGGGCCGGAGTTCGGCACCGTCGCGCGGCCTGATCTGGTGGCCGCCGCGCGCGAGGCCGCCGACGCCGGCTTCGACGTGTTGATCGCCTGCGCCTTCAGTTACGACGCCCACGCCGCCGAGTTCGAGAAGCTGGGACGCATCCCGGTGCTCAAGGCACGCATGAACGCCGATCTGCACATGGCCGGCGACCTCAAGAACACGGGCAAGGGCAACCTGTTCGTCATCTTCGGCGAGCCCGATATCGACATCCAGGACGACGGCAACGACGCCATCCAGGTGCGGATCAACGGGGTGGACGTCTTCCATCCCAACACCGGCGAGGTGCGGAGCGATGGTGCCGACGGCATCGCCTGCTGGTTCGTCGACACGGACTACAACGAGGAGAGCTTCTTCGTCCGCCACGCCTACTTCCTGGGCGCGAACGACCCCTACAAGGCGCTGAAGACGACGCTCAAGGCGGAGGTCGACCTCGACGCTTGGGCCACGCTGAACAGCGACACCTCCCGCCCCTTCCCCAAGCCCGCCTCCGGCCGCATCGCCGTCAAGGTCATCAACCACCTCGGCGACGAGGCGATGAAGGTGTTCCGGGTGTAACGGGCAACAGCCTCACCGAAGCGTGGCGCGTTGCCGCATTGACCGCTCCATGGAATTCCGTATCGCCGACACCTTCACCGACAGCCTCGCCAAGCTGACCGGTGACGAACAGAAGGCCGTGAAGACCACGGCCTTCGACCTGCAGATGGACCCGTCAGGGGCCGGGCACTCGTTTCACAAATTGGATCGAGCAAAGGATCGGAACTTCTGGTCGGTCCGGGTCAGCCGGAACATCCGCCTGATCGTTCATCGCACCGCATCGAGCGTCCTGCTCGCCTATGTCGACCATCACGATGCCGCGTACCGATGGGCGGAGCGACGACGGATCGAGCGGCATCCGAAGACCGGCGCGGCTCAAATCGTCGAAATCCGCGAGACCGTGCGCGAGATCGAAGTCCCGCGCCCTATCGTCGTGAAGGCAGCTGCCGTTGCGCGGGCCGCCTCTAAGCCTGCGCTCTTCGCCGAAGCATCAGACGACGAGTTGCTGGGTTACGGCGTCCCCGAGACGTGGCTGGAGGACGTTCGCGGCGCGGACGAGGACTCGCTGCTCGATCTCGCAGACCATCTACCGGCCGAGGCGGCGGAGGCGCTGCTGGAGCTCGCAACCGGCGGCACACCGGACCGGCCGGCGCATGCCGCCGCCGATACGGACCCGTTCGGGCATCCGGACGCGCAACGCCGCTTCCGCCTCGTGGAGAACGCCGACGAGCTGGAGCGCGCGCTCGAATTCCCGTGGGAGAAGTGGACGGTCTTCCTGCACCCGGCGCAGCGGCGGATCGTGGAGGCCGCATACAGCGGCCCGGCCCGCGTATCAGGCTCGGCCGGCACCGGAAAGACCATCGTGGCGCTCCACCGCGCCGTTCATCTGGCCCGAGCGCATCCCGATGCCCGCGTCCTCCTCACCACCTTCTCCGACACACTGGCGAACGCGCTGCGGGTTAGGCTCGGACGCCTGGTCCACAATCAGCCCAGCATCACCGAGCGATTGGAGGTGAACTCGATGGGCGGCATCGGCCGGCGCCTTTACGAGGCGAACTTCGGGGCAGCTACCTTGGTGACCGAAGGTGAGGTGCGGGCGCTGATCGACCTGGCAGCCGCCGAGGTCGAAGTGCACGCGTTCAACCCCCACTTCCTGTGGACCGAGTGGAGCCGGGTGATCGACGCGTGGCAACTCGACAGTTGGGAGGACTACCGGGATGTCACGCGGCTTGGCCGCAAAACCCACTTGGCGGAATCCCAGCGCGCGGTGCTCTGGTCGATCTTCGCAATGGTGCGCGATGGCCTGGACGAACGGGGGTTGCTCACCGAGCCCCGCTTGTTCCGGCTTGTGGAACGGCATGTTGCAGAGGGAGCGCATCCGCCGTTCGAGTTCTGCGTCATCGACGAGGCCCAAGACATCGGCGTGTCGGAACTGCTCTTTCTTGCGGCCCTCGGTGGCGGCCGCCCCGACAGTCTGTTTTTCGCTGGCGATCTCGGCCAGCGCATCTTCCTCACGCCCTTCTCCTGGCGCGCGCTGGGCGTCGACGTGCGCGGGCGCTCGCACACCTTGCGCATCAACTACCGGACCTCCCACCAGATACGAAGGCAAGCGGACCGCTTGCTGCCGCCCGAGCTGTCCGACGTGGACGGCATCACCGAGCGGCGCGGTGGCACCGTCTCCGCCTTCAACGGACCCGTGCCCAGCATCGGGGTTCTTGCATCGCCCGACGAAGAGGCCGCCGCCGTCGCGGACTGGCTCGCGGAGCTTCGGCAGGAGGGTTTTGCGCCGCACGAGATCGCCGTGTTCGTACGATCCGAAGGCGAGATCGCGAGGGCACGGGAGGCTGTCCGCCTGGCGGACCTAAGCTCGATCGAATTGGACGAACGCTCGGACGGGGCATCAGGCAAGGTCGCCGTCGCGACGATGCATCTCGCCAAAGGACTGGAGTTCCGAGCAGTGGCGGTCATGGCGTGCGACGACGAGGTTTTGCCCCTGCAATCACGCATCGAGAACGTGGCCGACGAAGCCGACCTGGAAGACACGTACAGCACGGAACGGCAGCTTCTCTACGTTGCCTGCACACGTGCCCGTGATCGTCTGCTGGTGACCGGCGCCGAGCCCGCGTCCGAGTTCCTTGACGATCTGCGGATGGAATCGTGAACTCGTCCGTGGGGACGGCAGCAAACTACATCCGAAGCGTCGGATACGGTTCCGTCTAAAACGGATACGCTCTAGTGATCATCGCTACAGACGAGAAATCCCGGGCAGCAACAAGTTTAGCGGAAGTGCAATTCGATCAGTGGGGTTCAGTCGAGTTAGCGAACGCGACCGAATTTGTCCGTCAGGGTTCAAGATATCGAATTCTCTTTCCCTAGCAAGGTGGAGAATGATTCGGTCCAAATCGGAAAAGCGAGCGGCTGTCCGATTTGCCAGAGCGTGCCGCATCGCATCGACGGTAACGGGTTGCTCGGACGCAAGACCGTATAGTTCCTTGGGAAGCGACTCCAAGAGCTGGGCGTCCATTTGCTCGAGGTTCATCTGATCGAAGTTGAACAATGGGAGGGTTGTCGAATCCTTCAACGCATCCCAACCCAGCATGCCGAAATCGCCCGGGCCGTAATGCTCGAACGTGTTCTGAATATCCCAATGCCGCTGAATCATGACATCGCGTGCCGTGGGATGGCGGGACAGGTGGAGAAACCATAGGGCACGCCGCGACCGTCCCGGTCGAATGAAAAAAGGAGTGTCATATGTTGCGCCCGTTGCCACGCGGGCGTGATCTCGCAACAGTCTTTGAACGAGTGCTCGTCCACCGTTGCCGTCCCTAAGGCGAATAAGGTCTTCGATTTGGGATTCCGACAATTGCAACGGCGCGACCGCCTTGGCAATCTGCGGTGTTTCCGACAGATGGTTAACGAGCGCGTCAGCGGCAAAGGTCAGAATAACTTCCGCAGCCGGCAATTCCGCGAAAATACGAGAGACCATCGCCAGTTCTATCTGAGAAAACCCGGTTTGATCGAGCAGGAAGATCGCCCTTCCTGCACGAGGTTGCCTGCGATGAATCGATTGAAGAATACCGTCGATTTCGTTCTCGAACAGGCCGGTTCGGACAACGATTCTATCTTCGTCGATCTCTTGTCCCCGTTCGGTGAGGACTCTCCGGAGGTGGTCGGTGTGCGCTGCTTCCTTGTCGACAAAATAGAACTTGCAGTCGACATGCAGGCGCTTAATACGGTTTCGGTTCAGCCTCTCGGTTGCCGATGAGGCCTCTTCCAGCATGATCAGCGGCGTTCCGGCTAGAGGATCACCGTTGTCTAGGAAAAGGCCTCCACCCGCAAACCCATCGACCAGATCCAGCTTGAACGCGTCCCGGTTCGGATTGATGTTGAGTCTGTCGAAGTAGGCTCGAAGGTAACTGCGCAAGACAGACAGCTTTGCCTTGCTGTGCGACTCGATCTCTGGCGGAGGTTCGTCAGGATGCCATTCGAAGGGCATGGCCGCTTTCTTTACTTGCTTGGCTTGGCATCGCGTTGTGCTCCACGCCTTCGAGCTCGCGGCCTCTGGCCTTGGGTGTTGGCCCACCCCATTGCTTGAAAAAGAATGGCACATCGGTGCGGCGGCACCGGTCACGGATTTCGCAAACCCAGTCGTATTCTATCGGGCGCGCATTCGGACCGCTTTCTCCGCCTACGATGACCCAGGAAATTCCGTCCAGGTCGATCTCGCCGACTGGACCCAGGAGCGGCTCTATCGACAGGAAACGGACCGTGACCGGCGCGGCTTGCAGATGCCGAATCCTGGCCCCGCCCAAGCGGTCCTCGACCGATACGCCGCACCAGATATGCTCCGGTGCCGCACCGTCGGAATATCTGTGGCGCAGGTAATCACGCATACGCGAACTCCGCTTCGTCAAGACCTGATAGACGTGGCGGTCGGTCGTTTCCATCCGGTCGAATACATCGTCGATAAACGCGCGCGGCACGCGTTTGTGAAACAAGTCGCTCATCGAATTGACGAAGATCATGCGTCGCTTGCGCCAGCGCTCCGGCTGATCAAGCCGCGACGGCCAGAGGCGCAGGTCGAAGCCCTGCTCGTAGGGGTGACCCGGAACGCCCCGCCAACGTTCGGCGAAGCGCGCGGCGTAACAGTTATCGCAGCCGCGCGTGATTTTCGTGCAACCCGTCACCGGGTTCCAGGTCGCGTCCGTCCATTCGATCGCGGAATTGTCGGCCATGTCGGCACCCCCCTACCACATAGGTCCCTTCCGCACCATTGTACCGTCCCGCTTGATGTTCCTAGTTTGTTCTATCAATTGCTTATCGGTTTGTCCACAGGGACTTTCCCGGCCTCCAATCCAGCCCCCGCACCCCCGACACCGGAGAGATGCGCAAGCGCCTGTCGGGTCAGGCCGTTCCGCCTCTCATAGAGGCGAGGATTCCGGCCTCACCCCGCCACCTCGGCGATACGGCTGGCGATACGGTTCGCGGCCGACTTGACGGGATCGTTGGCGAGGTGCGCGTAGCGGGCGGTGGTCTGGACCTGGGTGTGCCCGAGGAGCTTGCCGATCATGGGCAGACCCTCGCCGACCAGCAGCCCGCCGCTGGCAAAGCTGTGACGCAGATCGTGGATGCGCACGTCGTCGAGTCCGGCGCGCTTGCGGATGCGTCGCCAGGGATGTTGAAGGTCAGTTAGGTGACTCCCCGGCTTGCGGCCCGCGATCACCCACGGGTTGTCTTCCTTCCTGTCGATCCCCCGCAGCACCGCGATCGCCGGGTCGCCGAGATGCACCACCTTGGCGCCAGTCTTAGTATCGGTGAGCCGGAGCTCGCCGGCGTCCAGATCGACATGCTCCCACCGCAGCTTCTGGATCTCCGACAGACGGCAGCCGGTCAGCATCAGCAGACGGACCGCCGCGATGGCGGAGGCCGTCTCAGAGCGCTCCTGCTCGATCTCTTTCAGCGCCGCGCCCAGGCGCTGGTACTCCTCGTCCGACAAGAAGCGTTCGCGCTTCTCCTCCTTGAACCTCTTCACATGACGGCACGGGTTCGAGCCGTCGGGACGGAGCTCCCACAGCTCCGCGAGGTTCATCATCTTCGACAAGACCCCCAGCGTCCGGTTGGCCTGATAGGGGGTGTCCCGCAAATCGTGATGCAGCGTCGCAATGTCGCTCCGTTGAACGTCCGGCACCCGGCGGTTGCCGATCCGGGGGTTGATGAACAGCTCGACCGAACGGCGGTACTCCTCCGCCGTGCTCGCCTTGCAGTGATCGGGCACATAGTCCTTGAGGAACCGTTTCCCCAGGTCACGCATGGTGGGCGCCTTGGACCTGCGCCCCGCAGGGTTCTTCCCGGCCCTCGCGTCGGTGATGATCTCTGCGGCCCGCACACGGGCATACGTGGCGGAAACGGCCGTGCAAGGCCCGATGGTCATCTTGATGATTCTGCCGCCGAAGCGCGTCTTGACGATGAAGACCTTCCGCCCGGAGGGATGGACCCTCACCCCGAAGCCCTTGAGGTCGTCGTCCCAGACGACGCGCTCGCGCTCGTGAGGCTTCAGGGCATCGACGGTGCGCTTGGTGATCTTCGGCATGGCGATAATCCTTGCGTCCTAACCTCAGGTACCCTATAGGTACCTGCTGAAAGTAATCTCAGGGCCATTCTAGACCTCTCCGCATCACGAGGGAAGCGCAGAAACGCAAGGTAAATCAACCTCCAGAGACCCCGGGACACCTCCAGCCCACGAACTCAAGCCAAACTCATAACCTGAAGGTCGTAGGTTCAAATCCTACCCCCGCAACCAAAGAAGCCCCTGAAAACACTGACGTTTTCGGGGGCTTTTCTATTTCGGCTTGGGCAGATTCGGTCAGTTGGCAAACTATTGGCAAACAATTTGATTCGAACGGGAGGCGGCGCATGCGGCGCCTGCCAGGATATCCCGGGTGTTCGTTCGGTCATTGGGTGATGCGATCGCCGCGTAAGCGATGCGGCGGGGGCACCTTCCGCTCGGTGTCAGGATTTGAGACTCCGCTACGTTCGGGAGGACGTAGGGGAGTTTCTCCATGGAGCGCACTGCGGAGTTTCTCAGCCCGGTCGAGGTGATTGGTGGAGTGAAGGGCCGCCGTCGCTGGCCGGACGAGTTGAAGGCACGGATTGTTGCGGAGACGCTTGAGCCAGGCGCGAGGGTGGCCTCGGTAGCACGGCGTTACGATATTCGCCCGAACCATCTGTCGGACTGGCGTCGCATGGCGCGGGAAGGCCGTCTGGTTTTGCCTGCGGCGGACGAGGCAGTGGAGTTTGCGCCTCTGGTGGTCCGGGCGGAGGGGAACGGTGTCGCCGAGGCGAGCAGTGCGCGTCTGGAAGTGGTTCTCGAGAGGGTTACGGTCCGGCTCGACGCCGGGACGCCGGCGGGCCGTCTGGCGGAGATCGTCTCTGCGCTGAATGCAGCGTCATGATCTTCCCGTCGAACCGGGTACGGATCGTTGTCGCGACGAAGCCCGTCGACTTCCGTCGCCAACACGACGGCCTTGTCGCGCATGTAAAGAGCGTGTTGCGCAAGGACCCGTTCACGGGAACGGTCTTTGCGTTCAGGGCGAAGCGAGCTGACAGGCTGAAGCTCGTTTACTGGGACGGGACCGGGTTGGTCATGGTTTACAAGCGCTTGGAGGAGCAGGGCTTTGTATGGCCTGCGATCCGCGACGGTGTCATGACCCTGAGCCATGCGCAGTTCGAGGCGCTGTTCTCCGGCCTGGACTGGCGTCGTGTGCGGGCGCTGTCGGCGCGGCGCCCGGCTGAGGCAGAGTGACTCATCCTCCTGATCGGGGCCTGTTCCCTTCCGACACTGTGCTATCGAGCGGGCCATGGCAGCGCTTGCGGAGATCGACCTCGGAACGCTGACGCCCGAACAGGCGGCAGCCGCGAGGCAGGCGCTTGCAGCGCTGGAGACACTGACGGCCGAGAACGAGGCGCAGTCCGAGCGCATCCGTCGTCTGGAACATCTGGTGCGCGAACTACAGCGTGTCGTGTATGGCAAGAGGTCGGAGAAGCTGTCGGCGGACGAACGCCAGCTGGCGTTCGAGGACCTGGAGGGCGCGTCTGCTGAGGTGGAGACCGCAGCGGCGCCGGAAGATCTGTCGCCGGTCCGCTCGCCGAAGCGGCCTCGCCCGGCGCGCAATCTCGGCCATTTGCCGGAACACCTGCCCCGGATCGAGCAGGTGATCGAGCCGGAGAGCACGCTCTGTCCCTGCGGCTGTGGGGAGATGGTGAAGATCGGCGAGGACCGGAGCGAGCGCCTGGACATCGTGCCGGCGCAGCTGCGGGTGATCGTCACGGTGCGGCCGAAATACGCCTGCCGGACTTGCGAGCAGGGCGTCACCCAGGCCATGGCGCCGGCCTGGCTGATCGAGGGCGGCCTGCCGACCGAGGGCGCCATCGCCCATGTGCTGGTCTCCAAATACGCCGAGCACACCCCGCTGTATCGCCAGGTACAGATCTACGCCCGCTCGGGTCTGGAGCTGGACCGCTCGACCTTGGCCGGTTGGGTCGGCAAGGCGTCGTTCCATCTGAAGCCGGTGGCCGACCGGCTGGCGGAGCATCTCAAACGCTCTTCGAAGCTGTTCATGGACGAGACCCGGGCGCCGGTGCTCGATCCGGGCCGTGGCAGGACGAAGACCGGCTGGCTGTGGGCGCTGGCTCGCGACGACCGCGCCTGGAGCGGACCCGATCCGCCGGGCGTCGTGTACTTCTACGCGCCCGGGCGCGGCGGTGAATATGCCGAGCGCTTCCTCGACGGCTTCAACGGTATCCTGCAGGTCGATGGCTATGCCGGCTACAACCGGCTGACCGGTCTGCGCCGCAAGGGCGGCGCGCCGCTGCGGCTGGCATACTGTTGGGCGCATTGTCGGCGCCGGCTTCGCGAAATCTACGACAGCAGCGGTTCGGAGATCGCGGCCGAGGGCCTGCGCCGGATCGCCGAACTCTACGCCATCGAGGCCGAGATCCGCGGCGGCGCGCCCGAGCAGCGCCTCGCCGAACGCCAGGCGCGCAGCGCGCCCCTGGTCCAGGCCTTCGGCGACTGGCTGAAACAGCAGCGCGCCCGCGTCTCGCCCAAGTCGCGGCTCGGCGAGAAGCTCGCCTATATCACCCGCCACTGGGACGGCCTCCAACTCTTCCTCGCCGACGGGCGCGTCGAGATGGACAGCAACAGTGTCGAGAATCTCGCCAGGCCGATTGCCCTGAATCGCAAAAACGCATTGTTCGCCGGTCACGACGAAGGCGCCGCCGCATGGGCACGCATAGCTTCGCTCATCGAGACCGCGAAACTGAACGGCATCGAACCCTACGCCTGGCTCAAGGCCACCCTTGAAGCCATCGCCAACGGCCACCCGAACAGCTGCATCGACGAGCTCATGCCCTGGAACTTCATCCCGCCGTCAAGCTGAAAGCCGGGTGGCTCTCCGGCATCGCTTACATCGCCGCGCCGGCGCGGATTTCATGTACTGCCCGATCGCGGGCGGTTGGGATCGGTGGTCTGGTCACCGCCATCACTCGCTGAACGAACACGTACTATCCCGGGCGTAAGCGTTCGGGTTCCCGGGGATGCGGCAACGGCCGGAGCTTGGTGGCCAGCCTTGCCCTGCCGTCCCGGCACTACCGCGGTTTCAGCCGACGCAGACGAGCAATGGCGCGGACGGTATGGCGGCGCACTCCGCGCATTGACGAGTCGGCGACCGTTCATCGGGGCGGTCTCTCCGCTGCAGATTGACATTGGGGAACCTGCCGGAGGGCGCGAGGTCATGGCGAACCAAGTTCACGAAGCAGGTCAACAATCGTCTCATACTGTCGGCGGTCCGGCAACTCGGCATATTCCTCGAATCCGCCGGAAGCGCCTTTGAGCGCAACCTGCATTCCGCTATCGAGGTTGGCGCCACGCGAGATCAACAACGCGATAAATTCCCTTCGCGCGTACACGACCGCATAGTCGAGCGGCGTTGCATCGCGATCCCGATCCCGCAGCGCGAGATCCGCCCCATGGTTCAGAAGCACCTCCACCGCTCCGCGTCTGTCTCGGTAGATCGCCCAGTGAATCGGAGGAGGCGCCTCGTCGGTGGAGTTGACGAAACCGGGCTACATCGTCAGCAGTCGCTCGATCCGGTCGACGTCATCGGCATCGATCGCGCTGTACAGATCCTCGACACCGGGCATCACCACCTCCGGTCGGCATCGCGCTTCAACAACCGGCTTCGCCTGCCGGGTGATGGGTCATCAAGAGTGCCTGGGGGCGGACCCAAGCGAGCGGTCTTGCATCGCATCCCCCGGCCGCCGAACGGATACTGGCGAACGAGGAATCGTTTGGCGGTCAGCAGGGTTTCCCGACAAGCTTCGGGCAGGCACCGCGTAGGCGATAGAGTCCCCGGCCGAAGGCGGCGCGGGTGCCTACGGGCGGCGCTCCATCGTCTATTGGTCCACCATCGTCCTTCCGTGTAAGAGACTCCATCCGGATCGGGAACATCCGAGGACACCGTCATGGCCATTCCCACTCGCGCGGAGATAACAGAACTGTTCGCGGCCGCCGTCGCGCAATGCCGGTTCGGCATCGTCGAATACGGGACGCCGGTGTCGTATGTGGACGCAACGACACTGCGCACGCGTTACCAGGCGGGTCTTCGCCCCCGGGCCCTGATTACCGACATCGAACACACCCATCCCGCCATGGTTGAACTGGTCGACGCGCTACGCAATCTTCTCGCCGACTATCTGGACGACGAGGACCACATCGGGTTCGGCCTCATTCTCCCGGTTCAGGGACACTCAAGTATTCCACTCAATGCACTTGCCAAGCACTTGCTTCGCAGCGGCGCGATCCTGGGACCAGAGTGGGTGGTCAACGAGCTGCACCGATGGATGGGCGGTGAGCTTTTTTCGTACTGGAAGCTGTACCTCCTCAACGCGCATCCAGCCGATCGGAGCCCCGCGACTGTGCGGGGACAGGACGGCCTCAGGCTGTCCGTCATGCCCCGATCCACGGATGAACTTGTCCGCCTGTACCCGGAGATGGCGGCCGCATTCCTTCAGTCCTACGACTTGTACCTTGGGAAGGTCCTCCTGACTGTCGAGTACCAGTCGGCCTTGCCTGGAATCTGCAAACCCGTGGCCGATTCGGCGCCCTGGCCGCCCGAACGTCAGGTCGCCATACCCGACTTCGACATCGACAGGTTCTGTGAGGCGCTGTCGCTGGCTCACGACCAATGCGTTCGATGGACAGCGTGCTGGTGGGACTACGGTGAGGAACTGCGGGAGGTCTGCCAGCCTACGAACATGTCATTCCACGGCATTCCATCGCACAGCGGGGCATACGTCGAACTCTCGGCGGACAAGCTGAGCGAGGCGGCGAGCATCTACAGACATCGCGAGGCGGCGGGAGCCCACCGGCTGGACACGGCGATTCACCGCTGGCGCGAGGCGCGTGACGACAGCGCGCCGTACAACGACCGCTTGGTGGACCTCAGGATCGCTTTGGAGGCTCTGTACGCCGACGGCCGGGAGTTGCAGTTCCGGCTATCGATCCACGGAGCGCTGCATCTGGGTAACGGCTTTGAGGAGCGCCTTCGCTACCGGAAGCTCCTCCACAAGGTCTACGGCAAGGCGTCGGACGTAGTCCATGCCAACCGCAACTCCGAACCATCGTCATCGGATGTGGAGAATTTCAATGAAGGCCGTGACCTGTGCCGCCGAGGTATCCTGAAGTGTCTTGCGGAGGGAGGAGCGATAGACTTCGACAGGCTGGTACTCGCCTGATCGCCGACCGCCCGCCGGGACGAATGGAGTCCCGCCAGTTTCGGTTGCCGGAGTGCGGGGACAAACGTCCAGGGCCGAGTTTGAGACGACGCTTGACCGGCGTGGTCTTGGGCGCCCGCACATGTCCATAGAGGTCGCAGAGAACGGCCAGATTTGACGGGGTATTGCCGGTCTGCGCGAGGCGCTCAGGCGCGGCCGCCTCGCAGCGGCAGGGACTCGAGGCCGCGCAGCACGACGCCGCTGCGGAACCGGGGCCGGTCGTCGAGCAGCTCGATCTCGGGGAACCGCTCCAGCAGCATCTCGAACACGATCCGGGCCTCGAGCCGCGCGAGCTGGGCGCCCAGACAGTAGTGGATGCCCCGGCTGAGGCTCAGGTGCGGGCACTCGGCGCGGCCGACGTCGAGCCGGTCGGGGTCGTCGAAGGCCTGCTCGTCGCGGTTGGCGGCGCCGATCAGGAGGATGATGTTGTCCCCCTTGCGCAGCGCGAAGCCGTTCACCTCGCAGTCCGCGACCGCGCGCCGGAAGAACGCCTGGGCCGGCGGGTCGTAGCGCAGCAGCTCTTCCACCGCCGTGGGGATGAGGCCCGGGTCGTCGCGCAGGCGCCGGAGCTGGTCCGGGTTGCGCAGCAGCGCGAGCATGCCGTTGCCGATCAGGTTGGTGGTGGTCTCGTTGCCGGCCATCACGAGCAGGCGCAGCATGTTGAGTGTCTCGCGCTCGGTCAGCCGCTCGCCCTCGTCCTCCGCCTGCACCAGCGCGCTCAGGATGTCGTTGCGGGGCTCGGCCCGGCGCTCGGCGACGATCGACCGGAAATAGGAGTCGAAGTCGCGACCTGCCTGCATCGCGACGGCGCGCTCGCGGGCGCTGACCGTGGGCTCCAGCAGGCGGGCGCGCCGGTCCGACCAGAGCCTGAACCGGTCCCGGTCCCCGGGCGGCACGCCGAGCATCTCCGCGATCACGATCACCGGCAGGGGCTGGGCGAGCGCGGTCATGAGGTCGAAGCCCTGGGCGGCGTCGGCCTCGTCGAGGAGCGCGGCCGCGGTCGCGCGGATATGCGCCTCCATGGCGTTGACCGCGCGCGACGTGAACGCCTTGTTCACCAGCGCCCTGAGCCTTGTGTGGTCGGGCGGGTCGAGCGAGAGCATGGTGAACTCTTCCGCCGGCGGCAGCATGGCCTGCTGGCGGCGCGTGAGCCTGCCCTTGCGCGGGTCGCTGGCGAAGCGGCGATGGTCGCGCAGGATCGCGTCGGCGTCGGCGTGGCGCGAGAACAGCCAGGCGTTCGCCAGCCGGCTGCGGTGCACCGGGCTGCGGCGGCGCATGACGGCATAGACGGGATACGGGTCCTGGGCCATGCTGGGGGACAGCGGGTTCCAGGCCACGCCGGTCCGCCGGCGCTCCCCCGCCGTCGCCGCGTGGGCGAGCAGGAACCGCACGGTCTCGCGCATCGAACTCACGAGTTGGCGGCCGCGGGGTCGGCGAGCGAGCGCACCAGCTGGACCAGCTGCGCCAGCCGGGTGATGTGCAGCTTCTCGAAGATCCGCCTTATGTGCCAGCGCACGGTGTTCTCGCTGCGCCCGATCGCCACGGCGATGTCGCGCACGGACCTGCCCTCGGCCAGCAGCGCCGCCACCCGGCTCTGCGCCGCCGAGAGGTCGAGCGCCGCCTGGACCAGCGCGGGATCGACCGGCGGCCGGGCGCCCGGGTCGACCGCCAGGACGAGCGCCGCGGCCAGCGCGGGCGAGATGCCGTCCTCGCGCGGGCCGAGCGGGATGACGTGCAGCACGAGCGGGAGCGAGCCGGCCGGGCGCGTCAGCGCCAGCGAGCCGCCGGCGCCGGCGCCGGGGAGTGGCGGCAGGGCCCGCGCAAGCAGAAGCTGGAGGCGGTGGTCGTCGGCCGACGCGGGGGCGTGCAGGAAGCCGTCCTCGTCGAGGAGCCCGTCCTGCTCCCTGAGCAGGTCGAGGGCGCGGTCGTTCGCCGCCACGATCCGCCTGCGCCGGTCGAGCTGGAGGATCCCGGCGGCGGTGCTGTCGAGCAGCGCCGCAAGCGACGCGTTCAGGCCGTCGGCGTCGGCCAGCGCCTTGCGGACCCGCACGAACTGGCGCAGGTGCGGGAGCAGACGCTCGACCGTGCGGATCCGCGCGGACGGCCAGCCGTTCCCGTCGGCGGGGTCGGCGAGGCTCCAGAAGATGCGCGACCCGCCGGGGCCGTCCAGGCGCACGGTCAGCCCGTCCTGCATCCCGATGATCGGCAGCGCCTCGTTCCAGACCGCCGACGTCTTCTTCTCCTCGTCGGTGAAGAGCTCGGCGGCGGGGACCAGGCGGCTGTCGGGCAGCGCCCGCAGGCGCGGCACGCGCTCGTCCTGCGCGAAGTACTCCTCGAAATAGCCGCGCTCGGCGTCCGGCCAGCGCTCGCCGCGGAAGCAGATGCGGTGCAGGTAGACGACGTGGTCGTCGGGGGACGCGCCCGCGCCATGGGTCAGCAGGTTGCCCTTGATCCCGCAGGCTTCGTCGACCAGCCCGCTGGCGGCCGGCCAGCTTGCGTCGTCGAGGGCCGCCTCGTGCAGGGCGGCCAGGATGGCGTCGAAGGCGTCGCGCTCGCTCAAGCCGTTCCCCCCGGCGCGGTGTTTCCGTTCGTCGGCTGCGCAGGCTCGGTCGCCGCGTCGGGCCGGGCGACCGGCGCCCCTGCGACATGCGGGCGTCCGGCGACGGCGATTCGTCGCGACTTGACCCTACCGGGTGTGTCCATTCTCGAAACTGGCGGCGGCAAGTTCAACTCGTGGCGGGTTTGCTGGGGGACAAAGAGCATGGCGGCGATTCGGCGGCAAGGCGGGCGCCGGCGGGCCGCGAGACATTAGCGCAAAATTTTTTACCAAAACCTATCAGCATTGATAGGAACGATTTCAGCCAACTGTCTTATGGTTCGGGTTGGAGCCGGCCGGTCGCCGCGATGCGGCCGGCCCGGTCGGAACGGTCCGGCGGCCCGAGCGGGGTGCAACGGGGGGCGTTGAGCATGCGAGCGGAGGGTTCGATGGGTGGATCACACATGCGTTTTCTGTTGACTTCGCCAGGGTCCCCCGGTGGTATAATTAGGCCCAGCGGCCCAGCGGCCCAGCGGCCCAGCGGCCCAGCGGCCCAGCGGCCCAGCGGCCCAGCGGCCCAGCGGCCCAGCGGCCCAGCGGCCCAGCGGCCCAGCGGCCCAGCGGCCCAGCGGCCCAGCCCCAGCGGCCCAGCGGCCCAGCGGCCCAGCGGCCCAGCGGCCCAGCGGCCCAGCGGCCAGCGGCCCAGCGGCCCAGCGGCCCAGCGGCCCAGCGGCCCAGCGGCCCAGCGGCCCAGCGGCCCAGCGGCCCAGCGGCCCAGCGGCCCAGCGGCCCAGCGGCCCAGCGGCCCAGCGGCCCAGCGGCCCAGCGGCCCAGCGGCCCAGCGGCCCAGCGGCCCAGCGGCCCAGCGGCCCAGCGGCCCAGCGGCCCAGCGGCATGACGTGCGCCCGGCGCGAGGCCGGCGCGCACCGATCGGCCGCTTCCGCCCCGTCCCGGTGTCCGTCGTCGGGACCGACGCCGCCCGGGGACCGCTCCCGGCCTGACCCGCGCGGCGGGCGCGCCCGCCTCGCCCTTCTCCTGCCCGTCCTCGCTCTGCTGCTCGGCGCGCTCTCCCTGTTCGCCGCCGCGCCGGCCCAGGCGCAGACCCTCTGGTCCACGACGCTGACGGTGGACCGGGACTTCGGCGTCTACGGTTGCGACGACTCTGCCTCCAGTCAAGACGACTGCTCGGTTGCCCTCACGGACCACGAGTTCACGCATGGAGGCACCACATTCACCGTAGAAGCCCTCTATTGGACCTCAGCAAACGGCGATTTTTCCATTCGGTTCACGGGAATTTCTGGCGCTTACGCCAGGAGTAAACTTGCCGGGCTGACGCTGTTGGTGGATGGCGTTCCGTTTGCCTACGACGACATAATCCCGTCGGGTAATAGCGCTTATTGGGCGGGGACCGGGCTGGGCTGGAAGGACCGGCAGCGAGTGTCGTTGCGCCTGACGGCAACCAAGTTCATCTACGGCCTGAGACTCACGGACTTCAAGGTGACGAAGGGAGGGCTGACCCGGTACACGGACCAACACGGCACGTTGGCCGAGCGGACGTCGCTGGAGGTGACGTGGCGGGCGGCGAACGCGCACGAGCACTGCGCCTATCGCATCGAGTGGCGCTACAAGGGCAATACCCTCTGGTGGGGTAGCAAGGAGCACTCGACGAATGCGGCGCACCCACGGGTGACGCTGCCGGGTCTCCGTCACAGCACCGAGTACGAAGTGCGGGTGCTGGTGCTCGGGCCGAAGGGCAAGCCGGACATTGAGGCTTACAAGACGACGGTGACGACGACTGCCGGCACGCCGGGGGGGCCGTCGGGGCAGCAGGGCAACCCGCCCGAGAAGTCGGCGCCGCCCGGCGTGTCGTCGGCGCGGGTCGACGGGGCGGCGCTGACGCTGGCGTTCGACGCGGACCTGGACGCCTCGGCGGTGCCGCCGGGCAGCGCCTTCTCGGTGAAGTCGACGCGGGCCGAGCACGCGGTCTCGTCGGTGGCGGTGAGCGGTCGGACGGTGACGCTGGCGCTGAGCCCGGCGGTGAGCGCGGGCGATGCGGTGACGATGGACTACCTGCCGCCTTCGGGGCCGGGCAGGCTGCGCGGCCCCCGGGGCGACGTGGCGCGGATCTCGGGGCGGGCGGTGACCAACGCGACGGCGGCGCGGCAGGCACTGGCGCCGCTGACGGCGCGCTTCGAGGCGGCGCCGTCGGAGCACCGTGGCAAGGGGAAGTTCTCGCTGCGCGTGGCGTTCTCGGCCCCGGTCGCGGGCAACGCCGATGCGGCGGCGTTCCGGGTGACGGGCGGGACGCTGGAGCGTGTGCGGCAGGTGGGCCGGCGCGGCGACCGGTGGGCGCTCACGGTGAAGCCTTCCTCGCACGGGCCGGTGACGGTGGCGCTGCCGGCGACGGCGGACTGCGCGGCCGCGGGGGCCATCTGTACCGCGGACGGGCGCAAGCTCGGGAGCGCGCTGACCCACACCGTGCAGGGACCGCCCGGGCTCTCGGTGGCGGACGCCAGCGCGCAGGAGGGCGCGGGCGCGACGCTCGACTTCGCGGTGACGCTCTCGCGCGCCGCGTCGGATGAGGTGACGGTGCGCTACCGGACGAAGAACGGCACGGCGAAGGCGGGCAAGGACTACAGCAAGGCCTCTGGAACGCTCACCTTCGCGGCGGGCGAGACGGCGAAGACGGTCTCGGTGCCGGTGCTCGACGACGCGCACGACGAGGGCACGGAGACCTTCACGCTGCGCTTGAGCAAGGCGAAGGGCGCGGCGATCGCCGACGGCGAGGCGACCGGCACCATCGTGAACTCCGACCCGTGCAGCAGGACTGGCTGACGCGGTTCGGGCGCGCGGCGGCGGCGGACGCGGTGGCGGCGGTGACGGCGCGGCTGGAGACGCCGCGCGATGCGGGCTCGCACTTCACGCTGGGCGGGCACCGCCTGTCGCTCGACGGCTCCGGGTCCGGCCTGCCGCCGGCACCGGCGGGCGGCCGCGGCGGCGCGGACTGGCTGTCGTGGTCCGGTGAGCCGTCCGGGGACGCCTCACGGACGATGAGCGGGCGCGAGTTGCTGATGGGGACCTCGTTCCGGGCGGTGCTCGGGAGCGGCGCGGGGTCGCAGTGGACGGGCTGGGGCCAGGGCGCCTCGGTGTCGCGGTTCTCCAGCGCCGGTCCGGGGCTCAGCTTGAGCGGCGAGACCGCGACCGGCTCGATGGGCATGGACTACGAGCGGGGCCGTCTGCTGACCGGGTTCGCGATGACCCACAGCCTGGGCGAAGGCACGGCGCGGGGCGCGGGCCGGAGCTATGTCATGGGAAGCGCGGTGACGACGATGCTGCCCTATGCGCGGGTCGCGCTCTCGGAGCGGGTCTCGGCGTGGGGTCTCGCGGGGACGGGCTCCGGGCGCCTCACCCTCGACCTCGACGGCGCCACGGCGGAGCGCTATGGCGCGGACCTCTCGATGACGCTGGCGGCGATGGGGGTGCGGGGCGACCTCGTGACGCCGGCGCAAGCCGGCGGGTTCGCGCTCGCGCTCAAGGCGGACGCGTTCTGGGTGCGGACGGAGTCGGCCTCGGTCTCGACCCCGGAGGCGGGCAACCTCGCGGCGGCGCGGGCCGAGGCGAGCCGGCTGCGGGCGGTGCTCGACGGCTCGCGGACGTTCGCGCTCGCGGGCGGCGCGGCGCTGACGCCGTCGGTGGAGCTGGGGCTGCGCCATGACGGGGGCGACGCGGAGACCGGGACGGGCTTCGAGCTCGGGGCCGGCCTCGGCTACGCGGACCCGTCGCGGGGCCTCGACATGGCGCTGAAGGTGCACGGTCTCGCGGCGCATGCCGAGGGCGGCTACGACGAATGGGGCGTGTCGGGGTCGCTCAGGCTGGTGCCGGGCGCCGCCGGGCGCGGCCTCTCCGCCTCGCTCACGCCGTCCTGGGGCGCGGACCCGGGCGGCTCGGAGCGTCTGTGGATGCTGCCGGACGCGTCCGGGCTGGCCGCGAACGACGACGCGCCCCTGTCGAGCCGGCTCGACGCGGAGATGGGCTACGGCATCGCGCTGTTCGGCGGCGGCTTCACGGGCACGCCGCATGTCGGGATGGGGCTGTCGGACACGGCGCGCGAGCTGCGCCTGGGCTGGCGGCTCGCCCCGGCGGGGGGCGGGGGCTTCGAGCTCCATCTCGACGCGGTGCGGCGCGACGGTGCCGGCGACGTGCCCGAGCACCGCATCGGGTTCGGCCTCACGGCGCGCTGGTAGGGCATGGCGCGCGGGGGCGCGCCGGCGGCGGGCGGCGACACGCGCATCTGGAAGCTGCTGCGCAACCTGCGGACGTACCAGGAGGCGTTCGAGGCGCACTCTGAGTCCCCGGCGTATGAGAAGGAGACCGCCTTTCCGGTGCGCGTCCAGTCGGCAGCGGACCTTGCGGCGCGCGACCCCTGGCAGATCGCGGCGTGGGAGAACCCGTTCGCGCGCGACGGCCCGGCCTCGCCGTTTCTGGCCGGCGAGCCAACGCTGGAGGGCGAGGGGTCGTCGAAGGCGCGGCCGTTCCTGCCGATGCTTGCGGATGCGGGCGCGCGCATCGACGGGCTGCGGCTTCTCGACGGGACCCTGATCGTCAAGATCGAGCAGGACGGGCGGGCGGTGCAGATCCTGGTGACGAAGGAGGGTCCGCTGCTCGCCGGCGGCGGCCTCCGGCTCTACCACGACTATGGGCTGGAACTACCGATTGAGATCGCCCGGCTGATGGATCTGTGGAGCGTCTCCGGGGGTCCGGCCCCTCGGCAAGGGCGGGTTCGGTGGGCGAGGAACGGGAACTGCTGATGGTGTTGGCGCTGAACCGGGCGGAGGTGGCGTCGCAGCGCGAGATCGCGATCGCGTATTGGGGCCTCGACGAGGTCGAGAAGCACTGGAAGACGAGCGACTGGTTGCGCGGCCGGGTCCGCTACCGGCTGGACAAGGCGAGCGCGATCGAGCGGAAGCGGCGGGACGGCGGCTGATCGTCTCGCGCCGCACCGCGCGGAGCCATTGCGCCCGTCTCGGCGGCTGCCGATTCTCACCGGCTTCACCACGGGTTCTCGATCTTGCGGCCACCGATGCCCGCAAGCCGCACCTTGACGGCAACGATCGGGAAACGCCGTCCGGGCGGGTGAGCGCCGGCGTCCGGTCGGCGCCCGATGCCGAGTCCGCCGTTCCCCGGCGGGCCGGCACGCGAGGTGCCGCCCGGACCGGAATCGCCAACCTCTGACCCACCGCCCGGTTCGGACCGGGCACTCTGCAATCCGGGCGACCGGCCGTTTGTTGCCGGTCCGCCGATTCGCGCGTATCGGCCCGTCCGTCCCGCGATCGCGCGGTCAGACACGGCAGGCGGCGAGTTGGCGGATTCGCACGTCAGGCACCGTCAGACGGCGGGAGGCGCCGTGAGGCGCCGCCTGCCGGGGGGAGAATTTCCGGCCCTGTTTTTCTCCCTGCCGCCGCGCGCCCGTCTTCGCTTGGATGGCCCCGCACATGCGCCCGCGACCGCGCGGCGCCGGGGAGTTCGGAGAAGGAGACGGAGATGGCGGACGGGAGCAAGTACCTGTCGACGCGCCGGGCGGCGGAGCATCTCGGCCTGTCGGCGCGCACGCTCGACCGCTACCGGGTGACGGGCGGCGGGCCGGTGTACCACCTGTTCGGCACGGCGGTGCGCTACCTGGCCGAGGACCTCGACCACTGGTCGAAGACCCGGCGGCGGCGTTCGACCTCGGACGACGGCTCGGGTCCGCGGCCCGGGCCGGCGCCCGCCCCGGCCCCCGAACCTGGAGGGCAGGATTCCGAGCCGGGGAGAGCGGAGCGATGAGGGGCCGGGCGCGGGGACGGATGCGCGCGGCCCTCGGGGCGGCGGCGCTCGCGGCGCTTGCGGTGCTGGCCGGCGCGGACGCGGCGCTGGCGACCACCGACACGACCTTCGGCGCGCCGCTGGACACGGTGGAGAACATCGTCGGCGGCACCGGCGGCCAGCTCGCCGCGGCGCTCGCCGTCGGCGCCGCGCTGGTCGGTTCGGTGCTGCGCTTCAACGCGATGCAGCTGATGGGCGCGGTCGGCGTCGGCATCGCCGCGGGCGCGGGCGTCGGCATCGTCACCGGCCTGGTCGGCACGGCGATCGTGTGACGGGGCGTGCGATGAACGACACCGCCCGCCATGTCATTCCCCGCCGGCTCGACGATCCGGAGCGCTGGCTGTTCTGGACCGTCGACGAGGCGGCGGCGCTGATGGGCCCGGCCCTGCTCGGGCTGGCCGCGAACCAGTTCGTGGCGGGGCTCATTGCCGGCGTCGGGGGCTGGCTGCTGCTGCGCCGGATGAAGCGCGGCGGCGGGGCCAACATCGCGCGCTACGCGCTCTACTGGTTTCTGCCGGACTTCGTGCTGCGTCTCAAGGCGACGCCGCCGAGCCATCTGCGCCGGTTCGCCGGGTGAGGCGGCGATGAGGCGCACCGACATGGACTCCGCCATCCGCCGGGTGCGGGACGTCCGCCTGGCACTGGCCGGGCTGCTGATCCTGTCGATGGCGGCGAACCTGGCGCTCACCGTGGGGTTCGCCGGACGCGAGACGGTCACCGTGCTGGTCCCGGCCACGGCCGGGCCGGCCTGGGAGATCGGCGGCGGCGGTGCCGGCGCCGGGCTCGCGGGCGCGCGCTACCTGGAGGACGTGGCGCGCACCGTCACGGTGACGCTGCTCACGCTCACCCCGGAGAACGCGGCCCACGTGCGCAGCGCGGCGGCGCGGATGAGCCATGCATCGGCCAGGGGCGCGATCGGCGCCTGGGTCGAGGCCGAGGCTGCGCGCATGGCGGGGCGCGACATGGCGAGCGCCTTCTACCCCGCGGAGATTACCGCCGACCCCGGACGGCTCAGCGTCGAGGTCGCGGGCGAGCTGGTGACCTGGATCGGCCGCGAAGAGGCCGCGCGCGAGGACCGGCGCTACCGGCTCGCCTTCCGCATCGACGCGGGCCGGATCGGGCTCCTGCGCTTCGAACAAATGGAGAGTGAACGATGACACGCACCCACCAACGGCGGCTCGGGCTGCTGCTTGCGATACACCTTGTCCTCGCGGCGCCCGGGCCGGCGCTTGCGATGCAGATTCTCGACGCGGCCGACCATGCCGAGCTGCGGGCGGAGATCTCCGCGACGCATGTGAACCGGATCGCGCTTCACGGCGATCGGATCGCGAAGGCGGTGCGCGCGCCGGACGGGTTTGCGGTCGAGCACGACGCCGTTTCGGGCGACCTCTATCTGAGGCCTGCCGGCCGGGGTTCCGCGGACCGGAACCCCGTGACGCTCTTCGTCGGCACCGAGAAGGGCTTCACCTACCGTCTGACCCTGACGCCCTCGGCGCGGGACTCGGCGCAGATCCTGATCCGGAACGCGAATGCATTGCCGGGCGCGGCGGCGGTGGCCCCGGCATCGGCGGGCGGTGCCCATGTCGCGGCGCTGGTGCGGCTGGTGCGCGCCGTCGCCCGGCGCGAGCCGCTGCCGGGATATTCCATCCATGCGGCGAGCGCAGCGGCGCCTGCCGGACTGAGCTTCATCGAGACCTGGCGGGGTCCGCGCTTGGCGGCGCTCGTGTTCGAGGCCGCGCGTCCGGCGCCCAAGGGTGCGGAGGGCGCCGCGGGCCTCGCCGGGACCATCGGCGGCATTCCCGGTGTCTGGCGAGTCGCCGCGCTGTGGCTGGCGGAGCCCGGCACCGGACCGAAGAGCGGACGGCTCGGCGTGGCGGTCGTCGAGTCCGTTGCGGGAGAGCCGCTGTGAGCGCGGGCCGGAACTTCCGCACCGGCGCGGACCCCGGCGACGCCGGGGCGGTGAGGCGGCGCCAGCTGCTTCTGTTCTCCGTCGTTGCGGCCGTGCTGCTGCTCGGTCTCGCCGCCTGGCTCGGCATGGGCGGCGGCGGGGAGCGCGCGCCGCGAGGCGGCATCGAGGCGGAGATCGCCGGACCGGACGCCGCCGAGAAGGTCTGGACGCGGCGCTCCGAGGCCAGGCTCGGGGGGATCGAGACGCAGCTCCGCGAGCTGCGCCAGGAGGCGCGCACGCTCCGCGCCGACAACGAGCGGCTGCGCGCCCGGCTCGAGGCGGACGCCGCCGACGCGCGTTCCGTCATCGACCGCCAGGCGGTGGTCATCGACGAGCTGCGGCGCGGCGTGGAACCGCCGCCGGGCGCCGCGCCGGGGTCGGGCGAGTATTTCCGGGTGCAGGGCGACGCGCCGCCGGCGGGCGGGCAGCCGCAACCGGCGGCGCCGCTCCCGGGGCGGATGATCGAGACCTTCGAGCTGGAAGGCGCGCCGCAGTCGTCGGTGCACGACCCCCGCAGCGGCGCGGAGATGGTCGCCGATGCGGTGGCGAAGCCGGTCTCGGTGTGGCTGCCGGCCGGCGCCCATGCCGAGGCGGTGGTGCTGGCCGGGGTCGACGCCTCGGCCGGGGTCTCCTCCCAGGGCGATCCCCGCCCGGTGCTCATGCGCATCACCGGCCCTGCCTGGACCGCCGCCGAGGACGGGACGGCCCTGGCAGTCGACGTCGAGGGCTGCACCGTGACCGGCGCCGCCCACGGCGACCTCTCCTCGGAGAAGGTCTATGTGCGCTTCCGCACCATGACCTGCGCCGGCCCTGAGTCCGGCACGGTGGTCGAAACCGACGTCGCCGGGTTCGTCGCGGGCTCGGGCAAGACCGGGGTGCGCGGGCCCGTCGTGAGCCGCGAGGGCGCGCTCGTGGAGAAGGCGTTTCTCGCCGGCATGGTCTCGGGCCTCGGCCAGGGGGTGGCGCAGGCGTTCCAGCCCCAGGCGGTGGCGACCGGGACCGGCGCCGCCGTCGCGAACACGGGATTGAGCGACATCGGGCGGGCCGGTCTCGGCGCCGGCGCGGGCACCGCCGGGCAGAAGGTCGCCGACTACATGATCCGCCGCGCCGAGCAGTACCAGCCGGTGATCCAGCTCCAGGCCGGGACGCGGGTGACGCTGGTGTTCCTCGAGGGCGCCCGCATCGACGGCCGCGGCCCCGTCCTGACGGCACGCAAGGGAGAGTGAGATGACGCATCCGAAGACACCTGCGCCGCGCCGGGCCGGGGTCCCGGCCGCCGCGCTGGCCGCGCTGCTGCTCGCCGGCTGCGCGGCGACCCATGTGGGCGACGAGTGGCAGTGCCCGCTGCCGAAGGGCGGGTCCTGCGGCAGCGTGGCGGAGGCCGACCCGGCGGTGCCGGACCCGGCCGCCGGGGAGAACACCGTGCTGCGCGAGCCGCTCTGGCGGCCCCACGCGGAGCGGGCGCCCGGAGCGCCGCCGGGGGCGGGCCGGTCCTGCGAGGCCGAATGCGGCGGGTTCGATCCCCTCGCCTGGCTCGCGCGGCTGTTCGGTGACGGCAATGATGGCGGCGGCGAGCGAGCCACCGCCGGCGAGCCGGAACCGGCGCGTGCCGCCGCGGAGAGGGACGCGCCAGCGGCCCGCACCGCGCGGGAGACGGACACGGCGGCCTCGTCGGCTCACCCGGAGGGACCGGACGCTGCGCGTCTGGAAGAACCGGCAGCCGCCGCCCTTCCGGCCGATCCCGGCCGCGTGCGGAGCGAGTCTGCGCAGGAAGACCCCGACGCCGACGATCTGCGCACCGAGGAGGTCGTCGCGCGGATCTGGATCGCGCCCTTCGTCGATGCGGACGGGGTGTACCGCGAGGCCGCCTGGGTCCGGGTCGTGCTGGAGCCCGCGGGCTGGAGGGTCGAGTGATCCGCCGCCTGCTGGAGCTGTTCGAGGGTCCGGAGGCGCCGGGACCCTGGTCGCCGCCGGCGATGTCGGCCGAGCTGCACGCGCTTCTGCCCTGGCGCGCCTGGGACGAGTCCAGCGAGCTCTACGTCAACGCGGCCAGCACCGGGTTCGTGGTCGAGCTGCCGCCCTTCGCCGGCATCGACGCCGAGACGCTGGGCGCGCTGGCGGGCACGCTGGCCGACGCCGCGCCCGAACGCTGCACGGTCCAGGTCGTCCACTGGGCGAGCCCAAGGTTCGGGGCGGCAGCGCGGAGCTGGTCGGAACCCCGAAGCGACGGCGGCGGCGCGCTCGCCCGCATGGAAACCGGGCGACGCGCCCTGCTCGCCTCCGGCGGCTGGCGCCGCCTGCATTCGGGCGGGCCGCCCTTCACGCTGGCCGACTACCGGGTGTTCGTCACCGCCAGCCTGGCCGGGCCGCCCGGCCCGGCTTCCGAGACCGCGCTCGGCGCGTTCCGCCGGGCGCTGGAGGGGACGCTGGCCTCGGCCGGCGCGCAGATACGGCGGCTGGAGCCCGATGGGTTGCTCTCGCTCGCGGCGGAGCTCACCAGCCCCGACATCGGCGGCCATCGTGACGGCGGCACCGAACGGCCGCCGCGCCGCTGGGCGCCGCGCGACCCGCTCCACGAACAGTGCATCGCCCCCGGGCGGGCGCTCTCGGTCCATCCCACGGGCCTCGCCTTCCATCACCCGGACGGGCAGGACATTGCGGTGCGGGTGCTCAGCGCCATCGCCTTCCCGGAGGTCTGGCCGGGCTGGCGCGGCAATGCCCTGATCGGCGACTTCCACCGCGACTTTCTGCAACCGGGCTGCCCGGTGCTCACCTGCCTCACCGTCGTCACCGGCGACGAGGCGGCGGGCGAAAAGGCGTTCCTCAAGTCCGCCCGCGCGACGCAACAGGCCGGCACCGGCATCGCCAAGTATCTCCCCGGCCTGCCCGAGAAGGCGCGCGACTGGCAGGCGGTCACCGACCGGATCAAGGACGGCGAGAAGCTGGTGCGGGCCTGCTACATGGCCGCGGTCTACGCGCCGCTGGACGCGCTCGACGAGGCCGAGCAGGCGGTCCGCGCGATCTATCACGGCCAGGGCTGGCGGGTGAACGCCGAGCGCTACGTGCAGCTTCCCTCCTGGCTGGCGTGCCTCCCCATGGCTCGGCCGGGGGCCTCGACGCCGATCTCGAACGCATGGGCCGGATGAAGACGCTGCTGACGTCGAGCGCGGTCAACCTCGCCCCGCTGCACGGCGAGTGGCGGGGACAGCCGGCGAACCCGGACAACCCGCCGGCGCTGTTCCTGATCGGGCGGCGCGGCCAGCCGGCCTGCTGGTCGCCCTTCGCCAACGAGGCCGGCAACTACAACGTCGCCGTCACCGGCAAGTCGGGCTCCGGAAAGTCGGTGCTGATGCAGGAGCTGGTCACCGGGCTGATCGGCGCCGGCGGCGAGGCCGTGGTGATCGACGACGGCCGGTCGTTCCAGCACACGGCCGAAGCCCTGGAGGGAGCGTTCATCGCCTTCGGCAAGGACCCGGCCTGCCTCAATCCCTTCGCCATGATCGACTCAGGCACTGCCGAGCATGACGGCGACTACAGGGAAGAGTGCTTCGCCATGCTGGCCAGCGTCATCGGCCGCATGGCCCGGCGCCGGGGTTCCATCGACGACATCGAGGCGGCGCTGATCGCGGAGGCCATCGCGGCGGCCTGGGACGAGGCCGGCAACGACGCCGATCTCGGCACGGTGCGGGGCCATCTCGCGAAGCGGGACGACCGCCGTGCCGCCGACATGGCGACCACGCTGGGCCCCTGGTGTCCTGGCGGCGCCATGGGCCGGCTGTTCGCGGGCTCGAACGTCCCCGACCTGGAGAACGCGCTCACCGTGTTCGAACTCGCCGAGCTCAAGGGCCGGGGCGACGTCCAGGCGGTGGTGCTGATGCTGGTGGTCTTCCTCGCCACCCAGCGCATGTATCACGGCCCCCGCACGCGGGCGAAGGCCATCGTCATCGACGAGGCCTGGGATCTCCTGTCGGGCGAGGACTCGAAGGCATTCCTCGAAGGCGCCGCCAGAAGAGCCCGCAAATACCGCGGCGCGCTCATCACCGGCACCCAGAGTGTCAACGACTACTACGCCAACCCGGCGGCGCGGGCGGCCTGGGAGAACTCGGACTGGGTGATCTTCCTCGCCCAGAAGGACGAGTCGGTCGAGCTCCTGAAGTCCGAGAAGCGCATCCACTGCGACCCGGGCATGGAGCGCGCTCTCAAGAGCCTGACAACGGCGGACGGCCGCTATGCCGAGCTGGTGCTGCACGGCCCGGACGGCTGGCGGGTGGCGCGGCTGGTGCTCGATCCGTGGTCGGTGGCGCTGTTCTCGTCGCGCGGCCCTGCCTTCGCGGCGGTCGAGCGGCTCAAGGCCGAGGGGCTCACGACCGTCGAGGCCATCGACCGGCTTGCAACCGGCGCTGCCGGACATTCCGAACCATCCGAAACGGGAGAAGGCGCATGACGCGGAAATCACCGGGCGGCGAACGGCCGCTCAACTGGCCCGGCGATCCGGAGGACGTGACGGGCGCCGACATCGACTTCGAGGCGCTGGCCCATGTGCTCGCTAACACCTGCCGCCGGGGCGGCTGCACCCGCCACTACCACTCGGTCGCGGCCCATGCGGTGATCGTCAGCGAGGAGATCGAGGCGCTCGACGGTCTTGGCGACGAGGACCGCCGGCGGCTCGCGCTGCACGCGCTGGTCGCGAATGCGCCGTCCGCCTGGCTCCGGGGGCACCTGCCGGACTCGCAGCGCGCGGCGGACCGCGCCGGAAGGCTCGCTACCGGGATCGAGACCGCGGTGCGCCAGGCGGCGGGGCTCGATGCCGTTCTCGAGGAAGAACAGGCGGAACTCCTGCGGTTCGTCACCCGGATGGCGGCGGCAGCCGAGCGCCGGGACATCATGGACGATGCCCCCGCGAGCACCGGCGTCGCCTTCCCGCCGCTGAAGCGGCGCATCCGCTCGATGCCACCGGACAAGGCCGCCACCGGCTGGCTCGCCCGCTTCCGGGCGCTCGCCGGGCCGGAAGAGGAGCGGCAGCGGCGCTTCGCGGCGGTTGCCCGACCGGACGGATCGGACCCCGGAACGGGTCCGGGGCAAGTTGCTGGCGAAGGCTGACATGGGCCGGAAGGGGTCGAGCTGGCCGGTCATGGTGTCGGCGGTGCTGCTGTCGGGCGCCGTGGCGGCGGCGGTCGCGGCTGCGACGCTCCGATACGGCGTGGAAGAGCCGCCGCGTATCGCCGGCGTGCGGCTTGCCGAGATCGCGGCGGCCTACACCACGCGCGCCGCAAGCGAAGGCAAGAGCGCGGAGGACGTGCGCGCTTGGGGCGAGGCCCTCGAAGCGGCGCTCGGACAGGTGGCCGAACGTCATCGCCTGGTCCTGCTGCCGGCCCGCGCCGTGGCCGCCGGCGCGCCGGACGCGACGGCCCGGGTCGAGGCCGCGCTCGCGGCGATCCTGGCGGAGCGGGGAGCGGCGCGATGAGCGCGCAGGGTCTGCAACTCGCGCGGAAGGCCGGCCGTTCGCGCCGCCGGCATGTCGGGCTCGCGGTCATGGTCGTGCTGGCGGCCGTCTGGCTGGGCGCGGCCTCGCGCATCCATGTCAACGCCAGCTGGTCGGACCGGGCGTGGGGCTATGCCGCCCTCCCGCTGTTCGGCGAGGCGCCGATAATCGGCGACCGGGTGCTGTTCGACCCCCCGGAAGCCCTGGGCTCGCCGGTTCCGTATCTCAAGACCGTGCGCGGCGTGCCGGGGATGCGGGTCACGATCGGCGAAGACCGGACGGTATTCCTGGACGGGGAGCCGGTGGGCCGGGCCAAGAGCCATGCGCTCGACGGGCGGCCGCTGGACGCCATCGCGCCGGGCGTCATCCCTTCCGGACTTTACTACCTGTCCGCCGAGCACGCGGATTCCCACGACAGCCGCTACGCGGAGATCGGCCTCGTGCCGCGCGATCGCATCCTCGGGCGCGCGATCGCCATGCCCGACATCCCCTGGCTCGGGCTCGACGGGCCGCTGGCCGGGCCGGAGGACGCGGAAACCGGAGCCCCGACGATCCTGCCGCATCCGGCCGGGGGACCGCCCCCGGCTGCCGGAGACCGGTCGTGACGCGCCCGGCCTTCCGGCGGCTGTGGGCGCCGGCAGTGGCGGTTGCGCTGGCGTTGGCCGCGCCCGCATCCGCGACGGATCTCGGCGTGCGCGGCGCGACCTGGCCGGTGGCGGAGCCCGACCTGCTGGCGCAGATCGAGGCGCGGCTGATCGAAATGCAGGGCTCGGGCGAGCTGGCGCGGCTGGAAAGCGAGGCCCGCGCCAATGCCCGGCGGAAGCTGGAGGAACCGGACCCGGTGTCGGGCATCGCGCCCGCCACGGAACGGCGGAGCCGCCTGTTCGATCCCGCCATCGGCGTCGAACGCGACATCCGTACATCCGACGGCGTTCTCATCGCCGCGGCCGGCACGCGGGTGAACCCGCTGGAACGCATGACGCTCGCCCGCGACCTGCTGTTTGTCGACGGCCGGCTCGAGGCCGAGATCGCCTGGGCGCTCGCCCATGACCGCCCCGCGAAGATCGTGCTGCTCGCCGGACGGCCGCTCGAACTGATGCGCCGCCACGGCTGGCCTTTCTTCTTCGACCAGGGCGGGCGCCTCGCCGCGCGGTTGGGCCTCCGCTTCACGCCGAGCCTGGTCGAACAGGCGGGACCGCGGCTGCGCATCACGGAAGTCCCGGTCGAGGACCGGGACGATCCCGGATCGGGGTCCGGCCTGCCCCGGACCCCGATCCGGGGAACAGGACACGAAGAGGAGGACTGAGTCATGCTGAATGTGAACCGAGCGACCCTGGTGGGCCATGCCGGAAAGGACCCGGAGATCCGGGATCTGAAGAACGGCGGCAAGGCGGCCACCTTCACCCTCGCCACGACCGAGAAGTGGACGGACGCGGAGGGACGCCCCGCCGAAGCAACGGAGTGGCACAGGATCGTGGTCTACGGCCCCGTGGTGGAGGCGGTTGGCAGGATGCTGCGCAAGGGCGACCGGGTGATGGTCGAGGGCCGGATCGCAACGCGCGGCTTCACCGACAGGGAAGGCAACGACCGGACGGTGACGGAGATCGTCGTGTCCGGGTGGCAGGGCATGGTCAACATCCTCGGCAGTCGCCGCGCGCCGGGAGACACGCCCGATGCCGGCGATTCCGCACCGGCCCCCGGATCGGCGTCCGGGGCAGGCCGCGCGGAATGACCCGCCGCCTCGCCCTCCCGGCCGCGCTCGCGTTGCTGGCCCTGTTGTGGCCGGGCGCGGCCTCGGCGCAGTCCTGCACGGGGCGGTTCGTCAACCCGATCTCGGACGTGTGCTGGGAGTGCCTGTTTCCCATCACGATCGGCCCGATCACGATCGGCAGCGCGACGGGCGCGCCGGACACGCCCAACCCCTCCTCGCCGATCTGCCTCTGCGGCTCGCCGATCCCGCGCATCGGCCTCTCGCTCGGGGTGTGGGAGCCGGCGCGGCTGATGGACGTGACGCGGGCGCCCTGGTGCTTCCCCAACCTGGGCGGCCTCACCATCGACCCGGGGCTGCACGCCGCGCGCGGCCGCACGGGCTCCTCCGGCGGCGATGGCGCCAAGGGCTCGGTCTGGCACGCGCACTACTACATGTATCCCCTGCTCTCCTGGATCGGCGTGCTGCTCGATCTCGGTTGCCTCGAAGGCGGCGGGCTCGACATCGCCTGGACCTCGGAGCTCGACCCGGCCTGGCTCGACGACGAGCTGTCGTTCCTCTTGAACCCGGAAGCGGCGCTGTTCGCCAACCTGCCGGCGCAGGCGGCATGCGCCGCCGACTGCGCCGCGGCCTCGGCCGGCCTGCCGCTCGATCCCATGTTCTGGTGCGCCGGGTGCCAGGGGGGGATGTATCCGCTCACCGGCAACGTCGCCGCCCATGTCGGCGGGGTGCAGGCGTCGCTGCTCGCGGCCCAGCGGCTGGTCTACCGGCTCCACCGCGCCGGGATTGCCTGGGGCACCTCGGGCTCGGCGGCGCTCTGCGGACGCTACCCGATGCCGGTGATGAAGAAGTCGCAGTACCGCTGGCAGATGACCCAGCCGGTGCCGGCGACCTCGCCGATGACCGGCTGCAACCCGACCGGCCGCTCGTCGGTGCTCTGGGAATCGCTGCGCGAGCTACCGGTCGCGGGCGAGAACTTCGGCTACCTGCTGTGGAGAAAACGGACATGTTGCCTCCTCTGAACCGGACGTCGGCAAGGCGCTCCGGAGCCCTGGTTGCCGGGCTTGCCGGCCTCCTCCTGCTTGCGGCGTGCTGCCGCCCGGCGCTGGCCCAGCAAACGCCGGCGCCTTCGGAAGCCGCCGCAAGCGAGCTTGCGGCGGAGGTCTTGCGCAAGGCGGGCGGCGACGATCTCGGCGACTGGACCCGCTCGATCCTGGACCGCGCGCTGGAGCGGGCCGGCACGGCAGCGCGGCAAACGGTTCCCGGATCGGTGTCCGGGGCAGGCGCGGCGGGCCCTGGTTCGCCCGGACGGTCCGCCCCTCCCCTCCCGGCCGAGCGCCATGCAGGCGGTCTCACCGGACCGCGTTCCGGGACGGCGGAAGTTCTGATCTTCACCAGCCTGTCGGTGCCCGCCGCGAGCTGGCAGCAATGGGCGCGCGAGGCGGCCCGGCTCGGCGCAGCGGAACACGCCGGTCCGCCGCTGGTGCTGCGCGGCGTGTCGGAAGACGGGATGCGCGCCACGATCAGGCGCATCGGCGACCGCCTTGGCGGCGCAGAGGCCGGCGTCGCCATCGACCCGCGCCTGTTTCGCCTGTTCGGCATCGAACGGGTGCCTGCCGTGGTGGTGGTGCCGGGCGGGGTGCCGCCCTGCCGGAGCCGGGGCTGCGCCGACGACCCCGCGCCATCCCATGACGTCGTGACGGGAAACATCGGCCTCGCGGCGGCGCTCCAGGCCGTCGCGGACGAGGGAGCCGTCGGGCGCGACACGGCCCGGCGTCAGCTCGAACGTCTGAGAAAGGAACGACAGCCGTGACGGAACGATCCGATCTTGTCCGCGATCGCATCGAGATCGCGTTGGACCGGGGCACGCGGACCATGAGGTTGCTGACCTGGACGGCGATGTTCGCCCTCGTCTGCCTGATGCTGTGGGTGGTCTCGGGGATGGCGGCGCAGGCGGAGGATCCCCGGGCGGCCGCGCGGGCCATCGGCCACGCGGGCACGGCAGCGGCGGGCGCGATCGCGCGGGATTCGTCCAACACGATCAAAGTGCCGGGCTATGCCGGGACGAGCGTGCCGGAGCGGAACCTGACCGCCTCCGGCATGGAGGGCGCGGCCCGCGCGCGGCTCGCCGATCCGGACGATCCGGGCGGCGCGGCCGGGCGGGCGGTGATCCGGGGCACGACCGTGCGGCCCGTGCGGCCGGTCGCGGCCACGGAACCCGGCGTGGTGCGCTCGGAGGGCATCGCCGCGGCGCCCGAGGCCCCGGTCCACGGCGCGGGCGGGCTCGCCTCGGGCGCGGTGACGGCCTGCGGGTCGGGCCTCGCGCAGTCCGGCCGCGGCGGCGCCTGCGGCTCCGTGCGCTGGTGCGTGGGCGCGGACTGCGACAGCGTTGCATCGCAGGCCAACACCGGCTTCGTCGAGGCGACGACGCGGCTCAACATGGCGCTGGAGCTGGGCGGCGACGAGTTCGACCGCCAGGACATGCGCTTCTTCAAGGGGACCCGCCGGGCCTGCCACATCCATTTCGGGGGGCTCGCGAACTGCTGCAGGAACTCCGGGCTGCTGGTGGGGATGGCCAACTGCTCGGCCTCGGAGCGCCAGCTGGCCGAGGAACGCAAGGCCGGGAACACCCACTATCTCGGCAAATACTGCTCGAAGAAGACCTTCTTCGGCCTCTGCATCCGCCGCTCACGGGCCTGGTGCGTGTTCGGCTCCAAGCTCGGGCGCATCCTCCAGCAGCAGGGCCGGGCGCAGCTCGGCATCGGCTGGTCGAGCTGCCGGGGCCTGACCGTCGCCGAGATCGAGAGCATCGACTTCGCGCGCCTCGACCTCTCGGAGTTCACCGAGAACCTGATGGACGGCTCGATGGAGCCCTCGGTCTCGCTGCCCGACGCCGGCGATACCGGCGATGCGATGCGGGCGCGCATCCGCGACTTCTACTCCCGGGGTCCGTGAGATGCCCGGCGCCGCAAGTCCCGTCGTCCGGCGCACGGTGACACGCGCCCTTGCCGCGATCGGCGTCTGGGCGGCGCTGGGCGCGTCCGCGGCGGGCGGGGAGTGGCGCTCCTGGTGCGGGAATCCGGGTTCGGGCGAGGGACAGGGCCTCGGCTGGCACTTCTACTGCGACCGGGCGGACGAGCCGCAACGGGTCGGACCCACCCCCGCCCCGCCTCCCGGCGACACCGGACAGCCGGCCACGGAAGGGATCGAGGCGATGCGCAAGGCGCTGGAGGAGGCGCGCGCCGTGGCGATCCTCGACCCCACGCCCGCCAACGTCACCGACTATCTGCGGCTGCAACAGGAGACCTTGCAGAAGGCGGCGGCCTTCTCCGATGCCTTCCGGCGCTCGGTGTGGGCGACGCCGGAACTGGATTACACGCTCCGGCGTCCGGTCGGGGCGCTCGCCAAGCAGATCTGGTCCGACGAACGCCGCGGCGCGCGCGACGCGGCATTGGCCCGCCTCGGCGAGCGCTACGGACTGATCTACCTGGGCCATGCCGGCTGCGCGGGGTGCAAGGTGTTCGGACCGCTGCTGCGCGCCTTCAGTCTTCGCCACGGCCTCGACGTGCTCGCGGTCTCGCTCACCGGCGAGGCGCTGGAGGGCTGGCCGGAGGCCGTGCCCGACAACGGGCGCGCCGCCCGCTTCGGCCTCGGCAACGCCCCGGTCCCAGCGCTCGTGCTGTTCGATGTGCAAACGAAGAAGGTCGTGCCGGTCGGCTTCGGCGTCCTGGCCGAGGACGAGATGGCCGAGCGGATCTTCGCCCTCACCGCCCTGGAGCCCGGTCATGACTATTAGCGGATGCCCCATGCGGCCCGGTCTGCATACCGTATGCACGAACCGCCGACGGTGGCGTCCGTCCGGGATACAGCGCCGTTTCCGGCGGGCCGCCGCATCGACCGGCCTGCTTGCCGCCGTCCTTCTCGCGGCCGGCCCGTCCCATGCCGACGTGCTCTCGGAGATGAACCGCTTCTGGCAGGGCGCCGCGGTCAACACCACCGGCCCGACCGCCTTCCAGGGCCAGGCGTCGGGCCACTGGACGCTCGGCAACCTCTATCTCCGCGCCCCGGTGCGCTCCGAGCAGGTCGCTACCGTCAACCTGCCCTCTTTCCGCGCGGGGTGCGGCGGCATCGACGCCTTCGCCGGGGCGTTCTCGTTCATCAACTCGGACCAGCTGATCGCCTTCGGGCGCGCGGTGGCGCAGAACGCCGCGGGCTTCGCCTTCGAGCTGGCGCTGGAGACGATCTCGCCGGTGATCGCCGAGACCATGGCCAAGCTGCGGGCGCTGGCGCAGTGGGTCAACAGCCAGAACCTCAACTCCTGCGAGACCGCCCAGGCGCTGGTTGGCGCCGTCTGGTCCAAGAACGACCGGGCCTCGGCATCCATCTGCGCCGCGATCGGCACGTCGCAGGGCATCTTCTCCGACTACGCCGCCGCGAAGCACGGCTGCGGCGCCGACGGCAGGCGCAACTCGACCCTCGCCAGCGCCTCGGGCGCCATGGCGGACCAGGTGCCGGTCAACGTCAACTATGCCTGGAAGGCGATCCGGGCGTCGTCCTTCCTGGCGGGCGACGTCCAGCTGGCCGAGTTCGCGATGGCGGTCACCGGCACGCTGATCGTCACCGCGCCGACCAGCGACAGCGATCCTTCCGGTCCCCGCGTCCGCATCCTGGAGCCGCTGGCGCTCGACCGCCGGGTGACCGAGGTGCTGATGGAGGGCGGCGGAACGCTTCCCGTCTACCGCTGCGACACCACCAACCTCTGCCTCAACCCGACGCTCGGCACGGTGACGATCCCCGCGAACCGGGGCTTCCGGGCGCGCGTCGCGGAGCTGCTGCGCGATCTCGTGGACGCGGTGCGCACCGACACCGCCCCGCCCGCCGCCGCGCTCGGCCTCGTGAACCTCACCACGCTCCCGGTCTACCGGGTCGCCAACACGGCAGCGGCCTACCGGGGCGCGGTGATCGACCAGGAGATGGACGCGCTCGCCGAGGCCGTCGCGCTCGACGTCATGCAGGTCTGGATCACGGACCTCCACCGCACCGTCGAGGAGCGCGCCGGCACATTGGACATCGCCGACGGCGAGCAATTGCGAAGGTGGCGGGAAGGGCTTCGGGCCAACCGGGTCGCGCTGGCAAGGCACCGCCACCAGGGCCTCCAGCGGCTCAACACGGCGCTCGCCGTGGTCGAGAAGCTTCGCCTGATCGAGACCGAGCTCGCGGGCGCGCTCTCGGCCGATCTGCGCGCCGCGCTCGCCTTCGCGCGTGGTGGGGCCGGCGCGGGTTCGCGCTGACCCATGCGGTGACACCTTAATATATGTACGAGCTCTTCACCCTCGGCGGCGGGACCTACCTCGTCGATCTCCTGAACGCCGTCGCCGCCATTACCTCGGGCGGCGCCTATGTGACGCTCGCCCAGCTCGCCGGCATCGCGGGTCTCGGCTGGGTGCTGTTCCGCACCGCCTTCGGCGGGAGCTGGCGCGACAACGCGAAGTGGATCCTGCTGTTCGCGGTCGTCTGGGGCGCGATGATCGTGCCCAAGGCGACCGTGCGGGTGGTGGACCGGCTCGACCCGGCGCTGGCGCCCGCCGTGGTGGCGAACGTCCCCATCGGTCTCGCGCTGTTCGCCTCGCTCACCAGCCAGGTGGGCGACGGGCTGACGCGCCTCACCGAGCAGGCCTTCACGCTGCCCAACGACCTCGCCTACCAGCGCCACGGGCTCATATTCGGGGCCCGGCTCGCGGCCAGGGCGACCCGGCTCGAGATCACCGACGCGGTGTTCGCGAGGAACGTCCGCAACTACGCCCGCCAGTGCGTGTTCCACGCGCTCCTGCTGGGCCACGTCTCGGCCGACGACCTCCGCGAATCCACCGACATCTGGTCCCTGGTCACGGCGACGGGCTCGCCCTCGGCCGGCGCCTCGCCGGCGCGCATGTTCGAGTATGCCGCGAGGGGCGCGGTCTCGGGGACCGGCGCGACCACCATCGACCGCAGCATCGTCACCTGCGAGACCGGCGCCGGGCTGCTCAACGAGCAGTGGAACGCCGAGATCGCCCGGGCCGGCACGGTGTTCGGCAGGCGCATCTTCCCCGACGCCAGGACCGGGGCGCTGGCCCGCGCCGAGCTGCTGGCCGCACTGCCGGCCGCGCACGACTTTCTCATAGGCGCCTCGCGCTCGGCGGGCGAGATCATGCGCCAGCAGATGGTGCTGAACGCCGTCCACGACGCGGGCGAGCAGTGGGCGGCGGAGGCCGGCAATGCCGCCGCCTTGCGGGCTTATACGGAAGCGCGGGCCGAGGCGCAGACCGTCTCGGCCTACCGGGCGATCGGCAGGCAGGCCGAGACCTGGGTGCCGCTGCTGCGCATCGTCTTCGAGTGCCTCTATGTCGGGGCGTTCCCGATCGCGGTGCTGTTGATGCTGACGCCGGCGGGCGGGGCGATCTTCCGCTCCTACGTCACCGGGCTGGTCTGGCTTCAGTCCTGGGGCCCGCTCTACGCGGTGCTGCACCGAATCAGCATGGGCGAGGCGGCCGAGCGCATGCAGGCCGCGGCGCTGATGCCGGGCGGCGATATCGGCATCTCGCTGGTCGCCCAGGCCGGCATCCGGGCGGTCGCCTCGGACGTGGCCGTGATGAGCGGGTATCTCTCCATGTCGGTGCCGTTCCTCGCCGCCGCGCTTGCCTACGGGCTCTCCAAGGCCACGGTGCTGGCCACGTCCGTGCTGGCGGTCGGTCAGGACGCGGCCTCGTCGGCCGCCCACGAGGGCACGACCGGCAACCTCTCGCTCGCCAGCACCGCCTATGACAGCCACCGCTTCGCCACCCTGGAGGGGCGCCAGATCCGCACCTCGGCCCATGTCGACACCGACCGTTACACCGGCTATGCGCCCGCCGGCGCGGCGTTCACCGTCGCGGGCGACGGCACCCCCATCGCCGACATGGGCGCCGCGACCAGCCGCATCCCGGCGGCCGGCGTACGCCTCTCGGAGTCGCTGGCCACGTCTTACGAGACCCGCGCGGCCGAGGCCAGCACGCTCTCGCGCCACTGGTCGGCGGAGGCGGGCCAGGCGCGGAACGCCGCCGTCACCGACGCGACGGGGCTGATTGAGCGCTACAGCCACGACGTCAGCACGGGGGAAGCCTATGCGCGGGGCGTGACGGAGAGCGAGAGCGCCCAGGTCCAGGCGCTGGAGGCGCATTACGACAAGATGTCGGAGACGGCGGGCATCTCGAAGGACCAGATGGCGGTGCTGACGGGACAGGCGAAGGTCGGCGGCGGCTGGGACTTCGTGGTCAAGCTCGGCGCCGACGGCTCGGCCATGTGGCGCGGCCAGACCATCGAGAAGAACGCCTGGAACGCCGTCAAGGACTACGCCCAGAGCCACCAGGTGACCGACCTCTGGTCGAGCGTCTCGGAGGCCTCCCGGCGCTATACGACCGCGACCGGCGAGAGCGAGGCGGCGAGCCTCGACGAGAGCCTGTCGGCCAATCTCACGCGCATGCGGACGTTCCAGGAACGGGCCTCGCTCGCGAGGCAGGAATCGGAGAGCTGGTCCGAGCAGGCCGCGCAGGTGCGCTCGGACGCGCAAGCGGTCGAGCGCGAGCTGGGCCAGCCCTTCTTCGCCTGGCTGTCGGAGCGGACGGGATCGGACGGGCGGCCGATCGGCGCCGCCGGCGCCATGCGCATCGCCTCGCCCCAGACGGCCGAGGACGCCGAGGCGCTGCGCGAGCACGCTGCGGCGTTCATCGCCGAGAAGTTCCCCGCTCCGGCCGGCCCCGATCCGGCCTCGGTCGGCGGCGCCGCCGAATACGAGGGCGCGGCGGGCGAATTGCGCGGCGCCTACGGGCGCGAGACCGCGGCGGCCTGGGGCGGCTGGGCCGAAGGCGTGCGCGACCGGGCGGCTGCGGCGGGCGCGCCCCGCCCGGGCGAGGTGGATGCGGATGCGCTCGGCGGGCGCGCGGAGACGAAGGCCGACATGACGGTGAAGGAAGCCGGGCGCGAGGCGCGGGCCGGGATCGCGCGGGAGGACGCAAGGGAAGGCCGCGCCGGGGTGGCGGTCGAGACGGACAAACCCTTCGAGCGTCACGCGACCGAGAACCTGCCGGTGATCGGCGACTGGCTCGCCGGCAAGCTCTACGGCACCGCGAAGAACGCGGTGCCCGACGCCGCGGCGGGCGGGGCCGGCGGGAACCGGCCGCGGCAAGATCAGGAAAATTGGGGGACTCTTCACCTTGACCGGGGCCGTGATCCGCACCCCGGGCCGGTCAGCGCCAGTCGTCGTCGAGCAGCCGGTCCTCCTCGTCGCGCAGATACGCGTACATGCCCGTCCGGGTGTCCATGTCGAGGCCGGCATCGGCGCCGTCCGGGAACCGGTAGCGGCCGAAGGCGGCGCGGTCGCCGTGGCGGAGGCCGCGCCGGATCGCGCCCGCCAGGCTGGCGAGCACGGTCCAGGCGAGCGCCGCCAGCCACAGCGGCCCGAGCAACGCGGCATCGGCGCCGGCGCCGGTCGCGAGCGCGGCGAGCGCCAGCGGGCCCAGCACGATGGCGCGGGCGCGCCAGGAGGCGCCGGAGTCCGAAAATGTTCGTGTCATGTGCATGTCCTCCGAGCATAGCGGCGGAACCGCAAAAGGGAATCCTCGCGCCTGGCCCGGACCCCGGAACTCGTCCGGGGCAGGCTCCCGATCCGGGCACCCCCTCCGCCCCGTTCGCCCTCGACCCGGCCCCTGGCCCCCTCCGCCTCCGGGCGGTAACCACGCGACCTGAAGGAGAACGCCATGCGCGGCATCGGCGGCAGCACGCTCAGGGGCGGGCAGACCGTCTTCCACGCTATCCGGATGTGGGGGCAGCTCTTCCGGGCCGCCGTCCTGTTCGCCGCCTTCACGACCGTCGTGGTGCCGGGCTGGACGTTGTGGCACCGCACCACGGGGGCGGAGTGGTACGCGGCCGGCATGGTGACGCTCGCCGAGGTCAAGCTGACGATCGGCTACGATCCGGATTCGGGTCAGGAGATCCGGTTCGCCGACGGCACGCGGCGCGTGCTCAGCATCCGCGACATCGCCGCCTCGGTCCCGGCCCGCGAGGCGCGCGAGCGGATCAGGGACGTGATGTTCCAGAGCGCCGGGCTCGGCGCGATGTCCGGGGGCGGGCTGATCGGGCTCTTCCTGGTCGCGTTCTGGCTGCGCGGCGCGCAGCTCGGCCGCCAGCGCCGCATCAGGGGCGCCGAGATGGTCACCGCCGGGGAGCTGCGCCGCCGGCTGCAATCGCCCCAAGAACGCGTCCTGGGCCTCTTCCCGGGCGCCGTCCGGTTCCGGCCCTACGCCATCGCCGGCATTCCCTACCCGGAGCGCACCGAGACGCAGCACACCATCGTCTCGGGCACCACCGGCTCCGGCAAGACCGTGCTGATCTCCGATCTTGTCTCGCAGATCCGCGCCCGGGGCGAGCGCTGCGTCCTCTACGACAAGATGGGGAGCTACACGCGCGCCTTCTTCGATGAGCGCCGCGACGTGCTGATGAACCCGCTCGACGCGCGCGCGCCGCGCTGGTCGCCGTTCCTGGAAGCGCGGAACCCCCGCGACTTCGACATGATGGCCGCCGCGCTGATCCCGCAGCAGAAGGACACGGTGGACCCGTTCTGGGTGACCGCCGCCCGCCAGCTCTTCTCCAACGGCGCCGGCGTGCTGCGGCAGAAGGGGATCACCGAGAACCGCGTCCTGGTCGACCACCTGCTCAAGACCGACCTGACGGCGCTCGCGGAGGCGATGGAAGGCACGGTGGCGCAGTCCATCG
Source organism: Alphaproteobacteria bacterium (assembly GCA_964291675.2). Taxonomy (GTDB): domain Bacteria; phylum Pseudomonadota; class Alphaproteobacteria; order MPNO01; family MPNO01; genus MPNO01. The sequence continues at coordinate 86,094 of OZ219866.1, read as the reverse complement.
TCGATCCCGACAACCCCAAGACGGCGCTCTCGGTGCGCGCCATGCTGACCGCGAACCTGTCCGCGCTCGAGTTCCTGCCCGATACCGGCAAGCCGTTCTCGATCCGGGAGTGGATCGGCGACGAGGACCGCGACGGGTTCCTGTTCCTCACGTCCAGGGGAGACCAGCATGCTTCGTTGCGGGGTCTGATCTCGACCTGGCTGGAGATCGCGGTCAACGCCATGCTGACGCTTGCCCAGGACGACGGGCGGCGTATCTGGGTAATCCTCGACGAGCTCCCCACCCTGCACCAGGTGCCGTCGCTCCAGCCGGGCCTCGCGGAGTCGCGCCAGTTCGGCGGCTGTTTCGTGCTCGGCGTCCAGGTGGCCTCGGCGCTGCGCGACCTCTACGGACGCAACGGGGCGGAGACCATCTCGGGCTTGTGCGGCACCCGCGTCGTGCTGGCCGCGCCCGACCGCGACACCGCGCAATGGTCGGCCGACAGCCTTGGACGCAGCGAGGTCGAGGAGGTCTCCGAGGGCTACTCCTACGGAGCGAACACGATCCGCGACGGGGTGAGCCTGACGCCGCGCCGGGAATTGCGCGCGCTCGCGCTGCCCTCCGAGATCATGCGGCTGGAGAACCTCTCGGGCTATCTGAAGTTCCCCGGGCCCTTCCCGGTCGCTTCCATCCGCCTCAAATACGTCGCCCGGCCGAAGGCGGCGGAGCGGTTCGTGCCGCGCGAGGGTGACGGAGGCGGAGACGATGCGCCGGCCGCGGCACCCGCGAAGCCCGGCGCGGTGGACGGCATGGCCATTCCGGACCCGCCGGACGAGGCCGGCACCGGCGCGGCAATCCCGACGATGGAGCCGGAAGACGCGCCGGATGCCGTCACGCGCCAGGGCGAGCTGGATCTCGTGCCGCTGCCGGGAGAGGCTGGCGCGGCGCCGAACGGGACCGGGCAGGCGCCACAACCCGATGCCGCGGTGCCCGCGATAGCGCCGCAGGACGGCCCGCCGGACGACGGCTCCGAAGCGGAAGACCCGCCGCCGCCCGCCGGGCCGGACGGCGAACGGCCGTCCGAGTGGCTCTGACATGCTCTCGATCGGGGCGCTCACCTCGGCCGCCCAGGGGGCGCACTACTACGAGCGCGACGGCTATTACGCGAAGGACGATCCCGAACACCGCGAGGCCAGCGTCTGGGCCGGCAGGGGGGCCGAAGAGCTCGGCCTGAAAGGCCCGGTCGACCCGGACACGTTCCGGGCGGTCCTCGAAGGCAAGGTGCCGGACGGCTCGGGCACCGAGCTCGGGCGCAGGGGCAAGGACGGAGAGATCATCCACCGGCCCGGCCGCGACCTCACCTTCTCCGCGCCCAAATCGGTCTCGCTCGCCGCGCTGATCGGCGGCGACCGGCGCATCGTCGCGGCGCACGACAGGGCCGCGGCGGCGGCGCTCGCCTGGGTGGAGAAGAATGCCGCCGAGACCCGAATGAAGGATCCCGATACCGGCCGCATGATCCGCGCCGGCAACCAGAAGACCGTGGCCGCCACCTTCAGGCACGACACCTCGCGCAATCTGGATCCCCAGCTCCACACCCATGCCGTGCTCGCCAACATGGTGCAGGGCGAGGACGGTAAGTGGCGCACCATGGCGAACGAAAAGCTCTACGGCTCGAAGATGCTGCTGGGCGCCCTCTACCGGTCGGAACTCGCCGCCGGCCTCGCCAGGCTCGGCTACGGCATCGAGAAGACCCATGCCGACGGCCGCTTCGAGATTGCGGGCGTGCCGAGAGAGACCATCGAGGCGTTCTCGAGCCGCCGGGCCGAGGTCGAGGCGGCGATGAAGGCGCGCGAACTCGGCAGCCCGGCCGACAATCCGCGCCTCGCCGAGCGCGCGGCGCTGATGACGCGGGCGAAGAAGCGCGACATCGACCGCGACGAGCTGCGGGGCGTGTGGCAGCGCCAGGCCGCCGATCTCGGCCTCGATGCGACGGCATTGGTGGCCGAGGCCATCGAGAAATCCGGCGCTCCGGAAAGGGAGGCGGGGGTCGGACCAGCCACCGGACCGGGCGAGACGGCCGGTGCAGGAAACCGGGAGCGGCACGATATCGACGGCGATAATCAGCCGGGCGCTGGCGGACCGAGTGCGGTGGAAACCGATCGGCGGTCCGGCTGGGACCGGGATGGCTTGCCGGGCCGTGAGACTGGGCCCGAAACTCCACCGGCATCGCCCTCCGCCGAGGCGGTCGCCTGGGCGATGGCGCATCTTTCCGAGCGCGAGGCGGTGTTCTCGCGCACGGATCTGCTGGCTGCCGCGCTCGCCCATGCGCCGGGCGCCGCCTCGATCGGGGACATCGAGCGCGAGGTCGCGGCGCTGGAGAAGGCCGGGACCCTGCACGCGGTGAACGTCCCCGGCGCCGAGGACTCGCTCGCCACCGATCGCACGGTGGGCGAGGAACGCGAGGCGGTGGCGTTGTGGCGGGGCGGCCAGGGGCGCGGCCGGTCGCCGATGCGCGGCTGGCAGGTCCAGGGCCACCTCAACAAGGGGCCGCTCACGGCCGGGCAGAAGGATGCGGTGACGCTGATCCTGTCGGCGAAGGACCGCACGGTCGGCGTCCAGGGCTATGCCGGCACCGGCAAGACCACCATGCTGAATCGCGCGCGGACGCTCGCCGAGAAGAAGGGCTGGCGCATGGCGGGGCTCGCGCCCTCGGCCTCGGCGGTGCAGACGCTGGCTTCCGAGGCCGGCATCGAGAGCGAGACCCTGCAGCGCTTCCTCGCGCGCAACGCTGGCGTCGCCGAGGGGCGGCTCACAAAGAAGGGCGCCAGGGATATGCGCGCCGCCTTCGCGAAGACCATTCTGGTGGTCGACGAGGGCTCGCTCGCCTCCACCGTGCAGGCGCGCGACCTGCTCAGGATCGCCAACGCGCTCCGTATCCCGCGCGTGGTGCTGGTGGGCGACGCCAAGCAGCTCGACGCCGTGGATGCCGGCAAACCCTTCGCCCAGCTCCAGGCCGCCGGCATGCAGACCGCGACCATGGACGAGATCATGCGCCAGCGCGATCCCGCCCTTAAGGAAGCGGTCGAGGCGAGTCTCAAGGGCGACATCGAGCGCGCCTTCGCGAAGCTCGGAAGCAACGTCGCCGAGGTCAAACCCGACAATATCGCCGGCGCGGTCGCCGCCCGCTGGCTCCGGCTCGACGCGGACGCGCGCGCGAATACCGGCGTGATGGCGCCTTCCCACGAGCTGCGGCAGGGGATCAACGGCCATATCCGCGAGCGCCTTGCCCGCGAGGGACGCCTCCACGGGCCGACGATGGAGAGCGAGCGGCTGGTCTCCAAGGGCTACACCAATGCGGAGAAGGCGCTCGCCGCCAACTACGGAACGGGCGACGTGGTGGCCTTCCACCGCCCCTACAAGCGGATCGGCGTCGAGAAGGGCGACGAGCGGCGCGTCACGGGCGTCGACCGCAAGGCGCGCGCGGTGCTGCTGGATGACGGCAAGGGCGGCCGGGTCGCATGGAAGCCGGAGGAGATCGGCGGGCGAAAGGGCGGCAGCGAGGTCTACCGGGCGGAGGAGATCGAGCTCCGGGCCGGCGACCGCATCCGCTGGACCCGCAACGAGGCCGGCCTCGGCCTGGTCAACAGCCGCACGGCGGAGGTTCTGCGCGTCGCCAACGGCCGGGTGACGTTCCGCCTGGAGGACGGCAAGACGATGGATCTCGGCAAGGGCGACCCGCAGCTCAGGCATCTCGACCACGCCTGGGCGTCCACGGTGCACGCTTTCCAGGGCCGCACGGTGGACAACGTGATCGCCGCGATGGAGGCCAGGCACCCGCATCTCACCACGCAGAAGAGCTTCTACGTCGAGATCAGCCGCGCCCGCGACCGGGCGGAGCTGGTGACCGACGACGCGGCCGAGCTCCGCGCCCAGCTCCAGGCCGTCACCGGCGAGCGCATCGCGGCGCTCGAAGGCATCGGCGAGATGAAGCGCGAGGGATCGGAAAAGACTGCGGAGGCGGGGCGGACTCCGGAATCGCGTCCCGAACGCGGCCTTGGCGAGGGTATCGGACGGGATGGGGACAGCACGAAGACGCCCGCGAAGGAGCCGGAAATGCCCGCGCTCGATCGCGACAAGGGAGGCATGGATCTTGGGTTGTGAGGACAACGGCGTGCCTGAACGGGCCGGATGCACACGTCTTGCGGTTCTCATCGACGGCGAAAACGCAAGTCCGCGCCACGCGCGGGCGGTGTTCGAGACCGTCGGCGGGCTCGGCGAGGCGATGGTGCGGCGCATCTACGGCGACTTCGCGAACGGCAGGCTCGGGTGCTGGAACGCCGCGATCCGCGAGCATTCGATCGTGCCGTGCCACCAGCCGGCGCATGTGCGGGGCAAGAACGCGGCCGATATCGCGCTCGCGGTCGACGCGATGGACCTGATGCTCGGCCATGGGCTCGATGGAATCGCGCTGGTGTCGAGCGACAGCGACTTCACCCGTCTCGCCCAGCGGCTGCGCGAGGGCGGGCTTGCGGTCTACGGCTTCGGCGAAAGCAAGACGCCGCACTCGTTCCGCGCTGCTTGCCACCGCTTCGAAATCGTGGGGAAGGCCCCGAACCGTGAGCGCAAGCTCGGGGAGCAGTTCTTTTAGGAAGCCGGGACGATGAGCGAAAACGAGCGAAGCGAAGCTGCGGGCGGCGAGACCGGCGCGGAAAAGGCGGGCGATGCCCGCAAGACCCGGGGCATCCGCTTCTCGGAATCGGAGTGGGAAGAGGTCAAGAACGCGGCGGCGGCCCACGAAATGCCCGCCGCCGAGTTCGTCCGCGAGAAGATGCTCGCGCTCGCGCGGGCTCCGGCGAACGCGGATCCGACTCCGGTGAAGCCCTCGATGGCGCCGCTGATCGAGCGGATGTTCCGCTACACCTGGTTCCTGGCGACCGAACGGCGCGACGCGATGCTCCATGAGGGGCGCGGGGAGGAGCTCGACAGGCTGGTCGCCGAGGCCCGCGCCTTCCAGGAATCGCTGAGCCGGGACTCCTCGGATTGAGCGCGACCGGCTGCGGTCGGGGCGCATTCCGGCGCCGCAACCGGAAAATTCGTGCCGGCCGCACGAGCGCCGGCGGCCCTCCGGGGCCGCCGGACAATCGTGTGCGAAGCCTGCCCGCAGACCTTAGCCGAGCTTTGAATAGGTCTGGATGAGCGTGCTTCGGGGGCTCGGATGGCGCTTCGAGAGCGTGGATCGGCCGGTTTTCTTCATCACCCAGTAGGTGATGCTCTGGTTGACATTGGCGCGGCCCGACAGCCTCGGCGTGTGGAAGCGTTCGAGAAGCGCCTTGTATTCACGAAGCAGGGCCGGATCGTTCTCAATCGTGTCGAACACGTCGTGCGTGACATCCTCGGTGTGGACGGCGGGCATCCGACTGAAGGCTGCCTCGACCAGTTCCTCGAAGGGGGATTTGCGCATGGGTTTTCTCCCGACAGCGGTTGGCGGAACGTCTGCGCGGAAGGCAGACGGTACCGGCGGCGACCGTCGGTACTTCGGTATATACCGTCGGCGGGAAAAATCGTCCAAAGTGGCGTGGCGACTCGGAACCGGTCGGCGCGTCCGCGCATGCGGCGCGATCGGGTATTCGGTCAAGTGTGAGGGCACTCGTGGAAGTCGGGCCTGCCCGCTACGGCGCGATATGCGTGTGCCGGTCCGTGTATCGGTCGGTGTTTTTCCGGTGCTTGAGCGTATGCCGATCCGTGTATCGGTCGCGACTGGCGGCGCCTGACGACACCTGAGGCATGACAATCCGCGTGTGTCGCACCGATACACGCTCGATCCAACAACAGTCAGGCGCTCACAGGCGCCGGTAGCTGACAGCAGCGCACGTCAGGCTACGGCAGCGCACGCATGCCGCAGCCCGCAGCCTGCTGCGTCGGGTGTGACCCCGAAGCCCGCCCCGGCGGGTCGGAAGCCTGATTGGCGCTGAACGGGAGATCGGGAGATCGACGCCGGGGAACCCGGCGGATCGGAGCCGCAGCGGCGAGTGAGCGGCGGGCACTGCGGCGCGAAGTGCGCGAGGCACTGCGGAGCGGTCTGCGCGCGAAGCGGCGCAGCCGTCGATGCACTCATGCGGAGCATGGTGCAACGGGGCGTGACGCGGAAGCCGAACGCAACGGCGATCGGCGAGCGATGCACAAATGCAAACGGGCCGCGCTGCCGGAGCAACGCGGCCCGCTCGGGGACGCTGCGGGCTATGCCGCGATGCGCTGAACCGGGATGCCAAGCTGCCGCGCCTTGTCGACAAGGTTCTCGGTGATGCCCGAACCGGGGAAGGCGATGACGCCCTTCGGCAGGAGATTGAGCAAGTCGTCGTTGCGGCGGAAGGGTGCGGCGCGTCCGTGCTTGTCCCAATCCGGCTTGCAGACGATTTGCTGGATGCCGTTGCGCTCGGCCCAGCGCGCCGCGATCTTCTCGACGCCGGGGCCGCCGCCATGCACGAGCACCATGTCGGCGTATTTCTCGCGGGTCTTGTCGAGCCGGGCAATGACGGCGGCGGGGTCGGCAACGTCCTTGCCTCCGGCGATGGCGACAAGCGTTCCCTGCGGCAGGTGCGCCATGGTCTCGCGGTCCTTGCGGGCGCGCATGAAGTCGCGGGCGTCGATGGCTGCCGAAGTGAGCTTGCCGGTCTGGCTGGTGTGCGAGCCGCGCCGGGGCCGCCAGACGCTGCCGGTCTCGGCGCGGTAGGCGTCGGCGGCGGTGTCGCGCATGATCTCGAAGGCGTCGCGCCGGTCGGTGAGGTTCTGCGCGCGGGCGGTGGTCAGCTCCAGCTCGCGCGACTTGATCTCGGTTCCGTCCTGCGCGCGTTGCAGGTCGCGAAGGTCGGGCAGCAGCTTGTCGGCGGCTCGGTCGAGGCGCTGTGTCTGGGCGTCCATCATGTTGACGAATCCCCACAACAGGCTCTCCCGCTCGTCGGCAAGCTGGAAGCCGTCCGGCGCGATGCCCTGCGCCATGATGCGGAAGGCTTCGGACACGGCGTCCAGCGCGTCGTCGCGGTCCCATACGTCGCGGCTGTCGAACTCGTCGCGTCCGGGGGTCGCGCCGTAGAGGGCGGCGGCTTCGCAGGCCATGGCGGTTGCCGATGCGGCGTGCTCGGGCTCGCGCTGGTCGTCGCCGTGGTCGGTGGCAGTCTCGACGGTGCTGGCGTCAAACCCGCTGTGGATGCCGGCTGCTGCGAAGGCTTCGGCCATCGCGGTGTCGGTGTTGTTGTAGGTCATTGTCAGTTCCTCTCTCTCCAAAAAAACACCGCGTTTCCCCCGGAGCGGGGTGGGCGGCGAGTCAAGCCTGGAAGGTCCGCAGATCGAGGCGGCCTGCACCCGAAGGGCCGCAACGAAGTGAAGGACCCGCGAAGCGGGTTGCGGGCCGCCGCTGCGGACCTGGAATGGCGCGCCGCCCAGACCGGTCTGGGAGGAAACGCAACAACGCCGCCGCCCACCAGGGCGGCGACCGCCGGACGTCGCGAAGCGACGGCCCCGCGTCAGGGATCGTCACCCGAAGGGCGAAGACCGCGCAGCGGGCTTCGTGGAGCCGGGCGCGGCCTGCCGCGCCCGGCGGAATAGAGCCCGGCGACCGGCCTCTTGGCCGGGCGGACGCCCAAACCAATCCGATGTTGTCGAGAGAACCCATCACGCAGCTTTCCGCTCTGCCAGCACTCCAGCCGCCCATGCCGCCGCCTTGGCCAGCACGTCCCCATGACAGGGCAACGGCTCGCACCAGCAGGCCAGCCAGCACCCGTCGAGCTCGGCGAGCTCCTCCAGCGAGACCTCGCCCGCCTGGATGAGGTGCCACAGATGGGCGCGATAGCGAGCGATCACTTCATCCCTCGAACCGTCCTCGCCGATCCTGAACGGATTGGCCCACCTGGTGCGGCGGTCGATCAGCACGGTGCTGTTGACGACGTGCGCATACTGGAATTCATCGCGCAGCCTGGGCTCGTTCCGCAGGTTCAAGATCGCGCGCATCTCCTCCCTCCTCTCTCCCGGTCGGCTTGCCCGACCCCTCGCTCCGCTCTTCCTCCACGGGCGCGGGACCCGGCGCCAAGGCGCCGGGTATCGACGCCGGCGGCGACGCATCCATGCGCAGCATGGTGCGGAGACCGCCGGGGCGGCGGTGAGACGCCGCATCGGGACGAAGCCGACGCGATGCCCGCAGCCGGCGCAGCCGGCCAGGGCGAGCGTGGCGAGGATCGCGACGAGCGCCGCGCGAAGCGCGCGCGAGGAGGGCGGTGCGGCGCCACCGATGTGCGCACGCGGAAACGGGCCGCGCCGCCACCGCCCGCTGCCGGGGATGACGACGCGGCCCGCGAGGCGCTGCGGTCAGGCCGCGATGCGCTGGACCGGGATGCCGAGATGCCGGGCCTTGTCGATGAGGTTCTCGGTGATGCCGCTGCCGGGGAACGCGATGACGCCCTTCGGCAGGAGGTTGAGCAGCTCGTCGTTGCGGCGGAACGGGGCAGCGCGGCCGTGCCGGTCCCAGTCGGGCTTGCAGACGACCTGGTGGACGCCGTTGCGCTCGGCCCAGCTTGCGGCGACCTTCTCGACGCCGGGGCCGCCGCCGTGGACCAGCACCATGTCGGCGTACTTCTCGCGAGCCTTGTCGAGCCGGGCGATGACCGCAGCCGGGTCCTGCACGTCCTTGCCGCCCGCGATGGCGATCAGGGTTCCCTCGGGCAGGTGGGCCGTCGTCTCGCGGTCCTTCCTCGCGCGCATGTAGTCGCGGGCGTCGATGGCGGCGGAGGTCAGCTTGCCGGTCTGGCTCGTGTGCGATCCGCGCCGGGGTCGCCAGACGCTGCCGGTCTCGACGCGGTAGGCATCGGCGGCCTCGTCGCGCATGATCTCGAAAGCGTCGCGGCGGTCACCGAGGTTCTGCGCCCGCGCGGTGGTCAGTTCCAGCTCGCGCGACTTGATCTCGGTGCCGTCCTGGGCGCGCTGGAGGTCGCGGATCTCGGGCAGCAGCCTGTCGGCGGCGCGGTCGAGGCGCTGGGTCTGTGCGTCGAGCATGTTGACGAAGCCCCACAGCAGGCTCTCGCGCTCGTCGGCGAGCTGGAACCCGTCCGGCGCGACGCCCTGGGCCAGGATGCGGAACGCCTCGCTCACCGCGTCGGTGGCGTCGTCGCGGTCCCAGACGTCGCGGCTGTCGAACTCGTCGCGCTCGGGGGTGGCGCCGAAAAGCTCGGCCTGTTCGCAGACGGTTGCGGTGGCGGACTGCCCGCCAGTCTCGATGGTGTCGATATCGAAGGTCATGTCGATCTCCCTTGATCGGTTTCACGACCGGGGCCGATCCCCGATGTGATGTCCTGTTGGGGCACGCGCGCACAGGGCAAGCACCTGGCCTTAGAAGCTCTTGGGCGGGGTTGGTGCGGAAAGTCGCCGATCTTGGTGCGGAAGATCGCTCCGCGATCTTCACGGTCGGCGACTTTCACGGCCCGCCCTAGAGCTTCTTGGGCCAGGCCGCAGGGAGCTTGCGACCGGAGGACCCGGAGGGTTGCTGGCCCGAGCACGCGTGACACAATGGGACAGCACGTCGGAGGCCAATTCCTCTCCACCCGCACCGACCCCATCGGCGGTTCGGCCTGGCACGGCCTCCGGAACGAGTCTCCGGACCGGCGGGCATGACCGGTCAACCCCAGAGCGGATGCGAGAGGATCCGTCGCTCGGTTACCTCGCGGATGCGGCTGCGGTCATGCACGCGGCACGGACCGCGCGGGTCTTCGTCGAGATGCACCACGAAATACCGTGCGCCCTCCCGGAGCGGATCGTCGAGCGCATAGACGTCGCCGACATGGTCGCCGTCGAGGACGATGCGAGACTCGTCCGGAGCGATGCGGCGGAAGGCGACGCCGCTCATGACGCGCTCCCCTCGGCCTGCCGTGCGTCGCGCTCTGCCAGGGCGCAGGCCGCCGGGCGGAACAGCGGCGCGAAGCGGGCGCGTAGCGCCGCCGCGCCGAACTCGATCAGGTCGTCGTTGAAGTCGTTGCCGGCAGGCACGATCACCGTGGAGGCGACGCCCGCCCGCGCGCAGCGCCGGGTGAGGCGCTCGGCCGCGAGCGCGCCGTCCTCGTCGTTGTCCCTTGCGATCACCAGCCGGGCTGTGCCGGGGGGAGGCGCGAACGCGCCGAGGCTCCCGGCGGAGAGCGCGGCAGCAGCGGTGATCTCCGGTACGGCGGTGACCAGCGACAGCACCGTCTCGATGCCCTCCCCGACGACGAGCGCAGCATCGTCGGAGGGCACGCCGAAGCGCACCGCGAGGCCGTAGATGCGGCCAAGCGCCTTGCGAGGCGCCGCGACGCCTGCCTTGGCGGGCGAGCGGGGATCGAGCCAGGTGCGTTGCACGCCGAAAATCCGGCCGTCGTCGCCGGTGACGGCGGCGACCAGCGCCGGGAAGCGGCGCACCGTCGCGCCTTCGCGGTAGCGAAGCTCGGGATGGAAGCGCAGGGCCGCGAAGCGGCAGCGCGACAAACCGCGCGCGTGCAAATAGCGCTCGGCATGGCTGCCGTCGACCGCGCGGCAGCGCCGCCACAGGCGGCGTGCCGCCTCGGTGGCGTCGTAAGGCACGTCCGGCGCCGACGCCGGTGAAACCGGCAAGGCGAGGAAGCGCCGCGCCTCGTCGAGCGCCGCGCGCAGCGTGGGCGCGTTGATGCGGTGGCGGATCAGGTCGAGCAGGTCGCCATGCGATCCATCGGCTGCATCGGTCCACTTCCCCGGCTTGCCGGAGCCGGAGAGGCGAACGAAGAGCGAGCGGCCGCGAGCGCCATCCAGGTCGCCGCAGATCCAGTAGCGGCCGAGCCTGCGGCCGTTGGGCAGATAGTGCCGGCAGACCTCCTCGGCGCGCGCGGCGAGCGCCGCTGCGATAGCGGCGGCGGGAGACGGTTGGTGCTGCATGCGAGACTTCCCTCCGGGACATGCGGGACGCCCGATACCGGGCAGGCTCCGCCTCCTGGCGGAGCGGTGGCGCGAGCGCCCCGAGCGAACCGCGGGTGCGGGGCCGGGCCGGCAGCCGTGCGCCGGTCAGGCGCAGGGCGGATCGGCAAGCCGCCCGACCTCGATCCGGCCGACCCAGGCGGCTGCCCGCGAAGCGGGATCGCCGTCGCGGAGCTGCTGGCGCAGCTCCATCCAGAGCCGGCCCAGCACGTTCTCGCCGCGGTAGCTGTCGCCCGCGGGCTTCGCGCCCCACCAGGCGTCGCGGGTCGAGACCTCGACGATCGCGCAATCGCCGCTGCGCGCCAGCGCGGCGTCGATCGCGGCGGCATTGGCCTCGCGCTTCATGCGCAGCACCCAGCGCATCGCGTTCACGCGCTGCGCGTTCCAGTCTGGGTTCATGCCCGCCGCCGTGCCGCGCCCGATGGCGGCCGCCTCGCGCGCAGTAGGCGCGCAGGCGATGCGCCGCTGCACGTCCGGCGCGGCGCCGAATTTCGCCGCCTGGTACAGGGCCTCGGACGTGGTGAACGTCCACGGGCCGGCGGCGATCGGCGCCGCCAGCGGCGCGAAGTTGCTGAACTCGCCCCAGGCCTCGCGGGTGAAGCGAAACGGGCAGACCTCGTCGCGGTTGTAGATACGCATGCCGTCATCCTCCGTCCATGGGCGGCGGCCTCCCTCGGGCCTGCCGCGCGACGCCCGCGCGAAAGCGCACCTCCACTCCAGCGGGGCCGGCGAGCGGCTCGCGCGAAGCGCGGGCGCGGCCGGGACCGGCTACCGGCGGACGGGTTCGTGGATGACGATGGAGACGCCTTCGGAGGGCGCGAGGCGGTCGAGCAGCAGGGAGCGGACCTCGGGCCAGGGCAGGCCGCCCAGGCCGCATCCGAGCGGCGGGACCGCGACGGAGCGGATGGCGCGGCGATCGAGGATGCCGGCCAGGTCGTCGAGACCGGCGGCGATGTCCTCGATGCGGCTGCGGTCGCGCCAGTGCCGCTTGGTCGGGAAGTTGACGACGAAGTGCGGGCGCCCGGCGCCGGCGTCGAAGACGAAGCAGCGCCCGGGCCGGACCTCGCGGCGCGCGCAGGCGTCGCGGTAGGCCTCGAAGTTGGCCGGGAAGCGGCGCTTGAATTGGAGGGCGAGACCCCTGCCCATCACGCCGACGCAGTTGACGGGATTGACGAGGGCCTCGCAGCCGGAGGCGAAGAGGTCGCCCTGGACGAAACGGATCATAACGCAGCTCCTGTAGCGGGAAGATCGAAGAAGGACCGGCTCCGCGCGGCTCACGGACGCGCGCCGGCGGGTGCGATCGTGCGGAAGGTGGCCGAGAGGCGCGTCGCGGCCTGGCCGGCGGTGTCGGTCCGGTCGATGCCGTGCATCCAGTCCCGGCGCGCGCGGCCCGCGAGGACCAGCACCGAGCGGCGGGGCAGCACCGCGACCTCGTCGCCCGGCAGCCCGTCGCGGGCGTAGGGGCGGACGGAGCGCGGGCGGAAGCGCATCGGCCAGTCGGCGGCGAGGGACAGGGACGCCACGACAGGCCCGAAATCCGCATGGTCGGCGTGCATGCCGATCCCCTGGCCCGGGCGGTACTCGTTGACGATGCACTGCACCGGCAGCGTCCCGCCGAAGTGCTCCCGCAGTCGATCCGCCATGACCTCGACCCAGCGCGGGAAGGGCGCGGCGGGCTCCGGGCGGCTGGCACCCCGGTAGTCGTAGCGGTAGCCGTAGTGCTGCACGCGCCGGCGCAGCTCGGTCATCCAGGGCGCCTGGGCGATGCGGAGCAGGATGCGCTCCTCCTCGGCCGGGGTGACGAAATCGGGGACGATGACCGCCCCCTGGGCGAAGACGCTCTCGGTGTCGCGGGTCATGCTCTCTCTCCTCGCAAAGGCGAACGCCCCTTCCCGCGCTTCTCCCGGACTCCGGCGCCGGAGCGGCACGGCGCCGGGATGAAGGAGACAGAGACTCCGGGCCCGCTGCAAAAAGAAAGGGAGCCGGCACGAAGTGCCGGCTCCCGAGGGAGGGAGGAACGATGAGAGGCGGCCTAGAACGGCGGGTCCTCGATGTCCCCGGTGCTGGTCGCGGGCGCCGCGGCCTGCGCGGCGGTGTCGTCCATCGGCGCCTGGGCGTCCGCGGGCGGGGCGCCGTTGCCGTTGGGCTTGTCGTAGAACTGTACCCGGTGGCCCGGCACGACGAGAATCTCGGTGGAGAAGCGGTCCGAGTCCTCGCCTTCCTTGCGCCAGCGCCGGGTCTGCATCTTGCCCTCGACGTGGATCAGGCGGCCCTTGGTCGCGTGCTTCTGGAGCATGTCAATCAGCCCGTCCTGGAAGGTGACGACCCGGTGCCACTCGGTCTTGTCGACCTTGGTGCCGGAGTTGCGGTCGATGTACGACTCGTCGGTCGCGATCGACAGATTGGCGACGCGGCCGCCCGAGGCGAGGTGGTTGACGGTGACGTCGTCGCCGAGGCGGCCGACGAGTTCCGCGTGGTTCTTTCCGAAGGCCATGACGGTCTCCTGCGGTTCATGTTGATGACGATGGGTTCCGAACGGCCGGAGGCCGGGTAACTCCCCCGAACCCCCGACCGTTCAATCTCTCCAAGCCCCCCTCCACCTCTAACCGGCCGGGGAGAGCATCGACGCCGGGTCCCAGGGCTCGTTGGGTCCGGCCTCGTGCAGGCCGTGGTCGAGCGACGATTCCGGGGCGAGGCTCGCGAAGCCCTGTTCGGGATAGTCGGCGCCGCGGTCGGGACAGCGGATCGCGCGCTCGTCCTCGGCGATCTCGCTGACGAGCTCGGGAGGGACGCCCAGCTCGGTCAGAAGGTCGCCGCCGGTCGGGGCGCCGAGGCGGAAGTGGGGATTGAACATGGGCGGGTCTCCTCGTGCCGTTGCCATGCCCGGCATCGGCGCGGGGAAACCACTCCCTCCGGCCTGCCGGACACTCGCCCGACAGGCGCTCTCCTCCTGCTCTACGACCCCGGATCGGCGCGGCGGATCGCGGCCAGGCGCTCGCACACCGCCCGCGGCGACATGGACCCCAGGTTCAGCACCGGGATGCCGCGGTCCTCGGCGATGCGGATGGCCATGCCCGTGCCACCCTCATCCCGTCCTCCGGCCGACCAGCACACGCACGCATCGACCGGCCGATCCAGCGTCAACCCGAGCACCGCCGCGTTCCGGGCATGCAGCTTGCGGACGGCCGGCGAACACCGCTCCCACGCCGGATGCAGGGGCGGCGCGATCTCGATGCAGGCCGACAGCTCAGCCGCCGACAGCACCCGGCAGTCCGGCCCGCGATGCCCGTTGTAGCCCCGCCACGGCAGCCAGATCGTCCGCTGCCCGGCCGGCGCTCCCGCCGCGAACGCAGTATCGGCCCCGTCCGCGCCGCCCGACGACAGATGCCAGCCGGTCCGCGCCAGCCACCCCGCCATCACGGTCATGTCCGCCAGCACGGCCGCCGGAGTCGCCCGCGCCCCGATCCCCGCATATCGCAATGTCGCCATGTCCCGATCTCCCCGGTTGCGATTCCGCCGCTCACTCTCCCGCAGCGGACTTACTCCCGGATTGCTCTTCTCCAACTCCCCTTCGGCCGGCGCTTCGGATGCTGCACGCATGACCGTCCTGACCGGCCCGGCACCAGGCGATCGCGGTCCGGTGGCGCCACCGGCGTCGGCGAGGGAAGCCGGGTCTGACGATTGGATCCGACCCCTGCCGCATGGGGCGGGGGAGGAGCGGCCCCCTCGCGTGCAGCAGGTGTCCGGCGGTCCGGTTTCCGGGCTGGCGCGACGATGGGCAAGAGACCGGATTGCGCCGGGGGCGACCGTCCGGGCGGTTGGCGTGCCGCGCGGGGCCGTGGCAGTCTGCGTCGAGGCGGCATCGGCGCGCATTCGCCTCCGCGCGGGGGGCCGATGGCCGGCCGGCGGCGCGAATGGCGGCGGACGGCGGGCCGGCTGCGCAGCCGGGCAGGCCGCGATCGGGGAGACGTGTCGAGGCATGGGCGGGTCGGCGGTCCGGCGACGCGGGCCGGAATTGCGAACGAGAGAGAGGGGTCCGTATGGCGAACGAATTGGAAGAGCACATGGCGGCGGTCGTGGCGAAGGGCATGGCGGTGATGTGCTTCCGCAACACGGTGATGGAGGACATCCACGGCGGGCCGGCGCCGGTCAGCCATACCGGGGATTTCTCGGACGTGGTGGTGGTCGACGCGAACGGGGAGCGGATTCCCTGGCGGGAGGTGGCGCGTATCGGGCAGGACGAGATGCGCGACCTGATGCGCAAGGTGGTCAACATGATGTACACCTGCCAGCTGCATGCGGGCGATCCGGACTTCTTCGGGATGCTGACCTGGGCGGCCGCGGAGGCGGGGCCGTGGGACGAGCCGCAACACGACGAGGAAATGCTGAAGAGCCTCGAACGGAGACGGAAGCGGGAGCTGGAGAAAGAGGACTGAGGCGTAGCTATTCCCGGCAACGGAGCGGCGAGCCCTCGCCGGCGAGCCCGCGGACCGGCAGCCGGCGGCGGGCCGGCCGCGCAGCAGGGATATGGCTTCAGTGCCAGGGGTCGCTCTCGGGATCCTCGTCCTCGGCCTGCATGGAGGCGGCAACCATGGCCTGCCAGGCCTCGCGGTCGAGCCCGAGGCGTCGGTTGAGCTTGTCGCAAATGTCGAGAGCATTTTCGAGGTCGAGGCTGATGAGCGCGGTCGGGACATGGCCGGCCAGCCCCTCGATCACGATTCTGATCTGCTGCACCTCGGTCTCGACGTCGTAGGCGGGACAGAAGCAGAAGTTCGGCTCGTCGGGCAGGGTCTGTGCGGTCATGGCGGCTCTCCTTGTCCGTGGAATCGGGGCCGGCGGCCGGCGGGCCGGCGGTACGGACCCCCGGTGCGCCGGCAACTGATGTAACGGCGGGCGTCGGGCCGGCCATACGTATCATGCGGGCCGCTCAGGCGGCGAGCGGCCAGCGGGCGAGGATGCGCTCCATCGCACCGGCGTTCGGCGCGAATATCCGGGCGCGGAACTGGACGATCTCCACCGTGCATCCCATACGCTTCAGCGCGTCCATGTCGGTGTCGGCCGGGCCCTCGATCTCGATGCGGTCGGCGCCCATCAGCCGGCGGCGCGCGAACCGCCAGCCGTTGGCGAGCGCGAGCGCGTTGCCGCGTCCCATCACTGCCTCGAAGGCCTCCGCGCCGGTCATGGCGGGGCCGCCGCCGAGGCCGAAGCTCTGACGCACGGCGCGGACCTGCTCGGCGTCGAGCACGCGCCCGATGAGCGCGATGCCGTCATCCGAGGTCAGCCGCCGGACCCGCATGTTCTCGGCCGGCAGGCGGTCCCAGACCGGCAGCAGCAGGCCGGTGGCGAGCCAGAAGCGCGAGTCCCGGTGCGACGGCAGCCCGGCGATCTCGGCGTCCCACACGCGCCGCCATTGCGCCTCGTCGGCGCGGCGCCAGTTGGAGGCGTCGAGCTCGGCCCTCGCGATGGTCTCGGCCGTCGCGGGCCGGATGAGCCGCACACGCTCCCGCACGCCGCCGTCGTCGAGCATGCGGGAAGCGGCCGGCAGGATGACGGCGGCGCGCTTCGAGCGGGCGTTCACGGCCAGGCGCGGCTTGCCGTCAGGACCCGGATCGCGTTCGCCGATCTCCAGCGCCGATTCCGCCGTGAGCGGCACCAGCCTGTCGCGGCGGACGATCTCGACCAGCTCGGTGGCCGCCCCGGTGCCGGGATGCTCGTAGAGCGTCTCGCGGCCGGCGACGATGAGCGAGTCGGCGGTGACGGTCTCGACGCCGACCTCGTAGCTGCCGGCCTCGATCGCCTGCTCGATGTTGCTGGCAATGCGTTCCTCCAGCTCGGCGAAGAGCTGGTTCTGCTCGGCGATGGGGAGCGCCAGCAGCCGGTTGAGGAACCTGGGCATGGGCGGCAGGTCCTCCTTGAGATTGCCCTCCCAGGTAAGCTTCAGCCCGGTGGCCTTCTCGAAGCGCTCGAGATTCCAGCCCTGGATGCTTCCGTGCCACAGCGCGCCGTAGAACTGCCTGAGAGCCGCCCGGGCGTAGACGCTCTCCAGGTTGTCGCTCTCGCGGAACAGCGCCGCGTCGCTGCCGCCCATCGCGGTCTGGGAATCCCGCTGGCCCCGCGTGATGGCGCCGAGGCTGTCCAGACGGCGCGCGATGGTGGCGATGAAGCGGCGCTCGCCCTTCACGTCGGTGGTGACGGGCCGGAACAGCGGGGCGGAGGCCTGGTGCGTGCGGTGGGTACGCCCCAGCCCCTGGATCGCCTGGTCGGCGCGCCAGCCGGGCTCCAGCAGGTAGTGGATGCGCCGCTCCGTGTTCCCGCAAGACAAGTCCGCGTGATAGCTGCGACCCGTGCCGCCGGCCATGGAGAACACCAGGATGCGCTTCTCTCCGTCCATGAAGGCGGCGGTCTCGGCGAGGTTGGCGGAAGCCGGCCGGCTGCGCAGCGCCATCCGCTCGCCCTTCGCATCCGTGATCCTGAGCACGCGCCGCGACCGGCCCGTGACTTCCGCCACCGCCTCGTGCCCGAAATGCTGCACGATCTGGTCGAGCGCGGTCGGCACCGGCGGCAACGCCGCCAGCTTCTCGATCAGCGCATCGCGCCGGTCCTCCGCTTCCTTGCAGATGACCGGGTTGCCGTCCGCGTCGCGGGCGGGCCGGCTCAGCAGGTTGCCGCCGTCGTCGGTGAAGGGTTCCTGCAACTGCACGGGGAAGGCGTGCATGAGGTAGGAGAGGATCGCATCGCGCGGCGTGAGATCGATGTTGAGGTCGTCCCACTCCGAGGCCGGAACGTCGGCGATGCGGCGTTCCATCAACGCCTCGCCGGTGGAGACCAGCTGCACGACCGCCGACCGGCCGCCCGCGAGGTCGGCGTCGATGGCGCGGATGGTCGAGGGGCCCTTCATGCCGGTCAGAAGATGACCGAAGAAGCGCTGCTTGGTGCCCTCGAAGGCGCTCAACGCTGCCGCCTTGGCGTTCCTGTTGAGCGTGTCCTCGCCCTGGACGATACCGGTGGCCTTGAGCGCCTCCTCGATGTTGGCGTGGATCACCTTGAAGGCGCCCGCATAGGCGTCGTAGATGCGCCGCTGCTCCGGCGTGAGGGGATGCTCCAGGATGTCGACCTCGATCCCGTCATAGGCCAATGCCCGCGCCTGGTAGAGCCCGAGCGCCTTGAGGTCGCGCGCGACGACTTCCATCGCGGCGACGCCGCCGGCCTCCATGGCGGAGACGAACTCGGTGCGCTTCTCGAACGGCGTCTCCCCGGCGGCCCAGAGTCCGAGCCGTCCTGCATACGCCAGTCCCGGCACCGTGGTGGCGCCGGTGGCCGAGACATAGGCGATGCGCGCGTCCGGCAGCGCGTTCTGCAAGCGCAGCCCGGCGCGGCCCTGCTGCGACGGCTTGGTCTCACCGCGCTCGGACTTCGAGCCCGCCGCATTCGCCATCGCGTGCGCCTCGTCGAAGACGATCACACCGTCGAAGCCGTGGCGGTCCTCTTCGTCCAATGAGCCCGCGAGCCATTCGACGATCTGCTCCAGCCGCGACGGTTTCCCTTGCCGGGACGGCGAGCGCAGCGTGGCGTAGGTCGCGAAGAGGATGCCGGCGTCGAGGGGGATCTCCATCCCCTGCCGGAAATTCCCCAGCGGGATGACGTCGCTTTCCAGGCCGCCCAATGCGGTCCAGTCGCGGCGCGCGTCCTCCAGCAGCTTGTCGGACTGCGAGAGCCAGAGCGCCTTCTTCCGGCCGCGCAGGCGGTTGTCGAGGATGATGGCGGCGACCTGCCTGCCCTTGCCGCAGCCGGTGCCATCGCCCAGCATCCAGCCCCGGCGGAAGCGCACCGGCTCCGACAGGGTCTCGCCTTCCTGGGTGACGAGGGAGGTATCGACCTCCTCCTCGTTCCCGTCATCGTCGAGCTTGCGGCGGTGGACGGTGTCCCATTGCGAGCCGATGCGGTACTCCGCGGCAAGGTGCCGCGAATGGGCCTCGCCCGCCAGCACGACGCTCTCGAGCTGGGCGTCCGACAGCAGGCCGTCCGTCACCACGCGCTCGGGCAGCATCGGCCTGTACGCCGGCACGGGATGCGGCACGGCGGCCATGGCGGCGGACTGGACCAGCGGCGTCGGGTGCTCGACCGCGCCCGGCACCCGCACGGCGCCCGGCCGCCACGGCGCGTAGGGGCCGGAGTCGCTGGCATGGGAATCGGCATCGGCGGCGGGTTCCACCGCAGCGGGTTCGACCGGGCCGGTCTCGACGGTAAGCTCGGAAATCGGCCCCCAGTCGTGGGATCGCTGCGTCTCGGGCGTGGACACGGGCTTCGGCCCGCGGCGCTTCTCAGGCTTCGGCGCGACCGGTTTGCCGAAGAGATCGCGGGCCGGGCCTGACGGGATCGGCGTGGGCGCGATCGGCTGCCGCTGCGGCACCTCCGCGCTGACGGCATCGAGCAGCTCGCGGGCGTCGGCGGCGCGGGCCGTTCCGTCGAGATCCACGGCGGGTCCGGGGCCGCGCTCCAGCACGGTGAGGCGGGTGTCGAAGCCGGTGCCGCGCCTCGCGTAGGCGCGGCCGTCGATCGCCATGGTGAAGACGCAGCGGGCCGGAGGATCCAGACGGCCGACGGCGTCGCCCAGCACGCAATGGGCCGAGGTGATCGTCACCAGCCGCCCGCCCGGCGGCAGCATCGACGCGGCCGAGCGGACATGGCGCAGGTCGGCGTCGTACCGGTTGCGGTCGACGCCGGGCGTTGCCGAGAACGGCGGGTTCATCAGCACCACGGTCGGGCGGACGTCGCGCAGCCGGTCGGCGATGGCCTCGGCGTTGAAGGCGGTCACGACTGATCCGGGGAAGAGCTGCATCAGCAACCGGGCCCGGGTCTGCGCATACTCGTTGAGATACAGCTTGCCGGCGGCGTCCGTGCCCAGCGCGCATTCCGCCATCACCGCCAGCATCCCGGTTCCGGCGGAGGGCTCCAGCACGACGTCGTCCGGCCGGATCGCGGCGGCCTGCAACGCCGCATAGGCGAGCGGCAGCGGGGTCGAGAACTGCTGGAGCCGGACCTGCTCTTCCGACCGCTTGGTGTGGGAGGGCTCCAGCGCCGCGAGCGTCTCCAGCATCGCCAGCATGCGGCGCGGCCCGTCGGGACCGGCGCCGCATGTGCGGCGCATGCCCCGTCCGTAGCGCTGGAGGAACAGCACGCACGCCGCTTCGACTGCTTCGTAGGCGTCCTTCCAGACCCAGCCGCCCACGGCGTCGGACGCGCCGAAGGCCTCGGTCATGGCGTCCCGGAGGATCGCGGCATCGAGCGGCCGGCCGGCCTCCAGCACCGGCAGCAGGGCCCGGGCCGCAGCGAACAGGGCATCGCCCGGAGACGGGCGGGCCGGCGATGCCGGCGGTTCGATTGCGTCGGTGGGAAGGGGCGGACGCGCGAGGGCGTCGGGCGCCGGGTTGGCGTCGAGCATGGGCCGGTCTCCGTGCTGGAAGGGCGGAAGCGGGCCGGCGGCGCGGCACGGGGCCTCCCGCGCCTGCCCGCCGACCGCCCCCAGCCGGCTGACCGGACTCCCGCCGGCGCGACGCGCGCCGGGGAAACCCGGCGCGGGCGCGGCCGACGGTCGGATTCAGGAAGGTGCGGAGGTGCCCGGCGGGCCCGCGCCGTTCAGGGACGGCGCGGGATGTGCGGCGATGTCAGACGAAGTATTCGCCCGCCGCCGTGAACGACCACGCATTGGCGGCGAGGGTCTCGTCGATCGCGTCGTCGGAGGTTAGATGTTCGTATTCGGCGCGGAGCTGGCGGTAGAGCCAGCGCGCCAGGTCGCGCATGGCCTCGGTCACCGTGTCCTCGGCATCGTCCGTGGGCGGTTGCCAGGTCGGGCTGTCGCGCTCGACCTCGACCGCCATGGTGTATTCGTGGTGGTAGCGCCCGCTCTGGCGGATCGACGCGTGGATCTGGAAGAAGTTCTTCCGTTGAACCGCCTGCAACGCGTCGGCGATGCGGTGCAGTTCTTCGTCCTTGGGCGCATGGGCGCGGATCGCCCTTGCCGCCCCCCTGGCGTGGGAATAAGAGCCTTCGAACGACGCGCCGTCGCCTTGCGACCAAAAGCCGGTCCACCAGAGATGCGGCTTGTCCCGCGTTCCGCCGCCATAAAGGCGCACGAGGCTGGTGCGGAGCGTCACGCCGAGAATGCCGCAGATGGTGTGGAAATCCTCGTAGACGAAGTCGTACCACTCGTAGTCGAGGCAGGACTCGCGATACCAGGCGCGCGCCGCTTCCTTCGCCGCGTCCGAAAGCTCGTCGATCGTGTAGACGGTGGTCTCGACGATCCTGGGCATGGCTCAACACTCCTTGGAAGACGGGCCGCGCCCGGCGCTGCCCGGGACCGGCGCGAACCGGATGGCTTCGCGGACGCGCCTGAGCGCGACGCGGTCATGCTCGGGAATGGCGCGGAACCAGAAGGCCGGCTTGCGCGAGAAGAAGGCGCCGGAGTCCGCCACGAAACCGTCGCCGTAGGCCACGAAGTGATCGCTCGTCGCGATGGCCCACGTTCCGGCGGGCGCGGGGTCGAGGAAGGTCCCGAGGGTGACGGCGCGCCGTTCGCAGGGAAGGTCCGAGAGGCGGCGTTCCCAGGCCTCTTCGTCGTGGGCGTAGCGGCGGTCGCCGAGCCTGGGGTGGCGGAGCGTGCGGTCCGGCGTCCAGCCGAACTCGGCAAGCGCGGCGGCGAGCTCGTCCATGTAGACGCCGTTGACGGCGCGGCGACCGGTAAGGCGGCGGATGACGGCGGCGGCCTGGTGGGTCGGCACGCCGGCGATCGCGGAGATGGCGGAGGGGCCGCACTTGGTGGCGCGGCCGGTGATCCGGTGGAGCATGGGCGGTCTCCGGGCTGGGGGACGGCCCCGGATCGCGGTCCGGGGCGGGCGGCGGGAATGCCGGCGCGCGGCGGGTCCTCCCGCACCGGCCCGCCGGCCCGTCCGGCTCCGGCTGGCCGGACTCCGGCTGGCGAGATGCGCGATGGAGCGACAGGGAACGGCGAGGCCGTTCCGGAACGGGGTTGTCAGGGGTGGGGGTTCAGGCCGCCGGGCGACCGGAACTCAGAGCAGCGTGACCGGCTCCACGCAGCGCGGATCGTCGTTGGCGGGCCGGTTGACGTGCGTGCTCACCGGATGGGCCGTCATGGCGTCCGCCGGGTACGGTCCGAGGGGAACCTGCTCGCCAGCCAGCCATCCCAGGCGTCCGGCGCCAGGATGACCGGCATGCGGCCGTGGACCGGCGCCACCGCCTCGTTGGCGGCGGTGGTGAGGATGGTGCAGGTCTCGACGGCATCGCCGGGGCTGCGCTCCGCGAGCGATCCGGTGAGGGCGGCGCTTTCGGGAACGGTCCAGCGTTCCCACAAGCCGGCGAAGAGCATGGGCGCGCCGTCCCGGAGGCCGAACAGCCAGGGCTGGCGGGTCCCGCCCCGGCGCTGCCATTCGTAAAAGCCGTCGGCCGGGATCAGGCAGCGGCGGTTCCGGTAGGCTGATCGGAAGGACGGCTTCTCGGCGGCGGTCTCCGAGCGGGCGTTGATGAGCTTGTGGCCGATGGCAGGGTCTCTTGCCCAGGCGGGAATCAGCCCCCACCGCAGCATGGAGAGCGTGCGCCCGATGTCTGTCCCGGACTGCGATCCGGGGTCGGCGGCGCGCACGGCCGCGACGTCCTGGCTCGGCGCGATGTTGTAGCGGGGCCGCAGGTTGAGGGGCGTGCCGATGAGGTCGAGCCGCTCGTGCAGCTCTTTCCAGGTGAATCGGTTGCTGAAGCGACCGCACATCGGAATAGCATTACCCCCACTGGCGGGGGTTTGCCACTCTTGTTCTTCAAATGTTCCCATGCCACCCTGCACGCCATGGAGAGAAAACACACCTGTCCGGTGTCGCGGGACGACCTGGTGTTCTCGGTCGACATGGCGCTGCGCAAGGCGGAGCGCTTCTGGCCGAAGAAGCGCGGGCCGGGCGACCACGATCGTCTCAGGCCGTTCGCCGAGAGGATCGTGGACCATCTCGAACTGTGCGGCATGAAGTGTTTCCGACGGCCTCTCGGCCGCGGCCACAGCATACCGGACCCCTGGGGCGGTCCGCGCCGGGACGGGGAGTCGGACGGCGCGAGCGAGTGAGGCATGAACGGGGCGCTGCCCGGCTGAGGAGCCGCGCGGCCGGGATACGGCCGGGCGGCGCGTCAGCCGCGATCACCAGCGCTGCGCGTCGAGATGGCGCAGCACGGCGGCGGTGAGCGCGCGGATGTCCGCGTAGGAACGTTCGTCGAAGTCGTTCCACTCGATGATGGCGTTGAGGTGAGGCTCGGAATCGGCCGCGTCCCGTTCCCGGGCGCCGGTGTCGATGCCGGCGAGCCTGGTGTAGACGGCGCACATGGCCTCGGTCGCCTCCCCGGTATGGGACGGGTCGTAGTGGAGGATCGAACCGGTGTGGATGCGGATGGCGGCGCCGAGGCAGAAGCAGCGGGGGCTCTCGGGCGTGGCGAGGCGGAAGGCGGGCGGGTGGCGGACCTCGTCGTTGTGGACGACGTGGAAGCCGCCGTCGAACTCGATGACGTCGCCGTCGTCGTCGCGCCCCCACCCTCCCTGGAACCAGCGCTTCGGACGGTCGAAGGTCTCGTGGACGCGGCGGGCGATCTCGAGCTGTTGCTCCGGGCTGAGGATCCGCATGGTCAGTCGTCCTCCGGCCACATTATGGTGATTACGGCCTCGCCTCGGTCGCCGCTGCCGATCGCCACGATGGGGAAGTGCTTGCGGGGAGGCCGGTTGCTGTCGCGCAGGTCCTTGCGGATGTCGCGCACCAGCACGCACATCCTCACGCGGTCGCTGTTCGAGGCGCGGACCGCGTAGTAATGCGCCATCCAGAGCACGTCCCACAAACGTCCGCTCTGGTCCTGAAACCCCTGGTAGCCGTCGGGAAGGGCGATGAGTCGGTCCCAGACCCCGCGCGTGACCGCGACGGGGATCTTGAAACCGGCTTCGCGCGCGGTCTCGGAGACGTCGACGAGGATGCCGTCCTCGATCGCCTGGGCGCGGGTATAGACGGAGAGCACGGGACCGAATGCGGCGGCGTTGGCGGGTTCGGGCATGGTCGGGTTCCTCGCGGGCAAGAGTGGAAGAGGGTCGCAGCGGCCTGTCACAGCAAACCGCGCGTCTGGAAGCTCACCGCGCCGGTCGGCGTGACGATCAGATGGTCGAGCAGCGTGACCTCGATGGTCTTCAGCGCGTCCTTCATGCGCTTCGTCATGTCGATGTCGGCGCGGGACGGTTCTGGGCAGGTCGAAGGGTGTGGATGCAGGGCGATGACCGCGCTGGCCTGAAGCTCCAGGCAGCGGATGCAGACCTCCCGGGGATAGACCGGCGTGTGGCAGACGGAGCCCTTCTGGAGGCACTCGTCGGCAATCAATCGATTCTTCCGATTGAGATACAAAACCCTGAACTCCTCGACCTCGCGGTGGCCGGTGAGCGCGCGGCAGTACGCGATCACCTTGTCGTAGCTGCCGAGGGACGGGCGCACGGTATCGGGCACGTCGGCCCGCGCCATGCGGATGCCGAGCGCCTCGGCGGCCTTGAGGACGGCGATGGCGTCTTCCGACAGGCCGGGCACGCCGCGCAGCCGGTCCGGCCGGGCGGCGAGGACGCGCGGCGCCGTGCCGAACCTGTCGAGCAGGCTCGCGGCGAGCGTCTCGGCATCGTCCACCGACCGGCGCCCCGAGAGCAGCAGTTCCAGCAGATCGCGCTCGTCGACGGCCTCGCGCCCGGCGCGCAGGAAGCGGCGCTGGAGCCGGCGGCGGCTCGCTGCCTCCCGGACCGAGGCGGGCGCCGCGGGCATGTCGAACAATGGCATGTCGTCGAAGCCGGGAGCGGCGTCGGGCATGGCAACCTCCGCGAACGGGTGAATGGGAAACGGCCCGCCCCGGCGGGGGCCGGGACGGGGCGCGCGCCGAGGATCGGGACGGAGTCAGGCGTGGGAGGACGTTGCCGGGTCCGGCTCCGTCGGACCGAGCTCCACCGCGACGGTGCCGTCGCGCACCGTGACGGTGACGGTGCGGTCCCGAGGCATCAGCCAGAGCAGGTCGGTCCAGACGGCGCGGGCGATGGCGTCCTTCTGCGCCGCGTCGTCGGAGTTCCCCGGATCGGAAGCCGGAGCGGGCGGCGGCGCGGACGCGGCGGTCCGCGGGACGTGGGCGGGTTGGGGTGTCATGGCGGGATTCCTGTTGCGGGTTGCGGGATGCCGAAGACCCGGGACGCGCTCGCGCCCCGGGCCTCGGTCGTCCTGATGAGGCCGGCCCCGCCTCCGAGTGGAGAGAAGCCGGTGCCGGCGGCAGCCGGGACGGGGGCGGAGCCGGAGACCTAGCGGTCGAGGATGCGGACGATGGCCCTGCCGTGGCGGACCTCGGCGTGGGGTTTGCCGCGGGCGTCGAGCGACACGGTGATGTGCGGCTTGTTGGCGGGCGGATGCGGCGGGTCCGTCACTTCGGCGGTGACGGTTCCGGCATCGTCCCTGAAACGGAGCAGCACCCGCCCGCGCACGACCTCGATCCCGCCGCCGGGCTTCGCCGGGTCGGTCACCATGACGACGGGCGGCTCGCCGCGCTCGCTGAAGCGGTCGGGGATGGGGACCGAGGTCTCGCCGTTCCACGGATCGGCGTCGGCGCCCTCGCAGGCTGCGGCGCAGAAGGGATCGGCGACGTGGTCGGTGTCCTTCCAGCGCTCGTTGTCGTCGGCATACCGGATGGCGGCCGGGATCGCGTCTTCCAGCGTCTCGGCCTCGACGGTGACCGTCGCCCCGTAATACGCCGCGTAGGCGAGTTGAACGGTCCAGGCCCTGGTCACGGCGCGGCCTCCCCGGCGGGCTCGCCCAGCGTGACCGTGACTTTGCGGTCCCGCACCGCGATGTCGACGCCGCGATCGTGAGGAATGAGCCAGAAGAGCTCGCGGGCGACGGCATCGGCGATGGAGGTGCGCCGCGCCTCGTCGTCGGAGACCAGAAGCTTGGTCGCGATGTGGAGGGCTTCCTGGTCGAAGACGTCGCGCTGGCGTTCCCACGAGTCCGCGTCCGCGTCGTCGCTCGGGCTGAAGAAGGCTGCGCGCATGATCTGCGCGAGCTGCCAGGGCTCGAGATCGGTGCTTGCGGTCACCAGCGGCAGGGCGTCGCCCACCCAGGACCACGCCTCGCCGGCGAAGGCGAGATCGGCGGCGAGGTCGACCATGCGCCCCACCCCCTTGCCGGTCCGGACGGTGAGGCCGAGGCGGATCGCGTCGGGCCGCTGCGGCAGCGGCGCCACGGGACCGCCGGTGCGGTCCGGCACGGGATACTTGTCGAGCGGATAGGGCCGCCTGCCGGCGGTGACTTCCGTGCGGAGGCGGTTGACGCGCTCGATCGCGTCGTACCAGGCGTAGCCTTCGAGACGGCGGTCGGCCTCGAACAGGCGGGGAGCAATTCCGCCCCGTTCGGCGGCGCGCCAGAGCGTCTGGGCCTCGGGCGGCTCGGGGTCGCAGTCCATGATGAGCGCGTCCTCGCCGGCCTGGGCGAGCTTCGGAGGCTCCCGCCAGTCCTCGACGTCCGCCGTGCCGGGACGCCAGGGCCGGAGCACGGGCGGCGGCGGGGCGATGTCGATATCGGCCTCGTGGGCGCGCTTGCGGTCCTCGAAGGACGGGCGCGGATTGGGATCGGCGGCCATGGCGCGGTAGATCGCCAGGCGGGCCGCCTCGCGCATCTCTTCGAGGAAGGCGTTCTCGACCGCCTCCTTGCGGGCCGGCAGCACCAGCTCGAGGTCGGGGCAGTCGTCCACGTCCGCCAGCACGGTCCAGGCCGGGCCGTGGACGGTCTCGACCGTCGGCAGTCCGACCGTGAGGGTCAGGCCGAAGAAGTTGAGGTCGGGGTCCCTGTAGCCGCAATGGCGGTTCCTGAAGACCCCGAACACGAGGCCGCGCCATCGCTCGGCGTGGACGGCGCCGTCGAGGAAGGCGCGGCGGGGCAGCTCTTCGGCGGGAGCATCGCCATCGGTGCGATCCTCGAACACGACCGGCAGCGGATAATGGCGAGCGGCGTTCCCGGCGGCATTGCGGATCGCGGCGGCGGGCTCGGTTGCCTGGAACGAAATCGCCGTCCCGCAGGGATACGGGGCCTCGTCGTGGGCCTGCACCGCGGCCTCGGCCTCGCCGAGAAAATGCGCCGGTTCCAGCGTGACGCGCCAGCCGGGCAATAGCTGGCCGTCCGGAGAGCGCGGCCGGGACGAGACGGCGCAGTTGCGCCGCGCGAGGCTGGCGAAGCCGAACCCGGCGGCGTCCTCGCGCCGGACGAGGGCGTCGTTCCAGCCGTTTTCGCCGAAGCTGAGCAGGACGGCCGGATCGGCGATGCCCGAGCCGTCGTCCGAAACGGTGACGGTGAGGGGCGGCTCGCCCGTCGCGGCGGCGGTTTCGCCAGGGCGGGGGGTGGGCATGGCAACCGAAATACGCACCCGTGCGGCGTCGGCACGGCGTGAGTTTTGCAGCGCCTCGACCAGAATTTCGGAAAGGGTGGCGGCGTAGATGCGTGTGACCCGCTTCACGGCGCTCTCGTGGATGCGGGCGCGGATCGTGCGGTTCATGGGCGGACCTCCGTGAGCAATGCGGAATCGGAAACGCCCCGCCGGCGTCGGGATGCCGGACGGGGCGTTTCATCGGGGCGGGACGGCTACTGGACGCGGCGGAGGAACTCGGGGATCTCCATCGGGTCCGGGATGGCGTCGTGGCCGTTGGCCGGAACCGGAGGAACAGGTCCGGTTGCGTCGAGGCCGTCCGGCCCGCCCGCGACGGCCGGGTCGGGATCGGTCTCGCCGGCGTTGCCTTCATCGGCACCGGCAGCATCCCCGTTGGACGGCCCGGCTTCGGGCGCCGGCGCGTGGCCGTTGCCGTCGGGGGCCGGCGGCGCGGTTCCGGTATCGGCGGCGGGTTCCGCGGTCTTCGCCTCGCCCTTCGGCTCGGTCCCGGCAGTATCGGCCGCCGTGTCCTCGGCGTCTGCGACCGTCCGGCCGGTGTCGAAGGCCGCAAAGCCGGTCGGGACCCAGGCGAGCGCCTTGGCGTGCATCGTGGCGCTCACGCCGACGGGCGGCTCGCCGGCGGCGAAGGCGGCCTCCATCGCCTCGGCCAGCGCCGGCTTCTTGTACTTCGACCGCGCCGACGCCCAGGCCAGGCCGAACACCGTGCGGGCGATGTCGAGGACGCGGCTCTTGTTGATCCGCGACCAGTACATGGCCGCCGTGGGCCGGATGTGCTTCGCGAAGTCGATGTCGAGCCGGGCGATGGTGGCTTCGAGCTCGGGCCGCGCCTGGGGCTCGAAGGCGAGCTGGCCCTTCACCGTCCTCGCGACGCAGGCCGCGAACAGCGCCTCCTTGTCGGCCTGGGGCAGCGCCCTGAGCGCGGCGAAGGACTCGCCGTCGTCCTCGATCTCCAGCCAGTCGAACGACAGGTGCGAGCGGTCCTCCAGCATGGCCTCGCCCGGCGACCAGTCCGCGAATTCGGCGTCGTTCATCCGGGTGTTGGGCCGGTCCGGGGTCTCCTTGACCGCGATGTCGAGGGCGTGGTCGCTGTAGCCCGGCGTGAACACCGCGCGGCCCATCTGGAACAGCATGAGGTCGAAGGAAGCCGGGAAGTCTCCGGCGAGATACGCCTTTACCAGCGCAGTGCGGATCGCGCGCTGGTCGTCGGCGAGCCCGATGCCGACGCCCGCCTCCTTGCGCGCCTCGGCCTCGCGGTCCCTCGGCCCCGCCACGGGCTGGGCGATGGACGGGGCGGCCGTGTGAACGGCATGGCCGGTGGTGTGGACCCCGACGGTGGCTGCGTCCGGGTCGTGGCCGTTGCCGGCCTGCGCTGCCGCGTCGCCGGACTGATCCGGCTTCGGCATGTCCTCGGGCTTGACCAGCCCGGCAATGACCTGGAGTTCGCCATCGCGGCCGATCGTGGCGATGCAGCCGGCCATCGCGAAGTCCTCGCGCCGCCACATGGCGCGAGCCTCGACGGCGCCCTCGATCTCGTCGAGGCGGGCCTCGATGCGCTCGGCCTCCTCGATCACGGCGTCGGTCAGCTCGTCCTCGTCGAGGCCGCGGATCTCGTCGTAGCGAGCCGCCAGCTTCTCGATCTCGGCCCGCTCGTCGTCGGTGGCGACGCCGGCCTGCGGCTCGATGCGGCCGTAGGAGGCGGTGTCGTCCCACCCGGCCTCGATCATCGGCACCGCCCACTTCCAGCGGGTTGCGAGTTCGTCGGCCGCCGCCTGGAGCTTCGCCATGGCGAGCGTCTCCAGCAGCACCGGGTCCTCGAACCAGACGCCGTGCTCGTATTCCTCGGCGAACAGGTCGCGCATGACCGCGCCGCCGGCGCCCTCGTAGGCGTCGACGCCCACGAACCGGGCGATCGCGGTGCCGCCCGGCACGCGCTCCTCGGTCAGGAGCCGCTTCACCTGCGCGGCCGACGGGCGGTAGGGCTGGCCGGAGACCTGCTCCCAGACCGCCATCTGGCGCTCCCGGTCGGCGGTGACGGCGAAGGCCTTCAGCACCTCCAGGCCGATCTCGTCGGCCCGGTAGGCGTCCAGCAGCTCGGGGGCGGCGTTGCCGAGGCGGAGCCGCTGCTCGACGATGCGCTCGGACGCGCCGAAACGCACCGCGATGGCGGAGACCGACTGGCCGGTCCTGGCGAGCTCGGAGAAAGCGACCACCTGATCGGCGGGATGCATGGCGATGCGGATGACGTTCTCGGCGAGCGAGAGTTCGGAGGGCTCGGCGTCGCCGGTCCTCACCTGGCAGGGTACCGGATGGTCGGCGTCGAACACCTTGTCCTCGACCAGCGCCTGCATGGCCTTGAGGCGGCGCCCGCCGGCGACCACGGCGTAGCGTTCGGCGCCATTCTGGGCGGGCTCGTCCGGGCGGACGACCAGGTTCTCCATCAGGTCGATGGCGGCGATCGAGGCCTTGAGCGCGGCGTCGGCCTGCGGATCGGGCGGGGTCTTGCGGACGTTCTCGGGCGCGAGCGCGAGCCGGGAGAGCGGGATCTCCCGGATGAGCGTCTCGGGCCTGGGGGCGATGCGGTTCATGCGAACCTCCCTCGGTGGTGTGTGAAAAGACGGAAGCGGAGTCGGGGAACGGCTCCCGCCGCCCCGTCCGCGCCGCCCGGACCACCGCCCCGCTCCGCCTCCTGGCGGCGTGGCGGGCAAGCGTGGGGCGTGGCGGTGGGATGGCGGTGCCGGCCGTGGCCTTGGGGGAAGGGATCAGGGCTGAAGCGACAGCGGATTCACCGGGCGGGGCCGCTGGACAAGCCGGTGGCCGCCGGCGCAGGGCTCGACCGCGATGGTGTCCCGCATCGCGCGATCGTGAGGCTTGAGCGTGGCCAGCGCGTCCGTCTGCCCGGAATGGACCGGGATCGCCGCGTCGAGCCGGTCCGAGACCGCGCGCCACCAGGCGACGATCTCGCTCACCAGGATCGGCGTATAGGGCGGCTTGCCGAACGCCACCGCCCCGTCGCCCGCGAACATGCGCTCGCCGTGGCGGTTGCCCCAGACCTCCGGATGCCGCTCGGCCCAGCCCTTCAGCGCGGGGGCGTTCATGAAGCCGAGGTCGCGCGCGAGCATGTGCGCCCCCTCGTGGTACATCACATGGGCGAGCTGCCCGTCCTGCCTGAGCGCCATCATGGTCTCGCCGGGGTCGCTGTAGAAGGTCTCGTCGTGGCGCCAGCGAATATCGGGATGGTCGATCAGGCGGCCGAGCGCATACCAGCCGCCGTGGCAGGCGGTGGTGCGGCAGCCATGGCGGTGGACGATCCCCCAGTCCATGGGGGCCTCGCCATCGCCGCCGCAGTCGGCCATGGCGCGTTCGATCCGTGACATGGCGAGGCGGATTGCTTCGGGCGACGGGTGGACGGTCAGCATGGCGGTCGCTCCTCGGGCGGTGGGGCGGAATGGGACGGCGGGGCGCGAGCCGCCGGACCGGCGTACTCAGGCGGCGATGTCGATGCGCTCGCCCCAGGGCTCGCGGTTCCAGTCCTCGGGCGGGTCGCTCCAGTTGCAGAAGATCACATCGAATGGCGGCTCCGCGTCGGGGTAGCTGGAGCACTCCATGTCCGTGAAGTAGAGGCACACCGCCGGGCGGATTTCCTGCTCGTCGAGCCACTCGAAGCCCGGCCGGAAGTCGGTGCCGCCCCGGCCCTTGACGACGATCTCGTCGGGAAGCTCGTCGGGTGCGTACACCGCCGCGTCCTGCACGGCGGCATCGACCTGGAGCACGACGACGCTCTCGGGGCGGATCTCGGCCGCAACCTCGCGCAGCTCGGCCCAGAACGCGGCCAGGGTCTCGGCGGGAAGCGAGCCCGACGTGTCGACGATGACGGCGATGGTGTCCATGCCCTCGGAGCGGATCGAGGGCAGGTAGAGGCCGGAGTCGATCAAGCGCCGGTTGGGCAGGCTCCACGAATAGTCGCTCTTCGCTGCGTCGGTCATGTAGCGCCGCAGCAGCGTGCGCCAGTCAAGCGTGCTGGCATGGGCGCCCTTCACCGTCTCCTCGACCTGCCCCGGCACCTTGCCCTCGGCGCGTGCGATGTTGAGCGCCTGGTGCATCGCCTCGTCCCAGGCCTGCTCTTCGGCGGCAACGTCCACCGGGGTTTCGGCGGATTCCTCGTCACTGCTGGCCCGCGCGCTCGCGTCCATGACCTCGCCCGTGCCGGACGGATCGTGGCTCGGCGGCGCATCGGAGGCGCCGTCCCCGCCCTGTTCTTTGCCGTCCCCACCGTTGCCATCCGGCTTCTGGCCGTCCGCGCCATCACCCTCGGTGTCGCCGTCTGAACCGCCGCCTGAGTCCTGGCCGTCGCCGTCATCGGTGGCATCGGACGGGTCGCCGGTGCTTTCGTTATCGCCGTCACCGTCGTTGGGTGGGGATTGCGCAGCTTCGGCGGCACCCGAGGCGCCGGCGCCGGAGGATGCGTCGCCGTCGTCCCCGGTATCGCCGTCCCCGGGCGCCGGCAGGCGGTCGTACGCCTGCTCGACGCTGAGGTCGTCCCAGGCTTCGGCATCGGGAGGCAGCGTGAACCCGGCGTCGCGGATGAGCGCATGGGTGACGAGCTGCGAGGCCATCTGCCAGCGCTCCGGGTCCCGATCGCCCCGCCGCGTGTGGTGCTTCAGAGCGCAGGCCATCACCACCCGCGCCATCGCGGTCTCGATCAGGTGCGCCTCGGTCTCCGCCACCCAGCGGGGCGAATAGCGGATCTCGTGGCCGTCCGTCGCCAGCGTCTCCCGGCTCGGATCGGGCCGGAGCGGGAGCCTCAAGACGAGGCTCCCGAAGAAGGGCTGCTTGCGCAGCAGCTCCGTCACGCAGTCGCTGACTCGCAGAGCCGACTCGCTGAGCACGCGGGCGGCCATCAGGCGGCCTCCCGCACCGACTCTTCGGCGGGCTCTTCCGCGCGTCGTCCGAAATACCCCGCGAACTTCTCCGCGAGCTCGTCGGCGTCGCGCTTGACCTGCGCCCGGGCCGCCGGGTCGAAGGTCTTGGACGGCCGGAGCGCGTCGGGCTCCACGCTCGCGATCTTGTCCTTCACCTGCGCGCAGAGACTGGCGAGCTCGTCGTCGCCGAAGATGTTGAGACGCGGCACCACGTCCACCAGGTCGCGGATGTTCGAGATCATCGTGTCCCGGAACACCAGCGGCTTGCCCTCGTCGTCCTCCCGCAGCCGCTCGGAGACGCGCTCGACGGCCTCGCCGAAGCGGCGGTAGAGGTCGCCCACCGCGCCGTGGAGCTGTTCCTCGACATGGCGCTCGATGTCGCGCTTCACCCGCTCGGTGTCGTCGGAGGCGAGCTGCGCGATGAAGTGGTCGGCGTCCGGCACCGGGGTGATGCGGTAGTGGATGGCGAACTTGCCCTGGAGAGCTTCCTTCGAGGGGTAGTCCTCGATGCGGAAGAGCTTGCCGAGGTCGAGGCGAGCCTGGTCGATGTAGTCGTCGTAGTCCTCGATGAAGCGGGCGCGCTGGCGCACCACCCGCTCGCGCAGGCCGTCCATCAGCTCCGTGTAGTGCTCGTAGTTGGCCACGGTGAGCAGCCGCGCGCCCTTGTCGTCCCAGGGAAGCGAGTTGGCGTAGTGCTTCGTCCTCGCCTCGCTCATGGTGGCGGTCAGCGCGGCGAAGGCGGCCTTGGGCAGCAGGCGCTTGTTGTAGCGCCCGGCGCCAGTCGAGGCTTCGTGGGCGACGGCGACATGGTCACTCGCCTGGCGGTCGTAGAGCCGGCCGGACCAGGCGGCGATGTGCAGCCCGACCAGCATGGCGTCGCGGTTCAAATCCATGAAATCCTCCTCTCGGGTTAGCGGAGCGTCCACACGGGGACGTCGAGAAAGGCGGCGAGCTTCCGCGCCGCCGCGTCGAAGCTCGGCGCCCTCACGGCGTACCTGCGCGACGGGGCATCCCCCGCCGGGTAGTGCGTGACCCACCAGGTCATGGCGTTCTCCTTCACTGGGTCTTCGCCGCCGCCCAGCGGATGAAGCCGGGCGAACGCTGAAGGGCCGGCTCGCGGCGCACGCACGCGCTGACGAGCGACTCGCCCACCTCCCGGCGGAGCCGGGTCGCGTAGGTCACGATGGCGTCCATGTTGACGTCGGAGGCCATGCGGTA
Source organism: Alphaproteobacteria bacterium (assembly GCA_964291675.2). Lineage (GTDB taxonomy): Bacteria > Pseudomonadota > Alphaproteobacteria > MPNO01 > MPNO01 > MPNO01. The sequence continues at coordinate 52,531 of OZ219866.1, read as the reverse complement.
GAGCGAGCCGCAGAGCGCCATCAGCGCGCTGGCGTTGTCCGGGATGTCGGCGTTCCCGGGGTCGTCGAGGACGGCCCTTGGGTGGGGCAGCTCGCGGCAGACCTTCAGGAACGCCGTGAACTCGACCGCCGCGGCCTCGCCCACCGTGCCCCGGAACAGCGTCCGCTCGACCTCCGGGGCGAGCCCGTTGCGGTTCTTGAGGATGTTGCTGGCGAACTCCCAGCTCCTCGGGCTCGGGAAGGCATGCTCCTTCGACTGCGGATCGAATTGGTGCAGCAGCTCCGGCTCGTATTCGATGAAGAACAGAACTTCCGGAGCGATTCCGTTTGCGGCCGCCCAGGCGCACCAGTCCTTCGCGTCGACCCGGATCTCCAGATGGACAAGACGGTTGGCGAGCGGCGCCGGCATGCGGTGCACGACGCCACGGTCGTTCTCCCGGTTGCCGCAGGCGATCAGCGACGCGCCCTCGGGCAGCTCGTACTCGCCGCACTTGCGCTCCAGCATGAGCTGGTAGAGCGCCGCCTGCACCATCGGCACCGCGGACGGCAGCTCCTCAAGGTTGATGAGCCACAGGCCAGGGTCGTCCGACGGCGGCAGGAACACAGGCGGCGCCCAGCGTGTGCGGCCGTCCTGGTCGCGCCAGGGGATGCCGCGCAGATCGACAATGTCGAGTAGAAGCGCCCGGACGTCGACATACCAGCGGCTGGCGGCCCCGGCGATCTGCCGGGCGATCATCGACTTGGCCGACCCGGGCGGCCCCCAGATCATGGTCGGCTGGCGGGCTTCGACCAGGAGGGCGAGCACCTCGGCAAGCTCGCTCGGGCGCAGCGTGTAGTCGGCGGAGATGGCTTCGGGAAGGGTCATGGGCGTGCTCCGGATGGCGGGGAGGCGGCGCGGCCCGGACACCCTCCGGGCGACCGTCCGTCACCCGGCCCCCTGCTCGGCTCCGCTCCGTGAGCACCGGGGCTTGACGCCGCTGCGCCGTGCGAGGCGCTGCCGCGCCGGCGCAGGCCGGGTTCGGAGGCCGCCGAGATCCAGCGCGTTTGCGCCGTCGCCTGACCCGAATGGCGAAATGCCCGTCAGTTCCGGCAGCGGAATGCCGGAGGGCGAGAGCGTGTGCCCGATGCGTCGCTCAAGCGCCGCGTAGGTGCGGTAGAGCTCGGGGCGGAGTTCGGCCGCCCGGCGCAGATCGGCGCGGGACGCGAGGATGCAGAAGCTGCAACTCAGCCGCGACATGCCCGCGGCGTAGGCCCAGTGCGGCGACTGGCCGGCGTCGCGGATGACGCGGAACACGTCCTCGGTCGAAAGATCGAACACCGGAAGCCAGTCGAAGACCTCGCGGCCCGCGACGCTCATCCGATCGTTGCGCTTCCACGGCGCCTTTCGGGCGCGCGCCGGACTCTCCTCCGCGCGCATGCCCATGGCGTTGACGAGCCGTCCGCCGAAGCGCGGGCGGTCCCTCAGATAGCGGCGCAACTCCCGCTGGATCGGTCCGGCCTTGAAATCGCTGGTACACCACCGCGCTGAATTCGAGGGCCAGAGGCCGCGTTCCTCGACCCGTTCGAGCAGGGTCTTGCCGGACGAAACCGGCGCCATGACGAGCGGCACGCCGGCAGGCAGGGTCGCCTCGATATGCGGGACGACGCCTTCCCATTCGACTTCGGCGAGCGGCGCGTGGACGGCGACGAGCTGGCCGGCGGGCACGATGCGGGACAGCAGGATGGTCATCGATTGCGAGTCCTTGCCGCCTGAGTGGTTGATGGCGACGAGGGCGCCGGTGCGGATCATCTCGTGGCACTGGGGCGGGACGGCAATGTCGGCGATGCGGCTGGGCATGGGTTGGTCTCCCCGGCGGTGACGCGAGAGGCCGCTCCGCGGCCCCGGAATGCGCCCCGCCGAGGCCGGCCACCGCCTCCTGCCGGCGCGCCGCGGGCCTGGGGCGGCGATCGCGGTCGGTGCGGGACCGGAAACGCGCAGCGGGATCGCGGCGGGGAAGCGCCCGGGCGGGCCCTGCCGGGACCGGCGGAAGGGAACGGGAGGCGCGGCGCGGGCGTTGTTGCGGGGCGCGGCGCCGGAGTGCTAACTGCGGGTCGTGAGTTGTCCGGGCGGTCGCGCTACGGCGTTGCGGGCGATGCAAGACAGGGGGAGTTGGACACCGTGATGGACGCGAAGGCACGCCGGGGGGTTCCGGCCTTCGTCAGAATCCTGGCGCTGGTGTGCGTCAGGCAATCCATGCTGGAAACGCTGCACCGCGGCGCGACGCCGATCACGCGGACAGGAGACTATTCGGACGTCGTCGTGGTCGACGCCGAAGGCCGGCGCATTCCCTGGCCGGAGGTGTCGCGGTTCGACGAGAACGAAATGCGCGACCTGATGCGCGAGATCGTAAACAAGATGTACACGTTTTTCGTGAAGGGCGAGGACCCTGATTTCGTGGCCTGGACCGAATTCGTGCGGCCGCAGAGCTACCACTGGGACAGGCCGAAGCTCGACAAGGTGCTGATGCACTTTGTGAAGGAATACGCCCGGGTCCGGCGCAAGAAGGGCTGATGCGAATCCGGCGTGGTCGAACGGCGAAAGCGGCGCGGGGCGGGATCGGAGGAACCGGAGACATGAACAAATCGGCGATCGTCGCCCGCGTGGCCGCGCGGATGGGTCTCAACAAGTTCACTGCGGAAGGCGCTGTCGACACCGTTTTCGAGGCGATCGCGGAGGGGCTCGCGAAGGAAGAGGACGTGCGGATCGCGGGGTTCGGTACGTTCGGGACGCGAAGCCGCGCCGCGCGTATGGGCAGGAATCCGCGCACCGGCGAGAGCGTGCCGATACCGGCCTCGAAATTGCCGTCGTTCAGGGCGGCGAAACGGCTGAGGGAGGCGGTGAAGCGGGGCTGGCAGGCGGAGCAGGCAGTTCCGGGCGACGCCCTCCATGACCGGCCCGGCAGCGCAGGCGCGATGCTGGAGATGTCGGACTGGCCGGGCGGCGTGGAGCCGGTCTGGACGCTGCTGGAGCCCGACAGCATGGAGGCGCTGCGGGCCGAGCCCCTGGCGGACAACCCGGCACTGCGCCTCGCGGCCGATCTGCCCGACGAGGCGTTCGCGGAATCGGCGTTCGTTGCCAATGTGCTGATCGCGCTACAGCAAATCAACGACGAGTTCCTGCCGAGGCTCACCGACAAGGGGCATTTCGGGCGCGACATGGTTGCGGCGATGCGCGAGGCGATGACCTGGCCGGGGATGGAGGCGACCGAGCAATTTCGTGCCGGAAAGGCGCTGCGCGAGGGCGACGTGTGGGAGCTTCACCTGCTGCACCGGCTGATGGACCTGGCCGGGCTTGTCGAAGGGGAGGTAGTGCTGTGCCAGTTGACGCCCCTGGGGCGCGAGATGCTCGAGCCCGGAAGACGCGGCGCGCTCCAGGCGCTCCTGTTCAGGCACCTCTATTGGCACGCGAACCTCTCGCAATTCGTGGAGACCTTCCCCCGCGGGCTGCCGGGCCGGTGGCCGCAGGACGATATCGGCGTGACTCTCTGGGGGCTTTCGAACGTGGCGGGCGAATGGCAAAGCGTGGACACGCTCAGGACGCTGACCACGGTTCGCGACGATTCCATCGCGGGCCTGCACTGGAACGCGGAGGGCACGATGTTCGCGGGCCGCGTGCTGGGGCCGCTGCGCTGGTTCGGGCTGCTCGAGTACCGGGGGCCTCCGGATGCGGGGGAGGTGGGCTGGCGCAAGACCGCCCTCTTCGACCGCTTCCTGGCGTTCGACGTCGAACTCTCCCAAGAAGGCAGGGCGGGTCACTGAATGAGGCGTACCGCGAGGAACAGGCCGGACAGTGAACGGCGACGACTCAGGCCGCCTGGGTGTGGAATTCGGCCGATTACTGTGCGATTACGGACCCGCTGCTGGCTGCCGGGGCGGCGCCGGCAAAGCCCAGGCCAGCCGTGGGGTTGACGGCTGGCCTGCTACCGGTCTGGATGCTGGATGGCGTATGAGGCAAGGAGATCGTGAATGCAGCTTCAATCAATTTTGGAGAAACGAGGACGCGAATACCTCCCATTTGGATGTCTTGTGGATAAGATGCAACGAAAAGAGCATTCGACAATTTCTAAGATTGCACCAGAGAGTCCATGGAGGGTAACGAAAATCGGAGACATTTCCCGGTGTCACTTGTAGGATTAAACTAATGACGAATCCACGTATTGTATTGCCAGGCATCGGAGCTATCGGGCTGCTTCTTTATGTAACGGCTCCTTGCTGGTTACCTAACGCTTTAGTTAGCCGCTTGGACTTTGTCGCGCTTGGCTTCGCTGGTATCATCGCGTTACCTTGGCTAGTATCTTGCTTCGAGGAATTTCAATTTAGCGGATTCAAAGCAAAATTCCGATCCGTTGAAGAACGAACTGACGAAGCCACAGCAACAGCTCATGGCACCCGCGAACTGGTCGAGGAATTAGCTATATCCCGGAGCGCCACACAAACCATCCAGGACTCAACGGAATCACGACCGACGCCTGCGACATCCTCTGCAACTGACGAGGATCACGCTGGCGCAATTCAAGTGCTAAGGAAGTTGTCGCGACAGTATGTTGCAATACGGGAGTCCATGCCGTCGGGGTCAGAGCGCACCGCGAGGATGACCGAAATCTTTGGGCAACTCGAAGCCGCTGCGAAAAAAATTCCTGCGGAGCAAAGCAATATTGCAGCTTGGTTATCGGACGAAGACGCAGGGTACCAGATTGCAGCGCTTGCTTGGCTGCGGTCGCATCCTGAAAGTGTCAGGCCCGTCATGCTGATTGAAACGATTGAGCATTCCTCTCAACCATTCGTGCAGTATTGGGCTCTTCGAGTATTGCACGGGCATGTAGACCGGGAAGGAATCAACGATTTCACTCCAGCTGACCTTGGAAGATTGCAGCAACTTGAAAAGCAGATGCGTCAGAAAACTGATCGCTGGTATCAACTGAAAAGCATTAACAGAAAGCTGCGGGATGGGTACTAACGTGTTTGCTAACGGCACTGAGGGGATGACGCAAAGTTCCACAAGCTTAAGCGCAAGGGGATGCTGACGTTGTACATTCAATATTGTGTAAAGGGGATAGCAGGATCAACAGACGAAGATGCTGGTTTGACGTGGCAAGCCGCAATCGACTTAGTTCGAAGCGGTGAGGGCATCCTTTCGAACTGGTGGCACCGGAAGGGGGCGATTACGCCGTCGCAAGTTGCTGCGGTACTAACTGAGAAAAATCTTGATCGCCATTTGCATGACTATGCGAATTACGGAAATTACAGTCCGTTTATTTCCTTGGCGTGTGGGGCTGTAGATCGAAACGTATTTCATCGGCGGACGTATGCATTGTCAGCAATCGATACTGCACTGTTGTTCGCAACAGGCGATTGGGTGCGACCAGGCGCGCTCTTTTATCTTTGGGTTCCCACGAGCCACAATAGGGCGGTACCGTTGTCTTTGGTGGCGGAGCCCGTCCGCGATATCAACATTTACCGACGGTGGTCACCGTATCAGCTTGAAGGAGAAGTGACGGCGAAAATACACATTCCAGCAAACCAAATAAAAAAGATCGAATGGTGGGACGGCAACTATAACCAAAGACAACCTCAACAAGAGTGGATCAATTTAGACTATATCAGCCCCGACCCCTTGAGCAACATCAGGGATCTATTCTAGTGATTGAAGTTCCTGGCATTGAAGGTGAACGCTTATTGCGACGTATCAGCTTTCTGCGTTCAAGGGCGAATGCGCATCTTGAAGTTGAACAGGAGAATAGACATAGCAGAGCCTGTGCTGCGACACTGTTGCGGGATGCTGCTTGCATAGAGTTATTGATGGGCCGTACGCGGCAAGCATGCGAGGATCTGCTCTTAGCTGGAAAGGAGTTGCTCGAGGTAGATTTGGTAGAGGGGGCTGCGTTAGTGGCTCTTGCAGATAGCGTGAGGCCGCAAGAAATACTTGGACGTTATTCAAATCTTATTGAGCGAGTACGATATCAAGAAGTTAGAGTATCCGCTTCTGACATACAAGACGACGATAGGCCAATGTTTAATGTTAGTCAACGTTCACCGTACCAAATGCTCGCACTCCTGCAATCGGATCTGCTCTTGGTCAAAAACAAGGTGCAGGAACAATCTTCCGTTGCACCGTCAATGCGCATGGTGCTCGAACACAGCGGGAGTTACCCGGTAGGCGCCACTGGCATATCTGTAGATGTGTACGTAGCAATAGCCGGCGGGCTAGTTGGCGAAGAGGAGCTAAACCTGTCGTCTTCTTCCGAGCTATTGACCAGAAGTCTGCGCACTCTTTACTCGGTTCGAGCTGAGAATATTCGGGTGGCCATGAAGGACACGTACAATTGGCAGATGCTATTGCGGCCAACTGAGCTATTGGACCTTGACAGTCTAATTCTGATGTATCTTGCAATTGGCGATGAACATCTTGAAGGCGAGCTGGCTGAGTTGCTTCAGGAGGAAAGTCGCCTATGCCGAGCGCCGCTTATTATCGCGTATGAGCTCAACAAATACCAACGAAGTGCTACGTGAGTATGCTTCGAAAGGAGTTGCTCTAGCAGATAGCTGTCTTAGCAGGAGGATGTATCTAGGAGGATGTGCCCGGACTGCTGGTGAAAGCCGAGTGGCAGGCCCGGCACGGGGACGTACGCGCAGAGGAGCGCCGCCGATGCGCGAGACGGGGCCTTACATCATCTGGAAGCGTGAGAAGAGAAGCTGAGCGTCTTGAGGAACTCAATGACCAATGCAACTTCTTGATCCGTGAGGACACTGAAGAGTCTGAAGTCGGCACCGACCGCAGCCATTCTCTTGTAGTACTCATGGCGTGATAATGGGGTCATCGCATCGGTGTCCAAATTTCGAAGAGGGTCAAAATGGCCTACTATTGCATCACGAAGCACCGAAAGAGAACCGGAGTGACCATAGGGTGACGTGGATGCGACATTGAAGAGTGGCGGCGTGCGGAATTTGTATAGATCGTCAGGATCGAAGGTGACATTGAAGCGGCCGTAGTCAATTCCAAAACCGTTCTTCCCAAATCCGAGCTGTGGAAATGGAATGGCGTGGAACCGAAGGTCCGAGAAATAAGGTCCGGTGTGGCAATTGACGCACTTCCCCTTGCCATAAAAGATCAACCCCCCTTGGATTTCGTCACGGGAAAGTGGGCCGTCTCCAAAGACGAACCGATGAAAGTCGGTATCGTGAAGGCGGAACTCCGAACGTATGAAGGCGGCAATCGATCGTGCCACATCGCTGAAGGCAAGTTCGTTAGGCTGTTTGTTTAGGTTGGTGGCGAGGTCCTCCATTGCTGCTTGTTCCGTCTCGAGAAGGCGAGTCAGGATCCGCGCGTACAGGCGGTGAGCTTGCGCCGGGGACTCGGTTTTGAATCGCGATACATCGGCGTCGTCGTCGATCATCTCGCGAATCTCGACGGGTGGAAGGTGGACCGCGGTCAACAGTGGATCGGATGAAGGTACATCGGCACCGAACTGGCTCAGCGGTCGTTGTCCGGAGAAGTCGACCTTCCCGTCCCAGAAGAAGACATCGAATCCCTGGCCCCCGCGTCCCCAGAGCGGGAGAGTATTCCGAGGGACGATCTTCCCCTCGCTGAATGCTCGCACCGGTCCCTCGCCGGTGCCGAAGATGCCCACGGCATTCGGCAGCCCGTCGCCCGAGCTGAAGGCGTCGAGATGGCACGTCCGACAAGCAATCCGGCCGTTCAGGCTCAGGTTCTTGCTTTCGAAGAATGCCCTGCCGATGGCCGCCAGATGCTGATCGGTGTCTACGAAGAGCTGTTTGGGCGGCAGAAGGCCGTTGGCAAGTGCGGCATTACGCAGAATCTCGGAAAACGACTTGTCGGCGGCACTGGCCGCGGTCCCGATCGTGAGTGCGATGGCGGCAAGAAGGAGCCTAGTAGCGGATTTCATGGATCTCGACGAACTTGCGGATGTCCGTGGCTCGTTCTTCGATGGCTTCAAGACCGATGCGGGCAAGCGAGTTCTCGGAAAGCCCCCAGCGGATCATCTCCTTTCGCAGCTTGTCGTATTCGTGGCAGGTGGTGAGACCGACTTCGGCGGCCTCCAGGTTGCGAATCGTCTCTTCGGTCGTCGAGGCCAGCACCATTTGCTTGGCGATGAAGTGTTCGCGCATGACGTGGTCGCACTGATACATCAGATTCCTGTAATCCTCGGCATAGATCGCTTTCGCGATCACGGGCGCCAAGTAACGGTCGGCGCCGAAGGCGAGGACGATGAGAACGGCCAATGCATTCAGGGGAAGCAGGATGCGCTTCATTTCGGGGTGATTCCCAGTGACCGGAGTGTTGCCTCGTCGAGAGTACCGGAGGACGGGATGCCGTGGGCGCGCTGGTACCGGAATAGCGCGGCCTTGAATTTCGCGGTGGTTCGGTCGTCCAAGCGGCCGACCGGATATCCGAGGCGTAGCAGGACGGCTTTGGCGAGACCGACGGAGAGGCGATCTCCAGTTTGTTCGCGATCATGAGCAATCGCGGGACTGGCAGGCAAGACCGAGACCCGTGGGGTACTACGCTCGTTGCGGTGGCTGAGGGTCGTGGCGGATTTCTCAGACGGAGCGGCGACGGCGGGCGGAGGGGCGTCGGCGTGGGCGGGAAGCTGGGCGGCGATAGCGATGACCATAGCCGCGATCAGTTGAGCGCAAAGCAGCATCCGGCACCGCGGCACTCCTGTATTGATGGGAGCAATCGTCATGGGCCCCGCGCAGCACCATCTGTCCTGAACGATGGTCAAGCTAACCCACCTGCCCAGCGGTGCAAGGGATGAGTGATCGTCCGGGCGGCGAATCAGCTGGTTGGGTACCGCTCTGGCTGTGGTCAGTTGCTTCGGTTCGGCGGGTTCTGAGGAAGAGGGTGCGAAGGTGGGAAGGCAGGGGTATAGGAAGTCCACGCTGGTCCCAAGGGCCGGACCGGAACGAACCGATTCGAGATTCAATGGGGTGCACCGATGAGGGAGATGAACGCTTGTCTGCTGGACGTGGAATGACCGCGGCCTTTCGCGATCCGAAGGAATTTGCGGCGCCCTCCCGAGCGTACGAGGTCCTGCCTTTCAGACACACCAGGCTGCCGACTCTTCCGGGCCAGGTTCTGGTGACGTCTGCGGTCGGGGAATATCTGTTTCTGGCCGAGAACGATTTCCGCAAGCTGACCGACGGTACGCTTGAACCCGGAACGGAGATCTACCGCGATCTGCGGACGCGGCAGATCGTTTGCGATGCCGAGCGGGGTCCGTTTCTTCCGGGGCTGGCCGCGCAGCAACGGACGCGGAAGCACTTCGCGACGGAAGACCCCGCGCTGCACATTCTTGTTCTGACCCTGAGATGCGACCATCGCTGCCACTACTGCCAGGTGTCGCCGCGTCGCCCGTGGGAGCGCGGATTCGACATGGACGACGCGACCGCGGATGCCGCTCTGGATCGGGTGTTCGAATCGAAGGCGGAGACACTGACCATCGAGTTTCAGGGCGGTGAGTCTGCGCTGGCCTTTCCCCTCGTGCGGCGGATCGTCAAGCAAGCGGCCCGGCGCGCTCGGGTGGCCGAAAGGATGGTGCGGTTCGTGATGGCGACGACCCTGCACCTGATGACGGACGACATGCTGGCCTTCTGCCGGGACCACCGGATCGAATTGTCCACCTCGCTCGACGGTCCGGAGCACGTTCACGACGCGAACCGACCCAATGCGATGCGGGATTCGTTCAAGCGAACGGTGGAGGGAATGGCGCGGGCGCGAGCGATCTGCGGTCATGATCGCGTGGCAGCGTTGGCGACGATCACTCGGCATGGCCTGGGGTATCCGCGCGAGACCGTGGATACCTATCTGGAGCTGGGGTTCGACTCGATCTCGCTTCGGCCGATCAGTCCCTTCGGCTTTGCCGTGAAGAGCCGGCGCAAGCTGGGATACACGAGCGACGAATTTCTGCGGTTCTACCGCGAGGCCCTGGACTATCTGATCGAGGTCAACCTCGCGGGACGGAGGATCGAGGAATCGTACGCGACCCTGCTGTTGACGAGAATCCTGACACCGTTTCCGACCGACTATGTCGACCTGCAATCGCCCGCGGCCGCAGGCAGGAACGTGCTCGTCTACAACTACGATGGCGGGGTCTACGTTTCGGACGAGGGCCGAATGCTGGCGGAGATGGGCGACGACCGCTTCCGAATGGGCTCGGTCCATGATTCGTTGGCCGATCTCCGGCAATCGAACGCCATGAAGATCATCGAGGACGCGGGCGATGCAGAGAAGCTGCCGGTCTGCTCGGAATGCGCGTTCGTTCCCTATTGCGGCGCCGATCCCGTTTTCAACGTGGCGACGCAGGGAAACCCCGTCGGTCATCGGCCGACAAGCGAGTTCTGCCACCGCCATACCGGCCTGTTCCGAATCGTCTTCGAACTATTGGCGGGACGAGATCCCGATGTGCTGCGGGTGTTCCTTTCCTGGATGACCCGGCGAGACGCATCCGAGCTGTCCGCAGCCGGTTACCGGGTGTAGGGCATGCTGCCTCTTCATACCCGGGCCCGAGTCCAAGGTGTGCAAGACCGGGCGATCGTGAAAGTCCTCACGGCGAACGAAGCCGTTCGATCCGATATCGACCCGGAACGTTGCCTGATCTGGCTCGATCGGCGGGAGGGCAAGGAGCCGGAGAAGGTGGATGGGCCCTGGGCCGGCGTCGTGACGGGCGGCGCTCTCGAAGGCGATTCGGCCGCCGGGATCGCAGTCGACCGGATCGGCACGCCGGGTGTCGTTGCGCCGGGTGACGTCATTCGTCTGGTGGAGGGGAGTTCCCGAGTATCGGTTCTCTACCGGCGCGGGTCTAACAGCAACACTCTGCTCGCGACGGAACGGTGCAACAGCTTCTGCATCATGTGCTCTCAGCCCCCGCGTGATGTCGATGACGGATGGTTGGTCGGCGAGATGCTGGAGACGATTTCTCTGGTGGACCGGGACGAGGCACAGCTCGGCATCAGCGGCGGCGAGCCGACCCTGCTTGGCGACGACCTGCTCGTGGTTCTGGATCGGGCTCGGCGCCTCCTACCGGACACCGGCCTTCATATCCTCTCCAACGGAAGGCGGTTCGCCGAAGAGGCGTTCGCCCGGACGGCCTGTGCTGTCAGGCACCCGAACCTGACTTGGGGTATCCCGCTCTACTCTGACTGCCCGGAAATCCACGACTACATCGTCCAGGCCGACACCGCTTGGGAGGAGACGCTGGCCGGGCTGCACAACCTGGCGAAGCACGAGGCGGATATCGAAATCCGCGTTGTCGTGCAGCGACCCAACGTCGAACGGCTCGGCGAACTGGCGTATTTCATATTCCGGAACCTGACCTTTGCAGGGCATGTCGCGTTCATGGGACTGGAGCCGATCGGTTTCGCGCGGGCCAACTACGAGAAGATATGGATCGATCCGGTCGACTGCATGGACGCGCTGCGCGATGCGGTATTCTTTCTCGCAAATCGGGGAATGAGCGTTTCCTTGTACAACTTTCCGCTTTGCACGGTGCCGGTAGAACTTCGGCCATATTCCAGACAAAGCATCTCGGACTGGAAGAACACCTATCTGCCGGAATGTGTCGGATGCATGCTGCGAGACGAATGTTGCGGGTTCTTTCGGTCGATAGACGGCAAGTGGATGAGCCGTGCTATCAAGCCGGTGAGGGAGACCGTGGGACAGATCGGATAGGGCTAGACGGTGAGGGACAACATACATGACATGGCGCGGTAGGGTTTGGCGGCTTCTGCGTGGGCCAGCACTGGCAGCTGGGGGCATGACGACGGCGGCGTTGGGAGCCAATACCGCCGCCGCAATTGGCGAAGACTTGGAGGCGTCTGGCAATCCCGACAGGGCGCCGGTCCTATTGCCGAATACGCTGAATGCGACGGCCGAGGACCGGTATGCGGCGCACAGGAGCCATAGTTCCCACGGCAGTCACCGGAGTCACCGGTCGAGCAGCGGCGGAGTGCGACAGGCCCCTTCCGCGCCGGCGCCACAACCGCAATATCAGTCACCGCCGTCGAGCCCGGCCCCGTCGGTGATTCCCAAGGCTGCGCCGCGGATCGAGCGGACGATTCCCAAAGCGACCCCGCAGGACGTGTCGACAATGGTGGTCCGGGTTCAGGCGGCCCTGATGCGTCGAGGCCTCTACAACGGGGATATCGATGGCCTGCTGGGGCCCAAGACTCGCGCCGCGCTGAAGGCCTTTCAGCGATCCGAGGGGATTCCGCAAACCGGGCGCATGGACATCGCGACGCTCACGAGGCTTGGAATATCCATTCCTTGAGGAATGGACCCGAACACAAGTACCGCCGTCTCACCGCCGCTCGCCGATGTCATTCTCCAGCTCTTCCTGTCCGACGCGCGGGTGAAGATTCACTACGACAGAGCTGAGTTTCGCTCCAGCCCGACGATTCTACGTAGCGCCGCTTCTAAAGTTCGCGAGGTTTGAATTCCCGAAGGGATAAATTTCGTGGTACTTGTAAGATCCCTTGGCTCTCCTTTCGGGCCGAAGGAACGCGGGGAACGGTGACAAGAGACGTTGGGTTGAAATCGGCGGATTCCTATGTGATGACAATCGCTGAATAAGGGGACCAAGGACTTTGAGCGACGCATACCCGAGATTGGGCACTCAACAGACTTCCGGTGGTATTCCGCTGTGAGATGCACGAACTATGAAGTTGGATCAATACATAGGGACGATCAGGTAGACATGTCACAATGACGAACACGGAATTCAATTTTATATTGGGCGATGATGCACCAAAGCTAATGCCTGAAGATGATCGACTTGGCTATGCACAGTTCGCCGAGAGCATTGCAAGAACAGTCGTTGCCCTAGAGGCACCAAATGGCTACGTCATCGGTATTCACGGTGCATGGGGCGCTGGCAAATCTACAATTCTAAACTTCGTGATAGAGTACATTCACAGATTCAACAAAGAAAGCGGTGAAAGCCCGCTTGTACATATTGATTTCCGACCTTGGCTTGTAACAGGACATCATGATCTGATTGCGGCATTCTTTAAGGTGTTGTCAGAATATCTTGGGCCAAAGAAATCTAGAAGCCGAAGATGGCTTGAGCGAAATCGTAACGCTGTGTCAGATGCTTCTAACGGGTTGGTAGACGCCGCGGCGACTGTTGCAATCACGATAGATCCCAGCGCAGGAGTGATGTCCCGCGTCGCTGGACGCGTTGCCAAGAAATCTCTTGGTTCCGTGATTGACCGTTTCGTGGAAGAGCCCTCTTTGCAAAAGGCCTACGAAAACTTAAGGGAATTACTAAGAAATAGCGACAAACGATTTCTTGTCACCATTGACGATATTGATCGGTTAGAGGACGCTGAAGTAAAGCTAATTTTCAAAATGGTAAAGAGCATTGGCCAACTTCCCAACGTAATTTACTTGCTATCCTATGACCGCAAGATTGTGTGGAACGTTCTGGACAGCGATGCTGCCGGTACGGGACCGTCGTTTGGTGAAAAGATAATTCAACAGGAATTGGAACTGCCTCAACCGCCGAAGAATACACTGCTGAGAATGCTTGATCGAGAAACAGCGTTTTTGGTGCGCCAAACAGAAAATTCGTTTCGTTGGCAGTTGTTGTTACGGGACGGTGTGCATCGATGGGTGAAGTCACCTCGTGACGTCGTACGGTTATCGAACGCAGTCAAATTTGCGTGGCCGGCACTGTGCAATGAGATTGATCCGCAAGATATGCTTGGGATGGAGGGAGTGCGATTGTTTGACGCGGAAGCGTTTTCGTGGCTTCGTGACAATCGAAACTTCCTATTCAACGAAGGCCGTTTTCAGCTCGCTGACGATGGTGTGAGGGAACAAGTCGTCGAAGATCTGAAGCGAAGAGTTCCAGAAGGAGAATATTCGCAAGTGCTAGGGGTGATCACGGTCCTATTCCCGCAATTGGCAAAGTGGTCTGACAGCGATGCGTCGTTCGGGGCAGACGCCTATGACGAGGTGGAGAGAAGAAGAGGCATCGGTTGCGAGGCCGGCTACGACAGTTATTTTGGTCTGCACCCATCAGCGGATGCGGTTAGGTTGGCAGATATCGGCGATTTGGTGTCCCCGGAGGCCAATGTCGAGGACATCGAAAAGATACTCCGAGGGTATCTGGTGATGTCTGACAGCCGTGGAGTGCCGATGATCTCAAAGGTGCTTCACGAGCTGCGAGTGCAGTACTCCGGAAGGAGCCCAATGCGGGGGACGTCAGCAATACTGTATGCGTTGTTTCGCGTTGGCGAAGAGGTAATATCTGTTGATCAAGTGTTCAGCATGATGGAGTTGCCGCCGCGATCGATGATCGGATTTCTGATTTACGATATTTTGAAGCAATGGGGAATTAGAAAATCAGGTCAGTTTTTGATTGAAGCATTTGAGAGGGAGGGATCGCCCAGCTTCCTCGCTGACATCTACGTGTCGCGGGGCGAGGAACTTGGTGTTTTTGGCAACCCACCGCGAGATGAAGCGTGTATTTCAAAAGAGGACTTCGAAGCAATTGGTCAGCTGCTCATGAAAAGAATTGATGCGGGTTACAAGGAAAATACTCTCGCGGACGCTCCATTTTACTACAACATCGTTAGATGCTGGAGTCACTTATCGGATTGCGAAGCGGCGAAGACTTGGCTAACAGAGGGTATGGCGGACAACGCAACGTTTATGGCAAAGGTGTGTAAGGGACTAGTGGCTTATAGCGTTGACGAAACCGGGCGGCACTATTCTATGGAGGAGCGGCCTGACGCGAGGTGGTATCAGCTTGATGATCTTGTTGATGCAGGGATGAAGCATTGTAATGATCCGAAGCTGACGGAGGACGAGCGTCGGCGGATAGACGCGGTGCTAGTCGGTGCTAGACGATTTTGTGAAGCAGATGATCGCGGCAGTAGAGGGGAGGAGGAGAATTGATCGTGAGGTCGTTTCCTGGAGGAAGGGATCGGCAAGCGGCTTCTCGCCCATTCCGTTTGCTGAGCGGAGTACTGGAGTGGCCGCGCCCCTAGCAAGCATTGCCAGGCTTGGCCGCCGCGTTGTTTGAGCACGCCTGCCTGGAGCTCGTACCCGGCCGCCATCAAGCGCGCCCCGAGCCAGAAGGCAAATGCGTTATCCTCCGGGTTGGTGCGGCTGATGAAAATGGCATCCCAATTCGGCGCGGTCATGTGGCCAGCCCCCAACCGCTGTCGGACGTCCACTGTCCAGCGATGTGGCGATCATCGAGGGCCGCGAGGGCTGCCGGCATGATGAAGTCCCCGACTTCACGAATGACGGTGCGCAGGTCAGGTTCGTCGATCAACAGCGGGTCTCGGGTGAGAAACGATCGCCATTGCCGGAGCTTTTGGGGGTCGTCCGAGAATGCGTGCGTGAGGGGCGGAGGGCGTTCGTGTGGAATGGTGGTCCCACGCGTTTCAAAGGTAGCCCGAATCGCGGCGGCGAGGGTCATTCCATCGAACGAGAAGAGCCGCGACATCGCGAGAACGTCGTAGAAGTCCTTCATGCGGCTGTTCGCGAGGTCGAGTGCAACGATGGCTTCGAACTTCTCGGCGGCCACGGTTTCTCGTGGGTACGCGTAGAGGGTGGGCGTCGGCTGATCGAGAAGGACGGGATACTCGAGCTCCAGAGGGCCAGGGGTGACGGTGTCTCCGAAACCGACATCGATTTGGACCGGGGCAATGGCGGTTCCGAGTTGGGCCGAGGTGCGGACCCGAAAGGCGCCATGGGTGCGTTCCTCGTCAAACGGCGCTGCGAAGATGTTCTCGGTATCGAAGCGCAATCCGTCGTCCGCGACTGGCTGAGCGCAGACGTCGCGAATTGTCTCAAGGAGGGGCGTCGTCTCGCGGTCGACGAGGGAGAGCAGGTCGAGGTCGCGGGTCGTGCGGAACGGATCTTCGAGCCATGCGGCGTAGAGCATGGCGCCCTTGAGGACGAAGAGCTCCTTGTGAGGCGAGACGCTGAGTCGGAAGAGAAACCTTTCGAGAGCGTATCGGGTAAGCACGCGCTGGAAATTGGCCTGTTGCTCCCTGGCGAGGTTTTGCAGCTGCGCGCGTACTGACGCTGCGACATTTTTCGGTTCACGCGCCATCGGCGACCACCGTTTCCAGATAGGGCCGGAGGACGGACCAGATGCGGATATCGCGGGCGTAGTCAACGATCTGCGCCGGTTTGGCCTTACCGGACCTCACGACGTTGTGGAGACCTTCGAGCGCGACATCGAGACCAACGTGCTGTCTGAACCGAAAACAATCGACGACCGTCTTGGCTGGATCGAAAATGGGCACGGACACGCCGTCGACGGTGTGAGTCTGCACGCCGAGGGAAAGGGCCCGCGGGCCAAACCGCACGACTCGGGTCGGGGGATAGTGGAACTTCGGCTTTCGCGCTCTTGAAGCTATGGCAAGCCAGACCCGGCCGGGCATCTGGAGCGTGAGTTCGTGGAACTGAAGGGCGGAGACGAGGCAGATAACGCCTTGGGGTACCAGCTTCGCAACCTCGGCGAGGTTGTGGGGTGCCGTCACTTCGGCATCGGCGAGCTGGTAGAGGCCGCGGGTGACGCGGGTGAGGGTCTGGTCCTTGAGCATGCGCGCGAGGGTTTCCGGGTGGATGCCGGCGTCGCTGAGCTCGATGCCACGCATGGGGCCGTGGACCTTGAGAAGGGCGACAGCCCGATCTTTCTGAGACGTCGTGAGCGCGGGCGTCATGTGAGTAATCGTCGGTCAATAGGATGGATCGTCCGACAGTGTATCACGACACGATGTGGTTGGACAGAGAAAGGAGCGCATTTGGATTGGGCCGTGCCGATTCGATGAACTGCAATCCGAATCACTTCCGAAATGCAAGGACTGTGCTGCTATTGAACGTCATCGGACGATGGTTTTCCAGTTCGCTTTGGAGCTTGGCGCCAACTGGTCCATTTGCGGGCAAGTCGACTGCCAATCGCTTGAGACGGTGGTAGAAAGAGCGGATTTCTTCGCGTAACCGTTGCTCGAACGTCTCATCTGCGCCTGCCTGGGCGGAGATGCCGTGGTGATGTCGAAAACGACCGACCTCCGCCAACTTGGCAACACGCTCTCGGATCGTTGGGTAGCAACCGCCCGTGGCGCCAATCATGAGGAGGACCGACCCCGCATGGGCGTCAGCGAGGATTTCTTCGATGGTGTCCTGAAATTTTGAGACCATGTCGAGGGTGGTAAGGAAATTACTGAAGGTGAAAAGTCGGTAGCGATGGTGAGGGTTGGCTTCCCGATTTGCTTCCTCCGCCGTGTAGACGGGGTCGGCATCCCACTCGCCCCGATCCTCGTTGAAATACTCGTCATATTGACTGCGCAGGTCGTTTTCGAGTTGTTTGCGTTCCCGGGTCGGAGAAAGATCACTGAAGTCGTGAAGACCGTGGGTCATGGCGAGGACGGAGCGGGACGCGCCTGCATAGACATCGTTGAACGACAGGAACCGGTTCTCGGAGTAGCCGAGGCTCTCTTCGACCGTCGCGACAACCTCCCGCATCTCGGTGGGCCACACCGTGCCGCGCGAGACCGGAGAGACCTCGATCTTGATGCGACATCCGTCCAGCGCCAGGGTCAGCTGCAGCGCATCCGTCGCGGATGGATCCGTCGCCTGCACCCCAATATCGGGAATGGCCGCTCGCAAGTCCGTCCCGACGGCATCGAGACCCTGGCGGATCTGTCCGGACCATCAGCTCATCGTCGTAGCGCGCGACGACGACACCACCTTCGGCATACTCCACAGCCGGTTTCACGAGGCATGGTCGCTGCGGCTGGGGACGTGGCTCGGCAAGGGCAACGATCCGCGCTACACGCGGACCACGACCTTCGAGACCTTCCCCTTCCCGGACGGCGTCTCCCCCACTATCCCGGCGGCCGACTACGCCGGCGATCCCCGCGCCGTCGCCAACGCCGCGCGGCGGCTGGTCGAAGTGCGCGACCGCTGGCCCAACCCGCCCGAATGGGTGGTGTGGGTGGACGAGCCGGTACCGGGCTACTCCAAGCGCCCCGTCGCCGCGACGAGAGGACAACTAAGGAACTCAAGGCCGGCACGTTGACGAATCTCTACAATGCCCGCCCCCAATGGCTCGCCGACGCGCATGTAACGCTCGACGCTGCGGCCTACGGGTGGGACACTGGGATCCCGGATCATGAAGCCTTGTCGCAACCGTTAGGGATGAATAGAAAGTCGCAGCTTGGTAAATCTCAGAGACAAGAGTCATTGAGGCCAAGACCAATCCCTACAAGCCCTTGACGATGAAGTTGCCGCAGAGTTGAGCGTATGAACAAGGACCAATCGCTGGCATTGTACCGTCAAGGAAGGGATTCGTGGAACGCTTGGGCCACGGACCTTCTTGCACGGCAGAAGGATAGTGATGAGTGGAAGAAAGAGGCAAGCGTCGATTTTTCTTTCCATGTGTTCGGAAACGCTGAGTTCTCGGGATTTACGTTTCCTGGTCCTGCCAATTTCTCCGGTACAGTTTTTTCAGGAAACTCATGGTTTATTGATACTAAATTCGAGGCAGAGGCCAAGTTCAAGCAGGCGGTGTTCAAGAACGAGATATGTTTTATTGGGACTGATTTTGGTCAGGATACGTGGTTTGAAGAAGCTAGTTTTGAAGGTGATGCACACTTTGGAAAGTCGACATTTCGAAGCACCGCAGACTTCAGGAAAACAGACCACAAAGGAACAACCAATTTTAGCAAGTCATCATTCCGGGGAATTGTGTTTTTTCAAGAATCGACTTTCCACAACTATGCCATGTTCCATTCCATTTCATGCAAGGGAATTGACTCATACTTTGATGCATCGTTCAAGGATGGCGTTACGTTTGAGAATGCCTATTTCAAGGGAAATGTCCACTATCGTGAAGCAAGACTTGAAGATCAGAGCTTCTTCATGCATGCCCATTTTGGAGGTGACGCAAGTTTTGGGTCGTTCAGCGGTGCGGTTCGGTTCGAAAGTGCAATCTTCGATGGCGAGGCTTGGTTCGCAAGGGTGGTATTTCAGCAAATGGCCCGGTTCAACAATGCCTTCTTCAAAGGTGGAGCTCGGTTTGAATATTGCACCTTCGAGGGGGACGCAGCGTTCTCTGCTGCGCGCTTTGGGAGATATGCGATATTCGACCATACAAAGTATCGAGGTCGTGTGAGCTTTCAGGCAGTTGAGGCACGATCAGCCTTCACCATGGCCAATGCCTCCTTTTCGGACGTGCCGAACTTTGACCAGGCGACCTTTGTGGAAGCTCCTCGTTTGGACAATTTTGAAATTCAGGCACGGAATGAGAACGGGCTGTTCCGTGCTGCGCTCTCGAACGCATTCAAAAGAAATTCCAATGCAGATGCCGGAGAAAAATGGCAGGAGCTGAAACAACAAAGGAGAGAACTGGGAGTACGCTGGCGAACCTTGAAGCGGCTTGCAACCCAAGGTCACGATCATCAGCGTGAGCTGTTTTTTTTTCGAGAGGAGATGCTGACCTCACGCTGGATTACAGATAAACCCTGGCATGCGTTCTTCTGGTTCGGTGTACTCTATCAGTTGCTTTCAGATTTTGGGCGGTCGGTATTTCGTCCGCTTGTGTGCTGGCTGATCTGGTTGCTTGCATTTTGGGCACTCTATCTGACGATCCGCCCTGATGTGGATGGCATGGACATGTCGAGGAGGTGCTCCGGGTCTGAGTTTGTTGAGCCCTGGATAGCCGCGCTTGCACTATCCACCCACCGAAGTTTGCCAGCATTCTCCGGTTTGGGTGACAGGATTCCGTCATTTCATTCCAGTCTTTATGGTATTGGCGATGGATGCGTGGCATTGGTGCCAAGTGCAATATCATTTCTCGGAGTTGTGCAGACGGTCGGGTCCACGGCGCTGCTATTCTTGTTGTTGCTGGCGTTGCGGAATCGGTTTCGTATCCGGTAGTCCGGATGCCGCTGAGATGGGGAAGGGGCGCGCCGTAAATGGTTGCGGTAAACTCCAAAGCGCGTGCGTGATTACGCAGATTGCACCGTGACTTCGTACATGCCCAGTGGTCGCGGTTCTGCACAGTAGAGGCTTAAAGAATGTCGGCCGCGATGTTCAAGGCGGTGCGCTGGGTAGATTAGCTCAGGGAGTGGCGGGCGAGATGCGTATAGAGCGCGGTGGCTCCACCTTATGTGACCGAGCAGCCGGCCGATGATCGGCAGTCCTTCGCCGGGCGCGAGCGGCCACGAGACGAAGGAGTGCCATAGATCACACTGCGTGAGAAACGTCCGGCGGCGTGTCCATGTCGGCTTTGAGGCTGTCGGATAGCCGGAGAACGCGATCCTCCGGTACTTCAAGTCTCGGTTGAGGCGCTTCTAGATCGGAAGCGGCTTCTCGGACTGATGGCTCCGGGCGCATTCGGCGGTCGGGGCAACTCAGGCGGTCATGCCTGAGTGATGGCCAATGGCTCGCGACTCCTCCAACCCGGATCTTGGCGGAAGTAGTTCCAGAAATCCCTCTCGAAGCGGGAAACCGTATTGCTGATGTCGCCGGACGCCTCCAAGGGGTACAAAGGAAAATCGGTATCGTTCCGTTCGATCGTCCCAACAACGATTTTGTCGTCGTTGCCTCCAACATTGATACTGTCCGCCGTGACCCTGAACTGCGGTTGAATCGCATACTCCGCCCCCGGGGCCGATGCCTGCTGCCGCACGCGGTCCGCCCAAACAAGAAGCCTAGCCAGCGTCGAGATCGGCGTTTCGGAGTCGAAGTTTGTTTCCGCCGGATCGTCAGGAAACTCACCGACGAGACGATTCGAGACAAATCCCCACTCCAATAGGCCGTCGGCGTGGACTTCGGCGTAAGCGTGTCTTGTCACTCTTCTATTCCAGTCGTGACTTTCCTGCGCGCGCGCTGCCCGGAGCATCGGTCGCCAGTCTTGAAAGTGCATGCCATGCAAGCTTCGAATGGTGCGCAATCGGGAGTCCCGGTTGTTTGACCCGCGCCCGACCTGGACGTGGGGCGGACGTAATCCTTCAAGTAGGCTGCCTCCGGTAAAGACAGCCCCGAAACGAACTTCATCGCCGACGGGGATGGCCGTCATGCGAAACCCGAAAGCGTCGTCGGGGGTCTCGAGACGTTTGAATTCCTCCTCGAATTTCCTGGAACGCTCCCGTAGTTGGCGTTCCAGCCGTTCCGTGCCGTGCGCAAGATTGAGGGTCATGTCCCGGATTTCCCGCATGCTCAGTGCCTCGCACCGGTCGGCACGCCGGACCGGGCACACCAACGTGGACGCAATGCGATGGGGACCGAGACGTGACCGGCCCGTTCGGAACACGATGACCCCCTTATCGCCGTCCGTCGGAACGGGGACGATATCCAGCGTCGGGAGTTGCGGTTCGACGCAATCGCGAAACATCAGCCTGAAACGCTCCGCCAGGTCGGTGCAGCGCGGCAGCGGCGTTACCGCCGCAGCGACGGGCGGTTTGGCGCGATTCTCCGCAATGCCGAGGACCAGGGCGCCACCATAGGCATTGGCGAACGCCACGACCTCTTCCAAAATCCGGTTTCTTGCGTATTCGCCGATCCTGCTTCCGCCGTTAAGCCACGCATCGGTACTGCCCTTGCCTACCGGCAGGCTTTCCTTGAATTCGATCTGAGCGCTTTCCGGCACGTTCTCGGCTACCAGCGCCTGAATGTCTCCCGGATCGATCAGGTCGGCCGGTTTTGTGATGACAGCGGTCATGCGAGTTTCATTCCGATGGTCAGAATTCCAAAGTATTTGGGAAAAATTGACTTGAAAACCGCATCCGTTGAACGGCTCCTGTTTTCTCGCCGGCCTGCAATCCGGTAACGGTGATTCTGGCTAACGGGTCCTGCTCCACTTGACACCCCTTCAATAGTTGCGGGCGATGCTCTTGCTTCATCATTTCTTCGAAGTCAGCACTCGAGCGAGATCATTTGCGGCAGCTTGTACGACAAGCCAGCTTATTCCACATGTGTCCGCATCAGGATTGGTGCGCAATGCCAATTGCTGGTATGGGTGAATGAGGTTTCGAAACTCCCTTAGAGCGTGAGAAAAGCGTTTGACATCCAGATCGATCCAACCGACAGAATGAGCAACATCTATCATTTGAGATAAGGTCCAATCTGGAAACTCTTTCACTTTTCCGGTAGCGTCTTTTGGTGCAGATTTGGAGCGATTTGCTACCTCGGGACGATGCATAAGCACGCCCAACAATAGTCCCTCTAGCAGGCTGCCCATGGCGATTGTGGCTGAAAGATATGCCTCGTTGTCTACGCATAGTTGGGCTTCACGCCAGCGCAAGTCCAGCAAGTCACCAATGCCTACATCGAGACCTAAGGCGAGGAAATCGGGTGGAGGCTGTGGAACTAGTTCCCTTTCTTCAGCACCCGCACCTAAGTCAAAGTCAATTGGAACGGGCACGATGAGTGGTTGTCCGTTCTTGAAGTCGATGCGTAGGCCTTCAAGCTGAAAAATGTGGTTGAGAGCGTTGATCGCTTTTCTCGTTGAGGGAGCATCACTTCGATATTCGCGGGGTGAAGCCAGGCGCAATATGATCTTCCTAAGTTCGTCTGGTGTGCATTGTTGCAGCGCGCTCAAGGTCCACCACTTGCGCGTCGACCCGTCGTGAACAAATCGGGGGAGACCAGCGGTTTGGAAGAACCGCGTGAGCATGCTGCCCGACCGATAGACGGGAGCCGTGTCTTTGTCGTCTCCACAAATGAACTCGGCGAGTGCCTCAAGCGCCTGCTCATCCACGGTTGAAGGTCCTTCTGTGTGGCTGGTAAACCATGACAAGTCGCTGCTGCGACCGGCTCCCTACCGCCTTGTTACTTGAATGCCCGCTGTGTCGCCAGCTATAGCCCAAATGGCACGATCAGATTGCGGGGTCCCGTTTAGGCGTTGCCGCGCTCTGGGAATTCGACGCCCACGGGGTCGCCCACGGGTCGTGTATGGGTGAGCGGCGGTAGCAGGACGTAGCGTGGACGAACTGCCGGATTGTCCACGACCGCGTGGCTGGCCGTGTGCGAAGTAAATTATGTGCGCTCATTGCTTAGCGGGTTCTTCGACGCCTTGATTGGACGACAGGTTCCCTCCGATGCTCCCGGTGATCCGCGCTGCGGCGCTCTGGATGGAATCCCGGGCCAGGTGAGCGTACCGGGCGGTCGTCTGTACCTGCGTGTGACCGAGCAGTTTCCCGATCATCGTGAGGCTCTCACCTAGGGCTAGCGCCCTTGAAGCGTACGAGTGACGAAGGTCGTGAATGCGCACGTCCTCCAGCCCGGCGCGCTCGCGGATGCGGCGCCAGGGGCGCTGGAGATCGGTGAGATGGGTGCCCGGCAGTTTGCCGCGGATGACCCAGGGGTTGCCGTCCTCCCGGGGCAAGTCCGCCAGCACAGCGCGGGCCTCGGGCCCGAGCGGCACGACACGCCCCCCGGTCTTCGCGTCGGGCAGCTCGATGCAGTCGTCCTTGACGTGCTCCCAGCGCAGGAACTGGATTTCCGACAGCCGGCACCCGGTCAGCAGCAAGAGGCGAAAGGCGGCGACCGCGGACGGCATCTCGCTCTCGGCCTCGCGGAGAACCTCGCCCAGCCGTTCGGTCTCCTCGGGCGACAGGAACCGCTCGCGCTTGTTCTCCTTGTAGCGCTTGACGTGCCGGCAGGGATTGGACCCGTCCGGCCGCAGGCCCCAGATCTCGGCGAGCGAGAACATCTTGGAGAGGACGCCGAGCGTCCGGTTCGCCTGGTAGGGCTTGTCGCGCAGGTCGAAGTGCAGCTTGGCGATGTCCTTGCGCTCCACCTCGGCGATCCGCATCTCGCCGATCGCGGGGTCGATGAAGAGCTCTACCGAGCGCCGGTATTCCCCCTGGGTGCTGGGCTTGCAGTGGGTGGGGACATACTCCTCGAGGAACCGCCTGCCGAGCTCGGCCATGACCGGCTCGGCCTTGCGCTTCGCATCGGCGTCGCGGGGATCGATCCCCGCTTTCGCCTGGGCCAGGATCTCCAGCGCCGCGACCCTGGCCTCGTCCGGGGTGATGGGTCCGTGCTGGCCAATGGTGAACCAGCGCAGCTTGCCGCGCACCCGGGTCTGGAGGACGTAGTTCTTCCGCCCCGACTTCCGGACCCGGACGCCGAAGCCGGTCAGCTCGCCGTCCCAGTAGACGGTATCGGCGCCGTTCGCCTTGAGGGCCTCGACGGCGCGCCTGGTGAGTTTCGGAATGCGGTTTGCCATGGCCAGAAATCCTTGACGCCGGGAGGGCGTTCTAGCAAGCTGGCAAACTATTGGCAAACACTTTGCATCTACTCGTGGCTTACCTCAGGCGGCGCATGCGTATGATAGAAACCATGAAAGGCCTGTAATTCAACGAGTTATCATCACTCAGCTTACGTCAGCTTACGAGAGACGCAGATTGTGGCCAAACTCATAACCTGAAGGTCGCAGGTTCAAATCCTGCCCCCGCAACCAAAGGAAACGCCGCTAAGACAATATCTTA
This sequence comes from Alphaproteobacteria bacterium, assembly GCA_964291675.2. GTDB lineage: Bacteria > Pseudomonadota > Alphaproteobacteria > MPNO01 > MPNO01 > MPNO01. The sequence continues at coordinate 28,013 of OZ219866.1, read as the reverse complement.
GCGGCGTTTCCATTTCTGGTCAACCTTGGAAGAAACGCGTTTCGGAATGGCCTCGGAACGGAATTGGTGATAACTCCAGACATCCCCTGACCACCGACCCACCCGGGCGGCTCCACTTGTCATCGGTCTATATGTGAACTATCTTTTCATGAAGGCCATATAGGGATTCTGCCATGCTCACAAAAGCCCGCCCGGCTACCGCCACCGACCGGAAGGGACTATCCGGCCCGGCGCTGCGCACCTTCTTCCGTATCGCGCAACTCTGGGGGCTCTCGGTCGACCAGCAAATGATCCTTCTCGGTGTGACTGCCCGATCAACCTTCTTCAAGTGGAAGAGGGACCCCAACGCGGTTCTGCCCAAAGATACGCTGGAACGGATCTCGTACGTCCTTGGCGTTTACAAGGCGCTCCAGATCCTGCTACCCGATGAGGCGGCGGCGGACGAATGGGTAAAGCGACCGAACGCGGCGCCCCTGTTCGGCGGTCGGTCTGCGCTCGATCGCATGCTCTCGGGTCAGGTCGCGGACCTGTTCCTGGTCAGGCAGTACCTCGACGCACAGCGAGGCGGGTGGACTTGACGCTTCCTCTTGTCCGTGTTCGCTGGAAGCCGTGCTGGCGCATCATTCCCAGCCGGTTCCCGCCGATCCAACTGTTCGAACGAGTGACGGACGCTGGCGACCTGGAGGCGATCCTGGAACTCGAATCGCTGACCAATCCGCGTCTGCGGGATGAAGTCGGCGATATCCGGCTTGTTCCCCCTGAGGACCGCGTCAGCGGTCCAGGCTCCAGCATCATCATGGCAGCCTTCACCCATCTGAACCCGGAGGGCAGCAGATTTTCGGACGGCACCTACGGCGTGTTCTATGCCGCAAAGGGTTTGGGCACCGCCATTGCCGAATCCAAGCACCATCGCGAGCGCTTCATGCGCGCGACGGCACAGCCTCGGATGGAACTCGACTTGCGGGTCTACGCCGTAGACCTCGATGGCGAGCTGCACGACTTGCGCGGTCGACAGTCAACTTACCCGCTCGTCTACCACGACGACGACTACGCGGCCGGGCAGCATCTGGCGAAGACGCTCCGATCGGACGACTCGAACGGCATTGCCTACGACAGCCTCTGCCACGATGATGGCGAGTGTGTTGCCGCATTCCGGCCCCGTCTTCTTTCCAACGGAAGACAGGAACGGCACCTTTGCTATTATTGGGACGGACAGCGGATTTCAACTGTTTATGAGAAGAAATCTCTGGATCAATCATGCTGACTGTCATCGTCATGGGAAACACTGTCGCCGCGCACATATCCCTGCCTTTTTCAATTTCAATGATACCGATTGCCGCAGAAACGGGTGTACGACATGGCTTGAATAGTCACTTGTACCCACACGGCGTGCGGTAAAGAGACGGAGGTGAAGAACATAGTGAACTCGCTGGAGAGCCACCTAAGCGCCACCGGATGGTTCCTCTACCAGAGGAGAAGAAAATGAACCAGGTCGCCCGAACCCCAGCGGGAGTGTAACTGTCAGGCAATTACCCTATCTGTGTAACCCTCCGCGTTGCGCCGCCTTCTCGGATTAGTGTGACCTAGTGAGGCTGTGCGATGGGGAGGCACACTTGGTAAGTGTCCACCAAGGACGAAGCGGACACGATCGCAGATGTCGGATGCAGTGGAGAAGGAGAGTGTAATCGTCGATCGGGAGCTGAACGGCACTGCGAAGGTAAGTCTGAAGGTTTGGCTGCAGCCATCATCGACGTACAGGAGAGCAGATAAATATGGCACGACGGAAATCTGGACACGAAATATTCAAAGCCGCTGTCGTCAAGGAAGGAAAGGGTCTTCGAGAGGCCTTCGAAAAGATCCGCCAAGATTTCAGCAGTACCGACATAAAGGGCTCAGGATACGAGAGAATACTGAGAGAGTTCCTCAGGCGGTATCTTCCCTATCGGGTTGGACACGGGGAGGTATTCAGTATCGAGGGTTTCATAAGTCGCCAGACTGACGTCATAATCGCAAACGAATATCACGTGGCGCTCAAGGACAGTTGGGAGCACCCACAGAAATTCATCATCGAGAGCGTCGAGTGTGCAGCAGAGACGAAGAGCGTCATCGCGAGCGTAGAAGGAGAGTTACGTGACATCTTCCTCAAGGCCAAAGCCTTCAAGAAGATGATTGTCGAGCCTGAAGCGGTCAAGGGCGCCGTAAGCACCGTGCCGCCGTCCGAGGCAAGGCGGTTCATCTGGCGAAGACCTTATTTCGCATTCGCGTTCGACTCAAAGGTAAGTATGCCCAGCCTGCTATCCAAGCTGGAAGAATGGGACGAAAATGAACTCAGGCCTATTGAGAGACCTCTAATCGATGGCCTATTCGTGCTCGACAAGGGCGTATTCTGCCACTGGGGCAGACCCGAAGAGTCCAGGATCTTTACGATGGACAGTAAGAACAGGCCTCTCACGGGATACCATATGTATCCAGGAACCGGAGACGAGGTTCTCCCAAATCTTCTGACATGGCTTTACGCAGTCATGCCAAGATTGAAGTACGCAAACGATCCGATTTCACACTACTTGCAGCCTAGCAAACGCCGAGGAAGGCTACAACTTCAGGATGATGGCTCGTTGATCGTTAGTCGCTGACGCCGACCTTCAATCTAGAGTAAAAGTCGTCTGATGACAAGAAGAGGTTGCCGCTGATCTATGTGCCGCCGTTTACGAGGTCGTCGCACAACTGGCATGGACAACACTCTCTACCGCTGAGCGAGACATGGGCTCCGCTAACCGTGACCACAACACTGGCGAAGAGCGATCGCCGCATTTGGGAGAACAATCAGTATGTTCAACGACCAAATTCCCGCACCAACTTCGCAAGATCACTTTGAACTGTTCTCCATTGTGGAAGGCTTGATGATTGGTGTTGGTGTTTGGATTGTTACTCTAGCTTATTTGTTCGTTTCCAATCATGCGAAGAAACGTAAACAGAAAAGGTATATTCGGCAAGTGATTCAGGAACAAACTAGCCTAATTCTAAACGCCCAGCCCACCCCATTACCTACCGGTCAAACCGTACCGGCTGATGTTGTACGCAAAACCATATTCGAAGAACTAAACAATGATATGAAGGAAATCTTGGATAGGGGTGCATCTCACATTGATTTTGAAGACATATTGCAAATAAGAAAAGTGTTTCGAATGATGAATTGGGCTATGAATGCAGGCGGCCAACCCCGGACACCAAACCGCGCGGTGTACCAATACACGATGGTTGCAAATCTGAATAAAGTTTCTTGGCTCCATATTCGTTGAACTACCTGAGGATGAACAGTCAGCATCTAAAGATACAGGGCGTGAACGCCCATAGTACGCGTATAAAAGGAGATGATGTTGTTGAGAAAGAAACCTTAGCAACGCTGTACACAGTGGAGACGCGCGAATTCGATGGCTCGTTCGAGAAATTGAATACCACGGCTCCCCTTGTTACGCAGGCCATCCGACGAGGGCTTCAAGTCCGCCGATGATGCTGAGGGGGAACTCTTCGTGCTTGGTATGGTGTGGCGTGGGGCCGGGCTATAATTTTCAGCTAGGCACCGCATAGGTACCGATTGAAATGCATCCGTATACCACTACAGGCTCTGCCTGAACGCCTAGCCGAACACAAGAGCCAACTCAACCAAACGCCGAGCCATTCAAGACAACTACTGCGCATCTTCACCATCAGACCAAATATCTGATGCAGTTCGAACCGGCGTTCCACCACATGCACGGCCGCTCTACCGCTCATCGATCCTCCTTGTCTTCCGGCTCCCTCACCACGATCTCGGGTTCATTGTTCACGTCCTCCTCGTCCACGAAGGCGATACGCATCCCGAATCCGCAGAATGTCAGAAGCATCCGGCCGAAGGCCTTGAGGTCCAGCTCGTTATCGTCGACATGGATGACGGGTCTTCCTTCCTCGTCGTCCTCGATATGGCAGCGCAGCACATGACCGCGCGGAACCCATTGGTCGCTCCCCTCTCTGTACTCGATCTGCGGACATCCCGGCGGGATCTCGGTCAGGGTCGGGTCGAAGCTCGCCGCGATCTTGGCCTGCGCTTCGAGCATGTCGTTGAACAGCTCCAGCACCTCCGGGTCGGTCATCTCCGCAAGCGACGGACCCACTTGCAGGTTCACGACCGAAACGGAGGGGTCGGCGTACTCGATGACGGCGGTTTCACCTTCACGGGAGATCCGTACCTGGTCGGGGGAGGCCGGCCGCGGTCTCTTCTTTCTCATTATTCCTCCGCCACCGCTCGCCGGTGCCGCACCCGTCCCGCAGCGCCTGGGGTTCCCAGACGCACTCTCAGCGCCTCGCGCGCGTGTTCCGCGCCGAACCAAATGCACCTGTTCGACGAATTCCCTGTTCAGCCCGTTGTAGCACTACAGTCACCCCCGCTCGCGGAATGCGTCGAGATCAATGCCGGACGGCGCATACCAGCCATCCGCCCTGTATCGGCCGCCCATGTTGAACGCAACTTCCTTGTTTCCGTAGGGAAACCGATCGCGCACCAGTCCCTGCGACCTCCGTCCCCCGAGTTGCGCCCATCCCAACCCCGCCTGTCGTTCGTGCCACACCGGCGATGCCTTCGGCACGCCCGCGACACCCGCATCCAAGGGCCCGGTTGACGAGACATGCATAATGCCGGCACAAGGCGGCTATCGCGAACGCCCCGCCTTGCGCCCCTTCCGGCGCGCCCTCGGGCGCGTTCGACAAGAGCGGGGAGGCCGCAACCATGACCCGGAAAGTGCCGGGCATTCCCGACGAGTACCAGGCCTGGCTGGACGGGGTCGAACCCACCTGGGCGCTCCTCAACGAGGCGGCCGTCGACGCCCTGTGGCCCGAGCCCCCTGCCGCGGGCGGTCCGCTTCGCCTGGCGGCGGATCTGGACGACGGGGAGGTCGCGGATTGCGCCATGGTGCGCAACGCACTGGTGCTGCTGGGCGCGGCATCGGAGGGAGACGGCCTGAAGCTCACGGCGCGGGGAAACCTGACCCGCGCCGAGGTCACGGCGATGCGCGACGCGATGGAGTGGCCGGGCTGCGCGTTCGAGGAGAAGTGGCGCGCCGGAAAACAGTTGAGCGAGCGGCATGTCGAGGAGTTGCGCCTCGTCCGGGCGCTGCTGGAGCGGTCCGGGAACCTGGAGCGCGCCGGCGCCCGGCTCAGGCTCGCCGCGGCGGGCCGCGCCGCGATGGCGGGCCGTCTGGCAAGGCTCCACGACACCCTGTTCCGGACCGCCTTCTGGCGCGTCAGCCTCGACCTCTTCGGGGACGGCGAGTGCGGCGCCTGGCCGCAGCAGCTGATCGGCGTGGCGCTGTGGTCGCTGGCGATCACGGGCGACCGGTGGCAGGACACCGGGACGCTGATGCGGCAGGCCGTGCTGCCCAACGACGCGGTTTCGAGAAACCCCGACTACGTCCCGCTGATCCTGTTCGCCATGCGCGTGCTGCGGCCGCTGCTCTGGTTCGGCCTGGTCGAGCGGAACGTGGAGGCCGGCGACACCTCCCGCGAGGGAGGGACCTGGCGCAAGACCCCGTTGTTCGACCGTTTCCTGCACTTCTACCCGCACCTCGCCGGAACCGGGCGCCCGCTGCACTGAGGCGGGCAACCGCCTCCCGCCACGGCAGGACCGCCCCGCATCCGAACGATCCCCACCGCGGCGTCGCGAGTTCGGCGACCGGCCCTCTCCGCGCCGTTCAGTGGCCCGCCCGACGGTCCTGCACGAGACGGGCATCGAACGACAGGAAGCGGTCGAACATCCCCCATTTTCGACACCCCGCCTCGAACGTATCGCCAAGCTCTCGCCGTCCGTGGATTCGGGACCAGGCTCGTCCGGCACGGACCGTCCAAAGACGAGTGAGCCGCGCCACGCATGCCGAGCGCGGCTTTCCTTCCTGCCCGCGCGATGCCGCAAGGTTTGACGCGCTACACCGAACGGCGCTCTCCGCGACCATATCCGTCAGGCGGAGGACGTGATTCCCGGACAGGAGGGCGCGAAGCCCCGGATCGAGTGGAAGGACAACCAATGGTCCGTCACGCTGCCCCTCGATGACGGCAGGGCGGTCAACGCGGCCAGGAAGCCCGGCGCGACCTATGTCGTCCGCATTCGCGAGGCGGGCGCGGAAGAGTGGTCCTTCGGTTTCGAGACTCCGCTCCCCACCTTCACCTTCATCGACCTCAAGCCCGACACCGAGTACGAGATGCAGGTCCGCAGCAAGAACGCCGCCGGCGAGGGTCCGCCCGCATTATTCACGATCCGCACCGACCCCGCGGGCGATGCCGGGAACGTGATTCCCTTCCCGCTTCACTGACGCCCCACCGACATCCTCCCTGACGTTCGGCGACTCGGCCGCCTCACGGTCTCGTTTCCCGGCGCCATGAGGCGTGCGACCCGGCGCGCGTTGTCGTTGCCCGAATTGGCGATCTGCCGGCTCACTCCGTCCCGGCATTCCGTTCTCTCGAACCCGACGCCGCCTCCCACTGTTGCCGACGCCGCGAGGCAGAGGCCGGAACGAGAGGGGCCGAGGCCCCGGGCGGGGAAGCGAGTCCCCCGCGCCCGCGACGGCCGCCTGCACGGGAGGTGCCGATGCGCAGCTACGAAAGAGAGAAGTCGTGCGCTTTCCGCTTTTCCAAGGCGGCGTGGGGCGAGCTCAGCAACTTCTTCCCCCTCGCCGTGCCCATCTTGGCGGGCCCCTGGCAATTCCGATCGTCCGAAGGCTTGTATCAAGCCTGCAAGTTTCCGGCGCGCCCCGGCGTCCAGCGGCGCATCGCCGAAGCGCCGACGCCGAAGGAGGCCGCGGCCATCGGCCGCACCCCGGGTCTCGGCATCGACCCCGGCTGGAACGCGCGGCGCGTCGACGTCATGCGCTGGGTGCTGCGGTGCAAGCGCGAGGCGAACAAGGCCGAGATCGACGCGGTGCTGGCCGCAACCGGCGAGCGCCCCATCGTCGAGGTCTCGACCCGCGACCCCTGGTGGGGCGCGAGTCCCTCGGGTGATCGCTACGAGGGCCACAACGTCCTCGGTCGGCTCTGGATGGAATTGCGGCAGCACGTTCGCGAAGACGACTCCGCCGCGCGCTCCGATGCCTGGATCGGCCGCATCCACGTCGGCCGCCTCTCCGAAGCCGCCACCGTGCCGCCGGCGTCGCCGCAGAACGCCTGATCACCTTTCCCCCGAAGACCGCAGCTAGCGCCCGCCCGTTGCCCCGAGCCGGCAAGCGGGGCGGGCGCTCGGGCCCGGGCGAGGCCGGACGATGAGAGACGTCCGCGCCGTCTTCCTGCCATCCGGAGGCGCCCGTGACCGATCCCGACACCATCTCCGCCGACTACACGCTGCGGCCGAGCGAGCTCGCCGCCACCCTCAAGGTCCTCATCGATGCCAGACAGCCCGTGATGGTCAGGGGATCTCCCGGCTGCGGCAAGAGCGAGCTCGCGCAGCAGGTCGCCGGCGAAGGCCGCCGCATCTACTGCGACGTCCGCGCGCTGCTGCTCGATCCCGTCGACGTGCGCGGCATCCCCTGGCGCGACAGCGACAACCGCACCCGCTGGGCGGCCCCCGACTTCCTGCCGCCCACCGACAGCACCGACCTCTGGCTCGTCAACCTGGAGGAGCTCCCCTCCGCCGTGCCCATGGTGTTGTTAAGCGTGGAAAATTGACCCCCTATTGGGTCAATCTTCAAAGCCGATTGACAAACGGGGATGCCCCTCAGCGCCGGCGCCTCGGTCCAGAAGGGGGATGCCGGCCCGTCTTCGGCGAGCGGGTCCTCCCACGCCATCAGCCCCCATGCCGCCGCCGCACGGTCCGCGGCCGACTGGGTCCGCACCGGGAAGGGCCCGGCCTCCATAGGCTCCACCGCGTCGGCCGCCGCCTCCCATTCGGCCGCGTAGTCCGGGTTCCGCTTCAGGAACCGCCAGGCCCTTCCCGTTCCGGTATTGCTCATGATCCTCCTCCTTCGGGTTGCCCTCTCACGCGAAAAACCCCGGCCCCTGCCTCCCGCGAGGGGAGACCGGGACCGGGGTCCGTTGGAATATCCGGCTCAAGGCCGCTCGATGAATGTGAACGGAACGGCGGCGCTCCGCGCGCCGCCGCGCCTCACCAGCGGAGCACGCTCCGCAGCATCACCCCGTGCACGGGCTCGGCGTCGTCGTTCACGGGCTCGCTCCGCGTCGCGTCGAGGTTCATCTCGAAGCCCCCGGCGGTCGTGCCCTCCGGCGCGAGCCGCCACCCGATGCGCCAGTCGCGGGCACTCTCGGAGAGCCCCAGGCCGAAGTTCGGCGTGCCCGTAAAGGCGCCGCCGAACACTCCAAACCCATAGCCGATCTCGCCCTCCAGCCGGCTCGACGCACGGAACCCGTCGCCGCCATCCTCGTCGTTCGCGGCGAGGTCCGCGAGCGTCTCGCGCCCGAGCAGCGCGTCCATGCCGCCCCCGGGCGAGGCGCCCCAGGACTGGGTCAGCGACACGCTGAGGCCCCGGTCGGTCGAGGGCCGCGGGTCCCAGGACGCCGACAGGCTCGCCCCCCACTCGCGGAAGCCGTCGGCCTCGTGCGCAACAAGCGCCCGCGCGCGGCTCTCGAAGACGAGACCGTTCGCCGGGTCGGCGAAAGCCACTCCGCCGCCCATGTCGGCGCCCATGCCGGTCTCCGCGTCGCCGCCGTCGAGCCTCAAGCCCAGCTCGAAGGACGGCGTCACGCTCGCCCCGCCGTCCGCACGATCCAGCGCGAACCGCCGAGAACCCTCCATGCCGAGGCGGAGCAGCCACACGTCCGCGTCCGCAGCCGCGAGGTTGCCCCCCTCGCTCCGCACCGCCTCCGAGGACGTCCGCGTGAAGCGCGCGTCGCCCTTGAGCGCAAGCGCGAGACCGTCGCCGTCCACAGGCCGCAGCACCTCGCTCCGCATCCCGGCCGCGCCCATGCTCATGGTGAGGTCCGCCGTCAGGCCGGCCTCGCCCTCGGGCGTCACAGTCACCTCGCCGGAGCCGTGACCCGCCGCCGCCCACACGGAGAGCCGCTCGGTCAGGTCCAGGCCGGCATAGGGGTAGAGGCCGGTCAGGACCGCCTCGATGGCGCCCCCGCAGTTGAGGTCGCACGCGCCGCCCTTGCGCCAGCCCCCGGTGCCGGTGGAATGCCCGAGCGCAAGGCCCGCAGTCCAGTTGGCCGAGGCCCAGTCCGCGCCGATCAGCCCGGTGGTGACCTCGCCGTCCACCGTGAGCGAGCCCTCGCGGCCGTCGAAGCCCGCGATCGAGGCACGGCCCCACAGCGACGCGAAGCCGCCGCCCTGCGCAGAGCCGCCGGTCAGCGCGAACGACGTGCCGGTGATGAAGTCCTGTTCGGTCAGCGCCCGAGACTCGGGCTCGCGCCCGCCATCGTCGCCATCGGCCTGCGAAAGCCACGCCGTCATCGACGCCAGCGCCGCCCGGGCCTCTTCCTCCTCGCGCTCCGCGGCGACCGCCGCGGCGTCGGCCCCGGCCGCGTCGCCGCCCCGCCACGACGGCATCGCCAGGCCCGCCAGGCTCGCCTCCGCGCCCGGCGTTCGCGGCGCCGCAAGCCGGTCCTGGACCGCGTCCAGCACCTGGCCCGTCACCGTGCGCCCGAACCGCGCGAGCCACGCCTTCGGGATCGCGTCCGAGTTGGTGATGGTGCCCGTGGCCTCGCCGTCCGCGATGTTCGCCCCTTGCGCGTTCGAGAGCCTGAGCGTCAGCGTCTCGCTGCCCTCGTCGTGGTCGTCTTCGAGCGCCGGCACCGAGACGGTCTTCTGCGTCTCGCCCGCGGCGAAGGTCAGCGTGCCGGAGGTCGCCGTGTAGTCCGACCCCGCCGTCGCCGTGCCGTCGGCGGTCGCGTACTCCACCGTCACCGCCACCGTCCGCGCCGGGACGAGGGTGACCGCGAAGTCGAGGGTGTCGTCGGTGCCTTCCTGGGCCCGCGCGTCCGCCACCGACAGCGCCGGCCCCGGCACCGTGCCCGAGGCCGCGGCCGACAGCATCCGCCCGTCCGCGTGACACACCGCCCCCGCCGCCGCGCAGTCCGTCGTCGCCGGCAGCGTCACCGCCACGTCCCCGAACGAGTCCGGCGTCACCGTCACCTCCCAGCGCCGGTTCTTGTCGGTCGCCTGCGGCGCGATCCGCCGGACATCGGTCACCTCGCCGCCGGTCACCGTGAACGCGTCATCGCGAACCGTCTTGTAGCGCAGCGCCGGCACGTGCTCGCTCAGGCGAAGCTCGAAGCTGAACGCCGTGGCGCCGTCGTGCCGCTCCGGCAGGTTCTCGAGCGACGCCGTCAGCGGCGCCGTCGAGGCCGCCGCCGTGAACGCCACCGTGAGCGTGCCGAGCGCGCGGCCCGCGCCGCCGCGCTCCGCATGGGCCGTCGCGGTCAGGGTGTAGGACCCCACCGCCAGCGCCCGGCCGTGCTCCGCGCCCCCGGCATCGCCGTAGAGCGAGTACGGCGCCACGCTCTCGGTCCGCTCGTGCACATCGTCCGCACCCGGACCGGCAAGCGTCAGCACCACGCTGCCGACTTGCGCGTTCGCTTGCGTCTCGGCGCGGATGCCGTAGCGCCCGGCCGCCGGCACCGACACCGTGCCGCCGTCCGCAATTGCTCCCAAGTCCTCGTCCGTCGCCGCGTCCACCAGCACGAAGCCGGTCAGCACGCCCGGCGCCGCCTCGACCGCGACCGTGAACGGCACCGCGAGCGTGCCGAGCACGTCGCCCGCGCCGCCCCTGTCTGCATAGGCCGTCGCCGTCAGGGTATAGGTGCCCGCCGGAAGCGCCCGGCCGTGCTCGGCGCCCTGCATGTCGTCGCCGTAGAGCGAGTAGGGCGCGATGCTCTCGGTCCGCGTGTGCGTGTCTTCCGCGCCCGGACCGGCAAGCGTCAGCACCACGCTGCCGACCTCCGCGTTCGCTTGCGTCTCGGCGCGCACGCCGTAACGGCCGGCCCCCGACACCGTCACCGTGCCGCCGCTCTCGACCGCGCCCAAATCGGCGTCGTTCGAGGCGTCCACCAGCACGAAGCCGGTCAGCACGCCCGGATCGGACGCGCCCGTCACCGTCACCGTCCAGGTCTTCGCCGCGCTGCCGTCGCCCGGCGTCACCGTCACCGCAATCCCGGTCCCGCCTTCGGCGAGCGTCACCTGGTGGCCCTCGGCGTCGGTGTCGGCGTCCGCCGGCGCGATGGCGACGTCCGACGTGCCGTAGACCGCCTCCGCCGTCACCGTCACCGTCTCCGTGTCCTGCGGCGCGGCCGCCGTATAGGACGTCGTTGCCGCATCGAAGGCCGGGTCCAGCTCGAGGCCCTCCAGCGCGAGCGAGGCGAGCTCGCTCCGCGCCACCGCCGGGCAGTCCGTATCGCTCGCGACCCGCAGGACCTGCTCCGCCGCCTCCCAGGCCGTCACCCGCCCTTCGGGGGCCGGCGCCTTCTCCACAAGCCGCACCCGCATCAGCCCGGTGAAGCCCGCCGCCGCCCAGGCCGGCACCGTCCAGCGCAGGCCGTCCGCGTCCGCCGCCGGCGCGCCGATGCGCCCGTTCTCCACCGCGAAGTCGGTCGCCGCGAGCGACGACACCTGCGTCCGGTCGCCGTTGCCGTCGCGGAACTCGACCCACAGGTTCGCCCCGCAGCCCCCGCCTTCGCTCTCCGGCGGCGCCCCGGACCCCACCCCCATCCGCGACTTGTACGGCCCCGGATTGTCGTAAATCAGGTAGAGCCCCAGGCTCTCCTCGATGTCGAGGTTGCCGCTCGGACCCGAAAGCTCCACCGCGAAGTACTCGTCGCCCTCCAGCTCCGGCGTGCGCGGCACGTCGACCGGCACCGCCTTGTAGGTCTCGCCGGTATTGAAGGTCACCATGCCCGTCGCCGCGGTGAAGTCCGTGCCCGCGGTCGCCCGGGTGCGCCCGTCCGCCTCGGCCGTCTCGGCCGCGGTCAGCGCGCGCACCGCGTAGTTCACCGTCACCGGGTAGGAGACCGACCCCGTCCCCGGCAGCAGCCACACGCCGAACGCCGCCTCTTCGTCGCCCTCGCGGATGTCGTCCCCGAGCCTGCCGCCGGGCGCGCGCAGCGTCACCGACGGGCCGGAGTCGTTGTCCTCGATCGTCACCTCCGCTTCGGCCGTATCGACACTCACCGCAAGGTCCTTCACGTATGCCGGGGCGCTTGTCGGGTTCACGATGTCGGTCTGGTCCGGGCCGAAGCCGAGCGCGATGCGCAGGCCGAAGGTCTCGTCCGGCTCGTCGAGCCCGTCGTCGGCGACGGGCACCCACACCCGGTAGGTGGGCTTGCTGCCGCCGCCGTTGCCGAGCGCAATCCCCCCGCCCGTGCCGGTGTAGTCGGCGCCGGTCTGCGACAGCCAGTGCGGCACCGCCGTGCCCGGCACCGTCTCCCAGTGCACGAAGAAGGCCACGTTCGGGTCCACCGGGACCGGATCGAGCGAGATCTCGAACCCCGCAGACCCGGCCCCCTCCGAGACCCGCCCCTGCAACGCCCGCACGCCGATGACGTAGTCCGAGGCGGCCTTGTTGCTGAACGCCGCCGCGTTGGTGCCCGCCACGTCCCGGATCGGCGTCGCATTCGCCCCGGTCGGCACCGTGTAGCTCACCTGCGCCGCGCCGGTGAGCGCGGAGGCGAGCGTCAGCACGACGGTGCGGCCCGACACATCGACGCTGCTCACCGTGGCCGGGTTGCCGCCATCGGTCACCGCGAAGGCGCCGGCGCCGGGCTCGGAGTCCTCGTCGAGGGGCTCGTTATAGGTGAGGACGAGCTTCCCGGAGGCTTTCGAGACGCTCTGGATCACGGGCGGGCCGGTGTCCGGCACGACGCCGATGCTGAGCACGCGGACCTGTTCGCCGCCGTTGCCGTCGGTGGCCAGGAACGCGACATGGATCCGCTCGTCGGGCCCGGTCGCGTCGGCGTTGGTCGGCGTGCCCCTGAGGGTACGCCGGTCGGGATCGAAGGTGAGCCAGTCCGGCAGCGCGGCACCGCCTTCCAGCGCCGCCGAGTAGGTCAGCCCGGCGCCCACCGGGTCCTTGAACGTGTCCTCCTTTAGCACGTAGAGGAACGGCAGCCCCGCCCGCACCACGCGGCCGCCGATCCTTCTGGCGGGATCCACCCGCAGGATCACCGTGATCTTCTGTCCCTCGGTCCAGATCGGGCCGGCTGCATCCCAGTTGTAGGAGCTGTATTGCCGCGAAACATTGTGAGCATTGGAGTCGAGAGCATAGGTGTAGCTGCCGATGTGCAGCTTCCAACCCGCGGTGACGCTTGGAGGGGCGGAGTGGCTTTCGTCACCTAAGAAGTCAATCCTGATTTCACGCGAGTTCGCGAGCTTGCTGAAAGTGTAGGTCAGGATTTGGACCGTAAGGGTGCCGGCCGCGCTATCGACCGTTATGTCGGACAGCCTGCCGTAATCTGCGGTGCGGCGGTAACCTGATAGTGTTTGAATGCGGTTATCCTGAAACTCCGGCGTCATGCACGCCGACCAGAAGGTGCCGGGGGGCACGATGTCGCCGGGACAGGGATCGGCGGAGGCGCCCTGCGGGGCGGCGGCGAAGGCGGCGAGCCCGAGCAGCGCCGCGAGCGCGGCACGGCGGAACCGGGACAGACCACTCGCACGGCCCGAAACACGGACGCTGGCCGCACCGGTTTCGTGAGCGGGGGAGGAAGCAGGCCCCGCCGGGCGGCGGAGGCCGGGGAAGCCTGGACGGGATTGGCGCTCCCGCCGGACGCATGCCACGCGGCCCATGGCGTCAGCCGCCCGGTCCGGCACAGGCCGGTGTCGAGGCGGATACCGGAACGCGCCGTCCGGACCGGTACCGACTTCCGGCTTCCGGCTTCCGGCTTCCGGCTTCCGGCTTCTAACAGCGAGTCCGCCCAAGCGTTCCGCAACCGTCGATAGCGTCATCGTCCATACCCTCTCAACTCACTAGCGCGACACCCGCGCGAGGCTCCGCTCCGGCGGCACCGCCAACCCGGCGCCCCGGCGCCCCGGTTCCTCGACCGGCATGGCCCTCAGGCGGAAACCTGTCTATGCCTCCGCCGCGTGGTGCGCGTACCAACGAGCATGAGCATAGACGAAGATTCACGCGATATGCGTGGAAAGACCGAGTAAAATCGTGTAAATAGGATGACAATAAGCCCGAATCGTCATTTTTTGTCGCGGCGGCGTCGCGCGCCGCCGCACCGGAGGGAGACCGATGACCGAATCCGACCGCCGGGACCCGGACGCCGAGGCGCCGGGCACGCCCGTCTCGCGCTTGAGCGCGGCGGTGCTCCGCATCAGCGCGAGCCTCGACCTCGACACCGTGCTGCGCGAGGTGGTCGACAGCGCCCGCGCGCTCACTGGGGCGCGCCTGGGCGTCATCGCCCCCGTCGACGAGGCGGGCCTGCCGCAGGGCCACGTCGCCTCCGGCCTCACCCCCGAGGAGGCGCGGCAGATGGCGGCCTGGCCCGACGCGATGCGCCTGTTTGAACACCTGCGCGCTCTCGACGGGCCGCTCCGCCTCGCCGACCTCGGCGAGTACGTCGCCTCGCTCGGCCTGGCACCCGGGCTCATCCCCTGCCGCACCTTCCAGGGCACGCCGATGCGCCACCACGGCCTCGACGTCGGGCACTTCTTCCTCGGCGAGAAGGCGGGCGGGGCGGCGTTCACCGACGAGGACGAAGAAGTGCTGGTGCTGCTCGCGGCGCAGGCCGCCGTCGCCATCGCCAATGCGCGCGCGCACCGCGACGAGCGCCGCGCGCGGGCCGACTTGGAAGCGCTCGTGGAGACCTCGCCGGTCGGGGTGGTGGTGCTCGACGCCGCGACCGGCAATCCGCTCACCGTCAACCGCGAGGCGAAGCGCATCCTCGCGGGGCTGCTCGCCCCCGACGGGTCGCTGGAGAGCTTGCGCGAGGTGCTGACCTCGCGGCTCGCCGACGGGCGCGAGGTCACGCTGGATGAGCTGAAGAGCGCCGAGCGCCTTCGCGCCGCCGAGGTCGAGCTCTCCGTCCCCGACGGGCGGAGCCTTCGCATGCTCGTCAACGCGACGCCCATCCCCACCGCCGGGGGGGAGGCCGAGACGGTGGTGGTCACGATGCAGGACCTCGCGGCGCTGGAAGAGACCGAGCGCCTGCGCGCGAAGTTCCTCGCCATGGTGAGCCACGAGCTGCGCGGGCCGCTCATCTCCATCAAGGGTGTGACGGCGACGCTGCTTCGCCCCGCGCGCGCGCTCGACCGGGCGGAGCTTCGCGCGTTCCACCGCATCATCGACCAGCAGGCGGACCGCATGGACGACCTCGTCGCCGACCTGCTCGACGCGGGGCGCATCGACGCGGGCAAGCTCTCCGTCGAGCCCGAGCCCCGGGAGGTCGCGGCGCTGGTCGAGCAGGCGCGGAGCGCGTTCGAGAGCGCCGGCGCCCGCCAGGCGGTGCGCATCGACCTGGCCCCGGACCTGCCGGCGGTGATGGCCGACAAGCGGCGCATCGTGCAGGTGCTCGGCAACCTCCTCTCGAACGCCGCACGCCACTCCCCCGAGTCCTCGCCCATCCACGTCGGGGCGGTGCGCACGGGGCTCGAGGTCGCGGTCTCGGTCACCGATGAGGGCCGGGGCATTCCTCCCGAGCGCATGGCGCGGCTCTTTCGCCGCTACGCCGACGCCGCCGGCCCCGACGCCGAGCGGGCGGGGTTCGGCCTCGGGCTCGTCATCTGCAAGGGGCTGGTGGAGGCGCACGGCGGGCGCATCCGCGCGGAGAGCGCAGGGCCGGGGCTCGGCACCCGCTTCACCTTCACCCTGCCGGTGGCGGAGACGCCCGGCGCGGCGGGCCTCGCCCGCGCCCCGTCCCCTGCGCCCGGCGCGCGAGGCGCGAAGACCCCGGTGCTGGTGGTCGACGACGACCCGCGGATGCTGCGCAGCATCCGCGACGCGCTCGCCGCGGCGGGCTACGCCCCCGTGGTGACGGGCGCGCCCGAGGACGTGGCCGGCCTCGTCCGCACCCACCGCCCACACCTCGTCGTGCTCGACCTCGTGCTGCCCGGCACCGACGGCATCGAGCTCATGCAGACGGTGCCCGAGCTCGCCGACTTGCCCGTCATCTTCATCTCGGCTTACGGGCGCGACGAGACCGTGGTGCGCGCGCTCGAGGCGGGCGCCGCCGACTACATCGTCAAGCCCTTCTCCGACGCCGAGCTCGCCGCCCGGGTGCGCGCGGTGCTTCGCCGGCGCGAAGGCGCCGCGCCCTTCGTGCTGGGCGCGCTCTCCATCGACCACGCGCGGCGCCGGGTGACGGTCGGGGGCCGCGCGGTGCACCTGACCCCCCACGAGTACGGGCTGCTGCGCATTCTCTCGCTCGACGCAGGGCGCGTGGTGAGCTTCGAGTCGCTGCGCCGCCGGCTCTGGGTCAACGGCGGCGAGGACGACGAGGAGGAGAAGAAGGTCGACAACGAGCCGGTGCGGGGCGTGGTCAAGCGCCTGCGGCGCAAGCTCGGCGAGGACGCAGCGAGGCCCAAATGGATTCTCAGCGAGCGCGGCGTCGGCTACCGCATGCCGGACCCGGACGGGGGTTGAGGGCGCCCCGCAACGCCCCCGGGCCGGCGCGCGCGAGCGCTCAGCGCGGCCCCTCGCGCGCGACGTCGCGCTCCATCGCCTCGAACGCGCGCATCGGCGCGAGGTCCTCGGCCGAGCGACGCGCGACGAGCCCGGTGCGGTAGCGCCGGCGCCCGAAGCCGGTCGGCAGGGGCTCGATGCCGAGCGCGGGCAGGCGCGCGAGCAGCGCGAGCGGGAGCCAGGAGAGCCACGGCCCCTCGGCGAGGAGGACGAAGCCCGCCGCGCCCCTGCGCAGCACCGGCCCGGCGCGCAGGCCTGTGCGCTCGAAGAGCCGCTCGAGAACGGCCGCGAGCGAGGCCCTGCGCTCGCCGGCCCCGGCGCGCTCCGTCGCGTCGCAGTCCAGCCAGGGGCTGCGCACCAGGTCCTCGGGCGTGGGCCGCCGGGAGCGCAGCGGATGGTCGCGCCGGGCGACGATGCCGCCGGTGAGCCGGAGCAGCGGCTCGCGGCGCAGGTACTCCGGCAGCGGCCCGCCGCCGTCGACGCCGCCGCAGTGCAGGTCGCTGTCGCCGGCCTCGAGCAGGCGCACGCCTTCTGAGAACGGGACGCTCCGGAACGTGAGGCCCACGCCCGGGAACGCCTTCTCGAATCGAAGCGCGGCCGGCACGACCACCGCCCGCATCCAGAGCGGCGCGGCGGTGATGCGCAGCCGCCCGCCGCGCCCCGCCAGGGTCTCCGCCACGTGCTCGTCGGTGTCGGCGAACTCGCGCGCGAGGCGCCGCGCCCGCTCGCGCGCCGCCGCCCCGAGCGCGGTGAGGCGAACGCCCGTGGGCAGGCGCTCGAAGAGCCGGCCGCCGGCGCGGCGCTCGAGCTTGGCGATGGCGCGGGTGAGCGCGGGCTGGGTCATCGAGAGCCGCTCGGCCGCGGCGACGATGCGCCCGGCCTCGGCGACGGCAAGAAGCTGCTCCACCTCGCTCCGTGTCTCGAACATCGCACCGCTCCTTAGTCGATCGGGCGGCTCCCTCGCGCGTCTCCTTCCTCGCTCCTGTCGATATGGGGACGCCGGCCGGCCCGTTCACCACCCCCCGCCCCCGTCCGGTGAGACCGCGGCGCGGGCGGGGCGTTCCGCCGAGCGCCGAGTGTCCCCCCGGCCGCGCCCGCGCGGCATGTGCCGATGCGCCCCTCGGTGGTCGTCAGGCGGCCCGGGCGCTCTCCGTAGCCGCATGCCCCGGCGGCATGGAGTCGAGCCCGGCGGGCATTTTCTTATTCCTTCCCAACCGGTTAGTTGATCGGACCCAGCACGCCCGAGAGGCGGAGCCGCGGGGCCGAACGCCTCGCGGGCGGGGTCCCGTGCGTCCGGCCGGACGCGACGCGGGTGCGGCGTGCATCGGGGGACAGGCGCCATGCACGTCGTCGTCGTCGAATCGCCGGCCAAGGCGCGGACCGTCCGCAGGCTCCTCGGCGCCGGCCACACCGTCATCGCCACCGGCGGCCACGTGCGGGACCTGCCGGCCAAGGACGGCTCGGTCGACCCCGCGAGCGGCTTCGCCATCGCCTACGCCACCCGGCGCGGCAAGGCGCCCACACTCCGTGCCATCGCGAAGGCGCTCGACGGGGCCGACGCCCTGGTGCTCGCCACCGACTGTCAATCGGCATTGAAGATTGACCCCCTATCGGCGTGCAAAACTGACCCCCCTGAGAGGCACGGCGGAGGTTGTCCCGGTAGCCAATAGGGGGGACCCGCGCGGCTTCGTGTAGCGTCTTGCGCTACGCGGAGCGAAGCCGCGTGGGGGGTTCCTGTTGGCCCACCGGGGCAAGCGGGCCGCAGGGGAGGCCGACGCCGGGTCAGGAGCGGTTCTTGAAGCGCCAGCTCTCGTTGCCGGTCTCGACGATCTCGCAGTGGTGGGTGAGACGATCGAGCAGGGCGGTGGTCATCTTGGGATCGCCGAAGACGGACGGCCACTCGCCGAAGGCTAGGTTTGTGGTGATGACGGTGGAGGTGCGCTCGTAGAGCCGGCTCATGAGGTGGAAGAGGAGCTGCCCGCCGGCCTGGGCGAAGGGCAGGTAGCCGAGTTCGTCGAGGATGACGAAGTCGCGGCGGGTGAGCTGCTCTGCGGTGCGACCCTGGCGTCCGGCGCGGAGTTCGGCCTCAAGGTGGTTGACCAGGTCGACGGCGTTGTGGCAACGGCCACGGGCGCCCTTTCGGATGCAGGACCGGGCGATGGCTGTGGCGAGGTGGGTCTTGCCGGTGCCTGTGCCGCCGACGAGCACGATGTTGCGCTGGCCTTCGAGGAAGCCGCCCGTGGCGAGCTCGCGGATCAGAGGCTCGTTGACCGGCGAGGCGGCGAAGTCGAAGTCGGCCAGCTCCTTGGCCCCCGGCAGCCTGGCGCTCTTCATCTGGTACTTGATCGAACGCGCCGTCTTGTCGGCGATCTCGGCCTGGAGCAGCGCGCCGATGATCTGCTGCACCGGATGGCGGCGCTTGAGCCCGTCGGCGAGGATGTCGTCGTAGGCGGCACGCATGCCCGCGAGCTTGAGCGTCGTCATCATCTCCAGCACGTCATGACGCTCCATGACCGGCCTCCCTCAAGCTGTCGTAGCGCTGACAGTCGGCTACTGGCTGATGTTGAAGCCGCAGACCCTCGGGCGTCGGGATGTCCGCCGGCGGCGCCGGCTGGCGCTGTCGGGCGAGGACGTTGAGCACCACGTCTGCGCTGCAGGCGCCGCAGTCGAGCGCCTCGGCGCAGGCCGCCTCCACCGCCTCCAGCCCATCCTCCAGCACCGCCGTCAGCACCGTGACGAACTGCCGGTCGCCGTCGTCGCGGGCCGCGAGCCGGGTTCGCAGTCGGCCGAGCGCGTCGGGCAGCTTCCAGTCCTTGAAGGGCGCGCCGTTGCGCAGCGCGCCGGGCTTGCGCTCCAGGATCGGTACGTAGTGCCACGGCTCGTAGGCGATCTTGCCGCGTCCGAAGCTGCGGGGATGCTCGGCAACGATCTCGCCATCCTGGCGGATGACGATCCGATCGGCGTAGGCCCGCACATCCACCGGCTGCCCGACCGCGCGGGCCTCCACGCTGTATCGGTTGTTGTCGAAGCGCACCAGGCAGGTCTTGGACACCGACGCTTCGGTCGCATGGAAGCCGTCGAAGGGGCCGCGGTACGCCATCAGGAAGGGCCGCTCCTCCTCGAACACCTGCCACACCGTCTTGCCCGGGATCGTCGGATGTGGACGCTTCTTGGCATCCTCAATGCAGCGATCCATCAGCCACTCGTTGATCTCGGCATAAGACCGGCCTCGCGGGATAGGTACGAACAGGCGGCCGCGGACGTCGCCCACCTGCCTCTCCACCTGCCCCTTCTCCCAGCCCGCGCCTGGCGTGCATGCCACAGGCTCCACCAGGTGGTGCGAGCACATCTCCTGGAAGCGCCGGTTGTAGTCCCGCTTCTTGCCGGTGAAGACCGTGGTCACGGCCGTCTTCATGTTGTCATAGATGCCCCGACGGCAGACCCCGCCGAAGAAGCGGAAGGAGCGCTCGTGCGCCTCGAAGACCATCTCCTGGCCCTCGCGCGGGAAGATCTGAACCAGCTGCATCCGGCTGTAGCAGAGCCGCATCTGCGCCGCCTTCACCCGGGTCGTCGCACCCGCCAGACGCGCGTACTCGTGGCTCCAGTCGAACTGGTAGGCCTCGCCAGGGTCGAAGCTCAGCGGCACATAGGCCTGCGACGGCGACAGCAGACGCCGCCGGCGACGCCAGGCTCTCGCGTAGCGGCGCACCGCGTCATAGCCGCCCTCGTAACCCTGGGCCGCAAGGTCCTCGTAGATCCGCAGCAGAGACAGACGCAGCCGGCGCGGCGTCCTCTCGTTGGCCTCAAGCTGGCGCTCGAGCTCTTCCACCCACGGCCCAAGCTTCGGCATCGGCTGGATCGTGCGCTCATACGTGTGCGCGGTCGCATCGCCCCGCACCACCTTGCGTATCGTGTTCTTCGAAACCCTCAAATCACGGGCGAGCTTCTTGATCGGAACGCCCTTCACCAGATGATCCCGACGGATCCGCGCAATCGTCTCCACAACAAGCATCTCCCCCCACCCCGTCCGTCCAACGACGGGGCACGTTCATGGACACATTCAAAGGGGGGTCAATTTTGGACGCCGATCACCCCCAATAGGGGGTCAATTTTCCACGCTTAACAACATCCCGGCACCGCAAAACCACAAAACGCAAAACCAAATGCCGTCAACTGCTTAGGCATCTGTTACTCAAGAGCGTGGAAAATTGACCCCCTATTGCGGTCAAATGAGGTCGGATTTTGCACTGGAGCACCCACAACGAGGTGCGGTACGTCTACGTGCCCACCGAGGGGCCGGTTCGCCTGTTCGAGCTGGGAGGCGACGGCCTGTTCGGCGAAGGGCTGCCCACGGTCGACGAGATCCGGCCGAGCATCCCTTTCCTGTACTTCCTGGTCGGAGAGCGCCAGGAGGAGAAGGCGAGGGCGTGGGCCGCGGACCTGGATGGGGTCATCCGGGAGAACAACGGCGGCAACCGGCGCATCGCCATCGACCGGGTTGCGCCGGTCGGCGTCCTTGAGATGCAGCGCCTGGGCTACCGGATCGTCGACGGCTTCGCGGTGATGGAGGAGGCCCGCGAGATCAAGTCGGCCGGCGAGGTCGCGCTCATGCGCCATTCCATCGCGGTAAGCCCGACGCCTTCGCCTGGGGTGAGGTGAGGCGATCAGGCAGAAGCCGCAGGGCCTCTTGACGGAGCGTTTGCCGCCGTCAACAGCGGGATACCTGAAGCCACTGCGCAACTTGCCGCACTACTGACCCGAAGCAAAGTCCTCGCTAAGCCCGATGAAGGCTCCTACCAGCAACGCCTCACCTCCGTCGATCTCAAAACTGTTCCAACCGAACCCTCCCAACATACGTGGGTTGCCTTCTCCATCCGGCCTGTTTGAAAAAAAGCCACCCCAACCACCGTCCGAATCGGTGACTGCCAGGTGGGGGTGCCGGACTTCGGATACTCCCCCGTCGATTGTGCCGTCTTCCGGATTGAAAGGGTGCTCCAGCAGATGGATTTCGTAGTCAATAGGATCGAACTCAATATCGGGGTGATGAATGCGGACCAAAGCATCCCGATGAACCAGGTCGCCGTCACAACCGATGCACCCACTCACCGTACCCTCTCCAAAGTTCGCGGTCAGGGTTACTTGCCCTTCCCATCCGTCCCTAACGTAGAAAGACTCGAGCTCTGAAGATACGTCTGCGGGTCTGTCCGTGGGTTCGTAACTGTAGGTTCCGAAGACCGGACCTCGGTAAGAGGCGGTCCCAACGGTGGGCATCACAGGTGGGTGTGCATGATCGAACTCAGGACTATCGATTATCACAGTCCCCTGTCTATCGTAGGGGTCCAAATCCGGCGGATGTTGACCCGGATAGTAGGCCCACCACCCGAACATCAGGTAATCTCCCGGATCATCGGGATTCCAACTTGCCACAGCATGAACTCTGGACGTGCCGTGGTCTTCCTCTTTGAGGAACATCCACTCCTGACCTCGATGGCCAGGGATAACGGTCTCAGCCTGTGCAGTCGAGATTGCGTCATCCAGCGTGTTCACGGACACAGGGGTGCCATCTTTCAGATCGTGGAACACCCGCAAGTATTGCGTAGAGAACTGCGAGTTACGCTCGAAGGTGATTTCCGTGTCATCTTCAGGATCGCTGCTATGGCAGCCTGCCACGATGAAAAGACCGGCAACGACAAGGACACTTATCTTGAACATAGTCAGCCTCCTTAGCGGCCTCCTGCTAAGGCCCGGTCAAGGTATCATCTAGAGGAAACCCTATGAAGAATAGGCCCATTCCTCCAAATGATATTGGGTGAATTCAGCAACATTTGGATGCAGATAAGTTGAGATACCTAGACGGCGTACACGATCACTAATCTTGCACGCACTTTGCCGTAGCCTGCGGATAAGATGAGGAGCATGAGCTTCATCATCACCTCCGCTCGTTGGTGACGGCAAGGCGACGACGGCCCAGGGACGTGGCCCGGAATACACGTCCGACCTGTTCTGGCACGCGCACGATCCTGGTATCCTGCGTGGACATATCGAAGCTACGGCCTGCTCAGCGCCAGCGGCCAGTCCACCTCGGTGTCCGTCCGCATCCCCTCGACGGCACGGTCCACGATGACGAGGCCCTGGGTCTCCCAGATCCATCCGCTCCAGCCCCCGCTCGGATCGTGCAGCGAGATCACCTGGAACTGCTCTTCCACGACCACGCCGAGCACCAGGGCGGCCGCCACGGAGACGGCCAGCGCCGCCGCCTTCCGGCACCGCTGCCTGCGCCGGTCTGCCTCGACGCACCTCCCGAATTCCCCCCGGCAGCTGTCGAGCTTGCCCGACAGCCCCACCGCCGCGTCCCCGGCTCCCGGTCATTAACTGCGGATAACAGCCGGATCCGCAGATCATTCTCAAACCGTCGACCGCATCGTCGTCCATGCCTCCCAACTCTCCGCGGCGACACCCGGGCAGGCTCCACGGACCGGCAGCGCTGCAATCCCGGCGCTCCAGTCCAGTAACCCGCCTGACCCGTTCGGGAAGACAAATCGCTATGTCCCCGCCGCGTGGTGCGCGTACCAAGGGGCATTATTGTGTCAGGTATTGTGTGTTATGTATGTGGTGATATCGGGACGTTTCGTAGTTTAACAGGGGATATCGACCGAGATTCGCAAGGTTGGGGCTCACATGCTTCGCCGCGTCGCGAGCACCGCGCCTCAAACGCAGCGCGACCTGCGGGCGAAACCCCGGTGCCACTTCCCTCACCTGAGCACGAGCTCATTAGTCGATGGTGCGGTTATCCCGGCTTTGGCGAACTCTGGCACCGGCATTGGGGGGGATTAAACCAGCGCATCCGCGTACGCGGCGCGCCTCCCGGGGACCATTCCGCCGCACTTGGTCGGCGCCTTGGAGCTCGATTTCTTTGCAGTGCAGAGAGCCGACCGCTGGAACTGCTCCCCCATAGGAGCTCTCCGCGGGCAGTACTTCTCGATCTCCGCAGGAGAGTGGAGGCGCTACGAGGTCTCCGGTGGGGGCTCGGAAATGAATCTTCACGGCCACGGCGGAGCAGATACGCTCGAGGAGGGGGACGCGGTGGCCATGCGCCGTTGCCGTAGCAACAGCGAGCTGACGAACTGCCGCATCCTCCTCATGAAGCTGCGCAAGTGCTCTTGATCGAACCCCGCATCTCACATGCCTCGCGTACGGGCCCGCAAGGTCTCAGTGGCGACCGAATCACGATTGGCGCTGATCTCAACGGCGTGATTGCCAAGACCAGAATTCTGCCAGGCTCTGTAAGTGCCGACGGTTTCTTCGAGGGTGGCGGTGGTGGAGGCAGGGCGGGGGACCGGCCACGTTTCGACAGCACGCCGGTCTGCCGCTGCTCGCGCGGCACTATATCGGCGTGATCGAACCCTTACCCGTCAGCAGATGCCTGCAACGCGCGGAGTCTTCGATCTCGTCACCGCCGGGGCGAGCTTTCACTGGATGGATCGGCACCTGGTAGGGAGCATAGTCGCTCGGGACCTTCTGGTCCCCGGGGGAATGTTGGTCATTCTCGGCAGCACGAGCCTGTGGCACGGGAAAGAGCCGTGGCACGGTATCGTCCGCGATGTTATCCGGCATTGGTGCGGTGAGGACCGCCGAGCGGGAACCGGGTTGTTCCAGACCCCGAGCGAACCGCGTCAGGCAGCGTTGGAGCGGCTCGGCTATGCAGTCGATGAGACGATGTTCGAAGTCGACCATGAATGGTCGTTGAGGACGCTACTCGGGTATCTGTATTCGACCTCCTTCGCTTCGCCCGGGGTCCTCGCGGGGAACCGGGACCCGTTCGAGGCAGACCTTATGGCGTCGCTGCTCGCCCACGATCATTCGGGGCAATACTGCGAAACGCTCCGGTTCCACCTGATCCTTGCGAGGCCGCCGAGCGCCTGATCCACGACGAAGCCGACGTCGTTCTCTCGGCCCTACGCCGAAGGCTTACGAATGATCCATGGCTCTGCGATGGGTAAGCCTTCGGTGAAGGATTCGGACTATGCGGCCAAGGCCTGTTGCCGGTCGGCCTTCCAGTGCCAGGGGAGGAGTTCGTGCAGCCGGGTCTGCGGCATGTCGGCGATGCGGGCAAGGACGTCGGCGAGCCAGGCCTGGGGGTCGGCGTCGTTGAGCTTGGCGGTTCCGATGAGCGTATACATCACTGCCGCCCGCTCGCCGCCGCGATCGGAGCCCGCGAACAACCAGGATTTGCGCCCGAGACAGAGCGCGCGTTCATTCCGCCCATCTCGGGCAGGATTGCGTCATTCACTATCGTTGGCATGCACTGTTTGGTCGGCGAGTACGCCTTGAAGGTATTGAACAGCGTGCCGACGGCCCCGCTGCCTCGGTAGAGGCACAGCCCGGGCTGATCATCAAGATAGCTGCCTGGATGCTCGATCCTGCGTCGTGCGCCAGCATGGAGATCGGTGCGCCGTGTGCATCTATGGCCGCCTTAGCCGCGCTTCACGAGCTTCTCGTCGGCCAAGGTTTTGGACAAAGCTCCTCCGATGACGGAACCGTTAGCAGGGAGGAGCTCGATGAAGTCTTTGCCTGTACCAGCCGGGCCGCCGGGCGAGCCCCGACAGCTCAGCATGGCGCTGGACGCAACGACGCTGCACGACCTGCAGTGGGAGGAACGGGACGCGGTCGTGGGCGCACTGGCCGGATTGCTTCTGCAAGCGGCCGAAGTCGCGGTGAAGGAGGATGCCTCCGTCTTCGGCGATCCCAAGATGACCACCGCCCTGCTCGATCGTCTCACCCACCATTGCGAGATCATCGAGACCGGCAACGAGAGCTGGCGCTTCAAGAACCGATCCGGACCCGGCGCGGCCTCCCCTGCGGCCCGGTTGCCCCGGTGGGTCAACAGGGACCCCCCACGCGGCTTCGCTTCGCGTGAGCTGGGGACGCTACACGAAGCCGCGCGGGTCCCCCCTATTGACTACCGGGACAACCTCCGCCGTGCCACTCCAGATAGGGGCAGTCTTCAAAGCCGATTGACACATGTCTTGCTCTCGACCGGGCCGAACCGGTCCACGGATGCCATCGTCTCAACGTTGTCGGGTTCCGCTGTCAACGTCTTTGTCATGCAGGCCGCCTGCGCAACGGTTCCGAGACTTCGACCAACCAATCTCATCCGCCTTGTGCGCCGGCCGCCCAGCTATGTCCGCTGCCCGCTTGGAGAGGCTGAAGAAATCGTTGGAAACCACCAGCTGGAGTCGGATGCGTTGGGAGGGCCCGGCCGCAAGAGCGGGCATAAGGTCAGCCTATCGGTAGGAGAGGAAAGCGGTATTGGCGCCCATATGCTCGCGTAACCACGTCCAGAATGGTCCGGCATGAACAGGTTGAAGCCATGCGGCGGAGAAGTTCAGGGATGCTCGGCGGACAGGACGGGATGAAGACGGACCGGCAGGTGATCGAGCTGCAGGACCACGCCAGCGAATCGGACGCCCACCGGCTGCGGCTTCAATCCAGCGAAGGAGGAGTCACATGACCATCACGGGAATCAAGACGATCATCGTGAGCGCGCTCTTGTGTTCAGCTCTTGGGTTGGCCGGCACGGCGAACGCGAACACCGGCGCTATACAACTCTGGATGGACGGGACGGGGTTCTATGTTTCGGCGAGGTGTTATGGAGGCGGTTACTATGACAAATGGACAACCAACATGGCCGCCTTGCAGGAAAAGACATGCGGCAACGCGATAGAAAGAGTAGGGTCAGAGTACATCAGGATCAATCGCAAGACCTTGTTGTTTAGGAATTTCGGGAGTACGTGGCGAATATATCGCAAAGACCATTGCCCATCCCCCCTATATTTTCCCGGTGTCGAGATCCATTATGTGATGGCCGTTACCGTAAAGGGGCATTCACAAAAGAGTTCGCGTTACGAGGTAAAATGCGACTACGAGTATGCCGTCTATCAGTGAACGGTGAACGGGTTGACCCAACTTGAACAGTGGTTTCAGAAAGCACCTGTGATTACAGACGGTTATTGGCGCGCCTGTGGTCCTTGGCACCACAGGCCGGGAGCGGCGCCTTGTGGCGATATCAGCTCGTGGGGGTTTCGGCGATATTGGGCCGCAGGGCAACGCCTGCGGCGCGGAAGACCGGCCCAACGTCGTCCGTGATCGCCGTTCGCACGGTGATGCACTTGTTGTCCTTCTCGATGACGCCGCTCTGGAGCCGGTCGAGGTCGCGCACCAGCCTGTCCCATTCGGGCTGGAAGCCCGCCTTGGCACAGCGGTCCTGGAGCTCCTTTGCAAGGATGAGCGCCAGCAACGAACAGAAGACGTGGCCGCGGATCGCGGCATCGCAGGAATGGAAGATCGGGCGGGTGTCGAAGGTGGCCGCCCTGAACAGCGACTCCACCTTGAGCGGACACGTCTACAACGACAGGCGCTGCTATCTCTACGAACTGCCCAATGATCCGCCGACCAAGCAGCAGGGACAAAAGCGAGCATTGAGCGCTCAACCCCAACATCGTGTGCCAACCGACACATGAGGTGCAATATGAAGCGTAGCCCTTGGCTTTCGGATGCAATACGGTCTGGAGTTTCCGAACCCTCTCTGGACCTCGTGGGCTCTCGCCAGTGGCCATGCCTTCCCCCTTTCCGCATCGCTCTCGAACCAAGGCTCCTTCCCTCCACCGGTGTTACCCGGCTTCCGCGGCAATACAAGACCCTCCGCCAGCTTCAAGCCTGATCTATGACAAGGCCCTCAAGGCCGATCGTGTTATGACGCCAGAAGTGGCGGATTCCCATCAAGGCCAGGAGCGCGATCGCTCCAGCAACAGGCCGAATAGATTCGCGCATCCCATGCCGCCGACACCAGCAAATCTACCTTGCAGCGGGAGGCATCCATAGATTGTTATAGAGGATCGAGCGCGGCACCCGCCGAGGAAAGCGAAGGCGCTGACATGGCCGTCCAGGAACGCCTCGGTCGTCTCCTTCGGATAGGCCTTCACGAACCAGACGTCGGAGTGCGGCAGGATCAGGCAGAAGAAGGAGACCGTCGCGCGAAGGCCCCCGATCTCGACCACTGCCTCGCCGAAGTCGACCTGGGCATGGCCCGGCGGGTGATGCAGCGGAACAAAGGCCTCGCGCACAGACTGCCGACGGGCCCGCACATAGTCCTTCACGATCGTGTAGCTGCCCGTGAACCCGTGCTCGTCCCGCAGACGCTCGAAGATCCGATGCGCCGTGTGCCGCTGCTTGCGCGGAACCTCCGGGGCCCTGTCTGCCTCAAGGATCGCGTCGATGATGCCGGTGAAGCCCTCCAGCTTCGGCCGCCTGACCGGCCTCGTCCGCCGATACCCCGGGGGCGCCGAATAGCTCAGCATCTTCTTCACCGTCCGACGGTCGATACCGAGCCGCCGTCCCACTTCCCTGTGGCTCAGGCCCTCCACG
>OZ219865.1:0-1151546 GCA_964291675.2 Alphaproteobacteria bacterium | reverse complement strand
GGTGCCCTCTCCCTCGACGGCGAGGTGACCACGGGCCTCGTCGGCGCCGACTGGGCGTCGGAGCGCTGGACTGCGGGTCTTGCGCTCGGCCATTCGACCGGCGCGGGCGGCTGGCGCCGGGGCGGGGCGTGCGAGCCCAACTGCGGCGGCGCCATCGACGCGGTCCTGACCGGCCTCTACCCCTATGCGGGCATGGACCTGACCGAGCGGCTGTCCGTATGGGCGGCGGCGGGTCACGGTTCGGGCGAGGTCACGGTGACGCCCGAGGGCAAGGGCGGGCTGACGGCGGACCTCTCGATGGCGATGGGCGCGGCCGGGGTGCGCAGCGACGTGCTGGTTCCTGAGGGCGGCGAGGGCCTCGCCCTGGCGGTCAAGGGCGATGCGCGCTTCACGCGGACGTCCTCGGACGCGGTGCGGGGCGAGGGCGGCAACTTGGCGGCGTCGGAGGCCGACGTCTGGCTGGTGCGCACGGGGCTGGAGGGCTCGCGGCCGGTCACGCTGGGCGAGAGCGGCGCCACCCTCACGCCGTCGTTCGAGATCGCCCTCCGCCTCGACGGCGGCGACGCGGAGACCGGCATGGGCGCGGACCTCGGCGGCGGCCTCGCCTTCGCCGACCCGGCGAACGGGCTGGTCTTCGAGAGCCGCGCACGGGCGCTTGTCGCGCACGAGGCCGACGGCTTCCGCGAGTGGGGGGCGAGCCTGGCGGGGTCCTGGAACCCGAGTCCGGAGACCGACCGGGGCCTCAGCGTGTCGCTGACCCAGTCCTGGGGCGCCTCGCCCGCGGGCGGCATGGACGCGCTGCTCTCGCGCGAGACGCTGGCGGACCTCGCGGCGAATGACAACGGATCGGGCCGCTTCCAGGCGTCGAGCCGGCTGGAGGGCGAAGTGGGCTACGGCATCGCGATGTTCGGCGGCCCCTTCACCGGCACGCCGAACGTCGGCCTGGGGCTCTCCGAGACCGCCCGCGACTGGCGCATCGGGTGGCGGCTCGCGCCGGCGGGCGCGGGCGCCGCAGGCTTCGAGATGAGCGTCGACGCGACGCGCAGCGAGCCTGCGAATGACGACGGGCTGCCCGAGAACGGGGTGATGCTGCGCGGGGCGCTCAGGTGGTGAGGCGCGGGGGCCGGGAAAGACCCTGAAGGGGAGGCTCGGGCGTTGCGCCGTCTCGGCCCGCTGCCGGGCCCCGCCCTCGGGGTCCGCAAGGCGCTGCTGCGTGCGACGCCCGGTGCGGTGGCTTGCCGGTGCGGTGGCGTGCCCGGGAGCGTCACGGCGTCCGGGCCGCGGAGGGGACCGGGTAGGGCGCGTGACCGGAGAGCACCTGGGTTCACCGAGCGGTACCGGCCCGCAAGATGGGTCCCGCCTCCCGGAACGTCATGACCACACTGGAAGTGGTATTGGGGTCGCGGAGCCGGCATTCGCCGGAGTTCCGAACCGGATAAGAGTGGAGCGGCATGACGACCATGCACGCTGTGAAATGACGTTCTGCCCGACCGTGGAGGCCGATGCGCAGGCGGCCAGACCGAGAGCGAGCCCCGAAATGCCGAATGCACCGAACGAACCCCCTTCACCAAGTGAACCCATAAGAGGTGCTCTGGAAGGTCACCCGCATGCGGGCGGCGGCGCCCGCCGGGGGCGGGGCGGGCAGCGCCCGGCACACGAGGCGCCATCGTCCGCCCCTACCACCTCACCGCCCCGCGCAGCATCACCCCGTGCTCGGGCAGCCCGTCGTCATTCGCAGGCTCGCTGCGCGTCGCGTCGAGGCTCGCCTCGAAGCCCCCGGCGCCCGCGCCCGCCGGCGTGAGCCGCCACCCGATGCGCCAGTCGCGGGCATGCTCGGAGAGCCCGAAGCCGAGGTTCGGCGTGCCGGTGAAGGCGCCGCCGAACACCGGCCACCCGTAGCCGAGCTCGCCCTCGAGCCGGCGCGACGCACGGAACCGGCCACCGTCGTCCTCGTCGTCGGCAGGGGCAAGCCCCGCCAGCGTCTCGCGCGAGAGCAGCGCGTCCATGCCGCCCGAGGGCGCCGCGCCCCAGCTCTGCCTGAGCGTGAGCGAGAGCCCCCGCTCGGTCGCGGGACTCGGGTCCCAGGACCCCGACAGGCTCGCCCCCCACTCCCGGAAGCCCGGCGCCTCGTGCGCCACCAGGCCCCGTGCCTCGAAGTCGAGCGCCAGGCCGTTCGCCGCATCCGCAAATGCGAGACCGCCGCCGAAGTCGGCGCCGAGGCCCGTCTCCGCGTCGCCGCCGTCGAGGCGCACCCCGAGCTCGAACGACGGGGTGAGCGTCGCGCCGTCCTCGCCGAGCGCGACCGGCTGCGCGCCCTCGAGCCCCGTGCGCAGTCGAGCGCCAGGCCGTTCGCCGCATCCGCAAATGCGAGACCGACCGCCGCCGTCTCCGCGTCGCCGCCGTCGAGTCGAGCGCGACGGGGTGAGGCGCCGTCTCCGAGCGTCGCCGCCGTCGCACCAGCCACACGTCCGCATCCGCGGCCGCGAGGTTTCCCGCGTCGCTGCGCGCCGCGTCCGAGGACGTTCGGGTGAAGCGCGCATCGCCCTTGAGCGCCAGGGTCGGCCCGTGCTTGCCCTCCGGGCGCAGCACGTCGGTGCGCACCCCGGCAGCCCCCATCGAGAGCGTCAAGTCCGCCGTCATGCCGGTCCCGTTCCCGTCCGCTGACGCCTCCGGCGTCACCGTCACCTCGCCGCTCCCGTGGCGGCCTGACCCGACGGGATGCGCCTGTTCGCGCACCTTCGCGCCCTCGACGGGCCGCTTCGCCTGCCGGACCTCGGCGAGTACGTGCGCACCCTCGGGCTTGCGCCGGGGCTCATCGCCTGCCGCACCTTCCAGGGCACGCCGATGCGCCACCGAGGCCTCGACGTCGGGCACTTCTTCCTCGGCGAGAAGGCGTGCGGCGGGGAATTCACCGACGAGGACGAGGAGGTGCTGGTGCTGCTCGCAGCGCAAGCCGTCATCGCCATCGCCAACGCGCGCGCGCACCGCGAGGAGCGCCGCACGAGCAGATCAGCGACCCATGTCCAGTCCGGAGTCCGCCTCTACCCCGAGATGCAGTCGGCCCACGCCTGCATCACCGGGCGGCGCTTCTCAAGCAGGTCGTCGCGCGCATAGGCAAATGTTACTCAAGAGGAGTCCCGCGCGCGAGGGAACCGATGTTCGCCGCTGATCTGCGCATGTGTGACGAATTCGGCGCTTTCGCGACTGCACATGTCTGCGACAAACGTCCCGGGGCTCGGCGAACGTGACCCGAGGCCGGTTCGTCCGGCCGGGGCGAGGCCGTGGGGACGAAGGGCGGGCACCGGGCCGGCTCCGCCCCGCTATTCGTTGACGGCGTCGCGGAGCGCCTTCGCCGGCTTGAACGATGGAGCGCGTGATGCCGCGATGGCGACGGGCGCGCCGGTGCGGGGGGTGCGGCCCTGGCGCGCGGGGCGGCTGCGGAGCTCGAACTTCCCGAACCCCGCGATGGCCACGGTCTCGCCGCGTGCAAGCGCGTCGGCGATGGCGGAGAAGACGGCGCCGACCAGGCTGTCTGCGGTCGCCCGCGTCACCGACGTCTCGGCGGCGACGTGCGCGGTGAGTTCGGCCTTGTTCATCGCCCCTGCCGCTCGCCGAAGACGGACTGGCATCGCCATTCCGGACGGACGCCCCGGCGCTGACGGGGCCGGGCTGCCCGGCCCGGCCCACGGACCGGGCAGCCGAACGGAGTACAGGAACCTGGCCCTGCGGCGCTCGATTACATGCTTCTGCCGCGGCTTTGGTAGCGGCCCTTGCGCTCGCTCTCGCAGCGCTTGCGCTCCTCGTACTGCCGGCGCAGCTCGCGCATCTTCTCGGGATCGTCGAGAATGTGAGCGATTCCTTCTTCGCGTGCTGCCGCGTCCCCGGCACGAGTGTCCCCGCCCCTGTGCTGCCCCGCCAGGGCCTCCACCACGTGCCGGTCGTCCTCGCGCAGAACCTCGCGCACGCGCGAGAGCGCGGTGGCCAGCCCTGCACCGCCCGAGCGCTTCGTCCCATCGAGGTGCGTGGTGTAGGCCTTCGGGGCCGCCAGGATGTCCTCGGCGGCGGAGACCGCCTCGTCGGCGCCCCTGCGCCACGCCTCGTAGTTCGGGCGGTCCGGAGCGGCCCGCCTGCCCCGGGAGCCGTCGAGGTCCTGCTCCCCGCTGCGGCGCTCCAGCAGCTCCAGCAGGCGGTCGCGCGTTCCCTCCACGTGCTTGCGCCTCTCCTGCGCCTCCTCCAGCACGCGCAGCACATCCCCGATCTTCTCGCGGATGCGGGTCTCCAGATACGCGTCCCCGGCCATCGACCCCAAGCGTTGGTGATAGAGCTCGAAGCCCTTCGTGTCGATGACGTGCAGGCCCAGCCTCCCGGCGCGCTCCAGTTTCCGGTTCCAGTCCCGCTTCAGCTTCTGCCAGCGCTCCAGCGACGCCAGGCCGGAACGTTCGAACGTCTCCTGCCCGTCCCGGCCGAAGGCCCCGTGCGGCCGCGAGGGCTGCGCCCATTCGGGCACCTCGTCCGTCGTGGCGGCCCGCGTCCTCGCCTGCGACGGCGTGCCGCCGAGGTCGTCCGCGAACCTGAGGCGCGACCACTCCGTCGCCCGTTCGCGTCTGGCGCGGGCCTTCCGTGCGGCGATCTCTTCGTCGTCCTCCCGGAGCGCGCCGCGAAACGCCGATCGCGCCGCGGCCATGCGCCGCTCGCCGGGGCCGGCATCGTCGGCCAGGCGGCGGCCGGCCTGCCTCCCGGAGAGGATGTCCCCGCCCTCCGCGATGAGGCGCTCCGCCTCCGCCCGCCAGTCCGCGTAGCCCTTCGTCGCGGTGAGGTAGATGCGACGTTGTCGGGCAGCATCCTTGAGAGTATCGCGCGCCTCCATATGGCGCCTCGCGGCGAACAGCCACTCGCCCAGGCTGTTGCGCGGTTGTTTCATCCGGCGGCGCAGCTGGTCCACGACCAGCCTGGCGCGGGGCTTGCCGGCCGCCAGCGCGTCGAGATACGCGCCGTACCTCTCCTCGTTGCCGAGGACCGTCTCGCCGGTCCCGGCCAGCGTCCGGGCCGCCTCGCGCCAGCGGAGATAGTCCTCCATATGGGCGGCGGGAACGGCCAGGTCGTCGGCCCGTTGCGCGAGGGCCATCCAGGCCTCGACATGGCGCTCGGCGTCCGCCAGCCAGCCTTGCGCGGTCTCGCGGGCCGCGGTCTCTCCATGGTGGTAGTCGAGGAGCTCGTCGAGCATGCCGCGTGCGGACTCCGATAGACCGGGATGGCCGGAGAGCGAGCGCAGCCGGCCGATCAGCCCGTCACAGCCCTGCATGAGGGTCATGGGCAGGTTTTGCCGCCTGGCCTGCGCGGCGAGATCGTTCCAGTCCCGCGTCAGCTCGTCGTGGAGCGTGCGCCAGTCGGGCCTGGGGGGGTCCGGGACCGGCCTGGGCGGCGCCGCGCCGCGTCCGCCAACCAGCCTCAGCTCGCCCTGATGCGGCTCCTGCGCGATATTCTGGCGTTCGTCCTGCCGCCTCTCCCGATGCACCTGCCGCATCCTCGCGGCTCGGCGGTGGCGGCTGGCGCGCTCGTGCAACTGCTCGAAGTCGTCGAGGTCGTTGGCGCCGATGCCGGCGCGCTCGGACAGCAGGCGCTCGAAGACCTGCGGGCGGGCGCGGAACGATGCGGCCTGCCTCATCAGCGCCCCGTGCCGGTCCAGTGTCTCGCGGAAGGTGTCGCTCAGCGCCACCGTGTCGCCGTCGGTGCGGGTCCGCTGGCGCAGATGGTCCCACGCCGCCAGCACTTGGCCGCGCTCGGCCGCAAATGCGTCGACGGCAGCGCCGTGGCGCCAGCCCGCGACCGCATGCCTGATCTCGGCCGCGATCCGGACCAGGGCGTTGTCGTTCGCAGCGGCGTTGGCGTGGGCCGCGCCGGCCTGCCGCATGCCGTCCGGGCGGGCCCGGCCGTTGCGCACCGCTTCCCGGGGATCGCGCCACGCGCCGCCCGCGACGTAGTCGAGCGCCGCCTCCTTGGGCTCGGACCGCGACCAGCGCTCCGCCAGATACCCGCGGATGTCCGAGTCCGTCACCGGCATGTCGGCCTGGTCCTCGGGCCGCCGCTCGGCGATGTCGAAGGCCAGAGGAGAGCGGTTGACGTAGACGTCGATCCCCTCGCGGTGACGGGTGGCGGCGGGATAGATGGTCTCCCGCGCCGGCCGGTCGTCCACCAGCAGGAAGGCGCGGTCCACGGTCAGCCCCTGGGCCGAGGCGATGGTCATGGCGTAGCCGTAGTCGAGGCGGACGTTGCCGTGAAAGTCGCGGATCTCGTCGTGGCGGAACGAGACCCGCCTGCCGTCGTCGGTGCGCGCGGTGATGAGAACGGAGGGTTCGTCCGCTCCCGGCTCGCGGTCTCTCGCCTCCGTATCGGCCTCGCGCCCGGCGGCCCCGCCGGCTTGCCGGTTCCGGGCCTTGCGGGACACCGCCGTGTCCGACACCGCCGTGTCCGACACCGCGGTGTCGCCGCCGCGCCGGACCTCCGGGTGCATCTCGATACGCTCGACGGTGACCACGGTGCCGTTGAAGAGCTGCTTCTCCCACTGCGTCGCCCCGATGCGCAGACGCTCGCCCACCGCGATCTCCAGCGGCTCCGTCTTGCGCCCGTCCACCTCGCGGCTCACCTCGATGACGGCACGGTTGGCATCGGGCGTCCTGCCGAGCACCCGCTGTCGCATCAGCCACGACAGCGCCCGCGTCTCGGCCCGCGTCCGCGCAAGAACGATGGCAGACGTGTCCGGCTCGGCTTTCACGTGCCGCGCCCAGTCGTCCACCAGCCTGGCGATGGTCTTCTCCTCGTCGTGGCAGAGATGGAGACGGTTGCGCAGACTCCACGCCTCGATGGCCTTCCCAGCCTCGCCGTCCCGCAGCGCCTCCGAGACCGTGACCTGCCAGGGATCGAACACGGGCTTCCTCTCCATCGCCTCGTAATCGGCGAGAATGGCATCGCGCTCCTGCGGGCTCGTGAGCCCGGCGCGGAAGCGCGCCTGCTCCGGCGTCTCCTTGTGGACATGGACCAGCACGTCCTCCAGGTCCGCCTTCTGGCGCCTGATGCGGTCGACGCGCACGCTGCCCGCCACGTCGCGGATCAATCTCAGGCCCGGCCCCGCTTCCACCGGCTGCTGCTGCCGGGTGTCTCCGGCGAACACCACCTTCGCCCCGTGGCGCTCGGAGAGCTGCAGGATGTGATGCGCCTGCCGCGTCGACAGCATCCCCGCCTCGTCCACCACGATCAGGGTGCGATCGCCGATCTCGATCTGCCCCTTGGCCGCGAGCTTGAGGAGCTTGTCCACACAGTAGGCGCGCGCGTCGCAGTCGTCGCCAAGCGCCACCGCCGTTCGCCAGGCCACCGCCGTCGGCACGATCTCGTAGCCGTGCTCCCTGTGCAGGTCGGTGATGGGCCTCAAGGTGGTGGTCTTGCCCGAGCCCGCCGCGCCCTCGATCACCGCGACGCGTCCGCCTCTGGCGGTGGCATGGCGGATCGCCAGCGACTGCTCCTGGCTCAGCGGATAGCCTTGGTCAAGCAACCTCGCGACCTTCTCCTTCACCGCCTCTTCCGGCAGGCCGTGGCCGGTATCGGCGGCCATGGCTTCGGCCATGTCCTTGACCGCCTGCTCGAGGCGCAAGTTGTGGCGGGTGGAGTAGACCTCGGTGTGCGCCATCCCCGCTCTGGACTCCGCCGTTGGCTTCTTCGGCTCCAGCTGCTCGATCTCGGGGTTGCGCCTCAGCCGCTCGATCGCCGTCCCCACCGCCTCCCGGCCCATCAGCCCGGCCGCCGCGTTGGCCGCCGCCTCCACCATGTCCGGGCGGCGAAACACCGCCTCCTCGCGCGCGAGGTGGGCGGGAAGGTCGTCGAGACGGTCCGTCAGCTCCCGGATGGCCTCTTGCCCGATCCTCACCTCATGGCCGGTCACGGACCGGATCAGCTCCTCGCGCTCGGCAAACGGCTCGGCCTCCTCCTTCCAGCGCCGGTGTCTGACCTCGGGATCGTTGTCGTGAGACTTGCCGGCCCTGGTCAGCTTGTTCACACCCGCCATGCGCGACGCGTTTCCCAGAGAAGGAATGCCCAGCTCGCCGGCCTTGGCGACGATCGCCTTGCGCCGCTTCGACCAGAAGGACTGCAAATCCTCCGGCATTCCCTCGATCCGGGTGAACTCGGCGTTGGGGCCGTACTGATCCATACGCACGCCCAGGTTCTCTTGAAGGTCCCATGCCATGTAGGCCCGGAACAGCGCACCCGCCGCCTTCTTCCAGCTGTAGACCGGGTACTGGTGGTGCGCCCGCCACCTGCCGTCCTCCCGGGTCCTCGCGAGGTTGAAGATCGTGCAGTGGACGTGAAGCTGCGGGTCGTTCTCCCGGCTCGTGCCGTGCACGAAGGTGGCGCCCATCAGATCCGCCTCGGCCGGACGGGTCACGCCGTTCGCGCTCACCCGCGTGTAGGCGCAATACCTGAACACAGTGTCCTCGATCGCGGCTCGTGCGGAAGCCACCGCCATCGCCTCGATCCGCTCCCTCATCTCGGGCTCGGCGACGGCCCAGAGCGAGGAAACGCTCTTGTCCACCGAGAAGGTCAGGTCGACGCCGGGGGAGCGGTCGGGGTTGCCGGCCCGCTGCACCAGCTTGGCAGACCCGTCCGGCGAGAACCCCGAATAGAGGCGGTGGAAGTGGCCGGAGTCCACCGTCGCGCCGTCCTCCAGCCCGAGCAAGCCCCTGGGGTTGAACCACACACCGTCCGGCTCCTCGCCCGCCGTGTAGTACTCGTTGGGATGGCGGAACGAGCGCTGGCTCTCAAGGTAGTACTCGGCCGACGCCATCTGCCCGATGGTCGCTACCATGGCGCACTCACCCGCGAGCGGCCGGCGTGCGCGGACAGGCCGGCGGGACCGTGTTCATGCAATCCGGCACGCGTGGCCTCTCGACGGCCGGCTGCGGAAGCCTGAAGAGGCACGGAAAATCCTTGTATAGGCGATGTAGTGTGCAGCTTCGACGGGCCGATTCCGTGGCTCCGGATCGCTTCCGCATGCGCTAGCATGCACAGGTGTGAGAAGCTGCGTATTCACTGACATTTTTCCGTGGGCGCATGCTGACTGCATAGCACGGTCCTCATAGAAACCACCATATGTGGGGCCTCCGTGGTATCCGACCACTACATATCAGCGCTTGCCTGCGCGTTACCGGGACCAAAAAAATTTCTGGCCGGGGCGATTCAGGCGAGCCAATTCGTCGTGAGGGCTCCGATTCCGGTGGCGATGCCGTCCATCGGAGCGGGCACCGGAGCGGAGGCGATGGGGAACGATCTCGAGAGACCGGTCTCGTTCATGCCGGGCCTCGAATCAGAGCGAGGCCGCTTGCGAGAGCGCATGCTCGAGCAAGGGGCGGAGCGCGCGGCAATGGCGCGAAGCGCCGAGCCTGTTGCGAGGCCATGGGGGAAGGCGAGCCGGCGAAGGGCGGCGAGGCGACTGGACAAGGTATCGGGGAGAGCTGCCGGCGATGGGAGCGGAGCGACCGAACCACGGCGGCGGAAGGACGGGGTCCTGCCGTCCGCACCGGCAAGCGCCAGGGATCGTCACCGAACGGCGAAGACCGCGAAGCGGGCTTCGTGGAGCCGGGCGGGGCGAAGCCGCGCCCGGCGGAATAGAGCCCGGCGACCGGTCCGAAGGACCGGGCGGGCGCCCAACCCTTTCGACCGACGGCGCGGACGACGGCAGGCCGTCATCGGCGACGATGGAAGATGCCCTGCAAGCGACAGGGTTCGGGGAATGCCCCACCAGGGCCGCCACAAACGGAACGGTGGCGGCGTCCAATGCGGGTTCGGGAAGAAGGAGGAGCCGATACGGGGCCGATGGCGGCGCGCGAAGCGCGGCGGCGATATGCCGTTCGCAGAACGGCGAGCCGCGGCGCTGAGAAGGGAGGGACAGCCGCTGGAGAGGAACGACCGGCGAGCGCCCGGCGATGGCGCGTTAGCGCCGAGCCGGTCGCGAGACCGGGTAAGGCGGCGCGTTGCAACGAGGCGGCGGCGGGAGCCCGCGCGGCGATGGCGCGCCAGCGGCGCGCCGTCGCCGAGCCGGACGCTCAGCGTCGATGTGCGGCTCTGGCAACAGAGCAAAAGGGGGGAGCCGGTCCTCACGTTTGCGAGGACCGGCTCCCGGGAGAGGGGGAAGTGCCGCATCACGCCGCGACGGAATACACGGGTATGCCCAGCTGCTTCGCCTTGTCGACGAGGTTCCCGGTGATCCCGGACCCGGGGAAGGCGATGACGCCCTTGGGCAGCAGGTTCAGCAGCTCGTCGTTCCTGCGGAACGGGGCGGCCTTGCCGTGGGCGCTCCAGTCCGGGCGGCAGACCACCTGGTCGACGCCGCGCGCGTTCGCCCAGCTCGCGGCGATCCTCTCGATGCCCGGGCCGCCGCCGTGCAGCAGAACCATGTCGCCGTACTTGGACTTGGCCAGGTCGAGCGTGTTCCAGACCGCGTCCGCGTCGGCGACGCTCTTGCCGCCGGTGATCGCCACCAGGGTGCCGTCCGGCAGGTGGGCGCGGGTCTCGCGGTCCTTGCGGGCGCGGCGGAAGTCGCGGGCGTCGATGGCGGCCGAGGTGAGCGTCCCGGTCTGGCTCGCGTGCGATCCGTGGCGCGGGCGCCAGACGTCGCCGGTGTGGACGCGGTAGGCGTCGGCGGCGACGTCGCGCATCTTCTCGAACGCGTCCCTGCGATCGCCGAGGTTCCGGGCACGGTCCGTCAGGGTCTCCAGCTCGTGCGCCTTCACCTCGGTGCCGTCCTGGGCGCGCTCGAGGTCTTTCATCTCGGGCGTGATGCGGTCGACCGTGCGGTCGAGGCGGGCGACCTGGGAATGGAAGCAGTTTACGAAGCCCCACAGCAGGGCCTCGCGCTCGTCCGCCATCTGCGTCCCCTCGACGGTGACGCCGTCCACGATGACGCGGATGGCCTCCGACAGCGCCTCGATGGCGTCGTCCTCGTCCCAGACGTCGCGGCTGTCGAGCTCGCCGCGCTCAGGCGCCGCGCCGTAGAGTGCCATGCTCTCGCAGACGGCGGCGGTGGGGGAAGCGGTCTGTGTGGCGATAGTGTCGATCATGACGATCTCCTTTCTGTTCATCCTCCGGGACGCGACCGCCGCGAGGCGGTTTCCAGGAAAGCGGGCCTGTGCGAACGGCGCCGGCTCAGAGCAGGGGGTGGGTCTCGACCCAGCGCTCCACGGTCTCGCGCAGCTCGCTGCGCTCGGTCACGCGCTTCCAGCCGCGCCAATCATCTGCGAGCCAGATGAGGTAGTGAAACTGGCCCCGGTTGAGGATGCACGCCGGTCAGCATGCCGTCACCGCCGGTGACGGCGGCGACCAGCGCCGGCAGGCGGCGCACGCCGCCTTCGTCGCGATGGAGCAGCGCGGGGTGAAAGCGGAGCGCAGGGTAGCGGCAGCGATCGATGGCTCGGGCGCGCAGATAGGCCTCGGCGTGGGTGCCGTCGATGGCGCGGCAGCGCCGCCACAGGCGGCGTGCCGCCTCGGTCCGATCATAGATGTCGGGGCCGGCCGAGGTGAGCGTTGGCGGCAGCGCGAGGAAGGCGCGCGCCTCGGCCAGCGCCGCACGGAGCGAGCCCGCGCCCGAGGCGATGCGGACGAGGTCGAGCAGATCGCCATGCGTGCCCTCGGCGGAATCGGTCCACTTGCCGCGCGTGCCGGGAGGCGCGAGACGGACGAAGAGCGAGCGGCCCCTGGCGCCGCGGATGTCGCCGGCCACCCAGTAGCGGCCGCTCCTGCGGCCGTGGGGCAGGTAGCGCCGGCACACCTCCTCGGCGCGCTCGGCGAGCGCGGCGGCGACGCGGGCGGCGTTCACCGCGCACGTCCCGAGAGCGGGCCGGCGGAGTTGGGACCGCGGGCGGGGATGGGACGCATGGCAATACCTCTCCGGATGCTGCGTGGGATGCGCCCCGGTCCCGGCCGGCACCCGGCCTCCCGGCGGAGCCGGGACGGCGGGCGATGCGCGCAGCGCGAGGCGCGCCGTCCGGCCCGGCCGGGGACTCTGGCCAGGCAGCAAAAAGAAAGCCGGCGCGGAGGCGCCGGCTTGAGTCTCAGGGAGGATGCTGGAGTTGGGATTCAGAATGGAATCTCGCCTGCGGTCTCGTCGGGATCGGCGGCGCCGGACGCGTCGGTCTGGGCGGCCGCCTCACCGTTCGACGCCGGGGCGCCGTTGCCGTTGGCGGGCTTGTCCAAGAACTGTACGCGTCCACCAGGGACCAGCAGGATCTCGGTGGAGAAGCGGTCGGAGTCCTCGCCGTCCTTGCGCCACCTGCGGGTCTGCAGCTTGCCCGCGACGTAGACGAGCCGGCCCTTCTTCGCGTGCTTTTCCAGCATGTCGACCAGACCGTTCTGGAACGTGACCACGCGGTGCCACTCGGTCTTGTCGATCCGTTCGCCCCCGCCGTTCCGGTCGATATAGCTCTCGTCGGTGGCGATGCTCATGTTGGCCACGCGCCCGCCGGAAGCCAGGTGGTTGATGCTGACGTCGTCGCCGAGGCGGCCGATCACTTCTGCCCTGTTCAATCCGAAAGCCATGATTCGTCTCCTATCTCTCCAGGTTGATGACGATGGTTGACGAACGGCGAGGAGACCCTCTCGATCCCCTTCCCGTTCACCCTTCTCCAAGCTCCTCTCAACCTCTCCTCTGCCGTCCGCCCCGGTGCCTGCCGCGAAGCCGCCAGCCTTGCCGACCGCACCGGATGGCGGGGGCGGCGTAGAGCACGGCCGTGGCGTCGGTGCCGTGGGAGCGGCGTCGCCGATGGAGACGATGGATGCCGGCGGGACGGCACCTGCGCGGCGCGAAGCGCCCGACGTGGAAGCCGGATTGGGGCCGACACTCGTGGGCATAACGGGGTGGGGCCCCGCACGTCTTGAGGGGTATGGCGATGGCGATGTAGCCTTGCCCAATTCATGCGCTGTTCTCCTGTTGGACGCGCGGGCGCCGGAGACCAAGGTTCCCGCGCGTCTCCGCGTTCGTGGTGGCCACTGCTCTCGATTGCGGAGGGGCTACGGCACGCCGGTGAGCGACGGGGCCATGAGAGGCATGTTGGAGAGGATCTCCACCTGGTCGATGCGGAGCCCGAGGAAGGCCAGGCAGGCCGCCGCCTCGGCTTCGGTGTCATAGGTGCCGTGGTCGATGCCCGACTCCGCCTCGATCACGGTGTAGAAGGGCGGTCCCACCTGCGCGGCGTGCCAGGCGGGCGCGCGCGCATTGGAGCGGTACGCGCAGGCCGGACAGCGGGCGGCGCCGGCTGCGTAGACACCGCAGTCC
This sequence comes from Alphaproteobacteria bacterium, assembly GCA_964291675.2. GTDB lineage: Bacteria > Pseudomonadota > Alphaproteobacteria > MPNO01 > MPNO01 > MPNO01. Next base: position 1,138,231 of record OZ219865.1, on the reverse strand, counting down.
ACGCAAACGCCTCGTGCGCGCCGCCGGGCGTACCGCTTCATCCTGACGGCGCTCTTTCGCTCGGGTGAGACCCGTTCCGCCTCCAGCGCGGCGTGCCGGGCGCAGCGGGACGTGCCGCCGATCGCCGGCTCGGCGCAGCGCACGCAGAGACCGGCAGCCCGCCGCGCTGTATAGCGCGCGCGTTCGGCTACCCGCTGGGCCGTGCGGCAGGGTTCGCAGACCGCACGGTTCTCCGCCGGCGGGTTGCGGCCGCAATCCGTGCACAGCCCCGCCTCGCGCCGCGCCCGGCGGCAGCGCCGGTCGCCGTCGCGGTTGGCGCGCCGGCACTTGACCGGATCGCGCCCGGCGTAAGGCTTGGCCCGGGCCCTGGCGCGGCGGGTCTTGTCGGCGGCACGGCGGGAATAGGCATTCAACTGCACATCCTCCGTGCATGAAGAAGGAGCGCTTTCGGGTGACGCATCCGTTTCATCCTCTTCATGGACGTGAGTTCGAGCTGATCGAGATCACGTCGATACTGGGGGTGGGGCAGGTTCATTACACGGCTGACGACGGGACGCTGCGCACGATTCGTCAGGCGTTTACCAGCGCTGCGGCGGTGGATCCGTTTGTCAGGATGTCGGCGGGCCGCTCGGCGTTCCGCGTCTCGGACCTGCTTGTGTTGGCGGCATTGCTGGAGAGCCTCGACGGAGACGCCTGCACCGGGCGGGAGAGCGACGGCGGAGCGGAGGCTGTAAAGGAGATTTTGCCGAATGTGTAAGAATGTTTTTGCACATAGGCGGCGAAGACAGAGCATCTTGACTGCCGGGAAGACAGCGTTCTTTGGCCATTGTGCGAAGTATATCATGGGGTTTCCAGTCATAGAGAGGAAGAAGGGGGTTGATGCTGCGTTGGAAGTGTGCATAAATATAATTACATTCCTTTTCCGATGGAGCCCGCGCAATGGCCAGACGGCCCGCCGACGCCAAGACCCGCTCCCTCAAGGAGCACGGCTGCCTGAACCCGCACGCGGAGGCGGTACGCGACGAGTTGTTCCTGTCGAACCCGTTCTTCGACGCGCGCGATCTGCTCCAGGTCAGGTACGAGATGCTGCGCCGCGTGCGCGAGGACGGCGTGCCGGTGAGCCACGCCGCCGCCAGCTTCGGCGTCTCGCGGCCGACCTGGTATCAGGCGCAGCGCGCCTACGAAGCGGGCGGGCTGCCGGGCCTGGTGCCCGACCGGCCCGGACCGCGCCGGCCCCACAAGCTCAGCGACGAGGTGGTCGAGGCGCTGCGGGCGGCGAAGAACGAACGGCCGGATCTCACCGCCGCCGATCTGGTCGAGCTGGTACGCGATCGATTCGGCGTCTCGGTCCATCGCAGCAGCATCGACCGCGCCCTGGCGCGGGGAAAAAAACGATGACGATGCACAGCCCGCCCTGCGCCGCGCTCCCGGCGGCGGAGCCTTCGGCCTACGGACATGGGTACGAACGGATGCGCCGTCATGCCGTCGAGCCCGGCGCCGTCCACGACCGCCACGGAAGCGCCGTGGTGGCGCTGCGCGGCGTCGCGGCCTGGCTGCACGCCTTCGCCGAGCTGCCCGCCCCGCCGCCCGCCGTGTGCGCGGGGGCGTCGCCCGGGCCGTTGCCCACAGGGGTCGAGACGTCGGCGATCGACATTTTGGTCGCCATGCTCAACGGCCATGGAGAAGGGAAGTCGGCATGAGCACTGCCCATCAGAAGGTGGATACGGGCCATCTGAGCCGCGATGCCTACCTGTATGTGCGCCAGTCCAGCCTGCAGCAGGTGTTCGACCATGGCGAGAGCACGCGCCGCCAGTACGCGCTGCGGGATCGGGCCGTGGCGCTGGGCTGGCCGACCGAGAACATCGTCGTGATCGACAGCGATCAGGGCCTCTCCGGCGCCGACAGCGACCGCGAGGGGTTCCAGCACCTGGTCGCCGAGGTCGGCTTGGGACGGGCCGGGATCGTGCTCGGGCTCGAGGTCAGTCGGCTCGCGCGCAACTCCACCGACTGGCATCGGCTGCTCGAGATATGCGCCCTGAGCGAGACGCTGATCCTCGACGAGGACGGCGTCTACGACCCCGGCGAGTTCAACGACCGGCTCCTCCTGGGACTGAAAGGGACCATGAGCGAGGCGGAACTGCACATGATGCGTGCCCGGCTGCGCGGGGGGACTCTGAATGCGGCCAGGCGCGGGGAGCTGAAGATCCCGCTGCCGGTGGGGCTGGTCTACGATCCGCTCGGCGACGTGGTGCTCGACCCCGACGAACAAGTGCAGCACAGCCTGCGCCTGCTGTTCGACACCTTCACGCGGACCGGCTCGGCGCAGGCCACGGTAAAGCACTTCAACAGCGAGAAGCTTCTGTTCCCGCATCGTCCTCCCGGCGGATCGCACAAGGGCGAGCTGCACTGGAAGCCCCTGAAGTTCTCGCGGGTGCTCCAGGTACTTCACAATCCGCGATACGCGGGCGCCTTCGCGTACGGGCGCACCCGACGCCGCCGGCGGCCCGGCGGCGGTGTCGAGCACAGGCGCCTGGCGCGCGAGGAATGGACGGTGCTGCTGCGCGACGCGCACCCGGGCTACATCGACTGGCGGCGGTTCGAGGAGAACGAACGTCAGCTCCGGGACAATGCCCGATCCTACGAAGCGAAGCGCCGCAGCCCTCCGCGCGAGGGACCGGCGCTGCTGCAGGGTCTGGCCACCTGCGGCGTTTGCGGCCGGAGCATGACGGTGCACTACTACACCCGTAAAGGGCTGCGGTTCCCTCATTATGAGTGCAGTCGCGAAGGCATCGAGACGGCAAGCGCCAGGTGCCAGAACATGTCCGGCGCCGCTATCGACCGGGCGGTCGGCGAGCTGCTGGTGGAGTTGGTGACACCGCTCACGCTGGAGGTGGCGTTGCAGGTGCAGGACGAACTCACGGCGCGCGCCGATGAGGCCGATCTGTGGCGCACCCAGCGGGTGCAGCGCGCCCGCGAGGAAGCGAACCTGGCGCGGCAGAGGTTCATGCAGACCCATCCCGACAACCGCATGGTCGCCGACGTGCTGGAGGCGGAGTGGAACGCGAAGCTCCGGGCGCTGAACGAAGCTCAGCACGAGCTCGAGCGCAACCGCGCCGAGCCGGGCCAGGGGGTGGACGACGGGCAACGCCAGCGGATCCTCGCGCTGGCCAGCGACTTCCCCCGCCTGTGGAACGATCCGGCGACGCCGCACCGTGAGCGCAAGCGGCTGGCGCGGCTGCTGATCGACGACGTGACGCTCACCAAGGCCACCCGGAGCCTGGGGGTGCGTCTGCGCGGCGGCGCGATACGAGAGCTGACCTGGACGCCGGACCCACCCATCTATGAGCGCTTCAGGACCAAGGACGAGATCGTCGCCGAGATCGACAGGCTGTTGAACGATCACACCGAAGGCGAGGTCGCGGACATCCTCAACAGGCGCGGCTGCCGAACCGCACACGGTCTTGCCTTTACTCAGAACTTGGTAAAGGCAACCCGCCATCACCGCGGTCTCAAGTCACGTTATGAACGCCTGCGGGACCGCGGGCTGTTGACGGCTCGCGAGGCCGGCGAGCGTCTCGCCGTGTCGGAAGATACGGTCCACGCATGGCACAAGGCTGGACTTCTGCGCGCGGATACATACGGCGACAAGGGTCGCCGCTTGTTCGAGATCCCCGACCCTCCGCCAACGAAACAACCGGGCCGGTTGCTGTCGCAACGACAGCCCCCCGTCGATCGGCACAATGAGGTGTAGTATGAAGCATAGCTCCGCTTCTCGCCGCAGCTCCCGCACACCTTGAGGCCGGGCTCGGGCGGACCCTTGGCGCAGCGGGTGCAGAGCCCGCTCGTGAGGCGCTCGGCGTGGCGCCGACGAAGGCGAGCGTTGGCGCGCTCCTTCGCAGCCTGGTGAGCCATGACCCGCGTCCAGTTCAGCGCGCGTAGCGCATGGCCGCCAGGCCTGATGCTCCACAACCCCAGAGCTGCACGCCCGAGGCCTTCAAGTCGAGGGCGGTGCAGATGATGATTTCGTCGCGCTCGGGCCGCATCGTCTTGACCTTGTTCGCGCTGACGATGGTGCGCCGCGGCTTGCGCCCGCCCCTCTTGGGCCTCGGCCGCTCGGCCTCGACCGGGTGGATCTGGCCGTCGGGCCGGGAGCGAAAACGCTCGACCACGTAGCGCTCCCCGTCGAGCCCACGCCCGAACACGTGCACCAGGAATGTGTGCGCGTTGCGATGTGACGGCTGGCGAATCCGCATGGCGTGCCTCCCATTCGTGTGTGATGGCGAAGGCCGGGGGCTCTCTCCGCAGCGCCGCCCGACCGCCCCGATCCCGGCCAGACCCTCGCTCCCGGCGGCATCGGGCCGGCAACGCGGCGCAGAGAGTGGAGTGGGGCGGATAGCGGAACAGTGGGCGCCGGTGGGACGCCCCGGAACGACGGGCAGGAGAAAGCCAATGAGTGCCGGAGGTGGCGCAGGCGTGGCGGGTCAGCGTCGGGGGTGCCCGCAGGTGTGACCGGCTACGCGCGATTCGGTGACGGCGTATGCTGTTGGAACGAGAGAAGCGACGATCGACGAGGCCGTGCTGGCGCTGCTCTATCTGGGGATCCACGAGAGGAACCCGATGGGGGGCGCGTGGACTTGGAAATCCTTCGATTGGGATGCGATGGTCCGAATTCACCGCAAGGGCATGATCTCCAACCCGGTCGGCAAGGCCAGGTCGGTGGTGTTCATGGACGCTGGATTGAGCGAGGCCGAAGCGGCCTTTTATCGGCTGTTCGGGAGCGATGACTGACTGGCCGTAGCGGATGTATCCGGTCGGTGTGGCGGGCGGGAACGGCGAACCGCTCGCTGGCAGTGCTGTCGTCGCTGACGAAGCGCGCCGAGGACCTGGGGCTGCGCCCGGAGGGATCGATCCGTGCCCGCGGTTGGCGGCAACGCAAGTCTGACTTCAAGGCGCACTACCTGATCGATGCGGAGTTCGCAGCGCTCGGGTGAGCGTCCGCTGGGCCATCGACATGTGGCCAACACCAACCGCTATGTCCATCTCGACAAGGTCACCCTAAGCGAGGCTGCGGAGCGCGTGGAGATAGAAATCGAGAAAAAGTTCTACTATCCAGACCACTTCCGCCCTTAGGTGGTGGATGATCAGCATGTCTGTACACCATTTGCTCTTTGCACACGATCGGGGCTATGCTATGGGAGAAATTACGATGGCGATACGTCGTCTCCGTTTGTGTTTTGAGAGTTGTAGTCGACAAGGACAATATCCATGACGATGATATCCATTACGGTAATTCATGTTCAGTGGGACGGTCCCTTTGCCCTGGAACAAATATTGCAGTTAAACGACGATCACGATTATGGGGTCTACCAAGTCTATGGCTCTCATCCGATCTACGGTTCTGATGTTCTCTTGTATATAGGCAAGGCGAGCCAACAGACATTCGCTGTGAGACTTAGGCAAGAGCAGTGGCTCTATAACCAGGACGGAAGAAATATCAGATATTACGTTGGTCGTCTTGCTGCAGAGCGAACTCCAGAAGATAAGGAATGGCATCAGCAAATTAATTCGGTTGAGGCACTATTGATTCATAGCCATTGGCCTGCCGGAAATTCGCAATATATTCAGTCATTGGGTGCCGATGGCCCTCAACTCGCCAAGATTCACTTACTAAACTGGGGACAGCGACGTAGTTTGCTCAGCGAAGTATCTGGCCTAATGCTGACAGACTTCTATGATGATATTCCAAACTACCACTGTTATGGAGACGAAGATAATTCACTCGATGTTGTTTGATTTGAGCCATCAACGAAGCATAATTTTTCACCAAGAGGTGTATAAATGGCCTGATTCCTGAGTATTGCATAGAGGGAGACTATAATGAAATCACTTCACTATAGCTCTTGCGGCAGGCAGTGTATGTCTGTGTTCCTCGGTCGTGACTAAAGAAGCTGCAGCTCTTATGCAAACAAGAGAATCAGTCTTCGTCAAGTTGTAGTGAAAGTGGGTGCAGCGCGGACGAGTATTGCCACCGGCTGCGTGAATTGTACGGAAAGTTAGACGCCAGAGAAACGTATTGAAATTTGTCCCTCGAGAGTATTGTCGTTGTATTCAGCGTACGTCGGTAGTGGCATAGAGTCGACGGCGGGCGCCTGTCGTATCGACTTCAGCGTATTGGTGGAGGACGATGATGTAGGCTGAAGTTGTGTCCGGAAGGACGCGGTACGGTCGCGGTGGTAAGGGAAAATTGATCGAGGGAGAGAGTTTCATAAGTCCTTGCAAACAAGAAATGTTCGCGTTAGCCGAGCAAGAAATATGGCTGTACGCGGATGGCACCATTGGCGCCTGGGTCGCTCCGTTCCCCGCTGCGTACGCCATGCGCATCGTCAATACTCGCCTCGCCATACACTGGCTTGGCATCACATTTTGCATTTGTGCCAACACTTCCAGCAATGTCCGTCGATGTCGTCATCGGTTCTGTTCAATCGATCTTTATATAGAAATACACGGAAACGTTAGCGGGTCGCGTCTCCGTATCTCCGCCGCCTGTGACATTCACCGCGTGTCGATGTGTTCCTGAGGTGCTGGTGTTAGCTCTTGGCCCGTCCGGCTTGGCTCTCGCGTGTTCACCTGTGCCCGATCTGAAACCTCTAGCTCGAACATACTCGTGCGCGTGGCCCCCTGAATCCTCCGCAACAGCTGTAAACGGTGTCATGGGTAGCTTGGTAGCGCCTGACTGATAGCTACCCGAAAGTCGCTTATCTGGATCTTGCTTTCCATCCGCACGTCCTGCGTTCTGTCCGCGCAAGAACATCCCTCGCGGATCAGGCAGACGGCTCGAATCTGAGATAGCCGGCTGATCCCGCGTGACCAAATCCAAGAGCTCGCCATCAGGGATACGACTTGCGTCGGCGAGGCGCCAGTCCTCGCGACCGGCGAGAAAAAGCGTTGGCTCGAGAATAGACGCAATAATTGTGCCTGGTGGAAGCGGATCCAAGAAGTTGCCAAGAGTCTTGTGGATTTCTGCGACTTGATTGTCTCGGTCCTTCTTCTCCTTCTCTAGCGCGCTAACTCGATCCCCTAGGTCGTCAGCGAAATGGACTGCACCCACAACGACAGCGAGTGCTAGGATGGCACTGGAAACCGCAATGACAATTGACGTTCTGGACGGCCTTTCTCCTTTCGTGGCCATGGCGCGATGTTCTCCATCATGATGCGTATGGAATCTGGGCGGGTCACTAGCGACGGTGTGAACGCCGTTGACAGGTTCCTGAGCGCCGACGCGGCATCTGACGATCTCCCTGCCACTGAGATAAGACGATCACCGGCTGTTGCACTTCTCGACACTCAACGAGAGGTCACTGCAGGAGCCGCCTTCATTATCCCGGTATTGTCTACAAGCCTCGCGCCTCGCTCGTTCCTTCGAGTGCCCGGCACCGACGTTGAAGTATGTGTTTTCACTGCCGCCTTGGTAGGCAACGCGCCAGTTCATCGCCGCCCCGCAACGCCCAGGTGATGTACGGTACTTTCCGTCATGGACACCTCTTGCGGAAAAACTGCTGCTGAAAATCAGGTACACAAAGCATTCATTGACTCCCGGCTCCAGCTTTTCATGCGGATATCTCTTGTTGCAGGCCTTCTTGGCATTCCTCACAGCACCATCTATGGACGAGGCGTCGTAGCTAATGACCGAAGGAATTCTGTATCTCTCGCCCTCGTCCAGATAACGCATCTCTCCGACCGCAATTGCTCCATACAGGGCACTCCCCGCTCGGGCCGCCTTAGCTGGCGGCGCTTCACCCCGCATTGCTCGCGCGACGTCAGAGTCCTTGCCCCACTTCTCTTCCGCCCTGTAGAGGGCGGTCACGAACGCCTTCCATCTGCGAGGCGAGAAATGGGGATCACCGCCAGCACGAAGAAGGGCTTGGATGATTCCCACCGCATCAGGATTGCTCTTGCCGATGAAGCCCATGATGAATAGGGGGGTATCCCCCTCCGAGTCCTGCTCGTTGGGGTCCGCGCCCGTGCGCAGACAGTCCTGGACATCCTGAACAGTGGCTGACCACAGGAACTGAAAGGCGCGAACGGATTCCCCTCCCCAACAATCGGCGAGCGCTACCTGAGGCGAAAGGGTACAGAGGGCGAGCGCGAAACACACTCTTCGAAACATGGCGCCCCTCCTGGTCGTTCCGAAAGTACAGGCCAGAATACGCTACCATGCCTATAGCACATTTTGTGTGTGAATTGTGTGGTTTTACGGATCTATATCATATTATTTTGTCCACATTTGGATGCACGACTGCGCAAGAAGCCCGTTGTCGTCGGGATGGAATGCCATCGCGTCCGCGATGAGGTTCCCGACGCGATCCGCCGCATCAACCAAGTGCGCGTCGGCAAGGTGAGCGTAAGCCGCCGTGGTGCGATGCCGGTTGTGCCCGAGAAGCCGGCCGACGAGCGGCAGACCTTCGCCCGACATAACCACCTGACTTGCCGCGGTGTGGCGCAGGTCATGCAGGCGCAGGCTACCGAGCTTCGCGACCTCGCAGACCGCGCGCCAGCAGGTCGCGAGGCTGTACGCGCCCCGGCCTTCGGCGTGGCGCGGAAACAGAACGCATCGGGGTCTCCCGCACCGGGCAGCGCGGCGACGTGAGCCCGCGCAGCTTCGCCAAGCGGCACCGCGCGCGGGCCAGTCTTGGAATCTTCCAGGTTCAGCGCATCGGCTCCGATGTTCCGCCAGCGCAGATTGAGCACTTCGCTGCGGCGGCATCCGGTGAGCGCCAGCAGCCGGATCGCCGCGACGGCGTCGGGCCATTCCGCCTCGCGGGGGCGAGCGCACGTCTGAGCCGGGCCAGCTCGTCCGCGTCGAGGAACCGCGCGACATGGTTGCGCGGGTTCTTCGCGATGCCGAGGCAGGGGTTGGAGCCGCGCTCGCGCAATCCCCACTCCTCGGCCCGGAACATCATCGCACGCAGTATCTCCAGGGCGCGGTTGGCCGCGCCGGGCTTGTCCTTGCTCGCCGCGTCGGACCAAGCGGCCACGTCGTTCGGGCCGATGCGGTCGAGCGGCATCCTGCGGAACGCAGGCAGGATGCGGGCGTTCAGGTAGATGCGCACGGTCTTGCGCCCCGAGGGCTTCCAGTGCGGTTCGCAGCGCCGCAGATACTCGTCCGCGAACTCCCGCAACGGCGGGGTCTGCTTCTCCCGCTGGATGTCGTCGGCGGGGTTATCGCCTGCGCGGATGCGCGCGAGCATGTCGCGGGCCCCGCGGCGGGCCTCGGCAAGCTCCATCTCGCCATGCCGGGCGATGACGATGCGGTGTGTCTTACCCGCGATGTGGGTGTGCACGATCCACGGCTTCGCGCCCGACCGGCGGATGCGCAGCCCGAAGCCGGACAGCGCCCGGTCGAGCAGGAACACGTCCCGCTCGCCGGGTTTCATCTCGCGAGCGAGCCGCGCAGTGAGGTCAACCGTCGGCATGGTCGCACTCTCCCTCCCGGACAGTCCCTCTATCGGCCAGGGCCACGCCGATATGCCCGGACACCCGGTCGGCGGCCTCGGCAACGGCCCGGTCGGACAGGTGAATATAGCGCTCGGTCGTCTCCACCAGCGCGTGACCAAGCAGCTTTGCGATGGTATCCATGCCGACGCCGCATCGCTAGCTGCCTATCCACAGCTCCCGCCGAGGCACGCTGACACCCGCCAAACGGGCAGCTAAGTCGTTATTGTCCCACCAGCTGAATGCAGCGAATAGCCGCACTCTTGGGCCGTTATCGACAGGGGGCGGCGGCGAGCCACGTCTCGTATGGTTCAATGGCGGTACAGGCGCTCGCGCGCAGACGCCATCGAGCCTCGGCTTGTCCCCGATTGTCTGGAGTTTCTTTCGCCGTGCTTACTTGGTGTGTATTTTTGGGACTTCCGTTCGCGAGGCTCTAGAGATTATCATGCAACCCTTTGATGTACATTATTTATTTCTGCCGTAGCATTCGGAGTGCCTGAGGTGAGAAATGCGGGCTAGAATGCCGGCCGCTTGCGCCACAAGGGAGTCGCCATGGCCGAACAGGGAGTCGTCACCGCCTGCGTCCTGGTGATCGGCAACGAGATCCTGTCGGGCCGCACCCGGGACAAGAACGTCAACTACCTCGCCAGGGGGCTGGAGGCGCTCGGGATCAGGCTGCGCGAGGTGCGCATGATCCCCGACGACCGGGCGACCATCGTCGGCGCCGTCAACGCCTGCCGCGCCGCCTTCGACTACGTGATCACCACCGGCGGCATCGGCCCGACGCATGACGACATCACCTCGGAATGCGTGGCCGAGGCGTTCGGCGTCGGCATGTACCGCGACCCCGGGACGGTCGAGCTGATCCGCTCATACCTGCAGAGCGGCGAGATGAACGAGGCCCGGATGCGCATGGCGACCTTCCCCGAGGGGGCCGAGCTCATCGCCAACCCGGTCAGCGCCGCGCCCGGCTACCGCATCGGCAACGTCTTCGTCCTCGCCGGCGTGCCGCAGATCATGCAGGCGATGTTCGACGGGATGAAGCACCAGCTGGCGGGCGGCGAGCGCATGCGGGCGCGCGCGGTGCACGTGCACCTGCCCGAGGGCGCGATCGCCGAGGCGCTCGGCGGCGTGCAGCAGCGCCACCCGGATGTCGACATCGGCAGCTACCCCGCCATGCGCCAGCGCCGCTTCGGCGTCAGCGTGGTGCTGCGCGGCACCGACGAGGCGGCGCTCGACCGGGCGCTCGCCGAGGTCAGGGAGGCGCTGGTCGGGCTCGGCGGCGAGCCGACCGACGAATCGCCCGACAACCCGCCCGAGCCGGAGGACCGATGAGCTGGGAAGCGCCGGTGCTCGGGCTGATGCTGGGGGTGGGGGTGCTGCTCGGCTTCCAGGGCTTCGCCGCGATGACCAACCGCGCGCTGCCCGACAATCTGCGCAGGAAGGGCATGTGGAAGCTGAACGCGGGCGTGACGCTCGCCGTGGTCTCGATGGTCGCGATCCTGCATGTGACGGGGGGGTAGGGCGCGTCCTTCGATACGCGCCCTGCGGGCGCTACTCAGGATGAGGGGTGCGGAGTCCCGCTCGCCGTGGTCTCGATGGTCGCGATCCTGCACGTGACGGGGGGGTAGGGCGCGTCCTTCGATACGCGCCCTGCGGGCGCTACTCAGGATGAGGGGTGCGGAGTCCCGCTCGCCGTGGTCTCGATGGTCGCGATCCTGCACGTGACGGGGGGGTAGGGCGCGTCCTTCGATACGCGCCCTGCGGGCGCTACTCAGGATGAGGGGTGCGGAGTCCCAAAAGAAAACACCTCATCCTGAGTAGCCCGCCGCAGGCGGGCGTATCGAAGGACCGCCCCGATTCCCTACCCCCCGCCGGCCTCCTGCGCATAGGCCGGGTCGTGGTAGCGGCGTTGCGCGGCGCGCATGTAGTCGAGGATCGCCGGATCGCCGTCGACCTCGGGCACCGGGTCCGCGTCCCAGTGCCCGAAGCGGTCGGTGCCGCGCACCAGCGTCGCCGCGCGGCGGCCGATGGTCGAGCGCACCGAGGTCGGGATGTAGAACAGCGCGAGCCCGATGCGCGGCCGGCCGGTCCGGTTGGGCAGCGAGCCGTGCGCCGTGCGCTCGTGGTGGATCGAGAACTCGCCCTCGCGCAGCACGAGGTCGACGGCCTTCGATTCGTCGAGCCCCTCGATGGTCTGGCCGCGGCCCAGCAGGTTGTCCTCGTCCGGGGTCTCGCGGTGCCAGTGCGCGGGGCCGCGATGCGAGCCCGGCATCACCCGCACGCAGCCGTTCTCGCGGTTGCTGTCGGTGAGCGCGATCCACACCGCCGCGAGCTCGTGCGGGTCGAGGCCGAAATAGGCCGAGTCCTGGTGCCACGAGACGAAGCGCCCGGTGCGCGGCGGCTTGATCCAGAACTTGGAGGCGAACAGCAGGATGTCGGGGCCGATCAAATCCTCGACCGGGTCCAGGATCTCGGGCCGCGCGGCGAGCGCGTGCGACCGGGGGAAGCAGAGATGGCCCTTCATGTGGATGTCGCCGGCCGAGAACCCGCGCGCCGCTTCGAACGCCGCGAGCGATTCGCGCATGCCGGCGGTCTCGTCCGCGCCGAGCCCGGGCAGCGGCGCGAGATAGCCGTGCTCGCGGTAAAATCCGATCTGCCCGGGCGTGAGGCGGGCGTGATCTGTCATCGCCTGATGCTCCGTCCCTCGATACGGCCCTTCGGGCCTACTCGGGATGAGGGGAGGGCGGGGTTCCTCCCTTCCTCCTCATCCTGAGTAGCCCGCCGCAGGCGGGCGTATCGAAGGATCGGCCCGCAATGCGTTGCCTGTCGTCGGGCGTTTGCCATGGCGGCCGATCTTGGCAAAGCGGGGCGCGGGGTTCAAACCCGGAATGCGGTCATTCCGCCCCGCCCGGCGCGCCGTACCCCGCCATGATGCCGTCGGCGATCCCCTCGTAATCGTCCCACGGCGTGTGGCGGAAATTGTAGTCGCGCACGATGAAGCGCTGGCCGACATAGAATTTTTCGTACTGGTCGTGGCGCATCGCGAACTCCGAGCCCAGCATGTCCCAGGCGAGGTGGAACAGCTTCATGCGCTCGATCGCGGTCTCGTCGGCGGTCGACCAGTAATCCTCGAAGATGCGCCCGAGCGCCGGATCCCCGGCGACGTCGATGCTGGCCGGCATCTGGAACACCCCGCCGCCCATCAGCGTGCGGATGCGGTCGCAGATCGGCCCGTAATGCTCGACCGCGTAGTTGATCGCCGCGTACATGTAGCGCTCGTTGACGTGGACGTAGCCATTGCCGGTCTCGCCGAAGGCCTGGAGCTGGCCGTCGACGATGCCGCCATAGGCCGCCTCCATCGAGGCGAGCTCGCCCAGCACCTCGCGCACCGCCGGGATGTCGCGCGCCCCGTTGGACCGCGCGATCCTGGAGGCGAGGCCGATCAGCAGCCGGAGCTTGGCGGCGAAGCGCACGTTGGACTGGTGGTTCGACATGTAGTGCGCCGGGGTCTCGACATAGATGTCGCGCGACAGCCCCGGGTTGTCGTGCACGAAGACGCGCTCCCAGGGGACGCGCACGTCCTCGAAGACGATCATCGAGTCGGATTCGTCGAAGCGGTGGGCGAGCGGGTTGTGGAACTCGATCCCCTGCGCGGCGCCGAACGGCTTGCGCGCCCAGAGCGAGACCCCGGGGGCGGCGACCGGCACCGCGCAGGTCACCGACTCCTTGATCTGGCTCGGCGCTAGCGGGATGATGTTGCCGATCCAGAGCTCGTCGGCGAACACCGCGCCGGTGGCTAGCATCTTCATCCCGTTGAGCGTCACGCCCTCGCCGTCCTCCGCGGTCACGCGCAGCGTCGGCGGGCTGCGGTCGGCGCTCTGGTAGAGCTCGGGCTTGCGCGCCCCCTGCGGCGGCAGGATGGCGTAGGCGAGGTAGAGGTCGCGCGAGCGCGCGTGCTGGTAATAGGCCTCGATGCGCTCGGAGAAGCCGCCGCCGTCCCGGTCGAACACCGAAGACCCGATGGCGAGCCCGGCGATCGAGGACGCCACGTGGTCCGGCGAGCGCCCCAGCAGCCCGTGCGAGAAGCGGGCGATGGCGCGATGCGCCGCGCTGCGGATCTCCAGCTCGCCCCGGCTGCGGGGCTTTAGAAAATACGCCGCGAAGCGCTCGCCGTCCCGCTCGACCCAGAGCACGTCGCGCATGTCCTCGGCGCGCTTGAGGTCGTACATCGCGGCGTACATGCGGGCCGCGTTGGCAAACGCCGCATGCTCGGTCACGTCGCCCACGCGCTCCCGGCCGATATAGACCGCCCGCCCGTCGCGGATGCCCGCGAGATAGTCCTCACCCGAGCGCAGCATGGGCGTTCCCGGCGTTCACGCGACCGCTCGCAGGCCGTTCCTGGCGACCAGCGCGAGCAGCTTGAGCGAGGCGCCCCGCGGCCGCTTCTCGCCCCGCTCCCACTGGCTCACCAGCCCGGCGGTCACGTTCAGGTAGCGGGCGAACACTGCCTGGCTCGCGTTCTCCCGCAGCCGCAGCGCGCGGATCTCCTCCGGGCTCATCTCCTCGACCGGGGTGAGGCACATCTCGTCGAACGCCCGCATGGTGCGCTTGCCCATGACACCGGCCTCCGCCAGACCGTGCGCGGTCTCGTGCGCGGCGGCAAGCGCCTCGCTCTTGTACCGTTTAGCCATCGCACGTCACCTCGACGATGGTTCCGTTGGACAGGGCCGCATCGAGTCCGGGCGTATCCATCGCAAGCATTTCATCGGCCAGAAGTCGGAAGGCCTTGAGCTCGTCCCGCCGCAGATTCTGCCGGTCCCGCTTCGCAAACCCGTAAACGAAAAACGCGAGCCTTTCCCGGCGGAACAGGACGATCGAGCGGAACCCGCCGGACCTGCCCCGTCCCTTCCGGGCGATACGCTGCTTGATGACGCCACCGCCGAGATCGGCATCGATCAGCCCTTTCTCGGCGCGCTCGGCCGCCTCGCACAACGCGCCATCTTCGACCCCTTCGCGACCGGCAAATCGCGCGAACGCTCTCGTCTTGAAGACACGCAAATTTCACACTATGCGACCGGCGCAGGGTCCTGAGTATAGCACCCAGTGCGACAATCGAAAATGCGACGCCGGGCGGTTCGAATGCCGTCGAAACCGCCCCCGCAGTCTCCGCTAGGCCGGCATCGGGGCCCGGCGTATCATCCGCCGGGCGCGTGGGTCCGTGGTGGAATTGGCAGACACAGCGGACTTAAAATCCGCTTCCCGCGAGGGAGTGCCGGTTCGAGTCCGGCCGGGCCCACCAACTCAGTCGATCACCGCGGTGAAGTCGCACTGCACCAGCACGCCCTCGCGGCCCGACACGTCCGGTTGCGAGTGGCGCGCCGGGCGGGACTCGGGGTCGGGGAACATTTCCGTCCAGAGCGCGTTGAGCGCGGCGCGGTCGGAGGCGTCCTTGAGATAGAAGTTCACCTTCAGGATGTCTTCGACGGTGCCGCCGGCGGCCTCCACGGTCTCGCGCATGAAGCGGAACACCAGCGCCGCCTGCTCGGCGAGGCCGGGCGGGTATTCGCCGGTCTCCGGGTCGCGCCCGAGGATTACCCCCGACATCACCAGGTTGCCGATCCGCGACGCGTTGGGGATCGGGTTGGCATGCCGGAAGCTCTCGATCTCGATGCTCTTGCGTCGTGCCATGGCGCCCTACCTGTTCTCGTAGTACCTGGCGAAATCCGGCAGCGTCTCGAAGCGCTCGATGGCCGGGTCGAGATGCACCCAGGGGAGCGCGCTGCGGGTCCAGATATTGGCCTGCACCGGCACCCAGGCGGGGTCGTCCAGCGTGCCGCCGAAGATCACCCGGACATGCGGCCTGACCGGCCCGCCGGCATAGACCGAGGTGCCGCAATCGCCGCAGAACCGCACGTCGATCTCGTTGCCGCTGTCGGCGATGCGGCGCCGCAGCTTGGGCTCGCCCCGGTCGACCGCGAGCCCTTCGACCGGCACCTGGAGCGAGGTGCCGAACGCCGCCCCGGTGCGCTTCCGGCACTCCGTGCAGTGGCAGGCGTAGCAGACGAAGGGCTCCTCGGAGCAGGTGTAGCGGACCGCCCCGCAGGCGCAGCCGCCGGAAAACGGTACCGGCATCGGACATCCTCCCCGTTGTCGCGCAAGCGCCCCGATCATAGCCCGCGACGGCGCCGGCAAGCGTCGCAAAATTGCCACAGCGGGGCGGGCCGGGACGGGTTCGTAATCAAGCCGCAAGCGGCGCGCCGCCCCGCCCCCGCCCCCCGTCATGGCCGGCCCCCGGATCGAGACCGGGCATGACGAGGGAGCTAGCGCCGCTCGTCCAGAATGTCGGCGGCGATGCTGCCCGCCACCCGCGCCGCCGCCTCGTGGATGGAATCGCGCGCCAGATGCGCGTAGCGCGCCGTGGTCTCCAGCCGGCTGTGGCCGAGCAGCCGGCCGATCATCGGCAGGCTCTCGCCGAGCGCCAGCGCGCGCGAGGCGAAGGAGTGGCGCAGGTCGTGCAGCCGCACGTCGTCGAGCCCGGCGCGCGCCCGCAGCGTGTACCAGGCATCGTCGATGCTGCGCATGTGGGTGCCCGCCCGGTGCCCGGGAAACACCCACGGATTGCCGGTCTTGCGCGGCAGGGCGGCCAGCAGGCCGCTTGCGGCGGGGGCGAGCGCCACCGCGCGCGGGCCGGTCTTGGCGTCGGCGAGCGCGAGCTCGCCGGCTTCGAGGTCGACATCCTCCCAGCGCAACCGCAGGACCTCGTTCTTGCGGCAGCCGGTGAGGATCAGCAGGCGGATCGCCGCGACCGCCGTCGGCGAGGCGCCGCCCCGGGCCGGCGCCGCGTCGAGCACCCGCCCGAGACGGTCGAACTCGGCGTCGGTGAGAAACCGCTCGCGGCGCCTGGCCGGGTATCTCACCACCGACCGGCACGGGTTGGTCCCCTCCGGCACCGCGCCCCAGCCCTGGGCCAGGGTGTACATGTGGGACAGCGTCGCCAGCACCGCGTTGGCCATCGCCGGCCGGTCGCCGAGCCGGTGGTGCAGGGCGAACACCCGGGCCGGGCGGACCGAAATCATCGGCAGCCGGCCGAGCGCCGGCACGATATAGCGCTCGACCGTCGTGCGGGCGGTCTCCGCGGTCTTCGGCTTGCAGCGCACGGCGACGTGTTCGGCGAGGTAGCGCGCGGCGAACCGGGCCACCGTCGGCCCTTGCGCGAGCCGCGCCGGCAGCGGCTCCTCGCCCGCCTTGATGCGGGCGATGACCGCGGCGGCCCGGCGGCGCGCCTCGTCGGCGCCGATCACCCCGTGGCGGCCGATGGTCGCCCGCCTCGACCCCGCCGGCCCCCGCGCCTGGGCGACATAGACCCGGCCGCCCGACGGGTAGGCGCGGACGCCGAACCCGGCCAGCTCGCGGTCCCAGAACACCGTGTCACGGGCGACGGCGAGCGCCGCCACCATGCGGTTGGAGATCGCGGCCTTCTCCCTCTCCATGCCGGGACCGGCGTCAGGCGGCGCCGGGCGGCAGGATCTGGACGGCGATACTGTCCCCGACCCGGCGCGCCGCCGCCCGCTCGGCATCGCGCTGGAGGTGGGCGTAGCGCGCCGTGGTGCCGGCCCGCGCGTGGCCCAGCAGCCGGCCGATCATGGTCAGGCTCTCGCCGAGCGCCAGCGCGCGCGAGGCGAAGGAGTGGCGGATGTCGTGGATGCGCACGCCGTCGAGCCCGGCGCGCGCCGCCACCCGCGCCCAGTGATAGGAGAGATCCGTCATGTGGCCGCCCGGCTTGCGGCCCGGGATCACCCAGGGATTGCCGTCGGCCCGGGGAATGCCCTCCAGCACCCGCCGGGCCGGCGGGGTCAGCGGCACCATGCGGGGCCCCGCCTTGGCGTCCCTGAGCCGCAATTCGCGGGCCGTGAGATCCACGTCGTCCCAGCGCAGCGTCAGGATCTCGCCCTTGCGGCAGCCGGTCAGCAGCAGCAGGCGGATCGCCGCGACCGCGGCGGGCCACAGCGCGCCGCCGGCCGCCGCTTCGTCCAGCGCGCGCCCCAGCCGGCGGTACTCCTCGGCGGTCAGGAACCGGTCGCGCGAGCGCTCCCGGTAGAGCCGCACCCCGCGGCACGGGTTGCTCCCCGGCGGCAGCAGCTCCCAGGTCTCGGCCTGGCGGAACATGCGGGACAGGATTTTTATCGCCCGGTTGGCCGAATAGGGCGTCGCGCGCAGGCGGTGGTGCAGCGCCGCCACGTCTTCCCGGCTCACCGCGGCGGCCGGCTTGGCGCCGACGGCGGGGAGGACGTGGCGTTCCAGCTCCAGCCGGTAGAGCCTGGCCGAGCTCGCCTTGCAATGCGCCGCCACGTGGCGCCGCAGATAGCGCTCCGCCAGCCCGGCCACCGTGAGCGCGGGCGCGGGCGGCGCCGGCACCGGGTCGAGCCCGCGCTTGATCCGGTCGATGATCTCGCGCGCCCTTCGCCTCGCCTCTTGCGGGAACAAGTCGCCGTGGCGCCCGAGCGTGAGACGGGTCAGCCCGGCCGGCCCGCGGGACTGCACGACATAGACCTTGCGGCCCGTCGCATGCACCCGGACGCCGAACCCGGCGAGGTCCCGGTCCCACAACACGGCGTCCTTCTCCCCGGCCCGGAGCGCCTCCACGCTGCGCCCGGTGATCCTGAATTCGCTCCGCCTCGGCACGCTGGCCCCTCCCAAATCCGCGATCAAACCGCAACCCGACAGCAGCCGATCCGGAGACATTCAAGCCAAGTCCCGGCGATAGCGCAAGCCGGACGGGAAATAGAGATGGGGAAAAAAGTCTAACGTTCCCGTGAGTTAGAAGGATTGCCCGAGCGAGGGTTCAGTCAACAGAAGGTCGAATTCGGATGCTGGTCTTGCCGCGCGGTTGCGGCGAAATGTGCAACTCCATGGAGGGGCTATGAGGAAGCAACGACTGGCTGGTACGGCCCTAGCGGTCGCCGCCGCCGCGCTCATCGCGGGCGGCGCGGCGGCGCAGGACGAGAAGAGGACGATGGGATCGTCGGTCCCGGCGAGCGGCTGCCATCCCGCTCATCCGAGCGGCATCGTCGACCACGGCGTCGACACTCTCAAGTTGAATGTCCCCGCGATCGGTATCAGCATCAACTCCCTGGAGGGGCTATGAAGAAGCAACTACTGGCCGGTACGGCCATTGCCGCGGCGAGCGTACTGATCGCGGGCGGCGCGGCGGCGCAGGACAAGAAGATGATGAAGCCGTCCATCAGCGTGAACGGCTATTACGAGGGCGTGGTCGGCGGCATCCTCGACGAGGATACGGCGACGGATACGACGGCGCTGGACACCCGGACCGACGCGGAGATCCACTTCAACGGCCGGGGCTCGCTCGACAACGGCATGAAGGTCCACGCCCGTGTGGAGCTCGAAGGCCAGAACCACCACAGCCAAGACGGCCCCGGCCACGGCGACCCGATCGACGAGTATTTCGTCAAGGTCTCCGGGTCGTTCGGCAGCATCACCCTCGGCGGCACCGGCGGTGCGCCGGTCAAGATGCTGACCGGGATGAGCGGGTCCTGGGCGACCGGCGTCGGCGAGAACCTCAGCTTCGACGACGGCTGGGTTCCGAGCGTGTCCGACCACCCCGCCGATTTCCACAGGCTGCGGCACTCCCGTCTGGACACCGGCGACGCGGAGAAGGTGACCTACATCTCCCCGAAATTCGGCGGTTTCCAGGTCGGCGTGACGTACTCTCCGAACCGCCAGAACCACGATAGCAACGCGCGGAACAACATCAATCAGGCTCATGACGGTCTGGAGGGAGCGGTCAGCTATTCCGGCAAGTTGGACGATGGCGGCTTCGCCATCGGCGCCGGCATGACGGCGTACCAAGGCGCGGACGACGGCAGTTCGAAAGACATGAGCGACTGGCTCGTCGCTGCCCGCCTCGACTTCGGCGGCGGGTTCCGCGTGTCGGCTGCTCACAAGCGGACCACCGACGACAACGAAGCGAACCAAGCCGTGCTCACTGATATCGGCGTGCGGTTCGTGAGTGGCGCGAACAGCTTCAGCCTCGTCGGTATGCATGGCGAGATGGACATGGGGGACGCCAGCCACACGAAGGTCATGGGCAGCTATGCCCGCGCGCTCGGCCCCGGCACGAAGGTTCACCTGAACCTGCTGTGGAACGAGTCCCAGAACAACGCCGGAGACGAGGAGAATTCCGGTATCGCCGGTATCGTCGGCGTCAAGGTGGTGTTCTAGCCTCCGACGCGTATCGGGGACCGGCTCCGCCGGTCCCGGCGACACTTTCGAAGGGCGGCGGGGGCCGCCCTTCCTCTTGTCCGGGCGTCGCCCGCCCCATCGCCATGCTCCCCTCTCCTCGTCACGCCCGGACTTGATCCGGGCATCCACTCGTGCCGCCACCCCTCCCGCCCGACCGCCGTGCGTGCGGAGGGGCCGCATGGATGGCCGGATCAAGTCCGGCCATGACGTGTCGGGGGTGGCGGTGGAGGAGCAAGGGAGGAACGGGAAGGGCCGGGCGCGGGCCGCCCGCCCGTCGAGCGATCTGGATAAGCCCGCTTCTTTTTGCCCGGGCCCGTTCGGCCGCTGACCCCGGCGGTCGGGGGCGGTAGACTGGCGGTCGTGCGACCGAAGCTCGGGAAAGTGCCGCCGGTGCGAGACCGCCCGCAACCCATCCAGGACCTGCTCGACGGCCCGGTGGCCGTGGTCAATGTCGGGCTCGCCCGGTTCGCGCGCAGCCTGGAGGGGCAGGGGGTCGCCGCGGTGCAGGTCGACTGGCGGCCGCCGGCGGGCGGCGACCGGCGGCTGATCGAGCTTTTGGACAGGCTCGGCGCGTGACCGCGGGCGACGCAGCCGCCGCCATCGAGGCGGCCAATGCGCGCGCGGTCGAGCGCATGCTGGCGGCCGATCCCGTGCTGGCCGACGTCGCCGTCGCCGGCGAGGCGATCGCCGGGCTCGAAGGCCGCACCGTCCTGCATGCCGGCCCGCCGATCGGCTGGCCCGAGATGTGCGGCCCGATGCGGGGCGCCATCGCCGGCGCCGTCGTGCTGGAAGGCTGGGCGGACGATCTGGAGAGCGCGCAGGAACTCGCCGCCGCCGGCGGCGTCGTCTTCCACCCCAACCACCATTTCGACGCGGTAGGCCCGATGACGGGGCTGATAACGCCCTCGATGCCGGTGATGGTCGTCGAGAACCGGTCCTTTGGGAACCGCGCCTTCTGCACCCTCAACGAGGGGCTCGGCAAGGTGATGCGCTTCGGCGGCAACGACGCCGAGGTGCTGGCCCGGCTGCGCTGGCTGGCCGACGGGTTCGGCCCCGCCTTCGGCGCCGCGCTGCGCGAGGCCGGCGGGATCGCGCTCAAGCCGCTGATCGCGCGCGGGCTCTCGATGGGCGACGAGATGCACCAGCGCAACGTCGCCTGCACCAGCCTGCTGCTGCGCGCCATCGCGCCGGCGCTCGCCCGCGCCGTCGGGGACCGCGCGGCGCTCGCCCGGCTGTTCGAGTTCATCGGCGGCAACGACCAGTTCTTCCTCAACGTCGCCATGGCGATGGGCAAGGCGATCATGGACCCGGTGCGCGGCATCGAGGCATCCAGCGTGGTCACCGCGATGAGCCGCAACGGCACCATGTTCGGCATCCGCGTCAGCGGGCTCGGCGACCGCTGGTTCGCGGCCCCGGTGGAGATGCCGCGCGGGCTCTACTTCCCGGGGTTCTCCGAGGCCGACGCCAACCCCGACATGGGCGATTCGACGATCGTCGAGACCGTGGGGCTCGGCGGCTTCGCCATGGCCGCGGCGCCCGCCGTAGCCGGCTTCGTCGGCGCGGGCACGGCGGCCGACGCGCTCGACTACACCCGCGCCATGGAGGAGATCGCGGTCGCGCGCAACCCGGAATGGACCATCCCCGCGCTCGACTTCGCCGGCGTGCCGACGGGCATCGACATCCGCAAGGTGGTCGCGACCGGCCAGGCGCCGACCATCAATACAGGGATCGCCCACCGCGAGGCCGGTATCGGCCAGGTCGGGGCCGGGGTGGTGCGCGCGCCCATGGCCTGCTTCGAACGGGCGCTCGAAGCCTTCGCGGCCGAGCTCGGCGTCGCATGAGCGGGGGCGTCGCCGGGACACGGATTCGCGCGGGCTTCTATCTCGACTCGGTCGCGCTGATGCGGATCTCCCGCGAGGTCGAGGGCCTCGCCGGGGTCGCCGCCGCCTCGCTCACGATGGCGAGCCCGTCCAACAAGGCGCTGCTGCGCGACGCGGGGCTGCTGGATGAAGCGGGGGACGCCGCCGGACCCAACGACCTGCTGATCGCGATCCGGGCCGACGACGGGGACGCGCTGCACGCGGCGTTCGAGGGCGCCGAGGCGGCGCTCGCCGGGCCGTCCGGCGGCGGAGGGCAGCGCCAGGGGTGGAACCCGCGCTCGCTGGAGACCGCGCTCCGCGCGCTGCCCGCCGCCAATCTCGCCATCGTCTCGGTGCCCGGGGAGTTCGCCGCGCGCGAGGCCCGCCGCGCGCTGCAGCGCGGGCTCAACGTGATGCTGTTCTCCGACAACGTCGCGATCGGGGACGAAGTCGCGCTCAAGGCGCTCGCCTGCGAGCGCGGCCTGCTGATGATGGGACCCGATTGCGGCACCGCCATCGTTGCCGGCGCGCCCATCGGTTTCGCCAACGCGGTGCCGCGCGGCGATATCGGGCTGATCGCCGCCTCCGGCACCGGCTTGCAGGAGGTCGCCTGCCTGATCGCCCGGGCCGGCGGCGGGGTCAGCCACGGCATCGGCGTCGGCGGCCGCGACCTCGGCGCCAGGGTGGGCGGAGCGATGACGCTGACCGCGATCGACGCGCTCGACCGCGACCCGGCGACGCGGCGCATCGTGCTGATCTCGAAGCCGCCCGACCCGGCGACGGCAGGGCGCATCGCCGAGCGCATCGCCGGCAGCCGCAAGCGTTTCACGCTCTGCTTCATCGGCATGGGAAAGATGGATCTGCCGGCCAATGCGGGGCAGGCGGCGACGCTGCGCGCGGCGGCCGACGACGCGCTGGCCGGGGCGGGCGCCCCGGAGCCGGCGCGCACGCTGCGGGAAGCTCTTGAACGGCATCGCCGCACGGGCGGCGCGATCCGCGGCCTTTACAGCGGCGGGTCGCTCTGCGCCGAGGCGCAGGCCGTGCTGATGGCCGCCGGCATCGCGTTCGCCTCCAACGTGCCCATCCCTGGCGCTGGCGGCGCGGAGTCCGGCCACAGCCTGATCGATCTCGGCGCCGACGAATACACGCGCGGCCGCCCCCACCCGATGATCGAGCCGGCGGTGCGCGACACGCCGCTCGCCGCCGCGCTGGCCGATCCCGCCACCGGCGTCGTGCTGGTCGATGTCGTGCTCGGTCACGGCGCGCATGCGGACCCGGCCGGCCGGCTCGCCGCCGTGCTGGCGGCGCATCGGGGGCCGGCGCCGGCGGTGATCGCCTCGGTCTGCGGCACCGAGGGGGACCCGCAGATCCGCTCCGATCAGGTTGCGGCGCTGCGCGAGGCGGGGATCGTGGTAGCCGAATCCAACGCGGGCGCCGCCGAGACCGCAGCGGCGCTCGCCGCCGGCTGAGCCGCCAGCGCCGAAACCGCGCCCGCCATCGCGTCCCAACCCGATGAGTGGCCGATGGCATCGAGCCCGCGCAGCGCCGCCGCCAGCGCCCGGTCGTCGCCGCGCGCCATCGCGTCGAGCGCAAGGTGCAGGGCGTCGGCGCCGAAGCCACGCGCGGCCGCGCCGAGATGCGCCGCGCTGATGCGATTCGTCGCCCGCCGGGCGGCTTCCAGCACCGGTGCGGCCAGCGCGGCGGCGGCCTCGGCGCGCCCCGACATCGCGAGCGCGATCATCGCCCCGCCGAGGAAATCGTCGCCCGAGGGGGTGAGCCCGGGTCCGAGCCCGACCAGCCGTTCGACCGCCTCGCGCGGCGGCGGGGCGCCGGAAGCGAGCCGGGATTCGAGCGCCGCGATGGCCGGAAGCGCCCGTTCGAGCAACGGCGAGGCGGGCGGGGCGGCGCGCTTCGCGGGGTCGGCCAACGGCGCCAGCCCGTCGGCCAGCGCGAAGGGCGCCAGCATTTCCGAGAGCTGCGCGAGCGCCTTGGCGAGACTGTCTCCGGGCCATGCATGGGGGCCGCGCGGCGGATCGTGCAGCCGGGCGTCGCGGAACGTCAGCGCGCGCAGCCCGGCGATGCCGATGCCGTCGCCCTCGGGCGCTACCGGATCGCCGGGCGCAAGCCCCGAATCCTGCCAATCCGGCAGGGCTTCGTTCTCCCCGGCAAGCGCGTTGAGCGGCCCGACGCCGAGCGCGGGAGGCCCGACGCAGGCGATCGCTCCCGACGCGTGGTGTTCCAGATAGACGCTGCGGCGGAACACCGCGAGCACCGAGCCGCCGTCGCGGCCGAGCGCGCGGAGGCAGCGCGCGGCGTCGCAACCCGTCAGAACGAGGCGGATCGCCGGCTCACCCATCGGCGACGATGTGGGTTCCGGTCCTCCCTTCAAGCGCGTCGACCGCCCGGTCCAGCGGGCCGATCACCACCCGCCTGCCGCCGCGTTCGATGAAGTCGATCGCCGCGTCGATCTTGGGGCCCATGCTGCCCGGCGGGAACTGCCCGTCGTCGCGGTGGCGCCTGATCTCGGCCAGCGTCACGCTGTCGAGGCTGCGCTGGCCGGGGGTGCCGAAATCGACCGCCACGCGCTCTACCCCGGTGAGGATCATGATCGTCTCGACGCCGAGCGCGCCGGCCATCAGCGCCGAGGTGAGGTCCTTGTCGATCACCGCCTCGACGCCGGTGCGGGTGCCGTCGGCCAGGCGCAGCACCGGGATGCCGCCGCCGCCGCCGGCGATCACCACCGCGCCCTGGGCGGCGATGTCGCGGACCAGCGCGAGGTCGGCGACGTGGCGCGGGCGCGGCGAGGGCACCACGTGGCGCCAGCCCCGCCCGGAGTCTTCGCGCATCTCCCAGCCGGTCTCGCGGGCCAGCGCCTTCGCCTCCTCCTCGGAGTAGAAATAGCCGATCGGCTTGGTCGGGTTGTCGAAGGCGGGATCGTCCGGGTCGACCTCGACCTGGGTGAGCAGGCACACGACGTGGCGCGGATTGTCGATGACGCGGAGCGCGTTCTCCATCGCCTGCAACAGCAGATAGGCCACCCCGCCCTGGCTGTGGGCGACGCAGATGTCGAGCGACATCGGCGCCACGCGGCTGCGCGCGATCGCCTGGCGCATCATGATCTTGCCGACCACCGGCCCGTTGCCGTGGGTCAGCACGAGCTGGTTGCCGAGGCGCATCAGCGGCAGCAGCGAGGCCGCGGTCCGCTCGGCGTATTCGCGCTGCTCGGCGACGGTCCCGGAGGTGGTCTCCGGATGCACCGCGTTGCCGCCGATCGCCACCAGAAGCCGGTCCGGAATCGGGTATCGGGCCAAGACGGGTCGCTCCCTGATCGAGCGAAGCCTAGCCCAAGGCCGGCCGCTTTGCGACGCGCAATCGTTGTGGCGCCGCGCGATTTGGGCTATCGCCCCCTGTCGGAACGGCAGATCGGGGGGAAGCGCCAGCCCATGTCGGAAACTTTCGGAGATCTCAACCCGCCGCCGCGCCTGTTGATGGGGCCGGGCCCCATCAATGTCGATCCGCGCGTATTGCGGGCGATGTCGATGCCGATGCTGGGCCAGTTCGACCCCGTCTTCACCGGCTACATGAACGAGGTCATGGCGCTGTCGCGCCAGGTGTGGCGCACCCAAAACCACTGGTCGCTGCTGGTCGACGGGACGGCGCGCGCGGCGATCGAGGCGATCCTGGTCTCGCTGATCGAGCCGGGAGACCGGGTGCTGGTTCCGATATTCGGGCGGTTCGGACATCTTCTCTGCGAGATCGCCGAGCGGGCCGGCGCCCGGGTTTGCACGATCGACACCGAGTGGGGCACGGTGTTCACCCCCGACCGGGTGGAGGACGCGCTCAGACGGGAACGGCCCAAGCTGGTGGCCGCGGTGCACGGCGACACCTCGACCACCATGGCCCAGCCGCTCGACGAGATCGGCAAGCTGTGCCGGCGCCACGGGGCGCTGCTGTTCGTCGACGCCACGGCGACGCTGGGCGGGATGGCGCTGCCGGTCGACGACTGGCAGATCGACGCCGCCGCGGCGGGTCTCCAGAAATGCCTGTCGGGGCCGTCCGGCTCGGCGCCCATCACCTTCAACGAGCGGGTGGTCGAGGCGCTCGGTCCGCGGCACCACATCGAGCAGGGCATCCGTCCGGAAGGCATGGCCGAGGCGGAAGGCGCGCAGATCCGCTCGAACTATTTCGACCTGCCGATGCTGATGGATTACTGGAGCGAGATGCGGCTCAACCACCACACCGAGGCGACGACGATGCTCTACGGCGCCCGGGAGTGCTTCCGCATCGCGCTTGAGGAGGGGCTGGACGCGCGCTTTGCCCGGCATGCCCTGGTCGGGCGGGCGCTGGTCGCCGGGCTGCTTGCGATGGGGCTGGAGATCTTCGGCGACGTCGACAACAAGATGGTCAACGTCACCGGAATCGTCATCCCCGACGGCGTCGACGGCGACCGGGCGATCCGTGCCATGCTGGAGGATTTCAGCATCGAGATCGGCACCTCCTTCGGGCCGCTGCGCGGAAAAATCTGGCGCATCGGGACGATGGCCTATAACTGCCGCAAGGACGCCGTGCTCACCACCCTTGCCGCCTTCGAGGCGACGCTGCGCCAGTGCGGCTATGCCGCCCCGCCGGGCGCGGGCGTCGACGCGGCGCTCGCGGTGTTCCGGGATTCGGACGCCGGCTAACGAGCGGTCCGGGAATTGCGGCGGTTCTACGAGAGGGCGAGCTCCGCGCCGGCGGAAAGCGGGTTCGGCGTGTTCCTCGACGACCGCCCGGTGCGGACGCCCGGAAAACGGACGCTGGTGCTGCCGAGCGCCCCGCTCGCCGAGGCGATCGCCGGGGAATGGTCGGTCCAGGGGAAAACCGTGGCGCCGTTGTCGATGCCGCTCACCAGGCTCGCCAACACGGCGCTCGACATCGTGGGCGAGAAGCGGGACGAGGTGTTGGCGGAGATCGCCGGCTACGGCGAGACCGATCTGGTGTGCTACCGCGTCGAGGCGCCGGAGGAGTTGCGGCTGCGCCAGCAGGCGGCGTGGGACCCTCTGGTGGCGTGGATCGCCGAGGAATACGGCGCCCGGCTCGAGGTCACCACGGCGCTGATCCCGGCGCCGCAGCCCGGCGAGGCGGTCGATGCGCTGCGCGAGGCGGTGGCCGGGTTCGACGATTTCGTGCTGGCCGCCTTCCAGCGCGCCACCGGGGCGGTCGGCTCGATCGTGCTGGCGCTCGCCATGACCGCCGGGCGGATCGGCGTCGAGGAGGCCTGGGCCGCGTCGCAGATCGACGAGAGCTACCAGGCCGGTCGCTGGGGCGAGGACGGCGAGGCCCGCGAGGCGCGCGAGGTCCTGCGCCGCGAGCTCGACGCGGC
This sequence comes from Alphaproteobacteria bacterium, assembly GCA_964291675.2. Classification (GTDB taxonomy): domain Bacteria; phylum Pseudomonadota; class Alphaproteobacteria; order MPNO01; family MPNO01; genus MPNO01. The sequence continues at coordinate 1,111,255 of OZ219865.1, read as the reverse complement.
CGCCCGGTTCATCGTGCTGTGCCGCTCGGCCGCGCCGTCGTGACGGCGAACGCGCGCTGGAAGTGACGCTTCAGCGCCTCGTCCACCTCGTCCATCGAGGCCGCGACGCCGAGCTCGGCGAGCGAGGTCACGCCGTGCCCGGCGATGCCGCAGGGGACGATCCCGTCGTAATGCGAGAGCTCCGGCGCGACGTTGAGCGACACCCCGTGATAGCTGATCCAGCGGCGCAGGCGGAGGCCGACAGCCGCGATCTTGGCCTCGCCGCCGGGCCGCTCCACCCAGATCCCGACGCGCCCGTCGCGCCGCTCGCCGCTGACGCCGAGCTCGGCGAGCGTGGCGATCAGCCAGGCCTCGATGGAACGCACGAAACGGCGCACGTCGCGCCCGCGCCGGGCCAGGTCGAGCATCAGATAGGCCACGCGCTGGCCCGGCCCGTGATAGGTGAATTCGCCGCCCCGGCCGGTCGCGTGCACCGGAAAGCGTCCCGGCGCCAGCAGGTCGTCCTCGCGCGCCGAGGTGCCGGCGGTATAGAGCGGCGGATGCTCCACCAGCCAGACAAGCTCGTCCGCGGTGCCGGCGTGGATGGCGGCCACCCGTTCCTCCATCCTGCGCACCGCATCCGCATAGGGCTGCAGACCCGGCTGCACAGCCCACTCGACCGTCATCGGCGATCCCCCGACACGCCGCGCGCCTTGCGGCGCGCAGTGCATTTTGCTATGCCCGCCCCGCGTAATTTGGCCATTGCAGGGCTCGAGTCCAACAACTATGCGGTCGTGGCGGAACTGGTAGACGCGCAGCGTTGAGGTCGCTGTGGGAGCAATCCCGTGGAAGTTCGAGTCTTCTCGACCGCACCATCTCGCCGGGCCCGCCCAATCGAGGGGCGGGCCCGTTCCGTATCCGGCCTACGCGCCGTTCGGAGGCTGACATGAGCCAGTCGCAGGAGGCTGCGGCCGAAGCCGGCGACGGCGCCGTGCTTGCCGGGCTGGCCGGGCTCGACCCGGCGGTGGCGCGCGCGGTGATCGATGCGCTGGAGACCGGCCGGGACGAGCGCGCGGCGGCTCTGGTGGCCGCGCTCCATTTCGCCGAGGTGGCCGACCTCCTGGAGCAGCTCAACGCCGAGCACCGCGCCCGGGTGGTCGACATCCTGGAGCCCGCCTTTCCGCCGCAGATCCTGCCCGAGCTCGACGACTCGGTGTTCGGGGACATCGCCGAGCGCCTCGGCACGAAGCGCCTGGCGGGCGCCATCGCCGGGCTCGAATCGGACGACGCGCTGTTGCTGATCTCGGCGCTCGACGAGGCCCGGCAGCGCGAGGTGATGCAGGCGATCCCGGACGCCCTGCGCAACGCGCTGGAGCGGGGGCTCGCCTATCCGGAGGACAGCGCGGGGCGGCTGATGCAGCGCGACCTCGTCGCGGTGCCGACCTTCTGGACCGTGGGCGAGACCATCGACTACCTGCGCGAGGCCGACAGCCTGCCCAACGACTTTTACGACATCTTCGTGGTCGATCCCGGCCACCGCCCGGTCGGCGTGGTGGCGCTGAGCCACGTGCTGCGCACCAGACGGCCGGTGCCGATGCGCGAGCTGTCGCGCCGCGAGGTGGCGACCGTGCCGGTCGGCATGGACCAGGAAGAGGTCGCCTACGCCTTCGCCCAGAAGGATCTGGTCTCGGCTCCGGTGGTCGACGATGTCGGGCGGCTGATCGGGGTGATCACCGTCGACGACATCGTCGACGTCATCCACCGGGAGGCGGAGGAGGATCTGATGCGCCTCGGCGGCGTTTCGGAGACCGACATCTACGAGGCCGTCATCGACACCGGCAAGGCGCGGTTCTCCTGGCTCTTCGTCAACCTGTTGACGGCCATCCTCGCCTCCATCGTCATCGGGCTGTTCGAGGCGACCATCGCGCAGATCGTCATCCTCGCGGTGCTGATGCCGATCGCCGCCTCGATGGGCGGCAATGCCGGCACCCAGTCGCTCACCGTCGCAGTGCGGGCGATCGCGATGCGCGACCTGACCTCGGCCAATGCCTGGCGGGTGCTGTCGAAGGAAGGGCTGGTCGGGCTGCTGAACGGGGTGCTGTTCGCGCTCATCGTCGGCATCGTCGCCTGGGTCTGGTCGGGCGATCCGTCGATCGGCCTGGTGATGGCCGCGGCCATGGCGGTGACCATGGTCATCGCCGGGCTTGCCGGCACGGCGATCCCGTTCTGCCTGTCGCGCACCGCGATCGACCCGGCGATCGCATCCGGCGTGCTGCTGACCACGATCACCGACGCGATCGCCTTCTTCGCCTTTCTCGGGCTGGCGGCGTGGTGGCTGCTGTGACCGCGGCGTCGGCTTTGTGAGAGAATAGGAAAAGCCGAACGGGAGCGGGCGCGGGATGACGAATACGGAGCCGCCGCGGGGCTGGCCGGCGGGGCGCAGGATCGCGGTGTCCATCAACATCATGTGCGAGGCGTGGACCGACGACGCGGCGCCCGGGGTCGGGCCGATGGGCAACCCGCTCAAGCCCGGCTTCCCCGATACCCAGGCGCGGTCCTGGGCGCTGTATGGCATGAATGTGGGCGCGTGGCGGTTGCTCGACATCGTCGCCGAGGCCGGCATCCCCTGCACCGCATACGCCAGCGGCATCATCGCCGAACGCTGGCCCGAGCTGTTGCGGCGCATCGATGCCGACGGCCATCCGGTCGGCGCGCATGGCTGGGCGCAGAACCTGCTCCCGGTCTATCAGGACCGCGAGACCGAGGAACGCGATCTCGTCCGCGGGGTGGAGGCGTTCGAGGCCTGCATCCGCAAGCGCCCGGAGGGTTTCGTCAGCCCGCGCGCCACCAGCAGCGAGAACACCGCCGAGCTTCTCGCCAGGCACGGGTTCCGCTGGACGCTCGATGCGTTCGACCGCGACCTGCCCTACCTGACCCGGACCGCCGCGGGTCCGCTCGCCTGCGTGCCGGTCACGATGGACATCAACGACCTGCCCATCGCGCTGCGCTACGGCCACGAGCCCGAGGCGTTCACCCGGCGGCTCGCCCGCATCCTCGACCGCTGGCACGAGATCGGCAGCCCGTACGCCACCGTCGACGTGACCGCGCACGCCCATGTGTTCGGCCGCCCGGCCGGCGCCATCGAGTTCAAGGCCGCCATCGACATGGTCAAGCGGCTCGACTGGGTGTGGATCGCCACCCACGAGCAGCTGGCCGAGCTGGCCTTCCTGGCGTGACCGGGCGGGCCGAAATCCCGGTCCACGTGCTCGCCGGGTTTCTCGGGAGCGGCAAGACGACGCTGCTCAACCGGCTGCTCGCCTCGCCCGCGCTCGGCGACAGCGCGGTGATCGTCAACGAGTTCGGCGAGGTCGCCGTCGACCACGCGCTGATCACCGAGGCGGCCGAGGAGACGATGATCCTGAACAGCGGCTGCATCTGCTGCTCGATTCGCGGCGACCTGGTCGATTCGCTCTCCGACCTCGCCGGGCGGCGGCGGGCGGGGCTGGTGCCGTCCTTCTCGCGGGTCATCGTCGAGACCACGGGGCTCGCCGATCCCGGCCCCATCCTCCAGACCCTCGCGACCGATCCGGCGCTTGCCGGCCGCTTCCGGGCGGGCTCGGCGACCGCCACCGTCGATGCGGTCCACGGCATCTCGCAGATCGAGCGCCACGGCGAGGCGCGCCGCCAGATCGCGGCGGCCGACCGGATCGCGCTGACCAAGCTCGACATCGCCGGGGCCGGCGCCGGGGCGGCGCTGGCCGGGACGGTGGCGCGCATCAACCCGACCGCCCCGGTGCTGCCGGGCGCGGCGGTCGATGCCGGGACGCTGACGGCGCCGGCGAGCCCGGTGCCGGGGCGGTTCGAAGACGGAGACCACGCTTCGCACAGCGGGATCGCCGCGCATTGTCTGGTCGTGGAGCGGCCGCTACGCTGGGCCGGGTTCGTGCGCTGGCTCGATTCGCTGACCGCGCTCCGCGGCGCCGACGTGCTCAGGATCAAGGGCGTGGTGCGCACGCGGGAATACGATTTTCCCATCGCGGTGAACGGGATCCATCACCTGCTGCACCCCCCGACGGGGTTGGAGGCGTGGCCGGGCGGGCGGGCGGAGACGCGGCTGGTGGTCATCGCCGAGGGGATCGAGCGGATCGATCTCCGGCGCGGGCTCGAAGCGGCCGGCGCGTGAACAGGGAGAGCAAGGGATGAGCCGGGACGAAGCGCGCAACATGACGCTGATCGCCCACGATCCGCTGGCCGGCTGGGGCGGCATGGGCGAGGGGATGGCGATCCAGGAGGCTTCCGGCGGGCGGCGCATCCTGTGGCTCGCCCATGAAGGGCCGCCCAAGAATTTCACCGGCGTCGACGTGACCGACCCGGCCAGGCCGCGGGTGATCGTCCAGACCGACCTCGCGCACAACAACATGCGGTCCAACTCGCTCGATCTGGTGGGCGACATCATGGCGGTCGCCTACCAGACGCGGGGGCCGGGCGGGCTGATGGACCCCGGCTTCGGCCTCGAGCCGGCGGGGATCGAGCTGTTCGACGTGAGCACCCCCGAATCGCCCCGCACCGTCGGCTTCTTCGACTGCTCCGGGCCGCACTCCATGGGGGTGCACCAGCTCTGGTTCGCCGACGGCAGGTACATTCATTTCTCCGGCGGGGCGGCCGATTTCGAGCCCACCCACCCGGCCGATTCCCAGTTCTACCGCTCGATCGACGTGTCCGATCCGACGAGGCCGGTGGAAATCGGCCGCTGGTGGCTGCCGGGAACCAGGGTCGGCGACGACGCGCCGCCGCCGAGGCGCCATCCGACCTACGACATCGGCATGCGGGCGCACAACACCAACGTCTATCCCGAGCGTCCCGACCGGGTCTATCTCGCCTATATCGACGGCGGCATCTACATCCTCGACATCGCCGACATGGCGAACCCGAAGCCGGTCGGCCAGTGGAACCCGCACCCGCCGCAGAACGGGTTCAGCCATACCGTGCTGCCGCTGTTCGACCGCGACCTGCTGGTGGTCTCGGACGAGTGCATCCTCGATGCCGGGCGGGACTGGCCCAAGCTTACCTGGGTGCTGGATGCGCGGGACGAGAGCAACCTGGTTCCCATCTCGACCCTGCCGCTGCCCCCCGTCGAGGCGTACAGCGAGCGCGGCGGGCGCTTTGGGTCGCACAACATCCACGAGAACCAGCCGGGCTCGTTCTCCTCCGATGTGCTGATCTTCGGCACCTATTTCAACGGCGGCATCCGGGTGCACGACATCTCCGACCCCTACCGGCCGGAAGAGGTCGCGTATTACGTGCCGGCGACGCCCGAGGGCTCGCGCGTCGGCGCGGTCCAGCTCAACGACGTGTTCGTCGACGAGAACCGCCTCGTCTACACCGTCGACCGGTTCACCGGCGGGCTCTACGTGCTGGAGCTCGATATCTGAGGCTCGGCATAGGCCTCGATCCCGCGCGCCTTGAAGGGGCCGGACGGGATCGACACCCCCTCGGCGAAGCGCTCGAAGAGCGGCGGCAGGCCGAGCGAGGCGATCTCCGCATCGGGCGGGCAGCGGACCACCGCCACCCCGGCGGCGGCGAGCCGGGCGAGCTCGTCCGCGCGGCCGGGACGGGGGGCGGTCCTTCCCTCGATCTCGACCGCCAGCGCCCCGCCACCGGTCCAGAAGACGCAGTCGCAGCGGATCATGCCGCCCTCGGCCGTCAGGAAGGCGCGCGGCAGCGGGCGCGGCGCGGCAAAGACGAAGGCCCGATGGTCGAACAGGCCGCGCAGCGTGCCGAGCCTTTCGGTCAGCGCCCCGGCATCGTTTTCGACAATCCTGCGGACATGCGCGAAGTAGCGCCGCAGGAAGGCGGCCTGCGGCTTCGACCAGGGATCGGCGCGGGCGACCGCGTCGTCCTCGATCTGGCGCAACTCTTCGTCCGGCGAGCCGCGAGCCGGAAGCGGGATCGCGTATTGCCCGTCCTGCAGGCGGAGCGGGGCGTTCGCCGCCCGGTCGATGACGACATGCGGCACCGTGCAGCGAACCCGGCCGTCGGGTCCCTCTTCGATCCAGCCGTCCCGCCAGCTCGCGCAGCCATAGGGGACGATCAGCCGGTCCGCCGCCATGCGCTCAATCGATCACCGCGATCGCGTTGATCTCGACCAGGCAGCGCGGGTCGGTGGCGAGCTCGACCACCTGGACCGTGGTGGTGGTCGGCTTGCTGTCGCCGAAATACTCGGCCCAGACCTTGTTGAGCGAATCCTGGTCGCCGAGGTCGGTCACGAAGCGGTTGGCGCTGACCACGTCGGAGAAGCCGGCGCCCACCGCCTCCAGGCTGCGCCGGAGCTGATCGAGCGCCGCGCGCGACTGGCCCTCCATGTCGGTGGGCATGGAGTCGAACTCTTCCGGGCGGTGCGGGTGGTGGTGGTAGACCGGCGCCGCCGTCACCCCGGCGAGGAACACCGTCTTGCCGCCGGTGACGGTGATCGCCGGCGCATAGGGCATCCACATGTCCGGCGCGTCGGCCCAGTGCACATGCTCGATCGATTTGGCCATTGTCGTCCCCCCTCGTCGAGTGCTCGTACCCGACTATATGGGATGCCCGGCCGGCTTGGCAGCCCGCCGACGGCCCGCCAAACTGGCGCCTCCCGGCCAGAGGAGACCGCGATGGACCAGCCCGCAGACCGCTTCGCATCCGAGGTCCCGGTCAACCTGCCGCACAACCGGGCGGACGCCGAGTACGGCTCGGACGCGATCTGCGAGCTGCTCCAGGCGATGGGGTTCGAGCACGTCATGCTCACCCCCGGATCGAGCTTCCGCGGGCTGCACGACTCGCTGGTCAACCACACGCGCAACGCCACGCCGGAGATCGTCCTCTGCGGCGCCGAGGAGATCGCGCTCCACATGGCGCAGGGCTACAGCAAGGTCACCGGCAAGGCGAGCCTCGTGATCCTGCACGACCTTGTCGGGCTGCAGCACGCGATGATGGCGTTCTACAACGCCTGGGCCGACGAGGTGCCGGTCCTCGTGCTCGGCGGGTCCGGCCCGGCGGACCCGGCCGAGCGCCGCGCCATCGACTGGCTCCATTCGGCCAACACGCAGAGCGAATCGGTCAGGCCCTACACCAAGTGGACCGACGAGCCGCCGACGCTCAAGGCGGTCTTCGACTCCCTGTTGCGGGCGCGGCGCATCGCCGAGAGCGCGCCGCGGCGCCCGACCTACGTCTCGATCGACGCCGGGATCCAGGAGGAGCCCCTCGACGAGCCGCCCGCGCTTCCCGATGTCGGCCTGCCGCGCTACCGCCCGGCGCCGCCCATCGCCGCCGCGCAGGCCGGGATCGCGGCGGCGGTGGACCTGCTGACCGAAGCGTCGATGCCGCTCGTCTTCGGCGGGCGCTTCGGCCGCCATGCCGAGGCAGGGCCGCCCATGGTCAGGCTGATCGAATTGCTGGGCGCGGCCTATCAGGACGGCACCGACATCGTCTGCGTGCCGACCGCGCACAAGCAGAACCTGAACGGCGGCTACCGCCCGCCGCCCAACCCGATCCGCAGCGAGTCCGACGTCGTGCTGGGGATCGACTGCCCCGATCTGACCGCGCTGGTCGGCGGCTATGCCGGCGCGCGCGGCGATACGCGCAACGCGACCACGGGCACGCGCAAGGTGATCGAGCTCTCGGTCAACGATCTCGCGGTCGATCACTGGTCGAACGCGGGCGGCGCGCTCGCCCCGCTCGACGTCCAGCTTCTCGCCGACCCGCTGCACGGGCTGGGCCAGCTCGTCGCCGAGATCGAGCGCCGGGCGGACGGCGCGCCGGCCTGGTACCGGCGCGCGCAGCAGCGCCGCGAGGAGCTTGCCCGGCGCCACGAGGCGCTGCGCGCCGCCCAGCGCGCCCGGGCGCAGGAGGACCGGGACGCGGTGCCGATCTCGGTCCCGCGCATGATGGAGGAGCTGTGGCAGGCGGTGCGCGGGCGGGACTGGGTGCTGGTCAGCCGCAACGGGCGCTGCTGGTACGAGGGGATCTGGGACTTTCCGGGCGCCGGGCGTTTTTTGGGCCACAACGGCGGGGGCGGGGTCGGCTACGGGCCGGGCGGGGTGGTGGGCGCGGCGCTCGCGCTGCGCGGCAGCGGCAAGTTCCCGCTCGCCATCCTGGGAGACGGCGATTTCACGATGAACCCGTCGGCGCTGTGGACGGCGGCGCATTACCGCATCCCGTGCCTGGTCGTGCTGCACAACAACACGTCCTTCGGCAACGACGAGGAACACCAGATCGCGCTCGCCCAAGCGCGCGGACGCCCGGTCGACAACGCCTGGATCGGCCAGCGCATGGTCGCGCCAGAGCCCGACTACGCGGCGATCGCCCGCGGCTATGGCGCCTGGGGGACGGGACCGATCGCCCACCCGTCCGATCTCGCCGGCGCGTTCCGCGACGCCGTGGCCGAGGTCGCGCGCGGCGGGGTCGCCCTGGTCGACGTCCAGACGCAGTTGAAGTAGCGGGCGAAGGGCCACGGCGGAGGATGTCCTTCGATAGGGGCTTGTCCAGATCGCTTGGCGGGCGGGTGGCCCGCGACGTTTCTTCCGTCATGCCCGGCCGCCGGATCAAGTCCGGGGGTGTTCCACTGCTGTCCGGTCTGGATTTTCGACGCGAGCCGCACCCGGCTCTCCCTGCTCCTCCACCGCCACCACCATCCCGTCATGGCCGGACTCGATCCGGCCATCCATGCGGCGCGTCCGCGCGCATGGCGGTCGGCCGGGAGCGGTGGCGGCGCCAGTGGATGCCCGGAACAAGTCCGGGCATGACGAGGATACAGGGCAGGGATGGCGATGACGGGCGGCGGGGTAGATGTGCGCCCGCCGACCGGCACGAACCACAACCCATGCCGATTGACGAAGCTGCACTCGATTACAATCTTAACGGGCATGAAGTCGGTCGGAATCAGGAAACTGAAGAGCCGGTTGAACGACTGGGTGCGGCTCGCGGCGTCCGGCGAAACGATCCTGGTGACGGACCGTGACCGGGTGGTGGCGGAGCTCGGCCCACCCAAAGAGACCCGTAGCCCAGTCCTTGCCGACGCATTGCTGGCCGATGCGGTGCGCTCGGGCGTGCTGACGCCGCCGCTACTGGCAGGCTCCGGGCCGCCGCCATCGACGAAGCCGGTCGCCCCGTTGAACGAGATCCTTGCGCAACTTGACGAGAACCGGCGCGACCGGTGATTCGACCGAATACGTCCTTCGCCCCCGGCGCTCAGGCGTTCGCGGTGGCCTCCGCGCGGATGCGGTCTTCCAGATAGCGCCGCGCCTGGAGCTGGGCGTAGTCGGCGTTGATGTCGATCAGCCCGTCGAGCGAGGTCGCGCCGAGGCGCTCCTGCTGCGCGTCGATCATCTCCACGTCCTCGTAAAACGTGTCGCGCGAGCCCTCGAAAAGGGTTTTGGTCAGCGCCTCGTCGTCGAGCCGGAAATCCCGGGCATAGCCCCAGTGGTAGTGGGTGGTGGTCTCGGTCTCCGGCGTCAGCAGGTGGGTCGACCAGATCGAGAAACCCTGGCTGCGGTTGCCTTCCGGCGCCCCCGTCCCGGTCGGCGCGGCGCCGATGTCGAGATAGATGTTCGACGGCGCCAGCCAGGTGACGTGCTGCCAGCGGTCGCAATTGCCTTCGAATTCGCCGACCCTGTCAAACAGCGGCGGCGGCGTGAGGTCGATCATCCAGCGGCCGACGCGCACCCCGTTCTCGATGCGCTCGGTCTCGGTCGGCCAGGTCGCCTCCGCCGGGTCGCCGCCGATCGTGTTCTTGTGCAGGTAGATGACATGGGTGAGGTCGAGCAGGTTGTCGGCCAGAAGCTGGTAGTTGCCCTTGACGTGGAACCGGCCCGGCGTGGAGACCCAGCCCGGATCGTCGAGCCAGAACAGCTCGGGGATGGCGCTCTCGTCGACCTTGTCCGCATCGCCCATCCAGATCCACACCGTCTTCCACTTCTCGCGCACCGGGTAGCGGCGAACCCGGGCGCCGGGCGGGACCCGCGCCTGGCCGGGGACCTCGACGACCGCGCCGGTGTCGTCGTAGCGCAGCCCGTGATAGCCGCATTGCAGCCCGTCGCCGACGCAGCTCCCGCGCGACAGCGGCGCCGCGCGGTGACAGCAGCGATCGGCGAGCGCCACCGGCGTGCCGTCCTCCTTGCGGAAGAACACCACCGGCTCGTTGAGGATCGTGCGCGCTTCCGGCCCGCGGCCGAGATCCTTCGACCAATAGGCCGCGTACCAGCAATTTCTGAGAAACATCGCGTCCTTCCTATGTCCCCGCGTCGGCGGCCATCGAGGGGCGCGGCATCGCGTTCCGGCCGGTGTCGATCCCGTCCACCAGGTGCCATTCCGAGAACCGGTTCTTGCGGAACGAGGTCGGCTTCCACTCCGCCGTCAAATAGTCCGAATCGGCGAAGTATTCGACCGCGCCCTCGCACGGGCTCTTGAAGTACCAGAAATAGGCCGAGGACACCGGGTGGCGCCCCGGGCCCACCTCGGTCTCCCAGCCCTTGCGGTCGAAATGGATGCCGCCGCCGAACACCTCGTGGATGTCGCGCACCTCGAAGGCGACATGGTGGAAAGCGGTGGCGCCGTTGCCGCTCCTGATCAGGAACAGATTATGGTGGTCGGCCTCCGCCGCGCAGCGCAGGAACAGCCCGCGCCCGCCGGCATAGCGGTCCGACACCGAAAAGCCGAGACGGTCGGCGTAGAACTTCTCGGCCGGCTTGAGGTCGGGAAGCAGGAAGCCGATATGCCCCATGCGGATCGGCCGCGCCCGCCGGTAGATTTTCGCGCGCTCGTCCGGGCGCTCGATATTGCCGTAGCCGTTGACCGCCGAGCGCGCGGCATCGACCTGCCTGTCGTGCTTCCAGACGCGAAAGCCCACCGCGACGCTATAGGGATCGACGCAGTGGATGGTCCCGTCCTCGTCGACCGCGACCTCGCGGTCGCGCGCGAGCTCCCGGTGGACCGCGTCGAGGTCGTCCTCGGTCTCGACCCCCCAGATCGCCTCGCGGAAGTTCATCCCCGGCACCGCCGGCGGCGGCAGCGACGGGTGGCCCGCGGGGCGGATGTCGAGTTTCGCGCCGATTCCGGTCTCGAAGACGGCGCCCGACCGGCGGTCGCTCACCTTCCTGAGCCCCCAGTCGGTGTAGAACCGCCTGGCGGTCTTCATGTCGGGCGCGGCGAAGACCAGCGTGTCGATATCGACGAAATTCATTGCGGCGGCCCTCAGGCGAAGCCGATCCTGGTTTGCGCCGCCTGCATCCGCTCGGAAGGCGGGCCGGAGACGCCCCAGCGGTCGGTCCAGCCGGGCGGGTTGAGCCTGGCCCAGTACTCGGCGCTTCGCTTCGGGTAGCTGTCGTCCACCTGCTCGACCTCGGCGGTGTACTCGATGATGAAGTCGTCGGGGCCGAGGAAATAGGAGAACACGTTGGCGCCCGGGCCGTGCCGGCCGACGCCCCATTCGATCGGATAGCCGGCGTCGCGCATCCGCCCCGCCCCGCGCATCACCGAATCGAGATCCGTCATCTCGAAAGCGATGTGGTGCAGCGTCGGCGCATCGCCATGCCCCAGCGCGATGCTGTGATGGTCCGAGCCGCAGCAGAGGAAGCAGAGATGGCCCGTCCGGTCGATGACCGTGAAGCCGAGCCCTTCGGTGAAGACGCCAATCGAGCCTTCCATGTCGGCGGCGTTCAGCACGCAGTGCGAGATCTTGCGCGGCCGGTCGGGCGCGTCCGCCGCGTCGACGTGGGTTGCGACATCCGACGAGACCGCGAGCTTGCGTCCCTCCCCGTCCGAGAAGGCGAAGCCGTAGCCGCCGCCCGGGCTCGACAGTTCGCCCGGCTCGCCGATATCCGCCAGGCCCAGCGCCGCGAGCCGCGCGTGCAGGCCGTCGACGCTCCGCCGGTCCAGCGCGGCAAAGTTGACCCGGATCAGGGCGGGCTCGCCGCGCTCATGCAGGGCGAGGATGTGGTGCTCCGCCCCGGTGCCGCGGAAATAGCGCGAGCCGTTCCGCTCCGCCACCGGGTCCAGGTTCCACACGCCGGCGTAGAACTCCGCCGCCGCCGCCACGTCGCGGACGCCGAGCTCGACGCTTCTTACAGCCGTCACCCGTGCATGGTTCATCGCCGTGCCCTATTTCGAGGTTCCCACCCAGCCGTTCTGGGAGATGTCGAAGATGATGCCGTTGGGGTCGCGGTACTTCTTCTCGTAGTAGAGCGATTCCTTGTCGATCGGCAGGTCGAGGAAGAACGTCCCGCCATTGGCCTCGATGTCCTTCTCGGCGTCCTCCAGATCGTCGACCCAGAAGCCGAAATGGTGCACCCCGACATAGTCCTTGCCGCGCTCCTCGCCGGCGGCTTCGTCGGTCTTGTAGTCGAGGATGGCGAGGTTGATCACGCCGTCCGAGAGGTAGACGCCGTCGGCGAGCGAGGCGTTGGTCTCGCCCACGCGCTCCATGTCGAATACCTCCTCGTAGAACCTGGCGGTCGCCTCGACATCGTCGCAGGCGATCGCGATATGGCGCAGCTTGGCCATGGCGGAACCTCCGTGTGAGCCCTGAGCTAGCGTAGCATGAACCCGCCCGCCCGGCTCAATAGCCGAGCGCGCAGCCGTCCTTGCGGGGATCGGAGCCGCCGGCGAGAACCCCAGTCTCGCGGTCGATGGCCACCGCCTGGCCGCCGCCGAGCGGCGCGCCGGCGGGGCGGACGGCGTGGCCCATCGCCGCCAGCGCGTCGGCGGTCTCGGCGGGGATGCCGGCCTCCAGCGCGAGCGCGCCGCCGAAGTGGAAGACGCGCGGGGCGTCGATCGCGCGCTGCACGTCGAGCCCGCAATCGAGCAGCCCGGCGATCAGGTGGACGTGGCCGAAGGGCTGGTAGTGCCCGCCCATGACGCCGAACGGCATGACCGCCGCGCCGTCCTTCGCCATCATCCCGGGCATGATCGTGTGCAGCGAGCGCTTGGACGGGCCGATGGCGTTGGGGTGCCTGCGGTCGATCAGGAAGGCGCTGCCGCGGTTCTGGAACAGCACCCCGGTGCGGGTATCGGCGATGGCGGCGCCGAACATGGCGAACAGCGAGTTGATGAAGCTGATCGCGTTGCCGTCGCCGTCGACCACGGCGAGGTAGACCGTGTCCGAGCTCGCAGGCATCCGCGCCGGCGGCAGCCCGGCCATCGCGCGGCCCGGATCGATGTGGCGGCGGAGCTCGGCCGCGTAACCCTCCGACAGCAGCGCATCGACCGGGATCTCGGCGCCGTCGGGGTCCGCGATATGGCGGTCGCGCTCGCGATAGGCGAGCCGCCCGGCCTCGGCTTCGAGATGCAGGCGGCGGGGGTCCGCCGGATCCGAGCCTTCGAGGTCGAAGCCGGCGAGGATGTTGAACATCAGGAGCGCCGTGAGCCCCTGGCCGTTGGGCGGGCACTCGTGGATCTCGTGGCCGCGATAGGCGGTCGCGATGGGCTCGACATAGTCGCCGCGATGCGCCGCGAAGTCCGCCACGCCGTGCAGCCCGCCATAGGCGGCGAGCGTCGCCGCCATGCGCTCGGCCGCCTCGCCTTCGTAGAACGCGGAAGGTCCGTCGGCGGCGATGGCAGCCAGCGTCGCGGACAGCGCCTCCTGGCGGTGGACCTCGCCGGCCCGGTACGCGCGCCCGCCTTGCAGGTAGAGCGCCGCGGTCTCCGGCGTCCGCGCCAGCAGGCGCTCGCAGCCCGCCCAGTCCCAGGCGACCCGCGGATGGACGACCGCTCCGTCGGCCGCGAGCCGGATCGCGGGCGCCAGCAATTCGCCGAACGGCTTCCGGCCGTGATCGCCGACCAGCCGGTCCCAGGCCTCGACCGCGCCCGGGATCGTGACCGCGTGCGGCCCGATGACCGGCATCCGGTCGATGCCCCTGGCGACATACCAGTCGATCTCCGCCGCCGCCGGGCTGCGGCCCGAGCCGTTATAGGCGACGATGCCGCCGCCCTGCGGCGCGTAGAGGACGAAGCAGTCGCCGCCGATGCCGGTCATATGCGACTCGACGACGGCGAGCACCGCCGCCGCCGCCACCGCGGCGTCCACCGCGTTGCCGCCGGATTTGAGCGTCTCGATCGCGGTCAGGCTGGCCAGCGGGTGCGAGGTCGCAGCCATGCCGCCGGTGCCGTAGACGGGCGACCGCCCCGGCAGCTCGAAATTGCGCATCGCCCGATGCCTAGTCGAGCGCGAGGCGCTGGTCCGAATAGGTCAGGCGGACCGTGTAGCTCCCCTCGTTCACGGTCCATTGCTCCACGGTGTAGGTCCTCAGCCCCTGGGCATGGAAGGGGTCGGTATCGGCGATCCGGCGCGCGTCCTCGAAGGACTCCGCCCGGATGACGATCAGCCCGCGGCGCGAGCCGTCCTCGGCGTCGAGCGGGCCGGCGGCGAACAAAATGCCCTCCTGCTCGAGCCTCACCTGGTGGTCGAGATGGTCCGGCAGCGTGGCCTGGAGCTCCAACGGCGTGGCGCCGGGCGCGGCCTCGGTGAGGATCGCGAAGAACCTCTTGCCCAGCATGTCGTGATGGTCGGCCATGGCGGCTCTCCTGAAAGGGGGACGGGCTCAGCCGCGGCCGAGCAGAAAATCGACATGGATGCGGTTGAAGGTCTCGGCGTCCTCGAATTGCGGCCAGTGCCCGCAATCCTGCATGACGACGAATCTGGCGCCCGGGATCATCCCGGCCAGCGTCTCGCCGACATCGACGGTGGCGGTAGGGTCGTGACTTGTCCACAGCACCAGCGTCGGCGCCGCGATCCGCGCCCATTCCTCCGGCTTGACCGCGAAGCGCCGGCGCGCCTCCGGGGTGTGGAGGCAGAGGATGCGGGTGACGCCCGCCTTCATCTCCGGGCGGGAATAGATCGCCTGGCGGCTCGCCACCAGATCATCGTGCACGTCGGAATTGGTGTGCATCAGCCATTCGAGCCGCGTCCGCACGCGCTCCCAGCTCGGGTCCTCCACCGCCGCCGCGGTCGAGGCGCGGAGCGCCGCCAGCGCGTCCGGGTCGACCATGTCGGCCCCGGCGGTGTTGAGCACCAGCCGGTCGACCCGGTCGGGATGGGCGATGGCGAAGGCGCCCGCCACCCAGCCGCCGAGCGATTCGCCCGACAGCGACACCCGGTCGATGCCGATGGCGTCCAAAAACCCCGCCAGGTGGTCGATATAGCGCGGGATCTCGTAGTCGTAGTCCGGCTTCCCGGTATAGCCGTGGCCCAGCATGTCGATCGCGTAGGTGTCGAAATGCGGGGCGTGGGCGGCGAGGTTGCGCACATAGGCCTCGGCATGGCCGCCGGTGCCGTGCAGGAACACGAGCCCCGGCTGGCCCGCGCTCCCGGCATGCAGGTAGCGGGTGGCGATACCGCCGACATCGACATAGCCCTGCTCGAAGGGAACCCCCTGCAGATCCGCCCAGATGCTCTCGAACGCGCCGCTATTGTCCGCCGTCATCGTTTCCGTTCCGTTTCCCCGACTCGCCGACGCTCAACCGGGACCGCCCTGCGAGAGACGGTCGAGCATTGTCTGTCGCACTCTTCCACGGTCCGCCGTCGTGAATCGGCGGTCCAGGTCGATACCGCTCTCGATCAGCTTGGAAACATATGTGGCGACTTCCGACGGGCTGTTCGGAACGAAGCGCAGATACAAGATGCCCGCAGGCGGCGGCGATCCACGACGGAAGACCAGCTCTCCGTAATCCCTGTCGAAGGTTACGATTATCCGGTTCTCCGTTCGGGCGATCCGAATGACCTCTTCGTCGGAGATTCCGGGAGACCGCTCGCCGATCGAAACGACATCGTGTCCATTGCTCCGCAGAGTTCGCACGCTGTCGAGCGGTATGTTCTCGTTCGCCAGCAGCTTCAACCCGTCGCCCCGTTGCCGACATCGTAGACCAGCTCGTCCCGCGTGCATTCGACCGCAAAGGCGAATGTCGCGCGCAACGCTTCCCGCGAGAGCTGCGGGTAGCTTTCCAGTATCTGCTGTTCGGTCCAGCCTTCGGCCAACAGTCCGAGCAGGAACTCTACCGACAGCCGGGTGCCGCGGATCACCGGTTTTCCGACCATGACCGACGGATCGCTATGGATATAGTCGTACCATTTCATGGGACCGCCCCCGATGAATGCGGCAATTTGATCGCCCCGAGCGCCGTTCAGGCTAACATACCGAGGGAGGCGCGGCGCGATCGCGCCCTCGGCCTGTCTCCGCTAGTCGCCGCCATCGCGCATGTCGGCGACGATTTTGTTGCCGGCGGCTGCGAGCAGGCGCTGGTCGCTCATCACCGTCACCAGGTCGAAGCCCCGCTCCACCATGCGCCTGGCGTAGCCGGTGTCGTTGCACTGGATGCCGGCGCGTTTGCCGTGCCGCTTGGCGGCGGCGAGGATGGTCTCGATCGCCTCGACCACCACCGTCTCGGTCCGGTCGAGCCCGGGCTTGCAGCCGAGCGAGAGCGAGAGGTCTGAGGGGCCGATATAGACCGCGTCGATCTCGTCCACCGCGAGGATGGAATCGAGATTGGCGAGCGCGTCGGTGGTCTCGATCATGGCGAAGGTGACGATGGTGTCGTCGGCGTGGTCGAAGTAATCGGCCCCGCCATAGATCAGCGCCCGGATCGGCCCCGAGCTCCGGTAGCCGCGCGGCGGGTAGCGGCAGGCCCCGGCGAAGCGCTCCGCCTCTTCGGCCGAGTTGACCAGCGGGCAGATCAGCCCATAGGCGCCGGCGTCCAGCATCTTCATGACGATGGCCGGGTCGTTCCACGGCACCCGCGCCATCGGCGCCGCTTGCGTGGTCGAGATCGCCTGGAACATGCCGACCGCCGACTGGTAGTCGTTCACCCCGTGCTGCATGTCGACGGTGACCGAATCCCAGCCGAGATTGGCCATCACCTCCGCCGCGAAGGCGCTCGGGATCGCGCACCAGGCGTTGAGCACCCAGCCGCCGTCTTCCCAGATCCGGCGAATCGGATTTGCCCGCATGTCTCGCTCCTCAGTCGTTGGCGCGCGCGCCGATGTCGCGCCGGCAGAACCCGCCCGGCCAGTCGATCGCGTCGACCGCGCGATAGGCCAGGCGTTGCGCATCCGCGATGGACGGCGCGCAGGCGGTGATGCCGAGCACCCGCCCGCCCGAAGCGCGGATTGTGCCGCCGTCCTCGCGCGTGCCGGCATGGAACACGGTCACCCCGTCGATCGCCGACGATGCTTCGAGGCCGCCGATGACGCCGCCCGTCTCGTAGGCGCCCGGGTAGCCCTTCGACGCCATGACCACGGTCAGCGCCGCGTCGTCATGCCAACGGAGGTCGAACATGTCGAGCACGCCGTCGGCGCTCGCGATCAGCGCCGGCAGCAGGTCGGAGGCGAGCCGGACCATCAGCGCCTGGCATTCCGGATCGCCGAACCGGACATTGTATTCGAGCAGGCTGGGCTCCCCGCCGTCGATCATCAGCCCGGCATAGAGCACGCCCCTGAAGGGCGCGCCCTCGGCCTTCATGGCCGCGACGGTCGGGCGGACGATGCGCGCCATGACGCGCTCGGCCACCGCCTCGGTGACGATTGGGGCGGGGGAGTAGGCGCCCATGCCGCCGGTATTGGGCCCCGTGTCGCCGTCGCCCGCCCGCTTGTGGTCCTGCGCGGCGGCGAGCGGCAGCGCCGTCTCCCCGTCGACCAGGGCGAAGAAGCTCGCCTCCTCGCCGGCGAGGAACGCCTCGATCACGATCTCCTCGCCCGCTTTGCCGAACCGCCCGCCGGTCAGCATGTCCCGGGCGGCGTCGAGCGCGGCGTCGCGGGTTTCGGCGATCGTCACCCCCTTGCCGGCGGCGAGCCCGTCCGCCTTGACCACGATGGGGGGTTCGCGGTCTTCGATGAACGCGCCCGCCGCCGCGAGATCGGTGAAGCGGCCATAGGCCGCGGTGGGAATGCCGTGGCGCGCGCACAGATCCTTGGCGAAGGCCTTGGACCCCTCCAGCCTCGCCGCCGCGGCGGTCGGGCCGAACGCCTTGATGCCGGCATCGGCCAGCCGGTCGACCAGCCCGGCGACCAGCGGCGCCTCGGGGCCGACCACGACGAAATCGATGCCCCGGTCGCGCGCGAAACGGACGATACCGCCGATATCCTCCGCCCCGACGGGGACGCATGTCGCATCCGCCGCGATGCCGGCATTGCCGGGGGCGCAGAAGAGCGCATCCACCAGCGGGGAGGCGGCGATGGCCCAGCACAGCGCGTGTTCGCGGCCCCCGCCGCCCACCACCAGCACCCGCATCGCCACGCGCCCCCCCGTGCACCCCGGCCCAGCATTAGCATAGAATGCCCGCATGGCGGACATCCCCCCGTTGACGGCGGTCCAGCCCAACGTCGTCGAATACTCGGTCAGCGAGATCTCCCAGGCCGTCAAGCGGACGCTCGAAGGGAATTTCGAGCATGTGAGGGTGCGCGGCGAGGTGGGCAGGCCCAACTATCACGGCTCCGGCCATCTCTATTTCACGCTGAAGGACGATTCGGCGTCGCTCGACGCGGTCTGCTGGCGCGGCACTGTGGGGCGCCTCGGGCTCCGAATCGAAGAGGGCATGGAGGTCGTCTGCACCGGGCGCATCTCGTCCTATCCGCGCAGCTCGCGCTACCAGGTCGTCGTCGAGGCGGTCGAGCTGGCGGGGGAGGGCGCGCTTCTCAAGCTGCTGGAGGACCGCCGCAAGCGGCTCGCCGCCGAGGGGCTGTTCGACAGCGAACGCAAGCAGGACATCCCCTTCCTGCCCGACATCGTCGGCGTCGTCACCTCGCCCACCGGCGCGGTGATCCGCGACATCCTCCACCGCCTCGCCGACCGCTTTCCCCGCCGGGTGATCCTGTGGCCGGTGCCGGTTCAGGGCGAAGGCGCGGACGCGCGCGTGGCCGCCGCGATCGCCGGGTTCAACGCGCTCCTCCCGGACGGGGCGGTCCCGCGCCCCGACGTGCTGATCGTCGCCCGCGGTGGCGGCAGCCTGGAGGATCTGTGGACCTTCAACGAGGAGCCCGTGGTCCGCGCCGCCGCCGCCTCCGACATCCCGCTGATCTCGGCGATCGGGCACGAGACCGACACGACGCTGATCGATTTCGCCGCCGACCGCCGCGCGCCGACGCCGACGGCCGCCGCCGAGATGGCGGTCCCGGTACGCGCCGAGCTGCGCGAGAGGATACTCGACATCGAGCGCCGCATGGGCGCGGCCGTCGAGCGCGAGCTGCGCGAGCGGGCGCGCGTCGCCGAGGGCTTCGCGCGCGGTCTGCCGAGGCCGGAGCGCCTGCTGGAGCAGGCGAGCCAGGCCCTCGACGACCAGAGCGACCGGCTGCGCAACGCGCTCGCCAACCTGCTGGCTGCGCGCGGCGCCTCCGTCGAACGGGCGGCGGCAGGGATTCGCAGCCCGGCCGAGCAGGTGGCGCGGGCGGGCGAGCGCGTCGGCGGGTTCGCCGAACGGCTCGCCAACGCCGTCGACGGCCGCCTCGCCGGCGCCGACGCGCGGTACCGTGCGCTGGACGCGGGCCGGCGCATGCGGGACTCGGCGGAGCGCCGCCATAGCGCGGCGGGGACACGGCTGGGCGCGCTCGCCGCCCTGCTCGAAAGCCTGTCCTACGAGCGGGTGCTGGAGCGCGGCTTCACGGTCGTCCGGGATGCCTCCGGGAGGCCCGTCGCGCGAGCCGCCCAGGCCGTGCCGGGCGGCGCCATCGAAATCCAGTTCTCCGACGCCCGCCTTGCCGCTCGCCTGGACGGGAGGCCGTCCCGGTCGCGGAGGGCCGGGCAGGGTTCGGACGACGGCACGCAAGGGCGGCTGCTGTAAGGGTCTTCAACCCGCCCCGGATGCGATCCCCGCACGCGCCTCGATCTCGGCGATAAGGGCCGTTGCCGCGGCCTCGTCGTCCCACTCGAAGGCGATGTCGAGGACCCGAACCCCGCCGCGCAGGGCGGGCGGCAGCCTCACCGCGTCCTTCGCGGTGGTGACTGCTACCGCGCCCAGGCTTTCCGCGATCTGTAGAAGAGCGGCGATCTCGGATGCGTGGAACCGGTGGTGATCGGCGAAAGCCTGCTTGTGCTCGATCCGGCAGCCGAGCGTTCGCAGGGTGGCGAAGAATTTTTCCGGCCGGGCGATGCCGGCGAAGGCGACCACGGGCTTGCCCGCGATCCCGGCGCTGTCGGGCAGCGGGGCGAGGCGTCCCGCCAAGGCGCGGACACCGGTCGGAATCGCGGCGCCGATTCCCGCCTCGTCGGGGCCGATTACGATCACCGCGTCGGCGCGGGCGAGGCCCGCCGCCACCGTCTCGCGCAGCGGCCCCGCCGGCAGCAGCCGGCCGTTACCGAAGCCGTAGACCCCGTCGACGACGACGATGGAGCAGGCCTTGGCGACGGTCGCGTTCTGATGGCCGTCGTCCATGACGATCAGCCCGGCGCCGCCTTCGGCCGCGGCGGTGGCCCCGGCCGCGCGATCGGCGGAAACCCATGTCGGAGCGACGCGGGCGAGCAGCAACGGCTCATCGCCCACCGCGTCCGCGCCGTGCCGGGCGGGGTCCACGAGGAGGGGGTCCCGCTCGCGGCCGCCATAGCCGCGCGACAGGAAGTGCACCGCGTGACCGCGCGCGGCGAGCTTCCCGCCGAGCGCCAGCGCCACCGGTGTCTTGCCGGCGCCGCCCGCCACCAGATTGCCGACGCACAAGACGGGCACTGGCGGTCGCACGGCCCGGGCGGTGCCACGCCTGACCGCCGCGACCGCGCCATAGACCCACGATGCGGGCGCGAGCGCGCGGGCGGCGAGGCCGTCGCGCCGCCAGAATTCAGGCGTCCGCACCCGCGCCCTCCTGCGCCCGGTCGAGATAGGGCGCGATGGCGTCCACCACCGCATCGAGGATCCGCGTCTTGCCCTCGGCGATGCGGGCGGCGGCGGCGCAGCTTCGCGAGCGCATCGCCTCGTCGGTGAGCAGTTCGGCGACCGCCTCCGCCAGCGCCTCCTCCGTCTCGACCTGCACGCTGCCGCCCGCCCGCGCCATCTCGCCGGTTATCTCGGCGAAATTGGCCATGTGCGGGCCGTGCAGGATGGCGCAATCGAGCCGCGCCGGTTCGAGCAGGTTCTGCCCGCCATGGGGAACCAGCGAGCCGCCGACAAAGCCCACCTTCGCCAGACGGTACATGACGCCGAGCTCGCCCAGCCCGTCGGCCACGTAGATCTCCGAACCGGGCGGCTGGTGGGCCGAGCGCAGCCCGACCGCATGGCCGTCCCCGCGCAGGCGGGCGGCAATTCGCGGGCCGCGGGCCGGGTGGCGCGGCACCAGGATCAGCAGGGCGTCCGGCAGGCGGGCACGAATCGCGCGATGGGCGGCGGCGAGCCGCTCCTCCTCCCCGTCATGGGTGCTCGCGCCGATCCACACCGGACGCCCGGCGCAGCGTTGCCGCAGGGTCTCCAGCAGACCCGCGTCGAAGGGCAGCGCCGGTGACGCGAGCTTCAGATTGCCCAGGCAGCGAACGTCCGGCGCGCCGAGGCCGCGCAAGCGCGCCGCATCCTCCTCCGTCTGGGCGAGGCAGAGCGCGAACGTGCCGAGGACCCGCCGCGCGAGCCCCGGGACGCGCCGCCAGTTTCGCGCCGAGCGCCGCGACATGCGCGCATTGACCAGAAGCGACGGGATCGACCTCGCCTCGATCGCATCCAGCGTCGCCGGCCAGAGCTCCGACTCGACCCGGATCGCGAGATCGGGGCGCCAGTGATCGAGAAACGCCCCGATCCAGCGCGGCCGGTCGACGGGGGCGAACTGGTGGATCGCTCCGGCGGGCAGCCGTTCCGCCATCAGCCGCGCGGAGGTGACGGTTCCGGTGGTGACCAGCAGGGCGAGCCGGGGCCAGCGTCCGATAACCGCCTCGACCAGCGGCAGGAAGGAGAGCGCCTCGCCCACGCTCGCCGCGTGGAGCCAGACCAGCGGTCCCGCCGGGCGCGCCTGCGAGGCGCGGCCGAAGCGCTCGGCCAGGCGCGCCGGGTCTTCCTTGCCCCTCCGTGCCCGGTATTCGACGTAGCGCCGCAGCAACGGCCCCGCCATCGCCGCGGCCGCGCGATAGAGGCCGAGCGTCGGATCGGGTCCCGGGCGCCGCGGCGCGGTCATGTCGCCCGCCGGACCGCCCGCCTACTCGGCGGCGTCGGCCGCGGCCGCCGGTTCGGCGGCGTCTTCGATATCGACGAACTGGAGCGCGTATTGCCGCGCATAGGCGCCGCCCGCCGCGAGAAGCTCGGCATGCCTGCCCGATTCGACGACCCGGCCGCGCTCCATCACATAGATGATATCGGAGCCCACCACGGTCGACAGGCGGTGGGCGATGACGATCGTGGTCCGGCCCCGCTTGAGGCGGTCGAGCGCCTCGCGGACCGCGCGCTCGGATTCCGCGTCGAGCGCGGAGGTGGCTTCGTCGAGGAGCAGGATGGGCGCGTCCTTGAGCATGGCGCGGGCGATCGCGATGCGTTGGCGCTGGCCGCCGGAGAGGCGTTCGCCGAGCTCGCCGACCGGCGTGTCGTAGCCCTCCGGCAGCCTCAGGATGAAGTCGTGCGCCCCGGCGTTCTTTGCGGCCGCGACGATCTCGTCCGTCGTCGCGCCCGCCCGGCCAAAGGCGATGTTGTCCCGCACCGTGTCGTCGAACAGCGTCACCTCCTGGCTGACCAGGCCGATGGCGTCGCGCAGCGAGGCGAGCGTGACCTCGCGCACATCCTGGCCGTCGATGCGGATCGCACCGCTGTCCGTGTCGTAGAAGCGGGGGATCAGGTTGAGAAGGGTGGACTTGCCCGCGCCGGAGGCGCCGACCAGCGCCACCGTCGCGCCGGCCGGCGCGACCAGATCGATGTCGACCACCGCCGGAACGCCGGGCGTGTAGGAGAAGCGCACATTGTCGAATCGAACCTCGCCGCCGTCGACGGCGAGCGGCCTGGCATCCGGCGCGTCCACGATGTCGGGTTCGATATCGAGCACGGCGAAGACGCGTTGTGCGGCCGCCAGCCCCTCTTGCAGGAAGTTGTTGAGCCCCGCGAGCGCCTTGAGCGGCCGGTAGGCGAGCAGAAGCGCGGCGATGAACGAGAACAGCTCGCCCGGCGTGATCGACCCGCCGATCACTCTGCTGCCGCCGAACAGGATGATGGCGGCGGCCACCGCACCGCCCAGAATCTCCATCACCGGCCGGGTGATCGCGGCGATCCGCGCCGCGCGGTATGCGCGCTTGAAGACCTGTTCGATCACCGCGCCTGCCCGGCCGACCTCCGCGCGCTCCATGCGATAGGCCTTGATGAGCCGGGCAGCCGGGAAGCTCTCGTCGAGGCGGACGGTGAGGTCGGCCATCCGCGCCTGGGTGATCGAGGCGGCGCTTCTTATGCGCCGGCCTACCGCAACGATGGGCCAGATCGACAGAGGAAAGGCGACCGCTGCGACCATCGCCATCAGCCAATCCTGGTAGAACATCACCCCGACCAGGAAGACGAGCTCCAGCGTGTCCTTGACCATGCCCGTCATGGCGCGGATCAGGTTCACACGCAGCATGGAGGCGTCGACGGTGAAGCGTGCGATCAGGTTGCCGGTCTGGGTATTGGCGAAAAATCCCAGATCGGCCTGCATCAGCCTGACATACATGTCGCGCCGGAAGTCGGCGACGATTCCTTCGCCCACCCGGGCCATCAGGACCGTCTGGACATAGGTCCCGGCGGCCTTCAGCAGCGCCAGCGCGAGGACGCCCAGAGTGACCAGATAGAGGACTTGCCAATCGCGCCCGTTGAGACCCTTGTCGAGCGCCGGCTCCATCAGCCAGGCGTTCCCGGCGGTCGCCGCGGCAACCACCGCCATGAAGAACAGCGCGCCCGTGGCGGCGACGTAGTAGCCGCGCATCCGCTCGCGCAGCAGCCGGCGCACCAGATCGCCGGTGCTCGACCGGGCGGCCACCCCCGCCGACAGGCCTTTGCTGTGCGGGCTAGTCATGCGCGGTCCAGAGACGATGGCTTCCGGAGTCTAGCACGGGGCGGGGCTCAGATGCCGGCGATCGTCATCCCGTCGATGCGGATCGTCGGCGCATCGACGCCGAAGCGGAATTCGAGATCGTCGGCTGGGGTGAGATTGGCGAACATGTCCTTGAGGTTGCCGGCCACCGTGACCTCGCTCACCGGGTAGGCGATCTCGCCGTTCTCGATCCAGTACCCGGTCGCGCCCCGGCTGTAGTCGCCGGTCACCCCGTTCACCCCCATGCCGATCAGCTCGGTGACGTAGAAGCCGCTGTCGATCCCGCCGATCAGCGCGGCGGGCGAGGCCGCGCCCGCCTCCATCCACAGATTGGTGACGGCGGGGGACGGCGGCGAGGCGGTTCCGCGCGCGGCGTGACCCGTGGTCTCCAGCCCGAGCTGGCGCGCCGAGGCGAGATCCATGATCCAGGTCTTCAGCACGCCGTCCTCGACCACCGCGCGGCGGCCATTCGCCACACCCTCGGCGTCGAACGGCTTGGAGCGCAGCCCGCGCGGGCGGTGCGGGTCGTCGACGACGCGGACACCCTTCGGAAAGACCCGATGTCCCAGCCGGTCCTTGAGGAACGAGGTCCCGCGCGCGACCGACGGCCCGTTGATCGCGCTGGAGAGATGGCGCAGCAACCCGCCCGAAACGCGGGGGTCGTAGACCACCGGCACCTGGGCGGTCTCGATCTTGCGCGCCCCGAGCCGGCGCACCGCGCGCTCCCCGGCGCCGCGGCCGATCTCCACCGGCGCGCGCAGGTCGCCGCCGTGGACCGCGGTGTGGAAGTCGTAGTCGCGTTCCATCGCCGTGCCTTCGCCGGCCAGCACCGATGCGGCGATGCTCTGCGACGATGTCGCGTAGCGCCGGGCGAAGCCGTTGGTCGCGGCGAGCGCGATGGTCGAGCGGCTCCAGCCCGCCTCCGCGCCCTCCGAGTTGGTGACCCCCTCGACGGCGCGCGCGGCGTCCTCGGCCTCGCGCGCTCGCGCGACCAGGGTCTCGGCCGTCGGTTCGTCCCGGTCGCAGATGTCGAGGTCCCCGACCTGTGTCGCGAGCTGGCCGGGATCGGCGATCCCGCAATAGGGGTCTTCCGGCGCCGCCCGCGCCATCGCGAGCGCGCGTTCGACCAGCGCATCCAGCGAGTCCGGCGCAAAATCGGTGGTCGAGGCGATCGCCTGCCGCCTGCCCACCAGCACCCTGAGCCCGAGATCGCGGCTTTCCGAGCGTTCGAGCTTCTCGGACTTGCCGAGCCGCTGGGCGACCGCGAGCGAGGCCGCCTCGAAGAACACCGCATCCGCGCTGTCGGCGCCCGCCCGCCTGGCGGCGGAGAGCAGGTCTGCGAGGAGCTCGAGGGGGTCCGGGACGGTGGACATCTTGGCCTCCGGTTGCGCGCCGGGTCTTATACGAGATTGGGCCGAAGGGCGCGAGGACAAGGGGCTCAGCGCCAGATCGGATCGCCCGCGCCGGGCAGGCCGTACTCCGCCCAGCGCCGCGTGACCTCCGCGATCACGTCCCCGTCCATGCGGATCGGCCGCCCCCACGGGCGCGAGGTCTCGGGCGGGATCTTGGTGGTCGCGTCGATCCCGAGCTTGGCGCCCAGCCCCGGCTCCGGCGAGGCGAAGTCGAGCGTGTCGATCGGCGTGTTCTCGATCACCGTCAAGTCCCGCGCCGGGTCGACATTGGTCGAGATCGCCCAGACCACGTCGGACCAGCGCCGCGCATCCAGCCCGGCATCCACCACGATGACGAACTTGGTGTACATGAACTGCCGCAGATAGGACCAGACGGCCATCATGATCCGCCTGGCATGGCCGGGATAGGCCTTCCTCAGCGCGACCACCGCTACCCGGTAGCTGCACGCCTCGGGCGGCAGCCAGAAATCGGCGATCTCGGGAAATTGCTGGGTGAGCAGCGGCACGAACACCTCGTTGAGGGCTTCGCCGAGCACCGAGGGCTCGTCCGGCGGGCGCCCGGTAAAGGTGGTGAGGTAGATCGGCGTGCGGCGCATCGTCATCGCCGTGACCGTGAACACCGGGAAGCGGTCGGCCGCGTTGTAATACCCGGTGTGGTCGCCATAGGGACCTTCCTCGCCGTACTCGTCGAGCGAGACCTCGCCCTCCAGCACGATCTCCGCCTCGGCCGGCACCTTGAGCGGCACCGTCTTGCAGTCGACCAGGTCGAGCCGGCGGCCGCGCAGCAGCCCGGCGAAGCGGTATTCCGACATGGTGTCCGGCACCGGCGCCACCGCGGCAACGATCGTCGCGGGATCGGCGCCGATCACCGCCGCGGCGGGCAGGCTGCGCGCCCCGCCCGCGCCGGTCTCCGCGCGCTCGGCATGGTGGCGGGCGCCGCCGCGATGACGCAGCCAGCGCATCAGGGTGGTGTTCCGGCCGGTGACCTGCATGCGGTAGATGCCGAGATTGGTGCGGCCTTCCGCATCGGCGGTGGCGACCAGCGGCCAGGTGATCAGCGGCGCCGGCTCGCCCGGCCAGCACATCTGCACCGGCAGGCGCGCGAGGTCGATGTCGGCGCCGGTCAGCACGACCTCCTGGCAGGGGGCGCGGCTTACCGTGCGCGGCTTCATGGCCATCGCGGTCTTGAGCAGAGGCAGCATGTCCAGCGCCTCGCGCCAGCCCCCCGGCGGCTCCGGCTGGCGCAGGAAGGCGAGCTGCTCGCCGAGCGCGCGCAGCGTGCCGGGCTCGCGCCCCATCCCCCAGGCGACGCGCTCGACGGTGCCGAACAAATTGGCGAGCACCGGCATTTCGGACGGCGCCCCGTCCGCCTTCACCGGGTTCTCGAAGATCACCGCCGGACCCTTCTCGGCCAGCAGCCGGGTCTGGATCTCGGTCATCTCCAGCGCGGTGGAGACCGGGGCGGAGACGCGCACCAGCCGGCCCGCGGATTCGAGCCGTTCGACGAAGGCGCGGAGATCCGCGTAGCTCGTGGCTGGTGCGTTCATCGGCCGGGGTTCCGGGCGCCCGCTCGGCGGCGCCCGTCATGGTGCCAAAGGTCGGCGCGCTTGGCCATGGCGCCGACGGCTCAGTTGAGATGCCTGGGAAGGTCCCTGACCGCTTCGTCGACCAGCGCCGAGGCCCGGTCTTCCCCGAGCCGCTCGCCGATGACCCTCGCCGTCGCGGCGATCGCGATGTCGACGGCGGCGTTGCGCACCTCGCGCAGCGCGTCGGCCTCGGCCTGGGCGATCTTTTCGCGCGCCAGCGCTTGGCGGTGTTCGAGGGTCCGCTCCAGCGCTTCCGTCGCCTCGGCCCGGATGCGCTCGGCCTCGATGCGCGCCTGCTCGATCATCTGCTCCGCCTCGCGCGCGGCGTCCCGCTGCTTGCGCTGGTATTCCGCGAGCAGGTGCTGGGCGTCCTCGTGCAGCGTGCGGGCCTCGTCGAGGGTCTGCTTGATGCGCTCGCTGCGCGCATCGAGGGCCGCCGTAATGCCGCGCCATGCCGGCCGCGCGATGCCGGCGACCAGGATCGCGAACCCCACCGCGACCCAGAATTCCGCCGTCGCCAGCATCAGCCGCGTTCCCCCATCACCTGGGCGACCGCGGCCTCGGCCGAAGCCCGGTCGGCGGCCGCCCCGGTCAGCCGTTCGGCGGCGAGCCCCGCGAGCTCGGCGGCGATGGTCTCGACCTCCGTCATCGCCTGCTCCCGTGCAGCCCCGATGCGCGCCTCTCCCGCCGCCGCCTGCTCGGCCAGCAGCCGGGTCAGCGCCTCGTTTTTCTCCGCCGCCTCGGCGGCGAAGCGTTCGGCGCCCGCGCGCAGGATGTCCTGGGCTTCCGCGCGCGCCCTGGCCGCCGCCGCCTCATACGCCGCGAGCACCGACTCGGCCTCCGCCTTGATCTCCTCCGCGCGGCGCAGATCGCCGTCGATGCGCTCCTGTCGGGTCGCCAGGATCTGCGAGATCCGGGGCAGGGCGGAGCGCAGTATCACGACATAGAGCACGCCGAAGGTGAGGAACAGCCAGACGATCTGGCTGAGAAAGGTATCGACCTGTTCGAGCTGGGGCATGGCCGCTCCGAACGCCGGCGGCTAGCCGAACAGGATGATCAGCGCGATCACCAGCGCGAACAGCGCGATGGCCTCGACCAGCGCGAAGCCCAGCATGGTCATGGTGAACACTTCGTCGCGAGCCGCCGGGTTGCGTCCCACGGCCGTGATGAATGCCGAGAAGATCGAACCGATGCCGATACCCGATCCGATGACCCCGATCACCGCGAGACCGGCGCCGATGACCTTGGCTGCGTCAAGCTCCATGTTGTCCTCTCTTTCGCAGGATGCCGCCGCTCAGTGCATGTGCAGAGCGTCGTTGATGTACAGGCAGGTGAGGATCGCGAACACATAGGCCTGAAGGAACGCGATCAGCAATTCGAGCCCCGAGAGCGCGGCGACGAAGGCGAGCGGGACGACCCCGGCAAACCCCAGCACCGGCACGAATCCGGCGAACACCTTGAGCAGCGTATGCCCCGCAAGCATGTTCGCGAACAGCCGCACCGACAGGCTGATCGGGCGCGACAGGTAGGAGATGATCTCGATCGGGATCATCAGCGGCCACAGCGCCACGGAAATGCCGGGCGGCACGAAAAACGAGAAGAAGTGGAAACCGTGCTTGACGAAGCCGAGAATCGTCACCCCGACGAACACCACCGCCGCCAGGGCGAAGGTCACGACGATGTGGCTGGTGAAGGTGAAGCTGTAGGGGATCATCCCCAGCATGTTGCCGAACAGGACGAACATGAACAGCGTGAACACGAAGGGGAAATAGCGCCGCCCGTCCGGCCCCACGGTGTCGCGCAGCAGGCCGACGATGAATTCGTAGGAGAGCTCCGCGATCGACTGCCAGCGCCCCGGCACCAGCGCCCGCTTGCGCGCGCCGAGCAGCAGGAACAGCGTGATCGCGAATAGCGCGATCACCATCATCAGCGACGAGTTGGTGAACGAGATGTCGGCCTCGCCGAGGCGGATCGGCAGCAGCGTCTTGATCTCGAACTGCGAGAGCGGGCCGTGATGTTCGGCGCTCGCCATGTCACTCGCCCCCCGTTCTCTTGCCCGTCGCGTCGCCCGCGGTCCGGTTCATGCGCTCCATCACCCGGTAGACGTTCAGCATCCCGGCGGCGGCGCCGAGAACGAAGAACCCGACCAGCATCCACGGCGCCGTGCCCAGCCAGCCGTCGAGCAGGAGCCCGATACCGACGCCCACCGCCAGCGCGGCCACCAGCTCCGCGCCGATCCTGACCGCGAGGCTCAACCCGCGGCCGCGCTCCGCCGCGCTGCGCGCACCGTCGTCTTCTTCGGCACGCAACCGCTTGAGCCGCCTATCCAGGTCCCGGAGGGGTTGCGGAGGCTCGGGCTCGGTCATGGATCGCTTGCAACGCCGCGCCGCGCACCCCGGGCGCGGGGAGCGCCAAGGCCAACGGCGGGCGCACGATAGGAAGGTGCCGATACCCTGTCAAGGTCTAACGGATACCTCTCAAACGATTGAAAACAATGATGAAACGGGGATCGGGGTGGCTCTCCCACGCCGCCTTCGCGGCGCGGCGAATCCGCCCCTAGGCCGGCTCGCGCAGCCGCTCGGCGGCCATCAGGTCGACCGAGACGAGCCGGGAGACGCCGGGCTCCGGCATGGTCACCCCGTAGAGCCGGTCCATCCGCGCCATGGTCAGGCGGTGATGGGTGATCAGCAGGAAGCGGGTCTCGCCGCCGCGGCAGATCTCTTCCAGCAGATTGCAGAACCGGTCGACATTGTTGTCGTCGAGCGGCGCGTCGACCTCGTCGAGCACGCAGATCGGCGCCGGGTTGGTCAGGAACACCGCGAACAGCAGCGAGATAGCGGTCAGCGCCTGTTCCCCGCCCGACATCAGCGACATCGACTGGAGCCGCTTGCCCGGCGGGCTCGCCATCACCTCGAGACCCGATTCGAACGGGTCCTCCGACTCGGTGAGCGCAAGCCGGGCGCTGCCGCCGCCGAACAGCCGGGTAAAGACGGTGCGGAAATGGCCGTCGATGGTCTCGAACGCCGCCAGCAGCCGTTCGCGCCCCTCGCGGTTGAGGCCCGCGATGCCGTGGCGCAGCTTGGCGATGGCGCCCAGCAGATCCTCCCGCTCGCCGAACATCTCGGCGATGCGGGTTTCGAGCTCGGCCGCCTCGATATCGGCGCGCAGATTGACCGGTCCGATGTTCTCGCGTTCGCGGTTGAGCTTGTCGAGCCTCGCCTGGAGGGCGTCGGCGTCGGGCAGCTCCGCATCCGGGTCGATCCCGAACGCCTCGGCGATCGCCTCGGGCTCGCAGCCGATCCGCTCCCGCACGCGCTCAGCCACGGCGTCGAGGCCCTGCCTCGCCTGCTCCAGCTCGGCCTCGCGGCGGACGCGTTCCTCGCGCCTCTCGGCGAGCCGGTTCTCGTCGGTGCGCAGCGACCGCGCGGCGTCGTCCAGCCGCGCTTCGGCATCCGCGAGTGCGCCGGCCGCCCGGTCGCGCTCGGCATCCGCCCCGGCGATATCGGCGGATAGGGTTTCCGCTTCGCGGGCCAGCGCGGCCGGGCGTTCCGCCAGCGCGGCGCGCTCCGCCGCCGCCTCGTCGATGCGCGCGGCGAAATCCTCGATGCCGCGTCGGGCGTCGGACGCGCGCTCCCGCCAGGACCCGATATCGCCCTCGATCGCCGTCTTGCGCCGCGCCCGCTGCTCGGCTTGGGCGAGTGTCCGCTGATGCTCCCGGCCGATTTCGGCGACCCGGCGGCGCGCTTCGTCGAGCACGGCCTTCGCCCGCTCCACCGCGTCGCTCAGGAGCGCGGAATCGGCGAGCGAGCGGAGCTCCCCTTCCGCCTCGGCCAGCGCCGCCTCCGCCTCGTCGAGCTCGGTCGCCATGGCGGCCTCGGCGTCGGCCGCCGACTTGCGCCAGGACCGCTCGCCGGCGAGCGCCGCCGCGGCCCCGGATTCGCCGGCCCTGGCATCGGCCAGCGCCGCTTCCGCATCCCGCCGGGCGGCGCGCGCCCCGTCCTCCGCCGCGATCGCCGCGCCGAGACGCCCGCCGGCCGTCTCGGCGGCGGCGGCGGCGTCTTCGCGCGACCGATCCAGCGCCGCGAGGGTGCCGCGCAGCTCTTCCAGCCGGTTGCGCTGGGCCATGCGCTTGGCGGCGGCGGTGGGCGTTCCCGCCGTCACGCGGTAGCCGTCCCAGCGCCACAGCGCGCCGCTCCGCGCGACGAGACGCTGGCCCTGAACCAGGTCCCGCGACAGCGCATCGCCATCCGCCTCGTCGATCAGCCCGATCTGCGACAGCCTGAGC
This sequence comes from Alphaproteobacteria bacterium, assembly GCA_964291675.2. Classification (GTDB taxonomy): domain Bacteria; phylum Pseudomonadota; class Alphaproteobacteria; order MPNO01; family MPNO01; genus MPNO01. The sequence goes on along the minus strand of OZ219865.1, from coordinate 1,080,028 downwards.
CGCAGCGCGGCCGGCGCATCGACGAAGTCGGAAAGGGGAGGGGTCCCGGGCGGCAGGGCCGGCGCCGCGCCATCCCCGGCGGTCTCGCGCCAGTGCAGCGGAGCGGCCCGGTCGCCGGATGCCAGGAGATCGTCGCCGAGCGCGGCGCCGAGCGCGATTTCGTATCCGGTCTCGACCGCGACCAGGTCGATCATCGGCGGCCAGAGCCCCGGCTCGCCGAGATCGAGCAGCGCGGCGAGGGCGTCGATCTCCGATTTCGCCTTGCCGGCCTCGCCCTCGGCGGCGCGCAATTCAAGACGTGCCGCCTCGTCCTCCGCGGCGCAACGCGCGCGTCCCGCCTCGGCAGTCTCCAGCGCCGCCTGCGCCTGGCGCAGCCGCGACTCCGCCCCGGAGGTCGCCGCCTCGGCGTCGGCCACAGCGCGCTCGAACTGCCCGAGCGGGCCGTGTGTCGCCCGCTCCTCCTCGAGCCCCCGGCGGCGCGCGGCGATTCGGTCGCGCCGCGCCCGGGCTTCCGCGATCCGCTGCTCGAGCGCGCGCCTGCCCGCACTGGCCTCGGTGAGGTCGCGCAGCGCCGTTGCATGCGCGTGCTCCGCCGCCTCGTCCGCTTCTCCCGCGCGGGCGAGCCGGAAGGCGATCTCGGCCAGCGCCTCCTCGTGGCCCGCCTCGCCGGCGGCGATGCCGTCGAGCTCGGCGGCGAGCCGCGCGAGGGCCGCCTCGGCGTCGGCGGCGCGGTCGCGCGCGCCCGCGGCGTCGCCTTCGAGCTGGCGGATCTGCACGTCCAGCGCCTCGACCGCCTGCGCGACCCTGCGCGCCTCCTGCTCCAGCCCGTCGCGCCGGACCATCAGCGTCCGCAGGGCGTCCGCCGTCTGCCGTTCCGCCTCGCGCAGCGGCGGGATCGCCGCCTCGGCGTCTTCCCGCGCCGCGGTTGCGCGCGCCACGACGCCGGCGATCTCCGCCACCGCCGTCTCGGCCTGCGCAAGCGCGTCCCGCGCCTCCGCCATCGCCCGGGTGGCCGCGATCCAGCGGCGATGGAGAAGGGCGGCCTCGGCGCGCCGGATGCGGTCGCTCAAATTGCGGTATCTCGTGGCCTGGCGCGCCTGGCGCTTGAGCCCGCGATGCTGCTCCTCCAGCGCGCCGATGACGTCTTCCAGCCGGTCCAGATTGGTCTCCGCCGCGCGCAGGCGGAGCTCCGCCTCGTGGCGGCGGGCGTGGAGCCCGGTGATGCCGGCGGCGTCCTCCAGCACCCGGCGGCGTTCCGCGGGCTTCGCGCCGATCAGGTCGCCGACCTGTCCCTGGTTGACGATCGCGGTTGCGCGCGCCCCCGAGGCCGCGTCCGCGAACAGGGTCTGCACGTCGCGCGCGCGCACCTCCCGGCCGTTGACGCGGAACTGCGAGCCGCTGCCGCGCTCGATCCGGCGCGCGACATTGATCTCGGGCCCCTCGTTATAGGCCGCCGGCGCGTCGCGCTCCGAGTTGTCGAGGCTCAGCAGCACCTCGGCCATGTTGCGCGCCGGCCGGTCGGCGGTGCCCGCGAAGATCACCTCGTCCATCTCGGAGGAGCGCATCTGCCGCGGCGCGGTCTCGCCCATCACCCAGCGCAACGCCTCGACGATATTGGACTTGCCGCAGCCGTTCGGACCGACGACGCCGGTGAGGCCCGGGTCGATGTAGACATCCGTCGGGTCGACGAAGGACTTGAACCCGGTCAGTCGGAGGCGTGAGAATTCCACCGGAACCCGTCCCCGCTACGACCCCGACAGGATCGCGTCGATCACGGCGCGGAGCTGGTCGAGCGTCAGATCGCCGCCATAATTCGCGCCGTTGACGATCAGGGTCGGCGTCGACGTCACCTTGTATTGCTGGCTCGCCGTGAGGCGCTGCTGGAGCACGGTCTTCTGAAGCCCTTCGTCGCGGAGGCAGGATTCCAGCTTCTTCTTCGAAATGCCGGCCAGCATGGCGAGGCCGCCGAGCGCGGCGACCGGGTTCTCCGCGCCCGACCAGCGCGGCTGTTCCCGGTACAGCAGGTCGACCATGCCGAAATAGCGGTCGTTCGCGGCGCAGCGCGCCACCACCGAGGCGGCGAACGCGTAGCGGTCGAGCGGGAAATCGCGATAGACCAGCCGGGCCTTGCCGGTATCGATATAGGCCTTCTTGAGCTCCGGCAGGATGTCGGCGTGGAAATGTGCGCAATGCGGGCAGGTGAAGGAGGCGTACTCGACGATGGTCACCGGCGCATCGGCGCGGCCCAGCACCTTGTCCCCGGCGTCGATCGCCACCGAGCCGAAAGTCTCTTCCGGCTTCGGGACCTGAGCCTTCGGCGCGGTGCTCCAGAAGACGCCGGAGACGGCCAGAAAGCACCCGAGGGACACGATGCCGCCAACCAGCGTTCGGCGGCTCATATGCCACATGTTCCACATTTCGGTCATCCTACCACAATATTTAGATGGATTCCGCTATCGGCGTCCAGCTTCATGTTGCGTCGGCGCCGAACGGGGTTTCTGCCGGGCGGGGCTATTCCGAACCGTCCCGGATCGTCGTTCCCAGCCCGCGCAGCGCTTCCCGCAACCGCGGGTCGTTCACGCCGCCGATCTCCGGCGCCTTCCTCCCGGCGGGCTCGCGGGGTGTGGGCGACGGCTCGCGCGTCTCCACCGGTCCCTGGTGCAGCGCGATCCGGGCGACCGCGGCATAGCCGTGGAAGCTGTTGATCCGTTCGACGATTCGCGGCGCGTTGTGCTGGAGGTCGGGCGCATGCGCGCCTTCGACGCGGATGTGCAGCGTCCCGCCGCTTCTCGACCCGCGCGGAAAGTCGATCCGGATCGGGATCGCGCGCCGCGCCGTCTCCTCGCCCACGATGTCCCGCCAGCTGGTCGCCAGCACGGGCTCCACGAAGCCCCGCCGCCGAAACGCTTCGCCGACGATCCCGGGGATCAGCTTGCTCAAGCGCGCTGCCATGGCCGCTCCGCCGCAGGCTTCCGCCGAGGCATGGTAGGCTGGGCGGACGGGCGAGACAACGAACCGACGCCCGTGGGAACTCGTCGCGTGGACCGAAGCGCAGCCGGGAAGCTGCTGGCGTGGTACGACCGGCACCGCCGCGACCTGCCGTGGCGCGCGCCGCCCGGCCGCCGTCCCGATCCCTACCGGGTCTGGCTCAGCGAAATCATGTTGCAGCAGACGACGGTCGCAACGGTGGCGGGGTATTTCGGGCGTTTCCTCGCCCGCTGGCCGACCCTCGAAGCGCTCGCCCAGGCGGAGCTCGACGAGGTGCTGCATGCCTGGCAGGGGCTCGGCTACTACGCCCGCGCGCGCAACCTGCACAGATGCGCGAGGCTGCTGGTCCGCGAGCATGGCGGCCGCTTCCCGGACAGCGAGGAGGCCCTGCGGGCGCTCCCCGGGATCGGCGCCTACACCGCGGCGGCGATCGCCGCGATCGCCTTCGACCGCCCGGCCACCGCGGTCGACGGCAATGTCGAGCGGGTGGTGGCGCGCCTGTTCGCGGTCGAGGAGCCCCTGCCGCGCGCCAAGCCCGCGCTGCGCCGCCTCGCCGCCGGTCTCACGCCGCATGCCCGGCCGGGCGACCACGTCCAGGCGATGATGGATCTCGGCGCGACGGTCTGCACGCCGCGGTCGCCCCGCTGCGGAATCTGCCCGTTGCCGCAGGACTGCGCGGCGTTCCGCGCCGGGACCGCCGAAAACCTGCCCCGGCGCGAGACCCGGGCGCAGCGGCCGACGCGCTACGGCACCGCCTTCTGGGCGAGGCGGCCCGACGGGGCGGTGTTGCTCCGCCGGCGCCCCGAGAGCGGGCTCTTGGGCGGGATGATGGAAATCCCCTCGACCGATTGGCGGGACACGCGGGCGGGTCCGCGGGCGCTCGCCCACGCGCCCGCGCGCGCCGACTGGCGGCCCGTACCGGGAGGGGTGCGCCATACCTTCACCCATTTCCACCTGGAGCTGGAGATCGTCTCCGGCGTCGTCAAGGAGTGGCGACCGGTGGAAGGGGTCTGGACGCCGGTGGCGCGGCTCGGCGAACACGCGCTGCCGTCGGTGATGAAGAAGGTCGTGCGCCACGCGCTGGCGCATTCGGGCTAGCTCTCGAGGATCGCGCGGATCGGCGCGAAGCACCGCCGATGATGCGGGGTCGCGCCGAGCCGGGCGAGCGCCCGCCTGTGCTCCGCCGTGCCGTAGCCCGCGTTGCGCTCCCAGCCGAAGCCGGGATAGCGCGAAGCGAGCCGCGCCATGATGCCGTCGCGCGTCACCTTGGCGACGATCGAGGCGGCGGCGATGGAGAGCGAGCGCGAATCGCCGCGCACCACCGTCTCCACCCGGCAGGGCAGGTCGGGGGCGCGGTTGCCGTCGACCAGGGCGGTGGCGGGGCGCCGGGGCAGGGCGGCGAGCGCCCGGGCCATCGCGGCCAGGGTGGCCTGCAAGATGTTGAGCTGCTCGATCTCGCGCACGCTGGCGGCGCCGACGCCGATCTCGGCGCAACCCAGGAGCCGGCGATAGAGGTCGCCGCGCCGCGCCGCCGTGAGCGTCTTCGAGTCGTCGAGCCCGGCGGGCAGCGCCAGGGGATCGAGGATCACCGCCGCCGCGACCACCGGCCCGGCCCACGGCCCCCGCCCGGCCTCGTCGATGCCGGCGACCGGCCCGCCGGAGGCCTCTTCGAGCGCGAAGTCGGGCATCCGCTCATCCCGTCGTTTTGACCGGGACGGAAGCGCGCCCTATGTTCGGCACCGGGCCGCCGACGGTCCGCGACGGAGACAGCGAATGACCGAAAAATATCACCTGATCAGCTCGTTCACCTGACCCTGGGTGCAGCGCGCCGTGATCCTGATGCGCGCCAAGCGAGTCGAGTTCGACGTAACCTACATCAACCTGCTCGAGAAGCCCGACTGGTTCCTGAAGATCTCGCCGCACGGCAAGGTTCCGGTGCTGGTGGTCGGCGACGAGCCGCTCTACGAATCCAACGCCATCGCCGAGTTCCTCGACGAGATGGTGCCGCCCCGGCTGCACCCCGAGGACCCGGTCGAGCGCGCCCGCAACCGCGCGTGGACCGACTTCGTGCCCGACTTCGCCAAGGCGCTGATGGGCATCTACTACACCAAGACCCCGGAAGCGATGGCGGAAGGGCTGGCCCAGGCGCCCAGGCGGGTGGCCCGGCTCGAAGAGGCGATCGAGCGCGAGCGCGGCAATGACGGCCCGTTCTTCAACGGCGAGACGCTGTGCCTGGTCGATGCGGCCTATGCGCCGTTCTTCCAGCGCTTCGCGTTCGCCGAGCGCTACCTCGCGACCGGGTTCCTGGACGGCTTTCCGCTGGTCAAGGCGTGGTCGGATGCGCTGCTCGCCGAGGAGCTGGTCACCGGCTCGGTGGTCGCGCATTTCGAGGACGAGTTCGCCAAGAGCCTGACCCGGCGCGGGTTCTACGTCGCCCAACTCCTCGACGCGGGGACCGAAGCGGCGGAGTAGGGGCCGCCCACCGTTCCAGATCCCGGCTCACGGCGGCCATTCCGGACCCCGAGCCCGCTTGCGGCTTGCGGCGGCGCGGCGCTACGCTGCCGACAGCCTTATCGAGACCGGGGACGGACGATGAAGACACGCAATGTTTCCAAGGCCGAGATGGAGACGAGGATCGCGCGCTTCGCCGGCATGAAGCCGAACAAGATGGCTTTCGTGGACACCAGGCTTCCCGACCACGAGCGCGACATATTCAACATGATCGGCTACGGCGTTAACGAGGACCCCGACACCAGGCCCGCCATCGCCGATGCCCGCAGCTTCACCGTCACTCATAACGGCTGCGAGCCCGGCAAGGGATCCGCGCTGCACAGCCACGAGACCATCGAGGTGTTCATCCCGCTGACCGGGCGCTGGTCGATCTACTGGGGCGACGACGGCGAGAACGAGGCGATCCTGGAGCAGGGCGACGTGATCTCGATCCCGACCGGGGTGATGCGCGGCTTCAGGAACGCGGGCGACGAGTACGCCGTGCTGATCGGGGTCATCGAAGGCAGCAACCCGCCGGGCGTCCAATGGCACGACAAGGTCATCGAGGCGGCCCGCGAGACCGGGCTGGAGCTCGACGAGGAAGGCAAGATAAAGCAGAGCTGAAACGCCGGCGGGAGAGACATCATGGACCTGATCGTTCGCAACGCGCGGCTTCTCGACCGCGACGGCGCGTGGGAAATCGGCGTGGAGGACGGCAGGATCGCCGCCATCGACCGCGGGATCGAGGCGAGCGCGGAGAGCGAGATCGACGCCGCGGGCAACCTCGCCGCGCCCACCTATGTCAACGGCCACGTCCATCTCGACAAGTGCAATCTGGGCGACGTGATGCGCCCCAACCTCACCAACAGCTTCCAGGAATGCCTGGAGATCACCTGGGAGCACAAGCGGACCTACACGGTGGACGACATCGTCGAGCGCGCGAGCCGGGCGATCGAGGAGGGGATCCTCAACGGCTCGACGGTGTTCCGCGTCTTCGCCGACGTCGACTCGATCGGCGGGCTGCGCCCGCTCGAAGGGATCATCGCGCTTCGCGAGAAATACGCCGGGATCGTCGAGATCGAGGCGGTCGACTTCCCGCAGGAGGCGATCATCCGCGACCCCGGCACCGACGAGCTGATGGAGGAGGGGATGCGCATGGGCGCCGACGTGGTCGGCGGCCTGCCCTGGCACGAGCATCTCGACGAGGACGCGCGCGCCCATATCGATTTCTGCTTCGAGCTCGCCAGGAAATACGACAAGGACATCCACATGCTGGTGGATGACACCGACAACGCGAACAGCCGCTCGCTCGAATACCTCGCCGCCAGGACGATCCGCGAGGGCTACCAGGGACGGGTGTCGGCGAGCCATTGCGGCGCGCTCGCGGCTTACGACGAGGTGCACGCCCACAAGGTGATGAACCTGGTGCGCGACGCCGGCGTCTCGATCTCGTCCAACCCGCAGATCAGCCTGGTGGCGCAGGGGCGCTACGACACCAACAACATGCGGCGCGGGGTGACCCGGACCAAGGATCTGTGGAAGATCGGCGCCAACGTGTTCGCCTCGCAGGACGACGTGAACGACCCCTACTACCCGTTCGGGCGCAACGACCAGCAGGAGGTGGCGGCCCATGTCTGCCACGCCTGCCACATGACCTATCCCGACGAGATCCGCGCGGTGTTCGACTTCATCACCGGCAACGCCGCCAAGGCGATGAGGCTCGAAGGCTACGGTCTCGATGTCGGCACCAGGGCGGATTTCAACATCCTCGCCGCGCCCACGGTGCAGCACGTGCTCCGCCTGCAACAGCCGCCGCGCTGGGTGATCAAGCGCGGCAGGGTGCTGGCGCGCAACGCGCTGGAGCGCGAGCGCAGCGGCGGGGGTTGAGGGGGACGGGCCTCAGGCCGCCCTGTCGGCGAGGGAATAGTCGAAGGCGATCGGCTCGATGTCGCCGGCAAAGATCTCCTCGATGCGGCGCTCGGAGACCGGGTGGCCGAACTGGCCGTTGCGCATGTGGATGCGGCGGCGCAGCTGGCCGGCGACCAGCTCGCCGGCGAGCTCCCAGTCGGCGGTCTCCGGCGCGAGGTCGCCGAGCCCGACCACGCCCCTCAGCATGTGGTCGACCTCGTCGTCATAGACCCGCTGGCATGCCGCCGCGATCCGGTCGTCGACCCCGCCGCGCCCGGCGAGCTTGGCGCCCTCCGAATAGAGCGTGCAGTAGCCGCCCTCGGTGAAATCCATCGCCGCCTGGCCGAACGCGCCATGGGTCTTGCGCATCGCGTGGCGGAAGTCGTCGAGCGCCTTTCCCTCGGCCCAGTTCTCGCACATCAGCGGGGCGAGCGGCGGCGCGCCGGGCGGGCCGAGCTCGTCGTATATGTCGGCGAACAGGCAGTAATGGTGGTACTCGGCGTAATGCGCCTCGACCAGCTCCAGCAGCTCGTGGCGGTCGAGCCCGTTATCGAGCTCCGGGCGCAGCGCGATGATCTCGCGGCCCCATTCGACCAGCATGCCGTGCTCCGGCTCGCCGTATCCCGAGCCGTAAAACTCCTTGAAGCACTGCCGCTTGAGCCAGACGCGGTCGGTCTCGGCGCTGCGCGCGGGCGAGTCGAAATAGGTCCGCACCACCTCGGCCTCGCCGGCCCAGAGCGGCGCGCTCGCCTCGATCAGGTCCCTCAGATGATCGTTCATGTCCAAACCGTCCCCTAGATCGCCGTGTAGCCCGCGTCGACGAAGAAGTCGGCGCCCGATGTGAAGGTGGATTCGTCGCTCGCGAGGTAGAGCGCGGCCTTCGCCACCTCGTCCGGCTGGCCGAGGCGGTGCTGCAACAGGCGCGCGCCGTGGCGTTCGCGCACGCCGTCCATCGAGGCGTTGCGCTGCAACAGCCGCGGGGTCTCGATGGGGCCGGGCAGGATCGCGTTGGCGCGGATGTTGTCGTCGGCGTGGTCGATGGCGATCGCCTTGGCGAGCATCCTGACCCCGCCCTTGGAGGCGCAATAGGCCGGGCGCTCGCTGGCGCCGATATGGCCGTAGATCGACGACACCAGCACGACGGTGCCGCCGCCCGCCGCCCTGAGATGCGGGATGGCGAGCTTGGCGACGATGAACATGCCGGTGAGGTTGACCTCGATCACCGCCTTCCAGGTCTCCACCGGCATGTCGGCGACGGTGTGCTTGGGCTCGGAATAGGCGGCGGCGTCGAACACGGTGTCGATCCGCCCGAACGCGGCGGCGGTGTCTGCGAGCGCGGCGGCGACCGCGTCCGGGTCGGTCACGTCGCAGGTCAGCGCGATCGCCCTGCCGCCCGCCGCCTCGATATCCGCCGCGGTCCGCCCGACCGTGTCGCCCATGATGTCGAGGCAGGCCACCGCCGCGCCCTCGGCGCCGTAGAGCCTGGCCGTCGCGCCGGCGATCCCGCCGCCGGCGGCGGTGACGAAGGCGACCTTGCCGTCGAGCCGTCCCATTCAAGCCTCCTCGTTGAGCAATGCGTAGAGCCGCGCCGGCGTCACCGGCAGGCGGTCGATCGCGCCGGGGCGCCCGATGGCATCGTCGATCGCCGCCGCCACCGCCGCGCCGGCGCCGTTGATGCCGGCCTCGCCCGCCCCCTTGAGGCCGAGCGGGTTGGTGCCCGACGGCGCGTCCTCGCGGACCAGCGAATCGATGCGCGGGATCTCCTCCGAGCCCGGGATCAGGTAGTCGACGAAGCTCGCCGACAGCGGCTGGCCCGATTCGTCGTAGAGGAACTCCTCGTAGAGCGCCCCGCCGAGCCCCTGCGCCGCGCCGCCGTGGATCTGCCCCTCGACCAGCATCGGGTTGACCGCGCGGCCGATGTCGAAAGCGACCGCGAAGCGTTCGATCTCGATGCCGCAGGTCTCGCGGTCGATGGCGAGCACGACCAGGTGGATGCCGTAGGGGTAGGTCATGTGCTCGACCTCGAAGGTCGCCTCGGCGGTGGCGCGCGCGTTCCCCTGCTCCTCGGCGAGCGCCGCCGCCACCGCGCCGAGCGGCGCCGAGGGGCCGTCGCCGCCGGCGCGCACCATGCCTTCGGCGAAGGCGATCCCGTGCTCGCCCGACTGGAGCAGGCGGGCGGCGACCGGGCGCAGCGCATCCTTCAGGCGGGTCGCCGCGAGATGGGTCGCCATGCCGGTCATCACCGTCACCCGCGAGGCGAAGGCGCCCATGCCGCGCTCGATCCGGTCGGTCTGGCCGTGGGTGACGGCGATGCTGCGGTAGTCCGTCCCCAGCGCCCCGGCGCAGATCTGCGCCACCGCCGTCTCCACCCCCTGGCCGACCGAGGCGACGCCGGTGATCACCTCGATGCCGCCGTCGGCCGCGATCTCGACCCGCACGTCGTCGAACGGGCCGAGCCCGCTCTTCTCCACGAAATAGCCGAGCCCGAGACCGACGCACGCCCCGGCCTCGCGGCGCCGGGCGATCTCCGCCTGGAGCGCCGGGTAGTCGACGCCCTCCAGCAGCCGGTCCAGCAGGTCCTCGTAAACCCCCGAATCGAGCAGCACCGGGGTCTCCATCGCCTGGAAGTAGCGCGAATAGGGCATCCGGTCGGCCGGGATCAGGTTGCGCCGCCTGACCTCGATGCGGTCGATGCCCACCCGCTCGGCCACCGCGTCGAGCAGACGCTCGCGCGCGAAGGTCGATTCGTAGCGCCCCGGCGCGCGGTAGGTGCCGGCCGGCGTCTTGTTGGTCAGCCGGACATGCGCGCGGGCGCGGTAGGCCGGGACCAGATAGGGGCCCGGCAGCATCGCCGTGGCGAGGTCGACCACCGTCACGCCGTGGCTCCGCACATAGGCGCCCTGGTCGGAAAATATCTCGTCGTCGAGCCCGAGCACGAAGCCGCGCTCGTCGACGGCGGCGCGGACGCGGTGCACCTGGTCGCGCGAGTGGTTGAGCGCGAGCAGGTTCTCGCGCCGGTCCTCGATCCACTTGACGGGGCGTGCGAGCCGGGTCGCGGCGATGCAGACCAGCACGTCCTCCGGGTAGAGCTCGCCGCGCATGCCGAACCCGCCGCCGACATGGCCCTCGAAGAGCTCCAGCTCGGTGCGCCCGAGCCCCAGCATGGCGGCGATGGCGTTGCGGTTGTAATGCGGCACCTTGGCCGCGCCGTAGAGCTCGGTCCGCCGCCGTTCGGCGTTGTAGAGGGCGAGCGCGCCGCGCGTCTCGATCGGCACCCCGCTATGCCGGCCGACGGCGAATTCGAGCTCCAGTATGTGGTCGGCGGCGGCGAAGGCGGCGTCGAGGTCGCCATAGTACTTCTCCACCAGCGCCGCCTCGCAGTCGAGCCCGGGAAGGAATGGCGGCGGGGCCGCGGTGCAGTCGAGATAGGGCGGCTCCGAATCGACCTCCACCAGCACCGCCTCCGCGGCGTCCTCGGCGATGTAGCGTTGCTCGGCGAAGACCAGCGCGACCGGCTCGCCGACATAGCGCACGATCCCCTGCGCCAGCACCGGCTGCCGGTAGGGTTCGAGCCCCGCCACCCGGGAGAGGCGGAAGTCGATGGGCGGGATGTCGGCTACGTCCGCGCCGGTCCAGACGGCGACGACGCCCGCCATCGCCAGAGCCTGTTCGGTGCGGATCGCCGCGATCCGGCCATGCGCGGCCGGCGCGCGCACCACCCGCATGTGGAGCTGGCCCGGAAAATTGTAGTCGTCCGCGAAGCGTCCGCTCCCGGTCAGCAGCGGCCCGTCCTCCAGACGGGTTACGCTCTCGCCGATCCGGCTCACGGGGCGCCGGCGGCTTGCGCGGGCATGTGCAAACGCTGTCTCATGCGGGCCGACGATAGCAAGCCGCGGTCAGCCGCGCCAATCGAGGCCGAGGAGGCAAGCCATGAGGATGGTCGACCTGTCGCACATGATGAACCTGCACACGCCGGGCTGGGTCGGCTATGCCGGCAACAATATGTACTACGCCCAGAACCTGCAGACCAAGGCGATCGTCGCCCAGCGGATCGACACCGCGCTGCATGTCGGCACCCATCTCGACGGCGCCATGCACGCCACCGACGCCAAGGGCGACATGGCCTCCTATCCGCTCGACTACCTGGTCAGCCCGGGCTGCGTGGTCGACGTCTCCGAGCACATGGAGGACTGGGCCGTCATCACGCCCGAGATGATGGAGAGCGCCGATGTCGAGATCAAAGAGGGCGACATCCTGATCGTCCACACCGGCTATCACCGATACTACGAGGGCCGGCCGCAGCAGGACCTGGTGCGCTATTTCTGCCTGCATCCGGGCGGCAATTTCGCCCTGCTGCAATGGATGCTGGACAAGAAGATCAAGTGGTTCGGCATCGACTGCGGGTCGGGCGACCACGCGATGAACACCTCGATCCGCTACATGCGCCCCGACCTCACCGAGGAGTTCGAGAACCGGGTCGGCATGAGCTGCCGCGAGTTCTTCGGCGAGTACGAGTACACCCACAGCCTGTCCGGACGGAAGGTGAAGGCGGACATCTTCCCGTTCCATTCCTACGCCTTCCAGGAGGGGCTGATCCACGCCGAGAATGTCGGCGGCGACATCGAGCGGGTGCTCAACCAGCGCTGCGTGATCGGCGCCTTCCCGTGGCGCTACGAGGGGCTGGAGGCCTGCCCGTGCCGGATCGTCTGCTTCTTCGGCGTGGACGGCGGCATCGAGGCGGTGGGCGACGTGGCGCGGGCGATCAATACGCCGTAGCGCCTACTCGGGACGAGGAGACGGTCTTGGGCACCGCCCACCCTCAGTGGGCAGGAGCAGTTCGACAAGGGCGGAGGTGTCGACGACGATCACCGGGTTTCGCGTTCTTGCCGGACTGCCTCGGCGGGCGGCACGGAGGGCGCGACGACCCCGCGGCGCGCGATGCGTTGGCGGAGTTCGTCGACGGTCGGGCGCGCCGCGACCTCGCGGATTTCGGCGAGCAGGAAGTCGGACAGCGACAGGCCGGCCAGCGCCGCGCGCGCCTTGAGCTCGCGGTGCAGCTCGTCGGGAACGTTTCGGATCCGGATCGTCGTTGCCATGTTCGCAACATGTCCTCGTTCGGAGTAGGCGCGGCGGGCACTACATCGAGGGATCAGGCGGCGCGCCGCAGGTCGAGGTGGTCGAGCACCTCTTCGAGAACCATCACATCGGCGTATTTGTGGTGCATGTCGAACAGGTTGACCTTGTGCGACAGCTCGCTCCGGTCGAACACGCATTCCTCGACGACGGTGACGTGGAACCCGGCCGAGTAGGCATCGACCACCGAGGCGCGGACGCAGCCCGACGTGCTCTCGCCGCAGACGATGAGGCTGTTCGCGTCGAGCTCGTTGAGATGGGCGGCCAGCGGCGTGCCGGCGAAGGCGCTCGCGCGCTCCTTGCGGAACACCGCATCGCCGTCCTCCGGCGTGAACGCCTCGAAGATCTCGTAGGCGTCGGGGCCGATGCGGTCGCGCCTCCGGCGCTTGGTCGACTGCACCCGCGACTTGCGCGTCGAGCCGGTCACGTAGAGCACCGGCAGGCCGGCCGCCCGGCAGGCGGCGAACAGCGCCCTGGTCGGCTCGATCGCCGCCCACGCGTACATCCCGCAGGTGTTGGGGTATTCCAGCAGCTCGTGCGGCGGGTGCGGCCCGCCGCGATAGACCAGGTCGTAGAGGTCGACCGCCAGCAGTGCCGGCCGCGTGCCGATGCGGAGCTCGCGGCGATAGCATTCGTAGACCCTGAGCACCTCCGGCGGAACGATGTCCTTCCAGCAGTGATCCTCGAAATCGCGCGCCATGCCGCCGTCTCCCGTCCGTCGCCGCGCCAGTCTATCGGCCCGGTGCCCCGCGGCAAGCCGGCTGTGCTACCCTCCCGCCCGGACGGAAACGCATTTTTGGGGAAATTCGCATGGCTGAAACCGCGCCGGCCCTCCGGCTCACCAACGAGGGGGCGATGACGATCCTCAACGCGGCGATGGCCAAGGCGGACGAGATGGGGGTGCCGCAATGCATCTCCATCGTCGACGCCGGCGGCCACCTGCTCGCCTTCGCGCGCATGGACGGGGCGTTCGTGCTGTCGATCGACTCCTCGCTGATGAAGGCGATGACGGCGGCCTCCTACGGCGAGCCCACCGGGCATATCGCCGAAGGCGTCGACCTCAAGCTCGCCATCGCCACCCAGGGCAAGCGGGTCAACCTGCCGGGCGGGCTCCCGATCGTCGTCGACGGCCACCTGGTGGGCGGCATCGGCGTCGGCTCGGGCGCCGGCCACGAGGACCTCGAGGTCGCCAATGCCGGCCTCGCCGCGCTCCCCGGCACCCGGCGCTTCGACGGCTAGGCTGTCCTTCGATACGCCCCCTTCGGGGGCTACTCAGGATGAGGGTTCTGGTTTGCCATCCACAACGATCCCTCACCCTGAGTAGCCCCGGACCTGATCCGGGGCGTATCGAAGGGCGCCCGTCAGTCGAACATCGCGACGCAGTCGATCTCGACATTGACGCCCTGGCGGTGGGGCGTCCCGCCGATGCAGGTGCGGGAGACCTTCTCGCCCTGCATGAACTCGGTAAAGGCCCGGTTGAAGGCCTGGAAATCGGCCACGTCGCGCAGGCAGACGCGCATGTTGACGACGTTGGTGAAATCCGCCCCCGCCGCCGCCAGCACGTTCCGCAGATTGGTCAGCGTCTGACGCGTCTGCTCGGCGATGTCGTCGGAGACGACCTCGCGGGTCTCCGGGTCGAGCGCGCCCTGGCCCGAGACGAACAGCATGTTGCCGAAACGGACCGCCTGGGCGAGCGGCGAGGGGGTGGCCCGGTCGGTGAACCCGGTGGTCGGCGAGTGCGCCGAGGTGACGATCTGCTTGGGCATCGCTGTCCTTTCCCGGTTGCGCGTCAGGGGCGCGGCATCACCGTGCCACACTCGGCGCAGGTCCGCGCCGCCTCCGAATCGAAGAACCTGGCATAAGCCTTCGAGACCGGATCGAGATTGTAGTCGCTGACCGTGAACGCCTCCTCGTGGAGCAGCGCCTTGCAGGCCTCGCAATACCACTGGAAGCGGTCGGTCTCGCCGTCGCGCCGCTTGCGCTCGATCACCAGCACGAAGGCATCCGGCGGGAAGCGCGGCGAATGCGGCACCCCGGCCGGGGTATAGATCGTCGCCCCCTCGGCCAGCTCGGCGACCTCCTCCTTCCCCTCCGGCGTCAGGTAGTGGAGCTTCATGTCGCCCCGGATCATCAGCATCACCTCGTCGGCCGGGTCGATGTGGAACTCGCTGCGGTACTCGCGCCCGCGGGCGACGAAGGCGAGCGACTGCTCCTCCTGCCACAGCACCCGCACCCGCTCGCCCGAGGCGGCGAGCTCGTCGGCGACGGCCTGCAAATCGGCGATCGGCATCTGCTGCATGGCTGGCTCCCTGCTGGACGGATCGAGCGTAACCCGAATTCCCGGCGCTTTCACCGACTAACCGGCAGCCCCCGGTGCCCTGACCGCCCGGCCTCCGGCCTGCATGTTCCAGCGGACCTGCATCGCGACCCATCCAGGCGAGTTCGCTACCAACCCGCAGGCTTCCTCAAATTGGTTCCCGGGATGGGGTCCGGGAGCTGCGAATGCCGCAATCCGTTGGCCCTGATATGCCGCGAGAAATCCGCGTGCGCCATGAGTTGCCGGGACGGCCTTCCCGTCCCCGGGCGTCACCAACCCGATCCGCTTACCGCAATGCCGGCGCACCAGCCGCATGGCCTCCGCGATGTCGCTGTCGTTGCTCACCACCACGCCGCAGTCATAGGCATCGAGCCAGCCATCGTTCAGCAGATGCACGGCGAGATTGACATCGGAGCCCTTCTCCTCCGTCCTGACCACTTCGACCGTGCGCTGGTTTCCCGCCGGTTGCGCCAGCGGCGCGCGGACCTTGTGTCTCAGAAAATGCCCGAAATACACCTCGATCTCGGGCCGGTAGCGCCCGAGTGCGCGCAGATAGACGTCCTGGCGCTGCGGTTTCGAGGGGTCGGCGGGCGTCCCCGACACGCGCGCGGTAAAATACTTCACCGCCTGGATCCGGTGCCGAGGCTGAAGCACCCTGGTGAAAAGGGTCACCAGGTCGAGCCATTTCCACGGCGTCCCTTTCAGCGCGCCGTAGTAGAGGTTGAAGCCGCCCACGTAGACGAAGGTGCGCATCGAAGACCATGCAAAAGCAAGGGCCTCCGAAGAGGCCCCGCGCCCTGCGGTCGAAACCGCAAGGGGTGTTGCCGTCAATCTAATGGCACATCCGCTCCCGATCAAGCCGCCTCCCCGAGTCGGGTGTCGATGGGCTCGCCGGTGGCGCCGCGGGGAACCGCGCCGTGGGAGGAGGCGCGCGCGGCGGTCCGCTTCGTCGGCTGCGGCTTCGTGCCGTTCGCGCTATTGATCGCCATTCCGCCGATCGCCGTCCACCTGCCCCGTCCGATGAGCCGAGGAGAACCGCCATGACCGACATCCTGCGCATTCCCGGCAACGTGCCGAGCCGCTGCTGGGGCTCGGCCTTCGAGAACCTCGCCTGGGTGCTCGGCATGTCGGACGATTTCTCCCTGCCGTTCCGGGATCAGGCCGAGCGCGCCTTCGAGGCGCTCGACCGCGGGCTGGCGGCGGCGGGAACCGACCGGTCGCGCCTGCTCGGCGTGCAGGTCTATCTGCACGACATCGGCGAGAAGCCCGGCTTCGACGAGATGTGGGCGCGCTGGATCGGCGACGACCCGGCCGGCTGGCCGATGCGGTCCTGCGTGCAGGTGACCTTCGCCGGCGGCAACAAGATCGAGCTGATCGCCGTCGCCGCGCGCCCGTCCGGCTAGGCTACGCGGCGACGGCCGGGTCGTCCGGCCGCGGCTGCGCCATCCGGCCCGCCTCGTCGAGCCCCAGCACCTCGGCATAGGGAAACACCGGGCAGGACTTGGCCGAGACCTCGCAATGGCCGTGGAAGGTGACGCGGCCGGAATAGGCTTCGTCGATCTCGCGCGCGAGGGCGGCGAGGGTGCGGAACTGCGCCTCGGTGAAATTCTCCGCCGCCAGGCCGTGCAGGCAGACCGCCACGGTGCCCGCGTTGTTGCCGGACTGCGCCGCCGGGGTGCGCTCCAGCGCCCGTCCGGCTTCCAGCGTGCCGTCCTTGCGGATGAAATAGTGGTAGCCGACATCCGACCAGCCATTGCCGTCGACATGCCATGCGCGGATCGTGCCGATATCGTCGTGGTCCGGGTTGTCGCTCGCGCTGCAATGCAGGAAGACGCGATCGACCGGGCGGGCGGGCTTGGCGAATTGCATGGCGGGTCTCCTTTGCGGCAACGAAAAAGGGCGCCGGGAGTTCCGGCGCCCACATTGGCTAGCATGCCAAATCTACCCCAAAACGCGTCCCATGTCAAGCATTAATTTGCATATAAGGTCATTTTCCGGGGCTTCGTCCCTGCCATCGCCATGCCCCCCATTCGTCATGCCCGGACTTGATCCGGGCACCCACTGGCGCCACCGCCTCTCCCGCCCGGCCGCCTTGCGCGCGGAGGGGTCGCATGGGTGCCCGGATCAAGTCCGGGCATGACGAGGGGGGTTGCTATGGCTCGACAAATGCCGCAGCGCAGCGAGGACAGGCACAGGCTCATCCCGAGTAGGCGCGGGGCGCCGTATCGAGGGATCGCCCGGGCCGGTTGTCCGTGAATTCGACCGCGGTGCCGATCGATATGGCCACCGCCCCCGCCCGCCATAGCCACGGCCCGCCGATGTTGCTAGCGTCCCGGCCGATCCCGAACCCCTGACGGAGCGCGCCGTGTCGTCTGGCAATCCGGTCACCCCCTTCGACGGTCCCAACTCCTATGTCGGCCGGGTGCTGTCGCGCCCCGGCGCCAGGCGGGCGGTGGCGGGGCGGGGGCGCTATACCGACGACATCGCGCTGCCCCGCATGGTGCACGCGGCGTTCGTGCGCAGCCCCTACGGCCATGCCCGCATCCTCGGCATCGACACCGCGGCGGCGGCCGCCCATCCCGGCGTGGTCTGCGCGATGACCGGCGCCGAGCTCGCCCGCCACTGCCCGCCCTGGTCGGGGATGCTGACCAGCTTCGAGGGGATGAAGGCGGCCGAGCAGCACGCGATGGCGACCGACCGCGCGTGCTGGCAGGGCGAGCCGGTGGCGGCGGTCTGCGCGCGCACCCGGGCCGAGGCCGAGGACGCGGCCGAGCTGGTCGAGATCGAGTGGCAGGAGCTTCCCGTCGTCATCGACAAGGAGCGCGCGCTCGGCCCGGGCGCCACCGTGCTGCATCCCGGGCTCGGCGACAACCTCGCCTGGCGCCGCGACATCGACAACGGCGACGTCGATGCCGCCTTCGCCGCCGCCGGCGCGGTGACGGTCGAGGAGACCTACGAGTTCGGCCGCCACACCGCGGTCAGCCTGGAGCCGCGCGCCCTGCTCGCCGACTGGGACCCCGGGGCGGAGAAGCTCACCGTCCACACCTCCAGCCAGGTGCCGCACATGATCAAGACCGTGTTCGCGCGGCATCTGCCGGTCGACGAGCACAACATCCGCATCGTGGCGCCCGATGTCGGCGGCTCGTTCGGGCTCAAGATCCACACCTATGGCGACGAGGTCGCGGTCTGCGCGCTGGCGATACTGCTCGGCCGGCCGGTCAAGTTCGTCGCCGACCGGCTCGAATCCTTCGTCACCGACATCCACGCCCGCGAGAACCGCATCAGGGCGCGCATGGCCCTCACCCGGGACGGCGAGATCACCGCGCTGGAGATCGACGACCTGTCGGGCGTCGGCGCCTATTCGCAGTACCCCCGCACCAGCGTGTTCGAGGCCAACCAGATCCTGAATATCGCCGGCGGGCCCTACCGGCACGCGAACTACCGGGCGGTGGCGAAAATCGTCTATCTCAACGGCGTGCCGACCTCGCAGTATCGCGGCGTCGGCCACCCGATCGGCATCTCCGCCAGCGAGGCGCTGCTCGACCTCGCCGCCGGGACCATCGGCATGGACCCGGTCGAGCTGCGCCGGCGCAACCTGATGCAGGACGACTCCTACCCGCGCAGCACCGCATCCGGCGTGCACGTCCAGGACCTGTCGCACCAGGCCTGCCTGGAGCAGCTCGTCGCGCGCATCGACTACGACCGCCTGCGCGCCGAGCAGGCGCGGCTGCGCGCAGACGGCGTCTGGCGCGGCATCGGCGTCTGCTGCTTCATCAAGGGCACCGCGCCCGGGCCGGAGGGCTATTACGGCGCCGGCAAGGCGCCGATCGCCTCGCAGGACGCCTGCACGATGAGCCTGGAGCCCGGCGGCGGCGTGCTGTGTGCCGTCGGCGTCACCGAGCAGGGGCAGGGGGCGGATGCGGCGATGCGCCAGATCGCGGCGACCGCCGTCGGCGTGCCGATCGAGCGCGTCCGGGTGATCTCGGGCGATACCGACGCGGTGCCCTATGGCGGGGGCACCTATGCCAGCCGGGCGACGGCGATCGGCGGCGAGGCGACCTGGCTCGCCGGCCGCGCGCTGCGCGCCGAGATCCTGCGGCTCGCCGGGGCGCTGCTGCAGACCGCGCCGGAGCGGCTGGACGTGGCCGGCGGCGAGGTGGTGGATGCGGGCGGCACGACGGCCAGAGTCTCGCTCGCCGAGATCGGCCGCATCGGCCATTTCCAGGTCGGCGAGCTGCCCAACGACATCCAGCCCGAGCTCACCCAGACGCGGCATTTCCGCCTGCGCGACCGGATCTACATATTTACCAACGGCGCGCACGCCTCGCATGTCGAGGTCGATGTCGAGACCGGCATGGTGCGGCTGCTCGACCACTGGGTGGTGGAGGATTGCGGCCGGGTGGTCAACCCCATGCTGGCCGACGAGCAGGTCCGCGGCGGCGCCATCCAAGGGATCGGCGGCGGGCTCTACGAGCACTGCATCTACGACGAGAACGCGCAGCTCCAGAACGGCACCATGGTCGACTACCTGACGCCGATGGCGCTGGAGATGCCCGACATCGACGTGGCCCATGTCGAGACGCCGACCGCCGAATCCGAGCTCGGCGCCAAGGGGGTCGGCGAATCGGGCGTCGGCGGCGCGCCGTCGGCGGTGATGAACGCGGTCAACGACGCGCTCACGCCGTTCGGCGCCAGGGTGACCGAGCACCCGATCACGCCGGAGACCGTGCTGAGGGCGCTCGGGCGGGTGTGATAGCCCCGGCAGGCGATCGCTCAGGCGTCCAGGCTGAATCGCGTTGTGCGGAAGGTCAGTGAAACCCGTCGGGATCGTGGCGTGCGTTTGCCCTTGCCGCCTATCGGAGGGACGGTCTTGCGCTGCGGGATTTCGTGTTTCCATTTGTATCGCGCATCGCCCGTCAGGACCGCGACGCTGCGACGTTCCAGGTGTTTGGGTAGCATTTTCCGGTCGCTCGTGCGGTGGAAAAACATCAGCCACGTCTCGAGCAGGCTGATCGTCGCTATATGCTCGGCGAAGTCGTCCGGATGGTCGATATGGGGCGCGATGCCCTGGTCGCCGAGATATTCGTTGACGATCAGCTGATCGGGCCGGTTCGGGATCAACCCTTCGTCCACTAGTCTATGGCCCAATTCGTGCGCCCATTCCGGGAGTTCCGGCGCGCGGTCCGATTCGTCGATCCCGCGCTTCTTGTAGTCGTAGCGCCACCCATAGTGCTGCACTCGGCGTTGAAGTTCCGTGCTCCACTCGGCTCCGTCGATCCACGCCAACAGCTTGGCCTCTTCTTCCTCCGTGATGAATTCCGGCCTGCAAATCAAGCCCGGCGGCTCGATTGCGGACTGGGCTCGATCGGCTCGCGGCAAGTCCGCCGTGACGACTTCCTCCGTCATCGACGGGGCACGATAGGCCTCCGGCGACTCCATGACGACGCCGGCCACCGCCTCGAACCGGCGCGCAAAGACCTGCGGTGGGTCTGGAACGACGCCGGCTTCGGTCGCCAGCCTGCGACGAAACTCGTCGGGATCCACGCGCTCTTCGACATCGACGTCCTGCGGCAGTCGAAGGCTTTTCTTCCCTTCAACGACAAGATCGTCGCCATCGACGAACCAGTTGCCGCTTCCATCGGCATGCCAGCGCCCTTTCGGCAAGGAAAGCCGGCGCTCGATGCACGGCCAGGCCAACCGACCGGCGAGGTCCCGGGCCGCCTCGCCGGCGGCGGTGGCGGTGAGGTCGGCGGCGTACCACTTGGCGCGGGCTTTCCACTGCTTGCGAAGCACCGGCGCGCCGCGCCAGGCCAGCGTGAAGTAGCCGTCCTCGTCCATCCGTTCGAGGGCAGACCGTTGAGAGGGCGGCAGCGCCGCCGCCTCGCCGCCCGGCCAGGAAGCCGCCAGAGCGCGGGTCGCCAGGTATTCCCGCAGCCCGGCATCGCCGCGGAATTCCCTGTCGAGAGCCCGGTAGCCGTGGCGCCATCCGCACAGGGTGGCGGCGGCCCACCACACCCCGGGCGGCAGACCCGGCAGGTCCTGGTTCCAGGTTCTGAATCTCATCGGGTCCGGCCGCAGCAGGGCGAGCCATATGGCGAGGCCTGCGCCGTTGCCGCGCCAATCGTCGCAGGAGACCGTCTCATTTCCTGCGACGATCCGTCGAGTCCGCTCCGGCCAAGGGTGCGTCTCGTCGAGAGAGGCTGTTTGCGCTATCCGGCCGGCGAGTGTGGCGGGGGATTCTTCCTCGGCTTTCGGCCATTCCATGCAGGACAATGCCGCCCGCCACAGCCGCTCTTGATCGTCTGAATTGTCCCCAACACCTTCCGAAGGGTCTCCATCCAGCCAAGGGACCTGCAACCATTGCGCGTCGAGCCGTAAGGTTTCTTTCGCAAACCCGGCCGCGTTCCGCCCGAGGATCCGGCGCAAGACCTCGATCCACGGCTCCACGTGGGGCACCGCCCAAACCGCCATCGCCATCGCCCCCTGGATGGCGTTCAACGCCTCGGGCAATTCCAAAGGTCGGGCTTCCGGGGTTCCGGGATCGCCCGTCGGGGCAGGTTCCGGCGCGAACCCGGTCACCGCGACCGCTGTGTCCGGCAGGGAGAGGTTGGAGAATTGTCCCGCCATCGCGAGGAGGTGTGTCTTCTGTCCGTCGGAGGGGACTTCGACGGTCGTGGCCGCATAGAGGGGGATCGGTGCGCGCCAGGGAACGACCGGGGACACGTCGCCATCGTCACGTTCCAGGTCTCTCCGGGCGTCCGGGAAGGGGAGCTTGTCAACGTCGAAGGCGAGGCGTATCGGGATCGCGTTTCGGGCACCGGAAACTTCCTCCGATACGAAGCTCTCCCGTCCCAGAAGGAAGCAGGAGCCGGGGGGCGGGCGCAGCCAACCGTCCTGGCTGGCGACGAACAGCCTTCGATGGTTCGTCGCGAGGCCCAGCCAACCAGCCGATCTCCGGTCGCCGTCCTGGCCCGGAGGACTTCCATCGGCCGCACGCTCCGCGCTTCCGTCCGGCGGGTCCATGAAGTCGAAATTTGTCTGTCCGCTCATGGCCGTTCCAGGAATTCGGGGCCCGGCAACCGGTCGAGGAGCGCATCGGGCAAGCGGTCGCCCTCATGCATCAGGAAGAGACTATCCCGCGCCCGGGCGCAAAGCATGTACATCTTGCGTTGATTCACCGGGTTGCTGTGGAGAAGAAGTTTGCCGACCTCCATGACGAAGACGGTGTCGAACTCTTGCCCCTTGATCGACCCCACGTTCAATATCGTCACTCCCCGTCCCAGGAGGTCGATCTCGTTCTCGTTCTTTCTGTCGGTCGTGTAGATGTTGACAGGTTGTCCCGGGAGTCGATCGCGCAAGCGGGAGTACAGGCTCTCTCCCGTGTCGTTGCGGACCACCGCGACACCGACGCGGCCACCGCGTGTACTGTACCAGTTGGCGATCAGCACGGTCGCGCTCTCCATGCGACAGGCTACCAGGCGCGGCAGTTCGCTGGACCGACCGCGCTTCACCTCGGGCACGGGAGCATCGCCCGCGTGAAAGAACTCGGCGACACGCGCGATCTCGGGCGTGTTGCGATGATTGGCGCTCAGCAGGACCGGATCGCCGAAACGCCCCTCAGACTGGATGTCGCGGAGCGTGGAACGGTCTGCGCGGAGGGCCTGGTCCTCATCGGCGAACACCGTGACGGCGCTCGCCACGTAATCCCGGAGGTAACGGAAGAATGACCGGGGAAGGTCCTGGGCTTCGTCGACGATGGCACAAATCGGTTGGGGCACCACGCCACGCTCCTTGAGCGTCGCGAACATCGCATGCCAGTCGTAATCGAACTCTTCCGGCTGCGGCGCTCCAGTCTTCGTTTGCTCGTAGTAGCGAGCGCTCACGAAGCTGTGCATGGTCTGCGCCTGGACCTGTTCCTCCGTCAACTGGACGATGAGACGACGGAGCATTCGATTGTAGGTTATCAGTACTACTTGGACGTCGGCGCCGGCGATCATTTGGGCGCGATGGACCGCGAGCACCGTCTTACCGGAGCCGGGCGGTCCCACTACAAACAGCGACTGGTCGAACGGCGTCTCGTAGACCGCGAGTTGCTCCTCGACGCGAGCGATCTCTTCGTAGGTCGGCAGCCGCACGTCAGTCTCCAAGTCGCAGAGTTTGCCGCGGAGGGCGGCGGAAAAGGGCGTAGTACAGCCTGCGCGCTTGGCGACGACTGGACCGCTCGACGACGATCTCGCCTTGATCCTGTGCATGCACGCGAAAGCCCGCCGATTCGAGTCTCTCCCGGAACTCCGGATAGTGCCGGTTGGGCTCTTGCCGCGCCGAGTTGGTGTAGAGCAGCGTCACGGCACCGCGGCCGAGCCGATCGAGCAGGCGTTCGAGGTCCCCGAAGACGGCTTCGACGTCCAGGGTCGGGCTGGCAAACAGGTACGAGACGATCACGATCACTTCCCGAAACCCGGGAGGCCGCTGCCATTTGACAGAGTCGATGTCGAAAGCCCAACGCGCTGTCACCTGTCCGGGCAGGAGATTCGAGCCTGCCAGGCGCGCGCCGAGCCGCCGCATCGATTCCGCGCGGTCAACACCGATATAGTCGAAGCACGGCTCGTCCCCAAGCGTCGCCGCCAGGGCGAGGCCTCCGGTGAAAGGACCGCAGCCTATATCCACGACGATGGGATTCTCCGGCCGCGCGCCAGCCAGGAGTTGGCCGAAAGCGGTAACCAGTTCCTCGACGTGGCCCCTCTGGTTCATGAACGCGTAGAGCAGCGCCAAGTCGTCCGGGGACAAAGCTCCCAATGGGGCATCGAAGTCGGCTTGACCGCGGCCGATGGCTTCAACCGCCTGGTCCGAGGTCATGCCGAAGCGCGTGCCGCCTTGCGATCGGGGATCGTTGCGGACCGGGCCGATGATCTCGTCTCTCCGCAACGCCTCGAGCCAGCCCGGCAACTGCACGGCGTCCAATACCACCCCCAGCGCTGCAAGCTACCCTACGTCAGTATAGTGCGCTCAACGCGGGGTGGAGTCGCCACGACTCGCGTCATGCCCGCGACCGCTGCATGACACTCACTCTCCCATTGCCGCGTCGGGCGGGGGTTCCTACGCTCCTGCCGCCATCAATATTCCCGCCAGGAGCACGTCATGGACATCACCCTCTACTACGCTCCGGTCACCTGCGCGCTCGCGCCGTGGATCACGCTGACCGAGGCCGGGGCGGAATTCGAGGTCAGGCCGCTCGACCTGCGCCGCCGGCAGCACATGTCGACCGACTACATGGCGATCAACCCCAAGCACAAGGTGCCGCTCTTGGCGGTCGACGGCCAGACGATGACCGAGAGCACGGCGATCCAGCTCTGGATCGCGCGCGCCTTCCCCGACGCCCGGCTGTTGCCGGACGACCCGTGGCAGGCGCTCGAGGCGGTCTCGCTGCATTCCTGGTGCTCGTCGGGCATCCACCCCTATCTCAGCCGCATCAACGCCCCGCCCCGGGTGTGCGACCTGCCGGGCGCGGACGACAACGTGGTCGGCCACGCCAGGGAGTATCTCGCCGAGGCGTTCGGCATCGCCGACGGCATGCTGGAGGGGCGGGAGTACTTCTTCGAGCGCTTCACCACCCCCGATGCGCATTTCTTCTGGTGCTGCCGGCGCGCGACGCAGTTCGACTTCGACCTCTCCGCCTTCCCCAACACCGCCGCCCATTTCGAGCGCATGCAGCGACGCGACAGCGTGCGCAAGCTGCTCGCCTACGAGCAGCGGGTGCTGGACGAGTTCGCCAGCGCGGCGTAGGGGCTCCGATCCGGTTTTCGAGGCCCGCCGTCGCGTGATAGGCTCGCCGCCATCCAAGGGGAGACGACCATGTTGAAACGTATCGCGCTTCTGCCGCTCGGCTGCCTCGCCGCCGGGCTCGCAGCCGCCCCCGCCGGCGCCGAGACCGTGCTCCGGATCTCGAGCTGGGCGCCGCCGACCCATTTCCTCAACGCCACCGTGTGGCCGACCTGGGGCAAGTGGGTGACCGAGGCGACCCAGGGCCGGGTCAAGACCAAGATCGAGTACAAGCTCGCCTCGCCGCTCAAGCAGTTCGGCGTGGTGCGCGACGGCATCGCCGACGCCGGCTGGATCTTCCACGGCTACAACACCCGCTATGTCGCGACCCAGGTGGTCGAGATGCCCAATCTCGGCACCAGCGCCGAGGCCGCCGGCGTCGCCTACTGGAAGATCCACGAGAAATACCTGCACAAGGCCAACGAGCATCGCGGCACGGTGCTGCTCGGGCTGATGTCGCACGGGCCGGCGGTGATCCAGACCAAGAAGCCGCTCAAGGCGCTCTCCGACCTCAAGGGCATGAAGATCCGCGTGCCCGGCGGGGTCGGCAGCCTGGTCGGCAAGGCGCTCGGCGTGACCGCGGTCAAGCTGCCGGCGCCCAAGGTCTACGAGGCGCTGTCGTCCGGCGTCGCCGACGGCATCTTCATGCCGATGGAGACGCAGAAGACCTTCCGCCTCAAGGAGGTGGTCCCGCATGTGATGATCATGCCGGGCGGGCTCTATTACGGGAGCTTCGCGCTGCTGATCAACCCGGGCACGCTGAAGAAGCTCTCCGACGCCGACCGCAAGGCAGTGATGAGCGTCTCCGGCGGGAAGCTGTCGCAGTTCGCCGGCACCGTGTGGGATGCCGGGGACAAGGCCGGCCTCGCCGCGGCCAAGGAGGCGGGAACCACGATCCAGACCGCCACGCCGGCCATGAAGCAGGCCTATCTCGGCCTGATGAAGCCGGTCGAGGAGGCGTGGATCGAGCGCGCCAGCAAGGGCGGCTACGACGCCCGCGCCGCGCTCGCCGAGCTGCGCCAGACCGCCCGCGCCTATGACAAGGCCAAGTGAGCGAGGCGGGTCCGGTTGACGGGAAACCCCCTTCCGGGCGGCGCCTCGGCTTCTGGCTGACCGCCGTCCCGGAAGGGGCGTCCTCGGCGGTGCTGTTCGCCCTGATGGCGATGACCTGCGTCGACGTCATCGGGCGCGAGCTGCTGGGCGCCCCGCTCGACGGCGCGACCGAGCTGACCCAGCTCATGCTGGCGGTGGTCGTCTTCGCCATCCTGCCCTCGGTGTGCCTGCGCGAGGAGCACGTCTCGGTCGATTTGCTCGACATCTGGTTTCCCGACCGGCTGGTGCCGCTGCGCCAGGCGATCCTCAACGCGATCATGGCGGCGGCGCTCGGCTTCGTCGCCTGGCGGGTCTGGATCATCGGGGTTCGGGAGGCCGAGTACGGCGACGCGACCGAGTTCCTGGAGATCCGGCTCGCGCCGGTCACCTATTTCATCGCCGTATTGAGCGCCTGCGGCGCGGTGGCCTTCGCGGTCAACGTCGTCCGCCATGCGGGCGGGTCGGGTCCGGCGCCGGCCGGCGGCGACGATCAAAGCGGCGTCTGACGGCGCGACGGCCCGGGCTCGATGGCAATCGTCCTCATCGGCTTCGCGGTGCTTCTCGCGCTGGTCTTCCTGCGGCTTCCGATCGCCTTTGCCATGGGGATCGTGGGGTTCACCGGCTTCGGCTACCTGTCGGGCTGGCAGCCCTCGCTCTCGATGGTCGGCACGCTGGTCTCCGAGACCGCGCTCTCCTACGGGCTCTCGGTGGTGCCGCTGTTCATCCTGATGGGCAATCTGGTGTCGCGCGCCGGGCTCTCGGGCGAGCTCTACGGTGCGAGCCACGCCTTTCTCGGGCATCGCCGCGGCGGGCTCTCGATGGCGACCATCGTCGCCTGCGGCGGGTTCTCGGCGATCTGCGGCTCCTCGCTCGCCACCGCGGCGACGATGTCCAAGGTCGCCATGCCGCCGATGCGCCGCTACGGCTATTCCGACAGCCTGGCCTCGGCCTCGATCGCCGCCGGCGGCACGCTCGGCATCCTGATCCCGCCGAGCGTGATCCTGGTGATCTACGGGCTGATGACCGAGACCAGCATCCGCGAGCTGTTCGCCGCCGGCTTCCTGCCCGGCCTGCTCGGGATCGCGCTCTACCTCGCCGCCGTGCAGTGGGTGGTGTGGCGGCGCCCGGCGGACGGGCCGCGGGCGGAGCGCACCGACTGGCCGGGACGCCTCGCCGCGCTCCGCGGCGTCTGGGGCACGCTGCTCTTGTTCGTCCTGGTGATGGGCGGGATCTATGGCGGGCTGTTCACCCCGACCGAGGCCGCCGGCGTGGGCGCCGGCGGGGCGTTCCTGATCGCGCTCGCCCGCGGCGCGCTCACCTGGCGCTCGCTGCTGGAGGTGCTGACCGATTCGGCGCGCACCACGGCGATGCTGTTCATCGTGCTGATCGGCGCGCTGATCTTCTCCAACTTCGTCAACCGGGGCGGGCTGCCGTCCGGGCTGCTCTCGCTGGTCACCGGCTACGAGCTGTCGCCGCTGATGGTGATCGTCATCATCCTGGCGATCTACCTGGTGCTTGGCTGCGTGTTCGAGAGCCTGTCGATGCTGCTGCTCACCATCCCGATCTTCTTCCCGGTGGTGCAGGGGCTCGGCTATGCCGGGCTCGGCGAGGAGGCGATCCTGGTCTGGTTCGGCATCATCGCCGTGGTGGTGACCGAGATCAGCCTGATCACCCCGCCGGTCGGGCTCAACGTCTTCGTGCTCGCCGGCGTGCTCAAGGACGTGAAGACCAGCACCGTGTTCAGAGGCGTCACGCCGTTCTGGTGCGCCGACATCCTCCGCCTCGCCCTGCTGGTCGGTATCCCGTCGGTCTCGCTGTTCCTGCCGCGGCTGTTCTACCACTGAGCCCAGCGAGAAATGCGGGTCAGCGTCCCGCCCAGTGGACGTAGCGCCGCTCGATCAGCAGGAACAGGAGGTTGAAGCCGTAGCCGAGCGCGCCGGCGACGAAGATCGCGGCATACATCCGCGGCATCTCGAACAGCATCTGGTTGTCGAGCACGTTGTGGCCGAGGCCGTCGACCGAGCCGATGAACATCTCGGCGACGATGACGATAATGAGCGCCAGCGAGACGCCGTTCCGCAAGCCCACGAAGGTCTGCGGCAGGGACTCGAACAGCATCACATCGGTGAGAACGCGCAGCCTCGATGCGCCCATCACCTGGGCGGCCTGGAGGCGGGTCTTGCGCGCGTTCATCACCCCGTAGGCGACGTTGAACAGGATCACCAGCGACGCGCCGAAGGTCGCGACCTGGATCTTGGTCGTGTCGCCCGGGCCGGAGATCGCCAGGAACAGCGGAAACACGGCGCTGGCCGGCGTCGAGCGGAAGAAGTCCACCACGAACTCGACCGACCGGTAGACCGGAACCGACGACCCGAGGGCGATGCCGAGCGGGATGCCGATGATCCCGGCATACAGGATCGAGAGAGACGTGCGTTCGATGGTGCGGAAGAAGTCGAGCAGGAGCTGCCCGCCGGTCATGCCGTGCCAGACCGCGGCGAACATGGAGACCGGCGAGGGCAGGAGCACGCGGTCGACGACCTCGACCCAGAAGGCGAGCTGCCAGATGACGAGCAGCCCCACCACGCCGATCAGCGGGGTGAGCGGCCCGAACCTGTCCATCAGATATCTCAAGAGCCGCGCACCGTCTTCTGGAAGACGTCGAGGCAGTGCGCCTTCACCCGTACGAAATCGGCCTGCGAGATGGTGGCCGCGGTGCGCGGCCGCGCGATGCCGACGCTCACATAGTCCGCGACCTCGGCGGGTCCGCGCGACAGCAGCATCACGTCGTCGGCGAGATAGACCGCCTCCTCCAGGTCGTGCGAGACGAACACCATCGTCGTCCTGGTGTCCATGAACAGCGCCTGGAGCTGGTCGCGCATGAACAGCGTCATCTCGTAATCCAGCGCCGAGAACGGCTCGTCGAGGAACAGCACCTCCGGCTCGATCACCAACGAGCGCATGATCGAGACGAGCTGCTGCTGGCCGCCCGAAAGCTGGTACGGGTACTTGGAGAGGTCGAGGGTCACGCCGAGGCGGTCGACCAGCCGTTCCACGCGCCGGCTTCGCTCGGCGCGCGGGATGTTGCGGAATTTCAGCGGGTAGCGGATGTTGTCGATCGACCGCATCCAGGGAAACAGGGCTTCCCGGTAGTTCTGGAACACGTAGCCGAAATTGGTGTCGCGCAGGCGCTTGCCGGCGAAGCGGATGGTGCCCGCATCGGCCTCCAGCAGCCCCGCGACGAGATTGATGAGGGTCGACTTCCCGCACCCGTTCGGACCGAACACGGACACGAAGCGGCCGCGCGGGATGTCGAGGTCGAAGCCGTCGTATATGACCGCTTCGCCGAACGCCTTGGACAGGCCCCGGATGGTGATATGCGCCTCGCCGGAAGCGGCCGCCGGCGAAGGCGCGCCCGCCTCCACCGGTGTCGCGGGCGCGTCTTCGGCCATGCGTTCCGCCACAACGTTCTGTCGGCTGCGCCCGCCCGGCGCGGAACGGCTAGAAGGTCTTCAGGTACTCGGTCACGTCGATCTTGCCGGAGATCACCTTGTTGTCGACGACGAAGTCGATGAACTGCTGGAACTCCGCCTTGTCCTGGGCCGACAGGTCCTTGACCATGGTGAAGTTCACCAGCGGCACCGTCGGCGCGATCGCCTCGGGCGTAAAGGTGTTCTTGACCAGATGCTTGCGGACCGTGGGGTCCTTTCCGATGTCGGCCAGGGCGCGCGCCCAGGCCGCGGTGAACCGCTTCGCCACGTCGGGGCGCTTCTCGAGGAACTCACCGGTGAGCGCGGTGCCCGCCACCCAGGCCTCCGCGTCGTCGCTGCCGAGGATGTAGGTCGCGATCACGCCCGCCTCGATCGCCCTGGCGGAGCCCTGGTTCTCCATGATCGTGACCGCGGGCTCCAGCGTGTAGCCCGCGTCGTAGGTGCCCGCCTTCATCGCCGTGACGTGCTGCGGCATCGCCAGCTGGTCGAGCTGGTAGTCGCCCTTCTTGAGGCCGTTGGCCGCGAGCACGGCCCGCGCCATCACCATGTTCGCCGGACCCGGCGCGGACATGATCTTGGCTCCCTTGAGGTCGCCGATCTTGCTGGCGTCAAAGCCCTTGCGGACGACGATGGTCTCCATCTTGTACTTCTTGTTCTGGCTGTTGATGGAGACGTAGTTGACCAGCCCCGGCTTCTTCAGATTCGCGTTCATGCCCTCGATGGTCACCAAATTGGCGGCGACGTCGATCGAGTTGGTGATCATCGCCGAGACCAGCGCCGGCCCGCCGATGAGGCGCACCATCTCGGCGTCGATGCCGGCGTCCTTGAAGTAGCCGCGCTCCAGCGCGACGAAATAGGGCAGGCCCGAGGTGACCGGGAACACCCCCACCCTGACCTTGTCCGCCGCCTGGGCGCCGGCGAGCGCCGCGAAAGAGAGGGCGGCGGCTGCCGCGGATGCCAACGCCGAACGCAGTGTCAGTCGGGTGATGCGCTTCATGATGCCGGTCTCCTCCGTCCGCTGGGTTGTCGATCGGTTCCGCAAGACGCCGCCGGGACGTCGCTCCCGCCGCCGCGCCCGCGAGGCTGTCTGGGAAAACATTCTCCAACTCGGCGCATGGTAACGCGGATCTCGCGGCGATGCATGCCGGAAGGCCCCTGCCGCTTGCGCGAAATACCGGCTAACATCCGGTCCCGACCGACCGCTTCGCCCAGCAGGAGCCCGATCATGGTCTCGATCCCCGGCCGACCGGACGTCTTCGGTCTCGACCACTCCGCCTATCGCTGCCGCGACGCGGAGGAGACGCGGGCGTTCTACGAGGACGTCGTGGGCTTTCCGCTGTCGCTCGCGCTGCGCATCGACCGCCACCCGACCACGGGAGAGCCGGTCGACTACCTGCATGTCTTCTTCGACATCGGCGGCGGCGATCCCGACAACCCGTCCTACATCGCCTTCTTCGAGGTGGTCGACAATCCGGGCGACGACCCGGACGAGCTGTTCAGGCGGCGCTGGGGCATGGACCTCCACTTCGCCATGCGGGTCGCCGACCATGAAGCGCTGGAGGCGTGGAAGACGCGGCTGGTGGACCGGGGCGTCGCGGTCGAGGGGCCCGTCGACCACGGCATGTGCCGCTCGATCTACTTCCACGATCCGAACGGCTACCGCCTGGAGTTCGCCTCGCAGGAGGCGCGGGAAGAGGCGGTGTTCGACGAGCACCGCGCCGCCGCGCGGGAGTCGATGCGCGGCTGGACGGCGTGGAAGGCATCGCGCCGCCGGGCGGCGGCCGAATAGCGCCGCGGTGACCGGTCTCGCCGCCGAGCTCGAGCGCCGCTTCGCCGGCCATTTCCGGGTGCTGATCCTCGACAACGAGGTCACGGTCGATGCCTTCGTCGCCGAGCCGCCGCTTCCCTGGGCGCGGCTGACCCTGGGCGATGGCGGCTACCGGGTCGGCGCCGGCTATCCGGGCGCGCTCAGCGCCGCCGAGGCCGCGCACGAGAGGCTGAACTGGGACCGGGTCTCGGAAGCGGCGATCCGCGAGGCGCTGGCCGGGCTGGATGCGACGGTCGACCGCGTCGCGATCGGCAACAATGCGGGGCAGGGGCTGCCCTTCGCCGAAGCCCTGCCGGCGCCGCTGCGGGCGGAGCGCGGCATCGTGGTCTATGGCGTCTCGCTGCCCGAGCGCGCGTCCTACGAGCGCCTGGGCTACCGCCATTTCTGTCCGCGCGGCGAGCTGGCGGCCCGCCTCGCCGGGGAAGCGGCGCTTCCGCTGGCGCTCGGCTTCATCAACACCATCGAGCACGACGAGCGGAGCTACCACGCGCCCTGGCCCGGCCGGGGCGCCGGGGAGACGTGACCGCGGGCCCGCGCCCGGCGAGCACAACGCTCCGCCGGCCCGCCCCGTCGCCCTGCCTCCTCCCACGCGTCACCCCCGGACTTGATCCACTGCTGTCCGGTTTAGCCTTCGACGCGCGTCGCTCCCGGCGTTTCCCGCCCAGCGCCATGCCCCCCCCATCGTCATGCCCGGACTTGATCCGGGCATCCACTGGCGCCGCCGCCCCTCCCGACGGGCGTTGTACCGGTGGCGCCAGTGGTTGCGCGGATCAAGTCTGCGCATGGATGGCCGGATCAAGTCCGGCCATGACGGGGTGGGGGTGGCGGTGGAGGAGTACGGGAGCCGGGGGCGGCCCGCCCCGCCCGTGGGTGCCCGGAACGCGGCCGGGGTGACAACACAGGGGCAGGGACGGCAAGTGCGGGCGTGCGGCGATCCGTGTCCCGATCCGGCGGATGCGCCGATATCCCGCCCGGAACAAGGCTTTGCGCCCGGTCCAGCTCATATAAACCGTCATGGTCTCGGCGGTGCTGAGCCACCCCGTGGCATGAAACTCGGGGCGTTCGGCTGAGGGTTTGCCGATCGTCGCGCGGGTCTGCCGTGGCAGGATGGGAACGGTGGAGGCGGCGACGCGTGAGCGTTCCGTTTATCGGTGATGTGGTTCCCGAGATATAAACTGCTTCCGGCGGTCGGCTCCGCACCCCGTACTGTGCCCGGCCCGCGGCCGTGGACGCGCGGCAAATCGAACCGCACCCGCTCGACGGGTGCGTGTCCTTCCGACCGCTGTCCCCGCCTCCACCGTGGCGATGCCACGGCGCGATCCTACGCCGCCGTGGCGAGAGCGCAACGAGGAGGACAGCGATGAAGACGGAAGGCTTGCACGTCGTGCGGCCGCGCGCGGCGGGTCTGGACGTGCACAAGATGGAGATCACCGCGACGGTTCGCCTGTGCGAGGGCGAGGGCGAGCCGGTGGTGGAGACGCGCTGCTTCAGCTCGCTTCCGAGCGGTCTGGCGGAGATGGTCGCCTGGCTGACCGGTCGCCGCGTCGAGGCCGCTGTCATGGAAGGGACCGGGATCTACTGGCAGGCGCCCTTCGCGGCGGTGGAGGCGGCGGGGATCGAAGCGATCCTGGTGCACGCGCGTCAGGTCAAGCATTGAAGGGGCGCAAGACCGATGTCGCCGACAGCGTGTGGCTGGCCTGCGTGTGCCAGTTCGGGCTCTGCACGCCTTCCCATGTTCCCCCCGAGCCGTTCCGGGAGCTGCGCTCGCTGAGCCGCCAGCGGCGTACCCTGGTCAGGCAGCGCTCGACCGTGCGCAACCGGGTGCAGAAGATCGTCGACCGCGCCGGCCTGCGCATCGGCGGCATCCTCTCCGACGTCTTCGGCGTCAACGGCCGCAAGATCCTCGACGGGCTGGCGCAAGCCACGCCGCGCGCGGTCATCCTCGCCTCGCTCACCGGCCACGTCGCCAACAAGCTGGAGGGGCTCGGCGAGGCGCTCTCCCTGAGCCTGGGCGACAACGACCGCTTCATGCTCGGCGATCTGCTGGACGAGCATGACGCGCTCGAGGCGCGCATCGCGTCCTACGGCGAGAAGATCGACCGGCAGATGACGCCGTGGCAGGAACAGCTCCGCCTGCTGACCACCATCCCCGGCATCGACCGCATCGCCGCCTCGACCATCCTGATCGAGATCGGCCCGGATATCGAGGCGTTCGCCTCCAAGCAGCACTTCGCCGCCTGGGCCGGGCTCTGCCCCGGCAACAACGAAAGCGGCGGAAAGCGCCGCAACGCGCGCACCCGAAGGGGCTCCAGGACGCTGCGCGCCAGCCTCGTCGAATGTGCCCACGGCGCGGCCCGAACCAAGGGGTGCCAGTTCGAGGCCCACCACCGCGCGCTCGCCGCCCGGCGCGGATACAAGCGCGCCATCGTGGCCGGCGCACACAAGATGCTGCGCATCGTTTATGTCGTGCTCAAGACCGGCAGGCCCTACTACGACCGCACCGCCGACTACGACGCGCTGATGGTCAAGCGCAACGCCCCGCGCTGGATCCGAATGCTCCGCCGCTACGGCTACATCCAACCCCGGCGCGCCGAACCCAAGGCCACCTGACCGGCCCGCATAACGCCGGACCGCCGCGCGGGACCGCTTCGGGCCACATCGGGGAAGTCCACCGCTCGTCTCGCCGCCCCCTTCCGGCGATCTCAGCCAACTCCCTCCCGGCGTTGGATGGGGCCCTCGCGCGCCCCCACCGAAACTGTTTCACGGCAAACTGTTTCACGGCAAACCGGACAGCAGTGGACTTGATCCGGGGGCCGGCCATGACGTGGTGAGGCGGTGGGCAGGGAGATTTCTGCGCTTCGCGCCTTCGGCGCTCCGGCCGAAATGACGAGAGGAGAGCGGCGGAGATTTCGGCCGTTCCCTACACCCCGCCCCAGATCTCCTCGGCCAGGGTCACCACGAGGTCGAGCTTCCGGCGCTGGTCGTCGTGGCCGATCTTGTTGCCGTGCTCGGTCGAGGCGAAGCCGCATTGCGGCGCGATTCCGAGCTGGTCGAGATCGGCGTATTGCGACGCCTCGTCGAACTTGCGCTTGAGGTCGTCGATGCTTTCGAGCTCCGGCGTCTTGGTGGTGATGAAGCCCGGCAGCACCCGCTGGCTCCCCTTGGCGAGCAGTCCCAGCGGCTCCAGCCCGCCGGCGCGCTCGGTGTCGTACTCCATGAAGAAGATGTCGACCCCGGTCTTGTTGAACACCGCATCCGCCGCCGGGTCGTAGGCGCCCTCGGCCGCGTAGGTCGACCGGAAATTGCCGCGGCAGAGATGCATCGCCACCGTCATGTCGTCGGGGCGGTCCTCGATCGCCTCGCGCATCATCCAGGCGTAGCGGTCGATCAGCCGGTCCGGATCGTGGCCTTCCTCCTGTTTCGCCGCGCGGTGCCTGGGATCGCACAGATAGGCGAAGAAGATGTCGTCGAGCTGGATGTAGCGGCAGCCGGCGGCATGGAACGCGTGCACCGCCTTGTTGTAGGTCGCGGCGATGTCGGCGAACAGGATTTCGGTGTCGGCGTATTCCGGCACGTGGATGTCTTCCGGCGCGGTGCGGAAGTGGCAGCAGCTCGGACCCGGGATCGAGATCTTGGGCATGACCGTCGCGTTGGCGGCGACGTAGCGGAAATGGTCCAGCATCGGGTGGTCGTCCGGGAAGTCGAGCTTTCCGGTGATCGTCGGGTAGAGCGGCGGGATCTGCATGCCGGCGAACTGCACCCCCTGTTCGCGGCGCTCGAACTCGAAGCCGGTCAGCATCCCCATGAAGTCGTAATGCCAGAACAGGCGGCGGTACTCGCCGTCGGTCACCGCCTTGAGGCCCACGTCTTCCTGCATGCGGATGGCGTCTGCGATGGCCGCGTCCTCGATCGCGCGCAGCTCGTCTTCCGGCATGGTCTTCTCGTCGAGGCACTTGCGGCGCGCCTCGGCGACGCTCGCCGGGCGCAGCAGGCTGCCGACGTGGTCGGCGCGGAAGGGCGGTCCCTGGTCGCTCATCGTGTCTCCCCGTCAGGTGATGGCGTTGGCCTCCTCGACCATGGCGATCAGCGAGGATTGCCGCAGATAGGCGCGCGCCGCGCCCGGGTCGCCGGCGGTCCGGCGCAGCTCCTCGAAGCGCCGCCTGCGGATTTCCGGGTCGCGCTCGCCCAGCATCTCCTTGTTCCTGATCGACTGGGCCTGGACGTATTTCTCGGCCATCGGCCGGCGCTGGCGATCGTACAGGTCGAGCAGGCCGTCGTCGCCCTCGCCGCGCCAGATCGCGGCGAGCTTGGCGGCAAGGTTGAGCCCGTCATGGATGCCGCTGTTCATCCCCATGCCGCCGACCGGGTTGTTCACATGCGCGGCATCGCCGGCGAGCATCGCCCGGCCGCGCCGGAAGGACGCCGCGACCCGCTGGTGGATCGCGTAGAGGTTGCGGTGCTCGATCGCATAGGGCGGGTCGTAGGGCAGGCATTCGGCGAACCGCGCCTGGATCCACTCGTCGGCCAGCACCTCCTCGTCCGGCTGGTCGGTGAAGGCGGGGAACAGCGCCCGCCACACGCCTTCGTCGCGCTCCCCCGGCACCTTGATGATCGCGCACCACTGCTCGGGATGGGCGATGTAGTTGCGGTAGCGGTAGCCGTCGGCGGCGCCGAAATCGAAGCGCGTGGAGACGATGATGAACCGCTCCTCCCAGGTGAAGCCCGGGAAGTCGATCCCGGCCGCCTTGCGCACCGCGCTGCGCCCGCCGTCGCAGCCGATCAGATAGCGTCCCGCCAGCAACTCGGTCGAGCCGTCGGGCAGCCCGATCTCGACCTCGACCCCATCCGCGGTCTGGCGCATGCCGGTGACCTCGCGTTCGCGGCGGAGCTCGAACCGGTCGAAGCCGCGCGCCCGCGCCTCGGCGATCCCGATGGTCTTGTGCTGTTCGAGCTGCAGGGCGAAGGGGAACGGGGTCTCGTCGGCCAGCAGGGCGTAATCGAACTCGGCCACGACCTCGCCGCTGGCGCGGTCGCGGAACTGGAAATGCGGCGAGCGGAGCCCGCGCCTGAGCGCCTCCGCGGTCATGCCGAGCGGCTCCAGCATGGCCAGCGTGGACGGGTGCAGCGTCGAGGCGCGGTGGTCGGCCGGAATCTCCGCCAGCCGTTCCAGCACGGTGACCGGGACGCCCTCGCTCGCCAAAGCGAGCCCGGTGATCATGCCGACCGGGCCGGCGCCGACCACGATGACGCGGTTGGAATCGCTCATGGCGAGACTGATAGACCTTCGGCCGCGAGGCGGCAACGGATCGCTTGACGCGGCGCCGCCGTCCGTCCACCGTATGGCGCGGCTGGGGTGTCCGGCGCGAAGCGGCCGGGCTGAGAGCACACCCACGGAACCTGATCTGGATCATGCCAGCGAAGGGAGCGACCGTCTCGGGACTCGATCTGGACGCGGCCCATGCCGGGCTCCGGCTCGTCGAGGGCTTCGCCGGCACCGCGCGCGAAGACCTCCAGCCGATGTCCGTCAAGGGCCTGTTCCACGACCATGTGCGCATCGCCGGCACGCCGTGGCTGCTGCGCCTGCCGCGGGCGAGCCAGTTCGAGCTCTCGCCCGCCGACAACCTCGACTACCAGGCGGCGTGCTTCGCCCGCGCCGCGCCGAGCGGCTGCACGCCCGCCCTTGCGGGCCGCATCGAGCCGCGCCCCGGCCTCCTTTGGGGCGGGCTGGTGGTGGCGGCGATCGACGGCGGGCCGGCCCGGCTGCCGGGCGACCTCGCGGCCATGGCGGCCTGCCTCGCCGGCATCCACGCCCTGAAGCTGCCGCCCGAAGGGGAGAGGCCGCCGCTCGCGGTCCACGCCGATCCGATCGCCGGGATACTCGGCTTCATCGAGCCCCAGTCGCTCTATTTCGACCGCGCCGCCATGTCGGCGCCGGCGCGGGCGCAGATCGCCGACGAGCTCGCCTGGGCGCGCGGCTACGCGACGCGCCACGCCGGCGCGCGCCAGCCGATCGCGCTCTGCGCCACCGACACGCATCCCGGCAACTTCCTGGTCGAGCGCAAGACCGGGCGGGCGCGCGCGGTCTTCGTCGACCTGGAGAAGGCGCTGTTCGGCTCGCCCGCCATCGACGTCGCCCATGCCAGCCTCTACACCTCGACGATGTGGGACGCCGACTGCGCCGCGGCGCTCACGCATGACGACGTGCGGGGTTTCTACGCCGCCTATCTCGACGCCGTCCCGCCCGGTCTCGCGGCGGCGCTGCGGCCGTGGCTGATGCCGATGCGGCGCCTGACCTGGCTGCGCTCCATGACCTGGTTCGCGAAATGGCGGGTCGAGGCGGAAGCGCGCCACAATGGCGCGGCCGGCGAGCACGAGAGCGTCTGGTGGCGGGCCGCGGCCGCGGCGCCCGGGCTTGTCCCCGACATCGCCCGGCGCATCGACGGCTTCTTCGAGGCCGCGACCATCGCCCGGGTGCGCGAGGAATGGCTCGGCTCCATCGACTTCGCCGCCTGAGCTTCAGGCGAGGATCGCCGCGCCGCTTGCCGCCATCGCCGCGATCCGGTCCGCGTCGTAGCCGTATTCGCCCAGAATCTCCGCCGAGTGCTCGCCCAGCACCGGCGCGCCCCGCCTGACATTGGCGGGCGTGCCCGAGAGCTTGACCGGCGGGCCGAGCGTGCGGACCGGCCCGAGCCGGCTGTGCTCGACCTCCATGATCATGTCGCGCGCCAGCGTCTGCGGGTCCCGGGTCATCTGGCCGATGTCGAGCACCGGCCCCGCCGGCACGCCGAGCTCTTCGAGAGCGGCGAGCAGGCCGTCGGTGTCCTGCGCCCTGAACAGCGGCGCCAGCGCCTCGTTGAGCTCGTCCAGATTGTTCATCCGGTCGTCGTTGGTCAGGAAGCGCGCATCCTCGGTGAGCTCGGGCGCGCCGAGCGCCGCGGCGAGGCGGGGCCAGTTGGCGTCGTTGCCGGCGCCGACGGTGATCCAGCCGTCGGCGGTCTGGTAGGCCTGGTAGGGGGCGGCCAGCGGATGCGCCGAGCCGAGCGGCGGCGGCGGGTCGCCGGTGGCGAGGAACATCGCCGTCTGGTGGAAGGTCGCCGAGATCGCCGCCTCGAACAGCGAGGTCTCCAGATACTGCCCCTCGCCGGTCTTCAGCCGGTGGGCATAGGCCGAGACGATGCCGAGCGCGGCCAGGATCCCGGCCGCGAAATCGGCGATCGGCGAGCCCACCTTGACCGGCGGCCGGCCGGGCCCCTCGCCGGTGATGCTCATCAGCCCCGACATCGCCTGGGCGACCAGGTCGTAGCCGCCGCGCCCGGCATAGGGGCCGGTCCGCCCGAATCCCGAGATGGTGGCGTAGACCAGCGCCGGGTTCTCCGCCTTGAGGTCGTCGTAGCCGAGCCCCATGCGCTCCATGGCGCCGGGGCGGTAGTTCTCGACCAGCACGTCGGCCCCCCGCACCAGGCGCAGGAAGGCTTCCTTGGCGCTTGCCTGCTTGAGGTCGAGCGCGATGGCGCGCTTGTTGCGGTTGAGCATCATGAAGGCGGCCGATTCGCCGTCGATCGAGGGCGGCGTCATGCGGCGCACGTCGTCGCCCATCGGCGCGCGCTCGACCTTGATCACGTCGGCGCCGAGATCGGCCAGCATGTAGCCGCAGGTGGGACCCGCCACCACCTGGGCGCATTCGATCACGGTGGCGCCGGCGAGCGGTCCGGTCGCCCTGTGCTCGTTCCCGGCCATGCGTCAGCGCCCCTTGAAGGCGGGCTTTTCCTTGGCGAGGAACGCCCGGTAGCCCTCGTGGTAGTCCTCGGTGTCGGCGTAGGAGAACGATTCGGCGATCTCCGCCTCGCTGAGCGGCGACGGGTCGGCCAGCCGGTGGACCGCCTTGCGGTGCCAGCGCGCGGCGAGCGGCGCGCCCTCGGCGATGCGCCGCGCCGAGGCGTAGGCCTCTTCCTCCAGGGCGTCGTCGTCGACCACCCGGTTGATCATGCCCTTGGCGAAGGCTTCCTCGGCGGTATAGACGCGGCCCTCGAGCGCGATCTCCAGCGCGTTCGCCCGGCCGACCGCGGCGATCATCGTGTCGAGCAGCCCGTAGCCGAGATAGAGCCCGACGAGGCGCGCCGGCACCCCCATCCGGCTCGACCGCGCGGCGATCCGGATGTCGCAGGCCGTCGCGATCTCGAACCCGCCGCCGAGGCAGTAGCCGTGGATCATCGCGACCACCGGGTGGCGGCCCCGGGAGATCGCCTCGCAGGCGCGATGGGTCTTGCCCATGTAGCCGCGGGCGAGCTCGGCGTTGGAGTGCTCGTCCAGGAAGCCCGACATGTCCGCCCCGGCGGCGAAGGCGTCGGGCCCCGCGCCGCGAAGCACGATGCAGCGCAGCCCGTCGTCGCCGGACAATTCCTCGAAGGCGTCCGAGAGCGCATCCCAGCCCGCCGCGTTGAGCGCGTTGCGCTTCTCCGGCCGGTTGATCGTAACCGTCGCGATCCCGCCGTCGCGGTCGGTCAATACCGCCGCCATGACCCCTGCCCCCGCTCGTCGATGCTCCCTCGCCGCCGGTTGCCGGCGGCGGGCGGAATATGGCGTCATGCGGCGCGGACTGCAACGGAGGGTGGGGTGAACGAGCTTGCGGAACGACGCGGGGCGCTGCTGGCCGAGCCCGACGGGCTGCGCTGGGAGATCGACGCCGGGGCGGGGCAGGGGACGCTGATCTTCGACCGGAAGCCGCTCAACGTGGTCAGCTTCGCCGCGCGCGCCCAGCTCGCCGCGATCCTGGAAGAGCTCGACGCCCACGCCGACGTCCGGGTCATCGTGATCCGCGGCGCCAACGGGGTGTTCAGCTCGGGCGGCGACATCGCCGGGTTCCAGCAGGTGCCGGCCGACGGCATGGCCGACCTCGCCCGGGCGGTGGCGGCGCCCGAGCGCTGCCGCAAGCCGGTGATCGCCGCCATCGAGCGCTACGCGATGGGCGTCGCCTTCGAGATCGCGCTCGCCTGCGACTTCCGCATCGCCGCCGAGGGGACCGAGTTCGCGCTCCCCGAGATCGGTCTCGGCGCCATCCCGGGATCGGGCGGCACGCAGCGCCTCGCCCGCATCGCCGGGCTGGGGCGCGCCAAGGAGATGATCATGCGCGGCCGCCGCATCGGCGTCGCCGAGGCCGAGGCCTGGGGGCTCATCGCCGAGACGGTTCCGGCGGGCGGGCTCGACGACGCCATCGCGCGCTGGGTCGCCGACCTCGCCGCCCGCCCCTCCATCCCGCTCGCCACCCTCAAGCAGGTCCTCAACGAGACCTACGAGACGCCGCTCTCGGCCGGGCTCAGGAGCGAGGGCCAGGCCTTCGAGAAGATCCGCTTCGGCGAGGCCTTTACGCGCGGCATCGAGGCGTTTCTGAGGAAGAAAAAGCCGGATTTCTCGGATCTTTGAGGGAGGTTCGCGAAGTCCCTCCCGGCAATTGCCGGCGCCGCCGCCCCTCCAGGCCGGCGGCCATGCGCGCGGAGGCGCCGCATGGATGGCCGGAACACCCCCGGACTCGATCCGGGGGCCGGGCATGACGGGGGGAGGGGAGTTCCGGCCACCCATGGCGAAGCGGGGGCCCATCGCCCGCTGCCGGGCGCGGCTCAGGGGGTGAACTGCTCGTTCAGTATCCGGTCTTCCAGATTGTGCTCCGGATCGAACAGCAGGTTCAGCGTCGACGCGCGGTCTTCCTGGACGACGACGGAGCGCACGTCGCGCACCTCGGTGTAGTCGGCGACCGCGCTGACCGGTCGCTTCTTCGGCTCCATCACGTCGATCCTGAGCTTCGCCGAGGACGGCAGCAGCGCGCCGCGCCAGCGCCGCGGGCGGAAGGCGTTGATCGGGGTGAGCGCGAGCAGCTCCGCGCCGAGCGGGATGATCGGCCCGTGCGCAGACAGGTTGTAGGCGGTGCTGCCGGCCGGCGTGGCGACGATCGCGCCGTCGCAGACCAGCTCCGGCATGCGCACCGTGCCGTCGATGCGGATCCGTACCCGCGCCGCCTGCCGGGTCTCGCGCAGCAGCGCCACCTCGTTGATCGCGACCGCCGCGACCCGGGAGCCGTCCAGCGAAACCGCCTTCATCGACAGCGGCCTCAGCTCGACCAGCTGCGCGGCGGCGAGTCTCTCGCGCAGCCCGCTATCGCAGTAGGCGTTGAGGAGGAAGCCCACCGTGCCCCGGTTCATGCCGTAGATCGGCACCTCGCGCCCCATGAACCGGTGCAGCGTCTCCAGCATGTGGCCGTCGCCGCCGAGCGCGACGATGACGTCCGCCTCGTCGGGCGGAACCGAGCCGTAGCGTTTCCTCAGCGTCTTGAGCGCGCTCTGCGCCTGCCGGGTGGTTCCGGCGACGAAGGCGATTCGGTCGCGTCGGTTCATGGCGTCAAGCGGGCGATGCGGCGCCCGAAGGGTCAGCCCTCGTCCGGCGGTTCGGCAACCTCCGCCTCGTCCGACGGTTCGGCTGGCTCCGCCGGGTCCGGGGCGACTTCGGCGTCGAACGCGTCATCCCCGTCCTCGTCGAGCTCGGCCCCGATGGTCTCGCCGCGCGCCTGCGCCTCGGCCTCTTCCTGGCTACGCGCGACATTGGCGGTGATCGTCACCGAGACCTCGGGGTGAAGCTGGATGCGGATCGGGTGGAGGCCGACGGTCTTGATCGGGCGGTCGAGCGCGACCTGGGTGCGGGCGATCGTGAAGCCGGCCGCGCTGACCGCCTCGGCGATGTCCCGCTTGGTCACCGAGCCGTAGAGCTGGGCGCTGTCCGAGGCCTGGCGGGTGAGCACCACGGTAAGCCCCTCGATCCGGCCCGAAACCCCCTCCGCCTCGTCGCGCCTGGCGATGTTGTCCGCCTCGAGCTGGACGCGCCGCGACTCGAAGGACTGGATGTTCGCCTCGGTCGCCCGCAGGGCCTTGTTCTGCGGCAGCAGGAAATTCCGCGCATAGCCCGGCTTCACGTCGACCACGTCGCCCATCAGGCCGAGCTTTTCGATACGCTCCAACAGGATCACCTGCATCGCTACTCCTCCTCGTCCTGAGGGCGACCGCCCGAAAACCGCTGTCTCAGGGAAAGCCATGTCTCGAGAACGCCGATCGCGGCGACGATCAGCGCGGGCCAGCCTGCCACGATCACGCCGAAATAGACGCAGACCAGGATAAACGTCCGTGCGGGCCAGCGCACCGACAGCGCATGTATAACCGACAGGCCGAGAAAGACAAAGGGAAGCGCGACCACGATGGCGGCATTGCCGCCGAGGTCGCCGATCGGTCCCGGCAGGAACGAGCCGACCAGCGCCGCGGCCAGCGCGAAGGACAGCCATTGCGGCAGCCAAAGCTGGTGAAACGGCGCGCCGGGGCGGAGGTTGAGCGAGAAGCGGGACAGGACGCCCTGGGCCAGCAGCCCGTTGACGATCACCATGATCTGCCAGGAGACCAGCACCAGCGCCGGCAGCAGCCAGGCGAGCCGTTCGCGCGCGGTTGCGATGGCCTGCCCGCTCGCGTCGCCGGCGCCCAGCCCCCGCGTCATCTCCGCCAGCAGCGCCTCGCCGGCGCCGACCATGCCCCCCTCGCGACCCCAGAACAGGAAGGTCGCCGCCACCAGGGCGGCGAGCGCGAGCGCGTTGAGCGCGGCGAGAAGGTGGCCCGGCGGGTACCACTCGGTGCTGCCGTCCGGGGCGGTCCGGCTGAGCAGCGCCCGGTTGCCGAGCACCAGCACCGGCAGGGCGACGGTGGCGAGGAACAGCCCGGCCACGGTGAGCGGCAGGGCGGCGGCGATCAGTACCGCCCCCACCCCGACGGCGAGCGCGGCATGCGCGAACCCGGCGCCGAGCGCGATGGCGAACAGGGGAAGCTGGGCCAGATAGGCGAGGATCAGCGAGCCGAACGAGCCCAGCCCGACCGCGACGTAGAACAGCGCCGCCACCGCACCCGCGCCGACCGCGAGGATGAGCTGGCGGGACATCGGACGCCGCCCGGCGAGCGCCCTCAGCGGATGATGAAGGGCAGGAGCGCGATATTGCGCGCGCGCTTGATCGCCTGGGCGAGCTCGCGCTGCTTCTTGGTCGACACCGCGGTAATGCGGCTCGGCACGATCTTGCCGCGTTCGGAGACGAAGCGCTGTAGCAGCCGCACGTCCTTGTAATCGATCTTCGGCGCGTTCGGCCCCGAGAATGGACAGCTCTTCTGGCGCCGGAAGAAAGGCCGCCGGCTCATTCCGTGGTCTCCTTCGGCTGATCGGGCTTGGCGGCTTCGGGCTTGGCGGTCTCGGGCTTCGCCTCATCGGCCTTCGCGCCCTCGGGCTTCGCCTCGTCGGCCTTCGCGGCGGCCGCTGCGGCCGGCGGCGCGCTCTGCGGCCGGCCGCCGTCCCGCCCGCCGAAGCCGCGGCCCCGCCCGCGCCCGCGGTCGTCGCGCGAGCCGCGGGTCATCATGATCGACGGGTTGTCGTCGAGCTCCTCGACCCGGACGGTGAGATAGCGCAGCACGTCCTCGCTCAGCCTCATGTTGCGCTCGTACTCGCCGACCGCCTCGCTCGGGGCGTCGATATTGAGCAGCGAGTAATGGCCCTTGCGGTTCTTCTTGATCCGGTAGGCGAGGTTCTTCAGACCCCAGTACTCGTTCTTGGTCACCCGCCCGCCGCCCGACTCCACGATCTCGGTCAGGCGCTGGGTCAGCGCCTCGACCTGCGCGGTCGAGATGTCCGGGCGCGCGATAAAGACGCTCTCGTAGAATGCCACTTCGCGGCGCTCCTTGCTGCCATGCCGGGACGGGCGGCATGCGCCCCGCTGTCTGGCGACTGTGTGCCCCGGCCGGACTACCGATTTCGGCAAACCGCCGCAGACAAGCGAGGCCGATCCGCTCGACGGCGCGCGGACTATACATGTTTCGCCTTGCCGCGCAAGGCGCCACGGCGGTTGGATGCCGATCCACTCA
This sequence comes from Alphaproteobacteria bacterium, assembly GCA_964291675.2. Classification (GTDB taxonomy): domain Bacteria; phylum Pseudomonadota; class Alphaproteobacteria; order MPNO01; family MPNO01; genus MPNO01. The sequence continues at coordinate 1,036,036 of OZ219865.1, read as the reverse complement.
AGCCTCGAATGCTCCCCCGCGACGGCATCGGGGCCGACGAAGACCCGGCACGACACGGGGTGGATCGTGGAGCCAGCCGGGGAGTAGCGCCGCTTCAGCCGCCCATCATCCGGGCGACGGCCGCTCTGACCACAGGGAGTACGATCTCGAACAGCAGGAAGGCGATCGCCGCCACGCCCCCGCCGACGGCCCATATCGTTCTCTCGATCCGTCTCGTTCGATCGTCGAGACGGTCGAATCTCCGGTTGGTGTCGTCAATCCTCGCGTCGAGCCGGGACATGGCCCGCATGATCCACTGGTCCGTGCTGGAGCCGGAATCCTTCCGGTTTTCCGCGCCGGGATCGAATTTCTCCCCGAGCGTCACTTGACCCGGGCCTTGATCCACTTCCAGAACTTGTCCGGAGCGTATCCCGTGTACTCGTCGACACCGACGATGACACCGGTGCCGGCGGGAGACTCCGCCTCCGCCTCGTCGGGCCAGATCATGTCGACGAGCTCGCTGCTGCTGCAGTCGATATCGATGAACCAGACCGGTCCGGGACCCAGGCGGTAGATCGACGCGGCGGCCTCGGCGATCTCCGTGGGCAGTTCGCTCCCCGAATCGGCGCACACGACGATGTAGACCATGGATTTCATTCTTTAGGGGATTTGCTCGCCGGGCGCGATACAACAATCCCACCCTGTCATCTCCATCTCCCACGACAGGGGGCGACAGCTCGCTTCGGCCAGACTTCGCGCTCGGGCTCTGTCGCCGCGGCGGCCGGTCAGCCCGGATGGGCCTGGCCGAGCCCGGCGCCGGCGAGATAGCCGAGCCAGACGGCGATCAGGCAGAGCGCCACCGACAGCAGCACGTTGCCGAGCGCCTCCACCCAGGCGCCGTCCTGCAGCAGCGTCAGGGTCTGCAGGCTGAACGCCGAGAAGGTGGTGTAGCCGCCGCAGAGACCGACCACGACGAAGGCGCGGACGTGGCTCGCGGGGAACCAGGGCCAGTCGAGGCTCGCGCCCATCGCGGCCACCACGCCGATGACGAACGAGCCGGTCACGTTGACGAAGACCGTGCCCCAGGGAAAGCTCTCGCCCAGGCGCTCTGCCACCGCGACGCCGCACCAGTAGCGCCCGACCCCGCCGAGCGCGCTGCCGATCGCGACCCAGAAATACGTCATGCCCCGGTCAGGTCCGCGCTTGTGAATAGCGCCGCGGCGCGAGCGTGCCCGCGGGCGGCGCCGGCCGCCGCCCGGGTCTCAGTGGCCGATCGACCAGGGGCGCGTGTGCGCGTTGCGCAGGCCCTCGCCGAGCCCGGTGTTGCGGCGCGCGCCGTGGCTGTGGCTGTGGGAATGGCCGTGGGAGTGGCTGTGGCCGCCCGGCGTGCCGGACACCCTGGGCTCGTGCGCGCTCTTCTCGTTGCGCTGATGCGCGATCCGGTTGTTGGGGTCCATGTTGGCGATGAACGGCGCGCTGATGCTGCGCGGCGCCGCCTCGCCGCAGTCCGGGCAGGGCATCGGCTCCGAGGCGCGGCTCATCGGCTGCATATCGGTGAACGGTCCGCACGCATCGCAATCGTAGCCGTAGATCGGCATCGCGCTCTCCTCCCTGGTGCGGCCCGATACCGCCCGGCCCCGTGCGGAGCCGGACGGCATCGTCCGGCTAGACGAGCCAGCCTTCCAGTATCAGGTAGCCGGGCAGCCAGGCGGTCAGCACGCCCTGTATCGAGGTCATGGCTCCCGTCGCCTTGACGATCGGTTTCTGCATCGCCAGCAACAGGAAGAACATGAACCACAGTACCGCCCACGCGGCCCAGCACACGCCCAGCCACCATCCCAGCGCCGAGGTCGCGGCCATGAACTGCACCACGGCCACCGGGACGACGGTGATGGAGACGAACAGGCTGTACCAGCCGAGGCCGCGCCCGTCGACGTCCTGGAACCGGTTATAGGCCACCCACAGATAGGTGAAGCTGAAGAGCAGCGTCAGCGCCGCGGCCCTGATCGATTGGTCGTCGGCACCGGGCCCGAAAGCCAGATATGCGGCCACGGCCGCCGTCACAAGGCCGGAAAAGATGTTGATGATGGCGATCTCGCGATCGCCGATCCGGCCCAGCAGCCAGAGCCCGTTCAGGAACAGAACGGCTCCGACCCATAGCAGTGCAAGTCCGAGCATTTTCGTGATCTCCGCGTTTCAGTCCATCCGCAGAGACACCGGTATCGACGCGGGCGCGCGACGATGGGCTGCGCCGCGCGAACCCCTGCCGGTCATCGTCTGCGGCTCCGGATGCAAAGCGGCGGCGGGGCGATCGCCGCCCCGCCCCCGCCGCGCATCGATCAGCTGCAGGACGTTACGTCTACGCCACTCACCTGGACGGTCGGTCCGGAAGCGTTCGGCCGGATCTCGAAGTCGAAGATCTCGGTCGGAACCGCAACCGTGCAGCACGCGTTGGGGATGTCCACGATCCCGCTGACCCGGCCTTCGACCGGCGCGGTGCCGAGGATCATGTAGGCCTGCTCGCCCGAATAGCCGAACTTCTTGAGATATTCGACCGCGTTCAGGCAGGCACGCCGGTACGCAACCGTCGCATCCAGGTATTTCTGCGAGCCGTCATGCTCGTCGACGCAGACCCCCTCGAAGATCAGATACTCCGAGTAATGGGGCTCGATCGGGCTCGGCTTGAAGACCGGGTTGGTGATCCCGTACTTCTCCACCCCGCCCTTGATGACGTCGACGCCGATGTCGATCCACCCGGCCATCTCGATGGCGCCGCAGAAGGTGATCTCGCCATCCCCCTGCGACCAGTGGATGTCGCCCATCGACAGCCCGCCGCCCGGCATGAAGACCGGGAAGTAGCAGGTGGAACCGCGCGACAGGTTCTTGATGTCGCAGTTCCCGCCATGCTCGCGTCCCGGCACCGTGCGGGCGCCTTCCTGCCCTGCCGCGCGCCCGGCATCGCCGGACATCTGGCCCATCAGCGCCGTGGTCGTCCCGGCCAGCCCGTCCGGCAGGGTGGCCAGAGGCGGCACACGGTCCGGATCGGTGTTGAACAGGGCCGATTCCCGATCGTTCCAGCGCTTCAGCAGATCGGCGTCGGGCAATGTGCCGATCAGCCCGGGATGGATAAGCCCCGGGAAGCGCACGCCGGGAATGTGGCGCGATGTCGTATAGATGCCGTGGAAGTCCCAGCACGCCTTGCGCGCATCGGGGAAATGCCTGTCCAGGAACCCGCCGCCGTTCTCCAGCGCGAAGATCCCGGTAAAGCCCCATTTCGAGTCTTCCAGCCAGCCGATGTCGTTGATGTCGACCACCAACAGATCGCCCGGCTCGGCGCCTTCGACGCCGAACGGTCCGCTCAAATAGTGCACTTTCGAAAGATCGACATCGCGGATGTCGTTGGCAGATTCGTCGTTGTTGATCTGCCCGCCGGTCCAGTCGTAGCACTCGACCCGGAACTCGTCGCCGGGCTTGAAGTTCTCCACTATCGGGATATCGGGATGCCAGCGATTATGAGTTTTTACTGCTTGGTCCTCGGGCCATTTGTCCATTTCTGCCCGAAACACAGTATTAGCCATGGCTTCCTCCGTTCTTCGATTATCTTGTCTTTGTAGCCTCCTTGCCGCGTGGCATTGCCGCGGGGGTCTGGAGCCCCCGTTCGCCCGCCCGCCATGATAATTTTGGCGGGCGGCATTCAAACGGTGGCACATTGACAGGGCATTTGCAACCTTGACCGAGTGCCGCCCCGGCGGGCGCCCGGCTTGACAGGACGAAGGGGCCGATGTCTGTTGTCGCCGCCGGCCCCCGCCGGCTCTCCCCTGCGGGCTTCAGCGGGACGCGAATGACGATCGCCTTTGTCTTTCCCGGGCAGGGCTCCCAGGCGGTGGGCATGGGAGAGGCGTTCCTCGCCGCCTTTCCGGTCGCCAGGGAGACCCTGGAAGAGGTCGACGACGCGCTCGGGCAGAACCTGTCGCGCATCGTCCGCCACGGCCCGGAAGAGGATCTCAGGCTGACCGAGAACGCGCAGCCCGCCCTGATGGCGGTCAGCATCGCCGTGCTCCGGGTGCTGGCCCGGGAGACGGAGTTCGACATGGCCGGGCGGGTGATCCGCGTCGCCGGCCATTCGCTCGGCGAATACGCCGCGCTCGCCGCCGCGGGCAGCTTCTCCCTGCCGGATGCGGCCAGGCTCCTGAAGACCCGCGGCAGGGCGATGCAGGCGGCGGTGCCGGTCGGCGCGGGCGCGATGGCGGCCCTGCTCGGCGCCACGCTCGAACAGGCGGGCGAGATCGCCGCCGATGCGGCCGAGAGCCAGGTCTGCGACATCGCCAACGACAACGCGCCCGGCCAGGTGGTGCTGTCGGGCGATGCCGAGGCGGTGGAGCGCGCGGTGGCGCTCGCCAGGGAGCGCGGCATCCGGCGGGCGGTCATGCTGCCGGTCTCGGCGCCGTTCCACTGCCGGCTGTTGCGGCCGGCGGCCGAGGCGATGGAGGAGGCGCTCGCGGCGACCGAGGTGAGCCCGCCCGAGCCCGCGCTGGTGGCGAACGTCTCCGCCGAGCCGGTCTCCGACCCCGACGAGATCCGCGAGCTGCTGGTCGCCCAGGTGACCGGCCGCGTGCGCTGGCGCGAATGCGTGCTGGCGATGCGCGATGCCGGGGTCGAGACGCTGGTCGAGCTCGGCGCCGGAAGGTGCTCACCGGGCTCGCGCGGCGCATCGACCCGGATCTCGGCGCGCTCTCCGTGCAGAGCCCCGACGACCTCGAGGCGCTGTTGAAGCTCTGACAATCGCAGGCTCAGGACCATGTTCGATCTGGCAAACAGGCGCGCGCTGATCACCGGGGCGTCGGGTGGAATCGGCGGCGCGGTCGCATCGGCGCTGCACCGCCAGGGGGCGACGGTGGCGCTGGCCGGGCGCAACCGCGCGGCGCTGGAGGAACGCGCCGCCGCGCTCGGCGAACGCGCCCACGCGCTGATCGCCGACCTCGCCGACGCGGACGCGACCGACGGCCTCGTCAAGGCGGCGGCGGACGCGATGGGCGGGATCGACATCCTGGTCAACAACGCGGGGCTCGCGCGCGACAGCCTGGCGCTCAGGATGCGCGACGAGGACTGGCGCGGCGTGCTCGACGTCAACCTCACCGCCGGGTTCAGGCTCGCCCGCGCGGCGCTGCGCGGCATGATGCGCGCGCGCTGGGGCCGGATCGTCGCCATCACCTCGATCGTCGGCCAGACCGGCAACCCCGGCCAGGCCAACTACGCCGCCGCCAAGGCCGGCATGACCGGGATGAGCAAGGCGCTCGCCGCCGAGGTCGCGGCGCGCAACGTCACCGTAAACTGCGTCGCGCCCGGCTTCATCGACACCGCGATGACCCGCGCGCTGGGCGACGAGCAGACCGCGCGGCTGGCCGAGCGGATACCGGCCGGGCGTCTCGGCACGCCCGAGGATGTCGCCGCCTGCGTGGTGTTCCTGGCGAGCGACGAGGCGGCCTACGTCACCGGGCAGACGATCAGCGTCAATGGCGGCATGGCGATGCTGTAGGGGGCGGCCGGGTTCGGCCCCGCGCTGGCAAGTGCATAGCGACTGTGATAGGTATCGGCCCTCACCGTGCGGCCAAGTATCGCGTCGGTCCCTCCCCCGTGTCGGGTCCGGCGTCTACCACACCGAGGAACCCTGACATGAGCGACACCTCCAACCGTGTAAAGAAGATCGTGGTCGAGCACCTTGGCGTCGACGAGGCCAAGGTCACCGACAATGCGAGCTTCATCGACGACCTCGGCGCCGACAGCCTCGACACCGTCGAACTGGTGATGGCGTTCGAGGAGGAGTTCGGCTGCGAGATACCGGACGACGCGGCGGAGAAGATTCTGACTGTCAAGGATGCGATCAACTTCATCGAAGAAAACGCGAACGCTTGAGCCCGCCTGCGGCAGCGCTCGGCCGGCGATGAAGCAAGAGCGGCCGATGCGGCGATGAGACGCGTAGTCATCACCGGACTAGGACTGGTGACCCCGCTGGGGGCGGGGGTCGGGCATGTCTGGACCCGCCTGATAAACGGCGAATCGGGCATCGGGGCGGTGCGGGCCTTCGATGTCTCCGACCTGCCCTGCAAGATCGCCGGCACCGTTCCGCTCGGCAACGGGGAGGACGGGCGGTTCGACCCCGACACGGTCTCGACCGCCAAGGACCGGCGCAAGATGGACGACTTCATCGTCTACACGCTCGGCGCCGCGGCCGAGGCGGTCGACGACTCGGGCTGGACGCCGGAACGGGAAGAGGACCGCGAGAGGACGGGCGTGCTGATCGGCTCCGGGATCGGCGGCCTCAAGGTCATCTTCGACGGGTCGTTGACGATGGACCGGCGCGGCCCGCGCCGGGTGACGCCGTTCTTCATCCCGGCCAGCCTGATCAACCTGGCTTCCGGACAGGTCTCGATCCGCTACGGCTTCAAGGGTCCCAACCACTCCGTGGTGACCGCCTGCGCGACCGGGGCGCATGCGATCGGCGATGCCGCGCGGATGATCATGCTCGACGATGCCGACGTGATGGTCGCCGGCGGCGCCGAGGCGGCGGTGTGCCGGATCGGCATCGCCGGCTTCGCGTCGGCGCGGGCGCTGTCGACCGGTTTCAACGATACCCCCGAACGCGCCTCCAGACCGTGGGACCGCGACCGCGACGGCTTCGTGATGGGCGAGGGCGCCGGCATCGTCGTGCTGGAAGAGATCGAGCATGCCAGGCGGCGCGGCGCCAGGATCTACGGCGAGGTCGTGGGCTACGGCATGTCGGGCGACGCGCACCACATCACCTCGCCGCCGGAGGACGGGAACGGCGGCTACCGTTCGATGATGGCGGCTCTCAAGCGGGCGCGGCTCAACACCGACGAGATCGACTACATCAACGCGCACGGCACCTCGACGCCGCTCGGCGACGAGATCGAGCTCGGCGCGGTGAAGCGGGTGTTCGGCGAGGACGCCCATGCGCTCTCGATGTCGTCGACCAAGTCGGCGATCGGCCACCTGCTCGGCGCCGCCGGCAGCGTCGAGGCGATCTTTTCCATCATGGCGGTCAATGACGGCGTGGTCCCGCCCACGCTGAATCTCGACAACCCCTCGGAGGGCTGCGACCTCGACCTCGTGCCGAAAGAGGCCCGGGAACGCCCGGTCCGCAACGCGCTGTCCAACTCCTTCGGCTTCGGCGGCACGAACGCCTCCCTGATCTTCGCCTCGCCGCCCTGATCCGGCGGCGGCGCCGATGTTTCGGCTTGTCCTCCACGCGGCTGTGTTCGGCGCGCTCGGGGCGGCCCTGTTCCTGCTCGTCTTCGCCTGGCGCGCGCATGTCGCGTTCACCGGGCCGGGGCCGCTCGCCGCCGCCGGGACGGTGGTCATCGAGAAGGGCGCGGGCGTCGAGCGCATCGCGGCGATGCTGCATGCGAGCGGGGTCGTCGGCGACCGGTTCCTGTTCGCCGCCGGCGCCCGGCTGACCGGGCGCGGCCGGGCGATGCGCGCGGGCGAGTACCGCTTCCCGGCCGGCATCTCGATGGACCGGGCGATCGCGCTGCTGGCGCGCGGCGAGACGGTCAAGCGCAGGCTCACCGTCGCCGAGGGGCTCACCGTGAGCCAGGCGTTCGCTCTCGTCGCCGCCGATGCCGGGCTCGCCGGCGACCTCCCGGACGACGTTCCCGAAGGCTCGCTGCTGCCGGAAACCTATTTCTTCTCGCTCGGCGACAGCCGCGCGGCGCTCATCCGGCGGATGCGCGATTCGATGCGCGAGACGCTGCGCTCGCTGTGGGGGAAGCGCGCGCCCGGGCTCGCGCTCGAAAGCCCGGAACAGGCCCTGGTGCTGGCCTCGATCGTCGAACGCGAGACCGCGCGCCCGGACGAGCGGGCGCGCGTCTCGGCGGTGTTCCACAACCGGCTGCGCCGCGGCATGCGCCTGCAATCGGACCCCACGGTGGCCTATGCCCTGACCCGGGGCAGGGCGCCGCTCGGCCGGCCGCTCGGCCGGGCCGACCTCCGCGTCGACTCGCCCTACAACACCTACCGGGTGAACGGCCTGCCGCCCGGGCCGATCGCCAACCCGGGCCGCGCCTCGATCGAGGCGGCGCTGCACCCGGCGGAGACGGACGAGCTCTATTTCGTCGCCGACGGCAGCGGCGGGCACGTCTTCGCCCGCACGCTCTCGGAGCACCGCCGCAACGTCGCCCGCTGGCGGCGAATCGAGCGCGAGCGCAGGGAAAAGCCGCCGAAATCTCCGGGCGCGGCTACGCCGCCGCCGGGCTGAACCGCAAGCGTGACTACGCCGCCGCCCGGCCGAACCGCGAGCGTGGCTACTCCGCGGCCGGCCCGATCGGCGGGCGCGGCTCCGCCGCCGGCTCCGGCGATGCCCCGATTGCGAGGTCGCGATCCGCGCGCGGCATTCGGATGTCGGTGTCGATCGGCTGCGCCTCGGCCAGCGGGTGCGACGCCCCCTCGACCTCCAGCTCCGAGAAGCGGCGCGCCTGCGGCATCACCCGCGACTCCAGGCTGCCGACGAACTCGTTGTAGCTGCCGACCGAGCGCGCGATGTCCCGCCCCAGCTCGACGATGTGGCCGCCCATCGTGCTCATCCGCTGGTACAGCACCTGGCCCAACCTGGCGACCTCCCGGGCGTTGTCCGCGACCTTCTCCTGGCGCCAGCCGAACGCCACCGCCTTGGCGAGGCCGAGCATCACCGTGGGCGTGACGATGAGCACGTTGGACTTGAGCGCGTCGTCATAGAGCCCCGGATCGCGCTCGATCGCCGCGGCATAAAAGTTGTCGCCCGGGACGAACATCACCACGAAGTCCGGGGTGACCTTGTGCGCGCGCCGGCACGCCTCCCAGTACGCCTTCTCGCCGAGGCGGCGCATATGGGTGCGGAGCTGCTGGCCGTGCCGTTCCAGATGCGCCTCGCGCTCGGCCTCGTCGTCGGCTTCCACGGCGTCCAGATAGGCGGCGAGCGAGGTCTTGGCGTCGACCACCATGTAGCGCTCGCCGGGCAGGCGGATGATCACGTCCGGGCGCAGGACGCCGGATTCCTCGTTCAGCGACTGCTCGCGGACGAAGTCGCAATGCTCGGTCATGCCGGACAGCTCGAGCACGTTCTTCAGCGTCTCCTCGCCCCAGCGCCCGCGGGTCTTGGGCGCCGCGCGCAGCGCGTGGACCAGCCGCGACGCCTCGCCCCGGACCCGCTCCTGGCCGTCCACGACGTTCTTGAGCTCGGCGGTGAGGCTGCCGTAATGCTCCCTGCGGGTCCGTTCGATCTCTTCCAGGTTCTTGCGCCACTCGGCGAGCGCGGTCCGGATCGGCTTGAGCTCGCCGTCGACGCGCTCGCGGTGCTTGTCGAACACCTCGTTGGCGATGCCGAGGAAGGAGGTCTGGTTGTCCTTGAGCGCCTGCTGGGCGAGCGCCTTGAGCTCCTTCTCGATGTCGCCGCGGACCCGTTCGAGGGAGGCGGTCCTTTGGCTGTGCGCGCGCTCGACCTCTTCGAGCCTGGCGCGGCTGGCCGCGAGCGCCGCGCGCTCGGTCGCGAGATCGCTCGACGCCGAGTCCGCCCGCTTCCGTTCCGCGTCGCGCGCGGCGGCGAGGCGCCCGATCTCGCCGCGCCGCGCCAGCCAGACGATGGCCGCGCCCGCCGCGAGACCGATCAGCGCTGCAATCATCGGATCCATCGGGGCTCCCCATCGACGCCGGTCCCGGAATCTACGCCCCGCCGGGAGGGGAGGCGAGCCGAATTCCCGGCCGCCCGATTCGTTTGCGGCATCGGCGATCTGTACTATAGAAATCTCGCCGCGAGGCGGGCGGGGTTTCCCGCCGCGCCAAGCCACGGACAGCGCGAAGCGGACATGGCCGAGGCCCAAGCGACCGGAATTGCCGAGGGAGTAGCCGAACCGGCCGCCATGCTCCAGAGCATGACCGGTTTCGCCCGGGCCGAGGGCGGCCCGGACGGCGCGAGCTGGGCCTGGGAGGCGAGAAGCGTCAACGCCCGCAACCTCGATATCCGCCTTCGCCTGCCGCACGGCCATGACGCGCTGGAGCCCAGGGCGCGCGGCCTCGCGGCCGAGCGGTTCAGCCGCGGCTCGCTGTCTCTCCATCTGTCGATCAAGCAGGTCGAGAGCAGCCCCGACATCCGGGTCAACGAGGCGGTGCTGGAGCGGCTCGCGGCGATCCACCGGTCGTGGCGGGACCGGCTCGGCGCGCCGCCCGCGCAGATCGAGGCGCTGATGGCCTTGCCCGGGGTGCTGGAACGGGTGGAGGCCGACGAGTCCGACGCCGAGCGCCAGGCCCGCCACGACGCCCTGGCGGCCACCCTGGAGACCGCGCTCGACGCGCTTGCCGGCGCCCGCGGCGAGGAGGGTTGCCGCATCGGGGCGGTGCTGGCGCGCCATCTCGACCGGATCGGCGCGCTCGCCGCCGAGGCCGCGTCCACCGCCGCGCTGCAGCCCGGGCGGATCCGCGACCGGGTGCGCGAGCAGGTCGCGGCGCTGCTCGACTCCAACCCGCCGCTCGCCGAGGACCGGCTGGCGCAGGAGGTCGCCTATCTCGCCGCGCGCGCCGACATGGGCGAGGAGATCGACCGGCTGGTCGGGCACGTGGCGGCGGCGCGGGCGCTGCTGGCCGAAGGCGGGCCGGTCGGCCGGCGGCTCGATTTCCTGTGCCAGGAATTCAACCGCGAAGCCAACACGCTGTGCTCGAAATCGACCGATCTCGCCCTGACGCAGATCGGCCTCGATCTCAAGGCGGCGGTCGAGGGGCTCCGCGAACAGGTCCAGAACCTCGAATAGAGATGGGCGGGAACGGGATTCGCCGCCGCGGGCTCATGCTGGTCCTGTCCTCGCCGTCGGGGGCGGGCAAGACCACGATCTCGCGGCTGCTGCTGGAGGCCGATACCGGCCTCGAGCTGTCGATCTCGATGACCACGCGCCCCAAGCGCCCCGACGAGATCCACGGGCGCGATTACTGGTTCGTCGGCCCCAAGGCGTTCGAGAAGATGCGCGCGGCCGACGAGCTGTTCGAGCACGCCCAGGTGTTCGGGCACGACTACGGCACCCCGCGCGAGCCGGTCGAGAGGGCGCTCGACGAGGGGCGGGACGTCCTGTTCGACATAGACTGGCAGGGCGCGCGCCAGCTCTCCGAGAAGGCGCCGCGCGACCTGGTTCGGATCTTCATCCTGCCGCCCTCGGCCGACGAGCTGCACGCGCGGCTCAGGCGGCGCGCCCAGGACCCGGACGACGTGGTGGCCCGGCGCATGGCGAAGGCGCCGGACGAAATCGCCCATTGGGAAGAATTCGACTATGTGGTCGTCAATCGCGACATCGAGGAGAGCGTGGCCGATGTCCGCGCGATTCTCAGGACCGAGCGGCTGCGCCGGGAGCGGCAGATCGGCCTTCCCGATCTCGTCAAGCGGCTGAACGAGGGTCTCTGATCCGCGCGAGCGCGCGGGCGAGCGCGCAGAACGCCTCGGGCGCCAGCGTCTCGGCGCGGGCGGTCGCCTCGATCCCCGCCTCCGACAACAGCGCCAGCGGGTCGTCCACCAGCCCGCCCAGCGCCGAGCGCAGCATCTTGCGCCGGCGCCCGAACGCGGCCGCCGTGACCGCCTCCAGATCGGCCATCCCGGCGGCGGCGAGCGGCGCAGCGCGGGGCAGCAGGCGAACCACGCTGGACGTGACCCTGGGCGGCGGCACGAAGGCGGCGGGCGCCACGTCGAACGCCCGCCTTGCCTCGCAGAGCCACTGGCAGACCACCGCGAGGCGGCCATAGGCCGCGCTGCCCGGGGCGGCGGCGATGCGCTCGGCTACCTCCTTCTGGAACATCAGCGTCATCGCCGCGATCGATTCGATGCGGCGCAGCCAGCCGATCAGCAGCGGCGTGGCGACGTTGTAGGGCAGGTTGGCGACGATCGCGACCCGGCCCCCCGCGGCGAGCCCGGCGATGTCGATTTCGAGCGCGTCGCCCGCGACGATGCGGAGCCGGCCGCCGTAGCGCCCGGCGAGGTCCGACAGGGCGTCGACGCAGCGCGGGTCCCGCTCGATGGCGATCACCCGCGCCGCGCCCGTCTCCAGCAAGGCGCGGGTCAGCCCGCCCGGCCCGGGGCCGATCTCGACCACGGTCTGCCCGCCGAGATCGCCGGCGGCGCGCACGATGCGCCGCGCGAGGTTCGGATCGAGCAGGAAGTGCTGGCCCAGGCTGCGCCTTGCGCCGATGCCGTGGCGGGCGATGACCTCGCGCAGCGGCGGCAGGGTTTCGGTCAACGCCGTCCCGGCTTCCGCGCCCGCGTCTCGGCCATCCGCGCGGCGAGCCTGAGCGCGGCGATCAGGCTGTCGGGGCGGGCGGTTCCGGTGCCGGCGATGTCGTAGGCGGTGCCGTGGTCGGGCGAGGTGCGCACGATCGGCAGGCCGAGCGTGACGTTCACCGCGGCGTCGAAATCGAGCGTCTTGATCGGGATCAGCGCCTGGTCGTGGTACATGCAGAGCGCCGCATCGTAGTTCCGGCGCGCCCGGTCGTGGAACAGCGTATCGGCCGGCGCCGGCCCGCTGACGGCGATCCCGTCGCGGCGCAGGGCTTCGACCGCCGGGGCGACGATCTCGATCTCCTCGCGCCCCATATGGCCGCCCTCGCCGGCATGCGGGTTGAGCCCGGCGACCGCCAGCCGCGGCGCGGCGATGCCGAAATCCGCGGCAAGCCGCTCGGCGGCGACGCGCCCGCAATGGATCACCGCATCCGCGGTCAGCGCCCTCGCCGCCTCCGCCAGCGCCAGGTGGACGGTCACCGGCACGACGCGGAGCCTGTCGCTGACCAGCATCATCACCGGCGCCGCCTGGATGCCGCAGCGCGCGGCGAGGTACTCGGTATGGCCCGGGTGGTCGAACCCGCTGCGGTAGAGCACCGCCTTGTCGATCGGATTGGTGACCACCGCGGCGACCTCGCCCGAAAGCGCCAGCGAGACCGCGCGGTCGATCGCGGCGACCACGGCGGGCGCGTTGGCCGGGTCCGGCCTGCCGCCCACCGGGGGGGACGGGACGGCGACCGGCAGGACGGGGAAGGCATCCGCGAACACCGCTTCCGCGTCGGCCGCCCGCTTCACCGCGACGACCGGGACATCGAGCCCGAGCGCGGCGGCGAGCGCCCTGGCATGGCGTTCGCCGCCGAGAAACGCGAACGGCGGGACACCCGCTTCGCCGCGCCGGGTCCACGCCTGCAGCGCGATCTCGGCGCCCACCCCCGCGCACTCTCCCATGGTCAGCGCGAGAGGCTGCATTCCGCCGCTCCCGGCCTAGATGCGGATATCGACGATGGCGGCGCTGCGGAGATCCCTGAGATAGCGCTGCGCCGCGAGGTTGAGCCGCCGGTCGCGCAGCCTTCGCAGCACGCTCTCCCGGTCGGGCGATGTGGACCGGGGCTCGATTCGGCCGCACACCGCGATCAAGGCGATCCCGCCCTTCATCCTGATCGGCGCGCCCGCCTGTCCGACCCCGACCCCGGCGATGTTCTTGCGGATCGCGGCCGAGAGCTCGCTCGGCTTGAGCTTACCCAGCTCCCGCGGGGCGCCCGCGCCGAGGGCCTCCGCCACGGCCTCGAGATCCGCGCAGCCGTCGATCACGCGGGCCGCCGACGCCGCCTGTTCGAGGCGCGCCGCGACCCGCGCCGGCTTCGCGCCGTCCGCCAGCGGAACGAAGATCTGCCGCAGATCGAGCGCGGCCTCTCCCGGACCGGCGGCGTCGCGTCGTTCTATCAGCGTGAGAATGCGGAAGCCCGACACCGTCCGAACCGGATCCAGCACCTCGCCCGGCGCCAGACCCGCGACCGCGGCGGCGACGGCGGGATCGAGCTCCGAGCGCGCGGCCCAGCCCAGATCTCCGCCCACCGCGGCCGTCGCCGTGCGGGAGAATTGTCGCGCCAGGGCGGCGAAGCGGGCGCCCTCGCGGATCTGCGCCACCATGCGCCCGGCGGCGTTGCGCACCGCGGCCTCGTCGTCGCTCCGGTTGACCGGAAGCAGGATCTCGCCGAGACGATAGGCCTCCTCGCCTCGCGACGCCTCCAGCCGCGCCAGAGCCGCCGTCACCTCCTCGACGCCGATATCGATGCGCGGGGCGAGGCGACGCCCCACCAGCTTGGACCAGGCGATCCGGGCGCGGAATTGAGCGCGCAGCGACCCCAGGCTCACCCGGTTCTCCGCCAGCACCGACGACAGGCCGCCGGGCGCCATGCGGTTCGCCCGCTCCATTTCCGCCAAGGCCAGCGCGACCTCGTTGCCGGAGACCGACACGCCGCGCTTCTTCGCCTCCTGGAGCTGAAGGCGCTCGTCGACCATGGTGCGCAGCACCTGGTTGGCGATCCGCCGCCGCGCTTCGCTCGTGTCCCTGATCCCGGACAGGAACAGGACCAGACGCACGCGATCCCGCAGATCGCGCACCGAGACGACCTCGTCATTGACGACCGCGGCGATCCGCTGCACCGACTGGGCATCGGCGTGCGGCGCCAATCCAACCGTCGCTGCCAGGAAAAGGGCGGAAATCAGACGCATCGACCAGTTCGCAATGACAGGTTGAGGCCGTCGGGCCGGCCAGCGAGAGCAACCCGTTTATAGCCTCCCGGCGGAAACCCTGTCCATTTGACAGTGACCGGCGTCGGTCGCGAGGGAGTCCCGCGGCGGGGCGGTTGTGGCGAAATGGCGGGCTTCGTAAGTTTGCCCTGCCGGCGACGCCCCTCGGTGTCCGGCCCGGCGATAGGGAGAACGCTCATGAAGATCAGCTTCGCATCCCCGAAACTTCCGCGCAGCGGCGCCCTCGCGGTGGGCGTGCTCGAAGGGGGGAATCTCGGAGCGACGGCGGGCAGCGTCGACGAGGCCGCCGGCGGGGCGCTGTCGCGGGCCATCGGATCGAGCCGCTTCACCGGCAAGTCCAACCAGACGCTGGTCGTCAACGCGCCTCCCGGCCTGGCTGCGAGCCGGGTGGTGCTGGTCGGGCTCGGCAAGGCGGACGGAATCGATGCCCGCGCCGCGCAGGCGGCCGGCGGGACGATCGTCGCCACGCTGGAAAAGAGCGGGGACAGCGCGGTCACGGTCGCGCTCGACGCGGTGCCCGACGCGCCGCTCGACGAAGCCCAACTGGCCGCCAATATCGGCTACGGCGCGCTGCTGCGCGGCTACCGTTTCGACAAGTACCGCACCAAGGAGAAGGCGGACGACAAGCCCAGCCTCAAGCGGCTGACGGTGACCGCCGCCGAGCACGCGCGGGCGCGCGCCGCCTTCCGGCCGCTCGGCGAGGTGGCGGAGGGGGTGTTCCTGACCCGCGACCTGGTGTCCGAACCGGCCAACGTGATCTTTCCGGCGAGCCTCGCCGAACGGGCCAAGGCGTTGACCGAGCACGGGGTGGAGGTCGAGATCCTCGACGAGAAGCGGATGGCCAGGCTCGGCATGGGCGCGCTGCTCGGCGTCGCCCAGGGCAGCGCGCAGGCGCCCAGGCTGGTGACCATGCGCTGGAACGGCGCGCCCGGGGCGAAGGACAAGCAGCCCATCGCCTTCGTCGGCAAGGGCGTGACCTTCGATACCGGCGGGATCTCGATCAAGCCGTCCGGCGGCATGGAGGACATGAAGTGGGACATGGGCGGCGCCGGCGTGGTGATCGGGCTGATGCGCGCGCTCGCCGGGCGCAAGGCCAGGGTCAACGCGGTGGGGATGATCGGGCTGGTCGAGAACATGCCGTCCGCGACCGCCCAGCGGCCGGGCGACGTGGTGACCTCGATGTCGGGCCAGACGGTGGAGGTCATCAACACCGACGCCGAGGGGCGGCTCGTGCTGTGCGACGTGTTCTGGTACTGCCAGCAGAAACACCGGCCGAGCGCGATTGTCGACCTGGCCACGCTGACCGGGTCGATAATCATGGCGCTGGGACACGAGAATGCCGGGTTGTTCGCCAATGACGACACGCTGGCCGAGCGCCTGGTTTCGGCCGGCGGCGCGGTCGGCGAGCCGCTATGGCGGATGCCGCTGGGCGACGCCTATGACCGGCAGATCGACTCCGACATCGCCGACATGAAGAACGTGGGCGGGCGCGAAGGCGGGTCGATCACCGCCGCCCAGTTCCTCCAGCGCTTCGTCAAGGAGGGGACGCCCTGGGCCCATCTCGACATCGCCGGCGTCACCTGGTCGAAGAAGCACGCGCCGACCGTGCCAAAGGGCGGCACCGGGTTCGGCGTCAGGCTGCTCGACCGGCTGGTGCGGGAGCATTACGAGGGCTAGCCCGCATGTCTCGCCCCTGTCATGGCCTGCGCGGCGCTGTCCGGCCGACAGGGCGGCAGAGGCGCGCGGCGCGATGCCGGGACATCGGGCAAGCGCCACGACGCACCCTGTCGGCCGGACAGCGCCGCCCGAAGGGTCGCGCCCGGGCGCCCGCCCGCTGCGTCGCGGGCCTCGACCGTATTGCCCGATACGCTCTTCGGCCCGCTCCTGGCGGGACGAACGCCCGGGCGCGACGCAGGCCGTGACAGGGGCGAGAAATGCGGGCTGAGCCCGGGTGACCGATATCGGCTTCTACCACCTGACCCGCAGCACGCTGGCCCAGGCCCTGCCGCGGCTGCTGGAGAAGGTTTATGCGAGCGGCGCGCGCGCCGTCGTGATCACCGGCTCCGAGGAGCGCACCGGGGCGCTGGACGCGATGCTGTGGACCTACGACCAGGACAGCTTCCTGCCGCACGGCACGGCGCGCGACGGCAATCCCGAGGACCAGCCGATCTGGATCACCCATGCGGACGAGAATCCCAACGGCGCCAGCATTCTGGTCCTCACCGACGGCGCGGTCTCGGGGCGGGTCGGCGACTACGCAAGGTGCCTGGAGATGTTCGACGGCAACGACGACGAGGCCGTGCGGGCGGCGCGGGCGCATTGGAAGTCCTACGCCGCCGACGGTCACCGCCTGACCTATTGGCAGCAGACGCCGTCGGGAAGCTGGGAGGAGAAAGACTGAAGCCCGGTTGCCGCATCCTCGGGATGCGGATATACAGCCGCGCCACCGCTCCAGGGGACATTCCGAAATGGCTGTCGAACGCACGCTCTCGATCATCAAGCCCGACGCGACGCGGCGAAACCTGACCGGACAGATCAACACCCGGCTCGAGGAGGCGGGGCTCAGGATCGTGGCGCAGCGGCGGCTCAGGCTGTCGCCGGAGCAGGCGAGGCAGTTCTACGCGGTCCACCGGAGCCGGGCGTTCTTCGACGATTTGTGCGAATTCATGGTATCGGGCCCGGTGGTCGTACAGGTCCTCGAAGGCGAGGACGCGATCGCCGCCAACCGCGAAGTCATGGGGGCGACCAACCCGGCCAACGCGGCCGACGGCACGATCCGCAAGGCGTTCGGGGAGTCGATCGAGGCGAACTCGGTGCACGGCTCCGATTCGGCGGAGACCGCCGCCACCGAGATCGGCTTCTTCTTCTCCGAGTGCGATATCGTCGGGTGAGCCCCGACGGGCCGGCTCAGAGCAGGAACAGCGCCATCAGCGCCAGCGCCAGTATCACCGCGGCCGTCGACAAGAATGTGAACAGCACGAAGCCCTTCCACCCCGCCGTGTGGCGGGCGTTTTCCTGTTCGATGTCGAAAGCCATTCCGATCCTCTCCGCGGTCGCTGCGCCGGGCGAAGCTATATCCCACTCCGCCCGCCAACGGAAGACGTCAGCCGCAACCGGACGCTGACGGCGATATCAGCGGCGGCGAGGGCCCGGCCGCGCCGGCGATCTCGCAGCGCTCGCCCACGACCCTGACCCGGCCTTCGGCGATCAGCCGGACAGCGAGCGGCAGGCAGCGGTGCTCGGCGGCGAGCACGCGCGCGGCGAGGCCGGCCGCATCGTCGCCGTCCTCGACCGCCACCGCGGCCTGCACGACGATCGGGCCGCGATCCATCTCCGGGCGGACGAAATGGACGGTGCAGCCGGCGACCCGCACCCCGGCCGCGAGCGCCCGTTCATGGGTGTCGAGGCCGGGGAAGGCGGGCAGCAGCGAGGGATGAATGTTGATCAGCCGGTCGTGCCAGCGCTCTACGAACCATGGCGTCAGCAATCGCATGAACCCGGCGAGGCAGACCAGCCCGGCATCGGCCCCGGCGAGCGCCCGGTCGAGCGCGCGCTCGAAGGCCTCGCGGTCGGGGTAGTCGCGGTGATCGACGATCCCGGCCGGGATCCCGGCGCGGCGCGCCCGCTCCAGCCCCGCCGCGCCGGGCTCGTTCGAGATCGCAAGCACGATTTCGGCCGGGTAGCCGTCCTCGGCGCAGGCGTCGATCAGGGCTTGCAGATTGCTGCCGCGCCCCGAGACCAGCACCGCCAGCTTCAGCCGCGCCACGCTGCCTCGCGACCCGGCATCAGGACCGCCGGCAGGTCGGGGGTGCGCTGCACGACGCGGCCTATCTCGTGGACCTGTTGTCCATGCGCCTCGAACGCCTGCCGCGCCGCCGCCGCCCGGTCGGCGGCGACCGCGGCGACCAGGCCGATGCCGCAGTTGAAGGTGTCCGCCAGATCCGCCGGAGCCAGCCCGCCCGCCTCCGCCAGCCAGGCGAACACCCCGGGCAGCGGCCAGCTTCCGGCATCGATCTCCGCGGCGAGCCCGGCGGGCAGGACGCGGCCGATATTGCCGGTCAGCCCGCCGCCGGTGATATGCGCGAATCCATCCACCAGACCCACGCGGTGGGCGGCGAGCGCGGCGGATACGTAGAGCCGGGTCGGCGTCAGCAAGGCGGCGCCGAGCGGCCCGTCGGCGAACGGGGCATCGTCGGTCCAGGCAAGCCCCGCCGCGCCGACGATCCGTCTGACCAGGGAGAAGCCGTTGGCATGGACGCCGGACGAGGCGAGGCCGAGGACAAGGTGGCCTTCGCGGATGTTCTCGCCGGTGAGCAGGGTGCCGCGCTCCGCCGCGCCGACCGCGAACCCGGCGAGATCGTACTCGCCCTCGGCGTAGTGGCCCGGCATCTCGGCCGTCTCGCCGCCGATCAGGCTGCAGCCGGCCTCCGCGCAGCCCCGCACGATGCCCTCGACCACCGTCGCGGCGATGCCGGGATCCAGCAATCCCGTGGCGAAGTAGTCGAGAAAGAACAGCGGCTCGGCGCCCTGGACGACGATGTCGTTGACGCACATGGCGACCAGGTCGATGCCGACGGTCTCGTGCCGCCCGCAGTCGATCGCGATGCGGAGCTTGGTTCCCACGCCGTCGGTGGCGGCGACCAGGACCGGGTCCGAAAAGCCTGCCGCGCGCGGGTCGAACAGCCCGCCGAACCCGCCGATTTCGCCCATCGCGCCGGGCCGCGCGGTGGACCGCGCCAGGGGACGGATCGCGTCCACGAGGCGGGAAGCCGCAGGGATGTCGACACCCGCCTCACCATATGCTGAACGGTTGATGACTGCCCCGCGAGAGCTGGAGTGGTAAACTGCGGCCGGCAGGCCGTCCCGGGCCGGGCTCACCGCCTCACGAGGATAGACGATCGGCAGCCGTTTTCAATGCTGGGACCTCCGAGACAGGGTAGTGGAATGCGCCGGCGGTGGGCGATGGCGGCCGCGGCCGCGCTGTTGGCCTGCGCCGCCCCGGCCGCGTCCGGTCGCGCCGCCGCGAGCGACGCCGAGGTGTTCCTGGTCCGCGACGTGGCCGTCGACGCGACCGCCGCGAATGCCACCGCGGCGCGCGAACGGGCGCTCGCCAGGGGGCACTCCGTCGCCTTCCGCCGGCTGATCGCGCGGATCGTGCCCGCCGGCCGGGTTGCCGGGGTGCCGCGGCTCGACCCCGCCGCGATCGCGCCCCTGGTCCAGAGCTTCGAGGTCGGCGGCGAGAAGACCTCCCGGGTGCGCTACCTCGCGCGGCTGACCTTCCGCTTCGACCGGACGGCGCTGCGCCGCTTCCTGCGCGCCGGCGGGGTGCCGTTCGCGGTGGCCAGATCGAGGCCGGTCCTCGTGCTGCCGGTGCTGCGGAGCGCGGGGACGTATCTGCTGTGGGACCGGCCCAACCCGTGGCGCGAAGCATGGGCCGGCCTGCCGCGCGCGGGCGAGCTGGTGCCGCTGGTCTCCCCGGCGGGCGATTTGCAGGACCTCAGGGACATCAGCGCGCGCCAGGCCGTGGCGGGCGAACCGGCGCGGCTGCGCGCGATCGCCGGGCGCTACGGGGCGGAGTCGGTTGCCGTGGCGGTCGCGTCGGAGCGTCGCGTCGGGGGCGCGCCGGAGGCGATCCGGGTCTCGGTCGCGACCTTTGGCGCGGACGGCGGGAAGCGGACCCTCGCCGAGACCCACCCGGTCGATCCCGCCGCGACGGAGGGCGAGCGGTACCGCGCGGCGGCGGCGCGCACCGCGCGGCGGATACAGGAGGCCTGGAAGTCCGAGAATCTGCTGCTGTTCGACCGCGAAGGGCAGATCGACGCCGCGGTGCCGGTGTCGGGGCTCGACGAATGGGTGGCGATCTCGCGGGCGCTCGCCGACACGCCGTCCAGCGACGGCACAAGGGTGCTTGCGCTGTCGCGCGGCGCGGTCGACGTGCGTCTGCGCTATTTCGGCGATATCGCGGGGTTCCGGGCGGCGCTGCGGCGCAACGATCTGGTTCTGGACCGCCGCGCCGGGCGCTGGGTGCTGCGGCGCCAGCGGGACGGCGGGGCCGGGGCAAATGGAGCCGCGGGGTCGGAGCGGTGAGCATCCCCAACCTGATCACCCTCTCCAGGCTGCTCTCGGTTCCGCTGATCATCTACCTGATCCTGAACGAGTCCTATGGCTGGGCGTTCGCGCTGTTCCTGCTGGCGGGCGCGTCGGACGCCCTCGACGGGTATCTCGCCAAGGCGCTCGACCAGACCACGACGCTTGGCGTCTATCTCGACCCGCTGGCCGACAAGGCGCTGATCGTCAGCGTCTACGTGACGCTCGGCATGCGCGGGCTGATCGACGATTTCGTCGTCATCCTGGTGGTGTTCCGCGACGTGCTGATCGTCGGCGGGGTGCTGCTGCTGCTGGTCCTGCGCCGGCATTGGGAGGCACGCCCGGTCCTGGCGAGCAAGGTCAACACGGGGGTGCAGATCTTCCTGGCGGCGGCGGTGCTGGCGCAGGCCGGGTCCGCGATGCGGCTATCCGGGGCGATCGAGCTCGCGCAATACGCGGTGACCGCGACCACGGTCGGCTCCGGCGGCTGGTATCTGGTGGCCTGGGCGCGCAAGGTGGCCGGCGCCGACACAAGGTGATGACGGCACGGCGGCAAACCCTGTACTGGCTGCTGGCGCTCGCGGGGTTCGTCGCCGCGCTCTACCTGCTGCGCGGCATCCTGCTGCCCTTCGTGCTCGGCATGGCGGTGGCCTATTTCCTCGATCCGGTGGCCGACTGGCTGGAACGGCGCAAGTTCTCCCGCACGCTTGCGGCAACCGCGCTCACCGTCGCCTTCCTGGTCGTCGTGGCGCTGTTCTTCATCCTCCTGGTGCCGCTGCTCCAGTCCCAGCTCATCGGCTTCGTAAGCCGCATCCCGGCCTATGTGGAGATGCTGCGCGTCGTCGCGGGCGACGCCCTGACGATGATCCAGACGAACCTGCCCGAAAGCGCGATCGCCAAGCTCCGCGAGGCCGCGGGAACCCTGGCGCAGGCGACCGTGGGCTGGCTCGGGGACCTGGTCTCCGGCATCTGGAGCGGCGGGCTCGCCTTGGTGAACCTGCTGTCGCTGGTCGTCATCACGCCGATCGTCACGTTCTATCTGCTGCGCGACTGGGACCGGATCGTTGCCAAGGTCGATAGCTGGCTGCCGCGCGACCATGCCGACACCATCCGCGAGCAGATCGGGCTGGTCGACGACACGCTGGCCGGGTTCGTGCGCGGGCAGGGGCTGGTGTGCCTCGGCCTCGGCACGTTCTACGCCGTGGCGCTCTCCCTCGCCGGGCTGGAGTTCGGCGTCGTGGTCGGGCTCGGCACCGGGCTGATCTCCTTCGTGCCCTATTTCGGCATGCTGGTCGGGCTCTGCGCCTCGGTCGGCCTCGCCCTGGCGCAGTTCGAGTCCTGGCAGCCGGTCGCCATCGTCGCCGCCATATTCGTCGTCGGCCAGATCGTGGAAGGCAATTTCGTGACCCCCAAGCTGGTCGGCGACCGGGTCGGGCTGCACCCGGTGTGGATGATCTTCGCCCTCCTGGCCGGCGGCGCGCTGTTCGGTTTCCTCGGCGTGCTGCTGGCGGTGCCGGCGGCGGCGGCGATCGGCGTGCTGGTGCGCTTCGCGCTGTCGCGCTACACCGCGAGCCGGCTCTATCTGGGCGCGGGCGGCGGGCCCGATGGCGAGTGACCGGCGCCGCGGCGCGCAGCTCGCCCTTCCCCTCGACGGAGAACCGGCCTACGGGCGGGACGACTTCCTGGTCGCCGATTGCAACCGCGCCGCGCTGGCGTGGATCGAGGCGTGGCCGCGCTGGCCCGGGCGGCTGGCCGTTCTCGCCGGCCCGGAGGGGAGCGGCAAGACCCATCTCGCCCATATCTGGTGCCGTCTCGCCGGCGCCCGCGCGGTCGCCGCGAAACGGCTCGATCTCGACTCGGTGGGCGGCGCCGCGCTGGCGGTCGAGGGGATCGATGCCGCGCCCGACGACGCTCTCCTGCTGCACGCGCTCAACCGCGTGGCCGAGGCGGGCGGGCATGCGCTGGCGACCGCCAGGGTCGCGCCCGGCTACTGGCGCGGCCGGCTGCCCGATCTGGTGTCGCGGCTGCGCGCGGCGCCGACGGTCGAGATCGGCCGGCCGGACGACGCGCTGATCGACGCGGTGCTGCGAAAGCTGTTCCGCGACCGCCAGATCGAGGTGCGCGGCGAGGCCGTCGAGTACCTGCTGCGCCACATGGAGCGGAGCCTCGAGGCGGCGCGCCGCACGGTCGCGGAGGCCGACCGGCTGGCGCTTGCCGAACGCCGTCCGGTAACCATCCCGCTGCTGCGCCGGGTGCTCGGAAGCTGATCCCGTCGGGGCCGGAAGCGGCGCCCCGGGCGGCGCCTCACCCCGCGCCGGCGATCACCCTGATGCCGCCGTTCTCCATCGCGAGCGCGATCTCGCCGTGCTTGAGGGCGAGCGCGTCCCTGCCGAAGATCTCCCGGCGCCAGCCTTTGAGCGCCCGCACCTCGGCACCGTCGTCGCGCGCGATGGCCTCGATGTCCTCCGCGCTGGCGACCAGCTTCTGGGCCACCCCGTTCTCCTCGCAGCGCAGCTTGAGCAGCACCTTCAGGAGGTCGGCGGCGGGGCCGGCGTTGTTGCCGGCCGGGCGCGGCTTGCGCGGCTCGGGCCAGGTCGAGGCGGGCGCGGCCTTGGCCGCTGCGACGACCTCGAGCACGACGTCCGCGGCCGCCTTGCCGATATGGCCGCGGCCGAGGCTGCGCAGATTCCACAGCTCTTCCCGGGTCTTGGGCTGCTGCGCCGCGATGTCGTTCAGCGCCTCGTCGCGCAGCACCCGGTTGCGCGGCACGTCGCGCCGCTGCGCCTCGGCCTCGCGCCACGCCGCGATGTCGCGCAGCACCGCGAGCTGGCGCGGCTTGCCGAGCCGCGTCTTGACCCGGAGCCAGGCCTCCGCCGGATCGAGGCGGTAGGTCGCCGGATCGGTGAGCGACGCCATCTCCTCGGCAAGCCAGCCCGCGCGCCCGTCGCGCTCCAGCCGGGACGCGAGCCTCTCGTAGACCGCGCGCAGATGGGTCACGTCGGAGATCGCGTAATCGTACATCTTGCGGCTGAGCGGCCGGCGCGACCAGTCGGTGAAGCGCTGCGTCTTGTCGATCGAGGCGCGCGCCAGCTTGGCCGCCAGCCGCTCGTAGCTCGCCTGGTCGCCGAAGCCGCAGACCATCGCCGCGATCTGGGTATCGAAGACCGGCTCCGGCACGCTTCCGTCGAGGTGGTAGAAGATCTCGATGTCCTGGCGCGCGGCGTGGAACACCTTGAGCACCGCCCGGTTGCGCATCAGGGCGAGCAGCGGCGCGAGGTCGATGCCGGGCGCCAGCGCATCGACCGCCGCCGCCTCGTCCAGCGAGGCGAGCTGGACCAGGCAAAGCCGCGGCCAGTACGTGCTGTCGCGCAGGAACTCGGTGTCGACGGTGATGTAGCGCGAGGCCGCGAGCCGGTCGCAGAGAGCGCGAAGCGACCCGGTATCGGCGATGAGATGCATGGCCGGGTCTATACACGCTTTCGCATGAGCCGAAAAGCGGACCCGGCGGCCCGCCGCTCGCTTGACAAACGCCCCCGCCCGTGCGCTCTTGCGCCCGCTTTGGCGACCGCCGGGCAACCCCGCAGAAACCGGAAGAGAAGACCGATGCACGCCTATCGCACACACACATGCGGTGAGCTGAGGCGCGCGCATGAGGGCCGCCGGGCCCGGCTTTCGGGCTGGGTCCACCGCAAGCGCGACCACGGGAATCTGTTGTTCATCGACCTGCGGGACCATTACGGGCTGACCCAGTGCGTGATCGATTCGACCAGCCCGATCTTCGCCGAGGTCGAGGCCATCCGGCTGGAGGCCGTCGTCACCGCGACCGGCATTGTGGTCGAGCGCAGCGCCGACACCGTGAACCCGGAGCTGCCCACCGGCGAGGTCGAGCTGTCGATCGAGGCGTTCGAGGTGCAGGCGCATGCCGACCCGCTGCCGCTCGAGGTCAACAGCGACCGCGATTACGGCGAGGAGATCCGGCTGCGCTACCGCTTCCTCGACCTCCGGCGCGACAGGATGCAGCGCAACATCGTGCTCCGCTCGGCGGTCATCCAGAGCATCCGCCGGCGCATGGTCGAGGGAGGGTTCACCGAGTTCCAGACCCCGATCCTGAGCGCCGCGAGCCCCGAGGGCGCGCGCGATTTCCTGGTGCCCAGCCGGCTCCATCCCGGCAGCTTCTACGCCCTGCCCCAGGCGCCGCAGCAGTTCAAGCAGCTCATCATGGCGGCCGGGTTCGACCGCTACTTCCAGATCGCGCCGTGCTTCCGCGACGAGGACGCGCGCGCCGACCGCTCGCCGGGCGAGTTCTATCAGCTCGATTTCGAGATGTCCTTCGTCACCCAGGAGGACGTGTTCGCCGCGCTGGAGCCGGTGCTGTACGGCGTGTTCGACGAGTTCGCCGCGGGCCGCCCGGTAACGCCGCCGCCGTTTCCGCGCATCGCCTATGCCGAGGCGATGCTCGCCTATGGCAGCGACAAGCCCGATTTGCGCAACCCGATCAGGATCGCCGAGGCGACCGATATCTGGCGCGGCACCGATTTCAAGATCTTCGCCCGCCAGATCGACAAGGGCGCGGTGGTGCGCGCCATCCCGGCGCCCGGGGCGGCGGCGCGCCCGCGCAGCTTCTTCGACCGGCTGAACGACTGGGCGCGCGACGAGGGCGCCGGCGGGCTCGGCTATATCGTGTTCGAGGGCGGCGAGGCCAAGGGACCCATCGCGCGGTTCCTCGACGCCCCCCGCATGGCGGCGCTACGCGAGGCGACCGGCGCCGGCGACGGCGATGCGGTGTTCTTCAGCTGCGGCGCGGAGGACCGGGCGGCGCGCTTCGCCGGGCTCGCGCGGAGCCGCATCGGCGACGAGCTCGGCCTGATCGAGGAGGGGCAGTTCCGGTTCTGCTGGATCGTCGACTACCCGATGTACGAGCGCGACGAGCGCACCGGCGGGATCGAGTTCTCGCACAACCCGTTCTCGATGCCGCAGGGCGGGCTGGAGGCGCTGGAGACCAGGGACCCGCTGTCGATCCTCGCCTTTCAGTACGACATCGTCTGCAACGGGGTCGAGCTCTCCAGCGGCGCGATCCGCAACCACCGCCCGGACATCATGTACAAGGCGTTCGAGATCGCCGGCTACGGGCGCGACGAGGTCGAGGCGCGGTTCGGCGGGATGCTGAACGCGCTGCGCTTCGGCGCGCCGCCGCATGGCGGGTCGGCGCCCGGCATCGACCGCATCGTGATGCTGCTCGCCGACGAGCCCAATATCCGCGAGGTCGTGCTGTTCCCGATGAACCAGCAGGCGCAGGACCTGATGATGCAATCGCCCGCCCCGGTGCCCGAGGACCGGCTGCGCGAGCTGTCGCTCCGAATCGCGCCGCCGCCGGGAAGCGAGGCGGCGAAGCCGTGAGCCGGGCGGGGCCCGGCTACTTGATCTTGGCTTCCTTGAACGGGACGTGCTTGCGCGCGACCGGGTCGTATTTGCGGAACTCGAGCTTGCCGGTCGTCGTCCGGGTGTTCTTCTTGGCGATGTAGTAGTAGCCGGTGTCCGCGGTGCTCACCAGCTTGATCAGGGTCGTGGTCGGCTTGGCCATGGCGATGCTCTCTGCGGGCCCCTCGGTCTGCGGCGCAAGATAGGGGAGGGAAGCCGCCTGTCAAGGGCGGGGCCGGCGATCTCAGCGGCCCGCGGACGCGGCCTCGCCGGCCGGCTCCGAAACGGGCCCCGGTTCGGCGCGCAGCCTCAGCCCCAGCGCGCCGACCACCCTCAGAACCGTGTCCAGCCTGGGATTGCGGTCCCCCGAAAGCGCCTTGTAGAGGCTTTCGCGGGACCGGCCGGCATCGCAGGCGATCTGCGTCATGCCCCGGGCGCGGACGATGTCGCCGAGCGCCTTGGCGACGAACGCCGCATCGTCCCCGGCTTCCTCCATGCAGGCGTCCAGATAGGCCGCCATCTCCTCCGGGGTGCGGAGGTGCTCGGCGACGTCGTAGGGCGAAGCGACGGTCCTGGTCATGGTGCCCACCTACGGGTTTCGTGCGACCGGACCCTTTGTAGCCGAATGGCTACAAAGGGTCCATGCTCACCCGAATCCCGATCCGTCACACCACCTCGCAGACCAGCGATCCGGTGGACTTGTAGGCCTCGGCCAGCCGCACCCGGAGCGCATCGCCGAGCCGCGCGACGGTGGTGCCGCCGCGGTCGGTCAGGCGCAGGCCGGACCGGTCGACGCGCAGCGGCCCGAAGGGCAGGCTGGAGAGCGGTACCAGGGCGCTGGCGCCGGTCTCCTCCAGCCTGACGAACAGGCCGGCGCGGGCGATGCCCGTGATCCGCGCGGCGAACTCGCCGCCCACCCGGTCGGCGAGGTAGAGCGCGCAGAGCCGGTCCGTGGCGTCGCGTTCCGCCGCGGCGGCGCGGCGCTCGGTCCCGGATATGTGCTTCGCCGTCGCTGCCGCCTGCTCCCGCGCGCCGTCGAGCCCGCCTTCGCCCAGCCCGCAGGCGGCGATCAGCGCGCGGTGGACCATGAGGTCGGCATAGCGGCGGATCGGCGAGGTGAAATGGGCGTAGCGGCGGAGCGCGAGCCCGAAATGGCCGATATTGGCGGTGCCGTAGGCGGCCTGCGCCTGCGCTCTCAGGATCGCCTCGGAGACCGGCTCCGCTTCCGGCGTGCCGGCCACCCGTTGCAGCAGGCGGGTGAAATGGCTCGCGCGCAGGACCCCGCCGCGCGGCAGGTCGAGGTCGAGGCTCGCCAGGACCTTGCGCAGCTCCTCGACGCGGCCCTCGTCGGGGCTGTCATGGACGCGGTAGACGCAGGTCGCGCCCGCCTGCTCCAGCGTCTCCGCCGCGGCGACGTTGGCGGCGATCATGAACTCCTCGATCAGCCGGTGGGAATCGAGCGCCGGGCGGCGCTCGATCGAGGCGATCGTGCCGTCGTCCGCGAAATCGATCCGGCGTTCGGGGATGTCGAGGTCGATCGTGCCGCGGGCGCGGCGCGCCAGCGTCAGCGCCCGAAAGGCCCCGTGGCAGGCCTCGATCGCCGCCGGGTGCGGCGTGCGCTCCCCCTCGATCGCCGCCTGCACCCCGCCATAGGTCAGCCGCGCGGCCGAGCGCATCGACCCGCGGACGAAGCGGTGGTCGCGCTTGCGCCCGTCTCCGTCGATCCACAGATGGACGGCGAGGCAGGGGCGGTCCTCGCCCGGCACCAGCGAGCACCAGCCGTTCGACAGCGCCTCGGGCAGCATCGGCACCACCCGGTCGGGGAAGTAGACCGAGTTGCCGCGCAGCCGCGCCGTCCCGTCGAGCGCGGAGCCGGGGCGGACATACCAGGCGACGTCGGCGATCGCGACGATCAGGTGAAACCCGCCGCCGGGATCGGGCTCGGCCCAGATCGCGTCGTCGAAATCCCGCGCGCTCTCGTCGTCGATGGTCACCAGCGGGATGTCGCGCAGATCCTCGCGCCGGCCCGGCGGCGCGGGCCCGGCGGCCTTCGCCTCGGCCAGCGCCTCGTCCGGGAAGCGGTCGGGGATGCCGTGCTCGGCGATCGCGATCAGGCTGGCCGACCGGTGCGGCGGCGCGCGGCCGAGGCGCTCGATAACCCGCGCCCGGGGCAGGCCGAGGCGGCGGCCGGGAACGGTCTCCGCCCGCACCAGCTCGCCGGGCCTCGCGCCGTCGCTGTCGCGGTTGGATATCGCGAACGCGGTCTTGACGCGCCGGCTGGTCGGCTCCAGCCGGCCGCCCCCCGCGACCCGGCGGAAGATGCCGAGCACGGTCCGGTCTTCCACCCGCGGCAGGCGCCGGATGATGCGCGCGCGATACGAACCCGGTCCGCGCTCCTCGATCCGCGCGAGGATGCGGTCGCCCGCGCCGGGCGCCGGACCGGCGCGGCCGTCGGGCGGCAGCTCGACGGATATCTCCCCGGCGCCGCCGGCCGGCCGCGCCCGGGCGACGCCGTCGTCGTCGACCTCGATCACCTCCAGCACGGCGACCGGGGGCAGCCCGCCCGCGCCCGAACGCGCGGACCGGCGCGCCGTGCCCTTCCTGCGCCTCAAGGTCGCCGCCGGTCGCTCACGCTTCGCCCGGTCCGGTCTTTTTCTTGCCGCGCCCCGTCCCGCGCCGCGACCCGCCGCCCTTGGCCGCCCGCGCGGCGAGCAGCGCGAGCGCGGTCTCCATCGTGACGGTATCCACGTCCTCGCCCTTCGGCAGCGAGGCGTTGGTCCGCCCGTGCTTGACATAGGGGCCGAAGCGGCCGGAGCGGATCTCGACCGGCTTGCCGTCGGCCGGATGGTCGCCCAGCGTGCGCAGCGCCGCCGGCCGGGCCCGCTTCGACGACTCGTCGATCAGGGCGACGGCGCGGTTGAGGCCGATGGTCAGCAGGTCCTCGTCCGGGCCGAGCGAGGTGTAGCTTCCGTCATGGCGGAGATAGGGGCCGTAGCGGCCGAGACCGGCGGCGATCGTCTTGCCCGTCGTCGGGTGCGCGCCGACATCGCGCGGCAGCGCGAGCAGCGCCAGCGCCTGCTCCAGCGTGACCTCGTCGGGAGCCATCGACTTGAGCAGCGAGGAGCGCTTCGGCTTCTGCTTGCCCTTGCCCTCGCCGGCCTGCACGTAGAACCCGTAGGGGCCCTTGCGCAGCGTCACCGCCTCGCCGGTCCCGGGTTGCTCGCCGAGCGTGCGCGGACCGGCCAGGCCCTCGCCGTCCTCCGGGTTGACGGTGAGCGGGCGGGTGAAGCCGCATTCGGGGTAGTTGGAACAGCCGATGAACCCGCCGCCGCGGCCGAGCTTGAGCCCCAGCCGGCCGCCGGCGCAGGCCGGGCATTTGCGCGGATCGGGCGCGTCCCCGCCCCCGGCCGGGAAGAAATGCGGGCCCAGATCCTCATCGAGCGCGTCGATCACCTCGCTGATGGTGAGCTCCCTGGTCTCGCCCACCGCGGCCGAGAAGCCGCGCCAGAACTCCTCCAGCACCGCGCGCCACTCGAGCTCCCCCCTGGCGATGCCGTCGAGCCGGTCCTCCAGCTCCGCGGTGAAGTTGTACTGGACGTAGCGGCTGAAGAACCCCGACAGGAAGGCGGTGACCATGCGGCCGCGGTCCTCCGGCACGAAGCGCCGGCTCTCCAGCCGGACATAGTCGCGTTCCTGCAGCACGCTCAGGATCTTGGCGTAGGTCGACGGCCGGCCGATGCCGAGCTCCTCCAGCCGGCGCACCAGGCTCGCCTCGGTATAGCGCGGCGGCGGCTTGGTGAAGTGCTGTTCGGGGAGGCACTTGCCGCGCTCGAGGTCTTCGCCCTCTGCCATCGGCGGCAGGATGCGCTCCTTGCCGTTCTCCGCCGCGTCGTCCCGCCCCTCCTCGTAGAGCCTGAGGAAGCCGTCGAACAGCACCACCTGGCCGGTGGCGCGGAACACCACCGAGCGGTCGGCCGAGGCGATGTCGACGGCGACCTGTTCGAGGGCGGCGCTCGCCATCTGGCTCGCCACCGCGCGGGTCCAGATCAGCTCGTAGAGCCGGTGCTCGTCGCGGCCGAGCGCGCCGGCGACCGCGGACGGGCGGCGGCCCACGTCGGTCGGGCGGATCGCCTCATGCGCCTCCTGCGCGTTGCGCGCGCGCGAGCGGAACCGGTGCGGACGTTCGGGAACGTAGGACGGCCCGTACTCGGTCTCGATCAGGCGCCGCATCGCCTGGCGCGCCTCGTCGGCGAGGTTGATGCTGTCGGTGCGCATATAGGTGATCAGCCCGACGGTCTCGCCGCCGAGGTCGACCCCCTCGTACAGATGCTGGGCGATGCGCATGGTCCGGGACGCGCTGAAGCCGAGCTTGCGCGAGGCCTCCTGCTGCAGCGTCGAGGTGGTGAAGGGCGGCTGCGGGTTGCGCCGGACCCGCTTCTTCTCGATCGCCGCGACGCCGTAGGCGTGACGCTCGATCTCCGCCAGCGCCGCCTTCGCCGCGGCCTCGTCGGGGATGCCGTAGCGGTCGAGCTTCGCGCCCTCCAGATGGGTCAGCCGGGCCGCCACCGGCGCCTTGCGCGCGGTCAGGAACTCGGCCTCGATCGACCAGTATTCGCGCGGCCTGAAGACCTCGATCTCCGCCTCGCGCTCGCAGATCAGGCGGAGCGCGACCGATTGCACGCGGCCGGCGGAGCGGGCGCCCGGCAGCTTGCGCCACAGCACCGGCGAGAGGGTGAAGCCCACCAGGTAGTCGAGCGCGCGGCGCGCCAGATAGGCATCCACCAGCCCCTGGTCGAGCTCGCGCGGATGGCTCAGCGCCTCGGTGACCGCGTTCTCGGTGACCTCGTGGAACACCACCCGCTTCACGTCGACGCCCTTGAGCGCCGCCTGTTCGGCGAGCACCGCCTGGACATGCCAGGAGATCGCCTCGCCCTCGCGGTCGGGGTCGGTCGCGAGGTAGAGACGGTCCGCGCGCTTCACCGCCTTGACGATGGCGGACAGGTTCTTCTGCGACCGCGGGACCACCTGCCACTGCATCGCGAACCCATCGTCCGGGCTCACCGAGCCGTCCTTCTCGGGCAGGTCCCGGACATGGCCGTTGCTGGCGTAGACCGCGTAGCGGCGGCCGACATATTTCGAGATGGTCTTTGCCTTGGTCGGCGACTCGACGACGACGACATCCATCAGGCGCGCTACCCACTCATCCGCTTGCCCGGGTGGCGCCGGGCCATCCCGGGGTCCCGAAAGCTCCGGGATTTGCTCATGCTATCAGGGAAACGCGGTTCCCCGGCTGGCGCAGCACCCGGCCCGCAAGCTCCAGCTCGAGCAGGACGGTCTGCACCGATGCGGCAGACAATTGGCATTCGCGAACCAGTTCGTCAACCGTCAGCGGGGTGTGCGCCAGACGATCGACCACGACCGAGCGGGTGCCCGCGTCGACCTCCTCCGGCACCGCGGGGGCGCTTGCGGGCGCGGCTTGCGGCGGCGGGGCGGGCCGCGCCATGCCTTCGATGGCGGCGATCACGTCGTCCGCCCGCTCGACCAGCACCGCGCCCTGGCGCAGCAGGTCGTTGGGTCCGGCGGCGCGCGGATCGAGCGGCGAGCCCGGCACGGCGAACACGATCCGCCCCTGCTCGTTGGCCAGCCGCGCGGTGATCAGCGAGCCCGACCGCAGATTGGCTTCCACCACCACGACGCCGAGCGAGAGCCCGGCGATGATCCGGTTGCGCGGCGGGAAATGCCGCGCCGTCGGCGCGGTGCCGAGGGGCTGGTCGGAGACCGCCGCGCCCTGCTCGACCAGGCGGCGGTAGAGCGGCTCGTGCTCGCGCGGGTAGGGTACGTCGACCCCGCCGGCCAGCACCGCGACCGAGCCGGTGGCGAGCGAGCCCTCATGCGCGGCGGCGTCGATGCCGCGCGCCATGCCGGACACCACGACGATCCCCGCCGCGCCGAGCTCGGCGGCGAGCCCGCGGGCGAATTTGCGCCCGACCGCCGAGCCGTTGCGCATCCCCACCATGCCGATCGCCGGCCCGGCGAGGCGGGAAGCGTCGCCCAGCACGGACAGCGCCGGCGGCGGGTCGGGGATCGCCGCCAGAGCCTCCGGATAGTCGGGCTGGCCCGGGAAGATCATCCGCCCGCCGAGCGAGTCGAGCGCGGCGAGCTCGGCCTCGGCGTCCTCTTCCGGGCAGGGCCGGAGCGGCCGCCTCCGCCCGCCGCGCGCCGACATGCCGGGGAGGGCGGCGAGCGCCTCGGCGGCGGTCGCGAAGCGCGCCATGAGCTGCGCGTAAGTGCGCGGCCCGACGCCCTCGCTGCGCGCGAGCCTGAGCCGGGCCAGACGGTCGTCCCGCCCCGTCACCCGCTGCCGCCCATGCGCGGCTCGGTCCGGGCCAGCAGGCGGCGGATATTGCCGGCATGGCGCAGCCAGACCAGGACCGCCATGAGGATCGAGAACTCCATCTTCTGCGGATCGGCGAGCTGCCAGAGATAGACCGGCGCGAGGCCGAAGGCGGCCAGCGCCGACAGCGAGGAGTAGCGGCTCGCGCCGGCGATCGCGAGCCAGGTGAGGCAGGCGAGCGCGCCGGCCGGCCAGGACAGCCCGAGCAGGATGCCGAGCCCGGTCGCCACCCCCTTGCCGCCGCGGAAGCGGAGCCAGACCGGAAACAGGTGGCCGACCAGGACGCCGAGCGCGGCGACGACGGCCATGTCGGGACCCCAATAAGCGGCGATCGACACCGCGGCCGCCCCCTTGCCGCAATCGAGCAGGAGGGTCGCCGCGGCGAGCGGCTTCGATCCCGTCCTCAGCACGTTGGTCGCGCCGATATTGCCCGAGCCGATCGCCCGGATGTCGCCCAGCCCGGCGAGCCGGGTGAGGATCAGCCCGAACGGGATCGAGCCCAGCAGATAGGCCAGCGCGAAGGCGGCGCCGATATACGGCGCGGCATGCGCCCAGCTGATCGGATAGATCATCCGACCGCCTCCATCGACCTGCCTCCACCGACCGGGCCGAATGTTAGTGCATGGACGGTTTCCCGGCCAAATCAATGTCGAGCGAGCGGGGAGGCAACGGATCGCCGTTTGAAGTCCGCCCGGTACGGTGGCGTGTGCAGATCACACGATGTCGGTCCAGAGTGCGGCCGCGACGTAGCGCGAAAGATGTCTCGGGTTGGTCGTGGCTACGATGACCTCGGCCCGATCCAGGGTCGCCGCCTGCGCAGCAAGTATCACGTCGCCGTCGAGTGCAGGGTCGGGAGCGGTCGGTCGACCCCCGCGACGCGCCTCGGCCCAGAAAGCCGCGGCCTGACGCATCGCCGGCGTCTGGATGGGCAGGAATTCAACCTGTTCGATGAACGCATCGAGGCGCGCGATTCCGGCCGTGCGACGCGCCCGGATGAGTTCCCGCCGCACCTCATAGTCCGCGATTTCGGGCACGAGCACGGCCGCGCCGCCGGCAATTGCGTTTACCACCCACCGCCCGCAGGCCGCCGCCGGCGGCGACGCCCTGGGGTTGGTGATCAAGCCGAGAGGACCGCTGTCGAGCAGAATAGTGCGGCTCACCAACTCCGGCCCTTCAACTCCCCGGGAAAGAGCTTCCGCACCGATAGCCGTTCGCTGTCCAGGCCTTCGATGAGACAGTCGACTGTTTCTCGCTGTTCACCGCCGTCCTGAATGGCCGCCCAGGACTCGATCAGCGCGGCGACCGCCTCTGCCCGTCCCTCCGGGGCCCCGCTCTCCCGGGCCAGCTCGGCGAGTTTCGGGTTGGTCAGGTAGAGGCCGCTCTTCGCGCACAACAGCCAGATGGCGTTGTCGACCATGACGACCGGCATGCCGGCGGCGCTTGCGATGTCCTGCACTGCTCCCATTACAGCCAGATACGACTTCTTGGACGACAGTGGGGGCGCGGTTCGACCGTCTCTGCCGGGCCATTTCCCGAAATGGACCAGACCGAAGGAAGCCACTGCCCGCGCTACATGACGGTCGGGCTTGGCCACGTCGAAGCCCAGGTTCTTCAGCGCTTCGGCCGCCAGAGCCACCCCGAAGGCGGGAAGCTTGTACTCGCCGCGGGACCCGAGCAGCAGAGCCGCTTTCTTGGGATCGCCGTCAAATTTTCGCACGAGGGACGTGAAGTAGCCTTCCGCCGTGCCGTGGACTCGGCTGTGTTCGGTCAGCAGGCGTGCGGAGTCGATGAGATTTACGAGATCTCTCTCAAGGGAGACGGAACCCGCCTTGCGTTCGAGAAACCAGGGCAAGATACGGTCTCGGATCTCGCAGGCCGGCAGTTTGGCGTAGGAGTTCAGGCTGAAATCGGAGAACAGCTTCGCGAGGTCCGGTTGAACGCGTTCGATCTTCGACCAGTCCGCGTTGTTCGACAACACGGCGAGCAGCAGCCCCCGGAACGTGTCGTCGTCGCTCCACGCCCGGCCGGCCGCTCTCGCTTCGACCGCGGCGACCTGGTGGAAGCTGTCGACCCGGCTGCGCCAGTCCTTGAGGGATGTGTCAAGGCGGGACTCGATGTTTCGCCAAAGCGCCGTTGGTGTCACTCGTACGCCCTCGCGGGGAATTCCAGGAATCGCTTCGTTGCCGATTAAGGTAAGCTCCGTCGCTGTCGGAATACAAGATCGGGCGCGGTCGCGTTGCCCTCTCGCCGCGTTCGCGCCAAAAGCGTTTCGGCCGTCCACTAGGGCACTGCCAGAGCGAAGGAGCGATGGGCCGGTATCGCCGCGAAGCCCTTCGTCGTCGGCGATCGTCCGTCGCCGGGACCCCGCCGACGCCCGTCCTATCCTCATGCCCGGCCCCCGGGAACGAGTCCCAGGGGTGTTCCGGGCGTCTCCATCGGCCGGTCGTGCTGCGCTCGCCGGGCCGCATGGATGGCCGGAACAAGTCCGGCCATGACGGGGAGGGGGACCGGACGGGGCGTCTCTCGATACGGCGTTGCCCCCCTACTCGGCGGCCTGGCCGATCCTCTCTTCGGGCATCTCCTTATCCATCGAGAAGATCTCTTCCACGCTGACATAGTCCATGTAGCCGAGGCGGGCGATGGGGCGGATGCGGGCCACGTCGACCAGCCCGTCGGCGGTCAGCGCGGCATCGTCGATGTGGACGCCGACCACCTCGCCGAGCACCACCTTGTGCGCCGCCCGCGGAGTCCGTCCGGGGAGGTCGAGCGTGCGGTAATGGCGGCACTCGAAATGAACCGGCGCGCCCTTCACCCGGGGCGGGCGCACCAGGAGCGAGGGCAGCGGCTCCAGCCCGGCGGCGGCGAGCTCGTCGACCCCGCGCTCGACGATCAGGGCCGATTGGTTCATCTGCTCGCGCTGCGCCCAGGTCGCCATGTTGTAGACGAACTCGCCGGTCTGCTCGACGTTCCGCACCGTGTCCTTGTGCGCCGAATCGGCGTGCATGCCCGACGAGAACAGGACGTAGGGCGGGTTGTAGCTCAGCATGTTGAAGAAGCTGAACGGCGCGAGATTGACCGCGCCGGCGGAATCCACCGTCGAGATCCAGCCGATCGGCCGCGGCACCACGCAGGATTTCAGCGGGTTGAACGGAAGCCCGTGGTCGTTGTCGCGCGGTTCGTAGAACATGCTGCCTCGCCGGTTGCCGTGAAGGCGCGATTATCGGGAATAGGCCATGGGTTGAAAAGCGCGCCCGGCTTGATCGCGCGGGGCGGGCGTCTATGGTCGCATCCGCGGAAGCAAGCGGAGGCACGGCATGGCGCTTGGCAGCGAGATCGTCGTCGGCACGTCGATCAACAACACCATGGGGATCACCGGCCGGTCCTACGACCTCGGGCAATTGCTGCACGCCGCCAGCGAGGCCGAGGCGATGGGGTTCGATGCCGTCTGGGTGCACGATGCGCTCGGCGGGCGGCGCACCACGGCGGCCTATTGCCCGATCGGCGCGCTGACCGCCGCCGCCGCCCGGACCGACCGCATAAAGCTCTGCACCGGCATCCTGATCCCGCAGATCCGCAACCCGGTCCATGTCGCCCAGCAATGGGCGACGCTGTGGGAGGTCTCGGAGGGCCGCGCCGTCCTCGGCGCCGGCACCGGGGCGGGCAAGTCGACCATCTTCAAGCGCCAGTTCGACGCCCTGGTCGCGGTGCGCGGGCCCAACAAGGAGGCGCTCCGGCCCGGGCAGTTCTTCGCCCGCCGCACGGCGCTGTTCGCCGAATGCCTCGACGTGATGAACCGGCTGTGGACCGAGGACAAGTTCGCCTATGACGGCGAGTTCTTCGCCTTCGGCGAGATGACGCTGGGCATCGCGCGGCCGGCCGAGAAGCCGCCCGTCCTCGTCGGCGGCGGCATCTATGTCCCGATCGACGGCGTCGGCGCCCACCACTACACCTGGAACGAGAAGGTGGCGGGCACGCTGATGATGGGCCCGAAGATCCGCCGGGTGGTCGCCGAGCAGGGCGACGGCTGGCTCGCCGTCCACCCGCTGCCCGACGAGTACCGCGACATCTGGGCCGATATCGAGCGCATCGCGGCGGATGCCGGCAAGGCGCCCGGCGCCGGCGCGGTCTATGGCGGGCCGACGGTGAAGGGCATGAACTGGTTCGCCAATTGCGACGACGACCCCGGCAAGGCGTGGCAGGGGGTGCAGAACCAGCTCACCGACTTCCACGGCCCGCCGCCCGGCAAGGACAAGGCCTCGTCCGATCTGGTGGACCGCTGGGCGCTCGCCGGGCCGGGCCGCGAGATGGCCGAGAAAATCAACCGCTATATCGACCTGGGCGTCACCGTGTTCCAGCTCGTCATCGCCTCGCCCGACCAGCTCGGCATGATGCGCCGCATCGCCGAGGAGGTGCTGCCGCATGTCAGGCGCGAGGTGGCCGTCCGCTGAGGAGCGGCCCGCGGCCGGGATTTCGGCTCGCTGCCGGAACGCACGCACCCTGCCGTTGGCCCGCTGTCGTCCTTGCCACGAGCGCTGGCGCGGCGGGATGGCGCATGAAACACTCGGCCATGCGCCCGTATCGAGGACGGCTCGATGTCAAGACCGGCGGCAAAGCGTCCCAACCTCCTCCTGATCATGGCCGACCAGCTCGCCCCGCAGATGCTGCGCGCCTATGGCCGCTCGCGGACGCTGACGCCGCATATCGACCGCCTCGCCGAGCAGGGCGTCGTGTTCGAGAACGCCTATTGCAACTTCCCGCTCTGCGCGCCGTCGCGGTTCTCGATGTTGAGCGGGCGGCTGCCGTCCCGCATCGGCGCGTTCGACAACGCGGCCGAGCTCCCCGCCTCGGTGCCCACCTTCAACCACTATCTGCGCGTCGCGGGCTACCGCACCTGTCTCGCCGGCAAGATGCACTTCGTCGGGCCCGACCAGCTGCACGGCTACGAGGAGCGCGTCACCACCGACATCTACCCGTCGACCTTCCTGTGGTCGCCGGACTGGCGCCTGGACGACGGGAGCTGGCTCGAGTGGTACCACAGCATGCGGGCGGTGCTCGATTCCGGGCCGCACCGGCGCAGCGTCAACGTCGCCTTCGACGACGAGGTCGCGTTCGAGGCCGTCCGCTGGCTGCACGAGCGGGCCGACGACGGGGACGACCGGCCGTTCGCGCTTACCGTGTCGTTCATCTCCCCGCACGACCCCTATCTCGCGCCTCCCCCGTGGTGGGAGCGGTACCGCGGGGTCGAGATGGAGCCCCCGGCGGTGGCGGACATTCCGCTGGAGAATCGGGACCCGCACAGCCGGCGGCACTGGTTCCTCACCGGGCGGCACCGCGACGCGATCGGCGAAGCCGACGTGCTGCGCATGCGCCGCGCCTATTGCGCGGTCACCGGCTATGTCGATGCCAAGGTTGGCAAGCTGCTGGAAACCCTCGACGAAATCGGCGCGGCCCAGGACACGATGATCGTCTTCACGTCCGATCACGGCGACCTGCTCGGCGAGCGCGGCATGTTCTTCAAGATGTCGTTCTTCGAATGGTCGGTCCGGGTTCCCCTGATCGTCCACGCACCCTTCGCCTTCGCGCCCGGCCGGGTGGCGGCCAATGTCTCGCTGCTCGATCTCTTTCCCACCCTGCTCGAAGCGGCCGGCGACGGCGCCCTGCCGGAGCTGGCGGCGCCGGTCGACGGAAGCTCGCTTGCGCCGCTGGCGTCCGCTTCCGGCGCGCCGGACTGGCCGGACCTGGTCTGCGCCGAGTACACGGCCGAGGGCGCGCGTGCGCCCCAGCTCATGGTGCGAAAGGGCCCGTACAAGCTGATCGCGGGCCGTGGCGACCCGCCGATGCTGTTCGACCTCGGCGCCGACCCGGACGAACGCCGCGACCTCGCGCGCGATCCCGCCAGCGCCGGCAGGCGCGCGGAGCTCGAAGCCGTCCTCGCCGAGACCTGGGATGTCGACGCCCTGGACCGGGCGGTGCGCGACAGCCAGGCGGCGCGGCGCCTTGTCGGCCGGGCGCTCGGCGCCGGCCTGCGCACGCCCTGGGACTACCGGCCGGTGCGCGACGCATCGCGGCTCTATTTCCGCGAGCCCGGCGACGTCCAGGATTCCTATGCGGGGTCCGTGCGGCGGTGAAAGCCGAGATCCGGACGCTGCGCGACACCGGATTTTGCGCAGCGGCCTGCGCACGCGGGGTGAGACATGGCTGGCAATTTGGGCCTGCATGCGATCAAATGACGGCCGCGGGGCATCGGCTTCGGGTCAATGCAAGAGATGAGGGGGAGGCCATGATCAGGAACGTCCGAACAGGCGGCCGGCGGGTCCGGAGCGGGATGCGATACCTCGCGCTGTCCGCGGCGGTCCTGCTTGTCGGCGCCGGTGCGGCGCAAGCGGCCACCATCACCGTCTCCGTCTGGGGCGGCGGCTACGGCGCCAAATGGAAGAAGCACGCCGCCGAACCGTTCGAGAAGGCGACCGGCCACAAGGTGGTGGTCGACGGCGGCCGGTCGGCGGTGCGCCTGTCCAAGATGAAGGCCACGAAGGGCAAGGGCACCGACGTGGTCTTCCTGACCGTGCACCAGATGGCGATCCTGCGGGACGAGGGCATCCTGACGGCGATCGACCCGGCCAACGTGCCCAACGTCTCGCAGCTTTACGAATTTGCCAAGGATCCGCTGGGCGGCGGCATGTGCCCGGCGATCACGGTGCTCGGCGCCGGCCTCGCCTACAACAAGGACCATTTCGAATCGCCGCCGGCCTCGTGGAACGATTTGTTCCGCACGGACCTGAAGGGCCGCCCCGGCTATCCCGTCCTCAGCCAGTCCTATTCGCCGCTGGTGATGACCCGCATCGCCGAGCTGCACGGCGGCGGTATCGACGATATCGGCAAGGGCATGGCGAAGCTGGCGACGATCAAGGACAGGGTGCAGCTATTCCGCATCTTCGAGATCCTGAAGGCGATCAACCAGGGCGATGCCTCGATCGCGCCGATGCTCAACATCTTCGTGAGGAAGGACCCCAAGGTGCCGCTGAGCTTCGCCTGGCCGAAGGATGGCGGCGTGGGCGTCGTCAACCTGGCTTGCGTCCTGAAGGCGAGCGAGAACAAGGCGGTGGCCGAGCAGTTCCTGAACTTCTACCTGTCGGCGGAACACCAGGCGCGGATCGCCAGGGAAGCCGGCGATTCGCCGGTCAACAAGACGGTGCCGATCCCGGCGGGGACCGTCTACAACATGGTGACGCCGGACCAGATCTCGCGGATGCATCACTACGATGCGACCAAGATTGCGGCGAAGCTCGGCGGCTGGCTCAAGCGGTTCCAGGAAGAGATCGTCGCCAAATAGGGATCGCCCAGGGCCGTAACGTCCCGCGCCGGGCCCCGTTCCGGGATCGGCCGATGTCCGACGTCGAGGTTTCCGGCGTATCGAAACGGTATGACGATCTCTGGGCGGTGAGGGGCGTCAGCTTCACCGCCCCGGTCGGCAGCTTCACCAGCCTGCTCGGCCCCAGCGGCTGCGGCAAGACGACGACGCTCCGCCTGATCGCCGGCTTCGCCGCGCTCGACGAGGGGGAGGTGCGCATCGGCGGCCGGTCGGTCGATGCGCTGCCGCCGTGGCGGCGCAATCTCGGCGTCGTCTTCCAGAACTACGCCCTGTTCCCGTTCATGACGGTGTTCGACAACGTCGCCTTCGGCCTCAGGCGGCGCAAGGTGCCGCGCAGCGAGACCGCCGAGCGGGTCGCGGAGGCGATCGACCTGGTCGGCCTGCCGGACCTCGCCCAGCGCTACCCGCGCCAGCTCTCCGGCGGCCAGCAGCAGCGCGTCGCGCTGGCCCGCGCGCTGGTGATCCGGCCGGACGTGCTGCTGCTCGACGAGCCGCTGTCCAACCTCGACGCCAAGCTGCGCGCCGAGATGCGCTTCGAGCTGAAGCGCATCCAGCGCGAGACCGGCGTCACCTCGATCTTCGTGACCCACGATCAGGAGGAGGCGCTCACCCTCTCGGACCAGATCGTCGTGATGAACCTCGGCACGGTCGCCGGCGCGGCACCGCCGAAAGCGATCTGGGAACAGCCCGCATCGGCCTATGTCGCCGACTTCCTGGGCGTCGAGAACCTGTTTCCGGGCACCGTCGGCGATGCCGCCCCGAACGACGGCACGGTTGCCGTCTCGATTGACGATAGCGCGGCGGTGCTGCATGTCGCGGCGACCCGGCCGCCGGACGGCGCCGTCGTGCTCGGAATCCGTTCCGAGGAGGTCGCCCTGCGGCGCGGCGGCGACAAGGGCGAGACGACCGACGGTCCGAACGCGCTGGACGGAACGGTGCGCGAATTCACCTATATCGGCTCGGCCATCGTCTACCAGGTCGATTGCCCCGCCCTGCCCGAGCCGCTGATCGCGACGGCACAGCAGGAATTCCCGGTCGGCGGCAGCGTCCGCCTGCATCTGCCGCCTGGCGCCATCAAGCTGCTGCGGCCCGACGCGCCGGCGGGCGGTTCCGGGGCCCGGGCGTGACCGCGCTCCCGTGACCGCCAGCCGTGGCTGGGGCAGCGGCGGCCGATTTCCGGCCAGCCTTGCGACGCCGGTTCTTCTGGCATTCGCCGTGTTCATCGTGGTGCCCTGCGCCCTGCTGCTGGTCAAGGGGCTGGAACCGACGGCCGCAGCCGGCGAATGGCCCGACTTCACCAATGTGCTCGGCCTGTTCGACAGCAAGATCGGCCAGCAGGCGCTGAACCGCACGCTTCGCGTCAGCCTGATCGTCACCCTGATCTGCCTGTTCGCGGGCTACCCGGTGGCGCTGTTCATCGCGCGCTGCGCGCCGCGCTGGCGCGGCCTGCTGCTGGCGGTCGTGATCTTTCCCTTCCTGATCTCGGCCGTGGTCCGCGCCTTCGGCTGGACGGTCCTGCTCGGCGATTCGGGGCTCGCCAACAAGGGGCTGATCGCGCTCGGCCTGATCGAGCGGCCGATCGCCCTGGTCCAGAACGAGATCGGCATCGTCGTCGGCGAGACCCATCTGCTGATGCCATACATGATCCTGTCGCTGCTCGCGGTGCTCCAGCGCATCGATCCGAACCTCCGGCATGCAGCCGAAAGCCTGGGCGCCTCGCCGGCGAGCGTGTTCTGGCGCATCGTCATACCGCTCACCCTGCCCGGGCTGCTGACCGGCACGCTGCTGGTCTTCAGCCTGGCCATGACCGCCTTCGCCACGCCCTTCCTGCTCGGCGGCGGCCGCACCCCGATCCTGACGACGCTGCTCTACGACTACGCCTTCACCCTGTTCGACTGGCGGCTGGCGGCGTCGATCGGGATCGTCCTGCTGATCCTCGGCATCCTGTTCGTCACGATCCATCGCTTCGTCTCGAGCCGGGGGATGCGCAGCTATGGGTGACTTGTTCCTCCGCTCCGGCCGCGGCCTCGTCACGGCGATGGCGATCTTCTGGCTGGTCTTCCTGGTCGCGCCGATCGTGGTCACGCTGGCCTCGTCCTTCACCAGCTCGACCTACCTGACCTTTCCGCCGCCCGGCTATTCGGTGCGCTGGTACCTCTCGGCCTTCGATTCCGAATGGGTCTGGTCGACCTTCTGGAACAGCGTCGTCATCGCGGTCGTGTCGACTGCCATCGCCGTGGCGCTCGGCATCGCCGCCGCCCGGGTGCTGGCGCGGCACCGGTTCCACGGTCGCGGCCTGTTCGAGTATGCCGTGCTCAGCCCGCTGATCATTCCCGGCGTGGTGGTCGGCTTCGCCCTGCTCAACGTCTCGGTCCTGATCGAGACCCAGGATGCCGGATTGCTGAACCTGATCATCGGCCACACCATGGTGACGACGCCGTTCACCCTGCGCTCGGTCTGGTCGAGCATGGCCGGCAGCGACATTTCCCTCGAAGAGGCGGCGCAGAGCCTGGGCGCGACGCGCTGGAGCGCCTTCTGGCTGATCGTCTTTCCGCTGATCGTGCCCGGCATCGTCGCCGGCGCCATCATCGCCTTCACCTTCTCCTTCAACGACGTGACGATCTCCGCCTTCCTGTCGGCGCGGGAGGCGCGCACCCTGCCGGTCGAGCTGATGTCGCATATCGAATACCTGCCCGATCCGACCCCGGCGGCGGTCTCCTCGCTGATGATCGTCATCACCCTGGCCTTCTTCCTGCTGGTCGAGCGCACGGTCGGGCTCGACGTGTTCGCGGACCGGTAGCATGGCCGGGCCGGAGGACTTCATCCGCGCGATCCCGAAGGCGGAGCTGCATCTCCATATCGAGGGCACGCTCGGCCCGGCATTGCGGGTCGCGCTGGCCCGGCGCAACGGGCTTCCCGTGCCGGACGTCGATCCGCGCGCCGACACCCGGAGCTACGACTATGCCAGCCTCGAGGAATTCCTCGCCATCTACTACGAGGGCATGGCAGTGCTGCGCACGGAGCGGGATTTTTGCGACCTCACGGCCACCTACCTGCGGCGCTGCCGGGACGAGAACACGATCTATGCCGAGCTCTCCTTCGATCCGCAGCCGCATCTGGCGCGCGGCGTGGCGCCCGAGGCCTTCATGGGCGGGATCCTGGCGGCGGTCGAAGAGGCGCGGCGCGATTGGGGCGTTTCGAGCAATCTCATCCTGTGCGTCAACCGC
Source organism: Alphaproteobacteria bacterium (assembly GCA_964291675.2). GTDB lineage: Bacteria > Pseudomonadota > Alphaproteobacteria > MPNO01 > MPNO01 > MPNO01. The sequence goes on along the minus strand of OZ219865.1, from coordinate 992,984 downwards.
GACCGTCCGCTGGACGAGGCCTGGCCGCTGTTCGACATCCTGCGGCCGTGGCGCGACCGGATCGCCGGCTTCGGGCTGGATTCCGCCGAGCGGGGCAACCCGCCGCGCAAGTTCGCCGCCCTGTTCGACCGGGCGCGAGGGGAGGGCTACCGGCTGACCGCCCATTGCGACGTCGACCAGGAAAACTCCATAGAGCATATCCGGCAATGCCTGGATCTGCTGCGGCTCGACCGCATCGACCACGGCGTCAACGCGGTCGAGGACCCGCGCGTCGTCGAGACCCTGATCGAGCGCGATATCTGCCTCACGGTGTGCCCGACCTTTCGGCCCGGCGATCCCGGCCCGCGCCGGCTCCGCCGCCTGCGCCAACTGTTCGACGCCGGCGTCCGGGTCACGGTCAATACCGACGACCCGGCCCTGTTCGCCAGCGGCTACCTGACCGACCTGCTGAGCGCGGTGCGGGCGCATGGCGGCTATACCCGGGCGGAGATCGCCGCGCTGATGCGCAACGCCTTCGTCGGCTCCTTCGCGCCGCAAGCCGAAAAGGCCGCGATGATAGAGCGGCTGGACCGGTTCCTGGCGGACGCCGCAACGGGTTGAACCGGCTCAGGCCTCGACCGCCGTGGCCAGCCGGTCGTACTCCGCCAGCCATTCGGCGCGCCAGCTCCGTTTGACCGACTCGTCGACCCAGGCGCCGTCGATTCCGCTCGCCACGAAGCCGCGCAGCATCGCGAAGGGCAGGTCGAAGGTCGTCACCATCTGGGCATGGGCGTTGGCCGGATCGGTGTGGTGCAACGGCGGATCGTCGCTGTTCGGCATGATCTTCAGCCGCGTGCGCGCCATCGCGGCGATCGGATGGACCTTCGCGAAGTCCCGCCCCTTCAGCGTCCGGCTGTAGTAGGAATTGGTCGGCACGATGGTGAAGACGATACCCTCGTCCTCGCAGCGCTTCAGCAGGTCGGGCGCGTCCAGCACCGTGTAGCCGTGGTCGATGCGGTCGCAGCCGAGCAGGTCGAGCGCGGTCTCGATATTGCGCGCCGGCTCGCCGAACTCGCCGGCATGGGCGGTGCGTTTCAGGCCGCTCTCGCCGGCCAGCCGGTAGGCCTTCCAGAATTTCTCCGGCGGATGGCCGGTCTCCAGATAGTCCATGCCGATGCCGACGGTCTCCTCCCGGGGATGGGCGACCGCCGCCGCGACCATCTCGTAACCGAGCTCGGGCGGGGATTCCCGGTCGATCGACGGGATCAGCCGTCCCACGATGCCGAAATCGGCCTCGGCGTCGCGCAGCCCGGCGATCATGCCGTCGACCGAGGCCGCGTAGCCGATGTCGCCGATGGTCCAGTGGTCGGTCGGGTTCCAGAACATCTCGCGATAGCGCACGCCGGCCTCCGCGGCGTGCTTCTGGGTGGCGTAGACCGCCTCGCGGAAATCGTCGGCCGTGCGCAGGGACTGGCAGACCAGCTTGAGCGTCTTGAGCACCCGGTCGAAATTCTCGCCGCGGGCGTAAAGCTCTTCGGGGTCGTCATGGGGCGGCAGGGCGATGCCGTTTCGCGCGGCGAGCTTCAGGAAGGTCTCCAGCGGCACGGCGCCGGTGAAGTGGACGTGCAGCTCGGCCTTCGGGATGGCGCGGCAGAATTCGGCGAGGTTCATGGGACACCTGTCGGCGGGGGCGGCGCGAGCCGGCCGGCATTGTTGGGCCTTGCCGGAGGATTGGCAACTTTTCCGCAATCCCGGCGCGGACGACTCCCGACGGTCGCGCGCCGGCGGCGCGTACTGTCAGGCGGTTGCCGTCCCACTACGCCTCGAATGTCCCGTCGACCAGCACGAAGCACATGAAGCAGGGTCGGTCCGAGCGGTTGGACCAGGCGTGGTTGGTGCCGCGCTGGACGCAGACATCGCCCGCCTTCATCAGCACCTCGGAATCGTCGAGCACCAGCCAGATCTCGCCTTCGAGGCAGATCGCGTAGTCGATCGTCTCGGTGCGGTGCATCAGCGGGTGCGGCGGGTTCTCGGACGCATCCGCCGCGTGGGCCGCGCCGAACTGGCTGAAGCTCGCATGCGCCGCCTCGCGGTCGATCGAGTCGATGTAGTCCTTCTCCGGCGGGAACTCGATCACCCGGCAGACCGAGCCGTTGGGCGGCGGTTCGAGCGCGATGCGGCCCTCCAGCGTCTCCTCCTGGCTCATCAGATGGGCGGGCGATTCGTTGACCCGCCAGATGTTGTTGATCTGCACGCCGGGGCGGTGCTCGGGGTTGAACAAATTGGGCGTCGGCCCGTCGGCGATGACCACGGCCTTGCCGTCCGCGTCGTGGCCGGTGACGATACGCCTGATCTCTCGTGTCATCTGGGTTCTCCGTTCAGGTTGCCGAGCCGCTCCAGCGCGCCCTGGAGGATATAGGCGGCGGCCAGCCGGTCCACCGCCTCGGCGCGCCTGCGCCTGGAGAGGTCGGCCTCGATCATCGCCCGGGTTACCGCGGCGGTCGACAGGCGCTCGTCCCAGAACGCGGCGGCGATGTCGCGCCTGGCCAGCAGGTTGGCGGCGAACTGGCGCACCGACTGGCAGCGCCGGCCCTCGCTGCCGTCCATGTTGACCGGCAGGCCGATCACCAGCGCGTCCACCCCGTGCTCGTCCGCGAGCGCGAAGATGCGCGCCGCGTCGGCGGCGAATCGGGTCCGCCGGATCGTTTCCAGCGGCGAGGCCAGCGCGAGCCCGGTGCGGCCCAGCGCGAGCCCGACGGTCTTCGCCCCGACATCGAGCCCCATCAGCAGCGAGCGCGTCGCCAGCGCCTCCAGCTCGACGATCGCCACGACCCCTCCTCCCCGGTTGACGGCGGCGCCTTGATATACGCCCCGGCGCGGGCGTGCCAGCTTGCCGGGCGGGCGGGCCGGATGTAGGTTCGCGCGCCCCCGTCCCGGAGAGCGAGAGATGGCCGTCGATACCGACACCGTGCGCCGCATCGCGATGCTGGCGAGGCTCGACGTGCCGGAGGACGAGCTCGCTGACCTGACCGGCGAGCTCGCCAAGATCCTCGACTGGATGGGACAGCTCGGCGAGGTCGATACCGACGGGGTGGTGCCCATGACGGCGGTCAAGCCGATGCCGCTCAGGCGCCGCGCCGATGCGGTCACCGAGGGCGGCATCGCCGACCGGGTCGTCGCCAACGCGCCCCAGGCGGCGGGCCCGTTCTACACCGTCCCCAAGGTGATCGAGTGATGGGCGGGGGGGCGCTCACCGAGCTCACCATCGAGGCGGCGCGGGATGCGCTCGCCGGCGGCGAGATCTCCGCCCGCGAGCTCGCCCTGGCCCATATCGAGGCGATCGCGGGCGCGCGCGACCTCAACGCCTACATCGCCGAGACGCCCGAGCGCGCGCTCGCCGACGCCGAGGCCTCGGACGCCAGGCGGCGGCGCGGCGAGGCCGGCGCGCTGGAGGGCATTCCGCTCGGGATCAAGGATCTGTTCTGCACCGAGGGGGTGATGTCGACCGCCGCGTCGGCCATCCTCGACGGCTTCGTGCCGCCCTACGAATCGACCGTCAGCCGCAACCTGTTCGAGGCCGGCGCGGTGATGCTGGGCAAGCTCAACCTCGACGAGTTCGCCATGGGCTCGTCCAACGAGACCAGCCATTTCGGCCCCGTCGAGAACCCGTGGCGGCGGCGCGGCGACAACCGGCCGCTGGTCCCGGGCGGCTCGTCCGGCGGCTCGGCGGCGGCGGTGGCCGCCCGGCTCTGCCTCGGCGCGACCGGGACCGACACCGGCGGCTCGATCCGCCAGCCGGCCGCGTTCTGCGGCGTGGTCGGGGCCAAGCCGACCTACGGGCGCTGCTCGCGCTGGGGCATCGTCGCCTTTGCGTCGTCGCTCGACCAGGCCGGGCCGCTGGCGCGCAGCGTGCGCGACGCCGCGATCATGCTGGGCGCGATGGCGGGGTTCGACCCGAAGGACTCCACCTCGGTCGACATCGCGGTGCCGGATTTCGCGGCGGCGGTGGACGACGGGGTGGCCGGGCTCAGGGTCGGCATCCCGGCCGAATACGCGCTCGACGAGACGCCGGGCGACATCCGCGCGCTGTGGGATTCGGGCATCGCCTGGCTCCGCGACGCCGGCGCCGAGCCGGTCGAGGTCAGCCTGCCGCACACCCCCTACGCGCTGCCGGCCTACCACCTGATCGCCCCGGCCGAGGCCTCGTCCAACCTCGCCCGCTATGACGGGGTGCGCTACGGCAAGCGGGTCGAGGGCGCGGACCTGATCGACACCTATGCGAAGACCCGCGGCGCCGGGTTCGGCGCCGAGGTGCGCCGCCGCATCCTGATCGGCACCTATGCGCTGTCGGCCGGCTACTACGACGCCTACTACCTGAAGGCGCAGAAGGTGCGGACGCTGGTGGCGCGGGATTTCGACGACGCCTTCGAGACCTGCGATTTCCTGCTGATGCCGACCTGCCCGTCGGACGCGTTCGCCATCGGCGAGAAGTCGGACGACCCGATCGCGATGTATCTCAACGACGTGCTTACGGTGCCGGCGAGCCTCGCCGGGCTGCCGGCGATGTCGGTGCCGGCGGGGCTCTCCGAGGGCGGGCTGCCGCTCGGGCTGCAGATCGTCTCGCGCGCCTTCGACGAGGTGACCATGTTCCGCGCCGCAAGGGCGATCGAGAAGGCGGCCGGCTTCGAGGCGAGGCCGGGGCCGCGCTCCTGAGGCGCCGGGCGCGCGAGCCGTGACCGTCGTCTGGTACGCGCTGATCCATGTCAGCCTCGGGCTGATCGGCAGCGACGTCTTCACCTTCACCAATCTCGGGGCGCTTTACTGCATCGCCGCCGGCGCCGTCGTGCAGGGCTATGCGATGTGGGAGATCCACCGCCGGAGCTGGCCGATGTTCCTCGCGAGCCTCGATGAGGATGCGCCGCCCCGGGCCGCGACGGCCGCGCGGCGGGGCTACTGGAACCGGCTCGGGCGGGTGTTTATCTTCCGCGTCTCGGCGTTCGGCATCCTGACACTGCTGATCGCCTCTCTCGTTCGCGGGGCCGGGTCGTGAGCCTGATCGAAGGACGCAGCGGCGACTGGGAAGCGGCGATCGGGCTGGAGGTCCACGCCCAGGTGACCTCCGAGTCCAAGCTGTTCTCCGGCGCCTCCACCGCCTTCGGCGGCGAGCCCAACGCGCAGGTCTCGCTGGTCGACGCGGCGATGCCCGGCATGCTGCCGGTGATCAACGAGTACTGCATCGAGCAGGCGGTCCGCACCGGGCTCGGCCTCGGCGCGGAGATCAACCTGGTCTCGGTCTTCGACCGCAAGAACTACTTCTATCCGGACCTGCCGCAGGGCTACCAGATCTCGCAATACGGCCGGCCCATCGTCGGCAGCGGCGCGGTCGAGGTCGCGCTGGAGGACGGCACCAGCCGGACCGTCCGCATCGCCCGGCTGCATCTCGAACAGGACGCGGGCAAGAGCCTGCACGACCGCGACCCGCGCCGGACCTTCGTCGACCTCAACCGGGCCGGCGTCGCGCTGATGGAGATCGTCACCGAGCCCGACCTGCGCTCGCCCGACGAGGCGGCCGCCTTCATGACGAAGCTGCGCTCGATCCTGCGCTATCTCGGCACCTGCGACGGCAACATGCAGGAGGGCTCGCTGCGCGCCGACGTGAACGTCTCGGTGCGCCGCCCGGGCGGCGCGCTCGGGACGCGCTGCGAGATCAAGAATTTGAACTCGATCCGCTTCATCCGCCAGGCCGCGGCGCACGAGGCGAGGCGCCAGGTCGCGGTCATCGAGGACGGCGGCGCCATCGAGCAGGAGACAAGGCTGTTCGACACCGCAAGCGGGACCACGCGGTCGATGCGCTCGAAGGAGGAAGAGCACGACTACCGCTACTTCCCCGACCCGGATCTGTTGCCGCTGGTGCTGGACGAGGCTTTCGTCGACGGCATCCGGGCGACGCTGCCGGAGCTGCCGGATGCCAAGAAGCGGCGCTTCGTCGACGCGCTCGGGCTGTCCGACGAGGACGCCGAGGTGCTGGTCGCCGACCGCGACAGCGCGGCCTATTTCGAGGCCGTCGCGGAGGGGCGCGATGCGAAGCTTGCCGCCAACTGGGTGATCCGCGACCTGTTCGGGGCGCTCAACCGATCGGGGCTCGCGATCGCCGACGCGCCGGTTGCGGCATCCGATCTCGGCGCGCTGATCGACCTGATCCGGGCCGGCACCATTTCGGGGCGGATCGCGCGCGAGGTCTTCGAGGCCATGTTCGAGACCGGCCGCGACCCCGGGTCCATCGTCGCCGAGCGCGGGCTGGAGCAGGTGAGCGACTCGGGCGCGATCGAGGCCATCGTGGACGCCGTCCTTGCCGAGCATCCCGACAGGGTGGCCGAGTATCGCGGCGGCAAGACCAAGCTGCTCGGCTTCTTCGTCGGCCAGGCGATGAAGGCGAGCCGGGGCAAGGCCAATCCGAAGACGGTCAACGAGGTCTTGCGCGCGAAGCTCGACCGGGGGCAGGAGAGGGACGAATGATCGATTGCTACACATGGCCCACGCCGAACGGCCACAAGGTCCACATCATGCTGGAGGAGTGCGGTCTGGCGTGGACCGTGCACCCGGTGAACATCCAGGAGGGCGACCAGTTCGAGGCGGATTTCCTGAAGATCAGCCCGAACAACAAGATGCCCGCCATCGTCGACCGGGACGGCCCGGGCGGGGAGGAGATCGCGGTGTTCGAGACCGGCGCGATCCTGGTCTATCTCGCCGACAAGACCGGGCGGTTCCTGCCGACCGAGCCGCGTGCGCGCTACGACACCCTGCAATGGCTGATGTGGCAGATGGGCGGGATCGGCCCGATGCTGGGCCAGGCGCACCACTTCCACTCCTACGCGCCCGAGCGCTTCGAGCGCGAGAAGCTGCAATACGGCATCGACCGCTACGTCAACGAGGCCAACCGGCTCTACGGCGTGCTGGAGAAGCGGCTCGACGGGCGCGACTGGGTGGCGGCGGACGACTACACCATCGCCGACATGGCGATCTTCCCCTGGCTCCGCTACCCCGAGCGCCAGGGCGTCGACATCGGGGATTTTCCGCGGGTGAAGGCCTGGCGCGACGGGATCTGGGCGCGCCCCGCGGTCGAGCGCGCGCTGGAGACGCTGGCCGAGCACGCGCGGCGCGGCCCCGGCTACTCCGACAAGGCCTGGGAGCTGCTCTACGGCAAGACCCAGGCGGCGCAGGGCGGGTAGGGCGTCCCTCGATACGGCCCGCCCGCGCGCCCTCGCGTCGGGCCCGGGCTTGTCCCCGGCACCCATAAGCGGGGCGGGCGGCGGCGTGGATGCCCGGAACAAGTCCGGACATGGCGCGAGGGGGGCGCGCCTGCAATGGGAAGGCAACCGACCCATGCCCGACAAGCCGTCCATCTTCGACCGCGCCATACCCGTGCTCGCCTCGCCGGATATCGCGGCCTCGCTCGACTTCTTCCGCAGGCTCGGCTTCGAGACGCAGGATTTCGGCGACGCCGACTACGGCCTCGCGATCCGCGAGCGCGTCGAGATCCATTTCTGGCTCTGCGCGGACCGGCACGTCGCCGAGAACACGTCCTGCTACGTCCGGGTGAACGACATTCGAGCGCAGCGCGCCGAATTCGCCGGGCGCATCGACGTGGGTGAGGTCGTCGAGACGCCGTGGGGCATGGACGAGCTCTACGTCCACGACACGGGCGGCAGCCTGGTGAAGTTCGGCCAGGCGAGGCAGAGGGTGCGGGAAACGGCGCCGGAGTGAAGGGGCGGGGCGGGTCCCTCCATACGCCCCGGAACCGGTCCGGGGCTACTCGGGATGAGGCGGTTTTTCAGGGCCAAAACACGCTTCCTCATCCTGAGCAGCCCGCCGCCAGGCGGGCATATCGAAGGACGCGCTCCGTTGACACGGGTGCACCGGGCCCGCAGCATCGCCCGGGCCGGAACCGGTGGAGAGCAGCCATGGCCGACGCCCCGCCCACCCAGGCCGAGAAGGCCGAGCGCTTCCATGCCCTGCACGGGGGCGCGGAGCCGTTCATCCTCGCCAACGCGTTCGATGCCGGCTCGGCCCGCATCCTGGCCGGCCTCGGGTTCCAGGCGCTGGCGACCACCAGCGGCGGCTTCGCCGGCACGCTCGGGCGGTGCGACGGCGAGGTTTCGCGAGACGAGGCGCTGGAGCATGCGCGCGCCGTCGTCGACGCGGTCGACCTGCCGGTCTCGGCCGATCTGGAGAACGGCTTCGGCCACCGACCCGAGGCGGTGGCGACAACCGTCGCGCAGGCCGCCGAGGCGGGGCTGGTCGGCTGCACCATCGAGGACTATACGGGCGACGCGGAGCGCCCGTTCTACGACCGCGAGGAGGCCGCCGAGCGCATCGCCGCCGCCTCCGAGGCCGCCCGGTCGGCCGGCTTCCGCTTCGCGCTGACTGCGCGCAGCGAGTGCTTCATCCGCGGCCATCCCGACCTCTACGAGGTCATCGCCCGGCTGCAGGCCTATGAACGCGCCGGCGCGGACATGCTGATGGCGCCGGCGCTGCCCGATATCGACGCGGTCGCCGCGGTGTGCAACGCGGTCTCCAGGCCGGTCAACTTCATGGCCGGCGTCGCCGGAAAGTCCTTTGCCGTGGCCGATCTCGCGGCGGCGGGGGTGCGCCGCATCAGCCTGGCGACGTCGCTCTACCGCGCGGCGATGAGCGGCGTCGTCGCCGCGGCGACCGAGGCGATGGAACAGGGCACGTTCACCTATGTCGACGACGTCATGTCGTCGCCGGAGGTCGCCCGCTACATGCGGCGCTGATCGCGTCCTTCGATACGTCCCCTTCGGGGACTACTCAGGATGAGGGTGAGGTGGGGGCGGCCAGGACCCCCTCCTCATCCTGAGTAGACCGCCGCAGGCGGGCGTATCGAAGGACGCCCTAGGGATTGGCCGCGATCAGCGCCTCGATCTCCGCGTCCGACATCTGGAAGCGGAACTGCTCGTTGCGCATCCTGACCCGCTGGATCGAGACCTCGCGGATGGCGGACTTCATCCGCGCGAGGTCGTCGTCGGTCCGCACCGCCCGGGCGGCGTCGGCGGCGGCGTCCTCGTAGTGGTCCTTCTCGTCGTCGTGGATGAGCTTCATCGCGGCGGCGAGCCGTTCTTCCAGCTTCCCGCCCGAGAGCTTCGATGCCTCGCGGAAGGTGCTCGCCCCGCCGCCCTCGGTGAGCCCCATCGCCGCCACCAGGCAGGGATCGCCCGATTCGACGTAGCGCCGGCGCATCGCGTTGAGCGTCGCGTCTTCCGGGAGCTGTTGCGCATCGTCGGGCGCGAGCCTGCGGCCGAGCACGAATTCGAGCACCTCGGCGAGCACCACGTAGTGCTCGAACTCCTCGGTCATCATCTTGAGCGAGGCCAGCATGTCGCGCCGGTCGATCTCGGCGTCGAGCCCGCGGAAGCGCTCGACGATGTCGCAAAACTCCATGTGGAGCCCGTTGGCGTAGCCGTCGGTCGGGCCGTAGCCGATCGCCGGGTTGAGCTCCTTGTAGACCGCCGAGCGCAGATAGTGGATGTAGTCGTCCCGGCTCGGCGGGCCGGCGAAGAAGCGCCTGGTGATCTCCGCTTCGGCGTCCCAGAACGGTTTTGCGGCCGCGATCAGCGCCGCTTCACGGTCGGTCATGCCTGTCCCCCGTTGTCCGGGTTCCGAATAGGCCACCCGGCCCGTCGCTGTCAAAGCGGGGTATAGTGCCGGGATGGCGACCGTTGAAGCCGATATCGACTCCGGGGCGCGGCGCGAGCTCGTGGGGCTGTCGCGCGCCGAGCTCGGCGCGGCGCTCGCCGGGCTCGACCTCCCCGCCTTCCGAACCAAGCAGGTCTGGCACTGGATCTATTGCCGGGGCGCGACGGATTTCGACGCCATGACCACGCTGGCCAGGCCGCTGCGCCGCCAGCTCGCCGAGCAATTCGCGATATCGCGGCCCGCCGTGGCGAAGGCGCAGACCGCTTCCGACCGGACGCGCAAGTGGCTGGTCGGCTTCCCGGACGGCAGCGAGGCCGAGACCGTGTTCATCCCCGAGGACGACCGGGGCGCGCTCTGCGTGTCGTCGCAGGTCGGCTGCACGCTCAACTGCTCGTTCTGCCATACCGGCACCCAGCCCTGGGCGCGCAACCTGAACGCCGGCGAGATCGTCGGCCAGGTGATGCTGGCGCGCGACGCGCTCGGCGAGTGGCCGGCGGCGGAGAACGGCCAGCGGCTGCTGTCGAATATCGTGCTGATGGGGATGGGCGAGCCGCTCTACAACTACGACAACGTCGTCAAGGCGATGAACATCGTCATGGACATGGAGGGAATCGCGATCAGCCGGCGGCGGATCACGCTGTCGACCGCGGGCGTGGTGCCGCGCATCGCCGATGTCGGGCGCGATCTCGGCGTCAGGCTGGCGATCTCGCTGCACGCGGTGACCGACGAGCTGCGCGACGTGCTGGTGCCGCTCAACCGGCGCTATCCCATCGCCGAGCTGCTGGCCGCCTGCCGCGGCTACCCGGGCGGGCGCAACGCGCGGCGCATCACCTTCGAATACGTCATGCTCAGGGACGTGAACGATTCCGAGGCCGATGCGCGCGCGCTGGTCCGGCTGGTGCGCGGCATCCCGGCCAAGATGAACCTGATCCCGTTCAACCCCTGGCCCGGCGCGCCCTTCGAGTGCTCGACGCCGCGCGCGATCGAACGCTTCGCCGCGATCGTCAACCGCGCCGGCTACGCCTCGCCCGTGCGCACCCCGCGCGGGCGCGACATTCTGGCGGCCTGCGGCCAGCTCAAATCGGCGAGCCTCCGCGTGCCGGCAAGGGCGCGGGCCGGCTGAGCTTGTCCCCGCCGCGGCGCATTCCTACACTCCGGCGCCTTGCGCGAGGGGGAGGGGCGATGGCGCGGGACGTGAAGAAGGTGGTGCTCGCCTATTCCGGCGGGCTCGATACCTCGGTCATCCTCAGATGGCTCCAGGAGACCTATCGCTGCGAGGTGGTCACCTTCACCGCCGATCTCGGCCAGGGCGAGGAGCTCGAACCCGCCCGCCGCAAGGCCGAGCAGGCCGGCGTCCGCGAGATCTATATCGACGATTTGCGCGAGGAGTTCGTGCGCGACTTCGTGTTTCCGATGTTCCGCGCCAACGCGCTGTATGAGGGCTGCTACCTGCTGGGGACCTCGATCGCGCGGCCGCTGATCGCCAAGCGCCAGATCGAGATCGCGCGCGAGACCGGGGCCGACGCGGTGAGCCACGGCGCGACCGGCAAGGGCAACGACCAGGTGCGCTTCGAGCTCGCCTACTACGCCTTCGAGCCCGGCATCGCGGTGATCGCGCCGTGGCGCGAATGGGAGCTGGGCTCGCGCACCACCCTGCTCGACTTCGCGGAGAAGCACCAGATCCCGGTCGAGCGCGACAGGCGCGGCGAGCCGCCGTATTCGATCGACGCCAACCTGCTGCATACCTCCTTCGAGGGCCGCGCGCTGGAGGACCCGTGGGTCGAGCCGGACGAGGCGATGTTCGTCCGCACCGTCTCGCCCGAGGCCGCGCCGGACGAGGCCGAGACCGTCGAGATCGATTTCGAGCGCGGCGACCCGGTGGCGGTCGACGGCGAGGGGCTCTCGCCGGCTTCCCTCCTGCAACGGCTCAACGAGCTCGGCGGGGCGCACGGCATCGGCCGCGTCGATTTGGTCGAGAACCGCTATGTCGGGATGAAGTCGCGCGGCGTCTACGAGACCCCGGGCGGCACAATCCTGCAGGCCGCGCACCGCGCCATCGAGAGCCTCACCCTCGACCGCGAGGCGGCGCATCTCAAGGACGAGGCGATGCCGCGCTACGCCTCGCTGGTCTATAACGGCTACTGGTTCGCGCCCGAGCGCGAGATGCTCCAGGCGATGGTGGATGCGAGCCAGGAGCGGGTCTCGGGCAGGGTGCGCCTGAAGCTCTACAAGGGCGGCGTGCGGGTCACCGGCCGGCGCTCGCCGCACAGCCTGTACTCGGAGGCGCATGTGACCTTCGAGGAGGACTCGGTCTACGACCAGCGCGACGCCGAGGGGTTCATCCGGCTCAACGCGCTGAGACTGAAGCTGCTCAACCGGCGGCGCTGATACCCGATGGCTGCGATCTGGCGCGGCGCGTTCTGGATGGTCGCCGCCGCGCTCTCCTTCGCCGTGCTGCTGGCCAGCGTGCGCGAGCTGTCGGGCACCTTCCCGACCATCGAGATCGTCTTCGTGCGCGCCCTGGTCGGCATCTTGCTGATCGCCCCCATGCTCGCCCGGGGCGGGCTCGCGCGGCTCGGGACGCGGCGCCTGGGGATGCATTTCGCGCGCACCGCCTTCGCCTTCGCGGCCATGCTGAGCATGTATTACGGGCTGATCCACATCCCGGTCGGCGACGTGACCGCGCTCTCCTTCCTGATCCCGGTGTTCTGCACGCTGGCCGCCGGTCTGGTGCTCGGCGAACGCGTCGACGGCGCGCGCTGGGCGGCGACCGCCGTGGGCTTCCTCGGCGCGCTGGCGATCGTCCGCCCGGGCATGGAATCGGTGAGCCTGCCGATGCTGGCGGTGCTGCTCTCGTGCGCGTTCTATGCCGGCGCCTGGACCTCGGTGAAGCTGCTGACCGCGACCGAGCCCGCCTCGACGATCGTCTTCTACATGAACCTGATGATGCTGCCGCTCACCCTGGTCCCGTCGCTGTTCGTCTGGGTCGCGCCGGGCTGGCAGGACTTGCCGGCGCTGCTGATCATGGGGGTCTCGGGCTGGGCCGCGCATTTCTGCCAGGCGCGCGCCTTCGCCGCCGCGGATGCGAGCGCGGTGATGCCGTTCGACTTCCTCCGCCTGCCGTTCACCGCCGGGCTCGGCTGGCTGCTGTTCGCCGAGGCGATGGATGTCTGGACCTGGATCGGCGCCGGGGTGATCTTCGCCAGCACCTACTTCATCACGCTGCGGGAGTCCGGGGGGCGGGGCGGCTAGGCGGGCGGGATGGCGTCGGGTATCTCCATGCCGCGCCGCCGGCAGGCGGCGATGACGGTGTTGCGCAAGAGACACGCGATGGTCATGGGCCCGACCCCGCCGGGCACCGGGGTGATGGCGCCGGCGACCTCCTTCGCCGCCTCGAAATCCACGTCGCCCACCAGCACGCCTTTCCCGTCCTTCCCCTCGACCCGGTTGATCCCGACATCGATGACCGTCGCGCCCGGGCCGATCCAGTCGCCCTCGATCATCCGCGCCCGGCCGACGGCGGCGATCAGGATGTCGGCCTCGCGGCAGCGCGCAGCGAGGTCGACGGTGCGCGAATGGGCGATCGTCACCGTGCAGTGGGCGGCCAGCAGGAGCTGGGCCACCGGCTTGCCGACGATGTTGGACCGGCCGACCACCACGGCGCGGAGCCCTTTCGGGTCCGGGCAGACGCTCCGCAGCAGGATCATGCAGCCCGCCGGGGTGCAAGGCACCATCGCGTCCAGCCCGGCGGACAGCCTGCCGGCGTTGGTGGTGTGGAAGCCGTCGACGTCCTTGAGCGGGTCGATGGCCTCGGTGATCCGGGCCGCGTCGATATGTGCCGGGAGGGGGAGCTGCACCAGGATGCCGTCGACCTCGGGATCGGCGTTGAGCCGGCCTACCAGGTCGAGCAGGGCGGCTTCCGAGATGTCGGCGCCGGGCGCGTGCTCGATGGAGCGTATGCCGGCCTCGGCGCAGGCGCGGATCTTGTTGCGCACATAGACCCGGCTGGCCGGGTCGTCGCCCACCAGCACCGTGGCGAGGCCGGGCGAGATGTCGCAATCGGCGAGCACGGCGACCGCCTCGGCGACGCGCGCGCGCAGCCCGGCGGCGACCGCCTTGCCGTCGATCAGCCGGCTCATCCGCCGAGCTCGAAGGCGAGGTTGTCGATCACGTCGCGCAGGAAGACGACGGCCAGCAGCAGGATCAGCGGCGAGATGTCGATGGCGCCGAGATTGGGGATGAAGCGGCGGATCGGCGCCAGCGCGGGCTCGGTGAGCCGGTGGGTGAAATAGCCGACCGCGTAGACGAAGCGGTTGCTGGCATTGACGATGTTGAACGCGTAGAGCCAGCTCATCACCACCGACAGGATCAGCACCCACATGTAGAGCCAGAGAACCGTGCTGACGATGCCGAGGATCGGGCCGAGGATGACGTTCATGGTCGCGCGGTCTCGCTCCTGCCGCAAGGCGGGGCGAAACTAGCCCCGGCGGATACGCCGCGCAAGCGCCGCCGCCCCGCCGGGCGCTTGACATCGCCGCGCGCGGCTCCACATTATCCGCGCCTTCGGTGGACGGGGCCGTAGCTCAGTTGGGAGAGCGCGACGTTCGCAATGTCGAGGTCAGGGGTTCGACTCCCCTCGGCTCCACCATCCGACCCGAACGTCCGGGCAGCCGGCCCGCCATCTCTGGCGGGCCGGTTGCCGTATCGAACCGCGCGATCCGCTGGCCGAGAAGCGGGAGGCAACGCGCAAGGCCGCCATTCCCACATTCCGGGAAGCAGCCAAGAGGACGTTCGAAGCGAACCGGCCGCGTTGGCGAAACGGCAAGCACACCCTGTCCTGGTGGCAGACGCTTGCGCGCCACGCCTTATCCGGCTTTGGGAGACATGCCGGTTGACCGGATCGGGCGCGAGGACGTGTTGCGCGTGCCGACGCCGATATGGAGCGTCCGGATGGAAACGGCGCGCCGCGTTCGACAGCGTACCCGCACGGTTCTGCGATGGTGCATGGCGCACGGCTATGTGGAGCACAACGCGGCGGGTGAAGCGATCGACGGCGCGCTGCCGCCCATGCCGCGCCTGAGGGCGCACCTTCGCGCCATGCCCTATCAGGAAGTATCGGCGGCGCTCGCGAGCGTGGAAGCCTCCAAGGCGTCCCTGGCAAGCAAGTTGTGTCTGCGGTTTCTCGTGTTGGCGGCTGCACGGTCCGGCGAGGCGCGGGGCGCAACGTGGGACGAAGTAGACGAGGGCACGGGGGAGTGGCGGATCCCAGGTTCGCGCACGCTCGCACACAGGAATCTTGCCAATACTCCCCAATGTTGGGGAGGCGTGGATATCCGCTACCGCGATATCCTCGCCAAACTTGAGGATGTGTGTAGGTATGCCGGTAGCTTGCCCTTTATGTGGCAGCCGAGCCGAGAGCGGCCGCGCCGACAGGGACACGCAGGGTTGCGGCCGGGACTATCGGCGACGCGGGAACGCGCTTCCTGCGAGGCAAGGGGCATCGGGTCCGCGGAGCGCCCGGCCGTGACGTTGTGGCCTGAAGCGAGATGACCGCGTTCGAGCGCATCCTCGCCGCGTTGCACGGGGCGGCGCTCGACCCTGCCCGCTGGCCGAACGCCTCGGTGCTGATCGACGAGGCCCTCGGCACGCATGGCAGCACCCTGGCGTCGGGCGACGGGGAAGTGCAGGGGGACTATCGGACCCACTTCATGTGGACCTGCCTTCGCGGGCAGCGGCGCCGGGATCTGGAGCGTGTCTGGCTGGAGACCCATTATCCGCTTGACGAAGGAGTACCCCGCCTGCGGCGGCGCCCGTTCTACCGGTTGATCCCCATCGCCGACCTCTACACCGAGGAGGAGTTGAAGACCTCCGAGTCGTTTGACCTCCTGCGGACCCGCGCCCATGCCGGGAACGCGATCTACGTGCGTCTGGACGGCACCGGGGGCTCGCGCATCCTCTGGCAAGTCAACGACCCGCTGGACGGGGACGGCTGGTCGTCCGCGCAGCACGACACGATCCGGCGTCTGCTGCCGCACATCCGCCAGACCGTGCACGTCCAGCAGACGCTCGCGCGCGCGGATGTCCTGGGTGCGACGCTCGCGGAGATGCTCGACCATTCCGGGATGGGCATCGTCCAGCTCGACGCGCGCGGGCGGATCGCGGCGGCGAACGACCGGGCCCGGGACGTGCTGCGCTCGGGCGACGGCCTGTTCGACGAGCGCGGCTTCCTCCTCGCGCGCAGGCCGGAGGAGCAGGCCCGCCTCCAGGCGCTGCTGGCGCGCGCGCTGCCGCCGTACGGGGCGAAGGGCGCCGGCGGCTCGATATCGGTGAGCCGTTCGGACGACCTGCCGCCTCTGGTGCTGCACGTCCACCCGGTGGGCCCGCAGGGAACGGACTTCCAGGTGTGGCCGGTGGCGGCGCTGGTGCTGGTCGTCGACCCGGCGAACGGGACCGCGATCGATCCGGCGGCGGCTGCCGACGCCCTCGGCCTCACGCGGATGGAAAGCCGCGTGGCGGTGCTTCTGGCCCAGGGCATGAGCGTGCACCAGATCGCCGCGGCGACGGGCCGCAAGGAGAGCACGATCCGCTCGCACGTGAAGCACATGTTCGCCAAGCACGGGCTCTCGCGGCAGGCGCAGCTGGTGCGGCTGGTCCAGTCCGTGGCGGGGTCTCCCCAGGCCCGGCCGCGCGGCTGAGGCAAGGCGCAGGGCGGCGCCGAAGGCGTCCCTCTTTGGGCAATCGCCCGGAGCAGAACGCGGTTATTTTTGAATCTCCCCAATCCTGGCGATACGCGCGCATGCGCATTCGGCCTAGGATTCCGCGCCACTTGTGGACGCCGTTGCGGCCCGGGGACGGCGTCGCGGTTGATCGTGTCCCGCCACGTGGTGTAAGAGCCCGGCGCCGATCGCGGTATCCGGCGTGTTGGGCCGGTAGGGTCAGGCTGCCACGGCGGGCGGCTTGACGGTGAGATTGTCGCTGGTCTGAGCGATGGATTCCAGTGTCATGTATCTCCTTGCGACGGCCCACTCGTCGTTCTGCTCGAGCAGGATGGCGCCGACCAGGCGGGTGACGGCGTCTTCGTTGGGGAAGATGCCGACGACGTTGGTTCGGCGCTTGATCTCGGCATGGACCCGCTCGATGGGGTTGGTCGAGTGGAGCTTGGTTCGGTGCTCCCTGGGGAAGGTCATGTAGGCGAGGACGTCGTGCTCGGCGTCGTCCATGAGGGTGGCGAGCTTGGGCGCCTTGGGCCTGAGCTGGTCGGCGACCAGGCGCCACTGGGCGCTCGCGGCCTGGGCGTCGTCCTGGGCGAAGGCGGTGGCGACGAAGGCAGACACGACGCGCCTTCCCTGACGGCCGGCATGGGCCAGCAGGTTGCGCATGAAGTGGATGCGGCAGCGCTGCCAGGTGGCGCCGAGGATGCGGGTCGCGGCGGCCTTCAACCCCTTGTGGTCGTCGGAGATCACCAGCTTGACGCCCTTGAGCCCGCGGCCGGTCAGCGCGCGCAGGAAGGCGGTCCAGAAGGTCTCGGCCTCGGAGTGGCCGATCGCCATGCCGAGCACCTCGCGCCGGCCCTGGTCGTTGACCGCCACCGCGACGGTCACCGCGACCGGGACGATGCGCCCGATCTCGCGCATCTTGATATAGGTCGCATCCAGCCACAGATAGGGCCACTCGCCCTCCAGCGGCCGGTCGAGGAAGCTCTCGATCTTGTCGTCGATCTCGGCGCACAGCCTGGACACCTGGCTCTTGGAGATGCCCGACATCCCCATCGCCTGCACCAGGTCGTCGACCGAGCGCGTCGACACGCCCTGGATGTAGGCCTCCTGGATCACCGCCGTGAGTGCCTTCTCCGCCATCCGGCGCGGTTCCAGGAAGCCGGGGAAGTAGCTCCCCGTCCTGAGCTTCGGGATCCTCAGCGCCACCGTGCCGGCGCGGGTCTCCCAGGCCCGCTCGCGGTAGCCGTTGCGCTGCGTGATCCGCTCCGGCGTGCGCTCGCCATGGGCGGCGCCGGTCAGCCCTTCCACCTCCAGCGCCATCAGACGCTCGGCCGAGAAGCCGATCATCTCGCGCAGCAGATCGGCGTCGGAACTCTTCTCCAAAAGCCCGCGCAGGGCCATCATGTCGTCGGTCATCGCGGTTCCTCCTCAGGTTCGGGTTGGCGTTGCACGACCCAACCCTAAACCGGAACCGCGATGGCCTCCGCTGTGGATAAGCAGCCCGCCGCCGCCAGACTCGCGGCGGTCGCGGCGGCGCGCTGCTTACCCACAGCTACAAACCAAGGCCAGAGCTCCTACACCACGTCTGGGGACACGACCTCGCGGTTTCGTCGGGGGGAGCCTGCTTCCATTTTCGAGATGGCGTGGTCGAAGGCGAGTGCGTGGGCATCCGCGGTCGCGGCGGCAACGGTGAGGTTCGGCGCCGGCGACGGGGCGGGGAGGCGCCGGCGGGGGGCCGAGTGGCCGCTCCCGAATTCTCCCCAGGCGGAAGGCAAGCGCGAGCGGACCGGCCGGCGGGGAACGCCGGACCGACGTTCGGGGGCCGGAGCGCGGCTTCGCCGGCGGGAGCCGCGCCGTCGGTCCGAGGCCTGTCCGTTGCGCGCGGGCGCGGGCCTGCGTTCTTCCAACGATATGCCGGTGCGCCGGTGTCTCCAGCTCATCAATTTGTAAAGCAGGATGATCAGTCCCGTTGAGCGCGCATTGCTGAGCTCACGTAATGCAGCAAGTTCGACGAATTTCCACGCTGATCGGCACTGGGGCCGTGCGCCAGGAATCCACCGGTCGGGATGAGCTCGCTACGCAATTGAGAAAGCTCCCGGCGAGACGCGGTCTCGCGCGGTTCCGGGACGTACTCTGGCTCCGCCCGCCTCCCACCGCTCGGACGCGGGCGAGGCCGATACCTCGGCGACGCACCCGCACCATCGCGACCGAGCTCCGCGCCCGCTTGGCCACGGCCCCGAGTGCGCACGCGGCACGCTGCGGGCCTCGGCGCGGTCTTACCCCGTCGCTTGCTCGCCGCGATGTCGGCGAGCTCGAAGGACTTCCCTTCGCACGTGAATGTAACGGCCGCCCTCGTGCTACGGTCTCGGCTCCACCACCCGACCCGAACCTCCGGGCAAGAGGCCCGCCATTTCTGGCGGGCCGGTTGCCGTATCGAGCCGCGCGGCCGGGGCTACATGGTGGCCGCTTCCACCCAGGGCTTCCACTTGGCCTCGTTGTCCTTCATCCACTTCGCCGCCGCGGCGTCCGCCTCCATCTTGTCCACGTCGACCAGCTTGGCCATGACGGCGATGTCGAGATTGGAGAAGCTCATCTTCTGCAACAGCTTGTAGGCTTTCGGCCACTTCCCGGGGAAGCCCTTCCAGACGCCGAGCTTGAGATAGCCGTCCTTCGGGTTGCCGCAGTCATAGGCCTTCTCCGGGTTCAGCCCCCATTTGGGATCCTTGCGGCATTTCTCGTCATATTCCGGGAACTCCACGAACTTGCCCTTGTACAGCGCCTCGATGAAGTTCGGCGTCCAGTTGAACAGCACGATCGGCGCCTTGCGCTTGCTGGCCGATTTGAGCTCCGCCCACAGGGCGGCGGCGGAGCCCGCGTTCACCACCTTGAAGTTCATGCCCAGCCCGTCGACGCGCTCCTGGTCGTGCTTCAGCCAGTCCACCGGACCGGCGAGGAAGCGGCCCTTGGGCTTGGTGGCGGCGGTCGCGAACTTGGCCGCGCACTTGTTGAGCGCCTGCCAGTCGGGCAGGCCGGGACAGGCTTCCTCGACATACTCGGGATACCACCACTCCTCGCGGGTCTTCGCCTCGTGGGTCGCCGCCGTGATCACGCATCCGGCGTTGAGCTGCGTCTCGTAGCTGACGCCGAACGCGCCCTGCCAGACCTCGTGGACGAGATGAATGTCGCCTTCGCACATCGAGGTGTAGACCACCTGGCTGTCCGCCGACACGTAGTCCACCTTTTCGCCCACCATTTCCAGCATGTTGCCGACGATCCGGGCGCCGACGAGCTGGCTCGACCAATTGTGCAGCGGGATCTTGATCGTCTCGGCGGCAGCGGGCAGGGCGCCGACGATCAGAAATGCGGCCGAAGCCGCCAGTGTCGCAATCTTGCTCATAACCGTCCCCTTCGTGTACTGCGGCGTCGAACCAATATGAACCAATTTGGCGTGATCCGACGCCCAGATTTCGATCTTCGGTCTCTAATTGTGGAGAGTCAATGACATATGATAGTCAAAAATTGTTATGAAAGGCTATATTGGTAAGAATTGGTTCAGCCAGGACCCCAGGCGTCGCTTTGGCATTTCGCGGTCAGGCAAAAAGTCGTACCGTGATCCGGCGAGGTCCCGGCGCGGATCGTCGGGGCCGCGATGCGTGCGAGCGCGCGACGACGGAGTGTTCGGCCGCCCTGGGGAGCGGTCATGCGGAGAGCGGGACTTTGGAAGCCAGGATCGCGTGCCGGAGCATCTGGAAGTTGTACGGCAGGGAACCGGAAGCGTTTCTGGCCGCGCATGACGGCGATCCCGCGGACGGCGCGATCGAGGCGGGCGGCTATATTCCGGCGGTCCGCCATGCCAGCCTGGAGGTCTTCCCCGGCGAAATTCTGGTGATCATGGGGCTCAGCGGCTCGGGCAAGTCCACGCTGGTCCGCTGCCTGTCCCGCCTGATCGAGCCGACCGCCGGGGAGGTCATGTTCGACGGGCAGGACCTGTTGAAGATCCCGCCCAGGGAGCTGATCGAAATCCGTCGCCACAAGATGGGGATGGTGTTCCAGCATTTTGCGCTGCTGCCGCACCGCACCGTCTTGCAAAACGTCGCCTTCCCGCTGGAGGTGCAAGGCATCGACCGGACGACCCGGGAGAAGCGGGCCCGCGAGGTCATCGAGCTGGTCGGGCTCAAGGGGCGGGACAGGTACTACCCGCGCGAACTGTCCGGCGGCCAGCAGCAACGCGTGGGCATCGCGCGCTCGCTCGCGGTCGAACCCGATGTCTGGTTTCTCGACGAGCCCTTTTCGGCGCTCGATCCGCTGATCCGGCGCGAGATGCAGGACGAATTCCTGCGCCTGCAGACCATGCTGCGGAAGACCATCGCCTTCATCACCCACGATTTCGACGAGGCGATCCGTCTCGCCGACCGGATCGCCATCATGAACGAAGGCCGAATCGTGCAGGTCGGCACGCCCGAGGCGCTGGTGACGAAGCCGGCCGACGATTATGTCGCCAATTTCACCCGCGACGTCGCGCGCGAGAAGCTGCTGACCGTGGCCTCCGTCATGGAAGCGCCTGCGGACGGCCAGCCCCTGTCGGACGTGACGATCCGCCAGACCGAAAAGGTGGCGGACGTTGCGCGCCGGATCGTCGGCAGCGAGCTCCCGCTGCGCGTGGCGGACGAGAACGGCCGGATCGTCGGCGTGGCGAGCCGCGCCCGCGTGCTGGATGTGCTGTTCTCCCGGGAGCAAGGATCCCGTGGCTGAAGCAATGGCTGCGCACGGCGTGCACGCGGTCCGGCGCTGGGTGGCGGGCACCGGTCAGTCCGGTCTCCGCGTCGCGGTCTTGCTCCTGGCGCCGTTCGTCTCGGTCCTGCTGATCGTCCCGTGGCTGCCCGACTGGCTCAGGGGCGTTCCGAAAGAGTGGTCCGCGCCGTTCGTCGGCTGGATCAACGTGGCGGTGGAATTCCTGCGCCGGGAGGAGCTGTTCGGTCTCTTCACCTTCCGGGACGCGACCCGGGCGATCGCGGATTTGATCGACTACCCGCTCGACTTCGTCGAGGCGATCCTGGTCGCCGGGTTCTCCGATGCGGTTCCGGGCCTGCCCTGGATCGCGGTCACCGGGCTGGCCGTCGTCCTCGGCTGGTATTTGCAGGGCCGCCGGCTCGGCGTCATCGCCGGGATCTGCTTCGCCTATATGGCGACCTTCGGCAAATGGGAGCTGTCGATGGTCACCCTGTCGGTGGTTCTGGTGGCCGCGCCCATCGCCGGCGCGATCGGGGTCGCGCTCGGCATCGTGGCCTACAAGAGGCGCTGGTTCGAGACATTGCTGTGGCCGGTGCTCAACGTCATGCAGGCCCTGCCGCATTTCTCCTACATGATCCCGGTGGCGATCTTCATCGGCATCGGGCACAAGGCCGGCACGATCGCGACGATCATCTTTGCCTTCCCGGTGATGGCGCGGCTCACCATCCTGGGTTTGAAGGGGGTGTCGCCGGAAGTGCGCGAGGCCGGCATCATGGCGGGCTGTACCGCGCGCCAGATGCTCTGGAAGGTCGAGCTGCCGGCGGCGCGGCCGACGCTGATGGTCGGCGTCAACCAGGTCATCATGCTGTGCCTGGCGATGGTCGTGCTCGCGTCCTTCGTGGGCGCCAAGGGGCTCGGCCACGACCTGCTGAACCGGCTGCGCTCGCTCTGGATAGGGCAGGCGCTGGAGATCGGCGTGGTGATCGTCTTCATGGCGATCATCCTCGACCGGCTGAGCCAGGCCTGGGCCCGGAAGGAGCCCGAACACGCCAGGGAAGGGCCCTTTCACGTCCGGCATCCGTTCCTGTCCGCGGGCATCGCCGTCGTCGTGGTCTCGTACGTTCTCGCGGCGTTCATTCCGGCGTTGCAGCTATGGCCGAAAGCGCTGTCGATCACCACCGCGCCGCTTTGGGATGCGCTGATCGACGACATCATCGTCTACGCTTTCGACTATCTGGAGCTGATCAAGGCCACGCTGCTGGTTCATGTCCTGATCCCCATGCGCGACCTCTATCTGATGCTTCCCTGGTCGGCCCTGCTGGTGTTCGCGGTAACCCTGGGGTGGTACTACGGCGGCTGGCAAGTCGCCGGAATCCAGGCGCTGTTCGCGCTCTATCTCGCCTTCGCCGGCTTCTGGGAGCGGACGCTGATCACCGCCTACATGGTGAGCTTCGCGGTGATCGTCTGCGTCATCTTCGGCTCGATCGTGGGAATCTGGGCGGCGGCGGGGCCGCGGCGGGCGAAGGTCGTGGAGCTGATCCTCGACACCTTTCAGACCTTCCCGTCCTTCATCTACCTGATCCCGGCGATCATGCTGTTCAACGTGAACGACTTCGCCGCCATCATGGCGATCGTGATCTACGCGACGATCCCGACCACGCGGCTTACGATCTTCGGTTTGCGGACGGTGCCGCACGACATCGTCGAAGCGGCCATAACGTCGGGCTGCACGCCGCGCCAGGTGCTGTGGAAGGTACGCATGCCGCTCGCCTTTCCGGCGATCATGCTCGGCATCAACCAGACGATCATGTACGCCCTGTTCATGGTCGTGATCGCCGCGTTCATCGGCACCACGGACCTCGGCCAGGAGATCTTCCGGTCGAAGGCCGAGAACGACGCCGGGAAGTCGCTCGTCGTGGGCCTCTGCATCGCCTTCATGGGGCTGATGGCCGACCAGTTGATCAACTGCTGGGCCCGGGAACGCAAGAAGGTGCTGGGGTTGGCCTGAGGGTCGAAATGCGGCCGGCGAAGGGCGGTTGTACTATCTCCCGGAGGCCTGCCGGTCCCCTCGGCGCCATCGCTACCGGGGTGCCACCACTCCCTTGCAGACGCCGAAGCCGATGGCCGCATGGCCGGGGCGTTCGGCCCGGGCGCGGAAGCTGATTTCGTCGCCGTCTACGAGCCAGGTCCGGGTCTCGCCGCCGACCTCGACCGTCCGCGTGCCCTTCCCGTTGATCTCCGCCAGGCAGGCGCGCGCCCCTTCCGCCGGGCCGGAGACGGTGCCGCTGCCGAGCAGGTCGCCCGGGCGTAATTCGCAGCCGTTGCTCGCGTGGTGGCAGAGCATCTGCGCCGGCGTCCAGTACATGGTGCGGAAATTGGTCTCGACGACGGTCTCGGGCGCCGCGCCGCCGCGCCGCATGGCTTCGGTCGACCAGTCGGCGTACATCGCGATATCGAGCCCGCCGCCCGCCCGGTCGGCCTCGCCGGTCAGGTGTTCGGGCGGCTCCTTGCCGGGATCGCGCTCCCGCGCCGGGGCGGCGAAGGGGGCGAGCGCCTCGGCGGTGACCACCCAGGGCGAGATCGAGGTCATCATGCTCTTGCCGAGGAACGGGCCGAGCGGCACCGATTCGAAGAACTGGATGCCGCGCGCCGACCAGTCGTTGAGCAGGCAGTAGCCGAACGCGTGCCCCGGCGCCTCGTCGATCGGGATCGGCGCCCCCCTCCGGTTGCCGGGCCCGACGAAGATGCCGAGCTCGAGCTCGAAATCCTGCGCCGGCTCCGGGCCGAAGACCGCCGCCCCGTCCGGGCCGGCGAACTGGCCGTGCGGGCGGACCAGGGGCGTGCCGCTGACGCAGACCGTCGTCGCCCGGCCGTGATAGGCGATCGGGATACGGTCGAAGGCGGGCGGCGTCCTTCCGTTCGGCGACATGCGAAGCGTGTGGTCGAGGGAGGTCAGGAAGTCGGTGAAGCTGCCGATCTCCGCCGGCAGCGCCATCGTCGCCCCTTCCATCGGGACGAGGCAGCGTTCCGCCTTCCCGCGGTCTCCGCTCCCCTCGGTCAGGATGGCGGAGACCGCGTGCCTGAGCGCCGACGCCGCCCCGTTGCCGAGCGCCATCAGCGGGTTGAGCGCGGGTCCCGCCGCGGCGCGCGCGGCGCGATCCGCGTCGCCGCGAAACAGCCCGGCGCCCGCGGCGGCGGCGAGGTCGAGGATACTGTCCCCGATCGCGATCCCGCCGCGCGGCCCGCCGCCGGCATCCGAGAAGATCCCGAGCGGCAGGTTCTGGATCGGGAAATCGGTCCCCGGCCGGTTGGCCGACCCGACCCAGCTCCGGCGCTCCGGGTCGTGGGTGTCGTTGAGCTGCATCGGAGCCGTCGCAACTTGTCTTCGGTTCCGGGGATTTTACCCTCGATCCCCGGAAGGCGCGCGTTGCGGACGGGGCGCCGTCAAATCGACAGGGCGGCGGCGCCCGCGCTATAAGCGGGATCGAGAGGCAGCGGGGAGGCGGACATGGCCGTCGGCGGAGGCGTAACGGTCGCGACGGTTTCCGCCATCGTGGACGCGTTCAACCGGCACGATGTCGACGCGATCATGGGTTACTGCGCCGCCGACGTCGTCTGGCTGATGGCGCGGGGCCCCGACGCCTGGGGCCGCAGGTTCGAGGGCGCGCCGGCGGTGCGCGAGGCGCTGGCCGAACGCTTCCGGTCCATCCCCGATGCGCACTGGCAGGACCGGGGAAGCTGGGTGTCGGGCGGGTTCGGCGCGTCGGAATGGACTTTGACCGGAACGACCGCGAAGGGCGAGAGGCTCGAATTGCACGGCTGCGATCTGTGGCGGTTCCGGGACGGCAAGGTGATCGTGAAGGACACCTATTGGAAGCATATCGAGGAGGACTTTACCTGACCGGCAGGACGGGCGCGTCCGGCGGTCGGCGGAGAAGCCCGGAGAGGGGCCTGCCATGACATCCTTCGCGCTCCGCAACGCGCGCGTTCCGCTGTGCCTGCTCGCCGATCCGCCGGCGGGCCTCGCCGTCGACGGCGAGGGGCTGGCGCTCGTCGACATCGCGATCGAGGCCGGCCGCGTCGGCGCCATCGGTAACCCCTCCCGCCGCGTCGAGCCCGGCGACCGCGATCTCGACGGCGGGCAGGTGTGGCCCTGCTTCGCCGATATCCACACCCATCTCGACATCGGCCATATCTGGACCCGCGCGCCCAACGCCGACGGCACCTTCCGGACCGCCGCCGGGGCGGTGGCGGGCGACCGCGACGCCAACTGGTCGGCCGACGACCTGCGCGCCCGCATGGAGTTCGGGCTGAGATGCTCCTACGCGCACGGCACCAGGGCGATCCGCACCCATCTGCAATCCCCGCCCGGCCAGGCGGAGACCACCTGGGGCGTGTTCCGCGAGCTGCGCGACGACTGGCGGGGCCGGATCGAGCTGCAGGGAGTCAACCTGCTGAGGGTCGAGGAGTTCCGCGACGGCAAGAGCGACGCCATCGTCGACCTGGTTGCCCGCTCGGGCGGTATCGTGGGCGCGGTCGTGTTCATGATCCCGGACATCGACGCGGTGCTCGACCGGATCTTCCGCCTCGCGTCCGAGCGTTCGCTCGATCTCGACCTGCATGTCGACGAGAGCCTGGAGGTGCGCGACAAGACGCTGCGCCACGTGGCCGAGGCGGCGCTGCGCCACCGCTTCGCCGGGCGCATCCAGTGCGGCCATTGCTGCAGCCTCGCGGTGCAGTCCGCCGATGCCGTCGACCGCACCCTCGACCTCGTGGCCGAGGCGGGCATCGCCGTGGTCAGCCTGCCGATGTGCAACGCCTTCCTGATGGATCGCGAGGCCGGCCGGACGCCGCGCCGGCGCGGCGTCACGCTGGTGCGCGAGATGGCGGCGCGCGGCATCCCGGTGTCCTTCGCGAGCGACAACTGCCGCGATCCGTTCTACGGCTACGGCGACCACGACATGCTCGAGGTTTTCGGCCAGGCGGCGCGCATCGCCCATATCGACCTGCCGATGAACGACTGGCCGCGCAGCGTTACCGCGACGCCGATCGAGGTCATGGGGCTCGACAGCCCCGGCCTCGTCGCGGTGGGCGGGACGGCGGACCTCGTGCTGTTCCGCGGGCGCGGCTACAGCGAGCTCCTGTCCCGTGCCGAGAGCGGACGGGCGGTGCTTCGCGCCGGCGAGGCAATCGGCACCGTGCCGCCGGACTACCGCGAGCTCGACCGTCTGTTCCGGTCGCCGGCGTGACGGGCGGTCCTCCCGGAAAGCCATTTGCCGGCTTGCATCGGTGGCTGTTGCATTTCGGTCACAAAAAAAATATTAGTGCAAATGCGCTCCCGGACGGCGAATTAAGGATGTTGGAGAAGCCGCCCGGTACCGCATAGTCTCCGACCGAGAGCAAGAAGGAGGCCGCAGCGGACCGTTACATCGTTGCGGAACGCGCATGTTGACAAATTTGCCGGTTCACATGTTCTCGGCCGGTAGCCCGGGGCAGGCGGCCGCGGGCGAACGGCGGCGATCGGCAACCGGGCAGCTCGCCGCGGTGCTGGCGGGGCTGTTGTGGCTGCCGGCGGGAGTAGCGGTTTTCGGGACCGCGCTGGGCGGGGCGGCGCTCCCCGTTCAGCCCGAAGGCTGGGCGTATCTCGCGGCCGGCGGCCTGCCGCTGGCGCTGGCCTGGGTGGCGCTGGGGCCGTCGCGCCCGCCTGCGCTGCGGACGGCATTCCCGGTGCTGGCGCTTCTCGGGATCGTCGGATGCCTGCTGGCCGCGGCGGCCGGACCGGCCGGGCAGGCGGGGGTGGCCGTGGCGATCGGCCTGCCGGTCTGGCTCCTGTTGCTGGTGCCGCGTCGCGGGCGCCGCATCACGGTCTGCGTCGAGAACACGGTCTGGCGCGTCGGAACGGTCACCTGGTAGGGGGCCGAGCCGGTCAGCGCTCGGCGCCCAGCCCGATATTGCGCCCGCCATAGCGGCGCAGCCTGAGATCCGCCTGCTCCTTGTGGCCCCAGAACTTCTCGATCGCGCACAGGCGCGAGCAGTACTCGCCGACCGCGACGCTCGCCTCCTCGGTACAGCTCTGATAGGTCACGGTCTTGAGGAACTTGCCGACCCAGAGCCCGCCAGTATAGCGTGCCGCACCCTTGGTCGGCAGGGTGTGGTTGGTGCCGATCACCTTGTCCCCGTATGAGACGTTGGTTTCCGGGCCGAGGAACATCGAGCCGTAATTGCGCATCCGCTCCAGGAACCAGCGCGGCTCGCGGGTCAGGATCTCGACATGCTCGCAGGCCACCCTGTCGGCCTCCCGGGCGGCCTCCTCGTCGGAGTCGACGACGACGATGCGGCCGTAGTCGCGCCACGCCGCGCCCGCCACCTCGGCGGTCGGCAGCACCGCGAGCTGGCGCTCGATCTGGGCCGGGACCGCAGCGGCGAGCGCTTCGGAGGTGGTGATCAGGGTGGCCGGCGAGGTCGGTCCGTGCTCGGCCTGGCCGAGCAGGTCGGTGGCCACCATCTCGGCGTCCGCCGTCTCGTCGGCGACCACCAGGATCTCGGTCGGCCCGGCGAACAGGTCGATCCCCACCCTGCCATAGAGCTGGCGCTTGGCTTCGGCGACATAGGCGTTGCCGGGACCGACCAGCATGTCGACCGGGGCGATGCTCCCGGTCCCGAGACCCATGGCGCCGACCGCCTGCACGCCGCCCAGGATGTAGATCTCGTCCGCGCCCGCCAGCGCCATGGCGGCCACGGTCTCGGCATGCGGGGCGCCGCCGGTCGGCGGGGTGCAGGCGGCGATCCGTTCCACCCCCGCGACCTTGGCGGTGATCACGCTCATATGCGCCGACGCCACCATCGGGTAGCGCCCGCCCGGCACGTAGCAGCCGACGCTGCCGACGGGCACGTTGCGATGGCCGAGGACGACGCCCGGCATGGTCTCGACCTCCACGTCCGCCATCGAGTCGCGCTGGATTTGCGCAAAATTGCGGATCTGGGTCTGGGCGAACTCGATGTCGGCGATCACCTCGTCCGGCACCGCGGCGATCAGCGCGTCGATCTCGCCCCGGGTCAGGCGGAAGCTCTCGGGCGACCAGGCGTCGAACTTCTCGGACAGCGCGCGCACCGCCGCGTCGCCGCGCGCCTCGATGTCGGCGAGGATGTCCTCGACCGTCCTGCGGACCGCGCTGTCCTCGGCGCGCCGGTCCTCGGCGCTCTTCGCCTCCTTCAGCACCCTGGACATGGCTACTTGATCGCCATCGGGTTGAGCGGCGAGCCCACCGCCTTGGTGATCGGCAGCGGCGGGGCGCAGAAGAAGAACTCGTAGACCCCGTCCCCGGCGCAGTCCTCGGCGAGGTCCTTGAGGTAGAAGATCTCGCCCATGGTGATGCCGATCATCGGGATCACCACCCAGTGCCAGGGCTGCTGCGCCTCCGTGGTCTCGTTCGGGCGGACCTCGCAGCCCCAGGTATCGGTGCAGATCGCGGCGATTTCCTTGCCGTGGATCCACTCCGCGGTCTCGAAGGCGAGGCCGGGCGCGTCGCCGCCGGCATAGCCGCCCCATTCGCCGATCGCCAGGCGCTGCTCCATCTGTCCGGTGCGCACGATCACGAAATCGCCGCGCCGGATCTCCACCCCCTGCGCCTCCGCCGTCGCGTCGAGGTCGTCATTGGTGATCGCCGTGCCGTCCTCGAAGAAGTCGACCCCGCAATGGCGGGCCACGTCGAGCAGCACGCCGCGCCCGGCCATCTTGTCCTTCACCTTCTCGATGCCGTTCTTCTGGGCGCCGTCGGAATCGACCAGCCTGGCGTCGTAGCCGTTCCACATCTTGTCGTCGTAGAAGATGTGGCCCAGCGCGTCCCACTGCGTGCCGCATTGCAGCGGCAGCGATACCATGTCGTCGGCGTAGCGGATGCCGCCCTCGTCCTGCGTGCCCGAGACCGCGTCGGTGCCGGTGGCCAGCATGGTGTGGATCGGGTTGAAACGGTTGCCCCACAGCCCCTTCTGCGGCCCGTTGCGGTCGAAATTGAGGGCGAGCGAGAAGCTCTTTCCGGTGCGGATCAGCCCGGCCGCGGCGACCACCGTCTCCGGCGCGATGTAGTTGAGCGTGCCGATCTCGTCGTCCGGCCCCCACTTGCCCCAGTTCTTGCAGCGCTCCGCGGTCTCGCGCAGGATCGCCATGTCGAGCTTGCCCTCGGTGTATCGTCGCGGCATCGGACCCCCCTTGGTGATGGCGGAACGATTAGGTTTGATGGCAATGGACGAGTCAACACTGGGGGAAGGCAGATGGCGCAAATCCCGTCCGACAGGCTCAGGACGCCGTCGATGCGGCTCGACGGCCTGGCCGCCGCGGTCACCGGCGCCGGGCGCGGCATCGGCCGGGCGGCGGCCATCGCGCTCGCCCAGGCCGGCGCCCATGTCGCCCTGATCAGCCGCACCCGCGCCGATCTCGACGCGGTGGCGGCGCTGATCCGGGGCGACGGGGGCAGCGCCGAGCCGGTGGTCTGCGACGTGACCGACACCGCCGCCGCCGGCGCCGCGATCGCCGGGCTGGAGCGCCTCGACATCCTGGTCAACAACGCCGGCTGCAACATCCCCGAGCCGTTCCTCGAGGTGACCGAGGACCACTACGACACCATCATGAACCTCAACCTCAAGGCGACCTTCATGGTGGGCCAGGCCGCCGCCCGCCGGATGGCTCGGGCCGGCGCTGGCGGGGCGATCGTCAACATCTCGTCCCAGCTCGGCCATGTCGGCGCCCCCAACCGGACCGTCTATGCCGCCTCCAAGCACGCCGTCGAGGGGCTGACCCGGTCGATGGCGCTCGACCTCGCGCGGCACCGCATCCGGGTCAACTCGATCGGCCCCACCTTCATCGTCACGCCGATGACCGCGCCGTTCTTCGAGAACCGGGAATTTCTGGACGACACGCTGTCGCGCATTCCGCTCGGCCGGCTCGGCAATCTGGAGGACGTGATGGGGGCGGTGGTGTTCCTCGCCTCGCCCGCCGCCGCGCTGATCACCGGCACCGCGCTGGTGGTGGACGGCGGCTGGAACGCGTGGTAAGCCCGCGCGGCCTGCGGCGCAGGCGGGTCGCGGCTGCCACAGGAGGGCAGGGCATGAACCGGCGGTTGACCGCGATCGTAGAACGCGAAGGCGACGGGTATGTCGCCCTGTGCCCGGAGGTGGATGTCGCGAGCCAGGGGGGCAGCGTGGCCGAAGCGCGCGACAACCTGGCCGAGGCGCTGACCCTGTTCTTCGAAACCGCCAGCGCCGGGGAGGTGGACAGGCGCCTGCGCGGGGAGGTCTACGTAACCCACGTCGACATCGCGGTTGGCTAGGCTGCGGGTCCTTTCGGGCCGGGAAGTCTGCCGGATACTCGCCTCCCATGGTTTCGTGGAGGCGAGACGGCGCGGCAGCCATGTGGCGATGCAGAAGACCGACGCGGACGGCACGGTGACCGTGCCCGTTCCCGACCATCGCGAGCTACGTGCGGGGACGCTGATGTCGATCATCCGTCAGTCCGGCCTGCCCCGTTCGACGTTCGAGTCGTCATGAAGACCGCAGACTCGACGATCACCGGCACCGCCGCGGCCGGCGGCGGCCGCATCGCCTACCGGGAGGCGGGGGACGGGTCGCTGCCGGCGCTGGCGCTGCTGCACGGGCTCGGCGGCGGCGCGGCGATGTGGCGGCGGCAATACGCGTCGCTCGCCGGCCGGTTCCGGGTCGTCGGCTGGGACATGCCGGGCTATGGCGGCTCCGACCCGCTGCCCGGGACCCCGGGACCGGCGGACTACGCGGACGCGCTGGCGGCGCTGCTCGACCGGCTGGGCGTCGACCGGGCCTTCCTGGTGGGCCAGTCGGTCGCCGCGCTGGTCGCCGCCGCCTTCGCCCGCTCGCGCCCCGATCGGACGAGCGGGGTGGTTCTCGCCCACCCGCTATTCGGCTTCGGCGCGCTGGCGCCGAACGAGCGCGAAGCGGCGGTCGCCGAACGGACCGGCGCGTTCCTGCGGCTCGGCCCGCGCGGCTTCGCCGAGGATAGGGCGCCGCGACTGCTGGCGCCGGGCGCGCCCGCGGCGCTGCTCGCGGAGGTCACCGACGCCATGGCCGCGGCCCGGCAAGAGGGCTACCTTCCCGCCGTCGCCATGATGGCAGGGGCCGACCTCGCCGCCATGGCGGCCGGGATCGCGGCGCCGGTGCACGTGATCGCCGGCGCCGAGGACAGGCTGGCGCCGCCCGAACGGTGCCGGGGGCTCGCCGAAAGCCTGCCCGGGGCGGGCTTCACGGCGATCGGCGGGGCGGGGCATTATGCCGCGCTCGAACGCCCCGAGGCCTTCGACTCCGCGCTCGCGGCGGCCTTCGGCCAGCGAGAATAAGCCCAGTCGAATCAAACCGGTTGACATCGCCACCCTTTGGTTCGTACCAAGCGAAGGGGCTTCCAAGCGCGCAATTTCCGCACCCGGGCACAACGTGGTCATGAAACTTTCGGTACCCAAGGAACGGCGGCGCGATGAGCGGCGGGTCGCCGCATCCCCCGACACGGCGAAAAAGCTGGTCGGACTCGGCTTCGAGGTCGTCGTCGAGACCGGCGCCGGGATCGAGTCCGGCTTCCCCGACGCGGCCTATGAGGAGGCCGGCGCGGCGATCGCCGCCGACGAGGCGGCGGCGCTGTCGGACGGCGACGTGGTGCTAAAAGTCCAGCGCCCGCTGATCGGCGGCGAGGAGGGCGGCGACGAGCTCGCGCTGATGAAGCCGGGCGCGGTGGTGATCGGCGCGCTCGGCGCGCTGCAGCACGCCGACCACGCCGCGGCCTATGCCGAGGCGGGGCTCACCGCCTTCTCCCTCGAATTGCTGCCGCGCATCACCCGGGCGCAGTCGATGGACATCCTGTCCTCGCAGTCCAACATCGCCGGCTACCGGGCGGTGATCGACGGCGTTGCCGCCTTCGGGCGCGCCCTGCCGATGATGATGACCGCGGCCGGCACCATCCCGCCGGCGCGGGTGCTGGTGCTCGGCGCCGGCGTCGCCGGGCTCCAGGCGATCGCCACGGCGAGGCGGCTCGGCGCCATCGTCACCGGCTATGACGTGCGCCCGGCGGTCAAGGAGCAGGTCGAGAGCCTCGGCGCCAAGTTCCTCGCCGTCGACCGGGACGCCGCCGCCGACGCCGAGACCGCCGGCGGCTACGCCAGGGAGATGGGCGCCACCTACAAGGAGCGCGAGTCGGCGGTTCTGGGCGTGGCGCTGGAGCGCAACGACATCGTCGTCTGCACCGCGCTGATCCCCGGCCGGCCGGCGCCGGTGCTGATCGCCGCCGACATGGTGCGCGCGATGCGTCCGGGCTCGGTGATCGTCGACCTCGCGGTCGAGCAGGGCGGCAATTGCGCGCTCAGCGAGCCCGGCGGGGTCGCGCTGCGCCACGGCGTCACCATCATCGGCCATGTCAACATGCCGAGCCGGCTGGCCGAGAACGCGTCCTCGATGTATGCCCGCAACCTGCTCAACTTCCTCACCCCTTTCGTCGATCGCGAGAACCGGACGCTGGCGATCGACTGGGACGACGAGATCGTCACGGCCTGCCTGATCGCCCGCGGCGGCGCGGTCGTCCACCCCTCGCTGACCGCCCGGCCCGCCGACAAGGATGTAGCGTGAAACCCGAAGACGCGGCGCAACCGGCGGCGGAAGCCGCCTCGACGGATCCGTTCATCTTCCTGTTCACCGTGTTCGTTCTCGCCATATTCGTCGGCTACTACGTGGTGTGGAACGTGACCCCGGCGCTGCACTCGCCGCTGATGAGCGTCACCAACGCGATCTCCTCGGTGATCATCGTCGGCGCGCTGATCGCCGCCGGCCCGGCCGGGCTCGACTTCTCCAAGACGATGGGGTTCGTCGCCGTGACCCTCGCCTCGGTCAACATCTTCGGCGGCTTCATCGTCTCGCAGCGCATGCTGCGCATGTACCGCAAGCGGCGCTGAGGGCGGGCGCCGTGCACGCCGATTTCACCGGAATCGCCTATCTGGTCGCGGCGATCTGCTTCATCATGGCGCTGCGCGGGCTGTCCTCGCCGGAGACCGCCAGGCGCGGCAACGCGATCGGCATTGCCGGCATGGTGATCGCCATCGCGACGACGCTGGCCGATCCCGGCGTGGTGTCGTTCGAGCTGATCGCCGCCGGGGTGGTGATCGGCGGCGCGATCGGGACGCTGATCGCGCTGCGCATCCAGATGACGGCGCTGCCCCAGCTGGTCGCCGCCTTCCACAGCCTGGTCGGGCTCGCCGCGGTGGCGGTGGCGACAGCCGCCTTCTACGCGCCCGAGGCCTACGGCATCGGCGTGGTCGGCGACATCAAGACCGCGAGCCTGATCGAGATGGCGATCGGCACCGCGGTCGGCGCGGTGACCTTCACCGGCTCGGTGGTCGCCTTCGCCAAGCTGCAGGGCCTGGTGAGCGGCGCGCCGCTGGTGTTCAGGGGCCAGCACCCGCTCAACGCCGGGCTCGCTCTGGTGCTGGTGGCGCTGGTGGCCTGGCTCTGCCTCGCCGAGGCGCCGGCCGCCTACTGGCTGATCGTGATCCTGTCGCTGGCGCTCGGCTTCCTGATCATCGTGCCGATCGGCGGCGCCGACATGCCGGTGGTGATCTCGATGCTCAACTCCTATTCCGGCTGGGCCGCCTGCGGCATCGGGTTCACGCTGTCGAACACGCTGCTGATCATCACCGGCGCGCTGGTCGGCTCGTCCGGCGCGATTCTCAGCTACATCATGTGCCGCGGCATGAACCGGTCGTTCTTCAGCGTCATCCTCGGCGGGTTCGGGGTCGAGGGCGGCCAGGCGGCCGCGGCCGACGGCGACCGCCACGTCAAGGCGGGCAGCGCCGAGGACGCGGCCTTCGTGCTGAAGAACGCCTCTAGGGTGATCGTGGTGCCGGGCTACGGCATGGCGGTCGCCCAGGCGCAGCACGCGCTGCGCGAGATGTGCGACACGCTGAAGGGGCAGGGGATCGACATCGCCTACGCCATCCACCCGGTCGCCGGGCGCATGCCGGGGCACATGAACGTGCTGCTGGCCGAGGCCAGCGTGCCCTATGACGAGGTGTTCGAGCTGGAGGACATCAACAACGAATTCGCCGCCGCCGACGTGGCCTACGTCATCGGCGCCAACGACGTGACCAACCCGGCCGCCAAGACCGATTCCGAGAGCCCGATCTTCGGCATGCCCATCCTCGAGGTCGAGAAGGCGAGCACGGTGCTGTTCGTCAAGCGCTCGCTCGCCTCGGGCTATGCCGGCGTCGACAACGAGCTGTTCTACCGCGACAACACGATGATGCTGTTCGACGACGCCAAGAAGATGACCGAGGAAATCGTCCAGTCGCTGTGAGCGGGCATGACCGCGCGCATCCATGTTCCCGTCGATCGCATCGTCGCCTTCTGCGAGCGCTGGCAGGTCGCCGAGCTGGCGCTGTTCGGCTCGGTGCTGCGGGCCGATTTCGGCCCCGGGAGCGATATCGACGTGCTGGTCAGCTTCGACCCCGGGACGCGTCACACCCTGTTCGACATGATCCGGATGGAAGGCGAGCTCGGGGAGGTTTTCGACCGCAAGGTGGATCTGGTCGAACGCGCCGGGGTGGAGCAGAGCCGCAACTACATCCGGCGCAGGGCGATCCTGCAATCCGCCGAGACGATCTATGCGGGACGATAGGGCGCGGCTCCTCGACATGCTCTTGGCGACCGCGGGAAGCGGAAGCCTTCGCCGAAGGGCTGAGCTTCGCGGAATTCCAGCGCAACCGTATGGCTCAGCTCGCGATCCTCAAGGCGGTCGAAGTCGTTGGAGAAGCTGCGTCCCGCGTTGGCTCAGAGACCGCCGGCGCGCACCCTCACATTCCCTGGACCGAAATCGTCGGGATGCGGAATCGCTTGGTCCACGGATACTTCAACGTGAACCTGGAACGCGTTTGGAAAACCGTACGGCAAGACATCCCCCGGTTGATCTCCCACCTCGAACGGATGGTGCCTCCGGAGACGGAGCCGTAAGGCATGGCAGGATGGAGGAATATCGGGGAATCCACTCGGGCACACTTGGGCGCGGCCGCCATGGTCATGGCCGACTTCCCCGATCCTCACCGTGGTGGGAGACGGAGCCCCCTCATTTCGCCGGCAGGCTCGCCGCGTAGGCGGCGGCGCGCTCGACCCAGCTCTTGAGGTCGTCCCCGGTCGCGATGCCGGCGGGCTCGACCAGCGCCCATCCCCGCATCGTCCGCCCGTTCATGTCGGCGGGCGCGGTGTGCGGTTCGGCGAGCGTCGCCTCGTGGTCCTTGCGGTCGAGGCGCACGATCAGCGCGCCCTTCCAGGTGCCGAGGCACATATTGCCGCCGATCATGAAGCAGACGCCGCCGAACATCCGGCGCTCGGAATAGCCTTCCCGGCCCGCGAGCAGCGGGCGGATGCGGGCGATCAGCGCGTCGTCGGCGGGCGTCATGCGAGCTACTCTCCCGAGGGTACGAGGGAAGCTCATCCTACAGGAGAGGCGACGATGACGGCGACACTCGCGGCATGACTGCCGCCGGCGGCGCTGCGGCGGGGTGAGTTCGGCCGGCGTACGGCCATGACGCGGACGCCATCGGGCCGCGCGCGAGATCCCGGCGGCTCGGAGACACCGCCGAAGTGTACGGAGGTTCAGCGCGGGCGGAGCGCCATGCCGTAGGCGCCGCGCCCGCGCTTGGTCCAGATCAGCGCGTCCACCACGTAGTGATGGAAGTTGACGATCTGGTAGAGCACGATCGTCGCCGAGAGCCCGGCGAAGAACAGCCAGTCGACGGTCCGCAGCACGCCCCAATAGACCGCGCCGGTGATCGCGATGCAGGTCAGCAGGTACAGCCACATCCGCCCGGTCTGGCTGATATAGGACAGGAGCCGGGCGGCGGGATCGAGCCCTCGCGCGAAACGCCGGTTGTTGAACATCCAGACGAACAGGATGTACTGGAAGTTGTGCCAGATGTTGATCATCAGCCAGCCGAGGGTGATGTCCGGAATCCAGACATATCCGACGCCGAAGATCGCGAAATGGGTCAGCATGTAGAGCGTGTGGGCCGGGGCGAGGCGCCCGCGCCGCAAGGCCGCGATCCGCCGCGCCGCCCACAGCGCGAGCAGCGCCGCCATGGCATAGCCCGCGGCGTCCGCAACCGGCTCCGGAACCGGAAACGTCCACAGATCCATGAAGATGAAATGGGCGTGGTCCTGGCTCGACCGAAGCAGGATCCCGTAGACCGGCATGGCGTAGAACGTCGCCCGGTCGAGCCACCCGTCCTCGTGGAAGGCGCCCGGGTCCGCCCGGCGATAGGCCCGCGAGATGCCCCAGCTCTGCCGCGCGTAGTGCCACCACTGCCAATAGAAATAGATCGTCACGATCGCCCAGATCCCGACCGCCCAGGCCAGCAGGATGGTGACCGCGGCGATGGCCGGGACGAGGCGCTCGATCATCCAGCGCCGTTCGCGATAGCTCGCCCTGTCGAAGCAGAGCCGGGTGAAGGTGGAGATCACATGGTGGTAGCCGAGTACCCACAGGTCGACCACCAGGATCGGGTAGAACCAGGAGGGCTCGTAGAGGATCGCCGCGCCGGAGAACAGCGCCAGCGAAAATCCCCCCAGAATCAGAACGCCGTCGAATCCGGCGCCGCGCAGCCATGCTGCCGGGCGTTGCGGTTCGCGACGCGATACCTCCATCGGCGCACTCCGTCTCCGGCGCGACGGGCGCCGGCGGGGTCCGGATTCGCACGACCGGTGTGGGATGTCGACGATACAAAACGTCGCACCCGGCCCCGACGCCGCGTGTCACAAAATCGAACCTTCCGTCCCGCCATGGCGGACGAGAAGACTTGCAACATGCTGTTCCCGTGCCCCGGGAGCCCGGCGCGGAGCATCGTCGCGGAGGCGATCCTGGGCGCGAGGGGAGGGGCCGTTTCAGGGCGTCCAGCGCGGGCAGCGGGCCGGCGGGGCAGGTCGACCCTGACGCGCTCGCCTTCCCGATGCGCCGCGAGATCGGCGCCGGCCGCGCGGCGCTCGGTGTCGCGGTGCAGGTCGCCCATCCGATGTTCGCCGAGCCCGCCACGCTGGCGTTCCGCTGGCTGCTGCGGGAGGGGCGATCAGCCCGGCAGCCCGGCGAGCCCGGTCAGCGCCGCGGTGAGCAGCAGCACGGCCGCGACCGCCAGCCATTCGAGCGCGATCGAGCGGCGCAGACCCGCCGCCGCCGCCCGCTCGCCGCGCCGCATCGCCGGCACGAGGCGGAGCTTGTTGGCCGCCCCCGCGGCGAGCAGCACGCCGACGCCGGCGATCTTGGCGAGCAGGACGAAGCCGTAGGCGGTTGCCAGCAGGGCCGAAAGATCGCCGAGCAGGCGCCAGGCCATGACGATCCCGGCGGCGATCAGCAGCGGCACCGCGCAGACGGCGATGCGGCCGAATCGGGTTCCCAGCGCCGCGGCGCCCGGCAGGTCGTCGGCGGCCAGCCGGCGCAGCGGCGCAAGAATGCCGATCCAGAAGGCGGCGGCGGCGAGATGCACCAGCAGCACCGCCTGCAGCCACGCCGCGCCGGCATCGGCCAGGTGGCCGACCCGGGAGAACGACCAGAGGGCGATCAGCCCGCCCGCCGCCGCGACCCACACCCCGCGCCCCGGCAACAGGGTTCCGCCCAGCAGCAGGACGAGGCCGGCGGCCTGGGTGGCGAGCGCGGTGCCGGCCGGAGTCCGCCAGAGCAGGCCCAGCATTTCCGCATCCGCCATGCCCGAGACATCGCCCGTCATCGCCGCGCCGGTAAGCAGAAAGCCGAGCCCGGCGGCGGCCAATGCGAGGACGGCGAGCGCGGCGGCCCGCCGTTCGAGCATGCCGCGGATCGGCCCGGTCTCCCGGCGGAACACGATGCGCGCGAAGACCAGCCCGGCGCTGCCCAGCACGCCGAGATAGAGCAGGAACCTGGCAAGCGCCGCGGCGAGCTGCCAGCTATCGGGCAAGGCTCACTCGACCCGGAAGGAGAAGCCGCCCCGCATCGCGTGCCCATCGGCGGCGAGCCCGCGCCACTCGACCCGGTAGGACCCCGGCCCCGGGCCCCGCACCGGGATCGCGAAGCTTGTGGCGAAGCCCTTTACCCCGCCGAGGTCGAGATCGACGGCTTCGCCGTCGCCGGTCATCCGCACCCGGGTCAGGCGCAGCCGCTTGGTGAAGGTGAGCACGATCTCGCTCGGCATCGCCGCGAGCACGGCGCCATCCGCCGGAACCGTCGTGCCGAGCCTCGAATGGGCCAGCGCGGCGGCGGCCAGCAGGACGAGGCAACCGGCGATGAGGGTGCGTCTCACGGTTCTCCTCTCCCCGCCAGGTGTTGGCCGAACCAGGCCAGGGACTCGTCCATCACCCGGGTGAAGGCGGGCTCGGCGTAGACCTCGTAATGGCCGCAGCCGTCGAGCACCACCAGCCTCTTCGGCTCGCCCGCCCGGTCGTAGAGCGCGCGCGACTCCTCGGGCGGCACCAGCCGGTCGTCGCCGGCGGCGATGAACAGCACCGGCCGGGGGGCGATCCTGTCGACCACCCATTCGGGGTGGAAGGCGAGGGTCTCGTCGACGAATTCGAGCGGCAGCGCATCCACCGCACCCTTCACGCCCCGCCGCGCGGCGGCGGCGAGCGCGGCCGACTGGCGGTCGGGCAGCAGCACCTCGGTGCGCGCGACGAGCTCCGACCGGCCCTCCGCCGCGCGGCGGACCCGGTCGGCGGCGGAGCGTTCGAGCAGGTCGAACCATTCGTCGGGCCGCCTGACGCTGCGCATCCAGCGCTCGCCGTGACCGATCCCGACCACGCTCACCGTGCAGCGCGCCCGGCGGTCTATGGCGGCGGTCCACACCGCCGTCGCCCCGCCATAGCTGGTGCCGTAGAGCCCGAGCCGGTTCGGGTCCACCTCTTCCCGGGCGCCGAGGAAGGTGAGCGCCGCCTGCACGTCCGCCACCCGGCTGTGCGGGGCGAGCCTTGTGGGCGGCCCCTCGCTCTCCCCCCAGCCCTTGTAGTCGAAGGCGAGCACGGCGTAGCCCGCCTCGGCGAGCACAAGCGCGTTGTCGGGCAGGTACAGGTCCTTGACCCCGGTATAGCCGTGGCACAGCACGACGCCGGCCCGCACCCCGCCGCCACCGTCCGCGGGCGGGTAGTAGTCGCCGACCAGCCTGCACCCCTCGGAGTAGAAGGCGACGGGGGTCGAATCCATGCCGGCATTCCTCCGCACTGCCGGCGGCCATGATAAGCCCATCGCCCGGCGCAAGGTAAGTTCCCCGGCGCGCCGTGACGGAATGCGCAGCCTCGATTCCGGCCCGGGGCACACCATGTTATCCTTGGAACCGGGCCGAAGGGTGGAACCATGGACGAGGATCGGTTGGACATGTCGCTCGCCAACGACGCGGCCGAGATCGCTTGCGTCGCCGAGCGGATCGACGAATTCTGCGCCGCGGGAGAGGTCGAGCCGGCGGTCGCCTACGCGGTCAACCTCGCGCTCGACGAGCTCCTCACCAACATCATCTCCTACGGCTACCGGGACGAGGACCCGCACCGTATCGATCTCGCGCTGCGCCGCGAAGACGGCGCGCTCGTCGTCACCATCGTCGACGACAGCATCGAGTTCGACCCGAGGCAGGTGCCGGACACCGATACCGACGCCCCGCTCCACGAGCGCGACCCCGGCGGGCTCGGCCTGCTCCTGGTCAACACGATGATGGACAGCGTCGAATACCGGCGCGAGGACGGCCGCAACGTCACCACCCTGACCAAGGGCCCGGCGGCGGGGTAGGGCGGTACGGGGCGGCGCCTCACAGGCGGGTCCGTCTCGCCTCGCTGCGCTCGGCGACGATCCAGGCCGCGAAGATGATCGCGGCGCCCAGCACGGTCCACAGATCCGGCAGCTCGGCGAACGCGACGAAGCCGAGCGCCACCGCGAAAGGCAGCCGGGCGAAATCGAACGGCGCCACCGCACCGGTCTCGCCGACCGCGAAGGCGCGGGTGTAGAAGCGTTGCGCGGTGGCCGACGCCGCGCCCAGCGCCAGCCCCCAGAGCCACTGCTCGGCGCTCGGCCATTGCCAGACGAGGGCGGCGCCCGCCACCGCGAAGGGCAGCATGAAGACCGACTGGTAGAGCACCGCCGTGTCCGGATGGTCGCTGCGGATCGCCACCTTGAGCATCATCGCCGAGGTGGCGATGCAGAGCCCGGCGCCGATCACCATGACCATGCCGATATTGACCTCCTGGAAGCCGGGACGGACGATGACCAGCGTGCCGGCGAAACCGATGATCAGCGCCGCCCAGCGCATCGGATGCGCCGATTCGCGGAGGAAGATCACCCCGAACAGCGCGATGAACAGGGGGAAGGTGAACGAGATCGCCGTCGCGTCGGCGATCGGGATCAGGGCGAGGCTGCCGAACCAGCCATACATGGCGATCGTGCTGAGGAAGCCGCGCGTGGCGTAGAGCCCGGCGTGCCGGGTCCGCATGACGCCGATGCCCGTGCGCATCAGCCAGGGCAGCATCGCCACCACGCCGAACAGCGCGCGGAACAGCGAGATCTCGAGGAAATGCATCTCCTTGGAGAGATAGCGCACGATGGCGGCCTGCCCGGCGAAGAGCAGCGCGCTCATGGTCATCCAGGCCGCCCCCTGCCAGGACGGCGGCAGGCGGGCGAACGCGTTCCCGAGGCCGGCGATCACGGCCCGGGCTTCACCGCTCCAGCACCGACTCGAAGCCCTCGAAATCCGGGTGGCCGAGATAGAGCCCGCGCCTCGCGCCGGCGCCCGCATGGGCCTTGCGGAACGCCTCCGAGCGGGTCCAGGCCTCGAACGACTCGCGGTCCCGCCACAGCGCGTGCGAGGCATACAGCGTGTGGTCCTCGGCCTCCGGCCCGCGCAGCAGGCGGAACTCGACGAAGCCGGGCACGCCGTCGAGATGGGAGTCGCGCTCCCGCCAGACCCGCTCGAACTCCGCCTCGCGGCCGCGCGCGATTCGGAACCGGTTCATCGCGATAAACATGTCGTCCTTCCTGTCCGCCGGCCCGGGCGGTTTGTGCCACAATCGCCGCGCCGGCGAAACGCCCGGGCCCGCGGTCCGCGCATGACGACATGGGGCAGGTAGGACGTCGACCATGACCGGCGGCGGTTCCCTCGTCGATCCGCGTCGGTTCCATCCGAAACGGACATGGGCTAGCCTCTGTCGCGGGGGAGCATCGGGATGAACCTGACCTCCAGGGAGTCGGAAGTCGTCTTTCGCATCATGGGCGAGTTGTCGGCCGGCCACTCGTCCCGCGATCTGCGCCTCTGCCTGTGCCCCCTGCTGCGCGACCTGCTGAACGCCGAGTACCTCGCCTCCTATGTGTGGAGCGAGGCGGAAGGCAGGTTCGCGGACCGCGTGGCCCTCAACATGTCGGACGACAATCTGTCGGCCTACGAGTCCTACTACCAGTTCCGCGACCCGATCACGCCGGCGCTGCAGCGCCGCCGGCGCACCACCTCGGTGAACGAGGTCATTTCCCGCCCGGCGCTGGAGCGGAGCGAGTTTTTCAACGACTTTCTCGCCCGCGACGGGCTCTACTACGGCATCAACTACTACGCCTATGCCGGCGGCGCGAATATCGGCGATCTGAGGATCTGGCGCGGCCGCGGCAAGGAGGACTTCTCGCGCCGGGAGATCGAGATCGTGGATGCGATCGGCCCGTCCTTCACCAACGCGATGCGCCGCGCCCTGGCGCGCGAGG
Organism: Alphaproteobacteria bacterium; assembly: GCA_964291675.2. GTDB lineage: Bacteria > Pseudomonadota > Alphaproteobacteria > MPNO01 > MPNO01 > MPNO01. The sequence continues at coordinate 951,107 of OZ219865.1, read as the reverse complement.
GCGGCGGCCGGGCGGGTACCTCGCCGGGCGGGCTGATGGAGCGCATCGCGGGCGAGGCCCGGCTGACCGCGCGCGAGAAGGAGATCGCGATGTCGGCCGCGCTCGGCAGGACCGACATGGAGGCCGCCCGGGCGCTCGGGATATCGGTCGCCACCGTCAGGACCCATCTCAAGCACATCTTCGCCAAGCTCGGCGTCTCGAACCGGACCCAGCTCGCCACGCGGTTTGCCTTTCCGGCGGAGGATTGCGGCTGAAAATCCTCAATTCCGAGGATGGCGCGTCCCGGAGTTCTGCGCCACACTCCGGGATGACGCCGGGATTCCGGGAGGCTGCCGTACCTGCCGCATCGCGAGGAAACGATCTTGGGCGAGATTGCCGAGTGGACGGCATCGGAGGCGCTTCGCCAGATCGGCGAGGGGCGCATTTCCGCCCGCGAGTACGCCGAGGCGCTGCTGGCCGAGTGCGAACGCCGCGGCGGGCTGAATGCCTTCATCCATCTCGATCCTGACCGGGTGCTCGACGCCGCCTCGCGCGCTGTCCCCGGCGGCGGCCGTCTTGCCGGGCTGCCGGTGCCGGTGAAGGACAATTTCGATACCGCGAACATGCCGACCACCGGCGGCACGCCTGGCTTGCGCGATCACCGCCCGGCACGGACCGCGCCCGTCCTGCGGCGCCTCGTCGACGAGGGCGCCTATGTCATGGGCAAGCTCAACATGCACGAGCTTGCCTTCGGCATCACGTCGAACAACGCCGCCTTCGGGCCGGCGCGCAACCCCCACGACCCCGCGCGCATCCCGGGCGGCAGCAGCGGCGGCTCCGGTGCCGCGGTCGCGGCGCGCATGGCACCGGTCGCGATGGGCACGGACACCGGCGGCTCGGTGCGCATCCCGGCCGCGCTCTGCGGCGTCGCCGGGTTCCGCCCGACCGCCGGGCGGTACAGCCGGGACGGCATCGTCCCGATCTCCAGCACGCGGGACACCGCGGGACCGCTCGCGCGCTCGGTCGAGGACCTCGCCCTGCTCGACGGTGTCATCGCCGGGGCGCCCGACGACTTGCCCCGCATGGCCCTGAAGGGCGCGCGGATCGGCGTGCCCCGCGGTTACTTCTACGACGACCTGCATCCCGAGACCGCCCGGGTCGCGGACGCGGCGTTGGCCGCGCTCGCCGCGGCGGGCGCGGTGCTGGTCGAGGCGGAGATGCCGGACGTTCCGAAGCTGGACGCGGCCGCCGGGTTCCCCGTCGCGCTGTACGAGACGGTGGTGGAGCTGACCCGCTATTTGTTGGAGAGCGGCCTGCCGCTCGACCTGGCGGGCCTCGCCGCCGCCGTGGCCAGCCCGGACGTGGCGGGGCTGCTGCAAGGCGTATTGACGCCCGAGGGCGCCATTCCCGAGGCGGTCTACCGCGAGGCGCTGACGCAGACCCGTCCGGCGCTCCAGGCCGCCTATGCCGGGTATTTCGCGTCGAACGACGTGATCGCGGCGATCTTTCCGACTACGCCGCTCCCCGCCGCGCCCATCGGCGAGGACGAGACGGTCGAGCTGAACGGCGAACGGGTGCCGACCTTCCTCACCTTCATCCGCAATACCGGCCCGTCCAGCCTCGCCGGCATTCCCGGCGTCACCCTGCCGGCCGGGCTCTCCGGCGGCGGTCTGCCGGTCGGCATGGAGCTCGACGGCCCGGCGGGGAGCGACCGCGCCCTGCTGGCCTTGAGCGCGGCGGTGGAAGCGGCGCTGCCGGCCACCCCGGCCCCGCGTTCCGCCGAAGCCGGGAATTGACCCCACCGTCGACGGGGCTGACGACAGGAACAGAAACAGGGAGAGAACACGATGCCGAATTCCACCGGACAGGTGTCGCGCCGCCGTTTCGTTGCCGGCGCGCTGGGTGCGGGGGCCGCGGTCGTCGCGCCGTCCGTCCTCACCGGCGCCCGGGCCGCCGAAGAGTTGAAGATAGCCACCTTCTACGCGCTCAGCGGGCCGGGCTCGCTGTTCGGTCCGACGCAAACGGCGGTAACCGCTCTCGCCGTCGACGAGATCAACGCGGCCGGCGGCATCGGCGGCCGCAAGGTGACCGTCATCCCGTCCGACGGCGGCGCGCCGCCGGCCGAGGCCGCCAAGGCGGCGATCCGCCTGATGCTGCGCGACAAGGTCGACTGCGTGATCGGGTCGCACGACAGCGCGGTGCGCGAAGCGATCGTCGCCGCGCTGAAGGGCCGGGTGCCCTATGTCTACACGCCTCTCTACGAGGGCGGCGAGTGCAACCCGAATGTCTACGTGACGGCCGATACGCCGCAGCAGCAGGTCCAGCCCTCGATCGCCTGGCTGGCGAGGACGCTCGGCACGAAGTCCTGCTATCTCATCGGCAACGACTATGTCTGGCCGCGCAAGACCAACGAGGAGGCGAAGAAATACATCGCCGCCGCCGGCGGCAGCGTGGTCGGCGAGGAATACGTGCCGCTCGGCGCGCCCAACAAGTTCGAGGACGCGGTGACCCGCATCAAGGCCAAGAATCCCGATCTCGTGGCGATCACCCTGGTGGGCGGCGACAACATCAACTTCAACCGCACCTTCGCCGGGTTCGGCCTCGACAAGTCGATCAGGCGGATCTCCTACCTGCTGGAAGAGCAGACCCTGCTCGGCATCGGCGACGAGAGCTCGAACGGCCTGTACAGCGCCATGTCCTATTTCGAGAACGAGCAGAGCGAGGCCAACGCGAAGTTCAAGGCGGGCTACAGGAAAGCCGCCGGCGCCAAGGCGCCGCAGCTCGGCATGATCGGCGTGGACACCTATGGCGGCGTCTACTGCGCCAAGGCGCTGATCGAGAAGGCCGGCGGGACGGATGCCGGCAAGCTGATGGCGGCGGCCGACAAGCTGGAGTACAAGACGCCGACCGGTACGGCCGTGATGACCAACCGCCATGTCGTCAAGGACATGTTCCTTGCCGAATGCAAGGGCACGAGCTTCGACATCGTCGAGACCTTCAAGGCGGTGGCGCACGGCCAGACCTGCAGCTGACCCGGCCGGCGCGGCGGCGGCCGGCAGCGCCCCCGGCCGCCGCCTGAGACGACGGGCGCGATGGATCCGATCCTCACCACCAACGTCCTCAACGTGGTGTATGAGGTATCGACGCTCGCCGTCGTGGTGCTCGGCCTCGCCGTCGTGTTCGGGCTGCTCGGCGTGATGAACATCGCGCATGGCGAGTTCGTCATGATCGGCGCCTATTGCGCCTTCTTCGTCCAGGCGCAGGACCTGCCCTTTCTCGCCGCGGTGCCGCTGGCGCTGCTGGTCTGCGGCTTGCTCGGCCTCGTGGTGGAGCGGGTGCTGGTGCGGCCGCTCTATGCCCGGCCGTTCGACACGCTGCTCGCCACCTGGGGGCTCAGCATGCTGCTGCGCGAGGCGGTCGAGGCGGTGTATGGCAGGGGGTTTCGCAGCGTGGCGACGCCGCTCAGCGGCAGCGTCGAGGTGCTGGGCGCGGACTACCCGGCCTATCGGCTGCTGCTGACGGCGGCGTCCATCGCGCTGGTCGCCGGGCTGGTCTGGTGGTTCGTCCGCAGCGCCACCGGGCGGCGCATCCGCGCCGTGGTCGACAACCCGGAGCTCGCCGCCTCGGTCGGCATTCCGGTGACCGCGCTGGCGCGCAACACCTTCGTCTTCGGCTGCGGGCTGGCGGCGCTGTCGGGGGTGATGCTGGCGCCGCTGCTGCCGGTCAATCCGGCGCTCGGCCTCGACTTCATCCTCAAGTCCTTCTTCGTCCTGGTGGTGGGCGGGCTCGGCAGCCTGGTCGGGCTGATCTCGGGCTCGGGCGTGATCGGCGGCGTCGAGAGCGTCGTCAGCGCGGTCTCCGACCGGACCTGGGGCTACTCCACCGTGCTGGTGATCGCGATCCTGTTTCTCTGGCTCAGGCCCAATGGCCTCTTTCCTCGCGCATAGCGCCGCCCTGATCGCGGCGCTCGCCGTGCTGCCGCAGCTCGTGGGCGAGTTCTGGGCCTATACGCTCGCGCTCTATTTCCTCTACGCCATCGCCGCGCTCGGCGTCGGTCTGTGCTGGGGCCAGGCGGGGCTGCTGCCGCTGGGACAGGCGATGTTCTTCGGGCTTGCGGCCTATCTCTCCGGTCTTGCGCTGATCCATTTCGAGGACAGCTGGCTGCTGCTCGTCCTGCTGCCGGGGGCGGCGCTGGCGCCAGGCCTGCTGGCCTGGGCGATCGGCCTTCTGGTGTTTCGCGGGCGCACTTTGACCGGGCCGTTCTTCGCCATGATCACGCTCGCGCTGACCCTGCTCGCCTTCCAGATCGCCAACTCCTGGAACGACGTGACCGGCGGCTTCAACGGCCTCAAGAACATCCCGGCCTTGCCCGGGCTGAGCGATTTCGTCGATCTCTACTACGTCTCCGCCGCGGCGCTCGCGGTCTGCGTGCTCGGCATCGCCTGGCTGCGCCGCGCGCCGGCGGGCGTATTGTGGCGGGCGGTCGCGCAGAACGAGCAGCGGGTGCGGTTCTGCGGCTTCGCGGTGCAGAACGCGAAGGCCGCCGTGTTCGGGATCAGCGGCGTGCTCGCCGGCATCGGCGGCGCGCTCTATGCGCCCCAGCAGAACCTCGTCACGCCGCAGCTCTGCGGCTTCATCCTGTCGGCCGATCTGGTGATCTGGGCCGCGGTCGGCGGGCGGGCGACGCTGTACGGCCCGGTCGCGGGCGCCGTCCTGATCGGCATCCTGACCGCCGATCTGCGGGACGAGATCTCCTACTGGGAGGTCATCCTGGCGGCGATCTTCATCGTCGTCGTGCTGTATTTCCGGCAGGGGCTGATGGGCTTCGTCGAGCCCTGGTTCGAGCGTCTGTGGCGCCGCCCGCAGGCACGCGGCCTGGACAGCCCGGACCGGCCGTCCGGTCCGGTCGGGACCGGCTTCGCGCTGGACGACATCCGCGTCCGCATGGGCTCGGTGAGCATCCTCGAAGGGCTCGATCTGGCGATCGACCGGCCCGGCATCTACTGCCTGATCGGGCCCAACGGCGCCGGCAAGACCTCCTGCTTCAACGCGATGACCGGGGAGCTGCCGGTGCGCGGCGGGCGGGTGCGGATCTTCGGCCGGGAACGCACCGGTGCCGCGGCCGACCTGCTGAGCCGCATCGGCGTCGGCCGCAAGTTCCAGGCGCCCAGCCTGTTCCCCGAGTTCACCGTGGCGGAGAATTTCAACATCGGCCTGTGGGGCGGCCGCGCCCGCCTGGCGGATCTCCTGCGCATGCGGAGCCACGCCTGGTCGAGCGCGATCCTGCGCGAGGCGCAATCCCGCTTCTCCTTCCTCGCCGACGAGGACCGGAGGGCGGGCGATCTGTCGCACGGCCAGCGCCAGATCCTCGAGCTCGTCATGGTGCTGATCGCCGAGCCGCGGCTGATCCTGCTCGACGAGCCGTCCGCCGGCCTGTCGCAGGCCGAGACCCGCGAAGTGATCGAGGCGATTCGCTGGGTCGGCACCCGGCTCGACGCCTGCACGGTGATCGTCGAGCACGACATGACCTTCGTGCGGGAGCTGGCCGACCGCGTCTTCGTGCTGCATCAGGGTCGGCTGCTGGCTTCGGGGACGGTCGCGGAAATCCAGGCGGACGAGCGGGTGCGCGCCGTCTATGTCGGAGCCTCGGCATGAACGGTCCGCTGTTTTCCTTCGCCGGGGTCACCGGCGGCTACGGCGCGACCACCGTCGTGCGCGGGGTCGACGGCGCGGTCGCGGCGGGTGAGGCCTGCTGCGTGCTCGGCCGCAACGGGGTCGGCAAGACGACGCTGATGCGCCTGCTCACCGGGCATCTGCCGCTGCAATCCGGCGGGGTGGAGTTCGCCGGGCGATCGCTCGACGGGCTTGCCCCCGACCGGCGGCACCGGCTCGGCCTGGTCTACTGCCCGCAGGAACGGCCGGTGTTCGACAACCTCTCGGTGCGCGAGAATCTCGGCCTGATGGAGGCGTTCGACGCGCATCGCCACGCCCCGCTGCTGGCGGCCTTCCCGATCCTCGAAGCGCGCATGAACCAGTCGGCCGGGACGCTGAGCGGCGGCGAACGCAAGATCCTCTCCTTCGTGCGCGGCGTCGCCGAGAGCGGGAAGCTGCTGCTGCTCGACGAGCCCTCGGAAGGCGTGCAGCAGGAGAATGTCGAGCGGATGGCGCGGCTCCTGCACCAGGCGAAGGCCGCGGGGCGGGCGCTGCTGGTCGTCGAGCAGAATCTCGCCTTCGCGCTTGCGATCGCCGACCGGGTGATCGTCATGGACCGCGGCGAGGTCGTGCTCGCGGGCGCGGCGGCGGAGGTGACGGAAAACACGCTCGCGGCGCACATGCATGTGTAGAAAACCGCCGATTCGGTATCGGGCGAGCCTTGACCGAGGCCCGGAAGGGGGTCAAATGAAAAGTGGAGCCGAAAAGATCGTACTCTTTGGAACTCGATCATGACGGATGAGCGAACCGACATTCCGCGTTGTGCGGAGTGCAGGCATTCGGGGGCCGATCCGAACTTTGGCGACGCATACATCACCTGCTTTCATCCCGACGCGGTGGTGGAGAAAACCAGGGAACGATGGCATCTCGGCTTGCCTCCGCTGACGGAAGTCAAGGGAACGCCTTGCGAGATGAATCGATCGAGCGAGGCTTACGGCAAGTGCGGGCCGACGGCAGCGCTTTTCCAACCGAAGAGTATTCTCTCCGTCGTGGAAGAGTAGCAATGACCGCAAAGGCTTCGACCCATCGGCCCGGCGACCCATTCGTGTAGAGCCGCTTGACGGCGCGCCTGGTCGGCCGCTAGGGAGGTTGTCCGCTCTCGGTCGACGACCTTCCCGTAGCTCACCAGGTGAGCGGGCACGGCGTGGTTGCGCGGCGCCCGGTGGCGATAGAAGCGGGAATATGTTACCATAGAATCAGATACTTAGCATAGAAGCTGCGTATGCATGTGCGAGGCGGTCGGACTTGACGGAGCATCGGTCGAATGAGCGGCATCGCCTTGAGCCCGGTCGAGACCGCGAGCCCGGACGAGGTGCGCGCGCTTCAGGACACGAAGCTCCGCGCGCAGATGGCCTACCTCGCGGCGCGCTCCCCGTTCGTCGCCCGGAAGCTGGCGCAGGCGGGCGCTTCGTTCGAGGATATCCGCAGCGTCGACGACCTCGCCGGCCTGCCGTTCACCACCAAGCAGGAGCTGCGCGAGAGCCAGCAGTCGCACCCCCCGTTCGGCAATCACGCGGCGGCCGGCCGGGAACGGATCGTGCGGGTCCACGCATCGTCCGGCACCACCGGCGCGCCGTCCTACGTCCCGGTGACGGCGCACGACTCGGCGCTGTGGCGGGAGGCGATCCGGCGCGTGTTCTGGTGCCAGGGCGTGCGCGCGACGTCGACCGTCGCCATGGGCTTCAGCATCGGGTTCTTCGTGGGCGGCATCCCGCTGGCCCAGGGGATCGAGGATCTCGGCGCGACCTTCCTGCCGATCGGCGCGGGCGCGACCGACCGGCTGCTCGACGCCATCGCCCGCATCGGGGCGGACACGCTCGCCTGCACGCCGTCCTACGCGCTCCATCTGGCGGAGGCGGCCGCCTCGCGCGGCATCGACGTGGCCGGGCTCGGCGTCGAGCGGCTGACGGTGGGCGCCGAGCCGGGCGGCGGCGTTCCCGAGATCCGCCGCCATATCGAGGAAACCTGGCAGGCCCGGGTGACCGAGTCGGTCGGCAACGCCGACGTCGTCCCGGTCTATGCCGCCGAGAGCGACATGCGGGACGGCGCGCATTTCCTGACGCCCGACATGGCGATCATGGAAATCGTCGACCCGGCCACGGGAGAGGTGCTGTCGATGGATTCCGGCGAGATCGAAGGCGAGATGGTGTTCACCCATATCGACCGCGAGGCGGCGCCGCTGCTGCGCTTCCGCAGTCACGACCGGGTCGTCGTCAGGAACGGCCCGTGCGCCAACGGGCGGACCGGTCCGCGCATCCGGGTGGTCGGGCGGACCGACGACCTGCTGATCCTGCGCGGCGTCAATGTCTGGCCGTCGGCGATCCAGGACGTGGTGACCGGCTTCCGCCCCCAGACCACCGGGGCGATGCGGATCGTGTTGCCCAAGCCGGGCCCTGCGGTGCAGCCGCCGCTGCACATCCTCGTCGAGCACGGCGAGGCCGCCGGAGACCTCCCTCGCCTGGCGGAAGCGCTGGAGACCGCGCTGCGCGAGAAGCTGATCTTCACCGCCCGCGTCGAGCTCTTGCCGCCGGGCACCGTCCCGCGGTCCACCATGAAGACCCGGCTGGTGCATGTCGGCGACCGGAGCCGCGCCCTTGAAGACAAGCCATAGGGTCGCGCCGGTTGACGCCGGGCGCCCGGCGCGTATGCTTGCCCCGTCATGCGGAATGCGGTTTCGATCTCGACGAACTGGTGGCGGCGCGCCTGAATCGGCGGCCGGCATTTCGCGCGTGACATGGATGGCTGCCGGACCCGGGCAGCCATTTTCCTTTGCCAAGGCGGCATGGCTCCCGGAAACCCCGGCAAAGCGGAGGGGTCATGTCGAAGGCACGGGAGATTTTTGCCACACCGGGCGGGGTGCGCGTCGTCAGCGAGAGCGCGCCGGAGACCTACGAGAACGCCCGGATGATCCTGGTGGACCGGCTCGACCGGCGGCGCGGCGCGCTGCTGTCGTCCGATTTCGAGTATCCCGGGCGCTACACGCGCTGGGACATGGCTTCGTGGACCCGCCGCTCGAAATCTCGGCGGCGGGGCGCGCGGCGCGGGTGCGGGCGCTGTCGCCGCGCGGGCGAGGTCTCGCGCGCGCGCTCGGGGCGCGCGCCGCGGGCTGGGATTTCGTCGAGTCGCATGAGGCTTGCGAGGACGGTTTCCGGCTCCAAATCCGCCAGCCCGCCGGGCGGTTTCCAGAGGAGCAGCGGAGCCGCCAGCCGTCGGTGTTCTCGCTGCTGCGGGAAGTCCTGCGCTTCTTCCGCGCGCCGGAGCGCGAGCGCTTCCTCGGCCTCTACGGCGCGTTCGGCTACAACCTCGCCTTCCAGTTCGAGCCGCTGGCGCGCAAGACCAACCGCGAGGACGGCAGCCGCGATCTCGTTCTCTATTTGCCCGACCGCATCCTCGTCGTCGACCACCAGCGCGGCGAGGCGACGTGGCGGTCCTACGAGTTCGAGATCGACGGCGAGACCACGGAGGGCATGGCGCGCGGCGGGGCGGACGAGCCCTTCCGCCTCGCCCCGCCGGGCCCCGGCGGGTGCGACCACGCGCCCGGCGAGTACGCCGCCACCGTGCGGCAGGCGAAGGAGAAGTTCCGGGCGGGCGACCTGTTCGAGACGGTGCCCGGGATCGCCAGCTGGCTGCCCGCCGCCGAGCCCCCGTCGGCGATCTTCCGGCGGCTGATGCGGGTCAACCCCGCGCCCTACGGGTTCCTGATCAATCTCGGCGAGGGAGAGTACCTGATCGGCGCCTCGCCCGAGATGTTCGTGCGGGTCGAGGGGCGGCGCATCGAGACCTGCCCGATCTCCGGCACCATCCGGCGCGGCGGCGATCCGATCGCCGATGCCCGCCAGGTCCGCGCCCTGCTGAACTCGGAGAAGGACGAGTCCGAGCTCACCATGTGCACCGACGTCGACCGCAACGACAAGTCGCGAATCTGCGAGCCGGGATCGGTGAAGGTGATCGGGCGGCGCCAGATCGAGATGTATTCCAGGCTGATCCACACCGTCGATCATGTCGAGGGCGTGCTTCGCGAGGGCTTCGACGCGCTGGACGGCTTTCTCTCCCACACCTGGGCGGTGACGGTCACCGGCGCGCCCAAGAAATGGGCGATGCAGTTCGTCGAGGATTGCGAGCGCTCGCCCCGGCGCTGGTACGGCGGCGCGGTCGGGGCGGCTTTCGCCAACGGCAACATGAATACCGGGCTCACGCTGCGCACGATCCAGATCCGCGACGGCATCGCCTCGGTCCGGGCGGGGGCGACGCTGCTGTTCGAGTCCGACCCGGCCGAGGAGGAGGACGAGATCCGCGTCAAGGCGTCCGCCCTGCTCGACGTTCTGAAGCCGCCGGCGGCATCGCGGGCGGCCGAAGACGGCGATGCGGCGATCGGCGCCGGGCTCGACGTGCTGCTGGTGGACCACGAGGATTCCTTCGTCCATACGCTGGCCGACTATTTCCGCCAGGCCGGGGCGAAGGTGGAGACGCTGCGATTCGGCTTCGACCCCGGGCTGCTCGACGAGCGCCGGCCCGGGTTGGCGGTGCTGTCGCCGGGTCCGGGAGAGCCGGCCGATTTCGGCGTGGCGGAGACGGTCGGCGCCTGCATGACGCGCGCCATCCCGGTCTTCGGCGTCTGCCTCGGCCTGCAAGGGATCGCCGAGTATTTCGGCGCGCGGTTGCGGGTTCTCGACTGTCCGGTGCACGGCAAGCCGTCGGAGATCGAGGCCGACCCCGTGCCGCTCTTCCGCGGCCTGCCCGCCCGCTACTCGGTGGGGCGCTACCATTCGATCTATGTTGCCCGGGACGAGGCGCCCGAGGGGCTGGAGATCGTCGCCCGGACGGCGGACGGGGTAGCCATGGCGCTGCAGCACCGGACGCTGCCGGTCTGGGCGGTGCAGTTCCACCCGGAGTCGATCCTGGGCCTGGAAGCGGGGCGCGGCCGGGCGCTGATCCGCAACGTCGTCGCCCTCGCCCGGGCGGCCGGCGGCCGAAGCGGGCAAATACAATCTTGAGTTGTAGGAGGATGAGAAATACAATGCCCGCATGCGGCGCGGGGGCGCGGTTGGGGCGAGTCTGGACTATGCGAGGCGGTGCGCCGGCGCGGCCGCCGTCGTGCCGGTCCTGCTTGCGGCGCTATGCGCGCCCCAGCGCGCCGCCCTGCCGAGCGAGCCGCTCGATCCCCGGGCCCAGCGTCTGATCGGCGTTCGGCACTACACCGGCCACGGCGTGGTCAAGGACTACGTCAAGGCGTTCGATTGGCTGCTGCGGGCGGCGCGTCAGGGAGATGCGGCGGCGCGGTTCCACGTGGGCTACATGTACGACACCGGCCAGGGCGTGCCGCGCAGCCCGGCCGAAGCCGCCAAGTGGTATCGCCTGGCGGCCGATCGGGGAAAGGTCGAGGCGCAGCTCAACCTCGCGCTCCTGCTCAGCACGCCGGGAGGCCCGCTTGAGGACACCGCCGAAGCCGTGCGGTGGTTTCACAGGGCTGCGCGGGGCGGCAGCGTGCCGGCGCAGGTCAATCTGGGCGTCATGTACTTCGCCGGCGCCGGCGTCGAGCGCAACCGCGCCGAGGCCGCGGAATGGTTCCGCCGGGCGGCCGAACGGGGGAACCCGGTCGCCCAGTTCAACCTCGGCGTCGTTCATGGCGGCGGGCGCGGAACGTCGCAGGACGACGCCGAGGCGGTCGAGTGGTTCCGCACATCGGCCCGACAGGGGTTCGTGCCGGCGCTGCTCGCCCTCGGCGCCGCCTACGACCGGGGTACCGCCGTGCCGGTGGATCGCGCCGAGGCCGCCTTCTGGTACCGGCTCGCGGCCGCGCAGGGGGCGGCGAGGGCGCAGTTCCGCCTGGCGGCGCTGTACGGCCGCGGCGATGGCGTGGCACGCGACGAGGCCGAAGCCGTGAGCTGGCTCCGCAAGGCTGCCGTCCAGGGCTACGCGCCCGCCCAGGTCAATCTGGGGCTCAGATACGACCGCGGTATCGGCGTGGCGGAGAACGACGCCGAGGCGGCCAAGTGGTACCGGCTGGCCGCCGAACAGGGCAACCCCCACGCCCAGTTCAATCTCGGCTCCATGTACGACAACGGCGAGGGCGTGGCGGAGAACGACGCCGAGGCGGTGCGGCTGTACCGGGCGGCCGCCGTTCAGGGCCATCGCGGCGCGCAGAACGGGCTCGGCGTCATGTACGCCACCGGCGCGGGCGGCCTGCCCGAGGACGACCGCGGCGCCGTCCGGTGGTACCGCGCCGCCGCCGAGCAGGGCGACGTGCAGGCGCAGTTCAACCTGGCGGCGATGTACGACGCCGGGCGAGGGGTGCCCGAAGACGATGTCCGCGCCTATGCCTGGTACAACCTGGCCGCCGACCGGGGCAACCACGAGGCGGCGCGGCTGCGCGCCGCCGTCGGCAGCCGCCTGCGCGCCGCCAACATCGTGCGGGCGCAGCGCCTGTCGAGGCTGCTGAGCCGCCGCGTCCGGGCGCGCTAGCCGCTCGCCTGCAGCGACCACTCGTTGGACGCGCCGTCGCCGGCGAGCGTCGTGCGGGTCATGTAGCGCCCCTGGTCGGGCGGGTGGCCGAGGCCGCGATGCAGCACGCAGCGGTTGTCCCACAGCACCAGGTCGCCGACCCGCCAGCGATGGACGAACACCCGGGGCGCCCGGCACGCCTCGGCGCACAGCCGCTCCAGCAGCGCGCGGCTGTCGTCCTCATCCTCGCCGACGATGTGGCTGGCATGCCGGCCGATATAGAGCGCGTGCCGCCCGGTCGCCGGGTGGCGGCGCAGGATCGGGTGCTCGACCGGCGGCAGCGCGTCCCATTCGTCGGCGCTCAGCGTCTCGGTGCCGCCGACCTTGCCCTGGCTGTAGGCGTAGCTGTGCACCGCGGACTTGCCCTCCAGGTAGTCCCGCATGCCGGGGTCGAGCGCGTCGCAGGCCGCGCGCATGTCGGCGAAGGCGGTCTCGCCGCCGGTCGCCGGCACCGCGCGGGCGGCGAGAGCCGAGCCCTTCGAGGGGACGCGCTTGTAGGACGAATCGGTGTGCCAGTAGTTGTTGCCCTGGAGGAACAGCCCGTGCGCGCTCCCCGCCGGCCACAGGCTGCCGTCATCGCGCATGTTGGAGAGCACGATGATCTCCGGGTCGGCGCCGACGTTGTTGGCCGTCAGGCTGCGCTCCAGCGGGCCGAGGCGGCGGCTGAACGCGACCTGCTCGGCCCCGGACAGATTCTGGTCCGGAAACGCCAGAACGGCATGGTCGTGCCACGCCCGCTCGATCTCGGCGAAGTCCGCATCGTCGAGCTCCGCGAGCCGGACCCCGCGCACCACCGCGCCCAGCGTCGCCTCGGTCGGTACGATTTCGAGCGCCATGTCGCCTTCCTCCGGTTGCGCGCAGATTACACCCTGCGACGAGCCGCGCCAGCCCGGCGGGTGCGCTATCATGCCGGGAATGGGAACCGACACCGAGCGCCACCGCCCGGCGCGCTGGGGCTACGATGCCGATAACGGCCCGGCGCTCTGGGCCTCGCTCGACCCCGGCTTCGCCGCCTGCGCGCTGGGTGCGGAGCAGTCGCCGGTCGACCTGACCGGCGGCCGTGGCGCGGACCTGCCGCCGCTCGAATTCGCCTACCGGAGGACCCGCATCGTCCTCGAGAACACCGGCCACACCGTGCAGGCCAACCCTGACCCCGGCAGCTTCGTCGCGCTCGACGGGATTCGCTACGAGCTGCGCCAGTTCCACTTCCACCACCCCAGCGAGCATCTGTTCGACGGTGCCCGCCTGGCGCTCGAGCTGCATCTGGTGCACGCTTCCGGGGACGGCGCGCTCGCCGTTGTGGGCGTCCTGTTCGCGGAAGGCGCGGCGCACGGCACGCTGGCGCCGCTCTGGGCCCATCTCCCGGCCGAGCCCGGGGCGGTGCGCCCGGTTCCGGGCGAGCTCGACCTCGCCACGCTGCTGCCCGCCCGCCTGACCGCATGGCGCTACCGCGGCTCGCTCACCACCCCGCCCTGCACCGAAGGGGTCGCCTGGGCTGTCCTCGCCCAGCCCCTCGCGATCTCCGCCGCCCAGATCGCCGCCTTCGCCGCCCTCTACCCGAACAACCGCCGCCCGGTCCAGCCGCTGGGCGAACGGGTGCTGCGGATCGGGTAGCACGGCGCACGCAACGCGCCCGCTCGCGCGGGACGACCGGCTTGGCGCTCACCCACTGCCGGCGTCGCGCACCTGGAGGCGGAGCCGGTCGAAATACGCGGCATCGGCCATGCCCGCCGTCGGCGAAGCCGCGCCTTCGAGCAGCAGCTCGCGCAGATTCTGGCGGTCCCGTTCCCTGCGGATCAGCTCGCGGACGTATTCGCTCGCGCTGCCGTGGCCGTGCGCGCGGACCTGATCCTCCACGAAGGACTTGAGGGATTCGGGAAGCGATATTGTGATCGTGGACATGGCGCCCTCCTAACCGCCTGCTTCTCTCACATGCCGGTCGCGCGCCTCGAACAGCGCCTGGTCGGCGTAGCCCATGAACTCGGGGTTCGCCTTGCCGGCCATGACCTGGAGGTAGACCGGCTCGACCGTCTCGTTGGCATAGCCGTGGATCACCCCGGCCGGGCAGGAGACGCAGTCCCACGGGCCGAGCGCGACCTCGAGCCGCCTGCCGTCCTCCTCCTCGAAGAACACCGTGAGATGGCCCTGCAGCACGAAGAACACCTCTTCCACCTCATGGGTGTGGGGCGCGTTGCCTTCCCCCGGCGGGACGTACATGACGCTGAGGGTGAAGGCGCGGGCCGGGATGACGCCGTCGTCCGGCTTGCCCGAGGTGTTGCCGATGAAGCGGTGCTGCGCCCGCCGGTAGCCGTCGACCAGCGCATCCGCGAAGGCCGCCCAGTCCGGCTTGCGGTCGCCGAACCGGGCGACGTAGCGCTCCGCGATCTCCTCCAGCCCGAGACCCTCGACCTCGGGCGGGCGGGGATGGCGCGCGGTCTTCGCGGTCATGACTTGGGGACGAACGCGTTGGTGAAATAGGCGTCGATCGGCTGTTCCTTCTTGATCCGCTTGAACTCGATCAGCGTTTTCTGCGCCTTCGCGATGTCGTCGGGCGACGTCCAGCCCGACGGCTTGCCCTTGCTGGCCTCGTTCTCGAACAGGTCGAACGACGCCTTGAGGATGTCGAGCGAGATGTCCGGCTTGAGGTTGGGCGCGACCTTCAAGAGCGAGGCGATCGCCGCCTCCGGCTCCTTCTGGCCGAGCGCCAGCGCCTCGCGCACGCTCGCCACCATGCGGCCCACCAGGTCGGGGTTGTCCTCGATGGTGTCGTTATGGGCGATCAGCGAGAGCCCGGGCACCACGATGCCGCCCGAGGCGTAGCTGAAATAGGTCGACGGGATGCCGGCCGCGGTCGCCTTGGGCGCCTGCAGGAAGCCGAAGGAATCGATGGCGTCGACCTTGGTCGTCAACAGCGCGGCGAGCTTGGCGGCGGGCTCCATGAACACCAGCTTGACCTTGCCCTTGATGCCGTTCTTCTTGGCCAGCGCCTTGAAATAGGCCGCCGTCGCGCCGCCCGCCGAGAAGCCGATGCGCGACCCCGCGAGGTCCTTCCAGCTCTTCCAGCCGTTCTTCCTGGGGAAGATGATCGCGACCGGGTTGGTGCGCAGGTAAGAGGCGACGATCTTGACCGGCAGCCCCTTGGAGACCAGCACCATCACCGCGCCGCCGTCGGCGGTGCCGAAGGTGACGGTCTTGTTGCCGACGGTCTGGGCGGTGATCACCGAGCCGCGGCCGTCGCGGATGTCGACGTCGATGCCGTTCCTGGCGAACACGCCCTTGTCCTTGGCGTGGTACCAGACCGCGTGATAGGCGCTCTTGATCCAGTCGGTCCGGAGCGAGACCTTGTCGGCCGCCTGGGCCGGGATTGCGAGGGCGAGGATCGCGGCTGCGACCGCGCCGGCGATTGCGGTTCTCATGGTTTCCTCCTCGGTTTCTCGTGCGACTACGCTTTTAGCCCGCATGCGCGCGCTGCGACACGTGCCACGGGATCATCAGCCGCTCCAACAGCTCGATGGCGTAGAAGAACGCCATCGCGAGCAGCGAAAGCACGAACAGGATGGCGAACAGCAGCGCGGTGTCGAGCTCGCCCGCCGCGCTCAGCAGCAGATAGCCGAGCCCGTTATCCGAGCCGATGAACTCGCCGGTCAGCGCCCCCACCACGGCGAGCGCCGAGCCCACCTTGAGCCCGCCGAACATGCTGGGCAGCGCGCCCGGCAGGCGGAGGCGGAGAAAGATGCGCGAAGGCGGCGCGCCCATCGAGCGGGCGAGCTGCACCAGCGCGGGGTCGATGCTGCGCAGGCCGACGATGGTGTCGACCACGATCGGGAAGAAGCAGATCAGGAACGCCACCGCGACCTTGGGGAACATGCCGAAGCCGAACCAGACGACGAAGAGCGGCGCGAGCGCGATCTTGGGGATGCTCTGGGTAGCCACCATCGGCGGATACAGGATGCGCTCCAGCGTCGCCGATGAGACCACGATGATGGCGAGCGGCACGCCGACGACGACCGCCAGCACGTAGCCGGCCAGCACCGACAGGATCGTCCAGCCCGAATGGGGAATCATCTGGAGCCCGTTGTCGGCGCCCGACCGGAGCACCTCGTCCGGGGCGGGGAGCAGGTAGCTCGGCGTCTCGAACAGCCAGACCACGCCCCACCAGAGCCCGATCAGCGCCGCGAAGGACACAACCATCCAGAACGCGTCGCGGGTCCACTTGCGGTTCCACAAGCTCATCCTGCCTCCTCGCCCGGTCAGCGGTGGATCACGCCCATCTCCTGGAACATCAGCCGGATCTCGTGGACGATGCCGGTGAAGCCGGGCGTGTCGTGGACGTTGAGATCGCGCGGCCGTTCGAGGTCGACGTCGAGGATCGCGCGGATGGCGCCGGGGCGCGGCGTCATCACGATCACCCGGTCGGACAGGAACACCGCCTCCGAGATCGAATGGGTGACGAACAGCACGGTCTTCCGGGTGCGGTGCCAGACGGTCTGCAGGTCGACCTGCATCTGCTCGCGGGTCAGCGCGTCGAGCGCGCCGAACGGCTCGTCCATCAGCAGCATCGGCGGGTCGAGCAGCAGGGCCCGGCACAGCGCCACGCGCTGGCGCATGCCGCCGGAGAGCTCGAAGGGCCGCTTGCCCTCGAACCCTTCGAGCCCGACCGAGGCGAGCAGCTCGCGCGCGCGCCCGGCATAGGCCGCCTCGTCGATGCCGCGCATCACGCAGGGCAGCAGCACGTTGCCGGTCACCGTGCGCCAGTCGAGCAGCAGGTCGCTCTGGAAGACGAAGCCGAGATCGGTATAGGGCTCGACGACCGGCGTGCCGCCGATGCGGATCTCGCCCGCCGTCGCCTCCAGCAGACCGGCGACCAAGGAGAGCAGCGTCGACTTGCCGCAACCGCTGGGGCCGACGATGGTGACGAACTCGCCCCGCCTGACATTGAGGTCGAGGCCTTCAAGCGCGACCACCGCCTCGCCGTCCTGCCCGACGAAGGTCTTGTCGAGCGCCTCGATCTCGATGAAGGACTCGTCCGCCCGGGCTTCCGGTATCGCTACCGTCGCGTCTGCGGCAGAGGGTCGCTGGAGCATGGGGCCGGGAGTCCTCCTGCCCACACTCTCCGGCAAGAGCGCGGCGGCGGTCAAGTTCTCCCGGGGCCGGCGTTGCGGCCGGGCGCGAGCGCGGTTAGGAATGGCGGGCGGGCGCCGGGCGCCCGTCGACAGGGGAGGGTCGCATGAAATACGTCCTGCTCGGCAAGCAGAGCGCCGAATGGCTCGGCAAGCACGAACAGCGTAACCGCCTGGCGCGCGCCAGGGCGAAGGAGCTCGGGATCAAGATCGTCTCGGTGCTCTACACCCAGGGCCAGTACGACTTCGTCGACGTGGTCGACGCGCCGTCGCCCGAGGCGATGCTCAACTTCTCGGTGTGGTATGCGAGCCAGGGCTTCGGCTCGTTCCAGAGCATGCCCGCCTTCGACGGCAAGACCATGGCGGCCGCCTCCAGGCAGGATTAGCTAGCCGGAGCCGCGCGCCTCCAGGTCGTCCAGCATGGCGTGGATGCGGGCGATGTGGGTGTCGGTGTCGTACATCCGGTAGAGCAGCGCCTGGGTGCGCATCGGGTCGCCGGTGTAGAACTGCTCATAAAGTCGCTGGCGCCCGGCGAAGCTCGACAGCGAGGCGTCGAAGGCGAGGCGCAGCAGCCGGATGCGCTCGGGCGCGCTCGCATTGGCCGACTGGAAATAGGTCTCGACGCTGTCCCTGAGCTCACCCGCCACCTCGGCGTAGGACGGCACGGCCACCATCCCGCCGGCGCCCAGCGTGTTCAGGATCTCGCACTGGCGGTTGTACATCTTCCAGTACAGGCTCTGCCAGGTCTGCAGCGGGCGGTGGCCGGCGACCCAGGTGCCGAACTCGGTCTCGCGCGCCTCGGCCTCGGCCGCCACGCGGCAGGTGCGGGCGAACTCGGCGATCGCGATGGTCTCGGCGAGCTGCACCTGCACCGGGTTGTGGACGTCGATCCTCGAGGCCCGCGCGACGGCGAGCGTCAGCGCCATCATGAACTCCGACTTCGACGTGGCGCGCACCACCGACTGCATCAGCGTGGCCGGCAGGGTGTGGGATTGCGGGTTGACGAGCTGGTCGAACTCGGGGTCGCGGTGGATGAACACGCGCTCCCAGGGCACGGTCACGTCCTCGAAGATCACCAGCCCGTCCGATTCGTCGTATTGCAGCGACAGCGGGTGGTCGAGCAGCGAGGGCGCGTTGGTCTGCGCCACCGGCGGGCGGCAGATGAAGCGCAGCCCCGGCGTCGACACCGGGATGGCGAAGCCGAAGGAGAACGCGGTGGTGTCGCGCATCTCGTCCGACCAGCGCGATGCCGCCGGCATCACCAGGAGCTCGTCGGCCAGCGCGCACAGCGTCGCCACCATGCGGGCGCCGCGGATCACCACCCCCGAATCGGTCTCGCCCACGATCCGCGCCACCACGTCGGAGGTCTCCAGATGGGCCGGGCGCGAGCGGTCGACCTGCGGGTTGACCAGCACGTGGGTGGTGATCAGGTCGTTCTCGCGCACGTGGCGGTGGAAGGCGCGGATGTTGTCGCCGCCCTTGAAGGCGTCCCGGTCGAAGCGCTCGCCGGCCGCCGCGTAGGCCGAGATCATCACGTTCTTGAAGTCGGGCGAGCGCCCCAGCATGCCGCAGGACTCGTCCATCCAGACCTTGATCGCGTCGTTGCGCGCGATGACGTCCCCGCGCGAGCGCGGCTGGATATGGGTCATGCCCACGCGGTCCCCGGTATCGGGCGATTCGTAGGTCATGATCTCGTGCAACGCCGGCTCGTGCTGCATCTCCATCAGCCGGGCCATCGCCCGGGCGGCGCCGGCGAAGCGGGGATCGCCCGCGATGTCGCGGACCCGTTCGCCCTCGATCGAGATGTCGCGCCCGTCCTTGAGCGCGTCGAGGAACTGCGCGGCGGTGCGGACCGGCACGGTCAGGGACGCTCGGCGAAGGGCTTGCCGAACTCGGCCTCGTACTCCGCCTCGTCCCAGTAACCGATCAGGATGCCGGGCGGCTCCACGGCGGCGGTCATCCGCTCGATGGTCTCGGGCTCCAGCGTGATCCGGCAGTGGTGTTGCCGCGCCCAGGCGAACAGCGCCTCGTGCAGCCGGGCGCGGACCGCCTCGTGTTCCGGTGCGGCGCTCGCGCCGAGATCGCACAGCTCGTCGGGGTCGGCCTCCAGGTCGAACAGCATCGGGCGGAACCCCTCGGCGTGGATGTATTTCCACCGCTCGTCGCGGATCATCAGGAGCCGGGCGTCCTCCTGCGCGTTGCCGATGGCCGTGCGTGCCGGCCGGGTGGCGTAGTCGTATTCCGAGATCGCGTAGCGCCGCCAGGCGACCGGTGTCCGGGCCGAATGGAGGAGGGGGTCGAGCGCCCGGCCCTCGATGATGTGCGGCAGGTCGCGCCCGCCGAAATAGCGCAGGAACGTCGGCGCGAGGTCGATGCACTCGACGAGCTCGTCGCGCACCCGGCCCCGCGTCGCATCCGCCGCCTCGCGCGGGTCGTAGACGATCAGCGGCACCTTGACCGAGGCGTCGTGGAACAGATCCTTCTCGCCCATCCAGTGATCGCCCAGATAGTCGCCGTGGTCCGAGGTGAACGCGATCATCGTGTTCTCCATCAGCCCGCGCTCCTCCATCCAGGCGAACAGCCGGCCCATCTGGTCGTCGATCTGCTTGACCAGCCCCATATAGGCCGGGATCACCCGCTCGCGCACGTCGTCGCGCGAGAACGTCCGGCAGACCCGCGACTCGATATAGGCGCGGAACACCGGGTGGTCGGTCGCGCGCTCTTCCGCCGAGCGCACCGCGGGGAGCACGTGCTCGACCCCGTACATGTCGTGATAGGGCGCCGGCACGATATAGGGCCAGTGCGGCTTGATGTAGGAGAGGTGGCAGAGCCAGGGCCCGTCCCCCGCCTGCTCCATGAAATCGATGGCGCGCCCGGTCATGTAGGGCGTCTCGGACAGCTCCTCGTCGATATTCGCCGCCAGGTTGGCGTATTTGAGCAGCCAGCCCGAGCGCGTCTCGCCGTCTTCGTCGATGCCGGCATTGGCGTGCTCCTCCCACGGGTTCGCCGCGTTCAGGCCGCGCTCCCGCAGCCAGGCGTTGTAGTCCGGGTCGGGGTCGAGCGGGCCGTAGGGGTGCAGCCCGTCGTCGCGCTCGAAGGGCTCGAAGCCGCATTCGGCGATGTTGACGCCGATGGCGGACCCCGGGTCGATGCCGAGCCACTCCATGCCGCGCGTGTCGGGAATCATGTGGGTCTTGCCGACCAGCGCGGGCCTCACCCCGATGTCGCGCAGATGGTCGCCCAGCGTCGGCTCGCCCACGCGCAGCGGAAAGCCGTTCCAGGTCACCCCGTGCGAGCGGCAATAGCGCCCGGTATAGGACGACATGCGCGACGGGCCGCAGAACGGCGACTGCACATAGGCGTTGGTAAAGCGCACCCCGCGCGCCGCCAGCCGGTCGAGATGGGGGGTGTCGAGATGCGGGTGGCCGTAGCACGACAGGTAGTCCCAGCGCAGCTGGTCGGCCATGATCCACAACACGTTGCGCGCTTCGCCCATATTCCCCTCCGCCCGCGGCAAGCAGGACGCGGAATGTGCCGCAAGGGGGGGGTTGGGGCAAATGGGCGCCCGCCCGTCTTTTCGGCCGGAGCCGCGCGGGGCGCGGCGGAGCGGAGAAACTTGCGCGCGATATCGTGAAGGCGTCCGCGGCGCGCATCGGCGACAGCATCGACAACGATCTCGTCGCTGCGCCATAAGGAATCCCTGCCAGCCCGGTCCAGTCTGGATTGACCCGGCCGCCGCCGTGGCATACATTCGGACCATGACGAATCTCCATATCCAGTCCGTTCGCAGTCCGTTCGACGACCCGAGGCTTGCCTCCGCGGCCATCGGGGCGCTGACGCGCGCCGATGCGATGGGCCTGCTCTCGAGCCCCGTCACCTGCCTGGACGATTCCGCGATTCAGGGGCTCGAAACGGGCATGGCCGAGGCCGGTATCGGCCGCAGCTTCCTTGCGGAACTTCACCGGATGCCGTGCTCCGATGCCGCCCGGCTCTCCACGCTCCTGGAGAAGATCAACGAGGCCCTCGACCAGTCCCCGGCCCCCGCGCACGAATGGCGCACCCTGCAGGGCGTCCTGGGCGTGGAACTGCTGACCCGCCTCCTCGGCATCTCCCGGTCCAGTGCGCGGCGCTACATTTCCGGCAACCGTTCCACCCCGGACGCGATCGCCGCCCGACTCCACTTTCTCGCCTTCGTGGCCGGGGACCTTGGCGGCGCGTACAACGACATCGGGGTCCGGCGCTGGTTCGACCGGCCCCGCGAACGGCTCGACGGGAACACACCCGCGCAGGCGCTTGGCGACGAATGGTCGCCGGGCGACGACGGCCCCCGAAGGGTCCGCGATCTGGCCCGGGCCCTGGCGTCGTCGCCGGCGACGTGATCGCCTATCGCCACGCCGATCCCCGCTTTCCCTTTCTGCGGGAGGATTCGTCGCAATCCGCCGGCCGCTGGAACGCGCCGGGCGAGCTGACCCACTACTTCTGCGATACGCCGGACGGCGCCTGGGCCGAGTTTCTTCGACACGAGGAGATCCGCGACCCGCAGGACCTCGCCACCGTCCGCCGCGCCCTATGGGCGGTCGACATCGGCGAAATCCCGTCGCATCGACCGGACCTGCCTCGCGAAACACTGACCGGCGGACCGGACACCTGGCCGGCATGCCAGCACGCCGCCCGGCGGCATCGGGACCATGCCGATGGCATCGCCGCGCCTTCGGCGGCGCTGCAACCCGGCGCGGCCCACGGCTGGCGCGTCGACGGCGGCCTCCGACCCGGCCCCGGCCGGGACGGGCAGGTCTTCGCGTTGTTCGGCCGCCGCCCGGACGTCATCGGCTGGGCCGCGACCGTCGACGGTTGTCCCGGCCCGGATCTTCTTCCCAGAATCCGACATTTCCAGCCGGATGAATCCGGCTGCTAATGCACACCTGCAATCAGGGCACTGCCTTAATGGTCGGCGCCCTCGAACACAACTACGCCAATACGACGGCCATGATCTTCGGGGACGCCCCTGCGTTCGAAGAGACCAGCGGCCCCCGCTGCGGGACGAGCCGATAGCCCATGCCCTTCGGGTCGACGAACGCTAGCCAAAGAACGGCACCCTGCCGCTCGCGGTGCCGCACCACCACAACTGACGGGACGGCTCCGGATCCCGGGAATTGTTCTTGCCAACCCCGCAAAATCGAGGGGTTCAATCGGCCGCTCTTCGTTCCGCCCGGGGACTGCCGGGTCTCCGTGGGTCGGATCGAGTGGGTGCTGGAGCGGTACCGCACCCGTCACGTCGGTCGGGCCCGGGCCCGCGCCGGCAGGTATTCCGCGCCCCGGCGCGGCGCCGTTCCGCCGACCGCCGCGACGGCGATCCGCCTGCCGATGCCGACCGGCTGGCGCAAGAGCGAGCTCCCGACCCTGCGCCGGTCGGAGGTCGATCCCGGTGCCGGCGAGCTCCATCTCGCGGATTCCAGGACCGGCCCCCGCGCGATGCCCGCGGGGCGGTAGCGCTGCTTCGTCCATTGCCGACGCGACGGCGAACGCATCCGGCGCATGGCCGCGGGCCGGTGCGCGCTGCCGCCGCCCGCCTTCGCCGGCATCCTCATCGCCGAGGAGGGCGTGCCGGCATCGTCAAGCGCCCCAGGCGCCCGCCGGCTCGACGCCCGGCCATGACCTAGCCGGGGCTGCCCCCGCGCCATGCCGCGGCGGCATGCATCGCGGCGCGAACGGCATTTTTCTTTTGCTATCCAGACGTGTATCGCGTGGCGGCGGGAAGGGGGCGCGACGCCGTGTCGCGGCGGGGCGCGGCGGCTTGCGGGCGGCGATCTGTGAAATCAGGGGTTGCAAAAGCGATCTGACATATATTTGTTTCGGATATGTTACCCGGGATTGCATATCATGGACTCGCGTACAACCGGCGGTGCCGTCCGGGGGTGCGTCGGAGGATGTCGCGAGAGCCGGCCTTGGACAGCTTGCAGAGACCGCCCGAACCCCGTCCCCGCCGCGGCCTTGCCCTGGCGGCGCTCGCGCTGGCGCTGGCGCTGGCCCCGCCCGCCGCCGCGCAGGACATCGTCGACGTGCCGCGCAACTGGGCGCTCACGCCGTCGGGGCTGAGCGTCGGCGACACGTTCCGGCTGCTCGGCGCCACCCCGTTCGGTCGCAACTCGTGGGCGACGGACATCGCCGACTACAACAGCTTCGTGCGAGGCACACCCGGCGGATACCATGCCGCGCTCCAGCCGCATCTGTCGAAGTTCACGGCGCTCGCCAGCACGAGTGCGACGGATGCCCGCGACAACACCGCGACCACCTACACCGCCGACGCGAAGGGGGTGCCGATCTGGTGGGTCAACGGCGACAAGGTCGCCGACGACTACCAGGACTTCTATGACGGGTCCTGGGACAACAAGCGCGGCAAGGGACGGACCACGGTCGGGCTCAGATATGCGGACAACGCCTGGGTCTGGACCGGCAGCGACAACGACGGCACCGCTTCGAGCCACCCGCTCGGGACCTCGCGGCCCACCCTCGTCCGGCTCCAGGACAGCGGCACGCTGAACGCAGACAGGGCGTCCCGCTCGATCGCCTACTCGCTGTTCGCCCTGTCGCCGGTATTCCGGGTCGCCAGCACGGTCGAGGTCTCCAGCGTAGCGATCTCCACGGCCCCCCCGGACAGGCGTTTCGACTTCCGCGATGCGATCCGGGTGCGGATCGATTTCGGCGAGGCGATGACGGTCACCGGCACGCCCTATCTGATGCTCGACATCGGCGGGACGGCGCGCCGCGCGGATTACGTGTCCGGGTCCGGGACGCGCTACCTGACCTTCGCCTACACGGTGGTGCGCGGCGAGACCGACAGCGACGGCCCGGCGCTGTGTTTCGACACCGAGAACGCCGCTTGCGGGCAGATCGAGCTGAACGGCGGGAGCATCGCCGCCGCGGCCGATTCGGCGACCGCCGATCTCGACCTCCCCGACACGGGCGTCCTGGTCCCGTTCCCGGTCGACGGCAGGTCGCGGGGGAAGGATGTGGGGATCTCGTCGGACCCGCGCGACCGCGGCGCGGGCTACATCACCGGCGAGACCATTCGGGTTCGGGTCGATTTCGGCGAGCCCATGACGGTGACCGGCTCGCCCTATCTGGTGCTCGACGTGGGCGGGACGGCGCGCCGGGCGGTCTACGAGTCCGGCACCGGGACGCACCACCTGGTGTTCGCCTACACGGTGGCGCGCGGCGACGCCGACGACAACGGCGTGTCGCTCTGCGCCAACACCGCGCTCGACGCCGGCTGCGGGTCGATCACGCTCGACGGCGGGTCGATCGTCGCCCAGGGCGATTCGGCCGCGATCGCGCGCGACCTGCCGGCGTTCGGCAACCAGTTCGGGCACAACGTCGACGCGGTCGCGGGTACGAAGCGCGTGTCGGTCTCCTCGACCCCGCTGAACTCCGGCGCGGGCTACAGCGCGGGCGAGACGATCCGGGTGCGGTTGGATTTCGGCGAGGCGGCGACGGTGACCGGCGCGCCCCATGTGGTGCTCGACATCGGCGGGACGGCGCGCCGGGCGGTCTACGAGTCCGGGTCCGGGACGCGCTACCTGACCTTCGCCTACACGGTGACGCGCGGCGAGACCGACGACAACGGCGTCTCGCTGTGCGCCGACACCGCGCTGGACGCGGGCTGCGGGTCGATCACGCTCGACGGCGGGTCGATCCTCATCCAGGCCGATTCCGCGGTCCCGGCGCTCGCCCTGCCGGCGCTCCGCAACCAGTCCCGGCACAAGGTCGACGCGACCGCGGGGGCGAAGCGCGTGTCGGTCTCCTCGACCCCGCTGGTTCGCGGCGCGGGCTACAGCGCGGGCGAGACGATCCGGCTGCGGCTCGACTTCGTCGAGACGGTGAGGGCGACCGGCGCGCCCTATGTGGTGCTCGACGTGGGCGGGAACGCGCGCCGGGCGGTCTACGCCTCGGGGACCGGGTCGCGCCGCCTCGACTTCGCGTATACCGTCGTCACCGCCGACATCGACACCGACGGGGTCTCGCTCTGCGCCAACCGGGCGCTCGACCCGGGCTGCGGGCGGATCCGGCTCGCCGGCGGGTCGATCCTGGCCACGGGCGACTCCGCCGTCGCGCCGCTCGACCTGCCCGAGCTCGGCAACCAGCCCGGCCACAAGGTCGACGGCATGCCGGGTTTCGTCGCCCCGCCGATGCCCGACCCCGACAGGATCAAGATACGGGTGCCGTCGAACTGGGCGCTGCTGCCCGACGAGGTGGGCTCGGGCGAGGAGTTCCGGCTGCTCTTCATCCCGTCTACGTTGACCCGCGCGAACTCGACCGACATCGACGACTACAACGACCACGTCATCGCCGACGCCGCGGCCGGGCACGGCGCGATCCGGGCCTTCAGCGGCGGCTTCCGGGTGGTCGCCAGCACCGAGACGGTGGACGCCAGGGACAATGCCGGGCTCACCGGCACCGGGGTGCCGATCTACTGGCTCGGCGGCGCCAAGGTCGCCGACGACTACGCCGACCTGCTCGACGGCTCCTGGGACAGCGAGCGCTGGACCACCGAGGCGGGCGGCAGCGGCGTGAACACCTTGGTGACGGTCTGGTCCGGCAGCACGGATGCGGGGGTCGCGTCCGTCGGCCCGCTGGGCGGAAGTCCTACCGCATTCAACCGCTTCGCGGTCACCATGGGACGGCTGAACGATCGTTTCGGCACCCCGCTGATCGCCCGGACGCTCGACGACAGCGTCGTGACGCTCGACAGGATCAGCACGGCCCGGCTCTACGGCCTGTCGCCGGTGCTGCGGACGGCGCCGGTCCTGGTCTCGCTCGCCTTCGTCTCGACGCCCGAGGACGGCGGCATCTACCGCGCCGGCGAGAGGATCGTCATCGCGTCGACCTTCTCCGAGCCGGTCAACGTGCGCGGCGTGCCGCGGCTGGCGTTCACGCTCGACGGGACCGCGGAGGCGCCGGGGGCCGGGGAGCGGGAGATGCGCTACGTCTCGGGCTCGGGGACGGCGAGGCTGCGCTTCGAGTACGTCGTGCAAGCGGGCGACTTCACCGGCGGCGGCGAAAATCCGCTTGCCGCCAGGGCGGCGGCCGGCGAGAGCCCGATCGCGCTCGACGGCGGGGCGATCCGGGCGGCGGCGGACAGCCGGCGACCGCGCTCCGCGACCGCGCCGGCAACGACGCCGCGGCGTTCGCCGACCTCGCGGTCACCGCCGGGGCGGCGGACAACAACGCGGCGACCGGGCGGGTCGCGATCTCGGGCACGCCCACGGTGGGCCAGCGGCTGACCGCAACGGTCTCCGACCTCGCCGACCGGGACGGGCTCGCAACATCGCCGTCCTACACCTTCACCTGGACCGCGCTCGACGGCGACAGGGAGCAGAGGTTCGCCACCTCGACGGGCTCCGGGCCGACCGCCACCGCCCTGCTCACGCCCACCCAGGCCGGCAAGACGGTCAAGGTCGAGGTCGCCTTCGAGGACCATATCGGCAACGCCGAGACGCTGGAGAGCGCGGTGTATCCCGATTTCGGCGCCATCGCCTGGAACGCCGACGCCGCCTGCGCCATGCCGGACCTCGCCGGCCGCGAGCTGGTGTGGACGGGGCGGGTGACGGTTGGGGAGCTCGTCGCAAGCGGAAACATAGTTGGGTACGGCTACAGCAACCACCACACCGGCTCGGGCCTGTCGGACGCGAGGTTCGACCTCGGGGGGACGGACTACGCGATCGGCGCCCTCAACGTAGGGAATGACGGAGACCTTGATTTCAGCACCACGACGGACCTGCCGGCGACGGCGACAAGCGCGCTCAGGCTGCATGTCTGCGGCGACAGCTTCGACTTCTCCGACGCGACCTACTCAGGCAGCCCGAACTTCGACTACACCTGGGCCTCTTCCGGCCTCGACTGGTCGGGGCACGCGACGCGGCGGGTCTATCTGTCGCAGGCCGACACGACGGCGCCGACGCTGCTCGCCATGGAGGTCGACGGCGCGACCCTCACCATGACCTATGACGAGGCGCTCAAGGCGACCAGCCCCGTGGGGGGTGGCGGGAACCCGGTGTTTAGAGTCGCTGTGGGCGACAACACGTTCACGCTCTCCGGCGTCCGCGCCGGGGTCGGGACCAACCGGAACCAGGTCGCCATGACCCTCGATCCCCCGGCCGAGCCGGGGCAGACGGTCGTGATGTCGTTTCACGGCACGAACGCCACGGCGGCGAGCAGGGTCCAGGACCTCGCCGGCAACGACGCCGCCACGTTCCTGGCCAACGCCATGCCCGTGCCCATCCGCAACCTCACCCCCGAGGGCCCGCATGTGGACGCGGTGGCCTTCGCCGGCGCGGCGGCGACCTACGCCATCGGCGGCGTCATCGGCGTCGACCTGACCTTCGACGAGAGCGTGACGGTGACCGGGCGGCCGCGGCTCCAACTCCGCATCGGCGCGGAGACCGTGCTGGCGCCGTGGAAGACCGGCCAAAGCGCGGGGACGATGCATCGCTTCGAGTACGTTGTGGCCGAGGGCGACGCGGACGCCGACGGCATCGCCGTGGTGGCGCACAGCCTGGAGCTCGACGGCGGCACGATCCGCGCCTCCGACGACGGCGAGGACGTCCGGCTCGACCACCGCTCCCGGCGCGACCCGGCGCGCCGCGTCGACGGGGTGCGCCCGGCGGCGAGCAGCGCCTCGGTCGCGGGGCCGGTGTTGACACTCACCTGGTCGGAGCCGCTCGACGCCGCCTCGGCGCCTTCCGGTTCGGGCGGGTTCACCGTGAGAATCGGCGGGACGGCGGAGCCCGCCTTGCGCTCGGTGGAGATCGACGCCGCCGACCGGCGCATCCTCCGCCTGGCGCTGGCCCGCTCCATCCGCGAAGGCGCGGCCGACGTGACGCTCGACTACGCGCCGCAGCCGGCGACCGCGCTCCGCGACCGCGCCGGCAACGACGCCGCGGCGTTCGCCGACCTCGCGGTCACCGCCGGGGCGGCGGACAACAACCCCGCTTCCGGCAGGGTCGCGATCTCGGGCACGCCCACGGTCGGCCAGATCCTGACCGCCGCACTCTCCGACCTCGCCGACCGGGACGGGCTCGCGGAGGCGCCCAGCTATACCTTCACCTGGATCGCGCTCGACGGCGGGACGGAGACCACGATCCACAGCTCGACCACCAACCTCGCGCGCGGCAGCTACCGGCTCAGGCCCGCCCAGGCCGGCAAGACGGTCAAGGTCGAGGTCGCCTTCGAGGACCATATCGGCAACGACGAGACGCTGGAGAGCGCGGTGTATCCCGATTTCGGCGCCATCGCCTGGAACACGGACGCCGCCTGCGCCATGCCCGACCTGGCGGGCCGCGAGCAGGTGTGGACCGGGCTGGTGACGGTTGGGGCTGCGTCGATTCAAATTAGCGGCAGCCCCGGAGCTTACGGATACTCTGCACTGTCGTCGCCGAATGACATCCCCGGCTCCACTCTGTCGGACAACGTGGTGCTGAGCGAGGCCGCCGGGAGCGCCGTGACGGTGGACTACGCGACGCGCGACATCACGGCGGTGGCCGGGGACGACTATGTCGCGGCGTCCGGCACGCTCACCTTCCAGCCCGGCGAGCGCTACAAGGAGATCCTGGTCCGCGTGCTGCCCGACGACCACGACGAGGGCAGCGAGACCATGGCGCTGGCGCTGTCCAACGCCGCCGGCGCGGCGATCTCCGACGCCGAGGGCGTTGGCACGATCTTCAACAGCGACCCGATCCCCAGGGCGTGGCTCGCGCGCTTCGGACGCGCGGTGGCCGACCAGGTGCTGGAGGCGATCCAGGGCCGGCTGCGCGCCACCCCCGCCCCCGGCGCCGAGGTGGCGCTCGCCGGCGAGCGGATCGGCGGCCAGGCACTGAACGACGCGGCAATGCGCGAGGAAGAGGCACGGCAGAAGGCCGCCGCCCTCGCCGCCTGGTTCAAGGGCGAGGACCCCGGATCGGGGTCCGGGACGGGCGATCCGGACGATCCGCTAGCGGCGTCCGGGGCAGGCCCCGGATCGGGCCGCGCGGTGGCGCTGCGCGAGCTGCTGACCGGCTCGTCCTTCGCGCTGACCGGCGGCACGTCGGGAAGCGGCCTGGTCACGCTGTGGGGCCGGGCGGCGTCGTCGCGCTTCGACGGGCGCGAGGGCGAGCTGACGCTGGACGGCGAGCTGGTGACCGGCATGCTGGGCGCGGAATGGATGCGCCGGCGCTGGACCGCCGGGCTGATCCTCGCGCGCAGCACCGCCGAGGGTGGCTGGTCCGGCGCGCCCGCGGATGCCGGATCGGACGGCGACGCGCCGGCCTCCGGCGGCACGGTGGAGGCCGAGCTGACCGGCGCGTTCCCCTGGGCGCGCCACGCGCTCACCGAGCGGCTGGAGGCCTGGGGCGCAGCCGGCTACGGCCAGGGCAAGCTCACGGTCACGCCGGGCCGCCCGAGCACGGACGAGGCAGGCCCCGAATCGGGGTCCGGGGCAGGCGCGCCGATCCGCGCCGATCTTGACCTGAAGATCGCGGCGGGCGGGCTGCGCGGCACGCTGCTGGAGGGCGAGGACCTCACCCTGACGGGCAAGACCGACGCGCTGGCGGTCGAGACCGCCTCCGGGCGCGGGCGGGGCGCGAACGGCGGCAACCTCGAACCGGCCCGGGCGACGACCACCCGGCTGCGCCTCGGGGTCGAGGCGAGCCGGCCGTTCATGCTCGGCGGCGGCGCGGTGTTCACCCCCTCGCTGGAGACCGGCCTGCGCCACGACGGCGGCGACGCCGAGACCGGGTTCGGGCTCGACCTCGGCGGCGGGCTCGCGCTGTCCGCCCCGGAGGCCGGACTGCAGGCCGAGATCCGGGGGCGCGGGCTGCTGAGCCACGAATCGCGCGGCTTCCGCGAGCGCGGCTTCTCGGGCGCGCTCTCCTGGCACCAGCGCCCGGGCTCGGACCGCGGCGCGACGCTGTCGCTCACCCAGACCATCGGCGGCGCGTCCGCCGGCGGCGCCGATGCGCTGCTCGCGCGGGCGACGCTCGACGGCCTCGCCGCCGACCCGGGCGACGAGCTCAGGAGCCGCCGCTTCGAGGTCAAGCTCGGCTACGGGCTCACCGTGTTCGACGACCGCTTCACCCTGACGCCGGAGGCCGGCGCCGGGTTCTCCGACTCGGGCCGCGACTACAGCCTCGGCTGGCGGCTCACCGGCGGCCCGACCGGAAGCGGCGGCGCCTTCGAGCTCGGCATCGAGGGCAGGCGGCGAGAGCCCGCCAACGACGACGAGCCGCCCGAGCACAGCTTCGGCATACGGCTGAACGTGCGGTTCTGAGCGGCCGGGCCCGCCGCGGCGCTGCGCCAATCCGCCGCGCATCACAGGGACGCCACCTGAAGTCGCATCGAGAGTCCGTTCAACCAGCCGGGGGCCGTGTCGCTTGGCCAGGGGCAAAAACGCGCGGCCGGCGGGCGCTGGGGGCGGCGCTGGCCGCCGGCGCTTGGCTCGCCATCGCGCCGCCGACGCTCTCCCAGGGGATGCCGCAAATCGCCCACCGCGTCTGGGGACACAATCCCGGCATGTGCAAGAATGGTCATCCGCCGCCACTTGGAGCCCGCGATCATCCGCACACTGAAAAACATCGAATTCGGTTTGATGACCGGTCCTGCAGTACGCGTTCCAGGGCTCTGAAATGGAGGTGATTTACCGCATTATTACAACGCACTATGGAACTTAGCAAAGTTGTCGAAATCCAAAATGCGGGCTAGCTCCTCCGGGAGCGGTGGTTCCGACGCGGCGCCCCGGTGCCACCGTCGGACCGGTCTCGACACGCCCGTCCGGATGGTTGTGGGTCAATGGGTTTGGGACAATTTCCTGTCGGTCGGATACCGCTTCACCGAGTTGCTACCCAGGACGGCGTGAACATTGCCCCCAACGCACCAGAATGACGTTTCGACGCCATGTGCCGGTCGTGTCCCCAGACGTGGTGTAGGAGCCCGGCGCGCAATCTCGGCCATTTGCCGGAACACCTGCCCCGAATCGAGCAGGTGATCGAGCCGGAGAGCACGCTCTGCCCCTGCGGCTGCGGGGAGATGGTGCGGATCGGCGAGGATCGCAGCGAGCGTCTGGACATCGTGCCGGCGCAGCTGCGGGTGATCGTCACGGTGCGCCCGAAATACGCCTGCCGGACCTGCGAAGAGGGCGTCACCCAGGCGCCGGCGCCGGTCCGGCTGATCGAGGGTGCGCTGCCGACCGAGGGCGCCATCGCCCATGTCCCGGTCTCGAAATACGCTGACCATACCCCGCTCTATCGCCAGAGCCGGATATATGCGCGCTCGGGTCTGGAGCTGGACCGCTCGACGCTGGCCGGCTGGGTCGGCAAGGCGGCGTTCCACCTCGGCCCCGTGTATGACCGCCTGAAGGCGGCGCTGAAGACGTCGAACAATCTGGATCTGGACGAGACCACGGTCCGGGTTCTCGACCCGGGCCGGGGCAAGACCAAAACCGGCTACCTGTGGACGATGGCGCGCGACGAGCGGGCCTGGTCCGGGGCGGACCCGCCGGGCGTGGAGTATGAATATGCGCCCGGGCGCAGCGGCAAGCATGGCGAGAGGCTTCTCCAGGGCTTCAGGGGAACGGTGCAGGTCGACGGCTATGCCGGCCACAACCGGCTCGGCCGGCCGGAGCGGCCGGGGGGAGCGCTGACGCTGGCGGCATGCTGGGTCCATGCCAGGCGGGGCCTGGAGACGGTGTTCGACAGCAACGGCTCGCCGATCGCGAAGGCCGGACTGGACCGCATCGCGCAGCTCTATGCCATCGAGAAGAAGATCCGGGGCGAGCCGCCGGCGACGCGCCAGTTCGTCCGCTGGACCGAGACCGCGCCGCTGGTGAACGCCTTCGGCCTGTGGTTCGCCGTGCAGCGCTCGCTCGTCTCGCCCAAGTCCCGGCTCGGCGAGAAGCTCGCCTATATCGCCAACCAGTGGGACGGGTTGCTGGTCTTCCTGCACGACGGGCGCGTCGAGATGGGCAGCAACTTCGTCGAAAATCGAATCCGCCCGATCAAGCTCACCGCGAAAAATGCGCTGTTCGCCGGCCACGACGAGGGCGCGCGCGCATGGGGCCGCATCGCCAGCCTGATCGAGACCTGCAAGATGAACGGCGTCGAGCCCTATGCCTGGCTCAAGGACACGCTGGGGAAAATCGCCTCCGGCCACCCCAACAGCCGCATCGACGAACTTCTCCCCTGGAACTTCATCCCGCCGTCAAGCTGAAAACCGGGTGCCCTTCCCGCACCGCTTACGACTTACGGGTGCCACCAACAGCATAGTGCCCACTTATCCTTGATGGACACCTACAGCGCGCCCATCCCAGAGCGAGAACCCTCACCGATCCAGGACAAAGACGACGGGCGGCCTATGCCGGAGGCTTAGAGTGCCAGGCTAACTGGTGGAAGGGTAGCGGGTGAAAGTCCCGCGAAACGAAAGGAGTAGCCAACCACGTTTCTCCGCGAGCCGTGCATCGTCGGCCGTGAGGCCGGGGGTGAAGCGTCGGTAGCGGTGCATGCGGGCAGGGATATTGAGCGCCGAAAACGAGATGGTCCGAAGTGCCGAGACGTTTAAGCTCGTCGAAGGCAACATCGTCCACACCGCAATATGGCGAGGTGTGGGGGAGCTTCGCGGCGTCGGGGACCCCATGCACGCATGTAAGCCCACCACCGGGACCTGGGAGGTCTTCACACTGCCCCGATGGTCGTATCGGGGCCGCGAAGGGAAGGAGGTATCCGAAGCCTGAGATGAACGGAGTGAAGAAGTCGGACGGGGCCATAGTACCGTCGAAGCGGGCGAACAACGGGGCGCGAGCCTCTGCGGAGTCCGTGGAGGAAAGGGCCTCGACCAAGGGGAATCCGCGAAGCGAAAGCACGCGCCGGACGCAGAGCCGGGAAAGCGTGACCCAGGCCGCCGAGCGGATACGTCAAGCTGCAACGAGGAAACCGCAGGAGAAACTGACGGCGCTCCTGCATCATGTCACGCCGGACGCGCTGCGCTGGGCCTTCCACGCGCTGAAGCGGGACGCCGCGGCGGGGGTGGACGGCATGACATGGGCCGAGTACGCGAACGGGCTGGAAGAGCGGCTGCTCGACCTGCACCGGCGCGTACAGTCCGGGGCGTATCGGGCGCCGCCGGTCCGGCGGGTAGAGATACCCAAGCCGGATGGCGGGACACGACCGCTCGGCGTCGCCGCGCTGGAGGACAAGATCGTCCAGAAGGCGGTGACGGAGATCATCCTGACGCCGATCTACGAGCCGGTCTTCCTCGGCTTCAGCTACGGGTTCCGACCGGGGCGCGGGGCGCATGACGCACTCGACGCGCTTGCTGTCGCCATCAATCGGCGGAAGGTCAACTGGGTGGTCGACTGCGACATCCAAAGGTTTTTCGATTCTGTTTCGCGGGACTGGCTCGTCCGGTTCCTTGAGCACCGGATCGGGGATCGGCGGGTGATCCGGCTGATCGCCAAGTGGCTGAAAGCCGGCGTCATGGTCGATGGCCGGTGGGAGGACACGCAGCAGGGCACGCCGCAAGGGGCGATCGTCTCAGCCACGCTGGCGAACGTGTATCTGCACTATGTCCTCGACCTCTGGTTCCATCGCAAGTGGCGGCCCGAAAGGGCAGATGGCGATG
Organism: Alphaproteobacteria bacterium; assembly: GCA_964291675.2. GTDB lineage: Bacteria > Pseudomonadota > Alphaproteobacteria > MPNO01 > MPNO01 > MPNO01. Next base: position 917,154 of record OZ219865.1, on the reverse strand, counting down.
CCATCATCGTACGCTACGCCGATGATGTGGTCGTCGGCTTCCAGCGCAAGAGGGACGCGGAACGCTTCCTGCATGCGCTTGGGGAACGGCTCGGCCAGTTCGATCTGGCCCTGCATCCGGCCAAGACCCGGCTCATCGAGTTCGGCAGGTTCGCGGAAGTGGACCGCCGGGCACGGGGGCTGGGCCGCCCGGAGACGTTCGACTTCCTGGGCTTCACGCACTATTGCAGGACGACCAGGAGCGGGCAGTTCGGGCTCGGACGCAAGCCCGTTGCAAAGCGGATGAGCCGCACCCTGAAGCGCATCGCGGAGGTTCTGCGGCGGCGCAGGCACCACGACCTCCACGAGGTCGCCCGGTGGCTGGGGCGGGTAGTCAACGGATGGCTGAACTACTACGCCGTCCCGACGAGTGCCCGCTTCCTGCGAAGCTTCACCTACATCCTGAAACGGATATGGCTGAAGGCGCTGCGCCGACGGTCGCAACGGGATCGCTTCAGCTGGCAACGGCTGCAAGCCCTGGTTGACCGATACTGGCCCAAGCCATGGATCCGACACCCGTGGCCGGGGCAGCGGTTCGACGTCAAATACCCGAGGTAGGAGCCGGATGGCTTAACGGCCACGTCCGGATCTGTGCGGGGGGCGCCGGGAAACCGGCGTCCCTACCGCGACCCTCGTCGAAGCCGTCGAGGCGGCGCTCGCCCTTCGAAACGATCGCCGGCTCGAAGGCTCGCGGCGAAGGCAGTTCCTTACGCCTTTCCTCCCGCCGGACTACCACCGGCTGTCCATCGCCGGGTCCTGCCTGACATTCACCATCGCGCGGTGAGCCTGACCCCGATGCGGTTCTCGGGGTTGTCGTTGGCCGGCAGCAGCCGCGAGGCCTCGAGGCGCAGCTCGAGGTCCTCGCGCCGCGCGCCAACCAGCTCCCAGCCGAGACCGAGCCCCACCCGGTGCTCGGGCGCCGCATCCCCGTCCAGCTTCTCGTTCCGCACCCCTTCCACGTCGAGCCCGAACACCAGCCCCGCGTCGCGCGCCTCCAGCAGACGCCAGGCGTGGATATACTCGCGGCTCGCCTCCGTGAGACCGAACCCGACCTCCGGCAACCCCGTCCAGCCCCCGCCGAACAGGGCGATGCCGTAGCCCAGACGCGCCTCCAGACGGCGCCGATCCGGCCCGTCGTCGTTCGCCGCGGCGAGCGTGCGCGCCGTGTCCCGCCGCAGCAGCGCGTCCATGCCGCCGGTCGCCTCCGCCCCGACCGCTTGGCGCAGCGTCAGCTTCGGGCCCCGGTCAGTGTCGGACGAGGGGTCCCAGGCCAGCGAGCCCGCAAAGCCCCGCTCGCTCAGGCTCCCGTCCTCGTGCGTCAGCAGACTCCGCGCGGCAAGCTCCGCCCGCATCCCGAGCGAGGGATCGGCCCAAAGGAGCCTTGCCCCAATATCCGCACCGAACCCGGTCTCCGCGTCGCCCCCGTCATGGCGCGCGCCCACCTCCAGCGTCGGCACCAGCGTCCCGAGGCCGCGCCACGTCCCCTCGAGGCCCAGATGCAGACGCGTCACGTCCGCCTCCGGCGCCCCAAGGCTGCCGCCGCTCCCGCGCACCTCCTCCGACGTCGTGCGCACGACCAGCGCATCCGACGTGACGCTAAGCTCCAGACCGCCCTCGGCCGGCGCCTCGGCAACAACCCCGCGCCCGCCCAGCGCCGCCATCATGAGGTCCATGTCGGTCTCGATCGGCGCCTGGCCCTCCGGCGTCAGCGTCAGCGTCCCCGCGCCGTAGCCCGCAACCCCCCACAGCGACAGCCGCTCGCTCGCCGCGTAGCGCCCCCAGGGGTAAAGACCCGTCAGCGTCGTTTCCACCTCGCCGCCGCCGTTCGGGCTCCGGTAGCCGCCCTCGCCGAGCGAGTGCGCCACCACCAGGCCGGCGGTGCCCCGGCCTCGCGTGAAGTCCGCGCCCAGCAGGGCGCTCGCAACTTCGCCGTCGAGCGTGAGATCCCCCTCGCGCCCGTCGAAGCGCGACAGCGCACCGCGGCCCCACAGCGCGCCGAACCCGCTCTCCGCCGAGCCCGCGGCCAGCGCGAACGAGGACCCGCTCAACAGCTCGCGCCCGCTCGCCGTGCGGGACGTCAATGCAGCGGTCCCGGTCTCCTCATCCGCGCCGCGCAGCCAGTCCGCCAGGGTGTCAAGGCCGCCCTCCGCCACGCGCGCCTCGAAGTCCTCCGGCGCCCCGGACGCGCCGACCCGTTGGCCGGCGAGGTTCACCTCCGTGCCGGGAGCCCGTGCCGCCCCCATCCGGCCCTCCACCGCATCGATCACCTGGTCCGCAACCGTGCGCCCAAAGCGTGCGAGCCACGCAGCCGGTATCGGGTCCGAGTTGACGATGGTGCCGATCGCCTCCCCCCGGCTGACGGTGATGGTCTTCGACGCGTCGTCGCACAGTTCCGCGTCACTGATCTTGACCTTCACCGTCTCCCCGCCGTCGTCGATCGGGTCGTTGAAGACGTGGACGAATTCAGTCCACTCGGTGACCCGGGGCGGCTGCCACAGCGTCGACTTCGGACGCTGCGCGAAGTCGACCCCCTCGGCCGCAGTGCCGGTGTCGAGGGTCTCGAAGTCGTAGCAGACATGCTCGTCCAGCGCCCGTGAGAGCTTGACGGTGAAGCGCAGCCAGCGGCCTCCCTCACTCCCCTCCGTGTTCTCGATCCGCATGTTCACGTTCGACAACGGGGTCGTGCTGCTCGCGGGCGCGTCGATCGTCCCCGTCGCCTGCCCCCTGGTGATCGACAGTGGTCCGAACTCGGTCCCCCGGGGCGTGATCACCCGCGCATTGGTGATCTCGACGTTCACCGTCTCGCCGGCGTCGGCGGCGGTATCCTCAATCAGTGCAACTGAACCCGGTTGCACTGTTGCCCCTGCCGAAAAGAGGATCCGGTAGCTCGCCTCCTGGTAGTCGGCGTTCGCGGTGGCGGTGCCGCCCGAGACGGTGCGGAAGTCGACCGCGATGGTCGCGCTCACGGCCTTCGACAGGCTGACGTCGAAGACGAGGTTGGCGGAATCCTCGGTGCCGCTGGTGTCGGCGATCAACAGGCTCGGCAGGCTGCCGAGGTCGGGCGGGTTCGCATCGGTGCTCAGGGTCAGCGCAGGCGAGCCGTCGAGCCGGGCTCCGCTCCCGGCGCATAGAGCGCCCCTCTCGCTGCAAGGCCGGTTTCCGCGCAGGGTGACGGTAACGGGCTTCGTCTCGTCGACCGGCGCTACCCACAGGCGCCAGTGATTGCTGTAGGTCCGCCGCCGGCCGTTCTCGGTTCTCCGCTCCTTGTGAACGCGGATGGCCTCGACCATGCGCCCGTTGGTCACGCTGAAGGCATGATCGCGCATCTCCCGGAACGGGATGCTCACGCCTTCGGACAGCCTGAGGTCGAACCGGTATCGCAGGGCACCATTGACGAACAAGGCTTCGGCGGATTCCAGCGTCGGGATGACAGGGGGTGGCGGGGCGGCGGCCACGGCATCGGTCTCGTCGCTTGTGAGGGTCTCCTCGTAGCCGCCGCCGTCGGTAAAGGTGACCTTGACCTTGAGTGTCTTGCCGACGTCGCCCGGCACGGGGTCGTAGGTCTGCGACGTCGCCCCGCCGATCCCGGTTTCGGTCGTCCCGTCCACCTGCACCCACTGGAAGGAATAGCCCGCGGGGAAGGTGGTCGCCGGCAGGCTGTCGTCGTCGGCCATGTTGCCCGCGGTCGCGGTCAGGGTCTGGCCCACCTGCGGCGTGCCGTCGATCCCGGGCTTGCCGGTGGCCGCGTTGTTGGGCGGGCGGGGGAAGCCCTTGACGGCGATATGGAGCGACTCGGTATCCGTACTCCAGCTGCCGTTGTCCGTACTCCGAAAAACAAGCGTATCGCGGATGCTCCAGCCGCTCTCCGCCGTCTCGCCGTTCGAATTCGTGTCTCGCATGAGGTAACGGTGGCTGATCGATGTCCCCGACCCCGCTTGCTCGAACACGACGAAGTAGTTGGTGCCCGGGTCGAGCTGTGCATTCGCAGGTGCAGTGAAGGTTCTCAAGCCCCTATTGATGGTTCCCGGATTGGTCAGCACGTAGAGGCTTGTGCCGGGCCCGCCCGACGTGGACGAATAGATGCTCACGCGCGGATTGCCGGACGAGCTTACCGTTCCGAGTCTGGCCACCACGCTCGTCAGCACGTAGCCCGAGGTGTGCCCTCCTGTCGTGAACCTTTGTGCCAGGGAATACTTGTCCCCCGAGCTGTGGCGGCCTACGAGGCGGGAGTTGTTGACCGTCTCCCCGGTGTTCGAAACCAGGGTGATTTCTGTCTGCGCCTCTGCGGCGGTGGGGGCCGCGAACAGCAGGGCCAGGGCGGCGAGTAGCGTGCGCGCGAAGCCGGCGCCGGGGGGCACGGGGCCGAAACCAGACGGCCTGAGTGCCGCCGCGACCGCGGATGCCCGCGGCCGGCCGCCGCCTTCGCGGAGACCTGACCGGAATACGCTCACCGCACGCCTTCCTTGCGCCCGATAGCCGACGCTGTCGGGCGCAACTTCTTGTCGCGGTTTTTCGGAGTCCCGCCCGGCCGCCATGGCGGCCGCGTTGCCGAGTCCAGCACCCGATCCATTAAGGGCTCGGGGGCGCAATTGGAAATGCCGATCCGGAGAATCTGCATGCCGGCCGGGCATGGCGGCGGGGAGGCCGGCCGCCGCTTCCAGCGCCCCGTTCGGAAGCGTCCCGGCGCCCGCGCCCGCCGGAACCCCCGGTCCCATAGGGCGAAGCTATCCGCGCGACAGGAACACGCTCCTGGACGCCGCCGCCGCGCGTCCCCGTATTCGCGGAAGGCGCGCACACGAGGGTTGCGACCGGAGAGAAGCCCACGGACGGCATACGCAATGGGACGGCGCGGGACACGAAAACGGCACGATGCGGCCCGCCGGTCTGGTCAGCAGCCAGACCGTCCGGACACGGGGGCGCGCTGACATGTTCGAACGGCGCAGCGATTTGGCCCGGCTGCTCGCCGTCGCCGACGCGAAGAGGGTCGTCACCGCCGCCGACCGGCTCGCGATGACCCAGCCGGCGCTGAGCCGCATTCTCGCCCACCTGGAGCGGGAGTTCGGCGGCAGCCTGTTCGAGCGCATTCGCGCCGGCGTGCGCCCGACCCGGCTCGGCGCCCTGGTGGTCGGGCACGCGCGCCGAATCCTGCGCGAGATCGGGGACGGCGAGGAGGCGGTGCCCGCCGCCCATGCCGGGCCCACCGGCCGGTTCCGCGTCACCGCGGCGCCGCTCTGGATGCAGGCCGCGGTCGCGCCCGCCGTCCAGGCGTTCCACGCCGCCTTCCCCGAGGTCGAGCTCGGGCTCCGCACCGCCGCCTGGCGCGAGGCCGTCCGGCTGCTCGACGACGGCCGCAGCGATCTCCATTGCGGCGGCCTCGACACCGGCGAGGCCCTGCCGGCGCACCTCAGGCGCGAGTGCTTCCTCGACGTGACCGGGGGCGTCGGCGCCGCAAGCGGCCATCCGCTCCACGCCGCCGGGCCGGAGCCCCGTGACCTCGCCGGCTGGCCCTGGATCGACTTCGACGGGCCGGCCGGGACCGGCGCCGATGCCGTCCGTCCGTCTCTGGCCGCCGTCCTCGACGAGCTGCGCGAACTCACCGGCGGGCCGGTGCGCGCCGTCCTCCGCGCCGGCTCGGCCGGCCTGACCCTGCTCGCGGCCGGCCCGTGGCTCGCCTGGCTACCGCTCGACCTGCTCGACCGGCTGCCCGGAACGCCGCTGAAGGCCCTGCCTTTCGACTTCGGCCGACGCCGCTACCGCGCCGGATTCATCGCCCGCCGCTCGGCCGAGGATCTGGAGCCCTTCAGGATGCTCGAACAGTCCGTGCGCGACGCCGCGCTCGGGCGCACCGCGTAGGCGCTCGCCCGCCGCACACAGAAACGTAGGACGCCGCCACCCGAACGGGACGATCTTCGTGACTGGTCACCAGGGACAGGATCAGCGCTATGCCGCACACACCATGTCCGCACCGAGGCGGAGCTTGAGGACGTGCATCTCCACGACCTTCGGCACTCGGTGGCAAGCCTGGCGCCCAGGCGGGGCGAAACCGTGCTGGCCATCGGCAGGCTACTCGGCCACTGCAGGGCAGAAACGACGCTGAAATACACACATACCGCCGACGCCATGATGCACGACGCCGCCGAGACGGTCGGCGTCGCGCTCGGAGGCTAACCCTTGATCGACGCGCCGCATCGCCGGTCATGACGAAGGCGCGGTCGCCTGGGGCCGGATCGCTTCGCTCACCCAGACGGCCAGGTTGAACGGCGTCGAGCCCTACGCCTGGCTCAAGGCCACCCTCGAAGCCATCGCGGCTGGCCATCCCAACGACCGCATCGACGAACTGCTCCCGTGGAACTTCGCCCGCTCGTCAAGCTGAAACCCACGTGTGGCGTTCGAACCGCTTACTCTTCTCGTAGGCGATGGGGTGTAGCGATTGGGCTAACAGGTTCTGCTTGGCGTAGTGACTAACCTTCTGCTCGAAAGTCATGTCGCTGTAGCTGGCATTGTCTGAGTACCCTGCATATTCGGTCGAGAATGGCGGCCACGAGACTTTGACCCGCAAGCCATGATAGCATAATTTGCTGTCATGATAGCCTATGAACAGACTTTCGACCCTGCCGGAGCCGCCGAAATGAGCACAAGCATTACCGTCCGCGATATCGATCCCGGCGACAAGTCCTGGCTCCGACGCGAAGCCCGCCAAATTGGGGTGTCGATGGAAGAGTTGGTTCGCCGCCTGATCCATGAGAAGCGCACAAAGACCGAGCGCCGCCCGAAACCGTCCGAGGCCTTCGCGCGGCATTTCGGGGAAGAGCACGGTGTGGAGCTTCCACCGACGGTGCGTCGCGGCTACAAGCCGCTGTCATTCTCCCCTGAGGAGGAGGAATGACCGCACCGCTCGCGTGGCTTATAGACACGAACGTCGTCTCCGAAATGATGCGGCCGCAGCCCGAGCCTCAGGTTGCCGCCTTTCTGGATTCGATCGCCGACGAAGGCCTCGGGCTCTCTTCTGTCACCGTCTGGGAGGTGCTGGACGGAATCGGTCGGATCAATCCAGGCCGGCGACGGCGCGACCTCGCCGACCGGTTCCAGGATCTTCTCGACGAGCTGTTCGAAGACCGGATCATCGACTGGTCCCAGGCCGATGCGCAGGCCTGTGCGCGGATCATGGAGGACAAGCGCCGGCGCGGCGAACCGCTCGACGACCATGTGCCAGATGCTTTCCTCGCGGCGGTGGCGGCGACGCGCGGACTTGCAATCGTGACCCGGAACACGGGCGAGTTCCGTAACACCGGACTCGAGACCGTAGATCCTTGGGCTGCCGAGCCTGGATGAACATCGTTCCGACCACGAAACATCACCGAATGTAGCGGGCGTCGGAGCCGCGCGCGGTGGCCTCGAGCCGGGCGATCACCCGACGCTCACCGTCCTGCTGCGCAGCCGGCCCGCGGGCGGCCGATTGTCGACCATCTACACAAATCCGATACGTTGAAATCGAGGCAACACCCCGCGCCTTGCGCAGGAAGGAGACCGCCATGCCCCAGGTAAACTTCCGCACGTCCAGCGAGCGCCTGGCCGTCATCGACCGTGCCGCCGAAATCCGGGGGCTGACCCGAACCGAGTTCGTGCTCCGGTCGAGCGAGGCGGCGGCGATCGAGATCCTCAACAAGCGCCCCGTCATCGCACTCGACGACGAGACCTGGGACGATTTCGTCGCCGCGCTCGACGCGCCGGTGGTGATCGATCCGGCCGTAAAGGCGCGTTACGCGCGCCAGCCCCAGTGGGACCGCTAGGCCCGCCCGAGCCGCTCTCGCCCAGCCACGACGTTTCGCAGTTCTTCTCCGGCGTTCCCAGGCTGAGCACCACGGCCCCGCCCGCCATCGGGAGCGGTCCGAGCAGGCCCGCGAGCACCACGACCGGGATTGTGATCACGCCGAGCCCGAGATCGTCATGGCCTTCGGAAAGAACCACGCGGAACTGGTCGGCCGCCTCGGCGCCGACGTCACCGTCAGTCGAAATTTTGCGTACCTTAGCGCGCTCTAGCCCGACTTATTCGCGAGACGGCGCGTTTAACGGTTAATGTCGAGCGCGCAAGGGCCACCGTTCGGCGCCTTTGGGGCGTCGGGGTCCGCGGTTTTCGTTGTCAGGGTTGGGGGTTGAAGGGTCTCGGGCTCTTGGGGCACGTCGCCCCGGCGGTCAGGGTCCCGAGGCCGCGAGCCGCCCGGCCAGCATGCGGAACAGGGCGGCGTCGGGGCAGGCCGATGCGAAGTGGATGCGGATGCGCGCGGCCTTCTCGACGACGCGGGCGCCGATCTTGAGCAGGCTCTTGCGGAGGGTCGCGAACTCGGCCCAGTGGAGCGGCATCCTGCGCGGCACGGCGTCGCGGAGCGCGAGCATCAGCCAGTAGGCGGCGGTGTGGAGCACCAGGCGGAACTGGTTGGCGGTCGGGCTCTGGCAGGAGGTGCGGTCGGAGGCGAGCTGGACCTTGTGCTGCTTGATGAGGTTCTCGGCCTGGCCGCGCGCGCAGTACACCGCTTCGTAGAGACGGCGCGGCGAGCCTTCGAGCGAGGTGACGATGTAGCGCGCGTCGAAGCCGCGCGCGGTGGCCTCCAGCCGGGCGACGACGCGGCGTTCGCGGTTCCACGATCCGGCGGCGTAAGCGAAGTCGGCGAAGCCGCGCATCCGGTCGACCCCGGCCTCGGCGCGGCGCAGCTTGAGGTCGTCGCCGACGGCGTAGGCAAGGGCGTGCAGGGCGGCGTTGCCGGCCAGGCCGAAGATGTAGTCGACGCCGTTCGCCTCGCACCAGTCCATCGCCTCGCGGCGGCCGTAATGGCTGTCGCCCCGGACGGTCAGCCGGGTGCGCGGCCAGTGCCGGCGGATGCGGCGCACCAGGTGCTTGAGCAGGGTGCGGACCTCGACGCCCGACGGCGTCTTGCCGGGGCGCAGGAGAACCGCCACCGGCCTGCCGCTCTCGACATGGTAGACATGGACCGGAAGAAAGCAGCGCGTGTCGTAATGCGCGTTGAACAGCGAGAGCTGCTGGTGGCCGTGAACCCGGTCGCAGGTGTCGTCGATGTCCAGCGTGATCGCCGCCGGCGGGATCGGGAAGGAGCGACAGAAGATGTCGACCAGCGCCGCCGTCAGGCGCGCCACCGCGATCCGCGAGGGCCCATTCTCCAGACGGCTCATGGTGGGCTGGGAACACAGATCGCGCCCGCTCTCCGGCGCCCGGCCCACCGCCAGCTTGAACAGCGGATCGCCGCGCAGCGCATCGCAGTCGTCGGCGTCTTCGTACCTACAGGCGATCGCGAACATCCGGAAGCGCAGCATCGCCGCCAGCGTGTGCACCGTCCGCGCCGGGTCGCGCCACTCCCGGATGCAGCCGGCCAGCGCATCGGCCAGCCCGAGCCGGCGCTCCGCCGCGCCCAGCAGCACCAGACCGCCGTCGGAAGAGATCAGGCCGCCCGCGAAATCGGCGGTCACCTTCTTGCGTTGTACGGCTGGAAGATCGAACGGGAGAAGGCTAACTTCGGTGATGGCGGGCGTGGCGCTTTCGTTGCCGGGGCAGAAGGTCGCTGGACAACGAATTTCTACCCTATGACAACGACTTACGCCACGTTCGCCGCTACTTCATCGCCCCGTGCCGAATAGACCGAACTAGACCTTCGGGCAAGTCAACGTCGTCCATGTAGGCCGTGAGATCGTCGAGCGTCCGGCGATGAAGCAGCGGTGCCGGCAAGAGGACAAAGTCCTCGTTCTCAACTACCGCCGGCTCGGGCGCGACATGAACGCTGACGTTCTCGGGCAAACCTATGCGGAGGAGCTGATCCCAGATCCCGTTGGGGCGGTGCGGATCATGATTGCCCGGCAACAGATGCCACCGGACGCTGGGGAATCCACGCATCCGCTCCAGTGGTTGGTTAAGCGAACGCGGCGACAGCGCCTCCATGTCATAGACGTCGCCTGCCACCAGTACATGGTCCGCGTCGTGCTCCCCGGCCAGTTCACCCAGCCGCGATATGGCCCGCAGTCGGGCTTCCTGGAGAAGCCCCATCGTCGCATTGTCGACAAAGCGGAAGACCTTCCCGACCTGCCAGTCCGACGTATGGATGAACTTGACGGTCATCGATCCTTTCCCACCCGGTCCGACGGCACGTCCCGAGTTGCAAAGCAAAGTGGCGATGCGGCACGGAGAGTTGGCGGATACCCTGATTCAGGCATGAGGTCGCGGTGCCAAAGCCGCAAGATCGGCTGCGGCGCGGAGGGTAGTGGCCTTACGGACTAGAAGCTAGAGACCAGACCTCGCAAATCGTCGTTCAGCGCGTATGCGAATTGACCCGCAATGCCCATCACCGAGCGTGAAGGCCCAAGCTTTTCTTCGCCGCAAACGCCTGTCGCCTGAATTTCCGTCCATCGAGTCGCCACCCATCGGCATTACGATTTGGTCTCAATGCTCGAAAATGGTAATCCGCTGCCACACACTGTCGATTGCCGTCTCAATTTTGAAAAATGTTGCATTCGGTTTGATGACTGAAACGGCACATTCTGGATTTCCGTCTTCGGGTATACGCCATTTATTGCGATATTTCAGTGCACTATGGAATCGGCAGAGAATCGACTCCGGCTTGTTCCGGGCATCTCTCGCGGCCGGCTTGCCTTGCGGGCGGCGTGGATGGCCGGAACAAGTCCGGCCATGACGGGGTGGGGGTGACGAGGGATTTCTCCGCTCCGGTCGATATGACGGGTGGGGAGGAGGTCGCGCGGCTCCGATTCGATTGGAGCCGCGCGACAGTCACATGCGGATGATCACTGGTCCTTGCGTCCGCCGAACGCGCCCACCAGGCGGCCGGGATCCTGCGCGCGGCCTCCGACGACCTCGAACACGCCGCCCGCCTCGACGGCCGCCGTCCCGTAGAAACCGCCGCTGAACCGCGCTGTGGCGCCCTGGGACTCGATCAACGAGCTGGGCGACATCTGATCGATGGCGGTTCCCGAGAACTCGCTGCCCTGGATGGCGCCGCTAAGTACCAACCTGCTACCTCTCGTGGACAGCATATCCACGGTCGTCTCGGCGTTCGCGAAATCGGCGGTCATCTCGACGTCGCCGGTGGTGCGGCGGATGTCCACATCGGTCCCATGGGCTTGAACGAAGCCGGTAAACTGCCCGAGATAGCTGGCCGTTCCGGACGCCGGCATTTCCGCGTTTGGCGTTCTCGCATCGTCAAGGGCCGTCAGATAGGCGCTGCCGATGCTTTGGAAGTTGAATTCCGCTCCGCCGCCCGGGAGCGATTCCGTCGTCCCCGTCGCCCAGGCTCCGAAGGACATGAATTCGAAAGCCGCGACCGCATCGGTCCGCCTGTTCCAGTGGTCGGTGACATGGCGAACGATGACCTCCCCGCTTTGCAGCACCGGTCCCACGACCTCGCGCCCGCCGCCGCCGCTGACCCCACTTATCCGCTGGTTCAACCCGACCGCGGTTTCCCCGACCATGAGCCCCGTGAGCTCGCTGTCTTCGTCATACACACCGGATACGGCGGGTCCGCTTGTCATCGGTAGCTGGATGGTATGGCTCGCCGGTATCCGGGGCTGCGAAGGGCCGCCGCCGTCTGTTCCGTCGCCGCCGCCGCATGCGGCGAGAACAAGAGAAGCTCCGGCGATCGCAGCAGACATGGAATATCGATTCATGACTTGCTTCCTCCATTGGGGCGAACAGCGATGTGGTGCCGCCGCGTTGTTCGAAACGTAAGCGTTGGGCGGAGCCGCCCTGGGCGTTCAGGCGATTTGGCCCTGATCTGCGGTCGGCGTTCAGTTCCAGGGCAGCAGTTCTTCGACGCGGTTGATCTTGTAGTCGGGGATGCGCTCGAGAACCTGGGCAAGCCAAGCCTGCGGGTCGACGTGGTTGAGCCTTGCGGTCTCGATCAAGGTGTAGGCGATGGCGGCGGCCCGGCCGCCGCTGGCTGAGCCCATGAAGAGATAGTTCTTCCGGCCCAAGGCGATCGCGCATTCATTCTGCCCATATCGGGCAGGATTGCGTCATCCACTACCGCTGGCACGCACTGTTCGGTCGGCGAGTACGCCCTGAAGTTATCGAACAGCGTGCAGACGGCCTCATGGCCTCCGTCGAGGTAGAGCCGGGGCTGATCATCAAGATACCCGCCTGGATGCTTGATCCTGCGTCATGCGCCGGCATGGAGATCGGCGCGCCGCGTGCCTCCCCGGCCGCCCTCGCCGCACTTCACGAGCTTCTCGTCGGCCAAGGTTTTCGACATAGCTCCCCCGATGACGGAACCGTTAGCGGAGAGGAGCGCGATGAAGTCTTTGCCTGTAACAGCGCGACCGCCGAGAGAACCCCGACAGCTCGGCATGCCGCTCGACGCACCGACGCTGCGCGGTCTGAGCTCGGAGGAACGAGACGCGGTGGTGAGCGCAGTGGCCGGGTTGCTTCTGGAAGCGGCGACCGCCCCGGTGAAGGAGGATGACGATGGGCGTCGCTGAAGCGTTGCCGCGATCGGTGTTGACGCGCAAGGCCGTGGTCTATGTCCGTCAGTCCACGCCCCAGCAGATGCGGAACAATCTGGAGAGCCAGCGCCGCCAATACGATCTCGTCGATGTGGCGCGCGGGCACGGCTTTGCCCGGGTCGAAGTCATCGACGACGATCAGGGCCTGTCGGCGGACGGTGCCGTTGCGCGGCCCGGTTTCGAGCGCCTCGTCGCCTGGCTGTGCGCCGGGGACGTTGGAGCCGTGCTTTGTTTCGAGGCTTCGCGGGTCTCTCGCAACGGCCGGGACTGGCACCATCTTCTCGAGCTCTGCGGTCTCGTCGAGGCACGCGTCATCGACCAGGATGGCATCTACGATCCTCGCCACCCCAACGATCGTCTGCTGCTCGGCATGAAGGGCCAGATCAGCGAGTTCGAACTCGGCGTTCTGCGCGCTCGGATGTTCGAGGCCGCCCGCTCCAAGGCCGCCCGCGGCGAGCTTCGCATCAGCGTCCCGATCGGCTACGTCTGGCATCCCGAGGCCGGGCTGGGGCTGGACCCCGACATTCGGGTTCAGGAAGCGATCCGTCAGGTATTCGCCCGGTTTCGCGAGCTTGGCAGCGCGCGGCAGGTGTTGCTGGCGCTGAGCGGGCAGAAGCTTTGCTTCCCACGCCCGTCGGATGGCAGGACAATGGTCTCCTTCGACTGGACGCCGATCCGCTATCGCAACGTAATTTCGGTGTTGAAGAACCCTTTCTACGCCGGGGTCTACGCTTACGGCAAAAGCGAGCGGCGGACCGAGATCGTCGACGGGCGCGTGCGCAAGAGCTATGGACACCGCAAGCCGATGGCGGAATGGGAGGTCGTGCTGAAGGACCATCACGAGGGCTACATCGACTGGCCGGAGTTCGAGCGCAACCAGGCGCAGCTCGCCGCCAATGCCTTCGGCAAGGCGGGGGGCACGAAGTCGGGGCGCGGCGGGCGGGCGCTTCTTGGCGGCCTCCTCAGTTGCGCACGCTGCGGACGCACGATGAGCGTTGCCTATTCCGGTCGCACGCCCGGCAATCCTGTCTACCGCTGCAATCGGCGACACCTCCAGCTCGAGCTAGAGCCCTGTCTGGGGTTCGGGGGTGCGCGTGTGGATGCGGCCGTTGCCGATGAGATCCTCCGCGTCGTGGAGCCCATGGCGGTGGAAGCCTCGTTGGAAGCCGAGCGGATGAACGCGGAGGGTCTTTCCGAACAGCAACGGGTGGCCGAGCTGGATCTGCAGCAAGCCCGCTACGAGGCGGCGCTCGCCGAGCGGCGCTACGCCGCCTGCGATCCGGACAACCGGCTGATCGCCGCCGAGCTGGAGAAGAGTTGGGAGGCAGCGCTTCGACGCGTCCAGGCGTGCGAAGCAAGGCTGGGCGCGATGCCGTCGCCGCGGCCCACTGTCCCCGACCTGGCCGGACTTGCCGACGACCTGAAGGCCGCCTGGAACGCGCCCGGGGTGAGCATGCGCGCCCGCCAGCGTCTCGTGCGCACCCTGATCATGGGCATAATCGTCGATGTCGACGAAGAGGCGCGTGACGTCCTGCTGACGATCCACTGGATGGGTGGCCGTCATTCCCGTCTCAGGGTCCGCAAGCCCAAGAGCGGCGAACATGGCTGCCGAACGCCCGAGGAAGCTCTGGCAGTGATACGCAGCATGGCCGGGCGATGGTCGGACGAACATATCGCCGCGTCGCTCAACCGGATGGGTATGCGGACCGGGCAGCACAAGAGTTGGACCGCTCACCGGGTCGGATCGATCCGGCGTGTGAACGGGATCGACGGCTACCTCTCAGCGGACAAGCAGGGCGACTGGCGCACCATGACCGAGGCGGCGAAAGAGTTGGGCACGACCAGCCATACCCTCAGGCGCCTGATCGAGGATGGAACGCTACCTGCCACGCAACTCGTTCCCGGAGCGCCCTGGCAAATCAGGGCCAAAGACCTCCATTCCGAGCGGGTCGCCAACGCCCTGGCACTGCGGAAAGACCCGCGTCGCGCTTCATGTCGGGATCAGATGTCAATGTTTTCAGACACTTGAAGAAGGGGTGCAGAATGACTCCATCGTCGCGATCGGGCGCATCGCGCGCTCGGCCGGGTTGTTGTCGATCTCGAGGAAGCCGTGCTCGATATAGGGCCGCAGGCGCTTCAGCCGGGTCAGCGCATGGCGGATCGCCGCCGCCAGCGGGGTCTTGGCGGAGAGCTTCGGCAGTTGCGTTTGCAGCCAGCGCTCGAACTCATCGAGGTGCGGCGCGGCCTTGGCGCGGCGGATCGCGACGCGGCGCTCTGGGGGCTGCCCGCGGACCTCCTTCTCGATGGCGTAGAGCGCGGCGATCCGTTCCAGCGCCTCGGCGGCGACCGCCGAGCCCTGAGCGGCGTGGACGTCGAAGAACTTGCGCCGCACATGGGCCAGGCAGGCGACCTCGCGGACCGGCCCCGCGCGCGCCAGTGCGCCGAAGCCGGCATAGCCGTCCGAGTGCATCCAGCCGGCGTAGCCCGCGAGATGGCTCTTCGGATGCGCCGCCTTGCGGTCGGCCGAGAAGCGATACCACGCCGCCGGCGATGCCTCGCCCTTCCACGGACGCTCGTCGCGGACATAGGTCCAGGCCCGACCCGTCGCCGTCTTGCCGGTCCCCGGCGCCAGCAACTTGACCGGGGTGTCGTCGGCGAACAGGGCTTGGCCGCCCAGAACATGGCGCCCGACGGCATCGGCCAGGGGCTCCAGCAGCGCCGTCGCCTTGCCCACCCAGCCGGCCAGCGTCGAGCGGTCGAGATCGACGCCATCGCGGGCGAAGATACGCGACTGACGGTAGAGCGGCAGGTGATCGCAGTACTTCGAGACCAGCACATGCGCCAGAAGGCCCGGGCCCGGACGGCCGCGCTCGATCGGCCGCGACGGCAGCGGCGCTTGGTGGAACGTCTCACAGCCGCCGCAGGCCAGGCGCGGGCGCACGATGCGCTTCACCACGAAGCGGCCGGGGATGTACTCCAGCTCCTCGGTCACATCCTCGCCGAGACGCTTGAGGCGACCGCCGCAGTCCGCGCAGCGATCGCCTGAAGGCGCGAGATGCGTCTCCTCGCGCGGCAGGTGGTCCGGCAAGGGACGGCGCTTGGGCTGTCTCTTTGCCGCCGGGGCTGGCTCGGCAAACGTCTCGGCCGAGCGCGCGATCTCCTCGTCCTCCAGCCCGAGCTCAAGCTGATCGAGGGCCTCCGAAGTGGCGCCGAAGCGCTGGCGGCGCAGACCCGCAAGCTGGTGCTTGAGCTTCTCGATCAGAAGGTCACGGTTGCGCAACTCGGCGTCCCGCGCCGCCACCTCGGCCCGCGAGGACAGCACCATCGCCTTCAGTGCGGCGATGTCGTCAGGCAGGGAATGCGCCTCTTCGAGCATGACCGCAGCCTACAGGAAAAGGCCGCCAAAGGGAAGCCCGGATAGGAGTCAACCTATTGTATATAAACGATGAATCATCCCGCCGCCAAAGGCCGCCAGGTGCGAACCGGCGCCCGCCAGTCGATCCCCTCCAACAGCATCGACAGCTGCGCCGGCGTCACCGAAACCTTGCCCTCCGACGCCGACGGCCACACGAAACGGCCGCGCTCAAGACGCTTCGAGAACAGGCACGCTCCCTGGCCGTCCCACCAGATCATCTTGATCAGGTCGCCCCGACGGCCCCGGTAGATGAAGAGATGGCCGCAATGCGGATCCGCCTTCAACACCCGCTCCGCCTGCGCCGCAAGCCCCGGGAACCCCTTGCGCATGTCGGTCACCCCGCAGGCCAGCCATACCCGGGTCGAGGACGGGACCGGTGAGCGCGCGCACGTTGTTTGATGGTGCGGATTTCGCGTTATTCGATGGGGATCGTCTGCCGTTTGCAGGAAGGCCGGGCGGGGAGTGTCGCGAGGCCGTCGGCGCTTCAAGCCGCTTCGCGGCTCCTTCGCTCCGCTACGGCCCTTCGGGTGACCCGCCGCCGTCCCCGCGCCAGAGGGCTGCCATGGCCGTAAGCAGAGCTTTCGGCCATTGGCCGATCGCTTCAGGCAGTTTCGTGGGGCATTGTGCGCTGGTGTTCCCGTTCCCGTTCCCTGCAACGCTTAAGGGTTCGCCGGAACGGGAACGGGAAGAGGGGCTGCTTCGCCTACGGGTTGTGGCTGTCCGTCGGGTTGTCGGCTTGGTTCGCCGCGGTTCCGAGGAAGCGGTAGCGACCTCCCGTCCCGCGCTCGACCCGTCCCTCGCGCACAAGCCCGTGCAGTGCCGCGGAGACAGTCGCGTTGCGTACCCCGGCGCGTTTTCGGATCTCGGACTGCACGAGTGGGGATTCGGCTGTCGCGAGCACCTGGGCGATCCGCTGTTCGGCGCTGTCCGGCTGCGGCGGAGCCTGGTGAGGTCCTGTCCGCCGGAGCTGCAGCGCTGGTCCTTCGCCGTCATCGGCAAGCTCGATCTCGATATTGTTGAGGCCGGGTGCGGCGCGATGCTCGGCGGTCATGACGATCTGCCCGTCGCGCCGGCGCAGGTAGAGATTGCTGTCGCCCCAGGCATGCAGCTCGCTGCTGCCGCGCAGCGCCTGGCCGGGGCGGCTGGCGCCACTCTTGCGAGCGTGGTGGACGAGCAGCACAGCGGTCCCGAAGCGGCGCTGCAGGTCGCGCAGGAAGCCGAGGATGGGAGCGACTTCCGCAACCGCGTTCTCGTCGACGCCATGCAGGCGGACCAGGGGATCGAGGACGAGGAGGCGCGGTCCGATCCGTTCGACGGTCTCCAGCAGCCGCTGCCGGTCGAGGCGATGATCGAGGCGGAGCGTGGGCACGTCGATGACGGCGATGTCGAGGGCCTCGAAGTCGGCGCCGGCGGCCCGGGCGATGCCCTTGAGGCGGTCGCGCACGATGTGACCGGCGTCCTCGGCGGCGAAGAGCAACACGGTGCCGCTTGCCGCGGGGCGGAAGTGGCGCAGGCAGGGCACTCCTGCAGCCACCGCGACGGCGAGGTCCAGCGCGAGGAAGGACTTGCCGCACTTGGGCTCGCCGCCGACGATGCCGACCCCCTGTTCGCTCCACAGGGCATCGACCAGCCACTGCCGCTCCCGCGGCCGCTCCTCGAGTTCGGCCGGTGGCCGTGTCGGGAAGCCGGTCATCGCCGGGCCCGCCTGGCTGGCGGTGCCTCGCCGAGGGTCTCGATGAAGAGCTTCTCGTCGAGCACCTCGCGATCCTTCTCGGCACCGGCTGCGAGCACGGCATCAGCCATGACGGTGAGTGCCCTGGGGTTTCCTGCGGCATGGGTGACGAGGGTGTCCCTGAGCCCGGCGGTCATCAGCGCCGGATTGCCGGCCTCTTCGAGCAGATGGTCGAGCAGGCCGGCCAGGTCGGCGTCCTCGGTCCGGGTCATCAGCAGACGCTGTCGGATACGCGAGGCGATGGGCTGCAGGTCGGGCTGGCGGAGCCGGTCGAGCAGGCGGTTGTCACCGGCGAAGACGACGGAGAGGATGGCGCGCGAGTCGAAGTCGGTCGACGCGAGCAGGCGGATCTCGGAGAACACCGAGGGCAGCAGTTCCTGGGCCTCGTCGATGAGCAACACCGGGCGCATGCGGGTGTCATCGAGATGCGCGAGCCAGCGCTGGCGCAGGTTTTTGAAGCTGGCCCAGCGATTGTTGTACAGCAGGTCGACGCCAAACAGCTCGCCGATCTCGCGGTAGAAGTCCGACAGTCTCGAGGACGGGTGGGTGATGGCGGCGACCCTGAGCCCGTCGCATCGCCCGAGCCGGTGGGCGAGCAGGCGCAGGGCAACGCTCTTTCCGGTTCCGGGCTCTCCGGCGATCAGTGCGAAGCCGCCGTGGCGCACGAGATGGCGTTCGATCCTGAGGCAGAAGCTGTCGACGGCGCCAGTCGCCATCAGGCTGTCGACCGGGAGGTCAGGGGCGAACGGGTTCCACTTGAGCCCGTACAGGGTGAGGTGTTCGCGGTTCATCAGCGTTCTCCATCATCGCGGGTGTCATCGAAGGCAAGCCATGCCGGCGGCAGGCCGGTTGCAGCCTGCGCGTCGAGCATGCTCTTGAGCAGCGGCGGCAGTCCGCCTGTCCCCTCGCCGCCCTTGCCATCGTCGTCGCCGGGGCCGATGGGACGGCGCACACCATCGGCGTTGCCGCGCTTGTCGAGGGGATAGAGCGTGCACAGCCGTTCGCCGCCCCGGCCGTCGACCAGATCGACGCTGCTGAGGTCCCAGCGCGCATAGCGGACCCAGGCCTCGCGCAGGTGGCGCCACGGCGGCGGTATCTGGTAGCGGATGTTCTCGACCGAGACGGTGCCGTCCGAGCGCCGGAGCATGCGCTTCCTCGTGATGCGGAAGGCCGCCTTGAGCTCGGCCGCGCCGGGGCAGGGCCGCGATGCGTCGACGCTCCCGGCGAGGCGCCGATGCGGCGACATGCCGAGTTCGCGGTGCTCGCGGCGGTGATAGTCCTGCTCCAGCCAGGCGACGGTGGCGTCGTTGAGCATCTTCAGGGTGAGCGCGTCGACGCCTTCGAGCTGGGCCATCAGGCGTGATTCGACCGTGCCCCAGAAAGTCTCGATCTTTCCATTTTGATGCGGGCTGTACGCGAGCGTCGTGACCCCCGCGATGCCGAGCCGGAGCAACCCTTCCTCGACCTCGCCGGCGGTCATCGCCGAGCCGTTGTCGGTCAGCAGGGACCGCGGCAGGCCCCGCTTCATCAACGCCTGGCACAGCCCATGGACGAAGACCTCTGCGGTCTCGGCGAGATACCACTGAAGGTGGCAGCCGAGCCGGGAGTGGTCGTCGAGAAAGCCCAGAAGGATCGGCGTCTTCCACTCGCCCGAGGCCGTCAGCACACGACACTTGGCGGTATGCATATCGCTGTGCCACAGGGCGTGGCTGCGCGTGACCTCGTAGCTCAGTACCTCGCGGGCCTGGACAGGCGGCCGCGCCTCGCTCTCGTGCCACTTGCGCCGGCGCTTGCGCACCAGCCCGCGAGCCCGCATCGCCCGGGTGAGCGTCGCATAGGACGGCATCGGGCCGAGCGCCGGATCGGCCGCGACCAGCGCCGCCAGGTTCTCATGGTGCAGCTGTGCCGACCACGACGGATGCGCCCGGTACTGATCGCGCAACACCTCGATCAGTGCCGCCGATATCGCCCGTTCGCGGCCGATGTCGGCCCGTGGCTTTCGGCGAAGCGCCTTGACCGGGTCCTGCTCCTGCGCCCGCGCCTGGTAGTACCAGCGCTCGATCGTGGAGGCCGAGAAGCGCACCGGCCCCTTGCCGGACGGATGTTCCCACTCGCGTCCGGCCAGCCGCTCCAGCTCGGCCCGCAGCTTCCCCTTCGGCGGCGGCGAGGCCAGAAGCGGCCCGACCACCGCGAAGCGCAGCCGCGCCCACCGGTCGCGACGCTCGCTCCCGTCGTTGCTGTCCATCCCGGCATCCCTCCCTCGCCCTGTTGGGGAGATGCCGGTGTAAGAGCCCCTATCCGTTCATGACAGAAACGCTTTCTGCGGGCGAAGCCGGCCCGGCGCCGAGCGCGCAAGAACCGGTCCACGGCATCAGCCAGACCAGGCTCCGCAGCAGCCGCGCCCGCAGGCCCCGGCCCCGCATCAGGCGCAGCAGCCGGCGCACAGGCGCTTCCCCGGCCGGTGTCGCCAGCTCGCCCCGCTTCGCCGCCCACTCCGGGGTCGCCGGGAAGGCGTCCAGCCACCAGCGACGCCAGCGCTTCAGCGTCGAGACCGGAACCCCACAGCGCCGCGCGATCGTCTGCAACCGCACCCCGCCGGTCAGCGCCAGTGCGCTCACCAGCAGGAACAGCGCACCGACGTAGAACCTCCGACCGAAGAAACGCACCGAGGCAGGACGCACCCGGCGCCTGCACACCGAACAGCACAGGCTGAAGCGCCGCACATCGTCCCGAAGATCCGCCGCCAGACCGTACGGCTTGCGAGGGTAGGCCGCGCTGTGAAGCGTCCCGCCGCAGTGAGGACAGCCCACCGCACGGCAGGCCTCCGCCTCGGCTGCGTCGACCTGCTTCAGAAAGTCCCAAACCCGGGCGTTGCAGAGGATGGAGTGACGGAACAGCTTGTGCGACATTGGGGCGTCTCAGTTGATGTAGCTGTCACCGAGACAAGCCCTCCGGCGGCCTTCTTGCAAGATCGCCGGGGGGCACCTTCCCCAAAACCTCGATTAATCCAAGCGGATCAGCCCCCAATCCCCGCTGAAAGCCTGCGCCTGCTCAACCGGGATCATCCGCCCAGCGCCCGCACCACGCGACACAGCGCGTCCACGTCGAACGCCCCGATCGCGCTCACCCGGTGGCCGCTCGACAACGCAATCTCGATCCGACCCTCCGATGCCGCAGACGGCTCTGACGGCGGCGCATCGGGCACCACCTCCACCGCCAGGAAGGACGGCGCACCCTCGCCATCCGCCGCCGGCCTGTAGCGGGGATCGCGCCGCCAAGTGAAGATCAGGTTGGAGTTCACGTCGTAGCGACGCGCCACAACCGACACCGAAACCCCGGGCGCGTAGCTCTGCGCAACAATCCGGCGCTTCTCATCGTCCGACCAGAACCGGCGTACACGACGCGCCACCGCAGCCCCCCAACGATAGTGTCCATTAGCCGATAATGGACACTATCGGCCGCCAAATCCCGGAACAGAGACTGCGGTCCCGAACCTACCCCTGACAAGGGCGGCTACCCCGAACGCTTACTTCGAAACGGATGCAGCGCACTGAAAGACATGGCGTCCTGTGCGCAGGAGAAACCCTATCCAGACCGCGCCTCGCCCCGCGCCTCCCAGATGGGAGGTGTTCAATCGAAAATTGCGAAAGGCCTGGGCCTGACGGCTATCCGGCGCGCGCGGCGCGCGTCAGGATCGTGGCCGCGGGACGTTGGACAACGACATCACCAGCTGCACCAGCTCCATCTGGCGGGAGAGGCCGAGCTTGCCGAGGACCCGCTTGACGTGCCAGCGGACGGTTCCCTCGCTGCGGCCGGTGGCGACGGCGATGTCGCGGATGGTGCGGCTTTGGGCCAGCAGCACGGCGATCCGGCTTTCCGCCGGCGTGAGGCCGAGGACGGTGCCCACCACACCCGGATCGACGATGCCGCGCATCGCCGGGTCGACAACCAGCACCAGCGCGGCCACGCGGCCTGCCCGCGCATCCAGCCCCGCGCCGCCTACAGGGCTCGCATGCAGCACCAGCCGGGGCGACACCGCGCGGCGTCGCACCGTGATCGAGCCGCTTTCCCCCGGACCCCCGAAGCGCGGCAGGGCGCGGGCGAGCAGCGCTTGGAGCGCGTCGTCGTCGTCAGCGAAGACGGCCGACAGCAGGCCGCGGCGATCCACCAGCCCGTCGCCCCTGCGGAGCAGGTCGTGGGCCGGCTCGTTCGCCGCCAGAATCCGGCCGCGCGGGTCGAGCTGGACAAGCCCGCACTTGGTATTTTGGAGCAGCGCGGCGACCGAAGATCCCAGCGCGCGCGCATCCACCAGCGCCTGTCTTACCCGCACATATTGCCGGATGTGGGGCAGCAGGTGCACGACCGTCTCGACCCGGGCGGCGGACCATCCCTCGTCATCGGCGGGGTCGCCGATCACTACGCCGATTCTGCCGCCATACGGCCCGTCGAGACGCGCGATCAGACCGTCTTGTCCCTGCGTGAAGGACAACAACTCGTTAAAGACCGGCGAGGCTTTCTTCTCTTCTTCCGTATAGAGCGAGCTGCCGGGTACCACGCGGCTGTCCGGCAGTTGCCAATATCGCGGGACGCGCTCGTCAAGCGCGTAGTAGCTTTCGAAATACAACCGCTCCAGGTCCTCGCGACGCTGGCCGCGGTTGCAGAACCGTGCAAAGAAGACCTCGGTACTGTCCGGGGACACGCCGTCGGCGAAGGTCAGGGAATTGCCCTTGGACGACCAGGCTTCGTCGATCAAGCCGGAGACTGCCGGCCAGCGCGCGTCATCGAAGGCGGCTTCGTGCAACGATCCGAGAATGCGCTCGAACAGCTCGTGGTTGCTCATGACGGTTCCGCCAATAGGCCGGCAACGGACAAAGGTCGTGACCGTCGGGCTCCGACCGCATGCCAAAATGCCCACCATAATTGTCCACCGACTCGATCATAGTGACCCGGTGTTTCGGCGCCCCCTCCCAAACGGGAGGGTTGCCCCCGAATTTGGAGGCGGTCGGTCGGGATATTTCGGGAGACCGCCGATATCCGGCCGCACGCCGAATCCCGCTTGACGCCCGAAAACCTTCATTCAGAATACTTCTTTAGATTCCCCGCTTGCGCGGGGCGTCGCATGCGCTGGTGGAGGATGCACGCCGCGGTTGCGGCCGCGGGGCAGATCGAGACAGGAGGTACGTGCCATGCAGAAGCTGAACAGGCGTCAGGTCTTGCAGGCCGGCGGCACGCTGGGTGTCGTGTCGGCTGTGAGTCCGATGGTGATGGCGGCCAAGAGCGATGCCGCGGTGAAGCCCGAGATGAGCGGCATGAAGCGGGTCAAGCAGACGCTCGTCGCGCCGCCGTTCGCGCCGGACTACGACCAGGAGTACTCGGGGAGTGCCAAGATCGTCGAGGTGGAGCTGGTCGCCAAGGAGATGAAGTGGGCGGTCGACGACGACGGCACCGAGATCAACGCCTCGACCTTCAACGGGTCGATCCCGGGGCCGCTGATGATCTGCCACGAGGGCGACTACATCGAGCTCACCCTCAAGAATTCGCCGGACAACGTGATGGAGCACAATATCGACTTCCACGCGTCGACCGGCGCGCTCGGCGGCGGCGGGCTCACTCTGGTCGAGCCGGGCCAGCAGGTGGTGCTGCGCTGGAAGGCGACCAAGCCCGGCACCTACATCTATCACTGCGCGCCGGGCGGGGTGATGATCCCCTACCACGTGGTTTCCGGGATGAGCGGGGCGGTGATGGTGCTGCCCAAGGACGGGCTCAGGGACCGCGCCGGCAAGCGGCTCAGCTACGACCGGGTCTATTACGTCGGCGAGCAGGATTTCTACGTGCCGCGCGACGCCGAGGGGAACTACAGGAACTTCGAAACCCACGCCGAGGCGATGGAGGAGGTCTTCGAGGTGATGCGCACGCTCACCCCGAGCCACGTCGTGCTCAACGGCAAGGTCGGCGCGCTCACCGGCGACGGCGCGATGAAGGCCAAGGTCGGCGAGAGCGTGCTGATCGTCCACTCCCAGGCCAACCGCGATTCCAGGCCGCATCTGATCGGCGGCCATGGCGACTATGTCTGGGAGGCGGGCTCCTTCGCCGACCCGCCGGAGGAGGGGCTGGAGACCTGGTTCATCCGCGGCGGCTCGGCGGGCGCGGCGCTCTACACCTTCCTCCAGCCGGGGGTCTACGCCTATCTCTCGCACAACCTGATCGAGGCGGTGCAGCTCGGCGCGCTGGCCCATTTCGTGGTCGACGGCAAGTGGGACGACGACCTGATGACCCAGGTGAGCAAGCCGGGGCCGATCCCCGCCTGAGACCGGTTGCCGTCCTTCGATTCGCCCCCTGCGGGGGCTGCTCGGGATGAGGGGTCGTACGGTGCGGCAACCGAAGTCTCTTCATCCCGGGTAGCGGCGAAGCCGCGTATCGAGGGACGGCCCGGTGGAGCGAGATAGGGCTGGGCAGGCGATGGCGGGGCTCACCGGGCGGCGCATGCTGATGGCGGGCGGCATCCTTGCGATCGTCGCGGGGGTGTCCGTCCTCGCGGCGGGCGCCCTCCTGCGCGCGCCGGTTCCCGAAGAATACCTGCCGGAGCTGGTGCTGGTCCCGGCCGGCGAGATGACGCTCGACGGCTCGCGGCGCGTGGCGTTCGAGCGCCCCTTCCTGATCGGCAGGTACGAGGTCACCTTCGCGCAGTGGGATTACTGCCACCGCGCCGGAGGCTGCACACACAGGCCGAGGGACAGGGGGTGGGGGCGCGGCGGGCGCCCGGTCATCGACGTGAGCTGGGACGACGCGGCCGAGTATCTCGACTGGCTGTCGGATGCCACCGGCGAGCGCTACCGCCTGCCGAGCGAGGAGGAATGGGAATACGCCGCGCGCGCGGGCGCGGGTGCCCCGGCCGGGAAGCCGCCGCTGTTCACCGACCCGCGCCTCGCCTGGGCCGCCAGCTATGCGCTCACCCCGCGCCGGACCAGGCGGACCGAACCGGTCGGTTCCGGCGCGGGCAACCGGTTCGGCGTGTTCGGCACCCGCGACAATGTCTGGGAGTGGACCGACTCCTGCCGGGTGCAGACCTACGATGCGGGGGGCCGCACGGTGTCGAAGAAGAACTGCGGGGTCAGGATCCTGCAGGGCGAGCACCGCAGCCCGATGCCGAGCTTCGTCCGCGACATCGGCAGCGGCGGGTGTTCGGTACGACCGATGCCGGGCAATTTCGGCTTCCGCGTGGTCAGGGAGTCGTAGAGCTACCCCGCGACCGGGCCTTCCGTCAGGGCGTGCCGGTTGCGGGCGGCGAATATGAGCTTCAACGCGTCGGCCGGGCGCAGCAGATCCTCCAGCGTGTGCCGGTCCAGCACGTCGAAAAAGGCCTCCAGCGCCGTCTCCAGGATATGCGTGAGCGCGCAGGGCCCGGAAATCGGGCAGGCGTTCTTCTCCCCGGAAGCGAAGCACTCGACCAGGTCGAGAGTCCCCTCGGTCGCCCTGACCACCGCGCCGAGGTTGATCTCGCTCGCCGGCATCGCCAGCTCCAGCCCGCCGTTCCGGCCCCTGGTCGTCGCGACGTAGCCCTCCCGGCCGAGCCGGTGGATCACCTTCATCAGGTGGTTGTCCGAGATGCCGTAGGCGTCGGCGATCTCCCGGATGGTGCAGCGCCGGTCCCCGTTCAGGCCGAGATAGATCAGCGCCCTCAGGGAATAGTCGCTGTATCGCGTAAGCTGCATGTCGCCGACCCCACCGGTTCCTCCCGCCCGCCGGCTCGGCGGAACGGCGCAAGGCAAAAGACATATAGCGGTTGCGCCCGCTATGCCACCCTGCGGATGATATGCTGCGCCCCGGTGCGGGAGGAAGTCCGCGGCGGCGGGGGAGCGCCATGAACCGGGAATTGCTGCGGCCGATCGCCGGCGACGAGATCCGCGCCTATGCCGACGACGGCGCGGTGTGCATTCGCGGCCAGTTCGACCGGGAATGGATCGACCGCATGCTGGCCGTCATCGACGCCAATCTGAAGAACCCTGCCGGCACCGTGCTGGCCTCGGGCGACGACGAGCCCGGCAAGGTCATCGCCAACTCGCACATGGCGCGCGGCAACCCCGCGTTCATGGACTTCGTGAAGACCTCGCCGGCGCGGGAGATCGCGGCGCGGCTGATGCGGCTCGACGAGGTGCGGTTCTTCTACGACCAGCTCTTCGTCAAGGAACCGGGCACCCGTATGCCGACGGCGTGGCACCACGACCTGCCGTTCTGGCCGCTCGCGGGCAACCACGTGGCCTCGGTCTGGCTCGCGTTCACCCCGGTGACGCGGGAGACCAGCGGGCTGGTCTATGTCGCGGGCTCGCACAGGTGGGGCGGGATGTACCGTCCCGTACCCGCGGTGCCGCGCGAGGGCTTCGCGCTCGCCGAGGCCGACGCGTTTCCCGATTGCCCGATGTTCCACAAGGAGTTCGACAACCCGGCCTACCGCTTCCTCTCCTGGGACATGGAGCCCGGCGACTGCATCGTTCACCATCCGCTGGCGGTGCACGGCGCGGGCGGCAACCCGTCCGACGCGGTCCGCAGAGTGGCGCTGTCGTGCCGGTTCTTCGGCGGCGACATCACCTGGTACGGCCCCCGTACCCGGTTCAATATCCCCGGCGCCGCGGAGGCGGTTCTGGAGGTCGGCGCCTTCCCCGCCGACGACGACCTGTTCCCCGTGGTGTGGCGCGCTCAAGGCGCAGTAGTCTGACCCGCCTCCGCCGGCACCACCGGGAGCCATAGCCGCGAGGGACGCTCGGCGTCGTGGTGCAACGTGTCGGTGCCGACCTTGTACCAGAGATACTGGTGGGTGAAGATCGAGTCGGTCAGCGGCGAATCGCCGTTGACGATCTCCAGCCGGATGCGGTGTCCCTTGCGGAAGACGTTGGAGAACGGCATCACCTCGATCTCGTAGCGATAGACCCGTCCGGGCTCGATCGGCTGCGGGTCGGCGTGGGTGTAGATCGGCCGGTGCGGCGTGCTCCGCGCCTCGTCCCTGTCGCGGTGCGACGCCCTCAGCCAGCCCTTCGAGACGTTGACCGACGCGGGCTGGAGACCGGCCGCGCGGTCCTCGTCGGATTGCGGGTGCTGGTCGGCGATCCTGACCACGAAGTCGGTGTCGGTCGCGGTCGAGGAGGCGTAGAGCTCGAGGACTACCGGCCCGGTGACCTCGAGGTCTTCCTCCAGCGGGTCGGTGACGAAGGTGAGCACGCGGCGGATCGGGTCGGGGCCCTGCGGCCCCATCGCGACGACGCCGAGCTTCCAGCCGTCGTCGGGATAGGTGTAGCCGGTGGCGCCGCCGTCGGCGGGCGGCGGCTCCGCGGCGAGCCGGCCGTCGTTGAGCGAGGCGAGGCTTGCCGACGGCCCGGCGGCGAGGTGGAACGGCGTCATCCGGGCCCGCGCCAGCGGCCATTCCCGTTCCTCGCGATACGCCTCGGCGCCGCGCACGTAGAGCTTGACCGGCGCCTGGCGCTCGTAGCCGTTGTCCTTGCCCTTGAGGTAGCGGTCGTAGAACGGCAGCAGCTCGGCCTCGTGGTAGTCGATCCGGTCGAAGTAGTCGTGCGCCTCGAACACGTCGCTGGCGCCGGTGATGACCAGCCGCTTGGGCGCGCGCACCTCCTCGTAGCCCAAAATGTTGCCGCGCAGGTGGAGGCCCATCTTGCCCCAGTGGCCGATCGACAGCACCGGCACCTCGATCTCGTCCAGCCGTTCCCAGGGCGTGCGTTCGCGCCACCAGTCGTCATAGGTCTGCCGGCGCTGGAACTCCCAGCCGATGTCGAGCGGCATCGCCTTGCCCGACGGGTCGTTGGCGGCCCGGTGCAGGTTGTTGACCCGCACCAGGTTGTACCACCAGGTCATGAATTCGCAGTAGATCCCGCCGTGATAGGCGGTCCCGCGATAGGGGTCGACGGCGCCGTCATAGGGCGCGATGCATCTGAGGCTCGGCGGGTTGACGATGCCCATGAACCACTGCGACCAGGCGTAGTAGGACTGGCCGATGCCGCCCACATTGCCGTCGCACCAGCGCTGGCGCGCGATCCACTCGATCAGCTCGTAGAGGTCCTGCTGCTCCTCCCTGTCGAGGAAGTTGTAGACCCCCTCCGACTCGCCCGACCCGCGCACGTCGGCATGCACATAGGCATAGCCGTGCTGCTCCACGTACCACTGGACGGGCCCCACCTCGCGCCACAGGAAGAGGCGGGAATGCGGGATGTCGTCGGTCGCGTACATGTAGGGCGAGGCGGCGAACAGCGCCGGGTGCGCGCCGTCCCCGTCCGGGCGGTAGATGCGCAGCGCGATGCGCGTGCCGTCGCGCATGGTGACGCAGACGCCCGAATCGACGCGCATGGAGTACCGTTTCGCGCCGTCGCGCGCGTCACTGGCCATCCATGTTCCTTTCCGAGTTCCGGCCCGCCCAGGCCGGTTTCTCGCGCAGTCGGGGCGGTCCGATTTGAGTCGTCGATGCACCGATGCAACGTCGAACGCGAAGTTTGCGGTTCATGAGCGTGTCCCGTTCCGCGCGGCCGCGGCCCCCCATTTTCGTTCCGAGAGGATCTCCCGCTTGACCCGTTCCACGGTCTCGCCGACTCCCTCGTTCCAGCGGGCGGGTTCGGCCATCGTCTCCTCCAAGAGCCCGACCAGCGATCGGCGAAGACCCGCCGACTTACCGAAGGCCAAAGCGTCGTCGTCTCCCGGGCGAAACATGGTGCCCGTGCGCTCGAAGTTGCGCCGGGCTTCCCGCAGGCTGTACCCCGAAGTCTCCCAATCTCGACGGGTCGGACCGACGAACGTAGGTTCCGATTCTTCCGGTTCCGTATGATAGTAATCGTCGATATGTTCCCACCAGACCCCGTCCCTGAGGACGAGTGGCTCATCGTCGCATTCGATCCCGGTTCCGAAATCGGGATATCCGCAGATGATACATTCGCGCGGTTCTGAGCTCCTATCGCCCGAACCGTAATTGGGATACCCGCAACATGGGCACACGGTTTCGGGGCAGATATCCGTGTGTTGCCACCACCAGACCCACCGTCGGCCCCAAGGCGTGCGCAGATCGAGCGGTGCCGTGTCCAGCTTCCAGATAACCGGCCCCTCCCGGTCCCCGGGTTCGAAGATTCGAACGACTCGGTCGTTGAAGAGCACGCTGAGTACGTCGTCTTCGACGGCGAGAACGACGCCACGGCCGAAGCGGTCCTGCTCGATCCAGGTGCCCGGCGGCAAGCGTTCGGCAACCGGCGAGGAGTCTTCGGGGCCGGGATCGTCCACTTTTTCGAATCGCGACAGATCGGCCGGCGGGGCGACGGTCGCAGTTCTACCCCGGTAGTCCACGTCCATGGTCGAATTTCGTACCTCGACAACCCGGCCAAACCCGGAATAGGGGTGGCGGATCCAGTCGCCGGGCGAGAATACGTCCCGGAGCGACGGAAGCCGCTTCCGCTTGCGGACCGACTTCCAGTCGGAGATGTGCGGGCGAAAATCCTCGTCGATCTCATCGCCGTAGGACAGTTTCATGACGTGAGGCGGTTCGGGTGTCGTCTCGACGACCACGGCCGGCCGGTAGCGCCCGGTATCGATCATGCTTCCCGGCCCCGCGCGGGGCTTTCGAATGGGACGATTGGTCCTGAGATTCGCCGGAAACCGGCGGCGGTTTCGGGGCGGGTTGGAGGCAGCCTCCAGCAAGGCGTCCACCGCGCTCTGTACCGCCGTCAGGGCCTCCGCGGTCGAGGCCCAGCGCACTGCGAAAGACGTCATTGCGAAGGCTTCGGCGAACGCTTGCCGCAGGTCTTCCGGAGCTTTCTGGAGTAAGGCCGAATAGATGGCTTCGTTGTCTTGTCTCGCGTCTTTACAGCGCAGGTGCGTCCTGCACCAGGCCCGGCACGCGTGCAGGAGAGCCCGGTGGAGACCGTCCGCCTGCCGGACGGTCATTTCCTCCTGGTCCTCGTTCAGCGAGGCCCGGACGATCGCCATCTCGTGCTGGGCACGGTCGATTTCCCACAGGGTCTCCTCGCGGGCGTTCATCGACCTGCTCCGGGGTACTTTCCAGGCGATCCCGACCCGGACCGTTCCCTCTTCGACGCCCCGGCCTCTTCTACGGGGATGGCGACTTCAAACTCGTGGCTGCCTTCCTGCCACCGTGGCGGTCTCTTGCGCCTTCCCATTGCAGGCATACCGATACTCGCGCGCCCTGGATTCTATCCACGCCCCCGACTTGCCCGCTTGCCTGCACTTTCACCATAGATTGCGCGTCGGCGTGCGAACCGGTGGCCGCACGACTTCCCGTGCGGAGCCGGAGGCGGATGGCTACTCGCGCATGCCGGGGCGCTCGAAGTTCCGGTCGAGATGCCCCTTGCCGGCGAGGTCCCCCTTCTCGAACAGCCAGCTGTAGCCGCCCTGCGGGTTGGTCAGGATCTCCCAGCAATTGTTGTCCATGTCCCAGAAGAAGAAGCTGTAGGTGCCGTGCTGCAGCTTGGGCCTGGAGATCCGGTGCAGCCCCCATTTCTCGGCCTCCGCGACCACGGTCCCGTGCGCCGCGTCGACCTCCTCCTGGGTCTCCACGTCGAGCCCGTTGTGGTTGAGCATCGGCATTTCCTCGGTGCGGTTCTTCTGCTCGACCACGGCGATCGTGTTGGGCCCGCCGAGGCGGATGAGCAGGGAGATCGGGCTGGTGCGGACCACCTGGAGCCCGAGGAAATCGGTGTAGAACTCGCGCGCGCGCTCCAGGTTCTTCGACTCCAGCGTGCCGTGCGACAGGAAGTTGAGCTTGAGCGCGGGCTCGGCCGCGGTCTCGACCGCCGGCAGTTCAGCCTGTTCCGCCATCGTGTCCTCCGTCCTTGGTTGGATCAGAAATACTTGCCCCAGCCGCCGCAGACTTCAACCGTCGAGCCGGTCATGTAGCTGTTGCGCGGCGAGACCATGAAGGCGGCGACGTCGCCGATCTCCTCCGGCTTGCCCCAGCGGCCGAGCATGGCGTTGGCCGCGAACTGCTTCTCGACCTCGTCCGCGGTGACGCCCCTGACCTTGGCCATCGCCTCGCGGCGCGGCGTCCAGCGCGGCGTATCCACGATGCCCGGGCAGAGATTATTGACCAGGATCCCCCGGGCCGCCAGCTCGCCCGCCATCAGCTTGGTGAACGCGTTGATGCCGGCATTCGGGATCGCGGTGGAGAACGAGCCCGGCATGAGCTGCTTGCCGGAGATGCCGGAGACGTTGAGCACGCGCGCCGCGTCCGACTTCTCCAGATGCGGCACCGCCGCCTTGGTGGTGTGGACGTAGGCCATCAGGTTGCGGTTGACGATCTCGTCCCAGTTGTCGGCGCTCAGCGAATCCAGGTTGCCCGGGGTCATGCCGCCGACGCAGTTGATCAGGATGTCGATCCCGCCGAGCCCGTCGGCGGCCCGGTTCACGAACGCCGCGCAGCCCTGCTCGCTCGACATGTCGCAGGCGATTCCGACGGCGCTCACCCCCCTGGCCTCGATGGACGCCGCCGCCTTGTCGAGCTGTTCCTGGCCGCGCGCCGAGATCGCGATGTCGCAACCCTCCCCGGCGAGCGCCAGCGCCGCCGCGTAGCCCAGCCCGTCGCTCGCGCCCGAGATCGCCGCCTTCCGTCCCTTGAGACCGAGATCCATGTCGTCCTCCCTGTCGTGGTCGCGGGGCATTCCATACTTCCGGCGGGGGTAACGCAACAGGGCGAAGTCGCGGCGCCGGACGCAGCCGATAGACCTTTCGGTATCGCGCGGGTGCACCTAATATCGCCGAAATCGAAGATCGGGAGAGCAGCGATGATCAAGGTGAGCGATGTCGCCTATGGCCGGATACGGTCTCCGGACCTCGACCGGCAGGAGGAGTTCCTGACCAATTTCGGCATGGTGCGGGCGGAGCGGACCAAGACCGCGCTCTACATGCGCGGCACCGATCCCGAGCACCACATCCACGTCACCGAGCTCGGCGATCCGGGCTTCGTCTCGCTCGCCTTCAACGTCGACAGCGCGGACGAGCTGGAGAAGGCCGCCCGCATCGACGGCGCCTCGCCGGTCGAGGAGATGGACGAGCCGGGCGGCGGCAGGCGGGTGCGGCTCAGCGAGCCCAACGGCTACACCATCGAGATCGTGCACGGGATCGAGATGCTGGAGCCCATCGAGATCCCGCGTTTCGCGCTCAACATGGGACCCGAGCGGCTGGCGCGGAAGGGCGAGCTGACGCGCATCGACCGCGGTCCGTCGCATGTCAAGCGCATCGGCCACGCGGTGATGATGACGCCCGACCTCAAGAAATCCATCGCCTGGGTGCGCGCGACCCTCGGGCTGGTGTGCTCGGACGACGTCTATGCCGGCGAGAAGGACAACATCATCCTGTCCTTCAACCGGATCGACAAGGGCAAGGAATATGTCGACCACCACGTGTTCCTCTATATCGACGGGCCCAAGGCCGGGCTCAACCACATGGCCTTCGAGGTGCAGGACATCGACGACGTGATCATGGGGCACGAGCACATGCGGACGCTCGACAAGTACGAGCATTTCTGGGGGCTCGGCCGCCATGTCCTGGGGAGCCAGGTCTATGACTACTGGGCGGACCCCTGGGGCCGGGTGCACGAGCACTGGACCGATTCCGACCGCCTGAACAGCGACACGCCGGCCAATCTGATCGCCTTCGAGGACGGGCTCAACTCGCAATGGGGCGAGCCGATCCCGGAAAAGTTCGTCGCCCACGCCACCGAATAGGCGGCGCCCGCGGCGCCGGGAGGAGCGTTGATGAAGCTCAGCTATTTCACCATGCCGCTGCACCCGCCGTCGCGGAACTACGCGGAGACGCTGAAGGAGGACCGCGAGGCGATCCTGCTCGCCGACCGGCTCGGCTTCGCCGAGGCGTTCATCGGCGAGCATGTCACCGACCGCGCCGAGACGGTGACCTCGTGCCTGATGTTCATCGCGAGCCTCGCGCACGACACGCGCGACATCGTGCTCGGCAGCGGCACGGTGAACATGTCGCTCAACCACCCGGCGATCATCGCCGGCCAGGTGGCGATGATCGACAACATCCTCGAAGGCCGGTTCCTGTTCGGGATCAGCCCGGGCGCGCTCAAATCCGACGCCGAGGCGCTCGGCATCCTGCACCGGGACAGGAACGAGATGTTCGTGGAATCGATCGACCACGTGCTGGCGATCTGGTCGACCGACCCGCCCTACCGGCTCAAGGGCAAGTACTGGACCATCACGACCGAGGAGTCGCTGATCGAGGAGATCGGCCAGGGGGTGATCGTCGGCCCCTACCAGAAGCCGCACCCGCCGATCGTGGTCACCGTGGTGGCGCCCTATTCGAAGGGGCTGGTCGAGGCGGCGGCGCGCGGCTGGACCTCGATCTCGGCCAACTTCCTGATGCCGGAATGGGTCCGGACGCATTGGCCCAAATACGTCGAGGGGTGCGAGCGGGCGGGGCGCGTCGCCGACCCCGCCGACTGGCGGGTGGCGAAGAGCGTGTTCGTCGCCGACGACGAGAGGACGGCGCGCGCATACGCGCTGGAGAACGCGAACGGCCCCTACCGCTTCTACTACAGGCAGTTGATGCAGAAGCTGATCAGCGCCGGGCGGTCGAACCTGTTCAAGCACGACCAGTCGATGCCCGACGAGGCGGTGACGCTGGACTACGTGACCGACCGGCTGGTCATCGCCGGCACGGTCGACAGCGTGGTCGACCAGCTCCTCGCCTTCCGCGAATTCATCGGCGATTTCGGCACCCTGGTCTATGCCGGGCACGACTGGGTCGACAAGGCGCTGTCGCGGCGCTCGATGGATCTGATGGCGAACGAGGTGATGCCGCGGCTGAACGCGGCCATCGGCGTCGACGAGGCGGCCGAGTGAAACCGGAGGTCCCGAGCCTGCTCGCCGATCCGCCGGCGACCAACCCGCTGTTCGGCGACCGCCGGCTCAAGATGGGGACGTTCTGCTCCAACCTGAAGCAGGGCTGCGCCATCTCCTCGATCGAGGGCACGCTGGAGGCGACCTGGCCGGCGACGGTGGCGCTCGCCGAGCTCGCCGACCGGATGGACTACGAGGCCCTGGTGCCGGTCGGGCGCTGGCGCGGCTTCGGCGGGACCACCGATTTCAACGGCGCCGGGTTCGAGTGCTATTCCTGGGCCGCCGGGATCGCCGGGGTCAACGAGAATTCCGCCATATTCGCGACCTCGCACGTGCCCACCGTCCACCCGGTGATGGCGGCCAAGCAGGCCACCACGATCGACCACATCTCGGGCGGGCGCTTCGTGCTCAACGTGGTGACCGGGTGGAACGAGTCCGAGTTCCGGCTGTTCGGCATCGACGTGCCGGACCACGACCGGCGCTACGACATGGCGGTCGAGTGGGTCGAGATCATCCGCCGGCTGTGGACCGAGCACGAGCTGTTCGACTACGAGGGCGAGTTCTATCGCATCGGCGGCGGCCAGCTCCTCCCCAAGCCGATCCAGTCGCCGCGCCCGCCCTTCATGAACGCCGGCGGGTCGGAGCGCGGGCGCCATTTCGCCGCCAAGTACTGCGACGTCGCGTTCATCGTCGTGGTCAACCACGACATGGACGATCTGGCGGCGCAGATCGCCACCTACAAGGACCTCGCGCGCAGGGAATACGGCCGCGAGGTGGCGGTGTGGACCCACACCTATATCGTCCAGGGCGACACCGAGAAGGACGCGCGCGACTTCTACGACTACTACGTCCACCAGCACGGCGACTGGGAGGCCGCGACCAACCTCACCGAGGGGCTCGGCATCAACGCCCAGACCGTGCCGCCCGAGGCGCTCGACTTCCTGCGCGAGCACTTCATCGCCGGCTGGGCGGGCTGGCCGGTGATCGGCACGCGCGAGCAGATCGTCGACACCTATCTCAAGCTCGCCGACACCGGGATCGACGGCGTGCTGACCTCCTGGGCGCGCTACGAGGAGGGGATGGCGGAATTCGCCGTCGACACCTACCCGCTGATGGTCGAGGCGGGGCTCAGATAGGTTCCGCGCAGAATCGCCCGTTCGCGCATCTCCATCGCCGGAGGACGTTGACCGATACCGGTTGTATGACCATGTCATACAACCGGTATCGGCAGTTTCGAATGGAAGGGTCGAGGAATGAGGATCAACGCCAGGCTTGATGAAGAGCGGGCCGAGAAGCTGAAGCAGATCCAGACCTCGACGCGTCTCGGCACGAGCGAAATCGTCAGGCAGGCCATAGACCTCCTGCATCGGCAGAGGGCGGAGCAATCGCGCAAGAAGATCGACGACCTGCTGTCCAGCGATTTCATCGGTTGCGCCGAGGGCCCCGAAGATCTCGCCAGCGATTACAAGCGCTATCTCACGCGAAGCCTCGACGACAAGCATGGCGCTGGCTGATACCGGCTACTGGGTGGCGCTGGCCAATGCCCGGGATCGTTGGCACGAGACGGCGGTGGCGGCCAGCCGGGAGCTCGACGACACGCTGGTCGTGACATGGCCGGTCGTTACCGAGGCCTGCCATTTGATCCTGACCCGTCTGGGCGCGACGGCGCAGTCGCGCTTCGTCGAACAGATTTCGCAAAATGTCGAAATCCACGGCATCGGCCATGCGCATCTCGGCGCGATCCGCAGGTTGATGGAGAAATACGCGAGTCTTCCGATGGACCTGGCAGACGCCACGCTCGTTCTTGCGGCGACCGAGCGCGGCGACGGCCGGATACTCTCCACCGATTGGCGCGATTTCGACGCGTATCGCTGGAAGGACACCGAGCCCTTCCACAACCTGTTGCGGTCTTCGTGACGGTCGGCTCCGCTCCGCTCCGCAGGACGGGGCGCAGACCGGAGAACGCCGCCGCCCCGTGACACCCTGTGCGGGCATCCCTATGGTGGCGCCGCGAATCGGGACAACCGGCGGAGCGCGGCGATGAAAATCGAGGCGAACGGGGTGGCGTTGAACTGCGAGGTCGAGGGCAGGGAGGGCGCGCCCTGGCTCACCTTCTCGAACTCGCTGGCCACCAACCTCCATATGTGGGACGACCAGGCCGCCGCGCTCGCCGACGATTTCCGCATCCTGCGCTACGACAAGCGCGGCCACGGCGGGAGCGACGTGCCGGACGGCGCCTACGACTTCTCGATGCTGGTCGGCGACGTGATCGGTCTGTGGGACGCGCTCGGTATCGAAAATAGCCACTTCGTCGGGCTCTCCATCGGCGGCATGACGGCGATGGGGCTCGCGCTCGACCACCCCGACCGGCTGAACTCCATCGTGATCTCCAACGCCATCGCCGAGGCGCCGGCGCCCTTCGTCGCCGCCTGGGACGAGCGCATCGCCATCGTCGAGCAGCAGGGGATGCAGGCGCTCGCCCAGCCGACGGTCGAACGCTGGTCGTCCGACCATTTCCTCGATTCGGCGACGCCGGTGCTCGAAGATCTGCGCGCGATGGT
The DNA here is from genome assembly GCA_964291675.2 of Alphaproteobacteria bacterium. Taxonomy (GTDB): domain Bacteria; phylum Pseudomonadota; class Alphaproteobacteria; order MPNO01; family MPNO01; genus MPNO01. The sequence continues at coordinate 881,035 of OZ219865.1, read as the reverse complement.
CGCCGCCACCCCATCCGGCGGCTTCATCGGCTGCGCCCGCGCGCTCCAGGGGCTCGATTTCGAGAAGCGCCTGGGCGAGATCAGGACGCGCACGCTGTTCATCGCCGGCAAGGAGGACGGGGCGACCCCGGCGGCGACGATGAGCCGCATCGCCGGGCTGGTCGAGGGCGCGCGGTATGTGGAGCTCTCCCCCGCCGGCCATCTCTCGAACGTCGAGCAGCCCGAGGGCTACACCGCCGCGCTGCGTGATTTCCTGCTCTAGGGCGGGTCGCCGGCGATGAGCGAGGCGCTGGCGCGGCCCTGCCGTATCGGCCCGCTGGAGCTGCCGCACCGGGTCGCGATGGCGCCGATGACGCGCAACCGGGCCGGAAGCGGCAATGTGCCGCAGGCGCTGAATGCCGAGTACTACCGCCAGCGCGCATCGGCGGCGCTGGTCATCACCGAGGCCACGCAGGTGAGCGAGCAGGGCGTCGGCTACCCGCTCACGCCCGGCATCCATTCGCCCGAGCAGGTCGCCGGCTGGCGGGCGGTGACCGACGCGGTCCACCGCGGCGGCGGGCGGATCGCGCTGCAGCTCTGGCATGTCGGGCGGATCTCCCACTCCTCGCTCCAGCCCGGCGGGGCGTTGCCCGTGGCGCCGTCGGCGATCGCCGCCGCGGGAGAGGCCATGACCTTCGCCGGCATGCAGCCCTTCGAGACGCCGAGGGCGCTCCAGACCGCCGAGATCCCCGGCATCGTCCAGCAGTTCCGCCAGGGCGCGCGCAACGCCATGGAGGCCGGGTTCGACGCGGTCGAGATCCATGGCGGCAACGGCTACCTGCTCGACCAGTTCGTCCGCGACGGCACCAACGCGCGGCGCGACGCCTATGGCGGGACGCTCGCCAACCGGCTGCGTCTGCCGCTGGAGGTCGCGGAAGCGGTGTCGGAGATCTGGGGCGCCGACCGGGTGGGCTACCGGATCTCGCCCTATCAGCGCTTCAACGACATGACGGACAGCGCGCCCGATTCCACCTTCGCGGCGCTGGCCGGGGCGCTGGATCGCCTGGGCATCGCCTGGCTCCACGTCGTCGAATCGGATGCGCCCGGGCGCGACGCCGAAGCGAGCGAGCCGCGCGAGTTCGTCGCCGCCCGTCCGCCGCTGTTCCGCACGCTGCGCGAAAAATTCGGCCGCGCGCTGATCGTCAACTCGGCCTATGACGGCCCGCGCGGCGAGGCGGTGCTGGAGGCGGGGCAGGCCGATCTGGTGTCCTACGCCACCCTGTTCCTCGCCAACCCCGACCTGCCGAAACGGCTGTTCGGCGGCGGGCCGCTCAACGAGCCGGTGCGCAAGACCTATTACGGCGGCGGGGCGGAGGGCTACACCGACTACCCGTTCTGGGACCGGTAGGGCGGCTCAAGCGCGGCGCCCCGCGTCACTTCGACCGGAGCGGGGAAATCCTGCGCCCAGCGACCCACCCCGTCATGGCCCGACTTGCCCCGGATCGCAGTCCGGGGCTTGCTCCGGCCATCCACGCGTTCGCCCGGCGACGGGCGGGCCTTGCGGAGAGAGATGCCCGGACCAAGTCCACTGCTGTCCGGTTTAGCCTTCGACGCGCGTCGCGCCCGGCGTTTTCCGCCCCATCACCATGCCTCCCCCCATCGTCATGCCCGGACTTGATCCGGGCATCCACTGGCGCCGCCGCTCTTCCCGACGGGGCGTTGTACCGGTGGCGCCAGTGGTTGCGCGGATCAAGTCCGCGCATGGGTGGCCGGATCAAGTCCGGCCATGACGGGGTGGGGGTGGCGGTGGAGAAGCACGGGAGCCGGGTGCGGCCCGCCCCGCCCGTTGGTGCCCGGAACGAGGCCGGCGTGACAACGGAGGGGCAGGGACGGCAAGTGCGGGCGTGCGGCGATCCGTGTCCCGATCCGGCGGATGGGCCGATATCCGGCCCGGAACAAGGCCTTGCGCCCGGTCCAGCTCATACAAACCGGACAGCAGTGGACCAAGTCCGGCCATGACGTAGGGGGTGGGGCTAGCCGACGCGGCGGAAGAACCGGTTGATGTCGACCCGGTCCCACACCCCGGCATTGGCGAGCGGGTCCTCGGCGAGGAAGGCGTCGATGTCCTCGCGCTTCTCGACCTCCACCAGATAGAGGCTGCCGACGATGGTCTCGCCGTCTTCCGCCTGCAGCGGGCCCGACATGACGACCTCGATCGGCGCCTGCTCCAGGTAGTCCCGGTGCGCGGGCAGCGCGGCCATGCGTTTGTCGAGCACGCCCGGCTTGTCGATCATGTGGAGTACGTAGAGCATCGCGCGATGTCCCTTGCGGCCGGCCCGGTATGCCAGTCTACACCAAAGCGAATCCGGGCGCGGTGGTCGCGCGCAAACCGCTTTGCCTCGCTCAGACGCTTCTCATATCATGGTTGCAGGAGGTGCCTTGGATGACCGGACGGCCCGGCCACGGATCGGATATCCGTCTCAGCCGACGGGGCGCGGGGGACGACGAGCGGGGGCCCGGCACCGGCGTCGCGGTCAAACCCGCGGCCAGGGTCAAGAAACCGTCGATGTACAAGGTCGTCATGCTCAACGACGACTATACGCCGATGGAGTTCGTCGTCATGGTGCTGGAACGGTTCTTCAACAAGTCGCATGACGAGGCGACCCACATCATGATGCACGTGCACCAGAAAGGGGTCGGCATTTGCGGCGTCTATACCTACGAGATCGCGGAAACCAAAGTGTCGCAGGTGATGGACCTTGCCCGCCAGCACCAGCATCCTCTTCAATGTACCCTTGAGAAGGCATAGCCCCGATGTTGTCGCGCAATCTCGAGAAGAGCCTGCACAGAGCCCTGGCGCTCGCCAGCGCGCGAAGCCACGAATACGCGACGCTGGAACATTTGCTGATGGCGCTGACCGAGGACCAGGACGCGGTCGCGGTCCTGCGCGCCTGCGGGGTCGAGATCGACCGTCTCGGCAAGGATCTGACGACCTATCTCGACAAGGAGCTGTCCAACCTGGTGGTCAGCTCGGGCGAGGACCCGAAGCCCACGGCGAGCTTCCAGCGCGTCGTCCAGCGCGCGGCGATCCACGTGCAGTCCTCGGGGCGTCAGGAGGTGACCGGCGCCAATGTCCTGGTGGCGATGTTCTCCGAGCGCGAGTCGCACGCCGTCTACTACCTTCAGGAACAGGACATGTCGCGGTTCGATGCGGTCAACTACATCTCGCACGGAATCGCCAAGGTGCCCGGCCGTTCGGAGAGCCGCAGCGTGCAGGGCACCCGCCAGGCCGAAGACGACAAGCCCGACAAGCCGGGGAAGCGCCAGAACGAGGCGCTCGCCACCTATTGCGTCAACCTCAACGAGAAGGCGGCCTCGGGCAAGGTCGACCCGCTGATCGGCCGCGAGGCCGAGATCGAGCGCACCATCCAGGTGCTGTGCCGCCGCACCAAGAACAACCCGCTCTATGTCGGCGATTCCGGCGTCGGCAAGACCGCGCTGGCCGAGGGGCTGGCGCGGCGCATCGTCAAGTCGGAGGTGCCGGACGTCCTGCAGGACGCGACGATCTTCTGCCTCGACATGGGCGCGCTGCTCGCCGGCACGCGATACCGCGGCGATTTCGAGGAACGGCTCAAGGCGGTGGTCGCAGAGCTCGAAGCCTATGACGGCGCGGTGCTGTTCATCGACGAGATCCACACCGTGATCGGCGCCGGCGCGACCAGCGGCGGCTCGATGGATGCCTCCAACCTGCTCAAGCCGGCGCTGCAATCGGGCACGCTGCGCTGCATCGGCTCGACCACCTACAAGGAATACCGCTCCTATTTCGAGAAGGACCGGGCGCTGGCGCGCCGGTTCCAGAAGATCGACGTGATCGAGCCCTCGATCGACGACGCGGTGAAGATCCTGCGCGGGCTCAAGCCCTATTACGAGAAGCATCACCGGGTGCGCTACACGGCGGAGGCGATCCGCACCGCCGTCGAGCTGGCCGCCCGCTACATCAACGACCGCAAGCTGCCCGACAAGGCGATCGACGTGATCGACGAGACCGGCGCGGCCCAGAACCTGGTGCCCGAGAGCCGGCGCAAGAAGCTGATCACGGTCAAGGACGTGGAGGCGGTGGTCGCCAAGATCGCCCGCATCCCGCCCAAATCGGTCTCGCGCAACGACCAGGAGACGCTGCAGAACCTGGAGCGCGACCTCAAGACGGTCGTGTTCGGCCAGGACAGCGCCATCGAGGCGCTGACATCGGCGATCAAGCTCGCCCGCGCCGGGCTGCGCGAGCCCGAGAAGCCGATCGGCTGCTACCTGTTCTCCGGCCCCACCGGGGTCGGCAAGACCGAGGTCGCGCGCCAGCTCGCCATGACCATGGGCATCGAGCTGATCCGCTTCGACATGTCGGAATACATGGAGCGCCACTCGGTCTCGCGGCTGATCGGCGCGCCGCCGGGCTATGTCGGATTCGACCAGGGCGGGCTGCTGACCGATGCGATCGACCAGCACCCGCACGCCGTCCTGCTGCTCGACGAGATCGAGAAGGCGCATCCCGATTTGTTCAACATCCTGCTGCAGATCATGGATCACGGGAAGCTCACCGATCACAACGGCAAGAGCGTCGACTTCCGCAACGCGATCCTGATCATGACCACCAATGCCGGCGCCGCCGAGCTCGCCAGGCCGGCCATCGGCTTCGAGCGCGAGGCCCGGGTCGGCGAGGACGAGGAGGCGATCAAGCGGATGTTCACGCCGGAGTTCCGCAACCGGCTCGACAAGACCATCCAGTTCGCCTCGCTGCCGCCGGCGATCGTCGCCCGGGTGGTCGACAAGTTCATCATCCAGCTCGAGGCGCAGCTCCAGGACCGCAACGTCACCATCGAGCTGACGCCCGCGGCGCGCGACTGGCTGGTCAGGACCGGCTATGACGCGACCTATGGCGCCAGGCCGCTCGCCCGGCGCATCCAGGAGCACATCAAGACGCCGCTCGCCGACGAGCTCCTGTTCGGCAGGCTCGCCAAGGGCGGCACCGTGCAGGTCGACCTCAAGGACGACCGGCTGACCTTCGATTTCGTCGAGCCGGTGCCCGCCAAGCCCAAGCGTCCGAAGAAGAGCGGCTCGGACCCCGACAAGGTATCCGAGCTGGTGGACTGAGCCGGGAGGGCACGCCATGGCCGCCTCCGACATAGCGGGATCGGCGATCGACGGCACCGTCGTCGAGGACACCGTGGTCGCCGCGCGGGCTCCGTGGAGCCGGGTGATCGAGAAGGGCCAAATGCTGCGGATCGTCGACCTGGAGGGCCGCCAGGCGGTCGATTTCCTGTGCTACAACGCCAAGGACCCGAGCGATCGCTACGCCGCCGCCGACACGATGAAGGTCAACGCGGCGGGCATCTACCTCACCACCGGCACGGTGCTCTACAGCGTCGAGGTCACGCCGCTCTTTACCATCGTCGCCGACAGCTGCGGCTTCCACGACACCATCGGCGGGTGCTGCAGCGCGCCGATCAACGCCTTCCGCTACGGCACGCCCCACCAGCCCAACTGCCGCGACAACTTCATCGCCGAGCTCGGCAGGCACGGCATGGGCAAGGACGACATCGTCGCCAACGTCAATTTCTTCATGTACGTGCCGGTGCGCGAAAACGGCGAGATGGATGTCGGGCCGAGCCTGTCCAAGCCCGGCGACTACGTCGATCTCAGGGCCGAGAACGACGTTCTCGCGGTGATCTCCAACTGCCCGCAGATCAACAACCCGGTCAACGACTACAACCCGACCCCGATCCGCGTCGTCGTCTGGAGCCCGGCGGGCTGAGCGGCGTTCTCCACGACGCCCGGCGATCGGCCGCATTGCCGCGGAGCCCGAAGCCGCCACCCCGGCCCCGTTCCGGCAGAGGCTCCCGGCTCGGGTTCGCGGTGGCGGCGGGGGAACGGCGGGGTGCGCGCCTCGCCGGGTCCGCCGGGTTGCGGTAGTATAATGCGATACGCGACGGGGCGCCGGCGGCCGCCAGGGATAGTCGCGGAGGGGAGGGCCCGCTGACCGCCAGCCGGGCCGCGCGCCCTTGCCACTTCAACCACGGAATCCCGCACATGATCGCAAAATCGCATCTGCGCCGCGAGGTGGCGCGGTTTCAGACGCCCATCCTGCGCAAGAGCCTGTCGCAGATCGCAACCTCGTTCGGCGGGTTCTTCGCCACGTGCGCGGCGATGTACGCCGTCACCGACCTGTCGCATTGGGCGGCGCCCGCGCTCGCGCCGCTGGCCGCCGGGTTTCTGGTGCGCATCTTCATCATTCAGCACGATTGCGGCCATCTGGCGTTCTTCCGCGCACGCCGGGCAAACCAGATCGTCGGCTTCGCGTGCAGCCTTCTGACGCTGACGCCCTTCGCGTCCTGGCGGCGGCAGCACGCCGATCACCACAGCGCATGGAACAATCTGGACCGGCGCCAAAGCGGCGTCGACATCTATTCCTCCTGCCTGACCGTCGCCGAATACCGGGCGCTGACCCCGGGGAGGCGTTGGCGCTACCGCGCCTTGCGGCATCCGCTGGTCGCCAACATCCTGCTGCCGCCCCTGGTGTTCGCCTTGCTCTACCGCCTGCCGTTCGACATGCCGAAATCCTGGCGGCGGGAACGGCGCATGGTGCATCTGACCACGCTCGCGGTCGCCGCGACCGTCGGCGTCGCCGGCCTGCCGCTCGGCTACGGGTCGGTCGCGGCGGTCCAGGCGCCGGTCGTGGTTCTGGCGGCGATCATCGGCGTCTGGCTGTTCTCGGTGCAGCACCGCAGCGAAAGGACTCGATGGGCCCGTCACCATGCCTGGGACCGGACCTCCGCCTCCTTGCAGGGGGCGACCTATCTGCGCCTGCCGGCGGTGCTGCAATGGTTCACCGGGAATATCGGGTTCCATCACGTGCATCACCTGAACCCGCGCGTGCCCAATTACCGGCTCCAGAAATGCCACGAGCGGGTCGCCACGCATTGCGACGTTCCGGCACTCACCTTGCGCGAGGGGCTCGCGGCCTTGCGCCTGGTTCTGTGGGACGAGGATCGCGACCGGATGGTGAGCTTCCGCGGATCGGCCCGTTCACGGGCGCGCTGAACCCGGCCGGGCGCGGGCGCGAACGCCCCCGGTCGAAACCGGCGGCCCGCGCGGGACGGCTGCCGACGGGGCGTGGCCGGCGGGCCTCACCGGCGCGCGATGTAGAGCGCGCTGGCGATGATCATCAGCGCGCCGACCCCGGTCCAGACCGAGGGGATCTCGGCGAACATGTAGTAGCCGATCGACGCGGCGTAGATCAGCCGGAGATACTCGAACGGCCCGACGAAGCTCGCCTCGCCGACGCTGAAACCCTGCACGAAGCAGACCATCCCGGCGCAGGTCAGCGCGCCGATCAGCGCGAGCAGGGCGAGCTGTCCCGGCTCCGGCGGCTGCCAGAGCGCGATGGCGGGCCCGAGGAACAGCGCGATGCCGAAGACGTGGTAGTAGAACAGGATGCGGATCGGCGGCTCGGTGGTCGCGAGGGTGCGGATGAAGACGATGCCGAGCGCGAACAGCACCGCCGCCAGCAGCGCCACCGCCCAGGCGATGTCGAACGGCGCGCCGCCCGGGCGCACCATCACCAGGACGCCGAGAAAGCCGAAAGCGGTCGCCGCCCAGCGCCGCCAGCCGACCACCTCGCCGAGGATCAGCACCGCGAGCAGGGTCAGGAACAGGGGACGGCTGAAGGCGACCGCGGTCGCATCGGCCAGGTAGAGGTGGATCACCCCGTAATAGACCGCGGCCTGGCCGATTCCGGCGACCACGGCGCGGGCGAGATGGGTGCCGAGGCGCTCGGTCCGCCAGCTCTCGCGCCCCGCCTTCACGAACCAGGGGGCGAGCAGCGCCATGCCGATCGCATAGCGGAACAGCGCCATCTGGATCGGGTGGAAATCGGCGCCCAGCGTCTTCACCACCGCGTCGTTGGCCGACAGGAACAGCGATCCGACGAGGATCCAGACCGCGCCCTGCGCGTTGCCCGGCAGGGCGCGGATGCGCTCCAGCATCATGGACCGGGGCGCCGCCGTTCGGCGCGCATCTGCTGCGCCGAGGCGGCGAAGATGACCGCAGCGCCCGCCCACGTCCAGAAATCCGGCTTCTCGGAGAAGGCGAGCCAGGCGAGCAGCGCGGTCAGCGGGAGACGCGCGAAGTCGAAGGGGAAGACCGATGTGGCCTCGGCCGCGCGGTAGGAGTTGGTCATCGCGAACTGGCCGCTATTGGCGACCACGGCGGTGACCACCAGCCATGCGAGCTGTTCGAGGGTTGGCGTCTGCCAGACGAACAGCGCCATCGCGAAGCTGACCGGTACGGTGTAGGCGATCATGTAGAACACGATGCGCTCGGTCGGCTCGGTCGCCGACAGCCGCTTCACCAGTATCCAGATCGTCGCCATGCCGAGCGCCGCGACCAGCGGCATCGAGAACTGCCAGTCGACCTCCTTGAAGCCCGGCCGGAGGATGACCAGCACGCCGAGGAAGCCCGCGGCGAGCACCGCGGCGCGGCGCAGACCGACCGACTCGCCGAGGAACAGGACGGCAAGCAGCGCGCCGAACAGCGGCGCGGTGAAGGTGAGCGAGACCGCGTCCGCCAGCGGCAGGAAGGCGACCGCGAGGAAGAACGCCGCCTGGGCCGCCGCCGAGGCGAGACCGCGGCCGAGGAACAGCCCGTGCCGCTTCGTGGCCAGCCCGGCCACGCCCTGCCGCAGGAAGAAGGGCAGCAGCAGCGCCATGCCGATGACGCTGCGCCAGAACGAGGTCATCAGCGGGTGGAAGCCGGTCTCGGCGAGGTGGCGGATGCAGGCGGTCATCGCCGAGAAGAAGGCGGCGGCGAGCAGCATCCAGAGCGCGCCCCGCATTGCGCCCGGCATGCGGCGGAACGCGTCCCCGGTCACCGCGCCGATCCCCTGCCGGCGCGCTCGGCCGCCGATTCGCGCCGCGCGAGCAGCACCGAAGAGACGCAGATCACGCCCGCCCCGGCCCACACCCAGATGTCCGGGATCTCGGCGAAGAACAGGAAGCCGATCGCCGCCGCGATCGGCAGGCGGAGATAGTCGAACGAGACCACGACCGAGGCATCGGCGGCATGGAAGGCGCGGGCGAGGCAGCGCTGGCTGAAGGTGCCGAACACGCCGATCGCCACCAGATAGGGGAGCTGGTCGAGGCTCGGCCATTGCCAGACCGCGACCGCGGGCCCGGCCGAGAACAGCAGCAGGAACAGCACCATGTACATCGCCATGGTGTCGGGGGAATCGGTGCGCACGATATAGCGCGCGAGGATGGCATGCATCGCCCCCGACAGCACCACCCCGAACACCAGGAACACGCCCGGATTGATCTCCGCGAAGCCGGGGCGGATGACGATGGCCGCGCCGACGATGCCGACCGCGATGGCGGTCCAGCGCCGGGCGCGCGATTTCTCGCCGAGGATGGCGATGGCGAGCAGGGTCGCGACCACCGGGCGGATGAAGGTGATCGCGGTGATGTCGGCGATCGGCAGCATGGTGACGGCGTAGAAGGTGCAGAGCAGCCCGCCATAGCCGAGCGCGGTGCGCAGCGCGTGGAAGCCGAGCTTGCGCGTTGCCATCGCCGCCATGCCGCGCCCGGCGAGCCAGGGCGCCATGGCGACGAGGCCGAACGCGGCGCGCCAGAACACGACCAGCAGCACGTGGAGCTCGTCGGTCACCAGCCGCGACAGCGCCATCATCAGCAGGAACAGCGTACCGGCCGCGACGAACCAGAACGCGGCGCGTACCGCGCCCGGAAGGCCATGGAAGGCGGCCGCGCCGCCGGGAAAGGTCAAATCTGCCGTCCGTAATGCCCCGGGGCGGTCCGCCCCGGCACTGCTCTACCACGCCGGGCCCGGCGCCGCAGCCCGGCGGGCTACTCAGGATGAGGGGTGAGCGGGCAACAGCAAACCGCCCTCGTCCCGAGCAGGCGCGCCAGCGCTGTATCGAGGGACGCCAGACGGCGGCATAGCGGCGCGGCCCGCGTTCCACGAATCGTTGACACCCCCGCTTGCGGCTGAGAGCATCGCCCGGCCCAACGGGAGGAGTCTCATGGCCAAGCTGCGGCATATCGCGATCTCGGTCGCCGATCTGGAGGTCGCACAGAAATTCTTCGAAGAGGCCTTCGACATGACGGCGGTCGGCAAGGCCGGCTCGGGCGTCTACATGTCGGACGGCACGATCAACGTCGCCCTGCTCGCCCGCGAAGGCCGCCCGCTCGGCTACGAGGGCGAGGAGCCGTTCTACGGAATCGAGCATTTCGGCATCTGGGTCGACGACATCGACGAGGCGCGCCGCAAGGTCGAGGCGGCGGGCGCCACCCATGTGATGGGCGAGCCGACCGGCAACCCGAACACCTTCTACGAGGTCAAGTACCGCGACCCTCTGGGCCAGATCTTCGACCTCACCGAGAACGGCTGGAAGGGCGCGGTCAAGGAGGTCGTGCCCGCCGCGGAGCCGGCGCCGACGGCGGAAGCCGCGGAGTAGGGGCGATGGCGGAGGCCTACGACCTCGTCATCGCCTGCGACGATGCGGTCGATCCCGGCAGCGGCTTCCGCGGACCCGCCGAGATCGCCGTCAGCGACGGGCGGATCGCGGCGTTCGCGCCCGCGCTTCCGCCGCACCGCGCGGCGCGGCATTTCGACGCGCGCGGCAAGCTGGTCTGTCCCGGGCTGATCGACCTGCACGTCCATGTCTACGAATGGGTGACCAATTTCGGCCTGCACCCGGACGAGGCGGGGGTGCATTCGGGCGCCACCACGATCGTCGACCAGGGGAGCGCCGGGGCCTGGACGATCGGCGGGTTCGACGCCTATGTCGCGCGCCCGGCCGAGACCGACGTGCGCGCCTTCGTCTCCGCCAACCTCGCCGGCGCGCTCAAGGGCGGCATGGAGGGGACCACGCTGCACAACCCCGGCATGATGCGCATCGAGGCCATCGCCGAGGCGGCCGCCGCCTGGCCGAACCTGGTCAAGGGCATCAAGAGCCACGGCGAATCGGGCGGGCTCTCCCATTGGGGGCTGGAGGTGCTGAGAATGGCGGTCGAGGCCGGGGCGGCGACCGGGCTGCCGCTCTACGTTCACACCGGCGAGCTGTTCCCGGTCGACGAGGCGAGGCGACCCGACCCGGCAAGCGTGCTCGCCGAGGTCGTGCCGGTGCTGAACCCCGGGACCACGCTCGCCCATGTTTACTCAACCATGCCCGACGGGATCATGGGGGAGGGCGACGATGTGCCGCGCGCGGTCCACGAGGCGCTGGAGCGCGGCATCCACTTCGATATCGGCCACGGGGTCAATTTCTCCTTCGACATCGCGCGCCGGATGATGGCCGAAGGCGTGCTGCCCAACACGATCTCCAGCGACGTGCATTCCGACTTCCACGCCTATCACGACGATTCGAAGCTCGACTACAGCCTGTGCGGCGCGATGTCGAAGCTGTGGGCGCTCGGCATGGATCTCGCCGACGTGGTGACGCGGGCGACGCTCAACCCGGCCCTGATCCTGGGCGAGGCCGGCGAGATCGGCACGCTGGCGCCCGGCAGCCGGGCCGACATCACGGTGCTGGATCTGGCGGAAGGGCGCTGGACGCTCGCCGATTCGACGGGCGAGGAGCTCGCGGTCGAGCGCCGGCTGGTGCCGGAGACGGTGTTCCGCGAGGGCAGGGAGATCGTCCCCGACCGCCGCCTGCTGCGCGACGTCTGCCCGCCGGAGACGATGCGCGCGGCGTGAGGCGCCGTCCTTCGATACGCGGCTTCGCCGCTACTCAGGATGAGGTTGTGTTCTTCTCTTCATCCCGAGCAGGCGCGAGACGCCGCATCGAGGGATCGGTCAAGGAGGGAAGGAAGCCGTGAGACGGGTGCGCGGGGCACCCGCCCCGGCCGGTCAGTCGAGGGCGACGAGGTTCTCCGCGGACGTCCGGCCGTCGCGGCCCGGGACGAGTTCGTACTCGATCTTCTGGCCTTCGCGAAGGCCGTTGAGGCCCGCCCGCTCGACCGCGGAGATATGCACGAAGGCGTCCTTCGACCCGTCGCTCGGCTGAATAAAGCCGTAGCCCTTCGTCGCGTTGAACCATTTCACCGTACCGGTAGGCATCGCTACTCCTTTCGCGTTGTCGCCGATCCGCCCGGACGCTCGCCCGCGGCGGACGTTATCGAGATGGTCAAGTCCAGGAGCAGCTTGATAAGACGCGGTTAGAGCCTAACAAGATACGTCTTGGTATTTTGCGCCATCCGGCGCTTTCTTGGCATCAGTCGGCCCGCGTTGCAAGCCCCGCCGGCATGGCGGCGCCGAACGAGCCGCGCCTGAGCTTGTCGACATAGAAGGAATCGAAAGCCGACGGCGGGTAGCGCGCCGCCTCGCCGTCGGCCGCGATGCAGCGGATCTCGGCGTCGTAGTTGGGGTTGTGGAAGAACACGAGCGAGATCCGGTCGGGGCTGTCCGGCCCTTCCGGCAGGCCGACGCGGTGCAGCGTCGACACCCAGCGGTCGTTGGTCCAGCGCATCATCGCGTCGCCGATATTGCAGATGAACCCGCCGTTGGGCCTGACCACGTTGATCCACCCGCCATGGCGCAGCTTGACCTGGAGCCCGCCCGGCAGGTTGTCGCCGCGCAAGATGGTGAGCGATCCGTAGTCGTGATGTTCGCCCGCCCGGCGCTGGCCGTCCGCCGCGCCGTCGACGCGCCCGGGGTAGCGGATCAGGCGGAGGCTCGACGAGTGCCGGTCGATGCGGCCGTCGAAATAGCCGTCGTCCCGCCCGAGCGCGCGGGCGAAGATGCGCATCACCGTCTGCGAGAGCCCCTCCATAGACCGGTAGTAGCGCTCCATCGCCCGGCGGAATGCGGGCCGCCCCTCCGGCCAGAGATTGGGCGCGAAGAAGGCGCGCGCACGCTCGCAGGTGAAGTAGGGCTCGTCCGGCACCGCGACCGGCCCCATGGCGAAGCTCTCCTGCAAATCGGGCGGGGTCTCCTTGCCGAGCGAATAGGCGAGCGAGCGGTCGCAGAGCGAATTCCAGCCCCGGCTGATGCGGTCGGCCGGGCGCTCGACGAGGCGTTTGCGCTCTTCCGGCAGGGCGAAGAAACGGACGGCCTCGGCGCGCAGCGCCTCGATCTCCTCCTCCGCCACGCCGTGGCCGACGATCGCGAAGAAGCCGGTCTCCTCGCAGGCGCGCCCGACGGCGCGGGCCACCGCGTCGCGCCCCGCCTCGCCGCCCTCGACGAAGGGCGCGATGTCGATGGTGGGTACGGGGTGCTCGGCCATCTCCTCCCCCGGCGCTCTGGACGATGCGCATGGTAGCGCCGGGACGCCTCCGTTTTCCAGCGGCGCGGGCGCTTATGCTCTACACTTGCGCGATGCAACCTTACCAGGAGCGGAACCGGCATTTCGAGGCGCTCGCGCAACGGCGCGGGACGGTCTGGATGGGGCAGAACACCAACCACCTGCCCACCCACCCCGCGGTCAAGCGCGCGATGATCGAAGCGATCGAGCATGAGGACTACCACGCCTACGCGCCGCCGACCGGGCTGGAGGAGCTGCGCCGGCTGATCCTGGAAGATTTCGCGGTCGAGGATGCCGACGTGCTGATCACCGACGGCGCGGTCGAGGGGCTGTACCATGCCTGCCGCCACGTGCTGCGCCCCGGCCAGCGGATGATCGCGACCGACCCCGGCTGGCCTTGGCCGGAAGCCTTCTCCCGGCTGTCGGGCGCCGAGGTGGTGGCGCTCCCCATCTACCGCGCCGAGCAGGGTTTCAGGCTGACGCCCGGCCAGCTTGCCGAGGCGGTGGCGGCCGGCGGGGCCGGGCTGATCTACCTGATCGATCCGCTCAACCCGCTCGGAATCGGCTATTCGGCGGACGAGATCGCGGCCTTCGCCAATATCGCGCGCGAGGCCGGGGCCTGGCTGATCCACGACTGCACCTACCGCCATTTCGCGCACGACCACACGCTCGCCTGGCGCCACTACCCGGAGAAGACCGTCACCACCTACAGCTTCTCCAAGTGGCTCGGCCTCGCCGGGCTCCGGGTGGGCGGCCTGATGGCCCGCCCGTCGGTAATCGAGATGCTGTCCGACGGCCAGCCCAACAGCCTCGGCTCCAATTTGGTCTCGCAGCGGGGCGCGATCGCCGGGCTGCGGACCCGGGACGAATGGTTCCCCGAGGTCAACCGCATCCAGCGCGCCAACCAGCACGCGATTTACGAGGCGGTGCGGCCGATCAACGGGCTCGACATGCCGGTCTACCCGTCGAACGGGAATTTCGTGGCGATCGACGTGAGCGCCGCGGGGATCGCGCCGGAGACGCTCTGCGAGCTGTATCTCGAACAGGGCATCATGATCCGCCAGGCGGCCTACCAGTCGAAGCTGTTCGCCGACCGCTTCGTCAAGGTGTCGACCACCGTGCAGCAGGAGGATGCGGCCAGGTTCTGCGCGCTGCTGCCCGGGCTTACCGCCGCCGCGATCGACCGCGGGCGCAGCGGGCGCGCGCTCTATTGAGGGGAGGGGGGATGGGCGTCGGCGTCCCGCGGATCGACATTTCCGGCTTCGCCCGCGGCGGCGAAGCCGAACGGCGGGACATCGCCGGCGCGGTGGCCCGGGCGGTGGAGACCATCGGCTTCTTCGCCGTCACCGGGCACGGCGTTCCCGAAGACCTCATGCGGCGGACCCAGGCGCGGCTCGCCGCCTTCTTCGACCTGCCAGGGGACGCGAAGGCGAAATACGGCGCCACGGCCAACAGCAAGAACCGGGGCTATCTGCCTTACGGACGGGATTTCGTCGCCGCCTCGGCCGGCGGGGCCTCGCCGCCGGACTGGCGCGAGACCTTCGGCTTCGGCCGCTTCGACGTGCCTGACGACGATCCCTATTTCAGCGATCCCGAGGCGGCCTACGCCTACGAGCCCAACATCCTGCCCACCGAGGTGGAGGGGCTGGCCGAGACCGCGCGCGAGTATTACGCCGCGCTCGAAGGGCTGAACGCGCTGCTGCTCGCGATCTTCGAATGCGCCCTCGGGCTGGAAGAGGGATTCCTGCAACGCCATTTCGACCGCCACGCCTCGATATTGCGTGCCATCGACTATCCCGAGCAGGACGCCCCGCCGGTGCCTGGACAGCTGCGCTGCGGCGCGCACACCGATTTCGGCTCGCATACGCTGCTCATGGTCGACGACGCCCCCGGCGGACTCCAGGTGCGCGACCTTTCGGGGCGCTGGGTCGACGTGTCGCCGCCGCCCGGCTCCTATGTGGTCAATATCGGCGATCTGCTGATGACCTGGACCAACGACCGCTGGCTTTCCAACTTCCACCGCGTGGTCAACCCGCCGGCCGATGCCTCCGGCGGCGCCAGGCGCCAGTCGGTCGCCTTCTTCGTCCAGCCCAACTACGACGCGGTGATCGAATGCATCGAGAGCTGCCGCGTCCCGGGCGAGCCGCCGAAGCACGAACCGGTGGTCGCCTGGCAGTACCGCCGCGCCAAGCTCACCCGGACCACGACCGGTGCCGAGCGGTAGGGAGTATCCGTTATGGATGGGAGTGCCGCGCGGCCGTCCTTCGATACGCCCGCCTCCGGCGGGCTACTCAGGATGAGGGCGGGTGATCGGGGCTGCCCCACGCCCCACCCTCATCCTGAGTAGCGGCGAAGCCGCGTATCGAAGGACGGCTGGCCGCGTGCGTTCCATGGTGAACTGAAGGGAGGCGCCGATGCCGTTCGCCCAGGCCGACGGGGCGAGGCTCTACTACGAGGAGGCGGGCGCGGGCGATGCCATCGTCTTCGTCCACGAATTCGCCGGCGACTGCCGAAGCTGGGAGCCGCAGGTCCGACACTTCTCGCGCCGCTACCGCTGCATCGCCTTCAACGCGCGCGGCTACCCGCCGTCCGAGGTGCCGGACGACCAGGCGCTCTACTCGCAGGATATCGCGACCGACGACATCGCCGCCGTGATGCGGGGCGCCGGCATCGGGCGCGCGCATGTCGTCGGCATGTCGATGGGCGGGTTCGCGGCGCTCCATTTCGGGCTGCGCTATGCCGACATGGCGCGCTCCATCGTGGTCGGCGCCTGCGGCTATGGCGCCAAGCCCGAGGAGAGCGCGCAATACGCCCTCGATTCGGAGGCCATCGCGGTCGAGTACGAGACGCGCGGCGCCGCCGAGGTGGCGGAGATCTACGCCAGCGGCGCCTACCGCCTGCAGCTGAAGGAGAAGGACCCGCGCGGCTGGGCCGAGTTCCGCGACCAGCTCGCCGAGCACTCCACCGCAGGCTCGGCGCGCACCATGCGGGGGGTGCAGAAGCACCGCCCCTCGCTGTGGCGCCTGGACGGGCTCGCGGAGATGTCGGTGCCGGCGCTGGTGGTCGCCGGCGACGAGGACGACTGGTGCCTGGAGCCCGGGATCTACCTCAAGCGCACCATACCGACGGCGGCGCTGCTGATCCTGCCCAAGACCGGGCATGCGGTGAACCTGGAGGAGCCGGCGCTGTTCAACCAGGCGCTCGCCGATTTCTTCGCCACCGTCGAGGCCGGGCGCTGGACCGCACGCCCCTTCGCGCAGGGCGCCTCGGCGCTGCTGTCCGGCTTCCACGACGCGGAGCCCGGCGGGTGAGCGCAGCCGCCGCCGCGGTCGACGAGGAGCGGCTCTGGCAGCGCCACATGGCGCTGGCCCGGATCGGCGCGACCGAGAAGGGCGGGGTCAACCGCCAGGCGCTGAGCGCCGAGGAGGCGCGCGCCCGCGCCCTGCTCGCCGAATGGGCGGGGGAGCTCGGCTACCTTGTAACGGTCGACGGCATCTCCAACCTGTTCGTCCGGCGCGAGGGCACCGACCCGACCCTCGCCCCGGTGCTGACCGGATCGCATATCGACAGCCAGCCGACCGGCGGCAAGTTCGACGGCGCCTACGGGGTGCTCGCCGCGCTGGAGGCGTTGCAGGCGCTGGACGCTGCCGGGATCGAGACCGCGCGGCCGATCGAGGCGGTGGCCTGGCTCAACGAGGAGGGCTCGCGCTTCGCGCCGGGCATGATGGGATCGGAGGCGTTTTGCGGCCTGCGCCCGCTCGACGACATCCTCGCGGTAACCGACCGCGCGGGGGTGAGCGTCGCCGACGAGCTGCCGCGCGCGCTCGCCGCCACGCCGGGCGCGGAACCGCGCGGGATCGGGTTTCCCGTCGCCGCCTTCGTCGAGGCGCATATCGAGCAGGGTCCGGCGCTCGAACGCGCCGGGCTGCCCATCGGCGTGGTGACCGGGATCCAGGGGGTGCGGCGCATGCGCGTCCGGGTGACGGGCGAGGAGGCGCATGCCGGCACCACGCCCCTGTCGGCGCGCCGCGACGCGCTGTGGGAGGCGGCGCGGATGATCGATGCGCTGCAGCGCAACATGCATCGCACCGAAGAGCACCGCTTCACCGTCGGCATGATGGAGATCCGGCCCAACGTGCCCTCGGTGGTCGCCGCGGACGTGCTGTTCTCGATCGACATCCGCCACCCCGACAGCGAAACGCTCGCGGCGCTCGAAGCCGGGGTCGCGAAGATCTGCCGCGGCGCGTCGCTTGCCTGCGGCTTCGAGAGCTGGACCATCGCCGAGGCGCCCTCGATCCGCTTCGACGACAGGGTGGTCGACACCGTCGAAGCGGCGGCCGAAGATCTCGGGCTCGGCCACATGCGCATCTTCTCCGGGGCCGGGCACGATGCGCGCCAGCTCAGCCATGTCTGCCCGACCGGCATGATCTTCGTCCCTTGCGAGAAGGGGATCAGCCACAACGAAGCCGAGAACGCATCCCCCTCCGACCTCGCCGATGGCGCCAGGGTGCTGGCCGAGACCCTGGTCAGGCTGGCCGCCGGGTAAGGCGGACCGCCGGCGCGCGGCCGTCGAACGGATCGGCGCGGTTGGACTCCCCGGAAGACCCGGCATAGTGTCCTGGTCCGCCGATTCGTTCGGGAGAAGATCGATGGCCCTGGCGATGCCGCTCAACCTGGCCGGATGGATCGAGGAGCACCGGGACGAGCTCAAGCCGCCCGCGGGCGGGCGGACGATCTGGGCCGATGCGGATTTCATCGTGACCGTCGTCGGCGGCCCGAACCAACGGCCCGACTATCACGACGACCCGCTCGAGGAGCTGTTCTTCCAGCTCAGAGGCGACATGACGCTCAGGGTGATCGACGACGGCGCGCGCCGGGACATCCCGATCCGGGAGGGCGAGATCTTCCTGCTTCCGCCGCACGTGCTGCATTCCCCGCAGCGCGGCGCCGACACGATCGGGCTGATCGTGGAGCGCACCCGCGCGCCCGGCGTCATCGACGCCTTCGAATGGTTCTGCGAGAAATGCGACGCCCGGGTGCACCGGCGGGAGATCCAGGTGGCCGGGCTGGAGCAGGGCGTCAACGGCGTGCTGGAGGAATATGCCGCCGATCCGGCGCTGCGGACCTGCCCGGACTGCGGCCACGTGAACCCGGCGCGAAGCCACGCCGATTGACGGCCGTTCCGGGCTAGCGGCGATCTCGAAAGGTCGTCGGTCTGTTTTCGCCCGGGACGCAGGAGGGCGCGAAATTGAAGCTCGGCACCGATCGCATCCTGACCACCCATGTCGGCAGCCTGCCGAGGCCGGACGGCCTGCTGGCGCTGCTGGAGGACGAGGAGCGGGGCCTGGAGCACGATGCGGCCGAGCTCGAGGCGGCGGCGCGGGCCGCGGTCGCGGCAGCGGTCGCGCGGCAGGTCGATGCCGGGATCGACATCGTCAGCGACGGCGAGATGAGCAAGATCGCCTACACCTTCTACGTCAAGCACCGGCTGGACGGCATCGGCGCCGCCGGACCCGAAATCGATCGCGGCACCGGCGCGCTGCCGGGCCGCGACCTGCTGGACCATCCCGATTTTCACGACCGGGTGCGCGCCTCGCAGGGGCAATGGATCGGGGCGTTCGAGCGCCCCTGCTGCATCGGGCCGGTCGCCTATGCCGATCGCGGTCCGCTGGAGCGCGACCTGGCCAATCTCGGCGAGGCGGTCGCCGCCGCCGCGCCGACCGAGGCGTTCATGAACGCGGCCTCGCCGGGCGTTTTGACCAAGTTCGTGCCCAACGCCCACTACCCCAGCGAGGACGCCTACGTGGCGGCGCTCGCCGATGCGATGAAGACCGAGTACGAGGCGATCGTGGACGCCGGGTTTCTGTTGCAGATCGATTGCCCCGATCTCGGCTCGGCGCGGCACAACCAGTACCAGCATCTCGACGAGAGGGCGTTCCTCAGGATCGCCGAGCGCAATGTCGAGGCGGTCAACCACGCCACCGCCGGCATCCCCGCCGACCGCATGCGGCTGCATATCTGCTGGGGCAATTACGAGGGCCCGCACACCCATGACGTGGCGCTGGCGAGCGTGCTGCCGATCTGCATGAAGGCGCGCCCGGCCGGCTTCCTGTTCGAGGGCGCCAACCCGCGCCACGAGCACGAATGGGAGGACCTCGCCCGCGGCGACATCCCCGCCGACAAGGTGCTGATCCCGGGCGTGATCGATTCCACGTCGAATTTCGTCGAGCACCCCCGGCTGATCGCCCAGCGGCTGTGCCGCTACGCCGGCATCGTAGGACGCGAGCGGGTGATCGCCGGCGCCGATTGCGGCTTCGGCACCTTCGCCGCCGCCGAGCCGCAGGTCGCCACCTCGGTCGTCTGGGCCAAGTTCGAGGCCCTGGCGGAGGGCGCGCGGATCGCCACGCAGCGCTTGTGGCCGGGCTCGGCCGCGTAGCCGAGAGCGAGCCTGGGGCATCCGCCGCGTCGTTCGACACCCGCCGGCCGATCGGATACGGTTCGAATCGAATCCCCTTGGAGTCGGAGTTGAAGGAGAAGAGACGATGAGAAAATCGGCCTTTGGCGCAACAGCTCTGCTCTTGACGCTGGCCTGGCTGCACGCGCCGGCGGCGGCCGAGACGGTGCTCAAATTCGCGAGCTTCGTGCCGACGCAGTACATCCTGCACAAGCCGGTGTTTCTCAAGCTCGGCGACGATCTCGCAGCGGCGACCGGCGGCGCGGTCAAGATGAAGGTCTACGCCGCGGGCGCCCTCGGCAAGGGTCCGGTCGAGCAATACCAGCGCGCGGTGCGGCGCATCGCCGAGATCTCCTACGGCCTGCCGGGCTATACCTCCTCGGCCTTCCCCAAGACGCTGCTGATCGAGCTCCCCGGCGTCACCGCCGGGTCCGAGGATGCGACGCGCAAGCTGTGGAAGACGATGGACGCCCATTTGCGCGACGAGTTCAAGCGCACCGTCCCGCTGGCCCTGTTCGTCACCCCGCCCGCGGTGTTCATGATGCGCGACAAGCCGGTGCGGACGCTCGCCGATCTCAAGGGGATGAAGCTGCGCGTCGCCTCCAGGTCGGCGGCTTCCGTGGTCGCCGCCTACGGCGCGACGCCGGTGCCGATGCCGGCGACCAAGGTCTATACGTCGATGAGCACCGGCGTGGTCGACGGCGCGCTGATGGGCGTGGACTCGCTGCTGATCTTCAAGCTGATCGAGACCTCCAAATACGTCACCATCGGCCTGCCCGAGATGCCGACGACGATCTTCATGGTGATGAACGAGGATGCCTATAACGAGCTCCCGGCCGGCCACCGGGCGGCGCTCGACAAGCTCACCGGCCTCGGCATCAGCCTGCGCTCGGCCGCGCTGCTTGCCAAGTTCGGCGACATCGCGCTGACCAAGTTCCGCGCGGCGCCCGGCAAGACCGTGATCGAGCTGACGCCGGAGGCGCGCAAGGCGTTCGATGCGCGCGCCGCCGCCGCCGTCGCCGGGGTGCTCAAGGAACTCGACGGCAGGGGGCTGCCGGCGAGCCGGGTGGTCGAGGCGATGAAGAACTGACCGCGCCCGGGCGCGAGCCGCGCGGCGGTGAGAGCGCTCGACATCCTCTGCGCGGCTCTCGCGCTGGCCGCCGGCGCGGCCCTGCTCGGGCTGATCGGGCTCACCTTCGTCGACGTGATTCTGCGCTACCTGTTCGATGCGCCGATCCTCGGCGGCAAGGATTTGCTGGAGATGGGGATGGTGCTGGTGATCTCGCTGGCCTTCCCCTTCACCTGGCGCGTCGGCGGCCACATCGTGGTCGATCTCATCCCCGACTACGGCGCGCGGGCGCTGACGGCGGCGCGCGATCTCGCGGTGCGGTCGATCGGCATCGCGATCTTCGTCCTGCTGGCCTGGCGGGGCTGGATCGAGGGTGACGACGCGGAGCTGTTCAACCGCGCGACCAACATGATCGAGATCCCGTTCCAGCCGTTCTACTGGGTGCTGGCGGCGGCGGCCGGGTTCCAGAGCCTGGTGCTCGCCGTGGAGTGCGCGCGCCTCGCCGCCGGACGGAGCATCGGCCTCACCCTGGCCTGGGCCGCGCAGGGCCACGCCGCCGCGCCCGCCGACTGATCGCGGCCCCGGCGATGGACCCCACGCTGCTCGGCATAATCGGCCTGGCGTCGATCCTGGTGCTGATGAGCCAGCGCGTCCCGGTCGCCATCGCCATGATCGCGGTCGGGTTCGCCGGGCTCTGGATCCTCAATAGCTGGCCCGCCGCGCTGGCGACGCTGGTCACCGAGACCTGGTCGACGGCGATCTTCTACGAGCTGATCGTGATCCCGTTCTTCGTCCTGATGGGCAACGTCGCCGGGGCGTGCGGCATGAGCCGCGACCTGTACGACGCGGCGAACGCATGGGTCGGCTGGATGCGCGGCGGGCTGGCGCACGGCACGGTGCTGGGCTGCACCGGCTTCGCCGCGCTGTCGGGCTCGTCGGTGGCGTCCGCGCTCACCATCGGGCGGGTCGCCCTGCCGGAGATGGCGCGCTTCGGCTACGACCGCAAGCTCGCCGCCGGGGCGGTCGCCGCCGGCGGCACGCTCGGCATCCTGATCCCGCCCTCGGCCGGGTTCGTGATTTACGCCATCCTGACCGAGGAGTCGATCGGCCGGCTGTTCCTCGCCGGCGTGATTCCCGGCATCCTGCTGGCCTCGATCTTCCTGGTCACGATCTTCATCCAGATCGCCATCCGCCCGGGCATCGGCCCCGCCGCCCGCCGCTACGACTGGCGCGAGAAGCGCCGCACGCTGGCGCGCGGGCTGTCGATCGTCTTCATCATCGCGGTCTCCATCGGCGGCATCTATGGCGGCGTCTTCACCCCGGTGGAGGCGGCGGCGGTGGGCGCGGTGCTGGCGGTGTTGTTCGCCGCCCTCCGCCGGCGCCTCCCGCCATCGGCCGTCCGCTCGGTGCTGCTGAACACCGTCTCGACGACGGTCATGATCTATTTCATCATCATCGGCGCGGCGGTGTTCTCGCCGTTCCTGGCGCTGACCCAGATCCCCGAGAACCTGGCGGGCGCGTTGACCGCGCTCGATCTGGGGCCGATCGAGTTGCTGGCGATCATCCTGCTCGCCTTCATCGCGCTCGGCACCTTCCTCGACGGGTTCGCGATGATGGTCCTGGTGCTGCCGATCGTGCTGCCGATCGTGGAGCAGTCGCAGATCCCGGAATTCCTCGGCATGCGGCCCGAGTCCAGCGATCTGCGCATCTGGTTCGGGGTCCTGATGGTGATCATCCTGGAGATGGCGCTGATCAGCCCGCCGGTCGGCATGAACGTCTTCGTGGTCAAGGGGGTGGCGCGCGACGTGCCGATGCGGGACATATATGTCGGCATCCTGCCGTTCTGGGCGGCGATGATGGTGTGCCTGGCGATCCTGGTCGCGTTCCCGCAGCTATCGCTCATCCTGCCCAACACGATGCTGGAGTGAACCCGAGCGGGGAGACGGGACATGGCCGATGCCGAAGCCGGACGGGCGACCCTTTCGATGGCCGGCACGGAGGGCTACGCGGCGTTCGGCCCAGACGCCGCGCTGAGCGCCCGCTACGCCCGGATCGCCCGGCGCGAGATCGCAGCCACCCTCGTCGAGCGCTTCGAGGTCCCGGCGCGCGAGGGGCGGGGATTTGCCGTCGCCGCCGGCCAGGTGCTCAGGATCGGCTGCCCCGAGGGCCCGCAGGTGGCCGATTTCATCGTCTTCTCGGCCGACGATCCGAGCGAGCGGTTCTGGTCGGCGCGGACGCGGGTGGTCCATGGCGGCCACCTCGATGTCGGCGACCGGCTGTGGAGCACGCCGCCGAGGACGCGTCCGATGATGACGCTGATCGCCGACACGGTCGCGCATCTGGACCTGCCGGACGGGGCGCGCTCGCACGACCTCCTGTTCTGCCGCTGCGACGCGCGGCTCTACGAGCTGGTGCACGGCCGCATCGGCCAGCCCAACTGCCAGGACAATCTGGCCGCCGCCATCGCGCCGTTCGGCCTCGGCCCCGAGCACGTCCCCGATCCGTTCAACATCTTCATGACCACCGGGCTCAACGCCGACGGCCGGCCGTTCTACCTGCCGTCCGATGCCCGCAAGGGCGACCATGTCGAGCTGATCGCCGAGATCGACTGCCTGGCGGCGGTCTCGGCCTGCCCGGGAGGGTCGAGCGGCCCCGAGAACCGCTCGCTCGCCGTCGAGATATTCGATGTCGCGCCGGACGGCACGGGGGACGCGTGACGGCTCCCGTGGGAGAGACGACGATGAAGCTCGCCTCGGCGCCGAGCTTCGTCGCCCGGACGAGCCGCAGCTACGCCCCCGCGACGCCGCCGATCCAGCTGGTCCGCTCGCCGCATTCGCCGTCCGGCAGGCACGGGGCGAGCTCGCCGACCGTGCCGGCCAGCGTGCGAAAGACCGTTTCGCGGTCGGACAGGCCGACGCTCCCGACCGGCAGGACCCTGCGCGCACCGGTTATTCTTGCCGTCCTTTCATTCGTCATGGCCGGCCCCCGGAACGAGTCCGGGGGGTTCCGGCCATCCATGCGGCCCCTCCGCGCACGGCGGCCGGGCGAGAGGGGCGGCGGCGGCAGTGGGTGCCCGGATCGCCCCCGGACTCGTTCCGGGGGCCGGGCATGACGAGGGGTGGAGGTGTGACGACGACGCGGGCTGCACCCGGTCCACCCCGCCCTGCCCATGGGCGCCCGGTAACGAGTCCGGGGTGACAAAGGGGGCCGCAGACGGTCCCGCGTATCGGCGCGGCGCTGCCGTTGCCGATCCGCACCCTCACGCCGGGACGTAGCGGTCGCGCTTCATACCTTCGAGATTGGTGCCTTCGATGCGGATCAGCCGCGTGGTGTCCTCGCGCCTCGGCGAGTGCAGGTCGCCCTCGTTGTAGCAGGCCGCCATGCCGGGCTCGAGGTCGTAGACCCGGACCGGCTCGACCACGCCGGGCGCGTCGCCCTCGGGCGCCTTGAGCTTGCGCCATTCGGTCATCTCGGTCACCCCCTCGGCCTGGCCGTAGATCGCCCAGGACGGGCCGTGGTCGTGCGGCGTGCTGCCCTTCGCCCCCTCGTAGACATGGGCGAGGATGCAGAACCCGTGATCGGGGTCCTCGTACAGGATCTTGCGCGGCGAATCGTTGTCGGGGCCGAGATGGGCGGCGACGAACGCCGCGTCCCCGAGCGCCGTCTCGACATGCCTGCGCACCCTCTCGCGGCCGTCCGGCCCGTTGTCGGCAGCGATCGCCGCGTGGCAGTCTGCGGCAAGCCGTTCGAGCGTGTAGGTCATGGTCCGGTCTCCGGGCGATTGGAAACGGCGCGCATTATATCCGGGGCGGCAGGGGAGGCGAGCGATGAAGGTGAGGCGGGTGGTCACCGGTCACGACGAGGCCGGCAGGTCGGTGGCGATCGTCGACGACTTCGCGGCCAATGCGACGTCGCGGCGGCCGGGCCACGATTCGCGGCTGATCTGGACCACCGACGGCGAGACTCCGCCCAATCGGGGGAACGAGGACGCCGGCGCGCGCGAGGTCGGCCGCCCGCCGCCGGGCGGCGGCACCATCTTCCGGGTGCTCGAGCTCCAGCCCGACCAGGAGCTGGAGATGCACCGCACCGCGACCATCGACTACGTGGTGATGATCGAGGGCGAGATGAACCTGGTGCTGGACGACAGCGAGGTCCCGCTGCGGCCCGGCGACTGCCTGGTGCAGCGCGGCACCAACCACGCCTGGCGCAACACCGGCGACCGCCCCTGCCGCTTCGCCGCCGTGCTGGTCGACGCGCCGGGGTAGCCTCCCGCGTCATGGCCGGACTTGTTCCAGGGGCCGGGCATGACGGGCTGGGCGAAGGACGCCCCCGGCATTGGCCCGCCGGGCGCGCGGTGGCATCATGCCGGCGCGGCGCGGTCCGCCGCTGTGGGGGAGAAGTGCTGATGGCGGGCGCCAACCGCGGCTATGCCGATTTGCAGGACCATCTGGCCGCGCTCGATGCGGCCGGGCTGCTGCTGACCGTCGACGAGCCGGTCAACAAGGACACCGAGATGGTGCCCCTGGTGCGCTGGCAGTTCCGCGGCGGGCTCGACGAGGAAGAGCGCCGCGCCTTCCTGTTCCGCAACGTGACCGACAGCCTGGACCGGCGCTACGACATCCCCGTGGTGATCGGCGCGCTGGCCGCCAACCGGGCGGTCTACGGCGTCGGCATGCGGGCCGGGATCGCCGACATCCCGGCGCGCTGGGACCGCGCCATCGCCCGGCCGGTGCCGCCGCGCCGGGTCAATGCCGCACCCTGCCAGGAGGTGGTGGTCGCGGGCGAGGCGCTTGCCGGCGAGGGCAACGGGCTCGACGCCCTGCCGATCCCGATCTCGACGCCGGGCTTCGACAGCGCGCCGACGCTGGCGGCGACCAACGTGATCACCCGCGATCCCGAGACCGGGGTGCAGAATATGGGCACCTACCGCGCCGCGCTCAAGGCGCCGGACCGGCTGGTCGTCCGCATGGCGACCCGGGTGGGCGGCGCCGGCGGCTACGTCCACTGGAAGAAGCACAAGGCGAAGGGCGAGACCCTGCCCTGCGCCATCGTGCTCGGCTGCCCGCCCTATGTGGCCTTCATGGGGCCGCAGAAGCTCGGGCTGGACGTGGACGAGCTCGACATCGCGGGCGGGCTCGCCGGCGAGCCGATCAACGTGGTGCGCGCGAAGACGGTGGACCTGCTGGTCCCGGCCGAGGCCGAGCTGGTGATCGAGGGCGAGATCGACACCCACTTGCTGGAGCCCGAGGGGCCGTTCGGCGAGAGCCACGGCCATGTCGCGCTCGAAGAGTTCAACATGCCGATGCGCATCACCGCGATCACCCGCAAGGCGAGCCCGGTCATCCCGTCCTATATCAGCCAGGTCGCGCCGTCGGAATCGAGCGTCATCAAGCGGGTCGCCTACGAGCCGCTGTTCCTCGGCCATTTGCGGGACGCGCTCGGCGTCAAGGCGGTCACCGGGGTGGCGCTGCACGAGAAGCTGACCGGGCTGCTCCGGGTGACGATCGTCACCCTGGAACGCGGCGCGCCGCGCACCGAGGTATGGCGCGCGCTCTACGGCGCCGCGAGCTTCAAGGGCGATTGCGGCAAGATCTGCATCGCGGTCAACGACGACATCGACCCCGACAACGCGGACGCGCTGCTGTGGGCGATGGCCTACCGCCACAACCCGGTCGAGGACGTGGTCGCCCTGCCGCATCGCGGGCAGGGCCACGGGCCCAAGCGCGAGCATGCGGGCGAGGAGGACTCGACGCTGCTGATCGACGCGACGATGAAGTCGCCCATGCCGCCGCTCGCGCTGCCCGGGCGCGACTACATGGAGGGCGCGAAGGCGCTCTGGGACCGGCTCGGCCTGCCGAAGCTCAAGCCCGAATCGCCGTGGCACGGCTACTCGCTCGGCGACTGGTCGGACGATTGGGAGCAGGCGGCGCGCCGCGCGGCGGGCGGGCATTATCTGGAGAACGGACGGCGCACCCTGCAACGCCAGCGCCCCGGTCTGGTGCCCGAGACCTCGGTGCGCGACGTGGAGGGGGAGGGGTAGTGCCCGTTTCGGCAGGGAGCGATGCGCTGAGGCGTCCCTCGATACGCCCCTGCGGGGCTACTCGGGATGAGGAGATTTCTCTTGCGGCCAACCAACCCCTCCTCATCCTGAGTAGCCCGCCGGAGGCGGGCGTATCGAAGGACGGGCAAGACGGGTGAAGTGACAGGGCATGGCAAGACACGAAACTGCGCAACCAAAACCCTAGAGGCGGAGAGAACCCAATGGCCGCGGATGGAAGCCTGCGCGAGTCGCTGACCGGGAAGGCGGCGGCGATGGTGCCGGTGCTGCTGGAACGCCAGAAGGAGGCGGACGCGCTGCGCCGGATGCCCGATTCGACCCATCGGGATTTCCTCGACGCCGGGTTCTACCGGATCTTCCAGCCGAGGCGCTATGGCGGGCTGGAATGCGAGAACCGGACGATCATCGACATCGCCGTCCAGCTCGGCCGCGGCTGCGGGTCGAGCGCCTGGGTGTTCACCAACCTGGTGGCGCACAGCCTGGTGCTGTCGATGAACTGCGTCGAGGCCCAGGACGACGTCTGGGGCGACAACCCGGAGGCGCTGATCGCCTCCGGCCTCTCGGTCTCCGGCGCGACCGCGACGCCGGTGGACGACGGCGTGCTGCTCGACGGGCTGTGGAGCTTTTCCAGCGGCGTCGACTTCGCCGACTATCTCCACCTCCAGGTCTTCGTGCCGCAGGAGGACGGCCCGCCCGAGCCGCGCTTCGCGCTGGTGCCCAAGGGCTCGTTCGAGATCGTCGACGACTGGAACGCGACCGGGCTGCTGGCGACCGGCAGCAAGTCGGTGCGGCTGAAGGAGGTGTTCGTGCCGAACTACCGGACCGTCGCCGCCGGCGTGCTGTCCGGCGGCAGGGGGCTCAGCCGGCACATCAACTCGGCGCCGCTCTACCAGATCTCCATCTGGTCGTCGGGCACCCAGATCTTCCCCGCCCCGGCGGTCGGCATCGCGCGCGGCGCGCTCGACTATGTCGAGCACGAATTCCGCGACCGGGTGGGCGTCGTCGGCGTCAAGCTCGCCGAGCTGCCGACCGCCCAGGCCCGGGTCGCCGAGGCCAATGCCGAGATCGACGCGGCGCTGGCGCTGCTTCTCCAGGTCAGCGCCGAGGCGAACGAGTTCGCCGAGCGCGACATCCACCCCGAGCTCGAACAGCGCGCCCGCTGGCGGCTCAACAACGCCTACGCGACCCAGCTCTCGATCCGCGCGGTCGAGCGGCTCTATCCGCTCTTGGGCGCGCGCGGGCTGGATGCGGCCAATCCGTTCATGCGCGCCTGGCGCGACGTGCATGCCGTGGGGCAGCAGATCACCCAGGCTTGGGACATGCAGGCGACCAATGCCGGGCGCATCCGCTTCGGCCTGCCGTCGGTCGACCCGCGGCTGTGAGGGACCGCCGATGACCCGGGCGATCGCGCTTCTCGCCGCGCTCTGGCTCGCGCTGCCGGCCGGGGCGGCGGACAGATTCGTGTTCGGCACCAACTGGAAGGCCGAGGCGGAGCATGGCGGGTTCTACCAGGCGCTCGCCGAGGGCCGCTATTTGCGCCACGGGCTGGAGGTGACGATCCGCGAGGGCGGGCCGCAGGTGAACCACAACCAGCTGCTCGCCGCGGGCGTGCTCGATGCGGCGATGATCAGCAACAACGCCGAGGCGCTCAACTTCCTCAAACACGGCATTCCCATGGTCACCGTGGCCGCGTTCTTCCAGAAGGACCCGCAGGTGCTGTTGACCCATCCCGGCTCGCCGATCCGCTCGATCGCCGGGATGAAGGGAAGGCCGATCATGATCTCGGCCGATGCGCGCGACACCTGGTGGCGCTATTTCGAGCTGCGCTTCGGCTTCGACGAGAGCCAGATCCGGCGCTACACCTTCAACCTCGCGCCGTTCCTGGTGAACCCCGACGCGATCCAGCAGGGCTACGTCACCTCCGAGCCCTTCATGGCGCTGAACGCCGGCGTCCGGCCGAAGGTCTTCCTGATCGCCGAGACGGGCTGGCCGGCCTATTCCACGCTGGTGACGGTCTCCAAGGCGCTCGCGGCAACGCGCCCGCACGTCGTGCAGCGCTTTGTCGATGCCTCGATCGAGGGCTGGTACAGCTATCTCTACGGCGATCCGACCCCGGGCAACCTGTTGATAAAAAAAACTAATCCTGATATGCCCGACGCCCTGATCGACTACGGGATCGCCAAGATGAAGGAGCACGGCATCGTCGATTCGGGCGATGCGCTGAAGCTCGGCATCGGCGCCATGACCGAGGCCCGGCTCGCGGCGTTCTTCGATGCGATGGTGCGCGCCGGGGTGTACAAGGCGGCGATGGACCACATGGCCGCCTTCGACCTCGGCTTCGTCAACAAGGGGCACGGGATGGGCATGCGGCGATGACCTCGAAGCGTGCAGCCGCGATTTCGCTCGCCGCCGCGCTCGTCCTTGCGCTCGCCGCCTGCGGCGGGGACGGGCCCGACCGCGAGGCGCCCGACCTCGCGCTCGCCTGTCAGACTATGGACTGCGTCTGCACCGGCGATTCGGAAACGCTCTTCGCCGCCGAGCGCAAGACCGAAATCCTGTGGCGCGCCAACGGCGACGCCTACTGCCCCGACGGGTTCGCCCTCGCGCCCGCCGGGGGTTGAGCCCCGGCGCGTTCCTCGACCAGCCCGGCGAACACGTACTCCGCCGGGCGGGCGCCGGCGAGCGGGATGTCGGGCGCCATCTCCCCCTCGGTGCGGATGCCCGACAGCGCGATCGGGAGCGCCTTCCAGGGATGCGCGGCGAGGTCCGCCACCGCCGTCGCCTCGTAGCCGCAATGGGCCATGCAGTCGGCGCATTTCTGGTAGTTGCCGGTGCCGTAGGAGTCCCAGTCGGTCTCCTCCATCAGCGCGCGGAAGCTGGGCGCGTAGCCCTCGCCGAGCAGGTAGCAGGGGCGCTGCCAGCCGAACACGTTGCGCGTCGGGTTGCCCCACGGCGTGCAGCGATAGCTCCGGTTGCCGGCCAGGAAGTCGAGATAGAGCGCCGAGTGGCTGAGCGGCCATCGGCGTCCGCTCGCGCGGGCGAAGACGGCGCGGAACAGCGCCCTTGTCTTGTGCCGGTTGAGGAAGTGCTGCTGGTCCGGCGCCCGCTCATAGGCGTAGCCTGGCGAGACCGTGATCCCGTCGACCCCGAGCCCGGTGACGGTATCGAAGAACCCGGCGACCTCGCCGGCGTCCACGCCGTCGAACAGGGTGCAGTTGACCGACACCCGGAAGCCGCGCGCCCGTGCGGCGGCGAGCGCGCCGAGGGCTACGTCGTAGACCCCGTCCCGGCACACCGAGCGGTCGTGCACCGCGCGGGGACCGTCGAGATGGATGGAGAACGAGAAGAACGGTCCCGGCTCGAACAGGTCGAGCTTCTTCTCCAGCAAGAGCGCGTTGGTGCAGAGATAGACGTAGCGCCGGCGCGCCACGACGGCCTCGACGATGCGGTCGATCTCGCGGTGGATCAGCGGCTCGCCGCCGGCGATCGAGACCACCGGGGCGCCGCATTCCTCGACCGCGCCGATCGCCTCGGCGACGCTCATCCGCCGGTCGAGGATCGAGTCGGGGTAGTCGATCTTGCCGCAGCCGGCGCAGGCGAGGTTGCAGCGGAACAGCGGCTCCAGCATGAGGACCAGCGGGTAGCGCCTGACCCCCGAGAGCCGCTGCTTCAGGATATAGGCGCCGATGCGGAGCTGTTGCGAGAGCTGAACGCCCATGCGAGACCCTTGTCCACCGGGGCCGGATTATCCGGCGATGCGGCGTCGATGTCCAATGTCGCGGGCCCGCGCGAGGCGCTAGGATGAGGGCGCCAGGAGTGGAGGCGCGATTGACCCCGGCTATCCGGTCCGCCGCCCGGGCGCTCGCCCCGGGCGTCATAGCCGTCTTCCTCGCCGCGCCGGCGGCGGCCGACCGGTCCGACCCGGTCAAGCTCGTCGAGGGGTTCCACGCGACCCTGCTCGAGGCGATGAAGAACGCCGAGGCGCTCGGCTATGCCGGGCGGCACCGCCTGATCGCGCCGGCCATCGGCAAGACCTTCCATCTCCGCCTGATGAGCCGCATGGTGGCCGGGCGGCGCCACTGGAAGGGGTTCTCCAAGACCCAGAGGAATCGCTTCGTCGAGGCCTTCTCCGGCCTCGTCGCCGCCACCTACGCGCATCGCTTCGACGGCTGGTCCGGCCAGAGCTTTCGGACCCTGGGCGCGTCCGAGCTGCGCCCCAACGCCGTGCTGGTCAAGACCGAGGTGGTCGCGCCGGGCAAGGCGCCGATCCGGCTCAACTACGTGCTGCGCCGCCTGCGAGACGGCTGGCACGCGGTCGATGTCTACCTCAAGGGCACGATCAGCGAGGTGGCGACCAAGCGGTCCGAGTACGCGGCGATCCTGCGCCGGGAGGGGGTGGACTCGCTGGTCCGTCGGATCGGCGAGACCGCGGCCGGGCTGGCGGCGGAGGCGGGAGAGTAGGCCCTAATGTTTCACATTGAATCGATCTGGGACCAATCGATCTGGCTGGGGCCGAACAGAGCCCGAGAGCTCCATGTCTTCAACCTCTCTTGGCCTTTCATTTCCGAGCCGCAGGATGCTCTCAAGTCAAGTATCGACACTATCCCGACAAGTCGCTCTGGCCGTGGACCCGGTATTCCCGGGTTGCCGACGTAAAATGCAAGTAATCCGCCGGACCGTGCCGATTCCAGCCCGTCGGGTCTCGCGAGCTGCCCGTTGGCGAGCCCCGGGCCGGGTCGTTGCGGGTGAACCGCAGCCGGTCGCCGGCGCGCGACTCCGTCGTCTCGCTCCGGTAGACCTCGAGACCGCCCTTGGCGGCCGCGATGCGGACCGGCTTCCAGTCGACGAGATCGCCCCTTGCGTCCTTCGGACGGACGGTTCCCGGCTTCTCATCGACACTCTCGACCTCGCGGCGCGCCGGCGAGGAGAGTGCGCCGGTCGACGCTGCCATCGTGGCGCCGCCGCGGTTCCGACCGGCGCCGGGACCTTCGGAGTGTCCATTCCACCGAGGAGGACGCTCTCCCGCTGCGGTGCGGGGAATCGGCCGCCCGGTTCGCAGGGCCGTCCGTCGATGGCGCCAATCGCCCGTCGACGAACATTCGACCGTACAATACTGTGCCAACCGCCCGCCAATCAGAGTTCCAGGGAAGGACCGTGAGGTGTATCTCGGGGATTTCCCGGTGAAGCGCCGAGAGCGCGTGACCGGCCGGCCCGTCGAGCCGGCGCGACGCTGAGCCGCGCAGGGGAGCGCGCACGGCATGACCGGAGATCCTTCGCCGCGCGGACCGGCGCTCCGCTACCAGGCCGACGACAGGATTCCTCCCGCGCTCGCCATCGGCCTCGGCGCGCAGCTCGCGGTTCTGATCGTCGCGGCCTCGATACTGATTCCGACGGTGATCATGCGGGCCGCCGGCGCGAGCGACGCCTACCTGTCCTGGGCGGTGTTCGCCTCCATAGCGGTGTGCGGCGTGGCCACGGCGCTGCAGGCGATCCGTTACGGCCGAATCGGCTCGGGCCACGTGCTGGTGCTGAACAGCTCGACCGCCTTCATCGCGCCCTGCATCGCGGCGGTCGAACGCGGCGGCGGTGCATTGCTCGCGACCCTGGTCGTCGTCTCGGCGCTGCTGCAATTCGTGCTGTCGGCGCGGATCGTCTGGTTTCGCCGCATCCTGACGCCGACCGTTTCGGGCACCGTGCTGATGCTGGTGCCGGTCAGCGCAACGCCCGCCGTCTTCGGCTTGCTGACCCGCGCGCCGGAGGGAACGCCCGCCTACGCCGCGCCGCTATGCGCCGCCGTCACGGTTGTCGTCATCGCCGGCATCGCGCTCAAGTCGACGCGGAGCCCGCGCCTCTGGGCGCCGGTCATCGGGGTCCTTGTCGGCTCGGCGGTGGCGGGCATCGTCGGTCTCTACGACGTGGGCCGCGTCGTCGACGCCCCGTGGATCGGCGTTCCCGGCATCGAGTGGCCGGGCTTTGATCTCGACTTCGGCCCCGCTTTCTGGTCGCTGCTTCCGGTATTCCTGTTGTTGACCCCGATCGTGACGCTGCGCACGATCGGCAGTTGCGTTGCCGTGCAAGCGGTATCGTGGCGCCAGCGGCGCGCCGTGGATTACCGGGCGGTGCAGGGCGCGGTGAACGTCGACGGGCTGAGCAACCTTCTCAGCGGTCTCGCCGGAACCGTGCCCAACAATGCCAATTCCGTCGGCGCGTCGCTCACCGAGCTTACCGGCGTCGCGGCCCGCGGCATCGGGATCGCGGCCGGGGCGCTCTTCGTCATCCTCGCATTCCTGCCCAAGGCGCTCGCCGCCGTCCTGGCGATCCCCGGCGCGGTCAGCGGCGCGTTTCTCACGGTGTTGCTGGCGCTGCTCTTCCTGGTCGGAATCAAGGTCCTGGTTCAGAACGGCCTCGATTACCGCAAGGGGCTGATCGCCGGCCTCGCCTTCTGGACCGGGGTCGGCTTCCAGAGCGGCATGATATTCCCGGCGCAGGTGTCGCAATTCGCCGGCGGCCTGTTCGCCAACGGCGTGGTCTCCGGCGGGCTCGCGGCCATCGTCATGACGATGTTGACGGACCTGACCGGGCCGCGCCGCAGCCGGATGGAGGTGGCGCTCGATCCGGCCGCGCTCGCAAGGATCAGGGAGTTCCTTCGCGCATTCGCCGCGCGCCACGGCCTGGACGCCGGCATGGCGGACCGTCTCGACGCGGTCGGCGAGGAGGCTCTGTCGAGCCTTGCCCGGCCGCAGGACGGCGCCGCGGAATCCGGTCGCCAGCGCCGCCTGCGGCTGGTCGCCGCCCGGGTCGAGGACGACGTGGTTCTGGAGCTCGCGGTCGCTCCGCAAGGGGAGAACATCGAGGACAGACTCGCTCTGCTCGGGGATCACGGCGACGAGACGCAGATCGAGCAGGAGGTCCCGCTGCGGCTTCTCCGGCACCTCGCATCGTCCGTGCGCCATCAGCAATACCATGACCTGGATATCGTCACCGTCCGGGTCAACCTCCCGGCGGCGACCGGGCGGGCGTAGTGGGCGCGCGTGCGGGACGCCCTTCCCGTCGCGTTGCCTCCCGATTCGTTCCCTGACCGCTGACGGATGGAAAAGCGGGCCTGGGTGAGAGAAGATGGGAGACGGGCTGGAACCTTGCTGAACTCGCGACAGGGGTCTTCGATGGCGGAACGGGCACAATCTCAACCTCACGACGAAGCGCATACCGGAGGCGCCGACCTCCCGGCCCCGGAATCCGCCAGGACGGGCGACGATCCGATCGCCGTGGTGGGTATGGCGTGCCGGTTTCCCGGCGCCGAGAATCTGGACGCCTTCTGGAAGCTGCTGGCGTCGGGCGGCAACGCCGTGACCCACGGCTCGCCCGGTCCGGGCGACGGACGGGTGAACGAGATGTTTCCCGACGACGTGACCGTGCACGACGCCAGTCGCTACGGCGCCTTCCTTTCCGACATCGACCGGTTCGACGAGGCGTTCTTCCGCATCTCGCCGCTGGAGGCGCAGTCGCTCGACCCGCAGCAGCGGCTGCTGTTGGAATTGAGCTGGGAGGCTCTGGAGGACGCGGGCATCGGCCCGGACCGGCTGGTCGGCAGCCGCACCGGAGTCTATGCCGGTATCGGCAGTTACGAATATCAGGAAATCGTCCGCGACGAAGGCGGCTCGGTCGGGCCCGACACGCCGCTCTATCTGGTGACGGGCAACCGCTTCAGCACCGCAACCGGGCGCGTTTCCTTCGCGCTGGGCCTCGAGGGCCCGTCGATCGCCGTGGACACCGCCTGCTCTTCGGCGCTGGTCGCCGTCCATCAGGCCGTGGCGGGCCTCCAGCGCGGCGAGGCGGATATTGCGCTGACCGGCGGGGTTTGCGTGATCCTGTCGCCCACGACCACGGAAGCCTTCGCGAACGCCGGCATGCTGTCGCCCACCGGCCAGTGCTGGACCTTCGACGAACGCGCGGACGGGTTCGTGCGCAGCGAAGGCTGCGGCATGCTGGTTCTCAAGCGCCTGAGCGAGGCGGAGGCGGCCGGCGACCGGATCTGGGGGGTGATCCGCGGCTCGGCCATAAACCAGGACGGGGAACGCCCGGGACTGCCCGCCCCGCGGGCCCTGACCCAGGCGCATGTGATCGAGGCGGCGTTGGCGCGGGCCGGCATTCCGCCCGCGCAGGTGGACTACCTGGAAGCGCACGGGACCGGGACCAAGCTGGGCGACCCGACGGAGCTGGCCGCGGCGGGATCGGTCTACGGCAGGGGACGGGCGGCGGACAGTCCGCTGCTTGTCGGCTCGGTGAAGACCAATATCGGTCATCTGGCGGCCGCGGCGGGGGCCGCGGGTCTCATCAAGGTCCTGCTCTCGATGCGCCGGGGCACGATCCCGAGGCATCTCAACTTCCGCACACCCAACCCGCAGATCGACTGGGACAGCTTTCCGGTACAGGTCACCGCGGCGGAGACCGACTGGCCGGCCGCGTCCGGCCGCGGGCCGCTGGCCGGCGTCAGCTCGTTCGGCTTCTCCGGAACCAACTCCCACGTCATCGTGGAAGGGTACGGAGACGGCGCAGACGCGGCCGCGAACGGCGCGAGGCCGTGGCCGGCCGGCGCGCCGACCCCGGTGTCCGTTTCCCTGCCCGGTCCGTTCGAGAACATTCCGTCGATCGCCGGGCTCTCTCCGCGCGAGCTTCGAATCTTGCCGCTTTCCGGGAAGTCCGACGCAGCCCTCAGGGAGCTCACGGGCCGGTATCTCTCGTGGCTCGACCAAGCGGATGGGAACGGCTCCCCGCTCGCCGACATGGCGTGGACCGCAGGTGTCGGGCGCAGCCATTTCAGCCATCGCTGCGCCGTGACGTTTCGCGACGCCGAGGACCTGCGCGCCGGCTTGCGGAGCTGCGCCGAGGGCGGCGAGAGGCCTGCCGCGACGGCGCCTGCGAAGGTCGCGTTCGCCTATACCGGCCAGGCGAGCCAGTGGGTCGGCATGGGCGCCGATCTCTACGAGACCGAGCCCGCGGTGCGCGCCGTTCTCGACCGTTGCGACGCCCTGCTCGGGAAAGAGCGGAACGGCTCGCTGCTCGACGCGATGTTCGGCAGGCCCGGCGCCACGGGAGACCTGGACGATCCGCAGTGGAAACAGCCCGCGATCTACGCGCTCGAATGCGCGCTGACGGCGCTGTGGTCCGGCATCGGCGTGCGGCCGGACGCGGTGTTCGGGCACAGCCTCGGAGAGATTGCCGCCGCGCACGCCGCCGGTGTGTTCAGCCTGGAGGACGGTCTGCGATTCGCCGCGGCGCGGGGCGCACTGATCGGCGCCTTGCCGGGCGAGGGAGCGATGGCAGCCGTGTTCGCCCCGGCCGCCGGCGTGGCGGACGCCCTGGAGCGGCACAACGCGTCCGGGAAGGGGATCGGCGTGTGCATCGCCGCGGATAACGGCGCGCATCAGGTGATCAGCGGGCCGGCGGCGGAGATCGCGGCAGTCCTCGAGCGCTTCGAAGCGCAGGACATCCGGGTCGCGCGGCTGCGCAAGAGCCCCGCATACCACAGCGCCATGGTCGAGCCCGCGCTGGACGATCTGGAAGCGGTGCTGTCGACGATGTCCTTCTCGCCGCCGTCGCTGCCTTTCGTGAGCAACCTGACCGGCCGTGCGATCGAACCGGGGCAGACGCTCGACGCCGCATACTGGCGGCGCCAGGCCCGCGAACCGGTCGCGTTCCGGGCCTGCGTGGAGACGCTGGCGGAGATCGGCGTCGATGCGCTCGTCGAGATCGGTCCGCACGCGGTGCTCGGTCCGATGGCTACGCTGAGCTGGCCGGAATCGGCGCGCGGCGAGGCCGGGGGGCCGACAGCGCTGGCCAGTCTTCGCCGGCCGTCCGAGACCTCGCCGGAGCCGGCCGGGGGCGACGCCTTCGTGGCAGCGGTCGCCGGCGCCTACGGGGCGGGCTTTCCGATCGCCTTCGAAGGCCTGTTCGCCGGCGAGGAACGCCGCCGCATCCAGTTGCCGGGCTATCCGTTCCAGCGCCAGCGCCATTGGATCGAGCCGCCCAGGCGGCGTCGCCAGAACACGGGCCATCCCCTGCTGGGCGTGCGGCACGAATCGCCGCGAGGGGAGGCCGCGTTCGAGACGGAGATATTCGCCTCGGACCCGGCATGGGTGAAGGATCACCTGGTGTTCGGCCAGGTCGTGGTGCCGGGCGCGATGTTCGCCACCATGGCGGCCACGGTGCTGTGGGGCGAGCGCGCCCGTTCGGTGGTCCTGGAGGATTGCCAGCTGCACAGCCCGATGATTCTTCCGCAGGAGGATGCGCAGGACGAGACGGCAGAGAGCGGCCGGAAGCTCCAGATCGTGTTCGATGGCGCCGACGCCGCGTCGCCGCGCCGCTTCGAGGTGTTCAGCCGCGGCGGCGAGGACGGCTGGACCCTGCATCTCGAAGGCCGGATGTCGCCGGGCAGCGGCCGGCCGGAAGGCGGGGAACGGATCGACCTCGAAGGCCTCAAGGCGGCGTTGACGCCGGGAGACGTCGCAGCGCTCTACCGCAACAAGGTCAGCACCAGGGTGGTGCTCGGGCCCGCGTTTCGCCCCCTCCAGACCGTGTGGTCCGGCCCCGGCGAGGCGGTCGGCGAGGTGGCGCTCCCGGACTGCCTGGACGGCGGCGGCCTCGACCTGCATCCGATCCTGCTCGACGGCTGCTTTCAGACCGTGCTCGCGGCGCGCGACCAGGCCCGCGTCGCCGGGAAGTCCACCTACATGCCGTTCGGATGGGATCGGCTGTGGCTGGCGGGGCCACCGCCCGAACGGATCTATTGCCACGTCCGCATGCGCGAGGCCGCCCGAACGGGCCATTCCGAGGCGCAGGCGGACGATTCTCCGGAAATCGTCAAGGCCGATCTGAGCCTGTTCGATCCGGCCGGCGCGCCGATCGGCGGCGTGGACGGGTTCACGATGAAGCGGGCGACGCGCACCGCCATGCTCTCGGCGTCGAACGCGCTCAAGGATCTCCTGTACGAAGTCGTCTGGCGGGAACAGCCCCTGTCCGGAGGGCTTCGGTCGGCACAATTCCTCGAAGGCCCGGAATCGATCGGCGCCCGGACCGGATCGTTCCCCGACTATCTCGCGGCCGAGGGTGTCCGGCCCGAAGAGCGGGCCGCCCTGCTCGGGGACCTGGACCGGCTTGGCGGCGCCTATGTGCTCGCGGCGCTCGACCGGCTGGGCTGGCGGCGCAGCGCGGGCGCGGCCGTCGACGCGGAGGCCCTCCGCGGCGCGTTGGGTGTCGTGGCGCCGCACCGGCGGCTGTTCGGCCGGCTGCTCGGAATTCTGGCCGGCGCGGGGATACTGGAGCGCGCAGCGGATGGCGGGTTCGCCGTGGTCGTCGGATCCGGGGACGCGCTGCCGGACGCGAGCCTCGGCGATCCGCAGCGCCTGGCGGAACAGTTGCGTGCCCGTCACCCGCATGGCTCGAACGAGCTCGGACTCCTCGAACAATGCGGCGGCGCCCTCGCGGAGGTGCTGCAGGGCCGCACGGATCCGCTTTCGCTGCTCTTCGGCACCCACGGCACGAGCGCGGCAGACTTGTATCGCACCGCGCCTGCCGCCCGCGCAGCGAACAGGATGCTGGCCGATGCGGTCCGGGCCGCCGTCGAAAACCTGCCGGAAGGCCGGCGCCTGCGGGTGCTGGAGGTCGGCGCGGGCACCGGATCGGCGACCGAGCCGATCCTGTCGGAGCTTCCGGAAGGGCGTTTCGACTACATGTTCACCGACATCTCGGCGGGATTCTTCGCCGAGGCGGAGTCACGCTTCGCGGCGAGCGGAGCGCCGATCGAGTATCGCGCGCTCGACATCGAGACGGATCCCGCGGCGCAGGGTTTCGATCCTCATGGCTACGACCTGGTCGTCGCGGCGAACGTGCTTCACACCACCCGGGATCTCGGGGAGACGCTGGCCCACTGCCGGTCGCTGCTCGCGCCCCGGGGCCAGCTCCTGGCCCTCGAACTCATACGCGGCCGGCACCTCCAGGATCTCACCTTCGGGATGCTGGACGGCTGGTGGCGCTTCGCCGACAGCTACCGGCCGGACCATGCGCTCGCGGCTCCCGAGACATGGCGCCGGGCGTTCTCGGATGCGGGTTTCGCGGAGACGGAGGTGCTGGGGGTCGACACCTTCGACGACGGGCGGCCGCTCGGTCCGGGCATCATCGTGGCGCGCGGCCCGGAGGAGGTCGCGCTGCCGCGCGGAGTCTGGATCGTGGCGCCGGACCGCGACGGTGCCGGCGAGGCGCTCGCTGCGGCGCTTGCAGCCCGGAATCAGACTGTGGTGATCGCGGGAGAGGACGAGGCGGCAGACGCGGCGCCGGTCACGGGGGCCGGCGTCTTCAGGGCGTTCGTCCAGGCGGAACGCCGGGAGTCCTGGCGTTCGCTCGTCGAGGGGCTGCCCGGGGACGCGCCCCTCCACGGCATCGTCCATCTCGCGGCGCTCGACGGACATGGCGCGGCGGCCACGACAGAACAGGTCGCGCACGACGTGAGAAAGGCGGTCACGAGCGCCCTTTCGCTCGTGCAGGGGGTTCTGGACGCGGGCGCCGCGCCCGCAAAGGGCCTGTGGCTCGTCACCCGGGGCGCCCAGTCGCTGGAGCGCGAACGCGATGGCGAGATTGCCGGGGCCGCGCTGTGGGGCTTCGGCAAGGCGGTGGCCAGAGAAGCGCTGCAGCTCGGGGCGCGGATGATCGATCTCGACCCCGAAGAGCCCGTGCAGCGGTCGGAGCTTGCCGAGGAGCTGCTGTTCCCCGGCTCGGAGAACCACATCGCCTTCCGGCGCGGCAGGCGACATGTTGCGCGCCTCGTCCGGACCGGGTCCGCAACGCCGCGGATCGCGCTCCCCGAGGAGTCCGGCTGGCGGCTTGCGCCCGACGAGGGCGGATCCCTGGACGGCCTGCGGGTGGAGACGGCGCCATCGAACGGGCTTGAGCCCGGAGAGGTTCGGGTGGCGGTCGAGGCGGCGGGTCTCAACTTCCGGGACGTGCTGCGGGCGACCGGAGCCCTCGATACCGGATTGCTCGGCCGCGAGATGTGCGGCCGGGTCGTCGAGGCGGGACCGGAGGTCGCGGGCGTTGCCGTCGGCGACCGCGTGGTGGGCCTTGCGTTCGGCGCGTTCGGGCCGGAAGTCGTGACCCGGGGCGAGCTCGTGGCGCCGGCGCCGGAGCGGATGCCGGCGGCGGCGCTGGCGACCGTTCCGGTAGCCTTCGCCACCGCGGCGCTCGCGTTCGATCTGGCCGGGCTGAAGGCCGGCGAGCGGGTGCTGATCCACGCCGGGGCCGGCGGTGTCGGGCTGGCGGCGATCCAGCTTGCCCATGCAGCCGGTGCGGAAGCGATCGCGACGGCGAGCGCATCCAAGCAGGACTATCTCCGCTCGCTCGGCGTTTCGCGGGTGTTCGACAGCCGGCAGACCGCCTTCGGCAAGGAGATCCTCGATGCGACGGCCGGCCGGGGCGTCGACGTCGTGCTGAACAGCCTCACCGGGCCGGGCTTCATCGAGGCGAGCCTCGAATGTCTCGCGCCCGCCGGCCGATTCGTCGAGCTCGGCGCGCGGGACATCTGGAGCGAGGCGGCGATGTCGGCGGCCCGTCCGGACGTGGCCTACTCGGTGTTGCGGCTGGACGTTCTCAAGGAATCCGATCCCGCCCGGCCGGGCGCGGCCCTGCGGGGCGTGATGGACCGGCTGGAGTCGGGAGAGCTGACCCCGCTGCCCCACAGCCGCTGGCCGCTCGCCGAGGCGGCGCCGGCGATGGCGTTCATGCGCTCGGCCCGGCATATCGGAAAGATCGTCCTCACCATGCCGCCGCTCACCCGGGGCCGGCTGCGGGAGGACCGGACCTATCTCGTCACCGGGGGCCTCGGCGGGATCGGCTGCGCGGTGGCCGGCCAGCTCGCGGACCGGGGCGCGAAGACGATCGTGCTGAACGGGCGGCGCCCCCCGGACCCCGCGGCCGAGGACGCGATGCGCGCGCTCGAAGCGCGCGGCGTCACTGTTCGCGTGGAGCTTGCCGACATGACGGACGGTGCGGCTGTGGATGCGATGCTCGCGCGGATGGATGCCGAGCTTCCGCCGCTCGCCGGGGTGATCCACAGCGTGGGCGTGCTGTCGGACGGCGCGCTCGGGAACCAGAGCTGGGAGCGGTTCGAACAGGTCCTGTGGCCGAAGGTTCTGGGCGCCTGGTACCTGCACCGGGCGACCGAGGACCGCGACCTGGATCTCTTCATCCTCTTTTCCAGCGTGGTGGGGATCCTCGGATCGGCGGGTCAGGCGAACCATGCCTCCGCCAATGCTTATCTCGACCGGCTCGCTGCCCACCGACGCGCCCGGGGGCTGCCGGGTCAGGCCATCGCCTGGGGCGCGTGGTCGGGGGTCGGCGAGGCGGAGGAGCAACGAGACCGGATCGAGGAGCATCTTGCGGCCCGCGGTGTGCGCTGGGTCACGCCGCAGCAGGGCTTGCGGGCCTTCGATCAACTCGTGTCGCAGGATCTCGCGGCCGGGGCGGTGACCGCCGTCGACTGGTCGGTCTATGCCGAGAGCTTCGGCGCGAGCCCGGCGCTCCTGGAAGATCTCATGACCCGGACTCCGGCCGAGGCCGAGCCCGCGGCGGCCGCTCCGGAGAACGATCTCCTGTCCCGGCTCCGGGCGGTGCCCGCCGGGGAACGGGAAGACGTGCTGGCCTCCTTCCTCCGGGAGGAGTTGCAGGCGGTGCTGCGTCTATCGTCGCCGCCGTCCCCGACCGCGAGATTCTTCGATCTCGGGATGGATTCGCTGATGGCGGTGGAGCTGCGCAACCGCCTGAACCGGGGATTGGCCGGGGTCTATACCGCATCGAACACGGTGATGTTCGACTATCCCCACACGGCCGCCCTCGCGCAATTCCTGGCAGGCGAGCTGGGAGAGCTCGGCGCGGGCGGCGCAGCCGAGACGGCTGCGCGACCGGTTGAGCGGCCGCGCCGCCGAAGGCCCGACCGGCGGCCGCCGCCAACCCATGCCGACAATCGCGCCGCCGAACGCGACGGGATCGCGATCGTCGGCATGGCTTGCCGGTTCCCCGGCGCCAGCGGTCTCACCGAGTTCTGGAATCAACTCGAGGCGGGCATCGACGCGGTCGCCGACCGACGGCCCGACTCCGCTGTTCAGCCGGTTCCCGGCGAAGACCCCGGTTTCGACAATGCGGCGTTCCGGTACGGAGGATTTGTCGCGGGTATCGACGAGTTCGATGCACGGTTCTTCGGGATGCGGCCGATCGAGGCGCGGACCGTGGACCCTCAGCAACGGATGCTGCTCGAAACGAGCTGGCAGGCGCTCGAGGACGCGGGAATCGACGCCGGCGGGCTGGAAGGCAGCCGCACCGGTGTGTATGTCGGGATCAGCGGCTCCGAGTATCGGGAGGTGATCGCCAGGAGCGGAAGGGATATCGCGGTTCTCGAGACAGCGGGGAGCGTGGCCGCCGGGCGGGTCGCCTTCGCGCTGGGGCTCATGGGTCCGGCGATCCCCTTCGACATGACCTGCGCATCGTCGCTCGCCGCGGTGCACGAGGCCGTCTCGGCGTTGCATCGAGGCGAGGTGAACCTCGCACTCGCAGGCGGAGTCAACGCGATCCTGTCCTCCGCGATCACCAAATTCTTCGTCGAAGTCGGCATGCTGTCTTCGACCGGACAATGCAGAGCCTTCGATGCGGCCGCGGACGGTTACGTGCGCGGCGAGGGCTGCGGAATTGTCGTCCTCAAGCGTCTCGCCGACGCCGAGGCGGATGGCGACCCCATTTGGGCGGTCGTTCGCGGAACGGCCGTGAACCACAACGGTGCGAGCGCAGGCCTGACGGTTCCGAACGGGCCGGCCCAGGAGGCGGTGATCGAGGACGCCCTGTCCCGGGCCGGGATCGCCCCTGCGGAGGTGGATTACCTCGAGGCGCACGGCACCGCCTCGGCGCTCGGGGATCCCATCGAGGTGCAGGCGGCGGCGGCGGTCTACGGCGAGGGGCGAGACCCCGCCCGCCCGCTGTTGATGGGAACGGTCAAGACCAACATCGGTCATCTCGAGGCGGCGGCGGGCGTCGCGGGGATCATCAAGGTCGTCCTCGCGATGCGCCGCGGCGTGATCCCGAAACACCTGCACTTCGAGGCGCCGAATCCGCATTTGGACTGGGACCGGCTTCCCGTTCGGGTGACTTCGGAACCGACGGGCTGGCCCCTCGACGGTAGCCGGCCACCCCGAGCGGCGGTGAGCGCTTTCGGGATCTCCGGCTCGAACGCGCACCTCGTGGTGGAAGGATACGGGGCGACGAACGGAACCGATGGATCCGTCGATGCGGCGTCTCCGCAAGGGGCTCCGGGCACGGTCGCGATTTCTCTCCCCGATCCCGGCCGGGACCACGCGCCGGTAACGGAATCGGACGGCTTGCGCGCGGTTCGGCTCCTGCCGCTTTCGGGGAAGTCGGACGGCGCCTTGCGAACGCTTGCCGGGCGGTATCTCTCCTGGCTCGACGAGCGCAACGGGGCGGCGGCGAACCTCCCGTCCGCGTCGGAGTCGTTGCTCGCCGACATGGCGTGGACGGCCGGAATCGGCCGCAGCCACTTCCCTCACCGCGCCGGCGTCGTCTTTCACGATGCGGCGTCGCTCCACGCGAGCTTGAGCGCGATCGCGGACAGGTCGAACGGGCCAGACGGTTGCGAGCCGGCGAAGACGGCGTTCGCGTACCCCGGCGAGGGCGACGATGCGGCTGCCGCGGCGCAAGCGCTCTATCGCGGCGAGCCGGTCGCGAGGGCGCTCTTCGACCGCTGCGAGGCGGTCCTTCGCGAGCAACGCGGCGCGTCGCTGCTCGACTGGCTGTCCGGCGAATCCGGCCCGGAGCGAACGCTCGACGACCCGGCGCTCTATGCGTTTCAGTGTGCGCTCACCGCGCTGTGGTCGAGCGTGGGAGTCCGGCCGAGCGCGGTTGTCGGTTTCGGCGTGGGCGAGCTGGCGGCGGCACATGCGGCTGGGGCGCTGGGCCTCGAAGAAGGGCTCCTGCTGGCCGTGGCGCGGGAGACGGCGAAAACCGCCGGCGCGGCAGACGGTATCGACGCGGCACTCGCGGGACTTGTGCCCAGGCCACCGACCATCGCGCTGGTGAGCGGCGTCACGGGCCGGGTGACGGGGTCCGAAGAGATGCTTGAAACGGCGTTCGGACTGCGACACCCGCGCGAGCCCGCCGCGCACGGGCAATGCATCCGGACGCTGGCGGAGCGGGGGGTGGGGGCGGTTGTGGAGATCGGTCCTCGCGGGTCGATCGGCCCGATGATCGCCTCTCACTGGCCGGACTCCGCGGGCGCCGCGGTAGCGGCGGGGAATGGCGCTGGCGGGCCGGTCGTGCTGACGGGTCCGGGAGCTGCGCCGGAGGTCGATGCCGGGTTCGTGCAGGCGGTGGCCCGCGCCTACGAGGCGGGGCTCCCGATCGCGTTCGCCGGGCTCTTCGCGGGAGAGACGCGGCGCCGCATCCCGGTGCCGGGCTATCCGTTCGAGCGCCGGCGCCATTGGGTCGATGCGCCGAAGACGTAGTCTCTCGCCCGCCAACCATACGCGCTGGCGGGCGCCGCCCTAGGCGATCCGATTGCTCGCGAGAAACTCCTTGAGCAGCACGGCGCATCTTGCCGGCTGCTCGAGTTGGAGCAAGTGGGTCGACTCGGGCAGGAAATCGTAGTCCACGGTCAGCATCTTGCTCAGGTCGAACGCCGGCAGGTACGTGCTGGGCAGCGTGGGGTCGGCCCCGATGACCTTGGTCGGGCAGGAGAGCTCCTCCAGATCCATGAGCGGCGAGAAGCTCCTGACGTATTCCATGATCTGCGCTT
Organism: Alphaproteobacteria bacterium; assembly: GCA_964291675.2. Classification (GTDB taxonomy): domain Bacteria; phylum Pseudomonadota; class Alphaproteobacteria; order MPNO01; family MPNO01; genus MPNO01. The sequence continues at coordinate 836,327 of OZ219865.1, read as the reverse complement.
CGTACTCCCGAGGACATCGGAGCTCGAAACCCTCCCCGTCCGGGGATCGGCGAAGCGTGGTGCTGGCCACGAGCTCGCGCACCCCGGGTACCACGCGCCTGAAGCCCCGCATGTACGCCAGGAAGTCGGCGAACTCCCCCTCCGTCCGGAACCGGTATTCGCGCCGTTGGACCAGTGCCGCCTGCCGCTCGACGGCCGCATCGAACTCCGCTTCGTTCGCGGTCGGCTTGCACAGCGGAGGATCGAAGAGAATTTGCGCCGAGAAGCGCCTGGAAAACGACAGAAGCGAAATCAGAGCGGATACCGAGTGGAACACGCCGACGGTGGTCCGTTCCCCGTATCGACGGAACACGGCTTCGAGAACGAGATCGTGGTCATGCATCAGAATGGGAATATTGTGGTTTTGCCGAACGCCAACGGAGTTCCACCCGTGGTTTCGCAGGTCGTAGACCACCACATCGAAATCGTCGGCGAGCAATGACCAGAAGGGATAGTAGAGATCGATCGCAAGACCGTTGCCGTGGCTTAGAACCAGCCGGGGGCCGGATGGGTTTCCGTGACGACGCACGGTGGTGACCGATCCGTCGTGGAGGTGTACCTCGCACACGGAATTCGGCTGGGGGATTTCCCAGACCGTCTCCGAAGTCACGGTTGTCCTTTCATGGGATCCTCGGCTTCACCGTCCGGGCGGAAGACTCGACGAAACCGAAGCGGGCCAATGCCGCGCGGCAGAGCGGGAAAGCCGTGCCTCAGCCGCGGATGCCGGAAGCCCCGCAAGCGTGCATGCTCCGGATGTTCGAGCCAATCCGGAGCTTCGGTCCCCCAAGATCCTTGCAACTCGGGATCGGCAAAGAGGGAGAGGGCTTTCGCGTCGTCAAGGAACAGACGACAGCGCGCCGGAACCGCTGTGACGTGCCGGTCTACCGGAAGCGTTCGGCGCCTCTGCGACACCCGCCATCTCCGGGCGTCCCTGCCCCCAACGCGCCGAGCACCCCGGAAAACGGGGTGCTCGGCTTCACCGGTATGGATTCCCCCAGGCTATATCCTAACCCGGGACGATCAACTGGCGTGGGTATCCAGATATCTGACGACGTCCCCCAGGGTCTGGAATTCCGAAACGTCCTCGGCGCGCATCTCCACGTTGAACGCGTCTCCGACCTCCTTGACGAATTTGACCGCGTCCATCGACGAGATCCCCGAATCGCCCAATCCGACACTAAAATCCGGATCGCGATCGGCGTCCAAATGTTGGCGGAACAGTTCTCTGACACGGTCTTCTGTAGCTGACATAATGGTGAGCCTCCAGTTTCCACAAAGTGTTAGGCCTTTCGACCGTCCAACGTAATATAGACTAACGCCGGCGTTCAAAAGAGCAAGAACTCGCTGACTCTACCCTGAGAACCCCGGAAGTCGAAAGTCAGGAGCGTCTGCCCGCCGGTCGAAGCCGTCGATCTCATGAACGAGGGCGGCGTCGCGCGCCACTGGGCGACCGGGCGCGGCCCTCCGCCGGATCCTCCCCGGCGGCGACCTTGCCCGGCGTCTCGTGGGCGATGCGCCTTGCCCGCTCCGCGGTCACCGGTCCATGGCGGCCGATCGCCAGGCACCGGTCAAAACCATGAAATTCCCTATAAGCAATGATTTGCAGGAATATCTTTGCGAACGAATTCAGTCAGCGGCGCAGCACCAGGCCGCCGATGGCGCCGGCGAGGGTGGCGCGGGCGAAGTCCCGGCGGGTGAGCGCGACACGGCGGGCGAGAGGGTCGCCGTCGCGCAGCAGCGCCGTGAGGCGCCCGGCGAGGCGGACGATGACCGCGGTCTCCATCGCGAGCCGCCGGCTGCGCACCGCGCCCGGCAGCAGGCGGGCCTCTGCCATCAGCCCGTCGACGCCGTCGAGCATGCGGTCGAGCACCGCGCGCAAGCCCGCGCCGGCACGCTCGGCGGCCAGCGCGTCGGCGCCGATCCCCGCCGCCGCCAGCCAGGGCTCGGGCAGATAGACCCGGCCGAGCGCAAGGTAGTCGTCGCGGCAATCCTGCAGATGGTTGAGCACCTGGAGCGCGTTGCAGAGCGGGTCGGATACGGCCCAGGTGGCGCGGTCCTCGCCGTGCAGGTCCAGGACGTAGCGCCCGACCGGCGCCGCCGACAGGTTGCAATAGCCCATCAGCTCGTCCCACGAGGCGTAGCGCCGCTTGGTCGCGTCCTGCCTGAAGGCGGCGATGATGTCGAGCACGTGGCGCGGCCCGAGCCCGGTGGCGGCCAGGCTGTCCCGCATGCGCGCCGCGCTCGCCGGGACCGGCCCGGGCGCCGCCTCCCCGACGACCGCGGCGGCGAAGACGTCCAGCCGTCGAATCTTCTCCTCCGGCAGCAGGTCCGGGTCGTCGGCGATGTCGTCGGTGGTCCGCGCGATGGCGTAGTAGGCCGCGATGTGCGGGCGCAGCCGGGCCGGCAGCAGCCACGAGCCGACCGGAAAGTTCTCGTCGCCCGACCACTTGCCGGAAGGCGCTTCCAGGGCGTCCGCGGCGGCGCGCTCAGCCATCGCCCCGCCCGGCGGCGTAGACGCGCGACTTCCAGACGCTGCCGCAGGTCCAGTGCCGGCGCGCCGAATCGACGGTCATGGCGGTGAACAGCGCCGCCGCAACCGGCAGGGCGAACCCGGCGAGCGGGTTCCGGCCGTAGAGGCGGCAGGTGGGCGCGGCGGCGAACGCGATCGCGAACCAGGCGGCGGCGCCGAGCCCGGCGGCCAGAGGCTCGCCGTGCAGCGGCAGCGCGATCACGGCGGCCGGCGGCAGGAGATAGGCGAACGCCATGCCGAGCACGGTGAGCGCCAGCGCGAGCGCGGAATGGCCGAGCTGGTCGAAGGCCGAGCGCGCCACCATCGACCAGATCGGCCCGAGCCCGGGGTAGCGCCGGATCGAGCGCGAGCCCGCGGTGAGCGCGATGCGGATCGGCCCGCCCGGCTTCACCGCGCTGGCCAGCGCGATGTCGTCGATCAGCGCGTCGCGGATCGCCCCGATCCCGCCGATCCGCTCCAGCGCGCCGCGTCTGAGCAGCACGCAGCCGCCCGCCGCCGCGGCGGTCCGCCGCCTCGGGTCGTTGACCCAGGCGAAGGGGTAGAGCTTGCGGAAGAACAGCACGAAGGGCGGGATCAGCAGCCGCTCCCAGAACGATTTTGCGCGCAGCCGCACCATCAGCGAGAGGAGGTCGAGCCGGCGCGCCTCGGAGTCCGCGACCAGCGCGCGCAGCATGTCCGGCTGGTGCACGATGTCGGCATCGGTCAGCCACAGAAAGCGGACATCCGGCCGGGTCTCCGCGACATGGGCGAGGCCGCGCGCGAGCGCCCAGACCTTGCCCTTCCAGCCCTCGGCCAGCGCGCCCGCGGGCAGAACCGCGACATCGGCGCCCGCCCCGGCGGCGCGCGCGATCTCCGCCGTTCCGTCGCCGCTGCCGTCGTCCACCACCACGACCGAGAACGCGCCCGGGTAGTCCTGCGCCGCCAGCGACGCCACCGCCGCGCCGACCGTCTCCGCCTCGTCCCGCGCCGGCACCACGGCGGCGACCGCCGGCCAGGAAGCGGGCGGGGGAGGGGCGTCGCCCGCCCCGTCGAGCCGCGGGGTCGCGCGCCAGAACCCGCCCCGCCCGGCCAGCAGCCCCAGCCAGGCGGCCAGCGCGGCGGCCGCGAGGCCGGTCCAGATCATCGCCGCGGACCCCTCGCGGGCGGTCCTTCGACGCGGCCCCCGCACGTCATGGCCGGGCTCGATCCGGCCATCCACGGGCGGCGCATGGAGAGCCGGCCCCCGCAACGAGTCCGGGGGTGTTCCGGCCATCCACTCGACCCGCCGCCAGGCCGGTATGGATCATCGGCCCGCCCGTTCGTGGTCGATCTGCAGCCGGGTCAGGAAGGGCACCATCGGGTGGACGCCGAGCGCGCGCATGCGCTCCATGTCGAGTTCGGCAAGCGCCTCGGTCTCGTCGGCGCCGAGCCCGGCCGCGGCGGCATAGCCCGCGGGGTCGCCGACATAGCGCGCCCGCTCGCTGGCGCTGTTCGAGAGCAGATGCAGGATGCGGGTGAGCTCGACCCGCTCGGCATGGACCGGCGGGTAGTGCGGCGTGCCGGCGGGTTCGGCGCGCGGTGTGAGAAAGCCGAGCGAGCCGTAGATGTGGTGCCAGCTCGGGTCGAGCTGGACCACGTCCGGCACCCGCTCGCCGAGCGCCCCGGCGCCGATCGCCCAGCAGCGCAGCTCGACATTGCCGGTCGCATCGAGCCGCGTCTCGTCGAAGGAGAGCAGGGCGCGGAGCTGGCCGCGGCCGAGCGGCTCCAGCAGCGCCTTGTCGAATTCGAGGTCGGGCTCGGAGTAGCGCTCGGTGCCCGGGAAATGCGACATGCCGCCGCTCGCGATCACCACCGCGCGCACGTCGATCGCCGCCAGCGCCCGGGCCAGCGCCTGGCCGAAGCCGTAGCAGCGCTCCATCGAGGGCTGCGGCGGCACATAGGCGTTGACGTAGAGCGGCACGATCGGCGCGTCGACGCCGAGATGGGCGAGCGGGATGCCGAAGGCGTAGTCGATCTCGGCGGTCGAGGTGAAGGCGGGGTCGAACCCCTCGGACTGGAGGTGGCGGATCAGCCCGTGCGCGGTGGCGCTCGCCACCTCGTAGCGGAACTCGCGCCCGGCGAACGAGCCCCTGACCTCGGCGCCGGTGTGCAGCGCGAAGGCCGGCGTGCAGTGCAGGAAGAACTGGTTGACGTGGTCGTTGGCGATCACGATCCAGACATCCGGCCTGAGCGCTGCCAGCGCCGCGCCGATCCGCCCGGCGACCTCGCGCACCCGCGCCACCGTGTCGGGGTCCTCGGTCTCCGGCATGGTGAAGAACTGCGGCGCATGGGGAACGAACGCACCGCCCAGCACATGCGACGTCATGGCTCCGCCTCCGGGATGTCGCTCGGGCGGCGGAGTCTAGGGCGTGTCGGTTCGGGATGGAAGCGCGGCGTCCTTCGATACGCGCCCTGTGGGCGCTACCCAGGAGGAGTTGAGCGCCCTTCACGAAAACACCTCATCCCGAGCAGGCCCGAAGGGCCGTATGGAGGGACGGGCTTCGGCCAGCCCACCATACCGTCATGCCCCGGCCCCCGGATCAAGTCCGGGGGTGATCCGGGCACCCACTGGCGCCGCCCCTCCCGCCCGGCCGCCTCGCAGGCGAAGACGCCGCATGGATGGCCGGATCAAGTCCGGCCATGACGGGGTGGTGGTGGCGGTGGAGGAGCAGGAGCATGGAGAGCCGGGCGCGGCCCGCCCCAGCGCCATGCCTCCCCCCATCGTCATGCCCGGACTCGATCCACTGCTGTCCGGTTGCCGTGAAACAGTTTCGGTGGGGGCGCGCGAGGGCCCCATCCAACGCCGGGAGGGAGTTGGCTGAGATCGCCGGAAGGGGGCGGCGAGACGAGCGGTGGACTTCCCCGATGTGGCCCGAAGCGGTCCCGCGCGGCGGTCCGGCGTTATGCGGGCCGGTCAGGTGGCCTTGGGTTCGGCGCGCCGGGGTTGGATGTAGCCGTAGCGGCGGAGCATTCGGATCCAGCGCGGGGCGTTGCGCTTGACCATCAGCGCGTCGTAGTCGGCGGTGCGGTCGTAGTAGGGCCTGCCGGTCTTGAGCACGACATAAACGATGCGCAGCATCTTGTGTGCGCTGGCCACGATGGCGCGCTTGTATCCGCGCCGGGCGGCGAGCGCGCGGTGGTGGGCCTCGAACTGGCACCCCTTGGTTCGGGCCGCGCCGTGGGCACATTCGACGAGGCTGGCGCGCAGCGTCTTGGAGCCCCTTCGGGTGCGCGCGTTGCGGCGCTTTCCGCCGCTTTCGTTGTTGCCGGGGCAGAGCCCGGCCCAGGCGGCGAAGTGCTGCTTGGAGGCGAACGCCTCGATATCCGGGCCGATCTCGATCAGGATGGTCGAGGCGGCGATGCGGTCGATGCCGGGGATGGTGGTCAGCAGGCGGAGCTGTTCCTGCCACGGCGTCATCTGCCGGTCGATCTTCTCGCCGTAGGACGCGATGCGCGCCTCGAGCGCGTCATGCTCGTCCAGCAGATCGCCGAGCATGAAGCGGTCGTTGTCGCCCAGGCTCAGGGAGAGCGCCTCGCCGAGCCCCTCCAGCTTGTTGGCGACGTGGCCGGTGAGCGAGGCGAGGATGACCGCGCGCGGCGTGGCTTGCGCCAGCCCGTCGAGGATCTTGCGGCCGTTGACGCCGAAGACGTCGGAGAGGATGCCGCCGATGCGCAGGCCGGCGCGGTCGACGATCTTCTGCACCCGGTTGCGCACGGTCGAGCGCTGCCTGACCAGGGTACGCCGCTGGCGGCTCAGCGAGCGCAGCTCCCGGAACGGCTCGGGGGGAACATGGGAAGGCGTGCAGAGCCCGAACTGGCACACGCAGGCCAGCCACACGCTGTCGGCGACATCGGTCTTGCGCCCCTTCAACTGCTTGACCTGACGCGCGTGCACCAGGATCGCTTCGATCCCCGCCGCCTCCACCGCCGCGAAGGGCGCCTGCCAGTAGATCCCGGTCCCTTCCATGACAGCGGCCTCGACGCGGCGACCGGTCAGCCAGGCGACCATCTCCGCCAGACCGCTCGGAAGCGAGCTGAAGCAGCGCGTCTCCACCACCGGCTCGCCCTCGCCCTCGCACAGGCGAACCGTCGCGGTGATCTCCATCTTGTGCACGTCCAGACCCGCCGCGCGCGGCCGCACGACGTGCAAGCCTTCCGTCTTCATCGCTGTCCTCCTCGTTGCGCTCTCGCCACGGCGGCGTAGGATCGCGCCGTGGCATCGCCACGGTGGAGGCGGGGACAGCGGTCGGAAGGACACGCACCCGTCGAGCGGGTGCGGTTCGATTTGCCGCGCGTCCACGGCCGCGGGCCGGGCACAGTACGGGGTGCGGAGCCGACCGCCGGAAGCAGTTTATATCTCGGGAACCACATCACCGATAAACGGAACGCTCACGCGTCGCCGCCTCCACCATTCCCATCCTGCCACGGCAGACCCGCGCGACGATCGGCAAACCCTCAGCCGAACGCCCCGAGTTTCATGCCACGGGGTGGCTCAGCACCGCCGAGACCATGACGGTTTAGATGCGCTGGACGGGGCGCAAAGCCTTGTTCCGGGCGGGATATCGGCGCATCCGCCGGATCGGGACACGGATCGCCGCACGCCCGCACTTGCCGTCCCTGCCCCTCCGTTGTCACCCCGGCCTCGTTCCGGGCACCCACGGGCAGGGCGGGCCGCACCCGGCTCCCGTACTCCTCCACCGCGACCACCACCTCGTCATGGCCGGACTTGATCCGGCCACCCATGCGCGGACTTGATCCGCGCAACCACTGGCGCCACCGGTACAACGCCCCGTCGGAAGGAGCGGCGGCGCCAGTGGATGCCCGGATCACCCCCGGACTTGATCCGGGGGCCGGGCCATGACGGGGGAGGGCGTGGCGGAAAGGCGGAATCGCGCCCCTCACGCGGTGACGGAGAACCCGACCGCGCCCAGCCGCTGCACGGTGTTGCGCACGTAGTCGCCGACCGACAGCGCCTCGGCGGCGGTGGCGCCGCCGGCCATGACGATCCAGCCGGGCTCCAGGGGCTCGCCGGCGGCGGTGGACAGGCGCGCGGCGGCGACCAGCGAGCGTGCCGGGTTGCCCAGGATGGCGGCGGACGAGCCGATCTGGCGCGGCCTGCCGTCGATCTCCAGGATCATGCCGAGATTGGTGAGGTCGGCGTCGACCGACTGCCAGGCGCCGACCACGATGCCGGACGACGAGCAGTTGTCGGCCACCACGTCGGCGAGCGAGAACTTGAAGTCGCGGTAGCGCGAATCGATGATCTCGATCGCCGGCGCCACCGCCTCGACGGCGGCCATCGCCTCGGCCGCGGTGACCGGGGCTTCGAGCGGCCGGTTCAGCAGGAAGGCGATCTCGGGCTCGGCCCTGGGGTGGACGTAATCCGCCATCGAGATCGAATCGCCGTCCTCCACGATCATCCCGTTCGTCAGCCGGCCCCAGATCATGTCCGAGATGCCCATCTGGACCATCTTGGCGCGGCTGGTGAAGCCCATCTTGACGCCGATGCGCCGCTCCCCGCGCTCGACGCGGCGCAGGATCGAGGCGGCCTGGATGTCGTAGCCCTGCTCGGGCGTGATCTCGACGGTCTCGGAGATCTGCGGGATCGCCTCGGCGTTCATCGCGGCGGTGTCGACGGCTTCGGCGAGCGGCGCGATTGCCACATCGGTCATGGCTCAGGCCTCCTTGCGGGCGGCGTCGCGGGCGTTGGCGAGGTCGAGCGCCACGTCGACGATCATGTCCTCCTGGCCGCCCACCATGCGCCTCCGGCCAAGCTCGACCAGGATGTCTCTCGTGTCGATGCCGTAGGTCTGCGACGCGGTCTCGGCGTGGCGCAGGAAGCTCGAATAGGAGCCGGTATAGCCGAGCGCCAGCGTCTCGCGGTCGACCCGGACCGGGCGGTCCTGCAGCGGGCGGACCAGCTCTTCCGCCGCGTCCATCAGCGCCCACAGATCGCAGCCGTGGTTGAGCCCGGCGCGGTCGGCGACGGCGATGAAGACCTCGAGCGGGGTGTTGCCGGCGCCCGCCCCCATGCCGGCGAGCGAGGCGTCGACCCGGGTCACGCCGTATTCCAGCGCGATGATGGTGTTGGCGACGCCGAGGCTGAGATTGTGGTGGGCGTGGATGCCGAGCTGGGTCTCGGGCCTGAGCCCGTCGCGGAAGGCGGCGAAGCGGTCGGCGGTGTCGCCCATCAGCAGCGCGCCGCCCGAATCGGTGACGTAGACGCAGTGCGCGCCATAGGCCTCCATCAGCTTCGCCTGCTCGACCAGCTCGCCGGCCGGGATCATGTGCGCCATCATCAGGAAGCCGGCCACGTCCATGCCGATTTCGCGGGCGTACTCGATGTGCTGCCTGGCGATGTCGGCCTCCGTGCAGTGGGTGGCGATGCGGACCGACCGCGCGCCGGCATCGAAGGCGTCCTTGAGGTCGGTGACGGTGCCGATGCCGGGGATCAGGAGCGTCGCGATCTTCGCGTGCTCGACGGCATCGGCGGCGACCTCGATATACTCGATGTCGGAATGGGCGGCGAAGCCGTAGTTGAACGACATCCCGGCGAGCCCGTCGCCGTGGCTCACCTCGATGGCGTCGACCCTGGCGTCGTCGAGCGCCTTGCAGATCGCCGTCACGTGGTGCAGGCCGTATTGGTGGCGGATCGCGTGCATGCCGTCGCGCAGCGTCACGTCCTGGATGTAGATCTTCTTCTCCGGGTCGAGGGCCATGGCGGGTCTCCTCAGCGTCGTGTTTCAGAGTTCGGCGTGCACCCACTGGCGCCGCCACCTCTCCCGTCCGGCGGTCGTGCGGGCGGAGGCTGCATGGGTGCCCGGATCAAGTCCGGGCATGACGAGGGAGGGGAGCGAGGGCGGGCCTTTCCACACCGACGTCTCCTCTCCGTCATGGCTGGCCCCCGGAACGAGTCCGGGGGTGATCCGGGCATCCACGCTGCGCAACCGGGACATCAGCCCGCGCGGCGCTCGACCAGCCGTTCGGCGGTCTTGAGCGCGGCCGAGGTCATGATGTCGAGATTGCCGGCATAGGTCGGCAGATAGTGGCCGGCGCCCTCGACCTCGAGGAACACCGAGGACTTGATGCCGGTGAACTCGCCGAGCCCGGGGATGCGCAGCGGGTTGTTGGAGCCGAAGCGCTCGAACTGCACGTCCTGCTTGAGCCGGTAGCCCGGCACATAGGCCTGCACCTCGGCCACCATGTCCCCGATCGATTTCACGATTGCGTCGGTGTCGCCGTCCTCGCTCAGGATGTAGATGGTGTCGCGCATCAGCAGCGGCGGCTCGGCCGGGTTGAGCACGATGATCGCCTTGCCGCGCTCGGCGCCGCCCACCGCCTCGATCCCCTTCGACGTGGTCTCGGTGAACTCGTCGATATTGGCGCGCGTGCCGGGCCCGGCCGATTTGGAGGCGATGGAGGCCACGATCTCGCCGTAATGCACCCGGGCCACGCGGTCGACCGCGTGCACGATGGGGATGGTCGCCTGGCCGCCGCAGGAGACCATGTTGATGTTGGGCGCATCGAGATGCTCGTCCATGTTGACCACCGGCACGACATAGGGGCCGATGGCGGCGGGGGTGAGGTCGATTACGGTCTTGCCGTGCTCCAGGCAGATCTTCGCGTTGGCCGCGTGCGCGCCCGCCGAGGTGGCATCGAAGACGATCTCGATACCGGCCCATTCGGCCATCCGCGTTAGCCCTTCCAGCCCCTCGTGGGTGGTGGCGACGCCCTTCGAGCGGGCGCGGGCGAGGCCGTCCGAGTCGGGGTCGATGCCGACCAGCGCGCCCATCTCCAGGGCGTCCGAGGTCTCGAGGATCTTGATCATCAGATCGGTGCCGATATTGCCGGAACCGACGATCGCAACCCTTGTCTTCATGCTCCCTCTCCTCAGCCGGCGAAGGCGGCCCTGACCGAGCCCAGCCCCTCGATCCTGGCCTCCATCACGTCGCCCGCCGCGACCGGCGCCATGGGCCCGAGCGCGCCGGTCATGATCACGTCGCCCACCTGGAGCGGCGTGCCCACCTCGACCATCTTGCGGGCGAGCCAGAGCGCGGCGTTCAGCGGGTTGCCGAGGCAGGCGACGCCGGCGCCGATCGAGACCTGGTCGCCCTTGTTCTCCATCACCATGCCGCACTCGCGCAAATCGAGGTCGTCGAGCATGACCGGCCGGGTGCCGAGCACGAACAGGCCCGACGAGGCGTTGTCGGCGACGGTGTCGACGATGTTTATGTTCCAGCCGGCGATGCGCGAGCCCACCACCTCGATCGCCGGCAGCGCGTAGGCCACCGAGTCGATCACATCGACGAGCGTAAGCTGCTCGCGGTCGAGCGCCGAATGCAGAATGAGCGCCACCTCTGCCTCGCAGCGCGGCTGGAGCACGCGGCCGGGTTCGATCTCCTCGCCGTCGACGATGCACATGTCGGCGAACAGCATGCCGTAATCCGGCTGGTCGACGCCGAGCTGAAGCTGCACCGCCTTGGCGGTGAGCCCGATCTTGCGCCCGACGATGCGCCTTCCCTGCTTCACCCAATGCCCGGTATTGGTCTGCTGCACCCGATAGGCGGCGTCCACGTCGCCGTCGGGCAGCGCGTCGCGCACCGGCTCGATGGGCGCCCCGTCCTCCCACGCCCTGCGGATGTCGGCGGCCGCCCTGGTGATCGCCTCTTCGCTCATGCCCCGCCCCCTACAGCTTGACGCCGACGTTCTTCCGCCTTGATCGGCAGACAGGCGCTAGCCTCTTGATTTTACTCGGCATTCCCCATCCGCCTCGGGCTGTTTCCCGCATGTTGCCACCCGCGATTTCGCGCGGTAACTGCCGCACCCTCTGTATAGGGTCCGGCGGAACAGCACAACAGGGGATGGGGAGGTTCCGGTTTCCGGGCCAGATCCGGTCGCAGCGATCCCTGCCTGGAGCAAGCAACGGAAGAGTTGGACGCGTGGCGAGACTTGTGCGTGTGGCCGTGCCTGCCCATGCGACACGGTATCGCTCCGTGGTTGCACGGGCAGGCGCGATCGGCGATGCTTCCGCCTGCCCAAAGGGGACGCGATGTCTCAGGCGATGTTGAGCATCGACACCACGCCCGAGCCCTTGGCGCGGATCGCCGCCTGCGATGGCAGGGAGGGGCGGCCACCGCACGACGCAGCCGAACCATAGAATGGCGAGACCATAAGTTGGACAATCTCATGCCCGGCATTCAGCGTTCTATCCCTCGCCTGGACATCATTTATGAAAAGGTGGTAGCCGACTCGCGGTTCTCAATTCACTATTTGCGGATACTGCGCGTGGTGGACGCCTTCGTCGATGTATCTACCAATATGCGCAACAACGCGGAGACCGCGGAGCTGGCAATCAGGCAAGTTCTGGCTTGGCTATCCGAGAATGACGGATTCGAGGAGCCAATCGATCCGACGGGCGACCTTGCGTCACGAGCCGGCTCCGCCGAAGGTGTCGTAAAGCACTCGATCTCTACTCTGCATGAAATCGTCGAGACGTTGAAAACGCCCGCCATTGCCGATGACCATGTCGAGGCAATGTGTGGCAGCAGCGAAGCCGCCATCCATGCGTTCCAGAAACTGCACGACGCAATGGTGGATCTACGCTGGGCCGTCATGGAGCATGACGCGGACCTTGAACAGCCGGAGAACAGGGTATTCGAGGACGTCGAGGACTTGATTGCCGACCTGAAGAGCAACTAGGGCGTGGCTCTGGGTATCAAGAGGTTCAAGCGCCTTGCGCGTTTCAGGAAAGCCTATCGAAAGCTATCCCACCGACATCGGACCGCAGTCGATGACGCCCTCCGTCAACTGACGAACACCGGGACTCTTCCTGCCAGCCGTAATCCCAAGAGAGTCCAGGCACAGAAGAAGGTTTGGGCCATTCGCGTTACCGAGGCCATTCGGATGACATTTGAAGTCACGGATGACGGAACCTGCATTCTGCGCAACGTTGGGGATCACGACAGGGTTCTTGCCAATCCCTGACGGAATGCGGACTGTCATTGCCGCGCCCCGCCTGCGCCATGGCGATCGGACGGCTTGCCGCACCTCGCAAACGGCCGCTCCCGCTCGGTGAAGCGGTTGGACGCCTCAGGCGCCCGCCTCCCCCTACAGCTTGACGCAGATGTTCTTCTGCTCGGAGTAGAAGTTGAGCGCGTGCTGGCCGCCCTCGCGGCCGATGCCGCTCAGCCCCATGCCGCCGAACGGCGTGCGCAGGTCGCGCAGGAACCAGCAATTGACCCAGTTGATCCCAGCCTCCATCGCCTGGCTCACCCGGTGGCCGCGCGACAGGTCGGTGGTCCAGACCACCGAGGCGAGCCCGTACTCGGTGTCGTTCGCCATGGCGACGGCCTCGTCCTCGTCGTCGAACGGCGTGACGTGGCAGACCGGACCGAAGATCTCCTCCTTCTGCACCCGCGAGTCCTCGGCGAGCCCGGTGAAGATGGTGGGCTGGACGAAGGCGCCGGCGTCGCGCTCGTCGCCGAAAGTGGGGATGCCGCCGCCGGTCACCGTTTCCGCGCCGAGGTCTTGGGCCAGCGCGTAGTAGGACGTCACCTTGTCGCGATGCTCGCGGGAGATCAGCGAGCCCATCTGGGTCGCCGGGTCCTCCGGCCGGCCGATGACCATGGCCTCGCCGCGCGCCTTCAGCGCATCGACGAAGCGGTCGTAGATCGGCCGTTCGACATAGACCCGCTCGGAGCTCAGGCAGACCTGGCCGGTATTGGCGAATACCGAGCGCGCGGTGCCGTCGATCGCCGCGTCGAAATCGGCGTCGGCGAACACGATGGCCGGGTTCTTGCCGCCGAGCTCGAAGGAGAGCGCCTTGATGTTGCCGGATGCGGCTTTCATGATCTCGCGCCCGGTCGCGGTCTCGCCGGTGAAGGTGATGGCGTGGATGCCCGGATGCCGGGTGATCAGCTCGCCCGCCGAATCGGGACCGAAGCCGTGCACGACGTTGAACGCGCCGTTGGGAATCCCCGCCTGCTGCATCACCTCGGCCAGCAGCGTCGCGGTCGTCGGCGTCTCCTCGGACGGCTTCAGGATGACCGCGTTGCCCGACGCCATCGCAGGCGCCAGCTTCCAGGTCGACAAGAGCAGCGGCAGGTTCCAGGGCGAGATGACGCCCACCACCCCGTGCGGCTGGCGCACCGAGTAGTTCACCGCGCCCCGCCCGTCCGGCGTCTCCTGCATATAGGCCTCGGTGCCGACCGACTTGATGAGGTCGGCGAAGATGCGGAAATTGGCCGCCCCGCGCGGGATGTCGAGATGGCTGGCGAGGGATTTGGGCTTGCCCGTGTCGGCGCACTCGGCGTCGACGAACTCGTCGAAGCGGGACTCGATCCCGTCTGCCACAGCATAGAGCAGGTTGCAGCGCTGTTCCGTCGTCAGCCCGCCCCATGCGCCGTAATAGGCGTCCCGCGCGGCGTCGACGGCGCGGTCGACGATCGCCCGGTCGGCCTCGTGCACCAGCGCGATCAGCGTGTTGTCGACCGGGGTGACGTTCTCGAACGTGCTGCCCGACGCGACGAACGCGCCGCCGACGAAATTCCTGAGCTCGCGCAGATTGCCCTCGGCCACCGCGATCCTCCCCCGATGCCGCGCCGCAGAATAGTCGGAACCGCGCGGGCCGGAAACCGCCCGGCCGGCTACGCGATCTCGAACACCGCCTCGATCTCGATGGGGAAGCCGCGCGGCAGCTCGGCGACGCCGATTGCGGTGCGCGCATGCGGCTCGGGGAACAGGGCGTAGAGCAGGTCCGACGCGCCGTCGATCACCGCGAACTGGCGCTCGAAGCCGGCGGACGAGTTGACGTAGCCGTTGAGCTTGACCACCCGGCGGACCCGGTCGAGCGAGCCGAGATGGCGCGCGACCGAGGCGAGGATGTTGAGCGCCGTCTTCTTCGCCGCGTCGTAGGCCTCCGCCTCGGAGATTTCGGCGTCCACCTTGCCGCGCATCGCCGCGCCGAGGCTGGCCGGCGGCGGGTGGCCGGAGACGAACAGCAGACTGCCCGCCTCGACGCAGCCGGTGCGGTTGGCGGACGGGTAGGCGAAGGGCTCGGGCAGGTCGAGTCCGAGCTCGGCGAGCCGCGCCTCGATGCGCCCGGTCATGCGATCGGCGGCGCCGCGCCGTCGGGCAGCGGGCGGATGCGGCAGAGCAGGCCGCGCGTATCCGCCGAGCCGGTCACCGGGTCCCACGGCCCGCCATAGGACATGGCGGCGTTGATGTTGACCGAGAACGCGCCGAAATCCGGCCCCGGCGCCTCCGGCAGCCACCAGCCCATGCCGGTGCGCACCACGCCGGGCGCGGTGTCCTCGGTCACCGAGACGCGGAGGGCGCACGCGCCGCCGGCGTCCGGCGTCTCCACCTCGACCCAGTCGTCGGCCGCCAGCGCCAGCGCCGCAGCGGTGTCGGGGTGGATCTGCAGCCGCGGGTAGGGCGAGACCTTGCGCGCCCACGCATGGTCGCGGTAGCGCGAGTGGTGGTAGGCCTTTTCGCGCGCGCCGGTGAGCAGGATCAGCGGGTAGTCCGCGCGCACCGCCGGGGCGACGCGCTCCGCCCTCGGCGGCACGAAATCGGGCAGCGGGTCGAGGCCGAGCCGGGCCAGCGTCTCGGAGAAAAGCTCGATCCTGCCGGTCGGCGTGCGGAACCCGGCCTGCTCGAAATTCCCCAGCTCATGGGGGAAATGCGCAAAACCCTTCCGTTCCAGCTCCTCGAAGGAGATGCCGTTGTCGCCCAGCAGGAAGGCGTTGAACGCGCGCTTGCTCTGCCAGGGCAGGAATTTGCGCGCCGCGATGCCGCGCGCCTCCAGAAGGTCGGCGAGCGCCGTGGCGATCTCGAAATCCGACCGCGCCTCGCCGCGCGCCGGCGTCACCGGCCTCGTGTAGCTCACGCAGGGCCCCGACATGTCGAGCGAGATCTCCTCCTCCTCCAGCCCGGTGGTCTTGGGCAGCACGATGTCGGCGAGCGCCGCCGTCGGGGTCATCGAGTGGCTGACGACGCAGAGGAAGTCGAGCGAGCGCAGCGCCTCGACGGTCCTTCGCGTATCGGGGTAGGTGACGGCGATGTTGACGCCGCTGAGATACATCGCGCGCACCGGGTAGGGTTGGCCGGTCAGCATCGCCTCGATCGCCGTCGGGTTGTGGCAGGCGGTCTGCCAGCCCTCCGGCCCGGCCCAGAGCGGGAACCGTTCGCGCCCGATGGTCTCGGCCTCCACCTCGGGCGGCAGGCGGAAGGCGGGGTCGTGCAAGAGCTCGATATAGTTGCGGAACCCGGCCGGCCGCTTGACCCGGATATTGCCGCCCCGCCGGTCGAGATTGCCGCTGATCGCGACCAGCGCGTGGAAGGCGCGGAAGGTCTGGACGCCGCCGGAGAAGGCGTCGATGCCGTGCCCGCTGACGAAGGTGGACGGCCCGTCGGCGTAGAGGCGGGCGGCGCTCACGATGTCGTCCGCCGGGACGCCGGAGAGCCTCGCCGCCTCGTCCGGCGTGTAGCGCGCGGCGCGCGCCTTCAGCGCGTCGAAGCCGTGGCACCAGCGCTCGACGAATTCGGCGTCGTACAGTTTCCGGGCGATGGTCGCGTTGATCATGCCGAGCGCGACCGCCGCGTCGGTGCCGGGGCGGGGGCGGAGCCAGAGATCGGCGCCCTTCGCAGCCGGGGTGCGCGCGGGGTCGATCACCACCGTCCGCGCGCCGTTCGCCTTGGCCCGCTTGAGCGCCTGCCACTGCGCGGCATCTGCGGCCGACGGGTTGCGCCCGACGATCAGCGCGCAGCGCGTGTTCTCGATGTCCTCGCCGCCGATCGCGGCGAGACCGGTCAGCTTGTCGCTCAACGCCCGGCAGCCGCCGCACAGATCCTGGTTCATCATCCAGTTGGGCGAGCCCAGCGCGCGCATCAGCAGCGCCACCATGGCGCCCCGGCTGAAGAAGGCCGACGACACCGCGCCGATCAGCGCGAGCGGCCCGTGCTCCGCGCGCACCGCGAGCAGCCGGTCGGCGACGGTCTCCAGCGCCGTGTCCCAGCCGATCTCCTCCCACTCGCCGGCGCCGCGCTCCCCGCGCCGCCGCATCGGGCGGACCAGCCGGTCCGGGTGGTCGGTCAGCTCGCGCATGCCGCGGATGCCCTTGACGCAGAACGCGCCCTTCGAGCCCGGGTGGTCGGCGTTTGGCCCGACCTTGGCGACCGCGCCGCCCTCCAGCGTGACCAGCGCGCCGCAGCGCGTGCTGCACTCCCAGCAGGTGGTCGGAACCGGCATGGGTTTCCTCCAAGGCGAAGCTGCGGAGAGGTTAGCAGAAACGCGCGCCCGGTTTGCCTCCTTCGTCGACTCGGCATGTTGTGGCAGCCGGTATACTCCCCACTAAATCTTGGCGATTCGGCCAGCCGATCCTACATTCTAGGGCGCAAACCGACGGATCGCACCGGATCGAGATGCTGCGCCACGTCGTCACCGTACGCGACTTCACCCCGGGCTTTCTCGAATCCGTATTCCAATCCGCCGCCGCTTCCAAACGCCAGCATGCCGGCCGCGGCCGGGGCGCGAGGGTACGCTGGTCGCCGCACTGGAACGCGTTGCGCGACCATGTGATGGTCTCGCTGTTCTACGAGGCCTCGACCCGCACGCGGCATTCCTTCGAGGCGGCGATGGCGCGGCTCGGCGGCAAGGTGATCACTACGGAAAACGCGGCCGAGTTCTCGTCGGCGATCAAGGGCGAGTCGCTGGAAGACACGATCCGCATCGAGAGCGGCTACGGCGACGTGATCGTGCTGCGCCACAAGGAGAAGGGGGCGGCGGCGCGCGCCGCGGCGGTGAGCGACGTGCCGGTGATCAACGCCGGCGACGGCGACGGTGAGCACCCGACCCAGGCGCTGCTCGACCTGTTCACCATCGCCGAACGGTTCCCCGGACGGCGCGACCTCCGCGTCACCTTCGTCGGCGACCTGCTCAAGGGGCGGACGGTGCATTCGCTGGCCTATCTGGCGGCGATGCTGGAGGGCAGCCCGGCGGGGTTTGCCGGCGCGGTCGACTTCGTCGCCCCCGACGCGATGCAGATCCCCCGCCCGATCGAAGGGCTGGTGCGCGATTGCGGGCTGCCGGTGGCGATGCACGACGCGCTGACGCCGGCGCTGGTCGCCGCCTCCGACGTGATCTACATGACCCGCACCCAGAGCGAACGCCACGAGGTCGCTTGCGGCGGCGAAGCCTACGCGCTCACCGAACGGCTGGCCGCCTCGCTCCGCGGCGATGCCGTCGTGCTGCACCCGCTGCCGCGCAACCGGGAGCTTCCCGAGGCGATCGACCGGCTGCCCCAGGCGCGCTACTTCGAGCAGGCGCGCAACGGGCTGTTCGTCCGCATGGCGATCCTGCTCTGGGTGTTCGGCGTGCTCGAGCCCATCGTCGCCCCGGGGCTGCGCAGCCGGGAGCGCGCCTATGCCTGAGTGTCCGCCGTGGACGAGCTGACATTCATGAACGCGGCCGGGATGTGCAAGACGCTCGACGATGTCGAGCGGTTCCGCGCCGCGCCCGTCACCGAGGTCAATCTCGGCTCCGTCACGGCGCTGCGGCGCGAAGGCAATTCCGGCACCACGTTCTGGATCGACGATGCGAGCGGCGCCTCGCTCAACGCGCTGGGCCTGCCCAACGCGGGGCTCGCCTGGTACCGCGCGCAGATGAAGGGGATCGCCGAGCGCGTGCACGCCTCCGGCAAGCGGCTCCGGGTCAGCGTCGCCGGGTTCTCGGTCGACGACTACCGCGCGCTCGTCGCCGGACTCGCCGAGTTCGACATCGACTGCATCGAGATCAATCTGAGCTGCCCCAATGTCTGGGACGGGGCCGACCAGAAGCCGGTCTTCGCGCTCGATCCCGAGCTGACGGAGACGATCTGCCGGATCGCCGGAGAGCTCGCGCCAGCGCGTATCGCGCTCTCGGTCAAGCTCGCGCCGTCCGACCCGCTGCTGCTCAAGCGCCTCGCCGGGATCGTCGCCGCGAACGGGCGGATCGGCGAGGTGGTCGCGGTCAACACGCTTCCCAATGCCTTCGCCTGGGAGGGCGGGCGACAGGCGATGGGCGGCAACGGGCTCGCCGGGCTGGGCGGGCGTCCCCTGAAGCCGGTGGCGCTCGGCCATGTGGTGCAGCTTCGCTCCCTGCTCCCGTCTTGCGTCTCGGTGGTCGGGGTGGGCGGCGTGTTCGCCGGCGCGGACGTGACCGACTACCTCGCCGCCGGCGCCGCCGGGGTCCAGGTCGGCACCGCCTGCTACGCCTACGGCTGTGGCGTGTTCCAGGACATCGCGGCCGGCTTCCTCGACGCCGCGGCGTAGGCGTCCTTCGATACGCGGCTTCGCCGCTACTCAGGATGAGGAAAATGAAGAAATCCCATCCCGAGTAGGCGCGAAGCGCCGTATCGAGGGACGGCGATCCCGCGAAAAAAAGGCCGCCCGGCCACCGCACGACTGGCAGCGGGGCCGGACGGCCGAGTGCCCGCGGGATCTCTCGGATCGTTTGCGAGCCCTGTCCGGGCTCGGCTTGGGCCGCGATGCCGAGCTCGACCCGGTCGAGCCCCAAACTCTCCGCTTCCTCGTCGATGCGCAGGCCGACGCCAGCGCAATCTAGCTTTGCCAACTGTCGCGATCCGCTGCTAGTTTCTCAACAGACCGGTGCAATAATTCGAACGTTCGGGGATGCGACGATGCGACACCTGACACCGCTCCGCTATGTCGAGGAAGTCGCCAGGGCGGGCTCGATCCGCCGCGCCGCGGACGTGCTGTCGATCACCGCCTCGGCGCTCAACCGCCGCATCCTCTCGCTGGAGGACGAGCTCGGCGTGCCGATCTTCGAACGCCTGCCGCGCGGCGTCCGGCTCAACACCGCCGGCGAGATCCTGCTGCACCACATCCGCAACCAGATGTCCGACATGGCGCGGGTGCGCTCGCAGATCGCCGACATCTCCGGGGTGCGGCGGGGCCATGTCGCGATCGCCTGTGCCCAGGCCCTGATGCCGCATTTCCTGCCGCGCGAGATCGAGGCCTACCGCGCCGAGCATCCGGCGGTCACCTTCAACGCCCTGGTGCGCGACCGCGAATCGGCGGAACGGGCGCTGGCCGAATACGCCGCCGACATCGCGCTGATCTTCGAGCCGCCGCGCCTCGCCGACTTCCATACCGTCACCA
This sequence comes from Alphaproteobacteria bacterium, assembly GCA_964291675.2. Taxonomy (GTDB): domain Bacteria; phylum Pseudomonadota; class Alphaproteobacteria; order MPNO01; family MPNO01; genus MPNO01. Next base: position 816,580 of record OZ219865.1, on the reverse strand, counting down.
CGATCCGCCAGCCGGTCCATTGCGTGATGGCGCGGGACCATCCGCTGGCAGAGCGCGAGACCGTCCGGCTCGGCGAATGCCTCAGCTACCCGCTCGCCCTGCCGGCCGCGCCCGACGGGCTGCGCTTCCTGCTGGAGAGCGTCGCCTCGACGACCGGCGCCCAGCTCGTGCCGGCGGTCGAGTCGGACAGCTACGAGTTCCTGCTCGGCTACGCCGCCTCGGGTGACATGGTCTCGTTCCAGATCCCGGTCGGCATCCCCGGGGCGGCCGCGCGGCCCGACCTCGCGAGCCCGCCGGTCGACCCGCGCGACATCCCGCCCAGCCTGCTGTTCATGGGCCAGCTGCGCGGCCGCGTCCTCCCGGTCGCCGCCGCCCGCTTCGCCGACCGCCTCGCCGCCACCTTCGCCAGCGATTTCGACAGCGATTGAGCCGTCCCTCGATACGCGGCTTCGCCGCTACTCAGGATGAGGGGAAGGTCTTGGGCTGCCCACCGCCAACCCTCATCCTGAGTAGCGCCCGCAGGGGGGCGTCCTTCGATACGGCGCTTCGCGCCTACTCAGGATGAGGAGGGTTGTTGGCCGTGCACACCCCCACCCTCATCCTGAGCAGCGCCCGCAGGGGGCGTCCTTCGATACGGCGCTTCGCGCCTACTCAGGATGAGGAGGGTTGTTGGCCGTGCACACCCCCACCCTCATCCTGAGTAGCGCCCGCAGGGCGCGTATCGAAGGACGGCCGACGGTTCCGCCCGCACCCCATATGCTCTAGATAGACGCCAGCTTCGGGAGGTGCCGATGAGCCGGAACGGAGGCCCGCTGGCCGGGGTGCGGGTGGTCGACCTCACCCGCGTGCTCGCCGGGCCCTATTGCACGCAGATCCTCGGCGATCTGGGCGCGGACGTGATCAAGATCGAACGCCCGGGCTCGGGCGACGACACGCGCAAATTCGCGCCGCCCTTCCTGAAGGACGCGGACGGCCACGACACCGCGGAGAGCGCCTATTTCATGAGCGCCAACCGCAACAAGCGCTCGCTGGCGCTCGACGTCTCGAAGCCCGAGGGTCAGGCCATCCTGCGCCGGCTGGCCGCCGGGGCGGACGCGCTGGTCGAGAACTTCAAGACCGGCAATCTCGCGCGCTACGGGCTCGGCTACGAGGACCTGCGGGACGCCAACCCGCGCCTGGTCTATTGCTCGATCACCGGGTTCGGGCAGACCGGCCCCTATGCCGAGCGGCCGGGCTACGATTTCCTGGTCCAGGCGATGGGCGGAATCATGTCGATCACCGGCGAGCCCGACGGCGAGCCGCAGAAGGTGGGCGTGCCGATCGCCGACATCATGTCGGGCATGTTCGCCGCCGTTGCCGTGAACGCCGCGCTGCGCCACGCCGCGCTGACCGGCGAGGGCCAGTACATCGACATCGGCATGCTGGACACCCAGGTCGCCTGGCTGGTCAATGCCGGCATGAACTACCTCTATTCGGGCGATCTCGGCCGGCTGGGCAACGCGCATCCCAATATCGTGCCCTACCAGGTCTTCGCCACCGCCGATGGCTATATCGTGGTGGCGATCGGCAATGACGGGCAGTTCCGCCGGTTCTGCGGCATGGTGGACAGGGAGGACCTCGCCGGCGACGCGCGCTTCGCCACCAACGACGCCAGGGTGCGCAACCGCGAGGCGTGCATCGCCGAGCTGCGCCCGGTCTTCGCCGCCAGGGCGAGCGCCGACTGGCTGGCCGCGCTGGAGGAGGCGGGGATCGGCTGCGGGCCGATCAACCGGCTCGACCAGGTGTTCGACGATCCGCACGTTCAGGCGCGCGGCATGGTGGCCGAGGTGGAGCACAAGGCATCCGGCGGCGCGCCGGCCAGGCTGATCGCGAGCCCGCTCCGGCTGTCGGCCACGCCCGCCGGGATCCGCCTGCCGCCGCCGCTGCTCGGCGAGCACAGCGAGGAGGTGCTGAGCGAGCTCTTGGGCTGCGACGACGCCGAGATCGCGGAGCTGCGCGCCGCCGGCGTTGTCGGCTAGCGCGCCGTATCCAAGAATCCCATCCCCTTCCACCGCTCCCTCCACGTCATGGCCGGCCCCCGGATCAAGTCCGGGGGTGATCCACTGCTGTCCGGTCTGGATTTTCGACGCGGGCCGCACCCGGCTCTGCTTGCTCCTCCACCGCCACCACCCCGTCATGGCCGGACTTGATCCGGCCATCCATGCGGCATCCGCGCGCACGGCGGTCCGGCTGGAAGGATGCCGATGGGGCGGTCCGCACCCGGCTCGCCATGCACCGCCCATGGATGCCCGGATCAAGTCCGGGCATGACGACATGAGGGCAGGTAGGGCGTCGACCACGACCGGCGGCGGTCCCCTCGTCGATCCGCGCCATCCGACAGCTCGTCAAGTAATCTGGATAAGCCCCTATCGAAGGACGGCGCAAACGGCATGGCGCGAGGCGGCGCATTGCGCGATAGTCGCCTGCGCCACAAGGAGAGGGACGGATGACCGAGATCGGGCATGTCAGCTACGACGAAATCGAGGTCGACAAGAGCGCGACCTATGACAGCCTCAAGGACCGCGTGGTGATCGTCACCGGCGGCGGCCAGGGCATCGGCCGGGGCTACGCGCATTACTTCGCCGCCCAGGGCGCGATCCCGGTCATCGCCGAGCTCAACGGCGAGGCCGGCGAGCGGGTGGCCGACGAGGTGCGCGCCAAGCAGGGCAGGGCGCTCGCCATCCAGACCGACGTCGCCGATCTCGATTCGGCCACCGAGATGGCCGAGAAGACGCTGGCCGAGTACGGCCGCATCGACTGCCTGATCAACAACGCAGCCGTGTTCTCGCGGATCACCATGGCGCCGTTCTGGGAGCTGCCGGTCGACGAGTGGAAGAGCGCGGTCGACGTCAACGTCACCGGCTCGTTCTTCTGCGCCCGCGCCGTGGTGCCGGCGATGCAGGAGGCGAAGTGGGGGCGCATCGTCAACGTGTCGTCCGCGACCTTCGTGATGGGGCTGCCCAACTACCTGCACTACATCACCACCAAGTCGGCGGTGGTCGGCATGACCCGCTCGATGGCGCGCGAGCTGGGGCCGTGGAACATCACCGTCAACACCTTCTGGCCCGGCGTCATGCAGACCGAGGTCGAGCGCCCGTCGGTGCCGCGCGAGCGGTTCAAGGAATACACCGAGCGCCAGTCGATCAAGCGCCAGGGGACGATCCACGACCTCGCCAAGGCGATGCTGTTCCTGTGCTCGGAGGAGGCGAGCTACATCTCCGGCCAGAACCTGCAGCCGGACGGCGGGCTCACCTTCCTCTGAGGCGCGGGAACCCGCAACGGAGTACGAGATGGCGAGCAAGGCGCCGAAGATCGCGGACCGGAAGAAGGTCCCGGTCTATTGCTATCAATGCGTGGCAGGGCCGGATCTGCTCAAGGTCGAGGTCGAGGACGGCATCGCCACGCGGATCGAGTCGAACTACGACATCGCCGACCGCCACCCCGGCGGCGGGCGGGTCTGCGTCAAGGCCTACGGGCTGATCCAGAAGACCTACAACCCGAACCGCGTCGCCCAGCCGATGAAGCGCACCAACCCGAAGAAGGGGCGGGGCGAGGACCCGGGCTTCGTGCCGATATCCTGGGACGAGGCGCTCGACATCGTCGCCGCCAGGATGCGCGGGATCCGCGACCGCGGCGTGGTCGACGAGCAGGGGCTGCCCCGGCTCGCCACGAGCTTCGGCGGCGGCGGCACGCCGACCCAGTACATGGGGACGTTTCCCGCCTTCATGTCGGCCTGGGGGCCGATCGACCAGGGTTTCGGCGGCGGGCAGGGGGTGAAGTGCTACCACTCGGAGCATCTCTATGGCGAGCTCTGGCACCGCGCCTTCATCGTCTCGCCCGACACGCCCTATACCAACTACGTCATCAACTGCGGCAACAATGTCGAGGCCTCCGGCGGGGTGGCCGGGGTGTGGCGCCAGGCCGATGCGAGGGTGCGCGGCCTCAAGCGGGTCCAGGTCGAGCCGCATCTCTCGATCACCGGCGCGCTGTCGGCGGAATGGCTGCCGATCAAGCCGAAGACCGACGCGGCCTTCCTGTTCGCCCTGATCCACCGCATCCTGATCGAGCGCGACTGGCGCGAGCTGTGCGATTTCGACTTCATCTCGAACGACACGACGTCGCCCTATCTCGTCGGCCCCAACGGGTACTATCTGCGCGACCCCGGGACCGGGAAGCCGCTGATCCGGGATCTCGCCGACGGCCGCGACAAACCCTTCGACGGCGACATCGCCGAGCCCGCGCTGGAGGGCGCGTATCGCGCGTCGGGCATCGAGCGGGGCCCGGACGGCACCGTCTGGACGCATGACGACGCCGAGGCGAGGCCCGCCTTCCAGCTTCTGCTCGACCATGTGCGCGGCTTCACCCCGGAATGGGCGGAAGCCGAGTGCGACGTGCCGGCCGAGCGCATCCGCCTGGTCGCCGACGAGTACCTGGCGCACGCCCTGGTCGGCGAGACCATCGAGATCGAGGGCCGGACGCTCCCCTTCCGCCCGGTCGCGGTGATGCTGGGCAAGGGGGTGAACAACGGCTGGGGCGGCTACCAGACCTGCTGGGCGCGCACCCTGCTGGCGGCGCTGGTGGGCGCGCTCGAAGTGCCGGGCGGCACGCTCGGGACCGCGGTCAAACTCAACCGGCCGGCCTATAACCGCCACCTCACGGTGCGGTCGCAGGGCGACGGGATCATGGACTACCCGTTCAACCCGACGACGCGCGAGGACTGGTCCGCCAAGCCGCATATCCGCAACGCCTACCGGACGCTGGTGCCGCTCGCCGCCGACTCGGCCTGGTCGCCGGCGCTCGGCCCGGCACACCTGCCCTGGCTGTTCCAGAAGAAGCTGCCCGAGTCCTGGCCCGAGCAGGCCAAGCCCGAGATGTGGATCAACTACCGCACCAACCCGGCGATCTCGTCCTGGAACGCGCCCGAGGTCGCCGAGCGGATCGCCGAATTCCCCTTCACCGTCTCCTTCGCCTACACGCGGGACGAGACCAACCACATGGCCGACATCCTGTTGCCCGAGGCGACCGATCTCGAGAGCCTGCAGCTGATCCAGATCGGCTCGACCAAGTTCACCGAGCAGTTCTGGAAGCACCAGGGCTGGGCGGTGCGCCAGCCGGTCGCCGACCCGGTGGTCGACTGCCGGGACATCACCTGGATCGCCACCGAGCTCGCCCGGCGGGTCGGCATCCTCGAAGGCTACAACGCGGCGATCAACCGGGGGGCCGCCGGCGCCAGGCTCGCCGACCAGAAGGCGGGCTACGACTACGCGCTGGAGCCGAGCGAACCGCACCCGGTCGAAGAAATCTGGGACGCGGTGGCGAAGGCGGCGAGCCACGATCTTTCCGGCGGCGCCGAAGTGCACGGCATCGAGTGGTTCCGCGAGAACGGCTTCATGCTGCGCCCCTTCCCGCAGCTCGACTGGTACCTGTACCCGACGCTCAAGGAGCAGGGGCTGCGCTTCGAGCTGCCCTACCAGGAGCGGTTGATGCGCCACGGCGCCGAGCTCGCCGAGCGGCTGCACGAGATCGGCGTCAACTGGTGGGACCGCCAGCTCGAGGAATACGAGCCGCTGCCGGGCTACAAACCCTTCCCCGATATCTGGGCGAACCACGCGAAAGAGGTCGGGGAAGACCCGGAGGCGTTTCCGCTCTGGGCGCTGACGGCGCGCTCGATGCAGTATTCCTGGGGCGCCAACGTGGGTATCCCGCTGATCAACGAGGTCGCCAGCAACATCTCCGGCCACAAGGGGGTGATCGTCAACCGCGCCACGGCTCGCAAGCTCGGTATCGCGGACGGCGACCCCGTGGCGATCGAATCGCCCACCGGCGTCACTCGCGGCCGCGCCGTGCTGCGCGAGGGCATCCGCCCGGACACCGTGCTGATGATCGGCCAGTTCGACCACTGGGCGACGCCTTACGCCAAGGATCTCGGGCTCGCCAGCCTGAATTCGCTGACCGCGCTCTCGCTCAGCCTGACCGACGCGACCGGGAGCGGCGCCGACCTCGCCCGGGTCAGGCTCAGCCGCGATGCCGGCTGAGGGCGCCGCCGTGACCGAATCCCCGCCGCGCTACGGCATGGTGGTCGACCTCAACCGCTGCGTCGGCTGCCAGACCTGCGCGATCGCCTGCAAGCACGCCAACGACACCCCGCCCGGGGTGCAGTGGCGCCGCGTGCTCGATGTCGAGCGCGGCACCTACCCCGATGTCGAGCGGCTGTTCCTGGTCACCGGCTGCCAGCATTGCGCCGAGCCGCCCTGCGTCCCGGTCTGCCCGACCGGCGCGACCCGCCAGCGCGCCGACGGGCTGGTGACGATGGACTACGACACCTGCATCGGCTGCGGCTACTGCGCGGTCGCCTGCCCCTACCAGGCACGCACCATCGCCCACGAGGCGGGCTGGTATTACGGCGAGCCGACGGCGCAGGAGGCGCGGGTCGCGCATGACGAGCGGGTGGGCGTGGCCAACAAGTGCACCTTCTGCGTCGAGCGGGTGGACGAGGCGGCGGCGCTCGGGCTCGTCCCGGGCGTCGATCTCGAATACACCCCGGCCTGCGCCGCCTCCTGCATCGCCCAGGCGCTCCATTTCGGCGATTTCGCCGACCCCGACAGCAACGTGTCCCGGCTCGCCAGCGACAATGCGAGCTTCCAGATGCATGCCGAGCTCGGCACCGACCCGCAGATCCGCTACCTCTACGACGTGCCCAACGCGACGCCGGGGCGGCCGGCCGAGGAAGCGGATACCGGCGATGCGGCGATGAGCGATGCGGAAAACCCGCTGGTCGGCGAGCGCCAGACCTTCTGGGACGCGCGCGCGGCGATGAACTTTGTCCTTGGCGGGCTGTCGGGCGGCGCCATGGCGGTCGCCGGCCTCGCGGCGCTGTTCGGCATGCTGGGGGCCGAGGCGCTGCTAAAAGTCTACCTCGTCGCCGCCGCGCTGATGGCGGCGGGGCTGTTCTTCGTCTTTCTCGAGATCGGCCGCAAGCTGCGATTCCTCTACGTGCTCAAGCGCCCGCAGAGCTCGTGGATGACGCGCGAGACCTATGCGGTGGCCGTGCTCTACCCGGCGCTCGCCCTCGACGCGGTCTGGCCGCACCCCGCGCTCCACGCCGCCGTGGCGCTCGCCGGCGCAACCTTCCTCTACTGCCAGGCGCGGATCCTGTTCGCCGGCAAGGGGATACCCGCCTGGCGGGCGCCGCTGGTCCCTTGGCTGATCGCGCTCTCCGGCCTGCTCGAAGGGGCCGGGCTGCTCGCCTTCCTGATGAAGGTCACGGGCGAAGGGGCGGTCGCGGGTGCAGCCTGGGCGATCGTCGCGCTGTCGCTCGCCACCGGCGCGCTCTGGCAGCTTTACCGCAGGACCGCCGCGACGCGGGGGATCGGGCCGCTCGCCCGTGCCGAGCTCGACGCCGTGGCGCCCGTCGTGACCGCCTTCGGCCATGCCGCCCCGGCCATTCTCTGCCTGGTCGGGCTGGCGATCGCCTTCCCGCTATCGGCCTGGGCGATCGGGCTCGGCGGCGTGCTTGCCGTCGCCGGCGGCGCGCTGTGGAAGTTCGCCGTGATCACCCGCGCCTGCCACCAGCAGGGCTTCGCCGTCCCGATGGTGCCGACGCGCGGCTCCGGCACCCGCGCCGCCCCGCCCCGGCTGGAGCCGATCTAGCGCGGTTTGGCGCATAGGCCGGGCATGGACTAACATCCGAGCCGGCGGCCTACCGGACATTGGGGAGATGGGGCATGGCCGAGGCGGCAACAAATACCCTTTCCGACTTCCACCGAACTTTGCGCGAGTCCGCGGTCTGGCCGTTCTGGGAGGTCTGCGACGAGGTCATGCTGTCCGAGCCGCGCGCGCCCGACACGGCGCGGATCTGGCGCTGGAAGGACCTCGCCCCCTTCGTCGACCGCGCCGGCCGCGAGGTGCCGATGGAGAACGCCGAGCGCCGCGCGCTGATGCTGGTCAACCCCGATTTCGGCGGCAGGAGCTTCACCACGACCAATTTGTTCGCCGGCATCCAGATCCTCGAGCCCGGCGAGTCCGCGGTCTCGCATCGCCACACCCCGTCCGCGATGCGCTTCGTCATCGAGGGGGGCGGCATCACCTCGGTCAACGGCGAGCCCTGCCCGATGGAGCCGGGCGACCTGATCCTGACGCCGAACTGGGCGTGGCACGAGCACAGCAACCCGACCGACCGGCGGTCGGTCTGGCTGGATGCGCTCGACATCCCGCTGGCGCAGAATCTCGGGCCGATGTTCATGGAGCACGGCGGCGGGAACGCGCGGGAACCGGACTTGTCCGCCATTCCCGACCGGGCCTTCGCCGTCGCCGGGTACATGCCCGACACCGACGCGCCCGCGACGCCATACTCGCCGATGTTCCGCTACCCCTGGAGCCGCACCCTGGCGGCGCTGGAGGCGGCCCCGGCGGCGCCCGACGGCGCGAGGCGGGTCCGCTACACCAACCCGGTCGACGGCGGGCCGGTGATCCGCAGCATGGACTGCTACGCCTGGGAGCTCGCGAGGGGTCGTGAGACCCGGCCGGTGCGCACCACGGCCAACGCCATCGTGACGGTGGTCGAAGGCGAGGGCCGCTCCACCGTCGGCGGGGAGACCGTCGAGTGGGCGGAGCGCGACGTCTTCACCCTGCCGCACTGGAACTGGATCTCGCACGTCGCCGCCAGCGACGTGGCCCGCCTGTTCGTCTACACCGACCGCGAGGTGCTTCGCCTGTTCAACTTCCTGCGCGAGGAGCTCGGCGACTGACGGCTGGTCCGGCGCTTCAACCGCCGAACAGCAGCGACGGCAAGTAGAGCGCGGTGGGCGGATAGAACGCGACGACCGCGAGCACGATGAGCTGGCAGATCACGAAGGGCACGACCCCGCGGAACATCTCCCCATAGGTGATTTCCGGCGGCGCGATCGCCCGCAGATAGTAGATGGACGGCGCCACCGGCGGCGTGAGGTAAGAGGTCTGGATGACGATGCAGACCATGATCCCGAACCATATCGGGTCGATGCCCACGCTCCTGATCAGCGGCGTGAAGATCGGCATGCAGATCAGCACGATCGACACCCAGTCGAGAATGAACCCCAGCACGAAGAACACCGCGAGCATCAGGATCGTCAGCTCGACAGGGCCCGGCTCGAAGGTATCGAGAAACACGCGGATGAGGTCGTTGCCGCCATTGACCATGAAGATCGCGGAGAACATCACGCCCCCGAGCACGGTGAACATGACCATCACGTTCACCCGGATGGCGCGCTCGACGACCTGCATGGCGATGTCCCAGGACATCCGCCCATAGGCGACGATGAGCGCGACCGCGCCGAACGCTCCGACGGCCGCGGCCTCGGTGGGCGAGGCGATGCCGGCGAGAATGGATCCGAGGACGGCAACGATCAGGACGATCGCGGGGACCAGCGCGACCGCGGTGATGCGCAGCTTCTCGATCGTCGGCACGCGCATCTCGTCGGCCTCGAGCGCCGGCCCGTCCTCGGGCCTGAGATGGCAGCGCAGCGCGATATAGACGATGAACAGAAGGGTCATCAGCAGGCCGGGAACCACCACGCCGGCGAACAGGTCGCCGATCGATTCCTCCACCACCGAGCCGTAGACCACCACCACGACCGTCGGCGGGATGATGGTGCCGAGCGAGCCGCCGGCGCAGATCGTCCCCGATATGAGGTCGTGCTTGTAGCGCTGCTTGACCATCGGCGGGATGGCCATCATGCCGACGACCGTCTCGACCGCGCCGACGACGCCGGAGCAGGCGGCGAAGATGCTGCACATCGAAATCGACGTGAGCGCCAGCCCGCCGCGGAGCCTGCCGATCCAGAGCTGGATCGCCCGGAACAGCCGGTCGGCGATGCCCGAGCGCTCCAGCGCGCTGCCCATGAAGATGAACAGGGGCAGCGCCGTCAGCACGTAGTTGGACGACACGTCCTTCAGCCGGCTGAACATCTGCGGGCCCAGCGTGTCGCCGAAGAACCAGTACCCGAACGCGAAGGACAGCCCGATCATGGCGAACGCCACCGGTATGCCCATGAACACGAGGACGAAAAGCGCCGGGAACATCCAGATCGCGGGGATTTCCAGCATGACCGCGCCCGGGCCGGCCCCTATGCCCCGCCGCCGGTCGCGCCGCGGCGGGCCGCGAGGACGCCGGCCCCGTGCCGCACGGTCTCCACGCAGGCCTGCAGCCAGAGCGCCAGCAGGCCGACGGCAAGCGCGGTATAGAACGGCCAGACGATCGGCGCCCACGCGCTCACCAGCTCCACCTCGTCGGTGACGAACGCCGAATAGCTCCGCCGCAACGCCGCGTCGCCGACGATCCACATCGCCGGAATGAACAGGAAGACATAGGACAGGATATTGGCGATGTGCTGCACCGCCAGCGGCAGGCGGCTCGAAAGCACATCGATGCGGACATGCACGTTCTTCAGCAGCCCGTAGGCGCCGGTCAGCATGAACAGGGCCCCGTGCACCATGAAGGTGATGTCGAAGGCCCAGATCGTGGGGGCATTGAACGCGTAGCGGGCGACCACCTCGTAGAGCCCGACGAGGATGAGCGCCGGGAACAGAGCGAACCCGGCATAGCAAACGAGGCGCGCCGGGGCATCGGCCCACCTGTCGAGCGAAGGGAGAACCCGCATGGATCGCACCGGGGCCGGCGCCTCACCCGCCCGAGCGCGGCCCGGCGGCTATTGCCGGTCGATCACGAGATACTTGGAGTTCTTCGACCAGGACTCCTGGAAGGCGTAGAAGCTCTTGGCAAACTTCTCCATCCACGGATTTCCCTTGGCGTTCTGCTCCTCGACCTTGGCGTCGGCCCATTCCCGTCCGGCCTTGCGTACCGCGTCGATGAACTCGGGCGACAATTCGACCAGTTCGTTGGCCGGCGAGGCATCCATCTCGCTCATCGCCCTGGCGTTGTTGACGTTGAGCGTCGCATAGGAGCGGATCATCACGGAATCGCAGACCATCTGCATCTTGGCCTGGATATCCCTCGGCAGCGCATCCCAGCTCTCCTTTCGCATCAGGACTTCGTAAAGGCCGCCCGGCGCGTGAATGCCGGGATAGATGACGTATTTGGCGACCTTCTGAAAGCCGAGGGAGTAGTTTCCGTAGGGATCGAGATATTCGGCGCCGTCCACGGCCTTGCGTTCGAGCATGGTGAAGACCTCGGGCCCGGGCACCAGCGTCGGCGCGGCGCCCAGCTTGCGCATGACGAACGTGTTCGCCCCCGCGGTGCGGTAGCGGAACCCCTTGAGGTCGGCGAGAGTCTGCACCTTCTTGTGGGAGTTCGCGAACAGCTCCGAGCCGATGATGCCGCAGAACATCCCGTGATAGCCGAGGCTGTGGCGATAGTCGGTCCACAATTGCTCGCCGCCGCCGCCCAGCACCCAGAGCAGCTTGGCGTGCGGCCCCATCCCGCCCGGAATGTCGCCGATGAACGCCGAGGCGGGCAGCTCGTTGATCTCGAAACCGGGGTAATGATAGGCCATGTCGGCCCGGCGGTCCTTCACCGCCCTGTGCGCCTCGAAGATGCTGGCCAGAACGAAGGCGCCGTACGGCTTGACCGCGACGGCGCCGTCGGTGGCGATCCTGACCTTCTCGGCGAAGGCTTGCGGATAGAGCTTCCAGGTAACGGTGCCCTCGGGCACGAAGCTGGTCATCTTGAACTGAAACTTGGCCTGGGCGGCCGCATCCGCCGCCATGGCGAGAGCAAGCGCTGCGGACAGCGCGATGAGTGTCTTACGCATGGCCACACCCTCCTGTCTGGGGAAATCGACGGTCCGACCCCGCTCGGCCGAAATCGGCAGCCCGCCGCGACGGTCGGTGGGGACGGGCTGCCGGCCACGATTGCATCGCGCGAATAGTAGAGCAGTCCCTTCGCCCGGTCGACCGGGCTCAGGGGAACAGCTCGGCCATGCGGCTGGCCAGCGCGTAAAGCCTGCGGTTGCGCTCGAGGATCCGCGACATCATCGGCGCGGCCTCGCGCAGGATGGATTCGGCATCGAAGGCGACGATCCGGCCGTCCTCCACCACCACCCGCCCGTCCACCAGCACGGTTTCCACGGAGCTCCCGTTCTCGGCGAACACAAGCTGGCTCGACGGGTCGTTGACCGGTACCCACCACGGCGCGTCCAGCCGGTAGAGGACGAGGTCGGCCCGCCTGCCGACTTCTATCGAGCCGATGGTCCCCGATCGCAGGATCGCCGCCGCGCCCCCTTCGGTCGCCATGCGCAGGACATCCTTCGCCCCCGGCCAGCGCCCGCGTTCGGCGAGCGCCGGGCGGTGCAGGACGGCCGCGAGGCGCAGCGCCTCGTGCATGATCAGGTTGTCGTTGGTCCCCGCACCGTCGGTGCCCAGCGCGATCTTCACGCCTTGCGCCATCATCTCGGGGATCGGCGCCGTTCCCGCCCCGATCTTCAGGTTGCTCTCCGGGTTGTGCACGACCACCGACCCGCCATCCGCGAGACGGCCGATGTCGTCATCGTCCAGCCAGATCGAATGGGCGAGGGAGAGCCTGCGGTCGAGCAGGCCGAGCCGGGCCAGGTGCTCGACCATCGTGCATCCGTATTTCCTCTGCGCGATCTCCGCCTGGACACGCGATTCCAGAAGGTGGGTGTGGATCCCGAGATCGTAGCGGTGCGCCAGCTCTCCGCACATGACCAGCGCCGCATCGGAGCAGCGCTCCGGGTTCGACGGGGCGGGAAACACGGCAAGCCTGCCGTCGAAGCCGTGCCAGCGTTGCACCGCCTCGACCGTGAGCGCGCGCATCTCTTCGAGCGGTACCGGCTTCAGGGGGTCCAGCGCGTCGATCTCCGCCGCCACCTCGCGCGGTATCGCGCCGTCCTCGGGGAGGATGTCCGCGAAGGCCGCATCGTAGAACCTCAGCCCCAGCACCGCCCGCATGCCGGAGTCGCGGTAGGCCTCCATCGCCGCATCCACGTCCGCCATCGTGCAGGCCTGACCCGGGAAGTGATCGAGCACGGCGGTGGTCCCGCTCGACAGCATCTGGATGCAGCCGAGCATCGCGCTGACATACACCTCGCGAGGCGTCCGGTGCGCGGTGTAGGCCTGGTTCATCCACATGAATGCGGGGTGGCTGAGGCGGTCGCCGGTCCCCTGGATCAGATTGGCCGGGGAATGGGTGTGCGCGTTCACGAAGCCGGGCGCGAGCAGGCGTCCGCGTCCTTCTATCACGCGATCGAAGCGCTCTTCCCCGGCGCCGGCATCCGGGCCGACCGCGAGGATTTCACCGCCGGATACGACGACGTTGGCGCGCTCGTGAACGGCATCGTCGCGGTCGAGCGACAGCACCATCGCGTCCCGGACCAAAATGCTCTCGCGGTTCGCCAAGCCGATCTCCCGTCTTGTCGACCGAGCTTGTCCCTGCGGCGCGCGCGCAGCAACCCTGTTCGCCGCGACGCGCGACGGGAAAGCCGAGCCGGGGCGAGCCCTCGCCGTCGCCGAGGCGTCACGGGACACGGCGGGATTGAGCGCAGGGTCGTCGCCCTAGGCCCAGGGGCAATCCTTCGGTTTCGACAGGTTGGTACGATGAATGGTGCCCAGGGGTAGAATCGAACTACCGACACCATGATTTTCAGTCATGTGCTCTACCAACTGAGCTACCTGGGCACCTGAGGGGCACGCTTATAGAGGAGAAGGAAGCGGCCTGTCCAGACGGCGTTCAGCCGTCGAACCCGTCCTCGTCGAAATCGTCCGGCGGCTCGACCGCGGGCACCGCGTAGGCGCCGGAGAACCAGCGGCCGAGGTCGATTTTCCGGCAGCGGGGCGAGCAGAACGGAAGGTGGCGGGCATCGCCGGGCCGGCCGCAGATCGGGCAGGTGTCCGGTCGGCCGGTCATCCGCCGGCCACGATGTCGAAGGTCTCGCGCCCGTAAGCCGGTTGGCGCTCGAGCGCGATCCGCCGGCCCAGCACGGCGGCGAGCTCGGACATCGCCGGCGCGGCCGAGTCTTGCAGGACGTCCACCACGTCGCTCGGCGCGGCGACCGTGAGCACGCCCGGCCCCGCCTTCCGCGCCTCGCGCTTGAGCGCGCGCATGACGCGGAGCGCCGCGGTCTCGGCGGTTACCCTCCTGCCGTTGCCGCCGCACTCGGCGCAGGGCCCGGTGAGCGCGCGTTCGAGCGAGTCCCGCTGCCGCCGGCGGGTGATCTCGACCAGCCCCGCCCCGGTGCGCCCGATCAGCCGCACATTGGCGCGGTCCCCGGCCAGGCCGCCGCCCAGCGCGTCGAGGACGCGGCCCCAATGGCTCTCGTCGCGCATGTGGATGAAGTCGATCAGGATCAGCCCGCCGATATTGCGCAGCCGGAGCTGGCGCGGCGCCTCTTCGGCGGCCTCCAGATTGGTGCGGAACGCCGTCTCCTCCAGCCGCCCGCCGCCGGTGAAGCGTCCCGAGTTGACGTCGATCGCGGTCAGCGCCTCGGTCGACTCGATCACCAGCTCGCCGCCCGAGGGCAGGGGGAAGCGGGGGGCGAGGGCGCGCTCGATCTCCGCGTCCACCTCGTCCGCATCGAACACGTGCTCCGGCCCGGCCTGGAGGCGGAGGCGCTCCTCCAGCGCCGGCAGAAAACGCCTGCAGTAGTCGCGCGCCGCGGCGAACCCGCCCGGCGAGTCGATGACGATCTCGTCGGTCGTCTCCCTCACCCGGTCGCGGAACAGCCTGAGCAAGGGCGGCGGCTCCTCGTGCAGCAGGGCCGGCGGCGACGCGCCGGCCCGCCGGGCATCGATATCCGACCGCAGCCGCTGGAGATAGCCCGCGTCGGCGCCGATCTCTTCCGCACCCGCGCCGTCCGCCGCGGTGCGGACGATGAAGCCGCCGCCTGCGTCGGCGGCCGAGCCCGCGAGCGCTTCGAGGCGGGCGCGCTCCTCCTCGTCGGCAATCTGTCGCGACACCGCGATCCGGGAGCGGCCGGGCGTGTGCACCAAGTAGCGCCCGGCGAGCGAGATCCGGCGGCTGAGCTGCACCCCCTTGCGGCCGACCGCGTCGCGGTCCACCTGCACCGCGATGGCTTCGCCCTCGACCAGGAAGTCGCCGATCCTGTCCGCATCTCCGCGCTCGCCGGTGCGCGCGCCGTCGAGACCGAGAAAGCCGGACCGCCCGATCCCGATATCGACGAAGGCGGCGTCCATGCCGTCGAGGATGCGCTCGACCCGGCCAAGATAGAGGTTGCCGACCAGGCTCTCCCGGCCGCGCCGTTCGACGAACAGCTCGACGACGCGCCCGTCCGCCACCAGGGCGGCGCGGATCTCGCCCGGCATCGCGTCGATCAGCAGCCTCTCGCCCAACGCGTCACCCCTCCGGACGGCGCAGCCCGAGCCCTTCCAGCAGGCTCGCCGTCTCGTACAAGGGTAGGCCGACGACATTGAAATAGGAACCGTTCAGGGATCGCACGAAGGCGCCGGCCCGTCCCTGGATGGCATAGCCGCCGGCCTTGTCCCGCCACTCCCCGCCCGCCGCATAGGCCGCGATCTCGCCGGCCGCGAGGCGCTTGAAGGCGACCGTGGTCACGACGCTCCGCGTGCGCTCGCGCCCCGCCGGGTCGATGACGTGGACGCCGCCGAACACCTTGTGGCGGCGCCCCGACAGGAGGGCGAGGCAGTCCCGGGATTCGTCCTCGGTCGCCGGCTTGGGCAGGATGCGGCGGCCGCAGGCGACGACGGTGTCGGCCGCGAGAACCCATGCGTCCGGGCGGCGCCGCGCCACGGCGCGCGCCTTTTCCGCCGCCAGCCGCGCCGCCAGGGCGCGCGGCAGCTCGCCCGGCCGCGCCGTCTCGTCGATCTCGGCCGCCAGCACCGAGTCCGGCTCGTACCCCGCCTGGCGCAGAAGCGCGAGACGCCGCGGCGAGGCGGAGGCGAGGATCAACTTCGGTTCGATGCCGGCCATCGGCGACCGTCATGCGGGCTGGCCGTGCGGGGGTCAAGCAAAATGCCCGTGCGCGGTCAGGGCAACGGATCGTCGTCGCGCGCGAGCCGTTCGCGGATCCGTCGGGTCAGCCAGTCGCGGAGCGCGCGATAGGCGTCCAGACGCGTCTCCCGGTTGCCGTCGACCAGCGAGGGGTCGACGGTGTTCCAGTACTCAACCTCGGCGGCCGAGGTCCGGGTGAGCTCGATGGAGCGGTGATGCGCCTCGGGCGACAGCGAGACGATCAGGTCGAACGAGGTGTCCAGGAGGTCGTCCATGCGCTTGGCGACATGGCGCGAGGCGTCGATCCCGATCTCCGCCAGCACCTCGACCGCGAAGGGGTCGATCTCGCCCTCGCGCACGCCCACCGAATCGACGTAGATCCGGGAGCCGAAATGATGTTTTGCGATGGCCTCGGCCATGGGCGAGCGCAGCGCGTTCTCGCTGCACGCGAACAGCACGCTGCCGATCATGGTCCCGGGACGGGTCGCGGGCGCATCTCTCAGCCCCTGACATGCAGGACGCAGACCAGGGTGAACAGCCGGCGGGCGGTGTCGGCATCGATGTCGACCGATTCCGCGAGCCGTTCCCGGAGCAGCTCCGCCCCCTCGTCGTGCAGCCCCCGCCGTCCCATGTCGATGGCCTCGATACGCGCCAGGCTCGCCGTCTTGATCGCCTCGTAATAGGCCTCGCACAGGGTGAAGTAGTCGCGCACGACGCCGCGGAACGGCGCCAGCGACAGCCGTATCCTGGCGAGCTGCACGCCGGCCTCGTCGCGGATGTCGAAGACCAGTCGGTTCTCCTCGATCCCGATGGTCAGGGCGTAGGGGCCGGGCGGCCCGTCGACGAGGGCGAAGTCGTTGGCTTCGAGGAGGTCGAACACCGCGACCTGGCGCTCGTGCTCGACCTCGGCGCTGCGGCGAATCACCGGCCCGTCGTCGAGGACGATATCGATCAGCCGTCGTTCCTGGGCGGGGGCCATCTTTCAACAATCTGTCGGATAATTGGTCCGGATGGTCAGCGACAGGGCATGCGCGTCGAGCCCCTCGGCGCGGGCGAGGCAGACCGCGGCCGGGGCGATCGCCGCGAAGGCGGCTTCGTCGCAGCCCACGATGGATGTCCGCTTCATGAAGTCGAGCACGCCGAGCCCCGAGGCGAAGCGCGCGCTGCCGGCGGTCGGGAGCACGTGGTTGGGCCCCGCCACGTAGTCGCCGATCGCCTCCGGGGTGTGGCGTCCGAGGAAGATCGCGCCCGCATGGCGCACCCGCCTGGCAAGGCGGTCGGGATCGGCGATCGCGAGCTCCAGATGTTCCGGCGCGATGCGGTCGATCAGCGCCGGCGCCTCGTCGAGCGAGCCGACGACGATGACCGCGCCGCGATCCTCCCAGCTCGCGCGCGCGATATCGGCGCGCGGCAGTGCCGCGAGATGCGCCTCGGCCGCCGCGACGACCCGGTCGGCGAACCCGCCATCGTCGGCGATCAGTACGGGCTGCGCCACCGGGTCGTGTTCCGCCTGCGACAGCAGATCGGCGGCGATCCAGGCCGGGTCGTTGGCGGCATCGGCGACGACGAGGATCTCCGACGGCCCCGCGATCAGGTCTATGCCCACCTTGCCGAACACCTGGCGCTTGGCCTCCGCCACCCAGGCATTGCCGGGCCCGGCGATCTTGTCGACCGGGCGGATGGTCGCGGTGCCCCAGGCGAGCGCGGCGACGGCCTGCGCGCCGCCGATGCGCCAGATCTCGCTCACCCCGGCGATCGCCGCGGCGGCCAGCACCGGGGCCGCGACGCACCCGCCCGGCGCCGGGACCGCCATCGCGATGCGCCCGACGCCCGCGATGCGGGCCGGAACGGCGTTCATCAGCACCGAGCTCGGGTAGGACGCGGTGCCGCCCGGCACGTAGATCCCGACCGCGTCGAGCGGCGTCCAGCGCTGCCCGAGGCGCACCCCGGCGTCGTCGACATAGGACAGCGGCTCCGGCATCTGGCGGGCGTGGAAGGCGGCGATGCGCGCCTCGGCTGCTTCCAGGGCGCCGATCAGTTCCGCCCCGCAGGCGCCGCGCGCCGCGGCGATCTCGTCCTCCGGCACCAGCAGCGCCGCGACGCTGTCCGCCTGAAAACCGTCCAGCGCGGCGGTGTGGCGCAGCAGCGCGCCATCGCCTTCCTCGCGTATCTCGGCGACGATGCGCGCGACCTCCCGGGCCACCTCCGCCTGGGTCTCCGGGGGCCGCGCGAGCAGCGCCTCGAAGGCGTCCCGGAACCCGGGATGCGCGCTGTCCAGCCTAGCCGGCATTTCTCACCCCTGTCACGGCCTGCGTCGCGCCCGGGCGCGACCCTTCGGGCGGCGCTGTCCGGCCGACAGGGTGCGCAGACGCGCTTGCCCGATGTCCCCGCATCGCGCCGCACGCCTCTCCTGCCCTGTCGGCCGGACAGCGCCGCGCAGGCCAAGACAGGGGTGGGAAATGCGGGCTAGCCGGCATCGAGGGCGTCCCGGAAACGGTCGATCCAGAGGTTGATCTCTTCCGACCGGGTCTTCAGCGCCGCCCGGTTGACCGCGAGCCGCGAGGTGATATGCGCGATGGTCTCCACCTCGACCAGCCCGTTGGCGCGAAGCGTGGCGCCGGTCGAGACCAGGTCGACCACCCGGCGGCACAGCCCGAGCCGGGGCGCGAGCTCCAGCGCGCCGTTGAGCTTGATGCATTCCGCCTGAACGTTGCGCGCGGCGAAATGCCGCTTGGTGATCGCGGGGTACTTGGTGGCGACGCGCACGTGGCTCCAGCGTTCGGGCTTCTCGGTCTCCAGCAGCTCCGGCGTCGCGGCGACCGCCATCCGGCACCTGCCGACCCCGAGGTCGAGCGGCGCGTAGATCTCCGGGTAGTCGAACTCCATGAGCACGTCGTTGCCGGCGATGCCGAGATGGGCCGCGCCGAAGGCGACGAAGGTGGCGACGTCGAAGCTGCGCACCCGGATGATGGAGAAGTTCTCGATATTGGTGGGGAACTGGAGGGCGCGCTCGTCCTTCTCGTCGAAACCGCCATCCGGCACGATGCCGGCGCGCGAGAGCAGCGGCATCACCTCGGCGAGAATGCGCCCGCGCGGCAGCGCCAGCACCAGTGCCTTGCTCGAATCCACTTCAGCCCCGCCTCAGCTCTCCGGGTGATCCGGCTTCAACCGTGTCGGCCACCCCAAATCCAGGTCGTCGATCCGGCATGCGATCTCGTCAGTGACCAGCCGGACCGCATGGTCGCCGGAGAAGACGAGGTCGATATACCCTTCCTCGCAGCGGATGGCGAGCAGGGACAGCACGCGGGACAGCCGGGCGGGGTCCAGGTTGCGCCGCTTCACCGCGCTCACCCGGTCGAAGCGGAGCGCGCAGCTCACCCTCTCGAAGACGCCGGGCGGAGATGCGGCCTCGCCGGTCTCCGGGTCGCGGCGGAAGCGGCTCGCGATCAGCACGAACCGGCCCTCGTCCCGGACATAGGTCATTTCGCCGACCTGCACGATCGCATCCTGGAGCAGCGAGGAGACCACTTCGAGGTCTTCGGGGTCGCGCGCGATGAGGGCGAGCTTGCGCGTCATGACGGGGCGGGGACCCGCTCGATGTCCGCGCCGCAGGCGGCGAGCTTGGCCTCGATCCGCTCATAGCCGCGGTCGAGGTGGTAGACGCGGTTGACCACGGTCTCGCCCTCGGCGACCAGCCCGGCGAGAATCAGCGACACCGAGGCGCGCAAATCGGTCGCCATGACCTCCGCGCCCTTCAGCCGGCCCACCCCCCGGATCAGCGCGGTGGCCCCGCTTACCCGTATGTCCGCGCCCATCCTGAGCAGCTCCGGGACGTGCATGAATCGGTTCTCGAAGATGGTTTCCGTAATCCTCGACGCCCCCGCGGCGATGGCGGCGAGCGACATCATCTGGGCCTGCAAATCGGTCGGAAACCCGGGATAGGGCCGGGTGACCAGCTCCGTTCCGGCGGTCCTGCTCCCCGGCGCCCGGACGCGGAGACCGTTGGCCGATTCCTCGATCGCCACCCCCGACCGCCGCAGCGTGTCGATCAGCGCTTCCAGGGTTCGCGGATCGGCGCCCTCCAGGGTCACGTCGCCGCCGGTCATCGCCGCCGCGATCGCGTAGGTGCCGGCCTCAATCCGGTCGGGGATGACGGCGTGTCGCGCGCCGTCCAGCCGGTCCGTCCCCTGGACGTGCAGGGTCGCGCTCCCCAGCCCCTCGATCTTCGCGCCCATGGCGACCAGGCAGCGCCCGAGGTCGACGACCTCGGGCTCGCGCGCGGCGTTGCGGAGCACCGTCTCGCCGCGGGCGAGGCTCGCGGCCATCATCGCGTTCTCCGTCGCGCCGACCGAAACGGAAGGGAATTCGAACTCGGCGCCGGTCAGGCCGCCGGGCGCCCGCGCCTCGACATAGCCGTCGGCGAGGTCGATCTCGGCGCCCAGCCGGCCGAGCGCGGACAGGTGAAGGTCGATCGGCCGGGTCCCGATGGCGCAGCCGCCGGGCAGCGACACCCGGGCGCGGCCGAACCGGGCGAGGAGCGGCGCGAGCACCAGCACCGAGGCCCGCATGCGGCGCACCAGATCGTAGGGCGCCGTGGTGTCCGCGACCGCGGCGGCGACGAACGACATCTCGCCCGAAACCTCGCCGTTCTCGATCGCCACCCCGTGGGTGCGCAGGAGCTTCTGCATCGAGCCGATATCGGCGAGGTCGGGAAGGTTGACCAGATGCAGCGCCCGGTCGGTCAGCAGGCTGGCCGCCATCAGGGGCAGGGCCGCGTTCTTGGCGCCGGCGATCGGGATGGTGCCGGTGAGCGAAGTGCCGTCCCGGATACGGATGGAGTCCATCGACTATCGGACGGGAACGAGTAAGGGTCCGGGCATGCAGGGCGGATGTATAGCCGCCCGCGATGCCGATTTCCACAACCGGTTGTCAGGGCGTTTCGACGACGCCTGCGCCGGCGCCGCGATCCGCGTCGGCGGCGTCGCGCGCCCGGCCCTGCGCCTTCCGCCGCTTGAGGTTCTGGCGCAGCGCCTGGGCCTCCCGCGCCTGTCGCTTTGCCGTCTTGCCGCCGGTCTCGGCCTCCGTCCGGGCATAGCCGTCGCGGGTCTGCGGCAGCCTGCGTTCGAGCAGCCTGCCGGCGACCAAGGTTCTCAGGATCTGCGCGGTGCCGCCGCCGATCGCGAACATCCGCGCATCGCGGACCATGCGCTCCAGCGGGCGCGACTGGGAGTAGCCGGCGGCGCCGAAGACCTGCAGCGCGTCGTTGGTCACGCGGATCGCCATCTCGCTCGCCAGCACCTTGGCCTGGGCGGCCATCAGCATGTCGGGAAAGCCGTCCCCCGCCGACAGCGCGGCCCGGCGGATCATCGCCCGCGCCGCCTCGATCTCGATCGACATGTCGGCCAGCATCCATTGCAGGCCCTGGAACTCGCAGATCGGCCGGCCGAACTGCTCGCGCGTCTTGGCGTAGTCCAGCGCGTGGTCGAAGGCCCCGGCGGCGACGCCGAGCGCCACCGTCGCGGCGCCGACGCGCTGGCTGTTATAGGCGTTCATCAGGTCGGCGAATCCCTTGCGCAAGCCCCGCGGCGGGACCACCATGGCCGACTGCGGCACCACCATGTCCTCGAACAGGATCTCGGTCTCGGGAATGCCGCGCAGGCCCATCGTGCGTTCGCGCACGCCGACGACCAGGCCGGGCGTCTCGTCGCGGGTCGCGACGAACCCCGCGATTCCCTCTTCCTCGCCGCGCTCGTCGAACACCCGGGCGAAGACCAGGTGCAGGCGCGAGACGCCGCCGCCGGTGATCCAGTGCTTGCGGCCGTTGACGACGAACTCGCCGCCCCGTCGGTCCGCGCGCGTGGTCAGCTCGGACGCCGCGCTGCCGGCCTCGGGCTCGGTGATGCAGATCGCCGGCTTGTCGCCGCCGAGCACGCCGTCCGCCCATTGCCGCTTCTGCGCCTCGGTTCCGTAGGCCATGACGGCGGAGATCGCGCCCATATTGGACTCGACGACGATGCGCCCGGTCACCGCGCAGACTTTGGCGAATTCTTCGATCGCCAGCGAGGCCTCCAGGAAGCCGAGACCCTGGCCGCCGAGCGGCTCCGGCACCGTCATCCCCATGAAGCCGGCCTGCTTCAGCCGCTCGACCGTGTCCCAGGGGTAGTCGCGGGTCTCGTCGATCTCGGCCGCGCGGCCCGCGACGTGGCCTTCCGCCAGCGCCCGCGCGCGCGCCTGCAAGCCGACCTGTTCCGGGCTCAACCCGCCGTCCATGGCTCGATCCTTTCCCTGGCTCCCGTCAGCATAGTGAATGCCACGGACCTCCGCCGCATTTCTGTCCGTCCCGCGCCGTGATAGCCTGCGCCCGCGCAGGGGAGGGCGAGGTGGGCAGGACGGATTGCAGGGGGCTCGACATCACGGCCGCGAACGAGGCGGCGGTGGCGGGATTCGACCGCACGGTCGGCGCCTATCTCGGCCTGAGAGCCGATACCGGCGACCACTTGAAGGCGACGCTGGACGCCGACCCGGGCTTCGTTCTCGCGCATGTGCTGCGCGGCTATTTCATGCTGCTGTTCGCGAGCCGCAGGCTGCTCGGGCGCGCGCAATCCTCGCTGGAGGCCGCGCGCGCGGCGGCGGGCGAGGGCGGCTGCAACCGGCGCGAGGAGATGCACATCCACGCCCTCGCGGCCTGGTCCGCCGGCGACCAGAGGCGAGCGCTGGCGGCGTGGGACGAAATCCTGACCGAGTGGCCGCGCGACGTGCTCGCGCTCAAGCTCTCGGAATACTGGAACTTCTATCTCGGGGACTGTTGGGGCATGCGCGAGATTCAGGCCCGCGTCGCGCCCCAATGGGACGAATCGGTGCCGGATTGCGGCAAGGTGCTCGGCATGTCGGCCTTCGCGCTGGAGGAATGCGGCGCCTACGGGGAGGCGGAGCGCCGCGGTCGCCGCGCGGTCGAGCTGGACGGCGCCGACCTCTGGGCCACGCACGCCGTGGCGCATGTCATGGAGATGACCGGGCGGCAGGACGAGGGGATCGCCTGGATCGACGGCCGCGCGGACGGTTTCGCCGGCTGCAACGCGGTCGTCAACCATCTCTGGTGGCATCGCGCGCTGTTCCATTTCGAGCTCGGCCGGTTCGACGCCGTGCTCGAACTCTACGACCGCGAGGTGGTGCCCGAGGACGCCTTCGAATATCTCGATATCTGCAATGCGGTGTCGCTGCTGTGGCGCCTCGAGGAGGAGGGCGTCGATGTGGGCGAGCGGTGGGAGCGCGTGGCCGATGCCGCGGCCGAGCGGGCGGCGGACCTGCAGCTCGTCTTCGCCGACGCGCACTACGCGATGGCCTTCGCGGCGGCCGGGCGGAGCGAAGCGCTCGATGCGCTGATCGCGGCCGCCGAGGCGTTCGCGCAGGACGCCCAGCAGAGCCAGTCGGGGGTGATGGCAGAGCACGGCCTCGCGCTCTGCCGCGCCGCGGCGGCGGCGAAGGCCGACGACTGGCGGGGTGCGGTCGACCTGCTCTATCCGCGGCGCCGCGGAATCCGGTCGGTCGGCGGCAGCCACGCGCAGCGCGACATGTTCCGCCGCATGCTGATCCACGCCGCCGAACGGGCGGGCCGCGAACGGCTGGCCTGCTCGCTGCTCGCCGAGAGATGCGAGGAAAGGCCGAACAGCCCGATCGCGCTGCGGCACTACGCACGCGTCCTCGCCGCCCTGGGCGACGGCGAGGCCGCGGCGGCGGCCGAGCGCAGGGCCGCATCGCTGGTTCAGTAAGGAGGGTCGCGATGAGCGAACCGAAGAACGTGATCGTCACCGGCGCCGCGAGCGGTATCGGACAGGCCTGCGCGCGCGACCTCGCCGCCGAGGGGCATCTCGTGCTGGCGCTCGATCTCGGCGTCGAGGCGCTGGAGGCCGCGCATCCCGGGGCGGGAAATTCCCTCGTCCCCTTCGCCGGCGATGTCTCCCAGCCGGCGGACTGCGAAGCAGCGGTCGCCGCCGCCGTCGACCGGTTCGGCGGGCTCGACGCGATGGTCCACTTCGCCGCGATCCATTCGACGACGCCCTGGTCCGAGCTCGACGCCGATGAGTTCAACCGCGAGCTCGCGGTCAACGTCACCGGCTCGTTCCTGATGTCGCAGGCCGCCGCCAGGCCGATGATTGCCGGGGGCGGGGGGGCGATCGTGCTCACCACGTCGGGGATCGTGCATATCGGCGGGGTGGGCGGCGCCGGAAGGGGCGGGCCGGCCTATGCGAGCTCCAAGGCGGCGATCGTCGCGCTCACCCGCTCGCTCGCCCGCTCGCTCGGCGGCGACGGGATCCGGGTCAACGCCATCGCCCCCGGCGCGACGGAGACCGCGATGACGGCCGGCTATACCGAGGACGCCCGCGCCAATGTCGGCAGCGCGGCCGCGCTCGGCCGGATGGGCCGGGCCGAGGAGATCGCCGACGCCGCCCGCTTCCTGATCTCCGACCGGGCGAGCTACATCACCGGCGAAATCATGAACGTCAACGGCGGCGCCAGCTTCGCGTGAGCTTTCCGGGTCAGAACCGGTCGGCCTGGTAGGGGGTGGGGTCGATCCCGCCGTCGCGGCCGGCGACGAGGTCGGCGACAAGGCGTCCGGTGACCGCGCCCAGCGTCAGGCCGAGATGGCCGTGGCCGTAGGCCAGGAAAGCGCGGTCGCAGCCCGGCGCCGGGCCGATCACCGGCAGGCTGTCCGGCATCGAGGGGCGGTAGCCCATCCATTCCTCGGCGCCGTCGAGTACGAGGTCGGGGACGATCTTTTGGGCCATCCGGCCCAGCATGCGCGAGCGCCGGTAGTCGGGCGGCGCATCGAGGCTCGCGAGCTCGGCGGTGCCGGCGAGCCGGACGCCGTGGGTCATCGGGACGATCCCGAAGCGGTGGTCGCCGACCAGCAACGGGGTGCGCAGCTCGACACCGGGCCTCGGCAGCATCAGGTGGTAGCCGCGCTCGGTGTCGAGCGGCACGCGGACGCCGAGCTTCGCCGTCCAGCGTTTCGAGAACGCGCCCATGGCGATCACCAGCCGGTCCACGTCGTGGCGGCCCCGGTCGGTGACGACCGCGGCCGGGCCGCCCGCCCCGCGCTCGATGTCGGTCACGGTCTCGCGCAGGATGGTTCCGCCGCCGCGCGCGATGGCGTCCGCCAGGCGTTGCGACAGGGTCAGCGGGTCGGCGACGCGCAGGCAGTCGGGCGAGAACACGCCGTGCCGCACGTCGGGGCCGAGCGCCGGTTCGAGCTGGCGCATCTCGGCGGGGCCCAGATCCTCCAGGGTTATGCCGAACCGGCGCCGGTAGTCGTGGTCGGGCTTCGCCGCTTCGTAGGCCGCCGGGTTGCGATAGACGAACAGCTCGCCGGTCGGCGAGAACAAATCCTCGGCGTCGGCTGCCGCGAGCAGCGGGCGGTAGCTCTCATGCGCGCGGGCGAGAAGGGCGGCGAGCGCGGCCGAGATCGACTCTACCCGGCCCGGCCGCGACGCGGCGACGAAACGCAGCAGCCAGGGCGCGAGCCGCGGGAGGTAGCGCCAGCGGACCACCAGCGGGCCCTCCGGGTCGGTCAGCATCCGCGGCACCTGACGCAGGATGCCGGGCGTGGCGATCGGCAGGACGGCGTCGACCTGGATCAGCCCGGCATTGCCGTAGGACGTTCCCTCGCCCGGCGGTAGCCGGTCGATCAGGGTCACCCGGTGCCCGTCGCGCTGAAGGCACAGCGCCGAGCAGAGCCCGACGATGCCGCTGCCGAGGACGATGACGTCGCGGGGCGGGCTCACCGCGGGCTATTCCAGCCCGAGAAAGGCGCGGGCGTTGTTGAGATACATGTCCTCGCGCTCTTGCTCGGTGCAGCGCAGGCTGTCCATTACCGCGATGGTGTCGCGGATCAGGATGCGCCCGCCCTCCGCGTCGAACGGGCAGTCGGACGCGAACAGCGAATGGTCCGCGCCGAAGAATTCGAGCCCGCACTGGCTCGCCGCCTGGGCGCCGAACATCGCGGTGTCGGCGTAGAACATCTTGAAGTACTCGGTCGCCGGGCGCTTCAAACTGTCCTTGAGCGGGCCGTAATCGGTCCGGTCGGATTGCGACGACCGGCCCTCCCAGTGCGGCAGACGCCCTTCGGCGTGGGGGATGTAGGCGCCCCAGTGATGCGCCAGCACCTTGAGATTCGGGAGCTTGTCGAACATGCCGGAGAACACGATACGCGCCATCGCCGCCGAGGTCTCGTAGGCCCAGCCGAGCCCCCAGAAGATCTCGTATCTGGACTCCTCCTCGGACTCGTAGTCGGCGTGCGACATCGGCCGCGCGGGATGCAGGAAGACCGGCTTGCCGAGCCGCTCCAGGCGTTCGAACACCGGGAAGAAGGCGGGATCGTCGAGCGCCCGCCCGTTGACGTTGGAATGGATTTGGGCTGCGCAGGCGCCGAGCTCGGTCACCGCGCGGTCGACTTCCTTCACCGCCGCGTCGGGGTTGTTCATCGGCAGGCTCAGCAGGAAGCTCGGGAAGCGGTCCGGATGGGCGCGGCAGATCGCCGCCATGCCGTCATTGGCGATGCGCGCGAGCGCCGGTGTCCGGTCGGGGCCGCCGAGCACGTCGATCGGCGG
The DNA here is from genome assembly GCA_964291675.2 of Alphaproteobacteria bacterium. GTDB lineage: Bacteria > Pseudomonadota > Alphaproteobacteria > MPNO01 > MPNO01 > MPNO01. The sequence continues at coordinate 790,015 of OZ219865.1, read as the reverse complement.
CTGCGACATCGAGACGATCTGCCGGTAGTCGCCGAACTCGTCGAGCAGCCTGAGCCTGGCGTCCATGTTCCACAGCGTCTCGATGGAGCGCCAGCGGGCGACCGCGCGCCTGGGCATGGTCTCTTCCAGCGTCTCGATGAAGATTTCGGGGAAGACGTGGTTGAAGACATCGAGCTTCATCGGTTCTCCTTCCTTGACCCGGCCGGCTCAGCCGCGCGAGGCGACGAGGTCTTCGAGCCGGCGCCGGTAGCACGCCATGTCGTCGATCGGGCGCTGGGCGATGCCGCTCTCCATCGCCGCCTGCGCGACCGCTATGGGCACGTCTATCGCGAGCCTCGGGTCGAAGGGTTTGGGGACCAGGTAGTCCGGCCCGAAGCGGAGCGTCTCGCCCGGATAGGTCTCGCGCACGATCTCCGGCGGCTCCGAGCGGGCGAGCCCGGCCACCGCCCGGACGCAGGCGGCCTTCATGGCGAGGTCGATGCTGCGCGCGCCGACATCGAGCGCGCCGCGGAACAGGAAGGGGAAGCAGAGCACGTTGTTGACCTGGTTCGGGTAGTCCGACCGCCCGGTCGCCACCATCACGTCCGGCCGCGCCGCGCGCGCCGCCTCCGGGTCGATCTCGGGGTCCGGGTTGGCGAGCGCGAGCACCAGCGGGTCGCGCGCCATCGACCGCACCATCGGGCCGTCGATCAGCCCGGCCGCCGAGACGCCGAGAAAGGCGTCCGCGCCGGCCATCGCCTCGCCCAGGCCGCGCAGATCGGTCCTCGCGGCGTAGCGCGCCTTGTTGGGCTCCATCGTCTCGTCGCGGCCCTGGTAGATGACGCCCCGGCTGTCGGCGACGATGACGGCGTCCTTCCTGAGCCCCATGCCGGTCAGCAGGTCGAGCCCGGCGATCGCCGCCGCCCCGGCGCCGGAGCAGACCAGGCGGATATCCTCCAGCCGCCGTCCCGTCAGCTCGAGCCAGTTGACCAGCGCCGCCGCCGTCACCACGGCGGTGCCGTGCTGGTCGTCGTGGAACACCGGGATGTTCATGCGCTCGATCAGCTTCGCCTCGATCTCGAAGCATTCCGGCGCCTTGATGTCTTCCAGGTTGATGCCGCCGAAGGTCGGCTCCAGCCGGGCGACGGTCTCGACGAAGGCGTCGATATCGGTCTCGGCGATCTCGATGTCGAACACGTCGATGCCGGCGAAGCGCTTGAACAGGACGGCCTTGCCCTCCATCACCGGCTTGGAGGCGAGCGCGCCGATGTCGCCGAGGCCGAGCACCGCGCTGCCGTTGCTGATCACGCCGACGCAGTTCGCCCGCCCGGTGACCTCGGCCGCCGCCGCCGGGTCGTCGACGATGGCGAGGCAGGCCTCCGCCACGCCCGGCGAGTAGGCGAGCGCGAGGTCGCCCGGCGTCGCCACCGGCTTGGTGGGCACGGTCTCGAGCTTTCCCGGCGGCGCGGCGCGGTGATAGGCGAGCGCCCGCTCCTTGAGCGACATCCACTTTCCCCGTTCATGGAGGCGGCCGCACACTAAGTCAGAACGACGTGCGGCGCGACCCCCGGAGTTGGACGGGCGCGGGCCCCGGGCTATGGTCTGGCCCGCCTCGGAGACGGAAGAAGGATGGCCGCTATGCGCATAGCCCTGATCGGACAGCAGGCGTTCGGGAAGGCGGTGCTGGAGGCGCTGCTCGAACGCGGCGAGGAGGTGATCGCGGTCTATTGCGCGCCCGACCGGGAGGGAAGGCGCCCCGACCCTCTGAAGGAAGCCGCGCTGGAGAAGGGGATCGAGCTGTTGCAGCCGCCCTCCTACAAGGAGCCCGCCGTATGGGACGCGTACCGGGCGCTGAAGCCCGATCTCGGGGTGATGGCCTTCGTGACGCTGTTCGTGCCCGAGGACTTCCTCCACATCCCGGGCAAGGGCACGATCCAGTACCACCCCTCGCTGCTCCCCCTGCATCGCGGGCCGAGCTCGATCAACTGGCCGATCATCCAGGGCGCGACCCGGACCGGGCTCTCCATCTTCTGGCCCGACAACGGCCTCGATACCGGCCCGATCCTGATGCAGAAGGAGGTCGACATCCTGGAGAACGACACGCTGGGGACGGTCTATTTCGACAAGCTGTTCCCGCTCGGCGTCGAGGCGATGATCGAGAGCGTCGACCTGGTGCGGGACGGCAGCGCGCCCAGGATCGTGCAGGACGAGAGCCGGGCGACCTATGAGAGCTGGTGCCGCAAGGCGGACGTGGAGATCGACTGGACGAAGCCGGCCGCGGAGGTGCACAACCTGATCCGCGGCGCCGACCCGGCCCCCGGCGCGTGGACCGCGATCGGCGGCACCACCGTCCAGCTCTTCGAGTCGCGGCGCGTCGACGGGGCGGGCGGCGCGCCCGGCGAGATCGTCGCGGCGGGCGAGGGCGGGCTGGTCATCGCGGCCGGGGGCGGCCACGTCTCGGTCGGCCGCGCGCGTCCCGAGGGCGGCGGCAAGGTCGCCGCCGGGGCCTACGCGGCGGAGGCCGGCATTGCGGCCGGCGCGCGGGCGGGGGGCTAGGTCTCGGCGTCCGCCTCGGTCTTGCGCAGCTCGGTCTTGAGCACCTTGCCGTAGTTGTTCTTGGGCAGCGCGTCGATGAAGCGGTAGGCGCGCGGGCGCTTGAAGCGGGCCATGTTCTCGATGCAGAGCGCATCGAGCGCCGCCGCCTCCGGCGCCGCGCCCGCGCGCGGGACCACATAGGCGACCACCTGCTCGCCCATGTCGTCATGCGGGCGGCCGATCACCGAGACCTCCAGCACCCCGGGATGCCGGAGCAGAACCTCTTCCACCTCGCGCGGGTAGATGTTGGAGCCGCCCGAGATGATCAGGTCCTTGGAGCGGTCCTTCAGCGTCAGATAGCCGTCCTCGTCGAACGCGCCCATGTCGCCGGTATGCAGCCAGCCGCCCCGCAGCGCCTCGGCGGTGGCCTCCGGGTTGCGCCAGTAGCCGGTCATCACCACGTCGCCGCGCACCAGCACCTCGCCGACCTCGCCCGGCGCCACATCCGCGTCGTCGCCGTCGCACACCCGGACCTCGACATCGGTGCGCGCGATCCCGACCGAGCCGAGGCGCTCCATGTAGCGCGGATGCTCGCGGTCGAGATGGGCGGCGCGCGACAGCCCGGTGATGGTCATCGGCGATTCGCCCTGGCCGTAGATCTGCACCAGGCACGGCCCCAGCGCATCGAGCGCGCGCAGGCAGTCCTCGGCGTACATCGGCCCGCCGCCATAGACGATGGTGCGCAGGTTCGAGAGGTCGGCCGCGCCGAGCGACGGCGCGTTGACCAGCCGGGTCACCATGGTCGGCGCGAAGAACGCCGTGACGTTGCGGTGGAACGGGAGCAGGGCAAGAAACTCGTCGCCGCCAAAGCCCCGGCTCTCGGGGATTACCTGGCACCCGCCCTTGGCGATATGCGGCAGCAGGTACATGCCGGAGCCGTGCGACATCGGCGCGGCGTGGACGATGGCGCTGTCCGCCCCCACCTGGTCGACATCGGCGAAGTAGCTGAGGGTCATGACCAGCAGGTTGCGGTGGCTCAGCATCGCGCCCTTGGGTCGTCCCGTGGTGCCCGAGGTGTAGAACAGCCAGGCGAGGTCGTCGGGTGAAATTTCCGCCATCGGGCCGGGCTCGGCGGCGCGGAGCCGGGCGTAATCCCGCGAGCCCGCCGCGATCGCCGCTCCGAGATCGGGCAGGTCGTCGGCGATGCCGGCGATCGCCTCGGCGACGTCCTCGGTCGCGATGCAGACCCTGGCGCCCGAATCGCCGAGGATGTAGGCGAACTCGCGCGGGTGCAGCTTGGCGTTGATCGGCACGGCCGCGAATCCGCCATGCCAGGCCGCGAACAGCGCTTCCAGGTAGTCGGGCGTGTTGGTCATCGCCAGCGCGACCCGGTCGCCCGGGCGGAGGCCGTGGATGTCGCGCAAGCCGGCGGCGATGCGCGCGGCCCTGTCGGCGAGGGCGCGATAGGACAGCACCGGGTCGCCGCCGAGGGCGACCGCAATGCGGTCCGACCAGGCGCGGGCGGACCTGGCGAGGAGCTGCGCGAGGTTCATGGCGTTTCCGTCCCACATCGCGCGGCGCATCGTCAAGCTCTTGCATCGGCGCCCCGCCCGCGCGACAGTCCGGGAAATTTCGGGAGCGGGACGATGACGGATGACGCCGGGCTGAGCTCGATCGAAGCCTATGACGCGCTGCGCGAGGCAGTCGGCGAGCCGACCGCCTCGATCGCCGAGAAGGAGATGCCGTTGCTCGACAGGCACGCGCGGCACTTCCTCTCGCTCTCGCCGATCCTGTTCATCTCGACCGTGGGCGTCGACGGGCGCGCCGATATCAGCCCGCGCGGCGATCCGGCCGGGTTCGTCAAGGTGATCGACGACCGCACCATCCTGATCCCCGAACGCCCGGGCAACCGGCGCGCCGACACGATGTCCAACATCGTCGAGAATCCGGGGCACTCGGTCGCGCTGATCTTCCTTCTGCCCGGCGTGGAGGAGACGCTGCGCGCCTCGGGCCGCGCGCGGGTGGTCGACGACCCCGCTGCGCTGGCCGACATGGCGGTGCGCGGCAAGGTGCCCGAGCTCGGCATCCTGGTCGAGATCGACGAGGTGTTCTTCCACTGCGCCAAGGCGCTCAAGCGGGCCCGGCTGTGGGACCCCGATACCCGCATCGAACGCCGCGCGTTTCCGACGCTCGCCCAGATCACCAGGGACCAGCGCGAGACCGACACCCCGCTGGAGGAGATCGAGGCGCGGATCAAAGAGAGCTACGAGACCAGGCTGTACTGAGCCGGCGGGGCTTCGCCTGCCGTTCTTCGATACGCGGCTTCGCCGCTACTCAGGATGAGGGGATGGATGAGCGTCCAACCCCCCAACCTCGTCCCGAGTAGGCGCGTCCTTCGATACGCCCGCCTCCGGCGGGCTACTCAGGATGAGGACTTTTTTCCACCCTCATCCCGAGTAGGCGCGAAGCGCCGTATCGAGGGACGCCCGCCTTATCGCCCGCCACAGCCGCTCCGGCGTGGCCGGCATGTCGACGTCGCCTATGCCGAGCGGGGCGAGGGCGTCGTTGACCGCGCCGATCACCGCCGGCAGGGCGCCGACGGTGCCGGCCTCGCCGGCGCCCTTGACGCCGAGCGGGTTGACGGAGGTCGGCACCGGGTGGCTCTCGACCTCGAAGGAGCAGAAATCGTCGCTGCGCGGCATCGCGTAGTCCATCAGCGAGCCCGCCATCATCTGCCCGCTGTCCCGGTCGTAGACCATGCGTTCCATCAGCGCCTGGCCGGCCCCCTGGGCGACGCCGCCATGCACCTGGCCCTTGACCAGCAGCGGGTTGATCACGGTGCCGAAATCGTCGACCACCACGTAGCGGAGGATGCGGGCGACGCCGGTCTCGCGGTCGATCTCGACCTCGCAGACATGGCACCCGTTGGGATAGCTCGCGACCTTGGAGCGATACGTCCCGCTCTCGATCAGCCCGGGCTCGATGTCGGGCGGGAGGCGTGCCGGCTGGAAGGCGGCCTGCGCGACCTCGCCGAGACTCGCGCCCCGGTCGGTGCCGGCGATGGAGAAGCGCCCGTCGGCGAACTCGATGTCGTCCTCGGCGGCTTCCAGCAGATGCGCGGCGATTCGCCTGCCCTTCTCGACCACCTTGTCGGCCGCGATCAGCAGCGCCGCGCAGCCCATCGCCGATACCCGGGACCCGCCGGCGCCCATGCCGAAGGCGAGGCGGTCGGTGTCGCCCTGGACGAAGCGGATCTCTTCGGCTGCGAGGCCGAGCCGGTCGCCGAGGAGCTGGGCGAAGGCGGTGGCGTGGCCCTGGCCCTGGGCGGTCGCGCCGCACAGCACGGTGGCGCGCCCCGACGGCGCGAAGCGGATCTCCGCGTATTCCAGCCCGGGCGGCGCGGCGCGCTCGATGGCGTTGGCGACGCCGAGCCCGAGCAGCCTGCCGTCGCGGGCCGCATCCCGCCGCCGGTCCTCGAAGCCGCCGGCCCCGGCGAGCACCAGCGCGCGGTCCATCACGGTCTCGAAATCGCCGCAGTCGTAGACGAAGCCGAGCGGGGTGGCGAAGGGGAACTCGCCGCGCCCGATCATGTTGCGGCGGCGCAGCTCGATCCGGTCGATGGCGAGATCGTCCGCGGCGGCGTCGATCAGCCGCTCGATGACGAAGGCGGCTTCCGGCCGGCCGGCGCCGCGATAGGGCGCCGTCGGCTGGCAGTTGCCGAGCGCGCCGCGCACCTCGACATGGGCCGCGGGGGTGCGATAGACCCCGGCGAGCGAGCCCAGATTATTGACCGCCGGGCCGGCGCCGAGCGGCGAGAGATAGGCGCCGAGATTGACCGTGCTCTTGACGCGAAGCCCGGTGAAGCGGCCCCCGGCGTCCAGCGCGAGCTCGGCGTCGGTGACGTTGTCGCGCCCGTGATAGTCGCTCAGATGCCCGTCCGAGCGTTCGCCGGTCCAGCGTATGGCGCAGCCGAGGCGGCGCGCCGCCCACAGCGCCAGCAAATATTCGGGATAGACATTGGCCTTGTTGCCGAAGCTGCCCCCGACATCGTCGACCTCGACATGGAAATCGCGCTCGTCGACGCCGAATATGCGGTTGGCGAGCACGCCGCGCACGACGAAGGGGTGCTGCACCGGCGCGCGCAGGTAGAACCGCCCGGCCCTGGTGTCGTAGGCCGCCACGCAGCCGCGCGGCTCCAGCGCGTTGGCGAGCACCCGGCTGAGCACGAAGCGCCGGCGAACCACGCGGTCGGCGGCCGCGAAGGCGGCGTCCGTCGCCGCGCGGTCGCCCACCTCGTGCAGGAAGCACTCGTTGTCCGGGCAGCCCTCGAACACCGCGGGCGCCCCGTCCGCCAGCAGCGCCGCGGTCTCGGTGACCGTGGGCAGGGGCTCGTAGTCGACGGCGATCCGTTCGGCGGCGTCCTTCGCGCGGTCGATGCTGTCGGCGACCACGAAGGCGACGCCCTCGCCGACATGGCGGGCATGGCCGGCGGCGAGCGGGTAGTAGGGCGGGCTCGCCGGCTCCCCGCCGCCGCGGCGCTTCACCGGCGGTCCGATATGCGGGATCGGGCCGAGACCCTCGGCGATGTAGTCGTCCGCCGTCAGCACGGCGGCGATGCCCGGCATCGCGCGGGCGGCGGACGCGTCGATCGGGCCGAAGCGGGCGTTGGCGTGCGGCGCGCGCAGCACGTAGCCGTGCAGCGCGCCCGAAAAATCCACCCCCGCGTCGTCGGCGAACAGGCCGCGCCCGGTCAGCAGCGCCGGGTCCTCGAGCCGCGGCACGGGCTGGCCGAGCGCGAACTCGCCCATCGCCGGGTTTCCGCCCCCTACCGGATCAGCGGAGCGGCTCCAGGATGCTCGCGTAGTTGGCGACGCCGCTGCCGCCCATGTTGAACACGCCGGCGAGCCTGGCGTCCGGCACCTGGATCGGCCCGGCATCGCCGCGCACCTGCATCGCCGCCATCACGTGCATCGAGACGCCCGTCGCGCCGATCGGGTGGCCCTTGGACTTGAGCCCGCCGGACGGGTTGATCGGCAGCCTGCCGGTCTTCTCGGTCCAGCCCTCCTCGACCGCGATCGCGCCTTCGCCGCGCGCGGTCAGGCCGAGCGCCTCGTAGATCATCAGCTCGGCGATGGTGAAGCAATCGTGCACCTCCAGCAGGTCGAGATCGTCGAGCAAGAGCCCCGAGTCCTCGAAGGCGTGCCGCCAGACCCGCTCGGCGCCTTCGAAACGCGTCGGGTCGCGGCGGCTCATCGGCAGGAACTCGTTGACGTGGCGGGCGGCGCGGAACACCACCGCCTTGTCGTGGGAGAGCGCGGTGTCGAAATCGGTCAGCACCAGCGCCGCCGCGCCGTCGGTGACCGGCGAGCAGTCGGTCCGCTTGAGCGGTCCGGCGACGATCGGGTTCCTGTCGGAGGGCGTGCGGCAGAACTCGAAGCCGAGATCCTTCTGGAAATGGGCGAGCGGGTTGACCGCGCCGTTGGCGTGGTTCTTGGCGGCGATCTTCGCCAGCACGTCCGTTTGGTCGCCGTATTGCTGGTAGTAGCGCTCGGCGATGCGGCCGAAGATGGCGGCGAAGCTGCCGTTCTCGCCGCCTTCCTCCTTGACGTAGCTCGCCTTGACCAGCACCTCGCCGATCGCCGCGCCGGCGAGCTCGGTCATCTTCTCGACGCCGACCACCAGCACGCGGCGTGCCTTGCGGGCGGCGATCGCGTTCATCCCCTGGTGGATCGCCGCCGATCCGGTCGCGCAGGCGTTCTCCACCCGGGTCGACGGCGTGAAGCGCAGATCGTCATGCGCCTGGAGGACCAGCGAGGAGGGGAACTCCTGGCGCACGAAGCCGCCATTGCAGTGGCCGATATAGATCTCGTCGATATCCGCCGGGGCCACGCCCGCGTCCTCCAGCGCGCCCAGCGTCACCTCGGCGATCAGCGATTCGAGGTCGCGGTCCTCGTGCTTGCCGAACTTGGTGTGGGACCAGCCCACCATGCATGCGGTCATGCGGATATTCCCGGGTTCGATTGCGCCCGCCTCGCGGGCCGGTCAGGCGGCTGCTATGATTTCCCGCCGGCGGCGAAGAATCAAGCGGGAGGGCGACGGTGGCGGACCCGGCCTTCGCGGCGGTGCTGACCGGGCCGCGCGCGTTCGATTACCGCGAGGTGGCGATCCCCGGGATCGGCGCCGATGACGGCGTGCTCCGCGTGGAGGCGGCCGGGATCTGCGGCACCGATTACGAGCAATACGACGGGCGGCTCGGCGCGTCGGGGCGCGGCCTGTTCCCGATCGTCCCGGGGCACGAGATCTTCGGCTGGATCGACCGCGCGGGTCCGGACGCGCTCAGGCGCTGGGGGGTGAAGGAAGGCGACCGGGTGATCGTCGAGACGTCCATCGGCTGCGGCGAGTGCCGCTACTGCCGGGACAACCGCACCGTCCTTTGCGACAGCAACATGGGGTACGGGCTGCGCATGGGGTTCGACACGCCGCCCCATCTCTGGGGCGGATACGCGAGCCACCTCTACCTCCACCCCCGGACCCGGCTCCACCGGGCGCCCGACGACATCCCGACCGACGCGCTCAGCCTGTTCAACCCGCTGTCCAACGCGGTGCGCTGGGCCGGCGAACGGCCGCGGACCCGCGCCGGCGACACGGTGGCGATCTCCGGTCCCGGCCAGCGCGGGCTGCTCTCGGTGGTGGTGGCGCGCGAGCTCGGCGCCGGGCAGGTGATCGTGACCGGCACCGGCGCGGATGCGAGGCGCCTGGAGCTCGCCCGCGCGCTCGGCGCCGACGCGACGATCGACGTGAGCGTCGAAGACCCGGTCGAGCGCGTGCGCGCGCTCACCGGCGGGCACGGCGCCGACGTGGTGGTCGACGTATCGGCGCACGCGACCGAGCCGCTGCTCCAGGCCGTCGACATGGTGCGCAAGGGCGGCAACGTCGTCGTCGCCGGCCTCAAGACCGACAACGCGCTGAACGACCTCTACACCGACAAGCTGGTGTTCCGCGAGATCTCGCTGCTCGGCGTGCTGTCGTCGGACTGGATCGACACCGTGAAGGCGATCGACATCCTGAAATCGCGCTGGCGCGAGCTCGCGGTGCTGTGCACCCACAGCTACCCGGTCGCCGAGGCGGAGAAGGCGGTCCGGGTGCTCGGCCGCGAGATCGAGGACGGCCCGGAGCCGGTGCACATCCACATCGACACGGCCGACGCGCCCTGAGACGCGGCGCCGGGCGGTCGGGCGGGGCTTCCCGCTGGCCTGCTACAACTCAGGATTGTATAAGGTATCGCTTCTGAGCCGGTCGGCAGCATGGCTGCCACAGCGGGGGGAAACCGATGCCGAACACCGAAATCCAGCCTGCCGGAGCTGAGGAGGCGGCGGGCGCCGGCACCGCGAACATCGTCTACATCCTCTACCTCGTCGCCATCGTCTTCTGGCCGCTCGCCATCGTCGGGCTGATCATGTCCTATGTGAACCGGGGCGACGCCGCCGAGTGGGTCGCCAGCCACTACCGGCTTCAGATCCGCAGTTTCTGGATCGGCCTTCTCATCGGCGTGGTCGGCGCGGTGGGCTCGTTCTTCCTTGTCGGCTACGTCGTGCTGCTCGCGGGGCTGGTGTGGTGGATCGTGCGCAGCGTGAAGGGCCTCAAATCCCTGGCCAGGTCTGAGCCCTACCCCGACCCGGCGAGCTGGCTGTGGTAGGGACGGGGCGCAGCCCCGCTCACTCCTCGACGTAGGGGATCGCGTTCACGAAATCGACCACGTCGGGCACGATCGGGCTGGACTGCTCCTCCAGCACGTGCGCCACCAGCCCGGCGGCGCGGCCGACCACCGAGCACGCCCGCATGACCTCGACCGGGAAGTCGATCTCGCTCAGCACCGCGCCCAGCGCGCCGGTGACGTTCAGCGTCAGGTGCCGGCCGGTCGCCCGGTCGACCTCCTCGCCGAGCGTCTTGACCAGCGCGATGTACTCGCCCCTGGCGCCGTTGGCCTCGGCGATCTCGAACAGGCGGGCGGCGCGCGGGTCCTCCGGCTTGTAATAGGGGTGGCCGAAGCCCGGGACGAAGCGGCGCTGGGCGCGGAACGAGGCGACCGTGTCGGCGAGCCAGGCGCGGCGGTCGCCGTCCTGCGCCATGCAGTCCTGCAGGAGCCGGCCGCAGCCGGCCATGGTGCCGGCGAACTTGTTGCCCACCATCAGCAGCCCGGAGGCGACCGGGACCTGGAGGTCGGTCGGCACCGCGTCGTGCACCAGCCGGGAGACCAGGGCCTGCGGCGTGATGCCGTGGTCCATCAGCACGATCACGCAGGCATCGAAGATGCGCCCCTGCTCCCGGGTGAGCTCGCGGCCGGTGACGATGAAGTAGAAGGCCTCGGTGAAGCTCATATGGCCTACGATCTCCGACAGCACGTCCTTGCCGCGCATGCGGAATTGCGAGGTGTCCGAGGTGGCGCTGCCGATGCGCGTGGTCGGGCCGGTCATGTGATCGCTGTCTCCCCGTTCGATGTCCGGCGGCACTGTGGCAGCGCGGCCCGCCGTTGTCATGCCAGGCCGGTCTTGTCCCGCCATGGGCCGGTTGATTAAATGGCGCCGCCGGCACCGGCCGGAGAACAATTGGGAGGAACCCGACATGAAGAGGATGTGGACCGCGCCGCTCGCCGGCGCGGCGCTTGCGGTCGCCATGGCCGGCGCCGTCGAGGCGGCGAGCCTCAAGCTGCTGACCAGCTGGAACAAGAACAACTGGCCGACCTACGCGGTGCTCCAGCAGTTCTTGGACAATGTGGAGGAGATCGGCGGCGACACCGTCAAGATCAGCATATCGGGACCCGAGGTCGTGCCTCCCTTCGAACAGCTCCAGCCGGTCGCCTCGGGCGTGTTCGACATGCTGTTTACCCATGGCGTCTACCACGCCGGGTCGAAGGGCATCGCCCTGGTGGTCGATACGATCGACATAGACCCCCTGAAGCGCCGCGAGGCGGGCATCTGGGACTTCGTCGACAAGTACTACCAGAAGCACAACAACCTGAAGATGGTCACCCTTCCGGCGGCGAGCTTCTCGGGCTACCACATGTTCCTCAAGGAGCCGCTCAGCTCCGAGGGCGACGTGAAGGGCCGCAAGATCAGGGGCACGCTCTCCTATCACGGCGTGATCCGCGCGCTCGGCGGCTCGCCGGTCGTGCTGCCCGGGTCGCAGATCTATTCCGCGCTGGAGAAGGGCGTGGTCGACGGCGCTTGCTGGCCGGCGGCCGGGATGCTGTCGATGAAGCATTTCGAGGTCGCCAAGTACCGCGTCCGCCCGACCTTCGGCACGTCCAACGTGCCGGTCCTGGTCAACCTCGATTCGTGGAACAAGCTCAACGACAAGGAGAAGGGCGTGTTGCTGGCGGCCGGGCGCGAGACCGAGCTCGAGATGCCGTGGGTGGGCAGGCAGATCCTCGCCGACGAGACCGCCAAGCTCGACGGGTTCGGCGTGAAGACGCTCCACCTGTCGCCGGAGAAGGCCGCCCTGGTCAAGAAGGCCTGGAGCACGAGCCTGTGGAAGACCACGCGCGATTGCTGCGGCGACGGGGCGGACGCCCTCTACAAGCTCGCCAAAGACGCGGGCATGACCGACTGACGTTCCCGCGGGCGTACGACCGATGACGGGGTGCCGGGGACGGGGCGATGGGTGAGGCGCTGAATGCGCTTGCGCGGCTGCACGACGGGGTCACGCAGGTCGGCTTCCACCTCTCCAAGCTCTGCCTCGGCATCATCGTCTTCGCCTATTGCTACGAGGTGTTCGCGCGCTACTTCTTCGCCGCGCCGACCTGGTGGTCGAGCGAGGCGGTGCAGTATTCGCTGTGCATCGGCGCCTTCCTGATGATGCCCCATGTCACCAGGGAGAAGGGCCATGTCGCGGTGACCGTCATCCTCGACATGTTCGCCCAGGAAAAGACGCGTTTCCTGTACTGGTTCATCTATCTCGCCGGCTTCCTCGCCTGCGCCGCGGCGACCTGGATCAGCCTCGACGAGAACATCCGCCAGATCGTCAAGGACGTCCATTTGATGAAGGTGAAGCCGATCCCCAAGATCTACATCTCCGCCTGGATCACCTACGGCTTCGCCTCCTCGGCGATCTATTTCCTGCGCATGCTCGACCCGCGGACGCTCGGCGTCGAGAAGCCGGCGAGCGGGATGCACGGCTGACCATGGTCTGGTGGGGCACATTGTCGGGCGGGCTCGCGGTCCTGCTGGCCGCGTTCATGACCGGCGCGCCGATCTTCATCGCCTTCCTGGTGATCAACATCGCCGGCGTGCTGATCGTGCTCGGCCAGCCGGGCTTCGGCATGGTCGCCAACTCGATCTTCGAGACCACCAACATCGCGGCGCTCTCGGCGATCCCGCTGTTCATCCTGATGGGCGAGCTGCTGTTCCGCTCGGGCTCGATCGACATCCTGTTCGATTCGGTCGACAAGCTGGTCGGCAAGGTGCGCGGGCGGCAATACGTGCTGTGCATCGTGCTGTCGACCATCTTCGGCGCGCTCTCCGGCGCGGCGATGGGGGTGGCGGCGATGATGGCGCGCACCCTCTACCCCGGCATGATCGAGCGCAAATACGACTCCAGCCTGTCGACCGGGGCGATTCTGGCCGGCGCCAGCCTGGCGCCGATCATCCCGCCGAGCGTGCTGGTGATCATCATCGGGACGCTCGCCGACGTGTCGATCGCCGGGCTGCTGATCGCCGGCATCGTGCCGGGTCTGCTGCTGTCGGGGATGTTCCTGATCTACATCTTCGCCCGCGTGCGGGCCAACCCGGAGCTCGCACCCTACGGCGATTCCGACACCGCGCCCGAGGTGACCCCTTGGGAGATGGTGGTCGCGGTGCTCCGCGTGCTGCCGTTCGCGGTCATCATATTCTGCGTGATGGGCTTCATCCTGCTCGGCATCGCGACGCCGTCGGAATCGGCCGCGACCGGGGTGCTCGGCGCGCTGCTGACCGCGATCTACTACCGCAAGCTCTCCTGGAAGATGGTCTCCGAATCGGTGGCCTCGGCGGCCTTCATCACCTCGATGATCCTGGTGATCATGGCGAGCTCCAAGATGTTCAGCCAGCTGCTCGCCTTCACCGGCTCGACCCGGGAGCTGACGACGCTGATCGTGACGCTCGATTTCGAGCCTTACGTGATGCTGTTCATCATGATGCTGATCCCCTTCATCCTCTGCATGTTCATCGACCAGATCGCCCTCATGCTGGTGGTGATCCCGATCTACCAGCCGCTGCTGCAGACGCTCGGCTTCGACCCGATCTGGTTCTGGCTGATCATGCTCTTGAACGTCACCGTAGGCGGGATCACGCCGCCCTTCGGCTACACCATGTTCGCCTTCAAGGGATCGGCGCCCGATGTGCCGTTGAGCGACATATTCCGCGCCACCTGGCCGTTCGTCGGCATCTTCCTGGCGGGGATGATCGTGATCGCCGCGTTCCCGCCCCTTGCAACATGGCTTCCCGGGCTGCTGTAATCGCCACAACCTAGGGCAGCGGTCCGACCGAGGAGGGTTGAATGGAGCTCCCGACCGGCAACGAACAGTTCTTCCGCATGAGCGTCGATTCGTTCGACACCGACAAGGTGCTGGCCAACGCGGCCAGGCAGCGCGACCGGCGGGGCTTGCAGGACGTGCTGATCGTCGATGTCGATTCGCACCACTACGAGAGCGAATCGATGGCCGAGATCATGGAATACATGGAGGATCCGGTCCTCCAGCAGCTCGCCCGCTCCGGCGGCCAGGTCGCCCAGCGCGGCGGCGGCATGTTCGCCCTCGGCCGGGTCGGCTACCAGGATGTCGGCGGCAGGGTGACGCGCTACCCGCTGAGGCGCATGGAGCAGACCCCGGCCGACGGGGTGCACCGCGACATCCATCTCGGCCATCGCTGGATGGACGCGATGGGGGTCGACTACTCCTGCATGTTCCCGACGCCGATGCTCGGGCTCGCCATGCACCCGCAACCCGAGGTCGAGCACCACCTGGCGCGCGCCTATAACCGCTGGCTGGTCGAGCGCGTGCTGCCCGGCTCGTCGCGCATCAAGTCGATGCTGTATCTGCCGTTCAACGACCACGAAGCGGCGATGAAGATGGTCGAGGACTTCGCCGACTGTCCCGGCGTGATCGGCTTCATGGTCACCTCGGTGCGCCACAAGCCGGTGCACGACAACGACTACATGAAGATCTACCGCGCCGTCGAGGAGCGCGGCCTGCCGCTCGGCTTCCACTCGGGGTTCAACTGGGACGACCCGATGTTCCGCACCTCGAACCGGTTCATCGCCGTCCACGCGCTGGGCTTCACCTGGTACAACGTCGTCCACTGCACCAACTGGGTGGTCAACGGCCTGCCCGAGCGGTTCCCCAACCTCAAGACGGTCTGGATCGAGTCGGGCATCGCCTGGGTGCCCTGGCTGATGATGCGGCTCGACAACGAATACCGCATGCGAAGCTCGGAATGCCCCTCGCTCAAGCGGCTGCCGAGCGAGTACATGAAGGAGATGTACTTCACCACCCAGCCGATGGAGCGGCCCAACGAGGACTGGCTGCTGGAGGCGACCTTCAAGGCGATGGATGCCGAGAACTCGCTGCTGTTCGCCACCGACTACCCGCACTGGGACATGGACCTGCCGAGCGTGATCTGGGACCTGCCGTTCCTCGACGAGAGGGCGAAGCGCAAGATCCTCGGCGAGAACGCGCAGAAGGTGTTCAAGCTCGACGTGAGCGAGCGCTTCCCCGAACGGATCGCGGCGGAATAGACATCGCCGGCCGGAAACGGCCGCGGCACTGACCGGGAGAACAGGGGCGTCCATGGAAGCCGACATGCTCGGCATGGCCATCAAGGCCGCGACCATCATGGCAGATCCCGAGCGGATCGGCTTTCTCGCCCTCGGCGTTCTGATCGGGCTGGTGCTCGGCGTCATCCCGGGGCTGGGCGGGCTGGTCGGGCTGTCGCTGCTGCTGCCGTTCACCTTCGACATGGACGCCTATACCGCGCTCGCCTTCCTGATGGGCCTGCAGGCGGTGGTGGTGACCTCGGACACCATACCGGCGGTGCTGTTCGGGGTGCCGGGGACGGTGGGCTCGGCGGCGACCATTCTCGACGGCTACCCGATGGCGCGGAAGGGCGAGGCCGGGCGCGCCTTCGGGGCCGCGTTCTCGTCCTCGGTGATCGGCGGCATCTACGGCGCCTTCCTGCTGGCGATCAGCGTGCCGATCCTGCGCCCGGTGATGCTCGCGATCGGCTCGCCCGAGCTGTTGTCGTTCTGCGTCTTCGGGCTCTCTCTGGCCGCGGTGCTGAGCGGCGGCACGCCGCTGAAGGGGCTGGCGGCGGCCTGTATCGGGCTGATGGTGGCGACCGCGGGCGACGACCCGCAGACCGGGACGCTGCGCTGGACCTTCGATTCGCTCTATCTCTGGGACGGGCTGCCGGTGGTGCCGCTGGCGCTCGGCCTGTTCGCGATCCCCGAGATCGCCGACATGGCGATCACCCGCCAGAGGATCGCCGCCGAGGGCCAGGTCAAGTCGGAGATGAGCCAGCTCGCCGGCATCCGCGACGTGTTCCGCAACTGGTTCCTGCTGCTGCGCTGCGCCACCATCGGCTCGAGCCTCGGCGCGGTGCCGGGCATCGGCGCCTCGGTGATCGACTGGATCGCCTACGGCCACGCGCTGAGGAGCGAGAAGGACACCGCCACCAGCTTCGGCAAGGGCGACGTGCGCGGCGTGATCGCGTCCGAAAGCTCCAACAACGCCAAGGAAGGCGGGGCGCTGGTGCCCACCATCGCCTTCGGCGTGCCGGGCTCGGCGTCGATGGCGCTGATCCTGGGGGCGTTCCTGATCCACGGCATCACGCCGGGCCCCGAGATGCTGAGCAAGCATCTCGACGTCACCTACACCCTGGTCTGGTCGGTCGCCTTCGCCAACGTGATCGGCGCCGGGATCTGCTTCCTGTTCGCCAACCAGCTCGCCAAGGTGGCGCTGGTGCGAATCGGCATCCTGGCGCCGGTCGTGCTCGCGGTGGTGTTCGTCGGCGCCTTCCAGGGCTCCAGGCAGTGGGGCGACATCTACGCGCTGTTGATCTTCGGCTTCTTCGGCTGGGTGATGAAGCGGATGAAATGGCCGCGCCCGCCGCTGATCCTCGGCTTCGTGCTCGGCAATCTGATCGAGCGCTACCTGTTCATCTCGGTCGAGCGCTACGGTGCCGAGTGGCTGACCTTCCCGGTCGTCATGATCGTTTTCGCCCTCACGCTCTACGGAATCCTGCGGCCGATCCTGAAGGGGTACCTGGCGCGGCCGCGGGGAGGGGAGAGGCAGCGCGCGCAGCTCGGCTTCCGGCCGGAGAGCCTCAACCCCGATCTCGGCTTCGGAATCCTGGTGCTCGCGTTCTTCGCCACCTGCCTCGCGGTCTCTTCCCAATGGGAGTTCGGCGCCAAGCTGGTGCCGCAGTCGGTCGGCTGGGCCGGCCTCCTGTTTACCGTGTGGCTCATCCTGGGCGCGATGTTCGTGCGCCCGGTCCGGGTCGAGGCGACCGGGCTGCTGGCCGGCGCGCCGGCGGGCGAAGAGGGCGGACCCGGCACCGACGACGTGCATTTCGACATCCAGGCCGATTACGGCGACATGCCGCCCCGCACGATCTATCTGCGCGCCGCGGTCTATTTCGGCTGGCTCCTGTTCTTCTTCGGCGCCGCCGCGCTGGTCGGCATCCTGCCCGCCATGTTCCTGTTCCTGGTCGGCTACATGCGCTACGAGGGCAAGGAGAGCTGGACCACGACGCTCGCCATCGCGGTGCCGATGGGCATCTTCTCCTACTGGCTGTTCCACAAGATCCTGCTCGTGCCGTGGCCGCAGACCGTCCTCGGCGACATGTTCCCGGCGCTCCGCTCCAGCGTCTGGCTCAACCTGTTCTAGCGTCTCGGCCGGTAGCCGTGCGGGGGGTGGGCACCATGTCCCGCCCGCAATTTCTCGGCTCGTCGTCGATATGTCGGATATTGGAGTCGCCAGCCAATTGTCTTACAATAGATGTATCAAGTATGGCCGGGAGCTGGCGCGTGCCGGCGAAAGGGGCAAGGCTATGGCGCTGAAGAAGGTCACCATGAACCTGACCGAGCGGGACATCGCCAATACCGAAATCCTCACCGCTCGGTTGAACACGAGAAACAAGGCCTCGACCGTCAGCACCGCGCTGGCCATCGCCGAGGGCATCACGAAGAAGATCGAAGACGGCGGCGAGCTGATCGTCAGGAAGAAGGACGGATCGATGGAGACGATCCTCATCGCGGGCCTGAACGGCGCGAATGCGTGATGGCGGTCGAATCCAGGTCTGAAGACACGAGAGATCCACCCGACGATTGGGGATCGGTCGCCATCGGAGTCTTGGCGGGCGTGTTTGTAACCGACCGGCGTTGAATCAGGTCTCTAACCACGTTAGTCAGGTTCCGGCGCTACATCCGCGCGCGCTTGCCGGGAAGGCCGGCGTCAGTCGCCGACGACCGGCGGGATAATCCTCGACACGGGCGGCGACGTGGCGCGCATCGTCGCCCACGCCATAGAGTAAGCCGGACTTGCGCTTCACCGTCCAGCTGAGGTCTATGAAGCACAAACCCGGAACCGAAGTGGTGCCGCGGTCCGTCGCCGGATAGCCTATCTCGTCGGGCCACGGGACGGCCCCTATGACAGGTGGTCACCGATCGGCATCCAGACGGCGCGCGCTCTCAGCCGGGCACGCGGGTCGCGCACAAATGTCAGGTGGGTGGCTCCACCCCCGCTTGCTTCAGTGCCCGGTCGTAGATCGTGCGCATCTCCATCGAGCGGCGCTTTTCGTCGAGATATGCAGAAGCCAGCCACCATACGAGAATGGCCAAGCACACCACGCCCCAGATCAGATAGTTCCACGTCGCCAGGACCGTAGCAATCTCCGCCGAGTCGGCGGCAGGGACGATGAGGAGGAAGAGGACGGCGCATACCATGCCCCCGCCGTTCAAGCGGGGGCCGACATAGGCGGTCAGAATCGCCCATGCGAAGCCGCAGAGAAATAGAACAAGTCCGATTTCGCCGAGCCTGAGATTGCCCGGACCGCCCGCAAGATGCTGGACGGCGGCGGCCAGGGAAACGAGGCCGCCGAGGCAGCCGACCGTCACGCCGAATCGGGGCCCGGTCGAGAACAGAAAGCGGGAGAGCCTGCGCATGCACTCTAGTCACTTACCCATTCACGTTCAGAATGGTGCCACGGCCGGTGCCCTTTGCCAAGGAGTCGGGTCCTAACTTTGCAATTCAACAACTTCGCGGGTGCGAAGGCCCAAGCTTCGACGCTCGCCGGGAGATCGTTGGCAAGCCCCGGACGGCCTGGAAATCGGAGCGGGCGCCCGGCTATCCGCCGAGCCAGGGCAGCCAGTTCGCGAGCCCGGGGAAGATTACGATCAAGAGGGTGAGCAGCAGCGCGCAGCCCATGAAGGGCAGCGCGGCGAGGCAGATCTCCCCGGACCCTGCGCCGGCCGGCCCCGGCAACATGCGCGGCGACCGCCGGATGCTCCCCGAGGGCCTGGATCGGGCCAGGCCGCGACCCGCTCTACATCACCCGCACGGCGTCGCCCCGCCTCACCGTGCCGCCCCGGACGACGAAGGCGTAGACGCCGGCGCAGGGGAGCGGCTCGTTGTCGAGCACCGGGACCGGGATGCTGTTGTGCTCGACGATGGTGCGCAGGACCGACGGGTCCTTGGCCAGGTCCTTCTGGGCGAGCGTCGGGATCGAGCAGCGCGGGGTCGGGTCGGTGATGCGGAGCCTGACCTCGTCGCCGATGGCGAGCTCATGGCCCACCCAGCCGTTCTCGACGAAGCCGCGCGCGCCCGCGGGCGCGGCGAGCGCAATATTGGGCCGGAAACGCCGCGCGGCGAAGCTGGACCCGGGGCGGAGCTCGGCAAGGCGCGCCATCGTCGCCGTGGTCATGAGATGGAGCGCGGCATAGTCGGAGAACCGTCCCGCCATCATCAGCCCACCGATGTCGACGACGGTCTCTTCTTCCGCGAGCGGGTCGAGACGTTCGACGCTGACGGTCGCCGGCCGCTCCGAAGTCAGCCTGACCGCCCGGCCCAGGGTCGCCGACAGGCGCG
Organism: Alphaproteobacteria bacterium; assembly: GCA_964291675.2. Classification (GTDB taxonomy): domain Bacteria; phylum Pseudomonadota; class Alphaproteobacteria; order MPNO01; family MPNO01; genus MPNO01. Next base: position 770,385 of record OZ219865.1, on the reverse strand, counting down.
CATCCGCATCCCCGCCGTCGCTGGACACCGCGCTTCCGTCCGGCCAGACGATGCGTACCGGCGGGAGCGGTGCGCCGATGCGCGGCGGGGTGACGAAATCGGCGGCCAGCGCCAGCAGCTTGTCCCATTTCTTCGGTGTCTTGGCGCTCCCCACTTTGCCGCTGGCCGCGTCGATCACCGCGTAGGCACGGTCGCCCAGAATGCCGCCCTCGGCTATCGGCGCCTCGTCGAGCTTGCCGCCGGCCATGGACTTGACCGGGTAGCGCCACAGCGCCTTGACGGTGCCGCCATCGCCTGTGTCGTGCGAAGCCATCGCGGTTTCTCCCTGCGTCCGGCGGGCGCCCGGCTACCCGCCGAGCCAGGGCAGCCAGATCGCGAGTCCGGGGAAGATCACGATCAGCAGGGTGAGCAGCAGCGCGCAGCCCATGAAGGGCAGCGCGGCGACGCAGATCTCGCCGAACCGCGTGCCGGGCGGCGCGACGCCCTGCATGACGAACAGCAGCAGGCCGAAGGGCGGGGTGGTCAGGCTGATCTCCATCGCCAGCAGCATGATGACGGCGAACCAGATCAGCTTCACCTCCAGCGCCAGCCCGAATTCGAGGCCCTGCACGACGGGGAAGAAGATCGGCACCGTCAGCAGCATCATGGCGAGCTGGTCCATGAACATGCCGAGCAGCAGCAGGATGCCGAACATCATCAGCAGCATGACATAGGGCGAGACCGCGAAGCCGGTGATCCAGGCGATCAGCGCGGCGCTCGATCCCGACGCCGCCAGCACGTTGGAGAACAGCGAGGAGCCGAACAGGATCATCAGCGCGATGACGGTGACCCGCCCGGCACCCCACATCGACTTCCACATCGCCGCCGCGAAGAACGGCCCGAAGGCGAGCGCCCGGCGGAACTCGCCGCGCGCGAGCGGCACCAGGAACAGATAGGCGACCGCCAGCAGGATCACGCCGACCGATCCGTAGGCCGCCGCCTCGGACGGCGTCGCGACGCCCCCCATGATCAGCGCGATGACGAAGACGATGATCGAGACCATCGGCACCACATCGAGGAGGAACAGCGTCACGCGCCGGCCGAGCGGCACGATTTCGACGTCGTAGGAGGGCGCGGCCGACGGGTCGAGGGTCGCGCGGACGAAGATCAGGACGGTGTAGAAGACTGCCAGCAGCAGCCCGGGCACGACGCCGGCGATCAGCAGCCGGCCGATGTCGATCTCCGCCAGCGTGCCGAGCAGCACGGCGAGCGCGGATGGCGGGATCAGCATGGCGAGCCCGCCGGTGCCGAGGATGGGGCCGATCGACATGCTCTTGCGGTAGCCGCGCCGGGTCATCTCCGGGACCATCAGCGTGCCCAAAAGGGCGGTCGAGCCCATCGACGAGCCCGACAGCGTGGCAAACGCCGTGCCGCCGGCGACGGTGACGTAGGAGAGGCGCGCCGGCACGCGGCCCATCAGCCGTTCCACGGCGTTGAACATCCGGTTGGCGAGGCCGGTGTGGAAGAACAGCTCGCCCATCAGCAGGAACATCGGGATCGGCACGATGGCAAAAATCGTCATGTTGCCGAAGGCGTTGTCGACATGCTGGCCGATCGCCGAGTGCACCCGCGTGTCGAAATCGCCGAACCGGCCGAAGATGAAGAAGGCGGCCACCGTGTTGACCGCGATGAAGGCGATTCCCACCGGCAGCCCGACGAACATCAGGAGCAGGATCGAGCCGAACAGCGCGAGCAGGATCCAGTACCACTCCATCTAGCGGGCTTCCGTCAGGCTGCGCTTGGTCTCCTCCAGCTCCAGCCGCTCGCTGGCGATGCCGGCGGCGCCGCTGTGCATGATCTCGCGGCCGAAGATGTAGCGGAAAAACTCGACCGCCATGAACAGGAACCCGACCGGGTAGGAGACGGTGATCGTCCACAGACGCATGCCCCGGTCGTCGCGCAGCTCGTCGAAGGCGAGCGGGTCCCCGGCCTGGTCCACGAAGATGCCGAGCGTGTACCAGGCCCAGACCAGGCAGATGGCGGCGCACAGCGCCGCGATGCCCCGGGACAGCGCCGCCCGGCTGCGTTCCGGCACGGCGGCGGTGAGCAGCTCGATATAGACATGCCCCCGGGTCCTGACGAGCCAGGGCGAGCCCAGGAACAGGATGTAGATGAAGCCGTACTCGATGAGCGTGAAGACGAACTGGTTGTAGGCCCAGCCGGCGCTGCGGAAGATCGTCACATAGACGATCGCCAGCATGATGAAGCCGATATAGAGCGCGGCCAGCGCCATCAGCGCCCACAACAGGCCGGCCCAGATCCTGTCGACGGTGCGCAGGACGGTCATCGGCCGCCGTTCCCGCCCGTCACGCCGGCTCCCCTGGGTCCGGGAAGCCGGCATCGCGAGGTCCTATTGCTGCTGCCAGAGCTCGCGCAGCTTGGCGACGTGCCCGGTCGGCCGCTTCGCCTTCTCGAGGCGGTCGAGCATGCGCGCATAGGCCGAATCGACGGCGAGCTTGGAATAGACCGCGGCCGCCGGGACGGTGTGGAACTCCATGCCCTCCTTGGCGAGCGTGGCCCGCTCCTTCTTCGACTCCTCCAGCAGGACCTTGCGGACCGCCAACTCGTTGGCGATCACCATGTCCTGGACCTGCTTGCGGAGCGCGGAATCCAGGCCGTTCCACGTCTTCAGGTTGATGAACCAGCCGATATCGGTGTGGTAGAACTCCGGCTCCACCGCGTGGCGCAGGAACTTGTCCCATTTCAGGCCCTTGAGGCCGATGGTGGCCCAGGCGGCGGCGTCGACCACGCCCTTCTCCAGCGCCGAATAGACCTGCGTCGCCGGCAGCGGGTGGGTGGTCGCGTTCATCGCGCGGAAGAAGGCGCCGTAGATCGGGTTGTCGCGCAGCTTCACGCCGTCGAGGTTCAGCATGCCCTTGTCGTCGAACTTGGGAGCGTTCGCCATGTAGATGCGGAAGCGCCCGCCCGCCGAGGTCCAGCCGAGGTTCTTGACGCCGAAATATTTCTGCTGGATCTCGTCCAGCATCTTGAGCCCGCCATTGGCGCGCACCACCGCCGGGTTGGAGGGGGAGGTCGCGACCGCCTCGTTCTCCGGCACCGCCCGGGCGAAGAAGGCGTAGGGCCCGCAATAGAGGTCGACCCGGCCCTTGCGCACGGCAGGCGGCTGCTGGAACATCTTGATCGAGTTGAACGGCAGCACGTTGATCGCGAGCTTGCCCTTGGCCGCCGCCGTGATGTCCGCGGCGAGCTGCTTGCACTGCTTGGTGTAGATCAGGAAATCCGGGAACGGATAGACCAGGTTCAGCTTGACTTCGGCGGACGCCGTGGACGCGCCCGCCCAAAGCACGGTCGCGGCCAGCAGCGCACTTGCGATCTTCGATCTCGACATGGCGGCTCTCCCCCTTTCCCGAAAGTGGCGAGTGTCCCACAGCGGAGCGCCGCGGAACAAGGACGCCCGCCGCCGCGGCCGGCGGCGGGCGAACCCTCTACTTGAAGCCGAAGGCGGTCTTCATCTTGGCGACCAGCTCGGGCGAGACCTTCAGCCCGTCATTGACCAGCTTGACGAGCTCGGTGCCCGCGATCGGCGCCACCGGCGCGCGCCGCTTCTCCGCGTCGGCGAGGAAGGCCGGGTCCTTCATGGTCGCCATGAAGGACGAACGCAGCGCCGCCACCCGGTCCTCGGGCACTTCTGGCGCGACCCAGAAGCCCATGCCGATCAGCTCGCAGACCTCGATGAACCTGATCATCTTCTTGCCGTCTTCCGAGGTCACCAAATCGCCGATGCTGGGCACGTCCGGCAGCTCCGGAATGCGCGGCCCGTACTGGATCAGGTGCTTGAGCTTGCCGGTCTTCAGCCAGTCGTTCTTGATCGTCGTCCAGCCGGTCCAGTAGTTCATCCGGCCGTGCACCTCGCCCTGGGCCATCGCCTTGTTGATCGAGGCGCCGCCCTTGTAGCCCTTGACGATCTTGAACCTGGTGCCGAGCAGGTGGTTCATCAGCCTGGGCATCAGATAGGTCTCGGAGCCGAAACCGGTCGAGCCCATGATGACCTCCGTCTTCTTCGCCCCTTCCAGCGTCGTCGCCGGGGCGTTGTGGAACACGGAGACCACGCTCGGGCGCTGGGTGATCGAGCCGAGCCACTGGAATTTGGTCGCGTCGAACTTGACGTTGCGGAGGATCGGCGCCAGCACCGACGGCGCCAGCACCTCGGCGACGACCGTGCCGTCCTTGGGTGCGGCGTTGTAGACATAGGCCGCGCCTTTGGTGCCGCCGCCGCCCGGCCTGGACTGCACGATCACATTCGGCTTGCCCGGGATGTGGTTGCCCCAGTGCTCGGCCAGCAGGCGGCCGTAGAGGCCGAGCGAGGCGCCGAGCCCAGCCGGAACGACGATGGTCACGTGCTTGTCCTCGTAGAAGCCCGCGACGTCCGCCGAGGCGGTCGCCGCCGTGCCGAGCGCCAGAATTCCCGCAACCAGCCCGAGCGCCGTGCGTACGCGTTTGAACGACATGTCCTGCTCCTTGTCCTGTTCTCCGAGTCGCCTCGAATCCGCTCGAAGGATACGCCCGACCTCGCGCCCGCGCAAAAGCCCTCGCGCCGGTTGTCAGGCCGATAGCGCGCCAATAGATTGCCGCACGCTTGGCTGCCGACGAACCGTTTTCCGCGACTCCCGCCGGGTCGCCGGAGGGAGTGCCGTGCCCATGTCGATGCCCGCCCGCGGATACCGGGACCTGCACGAACACATCGCCGCGCTGCGCGAGGCCGGCCTGCTGATCGAGGTCGACCGGCGGATCAACAAGGACACCGAGATGCACCCGCTGGTGCGCTGGCAGTTCCGCGGCGGCATCGACGCCGAGGACCGCAAGGCGTTCCTGTTCACCAACGTCACCGACTCCAAGGGGCGCGACTTCGACATCCCGGTCCTGGTCTGCGGTCTCGCCGCCAACAGCCGGGTCTACGAGATGGGCATGGGCGTGCCGCTGGCCGAGATCAAGGAGAACTGGATCCGGGCGATGAACGCGCCGGTGGAGCCCAACCGCGTCGACGACGCGCCGTGCCAGGAGATCGTCTACCGCGACGGCGACCTGCTCGACGGAAGCGGGCTCGATGCGCTGCCGGTGCCGATCTCATCGCCGGGCTGGGACAACGCGCCCTACACCACCTCGTCGCATTTCATCACCAAGGACCCCGAGACCGGCGTCCAGAACATGGGCAACTACCGGGGGATGCTGAAGGCGCCCAACCGGATCGGCATGAACCCGTCGATCGAGCTCAGGACCGGCGGCTACATGCACTGGGAGGCGTGGAAGAAGCGGGGCGAGCCGATGCCGTGTGCCATCGTCCTCGGCGCCCCGCCGATCGTCTCGTTCACCGCCGTCCAGAAGCTGCCGGAGAAGCTCGACGAGCTCTGGGTCTCGGGCGGGCTGGTGGGGAAGCCGCTCAACGTGACGCGGGCGCGCACGGTCGATCTCCTGGTCCCCGCCGAGGCCGAGGTGGTGATCGAGGGCTTCGTCTCCACCGAGCTGCTGGAGCCCGAGGCGCCGTTCGGCGAGAGCCACGGCCATGTCAACCTCCAGGAATACAACGGCTACGTGGACGTGACCGCGATCACCAGGCGGCGCGATGCGATCATCACCTCCTGGGTGAGTCAGGTCACGCCGTCCGAATCCAGCGCCATCAAGCGGCCCGCCTACGAGGCGGCGCAGATCGAGCACCTGCGCGACCATCTCGGCATCAAGGGGGTGAAGCACGTCGCCACCCACGAGCCGCTCACCTCGCTGCACAAGCTGATCGTCGTCGTCGTCGCGCGCGAGACGCCGCGCACCGAGATCTGGCGCGCGCTCTACGGCGTCGCCTCGCTGCGCCGCGCCGAAGGCAAGTGGGTGATCGCGGTCAACGAGGACATCGATCCCGACGACACCAACGCCGTCTTCTGGGCGATGTCCTACCGCTCCAAGCCGCATCGCGACGTCGAGATCCTCAAGCACAAGGACGAGGGCCACGGCCCGCGCAGCCTGCTCGATTCGGAGGACTCGGCGGTGCTGGTGGACGCGACGCTGAAAGAGACCTTCCCGCCGGTCTCGCTGCCCAAGCGCCAGTACATGGAGGCGGCGGCCGAGATCTGGAACGAGCTCGGCCTGCCGAAGCTCAGGCCGGAGCGGCCGTGGTTCGGCTACGATCTCGGCGAGTGGAACGAGGATCTGGAAACGATGGCGCGCCGCGCCGTGCGCAGCGAGTATTGGGAGACCGGGCGGATCATCGCCCAGCGCCGGCGCGGCGACGTCGCGATGAACACCGAAGTCCGCACGCTCGACGAGGGGAACCCCGGGGCGAGCGGTTCGGGAAGCGAGGAGGGAGAGCTCACATGGGACGGCTTGACGGACGCGTCGCGATAGTCACCGGCGCCGCGCAGGGTATCGGCGCGGCCTTCGCCCGCGCGATGGCGGCGGAGGGGGCGAAGATCGCCATCGCCGACCTCGACTCCGGACAGTCCGTGGTGGACGAGTTGAAGGCCGGCGGCGCCGAGGCCATCGACGTGCCCACCGATGTCGCCGACGAGGAGTCCTGCAAGGCCATGGTCGCGCGCACGGTGGCGGCCTTCGGCGGGCTCGACATCCTCGTCAACAACGCCGCCGTGTTCACCGCGGTGGAGCGCAAGCCCTTCGACGAGATCGCCGTCGAGGAATGGGACAGGGTGCTCGCGGTCAACGCCAAGGGCGTCTGGCTCTGCTGCAAGGCGGCGGCGCCGGAGATGCGCAAGAAGCATTACGGCAAGATCGTCTCGATCTGCACCGGGCGGATTTTCAAGGGCGCGCCCTTCTTCCTGCATTACGACGCGTCCAAGGCCGCGGTGCTCGGCATCACCCGCTCGCTCGCCCGCGAGCTCGGCGACGACAATATCTGCGTCAACGCCATCGCGCCGGGCTCGACGATGTCGGAGAACGTCCTGAAGCGCACCAACTGGATGGGCGGCGGGCCGGAGCGCACGCGGGCGACGCGGGCGATCAAGCAGGACGAGACGCCGGACGACCTGGTCGGCGCCTGCATCTATCTCGCGTCCGCCGACAGCGACTTCGTCACGGGCCAGACCATCGTCGTCGATGGCGGCTCGGCCATGTGGTAGATGGCGACCGCCCTCCCGGACCCGGCCGCGCGGCGCGCCTACCCGGATTTCCGCGACCATATCCGCGCGCTCGACCGGGCGGGTCTCCTGTTCCGCGTCGACGCGCCGATCGACAAGGATGCCGAGATGCATCCGCTGGTCCGCTGGCAGTTCCGCGGGGGGTTGCGGGAAGACCAGCGCAAGGCCTTCCTGTTCTCCAACGTCGCCGATGCGAAGGGCAGGCGCTACGACATGCCGGTCGTCATCGGCGCGCTTGCCGCCAGCGCCCGGATCTACGCCATCGGCATGGGCGTGCCGGTCGACAGGATCGGCGCGCGCTGGAGCGAGGCGATCGCCCATCCGGTGCCGCCCGTCGCGGTGTCGCGCGCGCCCTGCCAGGAGGCGGTGGTCGAGGGCGACGCGCTGCGCGGCGAGGGGCGGGGGCTCGATGCGCTTCCGGTGCCGATCTCGACCCCCGGCTTCGACGCCGCGCCCTATCTCACCGCGACCGGCTGCGTCACCCGGAACCCCGAGACCGGGGTGCAGAACATGGGGACCTACCGGGCCGGGCTCAAGGCGCCGGACCGGCTCGCGGTCCGCATGGCGACGCGGTCGGGCGGCGCCGAGGGCTATCGCCACTGGCGGCAATACCGGGAGCGCGGCGAGCCCATGCCCTGCGCCATCGTCCTCGGCCCGCCGCCGGCGGTCGCCTATTGCGCGCCGCAGAAGCTCCAGATGGGGCTCGACGAGGTGGCGGTGGCCGGGGGAATCGCCGGCGCCCCGATCGTTGTCGTCGAGTGCCGCACAGTGGATCTCACGGTGCCCGCGGACTCCGAGATCGTCATCGAGGGGTGGATCGACACCGAGCTCGTCGAGCCGGAGGCGCCGTTCGGCGAGAGCCACGGCCATGTGGCGCTGGAAGACTACAACATGATCATGCGGGTGAGCGCGATCACCCACCGCCGCGGCGCCATCCTGCCCTCGATCATAAGCCAGGTGACGCCGTCCGAATCGAGCGTCATCAAGCGGGTCGCCTACGAGCCCCTGTTCCTCGCCCACCTGACCGAGCGTCTCGGCATCGAAGGAGTCAGGCGGGTGGTCATGCACGAGCCGCTGACCAATATCCGCCGGGTGATCTTCGTCCAGTTCGCGCGCGGCGTGCCGCGGACCGAGGTGTGGCGGGCGCTCTACGGCGCGTCCTCGCTGCAATCGGCCTGCGGCAAATACGTCGTCGCGGTGTCCGACGACATCGATCCCGAGAACGCCGATGCCGTCTGGTGGTCGATCGCCTACCGCGCCAACCCGCGCGAGGACTCGGCCGTGCTCGACCATCGCCACCGCGGCCACGGGCCGAAGACGGAAGACCCGGATTTCGAGGACTCGACGCTGCTGATCGACGCCACGCTGAAGGGCGACATGCCGCCGGTCGCGCTTCCCCGGGAAGCCTTCATGGACCGCGCGCGAAAAATCTGGGAACGGCTGGACCTGCCGCCGCTCAACCCCGAGAGCCCGTGGGCGGGGTATTCGCTGGGCGACTGGGATGAGCGCTGGGAGCAGGCCGCCCGGCGCGCCGTCGCGGGCGATTACCTGGAGAACGGCCGGCTCACCGCGCAGCGCCGGCGCCGCGCGGTCGAGCCCGAAACCCCTGCCCGCTGGGTCGAGGACGATGACTGAGCGCGGCTATCCTGACCTGCACGACCACATCGCCGCGCTCGACGAGGCCGGGCTGCTGGTCCGCGTCGACCGCGAGATCAACAAGGACACCGAGATGCATCCGCTGGTCCGCTGGCAGTTTCGCGGCGGCATCCCGGAGCCCGAGCGCAAGGCATTCCTGTTCACCAACGTGGTGGACTCGCGGGGCCGGCGCTACGGCATCCCGGTGATCGTCGGCGGGCTGGCGGCGAGCCGGGAGATCTACCGCCGCGGCATCGGCTGCGAGCTGGAGAAGATCGAGGAACGCTGGGCGGAGGCGATCGCCAACCCGATCCCGCCGCGCGAGGTCGCCGACGCGCCGTGCCACGAGCTGGTGTTCGCCGACGAGGCGCTCGATGCCGAGGGCAACGCGCTCGACGGCATCCCGGTGCCGATCTCGACCCCCGGCTGGGACAACGCGCCCTACACGACGCTGTCGCAATACATCACCCGCGACCCCGACACCGGCATCCAGAACATGGGGAATTACCGCGGCCAGGTGAAGGCGCCGCGGCGTCTCGGCATGAACCCGTCGCTCGAGCTGCGCCCCGGGATCTACGGCCACTGGCAGAAATACCGGGCGCGCGGCGAGCCCATGCCGGCGGCCGTGGTGCTCGGCGCGCCGCCCTGCGTCACCTTCACCTCGACCCTGAAATTGCCGGAGACGGTCTGCGAGCTCGACATCGCGGGCGGGCTGGTCGGCCACCCGCTGAACGTGGTCAGGGCTAGGACCGTCGACCTGCTGGTCCCGGCGGAGGCCGAGATCGTCGTCGAGGGGTTTATCGACACCGAGTACCTGGAGCCCGAGGCCCCGTTCGGCGAGAGCCACGGCCACGTGAATTTGCAGGAGTTCAACGCCTTCATGGACGTGACCGCGGTAACCCGGCGGAGGAACGCGGTGCTGACCTCGATCGTCAGCCAGGTCACGCCGTCCGAGTCGAGCACCATCAAGCGGGTGGCCATGGAGCCCCTCTTCCTCGCCCATCTCAGGGACGCGCTCGGCATCAAGGGGGTGCTCCGGGTCGGCCTGCACGAGCCGCTGACCAATATCCGCAAGGTGATCGTGGTCCAGGTCGAGCGCGAGACGCCGCGCACCGAGATCTGGCGCGCGCTCTACGGCGCGGCCTCGCTGCACCGCGCGGCCGGGAAGTACGTGATCGCGGTCAACCGGGACATCGACCCGGACAACGCGGACGCGCTGTTCTGGGCGATGGCCTATCGCGCCAACCCGGCGCTCGACCTCGAAGTGCTGGGCCATCGCGACCAGGGCCACGGCCCGCGCAGCCTGCGCAACGACGGCGAGGATGCGAGCGTGCTGATCGACGCCACGCTGAAGGAGGACTTCCCGCCCATCTCGCTGCCCAAGCGCGAATTCATGGAGAACGCGAGAACGATCTGGGAGGAGCTCGGCCTGCCGCCGCTCAAGCCGGAGACGCCGTGGCACGGCTACAGCCTCGGCGAATGGTCGGACGAGTTCGACCGAGCGGCCCAGCTCGCGACGCAGGGGGACTATTTCGAGACCGGCCGCATCATCGCCCAGCGGCGGCGCAAGGACGTGGAGATGAACACCGAGGTGCGCCGGGTGAAAGGCGAGGACGGCGCGGGGTAGGAGGAGTCTTTCGGCAACGGCCGACCGCGAGCCCGCGGCAACGTCTCCGCCCCCCGCCGTCGGCCCGGACTTGTTCCGGGGCCCGGTGCAACCGCTCCAACGTCCGAACGCGTGGCTCCGGGCCGCGGATCGAGCCCGGGGTGACAGTGGGGCGAACGGCTGGGCGCGAGGGTAGCCGCAACCGCCGGCGAGCGGGGCCCCGCTGGACAAGGCGGTCGCCGCGCGGCTAGACCCTGTGCGGCAGGTCCTGCCCGGGAGGAGCGATTGGCTGACTTCGCGACACTGCACGAGATCGTCGCCGCCGCGCGCGGCAATTTGTCGGACGGCGCCTGGGACTACCTGACCGGCGGCGCCGAGACCGAGACCTCGCTGCTGCGCAACCGGCTGGGGCTCGATTCGATCGCCTTTCGGCCGCGCGTGCTCAACGACGTGAGCGCCATCGACCTCTCGGCGACCATCGCCGGTCACCCGACCCGGCTCCCCGTGTCGCTCGCGCCGATGGGCTCGCTCGAGCTCATGCACCCGGACGGCTCGATGGCGGTGGCAAGGGCGGCCGAGGCGTTCGGCACCGTCTCCTATCTCAGCTCGGTGACCCATCCCGGGATGGAGGCGGTCGCCAAGGGCACCGGCCACCCGAAGGTGTACCAGCTCTATGTCCGCGGCGGCCGCGAGTCGGTGGCCGAGGTGGCCAGGGGCGCGATTTCCGCCGGCTATGCCGCCTTCTGCCTCACCGTCGACGTGGCGCTCTATTCGCGGCGCGAGCGCGACCTGATCAAGCGCTACGTGCCGACCGCGCGCCGCTCGGCCGGCGAGGGTATGGAGTACCAGGCGAGCCTCGACTGGGACCTGGTCAAGTGGTTCAAGGACTCCTTCGACATCCCGCTCCAGATCAAGGGGGTCGCGACGGCCGAGGACGCGGCGCTCTGCATCGAGCACGGCGTCGACACCGTCTACGTCTCCAATCACGGCGGGCGCCAGCTCGACCACGGCAGGGCGACCATCGACATGCTCCCGGAGGTGGTCGAAGCGGTCGGCGGCAAGGCCGAGATCGTCGTCGACGGCGGTTTCATGCGCGGCGCCGACATCGTCAAGGCGATCGCCCGGGGCGCCGATTCGGTCGCCATCGGCAAGGTGCAGGGGTTCGGCCTCGCCGCCGCCGGCATGTCCGGGATCGTCCGCGTCCTCGAGCTCCTGGAAGAGGAGATGCGCATCTCGATGGGGCTGATGGGTCTCACCCGGCTCGACCGGCTCGACGGGAGCTTCCTCCACCCCGCCCCGCCGGTGCGCGAACCCTCGGTATTGTCCGCCTTTCCCTTTCTCACCCTCAGGTCACCGGAGTATTGAGCGATGAACATGCTGCAATTCGACCGCCCGGAGCTCGGCGGCAACCGCCAGATGGAATGGACCAGCGACGTCGCGGCCGAGATGCTGCGCCGGCTCGGCATCAAATACGTCTCGCTCAACCCGGGCGCCAGCTATCGCGGGTTCCACGACTCGATCGTGAACTATCTCGGCAACGAAGACCCGCAGATGCTGCTCTGCCTGCACGAGGACCACGCGGTCTCGATCGCGCACGGCTACGCCAAGGTGACGGACGAGCCGATGGGGGCGATCGTCCATTCCAATGTCGGGCTGATGCACGGTCTGATGGCGATGTTCAACGCCTGGTGCGACCGCGCGCCGGTCTATGTGATGGGAGCGACCGGGCCGGTGGATGCGCCGCTGCGCAGGCCGTGGATCGACTGGATCCACACCGCCAAGGACCAGGGCATGATGCTCCGGAACTTCGTCAAGTGGGACGACGAGCCGCGCTCGGCGGAGGCGATCGTCGAGACCATGCTGCGCGCGGGCATCATGGCGAAGACGCCGCCGCGCGGCCCGGTCTATATCTGCCTCGACGCCGGGCTCCAGGAGGCACGGCTCGCCGGCGAGGTGACGATCCCGGATGCCGCGCGCTTCGCGGCGCCGGAGACGCCGCACGCCTCGGCCGGCGCGGTGGCCCGGGCGGCCGACACGCTGGTCGCCGCCGAACGGCCGGTGATCATGGTCGGGCGGGTCTCGCGCAGCCGGGCGGGCTGGGATTGCCGCGTGCGTCTCGCCGAGATGCTGGGCGCCCGCGTGGTGACCGACCTCAAGACGTCGGCCTCCTTCCCGACCGGCCATCCGCTGCATGCCGGCCCGCCGTCCAACTGGGTGCGCGGCCCGGGCGAGGGCCTCGTGCGCGGGGCGGACGCGCTTCTCGTGCTCGACTGGATCGACCTCGCCGGGACCTTCAAGGCGCTCGGTCTCGGCTACGGGGTCGAGGCGCGGGTGATCGACGTGACGCTCGACTCCTATGTCCACAACGGCTGGTCGATGGACCATTTCGGCCTCGCCGTCGGCGACCAGCGCCTGCTCGCCGACCCGGATGCGTTCGCGGCCCAGCTCCTCGCGGAGGTCGAGGACAGGCTCTCCGGCCAGCCCAAATTCTTGGGCGGCGATCCGGCGCCGCTCGCCGAGCCCGAGGCCAAGGACGCATCCGCGCCGATCGCGCCGCGCGACATCGCGGGCGCCCTCAACCGGGTCAAGGGGGAGCGGAAGATCACGCTGACCCGGGTGCCGCTCGGCTGGGCGGGCGATTCGTACCACTTCGCCGAGCCGCTCGACTATCTCGGCAACGATGGCGGCGGCGGGCTGGGCTCCGGCCCCGGCAACGCCATCGGCGCCGGGCTCGCGCTGATGGGATCGGGGCGGGTGCCGGTCGCGATCCTCGGCGACGGCGACTTCATGCAGGGCGGCTCGGCGCTCTGGACCGCCGCGCATTACAACATCCCGGTGCTGTTCGTGGTGTCCAACAACCGGTCCAACTTCAACGACGAGGTCCACCAGGAGGCGATGGCGAAGGAGCGCAACCGCCCGGTCGAGAACCGCTGGATCGGCCAGCGCATCGACGACCCGGCGATCGACCTCGCCGGCTATGCGCGGTCCCAGGGCGTCGATGCGGCGGGTCCGGTGGAGACCGCGGGCGAGCTGCCGGCGGCGCTCGATGCCGCCATCGCGGCGGTCGAGGGCGGCAAGCCCTTCCTGCTCGACGTGGTGGTGCAGCCGGGCTACAGCGCCCCGATGGTGACCCGCGCGAGCGGCGAAGCGTCCACCGGCACGGCGAGCTGAGGCGGTTTCCCGCCCGTCATTTCGACCGGGCGGCTCTCACTCTCAAGGTATCGCCAGCGGAACCAGCTCTGATCTCCTGATGACGCGGTCGCGGGTGAGCAGGGGGACGCCGTGCACCACGCTCGTGGCGGCAATGATTTCGTCGGCCGGATCGCCCCTGAAGTCGAGGCGGACGGAGGCCCTGGCGATTTCGAGGTCGAGGGGCCAGATATGAAGGCGTGCCAGCACGCGTCTGACTTCGCGGTCGTCGAGGTCCATGCTCAGCCGGCCGAGCTGGATGAGCTTGGCGAGCTCCCACAGCACGATGGCCGAGGCCGACCACCTGGCGCGCGCCAATATCGCCTCTTCCGACGGACGTAGCGCGCCGCTGACGGCAAGAACGAGGATGTGGGTGTCAAGATTCAGCACCGGTGTCCCACTCGATCCCCGTGGACAGGATGTCGCCTCGGACCTCCACCTTATGACGCAGGCTGCCGATCAATTCGGCGTGTTCCTGATCAAAGGGGAGGAGACGCGCGACGGGCTTGCCGCGCTTGGTGATGACGAGACCATCCCGGTCGAGGTCATCGAGCAGAGCCAGACACTGCTCCTTGAATTTTGCCGCGCCGATCGTCTTCATCTTGTCGCTCCCGAACCGACCCGTCATAAAATATGACTGGTCGGTTCAAATGCCCATATCTAAAATGCCGGGTGGGGCCTGCTTGGGAGCGAGGAGATGAAACTCAAAGCCGGATCTCCTCCCCCAGCAGCGGAAACGCGCCGAGCTCGGTGGCCTCGGTGACCGCCGGCGCCGCGGCGAGGTAGCGCGGGTCGAGCTGGTCGAGCGCGGTGACGCCGACCAGCCCCATGGCGTTGCGCATCTCGGCTTCCAGGATCTCCAGCGCGCGGATCAGGGTGGCGGTGCCGCCGACGGCGAGCGCCCAGGCCTGGAGCCGGCCGATGGCAACCGCATCGGCCCCGAGCGCCAGCGCCTTGAGCACGTCCGAGCCCCTCGCGATGCCGGAATCGAGCACGATCTCCGCCCTTCCGTCGACCGCCGCCGCCACCTCGCGCAGAATGTCGATCGCGCCCTGGCCGTGGTCGAGCTGGCGCCCGCCGTGGTTGGAGACGTAGACGACGTCGACCCCGTGCTCGACCGCCATCTCGGCGTCCTCGGCGGTCTGGATCCCCTTGAGGATGAAGGGAAGCCCGCCATGCTCCTTCATCATCGCCATGGTCTCCCAGGTGATTTTGGTCTGCCATTCGCGCCCGGTCTGGGTGCGGACGCTGGGCGGCAGCCAGCGCGAGAGAAGCTGGCGCTCGCGGCGACCGTAATGCGCCGAATCGACGGTCAGGGCCAGCGCCGCATAGCCCGCGTCGCGGGCGCGGGCGACGAGCTCGCGGATCCAGCCGTCGTCGCCCCGGATGTAGATCTGGAAGATCTTGGGGTGATCGACCGAGTCCGCGATCTCCTCCAGCCCCGGCTGGGTGACGGTCGAGACCATCTGCAGCGTGCCGAAGGCCGCCGCCGCCCGGGCGACGGCGATGGCGCCGTCCGGCGTGATCGTCTGCAGCGACCCGATCGGGGCCAGCAGCACCGGGATGCGGAGGGGGTGGCCGAGCAGGCTGCCGCTCACGTCGATGTCCGAGACGTCGCGCAGCACCCGCGGGCGGAAGGCGATGCGGTCGAGCGCATGCCGGTTGCGCCGCATCGTGGTCTCGGTCTCGGCGGCGCCGGTGATGTAGTTCCAGACCGGCTGGCTGACGCTCGCGCGCGCGGCGCGGATGATTTCGTGCGTGGTCTCGAAACGCTCGGTCATGGGGTGCTCCGGCGGTTGGGTCCGGCGGCGCCGTTGACAGTCGGCGCGCCAGCGACGAAACATGATCCCACGCGGGCGCGGTGCGGAGAACCATGGCCAATATTCTGGAGATTTCCGAGGTCTCCAAGACCTACGACGCGGACGGCGACAAGCCGGTCCAGGCGCTCGACCGGGTCACGCTCGACGTGGCCCAGGGCGAGTTCGTCTCGGTGATCGGCCCGAGCGGCTGCGGCAAGTCGACCCTGTTCAACATCGTCGGCGGGCTGATCGGCCAGTACGAGGGCAGCGTGCGCATCGACGGGCGCCCGGTCGACGGCGCGCATCGCGATGTCGGGGTGGTGTTCCAGGAGGAATCGACCTTTCCCTGGCGGACCACGCTGGACAACGTCGCCTTCCCGCTCGAGGCCCAGGGCATGGCCAGGGGCGAGCGCGAGGACAAGGCACGGAGATTCGTCAGCCTCGTGGGTCTCGAAGGGTTCGAGAACCACTACCCGGCGCAGCTTTCGGGCGGGATGAAGCAGCGCACGGCGGTGGCGCGGACGCTCGCCTACGAGCCGCGCATCATGCTGCTCGACGAGCCGTTCGGCGCGCTCGACGAACAGACTCGCATGCTGCTCGGCGACAAGATGCTGGAGATCTGGGCGGCGCTCGACCAGACCATGCTGCTGATCACCCACAACATCACCGAGGCGGTGCAGCTGTCCGACCGGGTGGTGGTGATGTCGTTCCGCCCGGGCAGGATCAAGGAGGTGATCTCGGTCGACCTGCCGCGTCCGCGCTCGTCGGAGGTGATCTCGACGCCCAAGTTCGGCGAATACGTCGGCCGGCTGTGGACCCTGCTTCGCGAGGAGGCATCGCGCGGGATGGTCGAGTCGGAAGCCGAACTGGCCGGGCGGTAGGGGAGGTTTCGCAGGCGTTGCGGCTTTCGGATAGACTGCTGCGGCTGAACATCAGGAGGGAACAAATGGCTGGATATGTGAAGACGGCGGCGCTCGCCGTCATGACGGCTGCGGTGGCCGCCGCGCCCGCTTCAGCGCTTGACAAGGTCCGCATGGTCAACAGCACCAAGGTGGTGTTCGAGACCGAGCATCCCTACTCCGCCAAGGAGAACGGGATCTTCGAGAAATACGGGCTCGACGTCTCGATCATCCACGGCTCGGGCGGCGCGGCGTCGCTCCAGGCGGTGATCACCGGGAGCCAGGACGTGGTCTGGGGCAACGGCGTGCTCGGCGTGGTCTCGGCCTATTCGAGAGGGGCGCCGGTCCGCGTGCTGGGCAGCAATATCCGCGGCGTGCCGGACCTCTACTGGTATGTGAAGCCCGACAGCCCGATCAAGAGCTTCAAGGACCTCAAGGCCGAACACGAGTTCGTCTATTCCAGGCCCGGCTCGACCACCAACCTCGCCGTGCTGTTCATCAAGGAGGCGCTCAACATTCCGGCCAAGGCGGTCTCGGTCGGCGGGCCGTCGGGCTCGCGCACCCAGCTCATGTCCGGGCAGGTCGCCACCGGCTGGTCGGTCTTCCCGCTCAACAAGGGGCTGGTGCGCGAAAAGAAGATCCGGATTATCGGCACCGGGGCGGCCGCCGCCGCGCTGACCGGCACCACCATCAGGGTGATCGCGGCCAATGTGAACTGGCTCGAAGAGAACCGAGATGCGGCGACGCGCCTGATGTACGCGCTGACCGAGGGCCAGGCGCGCAGCTATTCGAGCGACGAGCAGCTCAAGGCCTATGCCAAGCGCTGGAAGCTCAACTACGAGGACATCAAGACGGCGCCGATGGATTCGCCGCTCAGCTTGTCCACCTTCCTGCCGGTCGCCGGGCTCGACAACATCAACCGGATCGCGCTCAAGGAGGGGAAGATCAAGAAGCTGCTGACCGCCGAACAGCTCAAGGAGCTGGTCCACCCGATGGGCCACAAGCCGATCTAGACCGGGGATCGCGGACGGCGCGGGATGACGGGCTCGTTCAGGCTGTCGAAGTCGCCCGTCCTGGTCGGCGCCATCGGGCTCGCCGCGTTCCTCTGCGTGCTCGAGATCGCGGTCGAGACCGGGATGGTGATGGAGCTTGTCGTCCCGCGCCCGTCCGACACGTTTCTCGCCTTCCCGCCGGTCCAGGAGGACATGGACCTGGTCGGGAACTTTTTCGTCACCCTCGGCATGACCGCGGCGTCGACGGCGATCGCGCTCTCCATCGGGGTGCCGTTCGGCTATTTTCTCTACCGCAACCGGCGCTACGGCATCGCCTATGAGGGCTGGCTCGCGGCCGCCTTCGCCGCGCCGACGGTGCTGCTCTACCCGCTGTTCCTGGTGATCTTCGGGCGCACCTACCTCACGCTGATCATGATGGGCTTCATCCCGGGCGCCATCCCCATCGTCATCCAGACCCGGCAGGGCCTTCTCGGGGTCTCCCAGACGCTGCTCAATGTCGGGCGGAGCTTCAACCTGTCGGAGCGCGAGATGTTCTGGAAGATCCAGCTGCCCTGCGCCGTGCCGACCATCTTCACGGGCATCCGGATCGGCGTGATGTATACTCTCGTCAACATCGTTGCGATCGAATACCTGATCGATTTCGGCGGGCTGGGACGGATCGTCTCCGAGATGTATTTCCGCTTCGACACGCCCGGCACCTATGCCAGCATCGTTGCGGTGATCCTGGTCAGCGTGTTCTTCTACTGGGGCTTCGGGAGGATCGAGAAGTGGCTCAGGCCGGTGTAGTCGGAACCGCGGCGCCCGCGCTGGCCGGCGGCGGCGAGGCCACGGTCTTGCGCATCCGCGTGCTCACCGTGATCTGCCTGCTGGCGGCATGGGAAGGGCTCGCCGCGCTCGGAGCCCTGGAAATCCTCTACGGCGACGTGATCCCGTCGTCGTGGAAGATCGCGGTGGCGATCTGGGGCGAGGTCACGGCGGCGGATTTCTATCGCGACCTCGGGATCACCTTCGCCGAGCACATCGTCGGCTTCATCGTGGGCTCCGCGATCGCGCTCGCGCTCGGCATCGCCATGGGCGTCAACCCGCTGCTGCGCAAGGCGATCGAGCCCTATCTCAACGCCATCGGCTCGACGCCCAAGATCATCTTCCTGCCGATCCTGTTCCTGATCTTCGGCACCGGCATCGATTCCAAGATGGCCAAGGGGGCGCTGTCGGCGTTCTTCCCGGTGGTGTTCTCCACCGCGCTCGGCATGATCCTGATCAACCCGGTGCTGCTCCGGGTCGGCAAGTCGTTCAACCTCAGCCGCTGGCAGACGGTGATCAAGATCTACATCCCGGCGATGGTGAACCCGGTCATCACCGGGCTCCGGCTGGGCATGGCGATCACCGTCATCGGCGTGCTGGTCGCCGAGCTCAAATTCGCCGACGGCGGGCTGGGCTACCGGCTGGGGAACTACTACGAGCAGTTCAGGATCGGCGAGATGTACGCGATCATCCTCATCATCTTCGCGCTCGCCGCGCTCGCGAATATGGGCATGACGCGGCTGCAGGCCTACGCCAACCGGCATCAGGGCGGGACCGGGGCGCACAGCCTCTCGGTCGCCACCAACTGAGCGCCGGCACGGATTCGACCAGGAGGAGACGGGAATGGCAAAGGAGATCTTTGTCGCCAAGTCCGACGACCTGCCCGACGGCGAGCGCAAGATCGTTCCCAACGGCAACTCGGAGATCGGCGTCTACCGGGTGAAGGGGCGGCTCTACGCCTACCAGAATTTGTGCGCCCACCAGGGCGGGCCGGCCTGCGAGGGGCTGCTGATGGCCAAGGTCGAGGAGGTCATCGCCGAGGACAAGACATATCGGGGCATGCGCTTCAACCACGACGAGATGCACATCGTCTGTCCCTGGCATGGCTGGGAGTACGATTTGGAGACCGGGGTGATGGTCGCGGACCGGACGTTCCGCCTCAGGAAATACGACGTCGTCGAGAAGGAGGACGGAATCTATGTCCTCGCCTGAGCAGCCGGAGGACGAGTTCGGCGACCTGCTGGCCGATGTCGGCGAGGAGACGGCCAGGCTCCAGGCATTCGCCGCGAAGATGCTGGAGCTCGGGGAGGGCGACGAGCCGCCCGACGCGCTGATCCAGGAGGGACTCACCGCGCTGACCAAGCTGTATACGGTCAAGTTCCAGATCGGCGAGCGCTGGTCGCCCTTCGTCGACGACCGGGCGATGCCGGCAACCGCCGTGATGATCATGTGCACCGCGATGCTGCGCGCGGTGAATGTCGAGCTGTTCGAGCTCGGCATGTGGCAAGCCTGGTCGGGCGCCTGACGGAGACGGGAAATGGATATTCCGACAAGCGACATCCACAAGATGAGCGTCGAGGAGTTCGACACCAAGAAGCTCCTCCTCAACGCCGCCAGACAGCGCGACCGGCGCAAGCTGGAGGACGTGCTGATCGTCGATGTCGACTGCCACCACTACGAGAACGAGTCGCTGCGCGACATCATCCAGTACATCGAGGACCCGGTGATCAAGCAGACCGGGCTGGTCTATTCCGGCAGCGGCACCGGCGCGCAGTCCCCGCTGATTCCGGGCGTGGTCGGCTACCAGGACATCTCCGGCCGGGTCATGCGCTACCCGCTGCGCAAGCTGGAACAGACGCCGGCCGACGGCACCCACCGCGACATCCACCTCTCGCTCAAGTGGATGGATGCGATGGGGGTCGATTACGTGTCGATGTTCCCGACGCCCATGCTGCTGCTCGGCCTGCACCCGCAGCCCGAGATCGAGGTCGCGATGTCGCGCGCCTACAACCGCTGGCTGGTGGAGCAGATCCTGCCGCAGAACGAGCGCATCACCTCGATGCTCTATCTGCCGTTCAACGACCCCGAAGCCGCCTACCGGGTGGTGGAGGAGTTCGGCGACAGGAAGGGGGTGGTCGGGTTCTCCGTGGTGTCGACGCGCTACAAGCCGGTCTATGACAACGCCTACATGAAGACCTACCGGCTGATGGAGGAGATGGGCAAGCCGCTCGCCTTCCACGCCTCCTATAACTGGAACGACCCGCTGCTCGGCGCGACCAACCGGTTCCTCATCACCCATGCGATGGGCTTCACCATCTACAACGCCATGCATTGCGCCAACTGGGTGATCAACGGCCTGCCCGAGCGTTTCCCCGGGCTCAAGGTGATCTGGATCGAATCGGGTCTCGCCTGGGTCCCGTGGCTCATGCAGCGCCTCGACAACGACTACCGGATGCGGAGCTCCGAGGCGCCGTCGCTGAAGAAGCTGCCGAGCGAGTACATGCAGGACATGTACTATTCGTCGCAGCCGATGGAGGTCCCCAACGACCTCGACGTGCTCGAGATGACGTTCAAGATGATCAAGGCCGAGACCCAGCTCTGCTGGTGTTCCGACTATCCGCATTGGGACATGGACCTGCCGAGCGTGATCTACGACCTGCCCTTCCTCGACGAGACGGCGAAGCGCAACATCCTGGGCGAGAACGCGCGCAAGCTGTTCAACCTCGACGTCTCCGGGCGCTTCCCCGACTACCGGCCGCCGGGCGGCGGCGCGTGAGCACCGCCGCCGCGCAATCGGCCTCGATCGAGCCTGCGGCCCAGCCGACGCTGACCGAAGGGCTGGTCTCGCTGATTCGCGCGAGGCCGGTCGCGCAGGGCGACCTCGACGCGATGGCGCTGATCGCGCTCGACGGCATCGCCAACATGCTGGCCGGCCGGGCGACCGAGCCGGGCCGGATCCTGCGGCGCTGGGGCGCCGACCGGCGGGACCCAGGACGCCGCGCGCTGGTGATGGGCGGCTGCATGCACGTCCTGGAGGTCGACGACCTGCATCGCGGCTCGGTCACCCATCCGGGATGCGTCGTCATCCCCGCCGCGCTGGCGCTCGCCGACGGGGAAGAGGCGGATGGGGCGGCCTTTCTGCGCGCGGTGCTGCACGGCTTCGAGGCGGTCTGCCGGGTCGGCATGTCGGTCGGGCCGACGCATTACAAGGTCTGGCACAACACCGCGACCTGCGGGCCGTTCGGCGCGGCGATGGCGGCGGCTTCGTCGATCGGGCTGGACGACGCGGCGACCGTCCATGCGCTCGGCAACGCCGGCACACAATCCGCCGGGCTCTGGGAGTTCCTCAACACGGGCGCGATGAGCAAGCACCTCCATGCCGGGCGCGCGGCGGAAGCAGGCGTCGTCGCGGCGGAGCTGGCGGCGGGCGGCTTCACCGGGCCGCCGGCGATCCTCGAAGGACCGCAGGGCCTCTATGCCGGCGCCTGCCCCGATGCGGACCCGGCAGCGGTGCTGCGCCACCCGGATGCGCCGTGGGCCGTGCATGCCACCTCGATCAAGCCCTGGCCGTCCTGCCGGCATACCCACCCGGTCATCGACGCCGCGCTGGAGCTCTCCGCCGGCATCGACGCGGCTGCGGTGACGGGCGTCGAGGCGTCGACCTACCGGGCGGCGGTCGATGTGTGCGACCGGCCGATGCCGGCATCGCCCTATGAAGCCAAATTCTCGCTCCAGCACTGCATCGCCGCGGCGCTCAACGACGGCGCGGTGGGCTTCGAGTCCTTCGAGGCCGAGTCGCGCGCCCGCCTCGCCGCGCTGCGCTCTAGGGTGAGGGTGGGCGCGGGGGCGCCTTACGTGACGGACTATCCCGCCGCGTGGGGCGGCGAGGTGACGGCGATCCTCGCCGACGGCAGCCGCGTGAGCGCCGCCCGGCGGCAGTGCAAGGGCGATCCCGAGGCCGCGCTCGACCGCCGCGAAATGGCGGACAAGGCGCGCGAATTGCTGCGCTTCGGCGGGGTCGCCGAGCCCGAAGCCGTGATCGACGGCGTGCTCGCCATGGCCTGCGGCGGGACGGTGCCCGCCTTCGATATCTGAGGGGACGGACGATGGCGGATTCCCGACAGGTCGCGAAGGCGGAAGCGTTCAGGGCGCTCCATCGCGGGCCGGAGCCGCTGGTGCTGGTCAACGCCTCCGATGCGTCGATCGCGCGCATCGTCGTCGAGGCCGGCTTTCCCGCCATCGCCACCTCGAGCGCCGGCATCGCCTGGCTGATGGGCTATGCCGACGGCGAGAACATCCCGCGCGAGGAGATGCTCTGGATGGTGCGGCGTATCGCCGAGCGCGTCGACGTGCCGGTGACGGCCGACATGGAGGCGGGCTACGGCACCGAGCCCGAGGCGGTGGCCGACACCGTGCGGGCGACGATCGAGGCGGGCGCGGTCGGGCTCAACATCGAGGACGGCACGATTCGCTCGTCCGAGCCGCTGCTCGATTTCGACCTCGCGGTGGCGCGGATCGCGGCGGGGCGCGAGGCGGCCGACGCGGCAGGCGTGCCGGCGGTCGTCAACGCGCGCTGCGACGTGTTCCTGCGCGGCGGCAAGGGGCCCGAGGCGCTCGCCGAGGCGATCCGCCGCTGTAACGCCTTCCGCGAGGCGGGCGCGGACTGCCTGTTCGTCCCCTTCGCGCGCGATGCCGAGACCATAGGCGCGCTGGTCGAGGGGATCGACGGGCCGGTGAACATTTTGGCGAGCGCGGTCTCGCCGCCGCTCGGCGAGCTCAGGCGGCTCGGCGTCGCCCGGGTGAGCATCGGCGGGCTGCTCTCGCTCGCCTTCGCCACGCTGGCGCGCAACGCCGCGGCCGAGCTCGCCGCCACCGGCGGCTACGGCTTCGCCGAGGGCGTCATCCTGCACCCCGAGATGAACGCCCTGATGGCGGGCGAGTGAGGCGCGCACGGGCGATTCCAATCCGGCCCGGATCGCTCTACCATGCCCGGCGCGGCGCAGGCTGCGCGCCGGGGAGGATGCGATGAAGACGATCGAGATCACGCCGGACGAGATGGAGAGCCGGATTTCGCGCTATAGCGCGCTGGAGCCCCTGCCGATCCAGCAGGATCCGGAGATACCGCAGGAGGCGAACGACGTCGTCTATGCGCGCAAGCTGCTCTCGGTGATCGGCCTCGGCGGCGACGTGGAGACGCCGGTCAACGCCGGCGCGCCCATCGTGGACGCCGCCGGCATGACCATGACGATTGCCGTCTGCCCGCCGGGCCAGGGCCCGTCGCTGCACGCCCATCTCCAGACCTACGAGACCTTCACCGTGCTCAAGGGCCGCTTCGAGGTGACGTGGAACGACGACGGCGGCGGGCGGGCCGAGCTCGGCGAGTTCGACACCATCTCGGTGCCGCCCAAGGTCAACCGCGCCTTCCGCAATATCGGCGACGGGGAGGGCGTGTTGCAGGTGCTGATCACCGGCGGCGTGCACGACATGACCGATATCGACCTGGCGCCCTCCAGCGCGGTCAAGCTGGACGCCATCAAGCCGGGGGTGAAGGACAAGTTCACCGCCAAGGGCCTCACCTTCACCGCCCACAAGGACGCGGCCGCCTAACCGCTCGCCGCCCTGATGCCGCTGATGGTGGCGCCCGGCAGGATCGCCTCGGGGTCGATGCGGAGCGCCAGCAGGGCGGGGCTGTCGGCCTCCCGGGCGCGCTCGAAGGCGGCGGGAAAATCCTCCGTGCTCGTCACCGTCTCGCCATACAGGCCGTAGGCCCGGGCCAGCATCGCAAAATCCGGGTTGGCGAGGTCGGTGGCGATCACCCGCCCGGGGTAGTGCCGTTCCTGGTGCATGCGGATGGTGCCGTAGGTTCCGTTGTCCACCACCAGAAAGGTGAGGTTGCGGAGACGCTCGGCCGCGGCGGTCGCGACCTCCTGGCCGTTCATCAGAAAATCGCCGTCGCCGCACCAGGCGACGACCCGGCGTCCCGGGTGCAGCAGCGCCGCCGCGACGCCCGCCGGCACGCCGTAGCCCATCGACCCGCTCTGCGGCGCGAGCTGAGTGCGGAACCCGCGATAGCGGTGGAACCGGTGCAGCCACTGCGAGAAATTCCCGGCGCCGTTGGCGATGATGGCGTCTTGCGGCAGCGCGTCCTCCAGATGGCGCACCGCGTGCGCCAGGTTGAGCGCGCCCGGCATGTCGGTGGGTTGCGCGAAAGCCTCGTAAGCCGCCCGCAGCCCGGCGCGGCGCGCGGCCCAGGGCGGGTCGGCGACCGGCTCCAGGGCGGCGAGCGCGGCGGCGAATTCCGGCATGCCGGCGTTGATCGCAAGCTCCGGCTGATAGACCTTGCCGAGCTCGTCGATCCCGGGATGGGCGTGGATCAGGCACTGGCGCGGCTTGGGCAGCGCGAGGAGGGAGTAGCCCTGGGTGACGACCTCGCCGAGCTGGGCGCCGGCCACCAGCAGCACATCGGCGTCCCCGATCGCCCGGGCGAGGGCCGGATTGACGCCCAGCCCGACCACCCCGGCATAGGCGGGATGACGGTTGTCGAGCAGGTCCTGGCGGCGGAACCCGACGGCGACGGGCAGGTCGTTGGCCTCGGCGAAGGCCCGCAGGTTGTCGCAGGCGTCCTCGGTCCAGCCGCTGCCGCCGGCCAGCATGATCGGACGCTCTGCCTTCGCCAGCATGTCGCGCAGCCGCTCCATGTCCCGGAATGCCGGGCTCGCCTGCACCTCGTCGTAGGCCGCGCCGTCCTCGGCCTCGGCGCGTTCGGTCTGCATGTCCTCGGGCAGCGCCAGCACCACCGGCCCGGCCCGCCCGGAGGTCGCGGTGCGGAAGGCGCGGTTGACGTATTCCGGTATGCGCGCCGGATCGTCGATCTGGCCGGTCCACTTGGCGAGCTCGCCCATCATCCGGCGGAAGTCGATCTCCTGGAAGGCCTCGCGCTCGGCCATGCCGCGCGCGACCTGGCCGACGAAGAGGATCACCGGCGAAGAATCCTGGCGCGCGGTGTGGATGCCGACGCTCGCATTGGTCGCCCCGGGACCGCGGGTGACGAAGCAGATCCCGGGCCGCCCGGTGAGCTTGCCGTAGGCTTCCGCCATATAGGCCGCGCCGCCTTCCTGGCGGCAGGTGACGACGCGGATCCGCTGGCTCACGTCGAACAGCGCATCGAGGGTGGCGATGTAGCTCTCGCCGGGCACGCAGAAGATCGTGTCCACCCCGTGGGTGAGCAGCGCATCCGCCAGGATCTGCCCGCCGGTCCTGATATTGCCGGTCATGTCTCGATGAACTCGTCGACGAACACGGTGTATTTCTGCAATTTGGGCTTGTCCGCGTCCGCCGGGTCGACGTAGCGGATCGAGCTCCTGCCCTTGAGCCGGCGCGGCAGGATCATCACCCGCGAGAAATGCCCCGGCGCGTCGTCGGGCGCCCAGGCATAGACCGGGTCCGGGCCGGCTTCGAACCAGGCGTCGAATTCGCCGAGCCCGGTGGTCTCGCCGTGCACAAGGACGTTGAACCCGCCCTTCAGCAGGCAGCGTATGCCGCCGCCCTGGTGGGTGTGGGTATAGGCGATGCCGCCCGGCGGCAGCTCGACCTTGTCGCAGCGCAGCAGGTATCCCTCCGGGTCGTCGAGCGGGAGGGTCGCCTCCAGCTTCTGCTCCGACCTCACGCCCGCGCCGGCCGGCACGCCGTCGCCGGGGTCGAGCTCGTAGCGCAGCAGGCAGGCCCCCTGGCCGCTGGCGGCGATGGACAGGGGGCCGGTGTGAAACAGCGCCGAGTTCGCCGACAGCGTCGCCGTCCCGCCGCCGGCGCGGATCGAGACCATGCCGCCGGCCACGTAGATCGCCCGAATCGCCGCCGGCAGCGCCGCGTCGAGCGCGGCATTCGCATCGAAGTCGTCTCGCGAGAGACGGAGCAGGTGGTCCGGCATTGAGGTTCCCGATGTCGCGCGCCCCTCACGCAAGGCGGCGCGGCTACCTAATCACACCGTCCGGGCGGCCACAACATGCGGTGCGAACGCGATTGGACCCGGTCTCGCATCGGGGTATGATCCCATAACCGCTAAGCAGGATCGGAGTCGATAAGGTGACTATCAATCATACCGTTAAGGTTTATCCTTCGAAGACTGCTTTAGCCCGTGAAGACCAGCTCGCGTGGAAAATCGCGGCCGTTGCGACCGATCCCGTCGCGGTCGAGCCGGCGGTCGTCGACATGGCGGTCAACCGGATCGTCGACAACGCGGCGGTCGCGGTCGCGGCGCTCAACCGGGGGCCGGTCGCCGCCGCCCGCGCCCAGGCGCTGGCCCATCCGCGCGAGGGCGGGGCGGCGGTGTTCGGCATCGATCCCGCGCGCCGCTTCGCCGCCGAATGGGCCGCCTGGGCGAACGGGACGGCGGTTCGCGAGCTCGACTTCCACGACACCTTTCTCGCCGCCGACTATTCCCATCCGGGCGACAACATCCCGGCGCTCCTCGCGGTCGCGCAGCAGACGGGGCGCGGCGGCGAGGATCTGGTGCGCGGCATCGCGACCGCCTACGAGATCCAGATCGACCTGGTGAAGGGGATCTGCCTGCACGCCCACAAGATCGACCACATCGCCCATCTCGGGCCGTCCGCGGCGGCCGGGCTCGGCACGCTGCTGGGGCTCCCGACCGAGACCGTCTTCCAGGCGGTGCAGCAGGCGCTGCACACCTCGGTGAGCACGCGGCAGTCGCGCAAGGGCGAGATTTCGAGCTGGAAGGCGTTCGCCCCGGCGCATGCCGGCAAGCTCGCCATCGAGGCGGTCGACCGGACGATGCGGGGGGAGGGGGCGCCCTCGCCGATCTACGAGGGCGAGGACAGCGTGATCGCCCGGGTGCTGGACGGGCCGGACGCCGAGTACACCGTGCCGCTGCCCGCCCCGGGCGAGGCCAAGCGCGCGATCCTCGAATCCTACACCAAGGAGCATTCGGCCGAGTACCAGAGCCAGGCGATCATCGACCTCGCCTTCCGCATGCGGGACCGCATCGCCGACTTCGAGGCGATCGAGCGCCTGGTGCTGCACACCAGCCACCACACGCATTACGTGATCGGAACGGGCGCCGGCGATCCGCAGAAGATGGACCCCGGGGCGAGCCGCGAGACCCTCGACCACAGCATCATGTACATCCTCGCGGTCGCCCTGCAGGACGGCGAGTGGCACCACATCCGCTCCTACGCGCCGGAACGCGCCGCGCGTCCCGACACGGTGCGGCTGTGGCACAAGATCTCGACCGTCGAGGACCCGGGATGGACCGCGCGCTACCACGAGCCCGACCCCAACCGGCGCGCCTTCGGCGGCAGGCTCGAGATCGAGCTCAAATCGGGCGAGACGATCGTCGACGAGCTCGCCGTCGCCAACGCCCATTCGGCCGGCGCGCGGCCCTTCGCGCGGGCCGACTACGTGCACAAGTTCGAGACCCTGGCCGACGGCATCGCCGCGCCGGACGAGCAACGCCGCTTCCTCGACCTGGTCCAGCGCCTGCCGGATCTCGGGCCGGAAGACCTCGGCGGCCTCAACGTGGCCGTCGATCCGGCGGGGCTGGTCAACGCCGAGCGCGACGACAGGGGGATATTCTGATGCTGTTCGCCACCAGGACGGCGGCCGAGAAGCGGGCCGCGTTCCGCGCGGCGCTCGAGTCCGGGGCGCTGCTGCAACTGCCCGGCGCGTTCTCGCCGCTGGTCGCGGTGCTGGTCCAGGAGAAGGGCTTCGACGGCATATACATCTCGGGCGCGGCGCTGTCGGCGGATCTCGCGCTCCCCGATATCGGGCTGACGACGCTGCCCGAGGTGACCGCGCGGGGCCACCAGATCGCCCGCGCGACCGACCTGCCGGCGCTGATCGACCTCGATACCGGGTTCGGCGAGCCGATGAACGCGGCGCGCTCGATCCTGGAGATCGAGGATGCCGGGCTCGCGGGATGCCATCTGGAGGACCAGCTCAGCCCAAAGCGCTGCGGGCATCTCGACAACAAGGTGCTGATCCCGGCCGCGGACATGGCGCAGAAGATCCGCGCCGCTTCCGACGCCAGGCGCGATCCCAACTTCCTGCTGATGGCCCGGACCGATGCCAAGGCGTCGGAGGGGCTGGAGGCGGCGATCGACCGCGCCAGGGCCTATGTCGACGCGGGCGCCGATGCGATCTTCCCGGAAGCACTCACCACGATCCCGGAATACGAGGCGTTCCGGGCGGCGATCCCGGTGCCGCTGCTCGCCAACCTCACCGAGTTCGGGAAGACGCCGCTGCTCACCCGCGACCGGCTGGTCGAGCTCGGCTACAACATCGCGATCTATCCCGTGACCACGCTCCGCCTCGCCATGTTCGGGGTCGAGGAGGGGCTCGACGTCCTGAAGGCGCACGGTACCCAGGAAGACGCCGTGCCGAGGATGCAGACCCGCAAGCGGCTCTATGAGCTGCTGCGCTACGAGGACTACAATCGATTCGACCAGAGCCTTTTCAACTTCAAGGTTTGAAGGCAGGCGGAAGAAGGGAGGGTCGGATGGCCGAGCCGCAGATCCAGAAAGGCCTCGCCGGGGTGACGGTGGACACCACCGCGATCTCCAAGGTGGTGCCGGAGACCAACTCGCTCACCTATCGCGGATACGCGGTGCAGGAGCTCTGCGCC
The DNA here is from genome assembly GCA_964291675.2 of Alphaproteobacteria bacterium. Taxonomy (GTDB): domain Bacteria; phylum Pseudomonadota; class Alphaproteobacteria; order MPNO01; family MPNO01; genus MPNO01. Next base: position 741,662 of record OZ219865.1, on the reverse strand, counting down.
GAAGCCTCGTTCGAGGAAGTCGCCTGGCTGCTGTGGCGCGGCGAGCTGCCCACCGCCGACGAGCTCGACCAGTTCAAGGCCATGGAGGCGACGCGGCGCGAGCTCTCGGACGCCCATATCGAGGTGATCCGCCGTTTCCCGCCCGCCGCCCATCCCATGGACGCGCTGCGCACGGCCGTGAGCTATCTCGGCACCATGGAGATCGCCTGGGGCGGCGAGCCGGAGCTGGCCGACCGCGACCGCGCGCTCGACCTGCTGGCCAAGATCCCGACGATGATCGCCACGGATTACCGGTTCCGCACCGGCGGGAAGCGAATCGCGCCGCGCGAGGACCTGCCGATGGTCGAGAACTTCTTCAACATGTGCTTCGGCGAGGTGCCGCCGCCCGAGGTCATAAAGGCCTTCGACACGTCGATGATCCTCTATGCCGAGCACAGCTTCAACGCGTCCACCTTCACCGTCCGCACCATCGCATCCAGCCGCTCGGACATCTTTTCCGCGGTCACCGGCGGCATCGGCTCGCTCAAGGGCCCGCTGCATGGCGGCGCCAACGAGGCGGTGATGAAGATGTTCCTCGAAATCGGCGACCCCGACATCGCCGAGGAGTGGATGCACGAGGCCATCGCCCGCAAGCGGCTGGTGATGGGGTTCGGCCACCGGGTCTACAAATCGGGCGATTCCCGCGTGCCGACCATGCGCCGCTGCCTCGAGGACCTCGCCGCGTGGAAGGGCGACGATACCTGGATCCGCATGTCCGACGGGCTGCAGAAGGTGATGATCGAGGAGAAGGGGATTTATCCAAACCTCGATTTTCCCGCCGGCCCGTCCTATCACATGATGGGATTCGAGATCGAGATGTTCACGCCGATCTTCGTCATGAGCCGGATCACCGGCTGGACCGCGCATTATCTCGAACAGAACCTCGACAACCGGCTGATCCGCCCGCTCAGCGCCTATACCGGCGTGGCGCAGCGCCCGGTGCCGCCGATCGGCGAACGCTGAGGCGCCCTTCGATACGCCCCGGATCAAGTCCACTGCTGTCCGGTTTGGATGAGCTGGACCGGGCGCAAAGCCTTGTTCCGGGCGGGATATCGGCGCATCCGCCGGATCGGGACACGGATCGCCGCACGCCCGCACTTGCCGTCCCTGCCCCTCTTGTTGTCACGCCGGCCTCGTTCCGGGCACCCACGGGCGGGGCGGGCCGCCCCCGGCTCCCGTACTCCTCCACCGCGACCACCACCCCGTCATGGCCGGACTTGATCCGGCCACCCATGCGCGGACTTGATCCGCGCAACCACTGGCGCCACCGGTACAACGCCCCGTCGGGAGAGGCGGCGGCGCCAGTGGATGCCCGGATCAAGTCCGGGCATGACGATTGGGGGGCATGGTGATGGGACGGGAAACGCCGGGCGCGACGCGCGTCGAAGGCTAAACCGGACAGCAGTGGACTCCATCCGGGCATCCATGGGCGCCGCCGCCCCTCTCGTCGGACCGTCGTGCGGGCGGAGAGGCCGCGTGGATGGCCGGATCAAGTCCGGCCATGACGTAGGGGTGACAGCGGGAGCGGAGATGCAGATGTTCACGGGCGCGGAGCCCGCGCCGAAAATCTAAACCGGACAGCAGTGGATCAAGTCCGGGGTTACTCAGGGTGAGGGAGCTTCTCTTGAGCCGCACCAACCAGCCCTCATCCTGAGTAGCCCGCCGGAGGCGGGCGTATCGAAGGACGCAGGCCGTCAGTGCCAGTCGTCAATGCCGAGCGCGGCGCGCTCCTCGACGGTCCGCTCCAGCTTGAACGGCTCGACCGGGATGCCGGTCGCATCGGCGATCCGCACCACGGCGTTGAAGGACGCAACCACGCCGGCGGCATCGACGAAGCCCGCTTCGCCGACCGCCGCCGCCAGCGCGCGCCGGGCGGGAGGGATCGCCGCGTCCGCGCCCCCCACCACCGCCTCGGCGAAGTCGAGCAGCAGGCGGCCATGCGGCACGCCGCTGTCGCCGTCCCCGGAGACCCCGTCGAGCGAGTAGCTCTCGCCGCGATGCCTGCCGCTCTCACGGAGCAGCATGACGTGTCCGGCGGTTCAGTATCGGCACCGGTTGATCAGCGACACCCGGGCGGCGAGCAGCTCCATCTGCGCGTGGCCGATCGCGCGGTACTCGGTGGCGAAGTCCTTGAGCGCGAATTGCGGCAGGTAGATCGCGTCGTCGAGCTCGAAGAACGCCGCGACCTCGGCCGGCACCAGGCTCATCCCGCGGTGGATGTTGGCAACGAGCTCCCCTGTCTTGTCGCCATAGGGGTTGGGCTCGCCTGGGGCGATGTCTTCGGGTTCGAGCGTGGGGAGCCAGGCGAGACCCCGCCGCGCCTTCGCCGGAAGATAGCGCGACGGCCCGCCGGGCACCGGTTCGGGCAGCGCGGGGCGCGCCATGCCGAGCCCCTTCGCCAGCGTATCCAGCGCCGTCGCGATGGAGACCACGCCGACGATCTCGGCATATTCCGGCTCGCTCAACCCGCCGCCGACCGTCTTTCGGAACCAGGCCTCCGTCAGCCGCCCGGAATCGGTGCGGATGCGGTGGATCGCCTCGACGACGTTGTCCGGCAGGGCGCTGGTCGAATCGTGGGTTCCGTCGACGGCGAAGGGGGAGAGCGCGGCGGCGCGTTCGCGGCAGAGCGCGCATTCCGGCGCTTCGCGGCACGAAGCGACCATGGCGAGCCGTTCCGCGCCGGTCCACCAGGTTCCCGGCCGGGCGAGGTGTTCCCAGGCGCGGCGCCAGGCCCGGTCGAGATCGGCGCGCACCGGAAACGAAACGAGGTCGGAGAGAACTTCGCCGCTCATGACCCGGGCCCCTCGCGCTGGCGCCGCCGCTCGACCGCGTCGCGACGGGCGATGAACAGGAGGGCCGAAACTATCACAGCCGTGCCCGCGGCCGACCAGATGTCGGGGATTTCGGCAAACACGGCGAAGCCGAACAGGGCGGCGAGCGGCATGCGCAGGAAGTCGAGCGGGGCGATGATCGTCACCTCGCCGGCATCGTAGGCGCGGGCGAGAAAATTCTGCCCGACGCCGCCGAGCACGCCCGCGGCGATCAGCCAGCCGAGCTGGCGCCAGTCCGGCGTCTCCCAGGTCAGCAGCGCCGGCGGCAGCAAGAACAGGGTGCCGAAGAGAAAGAAGTAGAACACGATCCGCGCCGGGGGCTCGGTCCGCGACAGGCTCTTGAGCGAGACGATCGCGCCGCTGGTGAGCACCGCGCTGCCGAGCGCGACCAGCATCGCGTGGTCGATCTCGCCGTGCGGCTTGACGATCATGACCACGCCGACGAACCCCGCGACGGTGGCGAAGGTCCGGTCGCGGCGTATGACCTCGCCCAGCATCAGGCCGGACAGCAGGATCGACCAGAAGGGCGAGGTGAAGGAGAGCACCATCGCGTCCGACAGCATCAGCCGCCCGACCGCGTAGACGACGCAGGCGAAGGAAGCGATCCCGAAGAACGCCCGCAGGAAATGCGTCTTCAACCGGCGCGTCGCGATGCCCGCCGGGCCGACCCGGACCAGCCAGGGGAGGAACATGACCAGCGCCACCGAGGTGCGCATCAGCGCGACCACGAAGAACGGAAGCTCGGTCGCCATCTGCTTGATGATCGCGAACATCGCGGTCAGCAGGGTGACGGCGGCCAGCATCCACAGGATGCCGCGCAGATTGTCGAGCTTGGGACGATAGGCGCTTGCGCTCGGCGCCCGCTTGCCGTTCACCGCAGCTCCGCGCGGGCGAGCCGTTCCAGCCAGCGGACGATTTCGGTGTGGTCGCGCCCGGGCTCGAGGCTTTGTTGCGCCTGGGCCCAGATCTCGCGGCTGAGCGCGGCGAGGGGGACGGCGGTCGCGGTATCCCGGGCGAGGTCGAGCGCGATGTCGAGGTCCTTGACCATGAGGTCCATCGAGAACCCCGAATCGAAGCTGCGCGAGAACACGAACTGGGCGAGCTTGTTGCGCGTGGCGTTGTTCATGCCGGTCGAGGCATTGACCACCTCGGCCATGGTCTCGGGCTCCAGCCCGAACCGCCTGCCGACCAGGAACGCCTCGACGGCGGCGAGGAACCCCGCCGCGCTGATCGTGTTGTTGAGCGCCTTGAGCGCATGCCCGGAGCCGATGGGTCCGGTATGGACGACGCGCTCGCCCATCGCCCCCAGCATCGGCCGGCAGCGTTCGACCAGGACCCCGTCGCCGCCCGCCATGATGGTGAGCGTGCCCGCGACCGCCCCCTTGCGCCCGCCGGAGACCGGCGCGTCGATCATGGCGACCCCGCGCTCGGCCAGCGCCGCGGCGAGCGCGACCGTGCCCGAGGGCTCGGACGAGCTCATGTCGATGAGGATTCCATCGCCGGAGAACCCGTCAGCGAGCCCGTCCGGGTCCAGCGCGGTCCGGGCGACGTCGCCGCCGGTCGGCAGCATGGTGACGACGACATCCGAGCCGGCGGCCACCCCGGCGGGGCCGTTGGCGACCTGTCCGCCGGTGGCCCGCGCCGCTTCTTCCGCGCGCCCCGGCTCGGTGTCGTGGAGTCTCAACGCGTAACCCGCCCGCGCGACATGCTCCGCCATCGGGCGGCCCATCGCACCGAGGCCGATCACGCCGACCCTGCGCAGCTCCATCGCAAGTGCCTTCCGGGCGGTTCTCGCGGGTCGCGCATCCTATCGCGTCGCGCAGGGCCGCGAAACGGCGTGCGCCGGACGCTCAGGCGGCGAGCGCCTCCTGCGGCGGGACGTGATCGCGGTCCTGCGCCTCCGCCACCGCGCCGTGGGTCAGCCGCCCACGATAGACGTTGAGCCCCCTGAGCAGATGCGGATCGCCCAGCATTGCCTCGCGCCAGCCCTCGACGGCGAGCTTGCGGACGAAGGGCAGGGTGGCGTTGTTCAGCGCCAGCGTCGAGGTCCTGGCGACCGCGCCCGGCATGTTGGCAACGCAGTAATGCACCACCTCGTCGACCACGAAGCTCGGGTCCGAATGGGTGGTCGGACGGCTGGTCTCGCAGCACCCGCCCTGGTCGATGGCCACGTCGACGATGACCGAGCCGCGTTTCATGGCCGCGACCATCTCGCCGGTCACCAGCCTGGGCGCGGCGGCGCCGGGCACCAGCACCGCGCCGATAACGAGGTCGGCCTCGAGGACCTCCTGCTCGATCGAATCCGCCTGCGATTGGCGGGTGGTGATCAGGCTGCGGAATTCGAGATCGAGCTCGGCGAGACGGCGATGCGAGGTGTCGAGCACGGTGACCTGGGCGCCGAATCCGTTGGCGACCAGCAGGGCGTTGGTGCCCACCACCCCGCCGCCGATCACCACCACCCTGCCGGGACGGACGCCGGGCACCCCGCCGAGCAGGATGCCGCGCCCGCCATGCTCGGTCTCCAGGCAATGCGCGCCGGCCTGCACCGCCATGCGGCCGGCGACCTCGCTCATCGGCGCCAGCAGCGGCAGCCCGCCGAACTCGTCGGTCACCGTCTCGTAGGCGATGGCGATGCAGCCGGACTCGATCAAGCCCTGCGTCTGCGCCCGGTCGGGCGCGAGGTGGAGGAAGGTGAACAGCACCTGGTCCTCGCGCAGCATGGCGATCTCTTCGGGCTGCGGCTCCTTGACCTTCACGATCAGGTCCGCCCTGGCGAACACCTCGGCCGCATCGGCGGCGATCCGCGCGCCGGCCGCGACATAGTCCTCGTCGTCGATGCCGATCCGGTGCGCGGCGCCGGTCTCGACGATCACCTCCTGCCCGGCGCGGACCAGCTCCCGCACCGCGCCCAGAGTCATGCCGACGCGATGTTCTTCGGTCTTAATCTCCCGGGGTACGCCGACTAACATGGGCCCCTCCATTTCGGTCCCGGCCGGGACCGGCTCGCCAAACATGGGTCCCTTCGGGTTCGACCACAAGGAGTTTCAGCATGCGCGCGATCGTCGCCAGGGCCGTCGGCCCGCCCGAAGAGCTGACGACGGAGGACCTGCCCGATCCGGTGCCCGGAAGCGGCGAGGTGCTGGTCGACATGCGGGCGGCGGCGGTCAACTTCCCCGACCTGCTGGTGATCGAGGGCAAGTACCAGATCATCCCGCCGCACCCCTTCGTGCCCGGCAAGGAGGGGGCGGGAGCGGTCGCGGCCGTCGGCGACGGCGTGGACGAGCTGTCGGTCGGCGACAGGGTGATGGTGCAGGTCGAATGGGGCACCTATGCGGAGAAGCTGGCGGTCGCGGCCGATCACTGCTTCCCGATACCGGACGGCATGGGGTTCGACGAGGCCGCGGCGGTCGGCATCGCCTACCAGACCGCGCATTTCGCGCTGGTCGCCCGCGCCGGGGTCGGGAAGGGCGAGCGCGTGCTGGTCACCGCGGCGACCGGCAGCGTCGGGATCGCCGCCATCCAGCTCGCCAAGGCGTTCGGCTGCACCGTTCTCGCCGGGGTGACCACGATGTCGAAGGCCGGGGTCGCGCTGGAGAACGGCGCCGATCACGTCGTCGACCTCGGCGCCGGGAACCCGCGCGAGACGATCCGCGAGCAGGTGCGCGCGGCCTGCGGCGCGGTCGACGTGGTGATCGAGAGCGTCGGCGGCGCGGTGTTCGACGGCGCCCTCCGCGCCCTCGATTTCGGCGGCAGGGCCGTGGTCGTCGGCTTCACCAGCGGCGAGATCCCGTCCTTCAGGACCAACTACGCGCTGTTGAAGGTGATCGCGGTCACCGGCGTGAACTGGGCGGCCTATCGCGACCGCGACCCGGCCTGGGTGCGCCGCGTGCAGGGGGAGATCTTCGACCTCTACCGCGAGGGCAGGATCGCGATCCCGGTCCAGGCCAGCTTCCCGATGGCCGATTACGTGGCGGCGTTCGACGTGATTCGCGACCGCAGGGTGCGCGGCAAGGTCATCCTCAACCTCGCCTAGCCCGGACTTCTCAAACCCTGTCACGAGACGGTGAATGTCGGCGGGGCTTTTGCGTCTGGATCGGAGACGTCGAGGACTGAGCCGGGGCGGCGGGTTCGAGGCGCGTCGCATCGCCCGCTTCTTGGCGGGTGGTCTGTCCGGTGCTGTTCCTGTGCTGTTGGTGGGACGGGTTCGGTTGGGCCGCTTACGCCGCGGCGGCGGATAATCGGGCGTGGGCGGTCTGGAACTCTCTCTGGTAGGGACAGGTCGAGGCCATGGCGAGCTTGATCCGCCGCACGCTGATGCGCACCAGGGCGGCGATCTTCAGCAGCTTGAGCCGGATCGAGCCGCAGCTTGCCCTGGCGAGGCGGGTATTGGCCAGGCCGATCCGGCGCAGCGCGCAGAGCAGCACATAGGCCATCGAGGCGAACCACAGCCGGAGCTGGTTGGCGCGCATGGTACCGGCCGATGTGCGGTCGGCGAACAGGTCGAGCTGGCATTCCTTGATCCGGTTCTCCATCTCGCCGCGGGCGCAGTACAGCGTCTCGTAGAGCCGGCGGCAGCGCGCCTCTGCGGGCCCCAGCGAGGTCACCACGAAGCGCGGATTGGCCTTGCCGCCGGTCCACTCCGCCTTGCCGACCCCCGCCTTCGCGGGGGCAGGCTCGGCGCCGGCGCGACCGGCTGTCGCGGGTCGACCACAGGCAGTCCCGGTAGCGCCGGGCCGGCCGGCCCTTCGCCTCGGCCGCGCCCCGCGCCGCCGCCAGCGCCCCCTCAAGCGCCGCCGCCAGCCGGGGATTGCGCGCCAGGCCGAACAGGTAGTCGACCCCGTTGGCCTCGCACCAGCCCATCAACGCCTCGCGGGCGAACCCCGCATCCGCCCGCAGCAGGATGCGCACACGCGGCCAGTGCCGGCGCAGCTGGCCGACGATCCGCGCCACCTCGTCGACCGCGCCCGCCGAGGCGTCGATGTTCGCGCGCCGCAGCTTGGCGGCCAGCAGATGCCGGCCGCAGAAGATGTACAGCGGCAGGTAGCACCAGGCGTCGTAATAGCCGTGGAAGAAGCGCCCCTCCTGCTGCCCGTGCAACGGATCGTCGGTGGCGTCCAGGTCCAGCACGATCCGCGCCGGCGGCCTGCTCTGCGCAGCCCCGCCGTTTCGCCCGCAACTTGCCGGCCAGAACCGCCATCGCCGGATCGTGGCGCAGCGTATCGTGATCGATCAGATCCTCGTAGCCCAGCGCGATGCCGAACACCCGCTGGCCCACCAGGCCGCGCAGCTCGTGTTCGATCAGCCGCCCGTCGCGGTGATCCACGAAGCAGGCGGCGAAGCGGTCGATCAGCCCAACCGCCCGATCGGCGGCGCCGAGCAGCAGCGCCCCGGCGTCAGACGTCATCGCCCCGCCATCGAACGCGGCGACCACCGAACGGTCCTCTACGGGTGCAAAACCGAACAGATCCGGGTTACAGTGTGTGGGCATCGGGGACTTCCTCCGGTCCGGGATAAGCCTTTGTTGCAAAAAGCATTATCCCAGATCCGGAGCCCCGATGCAGCAGTCCCTTGAGAAATCCGGGCTAGCTCAAGAGACGACGATGGCGAGGCCAACCATGACCGCGATCGCACACAGGACGGAGATCAGCGAACACCAATACAGCTTGTTGCCAAATGTCATCGTTCTGACTCCGAAGGGTTCTATCCGTGCATGAGCGCTTGCGGAAGCCGCCAGGGTTTCCGCGTATCCGCCGCCGCCTTGGCGGCATCCGCCTTCTCTTTGGCCAAGCGTAACGCCCTAAGGCGCGCTGTCCGCGCCGCCGTCTCCGCCCCCGCAATTGGCAAGGGGCCGTTAGCGCTAAGAGCCGGTCGTGATCGGCCTATTTGATTTTAAGCGACGTGATAAGCAATTTGGCACAGGCCTCAGCCACATCGTTGTCTGGCTTCACCGCACCGGGGAAAGTCGCCCAGCCGGCTTTCATCAGATGGCTGTCGCGTTGCCACGAGTCGACCTCGGCGAATTCGGCGACCATGCCGTTTTCGGCATTGGCGGCCTTCTCGAATCTCGCGGCGCAAATCGGGGCCAATGCCTGGACCATTGCGGTTTGGGCCGCCATTTCGGCCCTTTCGGCGGCCGTGCTGCCGAGAACCCATCCGCCCCAAGAAAAGCCGATGATCAAGGTGGCCACCACACCCGCGGCCAACCCTTGAAAGAGACGTGTCAGAGAATTTCCCTCAACATATGGTGATAAGAATGCAGGAGTTTTCATGGGTTATCCTCTCCCATTACGAGAGCGGAATGTTCCACCCCACCACGCTGACCGTAGCACGCTTGTTGTATCCCGGCAAGGCGGTGTCCTCATTCACAACATCTGAATCACTGCCCCGACTTGGGGTGGTGCCCGGAGCGGCTCGCCGCGCTGGAGCAGGGCGAGGCGGCGGCGGCGGCCGACCTCGACGCCTTGGGCGACCTTCCGGCTGGCCCCTTCGAGGCCTGTGAGCACGTGCCGGGCCAAGTCTCGTCGACTGCCCTAGCCCGGACTTCTCAAACCCTGTCACGAGACGGTGAATGTCGGCGGGGCTTTTGCGTCTGGATCGGAGACGTCGAGGACTGAGCCGGGGCGGCGGGTTCGAGGCGCGTCGCATCGCCCGCTTCTTGGCGGGTGGTCTGTCCGGTGCTGTTCCTGTGCTGTTGGTGGGACGGGTTCGGTTGGGCCGCTTACGCCGCGGCGGCGGATAATCGGGCGTGGGCGGTCTGGAACTCTCTCTGGTAGGGACAGGTCGAGGCCATGGCGAGCTTGATCCGCCGCACGCTGATGCGCACCAGGGCGGCGATCTTCAGCAGCTTGAGCCGGATCGAGCCGCAGCTTGCCCTGGCGAGGCGGGTATTGGCCAGGCCGATCCGGCGCAGCGCGCAGAGCAGCACATAGGCCATCGAGGCGAACCACAGCCGGAGCTGGTTGGCGCGCATGGTACCGGCCGATGTGCGGTCGGCGAACAGGTCGAGCTGGCATTCCTTGATCCGGTTCTCCATCTCGCCGCGGGCGCAGTACAGCGTCTCGTAGAGCCGGCGGCAGCGCGCCTCTGCGGGCCCCAGCGAGGTCACCACGAAGCGCGGATTGGCCTTGCCGCCGGTCCACTCCGCCTTGCCGACCCCCGCCTTCGCGGGGGCAGGCTCGGCGCCGGCGCGACCGGCTGTCGCGGGTCGACCACAGGAAGTCCCGGTAGCGCCGGGCCGGCCGGCCCTTCGCCTCGGCCGCGCCCCGCGCTGCCGCCAGCGCCCCCTCAAGCGCCGCCGCCAGCCGGGGATTGCGCGCCAGGCCGAACAGGTAGTCGACCCCGTTGGCCTCGCACCAGCCCATCAACGCCTCGCGGGCGAACCCCGCATCCGCCCGCAGCAGGATGCGCACACGCGGCCAGTGCCGGCGCAGCTGGCCGACGATCCGCGCCACCTCGTCGACCGCGCCCGCCGAGGCGTCGATGTTCGCGCGCCGCAGCTTGGCGGCCAGCAGATGCCGGCCGCAGAAGATGTACAGCGGCAGGTAGCACCAGGCGTCGTAATAGCCGTGGAAGAAGCGCCCCTCCTGCTGCCCGTGCAACGGATCGTCGGCGGCGTCCAGGTCCAGCACGATCCGCGCCGGCGGCCTGCGCTGCGCCGCCACGAACTGCTCCACGAACACAGCCTCGATCGCCGCCGGGCGATGGCCGATCTTGTGATACAGCCCCGGTTGCGAGCCGCCGAGCTCCAGCCGGTTCAGCGTCGACTTGCCGGCCTGCGCTGCGCAGCCCCGCCGTTTCGCCCGCAACTTGCCGGCCAGAACCGCCATCACCGGATCGTGGCGCAGCGTATCGTGATCGATCAGATCCTCGTAGCCCAGCGCGATGCCGAACACCCGCTGGCCCACCAGGCCGCGCAGCTCGTGTTCGATCAGCCGCCCGTCGCGGTGATCCACGAAGCAGGCGGCGAAGCGGTCGATCAGCCCAACCGCCCGATCGGCGGCGCCGAGCAGCAGCGCCCCGGCGTCAGACGTCATCGCCCCGCCATCGAACGCGGCGACCACCGAACGGTCCTCTACGGGTGCAAAACCGAACAGATCCGGGTTACAGTGTGTGGGCATCGGGGACTTCCTCCGGTCCGGGATAAGCCTTTGTTGCAAAAAGCATTATCCCAGATCCGGAGCCCCGATGCAGCAGTCCCTTGAGAAATCCGGGCTAGCCGCGCCGGCGCGCCTGCTACGCGCTGGGGCAGGGCCGCGAGGACCGTTCGGGCCCCGGCGAGCAGGCCTACCTGGTGATGATCTCCGGCCCCATCAGGGCGATCGGGATCCAGGTCGAGATCCACGGCACGTAGGTCACCAGGATCAGGAACGCGAACATGATGCCGACCCAGGGGAGAGCCGCGCGCACCACGTCCATCACCGACATCGAGGCGACGCCCGCGGTCACGAACAGATTCAGCCCGACCGGCGGGGTGATCATCCCGATCTCCATGTTGACCACCATGATGATCCCGAGATGGATCGGGTCTATGCCGAGCTCGATGGCGATCGGGAAGACCAGCGGCGCGACGATGATCAGCAGCCCCGACGGCTCCATGAACTGACCGCCGATCAGCAGCAGCACGTTGACCACCACCAGGAACAGGATCGGCCCGAGCCCGGCGGCGAGCATCGCCTCGGCGATGTCCTGCGGGATCCGCTCCTCGGTCAGCACGTGCTTGAGGATCAGCGCGTTGGCGATGATGAACATCAGCGTGACGGTGAGCTTGCCGCCTTCGAGCAGGGTCTTCTTCGTGTCCGGGTGCCAGAGCACGGCGACCGTGCGCGTGGCCAGCGCGAGCCCCCTCGGTCCGGCCTCGGCGAAGGGCCCCATGTCGCGATAGACGAAGTTGGCGATCAGGAAGGCGTAGACGGCGGCGACCGCGGCGGCCTCGGTCGGGGTGAACACCCCGCCATAGATGCCGCCCAGGATGATGAAGATCAGCAGCAGCCCCCAGAACGCATCGCGCGCCGATTCGAACAGCTCGCGCCAGCCCGCCCAGGGCTGCGACGGCAGGCCGCGGAGGCGCGCGGTGACGTAGATCCCCGCCATCAGCATCAGCCCGGCGACGATGCCGGGCAGGATGCCGGCGAGGAACATGCGCCCGACCGAGACGTCGGTCGCCGCGGCGTACACCACCATGACTATGGAGGGCGGGATCAATATGCCGAGCGTGCCGGCGTTGCAGATCACGCCGGCGGCGAACTCCTTCGAGTAGCCGACCTCGCGCATGCCGGCGATCACGATCGAGCCGATGGCGATCACCGTCGCCGGCGAGGAGCCCGACAGCGCGGCGAACATCATGCAGGCGACCACCGAGGCGATGGCGAGCCCGCCCTTGATGTGGCCGACCAGCGCGATGGCGAAGCGGATGATGCGCCGTGCCACCCCGCCGGTCGACATGAAGGTCGAGGCGAGGATGAAGAACGGGATGGCGAGCAGCGTGTAATGCCCGTCGAAGGCCGAGAACAGGGTCTGCGCGATGGAGGCGAGCGAGCCGTCCGAGTGGAGCACCAGGAACAGGATGCTGGAGAGCCCGAGCGAGACCGCCACCGGGACGCCGATCACCATCAGCAGGATGACGAGGCCGAACAGCAGGGCGACGGTCATGCCTCAGCCCTCCGCGCGGTCGGACTCGGCGACCTCGTGCGAGGCGATCACGGTGGCCTGCGTGCCGCGCGCGATGGCGATCCCCGCCTGGACGAAGCGCCAGGTCAGCAGCGCCATGCCGATCGGCAGCGCCGCGTAGGGGATGAAGCGGGGAATCTTCTCGTAGGCCTCGCCCTCGTTGAACCACTCGGCGAGGAACTGGAGGAAGCCCGGCATCGGCACGTCGTTGACCTCGAGGAAGGCGCGCTTGGTGGCGAACGGGTACCAGTACTCCCAGGACCCGATCAGCAGCAGCACGGCGAAGCCGAGGCAGGCGGCGACCGAGACCAGGCCGAGCGCGCGCCGGGCCGCCGGGCCGAGCGCGTTGACCAGCAGGTCGATGCCGAGATGGAGCGAGTGCTTGACGGCGTAGGACGCGCCCAGCAGCACCAGCCAGGCGAACAGGAAGACCGTCGCCTCCAGCGCCCACAGGATGTTGTCGTTGAAGACGTAGCGCGCGACCACGTTGGCGAAGGTGATCACGGTCATCAGGCCGAGGAAGACCGCGATCAGGGTCTCCTCGATCCGGTCGAAGACCTGCCCGAATCTGGAGCCCGGAGGTTCCGGCATGCCCCGGCTACCGGGTCAACGGCCCCCGCCCGGGCCGGCCGGGCGGGGGTTCGTGGGCAACGCGCCGGTCAGCTTCCGACGTTGGCCGCCTGGGCGGCCTCGATCAGCTCGGCGCCGATATCCTTCTCGAACTTCTTCCACACCGGCTGGAGCGCCTTCACCCAGGCCTCGCGCTGTTGCGCGTTGAGCGTGCGGATCTTGCCGCCCGACTCGACGATCTTCTTCTTGTTCTCCTGGTTCACGGTCCAGGCTTCCTTGTTGCGCTGCACCGTGACCTCCATGAGGATCCTGGCGAACGGGCCGCGGACGTCCTTGGGCAGCCCGTCCCACCATTCGGTCGAGGTGACGACGAGGTAGTCGATGATGCCGTGATTGGTCTCGGTCACGCCGTCCTGCACCTCGAAGAACTTCTTGCCATAAATGTTCGACCAGGTGTTCTCCTGGCCGTCGACCACCTTGGTCTGGAGCGCGCCGTAGACCTCCTTGAAGGCCATCTTCTGCGGGTTGGAGCCGAGCTGCCTGAACTGGGCGACCAGCACGTCGGAGGGCTGGACGCGGAACTTGAGCCCGTTCGCGTCCGCCGGCACCAGCAGCGGCCTGTTCGCCGACATCTGCTTCATGCCGTTGTGCCAGAATTGCAGCCCCTGGAGGCCGCGGCGCTTCATCGAGTCCTTCAGCGCCTGGCCGGCTTGGGAATTCTGGAAGCGGTCCACCGCCGCGATGTCCTTGAACATGAAGGGCAGGTCGAAGATGCGGAACTTCTTGGTGAACTTCTCGAACTTCGACAGCGACGGCGCGGCGAGCTGGACGTCGCCCTGGAGCATCGCCTCCAGCACCTTGTTGTCGTCGTAGAGGGTGGAGTTGGGGAAGACCTGCATGCAGGCCTTGCCGTTCATCTCGGCGTTCACCCGCTTGGCCAGAAGCGTGGCCGCGATCCCCTTGGGGTGCTTGTCGGTGTTGGTGACGTGGCTGAACTTGATGACCATCTCGCCCTTGTCGCACTTGGCGGACGCCTCGGCGGCAAGACCGGCCGCGGCCAGGGCCGCGACGACGCTGACGATCGCTTTCTGCATCGAATTCTCTCCCCTCAGGAATGCGGCGATGGGGTCGGGGTTCCGGCCCCCGTCGACCTTGTCGGCACGGTAGGTAATCGCGCGATAACCGTCAACGTTCCGAGCCTGTTTCCCCGGACCCGCCGGCGATGGCGCGGTGCAGGTCGAGCAGGCCGAGGACGGTCGCCGGATCGCGCCGGCCGAAGCCGCATTCGGTGCCGATCCCGAACCCGGAGACCGCGCGCTCGGCCGCGGCGATGCGCCGTCTCGCGCCGGCGACCCCGTCGGTGAAGTGGACCAGCCCGAGATGGAGCCGGGTCGCCGGGTCGAGCGCGAGGTCGCGGAGCGGCGCGAAATAGGCGTCGTCGTCGCGCTCGCGCGGCACCGGGATGTGGACCCAGTCGATCGGGCGGGTGACCGAGGCGGCGATCGCGTTGGCGATGCGGACGAGGACTCCCGTATCCTCCGGCTCCTTCCAGTGCCGGTGGTTCATGTCGCCGTAGCACAGGTGGAAGCCGAGCTCGACCTCCGCCGGCACCGCGTCGCCGAGACGCGCGATGCGCTCGATCAGCGCCCCCTCCGGCACCTCGCCGAGAAAGGGGACGGGGAAGAGACCCTCGAAGATGCTCATCTCGGTGGCCACGTCCCACTGCACGGCGAGCCGGGAAGCCGGCACCGTCCGGCAGATTTCCGCGAGCTCGGCCAGCATGCGGGCCTCGTAGAGCGGAATCACCGCGCCCTGGTCGCGATAGGCGACGAAGGAATAGACCGGCGCGAAGGGGGTGGGCAGGCAGACCTGGAAGCGGCAGCTTTCCGGCACCGCGCCCTCCGCCCGGGCCGCCGCGAAATCCCGCCACGAGGCGGCGGCCGCGCGCGCATAGCCGAGCTCGCCGAAGTCGAGCGCGTCCGCTCCGCGGCCCGGCGCGAGGCGAAACGGCGGTCCGAGCTGGTACGCGCGCTCCTTCGCCTCCGATACGACTAGCGCCGCCTGCCCGGCGAACAGGCGGTGCTGCCACGATATCCAGTTGCTGCGGACCCCGGTCTCGCCATCGGGTATGCGCGCGAGGCGGGCGCCGAGGCGCCGTCCCGCCTCGCGAAACACCGCGCTGGCGTCTTCCAGCGGGATGCTGCCGACGAGATGGACCGGACGCTCCTGCATGCTCAGCCCGGGACCACCGCCAGAAGGTCGATCTCGATCAGGAATTGCGGGTTGGACAGGCGGGTGACGCCCACCAGGGTCGAGGGGGCCGGCTTCTCGGGATCGCCGAATACCGGGGTCGTGGGGTCGGTCTGGATCCTGAGATACTCGTCCACGTCGAGGACGAAGATCCGGCGGTACACCACGTCCTCCCAGCCGGCGCCGGCGGCCTTGAGCTGGACCTCAAGGTTCTCGTTCACCTGGATGTACTGCGCCCGGTAATCGCCCGGCGCCACCGGGCGGTAGTTCTCGTCCGACGGCGTCTGGCCGGCGATGAAGACCAGCTTCATCGGCCCGGTGACGGTGACCACGCGGGTGAAGGCGGGATGCCTGTAGATCCCGTCGGGGTTGATGTGCTCGCGTTCCATCGGCGTCCTCCCTGGTCGTGAAGACGCTACTCTAGCGGACGCTCGGGGTCGGGTGGCAGGGCGATGCCGAAGCGGCGTCGCAACAGGTCGTCGATCAAATCGAAGCAGGAGCCGTAGCGCACCACCCGCATGCGCCCGACATCGATCATCGTGGACGACCTGCCGTAGCGGTTCCAGCGCGCGAGCCCGTAATCGATCGCGATATCGGCGGCCGCGCGGATCTCGGGCTCGATGTCTTCGGCGCGGAATTTCACGCCCCGGAGCGAGATGTTGGCCGACGAGCCGATCACCAGGCGGCCGTCGGCAAACGCGATCCGCGCCAGCTCGTCGAGCAGCGGCCCGGCGTTGAGCAGCATCGCGATGGTGCCCTCGTCGGTGGTCTGGTCGAGCACGTCGGTCTCCAGCGAGGCGAGCGCCGGGTGGTCGAGCCGGCCCGGCGCGACCGTTCCCATCGGCAGGTCCGCATCGCCGACGATGGCCGAGACGACGGCGCGGCGGTCGTCGTCGAGCACATGCAGGTCCCGGTGCATCTCCAGGCAGCCGCACATGGCGTTGAGCTTGTCGGGCTTGCGCCGCTTGACCTCGAAGATGCGCCAGATCGCGGCGCTCGAAATGGCGAGGATGACGTAGCCCACGTCGGTCGGAACGATCCCGATACCGCCATCGGCGAGCGTCGCGTAAACCCGTTTGGCGTCCGCTCGATAATCCTGAAAAGACATGGTTTTAGGAAATTTTCTTCCAGTAGCTCTTCATCACCTCTTCGACCCAGCCCGGCTCGCGCACCTCGCCGCGCGGGGCGAAGGCGGTCATATAGGGCTTGATGTCGATCACCGGCGTGCCGTCGACCGCATCGAGCCCCTGGACGTGGACCGTCGTCCCCGCCACGCCGCGCACGCGGCACACCGTGGAGCCGATCAAATTGGGCCGGTAATGGCCGCGCTGGGCGAAGATCCCGGTCAGCGGCAACGCCGGGTCGTTGCGCGGGTGGCGCGCGCCGGTGACGATGGTCGCGGGATCGGTGACGTGGAAGCGGTACAGGACGACGGCGTGGGAGAAGCCGTCGAGCCCGCGGATCGCATCGGCGCCGAGCCAGTCGGTGTCGAGCTCGATGGCGGCCTGCACGCCGCCCCAGTCGTCGTTGAAGGGCTCCTTGCGCCCGCCGCGGACGAAGCCGATGGGGCGCAGCGCGATGCTCGCCGTCACGGCGCGTTCGGCGTCCACTCGCGGACGACGGTCTCGTACTCCGCCCGGGTGCGTTCGGCGGGCGGCTCCTTGGCGGTGCCCACATAGACGAAACCCGCCACCCGCTCGTTCTCGCCGCAGCCGAGCGCCGCCGCCACGTCGGCGTTATAGGCCGGCCACTCGGTCAGCCACTGCGCGGAATAGCCGATGGCGTGCGCCGCGTTCAGCATGTTCATGCAGACCGCGCCCGAGGACAGCGTCTGCTCCCATTCCGGGATCTTGTGCTCGGGCGTGATGCGAGACGTCACGGCGACGATGACGGGGGCGCGCTGGAAGCGTTCGCGCTCGACCTCGACCAGCTCGTCGAACGCATCCGGGTTCTCCTTCCTGAACGCGTCGGCGAGAACGTCGCCGAAGGCGGCCCGGGCGGCGCCCCTGATGACGGTGAACCGCCACGGACCCAGCTTGCCGTGGTCCGGCACCCGCATGCCCGTCTTGAGGATCATGTCGAGCTCGTCGTCGCCCGGCCCCGGGTCGCCCAGATTGCGTGCCGTCACCGAGCGGCGGGTCATCAGGAAGTCCAAGATATCGGCGCGCATGTTTTTCTCCTCGCCGTCCGGGGCGGCGCAGGCCCTGCCGCGGACCCCGGCTTCTTCATCCATGTCTACAAGAGCGATCCCGGGCCGGTTTTATTGCGCCGTCTGCCGGCCCGCAACCGCTTCGCGGAGACCGTCGAGCAACCCTTCGAGCCGTCGCTCCAGCCGCCCGGGCAGGGTGGCCATCATCCCGGCCAGGGCGACCCCGACGGCGAGGATGGCGATCGGCTCGGGCGACATGGCCGAGCCTAGTGCAGGCCGCGCCGGATGTCATCACCCGCCGGTCCCGGCGCGCTCGCGTTCGAGGGCGCGCAGCGCGCCGCGCTGGATCTTGCCCGTCGGGGTCAGCGGCAAGGCGTCGACGAACTCGATCGCGCGCGGGTACTTGAAGGCGGAGATCTGCGATTTCACGTAGTCCTGCAGCTCCCCGGCGAGCGTCGAGTCGCCCGCCGCCCCGTCCGACAGCGCGACGAAGGCCTTGACGATCGCGCCCCGGTCCGGGTCCGGCGAGCCGACGACGGCGCATTCGCGCACGCTCGGGTGTTCGAGCAGCACCGCCTCGACCTCCAGCCCCGAGACGTTGTACCCGCTGGTCAGAATCATGTCGTCGCTGCGCGCCTCGTAATAGACATAGCCGTCCCCGTCGACGCGGCAGAGATCGCCCGACAGGTTCCAGCCGTCGCGCACGTATTTGGCCTGGCGTTCCGCGTCGTCGAGATAACGGCAGCCGTTGGGGCCCTTGACGATCATCTGGCCGATCTCGCCCGGCGCGGCGTCCTCGAACTCGTCGTTCACCACCCGCACCCGGAAGCCCGGTATGGACCTGCCGATGGCGCCCGGGCGGATGTCGTCCCCGGCGGCCGAGATGAAGATGTGCAGGAGTTCGGAGATCCCGAGCCCGTTGATCATCGAGACCCCGGTGATGTCCTTCCAGCGCTCGAACACCGCGGGCGCCAGCGGCTCGCCCCCGCCGACGCAGACCCGCAGGCTGGAGAGGTCGTAGCTCGCGGCGTCCTCCAGCATCAGCTTGTAGCCGGAGGGCGTCGAGAAGCAGACCGTCGCGCGGGTCTTCTCGATGGTCTCCAGCAGCAGCGTCGGCGTCGCCCGCTCCAGCAGCACGGTCTCGGCGCCGAAGCGCGGCGCGTCGACCAGGAAGGCGCAGAGCCCGTACAAGAAGGCGATCTGCGGCGAGCCGCAGACGATGTCGCCCGGGCGGATGTCGACGATGCGCCCGGCGAAGCAGTCGGCGGCGGCAAGCAGGTCGCGGTGGAAGTGGATCGTCCCCTTGGGCGTTCCGGTCGAGCCCGAGGTGAAGCCGATGATGGCCACGTCCTCGGCCGCGGTGTCGACATTGGCGAAGGTCGCGGGCTTGGCCCCGGCGAGGGCTTCGAGACCGTCAGCCGCGTCATCCCCGAAATGGAGAACCCGCCTCAGATCGGCGCAGGCGGGCGCCGCCGCCGCGATATCGGCGGCAAGCGACCGATGGGAAATCGCCAGTTGAATCCGCGCCTTGCCTGCGATGTACTCGATCTCCCGGGCGCGCAGCGTCGGCATCGTGGTGACCGCGACCCCGCCCGCCTTGAGCACCGCGTACCAGCAGGCCGCCAGCATCGGGTGGTTGCCCGAGCGCAGCAGCACCCGGTTGCCGGGGACCAGCCCGCAATCCTCGACCAGAAAATTGGCGATGCGGTTGGCCCGCTCCAGCACCTCGCCATAGCTCCAGGCCCGCTCGCCGAAGCGGAACATGGGCTTGTCGGCGAAGCCGCCCGCCGCCTGCCGGTCGAGCAGCTCGACGGCGGCGTTGAACCGCGCCGGGTAGGCGGCGAGCTCCGGCAGGACGGAATAGTCCATCTCCGGCCACAGCGCGCGCGGCGGCAGGTTGTCGTTGAGGAAGCGGTCGACATGCGCCGAGGGTTCGATCATCGGCGGAACCTAGCCGCGGCGCCAGGGCAAGCCAAGAGGCGGTGGCGCCGACGCCGTCATTGACTTGACCAAGCACTTGACCAACGATAGCGTCGAGGCTCGAAGTCGGAACGGCGCAGGGAACACCGCAAACATGGCACGCCACGTAAAGATCGGAGAAGCCAAGACGCACCTGTCCGCGCTACTCGCCCAGGTCGAAGCCGGCGAAGACCTCGTCATCTGCCGCGGTTCCACGCCGATCGCACGCGTCACGCGGATCGTCTCCGCTTCCGACCACGCCGCCCTTGTCGAAACTCTCCGGCGCGAAAGGGCCAAGCAGCAGCCAGTGACCACGGCCGAAATCCTTTCCTGGCGCCACGAAGGACACGCGCGCTGATGGCATACGTGATCGACGCCTCCATCGCGGCCGCCTGGCTTCTGCCCGACGAGCGGGCCGCGCTGGCGGAATCGGCCGTCGAACGGCTCGCCGAGGAGACCGCCAGCGTTCCGGACCTCTTCTGGCACGAGCTGCGCAACATCCTGATTTCCGCCGAGCGCCGTGGACGCATCGACCGGCGCCATGCCGATACGTCCATGGCGCGCATCCGGCGGCTTCCCATCCACGTTCCACGCCAGGCCGAGGACGATCACGTTCTTGCCCTGGCGCGTCGTCACCGCCTGACCGCCTACGACGCGAGCTATCTCGCTCTCGCGACCCAGGAATATTGTCCGCTGGCCACGCTCGACCGCCGGTTGAACGATGCCGCTGCGGCGGAAGGATTGCCGGGATTCGGTTGACGCGCACCCCGGACCGCATCGACGCCCCGCCGCGCCGCCACGGTTCCATCCCGGGCGGATACGCTATAGGGTCCGGCGCCCGCCACGAAGGTCGCCGCCGATGAACCCGATCGTTCGCCTCGAATTGATCCGCGAATCGCTGATCGCCGTGGTCAACGAGATGCGCGCCAACATCATCCACTCGTCCTACGCGCCGATCATCTACGAGGGGCACGATTTCTCCTGCGCGCTGATGTCGGCCGACGGGCGGCAGATCGCCCAGGGGCTGGCCGACCATCCGCTGCACATCTTCGCCGTGCCCTATTCGACGCAGCGCGTGGTCGAGGCCTTCGCCGGCGACATCCACGAGGGCGATCTGTTCCTGCACAACGACCCCTATACCGGCGGTACCCATCTCAACGACGTGCTGCTGCTGCACCCGGTGTTCTTCGCCGGCCGGCTGGCCATGTTCGCCGCCATCCGCTGCCACTGGAACGATGTCGGCGGCATGACGCCGGGCAGCCTGTCGGGACGGGTGAACGAGGTCTACCAGGAGGGGATGCGGATCGCGCCGACCCGGATCTGCTCCAGGGGCGCGATGAACGACGCCTTTCTCGAGCTCCTGTTCAACAACATGCGGGGGCGCAACGAACGCCTCGGCGACTTCAACGCGATGCTGGGGACGGGCCGCAAGGCGGCCGAGCATATCGGACGGCTGTTCGTGCGCTTCGGCGGGCAGGGGCTGCTCGACGGGATCGAGGAGTTGATGCGGCGCTCGGAGGGCCTGCTGCGCGCCCGGATCGCCGAATGCCCGGACGGCGTCTATTTCGCCGAGGGCTATATCGAGAGCGACGGCACCAACCCCGAGCCGCTGGTCGTCCGCCTCAAGCTCACCGTGGACGGCGAGGAGATCACTGCCGATTTTACCGGCACCTCGGCGCAGACCAACGGGCCCACCAATTGCGGGCCGGCGATGGCGCTCAACGGGGCCGGCACCATCGTCAAGGCCTTCCTCGATCCGAAGACGCCGATCAACCACGGCTCGTTCAACCCGATTACCGTGATCGCCCCCGAGCGCAGCATCGTGAACGCGCGCGAGACCGCGCCCTGCGGCGGCATGGCGGAGGTCAAGTTCCTGATCGATGCCGTGGTTGCCTCGGCGATGAGCCAGGTGGTGCCGGAGATGAGCGTGGGCGACCTGAAGGGCGGGGCCAACCACATCCACATCGCCGGTCCGGCACCCGGCGGCGAGGGCACCTATATCCACTACGAGTGGCCGGCGGGCGGCACCGGGGCTTCCCTCGGCGTCGACGGCAACAACGCGTGCCGCAGCTACAACGAGGGCGACTTCAACTCGATCCAGTCGGTGGAGACCGTCGAGGGCGCGTTCCCGCTGCGCGTCGAGCGCTGCGAGCTGCGCCGGGGCTGCTGCGGCGACGGCGCGTTTCGCGGCGGGTTCGGGCTGCGCCGCGACATCCGCATCCTCGGCGAGAGCGCGATGCTGTCGGTGCTGTCGGAGAAGAATGTCATCCCGCCCTACGGCGTCGAGGGCGGCAGGGCGGGGGCGTCCAACCGGTTCTTCGTCATCCGCGGCGGCGAGACGGTCGAGCCCTCCGACATGCCGGGCAAGGTGTCGGGCTTCCGGTTGGAGGCGGGCGACGTGGTGCGCGAGGAGACCGCCGGCGGCGGCGGTCACGGCGATCCGCTGTCGCGCGACCCGGAGCGGGTGCGCGAGGACGTGGTCGGGGACTACCTGACCCCCGGCCAGGCCGAACGCCGCTACGGCGTGGCGCTCGGCCCCGATCTCTCGGTCGATCCGCAAGCGACGCGCGCGAAGCGGGAGGCGCTGGCGGCGGCGCGGCCGAGGCCGCGGATCGAGGCGGCGAACGAGGAGATGTTCGACGGCACCAGGCGCCGCGTCATCGTGCCCGCCGGGATCGCCGAGCAGGCCGGCATCGCCGACGGCGCCCTGGTCGAGGTCTCGACCGGCCGCGGCGCGCCGCTCAGGGCCTGGGCGCGGATCGCCGGCGAGGGCCAGGCCGTGCTCGCCGGCGCATCCAGCCTTGCCATCGTCCGCGCCTCTCCGGGCGACCGGATCGACATCGCGCCGGCCCGCTCGGTGCCCGAGCTGTAGCTTAAAAAATTGCGTATCAGGAAAATAATCCTTGACATGGGACGCGTTTTGGGGTAAGTTCTCTACGGTGGCGAAATGAGGGCGAGAAGGCGGTGACGGATGCCGAAGCCCCGGGCGGGTTCGGCGGCTCGAAGCCGGAGCTCCGCGTCATCGTTTGCGGCGCGGCGGCCGCCGCCCTGCCTTTCGAGACCGATACCCGCCGCCTCGTCGCCATCGACATGCCCGGCGACGGGCGGTACACGCGAAGCTCCCTCGCCGCGGCGGCGGGCGCCGACCTCGCCCTGGTCATGGTCGATGCCCGCGCGGGCGTTCCGGCGGGGACCCGGCGGCAGCTCCACATCGCCGCGCTGAGCGGAATCCGCCGGGCGATCCTGGCGATCGACAGGATGGACCTGGCGGATTGCGGCGGCGACGCGTTCGCGGCCCTGGCCGAGGAATGTCGTGCCTTCGCGCGCGAGCTCGGGATCGACGACGTGAACGCCGTGCCTCTCCCCGGGCGGGCGGGAGAGGAGGTCTTGGCGGCCCGCCGGTATGACGGCCCGACGCTGATCGAAGCGCTCGATGGCGCCGAGATCGATCGCGGCGATGCGGCGGCGGGGCGGACCCGGCCGACGCAACCGGCCGACCAGTTCGCCGTCGACCTGATCTGGACGGGTGCCGAGCCGATGCTGCCCGGACGGGCCTATCGGGCGCGTTTCGCCGGCGCGTCGGCCGTCGCGCAGGTGACCGACCTGACGCACCGGGTCGAAATCGAGACGCTGCGGCATCTCGCCGCCAAGACGCTGGCGGCGAACGAGATCGGCTATTGCAAGATCGCGCTCGACCGTCCGGTTCCGTTCGCCACCGGCGCGGCGGGCGCGTTCGAGCTGGCCGACCGGTTCAGCGGCGCCACGGTGGGGGCCGGCGCGCTCCGCTTCGCGCTCCGCCGCGCTTCCAGCATCGCCTGGCAGGAGACCGGGATCGACAAGGCGGCGCGGGCGCGCGCTCGGCCAAGAACCCTGCGTGGTCTGGCTGACCGGGCTGCCGGGGGCGGGCAAGTCGACCGTCGCCGACCTCGTGGAACGGAAGCTCCAGGCGGCGGGGCGGCACACCTATCTGCTGGACGGGAATAATCTGCGCCACGGACTCAGCCGGGATCTCGGCTTCACCGACCGGGACCGGGTCGAGAACATCCGCCGGGTGGCCGAGGTCGCGAAGCTGATGGTCGATGCCGGGCTGATCGTCATCGTCGCCCTGATCTCCCCGTTTCGCTCGGAACGCGCGATGGCGCGGGGGACGATGGAGGAGGGGGGAGTTCTTCGAGGTGTTCGTCGACACCCCCGTCGAAGTCTGCGAGGCGCGCGACCCCAGGGGGCTCTACGCCAAGGCGCGGCGCGGAGAGCTGGCGAACTTCACCGGGATCGATTCGCCCTACGAGCCGCCGGAGACCCCGGATTTGCGCATCGATACGACGGCGCTCCCGGCCGACCGGGCGGCGGACGCGGTGCTGCGGCTGTTGCGGAGCCGGGGGGCGGGGGATGGCGACAGTTCGCCCTGAGGGGTGCCGGTATCACCCCCTCCCTTCGGCCAGGCGTTTCCTGAACGCGACCGGCGTCAGGATCGGAACGTCGAAGCCGCCTGCCAGCGCCAGCAGACCCTTGTCGCCGGTCACCAGCGCGTCGGCCTTGGCGGCGAGGGCCAGGGCGAGGAAGGGCCGGTCGAACGGATCGCGGCAATGGGGAAGTCCCGTCAAGTCGGGGACGGCGTAAGCCTCGCACCAGGGCAGGTAGTCGCCCAGAAGGTCTTCGCGGTCGTCCTCGGCCAGAGCGAACTTAGGATAGGCGAGGACGCGGATCAGCTCTTCCGTCGTGGCCCGGCTGGCCAGCGGGATGATGGAGCCCGATTGCCAGGCGTGCCGCAGCCAGGCAAGCGAGTGCGCAGGGAACAGCAATGCCGAGAGCAGTACATTGGTGTCGAGCACCACGCGCGGCGCCGTCATCCGGTCTTGCGGTCTCCGCTGCGGGCCCATGCGACCGCGTCGGCCGCGTCTTCCTCGCCGATGCCAAGCTCGGCGAGCTTGGCGCGTACGGCATCGGCCCGGTTGAGGCGTACGGGAGTCAGCACGATCCTTCCCTTGTCCTGCGAGACTTCGAAATACTCGGTTCCCGGACAGAACGCCAGGACCGCCTTCGGCAGCGTCAGCTGGTTCTTGGAGGTGAGCTTGGCCAGCATAGGGTCTTCCGATAGTAAGATTGTAAGGAAAACATACGCACACATGCCCCGGGCTTCAACCTCCGCACCAAGCCTCTCCCCGGAGGCGACGGATATCGCCGTCCCGCGCGTGTCAGGGAGAGGTGGAGGACGATCGCCATGCAGGACCTTGCGAGCTATATCGCGCTCAACCGCTTCGGCCTCGGAGCCGGGCCGGGCGATGCGGAGTCGGTCGCGGCCGATCCCATCGGGTGGATCGAACGGCAGATCGTCCCCCGGCAGCGGGTGCCGGACTCTCTCGCTGCCTTCCCGGGCGCGGCCTCGATCGTGGAGCAGATCCACGAGGCGCGGCTGGAGGGCCCGGAAGCGCTGCGCGATACCGCGCGCCGCCACTACCGGGAGAGCTTCGCGCCCGAGATCGCCGCCCGCGCGCGGCATGCGGTGACGACGCGCACGCCCTTCGTCGAGCGCATGGTGCTGTTCTGGTCGAACCATTTCACGGTATCGCGCACCAAGGCGATCGTCGGCCCGGCGCTGCCCGCCTACGAGCGCGAGGCGATCCGCCCGCACGTCTTCGGCCGGTTCGAGGACATGCTGCTGGCCGTGGCCGGCCATGTCTGCATGTTGTCCTATCTCGACAACAACCTGTCCTTCGGGCCCAACTCCCGGATCGGGCAGCGTACCGGGCGCGGGATCAACGAGAACCTCGCCCGCGAGATCCTGGAGCTCCACACGCTGGGGGTGGATGGCGGGTATGCGCAATCCGACGTGACCGAGCTCGCCAAGGCGCTGACCGGCTGGACCCATGGCGGGATGGTCGGCCGGCGCCGGGACGTGCCGGTTTCCGGCGGCTTCGTCTTCAGGCACGAGATGCACGAGCCCGGCCCCAGAACCGTGCTCGGCAAGGTTTATCCCGAGGAAGGCGTGGAGCAGGCGAAGGCGGCGATGCGCGATCTCGCCCGCCACAGCTCGACCGCCCGCTTCGTCGCGACCAAGCTGGTCCGGCATTTCGTGGCCGACGATCCGCCGAAACCCGAGATCGAGCGGATCGCCGGCGTCTTCCGGGACAGCGGCGGCGACCTGGCGCAGGTCTCCCGCGCGCTTGCCCGGCTCGAGGCCGTGTGGCGAGACCCGCTGCCCAAGGTCAAGACGCCCTACGAGCTGGTGGTATCGGCGCTGCGGACGCTCGGCATCGAGGCGTTCGGCTTCCGCGATCTGCGCACGCCGCTCAGGATCATGGGCCAGGAACCTTTTAGCGCGCCCTCGCCGCAGGGCTGGCCCGACGAGGCCCGGCACTGGATCGCGCCCGAGGCGCTGCTCAGGCGGATCGAATGGCTCCGCGCCATCGCCGCCAGGGCGTCGAAGTCGGAACCGCCGGCCGCCCTGCTCGATCGCTCGATCGGCCCGGTGGCCTCGGCGGAGACCAGGCGGATGGTCGAGCTCGCGCCGTCGGGCGATGCCGGGGTGGCGCTGGTGCTGGCGGCCGCCGAGTTCCAGAGGAGGTGACAATGATCGACCGCCGCATCTTTCTGAAGCTGTGCGCCGCCGGAGCCGCGGCCGGAATGCCCCGCCTGTCGCTCGCGGCGGCGCCGACCGAGCGCAGGTTCGTCCTCGTGGTGCTGCGGGGCGGGCTCGACGCCCTCCACGCCGTGCCTCCCCATGCCGACGCCAAATACCGGGAGCTGCGGCCCAACCTCGCCGTTGCGGCGCCGGGCGAAGAAGGCGGCGCGCTGGACCTCGACGGGTATTTCGGTCTCCACCCGGCGCTGGCGCCGCTGCACCGCCTGTTCGCGGCGGGCGAGCTCCTGGTGGTTCCGGCGGCGGCCACCCGCTACCGGGACCGCTCGCATTTCGACGGCCAGAACCTGCTGGAGAACGGCAGCGGCATACCCTTCGGCGCCGCCGACGGCTGGCTCAACCGCGCGCTCGCCAGCCTGGGACGGGGCGACCGCCGGCTCGGGCTCGCGCTGGGCCCGGCAATCCCCCTCCTGCTGCGCGGCGCTGCGCCGGTGGTCACCTGGGCCGACAGCCCGCTGCCGAAGGCGGATGAGGATTTTCTCCGGCGCCTGGCCTACACCTATCGCGGCGACCCGCCGTTCGCCCGCGCCCTGACCGATGCGAGAGGCGGCATGCAGCCGGCCATGGACGGGGCGATGGATGAGCGGGCGAGGCGCGGCAAGGAATTGGAAATCGCGGCGAAGGCGGCGGCGGAGCTGCTCTCCCGTCCAGAGGGGCCGCGGGTCGCGGTGATGGAGTCGCAGGGCTGGGACACGCATTTCGCCCAGGACCGGCGGCTCTCCGGCCTGTTCGAACAATTGTCCGCCGGGCTTGTCGCCCTCAGGGACGGGCTCGGGAGCGACTGGCGCGAAACCGCCGTGATGGTGGTCTCCGAGTTCGGGCGTACCGCGGCGGAGAACGGCAGCCGGGGAACCGATCACGGGGTCGGCGGGCTCGCCGTCCTGCTGGGCGGCGCGGTCAAGGGCGGGCGCATCGCCGGCGCCTGGCCGGGTCTCGGCCCGTCAGCACTGCACGAGGGGCGGGACATCCGGTCGACCACGGACTACGAGAGCCTTTTCAAGGGGGTGCTGATCGGCCACCTTGGCGTCTCTCCGGCCGCCGTCGAAGACGCGGTCTTCCCCGACAGCCGCGAGCTCGCGCCGGCGGAGGGCCTGTTTCGTACCGGTTGAACATCGCATGGAGGTTTGCGCAATGAACGCACGCGTCCTGGGGGCTCTGCTCGCCGTGGCCGTCATCGCATTCCCCGGCGCGGCGAGCCGCGCCGCCGAGTACCGCATCGACCCGGCGCACAGCGTCGTCCAGTTCAAGATCTCCCATCTCGGCTTTTCCTGGATGGTCGGCGTCTTCGACGGGATCTCCGGCAGCTTCACCTTCGATCCCGCGGCGGGGCCGGCGGGCCAGAGCGTCTCGGTCGAGATCGAGACCGCCAGCATCGATACCGGCCATGCCGAGCGCGACAAGCATCTGCGCTCGCCGGGCTTCCTCAACGTGCAGAGGTTCCCGAGGGCGGGTTTCGTCAGCACCGGCTACGAGGGCGGCGCCGGGGGCGGCACGATGACGGGCAAGCTCACGCTGATGGGGGTGACCAGGCCGATCGCCATCGCGGTGAAGAAGGTGGGCGAGGGGGACGATCCCTGGGGCGGCTACCGGGCCGGCTTCGAGGGCACGGTGACGCTCAACCGGCGGGATTTCAACGCCGGGCGCATGCTGGGCCCGGCGTCGGAGACGATGCAGTTCTTCCTCTCCATCGAGGGCATCCGCAACTAGCCGGAGAGCGCCGCCATGTGGCGCAACGGCGCCGACGGCTACGGTCTGGTCTCGATCGCGCTGCACTGGACCATCGCCCTCGGCACGATCGGCCTGGTGGCGCTCGGCGCCTGGATGGTGGGGCTCACCTATTACGATCCCTGGTACAACGAGTCGCTGGCGCTCCACAAGGCGTTCGGCATCGCGGTGCTGGCGCTTGCGGCGGCCAAGCTCGGCTGGCGGGCCGCCGGCCGCGGCCCCGGCTTCGACCCCGGGGTCGGGGCCTGGGAGCGGGCGGGCGCGACGGCGATGCACTGGGTCCTGAACGCCGCCATCGTGCTTCTCCCGGTCACCGGCTACGCGATATCGACCTCCGAGGGCGCGGGAATCGACATGTTCGGCGTGTTCGAGCTGCCCGCGCTGTTCGAAATATCGGAGCGGACCCGCGACCTCGCCATCGAACTCCACTTCTACCTGGCCTACGGGCTGATCGTCCTGGTCGCGGGGCATGCCGGCGCGGCGCTCAAGCATCATTTCGTCGACCGGGGATCGACGCTGCGGCGCATGCTGGTCCCGCGACCCCCCTCACGCCGCCGCGGCCGATCTGCTAAATGGAGCGGCTTCCGCGCCCGAAACAGTAGTCAGAACGACCGGACATGACCGAAACGCAGACCGGATACCGCATCGGGGTCGATGTGGGGGGGACTTTTACGGACATTCTCTGCCTCGACGGGGAGAGGCTGCTGTCCGCCAAGGTGCCCTCTTTGCCGGGCCGCCAGTGGCGCGGCGTGCTGAACGCGCTGGCCGAGCTCGGCATCGACGCCGGCGCGATCCGGGTCTTCGTGCACGGCACCACCATCGCGACCAACACCCTGCTCGAGCGCAAGGGCGCGAAGACCGCGCTGGTGACCACCGAAGGGTTCCGCGACACGCTGGAGATCGGCCGCACCAGGCGGCTGATCGGCGGGCTGTTCGACATAAAATTCCAGCGCCCCAGGCCGCTGGTGCCGCGCGACCGGCGGTTCGAGATCGGCGAGCGCGTCGCGGCCGACGGCGGCATCCTGTCCGATGTCGAGCCGGACGGGATCGCCGCCATCGCCGAGCGGCTGCGCGCGCGCGGCTGCGAAGCGGTGGCGGTCTGCTTCATCAACGCCTACGCCAACGACGCCAACGAACGCCGCGCCGCGGACGCGCTGGCGCAGGCGCTCGACGGCGTCGCGGTGTCGCAATCGGCAGCGGTGGTGCGCGAGAAAGGCGAGTTCGAACGCTTCTCCACCTGCGTGCTCAACGCCTATCTGACGCCGGTGATCGACGACTATCTCGACACGCTGACCGCCGAGCTGGAAGGGCAGGGGATCGCCGCCCCGGTCAGCATCATGGGCTCCAACGGGGGCGTGATGACGCTGGCCAAGGCGGCGGAGTTCGCCGCCGGCACGTTTCTCTCCGGCCCGGTGGGCGGGGCCGGCGGGGCGGTGCGCATCTGCGAGATGGCGGGGGTCGCCTCCTGCATCACCTTCGACATGGGCGGCACCTCGACCGACGTGTCGCTGATCCACGAGCTCACGCCCCGGATCAGCCACGCCAACCAGATCGACGCCTATCCGCTCCAGGTTCCGCAGCTCGACATCCACACCATCGGCGCCGGCGGCGGCTCCATCGCCTGGATCCGGGAGGACGGCACGCTGGAAGTCGGCCCGCGGAGCGCCGGCGCGATCCCCGGCCCCGCCTGCTACGGGCGCGGCGGCGCCGAGGCGACGATCTCGGACGCCAACCTGATCCTCGGCCGGCTGCCCGGCGATCGCGCGCTGGCCGGCGATCTGCGGCTGTCGAAGGCGCTGGCGGAAGACGCGTTTCGCCGGCTCGCCGACGCGCTCGATGCCGAGGATGTCGTCCGGCTCGCCGACGGCGTGCTCGGGGTCGCCGTCGCCAAGATGGCCGGCGCGGTGCGCGAGGTTTCGGTCCATCGCGGCTTCGATCCGCGCGATTTCTGCCTGCTGGGCTTCGGCGGGGCGGGCCCGATGCACGTCTTCCTGGTCGCCGAGGAGCTCGCCATCCCGCGCGTCCTGATCCCCCGCTATCCCGGCCATCTCTCGGCGCTGGGGCAGCTTCTCGCCGATCTGCGGCGCGACTTCGTGCGGGTCTGGGGCGGGCGGCTGGCGGCGCTCGACGTCGCCGATTTCCGCGCCGAGGCGGATGCCATGCGCAGCCAGGCCCGGGCGCTGCTGGAGGGCGACGGCTTCGTACCCGACCGTCACAGGCACGATTTCAGCGTCGACATGCGCTATGTCGGCCAGTCCTACACGCTCGCCGTGCCCTGCGACCCGGAGACCGTGGAGCTGGCCGAGCTCAGGACCGCGTTCGGCGCCAGCCACGCGCGGACCTTCGGCCACGACGACACCGCGTCGGACGCGGAAATCGTCAACATCCGGCTGGTCTCGCGCGGCCTCGCCGACCGGCCCATCCTCGCCTTCGGTCCGCAGCGCGGGGGCGATCCGCTGCTCGAACGGCGCCCGGTCTGGTTCGACGAGAGCTGGGTCGACTGCCCGGTCTACGACCGCGCCGCGATGCCGGCCGGCTACGCCCTGGAGGGGCCGGCGATCGTCGAGGAGGCGGGCGGGACCTCGGTGATCCCGCCGCGCTGGCGGGTCGCGGTCCACGAATCCGGGTCGCTGGATTGCCGGTTGCCGGCCGAAGGGTGAGCCGGGCATTATGCGCCGCTGACGCGGGACCCCTGCGAAATCGAGGATGTGACGATGGCGGACACGCTGGTCGAGGCGGCGCCCGAGCGCCCCGGCGCGATGGACAAGGCGGCGTATTTCGAGATCGCCGAACGGGCGCTGCCGGGTGGCGGGTTCGGCGGCTACAAGCTGCCGGACGACGTCCGCTTCGTGATCCGCAAGGGCGAGGGATCGAGGCTCCAGGACACCGACGGCAACTGGTACATCGACTATGTCGGCGGCGCCGGCGCGCTGATCCTCGGCCACGCGCCGCCCGCGGTGGTCGCCGCCGCCCAGGAGCAGGTGGTCCGGGGCCTGCACCAGTTCGGCGCCCCGCACCAGCCGGTGCTCCAGTTCGCCGACCGCCTGGTCGACGCGATCCCCTGCGCGGAGAAGGTGATCTTCGCCACAACCGGGTCGGAGGCGACGGCCTATGCGCTGCGCCTTGCCCGCGCCTTCACCGGACGCGACAAGATCCTCAAATTCGAAGGCGCCTTTCACGGCAACCACGACTACTCCAATTTCAGCGTGATCCCGAACGCGCTGTCCAACTACCCGCAGGGCCAGCCCGATTCGGCCGGCATCCCGAGGCCGCTGCACGACTGCGTGCTGGTGGCGCCCTATAACGACCTGGAGACCGTCGAAAAGATCGTCGCGGAACACCGGGACGACCTCGCCTGCGTGATCGTCGAGCCGGCGCAGCGGGTGATCTTCCCGCTGGACGGGTTCCTGCCCGGGCTCAGGAAGATCTGCGACGCCAACGACGTGCTTCTGGTGTTCGACGAGTGCGTGACCGGCTTCCGGCTCGCCCTCGGCGGCGCGCAGGAGTATTACGGCATCCGGCCCGATCTCGCGGCCTACGCCAAGGTGATCGGCGGCGGCGTCGCGCTGTCCGCCGTCGCCGGCCCGGCCGAGATCGTCGACCTCGCCGATCCGGCGGCGGAGGGCACCCCGGAATACGCCCACGTCAAGGGGACCATGCACGGCAGCCCGATCGGCTCGGCCACCGGCATGGCGACGCTCGACATCCTGTCCGAGCCCGGCTTCTACGCCCGCCTGCATGGAGATGCGGAGGCCTTCGGCGCCGAGTGCCAGGCCGTGCTCGACCGCCACCGGCTGCCCGCCATCGTCACCGGCAAGGCCTCGCTCTGGCAGATCCTGTTCGCCGACCGGCATCCGGTGAACCACGGCGACATCATGGCCTCGGACCGGGCGGCGAGCCGCGCGCTCGACCTCGCCCTGCTCCAGGGCGGGATCTACGTGCTGCCCAATGTGCGGCGCTTCGTCTCGGCGGCGCACGGGGAGGACGATTTCGAGCAGACCCTGAAGGCGCTCGACGCGGCCTGCCGCAGCGTCGCGTGACCGGCGCGCGGATCAAGGGAAGCGCGATCCTCTTCTCGGAGATGACGCCGGCGCCGGGCGACGAGGACCGGTTCAACGACTGGTACGACAACCACCACACGCCGAACCACGTGACCGGCGTGCCGGGGTTCCTGAGCGCGCAGCGCTACGCCGCGCCGGACGGACCGGGCTTTCTCGCGGTCTACGACCTCGACGGGGCCGAGACGCTGGAGAGCCCGGAATACCGGTCGCGCAAATACACCCCCGATGCGCGGACCAGGGCGATGCTGTCCTCGGTGTCGGGCTTCACCCGCTATGTCGGGCGCGAGATCGGTTGCGCGTTCGGAGACGGCGCCGGCATCGAGGCGCTGGACTGCCCCTGGGTCCTCGCCGTCTTCTTCGCCGTGCCCGACGCAAAGCGGCCGGGTTTCGAGGACTGGTACCGGGACGAGCACATGGGGACGCTGCTCGCCTGCCCGGACTGGCGGATGGCGCGCATGACGGCGGTGGCGGCGGCCGATCCCGACCCGTTCACCCACATGATGCTGCACTATGTCCGGCGCGCGGACGTGCTCGATGCGCCGGAGGTCCGCGCCGCGCGCGACACCGTGCGCCGCAACCGCCTGGCGGGCGAGAGCTGGTGGAACCCGCGAATCGTCACCTACCGCAAGCGCGGCCGGCGATTCCTCAAGACCGATCCGTTCCTGGAGGGAGACAAGACATGAGCAAGGCCTATGACGAGGGGTTGGAGATCCGCCGCAGCGTGCTCGGTGCCAAGTGGGTGGACCCGCAGCTCGAGAAGGCGAAGGCCGACGATTTCGTCAACACCATCCAGGAACACGTCACCGAGCACTGCTGGGGGCTGGTCTGGACCCGCGACGGGCTCGACCGCAAGACGCGGTCGATGCTGACGCTCGCGATCCTGACCACGCTCGGCAAGATGACCGAGCTCAAGGGCCACGTCCGGGGCGCGATCCACA
Organism: Alphaproteobacteria bacterium; assembly: GCA_964291675.2. Taxonomy (GTDB): domain Bacteria; phylum Pseudomonadota; class Alphaproteobacteria; order MPNO01; family MPNO01; genus MPNO01. The sequence continues at coordinate 708,834 of OZ219865.1, read as the reverse complement.
ACGGCTGCACGGTCGACGAGATCCGCGAGGTGCTGCTGCATGCCACCGTCTATGCCGGCGTGCCGGCCGGCGTCGACGCCTTCCGCAACGCCAAGGAGGCGCTGGACGGGCTGGAGCAGTAGCGTCCCTCGATACGGCGCCGGCGCCCTCCGCCTAGAACTCCCGCAGCAGACGGCCGCAGCCGGCGATCCGGTCGTCGATGCCGAGCGTCCTCAGCGCGGCCCATAGGGTTGCCGTGTTGCTGGTGACGACCGGCTTGCCGAGCGTTTGCTCCAGCGGCTCGATGGCATCGACGGTGTTGAAGTCGGTGCAGCAGATCAGCAGCGCCTCGGCTTCGGGCCGGTCCACCGCCATCGCGTGATCGAACACCGCCCTTGGGGCCACGCGCGAGATCCGCTGGATGCCTTCGAGCGAGGTATTGAGCCCGAGCCCGGAGGCGGCGACCGCCTCGATTCCGTGTTCGGCGAGGTATTCCGCCTCGTGCGCGTTGGTCTTCTCGGTATAGGGCGTCGCCATGGCGATCCGCGAGATGCCGAGCGCCTTCAGCGCGGCGAGGATCGCGCCCGCGGTCGAAATCCCCTCGACCCCGGAGACCTCGCGCATCTTGCCGAGCAGGCGGTCGGCGGGACAGGCCATCGACCCGGCGGTGCAGCCATAGGCGACGAGGTCGATCGCGCAGGAAGCGAGCTCGCCGCAGGCGCGGTCGAGGTCGCGCATCATCTCCGCGAAATCGTCCGCCGCCGGGTCGGGGTGCAGCGGCGAGCGGGTGAAGTGGAAGGTGACGCCGTCGGGCTTCAACCGGTTGAACTCGGTCTCGTTGACGGTGTTGCTCGGCGGCACGATCACCCCGATGCGGGCGCGCCAGCCGTCGGGCCGGATAGTTTCCAGGGACAAGGGCGTTTCCTCTGTCGGGTTGGCTTCGAGCTTGCCAAGACGGTGGGAGGGCGACAAGCGGCGCAACAGCGGACGGCGGTCCACCTCCCGTGCGTCATGCCCGGACTCGTTCCTAGCATACACTGGCGCCACCACCCCTCCCGACGGGCCGCCGTGCGGGCGGAGGGGCCGCATGGATGGCCGGATCAAGTCCGGCCATGACGGGGTGGAACACATCGAGGAAGGACGCGCGGGCCGCCGCCCCCCACACTCGCCGCACTCCCCGCACGTCATGCCCGGACTTGATCCGGCCATCCATGGGCGGTGCAGGGAGGCCGGGTGCGGCCCGCGTCGTCAATCCAGACCGGACAGCAGTGGAACAAGCCCGCCAAGACGGGGTGGGGCGGCGAAGCGGGCGAAACGAGCCCCCGGTTCCATCGCCGGCGGATGCGCTTTACTGTGTGGCGGCTGACCGCGGGGAGGGGGACGATGACCGAGACGCTCCGCAACGAGGAGGCGAACTGCCTGCTCGTCTCCTGTCATCCGCTGGAGGACAGCCTGTGCCACCATCTGGTCGCCCGGGTGGAGGCGGGGCTGAAGGCGCGAGGCGTCGTCTACGAGCATCTCGACCTCTACCGGCACGGGTTCGAGGCGCCGCTGTCGGCGGCCGAGCGCGGCAGCTATTTCGACGGCTTCGACGGCAGCCGGATCGAGGCCGAGATGGCCCAGCTCAAGCGGGCGGAGACGGTGGTCCTGGTCTTCCCCACCTGGTGGTTCGGCATGCCGGCGCTGCTAAAAGGCTGGTTCGACCGGGTGTGGGCGCCCGACGTCGCCTTCGTCCACGTGCCGGCGACCGGCAGCATCTCGCCGATCCTGGACGGTCTCAAGCACTGCCTCGCGATCACCACGCTCGCCTCGCCCTGGAAGGTCGACCGCCTGCTGCTGCGCCAGCCGGTCAAGCGGGTCCTCAAGGGCGGCATCCTCAAGGGCTGCGCGCCGCAGGCGACGCTGGAGATGCTGAGCCTCTACGGCGTCAACCTCCTGGACGAGCGGCGGCTGGAGGCGTTCCGCCTGAAGATCGACCGGGCGGTGGCGAGGATAGGCTGAGCGGGACCCGGGATCGCGTCCTGGTCGCGGGGGCGGGTCCGGTCGGCAGCGTCGCCGCGCTGGCGCTCGCGCGCGCCGGCATCCCGGTGACCCTGGTCGAGGCCTGCGCCAGCCTGCCGCTCGACCTCCGCGCCTCGACCTTCCACCCGCCGACCCTCGACATGCTGGACGGGCTCGGCGTGGTCGAGGCGCTGATCGCCCAGGGCATCGTCTGCCCGGTCTGGCAGAACCGGGACACCGCGCGCGGCATCGTCGCCGAGTGGGATCTCGGCATCCTGAAGGACGACACCGGCCACCCCTACCGGGTGCAGGCCGAGCAGTACAAGCTCAACGGCATCGTCGTCGACATCTTGGAGGGGATGCCCGAGGCCGAAGTCAGGTTCTCCACCCGGGCCGTCGCCGCCCGCCAGGATGCCGACCGGGTGATGCTCGATTTGGACGGGCCGGGTGGCGAGACCCTGACCGGGCGCTACCTGATCGCCGCCGACGGTGCATCGAGCGTTATCCGCATCGGCGCCGGGATCGAATTCCCGGGGCTCACCTTTCCCGAGCTCTGGCTCTGCACCTCGACCGAGTACGATTTCGGCGCCCATTTCGAGAACCTGGCGCCGATCGCCTATGTCGCCGACCCCGAGTCGTGGTTCGTGTTCGTGCGCGTGCCCGGTCTGTGGCGGCTGCTGATGCCGACCCGGCCCGGCGACACCGCCGAGGAGCTGGTGAGCGAGGAGGTGGTGCAGGCGCGGATGCACGCCGTCTGTCCCAAGGACGGGGCTTACCAGACCTACCACCGGACGGCTTACGCGGTGCATCAGCGGGTCGCCGAGACCTACCGCAAGGGCCGGATCTTCCTCGCCGGCGATTCGGCCCATATCAACAACCCGCTTGGCGGGATGGGGATGAACGGCGGCATCCACGACGCGGTCAATCTGTGCGCCAAGATCGTCGCGGTGTGGCGCGGCGAGGCGGACGATACGCTGTTCGACCTCTACGACGCGCAGCGCCGGCCGATCGCCGTCGAATACGTGCAGGCGGCGACGCTGCGCAACAAGGCGCTGCTGGAGGAAAAGGACCGGGCCGTGCGCGAGAAGCGGCTCGACGACCTCGCCCGCCAGGCCGAGGACCCGGCCAAGGCGCGCGAATTCCTGCTGCGCTCCTCGATGATCGCGGCGCTGAGACGGGCCGAGGCGGTCGGCTGAAGCGCTACTCGGCGGCGATCGCCGCTTCCAGCCCGGCGTCGTTGCCGTCGTCGAGCGCGGCATGGGGCATCGGGTGGAACGGGAAGACCTGCATGGACTCTTCCCCCACCGGGGAGGGTGCCGGCTCACGCCGCCTTGCGCATCGGGCTCCGCTGGCCGGCCTGCTCCATCAGCGGCATGACCCGGTCGATCCACTGGGCGAGCTCGGTCTTGTAGTCGACCCAGGACATCAGCACGCCGTCGATGCCGATCTCGATCAGCTTGTCGATCTCGGCGACGATGGTCTCGGGCGTGCCGACCAGCGGGTAGCCGCCATGGCCGGCGATGAAGTGGAAGCGGAACTCGTCGAGCACCTTGGGATCCAGGGTCTTGGACTGCATGCCGAAGATGTCGAGCAGGTTGTTCACCGCCTCGTAATCGCCCTTCCGGCGGACGTAGTAGTCGAGATAGTCCTCGGCCTCGGCGTCGGTGTCGCGGCAGACGACATAGACGTGGATCCAGCTCTGGATCTCGCGCCCGGCCTCGCGCGCCATCGCCTTGAGCTTGTCGATCTGCGCCTTGCCGGCCTCGGCCTCGTGCTCCTTGAGGATGACGAAGTTCATGTCCGCCTGGGTGGCGGCGAAACGCTGGCCCGCCGGCGAGCCGCCCGCGTTCATCACCGGGATCGCGTCCTGCACCGGCTTGGGCTCGCTCCACACGTTCTTCGCGTCGAACCAGCGGCCCTCGAAGTCGAACTCGCCCTCCCGGGTCCAGATCCGCCGGGCGAAGTCGAGCCACTCGGTGGCGTACTCGTAGCGCACATCGTGCTCGCGCCACTCGGCGCCGAACATCTCGAACTCGTTCTTGAACCAGCCGCAGACCACGTTGAGCCCGAACCGCCCGCCCGAGATGTGGTCGATGGTGGCGCATTGCTTGGCGGCGGCCACCGGGTGGATCAGCGGCACGTGCGAGGTCGAGAAGACGCAGGAATAGTCGGTGACCGCGGCGACGGCGGACGCCCAGGTATAGGTCTCGAAGGTGCGGTTGTTGAAGTTGGTCGGCCCGCCATAGCCCTTCCAGCGGGCGACCGGGAGCAGCACCTCGAGCCCCGCCCGGTCGGCCATCATCGCGACCTCTCGGGTATCGGGCCAGGTCATCTCCCAGGTGTTCTCGGCGGTGGTGATGGTCGAGCCGTGGCTGCAGTTCATCGCGATGATGCCGAGCTTCATCCGGTTGTCGTTGAACAGCGGGTTGGTCATGCGCGCGCTCTCCCGCGCGCGAGTGTGCCGAAATACGCGTCCCAACGCCAGCCGGCCGTCCTTCGATACGCCCGCCTGCGGCGGGCTACTCAGGATGAGGAGAGGTTGGTATGGCCAAGAGAAATGTCCTCATCCCGAGTAGGCGCGCCAGCGCCGTATCGAGGGACGCGCGCGGTTTCCTGCGCGGTCTCCGGCGCCTAAGATCGCGGGCGATACCGGGGGAGGCCGATGCATATCCGCAAGCTGTTCACCGCCGTCGACGAGACGATGAGCGAGATGGGGCGCGAGGCGAACGAGCCGCTCCGGAAGGTGGCCGTGGTCGCGGTGGTCAGGAACCCGCTCGCCGGCCAGGGCTATGTCGAGGATCTGAGCGCGCTGATCGACGCCTCGACCGCGATCGGCGAGAAGATCTCCGCCATGGCCGTCGAGGCGCTTGGCCCGTATGCGCCCGATTCCTACGGCAAGGCGGCGCTGATCGGCTCGGCCGGCGAGCAGGAGCACGGGGTGGCGATGCTGACCACGGTCTACGGCAACGCGATGCGCGACGCGGTGGGCGGCGGCCAGGCCTGGATCTCGTCCTTCACCAAGCGGGCCCGTCCCGGCGAGGCGATCGACATCCCGCTGGCCCACAAGGACGCGCTCTATGTGCGCTCGCATTACGACGGGATGAGCGTCATGGTGCCCGACGCGCCGCTGCCCGACGAGATCGCGGTGATCTGCTGCATCGCCAATCGCGGCCGGCTCAACCATCGCGTCGGCGGGCTCCGCAAGGAAGACGCCAGGGGCGAGGACGGGCTGGTCTGAACCGCCGGCCGCATCGGGAGGAGCACATGAAGACCGCAATCGTCAACCTTGCCACCATCGTCACCGGCGACTGGCGGGCCCCCATCGCGCCCGGCGATTCGATCCTGATGGAAGACGGCCTCATCAAGGAGGTCGGCAGCGTCGACGCCGCCCGGATCGAGGCCTGCGACGTGGTGCTGGACGCCGGCGGCATGACCGCCATGCCGGGGATGATCGATTCCCAGGTGCACAACACCTTTGGCGACTACACGCCGCGGCAGAAGACGGTGGGCTTCCTGGAGAGCTACCTGCATGGCGGCACCACGACCTCGATCACCGCCTGCGAGGTGCACGTACCCGGCCGGCCGAACGACCCGGAAGGGGTGAAGGCGCTCGCCATCGCCGCCAAGAAGTGTTTTGACAATTTCCGCCCGGGCGGCATGCGGGTGCATGCCGGCGCGGTGATCCTCGAGCCCGGGCTGTCGGCGGCCGATTTCGACGAGATGGCGGACAAGGGCATCTGGCTCGCCAAGGCGGGGTTCGGCAGGTTCCAGTCGCCCTTCGAATACACCCCCTATGTGCATATGGCGCAGGCGGCGGGGATGATCGTCAACTGCCACACGGGCGGCGCGTCGATCCCCGATTCGTCGGCGATCACCGGCAAGCACCTGCTCGACATGCGCCCCGACGTCTCCTTCCACGTCAATGGCGGGCCGGTGGCGATGCCGGACGAGGATTTTGCGCCCATCGTCAACGAGACCGAGATCGCGCTGCAGATCTGCCAGGCCGGCAATTTCCGCACCGCGCTGCTCTGCCTCAACCTTGCGGTCGAGGCCGACCAGTACGACCGCTTCCTGATCGCCACCGACACGCCGACCGGCACCGGGGTGATGCCGCTCGGCATGATCAAGTCGGTCTGCGAGCTGTCCTGTCTCTCCGACTGCCCGGCCGAGATGATCATCGCGGCGGCGACCGGCAACGTCGCCAAGATCTACCGTCTCGACACCGGCTTCCTCAGGCCCGGGCTGGAGGCCGATGTGCTGGTGCTCGACGCGCCGCTCGGCTGCTCCAAGGACGACGCGCTGGGCTCGATCAAGAACGGCGACTTCCCGGCCATCGCCGCCTGCTTCACCTCCGGCATCCCCCGCTTCATCGGGCGCAGCCGCAACACCCCGCCGCCGACGCGCAAGACCGCCATCGCGAAGAACAACCAGCCCAACATGTTCTCGCCCGCCTCCCACGTATAGGCGCCATGTCGACGCCGGCGATCTCGCTCTGGGACGCGACCGCCGACGAGGCGGATGTCGCGGCGCCGCTGGAGGGCGACGTCGAGACCGACATCGCCATCGTCGGCGGCGGCTTCACCGGGCTCTCGACCGCGCTGCACGCGGCCGAGCGCGGGCTCGGCTGCCACGTGCTGGAGGCCAGGCGGATCGGCCATGGCGGCTCGGGGCGCAATGTCGGGCTGGTCAATGCCGGCGTCTGGCTGCCGCCGCGCGACGTGCGCGCCCGCCTCGGCGAGGAGAAGGCGGCGGTGCTGATGCGGGTCCTGGGCGACGCGCCCGCCTATGTGATGTCGCTGATCGAACGCCACCAGATCCGCTGCGAGCTGACCCGGAGCGGGACCGTCCACGCCGCCCATTCGCCGCGCGGGCTGAGCGACCTCGCGCGGCGCGCCGAGGACTGGCGGAGCCTCGGCGCGCCGGTGGAGCTGCTCACCCGGGCCGAGGCGGCGGAGAAGATCGGCAGCGACGCCTATCGCGGCGGGCTGCTCGACCGGCGCGCGGGCACCATCAACCCGATGGGCTATGTCCGCGGGCTCGCGCGCGCGGCGCTGGCCGCCGGGGCGCGGATCTCGACCGACACGGCCGTGCGCGCTCTCCGCCGCGACGGCGAGAGGTGGATCGTCGAGACCGACCGGGGCCGGGTGTCGGCGCGGTCCGTGGTGCTCGGTACCAACGCCTATACCGACGATCTGTGGCCCGGGCTCAAGCGGAGCTTTACGATCATCCACTATTTCCAGGTCGCGACCCGACCGCTCGGCGACCGCGCCCGGTCCGTCCTCCCGGAGCGGCAAGGGATGTGGGACACCGCGCCGGTGATGTTCTCGCTGCGGCGCGACGCGCACGACCGGCTGATCGCGGGCTCGATGGGGCGGGTGATGGGCGGCGGGGAAGGCCTGTCGCGGCGCTGGGCGGCGCGCCGGCTGCGGCGGTTGTTCCCGGCGCTGGGCGAGGTCGCCTTCGAGACCGCCTGGTACGGCCAGATCGCGCTTACCCCGGAGCACTTGCCGAGGATTCACCGCCTGGCGGACGGGCTCTATACGCCGATCGGCTATAACGGCCGCGGCATCGCGCCCGGCACGGTATTCGGCAAGGCGATGGCCGAGCTGCTGGCCGGCGGACGGGAAGAGGACCTGCCGCTGCCCGTCACCGAGCCGGCGCGCGACGCCCTCGCCCCGGTGAAATCGCGCTTCTACCAGGCGGCCTTCGCCGCCAGCCAGCTGGCAAGAGCGATCTGAACGGAGTCTCCCATGACGGACCGGCCCATTGCGCTGATCACCGGCGGTGCCCGCGGAATCGGCTTTGCCTGCGCCGCGGCGATCGCCCGGGACGGCGCGCGCATCCTGCTCGCCGATATCGACGAGTCCGGGGTCGAGGCGGCCGCCCGGCGCCTCGGCGACGACGCGGTGGCGATCCAGTGCGACATGGGGGATGCGGCCCGGGTCGCGTCCATGTTCGAGCGCATCGACTCCGGGATCGGTCCGCTCTCGGTGCTGGTGAACTGCGCCGGGATCGCCATTCCCTGCGACTTCCTGGAAACCCCGCTGGAGCAGTTCACCGCGGTGATCGACGTGAACCTGGTCGGCACCTTTCTCGCCACGCAGCTCGCCGCCAAATCCATGGTGGCGGCGGGGATCGCCGGGTCCATCGTCAACATGTCCTCGGTCAACGCCCGGGTCGCGATCCCCTCGATCGCCGCCTATTGCGCCTCCAAGGGGGGCGTGATGCAGCTCACCAGGGCGAGCGCGCTGGCGCTCGCGCCGCACGGCATCCGGGTCAACGCCGTCGGCCCCGGTTCGATCGACACGGCGATGATGGCGGCGGTCAACGAGGACCCCGAGGCGATGCGGGTCGCGATGTCGCGCACGCCGATGAAGCGCATGGGAACGCCCGGCGAGGTCGCGGAGCTGGTCGCCTTCCTGGCGAGCGACAAGGCGAGCTACATCACCGGCGAGACGGTCTATGTCGACGGCGGGCGGCTCGCGCTCAACTACACCTGCTAGAGCGCGTTCCGCGTCGAACGGTCAATGGCGGTAGCTTCCGGGCGTCGTGCCGTAGTGTCGCTTGAACGACCGGTAGAAGGTCGACAGGTCCCGGAACCCGCTTTCATGGGCGATGGTTTCGATGCTCGCATGCCCCCTGCCGGTCTCCAGCCGGCGCGCGGCCAGCGACAGCCGGCGTTCCCGCAGGTAATCGGAGAACGTGCAGTCCCGCGCGGCGCAGACTTTCTGGACGTAGCGGGGGGAAACGCCGAGACCCGCCGCGAGGCCCGCGAGGGTGAAGTCCTGGTCGGCGATGTGGCGATCGATTTCCGCCCGGATCAGGCGCCATGCCTCTGCCGAGGCGGCGGGTACGCTCTCGGCGCTGTCGGCGCTGAGAATCAGGTCGACGAGACGCGCCGCGGCGGCGCCGAAATAGTCGATCTCCGCATCGCTTGCCGTGTCTCCGGTACGGGCGAGCTGAAGCAGGTTCATGCGCAGGATCGGCATCAGGCGATGCCCGGCGTGCCGTCGGCCGAAGTCGAGCAACGCCGCGCCGCGGTCTTCCAGGCACCGCGTGCGGCGCAGACGGACGACATGCGTGTCCAACATCCCGTTCGAGCGCAGCACGAGCTCGAAGGGCGAGGCGTTGTCGAGGATGAAGATGTCGCCGCGCGAAACCGTCCGTTCGCGGTCCGCCTGGCGCCCTTGGATCGTGCCGGTGGCAACGACGTTCAGGTAGAAGTCGTGATCCGGACAGCGGGCGATGCCCGCAGGCAGACGCCGGCTGATGTATTTCGAGCTGCTGAGATGGGTGATCGCCGAGGCACCGGCCTCGCGATGATGGATGCGGGCGAAGAAATCCAACTCCGGGTCGGACAGCTCGGGGTCGAGATGGGTGAAGGCCCGACAAATGCCTTCGACGAAGTAGGAGAATCGTTCGTCCGGGCGGACGTGCGTCGTGTCCCAGCAAAGGTCGACTGACGCAGCCATGTTCTGACCCTGCGAATTGTGGACCGGAGTGTAGCCGCCCAACGAACGCGCGACAATTCGCGGAACGGCGCCCTGTCGCCGGAATTCGGCCGCGAGATTGCCCGGTCGAACCGCTGCCGTTCGCCCGATGCAAGACTCGTGCATGTCCGGTCAAAGACCGGCCACCGGGATGCCCATAGCATGGCCGGTCCACTTTGGAAGGAGGCATTCATGAAACGCCGCGACGTCCTGAAGACCGCCGCTCTCGGCTCGGCCGCGACAGCGTTCTTGTCGGCCTCGCCCGGTGCCGCTCTGGCCGCCGGAAGCGACCGTCCCGCCTTCGTGCTGATCCACGGCTCGTGGCACGGCGCATGGACGTGGAACGAGATGACGCCGCTGCTGGCCAAGGCGGGCTATGCGTCTATCGCCATCGATCTGCCGGGTGCGGGCACGCGCACGCGCTTTCCGCAATCCTTTCTGAGGCGGCCGCTCGACAAGGCCGCGTTCGCGACCGAGAAGTCGCCGGTCGCCGGCGTCACCCAGAAGGACCGTACCCAGGCTGCGATTGACGCGGTCAACCACGCCGCCGGGCTCGGCAACGGCAAGGTGGCGATCGTCGGACATTCATGGGGCGGGATCACGATCTCCCATGTCGCGGAAGCCGTGCCGGACAAGCTGCATGCCGTCGTCTACCTGACGGCCTTCATGCTGCCCAACGGCATGACGGCGGGAGCCATGCTGGGCGATCCCAGCTTCAAGACCGGGCAGGTCGCGCCGCTGTTCATGGCCGATCCCGCCCAGACCGGCGGGCTCCGCATCGATCCGCGCTCGCAGGACCCGGACTATGTCGCCAAGGCGAAGCACGCCTTCTATCACGACGTCTCGGACGGTCATTTCGCGGCGATCGCCAACCTGCTGCACTGCGACGAGGTCGCCTCGACGGCGGGCGTGCCGATGGCGGTCAGCGCGGCCAGGTACGGAAAGGTGGCGCGCCACTACATCCACCTGGCGGACGACAGGGCGATCCCCGCGGTCGCGCAGGACCGGATGGTCGAGCTGGTCGATGCGTCGGGCATCGGCGGCAAGACCACCGTGCACCGGATGCCGGGCAGCCACTCGCCGTTCTTCGCGCAGCCGGAAGCCCTGCTGGCGGTGTTCGACAGGATTGCGCGCTGAGGCGTCGTGACGGGACTTGCAACGGGCCGCGCCGTGTTGACATGTTGACGGCGGGTTCGAGCGCGCCCGGCCGGGCCGCCAGGGAATAGGAGCGGTCTTCCGCATCGCCCCGGTCGGCGCGACCCGCGCGGAGGGGGATCGGATGGCGAAGGCTCTGGAAGCGCTGCCGTTCTACAGCGAGGCGGCGATCGCCGAAGTGCTCGACTGGCCCGTTCTGATCGATGCCCTGGAGCGGGCGATGATCGCGTTCTCCGCCGGCGAGGTGGTGCAGCCGGTGCGCCAGATGCTGCCGGTCCCCGGCCAGGACGCCTTCATGGGCGCGATGCCGGCGATCGGCGAGGCGATGGCGGTCAAGGTCGTCACCCTCTTTCACGGCAATGCGGGTACCGGCATCCCGACCCACCAGGCGGTAATCCTGGTCTTCGACCGGGACAACGGCTCGCCGGTCGCCGCGCTCGACGGCCGCCTGATCACCGAGATGAGGACGGCGGCGGGCTCCGCCGCGGCGGCGCGCAGGCTCGCCGTCGAGAGCCCCGGGGTGACCACGATCATGGGGAGCGGCGTCCAGGCGCGCGCCCACGCGAGCGCGCTCGCCGCCGTGCGGCCGCTCGGCGAGCTCCGGCTGTGGGCGCGCTCCGAGGTCGCCGGCCGCGCCTGCGCCGAGGAGATCGGCGCGGTCTTCGTGGCCGATGCCGGGAGCGCGGTGCGCGACGCCGACATCGTCGCCTGCACGACATCGGCGACCGAGCCGATATTGCGCGGGGCTTGGCTGAAACCCGGCGCCTTCGTTGCCGCCGTCGGCTGGAACGGCAGGGACGGGCGCGAGCTCGACGACGCGGCGATGGCCAATACGGTGGTCGTCGATTCCCGCGATGCCGCGCGCGACCAGTCCGGCAACGTGCGGGGCTCGGGCTGCGCGATCTTCGCCGAGCTCGGCGAAATCCTGTCCGGCGAAAGGACCGTCCCGGCCGGCGCGACCGCGGTCTACGACACGGTCGGCATCGCCATCATGGACGTGGCGGCCGCCAGGCTCGCCTGCGACCTGCTGGGCTGAGGCCGGCGAGGCTTCGCCTTCACCGCTTCGCCGTCGTTTGCTAAATACTGCGGGGGCCGGCCATATCCGCGAGGCTGTGGGACGAACGGAGGGGAAGATGGACGGAACCGACTGTCGAGAGAGCTTCCGCGAGCTGGTCGATGACCGGGTCGACGAGGGGGTCTTCCGGGTCGACCGGTCGATCTACACCGACCAAGGGATTTTCGAGGCCGAGATCGAGCGCATCTTCGAGGGCGGCTGGGTGTTCCTCTGCCACGAGGGGCAGGTGGAGAACCCGGGCGATTACTTCGCCACCGAGATCGGCCGCCAGCCGGTCTTCGTCATGCGCCAGAAGGACGGCTCGCTCGGCTGCTTCATCAACGCGTGCTCGCATCGCGGCGCGATTCTGACGCCCTTCAAGCAGGGCAGCGCGCGGGCGCTCACCTGCCGCTTCCACGGCTGGGCCTACGATCTCGGCGGGCGTTGCATCAGGATCAAGAACGAGGAATCGGGCTTCCCCGACCCGGACTTCTCGCGCGAGCGCTTCAACCTGCGCCGGATCGGCGCGCTCGGCTCCTACAAGGGGTTCGTGTTCGGCAGCCTGACCGGCGACGTGCCGCCTCTAAAGGACCATCTCGGCGCCGCCGCGCGCTGGATCGACCTGCTGGCCGACCAGGCGCAGAACGGGCTCGAGGTGGTGCCGGGCTCGTCGACCTACATGATCCGCGGCAACTGGAAGCTGCAGGCCGAGAACAGCGTCGACGGCTATCACGTGTCGACGGTCCACCGGGTGTTCGCCTCGACGATTTCCCACCGCGAGACGCGCGATGCGACGGCCGGCATGCGGCGCACCGAGTCGGGGCGCATCAAGGGCAACGTGCCGACCGGCGCCTACGACCTCGGCAACGGCCACATGTCGATCTGGGCGCTGCACACGACGCCGCATGTCCGCCCGATATACGAGGCGAAGGACTGGCTGGAAGAGAACCTCGATCCCGTCGATGTCGACTGGATCCTCCACCGGGGCCGCAACCTGTATCTGTTCCCCAACGTGATGCTGATGGACAACCCGTCGACGCAGATCCGGCTGATGAAGCCGCTCTCGCCCGACCTCGCCGAGGTCACGGTCTATTGCATCGCGCCCAAGGGCGAGAGCGGCACGGCGCGCGCCGCGCGGCTCCGCAAATTCGAGGACTTCTACCTGACCGCCGGCATGGCGACGTCGGACGACATCGCGGCGCTGGAATCGGTCCAGGACGGCTCCTTCGGGCGTCTCAGCCGCTGGAACGACATGACCCGCGGGCTCCGGGACCTGGTGGTCGGTGCCGACCGGGATGCCCGCGATCTCGGCTTCGAGCCCGCCGGGTGCTGTCCCGACTGGGATCACGAGGGGCTGTTCCACGGCTTCTACCGCGCCTGGGTCGAGCGCATGGAGAACGGGAACGCCGCCGGATGAGCACGGACGGGACCGACGCCGGGCTCGAACGCGAGGTCGCGGCGCTGATCAACCGCGAGGCGATGCTGCTCGATCGGCGGCGCTGGGACGAGTGGATCGACCTCTACACCGAGGACGCGGTCTACTGGGTGCCCGCCTGGGCAAGCGAGGAGGAGACCACCACCGACCCCGACACCCAGCTCAACCTGATCTATCTCAGGAACCGGGGCGGGCTGGAGGACCGGGTTTTCCGAATCGAGTCGCGCGATTCCTACGCCTCGGTGCCGCTCGACCGGACGGTGCACCTGATCGGCAACATCCTGGTCGAGAGCGCCGGGGAAGACCGCATCGAGGCGTCCGCCAACTGCATCGTCCACGTCTACGGCAAGAAGGGGGCGGCGACGCGCGGCAGCCTGTACGACTTCGAGTTCCGGCGCGATGACGGCGCGCTCAAGATCGCGCGCAAGAAGATCACCTTCATCGACGACCGGCTCGAAGGGCCGATCGACATCTACCATTTGTAGAAGACGTTGCTGAGCCTGCAGAAGATCGCCCCGGAGATCGGCGGAATCGCGCTCCGCGAGGCCGACCCGCGCGAGCCCGGGCCGGGCGAGATCTCGATCCGGGTGGGGGCGGCCGGGATCTGCGGCACCGACATGCAGATCTACAACTGGGCGCCACGCATGGCGCGGCGCATGGCGCTGCCGCGCGTGCTCGGCCACGAGGTCTCGGGCACCGTCGAGGCGGCGGGGCAAGGGGTCGAGACCGTCGCGGTCGGCGACCGGGTGAGCCTGGAGAGCCACATCTTCTGCGGAATTTGCCGGCCCTGCCGGCTGGGGCGCGCCCATCTCTGCGAGGCGACGCGCTATCCGGGGATCGACATCGACGGCGCCTTCGCCGAGTACCTCACCGTTCCGGCCTCGATCGCCTGGGTCAACCCGCCGGAGCTGCCGCACGAGACGGCGGCGATGCTGGAGCCCTTCGGCATCGCGGTGCATGCCTGCCTGGCCGGGGCGGGGGTGTCCGGGCTCGCGGTGCTGGTCAACGGCTGCGGGCCGATCGGGCTGATGGCCGTCGCGGTCGCCCGCGCGCTCGGCGCGGCGCGGGTGATCGCCTGCGACATCAACAAGCTGCGTCTCCGCGCCGCCGAGAGAATGGGCGCCGACCGCGCGGTCGATGCCGGCAGCGAGGACCCGGCCCGGGTCGCCCGCGACATGACCGGCGAGGCCGGGGTCGATGTGGGGATCGAGTTTTCCGGCAGCGAGGCCGGCTTCAACGCGGTCTTCCAGGCGCTCGCCAAGGGCGGCGATTTCCGGCTGGTCGGCGCGCCGCCCGCCGCGATTCCCGTCGACTTCACCCATTGGCTGCTCAAATGCCCGGCGATGCAAAACATTCACGGCCGGCTGATCTGGCAGACCTGGCAGCGCGCGACCGAGCTCCTGGCGGCGGGGACGATCGACCTCGCCCCGGTGCGGAGCCATACGCTCCCGCTCTCCGAGGCGCCGCGCGGGTTCGAGCTGATCCGCGACGGCGAAGCGCTCAAGCCCGTCCTCGTGCCATGACCGCCCATACCGTCACCCTGGTCTTCGACGACGGGCGCATCGCGCGCATCCAGGCCGAAGAGCACGACACGATCTACCTGGCCGCGCTCAAGCACCGCATCCGCATCGAGACCGACTGCCTCGAAGGCGCCTGCGCGACCTGCAAGGGGGTCTGCACCTCGGGCGCGTACCGCCTCGACGAGTACAGCGAGGACGCGCTGAGCGCCGAGGAGGCGGCGAGGCGCGAGGTGCTGACCTGCCAGATGCACGTGCTGTCGGACTGCGTAATAGAATATCCCTACCCGTCGACGTTCTCGCTCAAGGCACCGCCGGTCACGCGCATGGCCCGCGTCGCCGAGATCGAGACCGTGGCGGAGAGCGTGGTCCGGCTGGTGGTCGAGCCCGAGGACGGCGAGCACGGGCCGCTGGCCTTCATGCCCGGGCAATACGTCCATCTCGGCGTGCCGGGGACCGACGCCGTGCGCTCCTACTCCTTCGCCAACCCGCCCGGGGAGACCGGGCGCTACACCTTCTTCATCAAGGTGCTGGAGGAGGGCGCGATGAGCGGCTATGTCGCCGGGCCGGCGCGACCGGGCGACGCGATGCCGGTGACCGGCCCGTTCGGCCGCTTCTATCTGCGCCCGCCGAGCCGGCCGATCGTCATGGTGGCCGGCGGCACCGGGCTCGCGCCGATGCTCTCGATGTTCGACCACATGCTGGCGACCGGCGCGACGGACCAGCCGATCCGCCTGCTCTACGGTGCCAATAGCCCGGCGGAGCTGTTCTCTCTCGATGCGCTCGATGCCTGCGCCGGGCGCGGGCTCGACCTCACCGTCGAGCTCTGCGTCGTCGAAGGCGGGGAGGGGTGGTCCGGGCCCACCGGGCACATCACGACACTGTTGCGGCCGGAGATTCTGAACGCCGGCGATTGCGACGCCTATCTCTGCGGCCCGCCGCCGATGATCGATGCCGCCACCGACTGGCTCGCCGGCGCCGGGGTCGATCCGGCCTCGATCCACAGCGAGAAATTCCTGCCGAGCTGACGTCCCCCCGGCCGCCTTGCGGGCCTCGGGGCGGACGGGGCCGTTGACACTGCCGAACCGCGCACTATTTTCCCAACCGTACCGAAGCGGTCCTATTTGCCGGATCGCGGTCGTTCGCGGGTGGACCGATGATCAAGCTCAGCCGCATGGCCGACTACGCCGTTGTGCTGATGACCCAGCTCGCGCGCGAGCCCGACGCGCTGCGCACCGCGGGCGAGCTGGCGCAGTCCTGCGGCCTGCCGCAGCCCACGGTGAGCAAGATCCTGAAATTGCTGGCCCACGCCGAGCTGCTGGTCTCCTACCGGGGCAACAAGGGCGGCTACCTGCTGGCGCGGCAGGCGGACGGCATCACCATGGCCGACGTGATCGGCGCGGTCGACGGGCCGATCGCGCTCACCGACTGCATCGGCCCCGACGGGCTGGTCTGCGAGATCGAGGCGCTGTGCCCGACGCGCACCAACTGGCAGAGCATCAACCGGGCGATGGTCGACGCGCTGTCCTCGGTCTCGCTGGCCGAGATGGCGGTGCCGCACGCGGCCTTCGCCGGTCGAACGCCGGTCGAGGTGCGGGCGGAGTAGGGAAGAATGGCCGAAACGAGCGAATCGACGGCGGTAATCGCCGAGGTCACCGACGCGCCGTACAAGTACGGCTTCGTCACCGAGATCGAGTCGGAGTTCGCGCCCAAGGGGCTCGACGACGACATCGTCCGCTTCATCTCGGCCAAGAAGGACGAGCCGGCCTGGCTGCTCGAATGGCGTCTGCAGGCGTTCCGGCAGTGGCGGACCATGGACGAGCCGGAATGGGCCTTCGTCGACTACCCGCCGATCGACTACCAGGACGCCTATTACTACGCCGCGCCCAAGAACCCGGACGACGCGCCCAAGAGCCTCGACGAGGTCGACCCCAAGCTGCTGGAGACCTACGAGAAGCTCGGCATCCCGCTGCACGAGCGCGCGGCGCTCGCCGGCGTCGCCGTCGATGCCGTGTTCGACAGCGTCTCGGTCGCCACCACCTTCAAGGAGAAGCTGGAGGAGGCGGGCGTCATCTTCTGCCCGATCTCGGAGGCGGTGCAGAACCACCCGGGCCTGGTGCGCAAGTATCTCGGCAGCGTGGTGCCGGTGGCCGACAATTTCTTCGCCACCCTGAATTCGGCGGTGTTCAGCGACGGCACCTTCGTCTACGTGCCGAAGGGCGTGCGCTGCCCGATGGAGCTCAGCACCTATTTCCGCATCAACGCGGCCAAGACCGGGCAGTTCGAACGCACCCTGATCGTCGCCGACGAGGGCTCCTATGTGAGCTATCTCGAAGGCTGCACCGCGCCGATGCGCGACGAGAACCAGCTCCACGCCGCGGTGGTCGAGCTGATCGCGCTGGACGACGCCGAGATCAAGTATTCGACGGTGCAGAACTGGTACCCCGGCGACGAGGACGGCAAGGGCGGCATCTACAATTTCGTCACCAAGCGCGGCGCCTGCCGCGGCGACCGGGCCAAGATCACCTGGACCCAGGTCGAGACCGGATCGGCGATCACCTGGAAATACCCGAGCTGCGTGCTGGAGGGCGACGACACGGTGGGCGCGTTCTACTCGGTCGCCATCACCAACAACTACCAGCAGGCCGATACCGGCACCAAGATGATCCATCTCGGGCGCAACTCGTCGAGCACCATCATCTCCAAGGGCATCTCGGCCGGGCACGGGCAGAACACCTATCGCGGGCTGGTCAAGGTCAGGGGCTCGGCCGAGGGCGCGCGCAACTTCACCCAGTGCGATTCGCTCCTGATCGGCGAGACCTGCGGCGCCCACACGGTGCCCTATATCGAGGTCGGCGACCCCTCGGCCAATGTCGAGCACGAGGCGACGACATCGAAGATCAGCGAGGACCAGCTGTTCTACTGCCTGCAGCGCGGGCTCGACCCGGAGGAGGCGGTGTCGCTGATCGTCAACGGGTTCTGCAAGGAGGTGCTGCGCGAGCTGCCGATGGAGTTCGCCGTCGAGGCGCAGAAGCTGCTCGCCGTGAGCCTCGAAGGGAGCGTCGGCTGATGCTGGCGATCCGGGATCTGCGCGCCGAGGTCGACGGCAAGGAAATCCTCAAGGGGATCTCGCTCGAGGTCGCCGCCGGCGAGGTGCACGCGGTGATGGGCCCCAACGGCTCGGGCAAGAGCACGCTCTCCTACGTGCTCGCCGGGCGCGAGGGCTACGCGGTCACCGGCGGGTCGGTCGCTTACGAGGGGCGCGACCTGCTGGAGATGGAGGTCGAGGAGCGCGCCGCGGCGGGCATCTTCCTCGCCTTCCAGTACCCGGTGGAGATTCCCGGAGTCTCCAATCTCACCTTCCTGAAGACGGCGCTCAACGCGGTCAGGACGGCGCGCGGCGAGGCCGAGCTCGATGCGCTCGACTTTCTCAAGCTCGCCCGGTCGAGGGCGTCGGCGCTGGAGATCGGCGACGCGCTGCTGCAACGCGCGGTCAACGAGGGGTTCTCGGGCGGCGAGAAAAAGCGCAACGAGATCTTCCAGATGGCGATGCTGGAGCCGCGGCTCGCGATCCTCGACGAGACCGATTCCGGGCTCGACATCGACGCGCTCAAGACGGTCGCCGACGGGGTCAACGCGCTGCGCGCGCCCGACCGGGCGATGCTGGTGATCACCCACTACCAGCGCCTGCTCGACTACATCGTGCCCGACCGGGTGCATGTGCTGTCCGACGGGCGGATCGTCAAGTCGGGCGACGCGGCGCTCGCCCACGAGCTGGAAGCCGAGGGCTATGCCGCCTTCGCCGGCGACGCTGCGGGCGTCTGAGGAGCGCGCGATGAGCCAGGCGCCCGATACCGGCCGTTTCGCCCGCGCCTTCGCGGCGGCGCGCGCGGATCTGCCGGGGCACGGCAATGCCGAGATCGCGAGGCTGCGCGAGGCGGCGATGGCGCGCTTCGCCGCCGCCGGGCTCCCCGGCCGGCGCGACGAGGGCTGGCGCTACACCGACCTGCGCCGGCTCGACCGGCTCGATCTCGCCGGGGAAACGCTGCGCGGCGGCGACGGGGCCGCGCCGGCCCTGCCGGAGTCCATCGCGGCGCTCGACGCCGAGCGCATCGTCTTCGTCGACGGGCGCTACGACGCCGCACGGTCGCGGCGCGGCGCGCCGCCCGCCGGGGCGCGGCTCGACGTGCTGTCGGCCCGTCTCGGCAATGGAAGCGACGATGCCGCGGCGATCCTCGGCCCCGGGCTCGGCGAGTGGAACGGGGCGGGGCAGGAGGGGCTCGCGGCCCTCAACGCCGCGATGGCCCGGGACGGCGTGGTGCTCGACCTGGCCGACGGCGTCAGGCTGGAACGACCCGTCCTGGTGGTCCACCTGCTCAGCGGCGCGGCCGGGGCGGTCCATCCGCGGAGCGTGTTGAAGCTCGGCGCGGGCGCGGAAGCGGAGCTGGTCGAGGTCTTCGTCGGCCGCCCGGGCGCCGGCTGGACCAATTCGGTGCTCGAAGGCGCGATCGGGCAGGGCGGCCGGCTGCGCCATGCAGTGCTGGTCCGGCACGGCGCGGACGCCGTTCACACCGGCCGGATGACGATGGATGTCGCGCGCGACGCGCGCTGTGCGACCCAGGCGATCACTTTGGGGGGCCGGGTGGTGCGGAACGAGTTCGTCGTCCGGCTTTCGGGGGCGGGGGCGGAATGCAGCCTGTCGGGCGGCGCGCTGGCCGATGCGCGCCGCCATGTCGACCACACCACCGAGATCACCCATGCCGCCCCGCACACCGGGAGCGAGCAGGTTTTCCGCAACGTCGCCGACGACAACGCCCGGACCGTGTTCCAGGGCCGCGTCGTGGTCGAACGCTGCGCGCAGAAGACCAACGCCCGGCAATCGAGCCGCAGCCTGCTGCTGTCGCCGGGCGCCGAGGCCCAGAACAAGCCGGAGCTCCGCATCTTCGCCGACGACGTGAAATGCAGCCACGGCGCGACCGTGGGCGACCTCGACAGGGACGCGCTGTTCTATTTGCGGGCCCGCGGGATCGACGAGGAGGAGGCCCGCGCCCTGCTCACCCGCGCCTTCGTCGCCGATCTGCTGACCTCGCTGCCGGTCGCTTGCCTGCGCCCGGCGGTCGAGGAGGCGGTCGACGCCTGGCTGCGCCGAAACGCCAACGGGGACGGCTGAGATGACGGCGGTCAACGGAGCCTACGACGTCGACGCGATCCGCCGGGATTTCCCGATCCTCGGCGAGAGCGTCTATGGCAAGACTCTGGTCTATCTCGACAACGGCGCGAGCGCCCAGAAGCCGCGCGCGGTGATCGACAGCCTCGCCCATGTCTACGAGGCGGAATACGCCAACGTCCATCGCGGCGTGCACTACATGAGCCAGAAGTCGACCGACGCGATGGAGGCGGCGCGCGAGAAGGCGCGCACGCTGATCAACGCCGAGCACGCGCATGAGGCGATCTTCGTGCGCGGCGCGACCGAGGGGATCAACCTGGTCGCCTCCAGCTGGGGACGCGCCAACCTCGCGCCGGGCGACGAGATCGTGCTCTCGGTGATGGAGCACCACTCCAACATCGTCCCGTGGCAAATCGTGGCCGAGCAGGCCGGCGCCGCGATCCGCGTGGCGCCGATCTCGGATGAGGGCGTGCTCGACATGGACGCGCTCGAAGCCCTGATCGGCCCGCGGACGAAGATGGTGGCGATCACCCATGTCTCGAACGCGCTCGGCACGGTGGTGCCGGTGGCGGACGCGATCCGGCTTGCCCGCCGCGCCGGCGCGCTGGTGCTGCTCGACGGCTGCCAGGCGGTGCCCCACATGGAGGTCGACGTGCGCGCGCTCGACGCCGATTTCTACGTCTTCTCCGGCCACAAGCTGTACGGGCCGAGCGGGATCGGCGTGCTCTACGGCAAGCAGGCGCTGCTGGAGGCGATGCCGCCCTACCAGGGCGGCGGCGAGATGATCGAATCGGTGACCTTCGAGAAGACCACCTATGCCGGACTCCCCTTCAAGTTCGAGGCCGGCACGCCGCATATCGCGGGCGCCATCGGTCTCGGCGCGGCGATCGACTACGTGACCGGGATCGGCTTCGAGCGCATCGCCGCGCACGAGAACGACGTGCTCGACTACGCCACCGAGCGGCTCGGCGCGCTCAACTCGGTCCGGCTGATCGGCACCGCGCCGGACAAGGCGGCGATCGTCTCGTTCAACCTGGAGGACGTGCATCCGCACGATGTCGGCACCATCCTCGACCGCGAGGGCGTGGCCGTCCGTACCGGGCATCACTGCGCCCAGCCGGTGATGGACCGCTTCGACGTGGCGGCCACGGTGCGCGCCTCGTTCGGGCTCTACAACACCCGGCACGAGGTCGACGCGCTGGTCGACGCGCTCGGCCGGGTGCAGGAGATCTTCGGCCGATGATCGACCTCCGCAGCCTCTACCAGGACGTCATCCTCGACCACTCGCGCAACCCGCGCAATTCCGGCCCGCTGGAGCCCCACAGCCACCGCGCCAACGGCAACAACCCGCTCTGCGGCGACAAGATACAGGTCTATATGCGGCTCGCGAACGGGACCGTCGCCGATATCGGTTTCGAAGCCAAAGGTTGCGCGATTTCAGTAGCTTCCGCTTCGATGATGACGGAATTGATCAAGGGCGGCGGGGTCCAGGACGCGCGCGCCATCTTCGCGCGGTTCCACGAGATCGTGACCCGCAAGGGCGACATCTCCGAGGCGGAGATCGAGGCCCTCGACAAGCTCGCCACCCTGATCGGGGTGCGCGAGTTCCCGATGCGCATCAAATGCGCGACCCTGCCCTGGCATACCATGGCGGCGGCGCTCGACGGCGTCGCCGAAGACGTGACAACCGAGTGAGCCCGGAGAGCGCGGCGATGGATGACAACGCGACCGGAATCGAGGCTTCCCCTGTCGGCCCGGCGGGCGAGGCGGAAACCCTGCGCCGGATTGTGATCGAGGCGGTGAGCTCGGTCTACGACCCCGAGATCCCGGTCAACATCTACGAGCTCGGCCTGATCTACGACGTGAGCGTGTCCGAGGCCCGGGACGTCGACATCCTGATGACCCTCACCTCGCCGATGTGCCCGGTCGCCGAGTCGCTGCCCATCGAGGTGGAGTCGCGGGTCCGCGGGGTCGACGACGTGAACGACGTCCATGTCGAGCTCACCTGGGACCCGCCCTGGACGCCGGAGATGATGAGCGAGGCGGCGAAGCTCGAGCTGGGGTTCATGTGATGGCCGGACCGGGTAGGATGACGGCGGAGGAGAGGCGATGAACAAGCAGGCGATGACCATGACCGATGCCGCCGCCGACCGCGTTCGGCACCTGATGGCGCGGCGCGATGAGCCGGCCGTCGGGCTCCGCATCGGCGTCCGCACCGGCGGCTGCTCGGGCATGGCCTACCAGATGGAGTTCGCCGCCGAAAGGAACCCGCTCGACGAGATCGTCGAGGACAAGGGGGTCACCGTGCTGATCGACGGCAGGGCGCTGATGTTCCTGGTCGGCACCGAGATGGACTATGTCGAGGACAAGCTGCAATCCGGCTTCGTGTTCAACAATCCGAACGAGAAGGGGCGCTGCGGCTGCGGCGAATCCTTCCACGTCTGATGGTCTTTGGGTACTTGACTGGGTACACGCCTCCCCGCTACTGTCTCCGCAGCGACAACGCGAAGCGGAGATGCGGCCATGAAATTCACAGCCGAAGCGCTCGAAACCGCGCCCCCTGGCACCTACTGGGACGGCGCCGATCAGGATGACGCGAACGGGCTCCAGCTCGTGGTTCGCAAGACGAAGGCGGGAAGTCGCACTTGGTATCTCCGCCTTCGCTATCCCGACCGCGACGGCAAGCGCGTAGATCGCAGCCTCGGCAAGCTCGACGATCTTGACGCCGCGCGCGAACAGGCGGCGGCGACGTACCAAGCCGCCCAGATTGAGCGAGGCCTTGCCCGAGCGCGGCCCGCCGTAGACGCGGCGATGACGGCCGCGGAGCGTATGGACCTCAGCGACAAGGAGCGGATCGTCGCGGCGATCCTCAACGCTCATACGCCGGCGGGCGTCAATTTCGAGGCGGACGATCCCGAGCCGTCGCGCCCCGGCGATGCTCCGACCTTCGCCGAAGCGGCGGATGAATGGCTGGCCATCTCGGGACGGAAGGAGCGCCCGCGCAAAGAGGCCGCCGCCCGTCTGAAACGCTGGGCGGCGCCACTGGCGAACATACCTGTTGACGCGATCAAGCGCCGCGACGTGGCGGCCGTGTTGGAGCCGCACCATCGCGAAGGACGGCGGGGGACCGCGATCCAGCTCCGGAGCAATATTTGCAGCGTACTGGACTGGGCGATTGCGGCCGAACACCTTGAGGACAACGTGGCGACGGGGCGGGCGCTCGCAAAGCTGTTGCCGAAGCTGCCCGCCGAAAAGCATCACGCCGCGTTGCGCGGGGAGGATGCGCCGGCCGTGTTTGCCGCGCTGCCGGATACCGAGGCCGGGGCGGCTGTACGCCTGCAGGCGCTGACCGCCGTTCGGCCCATCGAAGCGGCGAAGGCCGAGCAAGCCGAATTCGATTTGAAGACGCTCCGGTGGACGATCCCCGGCGAACGCATGAAGACGGGGCGGGAACACGTCGCGCCGCTGTCGGACGCGGCCGTGTCCATCGTGGCGCCGCGCCTCGACGGCGGACGCTTGCTGTTCCCGCGGATCGGAGCGCGTGGGAGACCGACATCGTACATGGTGGGTGCGCTGCGAGCCGTCACCGACGAGGCCGTTCCGCACGGATGGCGTTCGACGTTTCGCGATTGGGCGGCCGAGACCGGCGTCGCGTTCGAGGTCGCCGAAGCCTGTCTCGCTCACGCCAACGGCAACGCTACGGTGCAAGCCTACATGCGGACGACCATGCTGGAGCGCCGCCGCGAAGTCATGGCGGACTGGGCGGAGTTCCTGACCGGCTGACGGCTGCGAGGGGCTGCGATTTGCAGGAGACAGCAGCTTGCGGAGCGCTCAATGTTGCGCCGCCGCTCGGAGGCCCGCCGTGACCGATACGCCTACAAGCTACTACATGCCCGACGATCCGGACGAGGTTGATTTCGCGTTCGCGGGGATTGCCTCCGAGGTCCTCCGATCGCCGGCCCAATGGGCGGAGCTCCACGCTGGCGTGCTGGAAACACTCGGGCGCGAGCAACCTCTGTTGTTCAACGGGCGCGTCGCGGGGCTCGTTGTCAAGGCGCGCAAGCACCGTCTCGCTTGGGATCAACTCGCGGCATTGACGCCTTGGCTGTTGCGGCAGGACATAGCACCGCTGCCGCGCCAGTTCCGCGAGTGGATTTTGGAGCGACTGGACGGCGCGAAGCGGCCGCCCGGTCAAGCGCCGAAGCTGGACCGCGACCTCGAAATCCTGAAGGACATCGTGCGTAGCCAGCGATCAAATCCCAACCTCCGCACAACACGCCGCGTTGACAAGAACCGGGGCGGGCGTGCCATCGCCGGGGAAAGCCACTGTGACAACGTGGCGATCAAGTATGGTCTCAACTACAAGACCGTTGAGGGCATTTGGCACGCTGACCGAGACATCGCGCGCGACGCGATAGCGTCTCTCGGTATCTGAGCAATCCCCCCGCTCAACGAATAGCACCACTCGAAGCGACTGCGGCGGGATCGTCCTCCCACTCGCGGACGGGTGGCGTCGCGTTCTTTCATCTCTGGTCGCTGCGGCAACATGCGGCGCCACCACGCGGGCGAAGTCTATTCGGCCGAGCCCGTGGCCGTGGCCGCAGCGACCGCCAGATGAAGGGACTACGCATGACAACCGCACAACAGCGCCATCGCCTGAAGATGGAGCGCAAGAAGCTGGAGCGCGAACAGCGGTCGCTCCAGAACGAGCGCATCGAGCTGGCGCGGGCCGACGCTCCCAAGCCTGAGCGCCAGCGCGAAATCGAGGATCGCCACGTGGCCATCAACGGCGAGCTGGACCGGATCGACGGCGAGCTGGACAAGCTCCCCAACGACCAGCGTTCCGCCGAACAGCGCGAGGCCGACGCGCTGGTGGCGGGGTATGACCTTGGCGCCGTCGCCGCAATGGTGACGGGCGAGCGTCGAAGCCTCGACGGCCCGACCGCCGAATACAACGCCGAGCGGAACATCCCCGACGGTCAGTTCAGCATCCGCGCGCTGGCCGTCGAGACGCGCGCGGCAACCACGGTTCCTGCCAGCGTATCCGTCGCCGAGCGTCCGTTGATCTATGGCCCGTTCGCGACCGGCGATGCGGCGTTCTTCGGCATCGCGCCCGAAATCGTCGAAGTCGGGACGGCGGGCTATCCCGTACTGACCAGCGATCCGAGCGTCAAGGGACCGTTCACCGATAGCACCGACGCGACCGAGACGAACGGCGTGATCGCGCTCTACTCGCTGCCGCCCGAGCGCGTCCAGGCCGGTTTCCGCTATCGGCGCACGGACGCGGCGCGGTTCGCCGGCCTCGATACCGGTCTCCGCGAAGCGCTCCGCGAGGCGCTGGGCGCTGCCTTCGATGCGCAAGTCGTGGCGCAGATCGTCGCCGACGTGAACCGCACGGCAGCCAATGCGGCCGACACGTTCGCGACCGTCTTTTCGCGGTTCGTCTATCCGAACGTCGACGGGACCTATGCGGCCGACGAGGCGGCGCTCCGGATCATGGTGGGCGCCGACACGTTGACGGATTGGGCGGCGCTCTACCGCACCAACAATTCGGACGCTTCGTCCGTCGCGGCCGTGCGGGCGCTGGTCGGCGGGCTCCGCGTGTCGGCGAACATTCCGGACACGGCGGCGAACAAGCAGGACGTTCTCATTCGGAAGGGTGGAAACCAGGATTTCGCGGCGGCCGTGTGGGAGAACGTCGAGCTGGTCGAGGACCGCGTTTCGGCGGTCGGCACGGGCGAGGTCAAGCTCACGGCGATCATGCTGGCGGCATGGGACGTGTTGCGTAGCGACGGCTTCGTCAGGGTCCAAGCCCAGCACCAGTAGCGGCCGCGCAGCAGCCACAGGGAACGCCGCAGAGCGCCATGGTCGTTTCGCGGGCTACCGAGACACTTGCGCCTCGACGATGGACGCTCTGCGGCCTCCCCAGGTCCATACGAAACGGGAAATTCGACATGACACAGACAATCGAACGGCGATACGCCGATGGCGTCACGCTCGACGGCCGCAAGCTGACGGGCGTGGCGATGAAATACGGCGCCGGCGGCGTCAAGAACGGCCAGCGGGAACGCTTCGAGCCCGGCAGCCTCATTCCGAAAGGCGACGTGATCCTGAACGCCCACCATGATCGTGCGCGACCACTGGCGCGGACGGGCGGCGGCGGGCTCGAATTGCGCGACAGTGCGGCCTCGCTCGCGATAGAGGCGACCTTGCCCAACACGCGCGACGCCGACGACACGATTGCGCTGGTCGAGGCGGGAATATTGCGCGGGTTGTCCGTCGAGTTTCGCGCGTTGTCCGAACGCCGCGAGGCGGGGGTCCGCGTGATCGAGAAGGCCGAGCTGTTCGGCGTCGCGGTCGTCGACACCGGCGCCTACCCGGACGCGACCGTCGCGGCGCGCTCGGCCGACGAGGACACGGCGCCGTCGCCGTGGCTCTACTGATGCGCTGGGGTCTCAATGCGCTACTCGCGGCCGTGCCATGGGTCACGCGGACGAAATCCGAAACCGACTTGGCGGCCGGCGGGGCGCTCACGCTCGACGGCGGATCGCTGCCGGGCCATGAGCAAGTCACGCTGATCGGCGCGGCCGTCCGGACATGGGGCTGGGCGCTGGCCGCCGCGACGCCGGGTGCTCCGTTGACCGGCGAAGTCCTCTACTGGGCCGGACGGCAACTCGGGCTTCGCGGCAAGGCGACGCTCGCCATCATGCTTGAAGGCGAGGCCGCAACGCTCTTGCCCTACGCCGCGACGCGCAAGGGCGACCAGTGGACGGGCTCCGTCACGCTGCCGGACGGCAACACGGCGAAGCATGACACCGAGGACGGCGGCGTTGTCCATCTGGTCCTCGCGGGCGGGGCTCCGATCGGCGCTGGCGATAGCGCCGCGTCGCTCGCTGTCGTGGTGGACGCTGCGGCGGCAACGGAGGCATCCATCCCGCCCGGCCATGCGATCAACATGGGCGAACAGATGGCGCGCGCCGGGAAGGAAGTTCGCGACCAGATCGCCGCGACGTTCGGCGCGGCGCTCGCGAGAAGCGGACTGGTAGTCATGCCGCCAGGCGCCGAGCACGGCCAGCACTACGGACCCGAGCCGAGCGCGGGCCTCGTGGCGCTGCGGGAGCAAGTCCGCAACGACATCGAGGCTGCGTTCGGCATCACCGGACTGTTGCAGCCATTGACGGGCCGAGACAGCGGGCCCGCGGCGTGGCGGCTCGCAATCGTGCGGACGTTCAACCCGCTGGCGTCCATGGTCGAGGTCGAAGCGAGCGCCAAGCTCGAAACCGAAATCCGGCTCAACCGCGACGCGTGGATACCGGCAAGCCATCTCGACCTTGCCCGCGCTGCGGCGCTGCGGTCGCAGGCGGCGAACCGGCTGGTTCAGGCGGGGTTTTCGAACGAGGACGCGGCGCGGCTCGCGGGACTTGACCAATGAGCGGCGACAGGAAAGCGGCCAGACGGCGGACGCGGGCGCACCGTGCGCGGGCTCAAGGCGAGGCCGAGTTCGTCGCCGCCCATCTCGTCCGCGGGCGCTCGGCGGTCGTCTGCGGATACGAAGGCCCGGATCGTCGGACCGTCCTCGGCGTTGCGATCCAGCGCGGGAATGCGTGGCGCTGGATCGAGGCCGACGACTTGCCGGACGGCCCGCACACCGTCGAGCGCGTCGGGCTGTTCCTCGATGGCGGCGGGGCTCCTCGGAAGTCGGTGCCGAAACGCTGGCGCGACGCAATGCGGGCGCTCGGCATCGAGGCGTAGGCGAAACGATGGCGCTGCGGAGCGCGTACGGCGTCCATGCGAGGGGCGGGGGTGCATCGGGTAGCCGAGAATACCGCTATGGCGCTGTACGGGCTCCCTGGGCGTCCACAAGGGGCGGTCTGATGCCTGACCAATGGAGCTATTGCGACGCGACGGGCGAGCAGCCGACTGCCGCTGAAATCCAGCGGGCTGCCATGAAGCTCGCCCGGCTCAAACGACGCAAGATGGTCGACAGGTTCATCGCTGCCATCCGGCATATCAACGAACACGGCGACCAAGCTGACGCCGCGGCGTGGCTCGACTTGCTTTGGCTGACGCGCCAGGTTGCGCGGGACCGCGGGCGGCGGGCGATGATCGACCGTTTGTTCGCTCGGCTTGAAGCGGCGGGGGCGATTGTGCGGATCGACCGAACCAAGCGTTGAGGGGGAGACCGGCTATGGCGCGACGCGCGACACTATGGCGGCCGATTGTCGCCGATCCAATAGCACGAACAGGCCGAGTGCGAACGGGCGTAGCGTTGGCGCTTGCGAGCGCGGAAGCACCGGACGTTGGCGTTGCTACGCCGTGGATCGTCGAAACGACGGGCGAGCGCGACCATAGAGAAGTGCGGCGCGTCCTGTTGCGCATGTTCGCCGATGGCATTGTCGCGATGCGCCCGGACGGCGCGCGCGATGAAACGGTCAATCCCTGGGCTGTAGATGACGCTTGGCGCCGACATGCGCGGCAAGCGGACGGCATGTTGCGAAATCTGGCGGGCGAATTCGTCCAGCTCGCGGATATCGCGAAGGGCGTTGGCGGCGTGACCGACATCGACGGGCAGCGCATCGCCGCGCAAGTCGTTGCGCTTCACGGCATCGAGCCGCCCGAACCAGTCGCCAAAGAGCGCGCGGCCGATGCATGGGGCGAATGGTATACGCGCGTCCCGGCCAGTGTGGGCTTTGCCGCGGAGCCGTGGCCGCTGCGCTGATAGTCTTGTCGCGAGAGAATGAGAGGGTCTATCTATACTTTCAATGAAAGTGGGTATTGGTATAGGAGGTAGTAGTGAGTACCCCCAATGAAAGAGAGATCGGCGCGGCGTCTCATTCGTTCTCCGCTCGGCTCGATCTCCGCCCATCGCGATCTCCGCCCATCGCGATCTCCGCTGGCCGACGCGCGCGAGCCCGGCGCCGCAGCCGGAAAGGGGACCCGCGCCGCCTCGGCCGCGGTTCCAGCATCGCATGGCCCAGTGCAATTTTTTCTGCGAGCCTCGGAAAGAG
The DNA here is from genome assembly GCA_964291675.2 of Alphaproteobacteria bacterium. Lineage (GTDB taxonomy): Bacteria > Pseudomonadota > Alphaproteobacteria > MPNO01 > MPNO01 > MPNO01. The sequence continues at coordinate 680,028 of OZ219865.1, read as the reverse complement.
GCCCGGGTTGGGTGACTGATCAACAATTCATCGCATCAACAATTGGCGCTGCAACACGCTGCGAATTTGCATTTGAAAAGCGCGCCCCGCGCGACGATCTCGACAGCAACGCTCGGACACAACGCAAAGGACTGAGGACGATGGCCAACGCGCGATTGGAACGGGCAGCCGAAGCGGCACGGCTGGAACTTCGCGAGTTCTTCGGCGCGGACTATAGGATCGCGCGCGACGAGACTCCGGCCCACCAGGCGGCCAGGCGCGGCGTGTTGAAGTCGATACGATGCGTGCCGAAGGCGGACGCGGGCGAGCCGCGATGGTGCGGCGTCCTTCACGTCAACATCTGGCGCGGCTACACGTTCGCGACGGGCTACGCGCTTTTCGATCCGAACGTCGGCACGCCGTCAGCACCGCGCGGCGGAGGGACGACACCCAGCCACAAGCCCGCGCTGCCCGTCGATGGGGTGAAGGCCGAAGAGTGTCCGCGACGGGCGATATACCGAACCGCCGAAATCGCGCTACGCGGGATGACAGGCTGGACAATGCCGCCGAGTGGCGTCGAAAAACTGGCGTCGGGATGTTGTGACTTGCTCGATTGTCGATATCGAGCGCCCACCGCTGCCCGCTGATGCCGCGCGTTCAAAATGCCTATCGCCCCGGCGGCTCGGCGGGTCCGCATCAGGACACCAGGCGGCCCGGCTCGGGCTCGGTTGCGGCGTGATCGGCACTGTGCTTTGCTGCGCTCGGAAGACGCTCCAAAACCCTGAATGCTCGCGTGCCTTTGGCGCCGAATAGCTGAATGCCCAACTCGCGGAATTGCTGATGTACCCACGTTTGTACCCGTTGCATCAACACGTCTGAATGCCCAGGGTCTATGCCATCGACGGGGTGATCCCCGTCGTCCACCCCACGGCCTATGTCCATGAGACGGCGGTCCTGATCGGCGACGTGATCGTCGGGCCGGGCTGCTATATCGCGCCCTCGGCGAGTCTCCGGGGCGATTTCGGCCAGATCCGGCTGGGCGAGGGCTCCAACATCCAGGACAACTGCACGGTCCACTGCTTCGCCGGCGGAGAGACGGTGGTGGGCGCCGATGTCTCGGTCGGCCATGGCGCGGTGCTGCACGGCTGCTCGGTGGGCGACCGGGCGCTGATCGGCATGAACGCGGTGGTGATGGACGGGGCGGTGGTCGGCGCCCAGGCGATCGTGGCTGCGCTCGCCTTCGTCCGCGCCGAGTTCGAGGTCCCGGAACGGACCATCGCCGCCGGCGTTCCGGCCCGGGTGCTGCGCGGGATCGACGCCGAAGAGGCCGGATGGATGATCGACGCCAACGCCGACTACTATGCCGCACGCGACCGGGCCTGGGCCTCGATGCAGCGCGTGGACGCGCTCCACCGCCCCGACCGGCAAGGGCCCAGGCTGGGCTTCCGGGGGGCCAAGCCGCTCTCCCGGGCGCGCGGCGGATAGGCGATGGCGGCAGGACGCGAGCCCGACCCCCGGACCGCGCGTGTGCTGGCCGACCTCGACGGGCCCGGCGTCGCCCAGGTGGCCGACATGTCGCCCGCCGAAGCGAGGCGGCATATCGAGGATTTCGTGCGCAAATGGGACCTCGACCCGAAACCCCCGATCGGCGCGGCCGACGACCTGAAGATCCCGGGGCCCGAAGCCGGGCAGACCCTCGCGGCGCGGCGATACCGGCCCTCGGGGGCGGGCGGCGCGCTGCCGCTGGTCGTCTTCTTCCATGCCGGCGGCTACGTCTTCGGCGGCATCGAGACGCATGACAGCTTCTGCCGGCTGATCGCCGAAGGCGCCGGCTGCCTGGTCCTCTCGGTCGCCTACCGGCGCGCGCCGGAGCACAGATTCCCCGCCGCGCACGAGGATGCTTACGCCGCCGCTTCCTGGGCGGCCGCCCATGCGGGGGAGATCGGCGCCGATCCGGCGCGCATCGCCGTCGCCGGCGATTCGTCCGGCGGCACGCTCGCCATCGGGGTCTGCCAGCTCGCCCAGCGCCGCGGCGGGCCCAGGATCGCGCACCAGTTCCTGTGGTATCCGGGGACCGCCGGCGGGCCCGAGACCGAGTCGATGCGCACCCTGTCGGAGGGCTATTTCCTCAATTCGGGGCTGATGAAGTGGTCGATGGGGCATTACCTCAACGCCCCGTCCGACCTCGCCGACCCGCTGGTCGCGCCGATGAGGATGGCCGATTTCTCCATCCTGCCGCCGACCTTTCTGATGACCGCCGGGTTCGATCCCCGCCGCGACGACAACGCGGCCTTCGTCGACGCGCTTGCCGCCGCCGGCGTGCCCGCGACCTACCGCGTGCTGGAGACCACCATCCACGGCTTCATGTTCATGCTGGGCGGGATCGACCTCGCCGTCGACGCGGCGAAGGAGTCGGCCGCCTACATCCGCGCCGCCCTGGCCTGAGCCACATCCCGGAATTCGACCGGCGCGCAGCGGAGAGATCCCGCTCCCGGCGCCCCTCCGCGTCATGGCCCCTCCGCACGCACGGCGATGCGTCTGGAGGCATGGCGATGGGGGTGGGCCGCCCTCCATGTTGCGCTCTCCCCCAATTCGCCCTACATAGCTCCGGCGGGGCGTGGCGCAGCCTGGTAGCGCACCTGCTTTGGGAGCAGGGGGTCGCAGGTTCGAATCCTGCCGCCCCGACCAGCGCCCTAGGGCTTCGGGGCAGACGATGAGCGACGTGAAGATCTACCGCCCGGCCAAGACCGCGACCCAGTCGGGCCGCGCGCGCTCGGCGAAATGGGTGCTGGAGTTCCCGACCGCGCTCGCGCAGCGCCGCGATTCGCTGATGGGCTGGGCCGGGCGCGGCGACACCCGCCGGCAGGTGCGGCTCGAATTCGACAGCGAGGACGACGCCGTCGCCTATGCCCGGCGCAACGGCCTGAGCTACGCGGTGGAGCCCGCGCGCGAGCGCCGGCTGCGGCCCAAGAGCTATGCCGACAATTTCCGCTTCGGCCGCGAGGGCAACTGGACCCATTGAGGCTCAGCCGCCGGCGAGCCCCTCAAGCGCCCGGTTCACGATGCGCACCCCCTGGTCCAGCACGCGTTCCTTCCACGAATCCTCGTCCGGGAACAGCCGCTTCCTGATATCCGCCTTGATCTCGCGGCCGAGCGGGCTGTCCACCTCGCCGTGGACATGCAGCCAGTTATCCGCCTGCAGCGCGTGCAGGACCTCGCGCACCGGGTAGGTGCCGAATTCGAGGGTGGCGCTGATCACCTCGGCGCCGCCCGCCGCCTCGCGCACCGCGCGGGCGATCACGCCCGTCAGCGGCGCCGAGGACGAGGTGCCGGAAGCGGGCGAAGTGACGATGTCGCCGTACCAGTCGCGCATCCGCCGCCCGCCCGGCGTCGACGGAGCCCCGCCGCCGATCAGCTCGGCATCGCCATAGCCGCCGAGCCCGGTATGCAGGTCGATGAAGGCGACCCTGCGCGCCCCGGCCACGTGCGCATCCAGGATGGCGCGGAAGGTCGCGTTCGACCATGCCGGCCGCCGGCCGCCGTAGAACAGCCCGTCCGCGTGGTCGTACTGGCCGCGCGTCACCACGGCCTGCAGCGCGAACGCGCCGTGCTTCTCGATATAGGAATCGATCGTCCGCCCCATCTCGGCGAGGGTCGGCTCGTCCCAGCGCTCCGGGCAGAGCAGCTTGTGGATCTTGCCATAGGCCTCGTTCGCCGGGTGCGGCCCGCCGTGATCGAGGAAGTTGCGGTTGAGGTCGACATTGTTCTCGGTCACCCGGCGCAGCCAGGCGAAGCCGTGCGGGTTGATGGCATGCACCAGCACGACCCGGGTATCGTCGGGCAGCGCGGGCCGGCGCGCGAGCAGGGCGATCTCGATCGCCGAGCCGGCGAAGGCCTCGACCCCGTGCGTGCCGGCATTGACCAGCAGCACAAGCCCGGCATCGGCGGGACCGAGCACCGCGACATCGGTCGTCAGCTTCCCGTCATGCCCGGAAGGCGGGGCGGCCGGGTTGACGTGATCCACGAGCGCCGCCCCCGCCGCCCGCGCGGCCTCGCGGAACTTTTGGCGCGCGGTCCAGTAGTCGGGGGAGAACGCCGAGAGGTCGGGCATGCCGGGGCTCCGCGAACAGGGGTGTCAAATGCGCCCCCCTGTTGTAAGACAAGGCGCGGCCACCGCCAATCCGCGCGCCCGTAGCTCAGCCGGATAGAGCAGCGGACTTCTAATCCGCAGGTCGCAGGTTCGAATCCTGCCGGGCGCGCCAGTTTTTTCGAGGGGTTAGCGTCATCATGGGTAGTGGCGAGTAGAGCTATGTCAGCAAGTCGATCGGAGAAGTCGATGAGTGAATTTTGGGTAGGCGCCGATCCCGGCGGGATAAAGAAATTCGGTCTCGCTTTCCTCACGAAATCCGGCGAGTTGAAGTGCGAGACGGTTTCTTCCGCAGAGGAAGCTGTTGATCGAATCCTTAGCAGGGGCAAGCCGCTCGGCTTGGGCATCGACGCGCCGATGTGGTGGTCAACGAGCGCAGGCGGCTGGCGCAAGGCGGATTGCAGGTTGCGCGACAAATATCTCGCTGCGTCACGCCGAGTGCTGGCCATCAATTCACTCCAAGGAGCCGCGCTCATAGGCGGTGCGATGCTGGCTTACAAGATTCGAGAAGAGTTTCCTGACACGAAGATCACTGAAGCGCACCCGAAGGTCGTGCTACATGCGCGCACACTTGAACTCGATCTCAGCGGCGATCACGAATCCATGTTTCGGTGCTTCGCTGAGCGGTTCTGCATCAGCGCAAATGGAAGGAACGAACACGAGCGAGATGCGGCGATCTGCGCCGTGAGTGCCAGGGAGGGCTTCAGCGGGTGCTGGACGACCGACCTGGCCGAGCAACGCCATTCCTTGGAGCAGGACCCGTTCAGTTACTGCCTTGGGCCGGTGCACTACTACTGGCCCGAACCTCTCGGATGCGGTTGATTGATGGCTCTCGCGGTCTTGGCGGCTCGGTGAGGTGGCTTCGCCTATTCGGACGGGTTGGCGGCTCGGTTAAGGTGTATTCCACCGTCCGACGGAGGAATGCACCTTATCGAATTGTGCGATTTGCCAGGGCCACCTGATTTCAACCGGAGCCGACCGGGCGGAGGCGGAGCGGAGAAATCTCCCCGCCGCGTGCAGGAGGTTTCTCCGCACACTCCGCTCGGTCGAAACGACGAGGGACGCCGCGCGATCCCGCCCTACTTCCCCCGTGTCGCCTCGGCGGCTGCCTTGATGAGGTTGTACATCGGCGCGATCTTGGGGTTCTTGCCCAAAAACTCGTCGCCGAGGGGGCGGGTGCGGCGGAACAGCTCTTCGCGGTCGGCGGCGGTGGGCTCGGTGACCGTGCCGCCCTTCTCGACCCAGAGCTTCTCCCACTTGGCGGTGATCTCGATGGCGATCTTGCCGGTGATGTCGCCCATCTCCCTGCCGATGTCGAAGACTGCCGCGCGGTTCGTTCTGGGGTCCCGTGTTGCGAAATGAGCGTAACCGTGCCACGTTCGCTTGGGTAGGCGCTCGGCCCTGTCGTCGTCAGCTCCGCGGCCAACGCCACCGAGGGTGACCATGACCGCGCTCAATACCCTCGCCGTCGCCCGCCGCCTGGAAGAGGCGGGCATGGACCGACGACAGGCCGAAGCGGTTGCCGAAGCGGCAAGCGAGGCCGCCGAGGCCAACCGGTCCGACTTGGCGACCAAGACCGATCTCAAGTCGGAGATCGCCGCGTCGGAAACGCGCCTCACTTGGCGCATGGTCGGGACCGCGGGTGTGATCGTCGCCGCCGTTAAGCTCTTGCCCGGTCTGTAGACCCAGGAACGCCGCTACACCTCAGTATCGAAAACGGCAGGATCGGAACGGCGGATAGCCCCGCCCTACTGCCCCCGCGTCGCCTCGGCGGCTGCCTTGATGAGGTTGTACATCGGCGCGATCTTGGGGTTCTTGCCCAAAAACTCGTCGCCGAGCGGGCGGGTGCGGCGGAACAGCTCTTCGCGGTCGGCGGCGGTGGGCTCTGTGACCGTGCCGCCCTTCTCGACCCAGAGCTTCTCCCACTTGGCGGTGATCTCGATGGCGATCTTGCCGGTGATGTCGCCCATCTCCTTGCCGATGTCGAAGATCGCCGCGCGGTGCTGGGCCGGCAGGCCGTCGAGCCATTTGCGGTTGAGCCACATGCCGCTCGGGATGAAGGCCGACTTCTCGTTGTAGATGTATTTGGCGACGGTGTAGAACTTGGACGGCCCCATGACGATGATGCCGCTCCTGACCCCGTCGATCCCCTTGCGCTGGAGCGCCGGCAGGACCTCGGAATAGGGCATCGGGATGCCGGCGGCGCCGACGGTCTTGAGCGTCGCGATCTCCATCTTGGTGGCGAGCACCCGGATCTTGCGGCCCTTGAAGTCGTCGAGCGTCTCGATCGGCCGCCTGGAGGCCACCGCCGTCGCGCCGGCCGACCAGGTGTAGTTGCCGACGATGCCGGCATGCGAGGCGAGCGCGAGGAATTTCTCGCGCACCGTCGGGTGGTTGAGCGTGCGGTGCTGGTGCATCTGGGAGTCGAACAAAGCGGGGGCGTCGGGCGCCTGAAACGCCTGGTTGAGGCCGACGAAGAAGCCGGGCGGCGAGATGAAGCATTCCTGGGTGCCGAGCTGGATGCCCTCGACCTGGCGCGGGATGGTGCCGAGCTGGGCGAGCGGGAAGATGCGCACGTCGACCTCGCCGCCGGTCTTCTCGGCGACCTTGTCCCTGAAAATCTCGGCCGAGCGGTGCTGCGAGTCGTTGACCGTCACGAAGCCGCATTTCATGTCGTATGTCTTGGCGCTCGCCGCCGTCGCGGCGAGGGACGCGGCCGCGGCGATCACGATGGTCTTCCTCATCTCTCGTCTCCCTGTGGGCGGCGTTCGGTCTCAGGCGCCGCGAAAACGGTAGTCGAAACGCTCGCCGTCGGAAACCACCCGCCCCGCGGTGGTGCCGGGAAAGTGGCAGGGCACGACCAGCGTGTCGGTGTCGGCGACCGATTCGAGGATCGTCCGCCGCGAGCGGTTCGACATCGCGGTGTCCCAGCAGAAGCAGGAATGCCAGTCGGGCTCGCGGCATTGCAAGGCGTGGTGCATCAGATCGCCGGTGAACACCGCGCGCATGCCGTTCGAGCGCAGGTTCACGCAGACATGGCCCGGCGTGTGGCCCGGCGTCGGGGTGAGCCAGATCGAATCGTCGAGCGCGTAGTCGTCGTCGACCAGCAGCGCCTGGCCGGCCTCGACCACCGGCAGGCAGGAATCGCGCCAGATGTCGCCCGGCGGGTCGGCGCCCTTTTCGGTCTCGGCGGCCCAGAACTCGTACTCCCGCCTGCCGAACACGTATCTGGCGCGCGGGAAGGTCGGCACCCAGCGCCCGTCGACCAGCCGGGTGTTCCAGCCGCAGTGATCGACATGGAGATGGGTGCAGAACACGTAGTCGATGTCCTCGAAGCGGAGGCCGAGGGCGGCGAAGCCGTCGAGCCAGGGCTGCTTGGGGTAGTCGAGCCAGGCGCCCCGGTTGGGCTTGTCGGCGCCGACGCAGGTGTCGATCAGCACGGTGTGGCGGGGCGATCTGAGCACGAAGGTCTGGTAGGTGATGACCAGCAGGTCCTGCGCGGCGTCGTAGACGAAGCCCGGCAGGCCGCGCAGATGCTCGTCCACCTGCTCCCGCCCGGCGCCCGGATACATGACCAGCGGGTTGCGCCAGGGGCCGTCGCGCTCGACGATGCTGGCGACCTCCACGTCGCCGATCGCGAACCTCTCCATCACGCCGCCTCCCTCGTCCCGGGTTTGCGCCGCCCCTCGTGCCAGGCGACGAAGCAGGCGCCGGCGCAGATCATGAGGCCGCCGATCCAGGTCATCGCGTCCGGCACCTCGCCGAATGCGAGATAGCCGATCAGCGCCGCCCAGACCAGCCGGACGTAGTCGACCGGCGAGACCAGGCTGGTGTCGCCCTCCTTGAGCGCCTGGTTGAGGCAGAGATGCCCGCACGTGCCGAGCGCGGCGAGGATGAACAGCTCAAGATACTGCCCCGGCGCCGGCCAGGTCCAGAACGGCAGCGCGGCGAAGAACGACATCGGCGCCAGCACGATCATCATGTAGGCGGTGATGGTGAGGCTCGATTCGGTCCGCGTCAGGGTCTTGATGACCAGCATCGCGAGCGCCCAGAGCAGCGCCGCGGTCACGGTCAGAATCGGGCCGAGCCCGATCTCGCCGAAGCCGGGGCGGAGGATCACGATCGCCCCGAAGAAGCCGATGACGATCGACGCCCAGCGCACCGCGCCGACGCGTTCGCCCAAAAACACGATCGCCAGCGCGCTGGCGAAGATCGGCGCAGTGAAGGTGAGCGCGGTCACGTCGGCGAAGGGCGCGATGGTGACCGCGTAGAAGAAGCACAGCATCGAGGCGAGGTTGAGGATGCCGCGCAGCGCATGCACCTTGAGCTTGCGCGTCCTGAGCGGCGCGATGCCGTAGCGGAACAGCACCGGGGCGAGGAAGACGAGGCCGAACAGGTTGCGAAAGAACGCGACCTCGAAGGGGTGAAGCCCCTCCGCCGTGTGGCGGATCATCGCGTGCATGGAGGTGAACGCGACGGTCGCCACCAGCATCATCGCCATGGCGCGGAGCGTGTTGCCTTCGCCGTCGGCGGTCGCGCTCAACCGTATTCGCGGAGCACGTGGCGGGCGAGCGCCATCTTGAGGATCTCTTCCGGCCCCTCGGTGATCATGAACGAGCGCAGATCGCGCCACAGCTTCTCGATCGGCAAATCGGTGGTGAGCCCGATCCCGCCATGGATCTGGAGACAGCGGTCGGCCGCCTCGAAGCCGCCGCGGTCGCCGACATACTTGCACATATAGGACTGGTAGCGGATGTCCTCGCCCCGGTCGTAGCGCGACGCGGCGTCATAGACCATCAGCCTGAGCTGGTGCAGCTCGGCATAGGTGTCGACCAGCATCCACTGCACCGCCTGCCGTTCGGCGAGCGGCTTGCCGAAGGTCACCCGTTGCTTTGCGTAGGAGGCGCCGAGCTCCAGGCAGCGCTCCATCGTGCCGATGCCGAGCGAGCCGTGCCGCATGCGCCCGAAGGTGATCCAGTTCTGCGCCATGCGGAACCCGTCGCCCTCGTTGCCGATCAGGTTTGTTGCCGGCACGCGGACGTCGTGGAAGCCGACCTCGCAGGGCCGGTCGTCCATCATCGTCTCCTGCCGGCGGATCACGTCGACGCCCGGCGTGTCCATGTCGACCAGGATGCAGGAGATGCCGCCGCGCGCGCCCTTCTCGCGGTCGGTGACGCAGACCACCTGGGCGAAATCGGCCTGGTCCCCGCCGGTGACGAAGCGCTTCATGCCGTTGATCACGTATGCGTCGCCGTCGCGGATCGCGGTCGTGCGAATGCTCGCCGGGTCGCCGCCGGCATCCGGCTCGGTCTGGCAGAAGGCGGCGTATTTCTCGCCCCTTATGCAGGGCCAGAGATAGTCGTCCTTCTGGTCGTCGCGCAGGAACTGGAGCAGGATCGGGCTCACGTCGGGGCCGAAGATCCACGGCTTGCGCCGGGGGAAGGCGATGGTGCGGCCGGTCTCCTCCCAGACCAGCACCCGGGCCAGCAGGCCGAGCCCCATGCCGCCATACTCCTCGGGGATGTCGATCATCCAGATCCCGAGCTCGCGCGCCCGCGCCTCCAGCTTCTCGCGGACTTCCGGCACCATCAGGTGGCCGTCATAGGCCTCGCGCTCGATCAGGATCACCTCGTTGTCGATGAACCGCCGGAGCGTGTCCTTCATCATGCGAAGCTCTTCGGGAAGCTCGAAATCCATCATCGTCCCCCTGTCGCGGCGGCCCACAGTAAGCGGCCGCCCCGGCGGCGGGTCAAGCCGGGGACGGCGCGACTCCCTGCGTCCTTCGATACGCGGCTTCGCCGCTACTCAGGATGAGGGAGGGGGTCCAATCTACCTCATCCCGAGTAGGCCCGAAGGGCCGTATCGAGGGACGCCAGGCCGCGCTTGCGGTGCCCGGCGGCGCGCTCGACTTCCATTCCGAACGAAGTACATTGCCATGCGGCGCACAGGCGAAGGAGGGACCGGCCATGGGCATGCTGATCGACGGCGCGTGGATCGACGACGACGCGAGATACCGCAACCCGGAAGGCGGCGCCTTCGTGCGCGCGGAATCGGTGTTCCGGTCGTGGATCACCGCCGACGGGTCTTCCGGCTTTCCCGCCGAGCCGGGCCGCTATCACCTGTTTCTCGCGCCCAACTGCCCGTGGGCCCACCGCACGCAGATCGTGCGCCATCTCAAGGGGCTGGAGGACGCGATCTCGATCACGCTCTCGGACCTGCCGCGGGTGCGGAGCTGGGCCTATTCGCAAGGCATCGGCGGCGATCTCGAGCCGGTCGACGGCGTGTTCGAGCTGCACCAGGCCTATGTCGCCGCCGATCCCGACTATTCCGGCCGGGTCACCGTGCCGACCCTGTTCGACAAGCGGCTATGGACCATCGTCTCCAACGAGTCCTCGGAAATCCTGCGCATGCTGAACAGCGAGTTCGACGGTCTCGGCGCGACCCCGCTCGACCTCTACCCGGAGGATTTGCGGGCCGAGATCGACGCCTTCAACGCGCGCATCTACGAGACCGTCAACAACGGCGTCTACCGCACCGGCTTCGCGAAGACGCAAGCAGCCTACGAGGAGGCCTGCAACGCCCTGTTCGACACGCTGGACTGGCTCGACAGAGTGCTCGGCGAGCGGCGCTATCTCTGCGGCGAACGCCTGACCGAGGCCGACTGGCGGCTCTATCCGACCCTGGTGCGCTTCGACTTCGTCTATCACGGCCATTTCAAGTGCAACAGGCGGCGGATCGAGGACTATCCCAACCTGTCGAACTATTTGCGCGAGCTTTACCAGCTTCCCGGCATCGCCGAGCGGACCGACATCCCCGGCATCAAGCGCGGCTACTACGCCGACATGCCGCACGTGAACCCGACCGGGATCGTCCCGCTCGGCCCCGACATCGACCTCGCCACCCCGCACGACCGCGACCGGCTGCGCAAGGCGGCGTGACCCTCAACCCCGGAACGGCGGGAAGCCGGCATAAAGCGCCGCGTGATCGGCCTCGAAGCCCGGCATGCCGGGCCGGGTCAGGCACCCTTTGGGCGGCGCATAGCTGTCGATCCGCCGCGCCGGGCACTCGTGCCACTGGATGTTGAAGGCGGCGAGCCTGGGGAAGAAGCACAGCTTTGAGTAGGGCAGGTGGTCGTGGACGAACCAGGCGAGCGGCCGCCAGTCCCCGGTCTCCGCGTAGCGGTCGGCGAACCACGGGATCGCGATACAGGCGGTGGCGCCCATGCGGCCCGCGGCGTCGCGCCGATCCCAGATATGGCCCGCGAGGCTCGCTGCGTTGGAGGCGCAGTTGAGCCGGTTGCGGTTGCCGAAGCCGTTGACCGCCTCCGAGCGGTAGCCCGAGCGGACCGACACCGTCCCGAAGGTCTCGCGCAAGGGCTCCAGCAGGGTCTCGCAGAGCCGCTTGCCCGCGGCGATGGCGAGGTCGGGGTCGTCGGGGATGTTGGGGATGCCGTGGAACGCGGCGATCTCGCTGTACAGGAAGTCGCGCATGAAGAAGGACGGCGAGAGCCGCACCCGGCCGAGCTCCTCCAGCGCCTTCATCGAGCCCGGCTTGCGCATCGGGCGGATTTCCTACCCCGCCTTGCCCACCGCCGCCTTCATGTCTTCCAGGATCCGCTCGACCGTCTCCCGCGGCAGGTCCTGGGTGATGAAGACGATGCGGCTCCGGGTGTCCCCGTCCGGCCAGTCGGGGAGCTGGGCGGGGTCGTGGAACAGATGCTGCACGCCGTGGATCGCGATCGGCTTGTCCTGGCCGGCGACGTTGACGATCCCCTTGATGCGCAAGAGCTTCTCCCCGTGCGTCGCGATCAGGGTACGGATCCAGCCGACGAAGGGCTCCCAGGCGAGCGGATCGTCGTAGCGCAGGCAATAGGCGCGGATGCTGTCGTCGTGGCGGTTGACGTCGTGCCCGTGGTGGTCGTGCGCGTCTTCCCCATAGGCTTCGTCGCGCAGCCAGCGCTGCACGTCGAGGCTCTTGGTCGCCGGGTCGTAGAGACCGGTGTCGAACAGCGAATCGGGGTGGATGGCGCCGAACTCCGCCCGGACGATGGCGGCGCCCGGGTTGAGCGCGCGCAGGCTGGCTTCGAGGCCGTCGAGGTCCTCGCCCCCGGCGATGTCGCCCTTGGTGATGACGATGCGGTCGGCGACGGCCGCCTGCTTGACGGACTCGCGGTGCCGGCCGAGCTGGATGTCGCCATTGACCCCGTCGACCGCCGTCACCACGCCGTCGAGCGCGTAGCGGTTGGCGATCACCCGGTCGGTCATCAGGGTATGGATGATCGGCGCCGGATCGGCGAGCCCGGTGGTCTCGATCACCACCCGGGCGAAGGGCGGGACGTCGCCCTTGACGCGCTTGATGAACAGCTCGCGCAAGGCGCGCGCCAGGTCGTCGCGGACGGTGCAGCAGAGGCAGCCCGCATTCAGCAGCACCGTGTCCTCGTCGATCCGCTCGATCAGATGGTGGTCCAGCCCGATCTCGCCGAACTCGTTGACCAGGACGGCCGTATCCGACATCTCGGGGTGTTTCAGCAACGCGTTGATCAGCGTCGTCTTTCCGCTCCCCAAAAAACCGGTCAGCAGGGAGGCCTGGACGATGTCGTCGGGCTCGGGCGGGGCGTGGGTTCCGGTCATTTCCCGTACAGCTCCGCGGGGTCGGTCTCGACCCCGGCGATTGTCGCGAGGCGGTCCTCGCGCACGGCGCGGAAGAAGCAGCTACGCCGTCCGGTATGGCAGGCGACCCCGGTCTGGTCGACGGCGAGCAGCAGCGTGTCGCCGTCGCAGTCGAGGCGCAGCTCGACCAGCGCCTGCACCTGTCCCGAGGTCTCGCCCTTGCGCCACAGCGCGCCGCGCGAGCGCGAGTAGTAGCAGACCCGGCCGGTGGCCAGCGTCTCGGCCACCGCGTCGCGGCTCATCCAGGCCATCATCAGCACCTCGCCGCTGTCGTGCTGCTGGGCGATGGCCGGGACCAGCCCGTCGCCGTTCCAGGCGATCGCATCGAGGGCCGCGGCGATGCCCGCTTCGGACGCGCCCATGGTTTCGCTTCCCGTTCGTTCGCTGCTCGCCAAGTTAGGTTTCCTCGCGGCGGAAGCGAAGCGGCCTCAGCGCGCCGCGTTCAGCCGCGCGAGGCCGCGGTCGAGGTCGCCGATCAGGTCGCCGGTGTCCTCCAGCCCCGCATGGATGCGTATCGTCGGGCCGGCGTCCCAGCGCGTCGCGGTGCGGATCGCCGCCGGGTTGGTGGGCAGGATCAGGCTCTCGAACCCGCCCCAGCTCGCGCCCATCGAGAACAGCTCCATGCCATCCAGCATCGCCGCCACCGCCGCCTCCGGTGCCGGCTTGAGGACCACGCCGAACAGCCCGCAGGCGCCGCTAAAATCCCGTTTCCACAGCGCGTGGCCGGGGTCGTCCGGGAGCGCGGGGTGGAGCACGCGCTCGACCTCCGGCCGGTCCCGCAGCCAGCGCGCGAGGATGAGCCCGTTCTGGTGATGCTGGCGCAGCCGGACGCCGAGGGTGCGCAGCCCGCGCAGCGCGAGATAGACGTCGTCCGGCCCGCAATTGGCGCCGAGGTCGGCGGCGGACTGGCGCACTCTGGGCCACAGCGCCTCGCTGGTGGTCACCGTCCCCATCATCACGTCGGAGTGGCCGACGATGTACTTGGTCGCCGCCTGCACCGAGACGTCGACGCCGTGCTCGAACGGCTTGAACAGCACGCCGGCCGCCCAGGTATTGTCCATGATGACCACCGCGCCGGCCTCGTGCGCCGGGGCGGCGACCGCCGGGATGTCGGTCATCTCGAAGGTGAGCGAGCCCGGCGACTCGACATAGACGATGCGGGTGCGCTCGTCGATCAGCTCGGCGATCGCGCCGCCGATCGCCGGGTCGAAATAGGTCGTCTCGACCCCGAAGCGCCCGAGAAAGCTGTCGCAGAAGCGCCGCGCCGGGCTGTAGACGTTGTCCGCCATCAGGATGCGGTCGCCGGTCTCGACGAAGGCGAGGATGGCGGCGTTGATCGCGGCCAGGCCGGAGCCGAGGCAGACCGCCCGCTCGCCGCCCTCGACGGCGGCCACCGCTTCCTCCAGCGCCGAATGGGTGGGCGTCCCGTGCCGCCCATAGGTGTAGATTCGGGGCTCGAACCGGCGTTCGCGCGCCTCGCGCATCGCCGCGACCGTCGCATGGGTGATGGTCGAGGCGTGGTAGACGGGCGGGTTGACGATCCCGAAATTGGCTTCCGGATCGCGCCCGGCGGTGGTGATGATCGTGTCTTCCTTCATGGCGCGGCCGTCGGCTGGTGAAAAGGCCGCGCATCCTGCCAGCGCGGGCCGGGCGGCGCCAGTTCTTCAGGTCTCGACCGGCGTGTCCGTCCGCATGCCCCATTCGGACCACGACCCGTCATAGACCGCGACCTCGTCCTGGCCGACCAGGTGCAGCCCGAAGGCGAGCAGCGAGGCCGTCACCCCGGACCCGCAGGTGGTGGTGACCGGCTGGCCTATGTCGATTCCGGCCTCGGCGAACAGGGCGCGGAGCTCGTCCGGCGGTCTCACGGTGCCGGTCTCCGGGTCGACCAGAAGGTTGTAGGGCAGGTTCGCGCTGCCCGGGATATGGCCCGGGCGGCAGCCCGGCCGCGGCTCCGGCTCGCTGCCGGCGAAGCGGCCCGGCGCCCGGGCATCGAGGATCTGCGCGCCCGCCGCGTCGAGGCCGGCCAGGATCGTGTCGAGGTCGGAGATGCGGTCCGCGCGCGGCTCGGCGGAGAAGCCGGCGGGGGCCGGGCGCCCGGCGGCCGGGCCGGACGCGGTCGGCCTGCCCTCCATCACCCACTTGACGAAGCCGCCGTCGAGGATCGACACCGACTCGTGGCCGAAATAGCGCAGCATCCACCACGCCCGGCCGACGGTCATCATGCCGACCCGGTCGTAGGCGACGACGCGCGTCGTATCGCCGATGCCGAGCCCGCCCATCAGCTCGGCGAAGCGCGCCGGCGAGGGCGCCATGTGGGGTCTCGGGTCGTCCGGGTCGGCGATGCCGTCGATGTCCCAGAACGCCGCGCCCCTGATATGCCCGCCCTCGAACTCCTCGCGCCCCGACCGCCCGTCGGTCGGCAGGTACCAGGTGGTCTCGACGACGCGGACATCCGGGTCGTCGAGATGCGCTTCCAGCCATTGGGTCGATACCAGGGCACCCGTCTCGGACACGGTTCGGCCTCCCGTCCAGTCGTTGCAGCGCGCCAATCTACAGGACCCGGCGGCGCCGGCGAAGCGGCGTCCTTCGATACGCCGCTTCGCGGCTACTCAGGATGAGGAGCGGTTGGTAAGCCGCATAAGAATCCCTCATCCTGAGTAGCCCGCCGCAGGCGGGCGTATCGAAGGACGGCGGCAATCCATGGGCGGTGCCGACCGGATGCGAGTTGCCCGCCGCGCCCGGGGCGGACATATTCCCCGCATGACGGATTATCTGGTCAAGCCGGACCCGGCCGATGCGCGGCTCACCGAGCGGGTGCCGGGGGTCGATCAGGACGGCAGGGCGATCGAGACCTCGGTCACCGTGGAGCGGCCGCTGACGCTGTTCCTCAACAGCCAGGAGATCGTCACCCTGATGACGATCGGCGACTATGTCGACTGCCTGGCGGTCGGCTACCTGATCAACCAGAACATGCTGCGCGAAGGCGACCGGGTGACCGGCGTCGACTACGACGAGGAGATCGAGACGGTGGTCGTGCGCACCGCGCACGAGACCGATTTCGAGGAGCGGATGAAGAAGCGTACCCGCACGTCGGGCTGCGCGCTCGGCACGGTGTTCGGCGACGTGATGGAGACCTTCGAGGAAGTCGTCCTCGACCCCGGGGCGGAGGTCAGGACGTCCTGGCTCTACGCGCTCGCCAAGGCGATCAACACGACCCCCAGCCTCTATTTGGAGGCCGGGGCGATCCATGGCTGCGTGCTGTGCGAGCAGGACCGGCCGCTGATCTACATGGAGGATGTCGGACGCCACAACGCGGTCGACAAGATCGCGGGCTACATGCACCTCAACCGCATCGTGCCCGAGGGCAAGATGTTCTACACCACCGGGCGGCTCACCAGCGAGATGGTGATCAAGGCGGTGCAGATGCGGATCCCGATCCTGGTCTCGCGCTCCGGCTTCACCGCCTGGGGGGTGGAGCTCGCGCGCCAGGCCGACCTCACGCTGATCGGCCGCGCGCGCGGCCGGCGCTTCATCGCGCTCGCGGGCGAGCATCGCATCGTCTACGACGCCGACCCGCGGTCGGTCGGCGAGGAGCCCGCCACGGTCCAGCGCAAGGGCGCGCGCGCCGGGTAGGGCGCGATGGAGCTGGTCCTCGCCTGGCAGGGCCCGGTCGGGGCCGGCCGCTTCCCCGACGCCGAGGACGCGATCGAGGCGTTCGGCGCCCCCGGCGTCTATCTCCGCACAAAGACCTACCGCAACGCCCGCACGGTGAGCTATGTCGGCCAGAGCCGGAACGTGCTGTCGCGGATCGACCAGCATCTGACGGCGATGCTTGGCCTCCAGACCCCGCTTCGCGACGAACGCGGACGTACCGTGTTCGCCGGCGACGCGGGCGCGCGCTTCGCCGCCTATAACGACCTCGCGACGGCTTCCGCGGGGGCGGCGGAAGAGGTGCTGCGAACCCGCTTCTACGTCGCGCTCTGCGGCGAGGATTTTTGCGACCAGCGTCTCGATCTGGTGGAGGGGGCGCTCAAGGCGCGGCTCGAGCAGCGGGTCGCGACCGGTGCCGGGCTCGCGGCCTGCGAGAACATCCAGGGCGTTCCGGCAGACCCGTTCGCCGACATCGCCCGGATCGTCCAGGACACGACAGCTCTGGCACCGGCTGATGCCGGACTGGTGGAGCGCGCGCTGGGGAGCGACGCCATCCGGGTCGACGCCGCGCTGGCCGGGACGGGTCCGTGACGCCGCGCATCGCCGGCATCGTGCTCGCCGGCGGGCTGTCGCGCCGCATGGGCGGCGGCGACAAGGCGCTGAAGCTCATCGGCCGGCGCACCATCCTGGACCGCGTGATCGCCCGCGCCGCGCCCCAGGTGAACCCGCTCGCGCTCAACGCCAACGGCGATCCGGCCCGCTTCGCCGCGACCGGTCTCCCAGTGGTGCCCGATTCGGTGGAGGGTTTTCCGGGTCCGCTCGCCGGCGTGCTCGCCGGGCTCGAATGGGCGCGGCCGCAGGGCTGCACCCATGTGGCTACCTTCGCCTGCGACGCGCCCTTCCTGCCGGCCGACCTTGTGACGCGGCTGTGGCGGGCGATCGAGGAGAACGCCGCCGAGATCGCGTCTGCGCGCTCGGACGGGCGGGAGCACCCGGTCTTCGCGCTCTGGCCGGCCGCGCTCGCAGACGCGCTGCGCGCCGCCGTGGTGGAGGAGGGGGTGCGCAAGGTCGATGTCTGGACGGCGCGCTACCGCCTCGCGCATGCCGAGTTCTCCACCGCGCCCGTCGATCCCTTCTTCAACGTCAACCGGCCGGAGGACATCGAAGCGGCGGAGGCGGCGCTCACCCTGCGAGCTGGGCGGTGACCGCCGAGGCGAGGACGATCCAGCCGAACAGCCGGTTCGAGCGGAACTTGGCGAGGCAGTCCTTGGGCGCGTCGAGATCGACGGCGGCCACCTGCCAGGCGAGATGCAGGGCGGCCAGCGCAAGCCCCGCAAAGAAGACCCAGCCGAGTCCGGCGGCATATCCGGTCGCCGCGAACAGGGCGGCCGCGACGAAATAGAAGGCGTAGAGCCAGGGCTTGCTGCCGAGGCCGAGGCGGCGCGCGGTGGACTTGACCCCGGCGGCGGGGTCGTCGCGCCGGTCCTGGTGGGCGTAGATCGTGTCGTAGCCGAGCGTCCAGAAGATGCCGCCGGCATAGAGCAGGGCCGGCGCCAGGGCGATCTCCTCCCGCACCGCCGCCCAGCCCAGCAGGGCGCCCCAGTTGAAGGCGAGGCCGAGCACGAATTGCGGCCAGAAGGTCACCCGCTTGCTGAGCGGGTAGGTGAACACCAGGACCAGCGACGCCGCACCCACCGCGATGGCGAAGGGGTTGAGCGCGAGCAGCACCGCGAGCCCGAGGCACAGCAGCACGGCGAGAAACACCAGCGCGCCGCGCACCGTGACCTGGCCGCTCGGCAACGGGCGGTCGCGGGTGCGGGCGACCCGGGCGTCGAAGTCGCGGTCGCAGATGTCGTTGAACGTGCAGCCGGCGCCACGCATCACCAGGGCGCCGATGCCGAACAGGGCGAACAGCACCAGGCTCTCGCGCGACAGCGGCTCGGGCGAGGCGAAGGCGATCGACCACCAGCACGGGAACAGCAGCAGCCAGGTGCCGATCGGCCTGTCGAGCCGCGCGAGGCGCGCATAGGGTCGCCAGGAAGCCGGCAGACGGCGATCGACCCATCCGCCCTTGGGAATGTCGCTCGCGGCGTGGTCCATGCCCGACATTGCTCTTTGGCTCCGCTCCGATTATATCCGCACCGCGTATGGTTACGACGGCGGTTCGATCATCGATGCAGCCAGCTTCTCCGCGCGTGAGGCTCTTCCTCGACCAGGCCCTGGCGCAGGGCGAGGCGGCCGTGCTCGACCGCGACCGGACCCACTATGTGAAGAACGTCATGCGGCTCTCCGCCGGGGACGCGGTCGCGGCGTTCAACGGAAGGGACGGCGAGTGGCTGGGCAGGATCGAATCGGTGGATAAACGGCGCGTCGCGCTGCGTCTCGAACGCCGGCTCGCGGCGCAGCCCGTGAGCGGCGATTTCTGGCTCCTGTTCGCGCCGCTCAAGCGGGGACCGGGCGAGCTGCTGGTGGCCAAGGCGGTCGAGCTCGGCGCGACGGCGCTGGTTCCGGTGACCACCGAGCGCACGACGGCATCGCGGGTCAGGACGGACCGGATGCGGCTGCTCGCCATCGAGGCGGCCGAGCAATGCGGGCGCTGCGACGTGCCGGAGATCCGCGCCGCCGCGCCGCTCGCCGACGTGCTGAATGACTGGCCGACCGGAAGGCGGCTGGTCTTCTGCGACGAGAGCGGCGGCGGACGACCGATCGTCGAGTGCCTGACCGAGGCCCGGGACGGCGACGCTTCCGGCTCCTGGGCCGCGCTCATCGGACCCGAAGGCGGGTTCACCGGGGAAGAGCGCGCCGCGCTGCGCGGCCGGCCCTACGTGCATGCGGTCGATCTCGGGCCGCGGCTGCTGCGTGCCGAGACCGCGGCGATCGCCGCCCTGGTCTGCTGGCAGGCGGTGATCGGCGACTGGCGCCGCTCCGATGTCATGCCGGCGCGGCCGGCGACCGCGCGGGGGTAGGGCATGGCGGCACCCCCCACGAGCCAGGGCGCGCCGATCGAGGACCGGCGCCAGCTCGTCGAATTTCTGGAGGCGGGGTGCAAGCCGCCGGAAGACTGGCGGATCGGCACCGAGCACGAAAAATTCGTCTTCCATCTCGAAACCCTGGAATCCGCCCCCTATGACGGCGCGTGGGGCATCCGCGCGCTGCTCGAAGGGTTGACGCGCTTCGGCTGGGAGCCGGTGCTGGAGAACGGCAACCCGATCGCGCTGGCGAAGTCGGACTGCAACATATCGCTGGAGCCCGGCGGGCAGCTCGAGCTGTCGGGCGCGCCGCTGGAGACCATCCACCAGACCTGCGACGAGGTGCACACCCATCTCGCCGAGGTCAAGGAGGTGGCGGGCGAGCTCGGCGTCGGGCTGGTCGGGCTCGGCTTCCACCCCCGCGCGAGACGCGAGGACATCCCCTGGATGCCCAAGGGGCGCTACCGCATCATGCGCGACTACATGCCCAGGAAGGGCAGCATGGGGCTCGACATGATGGTCCGCACCTGCACGGTGCAGGTCAATCTGGACTTCGAGTCGGAATACGACATGGTGCGCAAGATGCGGGTCGGTCTCGCGCTGCAGCCGGTCGCGACGGCCCTGTTCGCCAACTCGCCCTTCGTCGAGGGCAAGCCCAGCGGCTACTACTCCTATCGCAGCCATGTCTGGGAAGACACCGACCCGGACCGCTGCGGCATCCTGCCCTTCGTCTTCGAGGACGGCATGAGCTTCGAGCGCTATGTCGACTACGTGCTCGACGTGCCGATGTATTTCGTCTACCGCGACGGCACCTATGTGGATGCGAGCGGCCAGTCCTTCCGCGACTTTCTCGACGGAAGCCTGCCGGCGCTGCCCGGCGAGAAGCCGATGATGTCGGACTGGGCGGACCATCTGACGACGCTGTTCCCGGAGGTCCGGCTCAAGCGCTATATCGAGATGCGCGGCGCCGACGGCGGGCCGTGGCGGCGGCTGTGCGCGCTGCCGGCGCTCTGGGTCGGGCTGCTCTACGACCGGGGCGCGCTCGACGCGGCCTACGAACTGATCGCCGACTGGACCATCGAGGACCACCACCGGCTGCGCCACGAGACTTCGATCCAGGCCCTCAAGACGCCGTTTCGCGGCGGCACCCTGCTCGACGTGGCGCGCGAGGCGCTGCGTATCGCCCATGAGGGGCTCAGGGCGCGCGCCCGTCTCGACCGGGTGGGCGACAACGAGACCGGATATCTGCGTATCCTCGACGACATCGTGCGGCGTGGCTCTTGCCCGGCCGAACACAAGCTCGAGCGCTTCTACGGCTCGTGGAACGGCGATATCGACCGCGTGTTCGAGGAATACGCCTACTGAGCCGCTCAGGCGGCGGTGCCGCCGACGGTGAGATTGTCCACCAGCAGCGTCGGCTGACCCACCCCGACCGGGACGCCCTGGCCCTCCTTGCCGCAGGTGCCGACGCCGGGGTCCATGCCCATGTCGTCGCCGACCATGCGGACCCGGGTGAGCGCATCCGGCCCGTTGCCGATCAGCGTCGCGCCCTTGACCGGGGCGCCCAGCTTGCCGTCCTCGATCAGATAGGCCTCGGATGCGCTGAACACGAACTTGCCCGAGGTGATGTCGACCTGCCCGCCGCCGAAATTGACCGCATACAGGCCTTTCGGCACCGCGGCGACGATCTCGTCGTGCGACCGCTCGCCGGCCAGCATGTAGGTGTTGGTCATGCGCGGCATCGGCGCATGCGCGAAGCTCTCGCGCCGCCCGTTGCCGGTGGGCCTCGCGCCCATCAGCCGCGCGTTCATCCGGTCCTGCATGTAGCCGGTGAGGATGCCGTCCTCGATCAGCACCGTGTTCTGGGTGGGCGTTCCCTCGTCGTCGATGGTGAGCGAGCCGCGGCGGTCGGCGATGGTCCCGTCGTCGACCACGGTCACGCCCGGCGCCGCGATGCGCTCGCCCAGCAGCCCGGAGAAGGCCGAGGTCTTCTTGCGGTTGAAGTCGCCTTCGAGACCGTGGCCGATCGCCTCGTGGAGCAGGATGCCGGGCCAGCCGGGGCCCAGCACCACCGGCATCTCGCCGGCCGGCGCAGGCACCGATTCGAGGTTGACCAGGGCCTGGCGCAGCGCCTCCTCGACCTGGGCCTGCCAGGACTCCTCGGCGAAATAGGCGCCGTAGGAAGTGCGCCCGCCGGCCCCGTGGCTGCCGGTCTCCATGCGCTCGCCCTCGGCCGCCACGACCGACACGTTGAGCCGCACCAGCGGACGGATGTCCGCCGCCCGGCGGCCGTCGGCGCGGACGATCTGGATCGCCTGCCACTCGCCCATGATGGAGGCGACGACCTGCACGACCCGGGGATCGCGGCCGCGCGCATAGGCGTCGATGTCCTGCAGCAGCTTGACCTTGCGCTCGAACGCGATCTCGTTGAGCGGGTTGTCCTCGACATAGAGCGCGGTGTTGGTGG
Organism: Alphaproteobacteria bacterium; assembly: GCA_964291675.2. GTDB lineage: Bacteria > Pseudomonadota > Alphaproteobacteria > MPNO01 > MPNO01 > MPNO01. The sequence goes on along the minus strand of OZ219865.1, from coordinate 658,143 downwards.
CGGCCGGGCCCTCCGCCGCGGTGCCGCTATGGCCCGCCCTGACCGCCTTGACCGTCCCCGCCGCGCGTTCGATCGCCGCTTCCGACAGCTCGGCGGCGTGCGCGTAGCCGGTCGCCTCGTCGGCGACGGCGCGCAGCCCGAACCCCTGGGTGGTGTCGAACGACGCCGTCTTCAGGCGCCCGTCGTCGAAGCCCAGCCCCTCGGACTGGCGGTATTCGAGAAACAGCTCGCCGTCGTCGGTGCCGTCGAGCGCATCGGCGACGATCGATTCGACCCTGGCCCGGTCGAGCCCGGTCCGGTTGAAGAAAAGCTCGTCCGTCTTCGCGAGATCCGCCATGTCCGGCCTCCTGGCGCCAAAATCGGCGCTACCCGCTATATGATGGTGTCGCCGCCGCGCGATGTCACCCCGTGCCCCGGCGGTTCGGCCCCGGCCTGGGTCTTTCGGGGCGCCGGGCGAAGCGGCCGAGCGACGAAAAAATCCGCTGCCGGGAGCCCACCGAACGCCCGAATTCGGGTAGAATCGCCCGATGACGGGGGGACCTTGTGTTTGCCACTGCCGCTGTGTATCAATCCGGCGATTTCCGTGCCTTTGCAGGGTTTCCCGCGTCGGGAGCGCGCCTGAAGGGCATCGCTGCTCGGGGGCGGGCATCCCGCGGACGATAAGGACTCGATTCGAATGCCGATGAGCCGAGGACGCATTCTCGCAGCGGGCGCGGCGGCGGCCGCCGGCCTGACCGGAACCGGCGCGTGGGCGAGCGAGCCGGTGCCCTGGCAGCTCGGGCTGCAGCCGGCCGCGACCCCGCTGATGCAGAACATCGACGACCTGCACGACATCCTGCTGGTCGTCATCACCCTGATCACGCTGTTCGTGCTGGGGCTGCTGCTTTACGTCATGTGGCGCTTCCGCGAGAGCAGGAACCCGACGCCCACCCGTACCACGCACAACACGACGGTCGAGGTCCTGTGGACGGTGATCCCGGTGGTCATCCTGGTGCTGATCGCGATCCCGTCCTTCAAGCTGCTCTACTACTCCGATACCATCCCCAAGGCCGATCTGACGGTGAAGGCGATCGGCCACCAGTGGTACTGGAGCTACGAGTACCCCGACCACGGCAACTTCACGTTCGATGCGACGATCCTGGCCGACGACGAGCTGAAGGAAGGCCAGCCGCGGCTGCTCTCGGTCGACAACCGCGTCGTGGTGCCGGTCAACAAGGTGGTCCGCGTGCAGGTCACGGCGGACGACGTGCTGCACGCCTGGACGATACCGGCGTTCGGCGTCAAGATCGACGGCGTGCCGGGACGGCTCAACGAGGTCTGGTTCAAGGCCGAGCGGACGGGGGTCTATTACGGCCAGTGTTCGGAGCTTTGCGGCGTCAATCACGGCTTTATGCCGATCCGTGTCGACGTGGTCACGGATCAGGAGTTCAACGCCTGGGTTTCATGGGCGAAGAAGGAATATGCCGCGGAGGACGACGGCACCGCGCCGCCGGCGACCAGGGTCGCCGGTCTAGAGTCCACGCGCTGAATCGGACCGAGGAGCAGGGGAATGAGCGATTCCGCGGCGGCCCACGACCACCACGAGGCCCATCCGACCGGGTGGCGGCGCTTCGTCTATTCGACCAACCACAAGGACATCGGCACGATGTACCTGGTGTTCGCCGTGGTCTCCGGGATCATCGGCGGCGCCATGTCCATCCTGTTCCGCATGGAGCTGAACAGCCCCGGCGACCAGATCCTCGGCGGCGACTACCACATGTTCAACGTGCTGATCACCGCGCACGGGCTGATCATGATCTTCTTCATGGTCATGCCGGCGATGATCGGCGGGTTCGGCAACTGGATCGTGCCGCTGATGATCGGCGCGCCGGACATGGCCTTCCCGCGGATGAACAATATCAGCTTCTGGCTGCTGATCCCCTCCTTCATCCTGCTGCTGGGCTCGCCCTTCTTCGGCGGGGTGGGCGGCGGCTGGACGATCTACCCGCCGCTGAGCTCGGATACCGGGCAGCCCGAACCCTCGGTCGACATGGCGATCTTCGCCCTGCACCTGGCCGGCGCCTCGTCGATCCTGGGCGCGGCGAACTTCATCACCACGATCTTCAACATGCGCGCGCCCGGGATGACGCTGCACAAGATGCCGCTCTTCGTGTGGTCGATCCTGGTGACCGCCTTCCTGCTGCTGCTCTCGCTGCCGGTGCTGGCGGGCGCGATCACCATGCTGCTGACCGACCGCAATTTCGGCACCACCTTCTTCAAGGCGGCGGGCGGCGGCGACCCGATCCTGTTCCAGCACCTGTTCTGGTTCTTCGGCCACCCCGAGGTCTACATCCTGATCCTGCCGGGCTTCGGCATCGTCAGCCAGATCGTCGCCACCTTCTCGCGCAAGCCGGTGTTCGGCTATCTCGGCATGGCCTACGCCATGGTGGCGATCGGCTTCGTCGGCTTCATCGTCTGGGCGCACCACATGTACACCGTCGGCATGGACGTCGACACCAAGGCGTATTTCACCGCGGCCACGATGGTCATCGCGGTGCCGACGGGCATCAAGATCTTCAGCTGGATCGCCACCATGTGGGGCGGGTCGATCCGCTTCGACACGCCGATGCTGTGGGCCGTCGGCTTCATCTTCCTGTTCACCCTCGGCGGGGTGACCGGGGTGGTGCTCGCCAATGCCGGCGTCGACCACGCGCTGCACGACACCTACTACGTGGTGGCGCATTTCCACTACGTGCTGTCGATGGGCGCGGTGTTCGCGATCTTCGGCGGGTTCTACTACTGGCTGCCCAAGATGTGCGGGCGGCGCTACCCGGAGATGTGGGGCAGGATCCATTTCTGGATCATGTTCATCGGCGTCAACGTGACCTTCTTCCCGCAGCACTTCCTCGGCCTGGCCGGGATGCCGCGGCGCATCCCGGACTACCCGGACGCCTATGCGGGGTGGAACATGGTCTCCTCGCTCGGCGCCTACATCTCGGCGGCCGGCGTGCTGCTGTTCCTGTGGATCTGCTACCGCACGTTCACCGCCGGCGAGCGGGTCGGCGAGAACCCGTGGGGCGAGGGCGCGACGACCCTCGAATGGTCGGTGTCGTCGCCGCCGCCGTTCCACAGCTATGACGAGCTGCCGCAGGTCCGTTAGCGGCGGAGCGAAGCGTGGCCGAGCGACAGATCGAGCTGACCGCGGGCGCGGCGCCCATCGACGGGCCGGCGATCGGCGACTTCGTGGCGCTGCTGAAGCCGCGGGTGATGTCGCTCGTGGTGTTCACCGCGGTCGCCGGGATGGTGCTGGCGCCGGGCGCGCTGCACCCGGTGCTGGCGGCGATCGCGGTGCTGTGCATCGCGGTCGGGGCCGGCGCGGCGGGCGCCATCAACATGTGGTACGACCGCGACATCGACGCGGTGATGGCGCGTACCAGCGACCGCCCGCTGCCCGCCGGACGCATGACCCCGGGCGACGCGCTCGGCTTCGGCGCGGTGCTTGGCGTCGGCTCGGTCAGCGTGATGGCGCTCGCGGTCAACTGGACGGCGGCGGCGCTCTTGGCGCTCACCATCGCCTTCTATGTCTTCGTCTACACCGTCTGGCTCAAGCGCCGGACGCCGCAGAACATCGTCATCGGCGGCGCCGCCGGCGCATTCCCGCCAATGATCGGCTGGGCCGCGGTCACCGGCGATGTCGGGCTCGGCGCGATCGCCCTGTTCGCCCTGATCTTCATGTGGACGCCGCCGCATTTCTGGGCGCTCTCGCTGTACAGGAGCGGCGATTACGCCGCCGCCGGCATTCCCATGCTGCCGGTGGTCGCGGGCTCGGACGAGACCAAGCGGCAGATCGTGCTCTACGCCCTGCTTCTGGTGCCGGTGTCGCTGGTCCCGGTGGGTCTCGGAATCGCCGGGCTCGCCTACGGCGCGGTCGCGGCGGCGATGAGCGCCGTCTTCCTGGTGCTCGCCTGGCGGCTGCGGCGGGCGGACGGCCATGCCGGCGCGCCGCGGCTGTTCGGCTTCTCGATCCTCTATCTGTTTGTGCTGTTCGCGGCGATGATCGCCGAACGCCTGATCCCGGGCGCGTTGTAGGGGGGATGGCGATGCCGCTGAGCGAGCTGCACAAGCGCCGCCGGGTCCGCAATATCGCCATGCTCACGGTGCTGCTCGGGCTGGTGGCCCTGTTCTTCGTGATGTCGATGGTCCGCATGGGAGGGTGGTGAGATGGCGCCCGCACCCCGCAAGCGGAACGCGGCGACGGCCGCCGCGGCGCTCGGCATCGTCGTCGTCATGGGCGGCCTCGCCTACGCCTCGGTGCCGCTCTATCGCTGGTTCTGCCAGGTGACGGGTTACGGCGGCACCACCCAGGTCGCCGTGGCGGCGCCGGAAGAGCTCCACGAGCGCTCGGTGACGGTGCGCTTCAACGCGGACGTGAACTCGGCGCTGCCGTGGCGCTTCCAGCCTGTGGAGCGCAGGGTCAAGGTGCGGCTCGGCGAGGAGCGGCTCGCCTTCTACCGGGCGAAGAACCTCGCCGACCGGCCGGTCACCGGCACCGCGACCTTCAACGTCACCCCGGCCAAGGCGGGTCCCTATTTCGCCAAGCTGGACTGTTTCTGCTTCACCGAGCAGACCCTGGAGGCGGGCCGCAGCGTCGACATGCCGGTCTCGTTCTACGTCGATCCCGAGCTCGCCCTGGACCGCAATCTCGACGACGTGACGACGATCACGCTCTCCTATACCTTCTTCGCCGCGCCCGGGGAGCCCGAGACCCGGGACAGCGCGCGGATCGCCGCCAAATGAGAGAGGGGTAAGCCATGGCGCCAGCCGATTCGGCGGCCGAATACACCCATCACGGCCACAAGCATCCCTACCACCTGGTCGATCCCAGCGTCTGGCCGGCGGTCGGCGCCGCCGCGGCGGGCGCGCTGTTCATCGGCGCGGTGTGGTACATGCACGAGGGCTCGTGGTGGCTGATGGCGCTCGGCTTCGTCGGCATCGCCGTCACCATGGTCGGGTGGTGGCGCGACGTGATCCGCGAGGCCACCTTCGAGGGCCACCACACGCCGATCGTGCAGATCGGCATGCGCTACGGTATGGCCCTGTTCATCGCCTCCGAGGTGATGTTCTTCGTGGCCTGGTTCTGGGCCTATTTCAACGCCGGGCTGTTCCCCCCCGCGGCGATCGAGAGCCAGTGGCCGCCGCCCGGCATCGTCACCTTCGATCCGTGGGACCTGCCCTTCCTGAACACGCTGATCCTGCTGATGTCGGGCGTCACCGTGACCTGGGCGCATCACGCGCTCAAGGAGGGCAACCGGCGGCACGTCCTGCAGGGGCTCGGGCTGACCATCGGCCTCGGCATCCTGTTCACCTGCGTGCAGGCCTACGAGTACAGCCACGCCGCCTTCGCCTTCTCCGACGGCATCTATCCCAGCACCTTCTTCATGGCGACCGGATTCCACGGCTTCCACGTCCTGGTCGGGACGATCTTCCTGATCGTCTGCTTCTTCCGCGCCTACAAGGACCACTTCAAGCCGGACCACCATTTCGGCTTCGAGGCCGCGGCGTGGTATTGGCATTTCGTCGACGTGGTCTGGCTGTTCCTGTTCTGCTGCATCTATCTGTGGGGCGCCGGCCCGAACCCGGGAGGCCACTAGACGCGAATGCCCCGGCCCGGCGCCTGGCCGCCGCGGTCGCCACTCGCCACCGGGCTCGGCTGCCGCTGTCCGCGCTGCGGCACCGGCCCTCTCTATGCGGGGCTGCTCGCGGTGGCGGAGAAATGCAGCGTCTGCGGGCTCGATCTCGGCCCGCACGATTCGGGCGACGGGCCGGCGGTGTTCGTGATCCTGGTCCTCGGCGCGGTGACGGTCGCGCTGGCGTTCTTTCTCGAGACCCTGCTCGCGCCGCCCATCTGGGTCCATATGGCGGTCTGGCCGCCCTTCATCGTCGTTCTCGCGATCGCGCTGCTGCGCCCGGCCAAGGGGCTGCTGATCGCGCTCCACTACAGGAACCTGCGGCATGAATACGACGGCGGGGCGTGACCGGGCGCGCCGCCGCTTCCGCCCGACGCTCCGGGCCACGGTGGCCGCCGGGGCGGCGTTCGCGGTTCTCGTCGGGCTCGGGACATGGCAGCTTCACCGGCTGCAATGGAAGGAGGAGGTGATCGCCCACCGGGAGGCACAGCTCGCGGCGGAGCCGGTCGCGATCGGCGCGCGAACCGGGGACGGCGCCGATGCCGCCTTCCGCCGCGCCCGGGCGACGGGCCGGTTCCTGCACGCGCGCGAGTTCCTCGTCGTCAGCCGGGTGCGCAAGGGCCGGGCCGGGTTCGACGTCGTAACCCCGCTCCGGCTGCGGGACGGCGACCACATCCTGGTCAACCGGGGCTGGGTTCCGCTCGACCGCGCCGATCCCCGGACCCGGCGGAAGGGCCGGATCGCCGGCGAGGCGACGGTGACGGGCGTTCTTCGCCGGCCGGGAAAGAGCAGCCGCTGGGTCCCCGACAACGACCCGGAGAAGGGGGTCTGGTATTTCGTCGAGCCGGGCGAGATGGGCGCGGCCGCCTCCCTCCCCGGGGTGCGGGAGATGTTCCTGATCGCCGATGCGACGCCCAACCCCGGCGGCTTCCCGGCCGGGCGCAGGATCGGCGTCGACATCGCCAACCGCCATCTCGAATACGCGCTCACCTGGTACGGGCTCGCGCTGGTGCTGGCGGCGATCTACCTCCTGTTCCACTGGCGGCGCGAGGAAGACGATGGCCGGGGCTAGCAGCTACGAGGCGCTGGAAGAACGCTTCGCGCAGATCGGCGCATTGCGGGAGGCGGCGCGCATGCTGGCCTGGGACCGCTCGGTGAACATGCCGCCCAGGGGCGCGCCCGCCCGCGCCGAACAGCTCGCCGCGCTGCGCCTGGTCGAGCATGAGAAGATCACCGACCCGACCGTGCCGAACCTGCTCGACGGGGCCGCGGAGGAGGTGGCGGGCGATGCGTGGCGCGCCGCCAATCTGCGCGAGATGCGCCGCAGATGGCTGCACGCGACGGCGCTCGACGCCGGTCTGATCGCGGCGATGACCACGGCGGACAGCGAATGCGAAATGGCGTGGCGCGAGGCCAGGCCGAGGGCCGACTACCCCGCCGTCAAACCCTTTCTGCAAACCGTGCTCGATCTGGTGCGCGAGGCCGGCCAGGCCCGCGGCGCGGCGCTCGGCTGTCCGGCCTACGACGCGCTGATCGACGTGTACGAGCCGGGCGCGCGGACCGAGCGGATCGACGCGCTGTTCGCCGACCTCGCCGCCTTCCTGCCGGGATTTCTCGACCGCGTGCTGGAGGCGCAGGCGCGCGAGGCGCCGCCTTTGCCGATGGAGGGTCCGTTCGCGGTCGAGGTGCAGCACGCGCTCGGCGAGCGGCTGATGAGACAGCTCGGCTTCGACTTCGACGGCGGGCGCCTCGATGTCAGCCTGCACCCGTTCTGCAGCGGGGTCCACGACGACGTCCGGGTGACGACGCGCTACGACACGGCGGATTTCACCCAGAGCGTCATGGCCGTCCTGCACGAGACCGGGCACGCGCTCTACAACAAGGGGCTGCCGCGCGACTGGCGCCACCAGCCGGCCGGCTCGGCGCGCGGCATGGCGGTGCATGAGAGCCAGTCCCTGATCGTCGAGATGCAGGCCTGCCGCTCGGCCGAGTTCATCGCCTTTCTCGCGCCGCTGCTGCGCGAGGCCTTCGGCGGGGAAGGACCGGCATGGTCGCCCGCCAATCTGCGCCGCCATTACCGCCGGGTCGCCCGCAGCCTGATCCGGGTCGACGCCGACGAGGTGACCTACCCGGCGCATGTGATCCTGCGCTACCGGCTGGAACGGCGGCTCATCGGCGGCGAGCTGTCGCTCGACGACCTGCCGGATGCCTGGGCCGACGGGCTCGAATCCCTGCTCGGCATCCGCCCGCCCGACGATGCCGCGGGCTGCCTCCAGGACATCCACTGGTACGGCGGGAGCTGGGGCTACTTCCCGACCTATGCGCTGGGCGCGCTCGCCGCCGCGCAGCTCTTCGCCGCCGCGCTCGACGCATGCCCCGGGATCCCGCAGGCGATCGCCGGGGGCGATTTCGCGCCGCTGTTCGGCTGGCTGGGAGAAAACGTCCACCGCAAGGCGTCGCTGCCGGCGAGCACCGACGAGCTGCTTCAAGAGGCGACCGGCGCGCCGCTCGGCACCGGCGCCTTCAAGGCGCATCTGGAACGGCGGTACCTGTCAGAGCGTTAAGAGGCCGATCACCGTGCCGGTCATGCAGGCGGCAAGCGTGCCGGCGACGATCGACTTGAGGCCGAGGCCCAGGATCTCCGTGCGGCGCTCCGGCATCATCGCCCCGAGCCCGGCGATCAGGATGCCGAGGCTCGCGAAGTTGGCGAAGCCGCAGAGCGCGTAGGTCATGATCAGCCGGCTGCGCTCGCCGAGCGCGCCGTCCGGCAGCCCGGCCAGGGTGAAATAGGCGATCAGCTCGTTGAGCACCACCTTGATGCCGAGCAGCGAGCCGGCGGCGACGGCTTCGCTCCACGGGATCCCCATCAGCCAGGCGACCGGCGCCAGCGCGTAGCCCAGCAGCCGTTCCAGGGTGATCGGCGCGCCGGCGAGGTCGGGCAGGAGCCCGAGAAGCAGGTTCGCGAGATGCACCAGCGCGACGACGACGATCAGGCTGGCGACTATGTTGAGCAGCAGGGTGAGCCCGTCGAGCGTGCCGCGGGTGAGCGCGTCCACGCTCGACTCGTAGAGCCGTTCCGGGATCACAGACCCGCCCGCGGTCCCGCCATCCTCCGGCACCATCACCCGGGCGATCGACACCGCGGCCGGCGCGCTCAGGAGCGAGGCGGTCAGCAAATGGCCGACCGGGTTGGCGATCACGTCGGCGAGCGCGGTTGCGTAGAGCACCATGACCGTGCCGGCGATCGTCGCCATCCCGGCGGTCATCACCACGAACAGCTCGCTCCGGCTGAGCGCGGCGAGATAGGGGCGGATCAGGAGCGGCGACTCCACCATGCCGACGAATATGTTGGCGGCGGTCGAGAAGCTCGCCGCGCCGCCGAGCCGGAGCAGGCGCGCGAGCGCCCAGGCGAAGGCGCCGACCACCGCCGGCAGCACCCGCCAGTGATAGAGCAGCGCCGACAGCGCGCTCACCACCAGCACCAGCGGCAGGGCCTGGAAGGCGAAGACGAAGGCGCCGCCGGGCGACTTCTCCTCGAAGGGCAGCGCCCCGCCTCCGAGATAGCCGAACACGAAGGAGGTGCCGGCGCGGGTCGCCGCCTGGAGCGCCTCCACGACGCCGTTGAGCGCGAGCAGGATCTGCCAACCCACCTCCCATTCGAGCAGGACCAGCGCCAGCGCGAACTGGATCGCGATGCCGACGAGGACGGTCCGCCAGGGAAGCCGTGCCCGGTTCTCGCTGACCAGCCAGGCCAGCCCGACGAGGGCGGCGAGACCGAGCAGGCCCTGGATGACGGTCATCGGTCGCCTCCCACGGCGTCAGGCGGGCGCCGGCACCCGGACGAAGCCGGTCCGGTGCGGCTCATGCACCAGGATCGACAGGAAGGCGGCCAGCAGCGCGAGCCCGAAGGAGGCGAGCCACATCCAGTCGTACTGGGCGAACAGGTCGAACAGCCAGCCGCCGGCGAACGAGCCGAGCGCGCCGCCGACCGAGTGCAGCGAGAACAGGAGCCCCATGGTCAGCCCCATGATGCGGAGCCCCATATGCGTGCCGACGATATTGGCGACCACCGGGAAGGTCGCGAAGTCGAACAGCCCGAACAGGGCGGCGAAGGTGAACAGCAGCACCGAATCGCCCGGGATGAACATCAGCAGGATGAAGCAGAGCGCGCGCAGGAAGTAGATCGAGGCGAGCAGCGCGGGGCGGTGGAACTTGTCGGCCGCCGCGCCGAAGCCGATGATCCCCGCCGCCGAGGTCGCCATCAGAACGCCGAACGCGGACGCGCTCTCCAGGACCGGAAAGCCGCAGGCCGCCGCGTAGGGCAGGAAGTGGATCCTGATCGCGCCGATGGTGGTGAAGCCGCACACGATGTAGCCGATGCCGAGCAGCCAGAAGGTGCGATCGCGCATCAGGTAGCCGAGCTGCGTCCAGACCGTGTTGCCGGCCTCGGCCTGGAAGCCGCGCATGCGGCGCGCCGGCGCCTCGCGGCGGATCAGCACCCAGGCGAGCAGGGCGATCGCGACCAGCAGGACCCCCATGGCGAGGAAGCTGGCGCGCCAGCCGATGGCGGCGAGACCGACGGCGAGCAGGGGCATCAGCACGAGCTGGCCGCCGGTCGCGCCCGACGTTGCGATTCCCGTCGCGAGCCCGCGCCGCGCGTCGAAATAGAGCGCCACCGTGGTGCCGATCAGCGGCGCCGAGATCGCCGAGAAGCCGATGCCGGCGATCAGCCCGAACGCCGCGATGAAGTGCCAGCCCTGCCACATCCCGGCCGTCAGGCAGACGCCGAGCGCGGTTAGCAGGATGGCGAACACGTAGATCGTGCGGCCGCCATAGCGGTCGAGCGCCATGCCGGCGATGGGCGATCCGACCGCCATGACCGTGAGCATCACCGAGCCGCCGGTCGAGATGAACGTCCGGTCCCAGGCGAACTCCGTCTCCCACTCGGGTATCAGCAGCCCGAGCGAGGAGCGTGCCCCCATGACCAGGCTGAGAACCAGGAACAGGACGGCGACGACCAGCCAGCCGTATGGGTTCTCTCGGATCGTTCGGACAAGCATGGGGCCGGGGGCGGTAGACGCGGGAGCCCGGAGACTACAGCAATCGGATCGGCCGGGCGAACGCGCACGGCGCGATTCGCCGGGATCGGCGCTACTCTAGGGACGCACCGCGCGCTGGAGACCGCGAATGCCGCACATCGACCTTGCCGATGTGATCGTCATCCTGGCCGCATCCGTCGCCGCTCTGTTCGCGCTCAGGCGTCTGCGGCTCTCCCCCGTGCTCGGCTATCTCGTCGCCGGCATCGTCATCGGCCCGTTCGGGCTCGGCTTCGTCGCCGACATCGAGACCATCCGCTCCTTCGCCGAGTTCGGCGTGGTGTTCCTGCTGTTCACCATCGGGCTCGAGCTGCCGCTGGAGCGGATCAAGGTGCTGTCGCCGTCGATGTTCGGCCTCGGGCTGGCGCAGATCCTGGTCACCGGCGCGGCGATTGCCGGTATTGCCGTCGCCTGCGGGGTCTCGCTGGACGCGGCCATCGTGATCGGCGCGGCCCTCGCTCTGTCGTCCACCGTGTTCGTCATCCAGATCCTGCTGGACAGGCGCCAGATCGCGACCCGCTTCGGCCGCGCCGCGTTCACGGTGCTGCTGATGCAGGACCTCGCCGTGGCGCCCATCCTGGTGATGACCCTGGTGCTCACCAACCGGGAGGGCGGGCTTGTCGCCTCGCTCGGCCTCGCCGGGCTGGAAGCCGCCGTCGCGCTGGTGACGATCGTCGTGCTGGGGCGTTTCGTCCTGCGGCCGCTGTTCGCCATCGTCGCGGCGGAGAAGAGCGACGAGATCTTCGCGGCGGCGAGCCTGCTGGTCGTCCTCGGAGTCGCCGCCTTCACCGAATATGCCGGGCTCTCGCTCGCCATCGGCGGGCTGCTCGCCGGCATGGTGCTGGCCGAGACCGAGTACCGCCACCAGGTCTCGGCCGAGATCCGGCCGTTCCGCGCCCTGCTGCTCGGGCTGTTCTTCATGTCGATCGGCATGCAGACCAATCTCGACCTCGCCTACGCGCAGTTCTCGCTGGTGCTCGGCATCGCCGCCGGGCTGATCGCGCTCAAGGCGCTGGTCCTGGTTCCCCTGGTGCTGCTGTTCCGCCTGCCGGGGCTCTATGCGCTGCCGCTCGGGCTGCTGCTGGCGCAGGGCGGCGAGTTCGGCTTCGTCGTCTTCAGCGCCGCCATGCTGGGCGGGCTGATCGAGGAGGGGCTCGGCCAGGCGCTGATCATCGCGGTGGCGCTCTCGATGATGGCGACGCCGCTGCTCGCCTGGGCGAGCGCCCGGCTGATGCACTGGACGGCCGTGCGGAGCTCGGCCCGCGTCGGGGAAATCGACGAGGACGAGGTGACGCTGATAAATCACGTGGTGATCGCGGGCTATGGCCGGGTCGGCCGCACGGTGGCGCGCGAGCTCTCCGACAAGGGCATATCCTTCATCGCGCTCGACCGCGACCCGCTGGTCGTCTCCACCGCCCGCGCGCAGGGGGAACGGGTCTATTTCGGCGATGCGAGCCGGCCGGAGATCCTGGAACAGCTTCATCTTCCGACCGCGCGCACCGTGGTCGTCGCGCTCAGCGACTCCGAAGCCGCGACCCGGCTGGTTGGAATCCTGCGGGGAATGCTGCCCGAACTCACGGTCCTCGCCCGTGCGGCGAACGATGCGCATGCCGCCGAGCTGGTCCGCGCCGGTGCGTCCTTCGTCGTCCCCGAGCTCGTCGCCACCGGCAGGCGCCTCGCCGAGCACATCGTCCCGCCCGGGCGGGGGTCGTGACATCGCCGGGCTTTCGCGTAAACATGCGCGCCCCACGAAGGACGAGGCGCCAGAGTGAGCTACCGGACGATCCTCTATGAAGAGGACGGCCCGATCGGGACCGTCACCCTCAACCGTCCCGACGACGGAAACATGTTCACCATCGAGACCTGCCACGAGGTCCGCGATTGCATCAACGCGATCCGCCGCGAGACCCGGACCCGGGTGGTCGTGCTGACCGGCGCGGGCGACCGCTTCTTCTGCATCGGCGGGCGCAAGGACGGCGCCGAGCCGACGCGGCTCTATGCCGGCATGTTGCCCACGCTCGAAATGTACGAGGCGATCGACAAGCTGCAGAAGCCGGTGATCGCGAGCGTCAACGGCTACGCGGTCGGCGGCGGCAACGTGCTGCAGATGGTCTGCGACCTGACGATCGCCAAGGAGAGCGCGGTGTTCCGCCAGGTCGGGCCGATGATGGGCTCGTTCGATGCCGGCTACGGCACCTGGTATCTGGAGGACCTGGTCGGCAAGAAGCGGGCCAAGGAGATTTGGTACACCAATCGCCGGATCGACGCGGCCGAGGCGCTCCAGATGGGGCTGATCAACCGCGTCGTGCCGGATGGCGAGCTCGCCGAACGGACAAGGGAATACGCCCTCGAAGTGGCCGAGCGCGGCTCGTTCGCGCTCGCCTCGATCAAGGGCGCGTTCAACGCGCGCCACGGCGGCGTTTCCGGTCTCGCCCGCATGGCCCACGATTTGCTGCTCCCGGGCTATCTCGACAGCGAGGAGTCCAAGGAGCTCGGCGGCGCCTTCCGCGAACGCCGTTCGCCCGACCCCGACCGCTTCGGACACTAGATCGGCGGATGCGCGCCTTCCTGACACTGCATACGCCGCGCGCGGCCGGGCGCTACTACGACACCGGGGTGTGGCGCGGGGACACGTTCTACAGCCTGCTGGAGCGCCATGCCGCGGAGAACGGCGATGCGCCGGCGCTGCGCGACGGCACGCGTCGGCTGAGCTGGCGCGAGGTCAAGCTCTGGACCGAAGGGGTGGCCGCCGACCTCGAAGCGCGCGGGCTGGTCGAGGGGGACCGGGTCTCGATCTGGCGCGGCAATGCGATGGAGACGGTGATCCTGCTGCTCGCCTGCTCGCGCCAGGGCTATGCCTGCAACCCGACGCTGCACCGCACCCATACCTGCGCCGAGGTCGTGACGCTGCTCAAGCGGCTCAAATCGGCGGCGTTCTTCAGCGAGCCCGGCTGGGGCGCCGACCGCGCGGAAGGCGGGCTCGAAGCGCTGCTCGGGGGCATCGATCACCTGAAGGCGGTCGAGCCGGAGGGGCGCGTCGCCGGCCCCGGCGCGCGACCGAAGAGCGAGCCCGTCGCCGATCCCGACAAGGTCGCCTATCTCGCCTTCACCTCCGGCACCACCGGGATGCCGAAATGCGTCATGCATTCCGACAACACCCTGTTCGCCAATGCGCGCGACATGGTCGACATCTGGCGCATCGGACCGGATACCAGGCTGCTCTCCCTCAGCCCGCTCTCGCACCACATCGCCTGGGTCGGCGCGGCGCAGTGGGCGCTCGCCGGCTGCGAGTTCATCGCCGACGACCGCCCGGCGGGCGTCGACAAGATCGACTGGATCGCCGAGACCGGCGCGACCTACGTGATGGGCGTGCCGACGCACGCGATGGACGTGCTCGCCGAGCAGCGCGCGCGGGGGCTCGCGCGGATCGGGGCGGTCGAGATCTTTTACATGGCGGGCGCGCCGATCCCGCCGGTGGTCTGCGAGGCCTTCGTCGCCCAGGGCATCGCGCCGCAGAACATCTACGGCATGACCGAGAATTCGTCCCACCACTTCACCCATCCCGGCGACGACGCCGGGACCGTCACCCGCACCTGCGGGCGCGGCGGGAAGGCCTATGAGGTGGCGATCTTCGACATGGCGGACCCCGACAAGCCGGTCGGAACCGGGATCAGCGGGCAGATCGCCGGGCGCGGCGGTGCCCTGATGCTGGGCTATTTCGCCAACCAGGAGGCGACCGAGGAGAGCTTCAACGCCTCGGGGTGGTTCCTCTCCGGCGATCTCGGCTCGCTCGACGGCGACGGCAACCTGTCGATCGACGGGCGGCTCAAGGATTTGATCATCCGGGGCGGGCACAACATCTACCCGTCCGAGATCGAGGCGCTGGCGGTGCGCCACGACGAGGTCGAGCGGGTGGCCGTGTTCCCGGTCCCCGACGAACGGCTGGGCGAGAAGGGCTGCATCGCGGTGATCGGCGGCATCCAGGCGGAATCGCTGCTCTCGCATCTTCATGCCGAGGGGCTGTCGCGCTATGACATGCCGGAGTATTTCATCCGGATGGACGCCTTTCCCCTGACCGCGAGCGGCAAGATCCTCAAGCGCGAGCTCGTGGAGATGGCGAAGAACGGCGCCATCCGGCCGGACCCGGTGCGCTTCGATCCCAAGGCGGAGGCCGCGCAATGACCGTCGAGCTGACGCGGAGGGAGGAGGCGGCGCTGATCGTGCTGAACCGCCCCGAGGCCCTCAACGCGCTCTCCTTTGCCATCATCCGCGAGCTCGGCGAGGCGTTCGAGGAGGCGGCGTCGGGCGATGCCCGGGTGCTGCTGATCACCGGGGCGGGCGAGCGCGCGTTCTGCGCCGGCGCCGACATCAAGGAGCTGCGCCACCGCAATGTCCACGAGGAGAAGACCGCCACCGAGCTCGGGCAACGGACGCTGGCGAAGCTCGACACATTGCCGATCCCGTCCATCGCGCTGATCAACGGCTACGCCTTCGGCGGCGGGCTGGAGATCGCGCTCGCCTCGACCTTCCGCATCGCCGGGCCGGGCGCGAAGATGGGCATGCCGGAGGTGAAGCTGGGGCTGATTCCGGGCTATGGCGGCACCCAGCGCCTGCCGCGGCTGATCGGCGAGTCGCGCGCGCTCGACATGATCCTCACCGGGCGCACGATCGACGCCGCCGAAGCCGAACGCATCGGCCTGGTCAACCGCATCGCCGAAGGAGACCTGATCGAGGCCGGGCTCGCGTTTGCGCGCCAGTTCACCGGCTACAGCCTGCCCATCCTGCGCTACGCCCGCGAGGCGGTGCAGCGCTCGCTCGACAACCCGGTCGGCGAGGGGCTGAAGATCGAGGCGGACCTGTCGACGCTTGCCTACCGCACCGAAGACGCCGACGAGGGCATGGCGGCGTTCGAGGAAAAACGGAAGCCCGGCTTCAGGGATGGCTGAGGGCCGGATCATCGTCACCGGCGCGAGCAAGGGGCTCGGCGCCGCGACCGCGACGGCGCTGGATGCGGCCGGGTACGCGGTCGTCGGCCTGTCCAGGACCGGCGCCAGCCCGGTCGGGCGCGGCATGGTCTGCGACATGACCGACGAGTCGGCGGTCAAGGAGGTGTTCGCGCGGCTCGCCGCCGAACCGGAGCCCGTGGTCGGGCTGGTCAACAACGCCGGCGCGCACGGCCAGTCGGTGAGCGCCGAGATCGACGTCGCCGATTACGAGCGCGTGATGACGCTGAACGCGACCGCCGTGGTGGTCGCCTCGCGCGAGGCGCATGCGCTGCTCACGCGGAGCGGCGGCGGGCTGATCGTCAATATGGGCTCGGTGTTCGACAAGCTCGGCGTGAGAGAGCACGTGGCCTATTGCGCGTCCAAGGCAGCGGTCGGCGCGATCACGCGCTGCCTCGCCGTCGAATGGGCGGAGGACGGGATCTCGGTGGTCAACGTGGCGCCGGGCTATATCGAGACCGACTTCAACCGCGAGTTCATGCAGCGCGATTCGGTCAAGCGCTGGCTCGAACGGCGCATCCCGGCCGGCCGGACCGGCACGCCGGAGGAGGTCGGGAGCCTGGTGGCCGCGCTGTTCGCCATGCGCATGCCCTATCTCACCGGCGAGACCATCTATCTCGACGGCGGGCACGGGGTGAACCACTGATGCGGGTCTTCGACCGGTTCGACGAGTCGCGCGGCTGGTCCGAAGAGGAGCGCATTCTCCTCGACCAGGTCTCCCGCCTCGCCGACGAGGTGATCGCGCCCAACGCCGAGCGCTTCGACCGCGAGGCCGCCTTCCCGTGGGAGAATGTCGAGGCGATCCGGGCGCTCGGGCTCAACGCGATCTTCGTTCCCGCCGCCTGTGGCGGCGCGCCGATGTCGTACCGCGTCTATCTCGAATGCATGAAGCTGATCTCGGAGGCCTGCGCGGCGACCGGGATCGTCTACGGCACCTGTTTCCACGCCATGGGACCGGTGATCGATTTCGGCTCCGAAGAGCTCAAATCGCGGATCATGCCGCGCGTGGCCGAAGGTGCGATCTGCGCGCTCGCGATCACCGAGCCCGACGCCGGCTCCGACGCCACGGGGATGAAGACACGCTTCGCCCCGGACGGCGACGAGGTGGCGATCGACGGCGGCAAGATCTTCATCACCTCGGGCGACGTGGCCGATCTGATCCTCCTGTTCGGCAAGTGGTCGGAGATCGACGACGACCGGGGCGCGATCACCGCCCTGGTGCTGGAGAAGGGAGCGCCCGGGTTCACCGTCGAACGCACCGAGGACAAGATGGGAATCCGCGCCTCGTCGACCGCGGTGCTCTCGTTCGACGGCTGCCGGGTGCCGCGCGCCAATCTGGTGGGCGAGCCGGGGGAGGGACTCTCCCTGCTTCTGCTCTCGCTCAACAAGTCGCGGCCGAGCATCGCATGCCACGCGCTCGGCATCGCCGATGCGGCGTTCAAGGACATGGTGACCTTCATGAACGACCGCCGGCAGTCGGGGCGGCGCATCGTCGATTTCCAGGGCAACCAGTTCATGCTCGCCGACCTCGCCGCCGAGCTCGCTCTGGTCAAGGCATGGATCGACCATGTCGGCCGGCTGGTCGACGGCGGCGCCGGGGATTACGGCGTCGAGGCGTCGATCGCCAAGCTCCGCGCCTCCGACCTCGCCATGCGGATGACCACCGAGGCCGTGCAGATGCATGGCGGCTACGGGTATTGCAAGGACTTCCGGGTGGAACGGCTGATGCGCGATGCCAAGATCACCCAGATCTGGGAGGGCACCAACCAGGTCCACCGCCAGTTCGTCGGCCGGAGCTTCGCCCGGCGATGAGCGCGATCCGCAAGATCGGCGTGTGCGGCGCCGCGGGCACGATGGGGGCGGGGATCGCCATCGTCTCGGCGCGCGCCGGGTTCGACACCGTCTGTTACGACGTCGACGGGGACGGTCTCGCGCGCGCTGCTTCGCAGACCGCCTCCTTCTTCGCCCGCTCGGTCGAGCGCGGCCGCATGACGGAGGAACAACGCAAGGCGGCGCTCGACCGCCTCGCACCCGTCAAAGAGCTCGAAGGGCTGGGCGACTGCGATCTCGTCGTCGAGGCCGTGTTCGAGGACCTGCCCACCAAGCAGGCGCTGTTCCGGGCGCTGGACCCGGTCTGCAAGGACGGGACGATTTTCGCGTCCAACACCTCGACCCTGTCGATCACCCAGATCGCGTCCGGCTGCGGTCGCGAGGACCGCGTGGTGGGCATGCATTTCTGCCTGCCCGCCCAGCTCATGAAGCTGATCGAGATGTCGCCCGGGCTGAACACCTCGGACGAGGCCTTCGAGGCCGCCTGGGCGTGGACCGAGGCGGCGGGGCAGACCCCGGTGCGCACGCAGGACCGCCCGGGCTTCATCCTCAACGCGCTGCTGGTCCCGTTCAACAACGATGCGATCCGCGCGGTCGAGGCGGGCGTCGCCAGCCCGGCCGACATCGACACCGCGATCAAGACGGCGCTGGGCTACAGGATGGGTCCGCTCGAGCTGATCGACCTGATCGGGCTGGATACCCAGATCCTGCTGTCCGAGGCGTTCTATCCGATCACCCTCGACCCCCGCGCCGCGGCGCCGCCGCTGCTGCGCCGGATGGTCGCGGCGGGGCGGCTGGGCCGAAAATCCGGCCGCGGCTTCCACGACTACGAGGACAGCCGGATGTTCGGGGCATGACCATGGCCTATGCGATTCGCCGGAACGGCGAGAGCCGCTCCTTCCCCGACGGCGATCCGTTCCTCGCCGCCGCGGTCCCCGACGCGGAGGTGATCGTCCTTCTCGGCGCGCCTTGCGAGCCCGACCCGTCCAAGACCGCGATCCTGGTCGAGCTCGGCACCGAGTGCCTCGGCGTCCACACCGGGGAGGCGGCGGGGGAGGAGGGCTCGAACGTTCTCGGCTTCGCGCGCTATCGCAATGGCGACGACCCGCCGTCCGGGCTCGTCGAGCTGGTGCGCCAACCCAACACGGACGAGCGGGCGCTGGGGGCGGCGCGCGCGGTGTTCGAGGAAGCCGGGCTCGTCGTCGCGGTTTCCGCCGACCGGGTGGGGCGCATCGTCGACCGGCTGGTGCGGCCGAAATACAACGCTTCGCTCCGCCTGCTCGACGACGGGCTCGCGAAGGCGGAAGACATGGACCTCGCCTGCCGGCTCGGCCTCGGTTACCCCGACGGTCCGGTCGAGCGCGCCGTGCGCGGCGGGCTCGCCTGGCACCATGCGGTCTGCACGGCGCTGTTCGCCGCCAGCGGCCAGCCGGGCGATGCGCCGGCGCGCGCCGCGAGCGTTGCCGCCGCGCGCTCGGAGAGAAGATGAGCGCGCCACTCGACGGACTCCTGGTGCTCGATTTCTCCACCCTGCTGCCGGGCCCTCTGGCGACGCTGATGCTCGCCGAGGCGGGCGCCGAGGTGATCAAGATCGAACGCCCGGGCGGCGAGGAGATGCGCCGCTACGTCCCCAGATGGGGAGGGGAAAGCGTCAACTTCGCGATGCTGAACCGCGGCAAGAAATCGCTGGTCCTCGACCTCAAGCAGGACTCCGACCGGGCGCGCCTCCGCCCGCTGCTCGAACGCGCCGACGTCCTGGTCGAACAGTTCCGCCCCGGCGTGATGGCGCGCCTCGGTCTCGCCGCCGAGACGGTGCGGGCGGTCAACCCGCGCATCGTCTACTGCTCGATCACCGGGTTCGGCCAGACCGGGGCCAGGCGGGACATCGCCGCCCACGACCTCAACTATATCGGCGAGACCGGGGTTCTCTCGCTCTCGATGGGTCCCGGGGACAGCCCCGTAGTGCCGCCGGTGCTGATGGCCGATATCGCCGCCGGTGCCTATCCCGCGGTGCTCAACATCCTGCTTGCGCTGAGGCAGCGGGACGCCACGGGCGAAGGGGCCACGCTCGACGTGGCGATGGCCGACAACCTGTTCCCCTTCATGTTCTGGGCGATCGGCAACGCCCAGGCCGCGGGGCTCTGGCCGAAGAACGGCGGCGACCTGCTGACCGGCGGATCGCCGCGCTACCGGCTCTACCCGACTTCGGACGGCAGGGTCCTGGCCGCCGCGCCGCTTGAGCAGCAGTTCTGGGAGGCCTTCGCCGAGGTGGTCGGGCTCGAGGAAAAGTGGCGGGACGATGCCGCCGACCCCGAGGGAACGGCGGCGGCGGTGGCGGCGCTGGTCGCCGCCCGACCGGCGGCCTACTGGGAAGAGCGGATTCGCGGGGTCGATTGCTGCTGTTCCATCGTGCGCTCGCTGGAAGAGGCGCTGGCCGATCCGCATTTCCGCGAGCGCGGCCTGTTCGCCGAGCGCCTGGGCAGCGACCGGGGCGAGGAGATGCCCGCTTTGCCCATGCCCATCGACCGCGCCTTCAGGGCGGCCCTCGGCGAGCTTCGCATGGCGCCGCCGCTCGGCGAACGATGAAGGCACCCGTGGAGCCGGGGCTTGTCCGCAAGCGCGTGTACCTGCTGCGTCACGGCGAGGTGTCGTATTTCGACGCCGACGGCAGGCCGGTCAACCCGCGCAACGTGCGGCTGACGGAGCGCGGCGTGGCGGAGGCTCGGGCGGTCGCGGATTTGCTGGAGGGCGAAGCGATCGACCGCGCGGTGACCAGCGGCCTGCCGCGCACCCGCGAGACCGCGGAGCTGGCTCTTGCCGGCCGCGACATCGCCATCGAGGACGACGCGGATCTCGCGGAGATCCGCGGCGGCCGGTTCGCCGATGTCGACCCCGAGCAGGCGCTCGATGCGCTCGCCCACGCCTATGACGGCGCCGCGTCGGGCGGGGCGTGGTTCGGGCATGGCGAGCGCTTCGCCGATTTCGAGTCCCGGGTGCTTGCCGCCGTCCGGCGGCTGGTTGCCGATTCCGGCTGGCGGCGCCTGCTGCTGGTCGGGCACGACGCGGTCAACCGGGCCATACTGTGCTGGGCGGCCGGCACCGGTCTCGGCGCCATGCCGGCCCTGGAGCAGGACTATGGCGGGCTGTCGGTTCTCGACATCGACGTCGACGTGGCGACGGGCGCGATACGCCGAAAGCTCCTGCGAACGGTGAACCTGACCCCGCTCGATCCCGCCAAGCGCGAACGCTGGCAGACCTCGATGGAGCCGGTCTACGAGCGCTATATGGAAGCCCGTATGAAGGGCCATCTCTGAAACCCGAACCCCCGGGGGGCTGACATGGGCAAGGTTCGCAATATCCTGTTCATCATGGCCGACCAGCTACGGGCGGATTACCTGTCCTGCTACGGCCATCCCTATCTGGAGACGCCGAATATCGACGGCCTCGCCGGCAGGGGCGTCCGCTTCGATCGCGCCTATGTGCAGGCGCCGGTCTGCGGTCCGTCGCGCATGTCCTTCTATACCGGCCGCACCTCGTTCAGCCACGGCGCCACCTGGAACTTCGTGCCGCTGCCGGTCGGCGAGCTCACGCTCGGCGACTACCTGCGCCCGCACGGGATGCGCACCGCGCTGGTCGGCAAGTCCCACATGATGCCCGACCTTGCCGGGATGGAACGGGTCGGGCTCTCGCCCGACACCGAGAGCGGGCTCCTCGTCTCGGAATGCGGCTTCGAGCCCTACGAGCGGGACGACGGCGAGCACCCGCACCCCAAGGCCGACCCCGATCTTCCCTATAACCGCTATCTCCGCGCGCAGGGCTACGAGGGCCCGAACCCGTGGAACGACTACGCCAATTCGGGCGAGGGGCCGGACGGGGAGCTGCGCGAGGGCTGGTACATGCGCAACGCGCCGCTCGCCGCCCGGGTGGCCGAGGAGCATTCCGAGACCGCCTACATGACCGACCGCGCGCTCCGGTTCCTCGCCGAGCAGGGCGATGCGCCGTGGTGCCTCCACCTCTCCTACATCAAGCCCCACTGGCCCTATATCGCGCCGGCGCCGTATCACGCGATGTACGGCCACAACCACATGCTTGCCGCCTCCCGCGAGGCGCGCGAGCGCGCGGACCCGCACCCGGTCTATGGCGCGATGATGAACCACAACGCGTCCAGGGAGTTCTCGCGCGAAGAGGTGCGCGCGGCCGTGATCCCGGCCTATATGGGGCTGATCAAGCAGATCGACGACCACCTCGGGCGGGTCTTCCGGTACCTCGAAGAGACCGGCCGGATGGACGACACGATGATCGTGTTCACCTCCGATCACGGCGACTATCTGGGCGATCACTGGCTCGGCGAGAAGGAGTTTTTCCACGAGCAGGCCGTGCGGATCCCCTTGATCGTCTACGACCCCGACAAGGCGGCGGATGCGGCGCGCGGCACCGCCGACAGCGGCTTCATCGAGGCGATCGACCTCGTGCCCACCTTCCTCGAAGCCTGCGGCATCGAGATCCCGACCCATGTCGTCGAGGGCCGGTCCGCGCTGTGGCGGCTGCGCGGCGGACAGGGGGAGCTGCGCGACCACGCCTATAGCGAGCTCGACTACGCGTTCTACAAGGCCCGCGTCGAGCTCGGCGTCGATGTGCACGAGGCGCGGCTGTTCATGCTGCGGACCGAGGACTGGAAATACGTCTGCGCGCTGGGATTCGAGCCGCTGCTCTTCGATCTCCGCAACGACCCCGGCGAGTTCGTCGATCTCGGCCGCGATCCGGGATATGCCGGCATCCGCGACGAGCTGCACCGCGCGCTGTTCGAGCGCATCTCCCGGCGCAAGAACCGCACCGGCATCACCACGGAACGGGTTCTTGCGCGGACCGACGGCGCGCACAAGCACGGCACGCTGATCGGCTACTGGTGATCAGACCCTGGCGACCGTTTCCGCGTCGAGGGCGTAGAGCAGGCCGGCGGGCATCAGAGCCCTTCGGGCGAGGGCGTCGATCTCGGCCATGACGTCGGCCGCGTAGAACCGCGCCAGCGCGCGGATCTCGTCGCCGTAGGCGTCGTCCCCGGCGGCCTTCGCCATGCGCAGCCACATCCAGCCCATCAGCACCGTGCCGGCGAGGCGGAGATAGGGGGTGGCGCCGGACAGGGCGCCGTTCGCGTCTTCCCGGAGGCGGTCGAGCAGGCGGGCGGAAACGCGCCGCCATTCGTCGAGCCCGGCCGCGACCGCATCGTCGATCTCGCCCTCGCCGTCCAGATCCGCCTCCACTCTTTCGCAGATCCTCGCGAGCGTCTTCGCCTCGTCGCGGCCGATCTTGCGCAGCAAGAGGTCGATCGCCTGGATGCCGTTGGTGCCCTCGTAGATGGGCGTGATGCGGGCATCGCGCATCAGCTGCTCCACGCCGTGCTCGGCGATATAGCCGTGCCCGCCATGGACCTGGATGGCGAGGCTCGCGACCTCGACCGCGATCTCGCTCGCCAGCGCTTTGCAGACCGGCAGCAGGAATCCCGCCTCGTCCTGCCGGCCGCGATCCAGCAGCGCGGCGGTCTCGTAGCAGAGCGCGCGCGCACCGTCGGTGAGCGCCTTCATCCTGAGCAGGGTACGGCGGATGTCGGCATGCTCGACGATGGCCGTGGCCGCGCCGCCGCTGCCGCCCTGCACGCGCTCGGCGGCGTAGCGCGCGGCCCTGTCGAGGGCGGCGCCGGCGATGCCCACTCCTTCGAGCGCGACTTCGAGGCGCATCGTGTTGATCATGGTGAACATGCACTGGATGCCGCGCCCCGGTTCCCCCAGCAGGTAGCCGGTGGCGCCGTCGAGCCGCATCTCGCAGGTCGGCGAGCCGTGGATGCCCATCTTGTCCTCGAGGCGCGCGGCGGCGATGGCGTTGCGCGGCCCGAGCGTACCGTCCGCCCCGACCATGACCCGGGGGACCAGGAACAGGCTGAGACCGCGCACGCCGTCCGACGCACCCGCGATCCGGGCGAGCACGATATGGGCGTTTTGCGGCGTCGCGTCGTGGTCGCCGAAGGAGATGAAGATCTTGGTGCCGGTCAGCGCGTAGCTGCCGTCGGGGTTCGGCATCGCTCTGGTCCGCGCCTCGCCGATATCGGAGCCCGCATGCGGCTCGGTCATGACGATGGTGCCCGACCACTCGCCGCTCGCGAGCCTCGGCACCCAGAGGGCCTGGATGTCCGGCTCGGCATGGGCCAGCAGCACCCGGGCCGCGGCCCGTCCGCACACCGGCAGCATCGAGAACGCGAGCGAGGCCCCGTTCGACATCTCCGACAGCGCGGCCTGGGCGATCTCCGGCATCGCCTGCCCGCCGTGTTCCTCGGGAAGGGCGAGACCCGGCCAGCCGCCGGCGCAGAACGCCGCGTAGGCCTCGACGAAGCCGGGCGGCAGGCGGACGACCCCGTTCTCCAGCCTGGCGCCGATGCGATCCGCGGCAGCGTTCACCGGCGCGACGATCTCGGATGCGACCCGGCCGGCCTGGCGCACCGCGGCTTCCAGGCTCTCGGCGTCGACATGGGCGAATTCGGTCCGGGCGAGAATGGCATCCGCACCGATGACCTCATGCAGCAGGAACAGGATGTCGTCGATCGGGGGGCGATAGGTCATGCTCTCCTCAACGCCGCGGTCGCCTCGCGGTCGAGCTCCAGGGTTTCGGGGTCGACGGCGACACCGTAGACGTCCCGTGCCGCCTGTGGCGAAATCACGCCGTCCTGCACCTCCTCGGCCACCAGCTCGGCGGGACGCTCGCGCGGCGGGCCGTAGCCGCCCCCGCCGCCGGCGCGCTGGCGGAAGACCGTGCCGGGCGGGATGTTGCGGACGATCTCCTTCGACTTGGGCACCCTCTCGCTGCCGTCCGGCAAACGGAACGAGCTGGTGTTGACGCTGCCCTTCTCGCCGCCGAACAGGCCGAAGGCGCGGGCGCCGTCCTCGATGCCGTCGCCGAAGGCGACCGCCGTCACGTCCTCGCCCTCGATCCGCATTGCCGTCTCGACCCCGAGGCCGCCGCGCCAGCGGCCCGGCCCGGCGGAATCGGCCAGGTATACGTGGCGTTCCAGCAGAACCGGGTTCTGGATTTCGAACATCTCGTAATCCTGGGCGAGGATGCCGCCGGCGCAGTTGATCAGCCCGATGTGATCGTAGCCGTCCGCTTCCCAGGTCGCACCCGACCCGCCCTTGAGCGCGAGGAACAGGATGTCGACGAAGCGCCGGTCCCGCTGGGCGTCGCGGCCGGTGAGCGCAAAGCCGAGGAAGCGGTTCCAGCCGGCGGTGACCGTGCGCGGAAGCGCTTGGGAGAGCGCGCGCATGATCGCATCCGAGGTCGGCCCGGTGATCGAGTTGCCGAAGGTGGTCGCCGCCGGGAAGGAAGCGTTGAGGAACGAGCCCTCCGGGTTGACGATCGAGATCGGGCGGTGCAGGCCCGCGTTGTGCGGGATGTCGGGGTCGATCAGCATCAGGAAGGTGAGCATGGTCGCGGACGCGGTGGCGGCAAATGGCGCGTTGACGAAGCCCGGCGTCTGCGGCGAGGAGCCGCTGTAGTCGAAGGCGATGCGCCCGCCCGCGACGGTGACCGCGAGGCGGATCGTCATCTCCGTGCCGTCGGTCACCCCGTCATAGAACACCGTGCTCTCGCCGCGATAGATCCCGTCCGGTATGGCCTCGATCTCGCGCGCGACCATGCGCTCGGTGGCGGCGAACAACGCCGCCTTGTGGGCGCGGAACGCGCCCAGCCCGTAGCGCCCGATCAGCTCCAGGATGCCCCGTTCGCCGACCGCGGTGCCGCCGATCTGCGCCTTGATGTCCTCCTCGACGATGGGGTAGCGGATGTTGGCGAACACCATGCGCCAGACGTCCTCCCGCCGCCTGCCGCGCTCGATCACCTTGAGCGGCGGGATGCGCAGCGCTTCCTGCCAGACCTCGCGGGCGTCCGGGTTGTAGCCACCGGCGACCGCGCCGCCGATATCGGCCTGGTGGCCCTTGCAGGCGGCCCAGGCGACGAGTTCGCCGTCGACGAAGACCGGGCGGAACGCCGCCACGTCGTTGTTCTGGTTGCCGCCCGAGAACACGTCGTTGTGCAGGATCACGTCGCCCGGGTGCAGGTCGTCGCCGAAAAAGGCGACGATCTCCTTGCAGACCGGCTGGAGCGCGAAGGCGAGCACCGGGATGTATTCGGTCTGCTCCATCATGTCGCCCGCCTCGTCGTAGAGGCCGGTGACGAAGTCGCGCGCCTCGTTGAGGATCGGCGAACGCGTGGTCCTGAGGAGCGTGAGCCCCATCTCCTCGGTGATCGACTTGAGCCGGCGCTGGATAACCGCCGTCAGGATGGGATCGATGCCGTCGCTCATGCCTCTGTATCCGTCAGGATCAGCGACCCGAAGGGATCGACTTCCAGGTCGAAACCGGGCGGCACCAGCGCCGTGGTGAGCGGCGTCTCGACGATCATCGGCCCGGCGCCGCGAAACCCGGCGGGAAGGGTCTCGCCGTCATGGACCGCGACCTCCTCGAAGCTCTCGCGGCCGGGGAGGCGGACATCGCGGGAACGCTGCCGCGGCGGCGTCCGGCGGTCGGGGACCGGCTTCGGTGCCGACTTGTCGGTGACGCCGTAGGCCGCGAGCCTGACATTGACCAGCTCGACCGGCGTGTCCTCCCCCGCCAGCGCATAGCCGTACAGCCGGTCATGGGACTCGTGGAAGGCGTCGGTCATCGCCCCGATATCGGTCAGCATCGCGGGATCGGCGGCGGGCACTTCGACCTCGTGGTACTGGCCAGCATAGCGGAGGTCGAGGGCGAATTCGAGCCGGTGGCGGTCGCGCGGGACGTTGTCGGCCGAGAGCGCCGCATGCGCTTCCTGCGCCATCGCATCGGCCACGCGGCGGAGCCGGTCCAAACCGGTTTCCCCCGCCGCGAAGCGGCCGGGCAGGGAGCGCACGAAATCGCGCCGCAGATCGGTCGCCAGCATCCCCGCCGCGCACAGCACCGAGGCGATGCGCGGTACCACGATACGGGCGATCCCCAGCTCGCGCGCGATCGCCGCCGCATGGATGGCGCCCGCGCCGCCGGCGCAGACCAGCGGAAAGTCGCGCGCATCCAGCCCGCGTTCGACGGAGACCTCCCTTATGGCCGACGCCATGCCGACGGTCATGACGCGGTACATGCCCGCGGCGGCGGTGATCGCACAGACGCCGAGCGGGCGGGCGATCTCGCGCTCGATCGCCTGCCTTGCAGCGTCCGCATCGAGCGTCATGCGCCCGCCCGCGAAACTCTCCGCCGCGAGATAGCCGAGCAGCAGGTTGGCGTCCGAGCAGGTAGGTTTCGTTCCGCCGAAACCGTAGCAGGCGGGCCCGGGCATGGCGCCGGCGCTCGCCGGCCCCATGCGGAGCAACCCGCCGCCGTCGATCCAGCCGATCGACCCGCCGCCGGCGCCGACGGTCTTGATGTCCATGGCGGGGAGCGCCATGGCGAAGCGGTTGACCGTGGCACCGCGGGTCACCGCCGGCGCGCCGCCCCGCACCAGCGAGGCTTCGAAGCTGGTGCCGCCCATGTCGATGGCGATGAAGCTGTCTTCGCCGCGCGGCGCCAGCACGGCGAGACTGGCGGCGGGCGCCGCGGCGGGCCCTGACAGCAGCGTCGTTGCCGCGTTGGCGGAAGCGCGTTCGGGCGTAGCGACGCCGCCATTCGACTGCATGATCGCCAACGGCCCGCCGAAGCCGGATTTTCCGAGGCGTTCCGTCAGGCGGGCGATGTAGCGTCCGAAGATGGGCCCGACGGCCGCCGCCAGCACCGTGGTCGAGGTCCGTTCGTAGTAGCGCAGCTCGGGCAGGATATCGCACGACGCAGTGACATGGGCCTCCGGCAGGCATTCGCGCAGCCGTTCCAGCGCGGCCCGTTCGTGGGCGTCGTTGGCGTAGGCGTGGAGGAAGCACACGGCTACCGCCTCGACGTCTTCGCGGGCGAAGATCGCGGCCGCGCGGTCGACGTCGTCCAGCTCGATCGGCCGCAGCACCGCGCCCGTCCGGTCGATGCGCTCGCCTACAGGCAGGCGGAGGCGGCGCGGGACCACGGGTTTGGGAGCCGCATACTTGTTGTCGTAGAGCCGCTCGC
Organism: Alphaproteobacteria bacterium; assembly: GCA_964291675.2. GTDB lineage: Bacteria > Pseudomonadota > Alphaproteobacteria > MPNO01 > MPNO01 > MPNO01. The sequence goes on along the minus strand of OZ219865.1, from coordinate 630,445 downwards.
GTATGCCCCGGCGCATCGCCAGCGCGTCGCGAAAGCCGGCGGTCGCCAGCAGCCCGGTCTTCGCCCATCTTCCGGTGAGCACGGCGTTGGTGGTCACCGTGGTGCCGTGGACGATGCGGATTGTTCCGGCCAGCAGGGTTTCGAGGGCGTGGCCTTCGCTCTCCGCCAGCTCGGCGAGCCCCCGCATCACCGCTTCGGTCGGATCGTCCGGCGTCGATGGCGTCTTGTGCATTCGATCCGACCCGCCCGCGACCATCAGGTAGAAGTCGGTAAAGGTGCCGCCGACATCGATGCCGATCGTGTAGCTCATCGGGGATGGATCGCCGGGTCAGGAAAGCCGCCGGATCATAGGCGCGGGGGCGGGCGCGGTCGAATTGATCGCGGGCCTTGCCAGCAGGTAGCATTGCGCGTCAGCGAGGGGAGCGGCCATGGAATTCGGCGTTCAATTCTTTCCGTCCGTCGGGCCGGAGACCAAGTCCGGCGCCCAGTATTTCTCCGAATGCCTGTCGCTCTGCGACCTGGTCGACGTCTACGGCTACAGCCATGTCCGCACGGTCGAGCATTACTTCCTCGCCTATGGCGGCTACAGCCCGGCGCCGATGGTGTTCCTGAGCGCCGCCAGCCAGCGGACGAAGAAGGCGCGCATTGTGACCGGTGCCGTGCTGCCGGTGTTCAACCACCCGCTCAAGATCGCCGGCGAGGCGGGCATGCTGGATGCGATCTCCGGCGGCCGGCTCGACCTCGGCATGGCGCGCGCCTTCCTGCCGCACGAGTTCGAGAAATTCGGCGTCAGCCTCGACGAGAGCGTCGCCCGGTTCGACGAGGGATCGGCGCAGATCCGCCTCCTCCTCGAGGAGGAAGACGTCACCTGCGAGGGCCGTTTCCACAGCTTCGAGAACGTCACCTCGCTGCCGCGCCCGACGCAGAAGCCGCGCCCGCCGATCTGGACGGCGACGACGACGACACCCTCATCCTTCGTCAAGGCGGGCGAGCAGGGCAACTACATCATGGCGATCCCGCTGATCTCCTCCAAGATGCTCGACCTTCTCGGGGTCTATCGCGAAGCCTGGCGGTCGGCCGGCCACCCCGGGAACGGCAAGGTGATGCTCGCCTTCCACATGTTCTGCCACGAGGACGCGGCCAAGGCGGTCGAGATCGCCCGCGATCCGGTCAACCGCTACCTCCAGGCGATCCTCGATTCGGCCCGGCCCTGGGTCGAGGGCGCGGCGAGCAGGGACTACCCGGGCTACGACAAGATGTACCAGGCGCTGCTGAAGGAATCCTTCGAGACCCAGGTCGAATCGGGGGCGGCCTGGGTGGGGACGCCCGAACAGGTCGTCGACCAGATCCGCAGCTACCGGGACAAGGTCGAGTTCGAGGTCGCCTCGATGCAGATCAATTTCGGCCATCTCCCGGCCGAGGCGGCCGAGAGCTCGATGCGGCTGTTCGGCGAGAAGGTGTTGCCGCAGTTCGCCTGAGCGGGACGCCCGCGCTCACTCGTAGAGATGCGGCCACCTGGCGCGCACCCGGTCCTTTAGCTCGGGGCTCGCCTCGGCGACCTTCGGGAACTCGTCCTTCCAGCCGAACGGGCGGCAGGCATCCACGATGGCGCGGTTGTTGTGGAAGGGCGGCTCGCGCAGCAGCGGGTCGAGCGGGGTCGACCAGGCGCGCTTGATGTACTGGATGTCCTCCGGCGGGTCGCAGCGTGTCGACATCGCCCAGACCACGTCGAACATGTTGGACGGGTCGATGTCCTCGTCCACCACCACCACCCAGCGCCCGGCATAGTTGCCGGCATGGCAGTTGGCGGCGAGCATCGCCGCCTGGCTCGCATGGCCGGGATACATCTGCCTGATCGCCACCACGTTGAACAGCCGCCCGGCGCCGGCCTCGTGGCACCACACGCCCTGAACGCCCGGCAGCCCCGCCTTCTCGATCTCCTCCCAGATCATCGCCGACTTCACGGTCGCGCGCGCGAAGGTGAAGTTTTCCGGCGGGCGGGACGGGATGGCGAGCGTCAGGATCGGGTCGTCGCGGTGATAGATGCGCTCGACGCGCACGACCGGCTGTTCGCTGGCGTTCGAGGCGTAATAGCCCATGAACTCGCCGAACGGGCCTTCCTCGCGGGTCTCGCCAGGCAGCATCACGCCCTCGATCGCGACCTCGGCATGGGCCGGTATCGGCAGGCCGTGCACCTCGCTCTTCACCACCGGGATCGCGCGCCCGCGCAAGCCCCCGGCATAGGCGAGCTCGTCGGTGCCGATGTCGATCTCCTGATGCGCGGTCAGGAACAAGAGCGGGTCCTGGCCGCAGCAGATCAGCACCGGGCAGGGCTCGCCCTTGTCGAAATATTTCTCGCTGATGAAGCGTCCGTGCTTGCCGGGCGACATCCAGATCGCCACCGTCTTCGCGTCATGCACCATCACCCGGTAGGTGGCGCTGTTGACCCAGCCGGTATCGGGGTCGCGCATGACGACCAGGTCTTCGGTGCCGATATAGCGCCCGCCGTCGAGCTCGTGCACAAAGGGGACGGGGAACTTGAGCACGTCGATATCCTCGCCCCGCAGCACGTTCTCCAGCACCGGCCCCGTCGCCACCTCGACCGGGGGGATGGACTCGAACTCCTCGCGCATCCGGACCCGGTACGCGTTGACCAGGTCGAGCTCGTGGCGCGGCTCGTCGAGCCCCAGCACCACGGCGAGCCGGCGGAAGGCGTTGGCGCCGCCCGACATGATGCGGAAGCCTTCCGGGTAGCCGCGGATGTTGTCGAACAGGATGGCGGGCGCGCGACCCGGCCTCGCCGCGGCGGTGGTCTCGGCGACGGCGCCCACCTCGAACTTCCAGTCCGCGCCGTCCACGCGCTCGATCTCGCCCATCTCCTCGAAGATCGAGATCAGCTCGCGCAGGTCTTCGTAGCCCCGGTTCGGGCGCACCGGGTGCGGTCTGGCCCCCTGCTCGGACATGCGGCGTCGGCTTACTCGGCGGCGGCGCGGGCCCCGATCTGCGGCGCGAGGTTGAACAGCCGGTTGGCGTTGCCGCCCAGAATGTTCCGCTTGGCCGTCTCGTCGAGGAACGGGAGGTCCCAGATCACGCTCGGCGAATCGAAGTCCCAGTGCGGCCAGTCGGAGGCGTAGAGCAGCTGGGTCTCGGCGTCGATCGCCTCGAAGGTGGAGCGCAGCAGCCTCTGGTCGCGGCTCTCCATCGGCTGGCAGGTGTAGTACATCTCGCGGATGTACTCGCTCGGCGCGCGCTTGAGCAGCGGCGCCTCCGACGACCGCATGAAGTACTCGCTGTCGAGCCGCTGCATCATGAACGGCACCCAGGCGAGCCCGCTCTCGATCCAGATCACCGGGAGCTCGGGGAACCGTTCCGGCAGACCCTCCAGCACCCAGTTGGTCATGTGCACCATGTTGCACAGCACGAACGAGATCGCGTGCACGCCGATGAAGCGGTCGATCTGGCTGGTCCACTCGTCATGCCAGGTCGGCCCGGCATGGAAGCCGAGCGGCAGCCCGGTCTCCTGGATCGCCGCATAGACCTTCATGTACTGGTTGTGGTGCACCGGCTTGTGCCGCACCGAGGTGATGTTGAAGCCGACCACGCCGGGCTTGCCGGCGAACTCCTCGACCGTCTTCAGCGACGCGTCGGCGTCGCAGAACGGCAGGTAGACCATCGTCGTCACGCGCTCGTCGCCGGTGAGCACCTCCTGCGTCAGCCAGCGGTTGTAGGCGAAGGCGAGCTCGACCTCCATCTGCGGGTTGGGGTGGAGGCCGAGCTGCAGCATCGGCGTCGGGAACATCACCTGGTAGTCGATGCCGAGCGCGTCCATCGAGCGCTGCGCCATGACGACATCGCGATGGACGCTGTCGTCCTCGATCTCCTCCAGGCGCGTGCCGCCGGCATGCTGGATGCGGCCGGCGACGTTCTGGAAGTTGAGCCCCGGCTGGGCGTTCAGGAGCCCGCCCGGGTTGCTGCCGTCCGGCCGTTCGAAGGCCTGCGCCATGTGGCGCATGACCGGATCCTCGATGTACTCGACGATCCGCGCCCACGAGCTGCTCTCGAAGTGGTGCGCATCCACGTCGATGACCAGCACGTCGTCGAGCCCGCGCTCCTTCCTATGGCGCTCCGCATGGGCGAGCACGTCCGAGGTCGAGGTGGCGCGGTCGAACTCCTTGATGTCGAATTCCCTGACGCCGTCTGTCCGTTCGGTCATCGCCGTTCTCTCCCGTGTTCCCGTCGTCGGACTATAGCATAGCGGAGCCGCGTTTCTCACCGGCGGATGCGCGAGGTGCGCCCCAGTTTGCCCGACTTTTCTCGCAGGACTCCGTCAGGCTCACGATCCGCTCAGCCCCCATATGGTGGAAAATACCTCTTGTAGTTGAAATACGGCTCGCTCCCCATATAGTGGCCAAGACCGGTGCATAGGAGACATCATCGCCCATGGCCCTGTTGCTGGCACAGTACGGTACTCCGCTCCTTCTGATTGTTGGCTTCCTTTGGCTGCGGAGCGATCTTCGGCGCGTCGAAGGCAAGGTCGACGATCTGGCGAAGGATCATCAGGCCCTGGGCCGAGAGCTCTCCGAACTCAAGGGTAGATTCGATTCCATCGAGGCTCTCTTCGTGCGTCAGGCGGGATCCGTCATGCCCGCCGAATAGCGGCCCCGGTCAAGGCAGGCGTATGCCGACGAATTTGAGCTGCGACAGCTCCTCCATCGCGTAGCGCACGCCCTCGCGGCCGAAGCCCGAGCGCCTGGACCCGCCGAACGGGTAGGTGTCGAGCCGGAAGCGGCTGCCCTCGTTGATCCAGAGCGAGCCCACGTCGAGCTCGTCGGCGACCCGGAAGGCGGTGGCAAGGTCGCGGGTGAAGCAGGCGCCCTGGAGCCCGAACTCCGAATCGTTGGCGATGGCGAGCGCGTCCTCCACCCCGTCCGCCGGGATGACGACGGCGACCGGGCCGAACGCCTCTTCCGACATCAGCCTCGCCTCGCGCGGCGGATCGACCACGATCGCGGGGCCCAGGATCGCGTGCTCGCGGGTGGGCGCGAGGGCGAGCGCCGCGCCGCGCTCGACCGCATCGTCGATCATCGACTGGACCCGGTCGGCTGCGGCGGTGCTGACCATCGGCCCGACCGCGGTGGCCTCGTCCGCGGCCTCGCCGACGACGAGTGCCCTTGCCGCAACGACGAATTTTTTCAGGAATCCGTCGACGACTTCCCGGTCGACGATGACCCGCTGGGCCGAGATGCATTGCTGGCCCGACGCCTCGAAGGCGGAGCCGGCGATCCGCGTCGCCGCGTCGTCGAGATCGGCGTCGGCGCAGACGATGTTGGCGGCGTTCGAGCCGAGCTCGGCGACGAACTTCTTGGCGCCCGCGGCGCGGGCCAGCGCATCGCCCGCCGCGGTGCCGCCGGTGAACGTCACCGCCGAGACATCCGGGTGGGCCGCCAGCGCCCGCGCGGTCTCCCGGTTGCCCGGCACGATGTTGAACATCCCGTCCGGCAGCCCGGCCCGCTGGAACGCGCGGGCGACGATCAGCGCCGTCTCGACCCCCTGCGGCGCCGGCTTGACGACGACCGCGTTGCCCATGGCGAGCGCCGGCGCGACCTTCTGGACCAGCAGATTGGCCGGCGCGTTGAACGGCGTGATCGCGCCCACCACGCCATATGGGACCCGCCGGGTGAAGCCGTGCCGCCCGGCGCCCTGGGCGGCGATGTCGAGCGGCAGGGTCTCGCCCCTGAGCGCGCCGATCTCGGCCGCGACCATGCGCACGAAGGCGGCGGACCGCCCGGCCTCGAAGGTCGCGGGGCGGACCGGCTTGCCGATGTCGCGGATCAGCGCGGCCACGATCGCCTGCTTCTCCGCCTCGATCTCGTCCGCGGCATCGGCGAGCCACGCCGCGCGGGTCGCCGCCGGCGTGGCGCGGTGCGCGCGGAACGCAGCCAGCGCGCTCGCGACCGCCGAATCGACCAGTGCGGCATCGGAATCGACGATTCGCGATGCGACGCTGCCGTCCACCGGCGATATCAGCTCGTAGCGCGCCTGGTCGTCGCGCGGGTCTTCGCGGCCGTCGATCCACGAATCCAGCAGGGCCACTTCCGCCATCGCCGTTCTCCCGTCGTTGTGCGGCGATTATCGGCCGCCGCGCGTGGCGTGCAACGGCCCGGGCGGAACGATATGCTTGACCCGAAGCAGGGCAGGGGAGGCGATGGCGGCCCGTCCGAATGCCGAGACCGCGGCGGAGGCGATCGTCGATGCGCTGGTCGAAGAGGGCGTCGAGTACGTGTTCGGCGTGACCGGCGACACGGTGCTGCCGATCCTCGATGCGATCTATCACCGCGAGAACGAGATCCGCTACATCACCGCGCGCTTCGAGACCGGCGCGACGGCGATGGCCGACGGCTACTCGCGGGTGACCGGCAGGATCGGCTGCTGCCTGTTCCATGTCGGGCCGAGCATCTCCAACACCGTGCTCGGCGTCTGGTCGGCGCAGAAGGACGCGGTGCCGCTTCTGGCGATGTCGGCCAATCTCGACACCTTCCGGCTCAACCGCAATCTGTGGCACGAGTTCGACGTCATGGGGGTGATGGGCAAGGTCACCAAGTGGAACGACCAGCTCATCGAGGCCAAGGACACGAGGCGCCTGATGCGGACCGCGTTCCAGGCCGCCAAGTCGGGCATGCCGGGGCCGGTCCATCTCGACTTTCCCAAGGACCTGCTGGCGCAGCCGGTCGCGGTCGACTCGGCCGACCTGTCGCTCCGGGGCGGCGCCCATTCGCGGCGCCTCGCCAACGCGCCCAGGCCCGAGGCCTGGGCGGTCGAGGAGGCCGCGGCGCTGCTCGTCGACGCCGAGCGGCCGCTGATCCTGGCCGGCAGGGGGGTCAAATGGGCCGGCGCCTCGGACCGGCTGCGGGAGCTTGCCGAACGCCTCGCCATCCCGGTCGCCACCACCGAGATGGGGCGCGGCGCGATCCCCGAAGACCACGCGCTTGCGGGCGGCATCGCCGGCCATTTCGGCCATTCGACGGCCAACGCGCTGATGCGCGAGGCCGATCGGGTGCTGGGTCTCGGCTCGCGCTTCCTCAACGTGAATACCATCAACTGGCAGACGATCGCGGCGGACGCGAAGATCGTCCAGGTGGAGACCGACCCGATCGAGATCGGCCGGCAATACGCGGTCGCGCTCGGCATCCACGCCTGCTCCGGCGCCTTCCTGCACGACCTGCTGGACTACTGCGAAGCCCGGGATATCGAAGCCGGCGCCTCGCTGCGGCAGGCGCGCGAAGCCCGCGTCGCCGAGCTCAGGGCGGACCAGGACCGGCGCTACTACGACACCGAGCTCGACGCGGTGCCGATCAAGCCGCAGCGCATCACGCGGGCGCTGGAGGCGGTCTGCGACCGCGACGCGCTGTTCCTGATCGGCGCCGGGCTGCACACCCAGTTCGCCCATGCCCTGCCCATCCGCTACCCCGACCAGTACCAGTGGGCGGCGGGCTCAGGCACCATGGCCTGGGCCTTCCCCGCCGCGCTCGGCGCCAAGCTCGCCCGGCCGGGACGCCAGGTGGTGGTGCCGATCGGCGACGGCGATTTCGGCATGAACGCGCAGGAGATCGAGACCTCGGTGCGGGAGAACCTGCCGGTGATCGTCGTGGTCTACAACGATTGCAGCTACGGCGCGCTCCGCGTGTTCCAGCAAAACGTCTATGGCGGACGGCAGATCGGCTCCGATTACGGCCAGACCGACCTTGTCGGGCTCGCCGAGGCCTATGGCGCGCGCGGCGAGAAGGTCGAGCGCCCCGACGAGCTGGAGCCCGCGCTCGAACGCGCCGCCGCCTCGGGCGTGACCAGCGTCATCGACGTCCATGTCGACGGCTGGGAAAACCACTACCGCTCGGCCGAGTGGGCCGAGTTCCACAAATTCTGAGCCCGTTCGTGCTGCGTCCGCCGGTCACCGCCATCCTCGCCGAGTTCGTCGTCGGCGCGCGTTTCGAGGACCTGCCGCGGGCGGTCCGGCGGGAGGCCGCGCGGACTCTGGTCAACTGGGTGGGCGGCTGCGTCGGCGGCGCATCGCACGACGCGCTGGGCACGATCTGGCGTGCCGTCGGGCCGTTCGCCGGCGGCCCGGAGGCCACCGTGCTGGGCAGCGCCCGGCGTACCGACCCGCTCACCGCCTGCCTGCTCAACGGGGCGAGCGGCGCGGTTCTCGACTTCGACGACACCCATCTCAGGACGGTGATCCACCCGGCAAGCCCGATTGCGCCGGCGGTGCTCGCGCTGTCGCAGCACATGCCGGTGTCGGGCGCGGCCTTCCTGCACGCGCTGGTGATCGGCATCGAAGTCGCCTGCAAGATCGGCAACGGCATCTCGCCCGACCATTACCGCCACGGCTGGCACATCACCGGCACCTGCGGGGTGATCGGCGCGGCGGCGGCGTGCTCGAAGCTGCTCGGGCTCGACGAGCAGGGGACGCGCTGGGCGCTGAGCGCGGCGGCGACCCAGGCCGCCGGGCTGCGCGAGATGTTCGGCGGCATGGCGCGTATCCTGCATGCCGGGCGCGCCGCCCAGAACGGCCTCGCCTCGGCGCTGTTCGCGCGCGAGGGGCTGGTGAGCTCGGATGCCGGGATCGAGGCCGAGGCGGGCTTCGCCAAGGTGCTGTCGCGCCGCCACGACTGGGCGCAAATGACCGACGCCCTCGGCGAGCGCTGGGAGACGTTGGAGAACACCTACAAGCCGTTCGCCACCGGGATCGTCGCGCACCCGGCGATCGACGGCTGCATAAGGCTGCGCCGCGCGCACGGGCTCGCCGCCGACGAGATCGCGCGCATCGAGGTCGCGGTCAACCCGATCGCGCTGATGCTGACCGACAACCCGGAGCCCACGACCGCGCTGGAGGCGCGGCTCTCGATCCAGCATGTCTGCGCCACCGGGATCGTCCACGGCGCGGCGGGGATCGCGGAGCTCACCGAACAGGCGATCGGGCGGGACGATACGGTGGCGCTGCGCGCGCGCGTCGAGGCGCGCCCCGACGACGGTCTCGAACGCGACCAGGCGCGGGTGCGGATCGAGAGCCATGACGGGCGGACCTTCGAGACCTTCGTCGAGCACGCCTATGGCAGCCTGGAGAACCCGATGACCGACGCCGATCTCGATGCCAAGGTGCACACGCTCGCGGACCCGGTGCTCGGCACCGACCGCACCGAACGGCTGATCACGCTCTGCCGCAGCGTCGTGGAGCTCCCCGCCGCCGCCACCGTCGCCGAGGCTGCCGAAGCGCCGGCCTGACGCGCCGCCACCCCGGTGCGTCAGGCCGGGTCGACGATGTCCCGCATCGCGGCCTTCTGGACGAACGCCGAGCGCGTCATCCCCCGCATCCGCGCCGCCTCGTCCAGAGTGTCCAGAAACCCCTTCTCCAGACGCAAATTCACCCGCACCGCGCTTCTCCGATCCCGGACATAGGGAATCATCATGAGGACGGCGCCGTCCGCGATGTTCGCGGCGCATTCGTCGCGCACCGCTTCGATGCCGCGCGGCGGCACCGGCTCGCCGTCCTCGAAGAACAGGCTCAACGCCTCGATCGCCTTGGGGACGATGTCCTCGAAGCAGTCGGCGGCCGAATAGCATCCCGGCGCCTCGGGGAACTGGATCCTGTAGGCGCTGTCCGGGTCCTTGTCGATGACGGCCACGTAGTGCATGCCTGCCTCCTCGGATCCAGCCGACCCGCCGTGCGGCCTCTCCGTCCGCTAGGCGGCGATCTCCAGCACCGCCTTGCCGACGACCTTGCGGTCCTCCAGCAGCCCGATCGCGTCCATGTAGCGCTCGAACGGGTAGCGCGCCATGATGTTGGGGTCGATCCTGCCGGCGAGCAGGAGGTCGAACAGCGCGGACTGCGCCTGCGCCAGAATGGGCGAGCGCCGGTGGATGTAGCTGTTGATGGTCATCCCCAGCACGCCGATGTTCTTCAGCAGCAGGTAGTTGGTGCGGATTTGCGGGATGGCGCCGGAGGTGAATCCGGCCACCACCGCGCGCCCCTCGTCGCCGATGGCGCGGAGCGCGGCATCGAACACCTCCCCGCCCACCAGGTCGAAGACGAGGTCCGCCTGCCGCCTGCCGGTCGCCTCGAAGACCTGGGCGCGGAGCGACTCGCGCAAATTCTCCCGGGTGAGGTCGATCGCCGCGTCGGCGCCGGCCGCGCGCACCGCATCCGCCTTGGCGGGCGAGGAGAGGCCGGCCAGCACCGTCCCCGCGCCGAGCGGCCTGGCGAGGTTGACCGCCGCCATGCCGACCCCGCCCGAGGCGCCGTTGATCAGCACGATCTCGCCCTCTTGCAGCCGCCCGCGCGTGGTCAGCGCGTGGTAGGCGGTCTGGTAGGCGAGCCCCATCGCGGCGGCGGCGTCGAACGCGACCCCGTCGGGCAGCGGGAAGCACAGCGCCTCCGGGCAGGCGACCTTCTCGGCGAGCCCGCCATGCACCACATGGGCGATCACCCGGTCGCCCTGCTTCAGCCCCGAGACGCCGGCGCCGAGGGCGGACACCACCCCGGCCGCATCCTTGCCCGGGGTGAAGGGCGGCGGCGGGTTGTTCTGGTACTTGCCGTCGAGCGAGAGCAGGTCGGTGAAGTTGATGCCGCAGACTCTTACGTCGACCACCACCTCGTCGTCCGCGGGCGAGGGGTCCGGGACCTCCTCGATCCCGATCGTCCGGTTGGATGTATCGCTGATGACCACCGCGCGCATGTCCGGCTCCCCGCTCCGGCTTGAACCGCGCGTGGTATAGCGGCTCGCAGGCGGCGAGAGAAGACGGCCCCGCCCTTCGATACGCTCCGGATCGAGTCTGAAGGTGTTCCGGGCATCCGCTGGCGCCGCCGCCCCTCCCCGCCGGCCGCCTCGCAGGTGGAGGCGCCGTATGGATGGCCGGATCGAGTCCGGCCATGATGCGCGAGCCCCCGGCTCAACCCCCGGTCGCGGCGGCGTAGAAGAATTTCGCGCGGTTTGCTAACCTGTGCCGGGCCTTGACGAAAAGGCATGGCGCGCGTGTGCGGGAGTTCGCGCAATGGACCCGATGCAGATCACCATGCTGGGCGTGGGCGCGGCGCTCGCCGCGCTGATCGTCACGCTGAACGGATCGCTGCGCCGGGATATGGAGAAGCGGTTCGACGCCAACGAGAAGCGCCTCGACGGCATCGAGAAGCGCTTCGACGATCGTTTCGACGGCATCGGCGCGCGGCTGCGCTCGGTCGAAGAGGGTCTGTCCGAGGTGAAGGGCAGGCTTGGCCTGGTGGAAAGATTCATCCTCGATCGCACCGGAGCGGCAGCCGAAGAAGCCCCGGCCGAGTAGCTGCGGCGCGAGCCCCGCGGCGCCCGCCGCCCGCCCCCCTCGTCATGCCCGGACTTATTCCGGGTATCCACTGGCGCCGCCCCTTCCGCCCAGCCGCCTCGCAGGCGGAGGGGCCGCATGGATGGCCGGATCACCCCCGGACTCGATCCGGGGCCGGCCATGACGGCGTGGGGGCCGGCCATGCCGTGGCGAGGGCGCGGGGGGCGTATCGAGGGACGGCCCGCTCTGTGCTAAAACCGGGGCATGCTGAGCGCCGAGCAGAACGCGCTGGTGACCGAGACCGGGGCGGGGAGTCCGGGCGGAGCGCTGATGCGCCGCTACTGGCAGCCCGCCGCGCTCGCCGAGGAGCTGGCCACAGACCGCCCGCTCGCGCCGGTCCGGCTGATGGGCGAGGACCTGGTGCTGTTCCGCGCCGATGACGGCGAACCCCGGCTGACCGCCCGGCGCTGCCCCCATCGCGGGGCGGATCTGCGTTTCGGCCGGCTGGAGAATGGCGGCCTGCGCTGCCCGTTCCACGGCTGGCTGTTCGACGGCAGGGGACGCTGCCTCGAACAGCCGGCGGAGCCCGAGGGCAGCAACTTCCACACCAAGATCCGAATGCCGGGCTATCCCTGCGTCGAGCGCAACGGCGTGGTCTTCGCCTGGCTCGGCCCGGGCGAGCCGCCGCCGCTGCCGGATTTCGACTGCTTCGCCGCGCCGGATGCGTTCACCTTCGCCTTCAAGGGCTATCTCGAATGCAATTGGCTGCAGGCGCTGGAAGTCGGGATCGACCCGGCGCATGGCTCCTTCCTGCACCGCTTCTTCGAGGACGAGGACCCCGAGGAGGGCTACGGCCTCCAGTTCCGCGACCGGGTGGACGGCGCGAACCGCCCGCTCACCTGGATCATGCGCGAGTTTCCCTGTCCCGAGATCCTGATCGAGGACACCGGCTACGGCATGCGGCTGACGGCGCTCCGCGACCTCGACGCGGCGAGCAGGCACGTGCGCATCACCAACCTTCTCTTCCCCAACGCCATCGTCATCCCGCTCGGCAACGACATGATCATCAGCCAGTGGCACGTGCCGATCGACGACACCCATTGCTGGTGGTACGCCATGTTCACCAGCTATGCAGACACGCTCGACAAGCGGGCGATGCGCGACCAGCGGCTCAAGCTCTATACCCTGCCGGACTACCGGCCGCGGCTGAACAAGGCCAACGACTACGGCTTCGATGCGTCCGAGCAGGTGCGCGGGACCTATACCGGCATGGGCGACGACATCAACGTGCACGACCAGTGGGCGGTCGAGTCGCCGGGGCCGATCCACGACCGCACCGCCGAGCATCTGGGCGTGTCCGACCGGGCGATCATCCACTACCGCAGGCGGCTGATCGGCGCGATCGAGGCGGTCGCCGGCGGCGCCGAGGCGCCGATGCGGGGCGACGGGCCGGGCGAGGCGCCGCTCGCCGTCGACACGGTGGCGCCCCGCCTAGGGTGGGACGAAACCTGGCGCAGCCACGATGCCGCGCGCCGCGCGCGCTCGGGCTGGGCCGCGCCGTGACGGGATCGAGCGGCCGGGCCGGCTTCGTCGAACGCCACGGGCTGTGGGACGATGCCGCACGCGAGGCGGCGACCGAGATGCTGCGCCGCATCGAGGCCGACGGCATCGAAATCGTCCGCTTCTCCTTCCCCGACCAGCACGGAATCCTGCGCGGCAAGGCGGTGACGGCGGGCGAGGCTGCGGCCGCGCTCGCGGGCGGCGTGTCGATGACCTCGACGCTGCTGGTCAAGGACACCGCGCACAAGACCGTGCCGCCGGTGTTCCGCCCCGGCGCCGGGATCGACGCGCCCGAGCTTACCGGCGCCGCGGATTTCCTGATGGTCGCCGACCCTCGGACCTTCCGCGTGCTGCCCTGGGCACCGGCGACCGGCTGGGTGCTGTGCGACATCCGCTGGCCGGACGGGCGAGCGATTCCGTACTCCACGCGCGATGTGTGCCGCGCCATGCTGGCCCGTGTCGCCGAGCGGGGCTGGGACTATGTCGCCGGCATCGAGGTCGAGTTCCACATCTTCCGCCTCGAAGACCCGAGGATGGAGGCGCAAGGCGCCGGCCAGCCGGCCGCACCGCCCGAGGTCTCGCTGCTCACCCACGGCTACCAGTATCTGACCGAGATCCGGCTCGACGAGCTCGACCCGATCCTCGCGGTGCTGAGACGCGCGCTGGTGGCGCTCGACCTGCCGCTCCGCTCGCTCGAGGTCGAGTTCGGGCCGAGCCAGGTCGAGGTGACGTTCCAGCCGCGCGGCGGGCTCGAATCCGCCGACGCGATGATCCTGTTCCGCAACGCGGTCAAGCAGGTCTGCGCGCGCCACGGCTATCACGCAACCTTCATGTGCCGGCCGCAGATAGAGAACGTCTTCGCGAGCGGCTGGCACCTGCACCAGTCGCTCGGCGAGCGCGGGACGGGACGCAAGCTGTTCATGCCCGGGGAGGAGGACGGCGAGGAAGCGCTGCTGTCCGCGCTCGGCCGCCGCTTCGCCGCCGGCATACTGGAGCATGCGCGCGCCGCATCGGTGTTCACCACACCGACGATCAACGGCTACAAGCGTTTTAGGGCGTTCTCGCTGGCCCCCGACCGCGCCGCCTGGTCGCGCGACAACCGGGGCGCCATGCTGCGCATCGTCGGCGGGGCGGGGGAGCCCGGCACCAGAATCGAGAACCGCGCCGGCGAGCCGGCCGCCAACCCCTATCTCTACCTCGCCTCGCAGATCGTCTCCGGCCTCGACGGAATCGACCGGCAGGCCGATCCCGGAGCGGCGACCGAGACGCCCTACGACGCCGACGCGCCGCCTTTGCCCAAAAGCCTGATCGAGGCGGTGGCGGCGCTGCGCGCGGACCGGGCCTTCGAGGCGGCGCTCGGCGCGCCCTTCGTCGACTATATCTGCATGATCAAGGAGGCCGAGATCGCCCGCTTCCTGTCGGACGTCACCGACTGGGAGCAGCGCGAGTATTTTCGCATCTTCTGACAGGTGGCCCCGATGCCGCGGCCTTGGACGCGCGCCGGGGTTCCGCTATACGGTCTCCCCTCCGATTCGGCGCTTGTCGGCCGATCCACCCATCGCGTGGGGACGAAACCCGGGATGACCCGAAATGAAGTCTGAAACGAAGGTCGCCGTGGTGACGGGGGCCGGCACCGGGATTGGGCGCGCGGCCGTGCTTGCGCTGCACAGGGCGGGCTGGCGCATGGTGCTCGCCGGCCGCCGCAGGGAGCCGCTGGAGGAGACCGCCGCGATGGCCGGCGGCGAAATGCTGGTGGTGCCGACCGACGTGGCCGATCCCGACCAGGTGCTGGCGCTGTTCGCCAGGATCGGGGAGACCATGGGGCGGCTCGACCTGCTGTTCAACAACGCCGGCACGGGCGCGCCGCGAATCCCGATGGAGGACCTCCCGGTCGAGGACTGGAAGCGGGTGGTCGACGTGAACCTGACGGGCTCCTTCCTCTGCGCCCGCGAAGCCGTCGCCATCATGAAGAGCCAGACCCCGAAGGGCGGGCGGATCATCAACAACGGCTCGGTCTCGGCGCACGCGCCCCGCCCCGACACCGTCGCCTACACCGCGACCAAGCACGCCGTCACCGGGCTGACCAAGAGCATCGCGCTCGACGGGCGCAAGCACGACATCGCCTGCAGCCAGATCGATATCGGCAACGCCGACACCCCGATGGCGGGCCGCATGAAGCACGGCGTGCCCCAGGCCAACGGCGAGATCATGGCGGAGGCGGTGATGGACCCCGATCATTGCGGCGAGATGATCGCCCATATCGCCGGGCTGCCGCTGGAATCGAACGTCCTGTTCGTGACCATCATGGCGACCAAGATGCCCTTCGTCGGGCGCGGCTGACCTGCCGGAGGAGCGAAATGAACGCCGGAATAAGAAACTGCCTGCCGCCCGACCGCAGCCCGCGGAAGCCCAAAATCTCCCTGCCCGCGGGCGCGGTCGACACCCATGTCCACGTCTTCGAGGACCGCTACGAGCTGTCGCCCGGGCGCGGCTACAACCCGCCCGAATCGACGCTCGCCGATCTCGAGCACCTGCACGAAACGCTCGGCGTGGACCGGGTGGTGTTCACCCAGCCCTCGGTCTACGGCGTCGACAACTCGGCGATCATGGACGGGGTGGCGTCGCTGAACGACCGGACGCCCGGGCGCGCCCGCGCGGTCGTCGCGCTGACCATGGATTTCACCGACGATGAGGTGGCCGCGCTCGACGCAGACGGCGCGCGCGGCATCCGGCTCAACATGGACAACAAGGGCGGCATGCCGCTCAGGCTCGACCAGATACCCGAGCTCGCCGCCCGCATCGCGCCCTTCGAATGGCATGTCGAGTTCCTGTTTCCCGGCAAGGACATTCTCAACCTGATGCCGGTCTTCAGGGCGCTCACCGTGCCCATGTCGATCGCCCATTTCGCCTACCAGCCGGCGACCGCGGGCGTCTCCGCGGACGGGTTCCGGGCGCTGCTCGACCTGGTGCGCGAGGGCAATACCTGGATCAAGATCTCCGGCGCCAACCGGGTCAGCGAGACCGACCTGCCGCCCTATGACGACGTGAAGCCGATGGCCGAGGCGCTGATCGAGGCCGCGCCGGGGCGCATCATGTGGGGCACCGACTGGCCGCACCCCAACAAGTACGAAGTCAACCCCAATGACGGCGACCTCGTCGACGCCTTCGGCGACTGGGTGGGGGACGAGGCGATGCGGCGCGCCGTGATGGTCGACACGCCGGCGGCGTTCTACCGGTTCTGACGGAGCTCAGGCGGTCTCCAGCAGTCCCGCCTCGTCGCGCGAGAGCCCGGTCTCCGCCGCCGCCGAGACCACATCCGGGTGCCAGTGGACCTTGCCGGCCTCGGGCCCGCCGATCAGCGTCAGCAGGGTGCCCGTCCCCTCGCCGACATAGCGGAAGCCGCGATAGACGCCGATCGGCACGCTGATCGTGTCGAACGGGTCGAGCTCGATCTCCCGTTCTTCCCCGTCGGCGAGCCAGGTGACGGCCCAGCGGCCGACCAGCGGCATGAAGACCTCCTCGGTGTCGTGCGCGTGCAGCGCGGCGCCGTTGCCGTGCTCCGCCTGGATCATGCCGAGGTTGAAGCCGTGCGCAGGCAGCGGGATGTTGGGGGCGAGATCCGGATCGTCGGACGCTTCGACGACGCCCATGCCGATCAGGTTGATCTTGAGCCGCCGGTGACCGGGGAGGCGGGTGTCGATATAGGCCTCGCCCGATCCCCGGAGTTCGGAGAACCGGGCGACGCAGCGCTCCATGTCCTGCTTCGAGATGCTCTGCGGGTCCATGCCGTTCCTCCACCCTTGCAGTCGGTCCATATTCCCCTGTTTATCCCGTCAGGCAAAGCCCGTGTTCGGGACCTTCATCGCGCTATTCGCGGTCCCCGTCGCGGTGCTGGTGGCCGGCAGGTTCGCCTGGCTTGCGATGGGCCGCGGGGCGGGGAACCGGCAGACGGGTTGACCTTCTGGCGCGCGGTTTCGGGACGGAAAGGAATGCCATGCAACCGGAGATCGAAGTCGGCGTCGTCGGGCTCGGCAACATGGGCGGCGGGATCGCCCGCAACCTCGCCCGCGCCGGGCATGCGACGGCGGGGTGGGATATTTCCGAAGACGCCCGCCGGCGCATCGCGGAAGAGGTCGCCCTCGCTGCTCCCGAAGAGATGGCGGTGGCGGGTGCCACGATCTTCTTCGCGGTCCCGGCGACCCCCGATATCGAGGCCGGTCTCGGCCCGCTTCTCGCCGCAGCCACGGACGGAGCGGCGATCTACGACCTGACGACATCGTATCCCGACGACACGCGGCGGCTGGCGGAACGGGCGGCGGCGGGAGGCGTTCCCTATCTCGACGCCGGCATGAGCGGCGGCGCCTCGCGCGCCGATGCGGGCACGCTGACGCTGATGGTCGGCGGCGACAGGACCGCTTTCGAGCGGACCCGGCATTTGCTCGATGCGATCGCCGCCAATGTCTTCCATCTCGGCGACAGCGGCGCCGGCCACACCATGAAGCTGGTCCACAACATGGTCTGCCACACCGTGTTCCTCGCGACCTGCGAGGGCGGAAGGCTGTGCGAGAGGGCGGGGCTCGGCCTGGACGCCATGATCGCCGTGTTCAACGTCTCCGATGCCCGGAGCTATGCGAGCGAATTCCGCTTCCCCCGGCGCATCCTGTCGGGCGGCTGGGACGCCCGGTCGCGGATCCACAATCTCGGCAAGGATCGGGATATGGCCATGCGCCTGGCCGAGGCCAGCGGGGCGGACGCGGCCTGATCGGGCGCCACCCACCGCTTTCTCCAGGCGGCGCTCGACCTCGGCATGTCGGAGGACGATTTCTCGCTGCTCTACCGCGATTTCGAACGCATTCGCGAACGCCGCGACGCCGGCTGAGCTTCGTCCTTCTATAGGCCCCTTCGGGGGCTGCTCAGGATGAGGGAAATGCAAGTGGCCCAACCGATGCCCTCGTCCTGAGTAGCGGCGAAGCCGCGTGTCGAAGGACGCCCGCGCCGCTCGTCCTCGCGACGCTCAGTCGGCGGCGCGCATCGCCTCCAGCGCGCGTTCGAAATTGGCGGGCTCGGGTACGAGCTCTCCGTTGCGGATGCGCCGCGCGATCTCGACCACCGCCGCGTTGGCGGGGGCCGGCCGGCCTACCGCGAGGCTCTCTTCCGCGACCAGGCCGTTGATCAGGTCGACCTCGCTGTAGCGCCTCTTCAGGTGGTCCTGCAGCACGCAGTCACGCGCCGCCGGCCCGATATCGGCCACCAGCTTGTCGAACAGGGTTTCCAGCAGCCTGTTGGACTCCGCGATGTCGTCGGGCGTCAAGCCGAAGAGCGGCTGGATGCGGTATTCCCGCTGCTGCCCGACAGCGAGCGACTCCGTGCCGACCTTCATGAGGAAATCGCGGAACCCGGGCAGGCGGGCGGCTTCGGCGACCGGAAGCCCCAGCATGGCGACCGGGCCCAGGCTCATCGAGTTGACCACCAGCTTCATCCACTTGGCGGCCACGATATCGTCGCACACCGAGACCGTGCCGATGTCGGCGAGGATCTCCTCAAGCTCCGTCAGCCTGCCGGCCATCGCCGCATCCAGCGCGCCGATCCCGAGCCAGGTTCCGCTTGGCGGCGTGTTGCGCTGCGCGATGCCCGGGGTAAACAGCTCCGCCGACAGCTCGATCACGCAGCCCACGGTCCTGTCGGTACCGACCGTCTCCGCGATCTCGCCCGCGGTCATCGCGTTCTGGATGCCCACCATCAGCCCGTCCGGGGCGAGGTAGGGCTCGATCAGCCGCGCCGCCCAGCCGGTGTCGTAGGCCTTCACCATCAGGAACACATGGTCGAAGGTCCGGTTGAGCGCGCACAGGTCGCAGAGGTGATGGGCGTCGACCGCGGCGTGCACCGTCTCTTCCGGCCACCGCACAGTGAGGCCGTTCGCCCGCATCGCCTCCACGTGCTCGGGCCACTGGTCGATCAGGGTGACGTCGTGCCCGGCGCGGACCAGGTCCACGGCGACGCAGCTTCCGTTGGCGCCAGTGCCGAGTATGGCGATCGTCCCGTTCAAGGCTTCAACCCCTCCGCTTATCTACCGCCGTCATGGCCGGACTCGTTCCGGCCATCCATGCAGCCGCCGCCCCGAAACAGCCTGTCGAATTGGATGCCCGGAACGAGTCCGGGCATGACGGGAAGTGACGCGGCGTCGAAAGACATGAAACTTCGGAACCGGGACACCGGGTGCGGATGATGGAGAGGAGGGAGAGAGGCTTCAAGGGGGCGCGCGGCCCGGCGGGCTTGTGTTGGCGCGATCCGGCCGCATGATGACCGCAGGCTCTGGAGGTGTCCGGTCATGTTCAGAATTTCGGGTATCGATTGCTGCGCGGTCAGCATCCCGCTCGAAGCGCCGATCAGGATGGCGGGCGAGGAGATCCTGTCGGCGGACAACCTCGTCGTCCGCGTCGGCGACGGGGAGGGCAATTTCGGCTGGGGCGAGGCGGCCTCCGCCCCGCTGATGACCGGAGAGACGGCCGAGGGCATGGTAGCGGCGGCCCGGTTCATGGCCGAACGCCTGGAGGGGGCCGAGGTCGGCGAGCCGGCGGAGCTGTACCGGACGATCGAGAAGCTGATCTACGGCAACCACGGCGCCAAGGCGGCGATCGAGATCGCATTGGTCGACCTGATGGGGAAGCGCGCAAACCGGCCCGTCTGCGAGCTGCTGGGCGGCAGGGTGCGCGGCGAGGCGGTCATGCTGACGATGGTCGCGGGCAGCGATCTGGAGAGCGAGCTCGACAGCGCGCGGCAACAGCTCGCGGCCGGGTTCTCCGCCTTCAAGGTGAAGGTCGGCACCTTCACGCCCGAGCGCGACCTGGAGCGGGTCGCCGCCGTGCGCGCGGCGGCGGGGAGCGAGGTGCGCATCTCGGCCGACGCGAACCAGGGCTATGGCAGGGACGACGCGCTTCGCTTCGCCGAAGGCGCGGCGCAGGCCGGGCTCGACTTCATGGAGCAGCTCGTCGCGGCCGACGACCTCGAAGGCATGGCGGCCTGCGCGCGTTCTTCCAGCGTCCCGCTCGGCGCCGACGAGGGGCTGCATTCCGTCGCCGACATCCGCCGGCACAGCGAGGCCGGGGCGGCGAGCGGCGGCAGCCTCAAGACCATCAAGCTCGGCGGCGCCTTCGCCGTGATGGACGCGGCGCGGCTGATGCGCGACCTCGGCATGCATGTCAATCTCGCCGGCAAGGTCGCGGAGACCGGCATCGCCAGTGCGGCGGTCGCGCATCTCGCGCTCGCCGTCCCGCAGCTCGACTGGGACACCAGCATCACCTGCCAGTACCTCGCCGACGACATCGTCGCAGAGAGGCTTCGGATCGTCGGCGGCCGTCTCCGCCCGCCGGACCGTCCGGGCCTCGGCATCGCCGTCGACGAAGCGAGGCTCGCGAAGTACAGATCGGTGCATTGAGGGCCAAATGCCGGTAACCGACACAATAGAAGGATCGGGCTTTCCGCTCGGCTTCCGCACGAGCGCCCGCGCGGGGCATCCCGCGGCGGCAAGCGGGGCCTGCGTCGTCGAGGCACGCAAGATGGCCTCGGCGCACCAGAAGGAGGCGGTGGTCCGCCTGGGAGGGGAGCCCGGCGCGTGGCGCGTCGTCAGCGACGAGGGCGTCCATCTCGGCGGCACCGACCTCGCCCCGTTCCCGCTTGGCTTCTTCAATGCCGGTCTGCACGCCGATCTCGCCGGGCGGCTGGTTGCGCTCGCGAAGGAGCGCGGCATCGGGCTCGCCGAGCTCGGGATCCGGCTGAAGAACTTCTATTCGATGACCGGGTCGTTCTTCCGGGGCGACGGGCAGGGTTTCGCGGAGCCGGCCGAGATCGAGGTCGCGGTCGGTTCCGAGGCGGACGGCGGAGCCGTCTCGGCCCTGGTCGACGATGCCGTCGACGCCTCGCCTGCCCTTGCCGTCATGCGGTCGCCGGTCGCGACCGGCTTTGCCCTCTACGTCAACGGTCGGCGCCGTCCCCTGACGACCATGCCCGCTTCCCAGGCTGCGGATGCACCCGACCCCTTCGCGACCTATGCCGAGCCGCCGGCGCCCGAAGGCGAGCAGGCGCACGCCGCCGACCCCATCCGCAAGACGGGCGAACGGGAGTCGGGAACCGTCGAGCCGGCGCCGGCGGGAACCTCCACCCGCATCGTCAGGATCGTCGACGGCTCCTGCCGGCTGGTCCAGCGGGACGGGCTCACCGAGACCGAGACATGGCTCGCCCTGCCGGGCGCGAGCCACTTCACGTTCAAATCCGACGAACGCGCCGACCGGGACGAGGCGCCGCGGGGGCTCGCCTTGCTGTGGGCCGGGCTCGCCTTCTGCTTCATGACCCAGCTCGACCGCTATATCGAGCACATGAAGTTCGCCATCGACGGCGTGCGCCTTGTCCAGTACTGCCCCGACGCCGCGGACATCGCGGCCGGCCGGCCGGTCGACACGCATCTGTTCCTGAACCGGCGGGAGGAGTTGGAGACCTACGAGACGCTGATGCGGATCGCCGCGCGCACCTGCTACCTGCATGCGACGCTCGCAGCCTCGCTGGAGCCGCGGTCGAGCGTGCTGCACAGGGAAGCGGCGATCCGGTGACCGGCCAGCCAGGGCGGGGGCTCGCGCGCGGCCTGACGAATTACGGCGATGCCGACTTCGCGATCTATCTGCGCAAGTCCTTCGCCAAGTCGATGGGCTATGGCGACGCCATGCTGGACAGGCCGGTCGTCGGCATCGCCTGCACGCCGTCGGGCTTCAACAACTGCCACCGCCACTTCCCCGAGCTTCTGGAGGCGGTCAAGCGCGGGGTCCTTGCCGCCGGCGGGCTGCCCCTCGAATTCCCCACGATCTCGCTCGGCGAGGTGTTTCTCAGCCCGACCAGCCTCAAGTTCCGCAACCTGATGGCGATGGACACCGAGGAGATGATCCGCGCCCAGCCGATGGATGCCGTCGTGCTGATGGGCGGGTGCGACAAGACCGTGCCGGCGCAGCTCATGGGCGCGATCTCCGCCGACCGCCCGGCGATCCAGCTCGTCGCCGGTCCGATGATGACCTCGCGCCACGGCGGGGAGCGGCTGGGCGCCTGCACCGACTGCCGCCGCTTCTGGGCGCAGTACAGGGCGGGCGCCATCGGGGCCGACGACATCGCCGCGGTCGAGGGCAGGCTCGCGACCACCGCCGGCACCTGCGCGGTGATGGGAACGGCCTCCACCATGGCCTGCATCGCCGAGACGCTCGGCCTCTGCCTGCCGGGCACCGCCGCGATTCCCGCCGTCCATGCCGACCGGCTGCGCGCGGCGGAAGCGACGGGGACGGCCGCCATGGCGCTCCTGCGCGACCCCGTCAGGCCGACCGGGATCGTCACCCGCGACGCGGTGGAAAACGCGCTTCGCGTGCTGCTCGCGCTCGGCGGCTCGACCAACGCCGTCATCCACCTCACCGCGATCGCCGGGCGCGCCGGCATCGACGTCCCGCTCGCCTGGTTCAACGAGCTCTCGGACACGACCCCCGTCCTGGTCAACCTCAAGCCGGTCGGCGAGCACTACATGGAGGATTTTTTCGCCGCCGGCGGCATGGGCGCGGTGCTGCGCGAGCTCCGCCCCCTGCTCAACCTCGACTGCCGGACGGTGGCCGGCGAGACCCTCGGCGAACGGCTGGAACGGGAAGCGGGGCCGGTCGACCGGACGGCGATCGCCGCCGCCTCGGCGCCGTTGGAGCCCGAGGGCGGGCTGGTCGCCCTGTTCGGCTCGCTCGCCCCCGGCGGGGCGATCCTCAAGCGCTCCGCCGCCGATCCGGCGCTGTTCGAGCGCGAGGGAAGGGCGGTGGTGTTCTCCTCGCTGCAGGACCTCGCCGGGCGCATCGACGACCCGGAGCTCGACGTGGCGCCCGAGGATTTTCTCGTCCTGCAGAATGCCGGCCCCAAGAGCCCGTCGGGAATGCCCGAGGCAGGCTACCTGCCCATCCCGGCCCGGCTCGCCGCCGAGGGCGTGCGCGACATGGTGCGGATCTCGGATGCGCGCATGTCGGGCACGGCCTACGGCACCATCGTGCTCCACGTCACGCCGGAAGCCTCGGTTGGCGGCCCGCTCGCGCTGGTGCGCTCGGGCGACCGGATCCGCCTCTCGGTCGCCGAACGCAGGATCGACCTCCTGGTCGACGAGCCGGAGCTCGAGCGCCGACGGCGCGCGCTGCCGGCCGCCCGAGACCCGTCCGAGCTCCGGGGCTACGACCGGCTCTACGCCGAGGAGGTGTTGCAGGCCGACCGGGGCTGCGACTTCGCCTTCATGCTGCCGCGCTGAGCGCGTTTCAGCGCGGCTTCGGCGGGGCCTGGTTCTCGCCGCGCTCGACGCCGTCGAGATAGGCTTGCACGGTCTCGCGGTTGCGTTCGCGGAACTGTTGGAAATCGGGCTTGCGGCGGTCGAGAAACGCCTGCATGCCCTCCAGCGACTCCTCGGTCCCCCAGATATTGGCGAGCAGCTCCATGCCCTGCTGCCACGAAGCGTAGAGCAGGTCGGACTCGAAGTTGAGCGACTTCTTGGTCGCGCGCAGCGTCTGGCCGCTATAGCCCTTGATCGCCTCGCACCACGCCTCCGTCGCCTGCCTGAGCTCGGCCTTGGGGACGCGGCGGTTGATCAGCCCGATGCGCACCGCCTCCTCGGCGTCAAAGGTGCGGCAGAGAAAGATCATCTCGCGCGCCAGCCGCTCGCCGATCAGCCGCGGGATGTACTGGGTCGCGCCGACCGTGGGGCATGCCCCCACCCTGGCCCCGGTCTGGCCGAAATACGCATCGTCCGCCGCGATCACCAGGTCGCACCACAGCGCGAGCTCGTGTCCGCCGCCGACGCAGGGGCCGTGCACCATGGCGATGACAGGGATCGGGAGGCCGCGGATGGTCATCGCGACCTTGAGCATGCGGTCGTTCCACATATAGGCGTTGGCCTTGTTGAGGCGCATCATGGCGCGGAAGTCGCCGCCCGAGGAAAACGCCCGGTCCCCCGCCCCGGTGACCACGGCGCAGGCGATCGACGGGTCCTCGCGGGTCGAGGAAAGCGCATGGGCCAGCTCGTCCAGCGTCTGTTCGCGGAACGCGTTCAGCACGTGGGGACGGTCGATCGAGACCCAGGCCACGTTGTCGACTACCTCGTAGAGGATGTCGGTGTAGCTCCGCTCGTCGGTCTGGCTGCTCATGGCCGCATCGCTCCTGTCGCGTGGGGGTTTTGGGAATCCGGACTGACTATACCGGGAGCCCCAGCGCCGCAATTGCCTGGCCCGCGCTCCCGGTATAGGCATTGACGGTTCCGGTATCGGCGGAGGCGGCGCAAGCGAATGGGTGAGGACGGGCCGCTCTGGCACCCCACCGAAGAAGTCGTCCGGCAGACCAGCATGCGCGCCTTCATGGCGCGGCACGGGCTGTCGGACATCGACGACCTGCTGCGCCAGGCCGAGGCGCGGCCGCGCTGGTACTGGGAGTCGCTGATCGACTTCTTCGACATCCGGTTCGACGAGAAGTTCACCGACGTGCTCGACATCTCGGATGGGATCGAATGGCCGAGATGGTGCGTCGGCGGGACGACGAACCTTGCCGCCAACTGCCTCGACCGGCATCGCGGCACGCCGGCCTGGTCGAAACCGGCGATCGTCTGGGAGGGGGAGGACGGCGCGACGCGGAGCTGGAGCTATGCCGAGCTGTCGCGCGAGACCGACCGCCTCGCCGGGCTGCTCGGCGGGCGCGGCGTGGGCTACGGCGACGCGGTTGCGATCTACATGCCGATGGTCCCCGAAGCGGCCGCCGCCCTGTTCGCCGTCGCCAAGATCGGCGCCATCGCCGTGCCGCTGTTCTCCGGCTTCGGCGTGCAGCCTTTGGTCGACCGCCTGGCGGACAGCGGCGCCCGCGCGGTGGTCACGACCGATCTCGCCTGGCGGCGCGGCCGGCCGATCGCGCTCGACGCGACGGTCGCCCAAGCCCTGCCCGAGGCCGGGACCGTGCACACCGTCGTCGTGCTGCGCCGCGGCGGGGACGCGCGCCGGGAGACCGGGACGCGGCATGTCGACTGGCGGTCCGGCCTCCTGCCCGCCCCGCCGGCGCTGCCCACGCAGGCGTTCGGCGCCGAGACGCCGGTGATGCTGATGTACACCTCCGGCACCACCGGCAAGCCCAAGGGTACCATCCACACCCATTGCGGCGTCCTGGTGAAGAACGCGCTCGACATGGGGTTGTGCATCGACCTCAAGCCGTCCGACCGACTGTTGTGGATGAGCGACATGGGCTGGATCGTCGGCCCCAAGATCGTGGTCAGCGCGGCGCTGATGGGCGCGACCCTGGTGCTCGCCGAAGGCACCCCCGACTGGCCGGACCCGGCCCGCATGTGGCGGCTGGCCGCGCGCCACGGGGTCACCATCCTGGGCGTGGTGCCGACCATGGTGCGCCAGGCGATGCGCGCGGGCGGCGAGGCCGCGCTCGCCGGGCTCGACCTGTCCGCCCTGCGCGCGACGATCTCGGTCGGGGAGCCGTGGACGAGCGAGGCCTGGGAATGGTTTTTTCGCCACGTCTGCAAGCAACGCCTGCCGATCCTCAACTACGCCGGCGGCACCGAATGCGGCGGCGCCGTGCTGATCGGCAGCTTCATGCGACCCATCGGACCCTGCGCGTTCTCGCACAAGGTGCCGGGCTGCGGCGCGGACGTCGTCGACGCCGGGGGAGCTTCGCTGCCGCCGGGCGAGGTCGGCGAGCTGGTGTTGCGCTGCCCCTCGATCGGCATGACGCGCGGGCTGTGGAACGAGCCCGAACGCTACATCGAAGCGTACTGGCGGACGATACCCGGCCTGTGGCTGCAGGGCGACCTCGCCTCGCGCAGTGCCGACGGCTCCTGGTACCTGCACGGGCGCTCCGACGACACCGTCAACATCGCCGGCAAGCGCACCGGCCCGGCGGAGATCGAGGCGGTGCTGAACGGGACCGGGCTGGTCTCCGAATCGGCAGTCGTCGGCGTGCCCGACCCGGTGACGGGCTCGGCGCTCGCCTGCGTGTGCGTTCCAGCGGCGGCGGAAAGCGGCGGAGAAGACCTGGCGCGGGCCTTGACGGATGCCGTGGTCGCACGGCTCGGCGCGGCCTACCGGCCGAAACGGGTCGTGCTCGCCCCCGACCTGCCGCGCACAAGGAACCAGAAGATCATGCGCCGCCTCGTCCGCGCGACCCTGACCGGCGAGCCCATGGGCGATCTCGGCTCGCTCGCCAACCCGGAATCGCTCGAGGCGATCCGCCAGGCCGGCGCGAGCCCCGCTTAGAACCGCCGTACGGCCTGCTCCACCGCGAGGCCGACTTGGATCAGGTGGGCGTCGGCGCCGGTATCGTCCACCACCATCAGCCCGGCCGGCGCCTTGCCCGGCTCGTGGATCGGGATCGACAGGGCGCAGCGGTCGAGGAAGTTGCCGAAGGTGGTGTTGCGCAGAATGAACGGGTTCATCTCCCAGTACAGCTCGTCGCTCGCCACGATGTCGTCGATCGGCGGGGCGACGATGGCGACCGTCGGCATCAGCAGCGCGTCGTAGCCGGCGCCTATCGCGTCCGCCCGCGCCCGGATGTCCGCCCGGGCGCGGATCGTGTCGAGCAGGTCGGCCCCCGAGATGTTGGCGCCGCGCTCGATCCGCGCGCGTACTCTTGGATCGACCATGTTTCCCTTCGCCGCCAGCCGCCCGCGGTGCAGCGCCCATGCTTCGGCGCCGAGGATGCCGCCCGCTGCGCTGACCTCGGCAATCCGGGCGAACGGCTCGAAGACGATGTCGGTGAGCAGCGCGCCGGCTTCCGACAGCCGGTCGAGCGCCGCTCCGAAAGCCGCGCCGACCGATTCGTCCATGCCGTCCTGGACGATCGTCGTCGGCACCCCGAAGCGGAGACCCCGGAGCGGCAGGGGCTCCGGGCGGGCCCACACGTCGCCGCCCGCCATCGCCGCGTCGAGCAGGGCGCAGCAGGCGACGGTGGGCGCGAGCGGCCCCGCCGAATCGAGCGTGTTCGACAGCGGGAACACGCCGTCGAGCGGAATCCGTCCCGTCGTCGTCTTGAAGCCGGTGACGCCGCACAGCGCCGCCGGGATGCGCACCGAGCCGCCGGTATCGCTGCCGATGGCGGCGGCGGCCATGCCGTCGGCGACCGAGACCGCGGCGCCCGAGGACGATCCCCCCGGTATGCGCCCGCGCGCGCGGTCCCACGGGTTCGCGGGCGTGCCGAAATGCGGGTTGATGCCGATCCCCGAATAGGCGAGCTCGGTGAGGTTGGTGCGCCCGAGCACGATGGCGCCTGCCGCCCGCAGCCTGGCGACGACGGTCGAATCGCGCTCGGCCGGCGGCTCGTCGGCAAGCGTCGGCGAGGCCGCGGTGGTGACCTCGCCCGCCACGTCGAACAGGTCCTTCATCGAGACCGGCAGGCCGGCGAGAGGGGAGGGGACCACGCCCGCCCTGCGCAGCGCGTCGCTCGCATCCGCCTCGGCGCGGGCGCGTTCGGCGTCGAGAAAGACGAAGGCCCGCCTGCCTTCCCCCTCGGGCGCCTCGATGGCGGCCAGCGCCCGTTCCACCAGGTCGCGGCTCGTCGTCCGCCCGGTGGCGAGGTCTTCGGCGAGTCCGGCGAGCGGTCTGGTCCCGAGCATCGCGGCATCCCCTCGATTTCTGCGGCGCCGGATCTGACCATACCGGGCGGTTGCGGCCAAGTGCGCGGGGGTGGCGGGACGGGCCGCGGGTGGTAAGTTCCGCCGCGACCGAGAAGGCGGAGCCGATGAAATCGGAGAAAGCGACCTTTACCGGGGCGGGCGGGGATGTGCTCGCGGCCCGGCTCGAGAGCCCGGCGGGGGAGATCCGCGCCTACGCCCTGTTCGCGCATTGCTTCACCTGCTCGAAGGACATTTTTGCCGCCTCGCGAATCGCGGCCGCGCTCGCCTCGAACGGGATCGCCACGCTCCGCTTCGACTTCACCGGGCTCGGCGCGAGCGGCGGCGACTTCGCCAACACGAACTTCTCGTCCAATGTCGGGGATCTGGTCGCCGCGGCGGACTGGCTGCGCGCCGAGCGCGAGGCGCCGTCGATCCTGATCGGCCACAGCCTCGGCGGGGCCGCCGTGCTGGCCGCCGCCGGCGCGGTGGAGGAGGCGGCGGGCGTGGTGACCATCGGCGCGCCGAGCGACCCGGGCCATGTCGCCCATCTGTTCCAGGACGAGATCGCCGCCATCGAGTGCGAGGGCGAGGCCGATGTCAGGATCGCCGGGCGCCCGTTCCGCATCCGCAAGCAGTTTCTCGACGACATCCGGGGCCAGCGCCTGCGCGAGAATGTGGCGGCGCTGCGCAAGGCGCTCCTGGTCATGCACGCGCCGCTCGACCGGACGGTCGGGATCGACAACGCGGCCGAGATTTTTCGGGCAGCCAGGCACCCGAAGAGCTTCATCTCGCTCGACAGCGCGGACCACCTGCTGACGCGGCGCGAGGACGCGGTCTATGCCGCCGAAATGATGGCCGCCTGGGCGAGCCGCTTCCTGCTGCCCAAGCGCGCCTCGGAGGCGGAAGCCGAGGCCGGCGCGGTGGTGGTGGCGGAAAACGGGATCGGCCCGTTCGGCCAGGACATCGCGGCAGGCGAACACCGGCTCCGGGCCGACGAGCCGGCGTCGGTGGGCGGGCTCGACCGGGGGCCCACGCCCTACCAGCTGCTGTCATCGGCGCTCGGCACCTGCACCACGATGACGCTCCGCATTTACGCCGCGCGCAAGCAATGGCCGCTGGAACGCGCCGCCGTCACCGTGCGCCAGCAGAAGATCCACGCCGCCGACTGCGCCGAGTGCGAGACCGTGGACGGCAAGGTCGACTCCTTCGAGCGCGAGATCGAGCTGGTTGGACCGCTGGCTGAGGAACAGCGCGCCAGGCTGCTGGAAATAGCCGACAAATGCCCGGTCCACAGGACCCTGCACGGGGAAGTAAGGGTGACGACGACGCTGCGGCCTCGCTTGACCCTGTAACCGAGGCCCCATACCTTCCCGCCGCGTCCCCGACGCCGGTACCGGTGCGCGCATAGCTCAGGTGGTAGAGCAACTGACTTTTAATCAGTGGGTCCCAGGTTCGAGTCCTGGTGCGCGCACCAATCTTTTCAAGGGGTTAGGCGAAATCAGGCGACACGGCGGCGGCGGCATGTTGCCAATATGTCGCCTCAGCGGGGCGGCGGAAGGCGCTCGTCGAGGATGTCGAGGATTTGCCGCAGCACGTCCTCGTCGCCGCCCAGCCACACGTCTTTCACCAGGTCAATCATGAGGACGCCGATGCAGAAGAGCATGACTGTCAGCCACAGCAGAAACAGCCGAGCAGCCCAAGTCGACACAGGGCCAGGCCCCTTACCGTCGAGCATGTCGCCGAATTCCTTCAACATCGACATGCGGCCAGTGTAGCAGCACGCGGCGCCCTACCAGAATTCGGCGCGCGGAAGCACGTTCCCCGCCGCCGCCTGCTCGAACCACGCGATGCGCGCCCGGACCTCGGCGACTCGCCGGTCGAGCGCGGCAAGGTTCTGGTATTCGACGGCGGTGCCGCTCGGGTCCGTGACCTTCACCATGCCCGACACGTCCGCCACGGCGGCGCGTTGGTCGAGCAGGGCTTTCAGTAGCCGGCGCTCTTGGGCGGCGATGGTGTCCGCGTCGATACTGGTCGGCGGCGGGAGGGTGTAGGTGTCGCGCCGTATCAGCGCCTCGCCGTCGCCGTGCGCCGTGACCTGGATCACTTCCGGGTCGAACCCATCGAACAGCGCCAGCACGTCGCCCCAGGCGAGGGCGACCTGCGCGGCGGGAACCGCGAACGTCCCTTCCGGCACGGTGATCTCGGTGCCGCCGGCCACGTCATGGCCGCCGACACGGCGCCAGCGCATGGCGGCGCCGACCTCGCCGATCTTGCGCCACACGAAGAACTTGCCGGTCCCGGCGGGCGGCTCCCATCGGAGGGACTCGCCGTAGTCGATCATGTGGCGATAGACGTTCATGCGGCGATCCTCTCGGCGGCGGCGATGGTCGCGGCTTCGTGCAGCATGAGCCCGACCCCCAGGTGGGAGGCTATGGCCAAGCTGTACACCATCAGGTCCAGTCCCTCGTTCTCGCGGGCGATCTTCCTCCACATCAGCGTGGTCCTCCCCGTCCTCTTGTCGAGCGCGCGCACCAGGGTCTCGGACACGATGGACTCGAACTCTTGAGGGCCGTAGCGCGACTCCTCCATCGGCCAGACCATCGGGCGCGGCTCGGCGCCCGCGATGCTCTGGCGCATGAGGCTGAAGGCGGTCGCCTTGCCGGAGTCCGGCCCTACCAGCATCAGCCCCGCCGGCCCGTAGGTGTCGAGACTGTCCGCCGTGACCGATCGCCGCGCGAGCATCGCGCCGATCCGCCCGGCCGGAATGCCCTTCAGGCACTGATAGCCCTCGCCACGGACGCGGACGAAATCGGCAACCTGCTGCCCGTAGTGTCCGCCGATATCGACGCCGACCGTGACCGGGCGGAGCATGGCGCCGGTCGCGTGCGGGCGCGGCGTCTCCATGAACTCGGCCAGGGCCTCCCACACGTCGGCGTTGCCGGGGTCGCCGTACAGGCGGCGGTACTCCATCGCCCATCGCCGCAGGCGATACCAGCGCCCGTCATGGGCGAGGCCGCGAAATTCGTGCGAGCCCCAGCCCTTCACTTCGCTCGCGTCCTGCGGCGCGGCGACCTCGACAACGCCCCAGGCGGTTATCTCGGCCTCCAGGCGGTTGTCCTGCACGTCGACGGCGCCTATCAGCAGGGACGCGCCCGCCGGCACGATGTCGGGGTCGTAGTCCTCGCGGCACGCGGTCGCCAGCGCCTCGGGCGTTACCCCTTGCGCGGCCTCGGGCTTGTACGGGAGCGCGAGCCTTCCGCATTGGAAGCTGATCACGTCGGCCATGGAGCCGGTCTGCTTGCGGTGGGCGTCCGCGCGCTTCCACTGGCGCACGATGGTCGGCAGGGACTCGAACGGGCTCAGGAAGGCGTCCAGATGATAGCCCCGGGTGCCAGGCACGGACTCCTCCTTCGTCGGGCGCCACTCGCCGGCCACTACTGCGTGGCGGAACTCGATTGACGAGAGCGCGGCGCCGCAGCAGGGCATGCAGTAGATCGGGGACGCCCGGCCCTTGTAGATCACGTTGGACCACTGAGCGATGTTCTGCTGCCCGCAGGAGGGGCATCGCAGGAACCATCGCCGGGCGTCGGACTTGTCCAGCTCGACGGTCGTTCGGCACTCGTCTTCGTACCCCGCCGACGATGCGGTGATAAGCCTGCCGGCGCCGCCATAGGCGGCCATGCGGTCGACCAGCTCGCCGAGCATGTCGCGGTGGAACACCCGCAGCTCGTCGACGATGACTATCTCGGCGGTGCGCATGAGACCGGCGCCGCCCTCTCGCGCGGAAACCACCTCCAGGCGCCCTCCGCCGGCCACTGAGCGCGCGTGAGGGGGCCGGGCGGGTTCGTACGCCTCCCGGATAGCCTCGTCCCTACAGAGGCGCCCCCACGCGACAATGCGCGCGGCGAGGGTGCGCTTGAGCCTGTCGTCGGGCTCGAAGATCAGCACGGAGCGCCCGGCGGCCATATGGCCCAGCGCGGCCACGATCAGCCCGGCGGTCTTGCCGCTCTGTACGCTGCCCCGGATCGTGACTTGCTCTAGATCTGGGTCGTCGCACGCGTCGATCACCTCGCCCCATGCCGGCACTGGCGGGCGCCCCTGTCCGCCGCCGCCTGCCCGGTAGGGCGAGCCGGCAAGCGGCCCGTCGCCGACGACGACGTTGCGCTCGGCCCAGCGCCTCAGACCGCTAGGGGCAGGAACCGCGTTGCCGTCCGGCATTCCTTCGCCCTCTTGGCAATCTCGGCGGTCGCGTCTCCATAGGCCGGGCGGTCGACGAGTCCGATGCCCGACAGCGTTGCGGCGCGGATGATCCGGCGCGACGGCGACGGCCATTCCTCGGCGGTCACGTCCATCTCGACAGAGAACCCCCGGAGGATGCCGCGCTTCACCATGTCGCGAACGTCCGCCCGATACTCCGGCACGTCCGCCCGCACGGCGAGGCGCACGGACGAGTCCGACAATTCGAGCCCGCCGCCGCCCGTCCGGGCGATGGGGTCGGCGCGCTGGTGCATCCGGTTCAGGATCACGTCATCGAACCGGAACGCGCCGGCCTCAACCGATTCGTCGAAGGCGCCATAGATGCGCGCCACGTCGCCGTAACGCATGGCGACGCCCTCGATCACGGCGCCGTCGCTGCGGAACTCCAGCGCGGCGAATCGGTACTCGACAGCCATCAGGCGACTCGGAATTTCAGCCGGTCGTAGCCGCCCGCACGCAGGATGTCGAAGCCGCAGAGCATGCCGATGGTGATGCTGATTTGCCCCGACTTGCGCCCGCTGATTTCGTCGCGGATCGCGAACATGCCATCCCAGACCGGGCAGACCGAATTCATGCCGGCGGCGCCCATGCGGGCAAGAATGCCCTCTTGGAAATTGGACGCGACGGCGGGGACGTTCGCACTCGCCATCGCGCGGGCGGTCGTGCGGCTCATGTACGCGAGCGCCGACTCCTCGCCGTTGGTGGTGAACTTGCTCGCCAGATCGCGCGCGGTGTCGTCGCCGATCACGATGGCGCACTCGCCGAGCCCGCCGGCATAGAGCCCGTCGATGCCCCGCGCGGCCTCGCCGGCCGCCAGCGCGAACGTCACGCGGGCGGGCGTGTCGCTGCGATCCGTGAGCCCGCCGTTCGCGGCGGTGGCGAGGAAGCCGCCGAAATTGGGCGCGCTGCCGTCGCCCGCGAGAACCTGAGCGTCCAGCAGGTCGGACACGGCGCCCGACAGGTCGGCCCTCAGCGCCTCCTCGAGCCCGCTCAGAACCGCTTGGTCCTCGCGGCGGAACAGGTAGGAGCGCTGCAACCGGGTCGGGGCGATGGTGTGCGCCGTGATACCGGCGTCCGCCGTGTCGCCCTCGGCCGCGTCCTTGGCGAGGATGACCGCCTTATCGGTGGTCGTGATGACGGGGTAGTTCTGTTCCCCGACCGGCACCATCGGCATCGCCACCCCCAGCGTCGCGGTCGCCGACCGGGCGAACACGCGGGCGAGGATGGGGTGCTGCTGCAGATGGGAGTCGGACGGCGCCGCCGACACGGCGTCCACCCGTTCCTCGGTGCGGGCGCGCGGCGCGATCAGGTCCCAGGGGAGCGCGTGACCGGAGAGCCCGCGATGCTCCTGCAACTCCTTCTCGGCGCCCGCCAGCGGGGCGTCCGACATGACCGCGCGGAACGCGGTGCGAAGCTCGGCCCGGCTTTCGAGCGCGCGGAACTCGCGTTCCTCGGCGGTCAGCCCGTTCGCGTCCGGCGCCGCCGCGTCCGTCTCGGCCTCGGTGGTGAGCGCGGCGCGGTACTCCGACTCGACGGTGTTGAGCTGTTCCAGAAGCTCGCGGCGCTTCTCCAGGGTCGCCTCGCCCGGATCGAGCCCGTTGATCTCCGACCGGATTTCGGATGCCCGGACGGCAAGCTGTACCGATTTCTTCATCGTCTCATTGCTCCAATTGTGCCGCCGCTGCGGCGGGGTCGATGATTCCCGCCTCGACAAGCTCCGACAGGGTGAGCGCTTGCTTGAGGGGTTCGGGTGCGATGGGGGTCGGCCCCGGCCATGACGGGCGCTTGAGCGCGGCCATGACGGCCATGCTCATGCGGGGGAGGCGCCCCGCCGCGAAGGCGGTGGACAGCACGTCCAGATAGGCCGGGCGCCGATAGTGGCGGTGCCACCATGCGCGGCGGCGCCGCTTCTCCGCCACGCCGTCCGCCCATGCCATGCGCAGGTTGCTGAATGAGCCGGTGCTGTAGTCGCTCAGAAGCTCGGACAGGGGAAGGTGGAGCGCCGACGCGACATCTCGTTCGAGCTGCCCCTCGTACTTACGGGCGGTCTCATCCGGCCCGGCCTCAACGCGGTCGACCGCCTCGCCCATCTTCAGGAACGGCACGGCGCCCACGCCCACGGTCGTTATCGGTTGGCGCGGCAGCTCGTTCCGGTCGGCGCCGACTACGCCCGACCGATGCCCGGCGGCTGCGGTCTGGCGATCCGGGGAGGCGTTGGCGATCACGGCGGCGATCTTCGCCATGATGCCGAGCGCATGCCCGGCGCCCGTCCGCGCGTTCAACAGCCCGGCGGCGGGCGGGAGCGCGGGCGCCAGCCACGGCAGAGCCCGGGCGGCGCCCATCGGGCGGTCGCCGACATGCCGGACGCCGACCATGCGGGCGCGGCTCGACTTGCCGACTCGGTAGCCTGTCACGGTGGGATTCCATTTCGCCCCGGCCATGATCGGCTCGAACCCGTCCGGCGGCACGACTTCCCCGGTCTCGAGAATCAGGAACTCGCCGTCGACGATGACCCTATCGAGTAGGTCGCGCTCGCGGTCGCAGTCGTGGGTGTCGAGCCACAGGTCGGCCACGGCGGCGGCGACGTTCTCCGGCACGGTGTCGGGGAACTCCGGCGCCTCCGGCTCGCCCGTCAGGATGCCGGTCTCCATGACGCCCCTATAGGCGATCAACAGCGGCGACGTGCGCCCCAGGCGCCGGCTTTCGGTCAGCAGTACGCCCGTACTGTCGCCGGCGGCGTCCGGGAGGGACAGGGAGCTGACCAGAAGGGCCGGGGAGCGCGCCCAGCTATAGCTCCCGCCCTCGAACTGGAACGCGGCTTGATAGAGCGCCCCCACGTCAAGCTCGGATGACCTCGATTCGCCCCGGAAGGCATGCCGGATTCGCTCGAACATCGTGAGAACAAGGTGGCGCGGAATGGCCTAGCGGTCAAACCGTTTGTTGCGCCAGGCGCCCCGGAAATCGGAAAAGATTGCGATGATGCCCCCCAACCGCGCCCGATTCCGCCCGTCACAGTACCTTTTGCGCAATATCCTGTTGCGAGGGGCGTGTGTCCGTGGCAGGGTTCGCACGCCGGTCTCGTCAACCGGTGGTTTCCTCGTTCGGGAGAGGGCCGGCAGTAGGTCACCCCCGCTGCCGGCCCTCGTCGTTCGGAAATGCTCGATGCTCGCCCGAGCGGTGCAGGGGAATTACTTCATCGTCATGGTCAGGTCGATGTCCGAAAGACCTGAGTGCAAATCGTCCATCTT
Source organism: Alphaproteobacteria bacterium (assembly GCA_964291675.2). Lineage (GTDB taxonomy): Bacteria > Pseudomonadota > Alphaproteobacteria > MPNO01 > MPNO01 > MPNO01. The sequence goes on along the minus strand of OZ219865.1, from coordinate 595,426 downwards.
TTCCAACAAGGCCAGCGCAGCGACGGCAATCACGTAGTCCTCTCGCAATTCGTCTTCAGATTGGATTATTTTCTGCAATTCTCGGCGATAATCCATGGATCGATCTCCTTTCGATTGGTTCCAAATAGCTCGCGCCTCCACCATCCGAGCCCCGCGCGGCGTGTCAATCCTGCCGGCGCCCTCAGCCCCTCTCGTTGAAGTCGCTCCAGAACGCCTCGGGAAGGTGGCCCGGCGTCCAGCAGCTTAGAAGCAAGGCGGTGGTCCATTCCGGCACGTCATGCGCCTCCAAAACCGCCCCGGCCTCATGCTCGGCGTCTACGTCGGGCGGCCCGGCTGGATAGCGGAGATAGAAGGCGGCGGCCTTTTCCGCGCCCTCTTCAAGCGTCCTGATTTTCGCCTTGTGGATCACCTCGAACGATGACCGCAGCCGCTTGCCGAGCTCGGCCAGGTCGGGGCGGTTTCGTTCTATCGCTCTCCCAAGCCGCCATGCGCAGCCGATGAACATCTTGCCCCGATTGCGGGACGCCTCCGGCGAGATGGGTTTGAGCGAAACCCGTTTGCCCCATAGCTCCGCGACTATCGGATCGCCGGTGGCGTTCGCCGTGTCCTGCAACGTGTGCAATTCTGCCGGCGATGCAATGCGGACCACCTTCGGCCCGCGTAGCTGTTGGAGCGCAGCGCGGATGCCCAAATCCGCAACCGTTGCGGATTCGATTTCGCCCGCGTCGATAGCCCGGACGATCTTCATGAGCTCTTGCGCCATGCGCTCGCCGATGCCGGCGCGCGAGAGGAACGGAAGCCACTCGCCGTGCCTGCATTCGTCCTTCGCGGCCAGCAGCGCCCGCCCGTCCGCGATGATGTCCTTTCGCCGTTCCCGCGCGCGGTCCCTCAGCCGGTCGGCCTCGGCACACAGCCAGTTTGACAGGGGGGTGGCATCGCCGTCGCTCATTGCAGCGTCTCGGTGCCGTCATCGTCCATAGGCGGCAGCACGTTCGGCCTCTTGATCGTGCCGGTTGAGGGGTCCACCCAGGCGCTATCAACGAACCCGCCGCAATGATCGTGCGGCTTGGTCCACGGCCAGACCGTTTGGACGAACTTGCCTTGAAGCTCGTTCGGGTCGTCGGTCAGGCGTATCTCGGGGCGAGGGGGTGCGGCGTGGCATGTGCCGTAGTGCGGCACGCCTTCATCGGTGGTCGGCGCATCGTCCTCGGTGCGCCACCAGATACAGCGTTCGCAGGGCATCAGATACGCTCCCTCGGCGGCACGATCTTGACCGCCTCTTGCAGCAGGACGCCCACTTGCTGACGTTCTTCCCGTGGCAGGGCGAGGAACGCATTGGTCCAGCACACGCGCGCCCCGCCGTCCATGCCGATGATTACGCCGTACACCTCATCGCCCGGATGCATCGTTCCGGGAAGGTCGATTTCGAGCTTCTGGTCTGTCATGCCGCCGTCCTCCGCAGGGGTTCAACGTTCTCCGCCTCGGCGACCGCCTTCAGGTCGCGCTTGTGCTGAAGCAGCGTCGCGATGTAGCCGCCGACGATTGCAATCTCGCGCTCGTCGGTCGGCTTGAGCTTGTCCGCGAACCGTTCCCATCGGCCTATCGCCGCGTCGCAGCGTTCCGGGGTATCGGGGAGCGTGGTCGGGTAGTGCATTTCGGCCTCCTATGCCGTCGTGAGCTTTCGCTTGTACTCGGCCAGCCGCCTGCGGACGGCACGCGCCGCGTCCGGGTCCATGTAGCTCCGCAGGTCGTTTTGCAGCGCCTCTATCTCGGCCTCGATTTCTTCCCGCGTTTCGGAAGCGCCGCCCGCCTGCCCCTCGGCAGGCGAGGCGGGCGGCGCAAGGGTCTTGGAGGGTCTTACAGGGTTGTCGGACTCGTGAGTCCGGGTTGAGGGACACCAGAGTCCGGGTTGAGGGACACCAGAGTCCGGGTTAACCCGGACTCCCGAGTCCGGGTTGAGCGCCGCCAGATTGAGCCTGTATTCGGTGGTCCTGGCCCGCCCGTTCGCCGCCCGCCCGCCCCGCGAGCGCGCCACGGCGGTCAACACGCCGTCCGTCTCGAACGCCCGGACGTGGCGGCGCACGCTGCGCACGTCGATGCCGGCGAGCTCGGCGACGTGGCCAAGGGAGGGAAAAATCCGGGTGCCGTCCCGGTTGCCCCAAAGGGCAAGCTGCAACAGCACCAGCCGCTTGATGCCGCGGTATCGCGGCGCCTGCGCAACGGCCACGATCAGCGGCGGTGGCTTGCGCCGGCTCGCGCGGTCGGCTACGTTCCCGCCGTCCATGATGTGCCGTCGTGGTCAAACACTGGAAAGCCCCCGGGAGTCGTGGCCCGGGGGTTTTCTCGTTCAGGCGGCGGCGTCAGCAGGATCGACGGCGCACGAGTCGATGTAGTCGTTCAGGTCCTTGCCCGAATAGACGACTCGCCCACCCAGCCGGTGATAGCGCGGCCCGCGTTTCTGGCATCTCCAGACACGCAACGTGCCGCTGGTCGCGATCACGGCCAGCGCGGGATCGGTCGAACGATAGAAGACTTCGGGATCGAATCTGGTCATGGGGGGGAGCCCCTATGTCGTTGTCGGTTCCTTCCGTGACATGGCTGTTCCCCCGGTTGGTGAGTGACCATGCCGCCCGCTCGAATTAACGGGCGACACCTAAACAATACGCAGAATTGTGGTTGCGCAACGCCTATTTGCGAATCGCCACGATTTCGGCGTCCGCCCCGTCCAGCATGCCGGCCATCCGGTCGGCCATGTCGTCTTGCGCGGCCCGCAGGACGCTATCGGACCGCCTCGCATATCTCGCGGCCATCGTCGTGGTCTTGTGCGCGAGCAGGTCGCGAAGCCCCACCAGCGTCATGCCGGACGCGGCGGCGGACGTGGCGAGGGTGCGGCGAAGATCGTGCGGCTGGGCGCCCTCGATGCCGGCCCGCTCGCACGCGAGCCCGAAAGCCTGGTGCATGGTCTTGTAGGAGACCGCCGCCGCCTTGGCGCCCGCGAACACGAACGGGTTGCCGTGAATGCGCGGCATGTCGGCGAGGATGCCGAGCGCGGCGGCGCCGATGGTGCGGCGGTCGCGGCCGGTCTTCGTCGACGGCAGCAGCGCCTCGCCCGTCTCGGTGTCGACGTTCTCCCACCGGAGGCGCCGCACTTCGTCGCCGCGCCAGCCCGTCAACGTCATGAATCGGATCGCCCCGGCGACGATGGGATTGTCGAGCCCGGCCAGCGCGGCACCGAGCGCGCCAATCTCTGCCGGCGACAACACGCGGTCGCGGGGTTCCTCGCGCGCCCGGTCGATTCGCCTCGCCGGGTTCGTGCCGGGCTCGCGCATTTCCCAATCCTCGGCGAGATTGAACAGCCGCCGCGCGAGCGACAGTTGCCGGTTGCGCTCGACAGGGGCGCACTTGGCAACGGCCCGCTCGACATCGGCGCGTTTCACGTCGGCCACCTTCAACCGCCCCAGCGCCGGCCGGAGGGTGCCGTTCGCTTGCCGGCGGTACTCGTTCAACGTCTTCGGGGCGAGGCGCCCTTGGTCGATCCGCCGGGGCGCGTAGTCGTCTAGGAAGCGGTCGATCAGGTCGGCGACAGTCGGCGCCGCCTTGGCGTCCGCGCGCCGCCGCAGGGGGTCGGCGCCCTCGTTCCGAACGGCGGCCAGCTCGCGCCCGGCCAGCTTCCGCGCGTCCGCCAGCGTCATCTCGGAGCAGCGCCCCAGCGTGGCGAGGCGGCGGCGCCCGCCGGTCCTGTAGTCGATCACATAGGCGCGGGTGCCGGCGCTGGACACGCGGACGCCCAGCCCCACAACGCGGGTGTCGCGGATGATGTAGGTCTTGCCGGTGGCCTTGGCGTCCCGGATGCGCCGCTCCGTGAGTGCCACTGATTTCCCATCGGTCGCCATTTCGAGTCTCCAGTGTGTCGCCATGTCGCCACGATACGGACTAACGGCGATTAACGCAATGGCCTATTTGGAGACTTGCTAAGAGATTGAAATAGCTTATCTATTAACGATGACATGCCGGCGCCTAACGGTCGCGAACGGCGCTCGGGAATGCCTTTTAATCAGTGGGTCCCAGGTTCGAGTCCTGGTGCGCGCACCAAGTTTTTCAAGGGGTTAGGGTGCAATTTTCTAGTGCGCATACACCTTTTTCCCGCTTGCCAATCCCCGTCGCCCCCCATAGCGTGACCGCAGCGCAACCGAACCGTCCCGGGAGGAGAACCCATGTCCACCTATGTCCTCGTCCACGGCGCCTGGCATTCGGGCGACCTGCTGGAGGCCGCCGCCGAGCCGATCCGCGCGGCGGGTCACGAGGTGCATTGCCCGACGCTCGCCGGCAACCGGCCGGGCGACGCGAAGACGGTCGGGCTTTCCGATGCCGTCGGGTCGATCGTCGACTATCTCGCCGACAACGACCTCTCCGACGTGGTCCTGATGGGGCACTCCTATGGCGGCATGGTGATCACCGGCGTCGCCGACCGGGCGGGAGAGCGCATCCGCCGGCTGGTCTACTGGAACGCCTTCGTGCCGAATGACGGCGAATCGCTCAACGACATGGTGCCGCCGCACTATGTCGCCCTGTTCGAGCAGATCGCCGCCGAGATCGGCGACGGCTCGGTCGTCTTGCCTTACCCGATCTGGCGCGAGGCGTTCATGAACGACGCCGACGCAGACTTGTCCCAGTCCGCCTACGACAAGCTCAACCCGCACCCCTACGGCACCTTCACCGAGAAAATCTCGCTGTCGAAAAACCCGGCGGAGATGGAGCTCGCCAAGTCCTACATCAACTGCACCGAGGACACCTCGCTGCCGCACTCGATGACCTGGCACCCCAGATTGTCCGAGAAGCTCGGCCTGTTCCGCCTGGTCCAGATCCCGGGCGGGCACGAGGTCTGCTTCACCGCGCCGGAACGCCTCGCCCAGGCGATCATGGACGCCGGCCGCGACTAGCGGCGGAACAGCAGCCCGTCGATCGAGTACCGCCCCGGGCCGAGCGCCATGACGGCGAACAGGATGACCGCCCAGAACATGTGGGCGCTGAACCAGGCGTCGGGGTAGACGAAGAGCTGGATCACCATGGTCATGACGAACATGCCGAGCGCGCTGAGCCGGGTCAGCAGGCCGAGCACCAGCAGGATCGGCAGGACGTGCTCGGCGATGGCGGTGACATGCGCCGTCAGCTCCGGCATCGGCATGCCGAACTCCTCGCGGAACAGGAAGTACTGGCTGTCCTTGACCGAGAAGATGTTCCACCCCTCGACCTTGGTGCGGCCGGACCGCCAGAACACGATGGCGATCGGCAGCCGGAGGACCAGCAGCGCGACCGGCCCGAGCCGGCGCTCGACGGGCTCGGCGATCCGGTGGCCGATATCGATCGCCTGCCTGACCAGCCCGGCCGCGCCGGCCGCCGTCGGTGTGCCGTTGCTCATGCCTCTGCTCCTTCGCCCGTTGCGCCCGCGAGCCCGGCGAAGGCGCCGGAAGCGAGCAGGTTCCTGAACGCCGGGACGACGTCGAAATCGCCGTCGAGCGCGGCCGCGTCCGCCGCCGCCGTCATCGGGTCGCCGCCCGCCAGCAGGGCCCCGGCGAAGGCGCAGCCGGCCGGGTCGAGCGCCTCGACGCGGACCGAGAGCGCCGGCCTGACGACCAGCGCGGCGCCGGCTTGGGCGGCGATGACGAGCTCGTCCCCGGGCGCGAAGTCGCCGGCATTGGCCTGCCAGATCCGGGCGATCGGCCAGGGCGAGCGCACCAGCCGGGCCGCCGGGTGGGGCGCGAGCCGCGCCGTCGCGACGCCCGCGCCGAGCGCGGCCAGCGCCGCAGGGTCGAGCGCCGGCGCATCGGCGGCGTGGAGCGACTCCAGCACCGCACGCTCCAGCCGCGCGACATCGGCGAGGTAGGGCAGATCGCGCGCCGGCGGGAAACCGGCCACGAACCCGGCGAAGTCCGCGCCGTAGAAGTTGAGGGTGCGGGCCGCCGACGGGCGGCCGGTCGCGTAGGCGCGGGCCATCGCCTCGAAGAACCGTTCGCCGACGATCCGCCGCAGCGCGGGATAGGCCGCCGCCAGCGCCTCGATCAGGGCGACGCGCACGTTGTTGCGATAGACCCGGAAGCGCCGCCGGGCGGGTTCGGAGAGCCCGGCCGGCGCCGCACCCGGCGCCGGGTCCCCGAGGGCGGCGGCGAATTGCGCCTGCGTCGAAGCGAGCGTCATGCGGGCACGGGTTCGGCGAGGCGCGCAAGCGCCAGGTCGGCCTTCTTCGCCTCGGCGAACAGCACCTCCCAGGCCGGGATGTCCCTGTCCCATTCGACCAGAGTGGGCCTGGCGCCGATGCGCCCGACCAACCGGTCGTAGAGCCGCCAGACCGCGCCGTCGACCGGCGCGCCGTGGCTGTCGATCAGCAGGCGCTCATCGCCGGCATCGTCGAGGCTGAACCCGGCGAGATGGATTTCGCCGACCAGCGCGTGCGGGATCGCATCGACGTAGGATTGGGCGTCGAGGCCGGTATTGACCGCGCTGACATGGATGTTGTTGAGGTCGACGAGCAACCCGCACCCGGTGCGGTGCGCGGCTTCGACGACGAACGAAAGCTCGTCCATCTCCCGGTCCGGCAGCACCAGGTAGCTCGCCGGGTTCTCGATCAGAACCGCCCGGCGGAGCGCCTCCTGCATCTCGTCGATATTGTCGCACAGCCGGTCGAGCCCCGCCGCGCTGAGGCTGGGCGGCAGCAGGTCGGCGAACCACACGCCGCCATGCGCCGACCAGGCGATGTGCTCGGAGACCAGGCCCGGCTCGAACCGGTCGGCGAGCGCGCCGAGCGCGGCGAGATGATCGCGGTCGAGCCGCTCGGCGCCGCCGAGCGACAGGCCGACGCCGTGCAGCGACAGCGGCCAGGCCTCGCGCAGGGCTTCGAGCATGGCGAGCCGGGGCCCGCCGGCGACCATGTAATTCTCCGGATGGACTTCGAACCAGCCGATATCGGGACCTTGCCCGAAGACCGCCTCGGCATGCTCGCCCTTGAAGCTCGCGCCGGCTCGGGACGGTACGGCGGCGAAGGGAGAGGAGGCGGGCATCATCGGCGGGAAACCGCCCGGCCGCCGCGGGAACCGGGGCTCCCGCGGCGCGCCGGGCATTGCAGGATCAGGACTTCGGAATATCGCGGTCGACCTCCTTGAGGCTGCCCATCACCTCGCGACCGTCCTTGGTCTTGAAGGTCATCTTCTCGCAGGTGCCGGCGGGGACCAGAGTCCAGGCGTTGCCCTGGTAGTCCACGGTCGAGCTGCCCGCGCAGGTCGTGCCCGGACCGGCCTTGCAGTCGTTCTTGCCGGCGAGCGCGACGCCGTAGCACTTCTCCTTCTTGTCCGCCGCCTCGGCGACGTCGGAAGCGGCGAAATTGGCGGCGGCGAGCAGCGCGGCCGCCATGATCACGGGGCTTTTCTTCATCGGACGTTTTCTCCTTGGTGGCAGGATGCCGGCACGGACCCAAGTGTCCGGCAGTCGGCAGGCGGCACCGATCCGCCATGCCGGCGACCATATGGGACGCCGACGGTCCGCCGCAAGAAGGGCCCGCGCCGTCAGGGCGGAGTCGCGAACAATTGAACGCCGGGCGGCAAGCGGCGTGTAAAGCCTGCTACTTCAGGTCGTGTCTTCGCTCCGTGGAGGGGTATCTCCCGACTACCCGCCGGCACCCCAGATCAGGTAGCCGATCGCCGCGCCGAGGCGGCCGAACACGCCGATCCTGCCCACATCGGCGCCGGCGAGCAGGGGCACTTCAAGCGTGTCGAAATTGGGCGCGGTGACCAGCAGCCTGGCGATCTCCGCGCCCTTTTCGATGGGCGCCGGGACCGGGCCGTCGAAGACGACTTTGACCTCGAGGCCGCGGCGGGAGGCGCGCGGCAGGGACACCTTGACGTCGCGCGCGGCGACCAGGGGGACGGTGTCCTCCTGGCCGAGCCAGACATCGGCCCGTTCGACCTCCGCGCCGCGCTCGAACAGCGTGTAGTTCCGGAACCACTGAAACGCCCAGTTGAGCAGGCGGCGCGCCTCGAAGGACCGGATCCGGGCGCTCTCCATGCCGGTGAGCACCAAGACCACGCGCCGGCCTTCGCGTATGGCGGATGCCACCAGGCTGTAGCCGGAGGCCCGGGTATGGCCGGTCTTCAGCCCGTCGGCCCCGGTATCCCGATACAGCAGCGGGTTGCGGTTGCCCTGCTTGATCTTGTTGTAGCGGAACGATTTCTCGGCGAAATAGGGGTAGTACTCCGGGAAGTCCTCGATGATGCGGCGGGCCAGCACGGCGAGGTCCCGCGGGCTCATCACATGGTTGTCCGCCGGCCACCCGGTCGAGTTCGCCAGATGGCTGTCGGTCAGCCCGAGCTCCCGCGCCTTGCGGTTCATCGCATCGGAGAACGCGGCTTCCGAGCCCGACAGCCCCTCGGCGAGGACGATGCTGGCGTCGTTGCCCGATTGCACGATGATCCCGCGCAGCAGGTCCTCGACCCGCACCTCCTTGTCGACCTCGACGAACATCCTGGAGCCGCCCATCCGCCAGGCCTTGCGGCTGACGACGAACTTGTCGTCGAGCGAGAGCCGGCCGGCCTTGAGCTCCTCGAAGGCCATGTAGACGGTCATCAGCTTGCTCATCGAGGCCGGCGGCGAAGGCGTGTCGGCGTCCTTCGCCAGCAGCACCGCGCCGGTCTGCAGGTCGAGGATATAGGCCTGCTTGGCCACCGTCTCCATCGCGCCCGGCGTCCCGGCGGCGAGGCCGAGCGCGGCGACGCAGCAGCCGACGCCGGCGGCGAACCTGCGGATCGGCCGGGCGGTTGACTTCATTCGGGGCTCCCTGGAGCGCGGCGGCCCAACTGATAGGGCATGCGGGTGCCGCCGTCCAGCCCCGGGCGGCGTTGCGGGGCTTGAGCCGCCGGGCGAACCGCTTCAATCTTGGCCGGTTCGAACAGGAACGGAGGGTGACGCCATGAAACACGAGATCCCGGTCTTCGACGGCGACGGCCATGTCCTCGAGCCCGACCGCGAGCTCGCGGAGCATTACGAGGGCAGGTGGACGGGCAACCGTCGCCTCGAAGGCATGACCATCTTCCCGAGCCTCGACGGCTGGTCGCGGAGCTCGATCGTGGAGGAGGGCGACGAGGGCCGCAGATACTGGACGACGGACGCCGGTATCTGGGCCGAGATCCTGGACAAGATCGGGCTCGAAGGCAGCGTCCTCTACCCGACCTCGGGGCTTGCCTACGGGCTGATGCAGAGCGAGGAGTTCCAGACCGCCACCTGCATCGCCTACAACAACTGGCTGGAGGAGCACTACACCACGAAGGACAGCCGGCTCTGGGGCGTCGGGTTGATCCCCTACAACGACGTCGAGGCGGCGAAGAAGGAAGTCGCCCGCTGCGCCACCGAGCGGGTCAATTTCGGCGCCATGCTGCTGCCGACGGTCACCGTCAACGGCCGCTATTTCGGCGACGAGATCTACTGGCCGATCTACGAGGAGGCCGAGCGCCAGGGCATCAGCATCGCCTTCCATGGCGCGGTGAGCCGCGGTTTCGGGCTCGACAACCTGAAGCCCTTCCTCAAGGTCCACACCCTCGAACACCCGGTCCCGCTGATGATCCAGATGACCGACATGATGTTCAACGGGGTGTTCGAGACCTTCCCCAATCTCAAATTCGCGTTCCTCGAAGGCGGCTGCGCCTGGATCACCTTCATGATGGACCGGCTCGACTACGAGTTCGATTCGCTGTTCGGCGTTCCCGTCCGGTCGAAGCTGTCCAAGAAGCCGTCAGAGGTCATCCGCGATACCGAGAGCATCTGGCTGTCCTGCGAGATGGGGGAGAAGAGCCTCAAATACGTCATCGACGCGATGGGGTCGGACCGCATCATCTACGCCTCCGACTTCCCGCACGAGCCGACGGAAGAAGATCTGACCGCCGACGTGCCCGACTTCCTCGCCGACAACGAGTACTCGATGGAGGTCAAGGAAAAGATCCTCTACCACAACACCAAGGCGCTCTACGGCATCCAGTAGCCGGAAGCGCCGGGATCGCGCCCGGCCGGCACGCGCCGGCCGGGTAAGCGAGGCGCGCGACTCGGGTCTACGGGACGGGGGCGGCGGCGATGCGGATCCTTTCGCGCAAGAGACGGCCGATGCATCTCGGCCGCTACCCGATGGAGAAGATCAGGCGGGTCGAGCGGCCGACGACGCTGATCACCGATGCCGTCAGGCAGGTGCCCAAGCGCGCCGGCTTTTTCGTCCGCGCCTTCTACGGCGATCTCGGGCCGAGGCCGGCGAGCGAAATCCGCCGCTTTATCACCAAGAACCCGCTGAACGCCGCGATCGGCCATCTGCACTGGAAGCACGTGCCCGCCCACAAGGGCGATGCGGCGGATGAAAAGGCGCCGCTGCCCGACGACCCGGAAGAGCTCACCCGGCACATCAAGTCTCTCTGCCATTTCCTCGACGCCGACATGGTCGGGGTCTGCGAGGTTCCCGAATACGCCTGGTTCTCGCATGAGAGCGACGGCACGCCGATCGCGACACGGCACAAGTACGCCGTCGTCATCGTCATCGACCAGGGCTGGGACACCTTCGAGGCCTCGTCCGGGGACGACTGGATCTCGGGCGCCCAGAGCTACCGCGCCTATCTCAACGGCTCGACCACGGCGACCATCGTCGCCGACTACATCCGCCGCCTCGGCTATCCGGCGCAAGCCCATTCCAACGCCCATGGCGACGTGATGCAGATCCCGCTGATGCTGCTCGCCGGGCTCGGCGAGATGAGCCGGATCGGCGAGCTCGTCCTCAACCCGTTCATCGGGCCGCGTCACAAGACCGCGGTGGTCACCACCGACCTGCCGCTGGTGCCCGACAAGCCGATCGATTTCGGGCTCCAGGATTTTTGCGACAAGTGCCGCAAATGCGCCCGCGAATGCCCGGCCCAGGCGATCCCCTACGGCGACAAGGTGCTCTACAACGGCTACGAGATCTGGAAGCCCGATGTCGAGAAATGCACCAGGTACCGCGTGACCAATCTCAAGGGATCGGCCTGCGGGCGCTGCATGAAGATGTGCCCGTGGAACAAGGAGGGGCTGCTCGCCCACCGCCTGGCGATGTGGGCGGCGATCAGGCTGCCGTTCTCGCGCCGCTTCCTGATCTGGCTCGACGACGCGCTGGGCTACGGCAAGCGCAACCCGGTCAAGCGCTGGTGGCTCGACCTGGTGAAGGAGGGCGGCCGGATCGTCGCTGCGCGCGCCGCCAACGAGCGCGACCTGTCGCTGGAGCGCGATGTCTCCGGCGGCAACGAGCGGGTCGCGACCTACCCGGTCGACAAGCTGCCGACGGCCGACGACAGGGAAACCGTGCCGGTCGACCGCGGCGCCGGGCTCGACGACACCAGGGCCGCCGAGAACGAGCTCGCGGCGCTGAAGGCCGGGCGCTCGCGCGATCGGCCGACCGCCTAACCGCCGAGCACGCCCTCGGCCTCGATCTCGACGGTCATCTCGGGCGCGGCGAGCGCGCTCACCTCCACCAGGGTCGAGACCGGGAAGTCGCCCGAGAAGAACTCGCGGCGGGCGCGCCACACCTCTTCGCGGTTGCGGATGTCGGTGACGAAGATGTTGACCCTGACGATGTCCGCCATGGTGCCGCCGGCCGCCTCAATCAGGCGCTGGATCTTGATCAGGCAGGTCCTCGCCTGTTCGTACTCGTCCATCTCGGCGAGCGGCTTGAAATCGGCGCCGCGCGCGGTCATGCCGGCGATGAAGACCCGGTCGCCCGCCACCAGGCAATTCGACCATGTTTCCGGCGGCGGCTCCGCCACCTCCGTCGATTGAACCCGTCTGATCGCCATGCCCCGCCTCCCGGCCAGATGTCTCCGCGCCAGTTTCGGCGCGCGCCGAGGGCCGGGCAAGCCCCCGCTTGCCGCCGGGCGGGGCGCGCCGTAACCTGCCCGCGCGCCGCGCGCGCGGAACTTCGTCACACAAGGTCATCCGATGGGCAGGAGCCCGCTTCGACCCAGCTCCGACGGGCTCGCGATGCGCGTCCTGACCTCGCCCTATCTCGCGGTCACCGTCGCCATGCTGTGCTGGGCCGCCAGCACCGTGGTGGTCCGCGGCCTGCGCGAAGAGGTCCCGCCGATGGGGCTCTCGTTCTGGCGCACCCTGCTCGGCGCGGCCGTCGTGCTGCCCTTCGCCTGGCGCCCGCTGGTGCAGCAGATCCACCTCGTCCGGCGGCATTTCTGGATCATCCTGGCTCTGTCCTTCCTGCTGTTCGTGGGCGGCAACGCCGTCCTTTTCCTCTCGCTGCAATACACGATCGCGATCAATGTCGGGGTGCTGAACTCCTTCGAGCCGGTGCTCATCATCGTCGCCGCCTGGGCGATCTTCCGCGACCGCGTGACGGCCAACCAGATCGCCGGCGTCCTGGTCTCCCTGCTCGGCGTGTTCGCGTTGATTGCGCGCGGCGATCCCCGGGCGATCCTCGCCCTCGACTTCAACGCCGGCGACATCCTGGTGTTGTTCGCCTATGTGAGCTGGGCGCTCTACGCCGTCTATCTCAGGCTCGCCCCGCGCGCGCTGGACCAGGGCTTGATGCTCTTCCTGCTCCTGTTCCTGGGCGCGCTGATGATGATCCCGCTCTACCTGATCGAGTGGGCCGTCGATCGGCCGATGACCTGGGGGCTGCCCTCGATCGGCGCGGTCGTCGGGCTCGCGCTGTTCTCTTCGGTCTTCGCGGTCTATCTGTGGAACTACGCGATCCAACGTCTCGGCCCGTCCCTGGCGGGGATCTTCGTCCACCTGATCGTGGCCTTCACCGTGATCATGGCGATCGTGTTCCTGGGCGAGGTCTTCGCCTGGTTCCACGCCCTCGGCGTCGGCCTGATCGGGGCCGGGATCTATCTCTCGATCTATCGCGGCCGCGGCGAGGGCGGCTAGACTGCCGCGACTGGATTCGCGGGACCGCCACGATGCCGCATTGCCCGGCGCCGCGCCCGCGGCGCGATCCAGTTCCAAGCGAAGGATGACCGGAATGGCCACCGACAAGATGCTGTCCGAGATCGACTCCGGGATCGGCCGGATGATCTTCAACAACCCCGAGCGCCGCAACGCGGTCTCGCTCGAGATGTGGGAAGCGGCCGAGGCGATCCTGCGCGGGTTCGCCGAGAACCCCGAGGTGCGGGTCGTGGTGCTGAGCGGGGCGGGGGGCAAGGCCTTCGTTTCCGGTGCCGACATCTCGAAATTCGAGTCCGAGCGGTCCTCGGAAGAAGCGATCCGGCACTACAACGCCAGGGTCTCCGCCGCCAATGCGATGGTCGAGACGCTGCCCAAGCCGACCATCGCCGAGATCGACGGCTACTGCGTCGGCGGCGGGCTCGGGCTGGCGCTCTGCTGCGACCTCCGCTTCTGCTCGGAAGAGTCCCGCTTCGCGCTGCCGGCCGCCAGGCTCGGGCTGGGCTACGGGTTCGGCGGGCTGAAGCGCCTGGTCGACACGGTCGGGCCGGGGGCGGCGCGCGACATCGTGTTCTCCGCCCGCATGATCCCGGCCGGGGAAGCCTATGCGATGGGCCTCGTCCAGCGCGTCGTGGCGGCGGGTGCGCTGGCCGACACCGTGACCGACTACGCCAGGACCGTCGCCGCCAACGCGCCGCTTACCGTCAAGGGGATGAAGCTTATCGTCAACGAGGTGCTGAAGCCCGAGGGCGAACGCGACCTCGCGCGCTGCCAGGCGCTGGTCGATGCCTGCTTCGCCAGCGCGGACTACGTCGAAGGCCGCACCGCCTTCATGGAGAAGCGCCCGCCCGCCTTCAAGGGGCGATAGGCCGGGCGGCTATGCCGTCCCCCAGCTTTCCCGCACCAGCCGCGCGCCGTCCTGCCCGACCACCACGACATTGGCGATCTCGGCGGTCTCGTTCTCCGGCAGCGGCGCTTCGCCCTTTTGTTTCGCAAGCTGGGCCACGCTCGCCACCTCCTTGAACCGGCCGGCGCCAGCCAGGGCTTCGGCGTCGCCGGCGTAGTGGTCGAACCACGGCAGGCCGGTCTCGGCATAGGTTCTGGCCGAGGGCGGCCGGGTCGGCGGATGATCGCCGGTGATCGCCAGCCATTGCAGCGAGTTGACCAGGGTGACGAAGCAACGGCTGCCGCGCCGCTGGTCCCAGGCGTCGAAGTCGTGCGGATCGGCATAGATGTCCTGCTGCATCCGCCCGCCGGGCGCCAGACCCATGCCGGGGCTTTGCGGCATGCCGAAGGTCTTCGATACGTCATCGATGGACGCGTGCCGGGCGCCGAGCGCCTCGTAGCGCTCCCGCTTCATCGGATAGGCGACGATCTGCAAGCCGCCGTGCTCGCCCGCGCCGTAGAGCTGTTCTTCCACCGTATAGCCGGCGCCCAGCGGCATGGCGACGAACTGGCGGATCACGCCCTGCTCCACGCAGTACCCGTCGAGCCAGGGCTGCTCGGGCAGCGCGGCGTAGTCCTGCGGGTCGCGGTTCAGATGGTCGGTCCAGGCGCCGGCGGTGATCGCGCAGACCTTGCCGGTCGCCACCTTGACGGCGAACGGGTAGCGGGCGTCGAAGTTGATCCACAACGCCTCCGCCTGGTGCATCGGCGCGATCACGCCGCCGCGCCGGCGCCAGGCCCGCGGAAGATGCGCCGCATGATCGTCGAGATGACGCAGCGGAAACCGGCCGAGCCCGGGCGGCAATGGATACTCCCGGCCGTCGTCGGGTATGCGCAGCGTGCGCTGGAACTCGATCGTGCAGGACGCATCCCGGTGAACGTCCGGGAAGCGGAATTCCAGGCAGTCCCGTTCGAGGATTATCATGCGTCGTCTCCCTACCAGTCTCCGTCCCGGACTTCGCGGACCACGCGAAGGACCGCGTGGTCGGGCGCCTCTCTCAACTGCCGGATCAGCTCGGCGAACAGCCTGGGTCGCTTGCGGATGATCTCCTGCAGGTCGCCGGACACCTTGCCGGCCATCGCCAGCAGCACGTCCGGATCCTGGCCCAGCTCCCTGGCCAGGCGGACCGTGGTGGCCTCCGACGGCGGCGCCACCTCGCCGCGCTCGATCTTGCTCAGATAGGCCGGCTCGATGCCGATGCGCCGGGCGACCTGGCGCACCGAGAAGCGCCGGTCGTCGCGCCTCAGATGCTCGCGCCGTTCGCGGATCGCGGGACCGAATTGCGTCATGTGTCCTACTTAGTACACACTATGGGTCGCGTCAAGCCCGTCGCCGGGTCGGGCGGGCGCGCTGCTCTACAGCAAGTGCCCGCTCTTCTCCGCCTTGGTCGAGAGGTAGAACGCGTTGTGGTCGTTCGAGGGGAAGCTGTGCGGCACCCGCTCGGCGATCTCGATGCCGAAGCGGGCGAGCGCCTCCACCTTGTCCGGGTTGTTGGTCATCAGCCGCACCGACGTGAAGCCGAGCCGTCGCAGCATCTCGGCGGCCGGGAGGAACACCCGCTCGTCGGCCTCGAAGCCGAGCCGTTCGTTGGCCTCGACGGTGTCGAAGCCGAGATCCTGCAAGGCGTAGGCGCGGAGCTTGTTGATCAGCCCGATGCCGCGCCCCTCCTGGGCGAGGTAGAGCAGGATGCCTTCCCCTGCGGCGGAGATCTGCGCGATCGCGCCGCGCAGCTGTTGCCCGCAATCGCATTTGAGCGAGCCCAGCAGGTCGCCGGTGAAGCACTCCGAATGGAGCCGGGCGAGGACCGGGCCGGGCGGCTCGGGCTGGCCGACCTGGATCGCGAAATGCTCGGTTCCGCCGTCGCGCGGGCGGAACGCGAAGATACGCGTGGCCTCGGCGCCGTCGAGCGGCACCGACGCGCCGGTCACCCGTTCCAGGCGCTGCGCGGCGGCGACGTCGTAGGACATGACCGCCGACGGGGCGACACGGAGCAGGTCCGCCTTCTCCGCGCCGAGGGCGGCGGCGAGGTCGGCCGCCTCGACGGCGACCGCGGCCGGCAGGAGACGCGCGATCTTGGCGAGCCGGATGGCGGCGACGAACCCGGCCGGAACCGGATCGCGCCTTGCCTCGAACGGCCCGCGCAGCGGCTGGGCGAGGTCGGTCGCCGGATCGGCGAGGCTTGCCAGGGCTTCCATCGACAGCCAGCCCGGCACCGGAATGCGGACCACATCGGGCGTGTAGAGCCGAATCTTGAGCGTCGCCGCCCGGTTGTGGGTGATCGCCAGGTCGGGCTCTCCGCCGAGCCGGCGCAGCGCATCGAGCCGGGACGCCGAGACGAACTCGGCGGCGAAGGCGACGATGCCGCCGGCCTCGCCGGGCTCGGCCAGCACCACCGGGAGACCGCGGCGAAGATCGCCCGCGGCGCGGTCGACCGCTGCGATACCGCCGGTCTCGAACCCCGGTATCGCCAGCCCCGGCGGGTGTTCTGCGGGCGCCGAACTCATGGTTCCTACATACGCCCTGCATGGCGGCCGGGCAACGCGGGCCCCGCCTTGCCCGCGCACGCCCCCTGTGCCAGTTTGACGCCGCCATGCCGGGCGGGGAGCCGATGGACGCCGAGGAAGTAAAGCAACTGGCCAGGGATCTGGGCGCGGATCTGGTGGGGATCGCCGACGCCTCGGTCCTCAACGCGTTCCCGCCCGACCCGCTCTACCCGCAGACGCCGGACCGGATCTCGCCGCGGGTCAAGAGCGTGGTCGTGATCGTCCAGCATATCCCCGTCGGCGCCTTCAGGTGCAAGACCACCGTGCCCGTCCAATACATGGACATGCTGATCCTGAGACGGATGGACCGGATCGCCTACCGTCTCGTGGACGCGCTCGAACGCGCCGGCCATCCGAGCTTCGTCACCGCGGGGCAGGAGACCGAGTGGAGCTACAAGCGCGCGAGCTACGGCAGGCTGTCGACCCGCCATCTGGGCACCGAGGCCGGGCTCGGCACGTTCGGGCTCGAGGTGAACATCCTCACGCCCGAGTTCGGGCCCAGGCTCTACCTCACCGGCGTGCTCACGGAATGCGAGCTCGAGCCCGACCGGCCGATGACCGAGCAGGTCTGCATCGGGGAGAGCTGCAGCCGCTGCCTCTATTCCTGCCCATCCGACGCGGTGCGTCATTTCGGCATCGACAAGCGCGCCTGCGCGACCGAGGCGCAGGAGTTCGGCTTCTGGACCATACTCCAGTTCTGGGAGCACTTTGTCGCTTGCGACGACGAGACCAGGCGGCGCCTGATCGCCGACCGCGAGGTCTACGGCTTCTGGCAGGGGTTGCTCAGGGTGGTCGGCTCCTTCGGCGACTGCCCGCGCTGCCTCGCGGTCTGTCCGGTCGGCAACGACTACCACGCCTATCTCGCCGATCTCCAGAAGATCATCCCCGAGAAGACACCCGAAAAGGTCGACAAGGCCAACGCCTTCAAGGAGGCCCGAAAGTCGGGCGCGGAGATCGCCGGGCGCAACGACTGGAACGTCCGCTGGGTGGGGCCGGAGGGTTACCAGGGCATCGTTGCGCGCCAGCTTCAGGCCTTCAAGGCCATGCAGCGCGAGCGCGAGACCGCGGCGACGGAGAAATAGATGGTCAGCGTATTCCAGACCCCGCTCGATTCCGCCCGGATCAAGGAGCAGGCAAGGGCGCTCGGCGCGGACCTGGTCGGAATCGCCGACGGCGCGGTGATGGACGCCTACCCGCCGGACCCGCGCCACCCGCGCCGTCCGAAGGACCTCACCGCGCATGACGGCGGCCGGGCGATCGTGCTCGCCAAGCGCTATTCCGCCGGCACCACGCGGATCGCGCGCTGGGACGAACGGCACAAATACTACAACGACGAGCTCGTGCTCACGATGCTGGAGGAGACGTCGCTGGAACTCGTCCTCTGGCTGGAGGACAACGGCTACCCGGCGATCATCGTCCCGCCGACCCACGCCGATCCGTGGCTCTATCGCGGGGACAAGAACCAGCACATGGCGACGATACTGTCGCTGACCCATGCGGCCGTCGAGGCGGGGCTCGGCACGCTCGGCCTCAACCAGCAGCTCATAACGCCGGAGTTCGGCCCGCGCGTCATCGTGACCGCGGTGCTGTGCTCGGTGGATTGCGAGCCCGACGAGCGGCTGGAGACGACGCTCTGCCTCGGCCCCGAATGCGGGCGCTGTCTGAGCGCCTGTCCGGGCGATGTGGTCGGGCATTGGGACCGCGACTGGCCGGCCTGCGACCGCTACCGCTCGCCGCACGGTTTCTCCCAGCTTGCCGAGCATCTCGGAGACATCCTCGACGCCCCGGACGACGCCGCCAGGCTCGACATGATCCGCTCGGAGACCAGCTTCAACCTCTGGCAGAGCATATTGCGCGGGGCCGGCGTCATCACCGGCTGCCGGCGCTGCCAGGACGTCTGCCCGGTGGGCGACGACTTCGCGCGGATGATCGGCGACAGCCTCGACGACATCCCGGAGGCGACGCCGGCCAAGGCCGAACGCCTCGCCGCCATGGCGCGCGCCGAGGCCGCGGGCGAGCTGCCCGCCGCCTACGAGGAGCAGCGGCGCTGGATCGGCGCGCTCGGCTACCTGGGAGAGAGCGGCGCCGGATGAGCGTGCTCGAGTCCCTGGCCGGGCGGAGCTCCGGCGTCTATGCCGACCTTCCCCTCTGCATCCCGGAAAGCCCGGAGGAAATCGAGGGCATCCAGCGCCGGCGCAAGCGCATCGCCGTCGAACGCGCCCGGCGGTCCGCGTTCTGGCGCCCGCGCCTCGCCGGGATCGACACCGGCCGGCTCGACGATCCGGAGGAATGGTCCAAGATTCCGATCCTCACCAAGGACGAGCTCCGGGCGATGACGACCGAGCGGTTCTACGGGGATTTCTGCACCGTCGGCGGCCAGCCGGTCTGCGAGTACTGGCGTTCGGGAGGGAGCACCGGAAAGCCGCTGTTCTACCCGAAGACCTTCGAGGACATCCTGTTCAACATGGTCGGCTTCACCCGCACCTTCGCATCCGCCGGGATCCGCGCCGGGCACAACCACAGGACGCATATCTCGACGCCGCTCGGCGTCCATCCGGTGGGGCATATGTGGGCGCGCGCGGCGCAGATCATGGGGATGGGAGCGGTCTGGGCGGGGTCCGGCGCGTCGCTGCCGTCGGTCCAGCAGCTCGCCCTGATCTCGTCGCTGGAGCCGACCGTCTGGATGGGCATGTCGAGCTACGGCCTGCACCTCGCCAACCTCGCCAACGCGGAGGGCATCGACCTCGCCGGGGGCTCGGTCTCCACGATGCTGTGTTCGGCCGAGGCGCTGTCGGCGGCGAAGCGGGAGAAGCTCGAACGCGACTGGGGCGCGACCGTCTACGACTGTTTCGGCATGACCGAGATCAGCATGCTGGCCGCCGAGGGACCGTCCCGCCGGGGGTTCAGGATCTGGACCGATCTGGCGATATTCGAGGTGCTCGACCCCGATACCGGCAAGCCGGTCGCCGATGGCGAGCCCGGGCATCTGGTTTGCACCTCGCTGTTCGGCAATAACGGGGCGCCGTTCCTGCGCTGGGAATCGGGCGATATCGTCGTCATGAGCCCGGCCGAGGGCGATGACGGGGCGTTCTCGGTCTTTCCGACGATGCGCCACGCCCACAGGACCGCCGGGTTCTTCAAGCTGCGCGGCGTCAACGTCAACCACCAGGAGTTCGAGGACATGATGTTCGCGCACCGCGCGGTGAACGACTTCAAGCTCGAGCTGATCGGCGATGCCGCCGGGCTGGAGAGTCTGCGGGTCTCGGTCGAGCCCCGGCGCGGCGCCGACATCGAGACCCTGCGCGAGGAGCTGGCGCGGCAGACCAAGGCGACGTTCGAACTCTCGCCCGACATCGTGATCGTGGAGTCCGGCGTGCTGGCGCGCGAGTTCGAGGCGAGCGTCAAGGCGCCCCGCTTCCTGGATCTGCGCGCATAGGGATCGAGGTTTTCAATCTTTACGAGCGTTCACAAATTTGCACGACTCGATGCCGAATCGGACGGGGTGATTCGCTTCCGATGAAACGCTTCGATAATATCGTATGTGAGGGACGATCTATAATATATTGATTTAGGATTAAAAGTCACAGGTCTCTTGTTTCGGCCCACGACAGCTTGCGCATGGTCACATTCCGGTGACAATCGCCGAGCATTTGTGAAATATTTTTCTTGGATTTGCGGTTTCTCCCTTCCGCGAGTCCCTTGTGCGACGGGGGAATCGGGTTGTCCTGCCAGATGCCTCCCTGTGTTCCCCCCGTGACTTGCGGAGCCTATCTCGCTCGCGCGACCTAGGCTCCGCCTCTTTTTGCGCCGATCCGGCGGTGGCGGATGGGGTGGGATTCGAACCCACGAGACGCTCGCGCGCCTGCCGGTTTTCAAGACCGGTGCCTTCGACCGCTCGGCCACCCATCCGTCGCTGGCGACTTGAGCACGCGCGCCTGGCGGAAAGCTGAACCCGATGCGGCGCGATTGCAACCCGCCTCGCGCTGGCGCTGCGGGCGCCCGTCCGATATAGGAAGGGGCGTCCGGGAGAGAACCGATGCAGACACTGGTGCTGGAGAACACCGCCCCCTTCCAGGGGCTTTGCGAGCTGGTCGCCGACGACGAGGGGCTGTTCGCGGATGAAGGGCTGAGCATCGAATGGGTCGACCGCGAAGCCGGGGTGGACCGGCGCACCCGCGTCGAGGTCCTGAGCCCCGACGGTCTCGACCCGCATTCGAGCCACGGCAAGCTCTTCGAAGAGGGCCGGGCGGACATGTACAACGCCTGCGAGTGGGGAAACTACTGCCGGGTGCAGGATTCCGGCATCGACAGCGGGCGGCAGATCGGCCGGCGCTCGATCGTCACCTACGCGGCGATCGCGGTGCGCCCGGAGTCGGACGTGTTCACCGTCCAGCAGCTCGCCGACCGCCTGGTCGGGGTGCCGTTCTATTTCGGCACCCACTATCTGGCGCTCCACATGCTCGAGGGTTTCCTGCCGCGCGAGCGGATCAGGGTTTGCAGCGCCCCGATGGGCTCGCGCTTTCGCCTGGACTCGATGATGTCGGGAGAGATCGAGGCGACGACCCTGACCGAGCCCTATATCACGCTGGCCGAGAAGAAGGGCTGCCGCATCCTCACCGCGGCGTTCTACCACGGCACCGAAGTCGCCTCGCACCGGGTCGACGCGGCGACCTATGCGCAGTTCAACCGCGCGGTCTGCGAGGCGGTCCGCCGGATCGACGCCGACAAGCGCAGCTATCTGCGCTATTTCATCGACTACCACGCCCGCACCGACCCGGAGATCGCGGCGTTGCGCGCCGACGACCTGCGCGAGAGCCGGATCGTCGTCGTGGAGCCGGCGCCGATCCCGGATCGCGAGCTCGAACGCACCGCCGCCTGGATCAGGAGCTGGGGCATGCTGCGCGAGACCGACGACCCGACCTCGCTGGTCGATCGGGAGGTGCAGTCGGCGGCCCACTGAGGCGATCCGGTCTTGGATCGAAGCGATGCGGCGCGGCGTCCCTCGATACGGCGCTGCGCGCCTACTCGGGATGAGGGGATGCATTTGACACCTGCCAACCTCCCCTCATCCTGAGTAGCCCCCGAAGGGGGCGTATCGAAGGACGGCCCCGGATGGATCGGCCGGGCCTGTCTGCTATGTTCGGCGCTGCGAGGCGATGACCGGGGAGGGCAGGTTGGCCGAAGCAGCGACATACGATTACGCGATCGTCGGCGCCGGCTCGGCCGGCTGCGTGCTCGCGAACCGGCTCAGCGAGGACGCCGGGGTCCGTGTGGCGGTCGTCGAGGCCGGCGGCCGGGACCGCGACCCGATGATCCACATCCCGCTCGGCTGGGGAAAGATCCTGGAAGAGCGGCGCCACGACTGGATGTATTTCACCGAGCCCGAGCCCAATCTGGACAACCGGTCCATCGAATGCGCGCGCGGGCGGGTGGTCGGCGGCTCGTCGTCGATCAACGCCATGGCCTATGTCCGCGGCCACCGGGGCGACTACGACCGCTGGCGCCAGAAGGGCTGCCCGGGGTGGTCCTTCGCCGACGTGCTGCCCTATTTCAAGCGCGCCGAGTCGTGGGAGAGGGGCGGCGACGACTACCGCGGCAGCGACGGTCCCCTGTCGGTGCGGGCGGGAATCTTCGACGACCCCGTGCTGCACGCCTTCATCGAGGCGGGGCGGGCGCTCGGCCACGACTTCACCGAGGATTACAACGGCGAACGCCAGGAAGGCTTTACCTGGATCCAGCAGACGATCCGCAACGGGCGCCGCTGCAGCGCCGCCGTCGCCTATCTGAAGCCCGCGCTGAAGCGCGCCAACGTCACGCTGGAGACCGACGCGCTGGTCACCCGGCTGATCGTCGAGAACGGGCGCGCGGCCGGGCTCGAATTCGCCCGAGGCGGGCAGCGTCACGAGATCCGTTGCGAGCGCGAAGTCCTGCTCGCGGGCGGCGTCATCAACTCGCCGCAGGTCCTGATGCTGTCGGGGATCGGGCCGGCCGACGAGCTTGCCGAGCACGGGATCGACGCCGTGCACGACCTCAAGGGCGTCGGCAAGAACCTCCAGGACCACCTGTCTGCGATGGTCACCTACAGCCGCGAGGACCGCGGCACGTTCCACCGGCAGATGCGCATCGACCGGCTCGCCGTCGACATGCCGCGGGCCTATGTCGCGGGGTCGGGGCCGGCGACCGACCTGCCGGGCGGCATCATGGCCTTCCTCAAGTCGCGGCCCGAAGTCGATCTGCCCGACATCCAGTTCCTGTTCCGCGCCCTGCCGGACGACACCTGGCCGTGGTTTCCCGTGGTCAAGCCGGCCTGGGCCGACGGCTTCGGCTGCCGCCCGGTGCTGCTGCGCCCGCAGAGCCGGGGGGAGCTCAGACTCGCCTCGGCGGACCCCCGCGACAAGATCCGGATCCACCAGAACTTTCTCTCCGAAGAGGCGGATGTGCGGACCATCCGCGACGGGGTGAAGCTGGTGCGCGAGGTCGGCGCGCAGGAACCGCTGAGGAAGTTCGGCGCGATCGAGGTCGACCCCGGGCCGGAGGTGACCGGGGACGACGACATCGACGCCTATATCCGGCGAACCGCCGCGACCGCGCACCACCCCGCCGGGACCTGCCGCATGGGAAGCGACGACATGGCGGTGGTCGATCCGGAGCTCCGCCTGCGCGGCATCGACTCGCTGCGCGTGGTGGACGCCTCCGTCATGCCCGACCTGGTGGGCGGCAACATCAACGCGCCGGTGATCATGATCGCCGAGCGCGCATCGGACCTGATTCGCGGCCGCGAGACCCTGCCTCCCTCGGAAGCGTGACCGATACCGGACTTCGGGCGGGTTGAAGAGGCGGCTCCCCGTGCGGCTGTTCTGTCTCGATCTCGAAGGCGTGCTGATCCCGGAAATCTGGATCGGGCTCGCCGAGCGCACCGGCATCGACGCGCTGCGCGCGACCACGCGCGACGTCCCCGACTACGACGCCCTGATGCGCCAGCGCCTGCGGCTGCTGGAACGACACCGCCTCGGGCTGCGCGACGTCGAGGCGGTGGTGGCGAACATGGCGCCATTGCCGGGTGCGCGCGAATTCCTCCGCTGGCTGCGCGAGCTCGGCCCGGTGATCGTCCTGTCCGACACCTATCGCGAATTCGCCGGCCCCCTGATGGCCCAGCTCGACGGGGCCGCGCTGTTCTGCCATTCGCTGGTGGTCGGGCCGGACGGCGCTATCGTCGACTACCGGCTGCGGCATCCGGACCACAAGCGCGCCAGCGTGGAGGCGTTCCGCGCGCTGAACTTCCACGTCACCGCGGCCGGCGATTCCCACAACGACATCGCCATGCTGAAGGCGGCCGATGCCGGGATCCTGTTCCGCGCTCCGGCCGCGCTCCGGCAGGCCCATCCCGGCTTTGCGGCGGTCGAGGACTACGAGGCGCTCAGCGACGCCATACGGAATTGCGGCCGGGCCTGAATCCGATGCCGGGCCATGCGTTCCGCGACCGGCAGGGTGGGAAGTGCGATCGTCTGAAATGGAGCGAATTCGCCGGGCTTCGTTCCGACCGGGATCCCGCTGTCGGAGGAGCCGGTCAGGCCGTGGCGCGATGCGCCTGGCGGGGTCTCTCCCCCTTCTTGCGGCCCAGCCCGATCCGCTTGGCGAACTCCGAGCGCTTCGCGGCGTAGTTCGGGGCGACCATCGGGTAGTCCGCCGGCAGCCCCCACTTGGTCCGGTACTCTTCGGGCGTCATGTCGTAGACGGCCCGCAGATGCCGCTTGAGCATCTTGAGCTTCTTGCCGTCCTCCAGGCAGACGATGAAGTCCGGCGTGATCGACTGGCGGATGCTGACGGCCGGCTTCGGCGGCTCGATCCTTTGTTGGGCCCCGTGCTGATCGAGGCTGTGCAGCGCATTGAAGACCGTGCTGATGACATCCGGCACTTCGTCGGCCGCTACCGGATTCTTGCCGACATACGCAGAGACAATTTGGACTGCCATGCGGAGCATTTCGGACCGGTCCACGGCATATTCGGTATTGTCCACCATCTTCCTCGATTGCCTCGCGTAAGAGTTGAACGACTTGCTGATGGCACGATGCCCGTCGATTGTCAAAGGAAATCGAAAGAAAACCGCAGAAAACTAAATCTTATGGCCAAGCTCATGTTGTGAGCCGGTCATGTATTTGGCTTGGTACAAAAGATTTTTGTTCAAGAAATCAAGAAAATTATACCTAACCGGGTTTCGCGACTCTTGGCGAAGACTGCGGAATTGCCGATACCGCGTGTCGGATCGGGGATCGGCGCTTGAGGATTCGTCGATCCAACGGCGAGCCTCCGCGCGATTCTTGGCAACCGGCGTGGCGCTGTGCTATCAGGCGGTGACCTCGGCATTTCAGTCGGACCGCGATGACCCGAATGACCGTCGCCTTGGCTGCGGACCACGCCGGGTTCGCGCTGAAGGCGCATCTCGTCGGCTGGCTCTCCCGCAGGGGGATCGCCACGGCGGATCTCGGTACCGACAGCGAGGATGCGGTCGACTATCCGGATTTCGCCGCGGCGGTGGTCGACGTGCTGCGTAACGGAGGCGCGGATTGCGGCGTGCTGATCTGCGGTAGCGGGATCGGCATGTCGATCGCCGCGAATCGTCATCGCGGGGTCCGGGCCGCGCTCGCCTTCGACGCGGAGGCGGCGCGTCTCGCGCGCCGGCACAACGACGCGAACATCCTGGTCTTGCCGGGGCGCCGGATGTCGCAGACCGAGGCGGAGGCATGCCTGGACGCGTTTCTCGCCGCCACGTTCGAAGGCGGGCGGCACGGCCGGCGCCTCGGCAAGATCGCGGCCGGGATGGCCTAGGGGATGCGCTTGGCGGAGATGACATGGCGGTAGGAACGCTCGACGAGACGCGAGATCGCGAGTCCGGGTTCTTCGAACACGGAGTGGGCGTGTCGGACCCCGAGGTGGACGCGGCCCTGCGCGCCGAGCTGGCGCGCCAGCAGGACCAGATCGAGCTCATCGCGTCCGAGAACATCGTCTCGCGCGCGGTGCTCGAAGCCGCCGGCTCCGTGCTCACCAACAAATACGCCGAAGGCTATCCCGGCCGCCGATATTACGGCGGTTGCGAATTCGTCGATGTCGCCGAATCGCTGGCCATCCAGCGCGCCAAGGCGCTGTTCCACTGCGGGTTCGCCAACGTGCAGCCGCATTCCGGCGCCCAGGCCAACGCGGCGGTCTACTTCGCCCTCTGCCGGCCCGGCGACACCATACTCGGCCTGTCGCTCGCCGCCGGCGGGCACCTGACGCACGGTGCGGCGCCCAACCTGTCGGGCAAGTGGTTCGACGCGGTGCAGTACGGGGTCCGTCCCGAGGACGGCCGGATCGACATGGCCGAGGTCGCCCGGCTCGCGGAGGCGCGCCGTCCCAGGGTCATCGTCGCCGGGGGATCGGCCTATCCGCGGATCATCGACTTCGCCGCCTTCCGGGCGATCGCCGATGAGGTCGGCGCCTATCTGTTCGTCGACATGGCCCATTTCGCCGGACTCGTCGCGGGCGGGGTCCACCCCAGCCCGCTGCCCCATGCCCATGTCGTGGCGACGACCACCCACAAGACCCTGCGCGGGCCGCGCGGCGGTCTGGTGCTGACCGACGACGAGGCGATCGCCAAGAAGATCAATTCGTCGATCTTCCCGGGTACCCAGGGCGGGCCGCTGATGCACATCGTGGCGGCCAAGGCGGTCGCGCTGGGCGAGGCCCTGCGGCCGTCCTTCCGGGACTACGCCGCCGCGGTGGTCGAGAATGCCGGCATCCTGGCGAGGACTCTGGCCGATGGCGGGCTCGACATCGTCTCCGGCGGGACCGACACGCATCTGATGCTGGTCGACCTCCGGCCCAAGGGTCTGACCGGCAAGATCGCCGAGCAGAGCCTGGAGCGCGCCGGGATCACCTGCAACAAGAACGCGGTCCCATTCGACCCGGAGAAGCCGACCGTCACGTCCGGCGTCCGGCTCGGCTCGCCGGCGGCGACCACGCGCGGCTTCGGCCCCGCCGAGTTCGCGCGGGTAGGGACGCTGATCCTGGAAGTGCTCGACGGTCTCGCCTCGGACAGCAACGACAACGGCAGCATCGAGGCGTCGGTACGCGAACGCGTGCACGCCTTGTGCAAGCGATTTCCGATATACCCCCGTCAATAGGCGGGGTTAGGATGGGCTGATGCGCTGCCCCTTTTGCGGTCACGGCGACACCCAGGTCAGGGACTCGCGCCCGACGGAGGACAGCTCCGCGATTCGCCGGCGGCGGTCCTGCCAGTCCTGCGGCCAGCGGTTCACCACCTTCGAGCGGGTCCAGCTGCGCGAGCTGACGGTGATCAAGAAGGACGGCGCGCGCGAGCCGCTCGATCGCGAGAAGCTCGAACGCTCGATGAGGATCGCGCTGCGCAAGCGGCCGGTCGAGGCCGAGCGGGTGGAGCTGGTCATCAACAGCATCATCCGGCGGCTCGAGAGCTCCGGGGAGACCGAGATCGCCTCCGATACGATCGGCGAGATGGTGATGGACGCGCTCTCCACGCTGGACCAGGTGGCCTATGTGCGTTTCGCGTCGGTCTATCGGAATTTCCGCGAGGCGCGCGACTTCGGAGACTTCATCGGCAATCTCGGTGTCGTCGAGAGCGGCGAGTGACCGGCGCTTCATGCGCGCCGCGATAGCGCTCGGGCGCCGCGCCCTGGGCAATGCCTGGCCCAACCCGGCGGTCGGCTGCGTGATCGTCGGCGAGCGCGTTGCGCTGGGGCGCGGCTGGACCGCGCCGGGCGGGCGCCCGCATGCCGAGACGGAGGCGCTGGCCCGCTGCGGAGCGGCGGCGCGGGGCGCGACCGCCTATGTCACGCTGGAGCCCTGCGCCCACCATGGCGGGACGCCGCCCTGCGCGGATGCGCTGATCGCGGCCGGCATCGCCCGTGTCGTCGTCGCCTGCCGCGACCCCGACCCGCGCGTCGACGGGCGGGGCGTCGACCGATTGACGGCGGCGGGGGTCGCGGTCGAGACCGGGCTTTGCGCGGACGAGGCGGAAGACGGGCTGATCGGCTTCCTGACCAGGGTGCGCCGCGGCCGCCCGGCGGTCACCCTCAAGCTCGCCACCACCCTCGACGGGCGGATCGCCACGCGGACCGGCGAGAGCCGCTGGATCACCGGCGCGGCGGCGCGGCACTCGGCCCATATGCTGCGCGCCCGCCACGACGCCATCCTGGTCGGCGCCGGTACCGCCCGGGCGGACGACCCGAGCCTGACCTGCCGGCTTCCGGGGCTCGATCGCCTCAGCCCGGTACGGGTCGTCGTCGACGGGCGCGAGCCGCTCCCCGCTTCGCATGAGCTGGTGGCCGGCGCGGGCCGCCTGCCGACCTGGTTCATGGTGGCCCGGCCGCGCGCCGGCGATCGCGCGCGCGCCTATGACGGCAGCGGCGCGGCGGTCGAGCCGGTCGCGCCCGACGCCGACGGCAATGTCGACCTCGCCGCCGCGCTCGGCGCGCTCGCCGCCAAGGGGATCACCTCGGTGCTGGTCGAGGGCGGCGGCAAGATCGCGGCCGCGCTGCTCGGCGCCGGTCTGATCGACCGGCTGGTCTGGTACCGCGCGCCGCTCGCCTTCGGCGGCGACGGGCGCCCCGCCGTCGCCGGGCTCGGGGTCGACGCGCTTGACGCCGCGCCGCACTTCGAGAAGATTGCGAGCCGGCCGGTGGGCGACGATGTCGAGGAGATCTACCGGCCGGCTCGCAAGCCGGGCGGTTGAGCTGACGAATGTTTACCGGAATCGTGACCGATCTGGGCCGCGTGCGCGCGATTTCGAAGGCCGGCGACACGCGGTTCGAGTTCGACACCGGCTACGACACCGCCGAGATCGAGATCGGCGCCTCGATCGCCTGTTCGGGCCCCTGCCTGACGGTGGTCGACAAGGGGCCGGGCAGGTTCGCCGTCCAGGCCTCGGCCGAGACCCTGGCGCGGACCACGCTGGGGAGCTGGACGGTGGGCACGCCGGTCAATTTCGAACGCGCGCTGAGGATCGGCGACGAGCTGGGCGGGCATATCGTGTCGGGCCATGTCGACGGCGTGGCGACGGTGATCGGGACGCGCGCCGAGGGCGATTCGACGCGCTTCGTCCTTGCCGCGCCGGACGGGTTCGGCCGCTACATCGCGCCCAAGGGCTCGATCGCGCTCGACGGGGTGTCGCTGACCGTCAACGAGGTTGACGACGCGGGCTTTGGGGTCAACATCATCCCCCATACGCGCCGCCATACGACGTTCGGCGGCCTGGCCGAGGGCGATCGGGTCAATTTCGAGGTCGACACCATCGCCCGCTATGTCGACCGGCTGCTGGCGCGAAGCTGAACGGGGGACTGCCTTGAGCGACGGCCTCAAACGCGTGGCGCCTTCCAAGGTCCGGGAGGCGGCGCTGGACGACACCGCCGGCTTCCTGTCGCCGATCGAGGACGTGATCGCCGACATCCGCAACGGGCGCGTGGTGGTGCTGGTCGACGACGAGGACCGCGAGAACGAGGGCGACCTGGTCGTCGCCGCGCAGATGGCGACGCCCGAGGTGGTCAATTTCATGGCCACCCACGGGCGCGGACTGATCTGCCTGGCGATGACCCGCGAGCGGATCGAGAAGCTCGGCCTGCCGCTGATGTCGCGCAACAACCGCACCCGGCACCAGACCGCCTTCACGGTCTCGATCGAGGCCAGGGAAGGGGTGACGACGGGCATCTCCGCCCCCGACCGGGCGCGCACCGTCGCGGTCGCGATCGACCCCACCTCGGGCGAGGAGGACATCGTCACGCCGGGCCACGTGTTCCCGCTGGTGGCCTGCGACGGCGGTGTGCTGGAACGCGCCGGCCATACCGAGGCCTCGGTCGACATCGCCCGGCTCGCCGGGCTCAACCCGTCCGGCGTGATCTGCGAGATCATGAAGGACGACGGCACCATGGCGCGGCTGCCCGATCTCGTCCCGTTCGCCCAGTTCCACGGCCTCAAGGTGGCGACGATCGCCGATCTGATCGCCTACCGGCTGCGCCACGACAGCCTCGTCGAGCGGGTGCTGGCGACGCGCCTGATCCGCAAGCGCGGCGGCGAGTTCCGGCTGATCGTCTATGTCAACCGGATCACCGGCGCGGAGCATCTGGCGGTGATCAAGGGCGACATTTCCGGGCCGGAGCCGGTGCTGGTGCGCATGCACGCGATCAACGTGCTCGACGACGTGCTGCAGGACGAGACCGGCGGCCGCGCCGGGGTGATCGAGTCCTGCATCCGCACCATCGGCGAGGCGGAGCGCGGGGTCGCGGTGCTGATCCGCGATTCCTTCGCCCAGAGCTTCGTCAACCAGGTGCGTCAGCGCCACGAGATCCCCGACGACCCGGGCGCCGCCTCGATGGAGGTCAGCGTGACCACCGGCGCCGAGCTCGCCTTCGCGACCCCGGCGCTGCGCGATTACGGCGTCGGCGCGCAGATCCTGCGCGACCTCGGGGTCACCGACATGATCCTGCTGACCAACCACAACCGCACCGTGGTCGGGCTCGAGGGCTACGGGATCAGGATCGTCGGCCACCGGCCGATCGAGCCGGTCCTGTTCTGAGGGGTGGCGATGGCGGCGCATGTGATGATCGTCGAGGCGCGGTTCTACGAGGCCATTACCGATGCCCTCGTCGAGGGGGCGACGGCGGTGCTGGACGCGGCCGGCGCGACCCATGAGCGCTTCGCCGTGCCGGGCGCGTTCGAGATCCCGGCCACCATCGGCTATGCCGCAAGGGCGATGGAGGGCCCGGACCCGGCCCACCGGTTCGACGGCTTCATCGCGCTGGGCTGCGTCATCCGCGGACAGACCACCCATTACGACTATGTCTGCACCGAGAGCGCGCGCGGGCTCCAGGACCTCGCGCTTGAGCGCGGGCTCGCCATCGGCTACGGCATCCTCACCTGCGAGAACCGCGATCAGGCGATGCATCGCGCGAGGCGGGAGGAGGCGGACCGCGGCGGCGCGGCGGCGCGCGCCTGTCTGGCGATGATCGAGCTCAAGTCGCGCTTCGGGCTGTAGCGGACATGTCCGAACCCCGCGCCGGCGCGGACCGGCCCCGTCCGAACCCGGCGGCGCCGCTGAGCGCGGCGCGCTTGGCCGCGGTGCAGGCGCTCTACCAGATGGAGATCGCCGGCGCCCCGCTGGAGGAGGTGCTGTCCCAGTTTCTCGAATTCCATCGCGGCGGCGTGCTGGACGAGGACCAGACCCCGGTCCGCCCCAAATCGTCGCTCTTCGCCCAGATCCTGCGCGGGACGGCGCTGCGCCGGGGCGAGATCGACGACATCCTGCGCGCCGCGCTCAGCCCGTCCTGGCCGCTCGGGCGGATCGAGGTGCTGCTCGCCTGCATCATGCGGGCCGGGGTGTTCGAGCTGCTCGCCCGGCCGGACGTCCCCGCCCGCGTCGTCATAACCGAGTATGTCGACATCGCCGATGCGTTCTTCGCCGCGGCACAGAAGGGCATGGCCAACGCGGTCCTCGATGCCGCGGCACAGCTTCTGCGCGGCGCGGAGCTCGGCGAATCCGGAGGCGCGACGGGTGCCCGGGCGGCCGCTTCCCGGTGAGTTCGCGCTGATCCGGGAGGTGTTCGCGCCGCTCGCCGCCGGCGAGCGGGGGGCGTTGGGCCTGCTCGACGACGCGGCGCTGATCGAGCCCGCGCCGGGTTGCCTTCTGGCGGCCAGCGTCGACATGCTGGTCGAAGGTGTCCACTTTCTCGCCGACGATCCGGCCTTCCAGGTCGCGCAGAAGCTGCTGCGCGTCAACCTGTCCGACCTCGCCGCGATGGGCGCGCGGCCGCGCGTCTGCCTGCTCGGCCTCGCCGTCCCGGAATCGGTCGATCTCGACTGGCTGCGCGAGTTTGCGCGCGGGCTCGCGGCGGACCAGGAGCGGTTCGCCATCGCGCTGGCGGGCGGCGACACCACCGCGACGACCGGCCCACCGACTCTCTCGCTCACCGCGATCGGCGAAGTCGAAGCCGGCCGGGCGCTGCTGCGGTCGAACGCCGCGCCCGGCGAGCACGTCTACGTGTCCGGCACCATCGGCGACGCCGCTCTCGGCCTGCGCCTCCTGCAGGGCGCGGATTTGGGCCTTGCCGGGCGCGCCCGCGACGCCGCCATCGCCCGCTACCGCCTGCCCGAGCCGAGGCTCCGCCTGGGCATGGCGGTGCCGGCCTCGGCGGCGGTCGACGTGTCCGACGGGCTGGTCGCCGATCTCGGCCATATCTGCCGCGCCTCCGGCCTCGGCGCACGGATCGAGGCCGGCCGGGTCCCGGTTTCGGGTGCGGCGCGGGCGGCGCTCGGCCGGGGCGCGGTCGGGATCGCCGATGTGCTGACCGGCGGCGACGACTACGAGCTGGTCTTCACCGCGCCGGCGGATCGCGGCAACGCGGTCCGCGAAGCCGCGGCGCGGGCCCGCGTCCCGGTCACCCGGATCGGCACGATGACCGAAGGGGAGGGGGTGTCGGTGCTCGACCGGGAGGGTGCGCCGATGGAGATCGGCAAGGCCGGCTACGCGCATTTCTAGCGCACCGCCGCGCCGTTTCGCCTTCCCGCCCTCTTGGTTTAGTTTGCCGCCGTGCGGTTCCTTTCCGGCATCAATCGAAACGTCGCGCTGCTGGCGCTCTGCCAGGCGCTGATGATGACCACCACCTCGGCGATCATCGCCTCGGGGGCGATCATCGGATACGCGCTGGCCGAGGACAAGGCGCTGGCCACCGTTCCCGTCGCCTTCCAGTTCGTGGCGACCATGATGACCTCGATCCCGGCATCGCTTTACATGCGCCGGGTCGGGCGGCGGCTCGGCTTCGTGACCGGCGCGCTGATCGGCGCCGTGGGCGCGACGATCGCCACGGCGGCGATCGCGGTCTCGTCGTTCTGGCTGTTCGCGCTCGGCGTCGCGCTGATCGGCTCGTTCCTCTCCTTCGGCCAGTTCTTCCGCTTCGCCGCCGCCGACACGGCCGGCCCCGACATGCGCAGCCGCGCGATCTCGCTGGTTCTGCTGGGCGGCGTGGTGGCCGCCTTCACCGGCCCCAACCTGGCGCGGTTCACCAGGGATCTGTTCGACCCGCTGGTCTTCGCCGGCACCTTTGCCGTGATCGTGCTGATCTATCTCGCGATGGGGCTGGTGCTGTCGTTCCTCACCATTCCGCCGATGAGCGCGGCGGACAAGAGCGGGGAGCAGCGTCCGCTGCCGCAAATCCTCGGCCAGACCCGGTGCATGGTGGCGATTCTCGGCGCCGTCTCGGCCTATGCGGTCATGACCTTCGTGATGACCGTGACGCCGCTGGCGATGGCCGATTGCGGCTTCGCCTTCGGCGAGTCGGCGAGCGTGATCCAGTGGCACATCGTCGGCATGTTCCTGCCGTCCTTCTTCACCGGCCATCTGATCGCCCGCTTCGGCACGACCAATATCATGATCGTCGGCGGGCTGCTCCAGGCGGTGTGCGTGGCGATCAACCTGGCCGGGATCGAGTATTTCAACTTCGTGAGCGCGCTGGTCCTGCTGGGCGTGGGGTGGAACTTCCTGTTTATCGGCAGCACCACCCTGCTGACCGAATGCTACCGCCCCTCCGAGATGGCGAAGGTCCAGGGATTCAACGATTTCTGCATCTGGGGCTGCGTCGCCGTCGGCGCGCTGCTCTCCGGCGCCTCGATCCATCACCTGGGATGGGCGATCGTCAACACCGTGACCCTGCCGTTTATCGCGATCGCGCTGATCGCCACCCTGTGGCTCCGCTTCGATCTGGCGCGCCACCGGGCGGCGGCCTGAGCGGCCCGCCGCGGGGCGCGATATTGCCTTGCAAATCGAGTTCTGGCATGTTCCGCGCGCTCATCCGAGCCTCACCAGCCAAACAGCAAACGGCTCTGCGCTCATAGCCGCGCGTCGGGCGGTGTCCGTCTCGAAAAGACAAGGAATCCTGCAAGCATGATGGCAACCTATTGGATGGTCATCGCCTGCGGCGTGCTGGCGATCCTCTACGGGCTCTACGCGGTCAGATCGATTCTCGCCGCCAGCCCCGGCACCGAACGCATGGTGGAGATCGCCGGCGCGATCCAGGAGGGCGCGCGCGCCTATCTCAACCGCCAGTACCTGACCATCGGCATCGTCGGCGTCGCGGTCGGCGTGATTCTCGGCCTGCTGCTCGACGTCTATGTCGGGCTCGGCTTCTTCATCGGCGCGATCCTGTCCGGGGTGGCCGGCTATATCGGCATGAACGTCTCGGTGCGGGCCAATGTCCGGACCGCGAACGCGGCCCGGGAGGGCGGCATCAGGCCGGCGCTCGATGTCGCCTTCAAGTCGGGCGCGGTGACCGGGATGCTGGTCGTCGGTCTCGGCCTGCTCGGCGTCGTCGTCTACTACATGATCCTGCGCGGCGTGCACGACCCGTCCGACCCGGCCGGGCTGCGCCATATCCTCGAAGCCCTGGTGGCGCTCGGCTTCGGCGCGTCGCTGATCTCGATCTTCGCCCGCCTCGGCGGCGGCATCTTCACCAAGGGCGCCGATGTCGGCGCCGACCTGGTGGGCAAGATCGAGGCCGGAATACCCGAGGACGACCCCCGCAACGCGGGCGTCATCGCGGACAACGTGGGCGACAATGTCGGCGACTGCGCCGGCATGGCGGCCGACCTGTTCGAGACCTACGCCGTCACCGTGGTCGCGACCATGCTGCTGGGCGCGATCTTCTTCACCGGTGCCACCCAGGAAGCGATGATGGCGCTGCCGCTGGTGATCGGCGCGGTCTGCATCATCGGCTCGGTGATCGGCACGTTCTTCGTGCGCCTCGGCGCCGGCAACAACGTGATGGCCGCGCTGTACAAGGGTTTCGTCGCGGCGGCGGCGATCTCGGCGGTGCTGATCGCGCTCGCCATCTGGCAGATCTTCGGCAGCTTCTCGGCCGAGATCGCGCTCGAGGGCGGCAGCATCCAGCCGCGCCACTTGCTCTATTGCGCGCTCGTCGGCCTGGCCGTGACCGGGCTCCTGGTGTGGATCACCGAATACTACACCTCGACCGCGTACCGCCCGGTAAGGAGCGTCGCCAGGGCGTCCGAGACGGGGCACGCCACCAACGTGATCCAGGGCCTCGCGGTCTCGCTCGAAGCGACCGCGCTGCCGGTGCTGGTGATCTGCGCCGGCATCATTCTCTCCTATTTCGCGGCCGGGCTCTACGGCATCGCCATCGCCGCGACGACGATGCTGGCGCTGGCCGGCATGGTGGTCGCGCTCGACGCCTACGGGCCGGTGACCGATAATGCCGGCGGCATCGCCGAGATGGCCGATCTCCCCGAAGACGTGCGCCGGCACACCGACCTGCTCGATGCGGTGGGCAACACCACCAAGGCGGTGACCAAGGGCTACGCCATCGGCTCGGCCGGTCTCGCGGCGCTGGTGCTGTTCGCCGCCTACACCCAGGACCTGAAATACTACTTCCCCGAGGTCGCCGAGGGCATCTCGTTCCAGCTCGCCGACCCCTATGTCGTGATCGGGTTGTTCATCGGCGGCCTGCTGCCTTACCTGTTCGGCGCGCTGGGCATGATGGCCGTGGGCCGGGCCGGCGCCGCCGTGGTGGTCGAGGTCAGGCGCCAGTTCCGCGAGATCGAGGGCATCATGGAGGGGACCAGCCGGCCGGAATACGGCCGCGCGGTGGACCTTCTCACCCGGGCGGCGATCCGCGAGATGATCGTCCCCTCGATGCTGCCCGTGCTGGCGCCCATCGCGATCTATTTCGTCATGTCGTGGATCGGCGGGCCGGTGGCCGGGTTCACCACGCTGGGGGCGATGCTGCTCGGCACCATCGTGACCGGGATCTTCGTCGCCATATCGATGACCTCGGGCGGCGGCGCCTGGGACAACGCCAAGAAGTTCATCGAGGACGGCAATCACGGCGGCAAGGGCTCGGACGCCCACATGGCGGCGGTGACCGGCGATACCGTGGGCGATCCCTACAAGGACACCGCGGGCCCGGCGGTCAATCCGATGATCAAGATCATCAACATCGTGGCGTTGCTGCTGCTGGCGGTGCTGGCCGCCTGACGGTACGGGTCGGCCGCTACTGGCCCGTCGGCGGCGAGAAACGGCCGATATTGCCGACGAATTGTTCGAGGATCGAAAGCTCGTTGCCCTCGGTCGGCGTCTCGCGGTCCACGAGGCGGGGCTTCACCGCCTTGGTGGCATCGACCGTCCTGATCCGGCTGACCCGGCCGTCGGCGCCGAAGCGGATTTCGAGGACCTGATGTTCGAGGACGTCGGGTGCGAAAAAGGCGGTCGTCTCGGTGCGCTTGCCGACATAGTACCAGATCTCGTCCTGCTCGAAGGTGGCCTGGATGGAGGGGGTGCCGAGCGCGTCCCGTACCTGCTCGCGGGTCTGCTTGCCGGGCGCGATGGTCTCGGCGTTCTGTTCGAGCGGGATGTTGCCGTGATTGTCGCGGGTCGGCGCGCAGGCGAGCAGGCTCGCGGCCGCGACGAGGCCGAGGGCGAAATGGAGGGTGGACCGTCGTCGGTGCATCGGCTGCGGTTTCCGCTGTCCCAGGCCCGGGAGGGCCGGATCGCTGGACCTCGCGCAGAGAATGCACCAAGTTCGTCGCCTGTCAATCCGAAGCCACGGGCGATGACGGGATGTTGAAGCGTCTGCGCGACAGGAGGGAGACCCGGATGTCGGCCGAGGCGCTCTACGCCGCGGCGGTGGAGCGGGCCCGCTCGGCCGAGTTCTACACCGCGGGCGGGGTTCCGGATACGCTCGACGGCCGGTTCGAGCTCATCGCGCTGCACGCCTATCTCGTCCTGCGCCGGCTGCGCGAGGATCCGGAGCGGACCGGCGACCTCGCGCAGTCCCTGTTCGATGCGATGTTCGACGACATGGATCGCTGCCTCAGGGAGATGGGCGCGGGCGACCTCGGCGTCGGGCGTCGCGTCAAGTTCATGGCGAGCTCGTTCCTCGGCCGGGTCAAGGCCTACGACCGGGGGCTCGATGGCGATCGGGAAGCCCTCCGTTCGGCGCTCTGCCGCAACCTCTACGGCACGGTCTCCGCACCCCCCGACGGCGCGACCGCGATGGCGTGCTATGCACGGAACCAGGCCGCGGCGCTCGCGGCCCAGCCGCTCGACCGGTTATTGCAAGGCCAGGTGCGCTTCGAGACGGGGTTCTCGCACCCCGCCCCGCCGGGCGAGGCGCCGTGACGCCCGAGTTCTCGCGCATCGTCCGCCTCGAGCGGATTTCGGAATCCGGCATCGTCCGCGAGATCGCCGCCGACGCGGCCGAACGCCGTGCGCTCGCCCGGCGCTTCGCCATCGTCGCGATAGAGCGCCTCTCCGCCACCGTGTCGCTGCGCCGCACCCGCGACGGCGACGTGCGGCTGGCCGCGCGCCTGTCGGCCCGGGCGATCCAGGACTGCGTGGTGACGCTGGAACCGGTGCCGGGCGAAATCGAGGAGGAGGTGACGCTTCTGCTGCGCCCGGTGCCGGACGACGCGCCGGCGCCGAAGACGGTCGTCATCCCGCCCGACGAGGATTTCGAGCCCTTTGCCGGCGAGGCGATCGACATCGGCGAGGCCGTCGCGGTGGAGCTCGCGCTCTCCCTCGATCCCTTTCCCCGGTCGCCGGACGCCGATTCGACGCTCGCCCCGGGCGAGACCGGGGAGCTTTCCCCGGCCAGCGCCGATTCGCCGTTTCGCGCGCTGGAAGAACGGAGCGAAAACAGCTAGACTTCGCTCTGGCTTGCCGGCCGCGCGTCCTTTGGCTAGGTATCCGCACGCTCGGCGTTCGATCATCCCAAACAGAGACTGTGGCGATGGCTGTACCGAAGAAGAAAGTGTCCAAGTCGCGCCGCAACATGCGGCGTTCGCATCACGCGCTGAGCGCGGCGGCCTACGGCGAGTGCCCGAACTGCGGCGAGTACAAGCGCCCCCACCATGTCTGCCCGTCCTGCGGACATTACGACGGCCGGGAAGTCACCGAGGCGAGCCCGGCCTAGGCCGCGTCGCGTCGCTGGAAGGCGGATCCGGTTGACTGCGCTGGCGACAATTGCGCTCGACGCGATGGGCGGCGACAACGCGCCGCGCATCGTCGTCAGGGGCGCGAACATCGCGCGGCGGCGCTATCCCGGCGTGCGCTTCCGCCTGTTCGGGGACGAACGCCGGATCGCGCCGCTGCTCAAGCGGATGCCCAAGCTGCGCAAGGTCATCGCCATCGACCACACCGAGGAGGCGGTCAGCGACGACGACAAGCCGTCGCAGGCCCTGCGCCAGGGCAAGCGCTCCAGCATGCGGCTTGCGATCAACGCCGTGCGCGACGGGGAGGCGGAAGGCGTGGTGTCCGCCGGCAATACCGGCGCGCTGATGGCGATGGCGAAGTTCACCCTCAAGACCCTGCCCGGCATCGACCGCCCGGCGATCGCGGCGGTCTTCCCCAACTACCGCAGCGAGAGCGTGATGCTCGACCTCGGCGCGAATGTCGAGTGCGACGCGGACAATTTGATCCAGTTCGCGATCATGGGCTCCGAGTTCGGCCGCACCGTGCTCGGGCTCAAGGACCCCTCGATCGGGCTGCTCAATGTCGGCACCGAAGAGGTGAAGGGCCACGAGGCGGTTCGCCAGGCCGCCGCCATCCTGCGCGAGAAGAACGCCGGCATCCGCTACCACGGATTCGTCGAGGGCGACGATATCGCCATGGGGACGGTCGACGTGATCGTCTCCGACGGCTTCTCCGGCAATATCGCGCTCAAGACGATCGAGGGTTCGGTCAAGCTCTATACGGAGTTCCTGCGCCGGGCGTTCAAGAGCTCGGTGAGCGCACGCCTCGGCTACCTTCTGGCCCGGCGCAGCCTCAACAAGCTGCGCGCCCGGGTCGATCCCCGGCGCTACAACGGCGCCATGTTCCTCGGGCTCAACGGAACCGTGGTCAAGAGCCACGGCTCGACCGACGCCTTCGGCTTCGCCAACGCGATCGGGGTGGCGGTGGACATGGCGGCGCATCGTTTCAACGAGAAGATCACCGCGCAGCTCGACGGCGGCGTGCTGTCGATGCCGGTCCGCACCCGCGCGGCCGCATCCTGATGGTGGCCAGGGCCGTCGTCGCCGGCTGCGGCGGGTATCTTCCCGAGAAGGTGCTCAGCAACGCCGATTTGGCGCGGATGGTCGACACCTCGGACGATTGGATCGTCCAGCGCACCGGCATTCACGAGCGCCGGGTCGCCGCCGAGGGCGAGTTCACCTCGCATCTGGCGACCGCCGCCGCCCGCATCGCGCTCGACCGGGCGGCGATGCCGTCCTCCGAACTCGACCTCATCGTCGTCGCCACGGCGACGCCGGACGAGACCTTCCCGGCCACCGCGACCCGGGTGCAGGACGCGCTGGAGATGCGCCGGGGCGCCGCGTTCGACGTCCAGGCGGTGTGCTCGGGCTTCATCTACGCGCTCAACGTCGCGGACAATTTCATCCGCCTCGGCCAGGCGGGCTCCGCCCTGGTGATCGGCGCGGAGACCTTCTCCCGGATTC
The DNA here is from genome assembly GCA_964291675.2 of Alphaproteobacteria bacterium. Classification (GTDB taxonomy): domain Bacteria; phylum Pseudomonadota; class Alphaproteobacteria; order MPNO01; family MPNO01; genus MPNO01. The sequence goes on along the minus strand of OZ219865.1, from coordinate 556,489 downwards.
TCGACTGGCAGGACCGCGCCACCTGCGTCCTGTTCGGCGACGGGGCGGGGGCGGTGGTGCTGCGCGCGGAACAGGGGGAGGGGACCGCCGCCGACCGCGGCGTGCTCTCCAACCACCTGCGCTCGGACGGGCGCCATCACGACCTCCTGTTCGTCGACGGCGGGCCGTCGAGCACCCGCACGGTCGGCCATCTCAGGATGGCCGGCCGCGACGTGTTCCGCCACGCCGTGGTCAACCTCGCCTCGGTGATGCAGGAGGCCCTGGCGGCCAACGGCCTGACCGCGGACGACGTCGACTGGGTGGTCCCGCACCAGGCCAATCTGCGGATCATAAAGAGCACGTCGGGCAAGCTCGGCATGCCGGAGGAGAAGGTGATCGTCACCGTCGATCACCACGCCAATACCTCCGCCGCGTCGATCCCGCTGGCGCTCGCCGAGGCGGTGGCGGACGGAAGGATAAAGCGCGGCGATCTCTGTCTGCTCGAAGCCATGGGCGGCGGCTTCGCCTGGGGCGCGAGCCTGGTTCGCTGGTAAGCCGGGAAGCGCTTCGGGGCCGGAAACCCCCGGAAATCGTGGCTTTACATTAGCCAAACCGCCTATCCTATTGATAATTGACTGAATTCTTCGTTCGGCGTACCCTGTGGGTCGAACAGGCGAGGGCTTTGGGACATGGCGTCGGCGACGGTGACGCGCGCGCACTTGGCGGAGGCGGTCTATCAGGAAATCGGGCTGTCGCGAAACGAGTCCGCGGAGCTGGTGGAAACCGTGCTGCGGGAGATCTCGGATTCGCTGACCCGCGGCGAACCGGTGAAGATTTCCTCCTTCGGCAGCTTCTCGGTCCGCCAGAAGGGGCCCCGGGTGGGGCGCAACCCGAAGACCGGCCAGGAAGTGCCGATACTTCCGCGCAAGGTGCTGGTGTTCCGCGCTTCCAACGTGCTGAAGTCGCGGATCAACGAGACGATGGCCGGCGGCGGCACCGACGACGAGTCCGGCGGCTGAGCGATGGCCGAGGCCGCGCCATCGGTCGAGCCCAGGCGCCGCGGGGCCGGCAAGTCGGCATCGGCGTTCCGCACCATCAGCGAGGTGGCCGGCGAGCTCGAGGTCCCCCAGCACGTGCTGCGGTTCTGGGAGAGCAAGTTCATCCAGGTCAAGCCGATGAAGCGCGGCGGCGGGCGGCGCTACTACCGGCCCGAGGACATCGACCTGCTGCGCTCGATCCGCGACCTGCTGTATACCGACGGATACACCATCAAGGGTGTGCAGAAGCTGCTGCGCGAGGGCGGCGCGAAGGCGCTGGCCGAGCGGCAGCTTCCCGCGCGCCCGACGGTCGAGCCCACGCCGATCGACCGCACGCAAGCGGTCGTGGCGCCCCGCCCCGCCCCGGCCCCGGCGGTCGCGGCCGAAGCGTCCGAGGCCGCCGCGCTGAAGGCGGCGCTCGCCGAAACCCTCGGCGAGCTCGAACGGATCAGGCGCCGGCTTCGGGACGCGCTCGAATAGGTCCGGCGTCCGGTACCGACCCGGTTCGAGCGGGTCATCCAATGCGTGGGCTGGCGCGGCAAGGGCGTCATCTCCAATTCGTCATACCTGTTTGGAGGCCGACGAATTCCCGTGCTAGGGTGCGCGCGGCCGACAGCAGTGGCATCCATGACTCCAGAGACGTTGGGCTACGCGAATTTGGCGGGGCTGGTCGCCGTGTTGGCGTTTCTGTGGACCTTGCATCGCGATATGAGGGACATCGACAGGCGGATCGGCGCTCTGGCGGAACGGGTTGCCAGGCTGGAGGGCATGATTGCGGAGTTTTCGCGCTCCATTCAAAGCCTTCGGGAAGATGTCCGCCACCTCTACGAACGCGAGCGAGTTGGCGCGGGAAGCTGTCCCTCGCCCGGATGAGGCTCTTGTATTCGGCATCCACCCGACAGAGCGGGCCTGGCCGACGTAGCGGGGAATGCGTCGGCAGGCGCAGGAGGGGCGATATCTCCATTTCGTCATACATGATTTGTAGATGGACGAATGCCCGTGCTAGGGTGCGCGCGACCGGCGGATGGGACAATGAGCCCCGAGATCGTCACCATGCTGGGAGTCGGCGTCGCCCTTGCCCTGTTCATGTGGCAGGTCACGAACCGGCTCGATCGCCGTATCGATCGGCTGGAAGGCAGGGTCGATGGCGTCGCCCGGGATCTCCAGTCTCTCGCCCGCGAGTTCGCCGAGTTGCGGGGCGAAATCAGGGGCCGCCCGATCGAAGCTCCGGCCGCGTCGTCTACAGAGACGGTTCATGGTTGAGGACGACGAAATACGCCGAGGAGAATGGCGCCCGGACGATGCCGTCGAATGCGCGGCGCATGTCGGGAAGATCGTCGCGGGCCGGATCGAGGATACGAAGGACGAGCGGTTCAGGAAGGACGAAGACAAGGAAAGGCCCGCCCCCGCCGAGGCCGCGGAGTGACCGGTCCGGCGCATGACTCCGGATCCCCATTTCGACACCCAACGGGCCGTCCGGGCCCTTGAGACGGCCGGCATTCCGCGGGCGGCAGCCGAGGCGATCGTCGAAACCACCAGAACCTCCCGGGGCGGCATGGTGACGCAGGACAGTTTCGAAACCCGACTTGCCAAGCTCGAGACGACGATCACAATTCGCATGACGGTCGGTGCCGGCGTCACTGTCGGAGTCGGGCTCGGTCTTGCCAAGCTGCTCTTCTGACGCGCTGAAAGGAAGGAGCGATGTCCAGCAACGAGACCGGACATTCTGGCCAGGTGACACCGAACGTCGAAGGCATACCGGACGTCCTCGACTTTTCCCAAGGCGGCGACGCGGCCGAGAAATTCGTCGTGCAGTTCGACGACGAAATGGCGAACCTGATGATCGAGGCCTGCAAGAATGAGTTCTGGCGCCTCGGAGGTCCGGCCGCAAAGCTTGATTTTCCGACCGCGAAGGATGCGGTGTCGGCTCTTCTGGGCCTTCATGTGGCCAGGCAGATGTCGACCGGAAGATGAACGTCCGATCACTAAGCGATTACAAAGCAAGGGTTTTCCTGTAGTACCCGTGGATGGACAGGCGGCCCCGGGACAAGCGTGTTCAGGTTTCCGGCCGGCTCGTCGAAGGGATGCCGATGCGGGCGACCGGCAGGATCGCCACCGTCTGCGAGCCGATGGAGGAATCGGGCTCGAACCGGGTCCGTTCCCGGACGTTGTCATCCGGCCCGAAGCTGCTATAAGGTCGGATGCGTTCGATACCGACGGAGCGTGGCGCAGTCTGGTAGCGCACTTGACTGGGGGTCAAGGGGTCGTAGGTTCAAATCCTATCGCTCCGACCAACGAAATCAGGGGTCTGGCGCGCGCCGCCAGGTCCCTGATCCGTTGGCGGCCGTTGTGCCGCGATGGAAGGACAAATCAACAAGAACAATATTTTGTCTCATCTTCCTATGACAAGATATGAGTAGGAGTAGCCGTATCGACGCCGCCGCTCGCAGGCGATCCGGAAAGCGCCCGGACCGGGGCGCCGCCCTGTGCCGCGCGGTCGCGATAGCGGCCGCCCTGGGCCTCGCCGCCTGCGCACCGGATGCCGAGGCGCCGCCGCCCGGCGTCGAAACGGCCCCGCCGCCGCAGCGCGCGGCCCCCGCGCCGGATACCGCGCGCGCCGCGCCGCCGACCCCGGCCGACCGCCCCGCGAACCGCACCGCCGGACCCGTCCCCGCAACTGCCGCGGACGATGCCTCCGCGCCCCGGCCGGCGCCCGGCGAGGGGGGCGTCATCGGCATTCTCCTGCCGCTCTCCGGCGATGACGGCGAGCTCGGGCGGGCGATGCTGAACGGCGCGATGATGGCCGTGTTCGACCACGCGGCTGCGGGCTTCACGTTCAAGCCGTACGACACCGGGGGCACGCCGGGCGGCGCGGCGCGGGCGGCGGGAGAGGCGCTGGACGAGGGGGCGGGGCTGCTGCTGGGCCCGCTGTTCTCCGAGGCGGTCGCCGCCGTCGCGCCGCTGGCCGCGCGCGCCGGGGTGAACCTGATCGCCTTCACCAACGACCGCGCCGCGGCGGGACGTCACGTCTTCGTGCTCGGCCATCGTCCCGAGCCGCAGATCCGGGCGGTGGTGGCCTATGCCGGCAGAAACGGCATACGCAGCGTCGCCGCCCTGATCCCGACCGGCAGGTTCGGCGCCCAGGCGGCGGTCGCCGCCGACGTCGCGGCCTGGGAGGCCGGGGTCAGGCTGCACAGCGTCGTTGCCTATGGCGAGGACATTCCGTCGATCGACCGGGCGGTGCGCCGCCTCGCCGACTACGATTTCCGCAAGGCGAAGCTGGAGGAGTACCGCCAGGGACTCCGCGACCGGGACGATGCCGAGTCGCGCGCGATCCTGGAGCATCTGGAGCACCGGGACACGATGGGGGATGTCGGGTTCGACGCCATCCTGCTGCCGTCCGGCAGCAGCCCGGTCTATGCCATCGCCGCCCGGCTCCCCTATTACGACATCCCGAGCGACCGGGTCCGCGCGCTGGGCATCTCGACCTGGAACCGGCTGGAGCTGCGATACGAACCGGCGCTGCGGGGTGCCTGGTATGCGAGCCCCGAGACCGAGCTCGCGAGCCTGTTCAAGCGCCGCTTCGAGGCCGCCTTCGGCAAGCCCCCCGGCCCGCTGGCCGCGCTCGCCTACGATGCGGCCGCGATCGCGGCGCTGCTCGGCCGGCGCGAGCGAGGCGCGGATTTCAGCGCCGCCGCGCTGGTCGATGCGCGCGGCTTCGAAGGGGCATCCGGCCTGTTCCGCTTCCGCGCCGACGGGCTCTCGGAACGGAGCTACGCGATCATGGAGGTGGGCGCGGACGGGGTGAAGCAGGTCAGCGCGGCCAGCCGGGCGTTCGGCCCCCCGCGCCGCGAGCCGCCGGCGACCAACTGAGCCCCGGCCGGGGGATCAGCCGAGCAGCGCGTCGACCTCCGCATCGGTCGGGAAGCGTCCGGTGTCGAGCTTGGAGAACACCGTCTCCCCGTCGATCGCGATCTCGAAGGCGCCCGCCGCGCCGGGCGCGATCTCGACATCGCCGGCGCCCAGCGCCTTCAGCCTGTCCCTCGCACGGAGGGCGCGCGGCTCGTAGTTTCACACCCGGCAGTATTCGATCCGTATCGCCATCGCCACCCTCCCGCGACCGGCGCGCGAGACCCCGCGTGTCGCCGGGCCGGACGCCTTGGCCATGAGTCCGCAATTCGCCGGATCATAGGGCAAACGACGCATCCCGCAATGCCGGGCGGGCCGACGGCTCGCGGCGCCGCCAAGCGGGAACGGACAGAAAATCGTCTTTTTTGATAATTTTTCTTGACATGGGACGCGATTTGTGGTACAAACTCTATGATCGCGGAAATCGGGCGCCGGAGGCGGTGGCGTCCTTTTTCCTTGCCGATCGGCGCCCCGTCCCGTCGCCGTCCCGTCCCCGCGGCGGCTTGCCGAATCGGGGCGAAATCTGCACCATCGCAACGGATGCGGGCGAAGCGCTTGGGAGGCAATGGATGACGGAGTTGAACTATGCCGCGCCGGACAGTCTCGACGCGGCGGTGGGCATGCTCGCCGAAGCCGGCGGCGGGGCGAAGATCCTGGCCGGCGGCACGGACGTGCTGGTCCTGCTGCACGGCGACCTGATCGACCCCCACCTCATCGTCGACGTCAAGCACATCCCGGAGCTGACCGAGATCGTCGAGCAAGACGGCGCCTGGCGCATCGGCGCGGCGGCCTCGGGGATGAAGCTGATGGACCATGCGGGCTTCGCCGCCGCCTGGCCCGGGGTGATCGAGGGGGTGGCGCTGATCGGCTCGGTCCAGGTCAAGGGGCGGGCGAGCGTCGGCGGCAATCTGTGCAACGCCTCGCCCGCCGCCGACAGCGTCCCGCCGCTGATCGCGGCCGGCGCCGTCGCCAACATCGCGGGCCCCGCGGGGGCGCGCGACCTGCCGGTCGAGGACGTCATCACCGGTCCGGGCGAGACCGCGCTGGAGGAAGGCGAGATCGTGGTCTCCTTCACCTTCCCCCGGCGCCCGCCGCGTTCGGGGGATTGCTATCTCAGGCTGACGCCGCGGACCGAGATGGACATCGCGGTGGTCGGCGCGGCGGTCAATTTGACGCTCGACGATGCCGGAATCTGCACCGCCGCCCGGGTCTCGCTCGGCGCGGTGGCGCCGACGCCGCTGCTGGTCGCAGACGCCGGCGCGGCGCTGGCCGGAACGGCGGTCGACGAGGCGGCGCTGGACGCGCTGTCCGCGGCGGCGAGCGCGGCCTGCGATCCGATCGACGACAAGCGCGGCACCATCGCATACCGGATCAGGACCGCCGGCGTGATGGCCAGGCGCGCGGCCGAGAACGCGCTCGCGCGGGCGAGGAGAGGCTGATGCCCAAGGCTCATGTGACGACGACGATCAACGGCGACGAGTACGAGGTGCTGTGCGAGCCCGGCCAGACCCTGGTCGACGTGCTGCGCAACGGGCTCGGGCTCACCGGCACCAAGGAGGGCTGCTCGACGGGCGATTGCGGCGCCTGCTCGGTGGTGCTCGACGGCGAGCTGGTCTGCTCGTGCCTGGTGCTGGCGGTCGAGGCCGATGGCGGGTCGGTCGAGACCATCGAGGGGATGGCCGAAGGCGAGGACGCGCTGCACCCGCTGCAGCGCCACTTCCTCGAGCTCAACGGGCTGCAATGCGGGATCTGCACCCCCGGCATCCTGATCGCCGCGCGGGCGCTGCTGGAGCGCAACCCCGACCCCAGCGAGACCGAGATCCGTTTCTGGCTGGCCGGCAATCTCTGCCGCTGCACCGGCTATGACAAGGTCATCCGTTCCGTCCAGGCGGCGGCGGAAGAGATGAGGGAGGCTTGAAGATGGCGAGCATTCTGGAGAATTCCGGTTTCAACCCCGATCGCGAGCTGAAGATCGTCGGCACCAACCCGGTCAAGCATGACGGGCCGGACAAGGTGACCGGGCGCGCCAAGTTCGGCGCCGACCTCATCCTGCCGGGCATGCTGTTCGGCAAGATCCTCAGGAGCCCGCACCCGCACGCGGTGCTGAAGTCGATCGACATCTCGAAGGCCGACGCCCTGCCGGGCGTCAAGGCGGTGGTCACGAGGGACGATTTTCCCGAGCTGCCGCAGGGCACGCCCGGCGGCGACCTGTCGCGCAACGTCATGGCGCGCGAAAAGGTGTTTTACGACGGCCACCCGGTGGCCGCGGTAGCCGCGACCAGCGAGCCGGTCGCCAGGCGGGCGCTCAAGCTGATCGAGGTCGAGTACGAGGTCCTGCCGCATGTCATCGACCCGGTCGAGGCGATGCAGCCCGGCGCGCCGATCCTGCACGACCATCTGCGCACCAAGGGCGTCGAGGGGGGAGGGGACACGCCGACCAATATCGTCGAGCGGCTCGACCTCGCGATGGGCGACACCGAGGCGGGGTTCGCCGCGGCCGACGTCATCGTCGAGCGCGAGTACGACTCAAAGCCCATGCATCAGGGCTATATCGAGCCCCAGGGCTGCGTCGCCAACTGCAACGAGAACGACGAGATCGAAGTCTGGTGCTGCACCCAGGGGACGCACGTCTTCCGCGACCGGATGGCCGACATCCTCAGGCTCGATTCCTCGCGCATCAAGGTGATGCAGTCCGAGATGGGTGGCGGGTTCGGCGGCAAGACCAGCTTCTACGGCGAGCCTTTGGCGGCGCTGCTGTCCAAGAAGGCGCGCCGGCCGGTCAAGATCGTGCTGACCCGGAACGAGGTTTTTCGCTGCACCGGCCCGGTCTCGGGCACCCGCTCGCGGATCAGGATGGGCTGCACCCAAGACGGCAGGATCACCGCGGCCGAGGCCGAGCTGATCTTCCAGACCGGCGCCTTCACCGGCTCGATGTTCTTCAACGCGCCGCACGCGATGTTCACCCGCTACGCGCTGGAGAACATCAAGACCACCGCCTACGAGGTGGTCTCCAACCGGCCCAAGGTGAACGCCTTCCGCGCGCCCTGCGTGCCGCAGATCGTGTTCGGCGTGGAAGCCATCGTCACCGAGCTCGCCGGCAAGATCGGCATGGACGAGCTCGACTTCCGGCTCAAGAACGCCGCCACCGAGGGCTATACCACGCTGTACGGCGCGACCTTCGGGCCGATCGGCTTCGTCGAGACGCTGGAGGCGGCGAAGGCGACCGAGCACTACAACGCGCCGGTCGCGCCGGGCGAGGGGCGCGGCGTCGCCGCCGGGTTCTGGTTCAACCGGGGCGGCGACACCACCGGATCGCTCACGATAACGCCCGACGGCTCGGTCAACATCATGCTGGGGACCTCCGACGTCGCCGGCTCGCGGGTCTCGATCAGCATGATGGCGGCCGAAGAGCTGGGCGTGCCGCTCGACAAGGTGCGGGCGACCTTCGCCGACACCAGCGCCATCGGCAACAACCGGGTCACGGCCGGCAGCCGGACCACCTTCTCGTCGGGCATGGTGATCGTCGACTCGGCGCGCAAGGCGATCGACACCATGGTCTCGCGCGCGGCCGAGATCTGGGGCGTCTCGCCCGAGGAGGTCGTCTTCGAGGACGGCCATTGCCGGCCGGCGAGCGCCAATGTGGGCGATTTCGAGCCGCTCTCGATCAAGGACATCGCGTCCCGGACCAGCGTCAGCCACGGCGCCATCGCCGGCCATTCGGAGATGAACGTCACCGGCGAGGGGCCGGGCTTCGGGGTGCATATCGTCGACCTCAAGGTCGACCGCGGCACCGGCCGGGTGGACGTGACCCGCTACACCGTGGTCGAGGATGCCGGCAAGGCGATCCACCCGCTGCAGGTCGAGGGCCAGTACCAGGGCGGCGCGGTGCAGGGGATCGGCTGGGCGCTCAACGAGGAGTACATCTACCGCGAGGACGGAACCCTCGACAATCCGAGCTTCCTCGACTACCGCATGCCGGTGGCGTCCGACGTGCCGATGATCGACACCGTGATCGTCGAGGTCCCCAACCCCAACCACCCCTACGGGCTCAGGGGCGTGGGCGAGGTTCCGGTGGTGCCGACGCTGGCGGCGATCGGCAACGCGATCGGCGATGCGATCGGCATCCGGCCGCAGTCGCTGCCGATGTCGCCGCCCAAGCTGCTGGCGCTGATGGACGGCGGCGAGACCAGGGCGGCCGCCGAGTAGTCCGCCGGCGAGGGGCGGGGAAGGGAGCGGAGGCGGCTAAGGCGCCCGCGCCCTCGGCCACGCCATCTTCACGCAAGGCGATGACCGGGACGATCCGAAGGAGATGGCGCGGGACGCCGTTCTCTGCCAGTTCGAGGACGGCGACGCGCCGGAGCCCATCCGGTTCCAACGAACCCGTTCCCCGTAACGCCCGGCCCCCGGAACACGTCCGGGCGTGTTTCGGGCGCCCATGGGCGCCGCCACCGCTCCCGACCGGCAGCCTCGCGCGCGGTGGGGCCGCATGGATGGCCGGAACGAGTCCGGCCATGACGGGGTGGGGAGAACGTCGAGGAAGGTCGCCCGGGCCGCCGCCTTCCCTGGCATGCCAACCCCCCCGCCGTCATGCCCGGACTTGATCCACTGCTGTCCGGTTTAGCCTTCGACGCGGGCCGCGCCCGGCGTTCCCCGCCCAGCGCCATGCCTCCCCCCATCGTCATGCCCGGACTTGATCCGGGCACCCACTGGCGCCGCCGCTCCTCCCGACGGGGCGTTGTACCGGTGGCGCCAGTGGTTGCGCGGATCAAGTCCGCGCATGGGTGGCCGGATCAAGTCCGGCCATGACGGGGTGGGGGTCGCGGTGGAGGAGCACGGGAGCCGGGTGCGGCCCGCCCCGCCCGTGGGTGCCCGGAACGAGGCCGGGGTGACAACGGAGGGGCAGGGACGGCAAGTGCGGGCGTGCGGCGATCCGTGTCCCGATCCGGCGGATGCGCCGATATCCCGCCCGGAACAAGGCTTTGCGCCCGGTCCAGCTGATCCAAACCGGACAGCAGTGGACTTGATCCGGGCATCCACTGGCGCCGCCGCTCCTCCCGACGGGGCGTTGTACCGGTGGCGCCAGTGGTTGCGCGGATCAAGTCCGCGCATGGGTGGCCGGATCAAGTCCGGCCATGACGGGGTGGTGGTGGCGGTGGAGGAGTACGGGAGCCGGGTGCGGCCCGCCCCGCCCGTGGGTGCCCGGAACGAGGCCGGGGTGACAACGGAGGGGCAGGGACGGCAAGTGCGGGCGTGCGGCGATCCGTGTCCCGATCCGGCGGATGCGCCGATATCCCGCCCGGAACAAGGCTTTGCGCCCGGTCCAGCTGATCCAAACCGGACAGCAGTGGACTTGATCCGGGCATCCACTGGCGCCGCCGCTCCTCCCGACGGGGCGTTGTACCGGTGGCGCCAGTGGTTGCGCGGATCAAGTCCGCGCATGGGTGGCCGGATCAAGTCCGGCCATGACGGGGTGGTGGTGGCGGTGGAGGAGTACGGGAGCCGGGTGCGGCCCGCCCCGCCCGTGGGTGCCCGGAACGAGGCCGGGGTGACAACGGAGGGGCAGGGACGGCAAGTGCGGGCGTGCGGCGATCCGTGTCCCGATCCGGCGGATGCGCCGATATCCCGCCCGAAACAAGGCTTTGCGCCCGGTCCAGCTGATCCAAACCGGACAGCAGTGGCCTCGATCCGGGCATCCACTGGCGCCGCCGCTCCTCCCGACGGGGCGTTGTACCGGTGGCGCCAGTGGTTGCGCGGATCAAGTCTGCGCATGGATGGCCGGATCAAGTCCGGCCATGACGGGGTGGGGGTGGCGGTGGAGGAGTACGGGAGCCGGGGGCGGCCCGCCCCGCCCGTGGGTGCCCGGAACGCGGCCGGGGTGACAACACAGGGGCAGGGACGGCAAGTGCGGGCGTGCGGCGATCCGTGTCCCGATCCGGCGGATGCGCCGATATCCCGCCCGGAACAAGGCTTTGCGCCCGGTCCAGCTCATATAAACCGTCATGGTCTCGGCGGTGCTGAGCCACCCCGTGGCATGAAACTCGGGGCGTTCGGCTGAGGGTTTGCCGATCGTCGCGCGGGTCTGCCGTGGCAGGATGGGAACGGTGGAGGCGGCGACGCGTGAGCGTTCCGTTTATCGGTGATGTGGTTCCCGAGATATAAACTGCTTCCGGCGGTCGGCTCCGCACCCCGTACTGTGCCCGGCCCGCGGCCGTGGACGCGCGGCAAATCGAACCGCACCCGCTCGACGGGTGCGTGTCTTTCCGACCGCTGTCCCCGCCTCCACCGTGGCGATGCCACGGCGCGATCCTACGCCGCCGTGGCGAGAGCGCAACGAGGAGGACAGCGATGAAGACGGAAGGCTTGCACGTCGTGCGGCCGCGCGCGGCGGGTCTGGACGTGCACAAGATGGAGATCACCGCGACGGTTCGCCTGTGCGAGGGCGAGGGCGAGCCGGTGGTGGAGACGCGCTGCTTCAGCTCGCTTCCGAGCGGTCTGGCGGAGATGGTCGCCTGGCTGACCGGTCGCCGCGTCGAGGCCGCTGTCATGGAAGGGACCGGGATCTACTGGCAGGCGCCCTTCGCGGCGGTGGAGGCGGCGGGGATCGAAGCGATCCTGGTGCACGCGCGTCAGGTCAAGCATTGAAGGGGCGCAAGACCGATGTCGCCGACAGCGTGTGGCTGGCCTGCGTGTGCCAGTTCGGGCTCTGCACGCCTTCCCATGTTCCCCCCGAGCCGTTCCGGGAGCTGCGCTCGCTGAGCCGCCAGCGGCGTACCCTGGTCAGGCAGCGCTCGACCGTGCGCAACCGGGTGCAGAAGATCGTCGACCGCGCCGGCCTGCGCATCGGCGGCATCCTCTCCGACGTCTTCGGCGTCAACGGCCGCAAGATCCTCGACGGGCTGGCGCAAGCCACGCCGCGCGCGGTCATCCTCGCCTCGCTCACCGGCCACGTCGCCAACAAGCTGGAGGGGCTCGGCGAGGCGCTCTCCCTGAGCCTGGGCGACAACGACCGCTTCATGCTCGGCGATCTGCTGGACGAGCATGACGCGCTCGAGGCGCGCATCGCGTCCTACGGCGAGAAGATCGACCGGCAGATGACGCCGTGGCAGGAACAGCTCCGCCTGCTGACCACCATCCCCGGCATCGACCGCATCGCCGCCTCGACCATCCTGATCGAGATCGGCCCGGATATCGAGGCGTTCGCCTCCAAGCAGCACTTCGCCGCCTGGGCCGGGCTCTGCCCCGGCAACAACGAAAGCGGCGGAAAGCGCCGCAACGCGCGCACCCGAAGGGGCTCCAGGACGCTGCGCGCCAGCCTCGTCGAATGTGCCCACGGCGCGGCCCGAACCAAGGGGTGCCAGTTCGAGGCCCACCACCGCGCGCTCGCCGCCCGGCGCGGATACAAGCGCGCCATCGTGGCCGGCGCACACAAGATGCTGCGCATCGTTTATGTCGTGCTCAAGACCGGCAGGCCCTACTACGACCGCACCGCCGACTACGACGCGCTGATGGTCAAGCGCAACGCCCCGCGCTGGATCCGAATGCTCCGCCGCTACGGCTACATCCAACCCCGGCGCGCCGAACCCAAGGCCACCTGACCGGCCCGCATAACGCCGGACCGCCGCGCGGGACCGCTTCGGGCCACATCGGGGAAGTCCACCGCTCGTCTCGCCGCCCCCTTCCGGCGATCTCAGCCAACTCCCTCCCGGCGTTGGATGGGGCCCTCGCGCGCCCCCACCGAAACTGTTTCACGGCAACCGGACAGCAGTGGACTTGATCCGGGCATCCATGGGCGTCGCCTCGCTGGCGGCATGGATGGCCGGAACGAGCCCGGTCATGACGTAATAAGAAAAAAACTACTTGACATGGGACGCGTTTTGGTGTAGATTTACCACAGTCGAGAAATAGGGCGCCGGAGCTGCCGGCGCCCTTTTTCGTGCCCGCAACCCCGAACAACGGAGCACCGCCCCGATGGACAGGTCTTTCGGACAACTCGAACACGTCGTGCCGGCAACCGTCTGGCAGAGCGAGCCGGGCGAATTCGTCCCCTGGCTCACGGAGGAGGAGAACCTGCGGCGCCTCGGCCTCGCCCTGCGCTTCGATCTGGAGCCGCTGGCCCGGGAGACCCATGTCGGGCGGTTCCGCGCCGACCTCCTGTGCCGCGACCGCCCCACCGGCGAAGCGGTGGTGATCGAGGCCCAGCTCGGGCTCAGCGACCACTCCCATCTCGGCCAGGTCCTGACCTATGCCCTCAGGCTGCCGGCCTGCGCGGTCTGGCTCGCCACCCGGTTCCACGAGGAACACCGCGAGGTGGTCAGGGACCTGAACCGGCTCGGCGACGGCGCGCTTCGCTGTTTCGCCGTCGAGATGCGGTTGTGGCAGATCGCCGGCTCTCCCCTGGCGCCCGATTTCACCCTCGTCGCCGGACCCGACGTCCCGGCCGCCCCCGCCGACGAGGCTGTGGCCGAGCGGATCTCCGGGGCCGGCGCGGCGCTGCTTCTTCCGCACGCCATTTCCCGCCCGGCATCCGACGAGAGCCCGATCAGGGCCTGCCGGCGGCGCCGCGGCATGACCATAAGAGAGCTTGCCGACGCCGCCGGAATTAGTCACGCCTATTTGTCGCATATCGAGACGGGCCGGCATCGCGGCGCGCCCAAGACGCGGAGCGCCATCGCGAAGGCGCTGGACCTGCCGCCCGACGCGCTGAGCTGAAGCGATGCGGGGCGCCGGCGGGGGGCTACGACGGTTCGGCACGGCGGGCGCCCGAACGCATCGCGGGCGACCTCGCCGAGGGCAGTGCGACGGAAGGCGGGGTGCGCCGCGATTGCCGGATCGAGCCGGACGCGCCGAGGGGCTGAACGGGCGGTCGGTGAGCGCCGCGGGCGTCACACCGCCGCTATCCCGCCGGCGCTTCTCCGGCGGCCGTTTCGGCGCGGTCGAGGATGTAGCTCTGCACGAAGGCAAGCCTGCCCAGCATCTCGGCCAGACCCTGTTCGACCAGGCGCAGGCGCGCATCGATGCCGTCGAGGCGCTTCTCCATGCCGTCGAAACGTTCCTCAAGACGCTTCTCGAACCGGTCGAGGCGATCGTCGAAGCGCTTGTCGAGGGCGTCGAAACGCTTGTCGATGTCCCGGCGCAGCGATCCGATCAGCGTGACGGTCAGCGCGGCCAGCGCCACGCCCACGCCCAGCATCGTGATCTGCACCGGGTCCATTACGCGAACTCCTGCACGCGCATGCCATGTCTTTTCGTCATGGACGGGGCACGATAGCAAACCGCGCGAGAGTCGTCCACGCCGCGGCGATCGGGGGTTGAGCCGGCGGCTCGCGATCTCCGCGCCCTCGACCGGGGCGGCGAGCTTCAGCCGGAAGGGAGGGCGGCGTGCGCGGCGGGCTTCACGCCGCCGCTACTCGACCGGGGCTTCGCCGGCGACCGTCTCGGTACGACGGAGGATGTAGCTCTCCACGAACGCGAACCTGCCTTTCATCTCGGACAGGACCTGTTCGACCGAATGCAGGCGCGCATCGATGCCGTCGATACGCTTGTCGATGCCGTCGATGCGCTTGTCGATGCCGTCGAGGCGCTTGTCGATGCCGTCGAAACGTTCCTCGAAGCGCTTCTCGATACCGTCGATGCGATCGTCGAAGCGCTTCTCGTTGGCGTCGAAGCGATCGTCGAAGCGCTTCTCGTTGGCGTCGAAACGCTTGTCGACGCCTTCGAACCGTCTGTCGATATCCCGGCGCAACGATCCGATCATCGTGACGATCAGCGCGGCCAGCGCCACGCCCACGCCCAGCATCGTGATCTGCACCGGGTCCATTACGCGAACTCCTGCACGCGCATGCCATGTCTTTTCGTCATGGACGGGGCACGATAGCAAACCGCGCGAGAGTCGTCCACGCCGCGGCGATCGGGGGTTGAGCCGGCGGCTCGCGATCTCCGCGCCCTCGACCAAGGCGGCGAGCTTCAGCCGGAAGGGAGGGCGGCGTGCGCGGCGGGCTTCACGCCGCCGCTACTCGACCGGGGCTTCGCCGGCAACCGTCTCGGTACGACGGAGGATGTAGCTCTCCACGAACGCGAACCTGCCTTTCATCTCGGACAGGACCTGTTCGACCGCACGCAGGCGCGCATCGATGCCGTCGATGCGCCTGTCGATGCCGTCGAGGCGCTTGTCGATGCCGTCGAGGCGCTTGTCGATGCCGTCGAAACGTTCCTCGAAACGCTTCTCGTTGGCGTCGAAACGCTTGTCGATGTCCCGGCGCAGCGATCCGATCAGCGTGACGGTCAGCGCGGCCAGCGCCACGCCCACGCCCAGCATCGTGATCTGCACCGGGTCCATTACGCGAACTCCTGCACGCGCATGCCATGTCTCTGCGTTATGGCCGGGGCACGATAGCAAACCGCGCGAGAGTCGTCCACGCCGCGCGATCAGCGGTTGAGCCGGCGGCTCGCGATCTCCGCGCCCTCGACCAGGGCGGCGAGCTTGAGCCGGGCGATCGCCGGGTCGACCTTGCCGATGCCGGCGAAGGTGGCGAAGCCGCAATCGGTGCCGGCGACGACCCGCTCGGCGCCGGCGAGGTCGACGAAGCGCCCGATTCGCTCGGCGACCAGCTCGGGGTGCTCGACATAGTTGGTGGTCGAATCGATGACGCCCGGGATCAGGACCTTGTCTTCCCAGCCGCGGCGGTCGCGGAACACGGTCCACTCATGGGCGTGGCGCGGGTTGGCCGCCTCGAACAGCAGGCCCTGCGGCCTGGCGGACTTGAGCACGTCGGCGATGGCCGCGAGCGGGATGTCGCGGTGATGCGGCCCCTCGTAATTGCCCCAGCAGACATGCAGCCGGGCGCGCTCGGCGGGCACGTTCTCCAGCGCCGCGTTGAGCACCTCGACCTGCATCGCCGCGCGGCGCAGGAAGGTTGCGTCGTCGTCCGCGCTGTAGACCACGTGCCGTCCCATGGCGAGGTCGGGGCAGTCGATCTGCAGGATCAGCCCGGCATCGGCGATGGCCTCGTATTCGGGCTTCATCGCCCGGGCGAGCGCGGCGAGATAGGAGTCCGTGTCGGGATAGAAATCGTTCGCCTGGAAGATGGCGATCACCCCGGGCGAGGCGGCGTTCATGAAGCCCGCCGCGGCGCCGGCATCGGCGAGCGCCGCGCTCAGCCGCCCGATCTCGCGGGCGAGCGGCGCTGCGTCCGCGAGCGCGACCGGGCCGGTGCAGCGCGGGCGGTGCAGCCGCCGCGTGCCGGCCGCCTCGCCCATGCGGCGGCGCCAGGCGGGGAAGTCGCTCAAATCGTCGAAGCGGAGCGACGGGCTCTCGCCCGAGAACCCGGTGAGCCGGTCCTGCACATAGGTGGCGTAGCCGGTGCGCCCGACCTCGCCGTCATTGACGATGTCGAGGCCGATGGCGCGCTGTCCGGCGACCGCCTCGCGCACCGCCGCGTCGGTCAGCCGGTCGAGCTCCCCGGGGTCGTAATCCTCGCCGCGCTCCTTCCTGAGCAGGAGCGAGGCCAGGGCGTCGGGGCGCGGCAGGCTGCCGACATGGGTGGTGAGGATGCGCCCGCCGCCCGGCACGGAATCAGATGTAGTGGATGGTCTGGCCCATCAGGTCGCGCCAGGCGACCGGCGCGCCCGCCTTCTCGGCCGCGTCCGCGGGCGGGATGTCGGGGTCGAACAGCGCCGCGCGGAAGCGCCTTCCGTTGACCTCGTCGGTCGCCCGCGAGGCGAGCCAGACGATGGGGGCGCGCATCACCTCGGGCTGGATCAGGTAGCTGCGGTCGGTGTACTTGCCGTCGGCCGGAATCATCCGCGTATTGGCCCGCCCGCCGGGGACCAGCACGTTGGCCGTCACCCCGGTCTCCTCGAGCTCGAAGGCGAGGATGGAGGTGAGCGCCTCGGTCGCCGCCTTGGCCGGGCCGTAGGGGCCGAGCCCCGGGTTGATCATCGTGTCCAGGCTGGTGGTCACGTTGACGATCCGCCCCCAATTGCGTTCCAGCATGCCGGGCAAGGCGGCGCGGGTCATGATGTAGGGGCCCGACGCGTTGACCGAGAGCGTCGCCAGCCAGAGATCGAGATCGGCCTCCCAGATCGGCCGGCGCGGCGCGGTGTTGGTGGGCGAGTGCTCCTGCGGGCCGAGCGCGGCGTTGTTGACCAGCATGTCGAGCTTGCCGAAGGCGCCGTTCACCTCGGCGACCGCCCGCGCCGCGTCGTCCGCGTCGGTCACGTCGCCCTGGACGGCGAGCACGCGGGCCGCATCCGTCGCCCCGCCGATCCCGGCCGCCGCCGCGTCGAGCTCGGGCCGGTCGCGCTCCATCAGGGCGACGCTGGCCCCGGCCTCGGCGAGCGCATTCGCCATCTCGCGCCCCAGGCCGCGGCCGGCGCCGGTGACCAGGATCGATGTGCCGCTCAGATCGGCGCTCATTCGGTCGTCTCCATCGGTGTTCGATCGTTCGGTTGGCAGTCTAGAGCATTATCGTATCCAGTTGAATCAATTGTGAATTCGCAAGAATTTGCGATTCGTGGTCCAAACTGCGGGCCGGTGAAGGAGGCCAGCCTGTAATGCTCTAGCGAAATCCACTTCCGGGAAAAGCGCGACGTATCCGTCTTCCTGTCGTTCGACGATCGCGGTCGATTGTCTGTTTATGTCGCTCTTCCCTTACCGGACGTCGCGCATCTTCCCGATTGCTGACAATGCGGAACACGATGCCGCGGCAACTGCCGATTCAATCGAGCATGCACCCGATCAACCGTTGCGCCCAATCCGGACGCTCCAGGAAATGGACGCCCCGATCCTGCCACTCGCTCACTGTACGCGGTTCGTCGCCGATTTCGCCGGGCGCCGTGACGGAGAGGACGAAGGCGTGCAAGCGCAAGTCCGGGTCGGTCATGCGCACCCGCGCCTCGGTCTCCTTGATGGTGGTGTGCAATGCGACCTTGCCGCGCTCCGCCGGGCCGTAGCGGGCCAGGCCCTTCGGGTCGAGGAAGGCGACGTGCTGGCACGCGTCGTCCTTCAGCCAGACGATGAAGTCGGGGTAGTAGGCATAGTCGTCGAAGAACGACACGCCCCGGCCTCGCGTGAGGTTGCGGATCAGGAAGAGCTCCCGCCCACGCAGGCAGGGGTCCGCCGCCCGCGCCAGCGCGACCAGCCCGTCGACGACCTTCCGCTCGTTGCAGTCCAGCGGCACGGGCTGCACGGTGACCTCGCCTTTCCCGGTCGCGTACAGGAGGGGCTTGTACGCGTGGTTGTCGGCCATGACGACGCCGAGCTTCAGCTTGCGGTCCTCTCCCTCCCGCAGGTTGGCGGCGAGGGAGCGGACGTCGTCGACCAACCGCTCGTCCGCCGCGTCCACCGAGAGCCGGTATTCCCGGATGTTGTTGGGGTCGTCCTCGTCGAGCGTCACGACCTCGATGTTCTCGTGCTCCCAGCGTCGGCGCCGGCCCGTCCAGAATCGGGCAGCGTACTCGGCGATCAGATCGACCGCGACCTCCTCCAGCTTCCGCAGGTCCGCGTAGCTCTTCGGCGCGCATCGCTCCGGCGGCAGATAGAGCGTGTACCAGTCGTCCCGGTCCAGCAGCGCATCCACAGTCGCGCGGTCGATGGCCAGGTTGTGCCAGCCCATCCGCCGCTTGCGCGCCAGCAGGGCGTCGTAGACGCGCGTCCGGTCGAACAGGGCGACATGATGCCGTGCGAGCGTGACCGGCGCCTTCTCCGCTCGCTCGGCGGCCGGCCCGACGCCGGACTCGACGGCTTGCAACCGCGAATAAAGGTCCAGCTCGGCGGTCGGGCTGTCCCTGCCGCCGGGTTCCGGCAGGACGGCCCGGTCGTCGGAACAGTCGTACTTCGCGCCCTCCCTGAGCCGGATGATCTTCAGGTCCTTCCGCGCGAAGTTCCAGGTCACGGGCAGGACGACGGTCTCCCGCTCCACGCCGATTCCGTCCTTTTGCAACAGCTCGCGGAAGGTCTGCATGTAGGTGGCGCGCAGGCCGAAGATACGCAGCGTCTCCAACTCCGCCAGCCGGTCGCCGTCGGCGGGCGGCTCGACGCCGCTCTCGCGGTGGCGCTTCAGGCTCATGTCCCGGCCTTTCAGGCGCACCCCGCGGCCGAACATCTGGATGATTTCCGGCCCCTCGCCGACGCCGACATGCATCAGCCCCATGGTGCTCACGCGCCAGGAGTTCCAGCCGGCGATGAAGCGCCGCGCACCGATCACCACGTTAACGGTCGAATCGGTCCGGTCCACGTCGGCGAACAGCCGCCGGGCGAACCCGACCTCGCGTTCGAGGTCGAGATCGGGGTGGTTTCCCTCCGCCAGCAACCTGTAGAGCGCCGCCGAGTCCCCGACATTGACCACGCCGAAGGGCGCGTTGTCGGCGGTGCGCAGGTGGAGCTCGCCCTCGCCTTGGGTCAAATAGCGGACATGCAGCCGCCCTGGACCGTGGAACAGGGTCTCGCAGATGTCGTCGTAGAGGGACGCCGTGCCGTCGCCCTTCAGGTCGTCGAAGCGGCCCGCAAAGAAGTCGCTGCCCGCGTCGTCGGCCAAGCCCGATTCGCCGGCCAGAAGCCGTGCGATCATCGGCTGCACCGCGTTGCTGCGGGCCAGCATCCAGCCGAGAAAGCCGAGAATCCGCACGACGTCCGATCTGGTCTCCCGATCCGCCTTGGCGCTGCCGGTCACCGTCTTGCCGAGGAACACCCAGAGCGGTCGGGTCACGTTGAAGTCCGTCCAGCCGGCGTGCCCCTCGCGCCATATCCGGCATTGGCGATAGAAGCTCAGCAGACAGCCCAGCAGGTACATGTCGCTGTTCTCGTCCTCCGCCCCCTGCGGCAGGTTGGAGATGGCGTAGTCCTTGCCGTAGCCGTCCCGGTGGAAGGCGCGGTAGGGGTAGTCGAACAGCAGGCACTTGCCGTAGGCGTCGCGCAGGCTCTCGTCGCTGCTGACGATCTGGTTGAAGGTGGCGGAGTACTCGAACGCGAAGCCGCCGCGCGCGAGCTCCGCCCGGCGCTGGCGCCAGACCTTGCCCGAGGCGCCGAGGTGCCCTTCGTCCACCAGCACGAGGTTATTGTCCCCGAAGTCGCTCACGGCGACGCGCTTCACGCCCTTCTTCTCCGCGAGCTTGTTGAGGTCGATGATCTCGATGGGTGCCAGCAGGTCGGCGCCGACCTCGCTGGAGAACAGCCGGGCGGGCAGGTTGCTCGCCAGCAGCTCGCGTTCGTGCTGTGCCGAAAGCTGCTCGTTCGGCGTCACGAGGATGACGTTGTTGGGCGGGCGTCCCGCCGCGCGTGCGAGACGGCGGTATTGCAGGATGTGCGCGTGCATGACCAGCGTCTTGCCCGAGCCGGTGGCGGACTGCACGGCGACAGTGCGCAGATCCGCCACCGTGTAGTCCGGCATTGGCCGGGTAAGCGGGTCTTGCCGCTTCGCGTCGTTCAGCGCGTCGCGCAGCGCCTCCGGGTCGTCGAAGTAGCGGCGCAGGTAGTGCTCGGCGAACAGCAGGGCGAGCCACTGGTGCGGCTTCCAACCCCGTCCGTGCTCGGCGGTCATGCGCAGCCGCTGGCTCAGCGTTGCGATCTCCGCGTCGTAATCGGCGAAGCGGTCAGGAGCGACCTCGGCCCGTTCCGGGTTCAGGTAGAGTGCTTTCGCATACTCGCTCTCTCCGCCCGTGGCGAACCCGGCCGGTACGTCCCGCAGTCGGTCGAGCATGGCGTCCAGGTCGCCGTGGCCGAACTCGCGGCAGAGGAAGCTGTGCAGGACAAGGCGGTTTTCGAGGGGCGTCATGCGCCACCGGCCTGCCGGTGCTTCTCGGTGAGATAAGCTGCAAAGGACGCGCAGGCTCCGAACATGAAGATGGCCTCGTTGAGGCCGACATCGGCAGCGCCCTTGTCGAGCAAGGCGTGGCGGATGCCTTGTTCGGTGTTCGTGTAGCCGTACAACCTGTCGAATGCTTGCTTGAGCGCCGGATGTTTCAGGACTCCCGCCTTCTCCAGGGAGTCCAGCGCCGGTCCCAAGGTCTTGCTGGACTTCGGGTCGATCGTGCGAGCGACGGATTCGACCGCGTGAATGCTGTCGGTAATCGAATCGGCATGTTGTCCGGCGCTAATGTGTTCTGCTGCATCACGCAGATGCGCTGCCGCACCGTCCATGCCGCCTCCGCGGATTGTCTCGACGGCTTTTCGTGTTGCCTCACCGGCCTCGCGACTGATCCGCGGCATGATCGTTGACATACCGTCAGCATCCACATAGTAAGCAATCGGAGTCCGCTCGAATTCGCTCACCAGTGACTCCCGCAGTTTCTCGGGACAATCATCCTGGCGAAGAATGTACTCCACAAATGTCAGAAGTCCGTGATAATCTCCGTGCAAAATTATATCTCGACAAAATTTCCTGTCACTCTTTGGGTTTGGACCAGGAATCTCATCATGAGGAATCTCTTGTAATTCAAACCTAAACCGCCATAGTATCCCAGCTATACTCTCGTTTGTTCTGTAGGACGACGTAAATAGATCAGTTGCATCGCCTATACATCTATCAACACAAAGCCAAACGAGTTGCCTGAATTTTCGTGGGATATATTCCAGTTTCATAGCCTCGGGTAACGGCGCTTTTCCTTCACGCTGGGAGAAGGTCAGCTTGTAGAAATCCCCATTCTTGTCTGCCGTCATCGCTCGTTGGCCTCGAACATCAGTTCGCGAAACAGCGGTTCGATGGTCTCGGCGGTCCAGGTTTCGTCCTCTTGGCGGATGGCGTTCAGGGTGTGGTCGCCGTTGACGTAGACAAGATCGAGCGCGTCGGGGAGGTACGCCCTGTGCCCGGCGAACCACCCCTCCAGCGCGTCGTTGTCCATGGTCTTCAGGTTGCGCCAGAGGATGAGGCAGCGTTGCCCCTGGGAATCCCGGCCGGCGATGGCGAGCACGCCGTCGATGCGGCGGCGGGACTCGACGCGCAGGCCGAGCAGGAGGTTGAAGGTCTCGGGGAGGTCGGCCGGCGTCTCGCGGCGCGCGCCGTCGCGCACTACGGAGAGGGTGTAGGCAAAGGGATCGGCGAAGGCGCCGCCCAGCAGGCAGGGGCTGGCAGCAGTTTCCGCGCCCAGCGCGTAGCGCAGTCGATAGTCCTCTGCCAACGCGGGAGCGCTCCCGGCCAGCAGGTCGCCCTCCGGCGGCGCCAGGACCAGCCCGTCCAGCGTGTCCTCGTAGGATTCGAGGCGGACATAGCGGACGAGGTGCGACACGCCCTTGTCGCGCGCGACGGGCTTGCCTGCGTTCCAGTCAGGGGAATAGGCGACCTTCTTGAGACGCGGAAGCATTACAGTGTCGAAATGGTTGCCCATCTCCACTAGGATGTACTTGCGTTCACCGCCGTTCTCCCGATTCAAGTCTATGACCGCTTGGCCGGTGGTGCCGGAGCCGGCAAAAAAGTCGACTACTTGAGTCCTCTCTTCACCGCCTCCAGATGCGAGAATGCAATCCTTCACTAAGGATACCGACTTGGCGAAGTCGAATGAGCTCGCCCCAAAAAGGTCCTTTAGGACCATGGCACCGTAGTTGGATGACGCGTATTTTGCATCCCCCCACCAGGTCTTGGGTGCTGAAGATGGATCCATGCGTTGAACGAAGTCAATGTGCACCCTCTCCTCTCCAGTGTCGTCCACCTCTCTTCGTACGCGATACTCATTTGGAATCTCTATTTCTTTCGCTACTCGTTCCCAACCGCGCTCCCAGCGCTTTTCTATTTTCTCTCCACCGTTGCCGCCAATAGGCCAAACCACGGTCTCATTCTCGGCAGCATGCTCCAGGATTTCATATTTTAATTCATCTTCGCGCCACTTCATTTTGGGAATACGTAGCTTGTTGTCAGCACCGACATAGATCGGATAGTACTGTTTCGGCCTGTCAACCCGAAGATCATTTGTCCCGGTACGAATAAGATTACGCCAAGCATATCTTCCTTGCCGATCGGAATAAGGATAGCGGTCCTTTTGTTTTTCTGTTTTCTCTAGCGATCCAGGAACAGCACCGTTGCTTCCATAAAATAATGCGTACTCATGCGTTGGTGATAACTTGCCACGGGAAGTCCGACCAATTGGTGTGGAACGAACAGGAGCAATGCCGATCTCCTTATCGAATACCTGACTCAACAGGATACGTAGATTATTTACCTCTTCATCATCTATCGCACAGCACAGAATCCCATTGTTCATAAGAATCGATTTTGCAAGGCGTAAGCGATCTTCCATCAATGACAAATAGGATGAATCCTTTAGATCGTTCTTGTACATTATGGGTGACGAATCTGTATTGTACGGCGGATCGACATACACGCACTTCACCTGCCCCGCATACCGCGCCTGCAACAGGTTCAGCGCCTGGAAGTTCTCTCCGTGGATCAGCAGCCCATCGGTCTGCTCGTCGAGCGGCCCGGCATCGGAAAGCGCCGCCAGCAGCCGGTCGCGGAAGCCCGTGTCGAAATGGCGCGTGTCCAACACCAGATGTGTGTTGCCCTTCAGGAACGCCGCGCTCAGCGGCTCGCCGTCGCCAATCTCGTCGCCGTAGCGCGCGGACGCGTCCTCGAACAGAAACGGCCCATCGCCCGAACCGCGGCCGTCAGGATCGCCCGCGACCTCGTCGATGGCGAACAGCTCCACCCATTCCCGGCGCTGCGCCTCGTTGGCGGCGATCTCGGGCCAGAGCGCCTCGGGCACGCGGTCCAGCGTCACGCACCACTGCGTCTCCAGCACGAACTTCTTCTTGAGCCAGAGGCGCTTCTGAAAATCCTCCAACTGCGCGAGGAAGGCGACGATCTTCTCCGCCACGTGGCGGACGGCGCGCATCCGCGCCAGCGCGCGGCGCAGCCGGTCGGCGTCGCCCGCCGCGAGGTCGTCGAGGTTCAGGACCTCGGTCTTCAGGTAGAGATCGAACTCGCGGCGCAGGAAGCCGCCGAGGTCCTTGTGGATGAAGTAGTCGAAGCTGTTCTTCGCCGTGTAGCGCGCGATGTGCTTTGCCAGCAGCGTGCGTTCGGGATCGGTCTCGGTCGGCGCCGGTGCGGCCAGCAGCGCCCGCCAGTCCCCATCGAGCGTACCGAGCACCCGCGCCGCAGACGCCTCGTCGATCCGTTCCTGCTGCCGCGCGCCGTTGCCGGGCCACGTCTTCTTCTCGGCGTCCGTGAGCGGCCTGTGCTCGAAGCGGACGACCAGATCGGCACCGTCGTGGGCGATGGCGTCGCCGCCTTGCGCGAGCACGAAGCGGCGCTGCTTGCCTTCGGCCGCCTTGACGTTGTCCTTCTCGTTGTCGGCGGCCGCGATCTCCAATCGGACGCGCCGCGCGGCCTCGCCCTCGCCGGCGGCGAAGGCGTAGGAAGCGTAGCTCTCGGTCGTCTTGATGTAGTACTGGTCGGCGTTGGCCCAGTGCAGCTTCACTTCCTCGCCGTCGTAGGGGATCAGATAGGTCGTCCGCCCGCCGCCCGCATAGCGCCGCAGCGACATGAAGTCGCCCTCGCGGTAGTAGCGGGCGAAGAAGGTGGCGAGATGGCCGTAGACGGCGGCCTCGGCGTCCGCGTCGGCCTTCGGCGCCGCCAATTTGGCTCGAAGCTTCCGGACCTTCGGTGTCTCCTCGGGGTCGACTCCCAACTGCCGCGCCCGCTGCCGCGCTTCCGCGAGCGCTTCTTCCAGCGCGATCCGATCCTCGTCCGCGACTCCCGCCAGGACCTCCTTCACCTGGGGCAGCAGGTCGCGATCGAGAAACGCCTCGATCTCGCCCGCCTTCATGGCCATGATCCGGTAGAGGCCGAAATCGAGATCGGATCGTGTCCCGCCACGTGGTGTAAGAGCCCGGCGCCGATCGCGGTATCCGGCGTGTTGGGCCGGTAGGGTCAGGCTGCCACGGCGGGCGGCTTGACGGTGAGATTGTCGCTGGTCTGAGCGATGGATTCCAGTGTCATGTATCTCCTTGCGACGGCCCACTCGTCGTTCTGCTCGAGCAGGATGGCGCCGACCAGGCGGGTGACGGCGTCTTCGTTGGGGAAGATGCCGACGACGTTGGTTCGGCGCTTGATCTCGGCATGGACCCGCTCGATGGGGTTGGTCGAGTGGAGCTTGGTTCGGTGCTCCCTGGGGAAGGTCATGTAGGCGAGGACGTCGTGCTCGGCGTCGTCCATGAGGGTGGCGAGCTTGGGCGCCTTGGGCCTGAGCTGGTCGGCGACCAGGCGCCACTGGGCGCTCGCGGCCTGGGCGTCGTCCTGGGCGAAGGCGGTGGCGACGAAGGCAGACACGACGCGCCTTCCCTGACGGCCGGCATGGGCCAGCAGGTTGCGCATGAAGTGGATGCGGCAGCGCTGCCAGGTGGCGCCGAGGATGCGGGTCGCGGCGGCCTTCAACCCCTTGTGGTCGTCGGAGATCACCAGCTTGACGCCCTTGAGCCCGCGGCCGGTCAGCGCGCGCAGGAAGGCGGTCCAGAAGGTCTCGGCCTCGGAGTGGCCGATCGCCATGCCGAGCACCTCGCGCCGGCCCTGGTCGTTGACCGCCACCGCGACGGTCACCGCGACCGGGACGATGCGCCCGATCTCGCGCATCTTGATATAGGTCGCATCCAGCCACAGATAGGGCCACTCGCCCTCCAGCGGCCGGTCGAGGAAGCTCTCGATCTTGTCGTCGATCTCGGCGCACAGCCTGGACACCTGGCTCTTGGAGATGCCCGACATGCCCATCGCCTGCACCAGGTCGTCGACCGAGCGCGTCGACACGCCCTGGATGTAGGCCTCCTGGATCACCGCCGTGAGTGCCTTCTCCGCCATCCGGCGCGGTTCCAGGAAGCCGGGGAAGTAGCTCCCCGTCCTGAGCTTCGGGATCCTCAGCGCCACCGTGCCGGCGCGGGTCTCCCAGGCCCGCTCGCGGTAGCCGTTGCGCTGCGTGATCCGCTCCGGCGTGCGCTCGCCATGGGCGGCGCCGGTCAGCCCTTCCACCTCCAGCGCCATCAGACGCTCGGCCGAGAAGCCGATCATCTCGCGCAGCAGATCGGCGTCGGAACTCTTCTCCAAAAGCCCGCGCAGGGCCATCATGTCGTCGGTCATCGCGGTTCCTCCTCAGGTTCGGGTTGGCGTTGCACGACCCAACCCTAAACCGGAACCGCGATGGCCTCCGCTGTGGATAAGCAGCCCGCCGCCGCCAGACTCGCGGCGGTCGCGGCGGCGCGCTGCTTACCCACAGCTACAAACCAAGGCCAGAGCTCCTACACCACGTCTGGGGACACGACCCGAGATCGCCGCGGTCGAGCTGGAACATCTCCCGCAAGAGGCTCTTCAGCCGCTGGAACGGCTCGGGCGGGGCGGACACTGGCGTCCCCGGTGCAGCTCCGTCGTGCGTGCCGTTGCTCATGGGAACATCGCCTCTCCGTGCGGCCGTGTGGTGGACCCGCAGGCCTGCCCGACAGCGGAGGACGCCCGAACCGGATCTGCCATCTGTTCTGCACAATCGTGGCCGAAAAGTCGATCAATACCGATTCGGACCCTCTCGATCGAGTGCGCGGCGCCTCCTCCGGCGATCCTCACACCCGCCCCGCTTCATCGACAGCGACGACGAGAGACGCCTGCACTCGGCTCTCCGTTACCTGAGCCCCAACCGTTTCGAGGCGGGACAGTCCCGCAGGCCGGTCAAGGCTGCGCCATGAAACTGTCCGGCCCCAGGGGTCCACGCCAGGCGGCGGAGCAAAAATCTACCAGTGGCGCGGCGGTAGCTTGTCCCCGTAGTCCACGAGAGGGCCCCGCGCGCGGGGCGACGCGGCTCCGCGCAGCCGGCCGCCCGGGCGACAGGGTGGCGACCGGCGCTCGGGGCGGATCGAGGCGCATGCGGCGGTGCTCCTCGCGCTGGTCGGGAGACGCCGGACTTGACGCTGGCGGAGGTCGCGGCGCATCTGGAGGACGCGCACGGGCTGCGGGTCTCGCAGAGCACGGTGTGGCGCCTCTTCCACCGCCGCGGCATCACGTTGAAGAAAACCGCGCATGCCGGCGAGCGGCAACGCCCGGACGTGATGCGCCGCCGGCAGGCCTGGTTCGAGGCCCAGCCCGACCTCGACCCCGACAGGCTGGTCTTCGTCGATGGTGAGGCGGACCGTGGCCGAAGGCCGCGTAAGCCGCCGAACGGGGCATCCACCGAGATGTCCAGGCGACGCGGCCAGCGCTGCCGCGCCCCGGTGCCGCACGGGCACTGGAAAACCACCGCCTTCGTCGGCGCCTTGCGGCGCAGCGGCATGACCGCCCCGATGACGCTCGACGGCGCCATGCACGGGGCCGCCTTCCGGGCCTGTGTCGAGCAAGTGCTGGCGCCCGCGCTCAAGCCCGGCGACATCGTGGCCGTGGACAACCTCTCCGCCCACCGCGGCGCCGCCGTGCGCCAGGCCATCCAGAGCACCGGTGCCGAACTCCGCCTCCTGCCGCCCGGCCCGCCCGACCGCGACCCGATCGAGATGGCCTACTCCAAGTTCAAGGCCTTTCTCAAGCGCCGCGCCGCCCGCACCGTCTCCCCAATCGACGAGGCCATCGCCCAAGCCATCGACAGCTACACCCCCGGCGAGTGCCGAAACTACTTCGCTGCGGCAGGTTACGACTACAAACGATCGGAAAAAGTCTAGAGCACTATCCGATCAAGTTGGATCGCAGCCTGTTCCGAATGGTGGCCAAACTTGGCTGACACGGGCAACGCGTCAGCCGCCAAACCTGCCAGAGACGCGTCCGCAGCGGTCGAGGGAGGTCTAATCCGTTGAACATACTAGAGATTCAATTAGATCGGATAATGCTCTAGCCCGCGACGTCGAGCGCGATGTGGACGACCTCCTTGCCGTCGTCGACCTCGCGGCCGAGCGCGCGTACCGCCGTGTCCGCGTCCGCCAGCGGGAACATGTGCGAGCACAGCGGGCGGAGCTCCTCGCCGCGCCGCCTGAGGATGTCGAGCGAGCGCTCGATCGACACCCAGCCGGCGGACAAGAGGCCGATGAGCTGGATCTCGTTGATCACGATCTTGTCGGTGACCAGGTTGCCGACCGGCCTGAAACTCTTGAGACCGGCGAGCACGATGCGCCCGCCGCGCCTGACCATGTCGACCGCATCGACGATCGGCTGGGTGGCGCCGGCCGAGACCTCGACCACGACATCGGCGCCGCGGCCGCCGGTCGCCTCGCGCACCCGCTCGACCGCGTTCTCGGCGTCCACGTCGATCGCGATGTCGGCGCCGAGCCGCTGCGCGAGGTCGAGCCGGTGGGCGTCGTTGGACGTGCCGGTGACGATGATCGTGCCGGCGCCGGCCTCCCGCGCGGCGACCACCGAGAGCAGCCCGCGCTGGCCCGGACCCTCGACGACCACGGTCTCGCCGATCCGCGTGTTGGGCGCCTCGTAGGCCCAGCGCACCCCGTTGGCGAGCGGGTTGAACAGCGACAGAATATCGCGCGGGATGTCGTCGGAGACCTTGTGCACCTGGGTCTTGGGGTGGAGATACATGTGGCTCGCATAGCCGCCCCAGAGGCCGGGCGCCTGCTCGGTCGAGGCGTAGAGCCCGTAGCCCATGTTGCTCTCGCAGAGCGTCGTCTTGCCGATCGCGCACTGGAAGCAGTGGCCGCAGGGGATGATCGATTCGACCACCACCCGGTCGCCCTCTTTGGCGTTCCAGCGCCGGGCGGCCTCGCGCCCCACCCGGTCGAGCCAGCCTGCGATCTCGTGCCCCGGGACGATCGGGGTGACGTCCCACGGCGTGCCCGCGAGGTGGCCGGTATATTGCTCGTAATCGGTGCCGCACAGCCCCGCCGCCTCGACCCTGAGCACGCCCTCGTCCGGCCCGATATCGGGCAGGGCGAAGTCGCGGAACTCGAAGCTGCGCGGCGCGGTGAGCACCGCCGCGTCGGCCTTCTCCGCCATCGCCTCGCTCTCCCCCGGAAGCGGGGCCGCCGCCGGCGACGGCGGCCCCGCGCTGCGCTGTCAGGCGCCGGCGTGCGACTTGGCGACGGCCTTCATCAGCTCGAACATCTCCTTGGTGTCCTTGCGCTGGCCCAGCACGTCGTCGCCGATCGGCGCCACGGTCTGCATGAACTTCTTCTGGTCCGCCGCCGACAGGCGGATAACCTCGGCCCCGCCGTCGCGCCATTTCTGCTCGGCGCGCGAGCCGTAATCCTGCGCGGTCTTGAACATGAAGCTCTCGACCGCCTTCCCGGCATCCTCCACCGCCTGCTGCAGCTCGCGCGGCAGCTTGTTGTAGAACGCCATCGAGACAAAGCCGATGCAGGGGATATACGTGTCATTTACGACAGTTATGAATTTGGCCTCGGTGAAGTGCTTGGTGGCGGCCATGACTGTGATGTTTGAACGGATGCCGTCGATCAGCTTGCGCTGCAGCGCCGGCAGGGTCTCGGAATAGGGCATCGGCACGCCGGTCGCGCCGAGGCGCGCCATCACCTCGGTCTCCACCTTGGTGGCGAGCACGCGGAACTTCATGCCCTTGAAGTCGCCGAGCTTGCGCACCGGGGTGAGCGAGGCATACGACGTCGGGCCGTACATCCAGATGCTGACGCCCTTGACGCCCTTCTTGACCGCGACGTTCAAGAACCTGTCGCGGAACCTCGGGTCGGTGATCGTCTTGTGGGCGTGCGCGTTCGAGTTGAACACGCCCGGCACCTCGAGCACCTGGAAGCGCGGATCGACGCCCTTGAGGAAGCCGGCCGGGGTGCCGAACAGCTCGACCGTGCCGAGCTGGAGCCCCTCGATGAGGCGCGGAATCTTGCCGAGCTGGGCGGACGGGTAGAGCTCGGCGGCGATCTTGCCGCCCGACTTGATCTCGATCTGGCGCTTGTACTCCCTGATGAACTCGTGCAGCGGATCGTTCGCGACCACGATCGCGAGCTTCATCACATGCTTGCCCTGCGCCGCCGCCGGCGCGGCGCCGGCGAGAAGGGCGAGGGCGGGGAGGGCGAGCGCGAGCGCGCAGGCTCCCAGACGTCTGGTCCCCATGGTGACAGTCTCCTCGTTGATCATCCGACCGGCCCGGCGAACGCCGCGCGGCCGCCGGATTTTCGCCCAACGGCCGGCCCGTGTAAACGCGGCCGTTGGGCGCGCGGCGACGCGGATTGATCGTTCGAGAAAGTTGTGTAAGATACTTACACATACATACCCGTTGTGCACATCCAATGGCCCGCGTTCAACTCGTCATTCCCGACGAAGATCGGGAACGCTACGCCCACCAGGCGCGGCGAGAAGGCCTGTCGCTCAGCGCGTGGCTCCGGGCCGCCGCCCGGGAACGGCTGCTCAGGCGGGAACAAGGCCGCCCGTTCCGCTCGCCGGCCGACGTGGAAGCGTTCTTTCGGCAATGCGACGCGCTGGACGGGCCGGCCACCGAGCCGGGCTGGGACGAGCACCTGGCCGCGATCGACGAATCCCGGCGCCGCGGCGCGGCCGATACATGATCTTCGTCGACACCGACGTCTTCATCTACGCGGTCGGCCGTCCGCATCCGCTGCGCGAGCCGGCGCGGACCTTCTTCGTCGCCTGCAACCGCGACCGCACCCCCCTCGTCACTTCCGCGGAGGCGGTGCAGGAGCTGATGCATGCCTATCTGCGGGTCGGCAGGGTGGCGACGCTCGATGCGGCGCTCCGGCTGATCGAGAGCTGCGAAATCGAGATCTGGCCGTTGACCCGGGAAGACGTGACGCTCGCCCGCCGGCTGCACGACCGCTTTCCGACGCTGGGCGCCCGCGACCTCTGCCATCTCGCGAGCTGCCGCCGGCGCGGCGTCGGGGACATCAAGACATTCGATTCGGCGCTCGCCGCCGTCGCCGGGCCGGTCGGCGGGGGCTAGAAGGCGGCGATCCGCGTCGCCGCGAACTCGGGGTAGGTCTCGGCCACGCGCTCGCGCACGGCGCCGCGGATCAGCGCGAGCCGCCCGGGCTCGGGCGGCGGCGTCTCCGGCACCTCGGCGGGGATGTCGAAGGCGAACCCCGTCGCGTCGCGCACCTCCTCCAGCCGCACCCCCGGATGCAGGCTTTGCAGGCGGAACCCGCCTTGCTTGCGGTCGAACGCCATCGCGCACAGCCGGGTGACCAGGGCGTGCGGGCCGCCGGTGCGGTGGACGGAGGGCGGGCCGGTGCCGGGCGCGCTCACGAAGTCGACCTTCGGCACCAGCACCCGGCGGCTGTGCTCGGCGCGGAACAGGATCACGCGCGGGATAAGAAAATAGAGGAAGGCCGACCCGTAACTCCCTGGAAACCGGACTTTTGTGTCGGGATAAGGCCCGGTGCCGACGAGGTTGATATTGCCCGCCCCGTCGATCTGCCCGCCGCCCAGGAAGAACGCGTCGATGCGGCCCTGCGCGGCGCGGTCGTGCAGCTCGCTGCCGCCGTCGTTGAACGGGTTGTGGCGCCGGCTGCCCAGAATGCTGGCCCGGGTCCGCCCGCCGCTCTCGGCCTCGACCAGCAGCGCCGCGGTCGCCGCGACCGGGGAGGCGGTGCCGACGGCGACGTTGTCGAGCCCCTCGATCTCGCGCGCCAGCACGCAGGCCAAGAACTCGTCCCGCGTCGGCGGCGCGCTCACGCCGCCGCGCCGGCGCCCGGCAGGTGGCGCGCCAGCCAGGCGGCGAACCCGTCCTCGCTCGCGGCGGCGGCGGCGTACTCGGCGAGGCAGTCCCGGTCGGCCGCATACGCGCCGGGAAGCGCCAGCGGCCAGGCGCCGCGCGGCGCGTGCGCCGCGGCCTCGACATAGACCGGCGCGATGGTGCCGGCCGCCATGCGGTCGTCGTCGAGCAGATTGCCCTCGTGATGCGCCTCGAAGGTGGCGACGGTGCGCCTCGCCGCATGGGCGAGCACGATCGCCTCGCGCGCGTTGCCGACCCAGAGATTGCCGCAGGAATCGCGGAGCCTTGCGTGGATCAGCGCCATGTCGGGCCGAATTGCCGGCAGCACGACCACCGGGTCCTCGCCGGAGGCGAACGGGTTCTGCATCACCCGCCAGTCGTCGCGGTGGGTGAGAATGTCGGAGCCGACGATGCCGCGCAGCGCGACGAACGGCATCCCCTTCTCGCCCGCCTGCGCGGCGGCGTACATCGCCTGGCAGGTGGAATCGACGACCCGGACGGCGCCCGACTCCGCCGCAAGGCGGAAGCGGGGCGCGGCGCCCAGCTCGCCGAGCGAGACGCCGCTGCACTCGACCGAGGAGACGCAGCCGGCGCCGACCAGCAAATCGACCGGCAGCCCCGACGCCGGCAGGCACCAGAGCCGCAGCCCCTTCGCGCCACGGCGGACCAGCGCGCGCACCGCCGCCATCGCCGCCCCCGCCTCGGGCTTGGGCAAAGCGAGCAGCGCCCCGTCGCCGATCGCCCGGGCGATGTCCTCGACGGTGGTCTCGGCCGGCCGGTTCATGGCGCACATAGTGCCGCCGGCCGCGCGGGCTCGCAACGGGATCGGGCGGGGGAAGGGGGGCAAGTCGTCATCGGCCGCCGTCCCCCTCCCGTCATGGCTGGCCCCCGGATCAAGTCCGGGGGCGATCCGGCCATCCACGCGGCCTCCGCGCGCATGGCAGCGGGGCGGGAGCGGTGGCGGCGCCCATGGATGCCCGGATCAAGCCCCGGACTGTGATCCGGGGCAAGTCCGGGCATGACGGGGAGTGCGTGGGGTGTGGGGACGGCGGCCCGCGGGTCCTTCCCCCGGCGTCCCCCACCCGTCGTCATGCCCGGACTTGATCCGGGCATCCACTGGCGCCGCCGCCTCTCCCGACGGGGCGTTGTAGCGGTGGCGCCAGTGGTTGCGCGGATCAAGTCCGCGCATGGGTGGCCGGATCAAGTCCGGCCATGACGGGGTGGTGGTGGCGGTGGAGGAGTACGGGAGCCGGGTGCGGCCCGCCCCGCCCGTGGGTGCCCGGAACGAGGCCGGTGTGACAACGGAGGGGCAGGGACGGCAAGTGCGGGCGTGCGGCGATCCGTGTCCCGATCCGGCGGACGCGCCGATATCCCGCCCGGAACAAGGCTTTGCGCCCGGTCCAGCTCACATAAACCGGACAGCAGTGGACTTGCCCCACTGCTGTCCGGTTTAGCCTTCGACGCGCGTCGCGCCCGGCGTTTCCCGCCCCATCACCATGCCTCCCCCCATCGTCATGCCCGGCCCCCGGATCAAGTCCGGCCATGACGGGGAGTGCGTGGGGTGTGACACGCAAACCGCCGAAGGGCGTCGTCAACCCGCTTCCTGACCGCTCAACCCGTCGGGCGATGAAAGCCGAAGTGCAACCGGCAGTCAGCCCGAGCGGCGCTTGAGCGGCAGCGCCCGCCGCGCACTTGCGGAGACAGTCCCCGAACCGGCGCGCGGCGTCCGGGCGGCGCTATGGGGACACGAGGTGACAATTCGATGCAGGTGGAGGCGCCGAAGGGGAGGGTCGCTCGCACAGTCCGCTGTATCGTCGGCGAAGCGAGTTCGTTTTTCGTCGTCGAGCCGCTGGAGCCGCCTTCGCCCTTGACGCCATGTTGGGGTTCTTCGAGCGATTCAGGTCCATGCCATGGACGGCAGCACCGAACGGCACCGAGCCCGCGAGAGTCCGGCGCTCGCGCCCCGGCCCCGCACATGCATGCAATCGAAGCCAGGGGTCATCGGTCGTCCCTGCCGAGGTATATGCCGGAGCCGATGACGGCCCTCTGGTCCGAGTTGGGCGCCGGGAAGCTCACCGCGTAGCCGAGCTTCGGGGAGCCGGTGTCCTCGTCTCCCTCGACGGTCGGGTCGTCGTAGTGATAGCGAAGGAACTTTCGGCCTTCGCGCCGCGCACCCCCGATCAGCTCCTCGGCGAACTTCACCCCGTTGATGTCCGTCCTCTCCATATTCGTGCGCCTGCCTTCGCGAAACGGCTCCGATCCGTGAAACAGGATGATGCCCCCGCCACTCACGACCCACAGGTAGACGGAGCCCGATTTCCAGTCCCCTCCTTCCGCCCGGAAGGCATTCCTGACCCCGGTGAGGGCGCGGTAGCCTTCGGACATGACCGCTTTGCGGTATGCCTCGGTCGCTTGCTCAACGAAGCCGATGAGTGTCTCGCGGTCCACGACCTGCGAGGCGGTGACGGCCGGCTTCGGCAGATCCGCCATCCGGACCGGGACATGCGAGACGTCCTGCGCGTAGCCGCCGACCAGCACGAATCGTCTCGCGGTGATCCCCGACGTGTATTCGACGGCGTATGCCGTCTTCGACCCGCCGTCCTGGTACTTGACGAAGCCGCCACCCCGGGCGGCGGCCGCGAAGAGCTCCTCGACCACCTTGGCTCCGCGTTCGTCCTCGACGCCGAGCAGGTTCTTGCTTTCCGCCGTGCGATCGTTCCCGTGGATGAACGGCTCCCCGCTCTTGAGGAAGATGACGAGGAACATCGATCCCGACTTCCAGTCGCCCTCCGTTCTCAGCCTCTCCCTGAGCTTCGCGCCTTCGTTCATGTCCGTGATCGCCTCGATCCGCGCCTTCGCCCCTTCGACGAAGGCCTTGAGGGTTTCATCGTCCCTGACCTGGGCGGCGGTCGTCTGGGCTCCGGCAGCCCCGCCGGTCAACGCGATCAACGCCAGAGCGGCAAGGGCCGCCGCTGCCTTGAGGTTCGGTAGCATCGGATTCTCCGTAACCGGCCTGTTCGACAGGGTGGACCGACCGAGGCGGCGACTGTCTGGAAGAAGTGCCGCGTTCGGCCGGATTCCACGCACCTATGGTGCCGCAGCAGCTAACAGTGCGTTTGCCGGCGAATCAAGCTTTCATCGCCCGCGCGACGATGCCGCCGGACTCGCGCCGGTCGCGGCGGCGCGCTGCTTGCCCACAGCTACGAACCAAGGCCAGAACTCCTGCACCACGTCTGGGGACACAACGCCCGATCCCGGCGGATGCGCCGATGTCCCGCCCGTACCGAGGGCTTGCTCCCCGCCCGGCCCATCCGAACCGGACGGCAATGGCCATGGTCCGGCCATGACCGGACCGAAGAGACCACGGGACACCAACCGGCTTGCGCAGCGGTTCCGGGAAGGCGGTTTCGCGGTCTACGGTTTCGGCAAAGGCAATTCGCCGCGGGCGTTCCGCTCGGCCGGCCACCGCCTCGGGCGTCGCTCTTCCTCGCCCATCTGCATCGCCGGCTTCCCTGAACACCGCCGGAAATTGTTCACGAATCTCCCCGATCTTGGGGAGGCGCCTCGGCAAGGACAGCGTCTATCCTCTTGTGCCTGCGGCCATTGAACGAGGTCTCAAGTTGACGGTGCGCATCGAATGCGTCGGGTGGGCCGGCGCAGCCACGGCTGCGACAGGGAACCGGCTCGTCCCGGAGAGGTGGCCGGGCTGACGGTCGACCGGGCGGACGAAGCGTCGCGACTGTCGGAAGAACAGGCAAGGGAGACAGGTATGCGCCAGGAGCTGTGGTCCGACAAATATCCGGACCTGGGCACCGATCCGCTGCCCACCGAGCCCTACCTTTCCGAAGAGCATTTCGTCCTCGAGCGCGAGCGGGTCTTCCGCAGGTCATGGCTCCAGGTCGGCCGTGTCGAGGAAATTCCCCATGCGGGCGACTATTTCGTCCGGGATATCGCCATTTGCCACGCCTCGATACTGGTCATCCGGGGTTCGGACGGCGTCGTGCGCGGCTTTCACAATGTCTGCTCCCATCGCAGCAACCGGCTGGTGGCGGACGAACGGGGCTCCTGCCGCGGCCCGCTCTTCTGCCGCCTCCACAACTGGGCGTACAGCGACACGGGCGAGCTGTTCGGCGTCCCGAACGAAGAGAATTTCGTCGGCCTGGACCGGCGGGATCACGGTTTGACGCCGGTCGATACCGACTTCTGGGAAGGCTTCATCTTCGTTCATCTGGCCCCCGACCCCGCCGAGACGCTGCGGGACTATCTCGGCGGCGTCGCCGACCGGCTCGACGGCTGCCCGTTCCACGAAATGAAGCTGTCCCAAGTCTACAGGGTGGAGGAGCGCGCCAACTGGAAGGTCGTGCTCGATGCCCAGAACGAAGTGTACCACTTGCCCTATCAGCATCGCTGGACGCTCGGCGAGTCGTTCGCGAAGGACGATACCGGGAACTGCTACTTCAAGGAGCTCGTTCTTTTCGACTATCACAGCTTCTGGTCGTGCGATTACCGGTCCTTCCAAAAGCTGACACCGCTGAAAATCGCCCTCTTTCACGGCGGCG
Organism: Alphaproteobacteria bacterium; assembly: GCA_964291675.2. Classification (GTDB taxonomy): domain Bacteria; phylum Pseudomonadota; class Alphaproteobacteria; order MPNO01; family MPNO01; genus MPNO01. The sequence goes on along the minus strand of OZ219865.1, from coordinate 520,419 downwards.
ATGCCGCCGGGGATTTCCAGGTTCCGGACATGATTGGCGACCTTGACCACTATCTGCTTTTCCCCAACGGCATTCTTTCGCTGTTCAAGGTCGGTCGCTGGATGGGGTGCATCACATACATGTTGTGGCCGGTCGCGGTCGACCGCACGGTCTGGGAGATTCGGATGCATTTCAGCGCGCCGGCAACCCGGCGCGAACGGCTCCAGCAGGAATTCTTCAAGTGTTTTATTCGGGATACGCTTCAGGAGGATACGCTGGCACACGAGAGCATCCAGGCGGGCATTGCCTCCCGTGTGCGGAGCCACCTCATCCTTCAGGACGACGAGCTGCCGATCCGTCATTTCCACAAGGTCCTGGCCGATTATGCCGGGTACGGTCGATGCGCATGAACGGTCCGGCCGGGAGGCGGCGGAGCGCAGGCGATGAATGAGCCGCCATTGCCCGAGGCATTCGGGGAGCTGGCACCGTTTGCGGACTGGGCGCTGGAGCCGGAGCGCGCCCGGACCGAGAAGAGGGCGGCGGCCTCGATGGACGAAATCCGTGCCTTTTACGATGCGATGATACGGCGGATCGACGACATCCTCGCCTATCTGGAAGACGATTTCGGCGGCGACATGCCGATCGAAGCACACCGGCTCTACCTGATGTCGCTGTCGCTGGCCGAGATCGCCACCCTCGTCGAGTTCTACAAGCGGCGAGAGGCCGTCAACGCCTGCGACCCGCTGCGTTACGTATCGCAGTTTTAGGCGCGGCGCGACGGAAGTCCGGCCCACTCCGGTCGCGGGCCGAGCTTCGATGCCGTTCGACGGTCGAGGCGGAGGCCGGGCATGACGGTGGGGGCGCGGAGGCGTATCGAGGGACGCCGCTCCCCGTCGGTTGCATCCGGAACGGCCCGGCCGCCGATCACGCCGGCAGCCGCGCCCCGCCGTCCGGCGCGGGCGCGGCCTCGCCCGCCTCCTGCTGGCGCGCCCACATCTGCGCGTAGGTGCCGTGTTGCGCCAGCAATGCCGCGTGGGTGCCGCGCTCGACGATACGGCCGTGCTCCAGCACCAGGATCTCGTCGGCGTCGACCACGGTGGACAGCCGGTGCGCGATCACCAGCGTCGTGCGGTTGCGCGAGATCTCCTTCAGCGCGACCTGGATCTCGCGCTCGGTGCGGGTATCGAGCGCCGAGGTGGCCTCGTCGAACATCAGGATGCGGGGCCGCTTGAGGATGGTCCGCGCGATCGCCACGCGCTGCTTCTCGCCGCCCGACAGTTTTAGGCCGCGCTCGCCGACCACGGTCTGGTAGCCGTCCGGCATCGCCATGATCTGGTCGTGGATCGCCGCGCTCCGCGCCGCCGCCTCGACGTCCGTCGGCGTCGCGTCCGGCCGCCCGTAGGCGATGTTGTAGTAGACGGTGTCGTTGAACAGCACGGTGTCCTGCGGGACGATCCCGATCGCCGCGCGGACGCTGGCCTGGGTGACGCTGCGGATGTCCTGGCCGTCGATGGCGATCGCGCCCTCGGTCGCGTCGTAGAACCGGTAGAGCAGGCGCGACAGCGTCGACTTGCCGGCGCCGGTCGGGCCGACGATCGCCGTGCGGCGCCCGGCCGGCACGGCGAAGCTCACGTCGTGCAGGATGCGGCGCCGGGGGTCGTAGGCGAACGAGACCCCGGCGAAGACGATCTCGCCCGGGCCGTCGGCGAGCGGCTTCGCGCCGGGCGCGTCCTCGACCTCGGGCGCGACGCCGAGCAGGTAGAACATCGCCTCCATGTCGGTCAGCGACTGCTTGATCTCGCGGTAGACGAAGCCGAGATAGTTGAGCGGCAGATAGAGCTGGATCAAATAGGTGTTGACCATGACGAAATCGCCCACGGTCATGGTGCCGCCGGCGACGCCGTAGCCCGCCATGAGCATGATCGCGGCGAGCCCGGAGCCGACGATCACCGCCTGGCCGATATTGAGCAGCGACAGCGAGGCGTTGCTGGTCACCGCCGCCCGCTCGTAGCGCCTGAGCGCGGCATCGAAGCGGCGCGCCTCGTAGGCCTCGTTGCCGAAATACTTGACGGTCTCGTAGTTGAGCAGGCTGTCGATCGCCCGCGTGTTCGCCTCCTGGTCGGTCTCGTTCATGCGCCTTCGGTACTTCAGGCGCCACTCGGTGACGACCATCGTGTAGGCGACGAAGCCGACGATGGTGACCAGGGTCACCAGCGCGAACCAGACATTGAACAGGGTCCACAATATGCCGCAGACCATGGCGAGCTCGAGCAGGGTCGGGATGATGTGGAACAGGGCGAAGCGCAGCAGGAAGTCGATCGCCTTGGTGCCGCGCTCGATGGCGCGCGACAGCCCGCCGGTCTGGCGCTCCAGATGGAAGCGGAGCGCGAGCCCGTGCAGATGGCGGAAGGTGGCGAGCGCGACCCGGCGGATCGCGCGCTGGCCGACCTTGGCGAACACCGCGTCGCGCAGCTCGCCGAAGGCGGTCGCCAGCAGCCGGGCGATCCCGTAGCCGACGATCACGCCGACCGGCACCGCCACCGCCGCCCCGGCCTCGCCGCCGAGAATGTCGACGGCCTGCTTGTAGAGCACCGGTATGTAGACCGTGGCGAGCTTGGCGAGCGCCAGCAAAGCAAGCGCCGCCGCCACCCGCAGCTTGATCTCGAGCTCGCCGCGCGGCCAGAGATAGGGCAGCAGCGCGGCCAGCGCGCGCCACTCGAACCCGTCCTCCAGCTTGCGGCCCGCCCCGCTGCGCGCCGCCTCCGTCACGTCCGGTCGGATTGCATGTTGCGCATGCGCGCTCATATAGAGCCGGACGATGGCGCTGGCCAGCGCCGGGGGCGACGTCATATCAAAGTCACATGGAACTGTGCTAGGCTCGGATATGCGACAGGGGCCACCGAACGCCACATCCCGCAATGCCGATACCGGGGTTTCCTTCGAGTCCGCGTGTATTCAGCCCGGTTGATCGCCCCGGCCACGGACTCATGGGCCGATCCGGGCGGGGCAGGAGCGGCGTCGCATGTTCGAGTTCGAGTTCGAGTGGGACCCCGCCAAGGCGGCGGACAACCGCCGCAAGCACGGGATCGAATTCGAGGATGCGCGGACAGTCTTTTGGGATCCGTTCAGGCGGACGATCGCCGATGAAGAACACAGCCAGTTCGAACAGCGCTGGATAACCATGGGCTGCACCCCGGACGGCAGGCTGCTGGTCGTATGCCATACGGATCGGGTGACCGACGAGGGCGAGGACTCGGTGCGGCTCATTTCGGCCCGTTCCGCAACCCCTGAGGAGCGGCGCCACTACGAGTCTGGAGAATGAAGCAAGAATACGATTTCTCGAATAGCGAGCGCGGCAAGTTCTTCCGCGCGAATGCCAAGTCACGCTTTCCGACTTCCGGCGGGCAACCCGACTGGAGTGGCTCCGGGGGTCCGCTCGCCAGGTTCGTTGCCGAAGCAGCCGAAAAGACCCTCGACGCATACCGCGCGCAGCCCGAGCTCATCGCCCGGGACGCAAACGAAGAGCACGACACGGCCCATGGCGGGTATGCCCATCGCCAGCTGTTCGAGCTCGCGCAGAACAGCGCGGACGCCTTGCGCGGGGCGCCGAAGGGCAAGAGCATCCTGATTCGCTTGACGGAAGGCTTCCTCTACTGCGCCGACAACGGAAACCCAATCGACGAGCGTGGTATCGACGGGCTCATGTTCTCCCGCATGTCGAGCAAGCGAAACACCGGCGCGATCGGCAGGTTCGGCCCCGGTTTCAAGTCCGTCCTGCGCGTGAGCGATGCGCCCGAGTTTTACAGCCGCCCGGTCTCGTTCCGTTGCGACGGAGCCCGCTCGGCCGAGCGCATAGCGGAAATCGCGCCCGCCGAGCGCTACCCGGTGCTGAGTTTGCCCGAGCCCATCGACCCCCACGAGGCGAGGGACACGGACGAGGAGTTGCGCGAATTCATGAGCTGGGCGACGAACATCGTCCGCCTGCCTCTGAAGCCCGGCGCCCACAAGAGCCTCGAAGCGCAGATTGCGAGCTTCCCGCCGGAGTTCCTCCTGCTGGTCGACGGCGTCCGTTACCTTACCCTCGACAAGGTGGAGGCCGCCCGCGAGTTCGTTCTGGAGAAGTGGCGGGGTGAGCTTCGTCTCGATACCGGGGAAGGGTTCTCCCGCTGGCGGCGGTTCGACACCGCCCATCGCCTTTCCGCCGAAGCGCGCAGCGACCGGCCGCCGCACGACGAGGGCGGCGAGGTGCCGATCCGCTGGGCCGTCCCGCTGGACCGTCTGGACGAGCCCGGACGGTTCTGGGCGTTCTTCCCGACCGGGACCGCGAGCCCGGTCGCCGGCATCCTGAACGCGCCGTGGAAGACCGACGAAGACCGCCGGAACCTGCTGCCGGGGCGGTACAACGACGAGCTGATCGACGCGGCGGCGGGCATGATCGCCGAGAACCTGCACGAACTCGCAACGGCGGACGATCCCGCCCGGCATCCGGACGCGCTGCCGCGCGGGGAGGAATCGGGCGATGCCGAGCACAGCGTTCGGCTTCGCGAGCGCCTGTTGTCCCGTCTGCAGGAACGGCAATTCGTTCCCGGCCCGGGCGGCGAGCCGCGGCCGAACTCAGGTCGAAGGAAGAGCTCGGCGAGGTCGTCCTGAGCGCGAGCGGCGCCGGGCCCTTGCACCGCGCGGCGGGACACGATCCGCGAATGTCGACCGCAAGCTCGCCTTCTCCGAGCTGGACTGGCTCTGGGCCTGAGCCGGGCGATCTTCGTTGCCGAGTCGTCCGAAGCTGTGGCACTAACGAGCTCCCGGCCCGGTCGAGGATGCGGAGAGGAGCCGATGACAGATCGACCCCACCGGCGGCCGAAGCTCGCCTGCGGCGTTCTTGTCGCCGCCTTCGCGCTCGCCGGCGCGCCCGCCGCCGCGAGCGGTTTCGACGCCTGGCTCGAAGGCGTTCGCAAGGAGGCGCGCGAGCGCGGCCTCAAGGAGGCGACGATCGTCTCCGCGCTGTCGGACATCCGCCCGATCGCGCGGGTGGTCGAGCTCGACCGCAGGCAGCCGGAGTTCAAGCTCACGCTCGACCGGTACCTCGCGCGGGTGGTGTCGAAGGCGCGGGTCGACAAGGGCAGGGCGCGGCTCGCCCGGCACCGGGACCTGCTGCGCGAGGTCTCGGCGAGGTACAGGGTGCAGCCCCGCTTCCTGGTCGCGCTGTGGGGGATCGAGACCGATTTCGGGCGCCATCTCGGCGGCTTCCCGGTCATCCAGGCGCTCGCCTCGCTGGCCTTCGACGGGCGGCGTTCGGCCTATTTCCGCAAGGAGCTGTTCAACGCGCTCACCATCGTCGACCAGGGCCATATCGCGGCCCGGGCGATGATGGGCTCCTGGGCCGGCGCGATGGGGCAGAACCAGTTCATGCCGTCGTCTTTCCTGCGCTACGCGGTGGATTACGACGGCGACGGCCGGCGCGACATCTGGGGCACCCATGCCGACATCTTCGCCTCGAGCGCCAACTATCTCAGCAAGGTGGGCTGGCGCGGCGACCAGACCTGGGGCCGCCGGGTGCGGCTGCCGGAAGGCTTCGACCGGTCGCTGGCCGGGCTCAAGACCCGCAAGGGGCTCAACGACTGGCAGCGGCTCGGCGTGCGCCGGCCGGACGGCAGCGACCTGCCGCGGCGCAATCTGCGCTCCTCGATCCTGCTGCCGGGCGGGGCGAACGGGCCGCCCTACGTGGTCTACGACAATTTCCGCGCGATCCTCAGGTGGAACCGTTCCAACCTGTTCGCGACCGCGGTTGGCACCCTGGCCGACCGCATCGCGGGCGGCTGACGGGCGATGGACCCTGCCGGCCTGCGGATCTCCGTGCCGGTCGTGGCGGCGGCCCTTGCCGTATCCGCCTGCGGCAGCGGCGAGCGCAAGACGGTCGACGTCGCGCCGCCGCCGCCGCAGGAAGGCACCTACAAGGTCGGCGAGCCCTACGACATCGACGGGATCGTCTATCGCCCGGCGGTCGACGAGGACTACGACGAGATCGGCATCGCGTCCTGGTACGGGCCGAAATTCCACGGCCAGCGCACCGCCAACGGTGAGTTCTTCGACATGAACGCCGTCTCGGCCGCGCATCGGACGCTGCCGATGCCCTCGATGGTGCGCGTCGTCAACCTGGAGAACGGGCGTTCGCTCGCCGTCCGGGTCAACGACCGCGGCCCGTTCGTGCGCGGGCGCATCATCGACATGTCGCGCCGCGGCGCGCAGCTCCTCGGCTTCCGCTACAAGGGCACGGCCAACGTCCGGGTGAAGATCATGCGCGAAGAGAGCCGCCGGGCCGTGGAGATCGCCAAGCGGACGCCGCCCGCCGCCGCCGCGGCGGTGCCGGCGGACGGGGTGGTGTTCGAGCCGCTTCCGGGGCGCATCGGCCCCGTCGAGACGGCCGCCCTGCCGGCGCCCGGCGCGCCGGGCGGTCGGGTGTATATCCAGGCCGGCGCCTTCCTCGACCCGGAGAACGCGGACAGGCTGAAGGAGTCGCTCGCGCCGCTCGGCCGGGCTGTGGTCGCGCCGCGCGGCGCACCGCTGCTCTACCGCGTCCTGCTCGGCCCCTTCGCCGACATCGCCCGGGCGCGCAGCCTCCTGCCCGCCGTGACGGCACGCAGCCGGAGCGACGCCAAGATCGTGTCGGATTGATCTCCATGCCCGGCCAAACCGCGTGAGACGAGGGCGTTTCATCACCGTCGAGGGCGGGGAGGGGGCCGGCAAGACCACCCAGGCGGCCCGGCTCGCCGAGACCCTCGAACGGCGCGGCATCGCGACCCTGGTCACGCGGGAGCCGGGCGGCACGCCGGAGGCGGAGCGGATTCGCGCGCTGCTGCTCGATCCGGGCGAGGCCGGGTGGGAGGGCTCGACCGAGGTCCTGCTCCATTTCGCGGGAAGGGTGGAGAACGTGGCGAAAACGGTGGAGCCCGCGCTCGCCGGGGGCCGCATCGTCATCTGCGACCGCTTCGCCGACTCGACGCTGGCCTATCAGGGTTTTGGGACGGGCGTGCCGCTCGCGTCGATCCGGGCGATCGCCGATGCCGCGCTCGGCGGCTTCCGCCCCGATCTGACCCTGATCCTCGACATCGACCCGGAGCTCGGCCTCGCCCGCACAAGGTCGCGCTCGGCCGCGAGCGACCCCTACGAGAGCCGCCCGCTCGACTATCATCGGCGGGTGAGGGACGGCTTTCTCAAGATCGCCGCGGACGCGCCGGCGCGCTGCGTCGTCGTCGATGCCGCACAGGCGGCGGACCGGGTGGCGGATGCGGTGCTCGCGGCGGCGACGGCGCGGTTCGCGGAGCTGGCCGGCGGGGCGGCATCGACGTGACCCACCCCCGGCCGCGCGAGAACCCCGCATTGATCGGCCATGAGGCCGCGGAAGCGATCTTCCTGTCCGCCTGGCGCGGCGGACGGCTCCCGCATGCCTGGCTGATCGCCGGGCCGCAGGGCATCGGCAAGGCGACGCTCGCCTACCGGATCGCGCGCTTCGTGCTCGCCGGCGGGGAGGGGGACTCGCTCGGCCTGGCGCAAGACCATCCGGTGTTTCGCCGGGTGGCGTCGGGCGGGCACGCCGATCTGCTCACGCTCGCCCGCGACCCAGAGGGGCAGGGGCCGAGCACGGTGATCGGGGTGGACGCGGTGCGGGCGGCCGGCGCCTTCGTTCACCTGACGGCGGGGGAGGGGGCGTGGCGGGTGCTGGTCGTCGATACCGCCGACGAGCTCAACGCGAACGCGGCCAACGCGCTTCTCAAAATACTCGAAGAACCCTCCGACAGAACGCTGATATTGCTGGTTTCCCATTCTCCCAACCGCCTGTTGCCGACGCTTCGCTCGCGCTGCTGCCGGCTGCCGCTCCGGCGGCTTCCGGACCGTGCGATGGAGGACGTCATGCGGCGCGCCGGGGTGGAGGCGGGCGGTCTCGCGACGCTGTCGGCGATCGCCGACGGCAGCCCGGGGCGCGCCTTCGCCCTCATGGAGGCGGACGGGGTCGCGCTGCTCGAATCCCTGGTCGGGTTCGCCGCCGCCCTGCCCGATATCGACCTGCCGGCGCTGCACGAGTTCGCCGACCGTCTCGCCCGGCGCGACGCCGAGGCGGCCTACCGGATTGCGATGCGGATCCTGCTGTGGTGGATCGCCCGCGTCGCGCGCGCGGCCGCCGATGGCGGGCTCCCCGAGCCCGGGGTCGTCGGCGGGGAAGGGGAGGCGGCCCGGCGAATCGCGTCCCGTGCCGGGCTTGATCGCCTCGCCGAGCTATGGGAGAAGTGTGCGCGGCTCATCGACCAGGCGGACAGCGTCAACCTCGACCGCAAGCAGGTCGTGCTCGGCGCGTTCCGGCAACTCCAATCCGCGATGCGCGTCTGACCGCGCCCCAACTCGGAAGGGCGAGATGTCCGACGAAAAGCGCTTCTACCTCACCACCCCGATCTACTACGTCAACGACGCGCCGCATATCGGCCACGCCTACACCACGCTGGCCTGCGACGCGCTGGCGCGTTTCATGCGGCTCGACGGCTATGACGTGTTCTTCCTGACGGGAACCGACGAGCACGGACAGAAGGTCGAGAAATCGGCGCAGGCCGCGGGGCTGGACCCGCAATCCTTCACCGACCGGGTGTCGGAGAATTTCCGCGACCTCGCGAGCGCGATGAATTTTTCCAACGACGCCTTCATCCGCACCACCGAGCCGCGCCACGCCCGCGCCTCGCAGGCGATCTGGCAGGCCCTGATGGACAACGGCCATATCTATCTCGGCCTCTACTCCGGCTGGTACGCGGTGCGCGACGAGGCGTTTTACGACGAGAGCGAGCTCGCCGACGACGCCGACGGGGTCAAGCGGGCGCCGTCGGGGGCCGAGGTCGAATGGGTCGAGGAGCCGAGCTATTTCTTCGATCTCTCCAAATGGCAGGACCGGCTGCTCGCCTTCTACGACGCCAACCCCGACTTCATCGCGCCGCCCTCGCGGCGCAACGAGGTGGTGAGCTTCGTCAAGGGCGGGCTCAAGGACCTGTCGATCTCGCGCACCAGCTTCAACTGGGGCGTGCCGGTGCCGGACGACCCCGGACACATCATGTATGTGTGGCTCGACGCGCTCACCAACTATGCCACCGCGGTCGATTACCCGGACACCGAATCGCAAGCCTTTTCAGATTATTGGCCATGCGATCTTCACATGGTGGGCAAGGACATCCTGCGCTTTCACGCGGTCTACTGGCCGGCCTTTCTGATGGGCGCCGGCATCGCCCCGCCGAAGCGGGTCTTCGCCCATGGCTGGTGGACCAACGAGGGCCAGAAAATCTCCAAATCGATCGGCAACATCATCGACCCGCTGGAGGTCGTCGAGCGCTACGGGCTCGACCAGGTGCGCTACTTCCTGCTGCGCGAGGTGCCGTTCGGCAATGACGGGGATTTCTCGCACCGCGCGATGGTGAACCGCATCAACGGCGACCTCGCCAACGATCTCGGCAATCTGGTGCAGCGCGTGGTCTCGATGCTGCACCGCTATTTCGACGGCACGATACCGGAGCACTCGGCGGGCCACCGGGACTCCGACCGCGAGCTCCTGGACGCGGCGGAGGGGCTCTTGGAGACCTGCCGCGACCGCATGCGCGAGCAGGCGTTCCACGAGGCGCTGGACGCGGTCTGGGCGGTGATCCGCCAGGCCAACGCCTATGTCGACCGCGAGGCGCCGTGGGCGCGGATCAAGGAGGACAGGCTTCGCACCGGCGCGATCCTCGCCACCCTGATCCAGACCATCCGCCGGATCGCCATCCTGCTGCAGCCCTTCATGCCCGAATCGGCCGGGCGCATGCTCGACCAGATCGGCGTGGATGGCGAGCGGCGGGCATTCGCCAATCTCGGCCGCGCCGATTCTGTGCCGCCCGGCACCGCGCTGCCCAGGCCGAGCCCGGTATTTCCGAGGCTCCATGAGGAAGCGGAAGGGGCGGCCTGATGCTGGTCGACAGCCACTGCCATCTCGATTTCGACGCCTTCGACGAGGACCGCGCCCAGACGCTGGAGCGCGCCGCCGCCGCCGGCGTCGGCCGGGTGGTGACGATCTGCACAAGGCTGACCGCCTTCGAGCGGGTGCGGGCGCTGGCGCGCGACCACGATGCGGTCGACTGCTCGGTGGGGGTGCACCCGCACAATGTCGCCGAAGAGGGGATCGCCGAGCCCGCGCGCCTGGCGGCGCTCGCCGCCGGGCCCGAAGTCGTCGGCATCGGCGAGACCGGTCTCGACTATTACTACGACCACAGCCCGCGCGAAGCCCAGCGGGCGAGCTTCCGCAACCACATCGCGGCGGCGCGCGAGACCGGGCTGCCGCTGATCGTCCATACCCGCGACGCGGACGACGAGACCGCGGCGATCTTGCGCGAGGAGATGGGGCAGGGGTCCTATACCGGGGTGATCCACTGTTTTAGCGCCGGCCCCGCGCTCGCCGAGGCGGCGGTCGGTCTCGGGCTCTACATCTCGTTTTCCGGCATCGTGACCTTCAGGAAGTCGGACGAGCTGCGCGGGATCGCGGCCCGGGTTCCGCTGGAGCGCATCCTGGTCGAGACCGACGCGCCCTATCTGGCGCCGGTGCCCAGGCGGGGCAAGCGCAACGAGCCCGCCTTCGTCGCCCACACCGCCGCGGCGATCGCCGCCGTGAAGGGCGTCGATCCTGAGGCGATAGCTCAACAAACAACGGACAACTTCTTCCGATTGTTCAGGAAATCCGCCGCCCGCGCCGGCCGATGAAGGTTACCGTTCTCGGCTGCGGCAGCTCCCAGGGCGTGCCGATGATCGGCGGAAGATGGGGCGATTGCGACCCGAACGACCCGCGCAACAGGCGCCGCCGGCCATCCATCTTCGTCGAATGGGACGGCGTCAACATCCTGGTCGACACCGCGCCGGATCTTCGCGACCAGGCGATCGACGCCGGGATCGACCGGGTCGATGCCGTGCTGTTCACCCACGCCCACGCGGACCACGTGCACGGCATCGACGACCTGCGCGGCATCGCCCGCGAGATGGGCCGCGATATCGCGGTCTATGCCGAGCCCGCGGTGCTCGACGAGATCGTGAGCCGGTTTCCCTATCTCTTCCACGGCGCGAGCGGTCCCGCGCGCAACTATCCGCCGTTCCTGCGCCGCCATGTCGTCGACGGGCCGTTCGAGGTCGAGGGCCGTCCGGTGGTGCCGTTCGACCAGGACCACGGCATCTGCGCCTCGACCGGCTTTCGCTTCGCCGGCCTGGCCTATTCGACCGACGTGGTGCGTATCCCGGAGGCGAGCTTCGACCGCCTCGCCGGCGTCGACACCTGGATCGTCGACTGCCTGCGGCTGGAACGCGCGCACCCGACGCACGCGCACTGGCCGGTCACCCGCGCCTGGCTCGACCGCGTCGCGCCGCGCCGCGCGATCCTGACCCATATGAACCACCACGCGGATTACGCGGCGATGCAGGCGGCAACGCCGGACGACGTGGAGCCGGCCTATGACGGCATGCGGCTTGAAACGCCATAGGATCGTTTGGCGATAACTCATTGAGAATACAATATGTTCACTGATGACAAGCCCGGCGTCGGCCCGGCCCGACTCTCAAGGCATGGCCGGGCCGACGCCGTTGCTCCCGCTGAAAATTCGGACGAAGAAACTCGAACCGGGGCCCTCGAAGGCGAAATGACACCTCACCCCTACAGGAGCTTCACCAAGGCCGTTGTCAGCCCCACGTTGGCGACCACGATGCCGATCGCCACCTGGTAAAGATCGGCCTTGCTCGCCAAATGCCCGATCCTGGCCCTTCCCGACCGGCGCATCGCGTTCGCCAGCGCTTCCGCCTGGTCCCGCTCGAACCCCGCCTTCTCAAGGTCCTTCGCTGCTTCCAGCGTGTCGAACTCGGTTGCCATGGGCTTTCCTTCAATCTCCCGGCAGGACCTGGCGGCATTTCGAGGCCGAATCCGCCACTTCCGTACAAGTCCGAGAATCTTAAGGATTGACCAGGCTCTGGCGAGCCCGCTCAATCCTTAAGATTCCAGTCTCCATGACTTCAAACGCCGCGATGCTCCCCGAGTCTCGGCGAAAACGCAACGACATTTCGAATCCCATCGTCCGGATACCGGCCCCTCCGGATTCCGGACGAGCTTCCAGCGCCTCGCGCGCCACGACACCCACCGCTCAGGCGGCACCCGCATAAGCCGCCGATCCGATTCGGATAGTCCTTCGAGCACCAGGTCCATGCCGTCGCGCGTCAGCCACACCCGGCGCACCCTGAAAATCGCCAATCCCCGCTTGCCGAGTACGCCCCAGCTTCGACCCCGGTGCCGGGCAGCAGGTAATTCGGGTTGCCCGAGCCGACGCGCTCGTACCACGCCCGGGACAGCCATTCCTTGTCCGCCAGCAGCCCGCCGCGGCCCCACGACACCACATGGAAACGAGGCGTGGCGCGCTTGGTCGTCCAGTTTCCACGCGCCGCGCGAGACGTTGCCGGAATCGGTGAAAATGCCGCTTGCAACTCGCATGGTCGGCATCGAGAAGGTGGGTGAGGGCGACGAACATCGCCTGCCCGGGACTGCCGATCCGCCCGAGGACGCGGACGGACCCGCCGCTGCGATCCCAACCGGAACCCCAGCCTTCACGCGTCCCTTGCTCTGTCTTGTACGCGCCGGCGGCGAAATTACCGGTCTTGACAGGCGGCGCGACTCGATCCGCAACGTCGAAATACGAATCTTCGTCAGGGCGATTTCTCCGCCCGTTCGCATCTTCTTTGGCAACTGTCGAATTCTGCGTGGACATCCCGCGCTCAATCGACATATTTGGCCAGCGTGGTTCATGAGTCTCCATAAGATATATTATGCGACATGTCGGGGCATGATCGAGCGGGCGCGGCCGATGGACGATGTTCCCCCTATCGAGGCGCTGCTGCGCCTGATGACGCGGCTCAGGGACCGCGAGAGCGGCTGTCCGTGGGACGCGGTCCAGACTTTTGCGACGATCGCGCCCTATACGATCGAGGAAGCCTACGAGGTGGCGGACGCGATCGCGCGGAACGATCTGGCGGCGCTGGAGGAAGAGCTCGGCGACCTCCTGCTCCAGGTCGTGTTCCACGCCGAGATGGCGCGCGAGGCCGGCGCGTTCGATTTCCACTCCGTGGCGCGCGGCATAACCGGGAAGATGTACCGGCGCCATCCGCATGTCTTCGGCGACGCCAAGGACGGGAGCGACGGCTGGGAGGCGATCAAGGCGCGCGAGCGCCGGGCCAAGGCGGAGCGCGCCTCCGCACTCGACGGGGTCGCCCTCGCCCTCCCCGCGCTCCTGCGCGCGCGAAAACTCCAGGAGCGCGCGGCCCGGGTCGGCTTCGACTGGCCCGACATGGCGGCGACGCTCGCCAAGGTCGACGAGGAGCTCGGCGAGCTCAAGGAGGCCATCGAGGACGGCGGCGACGGCGCCGCGCAGGCCGAAGAGGTCGGCGACCTGTTGTTCGCCTGCGTCAACGTCGCCCGCCGCCTCGGCATCGACCCGGAACAGGCGCTGCGCGACTGCAACGACAAGTTCGTCCGCCGTTTCAATGCCGTAGAGGACGGTCTTGCGAAAGCCGGCAAGGCGCCCGAGGACTCGACGCTGGAGGAGATGGACGCGCTCTGGGAGGCCGCAAAGCGGCGGGAGCGCGAAGCCCGCCCGGGGTCGAAAGACCCAGACTCCTAGACTTCGAGCGTCCCCAAGATGACGACCATAGCAAAGACCGGTACATAGAAGCCGAGAACGGTCCGAGACTGGGCGACCCACCCGATGCTACGGGCCGAACGCACGTAGGGACGATAATCCATATCGAAAGGCTTGACGGGCTTCCCGGAGGCGATCGCCTTGTGGAGCTCCCTGTAACACGTTTCGACGAACAAATACCTGGCATCCAGCAGCCCAAGCAGCACGACGAGGACAAGTCCGGCCGCGACTATCACTATATCTTGTGTGCCCGTCGCCGCAGCGTAGACGAACACCGCTCCGACAAGCGTGATGGTCCACGTCTTGACCCGCGCGCCGAGGTTGGACAGACGCGCGATCACGGCCTGGACCATTTTCAGGTGTTCGACCCTGTGTTCCGGCTTGTCCTCCATGACCACAAGGTAGCCGGGATTCGAAGGTCAGCGAGTTCAATCTTCGGTGAGCAGCAGCATCAGGCTGGAGGTGTCGTAGCGCTTGCCGCCGCGCGCCTGGACGTGCTTGTAGAACTGGTCGACCAGCGCGGTGAGCGGCAGGCGGGCGCCGTTGCGGTCCCCCTCCTCCATGGCGATGCCGAGGTCCTTGCGCATCCAGTCGACCGCGAAGCCGTAATCGTACTTGCCGGCCAGCATGGTCGCGGCGCGGTTCTCCATCTGCCAGGACTGCGCGGCGCCGCCCGAGATGACTTCGACCGCACGCTCCGCATCCAGCCCGGCCCGGACCGCGAAGTTGAGCCCCTCCGACAGCCCCTGGACGATGCCGGCGATGCAGATCTGGTTGACCATCTTGGTGAGCTGGCCGTTCCCGGCCGCACCCATATGGACGATGGTCCGCCCGTAGGCGCCCATCACCTTCTCGGCGCGGGCGAAGGTCGCGTCGTCGCCGCCGACCATGACGGTGAGCACGCCGTTCTCCGCCCCGGCCTGCCCGCCGGAGACCGGCGCGTCGAGAAACCCGATGCCCGATTCCGCCGCCGCCGCGGCGACCTCGCGGGCGACGACCGCCGATGTCGTGGTGTGGTCGACCAGCACCGCGCCTTCGGACATGCCGGCAAGCGCGCCGTCGGGGCCGAACACCACCGAGCGCAAATCGTCGTCGTTGCCGACGCAGGCGAACACGAAATCGGCGCCCCGCGCCGCCTCCGCCGGGGTTCCGGCGCTTCTCCCCGCGTGCCGGTCCAGCCAGTCGGCCGCCTTCGCGCCGGTCCGGTTGTAGACCGTCACGGCGTGGCCCTTGGCCGCGAGATGCCCGGCCATCGGAAAGCCCATCACGCCAAGCCCCAGGAATGCCACGGACGAGGTCATCGGATGCCCCTTTCTCTTGCGGTGCGGCGGATCATAGGGGGCGCCCGGAAGCCCGGCAATGCGCGCCTCACATGCCGAGCGAGCGGCGAATCCGCTCTGCGAGACCGGCCCAGATCTCGGAATCGGGGGCGAGCAGCAGCCCTTCCTGGTCCTTGCGGCCGGGCCGGTAGGGGCTGCCGTCGACGCAGGCGTTGTAGCCGCCGGCTTCGGCGTGCATGAGCTGGCCGGCCGCATGGTCCCACGGCTTCAGGCTGCGGTAGAAGGCGAAATGCGTGCGCCCCTCGGCCAGGGCGAGATAGTCGAAGCCGCAGCACTTGTTGTAGGTACGCCCCGCGAACCGGGCGCTGAAGCCTCGGTCCTTGTTGAGCCGCCAGCCGAACGCGCCGGTCATCTCCGCCTCGGGCGCCGGCCCGGCGACGCGAAGCCGCGCGCCGTCGCGCCAGGCGCCGGCCCCGCGCTCGGCCACGGCGGCGGAATCGGTCACCGGATCGTAGATCCATCCGGCCACGGTCTCGCCGTCGACCGCAAGCGCCACGATCACCGCAAAGCAGGGCTTGCCTTCGGAGTAGTTGGCGGTCCCGTCGATGGGGTCGACCACCCAGACCGCGCCCGGCCGGTCGAGCGCGTCCAGCGTCTCGGGCGCCGCCTCGGCCGCCTCCTCGGCGACCACCGCCGAGCCCGGAAGCATCGCCGCGAGCCCGGCCGAGAGCGCCGCCTCCACCCGCTCGTCGGCTACCGTCACCACCGCGCCGGAGCGCTTTTCCCATGAGTCCCCGTCCTGGAGACGGCGGAAGCGGGGCAGAATCTCGGCCGAGGCCACGGCGCGCAGGAGGTCGGTGACGGCGTCAAAATCGACCTTCATCACGCTGCAAGGGTTAGTGGCATGACCGCCCGAAGGCAAACGAATAAAGAAAGGGCCGCGCGAGGCGGCCCTTCCCTACCCTGTGCCCGGCCGGTACTCCCGGCCGGCTGAAAGCGGCAGCTACATCATGCCGCCCATGTCGCCCATGCCGCCCGGGGGCATGCCCGGCGCCGGCTTGTCCTCGGGCTTCTCGGCCACCATCGCCTCGGTGGTGATCAGCAGCCCGGCGACCGAAGCCGCGTCCTGGATCGTCGCCCGGACCACCTTGGTCGGGTCGATGATGCCGGCCTTGACCAGGTCGGTGTACTCGCACGCTGCGGCGTCGAAGCCGTAATTGGCGGCCTTCGATTCGAGCAGCTTGCCGACCACGACCGAGCCCTCGAAGCCGGCGTTCTCGGCGATCTGGCGCAGCGGCGACTGCAGGGCGCGGCGCACGATCTCGATGCCGGCCTGCTGGTCGGGGTCGTCGAGCTTCACCTTGGAGAGCGCCTGCGAGGCGTGCAGGAGCGCGGTGCCGCCGCCGGCGACGATGCCCTCCTCGACCGCGGCGCGGGTCGAGTTCATCGCATCCTCGACGCGGTCGCGCTTCTCCTTCACCTCGACCTCGGTCGCCCCGCCGACGCGGATCACCGCGACGCCGCCGGCCAGCTTGGCCAGCCGCTCCTGCAGCTTCTCGCGGTCGTAGTCGGACGAGGTCTCGTCGATCTGCGCCCGGATCTGGCCGCAGCGCCCGGAGATGTCGCCCTTCTTGCCGGCGCCCTCGACGATGGTGGTCTCGTCCTTGGTGATCGAGATCTTCTTGGCGCTGCCCAGCATGTCGAGGCTGACATTCTCCAGCTTGATGCCGAGATCCTCGGACACCACCTGGCCGCCGGTGAGGATCGCGATGTCCTCGAGCATCGCCTTGCGGCGGTCGCCGAAGCCGGGCGCCTTGACGGCGGCGACCTTGAGGCCGCCGCGCAGGCGGTTGACGACCAGCGTCGCCAGCGCCTCGCCCTCGACGTCCTCGGCGATGATCAGCAGCGGACGCCCCGACTGCACGATCGATTCGAGCAGCGGCAGCATCGACTGGAGGCCCGACAGCTTCTTCTCGTGCAGCAGGATGAAGGGATTCTCCAGATCCGCCAGCATCTTGTCGGCGTTGGTGATGAAATAGGGCGAGATGTAGCCGCGATCGAACTGCATGCCCTCGACCACGTCGAGCTCGGTCGCCAGGCTCTTCGCCTCCTCGACCGTGATCACGCCTTCCTGGCCGACCTTCTGCATCGCATCGGCGATCATGTTGCCGATATCGCGCTCGCCATTGGCCGAGACCGTGCCGACCTGGGCGATCTCCTCCTCGGTCTTCACCTTCTTGGAGCGCCGCTGGACGCTGCTGACGACCTCCTCGACCGCGATGTCGATGCCGCGCTTGAGGTCCATCGGGTTCATCCCCGCGGCCACCGACTTGAGGCCCTCCTTGACGATCGCCTGGGCGAGAATGGTCGCCGTGGTGGTGCCGTCGCCCGCGTCGTCATTGGTCTTCGAGGCGACCTCGCGCACCATCTGCGCGCCCATGTTCTCGAACTTGTCCTCGAGCTCGATCTCCTTGGCGACGGTGACGCCGTCCTTGGAGATGCGCGGCGCGCCGAACGCCTTGTCGAGCACCACGTTGCGGCCCTTGGGCCCCAGCGTCACCCGCACCGCATCGGCGAGAATGTCGATGCCCCGGAGCATCCGCGTCCGCGCATCGGTATCGAATTTTACTTCCTTAACAGCCATGATCCGCTCCGCTTATTCGATGATGCCCATGATGTCGGACTCCTTCATGATGAGGAGGTCCTGACCATCGATCTTGACTTCTGTCCCGGACCACTTGCCGTAAAGGATCCGGTCGCCCTTCTTGACGTCGAGCGCGGTGACCTTGCCGTCCTCGGAGCGCGCTCCGTTCCCGACGGCGACGATCTTTCCTTCCATCGGCTTTTCCTTGGCCGTGTCCGGAATGATGATGCCGCCCGCCGTCTTCTCTTCGGCCTCCAGCGGCTCGACAAGCACGCGATCGTGCAACGGCCTGAGATTCATCAATTGCCTCCTGACTGGTCGAGGTTTCCGGCGTTTCGGGGAACGCCGGATGGACAGAGGGGAGCGCCAACATTGTTAGCACTCCCCTCTTTCGAGTGCTAACAAGCTACGTATTCCGCCGGCGCTTGTCAACGGTCGCGGCAGAAATTTTTTTTTGGATCAGCCCCCGCTGCGGCCGAGGCGCTCCAGGCGTCCGAGATCGGCGGGGTCGAGACCCACGCGGAGCAGCGTCCTGAGACCGTCGTCCTTCCGGCTCAGCACCTCGCCGTAGCGGTAGAGCCAGGCGAGGCGCGCCCCGTCGGCAAGGTCGACCTCGAACTCCACGATCCGCCGCCGCGATCCGAAGGCGACGTCGAGCCGTTCGAGCAGCGCGTCGGTCCCCTCCCCCGTCAGCGCCGAGATCGCGATGGCATCGTTGCGCCGCCCGGCGAGCCCGGACGCCATGGCGCGCTCGTCCGGTTCGAGCTTGTCGATCTTGTTGTGGACCTCGACGAGTATCCCGTCGCCGGTATCGATGCCGAGCTGGCCGAGCACGTCGTCCACGTCGCGGCACTGCGCCTCGCTGTCCGGGTGAGCCACGTCCCGGACGTGGACGATCAGGTCGGCGTCCCGCACCTCCTCCAGGGTGGCGCGAAAGGCGGCGACCAGCATCGTCGGCAGCTGCGAGACGAAGCCCACCGTGTCCGACAGGATCACCCGGCGGCCGGAAGGCAGGTCGACGCCCCGCATGGTCGGGTCGAGCGTGGCGAACAGAAGGTCCTCGGCGACCACCCGCGAGCCCGTCAGCCGGTTGAACAGCGTCGATTTCCCGGCATTGGTGTAGCCGACCAGCGCGGCGACCGGGTACGGCACCTTGCGACGCGCCGCGCGATGCAGCCCCCGGGTCCGCTTCACCGTGTCGAGCTCGCGCCGGATCCGCGTGATCCGCTCGTCGATCTGGCGCCGGTCGGCCTCGATCTGGGTTTCGCCCGGCCCGCCCATGAAGCCGCGGCCGCCGCGCTGGCGCTCGAGATGGGTCCAGCTCCGCACCAGGCGGCTGCGCTGGTAGGTCAGATGCGCGAGCTCGACCTGGAGGGTCCCTTCGCTTGTGCTCGCCCGCGCACCGAAGATCTCGAGGATCAGGCCGGTGCGATCGATCACCTTGCAGCGCCAGGCGCGCTCCAGATTGCGCTGCTGGACGGGGGTGAGCGCGGCATCCACGCAAACCAGGTCGATCTCCGAGGCCTCGACCGACCCGGCGACGGAATCCACGGTTCCCGCCCCGAAATAGGTCGAGGGCCGGCGCCGCGGCAGCGCGACGAGGTCCGCCTGGACGATTTCGAGCCCGATCGCGCCGGCGAGGCCCACGGCCTCGTCGAGCCGCGCTTCGGGGCTGCGCGAGTCGCGCCCTGCGGTCTTCGCGTAGGGGTGGAGGACGGCGGCGCGTTCCATCGCCGCCCCGTTCTCCGGGCGGTCCGGCCTATTCGCCGGCGTACTCGACCTCACGCTTCTCGTCATAGAGCTGCACCGGCGCGACCGGCATCACCGTCGAAATGGCGTGCTTGTAGACCAGCTGGGAATGGCCGTCCCGCCGCAGCAGGATGCAGAAGTTGTCGAACCAGGTTACCACGCCCTGCAGCTTGACTCCGTTGACCAGGAAGACGGTGACGGGCGTCTTGTTCTTCCTGATGTGGTTGAGGAATGTGTCCTGAAGGTTTTGGGCTTTTTCTGCTGACATTTTGGGTCCCGCTCTCTTCGAGTCTTGAATTCGAACCGTTGACGGCGCGGTCCGGCGAGCGGGCCGCGCCAACACACACAAGCGGGGCGATGATTACCGCAAAACCTGCGGCGAGGGAACAAGGCTCGTCACAGGCTCTCGACATGCCTTTGGAGGCCGGCGCAGTCGGCGAAATGGGCCTGCGGCGGGAACGCCGCGAACTCGCCCTCCCGGGGCGGCGTCTTGCGCACCAGGATCGCGGTGCACCCGGCGTTGTGGGCGCACTCCATGTCGACCCAGGTATCGCCGACGAACCAGACATCGGCGTCGCGTCGAACCCCGGCGTCGGACAGCGCAAGGTCGACCGGCTCGGTTGCCGGCTTGTCGCGCTCCGCGTCGCTCGCTCCGACCAGGCGGGAAAAATACCGTTCCCAGCCGAGATGCCCGGCTTCGCGGCGCAGAGTCCCGCCCACCTTGTTGCTGACCACGCAGAGCGGGATGCCGCGCCCGGCGAGCGCCGCGATCAGCGCCTCGGCGCCATCGCAGATCGCGAGCCGTTCGAGGTGGATCGCGTCGAAGCGGCGATAGAAGATGTCGCGCGCCTCCTGCCAGCGCTCGCCGAACAGCGGCGGAAAGGCCTCGCGCAGCGACCGCCGCACCCTCTCGCGGGTGTCCTCGACCGACCAGGCCGGGTGGCCCATCGCCGCGAGAGCGGCGTTCATCGATTCGTGGATCACCGGCCAGGTATCGACCAGGGTGTTGTCCCAGTCGAAGACCACGGCGCGCGGCAAGCGGTCGACCGCGTTCACCCGCCGGTCCTAGAAATAGTCCGGACGGACGGAGAACAGCTGCTCGACGCGCTTGATCGCGCTCCGGGCGACGAACATGACCAGCCGGTCGCCGATGCGCAGCACCGTCGATGCGCGCGGGATCACCACCTTGCCGTCGCGCACGATGGCGCCGATCAGCACCCCGGAAGGCAGCCCCGCCTCGCCGATCGGGTGGCTCGCCAGGTCCGACGATTCATGCAGCTCGGCCTCCATTATCTCGCCGATCCCCTGCGGCAGGGCATGCACGGCCCGGATCCTGCCGCGCCGGACATGTTGCAGGATGGTCGAGACGGTGATCGCGTGCGGGCTGACCACGACATCGACGCCGAGCGTGCTGATCAGCGGCGCGTAGTTCATGTTGTTGATCAGCGTCACCGCCCGCCCGGCGCCGTGCCGCTTGGCGAGCAGCGAGGCGAGAACGTTGGTCTCGTCGTCATTGGTCACCGTCACGATGGCCTCGGCGGTCGAGACGTTGGCCTCGTCGAGAATTTCCGGGTCGAGCGCGTCGCCGTTCAGCACCGTCACCCCGGCGAGGTCGACGGCGGCACGTTCGGCCTGGGCCCGGTTGGCCTCGATGATCCTGGCGCTGACCCCGGGGTGCTCGTCGTGGATCAGCCGGGCGAGGCACTGTCCGACGTGACCCGCCCCGGCGATCACCATCCGGCGGATTTCGGGCTCCTCGTGCCCGAACACGGCCATCGCCCGGCTGACGTGGTCGGTGTCGGCGATGAAATAGACCTCGTCGCCGGCCAGCATCTGGTCGTCCGCCGTCGGCACCAGCGTGGCGTCGCCGCGATTGATGCCGACGACGACGATGTTCAGCTCCGGGAAGATACCGGTCAGCTGGCGAAGCGGGGTGTTGATGACCGGGCAGTCCCCGTCGCAGCGCACCGCGATCGCGCGCACCCGGTCGTCGGCAAGCGAGATCGAGTCGGTCGCGCCGGGCACGAAGAGGCGGCGCGAGATCGCCCGGGCGACCTCCATTTCCGGGGAGATGATCACGTCGATGGGCATGTGGTCCCGGCTGAACAGATCGGCCCAGATCTGCTGCAGATAGGACTGGGAGCGGATGCGGGCGATCTTGGTGGGAACCTCGAACAGCGAGTGAGCCACCTGGCACGCCACCATGTTGACCTCGTCGGCCTGGGTGACGGCGATGATCATGTCGGTGTCGTCCGCCGCCGCCCGCTCCAGCACGTCGGGGTGCGAAGCGAAGCCGACCACGGTGCGCACGTCGAGCGCGTTGCCGATCTCGCGCGACAGGTCGTCGGACCGATCGATCACCGTCACGTCGTTGCCTTCGGAGGCGAGCTGGCGGGCGATGTGGTATCCGACCTGACCGGCGCCGCAGACGATCACCTTCATGGATCGGGGTCCCGAACTTCGCTCGCGGCGCGATCCGGGCGGGCGCCTAGTCCGACCTGCCCGCCGGCGCCACGCCCAGCGTCTTGAGCTTGCGATGCAGGGCGGAGCGTTCCATCCCCACGAACTGGGCGGTGCGCGACACGTTGCCGCCGAACCGGTCGACCTGGGCGATCAGATACTCCCGTTCGAACCGTTCGCGCGCCTCGCGCAGCGGCAGGCCCAGAGCCTCGCCGCTCCTGTCCCAGCGCAGCGGCTCCGGCGTGTCGGCGACGATATCCGGCGGCAGCATGTCGGGGCGCACCAGATCCTGGCCGTTTCCGGGCGCCATGATCAGGATCCACTCGGCGACATTGCGCAGCTGGCGCACATTGCCGGGCCAGTCATAGGCCTGCAGCGCCGCCAGGGCGTCCTCGGCGAGAACGCGGCAGGGCATGCCGCTCGCCGCCGCGGCGCGCTCGGCGAAATGGCTGAACAGGAGCGGGATATCGTCGCGGCGCGCGGTCAGCGAGGGCACCTCGATGGGCACCACGTTCAGCCGGTAGTAGAGGTCCTGACGGAACCGGCCGGCCGCCATCTCGCTGTGAAGGTTGCGGCTGGTGGTGGCGATGACCCTGACGTCGACGGTGATCCTGGCGGTGCCTCCGGTGCGGGCAAAGGACTGCTCCTGGAGAACGCGGACGATCTTGCCCTGGGTCTCCAGCGGCATGTCGGCGACCTCGTCGAGCAGCAGGGTCCCGCCATTCGCCTGCTCGAAAGTACCCAGATGGGGCGCGCCGCCGTTCGCGGCTTCCAGGCCGAACAGCTCCTCTTCCATGCGCTCGGGAGCCATCGTCGCGCAGTTGAGCACCGTGAAGGAGCGGTCCCGGCGTTGCGAACGCCCATGCAGCGAGCGGGCCGCGACCTCCTTGCCGGAGCCGGGCGGGCCGCTGATCATCACCCGGCTGCCGGTCGGCGCAACCCGGTCGATCGCGCTGCGGAGCTGGCAGATCGACTGCGAGTTGCCGATCATGGTCCAGTCGGCGTTCGCCCGTTCCCGCAGCTCCGCGTTCTCCTGGCGGAGCCGCGCGGCGTCCATCGCCCGCCTGACCGTGAGCGCCAGCCGGTCGGACTTGAACGGCTTCTCCACGAAGTCGTACGCGCCGAGCTTGATCGCCTTCACCGCTGTCTCGACGGTGCCGTGACCGCTGATCATCACGATCGGGATATGCGGATGCCGCTCGTTCAGCAGCTTCAGAAACTGGAGTCCGTCGCGGTCGTCGCCGCGCAGCCAGATGTCGAGGACCACCAGATGGGGGCGCCGTTCCTCGATCATTTCGAGCGCCGAGACGGTGTCGGCGGCCGAACGACAGCGATAGCCCTCGTCCTCGAGGAAATCGGCGGTGATGCGACGAATATCGGCCTCGTCGTCGACGATGAGCACCTCGGCCTGCAACGCTACGCTCTCCACGCCATTCTCATCGCGTCACAGTGACACCCTGCCCGTTCTTTGGGAAGACCAAACGGACCCGGGCGCCGCCGTCGGGAGCCGCCTCCAGCGCCACCTCGCCGTTGTGGTCTTCCATGATTTTCCTGACGATCGCCAGGCCGAGACCGGTGCCTTTGTCCCGCGTCGTGACATAGGGCTCGGTGAGGCGATGCGCGGCCATATCCGGCAGCCCGCGGCCGTTGTCCTCCACCGAAATCTCGGCGAATCCGTCGCCGTCCTCGACGCCGACCGCGATGCGGCCGGGCCCGGCGTCGCGCCCGCGGCTCTGGATTGCCTCGACGGCGTTCTTGAGGAGGTTGGAAAGCGCGCGTGCCGTCAGACCGGCATCGCACGCCACGACCAGCGGCTCGTCCGGCAGCGCGGCCTCGAACGCGATCTGCGGATGCGCTTCGCGGTACAGGGCAAGCTCGACCCGGCAGAGATCGGCGATGTCGACGGGCGCGATGACGGCGTTCGGCATGCGCGCGAAATCGGAGAACTCGTCGACCATCCGGCCGATATCCCCGACATGCCGGATGATGGTCTCGGTGTAGTCGTCGAAGGATTTGGGGTCGCTGCTTATCTCGCCGAGATATTTGCGCCGCAGCCGTTCCGCGGAAAGCTGGATCGGCGTCAGCGGGTTCTTGATCTCGTGGGCGATGCGCCGCGCAACGTCGGACCAGGCGGCCTTGCGCTGTGCGGCGAGCAGCTCGGTGATGTCGTTGAAGGTGACCACGAAGCCGACGATCGCCTCGTCCCGGAGATCGGCCACGACGCGCACGAACAGCGTCCTGGTTCCGTCGCCGTGCTTGAGCTCGATCTCCGTTTCGGCCGCCCTGTCCGGGCGGCTTCGCGCCTCGGCGAGCAGCGCGCCCATTCCCGGCGCGAGCGGCGCCAGAGGCCGGCCCATCGATCGGTCGAGATCGTGGAACAACAGCTCGGAGGCCAGCCGGTTCGAGACGTTGACATTGCCCGCGCGATCCAGCCCCACCACGCCGGCGGATACCCCGGAGAACACGGTTTCGATGAAGTGGCGCCGCGTATCGAGCTGACGGTTCGCCTCCAGCAGCTCGTCCCGCTGCGTCTCAAGCTGGCCGGCCATCCGATTGAACGCCCGGATCAGGGAGCCGATCTCGTCGCCCTCCCCGGTCTCCTGGACCCGGGTGGACAGGTCGCCGCCGCGCACGCGTTCGGCCGCCGCGGCAAGCGCGGTCACCGGACCGGCCAGACGGGACGCGAAAACCACCCCGGCCCAGATCGCGGCCATCAGAAGCAGCAGCGCTCCCAGCACGAACATCGTCGCGAAGGTGATCTCGAAGGTCTGTCGCCGCCCTTCGAGGGACTGGTACTCGGCCACCGCCTGCCTGGTGCGGGCGATGTGGTCGAGCACGCGGGGCTCGACGAACCGGCTGATATAGAGAAACGCGTTTATCGCCCCGTCCAGCTTGACGATTGCCCGCATCCGGTCTTCCGACCCGCTGGCGAGCACCACCAGCTCGCCCCGCTCCACCTTCGCCAGCGCGGCGACCGGTATGGGGTCGCGGTCGAGGACGAAGCTGAGGTTCCAGCGGGCGATCACCCGCCCCCCGCTGTCGAACACGTAGGCCTCGCTCAGGTTCCGCAGCACGCCCTGCGCCGCCATCATCTGGTTGAACCGCGCCGGATCGACCCAGAGCTGCGGCGCCGACCGGTTGATGTCGCGCGCGATGGCGAGGATGTCGCCCCGGATCACCTTCTGATGCTCGCGCAAATAGGACTCCGCGACGATCGAGGCCTCCTGGAGCGCGGTCTGGACGCGGTCGCTGAACCAGGCCTGGACGCCGAGGCTGAAGAACCATGCCGAGAAGACGGAGACCGCGATCGCCGGAACCCCGGCGATCACGCTGAACCAGAGGACCAGCCGGCCGTGCAGCCTGGCGCCGACGGAGCCGCGTCGGCGAGCGATCCAGATCCGCACGAGGCGCCGGGCGACGATGGCGCCGAGCGCGAGGAACAGCACCAGATCGACATTGAGCAGCAGAAGCAGGGCGCGCGGGTCGCTGGCGAAAGGAAGCGAACCGGAGAGCGCCGCGTAGGTCGCAAGGGCGGAGACCAGCGACATCACCGCGAGCACGACCGCCGATTTGCGCCCCAGCCGGTGCCGGCGTGCCCACCAAGAGAGCCGGGCGGCCCCGGGTGTGCGCAGTGCCGCCGTTCTATTCGCCATCTCTTGCCGAATCGGTCACCCGCTCGCGCGCGGGCTCAGCCTGCCGCGAGAAAGGCCATCATATGCTCCGCTCAGCCGAGATGTCGAGATCGCGGATTTTCTTCCTGAGCGTGTTGCGGTTGAGCCCCAGCAAGGCCGCGGCCTGCAGCTGGTTGCCCCGTGTCGCGTCAAGGGCGAGCGCGATCAGCGACCGCTCGACCTCGCGCAATACCCGGCGGTGCAGGCCCGGGCCCGGGAGTTCCGGGGCGTGGGCCTCGAAATACCGAACCAGATGCGTCTCCACCGCACGCGACAAGCTGTCCCGCTCGCTCGGCTGCGAGGCCTGCGCGCCTTCCAGCGCCCGTTCGACCGTAGCCAGCAGGCTCTCCCGGTTGCGCGGGCGCGCGACATGGCTGGTGCGAACGGAAAGCCCCGTCGGCGCGGCGCCGCCGAGCACGACAAGCGGCATTTCCGGCCGCGATGCCGCCATCGCTTCCGCCATGTTCGCGCCGGCGCTCGACAGCATGGCGGAATCGACCGCCGCGGCGTCGCCGGCGCCGGAGACCAGGACATGGCGGAACGCCGCCGCGGTGGGCGCGAAGAGAAGGGCAAACCCGGCTTCGTCGAAGAGCCGGAGGACTTCGCCGTCCGAGCTTGCCAGCACGATGACCGGTGGGCTCATGCCGCGATGGCGCCGCCGCCGGCCTCCCCGAAGAAGCGCACGATCGCCGAGCGGACCTCGTCCGGGTCGGCGATGGCGTTGACCGACGCGCGGAACGCCGCCCCGCCGCGCTCGGACCTGGCGTACCAGCCGAGATGCTTGCGCGCCATCCGTACCCCGGTGACCGGGCCGTAATGCCGGATCATGGCGTCGAAATGGACGCGAATCGCGGCGCATTTCCGCGCCGGGTCGGGATCGGGTTCCCGCGACCCGGTGCGCAGATAGGCCATGACCTGGCGCGGGAACCACGGCCTGCCGCAGGCGCCGCGGCCGATCATCACGCCGTCGGCATTCGATTCCCGGAGGGCGGCGGCGGCTTCATCGAGCGTCGTGATGTCGCCGTTCACCACCACCGGGATCGAGACCGCGGCCTTCACCCTGGCGACGAAGCGCCAGTTCGCCTGCCCGGTATAGAGCTGGGTCCGCGTGCGGCCGTGGACGGTGATCATCCTGGCGCCGCAATCCTCTGCGATGGCGGCGAGCCGCGGGGCGTTGAGGTGATCGTCGTCCCAGCCCATGCGCATCTTGAGCGTGACCGGCAGGTCCACCGCGCCCGCGACGGCGCGCACGATTCGCGCGGCATGGGGCTCATCGCGCATCAGGGCCGAGCCGCACATCTTCTTGACAACCTTCTTGACCGGGCAGCCCATGTTGATGTCGACCACCGCCGCACCGCGGTCGGCGGCCATGCGCGCCGCCTCCGCCATGGTGGCAGGATCGTGGCCGACGAGCTGGACCGCCATGGGAAACTCCTCGGCGCAGTCGGTCGCGACCTTCAGCGACCCGGGTACCTGCCGCAGCATCGCCCCGTCCGCGATCATCTCGGAAAACACCATCCCCGCCCCCCAGCTCTTGACCAGGCGACGGAACGGCAGGTCGCTGACCCCCGACATCGGCGCCAGGAACACGGGCTCCCGGATTTCGACAGGACCGATCTTTAGCGGAGCCAGGGAGGGCATCGCACCACAATCCACGGCGGGAGCAGGACTATAACACCCTCGATGCATGCGAACAGCGCGAAGCGGAGCGCGGCGCTTGGCAATCGATTCCCGGCCGACTAGGCTTTTGACGACAACCGCACGGGTGCGATATGACGGGGTGTGTCGCCCTGATCCTTGCCGGCGGGCGCGGCACGCGTCTCGGCGCGGCGCTTCCCAAGCAGTATTTGGCGCTCGGCGATGCCGCCGTTCTGCGCCATGCCGTCTCCGGCTTCGTCGACCACCCCGCCGTCGATCGCGTGCGCGTGGTCATCGGCGCCGCCGACCGCGGGGACTGCGACCGGGCGCTCGACGGCCTCGACCTCATGGAACCGGTCGCCGGCGGCGAAACCCGCCAGGACTCCGCGCGTCTCGGCCTCGAGAGCCTCGCCCCCGTCGAGCCGCGGACGGTGTTGATCCACGATGCCGCGCGTCCGTTCGCCGATGCGGCGACGATCTCGCGGGTTCTCGCGGCGCTCGAAACCTCTCCCGCCGCGCTCCCGGCGGTGCCGGTCAGCGACACCCTCAAGCGCGAACGGGATGGGGTGGATATGCCGCTCGTCGGCGCGACCGTGGAGCGCCGCGGGCTGTGGCGCGCGCAGACGCCGCAGGGCTTCCGCTTCGCGGAGATCCTCGCCGCGCACCGCGCCGCCGCCGGTCTGGCGCTGACCGACGATGCCGCGGTGGCGGAGCACGCGGGCCTCGATGTCGCGCTGGTGCAGGGCAGCGATTCCAACATCAAGGTGACGACGCCGGAGGACCTGGAGCGTGCGCGGCGTTGGCTCGGGGCCGCGCCCTTCGAGCTCAGGACCGGCACCGGATTCGATGTCCACAGGTTCGGCGAGGGAAAGGCGGTCACGCTGTGCGGCGTCGAGATTCCGCACGACCGGGCGCTCGCCGGTCACTCGGACGCCGATGTCGCGATGCACGCTTTGACCGATGCGCTGCTCGGTGCGATTTCCGAAGGCGATATCGGCCTGCATTTTCCGCCCACCGACCCGCGCTGGCGGGGCGAACCCTCGGCCACCTTCCTGCGCCACGCCGCCCGCCTGGTGCGCCGCCGCGGCGGCTCCATCGTCAATCTCGACCTCACGCTGATCTGCGAGGCGCCCAGGATCGCGCCGCATCGGGACGCGATGGCGGCGCGCGTCGCCGGGCTGCTGGAACTGGAGCCCGGCCGGATCGGCATCAAGGCGACGACGACCGAGGGTCTGGGCTTCACCGGGCGCGGCGAGGGAATCGCCGCCCAGGCCGTCGCCACGATCCGCCTCCCCGCCTGAGCCGCGATGCCGGTGGACGGTCGCGCGTATTCCCCGGCCTGGCGCGATGCGCCGACCTTCGTCGCCACCGTGGGCGGCATCGGCCTGCTGCCCGGCGCGCCCGGGAGCTGGGGCTCGCTGGCGGCCCTGCCGGCGGCCTGGCTGCTCCTGGAGCATTTCGGACCCTGGGGCCTCGGCGCGGCCGCGATGGGCGTATTCGCGCTCGGTTGGTGGGCGTCGGATTCGGTGACGCGGCGGACCGGCGACGACGATCCCGGCCCCATAGTCGTCGACGAGGTCGCCGGCCAGCTCGCGGCGCTGCTTCCCGCGGCCGTGGAGCTCTGGCAGTTCGCGCTCGGCTTCGTCCTGTTTCGCATCGCCGACATCGTCAAGCCGTGGCCCGCCTCCTGGGCCGACCGCAGGCTGAAAGGCGGGTTCGGGGTCATGGCCGACGACGCGCTCGCCGGGGTCTACGCGCTCGCCGGGGTATGGCTGGCAAGGGAGGTCCTGGCTTGAACGAGGAGATCTTAAGCGCATCGGAAGCGCTGCTTCGGCGCTGCCGTTCCGAAGGGCTGACGGTGGCGACGGTGGAATCCTGCACCGGCGGGCTGCTCGCCGGCGCGCTCACCGCCATCGCCGGCTCGTCCGACGTGGTCGAGCGCGGCCTGGTCACCTACACCAACGAGGCCAAGACCGAGCTTGCCTCGGTGCCGGCGGCGCTGATCGCGGCGCATGGCGCGGTGAGCGAAGAGGTCGCCCGCGCCATGGCCGAGGGCGGGCTCGCCAACAGCCGCGCCGACATCGCCGTCGGCATCACCGGGGTCGCGGGCCCCGGCGGCGGCAGCCCGGCCAAGCCGGTCGGCCTGGTCCACATCGCCGCCGCGCGGCGGGAAGGCGCGACGCTGCACGAGCGCTTCCGGTTCGCCGGCGACCGGGCGGCGGTCCGGGACTCCTCGGTGCTGGCCGCGATGGCGCTGGTCGGACGCCTGGCTGGGTGACGCGTCGGCGCGTTATCGGGGTCGATTATTCCGGCGCCCGCCGTGCCGGGGATCACATCTGGATCGCGGTGGGAACGCAGCAAGCCGGCCGGCTGACGCTGGAAGGCTGCCGGCCGGCGCGGGAGCTGCCCGGCGGTGCGCCGGACCGCGAAACGGCGCTGGCGGCGCTGAGGGATTTTCTCGCGAGCGAACGGCGCGCCGCGGCCGGTCTCGACTTCCCCTTCAGCCTGCCCCGCTCGCTGATCGAGGAGACGGTCTGGGAGGATTTTTTGCGCGGCTTCTCCGCCCGCTACCCCGATGCCCAATCGCTTCGGGCCGAGTGCCGGCGCGCCGCCGGCGGGCGCGAGTTCAAGCGATGCACCGATGTCGAGGCGAAGGTACCGTTCTCCGCCTACAATCTGAGGCTGTTCCGTCAGACCCATGCCGGGATCGGGAGCGTGCTCCTGCCGCTGGTAGAGACCGGCGCGGCACGGGTTGTCCCGATGCAAGCCCCCGCGCCCGGCAAGGTGCTGCTCGCCGAGACCTGCCCGGCCTCTTTGCTCAAGCGGCTCGGTCTCTACTTCTCCTACAAGGGACCCGGCCAGGGCTTGCGAGACTCCAGGGCAAAGCTCGTGGATACCTTGATAAACAATGGTTTATTGAACGGGCCCGATAAATCGGTTTGGATTCGCATTGTCGACGACCGGGGCGGCGACGCTCTCGACGCGGTGCTGGCGGCGATCGCGGCCGCCAACCTGCCCCGGCTGCGCCTGGCGGCACGCGATCCGGTCGAACGGATCGAGGGCCGGATCTATTTCTGAGCTGCGCGGACGGCCCGGCGAGCGAGTGCGCCCCCTGCCCTCGCGGGGCCGTACAGCGCATCCGCGCGGGCGATGAAGGCGCCGACGCTGCGCCGGACCACCTCGTTGAACAGCGGTCCCATGATCTTGCGCAGCAGCAGCGAGCGGAACTCGAAATCGATGTAGAAGTCGATCAGGCAGCCGTCGTCCTTCGGGCCGAATTTCCAGCTACTGTCGAGATAGCGGAACGGGCCGTCGAGATAGGCGATGTCGATGCGTTCGATCGGGTCCAGCGTCACCCGCGACCTGAAGCTCTCGCTCACCATCTTGAAGCCGACTCCGAGCCTGGCGTACAGCACGTTGTCCTCGCGGCTGTATATCCGGCAACCGGTGCACCAGGGCAAAAAGTCCGGGTAGCTCTCGACATCGGCCACCAGCTCGAAGATCTGGGCCGGCGCGTAGGCGGCGTAGCGGCGCTCGGCGTGGCTCGGCATCGGGTCAGCCGGACGCCCGGCGCGCCGCCCGCAGCGCCTCGAAGTCGCGGTCGGCATGGTAGGACGAGCGGGTGAGCGGCGTCGCCGACACCATCAGGAAGCCCTTGCCCTTGGCCATGCTGGCCAAATCCTCGAACGCCGCGGGCTCCCAGAACCGGTCGATCGGGTGGTGCTTGGGCGTCGGCTGGAGGTACTGGCCGACGGTCAGGAAATCGACATCGGCCGAGCGCAAATCGTCCATAACCTGGTGCACCTCCTCGCGGCTCTCGCCGAGCCCGACCATCAGCCCGGACTTGGTGAACATCGAGGGGTCGAGCTGCTTGACCCGGTCGAGCAGCTTCAGGGAGTGGAAATACCGCGCCCCCGGCCGCACCGTGGGGTAGAGCCTCGGCACGGTCTCCAGATTGTGGTTGTAGACGTCCGGACGGGCCTCGACCACCCGCTCGATGGCCCCGTCCTTCCTCAGGAAATCGGGCGTCAGCACCTCGACGGTGGTTGCCGGGTTTTGCGCCCGGATGGCGCCGATGACCCGGGCGAAATGCCCCGCCCCGCCATCGTCGAGGTCGTCGCGGTCGACCGAGGTGATGACGACATGGCGGAGGTCCAGCCGCGCGACCGCCTCGGCGACCCGTCCGGGCTCGCCCGCATCCACGCGCTCGGGCAGTCCCGTCGCGACGTTGCAGAACGCACAGGCGCGGGTGCAGATCGCGCCCAGGATCATCATCGTCGCATGGCGCTGGGCCCAGCACTCGCCGATATTGGGGCAGGCGGCTTCCTCGCACACCGTCGTCAGCCTGAACTCGCGGACCACGCCGCGGGTCTCGCCGAAGACCGGCGAGACCGGCGCGCGCACGCGGATCCATGGCGGCTTGCGCGGGATCGGGTTGTCCGCGCGGCCGATCTTCTCCGGATGGCGGATCGTTGGGCTTGCGCTGTTCATTGCACGGGCGACTGCATGGCCGTCGATCTAGAAATGAAGAGCCCGCCCGTAAGCGTCAAGCACCGACTCGTGCATCATCTCGGACAGCGTCGGGTGCGGGAACACCGTCTCCATGAGCTCCGCCTCGGTGGTCTCCAGCGTCCGCGCGATGGCGAAACCCTGGATCAGCTCGGTCACCTCGGCGCCGATCATGTGCGCGCCCAGCAACTCGCCGGTCGCGGCGTCGAACACCGTCTTGACCAGCCCCTCGTCGTCGCCGAGCGCGATGGCCTTGCCGTTCGCGAGATAGGGGAAACGGCCGATCCTGACCTCGCGGCCCTCCGCCTTCGCCGCCGCCTCGGTGAGGCCGACGCTCGCCACCTGAGGCCGGCAATAGGTGCAGCCCGGGATACGCGAGACGTCGAGCGGATGGGCCTCCATGCCGGCGCTGCGCTCGACGCACATCACCCCCTCGTGGCTCGCCTTGTGGGCGAGCCAGGGCGGCCCGACCAGATCGCCGATCGCGTAGACGCCGGCCTCCCTGGTCTCGCACCAGCGGTTGACGACGACATGGCCGCGATCGACCTCGACGCCGGTGCCTTCGAGCCCGATGTCCTCCACATTGCCGACGATCCCGATCGCCAGGATCACTCTCTCGACATCGATCTCGCGTGTCTGCCCGCCCGATTCGATGGTTGCCCGGACACCGCCGCCTTGGTGAGCCAGCCCGGTCACGGCAGCCCCGGTGAGGATCTCCATCCCCTGTTTTTCAAAGGCTTTTCTGGCAAGTGCCGATATTTCTTCATCTTCCACCGGAAGCACTCGGTCGAGCACCTCGACCACCGTCACCTCGGCGCCCAGATCGCGGTAGAAGCTCGCGAACTCGATTCCGATCGCCC
The DNA here is from genome assembly GCA_964291675.2 of Alphaproteobacteria bacterium. Lineage (GTDB taxonomy): Bacteria > Pseudomonadota > Alphaproteobacteria > MPNO01 > MPNO01 > MPNO01. Next base: position 487,908 of record OZ219865.1, on the reverse strand, counting down.
CCGATCCGATGACCAGGAGCGAGGACGGCATCGCGGCCGGGACCATCGCCTCGCGATAGGTCCAGACCCGCTCGCCGTCCGGCTCCAGCCCCGGCAGGGTGCGCGCCCGCGCCCCGGTGGCGAGCACGATGCGGGGCGCGGCGATCTCCTCGGCGAGCGCGCCGTCGCGCTCCACCGCGACCTGCCCGGCGCCCGCCAGCCTGCCCTGCCCTTCGATGACGGCAACCCCGTTCTTCTTCATCAGGTGGCCGATCCCGGCGCTCAGACGCCCTGCGACATCGCGCGAGCGCTTGACGATCTTTCCGAGGTCGAAGGCGACCCGCTCCGCGGCGAAGCCGAAGGCGTCGAGCCGGCCGAGCAGGTGGTTGATTTCCGAGGTCCGCAGCAGCGCCTTGGTCGGGATGCAGCCCCAGTTGAGGCAGATGCCGCCGAGATGCGCGCGTTCGACCACGCAGGCCTTCATGCCGAGCTGGGCGGCGCGGATCGCCGCCACGTAGCCGCCGGGTCCGCCGCCGATCACCGCGATATCGAAGGAATGCCGGGCCATGGACGAATTCCCCGATCAGGCCAGCATCGCCGGCGGGTATTCGATGTTCCGCTTGATCGCGCCCAGCAGCTCGGCGCCGATGGCCCCGTCGACCACGCGGTGGTCGACCGACAGCGTGCACGACATGACGGTTGCGGGAACGATCGCACCGTCCCGGACCACCGGCCGCGGTTCTCCCGCGCCGACCGCGAGAATGCAGGCCTGCGGCGGGTTGATCACCGCATCGAAGCTCTTGACCCCGTACATCCCGAGATTGGAGATCGAGAAGCTGCCGCCCTGGTACTCCTCCGGCATCAGCTTGCCTTCGCGCGCCCGCGCCGCGAGCGCCTTCATTTCGGTCGCGATCTCGACCAGGCCCTTGGCGTCGGCGTTCCTGACGATCGGGGTGACCAGCCCGCCCGGGATCGCCACCGCGACCGAGACGTCGACCGTGCCGTGCTGCGTCATCGAGCCTTCGCCCGCCCAGGACACGTTGGCGGCCGGAACCTCCCGCAGCGCGAGCGCCGAGGCCCGGATGACGATGTCGTTGACCGATATCCGCGCCGTCTCGATCCGCCTGTTGATCTCGCTCCGTACCTTGAGCAGCTCGTCGATCTCGCAGTCGACGGTGAGGTAGAAGTGGGGCACCGTCGCCTTGGACTCCGCCATCCGCTCGGCGATCACGCGGCGCATGGTCGACAGCCTGACGGTCTCGCCCGGGGCCGGCGCGGCGGCGGGGCGGGGCGGCGCGCGCACCGGCTCGGCGAGGGCCGGTCCGGCGGCGAGCGCGGCATCGATATCCGCCTTGACGATCCGCCCGCCGGTTCCGCTGCCGCTTAAGGCGGCGAGGTCGAGCCCGGCCTGCGCGGCCATGCGCCGGGCAAGCGGACTCGCGGCGATGCGCTCCCCGGGCGCGGCAGGGGCCGCCGCCGGCGGCGGCGCGGCGGTGGGTTGCGGCTCCGGTTCCGCCGCCGGGGCGGGCTCCTGGGCCGGCGCCGGCGTCTCCCCGATCGCCGCCGCGTCCTCGCCCTCGGCGAGCAGGACGCCGATCACCGCATTGACCGCAACCCCTTCCGAGCCCTCCGGCACGACGATCTTGCCGAGCACCCCCTCGTCGACCGCCTCGACCTCCATCGTCGCCTTGTCGGTCTCGATCTCCGCGATCACATCGCCGGCTTCGACGGCATCGCCCTCCGCCTTGAGCCATCTGGCGAGGTTTCCCTCCGTCATGGTGGGCGACAGTGCCGGCATCAGGATATTGATCGGCATCGGGGATCCTGCCTTGGGAGAATGGGCGCGTTCAGTCTCGGTACAGCACGTCTTTGGCGGCGCGCACGACGTCGTCCACCTGGGGGAGCGCGAGTCGTTCGAGATTGGCGGCGTAGGGCAGCGGAACGTCGGCTCCGGTCACCCGGGCTACCGGCGCGTCGAGCCAGTCGAAGGCCTGCTCCATGGTCACCGCGGCGAGCTCGGCGCCGATACCGGCGAACGGCCAGCCCTCCTCGACCGAGACCAGGCGGCCGGTCTTCTTCACCGATTCGACCAGCGTCGCGGTATCCAGCGGCCGGATCGTCCGCAGGTCGATCACCTCGGCCTCTATCCCCTCCCCGGCCAGCGCCTCGGCGGCGTCGAGCGCGTGGCCGACGGCGATCGAAAGCGCGGCGATGGTGACGTCCGACCCGGCGCGGCAGATATTCGCCCGGCCGATCGGCACGATGAAATCGTCGACCGCCGGAACCTCGAAAGAGGCGCCGTAGAGGATCTCGTTCTCCAAAAATATCACCGGGTTGGGATCGCGGATGGCCGATTTCAGCAACCCCTTGGCGTCCGCCGCGCTATAGGGCGAGACCACCTTGAGTCCCGGGACATGGGCGAACCAGCTGGCGTAGTTCTGCGAATGCTGGGCGGCGACCCGGGCGGCGGCGCCGTTGGGCCCGCGAAACACCATCGGCGCGGAGATCTGGCCGCCCGACATGTAAAGGCTCTTGGCCGCCGAATTGATGATCTGATCCATCGCCTGCATGGCGAAGTTGAAGGTCATGAATTCGACGATCGGCCGCAGCCCGGCGAACGCCGCACCGACGCCGAGCCCGGTGAAGCCGTGCTCGGTGATCGGGGTGTCGATCACGCGGCGCGGCCCGAACTCCTCCAGCAGGCCCTGGCTCACCTTGTAGGCGCCCTGGTACTCGGCCACCTCCTCGCCGATCAGGAAAACCGTTTCGTCGCGACGCATCTCCTCCGCCATCGCGTCGCGCAGCGCTTCGCGCACGGTCTGGCGAACGGTCTCGCCTTGCGGCGCCTCTTTCTCGGGCGGCGCCGCGGCGGCCGAAATTTGCGCGGCGGCGCTGCCGTTCGACGGCGCGGCCCTGGCGAGCGACGAGGGGTCTTCGCCGTCCACCAGCAGGACGCCGATGATCGAATTGACCGCCACCCCTTCCGAGCCCTCCGGCACGACGATCCGGCCCAGCACGCCCTCGTCGACCGCCTCGACCTCCATCGTCGCCTTGTCGGTCTCGATCTCGGCGATGACCTCGCCGGAGCTCACCGGATCGCCCTCGTTCTTGCGCCACTTGGCAAGATTGCCCTCGGTCATCGTCGGTGACAGTGCCGGCATGAGGATGTTGATCGGCATCTCGGACACCCGCGCCGGTCAGGCCTCGATCAGCACGTCGGTCAGGAGCTCGCTGGGATCGGGCTCGGGACTGTTTTGCGCGAACTCGGCGGCATCCGCGACGATCGTCCTGATATCGCGGTCGATATCCTTGAGCGCCTCCTCGTCGACCGACCCGATCGCAACAAGCCGGTCCCGGAGGTTCTGGATCGGGTCGTGCTCGGTCCGCATCTCCGCGACCTCTTCCTTGCTGCGGTACTTGGCGGGGTCGGACATCGAATGCCCCCGGTAGCGGTAGGTCAGGGCCTCGAGCACGTACGGCCCCTCACCGGCGCGGCAATGCGCCATCGCGGCCGCGCCGGACTCCTTGACGGCCAGCACGTCCATCCCGTCCGTCTGGGCCGACGGGATGCCGTAGGGCTCGGCGATCCGGTAGAGGTCCGTCAGGGCAGAAGCCCGGTCCACCGAGGTGCCCATGCCGTAGCGGTTGTTCTCGATCACGAACACGATCGGCAGAGACCACAGCGCGGCGAGATTGAACGCCTCGTGCACCTGACCCTGGTTGAGCGCCCCGTCCCCCATATAGGCCGCCGTCACCCCGCCGTCGTCCCGGTATTTCTGGGCGAAGGCGACGCCGGTGCCGATCGGCACCTGGGCGCCGACGATGCCGTGTCCGCCGAAAAAGTTCTTGTCGCGGCTGAACATGTGCATCGAGCCGCCCTTGCCCTTGGAATAGCCGCTGCGCCGCCCGGTCAGCTCGGCCATCACGCCCTTGGGATCCATGCCGCAGACGAGCATGTGGCCGTGATCCCGGTAGCTGGTGATCAGCGCATCCCTGGGTCCGGCCGACGCCTGCATGCCGACGACCACGGCTTCCTGGCCGATATAGAGGTGGCAGAACCCGCCGATCAGCCCCATGCCGTAAAGCTGTCCCGCGCGCTCCTCGAAGCGCCGGATAAGCAGCATCTGGCGGTAGAAATCGATCAACTCATCCGGGTCGGCGCGGGCCGGGCGCGCGCCGCCATTGGCGGACTTGCCGGACCTCTCGCCCGTCGCCGATTCCACCGTTTGTCCGGTTGCAGACTTGTTCGGCCTCGCGGCCATCAGCGATATTCCCCTGCGTTTCCGAGCGATCGCGCAGCGCTTCGGATGGATCGGCTACCGCTGGAGGGAGGATACTAATCCACCGCGACGCGGCGCAACAAAGGGATGGGTAAGTTTGTGTCGTTTTGCTGCGGCTTTGCGCAACGAAGATGCGCCGCCGGACAAGCGCGCCCGACGGGCCGGCGGCTTACCTGTGGACGGTGGGAGGGCCGCCGACCACGGAGATGCGGCGGGTCGTGCGGGTGCCCGAAATCACGATATCGCCGGGGGCGAGGAGCCCGGTCATCATCCGCGCTCGCTCGTCGAGGTAGTCGCGGTCCAGGCGATCCGCCCGCAGCGACTCGACATGCCGGTTGAGGCCTTCGCGCTCGGCGGTCACCCTGGCGAGCGTCCGTTCGGCGCGCACGATCTCCTGGTCCAGCTGGAGGATTCGCAACACGCCGCGGTCGCCCTCAAAGGCGCTGAAGGCGAAATAGGCGGTGAGCGCGGCCCCGAGCACGGGGCCGGCCACATTGCGCATCGCTCGGCGCTTGTCCAGCCTCATCGTCATATCCCGGAGGCAATCACAATGAGATTCAATAAGTCAAGCCGGAAAATTCAAGCAGCAATCGAGCGATGATTGGCAACCGGCGAGGAAAATTCAGTCTTTTGCTGCGATCGAAAGGGATGCGGCGCCGGCGAATCTCGCCGATCCGGCCAACCCCTCCTCGATGCGAATCAGGCGGTTGTATTTCGCCGTCCGGTCGGAACGCGACAGCGAGCCGGTCTTGATCTGCCCGCAAGCCGCGGCCACCGCGAGATCGGCGATCGTCGTGTCCTCGGTCTCGCCCGAGCGATGCGACATCACCGACGCGTAGGAGGCCTTGTGGGCGATCTCGACAGCCTCCAGGGTCTCGGTCAGGGTGCCGATCTGGTTGACCTTGACCAGGATCGCGTTGGCGACGCCGGCCGCGATCCCCCGGGCGAGGATCGCCGGGTTGGTGACGAACAGATCGTCCCCCACGAGCTGGACCCTGTCGTCGAGAGCCTGGGTGAGCCTGCCCCAGCCGTCCCAGTCGTCCTCCGCCATCCCGTCCTCCAGCGAGACGATGGGAAAGCGGTCGCAGAGATCGGCGTAGTAGGCGACCATCCCGTCGGCGTCGAGCGTAAGCCCCTCGCCTTCGAGACGGTAGCGCCCGTCCCGGTGGAACTCGCTCGCGGCGGCGTCGATGGCGATGGCGACGTCGCCGCCCGCCGCATACCCCGCGTCCGAAATCGCCTTGAGGACGAAGTCCAGCGCTTCGCCGGCGCTCGCCAGGCCGGGGGCGAACCCGCCCTCATCGCCCACATTGACGCCGTGGCCGGCGGCGACCAGCCGGCGCCGGAGCGCGGCGAAAATCTCGGCCCCGCAGCGGACCGCCTCGGCGATCGAGCCGGCACCGAGCGGCATGATCATGAATTCTTGGAGGTCGATCGGGTTGTCGGCATGCGCACCGCCGTTGAGGATGTTCATCATCGGCGTCGGCAGGGTGCGGGCGGACACGCCGCCGACATAGCGGTAGAGCGGCTGGCCCGCCTCTTCCGCCGCCGCCCTGGCGACCGCGAGGCTGACGCCGAGGATCGCGTTGGCGCCGAGACGGCCCTTGTTCCCGGTGCCGTCGAGCTCGATCATCGCGCCGTCCACCGCCGCCTGGTCGTCGGCATCCTCGCCGGCGAGCGCCTCGGCGATCTCGTCGTTGACCGCGGCGACCGCCTTGAGCACCCCCTTGCCGCCATAGCGCCCGGGATCGCCGTCGCGCAGCTCCACCGCCTCCCGGCTACCCGTCGAGGCCCCGGACGGAACCGCCGCACGGCCCGCCGCGCCGGTCTCCAGCAGCACGTCCACCTCTATCGTGGGGTTGCCGCGGGAGTCGAGGATCTCCCGGGCGTGGATGTCGACGATCGCGGACATGGTGAACTCCTTGCGGCGCGCCGGAACTCAGAGCGCGAGCCGCGGCAGGCTCTTGCTCAACCGGTCGACGGCGACGAGCTGTTCGAGCAGCGGCGCGAGCCCGTCCAGCGGGACCATAGCGGGACCGTCGGAGGGGGCGTTGTCCGGGTCGGGATGGGATTCCATGAACACCGCCGCGACGCCGATGGCGACCGCCGCCCGCGCCAGCACGGGAACGAACTCCCGCTGTCCCCCGCTCGCCGCGCCGAGGCCGCCCGGCTGCTGCACCGAATGGGTCGCGTCGAAGACCACCGGACACCCGGTCTCGGCGAGCTGCGGCAGGGCGCGCATGTCGTTGACCAGCGCGTTGTAGCCGAAGCTCGCGCCGCGTTCGCAGACCATCACGTCGCGATTGCCCGAGGCGCGCGCCTTCTCGACCACGTTGACCATGTCCCAGGGAGCGAGGAACTGACCCTTCTTGATGTTGAGCGGCTTCCCGGTCTCCGCGGCGGCGACCACCAGATCGGTCTGGCGGCAGAGGAAGGCGGGGATCTGCAGCACATCGACCCGCGCCGCCGCCATGGCGCATTGCTCGGGCAGGTGGACGTCGGTCAGCACGGGGCAGCCGCAGCGGTCGCGGATCTCGGCGAGAATATCCAGCCCCTCGTCGATACCGATCCCCCGTCGGGCGGCGAGGGACGTCCGGTTGGCCTTGTCGAAGGACGACTTGTAGATCAGCGCCACCCCCGCTCGACCGGCGATGTCGACCAGCCGCCCGGCGCAGTCGAGCGCGTGTTCGCGGCTCTCGATCTGGCACGGCCCGGAGATCAGCGCGAGCGGGGCGTCGTTGGCCAGCTCGACCGGGCCGATGCGAATCCGATGCGGAGCGTCCATCGTCTACACCAGCCGGGAACGTTCTATCGCGGCGCGGATGAAGGATCGAAAGACGGGGTGCGGATCGAACGGCTTCGACTTGAGCTCCGGGTGGAATTGCACGCCGAGATACCAGGGATGCGCCGGCAGCTCGACGATCTCCGGCAGCATCCCGTCGGGCGACAGGCCGGAGAACACCAGCCCCGCCTGTTCGAGCCGGCCGCGATAGTTGATGTTGACCTCGTAGCGGTGGCGGTGGCGCTCGCTGATCACCTTCCGGCGGTAGATCTCCTCCGCCAGCGAGCGGGCCTGGATCGCGCAGTCATACGCCCCCAGCCGCATCGTGCCCCCGAGGTCGTCGTCGAGCCCGCGCTGCTCGATCCGGTCGCCCTTGATCCACTCGCTGAGCAGGCCGACGACGGGCTCGGGCGCCGGCCCGAACTCGGTCGATCCGGCACCGCCGATGCCGGCGAGGTTGCGCGCCGCTTCGATGACCGCCATCTGCATGCCGAAACAGATTCCGAGATAGGGAACGTTGTGCTCCCGCGCGAAGCGGGCGGCCGCGATCTTGCCCTCGGTGCCGCGTTCGCCGAACCCGCCGGGCACCAGGATCCCCTCGACCCCGGACAGGTGGTGAACCGCGTCCTCGGATTCGAAGATCTCGGAATCGAGCCACTCCAGCCGCACCTTCACGCGATTGGCGATGCCGCCGTGCTCCAGCGCCTCGGCGAGCGACTTGTAGGAATCGAGGACCGTGGTGTACTTGCCGACCACCGCGATCGCCACCTCCCCCTCCGGGCTCCTGATCCGCTGGACGATCTCGCTCCAGCGCGTGAGATCGGGTCCGGGCTCGTCCTGCAAGCTGAAATGGCGGCACACCTGAACGTCGAACCCGCGCTCGTGATAGGAGATCGGCACCTCGTAGATGGTGTCCATGTCGGGCGCCGCGATCGCGTTGTCGACGGGCACGTTGCAGAACAGGGCGATCTTCCGGCGGTCGTCGAGCGGCACGTCCTGCTCGCAGCGACACAGGATGAGGTCGGGCTGGATGCCGACGCTCTGCAGCTCCTTCACCGAATGCTGGGTGGGTTTGGTCTTCAGCTCCCGCGCCGATTGCAAATAGGGAACCAGCGTCAGATGCACGTTCATCGCCCGGTCGCGGCCGAGCTCGTTGGCCTTCTGACGGATCGCCTCGAGGAACGGCAGGCTTTCGATGTCGCCCACCGTGCCGCCGATTTCGCACAGGATGAAATCCACGTCGCCGGCATCGGCAGAGATGAACGCCTTGATCGCGTCGGTGACGTGCGGGATGACCTGGATCGTCGCCCCGAGATAGTCGCCCCGCCGCTCGCGCTCTATCACGTCCTGATAGATCCGCCCCGTGGTCACGTTGTCGCTCTGGCTAGCGGGCACGCCGGTGAACCGCTCGTAATGGCCGAGGTCGAGATCGGTTTCCGCGCCGTCGTCGGTCACGTAGACCTCGCCGTGCTGGGTCGGGCTCATCGTGCCCGGGTCGACATTGAGATAGGGGTCGAGCTTGCGCAGCCGCACCCTGTAGCCGCGCGCCTGGAGCAGCGCGCCGAGCGCGGCGGAGGCGAGCCCCTTGCCGAGAGAGGAGACGACGCCGCCGGTGATGAAGATATAGCGTGTCATCGCCCCTCGTTCGCCGTCGCGGCGCGTTTCTCCCGGCGTGGCGCGCTCGCTCCGGTCTATGGCAACGCGTTGCCGAAATGCTCCCTCAGCGCGCCAAGGGAACGCTCGGCGGCTGGGGTTCGGTGGGCTGGACAGGCGCCGGCTGCACCGGCTGGTCGAGCACGGAGCGCGGCTGCTGGCCCGCGCCCGACAGGATCGCGAGCACGATGCTGGTCGCCATGAAACAGACCGCCAGCCCGGCGGTCACCCGGGTCAGCAGGTTGGCCGATCCGCGGGTCGTCATCAGCCCGCCCATCGTGCCGCCGCCGATGCCGAGCCCGCCCCCTTCGGATCGCTGCACGAGCACCACCGCGACCAGCGCGATGGCGATGAAAAGATGAACCACGAGAATGATAGCGATCATGTCGGGCAGGCCTTCCTGCGGTCAGCGCCGGCAATGATGTAGCGCCATTGGGCCGCAATTTCTATGGACATGATCGACATATCGACCAGAAAGCGTCGGCGTCGAGGCTCGCACCGCCCACCAGGGCGCCGTCGACATCGGCGAGCGCCAGTATCGCGGCGGCGTTTTCCGGCTTGACCGAGCCGCCGTAGAGAATGCGCACACCATAGGCGAGGTGCCGGTCCAGCCGCGCCCGGATAGAGGCGTGGATTCCGGCGATCTCCGCCGGGGTCGGGGTATGGCCGGTTCCGATGGCCCAGACGGGCTCGTATGCGATCACGCAGTTTTCGGCGCCTGCCCCGTCGGGCAGCGAGGCATCGAGCTGCTCGCCGACCACCGCTTCCGCCCTTCCGGCCTCGCGGTCGGCGCCGGTCTCGCCGACGCAGACGATGGCGCCGAGCCCCGCCGCGATCGCCGCCGCCGCCTTGGCCTTGACCGCCGCGCTGTCTTCTCCGTGGCCGCCGCGCCGTTCCGAATGCCCGACGATCGCATACAGGCAGCCGAGATCGGCGAGCATCGCCGCGGCGACGTCGCCGGTGTGGGCGCCCGAGTCCGCCGAGTGGCAGTCCTGCGCGCCGAGCGCGATCCCGGGGATCGACGCGAGCGCCCGCGCGGCATCCGCGAGATAGGGGGCGGGCGGGCAGACGACGATTTCGCACGGCGCGCCGCCCGCACCGTCCAGCGCGGCGCCGAGCGATGCCAGCAGGTCGCGCGTCATCGCGCGCGAGCCGTTCATCTTCCAGTTCCCCGCAACCAGCGGGCGGAGGGAATCGGTCATGGAGCGCAGTTTGCGAGGCGGTTCGGACGGGTCGGATTTCTAGCACGGCGGCGCCGGGCCGGGAAACCGAATGCGCGCGTCGGCGGTTGCGGTCCCATCCCGCAGCCAATAGATATAGCCGCGTGGTCCATCCGTCGGCGCGGCCGACCGAACCGGGAACCGGCACCATGCTTCAGGCGATGAAGAACAAGGCCGCCACCTGGGTGGTGCGGGTTCTTGCCGTGCTGCTGATCATCAGCTTCGCCGCCTGGGGCGTCGAGGACATGATCCGGGCGACCGGGCTTCCCACCGACGTGGCGGAGGTGGGCGACAGCAAGATCACCGCCAACGAGTTCGGCGCCGCCTTCCGCCGCGAGGTCGAGAGGCTGCGCGCGACGTTCGGCGCCGATTTCGATTCGGAGCAGGCGCGCGATCTCGGCGTCGCGGAGAACACGGTCGAGGGGCTGATCTCGCAACGTCTGCTGGACCTCTATGCCGAGGACAACGGCGTCATCGTGGGCGACGACCAGGTGGTGCGCCAGCTGCACGCGGAGCCGGCTTTTCATGGCCCCGACGGCAGCTTCGACCGCATGCTCTTCGAGAGCGCGCTCAACCGGGTCGGCATCCCCGAACAGCGCTATGTCGAGGATGTGCGCCAGCAGATCAAGATGTCGCATTTGACGGGCGTTCTGCACGGCGCCAGCGCCGCGCCCGACCGGCTGGTCAGGTCGCTCTACCATTTCCGCAACGACAAGCGGATCGCCCGCTTCGTCGAGATTGCCCGGCCGCCGGAGAGCACGCTGTCCGCGCCCGGGGACAGCGTGCTCACCGATTTCCACAAGGAAAACGCCGCCGCGTTCACCGCGCCGGAGAGGCGCGACCTGACGGCGCTCCACCTCAACCCCGCGGATGTCGCGGCCGAGATCGAGCCCGGGGAAGAGGCGTTGCGCGCCGAATACGAGCACCGCCTCGAACAGCTTTCGGTCCCCGAACGTCGACGCATCTCCCAGATCGTCGTCGCCGACGAGGCCACGGCGAAGCGCGCGATCGATGCGCTGAGGAGCGGGCGCGACATCTCCGATGTCGCCGTCGCGGTCGCCGGGATGGATAAGGAAGCGGTCTCGCTCGGCTCGCTCACCAGGGCGGAGCTGCCGCAGGAGATCGCCGATGCGGCGTTTGCGCTGCAAGCGAACACTCCGAGCCAGCCGGTCCGTTCGCCGCTCGGCTGGCACATCCTGCTGGTGGAGGGGATCGAACCGGGCCGGACCCCCGAATTCGGCGAAGTCAGGGCGAAGATCCGCGAGGACCTTGCCCGCGAACAGGCGGTCGACGCGCTGGTCAAGCTGGCGAACCAGGTCGAGGACACGCTGGCGGGCGGCGCGTCGCTGGAGGAGGCGGCGGGCCAGGTCAATGCCAAGCTGCTCAAGCTGCGTGAAGTGGAGCGCAGCGGACGGTCCGCCGACGGCGATCCCGAGGACGGCCTGCTGACGCTGCGACGGTTCCTGGACGCGGCCTTCGAGACGGGCAACGGCCAGACGAGCGACCTGATCGACACCGCGGAAGGCGGCTATTTCCTGCTCCGGGTCGACAGGGTGGTCCCGCCGGCGCTCGAACCGTTCGACCGGGTCCGCGAGAAGGTCGCCGCCGCCTGGCGGCTGGACCGCCTCAACGCCGCGGCCAAGGAGCGCGCGGACAAGCTGCTGGGCGAGGTCAAGGCCGGACGCAGCTTCGATACCGCGGCCCGGGAAATGGGGCTGACGGCAAAGACCTCCTCCCCCTTTACACGCTTCGACCAGGGCGGCGACACGCCGCTCCCATCCTCGCTTGCGACGCCGTTGTTCGAGGCCAGGCAGGGCGAAGCGTTCCTGGGCCCGACGGAAAAGGGGTTCGCGGTGGCGGCGCTACACCGGATCGAACCGGCGAATCCGTCCGCCGACAAGGACGGGCTCGACGGGATCCGCGAGCAGGTAAGGGGCGCGATGGCGTCGGATCTCCTCGCCCAGTACACCGATGCATTGCGCGGGGTCTACTCGGTAACGGTGAACTCCGGCGCCCTCCAGCGGCTGTTCGACGAGGGCGCGATCCGGCCTTGAGCCCGCCCCAATGGGCGGCGCGCGAGGTCGGGCAGAATTGAAACAGTGCTTTAGAACAGGTCGTCAATACCCTATTATTTTTGTCTTTTTCGGAACCGATTCGTAGCCATGAGTGAAGATTTCGACGCTTTCAAGAGCGTGTTGGGCCGGGTCGCGGACGGGCATCGCCTCAGCGAAGGGGAGGCCGAGCGCGCGTTCGATACCATCATGACCGGCAACGCCACGCCGGCGCAGATCGGCGCGTTCCTGATGGCCCTCAGGCTGCGCGGCGAGACGGTGGACGAGATCACCGGGGCGGCACGGACCATGCGCGCCAAGGCGGCGCGGATCGGCGCGCCGGACAACGCGGTCGACGTGGTCGGCACCGGCGGCGACGGCGCGGGCACGCTCAACATATCCACCGCCGCCGCGCTGGTGGTGGCCGGCTGCGGCATACCGGTCGCCAAGCACGGCAACCGCGCGCTGTCGTCGCGGGCCGGGGCGGCGGACGTGTTGACCGCGCTCGGGGTCAATATCGACGCCGCGTTCCCGCTGATCGAGGAATCCATCCGCGAGGCCGGGATCGGTTTCATGATGGCGCCGCGGCATCACAGCGCCACCCGGCATGTCGCCGGGCCGAGGGTGGAGCTCGCCGTACGCACCATCTTCAACCTGCTCGGCCCGCTCTCCAACCCGGCCTTCGTGCGCCGGCTGCTGGTCGGCGTGTTCGCCGGGGAGTGGGTCGAACCGCTGGCCGAGGTGCTGGGCCGCCTGGGTTCCGAGCGGGCCTGGGTGGTCCATGGCGCGGGCGGGCTCGACGAGCTCACCTCCGCCGGGGAGACGACGGTGGCCGAATGGTCGGACGGAGCGGTGCGCAGCTTCACCGTCACCGCCGCCGATGCCGGCCTCTCCGAGGGCCGGATCGAGGACCTCAAGGGCGGCACCGGGACCTACAACGCCGAGCGGCTCCGCGCCCTGCTCGACGGCAAGCCCGGCACCTATCGCGACAGCGCCATCATGACGGCGGCGGGTTCGCTGGTGGTGGCCGGTGTGGCCGCCGACCTGGCCGAGGGCGCGGCGCTCGCGGCGCGCTCGATCGACGAGGGCAAGGCGCGCGGCGCGCTCGCCCGGATGGTCGAGATCTCGAACCGGGGCGACGAGTCGCGATGAGCGACGTGCTGCGGGAGATCTGCACGGTCAAGCGGGAGCATGTCGCTGCCTGCAAACGGCGCCGGTCGATGAACGCCGTGCTCGACGAGGCCGCGGCAGCCGCGCCGCCGCGCGGTTTCGCGGCCCGGCTCCGGCACGCGCGGGCGCGGGGAGATTACGGGCTGATCGCGGAAATCAAGCGAGCATCGCCGAGCAAAGGCCTGATTCGCAAGGATTTCGATCCGGCCGAGCTCGCCCGCGACTACGAGGCCGGAGGCGCGACCTGCCTGTCGGTGCTGACCGATCCGCCCTATTTCCAGGGCGACGACGGGCACCTGTCGACGGCCCGCGCGGCGGTCGGGCTGCCGGTGCTGCGCAAGGATTTCATGCTCGATCCCTACCAGATCGCCGAGGCGCGCGCGATCGGCGCGGACTGCGTTCTGCTGATCATGGCGGCGCTGGAGGACGCGCTCGCCGGGGAGCTTGCGGCGCTGGCCGGGGAGCTCGCGATGGACGTTCTGATCGAGGTGCATGACGAGCCCGAGCTGGAACGCGCCCTCCCGATCGGCGACGGGCCGATCGGCATCAACAACCGCAACCTGAAGACGCTGGAGACCGACATCGCGACCACCCGCAGGCTGGCCCCGCTGGTGCCCCGCGACCGGCTGGTGGTGGGAGAGAGCGGCCTCTCCAGCCCGGACGACCTCGCCTCCATGGAGGCCGTCGGGGTGACCAGCTTCCTGATCGGCGAGGCGCTGATGAGCCAGCCCGACGTCCGCGCCGCGACCGCGGCGCTGCTGCGCCGCAAGGCGGCCTGACGGGATGGCCGAATTCAGCCATATCGACGCCGAGGGCAAGGCGGTCATGGTGGACGTCTCGGACAAGGACGTGACCCGACGCATGGCGACCGCAAGGGGCTCGGTCTCGATGGCGCCCGACACGCTGCGCAGGGTCGCCGCCGGCGTCGTCGCCAAGGGCGACGTGCTGAGCGTCGCCCGCCTCGCCGGGATCATGGCGGCGAAGCGGACGTCCGAGCTCATCCCGCTCTGCCACCCGCTGGCGCTGACCGCGATCGACGTGGATTTGCGCTGCGACGAGCAGCGCTCCGCGGTCGAGATCGAGGCCACCTGCCGGCTCGCCGGACGCACCGGGGTGGAGATGGAGGCGCTGACGGCGGTCAGTGTGGCGGCGCTGACCGTCTACGACATGTGCAAGGCGGTGGACCGGGCGATGGCGATCGGCGAAATCCGGCTGGTCCGCAAGGCGGGCGGCCGGTCCGGCACCTTCGAAGCCGCGGAATGATCTCGGTCGGCGAAGCGCAGAGCCGCATCCTGGCGGCGCTCCGGCCGATGCCGGCCGAGCAGGTCGGGCTCGGCGCGGCGCTCGGACGGGTGCTGGCCGAGGACGTGGCGGCCCGGCGCACCCAGCCGCCCCTCCCCGTCTCGGCGATGGACGGCTACGCGGTCCGGTCGGAAGACGTGCGGACCCTCCCCGCCCATCTCTCCGTGATCGGCTACGCCCCGGCCGGACGCGCCTTCGAGGGCAGGGTCGGCCCCGGGGAAGCGGTGCGCATCTTCACCGGCGCGCCGGTGCCCGACGGCGCCGATGCCATCGTCATCCAGGAAAACACCAGGGATGCCGGCGATTGCCGCGTCGAGGTGGTCGACGGCGAGGCCCCGGAGGGGCGCTTCGTCCGCCCCGCCGGGCTGGACTTTTCGGAAGGCGACGTGCTGCTCGGGGCGGGCCGAATCCTGACGGCGCGCGATGTCGGGCTGGCGGCGGGGATGAACCTGCCCTGGCTCAAGGTCCGCCGCAAGCCCCGGGTGGCGATCCTGGCGACCGGCGACGAGATCGTCATGCCGGGAGAGCCGGTCGGGCGCGACCAGATCGTGAGCTCCAACGCGCTGGCGCTTGCCGGGTTTGTTGCCGCCCTCGGCGCGGACCCCATCGATCTGGGGATTGCGCCGGATTCGGCCGAGACCCTGAAGACGATGGCGGCGGGCGCGCGCGGTGCCGACCTGGTGCTCACCACAGGCGGCGCGTCTGTGGGCGATCACGACCTGGTGCAGAGCGTCCTCGGCGAGGTCGGGCTAAAGGTCGATTTCTGGCGCATAGCGATGCGCCCGGGAAAGCCGCTGATCTTCGGCGCCCTGGACGGCACGCCGCTGCTCGGCCTGCCGGGCAACCCGGTCTCGTCGATGGTCTGCGCGATGATTTTCGTCAAACCCGCGCTGTCGGCGATGCTGGCCGCCGCCGCGTCGCCGGATGCAAGCGAGCCCGCGCGGCTCGGCGCCGGTCTCCGCGCCAATGACGAACGACAGGACTATCTGCGCGCCTCGCTCGCGATGGACGCCGAAGCCGGGCTGACGGCGACGCCGTTCGACATCCAGGACAGCTCCATGTTCGCCAACATGGCGCGCGCGGACTGCCTGATCGTCCGCGAGCCCTTTGCCCCGCCGGCCGCCAAGGGCGAGCCCGTCCGCATCCTGCGGCTCGAAGGCGGCACGGTGCGAATCTGAAAACGAATCGGTATCCGCCCTGGATCGTTGACGTGGGATTGGAACTTTACTAGAACATGTAGGCATGTTTATGTTTCGTTCCATATCTGGTAGCGATCGAGCCGGACGGTGACCCATGTTGACACCCAAACAATACGAGCTGCTGGCCTATATCGACACGTTCATCGGCCAGCACGGCGTATCGCCCTCCTTCGACGAGATGAAAGAGGCGCTCAACCTCAAGTCCAAATCGGGCATCCATCGCCTGATCGTCGCCCTTGAGGAGCGCGGCTTCCTCCGCCGCCTGCCTCACCGCGCGCGCGCCCTTGAGGTGCTGCGCCGACCGGAGACCATGGCCGAAGGCGCGGCGAAGCGGGCCGCCAGCTTCGCGCCCAAGGTCATCGAGGGCGACTTCGCCCACGAACTCGGCGGCGCGAGCGGCGGCGACGACCAGCAGCTCGTCGAGCTGCCGCTGTATGGCCGGATCGCCGCCGGCGTTCCCATCGAGGCGCTGCGCGACAACACGCAAAGCTTCGCGATGCCCCAATCCCTGCTGGGCGCGGGCGAGCACTACGCCCTCGAAGTCGAGGGGGATTCGATGGTCGAGGCCGGCATCCACGACGGCGATGTCGCGGTGATCCGGCGGGGCGACACGGCCGAGAACGGAAATATCGTGGTCGCCCTGGTCGGCGACGAGGAAGTGACCCTGAAACGGTTTCGGCGGCGCCGCGATTCGATAGCGCTGGAGCCCGCCAACCCGAAACACGAGACCCGCATCTTCGGCCCGGACCAGGTCAAGGTTCAGGGCCGGCTGGTCTGCCTGTTCCGCCGGTACTGAGCCGTCCACGGGCGCGCGCCCCGGACGTCGCGCGCGCTCAGGATCCGCGGGCCGTCGGGCTCGAGCCAGATGGCGAGCGCGCCCTGGCGGCGACGCTCCCACCGGTCGATCAGCCGGTCGGGTGCCCGGCATCGCCGCCGCGGGACCGGTACCGCGGCGATCAGCAGCGCCGCCCGGTGGCAGTCTTCCTCCAGGACGGCACGGTCGAGAACCAGGGCGACAGAGGTGCCGCCGCGGCGCAGCATGCATCCGAGCCCGTCGCAGGCGAGCGCGGATTGGCCGGCGCCGCGCCTGCCGGGCCATATTGCGGCTTTCGCCTGCCCGGCGTTTCTCAGCCAATACTCGCGGGTGAAGCGGCGCGTCCCCGGTGCAACCGCGACGCCGTCCGCGATGCGCACCGCGAAAGCGTCCGGGTCCAGGCCGACGAGTATGTCCGGGGGCCGTTCGCGCCAGCCCACCAGCAGCGCCGCCGCGATGCCGATCAGCCCGAACGCCCGCAGGCGGCCGCGCCACAGGCAGAGCCAGAGCCCGCCAGCGGCGACCAGCGCGAGGAACGCGATCGGCAAAGCGGGAACCAGACGCACCGCCGACGGCCAGGACGAGACGGTTTCGGCGACGGCGATCACGCTGGCGATCCCCCATCCCATGGGCTGAAGCGCGAGCCCCTCGAGGCCCAGCGGCATCAGGAGGAAGGCGAGGATGGCGCAGGGCATGATCCACAGCCCGGTAATCGGCACGGCGAGCAGGTTGGCCACCACGCCGAACGCCGCGAGCCGGTTGAAGTGATAGGCGGCGAACGGAGCGGTGGCGAGGCCGGCGACCAGGGTGGTCAGGGCAACACCGAACGCGTACAGGGCGAAGCGCCGCAGGAGCCCGGCATCTGCGCGCAGCCCGGCAAGCCGTTCCCGAATCGACTCGTAGACCGCGACCAGGGCGACCACGGCCGCGAAAGACATCTGGAAGCTCGCGCCCAGCAGGCTTTCCGGGGCGATCGCCAGCACCACCGCGGCGGCCGCCGCGACGAGCCGCATCGAGATTGCCGCGCGGTCCAGCAGCACCGCCAGCAGCACCGCGGAAAGCATGAGGAAGGCGCGTTGGGTGGGGATCGAGGCGCCCGAGATCATCAGGTAGACCAGGGCGCCCGCGAACGCTCCCGCCGCCGCCCATTTCTTGATCGGGTATCTCAGCGCGACGGCCGGGATGGCGGCGAGACCCGCGCGCATGCCGCCGAACAGGAGGGCCGCCACCAGCGAGAAGTGGAGCCCCGAGATGGCGAGCAGGTGAGCCAGCCCCGCATCGCGCATCGCGACCAGCACCCGTTCCGGGATGGCACCGCGTTCGCCGGTGGTCAGGGCGGCCGCCACCGCCCCTTCCGCGCCCGGGAGGGCAGACGCGATGCGCCGGGTTATATGCTGGCGCAGCCGGTTGATGCGCATTCGCCAGCCGGGCGAGTCCCGCGCCGAAACGACCGTCGGCCGGGAGACCGCAAAACCGACCGCGCCCAGGCCGAGGAACCACGCCCGTCGCGCGAAATCGAACCCGCCGGGAACCAGGGGGGCGAGCGGCGGCTGGAGAATCGCGCGCACCGACAGGTGGCGGCCGGGTTCGGGCACAGGACGGGCGGCGCGAATGCCGATCCGAACGCGGCGCGGCGTCGCTTCGCGAGCGAGGCGATCGATCCGGGGCTCGACGATCGTTACACGCCATCCGCCGCGCTTCGACCGCGAGACGGCTTCTATCGTTCCGCTGACCGCGACCGGGCCGATGCGTCGTTCCAGTACCGGCGAGGCGACCGCGAGCGCGCGGATCTGGGCAAGCGAGAACCCGGCGGCGAGCGCGACGAGAGCGATCAGGGCAGGGCCGAAGGCGTTGCGCCGGAGCGCGCAGGCGGCAGCGATCAGCACCGCCGGGACCGCGATCGTCCACTGCGCCGGTTCGACCGGCAGCGCGAAATAGATCGCGATTCCGAGCCCGAGAAGGACCGGCAGCCAGAGGACCCAGCGGCCGCGCTGGCCGGAGAAGCTGCCCGGCAGAAAGCCCGCGTTGCCAAGCCCGCCGTTCATCGTGTAAGCGCTGACCCGCGCCGCCGGCCGGTTGCCGCGCCGCGCGAAGGCCGATTCGCCGAGGAGCCGCCATGACGGTCGTCACCCGCTTCGCCCCCTCCCCGACCGGGTTCCTCCATATAGGCGGCGCGCGGACGGCGCTGTTCAACTGGCTGTTCGCGCGGCGTCACGGCGGGCGGTTTCTGCTGCGGATCGAAGACACCGACCGCCGCCGTTCCACCGAAGAGGCCGTGGCGGCGATCTATGACGGCCTCTCCTGGCTCGGTCTCGACTGGGACGGTCAACCGGTGAGCCAGTTCTCGCGCCTCCCGCACCACGTCGAGGCGGCGCGCCGCCTGCTCGACGAGGGCAAAGCCTATCGCTGTTATGCCACAGCGGAGGAGCTTGCCGAAATGCGCAAGCGGGCCAAGGCCGAAGGCCGGCCGGTGCTGTATGACGGAAGCTGGCGCGACCGCGATCCCGGCGACGCGCCGGCCGGCGTTGACCCGGCGATCCGCTTCAGGGCGCCGCGCGAGGGGGAGACGGCGATCGAGGACGCGGTACAGGGAACCGTCCGGGTTTCCAACCGTCAGCTCGACGACATGGTGCTGCTGCGGAGCGACGGCACGCCGACCTACATGCTTGCCGTCGTGGTCGACGACCACGAGATGGGCATCACCCACGCGATCCGCGGCGACGACCATTTGAACAACGCGTTCCGCCAGACCCAGCTGTTCCGCGCTCTCGGCTGGGAGCCGCCAGCATACGCCCATATCCCGCTGATCCACGGCGCCGACGGCGCCAAGCTGTCAAAGCGGCACGGCGCGCTCGGCGTGGAAGCCTATCGCGAGCTGGGAATCCTGCCCGATGCCATGGTGAACGGCCTTGTGCGCCTCGGCTGGAGCCATGGCGACGACGAGATCATCGGCCGCGACCAGGCGATCGCCTGGTTCGACCTCGACCGTATCGGGCGCGGCGCCGCGCGGTTCGATCTCGACCGGCTGATGAGCCTCAACGCGCATTACCTCCGGCAAACCGACGCCGATACTCTGGTGGCGCTGATCCGGCCGCGGCTGGAGCAGGCGCCGGGCACCACGCTCGACGACCGCCGGGTGGCGAGGCTGACCCGGGCGATGCCGGGTCTCACGCCGCGCGCGAACAGCCTCGTCGCCCTGGCCGAGAGCGCGGCCTTCTACGTCAGGGAGCGGCCGGTTCCGATCGACGCCAAGGCGCGGAAGCTCCTGGGCGGCGACGCCAGATTCTCCCTCGAGGCGCTCGCCGAGACGCTCGCAGCGATCGATCCCTGGGACGAGAGCACGATCGAGCAGGCCGTTCGCGGCCTCGCGCAGCAGCGCGGCGTCAAGCTGGGCGCCGTCGCGCAACCGCTCCGGGCAAGCCTCACCGGCAGCACCGTTTCGCCCGGGATCTTCGAGGTGGCGGCGATCCTCGGGCGGGACGAAACCATCGGCCGCATCCGCGATGCGCTCCAATTTCCCGATCCCGACCCCGACCTCCCGGAAATTTGATCCGGGGGCGCCAAATCATTAGAGTCCGGCGCCGGCGCGCCGCCGGACCTTCTGGCCAACGGGGGACAACGGAGATGAGCAGCGACCCGACCGGCAACGGTGCTTCGCCGGAGGACAGCGTTACGATCGTCAACAACGCCTCCGGCGAGCAGGTCACGTTTCCCGTGCTGCAGGGCACCTGCGGCCCCAAGGTCATCGACGTGCGCAAGCTCTACGGCGCGACCGACATGTTCACCTACGACCCGGGCTTTACCGCTACTGGCAGTTGTGAGTCCAAGATCACCTTCATCGACGGCGAGGCCGGCACCCTGCTCCATCGCGGCTATGCGATCGAGGAGCTTGCGGCGCACAGCGACTTCATGGAGGTCTGCTACCTCCTGCTCTACGGCGAGCTGCCGACGAAGGAGGAAAAGGACCGCTTCGTGCACTCCATCACGCATCACACCATGGTGCACGAGCAGCTGCACAAGTTCATCGACGGGTTCCGCCGCGATGCCCATCCCATGGCCATCATGTGCGGCGTCGTCGGGGCGCTCTCGGCCTTCTACCACGACAGCACCGATATCGGCGATCCCTACCAGCGCATGGTGGCGTCATACCGGATGATCGCCAAGATGCCGACAATCGCGGCCTGGGCGTTCAAGTACTCGCTCGGCCAGCCCTTCATCTATCCGCGCAACAACCTCAACTACGCCGAGAACTTCCTTCACATGCTGTTCGCGACGCCGGCCGGGGATTACGAGGTCAGCCCGGTGATCGCCAGGGCGCTCGACCGCATCCTGATCCTGCACGCCGATCACGAACAGAACGCCTCGACCTCGACCGTCCGGCTCGCCGGATCGAGCGGCGCCAACCCGTTCGCCTGCATAGCGGCCGGGATCGCCAGCCTCTGGGGCCCCGCCCATGGCGGCGCCAACGAGGCGGTGCTCAACATGCTCAACGAGATCGGCAGTCCCAACCGCATCGGCGAATTCATCGACAAGGCCAGGGACCCCGACCACCCGTTTCGCCTGATGGGCTTCGGACACCGGGTCTACAAGAATTTCGATCCGCGCGCGCGGCTGATGCGCGAGTCGTGCCACGAGGTGCTGAGAGAGCTCGGAATCGAGCACGAGCCGCTGCTCGAGCTGGCGCTGGAGCTCGAGCGCATCGCCCTCGAAGACAGCTATTTCGTCGAGCGCCGCCTGTACCCCAATGTCGACTTCTATTCGGGCATCATCTTCAAGGCGATCGGCATCCCGGTCAGCATGTTCACGGTGCTGTTCGCCGTCGCCCGCACGGTGGGATGGGTCGCCCAGTGGAACGAGATGGTCGAGGACCCCAACCAGAAGATCGGCCGGCCGCGCCAGCTCTACACCGGCTACGAGCAGCGCGGCTTCGTACCGCTCGCCGAGCGCGGCTGAGCGGCGCTCTACGATCGCTGGATCAATTCGATCCGGTAGCCGTCCGGGTCCTCGATGAACGCCATGTGGGTCTGGCTGCCGCCGAACTTCATCGGCCCCGGCGGACGGGGAATGCCGACCCCCTCCTTCTCCAGCGCCTCGCAGGTGCCGTACACATCGGGCACCGCGACCGCGAGATGGCCGAAGGCCGAGCCGAGGTCGTAGGCGTCCTCCTGATCCCAGTTGTGGGTCAGCTCGATCACCGTGTTGTCGGCCTCCTCGCCGTAGCCCACGAAGGCCAGGGTGAACCGACCGTCGGGAAACTCGCGACGCCTCAGCAGGCGCATGCCGAGATGCCGGGTGTAGAAGTCGAGCGATTTATCGAGGTCCTTCACCCGGATCATGGCGTGGAGCAAGCGGTAGTGTGTCTTGTCCGAGGCATCGGTCATGTGACTGCTCCCTGTTCGATGCGCGGCTTCGTCCGGCGGCGCACGACGTCCAGTATCGCCGCGGCTGCCCGGGCGCTCGGTCTCGTGCCGTCGGGGCGCAGCGCGGCGAGGGCGCTCGCCGTCGCCTCAAGCTGTGTGCGCCTCGCCCCTTCGTCGCGCAACAGCGAGAGCGCGGCTTCGGCCAAAGCGGCCCCGGTGCAGCGCTCCTGAAGAAACTCGGGGATCGCCGGCCGGTCAAGCACCAGGTTGACGATCGTCGCATGGCGAACCCGGATCATCCGCCGCAGGATCGTCGCGGTCAGCGGGTTGACCTTGTAGGCGATGGCCATCGGCACGCCGGCAAGCGCGAGGTCGAGCGACACCGTGCCCGACGCGGCGATCGCGGCATCGCATGCCGCCATCGCCGCGTGGCGCTCGCCGCGCTCGGCGGTGACCGTGACCGGGACCGGCAGCTCGGCGGCGGCCTCCCGGATCAGCGCGGCATGGGCCGGCACGGCGGGTATCACCGCCCGGATGTCGGGCATGGCATCCGCGATCCGTCGCGCCGCATCGACGAAGACCGGCATGAGGCGGCAAATCTCGCCGCGGCGGCTTCCCGGCAGCAGGCCGATCGCCGGGCCGGCGGAAATGCCGTGGCGCGCCCGGAAGGAAGCCCCGTCATCGGCCGCGATTTCGGTTTCCAGCACCGGGTGGCCGACGAACGTGCAGTCGAGCCCTTCCGCCGCGAAATGCGGCGGCTCGAAGGGAAACAGGGCGAGTAGATGGTCGATCTTGCGGGCCAGCTTGCGGGCCCGGCCCGCGCGCCATGCCCACACCGTGGGCGCAACGTAGTGGATCAACGCGGCGTCGACCTCGCCAAGGCGGCGCCACACGCCGTTCGCGAAGGCCGGCGCGTCGATGGTCACCACGGCGTCGGGCGCAAGACGGCGTATCGCGCGGGCGGTCTGCGACATGCGGCGCACGATCCCGAGCGCCCGCGGCACCACCTCGACGAGCCCCATGACGGAGAGCTCCTCGACCGGAAACAGGCTGTTTAGCCCCTCGGCGGCCATCGCCTCGCCGCCGATCCCGGCAATGCGCATGTTTCCGCCGGTCTGCTCGCGCAGCGCCGCGATCAGCCGGCCGCCGATCTCGTCTCCAGACGGTTCTCCGGCGATGAAGAAGAACAACGGCGAGAGGGGTTCCACGGGAACCGCTCCTCACTCCGTCCCGCCGATACCGATGACGAACATGCCGGCGGCATCGGCAAGGCGCGCCACCTCGTCGCTGTCGAGGATCAGCGCGCGCCCGGCCCCGACCGCGATGCCCGCGAGCCCCGCCCGGGCCGCGCCGGCGACCGTGCGCGGCCCGATCGTCGGCAGGTCGATACGGACGTCCTGCCCGGGCTTGCAGGCCTTGACCAGCACGCCCCCCTCGCCCGGAGAGAGCAGCGCCGCGCAGCGCTCGACGAGCGCATCGGTCCCCTCGGCCGCTTCGACCCCGATCACCCGCCCCTGCTGGACGACGACGGCCTGGCCGATATCGAGGGAACCGAGGGCGCGGGCGGCGTCGAAGCCGCGCGCGATGTCGGCGCGTTCCGTCGCGTCGGGCGCGCGGGCGCTATAGGCGCGCGCCTCGGCGGCGAGAGAGGCCGCGAAGGTTTCCGGCGCCACCACCCGGAGACCCTCCGCTTCGAGTGCCGCGGCGATCGCGCCGAGAACCGAACCGTCGCGATAGTAGGACCGTCCGACGCGCAGGAGGAGGCGCGCCGTCCAGGCGTCGGGGCGGAGCGAACGAAGCGGCGGCCGGTTGACGCCGCCGACGAGAACGACCTCCTTGGCCCCGGCGGATTTGAGAAGATCGACGCCTTTCCCCGCTTCGCCGAGCCGGATCCAGGCGTCGGGCGGGTGCGAGAACGACGCCGGGCGGGCCTGATCCTTCAGCCCGATGACGAAAGGATCGCGCCCCTGCTCCCGGCATGCCGCGATCACCCGGTCGGGCATGTCGCCGGCGCCGGCGACAATCCCGATCCTAACCCGCATTTCCCGATTTGGGTTGACAGATGGCGCGGGTCGAATCGGCACGGATGAACGCCACGATGTCCATCACCGGCCCGTTGTCGGCGTACATCCGCGCCACATCCTCCAGCCGTTCGGAAAGCGTGCCCTCTTCGGCAAACAACAGCCGGTAGGCGGTGCGCAGCGCCTGGACTTCGCTGCGCGGGAAATCCCGGCGGCGAAGCCCCACCACGTTGAGGCCGATGAGACGGGCGCGGTCGCCGGTCGCCGAACCGTACGGGATCACGTCCTGCACAACCGCCGACACCCCGCCGATGATCGCATGCGCGCCGATCCGGCAATGCTGGTGAACCGCGGCCAGCCCGCCGATGATCGCGAAATTGCCGACGACGACGTGACCGCCCAGGGTCGCGTTGTTGGCGAAGATGACGTGATTTCCGACCCGGCAGTCATGGGCCACATGAGCCCCCACCATGAACAGGCCGTCGTCCCCGACCCGGGTCAGCATGCCGCCGCCCTCGGTCCCCGGGTTCATGGTGACGTATTCGCGGATGACGTTGCGGACGCCGATCTCCAGCCGGGACGGTTCCCCCTCGTATTTGAGGTCCTGCGGCGGCGTTCCTATGGAGGCAAACGGGTAGACGCAGGTTTCGGCGCCGATATCGGTGCGGCCCGCGACCACCACGTGCGAGACCAGCCGGACGCCATCGCGCAGCACGGCCTCGGGGCCGACGGTGCAGTAGGGGCCGACGACGACTCCGTCTCCCAGCGCGGCCCCCGACTCCACGATCGCCGTGGGGTGAATCTCGGCCATCGAGCCTAGCTGTCCCGGATCATCGCCGTGTACGTCGCTTCGGCCACAACCACGCCCTCGACCACGGCCCTGCCGCCGAACTTCCACACATTGCCACGGTTGCGCAGCTTCTCCACCTCGACCCGGACCGCATCGCCCGGTACCACGGGCTTGCGGAAGCGGGCACCTTCGACCGACATGAAATAGACCAGCTTGCCTTCGGATTCGGGTCCCAGGGTCTGCACGACAAGCACCGCCGCCGTCTGCGCCATCGCTTCGATCAGCAAGACTCCCGGCATCACCTTTTCGCCCTCGAAATGGCCCTGAAAATGCGCTTCGTTGATCGAAACGTTCTTGAGGCCGATCGCCCGTTTGTCGGGGACGAGCTCCAGGATCCGGTCGATCATCAGAAACGGGTAGCGGTGCGGGATCATCTCCATGACCCGCTCGATCGCGACATCGGTGATCGGCGCTTCGCTGTCCAGACTGTCCATGGGCTGTGGCTATTTTCGTTCCGACAGCCGACTCAAGGCGGCAACGCGGCGAAAAAACTCCTTGATCGGCACCGCCGGGGCGCCCGCGACGGTTTCTCCCTTCGCGACATCGCGCATCACCCCTGCCTTGGCGGCAATCCTTGCGCCGGCGCCGATCCTGAGATGCCCGGCGACACCCCCCTGAGCGGCGACGGCGGCGAAATCCCCAAGAGTGGTGCTCCCGGATATGCCGGCTTGAGCGACAACGATGCAGCCGCGTCCGAGGACGACATTGTGGCCGATCTGCACCAGGTTATCAATCCTGGTTCCACGGCCGATCACCGTGTCGGGGCCGGCGCCGCGGTCGATCGTGGAGTTGGCGCCGATCTCGACATCGTCCTCGATCAACACGCGCCCGATCTGGGGAATACCCACATGCTCGCCGGCGTCCCGGTCGGTCGCGAAACCGAACCCGTCCTCGCCGATGCGAACGCCGGCGAGCAGCCGCACCCGCGAACCGAGGACACAGTGGCCGAGGCTGCACCCCGCGCCGATGCGGACGTCCTCGCCGATTGCCACGCCTTGCCCGATCACCGCGTGCGGCCCGATATGGCAGCGCGGACCGATCGCCGCCCGGGCCCCGATCACGGCGAAGGACTCGATCCGGCAACCGGGTCCGATCGTGGCACTTGGATCGATCGCCGCTGTCGCCGCGATCCCCGGCTCGACGGGTGGAATGGGATAGAACGCCCGGCTCACCCGCGCGTAGGCGAGATACGGCGTCTCGGTCACCAGCAGGGCCATGTCGTCCGGCGCCATTCCGGTATCGGCGTCGCGGATCAGGCAGGCGCCCGCCGCGCTGGCGGTCAGGCTGTCGCCGTATCGACGGTTGTCGAAAAAGCTGATCTCCTCCGCACCGGCCGTATGGAGCGGCCCTACGTCGACGATCTCGCGGTCCGGATCGGCGTCGGCGCACAGCGACGCGCCAGCGAGCTCGGCAAGCCTGGCCAGCGAGAACGGACCGGCGCGGTCGAAGAATCGAGGATCCGCCATCGTCAGTTGTTCGGCGCCGGCGCCGTTCGGTCCGGGGGTTTCTTCACGCTCACCGTGATCGAAGGCAATGTCTCGTCCACGCGACGCAGCACCTCGGCTGTGATATCGAGCTTCTGGTCGGCGAGAAGCACGACGGATTTCGGCAGAACCACGTCGAACTCGCGTTCCTCCGCGATCTTGGCCGCGGCGATCACCATCGAGCGATGGACGGCGCGCATGGCGGTACTGTAGGCGTCGTCGAGCCGGCGCTTGCGATTCTGAAAATCGATCTGCGCCTTGCGTGCCTGCTCTTCATACGCCCCCCGTCTCTTCGCGAAAGCCTGCGGAGAAAGAACCGCCCGCTGGCGTTGCAGCTCCTGGCTGGCCTTCCTCAGCTCGGCCTCGCGTTCCCTGACGGAGGCCTGGTAACCCTTGCGCAGCTTCTCGATCTGCGGCCTGACGCTCTTGGAAGCCTTGGAGTTGCGGAGGATCATCTGCACATCGACCACGCCGATGGACGGGAGCCCGTCCTGGGCGGTCGCGGTTGTCTCGGCCATTGCCGCATGGATGCCGGTCGCCAACGCGGCCGCCAGCAAGGAGCGACGGAGTGGCGCCCGGGTTCGCATGCGCCGCTAAAACCTCGTTCCGAAACTGAAGCGCACGAGCTGGGTCTCGTCGTGATCTTCCTTGCGGATGGGCCACGCGAAATCGATATTCATCGGCCCCAGCACCGACGCCCAGGTCAAGCCCACGCCTCCTGCCGCCCGTATACCGGCATCCGCAGCGATGCCGGGGTCCTCGCCCTCCGTGAGGCCGCTGCTTCCGTAATCCACGAAGGTACGGCCGCGTATCCCGGCGTCGTTCGGCAGTCCGAGCGGAAAGGACACCCCGAACGATCCCGCATAGTACCAGTTCCCGCCGACCGCATCGCCGGTTGCCAGGTCGCGCGGACTGGCGCCGGAAAGTGCAAACCCCCGGACTTCGTCGCTGCCCAGGAAGAACCGGTCGAGAATGCGTATGTCTTCGCCGAGCCCGTGGACGTAGCCGCTGCCGAGCGTCGCGCTGCCGGTCAGGCTGTCGGTGAGCGGGACGAACAGGGATCCCCTCACCTCGGTCTTCAGGAACCGCACCTGCCCGCCGATCCCGGCCAGGTCGTGGTCGATGCTGGCAAGGATCCCTTCGCGCGGCGAGAAGCGGCTGTCTCTCGTGTCATAGACCACCGCATGGCCGACCGACGAGAGCACGGCGGCGCCCTTCTGTTCGGAGATCACCCGCGCGGCGTCGGTCGGGATGCTGATGATGTTGTCCCGCCGCAGCGTGTACCGCCAGCGCTGTCGCAAGTCCTGGGCCAGCGGGTATGCCATGCGCAGCGAAAAGCCCACCGTCTCCTGGTCGAACGAGCTTTGTTCCTGGTAATCGCGCGCCGTGCTGAAGACGTCGAACCCGGCGGCCAGCCTGCGGTCGAGGAAATAGGGTTCGGTGAAGTTGAGCTCGAGCTGCTGCTCCCGTTGGGCAAGCTGGGCGCGTATCCGCGCGTCCTGACCCTTGCCGAGCAGGTTCCTCTCGCGCAGCACGATGTCCGCCACCGCGCCGACCGCGGTCGAATAGCCGCCGCCGAACGACACCTCTCCGGTCGCGCGTTCCCTGACGGTGACCTCTATCACCGTCCGGTCGGGCGCGGAGCCGCGGACGTTCTTGATCTCGACCTCCTCGAAAAAGCCGAGATTGCGGAGATTGCGGCGCGCGAGGCGAATGTAGTCGCTGTTGAAGGCGTCGCCCTCCACGAGGCGGAATTCGCGCCGGATCACCCGATCTTCGGTGCGCAGGTTGCCGCGGATGTCGATTCGCTCGACGAAGACCCGCGGTCCTTCCTCGATCTGGAAGCTGACGTCGATGCGCCGCTGCTCGCGATCGCGCTTTGTCTCGGGCTTGACCGCGATGAAGGCGTAGCCGGCACGGCCCGCCGCCTCGGTGAGCGCGGTGGTCGCGACCTCGATGTCCTCCGCGCTGTACGGGCCGCCCTCGTCGATTCCGACGACCTCCGCCAGCCGCGTCACGTCGAGGTCCCGCAATCCGCTGGTCACCCCGATCTTGCCGAACCTGTAGCGCTGGCCCTCTTCCACGGTAAAGGTGATGAAGAAGGCATCCTGGTCGGGCGTGAGCTCGGCGACCGCGGAGACGACGCGGAAATCCGCGTAGCCGGCGTTCAGGTATTTTCGGCGAAGCAGCTCCCTGTCGAACGCCAGCCGATCGGGGTCGTAGAGGTCGCCGCCGCTGAAGAAGCTCAGGAACCCGGACTCCCGGGTCTGGATGGCATCCCTCAACTCGCCGTCGCTGAACCGGGTATTGCCGATGAAGGTGATCCGGCGGACATCGGTGGGGCTGCCTTCGTGGATCTCGAAGATCAGATTCACCCGGTTCTGCGGAAGCTCGACCACCTTCGGCACCACCCGGGCGGCGAACCTGCCGCTGCTTCTGTAGATTTCGATGATTCGAAGCAGATCGGCCTGGACCCGGGACCGGGTGTAGACGACCCGCGGTCGGAGGGTGATCTCGTCGCGCAGGATTTCGTCGTCGATGCGCAGATTCCCCTCGAACGCTATCCGGTTGATGATCGGGTTCTCGACGACCTGGACCACGACCGCATCGCCTTCGCGCCGCACCGAGACGTCGGCGAACAGCCCGGTCTCGAACAGCCGCTTGAGCGACTCGTCCAGGTCGGCGTCGCCGATCGTGGCGCCCGCTTTGAACGTCATGTAGGAACGAACGGTTTCGGGCTCGATCCGCTCGGAGCCCTCCACCCGAATCGCGCTTACGGGCTCGCGAGCGTCTTGCGTCCAAGCCAAGTCGGAGAACGCCAACACCGCGAGTGCCGCGGCCAGCGCCCCGGCCCGCGCCGGGGACCGACCGAATAAACAGACCACGCCTCGCATCGTACTTGCCTCAGGTTACCAGACCCACAAAGAAGTCGACGATTTGCAACTGCAACAGATCGTTCCATGTCACGAATACCATAAGGCCGAGCAACATGGCGATTCCCATGCGGTAGCCGTATTCCCGGGCCCGCTCGCCGGGCGGCCGTCCGGTTACCGCTTCGACGGCATAGAACATCAGGTGCCCGCCATCCAGCAACGGGATGGGGAACAGGTTGATCAGGCCCAGATTGATCGACAGCGTGGCGACGAAGGCCACCATGCTGAGCAACCCGGCCTGCCAGACATCGCCCGAGATCTGGGCGATCCGGAGCGGCCCGCCCAGATCGCTCGCGTCCCGGGCACCCGACAGCATCTGTCCGATCGCCCGGAAGATCTCGCCGATGATGCGGAACGTCTCGGCGATGCCGCGGAGCACCGCCTCGCCGGGGTCGTGGCGCACCACCGTGACCCCGCCGCCGCTTCGGGAAATCCCCAGGCGGCCGATCTTCTGGGACCCGCCGAGGCCCTCGTGGCGGACCTCGTCCGGCACGGCGACCAGCGCGACAAGCCGCCCTTCCCGCTCGACCTCGATCTCCAGCCGGATCCCGGCCGACATGCGCACGATGCGGGCGACCTGCTCGAAACGGTCGACCTCGGTGCCGTCGATTCGCCGGATCACGTCGCCCGGCTTCATCCCGGCGCGTTCCGCCGCGCTTCCTTCCGCCACCGCGGTGATGTTGGCCGGGGTCGACAGCTCGCCGACGGTGGCGAAGATGCCCGCCATCAGGACCGCGGCGAACAGGAAATTGGCGAACGGACCGGCGAACACGATCGCGGCACGGCGCCACAGCGCCTTGGTGTGGAACGAAACCCGCTCGTCGGCGGCGCTCGGCCCCGGCTCCGCCGCCCGGTCGCCGGCCGGCGGCAGCATCTCGCCGAACATCTTGACGTAGCCGCCGACCGGGATCCAGCCCAGCTTCCAGCGGGTGCCCCGGGCATCCGTCCGGCCCCAGATCTCGCGGCCGAAACCGACCGAGAACACCTCGACCCGTACGCCGCACCAGCGCGCGACCAGGTAGTGCCCCATCTCGTGCACGAACACCAGCACGGTGATCGCTATCAGAAAGGGGATCGCGTAATCCTGCAGGAAGACCAGGAAGGAAACGACCGAGTCCGCGGCACCGCCCAACACTTCCATCCGCCTTCCTATCCGTCGGCCGGTGCGGTCTGCGCCGCGCGGGCGTGGAGGCGCGCCGCCCGGTCGGCCTCGCGCACGTCGTCGAGGGTCGATATGCCGACCCCGGCCATCTCTTCCATCACCGTCTCGACGATGCGGGCGATTTCGAGGAAGCCGATCCGCCCGGCCAGGAACTGCCCAACCGCCTCCTCGTTCGCGGCGTTGAGCACCGTCGGCGCGGCACCCCCGGCGCTCAGCGCCTCGCGCGCCAGGCGCAGCGCCGGGAAGCGCACCGGATCGGGCGCCTCGAAGTCGAGCCGGGCGATCGCACAAAGGTCGAGCCGCTCGCTCGGCGTGCTCATCCTCTGCGGCCAGGCAAGGGCGTAGGAGATCGGGATACGCATATCGGGAGTACCGAGCTGGGCCAGCACCGATCCGTCGATGTAGGCCACCATGGAATGGACGATCGACTGCGGATGGACCACGATCTCGATCCGCTCGCCGGGCAGTCCGAACAGGTGATGGGCCTCTATCAGCTCCAGCCCCTTGTTCATCATGGTCGCCGAGTCGACGGAGATCTTGGCGCCCATGTCCCAGTTCGGATGCGCCACGGCCTGCTCCGGGGTGGCGCTCTCGATCCGATCCATCGACGCGGTTCGGAAGGGTCCGCCCGAAGCGGTCAGGATAATCTTTTCGACCGTCTCGGGAGCCGCGGATGCGAACACCTGGTAGATCGCATTGTGCTCCGAGTCGACGGGAAGCAGCGTCGCGCCGCTCGCCGCCACCTCGCGGATGAACAGCGAGCCGGCGCAGACCAGGCACTCCTTGTTGGCCAGGGCGACGATCGCTCCCCGCCGGACGGCGGCCAGGGTGGGTGCGAGCCCGGCGGCGCCGACGATGCCGGCCATCACCCACTCCGCCTGCCTCTCCGCCGCCTCGACCAGGGCTCCGGTGCCGGCCGCGCACGCGATCCCGGTACCGCCGAGAGCGTCCGACAGGGCGCGGTATTGCGCCGGATCGGCGATGGCGGCGAACTCGGCGCCGACCCGGCGCGCCTGATCGGCGAGCAGCCCGGCATTGGTGTTGGCGGTGACCGCCACGACCTCGAAGCGCTCGGGCTCGCGCTCGATCAGGTCGATCGTGCTGCAACCGATCGACCCGGTGGAGCCCAGAACCGTCACCGTGCGGGGTGCGCCGGCGGCTACCATGCAAGAATTCCCGCATTGCTGACCAGGACCAGCGCGACCAGCGCGGGGGCCGCCGTCAGCATGCCGTCGAGCCGGTCGAGCACGCCGCCATGGCCCGGGATCAGGTTGCTCGAATCTTTCGCCCCGAAGCGCCGCTTCACGAAGGATACGCCCAAATCTCCCGCCTGAGCGACGAGCGCCGCACCGGCGCCGAGAACACAGAGCAGCCACGGCGTCTTCGCCCCCGCCCAGACGGCGAAGAGCAGCCCCCACAGCGCGGCCACGGCAACCCCGCCGATCAGCCCGCTCCATGTCTTGCTCGGGCTGATCCGCGGCGCGAGCCGCGTGCCGCCGACCAGCCGGCCGACGGCGAACGCGGCGATATCCGTCGCCCAGACGGCGCCGATCAACCACAGCGCGGTCTCGAAGCCGTCCATCGGCAGGGCGCGGAGCCACATCAGGGCCGCGCAGGGAACGCCGACGACGATGGGAGCGGCCGAAATCCATGCCCGGTGGTTGCGATGCGCCGCCGCCGCCGCCGCGTAGGCGGCCAGCGTTCCCAGGACCAGCGCGAGGCCCGCCACGTCGTAGCGCCGGCTCCAGGCGGCCAAGCCCGCCACAACGAGACTGAGCACCGCCGCCCAGCCGCTCAGCCCGAAGCGCCGCTCGCCGCACAGCCGGTCCCATTCCCACGCCATCGCCACGGCCGCCGCAGTGACCACCAGCTCCAGAAACGGCGAGCCCAGATACAACGTCACCAATACGACCGGCCCCAGTACCGCAGCCGACAAGACCCGCCTGGCAAGCTCGGGATTCTCCGCTCTAGCCGACACGGGTCGTTCCGAAACGACGCTCGCGCCGGTGGAATTCGCGTACTGCGGAGACGAAGTCCTCGCGCGAGAAATCCGGCCACAGCGTGTCGACGAACACCAGCTCGGCATAGGCGCTCTGCCACAGCAGGAAGTTGCTGATTCTCTGTTCCCCGCTGGTGCGGATCACCAGGTCGGGATCGGGAATGTTCGCCGTGAACAATTCGCCGGCCAGCGCGGTCTCGTCTATCGCGTCCGGATCCATGTCCCCCGCGGCCGCCTTCCGGGCGAGTCTGCGGGCGGCCCGGGCGATCTCCTGCCGCCCGCTGTAGCTCAGCGCAAGCACCAGCGTCAGACGGGTGTTGCCGCGCGTGCGCTCCTCCGCGGTCTCGGCCAGAGCGACGATGTCTCCGGCGAGTCTGCTGCGATCCCCGATGAAGAGAATCCTGACGCCCTGCCGGTCGAGCTCTTCCACCTCGTCGCGGAGATAGCGCCTGAGCAGCGCCATCAGCTCGTCGATCTCGTGCGCCGGGCGGCTCCAGTTCTCGCTCGAGAACCCGTAGAGGGTGAGGTAGGAGACACCGAGCTCGACCGCGCTCCTGACCGCCTGCATGGCCGCCTCCGCCCCCTGCCGATGCCCGGCCGCGCGGTCCATCTCCCGCGCCTGCGCCCAGCGGCCGTTGCCGTCCATGATCACGGCAACATGGGTCGGCGCCACCTCGTCGGGATATGCAAGCACGGGCTCCATGGACTTCAGACCTGAAGAATCTCGGTCTCCTTGGATGACAGCGCGTCGTCGATCGTCGCCACGGTCGCATCGGTGAGTTGCTGGATTTCGGCCGACCAGGCGCGCTGTTCGTCCTGCGAGATCTCGCCTTCCCTTTCCTTCTTGCGGAACCGCTCGATGCCGTCGCGCCTCACGTTGCGCACCGCCACCCGGGCCTGTTCCGCATATTTGTTGGCCACCTTGGTGAGCTCCACCCGGCGTTCCTCGGTGAGCTGCGGGATCGGCACCCGGATGAGATTGCCCTCGGTCTGGGGGTTGAGCCCGAGCCCGGAATCCCGGATCGCCCGCTCGACGGCGCCGACCTGGCTCTGGTCCCAGACCTGGACGGTGAGCATGCGCGGATCGGGGACGCCGATGGTTCCGACCTGGTTGATCGGCATCTTGTTGCCATAGGCCTCGACCGTCAGCGGCTCCAGCAGGGCCGCCGATGCGCGGCCGGTGCGCAGCCCGGCGAACTCGCGGCGCAGCGCCTCGACGGCGCCGTTCATCCGCCTCTCGATATCGGCAATTTCAGGGTCCGCCACGGTCTCACCCCCCTTCGGCGATCAGTGTGTAGGTTCCCCCGCCGGCTACGATGTCGGCAAACGCCCCCGAAGTGTGAAGCGAAAATACCAGAATTGGTATCTTGTTTTCGCGTGCCAGAGATACCGCCGATGCATCCATCACCTTCAGGTCGCGCGACAGAACCTCCAGATAGGCCAGCCGGTCGTAGCGCACCGCGTCGCGATGCAGCTTGGGATCGGCCGAGTATACCCCATCCACCTGGGTGCCCTTGAACAGCGCGTCGCACCCCATCTCGCTGGCCCTGAGCGCGGCCGCGGTATCGGTGGTGAAGAACGGATTGCCGGTGCCGGCGGCAAAGATCACCACCCGACCCTTCTCCATATGGCGGATCGCCCGCCGCCGGATATAGGGTTCGCACACCGATTCCATGCGGACCGCCGACAGCACCCGCGTGTGGACCTCGTGCCGTTCGAGCACGCCCTGGAGGGCGAGCGCGTTCATCACCGTGGCCAGCATGCCGATATAGTCGGCCGTGGCCTGTTCCATGCCGAGCGAGGCGCCGGAGACGCCGCGAAATATGTTGCCGCCCCCGATGACCACGCAAAGCTCGACGCCGAGCCGGGCGACCGAGCGGATCTCCTGCGCGATACGCTCCACGGTGGCGGAATCGAGCCCGTACTGCCCGGGGCCCATGAGCGCCTCGCCGGACAGCTTGAGCAGGATGCGCTTATAGGTCACGGACCGGTTTCATGCGGTTGGCGCACGCCCTCACCCGTCGACGGTTGCTGCGACCTCGGCGGCGAAATCCCCATCCGGCTTCTCGATCCCCTCGCCGAGGGCGAAGCGCCGGAAGCCCGCCACCGAGACCGGCGTACCGATCTCCCCGGCGAGCGCTCCCACCACTGCGGAAACCTTCGTTTCGCCGTCGATGACGAAGGTCTGTTCGAGCAGCACGGTGTCCTCGTAAAACTTTCTGAGCCGTCCTTCGACCATCTTCTCGACGATGTGTTCCGGCCGTCCGCTGGCGCGGGCCTGTTCGGACAGAACGCCGCGCTCGCGCTCCAGCGCGGCCGGGTCGATGCCGTCGATCGCGGTCCATTGCGGGCTCGCCGCCGCGACATGCATGGCAAGCTGGCGCGCGAGCCCGTCGAGCCGCTCGGATGCGCCGGCGGATTCGAGCCCGACCAGCACGGCGATGCGCCCCAGCCCCGGTGCGACGCTGTTGTGGACGTAGCTGCCGATCGCCCCGTTTGCGACCGACAGCCGCTCGACGCGCCTGAGCGACATGTTCTCGCCGATCCTGGCGATCAGGTCGGTGAGCCGGGACGCCACCGTCCCCTCCCCCATCGGCGCCTCGCCCAGCGCCTCGACGGAATCGCCGCTCCGCAGCGCGATCTTCGCCACCTCCTGAACGAAGGTCTGGAACTCGGCGTTGCGCCCGACGAAGTCGGTCTCCGCGTTGACCTCGACCACGGCGCCTTCGGTGCCTTCGGTGGCCAGCGCGACGAGCCCCTCGGCAGCAACCCGCCCCGCCTTCTTGGCCGCGGCGGCGAGGCCGTTCTTGCGCAGCCAGTCGACCGCGGCGTCGATCTCGCCGCCGGATTCGGTCAGCGCTTTCTTGCAATCCATCATGCCGGCGCCGGTCTTGTCTCGCAGCGCCTTGACCAGGCTCGCCGTAATCTGCGCCATCGTGTCCTCGTCGGTTGTCGGGAACCCGGGGCGGGCCCCTGCGTCAATCGGTACCCGGCGTTGCCGCCGGCCGGGCTAGCTCGCGGCAGCGCCGTCCGCAGCCGCTTCCGGAGAGGGTTGGGCCGCGGCTTCCGTGGCCGGTTCCGGCGCCGGATCGGCCGCGTCCCCGGAACCGGCGTCGGGGGAGTCCCCGTCGCTCTCGGCTTCGCCCTCTTCGGGAAGATCCTCCAGCGGCGCTTCCTCGGACTCGCCGATGTCGCTTCCGCTGGCGATCGCCTCCTGCTGCAAACCGTCCAGCACCGCCCGGGACACGAGGTCGCAATAGAGCGCGATCGAGCGTATCGCATCGTCGTTGCCGGGAATCGCGAAGGAGATGTCGTCGGGGTCGGAGTTGCTGTCGATCACGCCGACGACCGGAATGTTGAGCTTCTTCGCTTCCTTGATCGCGATCGACTCCTTGTTGGTGTCGATCACGAACAGGGCGTCGGGAAGCCCGCCCATCTCCTTGATGCCGCCGAGCGCGCGTTGCAGCTTCTCGCGCTCGCGCGTCAGGCCCAGCAGCTCCTTCTTGGTGAGCCCGCTCTCCTCGGTCTCCAGCGTCTCGTCGAGGTCGCGCAGCCGCTGGATGGAGGCGGTGATGGTCTTCCAGTTGGTGAGCGTTCCGCCGAGCCAGCGGTGGTTCACGAAATACTGGCCGCAGCGCCCGGCCGCATCGGCGACCAGCTCGCTCGCCTGGCGCTTGGTGCCGACGAACAGGATGCGCCCGCGAGCCGCGGTGATTTCGCGGATCGCGGCCAGCGCCGCATACAGCATCGGCATGGTCTGCTGCAGGTCGATGATGTGGATGCCGTTCCTGACGCCGAAGATGTAGGGCGCCATCTTGGGATTCCAGCGCTTGGTATGGTGGCCGAAATGAACCCCTGCCTCCAGCAGCTGGCGCATGGTGAAGTCTGGCATTGCCATGATGTCGGTCCTCGTCCGGTTGTCCCTCCGCGGGCAATGCGGCCCGGGATCGCGCAAACCCCGTGCCGACCGGAAGGAAGACGGCGCGTCTCCCGCTGCCCGCGTGCGTTCTCTGAAGCGCGGCTGTGATAAACCCGAAGCCCCGCATTCGCAAGCGAAATCAGGGTATTTGGCGGAGCGCTAGAGCTCGTTGACTTCGCTGACCCCGGCGAGAGCGTCGAGCGCCGGCGGACCGTCGGCCGGCACCGTGTAGCCGCCGGGCAGCAACACCTCGACCTCCTGCCCCGAATCGATGGCGATCAGGATGCTCACCCGGCCGCGTCCCTGCTTCCAGCGCCCGACCTCGGACCTGACGGTCGGCAGGCAGGCGCAATCGGCCACCCGCACCTGGAGCCCGGTCTCCATTCCGTCGATCGCCCGGTCGAGCGGCTCGATACGGTGCGCGATCAGGCGTGTGCCGTCGCCTTCCGCGCGCGATTCGGCGGTGACGAGCACCCTGCTGTTGGCCTCCAGCAGATCGCGCGACTGGCCGAGCAGCTCGTTGAACACAACCACCTCGAAGGCGCCCGAGGAATCGGTCAGCCGGACATAGGCGAAGCGGTTCCCCTTGGGCGAGGTGCGTTCCTGCCGCGCGGCGACGATGCCGGCGAGCTTGCAGGTCCCCGATTCGGCGCGGCGGACAATCTCGGCGTGGGACTCGACCCCGAGCCGCCTGAGACGGCGCTCGTTGCCGTCCAGCGGGTGGGCGGAGAGGTAGAAGCCGACCGCGTCGAATTCATGGTCGAGGCGTTCCATGGGGGTCCAGTCCGCGACCTCGGGGCGCTGCTGCTCCACCGGCGGCAGCCCGTCCCCGTCCTCGCCGAACAGGCTGGTCTGGTTGCTGTCGCGCGCCTGGGCGGCGGACTGGCCGATCCGCACCAGACGGTCGATCGCCTCGAAGATCTGGCGGCGGTTGGGGTTCAGGCAGTCGAGCGCGCCCGCCCGCACCAGGTTCTCGAGCTGCTGGCGGTTGGCCAGCGTCCCGCCGAGCCTTTGCGCGAAATCGAACTCGTCGCGGAACGGCCCGCCCGATTCGCGTTCGGCCGCGAGATCCTCCATCGCCTGCCCGCCGACCTTGCGGATCGCCGCAAGGGCGTAGCGGATCGCTCTTCTCCGGCTCCCGTTGCTGGCTTCCTCGACCGAGAACGCGGCGGCCGAGCGGTTGACGTCGGGCGGCAGCAGCGGGATGTCGAGGCGCTGCAGCTCCTGGCGGATGACGCCGAGCTTGTCCGTGTTGCCGAGGTCGAGGGTCATCAGGGCGGCGAAGAACTCGACCGGGTGATTGGCCTTCAGCCAGGCGGTCTGGTAGGCGATCAGCGCATAGGCTGCGGCGTGCGACTTGTTGAAGCCGTAGCCGGCGAACTTGTCGACCTGCTCGAAGATCTGCCGCGCCTTCGATTCGTCCACGCCGCGCGCGACCGCGCCCTCGACGAAGGCGCCGCGCTGGGCGTCCATCTCGGCCTGGATCTTCTTGCCCATCGCGCGGCGCAGCAGGTCGGCCCTGGCGAGGCTGAAGCCGGACAGCTTCTGCGCGATCTGCATCACCTGTTCCTGGTAGATGATCACGCCGAAGGTCTCGCGCAGGATGTCTTCCAGGTCGGGGTGCAGGTAGTCGGGCAGCTCGCGCCCGTGCTTGCAGTTGTTGTAGCGCGGGATGTTGTCCATCGGCCCCGGGCGGTACAGCGCCACCAGGGCGATCAGATCCTCGATGCAGTCGGGCTTCATCTGGCGCAGCGCGTCGCGCATGCCGGCGCTCTCCATCTGGAACACCCCGGCGGTGTCCCCGCGCCCCAGCATGGCGTAGGTCTTTTCGTCGTCGAAGGGCAGCGCCAGCAAATCGGGCCGCACCCCCTCGGGGATCAGCTTGAGCGCGCGGTCGAGCACGCTCAGCGTCTTCAGCCCGAGGAAGTCGAACTTAACCAGACCGGACAGCTCGGTGTATTTCATCGAGAACTGGGTCGCCGGCAGGTCCGAGCGGGGATCCCGGTAGAGCGGCACCAGCTCGTCGAGCGGCCGGTCGCCGATCACCACCCCGGCGGCATGGGTGGAGGTGTGGCGGTACAGCCCTTCGAGGGCCATCGCGAGGTCGAGCAGCCGCGCCACCTGCTCGTCGCCGGTGCGCATCTCGCGCAGCTGCGGCTCTTTCTCCAGCGCTTCGGCGAGGGTGGGCGGATGGGCCGGGTTGTACGGCACCAGCTTGGAAATCCGGTCGACCTGGCCGTAGGGCATGCCCAGGACCCGCCCCACGTCGCGGATCGCCGCCCGCGCCTGCAACGTTCCGAAGGTGATGATCTGGGCCACCCGGTCGGTGCCGTACTTGTCCTGGACGTAGCGGATCACCTCGTCGCGCCGGTCCTGGCAGAAGTCGATGTCGAAATCCGGCATCGACACCCGGTCCGGGTTGAGAAATCGCTCGAACAGGAGCCCGAAGCGCAGCGGGTCGAGATCGGTGATGGTGAGCGCCCAGGCGACCACCGACCCGGCGCCGGAGCCGCGCCCCGGCCCGACCGGGATTTGCTGCTTCTTCGCCCACTGGATGAAGTCGGCGACGATCAGGAAATAGCCGGGGTACCCCATCCCGATGATGGTCTCCAGCTCGTAGGCGAGCCGCTCGCGATAGGGTCTCGCGGCCTCCTCCTTCCGTTCGGCGGTCGCGCCGGCGGGGTAGACGCCGGCTTCGAGACGGGCTTCGAGCCCGGCCTCGGCCGCGGCGGTCAGCGCGTCCGCTTCGGTCTTTCCCGCGGCCGCCCGGTAGCGCGGCAGAATCGGCTCGCGCGGCTCCGGCATGAAGGCGCAGCGCCGGGCGATCACCAGCGTGTTGTCGAGCGCCTCGGGCAGATCGGCGAACAGCGCGCGCATCTCGGCGGCGCTGCGAAACCGGTGCTCGGCGGTCAGCCGGCGCCGGTCCTGCTCGACCACATGGGCGCCCTCGGCGATGCACAACAGCGCGTCATGCGCCTCGTACATCGCGGCGTCGGCGAAAAACGCCTCGTTGGTGGCGACCAGCGGCAGGTCGTGGGTCATCGCGAGGTCGATCAGATCGTCCTCGATCCGCCGCTCCAGCTCCTCGCCGTGCCGGGTGAGCTCGATATAGAGCCGGTCGGGGAACGCTTTCCGAAGCTGTTGCAGCGCGCCCGACGCCTTCTGCACCTGCCCGTCCGCCAGCAGCCGGCCGAGCGCGCCCGAGGTGCCGGCGGTCAGCGCGATCAGCCCCGAGCCATGCGCCGCCACGTCGGCGAACGAGACATGCGGGTCGCCCGCCTCGGATTCGAGGAACGCGCGCGAGACCAGGCGCATCAGGTTGCCGTAGCCCGCCTCGTTCTGCACCAGCAGGACGAGCGAATCGCGCCTTCTCTTGCGCCCGTTGCGCGCCCCCGCCCAAGCGCTCTCGATCGCCGAGGCGGTGTCCATCGGGGCTACGGCGAGCTGGCAGCCGACGATCGGCTGCACCCCCTCGGCCGCCGCGGCCATGGCGAATTCGAGCGCGCCGAACAGGTTGTTGGTGTCGGCGACCGCGACCGCGGGCATCGCCTCGGCAACGCAGAGCCGGACGAGGTCGGGGATCTTTATCGCCCCTTCGGAGAGCGAGTAGGCGGTATGGACCCGGAGATGGACGTAATCGGCGTGTGACATGGGCGGCGGACGCTGTGGGCAGCACAGGATTCCACGCGCGCGGCGAATCACCAATCGCGCAGGGCGTCCTCGCCTGTGGATTACTCGACGGTCCGGGATATGTCGCCGGGCTGGATTGCGCCGTCGCGCAGCACCAGGCGGCGGTCCATCCGGGCGGCGAGCTCGGTGTTGTGGGTGGCGATCAGCGCCGCCACCCCGTGATCGCGCACCGCGGACAGCAGCATCTCGAACACCGACGAGGCGGTCTGCGGGTCGAGATTTCCCGTCGGTTCGTCGGCGATCAGCACTTTCGGACGGTTGGCCAGCGCCCGGCCGATCGCCACCCGTTGCTGTTCGCCGCCGGAAAGCCGCGCCGGGCGGTGGCTGGCGCGTTCGGCGAGCCCCATCCGCCCGAGGAGCTCGCGCGCCCGGACCGCCGCCTCCCGCCTGTGGCGGCCGGCGATCATCTGCGGCAGCACGATGTTCTCGAGCGCGGAGAACTCGGGCAGCAAATGGTGGAACTGGTAGACGAAGCCGATGCCGCCGCGCCTGAGCGCGGTCCGCCGGTCGTCGCCGAGCGCGCTGCAGTCCTGGTCGCCGAAGCGGACCGATCCGCCGGTCGGCCGGTCGAGCAGCCCGGCGATATGGAGCAGGGTCGACTTGCCGGCACCCGAGGGGCCGACGACGGCGACGATCTCGCCCGGCATCACCGAGAGGCTGACCGATTTCAGCACCTCCAGCCCGCCGCCCGCCTGGCGGTAGGTCTTGGCGACCTGGTGCAGGGCGAGGGCGGGCGCGGGATCACTCATAGCGCAGCGCCTCGACCGGATCGAGCCGCGCCGCCCGCCAGGCCGGGTAGAGCGTCGCCAGCAGCGACAGCGCGATCGACAGCGCGACGACGAACAGCACGTCGTCCGCCTCGACACGCGACGGCAGGCGCGACAGGAAATAGATCTCGGCGGCGAACAAATTGGTGCCCGAAAGCGCCTCCAGCCAGCCGCGGATGGTCTCGATATTGCTCGCAAAGGCGAGGCCGAGACCGAAGCCGATCAGCGTACCGACGATGCCGATAGAGGCGCCGGCCAGCAGAAACACACGCATCACCGCCGCCCGGCTCGCCCCCATGGTCCTGAGGATCGCGATGTCGGAGCCCTTGTCCTTGACCAGCATGATCAGGCTGGAAACGATGTTGAACGCCGCCACCAGGATGATCAGCGTCAGGATGAGGAACATCACGTTCCTCTCCACCTCGATGGCGTTGAAGAAGGCGGCGTTCGATTGCTGCCAGTCGATCAGCCGCAGCTTGCGCTCGGTCTGTCCGCGGATCCGCGGCTTGATGCCGTCGACGCCCTCGGGGTCGTCGAGAAACACTTCGAGCTGGGTCACCGCCTGCCCGGTGCGGAAGTGGCGCTGGGCGGCGTCGAGGGTCATGAACACGAAGCCGTTGTCGTACTGGAACATGCCGACGTCGAAGATCGCGGCGACCCTGTAGGTCTTGGTCCGGGGCATGGTGCCGAAGGCGGTGGTGCTGGTCTCCGGCGAGATCAGCCGCAGCTTCGAGCCGGGCGCCAGCCCGTAGCGCCTGGCGAAGCTGTCGCCCACCAGGACGGCGCTCCTGCCCTTGAAGTCGTCGAGGCTGCCGCGCTCGATGCCTTCGGCGATGGCGCGCCTCGCCTTGAGATCGCCCGGGCGCAGCGCGCGCACCAGGGCGCCGCCAGCCACCCCGTTGGCGGTCGCCATCACCTGGCCCTCGACCAGCGGGGTCACGCTGACCACGCCCGGGAGCGCCCTCAGCCTCTCGGCCAGCGAATCGAAGTCCTTGAGACTGCCCGACGCCGCGCGCACGCCGAGATGGCCGTTGAGCCCGAGGATGCGGGACATGAGCTCGGCCCGGAAGCCGTTCATCACCGACATGACGACGATCAGCGTACCGACGCCAAGCGCGATGCCGGCCAGCGAGAACCCCGCGATGACGGAGATGAAACCCTCTTCGCGCCGGGCCCGCAGGTAGCGCATCGCGATCATGCGCTCAAGCGGCGAGAAAATCACGAACTAGCCGAGCCTCCGGCGCCGGGCGGCGCGGTCAGCCGGGCGAGCGCGGACTCCAGCGACAGCTCCTCGCGCGCGCCGCTGTCGCGCCGCTTGAGCTCGACGCTGCCGCCGGCGACCCCGCGCGGGCCGACGATGACCTGCCACGGCAGGCCGATCAGGTCCATGTCGGCGAACTTGGCGCCCGCGCGCAGAGCGCGGTCGTCCACCAAAGTCTCGCAGCCCGCCCTTTCCAGCGTCCGGTAAATCTCCTCGCAGGCGTCGTCGCACCTCCCGTCGCCGGCCTTCAGGTTGATCAGCCCGACCCGGAACGGCGCGACCGCTTCCGGCCAGACGATGCCGTCCTCGTCATGCGAGGCCTCGATGATGGCGCCCACCAGGCGCGACACGCCGATCCCGTAGGAGCCCATCTCCAGGAAGATCTCGTCGTCGTCCGGGCCGCGCACCGCCGCGTTCATCGCCTTGGAGTACTTGGTGCCGAAATAGAAGATATGGCCGACCTCGATACCCCGCGCCCGCACCAGGTCGCCGCCGAGCGCCGCGGCCTCGGCCTCGTCGAACTTCTCGTCGGTCGCCGCGTAGTGCCCGGTCCAGCGCGCGACCTCGGGCGCCAGATCCGCCTCGTAGTCCACGTCGTCGCCGAGCACGTCCTGCTCGACGAGCGCGCGGTGGCAGAACACCTCGCTCTCGCCGGTGCCCGCGAGGATGATGAACTCGTGGCTGAGATCGCCGCCGATCGGGCCGGTATCGGCCTGCATCGGGATCGCCCTGAGCCCGAGCCTCGCGAAGGTGCGCAGATACGAGACGAACATCTTGTTGTACGACCGGCGCGCGCCCTCGTAGTCGAGATCGAAGGAATAGCTGTCCTTCATGAGGAACTCGCGGCCCCGCATCACGCCGAAGCGCGGGCGTACCTCGTCGCGGAACTTCCACTGGATATGATAAAGCAGCTTGGGCAGTTCACGGTAACTCTTGATGTAATGCCTGAAGATTTCCGTGATCTGTTCCTCATTCGTCGGACCGTACAGCATATCGCGGCCGTGACGGTCCTCGATGCGCAGCATCTCCTTGCCGTAACCCTCGTAGCGCCCGCTCTCGCGCCACAGATCCGCCGACTGGATGGTCGGCATCAGCATCTCCTGGCAGCCCGCGCGGTCCTGCTCCTCGCGCACGATGCGCTCGACATTGCGCAGCGCGCGCAAGCCGAGCGGCAGCCAGGAGTAGATGCCGGCGCTGGCCTGGCGGATCATCCCGGCGCGCAGCATCAGCCGGTGCGAGACGATCTGCGCCTCGGCCGGGTCGTCCCTCGACGTGGGCAGGAAGAAGCTGGAGAGCCGCATTCGATTCTCGGGCCGGGGTCGGGAAGGCCGCACTCTACAAAAAACCGGGCGGGCGGCAAACGGCCGTGAAAAAGCCCGGCGCGGCGGGCGCGCCGGGCTCTTCCCTGCTTGGGTCTACTTGCCGGGCAGCTTGCCCTGCACGCCCTCCACGTACCAGTCCATCGAGAGCAGCATCCCGTCATCGGCCGACTTGCCCTCGGGGATGACGACCTTGCCCGCCTGGTTGCGCACCGGCCCCTGGAAGGGGTGGCGCTT
The DNA here is from genome assembly GCA_964291675.2 of Alphaproteobacteria bacterium. Classification (GTDB taxonomy): domain Bacteria; phylum Pseudomonadota; class Alphaproteobacteria; order MPNO01; family MPNO01; genus MPNO01. The sequence continues at coordinate 444,456 of OZ219865.1, read as the reverse complement.
GCCCGACTTGATGTCGGCCTCGGCCTGCTTGGCGAGCGCGACCACGTCCTTCGGGATGGCGGAGTTGTAGGGCGCCATCGCAATCATGCCGGTGTTGAGCCCGCCCCAGACATCCTCCGACTTCCAGGTTCCGTCGAGAACCGCCTTCGTCCGGGCGACGTAGTAGCTGTTCCAGTCGTCGATGATCGCCGTCAGATGGGCCTTGGGCGCGAACTTGGTCATGTCGGAGGCCTGGCCGACCGCCCACACCCCGCGTTGCTGCGCGATCTGCGCCGGAGCGGGCGAATCGGTGTGCTGCAGGATGACGTCGGCGCCCTGGTCGATCAGCGCCTTGGCGGCATCGCCCTCCTTGCCCGGGTCGTACCAGGTGTTGACCCAGACCACCTTGACCTCGGCCTTGGGATTGACCTCGCGGAGCGCGAGCGTGAAGGCGTTGATGCCGCGCACCACCTCGGGAATCGGGAAGGAGGCGATGTAACCGATGACGTTCGACTTGGTCATCTTGCCGGCGATCAGGCCCGAGATCGTCCGGCCCTCGTAGAACCGCGCCAGATAGGTCGAGACGTTCGCCGCCCGCTTGAATCCCGAGCAGTGTTCGAACTTCACCTTGGGGAACTTCTTGGCGACCTTGACGGTCGGGTTCATGAAGCCGAACGAGGTGGTGAAGATCAGCCCGTGGCCGGTCGAGGCGAGCTGGCGGATGACGCGTTCGGCGTCGGCGCCCTCGCTCACGCTCTCGACATAGGTAGTCTCCACCTTGTCGCCGAGCGCCTTGGCGACCGCCAGGCGGCCGACGTCGTGGCGGTAGGTCCAGCCGTGGTCGCCGATCGGGCCGACATAGACGAAGCCGACCTTGAGCTTGTCGGCGGCCTGGGCGCCGGCGGCGAGGCCGAGAGCGGCCGCCGCCGCAAGCAAGAGTCCTGCACGTTTCATGGATCGCCTCTCCTTGTCTTGCAACTCGCGTCAGAATAACCCAACAAAGTCGCCGGTGGTAAGGCCGCGAATCAGCTCGCGGGGCGGAAAATCCTGCCGATATCGGCCGGCGCGTTGAGCCGGATCAGGGCGCGGTCGCTGGAGATCAGCACCAGGACGAGGATGGTCGCGAGATAGGGCAGCATCGAGAAGATCTGCGATGCGACGCCGAGCCCGAACCCCTGGCCGTGGAGCTGCAATATGGTGACGCCGCCGAACAGATAGGCGCCGAGCAGCACCCGGCCCGGCCGCCAGGTCGCGAACACGACCAGGGCGAGCGCGATCCAGCCCCGTCCCGCGGTCATGTTCTCGATCCACATCGGGGTATAGGCGACCGACAGATAGGCGCCGCCGAGCCCCGCCATGGCGCCGCCGAAGGCGACCGCGAGATAGCGGATGGCGATGACGGGATAGCCGATCGCATGCGCCGCGTCGTGCGACTCGCCCACCGCGCGCAGCACCAGCCCGGCGCGGGTGCGGTACAGGAACCAGGCCACCGCACCCACCATGACGAAGGAGAAATAGATCAGGAAGTCGTGGCCGAAGAGCACCGGGCCGATGAAGGTGATGTCGCTGATGCCCGGGATGTGGAGCGCGGGCAGCGCGTCCAGCGGCTCCCCCACATAGCCCTGGCCGATCAGCGCGCTGAGCCCGATGCCGAAGATGGTGAGCGCAAGCCCGGTCGCCACCTGGTTGGCGACCAGGGTGAGCGTAAGCAAGGCGAAGATCAGCGACAGCGCGGTCGCCGCCGCGGCCCCGGCGACGATGCCGAGCGCCGAGCTCCCGGTGATCGTCGCGGTCGCGAAGGCGGTCACCGCGCCGGTGATCATCATCCCCTCGACGCCGAGATTGAGCACGCCCGACTTCTCGGTCACCAGCTCGCCGAGCGCGGCGTAGAGCAGCGGCGTGGCGGCGGCCATCATGGAGACCAGAACGGCGGCGGCGGTATCCAACTCAGCCCCCCTCGGCCGCGGCGAGCGCGCGCCGCGCGGCCGGAAGCGGATGCGGTAGCGGATCAGCACGTCGGTCCCGAGCAGGAAGAACAGCAGCATCCCCTGGAACACCCCGGTGAGCGCCAGCGGCAGCTTGAGCTCGATCTGCGCCAGCTCGCCGCCGAGATAGCTGAGCGCGACCAGCAGCGAGGCGAAGCAGAACGCCGACGGGATGCAGCCGGCCGAGGAAGGCGACGATGATCGCGGTGAAGCCGTAGCCCGGCGAGATGACCGGGTGGAGCTGGCCGATCGGGCCGGACACCTCGAACATGCCGGCGAGCCCGGCCAGCGCGCCGGAGGCGCAGAGCACGGTCCAGATCAGCTTCTTCTCCGAGAACCCGGCATAGCTCGCCGCCGCCGGCGACTGCCCGACCACCTTGATCTGGAAGCCGACGAAGGCGCGGCTCAGCACCAGCCAGCCGGCGAGGACGATCAGCAGCGCGATCGGCGCGGCGATCGAGAGCCGGGTCTCGTCGAGGATCACCGGGAGCAGCGCCGGGTCCTCGAACATGCGGGATTCCGGGAAGTTCAGCCCTTCCGGGTCGCGCCACGGCCCGTGCACCAGGTAGCTCAGGACCAGTATCGCCACGTAGGTCAGCATCAGGCTGGTCAGGATCTCGTTGGCGTTGAACCGCACCCGGAGAAAGGCCGGGACCGCCGCCCAGGCGAGACCGCCCGCGATGCCCGCGAGCGCCATCGCCGGCAGCACCAGGAAGCTGTCCACGCCGTGCAGCGCCAGCGCCACGCCGCCGCCGCAGACCGCGCCCAGGGTGAACTGCCCCTCGGCCCCGATATTCCACACATTGGCGCGGAAACCGAACGCCAGCCCGATGGCGATGATCGCCAGCGGCGTCGCCTTGAGCAGCAGCTCGGACACCCCGTAGACGCTGGAGACCGGCTTGACGAAGAAGGTATAGAGCGCGAGGCCGGGATCGAAGCCGAGCGCGGCGAACAGGATCACCCCGGCGATCAGGGTCACGCCGACGGCGATCAGCGGCGTCAGCACCATCATCGCGGCGGAGACGCCGCCGCGCGGTTCCAGCCTAGGCAGCATGGGTCTCGACGATCTCGCCGTGCGTCGTCGAACATGCCGCCCATCAGGAGCCCGGCCTGGGCGACGGTGGTGTCCTCGGTCCGCCGGCTGGCCGACAGCCGGCCCTCGCAGATCACGGCGAGGCGGTCGCTGATCGCGAACAGCTCGTCGAGGTCCTGCGAGACCACGAGGACCGCCGCGCCCGCCTTGGCGAGGTCGAGCAGGGCCTGCTGGATCGCCGCCGCGGCGCCGGCATCGACGCCCCAGGTGGGGTGCGCGGCGATCAGGATCTCCGGGTTCTGGAGGATTTCCCGGCCGATGATGAATTTCTGCAGATTGCCGCCGGACAGGCTGCCGGCCTGGCGGCGGTGCCGGGGGTCATCACGCTATAGGACTGGACGATGTCGGCGGCGAAACGGTGCATGGCGCGGAGCTGCAGGAGCCAGTGGCGCAGCAGGCCCTCGCGGAGATAGGCGCTCAGAAACCCGTTCTCGGCGAGCGTCATCTCCGGCACCGTGGCCTGGCCGAGCCGTTCCTCGGGCACCACGCAGAGCCCGCGCGCCCGGCGCTCGCGCGGGCCGAGGCGGCCGACCGGCTCGCCGTCGAGCAGGACCGCCCCGGCGTCCGGGCACAGGGTCTCGCCGCTCAACGCGGCCAGAAGCTCGGGCTGGCCGTTCCCCGCGACCCCGGCGATGCCGAGGATCTCGCCGGCGCGCACGGCGAGGCTCGCATTTCGGATCGGGGTGCCGAAGGGGTGGTCCGGTTCGAGCGACAGCCCCCGGACCTCCAGCCGTTCCGCGCCTTCCCCTCCCTCGGCGCCGCGCACCGGCGTCGCGAGCTCGCCGCCGATCATCATCTGGGCCAGGCCGCGGGCGGTCTCGCGTGCGCGGATCGCAGGTCGCCACCACCCTCCGCCGCGCAGCACCGTCGCCGCCTCGCAGAGCGCGCGGATCTCCTCCAGCTTGTGCGAGATATAGAGCACCGTCACGCCTTCCGAGGCGAGCTGGCGCAGCGTCTCGAACAGCCGGTCGGCTTCCTGCGGGGTGAGCACCGAGGTCGGCTCGTCCATGATCAGGAGGCTCGGGCTCTGCAGCAGGCAGCGGACGATCTCCACCCGCTGGCGCTCGCCGACCGAAAGCGTGTGCACGTGGCGCCCCGGATCGAGGGCCAGGCCGTAGCGTGCCGAGACCTGGCCGATGCGCTCGGTGAGGTCGCGCATCGGCACGTTCTCGTCGATTCCGAGCGCGATGTTTTCCGCCACGGTCAGCGAATCGAAGAGCGAGAAATGCTGGAACACCATGCCGATGCCGAGCCGGCGCGCCTGGGCCGGCGAGGCGACCTGCACGGGGGTTCCGTTCCACCGCATCTCGCCCGAATCGGCGCGCAGCACGCCATAGACGATCTTCACGAGCGTCGACTTGCCGGCGCCGTTCTGGCCAAGCAGCGCGTGGATCTCGCCCGGCCGGAGGGAAAGCGAGACGCGGTCGTTCGCGACGACCCCGGGGAAGGTCTTGCAGATGTCGGTGAGCGCGAGACGCGCCTTCGCGTCGTCAGGCGCCACCGCCGAACTCCCAGACTTGCATCGGTCTCCCAGGCGTCCCCGCTATCGTCCCGACCCCGCGGCGGCGGCGATCATGGCACATCCGCCCGGCGCGCGTCACCGTGCGCCTCCGCCCAGGGCGGATCCAGCGCCATGATCCGGCGCCAGACCGGGCAGCTCTCGGCATGCGCGCCGGGCAGGTAGCCGGTGCTCATGAGGAACTCCCCGGTGATCTCGCCGCCGGTGAAACGAAAGGTCTGCTTGAACAGCTTCACCCACGCGTCTTTCGGCAGCGGGTGGTGATCGTCGAGCCAGGCGGCGAAGGAGCCATGTTCGGCGATCAGCCCCTCGAGGGTGCGTGCGTTGGCGATCACGGCATCGATCTTCAGGCGGTTGCGTATGATCCCTGCATCGCCCAGAAGCCGCGCCCGTTCGGCGTCCCCGTAGCGCGCCACCGTGGCGACGTCGAAGCCGTCGAAGGCGGCGTGGAAGGCATCCCGTTTCGCGAGCACGGTGAGCCAGGAAAGCCCCGCCTGGTTGATCTCCAGCGCGAGGCGCTCGAACAGCACCGGATCCTCGCGCACCGGAAAGCCGTATTCGGTGTCGTGATAGGGGCCGTGCACGGGATGGCCGGGGGCGATGTCGCAATAGGACATGCGCGTTCAGCCGCGGAACGAAATCAGGTCGGAGGCGATCAGCCAATAGGCGATGCCCCAGAGGACGGCCGTTACCACGGTGGTGATCCCGACCTTGAACCACAGCCGCGGCCGAACCGGCGCGCCGTCGGCATGGCCCGGCTCGACGCTCTCGCCCGCCTCGTGCGGCGCGCGGACCCCGAAGGGAAGCGTGACGAAGAAGACCAGCCACCAGAGGATCAGGAAGACCATGAGTCCGGTGAACCAGCTCATCCGCGCGGGCTCCGCTCAGACCCGGACGACATGGACCTGGGCCACCGGGCGCTTTCCGATCGCCCGCCGGACGGCGCGCACCAGGGCGCGGCGCGCGGCTTCGGCGATACCTTCGTCGTCGCGCCTGGCGCCCTTCGGGAGGTCGTCTATGGCATCGATCACCGCGTCGATCGCCTCCTCCTCGATCTCTTCCGCATCGTCGGGCTCGACCACCCCGTGCAGCGTCACCCGGGGGTCGGCCGCCAGCGCGCCGCGGCGGTCGAGGACCACCGTGGCGACCGCGGAGCCTGCGAAGCCGATGCGATGGCGCATCCGCACCGCCCCGCCGTCGACCGGCACCAGCCGCTTGCCGTCGAGCCCGAGCCGCCCGGTCTCGACCTCGCCCAGCGCCTCCAGCGGCCCGGGTATCAGCCTGACGAGCGTGCCGTTCTCCGCCACCATCGCATCGGGCACCCCGGCGGAGCGGGCGAGCGCGGCCTGCTCGAAGAGATGGCGCGCCTCGCCGTGGATCGGCACCACGGCGGCGGGGGCCAGCCATTCATAGAGCGCGCGCAGTTCCTCGCGCGCCGGGTGGCCGGAGACGTGGGTGTCGCGTGCGCCGTCGTCGATCACCTCGATCCCCCGCCTCACGAGCTGGTTCTGCACGCGCGAAATCGCGAGCTCGTTGCCGGGGATCTGGCGCGAGGAAAATATCACCGTGTCGCCGGGCTCCAGCGCCACCGCGGGGTGGTCGCCGGCGGCGATCCGAGCCAGCGCCGAGCGCTTCTCGCCCTGGCTTCCGGTGACCGCCATCGCCACCCTGTCCGGCGGCAGGTACCCGGCGTCGTGCTCGGTGAGGAAGGGCGGCGTGTCGGCCAGATAGCCCGTCTCGCGCGCCGCCTCGACCATGCGCCAGAGCGACCGCCCCACCAGGCAGGCCTGGCGATCGTTGGCCGCCGCGGCATGCGCGATGGTCTCGATGCGCGCGATGTTGCTGGAAAAACAGGCGATCGCGACGCGGCCGGCGCAGTTCGCGACAATCTCGGTCAGGCTGTCCCTCAGCACGCCCTCGGAACCGGCGCGCCCCTCAACCATGGCGTTGGTCGAATCGACGGTGAGCGCGCTGACGCCCTCGGCGCCCAGCGCGCGCAGGCGGTTCTCGTCGGTCGTCGCGCCGACCAGCGGCGAGGGATCGAGCTTCCAGTCGGTGGCATGGACGGCAAGCCCCGCGGCCGTCCGGATGGCGAGCACGTGGCCCTCGGGGATCGAATGCGCCGCGGTCAGATACTCGATCTCGAAGGGGCCGACATCGAAGCGCGCGTTGGGCTGGACGATGCGGAGCGGCACGTTCTTCAGCCCGGCCTCCGCCAGCTTCCGGCCCAGCACCGCCGCCGCGAAGGGCGAGGCGTAGACCGGGCGGCGCAGCCGCGGCCAGAGGGTGGCGACCGCACCCAGATGGTCCTCATGCGCATGGGTCAGCACGATCCCGTCAAGCGCCTCGCGGCGTTCGACGATAAACGCCGGATCGGGAACCAGGATGTCGATCCCCGGTGTCGAGTCGTCCGCGAATCCGAGCCCGAGATCGACCATCAGCCAGCGCCCGCCACAACCGTAGAGGCTGAGATTCATGCCGATCTCGCCGGCGCCGCCGAGGGCGACGAACGAAAGCTCTTGCGCGCTCTTCATGCGTCCCGGTTCCGCCGCCAGATCGAGGCCAGGCCGCGCAGCGTCATCTCGGGATCGACGTCGCCGATGACCGGCGTCCCCTCGGCGAAGAGCGGCGCCAGCCCGCCGGTGGCGATCACCTTCATGTCGGCGCCGTATTCCTCGGCGATGCGCGCCACCAGCCCCTCGATCAGCCCGATATAGCCCCAATAGATGCCGGACAGCATCGCCGGCACGGTGCGCTTGCCGATCACCCGGGGCGGCCGCCGGACGGCGACGCGGGGGAGCTGCGCGGCCGCCGCGTGGAGCGCGTCCAGCGACAGGTTGATCCCGGGCGCAATCACGCCGCCGACATAGCTGCCCTCGCCGTCGACCACGTCGAAGGTGGTCGCGGTGCCGAAATCGATGACGATCAGGGGTCCGCCGAACCGCTCATGTGCGCCGACCGCGTTGACCAGGCGGTCGGTGCCGACCTCGGCCGGGTTGTCCACCTTGACGCCGATGCCGAGCTCGACCCCCGGCTCGCCGATCACCAGCGCCTCGCAGCCGAAATAGGAGCGGCACAGCGTGCGCAGGCTGAACAGCGCCTCGGGCACGACGGTGGCGACGATCGCGGCGTCGACATCGCCCGCCGAGAGATCGCGCAGCGACATGAGCTGGCTCAGCCAGACCGCGTATTCGTCGGCCGTGCGGCGCGGATCGCTGGAGCTCCGCCAGACGCCCATCTGCTCTTCGCCGTCATAGAGCGCGAAGACGATATTGGTGTTGCCCGAATCGATGGTCAGCAGCACCCGCCCCTCCCGAAGACCACCTCGCCGGCGGAGATCTCGACTTCCGCTCCCGATGCGTCGACGAGGATCAGCGCGCCGTCCGCCGCGAGCCGATCGAAGCGGCCGGTGACCGGACCGCCCGCCGAACGGGCGGCGACCTCCTCCCCGATCCCGGCGGCACGGGCGAGCCAGGCCGCGCGCACCGGCCCGAACCCCTCGGCGAGCCAGCGCCGGTACCAGGGGTCGAAGGCGCGACAGATGTGGCTGGCAAGCTCGGCGGCGGGCCTGCACCCGGCGAGATCGCCGGCACTGTCGCCCACCGCCTCCGGCGTACGCGCGGTGTTCACGCCCACCCCCACCGCCGCCGCCGCGCCATCGGCCTCGATCAGGATGCCGGCGATCTTGCGTCCCTCCACCAGCAGGTCGTTCGGCCATTTGAAGCGAAAATCGACCTCCGCCGCCAAGGCGTCGCCGAGCGCGACGGCGGCGACGAAGGAGAGCTGGGCCATGGCGCAGCCCTCGGGCGGGCGGACGAGGATGGTCATGAACAGGTTCCCCGGCGCGGAGATCCAGACTTCGGCCGCGCCGGCCGCGCCCGGCGGTCTGTTCCCCGGCGAGGACGACCGTGCCGTGCGGCGCCCCGCCGGCGGCGCGGCGCAGCGCCTCGGCGTTGGTGCTGTCGATCCGCCGCAGCCCGACCAGCCGGTAGCCTGCCGGAAGAGCCACCGGTCAGGTGAAGAACAGCACGGTCGCGGCAATCTCGGCCGCCCGCACGATGGGGGTCTGGAAGGCGATGAACACGACGACCAGCACGCTGGAGACCGCGGCGATCGCGGCGAGGCTGCGCCCCATCGGCTTGTCGAACGCCTCGGCAGGTTCGTCGAAATACATGATCTTGACGATCCGCAGATAGTAGAAGGCCGAGATCACGCTGGTCAGCACGCCGATCACCGCGAGCGTGTAGAGCCCCGCGTCGATCGCCGCGAGGAACACGTAGAGCTTGGAGAAGAACCGGCGAGCGGCGGGATTCCGGCCATCGAGAACATGAAGATGGCCAGCGCCAGCGCGAGCAGCGGCGCGTTCCGCGAGAGCCCCGCGAGGTCGGCGAGCCCCTCGACCATGCGGCCGTTCTGGCGCATCGCCAGCACGCAGGCGAAGGTGCCCGCGGTCATCACCAGATAGACCGCCATGTAGATCACGATGCCGCGCACGCCGTCGGCGCTGCCCGCCGCCAGGCCGACCAGGGCGTAGCCGACATGGCCGATCGAGCTGTAGGCGAGCAGCCGCTTGATGTTGGTCTGCCAGATCGCCGCCAGCGCGCCCAGGATCATCGACAGGATCGAGATGAAGATGACGACCTGCTGCCATTGCTGGAACAGATCGAAGAACGGCCCGATGAGCACGCGCGTGAACAGCGCCATCGCGGCGATCTTGGGGGCGATGGCGAAGAAGGCGGTCACCGGCGTGGGCGCGCCCTGGTAGACGTCGGGCGTCCACATGTGGAACGGCACGGCGGAGATCTTGAAGGCGAGCCCGGCGATGACGAAGACCAGCCCGACGACGACGCCGATCTCGATCCCGGTGCCGGGGCGCGAGAACAGCTCGGCCAGGGTCTCGAAACCGGTCGAGCCGGCGAAGCCGTAGACCATCGAGCAGCCGTAGAGCAGCATGCCCGACGACAGCGCGCCGAGGACGAAATATTTCAGCCCGGCCTCCGAGGAGCGCGCCGAATCGCGCCGGAAGGCGGCGATCACGTAGAGCGCCAGCGACTGGAGCTCGAGCCCGACATAGAGCGAGATCAGGTCGTTGGCCGAGATCATCATCGACATCCCGAGCGTCGCGAAGACGATCAGGATGGGGTATTCCGGCCGGCCGATCCGCTCGCGGCGGTTGTAGCCGAAGGACATGACGATGGCGAGCGCGGAGCCCAGCGAAGGCCAGCCACTTCATGAAATGTCCGAAGGCGTCGACCACGAACCGGCCGTCGAACAGGGTGGCGCGGATCTCGGTGGTCAGGCTCGCCGCGACCCCGGCGCCGAGGATCAGCGCCACCGAGAGCCAGCTCACGCTGTGGTAGGACCGGTCGCCGAGAAAGACCCCCAGCATCAGCAGCGCCATCGCGCCGCAGACGAGGATCAGCTCGGGCAGGATCAGCGCGAGATCGGGCACCAGGGGCGTCATCGTCCGGCGACCGCGAGCGTGCCCGACGCATCGAGCGCGACCTGGTAGTTCTCGATCAGGTTGGCGACCGAGGCGTGCATCACGTCGAGGAACGGCTCCGGCCAGATGCCCATCCACAGCGTCGCCGCCACCAAAGGCGCGAAGACGGCGATCTCGCGCCGGTTGAGATCCGCCATGGTCTTGAGGTCTTCCCTGGTGAGCGCGCCGAAGATCACCCGGCGATAGAGATAGAGCATGTAGGCCGCGCCGAGCACGATCCCGGTGGTGGCCAGCAGGGCGAGCCAGGTATTGACCTGGAAGGCGCCGACCAGGACCAGGAACTCGCCCACGAACCCGCTGGTCCCCGGCAGCCCCACCGCCCCCAGGGTGAAGACCATGAACACCGCCGCGTAGACCGGCATGCGGTGGACCAGCCCGCCATAGCGCGCGATCTCGCGCGTGTGGAGGCGGTCGTACACCACGCCGACGCAGAGGAACAAGGCGGCCGAGATCACGCCGTGGCTCAGCATCTGGACGATCGCCCCTTCGACGCCCTGGGTCTGCACCGTGAAGATGCCGATGGTGACGAACCCCATATGGGCGACCGACGAATAGGCGATCAGCTTCTTCATGTCCTCCTGGGCGAGCGCGACCAGCGAGGTGTAGACGATCGCGATGATGCTCAGCGTGTAGACGAAGGGCGCGAAGAACTCGCTCGCCACCGGCAGCATCGGCAGCGAGAAGCGCAGGAAGCCGTAGGCCCCCATCTTGAGCAGCACGCCGGCGAGGATCACCGAGCCCGCGGTCGGCGCCTCGACATGGGCGTCGGGCAGCCAGGTGTGGACCGGCCACATCGGCACCTTGACCGCGAAGCTCGCGAAGAAGGCGAGCCACAGCCAGATCTGCAGCTCGGGATCGAAGCCGATCCCGATCAGGCGGACGATGTCGGTGGTCTCGGCGTCGAAATAGATCACCATGACCGCGACCAGCAGCAGCACCGAGCCGGTCAGCGTGTAGAGGAAGAACTTGAACGCCGCGTAGACCCGGTTGGCGCCGCCCCAGACCCCGATGATCAGGAACATCGGGATCAGCACGCCCTCGAAGAAGATGTAGAACAGCACGAAGTCGAGCGCGCAGAACATCCCGACCATGAAGGTCTCGAGCAGCAGGAAGGCGATCATGTACTCCTTGACGCGGGTCTGGATCGCCTCCCAGCTCGCCAGCACGCAGAGCGGGGTGAGGAAGGTGGACAGGATCACGAACAGCATCGAGATGCCGTCCACCCCGAGATGGTAGCTGGCGCCGAGGATGGGGATCCAGTCGGCGCGCTCGACGAACTGGAAGGACGCGGTCGAGTTGTCGAAGTCGATCCAGAGGCCGAGCGACAGCGCGAAGGTGATCAGCGAGGTCCAGAGCGCGGTCATCCGCGCGTTGCGCGCGACCGTGCGCGCGTCCCCGCGCACGATGAACACGAACAGCGCGCCCACCGTCGGCAGGAAGATCACCAGGCTGAGAATCGGCCAGTCGGTCACGCCGGTCTCCCCTCAGCCCTGCGCATAGAGGTACCAGGTCACGAAGGCGGCGACGCCGATCAGCATGGCGAAGGCGTAGTGGTAGACATAGCCCGACTGCAGCATGCTGGCCCGGCGCGCCAGCGTGCGGGCGACCGCGGACAGCCCGTCGGGGCCGAGCCCGTCGATCAGCGTGCCGTCGCCCTCCTTCCACAGCCCGCGGCCGATGCGGTGGGCCGGGCGCACGAACAGCCAGTCGTAAAGCTCGTCGAAATACCACTTGTTGAGCAGGAACCGGTAGAGGCGCGCGAACCTTGCGGCGAGCGCGACCGGCAGGCCGGGCCGCAACATGTAGAACCAGTAGGCGAGCGCGATCCCGGCGACGGCGACGGCGACGGGGAGCGCGATGACCCAGAGCGGCGCGTGGTGGGCGTCCGCGAGCGCGTCGTGGCCGGGCAGGACGAGGATCGAATCGCCCCAGAACGAGGCGAGACCGTCGCCCACGAAGTAGCGGTAGCCGAGCATGCCGGAGAACACCGCGCCGGCGGCCAGCACGACCAGCGGCGCGATCATCGACAGCGGCGATTCATGGACATGCGCCATGGTGCGCTCGTCCGCCCTGGGCGCGCCGTGGAAGGTCATGATCAGCAGCCGCCAGGAATAGAAGGCGGTCATGAAGGCCGCCGCGATGCCGGCCCAGAAGGCGAAGTCCCCGGCCAGGGTATGCGCGGCAAAGGCCGATTCGATGATCACGTCCTTGGAATAGAACCCGGCGAAGACCGGGATGCCGGCGAGCGCCAGGCTGCCGATCCACATCAGCCCGTAGGTCGTCGGGATCAGCCGGTAGAGCCCGCCCATCCGGCGCATGTCCTGCTCGGACGACATCGCGTGGATCACCGAGCCCGCGCCGAGGAACAGGAGCGCCTTGAAGAAGGCATGCGTCATCAGGTGGAAGATGCCGGCGGAATAGGCCGAGACCCCGCAGGCGAAGAACATGTAGCCGAGCTGGCTGCATGTCGAATAGGCGATCACCCGCTTGATGTCGTTCTGGCAGAGCCCGATGGTCGCGGCGAAGAACGCGGTCGCGGCGCCGACGATCGCCACCAGGGTGAGCGCCGCGGGGGCGTATTCGAAGAGCGGCGACATGCGCGCGACCAGGAAGACGCCCGCGGTGACCATCGTCGCCGCGTGGATCAGGGCCGAGACCGGGGTCGGCCCCTCCATCGCGTCGGGCAGCCAGGTGTGCAGGCCGAGCTGCGCCGATTTCCCCATCGCGCCGATGAACAGAGGATGCAGAGCACGGTCAGCGCATGCCCCTCCAGGCCGAGGAAGGAGATCGTCGCCTCGGCCTTCTCCGGCGCGGCGCCGAAGATCGCCGGCAGCTCGATCGAGCCGAACACCAGGAACACGCCCATGATGCCGAGCGCGAAGCCGAAATCGCCCACCCGGTTGACGATGAAGGCCTTGATCGCGGCCGCGTTGGCGGCCGGCCGGTCGTACCAGAAGCCGATCAGGAAGTAGGAGCAGAGCCCCACCCCCTCCCAGCCGAAGAAAAGCTGGAGCAGGTTGTCCGCCGTCACCAGCGCCAGCATGAAGAAGGTGAACAGGCTGAGATAGGCCATGAAGCGCGGGATCGACGGGTCGTGGTGCATGTAGCCGATCGAGTAGACATGCACGCAGGCCGAGACCACCGACACCACGAAGACCATCACCGCGGCGAGCTGGTCGAAGCGCAGCGACCAGACCGCGTCGAACGTGCCCGAGGTCATCCAGGAGAACAGCACGATCGAGCGCGGCTCGCCGCCGAGCGCCACCTCGTAGAGGATCAGGGTCGAGATCGCGGCCGAGCCGATCAGCGCCCCGCAGGTCACGTATTGCGCGGCCCGGTCGCCGATCAGCCGGCCGAACGGCCCGGCGATCGCGGCGCCGATCAGCGGCAGGAAGACGGCAAGCGAATACAGCACGCCCTAGCCCCGCATCAGGTTGATGTCCTCGACCGCGATCGAGCCGCGGTTGCGGAAATAGACGACGATGATGGCAAGCCCGATGGCCGCCTCCGCCGCGGCGATGGCGAGCACCAGCAGCGCGAAGACCTGGCCAGCCAGGTCCTGGAGGTGGACCGAGAAGGCGACCAGGTTGATGTTGACCGCGAGCAGGATGAGCTCGATCGACATCAGAATGACGATCACGTTCTTGCGGTTGAGGAAGATGCCGAAAATCCCGAGCGTGAACAGGATCGCGGCGACCGTCAGGTAGTGCGCGAGACCGACCACGTCAGACGCCGCTCCCCGGCTCGACCTTCTTGAGCTCCACGGCATCCGCGCGGGCGCGCCCGAGCTGGTCGCCGATGCGCTGCTTGCGCACCCCCTCGCGCGCCCGCAGCGTCAGCACGATGGCGCCGATCATGGCGATCAGCAGGATCACCCCGGCCGCCTGGAAGGCGTAGATGTAGTCGGTGTAGAGGATGCGCCCGAGCGCGTGGGTATTGGTGATCTCGTTCGCCGGCGGGGTCGGCGCGGCGCGGACCACCGCCTCGTCGGGGGCGAACGCCCAGCCGGCGAAGACCAGCACCAGCTCGGCCAGCAGGACCACGCCGATCAGCGCCCCGGTCGGCAGATATTGCAGAAAGCCCTGGCGCAGCTCGACGAAGTTGATGTCGAGCATCATGACGACGAAGAGGAACAGCACCGCCACCGCGCCGACATAGACGATGACCAGCGTCATGGCGATGAACTCCGCGCCCATCAGCACGAACAGCCCGGCCGCGTTGAAGAAGGCGAGGATCAGGAACAGCACCGAGTGGACCGGGTTGCGCGCCGAGATCACCATGACCGCGGCCGCCACGGCGACGGCGGCGAACAGGTAGAAGGCGGCGGTCTGGACGATCATCGCCGGCGCCTAGCGGTAGGGCGCATCGGCGCCGAGCCTGGCGGCGAGGTCCGCCTCCCAGCGATCGCCGTTGTCGAGGAGCTTTTCCTTGTTGTACATCAGCTCCTCGCGGGTCTCGGTGGCGAACTCGAAGTTCGGCCCCTCGACGATGGCATCGACCGGGCAGGCCTCCTCGCAGAACCCGCAATAGATGCACTTGGTCATGTCGATGTCGTAGCGCGTCGTCCGCCGGCTGCCGTCGGCGCGCGGCTCGGCCTCGATGGTGATCGCCTGGGCCGGGCAGATCGCCTCGCACAGCTTGCAGGCGATGCAGCGCTCCTCGCCGTTGGGGTAGCGCCTGAGCGCGTGCTCGCCGCGGAAGCGCGGGCTCAGCGGACCCTTCTCGTAGGGGTAGTTCAGCGTCACCTTGGGCTTGAACAAATAGCGCAGCGTCACCGCCATCCCCGACAGGAGCTCGGTCAGGAACAGCGCCCGGGCGGATCGGTCGAGCAGGGCCATCACTTCACCCCCATCGGCGCCGTGCCGGTGGCCACCAGATAGCCCGCTACCAGCACCAGCCAGAGCAGCGAGCCCGGCAGGAACACCTTCCAGCCGAGCCGCATCAGCTGGTCGTAGCGGTAGCGCGGGAAGGTTGCGCGCACCCACAGGAAGACGAACAGGCAGAACGCCACCTTGGCGCCGAACCAGATCGCGCCCGGGATCCAGTTGAACGGCGCGATGTCGATCGGCGGCAGCCAGCCGCCGAGGAACAGCACCGTCGTCATCGCGCTCATCAGGATCATGTTGGCGTACTCGCCGACGAAGAAGAGCGCGAACGTGATCGACGAGTATTCGACGTTGTAGCCCGCCACCAGCTCGGCCTCGGCCTCGGGCAGGTCGAACGGCGCGCGGTTGGTCTCGGCGAGCGTCGAGACGAAGAACATCACGAACATCGGCAATAGCGGGATGCAGAACCACAGCCCCTCTTGCGCCTTGACGATCTCGCTCAAATTGAGCGAGCCGACGCAGAGCAGCACGCTGATGATCACGAAGCCGATCGCCACCTCGTAGGACACCATCTGGGCGGCCGAGCGCAGCGCGCCGAGAAAGGCGTATTTCGAGTTCGACGCCCACCCGGCCATGATGATGCCGTAGACCCCGAGGGAGGAGATCGCGAACAGATAGAGGATCCCGACATTGATGTCGGCCAGCACCCAGCCGTCGTCGAACGGGATGACCGCCCAGGCGACCAGGCTCAGGATGAAGGTCAGCATCGGCGCCATCAGGAACACGGCCCGGTTGGCGCCGGTCGGGATGATGGTCTCCTTGAACAGGATCTTGATGCCGTCGGCGATCGGCTGGAACAGGCCGAACGGGCCGACCACGTTGGGGCCTTTGCGGAGCTGGATCGCCGCGATGACCTTGCGCTCGGCCAGGGTCATGTAGGCCGCCCCCGCCAGCACCGGCACCACGATGGCGACGATCGACAGCACGATCAGCACCGTCGGCCAGACATAGATGTCGAGGAAGCTATCCATGCGCCGCCGCCCGGGAGGTCTCCAGGAAGGCCCGCGTGCAGGCCGCCATGGTCTCCGACGACCGCGAGATCGGGTCGGTCATGTAGTAGTTGCCGATCGCGGTGCCGAGCGGTCCGGGATCGGGCGGCCCGTCCTCGCCGAACGCCTGCCAGGGCGCCCGCTCGACCGCGCCGATCCCGGCGAGGACCGGGGCGATCGCCGCCATCCGCGCGCGCACCTCGTCCACCGTGTCGCAGGGCAGCTTCCGGCCGAGAATCTCGGACAGCGCGCGCAGGATGCGCCAGTCCTCGCGCGCCTCGCCCGGCGGATGCACCGCGCGGGCGGTGCGCTGCGGCCGGCCCTCGAGGTTGACGTAGGTCGCCTCCTTCTCGGTATAGGCCGCGCCCGGCAGGATGACGTCGGCGCGCATCGCCCCGGCGTCGCCGTGATGGCCCTGATAGACCACGAAGGCTTCGCCGAGCCTTTGCGTGTCGATCTCGTCGGCGCCGAGCAGATAGACCGCTTCGATCTCGCCGCTTTCCGCGCCCGCCAGGATCGCGTCCACGTCGCGCCCGCCCTCGCCCGGCACCAGGCCGAGATCGAGCCCGCCGACCCGGGCGGCGGCACGGTGCAGCACGTTGAACCCGTTCCACTCTTCGCCCGCCATGCCGAAGCGTTCGGCGATCGCACGGGCGGTGCCGAGGATTCGCGCCCCGTCGTCGCGCGCGTAGGCCGCCTCGCCGAGGACGATCATCGGACGCGCGGCCGCTTCCAGTTTTGAGCGGAACGGGTGTTCGCCGACGGCGATTTCAGAGAGCAGGGCGGCGTCGTTGCCGAGATGGTCGTAGCGCCAGGCGAGGTCGACCGGCTCGCCGATCAGCCCGACCGGGAAGCCGCCCATCGAATGCCGCTTGCGCAGGCGCGCATTGACCAGCGGGGCTTCGCGGCGCACGTCCGCGCCCACGATCAGGCAGGCATCGGCGTCCTCGATCCCGGCGATGGCGGTGTTGAACAGGTAGCCGGCGCGCGCCGCCGCCGAGAGCTTCGCCCCCTCCTGGCGCGCATCGACATGGGGCGAGCCGAGCGCGGCGAACAGGTCCTTCAGCATCGCCATCGACTCGCAGCAGGCCAGGTCGCCGGCGATCGCCGCCATGCGCTCCGGCGCGGTCCCGCCCAGCCTGTCGGCGACCGCGCCGAGCGCCTCCGCCCAGCTCGCGGGCGCCAGCCTGCCGTCGCGGCGCACATAGGGCGTGTCGAGGCGCTGGCGGCGCAGCCCGTCGCAGGCGAACCGCGCCTTGTCGGAAATCCACTCCTCGTTGATGTCCTCGTTCAGCAGCGGGATCACCCGCTGCACCTCGCCGTCCCGCGAGTCGACGCGGACATTGCTGCCGACCGCGTCCATCACGTCCACGGTCTCGGTCTTGGCGAGCTCCCAGGGACGCGCGTTGAAGGCGTAGGGTTTCGAGGTCAGCGCGCCCACCGGGCAGAGATCGATGATGTTGCCCGACAGCTCGGAGGCGAGCGCCTTCTCGACATAGGTGCCGACCTCCATGTGCTCGCCGCGCCCGGTGGCGCCGAGCTCCTCGACGCCGGCGATTTCGGTCACGAAGCGGATGCAGCGCGTGCAGTGGATGCAGCGCGTCATGTGGGTCTCGACCAGCGGGCCGAAATCCTTGTCCGGCACGGCGCGCTTGTTCTCGGCGAAGCGCGAGCGGTCGAAGCCGTAGGCCATCGCCTGGTCCTGCAAATCGCACTCGCCGCCCTGGTCGCAGATCGGGCAGTCGAGCGGATGGTTGATCAGCAGGAACTCCATCACCCCCTGGCGCGCCTTCTGGACCATCGGCGTGTCGGTGCGGATCACCATGTTGTTGCCGACCGGCATGGCGCAGGAGGCGATCGGCTTGGGCGAGCGCTCCATCTCGACCAGGCACATGCGGCAATTGCCGGCGATCGACAGCCGCTCGTGATAGCAGAAGCGCGGGATCTCGATGCCGGCCTCCTCGCAGGCCTGCAGGACGGTGATCCCGTCCTCGACCTCGATCTCGATTCCGTCGATGGTCAGTGTGGCCATGGCATAGTCATTTCAGACGCTTAACCTGTCAGCGATCCCGCCCCGCCGCGGGCCTACTTCGTTTTCTTGCTATCGGACGACGAACCGCTCGCACCGCTCTTTGGCGCAGACTTCGAACCTTTGCCCGTGGGCGGATTGGCCGGCGCGGCGGTTTGCGGCTGATAACCGAACCTCTCCCCCAAGACGCCGCGCGAGGAAACTCGCCTTTGTCCCTTCCGTTTTTCATCCATCTCCACCTCCATAGACGAGGACATAGTTATAGTCTTCGGGCCTCAAGATTATCCCGGGCTCGTTCAGGTACTGCCTCAGGAAACCGCCATCGCCATCCACTTCCCAGACCTCTTCAAGATAGAGATGGCCGGGATCCGGATAGGCGGTTGCGTATGAATTCTGGCTGAACTTCCCGCCGATCCGGCTACCGTCCTTCATCGCGACCTGCAGCCAACAGCCGGTCTCTTTTTGGAACACGAAATCCCAAGAAGTCTTCGGGCGCGGAGCGATCCAACGAAACTTCTCGAATTTATCCAGCAACTGGATCAAAATATATGGCCAAATAATGGGCATCGCAATAAAGGACAAAATTAAGAGAGCATAGCTCCATATAAAGTTATCGTTCAAGTTCCAGTGTTCCAGCGCGTATCGGATCGGAACTATCATAACAATAAAATTCAAAATGCTGAAGCAAATACATTCGATTATCTTATTCTTCAGGTTTTCTTCTCTTTGAGGAACATTCAACGCATACACATACATCGATATCGCGCCGGGCAGCACGAACCCCGCGAACAGGACCAGATACTCGATCCGGAGCTCGGACATCCCGTCTACGCCGCCGCCTCGCGGCCCGACTTGCGGGCGACGATGCGGCTCTCCACCTCGTCGCGGAAGTGGCGCATCAGGCCCTGGATCGGCCAGGCCGAGGCGTCGCCGTGGGCGCAGATCGTGTGGCCCTCGATCTCGTAGCTCACGGCGAGCAGCATGTCGATCTCCTCGACCTCGGCATCGCCGCGGACCAGCCGCTCCATCACCCGCCACATCCAGCCCGTGCCCTCGCGGCAGGGCGTGCACTGGCCGCAGGATTCGTGCATGTAGAACTTCGACAGCCGGGCGATGGCTGCGACCACGTCGGTCGATTCGTCCATGACGATCACCGCCGCCGTGCCGAGCCCCGACTTGAGGTCGCGCAGCCCGTCGAAGTCCATGATCGCGGTGTCGCACAGCGATCTCGGGATGAGCGGTACCGACGAGCCGCCCGGGATCACCGCCTTGAGGTTGTCCCAGCCGCCGCGCACCCCGCCGGCGTGCTTCTCGATCAGCTCGCGCAGCGGGATCCCCATCTCCTCTTCGACGTTGCACGGGTCGTTCACATGGCCGGAGATGCAGAACACCTTGGTGCCGGTGTTGTTCTCCCGTCCGAACCCGGCGAACCAGGAGGCGCCGCGGCGCAGGATCGCCGGCACCACGGCGATCGTCTCGACGTTGTTGATCGTCGTCGGACAGCCGTAGAGACCGGTATTGGCCGGAAACGGCGGCTTGATCCGGGGCATCCCCTTCTTGCCCTCGAGGCTTTCCAGGAGCCCGGTCTCCTCGCCGCAGATATAGGCGCCGGCGCCGCGATGGACGACGATGTCGAAATCCCAGCCCGAGCCGCAGGCGTCGGGACCGATCAGCCCGGCCTCGCGCGCCTCGCCGACCGCCGTCTCCAGCCGCTCGGCCTCGCGGAAGAACTCGCCGCGCACGTAGATGAAGGCGGTGTGCGCCCCCATGGCGAAGCCGGCCAGCAGCGACCCTTCGATCAGCTTGTGGGGATCGTTCCGCAAGATGTCGCGATCCTTGCAGGTTCCGGGCTCGCTCTCGTCCGCGTTGACGACGAGATATGACGGCCGGCCGTCCGATTCCCTGGGCATGAAGGACCATTTGAGCCCGGTCGGGAACCCGGCCCCGCCGCGCCCGCGAAGCCCCGACGACTTGACCTCCTCGACCGCCCAGTCGCGCCCCTTGGCGAGCAGCGCGCCGGTACCGTCCCAGTCGCCGCGCCGCCTGGCCCCGGCGAGCCGCCAGTCGTCCTGGCCGTAGAGGTTGGTGAAGATGCGGTCTTTGTCGGCGAGCGCCATCAGCCGCCCTCCCCCGCCCCGCCGGCGGGCGCGAACCCGGTCTGCGAGGTCCATTCGCCGAGCGGCGCCGATCCCCGGCGGCCGATCTGCGAGCCCGGCTCGGGCGGTTCTCCGGCGCGCAACGCCTTGAGGATCGCCACAACCCTCTCCGGGTCGAGATCCTCGTAGTAGTCGTCGTCGATCCAGACGATCGGCGCGTTGACGCAGGCGCCGAGGCACTCGAACTCGGTCAGGGTGAACTTGCCGTCCGCGGTGGTGCCGCCGATCTCGACGCCGAGCTCGCCCTTGCAGGCCTCCAGAATGTCGGTGCTGCCGCGCAGCATGCAGGGGGTGGTGGTGCAGACCCTGACCATGTGCTCGCCCACCGGTTCGGCGTGCAGCATCTCGTAGAACGATACGATCTCGTAGATCCGGATCTCCGCCATGTCGAGCATCCGGGCGACGTGCTCGACCGCCGACGGCGACAGCCAGCCGCCGTTCTGGCGCTGCGCGATGTCAAGCACGGCGAGCACCGCCGAGGCCTGCCGCCCTTCGGGGTAGCGCGCGACGAAGGCCTCGGCCTTGGCCCGGTTCTCGGGCGTCAGCGCGAAACCCCCGCTCACCGGTCGATCTCCCCGAACACGATGTCCATCGAGCCCACGATGGCCACCAGATCGGCCAGCATGTGGCCCTTGGACATGAACTCGGTCGCCTGGAGGAAGGCGAAGCCGGGCGCGCGAATCTTGCAGCGATAGGGCTTGTTGCTGCCGTCGGAGACGAGATAGACGCCGAACTCGCCCTTCGGCGCCTCGACCGCCGTATAGGTCTCGCCCGCCGGCACCTTGTAGCCCTCGGTATAGAGCTTGAAGTGGTGGATCAGCGCCTCCATCGAGCCCTTCATCTCGGCCCGGGAGGGCGGCGATACCTTGCCGTCCTCGGTCTTGACCGGACCGTCGGGCAGCGCGCCGAGGCACTGCTCGACGATGCGCAGCGACTGGCGCATCTCCTCGATCCGCACGAGGTAGCGGTCGTAGCAGTCGCCGTTCCGGCCTACCGGAATGTCGAAATCCATCCGCCCGTAGACGTCGTAGGGCTGGGCCTTGCGCAGATCCCAGGGCACGCCCGAGCCCCTGAGCATGGGGCCCGTGAGCCCCCAGTCGAGCGCGTCCTCGCGGGAGACCGTGCCGATGTCGACGGTGCGCTGCTTGAAGATGCGGTTCTCGGTGAGCAGCGACTCGGTATCGTCGATGAATTTCGGGAAGGTCCCGCAGAACGCGGCGATCTCGTCGGCCAGCCCGGCCGGCATGTCGCGGTGCACCCCGCCCGGCCGGAAATAGGCGGCGTGCAGCCGGGCGCCGGAGACCTTGTCGTAGAACCCCATCATTTTCTCGCGTTCCTCGAAGCCCCAGAGGAACGGCGTCATCGCGCCCACGTCGAGCGCGAAGGCGCAGACATTCATGATGTGGTTGAGCAGGCGGGTGATCTCGCTGAACAGCACCCGGATGTATTGCCCGCGCTCGGGCACCGCGATGCCCAGCAGCCTTTCCGTCGCCAGCGCGAAGGCGTGCTCCTGGCACATCGGCGAGACGTAGTCCAGCCGGTCGAAATAGGGCACCGCCTGGACATAGGTCTTGTGCTCGATCAGCTTCTCGGTGCCGCGGTGCAAGAGGCCGATATGCGGGTCGGCGCGCTCGATCACCTCGCCGTCCATCTCGACCACCAGCCTGAGCACGCCGTGCGCGGCAGGGTGCTGCGGGCCGAAATTCATCGTCAGGTTCTTGATCTCGGTCTCGGCCAAGTCAGTCCCCGTCGCCGCCCTCGGCGGCCTTCTCGTCGCCCGGCAGGACGTATCGGGCACCCTCCCACGGGCTCATGAAGTCGAAGTCGCGAAAATCCTGGGTGAGCTGCACCGGCTCGTAGGCGCAGCGCTTCTGCTCGTCGTCGTAGCGCAGCTCGACGAAGCCGGTCAGCGGAAAGTCCTTCCTGAGCGGATGCCCCTCGAACCCGTAATCGGTCATGATCCGGCGCAGATCCGGGTTGCCGGTGAAGAAGATGCCGTAGAGGTCCCAGGCCTCGCGCTCGTACCAGCCGGCGGCGGAGTAGACGCCGACCGCCGACGGCACCGGGGTCTCGGCATCGGCCGACAGCTTGACCCGGATGCGCTGGTTGTGGCGCAGGCTGAGCAGGTTGTAGACCACCTCGAAGCGCCGCGCGCGTTCCGGGTAGTCGACGCCGCATATGTCGACCAGCATCTCGAACAGGCATTGCGGGTCGTCGCGCAGCCAGGTCAGCGCGCGCTCGAGCTCGGCGGCCGGCACGGCGAGCACGAGCTCGTCCCCGGCCGCCGAGATTTCGGCGCCGTCGACCGGCAGCGCCGCGCCGACATACTCGCCGAGTTCGATGAGCGCCTGGTTCATCCTGTGCCTTGCGCGGTCCGCTGGGTCGATGTCACCGGTCAACGGGCGAAGCTGCTCGTCCGCTTGATCTTCTTCTGAAGCTGGAGAATCCCATAGAGCAGCGCCTCCGCCGTCGGCGGGCAGCCGGGAACGTAGATGTCGACCGGGACGATCCGGTCGCAGCCTCGTACCACGGAGTAGGAGTAGTGGTAGTAGCCGCCGCCATTGGCGCAGCTCCCCATCGAGATCACCCAGCGCGGCTCGGCCATCTGGTCGTAGACCTTGCGCAGCGCCGGGGCCATCTTGTTGGTCAGCGTTCCGGCGACGATCATCACGTCGGACTGGCGCGGGCTGGGGCGGAAGATC
This sequence comes from Alphaproteobacteria bacterium, assembly GCA_964291675.2. GTDB lineage: Bacteria > Pseudomonadota > Alphaproteobacteria > MPNO01 > MPNO01 > MPNO01. Next base: position 421,615 of record OZ219865.1, on the reverse strand, counting down.
ACCCCGAAGCGGTCGAGATCGTAGCGGCTCGCCGCCGAGTGCATCATCTCCACCGCGCAGCAGGCCAGCCCGAAGGTCATCGGCCACAGCGACCCGCTCTGCGCCCAGCTCATCAGCTTGTCGACCTGGGTGACGATGAACCCCTTGTCGGACAGCTCGGCACCGATCGCCCGCATCGCCGCGCCGGTGTCGGCGGGGTTGACGCTCACTCCCATTCGAGTGCGCCCTTCTTCCATTCGTACACGAAGCCGATGGTCAGCACCGCGAGGAAGACCACCATCGACCAGAAGCCCAGCATGCCGATCGCCCCGAGCGAGATCGCCCAGGGGAACAGGAACGCGATTTCGAGATCGAAGATGATGAACAGGATGGCGACGAGGTAGAAGCGCACGTCGAACTGGCTGCGCGCGTCGTCGAACGCCTCGAAACCGCATTCGTAGGCCGAGACCTTCTCGCTGTCGGGCCGCTGCCGGGCGATGATGTAGGAGGCGGCCACCGCCGCCACGGCCATCGCCACGGCGATGCCGAGGAAAATCAGGATCGGCAGATACTCGAGCAGCATCGAGTCCAGCGCCATCTCTCCCCTCCCCGGGGTTGTCCGCGGAACCGCCCCGGCGGCAGGCAATTCGATGCAGGACTTATAGGCACATGGCACCGGAAATTCAAACAAATGCGGGCCCCGCTCCCCAACCCGTCGCGCGGGCCGAAACTTGAAGAAAGAGCAGGCCGCTGCTACCTTCGGGACATGGCGCTTTCCGAACGGCTGGCGCGGCTGGAGGGCGAAGTGGCGGCGGTAGAAGCGAGGACCGAAACGCGGCAGGCCGAGTACCGGACCGACATCGCGCGCCTCGCCGAGGACATGGCGAAGCGCGAAACCCGCCTGTTGCTGGCGGTTGCCGGCATGTTCTCCCTTGCGGTGATCGTCCTCGGCTTGCTGATTCGCCTGCCGTAGGGCTTCCGCGCATTGGTGTCCCTTGGAGGGGCCGGACAAACCGGCGCCCGCGGGGCGTATCGCGCTTGACGCCCCCCCGGCCCCTCACTAGCCTGAAGTCCCGGCACTTCCATGCGGGAAGATCGCGTCGCTCAAGTCGTCGGCGCGGAGCGCCGGAACCCGACAGCTAGGGAGAACACATCATGGTTAAGAGAATCGGAGCGCTCGCCGCCGTCGCGGCCGCCGCCGGGCTTGCGCTGAGCGCGGCGGGTACGGCCGAGGCGGCCAGCAAGCGGACATTCATCTCCATCGGTACCGGCGGTCCCACCGGCGTCTATTTCGTCGTCGGCAACACGATCTGCCGTCTGGTCCACAAGGAGGCCGCGGAAGGCCGCAAGAAGGGCCGCAAGCACGGCATCCGCTGCTCGGCGCCCTCGACCGGCGGGTCGACCTACAATATCGGGCAGATCGCCGCCGGCGAGCTCGATTTCGGCGTCGCCCAGTCCGACTGGCAATACCATTCCTATAACGGGTCGTCCGACAAGGTGACCCACTTCAAGAAGCTGCGCGCGGTGTTCTCGGTCCATCCGGAGCCCTACCACATCATCGTGGGCAAGGATTCGGGCATCAATTCCTGGGCCGATTTGAAGGGCAAGAGGTTCAATATCGGCAATCCCGGCTCCGGCCAGCGCGGCACCACCGAAGTGCTGATGAAGGCCTATGGAACCAAGGTCGGCGACTTCAAGCTGGCCTCCGAGCTGACCTCGACCGAGCAGTCCAAGGCGCTGTGCGACGGCAAGATCGACGGCTACGGCTACACCGTCGGCGTGCCCAATGCCGGGGTCGCGGTCGCCACCGACGGGTGCGGCGCGCGCATCATCAACCTGGCCGGCATGGTCGAGAAGAAGCTGGTCTCCGGGAACCCGTTCTATGCGTTCGCGACCATCCCGAAGGGGACCTACAAGAGCACCGCCGCCGACGTTACGACCTTCGGCGTGATGGCGACGTTCGTCACCAGCGCCGACGTGTCCGACCAGGTGGTCTATGAGGTGACCCGGGCGGCGCTGGAGAACATCGCGGATTTCCGCAAGCTGCATCCGGCGTTCCGCAACCTCGACCCGAAGCGGATGATGAAGGACGGGCTGTCGGCGCCGCTGCACAACGGAGCGGCCAAGTACTACAAGGAGAAGGGCTTGATGTAGCCGGCCGCCGGCGCATCTGGTTCTACTCCGACCGGGGCGGGTACCCGCCGGCGATGCCGCGCGGGACCCGCCCCTATTCGTCCGGGTGACGGATGGCGGAGCGCGACTACGGCGACCAGGCGGAGCCATCGGCGGCGCGGGTCCGGGAAACGCTCGAAGAGCTGGAGGACGGCGGCCGCGGGATGGCGCCATGGCTCGCCGCCCTGGTCGGCGGCATCGCCGCGCTGTGGTCGCTCTTCCAGCTCTGGATCGCCTCGCCGCTGCCGTTCGCGCTCGGCTTCGGCATCATCGTCGACGTGCCGGCGCGGGGCGTCCATCTCGCCTTCGGGCTGGTCCTCTGCTTCCTCCTGTTTCCGCTCTCCAAGCGGCTCGGGCGCGACCGCGGCCTGCCGCTCTACGATGTCGCGCTCGCGCTGCTCGGCTGCGGCGCGGCGCTCTACCTGTTTCTCGGCTATGACGGCCTGGTCGCGCGCCAGGGAATCCTGCTGAGCTACGACGTCTCGCTGTTCGGCCGGGAGTTCGCCCTCCCGGTCGAGGCGATCGTCGGCGGCATCGGGATCCTGCTCCTGCTGGAGGCGACGCGGCGCAGCATCGGCATCCCGCTGGTGATCGTCGCCGGGGTGTTCCTGCTCTATTCGATCTTCGGCCAGTCGATGCCCGAGATCGTCTCCCACAAGGGGGTCTCGCTGGAGCGTCTGATCGGCTATCAGTGGCTCGGCGGCGAGGCGATCTTCGGCATCCCGATCGACGTATCGGTCAGCTTCGTCTTCCTGTTCGTGCTGTTCGGCGCGCTCTTGGACAAGGCGGGCGCCGGCCAGTACTTCCTCGACCTGTCGTTTGCCATGGTCGGGCGCTATCGCGGCGGTCCGGCCAAGGCGGCGATCCTGGCCTCGGGCATGACCGGCATGATCTCCGGCTCGTCGATCGCCAATGTCGTGACCACCGGCACCTTCACCATCCCGGTCATGCGCCGCATCGGCATGCCCGCCACCAAGGCGGGCGCGATCGAGGTCGCCGCCTCGACCAACGGCCAGATCATGCCGCCGATCATGGGGGCGGCGGCGTTCATCATCGCCGAGTTCATCGGCATCAGCTATTTCGACGTCATCGTCGCCGCCGCCATACCCGCGGCGATCAGCTACATGGCGCTGCTCTACATCTCGCACCTCGAGGCGCTCAAGCTCGGCCTGTCCGGGCTGCCGCGGGCGGATATTCCGCATCTGCGCCGCACCTTCGTGCGCGGCGTTCATTTCCTGATCCCGATCGTCGTGCTGATCTATTTGCTGATGGTCGAGCGCTGGACCGCGGGCAGCGCCGTCTTCTGGTCGATCATGCTGCTGATGGCGATCATCGTGATCCAGCACGCGGTGGCCGCCTTGCGCGGCGGCGAGCGTGGCATCGCCCGCGCGGTCGCCGACGGGTTCGTGGAGATCTATGACGGGCTGGTGTCCGGCGCGCGCAACATGGTGAACATCGCGGTCGCGGTCGCGACCGCCGGAATCATCGTCGGCGCGGTCTCCTCGACCGGGCTCAACAACGCCATGGTCGGCGTGGTCGAGGCGATCTCGGGCGGCAACGTCTACATCCTGCTGCTGCTCACCGCGGTGGTCTGCATCATCCTCGGCATGGGTCTGCCGACGACGGCGAACTACATCGTCGTCGCCTCGCTGATGGCCGGCGTCATCGTCGAGCTGGGCAACGCGTCGGGGCTCGTCCTGCCGCTGATCGCCGTCCACCTGTTCGTGTTCTATTTCGGGCTGATGGCGGATTCGACGCCGCCGGTCTGTCTCGCGGCCTTCGCCGCGTCGGCCATATCGGGGGCCGATCCGCTGCGCACCGGGGTGCAGTCCTTCCTCTACGACATCCGCACCGCGATCCTGCCGCTGGTCTTCGTGTTCAACCCGGAGCTCCTGCTCATCGGCGTCGACAGCGTGGGCCACGGCGCGCTGGTGTTCGCGGTCTCGCTGATCGCGATCCTCGCCTTCAGCGCGCTGACCCAGGGCTGGCTGCTGGTCAGGGTGCGCCTCTGGGAGGGGGTTCTGCTGGCGCTGGTGATCGTCTCGCTGTTCCGGCCGGATTTCGTGCTCAACCTGGTCAAGCCCGAGTTCTCGTCCATAGGACTCGCCGAAGTCGAGGCATCGCCCGGACAGATCCCGGAGGACCGCAAGATCCGCCTGCACGCGGTGCGGTCGACCGATTACGGCGACCGCTACAAGCTGTTCACCATCGTCCCGCCGCCGCCGGAGGGCCGGCAGTCGCTGGCGCAGCGCGTCGGGATCGAGCTCGGCCCGGCCGAGGGCGGCGGCTACGAGGTGAGCGACACCGCCTTCAACGGCCCGGCCGAGAAGGCGGGGCTCACCTTCGGCGACCGGATCACCGATATCGACGTCGAGCAGGTCGACCGCCCGCCCAAGGAGATCGTCTACCCGTTCGGCCTGGCGGTGCTCGCCCTGGTGCTGCTGAGCCAGTGGCGCCGGCGCCGCGCCGCCTGAGCGCCGCTCAGACCGCGAGCGGCACCAGCACCAGCCCGCGATGGGTGTTGTCGGTGCTGCCGGTCCCGGGGAAGAAGCGGTTCTGGCTGTAGCCGCCGGGGCGGTCGCTGCGCACCGTGATCGCCACCGAGCGGTCGGACGCGCCCCATTCGGAATGCGGCACCCAGGGGCCGATCAGGTCGACATGGCCGGTCGGCGCATCGTGCCTGTCGATCAGCTCCAGCGTCGCCTTGCCGGGCGTGCCGCCGTCGTCGGTGCGCTGGTAGACATGGGTGATCTCGGCCCCGTCGAGCACGCCATAGACCGTCCATGTGTGGGCGTGGTCGTGGATGAAGGCGCGGTGGCCGGGCTCGCGCACCAGCGCGCCGACGAAAAAGCCGTGATCCGGGTCGTGGTGGAGCACGTATTCGCGCCCCTTCTTCGCGGTCCAGCCGCGCGAGGCCGCGCGCATCTGCGGGTCGGCGACGAGAATTCCGAGCAGGTCCCTCACGCCGCGCCAGCGCTCCCGTTCCGGCAGGTCGTTAGCGAAATGGGCGCGCAAATCGTCGATGAAGCGCGCGAAGGCGGGGACGGTGTAGCCGGCCATGGCGGAGCCTCCCGGTCGTTCGGGCAGCGGCGGTCGCGGCGCAACGCTACAATGCGGGCGCCGATGGGAAAAGCGTGCCGGACGACAAGCGATGAAACTCGACGTCTTCAACCACATCCTGCCCGCCGCCTATTTCGAGAGGCTGAAGGCGGTCATCCCGGACAAGCGGATGCTGGGCCGCTATCCGCTGCTGCCGACGCTGACCGATGTCGAGGCGCGGCTGCGCATGATGGACGGCTTCGCGGACTACTGTCAGGTGCTGTCGCTCGCCAACCCGCCGCTCGAGGCGCTCGGCACCCCGGCGGAAAGCGCCGAGCTCGCGCGCATCGCCAATGACGGCATGGCAGAACTCTGCGACCGCTACCCCGACCGCTTCCCCGCCTTCACCGCTTCGGTCGCGCTGAACGACCCGGACGGCGCGGTGGCCGAAGCCGAGCGCGCGATCGGCGAGCTCGGCGCGCGCGGCGTGCAGGTCTTCACCAACGTATTGGGCCGGCCGCTCAGCGCCGCCCCGTTCCGCCCCCTGTTCGAATGCCTGGCGGGGCACGACCTGCCGGTCTGGGTGCATCCGATCCGCGGGCCCAACCACCCCGACTACGTGAGCGAGGAGTTTTCCGAGCACGAGATCTGGTTCACCTTCGGCTGGCCCTACGAGACCAGCGCCTGCATGGCGCGGCTGATCTTCTCCGGCCTGTTCGACGCCCTGCCCGGCCTCAAGATCGTCACCCACCACATGGGCGGCATGATCCCGTTCTTCGCGGAGAAGATCGCCATCGGCTTCGAGCAGCTCTTCGAGGGCGGGATCGGCGACAATCCGCTCGCCGCCCGCGCCGGGCTCGACAAGCAGCCCATCGACTATTACCGCATGCTGTATGGCGACACGGCGCTCAACGGCTCGCGCCCGGCAACCGTGTGCGGCTACGAATTCTTCGGCGCCGGACGCAGCCTGTTCGCGACCGACGCCCCGTTCGACCCGGAGGGCGGGGCGCTGTTCATCGGCGGCACCATCGATGCGGTCGATGCGCTCGACATCGATGCGGCGGCGCGCAGGCGCATTTACGAGACCAACGCCCGCGCGCTGCTCCGCCTCGACGCGGCCTGACCCGCCGGGGAGGCCCCATGTACGGCTACCGCGCCCGGATCGGCTACACCTCGCCGCCCTTCCTGACCGAGACCTTTCCCTACGAGTTCTACAGGATGGTCCCGCAAGGCGTGACGCTGGTGCTCACCACGCTCGCCATCAAGCGGCTCACGGCCGAAGAGACCGCGCGCAGCGTCGAGATGACCCTGGAGGCGGCCCGCGAGATGGGGGGCGCCGGGGTCGACATCGTGGTGTTCGGCGGCGTGCCGATCAACCTGTCGATGGGCCGTGACGGGCTCGCCGAGGCGATGCGCCGGACCGAGGCGGAGATCGGCGTTCCGGTGACGTCCAGCCTCACCGCCCAGGTCAACGCGCTGCGGGCCGCGGGCGCGGACAAGCTGGTCCTGCTCCACCCCTTCGCCGAGCCGGGCGGGTTCGACGCGGGCTACCTCGCCGATTGCGGCTTCGACCTGCTGGAGTCGCGCGGCGCCGGGAAGACCGTGGCCGAGCTCGCCACCATGCCGCGGAACGAGATCGCCGGGCTCGCCGAAGCGCTGTGCCGCTCCCGCCCCGACGCCGACACGCTCTACATCCCCGCACCGCATTGGGGCGTGATCGACCTCATCGAACCGCTGGAGCGGCGATTCGGCATCACCGTGATCGCCGCCATCCAGGCCATCGTGTGGGAGTCGCTGCGCCGCTGCGGCATCGACGACCGCATCGACGGCTACGGCCGCCTGCTGCGCGAGCTGTAGAGGTCGGCGCGGCTATGGCGTGGGAACGGCGGTCGACGATTCCCTGATCGGCGGGCCGCTTGGTGCGGCGGCGGTTGTGGGCGACGGACAGCTTACTTCGCGCCCGGTGCTCCGATCGACCCAGCGGCGGGCCGACTGGGCGTTCTAGCGCGGCGATCCGGGCCTCGTATTCCTGGATCATGCCGGCCGCCTCGGCCTCCTCGTGGAAGGCGCCAGTCTCGTACTTGTCCACCCAGATCCGGATCGGGGTGCGGAACAGGTCGGGACGGCGGGCCAAACCGTGGAGCGTCTCGCCGGCGAGATACTCCTCAACGACCTGGCGCTTGAAGGCGATGCTGTGGGTGCGGTGCTTTGCCATGGGCGTCGATCCTTCGAATGCCCGGCGCACCGGTCAAATCATTTCAATCCACCTGTCCGGCACCAGGAGCCCGCTCCATGTCTCGGGCTATGTTCCCCGAGCGCGAGCGGTGCGGCAGCCGCCTCCCGGTTGGGTGGCGTCATTCCCGAACGCCGCGACCTGCCTATTCCGCGTCGATGGTGTACTTGATAGTCAGCTTGGCGGGTTTCCGCGCGATGCCGGTAACCATTGACTGGAATATGTGCCGCTCGACATAGGCGTTATCGACGGCTAGGAACTTGAGCTTCTCCCCTTCTGCTTCGTAAATGCGGACGGACATCTCGCCCTTGGCGCAGGTGGTCACGCCCTCGATTTGGAGCGCGTTCATGATCGCCGTGTACTCCCACCGCCAGTCTTCGACCTCGCACGCGCCAGCCGCGCCGGCGGTGAGGATCACGGCGAGGGCCGCAGTAACGATCATCCGCATGTCATTCTCCCCGATGTGCGGCGCCGTTCCCGAGCGCCGCGAGCCTCGCATTCAGATGGTCGACCGGGCAGGCCGCTTCCCGCATGACCGGCGCCCGGTCGCGCTCGTCGCTAAAGCAAACCCCAATTCCCCACACCATCCCGCCTGATTCCATGCAGTTCAATGGGTTACGCGACGGGGCAGACAGAATGTGGGGTACACTGTCGGACGTCTCGAAAGAATCTATATTTTCAAGGAATTAGGAAAAAAGCTGGCGTCCCCTAGGGGACTCGAACCCCTGTTTTCGGCGTGAGAGGCCGATGTCCTAGGCCACTAGACGAAGGGGACGCCGCGGACACATGGATACCGGGTTCTGCGGCGCGGATCAAGCCGGGTTAGCCGCCGCCGGGCTCGATCCGGGCGACCGCCGCGCGCTCTCCGGTATCGAGGTCGTAGACGTGGATCGCCGTGCTGCCGTCGGCGAGCCGCAGGCGGAGCGCGATGCGCCCGCCGTCGAGCGCGGTCTCGAGGATCTCGGCGCCCCGCGGCAGCGCGAGAGCGGCATCCGTGGGGCCGCCGCCATCCAGCGTCCGGTTGGCGATGGTGACCGCGACCACCGCCAGCCCTGCGACAATAAGTAGCGCCATCCCGATCACGAGAGCCTTGAGCGCCGGCATGGATTGTGCTCACTCTCCCGCCATGTTGGCACCCAGCGAAGGCCCGGCGGGCGACTGCCGTACGGTCACCGCGACGCCCGAATCCGCGGGCGGGCGGCTCGACCGCGTCCTCGCCGGCGCGCTCGGGCTCTCGCGGACCAGGATCAAGCGGCTGATCGAGAGCGGGGCGGTCACGCTCCCGGGCGCGGCGGGGACGATAGAAGAGCCCTCATACAAGGTCAAACCGGGCCAAATTTTCGCCGTAATCGTTCCCGAGATTGCCGACCCGCTGCCGGCGGGGGAGCGCATTCCCCTCGCCGTCCTGTACGAGGACGATGACGTGATCGTGGTCGACAAGCAGGCCGGGCTGGTGGTCCACCCCGCCCCCGGAAACCCCGACGGCACCCTGGTCAACGCGCTGATCGCGCATTGCGGCGACTCGCTGTCGGGCATCGGCGGCGTGCGCCGGCCCGGCATCGTGCACCGGCTCGACAAGCCGACCAGCGGCCTGATGGTGGCGGCGAAGAACGACCGCAGCCATGCCTCGCTCGCCGCCCAGTTCAAGGCGCGCAGCGTCGCCCGCGCCTACACCGCCTTCGCCTGGGGCACGCCGGCGCGGCCGTCCGGCGAGATCGCCGGCAATATCGGGCGGAGCGCGCGCAACCGCAAGAAGATGGCGGTGCTCGCCACCGGCGGCAGGGCGGCGCTGACCCGCTACCGCCTGGTCCGGCGGTTCGGCACCGCCGCCAGCCGGCTCGAATGCAGGCTCGCCACCGGGCGGACCCACCAGATACGCGTGCATCTCGCCCACCGCGGACTGCCGGTGATCGGCGACGCCAGCTATGGCGGCGGGCTGACGGCCGCGCGGCGCCGCACCCTGGGCGAGCGCGGAGCGGGCGCGGTGGCGGGACTCGAACGTCACGCGCTGCACGCCCACCGGCTCGGCTTCCGCCATCCGGGCAGCGGCGAGGAGCTTCTGTTCGAAACCGATTTGCCGAATGAACTCAGGCTATTGGAAAACGCTCTGAAGGAGATGTGGTAAATTGGCCCGTGCCACGCCATATCTCCTCCGGACCCCGGGTCGCGGGTTCCCGTTTCACCGTTTGACAGGCGTGGCGGCATGAGCAGCGGCAGCCCCCAGGAGGAGAAGTCGATGGCAGCGAGAACGGCAGCGGTTCCCGCGGCACCGCAGCTCGACCCCGAGAGCAATCTCTCGCGCTATCTCCGGGATATCCGCAAATTCCCCATCCTGGAGGCGGACGAGGAGTTCATGCTGGCCAAGCGCTGGCGCGAGGACGGCGACACCGAGGCGGCCCACCGGCTGGTGACCAGCCATCTGCGGCTGGTGGCCAAGATCGCCTCCGGCTATCGCGGCTACGGGCTGCCGATGGGCGAGCTGATCTCGGAGGGCAATGTCGGGATGATGCAGGCGGTCAAGCGGTTCGACCCGGACCGCGGGTTCCGGCTCGCCACCTATGCGATGTGGTGGATTCGCGCGGCGATCCAGGAATACATCCTGCACTCCTGGTCGCTGGTGAAGATCGGCACCACCGCCGCCCAGAAGAAGCTGTTCTTCAACCTGCGGCGCATCAAGGGCGAGATCAAGGCGATCGAGGAGGGCGACCTGCACCCCGAGAAGGTGACCGAGATCGCCACCCGGCTCAACGTCTCGGAAGACGAGGTGGTGCAGATGAACCGCCGGATGGCGGCGCCGGACAACTCGCTCAACGCGCCGCTTCGCGCGGACGGCGAAGGCGAGTGGATGGACTGGCTGGTCGACGATTCGGACTCGCAGGAAACGCTGCTCGCCGAGGCCGAGGAGCTGCAGCGGCGCCGCGCCCTCCTGCGCGGCGCGATGGATCACCTGAACCCGCGGGAGAAGCGGATCCTCACCATGCGGCGCCTCGCCGAGACCCCGCTGACGCTGGAGGAGCTGAGCCAGGAGTTCGGGGTATCGCGCGAGCGGGTGCGGCAGATCGAGGTGCGCGCCTTCGAGAAGATCCAGAAGGCGATGCGCGCGGCTGCCGTCGAGGACGACCGCGTGCCGGTGGAAGCCCGGTAGCGCGTCCCCGCCGCTATCGCAGGCGGCGCAGCACCGGCGGAACCAGGTCGGGCAGATCGTCCGCGATCAGCCCGGGACCGAACGCCGACGCCGCTTCGCCGTGAATCCAGGCCGCCGCGCAGGCGGCCTCGAAGGGCGGCAGCCCCTGGGCGAGCAACCCGAGGACGAGTCCGGCCAGCACGTCTCCCGCACCCGCGGTCGCGAGCTCGGGCGGCGCGTTCGCGTTAATCGCGACGCGGCCGCCGGGATCGGCGATCGTCGTGTCGGTGCCCTTCAGCAGCACCACGGCTCCGCTCCGCGCCGCCGCCGCGCGCGCCCGCGACGGCTTGTCGCCGTCGAGAGCGAAGAGGCGGGCGAATTCGCCCTCATGCGGGGTGAGCACGGCCTGCGTCCCGCCGATCGCCCGGAACAGGGTTTGAGGCGATTCGGCGAACGCGGTCAGCGCATCCGCGTCGAGCACCGCCGGCTTGCCGGTGGCGAGCGCGCGGATCGAGAGATCCCGCGTCTCCTCCGACACGCCCGCCCCCGGCCCGACCAGCACGGCGCTGCGCCGCGGATCGGCGAGATAGTCGGCGAAGGCCTGCGGATCGTCCGACGACACGACCAGCGGCCCGACCAGGTCCGCGGCGTAGATCATGCGCGCCTCCGGACGGCACAGCACGCTCACCATGCCCGCGCCGATCCGCATCGCCGCGCGAGCGGCGAGCCGGGCCGCGCCGGTCATCTCGCTGCCGCCGGAAATCACCGCGTGGCCGCGGCTGTACTTGTGGTCGTCCGGCCGCGGCCAGCGCAGCGCTCCCGACCACAGATCGGGCTCGTTGGCGAAGGCGGCGGGACGGATTTCTTCCAGCACGGCGTCCGGGATACCGATATCGGCGACATGGACTTCGCCCATAACAAACCGTGCTGGAACAAGCAGATGACCGGGTTTCCTGCGAAAAAAGGTAACCGTCATCGCGGCTTTGGGCGCCGCGCCCAGGATGGCGCCGCTGTTGCCGTCGACACCGCTCGGCACGTCGACCGCGACGCACGGGCGATCGCCGACGGCCGCGATCGCGGCGCGCGCCGCGCCGTCGACTTCGCGCGCGAGCCCGGCCCCGAAGATGGCATCGACCACGAGCTCGGCGCCGTCCACCGCGTCCGCCGACATCGCCTCGACATCGCCGTCCCAGCGCGCCGCATTGGCGGCCGCATCGCCCTTCAGCCGGTCCCGGTCGCCATAGAGCGCAACCCGCACCGGCCAGCCGCGTCCGGCGAGCAGGCGCGCGATCACGAACCCGTCGCCGCCGTTGTTGCCGGGGCCGCAGAGCACCGCGGTCGGCCGGCTCGCCCAGCGCAGGCAGATCCGGTCGGCCACCGCCCGGCCCGCCGCCTCCATCAGCTCGACCCCCGGCGTGCCGCCGGCGATCGCCAGCGCATCGGCGCGCGACATCTCCTCGACGGTCAGCAGCTCGGCCGACATCGACCCGACCGGGTGTGGCTCGCGGCGGCTTCGCGGGCGGCGTTCAGGCCGCCGCCTCATCCCGCTCGCGCCCGGCGAGCGCCTCCAGCACCTCGTCGAGGGTCATCACGTCGGCGTATTTGTGGTGCAGGTCGAACAGGGCGATCTTGTGGATCAGCTCGGCACGGTCGAACACGCACTCCTCGACCACGGTCGCGTGGTACCCGTTCGAATAGGCGTCGACCGTGGACGCCCGCACGCATCCCGAGGTCGAATCGCCGCAGATCAGCAGGCTGTCGACCCCGAGCCGGGTGAGGTGGGCGACCAGCGGCGTGCCGTAGAAGGCGCTGGCGCGCTCCTTCTCGATCAGCAGATCGCCGGGACGCGGCGCGAACGCCTCGTAGATCTCGTAATCGTCGCCCGATCCGGTGCCGACCTGCCGGTTGGTGGCGGTGACGCTGCCGCGCTTGCTGGCGGCGGTGGTGTAGATCGCCGGCAGGCCGAGCGAGCGGGCGGCGGCGAACAGCTTTCTCGTGGGCTCGATGGCGTCGTGGGCGAAGACGCCGCAGGCGCTCGGGTAGCGGTCGATCAGCTCGCCGACCGGCCGCGCCCCGCCGCGATAGACCAGGTTGTAGAGGTCGACCGCGAGCAGCGCCGGTCTCCGCCCGACATAGACCTCGCGCCGGTAGGCGGCGTAGATCTCCAGCACGTCCGGCGGGATCACGTCCTTCCAGCAATGGTCTTCGAAATCGCGGGCCATGGGGCGCCTCCTATTCCGTGGCGCGGCGCCCGAGCGCCGCCATGCGCCGGGCGAGCTCGTCCGCGCCGACGATGTCCTTCTCCGCGAGCGCCTCCGCCAGGGCGACGATGCGGAGCTCGTGGTAGCCGAGTTTCGCGTAGGTCTCCGGGCCCAACGCCTCGATGCGGCGCCGCTGCTCGTGCAGGCAGTAGCGCGAATCGACCAGCGCGCGCAGCGCCTCGGCGAGCCGCGCCCAGCCCGGCGTCTCCGTCTCGCGCCGGTCGAGCGGACCGGCGATCATGCCGCCTATGTCGTGACAGCCGCGCACCTCGCCTCCGCCCCGCCTCCCCAATCGCCCGGCGCGTCCCGATCCCGGCGCCCCGGACCGGCCGGTCAGGCCGGCGCGCCGGGGTCGGGCCGGTCCGCCGGGGGCTCGTCGATCGGCGGCTGACCCGGCGGCCGCGGCACGCTGTCGTCGGGCCAGGGCTGTTCCTTGCGTTCTTCGTCGTCGGGGTCGCGCCCGTTGCCCTTACGCCCGTTGTCGTTCTCACTCCCCATCGGCGCCTCGGCTGCGCTGAGCGGGCGGATTGTCGCGCGTTCCCGGAACCGTGTCGAGACCGGGCGGCGCTGGGGTGGCTGAGGGGATTCGAACCCCCGACCTCCTGGACCACAACCAGGCGCTCTAACCGGCTGAGCTACAGCCACCGCCGGGGGGTCTCTAGCCCCCGATTCGCGCGCCCGTCAAGCCCCGGCGGCGAAATGGCGGCCGAGCCGCGCGATCGCCTCATCCAGAGCGGCCGCCTCCTTGCAGAAGGCGAAGCGGGCGAAATGCCGCACCTGGCCGCTCTCGTAGAACGCGCTGACCGGCACCGCCGTGACTCCCGCCTCGACGGTGATGTGGCGGCAGAAATCGACATCGTCGCCATTGAAGCCGAGCGGGCGGAAATCGGTGGTCAGGAAATAGGTCCCCGCGCAGGGCACGATGCCGAAGCCGATATCGGCGAGCCCGGCGGCCAGCAAATCCCGCCTGGCCTGCATGTCGGCGTTGAGCCCGGCAAAATAGGAATCGTCCTTGTTGAGCCCGTAGGCGACCGCGCTCTGCAAGTTGGGCGGGGTGGTGAAGGTGAGGAACTGATGCGCCTTGGCGATCGGGGTCAGCAAATCGGGCGCCGCGGTGACCATGCCGACCTTCCAGCCGGTGAGCGAGAATATCTTGCCCGCCGAGGCGATCCGCACCGCCCGTTCCCGCATGCCGGGCAGCGCGATCATCGGGATATGCGGCCGGCCGTCGAAGGCGAGGTGCTCGTAGACCTCGTCGCAGACGGCATAGGCGTCGTGCCGGATGCAGAGCCCGGCGATCAGCTCGAGCTCGTCGCGGTCGAACACCTTGGCGCATGGGTTCATCGGCGTGTTGAACAGGATCAGCTTGGTCTTGTCCGAGAACGCGGCGCGCAGCTCGTCGACCGGCAGGGTCCAGCCGGGCGGCTCCAGCCGCACCGTTCGCGGAATCGCGCCGGCGCGCCGCACGATCGGCAGGTAGGAATCGTAGAGCGGCTCGATCAGCACCGCCTCGTCGCCCGGCTCGATCAGCCCGAACAGCGCCGCGCCCAGCGCCTCGGTCCCGCCCGATGTGATCAGCACCTCGCGCGGCCAGTCCACGTCGAGGCCGTAGAACCGCTTCGCGTGCGCCGCGACCGCCTCGCGCAGCGGCGGGATGCCCATCATCGACGGGTACTGGTTGACGCCGTTCTCCAGATAGTCGGTCGCCGCGGCGACCACGTCCGCCGGTCCGTTGCCGTCCGGGAAGCCCTGGCCCAGATTGACCGAATCGTGTTCCTGGGCGAGGCGCGACATGACCTCGAAGATCGTCGTCCCGTAACCCGAGAGGACGCTGTTGGCCGGCTTCACCGAAACCCTCCCGCTTGCGGCGCGCGCGTCGTCTAGCATGAACGCGGTCGATGGGCAAAATCGCCGCAACGGGTTTTCGCCGCCTGCGCCGTGACTACGGGTATCCGACCCTTTGGAGAGACCTGAAATGACCGATCCGACAAAGACCCTGGGCGCAGCCGCACTGGCCGCCCTGCTCGCCCTCGGCGCGAATGGCGCGCTGGCGCAATCGTCCGGCGGCGATGCCGGACAGGAGGCGAGCCGCGCCGGCGCGCAGGAGAAACCGACGGCGAACCGCCGCGCGACCCGGTTCCTCCGCATCTTCGATACCGACGGCAGCGGCACCGTGTCGCTCGCCGAGATCGGCGCCGAGCAGCAGCGCCTGGTCGCCGCAGCCGATCTCGACGGCGACGGCACGCTGTCGGTCGACGAGTTCCGCCGCCGCGGCCGGCTGATACGCAGCGTCGGCGCCACCAGCCTGTTCGACATGCTGGACAGCGACGGCGACCGGAAGGTCACCGCGGCCGAGATCGCCGCGCCTTCGGCGCGCTGGTTCAAGCGCTACGACGCCGATGGAGACGGCGCGATCGCCGCCGGGGAATTGCCCCAGCGGCGCTGGCATCGCGGCTGGCGGCACGGCGCGAAGCGGAAATAGCGCCGCCGCATGCCGCCCGCGCCCCGGCAGCCGCAAGCGGCCGAAACGGACGACGCCCTCGTCCTTCGGCTCGCGGGCGGCAGCGGCGATGCGATGCGTGCGCTGTCGGAGCGCCATCTGGCATCGGTCTTCGCCTGCGCCTGGCGCATCCTCGGCGATCGCGCCGACGCGGAGGACGTCGCCCAGGAGACCTTCGTCAGATTGCTCCGCAAGGCGCCCGCCTGGCAGCCCGACGGAGCGGCGCTGCGGTCCTGGCTGCTGCGGGTCGCCACCAACCTCTGCATCGACCGCCGCCGGGCACGCGCGCGGCTCGTCCCGATGCCGGACGAGGCCGAAGATCTCGCTTCCCCCGATTGCGCCGGCGTCGACGACGACCTGGCGATCCGGCGCGCGGTGCACCGCGCGCTGCGCGACCTGCCCGAGCGCCAGCGCGTCGCCCTGGTGCTGGTCCACTTCCACGGGCTGAGCGGCCGCGAGGCGGCCGAAGCTCTCGGCGCCAGCGAAGAAGCGCTCGAATCGTTGCTGGCGCGGGCCCGGAGACGGCTCCGAAAAATACTTGCGCCCGATGTTAAAAACCTTCTGGAACCTGTTTTATGACAACGGAAAACGGGAATTCCGACCGCCCGGGAACGGGGGCTGGCATGGCGTTGGCCCGGTTCGCCGAGCTCGCCGCCGCCTATGGCGCGGATCTCGACCGCTGGCCCGATGCCGAGCGCTTCGCCGCGCTGGCGCTGGCCGGCCGTTCGGCCGACGCCCGCGCCCTGCTCGCCGACGCGCATGAGCTGGACGCGGCGCTGGCCCGGCTCGACCCCCCTCCCCCCCCTCCGGCGGCGCTCGCCGCACGGATCGCGGCGCTCCGGGCGGACGATGCGCCCGCCGCGCCCTTCTTCGCCGCGCTCGCGGCGGCGCTCGGCCGCGGGGCGGTCTTCGCCATGGCCGCCGCCGCGGGGCTTTGGCTCGGGCTGTCGCTCGCGCCGTCCGGGACCGGCGATTCCGGCCTGGGTCTGGTCGAGGCGTCGCTGATCGCCGGCGAGGCGCCGTCGATCGCGGTGGTCGACCTGCTGGAGCTCGAATGACATGACCGACCTGCGATCCATCCTCCCCTCGCGCCGGCATGCGCTGGCGCTCTCGATCGCGTTCAACCTGTTCCTCGCCGGCGCGATCGCCGGGCTCTGGCTCGGCGCCGACGGGGCTGCGCGGCCGGCCCAGGAGGCCGAGTACAGCTTTGCCGAGTTCGTCCGCGACCTGCCCGGAGAAACCCGCCTCGGCATCGCAACCGCGCTGGATGCGCGCCGCGACGACGTCTCGCGCAGGGTGGAGGCGCTGGCCCGCGCCCGCGCCGGGGTCGTCACCGCGCTGGGCGCGGAGCCGCACGATCCCGACCGGCTGCGGCGCGCGTTGGCGGGGCTGCGCGAGACCACGCGCGACGTCCAGGCCGCGATGCACGCGATCGTCGGCGAGGTGACCGACCGGCTGGACCCGGCCGACCGGGCGCGGCTCGCCCGCAGCATGTTCGCGACCGTGCGCGACACGCAAAACGGCGAGGCGCTGCTCTACGAGGTGCCGCTGCTGTAAGGCGCGCCGGTCTCCTGAAGCGCTGAGAAAAACGCAGCGCAGTGCGCTAAATTACGAACTTGTTTCACCACTATTCGAGCACTATACGCTGACCGCGTTCGGCGTCGCCGTCCCGCCGACCGGTCGGGGCGGCCGCGCGGCCGATTTGCAGCGCCATCCCGAGTCCATACCCAATCGGGAACCGTCCGATGAAAAAGATTGAAGCGATCATCAAGCCGTTCAAGCTCGACGAGGTGAAGGAGGCGCTTCACGAGGTCGGGGTCAAGGGCCTGACCGTGACCGAGGCCAAGGGCTTCGGGCGCCAGAAGGGCCACACCGAGCTCTACCGTGGCGCCGAGTACGTCGTGGACTTCCTGCCCAAGGTGAAGATCGAGGTCGTGCTCGAGGACCAGCAGGTCGAGCGCGCGGTCGAAGCCATCCAGCAGGCCGCCCAGACCGGGCGGATCGGCGACGGCAAGATCTTCGTGACCAGCGTGGAAGAGGCGATCCGCATCCGCACCGGCGAGACCGGCGGAGACGCGCTGTAGCCGCGACGGACGCCGTCCCAAAGACCGCAATCCTCCGAAGGAACCGAACCATGTCAGACGCCCCCAATATCCTCGACCTCATCGGGGAGCATGACGTCAAATACGTCGACTTCCGCTTCACCGACCCGCGCGGCAAGTGGCAGCACACCGCGCAGGCGGTGAAGACCTTCGACGAGGACATGCTGGCGTCGGGCATCATGTTCGACGGCTCGTCCATCGCCGGCTGGAAGGACATCTCCGAGTCCGACATGTGCCTCATGCCGGACCCGGACAGCGCCGTGCTCGACCCGTTCTCGGCGCAGACCTCGCTGATCGTGTTCTGCGACGTGCTCGAGCCCACCACCGGCCAGCCCTATACCCGCGACCCGCGCTCGACCGCCAAGCGCGCCGAGGCCTATCTCCGGCAGTCCGGGATCGGCGACCGGGCGATGTTCGGGCCCGAGCTCGAGTTTTTCGTGTTCGACGACGTGCGCTTCGAGGTGTCGATGAACAGCACCTTCTATGCGATCGACGAAGAGGAGGGCCCCTACAACACCGCGCGCAGCTTCGAGGGCGGCAATATCGGGCACCGGCCGGCAATCAAGGGCGGCTATTTCCCGGTCCCGCCGGTCGATTCGCTGAGCGATTTGCGCGCCGAGATGCTCAGCGTGATGGGCGAGATGGGCGTCGACATCGAGAAGCACCACCACGAGGTGGCGCCGAGCCAGAACGAGCTCGGCATCGCCGGCGCCGATCTGCTGTCCATCGCCGACCAGGTGCAGATCTACAAATACGTCGTCCAGAGCGTCGCCCACTCCTATGGCAAGACGGCGACCTTCATGCCCAAGCCCATCGTCGACGACAACGGGTCCGGCATGCATGTCCACCAGTCGATCTGGAAGGACGACCGGCCGGTCTTCGCCGGCTCCAGCTATGCCGACCTGTCGGAGAACGCGCTCTACTATATCGGCGGCATCATCCAGCACGCCAAGGCGATCAACGCCTTCTCCAACCCCACTACCAACAGCTACAAGCGCCTGGTGCCGGGTTTCGAGGCGCCGGTCCTGCTCGCCTACTCGGCGCGCAACCGCTCGGCCGCCTGCCGCATCCCGTTCTCCTCCAGCCCGAAGGGCAAGCGCGTCGAGGTCCGCTTCCCGGACCCCTCGGCCAACCCCTATCTCGCCTTCGCGGCGATGCTGATGGCCGGAATCGACGGCATCGAGAACAAGATCCATCCGGGCGACCCGATGGACAAGAACCTCTACGACCTGCCGGCCGAGGAGCTCGAGGGCATTCCGACGGTCTGCCACTCGCTGCGCGAGGCGGTCGACGCGCTGGACGCCGACCGGGCCTTCCTCAAGAAGGGCGACGTGTTCACCGACGACCTGATCGACGGCTATCTCGACCTGAGAAGGGAGGAGATCCAGGCCTTCGAGTACACGCCGCACCCGATCGAGTTCGCGCTCTATTACAGCGTCTGAGGATCGAGGCGGCGGCAGACGGCGCCGGTCAGCGGAACGGCCCGTTTCTTGCGTATCCGCGCCCGCCAACACAGGGTCTTGTTATTCTTGCGCACCTGAATACCATATCCAGCGTTTCCGAACCCGACTTCCCGGTCCCCCGGCCCGTGCCCTGATGCCGCGTACCGCCGTCAAACCGCCGCCCCGCGCCGAGCGCTACTCGGCCCGCGACATCGAGGTCCTGGAAGGGCTGGAGCCGGTGCGCCGGCGGCCCGGCATGTATATCGGCGGCACCGACGAGGCGGCGCTGCACCATCTCGCGGCCGAGGTGCTCGACAATGCGATGGACGAGGTGGTCGCCGGCCATGCGAGCTGGATCGAGATCGCGCTCGAAGCCGACGGCTCGGTCGTGGTGCGCGACAACGGGCGCGGCATCCCGGTCGAGCCGCATCCCAAATTCGCCGACAAGTCGGCCCTCGAAGTCGTCATGACGACGCTTCACGCCGGCGGCAAGTTCGGCGGCGAGGCCTACAAGACCGCCGGCGGGCTGCACGGCGTCGGGATTTCGGTGGTCAACGCGCTGAGCGACCGGATGACGGTGGAGGTCGCCCGCGACCGGTCGCTCTGGCGGCAGAGCTACGCGCGCGGCCGGGCGAAGGGTCCGCTGGAAAACAAGGGGAGCGCCCGCAACCGTCGCGGCACCTCGGTGCGGTTCCATCCCGACCCGAAGATCTTCGGCGCGGAGGCGGCGCTCCGCGCCGACCGGCTGTACGCGCTCGCCCGCTCGAAGGCGTATCTCTCGAAAGGGGTCGAGATCCGCTGGCGCTGCGCCGCGCCGCGCGGCGACGGGCATCCCGCGATCCCGGCCGAGGAGACGCTGTGCTTTCCGGGCGGGCTCGTCGACGACCTGGCGGACTCGCTGGCCGGGGCGCCGCTGGTCGGCAATCGCCCGTTCGCGGGCGAGGCCGCGCTCAATGGCGGCGGCCGCGCCGAATGGGCGATCGCCTGGCCCGAGGACGCGGCGCGGTTCTTCCGCTCCTACTGCAACACCGTGCCGACGCCGCACGGCGGGACCCACGAGAACGGGCTCCGCGCCGCGCTGGTCCGCGGGCTCAAGGCCTATGGCGAGCTGACCGGCAACCGGCGCGCCGGGCAGATCGCCGGGGACGACATCCTGGGCGCCGCCTGCGGGCTGCTCTCGGTCTTCATCCCCGATCCCGTCTTCCAGGGCCAGACCAAGGACCGGCTGTCGACCGCCACGGCCGCGCGCCAGGTGGATGCCGCGGTCAAGGACCATTTCGACCACTTCCTGACCGCCGATCCGGCGAGCGCCAGCGCGCTGCTGGAGCACGTGGTGGAACGCGCGGAAGACCGGCTGCGGCGCAAGCAGGACCGCGAATTCGCGCGCAAGACCCCGACGCGGCGGGTACGCCTCCCCGGCAAGCTCACCGATTGCAGCCGCGCCTCGGCCGACGGCACCGAGATCTTCCTCGTAGAGGGCGATTCGGCGGGCGGCTCCGCCAAGCAGGCGCGCGACCGGGAGACCCAGGCGATCCTTCCCCTGCGCGGCAAGATCCTGAACGTCGCCAGCGCATCGCCCGAGAAGCTGCGCCAGAACCAGGATCTCGCCGACCTCGTCCAGGCGCTCGGCTGCGGCCGGGGAGCGGATTACGACGACGCCAGGCTGCGCTACCAGCGGGTCATCATCATGACCGACGCCGATGTCGACGGGGCGCATATTGCCTCGCTGCTGATGACCTTCTTCTTCCGCGAGATGCGCCAGCTCATCGAGAACGACCATCTCTATCTCGCGGTTCCGCCGCTCTACCGGGTGAGCCAGGGCGGGCAGACGCTCTACGCCCGGGACGACGCCCACCGCGACCGGCTGATCGCCGAGCATTTCCGGGGCCGCGGCAAGATCGAGGTGAGCCGTTTCAAGGGGCTCGGCGAGATGCCGCCCGGACAGCTTCGCGAGACCACCATGGACCCGGCGCGGCGCGTGCTCTACCAGATCGGCATCGCCAACGGGGAGGCCGGCGCCGGCATCGAGGCGACCGCCGCGCTCGTCGAACAGCTCATGGGCCGCAAGCCGGAAACCCGCCTCGCCTTCATCCGCGACCGCGCCGATGCCGCGGGCGAGCTCGATGTCTGAGGCGATTCGACGAATCGGCGTTTGACAAAACGCGCCGGGGGAACCAAATGGGGTGCAACCGCAGAGAACTGCGGCCTTCCTTCATACTGTCTTGAGTATCAATGGGTTTTGATGAGCTGGGGCTTGGCCCCGACGTCCTACGGGCGATTTCGGATGTCGGCTACGAGACGCCGACGCCGATACAACACCAATCGATCCCGGCCGCGCTGACCGGTCGCGACATCCTGGGCTGCGCCCAGACGGGGACCGGCAAGACCGCCTCCTTCGTGCTGCCGATGATCGAGATCCTGTCATCCGGGCGGGCCCGGGCGCGCATGCCGCGTTCGCTGATCCTGACGCCGACGCGCGAACTCGCGATGCAGATCTCGAAGAACTTCGACGAGTACGGCAAGTTCCACAAGCTCTCCCAGGCGCTGCTGATCGGCGGCGTCTCGATGGACGAGCAGTCGAAGAAGCTGGGCCGCGGCGTCGACGTGCTGATCGCCACGCCGGGCCGGCTGATCGATCATTACGAGAGCGGCCGCATCCTGTTGAGCGACATCAAGGTCCTGGTGATCGACGAGGCCGACCGGATGCTCGACATGGGTTTCATCCCCGACGTGGAGAAAATCGTCGGACAGTTGCCGAAGATCCGCCAGACCCTGTTCTTCTCGGCGACCATGCCGGCGGAGATCCGCCGCCTCGCCGACGCCTTCCTGATGAACCCCAGGGAAATCCACGTCGACCCGCCGGCGAGCCCGGCGGAGACGGTGATCCAGCGCCTTGCCGTGGTCGAGGCCGGCGACAAGCGGAAGGCGCTGCGCCGCATCGTCGAGAGCGAGGACGTGCAGAACGCGCTCGTCTTCTGCAACCGCAAGCGCGATGTCGACATTCTATACCGCTCGCTCAGGAAACACGGCTTCGCGGTCGCCGCGCTGCACGGCGACATGGCGCAGCCGGTCCGCCTCCAGACCCTGGAGGCGTTCCGCAACAACGAGATACGCATCCTGGTCGCCAGCGACGTCGCCGCGCGCGGGCTGGATATCGTCGATCTGTCCCATGTCTTCAACTTCGACGTCCCCTACAACCCCGAGGACTACATCCACCGCATCGGACGCACCGGCCGGGCCGGCAAGGAGGGCCGCGCCTTCACCATCGCGACTCCGGGGGATGCCGAAGCGGTTTCCGCCATCGCCAGGTTGATCGGCAAGGAGATACCCGGGTTCGAGGTCGCCGGGCTCGAACGCGGCGAGCTCGGCAAGCCGGCGGCGAAGCGGACCCGCAAGCCGCGCTCGTCCAAGGGCAAGGCGAAGGCGAAGTCCGAGAAGAATGCGGCAGCCGTCGCGGAACCGAAAGCCGCCCCTCCCAGACGCGAGCGGCGCAGGCCGGGCAAGAAGGAGCCCGCCGATTCGGTGGTCGGCATGGGCGGCCACGTGCCCGCCTTCCTGCTGCGCCCGGGCGGGACCGGAGAGACGGGCTGATGCAGACCATTTTCGTCATGGTCAAGTGCGAGCTCGGCCAGGCCTACGGCGTGGCGGCGGAGGCGATCGAAAAGATCGAGCAGGCCTCGGAGGTGCATTCGATTTCAGGCCAGTTCGATCTCCTGATGAAGTTCTATCTCGCCGACGACCAGGACATCGGCCACTTCGTCACCGAGCAGGTCCAGCTCCTGCCCGGGGTCAAGGACACGTTCACGCTGATCACCTTCAAGGCGTTCAGCTAGCCCGAAGCGGAGTCCGCCCGCGCCCCCGGCCCGGCCGAGCCGACAAATATCTCTGCAACACACGCAAAAGTATGTTGTATTTCTACCGAAAGTAGCAGATATTCACTCTGCCGTGCCGACGCCGGCGATCTTCATCGGGGGAGGCATGCAGCCAATGCGTCAATCATTCCTGTCGCCGCCAAGGGGCGATCGCCCCGGCTTCCAGCAGCTTCTCGTCGTCGTCGCTCTGATCGTGGCGATCGTGCTGCTCTCGGACCAGGTCTTCTCTCCCTGGCAGTACGACGGCCAGAACGCCGAGGCCTCCCCGCTCTCCATGGTTCCCCGCGGCGCCATCGTGCGATAGGCGGCGCGGCTCAACCGCTATCCGCCACCAGGCGGTTGGTCATCTTGCCGAGGCCCTCGACCTCGGTCTCCATCACGTCGCCGACTTGCAGGAAGGTGCCGGTCCCCATGCCGACGCCGCCGCAGGTGCCGCACACGAAGATGTCGCCGACCTCGACTTCGGCGATGCCGGAGGCGAATTCGATCTGCTCCTCCGGCGTGTAGATGAATTGCGAGGTGTTGCCGTCCTGCTTGATCTCGCCGTTCACCGCGAGGCGGAGGAACAGGTTCATGTGGTCGGCGACGAACGCCTTGGGCACCAGCACCGGCCCCATCGGCGCGAAGTCGTTGTGGCTCTTGCCGCCGAACCAGTCCGATTTCAGCGCCGGGCGGTCGGGACGCATGTTGAGGTCGCGGCAGGAGACGTCGTTGGCGGTCATCCACCCCGCGACGTGATCGAGCGCGACGTCGGCGCCGATCCGCCTGCCCCGCTTCCAGACCGCGCAGGCGATCTCGGCCTCCCAGTCGATCTTCTCCATGCCGCGCGGGATGGCGATGTCGTCACGGGCGCCGGCCAGCGCGCCGGACGCCTTGAGAAACAGATAGGGCATCGTCGCCGACCGGTCGCCGGTCCAGCGCGGCCCGCCCTCGGGCGTGTTGCCGGCGCGGATCATCTCGTCGACATGTTCCTGAAAATTCTGCGCCGCGTTCAGGATCTTGCCGGGGCGGAGGACCGGCGGCAGCACGCGAAGCCCGTCGACGGCGGCCGAGACGGCAGCGAAGCGCTCACCCCCCTCCTCCTCGATGAAGGCGACGATTTCCTGCAGCACCGGGAAGTTGTGGTCCCAGCCCTCCAGCATGTCCTGGATGCTGCCGGTCGCGGTCAGCGGTCCGGCCCGCCCGCGCGCGCTGTCGCGATAGTCGGGATAGACGCCGGCGACGGAGAACGCCGTCCCGCCCAACACGATCGCCGCGAACGGTCCCGCCGGTCCGCCGGCGAATGTGGCGAGTGAAAACGGGGTGCCCTCCATGTCTGTCCTCCTGTCGGCGTTCCGTCTGCCGGCCCGGCCGGTGGACATCGCCGCCGCCGGGCTCGATATAGGAGGAATGACCTATCGCGTCAGTCTGAACAACCCCGGCGGGGAATCCTGGGCGGAGTTCGAGGTGCCGACCGGCCGCACCATCCTCGAGACCGCGCTGGAAGCTGGGATCGACTATCCGCATGGCTGCCGGTCGGGCAATTGCGGCGGCTGCAAGTCGCATCTGGCCGCGGGCGAGGTCGAGATGTCGCCCTATTCGGCTTACGCGCTGAACGACGAGGAGCGCGGGCGCGGGCTGATCCTCGCCTGCCGCGCGGTGCCGTGGTCGGACTGCGCGGTCGAGCCCGTGGGGGCGGACGAAGAGGCGGTGCACGCGAGCCGACGCCTCGCCTGCCGGGTCGCGGCGATCGAACGCGCGACGCGCGACATCCGGATTCTCGCGCTCGACATCGAGAGCGGCGGGCCGTTCGACTTCACCGCCGGGCAATACGCCGCGCTCGCCTTCGACGGGCTGCCACCGCGGGATTTTTCCATGGCCTCGCAACCCGGCGACGAGCGGCTCGAATTCCACGTCCGCCTGGCGCCCGGCGGTCTGGTCACCCGCCATGTCCTCGACACGCTGAGGACCGGCGATCCGGTCGCGGTCGCGGGTCCGATGGGAACGGCGCATTACCGCAAGCGCCACCGCGGGCCGATACTGCTGGTCGCCGGCGGGTCCGGCCTCGCCCCGATCAAGTCGATCGCCGACAGCGCGCTCGCCGGCGGCGCCCGGCAGGAGATGTTCCTCTATTTCGGCGCCCGGGCGGAGCGCGACGTCTATCTGGAAGCTCATTTCCAGGCGCTCGCGGCACGGCACCCCAATCTGCGCGCGGTCACCGTCCTGTCGGAGCCGGACGGGCCGACCGGACGCCGCACCGGCTGGCTCGCCGACGCGCTGGCGGCGGATTTCGACGATCTCGACGGGTTCAAGGCCTATCTCGCCGGCCCGCCGGCGATGGTCGAGACCTGCACCGAGCGCCTGCTGGCCCTCGGCCTCGCCCGCCGGGACTGCCATGCCGATGCGTTCTATACTGAGGCCGAGAAGCCGGGCCGGGGGGCGGCATGAGCGATTTTCCGCAGATCGAGAGCGTGGAAGCCTTTCGCGGCGCGCCGGAGGAGTACCGGGAGTGCTGCCGCAAGATCGTCGTCAGCCATGCGATCAACGAGCTGCACGGCTCCCGGGTCTACGACGAACCGGCGATCGCGCTCGCGCCGACGCCCTACGCCAAGTGGCTGACCTGCCGGATCGTGATGGAGGAGTACGGCCACCACTACCGCTTCTTCGAGCTCGGCCGCGAGATGGGCATCCCCGAGGAGCGCATGCTGCCCGAGACGACCGAGAAGAGCCCGCTCTCGGTGATGAGCTTCGACCTGCAGACCTGGGAGGAGTTCTGCGTCATCAAGATGCTGGGCGACCTCGCGGAAATCCTTCAGGTCGAGGACCTTGTGCAGTGCTCTTTCCACCCGGTGCGAAGGCTGGCACGGATGACGATGCCGGAAGAGCACTTCCATGCCGAGTTCGGCGAGAATTTTTGCACAGACATCTGCCAGACCGAGGAGGGGAAGGCGCTGATCCAGGCCCATGTCGACCGGATCTTCCCCCTGTTCCCGCCCTTCTTCGGGCGCTCGGGCTCGCGCAACAACGCGCTCTACCGCAGATGGGGCATCAAGAAGCGGACCAACGAGGCGATGCGCGAGGACTATGTCGGCCGCGCCCGCGCCGTCGTCGAAGGGAAGCTGGGACTCGTGCTGCCCGCCTTCGACGCCGACGACCCCGCCTTCGCCGCGATCCATTGACCGGGCCGTTCGACCCGGCGCGCTACGCCAAGGTGCGCCTGCCTTTGCTCGAAGCCGAGACGCTGCCGCCCGACTGCTACACGGACCCGGCGTTCTACGCGCGCGAGCGGGAGCGGATATTCCGGGTGCACTGGAACCTCGCCTGCCGCGCCGGGGACATCCCCGGGCCGGGCGACTATTGTACCGTCGACCTCGCGGGGATGCCGGCGATCGTGCTGCGCGGCGCGGACGGGGCGCTCCGCGCCTTCGCCAATACCTGCCGGCATCGCGGCTCCCGGCTGGTCTCGGGCAGCGGCAATGCCAAGGCGATCTCCTGCCCCTATCACGGCTGGAGCTACGCGCTCGACGGCAGACTTGTCGCGGCGGCCGGGATGGAACGGGCGGAGAATTTCGACCCCGCCGGGTACGGGCTGGTGCCGCTCCGCCTGGCCGAATGGGCCGGGTTCGTCTTTCTCGACTTCTCAGCCGAAGGTGCGGGGCTCGACGAACATTTGGGCAATCTTCCCGAATACCTCCGCTCGCACCGGGCGGAGCACATGACCTGCGTCCACCGGCGGGCCTACGACGTGGCCTGCAACTGGAAGCTCTGCCTGGAGAACCAGCGCGAGAGCTACCATGTCGCCGTCGTCCACCGCGGCACGCTGGCCGACCAGCTGCCGGAACAGCTCGCGGCGTCCGGGCACTGGTCCGGCTCCTGGTTCGGGCACCGGGGATCGATCGCCGCCCGGCTCGGCGCGGCGGAGACGCTGCCGCCGATCCCCGCGCTCGACGGCCGCGCGGCCGAGGGCACCTATTTCATCGGCCTCTACCCGGCCTCGTTCCTGGTCTTCACGGTCGACTGCATGTGGTGGATGTCGTTCCGTCCGTTGGCCGCAGACCGCACCCGGGTGCTGACCGGGCTCTGCTTCCCGGAGACGGTGACCGAGCGGGCCGATTTCGCGGCGATCGTGGCGGACTACATCGCCCGGACCGACGCGTCGCACCCCGAGGACAACCGCGCGACCGAGATGCAGCAGCAGGGCCTCGCCTCGCCGCATGCGCGGCCCGGCCGGTTCAGCCACCGCGAGGCCGGGGTTCACGCGGTCGACAACTGGATCCTCGACCGGGTGCTCGATACCGCTCAGCGCGACGACAGGATCACCGACAGCACGTTGCCGGCGTAATCGGCGGCCTTGTCGGTCTCCATCAGCCGCGCATTGGCGAGGAAGCGCTTGCAGGTGATCAGCGCATCGCGCCGCCGCGCCGTGAGCGTCGCCAGCAGGGCTTCGGTTTCCTGCTCCAGCGATGCCGCCGGGACGACGTGGCTGACGAAGCCGAGCGTCCGCGCGGTCGCCGCATCGACGCTCTCCGTCGAGTAGACCAGCCAGGCGATCGCCTTCGGCATGGTCCGGTCGATATGGGCGCACATCGCGAGCGTCGGCGGCAGGTCGTGCGTCATCTCGGGCAGGCTGAACGCGGCGTCGGCGGCGGCGATGGTGAGATCGCACACCGCCGCCGTCGCGCAGCCGAACCCGGCGGCCCGGCCCTGCACCGAGGCGACGACGGGGATCTCGGCGCCGCGCACCGCGGCGTAGAGGCCGAGGATGGGGCCGGTCAGCGACTCGCGCATCTCCAGCGCGGTGCGGCTGGCTCCGCCGGCACCGGGCTCGCGCCCGAGACAGAAATCCTCGCCCGCCCCGGTCAGCACGATGGCCTTCAGCGCAGGGTCCGACCCGGCCTCGTTCAGCAGCCGGGTGAGCTCCGCGATCATCCCGGCCGACATCGTGTTGCCGGCGTCCGGCCGGTCGATCCGCACGCGGGCGATCTCGCCGTCCCGTTGCAGGGCGATTGTCTCGCCGGTCATGTCGTTCCCTCCTCCGGTTCGCTGACGATGCCCGCCGCCAGCGCCGCCTCGATCTCCGCGCCGCTCAGCCCGAGCACGCCGGCGAGCACCGCCCGGGTATCCTCGCCGAGCAGCGGCGGGAAGGCGGCGTCCGGCGGCGCGCCGTCGGCGAACTTGATCGGGTTGCCGGCGACCCGCACCCGGCGCCCGTCGCGCGCGGCGAGATCGAGCACCATGTCGCGGTGCCCGATCTGCGGGTTCGACAGCGCCGCCCCCAGCGTGTTGACCCGGCCGACCGGTATGCCGGCCTCCAGCAGCAGCGGCACCCAGTCGTCGGCGTCCCTCTCGCGGAACGCCGCCTCGAGCAGCGGCCACAGCTCGAAGCGGTTGGCGTAGCGGTCGTCATTGGTCGCGAAGCGCCGATCGTCGACCAGCCCTTGCAGGCCGAGCACGCCGCAGAGCGCCCGCCACATGCGCTCGGTGTTGGCGGTGATCACCAGCTCGCTGCCGTTGCCGGCATCGAAGGAGCGGTAGGTCGGGATCGAGGCGTGGCCGCGCCCCTGGCGGCCCGGTTCGACGCCGGAATGCAGGAAATAGGCCGCCTGGTAGCACAGCATCGCCACCTGGCAGTCGAGCATGGCCACGTCGACCAGCCGGCCCTTGCCGGTGCGCCGCCTCTCCTCCAGCGCGGCGAGCACGCCGATGGCGCCGTACATGCCGGCGCAGAGGTCGCCGATCGGGATACCCGCCCGGACCGCGGGCTCGCCGGGCACGCCGGTCATGCTCATCCCGCCCGACAGCGCCTGGACGATCATGTCGTAGGCCGGGCGGTCACGGTCCGGGCCGTCCTGGCCGAAGCCGCTGATCGAGCACCAGATCAGCCCCGCATGCCCGGCCGCGAGCTCTTCGTAGACCAGCCCCAGCCGGGCCAGCACGCCGGGGCGGAAATTCTCCATCACGATGTCCGAGGCGCCGGCCAGCCGCTTGACCAGCGCCAGCCCCTCGGCCGACTTCATGTCGGCGACCACGCTCCTCTTGTTGCGGTTAACGCTGAGATAGTAGGCGCTGTCGGGGCCGACGAAATGCGGCGGCAGGCTGCGCGACCAGTCGCCCGAGGGCGATTCGAGCTTGATCACCTCGGCGCCGAGATCGCCGAGGATCTGGGTCGCGAAGGGACCGGCGAGGAACTGCGTCAGGTCGAGGACGCGAACGCCGGCGAGAGGGCGCGCCCCGCTCACCCGGCGCGCGCTCTCGCGTCCTCGATCAGCGCGGCCAGCCGGCCCGGCATGATCGGCACGTCGTCGAGCGCCACCCCGAACGGGCCGAGCGCGTCCTCGACCGCGGCGACGATGGCGGCGAGCGCGGGGATCGTCCCCCCCTCCCCCGCCCCCTTGACGCCGAGCGGGTTGTTGGGGGTGGGCGACTCGACGTGGACCACGTCGATCCGGGGCACGTCGGGCGCGCCCGGCAGCAGGTAGTCGGCGAAATTCGTCGTCACCGGCTGGGCGTCGCCGTCATAGCCCATCCACTCCAGCAGGGTGTTGCCGATGCCGTGCGCGCAGGCGCCGTGCACCTGGCCGTCTACGATGAAGGGGTTGATCAGGTTCCCCGAATCGTGCGCCATCGCGTAGTTCAGGATCTCGACATGGCCGGTATCGGGATCGACCTCGACCTCGACGACCGCGGTGCCGTTGCAATAGGCCGCCTGGGGCGGGGAGAAATACTCGGTCGATTCGAGGCCGGGCTCGACCCCGCCGGGCAGCGAGAAGCCGGGCATGCCGCGCACCGCCCGGGCGACGTCGCGCAAGGTCGTCGACACCTCGGGCACCCCCTTGACGAAGATCCGCCCGTCCTCGATGTCGAGGTCTTCCTCGGCCGCCTCCAGCAGATGCGAGGCGATCCTGATCGCCTTCTCGCGCACCGAGGTCGCGGCGAGATGGACCGAGTTGCCGGCATTCACCGCGATCCGGCTCGCGAAGGTGCCGATGCCGTTGGCGATCTTGCCGGTATCGCCGACCTCGACGGCGACGTCCGCCGGATCGACGCCGAGCGGCTCGGCGCAGAGCTGGGCGAGCGTCGTCCAGTGCCCCTGGCCGGAATCGCCGCCCCCGGTATAGACGGTGATCCTGCCGTTCGCGTGCACCCGCACCGTCGCGCCCTCGAACGGCCCGAGCCCGGTGCCCTCGACGAAGTTGGCGATGCCGATCCCGACATGGCGGCCTTCGGCCTCGGCCTTATCTCGCCGCCCCGGGAAGCCGTCGTAATCGGCGAGCGCCAGCGCCTCCGCCTGGCAGCGCGGGTAGTCGCCGCTGTCATAGGTCATCGGCTTGCCGTCGCGGAAGATCAGCCCGAAGGAGTACGGCATCGCGTCCGTCGGGATGAAGTTGCGGCGCCGGATCTCCGCCCGGTCGATGCCCAGCCCGTCCGCCGCGCGGTCGAGCAGGCGCTCCATCGCGAACACCGCCTGCGGCCGCCCGGCGCCGCGCACCGGGGTCACCGCGACCTTGTTGGTCAGCGCGACGCGGGTGGTCAGCTCGTAAGCGGGCACGACATAGGGGCCGGGCACCGTGGTCGCGGAGATGTAGGGGCTGATGATCCCCCACGGCATGTAGGCGCCGGTGTCGTGGATCATCGTGCCGCGCACCGCGAGGATCTTTCCGTCCCCGTCGCAGGCAAGCGCCATGTCCCAGTACTGGTCGCGCTCCTGGTTGGTGGCGACGAAGTTCTCGCGCCGGTCCTCGACCCACTTGATCGGCCGGTCGAAGGTCATCGCGCAGAGCGGGATCAGCGCCTCCTCGACATAGTAGACCGTCTTGGGGCCGAACCCGCCGCCCACCTCGGGCGCGATCACGCGCAGCCGGTCGGCCGGCCAGTCCAGCATGTCGACCACGTTCTGCTTGACCAGGAAGGGGGACTGGGTGGCCGACCACAGCGTGACCACGTCGCGCAAGGCGTCGGGCTCGGCGACCACGGCCCGGTTCTCCACCGCGAGCCCGGCGCCCCGGTGGCTCCACAGCGAGGCCGCGAAGACGTGCTCGGCATCGGCGAAGGCGCCGGCGGCGTCGCCATAGCCCAGCTTGAACTCGGCGCAGAGGTTGTTCCCGCTGTCGGCGTGGCAGGGCGGCGCGCCGTCGGCCAGCGCGTCCCGGCAGTTCGACGCGGCGGGCAGCACCTCGTAGTCGATTTCGACCGCGGCGGCGGCGTCCTCCGCCTGGTAGCGGGTCTCGGCGAGCACCATGGCGATCGCCTCGCCGACGAAGCACACCTCCTCGTCTTCCAGCAGGCGCTGCTGGAAGGGCTGGGTGATCGCCGGGTTGGGCACCTGGAACGGCACCCGGACCTGGCGCAGCCCGGGTGGCAGGTCGGCCGCCGTCACCACGTGGAAGACGCCCGGCATCGCCTCGGCCGCCGCCTTGTCGATCGCGCGGATGCGCGCATGCGCCTGGGCCGAGCGGACGAAAGCCGCCTCCAGCATGCCCGGCAGGTGGATGTCGTCGGTGAAGGTCGCGCGGCCGGTCAGAAGCGCCGGGTCCTCCATGCGTTTGACCCGGGCGCCCATCGCCTTGGCACCCATGACGTTAGGCCCCGGCCTCCGCCCTCAGGCGCCCCGCCGCATCGAGCGCGGCGTCGACGATCCCCTGGTATCCGGTGCAGCGGCAGAGATTGCCGGAGATGGCGATCCTCACCTCCTGCTCCGTCGGGTCCGGGTTGTCGCGCAGGAATTCGAGCAGCGTGGTCAGCATGCCCGGCGTGCAGTAGCCGCATTGCAGGCCGTGATTGTCCATAAATGCCTGTTGCAGCGGGTGCAGCTCCTCCTCGTTGGGCGCGATGCCCTCGATGGTCAGAAGCTCGTGGCCGTCCGCCTGGACGGCGAGCATCAGGCAGCTTCTGGCCGTCAACCCGTCGAGCAGGATGGTGCAGGCGCCGCACACCCCGTGCTCGCAGCCGACATGGGTGCCGGTGAGCTCGCATTCGTGGCGGATGAAGTCGGACAGCAGGAGCCTGGTCTCGACCTCGCGCTCGTAGGTGTCGCCGTTGATGGTGACGCTGATCCGGCGCCGGTCAGCCATTGGAACCTCCCAGACGCGTCTGCGCCTTCTCGAGCGCGCGCCGCGACAGCACGGCCGCCAGATGCTGGCGATAGGAAGACGGCGCATGCACGTCCTCCATCGCCTCGTAGGCGCGCGCGGTCTCCGCCGCCTCGCGGAACAGCTCGAGCCCGGGCGTCTGCCCCAAAATCATCGCCTCGGCCTCGGTGCAGCGCACCGGCGAGGGGCCGACGCCGCTGACCGTGATCGAGACCCGGTCGACCTTGCCGGCGCCGTCCACGGTGAGCAGCGCGGCGGCCGACACGATGGCGAAATCGCCGTGCCGGCGGGCGAACTCGATGAAGGCGTAGCCGTGTCCCTCGTCCCAGAGCGGGAAGGTCGCAGCCGTCACCATCTCGTCGAGCTCGATCGACGGGGTCATGTAGCCGGCCGGGAAATCGGCCATCGCGATGTCGCGCCTGCCGCGCTTGCTCTCGACATGGATCGTCGCGTCGAGCGCCATCGCCACCGCCGGGATCTCGGCCGAGGGGTCGAGATGGGCGAGGCTGCCGCCGAGCGTGCCGCGGTTGCGGGTCTGGCGGTGGCCGACCTGGAGGATCGCCTCGCTCATGATCGGGCAGCGCGCCGAGACCGCATCGGAGAACTCGATGTCGCGCTGGCGCGTCATGCCGCGGATGCTGAGCGAGCCGTTGGCCGCCTCGATCCCCGTCAGCCCGTCGACCCGGTTGAGGTCGATCACGTCGTCGGGCAGCACGTAGCGCATGTTGAGCATGGGCATCAGCGACTGCCCGCCCGAGAGCAGCCGCGCGTTGTCCTTCTCCGCCAGCAGATCCAGCACTTCGGGGATCGTTCGCGGGTCGTGATAGGTGAATGGCGGAGGTTTCATCCCTTCCCTCGCCGCTAGTTCGAGAAAATGTGGATCGAGCAGGCGCCGTGGTCGAAGCCCGAGATGCCGCCACCCGTGCAATGGGTGAGCCCGGTTCTCGCCCCCTCGACCTGGCGGGTGCCGCAATCGCCGCGTAGCTGGCGGACGATCTCGACCATCTGCGCCGCGCCGGTGGCGCCGATCGGGTGTCCCTTCGACAGCAACCCGCCGGACGGGTTTACCGGTATGCGCCCGCCGAGCGAGGTCTCGCCATCCTCCAGCAGCCCCGCCGCGTCGCCGCGAGCGCAGAAGCCGAGGGCCTCGTAGTACAGGAGCTCGGCGATGGTGAAGGCGTCGTGCACCTCGGCGACGTCGATGTCTTCCGGGCCGAGTCCGGCCGTCTCGTAGGCTTCCGCGGCGCCGCGCACGGTGATCTCGGGCGTGGTCATGTCGCGGAAGCCGGTCATGTACTTGCCCGATGCGAGCTCGGAGGCGCGCACCCGGACCGGTCTCGCGGTATAGCGCGCGGCGACCGAGTCCGCGGCGATCACCAGCGCCGCCGCCCCGTCGCCCGACGGGCAGCAATGCAGCAACGTGAAGGGGTCGGCGATGGGTCTCGCCGCCATCACCTCGCCGACGGTGATCCGGTTGCGGTACTGGGCGTCCTCGTTGAGCGCGCCGTGGTCGTGCGCCTTCACCGCGACGCGGGCGAGCTGTTCGCGCGTCAGCCCGTAATCGTGCATGTAGCGCTTCGCCCGCATGCCGTAGAGCGCCGGCATCACCATGCCGTGGGCGACCTCGAAATCCTCGGTCTCCAGCGGCAGGGTGCCGCCGCCGAACCTGGTGAGCTTCTCGACCCCGATGACCAGCGCCACGTCGTAGAGCCCGGCCGCCACCGCGATCCAGGCCTCGCGGAATGCGCTCGACGAGGACGAGCAGGCGTTCTCGACATTGACGATGGGGAGGCCGGTCAGGCCGATCGCCTTGAGGATGCGCTGCCCCGACATCATCCCGCCGAGCGCGGTGCCGCACCAGGCGGCCTCGATATCCCGTTTCGCGACGCCCGAGTCGTCGATCGCCTGCTTGACCGCGGGCCAGGCGATCCCGGCCAGCGTCTTGTCCGGCTGCTTGGCGAACCGGACCATGCCGGCGCCGATCACCGAGACGTCACGCATCGGCTCTCCCCGTCCTGCGGGGGCGGAAGGCGTAGCTGGAGAACGCCCGCCCGTCGCCGTCGCTGCCGAGCGCGGCGGTGGTGAGCTCGACCTCCATCTCCATCGAGAGCTCGGCGTCCGCCGCATCCACCACGTGGGTGAACACGCGCACCCCTTCGGGCAGGTCGACATAGCCGGCGATGTAGGGGACCGTCCAGCCGCGCGGCGCCACGTGGACGGTGGAGTAGCTGTAGAGCCGGCCCGAACGGCCCAGCGCCAGCTTCCGGACATCGCCGCCCATGCATTCCGGGCAGAGCGCGGCCGGCGGGAACGCCCGGGCCCGGCAGTCGGCGCATTCCGAGCCGATCAGCGTCGGCCTTCCGTCGTCGTCGAAGCTCACCGCCTCGCCCGCGATCAGCGGCGGTTCCGCATGCGCCGTCTCGGTCAAGCTGGACTCCCTCTCCCGGAGGCCTCCGGATGGAAGCAATCTATTCGGATCGCCGCGCCGGGCAAGGGCAAAGGGGAAATCGAGCCGGCGGGCGGTTTCGATTGACTCCCCGGGGCGCCGGCCGACAATGCCGGATGGCGTGCGGTCGACGCGCCCATTCATCGGGTAACAGGTCATGAGGATTGGTTTCCGCCGGTTGCGGCGCCCCGTCCTCGTCGCGGTCGCGGCCGCGGCGGCGTTGCTCGTCGCGGCGCCGGCATTGGCCGACAGCTCGGCGGTGGTCTTCATGTATCACCGCTTCGGCGAGAGCGCCCACCCGTCGACCAACACCTCGATCGCCCAGCTGGACGCGCATATCGAGACGCTCAAGAGCGGGCGATTCACCGTCCTGCCACTGCCGCTGATCGCGGCCGCGATCCGCGAGAAGCGGAAGCTGCCCGACCGCACGGTGGGGCTCAGCGTCGACGATGCCTTCCTGTCGCTCTACC
Source organism: Alphaproteobacteria bacterium (assembly GCA_964291675.2). GTDB lineage: Bacteria > Pseudomonadota > Alphaproteobacteria > MPNO01 > MPNO01 > MPNO01. The sequence goes on along the minus strand of OZ219865.1, from coordinate 386,907 downwards.
GGGAGGGCTGGCCGCGGCTGCGCGAGGCCGGGCTTCCCTTCACCCTGTTCGTCGCGACCGACCCGATCGACCGCGGCTTCAGGAATTACATGGACTGGGACCAGATCCGCGAGCTGGCGGCGGCCGGGGTTACCATCGGCAGCCAGACCGCTTCGCACCCGCATATGCCGCTGCTGCCGCCGGTCGGGAACGCCGACGAGCTGGCCCGGTCGAACAGGCGTTTCGAGCAGGAGCTCGGCAAACGGCCAGCGCTGTTCGCCTACCCGTTCGGCGAGACCAGCAGCGCGGCGCGCAGCGAAGTCGACAAGGCCGGCTTCGTCGCGGCGTTCGGGCAGCACTCGGGGGTGCTCTATCACGGCGCCGACCATCTGTACCTGCCGCGTTTCGCGATGAACGAGACCTATGGCAGCCTCGACCGATTCGTTCTCGCCGCCAATGCGCTGCCGATCGAGGCGCGGGACATCGCGCCCGCCGATCCGCTGCTCACCCGGCGCAACAACCCGCCGGAGTTCGCGTTCACCGTCGCCGGCGCCGCGCTCCGCGGGCTGCGTTCGATGGCCTGCTACGCATCCGGCCAGGGCCGCACGGCGCTGGAACGGCGGAGACGGGGACGGGTCATCGTCAAGCTCGCCGAAGCCTTCCCGCCCGGCCGCGCCCGCATCAACTGCACCCTGCCGGCCGGCGACGGCCGCTGGCGCTGGTTCGGCATGCAGTTCTTCGTGCCCGAGCCGTAGCCCGGGGTCAGGCGGCGGAGCGCATCTTCAGCTTGAGGCCGACGATCCGGTAGATGTCGAGCCCGGTCAGGCTGACGATCTCGCCGAGCGGCAGGCTGGTCTCCGACAGCAGCACCCTGGCGAAGCTGTGCGGGCTCCGGCACGGTCCGCGCGGCCTTGGCGACGCATCCGGCTGGGCAGCGCGGGCGCGCACCCGCATGCCGTCGTCGAGGCCGCGTTCGATGGCCTCCCGCAGAGCACGCTCGTAGCGTTCCTTGTCGGCCCGCAGCCGGGCTTCCGAATAGGCGACGAAATCGGCGATGTCGCGCGCGTCGAACCGGCCGGCGCGGCGCGGCAGCCGCGTCGGCCGGACCGCGGCGGCGGCCGGCCGAGTGGCCTCCTGCAACGACATGCCGTGACGCCCGGCAAGCCTGCGTGCGGCGTCCAGCGCGTTCGCGCGCTCGCCCGGAAACGGGCTCTCCGCCGCCACCTTGAGCAGCGCTTCGAGCCTCCTCCTCTCCTCGCCGGAGAGCGGCGTCCTGGTTCCCGGTTTGCAGGCGGCCGTTGCCATGGCGGAAGCGTAGCACAAATCTTGCCGCCGCAACCCCGCCAGGGCGGCGGTTGAAAGGCGCGCCCGCTTCGCCCATCTTGCATCTCCGTAGGGCGCGGTCGCGACGCGGCCGCCCCGCGAAGTCCGCACCGCGCCGGGAGGCCGACCGCCGATGACAACCGCAACCGGCCCGGCTCGGGCGGTCAAGCCGGTCACCGAGTACGGCCCGCTCGCCGTCTTCTTCGTCGCCTATGTGCTGTCCGACCTGATCGCCGCGACCGCCGCGCTGATGATCGCCACCGCCGCCGCGCTGGCGCTGTCCTACGCGGTCAGCCGGCAGGTGCCGCTGATGCCGCTGATCACCGCCGGCGTGGTCGGCGTGTTCGGCGGCCTTACCCTCTGGCTCAACGACGAGACCTTCATCAAGGTCAAGCCGACCATCGTGCAGGGGCTGATCGCGGCGGTGTTGCTGGGCGGGCTCGCCTTCGGCAGGCCGCTGCTCAAGCCGGTGCTGGGCGCGGCCTGGCAGATGAACGACGAGGGCTGGACCAGGCTGACCTTCCGCTTCGGCGTCTTCTTCGTCGCGATGGCGTTGCTCAACGAGCTGGTCTGGCGCACCCAGAGCACCGATTTCTGGGTCAGCTTCAAGGTGTTCGGCATCATGGGGCTCAGCTTCGTGTTCATCCTGACCCAGCTTCCCCTGCTCAACCGCTACCGCGCCGAGAATTGATCGGCGCCGATTTTGTGCTATGTCACCCTGAACGCAGCCGCCCAGGACGAGAGCAGCCATGTTCATCCAGACCGAGCAGACCCCCAACCCGGCGACCCTCAAATTCCTGCCGGGCCGGACGATCATGGCGAACGGAACCGTCCATTTCGCCAACCCCGAGATGGCGGCGTCCTCGCCTCTGGCCGCGCGTCTGTTCGCGGTCGACGGGGTGGCGGCGGTGTTCTTCGGCGCCGATTTCGTCAGCGTCACCAAGGACGACGCGATCGAATGGTATGTCCTCAAGCCGTCCATCCTCGGCGCGCTGATGGAGCATCTGACGGCCGGGCTGCCGGTCGTGGACGAGAGCGCCGATTCGCCCCTGCCGGAGACCGACGACGACGAGGTGGTGACGCAGATCAAGGACCTGCTCGACACCCGCGTCCGGCCCGCCGTCGCGATGGACGGCGGCGACATCATCTTCCACGGCTTCGAGGACGGCGTGGTCTATCTGCAGATGCAGGGCGCCTGCCAGGGCTGCCCGAGCTCGACGGCGACCCTCAAGATGGGGGTCGAGAACCTGCTGCGCCACTACGTCCCCGAGGTCGCCCGCGTCGAGGCGGTGATTTAGCGCCGGCGACGCGGCTGGGACAGGACGCGGGAGCACGCCAACTTCCTGGACGGCACACCGCCCCCACGGAAAAAGGCGCCGGCATGTCCGGCGCCGATTCTCGCGGCATTGGCAAATATACCCCAAGACGCGTCCCGTGTCAAGCGTTAATTTGCCTGACAGGATAGTAGCGCCGCGCGCCTCGGGGATGACCCTTCGCTCAGTACTGCGGCAAGGACGGGTCGATCCGCTCCGCCCAGGCGTTGATGCCGCCGCCGACATTGGTCGCGCCGTCGTAGCCCTGCTGGCGCAGCCACATGGTGACCTTCATGCTGCGGTTGCCGGTGCGGCAGAGAACGGCGATGGTCGCGTCCCTGGGCAGCTCGTCGAGGCGTTCCGGCACGCTTCCCATGGGGATGTCGAGGCTGCCGGACAGCGCGCTGATCGCGAGCTCGTGCGGCTCGCGTATGTCGAGCAGGACGTGGCTCTCGCCCGCCTTGCGCATGCGGTCGAGCTCCTCGATCGAAATCTCCAGCGGCACCTCGTCCATCTTCCGTCTCCGCCCGCCGCTCAGATCTTGGAGATCTCGAAGGTCGACGGGGCGAACAGGTCCTCGGCGGCGAGCTTGCGGACCGACAGCCCCTGGTCGTAGGAGTAGCGCGTGATCGTCTCGATCTCGTGCGCGCATTCGGCGACCCCGTAGCGCCAGTAATCCTCGCCCATGAACGCCCGCGTCTCCAGCGCCTCGGCTTCCACCCAGGGCAGGGTGACGTTGAGCGCCGCGATCTCGCGCACCTCCTCGAGGGCGATCGCCTTGGCCTTCAAGAGCGCCTTGTAGAGGCTGCCCGGCAGCCAGGGATATTGCTCGGCGAGCGATTTCTTCACCCCCATCAGGTGCATGATCGGGAACAGCCTGGTCTTCTCCCAATAGGCCCGCTCGACCGCCCGGTAGTCGGGGAACAGGCGCGCGATATTGGGCTTGCCCTGGAGGAAGCTGGACGGCGCGCGGGCGGTGAGCAGCGCGTCCAGCTCGCCCGCCTCGAACAGCTCGACCAGGGTCTTGTCCTCGGGGATCGGCTGGAGGTCGACGCCGTTGGTCAGCACCAGCGGGGTCCGTTCGTCCCGCCCGGCCTCCTCCTGCCCGCCCGAGCGCCAGTGGATCTCGTTCGGCTTCACGCCGTACTCGTCCTCCAGCATGCCGCGCATCCAGACCGGCGCGGTCATCTGGTATTCCGGCAGGCCGACCGTCTTGCCGCGCAGGTCTTCCGGCTTCTCGATGCCCTTGTCCGTACGGATATAGATCCCGGAATGGCGGAACACGCGGGAGACGAAGGCGGGAATGCCGACGAACGGGCTCTCGTTGCGCGCCGTGACGATCATGAAGCTGGAGAACGACAGCTCGCAGCAGTCGAATTCCTGGAAGCGGAAGGCGCGGAAGAAAACCTCTTCCGGCTCCATCGGGATGAAGGTGACCTCGCAGCCCTCGACCTCGACCCGTCCGTCCTTGATCGCCGCGACCCGGTCGTAATCGCCGCACGCGATGGTAAGCGGAACCTTGGCGACCATGGATGCCTCCCTGCCCTTGCCGTCGCCGGAAAGTAGCGCCCCGGCCATGGCCCCGCAATGCTCAGACCTTGAACACCGCCCGGACCTCGGGCGGGAACAGATCCTCCGGCGCGATCGGCTTGTGGCAGACGCCCTGCTCGAATCCGTATTGCAGGAACGCTTCCAGCGTCGTCCGGTTGGGCTCGATGCCGTAGGGAAAGAAATCCTCGCCGAACAGCGCGCGCGCCTCCGCCGCCGCGTCGAAGCACCAGGCGAAGGGAAACCGCGTGGCGGTGATTTCCTGGGCCCGGCGCATCGCGTTCCGCTTGGCCTGCTCGAACGCCGTCAGCAGGTTCATCGCGATCCAGCGGTTGGCCTCGAAGACATCTCCCCGGAGCGCGATCACGTGCATGATCGGGAAGATCCCGGTCTCCCGGTAATACGCCTCCTCGATCGCGCGGTAGTCGGGGTAGAGCCGGACGACGCGGCCGCTGCCATCCTCGGCGGCTTCCGGCGGGTGGGCGCTCATCGCCGCGTCGATGTCGCCCGCCAGCAGCATGTCGTTGAGGCTGCGCTCGGGCTCCGGGCGGTAGAGAATGCCGTCGGGCAGGCGGAGCGCAACCTTCTCCGCCCGACCCGGCTGGTTGACCCCGGCCTGCACCCATTCGATGGCGGTCAGCGGCACGCCCACCTGGTGGGCGATCCAGCCGCGCGTGTAGATCGAGGCGGTCTGCGCCCATTCCGGTATGCCGACCCGCTTGCCGGCGAGCTCCTCGGCGCCGCTGAGCGGGCTGCCGGCGCGCACATAGAGCGAGGACTGGCGGAACACGCGCGAGGGGAACACCGGGATCGCGGTGAGCGAGGTATCGCCCTGCGACTTGAGCGAGACGTACTTGCCCATCGACATCTCGGAGACGTCCCACTCGCGGAACCTGGTGAAGCGAAAAAAAATCTCCTCGATGGCGAGCTTGAGGTAGTTGAGCGCGATTCCTTCCGCCCTCACCTCGCCGGAGACGAGATCGTGGAAGTGGTCGTACTCGCTGGCGGCGAAGGTGAGGGTGAGCGGGGCCATGCGATCTTCCGGCTCAGCCCGCCCCGGCCCCGTCGGCGGCGGCGCAGATGCCGTTCCAGTAATTCTCCCACACCATCAGGTTGACCCGGCAGGCCTCCACCACCGCGTCCTCCATGCCGAGCTCGGCGGCGAACCGGGCGACCGCGTTCCAGCCGATGTCGGAGTGTTCGACATCGGCCTCGCCGTGGATCTTGAAGAAGCTGAGCTTGTCGTCGTCGATGCCGAGCGTCTCGCGCCAGCGCTTGCGTTCCAGCCCGAGCCAGCCGAGCTCGCGCAGCTCGCCCGCGCCGTAGCCCGGCAGGGCCGAGCGCTCGGCGCAGGTGTTTGCGATCAGCCCCTCCAGCCAGTGCCGGTTGGTCATCAGCGCCTCCCAGGCGAGCCAGCTCAGCCGGGTGGAGTCGAGCAGAGAGGCGGCGCGGATCTCCTCCCGGTCGAGACCGAGGCACACCCCGAGGTCCTCGACGATCTCCCAGTGCGGCTGACCGCCGCCGTATTCGTGGTCGGCGATGATTTCCTGCGAGCAGGCGTGGATGATGTCGAGCTTGATGTCCCATTCCGGGCAGTTGGTGGCCACCCGCAGCTTCAGGACCGAATTGCGGAACCGCGTGTTCTGCCGGTGCTGCTTCACGAAGATGCGGGCGCGCTCCATCGTCGCGTCTTCGTTGTAGATGCGGACCCGCCGGGCGAATTCGTCGACCACCTCGTCGAGCCGGTCGATCACGTTGCTGGCACTCATCGGGGCGCGCTCCCTGCTGGTTCGGGCAAATGCGTTTCGGAGGGTTGGAGGCGCGGCTAGGGCGCCCGCCAGAAACCGCTGCCTGACTGGATTCGCTCTTCGGCGAGGCGGTCGATTATATCGCAAACCACCAGCGCCGCATTGGTCTGGGCCGAGCGGCTGGACCAGGCGAGGTGGAGGGTGCGCGAGATCCGGGGGCGGGAGATCCTCGCCGCATGCAGCCGTCCGTTGCGCACCGCGTCCTGCACCGCGCCGAGCGGCAGGATCGTCGCTCCGATTCCGGCCTCGACGAGCTCGCGCACGGTGGCCACCGAATCGACCTCGCAGGAGATCTCGATGGCGATGCCGCGCTCTTCCGCCGCCCGTTCCACCAGCATGCGGGTGCCGTGCGGCCGGCTCGGCAGGATCAGCGGGCGGTTGCGCAGCTTGGCCAAGGCAATTTTTTCGGTCCCGTCGAAACCGTCGTCGTCGGACGCGATGTAGAACAGGTCCTCGATCAGCAGAGGCTTGCTGTCGATTCCCTTGATCGCGGTCGGGTTGTAGGAGAAGCCGAGATCGATGCGGCCCTCGTCGAGCCATTTCATGACCTCTTCGCTCAGCCCTTCGACCAGGTTGAGCGCGATGCCGGGAAAGGTCTCGCCGCATTGCTGCACGATGCGGGTCGCCAGCAGCGCGCTCGCCGTCGGCGTCACGCCCAGCGCGAGCGGGCCGCGCGGCGGGCCGGCGAGGTCGATCACCTCCTGCCTGGCGAGCTCTATCTGGCGCAGGATCGCATAGGCGTGCTTGAGCAGCGCATCGCCCGCCTCGGTGGTCTTCACGCCGCGCGAATGGCGCACCAGCAGCGCCGAGCCCAGCTCGTCCTCCAGCTTGCGGACCTGAAACCCGAGCGCGGGCTGCGCCACGCGGACCCGTTCTGCCGCCTTGGTGAAGCTCTTTGCCTGGACGACTTCCACGAAATAGCGCAGCTGGCGCACGTCCATGGCGCGAAACCCCCTCCCGACGGAGACAAGGATACACGGCGTCGTGAGGATGACCATAGCGCCGGGCGCGAAGAAGTGTTTCGGTCAGGTAAACCTATTGTGAGGTCATCTCGCCCGCTCGCACGGCGATCCAGCCGTGCCAGCGCATGAACCCGCGTGGCCGAGCGGTGCGGCTGTCGATCAACGGGATCGGGCCGCGCGCAGCCGACGCCAAGCATCGGTACCGGGCATTTCCCTATCGGCCAGGTGGAACGGCGTTAATCCATCTGGCGTTGTCGCCGCGCCATCGGCGCCCGCGTCGAGCAGGGCGTGAACCGCTTCCGGGTTCCAGAGCGACGCATCGTGCAGAGGGGTCAAACCATGCTTGTCGCGTATCTCCAGTCTTGCGCCGCCCTTGATCAAGGCATTGATCGTCTTCGCGTCGCTCGAGCCGGCTGCCAGGTGCAACGGCGTCTTTCCCCTCTCCCCGCTCCGCGCTTCTACGTCCGCCCCGGCGGCGATCAGGGCCTTGACCTTGGCCACGCGATCCTCGATCGCGGCTTGCCATGTGGCGCTCACGCTCCGCCTTTGCGGAGCGGCGGGACGGGCCCCAGATGACCACCGTTCAAGCAATATCTGCACGAATTGCCGGTCAACCACCGCGATGTGCAGCGGCGTCATACCCCTCTCGCCGCGCACGCCGACCGCCGCCCCGGCGGCGATCAGCGCACCGACAGTCGCCGCATCGCCGAATTCGGCGGCGAGGTGCAGCGGACCTTCCCCATTCCGGTTTCGCGCGTCGAGCCTTGCTCCGGCGGCGAGGCAGCGGCCTATGTCCGCCGCGACCGCCATTCTCCAAAAGCCTTCGGCGAGCCAGTGGACGCAATCCGGTGCCGCCAAGGCACTGCGCGCCGTCCCGCCGACCAACGCCAGGGACAGGATTATCGCCGTCTTGCAGAGTTTGCCGCGCGCCATCGGCACCTCCCCGGGGCCTGCTTGCACCACAGGCCGACATATTCAATCATAGATAGTATCACGAAGCGCGGTACTTGCGATCCCGCAGGTCGGATCGCGGTCTTCGGATCGATGGGGTACCGGACCTCATCCGGCCGCCGTATAGTCCGCCCGATGAACGACATCCAACCGGCGCAGGCGCGGCGGTCCGCCTTCTGCCGCCTTCACCGGCGGCGTTGAACCGGGATGCGCTATATCGCGGTCGGGCTCGCCTTCGGCTGCGCCTGGGCGGCGATCCAGTATCTGCGCGGCGAGACGACGGCGCTGCCGGCGCTGGCCGGGCCGGTGCTGCTGTGCGGGGCGTTCGGCGCGCTGCTCTGGGGGCTGCGGGCGGCGCTGCTCCGGCTGGCCGGAAGGCGCCGCCGCCCCTGACCCCTCAGATATCGGCGTAGACGTGGGTCTCGGCCGCGGCGCCCGGATGCACCACCGCGCCGTTCACCGCCGGCCCCACGGTCTGGGCGTAGCGCCACAGCGCGCCCGAGTTGTGGTCGGTCCCGCGCGGCTTCCACTTCTTCTTGCGCGCGGCGAGCTCCTTCTTCGTCAACGCCACGTCGAGCCTGCCCTTCACCGCGTCGATCGAGATCCTGTCGCCGTTCTCGATCAGCCCGATCGGCCCGCCCAATGCGGCCTCCGGCCCGACATGGCCGATGCAGAAGCCCCGCGTGCCGCCGGAAAACCGCCCGTCGGTGATCAGCGCCACGCTCTCGCCGAGGCCAAGCCCGTAGAGCGCGGCGGTGGTCGACAGCATCTCGCGCATGCCGGGACCGCCGCGCGGCCCCTCGTAGCGGATGACGATCACCTCGCCCTCGGCGATGCGGCGGTTGACCACCGCATCGAAGGCATCCTCCTCGCAGTCGAACACCCGCGCCGGGCCCTCGAATTGCAGCCGGGCGAGCCCGGCGACCTTCACGATCGCCCCCTCGGGCGCGAGGTTGCCCTTGAGCCCGACGACGCCGCCGGTCGGCGAGAGCGGCTCGGACACCCGGTAGAACACGTCCTGGTCCCTGGGGAAGCGCACCTTGGCGTAGTTCTGGGCAAGCGTCCTGCCGGTCACCGTCGGGCAGTCGCCGTCGAGCAGCCCGGCATCGAGCAGCTCCTTGATCACCACGCCGACGCCGCCGGCCTCGTACATGGCGCGGGCGGTGTGCTTCCCGCCCGGCATCAAGTCGGCGATATAGGGCGTGCGCTTGAAGATCTTCGCCACGTCGTCGAGCGTGTAGCGGATCCCCGCCTCGTTGGCGATCGCCGGCAGATGCAGCCCGGCATTGGTCGAGCCGCCGGTCGCCGCCACCACCGTCGCCGCGTTGTCGAGCGCCTCGCGGGTCACCACGTCGCGCGGACGTATCCCCTTCTTCAGCGCGCCCATCACCGCGCGGCCCGAGGCCTCGACCATCGAATCGCGGGATTCGTAGACCGCCGGCGCCCCCGCCGAGGCCGGCAAGGCGAGGCCGATCGCCTCCGAGACGCAGGCCATCGTGTTGGCGGTGAACTGGCCGCCGCAGGACCCGGCGCAGGGACACGCGGCCGCTTCCAGCTCGTCGAGCGCCGCCCTCGACATCTTGCCGGCGGCGTGCTGCCCCACCCCCTCGAACACGTCGACGATGGTCACGTCGCGGCCCCGGAACCGGCCCGGCAGGATGGTGCCGCCATAGACGAACACCGACGGCACGTTGAGCCTGACCATGGCCATCATCATGCCCGGCAGCGACTTGTCGCAGCCGGCGAGCCCGACCAGCGCGTCGTAGCAGTGCCCGCGCATGGTGAGCTCGACCGAATCGGCGATGACCTCGCGGCTGACCAGCGAGGACTTCATGCCGTCATGGCCCATCGCGATCCCGTCGGTGACGGTGATGGTGGCGAATTCGCGCGGCGTGCCGCCGGCGTCGGAGACCCCACGCTTGGCCGCCTGCGCCTGGCGCGACAGCGAGATGTTGCAGGGCGCGGCCTCGTTCCAGCAGGTGGCGACGCCGACCAGCGGCTGGTGCACCTCCTCGTCGGTCAGCCCCATCGCGTACAGGAACGCGCGGTGCGGCGCCCGTTCGGGCCCCTCGGTCACATGGCGGCTGGGCAGCTTCGCCTTGTCGAAACCCCTGCGCGTCCTGCGGCCGCGCGCCCGTGTCGTCGAATCCGGCATGTCGCCCCCCGTCCGGTGCGGAAATCCGCCGCACCATAGCCGGGGCCGGGTCGCGGCGAAACCGCGACCGGTCCTTCGATACGCCCGCCTGCGGCGGGCTACTCAGGATGAGGTGGGTGGGCGCGCACAACCCACTCCTCATCCTGAGTAGCGGCGAAGCCGCGTATCGAAGGACGCCCGCCGGCCGTGTCGGCGGTGCCGACCAAGCCGGGCTCTACGCCGCGGCCAGGCGGTCTATGGCTTCGGTCAGACGGTCGCGGGAGCGGTGCAGCTCGGCGAGGCGCTCGCGCTGCTCCTCGACCACCTCTTCGGGCGCGCGGGAGACGAATTTGTCGTTGGCGAGCTTGGCGTCGATCTTGCCGATCTCGCCGGCTAGCTTGCCGAGCTCCTTCTCCAGCCGCGACTTCTCGGCGGCGATGTCGATCACCGCGCCGACCGGGAGCGCGAACACCGCCTCGTCGACCACCGCCTGGACGGCGCCGTCCGGCAGCGGCGCGTCGTCGTCGAGGACGATGCCCTCCAGCCTCGCGAGACGCCGCAACAATCCGTCGTGACGCCCGATCCGCGCCCTGGTATCCGCCCCGGCGCCGCGCACGACCAGGCCGAGCCTGGCGCCGGGCGGCACGTTGATCTCGGCGCGCACCGCCCGGACGGTGGACACCGCGCGGACCACCCAGTCCATCTCCGCCTTGGCGTCCGGCCGTACCAGCGAGGCGGGAAGCTCCGGCCAGCGCCCGTCGATCAGCAGGCTCCCGCGCGGCGCGCCCTCGGGCGCCGTCGCGTCCCACAGCTCTTCGGTCACGAAGGGCATGATCGGGTGCAGCATGTGCAGCAGCGCATCCAGCGTCCACGCCGTGGCGGCGCGGGTCTCGGACCGCTCGGCTTCGGTACCGGCGTCGAGGATCGGCTTGGTGAACTCGATGTACCAGTCGCAGAACGTGTTCCAGGTGAAGCGGTAGAGCGCCTGCGCGGCATCGTTGAAGCGGTAGGCCGAGATCGCCTCCGCCGCTTCCGCCGCGGCCGAAGCGGTCTCGCCGACGATCCAGCGGTTGACGGTCAGCGCCGCCGCCGCGGGATCGAATTCCGGGTCCGCCTGGCAGAGGTTCATCTGCGCATAGCGGGCGGCGTTCCAGATCTTGGTGACGAAGTTGCGGTAGCCGGCGATCCGCCCCGGCGAGAGCTTGATGTCGCGCCCCTGGGCGGCGAGCGCGGTCAGGGTGAAGCGCAGCGCGTCCGCGCCATAGGTCTCGATCAGCTCCAGCGGATCGAGCACGTTGCCCTTGCTCTTCGACATCTTCTGGCCGCGCTCGTCGCGCACCAGAGCGTGGATGTAGACGGTCTCGAAGGGGATCTCGCGCTGGAAGCGGAGCCCCATCATCGCCATCCGCGCGACCCAGAAGAAGATGATGTCGAAGCCGGTCACCAGCACGCTGGTCGGGTAGTAGCGCGCAAGCTCGTCGGTCTCCTCCGGCCAGCCCAGCGTCGAGAACGGCCACAGCGCCGAGGAGAACCAGGTGTCGAGCACGTCCGAGTCCTGGACCAGCGCGACGTCCCCGCCGTAATGCGCGCGGGCGGCGGCGCGCGCCTCGTCTTCCGTCATCTCGACGAAGTACGTCCCGTCGGGGCCGAACCAGGCCGGGATGCGGTGCCCCCACCAGATCTGGCGCGAGATGCACCAGGGCTGGATCTTCTTCATCCACTCGAAATAGGTGTGCTCCCAGTGCTTGGGCACGAAACGGATGCGGCCGCTCTCGACCGCCTCGATGGCGGGCCCGGCGAGGGCCTCGGCGTCGACGAACCACTGGTCGGTCAACATCGGCTCGATGACCACCCCGGACCGGTCGCCATGCGGGATCGTCATCGGGTTGTCCTCGACCGATTCGACGAGCCCCGCCGCCTCCAGCTCCTCGAGGACCCGCGTCCTCGCCGCCTCGCGGGTCAGGCCGCGCAGATGTTCCGGCACGTTGTCGTTGAGAATGGCGTCGGCATCGAAGATCGACACCATGTCGAGGCCGTGGCGCCGCCCCACCTCGAAATCGTTGAAGTCGTGGCCCGGCGTGATCTTGACCGCGCCCGAGCCCTTCTCCGGGTCGGAATACGCGTCGGCGACGATCGGCAGACGGCGCCCGACGATGGGCAGGACGGCGCATTTCCCGACCAGGTCGCGGTAGCGCCCGTCGTCGGGATGGACCGCCACCGCGGTGTCGCCCAGCATGGTCTCCGGCCGGGTCGTGGCGACGACGATCCTGCGCCCGCCGCCGTCCTCGATCGGGTAGGCGATGTACCACAGCTTTCCGCTGACATCGCGCTGCTCGACCTCGAGGTCGGAGATCGCGGTGTGCAGCTCGGGATCCCAGTTGACCAGCCGCTTGTCGCGATAGATCAGCCCGTCCTTGTAGAGCTCGACGAACACCCGGCGGACCGCCTGCGACAGACCGTCGTCCATGGTGAAGCGTTCGCGGCTCCAGTCGCAGGACGCGCCGAGCCGGCGGAGCTGGCCGCTGATGGTGCCGCCCGATTCCGCCTTCCACGCCCAGACCCGCCGGATGAAAGCCTCGCGGCCGAGATCGTGGCGCGTCTTGCCCTCCGCCGCGAGCTGGCGCTCCACCACCATCTGGGTGGCGATGCCGGCGTGGTCGGTGCCCGGCTGCCACAGCGCGTCGCGGCCGGCCAGGCGCGCGAAGCGGATCAGGATGTCCTGCAGCGTGTTGTTGAGCGCGTGGCCCATATGCAGGCTGCCGGTGACGTTGGGCGGCGGGATGACGATCGAATAGGGCGCGGGTTCGGCGTCCGCACCGCCGGCGCGGCCGCAGGCGAACGCGCCCGCCTCCTCCCAGCGCGCGTAGATGCGGTCTTCGACTTCGGCGGGCCGATAGGTCTTGTCCATTTTCGTCTTGATACGGTTCAGGAAATTCGGATGCCGCTCAACCCTCGGCGGCGGACTCTCCCCGGCGCGACAGGCGCTCGATCTCGCGCTGGACCAGGCGTTCGACGATCTCCGGGAGGTTGGCGTCGAGCCACTCCTTGATCAGCGGCCGCATCACCTCCCGCGCCATCTGCTCGACGGTCTTGCCGTCGGGATCGTGCAGCGGATCGAGCCCGGCGGCGGTTTCGGCGACGGCCGCGAAGCCAGCCGATGCGGCGCTCTCCGTCTCCCGCGCGACGAGTCCCTCCCCCGGCGCCTCGGCCGTCGGCTCGTCCCCGGCGGTGCCGGCCACCGCCGCGCCGGTTCCGATATCGACCACCGACCCGTCGTCGCGGATCTCCTGGGTCAGGTCGAGGATCGTCGAGTCGTCCGCTTCGCCGTCCGGCGCCGTCCGCGCGCGTTCCGAGACGACCTCGCGTATCGAGGCCAGGATCTCTTCTTTCGAATGCTCGGGGCGCGCACCGGGCTCCGTCATCGTCGGCCTTCCTGCATCCGCCGGCCGCCCCGTCATTTCGCGATATCGAGGCCGTACCAGCGCTCGCGGGTCTTGCGGTAATTCGCCTTCGGGTCGTACAGATCCACCTCAAGTCCGAGGCTGTCCGCGGTGAGCTGTCCCACCGCCGAGCGCAGGGCATAGCTGGCCACGACCAGGTCGCGGCGCGCCCGCACCAGGCTCACCCGCGCATCGAGCAATTCCTGCTCGGCATCGAGCACGTGCAGCACGGTGCGCGACCCGACCAGGGCCTCCTGCTCGACGCCCTCGAGCGCGATCCCGGCCGCGCGCTCGGCTTCCGAGAACGCGGAAATGCCGGCCTCGGCGGTCGTGTAGTCCTCCCATCTCTGGGTCGCGGCGGTGGCCGCGGCGCGGACCGCGCGCACCGATTCGTTGCGCAGCCGGACGACGCCGTGCTTGGCCTCGCGGATTCGCGACGACACCGCGCCCGACTGGTAGAGCGGCACGCTCACCCGCCCCGTGACCGCGAAGACGTCGGTCTCGACGTCCGAATCGCTCGCATCGAGCGCGCGGCTCAGGCGCCCCGACAGGCTCACGGTGGGAAGCAGCTCGCCCTGGACGGCGTCGACCGCGTGGCGCGCGGCGCGTTCGGCATGGCGCGCGGCGGCCACCGCGAAGCTGTCCGACCGGGCCCTGGCGACCGCGTCCTTCTCGGTCTCCGGCAGGTTGCCGAGCGGCTCCACCTCGCTGAGACCGTCCGCCGCGACGCCCACGATGTCGGCGAAGATGGCCCGCGAGTCGGCGAGATTTCCGCGCGCCCGGATCAGCTCGGCGGTCGCCCGCGACAGCCGCGACCGGGCCAGCGCCACGTCGGTGCGCGTGACCTCGCCGACGCGGAAACGGTCGCTGGTGGCTTCGAGCTGGCGTTTGAGCACCCGCTCGTTGTTGACGTTGAGCTCGACCACCGCCCGGTCGCGCACCACGTTGACGTAGGCGGTGAGCGCCGACAGCAGCACCTCCTGCTCGACCGAGGAGAGCCGCGCACGGCCGGCCAGGATGTTCTCCTCGGCCCGCCGGGTCTGCGCTTCGTTGCGGCCGCCGCGATAGACGTTCTGGGTAACCGTGACGCCGATCTGGTAGGGGTGCGAGCTGTCCCCCTCCCTCTCGCCGGCGTTCGGACCCACCGTGGGGATGAAGCGGCGTTCCTGCATCGCCGCCGTGCCCTCGACGACCACCCTGGGCCGCCAGCTCGAGAGCGCCTGGCTGACCTGCTCGTCGGTGCCCCGCAGCCGGGCGCGCTCCGCGGCGAGCCGGGGGCTGTTCTGATAGGCCTGGACCAGCGCCTCGCGGATGGTCAGCGCATCCGCCGGCGCGGCCAGCGCGGCGACGAGCGTTGCGGCAAGAACCGGTATCGGCGCCGCCCTGGACAGTGTCGCGTTCATAATACGAACCGCTCCGCTCTCTCGAACCCCGGAAGCGGCAGGGTGGCGGCATCGAACGCGACGCGCCGGGACACCCCGCCGCCGCCGCGCACCGCGCATGTCGCGCGCCCCGGCGGGGCGCCCCGCGTCACCACCGCCGCCAGCCGGCCGTTCTCCGCCAGTTGATCGGTAAGCGCCGTTCCAATCTCCGGCACCGCTCCACCCAGAAGAATCGCGTTATAGGGCGCCTGGTCAGGATAGCCCGCCGCCAGCTCCCCGTCGACGACTATCACGTTGTCGATGTCGGCGCGCGCGAGGTTGCGCCGCGCGGTCTCGGCCATCCCCGCATCGCATTCGAGCGCCACCACGGTGGAGCAGAGCCGGGCCAGCACGGCGCTGGAATAGCCGGTGCCGCAGCCGATATCGAGCACGATGTCGCCGGGCGACACGGCGAGCATCTGCACCAGCCGGGCAAACACCATCGGCTCCATCAGGAAGCGCCCGCCGTCGAGCGGCAGGTCCTTGTCGACATAGGCGACCGCGGCCAGCCGGTCGGGGACGAAGTCCTCGCGCGGCAGCTCCAGCATCGCGCCGATCAGGGCCTCGTCGACCACCCTGTTGGTGCGAATCTGGCTGTCCACCATGGACAGACGCGGCTCGGCGGACCCGGCCATCGCGCCTCCTCCCGGCCCGCGACCGCGCGGGCCTGTGCTCTGCCCGAGCTATACGAAATCCCCGGCGCCGACACAACGCCACCCGTTCCCCTGCCCCGCGGAATCGCGTAAAACCTCCCCCCGACCTCCCGGCCCGGTGGGAGAGTGGCTATCCAGCGGACTGCAAATCCGTTCACAGCGGTTCGAATCCGCTCCGGGCCTCCAGTTTTTTCAAGGGGTTAGAAGATTTTCGTCAACTCAAGAAGCGCTCATGTCGGTACTACGTGGGCAGATCGCTGGGAAGGATGACGCCATGCGAACGATGTCCGAGCGGTGCCGACCCGAGCTTCTCGACGAGGTCGGGAGGCAAGGAATTGCAAGACCCGACTCCAAGCGCGCGCCCAAGAACAGCAAGCATCTACCTGGCCGTCCCCCTCTCGACGCCCGACACCCGCACTGACGGTCGTCTTGCAAGGAGGTAGCAGCGACTTCTGTGTCGCGTTCGCCGCGGCCACTCATGCGGTCTGACGGACCAACCGGTTCGCTTCAGCCCGGGCGCAGGAGTCGTTCATCACCTGAGAGGCCCAACGTACCCCTGTTCTTGAGAATTCCGGGCCAGTGCCAATCTTTAGGGAAGAGCGCGGTACGACCACGCCCCTCCGCTTCCACAGGACACCCCAGGCCCTGTTGGGACCGTAGCGCAAGACGCAATTGGCGAGGGCGCGTGGTGGACTCCGTCGTTTGGGCTTGCCTAGACTAGCGGAAAGGAACGAAGCCCACACGGGAACTGCCGGGTACTGCGTGGGTCGAGACCAGGAGGGTCAAGAGAGGAGCTTCGAGTGGGCGCGTCCAGCGTTGTTTTCGTCGGTGGCAGCTTTAGGCGTCAGCTGTTCGATGAGCACGAGCTATTTCCCGAGCGGATGGCGAAGGACTATACGGCGGTGGGCGATTTCGCAATCTACGCCTACGGATCGAACACCTACCGGTTCTCCGTCCTAAACGACCGAATCTCGCTCGACCACAACGCCGATGCCGTCCTCTCTGATGAATTGGAGGCAGCGGCGGCGCGGGTCGCTGCCGAATTGGAAGCTCTGAGCCAAGGGCATGGCGTCACGGGGCTGGGGTTCAACTTCAGTGCCGTGCTGTCTCAAGGGATCGGCGGCCTTTCCGGGACAGAGTTCTGCAAGGGCATGTACGACGCTGACCAAGTACAGCAGGCGATCGGCTCATCCTTCGACGAAACCCAATGCCACGTGGTCGTCCTCCGTGGGGCAGTGCAATACACGTTGAGGATTGAGCCGCATGTCAGCTCCGGTGGAGCAAACCTGTTTTTCTCGATCAACGGACATCAAAACGTCGCCCCAACCGACGAACTGTCGTCCAAGCTGAGCGAAGCAGCGGACGCGAGGGACTACATCCGGTCGGCGTTCGACAGCCTGACTCGCAGTTTCCAGGGTGAATGGAAATGAGTGACACAGCGAACGTGGCGCAACGGGCATATCACCAGGTTTTCGGGAGGAGTCCGGCAACGGCAGCGTCGCGGACCCAGAATACGGCATCCACGCGCGGGTTTAGTGGCGAACCCACACGGCACTCTCTGGTGGATGAGTTGGGCGAGCTGCACGGACGCGGCATGTACGTTCCTTTCGATGAGGCTTCCGCTGAGCGCGAAACGCTGGAGCGGCTTCTTCGCTTGGCAGCCCTTGGAAAGGAAGATGCGTCCTTGGTCATGCGCACGGGACGCTCCGGGCCTCATCCAGCTGGATGGCTTCGGCCTGTCGAAGGAGCGTTCGATGCCTTTGAGCAGGGGTACCTAGCAGGTACCGGCTTATCCCCTTCCGCGAGCATGTCACGGCACGCGGTGCAGGGCTGCGGCGCCGGCACGGCCGAACTGTTGCCCCATGATGACCGAGACCTTCGGGAAGCTCTCTCGGACCTGGATTCGCTGAACGAGGAAGCGAAGGCGGACGACCTGCCGGAACCGGATGCAGAGGCCGTGGCCAATGCTCGTACCTTGCTGCCAAGGCTCTACGCGATTCTGCCAGCGCGGTACCGGGTGTCGCCTACGGAAAGACGCGGGGTCGCCATCGATGCGCCTATGAAGTGGGGTGCATCCGTGGCCGTGGAGTGCGCTCCCGACGATACCGTCTATTGCTTCGCCACGATTGGCGGAAACAGCCGCCGAGCAAAGTTCTATCAAATGGACGGCCTCCCGGACGTGTTCATCGAGAAGGCTCTGCGCGATCTTGCCGCAGGTTAGGCACCGTGGAGGATATCGGCGAGGACGAAGGTCTCTGGAGGGACGTCTATCGGGAGCGGCAGAAGCGGGCATTGGATTGCCCCTTGGAAGAACGAATAGTCAGCAGAAGGACAAAGGACGTGTTCGGCGGCTCGCGAGGGCCCGACGCTCGAATCTCCACCAACAGGTACGACGGCGTAAGCTTGGAATTCGCCACTGCCGAAGGAGACAGTAGAGCGGCCCGAATCGATGGGTCAGATTGCATCCAAGGATGGTTGATTATCACGAAACGCGATGCTTGCTCGGGTCGCCGTACAGTTGTGTATACCCCTCAAGAGGACAACATTTACCATGCGGAAATAGTCCTGCCGGAAGAGCACGCAAGAGATTGGGAAGACGCAGAGGTCCACCTGCGAGCATTCCTCAGTTTGAGCAGATGGCAGGACAGGGCCGCTTCCGTACCTTGAAAATGCCCTTGGCAAACAGACCGCTTCGGGATTTGTCGGCAGACCAACCTCCTACAGTAGAATGGGTGACTAATTCTGCCGCTCCGGGCAGGCCGTTCGCGGTTCGCCTTCCGGGCGCCGTCGCCCTATAGTCCAAATCCCGAACATCGACCGACGGAGCCCGCGCCATGACCGCCGAACCGAGCATCGCCGAGGTGGGATCGCTGGAGGAGCTTTACGCCGCGCTCGGCGGGGTGGAGATGACCCCGGGGTGGATCGACCGCGACGAGCCGATCCTGCGGCCCGAGCCGGATACCGCCTTCCGCCCGGCGCATTGGCGCTACGCGGTCGCCAAGCCGGCGCTCGATGCCGCCGGGCGGCTGATCAACACCGAGCTCGCCGAGCGGCGCAACCTGGTGATGCGCAACCCGGCCGACCCGGACGGGATCGCGACGACCCGCACCCTGGTCTCGGCCTACCAGATGATCTTGCCGGGCGAGAAGGCGCGCTCGCACCGCCATGCGCCGCACGCGCTCCGCGTCATCATCGACGCCGAAGGCGCCTACTCGACGGTGGACGGGATCAAGACGCCGATGGAGACCGGCGACATCGTGCTCACCCCGGGCTGGCAGTGGCACGGCCACGGCCATGACGGGGACGCCCCGGCCTACTGGTTCGACGGGCTCGACGTGCCGCTGGTGCAGCTGCTGGAGCCGATGTTCGTCGAGGACCACCCGGACGGGTTCGAGGAGGTCGAGCTGGTCACCGAGGACTCGCCGCTCCGCTTCTCCTGGGACGGGCTGCAACGGGCGCTGGACGCCGCCGAGCCCGACCCCGAGGGGGTCGAGGGGACGCGCATCCGCCTCGCCGCGCCCGACATGCCGAGCATGGCGCTCGACGTGCTGCGTCTCGAATCGGGCGAGACGACGCGGCCGGCGCGCGCGACGACCAACGCGATCTTCTGCGTCATGCAGGGGCGCGGCACCACGACGATCGACGGCGAGGCGATCTGCTGGGAGCGCGGCGACACCTTCGCCGGTCCGATGTGGCGCGGCGTCTCGCACAGCGTGGACGAGGACGCGGTGCTCTTCCGCATGAGCGACGAGCCGCTGATGAGGTTCGCGAAGTATTACCGCCGCGAGCTGGTCTGAGCGTCCCTCGATACGCCCGGTACTCGATCCGGCGCGTATCGAGCGACGCTCACGCCGGCGTGCCGCGCCGGTCGACGAAGCGGTTCTGCTTGACCGCGCCGGCGAATTCGCGCTCCAGCGTGCCGGGCGGAATGACCTGGACCTCAGGGGTGAGCTCGAAGACCTGCCGCACCGACCGGACGAGCTCGGCGCCGGCGGCCGCCGCGTCCGTGCCGGCGGCCAGCTCGACCGAGATTCTTAGCGCATCGAGGGTCCCGGTCTCGACCGCCTCGATCTTGAAATCGGCGATCGCCGGCTTGCGGTAGAGAAAATCCTCGATATCGGCCTGGTTGATGTTGATGCCGCGCACCTTGAAGAACCCCGCCGTCCGCGCAGCGTGGCGGATCATCGGGAAGACGCCGAACGGCCCGTCGGTCGCGCCGCGGTCGACCAGGCGGACATAGTCGCCGGTCTCCCAGCGCAGGAACGGCGTCATCGTGTTGTTCCACAGCGGCGTGACCACCAGCAGCCCCATCTCGCCGTCCGGCACCGGTTGTCCGGTATCGGCGTCGACCACCTCGACGAAATACTGGTCGGTCCAGATATGCATGCCGTCGTGGCGCTCGCTCTCGCTCGCCATCGCCGAGCCCTCGGTGACGCCGAACTGGTCGTAGAGCTCGGCGCCCCAGAGCCGTTCCAGCCGTTCGCGCTTGCCGGGCGAGACCGGCTCGGCGGCGGTCAGGATCTTGCGCACCGAGCCGGACGCGAGGTCGATGCCGAGGCGTTCGGCGTGCTGGGCGAGCTGCAGCGCGTAGCTCGCCATGCCGGCGATCACGGTCGGGCGCAGGGTGCGGATCAGCTCGATCTGGAGCGCGGTCGGGGTGTTGTTGCCCGACCCGCAGGTCACCACCCCGGCGCCGAGCTGCTGGGCGGCGCGGGCATAGGCGAGGCCGACCGGGTGGATGCCGAGCGGGAAGCAGACATGGACCAGGTCGCCGGGCCCGCAGCAGGCGGCGGTCTGGAGGCGCCGGAACCCCTCCATGCCGTAGCGCATGTCGGCCGCCGAGCGCGGGTAGAACAGCGGCTTTCCGGTCACCCCGCCGGAGCGCCAGTACTCGACCGCCGCGTCGCGGCCGGATATGCAGAAATCCTCGTGGAAGGTCTCGGCCGGGAGTCCGCGCAGCTCGTCCTTGGTCAGGATCGGGATCTTGCGCCACTCTTCGGGGTCGTCGAGCCGGGCGGTGTCGACATGGTCGAGACGCCCGGCGAAGAACCGCGAGAGCCTGGCGCGCTCGACGGCGATCGGCAGGCGCTCGCGCCAGATCGCCGCGATCTCGTCGCGCGAGCGCGGCAGCGGGAGGGGGTATTCGGGCTGCGCCACGGCCGCACCCTCAGCCGCCGTCGAGGGCGCGGGCGCGCTCGCGCAGCACGAATTTCTGCACCTTCCCGGTAGACGTCTTGGGCAGGTCGCAGAACACCACCGTCTTCGGCGCCTTGAAATGCGCGAGGTTGTCGCGGCAGAACGCGACGATCTCCGCCTCGGTCGCGCGACCGCCCTCTTTCAGCGTGACGAAGGCACACGGCGTCTCGCCCCACTTGTCGTCGGGCCGGGCGGTGACCGCGGCCTCGAGCACGGCGGGGTGGCGGTAGAGCACCTCCTCGACCTCGATGCTCGATATGTTCTCGCCGCCCGAGATGATGATGTCCTTGGAGCGGTCCTTGAGCTCGACATAGCCGTCCGCGTGCCACACCCCGAGATCGCCCGAGTGGAACCAGCCGCCGGCGAACGCCTCTTCCGTCGCCTGGCCGTTCTTGAGATAGCCCTTCATGACGATGTTGCCGCGATGCATCACCTCGCCCATCGTCGCGCCGTCCTTCGGCACCGGCTCCAGCGTCCCGGCATCGGCGACCATGATGTCCTCCTGCACCGGGTAGGCGACGCCCTGGCGCGCCTTGAGCCCGGCCCGGTCGGCCGCCGGCAGGGCGTCCCAGTCGCCGTTCCAGGCGCACACCACGTCGGGACCGTAGGTCTCGGTCAGGCCGTAGACATGGGTGATGCGAAAGCCCGCCGCCTCCATCGCCTCGATGACGGTGGCCGGCGGCGGCGCGCCCGCGGTCATCGCCTCGACCCGGCGCGGCAGCGCCCGCCTGTGCCCGGCCGGCGCGTTGGCCAGCATGTTGAGCACCACCGGGGCGCCGCAGAAATGGGTCACCCCGTCGTCGGCGATCGCCCGGTAGACCGGCTCCGCCTCGACCCGGCGCAGGCAGACATGGGTGCCGGCAAGCGCGGTGATCGTCCACGGAAAGCACCAGCCGTTGCAGTGGAACATCGGCAGGGTCCAGAGATAGACCGGGTGCGGCGGGATCGCCTGGGCGACCAGATTGCCGAGCGCGTTGAGATAGGCGCCCCGGTGGTGGTAGACGACGCCCTTCGGATTGCCGGTCGTGCCCGAGGTGTAGTTGAGCGCGATCGCGTCCCACTCGTCCGCCGGCGGGTTCCAGTCGAATTCGGGATCGCCGGAGGCGACGAAATCCTCGTACTCGACGTCGCCGATGAGCTCGCCGCCGCCGGCCGCCGCATCGTCGATGTCGATCACGCGGGGCCGGCGCTCCAGCCGGCCGAGCGCGTCCGCGATCACCGGCGAGAACTCGCGGTCGGTCAGCAGCACGCGCGCCTCGCCGTGGGCGAGGATGAAGGCGACGGTCTCGGCGTCGAGCCGGATGTTGATCGCGTTCAGCACCGCGCCCGTCATCGGCACGCCGAAATGGGCCTCCAGGATGGCCGGCACGTTGGGCGCGAAGACCGCCACCGTGTCGCCCCTGCGGATTCCGAGCCCGGCGAGCGCAGAGGCCAGCGCGCGGCAGCGCCGCTCGGTCTCGCGCCAGGTGAAGCGGCGTCCGCCGTGGATCGCCGAAGGACGGTCGGGATAGACCGCGGCGGTGCGCTTGAGGAAGCTGAGCGGCGTCAGCGCGGCGAAATTGGCCGCGTTCTTCTCCAGCCCGCTGTCATACGGGTTGTCGCGTCGCGCGGCGCCGTCGGACATGTCCAACCCTTCCAAGAATGGCGACGGCCGAGAGCATAGGCCGGGCTTCGGGGGAAGCAACCGACACGCAACGATCGAACGGCGGAACGCTACTCGGCCTTGTCCTTGCCTTCGTCCCCGCCGTCAAAGGCGTCCGCGATCCAGTCGCCAACGGATTCCACCCCCGAGACCACGGCCGAGCCCACATCGCCGGCCGTTTCGCAGCCGGCGAGCGAAGCCGCCAGCAACATCGCGGCGCCGCCGCGCAGCCAACGTCTTGTCCGGGTTCCGGACCTGTCGAAAAAGATCATCTCCACCTCCAATGGGTTGAACTATGCGATGTATGTCGCTCGGCACCTCAGCGGCGCCGCGCGAAGGAAAACCGGAAGCCGGCGCCGACGCCGAGGATCCGGCCGCCGGTGGGCGTCGGGAAATGCGCCGGCAGCACCAGGGCGCCGCCGTCGGCGTGGCGTTCGAGGAAGGCGAGCCGGGTGCGGAAGGACTGCCCGGGGTCGACGCAGAAGCAGGAGTTGAGCGCGGGCTCGGCGCATTGCAGCGGGTGATGCATCATGTCGCCGGTCATCACCGCCTCCCAGGCGCCGTCGCGGATGCGGACGCAAACATGGCCCGGCGTGTGGCCGGGCGACGGCTCGAGCCGCACCCAGGGGTCGATCTCATGCTCGCCGGAGACCAGATCGACCTGGCCGGCGGCGATCACCGGCAGGATGCTGTCCTCGTGATAGGGGTCGTCGGTGAAGCGCTCGGTCTCGTACTCCGCCTGCCAGAACGCCCATTCCCGCCGGTCGAACAGATAGCGCGCGTTGGGAAAGGTCGGCACGAAGCGCCCGTCGAGCAGGCGGGTGTTCCAGCCGACATGGTCGACATGGAGATGGGTGCAGAGCACGTAGTCGACCGCCTCCGGCGAAATCCCCGCCGCGGCGAGGTTTTCCAGATAGGGCCAGCTCTTCCTGTGATAGCGCGGCTTGCCCGGCCGCTCGCGGTCGTTGCCGCTGCAGGTGTCGACCAGGATCGTGCTTTCGGGCGTGCGGATCGCGAAGCTGTGGAAGGCGAGCACCAGCCTGCCGGTGTCGGGGTCCAGCAGATCGGGTTCGAGCCAGCCGCGGTGGCGCGCGAGAATCTCGTCGTCGATGTCGGGCAGGAGTGCGAGCGGCGGCAGCAGCGGCTGCTCGAACTCCACGACCCGGTCGATGCGGACCGCACCCACCGACCAGCGCTGGCTCATTCGCCGACGATCACCAGCCGGGAGTCGCAGGCCCGCTCCCGCATCGGGATCAATTGCTGGTACGAGGGCGCTTCGTACCAGGCCCTGAGGGCGGCCATCGACTCGAACTCGACCACGACCAGGCGCTCGGGGGTCCAGTCGCCCTCCAGCCTCTCGCCCGGCCCCATCGCGACCACCCTGCCGCCGGCGGCCTCGGAGTCGGCGACCGCGAGCCCGACATATTCCTTCAGCAGATCCGCGTCCCGCACCTCGCGGGTCTCGGCGATCAGATAGGCCGCCATCGCTCAGGCCTCGGCCGGCACCTTGCCGGCCATGTATGCCTCCATCGTCCCGCCCTTGGCGGGTCCGTCGTAATAGACGTTGGGCGTCTCGAACATCACCAGCATCAGCGCCCCGCCGGGCGAGGTCGCGACATGGCGGTTGCCGGGCGGGCGCCAGACATACTGGCCCGGCCCGCACACCCCGTCATGGTCCTCAAGCGTACCTTCGAGGATGTAGCTCTGCTCCAGCCCGGTATGCTTGTGGTCCGGGATCGTCGCGCCCGGCTCCATCTTCACCAGCATGGTGCGCACGCCGCCGTTCCCGTCCTGCAGCAGGATCTTGGCGGACACGCCCTCGAACGGGGTCGTCTGCCAGTCGAGGGACTCGACGTCGACATAGCGCGACGCCAGCGCGTCGATGCCGGCATGGGCGTCGGTATTGGGTGTCTGCATGGTCTCGCCTCCCAAGGATCGGCTGCGATCCTCGGCCCGGGGACGAAGGATGTCAACGAACTCGCCGCCCGCCCCGCATCGGGTCGATTTGCGGTCCTCCGGCCGGGCCCTTCCCATACCTCGTCATGCCCGGACTCGTTCCACTGCTGTCCGGTTTAGCCTTCGACGCGCGTCGCGCCCGGCGTTTCCCGCCCCATCACCATGCCTCCCCCCATCGTCATGCCCGGACTTGATCCGGGCACCCACTGGCGCCGCCGCTCCTCCCGACGGGGCGTTGTACCGGTGGCGCCAGTGGTTGCGCGGATCAAGTCCGCGCATGGGTGGCCGGATCAAGTCCGGCCATGACGAGGTGGTGGTCGCGGTGGAGGAGTACGGGAGCCGGGTGCGGCCCGCCCCGCCCGTGGGTGCCCGGAACGAGGCCGGGGTGACAACGGAGGGGCAGGGACGGCAGGTGCGGGCGTGCGGCGATCCGTGTCCCGATCCGGCGGATGCGCCGATATCCCGCCCGGAACAAGGCTTTGCGCCCGGTCCAGCTCATCCAAACCGGACAGCAGTGGACTCGTTCCGGGCATCTCTCCCGGCAAGAGCCGCCTGTCGCCAGGCAAACGGATGGACGGCCGGAACGGGTCCGGGCATGACGCGGTACGGGCGGCGTATCAACGGACGGAGCTTCGGGACCGGGACACCGGCTTGGGACGACAGGCCGCGTTTCGCCGCCGCGGCCGACCGGCTAACATGCCGCCCCACCGGACCGAGCGCGGAGGCCGCAGGATGAGCCCGTCACGACAGCCCTCGATCGACGGGCTTCTGCCGCGCTTCGCCGGCGGGACGCTGGAGATCCCGGTCTGGCATGCGCGCGGCGGCACCTCGACCGGAATCGTCCTGCTGGCCCGACACCTGCCGCGGTCGGTCGGGCTGCGCGAAGAGGCGATCCGCAACGTGATGGGGGTGCCGCTCGCCGGCGAGGTGCCGGGCAACCGGCAGATCACCGGGCTCGGCCGCGGCATCACGACCAGCAACAAGGTGTTCATCCTCGATGCCTCGCAGCGCGCGGGGTTCGACCTGGAGAGCACGCTTGCCCAGCTCGCCGCCCGGAAGGCGGCGATCGACTGGAGCGTCAATTGCGGCAACATGTCGGCCGCGCTGCCCCTGGTGGCGTTCGAGGCCGGCCTCGCGGCGCCGGCGCCGGGGCAGAACCGGCTGCGCATCCTCAACACCAATACCGGCGTCGCGGTCGACGCCGCGATCGGGATGCCCCCGCCCGGCGCGCCGCTCGCCCCCGACACCGAGATGCCGGGCGTGATGGGGCGCTGGCCGGGGGTGGCGCTGTCGCTGGTCGACCCGGTCGGCTCGAAGACCGGCAGGCTGTTCCCCACCGGCGCCAGGCGCGACGTCTTCGAAGGGATCGAGGTGTCCTGCCTCGACTTCGCCATGCCGATGGCGATCGCCCGCGCCGCCGATCTCGGGGTGCGCGCGGACGAGGCGCCGGAAGCGCTCGAACGGGACGCGGGGTTGCGGGCGAGAATGCAGCCGCTCTGGGTCGCCGCCGGGCTCGCCATGGGGCTGGAGCGCGACGGGCGCCGGATGACCGCGGAAGAGCTCGCGTCCAGCGAGACGGTGCCAAAGGTCTGCCTGGTCGCCGCGCCGGACGAGGCCGAGGCGGCGGCCGGCGCCCATATCCGCGCGCGCTACTTCACGCCGCAGACCTGCCACCGGACGATGGCGGTGACCGGCGGGTCGTGCCTCGCCGCGGCGGCGCTGATCCCGGGCACGGTGGCGCACGAAACGGCGGCGGGGCTGGAGCCGCTCGGCCCCGAGCCCGCCGAGCGCGAGGTCGGCATCGGCAACCCGGCCGGCGTGCTGGGGGCGGTGATAAGCGGCGCGCGCGACGGCGACGCGGTGAAGATCGACAGCGCCGCCTATATGCGCAGCGCCCAGATCCTGATCCGCGGCCACACCCCGATCTACCACGCCTCGCCCGCGCTCCTCGCCCACTACCGCGACCGCCTCGCCGACGCGGCGGCGTGACGGCGAGGCTGACAACCCCATCCCGGGTTGTTATATAGCGGCCCGACGCAAGGCGGATGCCGTTCCCCGGTAGCTCAGTTGGTAGAGCGGGTGGCTGTTAACCACCATGTCGCTGGTTCGAGTCCGGCCCGGGGAGCCAGTTTCGAGGTCCCGAGAGACCCAAGAATTTTCGAAAACCCACCTCGAAGCCCCGGAATTCCGGGGCTTTTTCGTTCCCGTTCGAGTCCCCCGAAATCCCCTGCGCGCCGCGGCCCATCGTCGCAGCCTTGCGATATGGCCTTGCGCCCGGGGGCGGGAGTGGACACCCAGGGGCCAGACCCGGATTTCCCGGCATTTCAGCGAGCAGGCATGCGGGGGACCGTTCGGGGCCGCGGGCGGGCAGCCGTCCGGGGTCTTCCCTCGGTCGTTCGTTTGTGCGGTTGCGGGTTCGGGCCGGCGCCCGCCGCGGCGCTGAGGAACGAGAGCTTGCCTGAACGTTCCGCGGATCGCCAACCGGGTCTGGAAACTCGCCAGCGATGCGCTGCGCAATTGTGCCGCCGCGGGCAGACCCGGCGGTCTCCATTCAACGCTACGTGTAGGCTGGGAATGGCTCTACTTCAATTCGATTCCGGGTCTTTGGGTTCCCGTTTCTTGAGCCATTCCGGAACCTTGCCCAAGACGAACACAATTGCCAGGGCGACCAGGGTTCCGCTCCCCAGCGCGGTCGCGAAGGCTTCATAACCGAGATCGAGGGCGATCAGGCACGCACCGAGGACAGCCAAGACGACCAGGACACCGAGCAACTGCCCTCTGAGTCGCGCCTTCCCCTCCAGACTGAGCGCTGTCCGCTCCATCTCCCGACTGTGCGCGGCGTACTCCTCGGCCATGACGATGATGCGTTTCGCCGCGCCAGGCTCCACCTCAGTTGTAAGCTGCAAGCTGATCTGCGGGCGGGAGCGGACCCGACTATGACTCCGTGGTCCGCACGTGAACGGCCGTGCGGGCATGGACCTCTTGCGCTTCGGGATCGTCGTCGACCGGCGGTACGATTTCTTGAGTGCCGGGTTCCGAAGGGCGTTCTTCCGACCCGGACTCCGATGGGCGGTCCTCTGACATCCTCGAACTGTTCGTTAGCCGGCAGCGCGGAGTTCGGACTGCTCCCCAGCTTGAGGGTTCTCCTCGTTCCAGAGGCCCATGCTATGGCGTACCGCAGCGCCTACCCGATAGAAATCAGCCTGAATGCGGGTGTTGAAGGATTCCCGCGGTACGAAATGCCGGTATGAAGAGGACGGAACGATTTCGAGAATCGAGCCTGCCCCTTGGAGGTAGGGAATGAAAACCCTGGTCGTACGTGCCATCCGTTCCTCGTCCCTCCCCGAGATACGGTTTCGACGCCTACATACTGGCTCTCGCTGCGCAAAGGCCAGACCCGATAGGCCAGGTTCCATATCCGACCGCACCTCCGCAACGCCACCGCCGCCCGGCCTCGACCGGGTTCCGCACGCCGGCCGCCACGGACCGGGACGCGATCCCTCGAAACTGCGGAATGCCGGGTTTTTTTCTTGCCCGCTCACAGGTTCCGTGGGGGGTCCCCGAAATCCTGCGCCGCGGCGCGGCTCTTCGTCGCAGCCCGGCGACAGGGCCTTGCGCCCGGGGGCGGGAGCGGACACCTAGGGGCCAGACCCGGACTTCCCGGCATTTCGGCGAGCGAGCATGCGGGGGCCATTTCGGGTCGGCGCCCGCCGCGGCGCCGGGGAAGGAGAGTTTGCGTGAACGTTCAGCGGATCGCCAACCAGGTCTGGAAAATCGCCAGGGACGCGCTGCGCAATTGCGACGCCCCCGTCCGGTGCCGGGATATCGTCCTGCCCATGGTCTTCGTCGTCCGCCTCGATGCGCTGCTGGAACCGTCCAGGAAGGCCGTCCTGGCGCGCGCCGCGGAGCTCGACGACGCCGACCCGGCGGAACGGGACGACGCCCTCTGCGGGATCTCCGGGCAGCCCTGTTACAACCTCTCCGGGCTCGCCCTCGGCAGTCTCCGGAAACGCGGGGGACGCGGACGTCTGGCAGCCGATTTCGCCGCCTATCTCGACGGCTTCTCGCCCAACGTGCGGGACATTCTCGACCGATTCGGCTTCCGCGAACGGGTCGAGCGTCTCGGCGAGACGGCGGCCCTGGCCAGGCTGATCCGCAAATTCACCGCCGGCGACATCCATTTCGGCCCGGACGCGGTGCGCAACGCCGACGGCACCATCGCCGAGACCGGCCTCGACGAGGCCGCCATGCGCGCGCTGTTCGAGGAGCTGGTGCGGCGCGGCAGGGCCGAGAGCGGCGAAGGGTCCGGCGAGCACCGGACCCCGCGCGATGCGATCGGGCTGATGGCGCGGCTCGTCTTCGAGCCGGTCGCGGCGAATATCCGGCCCGGCGCCTACTCGCTCTATGACGGGGCGTGCGGTATCGGCGAGATGCTGGACGCGGCCGGCGAGAGCCTGCGCGAGCTGGTGCGGCCGAACCGCGGCGAGGTCTCGATCCAGCTCTACGGCCAGGAGGCCGACCGCGACAGCTCCGCCGTCTGCAAGGCCGGCATGCTGCTCGCCGGACGGGGCGACGCCGCCTGCACCATCGCAGGCGGGGCCGGGCGGTCGGCGGTGTCGCAGGACGCGTTCGCGGCGCACCAGTTCGACTTCATGCTGTCCAACCCGCCGCATGGACGGAGATGGAAGGCGGAGCTCGACCGCATGGGCGGCAGGAAGGCCATGCGGGATGCGCGCTTTGCCGTCGTGCACGCCGGCGATCCCGGGTACTCGCTGGCGCCGCGTTCGAGCGACAGCCAGATGCTGTACCTGGTCAACGCGCTGTCGAAGATGAAGCGGGACACGCCGCTCGGCAGCCGCATCGCCGAGGTCCACAACGGCGCGTCGCTGCTGACCGGCGATGCCGGGCAGGGCGAGAGCAACATCCGCCGCTGGATCCTGGAGAACGACTGGCTGGAGGCCATCGTCGCCCTGCCCAGCAACATCTTCTACGACACCGCGATCGCCGCCTATGTCTGGGTGCTCACCAACCGCAAGCCGGCGCGCCGCCGGGGCCGGGTGCAGTTGATCGACGCCACCGGCTGGTTCGCCGACCTGCAGAGGAGCGTCGGCAAGAAGAGCCGCGAGCTCGGCGAGGAACATGTCGCGCGCATCTGCGAGACCTTCCGCGACTTCGAGGAGTCCGAGCACAGCAGGATCCTCGACAACGCCGCGTTCGGCTACCGCAGGGTGACGGTCGAGCGACCGCTGCGCGTCGAGGGCGCCGAGCCCGGAAAAATCCACTCCGCCGACGAGGTCGCGCGGTTGCGGGATTACGGCAGGCGGCGGGAAACCGCGCCGCCGGTGATCGCGAGGATCCACGGCAGGGGCGCCGCGGCCGATCCGCTGCGCGGCCGGTTCGCCGCCGAGATCGGCGGCCGGCCGGCGGTGGTGGAGTACGAGCCGGATTCCGGGCTGCGCGACACCGAACGGGTGCCGCTGCGGGAAGAGGGCGGGATCGAAGCCTTCATGGAGCGCGAGGTGCTGCCCTACGCGCCGGATGCGTGGTACCGGCCGGACAGCGAGAAGATCGGCTACCGGATCGATTTCCGGCGCCATTTCTACCGCCCCGAGCCGATGCGCGGGCTGGACGAGATCCGGGCCGAGATCCTCGCTTTGGAACGGGAGACCGGAACCCTGATCGAGAACATCTTCCAGGGGGCGGGACGATGACCGCCGCCTTCCTCCGCTATCCCGAGATGAAGGACTCCGGCCTGGACTGGCTCGGCCTTGTGCCCGAGCACTGGGACGTCGAACCGCTCGGCCGGTTCGGCTCGTTCTCCACCGGCAAGGGCGGCAACCGGCTGGACGAGCGCGCGTCGGGGATTCCCTGCATCCGCTACGGCGACCTGTACACCACGCATCGCCGCTTCGTCACCGAGAGCCGGTCCTTCGTCCCCAGGGCCAGGGCCGCGAAGTACTCGCCGATCCGGTTCGGCGACGTGCTGTTCGCGGCGACCGGCGAGACCGCCGAGGAGATCGGCGAATCGGCGGTCAACCTGATCCGCTCCGAGGCCTGCTGCGGCCGCGACGTGATCCGCTTCCGGCCCGGCCGGACGGTCGATGCGCGCTATCTGGGCTACGCCACCAACTGCCTGCCGGCGGCCGGCCAGAAGGGCGCGATGGGCCAGGGCGTCACGGTCGCCCACATCTATGCCGAACAGCTCAAGCGGCTGACCGTGACGCTGCCGCCGCTCGACGAGCAGGGCGCCATCGTGCGCTTCCTCGACCGGGTCGAACGGCGGATGCGGAATTTCGTCCGCGCCAAGAAGCGGCTGGTCGCGCTGCTGGAAGAGCAGAAGCTGGTCACCGTGCATCGCGCGGTCACCGGCAAGCTCGACGTCCGCACCGGGCGCCCCTACCGCGACTGCAAGGAGTCCGGCGCGGCCTGGCTCGGCACGGTGCCGGAGCACTGGGTGGTCGAACGGCTGAAGGCGTCGATGGCCAGTGCCGGGCGGGTCGCCAGCGAATGGCGCCATGCCGACGCCTATGTCGCGCTTGAACATGTCGAGAGCTGGACCGGGCGGCTGCAACGCGGCGAGCCCGACGCCCCGCCCGACGCGAGGCTGAAGCGTTTCGAGCCGGGCGACGTCCTGTTCGGAAAGCTCCGCCCCCATCTCGCCCGGGTGGTCAGCCCGCAGACCGGAGGGCTGTGCGCCGGCGAGTTCCTGGTGCTGCGCCCGCGCCGCTCCGCCTTCTCCGGCCGCTACGTCGAGCGGGTGCTGCGCTCCCGCCCGGTGGTGGCGGCGACCGACCGGCTCGCCGGCGGGTCGGCGGTGAAACGGGCGGAGTGGAGCGGCCTCGGCTGCCTGCGCATCGCCCGCCCGCCGCTCGCCGAACAGCACGCCATCGTGTCCTACCTGGAGCGGGCGGAGGCGGCGATCGACGACCGCATCGCCCGCGCCAGGCGCCAGATCGAGCTGGCCGCGGAGCTGCACGCCCGGCTGATCGCCGACGTGGTGACCGGCAAGCACGACGTGCGCGGCGCGCCGGTCACCCTCGCCGAGCTGGTGTCCTATGCCGTGGGCGGCAAGGTCGAGGACGCGCTCCATACCCGCGCGCAGCCCGAGCCCGCCCGCCGCCGGGCCGGCTGACGGCGCCTCGCGACCGGGCTAGGAGGCGCTCTTCTCCAGCGCCTGCCTGATCCAGCCGTTCAGGCTCATGCCGCTTTCCGCCGCCAGCCGGGCGAGGCGCCGGTGCAGGTCGGGGCCGAGGCGAACGTTGAGCTTGCCCGAGAATGGCCTTTTGGGCTCCACGCCGTCCTCGCGACAGGATGCGAGATATTCGTCGACGGACCGGCGAAACTCGCGCTGCAGCCCGTCGACGTCGACCGCCTCGAAGGTTGCGATCGGATAGGCGCCGCTGTTGACCACCCGCCCGTGAAGCCGGCCCACCGAGTCGTCGAATTCGACCCGGGCGAGGTATCCCTTGTATTCCATCATGGCTCGATTCCTGCCGCCCCGAGAAAGGCGGCGATGTCGCGCACCGTCGCTCTCCCGGTTTCGGTCTCCGGGTGAGGCCGATGGACCAGCATTCTCTCCCGTCCCTTCTTCAACATTACGCGCGACCCGGCGCGCTCGGAAACCTCGACGCCTGCCGCCTCGAGCATGGAAACGATGTCGGACCACCGGATCCCCGCGGGCGTCGGCTTCCTGAACACGCTGTTCAGGGTGCGTCGATGCTTCGTCCGCATATGGACTTTGGTACCATAATCAGTA
This sequence comes from Alphaproteobacteria bacterium, assembly GCA_964291675.2. Classification (GTDB taxonomy): domain Bacteria; phylum Pseudomonadota; class Alphaproteobacteria; order MPNO01; family MPNO01; genus MPNO01. Next base: position 354,825 of record OZ219865.1, on the reverse strand, counting down.
TCAAAACACGAGTCTCGGCGGAATGACGGCCGGGGGATCGTGGCGAACCGGACGGCGCGAATTTCCTTGTACATCCTTCGACATTGCGGCATGCGGTGGTTCGCCGACGCCAGCCGGAGTGGGACCCCGCCCATGCAAGCCGATCTCCTCCGCCTCGACCTCGCCCGGTTCACCGCGCGCGACCTGGAGAAGGTCGCCGCGCTCGCGCGCAAGCTGGAGCTGATGCACCGCTGGTACCGCAGCGAGCGCATCCCCGGCGGCGAGGCCGACGAGGTCCGGATCTATTCGGGCGACCGCAGCAACGCGCCCTATGCCTGCTACCGGATCTCGCGGCGCGGCGACGGCTCCTACCGCCTGGCGGACCACCGCTCGGGACGGGAGATCGCCCGGGCGCGCTCGATCGACCCGGTCATCGAGGCGATCCCGGGCGATTTCTTCCACGCCGGCGCGCGCCGCGAGGGTTAGAACTCTCGCCCCGGCGTGACCGGAGCGAGGGCACGGCTCGGAAATTCGCTAGACTTCGCGACCGCAACGCCGGGCCAACCCAGGGAGGGAAGAACATGCAGCGGGAAGCGATCCACGTCGCGGGAATCTCGGAGGCGCTGAAGGCGGCGGGGGTGCCGCTGAGCCCGGCGGTCAAGGCGAACGGCTTCGTGTTCGTCTCCGGCACGCCGCCGATCGACCCGGCGACCGGGAAGGTCTCCAGCGCCGACATCGCCACCCAGACCGAGCTGGTGATGGAGAACCTGAAGAGCGTGCTGGCGGCGGCGGGCTCCGGGCTCGACAAGGTGGTCAAGGTCAACATCTACATCTCGAACGCGGGCTATTACGACCTGGTCAACCGGGTCTACGGCCGCTATTTCGACGAGCCCGCGCCGGCCCGCACCTTCGTCGCCGTCGGCTCCTGGCCGTGGCCGTTCGACATCGAGATCGAGTGCACCGCGCTCGCCTGAGGGGTGGTGTCGGGCGCCGCCCCGGGCTAGCATCGCCGCACAGCGCCCCGGAGGCGCGATGGAGGCCGAACATGACCGGGATCGCCCCGTTCAACCTGCACCAGTGGATCGACGAGCACCGCGACCTGCTCAAGCCCCCGGTGGGCAACGCGCAGATCTGGCAGGACGCGGATTTCATGGTCACCGTGATCGGCGGGCCCAACCAGCGCACCGACTACCACGACGACCCGCTGGAAGAGTTTTTCTACCAGATCGAGGGCGACATCACCCTGCGCGTCATCGAGGACGGCAGGAAGCGCGACGTGCCGCTCAGGCAGGGCGACGTGCTGCTGCTGCCGCCGCATGTGCGCCACTCGCCGCAGCGCCCGGCGGGCTCGATCGGCATGGTGATCGAGCGCCAGCGGCCCGCGGGGCTGCGCGACGCGTTCGAATGGTATTGCGAGAGCTGCGACGCGCTGGTGCATCGCAGCGAGTTCCAGCTGCACGACATCGTCGACGACCTGCCGCCCGCCTTCGACGCCTATTACGGCAGCGAGGAGTCGCGGCGCTGCGCCGAGTGCGGCCACCTCAACCCGGGCAAGCCGGGCGCCTAGCGCCCCTCGATACGGCCCACCCCCGTCATGGCCGGCCCTGATCCGGGGGCCGAGCATGACGGATGGGGGGAAATGGCGGGGCGGTCCTTCGATACGCGGCTTCGCCGCTACTCAGGATGAGGGAATTGGTGAGCGGCCGCTCACCCACCCCTCATCCTGAGTAGCCCGCCGCAGGCGGGCGTATCGAAGGACCCGGCGAATCGCGCGGTCCGCGTCACCGGGCTAAAATCCCCCCGCCGGCCCACGCCGCCGGCGCCCTCCCGGACCCTGGCAAGGAGCGGACATGGACGGCATCCCTCGCTCGGTGGAGCGCTATGACGAGAGCTTCGACGTCGTCGTCGTCGGCTACGGCTTCGCGGGGTCGATCTCGGCGCTGGAGGCCGCGCGCGCCGGCGCCCGCGTGCTGCTGATCGAGAAGACCGCCGTGCCGGGCGGCATCTCGATCTGCTCCTACGGGGCGGTGCGCTGCGCCATGGACGCCGAGCGCGCCTACGCCTACCTCGCCGCCACCAATGCCGGGCGGACCTCGGACGAGGTGGTCCGCACTCTCGCCGAGGGGATGTCGGGCCTGGAGCCCTATGTGCGCGCGCTCGCCAGGGTCAACGACGCCGAGCTGATGACCACCATCGAGACCGGCAAGACCGGGGCCAACTACCCGCTCCCCGGGTTCGACGCGTTCTACCAGACGGTGGTCGTCTCGGTGCCCAATTTCGACGCCCGCGCGGTCTACCCCTGGGCCAACGGCGCGCCGGGCGGGCCGATGCTGTTCAAGATCATCGACGACAACCTGGCCAGGGAGAGCGTCGACATCAGGCTGAACACCCGCGGCGTGCGGCTGCTCGCCTCGGCGGACGGCTCGGAGATCCGCGGCATCACGGTGGAGGGGCCGGACGGGGTGAGCCGGATCGCGGCAAGGCGCGGCGTCATCCTCGCCTGCGGCGGGTTCGAGGGCAGCCCCGAGCGGCAGGACCAGTACTGGGAGGGCCGGCCGGTGCTGCCCGCCGCGGCGCGCCACAACACCGGCGACGGCATCGTCATGGCCCAGGACGTGGGCGCCGAGCTGTGGCACATGTGGCACTTCCACGGCGCCTACGGCTTCCGCAACCCCGACCCGGACTACCCCTACGCCATCCGGGTCAAGCGCCTGCCCGACTGGCGGCCCGGCGGCGGCGGCTTCATGGCGCGGCGCGACGAGACCGGCGAGATCAGCGACGCCCAGGTCAAGATGACCTGGATCCTGCTCGACCGCGACGGCAGCCGCTACATGAACGAGTACCCGCCCTACACCCACGACACCGGCCACCGCCAGATGCAGCTCTTCGACACCGTGCGCCAGGATTTTCCGCGCATCCCGAGCTACCTGGTCTGCGACGAGGCGGGGCGCAAGCTCTACCCGCTCGGCCGGCCGACATCGAACGACCGGGGGCTGCGCCTCGACTGGAGCGCCGACAACCTGGCGGAGGTCGAATCCGGCATTCTCGCCCGCGCCGGCACGCTCGCCGGGCTCGCCGCGGCGCTCGGGCTCGACCCCGATGCGGTGGAGCGCAGCGTCGCGCGCTGGAACGCCCTCTGCGCGGCCGGGCGCGACGAGGATTTCGGCCGCCCGCCGGGCACCATGATGCCGGTCGCCGAGCCGCCGTTCTACGGCGCCCCGGTGTGGCCGGTGGTGTCCAACACCCAGGGCGGGCCGGTGCACGACCGCCGCCAGCGGATCGTCGACGTGTTCGGCGCGCCGATCCCGAGGCTGTATGCCGCGGGCGAGCTCGGCAGCGCCTTCGGCCATCTCTACATGTCGGGCGGCAACATCGCCGAGTGCTTCGTCTCCGGCCGCATCGCCGGCACCGGCGCGGCGGCGCTGGCGGAATGGGGCTGAGCCGGCGCCCATGGGTGCCCGGATCGCCCCACCCCGTCATGCCCGGCCCCCGGACTTGATCCGGGGGTGATCCGGCCACCCATGCGGCCTCTCCGCGCGCACAGCGACCGGGTGGGAGAGGCGGCGGCGCCAGTGGGTGCCCCCTCCCCGTCATGCCCGGACTTGATCCACTGCTGTCCGGCTTATATGAGCTGGACCGGGCGCAAAGCCTTGTTCCGGGCGGGATATCGGCGCATCCGCCGGATCGGGACACGGATCGCCGCACGCCCGCGCTTGCCGTCCCTGCCCCTCCGTTGTCACCCCGGCCTCGTTCCGGGCACCCACGGGCGGGGCGGTCCGCCCCCGGCTCCCGTGCTTCTCCACCGCCACCCCCACCCCGTCATGGCCGGACTTGATCCGGCCACCCATGCGCGGACTTGATCCGCGCAACCACTGGCGCCACCGGTACAACGCCCCGTCGGAAGGAGCGGCGGCGCCAGTGGGTGCCCGGATCACCCCCGGACTCGATCCGGGGGCGGGCATGACGAAGGGGGGGCAGGCCCGACCGTGACGAAGCGCAAAATCCCGCCCCGCCGCCGGGATTGGCGGCGCCGGGCGGGTTCCGCTAGGCTGAACCCCTGGGCGGCGCGGCGGCCGCCTTCCCCGTGCGGGGGGCGAAGGGACATGGCTTGCTAGCGCTCTACTCAGCGCGCGCATGCGCCGGGGTGATGACCCTGTTCTCCCTGGTGCTCGCCTTGCAGATACCGTCCTATCTGGGCATCGCGCTCTACAAGGAGCAGTTCCTGGCGGTGGCCGCCGGGCTCACGCTCACGACGGTCTTCCTGCTCAACCGCGCCAACCGGAGCAAGTCCCGGCGGGTGCCCTGGTACGACTGGATCCTCGCGCTGATCGCGCCGGCCGTGCTGTTCTCGATCGCCGTCTGGTACGCCTATTTCCTGCGCGAGCAGCCCTTCGGCCCGCCGGAGATGCTGATCATGGGCAGCGTCATCGTGTTGCTGGTCATGGAGGCGTTGAGGCGGACCGCCGGCCTCTTCCTGTTCTTCATCGTGCTCGGCTTCATCGCCTACGCGATGGTCGGCCATCTGGTGCCGGCGCCGCTGACCGGCCGCTCGATCGGCATCGACGAGCTGCCGATCTATCTCGGCTTCGACCCGAGCGCGCTGCTCGGCGCGGCGCTGAGCGTCTCGGTCACCATCGTGATCCTGTTCATCTTCCTCGGCCAGCTCCTGTTCAAGACCGGCGGCGGCGAGTTCTTCACCGACCTGGCGATGGCCACCATGGGGCGCAGGCGGGGCGGGGCGGCGAAGATCTCGGTCGTCGCATCGGCGATGTTCGGCTCGATCTCGGGCAGCGCGGTCTCCAACGTCGCCACCACCGGGGTGATCACCATCCCGCTGATGCAGCGCTCGGGCTATACCGGCGTCCAGGCCGGCGCCATCGAGGCGATCGCCTCGACCGGGGGCCAGTTCATGCCGCCGATCATGGGCGCGGCGGCCTTCCTGATGGCCGAGTTCCTGGAGCTGCCCTATACCGACGTGATCGTCGCCGGGCTGATACCGGCGCTGCTCTACTACTTCGCGGTGTTCGTCCAGGTCGACCTGGTGGCGGCGCGCGACGACATCACGTCGGCCGCCGAATCGCTGCCCAGGGCGCGGACCGTGCTGAAGGAGGGCTGGCATTTCATCGTCCCCTTCGCGGTGCTGATCTACGCGCTGTTCGAGCTCAACGCCGAGCCGGAGATCGCCGCGCTCTACGCCGCGGCGACCATCGCCGTGGGCGGCGCGCTGCGCTCCTACAAGGGCAAGCGGCTGCGCCTGCGCGAGTTCTTCGCCACGTTCTGGGACACCGGCATCGCGATGGTGGAGCTCAACATCATCGTCGCCGCCGCGGGCTTCGTGATCGGCATCCTCAATCTGAGCGGCGGCGGGTTCGCGCTCACCCTGTTCCTGATCGAGCTCGGCGGCGACCAGCTCGCGGTGCTGCTGCTGATCGCGGCCGGCATCTGCATCCTGCTGGGGATGGGGATGCCGACCACCGGGGTCTACGTGCTGCTCGCCGCCCTGGTCGCGCCGTCGCTGGTCGAGGCCGGGGTGCTGCCGCTCGCCGCGCATGTGTTCATCCTCTATTTCGGCATGATGTCGATGATCACCCCGCCGATCGCGCTGGCCGCCTTCGCCGCGGCGACACTTTCACGAGAGAGCCCGACCCGCACCGGGTTCATGGCCATGAAGCTGGGCTGGGTCGCCTATGTGGTGCCGTTCCTGTTCGTGCTGTCGCCCACCCTGATCATGCAGGGCGAGGCGGGGCAGATCGCGATCAACGTGGCGACGGCGACGATCGGCGTCTACCTCGTCGCGATCGCCGTCGAGGGGTACTTCATGCGCCCGCTCGACCCGGCGCGCCGCATCGCGCTCGCCATCGTCGGCCTGGTCGCGATGACGCCCGACACCGCGCTCGGGCTCGAAGGCACCGCCGCCATCGCCGGCTCCGGGGTGGGGCTGGCGATCGTCGCGCACGAGCTTTTCGCGTCGCGCCGCGCGCGGCTCCGGGACACCCCGGCGGCCGGGGCCGGCGAGTGAGATATTTCCGCAACGCATAACCGAAACGGGAGGACAACCATGCACAAGCTCACCACAGCGGCGGTCGCGGGGCTCGCCGCGCTCGCCGCCGCCACCGCTTCCCACGGCCAGACCTACAGCGTCGGCACCAACCCGCAGGGCTCGCTCGCCTTCGCCTCGGGGACCGCCGTGGCCAAGGTGATGGCCCAGAAGGGCAAGCTGCAGTTCCGGGTCGCCCCCTATGGCGGCTCCTCGACCTATCTGCCGCTGATCCACGCCAAGAAGCTCGATTTCGGCTTCGCCAACCAGGGCGAGATCGCCTTCGCCTATGACGGGACGCAGATCTTCGACGGAAGGCCCAACACGGGGCTGCGCAATCTCGGCGTGATGTACCGCATCAACGGCACCTTCGCCGTGCCCAAGGACTCGGCGATCCGCAAGATCGACGATCTGAAGGGCAAGCGGGTGCCGTCCGACTACACCAGCGGGCGCATCTTCCACTACATCACCGGCGGAATCCTGGCGACCCGGGAGATGAGCTTCGACGACGTGCGCCGCTTCCCGGTGCCGACCTTCATCCGCGGCATCGACGCGCTGGTCCAGGGCAAGGTGGACACCGCCTATATCCCGCTGAATGCGGGCGCCGGCAAGAAGGCGATGGCCACCATGAGCAACGGCTGGCGCTACATCACCTTCGACGTGACGCCCGAGGGCGCCAAGCGCATGCACGGCGTGCTGCCCTATGCCGAGCCCAACGTGGTGTCGCCCAAAAAGACCAATACCGGGGTGGTCGAGCCGACGGCGATGATGCGGGTGCAGTTCTACCTGGTGACCGGCGCGCACGTGTCGGACGAGGTGGTCTATCTGACCACCAAGACGCTCTACAACAACAAGAAGGCGCTGGCGCTCGCCTTCGGGCCGTTCAACCGCATGGTGCCGGACGAGATGGCGGCCCGGCACTCGAACCCCTACCACCCGGGCGCGATCAAGTTCTACAAGGAGGCCGGCCTCTGGCCGCCCAAGAGCTGACCGCCGGGGCCGGGGGGCGATCCGGGCATCCACCGGCGGCGCCGCCCCTCTCGTGGGACCGCCGTGCAGGCGGAGCCGCCGCATGGATGGCCGGATCAAGTCCGGCCATGACGTGGTGGGGGTGGCGGTGAGAGAGCGTGGAGAGCCGGGCGCGGCCCGCCCCATCGCCATGCCTCCTCCCGTCATGCGCGGCCCCCGGATCAAGTCCCATAAGCGCTAACTTGTTTCGATCGGTCATTTTGGCTAGGGTTCCCGAGTGTTTGGGCTCGGAGACCTGCGATGGACGAGGACTGGGCGGTTCTGCGGTCGTTTCTGCCGGCCGGCTGGGAGGATTTGGGCCGTTCCAGCGGGGCGTTGAAGGGTCTGCGCAAGGACAAGTCGGCACAGGCGGCGCTGCGGGTTCTGCTGCTGCATCTGGGCTGCGGGCATTCGCTGCGCGAGACGGCGGTTCGGGCGCGCCAGGCGGGTCTGGCGGATCTGTCGGACGTTGCGCTGCTCAAGCGGCTTCGCAAATCGTCGGACTGGCTGCACGGGCTGTGCGTTGCGCTGTTTCGCGAGCGCGGCCTGGCGCGCCCGCCGGGTTCGCGACCGGGTTCGGGCTTGCGGGTGCGCGCGTTCGACGCCACCACGGTGCGCGAGCCGGGGCGGACGGGCTCTGTGTGGCGGGTGCATTACAGCCTGTGCCTGTCCTCGCTGCGCTGCGATTACTTCGCGGTGACGCCGACGCGCGGGGCGGGCAGCGCGGAGTATCTGGCGCGGTTTCCGGTGCGCGCGGGCGACCACATCCTGGCCGACCGGGGGTATGCGACGGCGGCCGGGATTGGCCATGTGGCGGCGGCGGGCGGTCGCATCGCGGTGCGGGTTGAGCGCGCGCACGTTGTTTGATGGTGCGGATTTCGCGTTATTCGATGGGGATCGTCTGCCGTTTGCAGGAAGGCCGGGCGGGGAGTGTCGCGAGGCCGTCGGCGCTTCAAGCCGCTTCGCGGCTCCTTCGCTCCGCTACGGCCCTTCGGGTGACCCGCCGCCGTCCCCGCGCCAGAGGGCTGCCATGGCCGTAAGCAGAGCTTTCGGCCATTGGCCGATCGCTTCAGGCAGTTTCGTGGGGCATTGTGCGCTGGTGTTCCCGTTCCCGTTCCCTGCAACGCTTAAGGGTTCGCCGGAACGGGAACGGGAAGAGGGGCTGCTTCGCCTACGGGTTGTGGCTGTCCGTCGGGTTGTCGGCTTGGTTCGCCGCGGTTCCGAGGAAGCGGTAGCGACCTCCCGTCCCGCGCTCGACCCGTCCCTCGCGCACAAGCCCGTGCAGTGCCGCGGAGACAGTCGCGTTGCGTACCCCGGCGCGTTTTCGGATCTCGGACTGCACGAGTGGGGATTCGGCTGTCGCGAGCACCTGGGCGATCCGCTGTTCGGCGCTGTCCGGCTGCGGCGGAGCCTGGTGAGGTCCTGTCCGCCGGAGCTGCAGCGCTGGTCCTTCGCCGTCATCGGCAAGCTCGATCTCGATATTGTTGAGGCCGGGTGCGGCGCGATGCTCGGCGGTCATGACGATCTGCCCGTCGCGCCGGCGCAGGTAGAGATTGCTGTCGCCCCAGGCATGCAGCTCGCTGCTGCCGCGCAGCGCCTGGCCGGGGCGGCTGGCGCCACTCTTGCGAGCGTGGTGGACGAGCAGCACAGCGGTCCCGAAGCGGCGCTGCAGGTCGCGCAGGAAGCCGAGGATGGGAGCGACTTCCGCAACCGCGTTCTCGTCGACGCCATGCAGGCGGACCAGGGGATCGAGGACGAGGAGGCGCGGTCCGATCCGTTCGACGGTCTCCAGCAGCCGCTGCCGGTCGAGGCGATGATCGAGGCGGAGCGTGGGCACGTCGATGACGGCGATGTCGAGGGCCTCGAAGTCGGCGCCGGCGGCCCGGGCGATGCCCTTGAGGCGGTCGCGCACGATGTGACCGGCGTCCTCGGCGGCGAAGAGCAACACGGTGCCGCTTGCCGCGGGGCGGAAGTGGCGCAGGCAGGGCACTCCTGCAGCCACCGCGACGGCGAGGTCCAGCGCGAGGAAGGACTTGCCGCACTTGGGCTCGCCGCCGACGATGCCGACCCCCTGTTCGCTCCACAGGGCATCGACCAGCCACTGCCGCTCCCGCGGCCGCTCCTCGAGTTCGGCCGGTGGCCGTGTCGGGAAGCCGGTCATCGCCGGGCCCGCCTGGCTGGCGGTGCCTCGCCGAGGGTCTCGATGAAGAGCTTCTCGTCGAGCACCTCGCGATCCTTCTCGGCACCGGCTGCGAGCACGGCATCAGCCATGACGGTGAGTGCCCTGGGGTTTCCTGCGGCATGGGTGACGAGGGTGTCCCTGAGCCCGGCGGTCATCAGCGCCGGATTGCCGGCCTCTTCGAGCAGATGGTCGAGCAGGCCGGCCAGGTCGGCGTCCTCGGTCCGGGTCATCAGCAGACGCTGTCGGATACGCGAGGCGATGGGCTGCAGGTCGGGCTGGCGGAGCCGGTCGAGCAGGCGGTTGTCACCGGCGAAGACGACGGAGAGGATGGCGCGCGAGTCGAAGTCGGTCGACGCGAGCAGGCGGATCTCGGAGAACACCGAGGGCAGCAGTTCCTGGGCCTCGTCGATGAGCAACACCGGGCGCATGCGGGTGTCATCGAGATGCGCGAGCCAGCGCTGGCGCAGGTTTTTGAAGCTGGCCCAGCGATTGTTGTACAGCAGGTCGACGCCAAACAGCTCGCCGATCTCGCGGTAGAAGTCCGACAGTCTCGAGGACGGGTGGGTGATGGCGGCGACCCTGAGCCCGTCGCATCGCCCGAGCCGGTGGGCGAGCAGGCGCAGGGCAACGCTCTTTCCGGTTCCGGGCTCTCCGGCGATCAGTGCGAAGCCGCCGTGGCGCACGAGATGGCGTTCGATCCTGAGGCAGAAGCTGTCGACGGCGCCAGTCGCCATCAGGCTGTCGACCGGGAGGTCAGGGGCGAACGGGTTCCACTTGAGCCCGTACAGGGTGAGGTGTTCGCGGTTCATCAGCGTTCTCCATCATCGCGGGTGTCATCGAAGGCAAGCCATGCCGGCGGCAGGCCGGTTGCAGCCTGCGCGTCGAGCATGCTCTTGAGCAGCGGCGGCAGTCCGCCTGTCCCCTCGCCGCCCTTGCCATCGTCGTCGCCGGGGCCGATGGGACGGCGCACACCATCGGCGTTGCCGCGCTTGTCGAGGGGATAGAGCGTGCACAGCCGTTCGCCGCCCCGGCCGTCGACCAGATCGACGCTGCTGAGGTCCCAGCGCGCATAGCGGACCCAGGCCTCGCGCAGGTGGCGCCACGGCGGCGGTATCTGGTAGCGGATGTTCTCGACCGAGACGGTGCCGTCCGAGCGCCGGAGCATGCGCTTCCTCGTGATGCGGAAGGCCGCCTTGAGCTCGGCCGCGCCGGGGCAGGGCCGCGATGCGTCGACGCTCCCGGCGAGGCGCCGATGCGGCGACATGCCGAGTTCGCGGTGCTCGCGGCGGTGATAGTCCTGCTCCAGCCAGGCGACGGTGGCGTCGTTGAGCATCTTCAGGGTGAGCGCGTCGACGCCTTCGAGCTGGGCCATCAGGCGTGATTCGACCGTGCCCCAGAAAGTCTCGATCTTTCCATTTTGATGCGGGCTGTACGCGAGCGTCGTGACCCCCGCGATGCCGAGCCGGAGCAACCCTTCCTCGACCTCGCCGGCGGTCATCGCCGAGCCGTTGTCGGTCAGCAGGGACCGCGGCAGGCCCCGCTTCATCAACGCCTGGCACAGCCCATGGACGAAGACCTCTGCGGTCTCGGCGAGATACCACTGAAGGTGGCAGCCGAGCCGGGAGTGGTCGTCGAGAAAGCCCAGAAGGATCGGCGTCTTCCACTCGCCCGAGGCCGTCAGCACACGACACTTGGCGGTATGCATATCGCTGTGCCACAGGGCGTGGCTGCGCGTGACCTCGTAGCTCAGTACCTCGCGGGCCTGGACAGGCGGCCGCGCCTCGCTCTCGTGCCACTTGCGCCGGCGCTTGCGCACCAGCCCGCGAGCCCGCATCGCCCGGGTGAGCGTCGCATAGGACGGCATCGGGCCGAGCGCCGGATCGGCCGCGACCAGCGCCGCCAGGTTCTCATGGTGCAGCTGTGCCGACCACGACGGATGCGCCCGGTACTGATCGCGCAACACCTCGATCAGTGCCGCCGATATCGCCCGTTCGCGGCCGATGTCGGCCCGTGGCTTTCGGCGAAGCGCCTTGACCGGGTCCTGCTCCTGCGCCCGCGCCTGGTAGTACCAGCGCTCGATCGTGGAGGCCGAGAAGCGCACCGGCCCCTTGCCGGACGGATGTTCCCACTCGCGTCCGGCCAGCCGCTCCAGCTCGGCCCGCAGCTTCCCCTTCGGCGGCGGCGAGGCCAGAAGCGGCCCGACCACCGCGAAGCGCAGCCGCGCCCACCGGTCGCGACGCTCGCTCCCGTCGTTGCTGTCCATCCCGGCATCCCTCCCTCGCCCTGTTGGGGAGATGCCGGTGTAAGAGCCCCTATCCGTTCATGACAGAAACGCTTTCTGCGGGCGAAGCCGGCCCGGCGCCGAGCGCGCAAGAACCGGTCCACGGCATCAGCCAGACCAGGCTCCGCAGCAGCCGCGCCCGCAGGCCCCGGCCCCGCATCAGGCGCAGCAGCCGGCGCACAGGCGCTTCCCCGGCCGGTGTCGCCAGCTCGCCCCGCTTCGCCGCCCACTCCGGGGTCGCCGGGAAGGCGTCCAGCCACCAGCGACGCCAGCGCTTCAGCGTCGAGACCGGAACCCCACAGCGCCGCGCGATCGTCTGCAACCGCACCCCGCCGGTCAGCGCCAGTGCGCTCACCAGCAGGAACAGCGCACCGACGTAGAACCTCCGACCGAAGAAACGCACCGAGGCAGGACGCACCCGGCGCCTGCACACCGAACAGCACAGGCTGAAGCGCCGCACATCGTCCCGAAGATCCGCCGCCAGACCGTACGGCTTGCGAGGGTAGGCCGCGCTGTGAAGCGTCCCGCCGCAGTGAGGACAGCCCACCGCACGGCAGGCCTCCGCCTCGGCTGCGTCGACCTGCTTCAGAAAGTCCCAAACCCGGGCGTTGCAGAGGATGGAGTGACGGAACAGCTTGTGCGACATTGGGGCGTCTCAGTTGATGTAGCTGTCACCGAGACAAGCCCTCCGGCGGCCTTCTTGCAAGATCGCCGGGGGGCACCTTCCCCAAAACCTCGATTAATCCAAGCGGATCAGCCCCCAATCCCCGCTGAAAGCCTGCGCCTGCTCACGGGTGAACACCGGGGCGTTGCCGCTCTGGACCCCGGACGGGGCGCGCTTCGATCTGCTTGCGGCGCTGTCCGGGCTGGACCGCGCCGGGGCCGTGGGGTGCTGGCCGGCGGCGGCGGGCGGGGTGCACGGGCGCGTCTGCGCGGTGCGCAAGTCGGCCCAGGCCGCCCGGCGGGCGCGCAAGAGGGCGCGCCGCGAGGCCAGGCGCCAGGGCGGCGAGGTCAAGCCCGCAACCCTTGCCTTCGCCGATTACGTCATCGTCTTTACCACGTTCTGCGAACAGCGCTTCAGCGCAAGCGAGGTTCTCGAATGGTACCGCCTGCGCTGGCAGGTCGAGCTGGTCTTCAAGCGCCTCAAGTCGCTCGCCCGGCTCGGCCATCTGCCCAAGCGCGACGACGACAGCGCCCGCGCCTGGCTGTACGGAAAGCTCTTCGTCGCGCTTCTGGTCGACAAGCTGGTCGACCACGCCCGCGCCGTTTCCCCCTGGGGATACCGGCTGGCGGCGCCGCAGGCCGCATAGCCCGTGGCGCGAGTTCCGCTTCGTCCTCAACGAGGTGCAAAGGGCCATCGAGCCGCCCTGTGGCCTCGCCCGCACGATCGCGCAGTGGAACGACATCTCAAGAGACCTCGCCGAACCGCCGCGCCGACGCAGACCGCAGCGAGACACATACTTCATGTAGACAAGTTAGCGCTTATGGGATCAAGTCCGGGGGTGATCCGGGCATCCATTGGCGGTATGGGAAAAGCTGGGCGCGGCCCGCCCGGTCGCCATGCCTCCCCTCCCGTCATGCCCGGACTTGATCCGGGCACCCACTGGCGCCACCGCCCCTCCCGCCGGGTCGCCGTGCGCGCCGCGAGGCCGCATGGGTGCCCGGATCACCCCCGGACTTGATCCGGGGGCCGGGCATGACGTGGGGGGGCCGGGGCCGGCCGGCACCCACTGGCGCCACCGCCCCTCCCTGCCGGCCGCCATGCATGCGGCGAGGCCGCATGGATGGCCGGATCACCCCCGGACTGTGATCCGGGGGCCAGCCATGACGTGGTGGGGGTGGCGGTGAGAGAGCGTGGAGAGCCGGGTGCGGCCCGCCCCGTCGCCATGCCTCCTCCCGTCATGCCCGGACTTGATCCGGGCACCCACTGGCGCCACCGCCCCTCCCGCCGGGTCGCCGTGCATGCGGCGAGGCCGCATGGGTGGCCGGCGCGGTCGCCCTTCGGCGCGCAGGTTCGCCCACCCCGGTCGCGGGCCTGCATGAACCGCCCATGTGTCCGGCCGAGCGTATAGGATGCCGGGGCGGGCCGCGACGGCTCGGAAACCGCACCGATGCATGACCGGGAGGCGTCGATGAACGACCCAGCAACGAGCGAATCCTACGATCCGAAGACGACGACGCTGCTCTCGTTCGGCGATGCCGTCCCCGGCTTCCTCGACGGCAGCGATACGCCGCGCGCCTATCTGGAGCGCTGCATCGAGACCGTCGAGGCGCTGGAGCCCCGCATCCGCGCCTTCGTCACCCTCAATCTCGACGCCGCGCGCGCGGCGGCGGACGCCTCCACGGAACGCTACCGGGCCGGGCGGGCGCTGTCGGCGCTCGACGGCATGCCGGTCGGCATCAAGGACGTGCACGAGACCGCGGACATGCCGATGCAGGTGGGCAGCCCGATCTTCGAGAACTGGTCGTCGGGCTGGGACGGCGCCTGCGTGTTCGCGCTGCGCAAGGCGGGCGCGGCGATCGTCGGCAAGACGGTCACCACCGAGTTCGCCTTCGCCACGCCCGGCCCGTCGCGCAACCCGTGGGACGAGAGCCGCACCCCCGGCGGCTCGTCGAGCGGCAGCGGGGCTGCAATCGGCGCCCGCATGCTGCCGGCCGCCACCGGCTCGCAGGTGCGCGGGTCGATCCTCCGGCCCGCCGCCTATTGCGGCGCCTACACGCTCAAGGCGTCCTACGGCGCGATCAACTCGCTCGGCGGGTTTCCCTCGGCGCCGAGCCTGGTCCATGTCGGCTTCATAACCGGCACGCTGGCCGATTTGTGGACCGCCTCGCACGCCGTCTCGCGCATCGCCGGCGGCGACCCGGGACATCCGAGCCTCGCCGGGCCGGCGACGCTGCCCCGGCCCGAGAAGCCCCGGCGGCTGATCCGGCTGGAGACCGCCGGCTGGGCCGCCACCACCGAAGAGACCAAGGCCGCCTTCGAGGCCTGGCTCGGCACCCTCGCCGATTCCGGGATCGAGATCGCCGGGCGCGCCGACGACCCCGAGATCGAGGCCTATGAGCGCGACCTAGTGACGCTGCGCGAGGTGATCGCGCTGATCCTGACATATGAGGGGCGCTGGCCGCTCGCGATGTACGCCGAGCGCGAATGGGACAGGCTGAGCCAGCGGGTGCGGGACCGCGTCGTGGCCGGGCGCGAGCTCGCGCCGGAGGACTACGCGGAGGCGCTCGAATGGTGCATCGCGTTCCGCGCGCGGCACGCGGCGTTCGCCGCAAGGGCGGACGGGTTCGTCACCCTCAACCAGGTCGACCCGGCGCCGGTCGGCATGGCGGTCGGCGACATGGTCTATGGCGAGCCGTCCTCGGTGCTCGGCTGCCCGGCGCTGAACCTGCCGCTGCTCGCGGTCGCCGGCCTGCCGCTCGGGGTGCAGCTGATGGGCTTCTTCCGCGCCGACGCCCGCATCGTCGCCACGGCGCACTGGCTGGTGCATGCGGTGCGCGGGATCGCCGCGCGCGGCTGACCTCGAGCGGTCTCTCAGCATCGCCGGCCAAGCCCTTGAGGCGCGCACGGCGCGTCCCCTGGGGACAGGCAATTGACCGTTTCAGGCTAATGTTTCACGTGAAACATAGGTCAGCATGGTTGACCATTGTTTCACGTGAAACATTAGGCCTCAGTGTTTCGCCAAAGACGGCCCGCCCTTGCGCAGCGTCGCCATCGCCGTATCCAGCCCGTCGAGGGTGAGCGGGTACATCCGCCCGGACATGATCTGCCAGGTCAGGCGGAGCGAGGGCGTCGGCATCCAGCGCTCCTCGGGCACCGGGTTGAGCCACACCGCATCGGGGTAGCAGGCGAGCAGGCGGCGCAGCCAGGTCTCGCCCGGCTCCTCGTTCCAGTGCTCGATCGAGCCGCCGATCTCGGTGATCTCGTAGGGGCTCATGGTGGCGTCGCCGACGAAGATCGCCTTGTAGTCCGCCGCGTAGGTGTTGAGCACGTCCCAGGTCGCGGTCCACTCGTTGTAGCCCCGCCTGCCCTCGCGCCACACCCGCTCATAGGGGAAGTTGTGGAAGTAGAAGTATTCGAGATGCTTGAGCTCGCTGCGCGCCGCCGAGAACAGCTCCTCGGAGATGCGGATGTGGCTGTCCATCGAGCCGCCGATGTCGAGGAACAGCAGCACCTTCACCCGGTTCCTGCGCTCGGGCACCATCTTGATGTCGAGCCAGCCGGCGTTCTCCGCCGTGGCGCGGATTGTGCCGTCGAGGTCGAACTCGTCCTCGGCGCCGTCGCGCACGAACTTGCGCAGCCGGCGCAGCGCCAGCTTGATGTTGCGGGTGCCGATCTCGACGTCGTCGGCGAGGCCGCGGAACTCGCGCCGCTGCCACATCTTGGTGGCGCTCCTGCCGCCGCCCTCGCCGCCGATGCGGACCCCGGCCGGGTTGCGGCCGCTATTGCCGAAGGGCGAGGTGCCGCCGGTGCCGATCCAGCGGTCGCCGCCCCGGTGTTGCCCGCGCTGCTCCTGGAGGCGCCGGGCGAGCTCCTCCATCAGCTCGTCCAGGCTCAGCTTCTCGATCTCCGCCGCATCGAACACCCGCTCGGCCAGCGCGCGCAGCCAGTCCTCCGGGACGGTTTTCGAGAACAGCTCCCCGGTGTCGTGCATCGCGCCGGCGAAGAAGCTGTCGAACACCTTGTCGTAGGCGTCGTAGTACTTCTCGTCCTTGACCATCGCCGCGCGGGCGAGGTGGTAGAAGGAGTCCGCGTCGTACTCGCCGGCGCCCCTGGACAGCGCCTCCAGCATCATCAGGTATTCGCGGATGGTGACCGGGACGCTGGCCTGGCGGAGCTGGAAGAAGAAGTCGACGAACATCAGCTCTGGCGCCGCGACAGGAAGGCGAGGCGCTCGAACATCTGCACGTCCTGCTCGTTCTTCAGCAGCGCGCCGTGGAGCCGGGGCAGCGCCTGCGCGGAGTCGGCGCGCAAATCCTCGGGCTCCAGGTCTTCCGCCAGCAGCAGCTTGATCCAGTCGAGCAGCTCCGAGGTGGACGGCTTCTTCTTCAGCCCGTTGACCGAGCGGATCGAGAAGAAGCACTCCAGCGCCTCCTTGAGCAGCGTCTGCTTGATGCCCGGGAAGTGGACCTCGACGATGCGCGCCATGGTGTCGGGCTCGGGGAAGCGGATGTAGTGGAAGAAGCAGCGCCGGAGGAACGCGTCGGGCAGCTCCTTCTCGTTGTTCGACGTGATGATCACCGCCGGGCGGTGCCTGGCCGCCACCGTCTCCCGGGTCTCGTAGACGTAGAACTCCATGCGGTCGAGCTCGCGCAACAGGTCGTTGGGGAACTCGATGTCGGCCTTGTCGATCTCGTCGATCAGCAGCACCGCCTGGTCCTCGGAGACGAAGGCCTGCCACAGCATGCCGCGCTTGATGTAGCTCCTGATGTCGCCCACCCGCGCCTCGCCGAGCTGCGAATCGCGCAGCCGCGAGACCGCGTCGTACTCGTACAGCCCGTGCTGCGCCTTGGTGGTCGACTTGATGTGCCACTCGAAGAACGGCCGGCCCAGCGCGCCGGCCACCTCCTGGGCCAGCAGCGTCTTGCCGGTGCCCGGCTCGCCCTTGACGAGCAGCGGGCGTTCCAGCGTGATGGCGGCGTTGACCGCCGTCATCAGGTCTTCGGTCGCGATATAGGACTCGGTGCCGGTGAACTTCATGGGCGCGCGGCGCTCGCTGTCGGGAAGGCGGGGCACGGTAGTCGAGCCCCCCCGGCCGATCAAGCCGGGCGCCGCCGGGGAGGACCAATTGCTCGCTCTGTCTGTCGCGCTGCACGCGCTCGCCGCCATCGTCTGGGTCGGCGGGATGGGGTTCGCGCTCTACGCGCTCCGGCCCGCCGCCTTCCCGCTCGACGGCCCGGTTCGCCTGGCGCTCTGGCAGCGCGTGTTCGGGCGCTTCTTCGCCTGGGTCTGGGCCGCCGCCGTGCTGCTCCCGCTCACCGGCTATGTCATGGTGTGGGGCCAGTGGGGCGGGCTCGCCGGCATGCCGCTGCACGCCCACCTGATGCAGGGGCTCGGCTGGATCATGATCGCCATCTTCCTCTATCTCTGGTTCGGCCCCTATCGCCGCTTCAGGGCCGGGCTCGCCGCCGGCGACCCGCCGGTTGCGGCGGCGGCGCTGGAACGCATCCGCCAGACCGTGACCGTCAACCTCGCGCTCGGGCTGATCAACGCCGCCATCGGCGCGTCCGGCCGCTACTGGACGGTGTGAGCCGGCCTAATGTTTCACGTGAAACATTGCCCCCGGGGGACGGAAATCATATAATTATTTATTAACAACGTTATATGGTGATAGTCTAAGGTATTAAATTAGCCGATTTCCCGGCACACCGGGAGCCGGTCCCCGATGGAAGCCGCCCCCTGCCGGTCGCACGGGTAGCGGGCATGGAGCGCAGCCCGCAGGGTCATGGTCCCGGGTCTGCTTTCCCGCGCCGGCTCCGTCCGCCGGCACGCTTGCGATGTACGCCGTTTTGGTGCATATATTCATCGCCCTCTCACGCGGGAGACATCGCAATGGCCGAAACAGCCGAGACGAAGCACGCGCGCGTCCATCTGCGTCTCGACGCCCGGAGCAAGCGCAAGCTCGAACGCGCGGCGGCCTACGAGGAAACCACGGTCAGCCGTTTCGTGCTGCACAGCGCCGTCGCCGCGGCCGAGCGGGTGATCGAGGCGCGCGAGCGGGTCGTGCTCCCGGCGACGGATTGGGACGCCTTCCATGACGCGCTGCTCGACCCGCCCGCGCCGAACGCGGCGCTGAAGCGGGCCGCGCGCCGTTACCGCGAGCGCATCGGTGGATGAACCGCCGCCGACGATCGAGCCGCTCGGAGCGCATCGCGACCGCGCGTCCTTCTCCTGCGGGGAACCGTCCCTCGACCGCTACATCCGCCGGCAGGCGTCCCAGGACGCAAGGCGGCGCGTTGCACGGGTCTTCGTCGCGTCGGGCGACCCGCCCGAACGGGTCGCCGGCTACTACACGCTGAGCGCGGCGAGCTTCGAGAAGGACAACCTGCCGACAGAGCTCGCAAGGCGCCTGCCGCACTATCCCGTGCCGGCGGCCGTGATCGGGCGGCTGGCCGTCGATCTTCGCAGCCAGGGGGGCGGGCTCGGCGAGGTTCTGCTGCTCGACGCGATCCGTCGGGTGGTCCGCGCGGGCGACGCCATCGGCGTCTACGCCGTCGCGGTCGATGCGCTGCACGAGCGCGCCAGCGCGTTCTACGAGCGGTACGGCTTCGTGCCCTTCCAGTCGCAACCGCTGCGCCTGTACCTCCCGCTTCGGACCTTCGAGCAACTCACGCTCTAGCCCTCCGCCTCCCGGTCGAACACGATGCCGGCGACGGACCCGCTACCCGACGCAAGGGGCGCCCGTCATGGTCTCCGATCGCCGCGAGACCTGACAGCGGGGGTCGGACCCGGCCGCGCGGCGACGGGGCGTCGCGGCCGAACGTCGGAACGCTCGCCATGCCTCCCCACCTCGTCATGCCCGGACTTGATCCGGGCACCCATGCGGCCCATCGGCGCGCACGGCGGGCCGTGAGGAGGGGTGGCGGCGCCGGTGGGTGGCCGGATCGAGTCCGGCCATGGGTGCCCGGATCAAGTCCGGGCATGACGGAAGAAGTGTCGTTGGCGTCCCGCCGGTCAAGTATTCGGTATAAGCCCCTATCGCAGGGCTCACGCCGCCGCCTCCCGCGGGCGCATGGTGCGCCAGAGGATCAGCGTCATGACCGCCATGTTGACGAAGTTCCACGCCATGCCGTTGAGCAGCGCCACCCGGTAGGACGCCGTCAGGTCGTAGATCCAGCCGCACACCCAGCCGCCGAAGGCCATGCCGCCGATGGTGGCGAAGATCACCAGCCCGATGCGCTGCCCCGCCTCGCGCGCCGGCAGGTACTCGCGGATGATGATCGCGTAGGACGGCACGATACCGCCCTGGAACAGGCCGAACACGAAGGAGATGACGTAGAGCGCGACCAGCCCGTCGAACGGCAGGTAGAGCGCGAGCGCGACGCATTGCAGCACCGATCCGAGCAGCAGCGTCCGCACCCCGCCGATATAGTCGGCGAGCACGCCGGAGGCGAGCCGGCTGACCACGCCGGCGGCCAGCATCAGGGACAGCATCTCCGCCCCGCGCGCGATGCCGTAGCCGAGATCGACGCAGTAGGCGACGATGTGGACCTGCGGCATCGACATGGCGACGCAGCAGCCGAAGCCGGCGACGGCGAGCAGGGTCTGCATGGTGCGCGGCGTGAAGGCGGCCATGCGCAGCTGCTCGGTGCCGGCGATGCCGGTTACCCGGTCGACATGGTCGCGCTTGGGCCCCTCGCGGCGCAGCAGGAAGGCGAGCGGCAGGATGGTGGCCGCGCTGAACAGGCCGATCGCGAGGTAGATCGGCCGCCAGCCCTCGACCGTCACCGCATCCTGGAGGACCAGCGGCAGCAGCATGCCGGCGAAGTAGTTGCCGCAGGCCACGGTGGCGACGGCGATGCCGCGGCGGCGCACGAACCAGTGCGAGATATTGGCCATCAGCGGCCCGAACATCGAGCCGGTGCCGATGCCGATCAGCACGCCGTGGACGATGGAGAGCTGCCACATCGCCTCCACCGCCGACGCGGCGGCGAAGCCGGCCCCGAGCGCGACGCCGGCGGCGAGCGCCGGCAGCATCATGCCGATCCGGTCGATCAGCCGCCCGACCACGATGTTGCCGAGCGCGAAGAACACCATCGAGGTGGTGTAGGGGATCGAGGCGGTCGCCCGGTCGACGCCGAACTCGGCCTGCACCGCCGGCATCACGATCACATAGGACCACAGCCCGATGCTGCCGATCGTCGCCAGCACCAGGGTGACGGCGAGGCGGAAGGCGGCATAGCGCGGGTCGACGACCCGGGCTTCGCGGTCGCGCTCGGACGGCAAGGCGTGCTCCAGCGTTCTCTGCGGCGGACCAGTGGCGTTGCCGGCCGGCGCCGGTGCTATCGATATACCCACGGGCATCGCCCCGCCAGCCCCTTCGTCGTCTCGACCGGAGCCGCGCGGCGCGCGCCGTAGCGGAGAAACCTCCCTGCCCCCCCGCCTCGTTCCGCTCTCGTCATGCGCGGACTTGATCCGGGGCCGGCCATGACGGCGTGGTGGCGGTGGAGGAGCAGGGAGAGCCGGGCGCGGTCCGCCCGCCATTCCCCCCCGTCATGCGCGGACTTGATCCGCGCACCAACTGGCGCCGCCGGCACAACGCCCTGTGGGGAGGGGCGGTGGCGGCAGTGGTTGCCCGGATCAAGTCCGGGCATGGGTGCGCGGATCAAGTCCGCGCATGACGGGGGGCCGGGGGCCGGGGGCCGGGGGGCACGCACTGGCACCACCGCCTCTCCCGCCCGTTCGCCGTGCGCGGCGGCGGCAGTGGTTGCCCGGATCAAGTCCGGGCATGACGAGGGGGGGGAATGATGAGGGGGCGAGGCGTGGGGCGTGGGGGCCGTCGGACCTTCCGGCCGCGCCGCCGCAAACGCGATGCCCGGCCCCGGTCCTTCCCCCCGCTGCTCCACCCCCCCGTCATGCCCGGACTTGATCCGGGCACCCACTGGCGCTACCGGCACAACGCCCCGTGGGGAGGGGCGGTGGCGGCAGTGGTTGCCCGGATCAAGTCCGGGCATGGGTGCGCGGATCAAGTCCGCGCATGACGGGGGGGAAAGGGGGGCGAAGGCCGACGCGGGGGGGACCCTAGCGACCGTCGCGGCGGGCGGTCAGGAGGTCGGCGACGCGGGGGGAGACGAAGGCGGAGATGTCGCCGCCCAGCATGGCGATCTCCTTGACCAGCCGCGAGGCGATGAACTGGTGCTTGTCGGAGGCCATCAGGCAGACCGTCTCGACGTCGCCGTTGAGCTTGGCGTTCATGCTCGCCATCTGGAACTCGTAGTCGAAATCCGACACCGCGCGCAGCCCGCGGACGATCATGCAGGCGCCGTGCTCGACGGCGAAGTCCATCAGCAAATTGTCGAAGGCGGCCACCTGCACCCGCTCGCCGTTGCCGCGGTTGAGCGCGGCGACCTCGGCGCGCACCATGTCGACGCGCTCCCCGACCGAGAACAGCGGCCCCTTGCCGGCGTTGACCGCGACGCCGACGACGAGCCGGTCCATCACCGTCGCGGCGCGCCGGATGATGTCGAGATGCCCGTTGGTGATCGGGTCGAAAGTCCCGGGATAGACCCCGATGCGTTCGCTCGCCATGCCCCTCCCCTTCGCCGGCGGTCAGGCCGGGCCTCTCTCAAGCGTCATGCCGGCCCCCCGTTTCCGTTGCCGTTGCCGTTGCCGATCTCGTCGAACCCGGCGGCGAAGCGTGCGGCCGAGACCACGCGCTCGCCCTCGGCGGTGTCGAACAGCGTCACCCCCTGGGTGTTGCGCCCGGCGATGCGGATATCGGCGACCGGCGAGCGGATCAGCGTGCCGCCGTCGCTCACCAGCATGATCTCGTCGGACTCCGCGACCGGGAAGGTCGCCACCACCGGGCCGTTGCGCTTCGAGGTCTCGATATTGACGATCCCCTGCCCGCCGCGGCCGGCGGTGCGGTACTCGTAGGCGGAGGTCCGCTTGCCGTAGCCGTTCTCGGTGATCGAGAGGATGAACTCCTCCTCCGCCGCCATGCGGGCGATGGTCTCCGGCGCGAGCCCGTTCTCCGCACCCTCCCCGTTGCCGTCGGTGCGCCGCCTGGCGTTGGCGTAGCGCAGATAGGCGTCGCGCGAGGCGGTGTCGATGGCGCGGTGGCGCAAGATCGTCATCGAGACGATGCGGTCCGTCTTCGCGAGCCTCATGCCGCGCACCCCGGTCGAGGTGCGGCCCGAGAACACCCGCACGTCGTCGACCGGGAAGCGGATGCACTTGCCGCTCCGCGCGGCCAGCAGCACGTTGTCGCCCGCCGCGCAGGTCTCGACGCCGACCAGCCGGTCGCCGTTGTCCAGCTTCATCGCGATCTTGCCGTTCGCCTTGACGCTGGCGAAGTCGCTCAGCCGGTTGCGCCGGACCCGGCCGCTCGCGGTGGCGAACATGATGTCGAGGTCTTGCCACTCGGCCTCGTCTTCCGGCATCGGCATGACCGTGGTGATGGTCTCGTCCTTCTCCAGCGGCAGCAGGTTGACCAGCGCCTTGCCGCGCGACCGCGGCGGCGTCTCCGGCAGGCGGTAGACCTTTAGCCGGTAGGCCATGCCGCGCGAGGAGAAGAACAGCACCGGCGTATGGGTGTCGCAGACGAACAGTTTTTGCAAGAAATCCCCGTCCTTGGTCGTCATGCCGGCGCGCCCCTTGCCGCCCCGCTTCTGCGCCCGGTAGGTGGAGAGCGCGACCCGCTTGATGTAGCCGGCATGGGTCACGGTGACGACCATCGCCTCGCGCTGGATCAGATCCTCGATGTCCTGGTCGGCCTCCGAATCGAGGATCTCGGTGCGCCGCGGCGTCGCGAACGCCTCCTTGACCGCCCGCAGTTCGCCGCGCAGCACCTCGATCACCCGCTCGCGCGAATCGAGAATCGCCAGATACTCGACGATCTTTTCGGACAGCGCCTCCAGCTCCTCGCCGATCTTGTCGCGCTCCAGCGCGGTCAGGCGTTGCAGGCGGAGCTCGAGGATGGCCCGCGCCTGGGCTTCCGACAGGGCGTAGCGCCCCTCGACCACCGCGCGCCCCGGCTCGTCGAGCAGCGCGATGATCGGCGCCACGTCGTCCGCCGGCCATTGCCGCTCCATCAGCCGGCTGCGCGCGGCGACCGGGTCGGGGGCGGCGCGGATCAGCGCGATCATGTCGTCGATATTGGCCACCGCGACGGCGAGCCCGGCGAGCACGTGGGCGCGTTCGCGCGCCTTGCCGAGCTCGTAGGCGGTGCGCCGGCGCACCACCTCCTCGCGAAAGTCGAGGAAGGCGCGCAGCAGCGCCCGCAAATCCATCGTCTCGGGCCTGCCGCGGTCGAGCGCCAGCGTGTTGACGCCGAAGCTGGTCTGCAGCGGCGAGTAGCGAAACAGCTGGTTGAGCACGATGTCGGCCATCGCGTCGCGGCGCAGCTCGATCACCACGCGGACCCCGGTGCGGTCGGACTCGTCGCGCAGGTCCGATATGCCCTCGATCCGCTTCTCGCGCACCAGCTCGGCGATCTTCTCGATCATCCGCGCCTTGTTCACCTGGTAGGGGATCTCGGTGACGACGATCGCCTCGCGGTTCTTGCGGATCTCCTCGACATGGGTGCGCCCGCGCATGACGACCGAGCCGCGCCCGGAACGATAGGCCTCCCTGATGCCATGGCGGCCGAGCACGAACCCGCCGGTCGGGAAGTCGGGCCCGGGCACGATCTCGATCAGCCGGTCGATGGAGATGCCGGGCTCGTCGAGCATGGCGAGGCAGGCATCGACGATTTCGCCCAGATTGTGCGGCGGCACGTTGGTCGCCATGCCGACGGCGATGCCGCCGGCGCCGTTGACCAGCAAATTGGGGATGCGCGCCGGCAGGACTTCCGGCTCGTGCGCGCTGTCGTCGTAGTTGGCGCGGAAGGCCACGGTGTCGCGCTCGATGTCGTCGAGCATCTCGTGCGCCGCGCGGGTCAGCCGCACCTCGGTGTAGCGCATCGCCGCCGGCGGGTCGCCGTCCATCGAGCCGAAATTGCCCTGCCCGTCGATCAGCGGCAGGCGCATCGAGAAGTCCTGCGCCATGCGCACCATGGCGTCGTAGATCGCCTGGTCGCCATGCGGGTGGTACTTGCCCATCACGTCGCCGACGATGCGCGCCGACTTGCGGTAGGGCCGGTTCCACGCATAGCCCTCCTCGTGCATGGCGTAGAGGATGCGCCGGTGCACCGGCTTGAGCCCGTCGCGCGCATCGGGCAGCGCGCGCGAGACGATCACGCTCATCGCGTAGTCGAGGTAGGAGCGTTCCATCTCCTCCTCGAGGCTCACCGGCACGATGTCGAATTCGGGCGGCGGCGGCGGGGCCAGCGTGTCGGTCAAGGCGCTTCGCTTGTCCGGTTCGGGACGTTCGGGACCGGTTCAGACGCGGCCCCCCGACCGGTTCGGAGACGCCGCAAAACCCGTTCGCGGAGTGTAGCAGAATCGCCCCGCGCGCTCAATCTCGGCGGGGCGTTCGGGGGCCGCGGAGAGTACGGTTGGATTTTTGATTTTCTATATGAATATTGTTTCTTAATTATCTGATATCAAACGAAGTTATTTCCATCCATTTCGGTGTTTCCCGGGTTCCTCACCACGCGATGCCATGCCCCCTCTCCCGTCATGCCCGGACTTGTTCCACTGCTGTCCGGTTTAGCCTTCGACGCGGGCTCCGCGCCCGTGAGCATCTGCATCTCCGCTCCCGCTGTTACCCCTACGTCATGGCCGGCCCCCGGATCAAGTCCGGGGGTGATCCGGCCATCCACGCGGCCTCTCCGCCCGCACGACGGTCCGACGAGAGGGGCGGCGGCGCCCATGGATGCCCGGATCGAGTCCACTGCTGTCCGGTTTAGCCTTCGACCCGCGTCGCGCCCGGCGTTTCCCGCCCCATCACCATGCCTCCCCCCATCGTCATGCCCGGACTTGATCCGGGCATCCACTGTCGCCGCCGCCTCTCCCGACGGGGCGTTGTATCGGTGGTGCCAGTGGTTGCGCGGATCAAGTCCGCGCATGGGTGGCCGGATCAAGTCCGGCCATGACGGGGTGGGGGTGGCGGTGGAGGAGCACGGGAGCCGGGGGCGGCCCGCCCCGCCCGTGGGTGCCCGGAACGAGGCCGGGGTGACAACAGAGGGGCACGGACGGCAAGTGCGGGCGTGCGGCGATCCGTGTCCCGATCCGGCGGACGCGCCGATATCCCGCCCGGAACAAGGCTTTGCGCCCGGTCCAGCTACATAAACCGGACAGCAGTGGAGCGAGTCCGGCCATGACGGGGGGGCGGGACGCTAGAACGGGATCTCGTCGTCCAGGTCGGCGCCGCCCCGGGCCGGGCCGCCGCGGTCGATTTCGCCGCCCGGCGCGCCGCCCGGCGCATCGTACCCGCCGCCGCCCTCGCCGCGGCTGTCGAGCATGGTGAGCTCGCCGCGGAAGCGTTGCAGCACGACCTCGGTGGTGTAGCGCTCCTGGCCGTCCTGGCCGGTCCATTTGCGGGTCTGGAGCTGGCCTTCCAGATAGACCTTCGAGCCCTTGTGCAGGTATTTCTGCGCCACCTCGCCGAGGCGGTCGTTGAAGATGACGACGCGATGCCATTCGGTGCGCTCGCGCCGTTCGCCGCTGGTGCGGTCGCGCCACCGCTCGGAGGTGGCGACACGCAGGTTGACGATCGGGTTGCCGTCATTGGTGTGACGGACCTCCGGATCGGCTCCGAGATTGCCGACGAGAATGACCTTGTTGACGCTTCCGGCCACCGAATCCTCCTATTCCCGGTTTGTTCCCCCATCATAGCGAATCGGCCGGCCGACGGCACCGTCAAAGGCGGGTTTCCCACAGGAGAATCGCAGCCGCGGGACGGGCCGCCCGGACGCGGGTCAGCCGGGGCGCGGGCAGCGATGCCCCGAGCCGGCCACGTCCTCCCATCTGGGGATCGCCAGGCTGGACCGTTCGCCGAGCGCGGCGTAGAGGCTGCCGGACAGGCGGCACACCGGGTCGAGCAGCGCCGGGTCCACCCGCCCGTTGCGCCACACCCGGGGATCGATATGCATGTGGACCACCCGGCCGAAGATCAGCGTCGCGTCGCCGAGCGTCATCTCGTCGACCGACACGCATTCCAGATGCGCCCTGGCCTGCCCGATCCGCGGCGGCGCCACCTTCGCCGCGGGCATTGCGGTCAGCCCGCTCCAGTCGAACTCGTCCTCCTCGGGCGGAAAGTCGGTCGAGGTGAAGACCATGTCCTCGATGACGTCCATGGTCACGATATTGAGCACGAACTCCCCGGTCGCGCGAATGTTGCGCACCGAGTCCTTGACCCCGGTGGAGCTGACCATGACATGCGGCGGGTCGGTCGACACCGCGTTGAAGAAGGAGTGCGGCGCGATGTTGCGCACGCCGTCCGCGGACAGGCTGGAGATCCAGGCGATCGGCCGCGGTATGACGAGCGCCGTCAGCAGGCGGTAGTTCTCCTGCGCCGGCCAGTCCGACGGGTCGTGCTCCAGCGGCCGGTCGAGCGACTCCGGGGGATGGGCGTGCGAGGACTTCATCCGCGTCTCCGTGACGTCGGCGCCGCATGCCCGCCGGGGGACCGGCGCTGCGCGCCCACCGTCGCCGACCATACCCCGCCCCCCTTGCACCGGCCAGCCGGGCGGCGCGTTTGCCGGCGCCGCGGGGCTCGGCTACTGTCTCGTTACCTCGGGGCGGTCGTGCGGCAAGCCCGGGGCAACGCGACAATCCATGCACCAACCCGAGGGAGAAGCAGGAACATGATCGGTAAAGCACGGCGCGGCACCAGCGCGATTTCGGCATTCGGCGCGGCCGTCGCGCTTCTCGGCCTGTCCGGCGGGGCGCTGGGCGAGGGGATGGCGGTCAAGATCGGATTCGCGACCGTCCAGGATCCGCAGCATCGTATCGGCGAGATTCTGGCCGAGCGGTTGAACGAGCGTTCCGGCGGCAAGCTCGCCGCGCGCATCTTCCCCGCCGGCCAGCTCGGCAAGATCGCCCGGATGATCGAGGGCATCCAGCTCGGGACGCAGGAGCTGCTGATCGCCCCGCCCGGGTTCCTGGTCGGACACAACGCGGCATTCCAGGTGCCGGACGCGCCGGGCGTGTTCAAGGACGTCTGGCATGCCCACCGGGCGCTCAACGATCCGGCGTTCAGGGAGCCCTACTCCAAGCTCGCCCTCGGCACCGGCATCCGGGTGCTCTCGCTCTACGTCTACGGGCCCACGTCGTTCGCCAGCCTGCGCCCGATCCGCACGATGGACGACTTCAGGGGCAAGAAGATCCGGGTCCTAGCGTCCAAGATGGAGACCGCGCTGGTCGGCAAGCTGGGCGCGACCGGCGTTCCCATGTCCTATATCGAGGTGCTGCCCGGCCTGTCGCGCAAGACCATCGACGGCGTGCGGTCGAGCATCATCGTCATGGGCGGGTCGAAGTTCTTTACCGTGACCAAGTACATCACGGTCGTCGAGAGCGGCCAGATCCCGAGCGCCATCTTCGCCAGCGAGGCATGGCTGAAGAAGCTCTCGCCGGACCTGCTCAAGCTCGTGCTGGACACGACGGGCGAAATGGCGGAGGAGTGCACGAAGATCGGCCTCGAATTCGGCGCGCGGGCCGAGAAGCTCTGGAAGGACAACGGCGCCGAGGTGATACGCCTGTCGGCGGCCGACCAGGCCGATTTCATGAACCGGGTCCGCACCCTCGGCGACGACTTCCTGGGCAAGCACGACAACGCGCAGGTGCGCGAGATGTACGCGCTCCTGAAGGCCTCGATAAAGCGGAACGAGAAGTAGCCCGACCGCCCGGCACGCTCGCGCTCGCCCGAGGGGCCGGGATCCGGACGTTCAGCCGGGTCCCGGTCCCGGCGGCGGACCGGGCGGCGCGCCGCCGGTCATCAGGGCGACCGCTTCGGTCCACGGCGTCTCCAGCAGAGCGCCGTCGAGGTCGACCAGGGTCCGGCAGATTTCGGCCATGCGCGGGTAGACCGGGGCGGCGATGCCGCGCAGCTTGTCGAGGATCTGCGACGGCGCGAACGGGCGGTCCGGACCGCCTCGCGCGCTCCGGCACTCCGCCTGGAGACGCTCGCCGGTGCGCAGATGCCAGGTGACCCGGGCCGGCCGGTCCTCGGGCCACGGGCGCTCCGGCTCGTAGGGCGCGAGCGCGACACGCTCGCGCAGCGCGGCGATCGCCGGATCGTCCAGCGTGGCGGCGGAGAACGCCGCGGCGCCGGCATGGCGGAGATGGCTGACGCTGGCCACGATATGCGGCAGCGAGAACTTCGCGGCAAGGCCGGTCGCCGGCCGCCTGTTCTCCAGGGCCAGCGCGCGCCGATGGGTCTCCACGACAATGCGCTCGATGTCGCTCGCGGCCTCGATGTCCGGCCTCCGCGCCAGCAGCGCCTCCAGGGACTCCACGGCGGCGTGCGCGTACTGGCAGCAGGCGTAGATCTTGTGGAAACCGTCGGCGATGCCCCAGGACCGGCCGAGAGCCCCGGCAAGCTCGCCGGGCCGGGCCTGCGCGCCCAGGCCGCCCACGAACACGTCGTGCGGCGAGCAAGCCGCGCCGCCGATGCCGAAGCCCGCCCAGTCGACCGCACGGAGGCCGGTCCAGGCGCCCACGCCGGCCCACACGTTTCGCACCAGCGCCCCTTTCACCGCGTGGTCGAACGGACCCGGCGCCACCATGGTGGACGCGCCGGCGATCGCATCGAGAAAGGTCTCGGCCGGCAGCCGGCGAATCGCGGCAACGCCGGCCGCGGCCCCGATGGCCGGCAGCGCCGCGTGGGGATGCAGCCGCTGGTCGGGAAACCGGAACCCCCGGGCGAAGCGGGTGACCACCTCGTAGCCGATCGCCAGCGCCCGCAGCATCTCGCGCACCGTGCGTCCCTCGGCTTCCGCCTCGGCCCACAGCGCGGGCAGGACGCACAGCCCGCCATGGCAGGGCACCTCGCGATAGCCCTCGTCGAGCTCGCACCAGCCGGCCGCCGCGCCGTTGGCGACGGCGGCCGAGTAGCGGTCGGCGCGCGGCCGGCCGCCGCGGAACACCGTCGCCTCGGGCGGCGCGGCGCGGCGCAGGAGCTGGTCGTGGAGCGGGCGCAGCTCGGGCTCGTCGCGGGCCGCGACGACCGCGGCGAGATCGTCCGTTGCAACCAGCGCGGCGCGGCGCCATACCGCGTCCGGCAGGGCGGCGAAATCGACCCCGGCCGCCCATCGGCAGAGAGAGGTCACGCCGTCGGCCACCGCCTCGCCGTCCGACCGCTCCAGGACCGGGTCCCCTGGCGTCATGCCTCTCCTCGGATGCGGGCGGCCGGTGCGCCGCCGGGAACGCCTGCCGGCGTGCCGGCGGCCGGCAAATTCCGCGAGCTTGTTCGCGTCCCCGGCCGGCGCTACCGTTCGGGCGTGCGAAATCATGGCAGCCCCGAGCGTGCATCATGACCGACCGCCGCCGGTTGGAAAAGGCCATGCCCTGGGTGGTGACGATCGTGTCGTTGGGATTGTGGGAGCTCGCCTCTTTCGCGTTCGGCATTCCCAAGTTCATCCTGCCCTCGCCGAGCGCGATCGGCGAGAGTCTGGCGAAATGGCATGCCGAGATCGGGTACCATGCGGGTTGGACCCTGCTCACCACCCTGGTCGGGTTCGGCCTCGCGGTGGCGGGCGGCATGCTTCTCGGGATCGCCATCGGCGCGTCGCGGGTCGTCTATAGCGGTCTGTATCCCCTGCTGATCGCGTTCAATTCGATACCGAAGGTGGCCATCGTTCCGGTGCTCGTGATCTGGTTCGGGATCGGAGAAATCCCTGCGATCATCACCGCGTTCATGTTGGCGTTTTTTCCCATCCTGGTGAACGTCGCCACCGGCCTGGCGACAATCGAGCCGGAGCTGGAGGATGTGCTCCGCTCGCTCGGGGCCCGACGGTCGGACATCCTGCTGAAGATCGGCATCCCCGGAACGCTGCCCTATTTTTTTGCATCGCTGAAGGTTGCGATAACGCTGGCCCTGGTCGGCTCGGTGGTCTCGGAAACGATTGCGTCGAACTCCGGCATCGGTTTCCTGATGATCTCGGCCAGCTCGAGATTCGATGTGGCCCTGGTGTTCGCCGGGCTCGTCGTGGTCGCCCTCATGGGGGTGGGGATCTATGCCGTCTTCGCGCATCTGGAGCGGCGGTTCACCGGATGGGCCACGCGGAAGCTGGACATCCCCGCGGCCGGGGCCTGACCGGCCCCGCCTCACCTTGAGCGCAATGGAGCGGATGGCATGAAACCTGACAAGCGCACCGTTATTGCCGGGCGCTGGATCCTGGCGGGCACCGATGACGGGCCCGAGATCGTCGAAGACCGGTACGTCGTCGTGGAGGGTTCCACCATCGTGGCGGTCACCGGCGAGCGCCCGGCCGACGCCGACGATGCGATCGGGTTCGCTCAGGCCCTGGTGCTGCCGGGGTTCGTCAACATCCACAACCACAGCTTTAGCGCGCCGGTGTTCCGCGGGCTCATCGAAGACGTGAGCGAAGCGACGCTCGGCGGCAACTACGTCTACAGCTTCCTGCTGCCGATGGGCGAGATGGCGGTCGACGTGCTGGACCGGGACGAGCAGCGCGCGATCGTCGAGATCGCGATCCTCGAGCTGATCATGACCGGCTCGACGACGATCCTCGACATGTGGCGCATCAACCAGGATTTCTTCTTCGACGTGGCCCGCCGGATGGGCATTCGCGCCTATGGCTGCCCCTATCAATGGTCGTCCGCCAGCCCCGGCGTCGATGCCGATGGCCGCCCCGTCTATGGCGGGACCGGAGCCGATACGGGCCTGGCGCGGGCGATCGAGATGTTCCAGCGCTACGACGAGGGCCCGGACGGCCGCCTCCGGGTCGGGCTCGCCCCGCACGGCGTGGACACCTGCGCGCCGGACCTGCTGCGCGAAGTGCGCGCCGCCGCCACCGATCTGGGCTGTCCGATTTCGATCCACGTCTCCCAGAGCCCGCTGGAGGTCGATACCATCCGCGCCCGTCACGGCAAGACCTCGGTCGAGCACCTCCGCGATCTCGGCTTTCTCGGCCCCGACGTGGTGGCCGGGCACTGCATCTACGCGACCGACGCCGATCTCGCGATCCTGCGCGACGCCGGCACCACGGTGGCCACCTGTCCGCTCACCTATGCCCGGGTCGGGGTGACCGCGCCCTATCATCGCTTCCGCGCGAGCGGCGTCGGGCTCGGCATCGGCACCGACGGCTATTGCCTGGACATGCTGTCGGAGTTCCGCACCTCCGGGCTTCTCGCCAAGACCCATTCCGGTCGCGGCGACGCCGGCTCGGCCTTCGATCTGATCTCGGCCGCCACCGCGGGCGGCGCCGCCGCGCTGGGGCGCGAAGACCTCGGCGTCATCGCCCCCGGGGCCAAGGCCGATCTCATCGTCGTCGACATGCGCCGGCCCCATCTCTTTCCGGTGTGGGACCCGCTGCGCGCGCTGGTCTGGAACGGCTCGGGCGCCGATGTCTCGGCCGTCATGGTGGACGGGGAGATCCTGGTGCGGGACGGGAGGTTCCTGCGCGGCGACGCGGACGACATCATGGACCGCGCCGGCCGCGCCCTCGAAAAGCTGTGGTCGATCGCGGCGGCGCGCGGATTGCTCAAGCGCTGGCCCCGCGCCGCCGGCGGCCGCTGACTCCTCGGGCCGGAGTCAGCGGCCGCTCGCATCCTCGACTAGCGCGGAAGCATTCGCTCCGATTTCGCGGGCAGGAACCGGTCGGTGTAGGTGTTTTCCATCTTGACGGTTCCGCTCAGGTTGAAGGCTTCGGCAACCTGGCGCGCGGCAAGCTCGAACCTCTCGCGACCCACGGTGCTGATCCCGTTCGCCTTGACATGAGGCGTGGCCAGGGCGACGTCGCGGATCAAATTGTAACGGATCAGCTCGATCCGCTCGTCCAGCAGGCGGTCGCGCTTCTTGACCGACGCGATCGCCGCCTTGGGGTTGGCCACCAGGTCCTTGATGCCCTTCATGGTCGCACGGACGAAGCCGCGCACGACCTCGGGATGCTGGTCGGCAAAGTCCTTGCGCACCTGCAATCCGCTGCTGAACATCCGCACGCCGTAATCCCTGAATGCCAGGTAGCCGATATCCTCTCGCTTCACGCCGGCGGCCATCATGTTCATCACCGCCGTGGTCGCCCAGCCCAGCGTCCCGTCGGCCTGGCCTTTCAGGACCAGCGTATCGCGCAGATTGGACGCAACGTGTTTGAGACCGATCTTGCCGAGGTCGAGATCGTTGGCCTTGCCGAAGATCGGGAAAATCAGGTTCGTCGCGTCGTTCTTCGTCGTGGAGAACACCTTGCCCTCCATATCCTTCGGCCCCTTTATGCCGCTCTTCTTGAGGAAGATGACCGCGTTCGGCGAGGCGTCGAAGATGATCATCACCGTTATCAGTTGATCGTTCGGGTTCGCTGCATTGAATTTCAACAGCAAGTTGCCCTCGGCAAATCCGATGTCGTAAGTCTTGGCAGCCACCTTGGCGATCGTGTCGCCGGAACCGAAGCCGCGGTCGATGGTGACGTCCAGGCCCTCGGCGGCGAAGTGGCCGTTATCCTGCGCCAGGGTCCAGATCCCGTGCTGTCCCTGCCAGGTCCAGTCGAGCACGAACTTGACCTTGGTCGTCTGCGCGCCAGCGGCACCCAGCGAGATGCCGCACGCAACCAGCACCACGGCAAGCGCACCGATACATTTCTGCGCGGAATTGATCATATTCCTCTCCCCATTGTCCAAGGGCAGGATGTCGGCAGGACGGCGGGCCAGCCCTCGATTCATTGGTTCAGGTCGGGCGAACCGCCGCCCTGCCCGACCCGGGACCGATTTCCGTGCGCCGCGATCGGTCCGCTGCAACGCGACATATTGCACGGTCTTGCGTTTGACGGCCACCTTCCGTGGCGGAGCGAACGCCTGGACGCGATACGGGCAGCGATCCCGGCGAGAGTTCCGGGCTACCCCGCGTCCCGGGCGGCCGCGGCGCCGTCGTGGCTGGCCGCGATCTTCACCGCGATGTGCTCGCCGGCCGAGATCGTGGGGAACCGCGGCGCCTCGCCATCCGGCACGCAGGACGGGATCGCGGCGATCGGCGCATCGTAGTCGGGATGCAAGAAATAGCCGATGGTCTGGCGCCGCGACCGGGCGCTGTCGAGGTCGCGCGGGTTGGCGACCCGGTGCAGGGTCGAGGTCCAGCGCCCGTTGGTCCAGCGCGCCATCATGTCGCCGAGATTGACCACCAGCGCGCCGCTCGCCGGCCGCACCGGCTGCCAGGCGCCGTCGGGCATGCGGACCTCCAGCGCGCCATCCGCCCGGGTCATCGCCAGGATGGTCAGCGCGCCGTAGTCGGTATGCGCGCCGGTCCGCAGCTGGCCCGGTTTCGGCGGCTCGCGGAGCGGCGGGTAGTGGTGGCTCGACAGGATGCTGAAATGGCGCCCGACGAACCCCGCGAAATAGTCCTCGGGCTGGCGCAGCGCCACCGCGAAGATGCGCAGCATGTCCGCCGACAGGCGTTCATAGGCGCGGTAGACCGCGATCAACGCCTCGGCGGCGCCGGCCGGGCGGTCCGGGTAGATGTTGGGCGCGTAGGCATCCGCCGCCTCCGGCAGGTCCGCGAAATGGGCGCGGTGGTCGTCGACCGGGCCGAGGAAATAGGTCTCGCGCAAATCCGGCGGCGTCTCCTCGCCCAGCGTGTAGGCGAGCCCCCGCGTAGCGAAGCCGTGAAACCCGCGCTGGCGCGACGGGCCGCGCGGGTGGCAGCGGTCCTTGTCGGCGCGCGGCCGGTCGAAGAAGGCGCGCGACCGTTCGAACGCGCGCTCGAAGACCCCGGGCTCGATGCCGTGGCCGGACACCACGAGGAAGCCGATCCGCTCGCACGCCTCGGCCACCTCCCGGGCGACCGCCTGCTTGGCGCTGCCGTCGAGGAACGGCGCGATGTCGATGGCCGGGATGCCGCCGCTCACGCCGCCGCTCCCGGCTGCGACAGCGCGGCATCGACCGCCTCGTCATAGGGCACGTCGCAACCGATCAGGCCGCCCGCCAGCAGCGCCGCCTTGAGGCGGGCAAAGGCGGCGGCGGGCAGCGCGATCCCGCGCGGCCAGAGCCCGGCCTCGCGGTATCCCGATACGATCCGCGCGAGGCTCGCCGGGGCGAGCTCGGGGAAGAATGCCGGGCCGACCAGCGCGGCGGTCTCGGCGGGCGGCGCCGCGTGCAGCCGCGCCAGCGCCGCCGCCATCGCGCGGGCCAGCGCCAGGCACGCAGCGCGGCGCTCGGCGGCGAAACGCCTTGTCGTGTAGAAGGTCGTGTAGGCGATGTCGCCGCGCGCCGAGAAGCGATGCCAGACATGCCCGTGCCCGCCCGAGACGAGGGCCTCGGCGTGGGGTTCGTAGAGCTGCGCCACGTCGATCTCGCCGCGCTCGAGCGCCGCGGCGTTCTCCGCCATCGGGGCGTCCGGCGCGCGGGTCAGGGCGGCGGGATCGATGCCGGCCCGGTCGAGGTCGTCGTAGAGCAGCATCCACGGCGTGGGAACGTCGGTGGCGACGCCGACGCGCGGGCCCACCAGGTCCGCGAAGCGGAAATCCGGGTTGGGCGCGCGACCGACCAGGACGAACGGGTCGCGGGCCACGATCTGCGCGAAACAGACCAGCGGGCTCCGCTCGCCGCGGGCGCGGGCGGCGTCGTGGTGCATCATCACCCGCATCGGCCCGCCGAAGGAGACATCGGCGCGCCCGTCGATCAGCCCCTGCGCGGTCTCCGGCGGGGCGGGGGACAGCCGGAAATCCACCTCCAGACCCTGGGCCTCGAACAGACCGGCCCGCTGTGCCAGGTAGAACGGCGTGTAGCCGCAGCTGCGCAGGTTCTCGTAGAGCACGACGGGCTCGCTCGCCATGGCGCGAGACTAGAGACTTTCCGGTTCGCCCGGAAGTGCCCGCGCCGTCGTCTTCCGGGCATTTGTCGACGGCGGCTGGATTTTGGGCCAGTCGGTGGGCCGGTCCCGGAAGAGAAAAATCCTTCCGCCGGTGGAAGGATTTGCATACGATTGTTTGCGAGTCGGAAGCTGTCCGGGAAGTATCGACAAGAGCGGCCGAAGTCGGGAGGAATGCATGCTGCGTCGTTTGATCGATGGAGCGGTGTTGATCGCTCTGGCCTGGTTCTTGATCGCGCGGCTCGACGCCGGTCAGGCGGTGCTCGGACTGGCCATCGCGGCGGTCATTGTCTGGACCGTCTGGCGCATTCATCGGCTATGGCGAAAGTACCGGGGGCTGCTTCGCGAGCTGGCCGAGGCGGAGGCGGCGAAGCTGTCCGACGATCCGAAAGAGGTCGAACGCGCCGAACGGGTCTTGCGCGAGCGCCGCATGATGCATGCCTCCGACATGACCCTGATGAGCGGCTTCTTCCTGGGGGCCGCGGCCAGCGATCCCGTGCCGATGGACCATGGCGTGGGCATGGACGGCAGCCATGACGGGATGGGCGGCGGATTCGGAGGCGGCGACATGGGCGGTGGCTTCGGCGGCGGCGAGGGCTGAACGGAAACCCACGCGGCGCCGTCGATTTCCTGCCGTTTGTCGTGAACGAATCTCGCCGCCGTTCGGCTCCGAACGTCCGACCCTGACGACCTGCCCCCGCTGGAAAGCCGATCCGTTACCGAGCGGCCCATGCTGCGCGGATGCCCGGGTGGGAGCCCCGCGCTTTGCCGACGCGCCGTCCGGTCGGTCGCGGGCGAGTTGGCGCAAAGGGCCGTCGACGGGCGGGCGATCGTGTAGCCGGGCGTATCGAGGTCCCCGCCTCGCCTCAGAACTCCAGCACCCGGACCGGTGCGCCGGCGAGCCAGGCCCTGATGTCCTCGACCATGGCGGGGAAGTAGCAGCGGTAGTTGTCCAGCGAGACGTAGCCCAGATGCGGCGTGATCACGGTGTTGTCGAGCCGGCGCAACGGATGGTCGGCGGGCAGCGGCTCGATGTCGAACACGTCGAGCCCGGCGCCCGCGATGGCGCGCCGTTCGAGCGCGTCGATCAGCGCCGCCTCGTCGACGATCGGCCCGCGCGAGGTGTTGACCAGGAAGGCGCCGGGCTTCATCAGCGCCAGGTCGGCGGCGCCGAGCAGCCCGCGCGTGCGCGCGCTCAGCAACAGGTGGACGGTCACCACGTCGGCGGTCCCGAGCAGGGTCTGCTTGTCGGCCAGCGCGACGCCGATTTCGCGGCAGCGCTCCGCGGTCAGGTTCTCGCTCCAGGCGATCACCTCCATGCCGAACGCCTTGCCGATCCGCGCCACCCGGGCGCCGAGCCGCCCGAGCCCGATGACGCCGAGCGTCCTGCCCTCCAGCCCGACGCCGAGCGTATGCTGCCAGCCGCCCGCCCGGGTCGCCCGGTCCTCGGCCGGGATGTTGCGCGCGAGCGCGAGGATGAGGCCCCAGGCGAGCTCGGCCGTGGGCGTGCCGACCGACGGCGTGCCGCACACCGTGACGCCGTGGTCGGCGGCCGCCGCCCCGTCGATCGAGAGGTTGCGCATCCCGCTGGTCAGCAGCAGCTCGAGCTTCGGCAGCTTCTCGAACAGCGAGCGCGGGAACGGGGTGCGCTCGCGCATCGCGCAGACGATCTCGAAGCCGGCGAGACGGCCGGCCAGCGCCTCCTCGCAGGCCATGTGGTCGCCGAACGCCTCGACCTCCACGTCCGGCGCGAGCGCCCCCCAGTCCGCCATGTCGAGCGCGCAGCCCTGGTAGTCGTCGATGATCGCGCAGCGTTTCATGCCTCCCTCCGCTCGTCCCGTCCCCGCCGCCGGCACATCGGCCCGCCGGGCGCGATGGTGGCGCCAGTGGATGCCCGGAACAAGTCCACTGCTGTCCGGTTTAGCCTTCGACGCGGGTCGCGCCCGGCGTTTCCCGCCCCATCACCATGCCTCCCCCCATCGTCATGCCCGGACTTGATCCACTGCTGTCCGGTTTAGATTTTCGACGCGGGCTCCGCGCCCGTGAGCATCTGCATCTCCGCTCCCGCTGTTACCCCTACGTCATGGCCGGCCCCCGGATCAAGTCCGGGGGTGATCCGGCCATCCACGCGGCCTCTCCGCCCGCACGACGGTCCGACGAGAGGGGCGGCGGCGCCCATGGATGCCCGGATCGAGTCCACTGCTGTCCGGTTTAGCCTTCGACCCGCGTCGCGCCCGGCGTTTCCCGCCCCATCACCATGCCTCCCCCCATCGTCATGCCCGGACTTGATCCGGGCATCCACTGTCGCCGCCGCCTCTCCCGACGGGGCGTTGTATCGGTGGTGCCAGTGGTTGCGCGGATCAAGTCCGCGCATGGGTGGCCGGATCAAGTCCGGCCATGACGGGGTGGGGGTGGCGGTGGAGGAGCACGGGAGCCGGGTGCGGCCCGCCCCGCCCGTGGGTGCCCGGAACGAGGCCGGGGTGACAACGGAGGGGCACGGACGGCAAGTGCGGGCGTGCGGCGATCCGTGTCCCGATCCGGCGGACGCGCCGATATCCCGCCCGGAACAAGGCTTTGCGCCCGGTCCAGCTCACATAAACCGGACAGCAGTGGACTCGATCCGGGCATCTACTGGCGCCGCCGCCTCTCCCGACGGGGCGTTGTACCGGTGGCGCCAGTGGTTGCGCGGATCAAGTCCGCGCATGGGTGGCCGGATCAAGTCCGGCCATGACGGGGTGGTGGTGGCGGTGGAGGAGTACGGGAGCCGGGTGCGGCCCGCCCCGCCCGTGGGTGCCCGGAACGAGGCCGGGGTGACAACGGAGGGGCAGGGACGGCAAGTGCGGGCGTGCGGCGATCCGTGTCCCGATCCGGCGGATGCGCCGATATCCCGCCCGGAACAAGGCTTTGCGCCCGGTCCAGCTCACATAAACTGGACAGCAGTGGAACAAGTCCGGGCATGACGGGAGGGCGAGGGGGGGCGTGACATGCTGGGGACAGGTGGGGACACCACCATTGCGGCCCGGCCAAGGCGGATGTAGTTATGGCCGGGCGGCCCGGCCCCTGACACGAATCGGCATGCAATCCAGGATCGTCGTTCGCGGCGCCCGCGAGCACAATCTCAAGAACGTCGACGTGGAGATTCCGCGCAACGCCCTCGTCGTGCTCACCGGGCTGTCGGGGTCGGGCAAGTCGACGCTCGCCTTCGACACCATCTACGCCGAGGGCCAGCGGCGCTATGTCGAGAGCCTGTCGGCCTATGCCAGGCAGTTCCTCGAATTGATGCAGAAGCCGGACGTCGATTCGATCGACGGGCTGTCGCCGGCGATCTCGATCGAGCAGAAGACCACCTCGCGCAACCCGCGCTCGACGGTCGGCACGGTGACCGAGATCTACGACTACATGCGGCTCCTGTTCGCCCGCGTCGGGGTCCCCTACTCGCCCGCCACGGGCCTCCCCATCGAGAGCCAGACGGTCTCGCAGATGGTCGACCGCATGCAGGCGATGGAGGACGGCACGCGGCTCTACCTGCTGGCTCCCATCGTGCGCGGGCGCAAGGGGGAGTACCGCAAGGAGTTCCGCGACCTGCAGAAGCAGGGCTTCGCGCGGGTCAAGGTCGACGGCGCGCTGTACGACATCGACGCCGTGCCGGCGCTCGACAAGAAGCTCAAGCACGACATCGAGGTGGTGGTCGACCGGCTGGTGGTCCGCCCCGATCCCGGCAACCGGGTGGCCGATTCGCTGGAGACGGCGCTCGCGCTCACCGAAGGCATCGCGGTGGCGGAGGACGCGGATTCCGGCGAGCGCACGATCTTCTCGGCCAAGTTCGCCTGCCCGGTCTCCGGCTTCACCATCGACGAGATCGAGCCCCGGCTGTTCTCCTTCAACAACCCGTTCGGCGCCTGTCCGGCCTGCGACGGGCTGGGCACGCGGATGTTCTTCGATCCCGACCTGGTGGTGCCGGATGCGGCGAAGTCGCTGCGCGCCGGCGCGATCGCGCCCTGGGCGAGCTCGTCGTCGAGCTATTACGAGCAGACGCTCGAATCGCTCGCCCGCCATTTCGGCGCCTCGATGTCGGCCCCGTTCGGCGAGCTGGGGCGCGAGGTGCGCGACGGCATTCTCTACGGCACCGGCGAAGCCCCGGTCGAGATGTCCTACAACGACGGCAAGCGCAGCTACACCATAGACCGGCCCTTCGAGGGCGTGCTGCCCAACATGGAGCGCCGCTTCCGCGAGACCGATTCGTCCTGGGTGCGCGAAGAGCTCGGGCGCTACCAGAACGTGCAGGACTGCGACACCTGCCACGGCATGCGGCTCAAGCCGGAGGCGCTGGCGGTCAGGCTCGCCGGGCTCCATATCAGCCAGGTCGCCGACATGTCGATCGCCGAGGCGGTCGACTGGTTCGGCGGGCTCGCGGCGACGCTGACGCCGAAGAGCCGGGAGATCGCGCGTTCGATCCTCAAGGAGATCAACGAGCGGCTTGGCTTCCTCGCCAATGTCGGGCTCGAATACCTGACGCTGTCGCGCAGCTCGGCCACGCTGTCGGGCGGCGAGAGCCAGCGCATCCGCCTCGCCTCGCAGATCGGCTCGGGGCTGACCGGCGTGCTCTACGTGCTCGACGAGCCCTCGATCGGGCTGCACCAGCGCGACAATGTGCGCCTGCTGGAGACGCTGAAGCGGCTGCGCGACCTCGGCAACACGGTGATCGTGGTCGAGCACGACGAGGAGGCGATCCGCGCCGCCGACCACCTGATCGATCTCGGCCCCGGCGCCGGCGTGCATGGCGGCGAGGTGATCGCCTCGGGCAAGCCGCAGGCGGTGATCCGCTCGCGCAGGAGCCTGACGGCAAAATACCTCCGCGGCGACCGCGCCATCGAGGTGCCCGCCGACCGCCGGCCGATCCGCCCCGACCGGCGCATCCGCATCGAGGGCGCGAGCGCCAACAACCTCGATTCGGTCTCGGCGGAGATCCCGCTCGGCGCCTTCGTCTGCGTCACCGGGGTGTCGGGCAGCGGCAAGTCGACGCTGATCGTCGAGACCCTCTACAAGGCGATCGCGCGGCGCATCCACGGCGCCCGCGCCCATCCCGGCGCGCATGACGGGATCGAGGGGCTGGAGCTGATCGACAAGATCGTCGACATCGACCAGTCGCCGATCGGACGCACGCCGCGCTCCAACCCGGCGACCTATACCGGCGCCTTCACCCCGATCCGCGACTGGTTCGCCAACCTGCCCGAGTCGCGGGCGCGCGGCTACAAGCCGGGCCGGTTCTCGTTCAACGTCAAGGGCGGGCGCTGCGAGGCCTGCCAGGGCGACGGCGAGATCAAGATCGAGATGCACTTCCTGCCCGACGTCTATGTCCGCTGCGATTTGTGCAAGGGCGCGCGCTACAACCGGGAGACGCTGGAGATCGGCTTCCGCGGCAAGTCGATCGCCGAGGTGCTCGACATGACGGTCGACGAGGGCTGCGCCTTCTTCGGCGCGGTGCCGGCGATCCGCGACAAGCTGCTGATGCTGCAGAGGGTCGGGCTCGGCTACATCAAGATCGGCCAGCAGGCGACCACCCTGTCGGG
Source organism: Alphaproteobacteria bacterium (assembly GCA_964291675.2). GTDB lineage: Bacteria > Pseudomonadota > Alphaproteobacteria > MPNO01 > MPNO01 > MPNO01. Next base: position 314,187 of record OZ219865.1, on the reverse strand, counting down.
CGGCGAGGCGCAGCGGGTGAAGCTGTCGAAGGAGCTGTCCAGGCGCTCGACCGGCAAGACCGTCTACATCCTCGACGAGCCCACCACGGGGCTCCATTTCGAGGACGTGCGCAACCTGCTCGCCGTGCTCCACGCCCTGGTCGACCAGGGCAACACGGTGATTGTGATCGAGCACAACCTGGAGGTCGTCAAGACCGCCGACTGGATCGTCGACCTCGGACCGGAAGGCGGCGACAAGGGCGGGCGGATCGTCGCCGCCGGAACGCCCGAGGAGGTGGCGCTCGTGGAGGCGAGCTTCACCGGCCGCTACCTCACCCGGGTGCTCAACGGCGCCGCCGTCCGGCCGGACGCCGCGGCGGGCGAATGATTGCGGTCCACATCGTCGGCGGCGGGCTCGCCGGCTGCGAGGCGGCGTGGCAGGTCGCCCGCGCCGGCGCCCGCGCGATCCTCCACGAGATGCGCCCCGTCCGCGCGACGGAGGTGCACCTGACCGCGGGGCTCGCCGAGCTGGTCTGCTCGAATTCGTTCCGCTCGGACGACGCCGAAAGCTCGGCGATCGGCCTGCTGCACGAGGAGATGCGGCGCCTGGATTCGCTGATCCTCGCCGCCGCCGATGCCAGCAAGGTGCCGGCCGGCGGCGCGCTGGCGGTCGACCGCGACGGCTTCTCGCAAGCGGTCGAGGCGGCGATCGAGGCCGAGCCCCTGATCGCCGTCGAGCGCGGCGAGATCGCCGGCCTGCCGCCCGAGGACTGGCAAAGCGCCATCGTCGCCACCGGGCCGCTCACCTCGCCGCCGCTGGCCGAGGCGATTCGCGCGCTGACCGGCGAGGACTCGCTCGCCTTCTTCGATGCCATCGCGCCGATCGTCTACCGCGAGACCATCGATTTCGACACCGCCTGGTTGCAGAGCCGCTACGACAAGACCGGCCCCGCCGGCACCGGGTCGGACTACATCAACTGCCCGATGGACGAGGCGCAATACGAAGCCTTCATCGACGCGCTGGAGGCGGCCGAGAAGACCGAATTCAAGGACTGGGAGCGCGACACCCCCTATTTCGAGGGCTGCCTGCCGATCGAGGTGATGGCCGGGCGCGGGCGCGAGACGCTGCGCTTCGGCCCGATGAAGCCGGTCGGGCTCACCGACCCGCGCACCGGCCGGCGCCCGCACGCGGTGGTCCAGCTCCGCCAGGACAACGCGCTCGGCACGCTCTACAACCTGGTCGGGTTCCAGACCAAGCTGCGCCACGCCGAGCAGGTCCGCGTGTTCCGCACCATCCCCGGGCTGGAGCGCGCCGAGTTCGCCCGGCTCGGCGGGCTCCACCGCAACACCTTTATCAACGCGCCCAGGCTGCTCGACTCCTCGCTCCGGCTGCGCGCCGCGCCGAGGCTCCGCTTCGCCGGGCAGATCACCGGGGTCGAGGGCTATGTCGAGAGCGCCGCCATCGGCCTGCTGGCGGGCCGCTTCGCCGCCGCCGACGCAATCGGGCGGAGCTTCGCGCCGCCGCCGCCGACCACCGCGCTGGGCGCGCTGCTCGCCCACATCACCGGCGGCGCCGAGCAGGCGCTGTTCCAGCCGATGAACGTCAATTTCGGCCTGCTGCCGCCGCTCGCCGAACGCCGGCGCGGGCGCGAGCGCAAGCGGGCCTATTGCAGCCGCGCGCTGGCCGATCTCGAAGCCTGGTCCGGCGGCGCGGCGGACGCCGCCGAGTAGCGCCCGCCCAGCGCCGCGCGCGCGATGCGGAGCTGGGCTGCCAGCGGCGAAAATTCCAATCCCGTATCGAACACATCGTGCCCGTTGCGCGCCAGACGATCGAGATAGGCCTCGGCGACGGCAAGCGGCAGAAGCGCCGCACGCGCCGTCCGCGGAACGCCGCGCCGCGCCCGGCGCGCGGCGGCGATATGGGCGCGCGCCCGCCCGGCGATCGGCGCGACCGCCTCGGCGAAGGCCGCCGGCGGCGCCCGGTCGAACAGCGTGGCGGCGGCGATCCCGGCATCGTCCAGCAGCGCCAGCGGGACGTAGAGCCGGCGCTGGCGGGCGTGGAAGGGCACCGCGCGCAGCACCCCGGCGAGGCCGAGCCCGAGCCCCGCCGCCCGGGCCGCCGCCATCGCCTCCCCCTCCCCCGCCCCGAGGATTTGGCAGGCAAGCTCGACCAGCGGCACGGCGGTGGCGGCGGCATAGCCCTCCAGCGCGTCCAGGTCGGGCGGCGGTGCGGGGTCGAGGTCGGCGGCGCGGCCGTCGACGATGGTCTCGAAGCGGGCGCGGTCGAGGTCGTGGGCCTCGACCGCCTCGGCCAGCGCGGCGACGACGGGGTGCTCGCGCACCGCGCCGGCATAGATCCCGTCGAGCGCCTCGCGCCACCATTGCAGCCGGATCTGGCCCAGCATCGGCTCGGAGACCACCTCCGCGGTCTTCGCCACCTCCAGGTTGAAGGCGTAGAGCGCGAACAGCGCCTCGCGCCGCCCGGAAGGGGCGAACAGCGCCGCCAGGTAGCGCTCGCGGTCGAGGCGGCGGACCTCCGCCGCGCAGTAGGATCGGGGCTTTGCCGACATCGCGCCGTCCTCAAACCCGCGTATATTGGGCGCATGCGCCCGACGATGCCATTGGATACGCGGCGGCTGGAAGCCTGGCCGGAGATCGTCGCCTGCGCCGCCGCGCTGGAAGACGCGCGCGCGCTCGCCGACGATTCGGCGCGGCCGGTGGACGAGCGCCGCGACGCGCTCGCCAGCCTCGCCGGCGCCGCCGAGGACGCGGCGATGAAACGGGCCTGCCAGGCGCAGGAGAAGGCCCTCGTCGCGCGGCGCTTCCGCAGCTGGAGCGAGTTGGTCTCCTATGCCGGCTTCGCGGTCGCCCCGTTCGCCGAAAGATTCGCCGCGGCGTCCGGGTTGGACGAGGCCGGGCGGCAGAAGCTCGGGAGCTACTGCGTGGCGGCCCATCTGCTCGACCTCGCGCTCGATTGCGGCGCGGCGTTCCGCGCCCATGACAGGATCTACCTGCCGGGCGACTGGCTGCGGTCGGCCGAGGTCGCGCCCGAGGAATTCGCCGGGCGCAGGACCGGGCGCGGCCTGCGCTCGGTGCTCGTCCGGCTGCTCGACCGCATCGAGCCGATGATGGCGGACGGGTTCGCCGCCGCGGCCTCGATCTCCGATCCGGTCCTGCGCGAGGCGGCGATGACGGAGATCGCCGGGCGCAGCCGGCTCGCCCGCCGGCTCCGGCGGCGCGACCCGCTGGCCGGGCCGGTCGGGCTCACCGCGCTCGACCGCTGGGCGGTGCGCTTCCGGGTCCGCTTCCGGCGAAAGCAAGGCGGGTGACCGGCGCCTACTCGGGATGAGGGCCGGCGTATCTCACGGGCGGCGTGGGCTCGCCGGCAGCCATTGGCGGGAAATGCCGGCTAGGGTGCATGTCGTCGGCGCCGGGCTTTCCGGGCTCGCCTGCGCGCTCCGGCTCGCGCGGGAAGGGACGCGGGTGGCGGTCTACGAGGCCGCGGGCCACGCCGGCGGGCGCTGCCGGTCGTTCTTCGACGACACGCTCGGCTGCGTCATCGACAACGGCAGCCACATGGTGCTCGGCGCCAACCGGGCGACGCTGGCCTATCTCGCGGAGGCCGGCGCGGCGGATGCGATCGAGGAGATCGCCCCCGCCGCCTTTCCCTTCGTCGATGTCGCGAGCGGCGAGAGCTGGCGGGTCGCGCCCGGCAGGGGGCCGGTCCCGTTCTGGCTGCTCGACCGGCGCCGCCGGGTCGCCGGCTCGCGGCTCGCGGAGTATCTCGGGATCGCCCGCCTCGCCCGCGCCGCGCCGGGCGACACCGTGCGGGACCGCGTCGGCGAGACGGGAGCGTTGTACGCGCGTTTCTGGCAGCCGCTCTGCCGGGCGGCGCTCAACACCGACGCGAGCGAAGGCTCGGCGCTACTGCTCTGGTCCGCCCTGCGGGCCGGCTTCCTGCGCGGCGAGCGCGCGAGCCGCCCGTTCTTCTTCCCCGACGGGCTGTCGGCGGCGCTGGTCGATCCGGCGCTGCGCCGGCTGGCCGAAGACGGCGCCGCCGTTCGGTTCCACGCGCGGCTGCGCTCCATCGCGCTCGACGGCGGCCGCGCCGCGGCGCTCGGCTTCGCGGACCGCAGCGTCGATGTCGCGGACGACGAGGCCGTGGTGCTCGCGGTCCCGCCGGACGCCTGCGCCGCCCTGCTGCCGGACATCCCGACGCCGCGGCGCTCGAACCCGATCCTGAACGCGCATTTCCGCACCGACCGCGAGGTGGAGCTGCCGGGCGGCCTGCCCTTTCTCGGCCTGACGGGCAGCGAGTCGCAATGGCTGTTCGCCCGCCGCGAGGCGGTCTCGGTCACGGTGAGCGCCGCCGGCCGGCTGATCGACCGGCCGGGCAAGGAGCTCGCCGAGCTGCTGTGGCGGGAGATCGCGCCCGTGCTCGGCCGTCAAGCGGACCCGCCGCCGCCCTCGCGGATCGTCAAGGAGCACCGCGCGACCATCGCCCAGACCCCGGACGGGATCGCGCGCCGGCCGGCGACCCGCACCGCCTTCCGCAACGTCCTGCTGGCCGGCGACTGGACCGCGACCGGGCTGCCGGCGACCATCGAGGGCAGCATCCTGTCCGGGTTTCGCGCCGCCGAGGTCGCCGGTTGCATCCCCGACGGAGCGCGCGCGGCTTGACGCGACTCGGGTAGGCGCCGAAACTTGCCGCTACGCTAACGACTTGGAGTCGGGCTGCGTCCGGCGCAGCCTCGTTAACCGGGGGGAAAGATGGCGAAGATCCTGACGGACCTCAACAATACGATCATCGCGGGTTTCGTGCTCGCGGTCGTATTGGTCATTGCCGTGCTGTGGTGGCACGGCGAAGGCCTGGCGCTCGACCTGGCCTGGTGGTCGTTCCTGTTCCGCTGGCTGCACGTGCTGGGCGGGATCATGTGGATCGGCATCCTGTACTACTTCAACTTCGTCCAGATCCCGAACATGCCCAAGATCGACGCCGACAAGCGGCCGGCGATCACCGGCGTGATCGCGCCCGCGGCGCTGTTCTGGTTCCGCTGGGGAGCGATGTGGACGATCGTCACCGGGCTGATCCTGGCGCTGCTGAACGGCTATTTCGTCGAGGCGGTCCTGATCGGGCTGACCGACGGCGTCGCCAAGCACACCCAGATCGGCATCGGCATGTGGCTCGGCACCATCATGTGGTTCAACGTCTGGTTCATCATCTGGCCGGCGCAGAAGATCGCGCTCGGCATGGTCGATGCGGCGGACGACGCGAAGGCCGCGGCCGGACGCCGCGCGATGCTGTTCTCGCGGACCAACACGATGCTGTCGATCCCGATGCTGTACGCGATGACATCGGCCCAGAACCTGTTCTAGGCCGAGCCATAGCTGGAACGGGGGCCGCGGCGGCCCCCGTTTCGATTCCGGCTCAGCCCGCCGCCGACAGCGCGGCGGCGACCCGGCGTTCCTCGCCGGCGAGCACGTTGAAGGTGCGGCAGGCGGCGCCGGTATCCATCGCGTCGGCGACGATGCCGCACCGCCTGAGCGCCGCCGTCAGATCGCGGTCGAGCGGCCGCATCGCGCCGCCGGTGCCGATCAGCAGGATCTCCACCGCGGGATCGGCGTCGACGACCGGGGCGAGGCCCTCCGGCGACACCTCCCCCGCGTCGCCCTCCGGCCAGGGCAGGACCGCGTCGACGAGGACGATCACCGAGCCCTCGAAGGTCGTCCCGGAGATGCGGAACCGGCCGTCGCCGTAGGACTGGATGACGCTCCGGTCCCGCGGGTCGACCGGCGCGATCCCGGTCATCGGCTCAGCCCGCGGCGCCCTCGTCGTCGACCTCGCCGACGATGAGACCGCCGCGCTTGAGCTTCATGTAGACCAGCAGCGGCACCGCGACCCAGATCGAGGAATAGGTGCCGACGACCACCCCCCAGATCATCGCGAAGCTGAACCCCTTGATCACCTGCCCGCCGAAGAAGAACAGGCAGAACAGCGCGAGCAGGGTGGTCACGCTGGTCAGGATGGTCCGCGACAGGGTGTCGTTGACGCTGAGGTTCAACAGGTCGTCGATCGGCAGGGTCTTGTACTTGCGCAGGTTCTCGCGCACGCGGTCGTAGATCACCACCGTGTCGTTGATCGAGTAGCCGGCGATGGTCAGCACCGCGGCCACGGTCGACAGGTTGAATTCGAGCCCGAGCAGCGAGAAGATGCCGATGGTCAGGATCACGTCGTGCATCAATGCGACCACCGCGCCGACGCCGAACTGCCATTCGAAGCGGAACCAGATATAGATCAGCATCGCCCCGAGGGCGAGCAGCACCGCGGTGATCCCGGCCTCGATCAGCTCCGCCCCCACCTTGGGGCCGACGAACTCCACCCGTCGATAGTCGACCCCGGGGCCGAGCGCCTGCTTGACCACCTCGACCGCCTTGAGCTGCTCGCGCTCCGCGCCCGACTGGCGCTCGATGCGGATCAGCACGTCGGTCGGCTCGCCGAATTCCTGGAGCTCGACCTCGCCGAGATCGAGAGTGGAGAGCTGGGAGCGCAGCGCGCCGATATCCGCCGGCCCCTCGGTGCGGATCTCGACCAGGATTCCGCCGCGGAAATCGATGCCGTAGTTGAGCCCGACGGCGAGGAACAGCGCCGCCGACAGCACCGTGAGCGCGATCGACGCCATGCCGGCGGTCCGGCGCCAGCGCATGAAGTCGATCCTGGTGCCGGTCGGGATGAAGCTGACGAGTCGCATCGCGCCGTTCCGCCGTTCAAAGGGGCAGGACTTGCGGCCGACGGCGCCGCAGCCAGGTGATGACCATCAGCCGGGTGACCATGATCGCGGTGAACATAGACGTGAGCAGCCCGATCGCCAGCGTCACCGCGAACCCCTTGATCGGCCCCGAGCCGAACTGGAACAGCAGCACGGCGGCGATGAAGGTGGTCAGGTTGGCGTCGATGATCGTGGTCAGCGCGCGCTGATAGCCCGCATCGATCGCCGAGATCGGCGTTCGACCGTTGCGCTGCTCCTCGCGTATTCGCTCGAAGATCAGCACGTTCGCATCGACCGCCATGCCGATGGTGAGCACGATCCCGGCGATCCCGGGCAGGGTGAGCGTCGCCTGCAAGAGCGACAGCGCGGCGCCGATCAGGATCATGTTGAGCGTCAGCGCGATATCGGCCATGACGCCGAACATGCCGTAGGTCGCCGCCATGAAGACGATCACGATGGCGATGGCGAGCACGCTCGCGATCTTGCCGGCGCGGATCGAATCGGCGCCCATGCCGGGGCCGACGGTGCGCTCCTCCAGCACGGTGAGCGGTGCCGGCAGCGCGCCCGCGCGCAGCAGCAGCGCGAGGTCGCGCGCCGACTGGACGGTGAAGTTGCCGGAGATGATACCGGAGCCGCCGAGGATCGGCTCGCGGATCACCGGCGCCGAGATCACCTTGCCGTCGAGCACGATGGCGAAGGGCCGCCCGACATTGCGCCGCGTGGTGTCGCCGAAGCGCCTGGCGCCGACCGCATCGAAGCGGAAGCTCACGACCGGCTGGGCGTCCTGCACCGTCGGCTGGGCGTCGACCAGCGTGTCGCCGCCCACCATCACCCGCTTGCGGACGAGGTACTGCACCGGCTCGCCGTCCGGGCCGATCTCGTTGTCGGCGGGCACCAGCTCGGAGCCCGGCGGCGGGCGGCCGCGGCGCGCCTGCTCGGCCGACATGGACTGGTCGACCAGGCGGAAATTCATCTTCGCGGTCTTGCCGAGCAGGCGCTTGATGCGCTCGGGGTCCTTGACGCCCGGCAGCTGGACCAGGATCCGGTCGGCGCCCTGGCGCTGGATCGCCGGCTCGCGCACCCCGGTCTCGTCGATCCGCCGGCGCACGATCTCGATCGACTGGTTGACCGCCGAGGTCTTGACGTCGCGCACCGTCTGCTCGGTCAGCGAGATGGTGAAACGCCCGCCGCTCTCGTCGATCTCGGTGCCGGTCTCGAGGCGCTGGGCGATGCGGTGCGCCTCGTCGATCTTGCCGGGCTCGCGCACCGTGAATGAGATGGCCTGGCCCTGGATGCCGAGCCCGCGATAGCCGATCCGGGCCCGTCTGAGCTCGGTCCGCGCGGCATCGACCAGGGCGATCAGCCGCTCGCGGATCACCGCGTCGACCTCGACCTCGAGCAGCAGGTGGGACCCGCCCTGGAGATCGAGGCCGAGGCTGATCTGCTTGTTCGGAAGCCCGTCCGGGATGCCTTCGAGCAGGCTGCGGTCGACCACGTTGGGCGCGGCATAGAAGATGCCGAGCACGCAAACGACCGCGACGAGGACGATCTTCCACTTGGCGAAATAAATCATCGGACCGGCCGATCGACGCTCCGCCTACCCCTGTCGTCCACAGCCCGAACGCGGCGGCTAACGCCTGTCCTCATCCGGGTCGTCCGCCTCGTCATCGCCATCGTCGCCGTCGTCGCGGGCGCGCTCGCTGCGCCGCCTGCGCGCCCGGCTTCGCCGCGGGCGGCGCTCCTCTTCCTCGTCATCCTCGTCGTATTCTTCGTCGTCATCGTCGTCGTAATCGGCGTCCCGGGCACGGCTCGGCTCGGGCTTGGCGACCAGCTCGGCGATCATCGTGCGCATCACCCGGACCCGCACGCCCTCGGCGATCTGGACGCTGAGCTCGTTGTCGCCGAGCACGCGCTGGACCTGGCCGATGATTCCGCCCGACGTGACCACCCGGTCGCCGCGCCTGAGCCCGGCGATCATCTCGCGATGCGCCTTGGCCTTCTTCTGCTGCGGGCGAATGAGCAGGAAGTAGAACACCACGAAAATCAGAACCAGCGGTATCAGCGGTTCGAGACCACCCATCCCCCCTCCCCCATCCTGGGCGAACGCCGGTGCAATCAACATGGGGCGACCCTCCGTCCAATTCGCTGGGCTGCGCGAGGGACCGCCTCGACAAACCGCGGGCACCGGGCTTCGCGACCGCACGGACTATAGCGCCCGCCCTCGCACATGCAACCGGTTCCCCGGCCGCGCCCTTGACTGGCAAGCGCGTTGTATTAGGGTCTCGCGCCGGCCGGGAAAAGAGGAAGAGCGAATGGCGCGGGACGGAAACGGCGAGGCGGACGGCGCGGCGCTCAGGGCCCTCCTGGCGCGAATCGCGGATGCGCTGGAGCGCGCGGCGCCGCTGCCGGCAGAGCCGGCGGATCTGCACGACGGCGAGGCCTTCGTCTGGCATCCCGAGGACAGCCGCCTGGTCCCGGTACCCGACGTGAACCGGCTCGATCTCGAGCTGCTGGTGGGCATCGACCGGCCGGCGGCGACGCTGATGGAGAACACGCGGCGCTTCGCGCAGGGCCTGCCGGCCAACAACGCGCTCCTGTGGGGCGCCAGGGGCATGGGCAAGAGCTCGCTGGTCAAGTCGGTGCACGGGGCGGTCAACGCGGAGATCGGCGGCGGGCTCGGGCTGGTCGAGGTGCATCGCGAGGACCTCTCCAGCCTGCCGGTGCTGCTGGCGACGCTGCGCGGGGTCGCGCGCCGCTTCATCCTGTTCTGCGACGACCTCTCCTTCGAGGCCGAGGACACCACGTTCAAGTCGCTCAAGGCGCTGCTGGAAGGCGGCATAGAGGGCAGGCCCGCCAACGTGATCTTCTACGCGACCTCGAACCGCCGCCACCTGATGCCGCGCGAGATAATCGAGAACGAGCAATCCACCGCGATCGCCCCGGCCGAGACGGTCGACGAGAAGGTCTCGCTGTCGGACCGGTTCGGCCTCTGGCTGGGCTTCCACAACTGCGACCAGGAGACCTATTTCCGAATCGTCGAGGGCTATGCCGACCGCTACGGCCTCGCGCTTGCGCGCGAGCGGCTGCGCGGCGAGGCGAAGGAATGGTCGGTGACCAGAGGCGCCCGGTCGGGCCGGGTCGCCTGGCAGTTCATACAGGACCTGGCCGGCCGGGCCGGGGTGCGGCTGGATCGGCCGGAAGCGCGCTGATCGACCGGCTCGGCGGCCCCAGATAGCGCAGCGGGTCGACCGCGCGGCGCCCCCGCCTCAGCTCGAAATGGAGCTGCGGCCGGTTCACGCTGCCGGTCGAGCCGACCCGCGAGATGGTCTGGCCGCGGCGTACCTTCTGCCCGGTGCGGACCAGCAGCACCTCGTTATGGGCATAGGCGCTCATCCAGCCGCCGGCGTGCTTGATCAGCACCAGATTGCCGAACCCGCGCACCGCGTTGCCGGAATAGGCGACCACCCCGTTCTCCGCCGCCCGCACGCCGGTTCCGCGCCGCGCCAGGATGTTGATCCCGTCATTGCGCACCCCCTTGCCGCGGTTGCCGAAGCCGACCGCGACCGGCCCCTGGACCGGCCACAGGAAGCGCTTGCCGGCGCGCGGCGGCGGCGGAGCGAGCGAGACCGTCCGCGGCGATCCGGACTTCGCCCGCCGGGGCGGCGGCGCCGGGCGTTTCGCGACCCGCCCGGACCCGGGCAGGCGCAGCGCCTGGCCCGGATAGATGCGGTAGGGCGGATGGATGCCGTTGGCCGCGGCCAGACGCCTGGCGGACACGCCGCGGCGCCGGGCGATGCGCTCCAGCGTGTCGCCGCGCCGCACCACGTGCTGCTTCTCGCCGGGCAGCCGAAGCTTTTGGCCGGGATGGATGCGGTAGGGCGGGCCGAGCCGGTTGAGGGTGATCAGCTCGCGCAGCGGGACCCCGTTGCGGCGCGCGATCCGGTAGAGCGTATCGCCGCGCCGCACCACCGCGACGCCCGCCGCCGACCCGCCCGCGCTCGCCGCCGGGCCGGGGTTCCGGGCCGTGCCGTAGCCCGAATAGTCGCGGCCGCCGCCGCAGGCGGAGACGGCAAGCAACGCCACGACCAGGACGACGCTCCGAAGCATTTCAAAAGAGTCCGTTAAATCAACTTGTTCCCAGCCTAACCTCAACCGATACGGAATACAATCCGCGAGACCGAATCGGGAGTCAGGGCGGGGACTCGTCCACCGCGTCGGGCAGCAGCGGGACGAAACGCACCGGCCACAGCGTCTCGTAGTCCACCGAATCGCCGTGCCGACGGCACTTGAGGAGCTGTTGATCCTCCTCCTCGCCGCCCACCGGAAGGATCATGATGCCGTCCGGCGCGAGCTGGTCGAGCAGGACCGGCGGGACGTCGATCGCGGCGGCGGTCACGATGATCCGCTCGAACGGCGCCACCTCGGGCCAGCCCCGGGAGCCGTCGTCCCACCTGGTGGTGACGTTGGCGAGACGCAACGCCTCGAAGCGCCGCTCGGCCTCGCGCAGCAGGGGCCGCAGGCGCTCGACGGTATAGACGCGGCGGCACAGCCCGGCGAGCACCGCCGCCTGGTAGCCCGACCCGGTGCCGATCTCCAGCACCTTCATGCGCTTCTCCAGCTCGAGCTCCCGCGTCATGTAGGCGACCACCGCGGGCTGGGAGATGGTCTGGCCGTGGCCGATGGGCAGCGCCGAGTTGTCGTGCGCCCGGGCGCGAAAGGCCGGCGGCACGAACATCTCGCGCGGCACCCGCTCGATCGCCGCCAGCACGTCGCGGTCGGTGATGCCGTGGCTGCGGAGCTCCGCGATCAGCCGGATCCTCGACTCGTATTCGATCACGGAAGAGCTCCCGCGCAGCCCGGCTACCCCCGGCGCGCCGGCCGGATCGCCGCGAGTCCGCCCATATACGGGCCGAGCGCCGCCGGCAGGGCGACCGACCCGTCTTCCTGCTGGCCGTTCTCCAGCACCGCGATCAGCAGCCGGCCGACGGCGACGCCGGAACCGTTGAGCGTGTGCACGAAGGCGGTTCCCCGGCGGTCTTCCGGGCGGTAGCGCGCGCGCATCCGCCGCGCCTGGAAGGCGCCGCAATTCGAGCAGCTGGAGACCTCGCGATAGGCGTTCTGCCCCGGCAGCCAGACCTCGATGTCGTAGGTCTTCTCAGCCGCGAAGCCCATGTCGCCGGTCGACAGCACGACCACCCGGTAGGGGATTTCGAGGCGCTTCAGCACCTCTTCCGCGGCCGCGGTCATGCGCTCGTGCTCCCCGGGCGAGTCCTCCGGCCGGGTGACGCTGACCAGCTCCACCTTGTGGAATTGGTGCTGGCGCAGCATGCCGCGGGTATCGCGCCCGGCGGCGCCCGCCTCGGACCGGAAGCACGGCGTGAGCGCGACGAAGCGGAGCGGGAGCTCGGCGGCGTCGAGGATCTCGCCCGCCACCAGATTGGTCAACGGCACCTCGGCGGTCGGGATCAGCCAGTGGTCGGTGTCGGTGCGGAACAGGTCCTCGGCGAACTTGGGAAGCTGCCCGGTGCCGAACAGCGCGGCATCGCGCACCAGGAAGGGCGTGCTGGTCTCGGTGTAGCCGAACTCGGACGTGTGCAGGTCGAGCATGAAGGCCGCCAGCGCGCGCTCCAGCCGGGCGAGCGCATCGTTGAGCACCACGAAGCGCGCGCCCGAGAGCTTGGAGGCGGCGGCGAAATCCATCATGCCGAGCGCCTCGCCGATCGCGACGTGGTCCTTCGCCTCGAACGCGAATTCGGCCGGCGCGCCGACGCGGCGGAGCTCGACATTGGCGCTCTCGTCGGGACCGTCGGGAACGTCTCCGGCAGGCGGGTTGGGGACGTCCGCCAGCAGCGCCTCGATCTCGGCGTCGATGCCGGCGCACTCGTCCTCCAGCGCCTGCATGCGGGTCTTGATCGCCGCGACCTCGTCGATCAGCGCGGTCGCGTCCGCCCCCTCCTTCTTCGCCGCGCCGATCTCGCGCGAAGCCTCGTTGCGCCTTGTCTGGTGGGTCTGGAGCTCGGTCTGGCGCGCGCGGCGGCGGGAATCGAGCGCGAGGACGTCCTCGCTCATCGGCGCGAGGCCGCGCCGTTCCAGCCCGCGATCGAGGTCGCGGGGGTTCTCCCTGATCCAACGCAGATCGAGCATGCCTACTCCGCCGTCGCAAAAGCCCGGCTATGCGGACGCGTCCTCGGCGGCTTCGCGCTCGGCGCGTTTGCGCTCCATCACGCGGGCCCCGAAAATCGAGGCTTCGTACAGCAGGATGATCGGCAATGCGAGCCCGATCTGGCTGAAAACGTCGGGCGGGGTCAGGATCGCCGCGGCGACGAACACCGCGACGATGGCGTAGCGCCGCTTGGCGGCGAGCCCGTCGGCGGTGACGATCCCGGCGCGCGCCAGCAGCATCAGGAAGACCGGCAGCTCGAAGCCGATCCCGAAGGCGAAGATCAGCCGCATCACCAGCGACAGATACTGGTCGACCTTGGGCTCGACCTCGATCGGCAGGTCGCCGGGATCGGCGGGCCGCTGGAAGTCGAGGAAGAACTCCCACGCCACCGGCATCACGCCGTAATAGACCAGCGCGGCGCCCATGCAGAACAGGATCGGAGTGGCCATCAGGAAGGGCAGGAAGGCCCGGCGCTCGTTCTTGTAGAGGCCGGGGGCGACGAACAGCCAGACCTGCATCGAGATCAGCGGGAAGGCGATCAGCGCGGCGGTCCAGAACGCCACCTTGACATAGGTGAAGAACGCCTCGTGCAGGGCGGTGAAGATCATCCGGCTGCCCTCGCGCTCGTCGAGCGCGGCGGCCAGCGGCCGGACCAGGAAGGAGAAGATCTCCTCGGCGACGAAGAAACAGGCGAAGAAGGTGACGATGAAGCCGATGGCGCAGTAGATCAGCCGGGTGCGCAGCTCGATCAGGTGGTCGAGCAGCGGCATCGCCTTGTCGCGCGGGTTCTCGTCGGCCGTTTCGTTCACCGTGTCGTTCACGTGCCCGACCCCGCCTTGGCGGCGACCGCCTCTTCCTCATCGACCGCTTCGGGAGGGGCGTCGTCCGCTTGCGTGGCCTCGGCGGCTTGCGTGGCCTCGGCGGCTGGCGCGGCCTCGACCGCTTCCGCGGCTTCCGGTTCGGCCCCGTCCTCGGGCTTGGCCGGTTCCTGGTCGAGATAGTCGAGCGCCGTCACCTCGTCGGGCCACTCGTCCTCGATCTCGTCCTCGATCTCGCGCTTGATCGTGTTGACCATGCCGTCGGGGTCGATCTCGGCGGTCAGCGAATCCTTGACCTTGTCGAGCTCGGCCTCGCGCGCCATGTCCTCCAGCCCGCCCTGGAACTCGCGCGCCAGCTCGCGCGCGCGGCGCACCCAGTAGCTCACCGTGCGGACCAGCGCGGGCAGGTCCTTGGGACCGATCACGATCAACGCGATCACGATAACGATCAGGAATTCCCAACTGCCGATGTCAAGCATCGGCCGGCCGATCCGTCATTGGGTTGCCGCTCAAGCGGGGCGTCCGGCTTCCGCTCGCGCGCGCCGCCGCACCCTCGGTCCAGCTCCTCAGCTCTTGGCGGTCTCGTCCCGTTCCCTGGCTTCCGCCGGGATCTCCTTCGCCGGGTCCTTCGCCTCCGCCGACACCGTGCCCGCCGGATCGCTGTCCTTCAGGCCCTTCTTGAAAGCGTTGATGCCGCGCGCCGCATCGCCCATCAGGCGCGACAGCTTCCCGCCGCCTCCGAACAGGACAAGAACCACTACGAGGACGACGAGCCAGTGCCAGATGCTAAACGATCCCATCGCGGGTGCTCCTGCCTTCCGTTCCGCCATTTCCGCCGCCGACGGCGATGGCAGACCGCGTATATACAAGAAACCGCGAGGTCGTGCACTCGCCTTTGCGGCAGGCCGTTCCGGTCTACTCGGCGGCGGCGGCCGGGGCGAACGCCGGAATCTCGTCGGACTCGCCCACGGGATCGATGGGCAGGTGCACGACGCCGTCGTCGCGCGCGTCTTCCCCGGGCGGCAGCGCGGCGCCGATGACGGTGCTCGCCGGGCGGACATCCAGCAGCCCGGTCGCCTTGAGCTCGTCCATCCCGGGCAGGTCGTCGAGGCCCGACAGCCCGAAATGGACCAGGAACCCGTCCGTCGTTCCCCAGGTCACCGGGCGCCCCGGGGTGCGGCGCTTGCCGACGGGGCGGATCCAGCCGGCTTCGAGCAGGAAGTCGAAGGTGCCGCGGCTCGCCGCGACGCCGCGGATGTGCTCGACCTCGCTGCGCGTCACCGGCTGGTGATAGGCGATGACGGCGAGCGTCTCCACCGCGGCGCGCGAGGGCTTGCGGGTCACCTTGCGTTCCACCCGCATGTGCCCGGCGAGATCCTCCGCGGTGCGGAAGCACCAGCCGCCGCCGACGCGCACGAGGTTGACGCCGCGCGGCGCGTAATCGGCCACGAGCGCATCGATCAGGGCCGCGATATCGGTGTCCTCGGCGAACCGGCCGGCAAGCGCGGCCTCGTCCACCGGCTCGGAAGCGGCGAACAGGATCGCTTCCATAAGGCGCAGATCATGCTTCATTTCCGGCCTCCCGGACGGGAGCGGTGCCATTCCGTCCCCGTATGTATATAGGGCCGAACGGGTTCAATTGCCGGAACTCGATTCGCCCCATGCGTGCAAGCTCCAGCCCGGCCACGAAGGTGGAGGCGACCGCCGAGCGCAGCCGGATCCCGCCGCCGGCGTCGGGCGGCAGGAACTCGAACAGCGTCTGCCAGTCGACGCTGCCGAGCCCGCCCAGCCGCTCGATCGCATCGGCGACCGAATGGAGCGCGCTCGGCTCGATCTCCAGCACCGCGTCGACGCGCCGCCGGCGGTTCTCGCCATAGGCGGACAACAGGTCGAACAGAGAAACCTCGTATACCGGGCAGCGCACCACCTCGGTCTCCTGCGGGTCGCCGCGGGCGAAGACGTCGCGCCCGAGCAGCGGCCGGGCCATCATCTGCCGGCCCCGCTCCTGCATGGCTTCGAGGCGGCGGAGCTGGAAGGCGAGCGCCTCGGCGAGCTCCGGTCCGCTCGGCGCCTCGTCGTCCTCCGCTTCGGGCAGCAGCAGCCGCGACTTGAGGTAGACCAGCCAGGCCGCCATCACCAGGTAGTCGGCGGCGATCTCCAGGTCGAGCCGGCGCGCGGCGGCGATGAAGGCGAGATACTGCTCGGCGAGATCGAGGATCGATATCCGGGCGAGGTCCACCTTCTGCTGACGCGCCAGGGCCAGCAGCACGTCGATCGGCCCTTCGTAGCCGTCGAGATCGAGCACGAGGGTTTCGCCGCGCCGCATCGGCTGAAACCGCTCCTCCGCCCGATTTGCGTCTTCGATCAGGGTGCCAGCCCCGTGAATCCCGCGATCACGTCCATCAGGAACCGAACCGGCGTCCCGATCAGCCAGGGGAAGACGTTGAGGTCGACCCCGAGCTCCCGCCCCGCGTAAGGCAGGATGAACAGGACGCCTATTATCACGAACAGCCCGAATCGCTCCATCCGGGCGAGCGGCCGGGCGAGCCCGAGCGGCAGCAGCCCGACCGCGATGCGCCCGCCGTCGAGCGGCGGCAGCGGCAGCAGGTTGAACACCGCGAGCACCAGGTTGATCAGGATCGAGTGCTGCAAGTTCTCCAGCACCCAGAGCTGGACCGCGCCGGGCAGCAGCGGGACCAGATGCAGCAGCGCGGCCGAAGCCGTCGCCAGCGCGATGTTGACCGCGGGTCCCGCCGCGGCGACCCAGACCATGTCCCGCCTGGGGCTTTCCAGCCGGCTGAAATCGACCGGTACCGGCTTCGCCCAGCCGAAGACGAAATTGCTGAACGACAGCAGCAGCCCCGGCACGACGATCGTGCCCCAGGGATCGACATGGCGCAGCGGGTTGAAGGTCACCCGGCCCAGCCGCTTCGCGGTGTCGTCGCCGAGCTTCCAGGCGACATAGCCGTGCGCGGCCTCGTGCAGGGTGATCGCGATCAGCACCGGAAGGACCCAGGTCGAGGCGGTGTATACCAGCTCCGTCATGCGCCCGCGCCTTGTGCCGCCTGCGGCATTTCGCCGCTTGCCATCGCGCGGCCGCGCCGGAAGCGCGCCATGGCGCGGCCGGTCATGGCGTCCACCCCCTCCATCGCCTCGCGCATCGCGGCAAGCTCGCCGTTGCAGTGGAGAACCGCGTCGCAGCCCGCCGCCAGCGCCGCCCGCGCCCGGCCCGCCGGGCCGCCCGACAGGGCGTCCATGCAGAGATCGTCCGAGATCAGCAGACCGTCGAAGCCGATCGCGCCGCGGACCGCCCGCGCCACCACGACGCGGGACTGGGTCGCCGGCGCGCTCGCGTCGAAGGCGGTGTAGACGACATGGGCGGTCATCGCCCAGGGCATGTCGCGCAGCGCCCGGAACGGGGCGAAGTCGACCGCGAGCGCCTCCGCCGAGGCATCGACCACGGGAAGGGCGCGGTGGCTGTCGACCGCCGCCCGCCCGTGCCCCGGGATGTGCTTGACCACCGGAACGACGCCGCCCGCGAGCAGACCCTCGCAGACCGCGCGCCCGAGCGCGGCGACCGCCGCCGGATCCGAGGAGAACGCGCGGTCGCCGATCACCGCGTGCCCGCCGGGCGCCGGCACGTCCAGCAGCGGCAGGCAGTTCACGTCGATCCCGAGCTCGGCGAGCTCGCCGGCGATCTCCCGCGCGGCGGCCCGGGCGGCCGCGACCGCGCGGCCGATTCCCTTCGCCGCCGCCATCTCGCCGAAGCCGCGCCAGGGCGGCCGGCGCCGCCAATGCGGCGGCGCGAGGCGCTGCACCCTGCCGCCTTCCTGGTCGATCAGGACGGGCGCGTCCCGCCGGCCGACGCTGTCGCGCAGCGCCGCGACCAGCTCCCGCACCTGCCCGGGCTCGCGGCAATTGCGCGCGAACAGGATGAAGCCCAGAGGATCGGCCTCGGCGAACAGCGCGCGCTCGTCGCGCCCCAGCTCCTCGCCGGCGCAGCCGAACACGATCGCCGCGGGATGCGCCCGCTCAGCGCTGCACGACAAGGCAGCCGACCTTGCGCTTGGCGAGCGCCGCGCATAGCAGCCGCGCCGTCTCCCGGTCCGTCGCCGGCCCGACGAGAAGCCTGTAATAGACGCCCTTGGGCGGGCCGAGGTCCTTGCGCTCTATCTCCAGCTCGCGTTGCCCGAGGAGCTTGCGGTTCTGGCTGCGAAGCCGGTTCCAGGCCTTGCCGGCGGCGGCTCTGGAGCGCAGCGCGGCGAGCTGGAGCCGATATTTCCGTTCGACCGCCGGCGCGGGCGGCGCCTCGGCCGGTGCGGCCCTGGGCTGTGCCGGCGTCGCTGCCGTCTCGGCCGGCGCAATCGGCGTCGGGACCTCCGGCACCGCCTCCGCGGGCGGAGGGTCCGTCTTCGCCGCCAGGACCTGCTCCGGCGGCAGCGGCACCTCGGGTTCGGGCAGCAGGCGTTCGACGGGCTCGCCGGCGGGCGCCGCCCCGATGCGGTCGTAGATCTTCTTGTCGCGATCGGGAACGGTGCGCCCGCCCGGCGATTCGGGCTTGACCTTGAACGGGCCGGGCTCGGCCCTGATGAGCAATTCGGCCCGCCCGGCCGCCGACGACCGCGCCTCGCCGTAGGCGTGCAGCAGCAATCCGGCCGAGGCGACGAGCGCCGCGACTCCGACCGTGCCGGAAACCAACCCGCGCAGCCGCCGCCGTCCGCTCCCGCCGTCCGGTTTCTCGCGGCCGACCGATGCGGGGGCCTTCGCCATCAGCGCATCTCCTCGACCGGCGCGACCCCCATGATGTCGAGGCCGGAGGCGATGACGATTGCGGTGGCGCGGACCAAGGCGAGGCGCGCGCGGCTGAGCGCCGGGTCGCCGGCGACCACGAAGCGGCGGGACTCATCGACATTGCCCAGATTCCACAGCCCGTGGAACGCAGCGGCGATGTCGGACAGCGCATAGGCGATGCGGTGCGGCTCGGCGGCCTCCGCCGCGGCTTCCACCGTGCGCGGCCACCCCGCCAGCCTGCGGATCAGCGCAAGCTCCTCTTCGTCCTCCAGCAGGTCGAGCGCCGCGCGGCCGAGCGCCGCGTCGGAAAAATCCTCGCCCGGGAACGCCTCGGCCGCGTTCCTGAGCGCCGAACAGGCCCGGGCGTGGGCGTATTGCACGTAGAAGACCGGGTTGTCCTTCGATTGCTCGACCGCCCGGGCGAGGTCGAAGTCGAGCGAGGCCTCGTTGCCCCGGGTCAGCATGATGAAGCGGACCACGTCCTTGCCCACGCGGTCGACCACCTCGCGCAGCGTCACATAGGTTCCGGCGCGCTTGGACATCTTTACCGGCCGGCCCGCCTCGGACAGGTTGACCAGGTTGCAGATCAGCACCGAGAACCGGGCCTCGCCCGCGCTCAGCGCCTCGACGGCCGCCTCCATGCGCTTGACGTAGCCCTTGTGGTCGGCGCCCCACACGTCGATCAGCACCGGGAAGCCGCGTTCGAGCTTGTCGCGGTGATAGGCCATGTCGGTAGCAAAATAGGTCCAGCTGCCGTCGGATTTGCGAATCGCCCGGTCCGAATCGTCGCCGAAGGCGGTCGAGCGGAACAGGGTCTGCGGCCTGGGCTCCCAGTCCTCGTCGGCCTTGCCCTTGGGCGGATCGAGCACGCCGACATGCAGCAGCCCGCGCCCGTCGAGCTCGGACAGCGTGCGTTCCACCGCGCCGGAGGCCGCGAGCTCCCGTTCCGAGGAGAACACGTCGTGCTCGACGCCGAGCGCCGCGAGGTCGTCGCGGATCAGCGCCATCATCGCCTCGATGGCGAAGTCGCGGACCGGCGGCAGCCAGTCTGATTCCGCCGCGCCCAGCCATTTCTTTCCGTCTTGCGCGAGCAGCGCCGCGCCGGTCTCGGCGAGATAGTCGCCGGGATAGAAATCCTCCCTCATGGCGCCCGGCGCCTCGCCCGCGGCCTCGCGGTAGCGGTGATGGAGCGAGCGCGCCAGCAAATCGACCTGCACCCCGGCGTCGTTGACGTAGTACTCGCGGGTCACCGAATACCCCGCCTTCGCCAGCAGGGCGGCCAGCGCGTCGCCGACCACCGCGCCCCGTCCGTGGCCGACATGCATCGGCCCGGTCGGGTTCACCGAGACGTATTCGACATTGACCCGCCGCCCGGCGCCGAGCTCCGAATCGCCGTAGGAGATCCCGGCGGCCAGGATGTCGCGCAGCCGATCGCGCCAGACATCGCCTTCGAGCACGAGATTGACGAAACCCGGCCCTGCCACCGAAATCTCGAATATCTCGTCCTTCTCTTCGAGCCGCGCGACCAGGCGATCGGCGAGATCGCGCGGCTTCATGCCCAACGTGCCGGCGAACACCAGGGCGGCATTGCTCGAGACTTCGCCGTGGCGCGCATCGCGCGGCGGCTCGACCGAGAAATCCGCGTCGGGCGCGGAGATGCCGCGTTCCGCGGCGATGTCGTCGACCGCCCCCCTGAAAAGCGTCCTGATATTGCCGTAAACGTTCATCTCCACCCCGGGGCCGGCGCCTGTCCGCTGTGGATGGAACCGCCGACGCGGCGGAGGCCGTCCGCCGTTACGCTCCGATGCGGGCCCGACCTAACGATGCCAGGCCGCATCGGTCGTGGCCAATATGGCCAATTCCTAGCGTCCTGATAGTTGCGGAAAACGGTTATGTCCACCCCGGGGTCGGAGCCCGTCCCTTTCGGATGGAACCGCCGACGCGGCGCAGGGCGTCCGTCGATACGCTCCCATGTGGGCCGTACCGAGAGACGCCAGGCCGCATCGGTCGTGGCCAATATGGCCAATTCCTAGCGTCCTGATAGTTGCGGAAATTGGCCAATATGGCCAATTCTTGGCGTCCTGTTTTGGGAATTCGCGCTTTCGCACCCGTGTTCCCGCTCCGCGCCCGCCAACGCCTTCTCGTCATGTCCGGACTTGTTCCACTGCTGTCCGGTTTAGATTGTCGACCCGGGGTGCGCGCCCATGAGCATCAACATCTCCGCCCCTCTCTCGTCATGCCCGGCCCCCGGATCAAGTCCGGGGGTGTTCCGGGCACCCACTGGCGCCACCGCCCCTCCCGGCCGATCGCCGTGCGCGCCGAGAGGCCGCATGGGTGCCCGGATCAAGTCCGGGCATGACGGGGGGGCACGACAGCGAACGCGTTCCGGGCATCCAACTTGACCGCCTGTCGTCCCAAGCCTAGATATTCAGCCATGACGGAGGGCGCGGAAACGGCGGCGGTCACGATCAGCGATTCGGCGGTGCGCCGGATCCGCGAGCTGGAAGCGGCCGGGGAGGCTTCCGGCCAGATGCTCCGGGTGGCGGTGGGCGGCGGCGGCTGCTCCGGCTTCCAGTACAGCTTCGACTTCGACGATTGCCGCAACGGCGACGACAGCGTGTTCGCGCGCGACGGCGTGCGGGTGGTGATCGACGACATCTCGCTCGAATTCCTGGCCGGTGCCGAGATCCACTATGTCGAGGAGCTGGTCGGCGCCTATTTCACCGTCCGCAACCCGAACGCGGCGTCGACCTGCGGCTGCGGGGTCTCGTTCGCGGTCGGATGACCCGGATCGCGACCTGGAACGTCAACTCGATCCGCGCCCGGCTGCCGCGCGTGCTCGAATGGCTGGGCGAGTTCTCGCCCGACATCGTGCTCGCCCAGGAGCTCAAGGCGACCGACGAGACCTTCCCGCGCGAGGCGATCGAGGACGCGGGCTACAACGTCGCGATCCGCGGGCAGAAGAATTTTAACGGCGTCGGCATCTTCGCCAGACAGCCGATCGAGGACGTGCGCACGGGCCTCCCGGGCGACCCCGAGGACGATCAGGCGCGCTATATCGAGGCCTTCGTCGGCGATCTCAGGGTGGCTTCGATCTACCTGCCCAACGGCAATCCGGCGCCGGGCGAGAAGTTCGACTACAAGCTGCGCTGGATGGACCGGCTCAAGGCGCATGTCGGCGACCTGCTGCGCCACGAGGAGGCGCTGGTGCTGGGCGGCGACTACAACGTGGTGCCGACGGACGGCGACTGCTACGACCCCGAGGGCTGGGCCGGCGATGCGCTGTGCCGGCCGGAGTCGCGCTCGCGCTACCGCGCGTTGGTCCATCTCGGGCTGACCGACGCCTTCCGCGCCTTCAACCGCGCGCCGCATTCCTACAGCTTCTGGGACTACCAGGGCGGCGCCTGGCAGAAGGATTTCGGCCTCTTGATCGACCACCTGCTGCTGTCGCCGCAGGCCGCCGACCGGCTGTCCGCGTCGGGCATCGACCGCAAGCCGCGCGGCAGGCCCAAGGCGTCCGACCACACCCCCGTCTGGTGCGAGATCGACCCGGCGCCCTGACCGCTACTCGCCGCGCGGCAGCTTGAGGTCCTCGAGCGGCGGCAGGCCGTAGCTCTCCCAGCCCGCCGCGACCTCGCGCAGCTTCTCCAGCGGCGGCAGCGAGATCCCCGGATAGTCCCATTTGCGGGTGGCGTCGATCACCACCTTGGCGCCCGGCGCCTGCCCGCCCTCGGGCGCGTCGGGGCCGAACGAGGACGGGTCGAGCTCGACCGCCGCCGGGGTCTCGATCACCCGCACGTCATGCTCCGGGCGGACCCGCCAGGCGAGGATCCAGTCGCGCATGAACGGGTCCTCGATGTCGATGTCGTCGTCGGTGACGACGATCCACTTGAAATAGCTCATCCCCATATGGCCGAAGCTGCCGAACACCGCCTGGTCGACATGCCCGGCATACATCTTCTTCAGCGAGATCCACAGCGTCGCCGTGCAGCCGCCGGCCTCCAGCGCGTGCACGTCGGCGATGCCCGGGATGCGCAGATCCTCGCTGAGGTGCTTCTTCAGCCCGGCCTCCAGCAGCGAGCGCTTGATCATGCTGCTCTCCGACGGCGGGAGCTGGCTGATGATGCCGAGCAGGATGGGGTCCTTGCGGTGGGTGATGCAGTTGACCTTGAACACCGGCGCGTGGCGGCCGCCCGCCATGTAGCCGGTGAACTCGCCGAACGGGCCCTCGGGTTCGAGCGAATCGGTCAGCACCTCGCCCTCGATGACGATCTCGGCATGCGCCGGCACTTCGAGATCGACGGTCTCGCAGCGCACCATCGGGATCGCCTCGCCGCGGATGCCGCCGGCGACCGCGAGCTCGTCGGCGCCGTAGCGCGCCGGCGCCACCACGTACTGCACCGGGTCGCCGCCGATGAAGATCGCCGCCGGCATGCTCCTGCCGCGGGCCTTCCACTTCTCCCAGTGGATGGCGCCGCCGCGGTCGGGCGCGCCGAACAATATGCCGGTCTTGTCCCGGCCCTTTATCTGGCAGCGCCGGATGCCGATATTGCGCCGCCCGTCGTCCGGGTCCTTGGTCACCCAGAGGGGCGTGAGATAGGGGCCCGCGTCCTTCTCCGGCGTCCATACCGGGATGGGCAGCGCGTTGAGATCCACGTCGCCGCCCGACACCACGACCTCCTTGCACGGTCCGTCGTCGACGATCACCGGCTCGATCGGGTTGGCGATGCCCTCGATCACCTTGCGGTGGATGGCCGCGAAGTCGGGCTCGCAGCCGATCGCGGTGGCGATCATCTCGCGCGAGGACGCCACCACGCCGGCGACGACGCGCCCGCCGGGATAGTTCTTGATGTTGCGGAAGCCGATGCCGTAGCGATTCTGTTCCGACATCGCGCGGAAGATCATCCGCAGCACGGCCGAGATCTCCCAGTCCTTGTCGACCTCCTTGTCGACCCAGCGCATCATGCCCCGCTGCTCCAGGACCTGGAGATAGGGCCTCAGCCCGTCATAGCTCATCGCCTGTCCGCCTCCGTCGCTGCCGGTGCGCGCTAGACGCCCATATCGGGGCCGCTTTGTCCAGCCGCGGCCGGTTGAACGGCCCCGCCCGGTTGGCTATCACGCTGGGCGGCGGACGAGGCCCGGGAGGAAGAATATGGACGGCGCGGCGAACCCGATCGGAAGGCGGACGGCGGCCGAGATCGTCGCCCTGCGCGAGACCTGGCATACCAAGGACCACCCGTTCTATCTCGGCTTCCACGACGGGAGCGTCGGGCTGGAGGCGATGGGAAAGCTGATGGCGCAGCACTGTCAGCATGTCGTCCGCGCCCTGCCGAGCTTCGGGCTGATCTACGCCAAGGCGCCGCCCGAGGGGCGGCGCTTCATCCTGGAGAACCTGGCCGAGGAGGAGGGGCTGGTCGCCGGCCCGGGCGAGGACCGCGCGCCGCACGACCACATGGAGCTGATCTTCCGCTATTGCCGCCATGCCGGCATGACCGACGACGAGGTGCGCGCGACCGAGCAGCTACCGGCCTGGCGGGCGCGGTCCTATTTCTACCTCGCGACGGTGCGCGACGAGGCGTTTCCGGTGATCGTCGCCATGCAGTCGACCCAGGAGGGGCAGCAGCCGGCGATCAACGGCGAACGCACCCTGCCCGCCTTCAGGAAGTTCCACGGGATGGAGATCGACCACCCGGCGATCGGGTTCTTCGCCGAGCACTACATCGCCGACGCCGACCATTCGAGCCGCCAGATCCAGCTCGTCGAGCGGCTGATCAGCACCGAGGAGATGGCCGCCCGCGCGGTCGAGATCGCCACCGTCGCGGTCAAGACGCGCTGGGCCTGCATGAACGAGATCTGGCGCACGGCGGTGCTCGGCGAGCGCGACCCGCTGCCCGAGGGGATCGCCGCCTGACCCGGCCTCAGTTCCCCTCGGCGGTCTTGGGCGCCGCCTCCGGGTTCCACTGCCCCCGGCGCATGCGGTTGATCTCGACCCGCTCGAACAGGCCGGCCTTGCGGAAGGGCTCGTCGTTGGAGAACGCCTCGGCCGCCTCGCGCGAGGGCACGTTGACGATCAGCACGCTGCCGGTGCGGGTCCTGCCGTCCTCGCCGAGCAGCGCGCCGCCGAGCACCAGGATATCCTCATGCGCGTCGAGATAGGCGAAGTGGTCTTCCCGGGTTCGCGCCCGGATGTCTTCCGAACCGGGCTTGTCGATCTGGTAGATGATGTAGAGCATGGCCCCGCCCTTCCGTTACGGCGGCAGGATCACAGGCGGGGCGGCCGCCATCAAGCGTGGAGCGCCGGAGGACAGCAATGACGGTCGAGATGGGCGTCGTCTTCGACGGATTCGACGACGCGCGCGAGATGATCCGCCTCGCCCGGGGCGCGGAGGCCGCGGGCGCCGCGAGCGTCTGGGTCGCCGAGCACATGGGCTGGCGCGAGGCGGTGACCGCCTGCGCGGCGATCGCCGGGGCGACGGAGACGGTGCGGCTGGTGCCGACCGCGATCAGCCCCTATCTCTGGCACCCGACGCCGACCGCGATGGCGCTGGCGACGCTGGCGGAGCTGGCGCCGGGGCGCGTCGCCGTCGCGGTATCGGTCGGCAATCTGCTCAACCTCAAGGAATCGGGCCACGAGCCGGTGCGCCCGGTCGCCGCCATCGGCGACATGGTGGCCGACCTCCGCGCGCTCTGGACCGGCGAGCGGGTGATGCGCGACGGGCCGGCCTACCGCCTCGACGGCGCCTACATGAACTTCGCCCCGCCGGCGCCGCTGCCGATCTACGTCGCCTCGACCGGCCCGCAGGTGCTGCGCCTGTCCGGGCGGATCGCCGACGGGGTGCTGCTGTCGGGCGGGCTCACCCTCGAATCGACCCGGCGCTGCCTCGCCTTCGCCGACGAGGGCGCGGCGGCGGCGGGACGGGACCGCCACTCGCTCCGCCGGGCGAGCCTGATCTACTTCTCGGTATCGCCCGACGGCCGGGCGGCGGTGGACGACCTGAAGACCAAGCTCGCCTATCTGTTCCGCAGCGCCGGCCACGCCGACAACATCGCGAGTTCGGGGCTCCCCATCGACCACGCGGCGATCATGGACGCGGTCGGACGCCGCGACCTCGCCCAGGCGGCGGCGATGATCCCCGACGAGGCGATCGAGGCGTTCTGCGCCGGCGGCACCCCTTCCGACTGCCGCAGGTCCCTCGCCCGCTATCTCGATGCCGGGATCGAGGAGCCGATTCTGCAGATCAGCGGCACCCCGGAGAACAAGGCGCTGGCGCTCGACCTCGTGCGCGAGTTCGCCGGCGCTCAGGACCCGACCAGCCCGAGCGCGCGGTAGGAAGCCGCGGCGCCGGGGTGGAGGGGGACGCCGTCGATCGCGAGCCCCGCCTCGCCCGCCTCGCGCAGCGGATCGAACAGGGCGCCCAGACCGTCGAACAGCGGGTTCAGTTCGGCGAGGCGCGCGTGCCCCGACGCCATCAGCCGGGCGAGCCGGCCCACCGTGTCGTCCGGTGTGTTCGCATGGGTGGCGATCACGTTCAGCACGCCGATCTGCGGGCTGTCGCGGTCGTGGCCGCGCAGCGCGCCCGCGCTGACCCGCGCCGGGCGGTAGAACCCCACCCGGTCGAGCAGGGCGGCGAGCTGCCCGGGGCCGTAGTCCAGCACCCGGATGTCGGCCCGTTCGGCGAGCCCGGTCATCACCCGGTTGGGGATCGGGCACTGGAACTGGGCGTCGATCTCGCCGGCCGCCAGCGCGTTGGCGCCGTCGAGGAAGTTGAGATGCACCGGCTCGAAGGTCTCGAAGCCGATGCCGAGCACGCCGAACACGGTCGCCACGTGCTGCGCCATGCCGCTGCCGGCGGGGCCGATGGAGACCCGCTTGCCGCGCAGATCGTCGACCGTCTCGATCCCCGATCCGGCGCGCGCGATGAAGAACATCGGCCCGGAATTCGCCGGCGCCGCCATGCGGATGTCGAGCGCGCGCCCGAACGGCGCCTCGCCGCGCGCCGCCCGGCCGATCCAGTTGGCGGCGAGAAAGCCGAACGCGAGCTCGCCCGATTCCAGGCGCTCGGCATTGCCCACGCTGGCGGTGGGCGTGGCGAAGATGTCGACCCGGTCGAACGCCTCCCGCTCCCGCGCCACCGCCGCGATGGCCTCGGCCTGGGTGTAGAAGGTGCTGCCGGGCTCCGATGTTCCGATGACGATTTCCATGGCGTACCCGCGATCCGTTATCCGCGCCCGGCCTCCGGCATCAGGCGCAGCGCGATGAGGCCGAGCGCCGCGAGCATAACCGCGCCGAAGACGAAAAACGCGATCTCGAGGCCGAACCCCTCGACTGCCGCCCCGACGGCGACAGGAACCACGAAGCCGGCGAGCCGGTTGACCGTGGACCTGATGCCGACGCTCATCCCCTGGCGCTCGGCGTTCACCGAGCGGGCCAGCACGTAGAGCATCAGCGGGAACGCGATGCCGGAAGCCACGCCCCACCCCGCGGCGATGCCGAGAAGCTGCCAGAACTCGCGAAACAGCACGACGCTGGACAAGAGCGCCGCGGCGGTGCCGACGGTCGCGACCAGCAAGATGTTGGGACGCACCCTGCGCGAGACCGGCCCCGCCGCGAGGCCGGAGAGCCCCGCCACCACCGAGCCGACGGCGACCAGCACGCCGATGGTGGTCCCGCCGAAGTCGAGCGATTCGAGATAGACCGGGTAGAACGAGTGGCGCAGCGCGTGGACGCAGGTCATCAGGAAGGAGCACGCGACCACGAAGGCGACCGCGGGCGCCCCGATAATCGCGAGCGCGTCCCGGTAGTCGCCGAGCCAGGACCCGCGCGCCCTGCCCTCGCCCGGCGTGTCGCCCCGCCGCACGTCGCGCGGCAGGAAGCCGATCACGACCAGGGTGGCGAGACCCCAGGCGCCGATCAGGGAGAACGCCCCGACGGGGCCGAACGCGTCCCACGCCGTCCCGCAGAGCACCGGCGCGACCAGGTTCCCCGAGGTGGAGACGAAGCTGAACCGCCCCATCAGCCCGGGATCGTCGCGGTTGATCCGCCCGACATGGGCCTGCGCGGCCATCCACACCAGCGCCTGGGCGAAGCCGGTCAGGAGCTGGAGCGCGATCAGCACCGCCACCGAGGGCAGCGCCGGGTAGAGCGGGAACAGGAGCGCGGTGGCGATCGCCGCGGCGGCGGCGATCCGGTTGATGCCGAGCCGGTCCATCAGCGCGCCGCCGGGGATCGACAGCACGACGGAGAGCGCCGCGCGGGCGCCCAGCACCAAGCCGATCATCAGCGGCGTCGCCCCGATGTCGAGCGCCCAGAGCGGCACGGCCACGGTCATCATCGGCACGAAGCCGAGGCCGAAGAAACCCAGCGCGAAGATCGCGGCATGGGAGCGGGGAATCCGCAAACCGGCGCTCAGCCCGGCCCGTCGTCCGCCGCCCGCACCAGACGCCGCTGCACCGGGAACAGGGCGATGTCGAAACGCTGCGAGAACAGCCCCCACAGGCCCTTGGGCGCCTTCAGCATGACCACCACCGCGGTCAGGCCGAGCAGGATCAGGTACCAGGTGCCGTAGGGGGCGAGCGGCTCGCGCAGCAGGAAGAAGATCAGCGTGCCGACGATCGGCCCCTCGATCGACCCGATTCCGCCGATCACCACGATGAATATGATGGTCACGGTCCAGTTGATGTCGAAGGCAGCACTCGGGGTGATGCGGATCTTGGTGATGTAGATCAGCGCGCCGATCGCCGAGGTGCCGAACGCGGCGAGGATGTAGACCATCAGCTTGGCCCGGAAGTTGTCGACGCCGAGGCTGCGCGAGGCCTCTTCCGAGTCGCGGATCGCGGTGAGCGCGAGCCCGTAGCGCGAGCGCAGCAGCAGATAGATGCCGACGATCACCGCGACCGCGAGCGCCAGCGCGAGCCAATAGACCGTGGCGTCCCGGTCCGCCCGGGAGGCGGCGATCGACTTGATCGCGGCGATCGGCAGGCTCATGCCGGACCCGCCGCCGAGCTCCTTCACCTGGGCGAAGCCGAGCAGGAACACCTCGGCGACCACCCAGGTGCCGATGGCGAAATAGTGGCCCCGCAGCCGGAACACGATGAAGGCGATGGGGAGCGAGATCAGCGCGCCGAGGACGCCCGCCATCGGCACCGTCCAGATCGCCCCGATATCGAGATAGATGACAAGGATGAACAGCAGGTAGCCGCCGAGCCCGACAAAGGCCTGCTGGCCGACCGAGACCAGCCCGCCATAGCCGGCCAGCAGGTTCCACAGCTGCGCCAGCGCCAGGATGTAGAAGATCTCGACCAGCAGGCGCATCGACGCCCGGTCGCCCCACCAGGGCACGGTGAGCAGCACCACGATCAGCGCCGCGCCGGCCGCCACGCCGATCCGGCTCGCCCGGGTCGAGCGGATCACCCGGCTAGTCATCGCGGGTCCTCGGGAACAGGCCGTTCGGCCTGAGCACCAGGATAACCAGGAAGGCGATATGGCCGGCGAGGATCTGCCAGCCGGGGTCGATCTTGGCGCCGATATTCTGCGCCACGCCGAGGATGACGCCGCCGACGAGCGTGCCCCACATCGAGCCGAGCCCGCCGATGATCACCGCCTCGAAGGCGAACAGCAGCCGCGACGGCCCGAGCGCCGGATCGAAATTGGTCCGGATGCCGATGAAGATTCCGGCGATCGCCACCAGCACCAGCGAGACCGCCATGGCGAGGCCGAAGACGTGCTTCTGCTTGATTCCCATCAGCCGCGCGGTGGAGGGATCGTCCGAGGTGGCGCGGAACGCCCGGCCGAGCCGGGTGCGGCTGAAGCCGATCTGGAGCGCCGCGATCAGCGCCACCGCGATGACGAAGACGATCAGCGGCAGGGTGCCGATCTCGATGCCCTCGGCCAGCTTGATGCTGGCGGTCTCGATGGCGCCGGCGTTGAGGCGCTGCGAATCGGCGGAAAATATTTCCAGCAGCAGGTTCTGGATGACGATCGAGATGCCGAAGGTCACCAGCAAGGGCGGCAAGAGGTCGTCGCCGAGGGTGTAGTTGAGGACGGCGCGCTGCAGCACGTAGCCGAAGAAGAACATGAACGGCAGCACGGCGATCATGCTGACGAAGGGATCGACCCCGGCGGTCTCGATCACCACCATGGCGATGAAGGCGGCGAGCACGATCAGGTCGCCGTGGGCGATGTTCACCAGCCGCATCACCCCGAAGATGATGGCGAGCCCCGCGGCGAACAGCGCATAGAGCCCGCCGGTCAGCACCCCCTGCACGATGCTGTTGATCCACTCGATCATGGGCAGAGCATAGCGAGGGAGGCCCGGCCGCGCGCGCTTCGCGTTCCCGGGACTATGTGTCGGTACGAATGTCAGGCGGTGGCGGGCCCGCCGTCGGCCACACGGTCATTCCGCCGCGGTCTGTCGACCGCGCTCCCGGTCGATCAGGAATTTGGTCAGCAGATCGACGGCGCCTTCCAGCCGCGCCAGACGTTCGGCAAAACCGTCGACCTTGTCTTCCAGCCGGTCCATCCGTTTGTCCAGCAAGGCGAATACGCGCCAGATGAACAATGCAAGCGCAACGCCGACACCCAGCATGGTGACGATCTCGGCGTTCACCGTCATTGCGCCGCCGGATGCGTGCCGGAGCGGCCGCGGAATTCGCCGCGCAACTCGGAGACCTTGCGAGCCAGTGCGGTCAGATCGCCGCGCAGATCGGCGACCTCGCGAGCCAGCGCGGTCAGATCGCCGCGCAGATCGGCGACCTCGCCACGCAGACCGGCGACGTCGGCGGCCAGGGCATCCACCCTGCCCTCCAGCCGCACGAACAGCCGGAACATGAACATCGCGAACGTGCCGCCGGCGGCGAACAGCGTGGCGAAGCCGCCCAGCATGGTGACGATCTCGGCGCTCATTCGGCAAGTATAAGGAGAATCGTCCTGGATGTCATTCTACCGGGAGTGACTGTCAGGTCCCGAAATAGGCCGCCGCGATCCGGTCGCGTGTCAGGCTCGCCGGCGCGCCGGTCAGCGCGAGGCGGCCTTCCTGGAGGCAGTAGACCCGGTCGGCCACCTCGAGCGCGCGGTTGATGTCCTGCTCGACCACCACCATGGCGGTGCCCTCGGCCTTGATCGCGGGCAGGACCTCGTAGATCTCGCCGACCACCACGGGGGCGAGGCCGAGCGAGAGCTCGTCGAACAGGATCAGCTCGGGGTTGGACATCAGCGCCCGGCCGATCGCAGTCATCTGCTGCTCGCCGCCGCTGAGCGCGGTTCCGGGAACCGAGCGCCGGTTGCGCAATGCCGGGAACAGCTCGTAGACGCGCTCCAGCGACCAGCTTCCCGGCCGGCCCGAATGGCCGCCGATGATCAGGTTCTCCTCGACGCTCAGGCTGGGGAAGAGCCGGCGCCCCTCGGGCACCATGGCGATCCCCAGCGCCACGATATCGGCGGCCTCGCGAGACTGGATGCTCTCGCCGCGATAGTCGAGCGCCTCGCTGGTCGCCTCGACCATGCCGGTGATCGCCCGCAGGAGCGTCGTCTTGCCGGCGCCGTTGGCGCCGATCGCGGCCACGGTCTCGTGCTCGTCGAGGTCGAAATCGAGGCCGAACAGCGCCTGGAAATCGCCGTAGAACGCATCGAGGTTGCGGATTGCCAGCAGGCTCATTCGACGGCGATCCCGAGATAGACCTCGCGCACCACGGGGTTGTCGATCACCGCCTGCGGGTCGCCCTCGTCCAGCTTGCGGCCGAAATCGATCACCACCAGCCGGTCGACCACCGACATCAGCGCATGCACGATGTGCTCGACCCAGACGATGGAGACGCCCTGGCTGCGGATCTCGCCGATGGTGGCGACGAGCTCCCGGATCTCGTGCTCGGTCAGCCCGCCGGCGATCTCGTCGAGCAGCAGGACGCGCGGGCGGGTGGCCAGCGCCCGGGCGAGCTCGAGCCGCTTGCGCTCCAGCAAGGTGAGCGAGCCGGCCAGAGCGTTCGCCTTGGCCGCGAGCCCGGTGCGTTCCAGCACCTCGACGCAGTGGCCGTATGACGCGGCCTCCGACTGCCCGGCGCCGAACGCGCCGCCGACCAGCAGGTTCTCGAACACCGTCATCCCGCCGAACGGGTGCGGGATCTGGTAGGAGCGCCCGATGCCGGCGCGGCAGCGGAGATGGGCCGGCAGGCGGGTGATGTCCTCGCCGGCGAACAGGATCCTGCCGCCGTCCGGCGGCAGGCTGCCGGTGATCAGGTTGAACAGCGTGCTCTTGCCCGCCCCGTTGGGGCCGATGATGCCGAGCCCCTCGCCCTCGGCGAGCGCCATGTCGAACGAATCGACCACCAGGAGCGATCCGAAGCTCCTGGACAGGTTCTCGACGGAGAGGATCGCGCTCATCGGGCGGGGCGTCCCTCGATACGGCCCTTCGGGCCTACTCGGGATGAGGACATTCGCTTGAGCCGCACCGGCCTCCCCTCATCCTGGGCAGCCCCCGAAGGGGGCGTATCGAAGGACGGGCAACCGCCTTGCAGCCCGCCTAGCTCAGCGGTTCGAGCTTGCCGGTCAACGGGATCTCCGGCGCCCGCGCGTTGTGCACCAGGTCGAGTTCGTACTTGAACGTCTTGCCGCGCTTCCACTGGCCGCCGACCAGCGGCGTGCGGCAGGCGTTCTTGACCGGGTTGCGGGCGTCGCCGAACTTCCACGAGACCGGCCCGACGATCGACTCGTAGTCGGTGTTCTCGATCGCGTTCAGAATCGCATTCGGGTCGCCGGGATCGCCGCAGCGCTTCAGGACGTCGATCGCCACCTCGATATTGGCGTGCTTGAAGCCGAGGGGCTGGGTCCATTGCCGCTTGGTCTTGGCGGTGTAGGCATCGGCGAACTCGCGCGACGACTTGCCGGTCAGGTTCGACTTGAACGGGTGCGAGGACGACCACCACACCTCCGTGGTCAGCCCGTGGCCGCGGTCGCCGAGCGCCGCGACCGCCGGCGGGAACAGCAGCGCCTTGGCCATGGTTCCCGCCTTGAGCTGCTTGATCAGGCCCTGCTGCGCCGCCTGGGTCCAGAAGGTCGTGAAGTCGGGCGGTGTCGCGATGCCGGTCAGGATCTCCACGCCTTCCTTCTTGAACGCCGCGATCTGGGCGGTGAAGTCGGGGCTTCCCATGGTGAACAGCGGCGGCTGGTTGTACTCGAACCCGCGGGCTTCCATCGGCGGCCGGAAACCGCGCTTGGGGTCGCCCCCGTTGACCCCGTCCTCGCTGTTCTCGATCAGGCTGCCGATCTTCTTGTTGGTGCCGAGCGCATCCCACATGTCCATGAAGATGCTGAACATGTCCTCGAAGCCCCAGAAGAAGTGGTAGGTCCACTTGAAGGGCTTGTCGGGCGTGGCGCCGCGGCCGAAATAGACGATCTGCCAGGGCGTGTCGGCGGTCACGCAGGGCACCTCGTTGGCCTCGGCCTGGTCGGAGACCGGGTTGACCGTGGTGCCGCTCGACGAGCCGATCATCAGATTGACCTCGTGCTTGAGGATCAGCTCGGCGGCGACCTCGGCGGCGCGGTTGGGGTTGGACTGCGAATCGCGCGAGATGATCTCGACCGGGTACTTCTTCTTGCCGATCGTGATCCCGTCGCCGATCGCCGCGCGCGCGTCGGCGAGCACGAACCGGTCGGCCTCGCCGAAGGCCGCGAGCGGCCCCGATTGCGGGCTGACGAAGCCGATCTTCACCGTCCTCGCGGCATGGATGGCGGGCGCCGGGAAGCCCGACGCCGCGGCCGCGGCGAGCACGCCGCCGCCGTATTTGAGGGCGCGCCTGCGCGATACGGTTCCCTTCCTGCTCGTGGTCATCGTGTCCTCCCCTTGACGTTCGTTGCGAGAATAGGAATGCAAGCGATTGAGTTTTCTTAGATAATGGGTGTATTCGGCTCCAGCCCGAGCAGCACCCTTCCGTACAGCTCGGCGCTCGCCTCGGGCAGCAGCAGCCCGTGCATGTTGATCGCGTGCAGGTCGCGCGAGGCCCGTTGCAGCGGGCTCCTGAGCGCGAGGCTGGAGCCGCCGGCCATCAGGAACAGCTTCTCCGCGCCGTCGAGCGCGAACCGCACCCCCTGCGAGCAGTCCATGCGGATGCGGGCGCGCATCTCCATCGACATCGGCGTCTCCGACCGGGCGTGGGAATCGATGTCGTCGGCCACCCGGTAGAGCATGAGATGCGCCGCGTCGATCAGCGAGGCCGCCTCG
Organism: Alphaproteobacteria bacterium; assembly: GCA_964291675.2. Classification (GTDB taxonomy): domain Bacteria; phylum Pseudomonadota; class Alphaproteobacteria; order MPNO01; family MPNO01; genus MPNO01. The sequence continues at coordinate 280,457 of OZ219865.1, read as the reverse complement.
CCGAGCTTGATATGGGTGGCCGACCATTCGGAGTGGATGTGCGGCGTGTAGGCGACCGGCTTGGCCTGGACCGTGCGGCGGAACTCGGCGAGCGCCGCCCGGCCGAGCCCGAGCGCGCCGCCGCACAGGCAGAGCGCGAGAACCGGGACCGCCTCGGCCTTGTGCAGCCAGCCGTCATAGCCCTCCGCCATGCCGGGCGTCCTGCCCTCGATCAGGGCCGGGATCGAGAGCCGCCGGTGCGCCGGCACGGTGAGCCCGTCCACCTTGATCGAGCAGCTCCCGGTGCCCGACAGCCCGGCGACGAACCAGTCGTCCTGGATGTCGACGTCGCTCGTCCGCACCAGGAAATCCGCCTCGTCGACCATCTCGCCCGCCGCGTCGTACAGCCCGGCGCCGAGCAGCAGCCAGGCGGCGTGCTCGCAGCCCGAGCCGAACGGCCAGAACCCGCTCAGCGTCGCCGACCCGTCGCCGTTCAGCACCGCCTTGCCGCGCGGCCCGATCACCGCGGAGATCATGGTGTCGGGATCGGCGGCGTAGACGTCGTCCCGCGCCGCGCCCGGGAAATGGGCCATCATCCAGCTATGGGCGTGCATGACGCCGAGCACCCAGGCGGTCGACGAACACCCCTCGCCGATCGCCGAGATCACGTCGAGATGGGCGCGCATCGACAGCTCGTGGCCGCCGCAGCTGCGCGCCTGGATGACCCGGAGCAGCCCCGAGTCGCGGATGCGGGCCATGTTCTCGGCCGGAACGCGGCGATCCCGCTCGGCGTCGGCGACCCGGGTCCTGAAGTCCTCCGCGGCATCCTCGGCGCGCCGCCTGAGCTCGGCGACGGCGCCCGGGGCGTCCTCGCCCAGCGCCTCGTCGGTGACCGCGGCCATCCCCCCGTCTCCCGGTCGTTCCCCGTCCATTTTGCATAGCACGGCGCAGGACCGCCACCAAGCGCGGCGTCAGCGCGGACACGGCGCTGAGGCTGGCGCGGTAATTCGGGACGACGCCGCAGCTCTGGCTGAACCTGTAGAAGACGTGGGAGCTTCGCCGGGCGAAGGTCGACGCGGGGCGCGAGATCGCCGAGCGCGCGACGCCTCGCCAGTCGGCTGCGCTTCTCGAGAAAGCTCACCCGCCGCCCGCCGCCGCCTCCCTGCTCGCCGCGGCCGCGCCGACGGCCGCGCCCTTGGTCTCCCACTCCTCGGCGCCGGCGTCGCGGCGGAACTGGCGCCGGGCGGCGTGCTCGGCCGGGCGGGCCGCCTCGCGCAGCTCCTCGACCGCCTGGCGGTCGCGCGCGAACTGGCGGAAGGCGGCGAACTTGGCGGACAGGTACTGGTCCGGCCAGGGCACCGGGTCCCAGCCGTAATGGGCCGCCGCCTGCTGGGTGAAGTTGGGGTTGTAGAGATGGGTGCGCGCGAGCGCTACCAGGTCGGCGCGCCCGGCGGCGACGATGGTGTTGACCTGGTCCCAGGTAAAGATGTTGCCGGCGACCAGCGTCGGCACGCCGGCCTCGATGCGGACCTGCTCGGAGAACGGGGTCTGGAACATGCGGCCGTAGACCGGCTTCTCCTCCGATGCGGTCTGGCCGGTCGAGACGTTGATGAGGTCGACCCCGCGCGCGGCGAAGGCCCTGGAGATCGCCACCGCGTCGTCCCCCTCGTTGCCGCCCGGCACCCAGTCATGCGCCGAGATGCGGATCGAGATCGGCCGGCCGGCGGGCCAGGCCGCCCTGACCGCATCGAACACCTCCAGCGGGTAGCGCAGCCGGTTCTCCAGGCTGCCGCCGTACTCGTCGGTCCGCCTGTTGGTGGCGGGCGACAGGAAGCCGCCCAGCAGGTAGCCATGCGCGCAGTGCAGCTCCGCCATGTCGTAACCCGCGCGTGCCGCCCGTTCGAAGGCCGCGACGAACTCCGCCTTCACCCGGTCCATGTCGGCGCGGTCCATCTCGCGCGGCACCGCGGAATGGGGCAAATAGGGCAGCGGCGACGGGGCGATTATCTCCCACGCGCCGTCTTCCAGCGGCTGGTCGATGCCTTCCCAGGCGAGCCTGGTCGCGCCCTTGCGCCCGGCATGGCCGATCTGCATGCAGAGCTTCGCCGGCGTGTATCGGTGGACGAACTCGGCGATGCGCTGCCACGCCGCCTCCTGCGCGTCGTTCCAGATGCCGGCGCAGCCGGGCGTAATGCGCGCGTCGGGGGCGATGCAGCTCATCTCGGTATAGACCAGCCCCGCCCCGCCCAGCGCCCGGCTGGTGAGGTGGACGTAGTGCCAGTCCCCCGGCACCCCGTCATCCGCGCAGTACTGGCACATCGGGGCGACGGCGACCCGGTTCTCCAGCCGCATGGCGCCGATCGTGAAGGGGGTGAACATCGGCGGCGGCGCGGCGTCTGCGATCTCGGGAATGCCCTCCCGCGCGGCCACCCCGGCGGCGAAATCGCGGTCGATGGCGGCGATGAACCCGGCGTCCCGGGTGCGCAAATTGTCGTAGGTGATCGCCTTCGAGCGCGACAGCAGGCTGAATGCGAACTGGCTCGGCTGCATCCCCCAGTAGCGCCCGACCTGCTCGAACCAGGCGAGCGACACGTCGGCCGCGTGCTGCAGCCGGCCGACCTCGTCGCGCCGGTTGACGTCGTAGGCGGCAAGCGCTTCCCCCACGTCGTCATGGACGCCGAACTCCTCGTAGAGCGCGATCGCGTCCTCCATGGCGAGCTTGGTGCCCGAGCCGATGGAGAAATGCGCGGTATGCGCGGCATCGCCCATGATCACCAGATTGTCGCGCACCCAGGTCTCGCAGCGGATGGTCGGGAAGTTGCGCCAGAACGAACGGTTGGTGATCGCCGGGTGGCCGTCGAGCAGATCCTCGTAGAGCGCCGCCACATAGGCGACGGTGCCCGCCTCGTCCTCGTCCTCCAGCCCGGCGCGGGCGAAGGTCTCGGCCGTGGTCTCGACGATCCAGGTGCTCATCCCCGCGTCGTACTGGTAGGCGTGCAGGTTCCAGATGCCGGCGTCGTTCTCGCGGAAGTCGAAGGTGAAGGCGGGCAGCGGCCTGGTGCTGCCGAGCCAGACGAACTTGTTGGGCCGCCAGTCGTAGCTCGGGCGGAAATGGTCGGCATAATCCTCGCGCACCCAGGAGTTGATGCCGTTGCAGGCGATCACGAGGTCGGCCTCGGGGAGCTCGTCGAGCGAGCGGATCTCGCGCTCGAACTCCATCGCGATCCCGAGCTCGCGGCAGCGCTCTTGGAGCAGCAGCAGCAGCGCCTTGCGCGACATGCCGCAGAACCCGTGCCCGCCCGAGGTGATCTTGCGGCCGCGGTAGAAGATGTCGATGTCGTCCCAATAGGCGAACCCGGCGCGGATCGCGTCATAGCTCGCGGCGTCGTAGTCGCGGAAGTGACCGAGGGTCTCGGCCGAGAACACCACGCCGAAGCCGAACGTGTCGTCGTGCCGGTTCTGCTCGTAGATCGTGATCTCGTGGCCCGGATCGCGCGCCTTCATCAGCAGCGCGAAGTAGAGCCCGGCCGGGCCGCCGCCAATCACCTCGATCTTCATCGTCCCGTCCTCCGATCCGGCCTGACGCGAAATTGTTTTATGCTTAAACCAATTCCCGGCAGGGCGCAATTTGTTTTAGGCTTAAACCATATTCCCGGCCGCGCCCTCTCCTCATATCGACCGGAGCTCACCCATGGGAGGCAGAGCGGAGAACTCCCTGCTTACCATCCCACCCCGTCATGGCTGGTCCCCGGATCAAGTTCGGAGAAATCCGAGGTGGAATCCCATAACTATTGAAAATCATTAGAAAATATTCCCTTAGTCCGATGGCGTGGGAGCCTCATTCCGGAATCAGTCATCAAACCGAATGCAGATTTTTTCAATACCGAGACTTGTGGAGGATACGACTGTCGGCCGATGACCAATTTCGTGCCGAGTCCTTGGTGAGCGCTCGGGCAACGCGCGGGACCGACAATGCCAAGTGGTTTTCCGGCCAGGCGGTGATAGTCGATTGGAGCTTGCCTCGCTTTCTTCAGGAGCTTGCCAATGGGGTCCATTGCAGGCGACGGGCCGATCATCGTTGCTCCCATGATGTGAGCTGGTCGTAGCTGTCCCAGTCGGCTTCCTCTTCGAGAACGACGTCGCCAGCAACGTCGTCGAACTGAAGGATGGAGACGGAAATGTCGAGGCGCGCAGAGAAAATCGTCAGTTCCCGCGTGAGCTCGGATCCACGGCTGAAGGTCCAGACGCCGACGGGAAGAACGACAGGATCATCGGATTCTTCGTTTCGAGAAGCGGGGGGCGTGGCTGCCACAGATCCATCAGGAATCGCCATGCCGGACGGAACAAAGATACCGGTCCTGTATGCCGAAGCGCTGGCACGGCCCCACAGAGCGAAGCCGTCGCGCGCCACGACCATCGCGGCCCGCGAGCTGGTGAACTCGATCCACTTTCGAACGGCGGCCAAGAGCGAGACGCCATAGCGATCGGTGATGTGGCTGAGCAGGTCACGGGTCATGTCATGGCCATCGACCTGGTTCCGATAGTCATCGATCGGCATGAGGAGATAGGAGGCAAACGTGTCCGCTTCCTCCTCCCGCTGCTTCTCAGCAGGGTCCCATCGGTCGGCCTGCAAGGGCAGGCATCGAAAATCCAGGTTCTCGGCGAGTTCGCCGTTACTGTAGTCGCCAGCGGTCAGTCGGCGGCGGTGCAGCATGTAGTGGCCGAACTCGTGCGCAAGCGTGAAGCGCTCGCGTCCACGATAGCGTGGCTGAGTGCTGTAGAGGATGTGCCAGCCGGGTTTCCTTTTCCTTGCGCGCAGCATGCCTTCGAAGCCGGGGATGTCGACGCCGCGGATCGTGGCAATCGGATCTTCGTGATTGCGCGACACCTCGCGCGCCAGAGCTTCGACATCGACGGGGAACCGGTCCTCGCCGAGGACGGTGCGAAGGAGGACCGTCAGGTCATTGGCCGCTCGTCGAGGCGATTTTCTTTCAGGAGGGCTCATTCGTCCTCGTCGTCCAGGATCCTGAGCATCTCCCGAAGCTGTTCCTTACCTCTGGGCTTCATGTTCCGATACTTGCGGAAGAAGGCGAGATCGGCCGCCTCGGCTTCGGTCACTTCGTCGGCCGAGAGCAGGTACTCCGCGGTGGTGCCGAGGGCAACAGCGATCTGGTGCAGCTTCTCGGCCGATGGGCGGGCGACGTCCTTGTTTTCGATCTCCCACATGTAGCTCTTGCTCGATCCGACCTGTTCGGCCAGGGCTTCAAGGGTCAGGCCGCGTTTCAGCCTGACCTCTCGTACGCGCTCTCCCAGGGGCGTTGGCACGGACATCCTCCAGTTGCGGGCGAGGTTCGCGATAACGATACACTTTGTCCTTGACAGGCGATATGCGCAACACCTACGTTGCCGCCAGGTTCGTGATTACGAACTTCGGTTAGCGCAAACACGATTGCAGGAGGCCGATATGGCACGAGGCAAGGGATCCGGGACACATCACGTCGTACCCGCTTCCGGCGGGGGCTGGGATGTCCGTCGCGGGGGCGCCGAACGCGCCAGCGGACATTTCGGGACGAAACAGGAGGCGATCGACCGCGGCCGCGAAATCAGCCGAAACGCCGGTACGGAATTCAAGATCCACAATCGCGACGGTCGCATCAGCCAATCGGATTCGCATGGGAACGACCCTCGCGAGATCAAGGGCTGAGAGTTCGCAGCTGGCAGTTCAGCGAGAGGTTCGGACCGGAATGGGGCGCTGAAGTCGTTGAGGCAAGGCAAGTGACTGCGAAATGGGGGCCGGTCGATGCCTTTCCGCCGAGGGATCATTGGCAATTCTTGGGCTGATATGACGGCAGGTTCAATTCAAGCGCTTGGCCGAGCGCGAATTCGCGAGGGGTGACGGTGTCCGTACAGACAAGAACCAGGCGGGACTGGGAGAGAGTGTTCTCCGCGTGGTCCAAGCCGCCCGGCAAGACGGAGCAGGAGCGGTGCGACCGTGCCGTGCAGGCCATCAAGGGGGCGGTGGCGGCGGATGCGACGCTCGCGACCAGGAACGTGCGGACCTTTCCGCAGGGCAGCTATCGGAATCGTACCAATGTTCGGCAGGACAGCGATGTCGATGTCTGCGTGCTCTGCGAGGACACGTTTTACTACGACCTTCCGCCCGGCCTGTTGGCACTCAGTGTCGGAATCACGCCTGCCAGCTACAAGTTCGGCAGCTACAAGAACGACGTCGAGCGGGCACTGGTGAACAGGTTCGGACGGGCCAACGTTCGGCGCGGCAACAAGGCGTTCGACGTCAACGAGAACACCGGGCGCGTCGACGCCGACGCCGCGCCCTGCTTCGCTTATCGGTTGTACCTCAACGCTTGGCAATATCATGAGGGCACCGCTCTCATCGCCGATGACACGGGACGTTTGATCACCAACTTCCCTCAGCAGCAGTACGACAACGGCGTAGCGAAGAACAATGCCACCGATCGGCGCTTCAAGAGGGCGGTGCGCATTGTGAAGAAGCTCAGTCACGAGATGGATGATGCAGGCGTCGCGTCGGCGAGGGCGATGGCCTCCTTCCTGATCGAGAGCCTGATCTGGAATGCCCCCGATCATCTCTTCGGCCGGCCTTCGCTGCGTGACATGACGCAGGGCGTCATCGCTCACCTCTGGGAACACACGCGCACCGACGCCGTGTGCGGCGCGTGGACCGAAGAGAACGGTATCAAGCTGTTGTTCCCCGCTTCCCAGTCGTGGACCCGCGCTCAAGCAAATCAGTTTCTCTACGACGCTTGGAACTACGTAGAAAGCGGATGATGGACCGCGTTCAGGTCAGCGCGCTCATCGCCGTGCCACTGGCATCGGTGGCGGTTTCGCTTGTGCTCGCCGGCGAGCCGCTGTCCTGGAACTGGTTGAAGTCTTTCGGCGGCGCCGTGAGCGCGACGGTCGGTGCCCTGGCTCTCTTCGACCGATGGGCGTGGAAGCAACGGCTGCTGCAAGGCTGGTTCGTGAAGCGTCCAATCCTGGCCGGGGACTGGACATTCGTCATCAAGTCGCTCTGGACCGATCCGCAGACCAACCTTCGCCCCGAGCCGATAGAGGCGAAGGTCACAATCCGGCAGACCTACACCAAGCTGCATCTACGACTGGAGACGCCGGAGTCCGCAGGTGACTTCGCGGCTTCCAGAATCGTCGCCAAGGATGACGGGACCTACCAAGTATTCGGAGTGTACCGAAACCAGCCACGGATCTCGGTTCAGGATCGAAGCCGGACACACATGGGGGCACTGGTGCTCGATGTGATCGGAGATCCTGCATTGCCGGGCGAGCTGCACGGTCAGTATTGGACCGACCGTGGCACAAGGGGAGAGGTCCACGGTGAACGAATTCGATAAAGGTCTTGCAGGAGCAGAGCCAGCCCGACGGCGATCCGATCAAGCGCTGTAGCGTGCGCCATGCGGGCGTGTCCAACGGCGCGTCGCTTTCCGCCCGGGGGAACAGCTCGAACTGCTCCGATCCTCTCCGGTACTTGCGATGCGCACTGTGTCGATCTCGCATGGGGCTCTCCCTGGTCCTGGTCAGACGCCAGCCGAGACCAACCTGGGCGACACGCCTGTGGACATAGTGGACAAGTCGAGTCGTGCCTTGCCCACATCCCCACAGGCGCGACAGCAGCAGGAAGATCCATTCCAAGGGGACTTTGGCGGTCTGAACATCAACCGGAATACACCTTAGCAAAGCTGCCAGACTGTCCGAAGAGGCGCGGCCACCTCAGACTATGCCGGTTGAGGCACTGCGGCGAGACAACCAAGATGAGACCCTCATCCAGATTGTCGCGCCTTATGCGACTGCCGTATGATCGATGGACTAGGAACCGGTCGAGATGGAGAACGTCCCCATGGCCGGCGCGTAACCTGCGAACATGAAGCGATACGTCTCCAGGCTGGTGAATCAAGGCGCTTCACACGATTCTGTGGCGCCTCTCGTCTTGGAGGGGCAGATCGTTGGTCGCATCGGTTCGAACCAAGCGGTATTGGAAATTAATTTACATGTAGAGGAGGTCATGGTGAGTGCTACCCGCTGCTGCCGACGTAGCTAGGATGCCGTGGCCTAGATGAGGGCGGAGAAGGCGGGTTGAAGGGCTTCGGGTCACGCAAAGCGCTAGTGGAAAGTTGGGGTTAACCGATGACGAATACAAAGCAACGACGAGAGCAAGGAATGGGCGCTAAATTGGGGTCCTTTAGGCGGATCCCGTGGAAGCTCATCGCCCCTGGGCTTGGAGTTGTAGGAACGGCAATTGGTATATGGCAATTCATTGTCGACCCTGTATTGCTAAAGAGACAAAAGCAGGAGATTTTTGCGGAAAAGGCGGAAAGGCTTATAGAGGATGAACACCAGTATACCAAGGTCTACAACGAAATAGTGCAAGAGCTACCTAGCCGTCTTCGACAGACGAGAGATAAAGCGTATTGGGACGAGTTCGAAAGATTTTGGGCAGAAAAGATATTCCAATTCGATGAATTTCACAAGTCTATGTGGGAACTCGCGTTGACCGGAGAAGTTGTGGCGAGTGCAGAGGAAAGAACTGGGCGGTTGTGCCAAAGCGTGGCGCAGGTCCTTAAAACCCACTCGGAAGTTGGTAAAGGTTTAGCAGAACTTTATGGAGTGTTGCCAACATACAATGGTGACAAGAAGCCGACGCAATTGAAGCCCCTCTATGACAGGGGTCGTCGTCTACCTCCTCTGATAATCATCAACAACGTAAGCGAGTTCGTAACTGTTGTTGCGGTCCCACGATTTCGTTACCTGCCTACGATAAGTGCAAGAGCATGCGGCGCAGGAGGGTCGTACGTTGAACCTAAGAAAAAAGGATTAGGAAGAGGGTTCAACATACTGCAGAGCGAGTTGAGGAAGGCTTGTGATGTCGTCTCGGCGGTGAGAAAAGAGAATCGGGAATTTGTCAAAGAGGAGCTTGGTGAGATAGAGCGGTCATTTCATGATAGTTTACTGTCCACAGGATATCACCAATCCGTCTTCGGAAGAATCAGAGTCGATATGTTGGAACGGCTGAAGGAAAGGGGTGCCGAGTTTAGTCACAGACACGCTGTAGCCGAGAAATACGCGTGCAGAGTGGCAAGAGTGATAGGAGAAAGGCCGGTCTGTTTAGGTGACAGCGTTTATTGTCATTGACCGCAAATGTAGACAGGGTGTCGACAATATACACGTGATTTCAGTGTTTCATCTGGTAAAATGGCTGTGGGCACCGTATACAACCAATGAAAAAAGGCCTCTTCATTTTTCCTGACCTATATTCCGTCAACAGAGTCTCTTCTAACTTCACGGAAATATTCCTCGGTGATTCGAGTTGACGCGCATCTAATTGGCAAACGCCAATTGGATGGTAAGCGTTGCGGCCAAGCCACCCGGCTCTTAGCTTGACGAGGGTTTGAAGTTCCAGGGCATGAGCCCGTCGATGCAGCTGTTGGGATAGCCGTCACGGCATGGGATCCTTCGACGCGTCCATGCCGACAAATAGTTCGCTACACCCCACCACGGTTCGTCCTCCTGGCTTGGGGCACTGCTCGCAGAGCAACCCTCGTTCAATGCCGCCAGTGTAGGGCGAACCGCCCCATCAAATGCTGGCCTCACAAGGACATACGGTCTTACATCGCAACAATGTTAAACTCAACGGTTCAGCAGCTAACTGTTGGCACGGTGGCCAGATTCGATCGTGTCCCGCCCCGTGGTGTAAGAGCCAGGCGTCGATCGCGGTATCCGGCGGGTGGAGCCGGGGCGCTCAGGCTGCCACGGTGGGCAGCTTGACGGTGAGATTGTCGCTCACGGGCGCGATCGGTTCCAGTGTCATGTATCTCCTCGAGACGGCCCATTCGTCGTTCTGCTCGAGCAGGATGGCGCCGACCGGTCGGGTGATGGCATCCTCGTTGGGGAAGATGCCGACGACATTGGTGCGGCGCTTGACCTCGGCTTGCAGCCGCTCGATCGGGTTGGTCGAGTGGAGCTTGCTGCGGTGCTCCTTGGGGAAGGTCATGTAGGCGAAGACGTCGTGCTCGGCGTCGTCCATGAGGGCTGCGAGCCTGGGCGCCTTGGTCCTGAGCTGGTCGGCGACCAGGCGCCACTGGGCGCTCGCCGCTCCGGCGTCGTTCTGGGCGAAGGCGGTGGCGACGAAGGCGGAGACGACGCGCCGGCCCTGGCCGCCGGCATCGTGGTACTCCTTTGGTCGGGCGGACGTGCACCCCAACCCTAAACCGGTACCGCGATGGCCTCCGCTATGGGTAAGTAGCCCGCCGCCGCCAGACTCGTCGCCGGTCGCTGCGGCGGGCTACTTACCCACAGCTACCAATCGCCGTCAGAACTCCTACACCGCGCGCTGGGACACAACCCCAGATTCCGACGGTAAGAGTGATGCACGTGGCACTCACCATAAGGACTACATGGTTGCCGAGCTCCGGATAATCACGATGATTGTGATGGTATTGGCGACGAGTAGGAGTTGAGGACTAAGTTCATTCGTGGAGCAATCTACTGCTTCAAGTCGAACAGAGGGTAAGGTATTCTCAAAGTGAAGTCGCTAAAAGTAACATCACCGGGCGATTGCCAAATAGATACAGTCGCTAGAAGAACGACCCTGGGATTGTCTCGGACCTGTTGACCCAACATCCGACGAAGACGACATTTCTTCTTACGATTGATGTTTTTTATTCAATTTGAGTCGGGGTGGGTCTGATTTCTCGGTTCCTCTGCTCGTTGTTTTCTTGATGTTATTAAATTGCCGATGAATGGAGCAACTAATGCGACTATCACCGCTATGAGAGTTCCGATAAACCATTGGCCAATGGTATAGATGCGATCAATTTCACGGCTAGTATTATTGAGATGACTATTCATGGAACTCTTCATCTCTTCTATCTCTTTCTTCAGCAATGGTATGGCAACAGCTTGCTCAGGTTCCAAGACGACCCAACTTTCAATCTTTTTCATTCTATCCCTGAGTCGCGACACATCATTTGATAGTACGGAAATGTTGGGTTCACCTTCCTGTATCTGTGAGGCCTCTATGGCTGCACGGAACTGTTCTTCAAGTGCACGAATTCCTTTCTCATTGCCATCAATAGCTGACCTCAGGTCCTGGAACTCTTCGATAGTCAATACTTGAGAAGATTCTTGCTCTTTTACAAGAAAACCGGTGACTGCACCAACAATGGCGAAAATAATCGCTATCATGGCGGCAAGAAAGGAAATAATATTGCTGGAGTTCCGAGACGGTCTGGGTGATGAGTTTGTCATTACGGATGGTCCGATTTGTTTAGGGATGTCCAACCGGTGATGGTTTTGTTTCTACGTCACGGTCGTGGTCCTCGAATCGGGGGACCCCCAACAGTCTCAGAAGAGGCGCCCCAAGAGTTTCACAATGCCTGAAGCCATAATTCGTGGTTCCAGCGACCGGTAACGTTGAGAAAGCAAGTTTGAGGCGGCTGGAAACCGCCAAGGTTGGCGGACGTAGCGCCTGGGGCCAGTGGTTCGTAGGGAGGAGAGGATGATCTGTTGCCTAGTTCCCGGTAAGGCGTCCAGTGTATTCTTTTTCTTACCCGGTGCTGAGCAAGAACGCCACCCGGGATTGCGCCCAGCGTCAACTCGGTATTCCCCGAGTGTCCGGCGAAGTCCCCGGCCCGGATCGAGGTCAGGTGGCTGACCACCAGCGTCCCGGAGACCGCTGCCAGATGCGCATTGGTCACCTGCGAGCAGTCGTCCGCCGCCGACATCACCGACACGATGGCGTTGCGCACTTCGAGTGTCCGCCCGTAGATGCCGTCTTCGAGGGTCAGGCGCCCTGACGCCGCCGAGCCAGTAGACCACCGCACCAGTGTCGGTAGACCGCCGATGCCCGTTCGGCATGCCCGCTTGGCCACCGTAAACCTCTCCGAGGTACCCTCTTCCATGCCTGGCGACGGCCTGCCAAGACGCCCGGATCGGCCCTCACCTTGTGTCCCGGCCGCAAAGCCGGGGCGGTTGTCGTGTGCCGTCTCGCGGCGGATCGCAGCGGGCTGACGGTTTTCCCGAATCTTTGGGTGTCTCGATGGTTTGCGGATTGCCTTGGTGGCTCGGGCGCCGGAGGGATGAACGCGGAGCGCGGTCATCAAATCGAATCCAGAAATTTTCAACACTGGGACCGGGGCGGGCGGCGTATGGCGCTGGAACGCCATTTCAGCGCGCGGAGATGATGGCCGGGCCGCCACGGGCAGCAAAGCGGTGGAGCGGTATCCGGCCGATAGCGAATTGCGCCAAACCCACTGACCCCGCCACTGCGGGTCCCGCGGTCTGACGCGCCCCGGAGTTGGGCCGAGCGGCGTGATCCTTGACGGGCCCGGTCGCTTCGAGGAAGAGAGGTGGGCCGGAAGGGCCTCGCCGGTGTCGACGCCGCGGCAATGGAGATCGCTGCGGCCGTCGGCGAGCAGGCGGACGCTCTCGCGCCAGTCCGCGGTGCAAAGCCTGAGCTCGACCTCGAGGAGGGCGGGTGCGACGACGGCCTGCATCCACGGCGTCGCGGCACTGAAGGCATTCGTCTTCATGCAATTCGCCGGTAGGCAACATGATTTCTCCCGATTTCCCCCAGCTTGGGGACGCGCAATCGCCGGCGGCGCCATACAGTCCGGTCTCGCGTCGACGGCGCGGGCGCGGCTTCGGGGGTGCGCAGTGCGGGAACTCGGGACGTTGAACAGCCATGCGGGAGAGCCCCGGCGGGACGCGCCGCGGGGTCTCGCCTCCCGATCGGCGAACGACCCTCGACATGCCGGCGCCATCGTCCTCGTCCGGCGATGGCGCTCGCCGATCCACGCCGGCTTCGGGGCATGCCGCCGGCGCATGAATGTTCCGGCGACCGGCATTATCACTGCGGGTCCCGGTTCGCTAATGAGGACAGGCGTAGAAGGGAGAAGGCGGGGTCCGGTCTCCTTCGCGGCCGCGGTCGCCGATAAGCGTCGCCGATCGGCGCCATTGGAAAATGCAAATGGCCGCCGGGGGACCGCGTGCCCACCTGATTCCGCATCGCATCCTTCGAGGATGCGCCCCTGTCGAGACGCGGGGAACCGGGCGATGAACGTCCCAGGTGCACGATATCAGGGATATCGGGCTGCGGAACCGATCCCCGGGGGCGGGAAGGCCCCTGCGGCATCAAAAATGCGCGTAATATCAATCTCTTGCGCGGCTGTCCGGGCAGCGCGGAGCCGGTCGCTCCGGTTCCAGATTACGCGCGATAGCTGTCGCTATCGAGCGTAATATTGTCAATACCATATTCGCGCCGGCGGCGCGCCGCACCCGCGACAGGGTACGGAATCGCGCGTCGAACCTCTGACAACCCGTTGAACTACTGTGACTTTTCCGGGATCGGCCGGTACCGTGCGGGGCTGCCGGCCGGATGCCGGGTCCGCCGACCGCGCCAATTATTACGCTCGATAGCATTTTCTGAATTTGGCGCCCGATCGGCGCGCAGGCCGGTTCCGGGCCTCCGCATCGCACCGCAACGGATATGGCATCATAACCCGACGGCCATATCCATACACCCCCTCCGGCGCGCTCAAGCCCGCTTCTGCATCCGGGCCAGCTGCGCCGCCCCGCTGCGCCGTGCCAGCAGCCGTTCGCCGTAGCGGTTGACCATCGCGGTGGACTTCCACCGCCCGGCGTGGAGGATCGCCGGCAGCTCGATCCCGGCGGCGACCATGTCCTGGGCGGCGCCGACCCGGGCCGAGTGCCCCGAGAGGCCCCCGGCCACCGCCTCCGGCAGGCCGGCCGCGCGCGCCATCGCCTTGAAGATGCGCGGCACCTGGCAGGGATGGAGCCGCTCGCCGATGCGCCCGCTCTTGCCGACCGAGCGGAACAGCCGGCCGTCCCCGATCCCGGCCCGGTGGAGCCACGCGCAGACCAGCCGGACGGTGTCCGGGCCGACCCAGGCGATCTCGCCCCTGCCCTCGCCGTCGGTCTTTGAGCGGCGCACCAGCAGGCTGCCGTCGCCCTGCACTTCCTCAAGCAGATCAGCGACTTGCAGGGACACCAGCTCGGTCCGGCGCAACATCGCGTCGTAGGCGACGGCGAGCAGCGCCCGGTTGCGGTCGTCGATCAGCCGGTCGCCCGCCGCTTCCAGCAGGCGCTGGCGCAGCGGCCATGTCAGCCCCGTCGCCTGGTCCTGGCGGCGGCCCTTCCTGCGGTGCATGCGCTTGAGCGCCAGCTGCACGGGCGGGCTCTTGATCGTCTTCTCCAGCCCGAGCGCCCTGTGGGCGATGACCAGGCTGGTGACGTAGCGGCGCACCGTGGCCGGCGCCTTCACCTCCGCCATGGCGTCGACGAAGGCGGCGACGGTCTCGGGTATGGCCGGCAGCGCCCGTTCCCCCTGCTCGGCGCACCACTCGGCGTAGATGGCGAGATCGGACTTCAGCGCCCGCTCGGTGTTGCTGGAGAACGCGCCGCTCGCCGCCCGGACGAACTGTCCGAGCTGCTCGGCGAGCACTGCCTGTCGTTCCGTACCCGGCCCCTCGCAGGGGTCGAACGGGGGTTCGAGATACATACGCGGGCCTCCGGATCGTCCAATCACGAGCCGGCGGATTACGCGCGATAGCGACAGTTATCGCGCGTAATCAGGAGGAGCCAGCGATGTTGCGAGTGTTGGAAAGCAAGTCGTCCACCGCTTCGGGAAGGGGTTCGGGACTGCCTGCCAAGGAGGCGCCGACCTGCGGCTCCGACTTGTTCGCCGAGCTCGTGACTCGCGTGCGTATAATTGCCCGGCGGCCCAGCGGCATGACATGCGTCCGGCGCCCGCCCGGCGCGCGAATGCCGGCTTCCTCGACAGGCGCCCCGTGCGGCCCTGAGCCACGCCCCGGGCGCTGGTGCGCCCGTCTCTCCCTTCTCCCCGCCCTGGGACTGCTGCTCGGCGCGTTATGCCCGTTCCGCCGGTCGTCGCCTCCTGCACTACCGGACTTCTTCTATCCTCGAAAGGCTCGTTCGCGGTCCCCCCTGCGACGGAAGCACGGCCAATCCGCGCTGTGCAGCCTGCTGCGACTCTTCTGCACCGGCGGAGCGAACGGCATGTTCATTCCACGGCCTGTTTGGCTCGCGGGGTTGCTGCTCGCAGCAACGTTCCTGATTGCACCTACCCTGGCGGTTGCGGACTCGGGGACCACCGCCACGCCGCTAACGGTGAGCGTATCGCCCGCCGAGGCTCGGGAGGGCCAGGCAGTGAACTTCGTCGTCACGCTATCAGGGCAGTTCCCGCAACCGGTGTGGCAACCGGTGAGGGTCGAGTACGCGACTTCGAGCGGGACGGCCGCGAGCGGGACGGACTTCCTCGCGACGTCAGGCACGTTGGTGTTCTGGCATGGAGGGGAACGCACACATGAGCACTCGCAGGTCGTGCGCGTACCGACGACCCACGACACCGTGCAGGAGGGAGACGAGACGTTCACGTTGACATTGTCGAGCTCGACACATCCGACGCTCGGGAGCGCGACAGCAACGGGCCGGATCACCAACAACAGCGACGCGGTGGCAGCTCAGACCCCTAGGGTGGACGCGATCGGCAACAACGTGGCGGAGGGAGACGAGATTGCGTTTGAGGTATTTCTGTCGGCAACGAGCGATCGACCGGTGACAGTTCAATACGCAACCGAGAGTGGCGCGGACAGGGTAAGAAGCAATGCGCAGAGCGGAAAAGACTTCACTGCGGCGTCCGGAACGCTGAGTTTCGCCCCAGGCGAAACAAGAAAGACGGTGCGTGTATCGACAACGAGCGACTCGGCGTACGAATGGAACGAGCTATTCTATCTGCGCCTGTCGAACCCGACGAATGCGCGACTAAACTCGTCGGGGGGCTATTTGAGGAGAACAGGCAAAATCGTCGACGACGACCCTCCGCCGACGGTGAGCATTTCCGATGGGAGCGCGACCGAGGGAGGTAAGGTCGAATTCACAATTTCCCTGTCGGCGCCCACTGGCCGGACGGTATACGTTGATTTCAATCCGGAGGTGGGACCCGGTGACACGGCGACGTTCTCCGACTTCGAGAGACCGGAGGCGACGCAGTTGGCCTTCGGCGGCGGCACTGAGCAGAGGCCCCCCTCGTACACTTTGCGCGTAGTCACAGCGGATGACGACATCGACGAGGAGGATGAGACATTTACCATGAGGTTGTCGAACCCGAGAAACGCGACGCTGGGCGACGCGACGGGGACGGGAACCATCATTGACGACGACGACGGGACAGCTCCGGCGCCTTCGCCGAGTGACTTGCCGACAGTCGGATTCTGGCAGGAGCTGGATTCGAATGTCGACGCGGGTGGTTTGATGATCTTTCGTGTGTCGCTGTCGAAGCGTAGCGACCGGCAGGTTTCGGTCCAATACACGACATCGAGCGGCACCGCACAGAGTGGGGCGGACTTTACCCCCAGGGCTGGTGCGCTGGTATTTCAGCCGGGTGACAGACTCAAGTATCTGCACGTGCCGACGACGCGGCGCGACCGTTCGGATGAGGGGAACAAAACGTTCACGGTGACGTTGTCGAACCCGATACGCGCGACGCTGGGCGACGCGACGGCGACGGGCACGATCACTGACGCCGACACCGATGTCGACGGCTCGCCGTATGTGGCGGTGAAGGCATCAACGGACGCCGTTGAAGGCAAACCCGTCACGTTTACCGTGCGCCTGTCAGCCCCAACTGAGCAGACGGTGACGGTCCAATACCAAGCGCGAGGAATCCGATGCCTCAGCGGTAACAACTGCGGTACGGCGACAAGCGGGGTCGACTACGTCGCGACGTCGGGAACTCTGACGTTCGCGGCGCACCAAACCGAGAAGACGGTAAACGTGTCGACGACGGATGACAGTGGGTACGAGGGCACGGAGGAACTCTACCTGGAACTGTCGAATCCGACGAACGCCGTGTTTCGCACGTTGCGGTCCAGTAACAGTCGCTTTGACAGACACGTAACTGCCAGAATCCTCGACAATGACGACCCGCCTGTGGCGTCGTTCGCATCGCAGGCATCGAGCGCGCAGGAGGAATCGGGCACGCATAACGTGACGATAAACCTGTCCGCGGCCCCCACCTATCCCATTGACGTGTACGTATCCAACGTGTCCAGCGGGGTAGGAAGCGGCACTGCGACCTACGGTGCTGACTATCGTCTCGGGTCCGGCTCAGTATCGGTACCGTCTGGTGCGACGACCGCGACCATCCCGGTGACGATCGTCGACGACGACGTGGACGACAGCGGTGAGACCATCGTCCTGAAACTCACCACCAACAGCGCCGGATACACGGTGGGCGAGAGCAGCACACATACGGTGACCATCCAGGAACAGGTGACGCCCGACACGCCGGAGGTCTCCATTTCCGCGGGCGCGGGCGTGACCGAGGGCGGAAGTGCGACTTTCACCCTCACGGCGAGTCCGGCTCCGGCGGCCGCGCTCACGGTCGATGTGACGGTGACGGAGTCCGGCGGTTACGCGACGGCGGGAACGCGGCAGGTGACGGTCCCGACCGGCGGCACGGCGACCTTCACGGTGGCGACCGTCGATGACGGTGCGGACGAGCCGGACGGGTCGGTGACGGCGACGGTCACGGCCGGCAGCGGCTACACGGTCTCGTCGTCGCAAGGGGCAGCCACGGTGGCGGTGACGGACAACGACGATCCGGCTCCGCCGCCGCTGACGGCGTCGTTCGAGAGGATGCCTTCGCAGCACGACGGCAAGGCGGCCTTCTCGTTCCTGGTGCGGTTCAGCACGGCGCTGGGCGCCGACGGCGTGGCGCCGACCGTAGCGTCGTTCGGGGCGTCCAAGGCCAAGGTGAAACGGGTCCAGCGGGTCGAGCCGGGCCTCTGGCGTGTGCGGGTGAAGCCCGCCTCTTGGAGAGACGTGACGGTGACGCTGGCGGGCGGTCGCGGCTGCGGCGAGACGGGCGCGGTGTGTGCGTCCGGCGGGCAGGTGCTGTCGAACGCGGCGAGCGCGACTGTCGGCGGCCCGGCGCAGATCCAGCTGAAGGGCGGCACGGCGCGCGAGGGCCGGGACGCGACCCTGGACTTCGCGGTGACGCTCAACCGCGCGGCGTCAGCAGCGGTGTCGGTGGACTACACGACCGCCGACGGCACGGCGAAGGCGGGCGCGGACTACACGGCCGCGTCGGGCACGCTGACCTTCGCGCCGGGCGAGACGGCGAAGTCGGTGAGCGTCGCCATCCTCGACGACGCCATCGACGAGGGGAAGGAGACGTTCCTCCTCAAGCTCTCCAATCCACAGGGCGCGTTCCTGCGCAACATGCACCGCAAGGCGAAGGGCGTCATCCGCAACGAGGACCCGCTGCAGGCGATGTGGCTGTCGCGCTTCGGGCGCACGGTGGCCTCGGACGCGGTGGCGGCGCTGACGGCGCGGTTCGAGACGCCGCGCGCGGCGGGCTCGCACCTGACGATGCTCGGTGAGCGGGTGAACCTGTCGCAGGCCGGCGACGGATCGCAGGCCGGAGCGAAGGTGCTGGCGGGCGTGCTGACGGGTCTCGCGCAGGCGTTCGGCGCGCCGAATGCGGCGCAGGACGACCCCGGAACGGGGTTCGAGGCAGGCGACCCGTTCGCGCGCCCCGGCACGTCCGGCATGTGGAACGAGCCGGCCACGACCGCAGGCGGACGCCGGGTGACGGAGCGCGAGCTGTTGATGGGGACGTCGTTCCGGGCGGTGCTTCCGGCGGGCGCGGGGTCGCAGTTCACGAGCTGGGGCCAGGGCGCGTCTGTGTCGCAGTTCTCGGCCGGCGCGCAAGGCCTCGGGCTGACCGGCGAGGCGGCGACCGGCTCGATGGGCTTCGACTACGAGCGGGGCCGTCTGCTGACCGGGTTCGCGATGATGCACAGCGTGGGCGAAGGCACGGCGCGCGACGGGGAGTGGCGCTACGCGATGGGGAGCACGGTGACGACGATGCTGCCCTATGCGCGGCTCAAGCTCACCGAGCGTGTGTCGGCGTGGGGCATGGCGGGGACCGGCACGGGCCGGATGACGCTCGACCTCGACGGCGGCGTGGCGCAGCGCTACCGCACGGATCTCACGATGACGCTTGCTGCGACGGGCGTGCGGGGCGACCTGGTGACGCCGGCGGAGGCGGGCGGCTTCGCGCTGGCGCTGAAGGCGGACGCGTTCTGGGTGCGCACGGAGTCGGACCGGGTCTCGGCGCCGGGCGTGGGGAACCTCGCGGCGGCGCAGGGCGAGGCGAGCCGGATGCGGGCGATGCTCGACGGCTCGCGCACCTTCGCGCTGGCGGGCGGGGCGACACTGAGCCCCTCCGTCGAGCTCGGTGTGCGCCAGGACGGGGGCGACGCGGAGACCGGGACGGGCATGGAGTTCGGCGCCGGTCTCGGCTACGCGGACCCGACGCGGGGTCTCGACATGGCGCTTCGGGTGCACGGCCTGGCGATGCATGCCGAGCAGGGCTACGAGGAATGGGGCGTGTCGGGGCAGGTCCGGCTGGTGCCGGGCGGCGCCGGGCGGGGTCTCTCGGCGTCGCTCACGCCGTCTTATGGCGTCGATCCGGGCGGCTCGCAGCGTCTGTGGGCGCTTCCCGAGTCGTCGCGGCTGACAGCGAACGGCGAGACGGACCCGTCGAGCCGGCTCGATGCGGAAATGGGCTACGGCATGGTGTTGTTCGGCGACCGCTTCACCGGCACGCCCCATGTCGGGTTCGGGCTGTCGGACACGGCGCGCGAGTATCGCCTGGGCTGGCGGCTGACCTCGGCGGTGCGGGGCGATCCCGGGTTCGAGGTCAATCTCGACGCGACCCGCCGCGAGGCCGCCAACGCCGACGAACCGGCCGAGCATGGGGTGATGCTCCGAAGCAGCATCCGGTGGTAGCGCGGCGGCCGCGCCGAAGAGCGGCCCGGCCCCGACGCCGGGAGCGAAGCCCGTGACCCCGGAGGACTCGGACGGGGATCCGCCGGCCGGGTCCGGCCCGGCCCGCGGCGGACGGCGCCGCGGGTTGCCGGCCGTCTGGGACCCGGTCCGCGCCTGGAGCTTCATCCGGGCGAGTTGGGGCTATCGCGGGGCGTGGCTGCGCCGCCTTCCGCCCCCCGGCCTGCCGGAGGCGGCACCCTTTCCGGTCAGGCTCCAGACGGCGGCGGACCTCGCCGCCCGCGACTGGGGCCTGCTGGCCTGGGAAGACCCCCGGGCAGAGAACGGTATCGTCTCCCCCTTCTGGGCGCGGGGTCCGATGGCGGACGGCAGGGCGGTGCGGGATGCGGCGCCGCTGGCCGCGCTGGCGGAGGCGGGCGGCGCCTCGATCGAGGGGTTGCGGCTGGCGGACGGCGCGCTGGTGCTGAAGATCGAGCGGCCCGGTGCGGCGGTCCAGGTCCGCCTTCCCGGCGGCGCGGCGTTCCCGGAGGACGGCGGGCTGGAGCTGGTGCGCGCGGTCGTCAGGATCGAGGATGTTTGGTCCGGCGTCCCGGCCCCTCCGCCGGGGCGGGTACGGGGGACGGGGATCGCGAGTTGCTGGCCGCCCTGGAAGGGAGCGCGGAGGGCCGGACGTACGCGGAGATCGCCGCGGCGATCTGGGGCCCGGACCGGGCCGGGAATGAGTATTACGTCGGCGGCTGGATGCACTCGCGGATCGGGCGCCGGCTGAGGAACGCCAGGGCGGTCGCGATGCGGTACCGGGAGATGGCCCGCGGCGCCGGAGACGCGTCCGGCCCGTAGCCCGCGCCGACCGGGGGTCTGCCCTCTCCGGGCTCCCGAACCGGCTTCCGGGCCGGCCGCCCGCACGCGCCGTCTCTCCCGGACGCCACCCGCGCTTTCTCAAGACAAGAGCGACGGTTTTGGGCGCGGCGTCGTCCGCCGAAGACCGCCGACCCGACTCCCGTCCGGCGCGGCGCCGCCGTCGCGGCCCCGGCGCCGGGCTCCCGTCGCGCTGTCGCCGCGTGGCGTCGGTTGGCGTCGGTTGGCGTCGAGACTGTGGACCGTTTTCCCCCGCCGAAAACGACCTTCCCCGGAACCGCCCTTCTCCGCTTCGCTTGGCCCTCGCATGGGACCGGGTCCGTCCGGACGCGGCGCACCCCGGCTCGCCGGCCGGGGCAGGCAAGAGCAGGAGGAGAAGGGAATGACCGGGAAGAGCGCCTATCTCAACACGCGCGAGGCGGCCGCGCATCTCGGCCTGTCGACGCGCACGCTGGACCGCTACCGGGTGTCGGGCGACGGGCCGGTGTTCCTGAAGTTCGGCGGCCGGGTCCGCTATCTGATGGAGGACCTCGACGCCTGGGTGAGGACGCGGCGGCGCAAGTCGACCTCGGACGACGGCAGCGCGATCGAGGGGGACGACCGATGAGACCAGGGGCCGGCCGGGCGGCGGCTCCGGGCATGGCAACGCTCCGGACCGCGGCGGCCGCGGGGATCGCCCTGGCGGCGCTGCTGGCGGGGCCGGACATGGCGCTGGCGACCACCGACACCACCTTCGGCGGGCCGCTCGGCACGGTGGAGGGGATCGTCGGCGGCACCGGCGGCCAGCTCGCCGCGGCGCTCGCCGTCGGCGCCGCCCTGGTGGGCTCGGTGCTGCGCTTCAACCCGATGCAGCTGATGGGCGCGGTGGGTGTCGGCATCGCCGCGGGCGCCGGCACCGGCATCGTCACCGGCCTGGTCGGCACCGCGATCGTCTGAGCCGAAGGTCGGCAGCCGTGAACGACACCGCCCGCCACACCATTCCCCGCCGGCTCGACGACCCGGAGCGCTGGCTGTTCTGGACCGTCGACGAGGCCGCCGCGCTGATGGGCCCGGCGCTGCTCGGGCTTGCCGCCAACCAGTTCGTGCCTGGCCTCGTTGCCGGCGTCGGCGGCTGGCTCCTGCTCCGGCGCGTCAAGCGCGGCGGCGGGGCCAACATCGCGCGTTACGCCCTCTACTGGTTCCTGCCCGACTTCGTGCTGCGCCTGAAGGCGACACCGCCCTCCCATCTCCGTCGGTATGTCGGCTGATGCGGCGCGGCGACATGGACATCGCCTTGCGCCGGGTGCGGGACGTCCGCCTCGCGCTGGGCGTTCTGCTGGCGCTGTCGATGACGGCAAACCTGGCGCTCACCGTCGGCTTCGCCGGGCGCGAGACCGTCACCGTGCTGGTGCCGGCGGTCTCGGGTCCGGCCTGGGAGGTCGGCGGCGGCGCGGCCGGCACGGGTCCCGCCGGGGCGCGGTATCTGGAAGACATGGCGCGCACCGTCGCGGTGACGCTGCTCACGCTGACACCGGAGAACGCGGGCCATGTGCGGCGGGCCGCGGCGCGGCTGTCCCACGCCTCGGCGCGGGGCGCGATCGGCGCCTGGGTCGAGGCCGAGGCGGCCCGCATGGCCGGGCGCGACCTGGCGAGCGCCTTCTATCCCGGAGAGATCGAGGCCGACCCGGCGCGGCTCAGCGTCGAGGTCGCGGGCGAGCTCGTGACCTGGATCGGCCGCGAGGAAGCGGCGCGCGAGAACCGGCGCTACCGGCTCGCCTTCCGCATCGACGCCGGGCGGATCGGCCTGCTGCGCTTCGAACAGATGGAGACTGGCAAATGACATCGATGCACCGGCGGTGGCCGTTCGCACTGCTGCTCGCGGCACACCTTGTGTATATGGGCGCGCTTGTGGCGCCCGCGCTGGCGATGCAGATCCTCGATGCCGCCGACCATGCCGAGCTCGCGGCCGAAATCTCCGCGACGGACGTCAACCGCATCGCGCTCGCCGGCGACCGGATCGCGAAGGTGGTGCGCTCGCCCGACGGGTTCGCGGTCGAGCACGACGCGTCCTCCGGCGACCTCTACCTCCGGCCCTCCGGCCTGGATGTCTCGGACGGGGTCGCGGTCACGCTGTTCATCGGCACGGAAAAGGGTTTCACCTATCGGTTGACGCTGACGGCCTCGAACCGGGACTCGGCGCAGATCCTGATCCGCGACGCGGCGGCGCTGTCGGACGTGGCGCCGTCCGCCCCGGCATTGGCGGGCGATGCGCACATCGCGGCGCTGGTGGGGCTGGTGCGGTCGGTCGCAAGGCGCGAGCCGCTGCCCGGCTACGGGATAGAGGCTGGCCATGGTCCGTCCGTTGGCGGACTGACGCTCATCGAGACCTGGCGGGGCCCGCGCTTCGCGGCGCTCGTTTTCGAGGCCGCCGGTCCGGCATCCCCCGGATCGGGTCCGGGGCAGGCTCCCGGATCGCGGTCCGGGGCAGGGGACGGTGCGGACGGCAGCGGGGGCCTCGCCGGGACCATCGAGGGGCTGTCGGGCGTCGGGCGTGTTGCCGCGCTCTGGCTGGCGTCGGCCGGCACCGGGCCCGCGGGCGGACGGCTTGCCGTGGCGGTCGTGGAAAGCGGCCCGGCGGGAGAGCCGCGATGACCGCCCCCGACGACCGGCGGCCCGTGCGCGACCCGGGCGAGGCGCAAGCCGTGCGCCGGCGCCAGTTGCTGCTGTTCTCGGCGGTCGCGGCCCTGCTGCTGCTCGTGGTCGCCGCGTGGCTCGGCATGGGCGGCGGCAAGGAAGGTGCGCCGCGGGGCGGCATCGAGGCCGAGATCGCCGGGCCGGACGCGGCCGAGAAGGTCTGGACGCGGCGCTCGGAGGCCAGGCTCGGCGGGATCGAGACGAAGCTGCGCGAGATGGAGCGGGAGGCGCGCAGCCTCCGGGGCGACAACGACCGGCTGCGTGCGAAGCTGGAAGAGGACGCTGCCGACGCGCGCCGCGTCATCGACCGCCAGGCGGCGCTGATCGACGAGCTGCGGCGCGGCATGCAACCGCCCGCGCAACCGGGGACCGAGCCGAGCGCCATGCCGGGTTCCGGGGACTATTTCCGCGCGCGGGGCAACGCGCGGCCGACCGGCGGACAGGCGCAGCCGGGACCGGCGCTGCCGGGCCGCATGATCGAGACCTTCGAGCTGGAGGGCTCGCCGCGATCGTCCGTTACCGATCCCCGGAACGGGGTCCGGGGCAGGCCCCGGAGCGGAGCGGAACTGGTGGCCGATGCTGTTGCGAAGCCGGTCTCCGTCTGGCTGCCGGCCGGCGCCCACGCGGAGGCTTTGGTGCTGGCCGGCGTCGACGCCTCGGCCGGGGTGTCGTCGCAGGGTGATCCCCGCCCGGTGCTGCTGAGGATCACGGGTCCGGCATGGACCGCGGCGGAAGACGGAACCGCCCTGCAGGTCGACGTCGACGGCTGCACCGTGACCGGGGCGGCGCACGGCGATCTCTCCTCCGAGAAGGTCTACGTCCGCTTCCGCACCATGACCTGCGCCGGGCCGGAGCCGGGCACGGTGATCGAGACCGACGTGGCGGGCTTCGTCGCCGGTTCCGGCAAGACCGGCGTGCGCGGCCCGGTGGTGAGCCGCGAGGGCGCGCTGGTCGAGAAGGCGTTCCTCGCCGGCGTGGTCTCCGGCTTGGGCCAGGGCGTCTCGCAGGCGTTCCAGCCCCAGGCGGTGGCGACCGGGACCGGCGCGGCCGTCGCCAACACGGGGCTGGGCGATATCGGCCGCGCGGGCCTCGGCGCGGGGGCGTCGAGCGCCGGTCAGAAGGTCGCCGACTACATGATCCGCCGCGCCGAGCAGTATCAGCCGGTGGTCCAGCTCCAGGCCGGCACGAAGGTGACGCTGGTGTTCTTGGAGGGCGCCCGCATCGACGGCCGCGGGCCGGTGCTCACCGCGCAGAAAGGACAGTGAGATGACGCACGCAATGAAACCCGTCCCGCGCCGGGCGGCGACCTGTCCCGGCCCCCGGATCCAGTCCGGGGCAGGCTCCCGAGCCGGGATGCCGGTTGCCGCGGCGTTCGCGGCGCTCCTGCTTGCCGGCTGTTCCTCGGGCCATATCGGCGAGTCCTGGCAGTGCCCGCTGGCGGAGGGCGGCTCGTGCGACAGCGTCGCCGCCGCCGATCCGGCGGTGCCGGACACTGCCGCGACCCGAAATGCCGTGCTCGTGGAGCCGCTGTGGCGGGTACGGACCACGGAACCCGACACGGCGGCGAGGCCGCCCTGCGCTTCGGACTGCGGCGCGTTCGAGCCCTTCGCCTGGCTGGCACGGCTGTTTGCAACGGAGACGGTTGAAGGCGCGCCGCGGCCGGACGTGGGGTCCGAACGGGCGTCCGCGGCACCGGCGGTGCGGACTCCGGACCCGCTATCGGGCGAGGAAGCGGATGCCCCCGCCGGACCGCCCGCGGCCCTTCCGGTCGAAGCCGCCCCGGCGCAAGGCGGCGCTGCCGCGGACGGCCTGCGCACCGGCGAGGTGGTGGCACGCATCTGGATCGCGCCCTTCGTCGACGCAAACGGCATCTACCGCGAGGCGGGCCACGTCCGGGCGGTGCTGGAGCCCGCCACCTGGAGGCTCCGATGATGGCGTCGGGCGCGCTCGCCCGGCTGCTGGAGATGTTCGAGGGCCCGGAGGCGCCGGGGCCGTGGTCGCCCCCGGCGATGCCGGCCGCGCTCCATGCCCTGCTGCCGTGGCGCGCCTTCGACGAATCGAGCGAGCTCTACGTCAATGCGGGCTCGACCGGATTCGTCGTCGAGTTGCCGCCCTTCGCCGGGATCGACGCCGAGACACTGGGCGCGTTCGCCGGGACGC
This sequence comes from Alphaproteobacteria bacterium, assembly GCA_964291675.2. Taxonomy (GTDB): domain Bacteria; phylum Pseudomonadota; class Alphaproteobacteria; order MPNO01; family MPNO01; genus MPNO01. The sequence continues at coordinate 254,906 of OZ219865.1, read as the reverse complement.
TGGCCGACGCCGCGCCCGAGCGCTGCACCGTCCAGGTCATTCATTGGGCGAGCCCGCGCTTCGGCGCGGCAAGCCGGGCCTGGGCCGGGCCGCGGGCGCAGGCCGGCGGCGCGCTCGCCCGCATGGGCTCGGGCCGCCGCGATCTGCTGGCTTCCGGCGGCTGGCGGCGGCTCCACGACGGCGGGCCGCCCTTCACCCTCTCCGACTACCGGGTGTTCGTCACCGCCTGCCTCTCGGGCGCCCCCGGTCCGGCGACGGAGACCGCGCTCGGCGCGTTCCGCCGGGCGCTGGAGGGCACGCTCGCCTCGGCCGGGGCGCACTCCCGCCGGCTGGAGCCCGACGCGCTGCTCTCGCTCGCGGCGGAGCTCACGAATCCCGACATCGGCGGATACCGCGACGGCGGCACCGAACGCCCGCCCCGGCGCTGGGCGCCGCGCGATCCGCTGCACGAGCAGTGCATCGCCCCCGGACGGGCGCTCTCGGTGCATCCAACCGGCCTGACCTTCCATCATCCGGACGGCGGCCGCGACGGCGGCTCCGGGGATATCGCCGTCCGGGTGCTCAGCGCGATCGCCTTCCCCGAGGTCTGGCCGGGCTGGCGCAGCAACGCGCTGATCGGCGACTTCCACCGCGACTTTCTGCAACCGGGCTGCCCGGTGCTCACCTGCCTCACCGTCGTGACCGGCGACGAGGCGGCGGGCGAGAAGGCCTTCCTCAAGTCCGCCCGCGCGACCCAGCAGGCCGGCACCGGCATCGCCAAGTATCTGCCCGGCCTGCCCGAGAAGGCGCGCGACTGGCAGGCGGTCACCGACCGGATCAAGGACGGCGAGAAGCTGGTCCGCGCCTGCTACATGACCGCCGTCTACGCCCCGCTCGACACTCTCGACGAGGCCGAGCAGGCGGTGCGCGCGATCTACCACGGCCAGGGCTGGCGCGTGAACGCCGAGCGCTACATGCAGCTCCCCTCCTGGCTTGCTTGCCTGCCCATGGGCTCAGCCGGGGGCCTCGACGCCGACCTCGAACGCATGGGGCGCATGAAGACGCTGCTGACGTCCTCGGCCGTCAATCTCGCGCCGTGGCACGGCGAGTGGCGCGGCCAGCCCGCCAACCCGGACAATCCCCCGGCGCTGTTCCTGATCGGGCGCCGGGGCCAGCCCGCCTGCTGGTCGCCCTTCGCCAACGAGGCCGGCAACTACAACGTCGCCGTCACCGGCAAGTCCGGCTCGGGCAAGTCGGTGCTCATGCAGGAGCTGGTGACCGGGCTGATCGGCGCCGGCGGCGAGGCCGTGGTGATCGACGACGGGCGCTCGTTCCAGCATACCGCCGAAGCCCTCGAAGGCGCCTTCATCGCCTTCGGCAAGGACCCGGCCTGCCTCAACCCCTTCGCGATGATCGACTCAGGCACGGCGGCGCATGACGGCGACTACCGCGAGGAGTGCTTCGCCATGCTGGCCGGCGTGATCGGCCGCATGGCCCGGCGCCGGGGCTCGATCGACGACATCGAGGCGGCGCTGATCGCCGAGGCCATCGCGGCGGCCTGGGACGAGTCCGGCAACGATGCCGATCTCGGCACGGTCAGGACGCATCTGGACGCCCGCGACGACCGGCGGGCGAAGGACATGGCCACCTCCCTCGGCCCCTGGTGCCCGGGCGGGGCCATGGGCCGGCTGTTCGCCGGAAGCAACGTCCCCGACCTTGAGAACGCCCTGACGGTGTTCGAGCTCGCCGAGCTCAAGGGCCGGGGCGACGTCCAGGCGGTGGTGCTGATGCTGGTGGTCTTCCTCGCGACCCAGCGCATGTATCACGGGGAGCGCACGCGGGCGAAGGCGATCGTCATCGACGAGGCGTGGGACCTGCTCTCGGGCGAGGACTCGAAGGCGTTCCTTGAAGGCGCCGCCAGGCGCGCCCGCAAATACCGCGGCGCGCTGATTACCGGCACGCAGTCGGTCAACGACTATTACGCCAACCCGGCCGCACGCGCCGCGTGGGAGAACTCGGACTGGACGATCTTCCTCGCCCAGAAGGACGAGTCGGTCGAGCTGCTGAAATCCGAGAAGCGCATCCACTGCGATCCCGGCATGGAGCGCGCGCTGAAATCTCTCACCACGGCCGACGGGCGCTATGCGGAGCTGGTGCTACACGGCCCGGACGGCTGGCGGGTCGCCCGTCTCGTGCTCGATGCCTGGTCGGTGGCGCTGTTCTCGTCGCGCGGACCGGCCTTCGCGGCGGTCGAGCGGCTCAAGGCCGGGGGGCTCGGCACCGTCGAGGCGATCGACCGGCTCGCCGGGGACGCTGCCCTGTCCGGCGGAGTCGCCGGCCCCGCTGCCGGACAAACCGAACCATCCGAATGGGAGGCCGCTGCGTCATGACGCGGAAACCGACCGGCGGCGGACAGGCGCCGCTCACCTGGCCGGGCGATCCGGAGACTGTCACCGCCGCCGACATCGACTTCGAGGCGCTGGCCCATGTGCTGGCCAACGCCTGCCGGCGGGGCGGGTGCATGCGCGCCTACCATTCGGTCGCGGCCCATGCGGCGGTCGTCTCCGAGGAGATCGAGGCGCTCGACGGGCTGGCGGACGAGGACCGGCGGACGCTGGCGCTGCACGCGCTGGTCGCGGATGCGCCGTCGGCGTGGCTGCGCGACGGTTGGCCCGACACCCAGCGCTCCGGAAAACTCGCCGCCGGCATCGAGGCGGCGGTGCGCGAGGCCGCCGGGCTGGAGGTGGCGCTCGACGAGGAGCGGGCCGAGCTGCTCCGTTTCGTAACCCGCATGGCGGCGGCGGCCGAGAGGCGCGACCTGCTGGACGGGCAGAGGTCGGCCGGCGCGGGCGTCGCGTTTCCGCCGCTCAAGCGGCGCATCCGCCCGTTGCCGCCCGACAGGGCCGCCGAGGCCTGGCTCGCCCGTTTCCGGGCGCTCGCGGGACCGGAGGCGGAGCGGCGCAAGCCCGCGGCTGCCGAGCCGGAAGACCCGGATGCCGGGCGGGGCTGACAGGGATCGGAACGGGCCGGCCTGGCCGGTCCCGGTCTGCGCTTTGTTGCTCGCGGGCGCGGTGGCGGCGGCGGTCGCGGCGGCCACGGTGCGGTTCGGCGTGCCGGAAGTTCCGCGCATCGCCTCGGTCCGCCTCGCGGAGATGACTGCGGCCTGGACGACGCGCGCGGCCGCCGAGGGCCGGACCGCGGAGGATGCGCGGGCCTGGGGCGCCGCGCTGGAAGCAGCGCTCGACCGGGTGGCCGAACGGCATCGCCTGGTGCTGCTGCCGGCCCGCGCCGTCGCCGCCGGGGCGCCCGACGCGACGGCCGAGGTCGAAGCGGTTCTCGCGGAGATCCTCGCCGTGGGGACGGGCGCGGGGGCCGGGCCGGCGCCGGGAGACGGACAGTGAGCGCACGGCGGCGCCGCCTCGGCCTTGCCGCGATGATCGCGCTGGCGGCGCTCTGGCTGGCCGCCGTCTCGCGCGTGCACGTCAATACGAGCTGGTCCGACGAAGCCTGGGGCTATGCCGCCTTCCCGCTGTTCGGCGCCGGCCCGGAGATCGGCGACCGGGTGCTGTTCGAGCCGCCGCCCGGGATCGCCGGCAAGGTTCCGTATCTGAAGACCGTTCGCGGCGTGCCGGGCATGGCGGTCGCGGTCGGGCCGGACCGGACGGTGCGCATCGACGGCGTTCCGGCCGGCCGGGCCAAGACCCATGCGCTGGACGGGCGGCCGCTCGCGGCCATCGCGCCCGGCGCGATTCCGCCGGGGCGCTACTACCTGCACGCCGAGCATGTGGATTCCCACGACAGCCGTTACGCGGAGATCGGGCTGGTTCCGCGCGGCCGCATCCTCGGCCGCGCCGTCGCCCTGCCCGACCTGCCGTGGATCGGCCTGGAAGGACCGCTGGTTGGGCCGGAGGACATCGCCGGGCCGGGACCCGCCAAGGTCCGGAGGCGGCCATGAATCCCGCGTTCACCCTCCGGCTCGCCGCGTTCGCGCTTTGCACGCTCGCGATGCCGGCCGCCATGTCCACCGCGTCCTCCGCGAAGGACCTCGGCGTGCGCGGGGCCAGCTGGGCCATTGCCGAAGCCGACCTGCTGGCGGAGATCGAGGCGCGTCTCGTCGAATTGGAGCGCTCGGGCGCGCTGGCCCGGCTGGAGGGCGAAGCCCGCGACCGCGCGCGGCGGAAGCTGGAAGAGCCCGTCCCGGTGGGGGACGTCGCGCCGGCCACGGAAGAACGCAGCCGCCTGTTCGATCCTGGCATCGCGGTCGTGCGCGACGTCCGCGCCGCCGACGGCGCCCTCATCGCGGCGGCCGGGACTTGGGTGAACCCGCTGGCGCGCATGAAGCTCGTCCGCGACCTGCTGTTCGTCGACGGCAGGCGCGAGGCCGAAATCGCCTGGGCGCTCGCGCACGCGCGCCCCGCGAAGATCGTGCTGCTCGCCGGCCGGCCGCTGGAACTGATGCGGCAACACCGCCGGCCCTTCTTCTTCGACCAGGGCGGGCGCCTCGCCGCGCGTTTCGGCCTGCGCCGGACGCCGAGCCTGGTCGCGCAGGACGGCACGCGGCTGCGCATCACCGAAATCCCGGTCGAGAGCCTGCTCCGGACGGGTTCGGGGGACCGGGAGGGCACAACGCCTGAAGAGGAGGACTGACCCATGCTGAACATGAACCGCGCCACCCTGCTCGGCCATGCCGGGCGCGATCCGGAGATCCGCGACCTGAAAAACGGCGGCAAGGCGGCGACCTTCTCGCTCGCCACCACCGAGAAATGGACCGACCGCGAGGGCCGGCCTGCCGAGGCGACCGAATGGCACCGGGTGGTCGTCTACGGCCCGGCCGTCGAGGCGGTCGCGAAGATGCTGCGCAAGGGAGATGCGGTCCTGGTCGAGGGCCGGGTCGCGACGCGCGGCTTCCGCGACAAGGAAGGGAACGACCGGGCGATCACCGAGATCGTCGTCGCCGGCGCGCAGGGCACGGTCAACATGCTGGGCGGCGGACGGCCGGCGGGGGCGAAGGATGCCGGATCGGCCCCCGGATCGGGTTCCGGGCAGGCGCGGGCGTCGGGAACGGAGGAAGCCGAAGACGGCGACAGGCAGGACGCACCGGAATGATACGCCTGTTGGCCATCTCGGCCGTGCTCGCCCTGGCGGCCCTGCTGTGGTCCGGCGCGGCCTCGGCGCAGAGCTGCACCGGGCGGTTCGTGAACCCGATCTCGGACGTCTGCTGGGAGTGCCTGTTCCCGATCTCGATCGGGCCGATCACCATCGGCAGTGTCTCGGGCGTGCTGGACACGCCCAACCCCGGATCGCCGATCTGCCTCTGCGGCTCGCCCATTCCCCGTATCGGCCTCTCGCTCGGAGTCTGGGAGCCGGCCCGGCTGGTCGACGCGACGCGGGCGCCCTGGTGTTTCCCCAATCTCGGCGGCCTCACCATCGACCCGGGCCTGCCGGCCGGGCGCGGGCGCACTGGCGCGGCCGGCGGCGACGGCGCTAAGGGCTCGGTCTGGCACGCGCACTACTACATGTATCCGCTCTTGTCCTGGATCGGCGTGTTGCTCGACCTCGGCTGCCTCGAGGGCGGCGGTCTCGACATCGCCTGGGCCTCGGAGCTCGATCCGGCCTGGCTCGACGACGAGATGACCTTCCTGCTCAACCCCGAGGCGGCGCTGTTCGCCAACCTGCCGGCCCAAGCCGCCTGCGCCGCCGACTGCGCGGCCTCCTCCGCCGGGCTGCCGCTCGATCCCCTGTTCTGGTGCGCGGGCTGCCAGGGCGGGATGTACCCGCTGACCGGCAATGTCGCGGCCCATGTTGGCGGCGTGCAGGCGTCGCTGCTCGCCTCCCAGCGCCTGCTCTACCGGCTCCACCGCGCCGGGCTCGCCTGGGGGACGATGGGCTCGGGCGCGCTCTGCGGGCGCTATCCGATGCCGGTGATGAAGAAATCGCAATACCGCTGGCAGATGACCCAGCCGGTGCCGGCCGTCGATCCCCTCACCGGTTGCAACCCGACGGGGCGCTCCACGGTGCTCTGGGAGACGCTCCGCGAACTGCCGGTCGCGGGCGAGAACTTCGGCTACCTGCTGTGGCGGAAAAAGAACTGTTGCATCTTGTGAGACCCTTGAAATGACCCGGAATACTGGCGTTCGAATCGCCTTCCTGCTGACTGCCGCGCTCGGTCTCGCGGGATGCTGCGGTCCCGCGTGGGCAGAGGAGTCGCCGCGTGCGTCGACCCCGGATACGGACGCGGCCCGGCTGGTTGAGGACGTGTTGCGCAAGGCGGGCGGCGATGACGGGGAGTCGCTCGGCGCCTGGACGCGCTCGATCCTCGACCGCGCGCTGGAACGGGCCGGCGGGACCGCGCGACAGACCCTTCCCGGCTCGACTGCGCCCCTTCCGGCCGAACGCCACGCCGGCGCACTCTCGGGACCGCGTTCCGGCACGGCGGAAGTCCTCATCTTCACGAGCCTGTCGGTGCCCGCCGCGAGCTGGCGGCAGTGGGCGCGCGAGGCCGCGAAGGCGGGTGCGCCGCTGGTGCTGCGCGGCGTCGGTGACGGCGGGCTGCCCGCGACCGCGAAGAAGATCGGCGAGCGCCTCGGCGGGGCGGAGGCCGGGATCGCCATCGACCCGCGCCTGTTCCGGCTGTTCGGCGTCGAGCGGGTGCCCGCCGTCGCGGTGGTGCCGGGCGGCGTGCCGCCGTGCGAAAGCCGGGGCTGCGCGGACGATCCCGCACCGCCGCACGATCGCATTGCCGGGAACATCGGCCTGATCGCAGCGCTGGAGGCGGTCGCCGAGGAGGGCGATTCGGGATGCGACGTCGCGAAGGCATATCTGGAACGCCTCGGGAGGGAGCCATGACAGCGCGGAGAGAGCGGGCGAGCCGGATGTTCGGCTGGGTGCTGATGACGGCGGTTTGCGGCTTTCTTCTCTGGATTGTGTTCGGCGGCGCCGCACATGCGGACCCCGGATCGGGGGGAGCCGGCCCCGGCCTCCGAGCCGGGGGGGCAGGAGACCCCAAGGCGGCGGCGCGCGCCATCGGCAATGCGGGCAATGAGGCGGCGCGGACGATTGCGCGTGATTCCTCGGAAGCTGCCGACATTCCCGGTTACGCCGGCACGAACCTGCCGCAGCGTGGCATCGGCGCGAGCCGGCTCCAGGACGAGGGCCGGACGCGGCTCGCCGATCCGAACGACCCGGGCGGCACGGCCGGACGCGTGGTGATCGAGGGCACGACCGCGCGGCCCGCCGCGAACGTGCCGGCGAGCGATCCGATGGTTCGGCGCTCGGAGACCGTCGCGGCCTCGCCGCAGTCGGCGGCGCATGGCGCGGCCGGCCTCGCCTCCGGCAGCGCCACGGCCTGCGGCGCGGACCTCCGGGACGCGGACGACGGCGGATCCTGCGGCTCCGTGAGCTACTGCGTCGGCGTCGGCTGCGAGACCGTCGAGCCGCAGGCGAACACCGGCTTCGTGAACGCGACGACCCGGCTCAACATGGCGCTGGAGCTGGGCGGAGACGAGTTCGACCGCCAGGACATGCGCTTCTTCACCGGCCAGCGCAGGGCCTGCCACATCAAGCTGTTTGGGCTCGCCAACTGCTGCAAGAACAGCGGACTGCTGGTGGGTATGGGCAACTGCTCGGCCTCGGAGCGCGAGCTGGCGGAGGAGCGCAACGCCGGCAACACCCACTATCTCGGGCGCTACTGCTCGAAGCGCGCCTTCTTCGGCGCCTGCATCCGGCGCTCGCGGGCCTGGTGCGTGTTCGGCTCGAAGCTCGGGCGCATCCTGCAGCAGCAGGGCCGGGCCCAGCTCGGCATCGGCTGGTCGAGCTGCCGCGGCCTCACCGTGGCCGAGATCGAGGGCATCGACTTCGCCCGCCTCGACCTCTCGGAGTTCACCGAGGATCTGATGGACGGCTCCCGCGAGCCTTCGGTCTCGCTGCCCGACGCGGGCGACACGGGCGCGGTTATACGCACACGCATCCGCGAGTTCTACCGGCGGGGCCAGTGACGATGCGCGCCGTGCTGCGTGCCGTGAAACGCGCCGTCGCGGCGGCGGTCGTGTGGTCGGCCCTGGAGGCGCCCGCGGCCGGTGGGGAATGGCGGTCCTGGTGCGGCGAAGAAGACTCCGGCGCATCGCTCGGCTGGCACTTCTACTGCGACCGGGCCGAAGAGCCGGAACGGGCCGAACCCGCCACGGCCCCGCCCCCTCCCTCTTCCGGTCCGGCGCAATCCGCGTCGGAGCGCATCGGGGCGATGCGCAAGGCGCTGGAAGAGGCGCGCGCCGAGGCGATCCTCGATCCTACCTCTGAGAATGTGACCGTCTATCTGCGCCTGCAACAGGAGACGCTGCAACGCGCCGCCGTCTTCTCCGACGCGTTCCGGCGCACGGTCTGGGCGACGCCGGAGCTCGACTACACGCTGCGCCGCCCGGTCGGCGCGCTGGCCAAGCAGGTCTGGTCCGACGGACGCCGGCAGGCGCGCGACGCAGCCCTCGCCCGCCTCGGCGAGCGCTACGGGCTGATCTACCTGGGACACGCGGGCTGCGCGGGATGCAAGGTGTTCGGCCCGCTGCTGCGCGCCTTCGCCCGGCGCCACGGCCTCGACGTGCTGGCGGTTTCGCTCACGGGCGAGGCGCTGGAGGGCTGGCCCGAGGCCGTCCCCGACAACGGGCGCGCGTCCCGGCTCGGCCTCGGCAACGCACCGGTTCCTGCGCTGGTGCTGTTCGACACCCAAACGAAACGCGTCCTGCCGGTCGGCTTCGGCGTCCTGGCCGAGAACCAGATGGCCGAACGCATCTACGCGCTCACCGCACTGGAGCAGGGCAATGACTATTGATCTGAAGAAGGGCGCGATCTGCGCCGCCCTGCTGCTGGCGCTGGCCGCGCCCGCCAGTGCCGACGTGCTCTCGGAGATGGGCCGCTTCTGGCAGGGCGCCGCGGTCAACACCACGGGGCCGACCGCCTTCCAGGGCCAGGCCTCGGGCCACTGGACGCTCGGCAACCTCTATCTCCGCTCGCCGGTGCGCTCCGAACAGATCGCCACCGTCAACCTGCCCTCCTTCCGGTCCGGCTGCGGCGGCATCGACGCCTTCGCCGGCGCGTTCTCGTTCATCAACAGCGACCAGTTGATCGCCTTCGGCCGCGCGGTGGCGCAGAACGCCGCCGGCTTCGCCTTCGAACTCGCATTGGAGACCATCTCGCCGGTGATCGCCGAGACCATGGCCAAGCTCCGGGCACTGGCGCAGTGGGTCAACAGCCAGAACCTGAACAGCTGCGAGACCGCCCAGGCGCTGGTCGGCGCGCTCTGGTCCAAGAACGACCGGGCCTCGGCCGCGATCTGCGCCGCGGTCGGCACCGGCCAGGGCATCTTCTCCGATTACGCCGCCGCGAAGCACGGCTGCGGCGCGGACGGGAAGCGCAACTCGACGCTGGCCGCCGCTTCGGGGCCGATGGCCGACCAGGTACCGGTCAACGTCAACTACGCCTGGAAGGCGATCCGGGCGTCGTCCTTCCTCTCGGGCGACACGCAATTGGCGGAGTTCGCCATGGCGGTCACGGGTACATTGATCGTGACGGCGCCGACCTCGGACGGCGACGCCTCCGGCCCCAGGGTGCGGATTCTCGAGCCGCTGGCGCTGGACCGGCGCGTCACCGAGACCCTGATGGAGGGCGGCGGCGCGCTGCCGGTCTATAGCTGCGACACGCCGAACCTCTGCCTCAATCCGACGCTCGGTACGGTGACCATCCCCGCCAACCGGGGCTTCCGGGAACGGGTCGCGGGACTGCTGCGCGACCTGGTCGATGCAGTCCGCACCGATACCGCGCCGCCCGCCCCGGCGCTGGGGCTGGTCAACCTCACGACGCTCCCGGTCTACCGGGTGGCCAACGCGGCGGCGGCCTACCGGGGCGCGGTGATCGACCAGGAGATGGACGCGCTGGCGGAAGCCGTGGCGCTCGACGTGATGCAGGTCTGGATCACCGACCTGCACCGCACGGTCGAGGAGCGCGCCGGGACGCTGGACATCGCCGACGGCGAGCAGTTGCGGCGCTGGCGCGAGGGGTTGAGGTCGAACCGGGTCGCACTCGCCCGGCACCGCCACCAGGGGCTTGAGCGCCTCAACACCGCGCTCGCCGTGGTCGAGAAGCTGCGCCTGATCGAGACCGAGCTCGCCGGGGCGCTCTCGGCGGACCTCCGTGCGGCATTGGCCTTCGCGCGCGGCGGCGCCGGGGCGGGGTCGCGGTAGTTCCCTATATATAATGTACGAGCTCTTCACCCTTGGCGGCGGCACCTACCTCGTCGATCTCCTGAACGCGGTCGCCGCGATCACCGGCGGCGGCGCCTACATCACCCTCGCCCAGCTCGCCGGCGTCGCGGGGCTTGCCTGGGTGCTGTTCCGCACTGCCTTCGGCGGCTCGTGGAAGGACAACGCGAAGTGGATGCTGCTGTTCGTCGCGGTCTGGGGCGCGATGATCGTGCCGAAGGCGACCGTGCGGGTGGTCGACCGGCTCGATCCGACACTGGCGCCGGCCGTGGTGGCCAATGTGCCCATCGGCCTCGCCCTCTTCGCCTCGCTCACCAGCAATATCGGCGACGGGCTGACGCGCCTCACCGAGCAGGCCTTTACGCTGCCCAACGATCTCCAGTACCGCCGCCACGGGCTGATCTTCGGGGCGCGGCTCGCGGCCAAGACGACGAGGCTTGAGATCACCGACACGGTGTTCGCGCGCAACGTCCGCAACTATGCCCGGCAATGCGTGTTCCACGCCCTGCTGCTCGGGCACATCTCGGCGGACGATCTGCGCGAGTCGACCGACATCTGGTCGCTGGTCACCGCCACGGGCTCGCCCTCGGCCGGCGCCTCGCCCGCGCGCATGGTGGAGTTCGCCACGCGCCAAGCCGCGTCCGGCACCGGCGCGACGCCGATCGACCGCCAGGTCGTCACCTGCCGCGACGCGGCGGGACGGCTGAACGGGCAGTGGAACGCCGAGATTGCGCGCGCCGGCACCGTGTTCGGGCGGCGCATCTTCCCGGACGCGCGCACCGAGGCGCTTGCGCGGGCCGAACTTCTGGCGGCGCTCCCGGCCGCCCATACCTTCCTGATCGGCGCGTCGCGCGCGGCGGGCGAGATCATGCGCCAGCAGATGGTGCTCAACGCCGTCCACGACGCGGGCGAGCAATGGGCGGCGGAGGCTGGCAACGCGGCGGCGCTCAGGGCCTACACGGAAGCCCGTGCCGAGGCGCAGACGGTCTCGGCCTATCGCGCCATAGGGCGGCAGGCCGAGACCTGGGTGCCGCTGCTGCGGATCGTCTTCGAGTGCCTCTATGTCGGGGCGTTCCCGATGGCGGTGCTGCTGATGCTGACCCCGGCGGGGGGCGCGATCTTCCGCTCCTACGTCACCGGGCTGGTCTGGCTCCAGTCCTGGGGGCCGCTCTACGCGGTGCTGCACCGGATCAGCATGGGGGAAGCCGCTGAAAGGATGCAGGCCGCCGCGCTGATGCCCGGCGGGGACATCGGCATCTCGCTGGTGGCGCAGGCTGGGATCAGGGCCGTGGCGTCGGATGTCGCGGTGATGTCGGGATACCTGTCGATGTCGGTGCCGTTCCTGGCGGCGGCGCTGGCCTACGGGCTCTCGAAAGCAACGGTCCTCGCCACGTCCGTCCTCGCGGTCGGGCAGGATGCCGCTTCGTCCGCCGCGCATGAGGGCACCACCGGCAATCTCAGCCTCGCCAACACGGGTTACGACACGCACCGCTTCGCGACCCTGGAGGGGCGCCAGATCCGCACCTCGGCCCATGTCGACACCGACCGCTACACCGGCTACGCGCCCGCCGGGGCGGCGTTCACCGTGGCGGGCGACGGCACGCCTATCGCCGACATGGGCGCCGCGACCAGCCGCATCCCGGCGGCGGGGGTCAGACTGTCGGAGTCGCTCGCGACCTCTCACGAGACCCGCGCCGCGGAGGCGCGGTCGCTCTCGCGGCACTGGTCGGCGGAGGCGGGACAGGCGCGCAACGCCGCCGTCACCGATGCGACGGGCCTGATCGAGCGCTATTCCCATGACGTCTCGACCGGGGAGGCGCATGCGCGGGGCGTGACGGAGAGCGAGAGCACCCAGGTCCAGGCGCTGGAGGCGCATTACGACAAGATGTCGGAGACCGCCGGGATCTCGAGGGATCAGATGGCGGTGCTGACCGGCCAGGCGAGGGTCGGCGCCGGCTGGGACTTCGTCGTCAGGCTCGGCGCCGACGGTTCGGCCATGTGGCGCGGCCAGACCATCGGGCGCGACGCCTGGAATGCGGTGAAGGACTATGCCCGGAGCCACCAGGTGACCGACCTCTGGTCGCGCGTCTCGGAGGCGTCGCGGCGCTACTCCACCGCAACCGGGGAGAGCGAGGCGGCGAGCCTGGACGAGAGCCTCAGCGCCAACCTCACCCGCATGCGGACCTTCCAGGAGCGCGCCTCGCTCGCGCGCCAGGAATCGGAGAGCTGGTCGGAGCAGGCCGCGCGGGTGCGCGCGGACGCCCAGGCGATCGAGCGCGAGCTCGGCCAGCCCTTCTTCGCCTGGCTCTCGGAGCGGCCGGGAACGGACGGGCGCGCGATCGGCGCCGCCGGCGCCATGCGCATCGCCTCGCCCCAGACCCCGGAGGACGCCGAGGCCCTGCGTGAGCACGCCGCCGCCTTCATCGCCGAGAAGTTCCCCGCCCCCGCCGGCCCCGATCCCTCAACGGTCGGCGGCGCGGTGGAATACGAGGGTGCGGCGGGCGCGCTACGCGAAGCTTACGGAAGAGAGACCGCGGCGGCTTACGGGGGCTGGTCAGCGGGCGCGAGGGATCGGGCGCGGGATGCCGGGGCGCCGGAACCGGGTGCGGTCGAGGAGGCCGCACTCGGCGCGCGCGCGGAGACCCGGGCCGACATGACGGTGAGGGAGGCCGGGCGCGAGGCGCGCGCCGGGATCGCGCGGGAGGACGCCCGCGAAGGCCGCGCCGGGGTGGCGGTCGAGACGGAGAAGCCCTTCGAGCGCCACGCGACGGAGAACCTGCCGGTTGTCGGCGACTGGCTCGCCGGCAAGCTTTACGGGACCGCGAAGAATGCCGTGCCCGACGCCGCACCGGTCGGGGACGGCAGGGACCGGCCGCGGACCGAAAGCCCGGATCGGCGTCCGGGCCAGGAGGGTTGGGGGGACTCCTCTCCATGATCCGGGCCGCGGGCCGTTCAGCGCCGGTCATCGTCGTGGAGCAGCCGATCCTCCTCGTCGCGCAGATACGCGTACATGCCCGTCCTCGTGTCGATGTCGAGATCGCTATCCGGGCCGTCCGGGAGCCTGTAGCGGCGGAAGGGGCTCCAGTCGCCGTGGCGGAAACCCCGCCGGAGCGCGAGCGCCAGCGAGGAGAGGGCGGCCCAGGCGCCCGCTGCGAGCCACGCGGCGCCGACCGTCTCGATGTCCGGCCCCGGAACGGGTCCGGGGCAGGCTGCCGTGACCGCGGACCACGCGGTGGCGGGCGCCGCAAGCACGAAGCCGCCGAGCAAGACGGCGCGCTCGGTCCGGGTGGGCGCGGCGGGCGCCGGGGTCGTGGATATTCCCGTCATGGTCATGGCCTCCGGGGATACGGCGGTTTGGGACAGGCGGAGTTCCGGGCGGCTTTCTCCGGCCCGGCCTCCTTCGCCCGGCCCCCGGCCCGACCCGGCCTCCGGGCGGCGTGCCGCGCGGCGGCGGGGAGAGCGTGATGCGCGGCATCGGCGGCAGCACGCTCCGGGGCGGCCAGACCGTCTTCCATTCGATCCGCATGTGGGGGCAGCTGTTCCGGGCGGCGATGCTGTTCGCGGCCTTCACCACCGTCGCCGTGCCGGCCTGGACGCTGTGGCACCGCACCACGGGGGCGGAGTGGTACGCCGCCGGCATGGTGACGCTGGCCGAGGTCAAGCTCGCGCTCGGCTACGATCCCGACTCGGGCCAGGAAATCCGCTTCGCCGACGGCACGCGGCGCGTGCTGCGGATCCGCGACATCGCGGTGTCCGTGCCGGCACGCGAGGCGCGGGAACGCATCAAGGAGGAGACGTTCGCAAGCGCCGGGCTGGGCCTGGCGGCGGGCGGCGGGCTGATCGGGCTGTTCCTGATCGCGTTCCGGGTCCGCGGCGCGCAGCTCGGCCGCCAGCGGCGCATAAGGGGCGCCGAGATGGTGACGGCCGGCGAGCTGCGCCGCCGGGTGCGGCCCGCCCGCCTCCGCGCGCTCGAGCGGATGCTTGGCGGTCGGCGTCTCCGCCCCTGGTCCATCGCCGGCATCCCGTATCCGGAGCGCGCCGAGACCCAGCACACGATCGTCTCGGGCACCACCGGCTCGGGCAAGACCGTGCTGATCTCCGATCTCGTCTCTCAGGTCCGCGCCCGCGGCGAGCGCTGCGTCCTCTACGACAAGATGGGGAGCTACACCCGGTCCTTCTTCGATGAACGCCGCGACGTGCTGATGAACCCGCTGGATGCCCGCGCTCCGCGCTGGTCGCCGTTCCTCGAAGCCAGGAACCCGCGCGACTTCGACATGATGGCGGCCGCGCTGATCCCGCAGCAGAAGGACACGGTGGACCCGTTCTGGGTGACCGCCGCAAGGCAATTGTTCTCCAACGGCGCCGGCGTGCTCCGGCAGAAGGGGATCGTCGAGAACCGGGTCCTGGTCGACCATCTGCTCAAGACCGACCTGACGGCGCTCGCCGAGGCGATGGAGGGCACGGTCGCGCAGTCCATCGTCGATCCCGACAACCCGAAGACCGCGCTCTCGGTGCGCGCCATGCTCACGGCCAACCTGTCCGCACTCGAGTTCCTGCCGGACCAAGGCAAGCCGTTCTCGATCCGGGAGTGGATCTCCGACGAGGACCGGGACGGGTTCCTGTTCCTCACGTCCAGGGGCGACCAGCATGCGAGCCTGCGCGGTCTGATCTCGACCTGGCTCGAGATTGCGGTCAACGCGATGCTCTCGCTCGCCCAGGACGACGGGCGGCGCATCTGGGTCATCCTGGACGAGCTCCCCACCCTCCACCAGGTGCCCTCGCTCCAGCCGGGGCTCGCCGAGTCGCGCCAGTTCGGCGGCTGCTTCGTGCTCGGCGTCCAGGTGGCGTCGGCCTTGCGCGATCTCTACGGCCGCAACGGGGCGGAGACCATCTCAGGTCTCTGCGGCACCCGCGTCGTGCTGGCCGCGCCCGACCGGGACACCGCGCAGTGGTCGGCCGACAGCCTCGGTCGCAGCGAGATCGAGGAAGTGTCGGAGGGGTTCAGCTACGGCGCCAACACCATCCGCGACGGCGTCTCGCTGACGCCGCGCCGCGAATTGCGCGCGCTGGCGCTCCCCTCCGAGATCATGCGGCTGCCGAACCTCTCGGGCTATCTCAAGTTCCCCGGCCCCTTCCCGGTCGCCTCCATCCGCCTCAAATACGTCGCCCGGCCGAAGGCGGCGGAGCGGTTCGTGGCGCGCGAAGAGGGCCCGACGGAGACCTGTAAACCTGCCGGCGATCCGGGCAACCCGCCGCCATCGCCAATTCCTGAAACTGCCGACGATGACGGCATCGCGATCCCGGACCCGCCCGGCGAGGCCCGTACGGGTCCGGCAAAGGCGCCGGGTGGCGCGGGGGACACCGTTCTTCTTCAGCGCGAGCTGGACCTTGCGCCGCTGCCGGGCGAGGCCGCGGGGGCGGAAACGGACGGCGGTCCGGACGCGAACGGGACTGCGGGGAAGAAGGGGCGCCAGCGCACGGCGCGCAGGCAAGATACCGCCAGGGGCGGGACGCCGAAGGCGAACGGCGAACCGCCCGCGGCCGAGCCGGAAACCGCCGATCCGAAGGCGCCGGAGCCCGGCCCGGCGCCGGACGGTGAGCCGGGGGATACGGACGGGGCGGAGCCCGGCGAGTGGTACTGACATGCTGTCGATCGGCGCGCTGAGTTCGGCCGCCCAGGGCGCGTCCTACTACGAGCGCGACGGCTACTACGCGAAGGACGATCCCGAGCACCGCGCGGCCAGCGCCTGGGCCGGCAGGGGGGCCGAAGAGCTCGGCCTGAAGGGTCCCGTCGACCCGAAGACCTTCCGCGCGGTCCTCGAAGGCCGGGTGCCGGACGACTCGGGGCGGCGGCTCGGCAAGCGCGGCAAGGACGGGGAGATCGTGCATCGGCCCGGCCGAGACCTCACCTTCAGCGCGCCCAAATCGGTCTCCCTCGCCGCCCTGGTCGGCGGCGACCGGCGCATCGTCGAGGCCCACGACCACGCGGTAGCCGCGACGCTGGCCTGGATCGAGAAGAACGCCGCCGAGACCCGCATGAAGGAGCCCGATACGGGGAAGATGGCGCGTGTGGGCAACCAGAAGATCGTCGCCGCCACCTTCCGGCACGACACCTCGCGCAACCTCGATCCGCAGCTCCACACCCACGCGGTGCTGGCCAACATGGTCAAGGGGGAGGACGGCAAGTGGCGCACCATGGCCAACGAGGGGCTGTATGCGAAGCAGAAGCTGATCGGCATGCTCTACCGCAGCGAGCTCGCCGCGTCGCTGTCGCGGCTCGGCTACGGCATCGAGAAGAGCCACGCGGACGGCCGCTTCGAGATCGCCGGCGTGCCGCGGGAAGCGATCGAGGCGTTTTCCAGCCGCCGCGCCGAGATCGAGGCGGCGATGGCGGAACGCAATCTCGGCAGTTCGGCGGACAATCCGCGCCTCGCCGAGCGCGCGGCGCTGATGACCCGGGCCGGCAAGCGCGACATCGACCGGGACGAACTCAGGGGCGTCTGGCAGCGGCAGGCCGCGGATCTGGGACTCGATGCCCGCGTGCTGGCGGCCGGGGCCATGGGCAGACCGGCCTCGGCGGAGCGGGACGCAGGGGCGGAACAGGCGGCCCGACCGGGCAGGGGACCGGAGCCGGCTGCGCCGGCGCTCCCGGATACCGAAGGCAGGGAAGAGCCCGGCAGCCGCGCGGGGGTCGCGTCGACGGATCGCTCCCTCGGCAGCGAGCGAGAGTCTTCCCCGGAAACGGCATCGGCATCGCCTGCCACGGAGGCGGTCGCCTGGGCGATGGCGCACCTGTCGGAGCGGGAGGCGGTGTTCGCCCGCACCGATCTGCTTGCCGCGGCGCTCGCCCATAGGCCAGGTGCGGTCGCGATCGGGGACGTCGAGCGCGAAGTCGCGGCGCTGGAGAAGGCCGGGACCCTGCATACGGTGAACATCCCCGGCGCCGAGGACTCGCTCGCCACCGACCGGACCGTGGGCGAGGAGCGCGAGGCGGTGGCCCTTTGGCGGGGCGGACAGGGCCGTGGCCGGGCGCCGATGCGGAGCTGGCAGGTCCAGGGGCATCTCAACAAGGGACCGCTGACGGCCGGGCAGAAGGACGCGGTGAAGCTGATCCTGTCGGCGAAAGACCGCACGGTCGGCGTCCAGGGCTACGCCGGCACCGGCAAGACCACCATGCTGAACCGGGCGCGGGTCCTCGCGGAGAAGAAGGGATACCGCATGACGGGCCTCGCGCCCTCGGCCTCCGCTGTGCAGACGCTCGCCTCCGAGGCGGGCATCGAGTCAGAAACCCTGCAGCGCTTCCTCGCCCGCAACGCCGGCGTGGCAGAGGGCAGGCTCACGAGGAAGGGCGCCAGGGAGATGCGCGCGGCGTTCGCGAAGACCATCCTGGTGGTCGACGAAGGCTCGCTGGCGTCCACCGTCCAGGCAAGAGACCTGCTGCGCATCGCCAACGCGCTCCGCATCCCCCGCGTGGTGCTGGTGGGCGACGCGAAACAGCTCGACGCGGTGGACGCGGGCAAACCCTTCGCCCAGCTCCAGGCCGCCGGGATGCAGACCGCGACGATGGACGAGATCATGCGCCAGCGCGATCCCGCCCTGAAGGAAGCGGTCCTGGCGAGCCTCAAGGGCGACATCGAGCGCGCCTTCGAGAAGCTCGGAAGCAACGTCGCGGAGGTCAAACCCGACAATATCGCGGGCGCGGTCGCGGCCCGCTGGCTCCGGCTCGACGCCGACGCGCGCGCCAATACCGGCGTGATGGCGCCCTCCCACGAGCTGCGCCAGGCGATCAACGGTCATATCCGCGAGCGCCTCGCCCGCGAGGGCCGCATCCATGGGCCGACCATGGAGTCCGAACGGCTGGTCTCCAGGGGCTACACCGACGCCGAGAAGGCGCTCGCCGGCAACTATTCGGTCGGCGATACGGTGGCCTTCCACCGCCCCTACAAGCGCATCGGCGTCGACAAGGGCGACGAGCGGCAGGTGGTCGCGGTGGATCACAAGGCCCGCGCGGTGCTCCTCGACGACGGCAGGGGCGGCTCCGTCGCCTGGAAGCCGGGCGAGATCGGCGGGCGCCGGGGCGGCAGCGAGGTCTTTCGCGCGGAAGACATCGAGCTGCGTGCCGGCGACCGCATCCGCTGGACCCGCAACGACGCCGGGCTCGGGCTGGTCAACAGCCGCACGGCGGAGGTTCTCAGGGTCGCCAACGGGCGGGTGACGTTCCGGCTGGAGGACGGCAAGACGCTCGAACTGGGCAAGGGCGACCCGCAGCTGCGCCATCTCGACCACGCCTGGGCCTCCACCGTCCACGCCTTCCAGGGCCGCACGGTGGACAACGTGATCGCCGCGATGGAGGCCAGGCACAAGCATCTCACCACGCAGAAGAGCTTCTATGTCGAGATCAGCCGGGCGCGGGACCGGGCGGAGCTCGTCACGGACAACGCCGAAGAGCTGAAGGCGCAGCTCGAAGCCGTCACCGGCGAGCGCATCGCGGCGCTCGAAGGCGTCGGCGAGATGAAGCGCGACGCGCCGCAGAAGGGGGCAGAAGCCGAACAGGACCGCGGACTGCGCCCGGACCGCGGGGCCGAACGGGAGTCCGGCAGAGGGCGGGAGGAGGCGGAGACGCCCGCGAAAAGCCCTTCGAAGACGCCGGATTCGCCGGCGCCCGGGCGCGGCCGGGGTGGCATGGACCTCGGACTGTAGCGCGCCGGCCCGCCGGATCCTCCGGCGGAGGTGCGAAAACGGCCGCCCCTGGCGGCAAACCGGAACCACGGGAACAACGGAATGGACGATAAACAGCCCGAAACGGCCCCGGACGAGACCGGCAGGACGGAGAAACGCAACCCGCATTCGATCCGGTTCCTCGATCCGGAGTGGGAACGCATCGAGGCCGCCGCCCAGGAACGCGGCCTGACGGGCCCGGAGTTCGTCCGCTTCGCCGCGCTGGCGGCGGTGGCGGACGGCCCGCCGGCGGGCGCGGCGGCGGACCGGGTGGCGCCGCTCATCGAACTGACCTTCCGGGCGGCCCACATCCTGGTGTCGAAACTGCGCGCCGACATGCTCGACGACGGACGCGAGGCCGAGCTGGACGCGCTGATCGCCGGCGCGCGCGGGCTCCAGGACGAGCTGATCGGCGGCGGTCCGGGCGGGGAAAGCGGGCACACGGAGGCGGATTAGCGTTGTCGGCGCCGCGGCTGGAGACCGGTCCGCCCGCCGGTGTCAGGCGGCCCGCGGGAGCGGGATCCCTCCCCGGCCGCTCCGGTGCGAGGCGACGAACGGCTTGTTCCCCGCGGCGCCCATGCCGCGCTTGCCCACATCGATGACGTCCTCGCGCGTGTCCTGAACGCCGGCCGTTAGCGGTCCGGGATCGGAGATGCGCCGGCCTTGAGCGCGCTTCTCCGGAGAAGCGCGGGCTGGAATCGGCGCTTCTCCGGAGAACCTCGGGGGCGATCCGGGCGGTTCCCTGGAGAACCATGCCCGAAAAAAGCACGCGATTCCAACAGCTTCGCGGCGGTTCCCCAGAGCATCGACTCGCTCCAACAAGACGCTGGCGCCCGCGGGCGCGCAATGGCGCCGACAAGGCACGCCAAAGGCACGCTCCGCGCGCGCATGCGCCCTCTTGCAGCAAGCTGCGTGGGGTGTGGAGAAACAGCCGCCCCGCGGTCAGAAGAGACCGCATCGGGCGGCATTCGCGATGGGGGAATCGACGCCGGGGAACCCGGCGGAGGGGAGCCGCCGCGGCGATTGAGCGGACGGCGCCGGGGTCGTGGTCCGGAGCAGGCTGCGCACGAGTGGGGCGCGTAGCGCGCGCGGAGGGAACGGCGGTTCGACGGTCGAGGCGGTTGAGCCTCGCCGCGAACGGGTCGTCCGGGCGGCGGCGAGTGTAGCGAGCCGCCGGGCAAGCGGAGCGCGCAGCGTCCGAAGGACGCGGAGGCGCGAGGGATCGCAGCGGTATCGCCGCGCAGCGGCGATAGGAGCGGAGAGCCCGGTCGCGAAGCGACGCGCCCAAACCGGTGGCAGCGCTCGGCACGGCCGTCACGATCTTCGGCGCACGGGACTCGACGCGGTCGTGCATCGACCGCGTTTGCGGGTGCGGGGGAAGAGCGGCGGAGCCGCCGCGGAGCACGAGCGCCGCGCGTAGCGCGCGCGAGGAGGGCGTCGCCGGGCCACCGATGTGCGCACGCGGAAACGGGCCGCGCCGTCACCGCCCGTTGCCGAGGATGACGACGCGGCCCGCCCGGTCGCCGCGGTCAGGCCGCGACGCGCTGGACCGGAATGCCGAGCTGCCGCGCCTTGTCGACGAGGTTCTCGGTGATGCCAGAGCCGGGGAACGCGATGACGCCCTTCGGCAGGAGGTTGAGGAGCTCGTCGTTGCGGCGGAACGGGGCGGCCCGTCCGTGGCGGTCCCAGTCCGGCTTGCAGACGATCTGGTGGACGCCGTTGCGCTCGGCCCAGCGTGCCGCGATCTTCTCGACGCCGGGGCCGCCGCCGTGGACGAGCACCATGTCGGCGTACTTCTCGCGGGCCTTGTCGAGCCGGGCGATCACCGCCGCCGGGTCCGCGATGTCCTTGCCGCCGGCGATGGCGACGAGGGTGCCCTGCGGCAGATGGGCCATGGTCTCGCGGTCCTTCCTCGCGCGGATGTAGTCGCGGGCGTCAATGGCGGCGGAGGTCAGCTTGCCGGTCTGCGAGACGTGCGACCCGCGCCGCGGCCGCCAGACGTTGCCGGTCTCGACCCGGTAGGCCTCGGCGGCCTCGTCGCGCAGGGTCTCGAAGGCGTCGCGGCGGTCGGTAAGGTTCTGCGCCCGGTCGGTGACCAGTTCCAGCTCGCGGGATTTGATCTCGGTGCCGTCCTGGGCGCGCTGGAGGTCGCGGATCTCGGGCATCAGCTTGTCGGCGGCGCGGTCGAGGCGCTGGGTCTGGCTGTCGAGGCAGTTGACGAAGCCCCAGAGCAGGCTCTCGCGCTCGTCGGCGAGCTGGACCCCGTCGGGCGCGACGCCCTGGGCCAGGATGCGGAAGGCCTCGCTCACCGCGTCGCTGGCATCGTCGCGGTCCCAGACGTCGCGGCTGTCGAACTCGTCCCGCTCGGGGGCTGCGCCGAACAGCGCCGCGTTCTCGCAGACGGTCGCGGTGACGGACTGCCCGCCGGTCTCGATGTTCTCGATGGTGCTCATGTCGATCTCCCTTGCGATCGGTTTCACGTCCGAGGCCGATCCCCGATGTGATGTTCTGTTGGGACACGCGCGCGGACCGCAGCCACGCGGGGCTGGTGGAGCTTGGCGGCGGATCGGGGCGAGTGGTGCGGGCACAAGGCCCTATCGGAGCTTAGGCCTGAGGGACGAAGGCCTTAGCGGAGGTTGGGCCTGAGCCACGGTCGCCCCGATCCGTTGCCTAGCGGAACCCCTCGCGCCGGAGCGGAGCGGAGGACCCTTCGGGTTGGCGGAGGGAGCACGCGTGGCACAATGGGACATCACGTCGGGTGGCGTATTTCTCACCCCCCAAGCGGCGCCAGCCGCTTCGCGGCCGAGGACGGGAGCGGAGACCGTGAGAGCGCCGGAGCGGAGGGCCGGGAAGCGGTGCGGCCCGCAGGGAGCGCCAGCGAGCGAGGACACGGTTCCCGGCCCGTAGCGGACAGCGCGTGCCGAAGGCCGAACGGTCGAGCACCCGCCTGCAAGGCCGCGCCCGCCGCAGGCGGCGGCAAGCGGAGCGCGCAGGGAGCGCAGCGACCGGAGGCGATAGGGATAGGAGCGGAAATCGGAGCGAGCGCCAGCGAGTGGAGATTGCAGCGGATAGCCCGGGCCGAAGGCATCGCCCAAAACCCCTCGACCCACCTGCACCGCGGAACCCGGGTCACGCATCTGCCCGTTCCGCCAGGACGCCCGACGCCCAAGCCGCCGCCCTGGCCAGCACGTCGCCATGACAGGGTAGAGGCTCGCACCAGCAGGCGAGCCAGCACCCGTCCAGCTCAGCGAGCTCTTCCAGCGCGATCTCGCCCGCGCGGATGCGGCGCCAAAGGTCGGCGCGGTAGCGGGCGATCGCTTCTTCTCTCGAACCGTGCCCGCCGATTCGGAACGGATTTCCCCAGCGGGTGCGGCGGTCGATCAGCACGGTGTTGTTCACGACCTGCGCATATTCGAACTTCTCGCGCAGCCAGGGCTCGCTGCGCAGGTTCACGATTGCGCGCATGTCCTCCCTCCTCTCTCCGGGTCGGCTCGCCCGACCCCTCGCTCTTCTCTTCCTCCCGCTGGACGGGATCAGGGGCACGCGGCGGGAGGGAACAGCGGCGCGAAGCGGGCGCGCAGCGCCGCCGAGCCGAGCGCGACCAGATCGTCGTTGAAGTCGTCGCCGACAGGCACGACGACAGTCGTGGCAATGCCGAGCCGCGCGCAGCGCCGGGCGAGGCGTTCGGCCGCGAGCGCGCCGTCCTCGTCGCTGTCGCGGGCGATCACCAGGCGCGCGACGCCGGGCGGAGGCGCGAACGCGCCGAGGCTCCCGGCCGAGAGCGCGGCGGCCGCCGTGATCTCCGGCACGGCGGTGACCAGCGAGAGCACGGTCTCGATGCCCTCCCCGACGACGAGCGCAGCGTCGTCGGAGGGGACGCCGAAGCGCACCGCGAGGCCGTAGATGCGGCCGAGCGCCTTGCGCGAGTTCGCGATGTCCGCCTGGGCGGGCCGGTCCGGATCGAGCCAGGTGCGCTGCACCCCGGTAATCGCACCGTCGTCGCCGGTGACGGCGGCGACCAGCGCCGGGAACCGGCGCACCGACGAGCCTTCGCGGTAGCGAAGCGCGGAATGGAAGCGCAGCGCCGCGAAGCGGCAGCGCGACAGACCCCGCGCCCGCAGATAGCGCTCGGCGTGGCTGCCGTCGACCGCGCGGCAGCGCCGCCACAGGCGGCGCGCCGCCTCGGTCGCGTCGTAGGGCGCGTCCGACACCCCCGGAACGCGGTCCGCCTGCCCCGGACCCCGATCCGGGGGGGCAGGCTCCAGGGCGAGGAACGCGCGCGCCTCGTCGAGCGCCGCGCGCAGCGTCGGCGCGTTGGTGCGGTACTGGATGAGATCGAGCAGGTCGCCGTGCTCGCCGGTCGCGGCGTCGGTCCACTTCCCCGGCTTGCCGGATCCGGAGAGGCGGACGAAGAGCGAGCGGCCGCGAGCGCCGTCGAGGTCGCCGCAGATCCAGTAGCGGCCGAGCCGGCGGCCGTTCGGCAGATAGCGCCGGCACACCTCCTCGGCGCGCGCGGCGAGCGCCGCGGCGACGGCGGCGGCGGGAGACGGACCGTGGTGCATGGGGGACCTCCTTCGGGGACCTGCGGGACGCCCCATACCGGCCGGCCTCCGCCTCCTGGCGGAGCCCCCGGAACGGGTCCGGGGCAAGCGGGGCGAGCGCCCCGAGCGAAGCGCGGGCGCGAGGCCGGGCCGGCAGGCCCGAGGCCGGCGGCCATGCGCCGGTCAGGCGCGGGGCGGATCGGCAAGCCGGCCGACCTCGATCCGGCCGGTCCACGCGGCGGCCCGCGAAGCGGGATCGCCGTCGCGGAGCTGCCGGCGCAGCTCCATCCAGAGCCGGCCCAGCACGTTCTGGCCGCGGTAGGTGTCGCCGGCAGGCTGGGCGCCCCACCAGGCGTCGCGGGTCGAGACCTCCACGATCGCGCGCTCGCCGCTGCGCGCCAGCGCGGCGTCGATCCAAGCGGCGTTCGCATCGCGCTTCATGCGCAGCACCCAGCGCATCGCGTTCACGCGCTGCGCGTTCCAGTCCGGGTTCATGCCCGACGCCGTGCCGCGCCCGATGGCGGCGGCCTCGCGCGCCGTCGGCGCGTCGGCGATCCGCTGCTGCACGTCCGGCGCGGCGGCGAACTTCGCCGCCTGGTACAGGGCCTCGGACGTTCGGAACGTCCACGGGCCGGCGGCGATCGGCGCCGCCAGCGGCGCGAAGTTGCTGAACTCGCCCCAGATCTCCCGGGTAAACCGAAAGCCGCAAGCCTCGTCGCGGTTGTAGACACGCATGCCGTCATCCTCCGTTCGTGGGCGGCGGCTTCCCTCGGCCCTGCCGCGCTTCGACCATGGGCAAGCGCCCCTCCGCTCTCGGCGGGCCGGCAAAGCGCCCCGCGCGCAGCGCGGGCGCGCAGCCGGCGGGGGCCTACTGCGCGATAGTGCGGAAGGTGGCGGAGAGGCGCGTGGCCGACTCACCGGCGGTGTCGGCGCGGTCGATGCCGTGCATCCACGCCGAGCGGGCGGCGCCTGTGAGGACGAGGACCGAGCGGCGGGGCAGCACCGCGACCTCGTCGCCCGGCAGCCCGTCGCGGGCGTAGGGGCGGACCGAGCGCGGGCGGAAGCGCATCGGCCAGTCGGCGGCAAGCGACAGGGACGCCACGACGGGCCCGAAATCCGCATGGTCGGCGTGCATGCCGATCCCCTGGCCGGGGCGGTACTCGTTGACGATGCACTGCACCGGCAGCGCCCCGCCGAAATGCTCCCGCAGGCGATCCGCCATCGCGTCAGCCCACCGCGGGAACGGCGCGGCGGGGGCCGGGCGGCTGGCGCCCCGGTAGTCGTAGCGGTAGCCGTAGTGCTGCACGCGCCGGCGCAGCTCGGTCATCCAGGGCGCCTGGGCGATGCGCAGCAGGATGCGCTCCTCCTCGGCCGGGGTGACGAAGTCGGGGACGATGACGGCCCCCTGGGCGAAGACGCTCTCGGTGTCGCGGGTCATGCTCTCTCTCCTCGCAAATGCGAACACCCCTTCCCGCGCTTCTCCCGAACTCCGGCGGAGGAGACCCGCTGAGCGGAGACGGAGAAGAAGGACTCCGGACCGTCCGCAAATAAAGGGCCGATCCCCGGCGATGCCGGGGTCGGCCCATGGTGTGGCGATCCCCGAGCGGATCAGGCGGCGCCGCGGAAGACGATGTCGGGGCGGTTGGTCCAGACGGCGGAGCGCTCGTCCCCGTCGGCGAGGTAGACGACGGTGATCTCGTCGGGGTGTTCGGCGACCCGCGCCCTGGCTTCGTCCCAGGCGGCGCGCTTGTCGTCGAATTCGGGCTCGGTCTCGAAGCGCTCGGTCCAGAGTATCGAGCTCGGCCCGACGAAGGTCGTCACGGTATAGCGTTCGGTCATGGCATCCTCGCTGCGGCGATATTCGCCCTCGCGAAGCTGTCCTCAACTCTCTTGGGGCGAACGCGTCTCGATGTCGCCGAGCGCGGTTTCGAGGCGGTGGAGCGCGTCGTGGGCGAACAGGTCGAGCCCGTCCGGCTCGGGCCGGGCGGTCATCGAGTCGCGGAGGCAGTCGGCAAGGGCGCGGGCCTCGCGCGGGCTGAGGCCGATCGAGACCCAGTCCTGGCCGGTCGGTCCGTGGCGGCGTGCGGCGATCTTCATGTCATTCTCCCGATGGGTTGGGGCGCGGCTGACCGTCCTCGCCGCGGCGGTAATCACGCGCCACGAAGCTCTCCTCCACTCCGGCAATGGGGGACCCGGAGAGCCGACAAAAGGAAAGCCGATCCCGCGGGCTGCGGGACCGGCCGGAGGGGTTCAGGCGAAGTGGGGATCGGTGGCGGTGACGCTCTTGACGATGTGCTCGATCTGGTCCCAGTCGTCGAGACCGTAGACGGTGGGGTGGTGGTCGAACTTGAGGTCGAACCCCACGCCGCCGCGACGGTCGATGTCGAACACCCGGCCGATGACGTCGTCGCCGCGGAAGACGAGCGTGATCTCGGGGTCGATGCTCCGAAAGCGGATGCGCTTGCGCGCGCGCTCGTACATGGCATCGCCGTACGCGTCGCCCTGCCCCAGCCAGTCCGCTGCGGTGAAGCCGTCAGCGTCGGTCGGGGTGGGGGTGGCCTGGCCGCAGGAGGGGCACCAGATCGCGTTGTGCTCCGGACCGCGGTCGCCGCAAGCGGTGCATTTCCATCCCATCGGGTCTCTCCTTCCCTGGCGTGTTCGCCCTCCGCGAAGCTCTTCTCCCCTCCCGCGGCGGTTGGGGGTCCCGGAAGGGCACAAAAAAAGGGGACCGACGCCGGAGCGCCGGCCCCCGAGGCGGGAGGGAGGAACGATGAGCGGGACGCCGCCTAGAACGGCGGATCCTCGATGTCGCCGGTCTGCGCCGGGGCGCCGCCGGCCGGCATGTCCGCGCCGTTCGCGGGCGCCTGGGCGTCGGTATCCGGCGCGGCGGCCTTCGGCTTGTCGAGGACCTGGAAGCGGCCGCCCGGGACGATCAGGATCTCGACGGCGAAGCGGTCGGTCTCCTCGCCGTCCTTGCGCCAGCGGCGGGTCTGGAGCTTGCCGGAGATGTAAACCTGCCGGCCCTTCTTCGCGTGCTTCTGGAGCACGTCGATCAGCCCGTCCTGGAAGGTGACGACGCGGTGCCATTCGGCCTTGTCGACCTTCTGGCCCGTGTTCTTGTCGAAGTAGCTCTCGTCGGTCGCGACCGACAGGTTGGCGACGCGCCCGCCGTTGGCGAGCTGGTTGACGATGACGTCATCGCCGAGGCGGCCGATGAGGTCCACGCGGTTCAGTCCGAAAGCCATGACGATCTCCTTCATGGTCTGGTTGATGACGATGGGTTGCGAACGACCGGCGGCCGGGTCGATTCCTCTCCCCGGCCCCCTTCCGTTCATCCTCTTCAAGCCCTCCTCGACCTCCTGCCTGCCCGACGACGCGCCGGAGCCGGGCCCCAGGGCTCAGCCGGGCCGGCTTCGTGCAGGCCGAGGACCGGCAATGAGTCCGGGTAGAAGCTCGGCATGCGGTGTTCGGGATAGACCGCGCCCCGGTCGGGACAGCGGATCGCGCGCTCGTCCTCGGTCACCTCGCGGACGAGCTCGGGACGGACGCCCAGCTCGGTCAGAAGGTCGCCGCCGGTCGGGGTGCCGAAGCGGAAGTGGGGATTGAACATGGCGGGGTCTCCTCCTGCCGTTGCCCGGTCCGGCGTCGGCGCGGGGGACCGCCCCCTCGGGCCTGCCGGACACTCGCCCGACAGGCGCTCTCCTCCTGCTCTACGATTCCGAAACAGCGCGGCGGATCGCGGCCAGACGCTCGCAAACGGCCCGCGGCGTCATCGCTCCCAGGTTGAACACGGGGATGCCGCGATCCTCGGCGATGCGGATGGCCATTCCGGTGCCGCCCTCGATGCGCCCGCCCGGAGACCACGCCACGCACGCATCGACCGGCGGATCCAGGGCCCCGCCGAGAAGCACTGCCGCGTTCCGGGCATGCAGTTTCCGGACGGCCGGCGAACACCGCTCCCACGCCGGATGCAGGGACGCCGCGATCTCGATGCACGCCGCCATCGCCGCCGCCGACAGCACCCGGCAGTCCGGCCCGCGATGCCCGTTGTAGCCCCGCCACGGCAGCCACACCGACTGATGCCCGGCCGGCGCCCCCGACGCGAACGCAGCATCGGCCCCGTCCGCCCCGCCGCTCGACAGATGCCAGCCGGTCCGCGCCAACCATCCCGCGATCGCCCTCATGTCGGACAGCACTCCGGCCGGCGTCGCCCGCGCCCCGATCCCCGCATATCGCAATGTCGCCATGGCCGATCTCCCCGGTTGCGATTCCGCCGCTCTCTCTCCTGCAGCGGCCTCGCTCCCGCACGGCTTCTCTCCACCTCTGCGCAGGGAAGGTCCGGACCCGGCTTGCATCGCGCGGCCGTCCGGGGCATCGGTTCGGCATGGACGGGCGGAATTGGATGGCGCGGCTCGGGTTCTGGCTTCTGGCGCTGCTCTGGCTGCCGGCCGGGGTGGTGGCGCAGGCGGCGGTGCGGTTCGGCTCGGCCCATGCCGCGTTCGGAGGGCCCGGGGAGTTGCTCGCGGCGCTGGGATCGCTTGCGCCGGTCGCGGCCTGCGGTCTGCCGCTGGCCCTCGGCTGCCGCCGCCTTTGGCGCCTCGGCTACCGGCGCGGGGCGTGGGCGGCTTGTGTCGGGCTGGGCGCCGTGACCATCCCGGTGGCGGTGTTCGCGGGTCTGCTCGGACCGCTCGCGATCGCGGTCGGGGCGGTGGCGCTCAGCCTGCCGGTCTGGATCGCCTGGTGGTGGCTCGCACGCCACGGCTGACCGCGGAAGACGGCGGACCGGCGGCGCAGCAGGCGGATGGTCGGAATGGGGAGCCCGGCGGGACGGCGTCCGGACGGCAGCGCAGCCGGGAGCGGGCTCTTGCAACCGGTCCGGAGATACCCCGCCGGGACCCGGGGCGTCAGACGGGCTCGGCGGCGGCGATGCGGAGCCGTCCGCCGTCGGCGGAACGGGGCTGGCGGACGACGATGTCGATATCGCGCCCCAGCGCGTTGAGCAGACGGAACAGGCGCTCCAGCGAGTACTCGCGGAAGTCGCCGCGCAGCAGCCGCGACACGTCGGGCTGTGAGAGGCCGAGCAGCCGCGCGGCCTCGGTCTGGGTGATGCCGCGAGCGCGCACGATGTCGTCGATACGGCCGACCAGCTCGGCCTTGACGAGATGGGCGTCGGCGTCGGGGAAGCCGAGATCGGCGAAGACGTTGCCGCTGCCGCGCTCCACGGCGTCGTCGTCGGGTTCCATGGCGTCAGTCTCCACGGCGGGTGTCACGGTAGTGCCGCTCGGCGGCGCGCAGGCGGCGGCGGACCAGGTCGAGCTCCCGCTTCGGGGTCGCGATGCCCCGCCTCGCCTTCTTCTGGAAGGCGTGCAGGACGTAGACGGCGGTCTCGAACCGGACCGTGTAGACGGCCCGGAAGGTGTCGCCGTCGTGCCGCGCCACGATCTCCACGACGCCAGAGCCGAAGCCCTTCAGCGGCTTGGCGTCGCGGTGCCGGCGTCCGAGCTGGGCGCGGTAGACCGCAAACCCCATGCGGTTCTGCACCGGGTCCGGGAAGCGCTGCAGATCCGCCTTGCTGGAGCCGACCCATTCGACCGGTTTCAACATGTCGCTGTCGACCCCGCACTATAGGGGATTCGCCATAACCGGGCAAGACGGACGGCACGTCAGTGCCGGGTATCGCTCTCCGGATCGTCGTCCTCGGCGCGCATCGAGGCGGCAACCATCGCTTGCCAGGCCTCGCGGTCGAGCCCGAGCCGGCGGTTCAGCTTGTCGCAGATGTTGAGCGCATCGTCGAGGTCGAGGGTGACGAGCGCGGTCGGGACATGCCCGGCGAGGCCCTCGATCACGATTCTGATCTGCTGCACCTCGGTCTCGACGTCGTAGGCGGGGCAGAAACAGAAGTTGGGCTCGTCGGGCAGGGTCTGCGCGGTCATGGCGGCTCTCCTTGTCCGTGGAATTTGGACCGGCGGCCGGCGGGCCGGCGGTACGGACCCCCGGCGCGTCGACGATGGAATAACGGACGGCGACGGGCCGGGCGTACGTGTGGGGGCTACGTGCTCGACTGAACGGACGCCGTTGAAGGGAGGGTGTCCGCTACTCGACCCGTCCATCGCACGCCATTCGTCCGGCGGATTTACGGCAGTCGGCGGAAGCGGCGGGCAGCCGATCCACTCACCGGTCTCGGCGTGGAAGAATATCTCTTCCGGGTCGCGCTCATGGCCCTTCCATCTTGCCTGAATGACGGAGCCGTCTTTCGGGGCAGTCTTGCCGGGCTGCCAGCTTTCTTTCATTTCTTCCTCCCTGGATAGGGCGCTTCGGAACAATTGCGGGAGCGCGCGCCGAAGAACCGGAAACTTGCAAATGTGGCGCCGGTGGGATGAATAACATAGTCCCCACACGCGTCATGCACGCCGCTCAGGCGGCGAGCGGCCAGCGTTCGAGGATGCGCTGTGTGGTGTCCGCGTTCGGCGCGAATATCCGCGCCCGGAACGAGACGATCTCCACCGTGCAGCCCATGCGCTTCAGCGCGTCCATGTCGGTATCGGCCGGCCCCTCGATCTCGATGCGGTCGGCGCCCATGAGACGCCTGCGCGCGAGTCGCCAGCCGTTGGCGAGCGCGAGCGCGTTGCCCCGTCCCATGACCGCCTCGAAGGCCTCCGCGCCGGAGATGGCGGGACCGCCGTCGAGGCCGAAGCTCTGGCGCACGGCCCGCACCTGCTCGGCGTCGAGCACGCGCCCGATCAGGGCGATACCGTCGTCCGAGGTGAGCCTGCGAACCCGCATGTTCTCGGCGGGCAGACGGTCCCAGACCGGCAGCAGGAGGCCGGTGGCGAGCCAGAAGCGCGAGTCCCGGTGCGACGGCAACCCGGCGATCTCGGCATCCCAGACGCGCCGCCACTGAGCCTCGTCGGCGCGGCGCCAGTTGGAGGCGTCGAGCTCGGCCCGCGCCATGGTCTCGCCGGTCGCCGGTCGCATAAGCCGGACTCGCTCCTGCACTTCGCCGTTGTCGATCATGCGCGAGAAAGCCGGCAGGATGACGGCGGCGCGCTTGGAGCGGGCGTTGATCGCGAGGCGCGGCTTACCGTCCGGACCCGGATCGTCTTCGCCGATCTCCAGCGCGGCGTCGGCGATGAGCGGCACCAGCTTGTCCCTGCGGACGATCTCGACCAGCTCGGTGGCCGCGCCTGTGCCGGGATGCTCGTAGAGCGTCTCCCGGCCGGCGACGATGAGCGAGTCGGCGGTCACGGTCTCGACGCCGACCTCGTAGCTGCCGGCCTCGATCGCCTGCTCGATGTTGGACGCGATGCGCTCTTCCAGCTCGGCGAAGAGCTGGTTCTGCTCGGCGATGGGGAGCGCCAGCAGCCGGTTGAGGAACCTGGGCATCGGCGGCAGGTACTCCTTGAGATTGCCCTCCCAGGT
The DNA here is from genome assembly GCA_964291675.2 of Alphaproteobacteria bacterium. Lineage (GTDB taxonomy): Bacteria > Pseudomonadota > Alphaproteobacteria > MPNO01 > MPNO01 > MPNO01. The sequence continues at coordinate 224,002 of OZ219865.1, read as the reverse complement.
GAGCTTGAGTCCGGTGGCCTTCTCGAAGCGATCCAGGCTCCAGCCCTCGATGCTGCCCCGCCACAGCGCGCCGTAGAACTGGCGAAGAGCGGCCCGGGCGTAGACGCTTTCCAGGTTGTCGCTTTCGCGGAACAGCGCCGCGTCGCTGCCGCCCATCGCGGTTTGGCTGTCGCGCTGGCCCCTAGTGATGGCGCCCAGACTATCCAGACGCCGTGCAATGGTGGCGATGAAGCGGCGTTCGCCCTTGACGTCGGTGGTGACGGGCCGGAACAGCGGCGCGGAGGCTTCGTAGGAGCGGTGGCTGCGTCCGAGGCCCTGGATCGCCTGGTCGGCGCGCCAGCCGGGTTCGAGAAGGTAGTGAACGCGGCGTTGCTGGTTCTCGCGGGCGAGGTCGGCGTGGTAGCTGCGCCCGGTGCCGCCGGCCATGGAAAACACCAGGATGCGCTTCTCGCCGTCCATGAACGCTGCGGTCTCGGCGAGGTTGGCGGAGGCCGGCCGGCTGCGTAGCGCGAGGCGTTCGCCCCTGGCGTCCGTAATCCGGAGCACGCGCCGGGACCGCCCGGTCACCTCGGCGACCGCCTCGTGGCCGTACCGCTGCACGATCTGGTCCAGCGCCGTCGGCACCGGCGGCAATGCCGCCAGCTTCTCGATCAGCGCGTCGCGCCGGTCCTCGGCTTCCTTGCAGATGACGGGATTGCCGTCCGGGTCCTTCGCGACGCGGCTCATCAGGTTGCCGCCGTCGTCGGTGAAGGGCTCCTGCAACTGCACCGGGAAAGCGTGCATCAGGTAGGACAGGATGGCGTCCCGCGGGGTGAGGTCGATGTTGAGATCGTCCCACTCGGACGCGGGAACGTCGGCGATGCGCCGCTCCATCAGCGCCTCGCCGGTCGAGACCAGCTGCACCACGGCCGACCGCCCGCCGTCGAGGTCGGCATCGATCGCGCGGATGGTCGAGGGGCACTTCATGCCGGTCAGAAGATGTCCGAAGAAGCGCTGCTTGGTCCCCTCGAAGGCGCTCAGCGCCGCGGCCTTGGCGTTCTTGTTGAGCGTGTCGTCGCCCTGGACGATGCCGGTCGCCTTGAGCGCTTCCTCGATGTTGGCGTGGATCACCTTGAAGGCGCCGGCATAGGCGTCGTAGATGCGGCGCTGCTCGGGCGTCAGCTTGTGCTCCAGGATTTCAACCTCGACCCCGTCATATGAGAGCGCGCGGGCCTGGTAGAGGCCGAGGGCCTTCAGATCGCGGGCGACCACCTCCATCGCGGCGACCCCGCCGGCCTCCATGGCGGAGACGAACTCGGTGCGCTTCTCGAACGGCGTCTCGCCGGCGGCCCACAATCCGAGCCTGCCCGCATAGGCCAGTCCCGGAACCGTGGTGGCGCCGGTGGCCGAGACGTAGGCGATCCGCGCTTCCGGCAGCGCGTTCTGCAACCGCAGCCCGGCGCGGCCCTGCTGCGACGGCCTGGTCTCGCCGCGTTCGCTCTTCGAGCCGGCGGCATTCGCCATCGCGTGGGACTCATCGAACACGATTGCGCCGTCGAAGCTGTGGCGGTCCTCCTCGTCGAGCGAGCCCGCCAGCCATTCGACGATCTGCTCCAGCCGGGAAGGCTTGCCCTGGCGAGACGGCGAGCGCAGCGTGGCGTAGGTCGCGAAGAGAATCCCTTCGTCGAGCGGGATCTCCATGCCCTGCCGGAAGTTGCCGAGCGGGATGATGTCGCTCTCCAGCCCGCCCAGCGCGGTCCAGTCGCGGCGCGCGTCCTCTACCAGCTTGTCGGACTGCGACAGCCAGAGCGCCTTCTTCCTGCCGCGCAGCCGGTTGTCGAGGATGATGGCGGCGACCTCGCGCCCCTTGCCGCAGCCGGTGCCGTCGCCCAGCATCCAGCCCCGGCGGAAACGCACCGGCTCGGACAGGGTCTCGCCCTCGGCGGTGACGAGGGACGTGTCGATCTCTTCCCCGTCATCGTCGCCGTCCTCCCGGCAGCGGTGGACGGTCTCCCACTGCGAGCCGATGCGGTACTCGGCCGCGAGATGCCGTGAATGGGCCTCCCCAGCCAAGACCACGCTCTCGAGCTGGGCGTCGGACAGCAGGCCCTCAGTGACGACACGCTCGGGCAGAAACGGGCGGTAGGCCGGCTCGGGATGCGGCACGGCCGCCATCGCGGCGGATTGGACCAGCGGCGTCGGATGCTCGACCGCGCCCTGCACCCGCACGACGCTGGGCCTCCACGGGACGTAAGAGTCGGTGTTGCCGGCAGGGGGCTCGGCATCGGCGGCGGGTTCGACCGGGCCGGTCTCGACCGTGAGCTCAGTAATCGTCCCCCAGTCATGGGACTGGCGGGACTCCGGGGTTGAAACGGACTTCGGACCCCGGCGCGTTGCAGGCGTGGGCGCGACCGGCTTGCCGAACAGGTCGCGGGCGGGGCCGGCCGGGACCGGCGCGGGCGCGATGGGCTGCCGCTTCGGCAACTGCGCGATGACGGCTTCGAGCAGTTCGGCGGCGTTCGCGGCGCGGGCGGTCCCGTCCAGCTCGACAGAGGGTCCGTCGCCGCGCTCCAGCACGGTGAGGCGGGTGTCGAACCCGGTGCCGCGCCGTGCGTAGGCGCGGCCGTCGATGGCCATGGTGAAGACGCAGCGGGCCGGCGGGTCGAGGCGCCCGACGGCGTCGCCCAGCACGCAATGGGCCGAGGTGATCGTCACAAGCCGGCCGCCCGGCGGCAGCATCGAGGCAGCCGAGCGGACATGGCGCAGGTCGGCGTCGTGCCGGCTGCGGTCGACGCCGGGCGTCGCCGAGAAGGGCGGGTTCATCAGCACGACGGTCGGACGCACGTCGCGCAGCCGGTCGGCAATGGACTCGGCGTTGAAGGCGGTCACCACGGCCTGCGGGAACAGGTGAGTCAGCAGCCGGGCGCGGGTCTGCGCATACTCGTTGAGATGGAGCGCGCCCGCCGCCCGGTCGCCGAGCGCACACTCCGCCATCACCGCCAGCATCCCGGTGCCGGCGCTGGGCTCCAGCACGACGTCATCCGGCCGGATCGCGGCGGCCTGCAATGCGGCATAGGCGAGCGGCAGCGGGGTCGAGAACTGCTGGAGCCGGACCTGCTCCTCCGAGCGCCTGGTGTGCGAGGGCTCCAGCGCCGCGATCGCCTCCAGCATCGCCAGCATGCGGCGCGGCTCGCCCGAACCGCCGCCGCAGGTGCGGCGCATGCCCCGCCCGTAGCGCTGGAGGAACAGCACGCACGCCGCCTCGGCGGCCTCGTAGGCGTCCTTCCAGACCCAGCCGCCCCCGGCGTCGGATGCGCCGAAGGCCTCCGTCATGGCGTCCCGGAGGGTCGCGGCATCGAGAGCCCGGCCGGCCTCCAGCACGGGGAGCAGGGCCCGGGCCGCGGCGAACAGGGCATCGCCCGGCGACGGACGGGCCGGCGATGCGGCCGGGTCGGTGGCGAGCGCGGGGAGGGGCGGACGCGCATGGGCGTCCGGCGCCGAGCGGGCGTCGAGCATGGGCCGGTCTCCGTGCTGAAGGGCATCGGACCGGCGTTGGCTTGACGGGGAATGTGACTCCCGCCCCGCCCGCCGGACCGCCCGAAACCGGCCCTCCGACCTTTCGGAGGTGTCGGGCGACGCGGCGGAGCGGGACGCGTGCGTGTCCGCGCGGACGGGTTCAGGAAATCGGCGGCGGGTTCAGGCGGGCCGGATCAACCGAATCGCGTTCCGTCAGCCGTGAACGTCAGTTCGTTGATGGCGAGGTTCTCGTCGACGGTTTCGTCGGACGTCTGGTGCTCGTACTCCGAACGGAGCTGGCGGTAGAGCCAGCGCGCCAGGTCGCGCAGCGCCTCGATCACGGCGTCCTCGGCGCCGTCCGTCGGCGGCTGCCAGGTCGGGCTGTCGCGCTCGACCTCGATCGCCATGGTGTACTCATGGCAATAGCGCCCGCTCTGGCGGATATAGGCGTGAAGCTGGTGGAAATTGTGCCTCTGGACGGTCTGCAAGTCGTCCGCGATGCGGTGCAGTTCGGTGTCCTTGGGCGCGTGGGCGCGGATGGCCCTGGCGGCGCCCCGGGCGTAGCTGTAGCGGCCGGAGAAGCTCGCGCCATCGCCTTGGCTGTGGAACCCGCTGAAATGGATCTGCGGCTTGTCGCGGGTTCCGCCGCCGTAGAGGCGCACGGGGATCGTGGCGAGCGTCACGCCGAGCATCCGGCAGATCGTCTCGAAGTCCTCGTAGACGAAGTCGTACCATTCGTCGTGCAGGCCGGTCTGGCGATACCAGATGCGGGCGTTCTCCTTCGCGGCGCCGGAGAGCTCGTCGATGGTGCGGTGGGTGGAGAGGGCTGACCGCGCTCAGTCGTCTTCGGGCCACATAATGGTGATGACAGCCTCACCGCTGTCGCCGGCGCCGATCGCCACGATCGGGAAGTGCCTGCGGGGCGGCCGGTTGCTGTCGCGCAGGTCCCTGCGGATGTCGCGCACCAGCACGCACATCCTCACGCGGTCGCTGTTCGAGGCGCGGACCGCGTAGTAGTGCGCCATCCAGAGGACGTCCCAGAGGCGCCCGCTCTCGTCCTGGAAGCCCAGGTAGCCCTCGGGCAGGGCGACCAGCCGTTCCCAGACCGAGCGCGTGACCGCGACGGGGATCTTGAAACCAGCCTGCCGAGCGGAGTCGGAGACATCGACGAGGATGCCATCCTCGATCGCCTGGGCGCGGGTGTAGGCGTCGATCACGGGACCGAATGCGGTGCCGGGTTCGGGATCGGGCATGGCCAGGCTCCTGTTCGTGGAAGATGCGAAAGCGATCGCTCCGGCCGGGGCGTCGTTGCCGGGGCAATGGCGGCCGATCGCCCGGCCCTCCCACCGCCCCGCCCCGCCGGACCGCCCCCGGCCGGCTGGCCGGACTCCGGGCGGCGAAGGGCGCGGCGGCGCGAACGGAACGGCGGGACCGCTCCGGAACGGGGTTGTCGGGTTGGGGGTGGCTCAGGCCGCCGGGCGGCCGGGGCTCAGGTCAGCGCGATCGGCTCGACGCAGCGCGGGTCTTCGTTGGCCGCCCGGTTGACCAGCGTGCTCACCGGATGGGCGGTCATCGCGTCTGCCGGATACGGCCCGAGCGGCACGTCATCGCCAGCCAGCCAGGGGCCGTAGGCCTCCGGCGGCAGGATCACCGGCATGCGGCCATGCACCGCCGCCACCGTGTCGTTGGCGGCGGTGGTGAGGATGGTGCAGGTCTCGATGGAATCGCCCGGACTGCGCTCGGTGAGCGATCCGGTGAGCGCCGCGCCCTCCGGGATCCGCCATTGCTCCCACAGCCCGGCGAAGGCGAAGGGCGCGCCGTCCTGGAGACCGAACAGCCAGGGCTGGCGGACTCCTCCGCGACGCTCCCACTCGTAGAACCCGTCGGCCGGGATCAGGCAGCGCCGGTGGCGGAAGGCCGCGCGGAAGGACGGCTTCTGCGCCGCCGTCTCCGAGCGCGCGTTGATGAGCTTCCAGGCGATGGTGGGATCCTTCGCCCAGGCCGGGATCAGCCCCCAGCGGAGCATGGCGAGGCCGCGGCCGGCGCCTGCCTCGGCGCGGACGACCGCGATGTCCTGGCCCGGCGCGACGTTGTAGCGGGGCCGCAGGTTGAGCGGCGTCCCGGCCAGGTCCATCAGCTCGTGCAGCTCTCTCCATGAGAGCCGGTTGGTGAAGCGGCCGCACATGACCGGGACACTACACGCAGCGGCATCGGACTGTCATGTTGTTCTTGAAATGTTCTTGTGGCAGGGTCCGCGGCATGAACGACGATTACAACCGCCCGGTCTCGCGGGGCGACCTCGAGTTCACGATCGAGATGGCGCTGCGCGAAGCGGCGCGCTTGTGGCCGAAGAAGCGCCGGCCCGGCGACCACGACCGGCTCCGGCCTGTCGCGAATGCCGTGGTGTCCCATCTCGAGCTCTGCGGGATGCGGTGCTTCTCGAGGCCGCCGAGGCCCGGGCACGGCACGCCCGACCCCTGGGGTGCGTCGCGGCGGGACGGCGGCCCGGACGGAGAAGACGGCCGTTAGGGGCCGGCGCCCGTCAGAGCAGCCCGCGCTGCCGGAAGCTCACCGAGCCGGACGGGGTCACGACGATGTGGTCGTGCAGCGTGACGCCGATCGTCCCGAGGGCCTCCTTGATGCGCTGCGTCATGTCGATATCCGCCTTCGACGGCTGCGGGTCCGATGACGGGTGATTGTGGATCGCGATGAGGGCGCTCGCCCGGAGCTCCAGGCAGCGCACGCAGATCTCGCGGGGATAGACCGGGGTGTGGCTGATCGAGCCGTGCTGGTGCAGCTCTTCGACGATGAGCCGGTTCTTGCGGTCGAGATAGAGCAGATGGAACTCCTCGACCTCGCGGTGGCCTGCCAGCGTGCGGCAGTACTCGACGACCTTGTCGTAGTTGGCGAAGGAGGGACGCACGGTGTCGGGCACGTCCTCCCGCGCCATGCGGATGCCGAGCGCCTCGGCGGCCTTGATTGCGGCGACGGCGTCCTCGGAAAGGCCGGGTACGGCGCGCAGACGGTCGGGCCGGGCGGCGAGGACGCGGGGCGCGGTGCCGAACGTCTTCAGCAGGGCGGCGGCGAGTTCGCCGGGGTCGGTCGTGCCGGGGCGGCCGGACAGCAGCAGCTCCAGCAGCTCGCTCTCGTCGACCGCCTCCCTGCCGCCGCGCAGGAAGCGGGCCCGGAGCCGGCGATGCCGGGCCGCCTCCCGGACCGGGGCCTGCCTCGGACCGGCGATCGCGCCTTGGGCGGGAGGCGGGATCATGTCGAAGAGCGGCATGTCGTCGAGGCCCGGTGCGTCGTCGGGCATGGAGGCCTCCTCGGCAGGTTGGGACGGGGAGGAGCCGGGACGCTCCCGCGCCGCCGGTCTCCTCGTCCGGGCGGCGGCCGGCCTCCTCTCCGGGCGGCGCGCGCGGGGATTGGGGAGAGACGGACCGGCGGCGCGGCGGAACCGGTCAGGCGTCGAGGATGCGCACCCTTGCGGCGCCGCCCTCGACCCGGACGTCGGGCCTCCCGTCCGGATCGACCGATACCGTCACCAGCGGCTTGTTCGCCGGAGGATGGGGCGGGTCGCCGAGCTCGGACGCGACCGCGCCGGCCGCGCCGACGATGCGCACCAGCGCCTTCCCGCCCGAGACCTCGACGGCGCCGGGCGGAACCGGGTCGGTGAGCGTGACCACGGGCGGCTCGCCGTGCTCGGAGAACCGGCCGGGAATGGGGAGCGAGCTGTCGCCCCAGGGATCGCCGACGCCCTCGCACACCGCGTCGACGAAGGTGTCCGAGCAATGATCGGTCGGTCGCCACCCCTCGGCGTCCTCGTTGGCCGCCGCGACGGCTTTCTCCAGCGCTTCCTCGAGCGTGTGGGCCTCGACGGTGACGGTGTTGGCGTAGGCCGCGTTGTAGCCGCACTGCACCGTGAACCGCCGCTTCACGGCGCGGTCTCCCCGGCGGCGGCGAGCGTCACCGTCACGTCGGGCCGGCGGATGCGGATGTCGACGCCACGGTCCCCGGGCACGAGCCACATCAGCTCGCGCCGGACGGTCTCGGCGATGGATAGCCGGCAGGCCTCGTCGTCGCCGAGCAGCAGCCGGGTCGCCAGGTGCAGCGCGTCCTCGTCGAAGCGGTCCCTCTGGGTCTCCCAGCTGTCCGCCTCCATATCGTCCGAGGGCGAGAAGAACCCGGCCCTGAGCAGAACGGCCAGCTCGTGCGGCTGGAGAGCGCTGTCCACGGCCAGCAGCGGCACCGCGTCTTCGAACCCGCACCACGCCTCGCCCGCGAACGCGACGTCGGCCGGCAGGTCCAGGGTGCGGGACTGCCCGTCCGGCGTGCGGACCGCGAGCGCGATGCCGACCGCCTCGGGACGGGGCGGGAGCAGCGCGGCGGTGGGTCCGGTCCGCTCCGGCAGCGGGGTGTCGTCGAGCGCGTACCGCTTGCCGTCCAGCGTGACTTCTATGGCGACGCCGGTCACGCGGTCGAGGGCGTCGTACCAGCCATAGCCTTCGAGCCTGCGGTCGGTCCCGAACAGGCGGGATGCGATCCCGGCCCGCTCGGCGGCACGCCACAGCGCCTGGTCTTCCGGCGGCTCGGTGTCGCAGTCCATGACGAGGGCGTCCGCGCCCGCGGGGGCGAGCTTCGGCGGGTCGCGCCAGTCGTCGACGTCCGCCGTTGCCGGCCGCCAGGGGCGCAGCATGGCGGGAGGCGGCGCGATCTCGATGCCGGCCCCGCGCGCCCGCGTCCAGTCCTCGAAGGCGGGACGCGGGTTCGGATCGGCGGCCATGGCGCGGTAGATCGAGAGCCGGGCGGCCTCCCTCATCTCCTTGAGAAAATCGTTCTCGACCGCTTCCTTGCGGGCCGGCAGGACCAGCTCGAGGTCGGGGCAGTCGTCGACGTCGGCGAGGACGGTCCAGGGCGCGCCGTGGACGGTCTCGACGGTGGGCAGGCCGACCGTGAGCGTAAGGCCGTGGAAGTTGAGGTGGGGGTCGTTGTAGCCGCCGCGGCGGTTGCGAAAGACGCCGAACACCAGACCCCGCCACGGTTCGGCATGGACGGCGCCGTCGAGGAAGGCGCGGCGCGGCAGCGCGTGGACGGCGGCATCGTCCCCGGTGCCGTCCTCGAACGTCACCGGCAGCGGGTAGTGCCGGGCGGCGGTCTCGGCCGCGTTGCGGATCGCGGCGGCGGACTCCGTGGCCACGAACGAAATCGCCGTCCCGTACGGATACGGGGCGGATTCGTCGGCCTGCACCTCGGCGTCCGCCTCTCCGAGGAAATGCTCCGGCGCGAGCGCGACGCGCCAGCCAGACAGGAACTCCCCGTTCGGCGAACGCGGCCGGGAGGACACGGCGCAGTCGCGGCGCGCCAGGCTGGCGAAGCCGAACCCGGCGGCGTCCTCGCGCCGGACCGTCGCGTCGTCCCAGCCGTTCTCGCCGAAGCTCAGCAGGACGGCGGGGTCGGCGATGCCGGCGCCGTCGTCGGAAACGGTGACGGTAAGCGGCGTCTCGCCGGCCGCGGTGGCGGTGTCGCCAGGCGGGGCGGCGGGCGCGGCAACCGAAACGCGCACCCGCGTGGCGCCGGCGCGGCGGCTGTTCTGGAGGGTCTCGGCGAAGATGTCGGCGAGGGTTGCGGCGTAGATGCGGGTGACGCGCTTGACGGCGTTCTCGTGGATACGGGCGCGGATCGCGCGGTTCATGGGCGGACCTCCATGCGGGGTGCGGAAACGGAAACGCCCCGCCAGCCTGCCCCGGCCTGCGAGCCGGGGGCGTCGAGTTGCCGGCGGGGCGTTCCGGTCGGGCTTGCGGCTTCCTACTGGACGCGGCGGAGGAACTCGGGGATCTCCATCGGGTCCGGGCTGGCGTCGCGCCCGTTGGCCGGAACCGGAGGGATCGGACCGGCATGTCCGGCCTCGTCCGTTGCCGGCGCGGCGTCGGCGTGTCCGTTCCCGGGCTCGTCCGTGCCGCAATCGGGTTCGGCCTCGCCGTTCGTGCCGCCGATCTGGCGCCCGGCGTCTCCGGTGGGAGCGCCGTCACCGCGTTCCGCGGTCGCCGGTTCAGGCTCCGGCGGGACGACATGGCCGTTGCCGTCGGCAGGCGCCGCGGCAGCCGCTTCCGCGTCGTCTGCGGGGCCCGCGTCGGATTGGGCGGCCGCGGTCGCCGCGTCCCCGGCGTCGCCGACCGCTTGGCCGGTGTCGAACGCCGTGAACCCGGGCGGGACCCAGGCGAGTGCGGCGGCGTGCATCGAAGCGCTCACGCCGACCGGCGGCTCGTCGGCAGTGAAGGCGGCCTCCATGGCTTCGGCCAGGGCCGGCTTCTTGTACTTGGACCGCGCCGACGCCCAAGCGAGCCCGAACACCGTGCGGGCGATGTCGAGGACCCGGGCCTTGGCGATGCGCGACCACAGCATGTCGGCGGTCGGGCGGACATGGGCCGCGAAGTCGATGTCGAGCCGGGCGACGGTAGCTTCGAGCTCGGGCCGCGCCTGGGGCTCGAAGGCGAGCTGGCCCATCACCGTGCGCGCGACGCTGGCCGCGAACAGCGCCTCCTTGTCCGCCTGGGGCAGTGCCCTCAAGGCCGCGAAGGACTCGCCGTCGTCCTCGATCTCCAGCCAGTCGAAGGACAGGCGCGAGCGGTCCGCCAGCATCGCCTCGCCCGGCGACCAGGCCGCGAAGTCCGCGTCGTTTTTGCGGGTGTTGGGGCGGTCCGGGGTCTCGTTGAACGCGATGTCGAGGGCGTGGTCGTGGTAGCCCGGCGTGAACACCGCACGGACCATCTGGAACAGCGCGAGGTCGAAGGCGGCCTCGAAGTTACCGGCGAGATGGGCCTTGATGAGCGCGGTGCGGATCGAACGCAGGTCGTCGGCGAGACCGATCCCAACGCCCGCCTCCTTGCGCGCCTCGGCCTCGCGGTTCCTCGGCCCCGCCATGGGCTGGGAGACGACCGGGCCGGCGGCCTGCGTGCCATGGGCCGCGGCGTCCGGTTCGAGGCCGCTGGCGGTCTGCGTTGCCGCGTCGTCGGACTGCGCCGGCTTCGGCATGTCTTCCGGCTTGACCAGCCCGGCGATGACATGGAGGGAGCCGTTGCCGTTGACGGTGGCGATGCACCCCGCCATCGCGAAATCCTCGCGCCGCCACATGGCGCGGGCCTCGACGGCGCCCCCGATCTCGTCGAGCCGGGCCTCGATGCGTTCGGCTTCCTCGACCAGGGCCTCGGTCCACGCGTCGTCGTCGAGGCCGCGGAGCTCGTCGTAGCGGGCCTCAAGCTTCTCGATCTCGGCCTTCTCCTCGTCGGTGGGAACGCCGGGCTGCGGCTCGATGCGGCCGTAGGAGGCGGTGTCGTCCCACCCTGCCTCGATCATCGGGATCGCCCATTTCCAGCGGGTCGCGAGCTCGTCGGCGGCGGCCCGGAGCTTGTCCATCGCCAGCGTCTCCAGCAGCGCCGGGTCCTCGAACCAGACGCCGTGCTCGTGCTCGTCGGCGAACAGGTCGCGCATGACCGCGCCGCCCGCGGCCTCGTAGGCGTCGACGCCCACGAAGCGGGCGATGGCGACGTTCGCCGGCACCCGCTCCTCGGTCAGCATGCGCTTCACCTGCGCGGCCGCGGGCCGGTAGCCCTGGCCGGAGACCTGCTCCCACACCGCCATCTGGCGGGCATGGTCGGCGGTCACCGCGAAGGCCTTGAGCGTCTCCAGGTCGATATCGCCCCCGCGGTAGGCGTCCAGCAGCTCGGGCGCGGCGTTGCCAAGGCGGAGCCGCTGCTCGACGATCCGTTCCGACGCGCCGAAGCGCGCCGCGATGGCGGCGACCGACTGGCCGGCCGCGACCAGCTCGGCGAAGGCCGTCACCTGGTCGGCGGGGTGCATGGCGATGCGCACCACGTTCTCGGCGAGCGAAATCTCGCCGGTCGCGGCGTCGCCGGACCGGACCTGGCAGGGCACGGGATGGGCGGCATCGAACACGCCGTCCTCGACCAGTTCCTGCATGGCCTTGAGGCGGCGCCCGCCGGCGATCACGGCGTAGCGTTCGATAGCCTGTCCCTCCGGCTCGGGGGCCGGGGCAGGCTCCCCCGATCCGGGATCCGGGCGGACGACCAGGTTCTCCAGCAGGTCGAAAGCGGCGATCGAGGCCTTGAGCGCGGCGTCGGCCTGCGGATCGGGCGGGGTCTTGCGGACGTTCTCGGGCGCGAGCGCGAGCATGGAGAGCGGGATCTCCCGGATGATCGGCTCGGCCCTGGGGGCGATGAAGTTCATGCGAACCTCCCTCGGTGGTGTGTGGAAATGCACGGAAGCGGGCTCGGGAAACGCCTCCCGGAACTCCGTCCGCGCCGCCCCGGGCCCCGCCCCACGCTCCGCCTCCCGGCGGCGTTGCGGGCAGGGCCGGGATGCCGCGGCGGGAGGGCGGTGCGGGGCCGTGTCCGGGACCAACGGGATCAGGGCTGAAATAACACCAGGCTTACGGGACGGGGCCGTTGGACAAGCCGATAGCCGCCCGGGCAAGGCTCGACCTCGACGGTGTCCCGCATCGCGCGATCGTGAGGCTTGAGCGCGGCCAGCGCGTCCGCCCGCCCGGCATGGACCGGGATCGCCGCGTCGAGCCGGTCCGCGACCGCGCGCCACCAGGCGACGATCCCGCTCACCATGACCGGCGTATACGGCGGCCTGCCGAACGCCACCGCCCCGTCGCCGGCGAACATGCGCTCGCCGAAGCGGATGAGGGCGCCGCTAACGGCGGAGGGGCGGCGGGGCCGGTGAATCGCGGTCGCGCCGCGCCTCCTCATCGGCTCGTTCGGCGGCTTCGTCGAGCAGGCGCGCGGCCTTGCGGAGTTCCGTCGCCGTGTCGCGCATGTTGCGAACGCTGACATGCGGGCGGGGGCGAAGGCCGGGATCGGGGTCGGCGGTCCACGAGATCCAGAAAGACAGTTGGGCGAGGGCTTCGAGCGCCCGCCGGAGCGCCTCCGCCGGGGCGCCGTGGATCGCGCGTCATGGCCGGGCTCCCCGGACCGGGGCGATGTCGATGCGCTCGCCCCAGGGCGCGGGGTGCCGCCAGGGGCTTGCCTTGTCGCCGTAATCGCAGAACAACACCGGGAAGGTCGGTTCGGTCTCCGGGTAGTCGGAGCACTCCATGTCCGTGAAATACAGGCACACCCCGGGCCGGATGCCCTGCTCGTCGAGCCATGCGAAGCCCGGGCGGTAGTCGGTGCCGCCCCGGCCCTTGACGACGATCTCCTCGGGAAGCTCGTCGGCGGCGTATTCGGCCACGTCCTGCAGGATCGTGTCGACCTGGAGGACGATGACGCGCTCGGGCCTGATTTCCGTCGCGACCTGGCGCAGCACCCCCCAGAACTCGGCGAGGGTCGGGGTCGGGAGCGACCTCGAGACGTCGATGATGAAGGCGATTATCGCGATGCTCTCGGAACGGATGGACGGCAGGTAGAGGCCGGAGTCGATGAAGCGCCGGTTGGGCACGCTCCAGGAATAGTCGCTCTTCGCCGTGTCGGTCATGTAGCGGCGCAGCAGCGTCTGCCAGTCGAGCGTGCTGGCATGGGCGCCCTTCACCGTTTCCTCGACCCGACCCGGCACCTTGCCTTCGGCGCGGGCGATGTTGAGGGCCTGGTGCATGGCCTCGTCCCAGGCCTGCTCCTCGGCGGCCACGTCCAGCGGGACCTCGCCGGAATCGCCGTCGTCGCCCGCGCGCGCGTTCGCGTCCATGACCTCGCCGGTGCCGGACGGATCGTGGCTCGGCGGCGCATCGGATCCGGCATCCTCGCCCTGGTCCTGGCTGGCCTCGTTCTGGCCGTCCCCGTTCCCTTCGTCCGGGTCGTCATCGTCCCCGTGCTCGTCCCGGGGTTCCTCGCCATTGCCAGAATCGGACGGGTCGCCGGCGCCATCGTTATCGCCGTCTGGTGAGGATTGGGCCGCGGCGGCGGAGGCACCCGCATCGTCAGCACCGGACGGGGCGTCGCCATCGTCGCCGGAATCGTCGTTCTCGGGCGTCGGCAGGCGGTCGTAGGCCTGCTCGACGCTGAGGTCGTCCCAGGCTTCGGCGTCGGGCGGCAGCGTGAACCCGGCGTCGCGGATGAGCGCATGGGTGACGAGCTGCGAGGCCATCTGCCAGCGCTCGGGATCGCGCTCGCCTCGGCGGGTGTGGTGTTTCAAGGCGCACGCCATCACCACCCGCGCCATCGCGGTCTCGATCAGGTGCGCCTCCGTCTCCGCCACCCACTGCGGCGAATAGCGGATCTCGTTCCCGTCCGTCGCCAGCGTCTTGCGGGTGGGATCGGGGCGCAGCGGGAGCCTCAGCACCAGGCTGCCGAAGAAGGGCTGCTTGCGCAGAAGCTCCGTCACGCAGTCGCTGACGCGGAGCGCGGACTCGCCGAGCACGCGGGCGGCCATCAGGCGGCCTCCCGCACCGGCTCGGTCCGCGCCCCGAAATACCCCGCGAACTTCTCCGCGAGCGCGTCGGCGTCGCGCTTGACCTGGGCCCGGGCCGCCGGGTCGAAGGTCTTCGATGGCCTAAGCGCGTTCGGCTCGACGCTCGCGATCTTCTCCTTCACCTGCGCGCAGAGCTGCGCCAGGGTCTCGTCGCCGAATATGTTGAGACGCGGCACCACGTCCACTAGGTCGCGGATGTTCGAGATCATCGTGTCGCGGAACACCAGCGGCTTGCCCTCGTCGTCCTCCCGCAGCCGCTCCGAGACCCGTTCGATCGCCTCGCCGAAGCGGCGGTAGAGGTCGCCCACCGCACCGTGGAGCTGCTCCTCGATGTGGCTCTCGATGTCGCGCTTCACCCGCTCGGTGTCGTCGGAGGCGAGCTGGGCGATGAAATGGTCCGCGTCCGGCACCGGGGTGATGCGGTAGCGGATGGCGAACTTGCCCTGGAGGTCTTCCTTGGAGGGATAGTCCTCGATGCGGAAGAGCTTGCCGAGGTCGAGCCGGGCCTGGTCGATGTAGTCGTCGTAATCCTCGATGAAGCGGGCGCGCTGGCGCACCACGCGCTCCCGGAACCCGTCCATGAGCTCCGTGTAGTGCTCGTAGTTGGCCACGGTGAGCAGCCGCGCGCCCTTGTCGTCCCAGGGAAGCGAGTTGGCATAGTGCTTGGCCCTCGCCTCGCTCATGGTCGCGGTGAGGGCGGCGAAGGCGGCCTTGGGCAGCAGGCGCTTGTTGTAGCGCCCGGCGGCGGTCGAGGCTTCGTGGGCGACGGCGACATGGTCGCTCGCCTGGCGGTCGTAGAGCCGGCCGGACCAGGCGGCGATGTGCAGCCCGACCAGCATTGCGTCGCGGTTGAGGTCCATCGGTTCCTCCTCTCGGGTTGGCGGAGCGTTCGCGGGGGGACGCCAAGGGCGGCGGCGTCCTCCGTCACTGCGTCTTTGCCGCCGCCCAGCGGATGAAGGCGGGCGAGCGCTGGAGCGCGGGCTCGCGGCGCACGCAGGCGCCGACGAGCGACTCGCCGACTTCGCGTCGAAGCCGTGTCGCGTAGGTGACAATGGCGTCCAGATTGACGTCGGAGGCCATCCGGTAGAGGGAGCCGCAGAGCGCCATCAGGGTGCTGGCGTTCTCCGGAATGTCGGCGTTGCCGGGATCGTCGAGGACGGCCCTCGGGTGGGGCAGCTCGCGCCACACCTTCAGGAACGAGGTGAACTCGACCGCCGCGGCCTCGCCCACCGTGCCCCGGAACAGCGCCCTTTCGACACCGGCATCGAGGCCGTTGCGGTTCTTGACGATGTTGGAAGCGAACTCCCAGCTCCGGGGGCTCGGGAAGGCGTGCTCCTTCGACTGGGGATTGAAGCCGTGAAGCAGGTCCGGTTCCAGCTCGATGAAGAACAGCACTTCCGGCGCGATCCCGTTCGCGGCTCCCCAGGCAAGCCAGTCCCTCGCGTCGACCCGGATCTCCAGATGGACGAAGCGATTGGCGAGCGGGGCGGGCATGCGGTGCACGATCGAGCGGTCCTGCTCGCGGTTGCCGCAGGCGATGATCGCTGCGCCCGGAGGCAGTTCGTACTCGCCGATCCGGCGTTCCAGGCAGAGCTGGAACAGGGCGACCTGCACCATGGGCACGGAAGAAGGAAGCTCCTCCAGGTTGATGAGGTATTGCTCGGTGCTGTCGGTCGGGGGAAGGAAGGCGGGCGGCGCCCAGCGGGTGCGGCCGAACTCGTCGCGCCAGGGGATACCGCGCAGGTCCACGGGATCGAGGAGCGGGCCGCGGATGTCGAGATAGGTGTATGCGAGGCGGTCGGCCGTCTGGTTGGAGACCTGGCTCTTGCCGGTTCCGGGCCCGCCCCACAGCATGGTCGGCTGGCGGGCCTCGACCAGGGTGGCGAGAACCTCGGCGAGCTCGCTCGGGCGCAGCGTGTAGTCGGCGGAGATGGTCTCGGGCAAAGTCATGGGCATGCTCCGAATGGCGGGGAGGCGGCGCGGCCCGGACATCCTCCGAGCCCGATTCACCGCGCCCCGACGCCGGCCCGCTCCTCTCTCCTTCATGCTGCGGCAGGGGGACGAAGCCGGTTGCGTGTGTGGAAAGCGACCGGGCGAGACTTCGGGCAGGGGGCCGTCGGATATTGGGGGCAAACGGCGGCCGGGCCATCGCGTGTCGTCGGAGGTCGCGGGTCGCGCACGGAAGCGCGGTGTACCGGAAGCGTGCCGGCGGCCGAGTCGGGGCTGGGCCATGCGGCCGTGGCTACCCGCTTCGAGATGCCGATGGAGGGACGGTGATGGCGAACGGCTGCCAGTTGCCTGCCTTCGGCGGCAGTCCGAACTCTCGGGCAGCGCCAGGACGACATTCCCGACCGTGTTCGATTCCGGGGGCGAGGGCGGCCGCGGATCGACCGCCCTCTCGGCCGGCCCTATGACGGCCGGCCTGGTGGGCTCCGAACGGGTTCGCCGCCATCCCCACCGCCGCGCTCGATCCGCCCCACAGTGCGGCGTCTCCCGCGGTCCCCGCGCTTGTCGGGTCCGGGTCCCCATTCTGGCCGATCCATCGCCCTGCCCCGCCGTGGCGGATCGACCGTCGGTTCGGCGCCCGGCGCCGAACCCGTGCTATTCGGCGGCTTCCGCCATCGGCGCCGTCGCCTCGCAGATCGTCCGGAATTCCTCGAGAAGGTTCCGGTGATACGTCTCCATGTATTCCGTTATCTGGGCGTTGCGGAGCAACGAACGGACATACGACGTGGCCAGCACCAGATTCAGATGGTCGGCTGCGAAGGTCTCTTCGATCCGTTCGACGTCACCCTGGAGGTTGGCCAGCTCCCGTTCGATCTGATCGATTTCCTCCGGAGAGACCTTTCTGTGCTTCCTGGCCTTGCCGGGGTTCACCAGTTGGTCCGGCAAGCTCGCCGAGACGAGAGCCCTCGCGTAGGCAACCGAGTAGTCGTTGACCGCGACCATCGTCTTCGCGATCTCGTACTGCCGCAGGGGCTCCACCTTCTTGAGCGCCTGGAAAGAGTTGATGGGGCAGTGCTTGTCCTTGAGGAGTGCAGCAACCTCGGGACAGATGCCATTGAGAAGGTCCCGTTTGGCGCGGATGGTCGCGACATTGACGTTCAGCGCCTGCGCGATGCGCTCCTCGGGAACGCCGCGCTCGATGACCTTCAGAATCATCTTGTGCTCCTGGAGCGGCGAGAGGCGGTTCACCTGGCGATTGAAAGTGACAGCCTCGTCGTCGAGAGAGACCAGACAGGCGATTTCGTCGATACCGAGGTCCTTCAGAATCTCCATTCTGAGATGGCCGTCGAGAAGCAGGTATTTGTGCTTTCCGTCGGACCGGCGTGCCACGATGGGCGGTTGCACGATGCCGATTTCGCGGATGGACGCGGCGATCTGACGAAATTTGTGGCGCTTGCGGGCGGTATCGTCGACCAGCCTCAGCGGCAGAATGTCGGTTATGGGAATCGTCACGCTCTCCGGCTCGAACCCGATAGTCACCTTGCCGGCCATGTCAGGTCTCCTCCCGGGCTTCGACGAGGCGCGCCAGAGGAGCCGGCATCGTCTGCACCTGCTCGGCACGCAGGAGGGTCCGGAAATGGTGTTCGGACAGAAGCGTGCGAAGGCCCTGCATGAGAATCTTCAGATGTTCCGAGGCGGTATCGGCGCTCTCGATCAGCGCACCGTGGTTCTTGACCGCCTCCTTCAGTCTCCGGGTGAGCGCATCGTACGCCTTCGAGGCCGGTTTCCGATCGCCGGTAGTGTCACGCTTTAGCGCTTTGCCGTATCGTTCGCGGTGCTCGATCGCACTCTTTGCGCGCGGCATTTGGCTAAGTGTCAATTCGCCGCCCTTATATGCTTTGTCGAGGACCTCCTGCGCCCCGCCGTCTTCTGCCTTCGCGATGGCGACGGCGACATGCAGCGGCATCTTTCCGGTTTCCACCGCAATCAGCAGCCGTTCCTCGCCGGCTTTCAGGAGGCGGCGGATTCTCCCGACATGGGTAGCCGAATAGCCGATCTTGGCGCCGATCTTCGCGTCGGAGTAGCCGCGTCCGACAAGATCGCCGATCGCCCGGAACAGGTCGCCCGGAAGAGGCTTGCTCCGGGCGACATTCTCGACAAGGCCCGAGACCAGGCTGTCCTGTTCGGACAGGTCGGTAACGATGGCCGGAATCTCCGTCTGTTCGAGCGCCTGAAAAGCCTCCATGCGGCCCTGTCCGCAGACCAGGTTGTAGGCGACTTCGCCGTCGGCGCCCCGAGTGCGGCTCACCTTGATGGGCTGCTTGAGGCCGACCTTCCCGATGCTGTCGACGATCTCGGCGAATTTCTTCGCGTCCCGGACCCGGGGATTGAGTACGACGATGCGCTCGATCGGGATCCTCTCGATCGTAATGGTGTCGGTCATTGTGAGATCTCCGAAATCTGGGCCCGCTCTGCCATGGCGAAGAAACGGTCCAGGGTGTCGAACTGGAAGGCGTCCAGCATCAGGCCGTTTTCTTCGGCGAGCCCGAGGCGGTTCGTGTCGAGAATGGAAAGCGGCAGGAGGTAGTAGTCGAGGATGGCTTGATTGGCGTCGTCCATCCGGAGGGCGACCGTCAGGTCGGGGGCGAGCCCGGTGTCGAGGCGGACCTTCCAGCGCCGGGAACCGGCCTTGGTGTGCCGGCAGCGGGCGATGACGATGGAAGCGGTGAACTCATCGTTCACGGTCAGGAGGTCCGTCGCCGCGTCTTGGGAAACGGCGCCGCCGAGCTTTTCGATTTCGGCGATCGCCCTGGCGACCTCCCGCGCGTGAATTTGGCGGAGCGTCCGGTTGATCTCGATGTAGCGGCAGTCCCGGTCGGGGGTGAAGCCGACCAGCGAATAGGCGCGCGTCAGGCTGCCGAAGCGCGAGGCGTAACAGCCGCTCGACGGCATGTCGTCGGCCTCGTCGATGATGAAACCGGAGAGGAAGCCCTTTTTCTTCAGGAGCTTTTCCAGCCGGTCGATCATCTCGTCGTCGGAGAACCGGCGGTTGCGCTGACGGATCATGCCCTCGGCGGTGAAGAACAGTCGCGGATCCACGATCGCTTCGAAGGCGCCGTCCAACCGGACCCATTCCTCGGGCGGGTTGTCCTTGTGCGTCTTCTTCAGCTTGTAGGAATGCCGGTTGAAGACGTTGTTGCCGATGTATTTCTCGTTGGTCAGAACCTGGTGGACGGTGCCGCGCGTCCAGGGCCGGCCGAGATCCGTCGCGATCCCCTTCTCGTTGAGAGCCGCGGCGATCTCGCCTTCCAGCCTGCCTCCGTCGATGAACTCGCGGTACATCCACCGGACGGTCTCGACTTCCTCTTCCGGTCCGGGCACGAGGATCACCCGGTCGGTCTGCAGGCTCTTGCGCTGGCCCCAGTCGAGAATGCCCTGCGGCTCTCCTTTCTGGTCTATGCGCATCCGGCGCAGCCCGTAGCCCGCCATGCCGCCCTGGCGGTAGCCGCGCTCGGTGAGCCGGCACTGGCCGGCGAACACCTTTGCCGAGAGTTTGCTGCTGTAATCGGCGGCCGCATATCGCCCGAGGCTCTTCATCACCGTCGACATCGGGCTGCCGTCGTTGACGAATTGATCCATGCAGTAGTGGACCTGAACCCTGGCCTTTCTACAGGCGAATTCGAGGGCGGCGCCCTCGTCCTGATCCTGAAACCGGCCCCATCGGCTTATGTCGTAAACGAGGATCGTATCGAAACCGGCATCCGCGCTTTGCGCATCCGCCAGCATTTGCTGCATGCCGGGCCGGTTCTCGTATCGCAGGCCGCTTCTCGCCTCGTCCGAATAGGTGGCAACGAGCTCCATCTCGTTCTCGGCGGCGTATTTCTCGATGGCCGCGAGCTGGTTCTCAGTCGAATATTCCTGGAGCTCGGTAGACATCCGGAGGTAGGCGACGGCGCGGCGAAGGGGCCTCGCCGGTTCGGGATTCGAGTCGCCCTTGGGATCGGGGTCGCCGGTCACCGGATCTTCGCCTTCGGTGCCGTTCCGCCCGCGGGCG
Source organism: Alphaproteobacteria bacterium (assembly GCA_964291675.2). Taxonomy (GTDB): domain Bacteria; phylum Pseudomonadota; class Alphaproteobacteria; order MPNO01; family MPNO01; genus MPNO01. The sequence continues at coordinate 204,084 of OZ219865.1, read as the reverse complement.
CCGCGGCATCTCCGTCCCCGGTCTGGGCGGCGTGGTGCCCGCGGGCAAGCGTTTCACGCCCGTGCTCTTCGGCCATGCGGCGTTTCAGAGATTTTGCGATGCCCGAAAACGGCGTTCCGTCGTCGCCCGATCCCTCGGCGCAATAGTGGACCGCGATGCCTGTCGCGCGGCAGGCGTATTCAAGGCAGGCGCTTTCGTCCGCGATATGGAAGCGGCCCCAGCGGCTGGGATCGGACAACAGAATGGCGTCGAAGTCGCCGTCCCCACTCTCGATATCGCGAAGCATCTGCCCGAGGCCGGAGCGGCCGTCGATCCGCAGGCCGCTCCCGCACTCGTCGCAATAGACCCGAATGAGCTGCATGCCATGGGCGCGCGCGTACCGGACGATGGCTTCGAGCTGCTCGCGGAGGGTCTCTCCTTCGAGCTCGGTCGCGGAGCGGAGATAGCCCGCGACGGGGCGCTTCCGGGACGGTCCTCCCGGAGGCGGGACGGTGTTCGGGTCGGGATCGCAGGCCACTGAATTCTTCCCCCTTGTGTGTACGCCGCCGCTGCGCCGAAGCGGCGGCGGTTCGCGAAGCGAAGCGACCTCGGGGAAGATTTGTGGAGGACGCCGCGACCGTCCACCACCCAAAAGTAACGTTTCGGCCGGGAAGGTAACCAGTCGGTTACTTTTGCGAAATAGTCGCGCAATTTCAGCGGGATAGAGACCAACAGCGCATGAATTACCGGCTCTCCCGGCGGCGAGCGCCGCAGCTCGCTCTGTGTACGCAGATCGGGCGTCCGAGAGTGCCGGTCGCGAGGACCGGACCGGCTGCCAGCTTGCGAGATCGCTTGTCTCGAAAGGAGAAAATACCGATGGGCAAGGTCGATCGCGCACTCGGCGAGGAAATTCGACGCAGGCGAACGGCCGGCGCGGATACGCTGGAGAGTCTCGGAAGCAAATTGGGCGTCTCGGAGAAAACGATCGGGAAATGGGAACGAGGCGTGGCGATGCCTTCAGCGACGAACCTTCGCCTGCTCGGGAAGTTCGGTCTGATCGAGGAATGGCTGAGACGGAACGGCGCCAACGGGCAGCACCCGAAAGGCACACGGCAGGGGGCGGACGATCGGATCGCGCGGAGCTCGCCGCATCCGGGATCGGAACGGCGGGTTTTGAGTGAAGGGAGCGAGGACGCCTGTGAGGGTGAGCTGATCACGGTGTTCAGGGCCTTCGCAGTCGATGAACAAAGTACGATTGTCGAGGTCTTGCGGTTGGTCCTCGCGAAGCTGGACCCCGGCAACTGACTGCATCGCCCGGGTGGCAAGGGTCGAATGCGGGGACCGTGAGATCCCGCATGCGGGCGAGCGCCTGCGCCCGCCATCGCAACGCGTGGAGGGGATCGGCGTCGACGGCCGATCGGCGGCGCCGGCCTCATCGCGAGGCGGGTCATCGCGAGCCGGGTTGCACGGCCAACTCGAGTGGGCGAACCCTGCGCGAGGTTTAAGGCCGAGGCCTGCTACCCGGAGCAGCCCCCCTATCGGAGGGCGGCAGGTGAAGCATGGAGACGCCCGGTTTGGCAGGGAAGTCACCCTTGTCCGTGGAAGGCGGGCAAGTGGAGACCCGCGCAGCGGGCAGGAAACTGGTCGCGATATCGGGAATCGCGACGAAACCGCTCATACGATATCCGCGTCTCTGGATAGGAGCCAATGGGGATCGGGCCATCCGTCGACGGACGTCCTCACCGGTTCGACCGCCGCCATCCCGCCGCCCGCGCTTCGCGCTCCGAGCAGAACCAGCGCTCGCCCCGCGACGTGTCGATCCGCGTCCGGCCGTAATATTGCCCGCCCGGCACATGGTAGATGCGCCTTCCGTCCCTGCCGATGTTCCCCTTGATCCGGCATCGCCCACCGTCCCGCCGCGCGGCTGGCGCGGAACCCGGAAGACGCTTGCCGCGGCGCCATTCCCAAGGCTCCACGACCTCGCCGCGCCAGATGCCCCGCCGCGCCGCGCGCGCACGCGACTCCGCGGCGACATAGTCGCCGGAGTAGCGCCGGTAGGCGAAGGCCCAGCCCTCGGCCGTCATCCATTCGTTGAGGTCCAGCCCGTCGACGGCGCAGACCGCCACGACCCGCCCGTAACCGTCCCGGTCGCGCTCCGCGCATGCCACCGGTCGGCCGCCGATCCGGGCCGCCAGGGCCCGCGTTGCCTCCCGCCCGCAAAGCCAGTACCGACCGGAGGTCCGGCAGCGCTGGGCGCTCTCCGGCGCGTCGATGCCGTGGAGTCGAACCCGCACGTTCGCCACGTCGAGCGTGTCGCCGTCGATAGCCCGCGCCGGGCCCGACAACGCCGGGCGCGACCGGTTCGGGGGGCCGCGGTAGACGCGAACACGGTGTTCCCGTTCGGTTTCGGCCGTGTCGCCGAATTCGCCGGTGAGCGCGGCGATGCGGTCGCCGGTCGCGCGCGCCCGTCGTTCCAGCCATTCCGCAACGCGGTCCGCGGCTGGACCGACCTCTTGTTCAACAGCCTCGATGAACCGCCCCGACGAGGCCCCGATGCCGCTCCGGTCGAAAGTCGGCAGCGCGGCAGCCGCGCCCGCCGCGATCGCGGCCAGGATCAGGATCCTCGCGAACCGCCTCGTCCGCCGCATCCGTCGACGAATCCGCCACCGCCACCGGTTCATGACCCCAGATGGCGGGTGGAACCGAGGTCCCATACGGCTTTTTCGACCCTCGCCGTAGCCTGTGCGGACCCGCCGTCTCCGACTTGCGCGCCCTCCGCGCGCAGCAGGTGCCAGAACGTCTTGAGACCGAACGCCGTCACCGGCTCTCCGTTCCAGTCGTGCCGCGACTCCAGCGAACGATCCCAGCGGTCGGCGATGATCAGCGCACCGCGAACCGGAAGAGACGTGTCGAGATGGCGGCGGACGCGGCTCACATTCCCGGCGACCTGACGCAGCGCCGGGGGAAAGTGTCGCTTGTCGAGCCAGTTCGATTTGGTTTCCACCACCCAAACCCCCACCGGGGTCATCACGACGTGATCGACATTGCCCGAACCGCCGAGGGCTTCCTTGACGTCATGCGCGAACGCGCAGCCCGGCCGCGCGAGGGCATGCTCGATGACGTCCCCCACCCGGCGCTCGGCCCGCAATCCAGGGATCCAGGTCGCATCGATGCGCCGGAGCCGCACCAGGAGCATGCCGAACGACAGAAAAAGCGCGACCGCAACCACCACAGTCCAGAACGCTCCCGTCTCGAAATCGAAGATCGGAAGGCTCCTGACCGCGAACCCCACGGCAAACCCCGCGAAGGCCATGACGATCATCGCGGCCGAAACGCCGCGGTCCAGAATCTCCGATTGCAACCAATCCCCGGCCGCGTTCTTCCGTCCCCTCGTTTCCATGTCCAGGTACTTCTCCCCTTGCAATTCGCTCGGCAGTGTCAAAGGCAAACGAAAATCCGACAGTTGGGGCGTGAGCTCGTCCCCGCAGGCGGCAGGACCGATGGCGGCGGTCGTCGACGGCGGGCGACCGGGATCGCGGCGGCGCGAACGCCACGACGTATCACTGTTGCCGATTTGTTAACTGCTCAGAATATATTTTATCAATCTAAACGAACTGGCTTCCCGCGCAAATTTGCGAGAATCGGAAGAAAAGGAACCGGCCGGGAAAGCCTTGGCTGTTCAGGGTGGGACAGGATTCGACGCGGTTGTTGGGAGCATCTTCGGTGGCGCTTGCAGTGTGCCTCGCCATGAGCTCGGCCAGCGGATCAGGCCGGATGCTTATCCGATGGCGGCTCCGCCACCATCTCCACCGGCCGGAAGGATGGCGCGTCCTCGCCGTCCTCCGCCGACCGATAGCGCGGATCGCGGCGCTACTTGAAGATCAGGTTGGCGTTGACGTCGTAGCGGCGCCCGACCTGGGACACCGAAACGCCCGGCGCGAAATTCTGCGCCACAATCCGGCGCTTCTCATCCTTCGACCAGAAACGGCGTGTCCGCCGCGCCACTGCAAAGCCTCCTCCGATAGTGTCCATTAACCGATGGTGGACACCGGGCGGGAACGGCGCCCGGATGAACTCGACCGTGTCCAGCCGCGCCACTTCGCCGAGCCGTGCTTCGAGGAGGCTTGTCGCCACTGGGTGGGCCTCGACTTGCGGTTGTCGGACGGTCTGCGACCTCGTGGGCGGTCCAGGCCATCGTCCACGCGGCTCGATTTGCAGTACGCAGTGGCATGTACATGGATAATCGCCCTGCTCGACGAAACGGAGAAGCCATGGACCTGGATGTCGAATGCCTCCTCGACGCCGTGGAGCGCGAAGTGTCGTCCCTTGAGCGTGACGGACAGGCCGCGCGCGCGGTCACCCTCGCCCGCAGCTACGCGACGACGGCAGAGGACCTCTGGGACGCCGTGACGAGCGCGGAACGAATCCCGCGCTGGTTCCTGCCGGTCAGCGGGCGCCTGGAACCCGGTGGTCGCTACCAGCTGGAGGGAAACGCAGGCGGCACGATCATGCACTGCGAGCCTCCCTCGCATCTCGGGCTGACGTGGGAGATCGGCGGTGACGTGAGCTGGGTGGAGGCGCGTCTGTGCAGCGATGGTGCCGGCCGCTCGCGCCTTGCGATTACGCATACCGCGCTGATGTCCGACCACTGGCACACGTTCGGACCCGGTGCCGTCGGCGTCGGTTGGGAGATGGGCCTGCTGGGGATGGAACTGCATCTTGCGCGGCCGAACGAACCCAAGCTGGACGCTGCAACGTTCCACACGACCCGTGACGGAAGGGCGCTCCTCGTCGGAAGCAGCGCGGCGTGGGGCCGGGCGGCCGAGGCAGCGGGAACGGACCGTGACGTTGCGCGCGCAGCGGCGCAGCGCACGGCGGCCTTCTACACGGGCGAGACGGCCGCGCCCGATTGATGCGCGCTTTCGACGTGCTCCGTGACCAGGAGCGCTGCGGTGCTGTTGTCGATGGGTTATCGGTCGTGGGCGCTGACTCGTCATCGCGGCGGCGATGAATGCTCCGAACTTCTCCGCCGCTTCGACCAGGTGCGCATCGGCAAGGCAGGCGTAGCCCGCCGTGGTGCGATGGCGGTTATGCCCGAGGAACCGGCCGAAGGCGAGCGGCAGACCCCGGAGCGGTATTCCGGGCACCATCGACCTTTGGACCATCGCATCGGAAACTGCGGCTTCGCACAGACCCGCCACAAGGCCGGTCAGGCCGAACGCTTACGGGAAACCTGACCGCGAGGCCGATCGACCGTCTCCACGCGCCGCCACGCCCGCTGCCACGTGGTCAGCGCAGCAATGGATCACGGCAGGTCGTGCTATTCTGTCGTCCCGTCAACCAAGGCAGGGTACGATGGTAGCCAAGCCGGTATCCCGCTGCGTGAGCCACGTCCGGGAAGCCCTTGAGGATTACCTGGCAGAGTCGGGGACATCGAACCTGGCGCCTGCGAGCAAGGGCGCCTGTCCGCGCCACGCCGAGAAGTTCGTCAGCTGGATCGAAGGGGACTTCGAGCCCGGTGCCGAGGTGTCCCGATATCGCAGAGGGATTGCGCGTTAGCATGCCGCTCAGGCGACCGGAGAGGCGGTTTCGATTCGGCGTCGACGTCGCCCACAATCGAGGTCAAGAAGACGCTGAAGGAGGCCTCATTGGAGATGCCGGGTCATGACGCCGAAACGCCGGCCGGGCGCGACTGGCGACGACTCGAACTGCCTGGTTGTGGAATTCAGCTGATTGCTATGCGATTACGGGCACTCTGGGAGCCACCGGGATGGCACTGGGAAAACCGAGGACAGCCGCGGGGCTGACGGACGCACGGCTACCGGTCTGGATGCGGGATCGCGTATGAGGCAAGAAGGTCGTGTAGGCTCTTCAAAATGAACTTGGACAATGCAATCCCGGAGTTGCAAGAGACTGAAAGGTGACCCACCCGTGGCCGGAGCAACGCTCCCTCGTCACACACAGGCAGTAGGAGCCGTATGCCTTAGTCGGACACGTACGGATCCGTGCGGCTGGCAACGGCCGTCCCTACCGCGATCGGGCGTCGAGGCACGCCTGGCGACCGCTTGCGGTAGGATGAAAAACATTTATATACAATAGGTTGAGTATAATAACAGGCGGTTTGGTCTGCTACTATACCGCCATGGTCGCGCTGCCCGAATATGTTTCCGCGCTTCAAGGCATGGTGCGCTCAGCGCAGGCCGAATTCTCCCCCCGAGAGGCCGACCTACGCAACCGCCACCTCCTCATCGAGAAGTTGCGCTATCAGCTCGCGGGGCTTCGCCGGCAATCCATTAGGCGGCAGCTCGAGACGGCGCCGATAAGGCCCGTTGGGGAGCAGTTGACAGTGTGCTGTGCGAGCAAGTGGATACCGAATGAGCACTTCTAGGCGAGATAATTTTACAGAGCCGACAAGACGCCAGATCGGAAAGCAAGCTGGCTGGCACTGTTCTTGCCCCTGGTGTCGTCGGCCTACCGTCGGTTCAAATTCAGAAGGCGACGGCGTAAACGATATTGGGGTCGCTGCTCACATATGCGCCGCGGCTCCTGGCGGCCCCCGATACGATTCCGATATGTCGCCAGAAGATCGAAAGTCCGCACGTAACGGAGTTTGGTTGTGTGAGACACACGCCAGGCTTGTGGATAGCCAAGACCCGATGTTCACCGTTGAGTTACTTCACGAATGGAAGCGGAACGCAAGTGCTTGGTCATGGCGCCGTGTCACGTATTTCGATCCGATGAAAGAGGGTGCAATCCCCAAGCCTGGGGATGACGAGATGTATGAAGTCCTGCGAGTTGTCGCCGTCAAAAATCTAGAAGCCTTTCGCCGCGCGGACACCTGGTCGGCCAATGCAATCTCTAGGACGTTTCGAGTGGATGGCCTTGATGAACGAGTCAGCACATCAGGACTGGCAGCGGCGCTTGCAACCCTTGACGATCTAGTCGTCGTCGCCGAACCCGGGATGGGCAAGACGACCGCGGTGTTTCAATTGGCTGAAGCAGTCTTGGAGAACGGGTATGGATCGCCAATCGTAGTTCCTCTTGGCGAGTGGTCGACGAGCGACTTGTCGCTGATCGAATCAATCTTGGAGCGAGCTAGCTTCCGAGGCGTTGCAGAAAACGAATTCCGACGCATTGCAGCCAACCCCGGTGTGTTCCTGCTGCTAGACGGCTGGAACGAACTGGACGCCGACTCACGCCAACGTGCGGCAGCCGAGCTTAGGCGGCTGAAAATGGAGCTGCCCGATCTCAACCTGCTAATAGCGACTCGCAAGCAAGCACTTGATGTTCCGATCGATGGCAAACGGGTATCTCTCCCATCGCTCAACGAGACAGAGCAGATTGAAATCGCTCGGGCGTTGCGTGGCGACTCGGGCGAGCGCTTGCTAGATGAAGCGTGGCGCACGCCCGGCGTGCGCGAACTTGTGACGATCCCCTTGTACTTAAGTGCGCTACTCTCTCTTCCCGAAGGCAAACCAATCCCGTCGACGAAAGAAGAGGTTCTGCGACATTTCGTTGCGGTTCACGAAGGGGACTACCCGAAAGCTGAGGCGCTGAGACAGGTCACGCACGGCTTACACGAACGGTACCTGGCAGACTTAGGAGCTACTGCGACCCGCGCGGCGAACACAACCATTGTCGAGGTCACCGCACGCAGCGCCATTTCGGACAGCAGTGAGGTCTTCGTTGTGGAAGGTCAGATTTCGGCCAGACCCGAGCCCCGTGAGGTGCTTGAGATATTTGTCGATCACCATGTTCTGATTAGAATCGACAAACCACATGGTTATTCGTTCCAACACCAGCAAATACAGGAATGGTATGCCTCTCACTTCGTGGAAAATCTAATGCGCCAGAGCGTCAGCGATGAGCGCTCACTCGGTGAGTTGAAGGCAGACGTTCTTGATCAGCGAGCGTGGGAAGAACCCATTCTATTTGCATGTGAACGACTGGCGCGCGGAGACGAGGCGGAGCAAGCGGCCTGCGGCGAAGCCATTCTTGTTGCCCTTGAACTGGACCCTATCCTCTCCGCGGAAATGATCTACCGATCCACTGACGCAGTGTGGCAGCGCGTGAAATCGAACGTTCTGGGCTTTGTTGATTGCTGGCATACCCGCGGAACGGTCGATCATGCCGTCAGATTCATGCTCACTTCGGGTCACGAGGATTTCCTTGAGTACGTCTGGCCACTGATGACGAACGTAGACGATCAAGTCCAGATTGCCTCCCTACGTTCTAGCAGACGCTTTCGACCCTCAATATTAGGTATCGAAGGGGCTGACAGAATTCGAGCACTCCCAGCAAAACTTCGAGAAGGCATTCTTGCCGAAATAGTTTTTGACAGTGGACTGGACGGACTGGATCTCGCGGCGGCGGTAGCCAAGACTGATCCTGCAGCCGAAGTGAGGGTAGCGGTAGCCGAGGCGCTCGCGTTCCGACGGGCCGATCGACACATCATAGACGTGCTGCATGATGCTGAAAACGAAGTGTTTGATCAATTGGTAAAGAGGAACCTATTCGACCGCGTAACCAAAAGTAGCGTCGCAGAGAGGCTCGCGGCCGCACGTGAGCGGAGCCGGGCGCGGGGATTCCCGCCCTATGATCGAATCTCCGCGTTGCTCAATGGCCCGGAAGGTGACGACACAGAGGCTGAACTAGCGATAGCGATTACGGAAGCTGAAATCACGGAAAGAAACGACGGTGTCGCAAAGCTCATTCACGGTGCGAGTGAGCGCTTCCCGCGCGCCGTGGCAGAAGGCATCCTTGCACGCGTGCGCGCGGGCCTCGAACTTCCAGGTCAGGCGGCCGAGCTTATGGCCGAAGCCGAGTTTGCAGTGGAGGATGAGGCCATTCTGGACATTGCACTCTCCGAGGGCCGTCGCGATTACCGTGCCGATGTCGCGGCGTCGTTGCTCGGGCCTCAAGCGGTGGGCCGGTTGATTGACCGGATGTTGGAGTTGGAAGAACGGGTGCAAGATCGCGATGGAAGGCATGATGAGGAGGCCGCTAAGCGCCACAGTGTCATAAGGGGCCGTATCGGATCCGCAAAGACGACGCATCTACTTACTGCAATCCGCTTGCGATCCAAGGACGCGAGCAATCACCAGATACGTGAGTTCACGAATTTAATTCGTCGTCAAGGGGATGGAGTTCACAGGGGAGGTCGGCCGTTCAATGTCGAAGCCCACGACACAATTGCGAAGTATGTAGAGGACTGGGGGCAGGCGCTGCTAGCTTCGCCTGATTCAACACGTGAGCAGCTCGCCTCGGTGGCATCGCTAGCAGGTCATGCGCCATCACCGCGACTGCTTGGAGTCTTGGAGCGGCTGCTGAACGAGGAATTGCGACGCTGGCGAGCATTCAGGGAGCAAGCGCACGCAGAGGGCTACCGCGAGGGTATCGCCACAAACGAAGCACGAATGTCTTGGATCAATTGGTACCAAAATGCCTTTCTTGCAATTCGTTGTCCTGAGACAACGGAGTTGATGAAAAGTTATCTGTTTGATGAAGACTTTGGCGAACTAGCTGCATTGGTACTCGCAGGTCAATGGCGAGAGACAAACGAACCTCGCGACGACATGTGGTGGATACGGTCGAGGGATTTTTCTCGAATCGGCGAGAAGCGAGAAGCGAGAGAAAAAGAGCCAAACGTGTCATCTGCGGAAGCCGATGCCATCTTCTCGGCCGTGGAGAAGCTGATTGCTGAAAAGGCTACGGACGACGCAAAGAATCGTGCAGTCGCCCTCGGCACTGTTGCTGCTGGCCTTCCACACGGCGTGAGAAGAGACTTATTTGACGCCCTGCTCGACATGGTTGACTGGCGGAGCCGTGGGCCACTCCTGACCAACCTCATCCTCTCTGGGGAGCTAATCGATGTAGAACTGGTAAAGCAAGGCATTGCGGAGTTGTTAGAAGCCGGTGAAGAACAACCTTGGATTCTCATGCAGGGGCGTGAGCTACAGGATTTGCTGATGGCTCTTCCGTTCACAAATGGCCCTTCGGAGATTATCGACATCCTAAAAGACCTACCCCAACCACACTGGACAATGGCTGTGTTGGAAGAAGTGGTAGGCGCGTTACAATATGCGCCCGGAGACGATGCAGAAGACGCGCTCTTTCAGCTCGCAGAAAATGAGCCTCAGCTATATTCAAGCCGGGAATGGCGTGATTCCGTGTGCGGCCGAGGAACCATGTCCGCTGCGTCGCGTCTTGTAGACCTGATAGCGGGAGGTGTGTTGGATCGAGCGGATAGAGGCGGCGCATCGGACATGAGCAGACGCCTAGCGAGTTTGATGGATCAGTACTCCGAACTGCGACTACGTGTTTATCGTACATTGGCGAGCGTGCCACCTCCGCCGGGCCTTTCGGTCCTTGCACAGGCAGTTGGATCGTGTCCCGCCACGTGGTGTAAGAGCCCGGCGCCGATCGCGGTATCCGGCGTGTTGGGCCGGTAGGGTCAGGCTGCCACGGCGGGCGGCTTGACGGTGAGATTGTCGCTGGTCTGAGCGATGGATTCCAGTGTCATGTATCTCCTTGCGACGGCCCACTCGTCGTTCTGCTCGAGCAGGATGGCGCCGACCAGGCGGGTGACGGCGTCTTCGTTGGGGAAGATGCCGACGACGTTGGTTCGGCGCTTGATCTCGGCATGGACCCGCTCGATGGGGTTGGTCGAGTGGAGCTTGGTTCGGTGCTCCCTGGGGAAGGTCATGTAGGCGAGGACGTCGTGCTCGGCGTCGTCCATGAGGGTGGCGAGCTTGGGCGCCTTGGGCCTGAGCTGGTCGGCGACCAGGCGCCACTGGGCGCTCGCGGCCTGGGCGTCGTCCTGGGCGAAGGCGGTGGCGACGAAGGCAGACACGACGCGCCTTCCCTGACGGCCGGCATGGGCCAGCAGGTTGCGCATGAAGTGGATGCGGCAGCGCTGCCAGGTGGCGCCGAGGATGCGGGTCGCGGCGGCCTTCAACCCCTTGTGGTCGTCGGAGATCACCAGCTTGACGCCCTTGAGCCCGCGGCCGGTCAGCGCGCGCAGGAAGGCGGTCCAGAAGGTCTCGGCCTCGGAGTGGCCGATCGCCATGCCGAGCACCTCGCGCCGGCCCTGGTCGTTGACCGCCACCGCGACGGTCACCGCGACCGGGACGATGCGCCCGATCTCGCGCATCTTGATATAGGTCGCATCCAGCCACAGATAGGGCCACTCGCCCTCCAGCGGCCGGTCGAGGAAGCTCTCGATCTTGTCGTCGATCTCGGCGCACAGCCTGGACACCTGGCTCTTGGAGATGCCCGACATCCCCATCGCCTGCACCAGGTCGTCGACCGAGCGCGTCGACACGCCCTGGATGTAGGCCTCCTGGATCACCGCCGTGAGTGCCTTCTCGGCCATCCGGCGCGGTTCCAGGAAGCCGGGGAAGTAGCTCCCCGTCCTGAGCTTCGGGATCCTCAGCGCCACCGTGCCGGCGCGGGTCTCCCAGGCCCGCTCGCGGTAGCCGTTGCGCTGCGTGATCCGCTCCGGCGTGCGCTCGCCATGGGCGGCGCCGGTCAGCCCTTCCACCTCCAGCGCCATCAGACGCTCGGCCGAGAAGCCGATCATCTCGCGCAGCAGATCGGCGTCGGAACTCTTCTCCAAAAGCCCGCGCAGGGCCATCATGTCGTCGGTCATCGCGGTTCCTCCTCAGGTTCGGGTTGGCGTTGCACGACCCAACCCTAAACCGGAACCGCGATGGCCTCCGCTGTGGATAAGCAGCCCGCCGCCGCCAGACTCGCGGCGGTCGCGGCGGCGCGCTGCTTACCCACAGCTACAAACCAAGGCCAGAGCTCCTACACCACGTCTGGGGACACGACCGGCAGTTGCTGAGAATCCCGACGCGGACGGTCTCATGCTGTTGATTCAATTTGAGTTCGAAGACGGTCAAGACTTCACTTCACAGATCACGATCAAGCGCGTGGTAACCAAGCAAGTGCCCTCTGATAGCTGGAGGGGGTCATACAACATAGTGTCGGTACCTTGCGCCGAGTTGAGGCGCAGGCTGCTTGCGATGACGACCGATGGCGGGCCGAACGATATCGCGGCGCGTTATCTGACTGAAATCGACAAAATGAGGGCCTGCTACGGTGTCCCCCTGTCTGAGCCGCGCCACCCAAACATAGCATCGGGCAAGGCATGGCCCATCATCGGATCAAGCTCCGAATCATAAAACGTGGACCAGTTGGCAGAGGTCAATTGAGGCCCAAACAGCGCTCTCCGGCTCTCTATCTGCTGAGGTGGCCTCGCCTTTTCGGACAGCCTGACGGCCGAGCTAAGGTGTATTCCGGTTGAAGTTCAGGCCGCCAGAATCCCCTTGGATCGATCTTCCTGTTGCTGCTGTGGCGCCTGTGGGAATGTGGGCAAGGCGCGCAGCGGCTTGTCCATCATATCCACAGATGCCGTAATGGCGCTCGGCTCCGACCGGTACCGCCGCAGCCTGTCGTGATGATAGCGAATCGGGTGTCGTTGCCCTTACACGCTGAGCGTGGATTGTGTCTTGTCACTGGGCGTAAGAGCCTGGCGTCGGTCCCGGTAACCGGCGGGTTGGGCCGGGACGCTCAGGCTGCCACGGCGGGCAGCTTGACGTAACCCTCCGCCGTGGGCCGCCTACCCGAACTAGAGTGATCGTTTGAGGCTGTGCGATCGGGAGTGGGCACCATGGAGGTGACCTCATCGTCGCTGTCGCTTCCAGGACCATCCTTCGGGTAGCGCGGAACGTCGAAAGTCAGAGACTCCCGGAACACAACAAGATGGAGGCGAATCAGGCGATTTCGGTCGCATTGGTGGCGCGGCAGCCCGGCGCCGTGGTTAATCTCTATGACGAACGGGAGTCGGTGGTCTCATCTGGAAACTCCGACACGGCGTCGTCGCTTGGGCGGCGGAAGGGAACACGCTGATGAAAGACATCTCGTTGTATTCGGAGGTAAGCGTTGACCGCCTGCTTCGCATGGGCGCGAGACATCCCCTCGCTACGCAAGTGGCGAAATACGGCTTTCTTGTAAACATTCTCGAACTCTCCACGGAATATCTCGTTGGGTGGCACCTCGACGGTGATCCTCGGGTTCTTGAGAGTGGTAGCCAGCCGGTCGCCTGGCCGGCCCGGCTGCAAGTAGACGCCGTGAGACCAGAGGATTTGATCGACCAGCACGCCTTGGCGGGGAAGGTCGAACTCGATCATCAAGAGACACTGGCTTGGTTTGATGAAGTTCAGTAGCAAGATCGGCCGTGGAAGGCTTCTCGGGCGTTTCTTGAAAGACCAGCTGGATTCGGTATCTCCGACGATTTCCGCCCAATACTGCGAGGTGATGAAGTTCTCGACGTCTGGCCGGGTCGACGTGTCGATTATCAAGACCGGGATCATGCGGCCCTCGCCCCAAAGAGCCGTGGCCATGGCTCCGTCGGCGACGATCGGAACCGGATCGGCCTCGGTGGCGTCTCGGAGGGGGATCTTGACGATATTGCGCTTTGGTTTCACAACTCGGTTTCCTTCAGAAGGATTGCCTGGCATTCGGCAGCCCTGTCGTGAGCATCGAATAGCTGTACCGTGTACATTTCGACTGGCCCATGCTCCAAAATGACATCGGCGACGGGAAAGAGAGCGGTTCCCGAGATGGCCTCGCCGGGAGCGATAAGTCTGGGTACGGATAGAGCGTTGCCCACTTGGCCGGTAGGAGAGGTATCGAGAGCTTTTGGGTCGTGCTGAATCGCAAGATTCGATGCAGGTCGATTCTGTTGGTCGTAGTCAAGGGAGAGCGATAACTGCTTGATGGAATTGGGCGCCGCCGACTTGTTCGTGATCAAGAGTTCGAACACATAGACTCGGCGCTGTTCCCTGGGGACGTGGAGGATGCGCGAGTCCGCCAGATAGACGTCGAGAGGTGTTTCGGTTCGGAGTTTTTCACGAACGGCGATATCGTACATTCGGGACGAGATGCGGCGGCTTCGGAAGGCTTCACTCGTGGCAAGGACCGCCGTCAGCATCGAGGCAATTGCGATCCAATCGGTTGCGTCGAGATCGTTAATGATTGCTACGATATGATCTAACACGGCGTGCAGACTCCGGGGCGCTTGGTAGGGATTGAACGAAGGCAACGCCTGACGGCGATCCCGGTGTTATTTGGATTCTGTTCGCGTTCAACATTGGTCGCCGGCGAATGCTTCCCGGTAAATGGCTTCGATATGCGCGACCTCGTCGTCTGTCAGCGCAGCGAATTCCCTTTCCCGCCGGCGGCGAGAAAGCGTACCGGCATTTTGGTGCAGGAATCGGAAGAGTAGATCCGACAGGCGATCTGGCATATCGACGATCAGGTTGAGGTCGTTCCGAAACGCGTCGTACCGCCTCAGAAATTCTGCTTCTTGTGGCAAGTCCAGTTCGATAGTCCGCTGCACGCTGCTGAACAGGAACTCGGTTTGCGGCGTGGCATCGAAATACCGGTAATAGTCGCCGGTATCGTTCAACACCCGAACATTGCCGTGTTCCGTCGGTTCCCACCGCACGAACGGCAGCAAGCGTTGCGAGTAATCTTCGAGCGCAGCACGGTAGTCGTCGATCCGGTCCAGAATCGCCGCCGATACCGGAAATGCGAGTCCCGGCGGGTTGAAACCGCGCTGGGCCAGGACGTGGTGAATCAGGTAACGGTGCAGCCGGCCGTTCCCGTCGTCAAAGGGATGGATGTAGACAAATCCGAAGGCCAGAACCGATGCAGCAACTACCGGATCGAGCTGTTGGGCGGATTCTCGGTCGAAAGCGACCAATCCTTCCACCAGCTGCGGCAGATCATCCGATCGGGCGCTGATGTGGTCGGGGATCGGCATACGCGATTCGCGGTCGTGTTGACCGACAAAGCCGCCTTCGGCCCGGAGACCGAGATGAACGAAACGGTCGTCTCCGATCACGATGCGTTGCAAACGCAGGAGTTCGTCATGATCAATCGATTGCTGCCCGGCCTGGCCAATGGCGCGGGCCCAACGCTGGATGCGGTCCTGCGGAGGATGCTCGCCCTCAATGGCGAAGCTCGACTTCGAGTCCTTGAGAAGCAGAAAGGCAGCCGTGCGCGCGAGCAGATCACGCGGCACGGCGGCAATGGCCTGCTGCGCGCGTGCTTGCAGGTCTGTGGCGATGAAACCCTCCAGTGCTTCGGTGCGGAACACCAAAGGACAAAAAGCCGGCGTGCCGGGCAGATTGTTCTTGACCCGGTGCCGCGGGGACGTTTCCGCGGGGACGGCATATTGCTGGTTCGGATCGACGACTAGCGGGTAGACCCCCCTGCTGGCGTTCGGGAGATCGAGCTGCGCTCCGGTCAGCCACTCATAGAGGAACCAGATGCGCCGGGCGTAGGCGCCTGTTGGCTGGGCCTTGACCAGGTCGGCCAAAGGGGACGGGCCGGTCGCGACAAACAGCCTCTTGAGGACGGCCAGGTCCAGCCCTTCATATTTGAGAGCGAAGGTGAGATGACCTTCCAGGCTTGCGTCCGGCGTGTAGCGCGGTGAATAGATGCGCCAGCCGTCTTGCTCGATGAACCTGTGCCGTTCACCAATGGCGCTGAGGTTCCGGGGAAGCGGCACTCGCAGATTGTATGCCCCGACCAGCGCAGCGTATCCCGCTGGTGTCGCTGGCACGGGAATACGCCGTTCCTGAAAGACGGTAACAGGACCCGAAAAACAGTTCTGAGCGGGGGTGTTCATGACTAAATTGTTACGCTCCCGTAGCGGTGCGAACTCGCCGCCATTTCGTGCAAAACGATAACTGGTCACGAAAACCAATAACATAACTGCTCTCAGGTGAAAAGCAATACTTTTTGGACTTTGAACCGTGTGGATCAACTATGACGCGCACCGCCATGGCGCGGCCTTGGAACCTCGCTCCACTGTCAAAGGCGGCTGGACCATGTACCGACGTGGCGGCCAAGGCTGTTGCTGTGGGATGGGCGATTCCGGATAGGTGGGGCTCAGCAGGCGCGGGATGCGCCACGCGCGTAAACGTTCCATCCGGCCGTGGAGCCCACCGCCCGCCACTGCGTCCGGCGCGCGAAAACGGCGCATTTCAGCCGATCAGGACGGCCCGTCGAAACGTTTACTCATGCGTCGCCTAGGATATGATCGAATCCGGTGACTATTCGGTTACGGATTTTGTATCAGAAAAATTATATCAATGATAACAGTGTGTTAGGAGGCTATGCCGCACAAGAGTGGCGTAAGTCGTGCAGCCGCACAGGGTCGCTGCGGGAACCCAAGCAGAGTCCCTACAGTATGTCGGCTGCAATGCTCTCGGCGATCCGCTCCGCCGTCTCTTGGATCGAATCCTGCGCCAGATGGGCGTAGCGCGCCGTCGTCTCGATGTCGCTGTGGCCGAGCAGCTTGCCGATCACCGGCAGGGTCTCGCCGAGCGCCAGCGCACGGGACGCAAAGCTGTGTCTGAGGTCGTGAAGCCTGACGTCTTGCAGCCCGGCCGCAGCCCGCACGGTCCGCCAGGCATGGTCGAGACCGCCGCCGCTGTAGCGCCCGTTGCGGTCGTTGCCGGGGAACACCCAGGGGCTGTCCTTCCGTCGCGGCAGCGCTTCCAATAGCGCCACCGCCGTCGGCGCCAGCTGGACCGCACGGGGACCGGTCTTGGCTTCGCCGAGATGGAGCTCGCCGGTGTCGAGATCGACGTCGGACCAGCGCAGGGTCAGGATCTCGCTCTTGCGGCAGCCGGTCAGTATCAGCAGGCGGATCGCCGTCACGGCCTTCAGCGGAGCGCCGCCGCTGTCGACCGCCTCGTCCAGCACCCGCCCCAGCCGGGCGAACTCGGCATCGGTGAGGAAACGCTCGCGGGACCGCTCGGGGTATTTCTCGACCGACCTGCAGGGATTGAAGCCCTCCGGCACCAGGCCCCATCCCGCGCCAAGCCGGTACATGTGCGACAGGACCTTGACGCACTTGTTCGCGGTGATCGGCCGGTCGGACAGCGTCTGGTGCAGCTCGACGACATGGCTCGGCTCCACCGCCTCGAGCGGCAGCCTGCCGAGAGCCGGCAGGATGTGATTGCGGAGCATGCCGCGGACGCGCAGCCGTGTCCTCGGCTTGATCCGCACCGCGGCATGCTCTTCGAGATAGCGCTCGGCGAGGTCGGCCACGGTCGGACCGCCGTTGAGCCTGGCCGCGAGCGGCAGGGGCACCGGATCCTCGCCCGCCCTGATGCGCGTGATGATGAACGCCGCCCGCTGGCGGGCCTGGTCGGCATTGAGCACGTCGTGCCGTCCGACCGTCACCCGCTTGGTTGTCTTGTCGGGCTCCCGCGCCTGGGCGATGAAGACCTTGCCGCCGCCGGGATAGACCCGGACCCCGAAGCCGGGGAGGTCGCGGTCCCAGTAGACCGTGTCGCGCTCGACTTTGAGCGCCGCTACAGCGCGGTTGGTGAGGCTCCTCTTGTGCACTGCCATCGCGCGGTCTCCTTACGCCGCCTCGGCGCGGCCCGGAACGATCTGGGCGCCGATGCTGTCGCCGGTGCGGGCGGCGGCTGTCTTCTCCGCGTTGCGCACCAGGTGAGCGTACTTGGCGGTGGTGGAGACCCGGACATGGCCGAGCAGCCGGCCGATCGCCGGCAGGCCCTCGCCCAGGGCGAGCGCGCGGGAGGCGTAGGAATGTCTGAGGTCGTGGACCCGCACGTCGCGGAGCCCGGTCTCCCGCTTGATCCACCGCCAGTGGTGAGAGAGGCAGGCCAGCCGGGAACCCCGCTTGGCGCCCCGGAGGACCCAGGGAACGCCGTCTTCCCGCTCGATGCCGTCGAGCACCTTCAGCACCGGCCCGGTCAGCGGCACCATGCGGGGACCCGTCTTCGAATCGCGCAACCGCAGCACCCGCGCCGTACGGTCGATGTCGTCCCATTTCAGGGTGAGGATCTCGTCCGACCGGCAGCCGGTCAGCATCAGCAGGCGGATCGCCGCGACAGCGGAGGGCATCATCGAGCCCTCGGTTTCCAGCCTGGTCAGCGTCGCGCCGAGAAGCCGGTACTCCTCGGGTGTCAGGAACCGCTCGCGGGATGTCGCGCGGTATTGGCGGACATGGCGGGTCGGCTTGCGGCCGGGCGGCACCATCCCCCAGTTCTCGGCGAGCGCAAACATCCTGGAAAGCACCCACGTCGCCTGATTGGCCGCCGCGGGCCTGTCCCGCAGCGCGTGGTGCAGCGCCGTCACGTCCTCCGGCCCGACATCCTTCAGGGCCTTCTCTCCCAGGGCGGGGAGGATGTGGTGCTGGATGGCCAGCCGGTAGTTCCTGGCCGTGCTCGGCTTGCACCGCACGGCTACGAACTTCTCAAGGCAGCGCTCGGCCAGATCGGCAACGGTGGGTTCAGGCGGCGGTTCCGAAGGGATCGGATCCTCGCCCCGCTTGATGCGGTCGATGACGGCTGCGGCCTCGCGCCGGCGCACGTCGACCGTCTCGGTGCCGACCCGGCCGAGGGTGACCCGTTTCAGGCCGGCCGGCCCGCGCGACTGGACGATGTAGAGCTTGCGCCCGGTGGTGTGGACCCGCACACCGAAGCCGGCCAGGTCGCGGTCCCAGAAGATCGCGTCCTTGCCCTCGGTCTTCAGCCGCTCCACAATCCGCTTGGTCAGTCTGAGGGTGCTTCGCTTCGGCATCCCGTTTCCCCCGACCCGAAAACCAGTCATCAAATCGTGAGTTCTGGACGTCAAGTCAGCGTCGAATCTAGGGACTTGAGTGTCGAAATGCAAGGGGCGGGAGGCTGATGCAGGGCAAAAAACACGATGTACGACAACAAGTTAGTAGAAAATCGGTCGTTACGCGTCGGAGCGCGTCGTTACCAGTCTGGGGTTCTTTGTGTCTCCGGATCAAGTCCGGGCATGATGTAGGGAGTCAGGGAGATTTCTCCGTTTCCCCCGAACGAGTCCGGGGTCGGTCGAAATGACGGCGGATGCCGACATCATCGATCGCTGGGGTGGAATCGCTACCCTTCCTCGGCGGCGCGGCTCGCGTCGGCGCCTCACAGGGGCCTTTCGGGACTACCCGGGATGACGGGGCTGCTCGGTCCCGTTGGAGTCGCGGATGATGTCCACGCAGATTTCGACGCACTCGTCGCAGATGAGCACCGTGTTACCCCCGCCGGCGATCAGCTTGCGGACGTCATGCTCGCTCTTGCCGCAGAACGAGCAGCGGAGAAGGTTCCCGAGCGCGCGCCGGCCGAAAAATCTCATCGGTACCCCGTCGATACGCGCAGCCATTGCGAATCTAGCCGCCTTCGCAACCGAGATCAAACGGCAATGCCCGGCGGCGGCCGGCGCCGTTGATCGCCGGCGCGGAATCGCTACCCTTTCCCGACGCGCCTGTCGCGGCGCCGTCGCGCACTCCATTCCGAGGCCGCCCGCCGGTGACTTCCGACTCGCTGTTCCCGTCCGGCGGCCCGTCCTCGCCGTCGGGCACCGGTATTTTCCCCGCGCAGACCATCGCGGCGCTGATCCGCGACCGGACGATCGCCGCGACCAGCGAGTTCGCCCGGGACATGATCCAGCCGGCCAGCCTCGATCTGCGCCTCGGCCCGGTGGCCTACCGGGTGCAGGCGAGCTTCCTGCCGGGGCCGGAGGCCACGGTGGATGAGAAGGTCGAGGCGTTGGGGATGCACGAGATCGACCTGGAGGGCGGCGCGGTGCTGGAGCGCGGCTGCGTCTATATCGTCCCCCTGCTCGAACACCTGGCGCTCGACAGCCCGATCGCGGCCTTCGCCAATCCGCGCAGCTCGACCGGCCGGCTCGACGTCTTCACCCGGCTGATCACCGACCGGTCGAGCCGCTTCGATGCCGTCGCGCGCGGCTATCACGGCCGCCTCTACGCCGAAGTCTCGCCGCGCACATTCTCCATCCTGGTCCGCAAGGGAAGCCGGCTGAACCAGCTCCGCCTGCACCGCGGCACGCCCGTCATCCCGGCCACGAGGCTGCGGCAATTGCAGCAGGATGTCGGACTCGTCGATCCCGAGATGGAGGGTTCCGGGCGCCGCGACGGCGGGCTGCCGCTCCGCCTCGACCTCGAAGGGGACGGCAGCGGCTCGCTGATCGGCTTCCGCGCCAAGCAGCATACCGGGATCGTCGATTTCGACCTTGTCGGCGGCTACGACGCGAACGATTTCTGGGAGCCCATCCATGCCTGCCCCGGGCGCGGGATCATCCTGAACCCGGATGACTTCTACATCCTCGCGACCCGCGAGGCGATCGCCGTGCCGCCCGATCATGCCGCCGAGATGATCGCCTACGACACCGAGGTCGGCGAGTTCCGCGTCCACTACGCCGGCTTCTTCGACCCCGGGTTCGGCTGGGACGGGGCCGGCGGCGCGGGCAGCCGCGCGGTGCTCGAAGTGCGCAGCCACGACGTGCCCTTCCTGCTCGAGCACGAGCAGGTGATCGGCGGGCTGCGCTATCTCCGGCTGACCGACATTTCGGACCGGATCTACGGCCGCGGCATCGGCTCGGCCTATCAGGGCCAGCGGCTGCAACTCTCCAAGCATTTCAGGACATGACCATGAAGATCGCGGGTACGGCCATTCTCCTCGCCGCCACGCTGGCGGCGACTCTCCCGATCTTCCCGGCCTTGGCGGAGCCCTGGGTTCCGCCCGGCAAGCGGCTCGAATTCACCATCACCCGGGACGGCGACGAGATCGGCCGCCAGGTGCTCACCTTCGCGCGCGAGGGCGAGCGGCTGGTGGTCGACACCAGGGTCGAGATCAAGGTGAAGAAGTTCTTCGTCACGGTTCACCGCTTCGAGCGCAGCGCGCGTTCGGTGTGGCGGGGCGGGATGGTGCAGAGCTACACCGCCACAACGGACAACAACGGCGAAAAATCCCGCCTCAACGTGAGCGCGCGCACGGACGGGCTGGCGATCGCGGGCACCGCCGGATCGCGCATCGTGGACCGGAAGCTCAAGACCTCGGAGTTCTGGAACGTCGACGTGCTGGCCGAGAAATCGGTGATCAACACGGTCACCGGCGCGGTCGACGCGATCGCCGTCAGCCCGCCGGAGAAGACGGCGCTCAAGCTCGGCGGCCGGACGATCCCGGCGCTGCGCTACCGGGTGACGGGCAAGGCCACGCGCGACTTCTGGTATGACGAGAAGGGCGGGCTGCTGCAGATCTCGCGCAAGGCGCGCGACGGCTCGACCATCCTCACCCGCCGCCGCTAGGGCCGGGGCGCAACAGCAGCCGCGTCGCCACCGCCGAGACGGCGAAGCAGGCGACGAGGAACGGTCCCGCGGGCAGGTCGGCCGCGGTCGAGATCAGCACCCCCGCCACCACCGCGGCGGCGCCGCTGGCGAATGCCCGCCTGAGGTCCCACCCGCCGCCCGAGCGCGCCGCGAGAGCGGGCAGGATGAGGCTCGCGAACACCACGTAGACGCCGACGAGCTGGACCGACGCGGTGATCGCCAGCGCGAACAGCACGAAGAAGCCGGCGCCGCTTCGCGCCCGCGGAACCGCGGCCCAAACCAGCGCGACCAGGGCGTATACCGGCAGGAAGACGGCGATGTCGCCCCAGGAGACGAACAGGATCTGGCCCGACAGCAAATGCCGCAGGGCCTCGCCGCCATGCGGGTCGTCGGCCAGCGCCAGCAGGGCCACCGAGGCGGCGAGAATGAAGGAGCTGCCGATCACCGCCTCCTGCTCCTCCGGGGTCTTGCGCTCGATCCAGCGGAAGAACAGGGCGACGCCGATCCCGGTGCCGAACGCCGCGGATTGGCGCAGCAGCCAGGACGGTTCGTGGAAGAACAGGCCGAGCAGGACGATCGCCAGGCCGATGATCTGCGCCGTCGCCAGGTCGATGAACACGATGCCCCGCCGCAGCACCTCGATCCCGAGCGGGGCGTGAACCGCCGAGACGACCAGCCCGACCACGAAGGCCGGGGCGACGATCAGGAGCAGGTCAGGATCGATCGCGGGCTTGCTCCAGCAGCGCGAGCGTCACGTCGAACAGGGCGAAGAGATCGCGTGCCTCGTCCTGACCGCCGACGGTGAAGGGAAGCTCGACGACGGGCACGCCGGTCCGTTGCGACAACCAGTCCGCCGCGTCGCCCGGATCGTGCGGCGCGAGCAGAATGGCGGCGGCACCGGTCGTCCGCACCCTCTTGACGAGACTCCCCAAATGGGATGCCGTCGGCGGGACCCCGGAGATCCGCTCCAGCCTGGCGACCCGATCCAGACCGGTCCAGCGGATCAGATAGACCCATGCGGCATGGTGGACGACGACCTTCATGCCGCGAAGCCCTTCGGCGCGTGCGCGCCAGCGCTTCGCCGCCGCGCCCCATCGCGCCTGGAAATCCGCCAGCCGGGACCGATACGCTGCCTCGTTGGCCGGATCGACGCGCACCAGCCGTCCGGCCAGCTCGACCGCGAGGCGAGCGATATTGCCCGGGTCGAGGTGGACATGCGGGTTGCCGCTCGGATGGATGTCGCCGAGGCTGCGATCGATCCTCTCGGGCCGTTCCATGACTTCGACGTGGTCGGCCGCCATGAGATGTCCGGGCTGCCCGGGCTGCACCCCGAGCCGGGCGCCGCGCTCCATCAGTACCGGAAGCCAGCCGATTTCGAGCTCCGCGCCAGAGCAGAACACGATGTCGGCGCGTCGCACCTGCGCGATCAGGCTGGGCCGCGCGCGGATGAAATGGGCATCCTGGCGTCCGTGGGTTGCCGAGTAGACCGTCACGCTGTCGCCGCCGATCTCGCCTGCCAGCGCCGCCCATTCCGGCTCGCAGGCGAACACCCGGACATCGGCCGCCGCCCCGGAGGGTGCGAGCGCCGCGAGGCCGGCGACCAGGACCGGCGCCAGCCGCTTCGGTATCGCGGCCATGGCTCAGAAACTATGCGCGGCGTGGGCGCCGAGGCTCATCACGTATTGCAGGATGATCTGGTTGTCCTGCTCCCGGCCGTTGAGATCTTCGTGATTGTATTGCAGCCGGATCCGTCCGAACTCGCTGTTGGTCCAGTCGACCATCGCACCGAAGGCTTGGGAATCGTGGTCGAGATCGGAGCCGCCGGGCGGGGACAGCCTGGCATAGCGGGCGCCGATCCGCCAGCTCGGCGCGGGCTTGTAGACCCCCTGGACGTACCAGCCTTGCGCGATGGAGTCGAAGTCTTCGCTCTCGTCCTCCAACGCATAGGTTCCGTCTTCCCGGCGCCAGAAATACTCGCCCTGGAGGATCACCTCGCTCTCCCGCGCGTTGCCGGTCGGGGCCAGCGTGAAGCGGACGTCGATGCCGTAGAGCCGCGAAGTGCCGGTGAACATGCCATCGGTGAAGAACTCGGCATGGTCATGGTGGGCGTGTTCGTCCTCGTCCGCGTGCTCGTCTTCATGCGCGTGCTCGTCCTCGTCCTCGTGCGCGTCCTCGTGGGCGTGCTCGTCCTCGTCCCCGTGCTCGTCCTCGTGGGCGTGCTCGTCCTCGTGGGCGTCCTCGTCCTCGTGGGCGTGTTCGTCCTCGTGCGCGTCCTCGTCTTCGTGGGCATGGCCGTGACCTCCACCGGCCCGGTTCCGCGACTTGCCGTCGAGCAGATACGCGCCGACGCGCACCGCCGCGTCGCGCCCCATATCCCAGCCGACCCGCGCGTAGAGCGACCGCGCCCTGAGTCCGTTGTCCGAGCCGCCGAATAGCGGCCTGTCGTCGCCGCGGAACAGGCCGCCGCCGAATTCGGCGTAGACCTCGGCGGGCAGGACAAGGGAGACCTCGACGCCGTCATCGTTGAACGCGTTGTCGAGAAACGCCCGGTAGGGCAGCGGCCGGTCCGCGAAATCGTCGCCATGGGCGTGCTGCTCGTTGAGATAGCCGAAGGTCCAGAGCGCCCGTCCCGCCTTGACCCGCATGCCTTCCAGCAGCCCGGCGCCCGGCAGGGTCTGGACATAGGCCTCCTCGAGCTCGACCTCCGTCGGCTCGCCCGGGTGGGCGCCGAGACCGAGCGTGAGGCCGCCGCGAAACTTGTCGTCGATATTGCCGGAAAGCGTCACCTCGCTGTGGCCGAGCGAGAGGCCTTCCGGAGCGCGCTCCGACTCGTGGCCGGTCGGATACCCCGGAATCGCCGACTCCTCGGCCGAGAAGCTCGCATACCGGCCGTCGAAGACGACGCCGATCGCCGGGTTGAACGCGCGGTCGGGCGGCGGCTTGGCGGACGCGGCGGGCGCGGCGGGCCTTGCTTCGGCGCTCTCGGACCGCGCCTTGAGTGCCGAGAGCTGCGACTCGAGGGCATCGAGGCGCGCTTCGTAGTCCCGCTTGAGAGTCTCGATCTCTGTCGCCAGCGCCTCGGCGCTCGGCGGCGATTGCGCGCCGCTCTGGGTGGCGATCAACAGGGCTGGCAGCGCGACCGCGGCAAGGCGGGCGATCCGGATGCTGTTGCGCATTGCACTCTCCTCCAAGCCAAATTTCCCGTTGCGGGCCTGCCCGTGCGCAGCAGCGCCAGCGTGTCGAATAGCAATATGATAACCTTACAGATATATTATAACAATACGAACCAGTCGGCAACCGCAACCCGGGCGGGCGGACGCATCGGAGCGCCAGCCGGCTCGCCCGGGGCAGCGCGGTGGTGTAGGCTAGCCGCCCGGGCGCGCCGCCGGACCGGTCGACACCGGAGACCGAGTGTCATGAACAGCCTGCACGAGCGGAATGGCGGGTTCCTTCCCGACCAGCACGACCACGGCGATTGCGTGGCGACCGCGCTGGAGGATGCGATCGCGGTGTGCAGCGAGCGCGGGGTGCGGCTCACGCCGGTGCGCCGGCGGGTGCTGGAAATCATCTGGCAGGGCCACCGTCCGCTCGGCGCCTACGCCATTCTGGAAGTGCTTTCCGGCGAGGGGCATTCTCCCGCCCCGCCCACGGTCTATCGCGCGCTGGAGTTCCTGCTCACCCAGGGGCTGGTGCACCGGCTGTCGTCGCTGAACGCCTTCGTCGGCTGCTCCCGCCCCGGCCATCGGGGTGCCGGGCAGTTCCTGCTGTGCACCGCCTGCGGCACGGCGGCCGAGCTCAACGACCCCGACATCGAGCGCGCGATCGAGCGCGGCGCGGCGGCCGAGGGCTTCGTCTGCCGCGACCATACGGTGGAGATCAGCGGGCTCTGCCCGAACTGCCGCGCGGCCTGAGGGCTCACACCCCGAGATAGGTGTGCTGGGCCTCCTCGTCGGCGCGGAGCCGCTGCGAATCGCCCTGCCACACGACGCGGCCGCGCTCGACGATGTAGTGGCGGTCGCCGATGCGGGTCAGCGCGTCCACGCTCTTGTCGATCACCAGGATCGACTGGCCGTCGGCCTTGAGGTTGGCGAGGCATTTCCAGATCTCGGCGCGGATCAGCGGCGCCAGCCCCTCGGTCGCCTCGTCGAGGATCAAGAGCTTCGGGTTGGTCATCAGCGCCCGGCCGATGGCCAGCATCTGCTGCTCGCCGCCCGACAGCTGCGCCCCCATGTTGGACGCCCGCTGGGCGAGCCCGGGGAACAGGTCGAACACGCGCTCCAGCGTCCACGGCGCGGCGTTCTCGGCCCGGTTGGCGGCGGTTGCCACCAGGTTCTCGCGCACCGTGAGATTGGGGAACACCTGGCGCCCCTCCGGCACCAGCCCGAGCCCGAGCTGGCCGATCCTGTAGGACGCCGCGCCACGGACCTCGGCGCCCTCGAAGACGATCGAGCCCGCCCTCGTCGGCACCAGCCCCATGAGCGAACGGATGGTGGTGGTCTTGCCCATGCCGTTGCGGCCCATCAGGCTCACCACCTCGCCGGCGCCGACGTCGAAGCTCATCCCGAACAGGACCTGGCTCGTGCCATAGGCGGTCTCGAGATCCCTGACCTCAAGCAATTTCCGCCTCCTCCTCGCCGAGATAGGCGGCCCTGACCTCGTCATTGGCGCGGATCGCCTGCGGCGTGCCGGTGGCGATCGCCCGGCCGTAGACCAGCACGGTGATGCGGTCGGCGAGGGCGAACACGGTATCCATGTCGTGCTCGATCAGCAGCATCGAATAGGTGCCCTTGAGCCCGGCGAGGAATTCGGTGATGCGCTGGGTGTCCTCCGGCCCCATGCCGGCCGTCGGCTCGTCGAGCAGCAGCAGCTTGGGGCGGGTGGCGAGCGCCATGGCGATCTCGAGCTGGCGCTGCTCGCCATGGGCGAGGTTGGCGGCGAGGATGTCGGCGCGCGCGCCGAGCCCGACCTGTTCCAGGATGTCCCGCGCCGGGTCGTTGAGCGCCGCATCGGTGGCGGCCGGCTTCCACATGCGGAAGCTGTGCCCGGAATGCGCCTGGATCGACAGCGCCACGTTCTGCAGCGCGGTGAAGCTGCGGAACACGCTGGTGATCTGGAACGACCGGGCGAGCCCGGCATGCGAGCGCGCCGGCGCCGACAGCTCGGTCACGTCGTTGCCGTCGAACACGATACGCCCGCTATCCGGCTTGAGCATGCCGGAGAGCTGGGCGACGAGGGTCGTCTTGCCGGCGCCGTTGGGGCCGATCACCGCGTGGATCTCGCCCGGCTCGACCTCGAAGTCGAGATTGTGCGTGGCGACGACGCCGCCGAAGCTCTTGTTGAGCCCCTCGACCCTGAGGATGGGATCAGCCATCGCGCCGGCTGCGGTCGGGGATCAGCCCCCACAGCCCCTGCTTGGCGAACAGCACCAGGATCACCAGCAGCGGGCCGAAGATGAAGTGCCAGTTCTGGCCGGTGCCGGTGGCCACGGCCTCCATCAGATCGGGCACCCATTCCTCGAACAGGAGATAGGCCGCCGCCCCGAAGGCGGGGCCGAACAGCGAGCCCATGCCGCCCACCAGCACCATGATCATGATCTCGCCCGAGCGGAACCAGTGCATGAACTCGGGCGTCACGAACTCGGTGAGGTTGGCGAGCAGGGCGCCGGCGATGCCGCACATCGTGCCCGAGATCACGAAGGCGGCGAGCTTGTAGCGGAAGGTCGGGAAGCCGATCGCCTGCATCCGGTCCTCGTTGGCGTGGCAGCCGCGCACCACCATGCCGAAGCGCGAGTTGATCACCCGGTGCATGACGAACACGCAGAGGATCAGGAAGCCGAGGATCAGGTAGTAGAGATTGACCTCCTCGTAGAGGTCGAACCAGGCGAAGAACTCGCTGCGGTCGGTGTTCAGCCCGTCGTCGCCGCCATACTCCTCCAGGCTGATGCCGAGGAAGTACAGCATCTGGGTAAGCGCGAGCGTGATCATGATGAAATAGATCCCGCGCGTCCTCAGGCAGATCGCCCCGATGACCAGCGCGACCAGGGCGGAGCCCACGATGGCGACGAAGAACTGGAGGAAGCCGTTATTGATGCCGTAATACGAGAAGATGCCGACCGCGTAGGCGCCGAGCCCGAGATAGGCGGCGTGGCCGAAGCTGATCATCCCGCCGAAGCCGAGGATCAGGTCGAGGCTCACCGCTGCGATGGCAAAGATCATGATGCGGGCGAACAGCGAGACATAGAAATCGTCCCCGGTCGCGCCGGCGACGGGCGGCACCAGGGCGCAGACGACGATGCCGGCGATCAGGAAGGCGAGCTTGATGCGGTCGATCATCGGCTCATCCCGATTGCGCCGGGAACAGCCCGGCCGGCTTGAAGAACAGCACGGCGGCCATCAGCACGTAGATCAGCATCGAGGCGACCGCGGGGCCCGCGGTCTGGGCGGCGTCCTCGCCCATGAAGTTGGACATCGCAAACGGCAGGATGGAGCGCCCCACCACCTCGACGATGCCGATCAGCACCGAGGCGATGACGGCGCCCCGGATCGAGCCGATGCCGCCGATCACGATCACCACGAAGGCGAGGATCAGCATGTCCTCGCCCATGCCGGGCTCGACCGACTGGATCGGCCCGGCCATCATTCCGGCGATCCCGGCGAGGATCGCGCCGAGGCCGAAGACGAGCGTGTAGAGCAGGCGGATATTGACGCCGAGCGCGCCCACCATCGCCCGGTTGCTCGCGCCGGCGCGGATCAGCATGCCCATCTTGGTCCGGGAGATCAGGAAGTAGAGCGCGGCGCCGATCGCCAGCCCGACCAGGATTATCACGATCCGGAACACCGGATAGGGCGTCTCCGGCAAGATTTCGACGCTGCCGTCGAGGAAGCCCGGCACCGGCATCGGCTGGCTCTCGGGCCCCCACACCAGGCGGACCGACTCGTTGAAGAACAGGATCAGCCCGAAGGTCGCCAGCACCTGGTCCATGTGGTCGCGGTCGTACATGGTCCGGAGCGCCACCACCTCGATGACGATGCCGCTGATCAGCGCCAGCGGCACCATGATGACCAGCGCCAGCAGGAAGCTGCCGGTCAGGCCGAAAAAGGTCGCCGCGTAGTAGGCGCCCAGCATGAACAGCGAGCCGTGCGCCAGGTTGACGACGTTCATGATGCCGAGCACCAGCGTCAGCCCGGCGGATACCAGGAACAGGAAGACGCCGAACTGAGCGCCGTTCAACGTCTGCTCGATGAGCAGGAGCCAAGTCATGCGAAAAGCTGGATCGGCCGGATAGGAGAGCGTGTCCGAGTGCGCGGGGGAACGGGCGGGGTCAGGCCCCGCCCGCGATCCCGGTGCCTACCACTTGAACTTGCACTGCTTGTAGTAGGAATCCTTGTGGTTCTCCTTGACCACGCCGGTGGTCACGATCACCGGATTGCCGTCGGCATCCGCGCGAACCTCGCGCCGGTAGAAGTTCTGGATCGGAATATGGTTGGTGTTGTAGGCGAATTTCCCGCGCGTCGACGGGAAGTCCGCCTTCTCCATTTCGGCGACCATGGCCCGCACGTCGTCGGGATTCCCCTTGGCGCCCCTGACACCGCTGTCGACCAGCATCGGCATGTCATAGGCCTGGGCGGAGAACATCGACGGGTGATAGCCGTATTTCTTCTTGAAGTCGGCGATGAACCGCTTGTTCACCGGATCGTCGGAATTGTTGTTCCAGTATGACGTGTGATAGGTGCCGATCGCCGCCTTGCCGTGGCCGCCGAGCGTGAGGTAATCGACCGTGAACACCGAGTAGAACGGGATCTTCTCGTGCAGCCCGGCCGCCCGGTACTGCTTGACGAAGGCGATCCCCATGGGCCCGGGCACGAAGCCGAACAGCGCCGCCGGCTTGGCGGCGCGGATCTGCGAGATCTCGGCCTGGTAGTCGCGCTGGCCGAGGCGGTAGAGGATGCGCTTGGCGACCTTGCCCTTGTAGGTCCGCTCGAACCCGGTCAGCATGTCCTTGCCGGCCTGGTAGTTGGCCGAGATCAGGAACACGTTGTCGAGCTTCTCCTGGTTCATCAGCTCGCCCATCGCCTCGGGCGTCTGGTCGTTGTTCCACGAGGTGGTGAAGAAATACGGGCTGCAGTTCTTGCCGGCCATCGCCGACCAGCCGGCATTGGTCGAGATCAGGATCTTCTTCGCCCGGATCACCCGCTTCTGAACCGCGGCCAGCACGTTCGACCAGGTGATGCCGGCGACGACATGCACCTTGTCCTTCTTGAGCAGCTTGTCGGCCTGCTGGCGGCCCACGTCGGGCTTCCGCTGGTCGTCGCCGTAGATCATCTTCACGTCGAGACCGCCCATCTTCCAGCCGAGGTGGTCGAGGGCGAGTTCGAGACCGTCCTTCTGGTGCTTGCCGTAGACCGCGGCGCCGCCCGAGAAGGTGTTGATGTAGCCGATCCTGATCTCCGCGCCCTGGACCAGGGCCGGCGTCGCCGCCAGCGCCAGCGCCGGCGCGATCAGCGCAATTCGAAACCTCATTTCGTCCCCCTGTCTGGTCAACGATTTTTGGTGAACCGGCAAGTTCCACCGTCGGGCCGCAATTGTCAAACCCGTTGTCGGCGCGGCGGCGGTGCATGTGCTCCGGTTTCCTACCGCGCCGCGCCTGATTGTAGTATCGTGACTACATGAATCGCCCGGACTTGCCATGACCGTCACGACGTTCACCAGCCGCGAACTCAACCAGGATCTCGCGCGGGCGAAGCGGGCGGCGAAATCGGGACCGGTGATCATCACCGACCGGGGCAGGCCCGCGCATGTGCTGCTCAGCATCGAAGACTACCGGCGGCTGGCGGGAAAGAGCCGCAACCTCGCCGAGTCGCTCTCCATGGCGGGGCTGGCCGATATCGATTTCGAGCCGGCGCGCCTTCGCATCCAGAGTCCCCGGGCCGATCTCTCCTGATGTTCCTGCTCGACACGAACGTCGTCTCGGAGTTGCGAAAGCTCGGCGACGGAAAGGCGGATACCCGCGTCGCCGCGTGGATATCCGGGCAGGATGCCGAGAGCTACTACATTTCCGCGCTGACGCTGATGGAGCTCGAAATCGGTATCTTGCGCGTCGAACGGCGCGACACGGCGCAGGGGGAGCGGCTGCGGCGCTGGATGGACCGCCACGTCCTGCCCGAGTTTCTGCAACGCACGCTGCCTGTCGATGCCGCCGTGGCCCTCCAATGCGCCCGGCTGCACGTGCCCGATCCACGGTCGGAGCGCGATGCGCTGATCGCCGCCACCGCCCTGGTGCACGGGATGACGGTCGTCACCGGCAACCTGTCCGACTTCGAAACCACGGGCGTCGCGGCAATCGACCCGTGGACCGGGACGTGAACGCCGGTGGTCGGGTGTCCGCCTATTCGGCGGCCGCGCTGCCTCCCGCGACCGGGGTTCGCGCCTCCTCCTCCACCATCCTGCGCCAGGCCTCGATCGAGACGTCGGGGCGGAAGGACGCCGCGGGGTGGCTGTCGCCCATATGCGGCACCACCGACAGGTCCTGGTTGTTGAAGTCGTAGTGGTGGACCCAGAGGATGTAGCTCCAGTAGCGCAGCCACCAGAGCGCCCGGCGCCAGCCCTTCGCCCAGGCCACCGCGAACACGAGATAGTGATAGCG
Organism: Alphaproteobacteria bacterium; assembly: GCA_964291675.2. Taxonomy (GTDB): domain Bacteria; phylum Pseudomonadota; class Alphaproteobacteria; order MPNO01; family MPNO01; genus MPNO01. The sequence continues at coordinate 173,263 of OZ219865.1, read as the reverse complement.
GCCGCGCTCGATCGGCGTGTACCACTCGTAGTGGGTCCAGTTGGACCGGCCGGGCTGGCGCACCCGGAGATTGGCCGGCAGGCGGATCGACACCGCGTGCTCGTTCGAGCCCTGCGCCACGGTCTTGCGCCGGCGCTGCCAGAAATTGAAGCGCGGCCAGCGGCCGAGCCCGGGGTAGTCGTCGTCCTCGTGCACCGAATGCTGGTAGCGGCTGAGCCAGCGGTCGTTCTCGCCGCGCACGATCTCGGTCTCGTTCCACCCCGCCATGCGGCGGAACGCCACCCACCAGGAGCTGCGGTGCAGCATCTTGCCATGCGCCTCGTCGAAGCCGTTCTCGGCGGCGTGGCGCCAGTCGCCCCGGGCCTGGCGGTAGAGCGCGTAGATTCGGGCGTCCGGGCGCAACAGCTCGTCGGGGATGTCGTCCTCGACCGGCACCGGCGACCCCTCCCCCATCCACACCCACACCATGCCGCAGCGCTCCTCGACGGGGTAGCGCCGCACCCGGGCCTTGCCGCGCACCGGCGAGTCGGGCCCGTCGGTGAGCGCGGCGACCAGCCGCCCGTCCGCCAGGTCGAAGGTCCAGCCGTGATAGACGCAGGTGATCGTGCCGGGGAACTCGCAGCGCCCCCTGGACAACGGGATGTGGCGGTGCGGGCAGCGGTCCTCAAGCGCGTAGGCCCTGCCGGCGTGGCGCAGCAGGACGAGGTCGCGCCCGAGCAGCCGCCACGCCTTCGGCCGGTTCCCGAGCTTCGACGACGGCATCGCCGGGTGCCAGTATTCCGGCAGCCCTTCGGCCGCCGCCGCGTAGCGCACCCAGCGCCCGTTGCCCTCCATGGCGGCGCTCACAGCCCGACCTCCGCCCTCGACCGCGTGCAGGTGTCGACGATGGCATAGACCAGGCAGCGCGCATAGCGCAGCATTCCCGCGATCTCGACCCGCCCCATCGAATGACGCGGCCGGCCGGCGGCGGCGGTCATCGCGGCGGGCAGGCCGAACCGCGCGGTGGGTATCCCGGCGGCGCGCAATATCACCGCCTCGGTCTGGCCGCTGGTCTCGAGGAACGGCGCGTGGGGCTCTGCCTCGGTGTCCTCGTAGCCGCGGATCGCCGACTGGATGATCCAGCTTCGCGGATCGGTGCCCGCGCCGGGAATGGCGAGGATCGCCTCGCATTCGGCCTCCAGCCCGTCATGCCGGGCGGCGATGCCGGCGAGCGCCGCTTCGAGCTCCCGCCTCGCCTCGCCGGGCGTCGTGCGCGGGCCGATCCGCATGTCGACATAGAGGTCGCAGGCGGCCGGCACCATCGACGGCTTGTAGGTCCAGCCGCCCTGGATCGCGCCCACCGCGCCCTGCGGCGCGACCAGCCCGTCGGTGTGGCGCCTCGCGTAGTCGTCGAACCAGGCTTCGAGCCCGGCGACGATCTTCGCCGCATCGGCGATCGGGTTGCGATAGGCCAGCACGTGCTTGCGCCCGACATAGGTCTGCACGCCGCGCACCCGGATGCGGAACCAGCAGAGCCCGACCTCCTCCCAGGCGACCGCGTAGCCCGGCTTGGCGACGACGGCGAAATCGGGGTCGAGGCCGTGCGCCAGCATGTGCCGGCAGCCGCGCCCGTGCCCGACCACGGGCCGGTCGTCGCCGGGGCGCGGATTGGCCGGCGCGCCGCCCGCGCCGAACGCGGCCACGATCTCGCCTGACAGCTCGATTCCAGCCGCAAGAACGGCCCTGATCGCGCCGATAATGGATACAATATGGGCCTTCGGGTTGTCGGCGCCGAGCCCGGTCACAATGCCGTCGCCCATGATCGCGCGCGCGACCATGTGGTCGGGCAGGGTGTCGCCGACCCAGGGGGTTTCGTCCTCCGCCCGGCCGGTGAACGGGCTGTCGAGCGGCGCGAACAGGAGCAGCTCGGGCCCGTCTTGCGCGCCGCGGCGGCGGCCGATCGCGTTGGCCGAGCGCGCATCGAGCGCCTGCACCTCCGCCTCCAGCCCGATCCCGTCCATCTCGCCCGCCAGCAGCTCGGCGATCGCGCGCTCCTCGCCGAACGGGCTCGGGGTCTCGACCAGCCGCACCAGCAGATCCTGCATCCAGCGCGCATCCAGCGCGGCGGCGGCGCGCTCCACGGCATCGCGGCGTGCGGGATCGAGCGGCAGTCGGCTGGTCGCGACCGATTGCGGTACCGGCATGGCGTCCTCCGACGGTCGGCGCGAGTCTGCAAGAAACCGCCGAACCGGGCAATCGTGCCGCCCGTCAGTCCATCTGCTTCAGCCGTTCGGCGATCCAGAGCTTGATGAGCGATTGCCGCGGGACGCCGTGAATTCTGGCCTGCCGGTCCAGGGCGGCGACAACCCAGGCCGGGAAATCCACGTTGACGCGCCTGGCCTCAAGGTTGACCCGCCGCGCCCGCGACCAGTCGACGTGCCGGCTCACGTCTTCCCCGCCGTCGAAGGCCCGGTCCAACTCATGTCCCTTCATAGCGCTCAACCTCCTCCTTGCGGGCGCGGCGGACCGAGATGATCCGAATGCGTTCGCCGCGGCGGGTGCAAATCGCCGACCAGTGCCGGCTCCCGATCCTTCCGATGACGATGAAGCGGGGCTCGTCCACCGTGCGCGCCGGCACTTCGAGCAGCCACGGATCGTCCCAAAGGGGCTGCGCGTCATCGAAGTCGATTCCGTGCTTGTCCTTATTCGTCGCGCTCTTCTCCGGATCGAACTCGAATTCCATGACCTTAAATGGCGCCGAATCCATACCAAATCAATACCGAAACGCGGGCGGGGTCGTGCGGAGCTCGGCGGAGCGGGGAACTGACGCAGGAGGTCGCGGTGCGTTGTCATGCCGAACGGGGCTCGTGTAGGTTGCCTGCAATCACCGGAAAGGCAAGCCATGGAGAAGGACGCCGAAGCCTTCGTCGACCGGGCGGCCGCGGTGCTGGGGATCGCGATCGACCCCGCGCTGCGCCCTGGCGTCGCCGCGAACTTCGCCCAGTTCATGGCGCTGTACGAGCGCATCGACGGGTTCGAGCCGCCCGAATCCCCCGACCCGCCGGCGGTCTACCGGCCTTGACGGGCGCGGCCGAGAGCGCCGTCGCCCGGGCGCTGGAACGGATCGGGCGGGAGAATCCGCGGATCAACGCCTTCGCCGAAATCCTCGGCGAGGAGGCGATCGCCGCCGCCCGCCGGCCGGGGCGGGACGGCCCGCTCGCCGGTCGCGTGTTCGCGGCCAAGGAGCTGTTCGACATCGCCGGGCGGCCGACCCGCGCGGGCTCGAAGGTCCGCGCCGACGCTCCGCCGGCCGCGGAGGACGCGACGGCGGTCGCCCGGCTGAAGGAGGCCGGGGCGATCCTCGTGGGCACCACCCACATGGACGAGTTCGCCTACGGCTTTACCGGCGAGAACGCGCATTACGGCGCGGTCGGGAACCCGCGCGACCCCGGTTTCATCGCCGGCGGCTCGTCGGGCGGCTCGGCCGCCGCGGTCGCGGCCGGCATGGTGCCGTTCGCGCTCGGCTCGGACACCAACGGCTCGGTGCGGGTGCCGGCGGCGCTTTGCGGGGTCTGGGGCTTCAAGCCCACCTTCGGACGGGTCTCGCGCGCCGGCACGGCCCCGCTAGCCTGGAGCTTCGACCATGTCGGCGTGCTCGCGGAATCGCCGGAAGACGCCGCCGCGGCGCTCGATGCGATCCAGGGGCCCGATTCGCGCGACCCGGCGGCGGGCACGGAACGGACCGAGCCGCTCGCGCCGCAGCTCGGCGCCCCGCTCGACGGCCTCCGCATCGCCGTCGCGGACGGCCATTTCGCGAGCGGCGGGGTGCCGGAGGTCTTCGCCGCGGTCCGCCGCGCCGCCCACTGCCTGGACGCGGAACGGAGCGTCGAGATCGCCGACAGCGACCGGGCGGTCGCGGCGTCGCTGCTGATCACCTCGGCGGAGGCGGCGACGCTCCATTTCGAGGAGATCGGGGACCGGATCGGCGAGTTCGACCGCTTCACCCGCGCGCGCTGGATCGCGGCGGCGGCGATTCCGCATGTCTGGGTGGCGCGGGCGCAGCAATTCCGCCGGCGCTACGGCGAGACCATGCGGGCGATTTTCGACGAGATCGACATATTGGCGACCCCGACGACGCCGTTCCCGCCGACCCGGATCGGACAGTCGCAGATCGAGATCGACGGCGAGACGGTGCCGGTGCGCGGCACGCTCGGGCGCTACACCGCGCCGTTCTCCTTCCTCGGCTACCCGGCGCTCTCGGTCCCGGTGCCGGGCGAGCCGTTCCCGCTCGGCGTCCAGCTTGTGGCGGCGCCGGGCAGGGACGGGTATCTGTTGCGCGCCGCAGCGCGGCTGCGCGACGAGGGAATGGCGCGGTGAACGGAAACGAAAACCTGCTGCAGCGGACCTTCCAGCGGGTCCTCGGCCAGTGGCGGGACATCACCGGGGGCACGTCCGACGATTCGGCGCCGCTCGGCCCCGATCTCGCCGGGCGCGACGCCGACCGGGTGCGCCAGCAGATGCGTGCCTGCCTCGAAGGCCGCGGCGGCGAGGTCTCGGCGCGGGCCCGCGCCGCCGCGCTCGGCCGCGCCTACATGTCGCTCACCGCGGAGGGGCGCGCGCGCTTCCTCCGCATCCTCGGCACCGAGTTCGACACCGACCGCCAGGCCATCGCCGCCGCCGCGGTCGGGCTCGACGAGCTCGACGACTGGGGCGGGCGCAAGCGCCGCGAGCGCCAGCTCCGCGCCGCGCTGGAGCCGCCGAGGCTCCGGCTGCTGACCCAGTTCAACGCGCTGCCCGACGGCGTGAAGTTCCTGGTCGAAATGCGCGCCACCCTGCTCGGGCTCGCGGCCGGGGACGAGGTGTTCGCCGATCTCGAAGCGGATTTGAAATCGTTGCTGGCGAGCTGGTTCGACGTGGGTTTCCTTGAGCTCCGCCAGATCACCTGGGACACCCCGGCGGCGATCATCGAGAAGCTGATCGAATACGAGGCGGTGCACGAGATCTCCGACTGGGAAGAGATGAAGTCCCGGCTCGGCGTCGACCGGCGCTGCTATGCCTATTTCCACCCGCGCATGCCGGACGAGCCGCTGATCTTCGTCGAGGTCGCGCTGACCGCCGGCATCGCCGACAACATCCAGACCCTGCTCGCGCCGCGCGGGGCGCGGGACGTGCCGGACGACGCCGACACGGCGATCTTCTACTCGATCTCGAACTGCCAGCGCGGGCTCGACGGGATCGGCTTCGGCGGCTTCCTGATCAAGCGCGTGGTCGATCAGCTCGCCGCCGAGATGAAGCGGCTGGAGACCTTCGCCACGCTGTCGCCGGTCCCGGGTTTCCGGGCCTGGCTGGACCGCTATTTGGCCGAGGCGCCGGACGAGCTGCTGACCCGCGGCGAACGGCGCGCGCTGGCCGCCTTGCACGGCAACGGCGGGAGCGACGCCGAACGCCTCGCTGCCCTGCTGGCGCGTGCGGACTGGCACGCCGAAGCGGCGCTCGCCAAGGCCCTCGCCGCCCCCCTGGCCCGGCTCTGCGCGCGCTACCTCGCGCGCGAGAAGCGCAAGTCGGGCCGCGCGCTCGACCCGGTCGCCCATTTCCACCTGTCGAACGGCGCCCGTATGGAGCGCGTCAACTGGCTCGCCGACACCTCCTCCAAGGGCCTCGCCCAGTCGGCCGGGCTGATGGTGAACTACCTCTACGACGCCGACCATATCCCGGCCAACCACGAAGCCTATACCGGCGCCGGCGAGATCCCCTCCTCGTCGCGCTTCCGCGCGCTGCTGCGCTAGTGCCGTCTCTTGCGAGATCGCCTGCCGTTTCCCCGGCCCCGGCCTTTCCCCCAGAGCCGTCATGCCTGGACGTATTCCGGGCACCCACTGGCACCGCCGCCTCTCCCTGCCCGCCGCCTCGCGGACGGAGAGGCTGCATGGATGGCCGGAACAAGTCCGGCCATGACGAAAGCAGGGCCGTTGAAGCAAGTCCCGCACGCCGCCATCCCCATCGGCGTGGCTGGCCCCCGGAACAAGTCCGGCATGGCCGCGGCCGGAGCCCCGCTCGCCTCCTCGCCGTCATGGTCGGCCCGCGCCGATTGTGACGGCGTATCGAGTGGCGCTTCCGCGTGCCCCGGCGGGACCGCGCCGTGAGCGGGACCGCCACGACCCCGCGCCTGGTGGGCGCGCGCGTCACGCGGCGCGAGGACCGGCGGCTCTTGCGCGGGCTTGGCGACTTCGTCGACGACCGCCGACTCCACGGGCTGGCCCATGTCGCCTTCCGGCGCTCCGACGTGGCGCATGGCCGGCTGAACGGGATCGACGCGGCGGCGGCGCGGGCCATGCAAGGTGTGATCGCCGTCCTTACGGCGGACGATCTCGCCGGTATCGCGCGGCCGATCCGCGCGACCTCGCGGATGCGGGACTACTACCCCACCCCGCTCTACCCGCTGGTCCCCGACATCGTGCGCTACGCCGGCGAGCCGGTCGCCGCGGTGGTCGCCGAAAGCCGCTACCTGGCCGAGGACGCGGCCGACGCCATCGCGCTCGACATCGACCCGCTGGAGGGCATTGGCGATCCGGAACGCGGGGCCGAGCCGGCGGCGCCGGCGATCCACGAGGAGGCGGGCGGCAACGTGATCGCCGCCCGTTCCTTCGGGCGCGGCGAGGTGGACGGCGCGATGGCCGGCGCGGCGGTCCGCGTGGGCGGAAGGTTCCGGGTGCATCGCAAGACCCCGATGGCGCTGGAGCCAAGGGGCGCGGTCGCCAGCTACGACCGGCGGACCCGCGTGCTCGATCTGTGCGCCACCACCCAGGTGCCGGGCATCCTGCGCGACGCGCTGGCCGAGATCCTGTCGCTGCCGGGCAGCCGCATCCGGGTGTCGACGCCGGACGTGGGCGGCGGGTTCGGCGCCAAGACCGCGGTCTACGCCGAGGACGTGTGCCTCGCCGCGATCGCGCTTCGCCTCGGCCGTCCGGTCAAGTGGTTCGGCGACCGCCGCGAGGACCTGCGCGCCACCACCCAGGCCTTCGACGAGATCCTGGAGACCGCGCTGGGCATCGACGGAGACGGAAGGATCGTCGCGCTGGAGGCGATGCGCTGTGCGACACGGGCTCCTACTCGGTCTATCCCTGGACCGCCTGCATCGAGCCGGTCCAGGTGGTGAGCTTCCTGCCCGGGCCCTACCGGGTGGGCAACTACCGGGCGCGGGCCCGGGCGGTGGCGACGCCGAAGCCGGCGGGCGGCCCCTATCGCGGCGTCGGGCGGCCGATCTCGACCTTCGTCATGGAGCGCATGATGGACATGGCGGCGCGCGCGCTCGTCCTCGACCCGGTCGAGATCCGCCGCCGCAACATGGTCGCCGAGGACGAGTTCCCCTACCGCACCGCGTCCGGCATCGTCTGGGACCGCTCCGCCTTCCTCGACTGCCTGGAGACCGCCTGCCGCGAGATCGGCTACCAGGCCTTGCGCGCGGCGCAGGCGGAAGCCAGGGCGGCGGGAAGGCTGGTCGGCGTCGGAATCGCCTCCTACGCCGAGCTCACCGGGCTCGGCTCGCGCATCTCCGCCGCGCCCGGCATGCCGGTCAACACCGGCACCGAGAGCGCCGCGGTGGCGGTCGACGCGACCGGCGCGGTGACCGCTACCTTCGGCGTCCCCTCGCAGGGCCAGGGGATTGAGACCGCGCTGAGCCAGGTGGTGGCCGACGAGCTCGGCGTCGGTCTCGACGACATCGAGGTCAGGATCGGCGACTCCGCCGCGCTCGGCCACATGACGGGCACCTATGCGAGCCGCGGCGCGGTGCTCGGCGGCGGGGCCGCGATCCTCGCCGCGCGCGGCGTGCGGGAGAAGATCGTGCGCTGCGCCGCGCATCTGCTGGAAGCCGCCGAGGTCGACATCGAGATCGCCGGCGAAATCCGGGTCGCCGGCACCGACCGGTCGATGAGCCTGGCCGAGCTCGCCCGCGCGGTCTATTCCGACATGGGAAGGGTGCCGAAGCCGATCCGCGACGAGATCGGCAATCTCGAAGCGACCGGGGTCTACGACCCGTTTACCGCGACGGCGACCTCGGCCACCCATATCGCCGCGGTGGAGGTCGACCGCGAGACCTTCGGCGTCACGGTGACGCGCTACGTCGCGGCGGAGGATTGCGGCCGGGTGATCAACCCGATGATCGCCGACGGCCAGGCGCATGGCGGGATCGCGCAGGGGATCGGCGCGGCGCTGATGGAGGAGATGGTCTACGATCCGGGCGGCCAGCTCCTGACCGCCACCCTCGCCGACTACGTGGTTCCGGGCTCCTGCGACGTGCCGGAGATGGCGGTCACCCATCTCGAAGCCGAGCCGCCGGAGACGCTGGGCGGGTTCCGCGGGCTCGGCGAGGGCGGCACCATCGGCGCGCTCGCCGCGGTCGCCAACGCGGTCGCCGACGCGCTTGCCCCGCTCGGCGTGGAGGTGCGCGAGGTGCCGCTGACGCCGGCGCGGATTCACCGTCTGGTGGAGGAAGCGGCGCATCGCCGCGCCGCAGGGAGCGGGGCATGACCCATGTCGACGGGTTCGGCGCCGCGGTGGCCACGGCGAACAGGGACGCCTTTCGGGAACACGCCGAGGCGGCGGGCGCGCCATGACCCTCAAGCTCGGCTATCTCCTGCCCACCCGCGAGCGCGCGATGGCGGGGCTGCACGACACCGACCGCATCCTCGAACTCGCCGGTCTGGCCGAGGACATCGGGCTCGATTCGGTGTGGGTCGGCGATTCGGTGATCGCCAAGCCGCGCCACGACCCGATCGTCCTGCTCGCCGCCATCGCCGCGCGGACGACGCGGATCGCGCTGGGGACGGCGGTGCTGGTGCCGATGCTCAGGAACCCGGTGCTGCTCGCCCACCAGCTTGCGACGCTCGACCGCATCTCGCACGGCCGCTTCGTCTTCGGCGTCGGCATGGCGCGCGACGTGCCGGCGATCCATGCCGAGTTCGCGGCCCTGGGCGTGCCCTTCGAGCGGCGCGTCGGGCGCATGCTGGAGGGGCTGCGGCTGTGCCGCGCGCTGTGGTCGGGCGCGCCGGTGGACTGGGACGGGCGCTGGAGGCTGGAGCGGGCGAGGCTCGCGCCCGAGCCCTTCACGCCCGGCGGGCCGAAGATCTGGGGCGGCGGCGGGGTGAAGGCGGCGCTCAGGCGCTGTGCCGCGCATTTCGACGGCTGGTTCCCGTCGGGCCGCGGCGAGGGCGGCGCCGACTGGGGCGCGGACTGGCGGACGCTGCGCGCGCTGGCCGAGGAGGCCGGCCGCGACCCGGCGGAGATCGTCGGCGCCGCCTATGTCACGGTGGCGATCGACGACGACCCGAGAGCGGCCGAAGCCGCGCTCGAAGCCTATCTCGCGCGCTACTACAACCTCCCCGCCGGGCGCATCCGGACCGAGGAATACGTCTTCGCCGGCGACCGGGCGGCGGTGGCGGGCTGGCTCGCCGGCTTCGTCGAGGCCGGCTGCGGCCATCTCTGCGTGCGTGCCATCGGCGCCGACGGCGCGCGCCGGATGGAACAGCTCGCCGGGCTTCGCGAGCGGATCGTCTGAGCGTCACCGCCGTTTGCCGCCGCCGGCGCGTTGCGGCAAGTTGCACACTTCCCGGCGAGGACGCGTCATGACGCTGAAGCTCGGCTATCTCCTCCCCACCCGCGAGCGCGTGATGGTGGGGGTGCACGACACCGACCGCATCCTGGAGCTCGGCGACGTGGCCGAGGAGGCCGGGCTCGATTCGGTGTGGATCGGCGATTCGCTGATCGCCAAGCCGCGCCACGACCCGATCACCCTGCTCGCCGCCATCGCCGCGCGGACCGAGCGGATCGCGCTCGGGACGGCGGTGCTGCTGCCGATGCTCAGAAACCCGGTCCTGCTCGCCCACCAGCTCGCGACGCTCGACCGCATCTCGCGCGGCCGCTTCGTGCTCGGCGTCGGCACGGCGCGCGACACCCCGGCGATCCGCGCCGAGTTCGAGGCCGCGGGGGTCCCCTTCGAGAAGCGCATCGGGCGGATGCTGGAGGGGCTCCGCCTGTGCCGCGCGCTGTGGTCGGGCGCGCCGGTCGACTGGGACGGGCGGTGGAAGCTGGACCGCGCGACGCTCGCGCCCGAGCCCTTCACCCCGGGCGGGCCGGAGATCTGGGGCGGCGGCGGGGTGAAGGCGGCGCTCCGGCGCTGCGCGCGCAATTTCGACGGCTGGTTTCCTTCCGGGCCGGGCGGCGGCGCCGAATGGGGCGCGAGCTGGCGGGCGTTGCAAGAAGATGCCGTGGAAGCCGGCCGCGACCCGGCGGAGGTCGCGGGCGCCGCCTATGTTACGGTGGCGATCGACGAAGACCCGAAAGCGGCCGAGGCGGAGCTCGATTCCTATCTCGCGCGCTACTACAACCTGCCGGCCGAGCGCATCCGCGCCGAGCAATACGCCTTCGCCGGCGACAGGGCGGCGGTGGCGGGCTGGCTCGCCGGCTTCGTCGCTTCCGGCTGCACCCATCTCTGCGTCCGCGTGACCGGCTCAGACGACGCGCGCCAGATGGCGGAGCTCGCCGGGCTTCGCGGCGCGATCGGCTGAAGGAGGAACCGACGATGGCGACCACCCTGCGCGGCGAGCTGAAGCGCCGGAGCGACGAATTCGTCTGGCAAGAGGAGATGGCGGCGCTGCACGAACGCACCCAGGCCCTCGACCTGTACGAGTTCTGGTCGGTGGGCAAGGCCGGGGAGCACGAGGCGGTGCGCGATCTCGCCCGCTTCGACAAGGCGGCGCCGCATATCTGGAAGTACCGCGACATCCTGCCCTGCCTGGAGAAGGCCGGCGAGCTGATCGACATGAACGAGAGCGAGCGGCGCTCGCTGATCATGTGCAACCCGGCGCTGAGCGGGCTAATCGCGACCGTGACCACCATGTTCGCGGCCTATCGCATCAACAACCCCAACGAGATCGCGCCGGCCCATCGCCACTCGCCCAACGCGATCCGCTTCGGGCTGACCGGCCGCACCAACTTTACCGGGGTCGAGGGCGAGCCCATCACCTTCGGCCCGGGCGATCTGGTGCTGACGCCGCACGACACCTGGCACAACCACGGCAACGAGGGCGACGGCGGGGCGGTCAATCTCAGCGTCCTCGACATGCCGCTGGTGAACGTGCTCAACGCCACCTATTTCGAGAGCGACTATTACGAGGAAGACGAGCGCGGCCGCAGGATCCGCAAGGAGACCCAGCAGGACCGCTTCCATCCCGACTATTCGCGGCGCACCTACGGCCAGGGCGGGCTGATGCCGCGCAGCGTGTCGCACGACCGCGGCACCGGCAACGCCTCGCCGATGTATGTCTATCGCTGGGAGGCGACGCGCACGCTGCTGGAGAACCTGCGCGACCTGGAGGGGAGCCGTTACGACGGCGTGGCGGTCGAATACGTCGATCCCACCACCGGAAGGGCGCCCTACGCCACCATGACCTTCTTCGCCCAGATGCTGCGGCCCGGCGAAGCCACCCTGGCCTCGCGCCAGAATGCGAGCCTGATCTACACCGTGTTCGAGGGGCGCGGCCGCTCCATCGTCGGCGGCAGGCGGTTCGACTGGGAGCCGTTCGACACGTTCTGCGTGCCCGGCGGCGAATGGGTGGAGCACGCCAACGAAGGAGAGGCCGAGGATGCGGTCTTCTTCGTCTCGTCCGACGAGCCGGCGCTCAAGGCGCTGCACTTCTACAGCCGCCACGGCCGCACCGAATCGGGCGAGGAGGTGCTGCTCGAAACCTCGCGCCAGTTCTGAGACGCGCAGGCGCCGGGCCGGGCTCTACGGGGTGCCCGGAGAGATCGGCTGAGAGGACTTCCCCGTCGCGACGCGAGCGCGTCAGGCAACGGCCAGGGGGACGATGTCCGAAAGGTCGATGGTTTCCCGGGCCCGGGCGAGGTCATGGGCCCGCTGTAGGTTGATCCAGAACTCCGGGGTGTTGCCGAAAAACCTGGCGAGCCGCATCGCCGTATCGACCGACAGGGACGTCTCGCCCTTGACGAGTCGCTCGATCCGCGTCCGCGGCACGTTCAGGCGCTTCGCGAGACCAATCGGACTCATGCCGAGCGGTCCGAGATAGAGTTCCGCCAGCACGTCGCCCGGGTGAGAAGGGTTTTTCAGCGTCATCTCGGGCCCCTCCGATGATAGTCGACGATCTCGACCCCGGCCGGTCCCTCGATACGGCGCTGGCGCGCCTACTCGGGATGAGGATATAGGAAAGCGCCCTCACCCTGAGTAGCCGCGAAGCGGCGTATCGAAGGGCCGCCGCCCCCGTCAGGCGTTGCCCCAGATCTCCGCGGCGGTTTCCGCCACCAAGGCGAGCTTGTCCCACTGGGCCTGCTCGCTCACCTCGTTGCCGACGGCCATGCTGGCGAAGCCGCATTGCGGGCTGAGGCAGAGGTTTTCGAGCGGCAGGAAGCGCGACGCCTCGTCGACCCGGCGCTTGAGGTCGTCTTTCGCCTCGAGCTCGGGGAACTTGGAGCTGACCAGCCCCAGCACCACCATGCCCTCGCGCGGCGCGAAGCGGAGCGGCTCGAACCCGCCGGCCCGGTCGGTGTCCCATTCCATGAAGAACCCGTCGACGGGGACGCCGGCAAACATGTCGTCGGCCACCGGCTCGTAGCCGCCCTCGGCGATCCACGAGCTCTTGAAATTGCCCCGGCACATGTGGACGGTGACCGTCATGTCGTCCGGCCGGTCGCGGATCGCCTCGGCGATGCCGCTTGCGTAGATGCGGATCAGCGCCGCCGGATCGTCGCCCCGCTCGGCCATCTGGCCGCGCACCCTGGGGTCGCACAGCATGGCGAAGGTCGTGTCGTCGAGCTGGAGATAGCGGCAGCCCGCCTCGTACAGCATCCTGACCTCGTCGCGATAGGCGGCGTAGAGGTCTTCGCGGAAGCCGTCGAGGTCGGGATAGATCTCGCGGTCGATCAGCGCGCGGCCGCTGCGGTGATAGGCGAGGCTCGGCGAGGGGATGGAGAACTTTGGCGTGACGCCCGCAGTCTCCTTCAGGAAGCGGAAATGGTCGAGCATCACCCCGCCCGGGTTGCGGACCCTGCCCCTGACCTCCAGCGAGGCGACGCCCTGCCCGCCCCGGAAGGTCGGGCCCTGGTGCGGCGCCGACTGCGCGATGCCGTCGAGGCCGCAGAGAAAGTCGTAATGCCAGGCCTCGCGCCGGAACTCCCCGTCGGTGACCGCGCTCATCCCCACCGCCTCCTGCTTGCGCACGGCGTCGCGGATGCAGCGGTCCTCGATCTCCGCGAGCTCGGCCGGCGCCATCCCGCCCGCCGCCACCTTCGCCCGCGCCGCGTGGATCTCGCGCGGGCGCAGCAGGCTCCCCACATGGTCGGCCCGGAACGGCGGCCTGGACGGATCGCGGTAGGTCATGGCTCTCTCCCGGAGGGTCGCGGCGGCGATTGTGGTCCAGCTTGCCTCTACGTCTCCTCCGGCGGAAGCAAACTCTCGAGTTGCCGGATAAGCCGGGGAATGTCGCGTTCCACCGTTTCCCATACGATATCCAGGTCGATATCGTCGTAGCGATGGATCATCCGGTTTCTCATTCCGCGGATTTCGGCCCAGGGAACGCCAGGGTTACCTGCGCGAAACTCCGGCGAGAGCCGCCCGGCCGCCTCACCGACGATTTCCAGTCGACGGATGACCGAGTCCTGAAGCTTCGTGTCCCGCATGAAGGCATCGCGGGCGACGCCCTCGACATAGCTTCGCGCCAGCCGCGCCGACGAGACGATGTCGAGAAGATGCGCCGCGTCACCGTTCATGGATGGTTTCCGCCGAACCCAGGATGGCTTTGCGGCGCAGGTAGTTGCGGCTCCGTTCGATGCCGCGCCGGCTGACCAGATCGACCTCGCGGCCAAAGATATCCTTGAGCTCCGCTTCCATCCGGACCATGTCGAACAGGCTGTGGCGCGCATCCTCGGCGAAGGCGACCAGCACGTCGATATCGCTCGCCGGGCCGAAATCTTCCCGCAGCACGGAGCCGAACAGCGCCAGCTCGGTCACCTGCCAGCGCTCGCAGAAGGCGGCGATCGGCTCGGCGGGTATGGCGATGCGCGCGGTCATGGCCGAAACGCCCGGTTCGCGTGGACAGCGGGGCCGGCGGCTTCCCTGTCCCGCCCGGCACCCGCCGCGATTGTAGCACGCGAACCGCCAGCCGGGCCGGCGTCAGACGGGCAGCGCCGTGGTGTCCTTGATGTCCTCCATCACGAAGCTCGCCGAGATGTCGGCGATCGGGACCCTGGCGATCAGGCGCTGGTAGAACCGGTCGTAGTCCCGGACGCTCGCCACCCGGAGCCGCAGCACGTAGTCGATGTCGCCGCTGGTCCGGTGCGCGCCCTGGATCTCGGGCAGGGTGTGCACCGCCTCCTCGAACTTGTCGAGCCAGTCCTTGTCGTGCGCGTTGGTGCGCACGATCACGAACACCGACAGCCCGAGACCGAGCGCTTCGGGATCGACCAGCGCGACCCGGCGGCGGATGATGCGCCGCTCCTCCATGCGCTTGACGCGGCGCCAGCAGGCGTTGCGCGAGAGATTCGCCCGGGTCGCGAGCTCGTCCATGCTGATCGACGCGTCTTGCTGCAGGCAACGCAGGAGCCGGCGGTCGATTTCGTCCAGTTTCTCGCTCATCGTGGGATGATGTCCCAAAATCGAGTCGATTTGCAAACCGTTTGGGATATCTACCCCGGATTTCGGCGCTATGCTGGGGAATACCCGGCGGCGGAGGGAGCGATGCGGATGGGACGGCAGCGGGCGGCCACCCGGGCACGGCCCATACTCGGCGCCTTCACCGACCACCCGGCGAGCGTCGGCGAGACCTATGGCGAACACATGGGGATCGCCCTCTCCTTCGGCGCCCGCCTGCTCGGCGCGGGTTGCGCCGCCATCGTCCACGCAGTCCTCCCGGCGCTGTTCCAGACCGCCGCCAGCGACGCCGTGCGCGCGATGCACGCGGAGATGCAGAACCGCCCCGGCCCGCCCGCGGGGGCGTGATCCGGACCGTCCGGAGCTACAGCCCTTCGGGCGGCAGCGAGCCCTTCACCGACGGCAGCGCGGCCACGCTTGCGTGCCATGCGGCGAGGCCGGGCCTTCCCGTGCGCCAGTCGAATTCGGGCAGGCGGCGTTCCACGTCGAGGGCGCAGAACAGCAGGAGCTGCGGCAGGTCGGGCGGGGCTTCGACCGCCCCGATCCCGGCCTCGAAGGCGTCGGCGAGGCGGGCGGCGCGGCGGCGTTCGTGCTCGATTATGGCGGGCGAGCGCTCGCCCGCGGGCCGCATGATCTCGCGCGCCCACACCGCCACCCCGTCGAGCATGCTGCGCGCGGTCGCCAGGCGGCGGCGATACGGCCAGTAGGCCGCGCCCCAGGGCGGGGCGAAGCGGCAGGGGGGCGCGAGCGTGTCCATGTAGTCGACGATCGCGTCGCTGTCCTCGAAGCCCGCGCCGCCGTCGAGCCCGAGATAGGGGATGCGCCCGGACGGGTTGACGGCGAGCATCGGGTCGTCCGGGTCGCGGGTGCGCGTCCACACCAGCTCGATGCCGTCCAGCCCCTTCTCCAGCCGGACGATCATCGCGAGCCGGGCATAGGGCGAGGTCGGGGTGACGTAGAGCTTCATGGGAGCGTCGCTCCGCCCTGTTCCAGCGTGTGCAGCTCGCGCCTCAAAATCTTGCCGGTCGAGGTGGTCGGCAGGTCGGGGACGATCTGGATCTCGCGCGGCACCTTGTAGGCGGCGAGGCGCTCGCGGCAGAAGCCGATCAGCTCGTCCGGGCCCGCCTCGCGGTCGGGTTTCAGCACCACATAGGCCTTGGCGACCTCGCCCTTGGCCTCGTCCCGCTTGGCGCCGACGCCGACCATGGCGACCGCCGGGTGGGCGGAGATCACCCGCTCGATCTCGGCCGGGTAGATGTTGAACCCGGCGGTCAGGATCATGTCCTTCTTGCGGTCGACGATATAGAAGTAGCCGTCCTCGTCCACCTTGCCGAGATCGCCGGAGTGCAGCCAGCCGTCGGGCTCGATCGCTTCGCGCGTCGCCGTCTCGTTGCCGTAATAGCCCATCATCACGAACGGGCCCCGGAACATCAGCTCGCCCACCTCGCCGGTCGGCAGCTCCCTCGACGCGTCCTCCGGGTCGACGATGCGGGCTCGGTGGTAGAACATCTCGATGCCGACCGAGCCCAGCCGGTTCTCGCCGTAGCAGTGCTGCATCAGCCCGGGCCCGGCAAGCTCGGTCATGCCCCACAGCTCGTAGACCTCGCAGCCGGCGCGCTCGCGCCACTCCTCCGCCTTGGCGACCGGCATGGTCTGCCCGCCGGTCACCGAGCGGGTGAGCGAGGACAGGTCGAAGCTCTCGAATTCGGGATGCGCCAGCATGTAGAGATACATCGTCGGCACGCCGTCGGTGATGGTGGCGCCGAAATCATGGATGCCTCGCAGCGCATCGCCCGCGTCGAACTTCTCGTAGAGCACCAGCGTCGAGCCGAACAGGAAGTTGAGGTTCATCAGCGTGCCGCCATAGACATGCGCGCAGGGGAGCGCCGTGAGCTGCACGTCGTGCTCGGTGCGCATGTTCATCGCCGCGGTCACCGCCGCGTTCAGCACCACCGAGCGGTGGCTCAGCATCGCCCCCTTGGGAAACCCCGTCGTGCCCGAGGTGTAGCAGATGGTGGACAGCGATTCGGGATCGACCGCCTCGGGCTCGAACTCGTTTGCGCCCGAGTCCGCGATCTCGTCGAACGAGGCGGCGCCGTCGGCCTCGCCGAACACGACGATCTCGGCGAGGTCGCCGTCCGCCTTGAGCGGCAGGATCGGCGCGGCCCGCTCCGCGGTGGTGAACAGCACCCTGGCGCCGCAATCCTTCACCACATAGGCCACCTCGTCCGGCGTCAGCATGACGTTGATCGGGTTGACCACGGCGCCCACCCGGGCGATCGCGTAGTAGCTCGCGATCCACTCGACGCTGTTCTGGGCATAGAGCGTCACCCGGTCGCCCGCCTCGACGCCGAGCGCGCGCAGCCCGCCCGCCACGCGCGACGCGAGAAGGTCGATCTCCGCGAACGAGACCTCCCGCCCCTCGAAGATCAGCGCCGTCTTGTCGCCGAACCGCGCCGCCGCCTGGCGCGGAATCTCCCCGATCGTGCTCACCGGCATCGCCGCCTCTCCCGCTCGAATGCGTGCCGCCGGATCATGCCATCGGGGGGCGGCGGGTTGAAGCGGGGTGGCGCGCATGGGCGGTGCATGGCGAACCGGGTGCGGCCCGCTCCCAGCACCATGCCTCCCGCCCCGTCATGCCCGGACTCGATCCACTGCTGTCCGGTTTGGATGAGCTGGACCGGGCGCAAAGCCTCGGTACGCGCGGATTTCCGGACCAGCCGCCGGATCGGGACACGGATCGCCGCACGCCCGCACTTGCCGTCCCTGCCCCTCCGTTGTCACCCCGGCCTCGTTCCGGGCACCCACGGGCGGGGCGGGCCGCACCCGGCTCCCGTGCTCCTCCACCGCCACCCCCACCCCGTCATGGCCGGACTTGATCCGGCCACCCATGCGCGGACTTGATCCGCGCAACCACTGGCGCCACCGGTACAACGCCCCGTCGGGAGAGGCGGCGGCGCCAGTGGATGCCCGGATCAAGTCCGAGCATGACGATGGGGGAGGCATAGCGCTGGGCGGGGAACGCCGGGCGCGACCCGCGTCGAAGGCTAAACCGGACAGCAGTGGACTTGATCCGGGCATCCATGGGCGCCGCCGCCCCTCTCGTCGGACCGTCGTGCGGGCGGAGAGGCCGCGTGGATGGCCGGATCACCCCCGGACTTGATCCGGGGGCCGGCCATGACGTAGGGGTAACAGCGGGAGCGGAGATGCAGATGTTCACGGGCGCGGAGCCCGCGCCGAAAATCTAAACCAGACAGCAGCGGACTTGATCCGGGCATCCATGGGCGGGGCGGGGAGAGAGCCGTCGCCCTCCTCGCGGCTCGGGTTGAAATGACGGGAGGCAAGGGACCGCCCTTGCGAGTCGCGCCGCGCTCGGCCACAACGGCGCCATGGCGGGGACCAGCGCGAAGCTGACGGCGGCGGTCGAGGCGTATTTCGCCGATCTCGGACGCATCCGCGGCAGCGGCGGGGCGACGGGGGAGCTTTCGTACCATCCCGCGCTCCGCAACCTGTTGAACGCGGTCGGCGCGGCGCTGAAGCCCAAGGTGTTCTGCGTCGCCGAGCTCGCCGACCAGGGCGCGGGCCGTCCCGATTTCGGCCTTTTCGCGGCCCGGCAGGTGCAGAAGGGCCGCCCGCGCGAGGGGCAGTTGCCGGAGCGCGGCGCGGTCGAGGTCAAGGCGGCGGACGACGACGCCTGGCGGACGGCGGAGGGTCGCCAGGTCAGCCGCTATTGGGGCCGCTACCGGCTGGTGCTGGCGACCAATCTGCGCGACTTCGTGCTGGTCGCCGACGACGCGGCGGGCAGGCCGGCGAAGCTGGAAACCCTTCGGCTCGCCGGGAGCGCGGAGGAATTCTGGCAGCGGGTCGAGAAGCCGCGCGCCTTCGCCCACGAGGTCGGCGCGGGGCTCGGCGAGTACCTCGCCCGCGCGCTGTCGCACAGCGCCGCGCTCGCGGAACCGAAGGACCTCGCCTGGCTGCTCGCCTCCTACGCCCGCGACGGCCTCGCCCGGGTCGAGGCGGCGGGCGACGCGCCGGCGCTGCGGGCGGTGCGCGCGGCGCTGGAGGAGGCGCTCGGCGTCCGCTTCGAAGCGGAGAAGGGCGAACGCTTCTTCCATTCGACGCTGGTGCAAACCCTGTTCTACGGCGTGTTCTCGGCCTGGGTGCTGTGGGCGCGCCAGACGCCGCGGCCGACGGAAAAATTCAACTGGCACGAGGCGGTCTGGCACCTGCGCGCGCCGGTGCTGCGGGCGCTGTTCCAGCAGCTTTCCGACCCCGGCCGGCTGCAGCCGCTCGGCCTCGTCGAGGTGCTGGACTGGACCGCCGCCGCGCTCGACCGGGTGGACCGCGGCGCCTTCTTCGCCCGCTTCGACGAGGGCGAGGCGGTGCCCTATTTCTACGAGCCCTTCCTCCAGGAATTCGACCCGGCGCTCAGGAAGCAGCTCGGCGTCTGGTACACGCCGCGCGAGGTGGTCCGCTACATGGTCGCCCGGGTGGACAAGGCCTTGAAGGACGACCTCGCCATCCCGGAGGGGCTGGCGGCGGACAACGTCTACGTGCTCGACCCGTGCTGCGGCACCGGCGCCTACCTGGCCGAGGTGCTGCGCCGCATCGCCGCCAACGTCGAAGGCCAGGGCCTCGGCGCGCTCGCCGGCGCGCGGGTGAAGCAGGCGGCCACGACACGCGTGTTCGGCTTCGAGATCATGCCCGCCCCCTTCGTCGTCGCCCATCTCCAGGTCGGGCTCACCATGCAGGAGCTCGACGCCCCGTTCGCCGACGACGACACCGAACGCGCCGGCGTGTTCCTCACCAACGCGCTCACCGGATGGGAGCCGACGGACGTAGAAAAACAGATGGTCGCGTTCCCGGAAATGGCGGCCGAGCGCGAGCGGGCCAATCGTGTGAAACGGAATCGTCCCATTCTCGTGATCTTGGGGAACCCGCCTTACAACGGCTTCGCCGGAATGGCGGTGGACGAGGAGCGCGAGCTCTCCGAAGCCTACCGCACGACGAAGCGGGTGCGCCGGCCCGACGGGCAGGGCCTGAACGACCTCTATGTGCGCTTCTTCCGCATGGCCGAACGGCGCATCGCGGAGAAGACCGGCCAAGGGGTGGTCTGCTTCATCTCCAACTACTCGTGGCTCGACGGACTCTCCTTCACGGGGATGCGGGAACGCTACCTGGAGGCGTTCGACGCGATCCGCATCGACTGCCTGAACGGCGACAAGTACAAGACCGGCAAGGTCGCACCGGACGGCACGCCCGACCCCAGCATCTTCTCGACCGAGGGCGATCCGGTCGGCATCCAGGTCGGCACCGCCATCGCGACGCTGCTGCGCAAGG
The DNA here is from genome assembly GCA_964291675.2 of Alphaproteobacteria bacterium. GTDB lineage: Bacteria > Pseudomonadota > Alphaproteobacteria > MPNO01 > MPNO01 > MPNO01. The sequence goes on along the minus strand of OZ219865.1, from coordinate 153,288 downwards.
CGGCGCACGAGGCGGCCGACACTGTCGAATTCCGGCACCTGTGGGGGCAGTCAAAGCCGGCGGACCTCATCGCCACGGCGGAGGCGGAGCCGGATGTGCTTTACGCGGACGTCGAGCCTCTCCTGCCTCTCGGCCTCCCCTTCGTGCGGACGGCGGTGAGCGCGGACTGGTTCGACTGGCCGGCGCTGCCCGAGCTGTTTCCGGTGTCGTTTCCCGGTGTCAAGACCAGCCGCGACGGGTTTCTCGTCGATATCGACGCCAACCGGCTCCGGTCGCGGGTTGCCGATTATTTCGACGAACGCCTGAGCCACAGCGATATCGCTGCACGCTATCCCTCGGTCATGAAGACCAGCGCCCGGTTCGACGCCCGCGGGGTGCGCGAAGCCTTGTTGAAACGCGGTGGGCCGGACGAGGCTGGCTTTGCCCCCTTCGCCTATCGGCCCTTCGACAACAGGTGGCTCTATTGGGAGAAGGACACAAAGCTGCTCGACGAAAAGCGCGCCGATTACCGACTTCAAGTGTTCGAAGAGAATGTCTGGATCGAAGCGCGCGAGCGGGAAGCGAAGGAAGATTTTTCACGCGGGACCTTGGTCCGACATATGGCCGACAACTTCGGCAATGGGCTTTCCAGCTATTTCCCCGCCTGGTTCCATGAAGAAGGAATCGGAAGCGACGGTGACGGAGAACGCCGCCCCAACCTGTCTCGCACCGCGCAACGCTATCTCGACCGCCTCGGCCTGGACGTCGAAGACCTGTTCCACCACGTCCTCGCCACCCTGCACGATCCCGCCTATCGCGAGGCCAATGCCGGGGGCTCAGGATGGAGTGGCCGCGCATCCCGCTGCCGGGCTGGCCGGACGGCGGAGACGATGGCGCGGCCGAGGCGCTCGCGGACTCGGCGGCGCGCGGGCGCGAGCTTGCGGCGCTGCTCGATCCCGACACCCCCGTCCCGGGCGTCACGCAGGCGCCGCTGCGGCCGGAGATCGCCGCCATCGCCGTCCCCGCCACGACCGGCGGGCGCAACATGGCGGGCGGGGACTTCGCGGTCACCGCCGGCTGGGGCCATTACGGCCAGGGCGACGCGGTGATGCCGGGCCAGGGCCGCGCCGCCCAGCGCGCCTATTCGCCCGACGAGCGCGCGGCGCTGGGCGACACCCTCCCCGCGCTCGGCGGGAGGACGTTCGACATCTACCTCAACGCCGAGGCGTTCTGGCGCAACGTCCCGGCGGCCGTCTGGACCTACCGCCTCGGCGGCTACCAGGTGTTGAAGAAATGGCTGTCCTACCGCGAGCGCGACATCCTCGCCCGCCCGCTCCGGCCGGAGGAGGTGCAGCACTTCACCGACACCGCGCGGCGGATCGCGGCGATATTGGGGATGACGGGGGCGAGGACAGGCGCGTGAACGAAGACTCCACTTGCCCCCTTTGGGGAGCGCGAGTGGGGAAATCCCGTGCGTTTCTCCCCGCCGTCAGTTCGACTGTAGGGGGCTTACAAAGATAGGTTAACGAACGGGAGGCGAAACGAACCTCATCCGTCATGGCCGGACTCGATCCGGCCATCCATGCAGCCGATCCGCCCGCACGGCCGCCGGTCGGTAGCGGTGGCGGCGCCCATGGATGCCCGGATCAAGCCCCGGACTGTGATCCGGGGCAAGTCCGGGCATGCCGGAAGGGGGCGGGGCGGCATTCCCGTCGCCGATCCGCGCCAGCCGGCCGCCCGTCAACCTATCCCCAAAAGCCCGGACCGACGCGGGGCAAGACGCGAAGCCTTGCCTTGCCGCGCTCTTCGATCTCCGGCGGAGGCCGGGATGCCATCGGAAGGGCATGGCAGTCCTCCTTCCGCGCACGGCCCGGCATGGCGTTGTGCTGCACGCCTTCAAGCTCCCGGCCTCGGGCCTTCGGCGTCGGTCCGCCCCATTGCTTGAAGAAGAACGGCACGTCCGCAGCCGCGCAGCGGTCGCGTATGTCGCAAACCCAGCCGTCTTCCATCGGGCGCGCCTTCGGCCCGCTCTCGCCGCCGACGATGACCCAGGATATGCCGTCCAGGTCGATGTCGCCCAGCGGACCCAGCAGCGGCTCGATCGACAGGAAGCGGATCGCGGCCGGCGCCGCTCGCAGATGGTCGATTCTGGCCCGGCCCAGGCGATCCTCGACCGACACGCCGCACCAGATATGCGCCGGCGCCGCGCCTCCGGGATACCTCCGGCGCAGGTAGTCCCGCATGCGCGAGCTCCGCTTGGTCAGCACCTGGTAGGTGTGGCGGTCGGTCGTCTCCATCCGGTCGAACACGTCGTCGACGAACCCGCGCGGCACCCGCTTGTGGAACAAATCGCTCATCGAGTTGACGAAGATCATGCGCGGCTTGCGCCAGCGCTCCGGCCGGTCGAGCCGGGACGGCCAGAGGCGGAGGTCGAAGCCCTGCTCGTAGGGGTGGCCCGGAACGCCCCGCCAGCGCTCGGCGAAGCGTTCCGCGTAACAGTTGTCGCAGCCGCGCGCGATCCTGGTGCAGCCCGTCACCGGGTTCCACGTAGCATCCGTCCATTCGATGCCGGAGTTGTCGGCCATGGCGACCCTGCTGTAGCACATGTCGCCCGGGCCGGCCAAGATGTTCTAGCTTTGTTCGCATCGCCGCCGGCCGGCCGTCCTCTCCCGTCATGTCGACCCGGCCCGTCGCGTGGTCGCGTTCCGCCGTCGCCCTGCGCTCCCTCTTCGTCATGCCCGGGCTTGATCCACTGCTGTCCGGTTTAGATTTTCGGCGCGGGCTCCGCGCCCGTGAACATCTGCATCTCCGCTCCCGCTGTCACCCCTACGTCATGGCCGGACTTGATCCGGCCATCCACGCGGCCTCTCCGCCCGCACGACGGTCCGACGAGACGGGCGGCGGCGCCCTTGGATGCCCGGATCAAGTCCGGGCATGACGAGGGAGGGCCGGGGGCGACGGCGGCATGCGACGACGCGTCGCGCGTGTCGCGATCCGTGTCCCGATCCGGCGGATGGGCCGGAAATCCGCGCGTACCGAGGCTTTGCGCCCGGTCCAGCTCATCCAAACCGGACAGCAGTGGGCTTGATCCGGGCAACCATGGGCGTCGCCACCCGTCCCGTCCGACCTGCGGGCGGAGCGGCCGCGTGGAGGGCCGGAACGCCCCCGGGCTTGCCCCGGGGGCCAGCCATGACGCAGGGGGCGGTGGGGACGAGATTTCTCCGCCCCTTGCCTGACGGCGCTGCGGTCGCAACGACGAACGGCGGCGCTTGGGCCGGCTACTCCGCCGGCGCGCCCGCGTCGTCGCGGCGGACGATATGGCTCTCCAGGAAATCCATCTTGCCTTCGAGACGGCTCAGGCGGTCGCGGACCTCCTTCATCTCGGCTTCCAGCCGCTCGCGGACTTCCTTGATCTCCGCCCCCAGCCGCTCGCGAAGCTCCTTCATCTCCGCTTCAAGCCGCTCGCGGACTTCCTTGATCTCCGCTTCCAGCCGGTCCATGCGCCCGTCGAGACGGTCCATGCGCCCGTCGAGGCGGTCCATGCGGGCGTCGAGGCCGTCGATGCGCGTGCTGAGCCCGTGGTGGTTGCGCAGCATCACACCGCCCAACGCTACGCCGACTGCCAGGATCGCGATCAGTTCCGGGGTCACTCGATCTGCTCCGCGACGGCGTGGGGACACCCGCGCGGAACACTCTGCCGCACTCGCGGCCTACCATCAAGCGAATACCTGCCCCGCCCTACCCGTCACAGGCGAGGTCGACGGCTTCGCCGCGCGCCCGCACGAAGCCGACCGGGGGCGCCGGCAAATGCGCCGTCACGACCGGGGACCGGTGCCGCCGCAGCGGCCCCGCCGGCTACTCCGCCGGCGCGCCCGCCTCGTCGCGGCGGACGATATAGCTCTCCAGGAAATCCACCTTGCCTTCGAGACGACCGAGGCGGTCGCGGACTTCCTTCATCTCCGCTTCCAGCCGGTCCATGCGCCCGTCGAGACGGTCCATGCGCGCACCGAGGCCGCGCTGGCCCTGCAGGACCAAGCCGGCCAGCGCTACACCGACTGCCAGAATTGCGATCAACTCGGGGGTCACGGCACACCCTTGCCGGTGGCGTGGCCGAGTCTGCCCTTCCCTCGACCTCTTTTCAAGCGAATACTCGCCCCGACCCTACTCGTCATAGGCGAAGTCGAACGCATCGCCGCGCGTCCGCACGAAGCCGACCGAGGGCGCGGGGAAGTGGGCGGTCATGACCAGGGTGTCGGTATCGCAATGCGCCTCGAGGAACGCCCGCCGGGTCGCCGCCGAGAGCGCCCGGTCGGCGCAGCCCACGGCGCTCCAGCCGGGCTCGCGGCATTGCAGCGGGGTGTGGCAGACATCGCCCGACAGCACCGCGCGGGCGCCTTGCGAGCAAAGCTCGATCGCGACATGGCCCGGGGTGTGGCCGGGGGTGGGGGCGAAGCGGATCTCGTCGTCGAAGGCCCAGCGATCGTCGACGATCTCGGCCTGCCCGGCCTCGACGACGGGGAGCACGCTGTCGTCGATGCAGCCGTCGGAATACTTCTTGCCGCCCTTGTTGAGCGCGATCCAGTGGTCGTACTCGGTGCGCGCGAAGACGTAGCGCGCGTTGGGGAAGGTGGGCACCCAGCGCCCGCCCGCAAGCCGCGTGTTCCAGCCCACGTGGTCGGCATGCAGATGGGTGCACATCACGAAGTCGACGTCTTCCGGCGCAAGACCGGCGGCGGCGAGGTTGTCGAGGAAGCGGGTCGATGTGCGCCGCGCCCAGGGCGGGTGGAAGCGGCGCTCCTTGTCGTTGCCGACGCAGGCATCGACCAGGATCGCGTGGTGGCGGGTCTTTAGCAGATAGGACTGCATCGCCATCACCAGCCGGTTCGATACCGGATCGAGGAAGCGGGGCTCCAGCCAGGCGCGGTGCGGCGCGAGGCTGCGTTCGTCCGCGTCGGGCAGCAGGAAGAACACGTCGAAATCGGGCCCCTCCGATTCGACGATCCGTTGCCAGCCGATCCCGCCCACCGTGCCGCCGAGCCGCATGCTCTCCTCCGCCGCATTTGCCCGCCCATGCGCGCGCGACTATAGCCTGGGAGCGCCGCCACCGGAGGCCTCCATATGACGCGACCCCCCTTCCGCGCCGAGCATGTCGGGAGCTTCGTCCGCCCCGACGCGCTGCTGGAGGCGGTGCGGGCGCATCGCGCAGGCCGGCTCGACGCCGACGGGCTGCGCGCCGCCGAGGACGCGGCGATCCGGGGCATCGTCGCCTTCCAGGACGGGCTCGGCCTGCCCGCGGTGACCGACGGCGAGTTCCGCCGCCGCTCCTGGTCGGCCGGGGTGATCGACGCGCTCGACGGGTTCGGGCTGCGCCGCGAGGGGGTGCTCGGCTTCCGCTCCGAATCGGGCAGCGCCGGCGTCGCCGCCTCGCCATACGCGGCGCGCCGGCTGGAACGCGCGCGCCCCATCGTCGCCGGCGATTACCGCTTCCTCGCCGGGCTCGCGCCGCGCGGCCTGCCCAAGGCGACCATCGCCTCGCCGCCGGTGCTCCACTTCTTCCTCGGGCCGCGCAGCTTCGCGCCCGCCGCCTATGCCGACCGGGACGCCTATTTCGCGGATCTGGTGCGGATCTACCGCGCCGAGATCGCCGAGCTCGCCGCCGCCGGCTGCCGATACGTGCAGCTCGACGACACGGCGCTGGCCTGCATCTGCGACGCGGCGGCGCGGGAGGGCGTGCGCGCGCGCGGCGAGGATCCGGACGCGCTGACCGACGCCTATGTCGCGCTGATCAACGCCGTCCTGGCCGAGCGGCCGGCGGGGATGTTCGTCGGGCTCCACATGTGCCGCGGCAATTTCAAGGGGCGCTGGATGGCCGAGGGCGGCTACGAGCCGATCGCCGAGCGCGTCTTCGGGGGGCTCGACGTCGACCTCCTGCTGCTCGAATACGACACCCCGCGCGCCGGCGATTTCGCGCCGCTCCGCTTCCTGCCGGCCGGCAAGACCGCCGCGCTCGGGCTGATCGGCACCAAGACGCCGGCGCTGGAGGACCGGGACGCGGTCAGGCGCCGCATCGACCGGGCGGCGGCCCACGCGCCGCTGGAGCGCCTCGCCATCTCCCCGCAATGCGGCTTCTCGTCCGCCGGCGGCGGCGGCCAGCCGGTCGGCCCCGACGACACCAGGCGCAAGCTCGAGCTCGTCCTCCGGATCGCCGAGGCGGTCTGGGGCGGCCCCGCCGCCTGACCCCGTATCGCTCTCTCCCGGCGAAAAAAAGAAGCCCTTCACCCCTTCCCCACCCGTCCCCACGGTGATATTGATTATCAATAACACCATGGGGACGGGTGTGTTCGGCGTCGGCGGGGGTGGATCGACGGGTATGGCGCGGTGCTGAGACTCGATGGGCTGAGCGTCAGCTTCGGGGCGAAACGGGCGGTGCGCGACCTCTCTCTGGAGATCGCGGAGGGCGAGCTGGTCTGCCTGCTCGGCCCGTCGGGCTGCGGCAAGACGACGACGCTGCGCGCCATCGCCGGGCTGGAGCGGCCGGCCGCCGGCCGGGTCGGCATCGCCGGGCGGGTGCTGTCGGACGCCGCGAGGATGGTGCCGCCGCCCGAGCGCGGCATCGGGTTCCTGTTCCAGGACATCGCCCTGTTCCCGCATCTGACGGTGGCGCAGAACATCGCCTACGGCATGACGCGGGCGCAGAAGGCGGGCGATGCCGGCCGCGTGGTGGCGCTGCTGGAGCGGGTCCATATGCGCCATCTCGCGCACAGCTACCCGCATATGCTGTCGGGCGGCGAGCAGCAGCGGGCGGCGCTGGTCCGCGCGCTGGCGCCGCGGCCGCGGGTGGTGCTGCTGGACGAGCCGTTCTCCAGCCTCGACGCCTCGCTCCGCGCCGGGCTGCGGGAGGAGACGGTGCGCATCCTCAAGGATGCCGGGGTCACGGTGCTGATGGTCACCCACGACCCCGAGGAGGCGCTGATATCGGCCGACCGGATCGTGCTGATGCGCGACGGCGCGATGGTCCAGGCCGGCACCCCGGACGAGCTCTACGCCGCCCCGGTCGACGCGTTCACCGCCGCCTTCTTCGGCGCCGTCAACCGGGTCCCCGGCACGGTCGTGGGCGCCGAGATCCGGACCCGCATCGGCGCGCTGGCCAATCCCGGCTTCGGCGACGGCGAGCCGGTCGAGGTGCTGATCCGCCCGGACGGGCTGCGGCTCGCGCCGGGCGGCGGCCGCGCCGGCGCCGAGCTGCATGTCTGCAGCGTCCACTTCGCCGGCGCCTCCAGCGTGATCCGGCTCAGCGAGCGCTTCGGCGACCCGGGCCACGACCACTTCCACGCCCGCCTGCCCGGGCTGGTCCGCCACCGCGTCGGCGAGAAGGTGCGGATCGCCATCGACCCGAACCAGAGCTTCGTGTTCGGCGGCCGGCGCTCCCGATCCGCGCGGTAACCCCGATCCCGACCTCCATCCCGGGCAGCGCCAGCGCGCCGCGCGCGATCCCCACGGCCGGCGCCACGATCCCTTGCCGAACGGCGCGAACGGCGGCATCCGGTGGAGCGCGCCCGGGTCGACGGCGCTGCCTTGCGCGGGCCCGCCGCGGCACGCCTCGGAGCGGATCGTCCAGCCCTCGGCGACGAACCGGTCGCGGCAGACCGTCGACCGCGACCCGGTGCCGCGCAGCCCGGTGGCATGCCAGTCGTCGACCGGCCCGATGCGCGAATCGGCGCTCGGCGTCGCGCCCGGGATCGGCGCGTCCGGGTGCTCGCCCCGGACCGCGTCCTGGGCGCGGGCATCGAACATGCCGTGCATCCGGCTGTGGCCGGCGACCGCCGAATGCGCCCAGGCGGTCGAGCCGCAGGCGGTGCCGAGCTCGGCGGCGAGGTCGACCTGTAGCGCGTAGTCCGACTCGTCGCCGCCGTAGCGCCGGGGCAAATGGATCCGCTAGAGCCCGGCCTCCATCGGCTCGGCCTGGGTCGCCGCGGGCAGCCGCCCGATCCGGTCCGCCTCCGCCGCCCGCGAGACGATCCCCGGCAGCAGCGCCCGCGCCCGGTCGATCGGCGCCGCGCGCGCGACCGCGTTGGCGCCGTCGGTCATGGTTGCCGCGTTCCCGGGGTTCGGATCGGAGGCACTCCCGCTGGGGCAGCGATGTTACGACCTCTCCGTCCCGGATGGAACCGTTCGGCCTGCCCGCCCACCGTCACGATTGGCGAAGCGAAATACCGGCGTACTGCCGGGAAGTGCGATGCACTTCAGTCCAAACCGGATACGGTTTGGTGTGCCCGGTTCCAAAGCTCGTGCGTTTTGGCTCCCTGTCCCCGCCGAGTCATGGCCGGACCTGTTCCAGCCATCACCAGAGCCCGCCGCCCGCAGAGCGGCCGGTGGAGAGGGATGCCCGAAACAAGTCCCCTGCTGTCCGGTTTAGCCTTCAACTCGGGCTCCGCGACCATGAGCAACAACATCTCCGCCCCCGCTGTCACCCCCGGCTTGTTCCGGGGTCCAGGCCTGCCCCGGACCCGTTCCGGGGAAAGCCGCGCGAGGGCGGTGCCTGTGACCCTGGGCCCCGGAACAGGTCCGGGGTGACAGCGGGGGGACAAGGACGGCAGGTGCGAGTGTGCCGAAATCGGTGTCTCGATCCAACCGATGCACCGAAAATGCTCCCATACCAAGGGCTTGCACCCCGTCCAACTCACCTGAACCGGACAGCAGTGGAAAGAGTCCGGCCGTGACGAGTTATGTGGCAGGGCATTGCCATGCATCGAACTTCGGAAACAGGACCTTACCGGCACTGTCGGTCAGCTCCCTCACCAAGTGCCTCAATCCAAACCTGGCTCGGGTCAGCGCGCGTGAGGTGGTTATCAGCCCTGGGTTGAGTATACTGTTGTTCGATTCGTACTGTGATAGATATCTGATCACCGTGTCCGACCGGTTGTCGAAGACAGGAGTAGTCCTCCGACCCGACGGGCGACGCCACCGACCCTTTCCGGTGCGCCAGCCTGAACCAAGAAATCAGCGTCTACGGCAACTGCTTCGCCGACGCCGTTGGGCGTGTGCGGGGGCTTTCGTCAGGCCCGCGCACGAGAAGTCGGCGGCACGCTCGGCGAAAGGACGCCCGGCGTGGAGTTGCTCGCCGGGTTCGAGGGCAGGAGATGACCCATGAACAAGCACACCCTGATTTCGTCAGGTGCGATTCTGCTGCTATCAGCTTGCGGCGGGGACGGAGGCGGCGACACGATCCGGCCGGTTCCTCCCCGACCGACCCGCCATCGCAGCCCGTCGTGGCAGAATTGCCGTTCCCCTATACCGCCATCGGCAGCTATTTGTTCTCCGGCGTGGAACCACCTACGAGGGCCGATGCGCGGCACATGCCAATCTATCAGGGGCACGAGCTGTTCCTGGTCGGCGCCGATCAGCGGGGGCGCCATCTCAGCGCCCTGCCAACCGCAGGCGAGCGCGACGGGATCGGCATACGCTACGGCCGGCTGAATGACGGCGTGGGCCTGAGCACGCTCCGGCGATACCTGTCGCAAGCCGTCGCCGATCCCGGGTTTCGATGGGAGACACCGCCGGTCGTTCGCTTCGGGCTCGAAGGCGACGAGTCGGACTACCAGCGCGTCATTCGCGCGGTCCGGCTGGTGAACGCCGCGCTGCCGGAAGGTTACAGGATGACGGTCGCCTCGGATGCGCCATCCCTCCCTCCCTGGCTCGGGGGCAGCGCCACGGGCATCTATATCGGCTTCTTGCCGTCGCTCGAAGGCCGCGGTTGGGGCAGCACAACCCCCATACCGGGGCCTGACGGCGCTCTCGAATTCGCCATGGTCAGCGTCGACAGGGCCTATACGAGTCGCGGCGACCGTGAAGCGACGATCCTGCTCGCGGATGAGTTGCTGCACGCGATGGGCCTGCACGCCGGTCATGTTTCGGCAGCGTTCGACTCCATCATGGAAGCCGGACCGGACATCTACAGCCCGCAGCAGGGTATCCCGCAGCCAACCTCGCTGCTCTACCCTGTGGATCGCGAGGCGATGCGCGCGCTCTATAGTGGGCTGCTGGACGGCGCGTCGCCTTCGACTTTCGGGCCTTGGGAAAGCATGTCGACGCACATCGTCGGCGACGGCGAGCACGCCGCGTTTGGCGTGCGGTTCGTCAACGGCTACGCCGAGCCGTGGGCCTACGGATTTTGGCCTTACCAGCCGCTGGCGGACAACCCGGCGCTCTCCGGCACGGTGACCTGGGAGGGGTCGCTCGTTGGCTTCACCCCGAGCGCGGCCCCCGTCATTGGCGACGCCGCAATCAACGTGGACCTCGCTACCATGACCGGCACCGCCGGCTTCACTGACCTGGAGTCGTGGTCGGCTGACGCCGGGCCCGGCCCCGCGGGGTCCGGCGCGCAATGGCGGGACGGGGATCTCGTTTACACCATCGCGGTCAGCGGCAACACCTTCCGGGAGACCGGCGGCGATGCCGGCAGGCTGACCGGCATCTTCGTCGGCCGCAACCACGAGGGCGCCGCCGGGACGCTGGAGCGCAATGATCTCACCGGTGCATTCGGAGCGTCCCGATAGGGTCACCTGAGTCGCGCCGTCCTCGCGACACGACCATGCGCCGTCAAGCAAGGTGATGTGCGCGGGAACGCGGCTCAGTCGGCGTCGCCGGGCTGGCTTGGGAGGTGGGCGGCAATCCCGGTGAGGCGGGTGTCCGATCCCGGTTCGCTCGTGCCGCCGATCGCACGGTGGAGGGACTGTGGAACGCCATCGCCCGCATTCTCGAAAGTTGCCTACCCCAAGAATGCAGAAACCAATTCGCTGCCCCAGAATATGATCCAACCCGATTGGATAGCGCTCACCGCCGCTGCGAGGCGTTCATCCAGATCACCGGGCCGAGGCCGGCGGCGACGATGGCGAGCGCGGCGAGCGCCGAGTGCTCCAGCAGCTCGTCGGTGGCGAACTGGTAGACATAGGTGGCCAGGGTCTCGAAATCGAACGGGCGGAGCAGCAGGGTCATCGGCAGCTCCTTCATCACGTCGACGAAGACCAGCAGCCCGCCGGCGAGGATCGACTTGCGCAACAGCGGCGGCGCCAGCGTCACCAGGCTGCGCGAGAAGCCGCGCCCGAGCACGTAGCTCGCGTTCATGATGTTGGGCGGCAGCCGCTTCACCCCGGCCACCATGGCGCCGTAGCCGATCGCCTGGAAGCGCACCACGTAGCCCGCCACCAGCAGCGCGACGCCGCCGATCAGGAGCCCGTCGAACCCGGCGCCGAGCACGCGCTCGACGACGGCCTCGACCGCGGAATCGAGCGCACCGGCGAACACCACCACGCCGATGGCGAGCACGGTGCCGGGGAACGCATAGCCCATCGCCGAGACCGCGGTCAGCGCGCCGAGCGCAGGGTGGCGCTTGTAGGAGACCACCATCACGGTGACCAGCGCCACCGCCATGACGATCGCCGCCGCCGCGAAGGCGACCGAGAGCGAGTTGACGGCGGTGGCGACGAGCGCGCCGTAATCGGTCGACGACAGCCCGGCGGCGACGAACCAGAGCAGCACCCCCACCGGCACCGCGAAGCCCGCGGTCAGCGGCACCAGGCAGACCAGGATGCAGAGCGCCGCCTTCGCACCGCCGACGCGCATCGGGCGCAGCCCCTCGCGCGGCGTCGACGGATCGAAGAAGCGCTGCTGCCCGCGCGCGCGCCGCTCGATGAACAAGAGGCCGAGGATGAACACGAAGGCGACACCCGCGATCTGCGCCGCGGCGGTCAAGTTGTTCATGCCGAGCCAGACATTGAAGATGCCGAGGGTCAGCGTCTCGACCGCGAAATACTCGACCGTGCCGAAATCCGACACCACCTCCATCAGCACCAGCGCCAGCCCGGCGACGATCGCCGGGCGCGCCAGCGGGATGCCGACCGAGAAGGCGACATTGCGGTCGTGCAGCAGCGCGACCTCGTAGTAGGAGGCGGGGGTGAGGCGGAACGCGGTGCGCGCCATCAGATAGACATAGGGGTAGAGCACCGAGCCCATCACCAGGACGGCGCCGCCGAGCGAGCGGATCTCGGGGAACCAGTAGTCGCGCGCCGACGACCAGCCGAAGGCCTCGCGCAGCAGCCCCTGCACCGGCCCGGCATATTCCAGCAGGTCGGTATAGGCGTAGGCGATGATATAGGCCGGCACCGTCGCCGGCAGCAGCAGCGCCCAGTCGAGCAGCCGCGAGAACGGGAACTCGTAGCGCGTGACCAGCCACGCCGTGCTCAGCCCGAAGGCGAGGCTGACCGACCCGACGCCCGCCATCAGTGCCACCGTGTTGCCGACATAGCGCGGAAAGACGGTCTCCATCAGATGCAGCCAGAGCCCGCCCGAATCCCCGGTCATCGCGTAGAGCAGCGCGACGAACGGCCCGATCAGGACGAGCCCGAGCGCGAGCGTCGCCACCGACCAGCCCGACACCGGGTCGGCCGGCGGTCCGCGTCGGAGGACGGAGAGCGCGCTCAGCATGGCCGGAGTTTATGGGGCGAAACGGAGCGGCGCGGCAAATGGTAAATGGGGGAGGGCCCTCCCCCCGTCGTCATCTCGACCGGACCCGGACGGAGCGAGGCGGAGCGGAGAAATCTCTTTGCCACCCCCCACGTCATGCCCGGACTTGATCCGGGCACCCACGGGCGCTGCCACCTCTTCCGACCGGCCGCCTCGCGGGCGGAGGCGCGGCATGAATGGCCGGATCACCCCCGGACTCGATCCGGGGGCCGGCCATGACGGGGTGGGACGCCGGGCGCGAGATTTCTCAGCTCCGGTCGGAATGACGGACGGCGTGTTCAGTCGGGGCGCGGCTGGCACCCTGCGGAGGGTGCCCAGGGGTCACCCGCGCCGCGCCTTTCGCCGCTCCGCCAAGTCGCGACGGATGTCCTCGGCGACCTCCTCCACCTCCTTCGCCACGCGTGGTTCCAGCCCGAGTTCCATTTCCAGCGCCGTCGTCAGCGGCAGCAGCAGGTCGACCGCCGGCGACGCCTGGATCAGATCGAGCATATTCTGCGAACCCAGGTCCATGGAGAACGCGGACAATCCATCGAGCACTTCCTTGGGGATGGAACCGAAGTCCGGCAAGATCGCAAGTATCGATGCCACATCGTTCGTACACGCCTCGATTTCGCCATCCGCCAAGTACGCCCAAGCGCGGATCGTGTGTCCCTGCAATCTTACCTCCGGTGATCCTACGTCCTGCCGGTGCAGCATCTGGTCGATAGCAACAATGGCAGCCTGTGCTCGGCCATTTATCAAATCGAGCGCTGCTTTTCCCACTAGCGCCATCACGACTGAGTCCCCAAGCGTCGGCAGATCAGAGGCCTCGAAACGTCGTACGATCTCTTCCCATGCCGCCAACGCTTCGTCGAGCCGTCTCTGACGGAGAAACACATTGCCTCTATGTAGGAGTGCCCAGGCGAGTATCCCAATGGCCTGCGGGTCATCGTTCTTCGCATCGCGTTGTACGATCTCGTCGCAGACGGCCAAGGCTTCTTCAGGCCGATTCAACCCCGACAGGGCAGCACACTTGCCAAGTAGTGCTGTTGACACCTTAACGCGAAGGGACGGCCATTCGCTCGACACATTTCGCCGGACGACCTCATCCCACGCCTCAATCCCCTCCCCCGGCCTGTTCAACTCCAGTAGCAGGTTACCCCTGCTCAAAAGAGCCTCCGCGACCGCGAGAACCAGAGGTCGATCATCGGTCTCACCGAAACGTTGAACGACCTCATCCCACGTCGCGAGTGCGTCGATTGGCCGGTCCATCTTGCCTAGCGCCACACCCTTGTTCAGGAGCGCTGTCGCGACCCCCTCAAGATCTGTTGGAGCCCCTTTGTCCCGTAGACGCCAAATGACCTCATCCCAAGCATTTACCGCCTCCTCAAGGCGCCCGTCGGTCGCGAGTTCGATCGCCCTGTCGAAGACGGCCCTAGCAGTCAAGTTGGCAGCCGGGGCGTGAGGGTCATCATCGGGACCGATGTCACCGATCCATGACGCAAGCGAAAGCAATTCCTCGCGGTGCGGCGCCAGCGACGGCAGTCGGAGGAGTTGCTGAAACGCAATCCGGTAAAGCCCCAGCGTCCCGTCGTCGAGACCCGGCGCTTCCCGCGCCATCCGGGCGCCGAATTCTTTCAACTCGTCGACCGAGTACCACCCCTCCATGAAGCGAACCAAAGCTTCGATCATGGGCGCCGGGCCGCGGGTGCGGCGCATCAGGTAGTAGATGTTGTAGAGCCGTTCGGAGAGGTAGTAGAGCCTGCGCCGCGCCGTGCCGCCGGTCACCTCGACCGCGCCGCGCTCGGTCAAGCGGGCGAGCTGCGCGCTGCATTTGTTGGTCTCCAACCGCGCCCGGTCGGCGATCTCGCGCGCGGTGGCCGGCTTCCAGAGCTCGGCAAGCGCGAGATAGACGCGGCGCTCCTGCGCCGGCAGGGCGTCGAGGTGGCTCTTGAAATACTCGGTGTGGTCGTCGACCAGGTCGAGCAGGTCGGCCATCAGCTCGCGAAACGACAGCTCCGCGCCGAAGCGGGCGACGATGGTGAGCAATCGCGGGCTGCCGCCGGTAAGGATACGCAAGGCCCGGATCGTGCCCGGCGCCCGTTCCTGGCCGGTGACGGTTTGCCAGAGGGTCGCGCAATCCTCCGCGTCGAGGGGACGCAGCGCGACCGTCCGGAACAGGTCGTAGAGCGCGCGCTTGGGGTCCTCCATCTCGTCGAACCGGCTGGTCGCGCTCGCCAGCAGGAGGATGCGGGGCTCGGTCTGGAGCGTCTGGCGCAGCCGCCACCCCGCCGTTTCCCGGTCCGCCATGTCCCGGAACAGCATGTTGAGGTTCTCGACCATCAGCACGAGGCGCCGGTCTTCGCGGTCGGCGAAATCCTGGAGCGCGCCGAGGCAACGATCCCCCAGCGTCCGGTCGTCCCGGATTTGGCGCAGCTCCTCGAACGTGCGGCGCAGGTCGGGGCCGTCTTCGCCGTTCGGCGCCCGGTCGGCGAGGCGGGACAGGGCTTCGAGCCAGAACTCGCCGGCGGTGGAGACCTCGTAGCTTTCTTCCGCGAAGACGACGGGGAAGAAACGGGTGGAGAGCTGCGCGTCCCGCCGGATCTCCACCGCGACCCGCAGCAGAAGGCTCGTCTTGCCGCTGCCGCGCGGGCCGATGACGATCTGATGTGCGTTCGAATCGCCCGAAGGCTCGCGCAGGGCTTCCATCATCGACTCGAACTCGTCGGTTCGCACGCAGAAGGACGCCACCAGCTCGTCGTCGGTGAGGAAGCCCGGGTTGTACTTTCTCGCCGTCACGGTCATCGGTCCGCTCCCGGCGGTCGTCCGGCAGGCTCGACGGCAGCGACGAAGCCCCGGCCGTAACGCCCGCGCCACCAGTCCTCCAGCAGCCCCGAGACGAACCGGTAGCCGCCCTCCCGCCGCTCCAGGTAGCCGTCATGTTCCAGCACGTGCAGCACATGCTCGACCGAGGGCGCGCCGTCCTCGGCCCGGTCCGCGAAATGCGCGCCGTAGCGGTCGAGCGCATCGTCGTCCAGGAGTCCTTCGACCGCGGCCGCGGTCAGCAGCTCAAGCGCGACAGGATATCCCGCCCGCCCCAAGACGGTCTCCAGCCGGCCCTCGTAGTGCTGCAGATCGACCTGACCGCGCACGCTCAGCATCTCCTGCCCGTAGACCCACGCCGAGTCCTCCAGCGCTGCGTCCCGCCGGCCGTCACGCCGGAGCCGGTCGTGAAGCTTGTCGAAGAACATCTGCACGTGGTGCGGGATGCAGCAGCGCAGGCGCCGGCACATGTCCGCGCCGACCTCCGGCGGGAGCCCGATGCCGTAGGTCCCGGCGAGCGCCGCCAGGCAGGACGCGGCGGTCTCCTCGCTCCAGGGTTCGAGATCGTAGGCGGAAAAAATGTTGGCATGGGCGCTGAGCCCGGCCTGCTCCAGCAGCGGTTCGAGCCCGACGCTGCCCGACAGGATCATCGTGACCCGGCCGCGATGGGTCTGCCCGTTCCGGCGCAGCCAGCTCAGGAACGAGTCCGCCCGCCCCCTCCCCTCCGGGGTGACGACGCCCGTCTCGTCCTTGAGCAGCCGGTTGACGAGGATCGGCAGCTCGTCGAGCGCGAGAACGACGGGCCGGTCGCTCGCCGCCAGGGCCGCGAACACCGCATCGCCTCGCTGCGGCCAGTTGCCGGCATCGATCCCCGCGCGCAGTCTCACCTTGAGGTCGGACAGCGAAAGCTCCTCGATCCGGTCGCCGGCCGCTCTCAGGACGTTGACGAAACCGGACTCGATCCGGCCCCACGCGCCGCGCAGCGGCCGCGCCTGGACGCCGATCTCGGCGATGGCATCGGCCGGGTCCGTGGCGGCCTCAAGGTCGGCAAAGACCGTCTCGAACCCGCCCGTGTCGCCCAGCCGCCGCAGAAGCTCGCGCACGAGGCTGGTCTTGCCCATGCGCCGCTGCGCCGTCAGCAGGGTGTGGATGCCCTCCCGGACCCGCTCTTCCAGCGCTTGGAGCTCGAACTCCCGGTCGAAGAACCGGTCTCCCTCGACCCAGTTGCCGCCGCCCTTTCTGAGCATGGCCGATTCCCCAACGAAATTGTTGGCAACAATATTGTTGGGAAATAGTGGTTGTCAAGCGCGCGGCATGGATGGCCGGAACAAGTCCGGCCATGACGGGGGGAGGGAACGTTGAGGAAGGACGCGAGGGCCGCGACCGCGGACCGGTCGGGTCCGCGCAAGCCCCCCTACGGCCAGGGCGGGCGGGTGAGTCCGAGGTTTTCGCGGAGCGTCGTGCCCTCGTACTCGGTGCGGTAGAGGCCGCGGCGCTGGAGCTCGGGGATTACCAGGTCGACGAAGTCCTCCAGGCTCGCGGGGAAGACCGGCGGCATGATGTTGAAGCCGTCGCAGGCGCGCTCGCTCACCCACTGCTCCATCATGTCGGCGACGCGCTCGGGCGTGCCGACGATCTCGCAATGGCCGCGCGCGCCGGCGATGCGGCGGTAGAGGTCGCGGATGGTGAGCTTCTCGCGGCGCCCGATCTCGGCGAAGAGCTGCGCCCTTGTCGAGACCGTCTTGTTGGGCGGGAGCTCCGGCAGCGGGCCGTCGACGTCGTAGCCGGTGAGGTCGAAATCGATGCGCCGCGACAAGAGCTGCATCCCGGCCAGCGGGTCGATCAGCGCCTGCAGCGCCTCGTACCTGTCCTCGGCCTCGTCCTGCGTCGGCGCCACGCAGACCGCGAGCCCGGGCAGGATTTTGAGCGAATCCGGGTCGCGGCCGCAGGCAACCATGCGGCCCTTCACGTCGGCATAAAACGCTTGCGCCCCCTCGATGGTCTGCTGCGCGCCAAAGATCACCTCGGCGGTCTCGGCGGCGAGCTGTCGCCCGTCGTCGGAGGCGCCGGCCTGCACCATCACCGGCTCGCCCTGCGGCGAGGGCGGCACGTTGATCGGCCCGCGCACCCGGAAATGCTCGCCCTCGTGCTCCAGCACGTTCAGCCTGGTCGCGTCGAAATAGCGGCCCGAATCCTTGTCGCGGACGAACACCCCCTCGCCCCAGGAGTTCCACAACCCGCGCACCACATGGGCGAACTCGCGGGCGCGGCGGTAGCGCTCGGTCTTCTCCAGGTGCCGGTCGAGGCCGAAGCTCGCGGCCTCCAGCTTGTTGGCCGAGGTGATCAGGTTCCACCCCGCCCGCCCGCCGCTCGCGACATCGAGCGAGGCGAAGCGCCGGGCGAGCGCGTATGGCTGGTCGTAGGTGGTGGTGGAGGTGCAGACCAGACCGATCCGGCTGGTGTGCTGGGCGAGCGAGCACATCACGGTGAACGGCTCGATCCAGGCGCCGAAGGAATCGCGGGTCATGGATTCGAGGTCGCCGCGCCAGAACGACACCGAATCGGCCATGAAGAACAGGTCGAACAGGCCGCGCTCGGCGAGCTTCGCGAGCTCGACGATGTGGCCGATATTGGCGCCCGAATCGGCCACCCCGTCGGGATGCCGCCAGGCCGCCATGTGGTGGCCGCAGGGCCAGTAGAACATGCCGAGCTTCATGGCCGTGCACGCTAGCCCAATCCCGCCCGGGCGGGAAAGCCCGCCCCGCGTCACTTCACCCGTCATGGCCGGGCTTGTTCCGGGCATCCATGCGGCCCCGCCGCCCGGGACGCGCCCGGCAGGGAGAAGTGGCGGCGCCAGTGGGTGCCCGGATCAAGTCCGGGCATGACGGCTTGGGGCCGAGGCGGGGCCGTCCTTCGATACGCGGCTTCGCCGCTACTCAGGATGAGGGAATCTCTCGCTGGCCGTTCACCCTTCCCCTCATCCTGAGTAGCCGCCCGAAGGGCGGCGTATCGCAGGACCGGCCCGGTTGGTCGGGCGGGCGCGTCGGCCTATCCTGCCGCCGCAACTCCCAGGAGGCGACCATGGCCGGCGCCGCGTCCCCCCACAAGCTCGCCAACCGCGCGCTGGATTGCGATCTGCGCGGCTATCTGGAGACCAACGCCGACATACTGACGGTGATCGAAAAGCCGGTCTCGATCGACGATATCGGCGCGCTGTCGGCCCAGTCCGAGGGGCCGATCCTGTTCGAGGACATCGCCGAATACCCCGGCTTCCGGCTCTGCGACATCCTGGTCAAGCACCGCTGGTCGCAATGCCGCGCGCTCGGCGTGGCCGAGGCGGACTTCTTGCCGACGCTGGCGCGGCGCCTGCGCGAGCCGCCGCGCGGCTTCGTCGACGTCGCCACCGGCCCGGTCAAGGAGGTCGTGCGCACCGGCGAGGAGGTCGACTGGCTGAAGCTGCCGGTGCCGGTCCACTCGGCCGAGGAAGGCCAGCGCTACATCTCGGCGATGAACATCGTGCGCGACCCGGAGACCGGGTTCTACAACTCGTCCCATGCCGGCACCACGCCGGTCGGGCCGCGCCACGGATGGATCAGCTTCGCCACCCCGCACACCCACATCATCATGGACAAGTACCGCGCCATGGGCCGGACCGAGATGCCGATCGCGCTGGTCTTCGGGGTCCACCCGGCCTACGAGATCATGGCCAATTTCTCCGGCATGCACATGGATCTCTGGGGCGAGCTGGAGATGGTGGGCACGGTCATGGGCCGGGACGTGGACATGGTGCCCTGCGAGACCGTCGAGCTCCGCGTGCCGGCCCATGCCGAGATCGTCGTCGAGGGGCTGGTCGACCTCACGGGCACGCAGGAGGCCGGCGGGGTCAACGCGCCCACCATGTATTTCCTGCCGCAGCAGCAGAACATCCCGCGCATCGACGTGACCGCGATCGCCATGCGCGGCGACCGGCCGATCTACCGCAACCACCAGACGGTGCCGGAGACCGACCACCAGCCGCTGCCCAGGCTCTGCCACGAGGCGGTGCTGTACAACCGGATCTCGGAGATCGGGCTCACCGTGCACGAGGTGCGCTTCCCGAGCTGGGGGGCGGCGGTCTCCTGCATCCTGCAGGTGAGCTACCCGCGCGAGGGCTTCGTCAACGACGCGCTGATGCAGGCCATGGGGGCGCCCTGGCTCAACACCAAGATGGTGGTGGCGATCAGCCCCGACACCGACATCGAGAGCCCGGGCGCGGTCTACCGCGCGATGGCGACGCGGGTGGACCCCGCGCGCGACATCGTCGTGGTGCCGGGCACCCGGGGCTCGCCCTACGACCCCTCGGCCGCGCCGCTCGCCGGCCACGAGCCGTTCCGCCTGGTCGGCAAGATCGGCATCGACGCGACCGCGAAGCCGCATCGCGGCGGCGACGATTTCCGCGAGGCCTTCCCGCTCAACTGGGGCAAGGTGAAGCTCGAAGACTATCTCGGGTGAGGCGCGCCATGACCGACGAAGCCCGCCCGCCGATCCCCTATGCCGACCGCGCCGCCCTGCCGGGCGACCTCGCCGCCGCCGTCGCGGCCTACGAGACGCGCATGGGATTCCTGCCCAACGCGCTCAAGCTCTACATGCACCGGCCGGAATTGCTGCAATGCCTGATCCGGCTCAACGACACCGTGATGCGCGATCCCTCGAGCCATCTCGACCGCGGGCTCAAGCGGCGCATCGCCGCGTTCTGCAGCGCCCTCAACCGCTCGGCCTATTGCGTCGCGCATAACGCCAACACGCTCGCCGCCGCCGGGGGCGGGGGGAGCGAGGGCTGGGGCTGCGCGGAAGGCGACATCGACGCCCTGCTCGACCCGGGCTACGAGCCGGAAGACCCGGTGGAGCGCGCCTGCTTCGCCTATGCCCGCGCGGCGACGCTGGATGCGGCAAACATGCCGCCGGAAATCCTTGAGCGCCTGGCCGCGGCGCTGACCCCGCCAGAGGTCGTCGAGCTCGCCTGCGTGGTCGGCTTCTGGAAGATGTACAACACCGTCCACGAGAGCCTCGGCGTGCCGATCGAGGCCGCGCTGCTGGAGAAGGGGCGGTCAGGCTAGACCAGCGGGTTGGTCGGCTCCAGCCCGAGCGCGACCTGGCCGTAGGTCGGGCCGGCGATGTCCCAGGCGGTGATGTGGTGGGCGGCGACCGCGCGGATGTCGTGGAACATGCGCTTCATCGGGTTGCCGTCGAACAGCCCGCTCGCGCCGGTGACGCCGTAGATGCGCTCGGCGGCGCGGGTGAGCAGCGTCGCGATATAGGCCATGTCGCGCCGGTTGCGCGCGCGCTGTTCGAGGCCGAGCCGGCCCGCGCTCCGCATCGCCGCCATGGTCTCGGCGGTCGCGCGCGAAAGCAGCAGCCGGGCGCAGTCGCGCTCGGCGGCGGCCTCGGCGAGGCGGAGCTGCACCGTGGTGAGCTCGGCATGGCGCACCCCGCGGGTCGCCCGCGCCGAAGTCCGCTCGACGAAGGCATCGATCATCGCGTCCGCCACGCCGAGGGCCGGCGCAACCAGGGAGAACGGCACCGTCGCGATGCGCGGCAGGCGGTAGATCGGCGCCTTGTTGACCCGCGCGCCCGGCCCCTCGCCGGCGTTCAGCGGGGCGATCGGCTGCACCCGGTGCGGCGGCACGAAGGCGTTCCCGATCACGATGTCCTTGCTGCCGGTGCCGGCGAGCCCGGTGACGAACCAGGTGTCGTCGATCTCCCAGTCGCTCCTCGGCACCAGCAGATAGGCGGGCGTCGGCCCCGCGCCGTCTCCGGCCGGCGGGATCATGCTCTGGACGAACACCCAGCCGGCATGATCGCAGCCGCTGGAGAACTGCCAGCGCCCGCAGACCCGGTAGCCGCCGGGGACGCGCTCGACCTTGCCGGACGGCGCCAGGCCGGAGGAGATCACCGCTTCCGGGTCGTCGCCCCAGACCTCGTCCTGGGCATCGGGCTCGAACATGCCGACGGTGATCGCGTGGTCGCAATAGATGCCGTAGACCCAGGCGGTCGAGCCGCAGCCGCGGCCCAGCCGGACGACGATTTCGAGCACCTCGTCGAGGCCGAGCGCGTAGCCGCCGAAACGTTCGGCGCGCGCCGCCTTGAGGAGGTCGGAGTCGCGGAGCGCATGGAAGGTCTCGTCCGGCAGGCGCCGGAGCGCGGCGGTCTTCTCGGCGCGCGCCGCCAGGGCGGGCGCCAGCGCATCCGCGCGCTCGATCAGCGCCGCGCCGATATCGACGTCCTTCGCCATGGTCGCCATGCGCGCCCTCCCCGGTGGAGGGCGGATACTAGAGGAACCGGCCGCGCGAGTCGTCGCCGGAGGGCGCTCGCGGCGCCGCCACTCTCACCGTCATGGCCGGCCCCCGCTCCTTCTCCCCGTTACTCCACCGACACTCCCGCTACTCCCCCACCCGTCATGCCCGGACTTGATCCGGGCACCCATGGCCGGACTTGATCCGGCCACCCACCGGCGCCACCCCCCCCCCCCACGGGTCGTTGTGCGCGCCGAGAGGCTGCATGGGTGCCCGGATCAAGTCCGGGCATGACGAGGGGGGTGCATGACGGGGGGAGCATCACGAGGTGGGGCAGCATGGAAGCATGGGGAGCGTTCGGGCGCTCGGGCACGACGCCGGGGATCGCCGGCGGGCACGCCGCAGATCGCGCCGCGCGGCCGCGCCGTCCCCGTGGCGCCCGGCCCCCGCCCGTCAAGTATTCGGTATAAGCCCCTATCGAAGGGCGAAGCGCTAGAACAGGCCGAAGCGGCGGTGGCCGCGCTTGGCGAAGTATTGCTGGTGGTAGTCCTCGGCGATCCAGAAGGTCGCGGCAGGCTCGATCCGCGTCGCGATGTCGCGGCGGTGGCGGCCGCTCGCCTGCTCGTCGTCGAGCGAGCGCCGCGCGGCCTCCTCCTGCTCCGCGTCCAAGGCGAAGATGACGCTGCGGTACTGGGTGCCGATATCGGGGCCCTGGCGGTCGATCTGGGTCGGGTCGTGCACCTGCCAGAACAGTGTTAGCAGCGCCTCGTAGCTCACCTTGCCGGGGTCGAACTCGACCTGCACCGCCTCGGCGTGGCCGGTGCGGCCGGAGCACACCATCTCGTAGGTCGGGTTGTCGACGCTGCCCCCGGCATAGCCGACCGCGGTCGCGGTCACGCCCTCGACCTGCCGGTAGGCCTCCTCGACGCCCCAGAAGCAGCCGGCGCCGAATATCGCCTTCGCCATCGCAATCCTCCCTTTCGGTCCCGGTCCTAATCTAGGGTGCCCCCTCCCCTTTGACGAGGTCGGCGAGGGCGAACACGTGGGCGTCCTCGACCTCCATCTCGCGCAGCGCGCCGGCCAGCTCCAGGACGTACTCGACATTGGCCCCGCTCGGCCCGTGGCTGCGGCGCACCTGGCGGGCGATATCGGCGAGCGGCGCCGGGCCGAGCCAGTTGGGGTTCTGCGGGTTGGCGAAATAGACGAAGCCCGGGGCCGGCGCCTCGGGGGCGGCGAAATGGAGGTCGAGCACGATCCGGTCGTAGCCGCCCTTCTCGCGAAACGCGAGCCCCTCCAGGATCGCCTCGCCGTCCCTTCCCCCGATGCGATAGGCCCGGCCCCAGCACCGCGCCCCCGCCTCGCGCACCAGCGTGACCACCCGCCCGGGGTCGCCCGGCACGCCCCGGTGGTCGGTGGAGCCCTGCCAGAAGCGCCGCGCCCAGCCGTCGATCGCCGCCGTGCGGCGTTCGAGATAGGGGAAATCGGGCCGCCAGACCAGCGAGCCGTAACCGAAGATCCACGCACTCAAGACCCTGCGCCCCCGCGCCTGTTCCCGCCGCGGATGAACTGTGGTTTTCTGCGCCGTCCCGAACAACCGCGGGGAGCGCGACGTGATCGACCTCTACACCTCGGCCACGCCCAACGGCCAGAAGATCCACATCAT
The DNA here is from genome assembly GCA_964291675.2 of Alphaproteobacteria bacterium. Taxonomy (GTDB): domain Bacteria; phylum Pseudomonadota; class Alphaproteobacteria; order MPNO01; family MPNO01; genus MPNO01. The sequence goes on along the minus strand of OZ219865.1, from coordinate 130,050 downwards.
GCTGGAAGAGACCGGGCTTGCCTATGACGAGCACTGGATCGACCTGGAGAAGGGCGACCAGTTCGACCCAAAGTTCCTCGCCATCAGCCCGAACAACAAGATCCCGGCGCTCGCCGACGACGACGGGCCGGACGGGAAGCCGATCGCGGTCTTCGAATCGGGGGCGATCCTGCTCTACCTCGCCGAGAAGACCGGCCGGTTCCTGCCCGAAGAGCCCCGCGCGCGCCTGGAGACGATGCAGTGGCTGATGTGGCAGATGGCGAGCTTCGGCCCGATGCTGGGCCAGGCGCATCACTTCCGCGCCTATGCGCCGGAGAAGATCGACTACGCCTTCGACCGCTACACCAACGAGGCGCGCCGGCTCTACCAGGTGCTCGACCGGCGGCTGGGCGAGGCCGAGTTCGTCGCCGGCGAGTACACCATCGCCGACATGGCGATCTTCCCCTGGTGCCGGCTGCACGGCCGCCAGGGGCAGGCGCTGGAGGACCACCCCAACGTGCTGCGCTGGTTCGGGACGATCTCCGCCCGGCCCGCCGTCGCGCGCGACATGGAGCGGCTCACCGACACCGCCGACCGGCGGAGCTGGAGCGCCGAGGACTGGTCCAACCTGTTCGGCGCCGAGCAGTACCGCAAGCGCTGAGCGCCGGCCCGATGCCCGGCTTCGCCACCCGGCCGCTCCCCGCCGAGCCGGACGCCATCGCGCCCGACGGCTCGGAGGTGCGGGTGCTGGCCGGGCTCGGCGGCGGCAGCGCGGCGCATTTCCGCCTCGCCCCGGGCGCGGTCTCGCGCGCCGGGCGCCACCGCACGGTCGAGGAGATCTGGTACATCGTCGCCGGGCAGGGCGAGATGTGGCGGCGCGACGGCGAGCGGGAAGAAATTCCGCGCGACCGGGGACTGCGGCACTCACGCCCGGGATCTGCCTGACGATCCCGGTGGGGACGTCGTTCCAGTTCCGCGCGACCGGGGACGCGCCGCTCGCCGCCTTCGCGGTCACCATGCCGCCCTGGCCCGCCGAAGCCGACGACGAGTGGACCGAGGTCGCGCCCCGCTGGCCGGTCGACCTGCCGGGTTAGCGAGGGCCCCGCATCAGCCCGTGCCAGCCCTGCCAGAAGCCGCGCACGGAAAGCTCGTTGCAGCGGCTGTCGGAGCCGCGTGCGACATCGCGGCCGCCCATCGCCAGCACCGAGCTCCGGTCGCCGGCGCCGGCGATGCCGCGGCGCACCCAGCCGACCACGGCGCCGTCCTCCATCGCGATATAGCCGCCGGGCCCGACCAGGTTGGACTGGCGGAGCCGCATCGCGCGCTGTTCCGGGGTATCGTCCACGGCGCCGAGAACCCACCAGGTGAGCAGGCTCTCGTCGGGCCCGCGCGGGACGATCAGCCGCACGGTGATGACGTTGGAGAGCTGCTGCACGGAGAAGTTGGGAAAGATGCTCTGGATCGCGAGCGTGGTGCCGCATTCGTATTCCGGCCACGAGTCGAGGAGTTCCGGCGCGTCGAGCGAAAACCCCTCCTTCACCGCGCGCAGGTCGCGGGCGTTGTACTGCGACTCCGGCCGGTCCGAGGCGCCGATCGAATAGGTCAAATGGTGCAGCCCGCCCTCGCTGAGCTCGATCCCGCCCTTCATCGACAGGCGCACCAGCCCGAAGGTCGGGAAGAAGGCGTGCAGCAGCGTCGCGTGATAGGTGTCGCGCACGTTCTCGACATAGAGCTTCCAGTTGCCGTCGAGCCGGTGCCGGAAGCGGCCCAGGATCTCCATCTCGCGGCCCAGCACGCGGTCGAGATTGGCGCGCATCTCCGGGCCCAGATAGTCGGCGAGCGCGGGCGCGGTCGCGGAGAACGTGCCGAATACGAGCCCGTTGCGGGTCTCCACGCGGAGGCGCTGGAGGCCGTGGCTCGCGCGGTCGAAATCCGCCGCCATGCCGCCCTTGCCGCGGATGCCGCGCTCGAAGGCGATGCTCGCGAGCCTGCCCTCGAGATCGTAGGTCCAGTTGTGGTAGACGCAGGTCAGCCGCTCGGCGTTGCCGGTCTCCTCGATGCAGACCAGGTTGCCCCGGTGGGCGCAGCGATTGACCATCGCGTTGACCGCGCCGGTCTCGTCGCGCACCGCGACGACCGGGACTTCGCCGACCATCGTCGTCTTGTAGTCGCCGGCATTCGGGATCTCGCAGTCGAGCGCGAGAAAGTTCCAGGTCTCGCCCTGGAACACCCGTTCGGACTCCAGGCGGTGGACGCCCTCGTCCGAGTAGAAGGCATAGGGAATCTCGCTGAAGTCTTGCGGATTCCAGTCGAGCAGCGACATCGAACCACCGCTCCCGGGCGGAATATGCGGGCGCCGATTCTACCCCGGACGGCGGCCGGGTCCAGCCGCCCCGCCGGTCATCGCGACCGCCGCGTCGCGGACCTCGCGGAAGCTGTCGGCGATCGAATGCGCGCCGGCCGCGCGCAGCTCGTGGACCTCGTGCACCCCCCAGCTCACCCCGACGGCATGCGTCCCCGCGTTGACCGCCATGCCGATATCGAAGGTCGTGTCGCCGATCATCACTGTGGTCGCCGGGCCGGCGCCCGCGTCCTCCATCGCCTGGCGGAGCAGAAAGGGGTCGGGCTTGGACGGGCCCATGTCGGCGGTCTTGCAGGCGAGAAAGAACTCGTCGATGCCGTGGTCGCGCAACAGCGCCGCCAGCCGGTCGCCGGTGCGGCTGGTGACGATGGCGAGCGCATAGCCGCGTCCGCGCAGCGCCTCCAGCGTCGCGCGCGCGCCGTCGAACAGGGTCTCGGTCGGCGGCGGGGCCGCGCGCCTGCCCTCCCGCACGTCGTCGTAGTAGCGGCGGATCTTCTCGAATTCCGCCGGTCCGGCATCGGGCAGGAGCGCCAGAATGCTCTCCTTCCACGGCAGGCCGATGATCCGCCTGGCGAGCACCGGGTCGGGCGGCGGGAAGCCGCAAACCTCCCAGCAGGCGACGACGCGCTCGACGATCTGGCCCGCGCTGTCGAGCAGCGTGCCGTCGAGGTCGAAGGCGGCGAGCGGGGCGCCGTTGTCGCCGGTCACGATTCGTCGAACCCCCAGAACGCCCATTGCGCCCGCATCGCCGCATCGAGCGGCGCGGCGACCGAAACCGCCCCGCCCCCCTCTCCCGGCAACACCAGCCGGCGGGCGTGCAGCATCAGCCGTCCCGCCGGCGGCGGCCCGTCGATCCGGGGCGCGTCGGCGCCGTACTTCCCGTCGCCCACGATCGGCGTGCCGAGCGCCCGGCAATGGACGCGGATCTGGTGGGTGCGCCCGGTCTCCGGCCTGAGCGACAGCCAGGCGACGCGGCGCGCCTCGGCGACCACCCGCCAGGCGGTGCGCGCCCGCTTCGCCCCGGCGGCGCCCGCGCGCACGCTCTCGCCGCCGCCGGGCGCGGGCGCCTTGGCCAGCGCGAGGTCGACGACGCCGCTCTCGCGCGGCGGCACGCCCGCGACCAGCGCCCAGTACTCCTTCTCCACCCGGCCCTCGCGGAACGCGGCGACCAGCGCGGCGGCGGCCTTGCGGGAGCGCGCGAGCGCGAGCACGCCGCTGGTGTCCTTGTCGAGCCGGTGGACCAGCCGGGGGCGTTCGCCGGCGTCGAAGCGCAGCGCATCCAGCATCGCATCGACCGAGGACTTCACCTTGGAGCCGCCCTGCACCGCGAGCCCGGCCGGCTTGTCGATGACGATCGTCCCGGCGTCGCGATAGAGCACACGGCGGCGCAGGCACTCGGCGTCGGACGGGGAGACCGGGGCGCGCCGGTCCGGCCGGGAGAACTCCTCGGCGAGGCCCGGCGGTATGCGCACCGCGCGGCCGGCGGCGACGCGCGTCGAGGCCCTGGCGCGCCCTCCGTCCACCCGGATCTGGCCGGTGCGCAGCAGCTTCTCCAGATGCCCGTGGCCGAGCGCGGGAAAGTGGCGCCTGAACCAGCGGTCGAGGCGGATGTCGTCGTCGTCGGGGCCGACGGTGAGGATGCGCGCCGGGCTCACCTGCGCCGCGCCCTGAGCGTCTCGATGCGGGCGGCCATCTCGCCCTCCGCGCCGCGGTCGGTGGGCCGGTAGTAGACCTCCCGCTCCATGCCGTCGGGGAAGTAGCTCTGGCCCGAGACCCCGCTCTCCTCGTCGTGGTCGTAGCGATAGCCGGCGCCGTAGCCGAGATCCTTCATCAGCCGGGTCGGCGCGTTGAGGATATGGCTCGGCGGCATCAGCGAGCCGGTGCGCTCGGCCGCCGCCCAGGCCGCGCCAAAGCCCCGGTAGAGCGCGTTCGACTTGGGCGCGTTGGCGAGATAGACCGCAAGCTGCGCGATCGCCAGCTCGCCCTCGGGAGAGCCCAGCCGCTCATAGGCCTGCCAGGCGGCGATCGCCTGCACCAGCGCCTGCGGGTCGGCCAGGCCGACATCCTCGGCGGCGAGCCGGGTCAGGCGGCGGGCCAGGTAGCGCGGGTCCTCGCCGCCCTGGAGCATGCGGGCGAGCCAGTAGAGCGCAGCGTCCGGGTCCGACCCCCGGATCGACTTGTGCAGCGCGCTGATCAGATTGTAGTGCCCGTCGCGCGACTTGTCGTAGAGCGGCGCGCGGCGCTGCACGGCGCGGGCGAGCCCGGCGACGTCGAGCGTCTCGCCGTCGGGCATCGCCAGCAGCTCCTCGGCGAGGTTGAGCACATAGCGCCCGTCGCCGTCCGCCATCGCGAGCAGCGCCGCCCGCGCCGCGCCGTCGAGCGGCACGCGCCGGCCGCGCTCCGCCTCGGCCCGGCGCAAGAGCGTCTCCGCCGCCGCCTCGTCGAGCCGGTGGAGCACGAAGACCTGGCAGCGCGACAAGAGCGCGCCGTTGAGCTCGAAGGACGGGTTTTCAGTCGTCGCGCCGACGAGGATCACCGTGCCGTCCTCGACGACGGGCAGGAAGCCGTCCTGCTGGGCGCGGTTGAAGCGGTGGATCTCGTCGACGAAGAGTACCGTCCCCTGCCCGCCGAGGCGCCGCCCGCGCGCCTCGTCGAACACCCGCTTGAGATCGGCGACCCCCGAGAAGACCGCCGACAGGGGCTCGAAACGATGCGCCGTCGCGGTCGCCAGCAGACGCGCGATGGTGGTCTTGCCGCTCCCCGGCGGGCCCCAGAGCACCATCGAGGTCAGCCTGCCCTCGGCCACCATGCGGCCGATCGGCCCCTCGGCGCCGAGCAGATGGTCCTGGCCCAGCACGTCCTCCAGCCGCGCCGGGCGCAGCCGGTCGGCCAGCGGCCGCGGCGCCTCGGCTTCGAACAGGCCGGGTTCGCGTTCGCTCGGGGCGTTCACCGGTCAGGCTCCGAACACGAAGGACAGCGCCTTGCCGTCGCGCAGCACGGAGATCCGCCAGCGGTCGCCGGAGGCGCGGAGCAGCCGGTCGAGCCCGGCGATGGAGCGCGGCTCGCGGCCGTTGATCTTGAGCACCACGTCGCCGCGCCGGAAGCCGAGCCGGCCCGCGGTGGTGCCGCGCGGCGCGTCCATCACCACCACGCCGCGCTCGGGGCTCTCGATGCGCAGCTCCTCGGCGAGCGCCGGCGAGAGATCGGCCATCGCGGCGCCGGAGAACGGGTGGCGGCCGGTGAGCTCGGTCACGTTGCGCGGCGGGATCTCGGGCGCCTGGGCGACGTCGAAGCGCAGCTTGCGCTGCTTGCCGGCGCGCAGCACGGTAAGCTCCGCCGTCGTGCCGAGGCGAAGCGTGGCGACGCGGAAGGCGAGCCCCGCCCGGTCGTCGATCGGCCGCCCGTTGACGGCGAGGATCACGTCGCCGACGCGAAGCCCCGCCCGGCCGGTCGGGCCGCCGGGATAGACCCGCCGCACGATCGCCCCTTGCGGCCGCGCCCGGCCCAGCGAGGCGGCGATCGCCGCCGTCACGTCCTGGGTGCGGGCGCCGAGCCACGGCCGCACCACCCGCCCGGTCCGGTCCACCGAATCGACCACCATGGCCACCATGTTGGACGGGATCGCGAAGCCGATGCCGACCGAGCCGCCGCTGCGGGAGTAGATCGCGGTGTTGATGCCGACCAGCCGGCCGTCCAGCGAGACCAGCGCGCCGCCCGAGTTGCCCGGGTTGATGGCGGCGTCGGTCTGGATGAAGAAGCCGAAATCGGAGATCCCGGCCGCGTTGCGCGCGAGCGCCGACACGATGCCGCCGGTCACCGTCTGCCCCACCCCGAAGGGGTTGCCGATGGCGAGCACCAAATCGCCGACCTCCAGATCGTCGGAATCGCGGATCCGCAGAAAGGGCAGGCTCTGCCCGCCGGGATCGATGCGCAGCACGGCGAGGTCGGTGCGCTCGTCGGAGCCGACGAGCTCGGCGTCGAACTCGCGGCGGTCGGCGAACACGACGGTGATCTCGCTCGCCTCCTTGATGACGTGGTGGTTGGTGACCACCAGCCCGTCGCCGCGCACCACGACGCCGGAGCCGAGCGAGTTCTGCACCCGTTCGCGCGGCCGGCCGAAGGAGAAGTCCTCGCCGAAGAAGCGGCGGAAGAAGGGGTCGGTGAAGAACGGCGAGAGCGGCGCGCTCCTGACCACGCGCCTGGCGTAGATGTTGACCACGGCGGGCGCGGCGCGCTTGACCAGGGGCGCGAAGGAGAGCTGCATCTCGGCGCGCCCGGAGGGGAGGCGCTTGTCCTCCCCGGCGGGCGCGACGCCGCCCGCCGCCAGCGCGAGCGCGGCGGCGAGCAGGCATGCGCGGCCGATGCGCGTCATCGTCATGGCGCTCCCCTCAGGATGGGCACCATGCCGCGCCGCCCGGAAAATGAAAAGGACCTTACATGTGGGGTTCGGAGTCCGTCAGCGGACTGACGACAGGCCGGGGCGGGTCCCTTCTGCGGGCTCCGGAACAGCACGCAGGGCGGCAACCGGAAATCGTTCGGTGTTCCAAATCAAGTCGTACCACTTGCAGACCGCGGTCGCCGGAGCCTCGATTGCGATAACCGTCATGACCGGACCGCCCGATCTGATCTGGACCACAGTCCCGACCTCGATGAGGGACTGGTCTGCGATCTGGCTCATGGATCATTCCCTCGTTCGTGCCCACCGGCGCGGGAGATCACCAGCCCTCTGAGCGTGTTGATCTGCCCTTCGAACGCCTCTACGGACGTGCGAATTCCCTCAATTTGACCTTCCATTTTCGCCATGCGCTCGCGCAGCGACGAGATGTCTCGATGCAATGCCCACAGGAACCCCAGAACGGCCACCTGGATAGCGATCAGAGCGATGATCTCGCTGTTCATTTCGGTACTCTGAACTTCGCCGGCCAGCGATTCCCCTTGACCGGCCCTATCAGCATAAGGGGCGGACTCCAAAATGGCACATCAAATAATCCGGATCGCTGGCCTACTCCTGCTACGCCCGTCGGGTCCGCACTTCGTGGCTCGCCGCGCTGACGACTGGATCGCTCAACGGGGAGGTCTCTATTGCGTCCTCCCCATGCGCGTGTCTGAAAACCCGTTTCAGGATCTCGATTTCGCTCACGACGAAGGAGCCTGCCGCCTCCCAAGTCGCGCGCCGCCGCCGGGTCAGGCGACCGCCTCTTCCTCCTCGACCGGCGCGCGCTCCTGCACCGGACCCGAGTCGAGCCCCTTCGCCTCGGGGTCGCGGTCGACCAGCTCGATCACCGCCATCGGCGCCGAGTCGCCGTAGCGGAAGCCGGCCCTCAGCACCCTGGTATAGCCGCCCTTGCGGTCGGCGTAGCGTTCGGCCAGCGTGGTGAACAGCTTGTCGGCGAGCTTGGCGTCGCCGGCCAGCCGGCGGATCGCCTGGCGGCGGGCGTGCAAATCCCCGGGGCCCCGCTTGCCCAGCGTGATCAGCCGGTCGACGATGGGCCTGAGCTCCTTCGCCTTGGGCAGGGTGGTGGTGATCTGCTCGTGCTTCACCAGCGCCGCCGCCATGTTGCGGAACATGGCGGTGCGATGGGCGCTGGTCCGGTTGAGCTTGCGTCCCTTGATGCGGTGTCGCATGGCCCGTCTCCCCGCTGCCGCCGCCTAGTAGGGCTCGTCCAGGCGGCGGGCGAGATCCTCGATGTTCTCGGGCGGCCAGTCGAGGATCTCCATGCCGAGCTCGAGTCCCATCTGGGCGAGCACTTCCTTGATCTCGTTCAGCGACTTGCGCCCGAAATTCGGGGTCCGCAGCATCTCCTGCTCGCTCTTCTGCACCAAATCGCCGATATAGATGATGTTGTCGTTCTTGAGGCAGTTGGCGGACCGCACCGAGAGCTCCAGCTCGTCGACCTTGCGGAGCAGGTTCTTGTTGAACGACGGCTCGGCGGGCAGCGCCTCCTCGGCCCGGATCGAGGGCTCCTCGAAATTGATGAAGAGCTGGAGCTGGTCCTGCAGGATGCGCGCGGCGAGCGCCAGCGCGTCCTCCGGGGTGATCACCCCGTTGGTCTCGATGTCGAGCGACAGCTTGTCGTAGTCGGTGATCTGGCCCACCCTTGTGTTCTCGACCTGGAAGGCGACCTTGCGCACCGGGCTGAACACGGCGTCGACCGGCACCAGCCCGATCGGCGCGTCGGCGGCGCGGTTCTGGGCGGCGGGCACATAGCCCTTGCCCGAATCGACGGTGAGCTCCATCGACAGCTTGGCGCCGTCGTCGAGGGTGCAGATCGCGATGTCGGGCTCGACGATCTCGATATCGTGGCCGGCCACGATCATGCCGGCGGTGATCTCGCCCGGCCCCGTGCCCTCCAGATACATGCGCTTGGGCCCGTCGCCGTGCATGCGGAGCGCCAGGCTTTTCACGTTGAGCACGATGTCGGTCACGTCCTCGCGCACGCCGGGGATGGAGGAGAATTCGTGCAGCACCCCGTCGATCTGGATCGCCGTGCAGGCGGCGCCCTGCAGCGAGGACAGCAGCACCCGCCTGAGCGCGTTGCCGAGGGTGACGCCGAAGCCCCGTTCCAGCGGCTCGGCGACGATGCGGGCGAAGCGGGACGGATCGCTGCCGGGAAGGATCTCGAGCTTGCTGGGCTTGATCAACTCTTGCCAGTTTTTCTGAACAATCGACATGTTTTCGATCCTTGGCGGCGTTCAAAATTGCGGCGGCGCCGGGGCCGCCGGACGAAGCGCGGTCGGGCCGCGCCTCTGCGATGGCGCGGGTCTCAGACCCTGCGGCGCTTGCGCGGACGGCAGCCGTTATGCGGGATCGGCGTGACGTCGCGGATCGAGGTGATCGAGAAGCCGACCGCCTGAAGCGCGCGCAAAGCCGATTCGCGCCCCGAGCCCGGCCCCTTGACCTGGATCTCGAGCGTCTTCATGCCGTGCTCCATCGCCTTGCGTCCGGCGTCCTCGGCGGCGATCTGCGCGGCATAGGGGGTCGACTTGCGCGAACCCTTGAAACCCTGCGCACCGGCCGACGACCAGGAAATCGTGTTGCCCTGGGCGTCGGTGATGGTGATCTTGGTGTTGTTGAAGGACGCGTTCACATGCGCGACGCCGGCGGTGATGTTCTTGCGCTCGCGGCGGCGCACGCGCGTGGTGGACTGTCGAGCCATCGTGTCTCCCGATCGAAGCCGGTCGCGGCTATTTCTTGCCGGCGATCGGCCGGGCGCGGCCCTTGCGTGTCCGCGCGTTGGTATGGGTGCGCTGCCCGCGCACCGGCAGGTTGCGGCGGTGGCGCAGCCCGCGGTAGCAGCCGAGATCCATCAGCCGCTTGATGTTCATCGCGGTGTCGCGGCGCAGATCGCCCTCGATCTTGTAGTCGCGGTCGACGACCTCGCGGATCCGGCCCAGCTCGTCGTCGGCCAGGTCGTTGGCGCGCATCGTCCCCTCGACACTCGCCTTCTGGCAGATCCGGCGGCCGCTGGTGCGCCCGATTCCGTAGATATAGGTGAGCGCGATCTCGATCGGCTTGTTGGGCAGGTTAACGCCAGCTATGCGCGCCACGACGCGGTCTCCTGCTTCGGCATGAACATCGGGGTTCCGAAAATGGGCGGTCCCATCCGGGGGGCTGGATTATAGGGCCTGGCAAGCTCCAGTCAACCGCCTGCGAGAGCGCGCGGACCGCGCCCGATTCGCCCCGCGGCCGCCGCCGGTCCTCCCCCCGGTCTTCCTTCGATACGCCCGCCTGCGGCGGGCTACTCAGGATGAGGGGTGGAGGTGTGGGCAAGGGTCTTGTCCTCATCCTGAGTAGGCCCCGCAGGGGCCGTATCGAAGGGCCCTCATCCCGAGCCGCGCCCGCAGGGCGCGTATCGGGGGATGCGGCGGTTCCATCCGGGAAGCGCAGGCTCTAGTTTCGCGCCATGCACGATCCCGCGCCCGACCTCGCCATTCCGTTCCGGAGCGTCGCCGAGATTCTCGCGCGGCACGCGGCGGCGAATCCGCGGAAACCCGCGATCGTCGACCTCGACGGCGGCAAGGAGGTCGATTTCGCGGGCTTGCGCGCGGCGGTCGAGCGTATCGCCGCCTGGCTCGCCTCGCGCGGCGTCGGGCGCGGCGACCGGCTGGTGGTGCTGTCCGACGAGCGGATCGAGAAGCTGCTCTTGTTCCTCGCGGTCTGGCGCGTCGGCGCGATCGCCTGCCCGTTCCACGTCGAGACAGGCATCCCCCATCTCCGCGCCATGATCGCCCATATCGACCCGGCTCTGGTGCTCTGGCAGGGCGGGCTCGACGGCGAGCGGATCCTGTCCGGGCTGGGCTGCGCCGAGGCGCGGTTTGCCGCCTGGCCGGAGGGCGATTCGGGGCCGGGCGAAGTCTTCGCATCGGCCGCCGCGCTGGAGGCGGGCGCGGCGCCGGCCGGCGCCAACCGGGCGGGCGAGACGGCCTGCATCTTCTCCACCTCGGGCACCACCGACCGGCCCAAATGCGTCGAATGGGACCATCTCGGGCTCTGGCTCTGCGGGCTCTCCAGCCTCGACTTCACCGGCATGACCGGGGACGACCGCCTGCTCGAATACCGCACCTTCAGCTGGCTCTCGCCGCAGATCCTGGCGCTGATGCCGTTCCTGCAGACCGGGCTCACGCTCCACATGGCGCGGCGGTTCTCCCGGCGGCGCTTCTTCGACTGGATCGAGGATCATCGCATCACCGTCGCCATCGGCGTGCCAACGGTCGTCAACATGCTGCTCAACCGGCCGGTCGAGATCGAGCCCGCCAAGATCGCCTCGCTGCGCCTGATGACGTCGAGCTCGGCGCCGCTTTCGCCCGACCGCTGGCGGCGCTTCGAGGCGCTTTACGGAATCACCCTGTTGCAGTTCTACGGCGCCTCGGAAGGCGGCTGGCTGTGCGGCAACCGCCATGACCGGCGCAAGCTCGGCACGGTCGGGCGGCCGGCGCGGCATATCGGGTTCGCCATCCTCGATGCGGAGGGCGCGCCCTGCCCGCCCGGCGTCGAGGGCGAGATCGCGATCCGCGGCCCGCAGACCGCGGTGGCCGCGATCGCGCCGTCGGGCGAGTATCGCGACATGCGCCCGACCCGGCTCGCCGAGTGGTTCCGCACCGGCGATATCGGGGTCGCCGACGCGGACGGCTTCGTCACCGTCACCGGGCGGGTCAAGGACTTGATCATCCGCGGCGGGGTCAATATCGCGCCGCTGGAGATCGACGCCGCGCTGATGCGCCTGCCCGGGATCGAGGAGGCCGCCGCGGTCGGCGTGCCCGACCCGATCTACGGCGAGGAGGTCGCGGCCTTCGTCGTCGCCCGCGCCGGCGCGACGATCGAGCCGGAGGACGTGATCGCCGGCTGCGCGCCGCATCTGCCGGCGTTCAAGCTGCCGAAATCGGTCTTCGTGATCGACGCCCTGCCGAAGTCGGATCGCGGCAAGATCCGGCGCGACGCGCTCAAGGATCTGTGGCGGGAACGCGCCGGGGCAAACGCGGCGGGCGGCGAAAGCGCTGGCACCGGAGGGGCAAAATCCCGCAATATGGCGGCAACGCGCGAGTAACCCGGGATGCGGACGGAATGAGAAAATACCTGCACATCAATCTCGACGACCGGTCGATCGAGACCGAGGAGCTGCACGGCGAGGCGATCGTCCGCGCCGGCCGCCACCTGATCGCCAGGACTCTGCTGGAGAAAGGCGCGGCCAAGGTGGACCCGCTGTCGCCGGAAAACCCGCTGATCTTCTCGGCCGGCCCCTTCGCGGGCTCCAACTTCTCGAACGCCAACCGGCTCTCGATCGGCTGCAAGAGCCCGCTCACCGGCGGCGTCAAGGAAGCCAACTCCGGCGGCACCTTCGCCTTCGCGCTGGGCCAGCTCGAGATCGCGGGCTTCAACCTCTACGGCGCCTCCGCCGACTGGACGGTGATCTACATCCGCAAGGACGGCGGGATCACCTTCGAGGACGCCGGCCCCTATATGGGCAAGGGCAATATCGAGGCGGCGAGGCTCCTGCACGAGAAATACGGCGACAAGGTGAGCCTCGGGCTGTGCGGCCCGGTGGGCGAATACATGGGGCTGATCGCCGGCATCTCGTTCACCGACCCCGAGGGGCGCCCGGTGCGCATCGCCGCCCGCGGCGGGGTCGGCGCGGTGATGGGCAGCAAGAAGGTCAAGGCGATAATCTGCGACCGCGACCGGATGCCCACCTTCCACGACCGCAAGAAGCTGATGGGCTCGGTGCGCAACTACAACAAGATGCTGGACGCGGATGCGGCGATCAACAATCTGCGCAATCTCGGCACCGCCATGGTGGGCGACTTCACCAACACGATCGGCGGGCTGCCGACGCGCAACTTCTCCTCCGGCCAGCAGGTCGACAAGGAGAAGGAGACCTTCAGGCTCGGCGGCGAGCACATCCGCGAGCGCAACATCGCGCGCGGCGGCGAGCCGACCCATGCCTGCATGCCGGGCTGCATGATCCGCTGCTCCAACATCTATGCCGGTCCCGAGGGCGAGGAGATCGTCTCGCCGCTGGAATACGAGACCCTCGGGCTGATGGGCACCAATTGCGGGCTGGAGGACCCCGACGACGTCGCCCGGCTCAACCACGTCGCCAACGACCTCGGCGTGGATTCGATCGAGATCGGCGCCACCATCGGCGTCCTGATGGAGGCCGGGCTCGGCGCGTTCGGCGACCCCGGCTTCATGGCCGACGTGCTCCAGGACATCCGCGACGGCACCGAGCGGGGAAAGATCTTCGCCCAGGGAACCCGCCGGGTGGGCGAGCACTACGAGGTGGCCCGCGTGCCGGTGATCAAGAGCCAGGGCATCAGCGCCTACGACCCCCGCGTGATCGAGGTCACCGGCATCTCGATGATGGTCACCGCCCAGGGGGCCGACCACACGACGGGCAACATCCCGGCCTTCGTCTGCGACGGCAAGACCACCGAGGAGCTGACCGAGGCGAGCTTCGACGTACAGACGCTCTGCGCGACCGCCGATTCGCTCGGGCTCTGCGTGTTCGGCCGCACGGTGACCAACGAGAACATCGACTTCATGATCGCCGCGCTCAACGACGCGCACGGCACCGAGCTCGACGAATCGTTCTACCGCCGGCTCGGCCACGAGACCCTGCGCGACGAGTGGGAGTTCAACCGCCAGGCCGGCTTCACCGAGGAGGACGACGAGCTGCCGGAGTTCTTCTTCGACGAGCCGCTGCACCCGACCGGCAAGGTCCAGCGCCACCGCAGCCGCGAGGTCAACGCCCACGTCCGCAGGCTGCTCGCCGAGGCTTTGGCCTGAGGCGCGCGGCCCCTGGGGCGGGTTCCCCCTCCGTCATGGCCGGCCCCCGGATCGAGTCCGGGGGCCAGGCATGACGTGCGGAGAGTGCGAGGGGGTCGCCCGCGCCCGATCCCGCGCTTCGCCCTCCCGGCCGGTCAGGCGGCTTCGAGGACCGCGCCTTCCCGTTCGATCCCGGCCTCGGCCATCGCCCGGCCGATGCGGGCGATCTCGTCCGGCTCCGGCTTGACCAGCGGCGGGCGGACCACCGCGCGGGGCAGCCGGCCGAGATGCACGAGGGCTTCCTTCATGCGGTTGTGCATGTCGCCGAAGGGCTCGGTGTAGAAGCAGGCGGCGGCCGGGTAGATGCGGTCGTTGATCTCTCTCGCGCGCACCAGATCGCCCGCCTCGACCGCCCGGAACAGGGCGACCTGGAGGTCGGCGATGACGCTGCCCGCGCCGGACAGCAGCCCGTGGCAGCCCATGGCGAGCGAGGACATCAGCCAGGCGCTGTTGGTGCTCAGCACGTGCACCGGCCTCGGCAGCGACTGGAGGACGCGGATATGGCGCTCGTGCTCCATCGGCGGCGACCAGTCCTTGATCGCGCGGATCGTCGGCACCGCATCCGCCATGCGCAGCAGCGTGTCCAGCGGGTAGGCATAGGCGCCGGGATACTGGAACACCACGATCGGCAGGTCGGTGGCATCGGCGATCATGCTGAAATGGGCGATCGCGCTCTCGGGACGCTTCTGCCCGCCGAACAGGCCGATCGAATGGGGCGGCAGGACCAGGAGCGCCGAGGCGCCGCCGGTCTCCGCCATGCGCGCGATACGCGCCGCCTCGATGCTGCCGTCGGCATAGACGCCGTTGATCACCGGCAGCCGGTCGCCGACCTCCTCCATGGCGAGGTCGAGGATGCGAACCTGCTCGTCGAAGCTGCAGGCGTGCACCTCGGAGGCGTGCGCGTTGACCGCGACGGCGGAGATGCCCTCGACCGAGCAGACGTCGCGCAGATGCCGGCGCGTCGAGTGCTCGTCGATGCTGAAATCGTCGTTGAAGGCGAGCAGCGTCGCCGGGATCACCCCGGTGGGCTCGAAGTCCTTGAAGCGCGGCATTCTCTCGCTCCCCGTTGGCGACCGGTGGCGTCGTCGAAGCTAGGCCGATATGGGGCCGGCGGCAAGCCTAGTAGAAGGCGAGCGCCCGCATCTCGATGCTCTCGCGGCCCTTCGCGTCGGGCGGCGTCGTCGGGTCGTCGAACGCGGTGTGGGCGGTGAAGCGGACCCCGGCGGAGGCGTCGGTGTCGAACACCTTGAAGACCATCGCCTCGTCCCGCGTCATCAGCGGGAAGTAGTAGAAGCGGTGTTTTGGGCTGAAGGCAAGGTGATAGGTCTCGGCCGTGCGGTCCCGGTAGCGCCGCTGGTAGGGGATGAACCCCATTTCGGGGATCGACTTGCCGTCGCACATGGCGAGCGGCTCGGACTCGACGCGGGGCGCGATGGAGCGCCAGGTCTGGACGATGCCGTAGCGGCCTTCGAGCGCCCGCTCCGCCTCGTCCGCGGGCAGGAAGTCGCGCACCCGCTGCGGCGCCGAACGCTCGGTGTAGTCGTTGTGCACCGCGTGCACGGTCTCGCGCACCCAGCGCTCGGCGAGCCTGGACTTGTCGGCGGTGCGTACCGTGTGGTCGAAGACGATGACCCGCCGGGCGCCCGATTGGGCCTTTATCAGCGCCTCGGTCTCCGGGTAGTAGACGCGGAGGATCTCCTCCTCGTCACAAAAGTCCTGCATCGCGGTGGGATGCTCGACCAGGGTGAAGCCGTGCGTCGCCAGCGCGAACGTCTCGCCGGAGCTGCGGCCGTTGCGGATCGTCACCCGCCTGGGCTCGTAGCTCGGGGGACGGTCCCGGTCCTGCATCTCGGGCCAGTCGATGTAGCGATAGGGCGGGGCTCCGTCGTCGACGACGTACCTCACCTCCGCCTCGACGAAATCGGGCGCGGCGGTTTCGATGGGGCGTTCCAGAATGGTGCTCATTGCGGCCCGTCCGGCTGGGGGTAACGTTCGCGCGAGCATAGGCGCTAGTCGTGCCGGGCGCTACTCCACCGGCCAGGCCAGCTTGACGATGCGCTCCATGTCGAGGCGCCCGGCGATCCGCTCGGCGGTCGCGGCGACCTCGGCCAGCACCGCCGCCTCGTCGATCGTCGTGCAGCGGCCTCCCGCCACCAGATGGGCGCCGCCGACGAAGACCTCGCTCACCGAATTGCCGGTCGCGGCATAGACCAGGTTGGAGACCGGATTGTAGAGCGGCTGCCATTCCGGAAAGCTCGTGTCGAAGAGCACGATATCGGCCTCCTTGCCGATCTCGATGCTGCCGATGCTCTCGGCGAGCCCGGCACCGCGCGCGCCGTTGATGGTCGCCATCTCGACCACCTGCTCGGGCGGCAGCACGCGCGGGTTGATCCGGGCCTCCTTGTAGCCGCCGGCGAGCAGCAGCATCTCCTGCGCCATGTCGGTGATGCCGGAGCACGCGTGGTCCGAGCCGATGGCGACGTTGACGCCGAGCGCGGCGAGCTCGGGCAGCTTGCCCATGACGAAGTTGCCGTAGCCGTTGTGCATGCTGGACGACGGTGCGGCGACCAGGGTCGGGCCGCGCCGGGCGACGATCTCGACCTCGTGCGGCTCCAGCCAGCCCGAATGGACCAGCAGCATGCGCTCGTCCAGCACGCCGAGCGATTCCAGCCGCTCGATCTCCGGCGCGCCGAAGGCGGCGAGGCAGCCGTCATGGGTCGAGTACGAGAAGCAGGCGTGGGTCTGCAGCAGCGCGCCGTGCCGGTCGGCCAGCGCCTTGAGACCCGTGATGAGCGCGTCGGAGGCGTTGTTGAGCCCGCGGAACGACGCGCTCACCGAGACCCTGCCGTCATGCGCGCCGGCGAAGCGCTCCATCAGCGCCGCCGTGCGGTCGATACAGTCCCCGGTGGTCTCGATCATCGCCTCCGGCAGGATGCCCATCACCGATTTGGTGCGGTCGAAGGACGACCGCGCGATCACCATCCGCATCCCCGCCCTGCCCACCGCCTCGACGGTCGCGTCGGGGTGGTAGTTGCCGGGATCGACGAAGCAGGTCACGCCGTGGCGCAGCATCTCCATCGCGGTCAGCGACGCGCTCACCAGCACGTCGTCGCGCTCCATCGCGCCCTCATAGGGGTACATGTGGTCGAACAGGAAGGACTGGGCGTTGGCCTCGTCGGCGAGCCCGCGCGCCATCTGGAACGAGGAATGGAGGTGGTTGTCGACGAAGCCCGGCGTTCCCACCATGCCGCGCGCGTCGGTCACCGCGTCCGACCGCCACGCCGCCTCGACCGCCGCCGTCTTGCCGACCGCCGCGATCTTCCCGCCCACGATGGCGATCGCCGCGTCGCGGACGATGCGGCGGCGTTCGTCGACGGTGATCAGCCAGTCGATGTTCGTAATCAGCCTGTCGGCGGTGCTGGACATTTGGCGAGTCGGTCTCCGGTTGGATTCGGCCGCGCGCGGGCGGCTAGAATGGGGCGTCATCATACCTACCGGGACGCGATGCGTCCGCGCGGGAGCAATCCATCGGCATGAACAGGGTCCTGTCCGCCGTCTGGTCGGTGTTCACCGTCCAGGAGCGGCGCAACGTGCTGGTGCTGGCGATCTGCCAGACGCTGTTCGGCGCCGGCCGCACCCTGCTGGTCGCGACGGCCGCGCTGGTCGCCTACAGCTTCGCCGAGCAGAAGGGGCTGGCGACGCTGCCGGCGGCGCTGGTGATCGTCGGTACCGCCGCTGCCTCCTACCCGGCCTCGATGCTGATGCGCCGGATCGGGCGGCGGGCGGGCTTCGTCGTCGGCTCGCTGATCGGCGCCGTCGGCGGCGTCATCTGCATGATCGGCATCGTGGAGGCCGATTTCTGGACCTTCACCGTGGGCAATCTGGTGTTCGGCTTCTTCTCCGGCTTCGCCCAGCTCTACCGCTTCGCCGCGACGGATACGGCGTCGCGCGAATTCCGCGGCACCGCGGTATCGCTGGTGCTGGCCGGCGGGGTCGCCGCCTCGGTGGTGGGCGCCGAGTTCGCCAAGCTCGGCCACGACCTGTTCGCCGGGGCGAGCTTCCTCGGCTCCTATCTGTTCCTCGTCGCCGCCACGCTGTTGAGCGCGCTGGTGCTGATGTTCCTCAACATCCCGCCGCTCACCGCGTCGCAGGCGGCGCAGAAGCAGCGCAAGCTCGGCGCCATCGCGGTGCAGCCCATCTTCGTCGCCGCCACGGTGTCGGTGCTGATCGCGCACAGCGTGATGGCGATGCTGATGACCGCAGCCCCGCTCGCCATGAAGCACTCGGACCACCATTTCGAGCAGGCCGCCTTCGTCATCATGTGGCACAGCCTCGGCATGTTCGCCCCCGCTTTCGTCACCGGCTGGTTCATCAAGAAGGCGGGAGAGATCCCGATCATCTTCACCGGCTTTCTGCTCCAGCTCGTCTGCGTCGCGGTCGCCCTGAGCGGCGAGGCGGTGTTCGATTACTGGCTGTCGATGCTGCTGCTCGGGATCGGCTGGAACTTCGCCTTCACCGCGGGGACCACGCTGCTCGCCGGCGCCTATACGCCGGCCGAGCGCAACCGGGCGCAGGGTGCGTCCAACTTCATCGTCTACACTTTCGTCGCCATCGGCTCGCTGTCGTCCGGCGCGCTGTACCATTTCTTCGGCTGGAGCTGGGTCAACCTGGTCGCGCTGCCCGCGCTCGCGCTCGCGGTCCTGATCATGGTCTGGTTCGCCCTGTTCGGGCGTACCCGCGAGCCGTCGCTCGACGCCGCCTGAGGGTCAGGCGAGCGCGCCGAGCCCGTCGGCGAACAGCTTGACCCCGGCGGCGAGCAGCAGGACGCGGACCAGATAGCGGAACGCCCGCCCCTCGATGCGGCGGGCGATCCACAGGCCGACCGGCATGAAGAGGACCACCGGTATCGTGGCCGCCGCGCTCTGCCACAGCCGCTCTTCGCTCACCAGCCCGAGCGACAGGTAGAACCCGGCCTGGATCGCGCCGTAGGAGAGGAACACCGCGGCGAGCCCGAACACCACGACCTCGCGGGATTGCCGCATCGCGTACATGAAGGTGACCAGGATCGGCCCGGCGATCCCCGTCGCGCCCTGGCAGATGCCGGCGAGGCCGATGACGCAGGCGAGCATGCCGCGGCTCTCGGTCAGCCGGGGCGGGATCTCGCAGCGCGCGAGCTCGGTGAGCAGATAGACCGCGATCCAGCCAGACAGCACCAGCGCCATGACCGCCGGGTCGAGCGCGCTCAGGAGCCAGGCGCCGATGCCGATACCCGCCACCCCGCAGCCGAGCCCCGCCCACAGCCCGGGGATCGCCGCCGCGCTGCGCCTGTAGGTCCATATCAGCCACGCGTTGGACAGCGTCGACGGCAGCACCATCACCACCACCGCGGTTTGCACGTCGATGAAGGCGGCCATCGCGGGCACCGCGAAGAGCGGCAGCCCGAACCCGGTGATCGCCTTGCCGAGGGTCCCGAGCAGCAGCGCGGCGATGACGACGGCGAGGGATTCGATGGACATGGGCGCCGCGGATGATGATCGCCACGCCGGGTTGCCGCAAGACGGCGGGCGTGCCCCTATGGTCCGCGCAGATGCGACAGGGAGACATGCCGGTGAAGCTCGAAGGGTCCTGCCATTGCGGCGCGGTGAGGTTCAGCCTCGCCTCGCACACCCCCTACCCCTACAATTTCTGCTACTGCTCGATCTGCCGCAAGACGGCGGGCGGCGGCGGGTACGCCATCAACATCATGGGCCTCGCCGACACGCTGGAGATCGAGGGCGAGGAGAACATCGCGATCTACCGCGCCGCCGGCAACGAGCGCGGCCATCTGGAGGACGACGGGCTGAGCACGGCGCGCAGAAGCTTCTGCGCCAAGTGCGGCTCGGCGCTCTGGGTCTGGGACCCGAGCTGGGCCGAGCTGATCCACCCCTTCGCCTCGGCCATCGACACGCCGCTTCCCAGACCGCCGCAAAAGACCGTGCTGATGACGCGCTACGCGCCCGGCTGGGTCGAGGTTCCGGAAGGCCCGGAGGTCTCGCGTTTCGAGATCTATCCCGACCGGGGGATCGAGGACTGGCACCGCGCGCACGGGCACTATCTCGACGAGGGCTGAGACGGGCGGGCTTGGTCTATAGTACCGGCCGATATCGACGCGACCAGGGGGAGGAACACATGGCGGGGCGGGCGATAGAGATCGCCGCCGGCGACGGCGGGCGGTTCAACGGGTATCTCGCGGTGCCGGAGGCGGGGTCGGGGCCCGGCCTGGTGCTGGGGCAGGAGATCTTCGGTATCAACGCGACGATGCGCGCGACCGCCGACTACTTCGCCGAGGAGGGCTATGTCGTGCTGGCCCCGGACCTGTTCTGGCGCATCGAGCCCGGCATCGAGCTGGGCTACACCGAGGACGAGTTCGCCACCGCGTTCGGCTACTTCGAGCGTTTCGACGTCGACCGGTCGATCGAGGATATCGGCGCGGCGATGGCGGCGCTGCGCGCGCTGCCGGAATGCACCGGAGACGTGGGCTTCATGGGGTTCTGCCTCGGCGGCAAGCTCGCCTTTCTCGCCGCCGCCCGGCTCGACCCCGCGGTCTCGATCTCGTTCTACGGCGTCGGCCTGCCGGAGCTGCTCGGCGAGGCGGGCGACATCGCCTGCCCCATGGTGTTCCACTGCCCCGAGCTCGACCAGTGGATGCCGCCGGAAGGCGTGGCCGCCCTGCGCGATGCCTTCAGCGACCGGACGGATGTCGAGATCTACGCCTATCCGGGCGCCGACCACGGCTTCTACAACGCCGACCGCGAGGTCTTCGACAAGCCGTCGTCGTCGATGGCGCACAGCCGGACCATCGCCGCGCTGCGGCGCGCCATGGGCCCGGTCTACGATCTCAGCCATCTCTGGGACAAGCATTGCGAGTACGAGTTCATCACCCGCGACGTCGACGCCACCATGGCGACCATGGTGCCGGAGCCCTATGTCAACCACATCCCGACGATGACCGGCGGGGTCGGCCACAGGAACCTCCACCGCTTCTATCTCAACCACTTCGTCCACGCCAACCCGGAGGACACCAGGCTGATCCCGGTGTCGCGCACCATCGGCGCCGACCGCGTGGTCGACGAGATGCTGTTCTGCTTCACCCACGACACCGAGATCGACTGGCTGCTGCCGGGCGTGGCGCCGACCGGGAAATACGTCGAGTTGCCGGTCGTGGCGATCGTCAACTTCCGCGGCGACAAGCTCTACCACGAGCACATCTACTGGGATCAGGCCTCGGTGCTGGTGCAGATCGGGCTGCTCGACCCGACCGGGCTGCCGGTCGGCGGGCAGGACGTGGCACAGAAGATGCTGGATGCCACCAACGTGGAGTCCAACCGTCTGATGGCGCGCTGGGCGGAAAGCGAGCCCGCGGAGTAGGCGCCATGGACGTATCGCGCGCGATCGCCCTCGTCACCGGCGCCAATCGCGGGATCGGACGCCGCATCGTGGACCGCCTGCTGGCGGCGCAGGCGCCCAGGATCTATGCCGGCGCGCGAGATCCGGCGAAGCTCGGCGCGCTCGCCGACGACCCGCGCGTCGTCCCGCTGGCGCTCGACGTGACCCGGCCGGAACAGGTGGCGCGGGCGGCCGAACGCTGCGCCGACGTGACGCTGCTGATCAACAATGCCGGGGTCAACCGCAACCGCCCCCTGATCGGCGAGCCCGAGGCGCTCGCCAATGCCCGCGCCGAGATCGAGGTCAACTATCTCGGCACGCTCTCCATGTGCCGCGCCTTCGCGCCGCTGCTCAAGGCGAACGGCGGCGGGACGATCGTCAACGTCCTTTCGGTCATCGCTCGGGTGAACCTGCCCGCCATCGGCAGCTACGCCGCGTCCAAGGCGGCGGCGTATTCGATGACCCAGGGCGTGCGCGCGGAGCTCGCCGGACAGGGAACGCGCGTGCTCGGCGTATTGCCGGGGGCGGTGGACACCGACATGACGCCCGGCGGGGACGCGAGGCCGGAGGACGTGGCCGCTTCCGTCGTCGAAGCGCTCGCGGGCGATGTCGAAGACCTGTACCCCGACGCCATGGCGCGGGGCATCGCGGACGGGCTGGCGAGAGACGCCAAGGCGGTGGAGCGGGAGCTCGCCGCCTTTCTGCCGGACTGATCCGCGCGTCAGCCCGCCGTCAGGCCGATGCGCACGAAGAACGTGTCGGTCGGGCGGATGTCGCGGTCGCGGGTCAACGAACGCTTGAAGTTGACGTCGATCGTGTAGCAGTCGCCGCGATAGCCGAGACTCGCCCGGTGCCACAGGAAGCCCCCGCCGGCGAGGTCGCGCTGGGTCTCGCCGCGCAGCGTGACCGAGCCGGTTATCCGGGTCTCCACCCGTAGATTGATCTCCCTGCGCTCGTCGAATGCCGCCGGCGCCCCCTGCTTGTCGATGAACAGGTAATCGGTCGAAATCCTGAAACGCTCCGGGCCCAGAACGGCGCCCACCTCGTCCCGCCGCGCCATCCTCTCCGTGTGGTCGTAGCGAAACCGGTAGAGCAGCCGGACATAGTCGTCGAGCCTGAGATCGAACCGGCCGACGATATCGGAGAAATCGTTGTCGAGCCCGGCGCCGGCCGGGAACAAATCGGTCCCGCCCAGACGATAGCTCTGTCCGAGAAAGGCGTGCGCGCTCATGCCGTCGGGGCCGAGCAGCGATCCCCTCAACCCGTAATAGATCCTGGCGCCGTCCTCCACCAGGTCGAGACCCGTGACCCGCGAACGATCGAACACGTTGGTATCGTCGAGCTCGAGATCGACGCTGTCCTCGTTGGGGATGCGGCCCGGGTTGCCGCCGCGCGGCGCGACCACCGCGCCCACGATCGGCTCGACGATCTGCGAGAACCGCCCGCCGGCGCGGATAAACGGGTAGCGCCAGTCGAGTCCGGCCTGGGGGAAGGCGCGCCCCGCGACCTCGGAGAGCGTTCCGCTCCCCCCCGTCGCCTCGTCTTCCGGCTCGATCCAGTACGCGTCGGTCTGCAGCCGCGCGAACAGGTTGAGGCGCTGGCCGCCGGGGCTGGTATAGGGGAGCCGCCAGGCGCTGTTGAGGGACAGCCTCACGCTGTCGCTGCCGAATTCGCGAACCAGGCTGCGCAGATTGGCATCGACGCTGCTGCGGCCGCCGAGCCGGTCGCGCGCGCCGAGGAAGTTGAAGTCGACCTCCGGCACCACCAGCGGGACCTTGTCCGGCTCGTCGGTGGGCCGCAATCCCTGGAACCGGTAGAAATTCGCCGCCGCGTAGTTCCGCCCCCAGAACCCCTCCACGAAGGCTCTGCTGGTCAGCGTCCGCTGGTCCGAGAAATCGTAGCGGCCCAGATAGGTGTCGTCGGAGGCGATGCTCAACGCGCCGCCGGCGCGCCAGGCATCGTCGATGTCATAGGCGATTTCGGCGTCGAGATGGCCGCGCGTGGCGCGCGACTCGGTGTTCGTGCTGCCGCTGGTGATGCTGCCTTCCGCGCTGAAGGCGCCGCCCGGGAAACGCTGGCGGTACTCGACCAACCCGACGACGCCTTCCCTCTCGGTCAGGAAGGGCGTGACGGTCGCGTCCTTGTCGGGCGCGATCGCCCAGAATACCGGCAGCCGCGCGATCATCCCGAGCTCGCCGTCCACGCCGAAGACGGGGACCAGCAATCCGGTCTTGCGGCGCACGTCGATATCGGGCTGTCGGAAGTAGGGCGTGTAGAACACCGGCACGCCCCACAGTTCGAAGACCGCGTCGCGGTAGGTGATGGACTCCTCGTCGGTGTCGCGGACGACCTCGCCCGCCGCGATGCGCCATGGAGGCGGCGCCCCGGGGTCGTCCGCGCAGGGCTGGCAGGCGGTGAAGACCGCGTCGTCGAGCTCGGTCCTGGTGCCTCCGATCCGCCGCCCGGCCGCCGCCGCGAGACGGGCACGGTCGCGGAACCGGATGCGGATGCGCTCCGCCGCGCCGTCCTTGAGGTCGCCGGAGACCTCCATCGACTCGGCGAAGAAGGCATTTCCGTCCGGGTCCTGGATGACCACGTCGCCGGAGGCGATCATGCGGCCGGTGACGCGGTCGTACTCCACCTTCTCCGCGCGCAGCACGCGTCCGCCCTCGACGATCTCCACATTGCCAATCGCGGTCAGCAGGTTGCCGTCGCGGCTGTGCGTCACCGTATCGGCCTTCAGGGTGACCGGCGCCTCCGCCCGCGGCGAGGTGGCCGCGCCCTGCGCCCAGGCGGCGGCGGGAAGGGCGGCGAGCAGCGCCGCCACGACCAACGCGTCCCGAACTCGCCGGCGCATCGCGGGTCAGCCGTCTTCGAGGTGCAGCAGCATCGCCGATCCCAGCATCGTCGCGATTGCCGTCGGGCTCCACGCAGCCAGCCAGACCGGAATGCGCGCCGAGGCGCCGAGCGCCGTGATGACGTCGACGACGATGAACAGCAGGAAACCGCAGACCAGCCCGGTGACGAAGATCAGCCGGGTCCCGCCGCGCCGCACCGGGCGGAGCGAGAACGTCGCGGCGACCAGCACGATCGAGACCATCAGCAAAGGCTGCGCGAGCAGGATGTGCCAGTGCAATCGGTGATTGATGGCGGAAACCCCGGCGGCTTCGAGCACCTGCACGAAAGCGGGGAGCTCGAAAAAGGAGAGCGTCGCGGGGTCGGCGAAGCTGTCCTGGATCTTCTCCAGCGTGAGATCGGTCTCCAGCCGGTAGGCCGGCGCATGGCGCGGCGGGTGGGGCGGCGTCTCGATCGTCACGTCGTAGAGCGCCCAGTAGCCCCGGCCCAGGCGGGCGCGATCGGCATCGATCCGGCGGACGAAGCGGTCCCCCTCCTCCATCGTCAGCACCATCACCGACGTCAGCAGGCCGGTGGCCGGCTCGATCCCGTTGGCGTGCATGAAGTAGTGGCCGTCCCCGGTCGGCTGGCGGAACCAGACGCTGCCGCCGCTGATCGCCGCGGAGGCGGATCTTCGATTGAGAACCGTCTCTTCCAGCGACTGGTACTGGGCGTAGAGCGCGGCGGAGATCGGGTTGACCGCAACCAGCTCCGCCACCCCGATGGCGGCGGCGCCGACGGCGACGGGCAGCAGGGTCTGCCACACCGAAACGCCGAACGAGCGCACCACGACAAGCTCATGATGCCGGTTGAGGCGCCACAGCGTCAGCATCGTCGCAATCAGCGTGGCGACCGGAAGCGCGCGCTCCAGCAGATGCGGCACCTTCATGAGGCTCATCGACATGATGACCCCGAAGGTCGCCTCCTGGTTCTGCGCCGCCTTGCGGAACAGCTCGACCGAGT
Organism: Alphaproteobacteria bacterium; assembly: GCA_964291675.2. Classification (GTDB taxonomy): domain Bacteria; phylum Pseudomonadota; class Alphaproteobacteria; order MPNO01; family MPNO01; genus MPNO01. The sequence continues at coordinate 105,103 of OZ219865.1, read as the reverse complement.
CGAACATCAGGATCACCGCGCCCAGCGCGAACAGCACGGCGGCCATCCAGGAGAAGAACAACCGCAGGACGTAGAGCGACAGGCGGAGCGAAATGCGCATGGCGTCCGGCGGGCGTCGCTAGGATACCCCGGCGGCGCCCGGAACCGGCCGCCGCCACAGGCCGAAGGGGCCGCGCCACAGGGACAGGAAGCAGACCGAGATCGTCGCCAGCGGACACAGATAGATGAGCGGCGCGAGCTCCGGGATGCGCCGCCCGAGGCTCTTGAACCCGATCATCGACACCTCCAGCGCGGCGATCACGGCGACCGCGACTAGGATGCGGACCATGTGCCCGCGCCGGTTGAACTCCGCGCCGAGCAGCAGCGCCAGCGCGACCAGCGGCAGGGCCAGGTTCATCAGCGGCGCGGTCAGACGGTCGTGCCCCTCCATGCGGAACTGGTGGTAGCGCGACCTGCCGCCGAGCGCCTCGGGCGGATCGAACAAGTCGCGCAGGAACTGCTCGTGCGGGCTCTGCCACCGTCCGAAGCCGGACTTCGACCGCGTGGTGAACTGCATCTCGTAACGGTCGAACTGGAGCCGCGCGACATTGCCCTCGGCGCGCCGTTCCTGCCGCTGCCCGCGAACCATCACCATGCGCGGGCCGTTGTCGCCGGGCAGCAGCACGCCGCGCTCCGCCATCGCGGTGACCGGCCTGTCGGGCCGACGGTTGTCGTGTACCAGAATGCCCAGCAGCGCGCCGTCGGGATCGCGCTGGCGGACGAACACCGTCACCCCCGGCACCATCTCGGAGAACACCCCCTCCTCGATCAGGACCGAGGAATAGTTGTTGCTGACCTGGAACTTGAGGTCGCGGTAGTCGCGATAGGCGAGCGGCAGGAGATAGAGCGAGACCAAATAGCCGATGGCGACCATCGCCAGCGCCACCAGCAGCGCGGGGCGGGCGATCTGGAGACGGCCGATGCCGGCGTTCTGCATGATCACCAGCTCGCTGTCCATGGTCAGCCGGTAGTAGATGAAAGCGACCGCGATAAACAGCGAGACCGGCCCGACGACGGCGAAGGAGGCGGGCATCAGCAAGGTGGTGATCCAGGCGAACATCGACCAGGACAGGCCGCGGTTCATCACCAGGTCGATCAGCGACATCGACTTGGTGAGCCAGATGATGCCGAAGATGCCGACGGCCACGACCGCGAGCACGATCACGATCTGCCGGAACACGTAGAACTGCAATCTGGACACGGGGCAGCCGGCTCCTCGTTGCGCCCTGGGCCGAAGCCCAGCCTATAGCATATTCGCATATCCGGGGACGACATCGACGCGCCGGGTTCGGCGGCGGGACGGCCGGAGGAGCACGATGGCACATCTCTGCCAGACATGCGGAGACCCTTGCTCATGCGGAGAATGGGCACCATATTCTCCGCAAACTATGCGGAACTTGTTCCATGTTCATCTGGCAGCGCCCCGAATGGCCGAGGTTCCGTCAGGACACGGCCCGGCTCGCGGGGTCCCTGGCGACCATACGCCACGCCCAGGGGAGGCTGCTCGGCCGCATGGAGGCCCTGGGCTTCGAGATGCGCAGCGAGGCCTCGCTCTGCATGCTCACCGAGGACGTCGTGAAGACGAGCGAGATCGAAGGCGAGATTCTCGCCCCCGACCGGGTGCGCTCGTCTCTCGCAAGCCGGCTCGGCCTGGACGCCGGCGGCCTGCCCGTGCCGGATCGCGATGTCGACGGGGTCGTCGACATGACGATCGACGCCACCCGGAACTACGCCGCACCCCTGACCCATGAACGGCTGTTCTCGTGGCATGCCGCTCTGTTCCCGACCGGCTATAGCGGCTTGCGCCGGATCCGCGTCGGCCGGTGGCGCGACGACGCGGACGGGCCGATGCAGGTCGTCTCGGGCCCGATCGGCCACCAGCGCGTTCACTACACCGCTCCCCCGGCCGAACGCCTCGAGAACGAGGTGTCGGCGTTCCTCGAATGGTTCGAGGATGCGCCGACCATGGACCCGGTGCTCGCCGCCGGGCTGGCCCATCTCTGGTTCGTTTCGATCCATCCGTTCGAAGACGGCAACGGCCGTATCGCGCGCGCCGTCGCCGACATGGCGCTGGCCCGCTCGGAAGACAGCCCGGAACGCTTCTACAGCATGTCCGCCCAGATCCGCCTCGAGCGCAGCGCCTATTACGACATCCTCGAGGCTACCCAGAACGGCGCCATGGACGTCACCCTCTGGCAGGTCTGGTTTCTCGAATGCCTCGGGCGCGCCATCGAGAGCGCCCGTCATACCCTGGCCGCCGTCCTGGCCAAGGCCGGCTTCTGGGACGCCCATGCCCAGGTCGCACTCAACCAACGCCAGGTAAAGATGCTGAACCGGCTGCTGGACGGGTTCGAGGGCAAGCTCACCTCGTCCAGATGGGCGAGGATGAACCGCTGCTCCCAGGACACGGCGAACCGGGACATCCGCGACCTGATCGACCGCGGCATCCTCGTCCGCAGCCGGGCCGGCGGCCGCAGCACCAGCTACGAGCTGGCAACCGCTCGCTCCCGATGAACGATAGTCCGCGTCGCGATTGGCGGGCATCGCCGGTTCGCGTCGTCTGACGGTCGCACGCAACTGCGGGCCGATCCGGGTCCCGGAGAAGCCCTTGGGGCGTCGAAAGCGGGATCCTGAGGCTTGACCCGGGATGAGAACAAATATAGAACATTTGCAGGACAAACACGAAGAGCCGCCCCGTGAGGTCTGCATTCCGCCTTGTCGATCCATCGCCGCGCGCGCCCCTGCCCAGGCCGGCGCTGCGCGATCCCGCCGTCCTCGACCGGCTGCGCGCCGCGATCCGCCGGATCGAGGGGGTCGGGCCGGGCTGGCCCGGCGGCGGGGCGGCCGTGCTGAGGCTCGGCCTGGACGAGATCGACCGGCATCTTCCCTGGGGCGGGCTGCCGGCCGGCGCGCTGCACGAGATCGTCGCCGCGGACAGCGCCATGGCCGGGACGGCGAGCGCGTTTTCCGCCCATCTCGCCGCGCTCTCGGGGGACGGCCCGGTGCTCTGGTGCGAAGGCGGGCGCATTCTCGATTCCGGCGCGCTGCATCCGCCGGGGTTGCGGCGCTTCGGGCTCGACCCCGGACGGCTGGTCCTCGCCCGCACCGGCAGCGACGCCGAAACCCTGTGGGCGATGGAGGACGGGCTTCGCTGCGGCGCGCTGGCCGCGGTCGTCGGCGCGCTGGCCGCGGTCTCGCTGACCGAGAGCCGGCGGCTGCAGCACGCCGCCGCCTCCAGCGGGGTGACCGCGCTGATGCTGCGCCCGGCCGGCGCCGCCGCCGTCCCGAACGCCGCGGCCACCCGCTGGCGCGTCGCCGCAGCGCCCCGGGCGGCGGGGCCCGGCTGGCGGCTCGAGATGTTTCGCTGCCGCGGCGGACCGCCCGGCGACTGGCAAGTGGAGTGGCGCGATGAGACGCGTGGTCTCGCTATGGCTGCCGCGTTTCGCGACCGACAGGCTGCGCCGGAGCGCCGGGCGGGATAGCCGGCGGGCACCGCTCGCCACCGTCGAGTCGCGCGACGGCCAGCTGCTGCTGGCCGGGCTCGACCGCAATGCCGCCGCCGCCGGGCTCCATCCCGGCCAGCCGCTCGGCGATGCGCGCGCCATCCTGCCCGCGCTCCGCTCGCTGCCCGCCGACCCCGCGGCCGAGCGCCGCGCGCTCGCCCGCCTGGCCGGCTGGTGCGGGCGCTACAGCCCGTGGACCGCGCCCCTCCCCCCAGCCGCCGGGGACGGCGGCGGCGGCGGGATCTGGCTTGACATCGCCGGCGGCGCCCATCTCTTCGGCGGCGAGGCGGCGCTCGCCGAAGACCTGGTCGCGCGCCTCGCGGCGGCGGGCTACGAGGCCCGCGCCGCGACCGCCGACACGCCGGGCGCGGCCTGGGCGGTCTGCCGCTTCGCGACCGGCGAGGCGGCGCCGGTCGCGATCGTCCCCCCGGGCGGCGCGCGCCGGGCGCTGGCGCCGCTGCCGGCGGCGGCGCTCAGGCTCGCCCCCGAAACCGTCGCCGCGCTGGATGCGCTCGGGCTGCGCAGCGTGGCCGCGCTGCTCGACCTGCCGCGCGGCGCCCTCGCCGAGCGCTTCGGGGACGGGATCGCCGCCCGGCTCGATGCCGCGCTCGGGGCGGTCGACGAGCCGATCGCGCCGCAGGCGCCGCAAACGCCCTGTTTCGCCCGCATCGACTTCGCCGAGCCGGTCGGCCGGGCCGAAGACATCGCCGCGGCGCTCGACCGCCTGCTCGGGGACCTCGTCGGCGGCCTCGAACGCGCCGGGCGCGGCGCCCGCCGGCTCGAGCTCTCGCTGTTCGAGCCCATCGGCGACGTCCGCCGCCTCGCCGTCGGCACCGGCCGGGCGTCGCGCGACGCCGGCCATCTCGCCCGACTGTTCGCCGCGCCGCTGGACTCCTTCGAGACCGCCTGCGGGATCGACGCGATGACGCTCGCGGCCGCCGTCACCGAACCGCTCGCCGCCAGCCAGACCGCCTTCCACGAGGTCGATGCGGGCGGCGACACGGGCGCGCTGATCGACCGCCTGGCCAACCGGCTCGGCGGCGGGCGCGTGCTCCGCTTCGCGCCGCGCGAGAGCCACCTGCCCGAACGCGCGGCGGTCGCGACGCCAGCGCTCGACGGGCCGGCCGAAACGCCGGCGGCCTGGCCCGCCGCGCCGCGCCCGATCCGCCTGCTGGCCCCGCCCGAGCCGATCGAGGCGGTGGCCCCGGTGCCCGACGACCCGCCGGTGATGTTCCGCTGGCGCAGGGTGCGCCGCCGCGTGGTGCGCGCCGAGGGGCCGGAGCGCATCGCGCCGGAATGGTGGCTGAGACCGGGCTCCGAGGACGCGTGCGCGCTGCGCGACTACTACCGGGTCGAGGACGAGGACGGGCGCCGCTACTGGCTGTTCCGCGAGGGCATCTACCGCCCCGGCGCGCCGCCCGCCTGGTTCATCCACGGGCTGTTCGCATGACCCCTTCCTATGCCGAGCTCCAGGTGACGACCAACTTCACCTTCCTGCGCGGCGCCTCGCATCCCGGGGAGCTGGTGCGGACGGCTTCCGCGCTCGGCCTGCATGCGGTCGCGGTGACCGACCGCAACACGCTGGCCGGCGCGGTCCGCGCCCATGCGGCCGCGCGGGAGACCGGGATCAAGCTGGTCGTCGGCGCCCGGCTCGACCTCGCCGATGCGCCCGCCATGCTCTGCCTGCCGCGCGACCGCGCCGCCTACGGACGGCTCGCGCGGCTGCTGACCGTCGGCCGGCGCCGCGCCCCCAAGGGGGAATGCGAGATCGGGCTCGCCGACCTGCTCGACCACGCGACGGGCCAGATCCTGATCGCGCTGCCGCCCGCGGATGGCGACGGGCATGGCTTCGAGAAGCATCTGTCGGCGCTTCGCCGCCGCATCGGGAGCTCGGTCTATCTCGCTGCGAGCCATCTCTATCGCGGCGACGACCGGGCGCGGATCGACCGGCTCGCCGGGATCGCCGCCCGCGCCGGGACCCCGCTGGTCGCGACCAACGACGTCCACGCCCATACGCCGGCGCGGCGGCGGCTGGCCGACGTGCTGACCTGCATCCGCGAGCGCTGCACCGTCGACGAGGCCGGCTACCGCCTCGCCGCCAACGCCGAGCGCCACCTCAAGCCGGCCTGCGAGATGGCGCGGCTGTTCCGCGACCATCCCGACGCGGTCGCCCGCAGCATCGCCATCGCCGATGCCTGCGCCTTCTCGCTCGACGAGCTGCGCTACGAATACCCGGACGACGAAGCCACCCCCGGCGACACCCCGGACGGCGCGCTCGGGCGCCTGACCCGGGAGGGCGCGAAGCGGCGCTACCCCGGCGGCATCCCCGACGCGGTCGCCCGCCAGCTCGCCCACGAGCTCGCGCTGATCGCCGCGCTCGACTACGCCGCCTATTTCCTCACCGTGCACGACATCGTCCGCTTCGCCCGCGAGCGCGGCATCCTCTGCCAGGGCCGCGGCTCGGCGGCCAACTCGGCGGTCTGCTACTGCCTCGGCATCACCGCCGTCGACCCGAGCCGGATGGATCTCCTGTTCGAGCGCTTCGTCAGCGCCGAGCGCAACGAGCCGCCCGACATCGACATCGATTTCGAGCACGAGCGCCGCGAGGAGGTGATCCAGTACATCTACCGCAAATACGGCCGCGAGCGGGCCGGGCTCGCCGCCACCGTGATCCATTACCGCGCCCGCAGCGCGCTGCGCGAGGTGGGCAAGGCGCTCGGGCTTTCGCTCGACACCGTGGCCGCGCTTTCGGGCACGGTCTGGGGCTGGCGGTCGGAGCCGGCGAAGGAGGTCCATATCCGCGAGGCCGGGCTCGACCCGCAAGACGAGCGGCTCGCCCTCACCCTCCAGCTCGCCGGCGAGCTCGCCGGTTTCCCGCGCCACCTGTCCCAGCATGTCGGCGGCTTCGTGATCACCCGAGGACCGCTTTCCGAGATCGTGCCCGTCACCAACGCGGCGATGGAGGAGCGCACCGTCATCGAATGGGACAAGGACGACCTCGACGCGCTCGGCATGCTCAAGATCGACGTGCTCGGGCTCGGCATGCTGACCTGCATCCGCAAGGGGCTCGAGCTGCTGCGCGCCCGTTACGGCGTCGACTGCCGGCTCGCCGACATCCCGGCCGAGGACCCGGCGGTCTACGACATGCTGTGCGAGGCCGATTCGATCGGCGTCTTCCAGGTCGAGAGCCGGGCCCAGATGTCGATGCTGCCGAGGCTCCGCCCGCGCTCGTTCTACGACCTGGTGATCGAGGTGGCGATCGTCCGCCCGGGCCCGATCCAGGGCGACATGGTCCACCCCTATCTGCGCCGCCGCAACGGCGAGGAGACGGTCGATTTCCCCTCCGAGGCGCTGCGCGACGTGCTGGGCAAGACGCTCGGCGTGCCGCTGTTCCAGGAGCAGGCGATGAAGATCGCCATCGTCGCCGCCGGCTTCACCCCGTCCGAGGCCGACAGCCTGCGCCGCGCCATGGCGACCTTCCGCCATGTCGGGACCATCGGCAAGTTCCGCGACAAGCTGATCGAGGGCATGGTGCGAAACGGCTACGGGCGCGACTTCGCCGAGCGCTGCTTCCGCCAGATCGAGGGTTTCGGCGATTACGGCTTCCCGGAATCGCACGCCGCAAGCTTCGCCCTCCTGGTCTATGTCTCGGCCTGGCTCAAATGCCGCTACCCCGAGGCGTTCGCCGCCGCCATCCTCAACAGCCAGCCGATGGGCTTCTACGCCCCCGCCCAGCTGGTGCGCGACGCGCGGGAGCACGGGGTCTGCGTGCTCCCGGCCGACGTCAACCGCTCGGACTGGGACTGCACCCTCGAAGCGGCCGAAGGCGGCACCCGCCCGTATGCGCTGCGCCTCGGCTTCCGCCAGATCAAGGGGATGGCGGAGGCGAGCGCCCGGGCGATCGTCGAGGCCCGCGAACGGCCGGGCCGCCGCCCGTTCGCCGATCCGGCGGAGCTGCGCGACCGCAGCGGGGTCGCGGTCCCGGTGCTGGAGACCCTCGCCGGGGCCGATGCCTTCGGCTCGACCGGCCGCACGAGGCGCCAGGCGCTGTGGGCGGTGCGCGCGCTCGGCCCGGCGCCGCTCCCGCTATTCGCCGCGGCCGGGGAGGGCCGCGCGGAGCAAGCGGTCGCGCTGCCCGCGATGAGCCGGGGCGAGGAGGTCTCGCAGGACTACGCGACGATCCGGATGTCGCTCAAGGACCACCCGCTGGCGCTGATGCGCGCCAGGCTGGCGGCGGAACGGGTCACCCCGGCCGGCCGCCTGGTCGAGATCGACGACGGCGCGCGGGTGACGGTCGCCGGCCTCGCTTTGGTCCGCCAGCGCCCGGGCACCGCCTCGGGCGTGATCTTCGTCACCCTGGAGGACGAGACCGGCATCGCCAATCTCGTGGTCTGGCCGAAGGTTTTCGAGCGCTACCGCCGCGAGGTCATGGCGGCCCGCCTGCTCAGGGCGAGCGGCGAGCTGCAGCGGGAGGGCATCGTGATCCACGTCGTCGCCCGGCGCCTGGAGGATCTGACCGGGCGCCTGCGCGCGCTCGCCGCCGGCGACGACCCGCTGAAACCGCCGCTCGCCCGCGCCGACGAGATCGCCCGGCCGTCCGGCGAGGACCGGCGGCGCTACCCGTCGCGCGATTTCCACTAGCCCGGCGCGGTTCGCGGCGCCGGCGGCGGGATGCTACCCTGGCGGCGAAAGTCCAACGGGGGTGCAGCGGAAATGACGGAATTTGCCGGCGGATGCCTGTGCGGCGCGGTGCGCTATTCGGTGAGCGGAGAGCCGGTCAGGATCGCGCAATGCCATTGCGACGACTGCCGCCGGGTCACCGGGTCGAGCTTCGCGACCAACGTGTTCGTCAGGGAGGAGGATCTGACGATCCTCCAGGGAACGACCGGGACCTACCGGCATACCGCCGACAGCGGCAACACGATGACCAAGGAGTTCTGCCCCGAATGCGGCTCGCAGCTCTTCGGCTCGTCGTCGGGCAGGGCCGGGGTCCAGGCGATCAAGGTGGGCTCGATCGACGACGCGAGCTTCGTCGAGCCGCAGGTCGAGGTTTTCGTTTCCCGGGCGCTGCCCTTCACCCGGCACTCCGAGACGACCGCGAAATTCGAGCGGATGCCCCCGCCGCCGAAATAGCGGCCGCTACTGCAGGACCGCCTCCATCTCCTCCTCGAAGGTCTCGGGATCGATGCCCTCGCCGGCGACGTCGTAGGCGAGCTCGACCAGCACCCCGTTCGGATCGTGGAAGAAGATCTGGGCGATCGTGCCGCCGCCGACGAGGCGCTTGTTGTAGCTCGTCCCGGTGCGCCTGAGATGGTCGAGCATGGCGTCGAAGCCCTCGGCGTCGAGGCCGATATGGTCGAGCCCGTCGCCCATCGACTCGGCGTGGGTGCGCCGCGGCTCGCCGTCGCGGCTGTAGGACAGATGCACGATCGCGACGTCGCCGGCATAGAGCCAGTAGCCGTGCTCGTCGAAGGGCGGGCGGAAGCCGACTTCGAGGCCGAGCTTCTCGACGTAGAAGTCCTTGGTCTCCTCCATCTGCATGGTGCGGATGTTGATGTGGTTGAGACGGGCGACCTTCATTGCGGTGTCCTCCGGTCGGTGTCCGCGCCGCCTGCTTGCGCGGGCGATTTCGCGCGCCTAGGCTTCTGGCCGCATGATGGCGCAACCCGGCGTGGGGAGGCAAGACGATGAAGGAACCCGTCTGGAACCGGTTTCTCACCGAACGCGACAAGCAGGTGTTCGGCGCGGCAGGCTACGGCGAGCGGGCCGGGTTCGGCGAACGGCCGGTGATCGTGGTGATCGACGTCAACTACAATTTTACCGGCGACCGGCCGGAGCCGATCCTCGATTCGGTCAAGACCTGGCCGAACTCCTGCGGCGAGGAGGCCTGGGAGTCGATGCGCTACATCAAGCGCCTGCTGGAAGCCGGGCGGGCCAAGGGCATCCCGGTCATCTACACCACCGCCTCGATGCGGAGCGACGGCTGGGACCGCGGGTCCTGGGCGTGGAAGAACAGCCGCACCGGCGAATGGCGCGCGGCCGACGATCCGCGCGCCAATCTCGACGGCAACCAGATCAACCCGGAGATCGCACCCGCGCCGCAGGACATCGTCATCGAGAAGCTCAAGCCGAGCGCCTTCCACGGCACCCCGCTATCGTCCTTCCTGACCAATCTCAAGGCCGATTCGATCCTCATGGTGGGGACGACCACGAGCGGCTGCGTCCGCGCCTCGGTGCTCGATGCGTTCAGCGAGAATTTCCGCACCACCCTGGTCGAGGAGGGGTGTTTCGACCGCTCCGAGGCGAGCCACGCGATCAATCTCTGCGACATGAACGCGAAATACGCCGACATCGTCTCGACCGACGAGGCGGTGGACTATATCGAGTCGCTGCCCGACGATTTGTTCGAGCTGCCGCCCGGCGTCCCGATGTCCGAGCAGGGCGGCTAGCCACAGCCCGGATTTCTCACCACCGTCATGGCCGGCGCGGCGCCGTCCGGCCGACAGGGCGGGAGAGGCGCGCGGCGCGATGCGGCGACATCGGGCAAGCGCGTCCGCGCAGCCAGTCGGGCGGAGAGCGCCGCCCGGCCTGGCCGGGACGCGGTGGCAACAGCGGCTGGCTGCGGTCCAGGGCCTGAACTTGCGACTTCCCGTCCACGTAAAGCACCATGGCGTGCCGCGGCGGGTCTACCTACAGCCCGACGATGTCGCGGGTCTTGTCCTCCAGCGTCTTGCGCACCGCCTCCGCCACGGCATCGTCACCGATGCGCCGCGGACGGCCGGAGCGCGGCTCGTCGGGTGCAGGAGCCGTGCAAAGCGCTGAAGTCTCGACCCGTGTATGAAAGGCGGTCGCACGACTTGGAGGCGAGCGCAGCATACTCGCGTTCCCCTGAGGAGGAGCGATGAACCATCGACCGGCTTTCCCGCCGAACGAGTTCGACCGGCGTCGCGACAACGCGACCGCTGCCATGAGAAAGGCGGGCCTCGACTGCCTCGTTATCGGGGTACCGGAAAATATCTACTACCTGACCGGCCTGGACCACTGGGGCTACTTCGCTTGCCACCTGTTGCTGCTGACGCAGGACGGAGAGTCGATCCTGATCAATCGCGCCATGGAGCGGATCACCGTCGAGAATCAGGTGCGCAACGCCCGCCATATCGGCTACGCGGACGATGAGGATCCCGCAGACGCAGGCGTCCGGGCGCTACGGGAGCTCGGCGCGACCGACGCACGCGTGGGTCTGGAAAAGCGCAGCCTGTTTCTTACGCCGCGCGTTGCCGAAGCGCTGCAGGCGAAGCTGCCGGATGCTGACTGGATCGATGCGTCCGGGCTGCTGGATGCGCTGCGCCAGATCAAATCGCCGCTCGAGATCGAGCACACCCGCAAGGCCGCCGCGGCGGCGGAAGCGGGGACGCTGGCTGCGATCGAAGCGGTGCGCGACGGCGCTACCGACAGCGAGGTGGCGGCCGCCTGCCACCGGGCGCTGATCCTGGCCGGCAGCGATTATCCCGGCTTCGGCCCCTTCATCCGGCCGACGAGCCGGCTCGGCGAAGAGCACACAACCTGGCGTGGCGACACGTTCCGCGCCGGCGACGCCGTATTCCTGGAGCTTGCTGGGGCGGTCCGACGCTATCACGCACCCATGGGCCGCCTGGTCTATCTCGGCAATCCGCCAGCAGGGATCGACCGGTCGGTCGAGCTGGCGATTAGCGGGATGAAGGCGATTCGGGAGGCGATTCGTCCGGGCGCTGCGGCCGGCGACGCCTATGCCGCATGGCGCGGCGTCGCGCGGGCGGGCGGCCTGGCTGGGTACGAGCGCCACCATTGCGGATATCTGGTCGGCATCGGCTTCCCGCCCAGCTGGACAGGCGGGAGCATGGTCACGGGGCTTGCGCCGAACTCGCGCATGGAGCTGAAGACGGGCATGGTGTTCCATCTCCACTCCTGGTTCACCGACACCGACTGCGCCGACTATTTCATTTCCAATACGGCGGTCTTGACCGACACCGGCTGCGAGATCCTGACGCAAGAGACGCCTGAAACGCTGATCGTCCGATAGGCGGATGGACGGCCGGTGACCGGGATATCTGGCCGCCGCTTCCCGGGTCAGTCGATGACGATGAGCCGCCGCTCGACGTCGCAGAGGCGCTCCCCGCCCGCTTCCGTGACGACAAACGACTCCGAAATCGCCGCGCCGTAGGCGTCCAGCCAGACGCCGGACTGGAAGTGGAAACACATCCCGCTCTCCAGGACGGTCGTATCGCCCGGACGCAGACTCATCGTGCGCTCGCCCCAATCGGGCGGGAAGGCAAGGCCGATGGAGTAGCCGACGCGGCTCTTCTTCTCGAAGCCGTTACGGTTGAGAATCTTCTGCCAGACAGCCTCGACCTCCTCGCAGGTCGCGCCGGGGCGCGCCATGTCGAGCGCCGCATCGACTCCTTCGACGATGACCTTCGCCAGGTCGGCGATCTCTTGCGGAGGCGGACCGAGATGAATCGTGCGCACGATCGGCGCCGTGTAGTGCCGCCGGGCGCCGGCGATTTCCAGTATGACGAGGGTATCGTCGGGCAAGGGCGCCTCGGACCAGGTCAGGTGCGGTGTGCTCGTGCCTTCGCCGACCTGAATCAGCGGGCACAAGCTGGTGTAGTCACCGCTGACGCCGTCCACCCCGACGGTCTGCGATTTGTAGACCTCCGCGACAACCCTCGACTCGGGCACTCCCGGCGCCATGACCGCGAGGGCTGCATCCAGAGCCGCCGTGCAGATTCGCCCGGCGTGGCGCATGTAGGTCAATTCGGCGTCCGATTTGACCGCCTTCGCCCAGTTGACCAGTTCCCGGCTGTCCTCGAACGCCGCGTCCGGCAAACCCCGGACCAGATGACGGTGCGCCCGAGCCGTGAAGTAGTGCGCATCCATCTCGACCGCGATCCGGGCCCGTCCGTAGCCGCGGTGGCGCAGCAGGGTGCATAGGTCGTCGAACGGGTGACGCTCCGGGTGATGGACCAGCGCTTCGTCGAAGCAGGCAATCCTGTCGTCGGGCAGAATTGTCGTGAGCCTTGCCGCCCGGGCGTCTTGCGGCCGCCCGAACCAGATCGACCAGTCCTCGGCCGCAGCGAGAACGACCGCCTGGGGCGTATAGAAGGACCAGCTGTCGTAACCGGTCAGCCAACACATGTTCGCCGGGTCCTGACAAATCAACAAATCCAGGTCGCGATCCCGCATCATGGACCGGACACGCGTGGCGCGGGCCGCGTATTCGTCGCAGGAAAACGGAATGACGTAATCGCCGAATTTGCTCATCCGAGTTCCAGAGTGTCGGTCTCCGCCTGCGCGATCAGGTCGTCGAGGCGGATTACGGCAGCGGAAACGGCATTCCTGACCAGAAAACCGACGGCGCGCGTGTCGCCGCGGATCATTGCGCTACGGGTCTGATCGATATCGGACGCAAAAATCGCAATTTCCTGATGCCAGTCGAGTTTGGGCAGGAAATAGAACCACATGCGCGCGGTGCGGTAGTACAGGTCGTCGTAGGTCTTCAGCAGCAGCGAGTTGCCGATCACCGTGCAGACCGCATCGTGCAGTCTCATGTCGATGGCCGCAAACTTGCGAATGTCGCGATCTTCGTAAAGACCATCGCAGGCCTGCCGCGCGGTTCGCAGCCATCCGATCGCCTCCGAAGAGGGCGCAAGCGGGCTGAGAACCCCGATCAGTTCGGCGAGTCGGGTTCGAAGGTCGACCGCTTCTCGCAGATGGGCGGTATCGATGGCGGTCACCGTCGTGCCGACGCCATGCAGCGTCGAGACCAGCCCTTCGAACTCCATCTGCTGGAGGACGCTTCTGATCGGCGTGCGGCTGACGTTCAGCTCGGCGGCCAGCCGATCGATGTCGAGACGCTGGCCGGGTGGGTAGTCCAACATGGCAATCCGGCGTCGCAACAGCCGGTGAATGGCACGAAAGCGGCGGCGCGACGGCGTCTCCCGAGGCGTTTCCGCCGCGGGGGCGTCGCCGAACCGCTCTGCCTCCTCTCCGGAAATCAGGTCGATAACAGCTTGCTCGTTGGACATGAACGGAAGCTCTCGATCAGGGCCTGCGCGGCCAGTTTACGACTCTCCACCGGGCGCCGACACGGACTCGGATCGTGTCCCGCGCGACGGTGCGAGGGCCCGGCGCCGGGCACACCCCGGGTTCGTGCCGGCCGTTGCGCAAGACCGGCCGCCCGGACCGGCATGCCATCGGTCCATGCTCCCCAGATATATATCATTAAGGCCCCGTGCCGGGAGGCGGCTACTGTATTTCGGCTGGATTACGCGACAATTGTCTTGGTCTGGAGGTCCGGGCGACCGGAGAATTGTATCTCTGGTCGGCGCGTGCTACCGTTCCCGATCGCATGGAAGGGAGGTTGCATGGGTTTCTCGGCCGCCGTTGTCGATATGGCGGGCGCCTCCTGCAGGGTGTCGTTTCCGGCCGCCGAATGCGCCCGGCGGCCTGCGGCAACGCATCGCGCAATGGTCGAGAACTAGGTATGGACGGCGTCGCGCCTGCGGCCGACACGATCGGTCTGGCGGACGTGGAGACCGCGCGGCAACGGATCAGCGGAATTGCCCGGCGAACGCCGCTTCTGCCGTCGGCGGATTTGTCCAGGCGCGCGGACGCCGCCGTCTTCTTGAAACTCGAAACGCTCCAGGATACCGGCGCCTTCAAGGTTCGCGGCGCCGCGAACGCCATTCTCGCATTGGACGAGGAAGCGCGTCGGCGCGGCGTCGTTACCTACTCGACCGGGAATCACGGACGGGCCGTCGCCCATGTCGCCGGTCGGCTCGGCATTCCGGCAACGGTCTGCGTGTCGGAACAGGTAACGCCGGGCAAGATCGAGGCGCTCGCGGCGACGGGCTGCGAGTTGCGCATCCACGGCGCCTCCCAGGACGAAGCCGGCGAACTCGCGCATCGCCTGGTACGCGAAGAGGGTTTGTCCGTCATCGATCCGTTCAACGACCGGTACGTCATCGCCGGCCAGGGAACGATCGGACTGGAGATCGTCGACGACCTGGACGAAGTCGATTCGGTGATCGTGCCGTTGAGCGGCGGCGGACTGATTTCGGGCATCGCCCTCGCGGTCAAACGGCATCGGCCGGACTGCCGGATCCTCGGCGTCTCCATGGATCGCGGCGCGGCCATGCATGCCAGTCAACAGGCCGGGCATCCGGTTCTCGTTCCCGAAGTCGAGAGCCTGGCGGACAGCCTCCAGGGCGGCATCCTGCTGGACAACCGTTACACCTTCGCCATGGTTCGCGATCTGGTCGACGACATTGTGCTGGTCGACGAAGAGCAGATCGCTCGTGCGATGGCCTGGGCCTTCTGGCGGGAGCGGCTGATCCTGGAAGGCGCGGCGGCGACGCCGATCGCGGCCCTCTTGCACCGTCCCCGGAACGACCCGGGGGACCGGATCGCGCTGGTCCTGACCGGCAACGCCGTCGATGGCGCCCGGCTGATAGAGATTGCGCAACGGCATCGGCCGGAAACCGACGGACTTTGCGGATGACCGCGCGACTGGACCGGACGATTGACCTGCTGGCCGAATTGGTCGGCTTCGAAACCGTATCGGCCGCCTCCAACCTCGAGCTGATCGACTTTGTCGTCGCCTATCTGGACCGCTTCGGCGTGACGGTGCAGCTCAGCAGCGACGACCGGGGCGAGAAAGCCAATCTCTTTGCGACCATCGGGCCGGAAACCGACGGCGGCATTGTCCTGTCGGGCCATACCGATGTCGTGCCGGTTGCAGGGCAGGACTGGAAGACCCCACCCTTCGAGATGACCCGCCGGAACGGATATCTGTTCGGGCGCGGAACGGCGGACATGAAGGGGTTCATTGCGTGCGCCCTGGCGGCAGTGCCCGATTTGGTGTCGTCGGAATTGGAGCGACCGCTCCATCTGGCCTTCACGTTCGATGAAGAGATCGGCAGCTGCGGCGCCCCCATCCTGCTGGACAGGCTGAAAGAACAGCCGTTCGCGCCGGCGATCGCCATTGTCGGCGAGCCGACCGAAATGCAGATCGTTTCGGGACACAAGGGCGGCTTCGAGATGACGACCGCGATTCGCGGTCTCGAAGCGCATGCGTCCGATCCGCGGAAGGGTGTGAACGCAATCGAGTATGCCGCGCGCTATATCGACTTCCTTCGCCGTGTCGCGCGGGAACTCGAAAAGGATGCGGACGCCCAGTCGCCATACGATCCGCCCTATTCGACGATCAGCGTCGGCACAATCGAGGGCGGCGTCGCACGAAATATCGTCGCCGGCAACTGCACGTTCGATTGGGAACTGCGACCGCTACCGGGGGTCGACGGCGAGGCCGTCATTGAACGAGTTCGCAGGTTTGCCGCGCGCCATCTCCTGCCGGAAATGCGGCGACATTGTCCCGCCGCGGAAATCGACACCGAAATATTCGCCGCGCTGCCGGGACTCGACCAGGGCCGGAACATGGAGGCGATCGATCTGATCCGACACCTGACCGGGTTGAACTCCGACCGGGTGGCGTCATTCGGGTCGGACGCAGGACATTTCCAGAACTCGGAGATGTCCACAGTCCTGTTCGGACCCGGAAGCATCGAACAGGCGCACAAGCCGGACGAATTCATTGCGATCAGCCAGCTGGAGGCCTGTCTCGGGTTTCTGGACCGGCTGCGCAATTGGATGGTCGGTCTGAGGTCGGCAGCATGACGGCATGCCGGCGCGGTCCGACGTTCCGCCGGTTCGCGGCATGTCCGCCGGACCGGCGCACCGGTGAAGCGACTCACCGGAAAACCCGAAGGAGGTAAACGATGAATTGGAATTGGAGGAAACGGATCGTCGGCCTGTCCGCCGCAATACTTGCAACTGCCGTTGCGGTCCCGGCGGCCCAGGCGGATATGCTTGCCGATCTGAAGGCCGGAAAGCCGGTTCGCATCGGTTTTGCCAACGAGGTGCCGTGGGCCTATCCGGGCGAGAACAAGAAGCCGCTCGGCTTCGCCAACGCCATCGCCGTCGGCGTCCTCAACAAAATGGGCGCCAAGACGATCTCGCCGGTGGTGACCGAATGGGGCGGGCTGATCCCCGGCCTCAGGGCGAACCGGTTCGATGTCATCACCGGCGGGATGTATATCCTGAAGAAGCGCTGCGAGAACGTGCTGTTCTCCGACCCGATCGGCGTGTTCGGCGATGCCTTCATCGTCGCCAAGGGCAACCCCCAGGGCATCCAGACCTATGCCGACATCAAGCGCCTCGGGGCGACGCTGGTCACCGGCGCCGGGTACAACATCATCGGCGTGGCGAAGAAGCAGGGCATTGCGGCCGACAAGATCATGCAGGTTCCCGGGCCGACCGAGATACTGGCGGCAGTCAAGGCAGAACGTGCGGCGGCCGGCGGCGTCACCTACTTCACGGCGCTGAACCTGGCCAAGAAATCGGCCGGAGCGGTATCCGTGACCGATCCGTCGAAGCTGCCGAAATGGACCCTGAACTGGGTGGGCATCGCGTTCCGCCAGTCGGACGGGGCCATGCAGAAGGCGTTCAATGCCGCGCTCAAGGGCTATCTCGGCTCGGACGAGATGTTGGCGGCCGTGAAGCCCTACGGTTACACCAACGCGCAACTGCCTGGCGACGCGACCACGGCACACGCATGCGCAAACCGGTAACGGTTCATGGAATTCCGGCTGCCGGCGATTGCGCGTCCAGCGCCGGCAGCCGGATTCCGGCATCGGCTGAATTTGCAGCGCGGGCGCAGGATGCGGCTGCGCGGGGGGCATTGCGCCGATGACATTCCTTGATTTCCTTCTGGAATACTGGCCGCGGTTCGCCTCCGGGGCCTGGATAACCGCGCAGCAGACGGTGCTGGCGTCGCTGCTTGCGATCGCCATTGCCCTGCTGATGGGATTGATGCGGCTCGCCCGGAATCTGGTCGTCAGGGGCATCGCGATCGTCTACATCGAAATTTTTCGCGGCACCTCATTGCTGGTGCAGCTGTACTGGATATTTTTCGTTCTTCCGCTGTTCGGCCTGCCCCTGGAGAAATTCACCGCGGGGTTCGTGGCCGTCGGAATGAATCTCGGCGCCTACGGTGCGGAGGTGGTCCGCGGCGCGATCCAGTCCGTGCCGCGCGGCCAGTACGAGGCGGCCCTGGCCCTGAACATTCCGCCTGCAAGCAAAATGCGCCGGATCATCCTGCCCCAGGCGGTTCTCATCATGCTGCCGCAATGGGGCAACCTGCTGATCGAGCTCCTGAAAGGGACGGCCCTCGTCGCCTTGATCTCGGTCGGCGACCTCATGTTCGAAGCGAAGCAGATCAACGGATCGACATTCCTGTCGATCGAAGCGTTCGGCATCGCGCTGATCATCTATTACATCATGGCACGATACATGATCACGCCGGGAATGCGGCGGCTCGAACTGGTCATGGCCCGCAAGCTGGGCCGGGCATAGGGGAGGCGGCGCGATGTTCGACTGGCGTTGGGACTTTACTTTCGAAATCCTGCCGCGGCTGATCGAGGCCACGCTAAACACGCTGCTCGCCGCCGGGATCGGCTATCTGATCGCGCTTGTCGTCGGTCTGATGTTCGCACTGGGCCAGCGCACCCGGTACAAGCCGCTCACCCTGGGCGTTCGGGAATCCGTCGAGTTTATCCGCTCGACTCCGCTGGTGCTCCAGATTTTCTTCGTTTTCTACGTCGCGCCGCAATTCGGCATCCGCCTGTCGCCCTGGACCGCGGGCATGATCGCGATCGGCCTGCACTACGCGAGCTATCTCTCCGAGGTGTATCGCGCCGGGATCGAGAGCATTCCGAAGGGCCAGTGGGAGGCTTGCCGCGCGCTCAATCTCAGCATGCGCCGGACCTACTCGCGGATCATCATTCCGCAGGCCCTGCCGGCTGCGCTCCCGGGCATGGGAAACTACCTTGTCGGCATATTCAAGGATACGCCGATGCTCTCGGTCATCGGGGTGGCGGAGCTGATGCATGTGGCCGGCGCGCTGGGCTCGGAGACCTATCGTTACCTGGAGCCCTACACCCTGGTGGGCATAATTTTCCTGATTATTTCGCTGCCGACCGCCGGAGGACTTCGACAATTCGAAGCCTGGGTGAAGCGGCGTCTCGGCATGACATCGTAACTATCCGCAGGCGAGCACGATGACTGAAAACAACCTGCCGTTACAGCTCGAAGGCGAGGATGTCCCCATGGTGCGGTTCGCCGCCGTAACCAAGCGGTACGGCTCCCTGACCGTTCTGGACGCGCTCGATCTCGATGTTGCCGCAAACGAGATGGTGTCGATCATCGGGCCGTCGGGCTCGGGCAAGACGACCGTTCTGCGCATGCTGATGACGCTTGAGGAAATCGACGAAGGTGCAATCTACGTCGACAGGGAGCCGCTCACCCATATGGCCGAAGGGGACCGGCTGGTTCGCGCGTCCCCCGGGCATCTTCGCCGGATGCGGACGAATATCGGCATGGTGTTCCAGCACTTCAACCTGTTTCCCCACATGACGGCGCTGCAAAACTGCATCGAAGCGCCGATCCAGGTTCTCGGCCTGCCCAAGCAGGAAGCGGAGGAAAGGGCCATAGAACTGCTGGAGCTGGTGGGGCTGGCCGACAAGCAGGACCAGCATCCCTCGCGCCTGTCCGGCGGCCAGCAGCAGCGCGTCGCCATAGCCCGGGCTCTCGCCATGCGCCCGAAAGTGATGCTGCTGGACGAAGTCACTTCGGCGCTCGACCCGGAAGTGATCGGCGAAGTGCTGAACGTCATCCGGCTGCTCAATACCGAACACAATCTGACCATGCTCATGGTCACCCACCAGATGGGCTTCGCCCGGGAAATCTCCGATCGCGTGTGCTTTTTCTACGACGGAAAGATTGAAGAGCAGGGACCGCCCGACCGGCTGTTCGGCGACCCGCAAAGCGCACGAACGCGACAATTCCTGAGCGCCGTCCTCGAAGCCGGCTGAGCGGACCGCCGCCGAAATGGCGCGAATCGCCGTCCTGACCGAATCCGATTTGCGCGCCCTGGTCGCCGTCGACGCCGAAGCGGTCTCGATCGTGGAAGAGGCGTTCGCGGCTCTCGCCGGCGGCGCGGTCGTGATGCCGCCGGTGCTTTCCATGGCCATCGAGGCGGCCAACGGCGAGGTCGATGTCAAGACCGCCTACGTGCCCGGCCTCGACGGGTTTGCCGTCAAGGTCAGCCCCGGCTTCTTCGACAATCCGCGGCTGGGGTTGCCGAGCCTCAACGGACTGATGGTCCTGTTCAGCGCGGCGACCGGGGTGGTTCAGGCGGTCCTGCTCGACAACGGCTACCTGACCGATGTGCGGACGGCGGCGGCGGGCGCCGTCGCGGCGAAACATCTGGCGCCGGCGCGCGTCGGCACGGTGGGGGTGATCGGCGCGGGCGTCCAGGCCGATCTCCAGCTTCGGGCGCTCAATCTGGTCCGCGATTTCGATCGCGTTCTGGTCTGGACGCGGGATGCGCGAAAGGCGGCCGCCTACGCCGCCAGGATGAGCGCGGCGCTCGGCTGCTCCGTCGATGTCGCGCCGAGCGCCGAGGCCTGCGTCGCCGAATCGCGCGTCGTGCTCACGACCACCCCGGCGCGCGCACCGCTGGTCTATGCGGCGTGGCTCAGGCCGGGTCAGCACATCACCGCCATGGGCTCGGACTCCGGAGAAAAGAACGAGCTCGAACCGGCCGTTCTCGCCCGCGCGGATCGATTCGTCTGCGATCGGCGCGGGCAGTCGGAGGCGCTGGGCGAATTGCGGACGGCTTTGGCCGCCGGTGCGGTCGACAACCGGTTTTCCGTGACCGAGCTCGGCGATATCTGCGCGGGACGCAGCCCCGGGCGGGTCGGCGATGGCGAGATTACGGTCTGCGACCTGACCGGCACCGGTGTCCAGGACACCGCCATCGCCACCCATGCCTATGCCGTCGCCCGCGACGCCGGCGCCGGTCTCGCCATCGACACCTGAGAAAGAACTCGAACTCAGCCCGAAGTCAGCCGCTACTGTCCTGATTCCGAAGTTCGTAGCGTTATGAAGTGTTTGCGGCAGTGGTTTCGGGTGTCCTGAGGCAACGGCGGCTGGCTGCGGTCCAGGGCCTGAACTTGCGACTTCCCGTCCACGCAAAGCACCATGGCGTGCTGCGGCGGGTCCACGTACGGCCCGACGATGTCGCGGGGCTCGTCCTCCAGCGTCTTGCGCACCGCCTCCGCCACGGCATCGTCACCGGTGCGCCGCGGACGGCCGGCGCGCGGCTCGTCGTCAAGCCCGTCAAGACGGTGTTCGGCGAACCGGTTGCGCCACTTCCCGGCGGTCCGGTCGGTGACCCCCAGCGCGCTTCCGATCTGCACGTCGGTCAGCCTCCTGGACGCCGGCAGCACAATCTGCGCTCGATCCGCAAGGCCCCGCCAGTCATAACTATACGAACTTTGCATGCGGGACAGCTAGACGCCTTCCCTCGACCACAGAATGGGTAGCAGATCGCAGCGGTAGGACCCGCCTTCGGTCAGGCCGTACTCACGCTCCAAATAGTCCGTCATCTCACGGGTCCAGGAGCCCCGGCGTCGATAGATGGCGTCGCCTGCCGCAAAGCGAACGGTGAGGCGCCGGCTGTTGTGCTCTTGCGGTTTGGCGTCGGGAGCGCCATGGACGGTCAGAGCATCGAATACCACGCAATCGCCCGGTTCCAGGGCGTACTCGACCGGGACGCAATGCCCCGGTTGTTGCGCGAAATCGGGCGTTCGCTCGTAAGGTTCCCGCACTTCGGCTTTCGGGCCGGTGCCTGCGAAGCTCTCCGGCATGAAGAGCCTCCCCCACCTGTGGGAGCCTTTCAGGAACACGATGCCTTCGCCGGGGCCAACCGGTTCAAGCGCCATCCACAGCACGCACCATTTCCCGTCCAGGTCGAAATAGGGCCCGTCATGATGCCAAGGCGCCCGGTTGACCGCCCCGGCTTCCCGGACCAACCAGTTGTCCGTCACCAGCATCACGGCGCTGACGTCCATGATCTCACCCGCGAACCCGGCCGCCGGCGATTCGAAAATGAAGGCGCGCATCGCCGGCACATGCTGCCAGATCCAGAAATCCGTGCAGTAGGTGCCGGGCTTCGTTTCCGCCGAATAGTCGATGTACATCGGGCCGGGATTCGCCCGCCCCTGTTCGATGGCGTCGGCAGCGACCCCCAGCCAGTGCGGATCGAAAGCCCTGCGCAGGCATACGACACCGTCTGTCTCATAGGCCCGGCGCAAATCGGTGTCGATAATGGTATGTTCTTGTGTCATCGACAGTCCCCGCCGAACTGCCCCGGTCGGAAGAGCACGGGCGGCCTCCCCGCAGCGCAACCGACGGGCGCTGTCGTCGTGCCATCCGCAAGGGTTGCGAGACGCAACATACGGTAGTCTCGGGCCAATCTCACGGACCTGGCAAGTCTCGGAGGGCAACGTCCGCGAGCTGGCTTGCTGCCGTTCCGATGCATGTCTGCCTCTCGCTCCTTGTCCGCTGTCGGGCGTGCAATGCAGAACGGGCAACATGAGAGACCGACAACCTATCGCGCCGCTTGGCGTGCGGTCAACGAGGCGGACGGGACGGACATCGTCGACAGGCCAGCAGCGGTAACGCCTGTCCGCGCTGGATCGGAACGGTGAGGAGCCGGTACTCCCGTACCGGGAACCGATGAGCGGCGGGCTATAATGCTCCACTGGCACCGGGCATTTGCCGGGACGTTCCGCTTCACGAGGGCCCCCTGTCGCGGGGCCGGGACTGCGTGCGGCAGGCCGAGGAGAACCGCTCCATCCGGGACACCGCGGTCGGCAAGCGCTCGCGTCCGTGTTCGATGCGGTCGAGATGCGCGCCGTCGGTCGCGGGATCTCGGGCCGGCGATCCGGTCGAGATGCGTACGACGCGAAGTCGAAGCGGTGAAGCGCGGGCCGACCGGGAACCTCTTGGCTGCGTAGCCGATGAGCAAACCCTCGCGTCTTCTTCCAGCCTGTTGAAATATCCGAACCGTACGTGAGGACGGGCCTGACCGTGTCCGTGGCGAGAATCCGGGCTACAGCACCAGCACGCAGAGCGAGACCGCGACCAGCCCCCACAGGCAGACCCGCCTGAACAAATCTTCGCTGGCCCGGCGGAACAGGATCGAGCCGAGCCAGATGCCGAGCGCCGCCGGGATCGTCAGGAAGGCGGCGAACAGGACGGTTTCGAGCCGATAGGCGCCGGCAGCGGTGAACATGACCAGCGCGGCGAGCCCGGCGGTGGTACCGAACATCACGAACTGCGCCCGGTTGGTCGCGGCGTCGCCGGAGCCCGCCAGCAGATAGAGGAAGGCCGGCGGGCCGCCGAGCGAGACCGAGCCCACGAGGACGCCCGACACCGATCCGGTGGCGATGGAGAGGCCCATCCGCTGGCCTCCGCGATAGCGCCAGCCGCTGAGCAGCAGGAGCGAGAATGCGAGCGCCGCCGCCGCGATCGCGCGGCGCATCACGTCCTCGTCGACGGTGAACAGGAGCCAGCCGCCGAGCGGCACCGTCAGTATGGGGAAGAAGAAGAGCGGCCAGCCATCCCGCCAGTTCACCGAGGGCAGGGTCTGCGGTATGAGCTGGAGGTTGCCGACCATGTTGAGCAGCATGACGATCGGCACCGCCTCGCGCGGTCCGACCAGCAGGGCGAGCACCGGCGCGGTGAGGAAATTCGCGCCGATCCCGCCGCCGAACCCCCGGACGATGCCGGATGCGGCGAAGGCCGTCGCCACCAGCGCGACCTCCCAGACGTCGAGGCCGAGCGGCATCATCGGGCGAAGAAGGTCGAAACGCCGACCAGCAGCAGGATGGCCAGCGCCACCCGGCGGAACGTCCGTTCGCTGGCCAGGTGGAACAGCCTGGTCCCGATCCAGGCCCCGACCACGAGCGACGGCGCGACGACCGCGGCGGCGACCGCCACCTCCCAGCTCATCAGCCCGCCGAGCCAGTACACGACCAGGGCCGCCATCTGGGTGAAGGCGAAATAGTAGAGCAGGCTCGCCCGCGTCTGCGCCGCGCTGCCCGGCCCGGCCAGCAGATAGGCGACCACCGGCGGGCCGCCGAGCGAGGTGGAGCCCGACAGCACGCCGCCGAGCCCTCCCATCGCCACCGCCCCGACGCGGCTTGACCGATGGCCGGTGCGCCACCCGGTCAGCAGGAACAGGGCGAGCAGGACGGTGATGACGGAGATGGAGCGGCGCATCGTCTCGGGATCGAGATGGATCAGCACCGCCACCCCCGCCGGCACCCCGATGCAGCCGGACAGCGACAGGGCGAGCTGGTCCGACCACCGGACGTGGCGCCAGGTCGTCGGGATGAGCTGCGCCGTGGTGACGAACATCGAGAGCATGATGGCCGGGACCGCGACATGGGCGCCGACGATCAGGCTGACCACCGGCGCCAGCACCAGCGCCGCGCCGAAACCCGAGAAGCCGCGCAAGGCACCCGCCACCGTGCCCGACAGCAGCACCGCCGCTGCCTGCCACGCGTCGAGATCGAGACCCGGCATGGGCCGGCAGGCTCGGGTGCCGGAGGTCAGACGGTCACGGGTTCGAGGTCGATCTCGACCCCGCGCCCGGCCGCCCGGGCGAGCCGGTACGCCAGCCCGGCCAGGGCGAGCTCGGACGCGCCGGTGCCGTTGTTGTTCTTGTGATAGGTGATCTGTCGGCGCGAGGTCCGCCCGGGCACGTGTCCCGCTGCCACGTCGCCGAGATCGAGAATGTCCTCGGCGCGGATCAGCCCGCGCTCGATGGGCTCGAACAGGTCGCCCTGCTGCTCCGACAGCACGGACTCGCGCAAATTGGCGACGATCACGTCGGCGCGCCGGGCGGTGCGGTCGTCGATCTCGCGGCGCCGGCGCTTGAGGAACCCGCCTTCGACGAGCTGGATGTTGGAGCCGACGATGCCGGTGACGTGCTGGCCCGGCGCCAGCCAGTCGCCGTCGAAGACGGGAACGTTGGTGTTGGTCGCAACGACGATCGCATCGACGCCCTCGACGGCATCGCGCGGCGCGGCGACGGGCTCGATCTCGACGCCGAACCTGGCGCCGTATCGGGCGGCGAAGCGGCGCCGGTTCTCCGCATCGCGGCTGTAGAGCTTGACCCGCTCGATATCGCGCACCGTCAACAGGGCGAGGAGCTGGTTGGCCGCCTGCCCGGCCGAGCCGAACAGCCCGGCGATGCGCGCGTCCCGGCGCACCAGGTGGCGGAACCCGACGCCGCTCGCCGCCGCGGTGCGGAACGCCATCAGGCTGGTCGGGCCGAGCGTCTTCTCGTCGATCTCGCCGATCAGTATGGCGAGCAGCTCCCCGGTCGCCGAGTCGCTCAGCACATGCACCGGCGGGCCGCGGAAGCCGTAGCTCTGGTTGGTCTCGGTCTGGGCGACCAGCTCGGCCCGGGTCTGCGCGCCGATCACGCCGAGCCCGTGCACCCCGCCCGGGAAGTTGCTGACCCGGACGCCGGAGGGCGAATGGACGCGCCGACGGGGCGCGTTGATCACCGGAAAAGCGGCCGCCTCGCGGTAGCCCTGTTCGATGACCTCGATCGCTTCGGCCATCGTGACCAGGCCCTGGAGATCCGCCGGGCGCAGCAGCAGGACGCTCATGACGGCAGCCTTCCGGCGGTTGGAACGGGCGCGGGCGCGATGATCGGGAGCCGTCCGGCGGGTGTCAATCCGCCGCCCGGCGGGCGCGAGCCGGGGAAATCCGCCGGGGGCGTGCCCGGTCAGCTCTTCTTCGGTTCTTCGAGGATGTCCTCGATCCTGGTGGTCAGCCGCTCGCCCTCGCCGGCGGAGAGCTCGTAGACCCAGCCCTTGGCGCGGGCGGTGATCTCCTCGGCCTTCTTCCTGACCTCGTCCGCCTTGTCGCCGCTCGCGCCCTCGGCGGTGGCGGAGAACCGCCCCCACACCACCTTGTCGACCGTCGTCATCTCGATGTGGACCCTGAGCCCGTCGAAGGTCTCGTAGACGCTGACATTGATCCGTTCCGGAAACGGCACGTCGGCGGCCGGCTTCACGTCCTCGAATGTCAGCCGCCACAACCCGCCGGCCAGGTTCTTGGCCTCGTTCGAATCCTTGAGCTTGCGTCCTTCAGGCACGCCGTCGAGCTTGTACTCGCCGCTGTCGGGCTTCTCTTGGGTGACCGCGATCTCGGCCCCGCCGGGCTGGCGGATGACCGCGCGGCGCACCTGCTCGGCGGCGATGTCGACGATGTCGCGGACCAGCCAGTCGTTGCGCGTCTTGCCGAGCGTCACCTCGCCGGCGGCAAGCCAGGACTGTTCCTCCTTGCCGCGCCGCAGATAGGTGCCGCCGCCGCCATCGCCGAACAGGTTGGGGTTGAGCCTGCCGATGAGGCCGGACGCCATCGACTCGCCGGCGCCGTCCTTGAGCTCGAAACGCACCGACTGGGCTTCCTCGGCGTCGGGCTCCTCGACCTCGAGCCGCTTGTAGCGCGCCGGGTCGCTGGTCTTGCCCTCCAGCAGCCTGAGCTCCGAGAGCGAGACCAGGGCGGTCTTCACCTTGTCGAAATGGACCGGATATTCCGCGCGGTCCTTCATCCCCCAGCCGTCGCCGGTCTTGACGATCGAGAACGTCGCTGCGTTGGACCGGACGACCAGCTCGGCGGCTTCGTTCAGGCGTTCGGACAGACTCTCGAACACCTTCTCCTCGCCCTTGGTGAGCGTGGTCAGAGCGGGCTGGTCGACCACCGCCAGCACGGCGGCGATCACCGCCAGGACGGTCAGCCCGGCGAGCGCCAGGAACGAACGGGGCTTCATCGCAGGATCTCCACGGGCCGGGCCGCGATCATCCGAGGGACCCGGCGTAGCGCCGCCGGGTCCGCCGGTTGCGCGCGACCAGCAGGCCGATCGCCAACAGCGCGATCAGCGCCGGCATGGCGGCAATGTTGAGGATCTTGATCCAGCCATCGAGGGTGTCGATGTCCTCGCGCAGCGCCCGGCGCACGTCCCTGAGCTCGCCCCGCACCTTGATGATCTGGCGCCGGAAGTCCGCGATCGCCTGCTGCTGCTTGTCGGTCAGGATCACCGCCGCGCTCTCCTGCTCCTTGGTGGTCAGGTCCTTGAGCTTGCCCTCGACCTCCTTGAGCTCCTCCAGCAGCGCGCGTTCCCGGTCGCGGTATTGCAGCTCGGCCGCCCGCTGGATCTCCATCACCCGGTCGAAGGGACGGTCGGAGAAGCCGCGGCTGCGCAGCCCGATCAGCTCGCTCGAACCGGACAGATTGTCGAGCGCGTTGATCACGAAGTCGGCGTTGTTGGCCGTCGGCACGACCATGCGCTGGCCGAAGAAGTCCTGGATCTGGAGCCAGAACGTGTCGGCCAGGATGTCGCTGTCGGCGACCACGATCAGGTTGACGACATCCGCGGACTCCGCGAGATGGGGCCTGGCGGGCGCCTTCTCGTCGTCGGCCTCGTCCTTCTTGTCCTTGTCCTCCGGCGGGCCGTCGGGGAAGGCGCTCTTGAGCTTGCCGCTGAGCCGCGCGGCGAGGGTCAGCTGCCCCTCCTCCGGGACGAACTCCTTGAGGATCTCGGCCGGGTTGGGCTGGAAGCGGAATTTCTGCGCATCCATCGGCGCCGACGTCTCGGTCGAGACGATCAGCGGATCGAAGGCGATGTCGGCGTCCTTCGCCTTGGCGAGAAAGCCGGCGGTGGCGACGTTGATCGCTTCGAGCTGGCCGGTGATCACGTCGTCCCGCCTGAGCCGGTCCGCCGGGAAGGACAGCCAGGAGACGTAGTTGGTGATCACCGGGCGGCCCTGCGCGTCGACGGCCGCCTGCACCCGCTGGGCGAGGCCGAGATCGGCGAGCACCTTGTCCTGGACGTAGTCGACGCCCCATGCCTGGAACAGCTTCTCCAGATTGGAGCCCTGGTCGGGCGGCAGGCGCATCGCCGCGTTGGAGCGCGAGCCTTCCTCGGCATAGGGGTCGACGAACACCATGGTCTTGCCGCCCGCCATGACGAACTGGTCGATGGCATACAGCGTCTTGTCCGACAGGCCGAAGGGGTGGACGATCATCAGCACGTCGATGTCGTCGGTGATCTCGGGCTCCAGCCCCAGGCTCTTGATCTCGAAGAACTGCTTGATCTGCTCGACCACGCGCCACGGCTTGTACTGGTTCGCGGGATCGGCGTCGATCGGAATGCCGGAGACCAGCCCGATGACCTTCTTCTTCGGGTGGGCGAGGTTGTGCACCAGCCGCGTCAGGTCGTATTCGAGAAACGGCTCGCGCTGCGGCTGGAGGAAGCCGATCACGTCCTGGTCGTCGGTGGTGTTGGTGCCGGCGAGCCCGAAATAGCCGAGCTCTCCGGCATCGTTGAGCGGCACCCCCTGCAGCCCGAACCCGACCGCGCGGTCCTCCTCGTTGGAGAACGGCTTGGGGTCGACGATCTCGAGGCGGATCTTGCCGCCGGCGGCGTCGACATAGCGTTGCAGAAGCTCGAGCACGCGCTGCGAGTAGGTGCCGAGCCCGGGGCTGAGGTCGATCAGGCTGCGCGACACGAAATAGCGCAGCGTCACCGGCTCCTTCAGGTCGGCGAGCACCTTCTCGGTCCCCGCCGAGACCGAATACAGGCCCTTCTCGGTCAGATCGGCCTGAATATTCCTGATCGCTCCGTTGGCGAAGATGTTGACGGCGAGGAACAGGATCACCGCGAGGACCAGCCCCGCGACGCCCAGCTTGCGCCGGTCCCAGGCGGCCACGGTCAGTCTCCCCTCTTGAGATCGATCACCAGCCGGTTGGCGAACAGGAAGATCACCATCGCGGAGACCAGGTAGATGACGTCGCGGATGTCGAGCACGCCCTTGATGATGCCCTCGAAATGGGTGAGGAAGCTGAGCGAGGCGATCAGATCCACCAGGAAGGCGGGCGCCCAGCCCTTGAAGGCGGCGAGCACCAGCTCCAGCCCGCTCATCATGAAGACGAAGCAGACGGCGGCGGCGATCACGAAGGCGATCACCTGGTTGCGGGTGAGCGCCGATACGAAGCAGCCGATGGAGAGGAACGCGCCGGCCATCAGCAGGCTTGCGATGTAACCCGCCACGATCACCCCGTTATCCGGCGCGCCGAGATAGTTGACGGTGATCCACATCGGGAAGGTGAGCGCCAGCGCGATGGCGGCGAAGATCCACGACGCCAGGAACTTGCCGAGCACCGCATGGGTGGTCGAGACCGGCAGCGTCATCAGCAGCTCGATCGTCCCGGTCTTGCGCTCCTCGGCCCACAGCCGCATCCCGACCGCCGGGATGAGGAACAGGTAAAGCCAGGGGTGGAAGGAGAAGAAGACCTGAAGGTCGGCCTGGCCGCGGTCGAAGAAGCCGCCGAAATAGAACGTCACCGCGCCGGTCAAGGCGAGGAAGATGACGATGAACACATAGGCCAGCGGCGTCGAGAAATAGGCGATCAGCTCGCGCTTGCAGATCGCAGTCGTTGCCCGCATCGCGCCCTCCCCGCGCCCTATTCGCCGACCGTGAGGGAGCGGAACACCTCGTCCAGCCGGCCGCGCTCCACCGATATCTCGTAAACGCTCAGCCCGTTGGAATGCAGCGTCTGCGACACCAGCGGCAGGATCACCGCGCCATTCGCGGGCAAAGCGACGAGCTCGGCGCTCTGGCTGTCCCGGGTGCCCGCCTCGACCCGTTCGATCGCCTCGACGGACTGGAGCACGGCGGAGACCGCGTCGGCCTGGGCGAGCGCGGTGCGTACGCTCACCGCGTTGCGGTAGCGCGACCGGGCGAGCAGCTCGTCCGGCGTGCCGTCGACCACGACCCTGCCGCGCGAGATGATCACCGCGCGGGTGCAGACCGCCTCGACCTCCTCCAGCAGATGCGTCGAGATGACGATCGCCTTGTCCTCGGCCATCTTGGCGATCAGCTCGCGCACCTCGTGCTTCTGGTTGGGGTCGAGCCCGTCGGTGGGCTCGTCGAGGATCAGCACCTCGGGGTCGTGCACGATCGCCTGGGCGAGGCCGACGCGCCGCTTGTAGCCCTTCGACAGCGTGCCGATCGGCTGCAGCATCACCTCGCCGATATGGATCAGCCCGGCCGCCCGCTCGATCGCGCCGGCCCGTTCGGCGGCCGGGATGCCGCGCACCTCGCTGACGAAGTTGAGGAAGGCCGCCGGCGTCATGTCCTCGTACAGCGGCGCGCCCTCGGGCAGGTAGCCGACCCGGCGCTTGACCTCGATCGGGTCCCGGGTGACGTCGAAACCGCAGATTTCGGCGGTCCCCGATGTCGGCGGCAGGAAGCCGGTGACCATTTTCATCGTGGTCGACTTGCCGGCGCCGTTGGGGCCGAGAAAGCCGAGCACCTCGCCACGGTCCACGGCGAGGCTGATGTCGTCGACGGCGGTCAGCGCGCCGAATCGCTTGGTGAGGTCCCGGATGCGGAGCATTTCACTCATCGCCCGGGCACCTCAACGCGATCCGGTCGCCGAAATGTTGCTGGGGCGGAGCGGGGCTTCACCGGGGCTTTCCTGGATGGGTTCGGTCGGGGCAGCCAGAAACTTGTGCGCTCTTGCGGTTTTGTCAAGAAGGGAGCCGGACGGCGCGACCGCCCGGCCCCTCTGTAGTCCGAAACCGTGGTCTACGCGGCCTTCCTGGCCTCGATCACCGCCGGTCCGCCGGCCTTGACCTCGATGCTGCGCGGCTTGAGCGCCTCCGGCACCTCGCGCACCAGGTCGATGGCGAGCAGGCCGTTGTCGAGCGCGGCGTTGCGCACCTCGACATGCTCGGCGAGCTGGAACCGGCGCTCGAACGCGCGCTCGGCGATGCCGCGATGGAGATAGCTGGCCTTCTTGTCGCCCTCGGGCTTGGCGCCCCTGACGATCAACAGGCCGTCGCGCATCTCGACCGTCAGGTCGTCGAGTCCGAAGCCGGCCACCGCCAGGGTGACCCGGTAGGCGTCGTCGGCGACCTTCTCGATGTTGTAGGGCGGGTAGGACCCGACCGAGACGTCGCTGCGCAGCGCCGTGTCGATCAGCGACGGCAGACGGTCGAAACCGATGGCGGAGCGGAACAGGGGGGAGAAATCGAAATCGCGCATGTCAGAATCCTCCTTGGTTGAGCGATTCGCGTGTGTGGCCACCCTTGGGGTCGGCCGGGTTCGTCGAACCCGTCAGGCGTTCGACAACCATCGATGTGGGGATCGAATCGGCGGGTTCAATACTTGCCCGACAAAATTTCCGCCACCATGTCGGCGAGCGCGAGCGAGGCGGTCAGCCCGGGCGATTCGATGCCGTAAAGATTGACCAGCCCGTCGATGCCGTGCACCGACGGGCCCTGGACGACGAAATCGGCGGCCGGCTCGCCCGGCGCCTGGAGCTTGGGCCGGATCCCGGCATAGCCCGCCTGGATCGCGCCGTCCGGCAGACCCGGCCAGTAGCGCCGGATCGCCGCGTAGAACGCATCCGCCCGGCCCGGATCGACGTCGTAGTCGATCGAATCGATCCACTCGACATCCGGCCCGAACCGGGCCTGCCCCGCGAGATCGACCGTGACGTGGACGCCGAGCCCGGCCTTCTCGGGCACCGGGTAGACCGGGCGGGTGAAGGGCGACCTCCCGGCCAGCGTGTAGTAGTTGCCCTTGCAGAGATAGTCGCCGGGCACGCTCGCCGGATCGAGCCCGGCGACGGTCCGCGCGATCGCGGGCGCCCAGAGTCCGGCCGCGTTCACCAGCCGGTCCGCCTTCAGCGCCATCGGCGTCTCGCCGCCGACATCGACCACGATGCCGTCGTCCTCGACCCGGCCGCCGGCGACCGGCGCGTGGTAGGCGATCATCGCTCCGCACGCCTCGGCCTCGCCCTGGAAGGACAGCATGAGGCCGTGCGAATCGACGATCCCGGTCGAGGGCGAGTGCAGCGCCGCCACGCAACGGACCGCCGGCTCCATTTCCGCCACCTCGGACGGGGTGAGCCAGGCGAGGTCGTCGACCCCGTTCGCCGCCGCTCTCTCCTTCAGCGCAGCGAGCTCGTCCACCTGGCCGTCCTCGGTGGCGACGACGATCTTGCCGCAGCGCCGGTGCGCGATGCCGTTCGCCGCGCAATAGTCGTAGAGCGCGTGCTTGCCGGCGACGCAGCTCCGCGCCTTCAGGCTGCCGGTCGGGTAGTAGATGCCGGCATGGACGATCTCGCTGTTGCGCGAGCTGGTCTCGGTGCCGATCGCCTCGGCGCGTTCGAGGATCACCACCTCGATGCCGGCCAGGGCGAGGCGGCGCGCGACGGCGAGGCCGATCACCCCGGCCCCGATCACCGCGCATTCGACCCGCTCGGTCACCGGTCCGGCGCCGCCCGGATCGCCGCCTCGAACCCGCGCCCGACGACGATCATGCGCGAGATCGGCCGGACGAAGAGGTCGATCGTGGCTTCGAGCGCATCCCTCGTCTCCGCCCCCGGCTCTCCCGACCCGGGGGATTTCAGCGGGATGCGCCGCGCCGCCGCCTCCGCGCGCTCCAGGATCGCCGCGGCGCCCGCGTCGAGCGCGCCCGAGGCCGCGAGCGCCTCGACCCGGCGGTCGAGCGCCGCTAGGACCGGCGGCCAGTTGGCCAGATGACGCAGCGCGGTCGGCATCAGCGCGCTGTCGGTATCGTTGATCGTTCGCGCCATCGACGCCATGCGGGCCCGGGTCTCCGAATCCACGTCGCGGGCGACCGCCGGCAGCGCGGGCAGCCGATCGCCGGCCGGCAATGCCGGAGGGATGTCGGCCTCGGAGGTTTCGCCCGCCAGCGCGCGGCGCAGCGCGCAAAGCGCGACCAGGTTGACCGGGTTGGCACGGTTGTAGAACGCCATCACGGACGCGGCCCGCTCCAGGGTCGCGCGGTCCAGGCCCTCCGATCCCGCCAGCGGCCGCATCGGGGCGGGCGGCATCGCGGCTGCGATTTCGGCGCCGAGGGCGCGGAAGGCACCGGCCGAAAACGCCGCCTCCAGGGCGTCATAGGCCCATTCGAGCACGCCGGGACGGCTCGCCATGTGCCGCCACACCAGATTCGTCGAGGGCAGGCCCGTGGCCGCCAGGATCGCGCGATAGATCTCGGCGGTACGCCCGGCGGCTTCGGATTCGGGGATCTCGGGCAGGCTCATCGCCGAGGCCAGGTTTGATCTGCGCGCCCCGATGGGCGATCCTTCGCCGGGCAGACCGGGAGGCTCGCATGGCCGACATACGTCTCGGCGTGGCGATGAACGGCGTCAGCGGCCGGATGGGCACCAACCAGCACCTCATCCGCTCGATCAAGAAGATCCGCGAGGACGGCGGCGTGGCGTTGAGCGACGGGCGGCGGATCGTGCCCGACCCGCTGTTCGTCGGGCGCAGCGAAGACAAGCTCGCCGCGCTCGCCGCGGCGCACGGCTACGACAAGTGGACGACCGATCTCGACGCGGCCATCCGGGACCCCGACTATCCGCTGTTCTTCGATACCGCGAGCACCGTCCATCGCGCCGGGATCCTGCGCAAAGCCATCGACGCGGGCAAGCACATCTACTGCGAGAAGCCGTCGGCGGCGACGCTGGAGGACGCGCTCGACGTCTGGCGCCGCGCCGAAAAGGCGGGCATCCGCCACGGCGTCGTGCAGGACAAGATCTTCCTCCCCGGCCTGCTCAAGATGAAGCGGCTGATCGACGACGGCGTCCTCGGCCGGCTGCTCTCGGTCAAGATCGATTTCGGCTACTGGGTGTTCGAGGGCGACTGGCGGCCGGCGCAGCGCCCGTCCTGGAACTACCGCAAGGCCGATGCCGGCGGGATCATCCTCGACATGATGCCGCACTGGCGCTACGTGCTGGACAACGTGTTCGGCAAGGTGAAGAGCGTGGTCTGCCGGGGCGCGGTCAATTTCGACAGGCGCTGGGACGAGGACGGCGAGCCCTACGACGCCGATGCCGACGATGCGTCCTGCGCGCTGATCGAGCTGGAAGGCGGCGCCGTCGCCCAGATCTTCGCCTCCTGGTGCACCCGGGTGCGCAAGGACGATCTGGTGACCTTCCACGCCGACGGGGCGCTCGGCGCGGCGGTGTCGGGGCTGACGCGCTGCTTCGTCCAGGACCGCGATGCGACGCCCTCGCCGGTCTGGAACCCCGACGAGCCGCAGACCATCGACTTCTTCGGCACCTGGCGGGAGTACGGCGCCGACCTCTCCTTCGACAACGGTTTCAGGACCGAATGGGAGATGTTCATCCGCTCGCTCTACGACGACGGCCCGTTCACCTGGAACCTGCTGGAGGGCGCCAAGGGCGTGCAGCTCGCCGAGCGCGCGATGCAGAGCTGGGAGGAGCGGCGCTGGATCGACGTCGAGCCGCTGGAGGCGCCGGCATGACGACCGTCGGCCTGCCGACCGCCGACGGCAGGATCGTGCCCTTCGAGATGGGCGCGCCGCGCGCGGCCGTCGAACCGCCGAAGCGCCCGTTCAACCGGGTCGCCTTCGCCGCGGCGCATGTCGTCGCCGACCCGCTGGCCGACAACGACCCGTGGCTCGAACCGGCGATCGACTGGGAGGCCACGCTCGCCTTCCGCCGCCATCTCTGGCGGCTCGGCCTCGGCGTCGCCGAGGCGATGGACACCGCCCAGCGCGGCATGGGGCTCGACTGGGAGACCTCGCTCGAGCTGATCCGCCGCAGCGTCGCCGAGGCCCGGGACACGCCGGGCGCCGTGGTCGCCTCGGGCGCCGGCACCGACCATGTCGCGCCCGACCCGGATCTCGCCATCGAAGACGTGATCGCGGCCTATGAGGAGCAATGCGGCGCGGTCGAGGCGGCGGGCGGGCGGATCGTCCTGATGGCCTCGCGCGCGCTCGCCGCCGCCGCGCGGGGTCCGGAGGACTACGCCCGGGTCTATGACCGGATCCTGTCGCAGGTCGCCGAGCCGGTCATCGTCCACTGGCTGGGCGAGATGTTCGACCCGGCGCTCGCCGGCTATTGGGGGCATGACGACCACTGGCCGGCGATGGAGACCTGTCTCGCGGCGATCGAGGCCAACGCGGCCAGGGTGGACGGGATCAAGATCTCGCTGCTCGACAAGGACAAGGAGATCGCGCTGCGCCGCCGTCTGCCCGACGGCGTGCGCATGTATACCGGCGACGACTTCAACTACCCCGAGCTGATCGAGGGCGACGAGGAGGGGTATTCGGACGCGCTGCTCGGCATTTTCGATGCCATCGCGCCGGCCGCCTCGGCCGCGCTCGCGGCGCTGGCGGGCAACCGGGCGGAGGATTTCCGTACCATCCTCGCGCCGACCGTGGCGCTGTCGCGCCACATCTTCCGGGCGCCGACCCGGTTCTACAAGACAGGCGTCGTGTTCATGGCCTATCTCGGCGGGCTGCAGGACCATTTCGTCATGGTGGGCGGGCAGCAGGGCGCGCGCTCGGCCGTCCACCTCGCCGAGATCTTCCGCCTCGCCGACCGGGCCGGGCTGCTCCCCGATCCCGAGCTCGCCGCCGGGCGCATGCGCGACACCATGCGGCTATACGGGATCGCCGCCTGATGCCGGGCATCGAGAAGCTCGCGATCAACCAGGTCACCACGCGCGACCAGTGGACCCTGCGCGAGGCCGTCGAGGGCTACGCGCGCCACGGCGTGCGCGGCATCTCGGTGTGGCGCGACAAGCTCGCCGAATGCGGCGTCGCCGATGCCGTCTCCCTGCTCGGCGATCACGGGATGACGGTCACCGGGCTGTGCCGGGGCGGCATGTTCGGCGGCGCGGACGGGTCGGGCTGGCAAGCCGCAATCGACGACAATCTGAGGGCCGTCGAGGAGGCCGCGGCGATCGGCGCGCGCGCCCTGGTCCTGGTCGCGGGCGGGCTGGCGCCGGGCTCGAAGGACCTCGTCGGCGCCCGCGCCCGGGTGGCCGACGGCATCGCCGCGATCCTGCCGGCGGCGCGCGCCGCCGGGGTGGCGCTCGCCATCGAGCCGATGCACCCGATGACCTGCGCCGACCGCGGCTGCGTGACCACGCTCAGGCTCGCCAACGATCTCTGCGATGCGCTCGGCGAGGGGGTGGGCGTGGCGGTGGACGTCTACCACGTCTGGTGGGACCCGGCGCTCGACGAGGAGATCGCCCGCGCCGGCCGGCGCATCCTCGCCTTCCACGTCAACGACTGGCTCGCCGACACCAGGGACCGCGTGTTCGACCGGGGGATGATGGGCGACGGGGTGGTGGACATCCCGCGCATCCGCGGGCTGGTCGAGCGGGCGGGCTATGACGGCATGAACGAAGTCGAGATATTCTCCGCCGACAACTGGTGGAAGCGCGACCCCGACGAGGTGGTCGCGGTCTGCGTGGAGCGCCACGAGACCGCGGTCTGACGCGCGGGTCCGCAAGCGAACACAGGCTGGGAGGAGAAGCCATGGCCACCGCAGAACCGGCAACCGGCTCCAACCGGGACGCGCGCCTCGATGCGCTTTACCAGCGGCTCGACGCGCACGACATGGCGCCCTACTGGGCGGTCCGCACCGATACCGACAACGACGAGGACGCGCAGATCCTGAAGGCCGGGAAGGCGCGGCCCTATGTCTGGAAATACGAAGATATCGAGCCGATTCTCTATGAAGCGGCCGAGTTGATCACGATGGACGATTCCGAGCGCCGCTCGGTGGTCCTGGTCAATCCCGGCCTCGCCCCGGTGCGGGCGACGGTCACCACGCTCTATACCGCCTACCGGCTCAACGACCCGCGCGAGATCATGCCGCCGCACCGGCACTCGATCAACGCGGTGCGGATCGGGCTGACGGGCGCCAGCAATTTTACCGGCGTCGAGGGCGAGGACATCGTCTTCGGCCCGGGCGACCTGGTGCTGACCCCGGCGGATGCATGGCACAACCACGGCAACCACGGCGACGATTTCGCGGTCAATGTCAGCGTGCTCGACCTGCCGCTGACCGAGGTCTTGAACGCCGCCGGCTTCGAGCACCGCTACGAGGAGGACGGCGTCGCGAAGAGCGAGCAGACGGCCCGCTTCGCCGACGACCACTCGTCGCGGGTCTACGGCACGGGCGGCCTGCTGCCGCGCTTCGTCGACCACGGCCGCGGCGCCGGGCGCTCGTCGCCGATGTATGTCTATCGCTGGGACGCGACGCGCGAGCTGCTGGAGAAGTTCCGCGACCACGAGGGCAGCCCGTATGACGCGATCTCGGTGGAATATATCGACCCGACGACGGGCCGGCCCCCCTACCCCACCATGACCTTCTTCGGCCAGCTGCTCCGCCCCGGCGAGCGCACCCGGGCGCAGCGCCAGAACGCGAGCCTGGTCTGCTTCCCCTTCGAGGGCAGCGGCCATTCCATCGTCGACGGCGAACGGCTCGACTGGCAGCGGTTCGACGCCATCGCCGTGCCCGGCAATTCCTGGTTCGAGCACGTCAACGGCTCGGACAGCGAGGACGCGATCCTGTTCGTCGTCAGCGACGAGCCGACGCTGTCGACCCTCGGCTTCCTCAGGCGCTTCGGCAGGACCGGGTCGGGGGAGGTGGTGCGCCTGGTCTAGGGCGGGCGCCGAGCGGATTGAACGCTGAAGGGGCGCGGGTATCATGGCGACGTCCGCGAGAAGCGCCGCATTGCGAGGTGATCCATGATCGAGCTCGTCGACATCCGGTATGTGCGCCTGGGCACGGGCGACATCGACGCGGCGGTGAGGTTCGCGACCGAGACGCTGGGCCTCGAGCTGGTGCGGCGTGACAACGGCGCGGCCTATGTGCGCGGCGACGACCGGGACCACAACATCTGCTATTTCGACGGCGCGCCCGACGACCACACCCTCGGCTTCGAGGTGGGGAACGCCGAGATGCTGGATCGTGCCGCCGCCGAGCTCGGCGCCGCCGGGGTGGCGGTCACCCGCGGCTCGCCGCAGGACGCGGCCCGCCGCCGGGTGACGGATTACGTCAATTTCCGCGACCCGACCGGCAACAGCATCGACCTCGTGCTGCGCCCGTTCCACAGCGGCATACGCTACTTCCCGGGCCGCGACGCGGGCATCCAGGAATTCTCCCATGTCGGGCTCAAGACCACCGACGCGCCGCGCGACGAGGCGTTCTGGACGGCGCATTTCAACATCCGCGCCAATGACTGGATCGGCGATGCGGCGCTGATGTCCTTCGACAAGGTGCATCACCGCCTCGCCCTGTTCCCGGCGAGGGAGGCCGGGGTGCAGCACATCAACTTCCAGGTCGAGAGCGTCGACGACATCATGCGCTCGCATTACTTCCTGACCGAACGCCAGGTGCGGATCGTCTTCGGCCCCGGCCGCCATCCGACCTCGGGCGCCCGCTTCCTCTATTTCGAGGGGCCGGACCGGATGGTCTACGAATACTCCCACGGGGTGCGGCTGATCGAGGACCCGGACTACCGGCCGCGGCAATTCCCGTTCGACGATTCCTCGCTCTGCATGTGGGGCTCGAAGCCGGACATCGCGGAGTTCCAGAGCTGATCCCCGGCGGTCGCAGATCCGGCGCGAGGGCGCTTCTTGGCTGAGACCGAATTCGGCAGCATCGGCGAGCCGCTGGAAGCGACGCAGATCCGCGTGCGCAAGGCGGCGCGGGCGCTCGCGAGGCACGGTCTCGGCCACGCCTACGGCCATGTCAGCGCCCGGCTCGACGGCGACCGCTTCCTGGTCTGCGCGGCGAAGCCGATGGGGCTCATCGGCCCGGGCGAGCCGGGATCGGTGGTGCCGATCGAGGGCGCGCTGCCCGACGGCGTGCTCGGCGAGGTGCGCTGCCACCAGCAGATCTACCGCCGCCGCGCGGACGTGAACGGCATCTGCCGCACCTTCTTGCGCGAGACCATGACGCTCTCGGCCTTCCGTCTGGTGCCGCGCGCGCGGCACGGCTTCGGCTGCTACTTCGCGCCCGGACCGGCGCTGTGGGACGACCCGGCGCTGCTGCGCTCGGACGAGGCGGCGGCGCGGCTCGCGGACTGCCTGGGCCCGTCGCGGGCGGTCGTCATGCGCGGCAACGGCGCGATCCTGACCGGGGCCACGGTCGAGGAGAGCATCGTGATGGCCTTCTATCTGGAGGAGGCCGCGCGCACCGAGCTTGCCGTGCTGGCGGTCGGCGGCAACGCCGAACCGGTCGAGATACCGCTCGACGACGCCCGGGCGCGGGCGACCGGCACGGGCCGGATTTTCGAGCGGATGTGGGATTACCTCACCGACGGGGATCCCGAGAACTAGCCGGCTGCCGTTGCGGCATCCGGCGCAACTGCGAGGAGAGACCTATGCGTTTGGTGACTTTCAAGAAGGGCCGCGGCAGCGCGATTGGCGTGCACACCGACGGGGGCATCGTCGATCTCTCGGTCGCGGACGAGAGCCTGCCGCGGGACATGATCGGTCTGCTGGCGGGCGGCGACAGGGCGCTGGCGAGGGCCGCGCGGGCGGCCCGCAAGCCGCCGGAAGGCTCGATCAAGCGGCGGGTCAGCTACCTGCCGCCGGTCCCCAACCCGGGCAAGGTGATCTGCGTCGGGCTCAACTACAGCGACCACGCGGCCGAGGCCGGCATGAAGCCGCCCGAATACCCGGTGCTGTTCCTGCGCACCCCGGCCTCGCTGGTCGGCCACGGCCAGCCAATCCTGCGGCCCAAGGCGTCCAGGCACCACGACTACGAGGCCGAGCTCGTCGCGGTGATCGGCAAGCCCGGCCGCCGCATCGCCAAGGCGCGCGCGCTCGACCACGTCGCCGGCTACTCGGTCGCCAACGAGGGGTCGATCCGCGACTACCAGATGAAGACCTCGCAGTGGATGATCGGCAAGAGCTTCGACGCATCGGGCTCGTTCGGCCCGGAGATCGTCACCCCCGACGAGCTGCCCAACAAGGGCGCCAAGGGGCTGAAGATCGAGGCGCGGCTGAACGGCGAGACGCTGCAATCCGCGACCACCTCGTCGATGATTTTCGACGTGGCGACGCTGGTCAACGAGTGCAGCAAGATCTTCTCCCTCGAATCCGGCGACATCATCGTCACCGGCACGCCCGCCGGCGTCGGCTTCGTGCGCAAGCCGCCGATCTTCATGAAGCCCGGCGATACCTGCGAGATCGAGATCGAGGGCATCGGCGTGCTGTCCAACCCGATCGCGGCGGAGAAGTAGCGCGCGCGTCAGCGCCCGGCATCCGGCTTGGGCAGGGTCACGACGGCTTCGAGACCGCCGCCTTGCCGGTCGCCGAGGGCGATGTCGCCGCCGCAGCGCCTGACCGCGCTGCGCGCGATGGAGAGGCCGAGCCCGGTGCCGCCGGTTTCGCGGCTGCGCGAGGCCTCCAGCCGGCGGAAGGGCTGGAACACGGTCTCGCGCTCGGCCTCCGGGATGCCGGGACCGCGGTCGGCGACGGCGATGCGGACGGCGCGTTCGTCCTCGGCGAGCCGGACATCCGCCTCGCCGCCATAGGCGATGGCGTTGTCGATCAGATTGGCGAGCGCGCGGCGGATCGCCGCCGGCGGACAGCTCAGCACCAGGCGGTCCGGCCCGCCATAGCGCGCGATGCCGCCGGCATCGGCCGCGTTGTCGCACAGCGTCTGCGCCAGCGATGCGAGGTCGACCGGGCGATGCGCCTCCTCCTCCGCCTCGCCGCGCGCGAAGGCAAGCGTCGCTTCCAGCATCGCCCGCATCTCCGCCACGTCGCCCTCGGCGCGGGCGCGCTGGGCGTCGTCGCCGATGAACTCGACGCGGAGCCGGAGCCGGGTGAGCGCGGTCCTGAGATCGTGCGAGATCGCGGCCAGCATCAGCGTGCGGTCCTCGACCAGCCGCCGCAGCCGGTCCTGCATGCGGTTGAAGGTATGCGCGGCGCGGCGCAGCTCGGGCGATCCGGTCTCGGGCAGAGGCGGCGCGGCGAACAGGTCGCGGCCGATCCGGTCGGCGGCGTCGGAGAAGCGGCGCACCGGCCGGGTCACCCGGCGCGAGACCCAGGCGGCGAACAGCACCACGAACAGCCCGCCGGCCACCACCCAGCCCGCCATCCGCGCCGCCCAGCGGAGCGAGGTCATCTCGGTCGCGGCGGTGAACACCGCCCACGATCCGTCGCCGAGCCCGACCGCGATGACCGCCTTGCGGCGGCTCGGCAGCAGATCGGGTCCGGCCTCGCCGCGCCGCCGGTCCCTGCGCCAGCGACGGGCTTCGGGGATGGAAACCACGAGCTCCCGCCCCGCCAGCACCGGCACGAGATGCTGGCGCACGAAACTCTCCACGCCCGGCTCTGAGGCGGGGAATGACGGCCGCTCCGGGGACAGCGCGACGCCGAGCGTCGGGCTGTCGATGGATGCGAGCAGCCGCTCGCGGCCGGCGGCCGGCGTCTCCTCCATCAGCCGCACGGTCGCGACGATCCGCTCGGCCACCGAATGGGCGAACAGGTGGAGCGTCGCATCGGCCCGGTCGCGGACATAGGCGAGCATGCTGAGCGCGAGAAAGGCGAACAGCGCCAGCATCAGGATCACCGCGATGCGCGCCGCCACGGTGTCGGGCCACAGACGGCGCAGCCCGCGCGCGACGGCGCCGGTCATCGCCGCTCCACCTCCAGGGTGAAGACGTAGCCGCCCGAGCGCACGGTCTTGATGAATTGCGGCTGCTTCGGGTCGGGCTCGATCTTGCGCCGCAGCCGGCTGACTTGCACGTCGATGCTGCGGTCGAAGGGCTGGGCGTCGCGCCCCCTCGTGAGGTCGAGCAGCCGGTCGCGCGACAGCACCCGCCGCGGGCGTTCGGCGAGCGCCGCCAGCAGGTCGAACTCGCCCGCCGTGAGCGCGACCAGAACCCCGTCCGGGTCGCGCAGCTCGCGCCGCGCGGGATCGAGCCGCCACCCGGCGAAGACCAGCGCGCCCTCTTCCGGCTCCCGCACCGCTCCCTGCCCGTCCGAGCGGCGCAGCACCGCGCGGATGCGGGCCAGCAGCTCGCGCGGGTTGAACGGCTTGGTGAGGTAGTCGTCGGCGCCCATCTCCAACCCGACGATGCGGTCGGTGTCCTCGGCCACCGCGGTCAGCATGAGGATCGGGGTACGGGTCGCGGCCCGCAGCCGGCGGCAGATCGACAGCCCGTCCTCGCCCGGCAGCATCAGGTCGAGCACGATCAGGTCGAAGCGGCCGTCGCGCAGCAGCCGGTCCATCGCCTTCGCGTCGGATGCGCTGTCCACCCGGAAACCGTTCTTCCTGAGATAGCGCCCGGTGAGGTCGCGGATTTCGCGGTCGTCGTCGACGATGAGGATGTGGGGCGGCGCGGCCATCGGCGGACTATAGGGGCGCCCCGTGGCGGGGCGGCGGAAATTCGTAACCGGGCGTTGCCGCACGGCGACCTGCAACGCTTCGTTACAAATCTTCCCCTCCGGCGAAACACGCGGGCAAACGGGCGGCGCCATATCGGTGCGGTCGATGCAACCGAAAAAGGATCGAAGCCATGAAACGCCGAACCCTGATCGTCTCGATATCGTCGCTCGGCGCCGTCGCGCTGGTCGCCGTCACCCTGTTCGCCGCCGGGCCGGGCGGCGCCTTCGCCCACGGGGGCTGGCGCGGCGGCGGGCACGGCTGGAGCGGCCATGCGGAGTCGCGGATCTGCAGCGCAAGCCGCGACGCACGGATCGACGATACGATCCGCTTCGTCGAGGCGTTCGTCGACTTCACCCCCGACCAGGCCGGGCCGTGGCAGGCGCTGACCGGCGCGGTCAGGAGCGGCAGCGCCAGGATCGGCGAGGCCTGCGAGACCGTCGCCGCCGAGGGCCGCCCCGCCCAGGCGCCGCAGCACCTCGCCCGCGCCGAGCTCGCGCTCGTCACCGCGCTCGGCGTGGTCCAGGAGGTCCGCCCCGCCTTCGTCGACCTCTACGGCAAGCTCAACGACGAACAGCGCGCAAGGATCGACGACCTGCTGTCCAAGCGCGGCCGCTACCGGCGCTGAGCGCTCGCGCATCCGGCCGGGGCCGCTCCGGCGGTCCCGGCCTACGCGCTCACCGGCTATGGCTAAGGCAAGGCCAGATCTTTCGCCAAACGAAGGCCGCTCTGGCTGAGCCTCCTGGCTTGCGGAGAATTCTTTGTGATCTTCACGCCTGCGCTCGCGATCCACACATAGCGAACGTCTTCGCCGGTCCGGTCGGTTAGCCGCCTTAGCTGTTCGGCTTCTCCGTTTAGCCAGTCCTTCAGCCATCGCAGCTTATTGAGGACCGCCGAAACTTCGCCTGTCGTCGCGGAGTGGACTTCGACCCATATTGCCTGTTCCCGTCCTGTCACTGGCCTATAGCCGAGGCCGTAGTCCCACCGTGGGTCGCCAGCGTAGGCCCGTTCCGCAGCAAGCGCGGCGTCGAGATCGATGCTACCCGTCAGCCGTTGCGGATCGGCGCAAGTCACCAGTCTTCGGTGCTGGTTCGTCAGGGCCTGTTTGCCCGGACGAAAATTGCCGCTCACCGGATCGGACGCGGCCTCGACAGCCTGTTGGAAGGTCATGAGGCGCCGTTGCGGTTGGCGACTTCGGCGACGATATCGCCCACCCGGCCGGAGAACTCGGTGAGCCCGCCCCATCCGCCCTCGGCGATGTCTTCCGCGCCCGGATCGAGGTCGGAAATATCGTGCACAGTCCCGCTTCGCGCGAAATAGTAGGTCTTGAAATCGCTCTTAAGCACTTCGTCTGCGAGTTGCCGGGTCTTCGCTGCCGAGCGGAGGCCCAGAAGTCTCAGGACATCGTTCGTCATTCCGGCGTTGTCCTGCATGAAGCGGAGCGCCCAGACGATGTCGAGGACATGGGGAGAATGCGTGGAAAGGCAGACGCGGTATCCGCGCATCCGTAGTTCCATGACGAAGTTCAGGACCGCGCCGATGCCGTTCGGATGCAGTCCGGTTTCCGGTTCCTCGATCACGACCCATTCGAGTTCCTGTCGGCGGGGCGCTTTTCCCGGCGGCAACAGCCAGTAGAGGCCCAGCAGCAGCGGAACGAATTCGCGTTGCCCAGCCGACCACACGAGATAAGGCAAGGGACGGCCGTGGCCCGACTTCAGAACGAGGCGGCGTTGGTGCGCAGAGGTATCCGTGCGCAGCCCGAACCCTCCGAAAATGTGCTCTTCGAGCGGTCTCCGCAGCACCGCGGCCAAACGGTTCGGGCGCGGAAACACATCCTCGTCGAGACCGATCTCGGATTGCACGATCCAGTGCAGCTTGTCGCTGAAGTCGCGCAGGACGAAGGGATCGCCCGCCCGATAGTCGGTGAAGGGACGGGTCATCCCGTCGCGCAGGCTCATCACCCGCTGTGCAGGGATGTAGAACATCGATTCCGCTTTGTTGGACTTGCCCGGGCGCGCATAGGTAGCCAGGTCTGTCTGCTTCCTCGCCTTCCCCAGGACCAAACGACTCTTCGACCTACGCCAGATCGACGCCATTCCCTCGCCGAAATACAGATCGAAGAAACCTTCCGCATCGCCCGGCTGTGCAAGGCCGAAATGCCGCATCGTGGCGTGGATCGACGGTCTGTCGACCAACAGCTTGAGCAGCTGAAGGAAAATGCTCTTTCCCGTCGCCTGCGGCCCGACGAATATCGTGAGGTCGCCAAAACGGATATCGGCTTCGCGCACCGGTCCGATATTCTTCGCCTGTATGCGATCCACCATTTCAGAACCGGTCCAGCGGAACTTTTGTCATTCGAATACGGTATCCCGTTATTCGTCTACTGTATTCGATCGCCCGGACCTCTCTAGCGTCCACGGCGCGAAGAAGCAGAACGGAATTCGAACATAGGTTCGGTGCCGCCGGGTCATCACCGATCACTTTCCCTCGTGATCCGCCCACGGGTCGTAGGAGCCGATATTCCACACATGGCCCTCGGGGTCGCGGCAGGCGAAGAAGCTGCCGCCGTATTCCGGGTTTTCGAGCGGCGTTACGATCTCCGCCCCGGCGGCGAGCGCCCGCTGGTGGACCGCTTCCACGTCGTCGACCACGAGGCAGGCGGCTTGCGTGTTGGCGCCGTTCGGCCCCGGCACCGCCATCAGCCGCCCGTGCGCGTCGTCGCGACGCTGCCGAGCATGATCATGCCGCAGCCGAGGACGAGCTGGGCGTGGGCGATCGTGCCGTCCTCGCCGGGCACCACCAGGTGCCGGGCGAAGCCCAACACCCG
This sequence comes from Alphaproteobacteria bacterium, assembly GCA_964291675.2. Taxonomy (GTDB): domain Bacteria; phylum Pseudomonadota; class Alphaproteobacteria; order MPNO01; family MPNO01; genus MPNO01. Next base: position 60,502 of record OZ219865.1, on the reverse strand, counting down.
GCACAGCCAGTCGATGGCGGCGGGGGCGTCGCGGTAGCGCATCGTCGGGATCACGGGCGACTTCCCGGCGGTCGGCATGGCGCGGCCTCCTAGACTATTGCCGGGCCCAGCGTAGCCGGGGCGGCGCGGGGCCGAAACCCGCCCGTCATATGGCCGAGAGCGTCCCTCGATACGCCCTCCGTTCCCCCACTACGTCACGGCCGGACCTGTTCCGGCCATCCATGCCGGTTCGCCGCGGGAGCCGGTGGGTGCCCGGATCGAGTCCGGGCATGACGGCACCGGGGAAAGGGCCGGAAACGAGGGGATGAGAATCCGGCGGAGGCATGCAAAATGGGCGGCGCCCGAAGGCGGAGGGAACACGATGACGCGCGCGGCGGCGATCGCCAGGGCCGAGGCCTATTTCGACGGCGGCGGGTTCGCGGCCGATCTCGCGCGCCGCATCGCCATCGCCTCGACCAGCCAGGAGGACGCGGCCCGTCCGACGCTGGGCCGCTACCTCGCCGACGAGATTGCGCCGTCGCTGGCGGCGCTCGGCTTCTCGGCCGAGATCGTCGACAACCCGGAGCCCGGCGGCCCGCCGTTCCTGCTCGCCGAGCGCGGCGAACCGGGTGCGCTCACGCTGCTCTCCTACGCCCATGGCGACGTGGTGCGCGGTCTCGACGAGGGCTGGCGGGACGGGCTCTCGCCGTGGTCCCTGACACGCCGCGGCGAACGCCTCTACGGGCGCGGCAGCGCCGACAACAAGGGCCAGCACAGCGTCAATCTCGGCGCGCTCGCGGCGGTGATCGCCGAACGCGGCGGTCTCGGCTTCTCGATGAAGATGGTGTTCGAGATGGGCGAGGAGGTGGGCTCGCCCGGGCTGCGCGCGCTCGCCGCGGGCGCGCTCGGCGAACGCCTCGGGGCGGATCTGTTCATCGCCTCCGACGGACCCCGCCTCGCCCCGGACCGGCCGACCGTCTTCCTCGGCTCGCGCGGCGGCGCGCCGGTCGAGCTCGCCGTCGAGCTGCGCGAGGGCGCGCATCATTCGGGCAATTGGGGCGGCGCGCTCGCCAACCCGGCGACGGTGCTGAGCGCGGCGATCGCCAGCATCGTCGACCGAAGCGGGGTCATTCTGGTGCCCGAGCTGCGCCCGTCCTTGCCGGATTCGGTGCGCCGCGCGCTTGCCGGGCTCGAGCTCTCGGGCGGTCCCGGCGGCCCGGCGGTCGATGCGGGCTGGGGCGAGCCCGGGTTGACCCCGGCCGAGCGGGTCTACGGATGGAACAGCTTCGAGGTGCTGGCGCTGCATGCGGGGACGCCGGAGAACCCGGTCAACGCGATCCCCGGCGCCGCGCGCGCCCATTGCCAGCTCCGCTTCGTCGCCGGCACCGACGCCGACGACATCGCCCCCGCCATCCGCCGCCATCTCGACCGCGAGGGTTTTTCCGAGGTCGCGGTCAGGGCGCCTGCGGGCGGGCGGTTTCCCGCGACCCGGCTCGACCCCGACCACCCCTGGGTGGGCTGGGCCAGCGACTCGATCGCCCGGACCACGGGCGCGCCGCCGGCGGTGCTGCCCAATCTCGGCGGGTCGCTGCCCAACGACGTGTTCGCCGACATCCTCGGCCTGCCGACGATCTGGGTGCCGCATTCCTACCCCGGCTGCTCGCAGCACGCGCCCGACGAGCACCTGCTCGCGCCGGTCGCGCGCGAGGGGCTGGCGATCATGGCCGGGCTGTTCTGGGACCTGGGCGAGGCGGGTGTGGGGCCGGGGCGGTCTTAGCCCCGATCAGGCGGCCGCGTATTCCTCAAGGGTCTCGAAGGGGCGGCTGCCCTCGGTGGTCGTGCGGCGCAGCAGGCGGCGCTCGTGCTCCGGGAAGTCGGTGCGCGCGTGGGTCACGCAGCGGTTGTCCCACATCACCAGGTCGCCGACCCGCCAGACATGCTCGTAGACGATCGCCGGGTCCTCGCTGGCGGCCAGAAGCTCGTCGATCAGCGCGTCGCTCTCGGCCTCGTCCATGCCGTCGATGCGCGCCGTCATCAGCCGGTTGACGTAGAGCGCCTTGCGCCCGGTCTCGGAATGGGAGATGGCGACCGGGTGGGAGAAGTGGCGCACGTCCGACATGTCGTCGCGCACCCTCGGCCGGTCGGTGCGGTGGTATTCGTGCATCTGGAGCGCGGTGCGCCCGCTTATGCGCTCCCTGGTCGCCTCGGGCAGGCGGTCGTAGGCGGCGTACATGTTGGCGAACTGCGTGTTGCCGCCCACGGGCGGGATCTCGATGGCATACAGCATCGTCGCCTGGTGCGGGTTCTCGTCGTAGCACATGTCGGAGTGGAACCACATCTCGCCGTCATGGGCGAGGCCGAGCGGCTTGCCGTCGCGGCGGATGTTGGAGACCATCATGATGCCGGGCTCCAGGGGCTCGCCGTCGAGCCCGCGCTGCGGCCTCGGCGAGAACACCCCGCCGGGCTGGCCGAACAGCCGGGTGAAGGCGAGCTGGCGATGCTGGTCGATGTCCTGGCCGCGGAACACCAGCACCTGGTAGTCGAGCCAGGCGCGGCGCAACAGCGCCGCCACGTCGCCGTCGACCGGCTCGCCCAGATCGACGCCGGTGACCTCGGCCCCGAGCGCGTCGGAAACGGGCAGGATCTCGATGCTCATCGGCTGTTTCCCCGGCGGACTACCACGCGCCGGGATTATGGCGAGGCCGCGAATCGGGCGCAATCGAGCCGCGCTTGGGTGTTGACGAAACCGGGCCGCTTGGCCAGCATGGCGGCGAAAAAACCAAAGCTATCCAAGGGAGTCTCGCACTGCGCGGCGGCGGTCGTTCGCTGAACCGCCGCCGCGCGGTCCAGGAAGGGAGAACCGGAATGAAACCATACAGGGTCCTGATCGCCCTCGCGACGGCGTCGGCGGCGCTGGCGACGGCGATGTCGACGGCATCGGCGAAGGACGAGCTCGGCGCGGTGACCGCGCTGCAGCGCAGCAACACCATCGCGAAAGCCTTCATCGAAACCTATCTGAACGCCAGCAACGCGGCCAACGGCCCGGTGAAGATCAAGTATATCGGCGGCCAGGAGGTGGTGCCGCCGCGCAAGGCCGCCAACGCGCTCAAGCGCGGCCAGTTCGACATGCTGAGCTGCCCGACGGCGTACTACATCGGCACCGTCCCCGAGGGCTATGCGCTGCTCGCCGGCAACCAGGGGCCGCGCGCGCTGCGCAAGAACGGCGCCTGGGAGATCCTCCAGGAGGTCTACATGAAGAAGGCCGGCGCGCATCTGCTGGCCTGGGGCGAGAGCATGACCTCCTACAACACCTATCTGATGGTCATGCCCAAGTTCCGCGCCGACGGCGTGCCGGACCTGACGGGGCTGAAGATGCGCGCGACCGGCACCTACCGGCCGCTGTTCCGCGCGCTCGGCGCGTCCACGATCAACATCAAGTCGTCGGAGATCTTCACCGCGCTCCAGCGCGGCACGGTCGTCGGCTTCGGCTGGCCGGACGTGGCGGTGGTGGCGCTCGGGCTGCACAAGATCGTCAAGTACCGGATCACCCCCAACTTCTACCAGACCAACCAGGTGCTGACGGTCAATCCCAAGGTCTGGGACTCGCTGACCAAGGAGCAGAAGGCGTTCCTGGAGAAGCAGGCGCTGACCTACGAGACCGAGTCGGTCAAGTGGCTGGAGGCGCGGCGCGCCAAGGAAGAGAAGGAAATGCTGGCCGCCGGGGTCAAGGACATCGCGCTCCAGGGCGACGCGGCGGCGAGCTATCTCGACATCGCCCACCAGGAGATCTGGACGCAGCTCAAGGAGCGGTCGGAATACCACGACAAGCTCAAGCCGCTGATGTACGTCCCCGGCAAGCCCAACCGCCAGGTCGATATCGGGCGCGCGCTCCGCAAATAGGCGGTTGCCGGCAGGCCGCGTCCCCGGATTTTCGAGAACGGCGTGGAAGGGAGACCGGTCGCAATCGGGCTGCAACCCGTCATTGCGCCGGCCGGCCATTGTCGGTATCGACAGCGCGGGGCGTTGACGCGGCCCGCCGCGCCTGCGCGCATACGATGAACCAAGGATGAACCAGGACTGGGAATGAGGAACATGAAGACAGGATTAGCACTCACCGCACTCGCCGCGGCCACCGCCGTGGCAGCGGGCGCCGGGACGGCGGCGGCGATGACCGACAAGCTCAACGCGGTCACCTCGCTCGACCAGAACAACGCCCTGGTGCGCAGCTTCAAGGCCAACTATCTCAACCCGCTCAACGAGAACCTCAAGGGCAAGGTCGAGATCAAGTATCTCGGGGGTCAGGAGATCGTGCCGCCGCGCAAGGCCGTCACCGCGCTGAGGCGGGGCCAGTTCAACGTGCTGCACAGCCCGACCGCCTACTACATCGGCACCGTGCCCGAGGGCTACGCGATCCTCGCCGCCAACCAGGGCCCCAAGGCGCTGCGCGCCAACGGGGCGTGGGAGATCCTCCAGGAGATCTATCTCAAGAAGGCCGGCGCGCATCTGCTGGCCTGGGGCGAGAACATGACCTCCTACAACACCTATCTGATGAAGGAGCCCAAGTTCGACGAGCACGGCGTGCCCGACCTGACCGGGTTGAAGATGCGCGCCACCGGCACCTACCGCCCGCTGTTCCGGGCGCTCGGCGCGACCACCATCAACATCAAGTCGTCCGAGGTGTTCACCGCGCTGCAGCGCGGGACGGTCGACGGCTTCGGCTTCACCGACATCTCGATCGTGCCGCTCGGCGTGCACAAGGTGATCAAGTACCGCATCCAGCCGAACTACTACCAGACCAACACCGTGGTGACGGTCCACGCCGACACCTGGAACAAGCTGGCGCGCGAGAAGCAGGACGCGATGACCGATCTCGCCAAGGAATACGAGACCACCTCGGTGCACTGGATCGAGAAGGAGCGCAAGGCCGAGGACAAGCAGGTCATGGCGGCCGGCGTCAAGGACATCGTGCTCAAGGGCGATGCCGCGGCGCGCTATCTCGACATCGCGCATCGGGAGATCTGGAAGCAGCTCAAGGAACGGTCGGAGTACCACGACAGGCTGCTGCCGCTGATGTACATCCCGGGCAAGCCCAACCGCCAGGCCGATCTCGGCCGCGCGCTCAGGCAATAGCGGGGTCCGGGCGGCGGGGACGGGAGCGGCCGTGTCGCTGGAGACGTTCGACCGGGGGCTCGGGCGGGTCGTCGGCGCGCTGGTGTGGATCGCCTGCGCGCTGATCCCGTGCATCTTCACGATGATCGTGATCGACGTGTCGATCAGGACCATCGGGTTCACCCCGCCGCTCTTTACCTCCTCGGTGGTGGAGTACGCGCTGCTCTACGTGGCGATGTGCTCCGCCCCCTGGCTGGTGCGCGAGAAGGGGCATGTGGCGATCGAGGCGCTGGTCACCTTCCTGCCGCCGGCGGTTCGCGAGCCCATGGCCAAGGGGGTGTATCTGGTCTGCGCGGTGCTCGGGTTCTATTTCGCCTATCTCTCGATCGAGCTCTTCATCGAGGCCATCCAGACCGGAAATCTCGACGTGCGCGGCATCGACATGCCGTACTGGCTCCAGTTCCTGCCGATGCCCTTCGGCTACGGGCTGGTGGGGCTCGAATTCCTGATGTATCTCGCCGGGCTGCGCCACTACTACACCTACGATCTCGGCGAGGTGAAGGACAGCGTCTGAGCCATGGAATGGTACGAGGCAGGGGCGATTCTTCTCGGCTGCGTCGTGGCGGGCATGGCGCTCGGCTTCCCGGTCGCCTTCACCTTCCTGATCGCCAACGTGCTCGGCATGTTCGTCTTCGCCAATGGCTGGTCGAACCTGATCCAGATCGCCGACAACGCGCCGCAGCTCATCACCACGTTCACGCTCTCGCCCATCCCGATGTTCATCCTGATGGGCGCGCTGTTCTTCCATACCGGGCTCGCCATCCGGGTGTTCGATGCGCTCGACAAGCTGCTCGGCAAGGTTCCGGGCCGGCTCTGCTTCCTGACGGTGATCGGCGGCTCGCTGTTCTCGACGCTGACCGGCTCGACCATGGCGAATACCGCCATGCTGGGCTCGCTGCTGGTCCCCGAGATGACCCGGCGCGGCTACAACAAGCGCATGTCGATGGGGCCGATCCTCGGCACCGGCGGGCTCGCGATGATCATCCCGCCGTCCTCGCTCGGCGTGCTGCTCGCCTCGATCGCCGGCGTCGACGTGGGCGCGCTGCTGATCGCCGGCCTCCTGCCCGGCTTCCTGCTCGCCGCGCTCTATGCGGCGATGATCCTCTTGCAGCTCAGGATCAACCCCGACGCCGCGCCGAGCTACGACATCGAGCCCACCACCTGGAAGGAGAAGCTCTACCAGGTCGCGGTCAACATCCTGCCGATGGGGCTGGTCGTCTTCATGGTGATCGGCTTTATCGTGCTCGGCTGGGCGACGCCGTCGGAATCGGCGTCCTTCGGGGTGGTCGGCGTGTGCATCCTCGCCATCGCCTTCCGCGCGTTCACCTGGCAGGCGTTCAAGACCTCGCTGGTCGGCGCCATCCGGGTGGTCGGCATGGTGTTCTTCATCCTGATGAACTCGACCGTGTTCAGCCAGCTCTTGTCGATGTCGGGCGCCGGGCGCGGGCTCACCGAATGGGCCACCGGGTTCGAGGTGGCGCCGCTGGTGATCCTCTCGGCGATGTTCCTGGTCCTGATCCTGCTCGGCATGTTCATGGACCAGGTCTCGATGATGCTGATCACCGTGCCGATCTTCTACCCAATCGCCCAGACGCTGGGCTACGACCTGATCTGGTTCTCGCTGATCGTGCTGATGTCGCTGGAGATGAGCGCCACCACCCCGCCCTTCGGGCTGCTGCTCTACATCATGATGGGCATGGTGCGCGGCACCACGCTGTTCGAGGTCGCGTCCTATGCGATCCCCTTCCTGTTCTGCGACCTCATCCTGATCATCATCCTGATCATGGCGCCCGGCATCGCGCTCTACTTGCCCAGCCTGATGTGAGATCGAGGGCCGGGGGCGGGGTGCGCCCGGATTGAGGGGAGACAGACCGTGGACCCACGCGAGCGCATCGACTACAGCGCCATCGTCGACCGCGAGAAGCTGACGCTGCCCGACGGCGTGCGGATCGTCGTCTGGCCGGTGTTCAACATCGAGAACTGGGACACCGCCAAGCCGATGCCGCGCGCGGTGCTGACGCCTCCCGGCGAGACCCTGTTCGTGCCCGACATCCCCAACTGGAGCTGGCAGGAATACGGCATGCGGGTCGGGTTCTGGCGCGTCAAGGCGGCGTTCGACGGGCTCGGCATCAAGCCCACCTTCTCGCTCAACGCCTCGGTCTGCGACGTCTATCCCAGGGTGGCGCAGGCCGCGCTCGAAGCCGGCTGGGAGTTCTTGCCGCACACCTACCACCAGGGGCCGATGCACCTGCTGGAGGACGAGCGCCGCACCATCGAGGAGACCGTCGAGCGGATCGGCGCGTTCACCGGCACCCGGCCGCGCGGCTGGATCGGCCCGGGCCTCACCCAGACCTACGAGACCTCCGACCTCCTGAAGGAGGCCGGGCTCGACTATGTCGCCGACTTCGTCTGGGACGACGAGCCGACCCTGGTCCGCACCCGCGCGGGCGACCTCGTCAACGTGCCCTACTCGGTCGAGCTCAACGACATCGCGATGATGCTCCTGCAGCACCACGAGAGCGCCGAGCTCTACCGCCGCACCATGGACCAGTTCGACCGGCTGTACGAGGAGAGCGCCGAACGGGCCAAGTTCATGGGCTTCGGCATCCACCCCTATATCAGCGGCGTGCCGCACCGCATCAAGCACCTCGAAGCCATGCTGGAGCAGATGGCCGCCCGGCCCGGCGTGGTGTTCTGGTCGGGCGCCGAGATCGCCGACTGGTACCGCTCGACCCTAGCCTAGGCCGAGCAGCCGCCTGGCGTTCCCCGACAGGATTTTTTCGCGCGCGTCTTCGTCGATGCCGCCGTGGCCGGTCACCACCTCGACCGGGCGTTCGTAGCCCATGTCGAAGCAGTAGTCGCTGCCGAGCATCACCCGGTCGGCGCCGACCAGGTCGATGAGATAGGCGAGCGCCTTCTCCGAATGGCTGACGGTGTCGTAGTGGAAGCGCCTGATGTATTCCATCGGCCCCGTGTCGCGATGCGCCATCTCCGGGCGCACCTCGTGGCCGTGCTGCAGGCGGCCGACGACATAGGGGAACACGCCGCCCGCATGCGGCAGGCAGATTTCGAGATCGGGGAAGCGGTCGAGCGTGCCCGAAAAGATCAGATGCGCCGCGGCGATCCCCGATTCGATCGGGTTGCCCAGGAGGTTGGTGAGGTAGTAGCGCGCGAGCCTGTGCGGGTCGACGACATGCACCGGGTGCAGGAAGAGCGGCAGGCCGAGCCCGTCGATCGCCTCGAAGACCGGCAGATAGTCCTCGTCGCCGAGCTCCGCCGCGCGCACCCGGGTCATCGAATACACCCCCCTTATGCCGGGCAGCGCGGCGGCGCGCTCCAGCTCCTTCACCGCCAGCGCCGGCTCGTGCCAGGGCAGCGCCGCCAGCCCGAACAGGCGGTCGGGATATTTCTCGTGCGCCGCCGCGCAGCCGTCGTTGAACGCCGCCGCGAGCGCCATCGAATCCTCGCCGTCGGCGAAATCGACCATCGGGCCGGTCAGCGAGAGCGCGTGGATATCGACCCCGATCTCGTCCATCTCGGCGACCCGCAGATCCACGTCGGCGAACTTTTGCGGCAGCGGCCCCATCGAGATCGGCCCGCCGGCGACCGTGAACCCCTCCGCACCGGTCTTGAACGCGCCGCCATAGCGGTGGCCGTCGCGCGCCAGCGTCCGCAGATATTCCGGCGGGTAGAAATGGGCGTGGATGTCGATCGGCGAATGGCTGTGCAACGCGGGCGCTCCTTCTTCGGGGACGGCCTTCGGGCCGGCGGCACCATAGACGGGTTTCCCTTCCGGGTCGAAGCCGGGCGCCCGTCAGCGTCGCCGGGGGCCGAGCGCGCGCAGGCAAAGCGGCGCGAGGAACGCGAGGAGCTGAAGGGCGAGCGCGGCCATCAGGCCGAGGGTCCAGAGCACGAGGTCGGAGAAGCGGATCAGCGCCCGCGCCGCCCGGGCCAGCCCGAGCGCCTCGACCGCCTTCCGGGTCCTGTCGCCCGCGACCCGGGCGACGCGGGCGAGCGTGGCGGCATCCCCGGCGGTCTCGACATGGCGCAGCAGGGCGACGGTCGCCGCCGGGCCGGCATGCGCCGCCACGGTACCGAGATCGTCGGCGATGCGGCCGAGTCGCCGGAAACGGCGCGCGTCGGTCACCTCGTCCAGCCTGCCGGTGGTGACGAACGCGCCGACCCGCCGCCAGCGGAACGGCGCGTCCGCCGCCTCCGCCACGGCGCGCGCGACCCCCTTGCCCAGCACCCCCATCCTGCGCGCCACCCGGATGGTCGTGGCGCCGGCCTTGACGGTCAGGCTGCTGCCCCCGGTGAGCGGGACGATGGCGGTCGCGCCGATGCCGGCGGCGGCGAGCGCCACGTCGAGCCGGTCGACCGGACGGCCGGCGAGGGCGTCGTCGCCCGCCTCCAGCAACGCCCTGGCGTCGCCGATCACCGTCATCTCGACCGGTATGTTGCAGGCGAGCAGCATCTCCGGCGTGCGGCAGTCCGCGGCATCGATCGCGCAGGCGGCGCAGCGCTCGGCCCGGGCGAGCAGGCCGGTTTCCCGCGCGACGAATCGCCTGGCCCCGGCCAGCCGTTCCTCCGGCACCGCAACCCGGCGTTCCTCGGCCAGCTCGAGCAGCAGCCCGGTCCTGTCCAGATCCTGTTCGCCGACCGCCGCGTCGAGCTCGGCGGCGAGCCATTCCGGCGTCAGCCGTTCGCCAAGCGCCCGGTCGAGGGCGAGCCGGGCATCGGCCGCCGTCCGATCCACGAAGGGCTCCGCGAAGGGGTGTTGCGCGAGAAGCGCGAGGTTCGCGACCGCAGTAACCGCGGTGCCCAGCTTGAGCGACCACCACAACAGAACCCGCAACTTCACCGCCGCACTCCGGCAATACCGGGAAGAGACTACCCCATATTCCGGGAAGCCGTCCCACGTCGTCCTTGACCGCGCGCGGGATGCGGCGAAGACTGCGGCAATCCCGCCCGAGGAGGCCCGACATGGCGACCGCGAAGGAACAGGCCGGCAGCGACCGCAGGCATGAGCTGGAGCTGATCATCAACGAGCTCGAGGAGCTCAACCAGGAGGTGCGCGCGAACGACATCTGGATCCGCACGCGCTGGAACCTGCCCAACCAGACGGCCTGGCATCTCGGCTCGGCGGACCAGCCCTCCCCCTCGGCGCACAGCCTGACGGTCGAATACCCCTCGCCGAAGCCGCATGTCTGGCGCTGGGGCGACATCGAGCCCTACCTGCTCAAGCTCGCCGAGCTCTGCCCGCTGGAGCTGACCGAGCGGCAATCGGTGCTGCTGACCAACCCGGCCTTCGGGCTGACCGGGGTCAAGGTGACCAACACGATGCGCATCGCGATCTCGATCTACAAGCGCGGCGACGACGCCGAATCGCATCTCCACACGCCGAACGCCAGCCGGACGATCATCTCGGAGAGCGGCGGCTACACCATCGTCGAGGGCGAGAAGATGCTGCCCAGGCGGGGCGACCTCGTGTTCACCCCCAACGGCACCTGGCACGAGCACGGCAACGACGACGACAGCCCGGTGATCTGGGCGGATACGCTGGACTGGCCGCTGATCGACTTCCTCGGCTGCGCCTGGGCGCGCAGCGACACCGAGAACGCGGTGCCGCACGGCGACCCGGCGGAGGACTTCTCCAGGCGGTTCTACGGCCGCGGCGGCATCCGGCCCCTGTTCGCGCCGCATCACCGCGGCAGCGGCCAGGGCAATTCGCCGATGTTCCTCTATTCCGGGGTCGACATCCGCGGCGCGCTCGACGACCTCGCGCGCTATGACGGCGACCCGCACGAGGGAATCGCGGTCGAGCTGGTCAACCCGGAGAACGGCGCGCCGGTGTTCACCACCATCTCCTACCGCGCGCAGCTCCTGCGCCCGGGCGAGGCGACGCGGCCGTTCCGCCATACCGCGTCGACGATCTACTGGGTCGCCGATGGCGCGGGCACCACCGAGGTCGACGGCGAGGCGATGAGCTGGGCGCGCAACGACTTCTTCGTCGTGCCCAACCACCGCTGGCGGCGCTTCGTCAATACCGGCACGCAGAACGCGATCCTCTACAGCTACACCGACCAGCCGCTGATCGCCAAGCTCGGCCACTACCGCGCGCAGGGGAAGGGCAAGGACGGCGCCGTGGTGGAGCTGGCGTAGCGCATGTCCTTCCCAGATTGAGTCGCTGCGGGCGTCCCTCGATACGCGCCCTCCACGCCCCCTTCGTCATGGCTGGACCTGTTCCACTGCGGTCCGGTTTAGCCTCCGACGCGGGCCACATCCGTTCTTCCTGTCCCGCCCATGGATGGCCGGATCAAGTCCGGGCATGACGGTGGTGGGGGCGCGGCGGGGCAGGCCGTTACGCCCCTCCGCCGGCCCCTACCGGGTGAGACTACCGCGCAGGGCGAGGGCATCACGGCTTGGGGGACCCGGCGGCTTCAGTTCACGCGGGCGCGTCGGTGAAGTCGAGGCGGCGCTCGATGCGTTCGCAGCGGTCGCTCAGATGATCGAGCCGCTGATGAACCAGCGCGACATCACTCCTCAGGTTTGCGAGGTGGCGCTCGACCGACGACACGCGCTGGCGAAGATAGCCGAGATCGTCGTCGATCTTGTCGACCTTGGAGCGAGTCGCCCGCAGCTGGTCGAGCACCGGGTTCTCGACGTCGGCGTTCATCCGCTCCGGATAGCAGAACCCAGCGCGAGCACCAATCGTTGCTTGTGCGCGATACCTATCGGCAAATCCGCATGAAGGGCCCTGCGAGCACCGCCACCCCTCACCCCTCCTCGGCGACGGTGTTGCGCAGCGTGCCGATGCCGGAGACCTCGACCTCGACGACGTCGCCGGGCTTGAGCCACTTCGGCGGGTCGAAGCGGGCGCCGGCGCCGGTCGGCGTGCCGGTGGAGATCACGTCGCCCGGCTTGAGCGCCGCCCAGGTCGAGACGTAGCTCACCAGATAGGCGAAATCGAAAATCAGGTTGGCCGTGGTGTCGTCCTGGCGCACCTCGCCGTTGACCCGCCCGGTCACCCTCAAATCGCCATAGCCGCCGGGAAACTCGTCGGCGGTCACCAGCCAGGGGCCGACCGACCCGCAGCGGTCGAAATTCTTGCCCTGGGTGACGTTGAACTTGCCGTGCCGCATCCAGTCGCGGATGCAGCCCTCGTTGAGGCAGGTGAGCCCGGCGATGTGGGCGAGCGCGCGCTCGCGCGGGATGCGCCGCCCGCCCTCGCCGATCACGACGGCGATCTCGGCCTCGTAGTCGAGCTGCTCGGATTCGGGCGGGCGGAGGATCGGCTGTCCGTGGCCGACCAGCGTGTCGGGCACGCGCAGGAAGACGCTGGGAAAGGGCGGCAGCGACGAATCGTCGTACTCCTCGTTGCGGCGGGCGTAGTTGACGCCGATGCAGACCGTCTTCTCCGGCCACGGGACCGGGCGCCGGAAGGCGATCTCGTCGAGGCGGAAATCGGCCCGGGCCCCCTTCGCCGCCGCCTCCGCCCGGCGCCGCCCGTCGCCGGTCAGCAGGTCGGCCAGACCCGACGCTTCGGGCAGGCGCGGGCCGAGATCGATCACGCCCTCGCCGTCGACGATGCCGAAGGACTCGCTTCCTTCGGCCGCAAAGCTCACCAGCCTCACCTGCTCCTCCCGTCAGATTTCCATCAGATCGCGCCAGCCCTGCCAGAACCCGCGCACCGAGACCTCGGTGGCGCGCGAGCCCGGGCTGGGCGCCACGTCGCGCCCGCCCATCTCGACGATCGACGCCTTGTCGGGATCGCGCTTCGTGCCCTGCTGGACCCAGCTTCCGACGATCCCGTCCTCCATCGAGATCAGCCCGGCCGGGCCGATCAGGTTGCTCTGGTGGATGCGCGCGGCGCGCCCGGCCTCGCTGTCGGCGGCGCAGCCGAGAATGCGCCAGGAAAGCTCGCAGGCATCGGGCCCGCTGGGGACGCAGACCCTCAGCGCGATCGAGTTCAGCGTCTGTTGCAGGACGAAGTTGGGGAAGACGCTCTGGATCGCGAGCGTGGTGCCGCATTCGTATTCGGGCCAGCCGCGCACCACGCGGGGATCGGCGATGTCATAGCCGTCATCCGCGGCGCGCAGCTTCTCGGGGTCGTATTCGGGCTCCTCGCGGTCGGTGGCGGCGATCGAGTAGCTGATATGGTGCCAGCCGCGCTCCGACAGCCGGATTCCGCCCTCCATCGACAGCCGGTTGATCCGCGTCGCGGTGAAGAACAGGTGGAGCAGGCTCGCGTGGTAGGAGTCGCGAACGTTCTCCATATACAGCTTCCAGTTGTTGGCCATCGACTGGGTGTAGCTGGCGAGGATCACCATGTCGCGGCCCAGCACGCGGTCGATATTGGCGCGCATCTCGGGGCCGAGCCAGTCCTCCAGCGGCGGCGTGTCCGCCGACAGGGTGACGAACACCAGCCCGCGATAGACCGCGACGCGGAGCGGCGTCATCCGGTGGGCGGCGAGGTCGAAATCCGCCGGCATGCCGCCCTTGCCGCCCGCCCCCTTCTGGAAGGCGACCGAGGTCAGCCGCCCGGCCAGGTCGTAGGTCCAGTTGTGGTAGACGCAGGTGAGCCGCCCGTCCGCCCGCCCGGCCTCGTCGATGCAGACCAGATTGCCGCGATGGACGCAGCGGTTGACCATCGCGTTGATCGAGCCGCCGCGGTCGCGGACCGCAACGATCGGGGTGTCGCCGATCCGCGCCCGGCGATAGTCGCCGGGCGCGGGGATCTCCTGCTCCAGCATGACGAAATGCCAGACCGGCCCGCGGAAGATCCGGTGCTGCTCCGCCTCGTAGATTTCCGCGTCCGAATAGACCCGGTAGGGAACCCGGCTGACCCCCTCCCCCGGCCATTCGAAGTCCGTCTCGCCCGCCATGGCGGCGCACTATATCGGGACGCCCGGAGGCACGCCATTCGGTGCCGGAAGCGATATCATCCGAACCAGGCGGCCCGAACGGCCGCCATTCGCGAGAGACGGGGGACCAGCCAGGATGAGCCGCGCCGATTTCCGACCCTACGTCCCCGCCCCCGGGCAGTCGCGGATCGCCGGCGCCACGCCGGTCGAGCATACCGCCAACCGGACCCGCGCGGGCCGGGCGCAGGAGCTCCTCAGGGGTTGGTCCGAGCTGGCCGAACGCCCGTTCACCGGGATCACCGTGGACGGCACGGTCGAGGCCGGGCTGTTCTCGCCGGAGTCTGCGGGCGCGCCATCCGGGGCGATGACGGCGGCGGCGCGCGCCCTGCTGGGCCGGATGTCGCGGGAGCAGCGCGCGCGGGCGCATTTCCCGGTGGATTCGGAGATGTGGCGGCGCTGGCAGAACACCGAGCTCCATCTGGAAGATCACGGGCTCCGCCTCGACGAGGTCGGACCGGAGCTGCGCGACGCCGCGCTCGACCTGCTGCGCGCCGGGCTGAGCCCGCGCGGCTTGGACAAGACCCGCGCGGTGATGCGCCTCAACGGCTTTCTGGGCGAGTTGCTGGGCGGCGAGGCGGTGCTGGGCGAGTGGAGCTTCACGCTCTGCCTGTTCGGTACGCCGTCGGAGAGCGAGCCCTGGGGTTGGCAGGTCTTCGGCCACCATCTGACCCTCAACTGTTTCCTGCTCGGCGAGCGGATGGTGCTCACGCCCTGCTTCATGGGCGCCGAGCCGGCCCATGCCGATGCCGGACCGCATGCCGGGTTGAGCGTGTTCGAGGACGAAGAGCACCGGGGGCTCGCCCTGATGCGCTCGCTCGCCCCGGCGCTGCAAAGCCGCGCCCTCGTGTCGCGCTCGATGAGGGGCGAGGACCTGCCGCCGGGGCGCTGGCACTTCGCCGACCACCTCCATCTCGGCGGGGCGTACCAGGACAACCGGATCGTGCCCTACGAGGGGCTGCCCTGCGACGCGCTGTCCGCCGGGCAGAAGCGCCGCCTGCTCGACCTCGTCGAGTGCTTTGTCGAGCCGCTCCCCGCGGGCCCCCTCAACGCGAGGCTCGACGAGGTCGAACGGCATCTGTCCGAGACGCATTTCTGCTGGATCGGCGGGACCGGGGAGGCGTCCACCTTCTACTACCGGATCCAGAGCCCGGTCGTCTTCATCGAGTTCGACCACCACTCGGGGGTGTTCCTCGCCAACCCGGACCCGGCGCGGTTCCACATCCACACCATCGTGCGCACGCCCAACGGCAACGATTACGGCATCGACCTGCTCCGGCGGCACTACGCCCGGTCGGATCATCACGCACCGGCGGGCTAGGCGTTCGAGCGCGGATGCATGGAACTTGACGCGCGGCCCGGTAAGGGTAAGTTTGGGCGCGTCCCTGCTCCCCGTTCCGGCCGCGGCCGGAAAACCGGCAGGCGCGGAATTGAACCCCGACCGGCCGAGCGCGGGAGAAGGAAAGCGAAACCATGTCAGAAGGTTAGCACCGCGAGGTGCGCAAGCTGGCGTCCGCGCGCCGTTGCGGCGCATTCGGGCTAGACGGAGGCGCAGGAAGAATGAGCGATATCGAGTTTCACGCCGTCGCCAAGACCGGCGATCTCGACGATGGCGAGGCGATCCAGGTGATCGTCGGCAAGAAGGAAATCGCGATCTACAACGTGGAAGGCGAATTCTACGCCACCGACGACATCTGCACCCATGCCTACGCCTCGCTGGCCGACGGCTACGTCGAGGGCGACTCCATCGAGTGCCCGCTGCATGGCGGCTGCTTCGACATCAAGACCGGCAAGGCGCTGACCCCGCCGGTGACCGAGGACCTCAAGGTCTATGAGGTCAGGGTCGACGGCGACGACATCATGGTCGGCGTGCCGGGCTAGCCGCCGGGCTCCCATTCCATGAGCGATCCCGGGATCGTCGTCATCGGCGCCGGCCAGGCCGGCGGCTGGGCGGCGAAGACGCTGCGCGACGAAGGGTTCGAGGGACGCATCGTCGTCGTCGGCGAGGAGCCCTACCCGCCCTACGAGCGCCCGCCTCTGTCCAAGGAGGTGCTGCTCGGCAAGGAACCGGCGGAATCGAGCTATCTCTGGCCGGAAGGCTCGTTCGACCTCTGGGGGGTCGAGCTGCGCAGCGGGGTCGCCGCGACCGGGATCGACCGGACGGCGAAGACCGTCTCGCTCGGCGACGGTGAAACGCTCGCCTACGACAAGCTGCTGATCGCCACCGGCGGGCGGGTGCGCGAGCTCCCGCTCGAAGGGACGGCGCTCGGCGGCGTCCACTATCTGCGCGGCATCGACGACAGCGCGGCGATCCGCGGCGATCTCGGCGAGGGCGCGAGCATCGTGGTGATCGGCGGCGGCTGGATCGGCCTGGAGGTGGCGGCGGCGGCGCGCATGCTCGGCGCCGAGGTGGCGGTGGTCGAGGCGCTCGACATGCTGTGCGCCCGGGCGCTGACGCCGGAGATCGCGGCGTATCTTCTAAAAATCCATCGCGGCCGCGGGGTCGATGTCAGGCTGGGCGCCGCCGTCGAGGCGCTGACCGGCGACGGACGGGTTAGCGGCGTCAGGCTGGCCGGCGGCGAGACCCTGGCGGCGACCGCCGTGGTGATCGGCATCGGCATCGTCCCCAACGTCGAGCTCGCCGAGGCGGCCGGGCTGGAGGTCGACAACGGCATAAGGGTGGATGCGCTCTGCCGCACCTCCGATCCCGACATCTTCGCCGCCGGCGACGTGACCAACCACCCCAACGGCCTGCTCGGCCGCAATATCCGCCTGGAATCCTGGGAGAACGCGCAGAACCAGGGCATCGCCGCCGCCCGGGCGATGCTCGGCGGGGATACCCCCTATTGCGAGATCCCCTGGTTCTGGTCGGACCAGTACGACGTCAACATCCAGCTCGTGGGCCTGCCCGCCGGGTTCGACGAGACCGTGACAAGGGGCGAGCGGGCGGAGGGCAGCTTCGTCGAGTTCTACATCAAGGACGGCAGGATCGACGGCGCGGCGGCGATCAACAGCCCGCGCGACATCCGCTTCGCCAGGCGGCTGATGCAGGCGGAGAAGATCGTCGACCCGGCCGCGCTCGCCGACCCGGCGGTCAAGCTCCAGGCGCTGCTCAGGGGCTGAGAACCGGCCGCTTCGCCGCCTCGGCATCCGCTCCCTTCGCGCTATGACGGATATATGTCGCGGCGCAATGCGCCGGCGATCGAGGCCACCACGGGGCCGAAGGCCGAGCGCTGCGCGATGTCGGGTTCGAGCTCCCGGATGGCGCCCTCGAGCCGGGCCAGCCCCGGCGGAACCGGCCGGTCGGTCACGTCGAGGGCGCGGAGCGCGATGGGCACGAGACCGGCGAGCGCCATGTCGAGACACCTGCCGGCGCGGTCCTGCTTGGACCATGACAGAAACACGGGGCTGGCGACGTCGTTCTGACCGAAGCCGCCGGACTCCCCGCCGGGCAGCAGCGTGGGCTGAGCGTAGAGGCGGGCTTCCTCCTCGTACCCCGTCTGGGCCATCGGCAGACACCCCATATAGGCGCGGCCGATTTCGCCGCCGGCCTCGGGAGCGTTGAGTTGATCGGGCAGCAGCGAGACGGCGCCGTCCAGCAGCTTCGCACCGTGACGCGCGGCGAGAACGCAGAGATTGGCGCATGCGGCGGACAGCGCGTCCATCGCGAGCACCGCATGCGGGTTGTGATAGCCGCCTGTCGATATGAAGCGACCGAAGGGACGGTCGTCGTCGACGCAATCGATCCAGACCGGGTTGTCGGTCACCGCCTGGAGCGACTCCGCGGCGATTTCGGCGGCCATGCTCGCCGCCCGCCGGGCCTGGCCCAGCATCCGCGGCACGATGCGGAAGCTGACCGGCGCCTGATAGGGGCGCCGTTCTCCGCCGTGGCCGTCGCCCAGCAGTTCGCGAAGGCGCAGCAGGGCCCAGCCGTCGTGGGGGTTGTTCCAGTAGCCGTCGAGCGCGCGGTCGAGATGGTCCAGCGGCGCGTTGAAGGCCTCGAAGGACAGGGCGAAGACCTGCGCCGCCGTCTCGAAGCGCCTGTCGGCGACAAGCGCGGCGTCGGCGACCAGCCCGGTGGCGGATGGCGAGCCGTTGATCAGGCACAGCACGTCCTTGGCCGCCGGCTTCATCCGTTCCGCCAGGCCGCTGAACAGGTGGCTCAGCGCGAGAATTTCGCCCGCCCCGCCCTGACCCTGCGCCGGGACCTCGGGCAGGCTGTCCTGGTCCAGCATGGCGGCGACGCCGAGCGCGATTTCCGGCGATATCGCGGCGTGCCCTTCCACGAAGTTGGTCAGCCGCGCCAGAACGATGGCGCGCACCACGCGTTCGGGCAGGGGATCGCCCCAGGATGCAGCGATGCGGGCCGGCGACGCGCCGGCCCAGCGTTCGCGTTCCTCGGGCGTGAGCCGCTTCCGGGCGAGCTGGCCCGGACCCGTCGTCACGCCATAGATCGTTACGTCCGGTTCGCGATCGAGAATGCGCTCCAGCCGCTGCCGGCCGAGCCGCATCGCGGCGCGCGCCCTGGCGCCGAGCTCGACGCCTTCGCGGTCCCAGGCCACCCGTCTGGCGGTCTCCAGCGTGAAGTCCGCGCGGGTTTCGATCGGTACCGTCACGATCCGGCGCCCTGCCCGCCCGTGCGGTCGGTCTCCCGCGCCATGTCGCGGACGCGGTCATAGTCGGAATCGGCAAGCACCTCGCAGCGCTCGATGAACAGGCTGTCGCGCACGCTCGCCAGATCGGGCGCCTCCAGGGCGCGGCTCAACCCGTCGCGCAGGCGCGAGATCTCCGCGGGCCCGGTGCCGGCGCCGGTGATATAGGGCAGGCCGGGCGCCGCCGGGGTCCGGCCCATGGGTTTGAGCCCCGCCACCCGGTCCGGGGCGTGCCGTTCGAGCAGGGCGAAGGTCACGCAATCGACGGCGCAGAGATCCGCCGCGCCGCGCCTGACCGCTGCCATGCTTGCCGCATGGCTTCCGGTCACGCGGATGTCGGCGAAATCGGGAGCGTCACCCGCCGCGCTCACCGCGGCGCACAGCGCGACCCAGCCCGAATGCGAATCGAAGCCGTTGATCGCCACTCGCGCGCCGCTCAAATCGTCCGCGGGATCGAGCTCCGAGTCCGCGCCGGCGAGCAGCAGGCTGCGATAGAGCGGGCCGTCGCAGCCCGGGGCGGCGTAGCACGGCGTGGCGACGAGCCGCACATGCCCGGCCAGCTCGCGCACATAGTTCCGGCCGCAGGCCTGGCTGAACAACAACCGCCGATCCAGCCAGTGGCCGCTCCGATCGGCCGGCTCGGTCAGGACTTGCGGAACGTCGTCGAGGCCGGCGGCGGCAAACCCGCGGGCGAGCCCCGCCCACCAGGCCCGCGTGGCGCGCCGATTCCCGGGCAGGTCGTACATCGGCAAGCTCGCCAACCGCATCGGCGCGCCCTCCTCGGTCGCCGCTACGCCGGGCCGGCGCCGCCGGTCAGCACGCCGCGCAGCCGGCGCAGATACCCCCCGGCCTCGGCGGAGTTGACCACGGCGGCGCGGACCAGATCGTCGAAATGCCGGGTGAGCACGCGGATGTGCTCGCGGGTGTTGAACACCAGGTACACCTGGCCGGCGTAGAGCGCGACCCGCTGGGGCCCGAAGATGGTGTACGGCGCCGCGTAATGGGTGAGCCCGTCGAACAGGTAGAGCCTGAGGGTGGGGTAGAGCTCTTCGACCAGCACGATCAGGCGATCCAGCTGGTCCAGCCGGTCGTCGAGCGCCAGGCCGTCCCACACCCCCTCGCCATGGGCGAAGCCGGTGATCGCCTGCACCGGCGTGCAGATCTCCATGTCGGTTTCGGGCAGGCGGGCATAGGCGAGCTTCTGCTGGCTCAGCGCGATGGCCTGGTCCGCCGACTTGACCGCGAAATCGCGGTATTCGTGCTGCAACACCGCGTCGGTCTTGGCGAGATCGGGAATGGTGGTGGGGACGTAGCGGATCTTGTAGCCCACCGCTTCCTCGATCCAGCGGTTGATCCTCTCGTCGAGGGGGGTGGGCGAGCTCGGCGCGAATTCCATCGTCTCCGGGTGAATGTCGGCGCCCAGATCGGCTTCGTTGCTGAGCCCGAGCAGCCAGTCCAGGCTGACCTGGAGCGCATTGGCGATCGCCGCGGCGGTGTCCGCCCTCGGCAGCCGGTCGGTCTCCTCCGACATCAGCAGCGACAGCGTCGAACGGTCGATCCCGACCGCGCGCGCGAGCTCCGTACGGTTCATCCCGGCGCGGTCCAGCGCCTCCGCCAGCCGGTCGCGGAACGCGCGCGCGAAATCGCGCCGATCCAGGTTGACCGTCAGTCCCATCGCGCGCCTCCTTTCCAACAGCCTATCAACAGGCGTTACTTATATCAACATTTTATTTTGAAAGTGACAAGATGCATATTGAATCACAATTTGGGATGCGGCACATATTTCGTGAAGGATTTTCACAGCTCTGTCCGCGACGTGGCGGAGCGCCAGAGGAACCTGAATGTCTGGACCCGGCTCAACGGTTGCCGCGCGCACGATCGATGAAGCGGGGCCGTTGCGCGCATCCCTGCGCCGCGGCGAGCTTCCGACCTGGCTGGTCGCGGCGGCGATCTACGGCGGCTGGCTGCTGCTCACCCTGCACGCCGCGCTGCTGCCGTGGTGGATCGCCGCGCCGGCGCTCGGGTGCATCGTCGCCTGGCACAATTCGCTTCAGCACGAGGCGATCCACGGCCATCCGACCCGATACCGTGCGCTCAACGACGCCCTCGGCATGCTGCCGCTCGGCTTGTGGATGCCGTTCCACGCCTATCGGCGGGTGCATCTGCTGCATCACCGCGTGACCCGGCTGACGGACCCGGGAACCGACCCGGAATCCTTCTACGTCACGGCCGGGCAGTGGCGGCGCATGCCGCGCGTCGTGCGTCGTCTCATGATCTTCAACAACACGCTTCCGGGCCGTCTGTCCGTTGGGCCGGCGATCGTGGTCGCGCGGTACTGGTGGACGGAATTCCGCGCGTTGACGGGGCCGGACGGACGCCGCACGGTGCGCGAATGGTGGCCTCACCTCGCGCTCGTGGCGGCGCTCCTGTGGTGGGTTACGGCGGTCTGCGGCATGCCGTTATGGGTCTATCTCCTCGCCGCCCTGATCGGCCTCTCCCTCACCCTGCACCGCTCGTTCAACGAGCATCGGCCGGCGGCGGGGCGGGACGCGCGCTCGGCAACGGTCGAGGCCTCGCTGTTCTGGCGCCTGCTCTATCTCGGCAACAACTTTCACGCGCTGCATCACCGCCGGCCGGACCTGCCCTGGTTCCGCCTGCGGGAGACCCACCGGCAAGAGTGCGGCAGGCGATCCGAACCGGCGAACGGGTTTGCCTATCGCGGCTATGCCGACATCTTCGCCCGGTACCTGTTTCGTCCCAGGGACGTGCCGGTTCACCCGTTCTCCGCCGATATCGATTGACCGTCCTGCGGTACCGCCGGAGCGGAAACGAGGGCGATTTCGACACGGGATAATGACAAGCGGCGGCGTTTGACCTAATTTCGCTCCCGAAGGCGACGGTCGATGGCCGTCGCGGATGCTCCGCATGCCGCCGGCAGGAAGATGGGCGATCGGGTTTCAGATAACGGATCGGCGAGCCGGGACGGGAATGGCGCGGAATCGCCGCTGCTGATCGACCCGTTCGACCGGCGGGTCTCCTATCTCCGGGTCTCGGTGACCGACCGCTGCGACTTCCGCTGCGTCTACTGCATGGCGGAATCGATGACCTTCCTGCCCAAGGCGGAGGTGCTCACCCTCGAAGAGCTGGACCGGCTGTGCAGCGCCTTCGTGCGCCGCGGCGTGCGCAAGCTGAGGCTCACCGGCGGCGAGCCCCTGGTGCGCCGCAACATAATGTGGCTGATCCAGCGCCTCGGCCGCCATCTCGGGGACGGCACGCTGGACGAGCTCACGCTCACCACCAACGGCAGCCAGCTCGGGCGCTTCGCCAACGACCTGCGCGACGCCGGGGTCAGGCGGATCAACGTCTCGCTGGATACGCTGGACGCCGCGAAATTCGCCGACATCACCCGCTGGGGCCGGCTGGAGCAGGTGATGGACGGGCTCGCGGCGGCGGAGGCGGCCGGGCTCCGGGTCAAGATCAACACGGTGGCGCTCAGGGGCGTCAACGACGACGAGCTCTCCGACATGGTCGAATGGTGCGGCGGCCGCGGCTACGACCTCACCTTCATCGAGGTCATGCCGCTGGGCGAGATCGGCGGCGACGCGCGGCTCGACCAGTACCTGCCGCTCTCGATGGTGCGCGCCGCGCTCAGGCGCCGCTTCACCCTCGACGAGAGCGACTATTCGACCGGCGGGCCGGCGCGCTACACGCATTGCCGCGAGACCGGCGGGCGGGTCGGCTTCATCACCCCGATGACCCACAATTTCTGCGAATCCTGCAACCGCGTACGCCTCACCTGCACCGGCACGCTCTATATGTGCCTCGGACAGGAGGATGCCGCCGATCTTCGCGCGCCGCTGCGCGCCGGCCCGGACGACGACCTCCTGATGGCGGCGATCGACGAGGCCATCGGCCGCAAGCCCAAGGGCCACGACTTCGTCATCGACCGGCGCCGGCGCGATCCCGCGGTGCCGCGCCATATGAGCGTCACCGGCGGCTGAACGGATTTTTTCGATGGATACCGCGACCCGATCGAACCTTTACCGGTTCCGAGACCCGCAGGCGCTGCTCCACCCCTATACCGACGCGGTCGAGAACGAGCGCGAGGGCTCGCTGGTCATGGCGCGCGGCGACGGCGTCTATGTCTGGGACGAGACCGGCAAGGAGTATATCGAGGGGATGGCCGGGCTCTGGTGCGTCTCGCTCGGCTTCGGCAACGAGCGCCTGGCCGAGGCGGCGAGCCGCCAGATGCGCACCCTGCCCTTCTATCACGGCTTCGACCGGCGCAGCCACGAGCCCCAGGTCGAGCTCGCCGAACGCCTCAAGGCGCTGGCGCCGGTGCCGATGGCGCGGACCTTCTTCACCAACTCCGGCTCGGAGGCGATCGACAGCGCCATCAAGCTGATCTGGTTCTACAACAACGCCATCGGCCGCCCGGCCAAGAAGAAGATCGTCGGGCGGGCGCGCGGCTATCACGGCATCACCGCCGCGGCGGCGAGCGTGACCGGGGTGCCGCGCAACCATGCCGGGTTCGACCTGCCCTTCCCCGGCTTCCTGCATACCGACTGCCCGCATTACTGGCGCGAGGGGAAGGATGGCGAGAGCGAGGAGGACTTCGCCTCGCGCTGCGCGGAGTCGCTGGAGCGGCTGATCCTCGCCGAGGGGCCGGAAACCGTCGCTGCCTTCTTCGCCGAACCGGTCATGGGGGCGGGCGGCGTGATCCTGCCGCCGGCGACCTATTTCGAGAAGATCCAGCAGGTGCTGAAGCGCCACGACGTGTTGTTCGTGGTCGACGAGGTGATCTGCGGCTTCGGCCGGACCGGGCGGATGTGGGGCTCCGAGACCTACGGGCTGGAGCCCGATCTGATGACCATGGCGAAGGCGCTGTCGTCGGGCTATCTGCCGATCGCCGCGGTGCAGGTCAACGAGAAGGTCTATCGCGGCATCGCCGAGGGGAGCCACGCGCTCGGGACGCTCGGCCACGGCTTCACCTATTCCGGCCATCCGGTACCGGCCGCGGTGGCGCTGGAGACGCTGGCGATCTACGACGAAATCGATCTCGTCGGACGGGTCGCGAGCGCCGCGCCGCATCTCCAGGACGGCCTCGCCGCCTTCGCCGATCATCCGCTGACCGGGGAGATCGCCGGGATCGGCCTGGTCGGGGTCGTCGAGCTGGTCGCCGACAAGGTGACCGCGCGGCCCTTCGACCCGGCAGCGAAGCTCGGCGCCTATCTCGCCGGACGCGCCGAGGAGCACGGGCTGATCGTCCGCGGGCTGGGCGACCGGGTCGCGTTCTCGCCGCCCCTGATCATCGGCGAGGCGGAGATCGACGAGATGCTCGCCCGGTTCGGCCGGGCGCTCGACGACACCGCGCGCTTTGTGGCCGAGCAGGGTCTCGCCTGACCGGCGGGACCCCGGCAGAGAGTCTGGGGCGATGGATTACGAAAAATTCTTTTGCGACCGGCTGGCGCGTCTCAGAAGCGACGGGCGCTACCGGGTATTCGCCGATCTCGAACGCCATGCCGGCGCCTTCCCCAGGGCCGCGCGCCACGCCGCCGGCGCGGTCGAGGAGGTGACCGTCTGGTGCAGCAACGACTATCTCGGCATGGGGCAGCACCCCCAGGTGGTGGCGGCGATGCACGAGGCGCTCGACCGGGTGGGCGCCGGCGCGGGCGGCACCCGCAACATCTCGGGCACCAGCCACTACCACGTCCTGCTGGAGGAGGAGCTGGCGCGGCTGCACCGCACCGAGGCCGCGCTGCTGTTCACCTCGGGCTATGTCGCCAACGAGGCGACGCTCGGGACGCTCGGCCAGACCCTGCCGGGCTGCGTGATCGTCTCCGACGCCGACAACCACGCCTCGATGATCGCCGGCATCCGCTACAGCCGGGCGGAGAAGAAGATTTTTGGCCACAACGACGTCGACCATCTCGACCGGCTGCTCGCCGAGTGCGACGCGGACGCGCCCAAGATCGTCGCCTTCGAATCGCTCTACTCGATGGACGGCGATTTCGCCCCGATCGCGGAAATCTGCGACGTCGCCGAGGCGCACGGCGCGATGACCTATCTCGACGAGGTCCATGCGGTCGGGCTCTACGGCGAGCGCGGCGCGGGCGTCGCCGAGCGCGACGGCGCGATGCACCGGATCGACATCGTCCAGGGGACGCTCGCCAAGGCGTTCGGCGTCGTCGGCGGCTATATCGCGGGCTCCGCCGCGATGGTCGACTACATCAGGAGCCACGCCGCCGGGTTCATCTTCACCACCTCGCTGCCGCCCGCCATCGCCGCCGGCGCACGGGCCAGCATCCGCCATGTGAGCGCGGCCGGCGAGCTGCGCGAGCGCCACCAGGAGCGCGCCCGCACGCTCAAGGCGAAGCTGCGCCAGGCCCGGCTGCCGGCGATGCCCTCGCCGTCCCATATCGTGCCCGTCTTCGTCGGCGATGCGGTGCGCTGCAAGCAGGTGACGGATGCGCTGATGGAGCGCCACGCGATCTACGTCCAGCCGATCAACTACCCGACCGTGCCGAAGGGGACGGAACGGCTGAGGCTCACCCCGACGCCGCTGCACGACGACGAGGCGATGGACCGGCTCGTCGCGGCGCTGCAGGACGTGTGGGGCCGCCTCGACCTCAAATTCGCCGCCTGAGGGAGGCAACCGCACCGGGCCCGCCGGATGTTCAACGACCACTCGCTGCTTCCCAAGGAAGCCGTGCGGCTCGCCGCCCTCGGCATGGTGTGCGAGAGCCCGAGGCGCTATGCCGCGCTCGCCAATGCGGTCCGCGATTTCACCAGCCGCATCGTCGGCCCCTCGCTCGACCTGCTGGGAAGCTCGATCGAATTGTTGAAGACCGAGGGGCTGGTCGAGGGCGAGGGCGACGGCGAGGCGCTGCGCATCACCGAGGCCGGGCGCGCCCATCTGCATGAATTGCTGCGCAGCGCCGTCCGCGCGCCCAACTGCGATGTCGGCAGGCTCGCCTTCGCGCTGAAGATCCGCTTCCTGCACCACCTCCCGGCGGACGAGCAGCGCGCGCAGACCGACCGGATGATCGAGACCTGCGACGCGGAAATCGCGCGTCTCGGCGACCTCGAGCTCGGGGACCGCGACGACCCCGGCCATTTCGCCGGCTGGCTGCGCCACGACATCGACCTCGCCCGGTCGCGCCGGGACTGGCTGGAATCGCTCCGCGGCACGCTGTAGGGCGTGTACGTCTCGCCTCGATCCGTTGCGTCCTTCGATACGCGGCTTCGCCGCTACTCAGGATGAGGGGTGGGTGTCGGCCTTCCAAACCAAACCCTCATCCTGAGTAGCCCGCCGCAGGCGGGCGTATCGAAGGACGGCCCAGGGCGCGGTCCCTCGATACGGCGCTTCGCGCCTACTCGGGATGAGGGCTCCTTTGCGCATCCCACTCACCACTCCTCATCCTGAGTAGCCCCCGAAGGGCGCGTATCGAAGGACGGTTGAACCGCCCCGGGCGAAGCCGCAAGATCGTTTCGGGCCTGTATCGGGAGGGCGACATGCTGGAGAACGGCGGCGGCGATCTGTCGCGGCTGGTGACCGACACCAGGGTGCATCGCGACGTGTTCCAGGACCCGGCGATCTTCGACCTCGAGATGGAGCGCATCTTCGCGCGGAGCTGGGTCTATGTCGGCCATGCCTCGCAGGTGCCGGAGCCCGGCGACTTCCTGTGCACGCGGATCGGCGCTCAGCCGGTGGTCATGACCCGCCATTCCGACGGCGAGGTCTGCGTGCTCTACAACCGCTGCGGCCATCGCGGCGTGAAGGTGGTGGCCGAGGAAGCGGGCAACGCGAGGCGCTTCGTCTGCATGTATCACGGATGGACCTACGACACGAACGGCGACCTCGACTTCGTCACCCAGCCCGAGGGCTATCCCGAGGGGCGCGAGCCCGACCGGGTGCGCGACGGCATGGGGCGCGTCGCCCGGGTCGACCGGATCCGCGGCTTCGTGTTCGCCAACCTGTCGCCGGACGGGCCGGGGCTGCGCGACTGGCTCGGCGCCAACGTGTTCTGCCTCGAAGACCTCGCGGCGAGCGCGCCCGACGGCGAGGTCGAGATCAGCGGCGGGGTCCACCGCTACATGTATCGCGGCAACTGGAAGTTCCAGATCGACAATTTGTCCGACATGTACCACCCGGCCTACAGCCACGAATCCTCGTCGCGCCCGTCGGGGCGGCAATTCGTCCGGCGCAAGGGGGACAAGGGCGGCATCGAGTTCTTCGAGAAGCGGGGCCGCGTCAAGTCGATGGACCCGCTCGGGGTCTCGGCCCTGCCCAACGGGCATTCCTGGCAGGGCGGGCTGCCGCAGATCGAGAACAGCTCCGACATCCACCTCGACTACGTTGCCCGGCTGGAGGCGCGGCACGGCAGGGAGCGGACCAGGGAGATCCTGACCAAGACGCGGCACAACGTCATCTTCTACCCCAACATGGCGATGCAGGAGCTCAACCCGCATATCCGGGTGATCCGCCCGGTGGCGGCGGACCTGACCGAGATCTTCGTCTACCCGATCAGGCTCAAGGGCGCGCCGGAGCAGATGTTCCGCGAGCAGGTCCGCATCCTCAACGGCACCCATTCGGCGTCCTCGATGGTGCAGACCGACGACGTCGAGGCCTTCGCCCGGGCGCAGGAGGGGCTGGCCACGACCGGCAACGAATGGATCCTGCTGGCCCGCGAGGGGCCGGAGACGCTCGACCACAATACCGGGCGGGTGAGCTCGATCGGCACCAGCGAGGTGGCCATGCGCAACCACTACGCGACCTGGCTGTCGCTGATGTCGCGCGGCTGATGGGGGGCTCCGCCGATACGGCGCTCGCCGAGCTCCTGGTGACGCGGGAGGTCGAGCGCTTCCTGATCCGCGAGCTCTCGCTCCTGGACGACCGCCGGTTCGAGGACTGGATCGCGCTGTTCGCCGAGGACGGCACCTACTGGGCGCCGGCGAAGATCGACCAGGACGACCCGTGGGAGCATGTCTCGCTGTTCTTCGACGACCGCGAGCTGATGGCGACCCGCCTCGCCCGGCTGCGCCACCCCCGGGTGCACGCCCAGATCCCGCCGAGCCGCACCAGCCACGCGATCGGCAATGTCCTGGTCGAGCCGCCGGACCCGGACGCCCGGAGCTACGCGGTCAGCGCCCGCTTCGTCATGCTCGACTACCGCCCCGGGCACGGCCAGCGCAGCTTCGGCGGGCGCTACGACTACCGGCTGGTCCGCGCGGCCGCGAGCTTCCTGATCGCGTCCAAGAAGGCGACGCTGCTCAACTGCGACGCCGTGCACGAGGCCATCTCGATCCCGTTCTGAGCCGGGTGTCTCGCCCCTGTCTCCGCCACGTCATGGCCGGGGCAAGGACGCGTCACACCAGATGCTGGCCGCCGGTGACGAAGACCTCGGTCCCGGTGACGTAGCCGAACTCCTCGTCGCACATGCGGTGGACGATCGCCGCCACCTCGTCGGCGCTGCCCATGCGGTTGAGCGGGATGCGCGGGATCAGCGCCTCGTATTCCGGCCCGACCATCTCGGTCTCGATCTCGCCGGGCGCGACCGCGTTGACGCGCACGCCGAGCTCGGCGAACTCGACGGCGAGCTCGCGGGTCAGCGCCGACAGCGCCGCCTTCGAGGTCGCGTAGGCCGAGCCCGCGAAGGGATGCCGCGTATGCCCGGCGATCGAGGTGATGTTGACGATGGTGCCCTTGCCGCGGCTCAGCGCGCCGGCGAAGCCGCGGGCCAGCAGCAGCGGCGCGAACAGGTTGAGGTTGAACACGTCGCGCCAGCCGCCGATATCGCCGTTCAGGCAGCCCAGCCGCTCCTTGTACTCGGTCTTGGGCGAGACCGCGGCGTTGTTGACCAGCGCGTGCAGCGCGCCGTCGCCGATATGGTCGTTGGCCTCCTCGACGAAGTGCCTGAGGCTCGCCGGGTCGGCGAGATCGGTCGGGATGTGGTGGGACCAGTTGGGATCGCGCTTGCACGCCTCCGGCACCGCGTCGCGCGAGCACGTGAGGATGCGCCAGCCGGCCTCGCTGAAGCGCTTGACGGTGGCGTGGCCGATCCCGCGGCTCGCGCCGGTCAGGATCATCGAGCGGTGCGGGGAGGCCGGCTCCGCCATGCCTCAATGCGACAGCAGCACGGGGATGGTGGCGTGCGCCAGGATGTGGCGGGTCCTGCCGCCGAGGATGAGCTGGCGCAGCCGGCTCTGCGAATAGGCGCCCTTGATGAGCAGATCGGCGCCGGCCCTGGACGCCTGGTCGAGGAAGGCGGCGCCGAGCTCGCTCGCCGGCGACTCGAAGCCCTGGATGGTGCCCTCGATGCCGTGCCAGGCGAGGCGGTGGCGCAGATCCTCGGCGTCGATCGGCGAGACCTGAGCCGCCTTGGCGGAGAGGATGGTCACGCTGTCGGCCTTCTCCAGCAGCGGGATCGCGTCGGCGATGGCGCGCGCGGCCTCGGGGCTCCCCTCCCAGGCGATGGCGATCGACCGGCCGAGCCCCTCCCCCGGCTCCGGCGGCGCGACCAGGATCGGCCGGCCGGTGTCGAGCAGCGCCGCCTCCAGGGTGATCGGGGACGGCAGCGCCGCGTCCTTGAGCGGGCGGCCCACGGCGATGATGTCGTAGATCCTGCCGCGGGTCGCGACCACCTCGTCCTCGCGCCCGACGGTCGTCTTCCACGACATCGAGACGCCCGCGCCCGCGCCCGGCTCGTCGGCCACGCGGATGCCGTTCTCGGCCGCGAAGGCATCGAACATCTCGCGCGAGCGCACCTCGCGCTCGCCGCCCTCGCGCTCGGTCACGTCCATGATCTCCTCGATCATGGAGCCGTCCATCCCCTCGCCGGTATAGGGCACCAGGCCGCGCGGATCGGGGCGGACATGCAGCACGTCGACATGCGCGTCGAAGGCGCGGGCGAGGTGGAGCGCCGCCGACAGGATCGACGACCCGATCTCGGGCGCCCCGACCGGAGCGAGGACTGTCCTGTAGCGCATCGCCTATCCCATCCCGCTTGCGGGTCCAGACCTTATATCCGAGCCCGCGCCGCGCCGGTAGCCGCAAATTGGCCGCGCGCGGCCGGTCAGGGAAACAGGAGGCTCGCCCGCCAGGCCCCCCCGGCGTCGCGCCGGTACAGCCTGCGCTCGTGCAGGCGGAACGGCCGCTCGCGCCAGAACTCGATCGCTTCCGGCAGCACGCGGTAGCCGGTCCAGTGCGGCGGGCGCGGCACCTTGCCGAGCCCGAACCGGGCGGTGAAGCGCGCCACCCGCCTTTGCAGCTCGAAGGCGTTGCTCATGGGGCGCGACTGGTCGGACGCCCAGGCGCCGATCTGGCTGCCGCGCGCCCGGGTCGCGAAATACGCGTCCGCCTCGCCGTCGGAGACGCGTTCGGCGGGGCCGTCGATCCGCACCTGCCGGCCGAGCGACTTCCAGTGGAACACCAGCGCGGCGCGGCGGGTCCCGTCGAGCTCGACCCCCTTGCGGCTCCCGGTGTTGGTGTAGAACACGAAGCCGGCCGGCTCGGCGCCCTTGAGCAGCACCATGCGGGCCGACGGCCTGCCGTCGGCGGAGACCGTGGCCAGGGTCATCGCCGTCGCCAGGCCGGGCTCGGCCGCTTCGGCCTCGGCCAGCCAGGCGTTGAACAGGGCGATCGGATCCTCGGCCTCGGCGGGCACGCAAACCCCTCTTGTCGTCGGCGCGAAACTAGCCGATATAGGATCGATGGAGCAACGGACCCGGCGGCGCCGGTGGAGAGGAGCGAGCGATGCGAACGATCAAGCTGATGGTGGCGGCGGTAGCGGTCGCCGCTCTCGCCGGGTGCAGCGGCGGCGAGAAGGAGAAGGCCGGCACGGTGCTGGGCGCGGGCCTCGGCGCGCTCGCCGGCGCGCATGTCGGCAAGGGCAAGGGCAAGCTGGTCGCGGTCGCGGTCGGCACGCTCGCCGGCGCGGCGCTCGGCAGCGAGGTCGGCAAGTCGCTCGACCGGGCCGACCGCATCGCCATGCGGCGCTCGACCCAGACCGCGCTGGAGAACAACCGGACGGGCAGCGCGAGCACCTGGCGCAACCCCGATTCGGGCAACCGGGGCACGGTCACGCCGACCCGCACCTACGAGACCGCCCGGGGCGACGTGTGCCGCGAGTACCAGCAGACGATCACCGTCGGCGGCAGCACCGAGACCGCCGTCGGGCGCGCCTGCCGGCAGGCCGACGGGACCTGGCGCATCGTCAACTGAGGCGGCCCGTCCTGCGATACGCCCCGGATCGAGTCCGGGGCCGCTCGGGATGAGGGGATTTTCCTGAGGCACGCCGCTTCCGCCTCATCCTGAGTACCGCGAAGCGGCGTATCGAAGGACGCCGCCCCTCACTCGTCATGCCCGGCCCCCGGATCAAGTCCGGGGGTGTTCCGGGCACCCACTGCCGCCACGCGCCTCGCGCCCGGGCACCCACTGGCGCCACCGCCTCTCCCTGCCGGCCGACATGCGCGCGGAGGGGCCGCATGGGTGGCCGGCCATGACGGAGGGGGGAAAGGGTGCTTTGCCCCACGCCGCCCCCCCAATCGTCATGGCCGGACTTGATCCACTGCTGTCCGGTTTAGCCTTCGACGCGCGTCGCGCCCGGCGTTTCCCGCCCAGCGCCATGCCTCCCCCCCATCGTCATGCCCGGACTTGATCCGGGCACCCACTGGCGCCGCCGCCTCTCCCGACGGGGCGTTGTACCGGTGGCGCCAGTGGTTGCGCGGATCAAGTCCGCGCATGGGTGGCCGGATCAGGTCCGGCCATGACGGGAGGAGGGGACGTCCGGGAAGGGCGTGCGTGGCGCCGCCTCCCGCACCCCCGTCATGCCCGGACTCGATCCGGGCACCCACTGCCGCCACGCGCCTCCCGCCCGGGCACCCATGGGCGGGACAGCCGGGCGCCGGGTCGGCCGCGAGAATCCGGACCGGACGGCAATCGGCCCGTTCCCGGGCGACGGCTTCGGGCCGCGCCGCGGGCGGGCGGCGAATCGTCGTCGAATTAGGCATTTGCCTTTTTTCCGATTCGACGCTAGAAGGGGATGACAAATACGAGATAGCCGATTAGATATGTTATGGCCGCATGGCGGGGGAAGAGGAATCGGCCCCGTCCTGACGCGTTCAACGGTCCCGGACCAAAACGAGGAGTGCCCCGAGCCAATGTCTAGAAACATGAACCCGATAACGGTTTGCTGCGCCGCCGTGCTGATGCTTGGGCTCGCGGCGTGCGGAAGCGACAACGGCGCCGACATGGCCGACATGCCCTCCTCGGTCGCGGTGGATCTGACCGGCGTGGCGGACGACGCGGCGCGCGCGGCCGGCATGGAAGAGATCGCCGCGGGCGAGTCCGCGACCATCGGCGAGATCACCTTCACCTGCGCCGCCGGCGGCCCCGACTGCACGGTGACCGTGGCCGCGGACGGCAGCGCGACGGCGACCGGCGGCATGGTCACCGCCGACAATTCGGCCGCCTACGCGACGCGGAAGGCGGAGATCGCGAGGGCGACCGAAGCGGCGAAGACCAAGCAGGACGCCATGGCCACGGAGGCCTTGCAGGCGGCAACCGGCGGCACGCCCGGTATCGACGGCGCAGGCGGGGCCGATGCCGGGCTCGGTGGTAGTGCGGTCACTGCCACAGGCAATGCCGCAGGTGCCTATAACCTTGACATCGAGCGCGATCACGAAGGCACGACAGTCACGGTCACCGTGGAAGGCGCGACCGACGCCGGCGACGAAGACTTCGAGCTTGCCATGGATCTACGGGACGGTCGCAGCATGCACACCCGCACCATGGACGCAGATGCCGACGGCAACATGGTGACGGAAGTCGTGATTGTCGCCACCGACATCGAAGCGCCCCGGGCGACGGCGTTCGGGATGGTTCATCCGCTGGAGGTCAGGGTCGATGGAGAAACTGCGACCGATACCATGCCGAATGACGCCCTGTACGTGGCGGACGCCAATCTCGGTCAGGTCAGCGCCGACGCATTCACGGCGCCCGCCGGAACGGTCGACACCACCATCCTGAGGTTCCAGCATGAGGTGGAAGACAACGCCGCCACGCCGGAAGACGAGTCGCGGGACGCCGCCGAAATCGCAGGTACATTCGACGGCGCCATGGGCACTTACAAGTGCAATGCGACAGGCGGCCCGTGCACGGTCACGGTCGACACCATGGGCGTGGTAAGCGCGGTTGACGCTAACCACTGGATTTTCATTCCCGATGCTGGCGTCACGATCGACGTGCCCGATTCCGACTACCTGCATTACGGCTTCTGGCTGAAGAGGACCACGGCCTCGGACGGCGCGGTCACCTACAACGAGGTCGAGACCTTCGCCGGTTCGCCGACGACTCCCGAGAGCGGCACCATGACTAACGTCACGGGCACCGCGAGCTACGAGGGTGGCGCGGTCGGCGTGTACGCGATCACGACTGAGTTCAGCTCGACCACCGGGAAGCCCGTCGATGCCAGCTCCGGCCACTTCAAGGCGAGGGCCAGGCTGGAGGCGACATTCGGGCAGACGGCAGAGCGGGACATCCCCCCCTACCTGCTGCACACACTTACCGGCACCATCGACGACTTCAAGTTGCAGCACGGCGAGCCGAACGAGTGGTCGGTGACTCTGCAAAGCGATGGTGATCCCAACACTGCCGGCAACCAACCCAACGATACCGGCACCCACTCCGGCACGGCCAAGGGGAGCGGGGACAATGTCGGCTCGTTCAGCGCCACCTTCCACGGCAGCACGGGAAGCGACGGTACTACCCAGCCCGGCGCCGTGGTCGGCGAGTTCAACGCCGATTTCAGCAATGGCAGGGTCGCCGGCGCCTTCGGCGCGACGAAGCCGCGCGAGTAGGCCGGCCAGGCCGGTCAGGTTCCCCTAGCCGGGAACCCGACCGCTGGCGCCAACTTCGGGAGAGGGTGGCAGGTCCTGCCGCCCTCTCTTTCTGTCCGCCCGACGGCTAGAGAACGGTGCAGTCGATGATCGGCCTTTTGCGCGCTCTCGCGATCGCCGCCTGCCTCGCCCAGCCGGCCTGGGGCGCCGGGGCGGAGCCCCCCGCGCCGCCCGCCGGGGGCGTGAAGGAGGCGCGGGCGCTGGTCGCGGCGGGGCGGTACGACGCGGCGCTCGCCGTCCTGCGGCGGCTGGCCCGGGGCGGCGCTTCCACCGCCAACGCGCGGTTCCTGCTCGGGCTCGCGGCGATCGAAGCATCGCAGCGCGAGGGCGTTGCGCAAGCGCGGCGGGACGCGCTGCTCGACGAGGCGATCGCCGTCCTCCGCGCCATGCTGGTCGCGCACCCGGAGCTGGTCCGCGTCCGGCTGGAGCTCGCCCGCGCCTTCTTCCACAAGGGCGACGACGGGCTCGCGCGGCGGCATTTCGAGCAGGTGCTGGCCGGCAGGCCGCCGGCGGCGGTGGCACTCAACGTAGGCCGCTTCCTCGCGGCGATGCGGGCGCGCAAGCGCTGGAGCCTGCGCGTCGGCATGGCGTTCGCCCCGGACAGCAATATCGGCGCCGCCTCGGCCGAGCGCATCATCTACATCCCCGTCGGCGGCCAGCGCCTCCCCTTCCGCCGCGACGCCGAAGAGCTCACCACCTCGGGCGTCGGCGTCTCGGCCTGGCTCGGCGGGGAGTATGAATATCCCCTGGGCCCCCGCTGGCGGCTGCGCGCGGGCGGCGATCTGTCGCGCCGGGAATACAGGGCCAGCGAGTTCGACCAGCTCACCGTCTCCGGCCAGGTCGGGCCGCGCCGGCTGATCGGCCGCGGCAGCGAGGCGAGCCTGCTGCTCACCGGGCTGCATCACTGGACGGGGCCGGGGCTGTCGGAGCCCTCGCACCGCGATATCGGGGTGCGGATCGAGGGGCGGCACCGGCTCACGCCGCGCACGACGCTCACCGCGCAGCTCTCCCGCGCCGAACGGCGCTACGACCGGGAGAGGCACCGCGACGGGCCGATCGCCGATGTCTCGCTGGGCGCCGGCTGGGTCGCCTCGCCGACCGTCCGGATCGACGCGGGGCTGGGCTGGGGGCGCGAGCGGACGAAGGCCGAGCAATGGCGCCAGTCCAGCCGCCGCGTGCGGCTCGCGGCCACGGCGCAGCTCCCCTGGGGGTTCACCGTGGGCGGCTCGGGCAGCTTGCGCTGGACCGACTGGCAGGGCAACTGGTTCCCCCACACCGAAGCCGGGGAGCCGCGCCGCGACCTGACCCGCATCATCCGGCTGTACGCGCATAACCGGGCGCTCACCCTGGAAGGCTTCAGCCCGCAGCTCTCGGTGACCCAGGAGCAGCGGACCACGAACGCCCAGCTCTACGACTACGACCGCCTGTTCGGCGAGCTCCGCTTTGTCCGGCTGTTCTGACGAGCCCGGGCCGGGGTGCCGCGGTTGGATGCACCGGCGCCATCGTGTAGGATGCCGCGCCGCCGACCCCGCGGGGGCTTTTTCATACGCAAACACGTCGAGTGAGGGTTGAATGTCCCGGTCCGAGCGCCTGTTGGAAGGCAAGCGGGGGCTGATCATGGGGGTCGCCAACGAGCGTTCGATCGCCTGGGGGATCGCCCGCGCGGCCGCGGGTCACGGCGCCGAGCTCGCCTTCACCTACCAGAACGACGCGCTCGCCAAGCGCGTCGGGCCGCTCGCCGAATCGGCCGGCTCGTCGTTCCTGCTGCGCTGCGACGCCGGCGACCCCAAGAGTCTCGACGACGTGTTCGCGGCGCTGGAGGAGCGCTGGGGCACGCTCGACTTCGTCGTCCACGCGATCGCCTTCTCCGACAAGGAGGAGCTCAAGGGCCGCTATGTCGACACCTCGCCCGAGAACTTCGCGATGACGATGAACGTCTCCTGCTACTCCTTCACCGCGGTGTGCCGGCGCGCCTCGGCGATGATGCCGGGCGGCGGCAGCCTGCTCACGCTCACCTATTCGGGCGCCGAGCGGGTGATGCCGCATTACAACGTCATGGGCGTCGCCAAGGCCGCGCTGGAGGCCAGCGTGCGCTATCTCGCGGTCGATTTCGGCGCCTCCGACATCCGCGTCAACGCGATCTCCGCCGGGCCGATCAAGACCCTCGCCGCGTCGGGGATCGGCGATTTCCGCTACATTCTCAAGTGGAACGAGCTCAACGCGCCGCTCAAGCGCAACGCGACGATCGACGACGTGGGCGGCGCCGGGGTCTATCTGCTCTCCGACCTGTCGAGCGGGGTGACGGGCGAGGTGCACCATGTCGATTGCGGCTACCACGTGGTCGGGATGAAGGCGGCGGACGCGCCCGACATCTCGACCGTGATGTAGGAGCCGCGCCGCCGAGGCGCCGCGCGATGACCTTCAACACCCAGGGACGGATCTTTCGCTTCTCCACATGGGGCGAGAGCCACGGCCCGGCGATCGGCTGCGTGGTCGACGGGACGCCGCCCGGCATCGCCCTCGCCGAGCCCGACATCCAGCGCTGGCTCGACCGGCGCCGGCCGGGGCAGAGCCGCTACGTCACCCAGCGCCGCGAGCCGGACACCGTCGAGATCCTGTCCGGCACCTTCGAGGGCCGCACCACGGGCACGCCGGTCTCGCTGCTGATCCAGAACCGGGATGCGCGCTCGAAGGACTATGGCGAGATCCGCGACAGGTTCCGCCCGGGCCACGCCGATTTCGCCTATCTGCAAAAATACGGGCGGCGCGACTACCGCGGCGGCGGCCGCGCATCGGCGCGGGAGACCGCCTGCCGGGTCGCCGCCGGCGCGATCGCCCGCAAGGTGCTGGGCCGCCGGGTGCGGATCCGCGGCGCCATGGTGCGGATGGGCGAGCACGCCATCGACCGTTCGAAATGGGACTGGAAGGCGGTGGAGCGAAACCCCTTCTGGTGTCCCGACGCCGAGGCGGCCGAGACATGGGCGGACTACCTCGATACCGTCCGCAACGCCGGGTCCTCGGTCGGCGCGGTGATCGAGGTGGTGGCGTCGGGCGTCCGCGCCGGGCTGGGCGCGCCGGTCTATGGCAGGCTCGACGCCGACCTCGCCGCGGCGACGATGGGCATCAACGCCGTCAAGGGGGTGGAGATCGGCGCCGGGTTCGGCGCGGCGGTGCTGACCGGCGAGGAGAACGCCGACGAGATGCGCATGCGCGGCGGCAAGCCGCACTTCCTCTCCAACAACGCCGGCGGCATCCTGGGCGGCATATCGACCGGCCAGGACATCGTGCTGCGCTTCGCGGTCAAGCCGACCAGCTCGATCCTCGCGCCGCGGCGGACGGTGACGGTGGACGGGCGCAACGCCGAGATATCGACCCGCGGCCGGCACGACCCCTGCGTCGGCATCCGCGCGGTGCCGGTGGGCGAGGCGATGATGGCCTGCGTGCTGGCCGACCACCTGCTCCACCACCGCGCCCAGTGCGGCTGAGGCGCTTCGCCCCGGCCGTCCCCCCGTCGTCATGGCCGGACTCGATCCGGCCATCCATGCGGCCGCGCCGTCCGCACGGCAACGGGGCGGGAGGCGTGCCGGCGCCGGTGGATGCCCGGATCACCCCCGGACTCGATCCGGGGGCCGGGCATGACGAAGAGAAGGGACGGCCGCACCCGCTCTCCCTGCTCCTCCCCCGCCATCACCACCCCGTCATGGCCGGACTCGATCCGGCCATCCATGCGGCCTCGCCGACCGCGCGGCGGCAGGGCGGGAGGCATGCCGGCGCCAGTGGATGCCCGGATCAAGTCCACTGCCGTCCGGTTTAGCCTTCGACGCGGGGCGCGCCCGGCGTTTCCCGCCCCATCGCCATACCTCCCCCCATCGTCATGCCCGGACTTGATCCGGGCATCCACTGGCGTCGCCGCCCCTTCCGACGGGGCGTTGTACCGGTGGCGCCAGTGGTTGCGCGGATCAAGTCCGCGCATGGGTGGCCGGATCAAGTCCGGCCATGACGGGGTGGTGGTGGCGGTGGAGGAGCACGGGAGCCGGGGGCGGACCGCCCCGCCCGTGGGTGCCCGGAACGAGGCCGGGCATGACGAAGAGGAGAGACGGCGGCGCCAGTGGATGCCTGGAACAACTCCGGCCGTGACGCGGGGAAGAGGCCCGCCATGGCGCCGTATCGAGAGCCTGCCCTGAGCTGACGCCCTACCCCCGCTCGCCGGCGATCAGGTATTCGCGGTTGCCGCCGGCGCCCTCGATCGGGCTCTCGACCAGGCCGAGCACGCGCCAGCCGTCGCGGGCGGCGAGCCAGGCCTCGATGCGCCGGCAGGCGGCGTCGCGCGCGGCGGCGTCGCGGACGATGCCGCCCTTCCCGACCGCGCCCCGGCCGACCTCGAATTGCGGCTTGATCAGCGCCACCAGCCGGGCGCCGGGCGCGGCCAGCGCCAGCGGCGCGGGGAGGACGGTCTCGAGCCCGATGAAGCTCGCATCGCAGACGATCGCATCGACCGGCTCCGGGACCTGGTCGCCGGTGATGTAGCGCGCGTTCAGCCGGTCGAGCACCGTCACCCGTTCGTCCTGGCGCAGCCGCCACAGCATCTGCCCGCGTCCGACATCCACCGCGTACACCCGCGCGGCCCCGCGGGCGAGCAGCACGTCGGTGAAGCCGCCGGTCGATGCGCCGATATCGAGCGCGACCGCTCCGGCCACGTCGATGCCGAAACGGCCGAGCGCGTGATCGAGCTTGAAACCGCCGCGCGAGGCCCAGCGGTCCGCGCCGCCGCGCAGCTCCAGCGCTACATCGGCGGCCACGCTGTGGCCCGGCTTGTCGAGCCGCCGGTCGCCGGACCATATCTTTCCGGCGCGGATCAGCGCCTGGGCCTCGGTCCTGCTCGCGGCGATGCCGCGCGCCTCGACCAGAGCGTCCAGCCGGCGCTTCCCGGAAGGGCTAGACTTTCGCCGCGACGGCTTCGCCACGCCCCAGCGCCTCCAGGGCGGTGGCCGCGATGTGGCGCGCAGTCAGCCCGGCCGCCTCGTATTGCAGCTTCGGCGTGTCCTGGTCGAGGAACCGGTCGGGCAGCACCATGGGACGGATCTTCAGCCCCCCGTCGAGCACCTGGCGGAGCGCCAGCAAATGCAGCACCTGGGATCCGAAGCCGCCGATCGACCCTTCCTCGACGGTGATCAGCACCTCGTGCTCGCGGGCGAGGCGGAGGATCAGGTCCTCGTCGAGCGGCTTGGCGAAACGCGCATCGGCGACCGTCGTCGAAATCCCCTTCGCCGCGAGGTCCTCGGCCGCTTCCAGCGCCTCCTGAAGCCGCGCCCCGTAGGACAGGATGGCGATGGTCGAGCCTTCGCGCATCACCCGCCCCTTGCCCAGCGGCAGCACTTCGCCGCGCTCCGGCAGGGCGACGCCGAACCCGTTGCCGCGCGGGTAGCGGAAGGCGGACGGGCGGTCGTCGATCGCGACCGCGGTCGCGACCATGTGGACCAGCTCGGCCTCGTCCGCCGCGGCCATCAGCACCATGCCGGGCAGGCAGCCGAGATAGGCGATGTCGAATGCGCCGGCATGGGTCTGGCCGTCGGCGCCGACGAGACCCGCGCGGTCCATCGCGAAGCGCACCGGCAGGCTCTGGATCGCCACGTCGTGGACGATCTGGTCGAAGGCGCGCTGCAGGAAGGTCGAGTAGATCGCCGCGAACGGCTTCATGCCGTCGGCGGCGAGCCCGGCGGCGAAGGTCACGCCGTGCTGCTCGGCGAGCCCGACATCGAAGGCGCGGTCGGGGAACGCCTTCTGGAAGGCATCGACGCCGGTCCCGGACGGCATCGCCGCGGTGATGGCGACGATCTTGTCGTCCCTCTCCGCCTCGGCGATCAGGCTGTTGGCGAACACCTTGGTGAAGGAGGGCACGTTGGTCTTGGGCTTGTCCTGGACGCCGCTGACCACCTCGAACCTGGAGACGCCGTGATAGCGGTCGGCCGACTCCTCGGCCGGGGCGTAGCCCTTGCCCTTCACGGTGACCACGTGGACCAGGATGGGCCCCTCGCCGACATCGTCGCGGGCGTTGCGCAGCACCGGCAGCAGGTGGTCCAAATTGTGCCCGTCCACCGGCCCGACATAGAAGAAGCCGAGCTCCTCGAACAGCGTGCCGCCGGTCACCAGGCCGCGGGCGTATTCCTCGGCCCGCTTGACGCCGCGCTCGAAGGCGCGCGGAAACCGCTCGGCGATATGGTGGGCGGCGTCGCGCAGGCTGCGGTAGCTCTTCGACGAGATCAGCCGCGACAGATAGGCGCTCATCGCCCCGACCGGCGGGGCGATCGACATGTCGTTGTCGTTGAGGACGACGATTAGCCGGCTGTCCAGCGATCCGGCATGGTTGAGCCCCTCATAGGCCATCCCGCCGGTGAGCGCGCCATCGCCGATCACCGCGACGACCCGGTTGTCGCGGCCCTGGAGGTCGCGCCCGACCGCGAAACCGAGCCCGGCGGAGACCGACGTCGAGGCATGCGCCGCGCCGAACGGGTCGTACTCGCTCTCCGCGCGCTTGGTGAACCCCGACAGCCCGCCGCCCTGGCGGATGGTGCGGATCCGGTCGCGCCGTCCGGTCAGGATCTTGTGCGGGTAGCACTGGTGCCCGACATCCCAGATCAGGATGTCGTCGGGGGTGTCGAAGAGATGGTGCAGCGCGACGGTGAGCTCGATCACGCCGAGCCCGGCGCCGAGATGCCCGCCGGTGGTCGAGACGGCGTCGACCATCTCGGCGCGCAGCTCGTCCGCCACCGCGCGCAGCTCCCTGGGCGACATGTCGCGCAGGTCGCGCGGCCATTGAATCTTGTCCAGATGGGGGGTCTCGACTGACATGGTGACCTCCTTACTCCTCAGCTCCTGCGCTGCAACACATAGCCGCCGAAGGCGCGCAACGCCTCGGCATCGGGGCCGAAACCGTCGAGCCGCGCCACCGCGCGGTCGACCAGCGAACGCGCCTCGCGCCGCGCGCCCTCGACGCCGAGCGCGGCGACGAAGGTCGCCTTGCCCGCCGCCGCGTCCTTGCCGACCTTCTTGCCCAGAACCGCTTCCTCGCCGGTCGCGTCGAGCAGATCGTCGACGATCTGAAAGGCCAGACCGACGTCGTAGCCATAGGCGCGCAGCATCGCGCGCATCGCCGCCGGGGCGTCCCCGAGAACCGCGCCCGCCTCGCAGCCGAAGGCGATCAGCGCGCCCGTCTTCATCCGTTCGAGCACGGCGATCAGCTCGAAATCCACCGTCTCGTGCTGCGCCGCGAGGTCGATCATCTGACCGCCCACCATGCCGAGCCCGCCGGCGGCTTCGGCGAGCGCGCGGACCAGCTCGATGCGGATCGCCGGCGATGGGTGGGTCGCCTCGTCCGCGAGAACCTCGAAAGCGCGGGTGAGCAGGGCGTCGCCGGCGAGGATCGCCGTCGCCTCGTCGAACGCGACATGGCAGGACGGCTTGCCGCGGCGCATGTCGTCGTCGTCCATCGCCGGCAGGTCGTCATGCACCAGGGAGTAGGCGTGGACCATCTCGATGGCGGCGGCGACGCGCAGCGCGCCGTCGTCGGCGCCGCCCGCCAGCCGCGCGCCGGTCCGCACCAGGAACCCGCGCAGCCGCTTGCCGCCGCCGAGAGCGCCGTAGCGCATCGCCTCGTAGAGCCGCGCGGCGGGCCCGTCGGGCTCGGGCAGCTCGCGCCCGAGCGCCTCGTCCACCGCCGCCGCGGTCTCCGCCATCGCGCCGGCGAGGTCGGTATCGATCAATACGTCAGTCAATATTCGCAGGCTCCACCCCCGCCGGCTCCGATCCCTGGAAGGAGATTTTCTCGATGCGCGCCCTGGCCTCGCTCAGCTTGGCTTCGCAATGGGTCTTCAGGGCAATGCCGCGCTCGTAGGCGCCGATGGCGTCGTCGAGCCTGGCCTCGCCTCCTTCGAGCGTGCGGACGATGGCCTCAAGCTGCTCCAAGGCGTCCTCAAAGGACAGGTTCTTTACGTCTTCGCTCGTCTTAGTATCTGCCATTTCGGCATCCCGATTCAATAATTATAATTTTGTTTCATGCCTCTAGGCGGCAACCTAACATTATTTTCTGAGAAACGGTCCCGCCGCCGGCCGGGTTCCCGTCACGCGCGCATCAGCACGCCGACATGCGCGGCGACGCTGGCCGCCAGCGCGTCGAGGTCGTAGCCGCCCTCGAGCGTCGCCACCAGGCGCCCGCCGCAGACCTCCTCGGCGATCCCGCAGAGCCGCTCGGTCGCCCATGCATAGTCGTCCTCCACCAGCCTGAGCGTCGCCAGCGGGTCGCTCTCATGGGCGTCGAAGCCGGCCGAGACCAGGATCAGATCGGGCGAGAACCGGCGCAGCGCCGGCAACACGGCGCCTTCCATGCCGGCGCGGAACTCGGCCGAACCGGAGCCGGGCTTGAGCGGCACGTTGACGATGTTGCCGCAGCCCGTCTCCTCGGCCCGGCCGGTCCCGGGGTAGAGCGGAAATTCATGCGTCGAGGCGAAGAACAGCGAGGGGTGGGACCAGAAGATCGCCTGGGTTCCGTTGCCGTGGTGGACGTCGAAATCGACCACCGCCACCCGGTCGGCGCCGAGCGCCTCGCGCGCATGCAGCGCACC
Source organism: Alphaproteobacteria bacterium (assembly GCA_964291675.2). GTDB lineage: Bacteria > Pseudomonadota > Alphaproteobacteria > MPNO01 > MPNO01 > MPNO01. Next base: position 18,265 of record OZ219865.1, on the reverse strand, counting down.
GACGGCGACGTTGTTGAACAGGCAGAAACCCATGCTGCGCCGGGATTCGGCGTGGTGTCCCGGCGGGCGCACGGCGCAGAACGCGTTGTCCGCCTCGCCGCCCATCACCGCCTCCACGGCGGCGACCATGGCCCCCGCCGCGCGCAGCGACGCCTCGCCCGAATCGGCCGACATCACGGTATCGGCGTCCACCCGCACCCTTCCCTCCCGGGGCACCGCGTCGAGCAGCGCCTCGACGAAGCCGGGCGCATGCGCCCGCGCGAGCTGGCCGCTCTCGGCCTCGGGCGCCTCGCGCCGGTCGAGCCCGGCGAAGGCCTCGGCCGAGAGCGCCTCGATCACCGCGCGGATGCGGTCGGGACGCTCGGGATGGCCCTGCCCGGTGTCGTGCCGTTCCGAGCTCGCGTGGTGATAGAGCAGGGTCGTCATCGCCGTTCCCCCGGGCTAAAGCACATCGATCGGCACCTTGAGATACCGCTGGCCGTTGCTCTCCGGCGCCGGCAGGCGCCCGCCGCGAATATTGACCTGGACGGAAGGCACCATCAGCCGCGGCACCGGGAGCTCGGCGTCGCGGGCGGTGCGCGCGGCGACGAAGCTCTCGCGGCTCACCCCGTCGCGGCAATGGATGTTGCTGCGCCGCTGTTCCGCGACGGTGGTCTCCCAGGCGACGTCGCGCGCGCCGCCGGCGCCGTAATCGTGGCACATGAACAGCCTCGTCTCCGGCGGCAGGGCCAGGATCCGGCAGAGCGACTCGTAGAGCGCCTCGGCGCAGCCACCGGGGAAATCCGCCCGCGCCGTGCCCGAATCGGGCATGAACAGCGTATCGCCCACGAACGCCGCATCGCCCAACACGTAGCAGGCGCAGGCCGGGGTGTGTCCGGGCGTATGCAGCACCCGCCCGACGACTTCGCCGACCGCCAATGCGTCGCCGTCGGCGAACAGGCGGTCGAACTGGGCCCCCTCGGCGGCGAGGTCGCGCTCGATATTGAACAGCGACCCGAAAGTCTTCTGCACTGCCATGACACCCGTGCCGATGCCGGTCCGGCCGCCGAGCTTTCCCTGGACATAGGGCGCGGCGCTGATGTGATCGGCATGCACATGGGTCTCGAGGATCCAGTCGACGGAGAACCCGCCGCGTTCGACGGCGGCGATCAACCGGTCGGCGGATTCGGTGGAGGTCCGGCCCGCCACGGGATCGAAATCGAGCACCGGATCGACGACCGCCGCATGCCCGGTCGCGCTGTCGGAGACGATGTAGGAAATCGAATTGGTCTTGGGGTCGAAGAACGAATCTACGGTCGGCGTCACGGGACCAAACCTTCCGGCACGGCTGGAAAGACGGCAATTCTACAACAATGCGCGCCCGGCTTTGATCCTCCTTTGCGGGGCGCGGCAAATTGACCGGGCCGGCCGGTGCCCCTATTGCTTCGCCGACGCGCGGACGGGAGCCCGGATTGGCCGCGATTCCAGAGCGAGAGCGCATGGGCGCAGCGATCCTCTTCACCGCCGCCTCCGGCACGGGCTGCGGGCTGCTGGTCCTGCTCGGCGTCTTCGCGAGCGGGGCGACGATTCCCTCCGATCGCTGGTTCGGCGCGGCGGCGCTGGGCCTCGCGGTGGGAGCCGTTGCCCTGGGGCTTGCGGCGTGGCGCCATCATCCGGGCCAACCGGGGGGCGCATTCGCGGCGCTGGCCCAATGGCGGACGAGCCGGTCGGCTCGCGCGGGCGCGCTGGCTGTCGCCGCCTGCGCGGCCGCCGGGCCGTTCGCCGTCGGCTGGATCGGCTACGGCGAGGTCGACGGCGTCTGGCGCGTATGCGGGATCGCCGCCGCCGTGCTGGCGGGGTTCGCGGTCCATGCGACGGCCATGATCTACGCGACGGTCGAGCCGGTCCACGCGTGGTGCAACCGCTGGACGGTGCCGCTCTTCCTCGCGCTCGCCGGGTTCGCCGGCGCGTTGTGGCTGAACGCGCTGCTCCACGCCTACGGCCGCCCGAGCCCCGACGCCGCGCTGATCGCGGTGCTGACCCTGTTCCTCGCCTTCTACCTCAAGCGCCGGTACTGGCGTCACATCGACGCCGTCGCGGCCGGCCCGGGCGGGAACGACGACGAGACGCGCCATCTGGCGCGGGAGCTGGATTGCCGGATCGCCCGCGCGCATGCCGTGAGGCTCCGGCGCTACGCGTTCGTGCTGCTGTTCGCCGTGCCGCTGGTGTGCACCATGGCGGCGATGGAAGCGGCCCCCTGGCGCGCGGCGCTCGCCGCCCTCGCCGCGGCGCTGTCCGGTTCCGCCGGCATCGTCATCGAGCGCAGACTGTTCTTCGGCGAGGCAGACCGGGGCGAGGATGAGGCATGACGCCGCCGCGCAGGAGCGATCACGGAGCCGCCCGGTCTCCCGCCCAAGGGTCGATCACCGCGATACCGCAATGCTCGAAGTCGGAGACATTGCGGGTCGCCACCGCGGCGTCGTGGGCACGGGCGATGGCTGCGATCTGGCAATCGGCCGCCAGAATCGGCCGGCCCTCGGACCGGCGCGCGGCAGCAATGTTCGCATAGGCCCGGGCGGCCGCGCTGTCGAAGGGCAGCACGCGGCCGGCGAAATCCTCCCGGACCACGGCGTCGATCTCGGCGGCGAGGCGGTCGCGGCGTCGGCCCGCCGGCAGGACCGCCGCGCCTGCGCGGAGCTCCGCTTCGCCGACGGCGGTCAGGTAGAGTTCGGCCGAGTCCTGCCCGGAGAACCACGCCATGACCGCGGGCTGTGGCGTCGGCCGCATCAACTCGGAGATCACGTTGGTGTCCATTAGATACATCCAATTCTGAGGCCGATTCGGCCCCGTTTCACCCGTCGTCGCATGCCGCCCCCAGAGGGCGATGACGTGCGATAAGTGATTGTCTTGACGGGACTATTCGACATCACTACACTGTCCTCTACCTTGCCAAGCCAGCGATGAGGCCGTCAGACCACACGTCCATTGTTGCCGTCACCATGCTTTCTGTGCGCTTACGGCCCTGCTACCGAAAATCGCCGCGCAGAAGCCGCCCCGAAGGACCGCCGCACCATGTCCGAACGCCAGTACCGCACCCTCACCAAGCGCACCGTGGACCGTCTCTCGGTCAACGGCAAGGATGCCGTCTTCTGGGACAACGAACTTCCCGGCTTCGGCGTCCGAGTGTACCCCTCCGGCAAGAAGGTCTTCGTCGTCCAGACGCGCGCCTTCGGCCGCTCGAAGCGCGTCAGCCTCGGGACCCATGGCGACACCGACTTCTCCGTCGACCATGCCCGCAGGAAAGCCACCGACTTCATCGCGCGCATCAAGGCCGGAGAGCCGCCGGTTCCGCCAGAGCCCGCGCCCGACCCGACCGTCGCCGACCTCGCTGAGCGCTACGAGCGCGAATACGTGGCGATGCACTGCAAGCCGGCCACCATCTCGCATTACCGCCTCATGCTGCGCAAGCATATCGTGCCGGCCCTCGGCGAGCTTCGCGTCGCGGACGTCGAGTACAAGGACATCCTCGCCTTCCACAACAGCCTGCACCACATGCCGACCGTCGCCAACCGGGCGGCCGACATTCTGGTCAAGATGTTCGCTTTCGCGGATTTGTCGTCGTGCGTGACTTCAGAAGCCTGATTTCTTCATATAAAGTAAAGGGTTAGCAACACGTGTAATCCGCACCACTCCGTTACAAATTGCTTTGTCAACACATACTCAACTAAACGCGGTCTAATTTGACATGTCGGCTGGAGAATGAGTTGCCGCGGTAGCGATGGCGGCCAGAGAGCATTGAAAGTCCAGAGTAAACCTTTGTCCAGCGGGTGCTGCGTCTCATTCTATTTTCTTGTCACGGATTGATCTGATCGACCCCCCGGAGGCGAAGCGACTCGCTGACGATAGCTGAGGACAGTCGGCGACGCCTCGGGAATACCATTGAGCGACGTGTTGGACGGCCATTGGGCATCAGTGTTGCATTCCTAGTGCCGTCTTCAGTATCCCGATTTCTCTTATACTTTTCCCTCTCGAAGATCTTTGGATGATATCTGGCTGGAGGCGAAGTTCCAGGGTCTGCTCCGCCTACGGCTTGGTGGCGCGGACAATCTCAAGGGTGACTTGGTCAAGGGGTATGATCCGCTCGATGGTCGCTGACACGGGATTGTAAGACGGGTCTCGCCGGTTCCCGTATTCGAATTGCACCAGAATTCTCAAGAAATTGCTCTTCTCTTGGATGGAAAGTATGGGTTCGAAATCAGGGGCAGATGCAAGATTGTCTGGACCGCGGGTGTTGTAAAGGCCCGCAACATACTTGTCGTATTTGCACCGGTCCTCGTCTGGTGATTCGCCGCCATCGCATCGAATGTGCAGATTCCTGGCGGATTTGACCGCGATTCCTACGGGATTTGACCGCGATTCCTGAGCATTTGACGGTCCGGGCCGAGGCTCTGGACCTGGCCTGACGGGCCATTGCCGGGCGGCGTCCGACGAGCCGTCCGAGGTGCCGATTCTCTCCCGACCCTGCCTGATCGATCGCTCGATCGGATCGAGCAGGCGGGGGCGCGATGAAGAGGACCGGCACGATGAAGATCAAGGACATTCTGCGGCACCGCCACGATCTTGCGCTGCCTCGGGCGCAGATCGCGGCCGCGGTCGGGGTGAGCACGGGGACGGTCTCGCATGTGCTTGCCCGTGCCGCGGCGGCGGGTCTGTCCTGGCCGCTGCCGGACGATCTCGACGATGCGGCGCTTCGCGCGCGGCTCTACCCGGCGCCGGATCCGGACGGCGACCGGGTTCAGCCGGACTGGGATGCGGTCATCGAAGCGCTCACCGCGCCGCGCAAGCGCCGCCGCGCCCGGCTGACGCGGCGCCAGCTCTGGGTCGAGTACCGCGACGAGGCGCTGGCCCAGGAGGGCAAGCCCTATACCTACAGCCGGTTCTGCGCGCTGCTCGGCGAGCGTCTGGGGAGCCGGCCCGAGCCGGCGCAGATGCGTTTCCACTATGCGCCGGGTCTTTGGGGCCTGTCCGACTTCTCCGGCAAGACGCTGGCGCTGAGGACCGGCCGCGGCGAGAAGGATGTCGAGATCTTCGTCGCCGTGCTGGCGCATTCGAACCTGATCTATGCCGAGGCGGTGCCCGACCAGCGCGTGCGTCACTGGATCATGGCGCATCGCCGCGCCTTCGAGTACTTCGGCGGCGTCCCCGGGCGCTGGATCATCGACAACCTCAAGGCCGGCGTCGACAAGCCGGACCGCGAGGCGCCCCGGCTCAATCCGAGCTTCCGCGAGTTCGCCCAGCACTACGGCGTCGCCGTGCTGCCGGCGCGCTCGGGGCGAGCGACCGACAAGGGGCTCGTGGAGGCCTGCGTCGGGGCGGTCCAGTCGCGCATCCTGCTGGTGCTGCGTCACGAGACCTTCTTCTCGCTGGACGCGATGAACGCCGCGATCCGGCGCGAGCTCGACCGGCTGAACGAAGCCCCCATGGCGTGCGGCGAGACCCGGCGCGCGCTGTTCGAAGCAGGCGAGCGGACACTCCTCAAGCCGCTGCCCCGGAACCCCTGGGAATGGGGCGAGTGGATCGAGCGGAAGGTCGGGCCCAACTGCCACGTCCGCATCGCCCGCAATCACTACTCCGCGCCGGAGCGCCATATCGGCCGCAAGATCCACGCCCGGGTCGGCGAGCGCATGGTCGAGCTCTTCCTGGACAAGGGCGGCGAGCGGATCGCCGTCCACCGGCTGAAGAGCGGGCGCAACCAGTACGCCACCGAGCCCGAGCACATGCCCGACCGTCTCAGGGCGGTGCGCGACATCCGCGAGCCCGATTACGGCGACATCCTGCTGGAGCGCGCCCGCAAGATCGGCCCGAACGCCGCGGCCTGGGCCGAGCGCTGCTTCGCCTCGCGCGACTTCCCCGAACAGGCCTTCGCCACCGTGCAGGGGATGATCCGCCTCGCCGAAGACCACGACGACGCGCGCCTCGACGCGCTCTGCGCCGAGGCCCTCGATCTCAACCGCCTCGCCTCGGGCTTCCTCAGGGAGCGCATCAAGCACGGCGGCGGCCCCGATCGGCGCCGCGTGCAAGCCAGGGAGACCATCCCCGGCCACGACAACATCCGCGGCGGCGATTACTACGGAAACGACGGAGCGACACCATGACCCTGCGACAGCCCAATATCGAACGCATGCTGCAGCTCGGCCTCACCGGCATGGCCGAGGCGCTTGAGGAGCAGAAGGACGTCCCCGACATCGAGCGGCTCGGCTTCGACGACCGCCTCGCCATGCTGATCGAGCGCGAGGCCGAGCACCGCGAGCACAGGAGCTATCTCGGCCACCTGCGCCAGGCCCAGCTGCGCATCCGCGCCGACATCCAGGACGTCGACTGCCGCGCCGGGCGCGGCATCGCCCGAACCACGCTCACCCAGCTCGCCGCCGGCGACTGGATCCGACAGGCCGTCAATCTCGTCCTGCTCGGCGCAACGGGATCGGGCAAGACATTCGTGGCCTGCGCGCTCGCCCACCAGGCCTGCCGCCAGAAGCAGTCGGTGCTCTACCGCCGCGTCCCCGAGCTGGTCACGGCGCTGGACCGCGCCCGCGACAAGGGCACCCACGCCCGGTTGATGGGACGCCTCGCCAGGGTCGACCTGCTGGTCCTCGACGACTGGGGGCTGCAAGGCTTCTCTACCGAGGGCCGGCGCGACCTGCTGGAGATCGCCGAGGCGCGACACGGACGCAAGTCCATCCTGATCGCCAGTCAGATACCCGTGGAGCGCTGGCCCGAGGTGATCGGAGAACCCACGATCGCCGACGCGGTCCTCGATAGAATCGTCCACAACGCCTACCGCATCGACCTCAAGGGCGAATCCCAGCGCAAGCGCAACAGGCCGCCGCCGCTCGACGGCGGCAACGACAAGTGAGGGGGCCCGGCCTGGCGGCCGGGTCCATGGGCGCCTGCGGCGCCGTCCCCGGTGGCAACACAGGCGCGCGCGGCGGCGTGCTGAATGAGGGAGCTCGCCGCCGCGCCCGACAGGCCTTTGCATGACGGCGAGGGCTCGCTTACGCTCGCACCGGGCTGACCTCCGGCCAGCCCCCAACCAGCAACGGAGAACCCCTACGGCAACACCCGGGAGAGACTGACAAACGCCACCGCCCTGGCGGTCAAGTGCCAGGAATCGCGGTCAAGTAAAATAGGAATCCGCCGTCAAGTCCGTAGGAATCCGCAAACGTCGGGATGCCGAGAGGCCGTTTCGTTCCGTCCGCTTTCGGGATGAAGTGCCGTCGCACCGGCGGCGCGCGGTAGCGGCCCGATTTGATCCGGTCCAGAAGGTCATCAAGATTGGCCTCAAGGTCCTTCTCATAGTCGGCAGCCGTCACGCCGTCGATGCCCGTCGCCCCATCCTTGCGCGTCCGGCGATACGCTTCGCGTATCCACTCGCCGTCGATCAGGTGGTGCAGAGACGTGAACACCCGCTCCGGGTGCTCCCTCGCCTGTTCGGCTATCCACTGCTGTTTCGTTGACGTGGTCGTGGAGCTCAGTGTCTCCTCCATCGTTTCCCATCAATGGGTCTGGACATGTGACGCCTCCCTTTCCTCGGACGGGTCCCGATGGCCACGGTTCCCCGCCGTCAGCGGTACTATGAAGGCGCTACGACTTCCTGTTCCGCATGCCCTTCGGCTTATGGTTTCGCCAGCCGGGTCCACGGGTTCCTGCCTCTTCGTGTCCGCTCACGCGCTCCTGGCGATGCGCAGGTCAGTCGCCGGGCCGGGGTCTTTGTTGGTCACGCTGGCCGTCCCCTTCCAGCGGTTTTCCTCATGGGCAAGAACAGGACCTCACAGGTTCCCTGGCGACCCATCCCGTGGCTCTGCGCCTTTCCAAGACCCCGGACGACCCGTCGCACCTCGCCCGATGCGGTGCTTCCGGTGCTGCCCCCAGGCCCAACACACCAAGGGCGTCGTCGGTCTCCATGATTTCGAGGCTTACCGAGCCGCTTCACCACCCGCTGTCTACGCTTCACGACAACCGTTGCCGGCTGCCGTGCAAGACTCGCTTCCGGCTGGCGGGCTGCGCCTTTGCCGGGCGGGAGTCGAACCCGCTGGGTCGCGACGAAAGGTTTCAGTGCATGTCATCCCCCTTTCCAGGGCTTACCCTGTCGATAGCGCACCCCGCAGGCCCCTGCGCCTGCGCTGAAGTCATCGCCGTCCCGCAGTCCTGACGCAAATCGACCAGCACTTGATCCGCTCATACACGCCCTCTTCGCATTGACCCCGAGGCGCGGCAGGCGAAAATCAAGAGTGGGGCGGGCGCACCGCTTACCAGAATTCACCCAAAACCCCCGAAAAGACACCTAAAAAAGCCGTAATAACACAAACATAACACACAAACTCTGTCATGATTATGCCCGTTGGTACGAGCACCACGCGGCGGAGACATATCGAGTTGTCTCCCCGAACGGGACAGGCGGGTTAGTGGACCGGAGCGCCGGGATTGCAGCGCTGCCAGACCGTGGAGCTTGGCCGGGTGTCGCCGGCGTGAGTTGGGAGGCATGGACGATGATGCGGTCGATCGTTCGGGCATGGCGCGCCCCTGTATTCGAGCCGGGCGCCGGGCGCCGGGATTGCGTCGGCGGCCCGGACGGCCGCCCTCCCGGCCGGCGCCTTCCGCGTGCCGCGGCGCGCCTTGCGCTGGCGGCGCTGCTGCTCGCCGGCGCGGGCGCCGCCGCGTCGTCGAGCGTGGCCGCGGCCGAGGGCTCGACGGCGTCGGACGGCTCGGTCACGACGGACGAGGACACCCCCTACGGCTTCGCGGCGGGCGACTTCAACTTCGCGGGCACGGACGCGGACGACGCGCTGGCGAGCGTGAAGATTGTGACGGGACCGTCGGCGGGTTCGCTGGAGCTCGACGGCGCCGCGGTGACGGCGGACCGGGTGGTGACGACGGCGCAGTTGGACAACGGGGACCTGGTGTTCACGCCGGCGGCCAACGCGCACGGGAGCGGGTATGCGACGTTCACGTTCAAGGTGAGCGACGGGGAGGCGGAGAGCGCCGACGCCTACACGATGACGATCGACGTGACCGCGGTGAACGACGCGGCGACGGGCGCCCCGAGGATTTCGGGGATAGCGACGGTGGGCCAGACGCTGACGGCTTCGACCACGGGCATCGCCGATGCCGACGGGCTGACCGGCGTGTCCTACAGCTATCAGTGGCTTCGGGTGGACGGCAGGTCGAAGCCGCTGAACATTGCCGGGGCGACGTCGAGCAGCTACACGCTGACCAGGGACGACCAGTTCGAGAAGATCAGGGTGAAGGTGAGCTTCACTGACGACGATAACAACAACGAGGCGTTGATCAGCGACACCTATCCGCACCAGTATACCGTCAACCCCGCGCTCGACTCCAACACCATGCCCCCCTCCGCCGACGCGCTGGTGAGCAACCTCGGGCAGATGCGGGAAGGCGTGCGCGGCCGTTTCAACCATAACGACCTGGCGCAGCGCTTCACGACCGGCAGCAACGCCGGGGGGTACACCCTGCGCAGTGTCGACCTCCTGCTCTACACCGATAACCACTCGGGAACGATTCCCCCGACGGTGAAGATATTCAGCGGCTCGGCCGACGGCGTCGAAGTGGCGGTGCTGCGCGGGCCGGCGGCCCTCGCTTTGTATGCCATCAAGACCTACGCCTTCACGGCGTCCGGGACCGTCACGCTCGACCCGTCGACCGACTACTGGGTGGTCGCGGAGGGCGGTGCGGCGATCTGGCTGGGCACCGCTTCCGAAGACGAAGACGCGGTATCCGCTTCGGGGTGGAGCATCCGCGACGTGGCCGAATATCGGGATGCTTCGTCGACGGACAGTTTCCTGGACGCTGGCTCCAACGCCACCAGGATCCGCATCAACGGCGCCGCCAGGGGCCTGGTCTTTTCGCGGACCGATGTGGCGGTGGACGAGGGCGGCACGGCCGGCTACACCGTGAAGCTCGATGCACGGCCGTCGGCGAGCGTGACGGTGAGCATCGCGAGTGGCGACGCGGACGCGGCGACGGTCAGTCCGGCCTCGCTCACCTTCATCGCAACGGACTGGAACACCCCGCGGAACGTGACCGTAACCGGCGTCGCGGACGACGACGGGGATCACGAGTCGGTGACGCTCACCCACAGCGCCGCGGGGTTCGCCCAGCGCACGGTGACCGTGGCGGTGAACGACAACGACGATGGCGCGGCGCCGGCGGCAAGCTCGGCGACGGTAACCGGCACGTCGTTGGTCATCGCCTTCGACGACGACCTGGCGGCGGCGCCCGATCTCGCGAACGGCGCGTTCACGGTGAAGAAGACGCCGTCGGGCGGCACCGAGCAAACGGAGACCCTGACCGGCTCGCCGTCGATCGACGGCAGGACGGTGACGCTGACGCTCGGCAGCGCGGCGGTATCGACCGACACCGGCGTGACGGTCAGCTATACGAAGCCCGCGACGGGCAGCGGCAACCGGCTCGCGGACGGGAACGGCAACGAGGTCGCGGACTTCACCCTGAGCGCGACCAACGACACCCCCGACTGCCCCGCCGGCCAGCCTGCCGACGCCTTCGCGACGGCCTGCCTGACGGTGGCGAAAGTCAACGGGGGTTACGGCTACTCTCTTTCAAGGGGTTCCATCTCTTCCCCCGGCGGCGCCAAGACTTGGAATTTCACCCGCAACGGCAAGAGCTACGTGATCGCATTGATCAAAATAATTCAGGCGGGCCTCGCCGATGCGGGCCTCAATATTTCATTCTCAGGCAACCCTCCCCCCGCCTCGGAGTCCTGGATTCTCCAGGTCGGCAGCCGCTCGTTTCGGTTCGACGCCAGGACCGGATACTTTGTCAAACCGCCAGAGAGCATCTATGTCCCGTCAAAGCACACATATGTCTGGGCCAGTCCCGGCTTCACCTGGGGCGCCGACAATGTCGGCGAGCGGGTCTCGGTCAGCTTGCGCTCGGACGCGCCGGAGCTGACCTTCCCGCTGAAAACGGAGATGACGGGTTCGGTACCGGAGGCGGCCGCCGGAGGGCCCGGCCAGTCCGACGCATCGTCCGGGGGATGTCGGGTCGAAGTGTCGGTCGCGTTCCTGGACGCGGCCGGCGACGCGGTGGCGGTGGATGCGCTCGCGACGCTCGCGGCCTCGGACTTCACGGTGGAGAACGGGCGCGCCGGCACGCCGGTGGCGGCCGCGGACGGTCTTTCGTGGACGGTGCCGGTGCGGGCGACGACGAACGAGCGGGGCCTGCTGCGGGTGCGCCTGCCGGCGACGGCGCACTGGCGGGCGGCGGAGCAGGTGTTCCGCAACCGCGCCGGTGTCTGCGCGCCGGCGGCGCGCGGGGAGCTGGCGTCTCTGTGGATCGACGACCTGGACATCTCGCCGATCTTCGCCAGCGCCACGACGCGCTATACGAGCCGGACCACGGATGCGGAAGCGGAGGTCGTGGCCACGGCGGTCTACGCCGATGCGACGGTGACGATCGCGCCCGGGGACGCGGACGAGGAGCGGGACGGCCACCAGCTGGCGCTCGCCGAGGGCGAGACCGAGGTGACGGTGACGGTGACGCCCGGCGACGGCAGCGATGCGCGGACCTACACGGTGACGGTGACCCGCGAGCCGGCGGTCACGGGGGCGGGGGTGCTGACGGGTCTCGTGCTGGTGGATGCGGTGACGGATGCGGACCTGGGTCCGATTACGGAGGGCGGCACGGTGACGGTGTCGGCGGTCGGCATCTACGGCATCCGCGCCGAGGTCGATCCGGACGCGGAGGTCGGCAGCGTGGTGCTGACGCTCAGCAATCCGGTCGCGAAAAGCGAAGAGCACAGGCAGACCGAGAACGTGGTGCCGTATTCGCTTTTCGGCGATGCCGAGGGCGCGGAGCACGGGCGGGCGCTGGCGGCGGGGTCGTACACCCTGACCGCGACGGCTCATGAGCATCCGCACGGCGCGGGCAAGGCGCTGGGCACGCTCAGGGCGCCGTTCAAGGTCGAGGTCGAGGCGGGGACGGAGTCCTCGCCGGGGGTGCTGTCCGGCTTCGTGCTGCTGGATGCGTCGGACCAGTCGACGGTGGCGGCGCTGACGGACGGCGCGGAGGTCGACCTCGGCGGGCGCTCCGGGGGGACCTTCGCGATCCGCGCCAACGTGGTCACGAACGCCACGGTGGGCAGCGTCGCGCTGTCGCTCTCGGGGGCGAAGACGGTGTCGGCGACGGAGAACATCGCGCCCTATTCGCTCTACGGCGACGACATGCAGGGCACGCTCCATGGCGGGACCCTGCCGGCGGGGGCGTACACGCTCTCCGCGACGGCCTATGCGGCGCGGCGCGCTTCGGGCTCCATGCTGGGAACCCTCTCGCTGTCGTTCGAGGTGCTGGCGCCGGCGGCGCTGTCGGTGGCGGACGCGCGGGCCGAGGAGGGCACGGACGCGACGCTCGACTTCGCGGTGACGCTGGACCGAGAGTCGACCGGCACGGTGACGGTGGAATACGCCACATCCGACGGCACGGCGGTGGCGGGGTCGGACTACACCGCCACGTCCGGCACGCTGACCTTCCAGCCGGGCGAGACGGAGAAGACGGTCTCGGTGCCGGTGCTGGAGGACGACCATGACGAGGGCAGCGAGACGCTGACGCTCAGGCTCTCGAACGCGCAGGGCGCGCGGATCGCGGACGGCGAGGCGACGGGGACGATCACCAACGACGGCGCGATCCCCGAGGCTTGGCTTGCGCGGTTCGGGCGCACGGTGACGGGGCAGGTGCTGGAGGCGGTCGAGGCGCGGCTTGCGGTGCCGCGAACACCAGGCGCGGAGGCGAGACTCGCGGGCCGGGCGCTGCCGACGTGGCGCTCGGAGGGTGCGGCCGGGGCAGGCGCCGAAGCGGCCGCCGCGGAGCGCAGGGAGGAAGAGGCCCGGGCGGCGCTGGCGTCGATGACCGCCTGGCTCGCGCAGATGGATGCCGGCGATGCCGGACCCGAGCCTGAGTCGCGCGCGCTGACGCAGCGCGACTTCGTCACGGGCACGTCGTTCGCGCTGACCGGCGGAGGCCGGGAGGGCGGCGGCTTCGCCGCGCTGTGGGGCCGCGCCTCGATCGCCGGCTTCGACGGCCGCGAGGGGAGCCTGACGGTGGACGGCGAGGTGACGACGGGTCTGATCGGCGCGGACTGGGCTTCGGTCCCCGGATCGGGGACGGGCCGCTGGACCGCCGGTCTGGCGCTCGGCCATTCGACCGGCACGGGCGGCTGGCGGGGCGCGAACGGTTCGGGCGGCATCGAGGCGGTCCTGACCGGCCTCTACCCCTATGCCGGGATCGACCTGACGGAGCGGCTGTCGCTGTGGGCGGCGGCGGGCTGGGGCTCGGGCGAGGTGACGGTGACGCCGGAGGGCCAGTCCGGCATGACGGCGGATCTCTCGATGAGCATGGGCGCGGCCGGTCTGCGGAGCGAGGTGGTCCGTCCCGAAGACGGCAACGGCCTCGCGCTGGCGGTGAAGAGCGATGCGCGCTTCACCCGGACGTCTTCGGAGGCGGTGCGAGGAGGCGGCAACGGGAACCTGGCGGCGTCGGACGCGGAAGTATGGCTGCTGCGCGGCGGCGTCGAGGGCTCGCGGCGCTTCCCGCTCGGCAACGGGAAGGACGGCGCGAGCGTCACCCCGTCCTTCGAGCTCGGCGCGCGGCTCGACGGGGGCGACGCGGAGACCGGGATGGGCGCCGACATGGGCGGCGGTCTCGCCTTCGCGGATGCGGCGAACGGGCTCAGCCTCGACCTGCGGGGCCGCGCCCTGATGGCGCACGAGGCGGACGGCTTCCGGGAGTGGGGCGCATCGGGCGCGCTCTCCTGGGACCCGCGCTCCCCGTCCGGGCGCGGCCCGACGGCGTCGCTCAGGCAGTCTTGGGGCGCGTCTCCGTCGGGCGGGATGGAGGCGCTGCTGAGCCGGGAGACGCTGGCGGGTCTGGCGCCGGCAGACGGCGAGGCCGGTTTCGAGGCGTCGAGCCGGCTGGAGGGCGAGCTGGGCTACGGGCTCGCGATGTTGGGCGGCGCGTTCACGGGCACGCCCAATGTCGGGTTCGCCCTGTCCAGCGGCGGGGCGCGCGACTGGCGGATCGGCTGGCGGCTCACGGCGGCGCGCCCCGACGACCCCGGCTTCGAGATCGCCCTCGACGCGACCCGCGGCGAGCCCGCCAACGACAACGCACCGCCCGAGCACGGCGTGACGCTGAAGGCCGCGATCCGCTGGTAGCGGCGGGGCGCGGGGCGAGGTCTATATTTCCTTCGGAGTCCAGCGGTTTTTTGTGAGATACGCGAACAGTTCCGGCGCGAGTTCGCGATCGTCGTTCTGGAGCATTCCCATCGCGGCCGGTTCCAGCATCATCGTACGGCACGGCGTCCGGGCCACCGCGGTAAACGAGGCGACGTGATCGGAAAGGGCCGCCCACGGCTCGATCACATCGCCCGGACCGCACTGGTGCACGCGGCGTCCCGTCGAATCGTGTATGGACGCTTCTCCCGCCACGAGGAAATGCGCGCCGCTTTGAACCTCGCCCCGCTCGGCCAGCGTTTCTCCCGGTTGGAACTCCCGCGGTTCCAGCCAGGGCTGGAGTCGTTCCATCAAGTCCTCGAAAGCGATCTGGGCGTCCAGGTAGCGCACCAGATCGTCTGCGACGCGGTGCAGCAAGGCGCCGCGCCCTGCGTCGCCGGCCTGTGCATACTCCTCGGACGCCGCCGCGAGGATGGCGTCCTCCCCGCTTTCAAGCCCGTGATCCAGATCCTTCGCGAAACGCAGCACCTCCTCGTCCCCCGCCGCGAGGTGCTGCCGCAGGTATGTTTGCAGCTGTTCCGAAGCCGTGCAGATCAGGACCGTCGATCGGCAAGCACGAGTGGCGGCTCACCCTCTACCGCTCTCCCCACCATGACCGGCGCCTGATCGGCTACGAATGGCGCCGCGCGGACGGCGCACCGATCCGCCGCACCTGCCCCGGCGGCGCCTACTGGCTCGACGGCTCCACCTGGATGCGCGACGAGGACTGGCCCTCCTACAACCACAACGACGGCGAGTGGGGCGGGATGCCGCGCACCCTGCGCAAGCTGTGGGAGGGGTGTCCCTGGGCGCACACGCGCAAGGTCGTCCTCGCGAAGCTGCTGGCGCAGTTCCATCCAGAGGCGGCCGAGGACGTTGTTGCCTTCGTAGCGGTCCGCGACGGGCTTAGTGCCCCACCAGGGGTCTCGGGTCGAGACCTCGACGATGGGGCGCTCGCCGGTCGCGGTGAGCAGCGCGTCGATCTCGTCCCGGTTCGCCTCGCGCTTGCACCGCAGCACCCAGCGCATGACGTCGACGCGTTGCGCGTTCCAGCCGGGGTCGATGCCCAGCCCCGGCGTGTGGCCGATGGCCGCCGCTGAGAGGGCGCAGTTTGTTTGATGGGATTCCGGGGGAATCCGCTCAAGTTATTTGATGGGTGATGGGGGGTGCCCCTCAGCGATCTTGCAAGAAGACCGCCAAGGGGCTTGTCTCGGTGACGGTGAATCAACCAGAGACGGCTCCGAATGTCGCACACATTGTTCATCGGTTCCACGTTCTCCAATGTCCGGGTCTGGAGCTTCCTGAAGCAGGTTGACGCGACCGAGGCCGAGTCCTGCCGATCGGCTGGATGCGCTCGCTGCGGCGGGCATCTTCATAGCGCGACCTACCCACGCAAGCCGCACGGTCTGGCGCCCGAGCTGAGAGAGGACGCGCGGCGCCACAGCTTTTGCTGCGCCGCCTGCCGGGGCCGGGTCACTCCGCCCAGTATCCGCTTCTTCGGCCGCCGCTTCCGCGTGGCGCCGCTGTTCCTGGTGGTGAGCGTGTTGTTGCAGACGGGCGGCGTGCGGCTGGAGACGGTCGCCCGACAGTGGGGAATCCCGGTGCTGACGCTGCGCCGCTGGCGGCGCTGGTGGCGGGAGAGCTTCCCCGCGACCCGGCCGTGGCGCTGGAAGCGGGGCGAGCTGGCGGTGCCGGCCGGGGAGGCGCCACTGGTGGTCCTGCTGCGCTCGATTCGCGGCCGCAGCGAGCGTGCCCGGCTGCTGCGGAGCCTGATCTGGCTGATGCCGTGGACCGGCTGTTGCACGCTCGGCGATGGTCCGGGGCCGTCCGCAGAAACTGTTTCTTCTCGCGCCATGTGAGGCGTTCTACATGGCATCTCCCCGGACACCGGCCAGGGAGAGACGCCGCCATGGGCAGCAACAACGGCAAGGGCGACCGCGACGGGTGGGCGCGTTTGCGCTTCGCGGTGGTCGGGCCGCTTCTGGCCTCTCCGCCGCCCAGGGGACGGTTGCGGGCGGCGCTGGAGCGGCTGGCCCGGCAGAGCTGGGAACATCCGACCGGCGGCCGCCAGGTGCAGTTCTCGGTCTCCACCATCGAACGCTGGTATTACCAGGCGCGGGCGGCGCACCAGGATCCGGTCAAGGCGCTGCGCCGGCGGGCGCGCACCGACGTCGGCCGCGTGCGGACGATGTCGGCGGTATTGATCGCGGCGCTGCGCGATCAGTACCGGGCGCACCCGTCATGGTCGGCCCAGCTTCACCACGACAATCTGCAGGCGCGCGTCGATGCCGACCCGTCTCTCGGGCCGATGCCGTCCTACACCACCCTGACCCGGGTCATGCGCTCGCTGGGGCTGGTGCGCCGCCGCCGGCGGCCGGGGTTCAAGCGCGAGGCCGAGCGCCCGGCGGTCGAAGCGCGCGAAGTGCTGAGTTACGAGGTGTCGCGCAGTCACGCTCTTTGGCACGCCGATTATCACCATGGGCGCCGCGGGGTACTGACCGCGGCGGGGCGAGTGGAAGACGCCGATCCTGCTCGGCTTCCTCGACGACCACTCGCGGCTGGGGTGCCACCTGCAATGGTATCTGGCGGAAACCGCGGAGGTCTTCGTTCACGGGCTCTGCCAGGCCCTGATGAAGCGTGGCCTGCCGCGCTCGCTGATGACCGACAACGGTGCGTCGATGATGGCCGGGGAGGTCCAGGAGGGGCTGCACCGGCTCGGCATCGTCCATGCGACGACGCTCGCGTACTCCCCCTACCAGAATGGCAAGCAGGAAGTTCTCTGGGCCTTGGTCGAGGGACGCCTGATGGCCATGCTCGAAGGCGTCGAGCCGCTCACCCTGGAGACGCTCAACAACGCGACCGTCGCATGGCTGGAGCGCGACTACCACCGCCGCGTGCACCGCGAGCTGGGCACGACGCCGCTCAAGCGGCTGCTCGAAAGCGACGATGCGTCGAGGCCCTGCCCGGGCTCGGACGAGCTCAGGGCAGCCTTCCGGATCACCGCAAAGCGCAGGCTGCGGCCCTCCGACGGCACCGTGTCGGTCGAGGGCGTGCGCTACCAGGCGCCGGCGCCGTGGCGCCACTTGACCGAGCTCTGGATCCGCTACGCGCGCTGGGACCTGGCCAGCGTCGATCTGGTCGACGGCCGCACCGGCGAGCGGCTTTGCACCCTCTACCCGCTCGACAAGCGCGGCAATGCCGGCGGGGTGCGGCGTCCCCGAGGTCCCGTCGGCGAGGACAGCGGCGGGGCGCCGAACCGGGGCCGGCGCCGCTGCTCCAGCGCATCCTCGACGACCAGGCCGCCACGGGCCTGCCGCCGCTGTGGCTGCCCCATCCGCAACGCGCCGGCCGCGACAAGGACGACGATCAGGGAGACCCGTCATGAACCGCCAACACCTCACCCTCTACGGCCTCAAGTGGAACCCATTCGAGACCGAGCTGCCGGTCGAAGGACTGATGACCACCCCCGCCGTGGACAGCTTCTGCCGCAGGATCGAGCATCATCTGGTGCGCCAGGGCGGCTTCGCGCTGATCGCCGGCGAGCCCGGCGCCGGCAAGAGCGTCGCGCTGCGCCTGCTCGCCAACCGGCTGGAGCAGACCGAGGGGCTGAACGTCGCGGTGCTGTCCCATCCCTCCTCCAACATCAGCGACTTCTACCGCGAGATGGCCGACCTCTTCGGCATCACGCTGATCTACAACAACCGCTGGGCCGGCTTCAAAGGGCTGCGCGAGCGCTGGCTCGCCCACCTCGACGACACCCGCATGCGCCCGCTCCTGCTCGTCGACGAGGCGCAGGAACTGCCGAACCAGGTGCTGACCGAGATGCGCCTGCTCACCTCCACCGAGTTCGACTCCCGCGCCATCCTCAGCGTCGTGCTGGCCGGCGACAACCGCCTGCTCGCAAAGCTGCGAAGCCCCGACCTCCAGCCCATCGCCTCGCGCATCCGACAGCGTCTGCTGATGGCGCGCGCCGAACCCGACGAGCT